>CAWFRS010000006.1:0-2024629 GCA_963818265.1 uncultured Planctomycetota bacterium | reverse complement strand
CTTCCAAAATATTAATTCATATTTAATCTCAAACGCGATCCCCCTCGGCGTCCCGTTCCTGGCAATTCGTCTGTTCCCAAACGAGACCAAGAATCATGCATCCATTATTCGAGCGCGCGGACAAACTCTCCGGTGTGGTCATTGGCGCCGCCATTGAAGTGCACCGGATCATCGGACCAGGATTACTGGAGAGCATCTATGAGCGATGTTTGATTCGTGAGCTCGAGCTACGTGGCGTTGCCGTTGTCAACTAAGACGAGGTCGTCATCGACTACAAAGGCCGTGTGTTCAAGCAGATTTTGAAGTTCGACTTGCTCGCCGACAGTTGTTTACTCGTCGAACTCAAGGCCGTCAATGACGTTCAGCCGATCCACAAGGCTCAATTGCTGAGCTACATGAAGCTCCTGAACCTGCCGCTCGGGCTCATGTTTAACTTCCATGAGATCAGACTCATCGATGGACTCTCGAGACTTGTGCTCCCCGGCGCGAACGACTATCAAGCAGAATTTGAGGCTTGAGTCCCCCCTGAGCTAAAACATCAAGTCACAACGACCTCAAATATTTCAAACTCACCAAGTTGAACGTCGACTCGACCAGTCTGCCTCTCCGCGAACACAGTCAATCGTCCTTGAGCCAAGCAATTTTGCGCGCGGCCATCGCCCTGAGGAATTGTCCAAGTTTCGCTGTCGACACCCATCGCCCTGAACCCTCGCGGGGCGAATTCTACCATTCCTGATCTTGACCTCAGCACCGTTACCCCCTACAACGGCTGCGACCGAAAACGTTCACATCGCATCCAATCAGCCAACGCTCTGTTTCGCGGCCCCGCCGTGGGTTCCTATCACAAACAAGCGAGTGCCTCTCGCCGCCACGTCCTGGCCCCGCGAGTTCAGACGCGAGCACAGCCCACCGGAATACCGGAGCGACACGATGAGAACCGAGCTAGAGCCCATCTGTGCGCGACAAACCCAGTGCAAGTGTTGCGGTGCCCAGGCCATGCCCTACGGCGTCGTCGACTTCCACAAGAACTGCGAGCACTATCGCCGGAATGCGCTCGACGTCTCGGGTATTCCTATTTATTACCACCGCTGCACGCGATGCCGATTCATCTTCACCACGGCGTTTGACCACTTCACGCATCAAGATTTCCAGCGGCATATTTATAATAATGAGTATCCGCTCATCGATCCCGACTATGAAGACACGCGGCCGCGGCTCAATGCGGGCATCCTCTCGAACGTGTTCCAGGGGGCCAAGCCGGAGCGCATGCTCGATTACGGCGGCGGCCGTGGAATACTGGGGAACATGCTTCAGACCGTCGGTTTCAACCCGGTCGAAACGTACGACCCATTCGTGCCCGACCGGATGACCCGCCCCGAGGGTCGGTTCGATTGCATCGTCTGCTTCGAGGTCGTCGAGCACTCGACCGACCCCGCCGCCCTTTTCGCCGACATCGATGCCATGCTCGCCCAGCCGGGCGTGATTTTCTTTTCCACGCTGGTTCAACCTGAGAACATCGACCAGCAGGGCCTCAACTGGTGGTATGCTGCGCCTCGTAACGCCCATGTGTCGCTCTACACCAAGCCGAGCCTGGCTCAGGTCGGCCATCGCCTCGGTTTCACGCTCGGCTCATTCAATGAGAGTTACCACATCTTTTTTCGCGAACTTCCCGATTACGCGAAGCACTTGATGAGAGCCGCGTGAAGCCAAGACGCGATCTCAGCGCACAATGGCGGGGAACTAGCTGGCGATCCCGATCGAGAGATCAGGTCGTTCGCTGAATCAAGGCGACAAGTGAGTCAAAATCGACGGGCTTGACCAGGTGATGATCGAAACCCGACTGCGTCGAATCGTTCCGTGCACGCACCTCGCCGTAGCCGGAGACCGCAATGATCACGGTCTGATCAAAGCCCTCGGCTCTGAGCGTTCGTGCGACCTCGTAGCCATCGAGACCGGGAAGCCCGATGTCGAGAAGAATGACGTCCGGACGGTGATTCCTGGCCTCTTCGATGGCCGAATAACCGTCGTGGGCCGTGCGCACGTCGTTGCCCAGGAGCTTGAGTAGCCGCGCCATCCCGGCCACCGTGTCGAGGTTGTCGTCGACGATCAAGATCCGCAGCCGGTGCGCCGCGACGGCCTCGGGCGATGGCGTGGCGGCTCGCCGGCGTCGGCGACGGTTTGCCCGGCCAGCGGCAGACGCACGGTGAACCGGCTCCCCATGCCCGGTCCGCCGCTCTCGCCCGAGACGCTGCCGCCGTGCATCTCGACCAGGCTGCGAACCAGGGTTAGCCCGATTCCAAGCCCCCCCTCGGAGCGCGCGATCGTGCGGTCGCCCTGCGCGAATAGCTCGAACGCCCGCGCTAAAAGCTCGGGCGTCATTCCGACTCCCGAGTCGTCAATCGTGATCACGGCCTCGGAACCGATCGTCTGCGCAACCAAACCGATCCGGCCGCTCGATTCCGTGTACTTGGCCGCGTTGTTCAGGAGGTTCACCAGAATTTGCTCGAGCCGCGTCGGGTCGCCCTCGACACGCAACGGGCCCGGGGCCAGCTCGATCGTCAGGCGATGTTTGCGCTCCTCGATCAGCGGCCGCGCCGCTTCAACGGCCGAATTGACGATGTGCGTCAGATTCAAGACCTGTTTTCTGAGCTGAATCTTGCCGCGCGTGATACGAGAGACGTCGAGCAGGTCATCGATCATCCGGGAAAGATTCCTGACCTGCGCCTCGATGACCTCCTGTGTCCATTCGCGATGCTCGACCGATCTGGTTCGCTTCGCCAGTTGCACCGCGTTGGAGATCGCCGCGAGCGGATTGCGCAGCTCGTGAGCGAGCATCGCGAGGAACTCGTCCTTGCGACGATCCGCGTCGCGGAGCGCGGTTTCGGCTCGCTTGCGCTCGGTGATGTCGCGAGAGACGATGACCGCCAGCTCGATCGTGCCTTCCGTGGTCGCGACGGGCGATATGAAATACTCGAAGTAGCGTGGTCCGTCGGATGTCGTGTAACTGACCTCGTGCAGCTCCGAGGTTCCCGTCTTCCGCACGCGTTCGCGTTGCTCATCGACGGGTTCCATCACGGCCGCGGGCAGACCGAGCTCCCGCCAGGTCTTGCCGATGACCTCGTCCCGGTTTCGACCGAGCGCAGCGCGGCCCCCTCGCTGAGCAAGATATAACGGCCATCGCGGTCAAATACGTAAATATTATCGACAGACGTATTGAGAACGGCTTCGAGCGTGCCGGCTTGTTCCTGCAGCGCCTGCGCCGATCGTTTCTTCTCGGTGATTTCGTGATAATAAATGGAAAGTCCGCCGTCATTCGCGGGATACGCTTTCACAAGCAACCACTTGTCCCATGGCGCATAGAAGTTCTCGAACTCGACGGCCGTCCGTTCGGTCATCGCGCGTTGAAATTCGATGTGAACCGTCGTGCCGACGGCGTCAGGGTACATATCCCAGTGGTTCTTGCCGAGCACCTCATGACGCGTGATGCCGTTGATCCGTTCGGCCTCGGCGTTCATGTAGGTGAATCGCCAGTCGCGGTCGAGCGTGATGAACGCGTCGGTGATGCTCTCCAGTGTATTGACGGCTCGTTCATTGGCCGCGGCGGCCTCGCGGCGCACGCGGTTGAGCTCGATGGCCGCGGCGACGCGCGCCAGTAGCTCGCGCGCGCTGAAAGGCTTGATCAAGTAGTCGTCGGCCCCCGCTTCAAGGCCCTCAATGCGTGCCTCTTCACCGGCCCGCGCCGAGAGCATGATCACGGGCGTCGTCCTCGTTTTGAGGTCTCCGCGCAACTCTTTCAAGAGCCCGAATCCATCGCGTCCGGGCATCATCACGTCGGCAAGAACGAGATCCGGGGGCGACGCCGACGCGCGGATGACTTCGAGCGCTCGTTCGCCGTCGGTCACGGCTTCGACGTCGTAGCGCTCGGACAGGATTCGCGCGAGGTAGTCACGCAGGTCGGCGTTGTCATCGGCCAGCACAATCCTCGGTCGAGGCGGGCGATCGAAACGGCCACCGGAGGCGCCCCCGGAGGTCATCATATCACCGGCCACCGGCGATACGATCGGCAAGACGCCATCGGGGTTTCCCGGTAGCCAGGTCAGTGCTTCCTGAGCGTAGCTATTCACGGGCGATCCAGCCGACCAGGGCGCCTCCGCCAAGCCCGTGTCGGAGCCGCCGGTGTCGCCAGGTGGCGTTTTCCTGACGGGATCCGCACCGTGAATGTCGTGCCGGCGCCGAGAGTGCTTTCCACCTCGATCGCGCCGCCGTGAAGCTTGACCAGCTCCTCGACGATGCCAGGCCGATCCCCGTCCCCTCATGGGTGCGTGCGCGAACACCCTCGACGCGGTGAAACCGCTTGAATATGTGCGGAAGCTGCTCCCGGGAGATGCCCGTCCCCGTGTCGCGAATCCGGAGAACGGCATGACCGCCAGCGTGACCGAGCGACACGCCAATCTCGCCTTCAAGAGTGAATTTGAAGGCGTTGGACATCAGGTTCAAGACGATCCTTTCCCACATGTCACGGTCCACGTACACCGGCTCGGCGAGCGGCTGGCAGTCAACGATCAATCGCATTCCGGCGCGGTCGATCGCCGAGCGAAAAACGCTTGCCAGCTCGGCGGTGAGTGCGCTCAGGTCGACCGGCTCGTAAACGGCGCGAACCCGCCCGGCCTCGATCCGCGTGAATTCGAGAAGCGTGTTGACGAGCTTCTGGAGCCGCAGCGCGTTGCCGTGAATCATCTCCATGCGAACGCGATCGTCGGGCTCGAGCGGCTTGCGTCAGGGCGTCCTCGACGGGGCCGAGTATCAGGGTCAGCGGCGTCCGGAACTCGTGGCTGACGTTGGAAAAAAACGCCGTCTTGGCGCGATCGAGCTCTTCGAGGGCCGCGGTTCTCTTGCGCTGTTCCTCATGGGAGTTCGCACTTGTGAGAGCCGCCAGGGCCTGGCCCGAAACCAGCTCGAAGAATCCGCGGTAGGAATCGTCAAACTCGCGGTACACGCTGATACCCGCGACAAGAAACGCGGTCGGTCGCTCTTGACCGGATGCCTGAAGCGGCAGGATCAGCGCCTCCTCGGGCAAGCTGTTCCGTGGCCCATTCGGCGAATCGCCGAATCGTTGCCGAACGTTGCTGACTTGATACATGCCCCCTGGCTCATCGCTTCGGCGAGAGGCCACGACGCTTGCGAAGTCGGGCCCGCGAGCGTGATCGTTTCGGCCCAGCCCGCGTGCCCGCGGGCGAGCCGGCTCGCGGCCCGAAGTTGCGCGGTTTTGCCATCGTCCGACGTGAGATAAAGCAGAGCCAACGGCACATCGGCCGGGTTATCGTCGAGGGCGGCTATCACGAGCCGGCACGCTTCATCGGCCGATTGCGCCACAGCGGCCCGCGTTCCAGCGTCTCTGAGCGTCTTGAGCCGCCGCTCACCGATGATGCGCTGGGTCTCCTCAGTGACGACGCACAGCATGCCGCTGACGGCGCCATCGTCATCCGCCAGCGGGCTGTATGAGAACGTATGGTACGTCTCCTCGAGGTAGCCGCTGCGGTCGAGGAACAATCGCAGGCCCTCGTCCCAGGTCGCTTCCCCCGTCCTGAGCACACGGTCGATGCGAGGCCCGATGTCCGGCCAGATCTCGGCCCACACCGTGTTTGCCGGGCACCCGAGTGCCCAGGCGTGCTTGTTGCCCAGCGTGGGCGTGTAGGCATCATTATAAAAGAAGGCGATCTCCGGCCCCCACGACATCCACATGGCGTAGCGCGAGGTCAACATGATGCGGACGGTCGTCTTGAGACTTTGCGGCCACGCTTCGGCGGGTCCGAGTGATGATTTCGACCAATCAAACGACCGCATGCGGTTGGCCATCTCGCCGTTGCCGGCAAAGAACTCGTGGTTCGCTGGCGGCTCTCGATCGCCGGGAACGTTCATGTTCTGATCATCCTGGTGTACAGCGAAAAAGAGGCTTCGCCAGACGGCCGATGCTCGACGGTTCCACGATCGAACCGCGCGATGCTCTTATCATCATCATCTCGCTTCGCGCTTCTTGTTCTCCTGGCCAGATTCTCAATGGATTCCCGTCATTTCCTCGCTGAGGCGCCAGAGACGTGCGGCCGCGGCCTGGTCACGCGACTGGGCCGAGCTGACGGCCGGCTTCTCCTTGACGAAGTATTTGCCCGAAACGCCTTCGACATCCGGCGAGGAGGCCAGGAAAATCGACGTGCGCGCCCCCTGCTCGGGCGAAAGCGCAATTAGCCGCGACGCCGTATCGAGCAACCACCCCGCGAGAACTTTCTTGATCCCGGGAGCACGCGCACCGTTGAACGATTGCAAGAAATGGGTGTTCACGAACCCGGGATGAAGTGAATTCGCCGTGACGCTGGTCCCTTCCAGGCGCCGAGCCAGCTCATTCGTGAACAAGATATTCGCCAGCTTGGAACGTTGGTAGGCCTTCCACCCACTGTAGTTTTGCCGCATCTGGATGTCATCGAAATTGAGCGAGACGCCCTTATGCGCGTCTGACGCGACGTTGACGATCCGCGTGGGATTGGCTTGCTTGAGAGCCGGCATCAGAAGATTCGTGAGCGCGAAGTACGAGAGATGATTGAGCGCGAACGTCTTTTCGATGCCGTCGTCGCTTTCCGCTCGCGTCAGGAACATCGCGCCCGCGTTATTGACGAGCACGTCGATTCGCGGGTAACGCTCGAGCACCTGGCCGGCAAGCCGCCGGACTTCCGCCAGTGACGAAAGGTCGGCCACTAGCGCGTCGACGGCCGCTCCGCCAGTGTCGGTACCGATCTGCTGCTGCGTCGAAGCACAACGTTCGGCCGACCGGCCGACGATCACCACATGAGCGCCTCGGCGGGCTAACTCGGTCGCGGTGACACGGCCGATCCCGGACGTCGCGCCCGTGACCACACAGACTTTTTCGCGCATATTGGCCTCGTTAACCCGGTCGGGCGTCGTCACGACTCGTCGCGGTGCGCAGCCTCGAGCGAAAACGCAGGCACGCAGACCGCGACGTATTCGGCCCCCTGCGGGTCGGGCGTGCTGTAGCGCACCCACTCGCCACGCCGAACCGCGACCGCCTGGCCGCCCCGCACGTCGAGCACCCCCTCTTTGTATTCCACGCGCAAGAGCCCTGAGAGCACATACGTGTATTCATCGAAGTCCGGCGTCTGCCCAGGCTCGACCCATCCCTGCGGACTCCGCATGCGGGCAATGCTAACCTGGGCGTCATTGCTGTTCACTCTTCCAATATATTCGTCGATCAACTTCGGCTTGTTGCCGGCCGCCTCGACTCGCGTCGGCACGGGTATCAATGTTGGCATAATAAGGCATATTCGTGGAAACTTTAAACATCTGAAAAGACGCGCTTCCTGATGCTAGTGGCACCAAATGAAGGCGTCAAGTGGCTGCTCGAACCGGCCGCGCCTACAAACGAAGCGAAGCAGAAGGGAGCCGTGATATCGTGCTCTTGGCTGCGCCGCTCCACGAACTGAGGTCGAGAATGAGGCCATCTTCCGTGCTCAAGAATGTGTTCACGCTTCTGGCATCGCTCGCGGTCGTTTTCGCCGCGGCGGGCATCGGTTCGGTCGCGGTCAACATGACGTTGCGCTCGTGGTACACGCTGGTCCAGAAACCGGCATGGAACCCGCCCGACTGGGTGTTTGGCCCCGTGTGGACGCTTCTTTATATCATGATGGCCGTGTCGGCATGGCTGGTGTTGCGAGAGCGCCCGGTCGACCGCGGCCGAGCGCACCGGGCCCTGGCATGGTTTGCCTTGCAGCTTGTCTTGAACGCGGCCTGGTCGTGGTTCTTTTTCGCGTGGAGGCAGCCGGGCTGGGCGTTCGTCGAGATCCTGGCGCTCTGGCTTGCCATCGTGATGACAGCCCTGGCATCGTGGCGCGTCAACCGCGTCGCGGCATACTTGCTGGTGCCCTACCTGGCGTGGGTCACGTTCGCGGCGACGCTCAATGGTTCGATCTGGGCGCTGACTTCGAAGTAGAACACATTCGCCGATTATACCGACGCTCGGTGACTTGATTTGATCCGATGGCAATTCGTCGGGGCGGCAAAACAGGACCGATTATTGAGACCGGCCATCGACAGCGATTCGCGGCGACCCTGACTCATGAACGAACGGATCGGCCGGGAAGGCCAGGTCCAGCATCAGGAACTGGAAGTCCGGGCGGGAGCGGAGCGGGTCGAGGTCGGAATCCGCCTTCATTATCATGAAGTTTCGATACCCGTCCTTGATCGCCCGCTCCAGCGTCGCCACGGCGGCGATCGCCGCGGTTTCCGCCTGATCGCCGCTCATCCCGGACTCCGGCCGCGCGATGGCCCCGGCCAGCAAGGATTGATCGCAGGCCAGGTCGTAGAGTGATGTCGTCATGACCGGCAATTTTTCCATGATCAAGACGGCTTGACGATAGTCTCGGATCGCGCCCTTCACGTCGCCATTGAGATCGGAGAGCCTGCCCATCCTGCGCAGCGCCAAGGCGTATTTCCACTGGTAATTGGTCACGGTGGGGTTATCCATGGCCAGCGTCCGCTGGATGACGAGCGCTTCCTGATACGAGACCGTCGCCTCGGCCGCTCGCGCGGTTCGCAGCTGAATATCGCCGATGCTCATCAAGGTGGAGGCCAATTGCTGGCGAAATTCAGAGATGACGGGACTCTCATTGACCAATCGCCGCTGGATCATTAATGCCTCTCGCAAGCAACCCTGAGCCTCGCTCAGGTGGCCGGCTCTGATCTGAAGATTGCCGGTCCGCTGGAGGCAATGTCCCAGCTTCGAGCGAAATCGGGCGACGCTGGGATGGTCTTCGACCAGCGCCCGCTGGATCAACAGGCCCTCGCCGTAGGTCCGGATCGCCTCAATCGTTTGCCCCGCTGCGGTCAACAGCCAGGCAATGTCGATGTGACAATCGGCCTGTCCTTCGCGATATTCGGGGATGGCAGGGTTGTCCTCGGCCAGTTTCTTGCGGAGCGAGAGGGCCTCGCGGTAGCAGAGCAGCGCCTCGGCCGTAGGCCCGGACTGTGCAAAATACCAGCCAATCGCTTGATGGCTCGCTGCAAGGACGCTCCGGTACTCGGCGACGGTGGGATAGTCCTCGGCCAGTTTCTTGCGGAGTGAGAGGGCCTCGCGGTAGGAGAGCAGCGCCTCGGCCGGAGACCCGAACTGTGACAAGCACCAGCCCATCACGTAATGGCTCTCGGCAAGGACGCTCCGGAACTCAGCCACGGTGGGATGGTCCTCGGCCAGCTTCCGCCGGATCGCCAAACGCTCGCGGATCGTGCTCAGCGCCTCGGTGTGATGTCCGGCGGCTCCCATGGTGATGCCGAGATTGTTGAGACTCATCCCCAAGGTTAATCGGAAGCGAGTGACGGCGGGGTGGCCGTCGACCAGCTTGCGCTGGATCGCCGCGGCCTCGCGGGTCGACTTGATCGACTCGGTCGTCTGTCCGATCTGCGACTGGACGGAACCCAACGAGTTATAGCAGTTCGCCAGGGCGTCGCGAAGAAGGGTGTCGGCAGGGTGTTCGGCGACCAGCTTGATCCTGATCGCCAGCTCCTCATGGCACGAGGCCAGGGCCTCGTTTGCCTTCGCCGTTTTCAACAGCAGTCGCGTCATCACTTCGATGCCGTCGGCAAGCATGTTGCGATATTTGACGGCGGTCGGATCGTCCTCGGCCAGCTTCTGGAGGATTTTCAACGCCTCGCGGTACGACCGGAGTGTTTCGTCCGTCTTGTTGGCATCCAGTCGGTTGAGGCCGATGCCCAGATGGCAACGAGCAAGGAGATACCGCGCCGATTCGGTCGCGCCTGAGCCCTCGGCCAAGGGCGTGGCCAGTTCGCGCGCTTCCTCGAAGGAGGCCAGTGCGGCGGCGGACCCCTCGACCAGAGCGCCCTCGTATCTCAGACATTGCGCCAGCCCGAGTTTCATGTCGCTGGGAGCGTCCGGGGGTGACGCGAGGTCGCGGTAGATGGCCAGGGCCTTGCGGACGACGGCCAGCGCCTCGGGCCGGCTGCCGATACTCGCGATCAGCCCACCCAGGTCGTAGTACGATTGCGCCAGGATCGCCCGCGAGGGGCGATCGGCCTGCCCCTGGAGCAGCTTCTCGAGCTTCTCATAGAACCCGGCGGCACTGCGCAAGAGTTTGTCGCGGAGCCCTTTGAGCTCCTTGCCCTTGAGCATGTCTTCCTCGTTGACGCCATCCTGGAACGATCGGATCGCCTCGCGGGCCAGCTCGAAGCGGGCCTGGACCCGGTCATTGGCCTCGCGGAGCCCGGCGTTGGCGGCGGCCTCGCGTTTGTTGGCCATGTCGAGCTCGACGTTCTTGGCCCTCAGGACCACGTTGGCCCGCGACTGCACGGCCAGCACGCCAACCAGGCCGACAACGGCGACCAGCACCGCTGCCAAAGCGGCCGTGACTGCCGTCCGGTTCCGTTTCGCCCACCGCCGAGCCCGACGCCCCAAAGGCTCATCGTAGGCCGAGACCGGCTCGTCGGCCGCCCAACGCTCAACGTCGTCAGCCAGCGCCCGGCGGGTTGCAAAGCGGTCTTCCGGCTTGGTCGCCATCGCCTTCAAGCAAACCGCCTCCAGAGCGGGTTCGATCGAGGGAGCGACCGAACGCGGGCGCGGGAAATCGCCCTGACGGACGGCGCAAGACCGCGCCGAGGTCGTCCCCTTCGAACGGCGCCTTGCCCGTGAGAAGGCAATAGAGCGTCGCCCCCAGGCTGTAAACGTCGGAGCGCGGGCCGAGCCGGTCGAGGTCGCCGGCTGCTTGTTCGGGACTCATGTAGGCCGGCGTTCCCAGCGCCGAGCCGGGCAAAGTTTCCGCCGTGCCGCTCGCGGACGACGGAATCAGCGTCCGTTCGTCTGACGGCGATCCCGGCTCCGGTTTCCCGATCGCTTTCGCGAGACCCCAGTCAACCACCAGGGTCTCGCCATATTTACCGACGATCACATTGGCCGGCTTGATGTCGCGGTGGATCACGCCGCGCGTGTGGGCGTACCCGATGGCGTTGCAGACGTCCGTGAACCGCCGTAGGAGCTCCCGCAAGGCGAGCGTGCGCCGGCCGGGATCATCCATCATCCTGGGATCGGCGTGGAAGGCGGCGATGGCCTCCTTGAGGCTCTCGCCACGAATAAACCGCATGGCGTAGTACGGGCGGCCATCGCCCGACGCTCCGAGGCCGTAAACCGGCACGATTCCCGGATGTTCGAGCCCGCCGGTGATCTCGGCTTCCAGGACGAATCGGGCGCGGCTGATGGCATCGTCGGCGTGGTGGTCGAGTATCTGCTTGAGCGCGACCTCACGATTCAACTCGGCGTCAATCGCAACGAAGACCGCGCCCAGGCCGCCACGTGCGTGCGGCCGCAAGACGCGGAAACGCTGACCGTCGCCGGCGGCGCGCCCCATCGACCTCGTGGCATCGGCGTCGACGCGGTCGTCCTGGGTGGGCGGATGCGAGCCAGAGCGGACGTGGCCGATCGTGACGTCGACTTCAGCATCACCGATCCCGGCCAGGCCCGCCACCACCGAGCGCGGAGCCGCGACAGCCGCGAGACTCGTCTGGACGTCATCGCCATGCCGCTTGAGATGCCTGGTGACGAGTCCATCCAGGAGCGTTCGGTCGTCGGCATCGATGGCCCCGTGGGCGAGGAGGATCTCGGCGATCAATCGGTTCTTGTCGCGCGTCCAGGCGTGGAAGGCGGCGACGAGGGCCGACTGGTCGATCATGCCGTTCTGCAAGGCGAGCAGGCCGAAGAGGAGATTGCGGTCGGCGGGAGCGGGCATGGCAAGGCTCCATGGCTCTGGATCCCCGGGCAGATTCGGGGACAGTCGGTGAACACTGGCGCGGAGGCATCGCGACAATAGAATTGTCGCAGGCCCGAGGAAGTCGCGATACTCCCCAATTTTACACATCCTGGCGTGCTTCGGTCCGACAAACCTCGACGCCCTACAGCCAGGGCGCGCACGGAATCGACATGAAGCATGCCGAAACTGGTTCATGTCAATAAGAGTCTGTCTCGAAACCACGGGTAAGCTGGCCCCAGAGGGGCGCAACAGGACAGCCCAGGGCAATGCCCTGGGGGAAGGGACGCCCTGAGAAAGGCATCGATCCATACGAAGGCGACCAAGCCCTGAAAGAACTAAACGTCGTCGCGTCGCTCCGGCCCTTTCAGGGCTCGTGCTGAATTAGCTCCCACGACCTCCCAGGGCGTCGTCCTGGGCTGAATTGTTGAACCCCTTGGGGTAACGGTTCACGATGCCAGTTGGCTTGCCCAAGTCCCAAGCAGGCTCGCCATCCGACGTCCGGTACAGACTCTTCGGCGCGACAAGGTGCGAGAGTTCCCTATCCATTCTCGAACTTTGATGCCATAATCGAGACTCTTCAACCGCGGCGCGGCTTCTTTCCGAGATCAGGCACCGATCCGAGTCGAAACGGCATGTTGGGAAAGCTGGCGCTGCCTGAAATCCGCGAGCTGATTGAAAGCGAAGATGACGACACGCTGCGCGAGGTCGTCAACCGCTGGCTCTCGGCCGACCTGGCCGATCTGGTGATTGCGCTGCCGACAGCCGAGCAGGTTCACGTCTTGCGGCTGATCACGAAGAAGCTGGCCGCCGAGGCCTTTGCTTACCTCGACATCGATACCCAGCAAGATGTCCTGACAACACTGTCGGAAACCGAGTCCGGGTCGATCCTCAACGAGATGGCCCCCGACGATCGCACGGCGCTTCTGGCGGAGCTCGAGCCCGAGCACGCCGACCGCCTGATCGAGTTGCTCGACCCCGAACAGAAGGCGATCGCGCGGGTCCTTCTCGAGTATCGCGAGGACAGCGTCGGCCGCTTGATGACCCCTGACTACGTGGTCGTGCGCAGGGAGTGGACCATGCGCCATGTTCTCGACCACATTCGCGCCCACGGCCGGGATAGCGAAACGCTCAACGTTATCTACATCGTCGACAATCAGAACCGGCTGATCGACGACCTGCGGATCCGCGAGATCTTGCTGGCCCCGCTTCACACGCATGTTTCCGACCTGATGGACAATGAATACGTCGCGCTGAGCGCCACCGACGACAAGAAGACGGCGGTCGGCGTTTTCCGCAAGTACGACCGCACCGCGCTGCCGGTCGTCGACACGCTCGGCCGGCTCGCCGGCATCGTCACGCTCGATGACGTGATCGACGTCGCCGAAGAGGCCGCGACGCGCGAGATCCAGAAGTTCGGCGGTCTCGAGGCGCTTGATGAACCGTACATGAGCACCACATTGCCCGCAATGGTACGAAAGCGCGCGACATGGCTGGTGATCCTGTTCGTCGGTGAGATGTTCACCGCGACGGCCATGGGCTTTTTCGAGAAGCAGATCGAACGCGCGGTCGTGCTTGCCCTTTTTGTTCCCTTGATCATCTCGAGCGGCGGCAACTCAGGTTCACAGGCCGCCACGCTGATCATTCGCGCGCTGGCCCTTGGTGAGGTCCGTCTGGCGGACTGGTGGCGGGTGCTCAGGCGTGAGATCCTCGCGGGACTCTTGCTTGGCACGATTCTTGCGGCGATCGGGTTTGTCCGCATTGCGGCCTGGAGCGCCGTCTCGCACATGTACGGTCCTCACTGGTTTCTTGTCGCGTTGACCGTCAGCCTGTCACTCGTGGGTATCGTGCTTTGGGGAACATTGACCGGATCGATGCTGCCCTTCTTGTTGCGATGGCTGGGATTCGACCCGGCCACGTCATCGGCCCCGTTTGTCGCCACGCTCGTCGATGTGACCGGGTTGATTATTTACTTCACGGTCGCGATTGTCCTTTTGCGCGGTACGCTTCTTTAGACTTAGAGACTGTCCCATAAGTGTGACTATGCTGCACTACGGTAGTTGAACTCGGCATCGATGGTGGAGGGCTGGAGCCGGTGGAGCATCAACTGGATCATCGCCAGTTTGACGAACGATTCGGACGACAGGACACTCTTCTCCCGGTCCTTGCTCAGGCGGCGGCAACGGCCCAGCCAGGCGAACGTCCGCTCGACCGTCCAGCGGATCGGCAGCTTTACCCAGCCTTCTTTCCCCTCGGGGCGGCGGACGATGATCATCTCCCACTGGGCATGCTCGTCAACCCACTCGTGAAGTTTGAAATTGTGATACTTCGAGTCGGCGAACATTCTCGTGACTTTGCCCATCGGTTGACCGTCGAGACGGGCAAACACTTCGGCGGCGGCCTTGGCGTCGTCGACGCTAGCGGCGGTTACCAAGACGGCCAACAGCAAACCCATGCTATCCACGACGATATGGCGTTTCCGTCCGTCGACGTTCTTGGCGTTGTCCCGACCCCGAGCCTCGCCGCCGCAGGTCGTGTCGACCGACTGGCTGTCGACACTCGCCGAGGTCCGGGGATGATAGGGCTTCTCCATCGTGCGAACCTTGCGACGGAGCAGGTCGTGGATCCGGTCCAGCGTCCCGTCTCGACGCCATTGGTCGAAGTAGCGCCAGACGGTGCTCTTGGGCGGGAAGTCAATGGGCAAATAGCGCCATTGGCAGCCGGTGCGCAGGATATACAGGATGGCGTCGAAGACGTCCCGCACGTCCGTTTTACGCGGTCTTCCGCCGCCGGGATCGGCAGGTATGTGCGGTTCAATCAGCGCCCATTGTTCGTCGGTCACGTCACTCGGGTAATGGTGCATTCTCATACCATTTTTACGTAGCCCAGTACCCTTTTGTTTACCTTATGGGACAGACTCTTAGACGAAGCACCACCGATTGCCGGCCGCTTGCGAGTCGCCGTGCCATGCCATGTGCACCGATCTGGCCCGCTCAGACGGCGAGCACGGGCCAAAGCTCGACCTGGCTCGATCCGACCATCTCCACCGCGATCATCTCCTCGGAATCGCGAGAAATCCTCACGCCCTTGTTGAATTCCAGACATGTTATGCTTATAAGAATGAGGCCATGGAAGACGCACGCCTCTATTTATCAATAAGGCTAGAGCCGGCCATGATGATCCACTGCCCGAGTTGCAAGCGAATGGGAAACTTGCCCGACGAGATGTTGTCGACCCCGCACACCGTTCGCTGTCGGAAGTGCCTCACGCGTTTTTCGATCGGCCCGGGGTTAACGCTCCCAGCCACGGAGCCGCGGCCGCAAAAGATGACGGAGGCCGCTCAAGGTCGTTTCACCGGCGAGCGGCCCGCGCCGCCGGATGCCGCCACCGTGAGTTCGGGTGCTCGGATTCATGATGTGCCCCCAGTCGCGATCGACCCGGAAGGATCACACTACGAGCTGCCCACGCCAACCGACGATTCCACGAGCAGGACGGGCGTGCTCGACGACGACGAATCGGTGGTCGAAATCGCGGCTTTCCCCGTTGATGCGAACGATTCGAGCGACGAGTTTGGTGCCTATGATGGCGATCCGCCAAGCGGCGAAATCGCGGCACTCAGTGATGTTTCAGCCGATCAACCTGCCCTTGGCGCCGTCAGACGCCGTGAAGCCAGAAGTTTGACGCCGGGTGCATCAGCACGGCCGGGCTTCTGATGGCGGCCGCCACGGCACCGTCATACTTGTCACGGGAGCGGCGCCGTCGAACCTTGAGGTTGAGCGTGTTTCACGGCGGTGGCGCGGACGATATCGTCGCGGGCCGTCGTCGTGCTGATTGCGCCCGCTTCCCGCCAGTCCGCGATTCGCGACGCTCGCCCGCCGCGCCGGTCATCGCCGGATAGATCGCTGCGCGCGCTCCCCTCTCTGACCGCCCGTTGCTAGAATCAAATCAAATCGGACGACCACGGTCACCGCGTCGCCGAGGGGACGAGCGATCCAGTTTCGCGGACAGGTCGGGGGGATTGATGCGAGTCAAGTCAAGGTATCGGCTGCCGGTCACACTCGTTCTGGGCGTCGGGTTGATGACGTCGGCCTTGATCGGTTCGTTGCTGGCCACGGGCGGTGCGCAACCAACCGGCGGCCCGCGCGACCCGTTTCGAACAGGCCGATCTCGACTTCCTTGGTTGTTACGCGGGTGCCCGCGCCGCCACGCTGGCAAAGCTTGATCCGGTCATCGTCGTCGAGATGGACAGTCTCGTCTTGATTCACCACGGAAAGCGAGCCGAGGTCAAGGTGATCCCGCGCCTCTACCACGAGCTCAAAGCCGTCTCGCACACCGCCCTGGCGGTCTATGTCGGCCTGGCCCCGCACGGCCAATCGCCCATCGATCAAGAGCGTCTGGCCCAGCTCCGTAAGTTGCGCACCGATCTTCTGGCGGTTGTCGCGGCGCTCGATCATTCGGACCTGAGTTCCGAGCAACGGGTGTGCGCGCGTTTGCTGCTCGATCACTGTGCGACGTTCCTCGCTGGCGTGTCGGGCTCAGGTACTTACAACCAGGCCGAGCTGCTCGCGCTGACCCGCGCGGCCGGGCCGATTGTCCTGGCCAACAGCGCCGACGCCGCACGCGCTCAGATCGACGCCTACCACTCCCAGGTTAGTAAATGGCGAGCATCGCTATCGGCCGGCGAGTGGTCGAAATTGCGAATCCTGATCCTCGGCCGGCAGATGCCGCGGAAGCGGAACGTCGCAACCCAGTATTTCGAGAAGTTGCTGGGAGAAACCAACGAGCTGCGCCGGATCGTTTATGGCGAGGAGCTCATGGGCGAGCAGCAAGGCTTGAACCTCTTGGCATCACATCAGCTTGACAGCGAGCTATCGGAGGCGTTTTTTCAGGATCCTGATCGGATGGAGATCGATCTCCTGGGCAATGCGGCCTCGGTGTATCTCGACAGTTTTAATTTCTCGAAATGAACGAGATTTTATAGTCCCGGACATTCTCCCGCTGAAGAATGACCGTGTATCAAACTGAGGCAAACCCTCCGTGTGGGGCTCAACGGCCTTTTCTTACTGAGATCGTGCCGTCGCCTGTCAATCCCCGCCGTTTGATCAAGCGCTCAGGTGCAAACCAATTTGGTCCATTTACTGAAGCGATCCTGACTGTGATGGCGGGCTTGATCGCAAAGGCGCTGACGAAGCCAATGGGCGGATCATCCCTTTAGAGGGAACGGGGCGGATCGCGCTTTGGGGTCTCACCCGTCCGGCATCTCCTTACCGACCGGGCGCCGGGCGGATATTGTGGAGCGATATCCTGACCATGGTGCCGTCGCGTGGAAGATACTGAGCGTCAAGTTCGGCCACCTGCCGGGACTGGTGGACCCATCCCGGTGGACCTCGGCAATGAGCGACGTCACCCGCATCCTCTCGGCCATTGAGCACGGTGACGCGCGAGCGGCCGAGCGACTCCTACCTCTGGTGTATGATGAGCTCCGCGCTCTGGCCGCGCAGAAGCTCGCAGGAGAGAAGGCCGGCCATCTGCTCCAGGCGACCGATCTGGTCCACGAGGCTTACATACGGCTCGTTGGGTCCGACGACCCCGGCTGGAACGGCCGTGGGCACTTCCTGGCTGCGGCGGCAGAGGCGATGCGCCGGGTCTTGATCAATGGGGCACGAGACCGCGGTCGGCTCAAGCGAGGCGGCGATCGCAAACGGGTCGATCTGGAGAACCTTTGCGACCCGTTCGAGGCCCATGACGAAGATCTTCTCGGCCTGGACGAGGCGCTCGAGCGATTGGCCGCGGCCTATCCCCGTCCTGCCGAACTGGTGAAACTGCGGTTCTTCACCGGGCTGACCCTGACAGAAGCGGCGGCGGCGCTCGGTATTTCCGCACGGACAGCCGACCGAGAATGGATGTTCGCACGGGCCTGGCTCCGCGACGCACTCGGTCCGGAATGACTCACGCCCGAGAAACCGAAACAAAAGAAATGTGGCGTACTCCGGCCCCGCACGGGGCACGTTAAGCAGGGACGCGACAACCCGGAAAGGATACGCGCCGCTGTGACTGACGCCGATCGCCACCTCTTGACCATCTTCTCGAACGCTCTCGAGCGAGATCCAGACGAGGATCGGGCCGCTTACCTCGACGAGGCCTGCGCAGCCGCCCCGGACCTTCGCGAGCGAGTGGAGGCGCTTCTGCGGGCCCACGGCCAATCCGAAGGGTTCCTCGAGCCCGGAAAGGCGGCAGCCAATGCCGAACATCCCGAGTGCCGGCCGGCGCCAGTCGACGACCAAAAAACCGCTTCGTATGGCATCCCCTCCCCAGATCTCCACGCGGCGATCGGCCCGTACCGACTGATCCAGGTCATCGGCGAGGGGGGCATGGGCACCGTCTACCTGGCCGAGCAAACCAAACCAGTCCGGCGCCTGGTGGCGCTGAAGGTTGTCAAGGCAGGCATGGATAGCCGCCAGGTGCTCGCCCGGTTCGACGTCGAGCGTCAGGCGCTGGCGATGATGGAGCACCCGAACATCGCCCGCGTACTCGATGCCGGTGCGACTCCAGATGGGCGACCCTATTTCGCGATGGAGCTCGTGAAGGGCGTTCCGATCACGAAGTTCTGTGACGATCGCAGGCTCTCGCCGCGCGAGCGATTAGAGCTGTTCATGCCGGTCTGCCAGGCCGTGCAGCACGCACACCAGAAGGGCATTATCCATCGTGACTTGAAGCCATCGAACGTCATGGTGGCTCTTTACGACGACAAACCGGTGCCCAAGGTCATCGACTTCGGTATCGCCAAAGCCGCCGGCACGAAGCTGGGCGAGCAGTCTGTCTTCACCGAGTTCGGTGCCATCATTGGCACACTTGAATACATGAGCCCCGAACAGGCGCAGCTCAATCAGCTCGACATCGACACGCGTTCCGATGTTTACAGCCTGGGCGTTGTGTTATACGAATTGCTCACCGGCACGACGCCGATGGACCGCAAGGCGCTCGGAAAGGCCGCCTTGCTGGACATGCTCAAGCTCATTCGAGAGGCGGAGACACCCCGGCCGAGCCTGCGGCTCTCGACTACTGAAGGCCTGCCCTCGATCGCCGCCAATCGCGGGCTGGAGCCGAAGAAACTGAGCGGCCTGGTACGCGGCGACCTCGACTGGATCGTCATGAAGGCCCTGGAAAAGGACCGCTCACGGCGGTATGAGAGCCGCAAGCGCCCTGGCGCGCGACCTGCAACGACATCTGAACAACGAGGACGTCGAGGCTTGCCCGCCGAGCGCGGTCTACCGCCTGCGCAAGTTCGCGCGCCGGCACCGCGTCGGTCTGTCTGTGGGCGCGACCGTCGCCACCGCCCTGGTGCTGGCTACCGCCGTCAGCACCTGGCAGGCGATCCGCGCCACCCGCGCCGAGCACGCCGCCGTCGAGTCAGCCGAGATCGAGCGTTTGACCAACGAGTTCTTCGTCGACGACCTGCTCGGCAAGACGCGCCTGTCGTCACAGGTCGTCGCCGAGATCCCCCCGGACCCGAACATCAAGGTTCGCACCCTTGTTGACCGAGCCGCCGCCCGGATCGAAGGGCGGTTCGTCGGCCGGCCGCTCGTCGAAGCCGCCGTTCGACGGATGATCGGCAGCGTCTACGACTCGCTCGGCCTTCATGATCAGGCGCGATCACACCTCGAACGAGCCTATGAACTTCAGCGCCGGCTCCTTGGTGAAGACCACCACGCTACCTTGACCACCGCGGGAGAGCTGGGTCGGCTCGAGGCGAATCTTTCGCTGTATGACCAGGCGGCCAGCCGGCTCACTCGCACGCTCGACCTGGCCACCCGGCGATTCGGCGAAGGGAGTAGCCTGGTCATCACGACGCTCGGCGTCCTCGACAAATGCCTCGACACGGCCGGACACTACGAAGAGGCAGACTCGCTCATGCGTCGGGGCCTGGAACTGGCCAGTCAGAACCCAGGCGTGCATCTGTCTCAGCGGATCGCCTTGCAGAATATGCACGCCGTCAATCTCATCAACCGCGGCGCCGAGGCCCAGGCCGAGGCAATCCTCATCGAAGCGCTGCGCGTAGCCCTCGTCTCCGCCGGAGAGGCTCACCCGACGGTCCCGCTGATCCGAATCAACCTTTCGCTGATCCAGAGCCAGAGCGGCCGTTTCGGCGAGGCTGACGGTAATGCCCGTAAAGCGCTCGAGAATTGCCGAGAACTCTTCGGCGATCAGCACCCGCACACCCTGATTGCCATGGAGTCGGTCGGCCAAAATCTCCTCGCCATGGGTCGGTACAAGGAGGCCGAGTCGATGTTTCGCGCCAAACATGACCTCGCCCAGCGGGCTTTTGGCCCCGCGAGCGAAACGGCACTGCACGCCGCGGTCGGCGTCGCCAGTGTGCTTCGCATGCGAGGCCAACTGGACGAGGCTGCGGCGCTCCTGGGCGCATCGCAAGACCCAGCCCGTCGGCTCGGCCCACGAATCCGGGCCCTTGTCGACGGCAACCTCGGACTGACTTATCAAGAAATGGGGCGGATCGCGGACGCGGAGCACCTCCTCAAGGAAGTTGACGCTGAAGGCGCACGGCTTTTGGTCCACGACAAGCGGTTTCTCTTTGCCCTCAAGCTCTGCCTGGCGGGGGTAACCGCGTCTCGGGGCCGCCATCGTGAAGCCGTCGATAAATACCGCGAGGCCCTGAACCTGTGCGAGGCAACTTACGGCCCGGAAGACCGCCTTACCTACCGGGCCCTGGCCGGACTCGCCGGTGCATCTCGCATAAGCGGTCTCCTCGACGATGCCGAAGCACTCTACGCCAGGGCCCTATCGCTCGGCCAACGTTTGATGCCGCCCGAACATCACGACCTCCTGGCCAACCGGCAAAACTTCGCCACTTTGCTCCACGTCCGGGGCAAGTTCGAGCCCGCCGAGGCCCAGTATCGTGCGGCCCTCGACGCCTTCACTCGTACAGAAGGCTCGGAGAGTAGCATACGATTTCTGGTCATGAGCAATCTCGGCGAACTATACCGCGACTGGGGCCGACCCGAGCAGGCCGAGCCGCTGCTCAAGCAAGCCCTGGACGGTCAGAGTCGGGTCCGAGGCCCCAATCATCCGCTCACGCTCTGGACACTCTGGAAGCTCGCCGAGCTCGACCGCGACCGAGGCCGACTCGACGAGGCCGATGCGATGTTCCACCGTTGTATCAAAGGCTATGCGACCGCCCAGGGAGAAGACGGGCTCGAACTGGCCATGTTACGAGCCGACCTGGCGATGAACCACCTCAAGAAGGGCGAGCCGAGCCTCGCTGAACCGCTCTTGCGCGATGCCTTGAATCTGTACGAACGCCAGATGAAAGACGACTGGCGGAAGTTCGAGATCCAGGGCCAGCTCGGTGAGGCTCTCTGGTTGCAGAAGAAATACGAAGAGGCCGAGCCCCTTGTCATTGGCAGCCACGAAGGTCTCACGACCAGATGGAAGCAGGTCACCGTCGACGCCAGACCGAGACTCCCGGAGGCCAGGCGTCGCGTGGTCAAACTCTACGAGTCCTGGGGCAGAACGACGCAAGCCGCAAGCTGGAAGGAAAAGCTTTTGATGGAAGGCCGCCAATCGAAGCCGGCGGCCGCCACGTTGCCCGGCCCGTAGAAGATGGCCCGAGCACCGATAGCGCGTAGCGGCGACCGATAGCTATCCGTAGATATGTCTCGAGATTCGGAGCTGACACGCCTCGCCATGATCATGGATCTCCCCAGCCTCGTGTTCTAGATCGCCGCCCGGCACTCCGGTGGACGTACCCCCGGAAACTCTGAGATTTTCCACCGAAGCATCGCGGGCTTCAGCGCCGCGGCGCACGCCGTTGGAACTGACGCATCCGGCCCGAGGCATGTGTGTGCCTGCTTTATCTCCTCTGTCTCCTAAACTCGATTGAAAGGACCCACTGATGACGCGACGACTCGCGAAACTGACGACCATTTTCCTGTGCATCGGGGCGGCCGTGTCCGTAAACGCGGCGCAGGCCGGAACCTACCAATTCACCACCATTGACCCATCCGGGCCAGTTGGTTTCTCGATTGCGCTCGGCGTCAATAACGCCGGTCAGGCAGTCGGGACCTCACTCGATAACGACTTCAACACGACCGCTTTCTTGCACTCCGGCGGCGTCTCCGGTTTCCTGGCGGTACCCGGAGCGATCTCTGGCTCGGAAGCGGTCGGAATCAACAACGCGGGGACGATTGTGGGCGACTATTCCGACGCGAATTTCGCGACCCATGGCTTCATCCTGGAGGGCGGCAACTACCGCCCGTTCGCCCCCCCCGCGGCGGTGAACGGGGCAAACGCGACCGGCGTCAACGACCTCGGCGTGGTCATCGGCAACGCAACGGACGCCCATCACAACAGCACGAGCTATATGCTCAGCGGCGGCGTCTACACCCAGATCATCTCCGGCTTCAACGGCGGCAGCGTCAATGGGATCAACAACGCGGGAGACATCGTCGGGTCCTACAGCGACTCTCACACTCACGGGATCGGCTTCCTGATCCACGCCGGCGTCACGAACGTGATCGAGGTCGCGGGCGCCGATTACACGTTCGCCAACGGCATCAACAATCTGGGGACGATCGTGGGGGATTACACCACGGACCTGGGCTCGTCCGGCTTTTTCTTGAGTGGCGGGGTATTCACGTCGATCCAGTTCCCTGGCTCCGCCGTCACCGAAATCTACGGGATCAATGATTCCGGCACGATCGTAGGCGACTACTCCGACGCCGACGGCAACGTGCACGCGTTCATCGCGACGCCCGTCCCTGAGCCATCGGCCGCGTTCCTGGCCTGGGTGGCGTGCCCGCTAATAGCGGCATGGGTGCGACGGAGACGGCCCGGTGGAAACACTCGACCGCACGTCGGCGCCTCGCCCGGGTGCCAGTCCGAAACGATTTCAGGAGACTCTGCTCAAGCCCACTGAAGTCGGACTGTGGTTCCATTTTCGACGACATCAGGCCTGTTCGACTCCGCGATCGAAGATCGGGTATTTGCTCTTGAACTTCGAATACAGGAATGTAACGTCGGTCGGATCTCGATCTGAACGACGACGACGGAGTGGGTCTTCTGCTGGCAATCACCCCTTGGCTCGGAGAAAACGTCCACCGGACCGATGATCGCCGACCAAGGGCACCCCGCGCGGAGTCCTTCGCTCGACCGGACCGAAGCGCACCTCCGGATCGACCCGGCTCGTCTGCGGCAGTGGCATAGGTGCGTTGTGGTCACGAGAAACGAATCGTGCCCGGCGCAATGGGGCAGCGACCGGTTCGGCTTGCTACTCCCCAAACTCCCCCCCCGCCGAAATGCGGGGCGCGCACACTCACCTGGCGGTGGAGTCGGGCTGGAACACTCTGTATATGTTCCCGTCTGGGTCGATGAAACCGGCTCGCTGAGGATGACTATCATGTCACCAGAAAGCGCGTGGCGAGCCCGGTCGGAAACGCTCGACGCACTGGCATCCATCGGAACGCGTGAGAATTCTGTTCCTCGTGCCATCAGGCGCAGTGATCGCTCAACAAAACTGCGACGAGTGGCTCACTAAGCTGGCGACCGTCGCACGTCTTCTATCACAAGTTCACTTCTCACAAAAGTCCGACGGGGCTGCGTGGACAATGCACAGCGGGGACCGTGTTAACGAGAAAGTTCAGACCGATCGCTCTCTCGCCGCAGGATCACGCGAGGCCGCTCTGGCCCAATCGGCGCCGCCAGCACGAGACCCCCCGGCTGCTCTCTGCGGCCCCTGGTAAGCAAAGAGACGACACATTGGCGGGGCGGTCTCTGAATCCGGTCTTTGTGTGAACAGTGATACCCTGATTCGCGTGCAGCGCCGGGATGGCCCGCTGGACCGTACCGTCGCACCGCGATTAATTGACCATACCGCAAGGGCGGCCTAGATTCATTTCAGAGACGCGTCGGTAACACCACGCTCGCCCAACCAACATCAACCGAGCTCGACAACGCATGCTCAACAGAATCTTGATCGTCGAGGATCAAAAAACCCTGGGTTTGCCGCTGGTCTGGACGCTAGAAAAACAAGGCTATGAAACCTGCCTTGTCAATTCGGGTGAGGCTGCGTGGGACGTCCTCGAGTGCGCGGACTGGCGGCTCATCATCACAGACTGGATCATGCCCGAGATGGACGGTCTGGAACTGTGCCGGCGGATTCGCGCCCGGCAGGGCAAATCGTACTGCTATATCATCATGCTGACTGGCCTGAGGGGCCGGGAGTATCGTCTGGAAGGACTTGACGCCGGCGCTGATGATTTCCTGAGCAAGCCGGTGGACGAGGACGAATTGGTGGTGAGGCTGACGATCGCCCGCCGAATCTTGTCCATGCAATCGCAACTGGAACAGAGCAACGCCCGTCTTGACGACCTGGCGCATACCGATCCCCTGACCGGCCTGGCCAACCGCCGTCGGCTGGATGGAGCGTTCGCGTCGTCATTATCCTGTGTCCGCGGGGGCGAGGCAAGCTCGGTCATCGCGCTCGACATCGACCATTTCAAGTCATACAACGACACTTACGGGCACGCGGCCGGCGACGGTGTCTTGTGCACGGTTGCGGGACTACTGAAACAATGTGTGCGGCCGAATGACCTCGTCGTGCGCACCGGCGGCGAGGAGTTCACGATCGTCCTGCCGGGAACCGGAAAGGAAGAGGCTTTGACCCTCGCTGATCGCCTCAGACAAACGATCGCCGCGCACCTCTGGCCGTTGCGGTTGGTGACGGCCAGTTTCGGCGTGGCCACGGCCACTGCATTCGACGAACCATCATGCGCCGCGACGTTCCTGGAGGATGCGGATCGCGCCCTGTACCACTCGAAACAATCGGGACGGAACCGTGTCACTCATTTCAGCCATCTGACGGGACGCCCGGTTCAGCCCCGTTTGCTGGGAAAACCGCCCCGGGTTTTCGGCCTCGTGGCACCTAAAGGGAGAACGGCGTATCGCTGACGAGCGACTATCGTCGGCTCGGGCCGAGGCCGACGCCATGATGATGTGCGCTTTCCGGTGATGGAACGGCGCGTCGATGAACGGCCTTTTCGCCATTAAACAGCCTTGCTCGATCCCGGGCGGGGCGAGTTCCCAGACGAGCTGAGTGCGAGTGCCGGCCCGGGAGCCTCGACGTCTCGGAACCACGCAAGGCCGTTCAGCTCCAGAGAGTCGCGACGGCCGCCGAGGTCAGAGCAGAATACGCGCCCAGGAGCCGGCTCTCCGAAGTGTCTTGACCCGATTGAACCCCGCTACAAACTTCGGAACATCGCGCAGTTGCTTGCCACAATCTCAGACTCGCGGCCCGCGATGTCGCCTCCCCAACTCAGCGCCGGCCAAGGGTTCGCGGCCCAGAGCCGCTTCGGGGGCCGGGTCGGTTTCAGGTGTGATTGTCATGGCATCCCCCCCTTGAGCGCATTCCATGCCGATAGGTTAGCCCGTACAAAAGAGATGCGAAAGCGTTCGTGAACCCGGCGTATCGACAGACAGCGGCGGTCAGCCGTCCCGGAAACGATCCCGCAATGGGTGGTCCGAGGGACTGGCGAGCGTGGGATCATAGTGACCGTTTGGCAAGTCAGGTCTGAACGACCGGGGACGATTTAGAAGGCGATTGACTACGGACACCGCAATCACAGAAGAGACGACGGCGACAAAGAAAGTGGCTTGCCTGCGGAAAGTCGGCTGATCATTCGACCAGCCCCTCTGTCGGAGCGTTGTCATCCACGCGAGGCCAAAGAGGAAGAAACCAGTCGCGACGACGCCGAGCACAAGAATGACGATGGTTCGTCGCATGATGACCTCAAGGGGCAACACAGGCTCGGGCGGGTTCGGCTCAGGCCGCTCGGATTTGGCCACAACAGATCCCCGAACTGTCGTACATCTCATTCGCGTTTGTCTAGCGTATCAGATTATTGCCCATTTCTGGCATCGCGAAGAACCTTTTGAGTTACGGCGTTAGTATCGTATGCGGGCCATCTTCGCCTGGACGGCCTCCGCTGTCATCGGCCCGATTTCTTTAACCTTCAACGCGTCGGTGGTCCAAGGATTACGAATGGGCCGCGCCTGGTGATTCTGGCGACACGCCGCCCAACGTCACGAAAACGCAGAACAGGCGGGCTTGCTGGAGTGTCGAGTTAATAGCGATTGATCATCGTTTTCGGCAAGGCCTGATTTAAAACCTTGACACCCAGACTGGTTACGCGCGTGTCTCCCACGTTGACGCGTTCAAGCTTCTTCGAATCCTTCAGTTCTATCAGCCCGGCATCCGTGACACTCGTCGAGTCCAAGCTGAGGACACTGAGCCTTTTCAGCCCTTTCAAGTGAACGAGACCCAAATCGGAGACCTGAGTGTTATCTAGGAAGAGGACGGAGAGTCTGCTAAGCCCCCGCAGATGCGACAAGCCAGCGTCGGCCACCTGAGTGTTACGGAGAAAAACAAGTCTTAGACTCGTCATTTCCTTCAGATGCTCAAGTCCTGCGCTCGTGACCTTCGTGCCGCTGAGATCGAGTGACGAGAGCTTCGTCAGACGTTCAAAGTTTCGCAGCCCCGCGTCGGTGATATTCGCGTTGCTGAGTTGAAGATTCGAGAGGCTTGTTAGTCCCTTCAGGTGTACTAATCCTGCATCAGTGATTTGCACAGCGTCTAGCGATAACGAATTTAGGCCCGCCATCCGGTTCAGGTACGCTAGACCAGAGTCGCTGAGCGAGCCGTGCTCGACTGTAAGTTCCTCTAACTGCGTGAGAAGACCGACCGTGGCAATCACATCGTCCGTCCCCGTATAGTTGAAGAGAGTGACGGACGCGACGTGCCCGAAGTAGTCAATTCCGATGAGGGTCACGAGCCATCGTGGCGCCCACGGTTTTCCGTCTGGAATGGACTTTCCGTCCGCCCTTTCCCAGTCATACATGACGGTCCCTCCAGCCACTTCAATTGCTGCGACCGCCTCGTGCTGAATTCGGGCGCTCCGGATGGCCCAACCTAGCCCAGCGCCGAGTCCGAGAACCGAAACGATTAGCGCCTCTTATGCTGACTGGTAGATACCTTCGCGATGGCCGCGCCAGCAACTTGGTCACCATCCTTGTCGTCTCCAAAGACCAGAGTTATCGTGCCGGACTCCCCGGCCCCAAAGTAGGTTGTCTTGACGCGGGCTCCGACCCGCTCAGATTTGCAACAATATCGAAGCCCATTGATGATTTTCCATCCCATTTTTATCCTACACTCTCTTCAGCGTTCCGCTATTTGCGGCCCAAACTATCCGGTGAAAGAGGGGACGACCGTGCAAGTCCGGAAAGTTTTTTTCGTAACATATTGGCCCATTCAGGGGCGAAGCACGGGCTTCCGAGTACACGCGCGAGCAATGGCAGCAGTCGCGTATAGAACAAAAAGACCTCGGTGAGCCGACCCGGCTGGCCCAAACATTCGAGTCATCGCACTTAACAGCGCGTAGCTGCGCTGCCACCACTGCAACAAGGATCATGATCGTCCGAATTCGGAAACGGATTGGGGGTAATTGATCCGTCACGCGAGACAGAAGCGAAAGCGCGAAACACAGCAAAATCACGCCTTCCACAATCCGAAATTTCAGCGGGAAGCGAGCCGGCGGCACCCCGGCCGTAGCCGTTAACCCCAGCAAGGCGACGATGATCGCACAATCGAGTAACCCCAACCAAATTCGCACCCGCTTCGATAGCATTATCAAGCCGCTTAGCGTCAACCATCTATGGTGTTTGAATCGAGGACCGCGACAACCGGTGATCGGCCTGGACGTCGAACCACGGAGACCAACCCGGCCCCTTCTAAAATATCCAACCCACGGGATGCCGAGAACCGAGACAGGCCGAACTCGGCCCAATCGTCCAGCGCCGGCTCGAACCGCGCCGACCGGCTCCAACCCGCCAAGTGCCAACAGACCGATGCGACCTGGACGGCCTTTCCGGGGAGCCGTTAGCCCGGAAGCCACCAGCTCCAAGGGATCGGACCAAACAACGGCCGACGTCCGGAACCGGCCTCCGCTCTCAAAATGCGCCAAGATGGAAACGGCCAGCTTGCAACCCGGCTCCTGTTCCACGGCTAGTAAGCCGGTCAGCTCGGCCGCGTTAAATCCGCGTTGAGATCCGCAATCCGTTCGCGATCGCCCCCAGACCCCAACGGTTCACCGATTGGAACCGACAGCAAAGAAACCGAGAGATCGGCCTTGAACGTCAGGTCGTCATACACGCCGAACCTGGAGTCAACCTCTCGAATGAGCCGATCTTGAATTGTCGTCCAACCGACCCGGAGCCGTGAGAGGGTCTCCGTATCGATGGGCACTCCGGCCAACCCCAAAAGTCGATGCGAACCGTCAGCCGCCAGGTCTGGGAGTTTGTGAATCGCCCATTAACTGAATTCCGGGGCGTTCGCGACCAGTACGGCCCATTCGGCCTCGGTGCTTTCCAGGACGTACTGGGATCGGTACTTGCTCCATCGAATCGCGCTTTGCACTGGCTGCGGAACGCTCCGCGCCGCTCGCTTGCGGGCTTTCCGAACGGGGGCCCGTTTCGCTTTCTGCATGAGTGTGAACTCCACGGCGAGTATCGTTGAAGGGTTCAAGGAAAGCGGGTAAGAGGAACGGAAGAAAGCGCCCCGCAACACGATGCTGCGGGGCAAAGAGAATCAACGGACCAGAAAACTGGAATAAGACCGTTAGACGCCGAGATTTTCTGAAGCTACGGAGCTGGGAGCCGGCGGCTTCGCCCCGATTCTCGGCCAATTTCGACGTATAATCAGACTTCTGCGACCAGGAGTCAGCCAGCCATGAAAGTGCCACGCTTCCAAATCAACTGGTTCATGATCTTCGTCGCTATCGCGGCACTCAACTTCGGGGCGATTCGCGTCTGGTATCAACATTTTCCATATAACGATGTTAACACTGTTTGGGTTGAGATACTTGTATTCGGGAGTCTGCCGATGGCAAATCTCCTGGCGGTTGGCATCATGGTTGGCATCAGGCAGCCTCAGGCACGCCCCTTCCTGTGGGGCTTCGCGACGTTCGGAGGTCTGGCGTTAGCCTTCTTCGGTGTCTTGGCATACTTCTACACCGATGAGGTAATCCGACCCTTCCTCGTTTGGTTCTTCGAGCTTGACGTCGTCGAAACCGCTATACATAGCTTCAGACGCGATGCTCGAAATCTAATTCAATACTTCATCGGCACACTTTTGCTTGGCTTGCCACAGCTGGCCTTTGCGCTGATTGGCGGCCTACTCTCTCGTAAGTTCGGAATCGCCAAACGGCTTCGCCAAAACCTCTGATGGTGGGCCGGGAGAGGCTTATTCCAGTTTTCTGTTCCGATGTTACTCACGGGCCGACCAGGCGACGTTAGAGCCAAGTTCTTTGCGACCGTATAACCTGCAACGGTTCACTCAAGCCGCTTATCATCAGCCTGTAGCCGCCACGGAAACGCCCGCTCGTTCGAGATCAAGAGCGTGGGAATCCCCGCAGCCAAAGCCTGCTTCGCTCAATTCATGATCTCCGTACTATCCGCGATCATCTCGCTAGACGTCACGGAGCAAAAAGAAACGGCCGGAGCCTGGATGGCGTCCGGCCTCGGCTATTCCTCAGTCCATCTTTTCCATCGCCTCGCGGGCAAGCCCCTCATTCCGTTCCGCATAGATTTGCGTGACGTCGGCGCGGGAATGTCCGAGCACAACTTGACTGGCTTCGAGTCCAGGCTCGCGGCGTACCCGTGTGCCGACTAAGTGCCGGAGTTGATTCGGTGCCCAGTGCGGGAATCCGGCTTTAATGCATGCCGTCTGAATCGCGCGCGTATGACTTGCTGGTGTATCGCTCGCCGGGCTTCCGCCTCGGACGGGGCTTGCCGCGGTCGTGCCGTGATGGCCGGACCTTCGACTTGCGGGCCTGCCGTGCGATGCGAAGTCGTTCGGCGGTGACTTCGCAGGGGTCAAACAGGAACGCGTGTAGGTCGTGGCGCAGCCAGGGCGATAGAATTTCTTGAGCCCGCGGTCCAATGAAGATAACGCAATCCGGTCCGGCGTAGTCCATCTTCGACGCCGACGGTCTGTATTCCCAGACCTTGCCGGACGTGTTGACATCGATCGTCCGCATGATCACGACCTCGCCGGGTCTCATGCCGGTCAGCCGTTGCAATTGGATCATGGCGCGGACTTGTTCGCTGACATGGGATTGGATGGCGTCAACCCAGGCTTCGGGAACCGGGGGAACCCGCTTTCCTTCCGGGGCGTCGGTTCGACCTCGCTTGAGCCCTTTGATCGCCTTGACCGCGTGGTGAATGCCAGGGGCGCATAGTTCCTCCTCGACGGCCCATCCGATCATCCTCTTGACTCGATCCACTCGCTTGTTGATCTGACCTCGAACCAAGCCCGCTTTGATCCAATCCGCTCGGATCGCTTTCAACTTGAGCGGTCCAAACGTCGAGATCAGGTCGTGACCGTGCCGCTCGATGACGGGCTTGAGTGCGGAATAGATATGCACGTACTCGGTGCCGGACTGGCCGTCTTTGGAGTAGTACGTTCGCGCGAACGCCAGATACTTGGCGGCAATTTCGGCAACGGTCAGTTCATCCGAGATCAGGGCGCGGGCTTGGATCTCGGCTGACGCTCGATCGGTGAGCAGCTTGCGGACCAGTTGCTCATAGGCGGCTCGCGACTCCGGGGTGTCGAAGCGTCCCAGGTAAATATGTTTCCCGTTGAGGATGACGCGGGCTTGCCCGCTTGGGGCATGCAGACGATAGGCAGGAATCGATTGCTTGCGCGGCATGTTGGCTCTCCCGGACGATGGTGCAAGCATGGTCCTACCACACTTCTACCACCGATCCACTTCAGCCTACGCGCCGCACTGGCGATCCTGCCAGGTAATCTAAGTCTAGAATTCAGCGCTACTTAGATCGAATGGGCAGAGAGAGAATTGAACTCTCGACACCAGGATTTTCAGTCCTGTGCTCTACCAACTGAGCTATCTGCCCGCATTTATGTACGTATGTGACCATAACGCACACGCACCCTGCTGTCAACCGTCGGGTGGTTCGAGCGGTACGGCGCGTGTTATCGGGCGAACGGCCCAAATCAGTTGACACCGCGAGTTCTCACATCCGTTTCCACGTTCTACATTCAAAAAAGAAATGTTCTTACCGCACTCTCGTCACCCACGAAGCGGACCCTTGTCACCAGCTTGTCCATGCAAATTTCGGATTCTGCCAGCACACGCGGGCCAGTTCAGGCGTGGTCCGGTTCGAGAACCGGGGCCCCGCGTTTGCCGCTGGCGCGGTTGTTACAGCTCCTCGTGATTCTTCAGTCAGAGCGATTTCCCAATGCCCGACGGCTCGCGGAGGCCTGCGCCGTGAGCCGGCGGACGATCTACCGCGACCTCGCGACGCTCGAGACGGCTGGCATCGACGTCCTTTTTCAGCCGGCACGCCAGGGATACCAGCTTGCGCGCGATTGCTGGCTCCAGCCAGCGCAGCTCGCCGAAAGTGAAGCCCTCGCACTCGTGATCCTGACCCGACACCACTGCGCCAACGCACCGATCGAGCTGGCGCTGGATGCGGCGAAGAGGGCTGGCGAAGGTCGTGCACGCCTTACCTGCCGACTTGCGAGCCCGCGTCGCCGCCGGTAGCGAGCTCGTCGCGGAGCTTCATGGCAACCGCCTTCGTGACCCTGAGAACCAGTCGATTCATGAAATCGTTCTGTCTGCCCTGTCGACTCGGCGGCGGCTGGCGTTGTGGCACCGTCAGAATGAGACGGGGCCGATCGAAGCAACCAGACTTGCACTCTATCGCCTGGCAAACGTCCACAATCGCTGCTGTCTGATCGGGCATTCTTCGGCCCACCGCAGCGTACGGCTCTTCGACATCGCTTCAATCGAGCGCCTCGAATTAACCGACGAGCTTTACACCATTCCCCCCCGCTTCCGACTCGAGCGTTTTCTGCACCGCTCTCAGACCGCCCAGTGCGAGACGCCGATCGAGGTACAACTGTAGTTCACGACGAACGCGGCCAGGACGGCGCGGGATCATTCCGCTCTCTGATCGCGACATGAAACGTCGACGACGACGGCGTGTTTGCACGAACCAAACCCCCCGCGCAAGCCAGTGCGCGTCAAGCCAGAAGAGTGATCAGGGCGACCAGGCGCGATCTCGCCTGTTACGAGCGACCGCTTTCGGCGCCAAGCGGTTCTATCGCGTCGATGGGTAGTCAAAAGCCGAGGTCGCCGCGCGCTTCACGTCCTTGGCCCTTGTGCGCTTTTTTTGCCGCCGATCGAGCCTGGTCGAAACGCGAAACCGAAGATAGCACATGGTGCAACGGCCAGGTTCGACCGTATGGCTAATAATGATTATCAGCTTGGCGTTCTGCGAGTTTTGAGAGCTCTTGGTTTCCACCTTTCGCTCGGATCCAGTTTTGCGTCGGACGCAACCGGCACGTTTTTTGCCCTCGGGAATCAGTTGGTGCAAATTAAACGGTTCTGGTAATTCCTTGACTTCCAGTCACGTTCGTTCCAACATTACATCGTCGCGTGGCAAGCCCATTCTTACGCAATTGCGTGAACTGTGGTTTTTTTCGCCACGCAAAGGGGTTCATGTGATGGCAACCACCTTTCGTGAGATGGAAGAGACCGACGTCCATGATTCGGACGTTGATTCCTATGTCACGGATGATTACCAACATAATGGCTATAAGAGTTCAGCGTCTGCGACCGGGCACGACTCCGGAGTTCCGGGGCGATATTACGGCTTCCGAAACGCTGGAAGCTTGGCCCTGTCTGCGGGTATCGCGGTCGGCGTAATTGCGTACAGTTGGGGCCCCGTGCCCGCACTGGCAGGATTCTTGGCCGGGATGCTTGCCTCCGTAACACTTTCGGCCGTAATTCAGGCACGAACCGATGCACGCCGAAGTGCGCACTGCGCAGCCTCCACCAGATAGAGATTCCTCGGGTTGGCTATTTCGGATACCCGGCTTGATCCTGGGCCAACTCGGTTTTATCTCCGTCTATGGCCAGTTCGGTGTTCTTCTGGGCGTACTCAGCGCCACCATAGCGATTTGCCTTGGTCGGCCCCACGCCGAGGCGCCGTTGTGGTTGTTTCTGGGCATTGCTGTGTATCTCCCGGGTTTAGCTTGGTACTTGCAGCCCGAGAGAATCGTCGAGCGAAAATTCAAACTATGGGACAAGTGGGTGGATCGAAAAATCATCACTAGTAATCAGCGTAAAGAATGGCGAAAAGAGTTGCAGGCGTGGTACGAAGAACAGACGTTTCAATCGTTGCCTCGCGACGGCAAATTGCCGCCACTCATCACGGAAGATCGCAGAAAAATTCAAGCCCCCCGAAGGAGGCAAGGCAGATTTCAAGCTGATCGGGCGGCCCACTAAAAAACCCGCGAGCGCGAGCCGGCGGGTTCGTGCGAACTTGCGGCGTGGACTGCCGCGGTCAATCGTCGTCGTCTTCCAGCGCCACCAGAACGGATTGTGAGCGTTGGTACTCCGCGCCAGACCTCTGTGGCACGACGGTAACGACGTGATCGGGATTAACCAGCGATGTCACGCCACGCGCGTCCGCAAGTTCGACAAGCTGCTGCCACGATAAGCACCCCCTGAGATCAATGCTGCGATCTGCCGCATATGCCGGATCGACGTTGATCCGGGGCATTTGCCTGCGACAGAAACCTGCGACGCCTCCGTTATACCGCTTGCATACCGTTTGCACGTAGATTACCATTGTTTTCTGTGTGGTTTTGTCACCGTTTGCAAGCTGCAAAGCTTCCATAAGTGACGCCAGCACAACGGTTTAGGCCGCGATTCGTGCGTATGGGCGCATAGCTCAGTTGGCTAGAGCGCACCCCTGATAAGGGTGAGGTCCGGTGTTCGAGTCACCGTGCGCCCATTGACTTGCCTCGAAACGAAGAAAACGGGATCAGGTTGTTCACAACCTTTTCCCGTTTCTTTTTTTTGCCTGCGCGGACCGACCTCGACGCGAACGATCACTCGTCGTCGTCGTCATCGGGTTCATCGGCTTCGACTTCGTCTTCCTCCTCCTCGATCTCTTCTTCATCTTCGACCACCGCTTCGGCGGCGCTGCGGCAGCTGCGGCGGCGGCCTTGGCGCGTGAGACTTTCGGAGCGGGAGTGGCGACCCGTGGGATGGCCGCGCCGATGCCGGGCGCGTCTTCGGGCATCGCTTCCTTGGTGCGCTGCACGAAGTGCGTCCCCTTGCCCTTGGCCGTCAGCTCGGCGGCCCGGGCTTCGGCGGCTTCCTTCTGGTTGTACTCGAATGTACCCACCGGCTTGAATGCGTCGTTCAAGACGACCCAGACGATGCGCATCCGGGCCGCGGGCTTGGGTGCCCGTGACGACTTGGCTTTCGACTTCGCCGGTGCCTTGGCTTTCTTCTTGGGTTTCTTTTCGGCCACTTCCTCATCGTCGGTTTCTTCAACGACTTCGTCGCTCTCGTCCTCCATCGGATCCAGGGGTTCAGCGGCTTCTCTCTGTCGCCGCAGGTCCAGTCGATTCAGCGGTTTCCCAGCCATGAAACCGTCCTTCGCGCGCTAAACGGATTTAAGACATGTTTCCCTGTGTGGCTCGTTCGCGGCGCAGACGCCCGATCGAGCCGCTCACACGACAAGCCCTTATCCTAATCCAAGATCGGTGCCTTGACCAGGGTATGAGCGGTCCTTGGTTCGGAATGACCCGCCAGGACCGGCCGTCGTGATCCGCGCGTGGCCCGCGGCCTTTCGGGTGATGCCGAGCCGCACTCGCACGCGATCTCGGACGCGATCCGGCGCAGCAGATCGACGGGATGATAGGGCTTGCTCAGGAACTGGGCCACCCTCAGTTCGCGCAAAGCCAGCAGGTGGCAGTCGAGAATCGCCGCGCTGCAAATGATGACCGCCTGGGTCGGATTCTGGCCCTTGATGCGGCGGCAAACCTCGACGCCGGACAATAGGGGCAAATTCAGGTCGAGCAACACGACGTCGAACGGCCCGAGGTTCGTGAAGCACGCGACCCCCGCCTCGCCGTCGGCGGCCTCGGCGACTTCATAGCCCTCCCCGCGGAGGAACTGCGCGATCAGGCCGCGGAGAAGATGTTCATCCTCGACCAAGAGGAGGTGTCCTGCTCGCTTGCCGTCCATGGCCTTCTCCTTCCCACCTACCGGTCCAGGCCCGCGCGTTGATTTTCAAAGGGACGATGCGCAAGACCCGGACTAACTGGCTAAAATCGTCGCGACTTCGCGTGGTTCGATCACCGACACCGAAGAACGAGGTCGAGCGAGCGTCGGACTGTTTGACACTCTCTGGCCGCGGCTCAACCCGGTGCGGATGTTACCCCGATTCGGCTTTCGCGCCGACTCGAATCCGTTCACCAACCCCGTTCGGTTTCTGGCCGCTCGGCACGCAATCGGGTGCCATGGAACAGCTTGAGTGATGCGCGACGCCGCCCGGCGGTGGGGTCGGCGGGCGAACATATGGATCACGAGCTTCCCGGATCACGGCAGCGATTCGTGACGCGTGCCCGGCCGGGGGCCGCCAATGGCGAAATCACGCGGCGCTCGGGGGCGCGGTTCATGAAACGGGAATGTGCGGAGCCCGCGGCGGCAACGCGGCCGTGCGCGGCGCGGCCGTCGCCGATCGACGCCAAGCACCTGGCAGAGGTAGGCGATCGCGACATGCTTCGTGACGTTGAGCCCGAGGATCCCCCAGAACGCGCCAAGCCGAAAGAGCCAGAAATTGAGCGCAATACAAGCGATCAATCCCAGCATGGCGGCGACCGTCAGTTGAAAGGCTGGACGTTCCATATTGACCATTATGGGCGCGGCCGTGACAGACGGAAAGAGGACGCACAAAACGGCGTGTCGAAGCGCGGCGCGAAACGTCAGCCGCCGCGGCGGACGCGCGGCGAGGCCGCTCCCGGCGCAACGATTGGCCGACGATGACTGCCCCCTAGCGAAAGCCCAGGACACGGTTTACGATAGGCCCTGAAGCTCCAGAGCAGCCGAAACATGCCGAGCATCAAGCGGACTCGTGCGTCTTTCAATCGGTCCGGTCGGTCACATGTGCAGCGCCCTCGGTCGTGACGACGCGAAGACCGCTCGACCGGGCTGACAGTGGCCCGTCCATCGCCAGTATCGAAGTTCCCGAGACCAACGATTCATCATGACGAATGCGACAATCACGCGCCCCGAGTGGAGTACGGTGATCGACCCTGTCCTCCAGAAGGAGCTCGAGCAACACGTCCTGGTCACGAACTGGGATAAGCTGCTTGGGATCGTCGACACGGTCTATAACTGGGGCCGCCGTTCGGCGCTCTGGCCGCTCGGCTTTGGCCTGGCATGCTGTGCGATCGAGATGATCTGCACGGCGTCGAGCCGGTTCGACATCGCCCGGTTCGGCGCCGAGGTCTTCCGCGGCTCGCCCCGCCAGGCCGATTTGATGATCGTCTCGGGCACGGTCACCAAGACGATGATGCCGATGATCGCCCGCCTCTACGACCAGATGCCCGAGCCGAAATATGTGATCGCGATGGGCGCCTGCGCGACCGGCGGCGGCCCGTTCAAGGAAGGGTACAACGTCGTCTCGGGCGTCGACAAGTACATTCCGGTCGACGTTTATATTCCCGGCTGCCCGCCGACGCCGCAGGCCCTCTTGAACGGCCTGATCATGCTTCAAAAGAAGATCGACGGCGAGCGGCTGGAGATTCCGGCCCTGGGCAAGCACGGGTTCTCCCCCTGGTATGGCAACGAGGTCGAGCGGGACATTCCCATCCCGGTCCTGGGCCCGGACCTGATCGACCTGCGGACGGTCGAAATCGCCGCCGAAAAGACGGCGATGGGTCTGCTCGAGGCCCACGAAGCCGGGCCTCGAGAAGCCGGCCAAGATCCCGGCCCCCCAGCCCGAGCCGCAAGTCGATGCATCCCCTGCCCCGGCGGCCGACGCGGCGGCCGCGCCCAAGGCGATGAGCAAGATCGACATGATCCGGGCCAAGGCGCGGGGCGAGGCGGTGCCCGAGGCACCGGCGGCCGCGGCCGCTCCGGCGGCGGAAGCAAAACCCGCGGCTCCGGCCCCCAAGGCGGGCAAGAAGGTCAAGCGGGCCGAAGCCCGGCCCACGCTCGTCTGGCTCGGCGAGGCCAAGCTCAAAGAGCTGGCCGAACGGCATCAACACCGAGGTTGGCGGCGGGCTCGGTTTCGATCGTCCAGGCCGCCCTGCTCGTGCAGCCCGAAAAGCTGATCGACGTCGCGACTTATCTCCGCGACAAGAACCCGATCAAGTACGACTACCTCGCTAGCCTTCAGAGCGTGCATTACGAAGACTGCATCGAGGTCAACTATCAGCTCGACAGCACCGACCAGCCGGGCACGCTGATCGAGCTCCGGGTGCGGACCGCGGAAGCCGAGGGCCAGGCGGAGGTCCCGTCGCTCTATCATGTTTACCGTGGGGCCGATTTCCAGGAGCGCGAAGTCTACGACATGATGGGCGTGCGGTTCACCGGACACCCCGAGCTGACGCGGATCCTGATGTGGGAAGGCTACGCCTATTATCCGCTTCGCAAGGACTTCCTCGAGCCGTATTACGAAGGGCCGACCAAGGTCTTCGCCAGCCGGGTCGACGAGGGGCTCGGCCAGCACTTCCGCGCCGAGGAAGTCAATCCCTACGGCACCAACATGAAGGTCCCCAAGGACTTCAAGGACTGGGCCAGCTTATCGAGCAGCGACGATCCCAAGGCGATCGGGCTCTTGCCGGGCGGTGTCGAGATCGAGGAGCTCGGAACCGACCAGTTCGTGGTCAGCATGGGGCCGCAGCACCCGAGCACGCACGGGGTGTTCCGGATCAACCTGCGGCTCGACGGCGAGACGATCGTCGGGCTCAAGCCGGTCATGGGCTACATGCACCGCAACCACGAGAAGATCGGCGAGCGGAACACGTTCCTGATGAACTTCCCGTTCACCGACCGGCTCGATTACTTGACGAGCATGGGGAACAACTTCGGCTACGCCCTGGCCGTCGAGCAGCTCATGGGCGACGACGCCAAGCCCCCCGAGCGTGCCGAGTATATCCGCGTGATCATGGCCGAGCTGACCCGGATCGCCAGCCACATGTGGTCGATCGGCTTCTTGCTCAACGACCTGGGCGCGTTCTTCACGCCGGCTCTTTACGCGATCGAGGAGCGCGAGCTGATCCTCGACCTGTTCGAGTGGGCGGCCGGCAGCCGGATGATGTGCAATTACTTCCGGTTCGGCGGCGTCGCCTTCGACCTGCCGCAAGGCTGGATCGAGCGCTGCCGGGGAATCGTCAACGAACGGATCGACAAGAAGATCGACGAGCTCGATCGCTATCTTTCGCTCGAACGAGATCGTTCTCGACCGCTGCAAGGGCGTCGGCGATCTTGACCCGCGAGCAGGCGATCAACTATTCGACGGCCGGCCCGGTCTTGCGGGCCTCGGGCGTCCCCTACGACATCCGCCGCGCCGCCCCCTACAGCATCTACGACCGATTCGACTTCGACGTGATCGTCGGCAAGACGGGCGACCTTTACGACCGATATTACGTTCGGCTGCAGGAGATGCGCGAGAGTGCCCGGATCTTGAAGCAGGCGGTCCGGGACATCCCGGACGGGCCGATCTTGCCGGGCAAGAAGAGCTACCAGATCAAGGTGCCGGCCGGCGAAGCCTATTCGCGGGTCGAAAACCCCAAGGGCGAGCTCGGCTATTACGTCGTCGCCGACGGCAGCCCGACGGCGTATCGCTACCACGTGCGCAGCCCGAGCTTCATCAACCTGACCGCGCTCGAGGCGATGTGCATGGGCCATACGATCGCCGACGTCGTGGGCATTCTCGGCAGCCTCGATATCGTTCTGGGCGAGGTCGATCGTTGACGGCGATCGATCGCCCGGCGCCTTGCAGCGCCCTGGCAGCCGCGCAATTTTCGTTCGACCGCAAGCGCGTCCATCGCGAGCCAGTCGGTAAGCCTTCAAGGGCCTCGTAATCGAATCAGCAAGAAGGGGTCGGTGAGATGAGCATCGGTGCGGGGGTCATCAGGGGCCACTTGATCACGCTGCGGCGGTTTCTTGCTCACGTTCTGGCGCGATTTCCGCGCTCGGGCCAGGGCCTGAAACGGCGCGGCGGCGGCACGCAGATCCTCGACTTCTTCCGCAGCCCGAAGCGTGGCAACGAGCCGACGATCCAGCAGGATTTCAAGACCGACGGCCTCTTCACGGTCGAGTATCCCGACGAGCGGCTGCCGGTTTACGAGCGGTTTCGCGTCTTGCCGGTGCTGATCTATGACACCGAGGACGGCAACGTCCGCTGCACGTCGTGCAATATCTGCGCGAAGGTGTGCCCGCCGCAGTGCATCTGGATGAGCCAGGCCAAGAGCCCCAAGGGGACCGTCGTGCCGCTGCCCGAGGATTTTTATATCGACATGGACGTCTGCATGAACTGCGGCCTGTGTTCGGAATACTGCCCGTTCGACGCGATCAAGATGGACCACAACTTCGAGCTGTCGAACTACGAGCGGCACCAGACGCACATTTTCAACCTGCAAGACTTGCTGGTTTCGAGCGAGTTTTACGCCAAGACCCACCCGGAGGCCTGGAACAGCGCCGACGAGATCACCGAGCGCAACAAGGTCGCCAAGAAGAAAGACCAGCGGCTGCAAAAGGCGCTGGCGGCCACCAAGCCGGCCGCCGCGAAGCCGGCGGCCAAGCCGGTGACCGTCTGAGAGCCGATGTCCAGGGCCTTGCCGGGCCTGTTCCACCTATAAGATGATCGCTCACTCAGTACTATTCACAAGTGATAATAGCACGATGATCGCCTAGCCACCCAAAGCCGCAATATCCGCTCGGAACCCGGCTTCGCGTCACCCAGTACGTGCGTGTCGGCCATCGCCGCTGGCTGACGCAGGTCGAGGGCGTCGTCGTGCACGAGAGCCGCCGCCCCGTCGGCGGCATCGAGATGGGGGGCAAGGCCTCTACTGCCACCAGAAGACCCTGCGACTCAAACGCGACGACGGCGAGCTCACCGAGATCGCCATCGATCAGGAGACGCGGTCGAAACGATCGATCAACGGCCCTTGGAACAGCGCGTCAACCAGCGAGCGTCGAACGTGAGCGTCAACGCCGGCGCGGCCGGCGGCATCGGACAGCGGCGCCGATCAGTGAACGCAAAGCCCGGGTTTCGCGTGACTTATCATGGCTCATCGAGAATCACGATAAAAAATGGTTCTATATAACTACATTTTCGTCGGCTTGCTTCTTGCTCGTGGCCATCACCTTTGGCTTGCTGCCGATCCTGGTGGAGCGCATGATCGCTCCCCGCAAGCGATCGCTGGCCAAGGGCGACACCTACGAGTGCGGCGTGAAAACCTATGGCGAGACGTGGGTCCGGTTCCGGATCCAGTATTACATCTACGCGCTCATGTTCGTGGTATTCGACATCGAGACCGTGTTCCTGTTTCCGTGGGCGGTCAGCTACGGCGGACTTGGCCCGTTCGCCCTGGTCGAGATGGTGATCTTCCTGGTCATGCTCGCGGTCGGCCTCGTCTATGCGTGGGCCAAGGGCGTCTTGCGGTGGGTCTGAGCGAAGTGTTGGCGTTGGCGTTTTGCGCTGGCGGCGAGGCTCGTTTTCAGGCGTTGATCACGATCATTTGATGCGATATTGACGTTCACGGGGGACACACGGCGGTGAATAGCGCGACAGCCTGGTGTGAATCGGCGATCGTCGCCCAGCAATCCACTGGTCGAGCTCAACAACGTGGACGTACTTGCGCTGGGCGGCCTGGCTTTTCGTCGGTTTTTTCGGCGTTTTCCCCGGCATCGTCGCCTACATGGTCTGGCTCGAGCGGAAGGTGGCCGCGCGATTTCAGGATCGGATCGGGCCCAACCGCGTCGGGCCGCTGGGTCTGCTTCAGCCGATCGCCGACGCGATCAAGCTGATCACCAAGGAAGACCTCGTTCCGCGCAACGCCGACCACCTGGTTCACCTGGCCGCGCCGGTGCTCGTGATCGTCTCGGCGTTCCTGGTGATCGCGGTCATTCCGTTCGCGATCAACATGGCGCCGGTGAACCTGCCGTCGGGGATGGTCTACCTGATCGCCGTGTCGAGCATCAGTCCGCTGGGTATCTTCCTGGCGGGCTGGTCGAGCCGCAACAAGTATTCGCTGCTGGGAGCCATGCGGTCGGTCGCTCAGCTCGTCTCGTACGAGGTGCCGCAGGTGCTCTCGACGATGCCGATCGTGCTCTGGACGGGGAGCCTGAGCCTGGTCGCGGTCTTCGACCAGCAGCTCGAATTCGGCTGGTGGATCTTCTCGCCGCCGGGGCTTCTCGCCTTCGTCATCCTCTTGATCTCCAGCATCGCCGAGGTGAACCGAACGCCGTTTGACCTGCCCGAGGCCGAGTCGGAGATCATCGCCGGCTATCACACCGAGTATTCGGGCATGCGGTTCGGCCTCTTTTTCCTGGCCGAGTACCTGAGCGTCTTCGCGGTCAGTTGCGTGGCGACGGCACTGTTCCTGGGCGGCGGCACGCCGCTGCCGTTCGTTGAGTTTCCGACGAATTTCCTGGGTGAAACGACGTTTTCATACCTTCTGGTCGACCTGCATCTTGATCCCGGTCTTCCTGGGCAAGGTGCTGTTCTTCATCTTCCTGATGTTCTGGATCCGGGTGACCCTGCCGCGCATGCGTGTCGACCGGCTGATGAATTTCGCGTGGAAGTACCTGGTGCCGCTGGCGATCGTCAACATCCTGGCGGCCGGGATCTGGTATGAGATCGTCATCCGGCCGGGCTCGCTGTTCCTGCGGAACTGGATCTGGGGAACGGTCTGGACGTCGCTGATCTTGATTCCCGCGATCTGGCTGGATCTTCTGGCTCAATCGCCGGACGGCGGCGAGCGCCCCGCTGGGGGCGGAGTGGCCGACGGTCGGCCCGATGCGGCCGGAGTGGACGAGCTTGCGGCCGCTCCAGCGTTAAGTGCGCAAGGCGTGCGTCAGGCACGTCGACATCAAAGATCGGGAAGCGTGCGGTCTATTCTGTTGGAGTCGAAAACGTGATCCAGGTTGTGTTCGGTCGATCGCGGCGGTCGGGCTGGCCGCGGCTCTGGGAACGATTCTCGCGCGAAACCTGGTTCGGGCCGCGCTTTACCTGGTCGCGTTCTTCTTCACGATCGCGTGCCAGTTCGTGCTGCTCGAGGCGGAGTTCCTGGCCGCGCTTCAGGTGCTGGTTTATATCGGCGCCGTGGCGATCATCCTGATGTTCGGCATCATGCTCACGCGCAACATTCAGGGCGACGATCCGGCGACGACGCCGTCGGCCTGGCAGCTACCCGGCCTGGTGGCGGGGCTGGGCGTCTTCCTGGTTCTGGCCTTTGGGATCACGTTTCAGAACGGCATCGGCACGAAGTCGTGGGCGACGACCGACACGCGGCCGCCCATCGATGGCGACAACGGCGCAATCGCCGCGTGCGCAGGCCGTCAACAACATGGCGAAGGTCGTCGGCGATGAGCTGATGACGCGTTACGTGATCGGATTCGAAGCGGCCGGGCTCCTCCTGACCGTCGCGCTGGTCGGGCGCGATCGCCGTCGCGCATCGCGAGGAAGCCGAGCCGGTGGCGGCCACGCGCGGTCCGGGCCGTGGCGTGGGGCTTGAGCGCACGCCCCTGGCGGCGGAGCCGCTCGCACCGCCAACCACCGTGGCACACTGATTCACGATTCGATTCGCATGAAGAGGCTCATCGCAGGCTCGTTGAAGGCCGGGGTGAGCCACGGTCTGAAGGTCGAGATTAACGCGAAAGAGCCGCATCGATGGGTGACGATATTCCGCTATCGTGGTTTCTTTATCTCGCCGCGGCCTCCTTTGCGATTGGCCTGGCGGGCGTGCTGGTGCGCCGCAATGCGATCGCCGTGTTGATGGCCATCGAGATCATGCTCAACGCGGCCAATCTCAATCTGGTCGCGTTCTGGCGATACGGGCCGGAGCGGCCCGAGGCCGGCCCGATCAGCGGCGTGATCCTGGCGATCATGGTACTCACCGTCGCCGCGGCCGAGGTCGCCGTCGGCATCGGGCTGATTTTGCTCTGCTACCGGCGCTGGCATTCGGCTGACGTCGACCGCTATGACACCCTCTCGGGCTAATCGATCGATGCACATGCGATTCGTTGATCCCGGTACTCCATCGATTTTCGAGGCCCCGCCAACGTTTGAAGGCGGTGGGCCCGCCATCGCCGGGTAGCGCCTCGGCCAACCTGGCGGCGGCTCGAATGGCCCCCGACGACGCCGGCCCGACGGCGAACTGCGACTCCTTGATGCCCACTAGCCACGTGGAACACCCATGACGCTCGACTTCCGCGACTTTTTCTTTTTGGCCCCCGAGATCGTGTTGACCGTCTGGGGTCTCATCGTCCTGATGGTCGACCTCGATCTGGCGCGCCGGCTCACGGTCGAGCAGCGGCGGCGGCACGGTCGGCTGGCTGGCACTCGCCGGGATCGCCGTGGCGCTGGCGTCGGCCATTCTGGTCTGCTTCGCGCCCCTGATGATCCGAGCCTATCCCGACGACGAGTATTCCTGGCTCACCAAGCAGACGGTTTCTTACCTGAGCGAATCGGATCCCTTCCTGTTTTTCGGCACACTCGCCGGCGACTCGCAGACCGCGTTTTTCAACCTGGTTTACGTCACACTCCTCGGCCTGATCGTCGGCCTGTCGATGAGCTGGTCGTTCACCGAGGAGTGGGGTGAGTATCTGGCGCTCATGTTCTGGGCGACGGTCGGCATGATGTTGCTCACGGCGTCGGAGGAGCTCGTCACGCTTTTCTTGACGCTCGAGACGATGACGATCTGTCTTTACCTGAGCACCGCGCTCGAGAAAACCAAGCGGCGGTCGGCGGAAGGGGGCCTCAAGTATTTCGTTTACGGATCGGTCTCGTCGGCCCTGTTTCTGTTCGGGCTTAGCTACATCTACGGGATGACGGGCACGACAACGTTCGACGGGATTCGCCGCGTCCTCAGTCGGGCGGGAACGTCGGGTCTTTCCGACAATGTGGCCGGCGCGACCGCGATTTTGCTCCTGATGGTCGGCTTCGGGTTCAAGGTCGCGGCGGTGCCGTTCCATCAGTGGGCCCCCGACGCGTATGAGGGTGCCCCCGCTCCCGTGACGGCGTGGATCGCGACCGGCTCGAAGCTGGCCAGCTTCGTCGCCTTCATGAAGGTGTTTCTTCACGCTCTCCTCCCCTGGTCGAGCCCGTCGACAAGCATCATGGGTCCGGGCTGGGTCGGCATCATCGCGATTGTCTCGGCCGTGACGATGACCTACGGCAATTTCGCCGCGCTCGCCCAGACGAACCTCAAGCGGATGCTCGCCTATTCATCGATCGCGCACGCCGGCTACATCCTGGTCGGTGTGGCGGCCGTGAGTATTTCGATGAAAGGGCCGAGCTCGGCCGCCGCGGTGCTCTACTATCTGATCGTCTATGCGTTTGCCAACGTCGGTGCCTTTGCCGTCGCCGCGTGGCTCGCGCGTGACCTCGATAGCGACAATATCGACGACCTCAACGGCCTGGGCTTTCAGGAGCCGCTCCTGGCGACGTGCATCTTGCTCCTGATGCTCTCCTTGATCGGAATTCCACCGCTCGCGGGATTCTTCGGCAAGCTTTACGTCTTCATGGAAGCGCTCAACCAGACGCACGAATCGCAAAAGGTCACCCTGATCTGGCTGGTGGCGCTCGGTCTGCTGAACTCGGTCGTATCGGCGTTTTATTATGTGCGTGTCTTGAAGGCGATGTTCCTGCGTCAACCGGGACCCAGGCGGCTGTTGCCCCCCGACCGAGGTATCTCGATCCCGATTGTCGCGGGGACGATCGTGGTGGTCGTTCTGGGAGTACTGCCGGCTTCGCTCATGAGCGTGATGCAAGCCGCGGCAGTTCCGATGCTGAGTGATCCGGTCAAGGCGTCGACCGTGAAGCTCGTCGCCCCCGTGGCCACGCCGCCGCGCGAAGCCATCCCGATACGCGCACCGGTCCGGCTGCCCAGGGTGACTCCAGCCACGAAGCAGGCGGCGCCGGATCGCCGCCGGCAGAGGCGACGCCCAAATCGCAACCGACCGCCCCGGCCGCCAAGGCCGCAGCGCCAAAATCACAAGCGCCGCAACCGGCACCGGACGCGACCAAGGCAGCGGACGCGGCCAAGACGGACGCGACCAAGGGCACACCGGCGCCCTCGACGCCGTCGAAAAAAGCGACGACCGAGTCCGCGAAGCCGAAGAGTCCATGACAGGGACAATCTTGAATCGGCGGCGGCGGCGGCGCCTGGCTCCAAATTCGAGACAAAGTCCGCAGCGCAGCATGAACACCCGTTTTTCCTCGAACCGACACGAGACGTTCCGGCCATGGCGATCATCAATACCTTGCAGAAGTGTCTCGATAGCCCTTACCTGTTCGAGGACAAGGAAGCGCCCCATCGTATTGTCGACTTGCTGGCCAAGGCCGGAGATCGGCTCGACGCCGCGGTGAACATCCACACCACGGGCCAGGGCGATCCGGCGGACATCGTCTTCCTGAGCTACGAGGCGATGTTTAGCTGCGTGCGCGCCCTGGTCTACGCCAAGGGTTATCGTGAGTTTGGGCTGCGGTGTCTCATGCTCGCCTGCGAGGGCCTTTACGTCCGCACCGGAGACCTCGACATCGAGCACCTGCGCAAGTTCGAGCTGGCCCAGCGCCTCAAGATGTCGCCGGCGGAAGCCGTCGAAGCGTCGTCCGCATTCGTGAAACGCACGCTCGAATTGCTCGGGCACTGATTCTCATGGCGCCGCTCGGCTCCGCCTCGACGAGCTCGGCGGTCGCCCGCACCACCTGGTTGTGCCCGGCCGCGCCAGTTTCGCTTCCTGTCTCGCTCGGCGGAACAGCTTGCTCGCCGAAGTCGGATCGCGTCGCGCATCGGGCCCCGGCGTCCCAACAATCCGCGGCGCCTGCGCTCGGGCTGATTTAGCAGCCCGTGCGGGCGGCCATCCTCAACCGGAGAATCTCGCCGCTCATTGCTGCGCGAGCCCCGGTCAAGAAGCTCTGCGCACGACTGAACGCTCATACCAGCCACGCGTTGGCGTCGCTAGCCTGTCAGAGCCGAGGTGCTGCGGAGCCCGAACGCGAGCCAGGCGGACGTTTGGATTTTCGAAAATCGAAGTTGAACATAAGGCCAGACTTCGCGACACTTTTCTAGTGTTCATCAGCGGATAAAGGAGGGCTCTCGAATGACGCAAGGTCCGGAACATCGATTCGCCAATCCTTGGAAAATCGATGATGCGATGGAAACGTACAGCGTTCGGCATTGGGGGAAGGATTACTTCGGGATCAATGCCAAGGGGCATGTGACGGTTCATCCCAACAAGGATCCGCGTCAATCGATCGACTTGAAGGAGCTGGTCGACCAGCTTCAAGAGCGCGGGATCCAGCTTCCGATCCTTCTCCGATTCACGGACATCCTTCGCCACCGGGTCGGCGAGATTCACGACGCGTTCCGCACGGCCATTCAGGAATTTGACTATCACGGTAATTATTGCTGCGTTTATCCGATCAAGGTGAATCAGCAGCGGCACGTCGTCGAGGAAATTCTCGACTTTGGCAAGCCCTATCATTTTGGTCTGGAGGCCGGGTCGAAACCGGAACTGCTGGCCGTGCTCGCGCTGACCGAGGCGCCTGACACGCCGATCGTCTGCAATGGCTTCAAGGATGATGAATTCATCAAGATGACCGTGCTGGCGCGGAAGATCGGCAAGCAAGTGATCCCGATCGTCGAGAAGTTCACCGAGCTCGAGTCGATCGTGCGGCACAGCCAGGAGCTCAAGGTGCGGCCGACGATCGGCGTGCGCGTCAAGCTGGCGACCCGCGGCGCAGGGCGGTGGAAGTCGAGTGCCGGGTTTCGCTCCAAGTTTGGCCTGACGCTTTCAGAGGTTCTCCAGGCGCTCGAGTATCTCAAAGAGCGCGACATGGCCGATTGCCTGCAACTGGTCCATTTTCATATTGGCAGTCAGATCACCAATATCCGCAACATCAAGGCCGCGCTCACGGAAGCAGCCCGCGTGTACGTCGAGATGTATCGCGTCGGCGCCGGGGTGAAGTATCTGGATGTCGGCGGCGGCCTCGGCGTCGACTACGACGGGTCGCAGTCCGACTTCGTCTCGTCGGTGAACTACACGTTGCAGGAATACGCCAACGACGTGGTCTTTCGGATCAAGAATGTGTGCGACGAAGCCGAGGTGCCCCACCCGACGATTTTCTCGGAGTCGGGGCGGGCGATGGTCGCATACCACAGCGTGCTCGTCTTCGACGTGCTCGGCGTCTCCAATTTCGACGAGTATCAGTCGCCCCCGGAAATTCCCGAAGACAGTCCGCAACCCATCAACGACCTCTTCGGTATTCACCGCGAGCTTTCCAAGAAGAACTATCTCGAAAGCTATCACGATGCGCTCCAGGCGGTCGATGAAGCGATGAGCCTGTTCAACCTCGGGCACATGACGATCGAGCACCGCGCCCTGGCCGAGCGGCTCTTCTGGGCCTTGTGCAACAAGCTTCTGCACATGGTGCGCGAGCTCGATTATGTGCCGGAGGAGCTTCAGGGGATGGAAGCGCCTCTATCCGACACATACACGTGCAACCTGTCGATTTTCCAGTCGATGCCCGATGCCTGGGCGATCAAGCAGCTATTCCCGATCATGCCCATTCACCGCCTGGGTGAGAACCCCGTGCGCCGCGGTGTGCTGGGCGACATCACGTGCGATTCCGACGGCAAGATCGACCAGTTCATCGACCTTCGCGACGTGCGCAATACTCTCGAGCTTCACCCGTACGACGGGCAGCCCTATTACCTGGGCGCGTTCCTGCTTGGTGCCTATCAGGAAATCCTTGGCGACCTTCATAACCTTTTCGGCGATACCAACGCCGTGCATGTCAGTCTCGACGAACACGGCAACGTCGAGCTCAACGACGTCGTCAAGGGCGACACCGTTCGCGAGGTGCTCCATTATGTGCAATACTCGGCCGACAAGTTGATCAACAGCATGCGCAAGGACGTCGAGCGTGCTGTCCGCTCGGGCAAGATCACGCTCGACGATGCGCGGCAGCTCGTGCACTTTTACGAGTCGGGCATGGAAGGTTACACGTACATGGAATGATGCGCGGGGATTCACCCGGTGGCCGATTGACGTTGACGCGAGCCGGATATTTGTTGATCGGCGCGCCCCACGCCCGCGCGGCGACCGGCCGAGGCGAGCCGATGCAGGAAGATGAATTGACGACGTGGGCCGCGCGGGTGCTCGACGATTTCGACAACCGCCAGCCGTGGAGGTCGTTCGTGCCCCCGGCCGGGTTTTCACTGGAACAAGCTTATGGCCTTCAGTCGGAGGTGGCACGCCTCCGCGAAGAGCGCGGCGAGCGGGTCGTCGGCTACAAGGTCGGGTGCACGAGCCGCACGATACAGGATCAGCTCGGCATTCGTGAACCGATATTCGGTCGAATCTTCGACACCGGGTGTGTGCCCGCGCGGTCGAGGCTTGCCCATTCCCGTTTTGTTAACCCGGCGATCGAGGGCGAGCTCGCCCTGCGACTGGCGTATGATCTGCCCTGCGAACCGGGCTTATTGACCGATAGCGCCTGTAGCGAGGCCATTGCGACGGTCTTTCCGGTGATCGAGCTGCACAATTACGTCTTGCCGGTGCCCGCAGCGCTCGCCGCTTCGGCGGCCGCGGCGTTGATCGTCTCAGGCGGGATGCACGCAGGAGTCGTGCTGCCCGACCACGAAACGCCGTTTTCCGCAACGACTTGCTCCGTCGACGGGCTCGACGTCGCCATCGACGGACGCATTGTCGGCACGACCGAGGCGCCATGGACGATGGCGAGCCCCGCGGCCACGCTACGGTGGCTGGCCACTCGCCTGGCGGTTTCGGGCTTGCCGCTTCATCGTGGGCAAATCATCCTGACCGGCTCGGCGCTCCCCTTGTTCCCCGTCGAGCCGGGGGAAGAGATCGTCGTCCGGACTGTGCGCCAGGCCGGAATTCGGTTACGATCGAATGATCAATGGCCATCCTCGCCCTGTTCAAACGGAGCCCTCGCATGCCCTACGATGATACTCAGGTGGTTGGATATCTCCGCCAGGCGCACGGAAGCACGCTCTTGACCGAGCGCGAGAAGCATCTCCTCGGCCTCGCGGTCACGATGACCCGCGGCTGCCAGGTTTGCACGCGGAACCGGATCGAGAAGGCCCGTGAGGCCGGTCTGAGCGATGACATCCTGAATGCCCTCGTCAATGTGGTTGCCTCGGTCAACGCGGGTGTCACGGCCGCCACTGCGCGAAGGGTTTCGCATGGCCGACGCAGCCACGCAGGAGACGGCGTGTAACGACCTGTGCACGCCCGAATCGGTCCGCGCCTGACTGGCCCGGCTTTGCCCCGCGCCCGGCCGCGAGCAAGCCATCGGCGCGGGGCTGCCCGCCGGGCGATTGTGACGTGGCGACCAGTTTGGTCCAGCGTGACCGGTATTGACCGTGGCGGGGTCCCGCCGCATCGCGAAACAAGCAGAGCACGAAGGCAACGCAAACCGCATCGAGGCCCCGAAACGCCATGAATCCCCGCGCGAAAACTCCCACCGCGCCGTTCGTGAGACGATCGGCCATGCTGTCGGTGGTCGTTGCCGTCGCGGTGGGCGCCGTCGTTGCGTATTCGCGCGGCTCGTTCATGGCGCGGACTCCGGCGCCGGCCCTCGTCGACTACAAGCCGCGGCAGTCGCTTGATACGGGCGGCTTCCTCGCGCTTCTGACGATGGTCGACGCGTGGCCAGAATCGGCGTCGCTTGACGACGTGCGAGACGCCTTTCGACAGGCTGGGTACAAAAGCATCAAGAAACTCGATGAAGCCATGGCGCAGCCAGGCATCACCCGGCGGCGCAAGGTGGTGCTGACACTGATCAAGGCATCACTCTATAACTACGAGGGCGATTCGCGGGGTGCCTACAAGGTGATCGCCGATTTGCGAACGACACTCGAAAACGATCATGCTCTGGCCGCGGAATGGCTCTATCTCGCGACGTATTTTCAAGGCGTCACGGCGCTGCGCATCGGCGAGAATGATAACTGCATCATGTGCCGCGGTGAAAGTTCATGCATCATTCCGATCGCGCCCGCCGCCATACATACGAACCCCAGCGGCTCGCGGCTCGCAATCGGCCATTTCTCCGACTACCTTGCTCGTTTCCCGGACGACCTCGGCGTGCAATGGCTCCTCAATGTGGCTCATATGACACTGGGAGAATATCCCGCGAAGGTCGACCAGCGATTCGCGCTGCCGCTCGAGCGGTTCTTTCATTCGGAATTCGACATCGGTGTGTTTCGTGACATCGGCGCGACGGTCAAGCTCAATCGATTCAATCAGGCCGGTGGGGCCATCATGGACGACTTCGACGGAGACGACCTCCTCGATATCGTTGTCACGTCGATGGATACCGCCATGCCGATGGCCGTCTATCGCAACACGGGTGATGGCACCTTTGAAAACAACAGCGATAAAGCCGGCGTCGGAGATCAACTGGGGGGCCTGGTATGCTATCAAACCGACTACAACAACGACGGCCGCCTCGACGTGTTCGTTCCCCGCGGCGCATGGCTTCCCCATCCGATTCGCCCGAGCCTCTTGAGAAATGATGGTGGCGGACACTTCACCGACGTGACAACCGACGCCCGGCTCGCCGAGCCACTCAACTCGAATAGTGCCTCCTGGGCCGATTACGACAACGACGGCTGGCTCGACCTGTTCGTCGCCTGCGAGCGCCAGGCAAATCATCTCTACCATAACCGCGGCGACGGTACGTTCGCGGATGTTGCCGAAAAGGCCGGCCTCGACTCGTTCAGCCAGTCGGGCTACAAGGGTTCGACCTGGGTCGACTACGACAACGACCGTTATCCCGACCTGTTTCTCAACTGTCTTAATGGCGATGCCCGGCTATACCACAATAATCGCGACGGCACGTTCTCCGACGTGACGGCCGCGATGAACGTTGATGGCCCGCACGCCGGCTTTTCCTGCTGGGCGTGGGACTACGACAACGACGGCTGGCTCGACATTTTCGCCACGTCTTATGACAGGACGCTCGGTGACATCGTTCAGGGGATACTCGGCCGTCCCCATACGCGCAGCGGCCCGCGTCTCTTTCGCAACAACGGTGGCTCACGTTTCGATAACATGACGCGCGCTGCTGGACTCGATCAGAGCTTCGCCACGATGGGGAGTAATTTTGGCGATCTCGACAATGACGGCTGGCTCGACTTTTACCTGGGCACCGGCGACCCCGATCTGAGCACGCTCGTTCCCAACCGGATGTTCAAGAACGTCAATGGCGAGCGGTTCAGCGAGATCACCGGGTCGTCAGGGACGGGTCACTTGCAAAAGGGGCACTCGGTGGCATGCGGCGACTGGGATAATGATGGCGATCTCGACGTCTTCATCCAGATGGGGGGTGCCACGTATGGCGATCAGTATCACAACATCCTCTTCCAGAATCCGGGCCAGGGACATCACTACCTGACCGTCAAGCTGGTCGGCGTCACGACGAATCGCGCCGCGATCGGCGCGCGGATCGCCGTGGTCACCAGCGGCGCCAGGCCGCTAACCCTTCACCGCCTGGTTTCGTCGGGCAGTAGTTTCGGAGCAAACCCCCTGCGGCAGACAATCGGCCTCGGGACGGCGGATCGCGTCGCGTCGCTGCGGATCGACTGGCCCACGAGCGGGACGACCCAGGTCTTTCACGACATCGCCGTCGATCAGGCCATTGAAATCAATGAGCTGGCAAAGGGATACAAGCCCCTGAAAACGCCAGCCATCGCGCTCCCGAAGTAAGACTGTTCGCTCGATCGACGCGGCCGCGAGCGCGTCCGGCCCTGGAATCGAAGGCGAGACCGCCGGGGCACTGCGCGATCGCTCGCTTCGGCTTCCAACATCAAAGCGTCGTGCGAGTGCGCGGCCGATCAGGTCGAGCCTCAGCACGCTGGCACCGATACTCTGAGCGGCGTTGGTGACGGCCTGATCCGGGTCGTCGCTGAGAAGAAGGATCGGGGTCACCGGTTTGCCGACGCGTTCGGAGCTATCGACCAGTGCCGTCAGAAGCTTGCGATCGCGGGCTCGCAGGGCTGGCTGAGGTCCGTCCGTCGGCTGGCTCTCCTCGTCGATAATGTCGTTCTCGCTCCCTTCTGCGTCTTCGGAAGAAGGACGCTTCTTCCGACTCGGCCGGTGGGCGAGCGCCACGACCAGGTCTTCCTTTTCGGGGTCGAGAGCCTCGATTTCGCGCTCCAGCGGCTGAATGTCGTCGGGCGACTTGAGCCAGATCAGCTTCCGGCTCTTTTTGTCGAGGCAAAGTGCCTCGGCTGTCAGGGTATCGACAAGTTTGAGCTTGAACTGTTCCTGGTGCGAATCGTCCGTACCGTCGGAGCCGCCTTTAGGCCGTCGTTTATAGTACCATTCGGTCGCGGCGAAGACGCCGAGCAAGACGACCGTGAACGTCACGCCGGCCATGGTGGCGATGGTTTTCGTGAAGAAGTTCGCGAGGGCCGCCGCGGCCAGGATCAAGACGATCAGGAGCAAGCCAACCGGCAGCTCGCGGCCGCCGACCGGGATATTGACGGGCACGCGATAAGCACGATCTCGGTCTGGCTCGGTGAACCGCAAGACGAACATGGAAAGACACATCAGGGTGAGGCTCCATACCACGCCAAACGCATAGGCCTCGCCCAGAAGGATCACATTGCCGCCCGTGATCACGATCGTGGCGATCTGCAGGGCCGCGATCAAGGTGAGCAGACGCCAGGTCGTGCCGTACCGCTTTTGCGGACTCTGAAACCACGCCGGTAAGACTCCGTCCTCGGCGACCCGATTGAGCACGGCGTTGGCACCGACAATCGACGTGTTCGCAGCGCCCGACAGAATGAGAAACCCGACGATCACGACAAAGATGTTGAGCCCCATCTTGACCCACTCGGGGCCGACAACGTGAAGTGCCAGTCCCGAAATCAAATTATCCTGAAAGCGGGTTCGTTCCGCGTCCGGGATGATCATCACGGCGAAGAAACTGATCAATCCCGTGAGCATCAGGCTGTAGGCGAAAACGATAATTGCCGCCCATTTGAAATTACGCAGCTTCGGCGCCTTCACCTCGCGATAGACCTGGGCCAGTGTCTCTTCGCCGCTCATCGCCAGGATCGAGTGGCCGAACGCGATCACGATCCCGATTGTCCCGATGAGACTCAGCCAGTCAACGTTTTCCGGGCGGAGCTTCTCGCCAAGTGGCGTCGCGGCGACCCAGCCGAGGGGATCCTGCTGCTTGCCGGTCGCCTCATTGAGGACCGGCTGGCCGCGGTTGTCGGTCTTGCGGCTCAGATCGGGCTGCCACGGGGGAAGCGTTCTCGTCTCGGGACGAACGGCCAGCGTGACCACGCAAAAAGCGATGATCGCGATCGCCATGGCGGTCGTCGCCCACATGATCTTGAGGGCCTTCGAGCTCGACGTCTGGATCCCGCGAAGGTTTGCCTGAAAGAAATAAACCACGACGGCGATCGCGATCGCCGCGGCGCCCCATCCCTCCGACAGGGTTTTGTGAATCGAAAAATGCCTGAGGACCGAGTTAAAAAGGCGGATCAGATACTGGCCGGCGGAGACCGCGCTGATCGGCCCGGTGAGGATGTAGTCGAACATGAGCGCCGATACGGCGATCTTGGCCATCCCGTGGCCCATCGCCTGGCGCACAATGCGATAAACGCCGCCGCGCACGAACATCGAACAGCTCTCGATATAAACACTCCGCACGGCGTAGCTGAAGATCATGACCGCCATGATGAACCAGGGGGCGGCCTTGCCGATTTGCGATTCCACCACCCCGCCGATATAAAACGCCGTGCTCGCCAGGTCGCAAAGCACAACGGCCGCCGTGCTCCAGATCCCCATGAACGACAGCATCACACTCGAAAGAATAATGATCTGCGTTCGCGATGCCTTTGAATCCTGGGATGGCGACGAGGGGGAATTCTCGGGTCGAGCCGGGTTGTCATGTCCCGGCCGAGAGGCGGCAATCGTCATCAATTGTTCCGGCACACGCTGGTGCGGCTAGGGAGGAATCGAGGCGCAATGCCTGTAGGAGAAGAGCAAGTTCAGTGCCAAGCACGTTTGTTCACTTGCGTCCGATGGCGGGCGCCGCGTCGTCGCTCGGTTAACCGAACGTTGGTAGCTCACCGCACTGGAAACGTCTATAATCTCGAAGGTGCGCATTCGCGGGTGACGCTGGACCGAGATTCCGCGGTGCGGCCCCGAGGAAAACGAAGTCTGGAACGGCGGTTTGCAACGCCCGGCAGGCGTGATGGGGAAAGATGGAGATCGCTGGTGGAGTCGATCCACGGTGAAGAACACCTGAGCCAGATCGAGACCGCCTGGACGTTGGTTTTTCAGCGCACTGCCACCGCTCAGCACCCGCGTCGGAAGCCCAGAGGGTGTTGATGCTCCGCTATGGTGGCGCAGTGCAGCGGTACTTGCTGGCGTCGGTACGCGACCCCGACGCGGCATCGGACCTCGCTCAGGAATTCGCGCTACGCTTCCTCCGCGGCGACTTCCACCGCGCCGACCCCGGGCGGGGGCGATTTCGCGACTTCGTCAAGCGGGCCATTTATCACCTGATGATCGACCATTTTCGCGAAAGAAAGAAGTCGCGGCCCTCGGATCACTGGGGACATCCCGGCACCGGTCACGGAGGATCCGCTGCGTGACCTCGACGGAGAGTTCCTCGCGAGCTGGAGAAAGACCCTCATGGAGCGCGCATGGGCGGCGCTCGACGAGCTGGAGAGCCGCACCGGGCAACCTTTTGCGCGGGTCCTCCGGCTGCGGGTCGCGCAACCCGATCTTCGCTCGACCGAGCTGGCCAGTAAACTGACGAAGGATCTCGACCGCTCAGTCAGTGCCGGCTGGGTCAGGCTCAATTTGCACCGGGCGCAGATCTGTTTGTCGACCTCTTGCTCGACGAGGTCAAGAACTCTCTCGGCGACGACACGAGCGCCGAGCGACTGGAGCAGGAACTGGCCGACCTGGGCCTTCTCGACTATTGCCGGCGCGGGTTGGAGCGAGCGTGCCGCGATCGCTGACTGGCCGTTGATTCGTCGCCCCGGCAAGGTGCTGCTGATATGTCTATTAGCGACATCGAACGAGACCTGCTCTACGGCATTCTGGCGATCCAAACCGGGCTTGTCAGTCGCGACGAGCTGGCCGCGGCGATCCATGCAACGACGAACGAGCAGCGAACGACGACTCTGAGGCAGGGACTTGACGAGCAAGGAGCCATCGCGCCGCAAGATAGCCAGTTACTCGATTCGCTCGTGGAGCGATCGATCGAGCGCCAGGGGGGCGACGCATCGCGGAGTTCCGCGCCATTCACCTCGGTCGAATGGATCCGCCGCGATCTCGAACATCTTGCCAGCGCGGCCGCACCGCGGCAGGCCCAATCTCCAGGTCCTGACGGCGACCAGGCAACCGGGCAACCCGAGAATGCGCCAGGAGACCCGCCGACGATCGGGCACGAGGCGTCGCCGGCCGCTTCGATCGCTGACGTGCTTGCGTTATTGCTGCGCGGCGGAGGGCCGCCGACCGAGATCGTCGAACATGCCGATCCCCTTGAATCGCCTGACGCGTCGACAACCGCCGAGCGTCTCCAGCTCCTTGGCGAGATCGCGCGGGGCGGCATGGGTGCGATCCTCAAGGCGCGCGATGCTCATCTCGGGCGAGAGCTCGCCGTGAAAGTCCTTCTCGATTCCCACCGCGACCGCCCGGATCTGATCCGGCGATTCGTCGAGGAGGCGCGGATCGCCGGACAGCTCCAGCACCCCGGAATCGTCCCCGTGTACGAACTGGGAACGTTCAAGGACCGGCGACCCTACTTCTCGATGAAGCTGGTCAACGGGCGCACTCTGGCCGCATTGCTCAAGGAACGATCCGGCTCCGAGGAGTTGCCCCGTTTTCTCGACATCGTGCGCGATGTGGCTCAGACGATGGCTTACGCCCATGCTCGAGGAGTAATTCACCGCGACCTGAAACCGGCCAACGTGATGGTCGGCGGGTTCGGCGAGGTTCAAGTGATGGATTGGGGTTTGGCCAAGGTTCTGCGGAACGCCGCGATCGGCGACGAATCGGGGCTGACCGTCGATCGTGACCCGGCCATTCTCACCATGCGCAATGGCGAAGGTTTTGCGCTGTCGCTCGCCGGAAGCGTGATGGGCACGCCCGCGTACATGGCGCCCGAGCAAGCTCGCGGCGAGGTAGACTGTCTCGACGCACGCGCCGACGTCTTCGCGATCGGGTCGATCCTCTGCGAAGTCTTGACGGGCAGTCCGGCATATGTCGGTCGCTCGACGGCCGAACTCGTCGCGGCGGCGGCGTCCGGCAACCTGGCCGATAGCCATGCTCGGCTCGATCGCTGCGACGCCGACGGCGCGCTCGCCAGGCTCGCAAAAGACTGTCTGGCCCCAGGGCCGGCGGACCGCCCGCGTGACGCCGGGATTGTCGCGGAGCGGATCGTCGCTTATCTGACTGGAGTACAGGAGCGGCTACGCGCTTCAGAGCTGGCGCGCGTCGAAGCCACCGTGCGTGCCGAGGCCGAGCGTTCGCGACGCCGGCTCACCGCGGCGCTCGCGGCGGCGGTCGTGCTCGTCGGGAGCATTGTGGCCGGATGGTTCGTTTCAGCACGCATGGAGCGCGAGGCTCAGCTCGCCGAGACCGATCGCCTGGTCGGTGACGCTCTGAGCCGGGCCGAGACGTTACGCGCACAGGCCCAGCGACACGGAGCCGACGATTCGCCGGAGTGGGACCGGGCGCTGGCCGCGGCCGAGAAAGTACGCGACGCTCTTGCGGGTCGGCCGGCCCGCGCATCGCTTGGCGCCGAGGTCCGAATGCTTCATCAAACGGTCGCTCAAAACGCACGCAAGGCCCGTGAGCTTGCCGCGGTGCGCCAGGCGGACCGCGCGTTCGCCGACAGACTGGACGCGGCGCGCGGCCAGCAATCGAACTATCGAGCGAACGAATATGCCTACGATACCGGAGCGATGGTCGCCGCATACGCGGCCGCGTTCCGTGACGCCCGCGTCGATATTCTGAATCTCAGTCCGGACGCCGCGGCCGGGCTGCTCGCGCGCCGTAGCGAGGCCGGCCGGATCGCCGCAGCGCTCGACGATTGGGCGGCCAGCGTGGCGGACGCGCCGAGGCGGAGTCATCTCTCGGCAGTCGCCCGTCTCATTGATCCTGATCCGTTTCGAAACAAGATCCGCATGGCCCTGGCAGTGCGCCGGAGAGCGGACATCGTCGCTCTGACGAAGGATCCCTCGGTCGAAAGCCTTCCGGCGGCGAGCGTCATTTTGCTTGCGAGATCGTTGTCGACGCTCGGCAGTACAGATGATGCCATCGCCCTGCTCAAGCGAATGCGCGGGCGATTTCGGGATGATTTCGGCGTCCAGCACACGCTGGGCATGCTCATCTGGGAGCGGCGCACGCCGGCCGATGGCGAGGCCATTCGTTATCTGGATACCGCCGTGACGCTCAAACCAGAGAGCCCCGGCGCCCATAATGACCTGGGGCTGGCCCTCGACCTTGGGGGACGGCTCGACGAGGCTGCCGCCGAGTATCGCGAGGCCATTCGCCTCGTGCCGAAAACGGGTGCAATCTACCGAAATCTGGGGAAGGTCCTTACCGCGCTGGGAAAGCGTGAAGACGCCATTGACACTCTGCGCCAGGCCAACAGGCTCTCGCCAGGCGATGCGCGATCGCACGCGATGCTCGCGGATCTTCTCGGCGATCAAGGCAAACATCATGACGCGGTCGCGGAATCGCGGGAAGCGATCCGCCTCGATGCCGATGACCTGAGCTTCCACGTGAAACTCATCACCGCGCTTTGCGCTGCCGGCGCCATCAATGACGCTGTCAACGAATATCGAGCCGCGCTTCGACTGCACCCGGATCGCGTCTGGGCCCATTTTGGCCTTGGCGTTGCCCTCAAGGAAAGCCGTCAGTTTGGCGAGGCGGAACGATACCTTCGCGAGGCCTTGCGGCAGCGGCCCGAAGATTTCGAGGCCCATTTCCACTGCGCAGAATGACCTTTTTCAGGGCAAGCTCGACGAGGCGGCCACTGAATTTCATGAAGTGACTCGGATCGCGCCCGATCTGGGGCTGCCCACGTGGGCCTCGGGCAGATTTTGCTGGCGAAGGGCAAGCCGGACCAGGCCGTTGGCGAGTGCCGCGAGGCGATCCGGCTGACGCCCGACGACGCCTGGGCCCACTGGTGCCTGGGGAAGGCCCTGCTGACTCAAGGTCAAGTCGCCGAGGCCGTCGCCGCACTGAGCGAATCCGTCAGGATCATGCCGATGGAGGCGCGGTTTCATCGCGAGTTAGGCAGTGCCTTACAGACGCACAAGGAACCGGCCAGAGCTGAGACAGAAATCCGCGAGGCGCTCCGATTGGCGGCGGCCGATCCGGAAAATTGGGCGTCGCTCGTCAGCATCCTGATGTCGCGCGGAAAGACGGGCGAGGCCGTTGCGGCCGCTCGTGAGGCGGCTCGAATCGGGCCCGACCTCGACAACCCGTATTCGAATTTGAACCGGGCGCTCGCCGGATCGGGGGATTGCACTGAGCTGATCGCGGCACTCGAAGGCGCACTCAAACGAAACCCTGACGACGCGTGGGCCCACGGCCAGCTTGGCCGTCTGTTAGCTCAAAAAGGCGAACTTGCACGGTCGGTTCATGAGTGGCGCGAGGCCATCCGGATCACGCCGGCGGTCGCTCAGCGCCACCACGAGCTCGGCAGGGCCCTGTATGGAATGTGGAAACCCGACGAAGCGATCGCCGCGTTTCGCGAAGCCATCCGACTGAACCCGAGACTTGGAGCAGCCCACTCCGATCTCGGCGGTATTCTGCTCGACGTTCAAAGGTTCGACGAATCGATTGCCGAATCCCGCGAGTGCTTCGTCTCGATTCAAACTCGCCATGGTCGCACTACCATCTGGGAAGGGCCCTGCTCGCACGCGGAAACGCGCACGACGAAGCGCTCCGCGAGCTGCGCGAGGCCGTGCGTCAGGGGCCTGAAATCGGGAAGTTTCGGTCCGAGCTCGCCAAGGTAGAAGCCAAGGCGACGACTGATCGTCACGAGCCCACCTCGGCGAAGGCCAAGAACGACCCGCCGGCGGTCTTGCCGCGTCACTGAACGCTTGCCTTCAATCGTCTTCGACCCCGCGCCCAGCGGATGGCTGGCATCCCCATTTCAAGCGCATCCGGCGACCCCGGCCCGAACGCGCTCCGCGCTCTTGCGTCTTCGTTTCGACCCGCCGAACGATCCGGAGCGAAATTTTTCAGGACATTTTTGAAACACCTTTCGTTCGACCCGTATGTGAACGCAGAAGCGGCAGCCCGAACTCGAAAACGCGACCTTTCTCACATAATGGGGAACTCACCGATGCGTTCACTCGGCGACTGGCGGCAACGGCAAAACGGGACCAGCGAAGAGGAAAGAACCGGACAATGTCGCCGCGGGATCGCGGGGTGTCGAAACCGCAAGTTCCGCCCGACCGTGGGCGACCTGGAAGGGCGAATCGCCATGAGCGGCACGCCGCTGTTCTCCATTCCGCAGGGCTATACCCCAGGCGGAATCGTGACGGATCTCGCGGGCGATATCCTCGTCAACTCGGTCAACGACGTCACGACGCAGATTGTCGTTGCCAAATACTCCCCGACCGGGCAACTTCTGGGGTCGATGAATCTTGGCGATCTCGGTCCGGGGCGCAAGGAGGGATGACTCTCGACCGTCAGACGGGTCTCATTTCGCTCGTTGAAACGTATCCCTCGGTACCGTGCCCGACCCTTGAAGTCTTTCAAATCGACCCGACGGATCTTACCGTCAAGATGGCCCTGCCCATCCAGGCCAGTGCGATCACGACCGGCACGGCCTACGATGTGGCCCTGCGCGTGACGCACCGTTTGTCGCCCTCACCTCGACGCTGACCCAGTTCGGTGAGATCGCGGTCGCCCATCCCGACAATCAACATCTCGACATGTTCATTACGGGCGTCGCCGACACGCGCAACGCGTTCCTCCTCAAGGTCGAGGTTTCCAACTCCTCGAATACCGCGCCCACCGCGCAAATCATCGCCTTCAGCTCGGCGACGACCAATCAAAATGCCGGCGGGTATGGCATCAACAGCGGCGTAGCCATCAATCAAAGCGGTACGCTGCTCACCACGTTTTCAACCTACGACTCCACTGGCTTCGCCATGCCGACGCTTTTCGCGTTCCCCTCGTCGTTCATCCTGGGCGGTCAGGCGTCGCAACAGCCTGCGATCATGCTATCCGATCCGAAGACCCAACTCATGATGAGCGAAGCATTGACGACGGATACGGCCGGCAACTTCTACATGGCCACGACCGATTTGAGCTGCCGGCGGCGTTAACCTGGATGGGCCCGCTGGCACGCTTGCGGTCATCACGAGCGATTTCGGTCGCGTGCTCTATCAAGGCCCTTCACCCGGCTATTCGGCGAACGGGGTGGCCGTGAGCCCCAGCGGTCAGATCGCCTACCAGACCTTCGATCAGTCAAGCATCGTGGCCGAATTTCCGGTCTCATTGCCGACACCCACGCCGACGCCGACGCCGGCCCCTGGCCCCACGCCGACGCCGGCCCCGAGTCCGACACCCACTCCAACACCGGCCCCAAGTCCCGCGCCGACGCCGTCTCCATCGCCGATCTCCGTCCCGAGCCCGACGACGCCTCCTGACTCAAACCCAGCATCCGATCCGATTTCGACAACGCCGGCGGCGGACCCCGCTCAACCGCTGAATGCGCCGACACCGCCGCGCGTCACTGGCGTCGTTTCGGAGACCCGGACACGCAAGGGGATCACCGGCTTGACGATCGGCTTCAACGAAACCCTCAATCCCGCATCGGCCGCGAACAGCGCCAGGTACACCTTGACCCGCGGCGTCAAGAAGGGGAGAAAGATGGTCTTTTCCAAACTGGTTCCCCTGTCCACGGTTTCTTATAACGCAGGCACCCACTCGGTCACGATTTTATTCGCCAAGCCGACGGCCGGGCCAATTCAGATGACGGTGCAAGACGGTATCATGTCGGCTGAAGGCGCCGCATCGTCGGACGATTATGTGACTGTGATCGATTGAGTCGAGCACTGAAAAACTGGCTGGCGCCGTGAACCAATCGCCCGGGAGCACTGACCGTGCCGCCGTGATCGCTCGAAGAAGTCAATCCGCCGGCACACAGCCCGGCCTGACGCCTTGATCCGGCGTCCACGGTCGGATTTTCACTTGAACCCAACACATTCGCTAACCATGCCTATTCTCAGACAGATTGCACAGCTCGGTCACCCGGTGCTCCGCGACGAGGTCGCGCCGGTCACGTTCCCGATCACCGCTTCGATCCAGGCGCTCGTGGACGACATGGCCGCCACGATGCGCGACGCCGGCGGCGTCGGGATCGCCGCGCCGCAAATTTTCGCGTCAGTCGCGATCTTCATCGTCGCGTCTCGCCCCAATGCGCGTTACCCCGATGCACCGGCCATGGAGCCAGAGGTCGTGATTAACCCGCGTATCGTCGAGCGATCCACGCAGATGGTCAAAGACTGGGAGGGTTGCCTGAGCATCCCCGGGCTGCGGGGCGCTGTCCCCCGCCACCAGGCCATCAAGGTGCGATATCAAAACCTCGCTGGTGACGTCGTTGAGCGTGATTTCAGCGACTTCGTTGCGCGCATCTTTCAACACGAAGACGACCATCTTCACGGAATCGTTTTTCTCGACCGGCTCGAAAGCACGCGCGACGTGATGACCGAGAAAGAATTTCAAAAACTGCGCGTTCGATAGGACCCGATCGGAGACGTGAGGCCAGACTCAGACCATGAAGGCACAATAACCCCTGGCGGGTCGGGCCGCACCGGGTGAGTCGGGCCGCACCGGGCCTCTCATTGTGGGTTCCTGTCGCCTGCCCGTCAGACTATCTGGCAAGCCTCGTCGAAATCGAGCCGCGGATTGCGCGGGTAGAGCTTGCTGGGGTCGCCATAGCCGATATTGACCAGAAAGTTCGACTTGCAACGGCCGTCTGGAAAGAACTCGGCGTCGACCTTGGCCTGGTCGAATCCCGACATGGGTCCGGTATCGAGCCCCAGCGCGCGGACCGCGATGATCAAATACGCGCCTTGCAACGTGCTATTGCGAAAGGCATGGGTACGCGTGAATTCTTCCTTGCCAGGCGCGGTGAAGAGATCGGCGAACTTGAGATTCTGCGGAAAGAGCTTCGGAATCTTTTCGTGGAATTTCAAATCGTCGGCGATGATCGCACACACGGGCGCCGACATCGTCTTCTCGACGTTGCCGGCCATCAGGGCCGGTTTGAGCCGCTCCTTGGCCTCGGGTGATTTCACAAAGACCACCCGCATCGGACTGGTGTTCGCCGAGGTCGGGCCCATCCTGGCCAGGTCGTAAATCTGCCTGAGAATGTCGTCATCGACACTGCGCGGCAGCCAGCCGTTGTAGGTTCGGGCGTTTTGAAAGATCGCGGCAAGCGCGTCGTCCGTGAGAGGCATGCCCATGCGGAAATCTCCTGAGAAAACGGTTCGCGATCCAGTTTGTTCGCGTTGCCAAAACAAAGATCGGCCGGCCGCCCACGGCGGCGAGCGGGGACCGGCGCCTTCTCGCGTGACGGATCGTTCCCTATAGTACGGTAAAATGGCCACCCAGACCAACGATTCGATCTCCCTCTTGAAACCGACAGGAATGACGCGATGTCCAGCACGGTGGCAATCGACGATCGTTCGGCCCAGGATTCCCGATCCGGCACTCCGGTGCGTCAAACCATCCCGGCCGTCGTCGCCGAGCTGCGGGCCCGGTTCGATAGCGGGATCACCCGCCCGATCGAGTTTCGCCAGGCTCAGCTCGCGGGCATGGCCCGATTTCTCAAGGAGTGCGAGGCCGAGATCGAAGCCGCGCTCTTCAAGGACCTGGGCCGCCCGGCGATCGAGGTTTACGCATCCGAAACCGCTCTCCTGGCGAGCGAGATCAGTCTCACGCGCAAGAAGCTCGGATCGTGGATGAAGCCGCGGCGTGTTCCAACGGCGCTCGTCGGTCAACCGGGCCGAAGTCGGATCTACCATGATCCGCTGGGCGTCGTCTTGATCATCGGGCCGTGGAACTATCCCCTGCTGCTTGTCTTCGCGCCATTGATCGGCGCCGTTGCGGCCGGCAATGCCGCCATCGTCAAGCCGAGCGAGATTGCGCCGGCCACGAGCGCCCTGCTCGCCACGCGGCTGCCTCAATACGTCGATTCCGCGTGTCTTCGAATCATCGAGGGGGGCGCTGAAGAGACGACCGAGCTCCTCGCGCAACGATTTGACTACATCTTCTACACCGGCAATGGCAACGTGGCGAAGATCGTCATGGAAGCGGCCGCCAAGCATCTGACACCCATGACCCTCGAGCTCGGGGGCAAGAGCCCCTGCCTGGTCGACCAGCAGACCGATCTCGACGCCGCGGCCCGGCGCATCGTCTGGGGCAAATTCTATAACGCCGGCCAGACGTGCGTGGCCCCCGATTATGTTCTCGTCCACCAGGCCGTCGAGGAACCGCTGCTGGCGCGCCTCAAGGAGACAATTGAAAGCTTCTTCGGCAGCGACCCGCGGCAGAGCGCCGACTACGGCCGGATCGTCAATGCGCGCCATCACCGTCGATTGATGAGCCTCTTGCCGGGGAGCGGCGAAGTCGTCGCCGGCGGCGTGGCCGACGAGTCGGCGCGGTACATTGCTCCGACCGTTCTCAGGAATGTCGCTCCCGATGCGCCCGCGATGCGCGACGAGATCTTCGGCCCGATCTTGCCGGTGATCGGGGTCAAGGATATGGAACAAGCCATCGCCTTCGTCAATGCCCGGCCCAAGCCCCTGGCTCTTTACTTGTTTTCCAGTGATCCGCTCGTTCAGGAATGCGTTCTCGAGCGAACGACCTCGGGGGGCGTGACCGTCAACCACGCCTTGCTCCACCTGGCCCAACCATCACTTCCCTTTGGCGGCGTCGGCGCCAGCGGGATGGGAGCCTATCACGGCCGAGCCTCGTTCGAGACGTTCAGCCATCGCAAGTCGGTTCTGTTCAAACCGACCTGGTTCGACCCGTCGTTCTTCTATCCGCCCTATTCCCATTTCAAACAAAAGCTCATCCGGAAACTGCTCTGAGACATCTCGCGGCACACCTCGTTCAAATCCCGTCGACACGAAAGCGATAAGATAATGATTTCATTTCTACGCGATTTGATGGCTCATGCCGAGTGGGCGAATGCCGTGTTTTTTTCAACGTGGGGCCGGTCGCCGGCACGCGACAATGAAGAATTGCGGCGACGGCTCGACCACCTGGTCGGGGTTCAACAAGGCTTCTTGTCAATCCTTCAAGGCCATGCGCCGGGCGGTCCGGACGCGGGCCCGCCGTCGATGTTTGACACGCTCAAGGCCGACGCCCAGAATTGCCACCAACAGCTCAACGCGTTCGTTGCGAATCTCGATGCGGAAAGCATCGCGCGTCAGGTGCTTGTTCCCTGGTTTCCAGACCCAGCGTGCGTGATCAGTGTGGCCGAGGCGATCGTCCAGGTCGCCATGCATTCCCAGCACCATCGTGGCCAGTGCATGACTCGCCTCAAGGACTTCGGCGGCGAGCCCAAGAACGTCGACTGGATCATCTGGTTATGGAAGCAGAAACCAGAGCCGCGCTGGAGCTGAGTTCCCAGCGTCGGTTCTTGCCGTGGAACATTGTCTAATTTGCGGCTCGGGTGCCGCGCCTGGCCTCGCAACAATGACCTCTGGTAAAGGAGCCCTCATGCCCCGGGAATGGTTTCTCGAAGACTTCGCCGTCGGCCAGCGGTTCACGAGCGGCTCTGTCGGCGTCAGCGCGGCTGAGATAAAGGCGTTTGCCGCTCAGTTTGATCCGCAGCCGTTTCACCTGGATGAAGAGGCGGCCAGATCGACGTTCTTTGGCGGCCTGGTCGCGAGCGGCTGGCACACCGCCGCTTTGACCATGCGGCTAATCGTCGATAGCGACCTCAAGATTGCCGGGGGCTCGATCGGCGCCGGTGCCGAGCTTATCAAGTGGCCGCGGCCCGTGCGGCCTGGCGATACGCTTCATGCCGTTTCCGAGGTCCTCGAGATCCGGCCTTCGAAGTCGCGCCCGAACAGGGGCTGATCAAGATGCGCACCGAGACGTTCAACCAAGACGACGAGCCCGTGATGATCTTCGTTGCCAACATGATCGTGCCCCGGCGCCCCGCTTGATCGGCCCGCCATTCGCATTGCGCATTCTTGAAAACTCGACCCATCCGCGAGCGAGACCAGGCGATGCCCCTCCCCTATCAGCCCATCGAAAACTACGGCGTCATCGGCAACATGCGCACCGCCGCGCTCGTCGGCATGGACGGGTCGATCGATTGGCTTTGCCTGCCCCATTTCGATTCGCCGAGTGTGTTCGCGGCGATCCTCGACAGCCAGAAAGGGGGACGGTTCCGGATCGCGCCGGCCCACAACAATCTCAGCATCAAACAATATTACTGGCCTGGAACCAATATTCTGGTCACGCGGTTCCTTCATGCCGACGGCGTGGGCGAAGTCGAAGACTACATGCCGGTCACTGATGAGTCGGCGCCGAATCTGCTGATCCGCCGCGTGCGCATGGTCCGCGGCACGTTCACATTCAGGCTCGAGTGCGCCGGCGTTCGACTACGCGCGGGCGACGCACGACACGCAAATCACGCCCCACGGCGTGCGGTTTGACGGGCCGAAATTATCGCTCGGGCTGGCCAGCTCGCTGGCTCTCAAGCCGGAAGGAGGCGCGGTCAGCCTTGAATTCACACTCCGCGAGGGCGACTGCGCCATCTTTGCCCTGCGGCCGCTCGACCAGTCTTCCGACCACGGCCCACCTCCGGGCGATAATGAAGCCGAGCAACTTTTTCGCGCCACGGTCTCGTACTGGCGGCGCTGGTTGTCGAAGTGCACCTATACTGGCCGCTGGCGTGAGTCGGTCGAGCGCTCGGCGCTGGCACTCAAGCTCCTGACATTCGAACCGACCGGGGCGATCGTCGCGGCGCCGACGTGCAGCTTGCCCGAAACGATCGGCGGCGCCCGCAACTGGGACTACCGCTACACCTGGATCCGCGACGCCGCGTTCACGCTCTACGCTCTCGAGCGCATCGGCTTCGTGTCGGAAGCCGCGCGATTCAAGGACTGGCTCCAGGACCGCTGGAAATCGGATGATGCCCGCGCGAACGGACCCTTGCAGCCGATTTACGGAATCGACGGCCGGCCCGACCTGACCGAGGAGACGCTCAGCCACCTCGAAGGCTACCGGGGCTCGGCCCCCGTTCGGATCGGCAACGGTGCCCATCAGCAGGTGCAGCTCGATATCTACGGCGAGCTGATGGACGCCGTTTACCTCCACAACAAGTACGTCGCGCCCATCGGTTACGACGGCTGGGCAAGGCTGCGTCTGATGCTCAACTGGCTCTGCGACAACTGGACGCTCGACGACGCCAGCATCTGGGAAGTTCGCGGCGGCCCGCGCCCCTATACCTACTCGAAATTGATGTGCTGGGTGGCCCTCGACCGCGGCCTGCGGCTCGCCGAGAAACGGTCGTTTCCGGCCGATCGCACGCGCTGGCTCGCCGCGCGTGACGAGATCTATGAAGCCGTGATGACCCAGGCGTGGAACAAGGACAGAAACGCCTTTACCCAGTCGTTCGGCTCCGACGCGCTCGACGCATCCGTGCTTCTGATGCCGCTCGTCTTCTTCATGGCGCCCAACGATCCGCGCATGCTCAGCACGGTCGACGCCATCCGCCGGCCGCTCGACCACGGGGGGCTCACCGCCAACGGGCTCGTCTACCGCTATAACCCGATCGTCACGCCCGACGGCCTGCCTGGTCATGATGGAACCTTCAACATGTGCTCGTTCTGGCTGGTCGAAGCGCTCACCCGCGCCGGCCGTACCGAGCCAGCGCGGCTCGAAGACGCGCGGCTCCTGTTTGAACAGATGCTCGGCTATTCCAATCACCTCGGACTCTTCGCCGAGCAGACCGGAGCCAGCGGCGAGGCGCTCGGCAACTTTCCGCAGGCGTTTACCCACCTCGGGATGATCAGCGCGGCGTTTAACCTCGACCGTGCCCTCGGCAGTCGAGATTGAGGCTGAGACCAGCAATGTCGGCCGGCTCTTTGCCGTCGAAACCACCTGATCGCAACACGGTCACGCAGACTCTTCAAGTTGCCGTTGTGCGTTCCGCGCGGCCAGGAGATTGGCGGCCAGGATGTTCCCCAGCTCGTTGAACTCATCAGGGCCGGATGGAACGCTTGCAAACACCGGCCCGGCTTCGCCCGGGCGCGACCGCACGCGCTGGTCGATCAGGTCGAAAACACTGTACACCACCCGCGTGTCGCCAGCGCCGCTCCGCGTCTTGATTTCACGCTGAACATCATAGGCCGTGATCGCCGCGTTCAGGTAGACCGCACATTCAACAAGGACGTCGCGATACCCGGGAGTCTGCGCGACGCCCGTGCCGCCCATGCGTTCCAGAGCGCTCGCAGCGCCGCGCACGGCTGTTTGAATGCGGTCGATCAGGGATCGTAGCGAATGCGTGAACGCGATCTCGGCGTAATTCTTCGGCGCGAGATATGAGTCGACGGCCGCGCCGACCGCGCCGCACATGCTATGGCCGAGCACGACCACGAGCTTCAGGCTATTGCCAAGGTGGGTCACGGCATAGTCGATACTGCCCAGGCACTCGATCCCCAGCACATTGCCGGCGACACGAACCACGAACAGGTCATTGGGCGACTGATCGAAAATCAGCTCGATCGGTACACGCGCGTCGGAACAGCCTAGCACCAGCGCGAACGGTGTCTGCGCCATCGCCTTGCCGGCCAGAAGCGGCAAACTCAGGGAGAGCGGGTTTGACGGAATCACGATCTGCTGGGGTGCCGGGCCGCCGAGCATCTCGCGGTGCAACTGCTTGACGATCGTCGCATATCGAGCGTGTCCACGCTCGAGCCGGGCCAGGCCCTCGCCGGCGGTCGCGATCGGCTGCGGCATGATCGGCTCGAACAGATCGTAACGATAAACCACGTCCATCAAACAACCTCAATTCGAGTTCGTCGCCACGGCCACGCCCATCCGGCGCGAGCGAGTCGAATCCAGAGAATGACGCGTCAGCGATTCAACGGATTCTAAAATAATTGTGACGCGCGATCATCATTGACACTGTGAATATCCGAGCCTTCTGAATGATCTCCACCACGAACGATCTCACAACCTCGAGCCCGTCAAATGTTGCGTGGCGCCGCGTGCGAATCGGCCCGATTTCGACAGGAAGTCACAAAATCCCGACTTCTCCCTGGCACCAACTTCACTTCACCGGTATGACGGCCCGATCACGGGAAATGCGCAGTGCGCTCGTCACATCGCAACGACACGTGGCGCGCACACGGCCCGGCGCCAAAAAGCGCTCGAAAAACCAGAATTACTCCCCATCTCTTTCTACCGCTATGAGTTCCGTCTGGGCGCCTGCATAATCGGAAGTTCAAAATGTCGCTCTAACTCGATACGGATCGTCAACTTCCACCTGGGCGCCTGAGTAATCCGCACAGCTTAACCCATTGTCGCAACTCTCGTAGCACCATCATGTTCCGTTTGGGCGCCTGAGTAATCCGCACAGCTTAACCGTTTGTCGCAACTCTCGTAGCATCATCATGTTCCGTTTCGGCGCCTGAGTAATCCGCACAGCTTAACGGTTTGTCGCAACTCCCGAAGCATCATCATGTTCCGTCTGGGCACTGAGTAATCGGCACAGTTTATTAAACTAACGTATGTTGACCCTGTAAACGATTCAGGAACGCGGTTGAATGACTTGCATGATGACATGCATGCAACATGTGTCCACGAAGACGCTCTCCGGCGTCAAGAGAAGCTTCCTGGATGCAGGGTTGATTTGGTTTTTCCAGCAAACAGGTCTCCGCCGATTGGTGCGATTGCAATACGTAGCCGGGGCTGACCATGCGAAGCGTCTGGATCGGATTTGGCGAACCTGGCGAGGACATCGTCCGCGACGGCCGAATAGCAAGTTCCTGTTAAAAGCGCCAACCGACAAGGTCAGACAACACAACCATCATGCAAAGCCGCCTGAAAATACGGTGGGGATCGGCGAGGAGTGTCAAAATATTATCATTTCGAGAATCGTTCGATCGTTCGCACGACGCCGATCAGTGCTGACGTCCGCCGTCATCGCCTCGGCTCTCTGGTCGGCATCACCGACAGTTCAAGCCGGCTCGCCAGGTCGGGCGATCGGTGGATGCGTTGATTCGCCTTCTGGTAGTCGCCCGCCTGTGCCTCGAAGATATTGGGGACGAACTTCTGCGGGTTGCGGTCGATGACCGGGAACCAGCTACTCTGAATTTGCACCATGATCTTGTGGCCTTTCTTGAAACGGTGGTCGGCCCAGTGGAGATCGATGGCGAACTCGGCAGGCTGACCCGCCACGAGGGCGCAGGACGCTCGAAGCTCGTGCGAAACCGGCCGCGAAAAACGTCGTTGGCGATCATGAGCTGGTAGCCGGCCAGGGGCTGGGGCGCGGTTTCAGGATAGACGTCGATCAGTTTGACGATCCAGTCGCTGTCGGTGCCGGTCGTCGAGGCGAATAACCGGGCCAGTACGGGCCCGACGATGTCGACGTCGCCATCGAGCGGCTCGGTCTCGTAGCTGAGAACATCGGGCCGAAGGTGTGCAAACCGCTGGTCTTGAACGAGCCACTCGGGCCATTGCGACGTGAGATAAAGGGGCGAAATGGGCCTCGGATAATAGGGCACCGGCCGGCTCGGATCGGAAATGTATTCGTCGAACGCCGCATCGGCGTGGTCGGCTTCGGGCGCGCTTCGGCGGCTCGAAGGCCAGCCGGCCCCCCGCGTGGAAATAGAGCCGGCGCGGGCTCGCCTCACTGGGCGGCCAGTGATCGTAGGCCCGCCACTCGTTGAGACCCGAGCGGAAGCTGATCACTTCGGGAAACCGGGTCGGCTCGGGCACGCCGGGCTTTTCATTGCGATTGAAAGCGCCCAGCGATTTGTCCAGCTCAAGAGGCCGATCCTTGAGATAGTGGGCGAAAAACGGAACCTCGATCTTCTCGCGAAACTGCCAGGCCGTGGGCTGATCGAACTTGATGGGACCGAGCCGATCGCCGGCGCCCCGGCTCCAGCCGCCGTGGTTCCAGGGTCCGACGACGATCGTGTTGACACCGCCTGCGTCCTTCTTTTCCCACGTTTCATAGATCTTGAGCGGGCCGAAAAAATCCTCCTGATCCCACCAGCCCGCCACGTTGAGCGTCGGCACCCTGGGGCTGTCGAGGAACAGGTTGACGGCCTGCTTTTTCCAGAACGAATCGTAGCTGGGATGGCCGACGAAATCGTTCCACGTCGGGATCTTGCCGTGAAGATAGCGCGCTTATTGGCCGTCGAAAGAGGCCCGAGGTCGAGGAACCATTCAAACGTGTCGTGTTGATCAAACGTGAACTGCTTGACGTCTTTGCCGGCCTCCATCATGGCGGCATACTCAAACCCATAGCTGAGACGAAACGCGCCGTTGTGGTGAAAGTCATCACCGAGAAACATATCGGCCGGCGACGCCTGGGGTGACGCCGCCTTGAGCGCCGGATGCGGTTCATTGAGCGCCATCACGGTCAGCCAGCCGTCATAGGAGACGCCGAGCATCCCGACACGTCCGTTGTGACCACGCACGTTCTTGATCAGCCAGTCGATCGAATCGTACGCGTCCGTTCCCTCGTCGATCGATCTGGCTTGTGTGCGGTCGCGCGGCGGTCGGGTCATCACGAACGATCCTTCCGACTTGAACTTTCCGCGCAGGTCCTGGAAGGCGAAAATATACCCGTCATCGGCCAGCTCGCGCAGGCCTGACTGCAACGACGCCCCCCGGCCGTCAATGCCATAGGGAGTGCGCAAAAAAAGAATCGGCAGCCTCCCTTGCCGCCCTTCGGGAGTGAAAATGAGCGTGTGCAGCTTCGTGCCGTCGCGCATCGCGATCATTTCCTCGGACGATTTGAAGCCCGGAGTATCGGCGATGGCTCCTGATGCGTCGTTGCCGCCCATCATCACGGAAATAAGGACAACGAAGGCCAGCCTCGCGAATCGACCCGATCTCGAAACGCTTGACGGCGATTGAAGGCGAATGGCGCGGAATTGGCACATCAACGGATGCCTCATTTTCGAGGATGTTATTCACGCCCAGCGCATCGACGGCAAGTGGCGGTGCGTCCGGCGAGGCATTCTAACACGACGGCGATGGCGATTCCGACGATGTCGGTGCAGACCGAGGGCTGTTTCAATCTCGGCTCACAACCGGAGTTGGGATGTCGAGACTCTGTTGAGCTGCCCAAGAATTTAGCGCGGGGACGCTCCCCCTCCCCGGAGTTGACTCGGCGGAATTTTTGACTGGCTTCGGACTACAGCTCGCCGCACCCGCGCCAGTCGAGTCGGCGCCTCGGCCCCCACTGCCATCATCGACCGACGGACCGCAAGCAGCAGCCAGGCAGCTCGACTGGCGCGGCGGCATGTCCGGAGCCGCCAGATTGTCAATGAGCCGATCGAGCACAAACCTCTTCACAGGCCGCGTCGCGCCGATGCGTTCGAACACGGTGCGTCCATCAACAAGGGACCTGTCCGACCATTCGACCGCAATCGTCGCGACGGTCCCACCTGGCGCGGCAGGGAACGAACACGCTGACGCGTGAGTACGGCGTGCGCAAGGGGAGGGTAGGCCCGGTGGTCAAGCGTCTGACGTAGATTGAAGACGAGCCTGAACCCCTCTTGCCCTTCAAGGCAGAAGATCATCGACGGCGATCTGGCCAATGATCTGGCCGTCCACGACGACGGGGACTAGAGAGCCAGGACCTTGAATCGTGGGGGGCGCGTATCCGCCGACACCCGGTCCCGCGTAGACCTCAACCTGGCGGTCGACCAAATTGACGATCCAGTAGACGGGGATGCCGGCCGGAGCATAGACAAATCCCATCTTGCGGTCGTCGCCCACGCTGGAGTCGGTGATCTCGACGACCAGGGCGACGTCGGCCGGGTCGGGATGGCGGCCGGCGTAGTCAGCCGCGCCGCCACGCGCCACGCTCACGTCGGGCTCGGGCTCCGAGCCAGGTGGTATACGCACGGGAGCTTCCACGCGGACATGGAAAGCCAAGCCCGTGAAGAGACGCTCGAGCGCCACACGTGTCTTGTATGACGCGAGCATGTGCGGCGGTTTTTTGCTCAATTTCGTCACCAGGTAGCCATTGATCAGATGAAACCGGTCCCGCTTCGTGAACGCGCCCGAAGAGACCAACGTCTCATACTGATCGACGCTCATCTGGAAGAGCGGCGTGGGAATCCATCCCGTGATGGCGGGCGGTCCCGTTGATTGGGTCGTGATCATGGTCGTTTCCATCCGCGAAGCTGGTCAAGTGGCGACAACGCCACTCATGGTAATCGCGACGCCGCCCCCCGGCCAGTCAGTTGACCAACCGGCAGCTCTGAGGAAATACGGACCGCGGGTAGGGTGCATGCCGCAGACGGGGAGCCAGTGGGCCAATCGACGGCCGGAAAGGTTAATGAGCGACCGGGCTCGACGGGCGCTTCGAGTGCGACCGCCACCAGACCCAGAGCGAGACAGCCCAAGCAGGAACACACCCACATGCCACGGTCGAGTTTAGCGAGTCTGACTTTTGCACGACCAAGGACGGGCGGACCTTCGTCCCGGTCCGGGCGCTGTAAAAGAAATGGAAGTTGACGACGTCGCTACGTTCATCGATCACGATGCGGATCGAGATTGTCGTAAATATCCATACGACGGTCGTCCCAGCCAGCTCGCTGGCCTATGTGCGCGATCATCGCTCTCTGCTCTTTCAGGGATAGATGGCTCGTTTCGAGTAGCGATCGCAATCGGTCATACACCGACGCCTTGACCACGACATACGCGCCGTCATCAATCGCGACGTGCCCGTTCGCTTCCATGGCCTGCCGCTGCTCTGAGGATCGAGTACTCATGAGTCCCTCCTCGTCTCGATTATATCGCGTTGTTCGCGGACGCGCAGTGCCGGGCGATCGCGCCGTCCTGTTCAGGATGCAGCGATCAAGAAAATTTTTCGCCTGCTCTTAATTCCCTTCCGATGATAGGATGTAAGCAGGGATCAGAAATCGTAGATCCTACCTCGTCGATCTCAAACGTCAGGTGTTAGCAATGCCTAACGACAAGCCGGCTCAGGCCCCAAAGATCACTGGAAACGGTCCCTTCGGGCAAGCGGGCGTAAATCCGAGCGGGACTGTTAAACGGTCGGATGATTTGCAAATCAAGGCGCCGCGGTCGGAGTCGTTGAACGATGAACGTCCACGTCATGACCGCTCGAAGACCGTGACGAAGAAGTGATTAACATGAGGAAGAGGAGGACGATTCCCACGCAGAAAAAGATAGTCGCTCTCCTAAGCTGTTTTGCCTTCCATTCATTGACATCATTTGTTCCCACTTCCGCAATGTGATAGGACGAGGTGAGCAGCCCCTTGAGCTTTTGTTCTGATAAAAAAGCCCACATCTGTTCTCCGGATAATGCCCGGTAGCTCGGCTTGTCCGTCACCATGAGAACACCGCGAATTTTCGCGGGCGTTCTTATTTTTGCGGGCCGCCTCGACCACGCTGCAACCAGCACCGTCACCCCAAAGCACACCAACGACGGCACCAATAGCTTAGAATCCTTAAACGGATTATCAGTCCCCAGAAATCGGATAACCGTGGCGATGATGGTGCCGACAGTCGCGGCCGTGCGAACCAGGTCATCCAGCTTCTTGTCGAGATCGGTTGACAGATCCAAAGATGCTTTATATCTACTTTCGGCGTATGCTAATGTTACTTTATAGCTCTCATCGTCCCTGGGTGGGAAATAATCGAGTGCCCACTTGTCTTCATTGATGAACCATTCTTGCTTCACGATGTCAGGCGGACCGAGCCATTCGCCGGCCCAGCTTTTTGCCTTCCGTAACGGGTATCTACGAATCCACCGCATCCCGATCTTGATCTGTTTCAGTCGCCGTTCCCCGACCAAATTGATCAGCGCGCTCGGCCGCCATTTCCGGCTGAGCCGGAATTGTTTCATCGCCGTCCGCCAAGCTTCGGTCATCCAAGACGGTAGATTCATAACCGAAATCCGCCGATCGTGGTCCGGCATGATAAACGTGCAAGAGCACATGGTCGCATCGACACCACGGCAAAACATACCCCATAAAAATGACACTTCGAAAGCTGCGCCGCTAGGAATCGCGTGGCATGCCTCGAATGTCGAGGAAATCGGGGCCGCATTGCCCATCTTGAAACGCGTATCGAACTCGCTGAGACTGATCGATTGAAATTGGCCGGCGCGCGTACGCGTTACCCGAAGTGTAGGGTAAGAAACATATCAGGGTCGGTTCGGGGCGCACGATCGCGACGCGTCTGGGAAGAGAAGCGAGGCGTGGACCAGCGCCGACTTCGTACACCGCCTCCGTAGTGATGCTTTTTTTTCAGGCGAAGCACGCATCAATGCGCGAATGGGTCGATAGGAAAGATGGGATCGTAAAGAATCGTCGCCTCAGCCTCGTTTTGAAGCAGACGATTCTGCAACTCGTACCAGAACTGGCCAGGGTCGGTGTTCGGCCGGCGGGTGCGTAGTTGTTCCAGGTATAGACGGGCCTCCTCGCGGTGGCCGAGGCGGTGGTGAGCCATTGCCAGGCCGGCCATCGCATCTGGACCAATCGCGCCCTTCCAAATCTGAACGACTTCCTCGAGCCGACGAATAGCGTCCTCGAAACGATTGGTCCGATAAAGCGCGAAACCAAATCCCATCACGGCACTCGGTTTCCAATTGTCGTCATGAGTGCCTTTGACAGCAAATTCCGCCAGGCGAAGCATCGTTCCAGCCCGAAGTTCCAAGCCCGGGGCAACGGCCGCATACCAGGAAGCGCAAGTTGCTTTCTGCGGATCTTTCGTTGCTTCGAATCGGTCGAGGATCTCAAACCGCGCCCGTGCGAATGCTGCGAGGTCGCCAGAGGCCCAAAGCGAAAGAACTCGGTGCATGAGATGGTCGACATTCTCGGGTTCGAGTCGAGCGAGTTGCGAAAAATCGCTGGCGGCCTCAGCCCAGCGCTGTGCCTTCACGTGATCGTCGGCCCGTCGAGCCCAAAGAGAGACGCCCCAGTATGGCAGCTTCGCAGTGGCGCGAACTATAAGAGCCGCGTTTTTTGCAATCCTCTCGAACACCTCGGCCTCGCGGGATCCCAGAGCGTATGCCTCGACGAAGTCATCGTCGGCCATCTCCGGCCTGTCACGTGCCAAGAAAAAGCGCGCGCGTTCGAGCAGGACCTCATCGTCGAACGGCCTCGCCAATACGGCTTTGTTGAGAGCGGACTCTGCATCGCCCCACCGCTCGAGATTGACGCACGCCCGTGCGCGGGCCATATATTCCAAGCCAGAAAGGATCACCTCATGTGGCCACGCCCTGCCCATGTCCGGCGGGCCTCCAACTCGGTCGACCCGTTCGCGACGCTGGCGCCACGCCGTGTTGTCAAGCACTTGGACCAATCCCCGTGAATCGAGATTCAAACCCGTGACGAGCTCGACCCACGAACTGATACGCAAAAGATCGTTGGGTATCAGCGGCACAGTCCAGATCCTGGCCGTGCCGTCCTCACTTCCAGTCAGCACGGATCTGCCGTCTGAGCCGAACGCCACCGAAATGACGCCGTGCGCGTGGTTCAATGGAGGGCCGATCGGTTTGGATGTGGCGGCATTCCAGAGTCGTGCCGTATGGTCGTAGCTACCCGTTAGTATGGTCTTGCTGTCAGGGCTGAACGCGATCGCTTCGACCAGTGCGCTATGCTCCATCGGTGGATCACTTGGCGTGCCGGCGACGATGTCCCAAAGTATTGCCGCATTATTGCTTGCCGTAAGGACGCTCCTCGCATCGGGGCTGAACGCGACGGCTTTGGCGACCCCTTTGTGTTTGAATGTTGATCCGATAGGCTTGGCGTTCGCAACGTCCCAGAGTCTTGCTGTCTTGTCTGAACTGCCGGTGATTACAGTCCTGCTATCAGGGCTAAAAGCCACTGCGTTGACCCTGTCCCCGTGTTCGAGCGGTCGTCCGATCAACCTTCCAGTGGCAGTGTCCCAGAGCCTTGCGGTTTTGTCATGATTACCGGTAACGACCACCTTTTTGTCGGCGCTGAACGCCGCGGATATGACGGCGTCGTTGTGCTCCAGCGGCGGCCCGGCAGGCGTTCCATGGGTGACGTCCCAAATTTGCCCTATTTTATTATCGCCACCTGCAAATACGGACTTACCGTCTGCGCTGAACGCCAAAACGCTGATCGCGCAATGGTGTGCCAGCGTTGGCCCAATCGGACGACCAGTGCCAGCGTCCCAGAGTTGCGCCGACTTATCGTCGGTACCAGCGACCACGGTCCTGCCATCGGGGCTGAATGTCGCAGCCAAGATTGTGTCCTTGTGTTCCAGCGGTGATCCGACGCATCTGCCGGTGACTGCATCCCAAAGCCACGCTGTATTGTCGCATCGTGTGAGAACCGTTCGACCATCTGGGCTGAGAGCAACACCATTTATCCAAATCACATGGTTCCGATTTTCTAACGTTGGTCCGAATGGACTACCTCCCGCAATGTCCCAGAGGCGCGCAGTGTTGTCATCGCTGCCGGTGAGCACGGTCCTCCCGTCGGGGCTGAATGCGACGACCACGACCGCGCCGAGATGCTCCATGACTGTCCCAGTGGATCTTCCGGTGACGGCGTCTCAAAGTCGTGCCGTACGGTCATTGCTGCCGGTGAGGGCGGTCAAGCCGTCGGGGCTAAACGCCACGGCAGTGACTTCGCTCCGGTGCTCCATCGGTTTTCCGATCGGCTGGCCGGTGGCCGCGTCCCTGAGTCGCGCCGTACGGTCATCGCCGCCGGTGATTACAACTTTGCCGTCCGGGCTAAATGCCACGGCACGGACCCAATTATTGTGCTCGGGTGATGACCAAATCACGTCGCCGTTGGAAACCTGCGAGAGCCGCACGCTCGAACTCCCGCGGCCAGTAGTACACACGGTGTTGCCGTCAGGGCTGAATGCAGCGGACAGGACGATACCCCCATCCGTGAGCAGTGCCCCGGTTGGGCTGCCCGTGGCGGCATCCCATATCTTTGCTGTTCCGTCAAGGCTTCCTGTAAAAACGTCCTTGCCGTTGGGGCTAAACGCTATCGTGCTTACTTCCTGTTCATGCTGCATTGGCAGCCCAATGGACTTGCCTGTAGCGACATCCCAGAGCCGTGCCGAATTGTCATCGCTCGCGGTGAGTGCGACGTTGCTATGGGGGCTGAACGCGGCGGCCAAGACCGACCCCTTATGAGTGAGCGGAGGCCCAATCGCCTTGCCCGATTTGGCGTCCCAGAACCGCACCGTATGATCATCGCTTCCGGTGAGTATAAACCTCCCGTTGGGGCTGAACGCCACTGCATTAACTGGACCGTTTTGGTCTAGGGGAGGCCCGATTGGCTCGCCGGTCGCGACGTCCCAGAGTCGCGCGGTGTTGTCATGGCTGCCCGTGAGAACGGACTTGCCGTCGGTGCTGAACGTCGCGGCAGCAACCGCGCCCGTGTGCGAGAATACTCCCTTTACCTTCGTGTAATACCCAGACCAAGCGCCGATGCTCGCCCGAGCAGTCTGTTGCCACCCCTCATCACCAGCCGCCACCGCCGCGCACCACGTCTCGACCATCCACAACAGCCCCTGCCCGATCTGTCCTTTTTCAAAGGCAATCTGCCCGCGCTCGAAGTTGAGGGCGGCATTACGCTGGTTCGAAAGTAATCACCGACGTCTGCAATTTAGTGCCCAGCGCTTCCGACTGCGTAAGCGAATCTTCAAGCTTCCTCGCGATCTCCGATATCCTTATCCGCGATCTGGCTTCTCCCCGTGCGTACAGCACCGCCAACACGGCCACGGCTGCGAGCGCCGCAGCCGCTGAGCCAAATGCGCCCGCAAGCCAGGGATTACGCCGGCACCAGAGCCAGCCTCGCTCCAACACGCCAGTGGGCCGCGCCGTGATCGGTTCCCCCAGGAGGTAGCGGCCCAGGTCGTCGGCTAGTGCCTGGGCGGACCCATATCGCCGCGCCGGGTCTTTCTCCAAGCACTTCAGACAGATCACCTCCATGTCGCGCGGCGTGCGCAGATTGATCCGCGATGGAACCATCGGCGTTGCGTGGCGAACTTGCTCCAGCGTCTCGTGAATAGACTCGCCGCTGAAGGGAGGGCGGCCGGTGAGCAAGGCGTAGAGGATGGCACCCAGGCCGTAAACGTCGCTGGCCGTCGTCACGGACGCTGCGCCGGCCGGACGCTTGCTCGGGAGCCATAAATGCCGGCGTGCCCACGACGGCGCCGGTGTGCGTCATCTCGTCGCCGCCCATCACTCGCTTGGCCAGGCCGAAATCGGTGACCACGGGCTCGCCGCGGTCGTCGAGCAAGATGTTCGCGGGCTTCAGGTCGCGGTGTAAAATTCCCCGTTGGTGGGCGTGGTACACGGCTTCGGCGGCTGTCTTCAATAACCGCGCCGCCGCCTTCGGCTCGGTGGTAAAATCGGCAAGCTTCTTGTCGAGGCTCGAGCCGGCGATCAGCTTCATGCTGAAATACGGCTGGCCATCGTGGTTGCCAACCTCCAAGATCGGCACGACGTGCGGATGATCGAGCAGCGCGACCGCCTCGGCCTCGTTCCGGAACCGGCGCAGCTCGTCCTCCGAGGCCAGCGACGCCGACCGAATCATCTTGAGCGCCACCGGACGATTCAGGCTGATCTGCCGCGCTTTGTACACGACCCCCATTCCCCCGCGGCCGATCTCCTCGATCAGCTCGTAATCGCCAAAGTAGCGGACGACGACGCCGGCAACTGGCAAGTTGTCTCGAGCAGCGTTTGCCTCGTCAGACGTCATGTTCGCAGTCGCGGTCGCGTCGACGAGCGGGCCTCGCCGACCGGCCGGGTGCGGCATGGGTACGAACAGGCCGTCAATCAGCGCGGCATGGTCGGGAAAGCGATGCGCGTATTCGTCTCGTTCGGGTCGCTCGTCCGCCCGGCGGCGCAGCTCGATTTCCACGCGCACCAGTTCCTCGAGCAACCGCGGCCGTTGCGATGCGCCGACCGCGTCGAGATAATCCTCGATTTTTGGCCGGGGACCCGTCCGCCAGGCGTTCTCAAACCGATCCGCGGTGTCGTTGAGCCAGCTCCAGTCGGTGGTCGGGATCTCATTCATCGGAAACTCCGCAAGCCAGACGAGTGAACAGGCTGGTTTTCATACACCCGTTTCGGTGCCATCATCGTACGATTTCCACCGGGAGCGGATTCGCTCGAGTCGCCGTTCGACCGAGCGCTCGGGTGCGCCGAGCTTGTCGGCGATCTCACGGTTGGTATCGCCTTCGAGCCGCCAGAGGGCGATTTGTTGCAGATCAGAATCACCGAGCGCTTCGAGCCGCCGCTCCAGCGCCTCGTTCAGGACGGCCGCCTCGGCAGGCGATGGACCGGCGGCGTCCATTTGTTCGAGCGACCAGCGCGGGGATTCCGACGCGTCATCGTAGGGTACGGTTTGTTCGCGCGCGATATCGCGCACCTCTCTTGCATGCCGCCTGGCGGTGCTGCGTACCTTGCGAAGCGTGATCGTGACCAGCAGACCCCAGAGGGCGTCGCGACCGTCCAGGTCGAATTCGCCCCGGCGCTGGCGCTGGCAAAAGCTGTTGTACATGCTTTGGAGCACGTCTTCCTCGTCTTCGCGACGACGGATTCGCCGGTTGAGATTTTTGCGCGAGCCTCGAGGAGGTCGCGGAAAATAGCGCAGCCAGATGAGCCGCGCCGCCATTTCACATTCGGCCGGGTCGTCCGATTGGAGAAGACGGATCAGCCGCGTTACCGAGCCGTCGGAAACCATGACGCCGAAACTCCTCAATCGAATGATTCCTCGGCGGCCCAAGTTCAGAGATCTAGAGATGAGATCGCCAGGACGCGCGGCGACCCGACAGACGTTGTCGGATTTTTTACAGGTTACAGCCTGGCTCGAGCTCAAACAAGCTTGCGTCAACGCCTTGCACCGGGCAGCAAAGTGACACCGCGCGGCAAGCGGCGGCGTCCGGATGCGCGTTGCGCGATGTCGACGAAATCTTCGAGTAGCGTCGCGCGATGTCCGTTCAACGCATCCAAATCAGTCACTCGATCCGTCCTGCTCATGCTTACGGTTCATCGTGGTCTTCGTCATCGCCAGCATCACCTTCCACGCTGAATTCCTCTGTCAAAATGCCGTGGATGTCACGTGCGCCGTGTAGCACGCGAATAATCTCGATGCCGTCGGCAACCGGTCGATAGAAAACGACGTACTTGCGGAAGCCGGTGATCGGGGAGCAACGCACATCAGCGAGGGCTGGATGCTCGTGGCTGTAAGAGGCACCGATGCCGGGCATGCGGCCAGAACGACGAACGTTGCTTCCGCTCGAGTCAGGAAACGCTGGGCGACGCGAAGACTTGCTTCGCGTGCGTAGTAGCAAAACGTATCGACTAGATCTTGCCGGGCCTTATGACGTCGGTAGACATTCTTGCTCATGGGCGAATCGTTTCGCCGGTCAGACCCTCCATGGCTTCGCGTTCAATCGAATCCCAATCGTCGCGAGTCATCTCGGTGACAGGGCCTTGCAGCCCTTCCAGCAGCTTTGTCTCCAGCTCCAGCTTGGCCCGGCGCTTCTGGGCATCGCGGATCAGAGCAAGAAGGTACTCGCTGGCCGAGACATAGCCCTCCTCGGCCATCCTGGCTTCGACAAAAGCTTTAACTTCATCCGGTACGCAGATATTCAACGTCGTCATAAGGATGACCCTCCTCGAAGAATCATGCTATACATTATGACAAAGACAGCGACGGCGCATCAAACCCCGCCTCGCCGAAGCGAGCGATATCAGCGGTTATACCAGGCCACAAGTTTTTCCAACTCGCCTCGCTGCGCCATCGTACGCACCAAATACTGAATGTGGGGGAAGCCCAACATGGGGTTACCGCCGAAATGGTCGTCAACGAGCTGAATCGCTTGCTGCACCGCTTCGACTGGAGGCAGGTGGGTAAGAGCCCGCCTCAGCCACAGGATCATCGGCAGCGTGAGGATGAGCGATTCAAGGCCGGCCCAGAACGTCATGTCAAAGTTGGGCGGCCCGCAGAATTGCAGCGAATTCAGTTTGACCAGATAATAACGTTCCAGCGTCTCATCCATTTCCGGAAGCGTTCCACTGTCGCGTTCCACCGTCTCGAAGCTGGTTTCCGGCAGAAATTCGTTGACCCGAGGCACGGGCCCACGGCCCCTGACGAACCGCCAGGCAGCGAGCACTCGGCCCAGCCGACTCCCGATGCCCGAGGCCCGGTACCCGTCGCGATCCCTGCGAGCGAAAATGGCCAGCAGGGCGCGGAACAGGACCCCGCCCAGCAGCCGGTCGGGCGGCGGCAAGTCGGCGGCTTGGCGAGGCACTTCCGTCTCCATGGCGGAACGCACCGCCCGCAGATACTTACTCAACCGGGGGCCTTGCAGCGTGTCGAACTGCGTCTTGCCGCAAACCCGTGCCACGGCCAGACATTTGCGCAGCCGCCGCTCCAGAGGGTCGCCGCGGTCTTGCACGATCTCCACCAGTACCTGGACGACACGGCACAGATCGGGCCACGAAAGCTGCTGACCCGGTTGCAGCAAGGGAGGAGGCGCACTGTCCGCCGACCTGCCGACGTGCTGCTCCAACAAGCGCGAAAGGTGCACCAGTTCTTTTTCGGCGTCGATGACCGGGCGACCCGAATTGGCCGCGGCCGACGGGCACGAGAACCGCATGCCGACGCGCCAGTGATCGCCGGCCGGTATGAGGACGAAGGGAAACAGATGGCATACGAACGGTTTGACGTCGGCGCCGAAACGCTCGTGAAGTCGACAGCGATTGCCGCGCGTCAAGAAGACGCAACCGCCATCGGGCCGATGTCTCAGCTTCCAATTCCCGGAGCCCCGTGCCGCGGGCGCAAACCATGGCTTGGGAGCAACCTCGGGATCGTTTGCCAGATCGAGCGCTTCAATGCGATGCTTCTCTTCGTCGGTGATCACCGCTTCGATCCGGCAGCAATCGCTGCAGGCATGGCAATCCCAGTTCTGCATCACGGGCAAATTTCGTAATGGAATCGACATAAATGAATTTTGCCAATCTGGCAGGGGTCGAGGTGTTCGGCAAGTGCCACGATACGGGGAGCATTCCTAACTAACGGACGGTCGCAGCCGATCAGTCTTCGGGCTGTTCGGCATCGCCGGCCGCGGCGAACCCGAGCAGCCGTTGAGTTAAGCTCCCTCCTTCAACGACGAGTTCATGAAGCGCTTCGTCGAGGTGCCGATCGTCGACGCTGTCGCTCGACTCGTCCGCCGCAAATAGTGCGGCCTTGCGCATCATCTCACGGATAAACGCGGCGCTCGCGCCTTCGGTTCGTTGCACGAAGACGTCCCATTTCACTTTTCCAAGCGTGAGTTTCTCCGAATGGAGCTCGAACAGCCGTCGGCGGCACTCGGCGTCGGGGAGCGGAATCACGATCGCCTGGTCGACTCGGCCAGGGCGCGCGGCCAGAGCGGGTTCCAGGATGTCGGGCCGGTTCGTGGTGAGCAGGAACAAAATGTCGGCATCGTCGCCAAGGCCGTCCATCTGATTGAGCAGCTCAAATAGCAAGGGGCCGGCACACGCGGCGCCGGGGCGCGTGCGTTCTTCGGCCACCAGGTCGACGTCTTCGAGGATCACGATCGCCGGCTGCAAGGCGCGGGCCAGCGCACACGATTGCTCGATCATCCCCTGCCCGCGGCCCGTCAGGAGTAACACGGTGCGATCTTGAATCGCCCGCGCCACGTACATGGCCGTCAGCGTCTTGCCCGTGCCCGGCGGCCCGTGCAGCAGGATGCCGCGCTTCAAGTGGCGGCCGGCGGCGAGGAGCTTTTCTGAAAGTTCGGAAAATCGAACCGTCTGGCGCTCGATCCGCTCGAGCACGCCTTTCGGCAAGATGATGTTTTGCCTGAGCACCCCCGGGAGCGAATGGAATTTGATTTCCATGTTGCCCATGCGCGATTCGGCCAGTGACAGCACCTGGCCGCGATAGACATTTCGCTTTCGCATCGCGGTGCGCAGGCCGGCCAGAAACGCTTCGGACAGATCGCGGGTCGGCGCCATGACCTGAATCGTGACCTGGGCCATCGGCTGGAACTCCTTCGCCGGGCCGGCGATCAAGACGGCCAATTTCTCGCTACCGCGCCGGACGAGGAATAGCCCGCTCTGGACACAGGCCACGACTCGCTCGTGGTCGAGTTTGACGTTCACATATTCAACCGGACCTTCCGTGACCCCCTGGCCGTGCATCAAACCGGCTTTTCCGGGGGCAGCCAGCATCGATAGCGTGGCCGGCATATACGGATGAGGATTGATCAGTCCGAACATGACGACCGAGTCATCAACACTCGCGAATTCGGCCTCGAGCGCCAGATGGAGATTGGCATGATCATAGGTCGGAAATTTTTCGCTCAAGGTGGGCAGCTCGTGGGGCTCGCATTCGAAGTGTTCACGCAGGCGGCGGCGAAAGATCGGCTCGTCGACGGGAGCCGCGGCCGACATCTGGTCGAGAAAACCCTTGAACGAGGCGCCAAAATCGGTCGGTGAGATGGCCATTTCGTCGGTTCCCTTCGTGAATGACAGAGGTGAAGGTCCGGGAAAGAATCCACGATTTTGCTGAGGGTCATTGTCCGCTCGCGAGATCCCGGTGGGAATGCAGCGCTCTTCGCTTTGCGCCGGTTCCTGACTAACGAGGTTTCATTTTCGCGAGGGCTGAGAACCTCTAGCGTGCCGACTCGAAAGCTGGCGCAAATAACGAGGCTCGGCCGGATCTAAATCATTTCAAGAACTGTTGCGTAGTCTATGGGAGAGCGAGACTCTGTCGAGCTGACCAGGCACTTAGCTCGCGGGACGCTCGCCTGTCGTGGTGAAAGGTTGGGCTTGCACCGGTTTCGCGTTCATCGCGTTTTCATTGACGAACCACGCGCCACCCAGCGCGCCACGCCTTTGTTGGAGTTCCGCCTTCTGGCGGCTTCTGACGATATCAACCAGAGCAGACCGGCTAAAGCCAGAACTCCAACGGTGGACTGCTGGAAGTCCGGCTTTAGCCGGCTTCTTTACGATATCAGCCGGAGCGGACCGGCTAAAGCCCGACATCCAACGGTCGCCTGCTGGAAGTCCGGCTTTAGCCGGCTTCTTACGATATCAGCGCGAGCAGACCGGCTAAAGCCGGAACTCCAACGGTCGCCTGCTGGAAGTCCGCCTTCAGGCGGCTTCTGACGAACCCAGGATTGCGCCTGAGTGCGAGATTTCAACGGACCGCCGCGCAAACGAAACGGGCGGACTCCAACGCCCCCAAAGACTCAGTCAAGGTCTGCTTTTCACCATGCCGCGCTCGCCCTCCCTTGAAGACAACCGCGTCCTTCCTGCGAGAGCGAGACTCCGTCGAGCTGACCAGGCACTTCAGTCGCGGGACGCCCGCCCTCCCCCGCGAGACAACCGCGTCCTTCCTGGGAGAGCAAGACTCCGTCGAGCTAGCCAGGCATTTAGCTCGCCTCGACGCTCGCCCTCGAATCTCATCGCACGCCTCGAATGAAATGGCCGTGGTCGGTTCTGCCGACGGCTCGACATCAAGCGAATTTCGCCTTACGATGTGTCGCCCTTCCAGCAATGACGACACCTTGTCATCCATGAAACAACACGAGCAACCAAGCCCCATGATGACGATCCGCCGCCGCCCGACCTCGTTCGTTGTACTCACGACGATCGCGGCTTTCATTGCTATTCACACCATTCGAGCCGCACAGCCGCCGGTGACAAGCGGTCTGGCGAAACCCGCCACGCGTCCGGACGCGCCTCGGTACGACGTCGTGATCGCGGGCGGGCGGATCATCGACGGAACGGGTAACGCGTGGTTTCATGGCGATGTCGCCATTGCGGACGGCCGTGTCGCTCGCGTCACGCCGGCGGGCTTGCTGCGCGACGCCCCGGCAAAGGAGCGTATCGATGCGAAGGGGCTCGTGGTCTGCCCTGGATTTATTGATATTCAGAGTCATTCGCGCGAAGACCTGCTGACTGGAGATGGCCGGGTCGTGAGCAAGGTGACTCAAGGCATCACGACCGAAATCATGGGCGAAGGGTGGACGAACGCTCCGTCGAACGACCGCACGACGGCCATTGCCCGGATTGACGAACCAAGCGCCGCCGTTCGCGCGGCCGACTTCGCCGGTGCCCACGGCTTCGATGCCTGGCTCCGCGCGATGGAACAGCACGGCGGATCGGTCAACTTCGGCTCGTTCGTCGGGTCGGCGACCATTCGAGCCCATGTCAAGGGGATGGAACAAGGGCGGCCCTCGGCCGCCGAGCTTGACGCGATGTGCGGGCTCGTTCGCCTTGCGATGGAAGACGGTGCGTTTGGCCTGGCATCGGCCTTGATCTACCCACCGGATAATTTCGTCGCCAAAGATGATCTGATCGCACTGTCACGTGCGATGGCCCCTTTTGGTGGTCTTTATATCTCGCATATTCGCTCGGAAGCCGATCGATTGCTCGAGGCGATCGACGAGGCCATCGAGATTGGTCGCGCCGGGGGTGTCGCCGTCGAGATCTATCACCTCAAGGCGGCCGGCCGCCGCAACTGGCCGAAGGCCGCGGCCGCTGTGACTCGCATTGCCTCCGCCCGCGCGCAGGGTCAGGACGTCGGCGCGGATATGTATCCGTACGTCGCGGGCTCGACGGGGCTCGCGGCGGTTTTGCCGCCATTTGCCTCGGCCGGTGGCAAACTCTTCGAGCGGCTTGCCGATCCGGGCGAGCGCGCGGATTCGCGCCGAGGTTCTCGACCAAAAAACCCCGTGGGAAAGCATGGGGGTCTTGTCCACGCCCGAGAATGTGCTGATCGTCGAGCTGACCAAACCCGAAAACAAGAAATACGAAGGCAAGCGGCTCGCCGAGATCGCCCAGGCCCAGGGAAAACACTGGATCGACGCCGCCATGGATCTGATCGTTTCCGAGCATAAGAGCATCGGCACGGTTTATTTTCTGATGAGCGAGGAAAACATCCGGCTCCAGCTCCAGCAGCCCTGGATCAAGTTTGGCACCGATGCCGAGGGGATCAACCCCGAGAAGGCCACCAGTCTGACGCATCCACGCGCTTACGGCACGTTTCCGCGGATTCTTGGCCGGTACGTGCGCGACGAGAAGGTCATGTCGCTCGAAGAGGCGATCCGCAAGATGACGTCGGCCGTCGCGGCGCGGCTGTCGATCCGCGACCGTGGGCTATTGCACGAGGGATTCTGGGCCGATCTCGTCGTGTTCGACCTGGACACGATTGCCGATCGGGCGACCTATGAGAAACCTCACCAGACGTCCGTCGGTATCAAACATGTCTTCGTGAACGGGACGAAAGTGGTGCACGATGGCCGACATACCGGCGCGAAGCCAGGCCGGATCGTCCGCGGGCCAGGCTATTTGAAGCTTCATGCGCGGTCGCCGCACAGGTGAAGGAATGCACGTTCAGTCAGGACGACTTGGGCCCCCTCATGGCGTGTCTGCCACGTCTGCCAGAATGGGCTCGCCGCACTGGACGCAGCGCCCCGTTTCAATGACCGTTCTGAACCTCGGATTCGGCCCCGAATAAGCGCCGCTCATATCCTGGCCAAACCAATCGCCGCATTTCGGACATCGAATGAAACGGCCAAATCGCTTGTGAAAGCCATGAATCAGGAAATAAGGATACAAGATCACATAGGCCACAGCGGTAATGAGTGAAGGGAGTGCCAAACGCCCCTCGGGATCGAGATAGCGAACAACGAAGGCGTAGAGCACCAGGACGCCGGGATAGACGATGTAGAGGAGAGCGTCGCCCCTGTCGAATGTGTCGAAATTTTTCCAGAAGGCGATGAATGACTCGCGGCTCGGTCGCTCGTTTGTGGCCATGAGTAGCGCCGCCTGGCTGGGCACCATTCGTTTGAAAATTCGTGGCGAACGACGTTCCGTCTTCGATGCTAATCAGTTGACATCGCGGCGGCAGCCGGAGACGGCCAATCGGGCAGGATCAGAAGACCGAGTTCCGGCGTCATGCGGCGTCGTGAATCGGCGTATGCCGTTTGGCAGGAGCCGGTCCACCGCGGTAAAATGATTCGCGTCAATCAGGGTTTCTTCTCTGGATCAGAGCCTTCGTCCATGAACGTTCCACTGACCGATGAGTTGAAGTTATTCGTCCAGAAAAAAGTAGCGACTGGCGCGTTCCGGACTGAACAAGACGTGGTATTAGAAGCCATCAGGCGTTTCTGGCGGGAGGACCAAGCGTACGAACACGCCGGTTTGGGCGAGAGCACCTCCGTGGACGACTTGATCGATGATGAGGCGGTTGCCTCGTGCCAGGATGATGCCGATGACAGCGTTACACTGGACCACGTCCGTGCGGCCACCTCGATGATCAAGGATTCCATGGCCCGCGTGGTCGTCGAACAGGAAAGAGCAGAACGCCTGTAATGCCTCGATATTTCTTCGACACTGGCGCTTTAATCAAGCATTATCACGTCGAGGCCGGCACCGATGTGGTCAATCGCGTGATCCACGGGGCGGGCGCCGAGCTACTTATCGCTCGCTTGACCTTTGGTCGAGGTGATGTCGGTCTTCGCGATCAAGGTCCGGACCGGAGAATTCGATGCCGCCAAGTTCGGTTTTCTACGCACACTCTTTGCCACTCATGTCGCTCGGGGCAAATACCAGGTGTTACGGCTCCGTGACTCTCATTTCAGTCGAGCACAGAGATTGATCGTTGATCACGGGCTTCGACGTCAGATCCGTACCCTTGACGCCCTACAGCTGAGCGTTGCTCTCCACGTCCATCAGATTCACCCGATCGATTACTTTGTCTGCAACGATCAGCGGCTCTGTGACGTCGCCATGCTCGAGGGATTCGCGGTCGTGAATCCCGAAAAGCCATGGAATTCACTGTACGCCGTGTCCATTTGCGTCGTCATCGTCACAGGTCCGCGTTTAGCCCGGTGTGGCGGATTTCCTCGATCGACACCACGCGCTCCAGGTCGACCGCGTGGCGCACCAGGAGACCCATCTCGGTCGCGGCCCGCGCGTCGTCGAGCGACAGCGGCGACGTCGAAGTCGAGCGCGAGTTCGAGTTCGAGTTCACGCGAACCGCGTTCAGAAACGATTCGAGCGCCATGCGCGTGTCGGCCTGGGCACCTGGCTGGACGGTCCGGCGGGTGCGCGACCGGTCGCGGTAAGTGAGTGAACCGCTGACGAAATCAAAGCCCGCTTCCTCGCCGACGATGCGTAAGCTCGAGCCGGTGAAATTCTCGTCGGCCGGGGCGACCCAGCTCTGCACGAACGAGGCGCGAAAGCCGTCGCGCCATTCGAGGTCGACCGCGTAGTGGTCGGTGACGTCGCGCGATGGTTCCGCGGCGGCGAAAAGGTTCCGACGCCCCCAGCCGTTGGCCCGTACGGGCAATTCGCCCTTGATCCAGTGCAAGACGTCCCAGATGTGCACGGCCTGTTCAACCATCCAGTCGCCCGAGCGTTCGCGGCGGCCCAGCCAGCCGTCGTGCCCGCGCACCGGGCCGTTACTGCTGGTCCAGGTGGCGCGGGCCTCGATCAAGGGTCCCAGCTCGCCGCGGCGGATCAGCTCGACCCCTTCGCGGAAACGGGGGTTCGACCGCCGCTGAAAGCCGACTTGGAAAATTTGCTCGGGCCGCCTGGCCGCGTCGTCGATCAGGCGATTGCAACCGGCCAGCGTGATCGCCAGGGGCTTTTCGGCGTAGAGGTGCTTGCCCGCGGCGAGGGCTTCGCGGTAGATCTTTTCGTGCAGGTCGCACGGGAGTGCCACGATCAGGGCGTCGATGTCGGGACGTTCGAGCAGGGCGTTGACATCGTCGTGAGCCTCGGGCCTGGCGCCTCGGGCTTTCTCGACGATGCCCTGGCCGCGCTGGCGGTGCTTGCGCTCGCTGTCGCAAATCGCCAGGATCGACGTCCCCGGTAGCTCGAGCGTGCTGCGCAGCAGGGCCGTACCGCGGCTGCCGACGCCGATCAGGCCGAGACGAACCGGGCTAGCGTCGGCCTCGACGGCCGCCGCTTCGGCGAGGTTGCCCTGCGACAAGGCCAGGCTGGCCGCCGCCGAGCATCCGAGAAACCGGCGGCGGTTCAAGCTGAGGGGGGGCGGCGGCATCTCGTCGGCTCCGGAAAAACGCCAAACAGACTCTGCGCACCCACGCGTGAGCCAGGAGCTTTATTCTATCCCCGGCCGGCCGCAACTTCGAGAGGAGGCGTCGTGATTCCGGTCGGCCGTGGTATACTAGACGCCTGGAACGTGCCATACAAATGATCAGAAGATGGGCAGAATAGGAAATGGCCAAACATATTTTCGTCACAGGCGGAGTCGTCAGCTCGCTCGGCAAGGGGCTCACCTGCGCATCGATCGGGATGTTGCTCGAGCAGCGCGGCCTGCGCGTCCGGCTTCAGAAATTCGACCCTTATATCAACGTCGATCCCGGAACGATGAGTCCGTATCAGCATGGCGAGGTTTACGTTCTCGACGACGGCGCGGAGACCGACCTCGACCTCGGTCATTACGAGCGGTTCACGCATGCCCCGCTGACCCGCGACTGCAACTACACGACCGGCAAGATTTATCTGTCGGTCATTCAAAAGGAACGCGAGGGGAGTTTTTACGAGGGCAAGACGGTTCAGGTCATTCCCCACGTGACCGACGAGATCAAGGCCGCCATCCACCGCCTGGCCAGCGACGAGGTCGACGTCGTGATCACCGAGATCGGCGGCACGGTCGGCGATATCGAGGGCCTGCCGTTTCTCGAGGCGATCCGCCAGTTCGCGATGGACGTGGGCCGGGAAAACTGCCTGTATATTCACCTCACCCTGGTCCCTTATCTCAAGGCGGCCGGCGAGCTCAAGACCAAGCCGACGCAACATTCCGTCGGCGCACTGCGGCAGATCGGCATTCAGCCGGATATCTTGATTTGCCGCACCGAGCACCCGATTGCTTCCGACGACAAGGAGAAGATTGCTCTCTTTTGCAACGTCGAGCCCAAGGCGGTGATCGAAGAACGCGACAAGCAGTTCAGCATTTACGAGGTGCCGCTTTCGCTCGTCAATCATGGGCTCGACGATATCCTGACGCGGCGGCTCCATCTCAAGGCGGGGCCGCTCGACCTCACCGCCTGGGGCGAGATGGTCGAACGGATCAAGCATCCGAACCACGAGGTTCGGATCGCCGTCGTCGGCAAGTACATGAAGCATCGCGACGCCTACAAATCGGTGTATGAATCGCTCGACCACGCGGGTATCGCCAATCGGACACGCGTGCTGGTCGTCAGGATCGAGGCCGAGCAGGTCGAAGGCCGAGGCGCAGAAGCCCTGCTCGCGGGGGCCGACGGGATTCTCGTTCCGGGCGGTTTCGGCATGCGCGGCATTGAAGGCAAGATCGAGGCGATCCGGTTTGCGCGGATGCACAAGGTGCCGTTCTTCGGCATTTGCCTGGGCATGCAGTGCGCGGTCGTTGAATGCGCGCGTGACCTGATCGGTCTCGACAATGCCAACAGCACCGAGTTCGACCAGGCGACCGACCACCCGGTGATTTGTCTGATGGAAGAGCAGGAATCAGTGCGCGAGCGTGGCGGCACGATGCGGCTGGGATCGTGGCCGTGCACACTCACGCCCGGCAGCCTGGCGCACGAGGCCTATCGGCTCGATCATATCAACGAACGGCACCGCCATCGGTACGAGCTCAATAACTCGTATCGCAAGCGATTCCAGGACCAGGGGTTTTTTCCGACCGGGATGAGCCCGGATGGAACGATCGTCGAGATCATGGAGCGGCGCGACCACCCGTGGTTCCTCGCGGTCCAGTTTCATCCGGAATTCAAATCGAAGCCGACGAAAGCGCATCCGTTGTTTCGCGACTTCATTGCCGCGAGCCTGCGCCGGCGTGAAAGCTGCCGGACCTCGGGAGAGCGCTAGAAGATGACGTTGATCCGCGCACGCGACTACCGCGACGGCCGCTGGCTCGAAGTGGAGCTCGCGGGTGAGGTCATTGGAGCCCTGCGCCCCGTTGGCGGTCACGCCGAGCCCGACCCTGACGACGACTGGATCGCTCCGGCATTCTGGGACATTCAAACGAACGGCCGGTGGGGGCACTCGTTTTCGAGCTCCGAGCTTACCGTCGACAAGGCCGCCGAGCTGATTCGCGGCCACGGGCCGCTCGGTGTCGCCAGGCTCTGCCCGACACTGATCACCGCTCCCATCGACGTCATGCTCCATGGAGTCAGCACGATCGCGGCGGCCTGCGACACCTTTCCCGACGTGGCGATGCGCATTGTCGGGATTCACCTCGAAGGGCCTTTTCTTTCCGAGCGCGACGGCTATCGCGGTGCCCATCCGGCCGAATCGATGCGCGATCCGGAATGGGAACTGTTCCAGAAGCTTCAGGACGCGTCGGGCCGCCGCATCCGGCTGATGACGCTGGCCCCCGAGCGTCGCGGCGCAATCGAATTCATTCGTCGCGCCGCAGCCTCAGGCGTGGTGGTCTCGCTCGGGCATACCGCCGCCGACGGTCCGACCATTCGCGCCGCGGTTGAAGCGGGCGCCACGCTCAGTACGCACCTGGGCAATGGGATCGCATCGCAGCTCGAACGTCATCCGAACCCGATCTGGGAACAGGCCGCGGCCGATTCGCTTTGGGCCTCATTCATTGCGGACGGTCACCATCTTGACGACGCCACGCTCCGCGTTCTGGTGCGTGTCAAAGGCCCGGAGCGAACGATTCTGGTGAGCGACGCGAGCCCGCTCGCGGGTTTGCCTCCGGGTCAGTACGGGACCTGGGCCGTCGATCCGTCGGGCAAGATCATGGTTGCGGGCACGCCCTACCTGGCTGGATCCAACCAGGACCTGGTGGCCGGTTTGAGCCGGCTGCGGCGCGTGTCGGGCTGGTCGCTCGAGCAAACGATCGACACAGTCACACACAATCCAGCGCGGCTCCTGGGCGAGCCACGCCCCGACTTGAGGCAGGGGCAACCGCCGACTTCGTCATCCTGAGACACGCCGGTCTTCAAGAGCTTGCCCTCAAAAGGGTCTGTCTGCAAGGACGCTGGTTATCCTGCGAGCAATCGCGAGCTCGGGGTCAGCACGATGTTGACGATCTGGCAGGACGCTCGATGGCTCAACCATAATAAACCAAGGTATGGCCAATCAATTTGTCGCCATACACTTGCCCTTCCGGGACGGGGCGACCGCCCAGGCTGGCAAAGTTCACACCAGAGGCTGAACGTCTGTACGGACACGAAACGATGACACGCTCCGATCAATCCCGCGGCGGATTTCGCGCTCGATGGCCCACCCCGGGCGAATTCGTCGCAGTGGGACTCGTTTACACCCTGCTCGCGGTCTGTCTCTGGCCCGTCCTTCGAAACGGGCGAACGCCGACCGGAGATCCCATCCCCCATCAATATCCGGACGAGGCGAACAGGTTTTTTCATCCGGACGGTTTCTCGATCATCGTTCCTCCCCGATGGAATGCGGTGGATCGCGGATCGCTCGAGATGGCGCCGATTTCGCCAGGTCCAATCGCCCGGCGGTCGAAGGCGCTACTTTCCGTCACGTGCGTCGGACGCGATACACCAGCAGACTGGGAAAGTTTCGGACGGGTCAGCTTTCAACAGCAGGAGGCCTACGAACGAATGAAAATTGTTCGCAAGTCGACCTTTGACGATCCTCCATGGTCGGAATACGACATGTTCATTCATCATGAAGATAACTGGTACCATGTCAGGTACGGAATCGCCGAAGCGCGAACGATGCTGCCGCCCGAGGTACGGCAATACGTCAGCACGCTGCGCTGGGAAAACAAAGTCGACCGGGTCAAGAAATGATCAGACGCCCTGGAACTGGCTACGTCAAAGCGTCGATCGCAAGTTCTGACGATCCCGACTCAATTTGGGGAAATGAGTTTGGTCGGGACTTGGCGAAATGAGAACGGACGGGCCGTCATGCGATGGCCCGCCCGTTTCCGAACTCTGTGATCAGAGATTTTCAACAAATCTCATCGATCCGATCAGGCTGACTGGGCCGGGTCCTTGCCGTCGACCCAGTCGCCCTCGAGCTTCTGGTAGTCAGGAGACTTGAGGAGCGAGCCGGTTTCGCCGGCCTTCCAGCCGATGACCTGATTCGGCTTGCCGCGGAGCTTGCCGCGCTCTTCCCAGCGGGTCGCCCAGCCGGTGTCGGCCTGGCAGGCCTCGCCGGTTTCCTTGTCGAAATAGTAGGCTTTGCCTTCTCGATACGACTTGACGCCCAGGTTGACCGTGGCGATCGCGGCATAGCCGAGGTCGGCCGGGCAGAGCGTCTCCGGGTTTCGCGAGCGCGTGCAGCCGAGGAAGTGCTCCCAGAGGGCATACGTGTCTTCACGCGGCTGCTCGGGATTGAACTTCTCGCCCTCGAAGCCGAAACTGCCGCCCGGAGGGGCGGGCTTGCCTTTGAGCGCGTGGTCCTGATTGCCAACGACGAATCCGTCTTTCTCCTTGGCACCGAAGCGGATGTTGCCGAGGTGGCCGCGGATGATCTCACCGAGCTGCACGTCATTGCACATCGTCGCGGTGATCAGGAGCTGGCAACCTTCATCATAGTCGGCAACCACCGTGGCGACGTCGGGCACGTCGCGGCCGTCGTATTCGAGATACAGGCCGCCGGCGCCGACAACCCGGCGAGGGAAGCGGACGCCCATCGCGAGGATCATGTGCGTGAGCTGGTGCACAAAGAGATCCGTGTACATGCCGCCGCCGAAATCCCAGTAGCAGCGCCACTGGGCGTAACGCGCGCGGTTGAACGGCTGTTCGGGGGCCAAACCGAACTCGGTGCCCAGGAACATCTTCCAGTCGACCGTCTTGGGCGTCATGTCCTTGGTGAGCTTGTAATAGCGCCACTGGCCTTCGTTGCTATTACGGTAATAGCTCGTCTGGCCCTGCATGACGTGACCGATCTTGCCCTCGGTGATCATCTGATTGGCCATGCGCCAGCGGGGATCGGCCGTCGACTGGACGCCGACGGTGAAGACCTGCTTGGTCTTCTGAGCCGTCTCGGAGACGCGCCGGGCCTCGTCGATCGTGTGCGTCATCGGCTTTTCGCAGTAGACGTCCTTGCCCGCTTCCATGGCGTCAATCGACATCTTGGCGTGCCAGTGGTCGGGCGTCGCGATCAAGACGACGTCGACGTCTTTATTGTCAAGGATCTTGCGATAGTCCTTGGTGACGCGGTCCTTGTCCTTGCCTTCCCAGTCGAGGCCGCACTTCTTGGCCGAGTAGTAGAGACCGCGACCGACCTCTTCATTGCCGTCCCAGACGTCGCAGAGGCCGATGATGTCGACCGGCTTCTGTTCCTTGTTTTTCATCTTGAGAAGGATGCGCAGATGCTCCTGTGCGCGGCCGCCCGGGCCGAGGATCGCGATGTTGACCTTCTCGTTGGCCCCCTTCACGTTGGCGACAGCCGGATGCGGAAAGGCTCCGGCGGCGACAAGAGCCCCGGTCGTCGCCCCCGCCGTCTCCATGAAACCCCGCCGGCTCACCTTGCGATTATCTCTCATCAGAATGGACTCCAGTAAACTGGGAGCTAGACCACGGTCGGTTCGGACCACCCTCGGCCAATGGGCACAACGCCCGCCGGCCGAACTGGCCCGCCGCATGACGAGCCGCCCGGTTGACCCTGACACTTCCGGCCTCTTTAGAATAACGCCGTCGCGTCATTAGCAACGAGCCGCACAGGCCGTGGCACCTGCGGCCATTGACCCACCACACGTTACCCCCCGCGCACATCGCCGGTCAAGCACGTGCTGAAGAAGCCGATTCGCAAAGGCCAACCCGGCACCAGCCGGCATTCTTGACACTCTCAGCACATACCCGTTGACGACGCGCCCGCATGTGCCATGATTTGGCTGCATGCTGGATATTACGCGGGAGAGCGAGCCTGGCTTCACTAAAAGAAGATCCCACAAAATTTCCGACTGCGGCAACTTTTCGACTCACGCCTCTCGTATGACAAGGGTAGGATAGAGGCTCCCGAACTCGACGCGGTTTATCGGGCGGCGGACGTTCGAGCGGCCGCCCGAGGCACTGAGCCACCACGCAACGGACGAGGATCAGCGCGATCAGCACCCATGCCCCGGACCATCCAATGCCAAAAATGCGGCGTCGTCTTGAACTTGCCACCCCACGTGAACGTGGGCAAGCGACTGAAATGCCCGCGATGCACGACCCGCTTCGTCGTCACGGAGGCCGACGCGAGCTCGGTTTCCACATTGGCCGGCACGACTGACGCCGCACTCACGTCGTTCGATCTCGAAAAAATGCCGCCGAACCTTGATGACTTGCCGGCGGCCACATCAACGGGCGACCTGCGCGACACCTTTGACTTGCCGCTGGTGAGCGGCCGGGAAGTCGAGCGTGGCGAAGCCGTCTCTGGCTCGGCGACCGCCGACGCGTCGGCCCTGTTCGCGGATACTGGCGCAGCGCGCCGCCGGCAGACAGCCGCGGAGGCACGGGCGAGGGCCCGCCGCTGTTCGCATTGCGGCGGGGGCGTGCCCGCTGGAATGTCGATTTGCCCGACGTGCGGCACCGATCAAGAGACCGGCATGCGCGTCGGCCTTGAAGATGATTTCGCGCCGGCGGCGCCGCCGCGTCCCGGCGGTCCACCGTTGCACGTGGCGATCATCGGCGGCATCTGCGGCACGGCGGGCATCATCCTGGCGCTCACTTCGGTGATCCAGTCGACACGGGGAACGTCCAGCGTCGAACATTATTTCTGGCTCAGCCTGGCGATCCTGTCTGTATTCGGCATCTACGCATGTGTCCAGTTTATTCGCGGCCGATCTGCCAGACCGCTCATGCTGGCCCTGGGCCTGGGCGTCGCGTTTAACCTGGTCGGGCTGGTCGCCTATCCGCTCATCGAGCCAATGCTGCGCGACCCCGATCAGGTGATCAAGCACGACATCAAGCCGGAAGACCCCGGCGACGCCGCGATCTTGATTTTACCGTTCGAAGAGCGAATTAATTCCGAGCGCATCGCAACGGGGGTCGGCATCCTCATACTCTACGCGGTGCTCTCACTCTACCTGATATCGCCGCCGGTCAAGAAGTTCCTCTTCCGCTCACGCGGCGACCACGGGCTCTGACGTCACTGCGACGCCGCGACGCCATGCACGGCGCACCGGCACGAATGGACGCCGTGTCTTTGTTCTCGCGAGCGCCCCTGCCCGTCCATCGGGCGCAATGGCGGCGCTGGGCTCGACGATCCTCGCCGTGTCGCACGCCGCCGCTTCCGCCTCCGACGATTCCAGTTGCACTTCCGTTCCGTTCAGGCTGTTGCGCTATCGAGCGGACTGCGCCAGATTGGCTGCGGGTGGAACAAAACCCGCGCCGCGTCGAGGGCCGTGGCCGTCGAGGCGATGAACCCTTCTTCCTCGGCGGCCGTGTCGACGTCGAGGTGCCCCATGAGTAATCGAACGAGTGCCGATGGCGTCAGCGTCAGGTGCCGGCGGCTCAACTTTTCAGGCTCGACGCGCGACTTCTTGCCATCGATGTGAATCAACCAGCGGCCATCGTCCTGGGTGATGCCAAGCTCCAGCGGGAGCGCACGTGCCCGACTCGGTCGCGCGCCGCGCCAGCTCGGGCAAGATCGCCTTGAGGAACCCGCCGAGGTCGGGGATGTGGTACATCGAGACCGTTCCCTCGTAGCATTCCTGGTCGATCGTGCGGCCGGAAGTTCCGCGCACGGCCTCGATCACCGGATGATCGCTGGGGGCGTAGACGGTCACCTCGGGATAGGCGCGTTCAAGGGCCTCGGCACGCACGCGGCCGAGCAATGCACGCATGGCCTGCGGGATATTCGGGGTCGGAGGCGATTTCGAGGATCTTGTGATCCTTGATGAAGGCATAGCCGCGCACGGTCTCACCCTGGCAGGCGACCCAGATCACGTGGGCGTACTTGCGGCCGATCATCCAGCGCCAGTATTCCTCGGAACGAACGATCGTGCCGGTGGTGCGCGAGTATTGCTGCTCGTAGAGCGACATCAGGTCGCCGAGCTCGACCTGCCGCCACGGCCGGACATGCCAGATCGCGCCACGGCCTTCGATCATCCCGTCGCTGACCTGGGGCAAGATTGCGGCTCATGGTCTGGCCGAACGTCTGGCGGCCGCAAATGCCCCAGCCGAGCGGCCGGTAGAACTGTGGCATGCCGGTCGTCAGGACCTGGAGCACGACGCCGTTTTCACGTGCGCGCTGACTGGCCAGCCGCACGAGGTTTTGCGCGAACCCCATGCCCGCGGAACTCGGGGAGCGTGCCGACCCACATCACGCCGTTGATCGGCACCGAGACCGAGCCGAACCGGAGCTGCCGCTCGGTCAGATGGACGTGGCTGACGATCCGGCCGTCGACCTTGACCAGGAGCCGCTGCTCGGGCCGATAGACGGGGTCGGAAAGCGCACCCAGGAACGATTCGCGGTCAGGCCCGTGAAACACATGAAGCAGCGTCTGATAGACGGCCTCATGGTCGGCTTCGGTACCAACGCAATATTCGACCGAGCCGCGGCGAAAAGGGAGCCGAGCTCCGGGCGCAGGGGCTTTCATCGAGTCGCCCATCGTGGAGACACGCCGCAAGCGGCGGCCGTCCGCTGAATTCCAAGGGAGTTCCACACGTGACGTCACACGCGGTTTAGTCTTCATTGTACGGGCTCTCGATGCGGTATGCCGCAAAAAGAAAGCGTGGCGCCGAAATTTTTCAACCAACGCACGACTCGCACCGTTGACAGTTCCCGCTTGGGGAATGTCCGCGATGGGCGGAATGATCGCGCCTCGGGCCGCTCAGGCAAGACCGTCTGTCACGACCGCTCGTCCGCCCGCGAAAGTGGCAGTCTCTCTCGGGTCGCTCCATCCCCACGAACGCTCGAGCAAGCTTTTCTTCAGTCGGTCTTCCGAATGAAGCACGAACGAAAACTCGCGATTTCGTGCGATCCGATTCGACCGCGTTTCTTGCTGGGAAAGACGCCGGAACGCCAGAAGCGCGTGTCGCTCACTGCGCACATACGGCTGGAGTCGCATCGTTATACCGAAGGATCTCACGCCGCCTGCTTCGCCGCTGCTTCACCGAGTCGCGACCGGACCCGCGATCGCCTGATGCTTGGACCTTACCAAATCTACGAACTTCGTCGTCCAACGGTTCGGACAAATGGCGATCGGGGTTAAATTGGAGGTCGCGCAACTGCCGATGCACGGCGGCCGGGTCGATCGCCGGGCGTTTCTCGCCGGCTGACAAGCCGAGCCAGAGCGTCATCGAGACGGTCAGGAAGCGCGGCGGCTCGATGCCGAAAAACCGCCGCGCCACCTCGTCGCCGAGCACGTCATATTTCGCGCCGCCGATGCCGTGGATGAAGAGGTCGCTCGAGCAGAAACCGGCTGAAGAGCGTGGTGGTCAGCGCGCGGGTACGCAGCCGGACGGAACGACCCGGCAGCTCCCGCAGACGCTCGACCGCGCAACAGGCCTCGCGATCGGGCGACAATGGCAGCTCCAGCAAGATCTCGTCTTCGCCGGCGATGCGCAAGTCCATCGTTCGCTGGCGTTGCCGGATCATCAGGGCGCGGCGCCGGGGACGCTCGGCCCGCCAGACCCAGAATGGCGCCTCCAGCCATTCGCCTTGCCGCGCCAGCGCCGCGACCGGATGGTTCTTGCTGCGGATTCCGTGATCGGTCCGATACTCGTCCAGGGCCTCGTTATGAACGCGAACGTAGCGATCAAGCTGGGCCAGCAGATGCGAGGCAAACCAGTAAAAGCCGTCGCTCTCGCAGACCGCGCTCATCGGAATTTCGAGATTGTGGACGCCCCACGACGCCTCGAGCTCGCGGCGGGCCAGAGAAAACCGCAGCCCGTGCGTGGCCGCGACGTCTGCTCGTCGCTGAGCACGCGCGGCCAGAATTCGTCGATCAGGGGATTCGCCTGCACGCCCCCCAGCGTCGTGCGGACACGTTCGGCGAATGTCGAGAACTGCCCTTCCTCCAGGACCCGCGAGTCCTCGAAGGGAACGTCACCGCCCCAGCGATCGAAGTCAACGCGAGTGCTTCGCAGGCCCCCGGCGCTGCTCGAACGGCACCGCGATCGACGACGACTTGGGGATGTCGTTGTCGACGATCAGGTTGAGTGCCGCGCCGCCGGTCTGCCGGGCAATCGAGGCGATCGCGAAATTCTTGATCCAGACGCCAGGGTGGAACAGCTCGGGCTGATGTCCGGTCACGATCAATGGTTGCTCACCCGGCGCACGGCATCGGCATCAAACGTGGGGCCGGCCATTTCATGCCGCGCGAGAAACCGCTCCGCCGCGGCGATCAGTTCCGAACGCACCGCCGAACGCAGCCACTTGCCCTGCCTTCCCTGGAAATCGTAGTCCCAGGCGAGCAGGTGTCTGGCGTTATCGGCGATCGCTCCGGACGACCGACTGAGGTGGCGGATCAACGAGCACTCCGCCGTCGATCGCGGGCGCCCGGAGTGCGCCCGGCGTCATCCCAAACATCCTGCCGCAGCGAGCAGGCCGGCTCGCTCGAGCGCCTCCTCGAACACGCGGCGATAGTGTTTCAAGCGGTAGTCGGCGTTATCGAGAGCACCGCCGAAGGCCCGCGACTCGTCGAGATAAATGAGCGGAACAGGCACCTCGATGATGCTCATGCCGCGGGCCACCGCCTGAACCCAGACCTGAAGGGGCATCGCATAACCGTCGTCGGTGATCTCGAAACTGTTTGAGCGCTGCGGTGCGATATGCCTTGAACCCGCAAAACGCGTCCGTCAGATTGAGCCCCAGGCATTCGTTGAGCCAGCGCGTGACCTCGACGTTGATCCGCCGGCGCTGTTCGGGAGGCATCTGCGTCGGATCGAAAATCTCGAGGTAACGACTTCCCGAGACGATATCCGCCTCGGCAAGGCGGGAGGCGACTTCCGGAATGCGCTCCGGCTCGTGCTGGCCGTCGCAATCGAGCGTGACCAGACCATCGTAGTCGCCGTCGATGGTCGCCTGGAAGGCTGTGCGCAGGCCCGCGCCGTAGCCCCGATTTTGCGGGTGACGGATCGTCAAGACGGTCGGAAATTCCCGGAGAAGCTCGGGTGTGCGATCGGTCGAGCCGTCATCAACGACCAGAACATCGCCCGCGTGCTTGATGACCTCGCTCAAGACGCCGACGAGGCTCGCTTCTTCGTTGTGAACAGGAATGGCGGTCAGAAGACGCATGGTCACAACTACTACTATGTTTAAGGTGGAAAACCATTTAGGAGAACCCGCCGATCGAGCGGACCGCGGCTTTCCGTGACTGGAGCATTGTAAGTCAGATGAGTCGAAAGTCAACGAAACGCACAATGTGCGCCAGAACAATCGATCGAGATGAAATTGGGCAGGCCGTGCTGATCGTCAAGGACAGGGCGATACGCCGGTCAGTCGTCGGTGATGCGAGCGTGCCGCCAGGCGGTCGAACGGCCGCCCCCCTCTTGACCGGCTTGGCCGACTCCACCTAGCATAAAGCTCTTCTGTGCGCTCGGCGCCATGCGCCGAACCATTCGCCATTCATTACGATTCTACAAGTTGACTCTGATGACCGAACCCGAAGTACCGCAATCGATTCCAGCAGACGACAACCTCGAAGCAGGGGCCGCGGCCGATCCGGCGGCGGCCGAGCTGGATGCCGAGCCTCCGCCCGAGCCCTGGACCCCGGCGCGCGTCAATGAGTGGAACGCCTACTACGACTTCTACGTCAAGCTCGCCGCGATCCTTCTCGTATTCATGGTTTCGTGCAACTATGTGACGGATACGCACCTCTGGCTGCACCTGAAGACCGGCCAGACGATCGCCGAACAGGGAGCTCCGGTCACCTCGGACATATTTTCGTACACGGAAAACGGCAGGCCATGGATTGATGTGCCCTGGCTCTTTCAACTGGCGCAAGCCACGGTTTACAACACGGTTCTCGGGCTGGTGCCGGTCAACCCGGCCGATCCGACCGCCAACCGCACAAACGCCGATCAGATCGCCGTCGGGGCGCTCGTCGTCATCAACGCGATTCTGCGAATGCTGACCGCCTGGTTATTGCTCAAGATACGCCACCGCGGACCGGGCGCGTGGTGGTCGGCCATTGTCGTCGCGTTCGCCGTGGGGGTCACTTACCACCCGGCCTATGGACTGATGATGGGCGGCATCGCCGGCCCCGCCTCGATCGCACCCAAGACCTGGGGTTTGCTGTTCTTCGCATTCGAGATGTACATCCTGTTCGGCGCCTTTTATCTGGGTCGCGGGTGGTCGCTCTGGCTCCTGGTACCGACGTTCTTGCTGTGGGCCAACGTCGACCAATCGTTCTTGACGGGCCTCCTGGTTCTCGCGGCGGCGGCGATCGGCTTCTGGCTGGATCGGAATAACTTGCCCGAGATCGTTGACCCCGCGGAGCCTGATGACGTCGAACTCGAATCGGGCGAGCAGCCGGTCCCTGCGGAGCGCCCGAGTACCCGCTTGCCGCGCGCCCCGCTGGCGATGCTGATCACGGGCCTCTGCGCGGCTGTTTGCCTCGTGAATCCTTACACATATCACGTTTACGAGAGCGCGATTTACCCCTATCTCCAGCTCACCCAGCCGACCGGGAAAATTACGACGATCGACCTTCTCTCGCTCTTCGGACCGTGGATCCGAACCAACTCCGGGCCGGAATGGTACCTGCTACCGGCCTTCTACATCATCGTCGTCGCGATCGCGCTGGGCTCGTTTTTCCTGAACCGGCGGCGGCTGGCATTGAGCCGCTTTCTCCCGTTCGTGGTCGTCGCCGTGATCTGGGGGATCTTCATGAACGCGAACCCCTTCTTCGCGGTCGTGTTCGCGGCGGTGGTCGGTCCGAACGGCCAGGAGTGGTATCACGATCGGTACGGGTCTCAGGGGCGGCTGGGCAAGCTCTGGACGACATGGTCGACCGGAGGACGGCTCGTCACGCTGGCGCTCGTCTTTCTGTGTATCTGGCTCGATATCACCGGCTGGCAAAACACGCTGCACGAAGTCCAGTTCGGCGTCGGGTATCACCCCGATAATTTCGCCTTCGAGGCGGCCGAGTTTCTCGAACAGCACGGCGAGATCAAGGGGAGCGTTCTCAACACGTCGATGCCGCAGGGCGACGTCCTGGTGTGGAAGGCCGCGCCGAAACGCAAGACGTACGTCGATGGCCGAACTCAGCTCTTCCCGGCCGACTTGCTCGAACAGTGGGAGAAAACCCGCAAGGCACTCAGCACCGACGATATCGACGTCTGGAAGCCCCTGCTCGACATGTATGAGATCAGCACGGTCATGATCGAGACGCGCGGCTCGCCGGCCACCTACCGGCGCTTGATGCAAAGCCCGAACTGGATCCCGTTCTACGACGACGGCCGCATCGTGATGTTCGGCCGGGCCGACGCGGGGCCATCCGATCTCGCGTTTTTCAAGTCGAATCGCCTCGACCCCGAGTTACGGGCGTTTCGCACCAATCATCCCGTGCCGGGGGCCGAGCGCCCGCCGAATCCGGCGACGATGATCGACAGCATCTTTCAGAATCGAACGTTCAGCCGGCTCCACTCGCGTACCGAGGCCTCGCTCCGGTGGTTGAACGAAGCGACCGCCGGTGACGTGCCCATGACCGATGAGACGCAGCCCGTTCCCGAGCCCGCGCGCTGTCTGCTCGCCATCCAGGAAGCGCGCAAGGCCCTGGCCCAGAGCCCCGACGACTGGCTGGCCTTTCGCAGGCTCAACGTCGCCTACGGATACCTGATGCTGCAGGAAGCAGCCATGCTCGCGGGAATACCGATCACACCCGAAAACCGTAATCGCATCCGCGCGGCCACACCGAACCTCGAAACCCTCATGACACGCTTTCAGCAGCGCGTCACCGCCTTGAATTATGCGATTCAAACGACGCCGCCGCCAACCGATCAGGCTTCCCGACAAGAATTGCACCGGCTCAATCTCGAGCTCTTCCAGCTTTATATGAGCGCCAACGCGTTCGACCTCGCCAGGGATCGCCTCCAGACCGTGCTCGAGACGGCCCAGCCCGACGATCTGGCAGACCAGGTTCGTGCTGGATTGCAACAGCAATATGACGAGCTGACGAAGCAAATGAAGCAGCTCGAAAATCAACTGGAAGACCTGGAAATCGAAAGACAGGCCGGCCAACTCGAGCAGGCGGCCTTTGCTCTCTCACGCGGCGGCGCGGGCCGGGCGATCGCATTACTCGCGGATGCCGAGCGCAGCAACGTGAGCCCGGCTGTCGTGAAGCCGCGTTTGATCGACCTCTACTGCAACACGGGTCAGCCGGAAAAGGCTCTCGAGCTGCTTTCGGTCGGCGCGATCGATGATCCGAACCTGGGAAGCGAACCGGGCTCCGGGGCGCTGCGCCAGGGCCGTGTTTATTACTTGCTCGGCAATTATCTCTCGGCAGCGACACTCTGGCGCGAACGAGCGATCCCACGCGTTCGTTACGAACGCAGTAACCGGGTGATCAACGTGGCGAGCATTCTCACGCGTGGCGAACTGCTGCCAGCCGTCAACGCCTTCTTGACCCTACCCGGAACGTTGACGCAACAGGGGAGCTGGGAATACGACCTGGCGATGTGCGATCTCGAAGCCGGCCTACCCGACGAGGCGGCCGTCCACTTCACCAAAGCGCTGACGCTGGCCCCCGACCTGGCCGTGCGGCCGATCGCAACCTATTATCTCGAAAAGATGGCCAAGCCCGTGCCAGCCGCCAGCAAGACGGCGGCCGCCGGCGGCGCGGCTCCCAAGGCCGGCGGGTCGGGCGGCGCCAAAACTGACATCGCCGCCGGCATTCTCGCCAAGCCCAAGGAGACGCCGACGACGCCAGCAACGAACGCGACGCCAGCGCCCGCCAAGACGGAGACCACCGCCAAGAACGGCAAGCCCAACGCCGCCACGACAAAGACGCCAGGGCCCAAATAACGAAGAGGCAGACGTTCAGCGTGGTCCGTGCCTGATCGAGCGCACCGCGGTTACCGCTATCCGGCGGGCAGCGTCTCGGCGGGATTACCTTTCATGGCCGGCCGCTCCGAGACAGGCAGTGCCTCGCTGCGGCCAGCCGCGGTGAGCCGATCACGGTAAAGGTATTCTTTTGTCCGGGAGGAAGATGACATTGTCGATCTGGCAAACGACGTCTTGAAAATCGTCGTTGGTGGAATACTCCCAGCCGATCACGTAGCTGTTGGGCACATCCTTGCCGGTCAGCTTGTCACGATTGGGGTAGATCATCGCCTTGTAGGGCTGATTGCCGACCCGCTTGTTGAAGTGCTCGACAAGGGCCGGCTGACTGAAGATCCCGTTGTCGTTGAATTGATCGTTGGCGATCCACAGGCCAAACGCGTGCTCGCCCGGGTCGAATACATTCTGGGCACGCGGGTCGAGCGGCGGCGGCAGATTCGATCCGGTGCGGAGATCGTCGAGCGAGTTCTTGAACATGAATGACCAGAGATTGGTCTTCTTCGGCATCAACTGGAACGTTGGCTCGGGGTAATACCAGCCGCCCCGCGTGCGTGTCGGCAGCCCGAGCGCGAGAATCGGCGTGAACTTGACGAATCCCGGACCCGCCTTGCGAAAGAGTCCCGGTGTCTCGATGGCCGTGCTCGTGACGGGATTCTTGAGATCGCCGTACATCGACAGGCCGTACCTGGCTCGCAAGAGGTCGCTCCAGTCGGGCTCGCCGGGCGTCGATGCCACCTTGGGTTGCATCAACGTCTGGGCGTGCAACGGCGAACACACGATCACGAAGGTCAGCGGAACGAGGCGCGCGAACCGGATCATGATGAAAGCCTCCCTGGTGGGGTTAGCGATAGAAAAAGAGTGCCAGCAAGGTGTTGAAAATGGGCATGACGGTCACCGCGGCGATTGAGCAACGGGCCAGCGAATGCACGCGATCGAACACATCAGAAAAAGAGCGATACCGACGAGCGACACCGTCTTGCCGATTGCAAACGACCGGGGCCGATAGGAATAAACCAGGCGGTGTGGTCCCGCGTCGACGGCGGCTGCCGCGCATCGTGCCGTTGACGCGATAAATCGGCGCCGGTTTGTCGTCGATGGTCAATGTCCACCCGGGGTATTCATTGTCCGCCAGAACGACGATTCCCGCGGTCGCCAGCGTGACCTCGAGAACGGCGTGCTCGGGATCGGGGTAGGTCACGTTCACTTTTTCCGAAGCGCGCGGCCGCTCGCCGGAGAGGTACCGGCGGATTGCCGACATATCGTCGTTGCTGAACCAGGCGACGTTCCGCGGGTCGTACACGTGCTGGGTCGCGTCGTTCCACAAGCGGTCGCCCGCATGGAGAATCTCTTGAAACGACTCGCTGCGCGATTCCCGCGACAGGGCCGTCACCGGCCGGGTCATGCGGGCATTGTGCACCACCCAGGCACGCGGCAGCTCCTGGAGGTTGCGCAATACCTTGAAGTCGCGGGTCTCGATCCAGTTCTTCTCGGCTTCGAGCCCGGCTTTCGTGTTGTTGAATCGCCCTTGCTCGGGGTAGATCCTTTCGGTTTCGAAGATGAACGACGCGTATCCACGCATCTCGTCGCGCCAGCCGCCGTGCCAGTAGGGCACGACGAAATACCGCGTATTCCACATGTCATAAGCGCGGCGTGGATAGTACACGACCTCCTTCCCCGGCTCGATGCCCATCGTTCGGGCCAGAGCTTCGTTGTAAACCTTCCGCGGGAACCCGTTGAAGTACCACTCGTAGTCGTAGAGCTCGGCCACGCCGAGCGTGTGCGTATACTGCACGCCGAAATTGATTCCGTGCTTGGGCTGTATGGTCTCGTGTTCCCACGAGACGAGCTCGAAAACCCGATCCTTTGACGCCGCCTCGGGCCATCCGATCGGGTTCCAGACCGCCATGCGATGGACGCGATAGGGCCCTGAAGAGGGTTTCTCGCGCTCGGCGGCCTCGATGATCTTCAAGACCTCGGGCCTGGTCTCGAACAGCTCTTGCGGGACCGTCAAAACATAGCGTGCATTCGCCGAAGCCAGGTCGCACGTCATCACGATGACGGCCGCCGCGCCGGCGAGGTTGGGCCGCCGTTTCGCAAGGAGTGTCAGGGCCAGGCCGAGCCCGAAAACCAGGGCTGCCTGCCCCAGGCCGCGGACGATCGCGTGGTAACCCCCTTCCGGGCTGAAGGGTCCAAATAAAGAGCGGTTCGACGTCCGCCGGAATGCCGCGAGGATCGTTTCCTGCTCGAGGAGCACGCCCGCCAGAAGCACGAGACTGAGCACCAGGAAAATGAGCAAGAGAATCGTCAGGGCACGTGCGCGGCCGGCGGCCGCGCGATCCCAGCCAAACCCGGCGAGCGCGGCCAGGCCGAGTGCCGTCAACGTGAAAAGCTTCGCCGGAAAGCGAAATTGCTTGAAGCCCGGCAAAGCGGTCGCCAGCCACCAGTAGAATCCGCCATCGCCGTCGCGCAGGTAGCGATCGAGCCGGATCGGAGTCGCGTCAACCGGATCGACCTCGCCAAGTTCCGATACCCATTCGTGGATCATGGGCGAATCCGTACTCGCGGCGACCGCACGCGCGATCCAGATCGGGCTGGTGTACTGGCCCAGACTGCCAAAAAGGCTAACCGCCACGACCAGACTGAGGCAAACACACCAGGGCGCCCCCTTGCGAAAAGTGAGCGAGCTCATGGCCAGAACAAACGTCAATGCGCCGACATAAAGGCTCGGCACCCAGACCTTGGGCCGAACACCCGGCACCTGCATGATGTCGGCCCAGAATGTGTTGCCATCGAATTGCGTGCCAAAAATGTTCGGCCAGACCATCTCGATCAGGCGATACGGCTCGACCGCGAAGGCGTAGATTTCGTGCGGACCCCCCTCGGCAAACCGCGTCGTCCGCCGGGTGAATTCAAGCACCGGAAACAACTGCACGGCCGTCACCGCGACGGTCAATACGCTCGAAAAGACCAGACCGGCCGTCATGAGCCCCAGCGGATACCGCCAACCACGGCGCCACCAGTGGATGAGAAACAAAACCCCCACGATAGACCAGGCCGCCATGACCGCCGTCGGGGCCCAGAGCATCCACCAGAGCGGAGGCGTCGGCTTCGGGGGGCTCGTCGCGCATCCGGGGCAGCCATTGCGCCAGCGCGACTGTCAGCACGAAGTAGCCCGTTGCGGCCACGATCACGATGGGCACATATCGCCAGATCCGGCTGCGCCGCGGCGGCGTCTCGAGCGTATCGTCGTCGCCGAGCCCACGGTGCCGGCTTCGTACGGCGATCAGGGCGTAGCCAATACTCATTAAACCGATCAAATAGGCCATCTGGGGGTCGCCCCCAAGCACCTGCATGGCAAGCACAAAGGCCAGTTCGAGCAAACCCCAGCGTCGCCCCAGTCGGATCCACTGGTCGACGCCGTGAAAGCCCAGCGGCAGCCAGGCGGCCCCGATCAGATAAATGATATTGCAATATTGAAACAAGATCGGCGCACCAAAGGCGTACGCCAGTGCGCTCAGTGCCGAGCCAAACCAGCTCACGGCCCACGACCGCATGAGCACCAGCATGGCGAAGAACGCCAGGGCCGAGTGCATCACGATGTAAACCCGCGCTCCCCACTCGTATGGCAGAAAAGCAAATACCAGCTTACCCGGGTACAGCACGGCCGCCGTCGGATTGCCCAGAAGGGGCATCCCGGCATTCTCCTCGGGCTCCCACAACGGAGGCCAGCGGCCTTCGTTCCACTCCTTTTGAACACGCTCATTGAGCGGGTAATAATAGTGGCCCGCATCGCGATACCCGAACTGGCGGCCGAGGAAAAGCGCTGGCGCATAACAAAGCAAGAAAAGCGACGAGAAGCAAATGAAGATCAAGATGATGGCATAGGCACGACGCATCAGAGCCCCCTAGTGTCGCCCGCATCGATCACCACGGAGTCGCGAGATGAATGAATGAAGAATTCGGCGTCCTGAAAAAGGATGGTGATCGCGGCCGGGCGCAATGTCCTGTCACGTGCATATTACCACCCGCGTCGGGGTGCCTGGCAGAGACCATTTGTAAACTCGCGCGAATTCATGCCCGCCGCGGCGAGTCGCCAGTGGGCAACAAAAAACCCGGCTCCCTGAAACCCAGGAAGACCGGGCGTTGTCGTTTTTTGACCGACCCGTTGCATCAGGCCAGTCTGTCGTGCGCTTCTAACTCAACGGCGATTAAGATGATGAAAGGGAACCACCACGGCGAGCTTCGACGGCGGCACGAGTGCGGCACGCGGGTCGGGCGCCTTGCCGTCAGGGCCCGGGGGCAGCTTGAGCAACAGGTCGTCAACCTTCTTGGTCTCGCCGGTCAGGGCCTTCATGAAGGCCACGACGTCCTTTTTCTCTTGCGCGGTGAGGTTGAGCTTTTTCATGTCGACGTCGAGCGCCGGGTTGGCGTTGCCCCCCTTGTCGTAGTGGTCCACGACCGCCTCGAGCGTCGCCAGACTGCCGTCGTGCATGTAGGGTGCATTGTGCTCGACATCGCGAACGGTCGGAGTCTTGAAAGCACCCAGGCTCGCGTCGGACTTGCCGCCGATCGGATCGATGGCCCAGCGGCCGAGGTCGGCGAACTTGCCCGTCTTCTCGTTCCAGCCCACGCCCAGGTTGTGAAACTGCTCGTCGGTGAAGTTGAATCCAACGTGGCAAAGCGTGCACTTCGCCTTCTGGCGAACGGCGTCTGTCTTGAACTCGTCATCGTTGTTGAGCGTGAGACCGAACAATACGAGCCCGCGTTTCTCGCTCTCGGAGAGGGCCTTGTTATCGCCCGCGTTGTACTTGTCGTATTTCGCATTGCCCGAAAGCGCCGCGACGCGTTCGAATGTCGCCGTGGCTTTGGCCATCCCGTCGAGCGTCACGTCGGTGCCAAACACCTTCTTGAACTGCTCGACATAGCCAGGGATCTTGCGGAGGCGGTCGACGATCTCCTTGTAAGACTGCTTGCCCATCTCGATCGGGTTCTGGATGGGACCTTGAGCCTGACCTTCCAGGGATGGGCGCGGCCGTCCCAGAACATCGACTTGCCGTAAGCCGTGTTCAAAACACTCGGCGCGCTACGGCTGCCGGTCTGGCCGGCGATCCCGATCGAAACGGACATCCCGTCAGACCATCCTTTGGCCGGGTTATGGCAGGTGGCGCAGCTCACCGTGCCATCGAGCGACACGCGCGGGTCAAAATAAAGCTGCTGGCCGAGCTCGTATTTCCCCTTCGTGATCGGATTCGCCGCGGGCACATACACTTTGGGCGTGAGCGGCTGCAAGCCCAGGGGCACTGTCACCGCAAGCGGCTCGTCCTTGATCAGCGCGGCCTTCGAGGGCTGCCAGAGGTGATCAAAAGGCGTGGGGCCCTCTGACGATTCGCCCCCCTTCACTTCCTCTTTGACGACTTCGGACAGTTGCTTGGGGTCGATCGAGCGGGCCGGCGTGGTCACCTGCGATTCGCCGCTGTCGGTCGCGCCTCCCGCGGTCTTCCCGGACGCTCCCGACTTCGCGGGCGCCCCTCCTTGCTGTGCGGCGGCGGGCTGTGTCGAGGAGGCGGCTCCTTCATCAGCGGTACAGCCTGCCAGTCCAAGCCCTAGAAGAGTCAGCGCGGCCACGAAACTGGAACATCGTCCGCGGTTCCCAGGATGCATCTGCGATCTCCGGATCGGTTAGAAAAACCGTCTCACTCGCTCCCGTACGCATGAAGCTCGTGAAATTCGCACAGCGAACGGCACCGCCGCGATATTCGCGTGGAGGGTCGCTGAAACAGAGTGACGGAATCAACGTCGAGCGGCCGGTCTCAGCACCAAGGTTGGCTCAATCTAAAAAGAACCGGCCCGAGTGACGTCTTCACTTCTTCTTGGCGACGAGGCCCTCAGCATTGCGCTGAGCCGCATCGACCAGCTCGTCCCAGTGATGATCCACATAGCCCGGAGGGCCCCCCTTGACCGCCACGTGGTAGGAAACGTCAAGGGTATCAACCATGTCGATCGCGTCCCAGGGGCAAACCTGGGCGCAGTGCTTGCATCCGATACAACGATCCAGGTCGATATCACACCATGTTTGCAAACTTGGGTGCTCTTCGCCGGGAACCTTGTAGATGCAGTCAACCGGGCAGACTTCAAGACACGCTTCGCACCCCGTGCAACCATCTGCATGAATGACCGCCAGGATCTTGGGGATCACCTTACGCGGTTTGTTCGCGAGAGTCGCTGCTGCCATATGAGGTCGTCCCGTTCAAGTTCCCTGGCCGCCCAACCCACCGGTCCATGACGGCTCATTGCCGATATCGTCGGTATTCGCCCCGAAGATCCCGTGCGCGAAGCCATTGTATGACGGTCTTCGCGCCGGATGCTCCTCTTCATTCTCAAACCAATAATCATTATCGTTATTTGGGACCGAGGGGTCAAGCTTCTGGGCGATTTCGACGGATTTGACCATTTCGGGGTGCAAATCCTTTCGCTGACATTCGTTTCAAGGCGGGTCGAACGATGAAGCAGTCGCCGCGCACGGGCCTTGCCGGGGAACTTTCGATCACGGTCGGTCCGGAGAATCGCATCACTTTTGCCGATGCGCAGATGCCGGCCATCCTGGCGACGCCGTGGCTCATCGCGTATCTCGAATACACCGCCCGCGATACGATCGCCCCCTTGCTCGAGCCGCACGAGCGGAGTGTCGGAACGTTTGTCGAGATCGAACACCTCGCGCCGGCGCCCGAAGGTTTCACGGTGACGTGCCGCGCCCGCGTGATTCACGTCAGCGGCCCGATCGTGACCTTTCAGGTGGATGCGCACGACGGTATCGACACCATCGCCAAGGGTCTGCATCGCCGGCGGGTGATCGACGTCAATCGCTTCGCGAAACGAATCGCCCGGAAAAAGGCCAAGCGTGCCGATGGATGATCGAGCCGTGCGGTCGATCGATCGATTTTTGGCCGCCGGCGGGCGCCCACGGCGAAGGCGTCACGCTGGTCTCCCATGGCGAACCGTTTTTGAGCGGTATACACTCGAACCCGTCCCCTCACCATTGACTCGAACTCGTCGCCGCGTGTTGAACCGCAGGGTGCCCCATGTCGAAGAAAGTCGCGCTTTTCTGGCCCGGAGATTACCGGGCCAAACCCAACGAATGGGCACTGCCCAACTCACGCGAGGCCACGGCACAGCTTTCGGCGGCGCTCAAGAAGCTTGGCCGGGTTCCCTACCTGGTCGAAGATTATCTGACTCGTCCGGACGAATCGATCTCGAAGCTCGGGCCGATCGACGACCCGATGATCGGGGTCTTCGTTCACTGGACCTATGCACCGCACACCGTCGATGGAGTCGTGGGAAAAGAGAATCCACTGCTCCTGGCGTCCAATTTCTCGGGAACGTGGCCGGGGCTCGTCGCGCTGCTCAACACGGGAGCATCGCTCGAAAGCGTGGGCCGTACCGCATCGCGTATCTGGACTGATGCACCCGAGTGGACGAGTGACGCGGCTTTCATGGAACGGCTCGACGAATGGTGCGCCACGGGCCGTATCAACTACCCCACTGACGAGCTTCGAATCGCGGGTCCCATCGATCCCCAGGCCGTCGCGGTCGCGGCCGGCGTCGCCGACGCGATCCGTCAGCGCCGGGTCCTGGCCCTGATGCTCGGCGATACGTCGATGGGCATGATCAACGGCTATTTCGGACCGCGGCTGCTTTACCCGATCGGGTTTGCCGAGCACAAGGTCGACCAGGCCTGGTTGATCGATCGAACCAGAACGATCAGCGACAAGCGCGTCGACGATGCGCTGCGGTTCGTGCAAGATCGCGGCGTTACTTTTCACTGGGAAGAAGCCGACGCCGCGGATTTCACGGCGGCCGCCACGCGTGAACAACTTCGCGGCTATCTGGCCGTTCTTGATCTGCTCGCCGAGTTCAAGGCCGACTGCCTGGGCTGGCAATACCAGCTCGGGCTCTTGAACCTGCTCCCCCCCAGCGACTTTGCCGAGGGACTTTTTAACTCGCACGCCCGGCCCGAGGGAAACGGTCACACCGTGATCACCAGCACCGAGGCCGACCAGGGAAACCTGATCCCGATGGAATTGATGAAACGCATCCTCGAGGCGAAGGAACTTCCGGGCGCCGTGATGTTCCACGACGTGCGCTGGGGCGCCAGGCACGACGGCCGGTTTCTCTGGGTCTTGCTCAACTCAGGGAGCTGCGGTGCCTATGCATTTAACCACGACGTCACGTCGCTCGCCGGCACCCATAGTTATCGCCAGCCGGCCGGCTATTTCCCCGTTCCGGGGGGAACGTTCGCCGGCGTCAGCCTTCCCGGTCCGATCACGTGGGCACGCGCCTGGATCGACCGCACGGGCCGCCTTGTCATGGATCTGGGACGCGGTGAATCGGTGGCTTTGCCCGACGACGTCCGCGAAACCTGGTGGCGCGGCACGACGCGGCAATGGCCGTTCATGGCGGCCGACCTCGATTGCTCGATGGAAACGATTATGGCCCATTATATGAGCAATCATATCGCGGTGGCCTACGGCGATATCCTGGGTGAAATGGTGGCGCTGTCGCAGGCGCTCGGATTCAAAGTCCGAATTTTGTCGTCGAATAGCAGCGTGGCGGCCTGAGCCAAATCGGCAAACGGCGAGGAAGCCGCTTTTCGGCGGTTGCCGCGGGTGCTAGACTCAGTTGATTCCGTCCATCAAATTGTTTCGAAATCGTCCGCACGAGAACACCGGCAATGGAATTCACGGTGAGCTCCCCGGGCGGCCGCGGAGGTTCTGTCCGCGCCGCCTGGCCCACGATCTGGCGCGGCGCTTTTCAGCCCGCGGTTCAGGCGTTGGTCGCATTACTGGCGATCATCGCCGGTGAAGCGAACCTCCAGGCCTCGGGCGGCGGCGATCAGCCTGCGGCCGCCGATCGGGCAATCCAGGCCGCGCGTTCCGCTCAAAAACCGACGCTCACGAGCACTCTCAAGAAGGGGACAGCGGCCGCTAAACCGGCCGCAAAGCCTCGCCCGGCGGCGGTACTTCAATCGCCTGAGCCGGCGGTCGCGCCGATCTTGCCTGGCCCGGTGCTGACGGCGCAGCAAAAACAGCGCTACAAGGTTCGCGATGAATTCGGCGAATGTGTCGTCGCGCGCTTCCACGGACAATTCGACGACAAGACAGCCCTGCTCCTCCCTGACGGCCAGCTCGGCACGCCAACGCGTCTGGTTCCCACCGACGATCCTTTCCAGCCCCTCTCGGCCGACCAGCTGGAAACGCTTCTGAGCAAAGGACCGTACGCTGACTACCGGGTGTTGAAAACCGACCACTATCTGATCTTCTATCAATCGACCCAGGCGTTCGCCCAGGATAGCGGACGCTTGCTCGACGACCTGTACAAGGGCTTGATGGACGCCTTCCGGCGCAACGGTTTTCCGGTCCACGAACATGAATTTCCACTGGTTGCGGTGATCTTCGCGACCGAGAAGGATTTCCGAGCCCATAAAAAGGTTGATCCGCAGGTCCAGGCCTACTACGAGTTCTTCACGAACCGGATTTTCTTCTATCAGAAGTCAGAGCGAGACCGGCTCGAGCCCAAGCTGGCGAACCTGTTGAAACCTCAAACGGTCGCCCACGAGGGAGCGCACCAGATCCTCTCGAACATCGGGCTCCAGCCTCGGCCGTGTGCCTGGCCGCTCTGGCTCGTCGAGGGCCTGGCCGAATATTGCGCGACGACGGTATACACGAAAAAAGGAATCGTCTGGCGCGGCCTGGCCGCGATCAATTCACTGCACATGGCAACCTTGCGCGAGCTCAGCGATCCGCTCTCGAATGCCGACGAAGAAGGCGCCATCAAGCCGATTCACGTGTCAAGGCAGCGGGCGATCACCGAAACAGAATCGCTCTTGCTCAAAACCTCGCTGACGCCGACAGACTACGCCAACGCCTGGGCGCTCACCCATTATCTGGCTCAGAAGCATGCGGGCGAATTCGTGAAGTACTTGAAGGTGATGAGCCAGGTCCCTCCTTTGAAACCCCGCACACCGCAAGAAAATCTGGCGGTTTTTCGTGAGTTCTTCGGTGCGGATTTATCGAAGCTAGACAAGCAGCCTCGACGAATACGTTCGCAAGCTCAGCTCGAAAAGGAATTACGATCCACTCCCGTATTTCACGGTGATTTTCGCGCAGCCGCTCGGCAATGGAACGATCCGTCGCGCGGCCACCTACAGTCAATCTCCGCAGATGATTGAACAATGGGTCCACGAGATGACGGTCCCCACGGGTGGCGAGCCGAACTGGGAGACCGTGCAGTGGCCGACGCGGGCCCGGGCGATACTAGCGGCCCAGGAATGGATGCGCGGCGGGTATTAGCCGGCGCCGTAACGACGCTAGAAAACGCCTTTAATGTCGGCCTGGATCGGTGACCACGCGAATGGTATCATTCAGACGGCCGGGGTTACAGTGCGTCTGATGGCCCGGTTCTTGTCCGGTCATGCACTCCGTTATCGGCCGTGCGGGGACGTAGCTCAATTGGGAGAGCGCCTGGTTTGCAACCAGGAGGTTGAGGGTTCGATCCCCTTCGTCTCCACTCACAAGTCGTTCGTTAGTGTGGATTCAGGGCGAAGAAATCGCACGAACGAATTAAGAGTATTGTGGTTCAGGGCAAAAAAGACACCCTTTCGGATAGAACTAACACCCTGACTCGTAAGCTCTTCCGCCAGAAACAAAACATAATCGTCATCCAGTTAATCACACAATGGCGGCGATGCGGAAAGCCTGTGGGCTCGGGTCTTGCAACGTATCGCGCTATCGTCGCGTGATTATGAGTTGTCGATAGCACCTTGCTGCGTAACCAATACTCCGTGCGAGCGCCTTGCCCGGTCCCGGCATCTTGCCCGCCTTCGGAAGCGCTGACCGCCCTTCTTTCGATCTCCACGGCCATCTGGATGGCCGGGGCGTCAGGTTGGTTGATCGGCGACCTGCCGTTGAGCTTGCGCCAGACGGGGCAGTGGTGCCAGCCAAGGAGCCGGGCGAGCCTTGTCTGCCGCCCATCCCATGCTCGTCAGTGAGTGAATCGCAGATGACCCGCAGTTCAACGCGGGTCAATCTTTGGAAGGTGGGATGACTAACTAACTGACGATCGGGTACGCCCAACGGGGCTGAGTTGAGGACCGATTGATACGCCACCGCGTGCGTTTTGATTCTCGCTGGCGATCCCGGCCGCGACAGATTAAAATCCTGGTGAGAAACACGTTGGGACGAGTGGGAGGTCATCGTAACCGGCCGATATCGACGCGGAGAAACACCTCCCCGTGAGTACGCTGTTTGAAAAACTAGACGATGGGCGCGACGGGATTCGTCTCTACGGAATCGCGCCGCCGAAGCTCGCATCCACCCCTGAGCGATTGCGTGACATCGCAGCCGAACAGGTAGATCGACTTCGTCTGCTCGCGCCTGACGGCTTGGTCGTCTACGACATTCAGGACGAGCCGGGACGCGATGGCCAGGAACGCCCGTTCCCGTTCCTACCCACCGTCGACCCCGAGGTCTACGCACGCGACGCGCTCGCCGAGCTCGCGATTCCGAAGATCGTGTACCGATGCGTGGGCGCGCACCCGCGCGAGGCGTTTTCGGGTTGGGTCGACGGCGTGCGGTCAATGGCCGGCCGGCACATCAGCGTTTTCGTCGGCGCCCCACGCGGCCAATCGCACCACCCGGGTTTGCCGCTGGCCGAGGCGTATGCGCTCGCGCGCGCTGCTTCCAACCTGGTCCTTGGTGGCATCGCCATAGCAGAGCGACACGTTGCGAAAGAGGATGAGCACCATCGGATGCTCGCCAAGCAGGACCAGGGCTGTCGCTTCTTCATCACACAGTCAGTGTACGATGCCGGCTCCACAAAATCTTTGCTATCCGACTACGCATTGTCTTTGCGAACGTCCGGCCGCTCGCCCATCCCCGTAGTGCTCACGTTCTCACCGTGTGGCTCTGTGCGCACGCTCGAATTCATGAAGTGGCTAGGCATCTCGTTCCCGCGCTGGCTCGAAAACGAACTCCGCCATTCGGCCGACACGCTGGAGCGCTCCGTCGACCTGTGCGAGAGGGTATTCACCGATGTGCAGGACTATGCTCGCGAAAAGCGCTTGCCAATCGGCATCAACGTCGAGAGCGTCTCCATTCGAAAGTCGGAGATCGACGCGTCGGTCGAGCTATATCGGCGATTGTGCTCACATCTGGAACGGTAAGGCGCTCTTCGCTTCCCAACGAGGCGTTGCAGCAGGCCCGGCTCGCACAACGAAATGAGGTTCGGTTTCACGATCGCGTGCCAGATCCCGATTGGCCTATTGATCGAGGCTAGCCTCCGGCTTGTGAGTCGAACCGTTCCAATCTCTTCGGGAAAAGTGCCCAGCCGGAGCGAACATCGAGCCCCGCCCGCCCCTTTTCGGTTTGCGTCGCAAGGTGATCGGCGTTCGCTCCCGCATGGGCACGTCCAGTCAACCGAATTGTCAAAGAGTGCAGCAACGCCCGTTCCAGTCACACCCGCGCGACGTTGCGACGCCGCGGTCCTCGAAGCCGGTAGGCCGCGGCGCCCGATCTCTGTTTGTCATCATGTCTTATCTGTGTGCATCCGTGTGCATCTGTGGCTCAAACGTTTTCGCATTCGGTTCTTCCGCCCAGGTTGCCCCAAACAAGAAAATGAGCCACGGATACACACAGATGCACACAGATCGATCGATCCGGATTGAATAATGTCGTCAGGAGCCGGCCTTTCAGCTCGGTGGCCAGTTCGTCGTCCAGCCAGTGGCCGCGCGGGTGGTCGCCGGGCTTTATTAAGAATCGTCGGCGCGAAACCGGGCCCTTCCGCCAGGTCGCGGTGCGCGCTCCTCGCGAGCCGCCTCGAGGATTTCCTGAACCAGGGTCCCTGGCAGCCACTGGAGAGCCAGGGCATCCTTCAACAAGGCATCCGGCACCCTCAGCGGCAGATTGTCCGGTTTCTCAACGTTTTGGGCCTCGGCCCCGCTGGCCATGTTGCGTTCCGCAAAAGCACGCGCCGCTGGCTGGCAATGCCGTTCGACCTGGCCCGGCGCTGGCCCGCCATTTTCAGGAACGACACCCGTGCAATTGGCTTCGTTCGTGGCGTTTTTCATTTCGGCGGCCGGTGCGTGCCCGAACTCGGCCGCATCTGTCACCCGGGGTTCGCCGGCCGAAATGGGTTCGGTCGTCGCGTTTTCGACTGCCGCGGCCGGTCGAGACTCCCCATCATTCGCATTCGACGTTTCGATCTCGCCGGCACAATCGGGTTCGATCGTCGAGTTTGGAGCGTCCGCCGTCGATGCCTGTTCGACTTCAACCGGGTCGGCCATTCCGGTCTCGCTAGCCAAAATGGGTTCGGTCGTCGCATTTTGGACTTCCACGGCGGGTTCGGTGGTCGCCACACCGGGCGCTTCGAGGATCTCGCAATCGCAACTGTTGCTGGCCTCTCGGCGGGCGTCCCCAGCACCTTCGGGTTTCTCGGCCGATGCGATTCCCTCGTTAAACAATGACACTTCGGCAGGCTTCACCGAATCGACCTGGGCGCCTTTGCGGCGGAGCTTGAGCAGCGTATCAAGGCTGCGCGCAATCCCCCGGGTGGCGGCCAGCTCGTAGCGGCGCAGCCGCTCGCCTTCCTGACTGTCATCGAATGACAGGCAATCACCGAGCAGCGCCGCGTTGACCTCGGCGTGGCGGCGATGGTCGTCGGCCTTGATCTGAATCGCCTGTGTGGCTTGATCGACGATTCCCAGCAGCACCTGGCGCCCCGAGGCGGGGTCCTTGGGAGTCAGTTCGTCCAGGCCGCGGTCGGCCAGATGCTCGGCATAGGGCTTGCGTTCGATAAAGCCAAGCTCCCAGAAGATCTCCGGAATGGTCGCACCCGGACACTCCTCAACGGCCTGGCACGCGGCAAAGATCAAAAGAACCCGGCGATCGCTGATTGCCTCCATGGGCTGGCGACCCAGGAGGCGGGTCGCCCTGAGCTTGTCGGCCGGCAGCCACTTCCGGCCCTCGTCCAGAATCGACCGCAGCTCGGCCCACTGGTCGAGCAGCCACTGGCAGCCGACGAGGCTCGACTCGAGGCGCAGCACCAGCCGTGGCGGATCGGAAGGCTCCACTTCAAGAGGTGCGGAAGAGATACGGGAGACGGCGTCGGGATTCGTGGCGCGAGTGCGGTCGAAGTGCGGAAAGAGATTCAGGGGCCCGCGGCGGTCCACAAAGAGGAGCTGGCCCAGGTAAAGCACCTCGTCGGCCTGGCGCTGGGCGTCGTCGCGACCGTTATTCTCGATATTGAACTCGATACGAGCGACCTGGGCATGCCGGGCCCGGTCGACTTGCCAGGTAAACTGGACCGCGTCGTGCACGAGCGATTGCTCGACGGCGCCGGTCGGGAAAAGCGCCTCGTTCCAGGCCTCGAAGCGTTCGCGCAGTTCCAAAGGATCTTCCCCGGGCAAGACGGGCGTTCGTGGCGCAGGCCGTACTTGAGCCCGTTGAACCTGGACTTGTTCTTGCCTTCGACGGTGCGCGGTCCGGTGCTCTTCTGCGCATTGCGCCGATTGGCTTCCATCTGGGCCGCGGAGACTGGCATGACTTGCCTCCTACACGATGGATCAAACAGTGATCGCCCCTGCAAGCGGGCCGGACGAAGACCGCGAATGTGCGGGATACATAAAGCAGCTTACCTGGAGACCATAGCCTATCTAAGCGTTTTGGGCCGAGTTGCGGGATTATTTTTTCCGCACGACGACCGAAACAATGGGCGCAGCGGGAAGAATCGGTGCGACTGGATCGCAGCGAAGCGGGCTTATCCCGTTCCAGTGATAACAGGAACCTCAGTTTGCGAACCAGGGAGGCGGCCGGCGCATGTCGCGGTCGCGCCGAACGCACACGCCGAGATGGCTCAGCGTTCAACGTGCCATGTCGCTGATGCTGGGTGGTTTAACGAAATCCTTTGAAGTCGAGTAGCGGAGGGGCCGGTTTCCCGGCCGCCTCCGCCCTCATCAAACCGGACGAGCGGATTTCCCGCATCCGGCTTGCCCGAATTCTCTCGGTCGGGGCATGCGCAGGATCAGCAGCCAAGCGTTCACAACAAGCGCAGACCAAGGTCATGCACAAGGTGGGCATAGAACGTCCGGTCTTTGGGGACACGGTAACGGCGCTGACTTCGACGTCGTAGATGATGACGCAGTCGTTCAGTCACATGCCAGTTAAGCTTGTTGTAGCTCCGGCGGGGATGGCCGTGACCAAAATAGGCACCCCATCCTTTCAAGAAGCGATTCATATCGCCGATCAGTTGATCGATCGGTACGAAATTCCGCTTCCGGTCCGTGAGCTCACGAACTCGCTCGCGAGCCCGGATCAGCGCCTTGGTTGTGGGAGTTATGCTGAGATAACGACGGTCACGACCGAATCGGTCGCGGTCGTATCGGAGCGTAAAACCCAGGAAGTTCAGGCTCTGACCCGGTTGATGCAACTTGACGATGCGCGTTTTCTCGCGGTTAACGGTGAGCTGAAATCGCCCTTCCAGCAATCCTTCGATCCACCGGACCAACTGCCCAGATTGATAGCGCGCCAAAACCACGACAGTCATCGGCGTACCGCACCAGCTTGGCGTTTGCCCAGCGACCGGGACCGTCCGAGCGGTAGAACGACTTCTCGAACCAGTGCAAGTACAGGTTCGCCAGCAGGGGGGAGATGACTCCTCCCTGCGGCGTGCCTTGCTTGGGTCGAGTTGTCTGTGTTCGACCATGCTCGTCGGTTTCGACGATGGGGCTTTCCAGCCACATGCGGATCAGCTTGATGACCGAGCGGTCGGCGATCCGTCGCTCCAGACATTTGATCAAGGCATCATGAGGGATTGTGTCGAAGTACGATTTCAGGTCCGCATCGTAGACCTCCTGAAACCCAGCGGCGAGATGTTGGCGGATCGCGTCGATCGCCTGATGAGCGTTCCTCCCTGGACGGAACCCATAGGAACTGTCCAGGAAGTCGGCTTCAAAGATCGGCTCGAGTACCAGCATAGCTGCCGTTTGAACGATCCGGTCTTTGACAGTGGGTATCCCCAGCGGTCTGAGCCGGCCGTCCGGTTTCGGTATGTACACACGTTTAACCGGCTGCGGCCGGTAGCGGTTGGTGCGCAGCTCTTCACGCAGCTCGGCGAGGAAGACCTCCGCGCCGGGTCCATCAATGATGTCTCCGACGGTCATGCCATCCACTCCGGGAGCGCCATTATGCTCCATCACCAGCCACCACGCGGTCATCAGCACGTCGTCCCGATAGATCCGGTCATACAGAGTGTAAAACCGGAACTTCGGTTCCTGCTTGGCCTTTTGACCCAGCTTCCATCTCAGTTCGGAGACTTTCGGCGGCAGATCGATGCCGGACTTCTTCTCCGACGGAATCGGGGATTGGCCCTTCTTCGATGGCTGACCGCTTTCTTCCGTAGTGGGATACTTATCCAAGCGGATCTCCTCACGTTTGACGAAAACATGAATTCGGCAGGGGACCTTTGCTCCTCGGGCATTACCCCGGATCATCGCTACTATGTCCCCCTCCGACTCCCGACCGGGCCGGTCAGCGGTTATTAATTCCCACTCACCGTTGGTCCAGCTCAGGCCCTGAGCTTGGGCCACCCGGACGGGTCTCTCAGGTTCCTCGTTGATCTATCGACGCCCGCTGCCCTCAATCACCCCGGGGAGTCCGGCCGCTGCAAATGCTCGTTGCTTCACGGTCGGTTTCGGGCTTCGCCTCTTCTGGAAGGTTGGCCACTCCCAATTAGTTTTAACGAGGCCGAATCAGGATCGCTTGCGCTACGGCTGACGTCTTCGCGTCTCCAGGCTTCGGTTGTGGGGTCACCCCCATCGCCGCTGGATCGGCTTCATGGTGAACGAGCAATTACCATGGTTAGTACCTTTCAACTAACAAGATCAACGACTTCACTGATACACCAAAAGGGAACGAAGGTAACGAAGGATTCAAATACCCAGTGATCGAATCGCGACGACATTCTGGGTCACCGATCCGGTGCGAGTCGTCGCTGCCAATTCGTCATTTCATGATTCGTCTTTTGACCGTTGATTGCTTGGGGTTGCCATACTCGCCTGGTTTTTCCCTGCTTTTCATTCCGTTTAGATTCTGAGCCCTGGTTTCACCTCGCTCCCGCCTGCTAACCAATCGCGTCCCGGTTTCACTCCCCCCAATCGCGTCCCGGTTTCACTCCCCAAAAGTAACTTGGAACTAGGTCTGACCCCCGGGAGGCGTGACCCCCGGGAGGCGGACCCCCGGGAGGCGGAAGAAAGTGTTGGTATTTATTACACTGTGCAGAATGTCGCGTAGGCGGAATAAGGCCGCAGATTTGCGGATTATCTTGAGATACGGCATTGAAGGCTTCGCTAGCGGTTGTTATTGTTGCGAGGTTCCCGCGCAAGGAAGAAGTCCACAAAGTCGACACGCGGACCAACACATGTGTGGAATCAAGCGAGAAGGGGGACATCGCCGTGGCCCTCGCGCTGCCTCATGCACGCGGCTTGTCTGACGAAGTACTCGAGGCGTTTCGCGTCCGCGCCATTCAAGGCTGCGAATTGGAATTCACCCGGTCCGATGTCGCGGCCTTAGTGGGCGTGACGCAAGAGATCATCAGCCGCCGGTGGACCGCCTGCATCGCCGTTGGCTCCGGCCGCCCCGCTCGCGAATCGAAGCGGACGACCCGTTGATATCGGACGGACTCGCTCGGATGAGCAAACCCGGCGCATTCAGGATTTGGCCAGTGGCTACGGCCCTGCGGACCTGGGCATCGCCGCGGCACTGTGGACTCGCAGTGCGGCGCGTGACCCTTGCCGCGAGGAATTCGGGATCGACATGCCGGCGCGGACCGACGCCGTGCACGTACAGCCGTCCTTGAATACGTCGAAGACGCCGCGCCGCCATGCCTGGGAGCGGGGTCCAGGTGAGGTCGAAGGGTGGATCGAGAAGATCGCTCAGAAAATAGGAGGGCGGTTCACCTGCGTACGCCTTCGTAAATGTTCGTCGGTTCGGGTGCCGCCAAAATGGCGGCATGAAGGCTTACGCGGAAATCGAGCGACGGGCGGCCGGCGGGGGCCGCCGAGATTCATTGGTGCGACGAGACCGGCGCCGCGGCCGGCTAACACCTAGACAAAAGGCGTCGCGCGGCGGGGCGAGCCGCCGCCAATCGAAGTGCCGGGCCCACACATCCCTGATCAGAAAAGGATTTATTCGATGTTTAAGTTGATTCGCCGCTTTCGATCTGTGGCCGGGGGCATCGCTATCTACTGGATTTGTCAGTGCTGGCCAATCAGTGCGTTACTCATTCTAGCCACGCTTTATTCCTTGAACTATGAGAGCCATGGCCGCCAAGTCGGCTCGTCACGAGTCAAGGCGAAGGTCATCGTTGTCGAGAATTTGACTTTCGATTTCGGGCCTGATGCAAGCCGGACGACGGTTGTGAGCGCGGATCCTGCAAGTCACATTGGCTTTCGATTTCAGGACCCAAAAACAGAAAAATATATAACTATGAATATACTGCGCAACGGCACACCTCTCCTCATGCTGGGTGCGAGACGTTCCAAAACGAGCCTTGCGCCTTGGTCTTTACGCGTCGGGAGATCCGCGCACTGTATGTTGCCGACAATGGCCTCCAAAATTCACGGCTATCATTTGACCTTTACGGTGGGCCAGGTGTGGCACTTTATGGAGGCGACTCGGTCCAGATGAGTTTCGTGGGCTCCCCCGGACCATCTCACGCGGTTAGTTTCAATCTCAACTATGGGGCGAACCGCTCTGCGGTGTCGTTCTCGCACTCCGATCTCGCTTCATTGTTATCGCTTCTTCGGGAGCGCAAAGTTCGATCAGTCATGGGCCTACTCGCAAGGGGCAATCCCGATTTTCAGATCTGTGACCGGAACCTGGCCGCGTTGATTCACATACTTGAGGACAAAGCAGGATCGTATGGTATTAAGATCATGAACCCTGTTGATGGAACAACGCGAAGTATCAAATAAGACGTCTGCTGACGCTGGCATCGATGCTTGATCATTGGGATCCGGCGGCCATCGGTTCGGCAATCACCTCGAATCTCGTTGCGAATGGAGCGCGGTTTGACTCCCGCGGTTGTGGAGAGCAAAATGAATATCAACCGTTTCTTTATCGGTTCCTATCCGCGGAAGCCTTCCTCGGACGACGCGGGAGATCCCAAGTCGGCCCAACCGCCGAGCGGATTTGGACGCTGGCTACGGCTTTTGCTGCTGTTGGTCCTCTTCTTCGCCATGGGCCATTTCGCCGGGGCGTTTCAAAAAGACCAGGACACTTTGCGGTTCCAGTCCATCACCGCCGAGAAGTTGGAGATTCGCGGCCCGGACGGCAAGCTCAAGGCCACGCTCTCGGGAGGTCGGGCGGGCGGCGATTCGTTGTCATTTTACGACGCGCAGGGTGCTCGTCGCCTTTCCCTTGGGATCGACAAGGAGGGCTCGCCGAACGTGCTGTTCTTTGATGACAAACGAAAAATGAGGCTCGCTTTGGCGATCGATCCTCATGACAACACGCCGCATATCAACTTCTTTGACGACCAGACGAAGAGTGTCCTGAGCGCCGGTCTGCTCAACGGACTGGGACCGGATATTTCCGTGGGCAAGCATGACGGAAATCACATCACGATATCCCTCGTTAACGATGATCCCAGAATCCAGTTCGTGGATTCGAACCATCAGTCACGTGTTCATATTGGGATGATCGATAAACAGCCGTCCATATCCCTCGCGGGCGAAAACGGCGCCATCCAATCAAACTGGCGGATCGAGCCGGATGGCTCGGTCGTGTTCTCCATGTCGGACCGTGCGATGCGGCAGCGAGTGGTAATCACGACCGACAAGGATGGTAAGCCTTCCATTCGCGTCATAAATCCCGACCAGGATCAAGCCAAAACTCTATAGACTTCGGAGGAAGCATGGGCTGAAGCGAATGGTTAAGGGGCACGCGTGGACATGCACAGCGCGCCTGCACCCGCGGCCTCGACCCGGCGGGCTTGGAGGACCGGGATCGGTCGGGCCGCCCGCCGATCCTGACTGCCGAGGCCGATGAGTTCCTGAGGTCCCTTCTGATCCGTTCGCCGCAGGAATTGGGCCACCCCGATACGAGCTGGACGACCCCCCTGGTGCGAAGCGAGTTGGAGCGCGAGTTGGGGATGAAGGCGTCGGAGGACACGATCCGGCGCGCCCTGCATCGGCTGGGTTATGCGTGGAAGCGGCCCCGCTACGTCCTGGCCCCCGACCCCGAGCGCGAGAAAAAAACGGCGGAGTCGACGGCAAATCCGGGCCTTGCCGCGTCGGAGCGTCGTGCTCGCCGAAGACGAGACGGACCTGACGATGTTCCCGCCATTGCGGTCGGGCTGGTCGCCGCGAGGCGAGCCGGCCGAGGTCGGACTGAGCGGTTGGAACGCTCGGCACGTGATCTTCGGGGCGATCAACCTGCAGACCGGGACGCGGGTCCTGGTGCCGCGATCGAAGAACCGAAGCGGCGACTATCAGGCCTTCCTGACGGAGGTCCGCTCCCGCTATCGGGGTCGGCACGTCGCACTGCTGCTCGGCGAGGGCCCGAGCCACACGGCGAAGGGCTCGCTGCGCGCGGCCGAAGGGTTGACGCTGTTGTGGCTGCCGAACCCCACGCCCGAGTTGAATCCGATGGACACGTTGTGGGGGCAGGCGAAGGACGTCGTCTCGGCCAACCGACAATACGAGACGATCGAGGAGCACGTCAGGCGCTTCCTCGAATACCTCAAGGGCTTGTCGGGCAGGGAGACACTCCATACCGCTGGCGTCCTCTCCGATGACTTCTGGCTGAAAGGGGCCTTGTCAAAAAACTTCTGCAGACTTGCTTAGTCCAACTATCGCCAGGCAGTGGTGTTTGCGGAAGTCAAAGGGCAAAGAGCGGGATCGGCAGCCGTTGTAGAGAACACACAGTGCCTTCGAGAGCGACCCGCACGTCCGTTGTAGCGGCCCTCCTCCGCTTGTAGTGGGGAATTTGGAGCGGTTCGATCAAAGCCCACTGTTAGTCGGTTAGGTTACAGCGGCAATATTGTGTTCTCATATCAAACTACATTGTATCTTTGTCGTTTGTTCACATTATAGGCCAGCGACTTAACTGGTTCCGCGGGAATTTAAGCGAAGGAAGTGTTTCTTTACACGCCAAATGTGCGAAACTGTTTCGAATGTTCTTTTGGAATGGGTATGTAATGAATTTGACCAAAGGTCGAGTGGTGACACTATTTGCCATAAGTGCAATTGTTTTCCTTTGCATCGCGCATGCGGAGTGGATCAACAGACGTCAAAAAAGTGTCGAAGTGTATCGATGTCGAATGCATATAGAGGAGATATGCCGGGCGCTCTTAGGATACAAGAGAGTGTATGGGTATTTTCCTCCAGCCAGCTTACGAGATCCTTCAACGGGGCACTATTGCAGCTGGCGGCTGCTCCTTCTAAACTACATGGATTATGCGGTGGACCTTTCAGGTTATAGAAAAGACTCGCCTTGGAACGCCCCGATCAACGAACCAATTTCGCGTTTGGGAGTATTGTATTTTCAATGTCCAGAGATAAAGAACAGAGCGTCAAAAAACGACACATCATATGCGTACCTGACTGACTATAGTAATGCGGGGCACGTTGTTTTGGTGGAGCTTCCGGAAAGTCACATCTCATGGGCTCAGCCAAGCGATGTGAATTGGTCTCAATTTGTAGAGGTCGTTGAACAGGCGCGAATCAGATCTTCTGGCCAACGCCCTTCGGTGTTACACCTTGCTTCGATTGGAACGAAATGCCAAATCGTTGAGACCCAAATTGACAACATCATTGAGAAAACCCTCGAAATGATAAGAGGTTTGCAGCAGCAGAATACTAGATAAAATAGGGCTTGCAAAGGGAACATTCCTCTATCTTGACGCAGCTTAAAACGAACTTAAGCTCGTCAGTCTATCTCGATCATCAGTCACTCACACCAGGAGATCGATCGCGTGAAGTCCGGGAGCCGTAAAGGGGTCATTCCTAACCGTTTCGTAAGTTGCGAGAATTGTGTATCCGTTCGGCCGAACCATACTTGCCGAGCATGATAGCCTGACCTCCGGACCGCGCGCGAGGCGGCGGGAGGATTTCTCGCCAGGCATTGTTGTCTGGCCCCGGACCGCCTCTGTCGCGGTTCCGGGGAGTCATCATGGCTACGCCAACCCGACGAATGAACCACCAGGCGCGGATCGACTGGTGGCGCGGACAGTTCCAAAGGCAGCAGGAAGCCAGCCAGAGCGTCACCGAGTTCTGCCTGCGGCTCGGTGTCAGCATCACGACGTTTTACTACTGGAAGAAGCGGATCCACGAGGTCTCGCCGAGTCGTCTCGACCTAAACACGCTCGACCGGCCCTCGAGTTCCGTGGCCAAGATAGGCACCAGCACCACGAATTTCGTGCCGCTGTCGATCCTCGATTCCGGCACGGCCTCGCACCTCGAGATCGAGCTGGCCAATGCTTGTGTTGTTCGCCTCAAGGGGACCATTGATCCCGTCTTGCTTCAAGCCGCGATCGCCGCGGCCGGTCAACTCGACGGCTGCCGTCAAGGAGCCCAATGATGTTGCCACGGCTCCCCGCCGCCGTCCGGGTTTTCCTCTGCACAAAATCCACGGACATGAGAAAAGGTTTCGACGGTCTCTGGGGCATGGTGCACGAATTCCTTGGCCAAGATCCCCTCTCCGGGCACCTCTTCCTCTTCTTCAACAAACGCCGCGATCGCGTCAAGATTCTCTTCTGGGAACCTGATGGCGCCGTCATTTTTTACAAGCGACTCGAGGCCGGCACCTTCGAGAAGCTCGACCCCGCGTCGCATGCCGGTCGGAGCTCGGGGCCAGCCGGCCTTGAGCTCTCCGCGACCGATCTGACCCTGCTCCTTTCCGGCGTCGACGTGAGCACGGCAAAGCGCCGCAAGCGTTACGCCCGAGCAAGCTGAGCCGATCGAGAACAATCGTCAGGAATCATCCAACAAGTGCTCCGTCATCTTTGTAAAATGAAATGATGACGGAGCACAACGACCCCATCCCCGACGACCTATCCGCCTGCCAGGATCTGCTCCGCGCCGCTTTCCAGCGGCTGCGCGATCTCGAGCGCCAGCTCGACGAGTTCGCCGCGACGACCGACGAGCTCAAACAAGCCCATGCGTGTATCAAGGAAGAATACCTGGCGCTGAAGCGGCTGGTCCGCGGGCCACGCCGCTTTTAAGCTCGGTCCCACGTCGCACGCCGAGCCGATCTCGGGCCAACCCGGCTTCGAGCCCTTGGCGGCCGATGCGCCTCGGCTTTTTTGAGGCGTCGACGTGACCACGGCAAGGTGTCGAGAGCGTCACGCCCGAGCAAACCGAGCCCATCGAGAAAAATCGCCGGAAATCAGAAAATCATCCAACAAATGCGCCGTCATCTTCGTAGATATGATTATGACGGATTACAATAACCCCATCCCCGACGACTTGCCCGCCTGCCAAGAGCTGCTCCTGCGCCGCTTACCAGCGGCTGTGCGACCTGGAGCGACAGCTCGACGAGTTTGTCGCGACGACCGACGAGCTCAAACAAGCCTATGCGTGTATCAAGGAAGAATACCTGGCGCTCAAGCGGCTCTTCTATGGACCACGCCGCGAGCGGCTGGCCGAAGCGCCCGGGCAACAGCACCTCTTCGATGACGATGTCGCACCTCCCCCGCCGGCGGAATTAGCCGCGGCCGACGATGACGAGGAAGTGCCATCGCGCAAGCGCAAGGAGAAAGGGCACGGCCGCCGACCCATTCCCGACCATCTTCCCCGCCAAGACGTTCCCCATGATGTCCCCGCCGCGGAGCGGGTCTGCGGCTGCGGCCGCGATAAAACCCGGATCGGCGAGGATGTGACCGAGCAGCTCGAATACGAGCCCGGCAAGATGTTCGTGTTGCGACATGTCTATCCGAAATATGCCTGCTCTTGCTGCAAGGACGGCGTGACCTCGGCCCAGCGCGAGGCCAATCCGATCGAGGGGGGCCTGGCCGGCCCTGGTCTGCTGGCCCATGTCATGGTCAGCAAATTCTCCGAGCACATGCCCCTTTATCGTCAGCAAGACACGCTCAACCGGCACGGCATCTTCGTGGCGCGGAGCACACTCTGCGGCTGGCTGGCCCAGTGTGCTCAAATCCTCGGCCCCCTGGTCGAGCTGATGAGTAAGCGAGTGATCGAGTCGGGTGTGATCAACGCCGATGGGGAAAATTGGTGTCAGTTCATTTTTCCCTCGAAATGTAAACTGACACCAATTTCGCTCCTACCTGATACTACAGCGCTAAGTCGTATCCCATTTGCACCGGGGTAAGCCAGTGAGCCTGACGCCCGCGTCGCGCAGCCTTCGTCTCGTCTGCTTGATATGGCACCGCCGTGCCAGGGCGTTTCGACGTTGGGAGGGCTTCGCGGTGTCAAGCTTGGTTTTTGGTTTCTCAGAGCCGGACTTGAGGTAAAAAGGCTCTGCAGCGACCGAGGCCAATCAAACTGGAACGCAGCGATTCCATCATCCTCGAATAGGGGTCATTATCGCGACTTCGGGCCGATTTTATCCAGGAGGCCGGCATGGCTTCGTGGCAGCACACCAAAGGTTACCGAATCTGATCCCAATTCTGGGCGTCGATGCCCGGAAATCGATTCAAGTGAGCCAGGTTCGCCGTGGCGATGGTTACGGCATCGCCAGGCTGACCGGCGAGGGACGCCTGGCGGCGAGGATGGCATCGGCATCCAGCGCATCTGGCGATGACGTCGGCATGCCGGACTGTCGGAGAAGGGCCAGAACTCTGCCGCCTTGATCATCGCATCCGTCGAGACGGTCAAGTGGATCAAGCCGCCGCTGGGATCGAGACAGTACTCAAGACGTCGCAGGCTGCCGACGGCTCGGATGCGGGACAGTCCGCGTCGGACTTCGTAATGTGCAATCTCCGGAATAACCACCGTGGCGCCGGTTGCCGAAATGGTGTTGAGCCACGCGAGACAGCGAACGACCTGCGGCTTATTTGGCGCACGGACGATCAGCCCGAGCGGCCCGCTGTCCAGCAGGATCAGCCGCGCCATGATCAATAAAGACCCTCGAAGAGCTTTCGATGGGGACGATGCGCATCGAGGTCGCGCATCGCTTCTTCCCACGCACCCGGCGGATCTTCGTCCGGCATCGCCAGCATCCGCTCGACCAGGTCCGCGATCGCCTGCGCATTGCGGGCCTGCTCTTCCGCGGAGATCGGGCGAACACGGCCAGTTGGATCGTTGCAAGGTACGCGATGCGCCGACGGCGTGGTCGGCAACTCGGGTGACGCCGTTTCCGTCGAGCGGTCGCCGCCGGTTGGCTCGTCAAGGTTTTCCATTTATTGCTCCTGCAATGCTACGATCGGCCCACAAGTTAATGTTACGCCGATCAGCCTCGGCGCGGAAGCCTGGCTCGTAGAACTCCAGCCGGCCGGGCTTCACATCACGCCTTGTTGGGATGAGGCTCTGCGGGGACAAGCTTGGTTCCTGGTTTTTCGAGGCTAATTTGGGGCTGAGACGAGAGGCGCGCGCCGGACCCCGAACGGCCCTGGTGTCGAGAATCGATCTGGTCAAACACTGACGACGCTGGTTGGGCGTGCGAGCTCGTCGCAGCCGGTAGATTGCTCAATTCATGGCCGAAATCACCCAACTCGTCGATGCCGCGGTTGCCGGCGACCGCCAGGCTGCCGCGCAGATCTCGCCGCGCGATCACGACGAGCCCCGGAAGCTCGCGAAAATCGCTGAGGCCGACTTTCGAGTCATGGCTCACGGCCTCGCCGCCGAGCCGAGGAATCTCTCAAGGAATTCGCTTGACCTCGGCGATAGTTGCATATACAAAGATAGTGGGGGGGTTGAGAGCATGACGAAACCGGCCACGACCGTCGAGACGATCGCCACGAGTTGCATCGCCGGGCGGGTACGCGTGCTAAATCGGGTCATCACCGGTCTGTACGACGATGCGCTCCGTCCATTCGGGATGAAGCTGAGCCAGGGGAACGTTTTGGCGGTCACGGCCAAGCTCGGCGTGGCCCGGCCCGCCCAGGTGTGCGACATCCTGGAGCTGGACACGTCCACCCTCAGTCGCACCGTGGACCGGATGGTGGATAAAGGCTGGCTCGAAATCCTGCCCGACGCCGATGGGCGCTCGCACCCGTTCCGGCTCACGGACCAGGGCCGGCGGCTGATGGAGCGGGCCATCCCGGCTTGGGAGAAGCGCAGGCCGAAGCCGGTGAACTCCTCGGTGAGGACGGGCTGCGGAAGCTCGACGAGGCCATCCAGCGAATCAAGGCATCGCACGCCGGGTAAAAAAATTTGAGACGAAACTTGCATATACAAACAAATGGAGGGCGGCCTTGGCAACCTCAACGCCTTTGCTTTTGGAGGATCATACACAGGCCGCGGTCGACGCCGCGCGGCTCAAGCGGCTCGCGCTGGATTGCGGGGCCGACGACGCGGGATTGGTCGAGATCGCGCATCCGGGCCTGGACGACCAGCGGGCCGATATCCTCAAGTTCTTCCCCCGAACGAGGACGCTGCTCGCCGTGGCCTGCCGGATGAACCGCGAGCCGATCCGAAACCCGGCGCGGTCGGTGGCGAACCTGGAGTTCCACGACACGGGCGACGGCGTGAACGAGGTCTGCCGGGCCATCGTGACCGCCTTGGAGCGAGAGGGCGTGCCGGCCATCAACCCGCCGATGGGCTTTCCGATGGAGGCCGACCGCTGGCCGGAAAAGATGTGGGTCGTCTCCCACAAGCCCGTCGCGGTCGCCGCCGGCCTGGGCATGATGGGGATTCACCGCAACGTCATCCACCCGAAGTTCGGCAACTTCATCCTGCTGGGGACGGTCCTCATCGCGGCGGAGGCCAACGAGTACGACCGGCCCATCGACTACAACCCGTGCGTCTCTTGCAAGCTCTGCGTGGCGGCGTGCCCGGTCGGGGCCATCTCGCCGGACGGCCGATTCGACATGTCCTCGTGCTACACGCACAATTACCGGGAGTTCATGGGCGGGTTCGGCGATTGGGCCGAACACGTCGCCGACGCCAGGAGCGGCATCGACCTGCGCAAGAAAGTCACCCGGCAAGAGACCGTCTCGACGTGGCAGAGCCTCGCCTTCGGCCCAAACTACAAGGCGGCGTACTGCCTGTCCGTCTGCCCGGCGGGGGAGGACGTGATCGGGCCGTTCCGGGCGGACCGGAGGGGCTTCCTCAACGAGGTCGTGAAGCCGCTCCAGGAGAAGGAGGAGCCAGTCTACGTCGTGCCGAAGTCTGATGCGGACGACCACGTTCGTAAACGGTTCCCGCACAAGACCGTCAGACACGTCCGGGGAAGCCTTCTCCCGCGCACCATAGCCGGGTTCCTCAGCGGGATGCGGCACACCTTCCAGAGGGGCCAGTCGGAGGGGCTGACCGCCGTCTTCCACTTCACTTTCACCGGCAAGGAGCCTTGCACCGCCACGGTCGTCATCCGGGATGGGACTATCCATGTCACGGACGGCCACGAGGGGACCGCCGATCTGGGTCTGACGGCCGATAGCGAGACGTGGCTGGGCTTCCTTGCGAAGGAACGCGGCCTGGTGTGGGCGCTTCTGCGCCGCAAGGTCCGCATCAAGGGATCGCCGAGATTGCTGCTGGCCTTCGCCAGGTGTTTTCCGACCTGATATCGCCATTACTGCGATGGTTCTGTCACAATCTCGCGGCCGACGGACATGTCACAGCGAGACGCGTCCGCGCGAGGGGCCGTGGGGCCGGCCCCGGCGCGGATCGCTGGGCACGCAATTGCGAATGCGGAAAGCGGGGCCCCAGCAAAAAAGGGGACGCTTCATGATGTCGTTCGACAATACCCTCAAGGTGATGATCTCGTTGGCGTCATGTGTGCGATCAACCGGCTGTTGTTCCATCTCCCTTGCGACGCGTTACACCTGGACATCGCCGCGGCGATCATCGGCGGCACTCTGAGCAAGGCCGGCGCGGGGACCCTGCGGCTGGACGGCGCGGCCGACAACACGGGGTTGCAGCTCGCGGCCGAGGCGGGGACCGTCGTGCTGGCCAAGGCGAGCGCCGCGGGGGTGCACGCGGCCGCCGCGATCACGGACATCGCCACGGGCGCGACGGTCATGCTGGCGGGGACCGGAGGGGCCCAGATCCCCGATGTGGCCGGCCAGGGGGTTGCGATGTCCGGCGGCACGCTGGACCTCGACGGTCAGAGCCCGAGCCTCGAGCTGCTGACCGGGACGGGGATCGTCACCAACAGCCTCGCGGGCAGCGCAACGACGATCACCGTCGGTAGTGACAACGCCAGCTTCGCGTTCGACGGCCTCATCCGGGATGGTGCCTCGGGGGGCACGGTGGCGCTGGTCAAGGCGGGCACCGGCACGCTGACCCTGGGGGCCCAGGGCAGCAGCTACTCCGGCGGCACGACGATCGCCGCGGGCCAGGTGACCTCCGACGGAGGCGGCACGCTCGGCACCGGGCCGGTCTCGCTGGCCGGCGGCACGCTCGACGCCGCCACCACTGCCCCGTCAGGCACCGGCACGGTGACCGGATTCGGGGTCAACGGCCAGGGCTGGAGCGAGCGCGGGGCCACCGGGCCGATGGTCGTCAACGACATCCTCACCGTGACGAACAACCAGCAGGACGAGGCGCGGGCCGCCTGGTATAACACCCCCGTGGACGTCGACGCCTTCACGGTCCAGTTCACCTACACCCCCTCGGGGAGCATCGCGGCGGACGGCATGGCGTTCGTGCTCCAGAACGACCCGAACGGGACCGTCTCCCTCGGCGACGCCGGCGGCGGGCTCGGTTACCAGGGGATCGCGGACAGCCTCGCCGTGGGCTTGAACCTCTACAACGGCCATACGATCGGCTACGGGATCTTCACCGGCGGTACCGGGACGGGGACGTACTCCTCCGTCGCGCCGGTCGTCCTGAACAGCGGCAACCCGATCGACGTCACCGTGAGTTACGACGGGACGACTCTGTTCCTCACGCTCGCCGAGGAGAACACCTCGCACACCTTCACCGCCAGCCAGGCGATCGACCTGGCGTCCGTCCTGGGCGGGTCGTCGGTGTCCCTGGGATTCACCGGCGGCACGGGGACCGTCACGTCGACGCAGCAGATCAGCGACTTCTCGTATGCGAATTACGCCTCGTCATCCGCCTTCGCCAACACGATCCAGTTGGCCACCGGCGCCACGGCGACGCTGCTCGTGCGTCCGGCGGCGGGCCAGACCGCGGCCACGTTCGGCGCCTGAGCCTCGGGGCGGGCGCGACGCTGGACGTCGCCGGCGACGGCTCGACGACCCCCGGCCTGGGCTACAGGGTGGCCTTCGGCGGAGCCACGCTCAACGGCAGCGCCGCGTTCGACGTGGCGGACGACGGCTCCGCCACGGGCACGGTGGCCCTCGGGGCGCTGAACGTCACCTCGACGACCCTCTCGCTCTCCAAGCTCGGGGTCGGCACGCTGGAGGTCGATTCGGCCTCGACCGGGGCGGGCACCTCGGCGCAGGTGAACGTCGCGGCGGGCACGCTCGCGACCGAGCACGCCAGCGCCCTGACGGCCGCCCCGCGGGTGAGCCTGGCCGCGGCGACCACCTGGAGCCTCGGGTCTGCCACGACGGCGGAAACGTTGACAGGGACCGGGACGGTCCTCCTGAATGGCGACAACCTGACGATCGGAGACGCCGCCAACGCGCCACTGGCGGCCAGCTACTCTGGCTTCGTCCCCTACGAGTCCGCGGCCTACCTGACCACTCCGCCGACACTCGCCAGCACCGCGACCGCGGCCAGCCCGATTGGGGCTTACCCGATTACCGCCGCGGGCGCCGCGGACAGCAATTACAACATCACGTACGTCGCGGGCACCCTCTCCATCTACGGGGCGCCCACGAGTTCTGTCAACAACAACCTGTCGATCTCCTCCACCGACCTGATCTCGGGCACGGTCTCCGCCTCGCAGGCCGGGCCGGCCGCTCCGGGGATCGCCTCGGTCGCCATCTATCTCGCCGTTGATTCCGGGGCATTCGGGGCCACCCCGATCGCCACGCTGGCGCCGACCAATCTGTCATTTACGTACCCGGCCACGCCTCAGCGCCACTACTATTTCCGCAGCGTCGCGACCGACGCCGCCGGCCACGTCGAATCCAAGCCGATCACCGTCGAGGCCGGTATCTACGCCCCGATCCCGGCCCCCGTCACCGCCGTGGCGTTGGCGACGCCGAACACCTCGACCGGAACGATCGCCCTGAAGCTCAACGGCACCGACAAAGGCGGCGGCGGCCTGGCATCGTTCGAAGTCTACGTACGCGTCGACAATGAGGATGGCACTGGCTACGGACCGGCCAAGCTCGTGGGCACCGTCCCGGCCGGCTCGCCCGACGGCTCGGGGACCTATCACGGGTCGATCACCTACCAGGCCCCGACCGACGGCGTCGCCCGCAACGACGAGTTCTTCAGCGTCGGCACCGACACCGGCAGCGTCGTCGAGCCGATGCATTCCTCGCCCGACGTCACCCTGACGAACCTCGCCTTCACGGCGCCGCTGCAGTTCACCGGCTTGACCATCCAGCACGGGGCGATCGAGCGGTCGTTCGTCGAGTACGTGGACCTCGACTTCAACCAGGCCGGCGTCCCGCTGACCGCGCTGTACAACAGCATCGTGGCGAACCCGTCGGCCTACCTTCGACTGCTCGAGCAGCCGCTGGGCGGCTCAAGCGACCAGGTGGTGCCGCTGACCGGGGTGAAGATCACGCTCGACTCGGTCGACCGGGCCATCGAGCTCGACTTCGGCCAGTACGGCCTTGGGGGCGTGGCGCGGGGCACCATGAGCCTGCTCAACTACTGGAAGGCGATGACGGCGGCCGACGGCTGGTACGAGCTGAACCTCGACCCGACTGGCTCGTCGAACTTCGCCGGGGCGCCGCATGGGTCGTTCGAGCGGCTGCTCGGCGACACCAACGGCGACGGGACCGTCGACGCTACCGACGTAAACCTCGTCGCCGCGCGGCAGGGCCTCATGGGCATCGGCCTGGCGAGCGACCTCAACGGCGACGGGACCGTCGACTCGACCGACACCTACCTCGTCGGCAAATCGAAGGGCCGTTCTCTCGGAACAAATCCATTTTCTTGACGGAGAAGACTCAGATGCGGCGACGAATCGGGTTAATTCTGTTCACGTTAGCGCTCAGTTTGCCGACTCCGGCCCGGGCCGGGCTGATCATCACAGCCAGCGGCGGAAGTGTCGCGCCGGGGGGTCACACGCTCACGGTACCGGTCTATTTCACAACCGATGGCACCGATAACCTGGGCCAGTTTACGGTCGTATTCAATATCACCGCGAATCCCTCCAACGCGATCGCGCCGGCCGCCTCGCTCGAATTCGTGGCGCCGACGTCGTCCGCGACCGATCCGACGCTCAACGATATGCAATACGTCTATAATCCAGCCAATCCCAATCTGACCGGATCGGCGAGCTTCAAGCAGGACACCGGCGAAACCTTCGGCACAACGAGACTCGGTGAACGGATATGCGGTTAAATTCCAGGGGTCGGATATTTACGACGGCAGCGATCCGGCCGGCGGGGCTTCGCTGGTGGCCGGTACGCCCTACTTGTTGGCAAACCTCGTCGTGACGTTCGCGGCGCCTGCGACGACCAACCCGATCGGCGACCTGTTTGACATCCGACTGGATGTCGGCTCATCGTCGTTCCAGGATCCCGGCGGCAACGATCTGACGGTCGCGCACCCGCAGCCGGATCAGGCCGTCATCGCCAGGGTGATGGTCGGATCGGTCGCTGTCCCGGAGCCATCGAGCGTGATCCTGTTTGGCATTTGCAATGTCGTCCTGGCGGGCTTGATGATCTCGCGTCGTCTTCTGGCTCCGCGCCGGGTCTGAAGATGACAGTGCCTCTCGGACACGCTCTGCGCCCGTTGGCGCAGGCCACCTACCTCGACATCAGCTCCGTCATTCTTCTACAGACAAGCTTTCTGTGATGATTGCCGGGAATACATGTCCAGCGGTGGACTCTGTCAACTTATGGATTTTTCACGGCCGGCTTCTCTTGCGTCGTCTCAGGGTCCCCGCCGTTGTGACCGATGATCAACGTCACGTTGCTAAGGACCTGGTCCCTCTCGACGCTGCGCAGGACATGCGGAGGCAACCAGCCCAGGAGTTGTTGCTTGAGGTCCGTGATCGCGCCGACTTGGGTCGTTTGAAGGCTCGACTCCGGCACGTTCGATACGACCTTGCCGGACGCATCGGCGGAGTCGAGATGAAGGGCGCGGCCCTTATCTCTCGTCTCGAACGTGTCAGTGCGGATGCCATCCAGATCGAAGGTTCGGATGTGGAGCAGACCGTCACTGTCGGTTCCGACAATCACGCGGAAGTGGCCCGAGGTCGGAACTCCTGAGCCGTCGCTCCACGGCATTAACTGGAGGTGAGGTCCGATTTCTTCCGTTGCCTTTTCTTCCGTACTCTCAGGAAACGCCAGCGGGAACGCGTGTCGAAATAGGGGCTCAGAAAGTAGCGAAGCAGCAGCCAGAGATCCGGCAGTTTCACAGGGAAGCGGTAAGTCGATGCCGGTGCCATCGTGTGCTTCTGCTGCCTGGTATTCAAAAACCTCGCTAAGAGGTTCATTCGCCTGATCGCCGATCAGGCTCGGCTTATCGGCGATCCGACCAAACAAGTAATAGAGGCCGGGAATGACCAAGACCCCGATCAAGGTGCCCGTGAACATCCCGCCGGCCGCGGCCGTGCCAATGGTGCGGTTTCCGATGGCCCCGGCGCCGGTGGCCACGACTAGCGGAAGCAGACCAGCAATGAAGGCGAACGAAGTCATCTGAATCGGCCGGAAACGCAGTCTTGCGCCTTCGACGGCCGCCTCATGGAGAGGCACGCCCTCCAGCCGTCTTTGGACCGCGAATTCCACGATCAAGATCGCGTTCTTGCCGAGAAGGCCGACAAGCATGACCAGCCCGATTTGGGCATACACGTCGTTAGCCAAACCCATGACGTGCAGGAAGAGAAACGAACCGAAAAGCCCGACCGGCAGCGACAGGATGACGGCCAGCGGCAGGATAAAGCTCTCGTATTGCGCGACCAACACCAGATAGACGAAGGCGATGACGATGAGGAAGATATAAACGGCTTCATTCCCTTTTCGTGCTTCGTCATAGGCGAGACCAAACCAGCCAATATCGAAACCGCGTGGCAGCGTGTCGGCACCAACCTCCTTGATGGCCTGGATGGCTTGGCCAGTGCTGTAACCAGCAGCCGGAGCTAATTGAATGCCGGCGGAGGTATACAGGTTGTACCGTGTGATCTCGTTCAAACCCTGCTTTTTCTTGACCGACATGAACGCGGAGTAGGCAACCATTTCCCCTTTGTCGTTCTTGACGAACAGATTATTGAGATCCTCTGGGTAGCGTCGGAACTCCGTCCTGGCCTGGACGAAAACCTTGTAGAACTGATTGAAACGAATGAATCCCTGCTCCCAGGTACTGCCAATGAGAATGTTGAGGTTGTCCATCGCGGCCTTGATCGACACGCCCTTCTGCATGGCCAGGTCGTTATGAACGACCAGCTCGTACTGCGGATAGTTGGCCGCGTAGAACGTGAAAAGGTTCGTCACTTCCTTGCGCTTTTTCAGGGCGGACATGAACTTTTCGGTCACCTCTCCGAGCCGCTGGTAATTAGCCGAAAACGTCTTGTCGAGCACGAGCATCGAGATACCCCCGGCGGTGCCAAAGCCAGGGACCGCGGGTGGTTCAAAGAACTCGAGTTTCACGTTGCTCATCTGGCGGCATTTTTCTTCGAGAACCACAATGGTCTCGCGGGCGGTTCGCTTCCGGTCAGACCAGTTTTTCAGGTTGATGATACAGGTGCCCGAGTTCGAGCCGCGGCCTTCGGTCAAAACCTCATAGCCGGCCAGTGAGGTAACGGAAGTGACTTCGTCGATTCTCTTGGCGATCGCCTCGAGTTCCTGCGATTTGTCGTTGGTGTATTCGAGCGTCGAGCCTGGAGGCGTCTGAAGGACAGCGTAGATGATGCCCTGGTCCTCGCCCGGGATAAAGCCCGTCGCGAGCTGCGTGTTCACAACGTAAATGGCATAGCCAAAGCTCATCACGACAAACGCGGTCAGCGCGACGCATCACGATCCGGCGCAGAAATGCAGCGTAATGCGCCGTGACTTTCTCGACGGCTCGGTCAAAAGGACCTCGCACGAGCGGCGGAAGAATGAGCAGAAAGCCAACCGGCCCCCACAACTTATATGCCAGATACGTTATCCCGCTCAAGACAAGCAACCCACCGAACGCATAAAGCAGCTTGACGCCTCGTCCGCGTTGCCTTACCGAGTTGCTCGCATGGGTGTCGGGACTGGTGCGAGAATCAGGATTGGTGTGGTCGTGAGGCTTGAGAATCATCGCACAGAGGACCGGCGTCAGCGTCAGGGCCACCACACCGGACAATATGATGGACGTGGCCATCGTGATCCCGAACTCGCGATAGAAGGTACCGACCGCTCCGGGTATGAAAGTCACTGGAACGAAGACGGATGTCATCACGAGGGTGATCGCCGTGATCGCGCCTGAGATCTCGTGTACGACCTCCATGGTCGCCTTGTAGGGCGATAAACGCTTCTGGGCCATCTTGACGTGCACCGCCTCAACCACGACGATCGCATTGTCGACCACGATGCCGATCGCCAGCACGAGCGCGAAGAGCGTGATCAGGTTGATCGAAATACCGAGTAACAGCATGAAAAAGAACGTGCCGACCAGCGATACAGGAACCGCCAGGGTCGGAATCAGCGTGGATCGTAAATCACCAAGGAACATGTAGACCACAAGCGACACTAAAATGAACGCCTCGAGCAGGGTGTGCAGCACCTTTTCCATTGAGGCTTCGAGAAATTTCGAGACGTCGTAGGCGAACTCGTAGTCCATCCCCGGCGGGAATGATTCCTTCTTGATCTGTTCGAGCTCCGTCTTGATCGACTCGATCACTTCGGCGGCGTTGGAACCGGGAGCCTGCTTGAGAACGATGGACGCCGCGGGATGTCCGTTGATGTCCGAGTAAATATCGAAGAACTGCGGACCCAGCTCGACCTCGCCGACGTCCTTGAGCCGGAGGATCTCGCCCTTCGGATTCGCTTTCAGAATGATGTTCGCATACTGCTCTGGCTTGTTAAAGCGCCCGACATAAGTCAACACGTACTCGATTGACTGCGACGTCTTGCCCGTCGCCTGGCCAAGCCGTCCGGGCGAACCAATCACGCTCTGCTCCGACAGAGCCTTCATGACGTCGTCGGACGACAAGTTGTAGGCACGCATGCGGTCGAGATTTAACCAAATTCGCATCGCGAAAATTCGGTTGCCGAGATTCCTGGGGATGCCCATGCCTTTGATGCGCTTGAGCCGGGGCATGACGTAGACGTTGGCAAAGTTGAAAAGATCCTTCTGGTCGGCGTTCGGATCCGTGCTATAAATGTTGACGTACATCAACATGCTCGGCACGACCTGGCTCACCAGGATTCCCTCCCGCACCACCAAGGGCGGGAGCTGGAACAACACGATGTTGACTCGGTTTTGCACGTTCACGACATTGATGTTCGGATCCGTGCCCGGCTCGAAGTAGATGATGATTGCCGCCTCGCCGGCACTGGTGGCCGAGGAGGTGATGAAGTCGCATGTTTTGCACGCCGTTGATCGATTGCTCGAGCGGAATCAGAACCGATTCGACCAGAACATTGGCGCTGGCGCCGGGATAGGAAATGGAGACCATGACGGTCGGCGGCGCGATGTCAGGGAATTGCGCGATCGGCAGGGTCTTGATCCCCAGCACCCCCAGTAGCAAGAGGATGATTGAGATGACGATCGCCAATGCCGGTCTGTGTAGAACTTTTGCGAACATCGTCGCACCCGCGCGTCAACGCCAGCCACTCATGGGCCAATTTTAGAACCAGCCACGACCTGGTAGATTCGGACACCGACAGTAATCGAAAGAGCGACCGACAGAGCGGAAGTGAAAGGGCGGCGCCCAGCGAATCTCAAGTTCAGCACCCAGCGCCAGAGCTGGAATTTACTGATCCGCCACATTGCAAAGTCAGACGCAACACATCTTCATTCTGCGATGTGATTTGCGACGAGAATCACGACCGATCGGCAACGATTCGAGCCCACTGTGAGCCTTGCCGGCTTTCCGTTGGTGCTCATACCCTGAACGACCCTGGGTCCTACTTTACTGCCGTGGCCAGCTTGGTCAATAGGTTAGTGGCTTCCAGATGTCCACATTTCGCTACTTATGACGGGACAGTGGAGAGCCAGGAGGGTCCCGGACGGTAGTGGGAGGGAAAGTATATCGCTGAGAGGACGGATCATCCCGGGGCCGGGATAGCCAGCACCGGTGACGAGTTGTCGAAAGACCAATTGAGTTTTGCCGGTGAAAAGCCACGAACAAGGTTGCCGCCGGCAATTCGGGTTTCGAAACCGCCTACAGGCGTGGTCCCTGACCGGACATGATTCCGCGACAGCGCCCTCGTCTACACACCCCTCATGGTCCAATAAATGGCTCGGCCGGGAAGACGCAGTCGAGAATCGCCCATTCGGCCTCGATCCTGAGCACCGCAAGTTCCGCTTTTCTTTGCCAGGATGTGAGTTTCCCGCTCTCCGCGGCGACCGCGGCCAACGCTCTGGCGAGCTGGGCCTTTGCCTCGGCGAGTTGCCCGGTCCGGGCGTGGGCGATCGCGGCGAGCAGCAGGTCGACAGGGTCGGAGTCGGCAAGTTCGGCCGCCTTCGTCAGGTCGGCGAGCCCCTCGGCGGTGCGACCGGCCCGGATCCGGACGGCGGCACGGACTCGAAGCGCTTCGTGCCGGTAATCGCGAACCACGTTCGCGGGAGCCTTGAGGCTTGCAAGTGAATCAATGACCCAATCGGCGAGCTCGAGTGGCCGGGCGTAGTCGTCGACGGCGTTCGGGGCCAGGCTGATCGTCCAGGACGCCTGAAGCGCGGCGTCGCGATCCGCGGCGTCGGCAGCGAACGTGGAGAGGATCGATGCGCAGACCCTTCGATATTCGGCGCCGTCATTGCAACGGAGGCAGACCAAGGCGCGGTCAGCAAAGTCACTCGTGCCGCGGGGCACGGCGAGGGCCGATAGCCGCGCCGCTGCCGCCCAGTCGCCGAGCCTGGCCGTCTCGCCCAAAGCGTCGGAGATATAAAGGGGGTCGGCCTCGAGCGATATCGCGCGCTCCCGCTCGGTCACCGCGTCGCCCGGCCGCCCCAGGCGCAAGAAGGACCTCGGCCCGGTGCGCGTGCACCCTCCAGTCGCCGAGCCGTGCCTGTACGACTCGGTCCATGTACCAGAGCGCTGCAACGAACTGACGGGAGACGAGATTCTCAACAGCGCGATACCAGAGCCAGACGGTCAAGTCTTCCGGTGTCGCGCGCGCGCGGCGCGAGCGTAGTCCGCCGCGGCCTCATCGAACCGCCCGACATCGCTGAAACTGGCGGCGCGATGCGCGGCCGGCAGCCAGTCACGAGGGTTGAGAGCGGCAAGCCGGTCGAGATGGTGGCGATACGCGGTTTGGTCGTCGAGCCGCCGGGCATCATCGCCCCGCTCGCGGTGCCAGCGCGCCAGCTCGTCTCGGCCGTCAGAGTCAGGGACCGCGTCCGGCCAGAGCTGCCGGAGCCGCTCGCGCCGCGCTGCCATGCCTGTCGATTGAGGTCGACAACCTCACCTCCTTTCGTCCGCCGCAGTCCGGAGACCGTTTCGACCCACAGGCGCAGCGGCTCGGGTTCGTCGAAACGAGACGGCCCGGGGACCGGCCACGACGTCGCCCGCGCGTCCATCGTCACCACGTTCAGCCGAGCGATGTCGGAGCTGAAGAAGAAACCCAGGGCCGGCAGCCCGTGCACCAGGGCGGGGCCAAGCGGCCAGCCGGTCGAAGCATCCCAGAGACGTACGGTGCCGTCGGGGCAAGCGGTCGCTAGCGTGGCTCCGTCGGGGCTGTAGACCAGCCAGCCGATCGTGTCGCCGTGGTTCATCGGCAGGCCGATTGGTCGGCCGGTCCGGACGTCGAACTGTCGAGCCACACTCGAGGTCGGGCTCTCGACGACCACGGCGCCATCGGGCCGAAAAGCGCAGGCCAGCGACCGCGGGGTCAACGCGGGACTATCCACCGACGAGACCTCTGCGTCTTCTTCTGACAAGGCGACTGCCGGCACCATCGGCCGGCCCGTTGCGGGGTCGATGCGGATGATCTGGCGGCCCCCGGTGTCCAGAACCAGGAGTTCATCGCCATCGGACGTGAACTGGAAGAACGGAAGCTGGCCGGTGGGAACAAGGGGACCGGCCGGCTGGCCGGTCGCGACGTCCCAGAGCCGGACACCGGGCTGAGAGCCCCAGCCCGAACGCACGCCGGCCGCGAGTCGCCGGCTATCGGGGCTGAACTCCAACCGGGCGATCGGGCCCGGCTGCTGGAGCAACGCTGGCGCCCGTCGTGACGCCACATCCAGCAGACAGATACCACCCACCATGCCCACCGCGAGGGTCCGGCCGTCGGAGCTGAAGGCAAGGGCGTGGATGTACTGCGGGACCGAGGTCCACGGCAGCACCGGCCGGCCGGTGGCGCGGTCCCAGGCGGTGACGGCCATCGGCAGACTGATGCCATCCTGGGTGACCTGCGTGCGGCAGGCGGCGAACAGCCGTCCGTCCGGACTATAGCAAGGGTGGTCACCCAGCGGATAAAGAGGGGCGCCAAGCGGCCGGCCGTCGGTCGTCGCGAACCGGTGGCCGGCTCGACGGCCTTCTCCTTTGGGGAGCCGGATGAGTGTTCTGAGCGTATCCCGCCCCATTGAAGAACCGTCCGCCCTCGCGCCACCGACCACGTATTCCGCACCGTCGCGGGGTGCGGCCAGCGCCGCATAGAACGATCCGCGCGCGTCGATCGTGCTGGGGTGCGCCGGCCGTGGCGCGGCGGCGACCTGCCAGACAGCGAGCTCGCCGCCGCGTCGGGCCAGCAGGAACGAGCCCTGCTGGCAGATGCTCGCGGCCTCGCCTCTCAAGATCGGACTCGGCCACCCTTCCCGACCGGTGGCCAGGTCGTAATAGCGCACGCGGTTGTCGTCGCAACGAACGGCCAGTGCCCGGGCGTCTCCCACGAGTGTTGCCGCCGAGGTCGCGCGGTGCGGTCGCCAGTCCGGCCGCGCGGGACTCCGCTGGCGAATTTCGCTGAGTGCGTTGAGGCATGGCCGTGGCTCGGTTATAACCTCAGGTAAGTCAGGTTCGCGGCCGCCCGATGAGGGCGGCGGGATTCGCGGATCCAGGTCGCACTCTCTCGGAGGTCAACAAATCGATGTTGCGCATGCTGTTGGCGGGCGTTCTCTTCACCGCGGGAATCGCTCCACTACGGGCCGGTGAGCCCGTGAAAGACACCCCCGGCGCCGGGTCCGACGCTTCCGGCCGGGTCTTCGAGCTTCGGACCTACTACACCAATGAGGGAAAGCTCAATGACCTGCACAAGCGCTTTCGCGACCACACGTGCCGGCTGTTGAAGGAGCACGGAGCCGAGCTGATCGGGTTCTGGACTCCGCTCGACGATAAGGACGGCAAGGGGACCAAGCTGATTTATCTCGTGGCATTCCCCAGTCGCGAAGCCGCCAAGAAGACCTGGGAAGAGTTCGGGAAGGATCCTCAGTGGCGTAAGGTCTATGAAGAGAGCCACAAGAACGGAGCGCTCGTCAAAAAGGTCGATTCCGTCTACATGGAGCCGACCGACTACAGTCAGATGAAATGATTGTCTTCGCCGCACCGCAATCTGAAACGCGGGGGCAGAACCGCGGGGGCAGGCACTCAGCTCAAGCTCAGTGCCTGCCCAGCGTGACGTTCACGGCGCCGATCAGGCTTTCGCCGAGGCCTTTCTGGCGGATGGCCTCGACGTCGCCGCGGCACGCGACGAGGGCATCGACCACGCGTGAATCCCACTGGGTGTCGCGACCGGCCGCGAAAATCTTGTCGATCTGCGCCAGACTGAGCCGGCTGCGATAGGGGCGGTTGCTCGACATCGCATCGAACGCGTCGGCAACGGCCAGGATGCGTGCCTCGAAGGGAATCTTGTCGCCGGCCAGGCCATCCGGGTATCCCTTGCCGTCAAAGCTCTCGTGGTGATGGCGCACGCCCGGCAAGATGTGGTTGAGCTTCTTCAAATCCTTGAGAATGGTGACGCCGATCTCCACGTGCGCCTGGATTTGTCGGTATTCGTCGGGCGTCAGCGGGCCTTTCTTCTTGAGAACATGGTCGTCGACGCCGATCTTGCCGACATCGTGCAAGAGACCCGTCAGATAGAGGTCGCTGCGCTGGGCTGCCGACATCCCCAGCTCTTCCCCGAGCCTTGCCGCGATCCGCGCGACCCGCTCTGAATGACCGAAAGTGTAAGGATCTTTTGCGTCGATGGCCGCGGTCAGTCCCCGAATCACGCCGAATAGCAGGCCCTTGAGATCGGCATAGATCCGCGCATTGGACAACTGCGTGGCGATGAGCGACGCGACGTACTGCAGCCGCTCGAGATCGGCGTCGTTGAACGAGCGGTTGTTGAGCGGATTGACCGCGACGAGCCACCCCCACGAGCCCCCCGCCACGGTCGCATAGCGGCGCACGGCGTCGGCGTTGATCAGCGGGCTGGTGATCGCACTGGCGCTATAGGTGGCCGTCGATTCCCGGCCGATCGGCGGCGATAACGCGCGATATGATGATGTCGGCAGCCCCACTACGTTGCCGCTGACGATCGTATCATCGTCGCTGTTTCTGGGTACCTCATCCGACCGCCGTCATTTCCAGCGACGTGCGCAGAACCGTGGTGGCCACGGTCTGGAAATGCTGCGGCGAGTCGGAGATTCGCAGGCGCCGGATCAAACGCCCGATCACGGCCCGTTCGTTTTTTTCCCCGAGCGGCACAATGTGCAGGTCGGTATCGCCCGTCATCACATCATGCTCGTCGGTTTCGCTGGTTTCAGCAGTCATTGTTGGCACCCCGGTGTCGTTCCTACGTTCAGTCTAGTTCATCAATTCGAAAAGAAGCGGCCCGCTGGCCCCGAATCTTGCGATCGCCGCCCGGTACGGAATTTTCCGGTGAATTCACCATTCAAAACGGGCCGCGAATGGACAGACCCGGCATCAAGACGTAGAGAATCCTGGAGCACGGCTCAGCCGCGCGGATCGTCACGCGGTGTCCACCCGGCTCGTCCTCTGATGCAGGCTGAAGAATTCATGGTTTCTTCAACACACCAGCCGCGTCCTCACGGCGATTCAATGAGCGCCCTCTGGACCGAATGGCGAATTGACGACGAGAGTATGGCGGGTGACGATTGCCTTCACACGGCGCCCGCGGAGGCGCAGATTCGCTCGTGACAGCCCGCGGCTCGAATCCGATCGACCCGCGCGACAAAGACGAAACGTTTGATGCGAGGCTCATCCATGCCCTCGATCTCGAGCGGTCGGCGTCTGGATCCGTGTCAATCGCGCCCGCCGCCATGCCGCACTCGAACGAACGCTCCCGCATCGCCGACGTGCCGACGACGCAACCTTGCGAACCTTCCGGGCAAAGTCAGGATTCACGGCGTGTGCCTGACTTCCCGAGGATCGGCGACGAACTGGCGGGGTTCGTCATCCTCCTGGAGCTTGGCCGCGGTGCCTTCGCTCGCGTTTATCTTGCCGAAGAATTAAGCCTGGGACGAAGACAGGTCGCCATCAAGGTTTCACAACCGGACGGTGAAGAGCCCCGAATCCTCGCGCGTTTGCAGCATGCCCACATCGTGCCGGTTCACTCGGTATGCGACGATCCACGGAGCGGCCTGCGCGTTCTGTGCATGCCTTATTTCGGCGGCGGCGACCTTGCCCGCGTGCTCAGTGCCGCCGAGGGGACGACGGCGACACGCCACGACGGCCGCAGTCTCGTGAAGGCCCTGGATCAAGTCAGCCGCGATTTTCCTGACCTGTGTGTTACACGCCTTGCCCCGTGCAGCGGCCCGTCACGCAACGTTGCCGAGCCTCGGCGATCAGATCGCCCTTGATCGAGAGCCGCTGTCATTGGCAGCCGTCGGGGCGGCCGGGCGCTCCAGCTCAGCGACCGGGTTTCGCCGGTTGTTCTCGCGCCTCGTCGTGCCACATGGCGGCTCCGAGGTCTTCGACGGAACGCCGGCCGGCCAGCACGAGCCGTCGCGGCGATTCCTCAGTGGTGCGACGGCAATCGAGGCATCGGTCTGGATCGTGGCACGGCTCGCCGAGGGGCTCGATCACGCCCATGCACGCGGAATGCTCCATCGCGACTTGAAACCGTCGAACATCTTGCTCGCGGCCGACGGTACGCCGATGCTTCTCGACTTCAATCTGGCAGTCGAACGGCCAGTTGGATCGCCGGGCGCGGGATCGACCGCGCGCTGGTCGGCGGTACATTGCCGTACATGGCGCCCGAGCACCTGGATGCCTTTCATCCCGACGGGAAGTCAACCGCCGAAATGGTCGACGCACGTTCCGACATTTATTCGCTCGGGCTCATCTTCTTCGAGCTCCTGGCTGGCGAGGCGCCCTTCCCACAACCCCCCGCGGGCTTGACGCTCGTTGAAATCGTCGATTATCTGTCCGCGTGCCGCCGCCATCCGCCGTCACTGCGGGCACGCTGCCCTCATGTGCCCTGGTCGCTCGATGCGCTGGCGGCGAAGTGCCTGGACGTTAATCCCGATCGCCGCTATCGGTTTGCGAGAGACCTCGCGGAAGATCTGCGGAGGTTTCTCGACCATCTGCCGATGCGTCATTGTCCAGAGCCGAGCGTCCGCGAACGTATCGGCAAGTGGTTCAAACGCCACCCGGGGATGCGCGGCTCCACGGCCATCGCGATTTTCGCGGTCGTGGTGGTCGGCCTCCTTCTGGGCACGTTCGGGCTAGTTTATGACGCGATGCAGAGCCTCCAGGCGCGTGTACGCTATCGAATCGCCGAACAAGACTTCACCGAGATCCAGTTCCTTCTCAACACGGGTGAAAACGCTCGGGCGCACCGCGAACAAGGTCTCTTGAAGGCCGAACTCGCGCTCGCGCGATGCGGCCTCGAAACCGACTTCTCTCGAAAGGCCGGCACGTGGATCTCGCGCTTGCCCGCCGATGAACAAGCAAGACTGCGCGATCAAATTGTTGAAACCACGCTCCTGGTCGCGCGGGCACGCGTGTTGATGGCAACTCATTCTGAAGCTGCCGAGAGACGCGCAAAAGCCATTGGTGACGCGATCGCTAGCCTGGATCGCGCCGAGCGGGTCGTTGCCGGGGCGGTTCCTTCTGCCTTCTACAGCGAGCGGGCTTCGTACTGGGCGGCTCTCGGCAATGACGAACGAGCTCAGAGCGATCAGCAGCGCGCGCTTCAAACACCGAAAGTATCCTGCCACGATCTGACGCTCGACGCGACGAGCCGGCTTTCCCGCGGCGATCTCGCGGGCGCCGAGCAAGAGTTGAAGGAAGCCTTGCGCGTTGATGGCACGGCATTCTGGGCGTGGTTTGTGCTCGGCCACTGCCACTTCAAGCAGGGCCGCTTTCTCGAAGCCGCCGGCGACTTTGCCGCGTGCGGCGTGCGCGGACCTCAGTTTGCGTGGGTCCATTTCAACCGGGGACTGGCCCTCGCGCGTGCCGGTCGCGCATACGAATCGAAATCGGCTTATGATCGTGCGCTCGAGCTCAATACCGCGTTCTCGGAGGCTCGGGTCAACCGCGCGATGGTCGAGCTCGAACTCAACATGCTGGTTGACGCCGAGCGCGACTTACTCGCCGCGCGGGCAGCCGGCCGTGATGATCTGATTGTGCTCACATCACTCGCCGGCATATGGGCACGACAGGGCCGCGGCGCAAAAGCCGAGCAATTCTTGACCGAATTGCTGGCACAAGACCCAGGTTCCGCCGTCCTGGCCGTCGCCCGTGGTTTTGCCCGGATCACCACCGACCCGGCTGGCGCCCGCGCCGATTTTGGTCGCGCCCTCGAGAAAAATGCCGATAACGCCCATGCCCTCTATGGAATGGCGGTTCTGATCCGCGCAACCCACGCGCGAGCCGCGCTCGATCATCTCGATCGCGCACTCCAGAGCGATCCCCACTTGACCGACGCCATCGTGTTGCGGGCGCTGTTGCGTGCGCGCCTGGGTGAGGCGGCCTGCCTTGACGACGTCGACCGACTTCTGGAGAGTCCCGGACGCGATCATCTCTATAACGCCGCCTGTGCGGTCGCGATCTACGCCGAGAAGACAAACCAGCCGCGTCTCACGTCCCGCGCGCTCGACCTGCTGTCTCGCGCCGTCAGCGCGGGCTTTCCCCCGTCGGAAATCCTTCGCGACCCCGATCTGCGCTCACTCCACGGCTGCCCGATGTTTGCGCGGCTGCTTGACGGAACCGGCCGCACGGCCGCCACAAGGCGCGGAATTAAACGGCCCTGTGTGATTTTGAGACGCCGGAGGCTCTCCGAGTTGGCACTGGCACTCGGCTCGTCCGGAGACTCGCCCTCCCAGCATCGTGCAAGGAGCCTGGAGTGTCGCACGTCGCATCCGCCCAAATTCTTGCGTTTTGCCGATATGCGCACTGCCAATGATACGCAATGCACTCGTCAAGTCGCGACGCGCAAATGTCTCGGCGGAACAACATCTTCGCCAGATCGCGCGCGACGACAAGCCAAATTGAGCTATGTTTGCATCAGGAGGCGAACACGTTCCGCCAGGAAGCACGCGACACGAACGGCCACCCCGTTCGATTAGAACGCCTCTCCTCTCGATGTTCTCAGCTTACTTTCACACGTGGTGAATCTCACAAAGGAGTGCCTGAATGGTCCCTTCATGCTTATCGTTCGTTGGCGGGAGTGCAATACGTCCACGGTCGCGTGCTTCACGGCCGCGCTGTGAAGGGCTCGAGGCGCGGATCCTGCTCTACGCGGATCTTGGCGACCAGTGGAGCTATGGCAGCCGCATCACCTACAGTTTCATGCCCGACGGAACGAGTGTCGGCGGCGTGCCGAGCGCTCTGTTCCAGACAATGAATGCCAACAACACCACGGCCGCCTGGGAACAACAGATTGAACAGGCGGCGTCGCTATGGGAAAGCGCCACCAACATCAACCTTGCTCTCGTCAGCGATGGCGGGCAACCAGTCGGCGTCGCGGGCAATCAGCAGGACGATCCACGATTCGGCGATATCCGGGTCGGCGCGGTGCCGCTATCATCGGGGGTGCTCGCCGAGACCTTCCTGCCCCCCCCGGACAATGGCGGAACCGATGCCGGCGACATTCTTTTCAATTCCAATATCAACTGGAACATCAATTCCACTTACGATATCCAGACAGTCGCGGCACACGAGTTTGGACACGCCCTGGGGCTGGGTGAATCTTTGGTATCCTCGGCCGTCATGTACGGCACCTACGGAGGTATCAAGCAGGCGCTGACCAGTGATGATATCAGCGGCATTCAGTCAATTTACGGAACCCGTCAATTTGATCAGTTCAACACGGGCGGCCACCGCAACAATTCATCTTTCACAGCCACGAATATCAATTCTTACATAAACGGCAACGCCCAGATTTCTATTCCGAGCCTGGATATCACGACCTCGGGCGACACCGAGTGGTATTTCGTGAATGTGCCTTCCTCCTCAACGGGAACCATGTCCGTATCGGTTCAGTCGAGCAATCTCAGCTCTCTCTCGCCGAATCTCCAGGTGTATTCATCGTCGCTGAGCTTGATCGGCCAGATGTCAGCCCCCGGTTCCCTCGGCGCGACGGTCAACGTGAGTACAAGTGTTTCGGCGGGCCAGGGTTATTATATCAAGGTCACAGCCGCCGGCGGCCCGGGCCCGATCGGCGGCTACGGCTTGCTCGTTAATTTCGGTAGTCATACCCAGGCGCCGATCCCGCCGCCAAACACCGTCGTCCCGGGCCAGCCCAACGGTGGCGGTGGAATCATTTCCAACGCGGTGAACGCGGGCGCGAACGCGGGCGCCAGCGTCTTGAGTACATTGCCGTCAAGCACGATAGTCACGGCCACTATCGGCACGCTGTCGGGCCTGGTTGAACTCATGACAATTCCTGATGTGACAATCTCCGGCGCGGCTCCAGGCGGATCCTCGGGCAGCCAGACCCACTCGGCGTCGCCGCCTTCCACCGGGGTCGAACCCGGGGGTAAGGGTTCGCCACCGATCCCGCCGGGCAAAGCTTTATTGACCGGACCCGTCATGGCCGGAAGCGTCGGTCCTTCGGCACCGGCTGCCCTGCAGATCGGCCCGCTTGCGTCCAGTTCGCTCATACCGCAGGCCATTGACGCGGTATTGAGCCAGTGGAAAACGAAATAAATTGGCGATCGATGTTTCGGTCTTGGCCTCGCTGAGCCCTGCGCATGATCGCAAGCGATCCGCCGCGCCGCGATCGAGCAACATGCTTGACGTCTTGTTTGTACAACACCACGACTCGGCGACAATTGCGGAGCTATCCTTGCAATAGAACGCGATTGCCCCCGGTTATCGCCCGTCGATCGAGGTTCGTTGTGGACCGACCGATCGGGATAAAATTTCGCCCCGCCTGGCGATCGTGTGGCGGCGTTTGGATCCGCGAAAATCGTTGTCTCTGCAACCGACGGTGAAGAAGACGCGAGCGTGACCGCCGGATCAAGCCCGGCAATGAGACGTGGTGCCTGGCCGCGCGGCGTTACGTCACTGGCGTGAAAAAAAACGCGCGGCGGCTCCAGGCGTGATGAACGTGAAGAACCGCGAAGGTCACGGTGCGACCGTGCGACCAGATCCTCTTAACTTGACACCTCGAGGCGACTTCATGAAAGTGGAATTTCGACGTCGGCGGCGGACCGACAGCCAGTCATTTCCCTCGCTCGAGTCGTTGGAGTCGCGAGGTTTGCTGTCGGTTTACCCGACCGGCGTCGCCGCGGCTAGCCCCGCGGGCGGTGCGATTCTCGACCAACCACCTCAGCAGGTCGTGATCTCATTTGATCCCGCGACCCTCGAGGCGGCCGCTCAAATCATGGCTAACCTCTATGGCGCCGACGTGCCGGCCGCCGCGATTTTGCCCAGCCTTCTCGGTCCGGCCGATGTGCAGCTTGTCTCCATCAACGGAGACGGATCCACGACGCCAATTTTTGATCTCGATACGGATGCGCTTCAGGAGCAAGTCGACAGCACCGGAACCGAGCTCATCGTGCCCATGCAGGTCGACAATTCGTTCACGGGACAGCCGGTGAATGTCAATCTCGCGCCGGGCACTTACGCGATTCAGCTCACTGGCAACACCGGCTTATCCTACGTGATGAGCGACTCGCTCTCGAGTAGCACGCCCCCATACTGGGACCCGACGAGTACGCTCACCATCTCGACGTTCACGGTGCTCGGCAAAGGCAGCACGTTTGCCGACGCGACCGCGCTGGCCGTGAACACGGCCGTGCAGACCCAGACGTTCACGATTGACCCGGATCATTACCAATCGGCCGTCGATCTCTACAAGATCTCACTTCCTCCCGGGCAGCCAGACCGTCTCGAAGTCGGGCTGACGGCCACGGGGACAACGACCGGTCGGCCGCTACTCGCGAACCTGACCGTTTTTGACGCCAACGGAAACGTGCTCGCGGAGAGCAACTCAGGCGCGGGAGCAAGCAATGCGCCGAGCGACCCATACATTATCGTGGGCGTTTCCCCCACTGCCCTTGACCACACGTATTACATCGGTGTTTCCGGCTATGGCAATGCGCCCTACGGCGCCACGGGCTACAACCCCTTGCTGGGAATTCCCGGCACGAGTGCCCTGAGACAGACCGGCGGTCCATTTTCATTTCAGCTCAGTCTTTCCGAAGAGCCCGAGCCCCAGCCGGCGAAGGTGGTGAACTTTGCTCTGGGCCACGCCGATCCGAACGATCCGAGTCCATCGAGCTTGACGATAACGTTTTCAAGTGCCATCGATGTCAGTCCCCTTTTTACCCCCGATCACCAGCAGACGGCGATTGACGTGATCGACTCGAACGGAAAGATCTGGCCGACAACCGCTGTAAAATACCAGGCGAATAGTACACAGCTCACGCTCCTGTTTGACAAGGCGCTACCGCCGGGGCGATATTCGCTGATCATCCCGGCCTCCGGCGGCCTGACCGACCTGGCCGGTCAAGCGATCGCAACGTCGAACGAAATCGGTGGAGTGCTAGCGATCTGGACTGTCGATGCGGCCGCAGGCGCGAGAGATCCCGGTGATCTCGGCATTCTCTGGCCCTCGGACGGGGGCGAGGTCTGGCCGAGCACGAGTGGTGCGTTCCAGGGCACGGTCACACTTTCACCCGGGCAAAACATGAGCTATCGCTGGGTCGTGCTTGTGCCCGGTTTCTACAATGTGCAAACGCAGAACGGCGATAGCTCGCTCGAGATCGTGAATTCGGGCAATGGCGTCTCGACCGTTCTCGACCGGGGCACCACCGGCGGTCTGCGTGACGACCTCGTGTACCTGGCGGCAGGCACCTATGAGCTGCGGTTCATGAATGTCGGCACGCGATATGACGTGGTTCGTTGGGGGTTGACGATCGGATCGCTCGATTGGGAACTCATTGTCGCCAATGGCGTCAACCAGTCGTCGGCATTGTCGCTGACGTCATTTGAACCCGTCAGCGCACCCGCGAGCGCCGCCGGTACAGACGCCGTTGACGGTGTCCATGGATTGATGTCGGTCGGGCTCGCTCCAGCCCTGGCAACCTTCAGCTTCTGATTCCGGGCCATTGCCAGCCAGCTTGTTCATCACGGCGAATAGCAGTCCGCTAGGACAACCCGGCGTTCCCACCACTGTGATCAGCACCGGCGCCGGGGCCGGGTCGGCCGTTGAGCTCGGTATCGCCGCGGCCGGCGGATTCACGGGCCAATCCACGGGACCGGGGTTCGAATCGCCGTCGCCCGTTCTGATCGAACCGGAAAGTGACGTTGCTACTCCCTTGCTCGCGGGAGAAAGGCTGGAGGCCGAGCCGGGCCAGTTGCCGGCCACCGCAAAGTTGAATTTCAAGCCCTCGGTGAGGCTCGATGGCGCGACGTCAGCGGGCAGTCTACACGCCGATCAATTGGCCCTCGCACACGCCGAGTGGCTCAATCGAGTCGGGGCGTGGATTGGCGATTGGCTTACGGCCGAAACCGATCACACGAGGTTCGTTCGCTCCCGCGCGGCGGCGACAGATCCTCGAAGCGCGCTCGCCAGTCGCACGGAGCTCGCGGAAAGCGGAGTCGCTGGCGAACTCGAGCGTCAACATGCTCGTGCGAGTTATCAGCGCGAACTCGCGATTCTCGCGGGCGCCTTCACGGTCGGAGCAACCGTCTTCCAATTGCGAAAGCCGCTCAAGACATGGTGGCGCCAGGAACAAAATCGCCTGAGTACGCCACGCATCCGGTCGCGAGCACTACCGCGACCGCACCAGAACATCGCACGCAACACCAAGGCCATCGGCCGTTTGAAGAACGAGCATGTGTAAACGAATCAATTTATGATTTAGATTTGCATTGACGTCGATGCGGCAATCGCTGCTCAAGAAACGATGACGATCGAACCGCGGTAGTCGTGCGCCGGGCGATATTGCTCGGCCGCTTCGCTGGCACGGATGCCGCCTATGATCAACGAATTCTCACTCGGGAAAACGTCAGCCGGCTCGATTGTGCTCGAAACGACGCGGACAAACGGCAGAAGGCGTTCGAGAAAGAACGAGCGGCGGTCGTAAAAGAGCAGATCAGCCGAATACACCATCTCGTCGATCTCAACGGTGTGAACCGCGTTTGCCACCTGCACCCAGAATTCGGCTTCGCGCCTCGGCATCACGACGATCTTGCCGCGCGTCGAGAGATAGACTCGACGACCATCCTCAAGAACGTGCGCGACGCGGTAGCGTTTTTCAGGCTTTCGCGCGTCCATCCATGCCTCTTTTTTTCGCCCGGCAACGTCCTGGAGCCCCGTCGCGAGCCCCTTTGCACTTGAATCGGCCAATCGGCGCAGGCTATTTAGCTTTTTAAAGCGATTGATGGGCCGGGCGGTTTCGAATTGGGGCGGTGCCGGTGAATGACTGGTTTGCAACGATTCATCGCGCCGTGTCGGACGTTGAAACACGAAGGCTCATGGGCTGTTCGAGACCATGAGCCTCGACGAGTGCGACGTTATTGAGGATGGCGCGGCTCGGGCCATCCGAAATGACTTCGCCGGCGCTCAGCAAGATCGAGCGCGGACACAGTTCGAGCACCATCTCGAGATCGTGGGTGGCGATGAGCTTGGTGCAAGGAAGGGCCTGAAGAATCTGGACGAGGCGGCGGCGGCCGCGTGGGTCAAGGTTCGCGGACGGTTCGTCGAGCACGATGACATGAGGGTCGCACGCCAGAACGCCCGCAAGGCAGGCGCGTTTACGCTCGCCGAAACTCAGGTGATGCGGTGGTCGCTCAGCCTGGTCGCGAAGCTCGACTCGGTCAAGGCATTCGTAGGCGATCCGTCGCGCTTCGGCGGCCGTCTTCCCCAGATTGAGCGGCCCGAATGCAACGTCCTCGACGACCGAATTGCAAAAGAGCTGGTCGTCGGGGTCCTGGAAAACCAGGCCAACTCGACGGCGAACCTCCGGAGCATTGCGCGTGTTGACTTCCAGACCGTCAATCCAGACATGCGGGCCGCCGCGCGACGTTCCATTGGCGCCTGGCCAGTCAACGCCATGGCCGTGTCCCGACATGGCCCGCGCTTTCCCCGGCAGCAGGCCGTTCAAGTGCAAGAGCAGCGTGCTCTTGCCCGCGCCGTTAGGTCCAATCAACGCGACCGATTCACCCGTCTGGATCGTGAATGCGACGCCGCGGAGCGCGGTTTTTCCGTCCGGGTAGCGGTAGTCCAGACCAGCGACGCGGATAGCCGGAATCGGTTGATCGCCGCTGGTGGTTGTCATCGAATCTGGCTTGCCCCCGTTCGGATCGTTCGCTCGCTCGCACGATGCAGTCAGTCGTCAAGGGAGCGAATGACTCCGTCCCAGCCGCGGGCGATCATCGCGCCGTGGACTCGTTCGGCGCGTTCGAACGTGCGCAGAAACAGCATGCCGATCATTCCAGTCAAGAGGCCCCAGGCCAACGAGCCCCGGCCGTGGAACGAGCGTGCCTCGCGGGCCGTTGCCATGCGGCTCAGCTCTTCCATGAGGACATGGCGGTATCGCTCCATGAACTGCAGGGTCGCGACGAGCACAAGAGGCACCCGCAGTTTGCGAAGTGCGTGCAATAATCGCGGAAACGGGGTCGTGCCCGAGAGAACAAGCATGGCTACGAACGCCAAGCTATTCTTGACGAGCAGCGTCGCGGTGATGACCCACATGCCATGCTCGGCGCTGGCCGGGTGGGTCGGCGCGACCATGATCGTCAAGAAGCCGAAGAGCATGAAGAACCCCAGCCACCGCCGTGCCAGATCGAGTGGCGGAATTCCTGATAAACCGACCGCGAACGCCAGACACAGTCCTTCGCAGCCAAGCGCACCCCAGCGCGAAAAGGTGCGGCGATCACAGCGACAATAAAGCCGAGCGTGGCGAGCAACTTGGTTCGCTCATCCAGACGGTGCAACGGGCCAGACCCGGCGCTGTGGCGTTCGAGCCCGTCAGGCCGCATGAGTGGAGACCTCTTCAGCGGCGTGACGCGGCAAGAGCCTCGCCATTCCCCACGCGACGACAAACACGATCAAAGTGCCCACGACGCCGGCGGCGGCCGTCGCCAGCTTGACGTGGTGCAACAGGGGGAGCTTTAACTCGTATTCGGGCATCGGCGCGGCGATGGCCGGCGGCGCTGACTCGGACGCGAGGAAACCCAGTTTCGCGCCCACATATTCGAGCCCGTCGGGGCTCTCCGAGGCGAACGGAGATAAGAATGCCGCAACCGCAAGCGCGATACCGAGCCCGCCGACCACCGTTTGCACCCACCGCGCCGACGGTGAGCCTTGTTCCGTTTGCGGGGAAACATGGTCGCCCTCGAACAGGTCGGGACGGCGGACAATGATATAGCGAACCACGAGGCCCGTGATCATCGCCTCGCCAAGGCCGATGAACGCGTGCACGAGAACCATCCAGGAAAGAATCTGAAAAAATTGATCGCCGCGGCCCGACACGCCGAGCTCGACGGCGAAAGCCGCCGATGCCAGGATCACCGAGAACCAGCTCGCCGTCATGGCGGCGATGAGCACACCTTTCTGACCGCCGAACATGCGGCGAATGGGGGCGTAAATCGCGTAACCGCCCACCGCGCCGACCAGACCCATGTTGATGAAGTTGGCCCCCAGCGCCGTCGGACCACCATCGGCGAAAAGAAAGCACTGAACCAGCAAGACGGCCGCGATCACCACGGCCCCGCCCCACGGTCCCAGAAGCACCGAAGCCAGCACGCCCCCCAGCAGGTGCCCGGATACACCCGGCCCGGCGGGAAAATTCACCATCTGGGCCGCGAACACGAACGCCGACATCGTCCCCATCAGCACCGTCGTTCGATCGCCCAGATGGCGATCCAGCTTTCGCAAGCAATAAAATAGCCCAGCCGCCCCGACGACGCCCGTCACAACGGCCACTTTCGGATCGAGAACAGTGTCAGGAATGTGCATTTCAACGTTCCAGGCCGCTCGGACGACCGCACGCGATTGACCGGCTTACCGCGCCCACAAGACGTTTCATCCTAGCGGCGGTATGGCGTTTCGTCAAAACGTCATACCGAAAACCGGGCGCCAGAAAGTCCGTGCCATGCGGCGGTTATTCCCGTTGCAATTTAATGCTCGCTTTGCTCGCCTGGCCTGATAAAGACAGGTGAAGCGGCCCGTCGTTCCCCGCGCCGTGAAGCGACGATGTTGTCGATGCCGGGCCGTTGTTTCCACGGGACGACACGATTCCGGGCTCGCCGATCGAGGCTCCGGAACATAATCTAAGGAAGGTGAAACACGAGATCAAAAGAATCGCGGAGGAACGTCCCTTGGCCACGCCCGACCAGCGCACGGACTACGCCCGATTTCGTCTTACCGAGGCCGACGTTGATCCCGATCCGTTTCGCCAGTTCGACGCTTGGTTTGACGACGCCGTGAAAAGCCAGGTTCCCGAGCCCAACGCCATGACGCTGGCCACCGCGACGCCGGAGGGTAAACCGTCGCGCGCATCGTCCTCTTGCGTGGAATCGACCCGCGCGGGCTGACTTTCTTCACCAATTATGACAGCCGCAAGTCGTGCGAACTGGCTAGAAACCCGTACGGCGCACTCGTCTTTTTCTGGCAGTCACTCGAGCGCCAGGTGCGTGTCGAGGGAAAAGTCGAGCGCGTGAGCGCAGCCGAGTCGGATGCGTATTTCCAGAGTCGCCCGGAGCTCTCACGCATTGGTGCCTGGGCGTCTCCGCAAAGTGCCGTGATCGATGGCCGGGAAAACCTCGAAGCCAGAATCGCCGAGTGGCAAAAGCACTTCGCGAGTCAACCATTGTCGCGGCCCGAGAATTGGGGCGGGTTCCGGCTTGTGCCCGCGTCATTTGAATTCTGGCAGGGACGTCCCAATCGATTGCACGACCGGCTGCGCTTTACCCGCTGTGATGGCGGGTCCTGGCGTATCGAACGGCTGGCTCCGTAGAAAGTTGGCTCGAAGCATTGTGTCGAATGCCGGATTATGCTGAACCGGTCTGTCTCAGAGAACCGGCCCCCAAGAACTGGACGACATCGTGATTCAGCCCACGCCGATCTTCAATTCAGAATGGTTAGAGGCGCCCGATTCTTGAAGGCCGGTTTGTCCGCCTCGAACCGCTCACCCAGGCCCACGGCGAAGGATCTCTCGAGGCGGGGGCCGAGTGGGGTTTCACGCCTGACCACGTGCGGGAGGGAATCGCCACTTCGCTGCGAAGGCGGGATGAGGGGACGGCTATCCCTTTCGCGACCGTAGATAGGCCGTCGGGACGCGTCGCCGGTGGGACCAGTTTCCTCCAAATCGACCTCAAGAACCGCCGCCTGGAAATCGGGTCCACCTGGCTTGGGCAGCCTTGGCGGGGGACAGCCCTGAATACCGAGGCGAAGCTTCTCATGCTCGGTCATGCATTCGAGGCCATGGGATGTGTCCGGGTCGAATTCCAGGCCGACGCCGAGAATGAGCAATCGCGGGCCGCCCTACGGCGAATCGGCGCTCATGAGAAAGGGACGCTACGGAACTACCGTTTAGGCGCGAACGGACGACCCCGGGATATGGTGGTCTACAGCGTCGTCGACTCCGAGTGGGCAGCCGTCAAAGCCCACCTACGAGAACTACTCGACCGTCCTCGCTGACTTGAGCCGCGACCGCGTTCGACTGATACCGCTCTTTCATAAACCTGGCGTTGTCATTTGTCGCGTCCTCACGAGACAACATGGAAACGGCGAAAATGAAGCTTATGCCGATGTCGGCACTCGTTTCAGGTCGAGTCGGATCCGGCGCCCACTGGCCCTGGCACGCGCTGTCATCTTCATTCATCGACCGTCGCCTTGAGCTCGGATCGCGTCAGATGCCCGCCGGCGTCGGCGAGAAAGGCTTCGACGCTGTAGTCGCCCGACTTCAAGGGATTGACGTTCAATTTCAGGTCGAAACTTTGGGCTTTGCCGCTCAGCGCGCGGCCACCGACAACGCTGTCCTGTGCGGCTGCGAAAAACGCGATGGCGCGTAGGTCCTCGTTGTCGGTCGCCGTGACGTTGACCGAGACGACCCGGTCGCCGGCGCGCGGCGGGCGGGTCCATTTCAGTTCAATTCGAGGTGGCTGCCGGTCAGAAGGGACCGCAGCGGGAGCCAGGTAGCGCGAGGTGTACAAGAGCCGTGCGTTGTCATCGGAAAACTTGGCCGTTCGATGCGGACCGGATCGCGGGAGGAAATTCCAGCGCAGATTGCGAAATCCGTTTCCCATGATGTCGCGATCATCCTGGCGCTGGTCGTGTGGCAGGCCGAGGGCGTGGCCCAGCTCGTGGGCGACGGCGCCGAAACCATCTTCGATGAACTCAAACCGCGGCGAATCGGGACGGCCGTTTCCCAGCGCGATGCGGCCCTGAATCGGCGTTTGATCACTCAACAACTTCTTTTGCGCCTCGAGCGTCGTCGCACAAAACTCGGGGCGCAAGATCCAGGCGGAGAAGAGTGCGAATCCGCCATCGGCCGAAAAGCGATGCGCCCAGTGCCACCCCGCCGGGCCATTCCCATTTGGCCGGACCAGGGTCGTAAGTCTCGGCGAACACGATCATCACGTTGCGGCTCGGCACGCCGATCGTGGCGGGTATCTCGGCTTTGATGCTATTGAATTGGTCGCTGCGCTCGTAGTTCGGCGCCCCGTTATAAAACGCCGCGACATGCTTGCCGCGGACCAGGTGCACGATCGGCTCACCCGACGCCATTTGAAAGGGAAGTCCCTTGCTTGCGATTCCCCGTGCGGTGAAATCCTGGCGATAGATTTCCGCCACGACTTGCATCACCACGCGTATCTTCGACGCGAATTCTGGCGTCGGTTCGCGATCGGTCGGCACGAAATAGGCAAGGCGGATCAGGTAATCGCTCTTGGGCGGCAGCGCCGCGTGGTTCGCGGCCACCCAGCGGCCATCGTAAAGGCGGTGCCACGGAGGTTGTTCGCCGTGCCGCCATTCGGCATGGTTAGCATAGAGGCGCAAATGCATCTCGCGGCTCGCGTCGAACAGCTCGACGTGATCGGCTAGGCGCCTGGTTTCCTCGAAGTGAAACTCGTCGCCGTCGGCCGTCGTCTCGACCCAGCCTTGATCCCCATCTTTCACGAAGTGGCCGTTGCGCCCGGAGACCTGGTACGTCCAGGCGTTCCGCGCCTCGGGTCCGGGCGGCTCGGCCCCGAGGAGGCCGCTTATCGTCGTGAGAAAGAAACTGAACCTGACAGTGAGCGTCTTGCGCGAACGGCCGGTCATGGAACGAGAATCTCCTGGGGATACGGCAGCCGCCGATTGGCGGACGGCCGGGACGCCATCAGCGAACGCAGGGGGCGTTCGCGAGCTCAAGAAGGCCAGCTACACTGAAAACTCCTGCATCGTCAAATCGCGTATACCCGGTCACCCCGCGATCGATCAGTCTTGCACATTGAGGCGAATCTCATCCGAATTGGCGCGGAGTTCGGGAGCATACATCGCCTGCGCCCGGGCCGGCAAGGCGTGGAACCGGCCCGGAATTTCGGCACGCAGCCGGTACGACACGCTGTGCTTGCCCCGGTCAAGCGACCGAACGAAAAAGGCGACGCGTTCGTCGCGGAACTCAACGTAAGCGCCCATGTCGTTGCCGTTATAACCGCTGCGCACTTCCATCGGTTCGAAGCCGGCCGCCTTGAAATCCTCGAAAACGATGTATTCGTAGTCGTTCTTGCTGTCGATCTCGAGCTCGACCTCGACCAGGTCGCCACTCTTGACGGTCGCGTCGGGCGCGAGTGGCTCGCGGCGATAATGTTCGGCGCGCTGGGCGACGGACTCTCCATGGCCTCCAGCGACATCAACAATCTTGTTGTCCTTGATCAGCCGATACATCTTGCGATCAACCTTGATTTCAAGGCCGGCACGCGTGATCGGGTCTTCCCGCGTGAAGTTGGTCATATACGTCGTGAAATAGAGCGGGCCCCGGCCTTTCTTCGTGATCAAAACGTCGTGATCGCCGGTCGTGAGCGCGTCTCCTTCCATCGTGAAGACGTTGTCGAACGAGAAGAGCCCGGACGCGTTGATATTCACGTCCTTGCGATTCTGGCCGTCAAACCCGATGGCGACGGTCATATCGGGCCGGTCTTCACCGCTGGCCTTGAGATACTCCGCAAGTGCTTCAATACAAAAAGCGGTATCGCGTGTGGAATTCCAGTAGCGGCCGTTCTTGCGGTTATTGAGCACGTACTTCACCAGCCGGGGAGCCAGGTCGCCGCGTGGCTCGGTGCGCGCCAGGAGCTTGAGATAAAACGCGAGAGTCTCGACCTCGCTGCCATGCCACGACCACCAGTAGTCGCGATTCGGTAATTTGAGAAACGCCGTCTGATTCTCGTCATCTCGCACCACGTACTGATTGATATTCTGAAGGACCACCGCGAGTTTCTCTTTCTCGCCGAGCCTTTCCAGCGCCAGGCCGAACAGGGCCTTGGCGTAGACCGACAGATGCGTGCGATCGCGATCGAGAAAGGCGAGCATCTTGTCGTTTCGCACGTCGCCGTCGGCGAGCACCATGAAGACCAAGGCATCAATGTCGTCGGCGGTCCTCTTGAACGGACGAACGTTGCTGAGGGCGTTTTCGAGCAATTCGACTTGCTTGACCTGATAGGCATTCAGCCAGGCGATTCCCCGTTCGAGAATGCCCGCGGGGAGCGCCGTGTCATTGCGGCGCGCGATCTGAAGTCCGTGCACGACAAGCGCCGTGGTATGGGGCCCGGCAAGTTCGCCGAAGCCAGAGAACCAGCCCCAGCCGCCGCTCGAAAGCTGCATGTCGGCCAGACGCTCTAGCCCCGCGGCGGCCATCTTCGCGACCTCATCGCGGTCGAACACCGGGTTGTGCTCGTAGCCTTTCTTGCGCGCGGCCCGCTCGCGGGCATCACCGATTTCCTGAGCGTTCAAGTTCGTGTGTTTGGCTTTGATTGCCTTCAGGTCGACCCCAAGGTCGAGCAGCACTTTCTGCGTGATGACCGTGGGGAGGAACCGATTGAGGGTTTGCTCGGTACACCCGTAAGGATAGTCGGCCAGATACGGCAAAGCGTCGACCAGGGCGCCGGCGAGCGTGGGCGAATAACGCACTTCGAGTCGCGACTCGGCCGGCTTTCGTTCCGCCGGAACGTGAATGGTGACCCTCGAAGATTCGTCGGCCGGGCGGATCATCCCGGCAACAGCCTCGGTCTTGAGCATGCCGTGAACATAAGCGGGAAAGCTCATCTGGACGGCGTCCGACTCTTCATCGGTCAACGCCTTCATGCGGATGACGGCATTTCCCTCGTGCGCGACCTTGACGCGCCAGTCGACCCGGCGCTCCGAGCCGGCGTCGATATCGACGATTTTGGTCGGCGCGGCCATCGGCTCGAGCGCGCTGCCGTCGAGTTCCAGAACCACCTTGACCGATTTCTTGGTCTTGAGCTTGTTATGAACATTCGCCGAGAGGATCACCTCGTCCTTCTCAACAAAGAACCGCGGCGCCTGGAGTCGAACGAGCAAATCCTTGGTGGTGATCACCTCGGTCTGGCCCTGGCCGACGCGCGTGCCGGCTCCCATCGTCCACGACTTGATTCGCCACGTGGTCAGGCTGTCCGGGAGTGGAAACTCGACTTCGGCCGTGCCGTCGGGTCTTGTGGTGATCGCCGCCGACCAGAACGCAGTGTCGGCGAAGTGCCCGCGAATAACAGGCTCGACGGCCGGGGTATCGCCCAAGGCGTCAACGGCGGACTTGGCTTTGTCGAACCCGGGAGCCGCGCCGAGCGATTTCGGCGCCGCTGGGTGCCCCGCTCAACGCCATCGGCGCGGCGGCGGTGCCAGCGGCCATGTCAAGGTTATAACTCCCCGGTGCGCCCAGCATGGCCCCGCCGATATTGGCGCCCATGAGAGACCGGCGGCGGCGAGTCACGAGTGGCCGCGCGCCCTTCGACGTCTCGGCGACAAGACCTCCAAAGACACCGAGGTCTTGCATCGCGACCTCATCCGGTCGGAATAATGGCGACGACCATGAGTCCAGGTTTGATTCAGTCTGAGGGTGATGGTTGCGCTTCCATTTCCAGAACCATTCCTTGATGTCGGGCACATTGGTTCCCTGCGAAATGTACTCAACGGCCTTATCGTACACCGTAAGGACTGTCGACCCGACAAAAGGCACAACCCCGGTCTCGCCCGTTCTTGGAGGTGCCGTGAGCTTGATTTTCACCTTGGCTTTTTGTCCCGGTTTGTACGTCGACTGTGAGGGTTCGACCGCAACATCGACAATGCGCAGACTCGGGCGGAATCACGATCTCGCGTACTTCGTTGTGAACAGTGCCGCTGGCTACCGTAAGAGCCTCGATAAAGATATTGGGCATATCTCGCGTCGCGATTCCAATCTCTTCCACTCCGCTCTTACCGCGGAGATGCACGACCTTCGGCGGCTCGCAGATCCCTTGTTCCGGGCGGACGAAGAGCAAGACGGTCGCATCGGCGTGATTGGTATTGATCAAGAGACGCACCGTGTCGCCAGCGCGATATTCCTTGCGGTCGGGAATGATTTCCAGGTCGTTGAAACGGAAGCTCGATCCGTCAAAACCTGGGCCAGTGATTGTCAGGAGATAGCCGCCCTCAATGGTGTGGCCGCTCCCGTCGTCAACGGTGGCCGATAGACGATACTGTCCCGGCGCGGCGGCCTTGATCGATTGCTGCGCCCGGCCGTCGGCGCCCAGCGTCAACTCCCAGGTCTCGAGCGGAGTCTCGATCGGCATGCCCTGGACGTCGTATTTGATTTGCAGGAGCCTGAGCGTCCCCTTGCCGGCAACCGGCTTGGCGCGAGGGTCTGCGCACTGATGCCGGCATCGATCGTCTCGCCGACTTGGTAATGGCCGCGGTCCACCCATGTGTAAACCTGGAATGGCTTGCGGGCAACGAGCACTGTGCCGGTTCCCACGATCGTGCGCCGCGATTGGTCCGTGACCTCGGCCGTGATCTCGTAGCGCTGGTCTTGGTTGGGATGAGTGGCCCTGGCCAGTGCGGTATCGATTTCGATCGGCAGGGTTCCGTCGGGCCGGATCGGCAAGATGGCTTCGGCCACCACCTCGGGCGGCGCCTGGGACCGGCCCCACCACGACATGATCGGTCGCATCATGCCCCAGTGCGTCCAACCCGGATACCACGCGCTATCGCTGGCAAACCACCAGTATCCCGCGCCAAACAACCAATCCCAGCGCCCTGAAGGATACCAGCGATCGTCGGCCGCCCTGCGGGTGATCTTGTAACTGACCTTGGCATCGGTCACCGGGCCGCCGAAATAATAGCTGGCTTTGATGGTGGCCGTGATCTTTTCGCCGAGCATCACGGGCTTGTCAGGTGCGTCAACGTTCACCTCGAACTCGGGCTTTTTGTACTCCTCGACGCGGAATGATCCGCCGCCGTAATCGGGCGTGGCCACCTGGTAGACGCCGAGCGCCGCGTCCGTCGGCAGCTCGAACGAGCCGTCAAAGCCGCCGAAGGCATCGGCTATCAAATCCTTGGTGAAGATTTTTTCGCCCTTGGGGTTGGTGATATTCACCGTGAAGGCGCGACCGGCGAATTCCGATCGGTCCTGTTGATCGTAGCGCAAGCGCGCGACCCAGAATTTGAAGCGCACGGGCGACCCCGGTCGATAAACGGGCCGATCCGTGATCACGTACTGTTTCACCTCGTCGAAGGTGGCACCGGGCCGATGCGCAAATCCCCAACTGTGCGCGAACCCAAGGTGCGCCAGCCGCCCCTCTGGCGTCGTCGCGACGACTAGCCATTGAAAATAGCCCCTGGCGTCGTTGAAACCGTTCAAATTGACCTGAAGTTGTCCCTGATCGTCCGACGCGAGTGTGAGTGCCTTTGTCTCAACGTGGAATTCGTTCTTGCCGGGAACTTGCACGTTACGCCAACCAAAAAGCTCGACCTCCGCGCGGGACCGGTTGTCCCGTTTGTGAATCGGCGACGAAGTAATACGTCTGGCCCAGGAGCGGTTTCTTGACGAGAGCGGTATCTTCGAGCCAGACAATGATCCGGCTCTGGTTGCCGTCCTGCATCTGCGCGGTGAGCAGGTACACTCCGGCCTTTTGCAGGGGTGTCGCCACGGTGATCCGTTTGTCGAAATGCCCCGGCCGCGGCTCGAGGTCGAGGTCCCACTGCGCGACCGTTCGGCCGAGGTACTGACGCTCGTGCTGCACGACCAGGCGCCAGCCGATGTTGCCGATATCGGTCTTTGACCAGTCGACCGTCCGGGGATCTGACGTGAGATACTGCTTCACGTCGGCCAAGAGTTGATTGAAGCGGACCTCGTGCGCTTCAAAGTGAACGCGATGGCCGTTGCGAAACTTGAAGTCGACAGTTGCGCCGCGGCCGGCCGGCTCGACCTTGCCCATCTCGAACTGGCCCCAGGCCCCGAGGATCTGGTCGATCTGTTTGGCTTTGGGGCTCCCGCCTGGATCGCCATACTCTCGCTGGCTACGCTTGAGATACTCGACCGCCCGGTCATACTGGCGGCGGTTTTCGAAGATGGACGCGAGCACTGTGACGGCCGCCTCACCGAGCTGGCTCTTTTCCGAGCTGGCAACCGCTTCGTAGACCTTGATCGGATTGAATTCATCCGGAAGCTTGAACCTCTTCACCCCTGTGGCGAGGCGGGCGATCGTCTCATCGTCCTTCAAGGTCGGCAGGGCATACGGCCCGCTCGCGGCGGCATCGTCCTCGTCGTGGCTCCCCTGCATGCCCCAGCCCACGAGCGTTTGAGTTCCGAACTGGCTTAACAAGAACGCGGCGAACTGCGACTGAGCCTCACCCCGCAGGGCCGGCGCAACCGCGCCGGCCCGCGATAACGCCCACCGCCAGCGCTCGCCGTCGCTCCTGGCTTTTTCGAAGCTGGGCGGCACGTCGTAGTAAACCGGGGTCCCGCCCGCATCGACGGGCGCTCCCGCTACCTGGCCGTGCCCGTACGGATAAAGCTGATGATCATAGTCGGGCAGCGCGTCAAGCGCCGTCAGGTTTTGCAAACGCCACGCGTCATTCGCACCCCGATTGACCATCAGTGCGTGGGCCAGCGTCAGGAAAAACCGACCCATCGCCGCTCGATCCGGGTCTTGATTCGCACGCGCAAGAACCCCGGCAAGGAGTTGTCAGCGCCTGCGAACGGTCACGTTCCCGCGAGCCGACAACCTGGCTCTGGCCGCGGTTGGGTCCGCGGTGAAACTTGCCCGCGATGATCGCGCCGAACTGCTGCGACAGGTTGAGATAACTCCGGGCAACGGCCTCGAGCAGCCGCCAATTTTCACGGTGCTGGGCGACGACTGATTCTCTCAGGGCGTCAAGCTCTTCGATTCGTCCCAGTTGAACGAGGCAGCGCTCGGCACGCTCGAAATCGGTGACGATGAGCCGGGGATCGGTTTTAGGATTGAGTGCCAGCGCCCGGAAACCGTCGTACGCGTCTTTGAAGTTCCCCTGCTGAAACGACCTCTCGAACCGGGCACGCTCACCCGGCTCGATGGCCGGTTTGTCGGCCGAGAGTCCAAGCGCCAGCGCAGTGCAGCCAAACATGCCGAGGACAGTCGCGCGAAAAACGTCCATGATGAAAGCCTCGCTAGGTTTTAGCCTCTCCAGGCGATTCTTGAGCGGACGGGGAGACGCTCTCTCCAGAATAACGCGGCGCGGCGGGTTTTCTTAGACCAGCGCGGCGTATCGTTTGCCAACCACCTGATCTGAACGGCCGATCCCCGCCTGACTGCGCTTCACCGCCGCGGACTTGTTTCTCGGCACTTCCAAGCTTTTTGATTTGAACAGGACGTTTTCGGCATTATACTCAGATCGGTTGCCAAGTTTGCAACTTGACTCACGCAGGTGTGCACGTCTTCCTTGACCCAGGGCGTAGTTATCGTTCGTCGTGTTGCGCCGATGATGCGGACTCGCGCCAGTCGGTGCTAGTGCGTACGACGATGGCTGCCGTCGCGATACGCGGCTGATGGCTCATTCGGTTCATCATCACGAGGAGATCGATCCATGAAGGGCCGTCACTCGCTTCGGTCTCGTTCGAGGCACAATCACCATCGTCGGCGGCCGGTCGGGGCAAAGCCTGTGCGGCTCGTCAAGCTCGACATTGAGGGCCTCGAGGATCGGCTCGCCCCCGCGGTCTCGACCACGCTCAATTTCCAGATTCCGGCAGCGGTCGCGAGCATGGGCGTTCAGGTCGGGATTTACAGCAATACCGGCCACGACTACTTGCCCAGCTCGGGTGCGAGCTACCAGCCGATCCCGGCATCGGGAACGCTCCCGCTCATCAATCTCACACCTGCGCAGCCTTATTCCGCGGCGATCACGGTGCCGGTGACAATGCCCGCGCAGGCGTTCGACAATGGCGTGGTCGTCATGTTCGTGGGCACAGTCTTCGACGGCCTCGCGATCAAGAGCGGCACCATCGCCACGCCGACCCCCTCCACCAACGCGGCCGACACGTTTTCGCTTCTCGAGATCGATTACAACGGCGGCGCCGGCGCCAACTTTTACGACGCCGACATCTCGTCCGTCGATCAGGTCGGCATACCGTTCACGATGACCAGCACAGCCGACCCCGCGGTGACACCCTACCCGCTCACGCAAGTGGGTATCACGCTCGATCAAAGTGATCTTTTCAAGGAATTCAACGCGACGACCGCGGGGACCAGCTTCGCTCAATGCGCGACGTGGCATATCGGCACCTCGTCTCAACGCTTGATCGCGCCCCAGGATATTCTCACGGGCGAAAATGCCTACCAGGGTGCCAGCCCGATCACGATGCAGAGCGCCACCCTGGCGAATAATGGAACGGGCGGTCTGCAACCGGGCGTCGACTATTACTACGTCGTGACGGCCTACAGCAGCAGCACGATCGTGAATTCCCAGATCAACGGTGAATCACTGCCGGCGAATAACCCCATGGATCCCGGTACCATTCCCGCGGGCTCGAATAACTCGAGCGTTCAGCTTTCATGGAGCGCGTTCCAGAGCCCGACCACGACCGGCTACAACATCTATCGCGGGATCGGCGGCGCAGGGGGCGCGGCACCCCCCATGACCTACAGCCTGGTCGCCCGCGTCGCGGGGGTCGCTAACACGTCATTTCAGGACCTCGGCACGGCTCCGCTCACACCGCTACAGCAGATCACTCCGTCGACGGCATCGAACTACGGATTCAACTCGCTCTCCGACTACTTCACGACGTCGATACAGCAATTCTTCAGTTACTACGCGACGCATGATTTCACGCTCGATATCCCGACCGACGGTACCGAGTGGACGGGGCGAACGACGGTGTTTCAAAGTAACACCGGTGGCACTACGACATCATACACGGTGCTTCAGATGCACAACGTGGCCGTGCCGGCGCAGGTCGTCAACATCTACGAACCGTTTTTCAACCTCAATAGCCGCTTTGTCTCGAACGTCACCACACCGCCGCCGGCGATGCCTTCGTGGATGACCAGCTCGACCTCGCAGGGGTTGAGCCCGTACGAATCGCCCGGACAGATGGTGTTTGCGTGTGACGGCGTGTTCGCGACGGCGAGCCAGGACGTCTCGAAAACATGGGATCCTGAAGCCAGGGCGCAGGGATCGGCCGTCACAACCGACCTGGCCGCGATGGAGAACTCGATTGCCTCCGCGTTCAACCGGGGGATTGCGACCGACTTCAATCTGTCGCCCAAGAACTGGGCCGCGGCCCCGTCGCTCTCGCAGTCGGCCACCGTCTCACCCGACGCCAAGAGCACCCTTGCCGCGAACACATACTATTATGCCGTGACGGCGATCAATGCCGACGGTGAGACCACACCGAGTCTCATCACGAGCGCAGGTCACGACGAGCCACAGGCCGTGACACTCATCTGGACGCCCATGAATCCGGGGACGGCCGTCGCCGGGGCCACAGGGTTCAACACGGCCACTCCTACGTTCACCGTGCGCGGCAGCCTGCCGATCGGCCTGGCGGCCGGCCAGACCATTTACCTCACGGGGATCGCCGGGATTTCTCCGCTCGCCGGACTGACTCTGACGGCCGTCAACGCCGCGGCGTCATCGTTCACCGTGCAGCTTCCCGCGGCGCTCACGGGGTCGTACACCGGGGGCGGCATGCTCAGCCAGACGCCGACAGTCAAGGCCCCGGCGGCCATTGGATTCAACATCTATCGCGGCACGACACCGGGAAATCTCACGCTGCTGGCAACGGTTGCCAATGGTCCCGCCACGGTTCACAACTCATTCACCGACGACGGATTCAAGACGCCCTCGGCCCAGGCGGTGGCTAATGTCTACTACCCCGCCAACAGCGCGTCAAACACCTACGCCGAATTCTTGCACGGCAATAGCACGCTCAGCCCGCAAACTGGGGTGAGCGTCAACGGCCTAGCTTATGGCTTTGCCTTTGACGACCAGTCGGGCCTGTCGACCAACGTCGGTTTCAACCAGCCGCCAGCGGCGTGCACGATTACCATCGGGAGTTTCACGCAGCCGGCCCTGGCATTCACCACACAGACCGCGAATTTATTGAATGCCGGTGTGAACGCACCCTATCAGCAAGCGATCGGCACGGACTCTCCCATGGGCAGCACCCTGACGTTCGCGGTCGTGGGCGGAACGCTCCCCTCCTGGCTGAGCCTCAATAGTACAACAGGGACACTCAGCGGCACGCCGGGCGCAGGCGCCGCGGGCGCCGTGGATTTCTCCCTGCGAGTTGCCGACAACATGGGCGATTCAGCCCTCGCGGCGTTTAGCTTTAACGTCGTGCCGTTCTCGATCCTGACGAGAAGTGTCGCCGACGCCGATGCGGGTTTCGCGTACGACCAGTTGATCGCCACCTTCGGCGGCAGCGGCGGCAATACGTTCTCACTGGCGAACGGCAGCCTGCCGATGGGGCTGTCGCTTGATCCGGCCACCGGACTGATCAGCGGCACGACCACCCAGCTCGGCAATCTTGGTTTCACCATCGCCGTGGCCGATAGCATGGCCGATCAGGCGACCGCCTCGGGGCTCAACATCACGGTCAACCCGGCGCTCGCGATTCCCACGTCGACCTTGCCCGCGGCCTCGGTGGCAACACCCTACCTGCAGAGCATCCCCACGACAGGGGGCGACGGAGTCGTCGTCTTCAGCGCAGCCAACCTGCCGAGCTGGCTCACTCTCAATGCGTCGACGGGCGTGGTCAGCGGCACGCCGCCGGCGGCCGGCACTGTCACCTTTTCGGTGACAGCCACCGATAACCTCGGTGGCACCGCCACGCAGCAGCTTGGCATCACGGTCAACGGCGCAAGCGTGAACACTCCGCCACCGGCACCATTATCTCAGCCGTCGACGGTCTCGCTCGTCGCGTCCGAGTCGACGGCTGTGCCCGGTCAGCCCGTCACTTATACCGTCGTCGTCACCGGGCTGAGCACCACGCCGACCGGAACCGTGACCATCGTGGGAATCAACGGCGTATCACTCGTTGTCCCGCTGACCGCGGGCACCGCGACGTTTCAGGTCGCTGCGCCGATCGGGACCGATATCGTGTCCGCACTTTATAACGGCGACGCCAGCAACCTGCCGAGTACATCACCTTCCCTGACCTTGCTCGAGCGGATCATTGCCGTTCAGCCATCAGGGGTCTCAACCGGTTCGACGGTGATCGCGGTCGGAACAACCGCGGGCAAAAAGGTGATCACGCTGCGAAAGCACGGTAAACGGATCGTGATCACGCTCAGCGTGCCGGGAAGCCGTCGCGCCGTTGCGACGACGACGATCATGAGCGCTAACGTGGGACAGCTCACGATCTACGGAACGCCATTTGTCGATCGCGTCATGTTCCGCGGCGGTCTGCGTTTGCCCGTCAACTACCAGACGCCCGTCGCACCGCTGGCGGTCACTCAAGGATGACACCAGTAATCACGCTTCATGGCTGCGAGCAATTCGCAGCCATGAAGCGTGCACTCGGTCGTCTCGGTCATCACACGCCCCCTGCCCCGCCAGCTCGCTGCGCGGCCGAGCTCAGCGTAACGACGACTTTCTCGGCTTCGCCTTCAGGTGACGGTCGAGGAAGCTCAGGACGGCACGATAGCCCTCGATCTGGTTTTTTTTCTTGGTAAAGCCGTGGCCTTCGTCGTCGAAAACGACATATTCGACAGGTACGCCGGCCGCCTTCACGGCCTTGACGATATCGTCGGATTCGGGCTTGATCACGCGGGGGTCGTTCTTCCCCTGCAACACCATGAGCGGCCTGCGAATCTTGTCCGCGTGGAACACGGGCGAGATCGATTTGAGCATCTCGCGGTCCTTCACGGGGTCGCCGATCTCGTGGTAGAGGGCGAGCCGCTGCGACTCCCAGTAAGACGGAATACTTTCGAGCGTTCTGAGCCAGTTGGAAACGCCGAAGATGTCGACGCCCACGACAAACTCTGTCGGCTGAAACGCGAGTGCGGCCAGCACCATGTAACCGCCGTAGCTTCCCCCGATGATGCCGATCCGCTCGTGGTCGATGTAAGGGAGCGATTTGAGATACGTCTTGGCTTCCACACAGTCGCGCAAGGGCTCGTGGCCATGCTTGCGATCATCGGCCGTGAAATAAGTCTGGCCGTAGCCCGAGCTGCCGCGATTGTTGATGCCGAGCACGGCGTACCCGTGATTGACCAGGTACTGGATAAACGCGGCTATAGCCCTTGCGCGTCTGGCCGCCGGGGCCGCCGTGCACCCAGACGAGCGCCGGCACCTTGTGCCGCGGCGTGGCGTCGTGCGGCTTGTAAAAGATCGACGGGATCGTCAGACCGTCCGAGCTCTTGAACCGAACAACCTGCGACTCGACCAGGTCGTTCGGATCAATCGCCTTGCTGAGCGAATCGGTGAGCTTCGTGGCGTCGGCCGCACCGATCTTGCTGGCGTAGAGGTTCGTGGGCGAGCGATCACCGCTGAGCGACACCACCATGCGTTCTTCATCGTGCGAAATGACAACCGAAGTGATGTCGCCGTCGGGCAGCTTGGGCATCGGAACAATCTTGTCCGAGCGCGTGTCGCGCATCTTGATGACAGTTCGCCCGTCTTCGTTGACCGCCGTGATCCGGTACCGCCCCTTGCGAGAAAAACGCGTGAACACGACATCCCAGTCCGCCGTCTCCACATCCTCATGTTTGCCCGTGGCCATCTCGTAACGCTTGACTCGCGTGAACTCGCTCCCCGCGTTGGTCAAGTAATACAAAAACCGCGAATCGGGATCGAAGCCCGATACGTGATAAGCGGCGGGTGTCGAGTGCGGTGTGATCAAAGTTGCTTTTTGAGTTGATGCATCCCAGACCTGGATGTCGCTGTCAGACGTCGTCCTGGGCTTGTCGAGCGCCACCCAGCGCCCATCGCCCGAAACAGCCGAGGGCATCGACCCTGACTTGTTCTCATAAACAAGCGAACGCTTATAGTCCGCGGTGACGTGACGATACACGTCGAAAAACCGCGGGTCGCGTTCGTTGCTGAGCGTGAAGAACGCGAGATCGTCCGTGGTCCAGTTCGCGAACGCGGCCTTGAGCGACTTGCCCGGGGTGATGTCGGTCTCGGCCCCCTTGTCCAGGACAAAGAGATGGTTCTGCTCATCGCCCCCCTTGTCATGCGTGAATAAGAGCCGCTCGTCCCTGGGGAAATAGGAGACCGAATAGGTCGAGTCGGTCGTCGATTTCGTCAACGGTGCGATCGCGCCGCCGGTGAACGAGACGGAGTACACGTTGGGAATTCCCGACGCGTCCGACGTGAAGGCCACTTTCGACCCGTCGGGCGAAAGCGTCGGCCCGGAGATCGTCGTCGTCGCCAGGAACTGCTCGATCGTATACTGACGCGATGGCCGCGCTGCTTGCTGCTTCGGCTCGTCAGACATGGCGAACGAGCCGCCAGACAGCACTAACGCCAACATCGAGGCCCCAAGGCATTGCCCGCGCGACATTTGGTTGCGTCCTTTCATCTCATCGGTGTAGTTCAAATCGCCAATCGCGTTGTGCGCCCCACGAATACGACCGACCGGCTCTGTGGTACGACACTCCGGGGGACGGATCTGGCGGACGATCGGCGTCCCCCCTGATCGAATACACAATGTAGCCGCTTTTACGGTCCGATCAAACCGGGAAGGGTGTATTCGTGATTCGGGACGACGGCATGACACGTTGATCACGACATTCGGCGCAAGCGACGACGCCCACGCCTGGTTCGATCGGTCGCGACGACCGGCAACCGGCCGCGGCTCGTTCATCGTTGCCGCTCAGCCGCCCGCGGGAATGGTTAACAAGGGTCCCGACCGTGCGACATCAGACTCTTGAAGCGCAAACAAGATTTCGAGGATCGCGAGCATGGCCCGCGATTGCACATCGTCGCACGAGATAAAAAACCAGTATCCACGATAGGGCACGGCGACCTCGGCGGCGCGCGGCCTGTGCTTCTGGGCCTGGACGCTGAAATGGCCCGCGGTGATCGTGGTCCAGTCGAACGCCCGGCCGTCCGCGTCGAGCGTCATGGGGGCGATCCCGCAGACCACGTGCTCCTCCGGCACGGCGACGCCTTTCGCCAGAAAGGTCATGATCTGTAAGACCGATCGCATGTTCATGTAGATCGTGTCACTCCCCTCGGGCTGCGGCTGACGATGGTTGGCTTCCTCGTTCAGCTCCGACTTGATCTTGTAAACATGCAGGCCGGGCTTGAGGTGGAAGATCCGCGCGACTTCGGCCATCTCTGGCGAGTGAACATAAGCCTCGCGAATCTTGAGCATCAGGTCTTTGTCGCGCTTCAGCAAGGCTAACTGACCGTTCGTTCGCGTGCGGTAGACGTATCCGTCTTTCGCGGCATTCAAGAGGTCGCGGCCATCGACGGCCGTGCGGGGGATCGGGTCGGAGGCTGCGTCGTTTTCTTCATTCGTGCCGAACGCAAGCTCGGTGCCGTCACGCTCGCGCAAGGAGGTGAGAATGCGAATTCCTTCGAGAAACTCGGCGTTGTGATCGGGCACCTTGGGCGTGAGCGTGGTGGCCCTGGGCGCATTGGGCACGTCGTTGATGTCGTTGATAGTCAACAAGAGAAGCTGTTCAATATCGGCGCCGGCGTTGACCACGCTGAAGAGGTCGGCCGTCAGCGGCGTCAAGAGCGATTTGGCGATTTCCCGCCCTTCACGGGGATGATAGCTCAAAGTGGGCGTATCGCGCATCGTCGAGCTCGCCAAAACCGAGGTTGGCCGGCGCACGAATTTGGTTGCCATATCCGCCCAGGTAGTTGCTGCGGCCCGACACCTCGAACTGGCTTGTAATGCTCGGAAGGTCGATAAAGATCGGCGAATCCGCGTAGCGCAGCCGCACGATGTTCAACAAGAGCTGCTCGTCATTGGTGTCGTGGATCACGTCATTATAGCGCAAACGCGTGGAGCGAATCGCTTTTGGCCCGAGGCAGCCATTCATCCCCACCCAGGCGGCAAGCATGATGCATGCCAGGAGCAGACGAACCGAGCGGAGCGATTGTGATAGCCCCCGCGTCCGTCGGCCCATCGCGTTCTCCCGAGTTCCCGGTCGGCGTCGATTCCGATCGGCCGGTCGTCGCCGCCAATCCGGCTTCGAATGCGCGAATTCTCCGCGCTTCCGTATTGGTGTTATCGTCGGCACAATTGGAAAACTTGACGATCTTTCGCACCCAATTTCGATGAGAATTTCACATGCAAGCTCGATCCGTGCACCATGTGGCGAGTCGCTTGCTTGGGCCGGCACTCAGCGGCTCGCTATTGATTGTGGTCATCATCGCGCTGAGCGTCTCATTCCGGAGAGAGCCCGCCCTCGTTCGTGCCGTCAATGCCAACCGACAGCAAACGAAACACGCTCCACTTGCGCCAACCTTGGATGCGGCGTCGCCCGCCCCGCCTCCCTCGGGCCAGGAGAACGGAAATTTCACGGCCGTTGTTGAAGCAATCCGCGCTCGTCTGGGCCTGCGGCTGATCGGAGCGACCGAGGCGTTTTCGACGAAGACCTATCACGGCCCGATTCACGGCGCGGCAGCGGATGCGTTTGACCTTGATCGGTACAGCGAGGTTTTGCGCCGCGAATTCTGGCTGTATCCCGTCTCCCTGATCCGGCGGTCGTCGTTGCAATCGATCATCCTTTGTGGCGGCCTGTCGTTTGACGGCCAGAATCGAAGCGCCATCCCTGATTTTGAGCACAACGCCCTTTATCTCGATGTCACCGTCGGCCGAGACCATGCGAACTACGAGCGGAACGCACTGCATCACGAATTTTTCCACATCATCGATTACCGTGATGACGGCGAACTTTATTCGGACCATCGCTGGGCGAAATTGAATCCGAAAGCATTTCGTTACGGCCAGGGCGGCGCTCGCATGCAAGAAGACCGTCTCAGCAGCCTGCCTTCGAACGACAACGGATTTCTGACGAAATACGCAACATCAGGGGTCGAGGAAGACAAGGCCGAAGTCTTCGCTCATCTGATGACGGACCATGCCGCCGTCGAGAGACGCGCCGAGACCGATGACGTCATCAAGCGGAAAGTCGCGTTCATGAAAATACTCCTCGCCGATTTCTGTCCTGATATGTCCGAAAGTTACTGGAATGACCTCGAGCGCAGCCCGTGATTCGCGTCGTTCAGGCTCACGCCGGCACCGGGTCATTTTGTACACGCAAGATCGGCCGCTCGTTTACCACCGTGCGCCTTGATGATGAGCGCGACACCCGCCGCGCCGGCTTCCTCGGCGATATCGAGGGCCGTCCGGCCATTGCCAGCCAGTGACAGCTCATTGGCCTGGACCTTGAGCTGTGTCAAGCTCGGTCGGATTGGCAGCGTTCGGCTCGACATGGTTGCTCCTTTCGCGTGAGCCTGCTGTCCGCATGCGGGCCGAAAGAAGCATCGTGTTTTCTCGCAGCAAACGTAGGCGGGACTCGGTGCCTTTCCGCGGACGGGGAGCGCCCTACACACTCGCCTGCCAGAATAGATTGGCCGCGCGAGGATGTCAACGAACGTCGGGCGAGCCGCAGGGCCGTTTCATTCTCCCCGGGAAGGCCGAGATGCTGTCGAGCTGTGCCATAAAGCTGGACGAACTGAACAGGCTCGACTGATTGCCGCCCTTCCCAGAGCCGGAATGCGACGCCGAGGTCGCCGCGAGCCGGGTGCCCCGGCGGCTCGACAGAGTCTCGCCCTCCCAAATCCGCTTGTAAGCCAGAATTCATCAGCCCTGGGTCGGGCCGTCATGATGGCCAGGCCCGTTTCGCGTGGCGGTCACCTGGCGGGTGCCGCGTTCTCTTCTTGTTGCAAATAGGCCACCAGATCGCAAATCTGCTGGTCGAGCAGGTCATCGAGCAGTTTCTCGGGCATCAGCGAGAGTGGCGACTCTTTCAGCTCTTCCAGGTCGCTGCGTTTGAGCACGGTCCGCCCGTTCTTGGCGTCAACGAGCGTGATCGTCCGCGGAGTCGACTCCCCGAGAAGACCCGTGAGCACCTGCCCATCCTTCGTCATGGCGACGTGCGTCATGAATTCCTGGCGAATGACGGCGCTCGGATCGACAATGTTTTGAATCAAGATCTCGCGATTCTTGCGTTCCGCCCCGGTCAGGTCGGGCCCGATCGAGTTTCCGACGCCATGCAGCTTGTGGCAGCTTGCACACGTCTTTTCAAAATAGACGCGGCCCCGCGATGGGTCGCCGGGAAGCTTGGCCAGAACCTGCAACACCGCGTTGATCCGGCCCTGCGTCTCGAAGGGGGTTGAGGCGCGGCCCTTGCCCCAGGATTTTTCGACGAGCTTCACCAGGCGCACGTCGTTGAAGCCACGCAGCCGTCGCACTTGGTCGCGCGAAAGGACCGACGCGGGCAGCCGGCCGCCGTCGATGGCCGTGACGAGTTTGAGGGCCCACCCAGGACGGCCGCACATGGCTCGATCGACCGCGCTTGCAGCTCAGGGCTCATCGCCTTGAACCGGTCGAGAACCGCATCGGCGATGCGGTCGCCGCTGAAGCCACCGAGCGCCCCGAGGCTCGCCAGCGCCACCGCCAACGGCGGCCCGCCGTCGAGCAACGACAACAACACGTCGACGCCATCGCTCACCTTCGATTCGCCGAGCGCTTTGATCAGTGCCACGCGATCGGCGGTCAATCTGGAACCGTCGGACACGAACCGACACGCGCACTGGCTGGCCCCGGGCACGTTCATTCGCAGGGCCAGCTCGATGGCGCGAGGATCGGCAGCGTTCTGACGAACGATGTCGTCGACGGCCGCCTGAAGCGGTCCGGGCACCCGATCGAGAATCCGGCCGGAAAGAGCCTGGAGCATTCCGGCAAGCACCACATCGCTCGTGTGTGTCGCCTGGCCGTGGTGCAGTAAGCTTGCACACGCCGATAGCGATGCCTTTGACCCTTCGTCCAGGAACCGACGTGCCAGCCGCTCGATGATATAGCGCCGCATGAGCGGGCGAGACCAGAGCCCGTCGGCTTCAACCATCCGCAGCACCTGGTCCGTATCGGAAATCGCCTTGTCTTCAATGGCCCACCAGACGAGCAGTGGCACCTGGACGTCGTCGGCATCCTCGTCATGCTTGAGCAATGGGGCGACGATCGGCAACGCCAGCGCCGCCGGGAGCCGCTTGGCGGTGCACGCGAGCTGCGCACGTACGATAACGCTCGAATCGTCGCGCGCCGCGCGGTCAAGAGTGCTGCCAGGCCGGGCGGTACCAGGTGGGCGTCACCGAGGAGCCGCACCGTCCACGCCCTCACATATTCATGCCGGCTAGCGAGCGTTTGCGCCGCCAGCGCGTCGTCGAGCGCTCCGATCACGTAGAGCGACCACAGACCCTCGAGCGCCAGCCGCTCGTCGTCCGACTCAAGCGCCAGTTTCACCGAGCTCGGGAGCGACCGACTGATCACACCGCTCGGCCAGCAGGCGTCTGGCCTGCTGCGCGTACCAGGCGTTGCGGTGCCTCAATAGTGCAACCAGCTCTCGACTTGACTTCAATTTCAGATCTTGAGCGTGGGCCCTCACGGGAGGAACGCTCGGCGGTGCGACTCTCCAGACGCGCCCATCAAGGCGGCTCGGCTGGTACCACTCGCTGCGGTTCTTGGGCGACGAATGCGAGATGTTGTAGTCGTACCAGTCGGCGATGTAGACGGCTCCGTCCGGGCCGGTCGTCATGTCCACGGGGCGAAACCAGATGTCGTCGCTCGTCACGAAGTCGCCCGCGGCACGCGTGGCGAACGTCGATCCGCGTGATTCAACGGTCGTCCAGCGGCACGCATTATGCCGCGTATTGGGGCAGATGCATGCGTTGTCAAAGCGGGGTGGAAACGCGCCCCCCTGGTAGATGATCGCACCGCCCGAGAGGCTGTCACCTGGATAGCCATGATGGAGCACTGGCTCGAAAAAGCCGTAGGTATGCGGGTTGTGCAGCGGGCCGTGCTTGCCCCAGCCTTTGACAAGGTAGGCCCCTTGCACGTGATGTTCGAGCGGCTCGAGCGTGTTGCCCGACGGCAGCAAGTTCCCGTAGCGGTCAAATTCGACCCCCCACGTGTTGCCGCCCCCTTCGGAGAAGAGCTCGAACCGATCCCAGCGCGGATGATAACGCCAGATTCCCTGCTGAAAGCCAATGCCGCGAATATCGGCAGTGACCGTGCTCCCCTGCGCTCCGTACAGCCAGCCATCCGGCCCCCAGGTGAGCGAATTGGCAAACGCGTGCGCATCGTCGATGCCGAAGCCACTCAACAGCACCCTGGGCGGCCCGTCGGGGCGGTCGTCGCGGTCACGGTCGGCATAAAAGAGTAAATAGGGAGGCTGCGTCACGAAGACGCCGTCATATCCGATGCGCCATTCCCGACGCCAGGTTGAGGTCCGTCACGAAATTCTTGACGACGTCGGCACGGCCGTCGCCATTGGTATCCTCATAGATCGAGATCCGGTCGTTGCCTGTCGGCCCATGCGGCGGCGGCTCGGGCTTGCGGTCGTATTTCGTGCGGAGGTACTGATCGACCTCGACCGGTTTGCGCCCGTTCGGAATAGGATACTGGCGGTATTGCAAGACCCACATCCGCCCGCGGTCGTCGAAAGTGATCGAGAGCGGCTGAGCGACCTCCGGTTCCGCGGCGACCAGTTTGATCTCGAGCCCGCCGGCTACCTTGAATCGCTTGTGCTCTTCTTCGGGCGAGAGCGGCGGTGGATGATCGGCGGGCCCTTGCGCAGCGCGTGAAATCGACGTGGCGACCCCTCCATGAAACCAGAGCGCAACACCGATGAGCATCAGCCATCGTCGAATCTTCACTTGTCGGATCTCCAGGCGTCATGGTGGCAGCGTGCCGGCGACCGGCACAAGCGGGGTCTTCATTCTCGATCCCGCGGGCGCATGTCGCAAGGGCCCGACAGACGCGCGTGGCCGGCTGTTGACCGGTTTTGAATAACACCACGACAGCGGGGGTAGCTCATTCACGGCACGGGGTGTGCAAGGAGGAAGGAATACCCGGCCGGACCCGTTTCGACCCGTCAAGTGCGAGGCACGGGATCTCGGCCCAGTTGGAGTTGCACGCTTGACAGTGATGAGGCCGTCAAGCGATCAAATCCAGCTTCGGGCAGTGCGGAATCCGGCCGGTATCTTTTCTCTTTTGTTGGCAGGGAGTGCTTGCGCACCGGGAACGTCGAGCATTTGTATCCCGTCGAGCGGAATGACCCGGCGCCGTGATCGCGAGGTTCAGGGAATCATGCATCCGGCGAAAGCGTACGAACAAGACTTTTCACCTCATCGGGCGTGATTCTGGTCACGCTTCGCTCGAGCATTTGCTGGAAATGACGGAGGGCCTCTACCGAGCTGGGAAATCCAATGTTACCCAGAGGGCCGCGGCTGATCGCGAGTATGGCGCCGTCGGGTTCGGTGATTGCATGCCACGGGATTCCGTCGCCCTCTTGAAGGGGAAGCCTCGCAATGGCTTCCGAGACCTTGTCGTCGAGCTCATACATGAGCTTGACGAACACGTAATCTTTATCCAAGGTCGAATGATGGTCTTCGATCCAGCGGGCCAGCCGAAAGCACGGTCCGCAGCGCGGGCCGCCGAGGATGATCCACAAGCGGCGATGACTTCGTTTCGCAAGGGCGCGTGCTTCGGCGAGAATTTTGAGCGAGTCGCGCGGCGCCGGCCTGTACTTGTTTAGAAATTCGCCTCCGGTCTCCATCGCGGTCGACATATTGGCCCCCGCGAGTTGCTGCGTGGCGATCGTCCGCCCGCCGCCATCGAGCACGATGAGGGTCATTTCGCCGTCGCGCGGTACCGGCCAGCCGTGCTGAGCGATCGTCGCGGCCTCATTCTTGGCCCGCGTGGCGTTCACGCGCACAGTTTGATAGCAAAAAATCGATTTTGCCCGCTCATCGTCTTCGTTCAAGAGTCGGTCGAGCACGTTGACGACTCCTTTCGAATCACTCCCCTCAATCGCGACCAAAACCCGCATCCGGCTCGAACCCGCATTCCGGCAGGCGATCTCAAGGCTCTTGGCCAGGGGCACCACCGGCCTGGAGCTTGCGGACGTTTCGGCGGGGCGCTCGAGTTTGAGTCGATCGTGGGCACGGGTCTCGCCCGGGCTGAACATGCGATCGCGGTCGAACAGGTAATACTTGGGGTCGTCCGGTCGGTTTCGGAGATTCAACTGGAGCGGAACGTTAAACGGGACATGAGCGAAGCGAAAGCGCCCATTGCCGTCAGTCGTTGCGCTCGCAACAGGCGCGTTGAACGAAGTCTTGACGCTCATCTCGAGCGTCCGCCCGGGCATTACCCGTCCATTCACGTCGAGCAACGTGCCGTCGTAAGAGGCTGACATCGGCTCCATGCTCAGTTCGAGCGGAACGTCGCCCGGGACATGCTCGGCAAAACCAAATCGCTGACGCTCCGGATCGACGACAACCAGCGACGCTGTCGCGGCATCGAACGTGAGTGCGAATGCGCCATCGGGTTGGATCACCGGTTTCAAGGTGAGTGGAATCAAGGGCGAAGGCTGTTGCGCCCAAGCATGAGCGAAAACCGATTTCGATGGCCTATATGATTCTTTCGCCAACATGAGCCGGCCTGTGAGTCGCTTCTTTTCCACCCACGCTCGATGAAACTCAACCTCGATCGGATTCATCGATGACACATTGATCGTCTTTGTTTCGTTCCAATCATCCGAAGTGAGGCGGAGCTCGATATATTCGCTTTCCAACGCTTCCGTGCGCCATGCCCACACTGTCGGTCGTCAACCAGGAATGAGCGCCGGCCGAGCCGGTCTGGTTCTTGCCTTGGCTGTCTGACCAGCTCACCCGATCACGGCTGACGAGGTCGATCCCGGCTCCGGCGACCGGTTCCCGCTTTGGACCTCGCGTCACGCGTACGGAAATCGGCGTCGCGGGGTAGACCCTGAGTGCGATATCCGCCGGCTTGCTGGCGGGGTTTTGTGCGATGATCGTGCCCGTCCAGGGATCGCTCGTCCACTGGAGGTCAACGACCCCCAGGACGTATGCGTGCTGGGACGCCGCACGAAACCGGAATGTGCCGTCGGCGAGCACGCGAGCGTACGGCACATCGCCTTGGTTCGCCGGTCCGAAGCCAAAGCCGGTCACCAAAATTCCTTCCGCACTCGCTCCGCCAGGCATGATCAAGCGGCCCTGCACCATGCGCTCGCGCCGGGCGTGAACCGTGACCATGCGATCCTTCAATCCCTGGAGATCGACTTCATCGACCTTCCAGTCGGAGTGAAAGACGTCGACCCCGACAAGGCGCACTCCGTTGGCGGGTGTCCAGGGAACACTCGCCGAGCCAGCTAACCCCGTCGTCACGTGTGATTCTGGAACGGCGGCCACCTGGATCCAACTGAGATTTTCTGGGGCCACATTCACGCCCAGGTCAAGCCCGGCGACCGGGCGGCCGTTCTCGTCGATCACGCGAATCTGAAGCGGCGCTGGCGGCAGCAATGCCAGCACGGTTGTGCCATCGGCGACCTGGCCAGTAAACCCTTCTTTACCTCCGGCACCACCGATGCCGCTTGTGGGGTGCCAGGCGACAAGCCGTCTGATCGCGCGGTCCGCAGGGAGTTGAAGCTGCGCCTTGCCCTGCTCATCGGTCGTACCGTCGGATTGGAACCCCATGCCCACGGCCGCGACGCGTGCTCCGGTCACGGGCTTTCCACCCGACTCGACGATCACCCGGTGCGTGACCGCGGGCACGAGTCGCACTTCCGTGGGCTTGGCAGACTCGGTGCGAAGTGAAAGGGACGGGACTGAAACGACAGCCTGAAATGTGCGATCGACCGAAGTGGCGTGCAATCGCACGCCGTAGCCGAACAGACCTCGAATCTGAAAACGCCCGCTGGAGTCCGTGCGGACGGTCTTTCGCGGTTCGTCTGAATCCGGTGCCGAGCTGACGATGGCCCCCGCCGCGGGTGAACCGTCCGGCATGCGAACGATTCCGTTGAATGTCAGCAACCCGTCATTGCCAGCAGCGGGCCCAGGCTCCGCGGTGATTCGCTTCTCAGCCGCCGGCGCCATCGACGCGATGTTCGGTTTCTCCAACTGATAGCCGCAGACGGCCGTGCCAACAGCGACGACGGCTATGGCAAGCAGTGCAATTGCCGCCCGCGATAGCAACTGGTTGAAGGTCATCCCGCGCAGCATGATCCTGGCGAGGGACGACGCGGCGGCCGGAATCATCGCAGTCGCCAGTGTACGGGACGCGCCGATCACAACAGCGAGCCGCGCCGTATCACCTACGAGTGAAGCTGGCAACATGGACCGTGACGCGTTGCCGAGCGATGCGATCAACACAGAAGCCGACGGCGTCAAGCCCCGCCGCGAAAGGCGATCACGCAAGCGCTCGCGTCCCCGCGCCAGGCGGCTCTGGACGGTTCCGACCGGGCACCCTAATCGCTCCGCGGCCTGGTGTTGGGTCAGCCCCTCGAGGTAGCAGAGGACCAGGACCGACCGGTAGCGCTCGGGAATACGCTCGAGTTCTTCGTGGATCGCGGCATCCAGATCGTCACTGGGCTTGTTGAAGAACAAAGGCGACCTATTCCCGCTCGCTCGAGCCTCATGAATCCGCCGCCGCTCCGCGGCCGCACGGGCGGTGGCCGCCGTGTTGTAGGCAACGCTATAAAGCCAGGAGGCCAGTGACTGACGTCCGCGGATTGTAGCAGCCTTGAGCGCGAGGATAATAAACGTCGCCTGGAACGCATCTTCCGCGTCGTGGGAGTCGCGCAGTACGGACCGGCAAGCGTGAAACACCATCGCCCCATGCCGTTCGACCAGGCCGGCGAAAGCACGCTCGGCCGCGTCGCCATCGCCGCTTGCGAATCGTTCGAGAAGCTGTTCGTCGCTGAGACTTGCGGTCGTTCCATCGGTGAATAGCGAATAGATCGGCTGCAGGGCCGTCGCGGTCGATATGCTGGCCACGGGTTTTGCTCCGCTTCAAATGGTCCTGGATCTTCTACCCTGGTAGACTAACCCCGGATCGAGACTATTCCCCATTTTTCGCAAGATGCTCGCTCGACGTTCCCTCGAAAATCGCCGCGACAGCGCCGGAGCCTCCATGCACGTTCGCCGCGTGAGACCCGAGGATAACATCGAATGGATTCGCATGCGCGACATCCTGTGGCCGGGCCTTCCGCTCGAGGTCCACCAGGCCGATATCACCGACTTCGAGCAGAACCAGATATCAAATGCCATCTTCGTCGTCGATCGCGAGGACGGGCGCCTCGGCGGGTTCCTCGAAGCGGGTACTCGCAAGTACGCCGATGGCTGTGAGTCGTCGCCGGTCGCTTATATCGAAGGCTGGTATGTCGACGCCGACCTGCGCCAGACCGGGTGCGGCCGGGCGCTCGTCGACGCCGCCGAAAACTGGGCCCGATCGATCGGCTGTACCGAAATCGCCAGCGACTGCCTGCTTGAGAACGAGGTCAGCCTCAAGGCTCACACAGCGCTCGGTTATCTTGAGACCGAACGCTTGATTCATTTTCGCAAGTCGCTCACGAACGTGCCTTGAGGCGCCGCTGAAGCCGCCGCTGCCTCACGCGGTAAAAGAGCAAGGGCAAAAAGAGGTCGATCATCTCATCGGCCACGAGAATCCCGCCGAGAACCGGTGCCGCCATCGGTCGGATCACCTCGCCGCCCACGCCCCCCGCCCAGAGCATGGGTGCCAACCCGAGAATAATGGTGGCCTCGGTCAGGAGCTTGGGACGCAGTCGATGCACGGCCCCTTCGAGGACTGCCCGGCGCAGACCGACTTCGTCGACGGCCTCGATGCCGCCAGCACTCTCCAGCGCATTGCGCGAGGTACACCAGCATGATCACGCCCGTTGCCGTCGCCATTCCGAAACAGGCGATGTAGCCAATCCAGATCGTCACCGAAAACGGTGCGCCGAGGAGCCACTGGCACACCACGCCGCCGGCCAGGGCACCGGGCACGGCCAGCATCATCAGCGTCGCGTCGGCCAGATCTCGATAGGTCGCATACAGCAACGCGAAGATCAAGACGAGGACCACCGGAATGACGACAGCCAGCGTCTGACGCGCGTGGATTTCATGCTCGAACTGTCCGGTCCATTCGACGTAGCAGCCTTCCGGCAGCGTCGACCCGCTCGGCAATCACCCGGCGCGCCTCCTCGACGAACTCGGCCACGTCGCGGCCGCGGACATTGAGCCGCACATAGCTCCGCAGCAGGCCGTTTTCACCCTTTATCGTCGCTGGCCCGTCAGAAACCCGGACGTCCGCGACGTCAGCCGAGCGGGATCAATCGCGGCGGCCCCGAGCGAGCGCCGGGGGCTGGGCCCTGACCAGAAGGTCGCGGATCGACTCCTCGTCTTCGCGACTGGCCCGGGCATAGCGAACCCGGATCGGCGTCCGCTCGCGGCTCGGCCACGACGGTCGCGGCGATCGTTCCGCCCATCGCCGTCTCGACCACCGAGTTGATCTCCCCAGCCGACACGCCCAGCCGCGCCGCCCGCTCGCGGTCGCCGCGCACCTCGATGAGCCCCTTGCCACGCAACGGGTCGGCCACGACATCGACCGCGCCAGGAACCGTTTTCACCACGGCCGCGATGCGTTCGGCGATCAGCGGCGACCTGGCTCGAGGTCGCGGCCGAGCACGCGGACGCCGACCGTCGTGTTCACGCCCGTGGCCAGCATGTCCACCCGGTTCTGAATCGGCATCGTCCAGACGTTCGTCCAGCCGGGCATCGGCACGGCACGATCGAGGTCGCCGCCGAAGCCGACCATCTCGTCGCGGCGCTTCCGCCAGAGAACCAGGCCGCGGGCGAGCCGCGTCGGTCAGTTCGGCGTGCAGGGCATCGAGCGCCGGCTGGGGCGCCAGGCTCGCCGGCATCGCGGCCGTGCGCGACATCGCATGGTGCGACAGAGGCGCCGATGAGTGGTGAAGCCCCGAGGCCGCGGCCGTCGAGCGAAGTCGTTTCAGCTCGGCGACGTACGCCGAGATGTCTGATTTCTTGATGTGAGCGCGCGACAAGATTTCTTCGATCGCCAGCCGCGTGAACAAGCCCGGCACCCCGTTCGAGCAACTCGGCGTCGAGCGTTCGCACGTGCTCCCGCCATCGCCGTAAGGCATCGGTCGAGAGACCATCCAGCCGCCAGGACGCTTCATCAAATCCGGCCGAACGGAACAACTCTCGATTCCGTTGATAAGCATATTCGCGCATCTGCGCATCGAAGAGCCCGATCGTTGTCTCGGTGATCGGGTCGAGAACTTGCCGGTCAAAAGGGTCGATCAGCTCGCTCGAAACGAGTGCCGCGGCGACGGCCTCGACCTGCCGGCGAGCGTCGGCCGCCGTGATCGCCCGGGCCGGCCAGAACTCCCGCCGGTGAAACTCGATCATGGTCTCGATCATGTCGAGCGGTGCCGGATCGGTGGGCGTGTCGGCACGCCCGAGCTTGCCGACGACCATCGCCACCTCGGGAAACCGGCACAGAATCATGTCGCGTGTCTTCAAGTCATCGACGCCCTGGGCGATCGACATCCGCGGAATCGAGATCGGCATATCCATGACCATTCCCTCGTCGAGCGGGGCCAGGAACTCGCGGCCAAGCGGCTTGATCGCCGTATCGGCGACCAGCCCGACCATCACCAGCGCCATCATTGCCGCGACCCGGCCTGGCAGCGTGCGCGGCAGTCAGCCCAACCGCGAGCAGACCGGCCCCCAGGGCGGCCAAGAAGAGCCAGTGAAGGCCGATCGCCGCGGTTGCCAGGATGAACGTCACGCCGAGCACCCCGAGCAGGGGCGCCGGGTGATCGAGCAGATAGTCGAGGACCGGCCGGTAGACCTCGATCGTGCCTCGGACGATCCGGCTGTCGGTTTCGGCGCGGGCCCGCCCGCGCACGAGCGTCGCGCAGAGTGCCGGCACGAGCGTGATCGCCAGCACGCCCGACGCCATCATCGCCAGCGTCTTGGTCGCCGCGAGCGGGCGGAACATCCGCCCTTCAAGGCCACCAAGGGCAAATACCGGCAAGAACGACAGCAACATGATGAGAATCGAAAAGACGATCGGCCGGCCGACCTGGCGGCAGGCGGCTTCGACCGTGGCCGAGACGTCACCATGGATCGCGCGGTCTCCAAAACGCAGATGCAACGAATGAAGCACGTTCTCCGTCATCACGATCGCCGAATCGACGAGCACGCCAATCGAGATCGCCAGGCCGGCGAGCGACATGGCATTGACCTGAATGTCGGCAACCCCCGCGCGGCGGAGCAGCTCGAGCGCACCGAAGGCCGCCAGAACCGAGAGGGGAAGCGTCACCGCGATGACGAGCGCGGCGCGCGCTGTGCTTGAGAATCAAGAGCACGCAGAGCGTCGCCGAGATCATGGCCTCGACGATCGTGCCCGATACGGTCTCGACGGCCCCCAGGATCAGCGGAGTTCGATCGTACATCGGCACGATTCGCACGCCCCTGGGCAGGCCCGGGATCAGTTCGCGGACTTTCTCCTTGAGCCGCCGCGTCAGCGCCAGCGGATTCTCGCCATTGGCCATCAAGACGACGCCTCCGGCCACTTCGACGCCGTCTTTCTCGAGTGCCCCGCGGCGCGGCTGCGGTCCCATCCGCACCGAGGCCACGTCTTCGAGCAAGGCGGTGCGGCCGTCGATCGTGGGCACGACGGCCCGCCGCAGGTCGGCCAGCGCGGCATCGACATCAAGCCCGGTTTCCTGGCCGCCGATCGTGTTGACCGCGCGAACCACGTACTCGGCGCTCGCCCTGTGGACCGTGCCCCCGGCCGCGGTGCCGCTGGCGCTGGCCACCGCGGCGACCAGGTCGGCCAGCGCGACGCTGCGCACGACGAAGTCGCACGGGATCGGCCTCGACCTGGAATTCCGAGATCATCCCCCCGATGCTCGCCACCTCGGCGACGCCCGGCACCGCGGCGAGCCGCGGCTTGACATACGAGTCTTGAACCGCGCGAAGCCGGCCAAGGTCGAGGCCGCCCCCCTCCACCGTGTACCAGAAAATTTGGCCCGTCGCGGGGGCGTCGGGTGCCAGCCGCGGCACCACGCCCGCGGGCATCGCGACGCCGGCATCAGACGAGGCCAGGCGGTCGGCAAGCCGGCGCCTGGCCGTGCCCACATCGACCGATTCGTCGAAGATGACCCAGAGGGTCGATGCGCCGAAATCGCTCGACGATCGAATCGTCTTGACTCCGCGCACGCCGTTCAAATCCAGGCTTAACGGCGTGGTGACCTGGTCTTCGATCTCGGAAGGACCATGGCCAGGCCACTCGGCGTGGACGATGACCTGGTTCTCCGAAAGGTCGGGGATCGCATCAACGGGTGCGATCCACGCGGCATAGCCGCCCCAGAAAGACACCGCCAACGTCGCGAGCAACACGGCGCCCCGGTTCCGGATCGACCAGCCGATGATCCGGTCGATCACGGCGATCCCTCCGCCTTCGTCGGTTCGAGCTTCCGCAGGTAGCGCTCTGGACTGGCCACGACAGCCGCCGAGCAGCCGTCGCAACAGAGGAAAACCGTCTTGCCCAGCACGTTGATCTTCGGCGGGACGCCCATTGATCCCAGCGGCTTTCCAGTGACGGGGCAGAGCCTCTGCTTGAGCGCAAGCGGCCGGTCGGTCTCGCTGAGCCCTTTGACCCAGTCGGAATCGTCGGCGGCCTTCGCAACCGGAGCGCGCCGCCCGGCGGCCAGATCGGCCTTGGCCGCTCCGAAGTAGCCCGCAGCGAGGCTCGGGTTGAGCCGGGTCTCGGCATCGATCAGAAACGCCCCCTGCGCGGCCACCAGATCGCCCGGCTCGAGCCCGGAAATCACCGGGAACATGGGCCCGCAACGCGGCCCCAGGGTGATCTGCGTGGCGTCAAACATGCCCGCGCCGCGGTCGACAAAAACGATGGCTCGCGACCCGTCGTCGATCACCGCTGAACCCGGGATTGCCAGCACTTTTCCGGGCGGTCGATAAGACAGCACGCGAGGCACCAGGACCATGCCACCGCACGCCTGGCACTTCGCCCCCGCGTGGTCGGCCGTGACGCCGGGGTGCATCGGGCACCACCAGCCAGTGCGTTGATCGTCGCGCAGGGTTACCACCATGAGCGCCTGCCCGTCGCGCGGGCATGACTCTGCGGCCGTCGCGTATGATGTCGCGGTGCTCCATGCAGATGTAAAGCTTTCGCGGCTCGCCTCGCACGAGCGGAGGAGGAACTGTCGGCTGGCTCCGAAAAGGCTCGAGACGGTCGACGGGCGCGTCAATTCGTACGCCTACGCGATCGTTGATCCGAAGGTTCGTTTGCCCTTTGAGCGCGATGACGGCCGTGCCCACCGCTCCGGGCTGAACTGTCGGCGGCAGCGATTCGATCTTGCCCTCGAACGTGGGCTGGCCGATGCCGTCGTCAGCAACGACCGTGACGTCCTGGTTCACTTCGAGCCAGTTGCGTTCGCGAGCGAAAACGGCAGCCTCGACGCGGCTCTGATCGCGGGCCGCTTCGCGCACGGTGCCCGGTAATTCAAGCGTCCTGGCGAGGGCGAGGTAGTCGACAGCCTCGGTCTTGATGCCTCCCAGCGACAGCCGGTACGGCGTGAATTGCATCCGCGCCATCACGCCGTCCGGCAGAGGGACGGCTTCGCCCCGCTTGTGCCGCACGAGTGCCATGTTGCACACCGGGCACTTCGAGGGCCAGTCCGAGAGAATTCCGGGGTCCATCGGGCAGAAATATTCGGTATCCGACGAGATCGCCGCCTCGGCGGCGGCCGGCGCGATCAGTCGGGCCGAGTACGTACGGATCGTCTCCCAGCCGCCAATGATGGCGAAGACCACTGCGAAGACCGCGAGGAACCGGAGCCGCGTCGCGGCGATGCCGCACGATTCGGAAAGTGCCGCCGGGAGCCGGAGGCCAGCCGCGCCGCGACGGCCGTTCGATCGCCTTTCAGCCTTTCCGCGGACGTCGACATCGCAACCGTCTCCTTTGATTCACGGGTGAGCAGGCTGCGGCGGTTCGGCCGTGCTGGCATCGGTCTCGGGGTCCATCTTGTGCTCCCAGTGCAGCATTCGATCAAAATCTTCCTGGCGGAACACCCATAAAGGGTCGCGGCCCATGACGATGTAACGCGCTGCAATCGTCTCTCGCGGCGCGTCGAGAACCAGCCGGACGGCGAATGGCCGGCTCTTACCGACGACCATCAAGGGCCCGGCGACCTCGTAATCCAGCAGCCGCCGTTCAGTTCGTAGTCGCATCGACGATTCCGATCGCGGGCTTCGACCCGATGATCACGCCCGATGCGCGCTGGCCACTCTTCCACGCATCGAGCGACGAGCGAAGTGCGGCGGTTGCCGCGGAAAGGCCGGGCGGGCCCAGATCGGCCGCTTCACGGCTCTGACCCTGGCAGCCGGCCGCCCCAAGCACGATCGCGCAGAAAACCGGGCAAATCCGCAGGCATCTCACACGTTTTCTCTTCATCGGGCGCGTCCGCGGGTCGAATCGATTTACTATAAGGGTTGCCCGCGATAGTGGTCTACGTTAGAGTTGCATCTTTGGCCGAGGGCGCGGCCGCCCCTACGTTTGGAATGGCTTCTGACCACAGGACTCTGATGCCGGTCCGTCGGCTTTTTAAGCCCGGTCAGATCTTATGGCTCGCGGCGGTCCTTGGCGGGGCGCTGTCGAGCGGTGAGTTCGCGCGCGCGGCTGTGCGGGCCACGGCCAGACTTTGGCCCCTTACCTCGATGCCGCGGTCACCGGCGACGCGACTTTTTCCGCGTCGAGCCAGGAACAGGCCCCCACACCGGCACGGCCCTGCGCGGGGCTCGCGTGCTCGCGTGAGCCTGCGACTCCGGCGGCCGCCCCGATCGCGCGGCAGCTCCTACCCGAGGGCGGCCTTGCCGGTGATCGGGCTTTGGCCCCACGCATTCCCTCGCGCCAGTCCGTGATCGTCGACATCGGTTCGCCCTATCGCTCTCCCAGTCTCGAAGAGCCCGAACGACCCCCCCGCCCCTGAGCCGTCTGCCCACACCTTGTCTGTCGTGTGCACATCAAACGGGGATTCTTCGTAGGCTCATCTCACCTGACCGGGAGAGGAAGGGTTCGTTCATGCGTATTCGTCGACGCGCTTTCACATTGATCGAGTTGCTCGTGGTCATCGCGATCATCGCCGTGCTCATCGCCCTCTTGCTTCCCGCCGTGCAGGCGGCACGCGAGGCCGCGCGGCGCATCCAGTGCACAAATAATCTGAAACAACTCGGGTTGGCCGTTCACAATTATCACGACTCGTTCGATTGTCTGCCCTTCGGCAAAGGGCCGGATTACATGGACGAAGTCGCATCCGCGCCCGTCTACGCGCGATGGTCGGCCCAGAGCCAGCTCCTCAGCTTCTTCGAACAGGGAACGCTCTTCAACGCCATCAACTTCAACTTGCCGCCGGACGTTCCCAACCTTGACACAATGATGATGGGATTCATGCCGGGCTTCACGTCGCCGAACGGAGCCAACTCGACGGTTTCCCGGCTGAATCTCGCCGCGATGCTCTGCCCGTCAGACGCCGCGTCAACGGGCGACTGGCCGGGCGCCTGCAGCTATTCGGTCAATGAGGGCTCGTGGCTCTGCGACGCCTGCGAACAAACGCCCAGCACGTCGGCTCCTGGCCAGCTTCCTCAGGGCCCGTTCTACAACCGGAGCTGCGTGCGCATGGCGGGCCTGATCGACGGCACGAGCAATACGGCGTTCTTCAGCGAACGACGGCGGGGCGACGGCACGCCCAACCCGCGAAGCGACCTTTTCCAGATGAATAACGCGACCTCGCTGACCCAGACTTACCAGACCTGCACGGGCCTCGACCCGACCATGGCGATGCCACTGACCAGCCGTGTCGGCGCCGCCTGGGCCGTCGGCGACATGACGTGCACGACGTATAATCACGTGTCGACACCCGGTACACGATCGTGCGCCGGTATGGACATGTCGATGATGGGGATGTCGATGGTCAACATGGCCGTCCAGCTCTCGGCCGTCGAGCTATCATCCGGGCGGGGTCAATGTCTTGATCGGTGACGGCTCGGTCCGGTTCGTCAAGGAGAGTATCTCGCTTTCCACCTGGCGCAGCCTGAGCACGCGCAACGGCGGCGAGGTTGTCAGCGCCGACGCATACTGATTCTTCATTTCTTGATGCCACTGTTTTTTGATCAAGGGAGGCTATATGTCACGAACGCATCGCCGTGGGTTCACATTGATCGAGTTACTCGTCGTCATCGCGATCATCGCCGTCTTGATCGCCCTGCTCCTTCCGGCCGTTCAGGCGGCGCGCGAGGCAGCGCGGCGGTCGCAATGCTCGAACAACCTCAAGCAAATTGGCCTGGCGACTGCACAACTATCTCAGCAGTTTTCAGGTCTTGCCGTTCGGCAAAGGGCTCTGCTACGGGTCGCAACCCGGCTGCACGAATACGTATCCCGGGGCCGCCGCGTATGCCCGCTGGTCGGTGCACAGTCAGGTCTTGCTCTATATCGAGCAGGGAAATCTTTACAACAGGATCAATTTCAACGTTCCCGCCCGAGACGCCCGGCATGGCCGGTGACGTGGCTTTCATGCCGGCCTATCAGAATACCAACCGGGAGAACGCGACGGCCTGTCTTTCGCAGGTGAGCGTCTTCCTCTGCCCGTCCGACGGTTCGTCAAACCTTCTTGGCGCAGTGGCCGGGCGGGAACAACTACCTGGGCAACCTCCAGACGTGGGCCTGCGACCTCAGTGAGAATTACCCCTCGACCGTGGCTCCTTCGGAAACACAACAGGGGATCTTCTACTACCAGAGCTCGGTCAAGCTGGCGAGTATCACCGACGGCCTGAGCAACACGGTTTTCTTCAGTGAAAAGATCCGCGGAACCGACACGAACGACCCCGATGCCCGGTCGGATTCATTGATCATGTCGGGTGCGATCACCCTGACTCCCAACGGGATGGATGCGACCTATGTCAGTTGCCAGGCGATGAATCCAGGAACCTCGCTGCGGCTGACCCGCCGCCAGGGGATGAGCTGGGTCATGGGCGAAATGTGCTGCACGGCGTATAACCACGTGGCGCCCCCCAATGGCAAGACGTGTGCCGGAACCGGCTATCCCGGGACGATGGCCAACATGCCCATGCAAGTTCCGCCGTCGAGCCGCCATCCCGGCGGCGTCAACGCGCTCATGGGAGACGGCGGAGCCCGATTCATCAAGAGCACGGTCGCCCTGACCACCTGGCGTGCGATTGGCACGCGTGCCGGCGGCGAGGTTGTCAGTGCCGACGCCTTTTGAAAGTCATTCCAGATGCACATGACTCGTCTTTTGCACCGTGTCGCGTTTTTCAACGTGTCGGCGATTTTGCTCGTGAGCTGGTCGTGCGGCGGGCCAAACATGAACCCGCCGGCCGACCGGGCACGAACCGCGCTCGAGGCGGCGCTCAACGCGTGGCGCGACGGTAAGAAGCCAGGCAACATCGAGGGGGCAACCCCCCCGGTCCACGTGGCCGACAACGATTGGACCAACGGCCGCAAGCTCGCCGCGTTCGAGATCGTTGGCGAGGAGCCGTCGGCGGCCGACAAGCGCTTCACGGTGAAGTTGACTTATGACAAGCCCAGCGTCGCAGACGACGGCCGTTTATGTCGTGCTGGGCGTGAGCCCGATCGCCGTGTTTCGCGAGGAAGATTACTTGCGCACGCTCAACATGGACAATAACCCGGTGCCGCCGAAAAAGCGGCGGTAGCGCGCGGTCGATCCTGATCGGCCGCGCGTATTCTCAGGCCGAAACGTTCTGGCGATGTCAGGTCTTCGCGCCATTGCGCAGGAGGCCGAGCCGCACCAGGCTCTCGGCGGTGGCCATGATCGCTTCCTCGTTGGACCGCGGCGTCCAGCCGAGCAACCGCCTGGCCTTTTCATTGGTGGCATTTTTTCTCTTGCCCAGCTCGGGAAGGATCTGCTTGACGGCCGGATCGCGCAGGGAAGCCAGGCGCACGAGCCAGTTGGGCAGCTTCCGGGTCGGCACTTTCGTTGCGGCCGCGCCCATGCGGGTTTTCAACAGACGGGCGATATCCTGGATAGAAATGAAATCGCCCGCGACGGCGAGAAACCGCTCGCCTCTGGCCGCCGGATTGTCCATGGCTCGAATGTGCAAGTCGGCGACATCACGCACGTCGACGAGGCCGAAATAGAGCTGCGGACACCCCGGCATGGCGCCGTCCATGAGCCGTTTGAGGAGGAGGATCGAAGTCGAATAATCGGGCCCCAGCACCGGACCGAACACGCCCACGGGGTTGACGACCGAAAGCTCGAGACCATTTCCGTCGTTGGCCACGAAGTCCCAGGCGGCGCGTTCAGCCAGGGTTTTTGATTTCACATAGGGGCGCACGTCGTCGCCGTTCGGGTCGGTCCAGTCCGTTTCGTTGAACGGCGCTTGCCGCGGCTTTTGGCCGTAACCAATGGCCGCGAATGACGACGTGACGACCACGCGTTTGACACCAGCGTTCCGCGCGGCGCAAGACTCGAAGTGTTCCTTCACGCGCCGGGATGATCAGCTCGTTCTCATTCTTGGGGATACTCGCCGGAAACGGCGATGCCACGTGCAACACATAATCACAGCCGGCGACGGCCTCGGGCCAGCCGTCGTCTTTTTCGAGATCGGCCGCCGCGAATGCCAGACGATCGCCGGGGTCGCCGGCCCCGCCTTGCTCGAGCATGGCGCGGACATCGGGCTCGCGCGAGATTCCGCACGGTGGTTCGAACCTCGTGGCCGGCGGCCAGGAGCTGCAAGACGCAATAACTACCGATAAAACCTGACCCGCCCGTCACCAAAATTTTGCTCATTGCCGCCTTGTTGAATGGACCACGCTGAATTCGAGAATGCGACCGCGCGCCAGAACGATTTTCCGCCGGAGCGCATGCGAAAACCGCGAAACGCCGAACGTGCCTGCGGCGAAGTCAGCCATCTTACCGCGGCGCGCGTCGGCAAACCATGAATAACGTCGATCTCTTGAGCGGTCTCTCGAGATGCTCTGTGATGACTACTTGGTCACGGCGATCGATTGGCGGAATAGTCGGAGGCTAAACGCGAAGAAGGCGATGCCGACAGCGGCAACCGCCAGGAATTGGGGCCAGACGGTCTCGATGCCGGCGCCGCGGAAGATGATAGCCTGCGAAAACGCGACGAAGTGTCGCGATGGTAGGAGGAGCGTGAGCCGCTGCATCCAGATGGGCTGGCTCTCGACGGGAGTGCTACCTCCCGAGAGTAGTTGAAGCACGATCACGACCAGGATGATCAAAAGTGCAAACTGGGCCATGGAGCGGGCGACCGTCCCCAGGTAAAGCCCGAGCGCAGTGGCGAAGAAGAGGTAAAGCACGACCCCGACGAGGAACAGCGGCAATGAACCGGCGATCGGCACATCAAGGAGCGTACGAATCACAAGGAAGATCGAGGCGGTCACAACCAGCAGGATGACCAGGCCGTTGGCCCACACCTTGGAGATGGCGATCTCGAATGGAGTGAGCGGCAACGTCAGAAGGTGCTCGATCGTGCCATGCTCGCGTTCCCGGATCAGGGCTGCTCCGGTGAGGACGACGGTGAGCGTGGTGATCTGGTTGATCGAGCGCGACGATCGCCGTGAACCACGACGCCTCTCCGTTCGGATTGAACTCCTTGTCGGATCACGATCCGTAGGGGCACCTCGAATTTGGCGTCGCTACGGTGGATGAACGAGGAGATTCGATCGCTGAGGATGTTCTTGATATGGCCGGCGCCGATGCTCGCCTGCTGCATCGCCGTGGCGTCGACGGTCACCTGCACCTCGGTGGGTCGCCCGCGGCGGAGATCAGACTCGAACCGGGTCGGAATGGCGACGATGAACATATAACGGCCGCGATCCATGTCGTCGGTGGCGTCGCGGGGCGAGATGAGATCGGGTTTCTGGAATTGCGGCGGATAGAACGCGGCCATCAATTCCTTGGAGAGCTGCGACTCGTCCTCGTCGATGAATGCGAGGCTTGCGTTGTTGACCTCGGACTTGACTCCGCGGGCCTGCGTGAGAATCGAAAGCGAAAAGGCGTACAGGATGAACCCGACGAGCACGGGATCGCTCGCCAGGCTGCGCAGCTCTTTCAGGCCGAGCCAGAAAATGTTGGAGACGCGCTTCATGCTAGGCCTCCTGCCGCGGCAAGCCCGCGACGCCCAGTCCGATGAGTATCGGGATGAACGCGGCCAGGGCGAGGGCGTCCGTCACGAGCCCGTCGGCCCCCAGGCCCTTGGTGAAGGCGCCGACACTGGCGTGCATGTAATACGAGGTCGGCCACAGTGTGCCAAACACGCGGGCCCCGCCCATCCAGGGTCGAGACCGGCTGGAGAAGACCCGAGAATTGCGTTGTCGGCAGGATCGTCAGGATCGCCGTGATGAAGACGGCGGCCACCTGGCTCGACGTGAAGGCGGCGACGAGCATCCCGAGGGCGGTGGTGGCCGTGACGTAGAGCAGCGTACAGAGCGTGAGCATCCAGCCGCTGCCCTTGAGCGGCACGCCGAAGACGACGAACGGCCATGAGCAAGAGTACGGCGTAATTGATCATGCCGATGACGATGTATGGAAGCTGCTTTCCCATCAAGAATTCGAGCCGCCGCGTCGGGGTGACATAAAAATTGATGATCGAGCCCAGCTCCTTTTCACGCACGATGCTCACCGCCATGAGGATCGCCGGGATCAATATCAAGAGAATGGCCGGAACGCTGGGCACGATGGCGTAAACGCTCTCGAACGCCGGGTTGTAGGCGAACCGCGTCTGGACCTCGACCCGAGGCTCGACCGGGAAAGTGGGTCGGGCTATTCCGCACTTGCTCTGTCAGGAAGTTGTCATTAACACCCAGTACGTTCTGGCGTACGCTTTCAGCGCGGTTCGTCGGCGCGCCGTCGACCCAGGCAATGACTTCACCCACGTTTGCTTTCCGAACGTTTCGGCCGAAATTGGGCTGCACCTCGAGCGCAACTTCGATCTCGTGTGATTTGAGCCTCAGTTGCAGCTCGTCCGGGGTCTGAGCCGGCGTGTGGCGAATGAAGTAGCGCGAGCCCTCGAAGGCCGAAAGATAGGCTCGACTCTCGGGTGATTGATCGAGATCCAGCGTAGGCGAAGCGGATGTTCTCGACGTCGGTGGTGATGCCAAAGCCGAAGGCGAGCATCATGAGGGCCGACCCGAGAAACGCAAAGAGCAGGCGCACCGGGTCACGCTCGATCTCCTGGGCTTCGCGGCGGCTATAGGCGAGCATGCCGGCCCAGGCTGAAGCGAGATCCCGGCGGCGTGCGCCGTGGTTGCGACAGGGGAGGCGATCGGGACGGTCGTTTGCGGACACTTTCTCCCTGGACTTTTCCTTGGCGTCGCTCGCGGCGGACGCTGTACCGGCCTGCTTCTGGCGGGCGGCCTCGGCGTCGGCGATGAAGCCGATGAACGCGGTTTCCAGGTCGTCCGTGTCGCGCTCGGCCATCAGCCGCGCGGGAGTGTCGCAGGCCAGCACGGTCCCCGCGTGCATCAATGAGATGCGGTCGCACCGGAGGGCCTCGTTCATGAAGTGGGTCGAGACGAAGATCGTCACGCCCTGGCGCCGTGAGAGGTCGACCAGAGTTCCCAGAACTCGTCTCGGGCGACCGGATCCACACCGGAAGTCGGTTCGTCGAGCAGAAGCATGTCGGGCTCGTGCAACACGGCGACCGCCAGGGAAAGCCGTTGTTTCAGCCCGAGCGGAAGGTCGTGGGAGGGCGTGTCGCGATGTGAGCGCAGGCCGAAATGGTCGACCAGCTCACCGATTCGAGCCTGGGCTCGGGCTCGCGGCAGGTCGAAGATCTTGGCGTGGAGGTCGAGGTTCTGCCGTACCGAGAGCTCGCCATAGAGCGAAAACGCCTGCGACATGTAGCCGACGCGCTTGCGGGTGGCCAGGTCGTCGGCGTCCACGGGCTCGCCGAACAGCCTTGCCTCGCCCTCCGTGGCTGGCAGCAAGCCCGTGAGCATCTTCATCGTGGTGGATTTGCCGCAGCCATTCGAGCCAAGGAACCCGAAAATCTCGCCGCGGCCGATCGTGAAGCTCACGCGATTCACGGCGATGAAGCTGCCGAACCGTTTCGTGAGGTCCGTGGCCTGGATGGCCGGCGTCCCGCCGGGCTCCGTGCGAGGCGGAATCACCAGAGCGCCGCGCCCGCCCTTCTCGGCGCCTGGAAGGAGCGAGACAAACGCGTCTTCGAGGTTCTTCGTGCCGGTACGGTCCATCAACTGCGTGGGCGTGCCGGTGGCGATCACCCGGCCGGCATCCATGGCGATTGTCCAGTCGAATCGCTGAGCCTCATCCATGTAGGCCGTCGACACCAGCACGCTCATGCCGGGCCGTTGCTCCCGGATGTGGTCGATCAGGTTCCAGAACTGCTGACGGGAAAGCGGGTCGACGCCGGTCGTCGGCTCGTCGAGGATGAGCAGGTCGGGATCGTGAATCAAGGCGCCGCAGAGACCCACTTTCTGTTTCATCCCACCGGAGAGCTTGCCAGCCGGCCGGTCTGGAAAGGGACCCAGGCCCGTGGCGTCAAGCAGCTCCTTGATGCGGGGCTCTCGCTCGGCGTCGCGTCACGCCGAAGAGTCGCGCGAAAAAGTCGATGTTCTCGAAAACGCTCAGCTCCAGATAGAGATTCTTGCCAAGCCCCTGCGGCATGAAGGCGATCCGCGGACAAACGCTCTCGCGATGGTCACGTGTCTTTCATGTCGCCGCCGAGCACGCGAACCTCGCCGGTCTGAATCCGTTTTGATCCGGCGAGCAGCCCCATCAATGTCGACTTGCCAACCCCGTCGGGACCGATCAGACCGACCATGCAGCCGGCTCGGGATTTCGACGTCGAGGTCGTCGAGCGCGCGCGCTTTGCCGTAGACGTGCGAGACGCCGCGCACGAGCGCCACCGGCTCGTCAAGACGGACAGGGTCGGCAGTGGCGCTGAGCGATCGTCATCGCGTTCTCTATTTGGGGGCCGGGGGTGATTGATCGGCGGCCGGCGGCGTCGCGACCTTGCTCGGCGTCTTGGGATTCGATGATGATTGATCGGCAGCCGGCGGCGTCGCGGCCTTGTCGGGCGTCTTGGGATCTGAAGGCGATCGATCGGCAGCCGGCGGCGTCGCGGCCTTGTCGGGCGTCTTGGCATCCGACGGCGATTGATCGGCAGCCGGTGGCGTCGCGACCTTGATGGGCGTCGGCGGGGCTCCGGGATCTTGTGCCTTTGAATCGGTCGAAGAACCCGAGACCGGCTCCGGCGATGTCGTCCCCGCCGAAGCTGCGCTCGTCTCCGAGAGGTGCCGATCTAGTCGCTCTGGCCACTGAGCCGAGTCGTCGAGTCGCACATAGCCGACTCCGCGAATTCCGGTCTTCACTCGCTCGATATATTGCAACACGCGCTCCGGCGGTACGGTGAGCTTCACCCGGAACATCAGCTTATCGCGCTCGGCGCGGGTCTCGACCTGCTTGGGTGTGAACTGGGCTTCCGGGGCGACGAAACTGACCTTGGCCCGCGCTGCGAGCTCCGGCGCGATGTCAAGAACGATGCGGGCTTCGGCACCGATCTTGACCTTGACGGCGTCTTGCGCCGGCAAGTAAATCTCCATGTACACATCACCAAGGTTAACAAGCGTGAGCACCTTGCCCCCCATGCCGAGAACCTCGCCCTCCTCGGCAAGTCGATAGAGTACGCGACCCTTCACCGTGGAGCGAAGGGTCATGTCGTTGATCCGCGACTTGGTTTTTGTCACCTCGGCCTTGGCGGCGTCGATCGACTTCCGGGCCGTGTTGAGCCGAGCTTTCTCACCAGTCAACGTGGCGCCGGAAGTCTTCACGACTGTCTGCTTGATGTCAAACTCCTCGCGGGGGGCCGCCTTGCGCGAGACAGGGCACGGGTCCGTGCGAGCTCGAGCTCATCGAGCTTCAACTGGCTGTCGGCCTTGGCAATCGCGGCGTCAACCTCGAACGACTTGGCTTCCTGCTCGGCGACCATCGCCTCGGCGCGCGCCAGTTCCGCCTCGAGAGTGAGGGTGTCCATCTTGGCGACGATCTGGCCGGGGTTGACCATATCCCCTTCGTGCACGAGGACCGTCGCGACGCGGCCCGGTTCCTTGGTCGTCACGTCCACCTGGACCGACTCGACCCGCCCATTCCCCGAGGCAAACCCCGGGGGAAGCTCGCCGAGCCATGCCTGATACGCCTGCCATGCGAGAACCCCGCCACCGGCCACGAAGGCCAGCAGGAGGACCCAAAACGTTTTGCCCTTCATTGCGGCCCCCCGATGAACTTTTGGCTCGAGCGATCTCAGGTAAGAATACCGACAAGTTCGTCGGCGAAACAGTGTTCAAGTTGTTGAAGTTGAAAGTTTCACTATTGTGTAATAATGCCGATTTGTGAATTCGCGGCCTGGGTTCTTTCTCTCGTCAGGACGGTATGATAGCCTTCGGGCTTTGGTGATCAAACCTCGAGCGAACAGTCAGGCGATCCGTTAATCCCTGGTCATCGATCAGAGAGCTGGCCGTGACAACGACACGTTTCATTGCGTTGATCCGTCTTGCGATTCGGTAAACATGGCGTTTTCGCGGTTTTCGCCCGATCGCCGGCACTGAGTGAGTGCCCCTCTCGGCTCGCTCCGGAGGCTGCGAACTCCAATGATGGCCTTGCAGAATTCCGTTTATCCACCGAGGCGGTTCGATCTCGCCCAAAAATGACGCGCCCGACCGCGACTCGGCCGCACCGTAAGAAAAAGTACGCACCAAGAACCCGACCTGCACACGGGGACCAGCTCATGACAGCCACACGCACCGAATCGCCAAGAAAGACAACCGACGGCCCTGCCAGCGCGGCGCCCCGAACGATCTTGGCCGATGAACTTCGCAAGATGGATGCCTACTGGCGGGCTTCCAATTACCTGTCCGTCGGCCAGATCTACCTCCTCGACAACGCGCTTCTCAAGGATCCGCTGAAGCGTGAGCACATCAAGCCGCGCTTGCTCGGCCACTGGGGGACGTCGCCGGGCCTGAACATGCTTTACGTTCACCTCAACAGGGTCATCAAAAGTGATGACCTGAACATGATTTATATTATTGGTCCGGGCCACGGCGGACCGTCGCTGGTCGCTCATGCGTATCTTGAAGGCACGTACAGCGAGGTCTATCCTGAAATCAGCCAGGACGAAGATGGCATCCGCAAGCTGTTCAAGCAGTTCAGCTTTCCCGGAGGCATTCCCAGTCACGTCGCTCCGGAGACTCCGGGCAGCATCCACGAGGGGGGCGAGCTCGGATATGCACTGAGCCACGCCTATGGCGCTGCATTTGATAATCCCGATCTGATCGTCGCCTGCGTGGTCGGTGACGGCGAGGCCGAGACCGGTGCGCTCGCCACCGGATGGCACGGCAACAAGTTCCTCAATCCGGCCCGTGATGGGTGCGTGCTGCCGATCCTCCACCTCAACGGGTACAAGATCGCAAACCCGTGTTTTCTGGCGCACATTCCCAAAGATGAATTGCAGAAATTCTTCGAGGGCATGGGCTACAAGCCCTACTTCGTCGAAGGACACGAACCCGGCGCCGTTCATCAACAGCTCGCCGGCGTGCTCGACGACGTCGTGGGCGAGATCCGGCGAATCTGGCACGACGCCCGCGAGCTGGGCAACCTGAAGCGGCCGATCTGGCCGATGATCGTTTTCCGCACGCCGAAGGGCTGGACGTGTCCCCCGGAGATCGACGGCAAGAAGTGCGAAGACTACTGGCGGAGCCACCAGGTGCCAATGGGCGACATGGACAAGCCCGAGCACATCCGCATTCTCGAAGGCTGGATGAAGAGTTACCGGCCCGAGGAGCTTTTCGACGCCGGCGGCCGGCTCCTCCCGGAATTGGCCGAGCTTGCCCCGGCCGGACAGAGACGGATGAGCGCCAATCCACACGCTAACGGCGGCCTGTTGCTTCGCAACTTGAAGTTGCCCGACTACCGCGACTATGCGGTCGATGTTCCCAGCCCCGGCGCAACCACGGCCGAGTCGACCCGCGTGATGGGCACATTTCTGCGGGACGTCATGAAGCTGAACCTCGAGAGCCAGAACTTCCGGCTTTTCAGCCCGGACGAAAACAACTCAAACCGCTGGCAGGACGTGCTCGAGGTGACCAACCGCTGCTACATGGCCGAGATCTACCCGGAAGACGACAAGCTCAGCCCGGACGGGCGGGTGATGGAGGTGCTCAGCGAGCACCAGTGCCAGGGCTGGCTCGAAGCCTATCTCCTGACCGGGCGACACGGGTTCTTCTCCTGCTACGAGGCGTTCATCCACATCATCGATTCGATGTTCAACCAGCACGCCAAGTGGCTGAAGGTGTGCAACGACATCCCCTGGCGCCGGCCGATCGCCTCGTTCAACTATCTGCTCAGCTCGCACGTCTGGCGGCAGGACCATAACGGGTTCAGCCATCAGGATCCCGGCTTCATCGACCATGTCGTCAACAAGAAAGCCGAGGTGATTCGCGTCTACCTGCCCCCCGACGCCAATTGCCTCCTCTCCGTGACCGACCACTGTTTGAGGAGCCGCAACTACGTCAACGTCGTCGTCGCGGGCAAGCAGCCCGCGCCTCAGTGGTTGACAATCGACGAGGCCTCGAAACACTGCACACAGGGTCTCGGCATCTGGAAGTGGGCCAGCAACGACGAGGGGAGCGAGCCCGACGTCGTCATGGCTTGCTGCGGCGACGTGCCGACCCTCGAGACTCTCGCGGCGGTCGAGCTTCTGCGAATCCATTTGCCGGAGCTCAAGGTTCGCGTGATCAATGTGGTGAACTTGATGAAGCTGCAGCCATCCAGCGAGCACCCGCACGGCCTTTCCGACGCCGACTTCGATGCGCTCTTCACGAAAGACAAACCGGTCATCTTCGCGTTCCATGGCTATCCGTGGCTCATTCATCGCCTCACATATAGACGTTCGAATCACAAGAACTTGCATGTTCGCGGCTACAAGGAAGAGGGGACCACGACGACACCCTTCGACATTGTCGTCCTCAACGACCTCGACCGGTTTCACCTTGCCGAGGACGTGATCGATCGGTTACCCCAACTGGGGTCCCGTGCCGCGTACTTCAAACAGGCGATTCACGATAAGCTGCTCGACCACAAGGCATACATCGCGCGGTTCGGCGATGACATGCCGGAGATCCGTGGCTGGAAGTGGGGTCTGAAAGAGCGAGCGCGTCCGGGCACGACCTCCACTGAAGGAGACAACGTCTAACGAAATGCCCTTGCACGATCCCGGGAGGGCGAGTCTCCGGACGAGCCGAGTGCCAGTGCCACTCGGGGAGCCTGGGCGTCTGGAACTCGCGCGAGGCCGTTCAGGCCATGGCACATCCGGCACGACGCGAATCAAGCCTCGATCAAACGATGTCTTGAGGAGTCATCCATGCCAACGGTTGGTCGAGCGCCCGCGGAACTTGTCACGCAAGGCAGCCCGCGATTCGATGAAGAAGAGTCCGCGCTGCTTCTGGTTCGGCTCAGGGCGATGACCCGATTGCTGTGCGTCGGTTTGTGCCTGGTGCTGGCGCACGACCTGGCTTTTGGCAAGGGCCCGGCCTGGCAGCTTCAGGCGGCCGCGATCGTTGCCATGGTGTTTCTGGCATTGTTGCTCTCGGCCGAACAGTCGAGCTCCGCCGCCTGGCTGCGAAGTGCCGAGGTGCTGGCGATCGGTCTGACCGCGGCGGTCGTGATGGCCCACCTCTGGCACGCGCAGATCTCCGGCGCGGCGCGCGGCGACCCCGTTTCGCTCCTCGTGGCGTCGAAAGACGCCCTGATCGGCACGACGATTTTGCTATTCGCCTATGCCTTGCTGATTCCCACGACGCAGGGCAAAGCGTGGCCCTCAATCGCCGCAATCGCTGCCTGTCCGGTTGTGGCGGAGATTTTACTTTTTCTAACCCATCCCGAGGTCTTCCGTGTCGGGCAGCCGCTGGCGACCTTCCAGCGGGTTGGCGAAGCACTCTTTCTTTTGACGACCGTCGCATTGCTGGCGGGCTATGGTGCCCATCTCGCGACGACGATGCGGATCAAGGCGCGTGATGCCCGGCAGTTCAATCAGTATCATCTCGGCGATCAGATCGGCGCCGGAGGCATGGGAGAAGTCTACCTGGCCGAGCATCGATTGCTGAAGCGCCCGTGCGCCATCAAAGTCATCCGACCAGATCGGGCAAAGGATCCCAAGGCGCTGGAGCGGTTCGAGCACGAGGTCCGTGCCACGGCCGGGTTGTCATCGCCCAACATCGTCGAGGTCTACGACTACGGGCGGACCGACGACGGCACCTTTTTCTACGTCATGGAATACTTGCAAGGCCTGAGCCTCGAGGACCTGGTCGCTCGCCACGGCGCACTGCCGCCCGGTCGAGTCATCTATCTGTTACGCCAGGCGTGCGAGGCGCTGGCCGAGGCGCACATGGCTGGCTTGATCCATCGCGATCTGAAGCCAGCTAACATCTTCGCCTCGCGCCGCGGCCACCGATACGACTTCGCCAAGCTACTCGACTTCGGCCTGGTCGAAGCTGTCAGCTCGGGTCAGGAACCACACAGCAGCCAGGCAGGCAGAGGCCCCGGCTCGCCGCAGTACATCGCACCCGAGCAGGTCATCGGCGGCCACGCACTGCGCCGGGTTGCGACTTGTACGGGCTGGGAGGGGTGGCCTATATGCTCCTCACGGGCCGGCCTCCGTTCGACGGCGACAGCGTGTCTCAACTGCTGAATGCCCACGTCAACGACCCGGTCATCCCCCCGTCGCGCCACCGTTCCGACATTCCTCGAGACCTTGAAGCGGTCGTCCTGCGATGTCTGGCGAAGGACCCAGCCGATCGATACCAAGACGCCGGCGAGCTAGAGACGAGCCTCACCGCCTGCGCGTCGGCCGGTGACTGGGATGCTCACAAAGCCGCGGACTGGTGGAAGACATTCGAGCCGACGAGGGCGGCCGTCGCGGCCGTGAGATGAAGACGGCACCGAGCTCGGGACGTTCAAGGTGGAGAAGCCGTTCCGCTCTCTTGATCGCCGCGGTTCAGTTCCTCGCGGCGCTCAATCCGTCGCAACCACAAGAGACTGACAATGAAGTAGGCGACCCCGACGAACAGGGCGGTGATCAACGGTTCCCGCACGTCGCCGCGCCACGGAGCCATGAAGGCCCGATACGCCATCCCGGCGCCTGCCGCGAGGAGGGCGCCAATGACGAACTGGACGACAATCCGCCACACCTGTTTTTGCGCCATCACAAGTTTCCCGCATTGATCGATGGGCCGGCCGTAGCGCTTTTCCAGCGTACTCTAACTTGCTTTGAAGGTGAAGGGAGCCGCGATCGACTCGGCGCTCTTCTACCACGCCTTCATGAACCAGAAGATCATGCCGATCTCGGCGACCCGCGCGTTGGTGACTGGCGTCGGCAATCCGGCCAGAAAATACCAATCGCGTCCCACGTGCGTGCGCAGGCCGGGCGTCAGCGTCACACTGGTCTGGCTGCCGTTGGAGAGAGGAGTGTTCACCACCGTCGAGAGGTAATAGGTGAAGTCGCCGAATAGTGGGACGTCATGTCCGGTCAAGGTCTGGCCGATGGCGAGCTGGCTGATGAAGTTATCCCCGCTGCCGTTGGTCGGAACGGCGATGCCGACCCCGCCTCGGAGCACCCAGCCGCCGCTGAAGTTGGTCCAGAAGGCGATGGCCGGCGTCAGCAATGTGGTGTTCCCCGCGAGCGGCTGTGTGCCTGTCGGGGTCGTGATGGCAAGTTCGGCCGTGACCGACAAGTCCTTCGTCTCGTGCACCAGGATTCGCGGCGTGAACGACATATCGCCGAATCCCGAGTAACTCTTCGACATTTTCGTCGTCGTCGGATTGTTGGGGTCGATGATCGGCAAGCCGGTGACGGCGTTATTGCGAAGCACGAAGGGAATGTTGATGATCAGATCCATTCGGCGGTTCAACGGCGCGAAGAGCGTGTAGGCACCGAGGTAGGCATTGCCTTTCGGGGCTTGGTTAAACCCCTGTGCAAACGTGAAGAACCACAACCGGTAGAGGTTGCCATCCGCCGCGTTGATCCAGCCCTGCCGGGGCGCTCCGCCCGAACCGTTTGGTGACGGCACCCACGACTCGTGCCAGCCGTCGCTGAATAGCGTCGAGAGCGGCAGCGGCCGCCACGTATCCGCATCGGGCTGGCCGAAGATCGATTCCAGGATCACCTGACCGAAAGGATAAACCCCCGTTCGACCGCTCCACGTTGCGAGATCGATCGGCTGAGTCGGAGGCTGGACGGCGTCTTCGACCGAGAGGGTGTCGGCCAATGCCGGCAACGCAGCGGTGGGCGGACTCGGCTCCTGGGCGACTCCCGGCGTCACCATCGCCCCCAGGAGAAGCCAGGCAAACGGTCCGACGATCCGCATCGTATGCGTGGATAAAATACGATGCATCTTGCACCCCTGAGTTTGCGACAAGTGTCGGTCGCCAATTGTGTGTGAACGAACGGACTCGATGATGGCCCGAAGGGGGGCGATGCATTTTAACGGTCATATCGTGTTTATCGGATTGGCGAGTGCGACGACTTCACTCCGGCACGCGACTTCTCCGCGATCGACGCGTGGGTTCAGCGTATTGCCTTCTGTAACGCGATAGAAAGCGTGATTCTTGGGACCGTTCACGTGGGAGTGGTCGACAAATGCTTAATATGCCAAGCAGTTCGATGTGTTAATCTGGCCGGAGTAGGCCATTTTTTCAAGTTCGAGGTAAGTCGAGCTGGCGCGCACCGGATGAGGCATCTTGGCTTTGCACGGCCAGCCTGCGATATGTTTTTATGAACATGTCATCGCGGCGGGAACCTGATCGTGGCGCGCGATGCAAGGGAAGTCTGCTCAAACTCAGGGCGTCTCCATGGCATCCAGCCCGGGCGGCGTCGCGAACGATCGCCGAGTCTCTCTCAATGATATCAACACGAAAAAAAGATCTTGGCTTGACATGAGTTTCAGCGCCTCGCTAGATTGCTATGGAGTCTTCCTTCCTGGAAGCTGGCGAGAAGCCTGTCGACGAACCGGCCAATGGTGGCCCAGCCGCGGTCTCTATGCGGTTGTTGATTTGGTGCGTCTACCGCTCTAACGCCCGAGCATCCGTGATGGTCGCTCGCGGTGGCATGATGTTGCATCCAATGCGGTAATCGCGGCCACACCTCAAGGCCCCTGGTGGCTTTCGTCACGGCGGCGTTTTTTGAGGCAGCAGCGGCTTCGGCCTGAAGACTGGTTCCACGATCGGACCCGAATCACGTCCTCGCGGATTCCGATCAAGCACTCGAATCAGCTCTCGGGGTTATCGCCAGAGCGAGCGCCCGTTTCCGAAGAGGACGACCGCCATGCTGAAGTGCTTCGCTCGAGTTCCGGTGCACGGAGGTCTCCCCCGGTCGTCGTCTCGACCGACGGGATGGAGCAGGACGCTCTCGCCCAAGCTCTCCCTCACGCGCCTGGAGGTTGACCGTGCTCTGGTTCTGCTGCTGGATGATCGCGTTCGCGAACGATGACCGGGGCCAGCAGGAGAGGTCCGACTGGGCGCGACCGGCTGCCTGGTCCGGCCGTTTCTGGGGGCCGGCGGCCAGCCGGGCCCGGATGGCGGGAGAGCTCCGGCCACTGCCGATAGAGCCAGAGATGGCCCAATGGGAACGCTGGGGTCGGAGCGTGCTCCGAGACGGCGATATCGTATTCCGGCTCGGCGATGCCAGGGCCGTGCACGGGATCTTCGCCCTCAGCCGGTTCATCGCCAGAGCGACCGATAGCCCGTTCTCGCATACCGGGATCGTCGCGATCGAGCGGGGAACACCCATGGTCTACGACTGCTCGTCGGACGGCATCCGGCTGATGCCGTTCGACGTCTGGATGCTCGATTGCGTCGGCTCCATGGGCGTGAAGCGACTGAAGCCCGAGCATCGCCACAATATCCCTGGCGTGATCAGCCACTGCCGTGCGATTTTCGAGAAGCAGGTGCCGTTCGACTTCGAGTTCCGCATGGACGATTCCGCGTTCTACTGCGTCGAGATGACGGAGAAGGCGTTCCGATCCCAGGGGTTAGCACTCTCCGAGCCAGTCCGAATCGGCGACTGGGAGCATCTGACCGGATATCCCATCACCGCGCTCGCGATGCCTTTTGGCACACAACTGGCACTCGGACGCCCGATCACACTCGATCAGACTGTCTACCTGCCCGGCAACGACCACCAGGGCGTGTGGGCCTCGCCACTCCTCGAGTCGGTCTTCGGCCCGGAGCCGAAAGAGAATCGTGGCGCGGCTCCGACACAGCCGGCCGGCATCAATCTGCGCGGGGACGTCGACCTGATCGTCTTCGCCGTGGGCGAATTGCGGCGATCTTACTCGGAGCTCCCCGTCCGTTGGATGAGCGATATGGCCGTCGACTCAGGCGTCCGGGAGCTCCTGGTCACCCGCGATCGTGATGCAGGTGACGGCCACCTGGAAGAATAGCGCGACCCCGGATTATTCGAGAAGTAAACCATGTCCAGATGAGAGCCAGGGAGCGTCCGTCAGCCTCCGCTCAGCGGTGGCACGATCGCCGGCGAGCGGGTGCATTTTTCACCATGAGGCCTGAGCGGCGGATGCTCTGCCGTCGTTCAGTCCAGGCCGCCCTACCGAGAAGGTGAATTGTGGAAGAGGCATTCAGGCGCGGATGGGAAAATCTCATCGGTCGTTCGGACGGGCCGATGACCTTCCGGCTGATCCTCCAGCCGGCCATGGCCATCTTCCTTGCGATCCGGGCGGGATTACACGATGCTCGGGAAGGACAGCCCCCCTTCTTGTGGACCTTTCTCTCCAATCCGGGCCGCCGGCACGAATTGGCGCGACAGGCGTGGGACGGTGTCGGGAACGTCTTCATCCTCGCGCTGGTCCTCGACTCGATTTACCAGGTCATCGTGCATTCCAGCATTTTCGCGCTGGAATTGCTTCTCACGGCCACGATTCTGGCCGTCGTGCCCTATGTGCTCGTTCGTGGCATCGTCACTCGCCTCGCGAGACCACGATCGGCCGTGAGCCGGCCCGATGGACGACAAGAAAATCAAGCAACTTCGGGTAAAGACCCGCGACAAGAAAGGCAGGGAGACTGACATGCCCGACGAATGGACAAAGCCCGCCGCCAAGGCGATCCCGAAAGAGGGGTTCTTCGAGGAGGAACAGGGACGTTACGGCCCCATCTTCCCCAAGACACCCGCGTGCTATGGCTTCACGATCATCGCGAAGATCAAGCCGGGTACGGAGCAGACCATCCGCTCGTACGGAAAAAAGATCGAGGAGACCATCGCCGGCCTCCCCGACGCGCTCGCGGTGCTCAAACTGCATTACCTGCGCCTGGGTGCTCTTCAACATTGGCGGGGAAACATACTTCATGTATCAGGGCATCTTCGACACTGACTTCGATAAGTACACCGAAGACGCCGTGGCCCTTTTCTCGAAATACGGCATCAACACGGTCTTCGAGAATCTCGAAGGGTTTCCCGAGGACTGGAAGTCCAACCCCGCGGCCTTCGTCAAATTCGTGCGGGAGCACCAGTGCCCGAGCTTCCTCGAATACGGCGAGTATCCCTACGTGAGTGCCGACGAGATCAAGAAGGCGCTGCGGCTCAAAGCGGCCTTCTCGACGATGCTCGACCAGATGCAATAGTTCGCGAGGGAACTGGGCCATGTTGGATCTTCACGATATTCAACACATCCTGCTCGCCCGGGCACCGGCGCTCGCGGCGAGCTACGAGTTTCTGACCTTTCGCGAATCCTCGGGAGGGCAGGCGTGGCTCGCGGGTCTACTGCCCACGGTGCAATCGGCCGCCGAGGCTCGCACCTCGATGGACACGAACAGGCGCTGGGTGACCGTGGGCTTCACCTGGAACGGGTTGCGGGCGATTGGGGTTGATCCGGCGTCGCTCGACACGTTCCCCGAAGAGTTCAAGCAGGGCATGGTCGCCCGCGCGGCGATCCTTGGCGACACTGGTGCGAATCACCCTGACCACTGGGTGGGCGGCTTGGCGAGCCCGGATATCCACGCGATCGCCATCCTGTTCACCCGCGATCGGGCCGAGCGCGAGCGTTGCCAGTCAGAACATCGAGAGCTCGTCGGCGCGATGCCAGGGCGTCGAGGTGCTCTCGTCGCTCGACCTCGACGCCACCCCGCCGTTCGATTATGCCCACGACCACTTCGGTTACCGCGACCGGCTCTCGCAGCCGGTCATCGAGGGCTCGGGCGACGAGCCGACGCCCGGCTCGGGCGGTCTACTGAAGCCGGGCGAATTCATCCTCGGTTACCCCGACGAAGACGGCAACGTGGCCGGCCAACCCGAGCCCGAAATCCTCCGCCGCAACGGCACCTACGCAGCCTACCGGCGCCTCGAGGAACACGTCGGACGATTTCGAGACTTTCTACGCGAGCATGGCCAGACCCCCGAGGAACAGGAGCTGCTCGCCGCCAAGCTCATGGGCCGGTGGCGAAGCGGCGCCCCGCTCGTGCTGGCACCCGACAAGGACGACGCTGCCCTTGGCGCCGATCCGATGCGGAACAATGACTTCAACTTCAAGGAATCGGACCCCCACGGCTACGCCGTGCCCCTGGGATCGCACATACGCCGCATGAACCCGCGCGACACGGCAGCGAACATGAACCGGCGCCGCATGATCCGACGCGGCGCCACTTACGGGCCCTATCTTCCGGACGACGCACCCGAGGATAACCAGGAGCGGGGGATCGCGGCCTTCGTGATCTGCGCGAGCCTGATCCGCCAGTTCGAGTTCGCGCAAAACGTGTGGGCCAATGACAAGAACTTCCACGAGCTCGCCAACGAGCGCGATCCGATCATCGGCAACCAGGACGGGACGCTCGAATACAAGATCCCCAGGCGCCCGATCCGGAAGAAGATCACCGGGCTGCCGGCCTTCACCACGGTCCGGGGTGGAGCTTACTTCTTCCTGCCCGGCCTGCAGCGCGCTCCGACACCTCGCGGCGCCCTCCGGCGGCCATCTGAATCAGCAATGAATCCTTGATTAATGGAAGGATATGGGAATGGCAGCCACGAACCCAGCCGGCCGCACCTATAATCAGAACCACGTACCCCGTCCCTACACGCCGGGTCGACGACGGTTCAGCATCTACTGGACGTGGAGCTACCCGTGGGAAGCGAACCGGGACACGACCGATCTGGACAATCGTTTTTCAACCATGACCGAAGTGCGCCGGGTCTCCTGGCCGGGCTTCGAGGGGTCGGAGTGGGACAAGATGCACTTTCTCCAGGGGATCGCCGGCACCCTGGAGCTATTCCACCGCTCGACCGTCGCTTTCCAGCAGATCGTGGGTGAGACGACCGATCATCCGGTGGCTGTTTACCAGCGTATCGACCAGGCCGGCTACAAGCTTCCCATCGATGAGAGAGTTCTGGCGGACACCGACACCTTGATGGTTTTCGGCCTGGACCACCTGATCTCCGAGCAGGACGCTGAACGGGCGGAGATCGACTCCATCCGGGAGTGGCTCGGCCGGGAAGGTACGTGCTTGATCCTGGCGCCCATCACGACGTCGGCTTCACGAGCGACATGAAAGCAGCGCCAGATGGAGTACAAGCATCACGGCGACGAGCTCGTGCCGCGCCAGCAGCGGTTCGGCCAGTACACGCGGTCGCTGATGAAAGGCCTCGAAGTGCCCGTGCTCAATCAGTTCGGGCTCCGTCCCGCCGTCGTGCCGGGAACCAATCAGATCGCGCCTCTGACCGCGAACAAAGATCTCGACACGCTGGGCTTGCTCGATGGAGTGACCACCTTCAACTTCCACCTCCATCTTCCGCACTATGCGTTGACAACAGACAAGACGAACTCCATTCATGTCTTGGCCAGGCAGCCGGTCGACCTTTCTCGGCCGCATCCCTTCACGGCCGCGGGAAATAAAGAGTTCAATTCATTCATCTGGATGCCGCCAGGCGGTACGCGCGGCGGCGATATCCTGCTGGCCGACTCGACAATCTTCACCACTTTATTCGGAGGCACGGAGAGCCTCGAGCAATTCTGGGGGAACGTGGCGAAACTGCGATGAGCTGCGCTGAAGATAGCCGCCAGGATCAGACGACGCATGAGACGCCATGGCCCATTGACCCCTGGACGAGCGGCGAGCTGCCGCGGTTCGTGCCGGCGCTGCCCGCGTGCTGGGGGGGCTCTTCGCTATGAGCGGGCGCGCTGATCTTCTCGGCGATCGTGCAGACAAGAATCATCGCGACTCGAGAAAACATGGTGGGACGAAGCGGTTCATTCGGTCGTCCACTCGCACTCATAAACGTAGCGTGGTTCCGCGTTCGCGATCGACCAGGCGATGATCGATCCATAGGGGTGGTCGATCGTGTACTGCGTCTCGATCTCCGAGTGCTCGGAGGGGTCGGCTATTGCATAGCGGATGAGGCGATAGTCCTTGTACGGCCGGGATTCCGGGAAAAGCACCCAGACCGACGCTTGCTCGGTCGCGGCGGGCGGCGAATAGCGCAGCCAGTTCTCGCGCTTGCCCTTGCGTGCCTCGAAATCGTGGATCGTCGCCTCGATCTCGATATCGGTGGGACTCCCCGTTCGCACGCTTGACAGGTCGAACTCGAGTTCCCAGGTCGTGTTCCCGGCCCCTGCCCCGGAACGGCTGCGCCGCACAACGGGCTTCAGCTTCTCCGGCCCGGCGTGAAAATCAATCTGGTCAAACGGGAGGTTAGGGTACTGGAGGACAAAACGGTCCTCGGCGGCCAGTTTCCGGATGCGGACCCGCCGGTAGTAGCGAGCAACGTCGCGCGTCTTCGATCGCCAGTCGCGCAGGTCGACGATGCTGGTATCGCTCAGGAACCCGAAGCCGCGGTAGTCATGCTTCGAAGGCGTCTGGGAATCCTCCAGAACCGGCAGCGGAGTCCAGGCGGACGTGGGGGTGCGTTGCACAAGCTCGAGCACCTTGCGAAAGTCGGGGCTGCCGTGAGTGATCGCGTCGACGATCATGGCGTTGGTGTTCGCCTGATGGCGCTCGCGGTAGAGCTGCACCGGGAGAACCCCGAGGAACAACACCAGCAGCGGAAGGTAAATGTAAGTGGGCCAGTCGCGGAGATCGAGCAGAGTGCTCCAGACGCGACGGCCGGCAGAGCGGCGGAGATCTTCGGCCTGGCGAGTCACAGCGCCGTCAGCGGCGGTGAAACAACCTGCGGGAGCTCGTCCTCGCCGGGGGCTGACATCGCGTGCACCAACTCGGCCGTGTCAGAGTCGGTCATCGGGTCCCACGGCGGTTTGGTTGGCAAGTTCGTTCCATAAAGGTCAGGGCGGGTCCGGCACTGCTTGCGGGCGATGCAATAGCCGTGCTGCACAGCGCGGTGATATCCACGGGCGAGAAGCGGTCGAGGTCGGTCCGAATCTTGGCGACCTCCGACTGGACCGCCGGGTGGAGCGCCGTCGGATCGGCCCGGAGGTCGACCTGGTCCGAAGCCGCCACGAACAGGAAGCGCGGATCGTCCTGGAACTTCTGCTTCTCGAGCTGTCCGACGCGATCCCAGAGGATGTCGGTGGCCCGCATCGATCGGCCGACCATGCCCAGCGAATGGGCTCGGACGATACTGAACGGCTTGCCGACGTCGCTCACAAGAATCTGATCGAGCGACGGATCGAGCTTCTCCAGCAGGTCGAAAACCCGAACCCCCAGGTTGTCGTAGACGCCGCCGTCGGTGAATGTTTGCGCGGGAACTCGCCCTCGGAGAGGCCGAGATCGTCGGCCGTGATCAGCGCGGGCGGGAAGAACCCGGGAAAGGCCGAGGAGGCCGTCACCGCGAGCGCGACCGGCGTCAACCGAGCCGGCAGGATCTCGATCTTGGTTCCCCCGCTCGTCCGGTGCTGCATGATCAGGCCGGCCCTCGTGAACGAGCAAAGCCCCCCCTCGCTCATGTTCGTGGTAAGGAGGTGCAACTCGGGAACTTCCGGGAGCTGATGCACACGAGCATCGCCATAGAGTTGCTTTGCATACAGCTTCTCGAGCAGGCCAGTCGGCATGACGGCCCGGCTCGAGCCCGCGGAGTGTCAATCGTCGGAGGAGGCTGAGTGGGACCAGGAATGGGATGCGCCGGGCGATCTGGTTCCGGACGTCGGAGCTGGCGAACGAGATGATCTTCGAGGCCGCCTCGTCGAAGTCCGCCTCCGTGCCGTTGTAGCGTGCCCAGTTCAGCGCGAGGTGGGCCCCAAGGATGCTGCCGCCCGAGACCGAGACGATGTGCGTCACCTTGCTGAGCAGGCCGGCGTCGCGCAGGAAGCGGACGACGCCGAGGTGAAACAGGGTTGCCCGCAGCCCGCCGCCCGAGAGTGCCAGTCCAAATTGAGGCATTTCGCCCTCTGTTCTCGATTCACCCGATCGATCTCCGAGGAATCATACCACGCTCTGGATACACACGAAGCATAAACGTGCGACAATCTGTTTCCGGGCATTGAATGTCAGCCCAACTTGTGCGTTCTCCAGTTCAGAGTAAACGTGTCCACGGGTTTCGCCGGCGGTGCATCGTCGAACGGGACGATGAAATACTCGACCGCCAACGTCTGGTCGTCGACCGTGACGCGCATGAATCCCGGGTTCTTCGCGTCGTAATACTCCAGGACAACCCCCGCGACGGTCGTCTCGAATCGTCCCTTTGGAATCGGATTTCGCTTCGAGTCGAGTTGAAGCTGGTACACGGCCCCCGGGGTGCTGGCATAGCCGCCGTTTCCAGCCACCACGTAGGGAATGGCTCGGCCGCCGACCGTTCGCGTGAATCGCTGATAATTGTGGACATGGCCTGAAAACACCGCGTCGGGATACCGCCCGCTCGATTGCGCCGCGCGATCGATGGCATCCAGGATCGCGGGCGAGCCGCCGTGCACGGCGTCAAGCGAATACGGCGGATGGTGCACCGCGACGATCAGGCAGGTGTCCTTTGAGGCGCTCGCCATCTGGTTTTGAAACCAGCGCTGTTGCTCGAACGTGCCGCGGCCGTCGAGGCTGCCGTCGACGTTCGAGTAGAGACCAATAAATGTCACAAACGGCGCTTCGAGACTCCAGTACACGTAGGGCTGGGTCATCGCTTCACGGTATGTGTCGATATGAATGGGGGACGGTGCGCAAAAGTTCTCGATGAAGCCGGTTAATGTCGGCTCGGTATCGGGCTGGTCGCCGGCCCGAGCGACCGTGTCGCCGTCGTGGTTACCCGGGATGGCGAAGATTGGCGCGGGGTAGTATTTGTACGGGGCGTAAAACTGCGACTGGTAAAGTTGACTGAGCCCGTTGTAATAAACGACGTCGCCCAGGTGGTAGAAAAAGACCGGCCGGTCGGCGGGCGTCGCCGCCTGCTGAATTTGTTCTTCCATCGCGTGGGCGATCGCCTCCTGGGCGGTCTCGCCGTTGATGCCGCCGGTATCGCCCACGCAATGAAAGACCAGCTTGCCCGATTGAGTAATCTGCTTCATCTGGTCGGGATCGCGAAGCACCACATCGAGCGGCAGGTTCAAATTCGTGAAATTGGTGATCGGCGGCGGGATGAAGCGGGGGTTGGCCTTGGGATAAGCCACCGGGTCGCCGAACGGCCGGCGCTGCTTGTTATAGCGCGGCGAATTGACCGGCGTGGTCTCGCCCGGCGGCGGATGGATCGGGCCATGATGTTGATCGGCGGCCGCGCCGACCGAGTGACCGTGCCCTTTGCTGGCTACTGGGGCTTTGTCTGATTTTTGTGCTTTGGACATGGATCGGCCCCGTGGTCAAACATGTGCGGGGAAGTGGACGCTGCCAACCCTGACGGCTAGAGTTAAGACCACGCCGGGTCGGGCCGCGATTTCGATATTCTGGCACGCCTGAATGGCCCTGCACAATTCGGAGACGTCTCGTTTACCGCGGTTTTCTATTCCCGCAGGTTGCACGCAGAAACCCTCGTTTCCACGGGGGACCATGAAAATGAGTGGGCACGCTCTGAAGGTTCAGGCAATGCCGTGTGCTAGACATCGACAAAACTCCGACTGATCGTTCGCGCACCCCACGATCATTCAAGGCTATTTAGATGCCCTTGCACGATGCTGGGACGGCGAGTCCGGCGTAGTGAAAGGCTGGGCTTGCACCGCTTCCGCGTTCTTCCCGTTTTCATTGGCGAACCACGCGGCACCGAGAGCGCCAGACCTTTGTTGGAGTTCCGCCTTCAGCCGGACTGCTCTGGCTCAATTCATAAGAAGCCGCCTCAAGGCGGAACTCCAGCAGGCCACCGTTGGAGTTCCGGCATTAGCCGGTCTGCTCTGGCTCAATTCGTAAGAAGCCGCCTCAAGGCGGAACTCCAGCAGGCCACCGTTGGAGTTCCGGCTTTAGCCGATCTGCTCTGGCTCAATTCGTAAGAAGCCGCCTCAAGGCGGACTTCCAGCAGGCAAGCGTTGGAGTTCCGGCTTCAGCCGGACTGCTCTGGCTGAATTCGTAAGAAGCCGCCTCAAGGCGGACTTCCAGCAGGCCACCGTTGGAGTTCCGGCTTTAGCCGGTCTGCTCTGGCTCAATTCGTAAGAAGCCGCCTCAAGGCGGAACTCCAACAAAGGCCTGGCAGCTCGGGGTGCCGCGGTTCGTCAATGAAGACACGATGAACGCGAAAGCGGTGCAAGCCCAACCTTTCGTCACCCGAGTACCGGCCTTCCGCATTCACCTTGGCAATCACCCCTTCAAACAACGACATTCCGCAGTCGAGCGCTCGGAATGGGATTCACGCAGCCGGACCCGGTTTGCGCGCCTTCGTCCGCGACGGTGGCCCGCTCAACGACCCGACCGCCAAGTTTGGACCGCAACGTCAATCCAGGTCCTTTTCGCCCGCTAATGGGATACGCCGTTGAAAGCGTCCCGTCACATACGCAATCCGGCACGACCTGACCAACTACCATAACCGACGATACCACAGCTTAAAATACCCATTTTTCGCTTGTTAAAGCGTGCACACTGAAACTTCGATGGTAGAATCTAGGTAATCTAAGCAACCGAGAGCCCCTAAAACCTTTAATTAGGCTTGTCGGATTTCCGCAGACGCGACAGTCGCCAAGTGTGGGATACCTGACAAGACTGGCGATTCCAGGGTATCTGGTCGTCGGGTTGGAAGCCGGTGATTCGACTGGTGACGGGGCTTGAATTGCCTGGATGCTCCTACGATCGGTCTAGTTTGCACATCACTTGTTGAACAGGAGTCGACCATGTCGGCCATCCGTATAGACAGCATTCACACGCTTGACAACACGCCGGCCCGGCGCAACGATGTCCATCATCGCCACGCACGAAAAAGCGCGAGACAGCGATCGGCTACGCGAAAGTCGCGTTCCCGTTCGCAAGCACACGAGCGTGTTTTGAAATCGCTCGCGGATCCGCTTGCCGACGAAGATGCAGGAAATCTCGCCACCCGAAAACGGGATGGCACCACTCTGAACGAGCCGCGCAGGCCGATCGAGCAAAGCCTCGCCAGCCAGATCGACGCCGATGATACGCGGGCCGATTGCGTACGCAGCACAGCCGTGGCCCTTGCGGCCCAGCGTGTGCGCAACGACTTAATTGAGCGAAACCAAAAAGAAACGGACACCGCGCTCGAGCTCGGCGAGATGTTGTTCTGGAAGCCGGCCTGGCCGATTCCCCGCGCTGCGGGTGATCTTGCTGTTGTCCTTGACTCACCGCCTGACGCCGACAGGCGTCTTCACCCCGATCAACCCGCCCGTGTCCTCTTGCGGCTCGAGCAGTCCCGTCCGGGCTGTGACTGGCTGCTTGCGCAGTGGCAAGGCATGCGGCGGCGCCTCGTTGACGAAAGCGTCTGGCGGTCGATCGACGCGTTCAGAATGATCCGGCTCATGGGCAAGCACGCCATGCACATGGCCGACGATTTCGATGTGGCGCGGGCCCTTCTGTGCAGCTTTGTCTTGATCGATAAGCCGCCGATGCGCGTCTCCTCGATCCAGGCCAGTTGGCCCTCGAAGTTGTTCCATATGCTTTTGGCCTACGATCTTGACCCGTATCGCCCGGTCTATACGAAACTGAGCGGGGAATGCGACCCGTTCTTTCGACGCCTGGGCGAGATGCCGCTGGCCCGATTGGCACCCAGCGACAAAGACGAGGCACGCCAGTGGCTGAGCACGCAGATCGATCGCGAGCTGGCGCGGCTGCGACCTGTTCGCGCTCGACTCCAAGAAATCGCCGAGGCCGACGCTGCCGAGACAGCCGCGCGGCTGGCGCTCGAAACCAGTCCCGAAGGCGAGCGATTACGGCAATCCGAGTTGTCCAGCGAGCGTCTCGCCAATGCCACGATTGGCGAAATCCTCAAGACGCGCAAACCTGCCAGGTCGGGTCTCTTCGATCCGGTCGATGCCGACAAGACGGTCAAGAGTGCCGCCGCGCCGAATGAGCCGGACTGCTGGCGGCCAGCAGTCACTGAGGACGGGCATTTCAAGTCGAGCCTCGGCGCGACCTGGCGGCCGGTTCGTCATGGTGTGCGGCTCGACGCGGGCGTGATCGACACGGCGGCCGATTATCGCGTTGCCCCGCCGCACGGCTACCGCCGTGATTATCGACCCCTGGTGACGAGGAATAGCATCCCTCTCCTTGTTAAGGTAGGCTGGGCAAACGAATTCGGCGCACGGCCAGACGACGTGTTTGCGACGCGCTTCCTGGCCACGCGGTCGGATGATCACGATTTCCCTGGCTCGACTGAGCGGGAGCATCCCCATGGCGCACTTTTGTATGCGGCGTCGTGGAGCGGCTTCGATCGAGCCTTTTGCCTGGAGAGTAGACTGGCGATGGTCCAGATCAAGCTGCCTGATGGTTCGGTAAAGGATTATCCCGAGGGAGTCAGCCCGCGCGAGGTCGCTGCCGGCATTGGCAAACGCCTGGCCGACGCCGCGGTGGCCGCCGTGGCGCAGTGGCCAGATCGTCGACGTCGATCGTCCACTCGAAAACGGCGATAACGCACCCGTGGAGATGCGGATCCTCACGCCCCGGGACCGCGAGGCGCTCGACGTCTTGCGGCACTCGACGGCGCACGTAATGGCGCGGGCCATCATGCGCATCTTCCCCGGCGTGCGGCTCGCGTTCGGGCCGACGACCGCGAGCGGTTTCTATTACGACGTCGAGATCCCCGGCCGAAGTCTCTCCGAGGATGACTTCCCCGCCATCGAGGCCGAGATGGCGCGGGTCGTCAAGGACGCCGAGCCTTTTGAACGGTTTAACCTGCCGGTCGCCGAGGCGCGGCAATTTGTCGCCGATCTGGGGCAGACGCTCAAGGTCGAGCATATCGACGACGAGCTTCACAAGTACGGGATCTTGAGCTTTTATCGCCAGGGCGAATTTGTCGACCTTTGCCGCGGCCCGCATATCCCCCACGCAGGCAAAGTGGGCGCATTCAAACTGCTGTCGATCGCGGGGGCTTACTGGAAAGGCCAAACCGACCGCCAGATGCTCCAGCGCGTCTATGGCACCGCGTTTTTCGACAAGAAAGAGCTCGAGGCCCACATCGCCCAGGTCGAGGAAGCCAAGAAGCGCGACCACCGCCGGCTAGGGCGTGATCTGCAACTGTTCACGATCTCGAACCTGGTCGGACCGGGCCTGATTCTCTGGATGCCCAAGGGCTCGGTCGTGCGCGGTATTCTCGAGGCGTTCATCAAGGATGAGCTCGTCAAACGCGGCTATCAGCCGGTTTACACGCCGCATATCGGCAAGATCGAGCTCTACCAGACGAGCGGGCATTATCCCTACTACAAGGAGTCGCAGTTTCCGACGCTCAAGATGCCGTCGAACTCGTCGGCCAAAGAGCTGCTCGACGGCCTGATTTCGGGAAGTCTTGATGACGCGGCCCAGCGCAACTTGCTGGCCAAGGCAGGCGTTCCCGAGCGCATGCCCGAACCCAAGGGCAACGGCGAGACGGCCAGAACGGCGGGTTTCACGAAGTCGTTCTTCGAGATGAGCGTGCCCGAGCGAATAGGCTATCTCGAGCAAACCTGCGACGTCGAGGAATACTTGCTCAAGCCGATGAATTGCCCGCACCATATTCAAATCTACGCGGCCCAGCCGCGGAGTTACCGTGAACTGCCGGTGCGGCTCGCCGAATTTGGCACGGTTTATCGTTATGAGCAGTCGGGCGAGCTTTCGGGCCTGACGCGGGTGCGCGGATTCACGCAGGATGATGCGCACTTGTTTTGCACGCACGAGCAGGTGCGCGGTGAGTTTCGCACGACGCTCGAGATGACCCAGTTCTTCTTGAACTCGTGCCTGGGACTGTCGGACTACCGCGTGCGGCTCTCGAAGAGTGATCCGAACGACCCCAAGTATCAGGGGGCGGCCGGCGATATCTGGCGGCGTGCTGAAGAGGATATTCGTTCGGTGCTCGACGAGATGAAGCTGCCTTATGAAGAGGCGGCCGGCGAGGCGGCGTTTTATGGCCCGAAGGCCGATTTCATCGTGAAAGATTGCATTGGCCGGCCCTGGCAGCTTGGGACCGTGCAACTTGACTACGTCTTGCCCGAGCGCTTTGGGCTTGAATACATCGGGGCGGACAACCAGCCGCATCGCCCCGTGATGATCCATCGTGCTCCGCTCGGCAGCATGGAGCGGTTCATGGGGATCTTGATCGAGCATTTCGCGGGAGCGTTTCCGCTCTGGCTGGCACCCGAACAGGTGCGCGTGCTGCCGATTTCGGACAAGGTCGCTGACTACTCGCGGCAGGTTCTCAACAGGCTTCTGGAACAAGGATTCCGCGCGACGCTCGACCTCCGCGCCGAGAAGATCGGCGCCAAGATCCGCGATGCGCAGCTCGAGAAGATTCCGGCGATGCTGGTGGTCGGCGTGAAGGAAGCCGAGACCGGCAGCGTCTCGTTGCGCGATCGCGTCGACGGCGACCAGGGGGCCCTGCCCCTGGACGAGGCGCTGGCGCGGCTCGTCGCCGAGCGCGACAGCCGGCGGAGCCGTCAGGCCGCCGCGCCGCCGGCCGCGGCCGCCGTCGTCGAGCAAGAGGGCCAGGATCACACTTATTGATGGATGGAACGAGGACCATGTCCGGCAGCCGCGGGGCGATTCCAAAGAGGGGTGCGGTGTCGCCATACCGCGGAAGGCGCGGCAGTCAGTATCTAGCGGAGTTCAAACGTGATCGCCAGTCATCCTGCTGAGTTGCGCACGCTTCCCATCGATGTCGACGATGTGCGGCGGGCCGCCGAACGGCTCGGGCCTTGGGTACACAAGACGCCCGTGATGACGTCGCAAGCACTCGACGCGCGGTGTGGCGGCGCGGTGTTCCTCAAGTGTGAAAACCTTCAAAAAATTGGCGCGTTCAAGTTCCGCGGGGCCATGAACGCCCTGCTCCAGCTCGGCGACGCCCAGCGCCAGGGGGGCGTGATCACGCACTCGTCGGGCAACCATGCCCAGGCCGTGGCGCTGGCCGGACGCCTGCTCGGCGTGCCGGTGACCGTCGTCATGCCGCGAACCGCGCCAGCCGTGAAACACGCGGCCACGGCCGAATACGGTGCACGCATCGTCCAGTGCGAGCCGACGATCGCCTCACGCGAGGAGACTGTCGCCGCCGAGATCGAACAACACGGTTTCGCCCTTGTGCATCCGTACAACGACTGGAACGTGATCGCCGGCCAGGGAACGGCCGCGTGGGAGCTGCTCGACCAGGCGGGTGAGCTCGATATCGTGATGTGCCCGGTCGGTGGCGGCGGGCTGCTGGCGGGAACGACTCTCGCGGTCAAGGGTCAGGCGCCGGAAACCCGCGTGATCGCGGCCGAGCCAGCCAACGCCGATGATGCGCGCCGAACGCTCGAAGCCGGGTCGATCCAGCGCTCTCGATGATCCCAACACGATCGCCGACGGCCTGCGCACCACGTCGATCGGCGACCGGAATTTCGCCGTGATCATGGGCCGTGTCGAGCGTGTGATCGCCGTGAGTGAGGCTGATATCGTCTCTGCGATGCGGTTCGTGTGGGAACGCACCAAGCTCTTGATCGAGCCGTCGAGTGCCGTGGCCGTGGCCCCCTTGTTGAACGGCTCGCTCGATGCGCGTGGGCTTCGGGTGGGCGTGATTTTGAGCGGGGGCAACGTCGATCTCGAGTCGTTTTTCCGCAATCTCGCCGTGACCGCTTCCTGAGCCCGGCGGGCCCGGACTGAGAATCAACCATGTCTTCAGCGCGCGCGACAAATCGGCTTGGCGGGGCACGACCGAGGGCGCGGCGGCGCTTCTTGGCATCCTCGCGGCGATGGCGATGATCGCGGCGGCGGCGCCGCCGCCACAATCGGTCGCCGCGGCGGGGGCGTCTCCCGCGCCCTTTCGCTGGATTTCGATTGGTATGGCCGCCTGCGACCTGGGCATCGTGGCGGTCTTGTTCTCGCGCGGGTTCGACGTTCGCCTCTTGCTCTTGCTGGGTGCCCTGCCCCTCTTTGTCGCGACCGGCCAGGTGCCGGCGATGATCGTCAAGATCGCGGCCGAGATGGCGAACGCCGGCACCGTCGTGCCGATCTGCGCGGCGCTCGGCTTCGCGTTTGTCTTGCGGCTGACGGAGTGCGACCAGCATCTCGTCCGGCTGTTGGTTCGGCCGCTTGAACGGGTGCGGCATGCTCCTGGTTCCCGGCGGGATCGTCGCGGGCTACCTGATCAACACGACGATCGTGAGCCAGGCCGGCACGGCGGCGGTCCTCGGCCCGATCTTGATTCCGCTCTTGGCGCGGGGGGCCTCTCGGCGGTATCGGCCGGGTCGGTCTTGCTGCTGGGCTCGTCAATGGGGGGCGAGCTTTTCAACCCGGGCTCGGTCGAGATGCGCAAGCTCTCGGGGCTGACAGGCTTGTCGAGCACCCGTGTCGTCGGGCAGAGTGCCCGACTCAACCTTCTGGCGTGTGGCACGGCCCTCGGGGCCTTCTGGCTCTTGAGTCTCCGTCGGAACGAGCACGCGATCGATGTCCAGAACGTCAGCGCGGTGCGTGGATCGCTCAAGCAGGCGGAATCCGCCGAAGCGCCTGCCGCGCCGATCAACCTGATCAAGGCGCTGGTTCCGGTTTTGCCCATCGTGCTGCTCACGCTCGATGGGTTATTCGGCCCCGCCCCCGGCACCACGACGATGGCGGGCCCGGAGCGGATTCTCGCGGCGCTCTTGATCGGCGTGGTCGCGGCCGGCCTGACCGATGTGCACTCGGTAGGCGGCCTGGCGGCGGCGTTCTTTGACGGGGCCGGCTATGGATACAACCATGTGATTTCGCTCATCGTGGCGGCCTCGACGTTTGCCGAGGGGATTCGTCTGAGCGGGATGATCGAGCTCATGATCGCCACGCTGGCCCCCTACCCGCAGGCGGCTTTGATCGTGGCGACGGTTGCTCCGTGGGGCCTGGCTTTTGTCGCCGGCACGGGCATTGCGCCGGCGATCGCGATCATGGAATTCTTCGTTCCGGTATCGAGACTCGATGGGGATCGACCCGGTTCGCCTGGGCACACTGTCATCACTGGGAGCGCATTTCGGCCGGACGATGAGTCCGGCGGCCGCCGTGGTCATGATGGCGGCGCGATTGTCCGACGCGCGGGTGGGGCGCTGGTCCAGCGCGTCGCCGGGCCGTTACTGATTGGCGGTGCGGTTCTCATCGCGGCGGCGCTCGCGGGACTCTTGTAACTGTTAAACATTCAATCAAGTGGGTTCGTGGCGGGCGCAGGGCTGTTGATTCTCGTCGGGAGGGCAAGACTCCGTCGACCTGAGCCATAAACTGGGCAAACTGAAGAAGCTCAACAGAGTCGCGCCCTCCCAAATTCAATTGTCAGTCGAGAATGAAACAGCCCTGGTGGCGGACTCAAGCACGCACAGTAAACGATCATTTGCTGGGAGGATTGGCTCATGGCCGACGCGCACTCGTTTGACGTCGTCAGTGAAATTAATCACGCGGAAATGCACAATGCGGTCGTGCAGGCACAGCAGGAGATCGCCGTGCGGTACGACTTCAAGGGGACGCGTGCATCGATCGAGTTTGACAAGAAGGAGAACAAGCTGACGCTGCTGGCCAATCATAAGGGCCAGCTCGAGACGGTCATTCAGGTGCTCAAGGAGAAAATGGCGAGACGCGGCGTGGCCGTCAATGCGCTCAAGCGCGGCAAGGTTGAAGACGCCACGCATGACTCGGTCCGCGAGGTCTTGACCCTGCACTCGGGAATCGAGTCGGACGATGCCCGGAAGATCGTCAAAGACATCAAACAGCTCAAGATCAAGGTTCAGGCCCAGATCATGGACGACAAGGTCCGCGTGACCGGCAAGAAGCTCGATGACCTCCAAGCCGTGATCGCCCATCTCAAAGCCAATGGACCGGAATACCCGCTCCAGTTCAAAAACCTTACCTGACTGTCACGACGTCGCCCAGATCTCAGGGTCGCGGCGTGGTGGCGCGTGCCGGCGCTTCAGTGCGGCTTGCGGGTCGCCCGATCTAGGTAAGGTCAGGCCCTCAGACAAAAGGGTCGGCGGCGGGCCGTTGCCCCGGCGCCAAGGATCGAAGCGACGTCTCTGGGAGGATCGATCAATGGGATTCTGGAACGGCCGAGTGACATTCACGCGGTATCTCGTCGGTGGCGATCTCCCGATTCCGTTCGGCGGCGAGATTCTCGAGAAGGTTCAGGCGCGGTTGATCGGCCACAATGCCTCGCCCGAAGCGTCCGACGGCGTGACCCAGGGCTGGGCCGGCGGCGACCACGTGCTCGACCTGACGATCGACGAGGCCAAGAACATCGTCGACGACGCGCTGCACCTTTCGATTCGCGTCGATACCGACAAGATTCCGGGCTCCTTGCTTCGTGCCTACACCCAGATGGAGATCGACGCGGCCGCCCAGTTGAACCCCAGCGGGATCGCCACCAAGGGCCAGAAGCAAGACGCCAAGGAAGCGGCCAAGCGCCGGGCCGAGGCCGAAGCGGCCGACGGCCGGTTCCGCAGGCTCAACCATTTCCCTCTACTCTGGGACGGCCGCTCGAACATCCTTTACGCCGGCAGCACGAGCAACAGCGTGCTCGAACGTCTCCAATCGTTGTTTCGCGACACGTTTGACCGAACGCTCGAGCCGCTGACGTCGGGCAGCCTCGCCGATAGCCTGGCGACGCGTGGCGATCGTGCGAAGGGAAATGGCGGCGACGGCCAGACCGATTCGCGGCGGCTGGCACTCCTGAGCGAAAACGGCGGTCCCGAGACCGTATTTGCCTGGTCGGACAATAGTCCCTCGGCCATGGACTATCTCGGTAACGAATTCATGGTGTGGATCTGGCACACACTCCAGAACGACGGCGACACGATCAAGCTGGCCGATGGCTCTGACATCACCGTGATGCTCGCGAAGTCGCTGACCCTCGATTGTCCGCGGGGCGAGACGGGGCGCGATCATCTCACCGACGACTCGCCGATCCGGATGCCCGAGGCGTTTCGCGCGCTTCAAGCCGGCAAGCTGCCGCGCAAGGCCGGCATGATTCTCGTCCGTCAAGGTGCGCAATACGAGCTGACGCTCCAGGCCGAGACGCTCGCGGTCTCGGGCGCCGGACTGCCCAAGCCCGAGGGGAAGCCGGCTTCCCAGCTCGAAGCGCGCATCGCGCGGCTCGAGAGCCTGCGTCATCTCAGCGAGACACTCGACCTCTTGTTTGGAACGTATCTCAACCGGCGGACCTCGTCGAACTGGAACGACGAGCTCGGCCGGATCCGCCAGTGGCTCCAGGCCGCGTGACCGGGCCCGAGGTCACTCGCCTCGCGCCACGGCATGCAAGCTGATGCCACATCGGTGATGAACGAATGCTTTGACCCATCGTCGCATGGTCGTCCTGCGCGTCAAGCACGCCACTGGACGTCTTCGGCCCCCCGAAGGCTCGGCCAGCGGCGTGCTTGCGTCATTTTCCAGCCCGCCCGGCGGCCATGACATGACGCTTGGGGTTGACCTTTGGGCGAAGATTATCGGCCAAATGGCGCGGCGGCATTGAGCAAAATCCGTATAATCGTTAGGAAGATGATCTCGGGACGATGCTGCTCGACGCGGAAACCTGACGCAAACACCATAGCCGCACGGATCATACGGAATCATTTGTTGTGCCAGAGGGGGGGAGACTGATTTCATGCGATCGGTTATTCGAATTCTCATTCTGTCTTTGATTGTGGGCGGGCTGGCCTCTCGGCCGACCTTGTTGCGCGCCCAGGCGACTCCCCCGCCGTCGGGCGCCCCGGCGACCGGCGAGCCCGGCGCGCCGACGGCAACGCGTCCCGCGACGATCCCCGGGTTCAACGATGTCGTGGCCACGATCACGCTGGGCAAACAGACCGACAAGGTGACCAAGGGCGAAGTGATCAACGTCCTCAGCCGGTATCCGATTCGCGACGAGAGCAAGGATGTCCTCTATCGTGAGGCGATCGACTATGTCGTCAACACCAAGCTCTTGACCCTCTTCCTGGCCCGCCAGAAGCTTCCCGTCACGACCGAAAAGGTGGACGAGGAAATCGAGCGGCTCAAGCAGAAATTGAAGGCCGACGGCCAGGACCTCGCCACGGCCTTGCTCCAGAGTAACACGTCGCTCGAAGACGTTCGCAAGCAGATCGAGGAGCGCATTCGCTGGCAGGAATATCTTCGCCTGCGCGCCACGGATGCGACCTTGCGGAAGTACATCGCCGATAATCGCGACCTGTTCCGCGGCACCCAGATCCGGGCCAGCCATATCTTGATCAAGGTCGAGCCCGACGCCAGCGAGGCCGACAAGCAAAAGGCTCGTCAGAAGCTCGCCAGTATCAAGAAGGAAATCGAAGGGGGCACGATCAGCTTCGCGGCCGCGGCCAACAAGTATTCGGAAGACCCGGCCAACGCGGGCGGCGCCGGCGGCGATCTCGACTATTTCTCGCTCAACACGGGATTGATCGAAGAGTTCACCAATGTCGCGTTCAAGCTCAAGAAGGGCATGATTTCCGACCCTGTTGAAACTCCGTTCGGGTTTCACCTGATTCAGGTGACCGACCGGAAAGAGGGTAAGGAGCCCGACTTCGAGCAGAACAAGCCGTACATTTACCAGGAGTATGCCAAGGACCTTCAGAAAGAGGTCGTGGCGGCCGAGAAGAAAGGGGCCAAGGTCGACATCAAGCCGATGCCCAAGGACCTCTTCCCGCCCGACATGCCCGCAGCCGGCGACACGGAGAAAGCGAAAACAGCCGGCGGCGAGGCCCCCTCGCCCAAGTCATGATGCGCACCGCGGAACCATGAAAAACCCGCTCGACGTGTCAGAGGTCCGACGCGTCGAGCCGGCCGCGTTCCTTGAGCTCGACGAATCGGCGGTAGGTCTCGGCGATGCCGTCGCGCAGCGGTGTGCGCCGGATCGGCCCGAGACGCGTCTCCAGGCGGCTGCCGTCGAGATCGGCCGCGATCGGAAGCTGGCGGTCGCCGTGCGAAACCAAGCTCGCCGCCGCCGGCACGAGCTCGCACAGGGTTCGCACGAACGATTCGATCGGTTCCACCGCGCCGCGGAGGTTAAACGCCGCGGCTCCGGTGAACGGCCGGGCCAGCGCGCAAACGAACGTGGCGGCCACATCCTCAACGTATTGCAGGTCTTGCTTGCCGCCGTAGCTGATCTTGTACGGCCGCCCGAGGGCGACCGCTTTGATGGCCTTGGTCGGCTCGCTCGTCATCCCGAAATCGCGACCGACGCCGTAGACAGTCCAGGGTCGCAGGCCGACGCTCGAGATGCCGTGATCGAGCCAGTAGACCCGGGCGTTGAGCTCGTTGCAAACCTTGAACGCGCCGTAATGGGTCAAAGGGGAAAGCCGCACCTCGTCGGCGATCGAGTGGACGACTCCCTCATCGGGGGGCCCGTGCACGGCCGCCGAGCTGGCGTAGACGACGCGTTCGATCTGTCCTTTCAAGGCTCGCGCTGTCTCGAATACCGCGAGCGTGCCCACGACATTGACGGTCGCGCCGAGAATCGGATTGGCACGGCAGGTCGGCGTTTGCAGGCCGGCCAGGTGCAAGAGGTGGGTTGCGCCGACCGTTTCGGCGGCGGCTTGTAGCGCGGCGACGTCGCAAACGTCGCCCTGAATGAAATGAATGGAGCGGTCGTCACCCGGCTTTGCGATCAGGTCGAGCCGGTGCGTGTCTTCCTTGAGATCGTAGATCCAGACCTGCTGTCCATTATCGACGAGCTGGCGGGCAATCCAGGAACCGATACATCCGTAGCCGCCGGTCATCAATACCCGCACTGGGCTGCCTCCTCGCAAAACGGACTGCCGGGAGAAACGTCAGGGCGCTCGCAGGTGAGCCGCCGGGATCGGTGCACACACCGATGAACGACGCGACCGAGCGTGGCGTCGGGGTGAAAAGCGATGCACCGAATATCGCCGAGCCGCGTCGGCGTGTGCAAGGTGACTTCCGCCGGGTTGTCCCGGGATCGCGTGCGCACCAGGTTGTCGACAATACGCGACATGAAAAACCGATGATAGAGTTCATCCCATGACACAAGACCTTGACAACACGCTGATGGAACCGTAAACGTTAGATTTGGCTCGCGACGACCCGTAGCGGCCGATGGGGCCGCTTCGTGGATTGTTCGGCAAGGTGAGTCGTGCTGATCGTGATTGATGACATGAGCCACGACAAGTCTGCCGCTCTGGCGAGTTTCAGGCCAATTATCCGTCCCCGGGGAGGACGCTATCGGACCGATTGAGCGCGGAATGAGGGTGAATGAACAGATCCGCATTTCACCCGTGCGGGTTATTAACGCCGAAGGCGTGATGCTCGGCGTGATGCCGACAAGTAAAGCTCTCGAGGCGGCTCGCGAGGCCGGTCTCGACCTGGTCGAGGTGGCCGCCAACGAACGGCCGCCAGTCTGCAAGATTATCGACTTCGGCAAGTTCAAGTACACCCAGAAGAAGAAGCTTTCCAAACAAAAACAGCACCAGGTTCACATCAAGGAGATCCGCGTCCGGCCCAAGACCGGAGACCACGACATCGAGGTCAAGGTCAAGCGTGCCCGCGAGTTCCTTGAGCAGAAAGACAAGGTCCTGGTGAACGTTCTGTTCCGCGGCCGCGAGCTTGCCCATATTGACGAGGGCCGCAAGGTGATGGAAGAAGTCTTGCGGTCGCTCGACGAGGTCGGCAAGGTCGAAAAGAATCCGTCGATGGAAGGAAAGCGCATGACCGCCATCATCGCCCCCCGCGTTTGACTTCACGCCGGCGCCTGTTGTGACCGCCCAAGTCATCGTTTGATTCTGTCCAGCCACACAGCCGGGAGGGGGGGCGTGCCCTGCTCCCGGCGTGAACCAACGACTGGACGAACGGTCAAACGATCTGATAGAGTATCGAACTCGAATCACCGCGAGGATTTCCAACGGCCGACCAGGTCGGTGACGAGTCGGGGCCCGCTGGAACGTTCGACAGAAAACAAGACAAGTGGTGCCGCATGGCGGACGAGCCGGCGGCCACCCGCCGAACTGAATTGTATCGAACAGGACTGCGCTACCATGCCGAAGTTGAAGACACACAAAGGGATGAAGAAGCGATTCAAGGTCTCGGCGACCGGGAAGGTGTCTCACAAACGGTGCGGTTCGTCCCACCTGATGAGCCACAAGAGCGGTAAGCGCGTCCGGCGCCTTCGGAAGTCGACGCCTCTCAAGGTCGCTGCCGAAGCACACCGGATTCGCAATGCCCTGCTGCTGAAGCAAAATAGCAATCCGACGCAGGTTGCGACCTTGAAAGAGCAGGCGGCCGAAGAGACCAAGGCAGTGGAAACGGCTGTCGAGCACCACGGCACGAGCTGAACTCGGGCCGAGGCGAAGCCGAGCCGGGTCGAGCCGCGACCAGCTAAACGAGCTTCATGACCGGTCACGATCAATAAATCAAACGTTGATGCATCGTTGAGAGAAATCCGGACCGCGGATCGTTCCGTTTGGCAATAGCACGCGGCAGTCGTGTTGTTTTTGCCGAAATGGCAAGTTTGCGGATCCCGCACAGTGGAGAGCGAGCGAGTCAATGCGTGCCAAGAGTGGTTCCGCGAGGAACAAGCGTAAGAAGCGGCTGTTCCGCAAGGTTAAAGGGTTCGTGGGCGGGCGCCGCCGGCTCTTGCGCTCGGCCAAGGAAACCTTGCTCCGAGCTGGCATGTTCGCGTTTCGCGACCGCCGTGCCAAGAAGCGTGAGTTCCGCAAGCTGTTCATCATCCGCCTGACGGCGGCCGCCGAGATGCGCGGCGTGCGTTACAGCCGGCTCATTCATGGCCTGCGTCTGGCAAAGATCGGCCTCGATCGAAAGAGCCTCTCGGAGCTTGCGATCCACGACCCCGAAACGTTCGACGCCATCGTCGCCCGCGTGCGGACCGAAATCGACAAGCACGACGCCGAAGTGACCGCCCGCCAGAAAGCGAAAACGGCCTGAGAGTCTGTTCCAAAAAGGCGAGCGGGGGGCGTCAGTCCCCTGTCCGGAGCCGAGAAGACAGGGCGCTGACGCCGCCCGCTCGCCCAGAACCGCTCTTCCGGAACAGACTCTGAGTTGCGCGGGGGTCAAGGCGTCCCCTCAGCCGTATTCCAGGCTCGGTCTGATCCGTCATGTTGCGCGGACGTTTCGGTCTTCGCCAAATGTCTCGACGCGCGACCAGACGGGTCGGGTCGGGGACCGCGCGATGGCTGCCGCGAGGTTCGACGACCGGCCGACGGGAACGCGAACGGAACCACGCTAACCGAACGTGAATCCGCCAAGTTTCTCTTGATTCCGCGAACCAGCTTCGTGGTCACACTCGGCCATGCGCCGCTTTGTGCGGATCATTCAGGCGCCGAAGCGTAACTCGCTTTGGGAATTCAACATACGTCAAGTCGTTAAACTGTGCCGGTTACTCAGCGTGCCCAAGCGTAACTCGCTTTGGGAATTCAACATACGTCAAGTCGTTAAACTGTGCCGGTTGCTCAGGTGCCGAAGCGTAACTCGCTTTGGGAATTCAACATACGTCAAGTCGTTAAACTGTGCCGGTTACTCAGGCGCCCAAGCGTAACATGATGATACTTTGAGAGATACGGCAAAAGGTCGGGTCATACGGGTTACTCAGGCGCCCAGGTGGAAGTTGACGATTCGCATGGGGTTAGAGCGATTTTTTGAACTTCCGATTATTCAGGCGCCCAGGCGGAACTCAAAGCGGCATAAGGAGATCGGGACACCTGCTGTCTTCCCGAGGCCTATTTTGGGCGCCCGGCCGTGTGCGCGCCACACGCCACCACGCTTTGACGAGCCGAGGCGCGTTCCGTGACGGAGGGGTACTCGTACCGGCAAGGAAGGTCGGTGGCAAGGATGAACGCCGGACTTCGATGGGCACGATAACATCAGCTACCCTTTCGGTGCACACCAGGTCGTGCGACGGGCCGACGGTTCGCGATGTTGAGGCAGGCGATGGCATGAAGGGGCCGTGGTTTGCGTCGGCGACCCGCCCTTGCCGGCAACGCGACGCGATTGCTTGATGGCGACGGCGCCCGGCATTCGATCTGCATGACGAGCGTCGGCCTCTTCGGAAATTCGGGATTGGCCGGTTTCCCGAAATCGGATGCGTGATAAAATGGCAGGTGCCAGGCATCTCCGAATCGCTGACCGTCTGAATTGGCGCGGCACTCATCGATCGGCTTTACTGTCCCTGAGGCACCACGAATGGCTACCGACCTGGACCGCGTGATTGTCACGATCAGCGGCAGCTCGACGACCGCAAGCGTTCATCACCGCGACTTCCCGGAAATCCACGCCGAAGCAGGATCGCCCGAGGAAGCGGCCGTTCATCTTGTCAACAAGCTGACCTGTGCGCTCGATTCCGCGCTGACTGACTGGCGCCGTCAGAACGTCGACCAGGCGATCGCCGACGTTCGCGCCTTCATCGACAAGAAGTAACCGTCGTGAAGATGGCGTCGCGATCGATCGCAAACGGGCCGCGCGACGCCGGCCTGAACTGGTGCACCCGGCGCCGAGCGGGCGGTCTGACTGTCTCCATTCCTGCGCACAATTTCCTTCGCAAACGTTGAAATCCTCAATGCCGCTCCCTGCACGCCCCGCGATCGCGCCCACTGACCCTGATTCGAAGACGGCGCACCTGGTGGCGCGAGCTCGGAACGGTCGACGCCGCGATGATCGTCGTCGGGTCGATGATCGGCTCGGGCATTTTCATCACGTCGGCGGAATCGGCGCGCTATGTCGGGTGCGCCGGGCTGGCTGCTCGTGGCCTGGGCGCTGGCTGGCGTGATGACCGTCTCGGGGTCGATGTGCGCCGCCGAGATCGCGGCGATGATGCCTCGCGCGGGGGGTCAGTATGTCTTTCTTCGCGAGGCGTACAGCCCGATTTTTGGATTTCTTTTTGGATGGTCGATGTTTCTGGTGGTTCAAACCGGCACGATCGCCGCGGTGGCCGTCGCGTTTGCCAAGTTCCTCGGAGTGTTCCTGCCCGGCGTCGCCGCCGATCATTATCTTGTCGCGCCGCTACGTGTCGGCAACTATGCGCTGAGCCTTTCGTCTCAACAGTTGGTGGCCGTCGCGCTGGTCGCGTTCTTGACGATCGTCAACACGCGCGGGCTGCGACTTGGCAAGTGGATTCAAAATACGTTCACGTTCACGAAGACGGCCGCACTCATCGGCCTGATTGTGGTCGGCCTGGCTTTTGGAAGCAATTTCGGCAGCGCCGCCTGGACGTCGGCATGGTGGGATCCGTCGGCAAACGGCTGGGACCCAGGCGCCCTGGTGGCCAGTTCGGCGCTCGGGGCGCCGATCGCATTGCCGCTCTTGCTCGGGTTAGCGATGATCGGCCCGCTCTTTTCTCAGTCGGCCTGGAACAACGTCACCTTCACCGGGGGCGAAGTTCGCGATCCGGGCCGCACCTTGCCCCGGGCGCTGATCCTCGGGGTGTCGAGTGTGGTCGTCTTGTACCTGCTCGCGAACCTGGCTTACATCTGCACCTTGCGGCTTGTCGACATCCAGCAAGCGCCCCAGGACAGAGTCGGCGCGGTCCTGATGGAGACCGTGATGGGCCCGCGCGGCGGTGCGATCATGGCGGCGGCCATTCTGATCTCGACATTCGGATGTGTGAATGGGCTCGTCCTGGCCGGTGCCCGCGTGTATTACGCCATGGCGCAAGACGGGCTGTTTTTCCGCGCCGTCGGCACCACGAATGCACGGCACGTCCCGGCGGTCGCTCTGGTCGCGCAGGGATTGTGGGCCTGTTTCCTGGTCTTGCCAGTCACGGTCGCCGAGCTACCGGGGGGCGCGTTCAAGTACGGCAACGTCTACAACGAACTCCTGGAATACGTCATTCCGGTGGATGTTTTGTTCTACACCTTGATGGTCGGTGCCGTGGTCGCGCTGCGAATCAAGGCTCCGGAAATGCCACGTCCTTACCGGACGCTCGGCTATCCCGTGCCGGTCTTCGTGTATATCGTCCTGGCGGCCTTACTTGTGCTTGATTTCATTTACATGAAACCACTGACGTCGGGCAAAGGCTTCTTGATCGTGCTGGCTGGAATCCCCGTTTTCTATCTTTGGTCGCGGGTTGCGGCTCGAGCTCGCGTGCCTGAAATCGCCGCGGGCGGCCCTTGATGCAGTCGATGAAATCGAATCCTTTGGTCATTCGAGCGAAAAGATGATAGCGGTCACGTCTTCCTGTGGGCGTTGCGGTTATCATGGTCGTGAATGTCGGATCGAATCGGCTCGGCGCGTTTCGGAAGAGCATTTTCAATCCGACCGGAGCGGGCGGGGTTCTTGCAAGGCGACTGACACACGGCCGCGGGGGGAAGGAAAGTGGACAGCCTGCTGAGGCAATGGCGATCGTGGATCCTCGTCGGGCTTCTGGTGGGGCCGGTTTTGATCTATGTCGGCCTCGGCATGATCTGGCTCTGGGAGCGCGGCTGGGTCGTCTGCACGGTCGCGGCCGTGCTCTGGGTGATCGCCGGCGTGGCCTTTTCGATCCTGGCCTCGCGCTGGACGAAGACCTCGCGCTCGCTCATGCCGCCGCTCGATTGGGACTCGCCCCAGACGTTCTCACCCCTCGATCGCGATGCCTGGAAGGTCGTGCAAGACGAAGCCGATCACGGCGAAAACCTCGGCTTCGACGAGCTTCTGGGCGCTGATGCCTATATCGACACGGGGCGCCGGCTGATGAAGCGGCTCGTCGAGCATTATCATCCGCTCGCCGCCAATCCGCTCGACGATGTGCCCCTTGTCGAGCTGATCACGGCGTTTGAGCTGGCGGCCGAAGATCTCGCGGGCCTCTGCCGCCAGATTCCGGGCGGCGACCTGATCTCCCTGTCGCACTGGCGGCGGGCCGTCCAGGTCGCCGGGTATATCAGCAAGGCCAATGATCTCTATGCGTTCGTCTCGCCGTTCCTCAATCCGATCACCGGCCTGACCCGCCTGGGCACCCGCGAGTGGATTGTGAAACCGGCCTGGAAATCGATGCAGCAAAACGTCTTGCGCTGGTTCTACCAGGCCTACGTCAACCGGCTGGGCATGCACTTGATCGAGCTCTTGAGCGGCCGCCTCGCGATCGGTGCGAATCAATACCGGCGGCTGACCCGGCGTTCGCCCAGCGATCGCTCGGCGGCGATCGACCCGGAACTGAAGCCGCTGGCCATCGCGGTTGTCGGTGGCGCGGTGCCGGCAAGTCGCGGTTCATCTCGGTCATGCAGCAAACGTGCTCGGGTGACATGAAACTGATCAAGGCACGCGTGGAGCCCATGGGAATCTCGGCCAGCTTGCTCGGCCGGCTGCAAGACGCGCGGTGGATCGAGACGCCCGGATATCCCCGGTCGGATGTCGCGGAAAACAAGCGCGATCGTTACCAGCGAGAAACAACCGTGGCGACGGCCGCCGAGAGCGACTTGCTCGTCCTCCTGATTGACGGCTCGCGTGAAGACCATAACTCCGACGTCGCGTTCACCCATTCCTGGGACCGCTGGTTCCACGAGCATCCCCAGCGCGAAGTGCCGCCAACGCTCGTCGTCATCACGGGGACCGACCGCCCCGAGTTTGGCGGACGTCTCAAAGCGGCCGCAGGACCGACCACCGATCTGGCGCTGCGCGAGTCGCTCGTGCGTGCCCAGATCGACTCTTTACTGCGCCATCCTTCCACCCACCTTCCACGATTTCACGGCCGCCGGCCTGGGCGAGCCCCCCACAGGAATCATCGAGCACGTCGTGCCGACGCTCGCCCCGCTCTTGCTCAAAGCCGATGCGCACGGCCCTGCTGCGTCACCTGCACCAGCTAGGCAGTCAGTCAAAGGCCGGGCGGCTCGTCCGCCAGATTGGCGAGCACGGCCGTTCGCTCTGGGACGGATTGAAGTCCCGACACAAATCGAAGGCACCGACGTCCTGATCGCGGCCTGGCCCCGCGGCCCGCGGCTCGTGCCACCGCGGGTTGCGAGCTTTCTGGTTTTCGATTAGTCTGTGCCAATCTTGTCAATCACCTGGGAAGGAGCCCAGCCCATGGAAACCGGAATGCCGTCTTCATCGCGGGTTCGATACGAATCCGACGAACATACTGATCTAGTGGTCGAGCCCGGCTGGAAGTCCGTGGCGCTGGCCTTTTGTAGCGCGGCCGTTTTCGTCTTCGCCACCCGCTGGCCCGTGGCGCGGCCGGGTCCATTCGAGTTCGATGAAATCGGGTTCATCGACCAGGCGGCGGTGCACTGGTTTCCCATGCATCACACGCTGTTCATCACATTCGCGGTGCGCTCGGGTTAATGGTCGGCGACTCTTATCGCGGCTTGATCGCGCTTGATATGCTGACGAGCGCCGGCGCGATGGTAAGCGTCTGGTGGATGTTGCGCGCGTTCATCCGGCCGGCCACCGCGGCGGCCGCCACGCTCGTCCTCGGCGTTGGCCCGTTGTTCTGGGGTTATGGATCGATCGCCGGAAATTACACCGCCATCGTCCTGGTCGGCGCGCTCTTGATTGGCATCGCCTACCGCGGGCAAGTTCGTCCGATGCCGTGGCATCCGTACGCGACCGCCGTCGGCCTCGGAATCGGCGCCGGCTATCGCCAGGACATCGGCACATTCTGGCTCGGCGTGTTCCTCGTGATTCTCTGGCAACATCGATGGAAACGCTCGCTGGCGGCCGGTACGGTCTTCGGATTGATCAGTCTGGCGTGGCTGGCGGCCATGCTGAATGAGGCCGGCGGCTGGCAGAATTACCGCGCGGCCAGCGGCGAATTCGCTTATCAGTGCGGATATCTCAACTCGATCTGGCACCTTGGTTTTGTCGACGCCCCCGTGCGCTATCTTGTGAAGCTGACCATGGCCCTGGTCTGGACGCTCGGCCCCGCGCTCTTGTTGACGCCTCTTGGCTGCTTGCGTTTGCGGCGCCTCGATCACGGCATCTTTCTGATGATGATCCTGGCCCTACCCGCCGTGCCGGTCCTGGGGTCGCATCTCCTGGTGCATTTTGGCAGCCCCGGCTGGTGCTTTCATTATGTGCCGGCTTTGATCGTGCTCGCGGCGCTCGGTGCCGGTGCGCTGGAAACCGGGCGAAGCGGTTGGCGAGATCAGAGTGAAGGATCGGTCCGAAAACGATCCCTGGCCGCGCCGGCGAGCCTCGTGGCGGTGGCGGGCATTCTGGCGGGGGTGTTCTTGTTTTATCCCACCGATTTCGACCGGGCAGGATGGCGCGGGGCGTTCGACCTGGCATTTTGCCGCTTCACGCGGACGGGCCTTCAGATCCCGATGTTCAATCGATCCCAGGCTTACTGGCGCACCGCCAATTCGCGTTCGTCGGCAGGTGATTCGGCGATTAACGGGTCGAGTCTGTCGCGCACCGGGGAAGGTTGAGCTGTGCCTCGAGAGAGAGCGTGCGGCGTCGTTGGCGGCGAGCCGAGAGAGAGCGTGCGGCGACGTTGGCGGCGAGCCGAGAGAGAGCGTGCGGCGACGTTGGCGGCGAGCCGAGAGAGAGCGTGCGGCGTCGAGCCGTTCGCACGGCCCCGCACGCCGCCCCCAACGACAGCCGCGGCTCGCCTGGGTGGGCCGCGCCGCGATTGGATCGCGGGTCGGCACCACCAGGCGATTGCTGCGCGTGCCGTGCCTTCGTCTGCTCACGCCTCGGGGGTCGACGATTGTTTGGCACGGTACAGGTCCTTGAGCATGACGGCGCTTTCGAGGATCTCGATCGGCACGGCCAGGACGACCGTGTTCGACGCGGTGGGCCCAAGACCGTCGATCGTCTGCAACGTTCGGAGCTGCATGGCGCCGGGGCTGGCCGCCATCGTCTTCGCGGCCAAAGAGAGATTGATGGCCGCTTCTTTATCACCTTCGGCCTTGGTGATCGTCGCCCGCTTTTCGCGCTCGGCCGACGCCTGGCGCAACATCATCTTCTTGAGCTCTTCGGGCATGTCGATATCCTGGATGCGCAGACCCGTCACGTCGACGCCCCAGCCCTTGGTATCTTTCTCGACGTGCTGCTCGATCAACTTCGCAATCTCTTCGCGCTCGGTCAAGAGCTGGTCGAGCGTCATCTGGCCAATCACGTCTCTGAGCGACGTTTGCGCATATTGGGCGATCATGTAACGATAGTCTTGAACCATGATGATCGCGTCGGCCGGGTTATTGACGCGGAAGAACAGCACGCCATCGATCGTCACCGGCACGTTGTCGCGCGTGATCACCTGCTGGTGCGGAATGTTCACCGCGAGCACGCGCGTATCAACCATGCGAAGCTGATCGATCAAGGGGATGATCATGAAAAGACCGGGCCCCTTGATCGAATCGTACTTGCCAAGCCGAAACACCACGGCCTTTTGCCACTGCGCGGCCAGGCGAATCGACGACGCGATGATCACGTCGAAGACCAGCCAAACAACCGCGAACAGACCCGCGGCGACCGGATGGATCTGTCCGACCAGGATGCTCGTCACGACGCCGACGAACAAGAGCACAAAGAACAAAAGCGCGGAAATGTAATTGACCATTAAATTTACCTCGATGTTGCGATAAAAGACGCCCGACGAACGCCGTCGGACGCCGATGGCGGCCGCGCTCGGAAACCCGCGCCCGGCCGCTCACTGATCCATTCGCGGGATCGAATCCGATATTCATCTGAATCGTCGCGGTTCGGCGGCGATCCTGCACACACGGAAGGACACGCGTTCCGCGCGGAATTCTGCTCGACTGCGCATGAAACCGCCCGTACATCATTGCGCCCATTCAGAGCCGAGGCAAGATCATGGCGCAGCCGCGAGCACCACGGTGCGCAAAGCCAGCGAGCACAGCGGGTGGGCACGATGGCCGATTGCGCGCGGTTCGCCCGATGGTCGAGTTGCGTCAGTTGGGAGGAAGCGAACTGGCCGGCGGAGCCGCGCGCGGCGCTCCGTGCCGGCCGGCCGGCGGAAGCCGGGCGTGACCGCGCACTTGCCGGGTCGGCGATCATCGCTTCGGATCCACCGATGCGGGGGTCGGGCGGCATTCCCTCAATCCCCCGATTGGTGGCGGCGGCTCCATCACCGAAGCGAACGAGCGTGCCGGCCAGAAGTGGAACCGACGTCGAGACGATGAGCTTGTCGGCGCGGCGGAAGAGACCCGTGATCTGGGTGCGTTCAGGCCCTGAATCGCCGAGGATCCGAACGGGCACGTTGGTGACGTATTCGTTGCGGATGACTTGAACCGACGCACTTTCAGCACTGGCAGCGTCGCGCTTGATGGCTCGCCGCGCGACGGTCGCGATCGGCGTGACGGGGACCGTCGTCGAACGAACGCGGAGGCCTGGCTCGAGATCTTTCTTGGTGTTGGGCACCACGACCCAGGCGGCGGCGAACGGCGTCGCCAGCTCGCGTAGAGCGACAAACCGTTCGGGCAACGGCATGATCGCCTGAACCTTCCCTTCAACGTCCTGCCCCTCGATTTGCACGACCAACGAGGCACCCATCGCCGTCTCGTGGCGGTCGACCGGAACAAGCGCCTTCAAACTGGAGAGATCCGCGAGCTCGGCGAGCACGGTCCCCCTGGTCACATACTGCCCGGCGCACATGGGTAGAGACACGAGCCGGCCGCTGAACGGCGCCCGGAGCGTGCAGCGATCGAGGGCCATCTGAGCCAGCTCGACCTTCGCTCGCGCCGCATCGAGCTGCGCCCTGATCACCTCCGAACTCACGGTGCCGTTCTTGGCGATCGCCTGTTTCTCGGCCACCTCGGCGGCGGCCATCTTGAGCCACGCCGCGGCTTCGTAACGGTCGAGCTGCACGAGCTCTTGCAACTCCTTGACCGACGCCCCGAGCCGCGATTCGATGCTCCGGATGAATCCATCGGCCGGCGCGATCAACGTCACGCGGCGAATCGGTTCGAGCGTCGCCGTCGCCTGGAATCGTTCGGGCATTGTCGAGCTCCAGCGGCACCGACTCGATTCGTGCCGACGTCGGCAACGTCTGACTGTTCGCAACGCCGGCCCACGCCATGACCATCAGGGCGCAACCGCACGACAGACTTCTGACGTACATGGCACACCTCGCACGATAACCGCGTTCAGTCGAAACTCGACAACGGCACGCCCGCCTTGCCATCACGGTAATTGGACGCACGCCGATCGTCAACAGACCCCTCGCGCCCGGCATCCCGTTGCGCCTTGAGGTCAGGCGAGCCGGCGGCCGGGCCGCCTCATGCGAATACGCGTATCGGGCCGCCGGCGTGACCTCTGGCCAGGCGGTCACGCTCGCGTTACGATCGAGAAATCCGAACATCTCGCAACGTCGATGAGGCTGACCGACCAACTTGCCCAGGGGCTAAGCGCAACCAAGTCAAGAAAGGTAAGCATTCATGGCCATCGATCGCATCTCGCGGCGCGATTTCGTCGAAACTGTCGGAGCCGCCGCCACCGGCGCCGCAGTCGTCTTGAACACCACGGCGAACGTGAAAGGGATGGCGGCCGTCGCCGCCAACGACAAGATCCGGCTCGGCCTGATCGGGTCTGGAAGCCGTGGCAACCAGCTTCTCGACTCATTCTTGCCCCAGGCCGATGTTGACGTGGTCGCGGTCGCCGACGTCGACGATCGCCACGCTGGCGAGACGGCCGAACGCATCAAGAAAGCCAAGGGAAACACGCCACAGACCGCGCGCGATTACCGCGCGATGCTCGATCGCAAGGACCTCGACGGCGTGATCATCGCCACGCCCGACCACTGGCACGCCCTGCCGTCGATCCATGCCATGCTCGCCGGCAAGGATGTCTATGTCGAAAAGCCGGTCGCGCACAACGTGGCCGAGGGCCAGGCCATGCTCCGCGCCGCTCGCAAGACGAACAAGATCATGGCCGTCGGCACGCAGCAGCGGTCGTCGACCCATTTTCAAAAGGCCGTCGAGATTGTACGTTCGGGGAAGCTCGGCAAGATCTTCTGGGTACAAACCTGGAACTTTGAAAACATCAGCCCCGTCGGCATGGGCCGCTACCCCGATGGCGAAGCCCCGTCGTACGTCGATTACGACCGCTGGCTCGGCCCCGCGCCCCAGCACGCGTTCAACCCCAATCGCTTTCACCTGCTGTTCCGCTGGTTCTTCGATTACGCCGGCGGCATGATGAGCGACTGGGGCGTGCACCTGAACGACATCGTCCTCTGGGCGCTCGACGCCAAGGGACCCAAATCGGTTTGCACCACCGGCGGGATCTTCACGACCGACGACGAGCGCGACACGCCCGACACCATGCAGGTCGTTTATGAGTTTCCCCAGTGCACGTTGACGTACTCGATGCGTAAAGGCAATGGCCTCAAGTACAACGGCCATGATTACGGCATTCTCTTCTGCGGAACCGACGGCAGCCTGATGCTCGACCGAAGCGGGTTCGAGGTCATCCCGGACAAGGTCGTTTTGCCGTACGGCATCAAGCTGGTGCACGGCGACCGCCCGACGCGCAAGATCGATCTCAAGCCGGACAAGGCCAAAGGCGTCGACGGTCAGGACGCCCACGTGCGTAACTTCCTCGATTGCGTCAAGTCGCGGGCGCTCCCCACATGCGACATCGAGATCGCCCAGCGCTCGACCAACACCTGCCACCTCGGAAACATTTCCTACAAGCTCGGCCGAAAGCTCGAGTGGGATACCGAAACCGAGACATTCAAAAATGACCCCGAAGCCAATGCCCTGCTCCATCGCGAGCCGCGCAAAGGTTATGAATTGCCGAAGGTGTAACCAGCCGCACCGAGGCCGGCGAAAGTTCGGGCGGTAGCCGGCTGCTCCAAGGCGGACAAACGCTTGGTTGGCGGGCGGCTGCTGTGGCACACGCGAGTGTCTGGACGGCAGCCGGCCGCTTCAAGGCCGGCGTGCGCTCGGCCCGGATGTGGTTGCGTGCACTTGTTTTTCTCGTTCCGACGGTCCCCGTCGGAGCGCCGTCCCCGACGCTCCGGCGTCGTACCGCCAAGGCCGAAACGGGGCTCTTCGAAATTTCAAAACCGCCCGCCTGCAAGAAAACGAAATAGCTTCATTCCATGACAACACTCCGCGGGCAACTTGCCCGGATCACGGGTTTGGTCGTCGAGATGCTCGGCATCTGGGGCGTCTTTCAGTCCTCGAACCAGCCGGCTCCCCGCGCGATCGCGCTTCCGGGGGGCACCGCCGTGCCCCTCGCCTGGCTTGCCGTTGGCTTCGGTTTCATCCTCTGGCTCACCGGTACGTTTATGATCGTCACGTCGCGGCGCGGCAATAAGCTGCGCAGAATAGACGACCTGGATATGAACAAGGAGCCCGAATAGCCCGGGGTCCGATATCGAATCCGCTATCGCCGCGTAGGGCGTTTGTCGATAAAACGAGTTGGTTGATCGATCGATAAGGGTGCGCGCCAGTCAGTCAGCCAGCCAGCCAATCAGCGGACGGAACCTGTTCGAGGGCCGGCTATCGTCATCCCACGGAAGGGGTCGCTCATGGTGAGCCGTGATGATCAAAACGAGCCTCGACCCCCGGTCTCGACGTGACCTGGCCGGGCGACTCCTTGGGCCCCACTGGTGGTCATTTCGACGACGCCGGCCATCGGGTGCGGAGGCCGCGGCCCGGCGGCAGGTTTCCGGGCGGGCCGGCCATCATCGCGACGCCACTCCGGCCGAGCGGCCGCGGGACGTCCTTTGCGGCGGGATGTATCGTGCCTGCTCGACGTGGCAATACGAGGTCGTATCCCACCTGTGCGAGCGTTATCTTGACGGCGAACGGCTCGGCTATGTTACGAGTGGCCAGTACGTCGACTTGATGCTGTCGGATGCCGCGAAAAGGCGGACTTTGCCGGGGAATGCGGCACGCTGGCGGATTCTCAAGTCCCACGATCGGCATCCCGTGTTCGCACGAAGCTTGACGGCGGGGCACGCCATCGCAATCTATGCTTATCGCGATGTTCGCGAGGTTGTGTTTTCGCTCATGCACAAGCGCGGCATGAGTTTCCAGCAATTGCTCCGACATGGAATGATCCATCAAATACTGGCCAACGATCGCTTCTGGATGGCTCAGCCTGATCTCTTGGTTCAGCGCTATGACGATCTCCTCGCCGAGCCGGCCAACGGTGTCGCCGAGTCTCGCGTCACACCTGGGCATCGTGCTGGACCAAGGCGAGGCCGAGCGGATCGCCGGCGAGTATTCGCATGAGGCCAACCGCGCGCGGACCGAGCAGCTTCGCCGGCAGCTTGAACAGGCCGGCGTCAATCTTGACAATGCCGCCAATCTCCAGATCTGCGACTCGAAGACCCTGCTCCACTGGAACCATATCCGCCAGGGCGATGCGCGATCGTGGCAAGAACTGGCGGACACGCGTGCGCGCTGGATTCTCGATCGTTTGTGCGGCCGCTGGCTGAAAGCTCGCTCATATCCGCCGGATAAGAGTCTCGAGGACCGTCCCAGGCTGGCAATCCAGGAACGCCTGCTGATCGAAAAAGACTTGCTGGCAGGCCATCTCGCCTTTTCGATTCGCCAGATGTCTGAGCGATTTCCGCGATTGACCCGGGCTCTCAAGCAAGCGCTGGGAATGCCCGACCACACGCAGGCGGGTGCGACCGCCTGGGCCGACGCCCCGAAGACCGATAGCCAGCCGAACAGCGATCCGACAAAGGTGGTTAAGTCATCCTTACTCCACACCCCGAGTCCAAAGGGGCGCGGCGGCGAACCGACCATGCCATCCAATCAACGTTCGCGATCATGAGCGACTGACCACTTGCTCGACCGTGAGACATCGCCCGGAGGGCCGGTTAGCACAGAACATACCGCGCCATTGGATGACGGTCCGTCTATGCGATCATTTAATCGCGTCACTCGCGGGCAATGTCGTACGGCAGGCCGTCAAGGGTCGCCGGAGGTCACGACGTCTTGGAACCACGGCATTCGCATGAGCGTTTACCCGCCGTCGGCTGCCCGGGACCGTGTTCGGCGGGACCGGGCGCCCTCAGACGCCCATGATCCGGACGGGCGGATTCGTCTTCCACCTGCCCCGGGTGAAGTCGGGGAAATCCGACGGGCGGCTGTGGTCGGCGACCGACCTCTCGCTCAGCGGGGTCACGGCGCTCCAGGTCGCCGCGTCGTAGACGTCGAGGTCGGGCGCGACCCCGGCTTGCAGCGCCCCGATCAGTCGTGAGTCTTCGAGAAACTCGGCCGTGACCGGGGCTGGCTTCCGACCGGAGGCCGACTCGGAAGCCGCCCGTGCCAGGGCCTCTTTCCATAGCGGGTGCTCGTAGTCGGCCAGGTAGCCCGAGCCGGGCTCCCAGGCGTAGTCCGGGCGGTCCCCCTCGACGCGGGCTTTTCTTTCGAGGCTCACCATGAACTCAGGGAAGCGCCTGACGATCCGCGCGTCCCTTGCACGAGGGTCTGGCGGCTGTACGGGCGCGGCAGGTCGGTGTCGTGCTTGAGGATGATCGTGACCCCGTTGGCAGTCCGGATCAGGCTGGAGTTCACGTCGCCGTTGATGTATCGACGGACCCGCTTGGGGTGACCTTCGGGGAGGTGCTCGTTCGCGAAGAGGTCCATTCCGCGGGCCTTCGAGCTCATGGACACCAGGTATTCCAGTCGATCGCCGCGATTGATGTCCAGGTACCAGGCCAGCGGGCCCAGGCCGTGCATTGGGTAAAGGTTGCCGTTCCGCTTTGCGTGATGGGCTCCCAGCCACATCCCGTCCCCATAGTCCCGGACCTTCAGGTAGCGCGTGTCGTGCTCGTAGGCACCCTCGGCGTGGACCGAGCTCGCCGAGAAGCCCGGCGCGGACCATCCTGAGGATCGCCATCTCCTCGCGCATGTAGTTGACGTTCTCCATCATCACGCAGTACTTGCCGGTGCTCTCGGCGGTCTCCACGAGCTGCCAGCACTCTTCGAGGTTGACGGCGGCGGGGATTTCAGTGGCGGCGTGCTTGCCGTGGCGCATCGCGGCCAGGAGGACCGGGGCATGCCACTCCCAGGGGGTAGCGGTGTAGACCAGGTCCAGATTTTCACTGGCGCAGCATGCGTTCGAAGTCACGCTCGCCGCGCGTGTAGGTGACCGGCTCTCGCTTGCCCAGCTCCCGGGCCATGCGGCGGGCCGCGTCGCAGGCCTGCTCGCGGATATCGCAAACGGCCACCAGCTCGACGCCGGCAATGCGGAGCAAATTAGCGACGTGTTCCGACCCCTTGAGGCCGACGCCGACGAAACCGACGCGGACCGTCTCGATTGGCTTCGCTGCGGCGGCCTGCTGGCCGGCGGCCGATCCCGGGCCCGCCTGGCCTACGCCGCCGAGCGAGGCCGCCGCCCCAAGGCCGACGCCGAGTCTCAAGAAGTCTCTCCGGCGGCTCGTCGTGTCCATAGAGTGCGTCCAGGTCATGAGATAGGATGAAGCCAGATGGCTCATTCTATGAGAGGGTCATGCGCGCCACAACCGCGGACCGCAGACCGGGCATCTCCTTCAGACTGTCGCGCCAAGCAGAGTGTCCCGCCAAGTCGTTCATGGGTGGAACGCGTCGGGGTCCACGACGATTGTTGGTTTATGCCTGTATACGCATGCCGCGTTTATCAACACGGCTCACGTGCACTGACGCGGCCGTTGGGACTTCGAAACGGCTCTGGCCCACACGAACGGTCTTCGACTAAAATCACGACGAGGGGAGGGCCTGCGATGTCGACGATCACGATTGAGTTGCCGGCGGGCGTTTTGCCGGACGAGGCGACGCCCGAAGAGTTTGCGCTGGACCTGCGGCTTGCCGCGGCGATCCACTGGTACAGCCGTGGCGAGATCTCTCAGGGCCTGGCAGCGCAGATCGCGGGGCTCGATCGACGGAGCTTTATCCTCGCCCTGGCACGCGCCGGGGTCGATGCGATCCAGATCAGCACCGAAGAACTCGAAGCGGAGGTCGGAAGTGAACTTGCGGCGCATCGTCAACGCCTCTCCGATCATTTTCCTTCACCGGGTGGGCCTGCTGGATCAGTTGGATGAACCTGGCGTGACGGTTCTCGTCCATGACGCTGTCTTGGAGGAACTCGGCGGTCTTGAGCTCGATGACCCGGCGGCGGTTGCCGTACGGTCGGCGACCTGGATCCAGGTCGTCGCCACTCCTCCACTGCCGGACGCATTGCCGCGATTCCGGCTGGACCGGGGCGAGTCGTCTGTGATCGCCGTCGCCTTGCTATTGAGCGGGCAGGACACCGAGGTCGTTCTCGACGATCTGGCGGCGCACCGATCTGCCGCGGCCCTGGGGCTGAGGGTGCGCGGGACGCTATCCTTTTTGTTGATCGCGAAGGCCGAGGGCCGAATTCCGCTGGTCCGGCCCCTCATCGACGAGTTACGCCTCGGCGGCATGCGCCTTTCGGCGGAACTGGTCCGGCGCGTTCTCGATCTTGCCGGCGAGTGAGAACCTTGTTTGTCGTTCGTATGATGGTGCCTCTGGGCAGGCTCTTCCCAACGTGCGGCGTTTTACCGCGAAGACCGACGTTTTTGCAATGAACGGTCGCGGAGCTTCGACGATGGGCGTTGCTCCTTTTCAATCATTGGCGCGGCTTGATTTCGAGCCGTCGCGGTGCCAATCTGTGAGGCGACACCCGGCGCTACACGGCTGAACCGGCGTGTTTCAATTGAGGGAGCCGCCCCCGCCGCCCTGGCCCTCGCGATTATCAAGGGCGAAGACCAACTGCCTGATCGGCGCGACGACCCGAGCGCTGATCCAACGGAGCAACCGGAATCATGCTACGCTGTAGTGCGAAGAGGCCATTTTCCGTTTCACGATGAGGAGGAAAGAAGAATATCCCCTTCCGTCGCCGACCCGCCGTTGATCAGGGTCTCGATGCAGAATCAAACAGAAACGGCCACTCCGAAGAGTGGCCGCAAGCTGCTTGAACCTTACGCCTGGTCAAGCCGCTGACCGTCCTCGCCGCGAATAGCCGTAGCCGAGGACACTGGCAACCGCGATTCCCAGGAGAGTCAACGCGCCCGGTTCGGGAACGGCCGCGCTGGGTATCAGCGTGCCGCCGATCGAAAATTCCCCGCTGTTGGACGTATTGCCGATCGCCGCGTTGATGTCGGAGATCGCGGTCGCATTGAGCCTGATGCTGACGGTGCTCAACACAGAGGCCAGGTCGGTGCCGGGGATGACGCCGACGCTTCCGTAGTTGCCCTTACCGAGGTCGGCGAAGATGGTGGCGCTGGTGCCTCCGACGGCGTCGAGTGTGGATGCCAACGTCGAGACGACGCCAACATAGTAGGGGGTGCCGGCGGTGGCGTCAAAGTGAGTCAAGTCCAGCGTCGCAATCCTTTAGCACGCGGGTGCTGTTCGTGGTAGTTTGATTTGGCGCGTTGGCGAAGAGTCAACGTGGCTCGTCACGGGCGTCAATGCCGGGCGTGCGGGCCCTCGCTCCCGGAATGGTGGGCACGTTTTTGGCTAGAACCGTCGTAACTCGCTGGCAAGGATCGCTGCGCCTGAGCGTGCGAGGGCTGGCCATTTTCGTGTTGGTGATTGCCGTTGCACTGGGGTGGCTCGTTCGGATCGCACGCATCCAGCGCGACGCCGTGGCGGCGATTCAGCGAGCCGGGGGACAGGTTGCCTACGACTGGGAACAGGTTCACCGTTCAAAATGGACTGGGAAACTCGTCTATCCCGCGCCGAACGGCAGGCCCATCTGGCCGCAACGACTCATCGAGGCCATGGGGCCGGACTACTTCGGCGATGTTGTCAAGATCCGCTTTCAACCGAATCCACCCGGCAGTGCCTGGAGCCAGGCCACGGATGAAATCATGTCGTCGGTCGGGCGGCTCCACGGACTGAACGACCTGGATCTGACCGTTGCGCCGGTAACCGATGCGGGAATGCAGGCGCGAGGAGATCTGACCAATCTCGAGTCGCTCGACCTGACCGGCACAAAGATCACCGGCCAGGGCCTCGCTTGCCTGCCAGGGATTGCCGCGGCTTCGTGTTCTCAGACTCGACAACGTACCCCTCTGCGATGCCGATCTCACGCATCTTGGTCGACTGAATTCCGTCGAATCGCTGCGATTGACCGGGAGAAAAATCACCGACGGCGGTCTGCTTCGCCTCGCGGGTCTGGTCAACCTCAAACGGCTCATGTTGTCCGAGTGTCAAGTAACCGATGCAGGCTTGATGGTATTGAGCAATACGAAGCAGTTAACTTCACTGATGCTCATTCGCACGCAAGTGAGTGAAATCGCGGCCATTCGCAATTTGAGCGAATTGACCGATCTCGTCCTCGGAGGAAGCCCCGTCAACGACGCCGGGCTCGCCAACCTGCGTGGACTGGCCAAGCTCAGGCGGCTTAACCTCAACGGGTCACAGGTTACCGAATCTGGAGTGCAACAGCTCAAGCGTGCTTTGCCGAACTTGACGATCGAACGGTGAGTGGGTGTGCGCGTGGCAGACCGGGACCGGCTGTCTTTGCGTTCATTCAACGGTCGAGTGATCGGCCAGGCCGTGACCGGCATCAGCCGACACTGGCAGGGTCTCGGTCGAAGGTGCCGTTTGGTCTTTCTGCCCTTTCACCGCGAGCTCGCGTTTCACGAAGTGAGTTGCATAAGCGTCTTCGAGTCGCGGATGTCCCGATTTGCTGAACCGGAGTGGACGTTTGGGGCCCTTTCCCCAGGACATATAGACTGTCTTACTCGGTTTGAGACGGCCCTTGACCGCATTTTGCCGGAGGGTCCGGAGCAGATAACTGAGCTGGCCGAGGTTGAGTCGGATTGCTTTTTCCAGGTACGGGATTCTTCCCATCCGCCAGGCGTCGTGATCGTCCCTGCTCAACTTGCCCATTTCAATGAGAACGTCGATGAAGGCGATGAAGCCCTTCTCCCGGAGTAGTGGCGATGATGCGCGGTTCATGCTGGCGACGAGTTCATCGCGATTCATGAGAGTCACTCGTGCACAGTTAGCAGAAAACCACGGGGAGGACCAATCCTTCTCCCCATCCGTGTTCTCCGCGCCATCCGTGGTCAAACCCCGCGGAGAATTGACCACGGATTACACGAATGGCACGGATCGATCAAGATCTTTGATTTTGCTTCAGAACGTATTCGGTGCCTACCGGCGCCACAACGGCTATCGGTGCCATGACTTGCCAAAGCCTGAAGCGAACGAAACGTACTCGCATGAATTCCCCCGCTGGCAAAACGGAATCACGAGTCTGGAGAACCGACTGAGCTTACGCGTGCTCGCAGCGTCAAAAAATATCGCGTGATCGGTCATCGTGACTTCACTCGCCGCGGCGTCTCTTGCGTATGCCTATCATCCGGGTGACGGGCTCAAGTAGCATAAGTGCGATGGGCAGCGAGCACGATGCACCGGGCACGCCACAGAGGGGGAGCCATGTACCGCATCCGTACCTCGATTGCCGGCCTCATGGCGGCTGTGTTTTTCGTTGCGATTGCGATTGCCGCTCTCTTGAACGCTTCGCCGCTCTGGGCGAGCTGTTTGTTCATGCTCACGGTGACGCTCATGTCGGCGGCCATCGTCGGAGCGATTGCCGGCCGGTCGAAGGCGAGGATGACCTGGACGGGCGCTGCGGTCTTCGGCTGGGTGTACCTTGGGATCGTCTTCGGGCCCGTGAGCAATGGCAACGAAACGACGATCCCGGCACTCCCAGCAATGGTCGTTTATGACTTTATATTAAAGGAACGGGTGATACCCAAATCCAGGTCGACCAGCAGCCAGCAGACATTCTTCAATCTAAGAGATGCCGGAACTCTGTCGGCCTATAACACAATTGTCTCCATGAATATGACCCGGGCGGAATCTCTTATCGACGGTGCCAGCAAGAACGACACGCAGAGATTGCTCAGAGTCATGATGGATCTGAGGCGGATCGTCCATTCGCTCGGGTCGATCGCGTTTGCCGCCCTGGGCGGGCTCGTCGGTCAACTTTTCTATTCGCGCCGCCTTGTGCAAAGTGGATAGCGCAAAGAGTGCGGCCGTTCTTCGGCGATTGGAATATCACACGTAGAACGGATCATGTCGGGTATCATTTCTCGGTCGGGATGTTCTATACCAGGATGGTCGCCCGTTGGTTGCTCGCAGCCGTTTCGCTGGCATTCTTCGATACACCACTCGTGGACAGACAGGTACCCGAGAGTTCCCGCGAGCATGGATCTTCCCTGCCCATCCGTGTTCTCCGCGCCATCCGTGGTCAAACTCCGAGGAGAATTAACCACGGATTACGCCGATGGCACGGATCGATCAAGATCCCTGATTGTTTTTCAGAACGTTTTTAATACCGATCGGCGGTGGCCGCGGCATTGTCCTCGGCCCTGCCTTCGAGCCGGTGCCACCCGCGTGGTCATTTCGGCGCACGCCCGGCCTGAAGCTGCTCGACCTTTTGCTCGAGATCGTTCAAGCGACGTAACAGGGCGGCCATGTCGCCAGCCTGCCGCTGGCTGAGCTTCAGGTCGAGCTCCGCTTCTAATCGGCGCTCAAAGACTTCCGACAGGTCGGCCACCGTACCTCGGCCGGCGTCCAGCTCGGCCTTTTCTCGTTTTTCGATTTCACTGATGCGTCCGAGGTGGCGCTGTCTGATCAAAAGCCTATCTTCGTCGTTCGCGGCGATCCGCAGCTCGGCGAGCTCGAGCTGCTTGCAGGCATCAACATATCGGTCGATCGTGATTCGGCCTTCTTCGTAGTAGGCTTTTTGCGCCTCAAGGCGCTTGCGTGCCGCGTCGAGCAATTGCTGGGCGAGACGATCGATGTCGTCGGCCTTTGGCAGTTTTTTCTCAACAGTTTGCGGCGGTTTCGGACTGGCAGCCGCGGCGGATGGATTCTGGACCTGGACCTGCGCATGGGATTTCCGGGCGATGAACGCAGCACCGCCCAGCGACGCTATCGCAATCGGCAGCAAACTGCAAAATGCGATCACGGATTTCTTGAGCAGCATCATTCTGATAACTCCCTGAGCAAGTGAAATTGAAGCAGCCGGTACCGCGGCCACGGCCGCCGTGCGACCGGCCGGTAGCTGAGAGATAGCGCGAGCCGTCCGGTTAATAAGTTCGCTCGAAATCGCGCCGGGGAGACGGATGCGGTCGACGCGGCCGACGCTGAAATGTCAACGCTGATCCAGCTCGCCAACGGCCCCACGACGATCGGTGCCGTCACGCCGCGGCGGGTAAGCGCGTTACGGAGCCTGTCTCGCCCACGCGCCAGCCGGCTGCGGACCGTTCCGACCGGCCAGTGCAGCCGGGCAGCGGCCTCGTCGTGCGTCAGACCCTGGAGATAGCACAACACGACCGGTGCGCGATACTTTTCCGGGAGCCGACTCAACTCCTGGTGCACGACCTCGGCCTGATCGTCCCACTCGAGCGGCGATGAATGGTGTCGGTTCGGGACATCCAGAATGATGGCTTGGGCCGCTCCCATCGTTCGTCGGTCGCGAATCTGCCGGCGGATCGCCGAGACCCTCGCCCGCGCGGTGACCCGCACCGCCACTCCATGGAGCCAGCTCGCCACTGACTCGCGATGGCGGATCGATCGCGCTCGCCGCGCAAGCACAAGGAAGACGGCCTGAAACGCGTCATGAACGTCACGAGGATCGTCGAGCACGTTGCGGCAGACGCGCATCACCATCGGGCCGTGTCGCGCCGTCAGGGTCGCGAACGCCAGTTCACGAGCCTCATCGTGACCCCCCGTGAACCGATCGAGTAGTTGCCCATCGGTCATTCCGGCGTAAGTGCCGACGCCGAAGAGGACTTTCATAGGATCGGCAAACGCTGGCGTCAGTGCTTTCGTCATCATGGCTGGTCTCCTCGCTCTCTGGGTCGGCCTTTACCATAGTGCACCCGAGCGAGAGGGACCAATCCAACTTTTTCCGCGGAGATGCCAGAATCGACTGCGGCGCAGCCGATCCGAAGACTCTCACTATCATGATACTCGTGATTGCCAGCCTGGTCTCAAAGCATGTTGTCCTCTGGCGCGATCGATCAGCGTCGCGAACGGCACCGACGCAACGTAAAGGCACTTCGCGAAAAGAAAGTCGCCAGCGCCGGCTCGCCGGGGTCTAAACCGGTTACCCACGCATTGTGTGCGGCATCGAGTTCAGCCTGGTACATGGCCTCTTCCACCCGATTCGTGCGCAATGCCAGGGTAAACGGCTGATGGCCGGCCGTCGTCCCGATTGCGCATGGCCATTTCGCGCGGGGAACTCGACCCAGTTAACGTCACCCAGATTCATGATTGCGCGTCTTCCTCGTCGTAAGGAAACAAGTCCCATGTGTCGGCCCTCAGGCGTTGCCACTCGGCCAGCTCTGCGGCAAGATCCGGACTCATCGGCGCTTTGTTCATGGGGACCAGTAAGATCCCACTTCGGGTCTCGACGATTCGGACCGGCGTCTTGGGGGCCATGCCGTAACGCTCTCGCACGGTGTTTGGCAGTTCGATTTCACCCGCTGGCCCTACGGTCAGGATATCCACGTCGAAGCCTCCTCATCGGCTTTCGTGCGGCAAAGGCCGGGAATCAGATGCGATGAGACCGAGAGTACGCTCTCGGCTCATACACTCTTCTCATCAATTTGGTCATCGAGGTCGACAAACCTCTACTTTCTATGAAAAACTCTTCACTCCGACGCCGCGCGTCCCGCCGCCCACGGGCTGCGCGGGTATTCTTGCTTGAGCCGCTGGGCAAACTCGTCGGCCCGGCCGTCTTGCTTTAAAGCACGATAAAGCTCGGAAATGCGGCTCAGGGCGCGGGGATGCTCTTCCTTGTCTTTGCTGTAGAGCAAGTCGGTGTGCAAATAGGCGAATAACGCATCCTTGGGGCGGTTGGCCGCGCGGAGGCAGTCGCCCAGCGTGTTATATGCCGGGGCTTGCGCTGAGGCGTCTTCGGGGGGATTGCCCTGAATCACTTCACGCAGGAGCGTTTCGGCCTGTGCAAAATCCTTCTTGCCAGCGAGGTTTTCGGCCTTGGCCAGGACGCGCCGCGCGGCGGCGCTCCGAGTTCTTGGGATAACCGGCGATCAACCTGTCGAGCTCGGCGATCGCCTCGTCGTACTTGCCTTGTTTGTTCAGGATCTTGGTGCGCAAGATCGCGGCCCGCTCGATGCCGCGGGGCAGTTTCTTCAGCTCGTTTATCGCCGCCTCGGCGGCCTTGAAATCGCCGGCGTGAATCAACAGCCGGATTTGACAGGCGCGTACGCCGGCGAGATGGCGGCTCGTCGGGTACGTCTGCAAGAACCGTGCGAGCTTGTCGCGGGCTTCCTTGACGCGGTCGGGCTCGATCATCGCCAGCTCGGTCAGGACTTCGGCCTCGCGAAACAGGGCCGCCTGCACGGGGAACGGCTTGCCGGCCGAGTCGGCGGCGGCCTTCTTGAAGAGCTCGGCCGCCTCGGCAAGCTGACCGCCCGACTCACGCGACTCGGCAAGCTGAAAGCTCGCCGATTGCCCGTCGTAGCGGATCGACTGGATCTGGTCGGTCGGGACACTCGTGTTCGTCGCACCCAGTGTCACCACGACTTCCGTGGAGGACTCCGATTGCACCTGGCCACGCACGCGGCCGCCGATCGACGGCTTGAAGGTTGATCCCGATATCAAATTGACGTCGTCGCCGCGCACCTGGCCGGCAAGAACGCCCATCGAAAGAAAACCCAGGAGCACGGGCGCAAAGGACCTGATTGCCGATCGCTGCATGATCATTGAATCCTTCTAATTACCGATTCATCATTTGAGCTTGGCCAGCAACCCTTGATATTTCGACTTCATCTCGGCGTTGCCGACGCTCGGCGACAGCCGCATCACACCCATGAGCGTTTGCCGGGCCTTGGTCGGGTCTTTTTGCTGATAGAGTACCCACGCGACGTGGTACCAGGCATCGTAATAGCTCGCCGGACGCGGCCGCATGCGCTCCATCTTTTTTGACAGGTCTTCCCAGTGGCGGAGTGCGGTGTTCCAGCTCCCCTGCCCGGCGGCCGCCTCTGATTCGAGTAACATGCCTTTTTCAAAGAGGGTCTCGAGAAACGGCGGCTTCTGGGCCATCAGCTCGTCGATCGTCGAGTTGGCCTCGTCAAACTTCTTCTGGCCCCGCAGCGCCGTGACCAGCCGGAGCCTTGTTCGCAAGAGCCTGGCCCGGCCGCCAGACTGCTGCACAAACTGAGGGTCAGCCGTGAATTCGGTCAGCACGCGCCTCAAGACTTTCTCGGCGTCGGCATAGGCGTCGAGCGTGAGGAGCCCTTCGCCGGCCCATTGCAGCGAGTCGTAGCTCTGGCCCGTCTTGCTTTCGGCGAGCGTCGTCAGGAATGTGCGGTACGCCTGGTGCATCTGAGCGAGCGCCTTGGTGTTTCCCTTTTGCTTGAGCGAATCGAGCTCCTTTTCAAGCAGCTTGCCCAGCTTGAAATAAAGCTGCGCGCGTGCACCGGCCGTGTTTGATTGCTCGAGTGTTTTCATCGACGCAATGGCCTCTTCGACCTTGCCCGACGTGATGAACGCCTTGAGCTGTGCCTCGATCAGCCGGGCGAAGCCAGTGCCGGTGCGCACGGTCTGCGCCTTGATGATCGGGTCGAGCAAGGCGAGTGCCTCGGCGGGCTTGCCGGTCTCGGTGAGCACGGTCGCCAGGTCGCCGACATTGCCGACCAAGCCGGGGTCGGTCGGCCGGCGCCGGCCTCGCGGCGAACCTTGAGGGCGTCGTTGAGATTTTCGAGTGCTTTCTGTGCCTCGGCGTCGGCCCTGGCCGTATCGCCGCGGCGTTCGAGATCGCGGCTCTTGGCCCAGTGGGCACTCCCCAGCCGATTCTCGGCGGTGACCCAGTCGCGCGACCGGCGGCGCACCGCGCTCAAGACCTCGATCGCCTTGTCGTACTGGCCCATGCCGATGTAGATCTGGCCCAGGTTCATCCGCGCGGCGTCGCCCTGTTCCTTGTCGGGCCAGGTCTCGGCCGTGTAAGTCGCCAGGTTGATCAGGCGCTTCAGGTCGCTTGTGCGATCGATGTCGCCATAAGTGGAATAGGCGTCGGCCCAGGCCTGCATGCCGATCTCGGTCGACTTGGCGCCCAGGCCCCCCTGCGGATAGCGGCGGGCATAATGCTCGGCCAGCACGGCGGCCTCGTAGAAGTTTTTGTTCATGTAATAACAAAACGCCAGGTTGTAGCGGGCCAGGTTGGCCTTGTCGGCGCTCCTGGCGGGGTCGGCTTTCTTGATCGCGGCCGTGAGCAACATGATCGCGCGCTCCCATTCGTGGGAGTTGATCGCTTCGTCGGCCTGGCCCATCAGGTCTTCATAGCTGAGCCTGGCGATCTCCTCGGCGCGGACCGCGGCGCTCGGCTTGTATTTCTTGAGCAGGGCCATCGCGTCTTTCTTGAACGGCGAGGCAAACCGGACGACCTGGCCGACGGCGTCGACAATCCGGCCGACGGCCCTGGGCCGTTCGTTGCTCGATGATCCCGGCACTTGGGCTTCGATATTGCGGGCCATCTCCATCATCACGCCGAGGCCTTCGGGCGATCGCCTTTCATCGCGGCGATTATAAGTCGTCAGCCAGCGCGCCGCCTCGTCGGCGGCGAGGGCATACTGTTTCCGCTTGGAGAGGGCGACGATGTAGAAATAGCCGACGTTGCGCTGGAGGCCGCGCAGCCGCGGGTCGGTGTGTTCCATGAGTTGCTTGTAGATGCCGATCGCCGCGTCGACGTTACCCTGTTCCTCGTAGCATTTGGCCTGATACATCTGGGCGGCCAGGCCGGCGAACTGGGTTCGATAGCTCTTGTACATGCTATCGAACTGCGTCTGGGCTTCGGCGAGGGCCTTTTTGCGCTCTGCCGAGTCGGGGGGAAAGGTCTGGGCAAGCTCGTAGTCGGCGACTCCCTTTTGAAGCATGGCGTTCAAGAGCGAGAAATAAAGTTCGTCGCGCTCGGCCTTGCGCGGATCGTCGTCGGGGATGAAGCCCGAGAATTTCTTGTAGGCCGTGTTCAGCGGTTCGATCGCCTTGACGTAGGCTTCGTGGGCCTCGGTGAATGCGGCTCGCGCTTCGGTGATCTTGGCCTCCTTCTTGGCCTTATCCGTCGTTTCCTCGCTCAGAAGCATGGCGAGATGGCCGCGTTCGATCAGGAGTTTGGCCAGGTGCACAAGGGCCTCGCGGGTTTGCCGCAGTTGAGGATGCTCCTTGGCGAATCCCTCGAGCTTTTCGCGGGCTTCCTTGAGAAGGTCTTCGCGGAGCACCAGATCGCCCGACTTGGCGGCCTCGTCGATCAGGGTTCGCCCTGCCTCGTAATCGAGGATCTCCTTGATGTTTTGCGGTTGCGACGAGTCAGCCCGCAAGACCGCGAGATACTCGAGCGCCAGGTCGTGCAAACCCTTCTCGCGCAGTTGCTCGATAAAAGCCAGGGCCGTGCGCGAATCCTCGCCGGCCCGGGCCATCGGCGTCAGGCCGCCCAAGAAGGCCAGAGCCGCCGCCCCGCAACCGATCGCGGCCAGTACGATCCCCTTTGAACCGGCAAGACGCCCCATATTCGGCTCCCATTCCGCGATGGCAATCGATCGATCTCGGACCCGGCAACCCCGTGCGTCCCGCTGCGCGACTGGGTGCGGCGCACGCATCCGCTCGTCTCGTTTGAATTTGCCTTCTTTGATCTATTTAAGAGTCCACACGAATGGACGTCAAGCAGCGGACGACAAATGTGCCGCGCGGCTGCCCGGAAACCACTTCAAGAACCCGACGACGCGGCCGTCCAAAAAAAATGAAGGGTTACAGCGAGATTCTTCGCACTTCTTTTCATGAGGGCTGACTGCGGGACGTCGGACTGATCGACGAATCGAGCGGAGCCCAAGATGAGCGGCTGTCACCATGGACAGGCGGCTCGAGGAAACAACGGAAAGGCGTAGTGCGATGCTTGCAACACTGGCAATCGATTTACTTTACGTCTCCGGAATCATGATCACCTGCGGCTGGGCGGCCGACGTGCTCCATGCCGGCGTCGCACACTATCAGCAGAACCACACGCGCCTGGCGTCGAGTGTCGTGTGCCCCGAGGTTTGTCGTAAATGATGTCTTTCCACGGTCGCGTTGCAATTTCTCGCCTGCCCCGACTCGATCGCGGCTTCCGCGCCGCACGGTTCGATCCCACCTTCATTCGCTCGTCACGAGCCTGACAGGATTTCTGCCATGTTTAGCCTTTCGTCGCCCCACTTTCGCACCGAGACGGTGAACGGCGTCACGGTCTTCCGAATCCTCGATAAAGAGGTTCACGATCCGGTCCTCGCGGCGGAGCTGTTTCAAGATGTCAAGGACCACGCCGACAAGGCGGGTCCGGCCTGGTTCTTGATCGACCTGCGCGAGACGAAGCATCTACCGGGCGTGGCACTGGTGTCGATGATGTGCCTGGCGCAAGAGGTCTCCGCGGCGCACGGGCGCGTGGCCCTGTGCAATCTTGATCCGCACCTGCGTGCGCGGGCACAACTGCTGCGGCTGCACCCGTCGCTGGAAATCTATGACGACGAGGCATCGGCCATGGCGTCGTTTTGATCCATGTGCCCGGTTGCGACTCGTCAAAGCCACGCGTGATCGCCGGAGGGGCGACCTGGTGCCGATTGTTCAGTCCGACTTCCCGGCAGTGCCCGTGGTCGCCAACCGCGGTTAGAATCGAGTGCGGCGATAGCAAGCCCCACTCATTCCAGCCCACGGCGACACATGGTGCAAAAAGAGACGATTCGACTCGGATTGATCGGCGCGACGGGTCACTGGCATACCTACGCTCCGGCGCTTTAAAAAGTGCCGGGGCTCACGCTGGTCGCGGTTTCGACCGCCGGGCCCGAGGAAACGACGGGGGCGTTTGACCATGCCCCGGGGCTTTCGGCCGACACGCGTCGCTATGATGACGCACGCAAGATGCTCGACCGGGAACAGCTCGACGTCGTGCAGGTGAGTGCGGAAATGATCGCATTCCCGAGTGGTCGCGCGTTTGCCTCGAACGGGGCCTCCATGTCGTCGCCGAGAAACCGCTCGCGATGGACCTGCCCGCGCTCGAAGCCCTGTTTCAGGCCGCGCGGAAATCGAAAGTCGCGCTCATGCCCATGCATACGATGCGTGGCGTGCCGGCGCTCGCGGCCGTGCGCCAGGCGGTGCGACAGGCGCCATCGGCGAGCCGCTCATGAGCTTCAGCCAGAAGACCTATCGGTGGGGCACAAACCGGCCTGATTCGTATCGGAGCCGCCGCACGTTTCCTGGCCTGGCACCCTGGATTGGCATCCATGCATTTGACTGGTTGCACTGGATCCTGGGCGATGTGTTTACCGAAGTCTCAGGGCGGGAAGGAACGACCGCCCGCCCCGACTACGCCGCCTGTGCGAGCCAGGCCGCCTTCGTACTGACCATGCAGAACGGCGGCGTGGCGGCGGTGACTCTCGATTATCTCCGCCCGGCGGCCGCGCCGTCGCATGCCGACGAGCGCGTGCGGATCGCGGGAACACTTGGCGTCATCGAGACGGCGTTGATCGAGAAGAAAGTCGTGATGACCACCAGCACGAAGCCTCCCGAGATGCTCCCGCTGTCGGCCCAACTCGACATCTTCACCCAGTTTGCCCGCTCGCTTCTCGGCCAGGGGCCGCCCCCCTTCACGTTGCACGAAGCTTGCCGCATCACCGAGATTGCCATCAAGGCGCAACAGGCCGCCGATACACGGAGCTCGGTCTCGCTGGCCGACTCGCCGTACCGGGTTTCCTGAACGTCGCGCGTCGGGATTGGTGTGGCAAATACTTCGTGCGGCGCTCACTGCCGGCCGCACGGATGTCATGGTCGCGATGAGATCGCTACAATACGCTGCGTTGTCGCGATACGGATTTGCAATTCATCCTGCGGGACCGTCCCGGTCTCGGTCGCTGGCTTTTCACCGTGCGACGCAGGTTGATTCGCGACGTCCGGTATGAACATGAGATCCTTCTGGCATTTGAGGTAAGAACGTGACGCCGACAACTCCTGGAAACGTTGCCACGACGATCACTCCCGGGCGCAGGCCGCTGCGTTTTGCCACCTTCGACGACGTGATGCCCGACGTCGAGAGCCTGCTGCTAGGGCATACCACCGTCGGTCAGTGGTCGCTCGCCCAGATTTGCCATCATCTCGCGGCCGTCTGCCGGCGCGTGGTTGACCTGCCGGCGTCGACACCGCAAGATCCGGCGCTCTGGGTAACCGAGGAAGAAAAGCGGCAATTCCTTGAAACCGGCGTGATTCCCGAAGGGATACAGGGTCCGCGCGAAGTGATGCCGACGGACGTTCAGACTGAGCAAGACGAGGCCGAGGGCCTGCGGCAGGCCATTGCCCATTATCGAGCTTCACCAGGGCCGGTGATCCCGCACCGTCGGCTGGGTCCCTTGACACGGCCGGAGTGGGACAAGATGCAGCTCTTCCACATGGCCCATCATCTGAGTTTCGCGGTTCCGACTGAGAGCAAGCCCGAGTCATCTTGATAACACCCGCTGATCGATCGGTCGTTCTTGACTCTCGCTCGGCGAACTTTTCACATTTCACGAATCTGGAACATATTCATGGCGGACGCCCGGCATCGACAAAACACAAAACGACTTCTTGGAAGCGCCGGCCCAGCCCTCCTGCTGGCCGTTTTTTGCCCGTCGACAGGCGCCCAGGCTCCGCCGACCGCACCGGCGGCCGCCGCCAAGGGTCAATCGGTCGCGACGGCGAGTTCCGCGGCCGGCCCCGAGGAACTGAAGACGTCGAACATGCGGCACCCGCTTGATCCGCTCACGTCGGAAGAGATCACGCGAGCTGTCGCGGCCGTGAAGAAGGACCGGAACCTGCACGAGAGCGTACGCTTTGTCACCGTTAGCCTCAAAGAACCCGCCAAGGAGATCGTCAGGACCGCACGGCCGGGCACCGCCGCCCCGCGCGCCGCCGATTTGATCTTGCTCGACAGTACGAGCGGCCGCGGCTACCGGGCCGTGGTCGACCTGATTTCCGGGCTCGTCGATCGCTATGAGGCCCTCCCCGAGGGAACGCAGCCGTCAATCATGATCGACGAGTTTCTCGAGTGTGAAAACACCGTCAAGGCGTCGCCCGCCTTTCGCGAGGCGATGAAAAAGCGCGGGATCGACGATGTGAGCCTCGTGATGGTCGACGCCTGGTCGGCGGGCGTTTACGGCAACGAGCCGGCCGAGGACAGGGGCAAACGCCTGGTACGCGCCTTGTGCTGGCATCGCACCGAGGTGCATGACAATGGTTATGCGCACCCGATCGACGATTTCGTCGCGGTCGTCGACCTCAACCGCAAACAGCTCGTGCGAATCGAAGACTACCGGGTCGTGCCTGTTCCGGCGAAGCCCGGTAACTGGGCGCGAAATTATACGAAGCCGCGCGACAGCGGGCTCCGGCCGCTCGAGGTGGCGCAAGCGAAGGGGGCGAGCTTTCGGGTCGAAGGTCAGGCCGTCGAGTGGCAGAAATGGTCGCTTCGCGTTGGCTTCAACCCGCGCGAGGGACTGGTGCTTTATACGGTCGCATACGACGGCCGCCCGGTGTTGTATCGCGCCTCGATCGCCGAGATGATGGTTCCGTATGCCGACCCCAAGGCATCGTCTTATCACAAGAACGTGTTCGACCTCGGCGAATACGGCGTGGGCGTCATGGCCAACTCACTGGCGCTCGGGTGCGATTGCCTGGGAACGATTCACTATTTCGACGGCCACACGTGCGATAGCAAGGGGCGGGTCGTGACGATCAAGAACGCCGTTTGCCTGCACGAGGAAGATTTCGGCATGCTCTGGAAGCATACCGACTGGCGCACGAGCGATAGCGAGGTGCGGCGCTCGCGCCGCCTGGCCGTCTCGATGGTGGCAACAGTGGGTAATTATGACTACGGTTTTTACTGGTACTTCTATCAGGATGGCACGATCCAGATGGAAGTGAAACTCACGGGAATCGTGAACACGACGGCCCTCAAGCCGGGCGAGAAGCCGAAATATGGAACCGAAGTCGCGCCGGGACTTCTGGCCCCTTACCATCAGCATTATTTCAACGCGCGGCTCGACCTGGCCGTTGATGGCGAGGAGAACACCGTCTACGAGATGAACACGCAGAGCGTGCCGGCCGGCCCGGTGAATCCGTTCTTGAGCGCGTACCTCGTGCAAGCGACGCCCCTGCTCAAGGAACGGGAGGCGCAGCGAAACACCAACCCCGGGTCGTCGCGTTTCTGGCGGGTCGTCAATCCGGGACGAAAAAACGGTATGGGTCAGCCCGTGGCGTACCGGCTGTGTCCGGGTGAGACCACGTTGCCGTATGCTCAGCCCGGAGCGTCGCTATTAAAACGGGCGACGTTTCTCACGCGAAATCTCTGGGTGACGCCGTTTGACCCTCAAGAGCGTTATCCGGCCGGCGAGTTTCCCAATCAGAGCCCCGGCGGCGAGGGCTTGCCCAGGTGGACGGCCGCCAACCGCGACCTGGCCAACCGCGACCTTGTGCTCTGGTACACGTTTGGTCAGACGCACATCCCACGCCTCGAAGATTGGCCCGTGATGCCGGTTGTCTCGGTCGGATTCATGCTCCGGCCCGATGGGTTTTGCGAGAGTAACCCGGCGATCGATCTGCCGCCGCCGGAGACTCATTGATGGCGGCGCGGCGGCGCCGGCGCACAGCGCCTGGCTCGCGCGAGGGCTTGCGGATCGTCAATTCTCGTGGCACGATGACGCCCGTTTTCTTGGCGGATTTCACCACCTGAGACGAGCAGCCGAGCGTGTCGCATTATTTCAAGTACAAGACGGGTGAGGCGTTGCTCCTCGATGCGCAGCGGCTGGGCCTTGATCTGGCGCTTCGCGACGATCTTTCGCCACTCTTCCAGCCGATCGTAATTCAAGGCCGAACCGTCGGCAATCGGCTAGCCATTCAGCCGATGGAAGGCTGCGACGGCGAGCTCGACGGCGCGCCCGGCGAGCTGACGTTTCGAAGGTTTCGCCGCTTTGGCGCCGGTGGAGCGAAGCTGATCTGGGGCGAGGCGTGCGCCGTCGTTCCCGAAGGACGCGCGAACCCGCGTCAACTTGTGATCAACCCGAGAACGGCCCCCGCCCTGGCGCGGCTGGTCGAGACCACCCGCGCGGCTCATCGCGAGGCGAATGGGCGCGACGATGATCTGCTCGTCGGCTTGCAGCTCACGCACTCGGGCCGCTATTCGTATGCAAAGCCCGTTCTGGCGCAGCACGATCCCTTGCTCGACCCGCGCACAATCCTCGATAAATCGACTGGCGGAACGGCCGGCCCTGACACGCCTTTGATTTCTGATGGCGAGCTCGACCGATTGCAGGATCGTTACGTTGACGCGGCTCGGCTCGCACAGGAGGCGGGCTTCGATTTCGTCGACATCAAGCAATGCCACCGTTACTTGCTCAACGAGCTGCTCGCCGCCCGGACGCGCCCGAGGGAGTATGGCGGCACGTTCCTGAGCCGAACGCGGCTTCATTCGCGAGGTTGTTACGCGGATCGTGGGCACCTGCCCGGCCCTCTTGATTGGAACGCGTTTGAATGTGTTCGACGGCGTACCGTACGAGAAAGGGATTGATGGCGTCGGGGTCCCTTCTCCGCTCACGCTCCCGGTAATCTCGGCGTGGGGCACGCGTCCTGACAACCCGGCGGTCGCCGACCTGACCGAGCCGCTTGACTTGATCGGGACGCTCAGAGACCTGGGCGTCGCCCTGATCAACGTTTCAGCGGGTAACCCTTACGCCAGCCCCCATTTGCTGCGGCCATTCGAGTATCCGCCGCCGGACGGGTACGAAACGCCCGAGCACCCGTTGATCGGTGTTGACCGGCATTTCCGGCTGACGGCCGCCGTGCAGACGACGTACCCTGGGCTTTCGGTCGTCGGCTCGGGCTATAGCTGGTTGCAGGCGTTCGCCTTCGAGGCCGGCGCCGCCAATGTGGCGGCCGGTCGGGCCACTTTCGTGGGAATCGGCCGCGGCGCGTTATCGCAGCCCGATTTCGCGCCGGCTCCGGAACGGCGAGCCACTCGATCGAAAACGCGTGTGCCGGACGTTCAGCTACTGCACGGCCTTGATGCGATCGAAACACAACGACATGGGCCAGTTCGCCACGGGCTGCCCGCCATTTGATAAGGACGTTTACGGGCCGATCTGGGATCAAGCGCAAGGCGCGTTGGACGCCTGAACTCATGGGTTAACGACGAGATGCCCAAGCTTGGCGAATCGGTCCGCGCGTGACTAAAATAATTTGTCGGGACGATTCGACTACGATTGTCGCCGACTGATTGGAACCGCTCGAAACGGTGCCGCTGCACCGGTATCGCTTGGAAACTGTCACCACGCCCAGCCGATTTCCCCCACCTTCGCTCCAAGGAGCGGTCGAGGATGCAAGTATCTCCCCCCGCGGCCAGGCCGCGGAAAATCGCAGGCCTGTTGGCCGCTGTTTGCCTGTCGCTCTTATCCGTGCAGACCGCGGCGCCCGCCGTTGAAGATGCGAAGACGAGCCGGGAGGGGGCGCCGCTCTGGCGCCGGCGGTTGGGTCTGATGTGGTGCTCGTCGTCTCCGGAACGCCCCTGATCGACGATGGCCGGTACGTCTCGAGTCAGGACCACTTTCTGTTCGTGGTGGAGATCGTTGAGGCCGACCGCCTGAAGGTCAGGTCGCGCGACAAGACCATCCGGGGCTGGTTACTGCGCGACCAGGTGGTTCCGATCGAGCTGGCCGACGCCCGCTTCGACCAGATGACGGCAAACGACCCGCGCGACGCCGAGGCCTTCTGGAACCATGCCCGGCTGCTCCTTTACCGCAACGATCTCGAACGCGCGCTGGCGAATGTGAACCAGGCGATTCGCCGCGGTCGCGATCTGTCGCGGTTTTATGAGACGCGCGCCGTGATCCAACTGGCGCGGAAACAGATCGGTCCGGCGATCGACGACTGCAACCAGGCGATTCGTATCGATCCGCAATCCCCCCGGCCCTATGCCATTCGCGCCAGTGCCTGGCTGGCCAGGAACGACATGGCTCAGGCTCGCACCGACCTCGAGCGGGCGATCCGTCTCGATCCGGTCAACCCCGGTTATCGGGCCGAGGGATCGGGATCGCTCGCCCCGGCACAAAACGGGACGGCGACCGATCGCGGGGTGGCCGTAACCACGGCGCTCGACCGATCCGAACCTGCAAAAACCCAGGCTTCCGGGCTCACGCCAGCGGAGCTGCTGACTCATGGCAATGACCGGCTCGCTTCGGGCGACAACGACCGAGCCCTGGCCGACTTTGGCGAGGCGATCAAGCTTGATCCCAATTTCGCGCCGGCCTATGCCGCGCGGGCCCAGGCCTGGGCCAAGAAGCACTATCGCGACCGCGAAATACTCGACTTCAACGAGGCCATACGCCACGATCCCGGCAACGCGAAATATCGGATCGCGCGGGCCGAGAGCTGGTCGGCCCAGGGCATGCACAAAAGTGCAATGGCCGACTTTGAAGATGCATTGCGCATCGAGCCCAACAACCCCGCTTTCTGGGTCGCGCGCGGCAACGAATGGCGGCGCGACCTGAAGCTTGACGACGCCATCGCCGATTACACTCATGCCCTGCAAATCGATCCGCGGTATGCTCCCGCGTATATCGCACGCGGCAACGCATGGAAACAGCGCCGAGATTTTGACCGGGCGATCCAGGAGTTTTCGTACTTGATCAGGCTCGATCCCGAAAACGCGATCGCGTACATGACACTGGGCCGGATGCTGGCGACCGTTCATGAAGCCAGGTTTCGCAACGGCAAGCTGGCCGTCGAGCTGGCGACCAGGGCCTGTGAGCTCACCCGCTGGCAAGACCCCGACTGCCTCGACACGCTGGCGGCCGCCTGTGCCGAAACCGATGATTACGACGCCGCGATCAAGTGGCAATCCCAGGCGATCAAGCTGATCCGCCAGAACGTCAAGTCGCCCTTGCAGCAAAAGGCCGTCAATTTCGGAGGCCGGCGCGGGATTGGCTTCGACGACCGTCTGGGCTTCTACAAGAGCAAGAAACCAACGCGCGAATGATTCATGCGCCCCCCGTGGCCAGACGCATCGCCTCGAGTGGGCCGCCAGGCGATTCTGGTTGCACAGTATCTCTCGCCGGTTGTTTCAACACGTCGTGTCTTGCAGAAAATGATTGACCATCATCTTGAGCACCCCTCGATTTCGAGACCCATCTCCCGGCCCTTGTTGAACACCTGAGCGTTGGTCCATTTCTGGGCTCGGGCCTGATGGAGCAGCAAGAGGGCGACAGCGCGCGGGCCACGGCGGCAGTGCACGAGCACTTTCTCGTCGCCCTGTGAATGCTTATCGATGAAGTCGCAGACGGCCGACACGCCTTGCGTCGTCAAGGGAGCCGAGCCGACACCGTAATGAAGGTAGTCCATGCCCAGGGCGCGAACCTTGTTGCCCTCCTCGACAGTCGAGAGCGGCTGGTCGGGCTCGCCGTCATTGCGCAAGTTGATCACGCCGGTATAACCCTCTTCCTTGAGCTGCGCGAGATCGGCTTCACCTGGCTGATCGCCGACCGTGATCGTCGGCGTGACCTGACGCTTGACATTCATATGCTTCTCCCATGATCGAGGTCGTGCCGGCACGTCCGGTTCTCTCGAGCCGGGTGCCGTGTTCATTCTTTTAGGATAAACCGCCTTGTGCGTGTCGCCAAGATGACGGCGGTCACATCGGCTCTTGCGTCCCGGTCCCGTCCGCGTAGGCGATTTCGACCGTCCAGTTGGTGACAGCCGATCGCGGCGTCAAATCTTCATACGTGAATCCATATTTCTTGAAATGGGCCAGCTTGATCGTGGTATCGGCCATCGGCGTGATCCCGATCCGCGCCAGCCGCTCCGAAAAACTGAAGTCCTCGGTGAGATGGCGCATGCCGCCGCGACCATCCGGCACGCACATCGGCAAGAAGAAGGGGCGGATGCCGGTGATCGAACCCCACTGGCACTCGGGCAGATCGAGCTCTTCGACCATGCGCGTGAGCACCTCGGCTCGGATTTTCAAGAAACCGGTCGGAGCGTAAAGAAGCGGGTAGAGGGCAGGTGCCGCGGGTCCGAAGACCACTTTCGTCACCCCCGGCGCGAACGTCGCTGCCAGGTCGCGCCCCTTGTTGTGCACATAGATCCCCGCCACCACGGGCTCGGGCCGCGCAGGATGCGCAGGGCGTCGGCGGGGTCGAAACCGATGTCGGCATCAATGAACAAGAACTGGTCGAAGCCCCTGGCCAGGGCGTCCGAGAGCATCGCGCTCGCGCACAGATCGATCGACGACAGCGAAAACCGGCTGAGCGCGATCCCGGCCGCCACCAGGGCACGCAGCCCGTCTTCGCATTCCTTTTCGATGGCCGAATAAAACGGCACCAGAACGACCGGGTTTCCCACGACCGCCCGGCCCCCCGGCGCCCCCGTCTCAACCTTGTTCACAATGCCGGCCACGCGAGACCGTCCTTTCGCGGTGCGAGCCCGCTGGATCGGAGCGAACCCGGGGGCTTGAAGAATTGTCCACACTTCCCGATGACCATGATCACACCATATCATGCGTGCACAGGGTATCCGGCCGTGTCAGCCGGACGGCTTAAACTGTGTCAGATCCACAATTCCTGTTGCGTGACAGCGGTCATAACAGACTGATAGGTTTGGCCTTCGTACACTCATCAACCCGGCTTGACCAAAATGACGGTGGCGCCGATAATACCTACCGTTCGGTAAGTAACGCCATCCTATCAAACATGCCCGTTTTGTGAAAATCAGGTCACTCATGCCGGCCGTTGCGCAACTCGGGGAGAAATGGACTCGGTGGCTCGCCATATTGCGCGTGCGGCGGCCCGGCTCTTTGCCGAACGTGGCTACGATGCGACTTCGGTGCGCGAGATCGTCGAGGCCGCCGGGGTCGCCAAGCCGACGTTGTACTATTACTTCCGTAGTAAGGAAGGCCTGGCGCAAGCACTGCTGAGCGTTCCGCTGACGAATCTGGTGGCCGAGGTGCGGAAGATTGTCACTTCGGTCGAAGATCCGGTGCGGTGTTTGGAGCAAGTTGTCGAAGCCCAGTACGCATTTTGCCGCGACGATCCCGATCGCGGCCGGTTTATCTATGCCCTGCTGTTCGGCCCGCTCGGGGCGGAAATCGCCGGCGAGCTGGAGCCCTTCCGCGATGACCTGACGAGCTGGACCGACTCGGCCGTCCGGCGGCTCGCCGAGGCGGGTATCGTGCCGCGGAGCCGCGTCGACGCCTGTGCCACGGCCTGCCGGGGGCTCATTATCGTCTCTACCCTCAACTACTTGTATCACGAGAAACCCCTCGGCAGCGCCCTTGCGAGCGATCAGGTCAACGATCTGCTCCACGGATTCGGCGCCCATTCCCGACCAAAAGAATTGGACTTATAATCATGTCGAAGCGATATATATCCATCGCGTCGGTGATGTTGAGCGCGGTCGTGCTGCCACTCGCGCTATCCGGGTGCGGCCACGGAAGCTCCGAGGCGGCGACCAAGGGAGCCGCCGCACCCCGCGTCGTGGCGGTCACCGTGGCTCCGCTCGAGCATCGCACGGTCGAGCGAACCGTCGAAGTGATTGGCACGTTGCGCGGCTGGGAGCAGGTGGTACTAGGCACGAAGCGCGCGGGACGGGTCTTGAAAAACTTTCATGACATTGGCGACCGTGTCAAACCGGGCGAGCCCCTGGTCGAGCTTGATCTGGTCGACGCCCGGCTGGCCGTGCAGCAGGCCGAGTCAAAATATCTCGGCGAGCTCATCAAACTGGGGATCACCAGGCAGCAGGCCGAGGATTTCGTGACGAAGTACGGAATCAGCGAGGCCCTCTTCATTGGCCAGGTGGCCGACGACGCGATCGCCAGGGTGCCCGCGGTCGTCCAGAAACGAGTGGCCCGCGAAAAAGCCCAGCAGCACCTGAACCGGCAGCGCGCGTTGACCCAGCGCGGCGCGGGAACGCCCCAGGAGCTCGAAGACGCCGAAACCGACTTGCGGACGGCCACGGCGAATTACGACGACGCCATCCAGGTGGCCCGAACCGTCATCGCCAACGCGGTCGCGGCGAAGGTCGCCCTCAAGCAGGCCGAGCAAACCCTGAGCGACATGCTCATCCGCGCGCCGACACCGAAGCTTGTGCCGCCGAGCATCACGCGAACGAGCACGCTTTCTTACGGCGTGACGAAGCGCCATGTTTCCGAGGGCCAGATGCTCAAGGAAGGCGAAGCCGTCGTCGAGCTCGTGATCGAGGATCCGATCCGCCTCTGGAGCCAGGTTCCCGAGCAATATTCTGAAGACGTGCGCGTCGGCCAGCCGGTGCGGATCTCGACGCGTGCCCACCCCGGCCTGTCGATCGAGGGCAAGGTCGCGAGAATCAACCCGGCCGTCGATCCGTCGAGCCGCACATTCCAGGTTGAGACCCTGGTTCCCAACGAGCGTGGTTTACTCCGTCCCGGCGGCTTCGCCAAGGCCTCGATCATCACCGACACCGAGTCCAAGGCCGCCGTCGTGCCGATTGATTCGATCATCCGTTTCGCGGGCGTCACCAAGCTGTTCATTGTCGAGAACGGCAAGGCCCGCTCGATTGACGACATCAAGACCGGTAGCGAAGGCCGCGGCTGGATCGAGGTATCGAGCAAGCAACTACCGGCCTCCGCCACCGTGGTGACCACGGGCCAAACGCAGCTCGCCGAAGGAACCCCTGTCGTCGTTCGCGAGCCCGTGGCGCCGGCCGCGCCCCCAACCCGTGGCGGAAAACAAAGTCCCCGAGACGGCGGCTCGACCCCCGTCCCCCTCCCGGCGCTAGCGCCGCGCACGCGAGCTGTACACGTGCGGCCTGGGGTCGATACTTTTCTCAAGAAATATGGGGACTCATTTCCGATGACCATCTCCGACGTCTGTATCAACCGGCCCGTCTTCACCTGGGTGCTCGTGGCCATTCCGGTGGTCCTCGGCCTCTTTTCCTATGGCGAGCTGGGCGTCGATCTCTTCCCCGACGTCGATTTCCCCGTCTGCACGGTGACGACCGTTCTCCAGGGCGCGAGCGTCCAGGAGATGGAGACCACCGTCACCAAGCCGATCGAAGACATCATCAACACGGTCTCGGGCATCGACGAGCTGCGGTCGACGACCACCGAGGGCGTGTCGATCGTCACCGTTCAGTTCCTGCTCTCGAAGAACGGCGACGTCGGAATGCAGGAGGTTCGCGACAAGGTCAACACGATCCTGGCCGATCTTCCCGACGGCACCGACCCGCCGATCGTCGACAAGTTCGACACCAGCTCGATGCCCGTGATGACGATCGCCGTCTCCGGCCGGCGCGACCTCCGCGAGGTCACCGAGCTCGCGCGCAAGCAGATCAAGGAGCGGCTCGAGACGGTCAACGGCGTCGGTTCGATCAACCTGGTCGGCGGCCGGATCCGCGCCATGAACGTGGTGCTCGATACCGAGCGCCTGGCCGGCTATAACCTGTCGGTTGAAGATGTGCGCATCTCCTTGACACGGCAAAACCTTGAAGTTCCCGGCGGCCGGATGGATCAGGGATCGCGCGAGCTGGTGCTGCGAACCCTGGGGCGGCTTCAGACCGAGAAGGAATTCAACGACCTGATCGTCGCCAATCGCAACGGCTATCCGATCCGCGTACGCGACGTCGGCCGCGCCGAAGACGCGTTTGAAGAGCCGCGAACGCTGGCGCGGCTCGACGGCGATAGCGCCGTGAGTCTCGTGGTCCAGAAGCAGTCGGGAGTCAACACGGTCAAGGTCGTTGACGACGTCAAGGCACGCCTCGACCAGCTTCGCCTGGCACTGCCGGCCGATATCACGACCGAGGTCATTCGCGACCAGTCGCGATTCATCAAGAAATCGATCGAAGAGGTCAAGTTCCACCTCATGCTGGCGGCAGTCCTCGTTTCAGCCACGATCTTGCTCTTCATTCGCGACTGGCGCACGACCGTGATCGCGACCCTGGCGATTCCGACATCGATTATTCCGACATTTATGTTCATGCGATACATGGGCTTCACGCTCAACAACATCACGATGCTCGGCCTGATCCTGGCGATCGGGATCGTGATCGATGATGCGGTGGTCGTTCATGAAAACATCTTCCGGCACATGGAAGAAGACGGCATGGATGGTATGGCCGCCGCGCGGCAAGGGACGCGCGAAATCGCGCTGGCCGTGCTGGCGACGAGCCTCTCGCTCGTGGTCATCTTCGTGCCGATCGCGTTCATGGGCGGGATCGTCGGCCGGTTTTTCTCGAGCTTCGGGCTGACGGTCGCCTTCGCCGTCGTCATGAGTCTTTTCGTCTCGTTCACGCTCACGCCCATGCTTTGCAGCCGGTTCCTCAAGCTCGAGCCGGCGCTTCCCGGCGAGAGTCATCATGCGAGCTCGAAGTCGGGGTTCTTCTACCGGATCATGGATAGTGCCTATGGCGGCGTGCTCGGCCTGGCGCTGCGGCACAAGTTTCTGGTCGTCGTCTTGACGGCGCTGGTCATTTACAGCACCGTGCCGATCGGGCGATTGATGGGGATCTCGCTCATCCCGCGTGACGATCAAAGCGAATACGAAGTCAGCATCACGACGCCCGAAGGTTACTCGCTCGAACGGACCGCCCGCCTCACGCGCGAGCTTGAAACGCGGATCTGGAAGCTCCGCGGGACGCGGCACGTTTTCACGACCGTCGGCCAGACCGAGGGGGGCCGCGTGGTCAAGGGCGAAGGCGACGTCACGCGCGGCACCATCTACGTCCGAATGACCGACCTCGAAGATCGCCACGAAGCGATCCCGCTCCGCGGCTGGTGGGATATCGCCGGATATGCCCGCCGCTTTTTCGCCAGTGCCCCGTACGACCAGTTTCAGGTTCAGCAGGAAGCGCGTATCTTTCTCGAAGACTATCCCGACCTGAGAGTGAGCGTGAACGACGTGTCCCCCTTTCAGGGGGGCCGGCGGCCGCAAACGTTTCAGGTCAGCCTGGCCGGTCCTGACCTCGATCAGCTCGCGACCTACGGCGATCATCTGATCACCGAGCTCAAGCGCGATGGTGGCATCGTCGACCTCGACACCACGCTCTCGTTGCGGAAGCCCGAGGTTCAGGTCGTGATCGACCGCGAAGCCGCCAGCGACCTCGGTGTGCCCGTCGGCACGATTGCCGACACGCTGCGCGTCCTGGTCGGCGGGCTGCCCGTTTCAAAATTCCGCGAGGGAGACGAGCAATACGACGTCTGGCTGCGGGCCGATTCGGGAAAACGATCGACCAGCGAAGACCTCTATCAGATCACGTTCCCATCGCCGGCCGTCGGCCTGGTGCGACTGGCCAGTCTGGCCAAACTGAACGAAGACCGCGGCCCGACCGAGATCGAACGCCTCGGGCGTGAGCGAATCGTCACGGTCGTCGGCAATCCCGAGGGGATCGCGATGGGCGAGTCGATCGCCCGTGCCGAGCGGATCTTGAAGGCGATGCACCTGCCCCCGCAATACAGGTACGAATTCACGGGCCAGGCCAAGACGCTGGGCGAGACCGGCTATTACTTCTTGATCGCGTTCGGGCTCTCGATCACGTTCATGTATCTGATCCTGGCGGCCCAGTTCGAGAGCTGGATGCAGCCCATTGCGATTCTCGATGGCGCTCCCTGTGACGATTCCCTTTGGAATGCTGTCACTGGTGTTGTTCAACACGCCCATGGATCTCTACGCGATGTTCGGGCTGTTCATGCTGGTGGGGATCGTCAAGAAGAATGGAATTCTTCAGGTCGACGCGACCAACCAGCTTCGCGCGAAGGGAATGCCGCGTCACGACGCGATCATCGAAGCGAACCACACGCGCCTGCGGCCCATCCTCATGACGACCGTGATGCTCGTGGCGGCCATGGTCCCGATCGCTCTGGGCAATGGTCCAGGAGCCGGTGCGCGGGCCAGCATGGCGAAAGTGATCATCGGCGGACAGATGCTTTCGCTTGTCCTGGCGCTCCTCGTGACACCGGTCTTCTATGCGTTACTTGATATGCTGAGCAACTTCGGCCGCCGCATCGGCATTCGATTCTCGGTCGAGCCGGCGGCCGCCCATCGGCTCGCTCCGCAGCCCCACATGCACGCGGGTGCCGCGGGGGCCAGCCTCACAACGCACGGGATCGACCAATCCGCGGGGGCATTTCACTGACGAGCTTTTCGTCGCGGCTCGAGCCTTCGGTCGATCCACTATCGACACACCAGAGTGCCGATTGGCCCGGTCGCGATCAGGCGTGATATCTCGGCCTGATTCTTGGTGCCGCCGGATTTCGTGTTCAAGTTTTGACGACGGTCGACGAATGAAATGAAAAGGCCGTTCGCCGCTGCTCTGAAGGCTCGACGACGATCTCGCCTCCACAGTTCTGACCGGTTGACACGCTATCCGACGAAAGGCATTTCGATGATGGGTGTTGTGACGATTCTCAATGCACTTCCTTGGTTTGCATGGATCCCGATCGTGGCGATGATATGCGGGACAATTGACGGCGTCGTCAAGAAATCGATTCGCCACCGCGAGCGGATGGCCATGATCCAGCGCGGACTTCACCCCGACCTGCCGACCGAAAAGGTCGCGTCGTACGAGCACGCTGAAGTGTGAAACAGAGCATGGCTGACTTGATGCGGTATCGATCGACTCGATCGCTCTATCGGGTCAACGACAGGGCGCCGGCTATCGCCGGCGCGGGTCGCCCGTGGGCGGCGCACTACTATTCTGGGCAACGACGGGCCGACCTTTCTGTGCGCCCGGCTTTTTCGCCTGGGCCACGAGAGCGTGAAACTGCTTTTTGGTGTCGGCGTCGACCGAGGGCTCGCCACCGATCACCTGGCAGGCCCAGTTGGGGTAGGTGACGATCAGGCGGCTCATGAGCGACACAAAGTAGCCCGCTTCGCGAACCTGGTCTTCGAGGATTCGCTCGATCAGCGGCCTGAGGGTGCGCGCAACGGCTTTCCAGCCTTTGTTATCGATTTTTACGTAAGCCTCGATGACGTGCTGGATCCAGGGATCCTTGTTGCTATCGCGAACGTAGTTGGCGTGCACAATCAAGACGATCTTGGCGTCCATGCGGGCGCTGCTTCGCGGGCTCACGTAATTCAAGTAAGCCAGAAGCACGTGGAGGCGCGGCGTGCGCAAAACGTAATCCCAGACGGCCGTTGCGCCGGCCCCGTCGGTCCCCTGGTACCGCTCCGGGCCGATCTTTTGAAGCTGGACGGGAGATGCGCTCAGATCCTTCCACAATGTCAGTGGTAGGAGCGGTTCGTTGACCAGCTTGAGATAAAGGCTCCCCTCGCACTGAAATGTTTCCGGCTCGCCCTGGCGATGGAACGTATGATCGCGGATCACTTCGGCGACGAGCTCTCGCTGTTCGGGAGCGATCTGATCGAGTGGCAAGACCTGCGCGGGATCGACACCGCGCGAGCCAAGTCCCGCGCCGGCATGCGGTTGTGTCGCGACGACCACGAGCGACGTGATCACCAGGCGTTTGAGATTATTTTTCCAGCGCAGCGATCGGCGGACCAACGTGAGACTCATGAGCTACTCCGTCGTCGCAGGGGAGGCATTCCTTCGCACGGTCGTATCGGAAGCTCCACTCCCGCCGCCGAGCACGCGCCACCTTGCCACCCTATCTTGATCGGATTCTACGTCTCTTTTCCTGATAGCCCTAGACCAAGCGAAACCATTTCAGACGGCCGCCGTTGACGTTTTCGGAAAAGTTAGCCACACCGTCCGATCTTGGTTGTCTTATCAAAACGATCCATAGCCGGACCTGACCGAGCGAATCCGACGGTTCCTTCTGACCCTGGCATTTTGGCCAGAAAAACTTTGGTGACGCGGGACGTCCCTGATTGTGACGCGTTATCGTCGCGGTTATGCTGACGTGCGCGGGCGATCCGCGGCGCTGGGATTCGTGGCGATGAGAGCACGGGACGGTTCGTAAGTTCAAAGTCGAAATATGGTGGACACCGTCTGTACTACGTAATGGCGAGCCCACTAAAGTGTCTGCCGCTTCGGGCTGCGATCCGAGCAGCATCTCGCGTTGCGTGATGAAAAAGACGCCCAGTGGACTTAGCTTTCGCGGCTACTCGTCGACGTGATCGGCCTTGGCGGCTCCATGTCGAGCAGTTTGATGCCGTACCCGCGGATCGGCACTTGATTAGCGCCGCCTCGCCCTATCGGATCCACCGTCGTTTTGACAGTGATCGGAAGCACGACAACCGTACGCAGGCGGTCTCGATGCTGACACCTTTATCATCTGGGGTAAGAGAACAATGACGCTCGATTTCCTGTATTACCCTCCACATTTTAAGCGACAGTCCACATCCACCCTTGTCGTATACGGCGATCCTGCAAGCACAGACTTGAGCGGCTACACAGTGGCCGTCTTCGACTTTCAGAGGGATCTGGACAAAAAACACGAGACAGACTGGACCGCGGTGGTCACCTTGATCCCGATTGCGACACCGAATGTCGCGATGATTCAGCTCACACCGTCGAAGAAACAGTTGACCTTTCTCAGAGGATGGCTTGAATATTTCATTTTCTGGAGGAAGTTCGTGAGTACGGGCATGCTCACCGGAAATCTTCAAAATCCGACGCAGCAAACTCAAACAGCGATTCAACCCGCAGCGAAACCAATTACGGTCGACGATTAGACAGCTCTTCACTTCCATTTTCCAAAGGATTACGACGATCCTGCCAGGATTTTGAGAAATTCACGATGGCGCTTCAGAAGCTCACGGTCGACTTGGCTGGTCGGGTCCATCCTGAGGGCCTCCTCCTGAAGCGCGATCGCTTGCTTGATGAATCTCGCGGCTTCAGTGCGTTTTCCCACGCGAAACGCAAGGCGCGCGAGTTGGCCCTTAACCTTTCCAAGCTGCTGGATTGGCTCAAGGGCGCCTGTCTGTCGCTCACGGCGTTGTGTTAATTGCTCATCCGCGTAAACCAAGTCTTCGCTTGCGAGCTCAAGCTTTCCTGCGAGTAACCTCATCGCGCCTCGTTCGGCACGTAGGCCCAAGTTGTACTGTTTGTAGAATCCGACGACGGGAAATCGCTTCACCAACGAGGAGAGCAAAACGACGCTTTCATTAAGCGCGTTGAGAGCCGCAGCATGACGAGACGGATCGGCGGCGACGACTCCCGACCAGTCCCTGAGAGTGGCAGCGAGCAGAAACTGCAGGTCGTTGCCGTCACTGTAAACTTTGAGCAGGCCGCGGAGGGCGTCAATCGCTTGCCGGAGCGGATTCTCGGCATCTTGCGCCCGACCTAATTTTGATAGGATCGCGCCGTGAGTGGCCATGGTCATGGGCAGGATCACCCAGTCAAGTGCATATTTCTCGGGGTCGGGGATAACCGGCAAACTCGCCCGATATGAAAGCGCCGCGGAGGAGGCTCGTCTTGCCAGCGGCTCAGCCTCGATATCACGACCGGCATTCGTGAGCATGTTGGCAAAGTCATTGTGCGTACGTGCCACCAACGATTGAAAGCGCGGATTCTGAGGGCGCGCTTGAGCAATTCGGCGGCAAGGCGCACGGCATCGCGATAGTGAGGCTCGGCCTCGGCGTCCGCACCCCCTCTCATCTTGATCATCTCCCCGATCTGGTCCTCGGTGTTTGCGAGGAGTTCTCTGTAATTCTCTTCAGCAGGATCGCGTGCGACCAGCCCACCGAGGATTCGAATCGCCGACGTGTATCCCGCAGTAGCGAGGTCGTATTTATCGATCATGCGGTACAAGCTAGCGACCTGCTCTTCGACGCGTGCCAGCTCGAAGCGCGTATCGGGATCATTCGGCTGAAGGCGATCGAACTCGCGATAGAATTCGACGGCACGCTCGGCCAGTTTGACACGCAACCCTTCGGCTTGCGGCACATTTAAGAGATCTTTTCTGGAAACCTGCTCGAGCATTTCACGAACGGCCCGCGAGGCCATCGCCTTGCCCGTCACCGCCTGTTCCTTCTGGCGCGTTGTCTCGTTTCGCGCCTGTTCCAGACGGTGGTTTTGCTGGGTCGTGAGCCACGTGACGCCCGCCATCGCAACGGCCGCTGAGAGCAGGATCGCTCCCCCCCCGGTGACGATCGCCGCATGACGACGCGACCAGCGGGCCGTGCGCCGGGCCCGCGAGTCGCGAAACGCACTCACCGGCTCGTCGGCCATCCAGCGCTCGACATCGTCGGCGAGTGCCTTGGCCGACATGTATCGCTCGTGCGGCAGCCGGGCCATCGCTTTCAGACAAACAGCCTCAAGTGCCACATCGATCGATGGCTTGCGCATGCGCGGGCGCGGAAAGTCGCCACGGATCACGCCCTGGATGATCGCGGCCACATCGTCACCGCCGAACGGGGCAGCGCCGCACAAGATGTGATAGAGCGTCGCACCCAGGCTATAGACGTCCGAAGCTGGTCCGAGCCCCGCGATGTTGCCGATCGCCTGTTCGGGGCTCATGTACGGAGGTGTCCCCAGCGCGCTTCCGGGTAGCGTCTCGGCGCTGTCTCCCGACGATGCCGGGATCAGGGTTTGCTCGCCGGCTTGGGGGTCGGAGTGGCCGGTCGCTTTGGCCAGCCCCCAGTCGACGACGAGCGTCTCGCCGAACTTCCCGATCACGATGTTGCTCGGCTTGATGTCGCGATGGAGCACGCCACGGCTGTGGGCATAGTGGATGGCGTTGCACACGTCGATAAAATGCCGGAGCAGCGCACGCAGCCTGAGTGAACGCAACCCGGGATAGCGGTTGAGCTCGGGGTCTTCATGAAACTGGCGGATCACCTGCTTGAGGCTATCGCCACGAATGAGCCGCATCGCGTAGTACGGCCGGCCATCGGCATACGTGCCGAGCCCGTAAACCGGGACAATTCCGGGATGCTCGAGACCGCCGGTCACTTCGGCCTCAACGACGAAACGCTGGCGGCTGTCTTCGTCGTCGGCGTGATCTTCGAGGATCTGTTTGAGCGCGACCTCGCGATTGAGCTCGGCGTCGAGGGCGACGTAGACAGCGCCCAGCCCCCCCTGGGCATGACCGCGCAAGATGCGAAATCGCTGTCCCTCGGCCGTCGCCGCGCCCACGCTCTGCGTCGCCGTGCGGTCGAAATCGGCCTCGGTCGATGCCGTCCTGACAAACGCGATACTCGCCTCGACGTCAGAATCGCCGAGATCAGCGAGCTTGCGCCTGAGCGTCTGCTCGGCCGAGAGCGACGAGAGACTCTTCGCGGCGTCGCCGCCATGGCGGCCAAGATGGTGCGCGACCAGGATATCGATGGCATCGCGGTCGGCCCGATCGAAATGTCCGCGGTCGATCAACAGATCCGCCAGATCCTTGCTCTTATCGTGGATCCAGACTCGAAACGCGCCCAGTAGCGCTTCCTGAGTGACGAGCCCGATCTGCATTGCGAGTAAACCGAACAGGAGGTTTTTCGCGGCGTCGAATGAGGGCATCGCGTGGCGTCCCATTAGACCTGGTCGTCTTCAGCCCGGGTGGTGCACCATAGCACGTCGAGGCCCATTGTATCGCAACAACGAGGGGAAACGCAGTGTGCGGCCGAAGCGGCAACAGGTTCGATGCGGCCAACCGAGCCCACGACATGACTGGCCGACTGGCCGTCGTCTCTACTTGCTTGCGCTTCGCAAGAGACTTAGAGTTAGGGAGTTCGGATCGGCGTCATCTGGGCAGACCGCGAGGAGGGACGAGCTTCATGGCCGCAAAATCGCCGCGCGACAATCCCAGCCGGAAGGGCCATTGTGTTGCGAATCGCTCGCGCCACTTGTTCCTCGTTATTTGCTTGAGCGGAATAGCAACTTCGGCTTCGGGGGCCGGGCCGCCTCGCGCTTCCAGACCGGCCGAGGACCTTGCGAGTTACGACGCCATCATCACGGCCGATGACCGTTCGCATTGGGCCTTCCAGCCGATCAAGAGACCACGCGTTCCCGATGTGAAAAACAACGGTTGGGTCCGCAATCCGATCGATCGGTTCGTGCTGGCCAAACTCGAGGAACAGGGACTTTCCCCCGCGCCCGCCGCCGAGCCGCGTGCTTTGGTCCGCCGCTTGTTCTTCGATCTGACGGGCTTGCCCCCCTCGCCCGAGGAGGCGGCGACGGCGGTCGCTGATCTTGCGGCTACGCCCCACGCGGTTGAATCACTCGTCGACGATCTCCTGGCCCGGCCCGCCCATGGAGAACGATGGTCGCGGCACTGGCTCGATCTGGTCCGGTACGCCGATTCCAACGGATACGAGCGCGACGCCGCCAAGCCGTTTGTCTGGCGATATCGCGATTATGTGATTCGCTCCTTCAATGCCGACAAACCCTTTAACCGTTTTGTGCTCGAGCAGCTTGCCGGCGACGAGCTGCCCGAGACCGACAAGTCGACCGATAGCCTGGTGGCCACCGGCTATTATCGGCTCGGACCGTGGGACGATGAGCCGGCTGACCCCAAGCAAGACAGGTACGATCAGCTCGATGACATGGTCGTCACGACCTCCGAGGTGTTCCTCGGTCTGACGCTCGGATGTGCGCGTTGCCATAATCACAAGTTTGAACCGTTGACAATGCATGATTATTACCGCATGGTTGCGGTCTTCGCACCCCTGAAGAGGCCCGTGAACGGACGCTCTGAACTCAGTCTGCCCTTGATGAGCAGTCTCGCCCCGTCCGCGGCCCGATCGGCGAGCGGCCAGCAGGGCTATTTTCTGCACGAGCCAACCGCAGCGCCGCCCGTGACCCGGCTTCTGCATCGCGGTCAGGCGACCGAGCCCGGGCCCGAAGTCGGGCCGGGCGTGCCGGCGGTCACTGTGTCGTTGCAACCGAAATTTCCCCCTGCGGCGGGCAGCAAGGGCACGTCCTTGCGGCGAGCCACTCTGGCGAAATGGTTGATCGACGGCCGAAACCCGCTCACCGCGCGCGTGATCGTGAACCGCGTGTGGCAATATCATTTCGGCCTTGGCCTCGTGCGCACGCCGAGCGACTTCGGCACCATGGGCGATCCACCGACGCATCCCGAACTTCTGGATTGGCTCGCCAGTTGGTTTGTCGAGCATGGCAGCCGTCTCAAGTCGCTGCACCGCCTGATCCTGACAAGCAGCGCCTATCGAATGAGCACCCGGGTCGATCCGCGCCAGGCGAGCGTCGATCCCGACAATCGGCTCCTGGGGCACATGCCCTACCGGCGACTCGACGTCGAAGTGATCCGCGACATGATGCTCTCGATCAGCGGCTCACTCAACCGCCAGATGTATGGTCCGAGCATGTATCCTTCGATCCCGGCCGCCGCGCTCGCCGGCAGTAGCGACCCAGAAAAAATCTGGCCGCGATTTGACGAGGTCTCAGCGTCGCGACGCACTGTTTACGCATTTATCAAGCGGTCGCTGATCGTTCCCATGCTTGACGTTCTCGATTTTTGCGATACGGGCCGATCGGCGGCGCGACGCCACGTGACAAGCGTGCCGACTCAGGCACTCACGCTCTTGAATGGCGATTTCGTCAACATGGAAGCGCGTCACTTCGCCGACCGGCTCGAGCACGAGTCGACACGTGATGATTGCCTGGCGCAGTTCGATCGCGCCTATCAGCTCGCTTTTTCGCGGAGCCCGCGCAGTACTGAGCGTGTGAAGCTATCCGAGTTTCTCGAGAAAGAGACCGAGGACCGCGTCGAGGAAGCCGAGCGCGCGGGCCGATCGCTCAGGCGGGCCGACGCCCGGCATGAAGCGCTCGTGCAGCTTTGCCGGGCCATTTTCAACACCAACGAATTTGTTTATCCTGACTGACACGACGCGGTCGATCGAATCTGACCCGACCCGACCCAATCCGACCATCCGCGAAGAGGACCGGCCCATGGCTCCTGCCATTCCTGGGATTCGCCGATTCATCGCCAATCCAACGCCCTGCGGCCGGTCGCGCCGCGAGTTTCTCTGGGAGGCCGGCGGTGGATTCGCTGGCCTCGCCATGATCGATCTGCTATCGCGCACGGGTTTTTTCACGCCCTCTGTGCGCGGTGGTGAGCCTGTTGAAAAGAGCGAGGCGACGCCAGCTCCACGGCCGTATTTGATGGCCCCCAAGCGTTCGCATTTCCCGACGCGTGCGAAACACGTCATCTTTCTTTATATGAACGGCGGCCCTAGCCAGGTCGACACGTTTGATCGTAAGCCCGCACTTGACCGGTTCGACGGCTCGGCTTATCACGGCACGACGGCCGTCGGCTCGAACAGCCGGCCGGTCGGTCATTTGATGAAGTCGCCGTTTGCCTTCAGCAAGCGCGGCCAGAGCGGCCTCGAAATCAGCGATCTCTTTCCGCACACGGCGCGGTTTGCCGACGACCTGTGCGTGATCCGGTCGATGTATACCGACACGGCCGCGCATGCTTCGGGCTGCCTCCAGATGAACACGGGTAGCGTCGTGATCGGCAAGCCGAGCCTGGGCTCATGGCTGAGCTATGGCCTGGGAACCGAGAGCGAAAGCCTGCCCAGTTTCGTCGTGATGACCGACCCGCGCGGCGGGCCGATTTCGGGAGCGTCCAACTGGGCGGCCGGATTCATGCCGGCTGCCTACCAGGGAACGCTGTTCCGGGGCAAAGGCTCCCCCCTGCTCGACCTCGCCAGCCCGGCCGGCACGACCGCGCGGTCGCAACGGCATGCGATCGATCTGATCCAGGATCTGAATCGTGACCATATGATGAGCCACCCTGACGAGTCAGAGCTTGCCGCGAGGATTCAGACGTACGAGCTGGCGTTCAAGATGCAAACCGCGGCGTCGGAGGTGGTCGATCTCACGCAGGAAGACCGCCGGACGCGCGAGATGTATGGTCTCGATGAGGACCGGACGCGTGATTTCGGGAGCAAATGCCTGCTCGCGCGCGGCTACTCGAGCGCGGGGTGCGGTTTATCCAGCTCTACTCGGGTGGCGGGCACCTTGAAGACACGTGGGACGGGCATAGCGACTGCATCCGGAATCATACGCTGCACGCCGGCGAGACTGACCAACCGGTGGCGGCTCTGATCGCCGATCTGAAGCGGACCGGCCTCTGGGACGAGACGCTCTTGATCTGGGGGGGCGAATTCGGGCGCACGCCGACGAGTGAAGGCGTCGGCAAGCCGGGTCGCGACCACAACCCGTTCGGATTCACGATGTGGCTGGCAGGCGCCGGTGTGAAGGGGGGCCAAACCATCGGAACGACTGACGACCTGGGTTTCAACGCGGTCGAGAATCGATGCCATGTCTCTGACTTGCACGCCACGATCTTGCATTTGATGGGCCTGGACCACACGAAGTTAACCTATTTTTATCAGGGGTTCGATCACCGGTTGACCGGGGTGCGCGGACAGGTTGTGAAGAGTGCGCTGGCCTGATCTGTAAACGTGGTGTTATCGGTCATGCGGCCGGGGACTGTCCGTTGCGATAAACGGACGCCAGGGCGGTACTGGGGCGATGAAAGTAGACCTTGACTGAGTCTTTCGTGGCGCTCGAGTCCGCCCGTTTTCGTTGCGCGGCGGTCCGTTGAAATCTCGCACTCAGGCGCAATCTCGGGTTCGTCAGAAGCCGCCTGAAGGCGGACTTCCAGCAGGCCACCGTTGGATGTCGGGCTTTAGCCGGTCTGCTCCGGCTGATATCGTCAGAAGCCGCAAGAAGGCGGACTTCCAGCAGGCGACCGTTGGATGTCGGGCTTTAGCCGGTCTGCTCTGGTTGATATCGTAAAAAGCCGCCTGAAGGCGGAACTCCAACAAAGGCCTGACGCGCTGGGTGCCGCGTGGTTCGTCAATGAAAACGCCATGAACGCGAAATCGGTGCAAGTCGAACCTCTCACAGCGCCAGGGCGGCACATCAGTGAGCGCTTGATGACTCTTTCCAGCCCGGCCCGCCGCCAAAGACGCGGTTCGTGCCGGCCAGGGGGAGTCCCGTGATGAGTGAGGCTTCGAGGCTCAAGGGGCGCAAATCCTCGGGCTCGAGGTGGTGAACATCACTCTTGCCGCAGGCGCGTGCGAGGATCTGGATTTCCGACGTCAGAGCGTGGAAAAAATTGGCGACACGCTCGGAGGCGGCGTCGACTTCGAGGCGGGCCGTCAATTCGGGGTCCTGCGTCGTGATGCCAACCGGGCAACGCCCCGTGTGGCAATGGTGGCACGAATAGGGTGCGGCACCGATTTTGTGGTAGTCTTCCACGAAGATCGGTTTATTGCAATTGAGCGCGATGAGCAGCGCCGTGCCGAGGTAGCAGGCGTCGGCCCCTAGGGCCAGGGCCTTGGCACAATCCGAGCCGTGGCGAAGCCCGCCCGCGATGATGAGCTGCACCTTGCCATAAAGCCCGACGTCTTCGAGCGCGGCGCGAGCCTCGCAAACGGCCGCCAACGTCGGTATGCCCGTGTGTTCTTGCAAAAGCTCGGGCGAGGCGCCGGTGCCCCCTTCCATCCCGTCCACCACGATCACATCGGCGCCGGCTTTCGCCGCCAGGCGAACGTCGTCAAAGGTGCGCGAGGCTCCCATCTTGACGAAGATCGGGATTTCGTGGTCGGTCGCTTCGCGAAGCTCTTCGATCTTGATCACCAGGTCGTCGGGTCCGAGAAAGTCGGGATGGCGGCAGGGCGAGCGCTGATCGACGCCGGCCGGTAGGTCACGCAGGGCGGCGATCTCGGGCGAGACTTTTGAGCCCAGCAGAAGCCCGCCGGTCCCCGGCTTGGCCCCCTGGCCGATCGTCAGCTCGATCGCGTCGGCCTGTCGAAGATGCTGGATGTTGATTCCGTACCGGCTCGGCAAAACCTCGTATACCATGATGTTCGATTCAGTGCGCTCGACATCGAGCATGCCGCCGTCGCCGGTTGTCGTCGACGTGCCGGCGTGCCGGGCACCGCGTGCCAGCGCCGTCTTGGCATTGCGCGAGACAGCGCCGAAGCTCATGCCCGTCACCATCAGCGGGATCTCGAGCGTGATCGGCTTTTTCGCGAACCTCGTTCCGAGGACCGTGCGGGTCGCGCACGCCTCGCGGTAGCCTTCCAGCGGGATGCGTGTCAAGGTGCCGGGGATGAACGTCAGATCGTCAAACGTGGCCCATGTCCGCCGCCTGAGCGAGCCGAATCCGCGGATCCGGTAGCGTGCGAGCTCGGCCTTGATCTGGATATCCTCGATCGCGGCGGGCGTGAACGTCCCGGAGGTCTCGGCCGGCGAGGGATCGCCGCCGATCTGGGCGGCTCGCTCGCTTGCTGAGCGCGGCGTGCCGTCCGATCGCTCGTCGCTCTTCATTCGTTCGCTCAACTCATCTGGTCCTGAGGTCCGCTACTCGGCACGGAAGTCGGTTGAGCGGGCGAACCATTGGCCATGTAAACCGGGGGAAAGTCCACTCGCTGCTGCTCGAGTTGAGCGAGATAATCCTTTGCGGGCTCGGCATAATCAGAGTGATTGGTCAATTTGAGAACTCGATTGAAGTCAGACGCGGCCTCGCCCAGGAGCCCTTTCTTGACCAGACAGGCGCCTCGGTGCAAGTAGATCTGGGGATCGTTGGCACGGACTGTCATCACGCGTGCGAAGTCATCGAGCGCGCCGTCAAAATCTCCCCTGTCGGAGCGTAATTTGGCGCGTTCCATGTGGGCGCCGGCGTGCCGCGGGTCGCACGAGATCGCGCGTTCGAGATCGGTGACGGCCTGGTCGGTATTGCCCATTTCGAGATAGACGGAGCCGCGCCGGAAATAGCCCTCGGCGAGCTCGGGCGCCGCGTGGATCGCCAGCGTGAACTGGCGCAACGCTCCGTCGAATTCCTTTCTCGCCAGAAGCTTTCGTCCCTCTTTCAGGTGCTTGGGATACTGCCCACGCGCCCGGTGGCGGGTACTGGTCGAGCCGATCCATCCGAGACCCACCGCCGCGCACGGCACGATCGCGAAGACCGCGAACATGAGCTGCCGCGTTTGATCGCGGAAGCGGTAGCGCTTGATCGTGATATCGTTGCTCTGGCGTTCGGTGAAGGTCTGTTCGGTGAGAACGTACATCCCCCCCATGATCGCGAGCACGCTGACGATCCCCAGAATCCGGCCGAACCAGACGCGCCTCGTGAAAAATATAATGTAACCGACGAGGCCGATCACGATCGCGACGCCAATCACGATGTAGATGGCGGACGGTTTCGGCCAGTTGACCGCGCGTTCATAAAGTTCGGCGAGTCGCATTCAGCGAAACCCTTCACCATGACGGCCCGAGCCACACCTCAGTCACAATGCGACGCAATGGCCATGAATCGGGAGCCAGATACCAGTGGCGACGCTCCTGCCGCAATGAATTCGATCCCCGAAATCGTCATCAAGTATTGCGCGTGAAGGAGGGTCAAGCCGTGGAGGTGCCGCAGGCCACCTCTTGGCGTTCACTCTACGGGCGCCACGGGTCGCTGTCAATCAAGTGTTCAGGTCGCACATGCACTTTCGTGGCATCGAGGCCGCACCCTCATTTACAGCGCTGATTTCCACAAATGCCTGTCGCTTAGCTGGAAATTCCAGAGACGTTTTCCCGCGACGATTTTTCGAAATCCGGTTGCGGGCGCCACAACCTTCCACTCGTCGAGTAACGCGGCCAGGTGTTCCCGGTCGAGGGCGCTTGTGTCCTCGAAAACGGCATCGGCGCCGAGCCTCGCCGTGGCGGCCGCCGAGAAAGACCGTGCCGGCGTACATGCTATCCGCGACGCCGTCGGCCGCGTCGCCGCAAATGACGAGAATTCCCTTCTGCATCATGAAGCCCGCCATCGGTCCGGCGTTGCCTCCCACGATCACAGTGCCCCCTTTCATGGCGATACCGGCACGCGTCGAGGCATCACCACGGATCACCACGGTTCCCGACCGGATCGACGCGGCGGCCGCGTTCCCCACGTTCCCATCAATGACGATCGTACCGTCGCGCATGCTCTCGCCGACTCCCCAGCCGCCCCCGCCTTGAACGATCACGGTCGCGCCGTCATTCAGGCCTCCCACGTAATAACCCGCGCTCCCGCGGATCGTCACGGTGATGCCCTCCGGCATCGCCACGGCCAGGTTATGCCGCGCCCTGGGTTCAACACCTCGATGGCACGTGCCCCCGACGCGGCCGCGTCGCGAATCGCGCGGTTGATCACGCGAACCGTCTTCTCGCCGCAGTCGATCGTGACAGCGTCGGCTTCTGAACCAGGCATCACGAAAATACCTCGACGTCACACGTCTGCCGGGCGCCGTCGCCGGGCGGAAAAAAAAGTGACGCGCCCGGTGCCGGCTCGTGCACGACATGATCGCCCGCGAAGGCCCGCCGCACGGCCACTTCCTCGGTGGCCGCGACCACGAATTCGTTCGTCTCGACAAGCACCAGCGGTTTGAAACCGAACCGGTCGCGCACAATACCCAGGCCCTCGGCCGAGACCACGAGATAGTTAAATGCGCCATCGAGGTCGGTGATCGAATCGCTCATCGCCTCTTGTAGTGTCCGGCCGTTCGAGATACGGTCGCGCAAATACACGCCGATGACTTCGGAATCGTTGTCGGTATAAAAGTGAAGCCCTTTCTGCTCGTATCGTCGCCGCAACTGGTGATAATTGGTGACGTGCCCATTGTGAACGATCGCCAGGTCAGCCACCCCATGAACCCAGAAGGGCTGCGAATGGCTGAGGTCGATCCGGCTCTCGGTCGACATCCGCGTGTGCCCGATCGCGACTGGCCCGATCCAGCTCGACACGCCATAGACCGCCTCGAGTTTGTCGGGCGAGCCGACCTGCTTGACAAGGTCGAGCCGTGCCCCGAGACTGAGCACCTCCGAGCCGCCCCGGCGCGTTCCAAGGGCGTTTTCAACGTCCGATGGGCCGACTCCGGCCGAGGGACGAAACGCGAAGGTCAGCGTGCCGGCTGAAGCGTGTGCCGGTACCGCGGCGACCCGCGCCACCACCTCACCGAGCGGTTTCAAGCTCGCGAGCGAGCGGTCGTCGGCCCCGGCCATTCGTATCATCCAAACTTCGGTCGCGCTCCGATCCAGGGGCGGGCCGATCACGGCGACACCAGCGCTATCCGGCCCGCGACACGCGAGCGCATTGAGCATGGTGAGGACCACCCGGCCGGTCGTTTCTCCCGACCCGGTCTTATCGCAGTAGCCGACAATCCCACACATACCGCTTCCTCACGCCCGGCGATCGTTGAAAATCGAATTCGAATGTACCGTGTCGGCCGACCCCTGTCGTCAACAATCGAGTGACGCGACAATGATTGGCCGAAACCGGCGCGGCTCCCGCGCAAACCGGGCGCATGGCACGCATACCAGAACCAGAGAGAGCCCAAGCATGCCTCACCGCGAAAAAATCGACGAGCTGGAACGGCGATTTCATGACGATGGGATCTCCTATTTGTTGATTCAATTCGTCGACATCCACGGGGCGCCCAAGGTCAAGCTGGTTCCGGCGGCCACCCTCCCCACTGTCGCGAGCTCGGGCGCGGGCTTCGCTGGCGGCGCGGTATGGGGAATGGGTCAAGGCCCTCACTCCCACGACCTCCAGGCCATGCCCGACCTCGAAACTTACACGCCTCTGCCCTACGAACCAGGAGTCGCCCGGTTCGCGGCCGACCTCCATGTTGACGGGAAACCCCATCCATACTGTCCGCGCGTTAATCTCCGGAGGGTCCTGCGCGCGCCCTGAAATTGGGTTACACATTCAACGTCGGGATCGAGCCCGAGTTCTTCCTGGTCGCGCGCAATGAAGACGGCACGATTCGCGGCTGGGATCCGCACGCGGTCGACGATCTTCCAAAGGCGTGCTACGATTACAAGGGAATCTGCGGCGCCCTCGAATTTCTCAGACAGCTCAACGACAATCTCATCCAGCTCGGCTGGGGCGTTTATCAGACGGATCACGAAGACGCGAACTTTCAGTACGAGGTCAATTTTCGTTACGCCGAAGCCCTCGAGACCGCCGACCGCTTGATTTTTTTTCGGATGATGGCCGGACAGCTCGCGCAGCGGGCCGGGGCCATCGCGACATTCATGGCCAAGCCTTTTGCAAGTCGCACCGGTTCGGGCGCTCACATGCACTATCACCTCGCCGACGCGGAAACCGGCCAGAATCTCTTTTTTGACGAAGCCGACCAGCGTGGGCTGGGCCTCTCGGCGGCGGCCTATCAGTTCATCGGCGGCATCCTCGACCACGCACCGGCGCTCTGCGCCGTGACGTCGCCAACCGTTAACTGCTACAAGCGCCTTCAGATGGGTCCCGCTCTGACGGGCTCTCGCTCGGGCTACACCTGGACCCCCGCGTTCATCTCATACGGCGATAATAATCGCACGCAGATGTTGCGGGTTCCCGAGGGCGGGCATGTCGAGGATCGCTCGGTCTCGAGCGCGTTCAACCCCTATTTGGGGCTCGCGGCCTACCTGGCGGCGGGCCTCGACGGCATGGCCCGCCGGCTCGAGCCGGGTGAACCGAACCTCGGGAATCTCTACGCCACGGACCCGAAAACGATGACACGAAGCGGCCTGCGCACGCTCCCTCAGAATCTTCCCGAAGCCCTGAACAATCTCGAACGAGACGCGGTTGTACTCGAAAGCCTCGGTCCGATCGCCGGAGAATTGATCGATCTCAAGCGCCGGGAATGGCACGAGTATCATGCGCAGGTCGAGGCATGGGAGATCAAGCGATATGTCAATGCGCTTTGACCTTGAGGCCGACCTTGCGACCGAACGCGGCACACACCTCGACATTGACCACTGGAAATCTGGCGATTCCCATGAATAAAGTAGCAAATTCCTTCGCGATGCGAAGCGACGAGGTTGAGAATGGGGTCTTGAGAAAGTCGAGCTTCCTTGCGATAATAAGTGGAGGCATCCATTTGGTCGTGCTAGCACGTCGATTCCATTTATTCCATAGTCCCAAGAAGGCTTTGCGTCATGAGCAGCGCGCTTATCGAAAGTCAACCACTAGCGTCGCCGGCGGCGCGTCCTGTCGCCTATTCGCCGCTTCAAAAGTTAATCAAACTCGCTGATCGCGTCACGGTGCCGCCGAGAACGTGGTTCGCCATCACGTGTGTTCTCCTGTCAATTTCAGGGGGCGTTCGGTTCTGGCGCGACATGCAGTTTCAGGCGATCTCGAAAGAGGGCGCGACGAGCCCGATATCGCTCAAGGAGCTTCCAAAGGTATTCGGCGCGTGGAACGCGGTGGAGGGTACAGACGTCGAGCTCGATCCTGAAATCGCGCGGATCGCGGGATCGTCGCAGCATGTGATACGAACCTATCGCGATAGCAAATCGGGCGAGGACGTCGTGGTGCTCGTGCTTTATGGCCTTGCGGATGGCGTATTCGCGCACACGCCGGATAAGTGTTATCCGTCGGCCGGCTATCAGAAGCTCATCGGCCTCGAATCGAAAGATCGGACCATCGAGCTTCCGCTTGCGAAAAAGCCTCTGAACTTCAGCACGGCCTATTTTGGTAAGCAGGTCGCGGGCATGATGAATTGCGTCGAGGTGTGCTGGACGTTCCGTCACAATGGCGATTGGCTGCCTGACGTGGCAAATCGTTGGAAGTCGTTCCGATATCACCCCGGAATGCTCAAAATCCAGGTTCAGCGCCAGAACTGTGAGCAAGCGGGCCAGGAGAGCTCGATCGACTCGCTGCTGAAAGGTCTGGGAGACGAGATCGAGGAGGGAATCGCCAATCGTGATGCCAGCCGGGCCCGCGGAGCGACCCCGGCCCCATAAAAACTGGCAGCACGGTGGGGAGCCAGGAAACGTGCGACCCGCCGCGGCTGCCTAACGATCAGGGGGCGGGGTCTCGTCGTCGCCAGCGTCGGTGGCGTTGCGAGATCGTGAAGACCGTGCGTCGACTTTCGACGACTTTGGCCCATTGTCGGTGCCGCGTGAACTTGCCTTGGCTCGCGAGACGGTCTCGGCGTCAAGGATGACGAGCACTTCGGTACCAGTCGGATAAGTGCCGGGAATCTGGAGGTTGAACCATCCACCCTTCTTGTCGAGAATTCCCGGATGAATGCCGGCGGAGATCACGAGCGTCTGTCGTAGCGGCCAGTTCTTGACAGTCTGGTCGAGGTGGGTTTGAGACGACTCCGGGACGTCGACCGACATCTCGCCCGGGCCGACATCGCGCGGGGCAATCACCTTGGTGCGATGAAAAGACCGGACCGTGTTGACCGTCAGATCGATCATGGCGTCGAGGGCGTCGCCGTCGAAATTCAAGAGCGGGCTCAGCTTGAGCGTGATGCTCTCCTCGAGTTTGTCTGCCCTGGGCTGGAAGCCCGCACCGGCGGCGCCGTCGCTCTGGACCCCGGAAGCATAACCGCGCAACTCGGACGTCTTGATCGAGAGAGTCTGGCCGTTGATCATCTCGACGCGCTGGTCGGCAAGCTTCCGAAAGCCTTGCTGCATCTGCATTTGTGAGACGACCAGGGCGGCGTCGCCCGACTTCATCGTCCAGATTTGCTGGCCTTGCGGACCGCTGCCGACGAACATCAGGTGCGATAGCACCGTATAGCGCCACCGCGTGTCGACCGCCGCGACGAACTGGACGTGAATCGAGAGAACGTCCTCGGCCGCGTTCGTGAACCGTTCGACGATATCATCGACCTGCTTGAGAATCTCGGGCGAGTTGTAAGCGCGTAGCTCGCTTCGCGAAGCGGAGAGCACGGCGACCTTCTCGCCGTGCCATTCCGAGATTCCAGTCCGTTTGAAGATCCAGTCAATGATCGCTTTTTGCGGCGGCGTCTGGCTGGTCTGCGCTGGCGAGCTTCGTGTATCGCGCAATCGGATAACGGCGCCACTGGAACCCGGGCTCCGGAGCAAACGGGGCAGGCGGTTCCTCATTAGCGACCGCGGGGTCGTCTGAATCATCGCGGCGTGACACGGGTTGTAGCGATTTATCGCGCGACTTCGGCGATTTTCGCGACGCGGATTGAGCCCAGAGCCCCTGGGACAGCAAACCACCCAAGATCATCGATAGCATCATAGCCGTGCGGCGGTTCATGCCAGGAGGCCTCCTTGCCGAGCTGGCTTGCCATTCATCCCGTCTCGAAAACCGAGCAGATCCGAACGGGCGACAGTCAAGGGAAGTCAAATCGACGTGTCGTTCACGGATAGGTTCGACCGTCAGCCGAAGTTCCTATTCACTCGAACCGTTCAAGCTCGAACAACGAATCGCGATCGCTTGAAACTGTTTGTCTTCGCTTTGATCACGTTCTTAACAGGGGATTGATTTCTCCTCAAGTCCAAATCCGGGCGAACGAGGTCTGTTTCATTCTCCGTGGGGACGAGACTCCGTTGAGCTGATGAAGCACGCGGTGCGCGGGACGCTCGCCTCTCGCGTGACGAGTGCCTCGGCAGCTCGACAGAGTCTCGCTCTCACAAATTCGGTTGTAGGTCCAGAATGAATCGGCCCTGATTGATGCGGAAGTCGGACTTGCCGACTGGCGTGATCCCACCGACAATCGGCATCCCGGACGCGGTTTCGCCATCATGGCCGAGCCGCGAACCAACGCCATGCTCGCACATTCAGGAATAAGCTGATGACAAACGGAGTGACGCGCGCGTTGGTGCTAGTGATCACAACGATTGGCATCGTGCTGGTATCCGATGGTTTGGCGGGCGGCCAGTCCACGGTGACCACTGACGCGCTCGTCATCCGGATCAAGTACCCGGATGCCAGGCATGCGCGGTGCTCGAACTTTTTGCTGGCGCGCGCTCCGCTCATCCCGCGGCGGCTCTCGCCGGGTGGAAGCGCGCGGCCCGAAATCCCGACCAGCTCGCGAAGCCTCTCGAAGCCGTGATCGCGCTGTTCAACCCCGAAATGGCGCCGGAATGGGGGGTTCTGCACGATGCCGAGCTCGTATGGAACTGGAACAAAACGGACGACGCGCCTCGCTGGCTGGCCACCGCGCCCCGCGATGACGGAACGCTCGCTGCCGCAGTCACCGCGCAGCGGATCACACAGGGAACCCCCGAGCCCCCGATCCTCGAAGCCCGAAAAACGTTCATCGTGGAACGCCTCGGGTCGGCGCCGGGAATCCTCGCATCGCAGGTCGGCGATGGCGTGGTCGTGGCGGGCACTCGCGATGACCTTCGGCGCGGCATCAGGTCGTTGATGCAAGAACGGCCGTGGGCCGCTGAGAGCGATCGAGGAAGCTTCGATTCCCTCGGCCCGGGAACGGCCGCCGGGCGCCTCGATTCGGGTCTTCTGATCCGGATCGACCCGAGCCGCTTGAACGGGCAGGCTGGACCGATCGCATATCGCCGCGCCGTCGCCGGCCTGAATGGTGTCGGCTGCGAAAGTCTGACGGGGGCTCTGGCACTTCAAAACGACGTATTGGCATTGGAATTGAACACCGCATTACGGCGACAACAGCGAAACGCGCCCGCGGCCGGCACGCGCGTCCGGGTGGATCGGGCCTGGCTAACCTGGGTGCCGGCAGAACGAACCATGGCGGCTTTCTCGCTGGCCATTGCACCGGGGGCCGAGTTCTGGGAGTCGGCATTCGCGCTGGCCGATCACCTGGAACGCGCCGACCCTCAGCGAGCCGACGTCGCGCCGCTTCGCTCGCGATTGAACTTGATGGCCGCCGCGGCTGGTGTCCGTATCGAGGCCGACCTCTGGTGTCACTTGATCGGAGTGACCGCGAGTGTCTTCGCCGACCGTGACCAGACCGGGCAGATCGGTGGGATTGTTGTCATCTTGCACGCCGACGAGGAAGCCAGCGCCGCTCGCATCGCCGCTCACGTCTTGCCAGGACTGGCTTACTTGTTTCTCGGGACCAACCGCGGTCCCGAGAACAAGCCCGGGGCCATGGCCGCCCTTTCTCAGCGGCTCGGGACCGTGTCGGGGCGCGAACTCGCCGTTTCGCGACGGGGCGCGACGTCGTCGTCAGTTGGGGAGACGAGGCTCGAGCCCGGTCGCGCGACGTCGTCCAGCATCCGGAGCGCTCCTTGGCTAGATTTTTTCCCGTTGGGAGCGAGAATGGTCAGCCGCTTCCACAGCGCCTGGGCGCGATCTGGCCGGCTCGATGCTGGCCGTCGTCGTCCCGAATTGACCGGTCGTCGGCGGGCTGGCGAGTTCTCGCCGACGATCCGCCCGTACTCTGGCGCGGCTGGACGGTCGGAGATCAGGCCCGCGATCAGGTCACGCTGTCGGGGCTCAAGCGCGAGCCCACGCGTTCCTCGACGTGATCCCGCTCGACCCGTCGCCGTTGCACTGAGGGAAATCGGTGTGCAGGATGGATCTCCCCATGCGAGTATTTGACCTGCGCTGCCCATGGTTGTGGCAATATGCATCGGAAACGACGGTCTTTGACGCGGGCCTCTACCGCGAGATTCCCGGGCGACTTGCACGACTGAGCGGCTACTTGCAGGGCACGAGCTTCGCGGTGCTCAACTGCGGGCGTAAGCCCGAGGACTGGCGGCAACAGCGCGACGCCTGGAGTTCAATGCTGGCGTTGCTCGCCCTGATCGAAGCGGAATTCAGCGGCCGGCTCTGGTGCAATGGCGAAGACATCGCCCGCTGGCGGGCCGAGCCGGCCGAGCGATTGTGCTGGGGGATCGCCGGCGTGGCGGGACTCGACTTTCTTGCTGCGCACGGAGGCCGACCTCGACCGGCTGGCGAGGTTGCACGGGCGCGGGTGCGCGTTTTCGGGCTGGTCGAAACGGAATCGAATGCCCTTGCCGGCAGCACCACGCCAGGTGACGATCGCGGACTCTCCGACCTCGGGCGAGCCGTTCTGAGCCGGCTCCGCGATATCGCGAACGAAGCGGGCCCTGGCGCCCGGCCGAGTCTCGATCTCGCGGGGCTCAACACGCGGTCAACCACCGAGGTGCTCGACTGGATCGAACACCAGTCTTTTGACACCCTGGGCCTTTCACTGATACACAGTCAGATCGCGGCTCACCTCCAATGTGCTGGCGCGTTGCGCGATCTCACGACGGCAAACCTGACGCGGCTACGCGGCTTCGGTGGCCTGGTTGGCCTGAGCCCGAGCCCGGTTTTCTTTGAAGGAATAGACGCTTTCCGGGCCGGCATCGAAGCGATCGCCACGATCCCATTCGAGGGCAGACAAGGCTACGAGGGCATTGCGATCAGCGCCGACTTCCTTGGTCTCGAATCGATCCTTCACGAAATGCGTGACGTCGGGCACATCGCCGACGAGATGAACCGCATTTTCCCCGCCGAAATTGCGAAGTCGCTCCTTTCGGATAACGGCTTGCAACATTTCTCAAGAGGACTGGCGGCCGTCTGATCACGGCAGAACACGTCAACAGGCGCTGTTCAAGCCAACCCCCCGAGCTCGTTCGGGCTCTCAAAGTTTTCCCGGAACTTCACATCTTCTTTATTCGGACGTCGCACATCGCGCCTACCATTCCAGGCGTGTCACGATCACGAATTGAATACGAGTTCGGGAAGAGGTTTTCATTGCAACGACAACGTCTGCGATTCGCATCACGATCCGGTTTTACTTTGATCGAGCTGCTCGTGGTCATCGCCATCATCGCGGTTTTGATTGCTCTGCTGCTTCCGGCCGTCCAGGCGGCTCGCGAAGCGGCGCGGCGGGCTTCTTGCATCAATAATCTGAAGCAGGTCGGACTGGCCATGCACAATTTCGAGAGTTCGAGGCAGATTTTGCCCCCCACCTGGGCGATCTCGACGCCGCTGCTCAAGCCACCGTTTCAGCCGGTCGACCTGACGGCGCTGCCCGTTTCGAACCCCAACTACGAGCCGCCTTGCCCCATTCAGGTCGGTGAAGTTTGTAACAATCAAATCGACGTCCAATCGTGGCCGACGATCATTTTCCCGTTCCTGGAGCAGGGAAACGTCTACAATTTCTACAACATTTCGCAACCGTTCTCGGCGCCGGCGAACACGACGATGGTCGGCACGCAAGTCAGCTTCATGTACTGCCCGTCCGCGCCGACGAACCGGACGATGGTCTACACGGATGCGATTTCTCAGGCCTTTTATGGCGCCGGCTATTCGGTGACGTTAGCCGCCGGCGACTATGCGGTCGACGATGGCGTGTCGTCATCCTGGTTGGATCTCAACAATGTTCCGCACCCGGCTGGCCAGGACGTCCGTGGTCTGCTCCATGGCAACGTGGCGGCGCGATTTGCAACGATCACCGATGGAACGTCCAACACGATCATGGTGTCTGAAGACGCGGGCCGACCCGACCTCTATCTGAACGGCAAGATGATTCCGGTCGGAACCGTGATTCCGTGGTATCAGGGAGGCCAGGCCGTAACGCAGTCGAACGAAGGCTCGGGCGCTGGCTGGGCCGACTATAACAGCGAGTTCTACACCGACGGCGATTACAGTCCCAAAGAGCACACGAACTGGAGCAGTAACAACGAAATTTACTCATTCCACCCTGGCGGAGCCAATCACGTCTTTGCCGATGGGTCGGTGCATTTTGTCAAGAAGTCGACGGCGCCGGCGGCGTTCACCGCGTTGATTTCGCCCAGCGGCGGCGAAGTTTTATCGGCCGATAGTTACTAGCCCACGCTCTTTCAGATCGGGTCTCTCATGAACTTTTACCGCCTGGTCCGATCGGCGAGGCGCCGTCGCATCCTGCTCGCTGCGACACTGTTTGTCGCCGTGCCCGGCTGCGGATCCAGTCGTGACCTGAATCTCTTGCCGGTCAACGGACGAGTCCTCTACAAAGGGAAACCGCTTACCGGCGGCGTCGTCTTGTTCGAGCGTGAAGGCGACCAGAGCGCAGCTTCAGACGGATCCGGGACATCCGGTCCGCTGCGGGCTACGGGACAAATTCAAGCGGACGGCCGCTTTCAATTGAATGCCTTCGAGGGCGCTTTGGGCGTACCGCAAGGGCGCTATCGCGTTGGCGTCTCGAGCGTTCCGCCCCGCACGGAGGCTAACATTTTCGGCGGTACGGCCGTCGTCAAGAAGGGAGACCCCGACGTTCTGCGGGGTCGTTACATCGATCCGAAAACGTCGGGGCTTCGATGTTGTCAGGCGACACTAAAACTGACCCCCCTGGCGACACTAAAACTGACCCCCGCCTATACGCTTGACTAGGGAGGGTCTATGGACAAGGTCGACTCGAATTTGGTCAACCTGCATGACTCGCAGGCGGACCAGCCGGACGCAACGCGTGTTCACCTGCGGCCTACGCAGGAGGACACCAAGATGGTCAAACCGGAAATCGTGGATCGAATCCGCGAGCTCTCCGGCCAAGGGCTCGGAAGCAAACGGATCGCTCGACAGTTGGGGATCTCCCGCAACTCCGTCCGCCGCTATCTCGCTGGAGCCACGGTCGGTTTTCAAGAACGCCCTGCCGCTCGTCGGCTCGACGCCGTCGCGCTTCGTGAAGTCCAGGACCTTTTCGGCACGGTCGCCGAGGGAAACACGGTCGTCGTTCAACAGGAATTGGCCCGCCAAGGGTTGCACGTCGAGCTACGAACATTGCAACGCGCTGTCGGCCCGCTTCGCCAGGCGCAACGGGCTGAGGCTCTGGCCACGGTTCGGTTCGAGACCCCGCCGGGCCAACAGATCCAGATCGATTTCGGCGAGAAGGTCGTGCGGATCAACGGGCAACCGGTCAAGGTTTACCTGATGACCGCGGTCCTGGGATACTCGCGGCGGCTCTACTGCCGGGCGTTTCTGGCGCAGCGGCAGGACGACTGGCTCGAGGGGCTCGATGGGGCCTTCCGGCACTTCGGCGGCCTCACCGAGCAAGTGCTCTGCGACAACGCTTCGCCTCTGGTCACGTCCCACGATCGTGAGTCCGGCCATGTGGTCTGGAATCCAGGATTCGAGATATTCTGCCGCGATCGTGGATTGACGCCCAAGGCCTGTCGCCCTCGTCGTGCCCGCACCAAGGGGAAGATCGAACGCGGTGTTGGCTATGTCAAGCACAACGCCTTGGCTGGGCGATCGTTCAACTCGTTCGAGGGGTTGGAGCGTCACCTGGCGACTTGGATGGTCGAGGTCGCCGATCGTCGGATTCACGGCACCACCAAGGAACGGCCCGCCGTTCGCTTCGAGCGAGACGAGCAACACGCCTTGCGCCCTCTGCCGGTACGCCCCCTGGCCGTTCGCACCCGCCGCTTGAAACGTCGCGTCAGCACAGACTGCTTTGTTGATATCGATACAATTCGATATAGCGTGCCCTATCAGCATGTTCGCGAGACCGTGGAAGTCGTGATTGAGCAGGCGAAGGTCGAGATCTGGCTTCGCGGGAATTGCATCGCGCAGCACGTGAGAAGCTTCGAGCCCCACGCGTGGGTTCGCAATTCCAGTCACTTCGAGGGGCTGTTCCGGCGGGAGGCGGAGAGTCAGACCCCGACTCATTCCGAGTTCATTTCTAATCCCGTATCGCGGCCGTTGTCGATCTATTCCGAGGTGGTGGAAGGAGGCTGCCCATGAGCACGCTGAGCGAGGCCGACGACCCACGAGAGGAGCGGGTTTTCGCGGCAATGAAGCGGCTTCAGTTGACTCACCTGCGCGAAACGCTGGCGTCGGTATTGTCGCAGGCAGCCAAGCAAGAGTGGACCTATTTGGAGTTCCTCGAACAGATCCTGGGGCGTGAGGTGGACGCCAAGCAGGGGAAGCGGATCCGCATGGGTTTACAGATTCCGCACTTCCCATGCGTGCGGACCATCGAGGGTTTTGATTTCTCGTTTCAGCCATCGGCGGACGAGCGGTTGATCCGAGAGTTGTGCACGGGAAACTTCATTGCTCATGGTGAAAACGTGCTGATGTTTGGACCTCCTGGTGTAGGGAAGTCGCATCTGGCCATTGGCTTGGGCCGCAAGGTTGTCGAGCAGGGCCACACGGTCCGATTCACCACAGCCACGGCGCTGCTGGCGAACCTGGGGAAAGCCGAAACAGAAGGGAGCCTGAATGAGAAGCTGACCGAGTATTCCAAGCCCCGCTTGTTGATCATCGACGAGCTCGGCTATTTACCGTTCGAGCGGCGGGCGGCACACCTGTTTTTCCAGTTGGTGAACCGCCGATACGAGAAGGGGAGCCTGCTGGTGACGACGAACCAGCGGGTTTCGGAATGGGGAATCGTCTTCGGAGATGAAGTCCTGGCGACAGCGATCTTGGACAGACTGCTTCATCATAGCCACACACTGATGATCACAGGAGAAAGTTATCGATTAAGAGAAAAGCGCAAGAGTGGCTTGATCCGATCGAGGTTGGCGACTGCCGATCCCGATCCGACCCAACGCGAGCCGGAGGTACGGACAGAAAAACCGACCGCAAAAGGCGACAAGAACCGATAACATCCAGGCATGCTGGCAGTGGGGTTCAGTACAGGTTCGAGGGGGTCAAAATTAGTGTCGCCTGACAGATGTGACGTGAGCGACGCCCAGACCAACGAGCCGACCTTCGAATTGCCGTAATTGAACCCCCCGAGTCACACGTCCCTGGCATTGTGCGCCCGCCATGTCGCGGCTTTCTCCGAGAGATTCCCACGGCATCCGGCCCAGCGGCCCCCAAATCGGGGGCCGTTTTTTTTCGCATGAACCCCCACCGGATCTACGCCCGTGAGCGATGAGCGGACTCCCCGCAGGGCTGCCAATTTGGCACGTCATGGCAGATCGTGACTGTAATCGGCAGCGAGTCCAGCGAGTCAGGTGGTCGACTGCGAAGACGTAAACACTTATCATTTCGCTACTTAAGATGCGCTTTTCGGAAGGCACGTCCCTTGCATAGGGAGAGAGGTCAAGGTCGCATTATTTTATTGCGAGGCGCGAGTCCGTGACGGTCGGTCGGGCCTCGCGCGACGAAGACTTAAAGGCGCGCGGAATCTCGCGGGTCAAACGGCAACAAGGAGAGCGGGTCGATGGCACTGAAACCGTTGGGTGATCGTGTGGTCGTGGAGCGCGAGGAAGCGAAGGATACGACAGCGGGTGGTATCGTTCTGCCTGACACGGCCAAGGACAAGCCGCAGAAAGGCAAGGTCGTGGCTGTCGGCGACGGGCGGATTACGAAGGACGGCAAGCGTCGCGAGTTGCAGGTGAAGGTTGGCGAGCAGGTCTTGTTCACGTCGTATGCCGGCGAGGAATTCAAACTCGAAGGCGACAAGAAGGTCTTGCTGATGCGCGAGGAAGACATCCTGGCCGTGATTGGCTGATTGTCGCTTCGTCTTCGGGCCGCTCGGCGAGTCGATATCCGAACCGCGTTTCCGCCTTACCAAACAATCGAACTCGGGCCGGCGAGAACGAGTCGCATTGATCGCATGCTGACCTGGCACGCGAGCCGCCCGCCCTGAGTTGATGGATCGATATCTTAAGCCGAATTCGACCAGGTTCTTATCTGAGTCAGCAACCTTTCATTTCATTTTCACTTGGGAGCGGAGATTCTATGGCAGCCAAGATGATCGAGTTTGACCAGGACGCCCGCCAGTCGCTGCAGCGCGGCGTCGCCAAACTGGCGCGTGCCGTCAAGGTGACACTTGGGCCGCGCGGCCGCAATGTCATCATTCAGAAGTCGTTCGGATCGCCGACGGTGACCAAGGACGGCGTCACCGTTGCGAAGGAGATCGAACTGGAAGACAAGTATGAAGACATGGGCGCCAAGATGGTGAAGGAAGTCGCGAGCAAGACGTCGGACGTCGCCGGCGACGGCACGACCACGGCAACGGTCATGGCCGAAGCCATCTATAACGAAGGGCTCAAGGCGGTTGTGGCCGGCGTCAACCCGATGCTGATGAAGCGCGGTATGGACAAGGCCGTGGCCGACATCGTGGCCGAGCTGCAAAAGCTCAGCACCAAGGTCACGACCAAGACCGAGACCGAGCAAGTCGGGACCGTCGCCTCGAATTTCGATTCCGAGATCGGCAAGATGATTGCCGAGGCGACTGAAAAGGTTGGCAAGGACGGCGTGATCACGGTCGAGGAAGGCAAGACGCTGAAGACCGAGGTCGAATGGGTCGAAGGCATGCAGTTCGACCGCGGCTACCTGAGCCCCTACTTCGTCACCAATCCGGCGACGATGGAGACCGTGCTCGAAGACCCGTTCATCCTGATCCACGAGAAGAAGATCTCGGTGGTCAAGGACCTGGTGCCGGTTCTCGAGCGCGTTGCCCAGACGGGCCGGCCCCTCTTGATCATTGCCGAGGACATCGAGGGCGAGGCCCTGGCGACCCTGGTCATCAACAAGTTGCGGGGCACGTTCCGTAGTGCGGCCGTCAAGGCGCCCGGCTATGGCGATCGTCGCAAGGCGATGCTCGAGGATATTGCCGTGCTGACCGGCGGCAAGCCGATCTTCGAGGCTCTGGGCATCGAGCTCGAGAACGTCACGCTCGAAGACCTGGGCCGGGCGAAGAAGGTGATCATCGACAAGGACAACACCACGATCATCGAAGGGGCCGGCGGCCACGAGGGGATCAAGGGACGCATCGAGTCGATCCGCCGCGAGATCGCCGACACCAAGAGCGATTACGACCGCGAGAAGCTGGAAGAACGGCTGGCGAAGCTCGCTGGTGGCGTCGCCAAGATCAACGTCGGCGCGGCGACCGAGAGCGAGATGAAGGAAAAGAAAGCGCGCGTCGAAGACGCCCTGCACGCCACTCGCGCGGCGCTCGAGGAAGGGATCTTACCCGGTGGCGGCGTGGCCTTGTTGCGGGCCTCGAAGACCGTCAAGGGAGCCAACCTGACTCATGACGAAGGTGTTGGCTACAACATCATCGTTCGCGCCTGTGCGGCACCGCTCCACCAGATCGCCGAGAACGCCGGACAAGACGGCGGCGTCGTCGTTTCCAAGGTCGGCGAAGGCAAGGGCAACTTCGGGTACGACGCCTTGAAGGACGAATACACCGACATGGTCAAGGCCGGCATCATCGACCCGACCAAGGTGACCCGCTCGGCCCTTCAAAACGCGGCGAGCGTCAGCACACTCTTGCTGACCTCCGACGCCCTGATCGCCGACGCCCCCAAGGACGACGAGAAGAAGTCCGGCGGCGGTGGCGGCCACGGCGGCTACGACGACATGTATTGAGATCCGGCTGACGTTTTACGATCAGCGTGCTCACGAAAGAAGGGCGTCGAGATTGTCTCGACGCCCTTCTTTTTTTCGAAGATCACACGCGAATGTGATGAATCCACGCAACAGCAAAGGCGCGCTCAGGATGAACCTTCGTCCGCGGGGGGCGTAGCCGATTGCAGGACATGTCCGGTTGCGTCCACCAGCGGCCCGGCGCTCACGGCCAGAGGCACGTTCAGGCCTTTGGAGAAATGAATCGATGAAGGCGTCGTGATGCCGCCCGAAAGAATCGCCTGAAGCGTTTCATTGGCGGTCCACGCGATGTTCGTCACCGACTTCTCGGCGACGAACAGTGTGAATCCGGCCGGTGGCATGACACCCGTGAGAACAAAGACCGCGAGAATAGTCTGGCCGGTCGAAACGTCTTGAAGCGAATTCGTCACGAAGGCAAGCGATCGCATGCCGGGATGCGGAAATTCGACCAGCACGGCTCGCTTGAAGTTGGCTCCGCCGCGGAGCTGGCTGCCGAGCGAATTCACGACGTTCCGAACGGCCTTGTAAATCGTCGCGACGATCGGTACGTGAAGCAAAAGCCCTTCGAGCGTGCGATAGACCCACGACCGCACGAAGAGCCCCATGCCATAAAGGATGGCCAGGAGCAGGACCAGGGCCAGGGATGGTGACGCAACGTTATACCACCAGTCAGGGAGCCGGATTTCCTGAAACGCCGAGTAATTGCGCATCCAGGCTTGAATGCGATTGATGACGTCGGCCGTGGGGTCGAGGATGAAGCGCTCGAGCGTCATGAAGAGCCAGTAAACGATCCAGAATGTGATCACAATCGGCAGCGTGAAAATGAGGCCGCTGATGAGCTGGGTGCGCAGGGAGGCGAAAAGGGGCGTGGCGCCTCGTGGTCTCGGACTTTGAATTGCGCCAGCCGGAACGGAGGTCACGCCCGAGCGGTCGGGATCTGGCGGCGTACCTTGCATATCGAAGCCTCCAGAAGAAAAGTTCGTCGACAACCGGCGCGAGCCGCGATGGATTGTCCCTGCGCGGCCGGGCCAAAAAGTCGCGGCAATCGCGGGTTCCGACGCCTCTTGTCATGGGAACCAAAGCGCGATCGAGAAATCATCTTGCGCGACGCGTTGACCGAAATGCAATTCGCTGGAGGCAAACCGCAAGTACGGGTCAGGGGTTTGCAAGAGCTTCCGGCAGCCCGAATGCGGTCAGCGTGAAATCGCGGGCCGGAACGATGCCCGCTCTCGTTTTCGAAGGATCGGTGCGACCGCGTGCTTCCTGCGTCCACGCTTCCTGGCGGCGGCCATCAAAATCAGCCTGCAACGCGCGATTGGCGGTCGCATGACTCGCCCCCTGAGCTGCGATTCGGTACACTAAAGTGGCGAAAGAAGTCGTGCCGCCGACCGTTGATCTCGCAAAAAATGACTGGCAGGTTGATATCTCATGCTCGGACGTCAAGACGCACCGGCGCCTACAATCGCAAAGACTATCACAATCGGCGGCGTGACGCTTCATCTCAGCGTTCCCGATAAGACCGAAGGTAACTGGATCGGACAGGACGCGATTTTGCGGCAATTGCTGGCGTGCTGGCTGGTCGTCGACCCGCGCGATCTGCCGCTCGCGCCCGACTCACGGGGCCTCCCGGCATCGGCAAGACGACGCTCGCGATGGCGGCCGCCCGGCTCCGCAAACAACCGCTTTTCATCAACCAGTGCACGGCCGACACCCGGCCTGAAGATCTGATCATCACCCCGGTACTGGCCGAAAGCGGCAAGATCGCCTATCACGCCTCGCCGTTGCTTTCGGCCATGCTCAGCGGGGGCGTTTGTGTCCTCGACGAAGGCAACCGCATGAACGAAAAGTCGTGGGCCAGCCTGGCTCCCCTGCTCGATCATCGCCGCTATGTCGAAAGCATCGTCGCGGGGATCACGATTCCCGCCCATGCTGACTTTCGCGTGTGCGTCACCATGAACGAAGACGAATCGACCTACGAAGTGCCCGACTACATCCTGTCGCGCTTGCAGCCAACACTCTCGCTGGGCTTTCCCGTTCGCGACGATGAGATGGCTATTTTGAAATACCACCTGCCGTTTGCCGAAGACGCGCTTCTGGCTTTGACGGTCGATTTCTTGCAACAGGCCCATCGACTCAAGCTCGACTTCTCACCGCGCGACGGAATCAATCTGCTTCGCTTCGCGATCAAACGAATCGCCCAGGATCCGACCCATCCGCTCGGTCGCGACGCGGCCTGGCGTGAGGCCCTTTTTTGCGTGCTCGGCGAGGAGGCGGCCGATCTTCAAAACCTGGCGCGCCGCAAACGCTCGGCGATGGGCGGGCAGCATGCGCCACTCGGCCTGGGCGACCTCTTCTTCAGCCCCGATGATCCGCTTCATCCCGACGCCGAGAACGATGATCCGTACGACGATGACGACGAATAGCCCCGGGCAGCAAGCCGCTCGTTTCGATCCACGCCGAAGCCGCGACCGAACCGCATCGTGACTGAGGTGACTCGTCGTTCAGCCTTTTTGCGCGGCGGCTCCAGGCATTTCCGGCCAGGCGGCCAGAACGGCCTCGTCGAGCGTGGCAAAAAATTCGACGAGGACTGTCAAACGAACTTGATGCAGCAAGGCCAGGAGCCGCGGGTGAGCCTGGCAAATTCGCAGCGCGCCACCGGCGCGATCCAGTTTGAGATGATGCGCGAGCAAGACCCCGATCGCTTGCGCACTCAAGTGCCGCACACATTCGAGATTCACCACGACCTGCCGCGTGGCCGATCGCTCGAAAAGATCGTGCAGATAACAGCGCAAGAGTCTCGATTGACTCGTCGCTTTCGAGCTCGGTGACCTTTGGCGAGACCACGAGCACGTTCTGGATCAACTCGTGGTTGATCAAACCATCGGCGAGAGGGTCGGCACCTGCCGCGACGGGAACGTCGGCTTCGGTCAGGCCGTGCACGGGGTCTGACTCATCGCGCTTGAGCCACTGTACGATCATCTCGTGGGCGGGCGTGTTGCTGGTCGAGGGCTTGCCAACCGAAAGGGTCCCCACCATCGGACCGATCTGAATTCGATCTCCCTCGTTAAGCAGCGTGACGTTGCCGCGAACGGTGCGCCCGTTCAAGACCGTGCCGTTGGTGCTGCCGAAGTCGAGGAGAAAGATTCCGTCCCGGCGCCTTTCGATGGCTGCGTGGATCTTGCTCACGCGGGGCGAGCTCAAGCGCAACTGGCATTGCGGGTCGCGGCCAATCGCGAAGCGCGAACCCTTGAGCGCCACGCCCTGGCCCTTTGAGCCACCGAGATGAACGTCGAGCCAGAGACCATCGAGGGTCAGATCGTTTGATTCCGCTGGTTTTGTCGGGAGCGGCGGAACCACGGCGCCGGCCGTTTCTGACGGGGCGCCGCCACGAATGGGCGGCAGCTCGGCCGTGCGGGTCATCGCCGACAGGATCTCGATCGGCAGTGCTCTGGGGCGTGACGGCTGGGGCCAAGGCGTATCGATCGCACTGGTCTCGTCCGAGAAGAGCGCGTGGCCCAGCGTCATCCCGACAATCGGGAAGATCGAAGCGAGCTGCTGAGGCAGGCCGCAGATACGCAGACCACCCCCACTCACCGACTCACAAACGCGGCGCGCCTCGTCGACGGCCACGACCATCCAGCTCGCCAGGCGTTCAACAACCTGGAAGTTGAGCACGATGCAGTGATTGCCGGCCTCGATCAGGTCGAGCAGATCGCATGCGAGCTCGCGCACGTCAGACTCTCGCACCAACGCCTGATCAACGAGCCGCACGATCGTGATTCCGCGTCTGTACGCCACTTGAAACCGCGTCCAGCCCGCGAGTGACGCTTGCGTTTCTTTTTGTTTGCGCTTTGGTGGAATGGGATGTTTCAGACCGGGCAGGCCGTCGATCAGGCGAATCCATGGACTTCGCGGCCCGGGAGCCGGCGATGGCTCCATGTCGAGGTTGCTGGCGATCCAGTTCTCCATGCGACGGTCGATATCGAGCGTCCGTTTCGGAGCCGCCAGCAAGCCGGTGCGCTGCGTTTCCAGCGATGATTCATGACTCTCGTGCGGGTGGACCGCGATTCCGGCCGTGTCAACAGCGCTCGTGCCGTCTTCAGCGCCGGCCAGGGGGATTTCGGTTTCTTGATAAGTCATGAACATCACTCCGAACAATGGCGCCCACTGAACGCGCGGTCGAGCCCGAGCGCAGCATGATTTTTGAAGCGCGGACCAAGACCGAGCCGCCGTCGCGCCTTTGACCAGGAGACACGGCTGCACAATCTGAAAAACGTACTGCTCACCGGCGCCCAAACGGGCCGGGTGATGTACGCACGAACGAATTCACCGATCGCGAAACGGGTTCGGCGAAGTGATCGACCGAGATTTTCAACTCGCCGCGGCCACGATCAGCAAGAAATACATGAGAACGCGTCACCTTCGATTCGCCACTCGAATCGACCGGCTTTCGGTTCGATAAGGATCTAGGCGACAATCGCGGCAGGGCGGTCCCATTTTCTTGAAAGCCGTGCCATTTCCTGCCTGCGCGGCCGTGTCTGCCGGACGCGCGAACGGCACACCGCCGGCGTCACGCTCTCGCGGGTCGATCTTGTGCCCTCGCGGTCTGGAAACGGCCGGCGCGGCCCGAATTTCGCTCGAGAGCGTTCGCCAGCGCGAGCAGAGCAAATTTTCGCCGAGGCGACCTCGACGATTGAAATCACGGCCCTTGATCTTTTTTGCGCGGCATGACGTTACAATTGACGGGGCGCCGGCCGTGCTCGCGAGGGACTTTTCGCCGGCGCGATCAAACCAGACGCTGGCAGCAAGCCACACCCTGCGGAGCACTCAATGAGCGGCGCGGCGATCACCGCAGATGATTTCTTGACGATCAGCCCCAGGCTGCGGGTCATGCCGATCATCCATGGCTCCGGCGACTTTGCGATCAAGGTGCGCGACGAGCTGTTGAATCGTCCTTATGATTGTCTCGCCGTGCCGTTGCCTCCGTCATTTCAAGACGACGTCGAGGCGGCCATCGAGCAATTGCCCGCGATCTCGGTCGTCGTTCAGGTTGATGCCGAGTCAAGTGATTCGGAAACGGAGCGTCCCCTCGGTTTCAGTTACGTGCCGATCGACCCCTGCCAGGGGGTGATTGCCGCTTTGCGCACGGTGCGCGGCGAGCGCATCGCACGCGAGTTTATCGACCTCGAGACACCGCACTTCGAGCCGGTCACGGGCACGTTCCCCGACCCGTATGCCCTCAAGCGCGTGACACCCGAGCGTTTCGCGGCGGCCTTGCTCCCCGCAGTGCCCCGGCCCAGGCCGGGTCAGCACACCGACCGCATCGCCTGGATGGCCGGCCGGCTCCGCGAGCTGGAAGCGCGCTATCAGTCGATCTTCTTCGTCTGCTCGATCATCGACTGGCCGTGGATTCGCGACGCCTACCAGCGCCGGCTGCCACGGCCGGAGCCCGAGACGTTTTTCTCGCCCATGGCCACTTATGCCGTCGATCCGAAGACGTTGATTTTCGCGCTCGGCGAGCTGCCCTATATCACCGGGTTGTACGAGCGCGGCCGCCGCGAGTTGACCGCCGATGACAATCTCTCGGTCGATGGCGTCAAGGAACTGGTTCTCGACGCCCGCGAACGCCTGCAGCAAAAAGAACCGAGGATTGCCCAGCGGCTCACGCCGCAGCTCCTCTCGGTCTATTTTCGATACGTTCGCAACCTGTCGCTCTTTGACAAGCGGCTGACGCCCGACCTGTATACGCTGGTCATCGCCGCGCAGCAAACGGCCGGCGACGAGTTTGCCCTGGCCCTGGCCGAAACGGCGCGAACCTATCAATTCGATAGCCGCGGAGTGAAGGTCTCCGGCGCCGCTTCTTTTGAAGAGAACGGCCTGGCGCGGATGGCGATCGACCAGGCCGAGCTACCCGTGTGGGGCGCCGGACCGATGGTCAGCCGGCTGCCGGGTCAAGCACTCACCTGGCGCACGTGCGAGCTGCGCCCCGCCCACTCAAGGACGACCAGACGCGCTGGCAGCAGCGCCGGGACCCCTTTGGCATGTGCTCGTGGCCTCCCGAGGACGAGCGAATCGAGAGCTTTCACCGCCACGTCCGCGACCAGGCGCGGGCCATTCTGGGCGCTGATCTCGCGCGAACTGAAAAGTTTACCACGAGCGTGCGCGACGGTATCGATATTCGCGAGACCCTTCGGAACTGGCATACCGGCGGGCTTTATGTCAGAGTCTTGCCGCCGAGCCGCGGCTCGCTCGAGGTCGTCGTTTTCCTTTTCGACCTCCCCGCCGATCCGGCCGTTTATGTCAATCGAACGACCTGGTACGCCGAGCACGCTGAGGAGTCGACGCTGGCCTTTTACGCCACGAATCCGATGAAGAATCTCGTCGGCCCGGGGATCGCCCAGGCTCAGTATGGGGGCGCTTTGTTCATCTTCCCGCCGAGACCGATTCCTGATGTCTGGACGGACAAGCGGCTCGATTTCACCGACACGCTCGAGGAACGACTTCTCGCGGCCGCGTTCTTGCATAGTAAAGACCGCCACGTGGCCGTCGTGAGCCCGAACATGCCGCCGGCAAGCTGGCGCCGGCTGGCTCGCCGGTTCGGACGCAAGATCGTTCACTTGCCTCTCAAACGTTTCAGCGGCCAGCTCCTGGAACGGCTCCGAACCTTCCACGTGCTCAACGGCCGCCATGTCCGCTCTTATGCAGCGGATTTCATTCGGGATCTGTGAAGAGACTCACCTTGATGCAGTTTGAACTCCTCTTATTCGTTCTGACGATGCTCGGCTCCGACCCGGCGGCGCCGGCCCCGCTTCCGACCGAGCCGTTCGAGGCTCCCAAGTACGGCCTGGCCACGCGCATTCCCAGGGACTGGACGGTTGCCATTCACGAGCAGGAAGATCGCATCTTCGTCGCCGTTATCCCCCAGAAAGACCTCGATCGGCCGGGGATCGCGGCGTGCGAGCTGGCCCTGGCGCCCGAGAGCCTCGATGACTACCGAACCCGCATTGATTCAAACGCCAAGCGGAATGGCCGCCCCAGCGGCAAGCTCGCGAGGAACCAGATCAGCAAGGGGCTGCGTGGCGATCAACTTGAAACGGTCTGGGAGTTTCATCCCGATGCGGGCGGGTTCTGGCGGGAAGTCAGTATTCGCGTGATTGCCCATCGCCAGCTCTACACGTTCATTCTCAATGCCGAGGATTCGGCATACGCGCAGGTGCGGCCCGCCTTCGATGCCATCGTCGCGGCAACCTCCTTCACGGCGCCAAACACGGGGGCCGACTTGCTGGTCAAGGATGCCAACCGCTGGATTCAGCGCGAGTACAAGTTCGCCCTCGATCTTCCCGGCGGCTGGGCCCCGCGCTGGCTCCCAGCCAGGTCGCACTCCTTTTCGCCGACGGACCGGCGCACAGTATCTGGTCTGACAATCTCCTGGTCCTGGCGTATCCACACCGCAACACCAGCCTCGCCGAGCTGGCAAAACAGCTTCCAGACGACTTGCACCGTGAGGATCCGACGTGCGAGGTGATTTCTTGCAAGGTCATCGAACAGGGAAAGACCCAGGCGCTCGAGACGGTCGTCCGCACCAGGCGTGGTCCTTTTTCCATGCACGTCATCGAGCGCCGGTTTCGCGGCGGCCGCTTCGACTACGAGGTCAAGTTCACCGTCGAATCGAAACGGTTCGACGAGCTCGCGCCTCAGTTTCGGAAGTGCTTCGACAGCTTCCGTGAGTTTCCCGGTGACGTGCCGGGCGCGGGGCTCAAGAAAGCCGCGTAGGCGATGGAGGCGCGACCCGAACCGAACCGTGATCACTCGTCACCATGTCCGCCGGGCTCTCGGCTACGCATTTTCAACCGGATTGATCGTCGTGATCGTGGCCGGCTCGATCGGTCAACTGATGCGCGACCGAACCGTCGCTTCGGCGCTTCTGATGTACTTGCCCGTGCCGCTGGCGAGTGCGGTCGCGATCATCTTCGATATCAACGCCAGGGGGCGTGCGGTTCCCATTCCACGCGTTCGTTTCAGCCTGTCGATCCTGGCGGCCGCCGCCGGGGTCTGGACCGCGGCACCCTTGATCGGCACCGGCGAGATTGGCAAGTACGGGCCCGGCGACACCGAAATCACGCTCTTGCACTGGAACGTCTTGTGGGGCGGCGGTCCGAATCGCACCGAGCACACCTGGGCGTCACAGCGGCTCGAGATCATCACCCAGAACCCCGATATCATTGTCCTCTCCGAGCCGCCTCACGACGAATGGATCCGGATGATGACGCGCAATCTGGGACCGCATGCCCAGGGTGTGAGAACCATACGGGTCGGCGTCTTTTCCCGATGGCCGGTTCGGCTCGAAAAGCAGATCTCGTTCCCGGGAGGCGAAGGGATCAGTGCGACGGTTGAGGTACGCGGCGCACCACTTCGCCTTCTCGTCGTCGACGGCGTGAGTGATCCCTGGCGCTCGCGCTTGCCCTTCCTGAACGCGGTGACCGAAGAATGCCAGACGGCCAGAAACGAAGGGCGGCCGTTCGACGTGATCGTGGGCGACTTCAACACGCCGAGCCGGAGTCTCGGTTTCGACGGCCTGGCCGCTTCAGGCTACTCCCTGGCGAGTCGCTCGGCGCCGGGCTGGCGTGCCACGTTTCCCGCGTGGCTGCCCGTTCTAGACATCGACCATATCTGGGTCGGACAGTCGCTGCGCTTACGATCGTGCCGGCTGTTTTTAAACGCCTGGTCGGATCACCGCGGGCAATTTGTCAGCCTTTTGCGCACGGATCGCAAGACCATGAGCGCGGCCGCCCGGTGATCCCGCAATCAGCGCGGGCCCGCTGGATCGATCGCGCTCGTACTGTCGGCCTGTTTCGCGACATCCGACGCCAGCGCCGGCTTGCGAACCGCCAGACGCAACGTTTGAAGGATCATGAAAATAACGAGGATCGGCGGCACGAGATAGGCGACGTAGATCGTCCAATTGAGGCCGAGCGGCGGTCCCGAAAGTGCAAAGAGCACGGCGAAGAGGGCTCCGAGCAGGATCATGCAGCCCGTCGATGTCATCACCGACTTGAAGTTGGCTTCCTCACTGATCGCCTCATAATGAAGGTCGACCGTTCGACCACGGCGAAGACTGCGGGACGTGGCCTCGGCCAGCTCCATGGCACGCGTCGCGTCGTGCAAGCTGGGTGAGGGCACATCATCACCGTGGCGGCGATCTTTTGAACTTAAAAGCACATCAAACATCGCTTCATGTGAATCCCACGGTTCAATGGACGTGACCTGCTCGCCCTTGAGACGATCGCGCTGGATCAGGCGTGCGGGGAGCTCGAAATCCGGGTCAAGCTCCAGTGTGAGTGAGCCGCTCGCGGTGCTCATCGTCAACCGCGCCAGCTCCTCGGCGCTGCCGAGTCAAGCGCGTAGCTCGGCCCGCCGCCCCTCGCCGGCCCGCAATTGCACGACCACTTCGAGATCGGGGCGCTCGCCGGGCGGATCACCGGTGGCCGTGAGTGCGTCAATCTCGCCAATCAGAGCACGCACCAGATCGACGGCGCGGGGCACGGCGACGCGGGCCAGGTCGGTCGCGTCGTCGAACGAGGGAAACTCGACGCGAAGGCCGCGGAAAGCACCCGGTTGCGCGCCGTCGATCGCACGCTTCAGTGCCGCGACGCCAGGGTGAAGCCGAAGCGGCATGTCGGGCACGATGACGGCGCCGGTCTCGGCGCGGCTCAGAGCCACCTGGTAATAAGCTTCGGAATCGGCCCCCGGCGGGTGCAGGTTGATGATAGCAAGCCCCTCGGCGGCAGACCTTCGCAGGTACTCGCCGCGCTCGACGATCGGGCCGCCCACAATCACAACGTCGATTCCTGGCCGGGCCAGGGCGTCTTCGAGGTCGCTCGCCTCGGGGATGGTGGTGGCAAACGAGGAGTCTGCAAAACCGGGAAACGCGGCGATCAGTCGATGTTCGGCACGATCGAGGAACCATTCGGCCCAGGCTTGCTCTTCGGGTCCATTGCCCAGAATCAACACATTCATGACCGGGACCGGCTCCTTGGCGGGGTTGCTCGCGGCTCGCCAGCGCACAGCGGTCTGGCCACCGACAGTCGACGATATCGTACCATGAACGCGACGTCGCGGGCCGGCTTTCGTGCTGGTCGATCATCGGTCACGTTGCGGGGCTGAGACGTCAGGATGATGCCTGGCATTCGGCCGGGCTCGCGACAGCACTCGTTTGTTTCCAGTAAATCATCGTGTCGGTCAATCCCCCGTGTGGCTTGAAGGCATAGCCCGGTATGAGGCCCGCGAGCGTGAAACCAAGTCTCTCATAAAACGCGGCGGCGCCGCCGTCGGCTGCCGTGTCGAGGACAAGCAGCGTTCGCACTCGCTCGACAGCGACCCGCTCCGCGGCCTCCATCAAGGCCGTCGCGACGCCGCGCCGGCGATGGCTTGGACGCGTCATGAGCTTGGCGATTTCGGCCCGGTGCGGCTGGTTCGGCGGGCAATCGAGCAGCAGGGTCACCGTGCCGACCAGGTAGTCGCCGACAAAGGCGCCCAGAACGACGCGTTCGCTACGGCTGGCCGCACCGAGGGAGCGCTCCCAGAACGCGTCAGCTGCTTCCAGCGACAACGGGTGCATGAAACTGACCGAGCCACCGTGCGCGACCACATCGACCAGTATCTCACAGAGCGCCCGGCGGACGCTCGGCGAATCGACGAGGGGCACAACCTGAAGTTGCGACATGGGCGTTAGCTCCGGGCGAGTACGACAAGATACTTGCAGGATGCTCGGCTCTCGTTGGCGATCGTGACTTCCCCGGGCGGCCCGAATCCCAGGCAATCGCCGGCTTTCAAGATGTGACGCTCACCGCCTTCGACGACCACGAGAACACCATCGAGCACCCAGATCGCCTGTCTGATCGCCGCATAAGACGACGCCGGCAGTACGACACTCTTGCGCGGGCAGCTCGATCTGAACAATCTCGACGGGGTGATCGGGCCGGCAGAAAACCTGTTTCCGCACGTACCCCGTTTCCGGATCGCGCCACACCGGCTGGTCGGCCGCGCGTGAAAGCCGTTGTGCCTCACCCTCAGCGCGCAGAAGAAGGCCCGCGAGCGTGAGGTCGAACGCCCCGGCTAGCCGCACCAGGACCACGGCGGTCGGGCTCACTTCCTCCCGCTCGATCTTGCTGATCGTCGCCCTCGATACCCCCGCGCGATCCGCCAGATCGGCGAGCGACCAGCCACGCCGCTCGCGCTCCAATCGGATCCGCCGCGCAATTTGCGCACCCGAGTCGTCTATTAAAGTAGCCATTCGTCTCTTATAATAGACGGCGTAGCGGATCGCAATCCGGTTGCGAAAAATCAGGGCGCCCGGCCGCATCTCACCACGGGCGACTCGATTTGACGAACCGATCCGGATATGTCGACTCAGTTGTGTCAATCTGATGTCGGCGATCGGCCGTCGTACGTCTGGCGGAACGTTGCGTTCAGCGACGATGCCGGCGAGGTCCGCTGCGCGGCTCGCTCGAGACCTCTGCGTGCGCTGGATCCGTCCGGGGCTAGGACTTATTTGATGGTCTCGAGGTCGGACGTAGCGCGAGCCGGCTCGAGTCGATCACCTGCTGGGTGGTGATTGACGCCGCCCATGCCCAGTTTGCGGGAGGGCGGACAGAGCACCACGAGGCCGCGACAATGCCGAGGATCACGAGCGGCGTCACCGTCTCGCTCACTGGATCCTTGACCGCGAAATGAGACGCCGCGGCACCGGTCAAGTCGAAGAATATGCCGGCATAAGCCCATTCCTTGAGCCGCGGCAACCGAGGAGCGAGCAAGGCGATTGCACCCAGGATCTTCCAGATCCCGATGATCTTCGCGAAGTAGTCGGGATAGCCGAGGTGCGTCATGATTTTCACGACCGACTCGGGGCCGGCGAGATCCGCGACACCTCCCGCCAACATCACGAATGCGGCCAGCACGGTTGTGATCCAGTAAGCGATGCTTTGCGCAGTTCATGGAGATGCTCTCTCATTTGAGAAGGTGATCGAGGCCGCCACGATGCCAGCGCGGCACGTCGGCCGAACGCCCGATCAGTACGTCGACCGCCGGCTGCCGGAGCCAGTCAAACGCCGCGGCGAGACTTGCGATGCCGTCGCCTGGCACTATTTTCGCAGCGCGAACTGCTCGCGAAATCATGACTTCACAGCCCTGAATCAGTCAAGCTCGGCGCCGCTGGCCGGATCCATTACGCGGGCGCCGCGACGACGGTGGATGTCATCCCGACGGCTGACGAAACCGCATGCTAGGCGGGCAGAGATCCGAACGTGTTCATTGAAAAATGAATAGGACGTGAGACGAAGTCGCCAAAAATCGAGACGATCTGGCGCTTTTGAGATTGCGTTGGCCGAAAATTCCGATAACGTGCGTGGCAGTCGAAGCCTCGGATCTGCTCTAATTCTAACGAGAACGGACACGGGCTTCGGGACTGTGCCGTTGTGAACGCAGAAGCCGGTAATCAATCTTCGGAGCATTCGATGGCGAGCAAGAAGAAGTCAAAGGGCGTACTCGAGAAAATTGGCGACGCGGCGACGTCAACGGCCGAGGCCGTGGCCGACGCCGGTTCCAAGGCGATGCAAGCGGTCGGCAACATGATGCCGAGCGGAGCATCGAAAAAAGGCGCGAAATCCGCCCCCAAGGCGGCGAAGGCTCAACCCGCCAAGGCGGCGGCAAAGAGCCCGAAAGCCGCTCCCAAGGCAGCCAAGGCACCAGAAAAAAGCACAGCCACAAAGAAAGCCGCACCAGCCAGTGTCAAGAAGGCCGCAATGACGAAGTCGGCCCCGATCAAGACCGCCACCAAGTCGGCGCCCAAGGGCGCGGCGGCGTCATCGTCGTCAAAAGCCAAGCGTCCCGCCGGCAAGAAGAGCTGAGAGCCAGGTTCGTGAGCGGCGTTCGGCGTTTGGCATCTGCGTCACACACCATGCCTTCGTCGAACGCCGCACCAGCGCGCGTGAGCACCCTCGAATTGCAACCGGCGCCACACGCAACGTCCCCGCGTCTCCGTTTCGGATCGAGATGAGCGACCAGCCTTGCCCTGTCACGCCGGCCACGACTCGGCGCTCGACCGCCGCCGATTCTGTCGTGCCCCCCCTTCCCGCTTGTTGAATCAAAATTCAAAGTTAATCCAACAAGCACTCGCATTCGGACGCACCGTCAGTTAAGCTCCTGTTGACGATGGATAAGCCGCCGCGGGGTCGCCGGTTCGGCGTGCAAGTTCGAGATGATGGCTTCGGCCGAGCCAGCCCCGCTTTGTTCCCACCCCGATTCGGTTGCGTGGCCGACCGAACCCACGCCAAGTTGAGTGCGCATCGATCGAAGGGCATCCTTGATGATGCTGCCACTCGAGTACCAACAGCTCGGTGAATCGAATGCGATGCCGCTGTCGACATTCAACAAGGAGAAGTCATGAAAAGGTGTTTCAATTCCATCGGACAGGGAAGTTCGATGAAGCCTCGGTCGGGATTTACACTGATCGAACTGCTCGTGGTGATCGCGATCATCGCCGTCTTGATTGCCCTGCTCTTGCCGGCCGTGCAGGCCGCTCGCGAGGCTGCGCGACGCATGCAGTGCACAAACAACCTGAAACAAATTGGTCTGGCCTTGCACAACTACGAGAACAGCCTGGGAGCGTTTCCGCCCGCGGGGAAGTCGACGAGCTTCACAGCAAGCCCCCCCAACTCGCAGTTCGTGGACGGGGTCAGTATGTTTCCGCGGATCTTACCGTTTCTCGAAGCGGTGACCACGTTCAACGCGATTAATTTCTCACTGGACTACAATCATCTCTCGGGCACCAACTTCACGGGCTACACCGCGGTTATCTCGGCGTTTCTCTGCCCGTCGGCCAACCGCGAGCCGGCCGGGGGGCGTGACGCGATCGACCCGAATGATCCCACCGCGGTACAAACCGGAATCGGTTATGGCGTGACCGACTACGCGCCGCTCTGCGCCACCACGATCGACCCACTCGGTCGAACAGGCGGGCCTTGCAGCACGACGATCGCCATCTATCGGAACTGCGCCATGCGAACAAATGGCTTTCTCAAGCAGGGCCTGACTCGCCTGGCCGAGGTGACCGACGGTCTGAGCCAGACGATCATTATCACCGAAGACGCCGGTCGCGACGCGCGCTATGTGAGCGAATATAACGAGACTTATTATGCGCCTGGCGTCACGGTGAACCGCCCCGTGCCGCCCGGTTCGCGCCGCTTCTGGCGCTGGGCCGAGCCCGATAATGCGATCGTGTCGTCGACGCCGATCAACAACAAGGCGCAGCCGAGCCACGAGGCGACACAATACCCGGCGACCAATACGACGGCCGGCAATAGCGCCGGCGCCGACGACGAAATTTATGGCTATCATCCCGGCGGTGTAACCGCCCTCATGGGGGATGGTTCCGTAAGGTTCCTCAAGGAAAGCCTGAATATCGTGGTCCAGCGGTCGTTGATCACACCGAGTGGCGGCGAAGCCGTCGGCTCCGACAGTTACTGACGAACCCGTGCCGTACTGGCACAACGCGGTGACGGCCCGATGGCCGGCCAGGCACCTCCGGTCGCCGAGGCACCTCTGGTCGTCACTGCCCAGGATTGACCGCTTCATTCCGCGGACGCGATAATACCGTTCTCGGTCGTCACTCGATGACATCGCTCCGGTCGACCGAGCGGAGCAAACGGTTCGACCAGCGGGACACGATGCCGGTGATCACGATCGAGAACGTGCGAGACTTCCCCGCGCGGGCTCGAGGCGCTTTTGTCACTGTCGGCAACTTTGACGGCGTTCACCGCGGCCATCGGCAGTTGCTCTCACAACTTCGCAGCCGCGCTGACGCCGCCGGCGTACCCGCCCTGGCCGTCACGTTCGATCCCCACCCCGTCACTTTGCTACGCCCCGAAAAAGCCCCAGTGCCACTGGTCTGGCCCCAGCGCGAGGTCGCGCTTCTGGAGCAAGCCGGTGCGACCGAGGTGGGCGTATTCAAGACCGGGCCGTGGTTGCTCAAACTCTCGGCGCGCGAGTTTTTCGACCAGGTGATCGTCAACCAGTTTCAGGCGAGAGGCATGATCGAAGGGCCCAACTTCGCCTTTGGCCACGACCGCCTGGGCGACGTCGCGATCTTGCGAAGCTGGTGCGCGGCCTCCGGAATCGATTTCGAGGTCGTCGATGCGACCGTGATTGATGGCCAGATGGTTTCATCATCGTTGATCCGCCGCTGCCTGATTGAGGGCCGCATCGACGAGGCCGCCACGCTCCTGGGCCGGCCGCACCGGATACGCGGCACCATTGTCCGCGGCGCGGGACGCGGGGCGGGGCTTGGCTTTCCCACAGCCAATCTGGCCGCGGTCGATACCCTGATCCCACTCGACGGCGTCTATGCCGCGATCGCATGGATCGACGGCCAGGGGCCCCCGCTCGCGGCCGCGTGCCATATCGGCCCGAACTCGACCTTCGGTCAGGTCGAACGCACAGTCGAGGCCCACTTGCTCGGCTTCACAGGCGACCTTTACGACAAATCGATCGAGCTCGATTTTATCGAGCGTCTCCGCGGCACCCAGAAGTTCGCCGGAATCGACGAACTGCTGGCGCAAGTCGATCGAGACATCGAACGGACGCGGCAGGTCGTGAGTACGTACCTCGGCTGAAATGAAATGAGGGCGAGCCTTTCCCGCAAGCCGAGCGACATTCTAGCCGGCCTGCCGATGCTCGTAATACTGGCTTAGCATCAGAATTCGCTTCACCTGTCTGGCGACGACATACCCGGTCAACAAGAGCGCGGCGAGAAAAATATTGGGATGCTGAAGGTCGGCGCTCGGGTGCCACGACCAGTGGTCCGGGCTGCCTCGGAGCAGCGCGGCATCAATATACAGCCATAGATATCCGAGCATTGCTAGACCCGTTGTGATCCAGACCAGGCTGACTTTCCACCAGAGCCCCGAGGCCGCGATGAGCAGGGGATAGCCGACCAGGAGCGTCGTCTCGACACGAATCTGAGCGCCGGGGGCCGCAGCCGTCTCGACGATTTGTTCGAACAGTTTGAGCTCGAGGGTCAGAAAGATGATGTCAGCGACCGGCCAGAGCACGCGCACGCGGTCGGCGTGCCAGCCCGATCGAAGCATCAACTGAAAGATGATTGCCGAGATCGCCCACAGAGCGAGGACTCCTTCGATCGTGAAATGGTGCCAGAAAGTCGGTTCGATCGAGACGAAGTGATAGTTGAATTGAGCGATCAAGGCGACGAGCGCAAGACCGCCGAGCCGGGAGACCAGCTCGGGCTCTCGGCGGTTCCAGCGCCGCAGGCGCGGCAGGAGCGTCGTGGCGTCGATCACTTCGCCCCGAAGGTAACGGTCAAGCTCATCGGCCAGCGCGGCTGCAGTCGGATAACGGTCCGCCGGTGCTTTCTCGAGGCATTTCAGGCAAATTGTTTCGAGCTCGCGCGGGACTTCCGGCCGTATCTCGCGCGGGGGAGTCGGATCACGCTCGAGAACGGCGACGACCGTTTCTGGCACGCTCTGAGCGCGAAAGGGAGGCTGCCCGGTCAAGATTTCGTAGAAGATCGCACCGGCCCCATAAACATCGGTTGTCGGACTCAGGCTCTTTCGCGCGCCGCTCGCTTGCTCGGGGGCCATGTAACTGGGCGTTCCCATGATCGCGCCGCTCAGCGAGACCGCACTATCTTCACTGGCACGCTTGGCCAGGCCAAAATCCGTGACGTACGGCTCGACCCTCGCGGTCGAGCAAGATGTTCGAGGGCTTGAGGTCGCAATGCAGAAATCCGCGTTCGTGCGCATAGTCGATCGCACGGGCGATCGTCGCCATCAGGCGGGCCGCGGTCTGTGCGTCGTGGCAGGTCCCCTCGCGACGCAACGTCTTGATCTGGTGCGAAAGGCTTTCGCCCTCGACGAGCTTCATGCTGAAGTAGGGGCAGCCTTGAAACTCGGCGACCTCGTAAATCGGTACGATATGAGGATGGTCGAGATTGGCGGCGAGCTCGGCTTCGCGAAGAAAGCGGGCACGCTCGTCACTGGAGGCCATCTGGCCCGACAAGATCATCTTGAGGGCGACCAGTCGGTTAGCCTTGCGTTGCCGGCCCTGTAAACGACGCCCATTCCTCCGCGCGCGATCTCGTCGATGACCTCATAATCGCCGATCACCGTCGCAATCTGGTCGGCCAGAAGATCGGCGGGCCGATCGAGTTGAGACTTCGCCGTCAAGCACGGTGATTGTTTCGCCCATGGCACGCGAGGTACCCGCCGCCTTCGCAAAGGCGGCCTCGATCCGGCCGTCACCATCAGGGAATCGCGAACGGTACTCGCCGAGCGTCGGACGTTCGCCGCCGTCGCGGCGCAGCTCGAGCTCGAGGATGACGAGCTCTTCGAGAAGCGTGGCTCGGTCGAGCGGGTCGGCCGCTTCGAGCAGATCTTCGATCCGCTGACGCTCGCCGTCTGTGCCAGCGGGATTCAAATTCCTCGCATGCGTTGTTCACGCGGCGCGCTCGTTCGAGCTGCTCAGCGTGTCGTCGCGATCTCCTCGGGGCGGTTGCCGACGGCCATCAGGCAACCTCCTCGGCTTCGGCGGCCAGCCAGGTCTTGCGAATCAGGTCGAGCCGGCGGGCGACAGTTCGCCGCGCAAGCCGAGCTGCTCGGCGATTTCATCATTGTTGTAACCTTCCATGCGGCTCAGTGCCACCTGCCGCAGCGAGTCGTCGTCGAGCGAATTGAGCAAGCGCTGGCATTCTTCGGCCATCATCGCGGCGAATTCGGGGCTTGGTCCCTCGGCCGCGATCCGTTCGAGTCCCGCGAGTGAGCCGTCGTTGCCATCGAGGCCGTGCCCGAACAAGACGGCTTCCTCGACGACCTTGCCTCCGCCGCGTTTCTGCCGGCCTTCGCGGTTGGCCTGGGCCATCGCTTTGCGTGCGGTGATCACGACGAGCAGCCGCCAGATATCGTCGCGATCCGCCAGTTGCGGAAACTTGCCGCGTGCAGCGCCTGCGCAGAAGCTGTTGAACGCACTCAGGGCCGCGTCTTCCTCGTCCTGGTCGGCCGTCGATCGCCGCATCCGCCGCAGCTTGGATCGTGCCACCGCGACCAGCTTCGAGAAATAATGTTCCCATAACGGCTGAGCGGCTGCCTGATCACCGTCTTGCAAGTGCCCCAGCCAGCCGGTGATCGAGCCCCCTTCGCGAGCAGTCATCATTCCCTCGCCGGCTCACTAGCCTCAGGTGGATCGTTTCCTTGATCGCCAAGCACCGGCTCGCGGCCAGGGCAATCGCGGAACGTCAATCGGCTCACCCAACCCCACGCCTGTCCAGAGCCGGCAGCATGCCGCGCCGGCTCGCTCGCTCATTGTACCCGGACCGCGGTGTGTTCCCAATCACGATGATTCGATCGCCGGGTCGTTCCAGAAAATCGTCGATTTTCGTTGGCTTCGTGGCACATTCAGAAGCCGATTGCTCATCAAGGTGCGGTCGAACCGGAACTCCGGGCCCTTGATCATGGATCTGGCGTGGAGACCCGGTTCCGCGCTGTTCCGGAAGATTTTGTCGGCACTTATGCATTGATTTGTCGCCGCAGCGGGGCCGCTTGCGTTTTCTGACGTGTCCGCTAGTGATTCCTTCGAAGGTTGAATCCCATAATTGATTGTTGCCGCGATCAACCGAAGAAGTTGAACCAGAAGGAGGTTTGGACATGTCGCAGCAAAAAGAAGCGATGAAGGCCGGGTGGCCCGCGGAGTCGGTCAATCGCCGGCTCTTGCTGCGCCGCGGCCTCGCCGGCCTGGGTGCCGGCTTCGGCCTCGAACAGTTCGCGCGGCGGTCAAGCGGGGCTCAGGCCCCCACGGTCTCTCCCGAAGAACAAGCGCGGCAGGAACTCGAACGCGCACTGGCCCGCGTACGTTCGGTGACGCGCCGGCCCCTTCTCACGCTCAAGACCGATCAGTACCAAGCAGTCGGCGACGCGGCGGAGGCATTCTTCAGGCTCACTCTGGGTGATTGCGACAGTATTGCCGACGATTTTCTGAGCTATTACCAGGGCCAGGGGTTCGACGTCAAACGCCCGAACCGCCGCCTCACACTCGTCATCTTTCTCGACGAACGGCCTTATCTCGAGTTCGCCCGGCGGTTCGCCAGCGGCGTCACGGTGTTTACCTGGGGATTCTATTCCAAATCAGAGAACTGGCTTGTTCTGTTCGATTTCCGTAATGTACCGCTCAACGAGCAAGGAGCGGGCTTCAAGAATGTGCGGACACTTGCGCACGAGGGAACGCACCAGTTGACCTTCAATACGGGCTTACTGAACCGCCGCGGCGATGCGCCCCGGGCGATCGTCGAAGGTCTTGCGTCGTACGGCGAGACCCGCCCCCTGCACGGTCGCGGCGGGCCGGGCCAGATCAATCGGGCCCTGCTCGACGATCTGGCGCATATCCAGCGCCGCGAAAAATGGATCGGCATCGCCGATCTCCTGACCAACGATGAGGCATCATTCGGCGGCACGCTCGATCACACCTTGCTCGCGTACGCCCAGGGCTGGCTGCTCGTTTATTACCTGATCAAGAGCCCCGTCCGCTTGCGGCAATTTCAGGCTTACTTGAAGACGATCTTCGATCGGACCGACAAGAGCCACCGTTACGAGGATGCGGAGAAGCACTTTGGTGATCTTGATCGACTCGACGAAGAGCTGCGCCGCGAAGCCATTCGCCTGCAGCGGGCCAGACAACCCTGAACTCGGCCTTGACCGTTACCCCATGGAGTCACCATGTCGCAGACATCTTCGACACTGAAGCCGGTGTATTCGGAGGCTGAACGCGAAGAATTAGGACATCTGGATTATCTCGCTCGCCGTTTCGACGATCTTTGCCAGCGCGAGCTTTTATCTCCGGCGGCGCGTGCGATGCTCGCCGCCGAAGATGGAGATCGCCGCCGCCAGATTGACCAAAGCGGCCAGTATCAGGCCGCGGTCGAAATGGCGAAGAGCCGCGCGGCGAAGCACCCACGCGAGAGTCTCGCCTGGGCGGCTCGCGCAAGAGATCGATGGCTCACGCGCGGAAGCGTGGAAACTTCTCATCGATGTGAGCTGGAATCTCGGTGATGATGACGACGCGATCGCGCGTTGTGCCGCGGCGGCCGAGCACCTTCCCGAATTTCGAACCAGGCTCGCTGAGCTTCAAGACGCCCGAATCGAGCGCGTGCATGCGCGGCGAATCGAGGCCGAACGCGCTCGCCACGAGGCCCAGATCAAGGAACGCCTGGCGCGAATCGATTTAGCCGTCAAGGGGGGCCGCGACGACGAGGTGATCGCCCTTGGCAAAGAAGTACTGGCGATCGAGCCTGATCATATCCATGCCCTCGTGACGACCGCGTTTGCGCAGCAGAGGTCCGACCAGCTCGACGATGCCCTCTCCTCGTACCAGGCTCTCCAGCGATTGCAACCGGCCGAGCCGAAGTGGACCGAGTGGTTGCGGAACGTTCAACGGCGCCGCGAGACTCAGGCGGCTCGGGGGCACGGCCTCGAATTCTGCGGCGCCGGCATCGGGCGAGCGAGGCGAGGCGTCAGCTCGAGCACTCTTCGAGCCGCCAACCATTTCATGGACCAGCTTCGCCGGCGTGTTCCTTCAGGCGCACGCGCGAGAGCTCTTACTCGGCTTGGCCGTGCTCTTGATCGTGGTCGAGCTCGACGTTGGGCGCACACATGTTACTCGGCGACCTGCTCTGGTCGCCGATTGGAAAGTGCACGCTTGCCCTGGTCGCGACATTTCTTTTCGCGGGGTTCGGCATGGGCCTCTTGCGCTGGGGTGCCGGCCGGGCCGGCCGCATGATGCTGATCGCCACGCTGATCGTCGTGCCGATTCACTTCATGCTCGTCGGCGAGATGAATCTTCTTCATTCGCCGACGACAGCCCGGTATCTCTTTCTCGTGATCGAAGGCGTGGCGCTCGTTTCAATGGTGCGCTGGGTGAGTGCCATGCTCGCGCCGCCGTCGGGAGCCGGGCTGATCACAGCGGCACTCTTGCTCATCTCGATTGGCAGCGTGGCCACCGCGCGGGGCTCGCCGACGGCCTGGGAGTGGCAATTCGCCTCGTTCCAGTTGTCGCCCCTGGTGTTTCTCGCCGCCGTCTGGGCCGTCGGCGCGCGGCGGTGGGGCGAGACCAGCAAGGATCAGCGCGACTTCAGTTACATGACGTTCGGTCTGCTCGGCTTCGCCCTGATCGCGTGCCTGGTCCGAACCGGGGCCTACGCTTTGCGTCTCGACGCCTCGCTTTATGCTCTTCCGGTGATGATCATCGCCGTTTCGGCCGTTCTCGCAGTGCGGCGGCTCGGGTCGTACGAACCCGACGCGCAGCGGCTGGCCATGATGCGTCTCGGCGGCTTTGGGCTCTCGGGCCTGGCCTTCGCCTTGTCCCTGGCTGGTCCGCCGACGGAATCGGCCGTCCATAGCGGTAACATTTTCGCCGTGGCGTGTGTCGGCTTCTTTCTTTATGTGACGGCCCTGCGAAATAGCCGGCATCCGGCGTTTCTCTATCTGGCCATCGCGGCCGTCGCGGTCGGGCGAATCGGCGCCCACTATGTCCTGGCTCCGCGGCTCCATCTCGTCGAAGAAGCCGTCCGGACGTTTCTTCGCTATCAGGACCACCTCCCGATCGCTTTTCGAGCGATCCTCGCGGTCGTGCCCGATCTGGCTCTCGCCGGGCTGGCGATCTTCTTCGCTCGCATCTGGCAGGATCGGCGACTTGCGCGTCATTGCCAGTACATCGCGCTGGCTCTGGCGATCGCGGCGTGCGTGAGTAGTGCTTTCGAGCCGCTGGCCGCGACGATTTGCCTGTCTATTTATGCGATCTTGTTCTTGCTGGGCGTCTGGATCTTTTCCGCTCCGCTGGTCAGTTACCTTGCAGCCGCGGCGCTCATCGGGGCGTGTTATTTCGGTATGTCGCTGGTGCCCGGTGTCACATTGGCCGATCACGCGCTCACGGCGGCCTTGCTCGGCTTCACATTCTGGACGGCCCGGGTCGAGCTGCGCCGTCAGGGCGTGTTGCCGGCCTATCACGTTCCATGGCTACACGCGGGGCTCGCCATGGTCGTCACGGCACTCGTGGCGGCATCGGCCCACCTGCTCTACGCTGGCACCAGAACCTTGAGCGGAGGCGCCGCGTTCCTGATCATCACGATTCTCGCCTTCGCGCTCAATCGTGAGCGGCCCCGCGCCATCTGGGCCAATCTGGTCTTGCTCAGCCTGGTCGAATTCACGATTTGCGCACTCGGGCTCGCAACGCCCTCGCGTCATGGCAGTGCCTACCATTTTGGCCTGCTCTTCGTATTCGACAGTCTGCTGATTCTGGCGGTCGGCGAAGCGCTGCGGGTCCGGGTCACGCGTCATCGTGCCGAGACTCCGCCCGATCAGACGGGCGCATTGATTGAGCCGCGCTGGATCGACACGATTTCACAAGCGATCCCGCGCTCCGCGATCCTTCTGGTGTCGCTGGGGGGCATGATGGCGTGCCCCGATATCAGCCGCACGTGGCTCACGGGTCTTGTTTTCGTATCCGGATCGGCTGCGACGTTGTGGCTGACGCGAATGGTGCGTCGCCCGTCGCTGGTTTATTTCGCCTTGATCCAGCTCGTCGTGGGCGTGCTCGATTTTTCATCCTGTGCGGTCGGCTGGGACGACGCGCCGCGGCTCGCCGGCTGGCTCGCGGTGACGACGGCCGCCACCGCCCTGTCGCTCTGCGCTCTGGGGACGGTTGCTCGCCGATTCAAGGTTCCTGAGTTCTTCGCGGGGCCATGCTTTCATATCGCCTTCGGCCTCAGCGTCGCCGCGTACACGATCGCGCTCGACGCCCGCATCCTGGGGCGCGAAGCGTATCTCCTGGCTGCGCTGGCGCTCGGGCTCAATGTCGTCGTCAGTATGGCACTCGTGCGAAGCTGGCAAAAACCGGAGCTCACTTATGCGGCCGTGTTTCACTTTGTGAATGCGATGTACCTGGTCCTTTTCAGTGTCGGCAACAATGATCCGGCAATGGCCTATGTACTTGGATTAGCGGCTGTGCTCGCGGCGATCGTGCTGTGGTCGATCGGGATTATCTGTCGCCGCGGTCAATCATCGTGGACGGCGGCCTGTGCGGGGCCGCTCTTCCACTGGGCCGTGTTCTTGACGGCCATGGCGGTGGTGCTTGCCGATCGTTCCTCGCTGGTACTGGCGCTCGTGGCATTTTCCTTCCTCATGGCCGTCAAGGGGCTCGCCGGGTCAGGCTGGCTTTACGGTTTTATCGCCGCCGTGCTCGCGGCTATTGACCTACGCTGGCTCAGCCATGTGTCGCACACCGATATGATCGGCTACGCGATGGCGGCGGCCGGCGCCTCATGGGCGATTGGCGTTGCGGTTCAGCGCTACCGGGACACGATCTGCGACCGTGCCGGCCTGCCGGTACGCGCTTATGAGTTCCCCTTCTTCCATTCGACGATCTTGCTGGCGTTCGTCGCAACCGCCGTGCGCACCGAGTCGAGCCTCAATCACGCGGTGCCCTGGAACGCACAATGGCTGCTCCCGCTCGGGCTGGCAGCACTTTGCATCTTGATGCTCCGGGCGTACCCTCACCGGGCGCTCGTGCACCTTGGTCTCGCGTTCCTCAGCTTTGGCGTCGTCAGCCTGGTTGTGCCATCGATCAACTCGGCTTGTTTCTTCGGGCTCGCGGGAATCATGCTCGCCCTGTTTCTTCTGGTGCTCGGGCGCGTGCTCCAGCCCCGCGAGCCGGCGATCTGCGTGTATCTCGGAGTCAGACCCGGCGGATATTGGTCGGTTGTGCGCTCGTCGGCGCTGGCCTTGTTTGGACTCACGCTGGGCCTGTCGATCTTGATCGTGGCGACCGCCACGAGCGGCGCGCTACTCGGTTGGCCCTCGGAATTCACGCAAGGCGACTGGTGGGTGATGCTGGCTGTCCTTGGCGCGTCCGCGGCCTTCGTCATGGTGCTCGGGTCGGAAGCCGAAGACGCCGTGATCATCGAGCCGGAGTCGCGGGTCATCTTGCTCCACTGGTTAGCAGTGGCTGCGCTATGGTGGCTTGGCATCGCGTCGTCGCCGATCGCCGGGGAGTGGGTGCAGTCGGCCGTCTATTACCCGCTCGCGACGGCGCTCGCGGCACTCGGCACGGTGGGCGCCGCACGCCGCTACAGTAGCGATCGGAGCTGGCTTGAGATCAACTGGCTGGGCGATCTTCGGTCGGGCTCGATTGCGCTGTCGTTATCCGCTCAGGCTCTCATTCTCGCCGTACTCGCCGTGCTCTTCACGGGAGGAACGGTGGCCACGGCCACCTCGCTGACACTCGGGTTGGATGCCGTAACGCTTGGAATCGTGGCACTCACGGCAGCATGGCCGCGGGTGGGCTTGGTCGCGGGAATGGCCTGGTCGGCTGGGTGGGGAGTCGCTGGCGCGCTCGTCGTTCATCGGGCAGGATCAAACTCGGGCGGATCAGAAGCAATCGTGAGATCGATGGGAATCTTGCTGTCGGCGCTTTCGTTGGTCGCACTGGCGGCGTTGATGCGCGACGGCTGGACACAGCTTGGAAGATGGGTTGCACCGGTTCGATCCGCGGATGAACCGGTGTTCTTCCCTGCCCTGGCGATGGCGCTGGAAGTCGCGGCCCTTGTCTCGTCGTTCGTCGTGGTTGCAACGGTTCTGGTGCAAGGGACGGGGGGCGATGCGGCACTCGGAGGCTGGGGCACGGCGGCCGGCGTGGCGCTCATCCTGGGAGCGGCTATCCTCCAGGTTCTGATTGTTCCGCGATGGCAATCCGAGTGGCTCGTGTATTCGGCGCAGGGGATGATATTACTGGCGTACGGCGAGTACCGGTTGGCGTTTCCGCATCCGATCGCATTCGACGCGATATTGCTCACGCTGCTGGGCTATGTTGACCTGGGGCTCGCCGAAGCGTTCACGCGGATCAAGGCTCCGATTTTCGCGCGGCCGCGCGGGTGTTCTCGTTGATCCTGCCGGCCCTTCCGTTACTTCAGCTTGCCTGGGGCCGCGGGCTAGACGATGTGAGCCTGTTTTATCTCCTGTCAGCCGCCACATTTTATGGAATCGCCTGCGGCCAGTTTCGCTGGAAGGCGCTTGGATACGCGGCGGCCGTCTTTTTCAACGCGGCGCTCTGGCTCTTGTGGAGCCGCCTCGGCTGGCGGATGACCACGCAGCCTCAATTCTTCCTCGTACCCGTGGGTCTATCGACCATCCTCTTCGCGGAGGCCAATCGACGCGAGCTCGGTCGCACGAATGTCAACACGATCCGGGTCGTTGGTCTGACGGTCATCTATTCATCTCTGGCTCTACCGATCTGGCGAGACGCGAGCTTTGGCGCGTGGACCGCGCTTTTGATTGGCTCACTCGCCGGAATCTTCGCCGGGATCGGATTGCGATTGCAGACGTTTCTCTGGATGGGCCTGACGACATTCGTGCTCGATGTCATTTACGAGATGGGGCGCGTGAGCCTCGATTATGCCTTTGCCAAGCTGGCGATCATGCTGGCCCTGGGCATTGCGCTTGTGATGTTTGTGGCGCTCAACGAAAAGAAGCAGGTGGCCGTGACGATGCGTGAGTATTTCGACCGGGCCCGGCTCTGGGAGTGAGCAGGGAATGCCGATTCGACCGGGCTCGATCACACCTCACGAGTCGAGCACGCCAATGACGGCGCGAGCGGCCGCTGAAATTGGCTCGACTCCGCCGTCGTTCATCGCGAACGGCGGGGCGGAACGGCCTTGAAAAGGGTCAAAGAGTCAAACATGAATGCCAGTGCCACCCTGCTCGCCGAAGGCCTGAAGCTTCATCAAGCTGGCGCCTTGGGGCGGGCCGAGGAAATTTATCGACGCATACTCAACGACGACCCCGGACGGGCTGACGCGTGGTACCTGCTGGGCCGCGTCTGCCTGGCGCTTCAGCGGCTCGACGAGGCCGTGCTCGATTTCCGTGAAGCGCTCACTCTCCGGCAAGACTTCGCCGAGGCCCACGCAAGCCTGGGCATTGCGCTCAAGGGTCTCGGGCGATTGCAGGAGGCCGTCGATTGCTATCGCACCGCGATCACGCTTCGTCCCGATTATCGTGAAGCCCACAACAACCTGGGAAACGTCGCTCGATCGGCTCGGCCGTCACGACGAGGCGGTCGCGTGCTTTCAACGAGTCGTCGCGCAATGGCCCGACTATGCCGAAGCACACAACAATCTTGGCATGGTCTTCAAGAATCTCAAGAACTGGGATCGCGCCGCGTCCGCGCTTCATGAAGCCATCCGCGTCCAGCCGACGTTCGCCGAAGCGCACTATAATCTGGGCGTCATCTTCGCTGAAACGGGCAACGACAACGAGGCGCTGGCCTGCTATCAGCGCACTTGCGATCAAGCCCGATCTGGAGGCCGCGATCTATGCGAGTGGCCACATCATCGCGCGTTGGGGCGATCTTGACGAAGCCGAATCCGTCTTCCGGCGCGGCGTCCATACTCATCCGACGTCGCCCGACCTCTGGAATGGACTGGCCTTTACGCTGGCCGAAGAAGGAAACCTCGGCGAGAGCCTGACTGGCTATCAGAGGGCCATCGAGCTGAGCCCCGGCTCGCCCATGATCTGGAGCAACTATCTTTATCACCTCAATTACGATCCAGGCACGGATTCCGCAACGTTACTCGAAGCTCACCGGCGCGGCGGTTTCGTTTATACGAATAAGCCCGTCGCACCGATGAGCGTCAAGACCCGGGAACGTGCCGAGACCGGGGCGATCCGCGTCGGCTATGTCTCGCCAGACTTTCGCCGCCACGCCGTGGCGACATTCGTCGAGCCCATTCTCACCAACCACGACCCGCAGCGCGTTATCGCGTTTTGTTACTCCGACGTCAGAACCGGCGATGACACGACGGCTCGCCTCCGTGCGCTTGCTCATTCCTGGCGCGACGTGCATGAACTCGACGATTCAGAGCTCGCGAACCAGATCGTTCGCGACGAGATTGACATTCTCGTCGACCTGGCCGGGCACACGGCACGAAACCGCCTCGGTGTCTTTGCCCGCAAGCCGGCCCCGCTTCAGGTCACCTATCTCGGCTATCCTGGGACGACGGGCATCGCAGCAATCGAATTCATGCTCACCGATGCGTTCATCGATCCCGCGGACCACGCGCCATCGTCAACTGAAACTCCGATACGCCTGCCTGGCCCATTCTGCTGTGTTGCGCCGCCGGCCGACGCGGCGGCCGTAGCACCACCGCCTGTCTTGACCGCGGGGTTTCCGACATTCGGGTCGCTACACAAGCTGCCCAAGCTCAATCACGATGTGATCAAGCTCTGGTCGGATCTCCTGAGCGCCGTGCCGAACGCCCGGCTGCTGCTGGTGCGTGATCGGCTCAAGGGCAAACGCGGAGGCGACATACTCGCCGAATTCGAGACGCACGGCATTGGCCGCGACCGGGTCGAGATCGTTCACGACTGGAACGCTCGGAACCACTGGCAACATTATGCGTCGATCGACGTGATGCTCGACGTTTTTCCGTGGTGTGGACACACCACCGCATGCGAAGCGCTCTGGATGGGTGTTCCGATCGTGACACTCGCTGGTGAACGCCGCTCGTCGCGAATGACCGGGAGCGTGCTTGGTTCGACGGGGCTCTCCGAGTGGATCGCCACAACACCCGAGCAGTACATTAAAATAGCAGCCCGGTGGGCCGGCGATCCGCGCGAGCTGGCGCGATTGCGCGCGGGCCTCCGCGACCGTCTCCGCCAATCGGAGATATGCAACGGACCGTCGTTCACGCGCGACCTTGAATCCGCATACGAAACGATCTGGGCCGCGCGCTCGCCGGCGCCCATCCGCTGATCAAGTCGACATTATGCTTCGATTCTGATGTCACCGACCATATTCTCGGGTCGAACCCATTGATCGAACTGTTCGGCCGTCAGCAGGCCGAGCTCGAGCGCCGACTCGCGAAGCGTGATGCCTTTGTGATGGGCGTGCTTGGCGATCCGGGCGGCGTTGTCGTAGCCGATATGCGGGTTCAGTGCCGTCACGAGCATCAGCGACCGGTTGAGCAGCTCATCGATCCGGCCGCGGTTGGGCTCGATTCCACGCGCACAGTGTTCCTCGAAGCTGACGCAGGCGTCGGCCAGCAAGCGAACACTGCCGAGAAAATTGTGGATGATCAGGGGCTTCATCACGTTGAGCTCGAAGTTCCCGAGAGCTCCCCCAGGTTGACGGCAACGTCGTTGCCAAGCACCTGGCTGACGACCATCGTCATCGCTTCGCACTGGGTCGGGTTGACTTTCCCAGGCATGATCGAGCTCCCGGGCTCATTTTCCGGGATGGCAATTTCGCCGAGACCGCTCCGCGGCCCCGAGGCCAGCCAGCGCACGTCGTTGGCGATCTTCATGAGCGACGCCGCCAACGTTTTGAGCGCTCCGTGCGCGAAGACCAGGGCGTCGTGACCGGAGAGGGCCTCGAATTTGTTGGGCGCGGTGACAAACGGATCGCCTGTGAGCCGCGCAAGCTCACTGGCGACGCGCTCGGCAAACGCGGGGTGCGAGTTCAAACCGGTCCCCACCGCGGTTCCTCCTAGCGCCAGCTCGCACAGGTGGGGAATCGACTCGTCGACGTGTTTGAGCCCGTTGTCGAGCAGATGAACCCAGCCCGAGATTTCCTGGCCGAGGGTCAGCGGCGTCGCGTCCATCAAATGGGTGCGGCCGATCTTGACGATCGCTCGAAACTCTTCGGCCTTCCGCGCCAGCGTCGAGCGCAGCACTCGTACCGACGGGATCAGCCGTGTGCGGAGTGCCCGCACAGCGGCGACATGCATCGCGGTGGGGAAAACGTCGTTCGACGACTGGCCCATATTGACCTGGTCGTTCGGGTGAACCTTGCGGCTCATGCCGCGGTCGCCTCCCAGCAATTCGCTCGCGCGGTTGGCGATGACCTCGTTGAGATTCATATTCGTCTGCGTGCCACTGCCCGTTTGCCAGACGACCAGCGGAAATTCGTCGTCGTGCTGACCGGCGACCACCTCGTCGGCCGCCGCGATGATCGCCGCGGCCTGCGCGGGCTCCTTGAACTTGCCGAGATCGAGGTTGATCTGGGCCGAGGCTCGCTTCACCAGGGCGAGAGCGTGAATGAGCTCGAGCGGCATGCGGTCGCCGCCAATCTTGAAATTTTCCAGCGAGCGCTGGGTTTGCGCCCCCCAGAGGCGATCGGCGGGCACCTCGATCTCACCCATCGAGTCGGTTTCGATCCGGAACGGACCTGTCATGGATTTAGCCCCTCGACACGACAACCGCAAAAAGCGATACACGACGATCTTGTGCCGGCGCGCCGGCAGTGCCGCGATTTTGACGCCCGTAAGCGCGAAAATCCATCATGTCATTTCCCGATACAAAAGCGTCGAAAAATCCGGTCGAGGATGTCATCGGTGACGACGGCGCCGACGATCTTGCCGAGCTCATCAATGGCCTCCCTCAAGTCGAGCGCGACCAGCTCGTCGCCGCCACCGGCCGCGAGGATCGCGGCGGCTCGTTCGAGCGCGGCTTGAGCCAGTCGCAGGTTGCCGCTGCACCGGGCGCCCGTGCCGGCTGCCAGTGTGTTGTCGGCCCGGCCGGCACTGATCACCCGTGCGATCGCGAAGCGAAGCGCATCCAGGCCGGTTCCGTCCGCGGCACTTGTGACGATCTCAAGATCAGCGTCGCCCGCGGCCAGACCGGGATCAGCCTGGTCGCACTTGGTCCAGACGCGAATCACCGCACCATTCGGCACGGCCGGTCGATCGCACTGCGCGGTCGGCTCAGACGATCGGCACAACAGCACGACATCGGCCCGCTGACTCTGAAGATCACGCAGCGCCTGGGCCTGGCTGGCGATGGGATCGCTGGCCGGTTCTATTCCCGCGGTATCGACGAGCTCGACGATCATGCCGTCGCATTCGCATAACGATGAAAGATAATCGCGCGTGGTGCCGGCCTGCATTGAGACGATCGCTTCGTCGCGGCCGATCAGGGCATTGAAAAGCCGGCTCTTGCCGACATTGGGGGGACCAACGAAGACGGCGCGCGGCTGGCCTTCACGGCTTTCACGATCGTCCAGGCGGCGAGAGAGCTCGGCGAGCGTCCGCCATGCCTCTTCAAGTTCAGTGGCCAGCGCCAGCCGGCCGATCGGGTCGACGTCATGCTCGTCGGTAAAATCGAGATCAGCTTCGAGGTGGGCCACAACGTCGAGCAGGTGGTCGCGGATCGTGAGAATCGGCCCGGAGACGCCGCCCGCGAGCTGCTCGAGCGCGGCGTCGAGCTGTGCGGGCGTGCCTGCGTCGATCACCCCGACCACCGCCTCGGCGCGCGTGAGATCGATGCGTCCCGAGAGAAAAGCCCGCAGGGTGAACTCGCCTGGCTCAGCATGGCGCGCGCCCCTGGAAAGGTAATGGGCGACCAGAATCCGCATGAGCGGCGGGGCGCCGACCAGATGAATTTCGACCACGTCTTGACCCGTATACGTGCGCGGCCCGTACCAGATGGCGAGAGTCGCGGGCAAGAGCGGCCGCAGGCCGGCGATCCGCAAATCTCCCGAGACGGCACGTGCGCGGCGCGGCGACGCGCCGGTTATTAACGGAGGCCGGCGATCGTGCACAAAATCGGCCATGACAAGCGCAATGGCCGCGGGCCCGGAAAGACGCACGATGCCGCGCAGGCCGGCGCCAGGCGGGCTTGCGACAGCAACGATCGTGTCGCTCGGATCCAGAGCGACAGGCATGGCAGGTGCGCTCCGCTGGATCAGCCGATACGGGACAGACACGAGAGGCGGCCCGTGAGGCGGCCGCCCCAAGATTCTCAGCGCCTTCTCGGTTTGGGCCGCGGCCGGTCGCGATCACGATCACGGCTGTCGCTCGACTTGCCGTCACGTTCCTCAACGATCTTGCGATACGTCTGATCCTTGCGAGCTTCGTCGAGAACGCGTTCGAGGAACTTGGCGAAGCGACTCGGCGGCTTGGCTTTCAGATTCGCGCCGTTGCCGTCGCTTGCGGCCCTGGCCCCGGCCATCCGGCCGAGGTTACTAAAAAAAAAGCCACGGCCACCGCCTTTGTCGCCGCCCGGCTCGCCATTATCCATACCGCCGTCCTCGGGCGTGGTTTGCGCGTGCGTGATCTTGGGCAGGAGCAGACGTTCGCCGATCGCCCAGAGACTACTCGTGATGAAGTAAAGGCCGAGACCCGACGGCACCTTGTAGAACATGAAGCCCATGAAAATCATCATGAACTTCATCGTCTTTTGCTGCATTTCGGCTTCCGGGGTCGTCGCAGGGGGAGCGAACAGCTTGGTTTGAACGATCATCAAGCTCACGACGACAATCGGCAGCGCATTGAACCAGTGCCCCAAAAAGGGCACTTCCGAAGCAAACGGGAAACGGAAGAGCATGTCAGGCGCGGCCAGGTCGTGAATCCATAAAAAGGGTGCATGCCGCAACGCGAAGCTCGTATTAAGAGCCTGCCAGAGACCGACGAAGATCGGCAACTGGATGAGCGCCGGCAAACAGCCCGCGACCGGATTGACGCCGTGTTTCTTGTAGAGAGCAAACGTCTCCTTGGTCAGACGCTCTTTATCGTCCTTGTATTTATCCTGAAGCTCTTTGAGATGGGGTTGAAGCTGCTGCATCTTCTGTGCGGCCAGGGCCTGCTTGCGTCCGATCGGGAACATCAAGCCGCGCACGATCAATGTCAAAAGGATGATGGCAATCCCGTAGTTCCCCGACGAGCCGCCGAAGAGATGGGAAACGCGATTCGTCAGGTCGTAAGTGAATGCCAGGATCGGGGTGATGAAGAACCGGGCGATCTCGGGCGCGCAGGGGAATCCATTGATTCTTGCGGTAGTTGGCCAGTCCTTCGGCGTGATAAGGGCGAAGAGCGTCGGCCGTCTTCGGGCCGGCGAACACACGATAAGTATGGGTCACCGGCTGGTTGGGCCCGATCTTGATTGGCTTCGAACTGATTCGAATTCCGACGTTCGATTTTTGCGGAGCCTGCTCGTTCTTGCGCAAAACCAGGGCGACCGTCCGGCTATCCCAGCGATCTTGATCGCCGGTCGGCAGCGGACTCGGCTCGATCAAGGTCGCAAAGTACTGATTTTCGACGCCGGCAAAAGCCAGCGGGAGTGCCGTGTTGTCGATCGGGCTGTCCGTGGCCGAGACAACCTCGGTCGCGGCGTGGGAGATGATTTCAACCTTCTGGCCCTTGAGCTGTCCGAAGACCACGTCGCGGAACGTGCTGGTGTACCACTCACCTTCAATGGGAATGCCGTGCGGGCCGAGCACGTGATAGACGAGCGTTCGCTCCTTGTCGGGACTTTCAAATTTCAAATCAACTTCGAGACCGTGGGTTCCCGGAAAGAGCCGGAATGTCTTGGTCACGATCACGCCGCTCTGCGCCGTCGTGCGCATGACGACTTCCTGACCGGTTCGAGAGGCCTTGGTGACAGGGTCGTCTTCTGTCACCGAACGAACAACGCGGCCCTTGTCGTCGCGCATGACCTCCCAGACCACGGCGTCGAGCGTGTCTTCGGCATCGGCGGCCGCCTTGCGGAGCACGGCGTTGGCTTCAGTGTCGTCCTGCGCGGCGCTTCGATGGGGAGCGCCACTGCGTTGTTGTTACTGAGCGTGAGTGCCAGCGAGGGGGGCCATGTCGAATCACCAAACAACTGGAGCGGACGCTGACGGGCAACGCCCCGGCCGCCGTTCATATCGCGCTCGGCCAGGTAGCGTGATGAGTAGACCGACTCGATCCCCGCCCCTTTTTGCTCGAGCTGAACCTCCATCAGAAAATCGCCGGCCGACTTGTCGGTGAGCGAGCCCAGAACGAGCTCCGAACGATTGACCATGGCGACCGCCGGTTTGGCCGGTTCACCCGGAGCGCCAGGCTTGGCTTGCGGCTGCGCCGCGTCCTTGCTCTTTTCATCGCCCGATTTTGGCGTGCCCTGAGCCGGTTCCGCATTCTTGCTGGCGGCCTTCGCGAGCTTCAAATCAGGAGCGGCCGGCTTCTCGTCGACCTTGCCCTCGGCCGCCGGTTGCTGCTGGGGGCGTTTGCGGGCCGGGAAGAGGTAGGATGTCGTGAGCATCCAGAAAAAGACGAGGGTCACGAACAGCACGAACCGCTTTTCATTGGTCATTTTGGGGCTATCCTGGCACGAGAGCGTAGCTGGTCCTGCTGTTGACTCGGTCCGGGCGGCGCTCAATCCCGGATCCTGTCCGCCCGCGGTGCACGGAGTCAGTTTGGTTTTGAAGGAACACGTGCCCGGTCATGATAATGCGAATGTCGAAAAACGACGACTGGGCCAGCAAAAGGCGGCGCCGGGTCTCGATCGTGCAAAACGTTCCGCTCGGGTGGGGGCCGGGCCGGGCCTTTCGCGCCGCGGTTCGCATTGATTCACGGGCTATCGTCCCTGCCGGAGCCGATCACCCAGGAATGGTTCGAGCTCGGGCACGGAGTAGATTTTTTGGATGGTCGTCTCAAAATCGTAAGGTAAACGGCGGTAAACAATTCGGGGCGATTGCGGCGACACGGGCCGCTCGGCTTCGCCATTCGCCGGGGTGTCGGGGACACCGTCCTCGAGAATCACGTAGCACGCACGGTTATCGCCGTCACGCGGCTGCCCGACCGACCCCACATTCACCATCAGCTTGCCTTCGCCCAGTGAATATTCGAGATCGATCTCTTCCGGAGCAAAGAACTGAAAGTTCTCCGTGAAAATGCCCGGCACGTGCGTGTGGCCCTGAAAACAATAGCGGCCCACAAGCTGGAACAAACGCTCCATCTTGCGATGGTTGTAAATGTCTTCAGGAAAGATGTATTCGCTGAGCGGATTGCGCGGCGAACCGTGGACGAAGAGAAAATTGCCAAACCGGTGTGAACGCGGCAGTTCGCCCAGGAATTCCCAGCGGCGCTGGTTGTTCTCGCGGTCCGACGGCGCCTCGAGTTGTTCCCGCGTCCAGAAAATCGCCCGCTCGGCTCCACTGTTGAAGCCGTCGGGGTCGAACATTGCGCCCTGGTCGTGATTCCCGAGGAGAGTGACCGTGCACGTCTCCATCACGCGATCGATACACTCCCGCGGATTCGGGCCATAGCCGATCACGTCCCCTAGGCAATAAATTTCCTTGATCCCTTGCGACTGGATGTCGTCGAGCACAACCTCCAAGGCCTCGAGATTCCCATGAATGTCACTGATCAAAGCGCGACGCACCGGGGGGGAACCTCCGACCGGATTGGTCCGGCTCCGCGCGGGAGCAGCGGACCTTGTATTCGAACATCACCCTCGACCACCCTGGGAGCAGGCTTTAGTCTAATACTAGCTCCATCTAATAAGATACGGCGAACCGGCCAAGACGGTCAAGTCCACGACGTCATGTCCAACTGATTGACTGATCAACTGCACACGAACAAAATGGAGAATTCTCACTGATCTCCACCGGGAACGACCCGAGAGTAGGCCGTTTTCGGCTCGAAAGTCAAAAACCACGCCACCAGAGCTGAAGGGTTTTCCAACGGCGCCAGCGGCCGATGTCGAGGTTTTTAATCCCGTTGATCGTAGCAAAGGCACAACCTCGAGCCAGTCAAACGTTCCATGGCGTCGCGGGCGAACCGGTTCGACTTCGACGAGAAGTCGCAAAATTCCGACTTTTCCCCGACATCGACTTCACTTCACCCGTACGACGGCCCCATCATGGAAATGCGCGTGCGCTCGTCAAAGCGCAGCGGGGCGTGGGTGCGCACTCGGCCCGGCGCCAAAAAATGCCTCGGGAAATCAGATGTTATGCCCATCTCTTTATTCCGCCTTGAGTTCCGTCCAGGCGCCTGCATAATCGGAAGTTCAAAATATCGCTCTAACTCGATGCGGATCATCGACTTTCACTCAGCGCCTGAGTAATCCGCATGGTTTAACCTTTTGTCGCAACTCCCGAAGCTTCATCATGTTCCGATCAGCGCCTGAGTAATCCGCTTGACCAGACCTTTTGCCGCAACTCTCGAAGCCTCATCATGTTCCGGTTAGGCGCCTGAGTAATCCGCATAACCAGACCTCGTGCTGTATCTCTCAAAGTCGCCATCATCTTACGGTTAGGCGCCTGAATAACCGGCACAGCCTGACGATTTAACGTATGTTAACACTCTAAATGATTTGCGAGCGCGTCTGAATGATCGACATCAAGCGACGCATGGCGGATTGTGACCATGAAGACGTTTCGCGGGATCATAGGGAGGCATCGTGAATGAAGGATTGGTCTGGTTTTTCCGGTCAACAGCGGGCGGGCCGATTGGTGCGATTGTCATAGGTAACCGGGCCCGACCTCGCGAAGTGGCTGGATCGGATTTGGCGAACGTGGAGAGGGAAAGGGTGGCGACGGCCAGGTCGACAATTCCTGTCAAAATCGGCAAGCGACGCGGGTCAGACAGAATAGCCATCATGCGAACCCGCCTGAAAGTACGGTGGAGTTGGCGAGGAGTGTCAAAAAATGAATCTTCTGGCGCTTGACACATCGACCGATCGCACCATTGTCGGCCTCCATGCGGGGCCGGGCCGGATATCCGTGGCGTCGGCCGAATCGCCGCGCCGCCATGGACGCGACCTGATCCCTCAGATCGCCGATGTCTGCCGCGAGCGAGATTTACGCGTCAGAGACCTCGAAATCATCGCGGTTGGGCTCGGGCCGGGTTCCTATACGGGACTACGTGTCGGCATCATGGCCGCGAAAACGCTCGCCTTCGCATCGGGCGCCGGCCTCGTCGGTTTCGACAGTCTCGGCGCGATTGCGGAAAATGTGCCCCCGGATGCGACAGAGGTGTCAGTCATTGCCGACGCCCAGCGTGGCCTTCTCTACGTGGCTGATTATGCGAGGGTGGCCGCGGGCCCGTTCGTATGCACGCGGTCGACTCAGATCGAGCCACTACATGACTGGCTAGCGAGGCTCAACCCCAGAACCACGGTGCTCGGTCCCGCACTTCAGGCACCGCGAATCAAGGCCGTCCTCCCCGCGTGGCTCGAGCAGGGTCCGGCCGATTCGAACTATCCCGACGCGAGACATCTGATTAAGCTCGCGCAAGAACTCTGGGAGAGCGGCCAGCGCGACGACCCATGGTTTCTGGAGCCGCGCTGACCTCGCTCTAGCTCGGCTGAGGAGCTGTGGCAATCGCGTTCGGATCGGCGCCCCGGTTGACCAAGCACGCCCGACGCCTTGCGGACCTGATCATGCCTGAAATGGATCAATCACGCACGAAATCGACTTACGGTCTCCAGTGGAACCGCTATCGCATCATCCGCCCCGAAGAGGATCGCGCGACCTTTCACAACCGCACCGGGCTCGAACCGGGCGATCTCGCGGGGGCGCTGGTTCTCGACGCCGGATGCGGCATGGGGCGTTACTTGCGTATCGCGGCCGACTCGCCTGCCGACCTGGTCGTCGGCCTCGACCTGAGCCAGGCCGTCACGGCCGCCCGCGAGCTGACCGCCGCGATGGCCCGGGTCGCCATCGTGCGGGGCGACTTCTTGCGCCTTCCCTTTCGCGCCTTCCAGCTTCAGTCAGATTTATTCGCTGGGCGCACTCGATCACGCCGCCCGATCCTCGGCGAGCTTTTCTCGAGCTGCGCGGCTCTGCGCCCGGCGGCCGGATTGCCATCTGGGTTTACCCGCGCGAACGGGCCATCGTCGAACACGTGATGAACGCCCAGCGCGCCGTTTCGACGCGTTTGCCCCTGGCACTCGTCGAAACGCTTTGCCGATGGTCGGCACCGGTGGGTGCGCTCAAGCGAAGATTGATGTCAAGCCGCTGGCGGCCGGTCGAGCGCCTCGGCGTGGCACTTCATCTCGCCACAATCGGCGTGTCGATGCACCCCGATCCGGAAGTTCGAATTTGCGACACGCTCGACTGGTACGCGCCCCGATACATGTCGCGACACACCCGCGAGGAAATCATCGCCTGGTTTCAAGAAGCCGGGCTGAATCAGATTATCGATCTGGCACATGACCAGAAGTTTTTCTACCAGGGGCAAGGAAACGGAATCAACATCGCCGGGCGTAAACCGGAGGCTCCCGTGCCCGGGGTCGACTCGAACGGGCCGCCACGATTGAAGGCGCACGACGGTGGTTGAACGAGAAACTCCCGTGCGGCCGCGATCCTCGGTTGAGCCGGATTCGAATACGAGATGCCTTGCCTGCAAAGGGAATGGCTCCTTATGATCAGGAAGGCGTGCTGATATCTTCGAGCCGGCCGTCATGTGATGATGTGCCGTTATTCCCGGCATTCCTCGAATTGCCAGCGTTGACTCATTCGGCGCTTCTCCGAAATCGTTATTGTTGTCTGCATCATCAAGGCGGAGATTGCATCTCATGTTACGGTGGATAGTGCTGGCCGTCGTCGTTGTCATTCTGACCGCGATCGCGACCTTTCTGAGTGTGAATGCACCCGATTCCGAAATCACGGCCGTGCCGGCGGCGCCGGTCACCGTGACCGGTCCTCACCCGACCGTCGAAGTTCCGGGACCGTTGATCCATGATTTCGGCACAATGGCACAGTTGAGTGAGGGAACGCACACGTGGGAGTTCAAGAACACGGGCGACGCCGATCTCGAGCTCTGGTTTGAAAGCTCGACGTGCTCTTGCACGGTGGCCAAGCTCAAGTCGGCCGACGGCGAAGAAAAGAAAAAGCTGGTCATCAAGCCCAAGGATTTCGAACACGATCGACCTCGAGTGGCAGACCAAGCTCTTCCACGACGAGTACAGCAAGGGGGCGACGATCGGCACCAATGATCCGCACCACCCTGCCGTATCCATCGGTGTCAAAGGCAAGGTGTACCCGCCGGTCGTCGTTTTTCCCGCCGAGTCCATCACCTTCAACACGGTGTCCAACGACGAGTCGCACACGCAGAAGCTCGCGGTCTTCTCCGTGGATCGCCCGGACATGAAGATCACGCGTCTGAGCAACTCCCGACCGGCCTTTTTCGTCGCCTCGCAGGTCCCGCTGTCACCCGAAGAGTGCAAGCACCTCAAGGTCAAGGCCGGCCACACGGTCATTCTCCAGATGAAGCCGGGAATGCCGATCGGCCGGTTCGCTGACGACCTGGTCATCCACACCGATCACCCGCGCAAGCCCCAGATCACCGTGCCCATCAGCGGCAACGTGACCGGGCCGATCAGCATCATCCCGGACCGTGTGCGCATTCAAAACGCATCGAGCAGCCAGGGGGCGGTTCGCGACGTGGCCATCATCGTGCGCGGCGGCACCCCCACGAAATTCACGGTCGCCCACCAACCTGAAAAGGTCCAGGTCGAAATCACGGCCGATAGCAGCACGTCGCAGAAGGGTCGGTACAAGATGACCGTGAGCGTGGCTCCAGGAACGTCTCCCGGGCCGATTGAAGGAGAAATCGTGATCAAGACCGACCATCCATCGGCGAGCGTGCTCAAGGTTCCCGTCAGCATCCTGGTCTCGAGCTCGACGGGCTAAAGGGTTTGCCTGGAAAGAGGATGCAGCTCACGCGAATCGAAACGGATTCGCGTGCTCCATCCGCGACAGCGCGGCCACCAGCCGTCGTCTTCGATCCCAAAAATCGTCAGTCGGGGCGTGGACCGGTTGGTCGCGAGAGGTGAATTGGCCTTATCGATCGTGCGCACGCACGCTATAAAGCAATCGGGTCAAAGCGGGATATGAAAAGGACGCCGGTCGCTCTGGTGGCGTCCGGCGTTCGCTCAGTTCGATGAAATGTGATCGGGCCAGCGAGCCAGCCGTCTGCTGGAACGACAGGTCACGGAAAGGGAATCGACACGATGGCTTCAATCGGTTTTCGTCCGTGGGCTGTTTTGAGCCTCATTGTCGTCTTGATCGCCCACGCGGGATGCGCCGACCGGCCCGCCAATCGACCAAAATCGGCAGCGCCAGTCGATTCCGCGATTGGACCCGCCTCGGCGCAAAAAAACGGGTCCGCGGCCGCGTCACCGCCCCCGACTGTCGTCGGCTCGCGAACCAAGCCCGAGAACATTCTCAACTCGTTCGGTGATCCGTCGGCGATGCTCGTCATCAGCGGTCAGCAAAATGGTTACATGGAGCCGTGCGGCTGCTCGGAAGACCAGGAGGGCGGGCTGATTCGCCGTTCTGACTTTGTCGACCGCATGCACAAGCGGAAATGGCCCACGGTCCAGATTGATCTCGGCAGCTTGATCAAAGATCCAGGCAGTGCCCGCGGCGGCTTCGAGCAGGCTAAAATCAAGTTCGATTACGCCGTGAAGGCACTCAAGCTGCTCAATTACAGTGCACTCGCCTTGAGCGCCGACGACCTCAAGATTGGTGTTGCCGAGGCCCTCGGCCTGTTCGACAACGGGCTCGGCGACACGACCAGGATCGTCGTCGCCAATGTCGAGCCGGAAGAGGTGTTCAAGAAGACTTTCCGCACGAGCATGATCGTTCCGGCGGGTCCGATCAAGCTTGGCTTCACCGCCGTGATCGACCCGGCCGCCCTTCAAAAGTTGAACGATCCCGACAAGGACGCTCTGCTGCCTCGAATCAAGGAGCCCGACGCCGTCTTGCCGGGTGTCTTGACCGAGCTCGAATCAAAGAGCGATTATCAAATATTGATGGTTCAGGGAAGTCCCGATCAGGCGCGCAGTCTGGCCAAGGCAAATCCGGGATTCGACATCGTGGTGGCGACGTCCGACTCCGATGATGTGCTCAACCCCGAGCCCGAAATGCTCAACGACGGCAAGACGATGGTCATCAGCGTCGGCAAGAAAGGCAAGTGCGTGGGAGTCGTTAGCTTCTATGCGACGGGATCGCCCCGCCTCCGTTACCGGCTGGTCACTCTCAACAAATACTTCGATCAGTCAGACACACCAATCAAGGCTCTCATCGAAGACGAATATCGCGGCACGCTCAAGGCGGCCGGGGTCGTCGAGAATTTCTTGCGGCGCGATTATGTCAACGGCACGCCCGGGGCCACATTCGTGGGTGCCCAGTCGTGCAAGGAATGCCATCCCAACACCTACCAGTTCTGGGCGTCGACCAAGCACGCCCGGGCGCTCGAGTCGCTCAAGAACGATCATAAGCCCAACACGGTTTTCGATGCGGAATGCGTGACCTGTCATACCACGGGATTTGAATACAACTCGGGCTGCGCTCCGAGACCGCGACCCCGTACCTGGCCGGGAATCAATGCGAGAATTGCCATGGACCTGGTTCGAAACACGTTGCTGAGCCTGATAATGCCGCGTTCCGCAAGGCCATGACTTTGAGCGCCGAGCAGGCGAACACGGGCGGGCTTTGCTACCGCTGTCATGACGCCGAGAATTCGCGGAACTTCGAATTCTCGAAGTACTGGGGCCAGATCGTGCACAAGGGTAAAGACGACTACAAGGACCCGAAGGTGCACCGCGGCATCGATCCGAAGGCGACTCAAGCGAAGACGGCAGCAAATCCCCATTGATCCGTTGTGGGAGAGGAAAGGAGTCCGCGATGAACGAGACCGTATCGAACCCGACTTTTGCGGGTGCTCCTCTGACGGCCGACGAGCACGAGCCGGGTGGCGGGCTGGTGTCCAGGTACCGCCTCGATCATCGGAATCCGGTCAACCATTTCCTGCACGTCGCGGTGGGCTGGCCGATGGTGGCCTGTTCGATCTTGCTGTTGCCGTTTTATCCGCTCTGGTCGGCGGCTCTCTTCGTGGCCGCTTACGCGATCATGTTCTTCGGGCATTTCGTCTTCGAGCGAAACACGCCCACGATCTTCAAGGAACCGACGACGCCGTTCGTCATCGCATTGTCCGTGATCCGCAATCTGTGCGGGATCCTGACACGGCGCACATGCGCGTGAGCGGTCGCTTTTTCCAACGAGCGACCTGATCGGTTTAACCTGAACAAAATTATATATGACGGCTTGACAACGGGGATTTCGGATCGCTACGATGCCGCTTCAACTTCATCAGCCGCGCTGGCTGGTGACCGTTCACGGCTTCGAGACAAGAGGGAGCAACGCCAATGGCCGACCCGATTAACTACGCCGATTTTGCGAAGCTTGAGTTGCGGGTCGCCAGGGTGCTGGAAGTCCGTCCGCACCCCAATGCCGACCGGCTCCTTTTGCTCCAGGTCGATACTGGCGACCAGCAAAAGCAGATTGTCGCTGGCATTCGCCATCATTATGAACCGGAAAAGCTGGTCGGCAAACTGATCGTGATCGTTAACAACCTGGAGCCGGCGACCCTTCGCGGCGAGACGTCAAACGGCATGCTGCTCGCTGCGACGTCGGGCGAAAAGGTTGTCCTGCTCACGGTGGACGATCCCGAATGCGTGGTCGGCGCCAAGATCAAATGACCGCGATCGATTGAATCAACGGGCCAGGTGCAGGGCCGTGCGTTTCCACAGCCCGCGCGACCACATGACCAGCGAATGGTGTCTTTTCAACCAGGATACACCGCGATGCGAGGCCCGAGACCGAACGGCCGCATCTCCGTCGAAGGGCCAACCGTGTGCGGCGCGACCTCGGCGATTTTCAAACTCCGCCTGAGCTCGTCGCCGAAGTCCTGGCAGCTCTCGGCCCGATCGGCCGACGCTGGCCGCGCGTTCTCGAGCCGAGCTGCGGCCGCGGCCATTTTCTCACGGGGCTGCTCGCCTCCGCGGTGCCCCCGCGGGAAATCGAGGCCATCGAGATCCAGCAAGCGCACACCCGGGCCGCGGCGATTGCGCTGGCGTCAGTCGATCACGGCCACACGCGGGTGCGAATCACCACGGCTGACGTGTTTGACTTCGACTTGAACCGTGACCTCGCCTGGCAAGAGCACGGCCCCTTGCTCGTGATCGGCAACCCCCCGTGGATTACCAATTCGGAGCTGGGCGGCCTTTCGAGTGCCAACCGCCCTCGCCGTCGCAATTTCCAGAAATTACGCGGATTCGAGGCCCTCACGGGTTCGTCTAATTTTGATATCACCGAGGCGATCTGGCTCAAGATCGCGCTCGAGCTTATTGATCAACGTCCGACGATTGCCTTTCTGTGTAAGACGTCGGTGGCGCGGCGGATCCTCCATTTCGCCTCTGGCGCGGGCCTTCCGATTGCGGCGGCTTCTCTTCATCGGATCGATGCGGCGCGATGGTTCGGCGCGGCCGTCGGCGCGGCGCCGTTTTGCGTCACGCTCGGCGCACCGTCAACTCCCCAGGCCCCTCTCGAAAAAAACAGCCTCGATCAAGATCAAACGGGACCCAATCTGGAGATCCCCTGCTACGCCTCCTTGAGTCACGACCGACCGGATCAGGTGCTCAGTTTCGCGTGCGGCTTTCTGGTTGCCGACCGCGACGCTTACGGGCAGGTGGCCTTTGCCGACGGCTCGTGTCAGCTCGACTGGCGCCAGGGGCTCAAACACGACGCGGCGGGAGTGATGGAGCTGACTTACGACCGGGCACGTCACGTGTGGCACAACGGTGCCGGCGATGTCGTCGACGTCGAGCCAGATTACATCTACCCGCTCATCAAGGGCCGCGACCTCACCACGCGGCCGCTCGATCGCATCACGCGGGGCGTCGTGGTGCCCCAGCAGCGGCTTGGCGACGATACGCGGCGGTTAGCGAACGAGGCGCCTCGTTTGTGGGTTTATCTGCAAAAGAACCGGCAAGCCTTCACAAAGCGCAAGTCATCAATCTATGTCGACCAATCGCCGTTCGCCATCTTCGGTATCGGTCCCTACAGTTTCGCCCCCTACAAAATCGCCATTGGCGGCATGCAACGCCAGGTTGAATTCAGGGCGCTGGCACCCGTAGACGGAAGGCCGGCCATGCTCGACGACACGTGTTATTTCCTCCCCAGCGCGACGGCCGTGGAGGCGGCGATCCTCAAGGCTCTCTGCAATCACCCAACGACGATTCGCCTGATCGGCTCGCTTTCTTTTCGGGATGCCAAGCGCCCTGTTACAAAAAAACTCCTGCAAAGAATTGATCTCGCCGCAATCCTCGAGCGGATCGACCCAGGTGCACTCGAAGAGAGCGTCCGTCGTGTTCTCGATGACGAGTTGAAGGTGCGATCAACAGAACCCGTCGAGGGCGTGATCGAAAAAATGCGCAAGGATTTCGCCGCCAGGCCGATCGTGCCCGGCCGCGGCTCAAGTAATCGGCAAGAACCCCGGGTCAATGGCCTCTGATACGCGTGGTACACTCACCCGCTTATTATCATTTGAACGGTTTACCACTCATTCGATCCATGAAATGGCACGGGCGGGAACACGAGGTCCATGTAGAGAACCTGAAAGTCGAGCCGTGCCGCAGAGACTCCAGTCCGACCTCGGATTGCAATGCTCTGGCGTTGCGAAAACCCAGTGCAACGGTTCTTCGGAGATTGTCGAGCGCGCGAGCGGCCGCCGCCTCGGCCTCCTCCGCTGAGATTTGAGCCGCCGGGAATTCACACAGGCTCGCCAGCGTCGCCAGGCAGCATGCCATCTCGAACCAATCGTCCTGGGTAGGGTTAACAAGGCCTTCGTAGAGCGAACAGCTCGCCGCGCGTCGGACGTCGCGCCGGAATGGTTGCCGACCGTCCGGCGCGCGAGCGCGCGATGTCTCAGGGTGTGCGCCAGCCGGGCGTTTCCGTCAGGTGCTTCCGGTGACGCACTGACGAGCGTCTCACGAATGGCGACCGCTTTATCGTAATATTCGCACGAAACATGATGGCGCCCGAGCGCCGCGACGACGCCGGCGAGATCGATGTGGGTGTTTGCGGAGCTCATGATGATATTCGTGAACGTCTGGGTTCTCACCGGCTAGCTTTTGATAGATCGTCAGGGCCACGCTCAATTCGAGTTCGGCGGCCGCGACCCTGCCGAGGCGCATAAGCATTTCACCGAGCGCGGAGTGGCACGCGGAGAGGCCAGCGTGAAATTCGAGTGCCATGGGGCTTTCGCTGGCCAACCTTCGATAGATGGCCTGCGCCTGCCGATACGTTGCCTCGGCACTGACGGTCTGGCCGGCGGCCGCGAGCAGGTTTGCCAGGTTGACATGACTGACGGCGAGCCGGTCGCGAAATTCGGTGACTGTGGGATTCTCGTCGGCCAGCTTGCGGCGGATCGAAAGTGCGGTCTCATATTCCGCGACGGCCGCACCGGGCCGACCCATGCTCGAAAACAAGAACCCCAGATTATGATGGCTGTCGGCGAGGCGATCACGAAACTCCGTGACGGATGGGTTGAGCTCGGCCACCTTTTCTTGAATCGCCAGCGCCCGGCGATACTCGGCTTCGGCCTCGACCGGTTTGCCCGCGCTCGACAGCACCGTGGCCAGGCTGTTATGGCTATCAGCCAGACGCGCCGCGAACCGAGGGATGGCCGGGTTGTCGTCGGCCAGTTTCTGGCGAAGCCTCAGCGCGCGGCGATACTCGGTCTCTGCTTCGACCGGCTGGCGAAGGTCGGCGAGCAAGTTACCGAGGTTATTGTGACTGTCGGCAAGATGACTGCGGATTTCGGTCACATGCGGATTCTCGCTGACGAGCTTTTGCTGAATGTCGATGGCCCGCGAATACTCGGCTCGCGCTTCAGCCTTCTTGTGGGTATTTGCAAGCAAGACAGCCAGACTGTTATGGCTGTCCGCCAGCCGGCTCCGAAATTCCGTGACGAGCGGATTTTCGTCGACCAGCTTCTGGAAGATCGCCAGGGCCCGATGGTACTCGACCTCGGCATCCGCGTTGCGCCCTGTGTTGGCCAGCAACAACCCGAGATTATTGTGACCCAGGGCGAGTCGATTACGAAACGCCGACGCCTTGGGATTCTCGTCGGCGAGCCTGGCTTGAAGCGCCAGGCCGTTGCGATATTCGGTCTCGGCCTCCGCCGTCTTGCCGATACTCGAAAGCAAGTAGCCGAGGTTATTGTGGGTCAGCGCCACCCGACTACGAAATTCCGTCACGGCGGGTGTGTCGTCGGCGAGCTTTCGCTGGATCGCCAGCGCCAGCCGATACTCGGCCTCGGCCTCCTTGGCGTGGCCGGTGTTCGATAAAAGGATGGCGAGATTATTATGACTGAGCGCCAGCCGGCTACGGAACTCGGTGACGCCGGGGTTACGGTCGGCGAGCTTTTGCCTGATCTCGAGCGCCCTGAGATATTCGGCCCTGGCCTCGGTCGTTTTTCCCGTTTCCGAAAGCAGGATGCCGATGCGATCGATCGTCAGCGCGAGGTCCCGATATCTTTCGGCCGTCGCGCCGGCAGCCGAGGCCAGAGTTTCCTGATGCTCGCGAGCCCGCTGAAGCGTTTTCAGACCCTCTTCCACGTCACCCGTCTGGTAAAGGAGCCACCCGAGCTGAGACCGACACGCCGCCATTGGCAACGTTGCGCACCGCGGCTCAGATCGATTGATCGCAGCCAGAACGCTCTCGGCGCGCCGATACGCCGCGAGAGCCTCGCGTCCGGAGTCGGTGGCCGCAAGAAGCGCACCGACGGCTGTCAGGCTACGGCCGACATCGGCTTCCAGCTCGGGGTCGGCATCGGCGTCGGAGGCGAGTGCCTCGCGCTCCGCGAGAATACGCCGATGCGCGGCGAGCGCATCACTTTTCAGGCCAACTTTCGCGGTCAAGTCGGCAACCTCGAAGTCGGCCGCCAGCACGTCTCGATGCGATTGCGCCTCGGACTCGTTGCTGAGGAGGCCCCCCAGGCGGCCGTAAAAATCGGCCGCTGATTTCAAGAGCCGGTCGCGCAGCTCTTTGAATTGATCCTGCTTCAGCAGAAAGTCCTCGCTGACGCCGGTGTGGAACATTTTGATCGCGTCGACAGCCAGGTCATAACGAGCTTGCACGGCGGTCCGCGATCGGCTCAGTGCAGCGTTCGCGGTGTAAAGCGCTCGATTGGCCCTCGTCTCATTTGCGAGGGATTTCGTCAGATCAGCCTTGGCCTTCGTCTGCACCGCCAGGACGGCGGCAAGGCCGATGACGCCCGCCAGGAACGCCGCGGCACCGGCCGTGACGAACGAGCGGTTCCGGCGCCCCCAGCGCCGTACTCGCCGCGCCAGGGGTTCGCGCCATGCCGAAACTGGCTCGTCGGCAAGCCAGCGATCGATGTCGTCTGCCAGCGACGCGACGACGCATATCGATCGTCCGGTCTGATGGCCATGGCCTTACGACAGATCGCATCGAGCGCCGGATCAATGGCTGGGTCGATGGCGCGCGGCGGCCGGAATGCACCAAGTTGAACGAGCGGAATGACATCGAATGGGTTTCCCGCGAAGGCCGGCGCTCCGGTCAGCAGGTAGTAGAGTGTGGCTCCGAGACTGTAAACATCCGAGAGCCGGCCCACTCGATCGAGATCGCCGGCGGCTTGTTCGGGGCTCATATAGGCAGGCGTGCCCAGGACGTCTTCCCGGCTGCGTTTCGGAACTGTCGGCTGCCGAAACCGGCCGGAGTGTACGCCCGCCATGCTCGGCGTGATCGCCGCCGTTTCCGATGGCCTTGGCAAGCCCCCAATCCACAACCAGGGTCTCGCCGTGCTCCCCGACGATAATATTGTTTGGCTTCAAGTCGCGGTGCAAGATTCCGCGACTATGTGCATATTCGATCGCGTTGCAGACGTCGGTGAACCGCCGCAAGATCATCCGCAGCACGAGCGACCGCTGGCTGGGATTTTTTCTGAGCGATGAATCCTCGTGGAAGCGGTCGACGACGACTTTGAAAGTGTTACCCCGAATAAACCGCATTGCGTAATAGGGGCGCCCATCGGGATGCGTGCCGAGACCGTAAACGGGGACGATCCCGGGATGTTCGAGCCCTCCGGTCACTTCGGCTTCCAGCAAGAAGCGCTGACGGCTGACCGGATCGTCGGCGTGCGAATCGAGGATCTGCTTGAGTGCCACTTCGCGATGCAGCTCATTATCGAGAGCAACCGAGACGGAACCCAGACCGCCGCGGGCATGCGGGCGGAGGATCCGGAATCGCTGACCGTCGCTGGTCGCCGCGCCCACGGAGTAACTGGATGTCCTCTCCGGGTCGGATTCATCGTCGCGCTGCGTCGACCTCGATCCGACGTGCGACAGTGTGCGTTCCACCTCAGGATCTCCGATCCTCGCCAGGCTTTCGCACACACGCCCGGCGCCCTTGATCGCGGCCAAGCTCTGTTCCGGATTGTCACCGTGCCTGTTGAGATGGCGTTTGACGAGCGCCGCGACAGCCGCGCGGTCTTCAGCGTCGATGTCGCCCCGCACTTCGAGATGGTCGGCCAGTGCGCGCGCTTTGTCCAGAGTCCAGGCCTGAAATGCGGCAACGAGCTTCCCCTGGTCAATGAGCCCGTTTTGAAGAGCCAGCAAACCAAAGAGCAAATTGCCTTCAGCAGTGGCTAGGGCCATGCGGGTCGGCCTCCGGTCTGGAACCATTGTGCGTCTTCGACTCGTGTCAATTTCGGCGGCAACGAGCCCTCGCAAGTGTGGCGATCATCCCGGTCAGGAGCAAACCCACGCTGCCCGGCTCGGGGACCGGCGCGACACCATTCACTGTGATCGTCGCTGAAGCATTACCAATCACGGAATCGAGTGTCGTCGGCGGAAAATCGGCTCCGACATTGTCACTCGAGCCGGGAGACGTACGCATCGCAGTGAGACCGGTCATTTCTCCTGCAATCGTGCCGGCGGTGAACAGGAAATCGCCAATGAGCAACCGATAAACCGGACCGGGCCCCTCCGCGGCCACGGGAAGCCCGAGGCCGACATTTTCGATCAGACTGACGCTGATTCCCGGAGTGAGGCTCACCAGCGAGCCCGACGTCGGATCAGCTACGAAATCGGGACCGGCCACGACGTCGCCCGCCGCCAACACACCGGCGGGCTCGCTGAGGCTCGGATTATCAAAGTTGACCAGGACGCCGGCGCCGATCAAACCGACGTTCTGCAAGAAGGCCGAGCCGCCGCCGGTGTCGTCCTCTTCGAGGAACAACTTCACATCCACGGTTCCACCGGGCGCGACATTGTAGGTACTTTGATCGAAGGCAAAGGAATAGACAGAGTCGGCCTGCGCGCGACTGCAATATGGTGGTTAGTAGCGCCGTAACCGTGATTCCGCGAACGACATTCCGCATCAGCCCGCCTTTATGAGTCATGGGTTAATTTCCGGACGACATCACAAATAAAATCGAGAACCGTAGCGTGATTGGCCGCTAAATCGTGCCGGCGGCCGGCACGATGCGACCGCGGTCCTGTCTTGATCAGATGCTTGTGCCATAGCGTTTTAGCCACTGGGCATAATCGGTGGTTGTATCCACCACACCGTCGTTGTTGTAATCCATGAACCAGAGGTATCCCGCCTGGCCGGAATGTTTGCTGGCCGTACTCCGGAAATAGGCCAGATCGAGGTTGTCGACCTTGCCGTCACCATTTGCATCACCGAAAAGACGGAAGAACTGTTGCGCGAAGTCGGTACCCGCGGCTCCTGCACCGGTGCCGTCCAGGCTCTGGCCATCTGATGCATCGTGCACCTTGTTCGCATGAATAAGCAGGCTGTATCGGCCGTCGGCCAGTGAATGACCGATAATGTCAGCACCAGCGAATGTGATCGTCACCACCGTGTGCCCGCTCCCGTCGATGGAGTTCGCAAGTGTGACTCCTTCGGCTCCGCCGCCGCGCTTGTCGACCTCGATCGCTCCCGAATCCAGTGTGACGATCGTGGAAAAGGTGATCGTGATCGAATCGACCGTCGACCGCTGGCTGTTGCCATCGTTGATGACGACACCTTGAACTTGCGGCGGCGCGACTGTGACAAGTGTCAGGCTAGATGCATCATAAACGGGACGCAATGCCACCGAGTTGTTGATCACCAGCCCCTGGTGATTGGTGAAGTCTCCCGCCCTCGATGCAAAGGTGATCACCTGAAATGAATTGCCGAGCGCCGGCGTGAAACCGTTGATTTTCACGATGCTGAGCGTTCCGGACAGCGTCGCCGATCCCGCAACATGCAATTGATCGAATGATGGGAGGCTGGCATTGGTACCGGCCAGCTCGATGTCGAGAACGCCGGAAGACGTCTGGATGTAATTGCCGGCGATCGTCAGGATTCCCGCTGAATTGCCCGGAGCAACGACACCCGCGTTTGTCACATTCGCGTCGATTGTTCCTGTCCCTTCCAGGGTTCCGCTGCTGGTCGCCGATCCGCCGCCCGGCGCCAGAATTCCGTCAACTTCAGTAACGCCTGTTGCGACAGATTGCGCGAATGAGCCCGCTTCTGTGAACGTCGTGCCGCTGCCGATCGTCAGTTTGCCACCGTTGCTAAAGCCGGGCATGGCATTGAAATTCCGGCCGTTCTGAATGGCAAGGCGGCCTGCCGGCGAGATGGTCGTGAAACTGGCGAGGGCGTCGCCGGTGCCGGCACCACCCGTGAGAAAGGCGGAACCAGCCCCGTCAAGGATAATCGCCGCCGCATCGGTCACGATGCCGCCGCTGAAGCCGCCGATCAGGCTGTTGCCAGCAGCTTCGTAAGTTCCCCCGGTCAGGACGCCGCTTGCGAAATTCGTGAGAACGCCCGAACTGAAAACGACCGCGCCGGCGTTGCTCGCTTCCACAGTGCCGTCGTTTGTGAACGAGTCGGCCTGAATTTGCAATGCGGCAGCGACCGCGCCAGGTGGAGACACCGACAGATCGCCGAGGATCTGGCCCAGGTTGACGATCGTGGACGGCCCGGCGACGCTGTAAGTGCCTCCGATGACACCCGAGCGACCGTCGATCGTGACGTTCGGGCCTACTGTCAGTGTCGTACCTCCTTCGACATTCAAATGAGCCGATGCCAGGCTCGAGCCACCTGGCGCGGTCACGTCGAAAGCCAACCGGCCCGTGCCGGCGGTCGTTGAGAGCGAGATGTTTCCGCTGGTCGTCGGATCGAAAACAAGGTGGCTATCCTGTCCCTCGAGAGCGATCGTACTATTGAGTATCAAACCGCTCTTGATATGCACGATACTGCCCGTTTCGCTCAGGTTGAGTGGCACTTCCAGGGTCACTCCGTCGAGCATGTTCTGGTCGTTGGCGCTGGCAACCACCTCGCCCGCCGAACCTGCTGCAACTGTCAGCCCTTGCAGCTCGCCCCCTTGAAGTGTCAGATCGCCGTCGACAATCAGGTCGCTAGCCGGCGAATTCGCGAAAATCGAGCGCTTCGGCCATGACGCCGCTGCCGACGTGGAGGAAGCTCCCGGGCGCTGTCATATCGAGGGGCGCCGCGAGGGTCACGTTTTGCAAGGTTGAGCCGACGTCGGTGGTGGCGACGAGCTTACCGGCGCCCGATCCGGCGACTGTCGCGTCAGCCAGCGATCCCCCGGCGAACGTGAGCGTTGCCGTCAGCGTGACCGTTCCCGTCACGTCGAGCGTTCCGCCGCTCAGAGTCAGGGGCGCATTCACTTCCAAACTTCCGATGACGGCTGTGCCGCTGCTGTAGACGACAGCGTTAGCCACGTTCGCCGGAATCACCACGTCGTCCATCGGTATCGGTGTACGGCCCAGGTCCCAGTTCGCGGCGTCGTTCCAGTCGGTGCCTGTGTCACCGGTCCACGCGATCGTTCCCGCCACGTCGATCAGCGGTAGCGAATCGGCGGTGAAATTGGAAGACAGGTGAGAGTCGTTGCCGAGCTCGACCCCATTTTCAGTGGAGAAGCTACCTGTTCGCGTCGCGAATGACATGACACTAAACGTATCACCCAGCGACGGGCTGAAGTTGTTCAGGAATGTGATATCAAGACTCCCCGCGAGACTGGCCGTACCCCCGACGACGAGCCGGTCATACTGATTTGACGCCAAGTCGGTGCCAGCGATCTCCAGGTCCAAGATCCCCGAGGATGTCTGTGTGTAGTCGCCCGCGATGGTGAGTGTGCCCGGAGAGTCGCCAGGCGCGATGGTGCCGCCATTAGTCACATTTGAATTGATCGTGCCCTTTCCTTTGACCATTGCGGCGTTGGTGAAGCCCGATAGGGTGCAGGTCAGCGTTCCGTCAATCTGCGTCACGGCCCCGATGATCGTCTGGTTATAGGATCCGATCTGGGTGAAGGTCGTCGACACCCCAATAATGAGGGTTCCGGCATTACTGAAGCCCGATTGCGCGGTGAAATTGCGACCGGCCTGAATGGAGAAACTCGCACCGGCGGCAATCGACGCAAGGTTCGCGAGCGCGTCGACCGTTCCTGTCGCGCCAACGAACATGTTCGAGTTTGTTCCGCTCAAGAGGATGGTTGCGGCGTCAGTCGTGATGACGCTGCTAAATCCGCGTATCGTACTGCTGGCAAAGACGTCGTAGGTGCCGCCGGAGAGCGTGCCGGACGCAAAATTGGCGAATGTGCCCTGTATGAGGAGCGTGCCCCCATTCTCGGCTTTGAGGCGACCCGTAGCGGCATTCTGCCAGTTCGTGCCGTTCACCGCGAGTGTGCCGCCGTTAACATCGGCGTCAATGGTGCCCTGGTTGATGATTCCGACATTCGGCGAGCCGCCTCCAGGGAAGTTGACATTGCTATTGAAGCCCACCACGCCGCTGCCATGAATGACTACACCCGAGCTGATTGTCAGTGTGGTTGTCGCGCTCGCCACCAGCAAGGTATTGAGCGCACTATTGCCGCCGTTATTGAGCGTGATAGTGCCATTCCCCTTGACCTGTTCCGACCCCGTGAAAGTCAAGTAACCCCAGGGCGAGTTGCCGGACGCGGTCGAACCGATATTGACCGAGCCTCCGCTCAGTGTGAGATTGTCAATCACGTTAACATTGACGCCATTCGCCGTGGCGAGATCGAGCACGCCCGACAGCGTCGTTCCGTCGAGCGTCCCGCCGGCCGTTGTTGCCACCAGCGCGGCCGACGCGACTGTCGTGATCGCCCCGCCCATGATCGACCCGGCCGCCAGGTTCCATGACCCGGTCGTGGCGTCAAGTGTGAAGGTGGCGTTGTTATTATTGAGCGTGCCGCCCAGGTTCACGGTACCGCCGTTCCTCGTGAACGTACCGACGCCCGCGGTGGTCATCGTGCCATAGAGGTTGAGCGTACCGCCGCTCACGTTGATCGTTCCGGCGTTCGACCAGGGCCGGCTGCTGCCTGCAATTCCGAGGTCAAGCACGGCTCCGCTCTGAACCTCGAGTTGCCCGCCCGTATCATTGCGCCAGTTCGTGCCATCGATGATCAGCAAGCCGCCACTGACGTCGGCGTTGACGGTTCCTTGATTGATGATGCTCACATTCGGCGAGACAGCGCCCGTGAAAGACGGATTGCCATTGAAACCGATCACGCCGCTGCCGTGGACCAGCACCTGATTTGTGATTGTAAGAGTCGATCGCGAGGTTCCGATCGAGAGCGTGTTGAGAGCGCTGTTGGCTCCGTTGTGGAGCGTCACTGTGCCGATGCCCCGCAACGACTCGGTACTCGCGAAGCTGAGATAGCCCCAGGCTGGATTAGCCGCCACGGGTGAACCGATGTTGATCGAACCGCCGCTGAGAATAAGATCATCCTTGACGGTCGCATTGGCGCCCGCCGCGGTCGTCAAGTCCAGCACGCCGGCAAACGTCACACCGTCCAGGGTGCCGCCGCTGGTGGTTCCTGTCACGGTCGTCCCGGACGCCACGATGGCACTCGCCAGCGTTCCACTCGCCAGCGTGATGGACGACGTCGACGTCAACCCCACATGCACGGTCAGGATGCCTCCAGACAGAAGGAGGGGCAAACTTGCCGTGACACTGTCGACACTGTCGGTCCCGCTACCGTGAGTCGGCGATCGCGCCGCGGTGACCGGAATAACCACATCGTCGGTCGCGGTCGGAAGGCGATTCAGGTCCCAGTTGGCCGCCGTGTCCCAATCCGTGCTCACGTTACCCGTCCAGGACAGGCTTCCCGCGCTGTTCACGAGCGCGAAACTCGTTGCTCCGGGTGTCGGCGCCAGATGGCCATTGCCGTTCGTGACGCCCGTTGTCGAATCGAACGAGCCAGAGCGCGAACTGAATGACAGGATGTTGAAGGTATTGCCAAGGCCCGGCGTGAAGCCGTTCAGGAGCGCCACGTTGAGCGTGCCGGCCAGGGTGGCCGTGCCGGAAATATGCAGTTGATCGAAATCGGGAGTCGCCGCGTTGGTCCCGCGGATCTCAACGTTGAGTGCCCCTGTCGAGCTCTGCATATAATTGCCAGAAATCGTCAAGATCCCCGGCGAGTCGCCGGGCGCCACAATGGCGGCGTTGGTCACGTTCGCCGTAACCGTCCCGGTGCCTGACAGGGTTCCTCCCGTGATGCTCACCGTCGAGTTGGTTGTCTTCAGCGAGCCGTCGACCTCGGTCACACCCGTCGAAACGGATTGCACGTACGTTCCGGTCTCGTCAAACGTGCCGCCGCTGGCGATGATAAGGCTGCCAGCATTACTGAATCCGGAGGCCGCCGTGAACACTTCGCCTGTCTGGATGGTGAAGTTGCCGGCGGCGGAGTTAAGAGTCAGTCCGGCCAAGGCATCGGTTGTCCCGCTCGTGCCCGTATAGAAGTGAGCACCGGAGCCGAGTGCGATTGTAGCTGCATTGGTCGCGATCCCACTGTTGAACCCGCGGATGATTCCGTTTGACGACGCGCTGAGCGTGCCGCCCGTGAGAACGCCCGCCGCCAGGTTCGTAAAAGTCGCGGGGGCAATTGTCAGAGTACCGCTCGCCGTCGCGATCAGGACGCCTGAATTCGTCAACGTCGAGGCCTGAAGCAACAGGGGGCTCGAAACAAGGTTGGGGTTGGGATCGGGCGTGGCGACGTCGGCCGAAATCGTTCCCAGGTTGATGATCGTCGTCGCACCACCCACGGTGTAGGTACCGCCGATATTCACCGACCTGCCGTCGACCGTCACATTCTGCCCGATGGAAAGCGTCGTTCCGCCTTCAACGTTGAGAAATGCCGGCGTGAACGCGTAGCCATTGGGGCCCGTAACATCGAAGGATATTTTCCCAAGCCCGTTAGTCGTGGTGAGCGACTGCAGGTTGGTGCTCACCGCGTCGAACACCAGATGATTTCCTTGCGCCGTCACCGTGATCGTGCTGTTGAGGACCAGGTCGTTCTTGATGTGCAGGACTGCGTTACCGCTCGTCTCATTCACCGGTGCATCGAGCGTGATGGCCTGCAATGTATTTCCGCTCGAGCCGCTGACGATAATCTTGCTGCCATTGGCCGTTGTCACCGTGCTGTTCGCGATCTGGCTCCTCTGCGTGTTCTCGAGCAGGCCCCCCTGCAATACCAGATTGCCCCCCACCCCCCCACCACTCGTCGATTCGAGCGTCACCGTCGACCCGGTATTGTCCCACGTGCCCGTCAGCACGATCGACGCATTCGTCGCTTGCGTGATCGGTCCCACGTCGGCCGTCGTGAACGTGCCACCCAGATAGACCGTCGCCGTGGTCACCGTCGGTGTCGTTGATCCCATCGCCGTGATCGTGCCGACCGGGCTAAGAACCGGTGAACCGGTCTTCGTCAGGTCACGCGCACTGCTCCACGTACCAGAGACCAGATTCAACGCACCGCCGTTTGAAACCTGGATGTGGCCGCCGTTCACAAACGTGGAAGACTGAATCTGCACCGGTGTCGTCGGCGGCGGCGCCCCGCCCGGAATTGGTGTTGCCAGGTCCGCCGCGATTGTGCCGTTGTTGACGATCGCGTTGGTCCCTGACCCGTTCGGAAGTATCCCGATGTCGACCGAACGGCCCTCGATGGTCACCCCCGTGTCGATCGTCAGCGTGATCCCCTTGTCCACATACAGATAGGCCGGCGTGAATCCATACTGGTACGCTCCGCTCACATCAAAACTGATCTTGCCTGTACCAGTCAGAAGCGCCGAGGTACCACTGGTCGCACCGAAATCCAACGAATTCCCTTGCGCCGTGACCGTGATCGTGCTGTTGAGCTTCAGGTCGTTCTCGATGTGCAGAGCCGCGCCTCCGCTCGTCTCATCGACCGGTGCGTTGAGCGTGATGGCCTGCAACGTATTTCCGCTCGAGCCGCTGACGATAATCTTGCTGCCATTGGCCGTTGTCACCGTGCTGTTCGCGATCTGGCTCCTCTGCGTGTTCTCGAGCAGGCCCCCCTGCAATACCAGATTGCCCCCCACCCCCCCACCACTCGTCGATTCGAGCGTCACCGTCGACCCGGTATTGTCCCACGTGCCCGTCAGCACGATCGACGCATTCGTCGCTTGCGTGATCGGTCCCACGTCGGCCGTCGTGAACGTGCCACCCAGATAGACCGTCGCCGTGGTCACCGTCGGTGTCGTTGATCCCATCGCCACGATCGTGCCGACCGGGCTAAGAACCGGTGAACCGGTCTTCGTCAGGTCACGCGTACTGCTCCACGTACCAGAGACCAGATTCAACGCACCGCCGTTTGAAACCTGGATGTGGCCGCCGTTCACAAACGTGGAAGACTGAATCTGCACCGGTGTCGTCGGCGGCGGCGCCCCGCCCGGAATTGGTGTTGCCAGGTCCGCCGCGATTGTGCCGTTGTTGACGATCGCGTTGGTCCCTGACCCGTTCGGAAGTATCCCGATGTCGACCGAACGGCCCTCGATGGTCACCCCCGTGTCGATCGTCAGCGTGATCCCCTTGTCCACATACAGATAGGCCGGCGTGAATCCATACTGGTACGCTCCGCTCACATCAAAACTGATCTTGCCTGTACCAGTCAGAAGCGCCGAGGTACCACTGGTCGCACCGAAATCCAACGAATTCCCTTGCGCCGTGACCGTGATCGTGCTGTTGAGCGCCAGCCCGTTTTTTATCTGTAAGCCTGACCCAGCGGCGGTCATACTGAGCGGTGTGTTCAATGTGACGGCCTGCAAGGTGTTGCTACTCCCGCTCACGGAGAGGCCTCCCCCCGCGTTTGTGACGGTCGCGTTGCTTAGCGTACCGCCGCTCAGGAGAAATGCCCGGCTGACGCCCAACGTCGCCGCGACGCTCAGCGTGCCGCCAGAAAGGGTCAGTCCCCCCGCGTCAGTGAGGCTGTTGACCGAGTCGGTTCCAGAAGAATGCGTGATCGTGATCCCCGACGTGTTGATCTGGGCGTCGTCCGAGGAGATCGGAATGTGATGATCGGCGGGATTCGCCGAGTTCGTCCAGTTCGCGGCGACGTCATAATTGCCGCTTGAGGCATTCCAGACCATGGTCGCGAGCAACAACCGGCCTTCGAGTTGCTCGAAGTTTAAACGATGATAAGCGGCGGCTCGGTGCGAACCCAGGCCCCGGCGTTTTCTATTGATGAACCGCGAAATGGCACGCGGCCATCGGCTCGTGGAGCGTGGTATCATGATGGTCGTCTACCCGTGCGCGAGATTATTCGGTTCCGAACGAAACCGCGCGTGACCCGCTTCGGTCAGCGCGCAGCCCGATCGAGATGCCATTTCGAGCAACAATTCAGGGCGTACGTTGACCGCGACCGGCCAACGTGGCCGTCGGTGCGATGCAAGGTTTCAAAAGCCTACAATCCACTAATTACCCAGGCGTAAGCTACGACCGAATCCGGCCGCGGAGGGAAAATATTCCTGTACGGCGTTTGTGTGATCAATATGAGAAACATCGGCCGGTCTAACGATACGTGAGCACTTGCAATCGCGGCGAGAAACGAAATAATCAAGTGCCGAGGCTTTACCCAGAAGTGAGGAGCGCGGCGCATGGTCGAGATGACGTCACGGTTCGACGAGTGGCTCCATGAAGCGCGCCTGGGATCGCTGTCGGCGATGGGCGAGCTCATGGAGGCGTGCCGGGGGTACTTGCTCTTGATCGCTCGCGAGGAGCTTGACGCCGACCTGCGTGCAAAAGGAAGTGCATCGGATCTCGTGCAGGAAACGTTTGTCGAGGCGCAACGCGACTTTCAGAAGTTTCGCGGCCAGAGCGAGCCCGAGTTGAACGGCTGGCTTCGGCAGCTTCTGCTGAACAACGTCCGCGACTTCGCGCGACGTTATCAGCTTGCGGGCAAGCGTGAGATCGATCGCGAGGTCCCGCTCGAGGCCGTGGCGGCTCGGGGTGGGTGGGCGCTCTTTCACATCAGCGATTCGATATCGCCGAGCGAAAAACTCATCCGCAAGGAGAGCGTCGATATTGTCCAGCAGGCGCTCTCACGCCTGCCCGACGATCATCGTACTGTTCTCCTGTTACGCTACCATGAAACACGCTCGTTTGAAGAAATTGGCACACTCATGAATCGCACCGCAAACGCCGCGCGAAAGCTCTGGCTTCGGGCCCTCGAGCGAATGGAGCAGGAGTTGCAAGCGAGCCATGAGCAATGACGCATCAACAATCGAAGATGAGCAAATACTCGAACGGCTGATCGCCTTCGACGAAGCCTGTGCCACCGCGCGCGCGGTGACGTCGGATGGAGGCATGGTCGACTCCGCGGCCGCTGGACGATTTGAACGCGATGCCGCGTGCATCAGACTTCTTCGTGAAGTTCTGGGACCCATCGCGGCCGACGGCGACGCCAACGCTGCGCCGGGCACCCTCGCGGCGACACCTGATGCCCCGCCGGTGAGCTTGCCCTTCCAGCGGATCGGGCGTTTCGCGATCCGCAGCGAGCTGGGCCACGGATCTTGCGGGGTCGTTTTTCTGGCGTATGATCCTCGGCTCCGACGTGACATGGCCGTGAAGGTGCCCCGCGGCGAGGCACTCATGACGCCGGCGCTGCGTGATCGGTTCTTGCGCGAAGCCCGCGCCGCGGCGTCGCTCAACCATCCCAATATCGTGACCGTGCACGAGACGGGCGCCGTGGGACCGCTTTGCTACATCGCAACCGAGTTTTGTCCGGGAATCACGCTTGCCACCTTCTTGAAAATGCGCACTGAGCCCGTCGCCGCACGCGATGCAGCCGAGTTTCTGCTCACGCTCGCATCGGCCGTCCGGCATGCTCACGAGCGGGGCGTTCTTCATCGGGACTTGAAGCCGTCGAACATCTTGCTCCAGGAACGGTCGGCACCGAGCGACAGTCCGACCGGCGCCAACCACAATCGGCTCGGCGATTGGATTCCCAAGATCACCGACTTTAGCCTGGCGAAGTTCTTCAAGTCGGACGACGGCGTCGAAACGCAGAGCGGCGAGATCATCGGTACGCCGCAATACATGGCGCCTGAGCAGGCCAGAGGCAAAAGTCATGTCGCCGGACCAACCGCCGATGTGTACTCCCTCGGCGCGATCCTGTATGAGCTCTTGACCGGCCGGCCGCCGTTCACGGGCGAGTCGACGATGGAGACTCTTCAGCAAGTTTTGCACGCCGAGCCAATTGCGCCGCGAAGGCTCAGTCCCAGGATTCCCCGCGACCTTGAAGTGATTTGCGTGAAATGTCTGGCAAAGGAACCCCCGCGCCGCTACCCAGGGGCCTTGGCCCTCGAGGAAGACCTGCGGCGATTCCTGGCCGATCAGCCGATCGTGGCGCAGGCCCAGCGGCCGCATCGAAATGATCACGCGATGGTGCCGCCGCAACCCGGCACTGGCAGCGGCCTGTGCACTTGCCGTTGCCGGCCTGTTCGGGCTAGCGGCCGTTTCAACCTGCTATGCCGTCGCCGCGGTGCATCAGCGCCCGCGGTCTCGAATTGATCACACGCGAGCTGCGCGAATCGCTGCGCATCGTGGACGAGCACCGTCGCAAAGGCGAGCTGCGGCTCGCGGAAAATTATCTGGAGACGCGCACGGTCGATCGCCGGTGAGGGGAACGGTGTCGAGGCCATGCTCTTTCTCGCCCGCGGCGCTCGAGTCGGCTCCGAGTACGGCCACTGGCATCCACCAAGACGCACCGGCAACTCGGCGCCCTGGGCGCCACGATCCACGTGCCGGACATGTTGCTCGATCCACGCGAGCCGATCACCGCGGCCGCGCTCGCGAGCGACGGTTCGATGGCCGTGACGGGAAGCCCGAGTGGAACGATCATTCTCTGGGACGCACGCGCGGGAACGCGGCTCGCGACCATGCGCGACCACCAGGCACGGATCCGAGCGCTCGCGTTCAGCCCTGACTCACGCAAGTTCATGAGTGGTGACGATAATGGGTCGGCTCGACTCTGGGACGCGGTGACGAAACAGCGAATCGGAAAGCCGCTCAATCATAAGGGATTGATTCCGAGCGTGACATTCAGCCCGGATGGAAGACATGCGCTCGCGGGAAGTGTCGACGGCGTGGCCTGCTGCTGGGATTCGTCGACAGCCGAACCAATTGGCGAGCCGATCGCCCATCCCGGCGGAATCGGCACCGTCAGGTACGACGGCACGGGCAAATTCATTTTGACCGCGGGGGGCGACGGTACCACCCGCATCTGGGACGCTTTGACTCTAAGGCAGCTCGCCGCGACGGTGCCGCATACCGGCCGCGTGACCACGGCCGCCTTTAGCCCGGATGGCAACCTCGTCTTGACCGGCGGCGAAGATCATACCGCCCGGTTATGGAATCGAGTCACCGGCGAGGCTGTCCGTAGCCCGCTCGAACATGAATACACCGTCCGAATTGTCGAGTTCAGCCCGGACGGCCGACTTTTCGCGACCGGAAGCGGCGGCGCTTCGGCCCAGATCAGGGAAGTGGCCACCGGCAAGCCGGTCGGCAGGCCGCTTGTCCACCATGCGGCGATCAGCACGCTGGCGTTCAGTAGCGACGGCCAGACGATTGCGACCGGAAGCGACGACCGGACAGCGCGTCTCTGGGACGTGCGAACCGGCGAGCCGATTGGCCTACCCCTCCAGCACGCGGGAGAAGTGTGGCGTGTTCAGTTCAGCCCCGACGGCCGGCTGGCGACCTGGGGCCTCGACGATCCCCTGCGACTCTGGCGCGTACGGACCGTCACTGCATCGAGTGCGAACCTGCCTCACGAACACCCGGTCTCGGCGGTTGCGTGCAGTCGAGACGGTCGACGGCTCGTCACGGGGACAACCGATGCCACGAAGTCACGCGGGCAGTTGCAAATCTGGGATGCGATCACTCGAGAACGTCTCGGCGCTGCGATCACCCAGGACGCCCCGATTCTTGCCGTGGCCTTCAGCCCGGACGGAAAACTGTTCCTGAGCGGCACGGGGAACCTCTATTCAGGTCCAGGCCGCGCCCAACTTTGGGACGCGGCAACCGGACAACCACAAGGGCCTCCGGTCCGGCACGACAAGGTCGTGACGGCAGTCTGTTTCTCTCCCGACGGGACGCATTTTCTCACGGCCAGCCGAGACCGCACAGCGCGTCTCTGGAGAACGGCTGACGGTGCGGAGGTCCGCGTATTTCGCCATGAGGATGGCGTGACGTCGGCCGCGTTCAATCCTGGAGGTGATCGACTGCTGACTGGCTCGGAGGACAAATCGGCCCGGTTCTGGGACGTCCAGACCGCCACGGCCGTTGGACCGCCGCTTCGGCACCACGCGACCGTGCTCGGTGTGGCGCTCAGCCCGGACGGGCGGACGGCTCTGACCGGCAGCCTCGATCACACGGCGCAGCTCTGGGACACGACAACATTCAAACCGCTGGGCAACTCGCTTCGCCATAGCTCATGGGTCGCCGCGGTTGCATTCAGCCCGGACGGGAAGATCGCCCTCACCGGCGGTGCCGACCACGCCATACATCTCTGGGATGTCGAAGGTCGCTCGACGATCGGCGTTCCACTCCGGCATCACGCGCCCGTGGTCGACGCGATGTTCGATTCTGATGGACGAGCCGTCGTTTCGGCGAGTATGGACGGAACCGCACGGCTATGGTTGATCCCAGGAGCCGTCGACGGCGACGTGGAGCGAATTGTTCGGTGGGTGCAAACGGCCACCGGCGTCGAGGCTCGACGATAACGACCGCTTGAATGTTCTCGACCCGCCGACCTGGCAACGTCGCCGGAAGCAGCTTTCAGAACTGGGCGGCTCGCCAATGCCTTGATCGAAACATCCGTGGGCCGAGACATGCGAAGCGCCCGGATTCGATGTTCGCCCCTGGCCGGTCTGGCCGTATCGCCGACGACCCGACGAACATTGAAATTCCATTACTCGAGAGAGGCTCGCCGCTGACATACACCGAGCTGAGATGGCGCACACCGCCGGCTTTAATTCTTCGCGTGGTGGATACGGGCGAGCGAATGTTTGCCCATGACATTAAGTGACACGTGCGAGCTTGCTAAATTCGTGATGACATTTCCGCCCGCGATTCCATTGCCGTCGCCATCGATATAGTTGCCGGCGCTGTCGCGCAGGCCCGACGGCGCTGATCCGTTAACCAGCAGCTCCGCCAATTTCGAGAATGGAACCGCCTTCTGGGTGACGAGCGTGACCGTGTTATTCGCGGGGGAATAGCTTGCCGAGCGAATCGCGAGGGGCACGAACGCCTTGCGCCCGCCGCCTTTCTTGCCTCGGACCAGGATCTGATAGATTCCGCTCGCACTGTCGGCGCCGGTCGGATCGAGGGCTCCGCTGAAGGTCAATGTGATCGACATCACCTGGTGCTTGCTGCTGACTTCCGTCGTGACGGACGCCAGTTTGACCGGAGGCATGGGCCCGTCGACCGTCTGGGTTCCGGTGGCAGGTGATTGCGAGATTGTCTGTTCCGGTGGCGTGGTGACAGGAGTCACGGGATCGAATGACGTTGTTTGATACGAGAATGACTGGGTCTGGCCGTTGATGACGACGTTATTCACGTTGATCGAGTAAACAACCTGCTGGCCAGGCTGTGGCGCGGGGGCGTTCGGCATGTCCCACACGATGGCCTGGCCGCCGTAATTGGCGCCGCTATCGCTGAGGATTTGAACCTGTTGCGGCACTCCGTTTTCGGTGACGGTGACCGTCGCCTTTGTGAAGTCCGAGCCGTAAGGAGCCTGAACCGACCAGTGCGCCGGCATCAACGTCGATGGAACGAATCCCGCCGGTGGCCAGGCGACGACGGTGGTCGCGGGCGTCGCCGTCATGCCGGATTGCGGTTGCACCACGTAAAGGGCGTTGGATTGCCCCGGAATGTCACCCACTCCCATCGTCGCGGTGGTCGGATCGAGAATCCAGCGGCGATGGCCGACGACCGTATTACTGTCGCCAGCGTCGGCCATGTAGAGGTCAATGGCGGTCGTGCCCGACGCGCCGAGCGCGATGTTCGAATCGGAGGCCGCTTGAGCCCCCGCGGCCGTGTAGTCGGCCGAATTCGACGCTGGGGTATGAGTCAAAACTTGGTTGGCGGCTATCATGAGCGCGTCTTGCTGATCTTCGGCACTTTCCGTGGCATCAAGGGCAATGTCGCCCGAGACTCCGGCCATCGTGCGATAAGCGTCGACCCTGGCAATGATGGCCGCCGCGTAGCTGTGCCGAGCGTTCCCGCATTCCCCGCGGCAACGTTACCGTTCCACTGGGCCGGAACACTGGCTGCCGGTAAGAACACGTTGTTGTAAAATGAAGTCGCCTGCGCCAGCGTCATACCGGCCGGAATCCCGCCGCTCGCCAGGAGCGCACGTCCTTCGAGAACTTCGACACCAAAGCAGCCGCGACGGCGACTACGCCGGCTGCTGCGCAAACCTTTCGAAGACACCCTGGACGTCGGCAGTCTCATCGCCTTCCTCTCCGGATACACCTCGATAGGTGCAATCATCACTTTATTGTTCGACCGTGGCTCAGCCATCACACCGCGAAGTACCATCACGCATTGTGCATGCGTGTAGCACTTTTCTGAGAACTTCGCCGTCGCATCAGAGATTCATGTAGGTCACATCGCCGACATTCGTCTTCGACACTGTCGTGCCCGTGAAACATCTCGGTTCTGGCAGGGACCTTGGAAACTCGTGGACGCATATCCTTGGACCGGCCTGCGCTGGCCGATCGCAGCGAGATTGACCTCGACCGAGAGCGGTCGCGTCAAACGCGATTGACGTCCGCGTCGCCGTCTTTCGGCCGCGAGCGGAGACTCTAGCATCATTGCTACGGAAGCAGACTCCTGGTCGTGTCTGCGCGTTCGGCTCCGCTTGTGCACCAACTCGAAATCAGCCATAACGTTTATAAAGAGAACATGGAGGAACATCAAGTATCGGAACCGATTTCCGGTCCGTCCAGTCAAAATAAGAATGAAAGTCTCAACGTCGATGTGTATGGCAATCTTCCTGAGGTTACTTATGTTAGACTCTTTTTGTCATTTTTCATAAAATGTGTCCATATCAGTTTGTGCTGCTAGTTTTCAGCCAGCCGCGGCCTTTCGGCGTCAGTACGAGTCCGAAACCTCATTGAAGTTTTCCAAAAGCCCCACTGTCCGGCGATCGGATCGATCGCCCGAAGTGTAATGGCACCAACATGTTACGGATGGCATCGCGACCCTCTGATATCAGCGCTCTGGACAAAAGAATAAAAGTGATATAGCGTACACTAACCGAACCAGCCAGGTCGCGTGCAACGTCGTCCCGACGCATCGCGGGAGCCACTTGTTGGCTGGCAGGACCGGCGAGCCAGCATGATGATGGTTTGTCACCACACTGGAGCTCCCTGAACGGCTGGTAGGGTCCGCGACCGGCACGATGATGCTTTGTTGCCACATTGAGTTCCCGAGTGGCTGAAAGAGTCCGCGACGGGCATGATGTTGATGCTTTCGTGCTACTTTCCCATGGGCCGCGCGGTTAACGGTGAGATAGCGGCTCGGCCGGTACCGAGATTCTGCCACCGGCCGGAGCAGATTGTTATGATGAAAGCGAGAGAGCGACGCGCGATGGTGCCTGCTCTGCAAGTGACCCGCTCGCCGGGTCGGACACGGCGGCATCCTGGCGTTCCTGGCCCGTGCCTTCCGGGGGACTTTGACCATGGCGTTTGCGACCATCCATTATCACAGTCAATCCCTCAGGAAGGCATCCACGCTAAATATCATCTTTCCAGACGCTCCGGGCGTGCCTCGGCCCTGGTCGGTCTTTTATCTCCTGCACGGCCTGTCCGACGATCACTCGATCTGGACAAGACGCACGAGCATCGAACGGTACGTCGATGGCCTACCGCTTGTCGTGGTCATGCCGGACGGCGACCGCGGCTGGTATACTAATGCCACCATTGGCCCTGCTTATGAAGACGACTTGCTCAAGGACGTCATCGGGCTCGTGGATCGAACGTTTCCGGTCAAGGCCGAGCGAAGCGGCCGTGCCATCGGTGGACTTTCGATGGGGGGCTATGGCGCCGTCAAGCTCGGACTCAAACACCCGGAGATGTTCGCCAGTGTCAACTCGCATTCGGGTGCGGTCGGAGCGCAGCGCGACACCAGGCTCATCAACGAATTGAACCCGGAATTCGAGCGGATTTTCGGGAAGTCGCCACAGGCCGGACCCGAAGACCCCTGGACGCTCGCCGAGCGCGGCGACCACGGCCGATTTCCGGCGCTGCGACTCGATTGTGGCACCGACGACTTCTTGCTCGAACAAAACCGCACGTTCCATCATCACCTCGAGTCCTTGCACATTCCCCACGAATATCAGGAGTATCCTGGCGGCCACGATTGGTCCTACTGGGACAGGCACGTTCAGGAGGCCATTGCATTTCATGCGCGATGCCTGAAACTGCAAGCTGGAAGATGACGGCGACCGTCAGATGGGCCCCCACGTGAGAGCCAACACGATGAAAAAATCGCGATTTCCGTTCTTCTTCAGTTTGTTCACGCTCATCGTCACGACGACCTGCTGGACTGCGCCAGAGACGTTCGGCCAGACGCCCGCGACGCAAGACAACCATCCTGCTCGAAAATTCCGGACGCGCAATATCTTGCTCGTCACGACCGACGGTCTGCGCTGGCAAGAGGTTTTTGGCGGTGCGGATGCCGCACTCATGAACAAGGAGAACGGCGGCGTGCAAGACGTCGCCCTCCTTGAGCAGGAGTTCGGCGGCGAGACTCCGGAGAAACGCCGAAAGGCCCTTCTGCCCTTTGTCTGGAATGTCATGGCCAAGAGCGGGCAGCTTTACGGCAATGCCACTCTCGGGAGCGAGGCGAAGGTCACCAACGGCCGAAACTTCTCGTACCCGGGCTATAACGAAATCTTCACAGGTGCTCCTGACCCGAAAATCGACAGTAATGAGAAGGTGTCCAACGGGAATATCAGTGTGCTCGAATGGCTTAACGGTCAAGACGACTTTCATCGCCGGATCGCCGCGTTCGGGTCCTGGGATCGTTTTCCTTATATACTCAACAGCACGCGCAGCAAGATTCGCGTGATCGCGGGATGGAAACCGCTGATTGGCCGCGGCTTATCTCCCGAGGAGCGGCTGCTCAGCCGGCTGGTATCGGAAACGCCGCGAATCTGGGACGACTGCACGTATGACACTTTCACGTTTCACGCGGCACTCGAATATTTCAAGCGACAGCGGCCGCGCGTGCTTTATATCGGTCTGGGAGAGACTGACGAATTTGGGCACGCCGGGCGGTACGACCATTACTTGAACGCCGCCCACCACGTCGATAGCTACCTGAGGGTCCTCTGGGATACGGTTCAATCACTCCCTGATTACCGCGGTGCCACCACCCTGATCTTGACGACCGACCACGGCCGCGGTGATGCGCCCGTCGAGTGGAAAAGCCACGGCGCAAAAATCAAAGGATCCGAACGCATCTGGATGGGTGTGATCGGGCCCGACACGCCGGCCCTTGGGGAACGCACCAATATCGCGACGGTGACGCAGAGCCAGATCGCCGCGACCCTCGCCACGTTTCTCGGGCTCGACTACAACGCGTTTGCCCCGAAAGCCGCGCCGCCGATCGCCGACATGGTGTCCCGAAAATGAATCCTTCGTGCCAGGGAACCATGCTGATCGGAAGCCGCGTGAGATCGAGCCGAAACGTGCTCTCGCCCCGCACGGCCGCGACGTCGAGCTCGCATCCGGTGTGGCAAACTTTGGCGTCATCCCAGGAGTCTGAACGATAACGTGCTTCGCGAATTATTCGTCCAGAATCTGGCCCTGATCGAAGATATTCGTATCGAGCTCGAGGGGGGCTATTGCGCATGGACCGGCGAGACCGGCGCGGGCAAGAGCCTCTTGCTCACGGCCCTCAGCCTGGTTCTGGGGGGCAAGGCGTCGGCCGATCTGATCCGTTCGGGCAAGACAGAGGCACGTGCCGCCGCCGTGTTTGAAATTGTCGATCCCGGGGTCAAGGCCGAAGTCGAGCAGATTCTCGGCACCTCGCTCGAGGACGACCAGTTGATCATCACCCGGCGGCTCACATTGCCGGGTCGCGGCACCGCGCACGTGAATGGACTGCCCGTCGCGGTGAGCGTGCTTCAAAGACTCGGCGAGCACCTGGTCGATATCCACGGCCAGCACGAAGGCCGTGCACTCGTGAATCCCGATCGGCAACGCGAATTGCTCGACGCTTTTGGCGGTCTCGAACCGAGAGCTCCGGGCATACCAGCAAGCACGCGAACGCCACGCGACCTTGCGGCGGAAGCGACAAGCGCTGATCGATTCCGCCCTGGCGCGACAGCGCAAACGCGCCTTGCTCGAATTCGAGCGTGACGAGCTGGCCGCCGCCGAGCCCAACCCCGGCGAGCACGACGAGCTGTTGCGCGAGGCGCAGCGACTCAGGAGCGCCGGTCAGATCCAGGGTGCGGCCGCATCGGGTTATGCTTTGCTCTACGAGGTCGATCGCTCGGCGCAAGAATTGTTGACGCGAGTGGCTCGTACGCTCGAGCCGTTGGCTTCGACAGCCCCCGAAGTGGCCGAGGCCGCGGCGACCTTGACGCGACTCGCTGACGAAACACGCGAGGTGGCCTTCACGCTGCGTGATCTGGGCCACGGCTGGGATGACAGCCCGGCCCGCCTTGAAGACGTCGAAGCCCGCCTGGCGCTTTACCGTCGGTTAGCCGCCCGGTTCCGCTGTTGCCCCGACGAGCTGGCCGTGCGCCTGGAGGGAACCGCGAACCGGCTCGTCGACCTCGAGCGTGACGACGCCGACTTGCGCGAGGCTCGATAAACCACTCTGCGCCGCATGGATGGCCGTCAAGGAGACGGCCACGCGACTCTCGCACGCGCGGCGGAAACTGGGCAAGGAATTTGCTCGGCTGATTGAGAAGCGATTGAAGCCGTTGGGCCTGGCCGGCGCACGTTTGACCGTCGAGGTGCAGACGCGCGAGCTATCCGACGACCCCACGGAAGCGGCGCCGCCGGAGTCGGGAGCCGACCGCGTGGAAATGCTGTTCTGCGCGAATCCCGGAGAAGAGGCGCGTCCCTTGCGAAAAATTGCGTCCGGCGGCGAGCTGTCGCGTGTCACGGTCGCCGCCAAGACGCTGCTGGCGGCGGTCGACCGCGTGCCGACACTCGTTTTCGATGAGGTTGATACGGGCGTCGGCGGACGGCTTGGCTCCGCCCTGGGTAAGACGCTCGCCGAGCTGGCGCAGCACCACCAGGTCATTTGCATCACGCATCTGCCCCAGATGGCCAGTTTCGCTCAGCACCAGTGGGTGATTCGAAAACAGCTCGAACGCGGTCGATCGCGGACGACGATCGAGCCGCTCACCGAGGCCGAGCGTATCAACGAGCTGGCCGCCATGCTGCGCGGCGATTCCGCCGCGGCCGGCACCCGCCGGGAGGCGATGGCGATGCTTCGCGAAGCGCGGGCAGCGCGATGATGGCACGGGCGGCGGCTCGGCAATCGCCCGGGTTGGAAAGTCGCCCCGCTACGGCGCTGCGATGGAGTTTGGCCGTGGCGTCAGCTCTCCTGATCGGCGCGGCGACATTCTGGCTATGGCGCTTGCCACTCCACTGGTTTCATCTCAAGGGAGACGACTTTCTTTATATTGGCTGGAGCCGGACCTGGCCGTCGGTGCGAGCCCATCTTTTCGCGCCCCATAACGGCCACATTGTCCCCCTGTTCTTGCTCGAAACACACATCCTGGCCCGGCTGGCGGGTTCCCTTCCAGCCCTGCCGGCAGTTCTGAGCTGGGCGTCGTGCGCGACGCTTGCCCTTTGCATGGCGTTGATCGGCCACATCGTCGCCTGGGAGACGGGCCGCGTCGCGCACGGACTCGCCGCGATGGCGGCGGTCGGGTTCACGAGCGTGCTGGGGCCAGCGTTACTCTGGTACTCGGCCAGCCAGACGCTCGCCGCCGGCGCCATGATTCTCGTCATGCTGGCGATGCTTCAGGCGTTCCGGGCACGCGGATCGTGGTGGTTGCTGGCGCTGGCAGTCGCGGCGGCGATTGCGGCCCCATTGTTCTGGACGGCCGGATACGTGGCCGGCCCGGTTGCGGCGGCCTACCTCTGGGCCGACGGCCGCCGCGGCCCGAAGCTCGCGGCCGTCGGCCCGCTGGTCGCGTCGGTCGCCACGTTCCTTGTCGCCCGCGGTATTCTCGTGGCGGCGTCCCCCGCTGTTCCGAAGCACCCCGGGGGCCGATACCCGGCAATTGCCGCAACCGATTTCGCCGTGTCGCTGGCTCATTCCGCTCAGGCGGTCTGTGAAGCACTCGTCTTCAACAATCTCGGCCTGGACGCACCCACGACGGCCGCCCAGGGACTTGTCTTGATCGCGGCCCTGGCGGGTTTCTGGGCGTGGTCTCGGCATCCCGACGGTCCAAGGCGACCGTTGCGGCTACCCCGCATCAATCCTCTGGAGGCCGCCGGCGGCACTCTGGCGCTCACCTGTTTCGGAATGATCTTTGCTGTGCGAGGCACCGAGGCCCCGTTTGACGGCCTGCGCCACTCGGCTGGTACGACGCGATTCCCCAGCTTGGCGCCGTGCTGTTTGTGTCGGGCTGGTGCCTGGGTGATTACGCCGCGCCGCCCCCCCGGTTGGCGTTGCCGCCCCATCGAGCGGAGTTTCTCGCGATCGCGCTTTTTTGTGTCATCATGTTGCTGATGCAATCCCCTCGCGTCAACCGCGTGATTTTTCAGTATGATGAGCTGTCTGCTCCGCTGCCACTCTTGCACACCGACAAGTCGGAGGCGGACCTGGAATCCTTCGCTCGGAACCAGCGCCAGGCGCTCGTCGCGCTTGATGAACTTGAACGATCGGCTCGTACGCTCGCAATGAGCCAGATGCAACGACAAGAGGCTGCCAGACGAATCTTCATCCCGGGCATGGCCGGTAATGACGCGGTATTCGGAACGGAAATGTTGCTCGATGTTCCCGATGTCGCGACGCGGCCGGACGAACCGGCGAGGCCCGGAAAAGGGTGATTTCCATGGCTCATTCGCCGGCCTCGGCCCTGCTGCGCGGGTTCATAAACCACCGCGTCGGATGGCTGGGCTCCGCCGTTTTGTTGCTCGCCATCGCGATGGCCCCAGCGATTTTGTTCTTCGACCCCACGGCGTTCTGGCCGAGCGAGCGTCACGTCGCCCGCGAGCCGCAAGAGGTTTACGTGCTCTTCAGTGACGACGTCGCCTACATCGGCGACTCGCGAACCTGGGATCGCACGGTCGAACATTTGTTCCAGCCGCATAACGCGCACGTCGTGCCCATCTGGCGGATCGTCACGTGGGCCCAGGTTGTCGCGGCCGGGAGCCTCGAGCGCCTCCCCGAAGTTCTGGCGTTCACGTCCTTTTCGATCCTGATCGCCGTCATGATTCTCGCGGGACGGCTCGTTGCCAGAGAAACGGGGCGCTGGGCGCTGGGTTTCGCGTCGATGATCTTGATCGGAACGACGTCGCTGATGTTCACGCCGGCGATCTGGTATTCGGCCGGCCAGACGCTATGGGCGGCGTTCGGGATTTTGACGACGCTCTGGTATGTTCAAATCTATCGGCAGCGCGGCCGGATCATGGCGCTGCCACTGGCGGCCCTTTTCGCGGCGACAGCCGGCTGGTTCTGGACGGTCGGCCACGTCGCCGGCCCCGTCGCGGCGGTCTACCTTTTCACGGACGGCCGGCGCAGGTGCCGCATCGCGGCGCTCGTGCCGCTCGCGGCCTCGTTGATCTCGGTGGCCATCACGCTGGCGATGGCGGCGGCCCGAATGGATACAGCCGTCAGCTTTCATGGACGCACCGCCCAGGAAGCAATGCAGCCCGTCGGTGGCGTCTTCCACACGCTTCAGGCGATCCCCGAGAGCCTGATCCTTGGTAACCTCGGGCTCGCCGTCGAGACAACGCCAGCTCAGGGCGCCGTCTTGACGCTGGGTTTACTCCTTCTGTGGTTCAGCAAATGGCCGCTGTCAGGACGCGACCCCGGCGCCGCCTCCGCTACTTATACGACGCCAGATGGCGGCCCCGTTATTAACACGGCGCCAGATGGCGGCCCGGTCAAGAGAGTCGGGTCTTTCAACCCGCTCGAATGTGCGGGATTCGCGCTCGTCTTCTCCAGCTACCTGCTCGAATGGACCTTTCGCGGCTACCTGGAGTATCGCTTCTTGCGCACGATCAATATGCGTTTCATCGTCCCCTGGTATCACGTCATTCCGCATGTAGGAATGGTTCTATGGATCATGGGCTGGTGGGCGCGTGTCTCTGAAAAAGACGAACGCGGCGACAGCCCGATGCCGGCGTGCAGGGCGTTGACAATCGGCAAGAGCATCGTGCTCTGTGTCATGGTCGTCGCTTTACTACTTTTGCATCGACCGAGGGTCGATTTCCTCGCGCTCGAAACGGGTCCGCCACTCCTGCCGACCGAAGCTGCGAACTATCCCGTTCACAATCTTCACATGATGAGGTCGAACATCGTGGCGCTCAATCGTGCCGCGTGGCAGCGCGCAACCTTGCGGCGGCTCGACCGGGCTCAAGAGGTGGCGAATCGCTACGGCCTCGGCAAGGATACATTGCGTGCGGCCTTCGGGCATCCCATCGTGCCCGAAACCGTAGGCGTCTTGCCTCGGGGTCAGGCCGATCTGTATGACTCGATTGCTCTTCTGGCCATTCCCGACCACGGGCCGGCGGCGATTCCGCCGGCCGCGCGTGAAGAGCTATCCCTCCTGTTCGCCGAGGTCAAGGAACCGCGTCCGGTCTGGATTCAGAAAAACGAACCGTGGCCGCCCCCCACGACCGAGAAACAGGAGCCGAAGTGACCCATCCGCGTCGGGTTTTCAGACCACGCTTCTCAGAGCGTCGGATCTCAGAACGCGCTTCCTGAATCGAACGGCTCGGCGACCGCGGATAAGTTGTCAAAACGAGTCAGGTTCTTGAGAAACGCCAGTTTCACCGTGCCCACCGGTCCGTTTCGATTCTTGGCCACGATGAGCTCGGCAATCCCGGGCTGATCGTTGTTGTCGTAATACTCGGGGCGGTGAAGGAGCAGAACCATGTCGGCATCCTGTTCGATGGCCCCGGACTCACGGAGGTCGGCCATTCGAGGCCGCTTGTCTTCGCGGCTCTCGACCGCGCGGTTGAGCTGCGAAAGCGCGATAACCGGGACCTTCAGGTCGCGTGCCAGCGTCTTGAGCCGCCGGCTGATCTTGGCAATCTGTTCCTGGCGGCTCTCGCGTGAATCGTCGGAGTCGACGAGCTGGATATAATCGACGACCAGCAGACCAATCTGATTCCGCCGTTTGATTCGACGTGCACTGGCGGCGATCTGCATCACGTTTCGCGCGGGTGTGTCATCGATGAAGATCTTGCCGCTCTTGCACATTTCGGAATAGGCTTTGCCTAGCTGGCGCATCTGATCGATGCCGAGGCCCATACCTGTTCTGAGCTTGCTGCCATCGACCCGCGATCGTGCACACAAGAGACGCTCGCCGATCTCGATGTGCCCCATTTCGAGGCTGACAAACAGCGCCGGCACCTGGAGGTTGACTCCCGCGTGATCGACGATGTTGAGCGCCAGCGCCGTCTTCCCCATGCTCGGTCGCGCGGCCACGATGATCAACTGACCGGGATGAAAGCCGCCGGTCATTTCGTCGAGGTCGAACAGACCCGTCGCGAGCCCCGTGACCGCATGACCGCCTGATTCGGCGCGGAGCGCGATCAGATCCATGGCCGTCTTGACGACTTCCTCGAGCTCGAGAGTCTCACCGCGAACCTGATCCTCGGCGATCGCGAAGATCCGCCGCTCGGCCGTATCCAGAAGGGCCTGAGCGGTGAATTGATTCGAATAGCCGTCGCGGATGTTCTCGTTCGAGCTTTCGATGATCTGGCGAACGGTCGCCTTCTGCTTGACAATCTCGGCGTAGTATTTGCCATTCGCGGCGATTGGAACACTCGTCACGATATCCGCGAGTGTCTCGTCGCCGCCGATCTGGTCGAACTGGCCCCGAAGCTTCAGCTCCTCGGCGAGTGTGACCGCGTCGATTCCCTTGTTCTGATCATAAAGTTTGCGAATCGCGGCAAACATCACCTGGTGCGCATCGCGGTAAAAGTCCTCGGCGCGAAGAAACACCACGATATCGTGAAGCACCTCGTTATCGAGCAAAATGCTCCCGAGAACGCCGCGCTCGGCCTCGAGGTGCTGGGGGGGCAGCCGGTCTTGCAACCCGGGCCCATCGATGCGCTCCGCCACTTCCTCGCCCGGAGCCGGCACCAGCGCCATTGCCGTGCGAATCACCATGACCGTTCGTAAAGGGAAGCCCCATCGTCGTCAGTGCTCCGGGCCATCCTGTAAACCGCGCCCGCCCCGGCATGGCAAGCAAGGGACTGCGCAATCTGGCAAAAATCGGCGATACGCCTGACCGCGAAAGGGCCGAACCGAACCGGACGGCCGGCGGTGAAGCGTGATCACACTATCAGTTTATCGAATTCGACCACTCGGCGGATGAGCACCGTGAAATTGATCGACGTCACACTGTGATGGTCGGGCTTACCGTTTCAATCGTGTGAGTAAGGGATGAGCTTTGTCGGAAGCCATGAACGATGACGTTGCTTCTACCCGATGCGAAAAAGTTCAGAGCGCAGCGGAACGTGCTCTGCCGTGAACGCAGGGCTGTCTCATTCTCGGGGAAGACAAGACAAGGTTTTCGCCGAGCCAGGCCGTGGACCGGGGCGATCGAACAGCTTCGGCAGGAATTTCGCCCTCCCAAGCCTGGCCAAAAGCCGAGAGCGAGATAGCCCTCGAGGGCCCGTCGACACGCATGGCCGCGACATTGCGCGGCCCCTTCGGAATAATCGGAATCGGGCGATCGACCGGCTTGCACCGCTCAACCGCCCGTCGAATGGCTTCAAACGGCCGTTTCGTCGGTGTGGGTCGGCACGACCCAAAGCTTGACTTCACCGTGAATATCGGCGGTGAGCTGGATCTTGATCGTGTACAGCCCGAGCTCTTTGAGTGGGCCTTCGATACGAACGTTTTCAACCTGAATGGGGAACCCGTCGTTGCGAAGCGCGTCGGCTATTTGATCGGCGTTGACCGAGCCATACAAATGCCCCTCGGCATTGGCGTTGGCCTCGATCGTCAACGACCGCTGAGCAAGCTGCGCGGCCAGATTCTGGAGATCGAGCCGGCGAGCTTCTTCCAGTTGTTTCAAACGCTCGCGATGCTTGTCCACCATCCGGATGTTATTTTGCGTCGCAAACGTCGCGAATCCCTGGGGTACCAGATAGTTCCGAGCGAACCCCGGACGAACCTTGACGAGGTCGCCCGACTGGCCCAGCTTCGAGATCGTTTGCGTCAGAATCAAATGGACGTAGCCCAGCTTGGCGCGCGTCGGATGGTTCTGGCGGCGCTCGACGCCCGGCTGCCGCGGCGGCCCGGCCGGCGCTGATCGCGCCTTGGCCGATTCGCCCGATTTACCCTGGCTCTTTGATTTTGCGGACGCCGTCGCGGATTTGGCTTTGGCGGGCTTGGTTTCTGTCGTCTTGGCCATGCGAATCCCAATCTTGATCACCGAATGGACGGGAGGGACGAGGCTCGGTCTTCCCCGAAAAGAGAAGAGACTTCACCTCGAAAAGCTGCGTCCGAACGAATTCCATGTTGTCGAGTTGATGAAATCGAATCCTCAGTTTGTAACCGGGCGCCAGCATTTTACCAAGCGGTGCGTCTGTGCGCTTATTCGTATCATGATCGGGCGAATGCGGACATGGCAACGATCATTGCGCCGAAACACGGTGATTGACACCCCGTCAAAACGGGATGTCGTCTTCGTCCGTATTGTTTTCGACATCGTGATCGACCCTCGCCCCCGGCCGCTCGGGCGACACCACCCGACGAATAGCCGCCTCCACCGCTGCGAGCCGCTCCCTGCGACGAAGAGCCCACCGGTTCGGCTGGCCCGCCGCCATTGCGCGACGATGCCCCCGCGCCCGGCGCCCGCTCGACTCACGAGGAGCGTATTCTTCATCGCCGCCGCTCATACCGCCGCCACCACCGACAGAGTCGCCGCGCCGGCCGTCGAGAAACTGAACCCGCTCGGCCTGCACCCGAATCTTCTGGCGCTTCTCACCGGTCGTCTTGTCGTCCCAGGAATCCATCTTGAGCGATCCTTCGACATGCACCGAGCTGCCCTTACGAAGGAACTGACAGCAATTTTCGGCCTGACGGTCCCAGACCGTCACGTCGATGAATAACGTCTCCTCGCGCCGCTCGCCATCTCGGCCCGCCCACGACCGAGTCGTTGCCAACCGCAACTCCGCCACGGCCGTTCCGCCCGTGGTGCGCCGCAGCTCGGGGTCGAAAGTAAGACGACCCATCAGATAAACCTTGTTCAAGTCGGCCATTGCGCCCCCCCAATTGGTCCCAACCGTCATTCCCAGCCTGAATCTCGGTGCAACAATGCAAGACAATCCAAACGCGGCGGCGCACTCGGCTGCCGCACATCGAGCTCCTGGAAGTGACCCGGCATAGTAGACGGTTGTTCCCCACCGAACACCCTATCAAAATTCGTTCCGATTGACAAGAGTGCAGGCTGGAAGATGCAAAAGCAAATTTCGGGGGATTGTTTTCTTGACGAGGATCGTCGTTCGGATTGCGTAATCGCGACCTTGAAACGAGTCGATCCAATGGTCTGACTCGAGCGTGTCGATCCCGGAAGATCAGTCGTCACGGCGCCGGCGACGCGGCCGGTCATCGAGCTCGTCCTCGCCCATGCCATTTTCGATATCGACGTTCGGATTCGACGTCATGGCCTGGTTGACCAGGTGCTCGGCGAGTTTCGGGTGCACCTTGAGGACGAGCTCGCGGAGGATCACGTCGCTCAAACCGCAGTCGGCGACGATCTCCTTGAGATTTTCGCCTTCGGTGCGGAAGTAGGTCAGGAGATACGTCCCCTTCTTGTGCGTGCCGATCGAGTAGGCCAACCGGCGCTCGTCCCACTGGCGGCTCGCGACGATCTCGGAATGGTGCTTGGTCAAGATGTCATGAACGTGCTTGACGGTATCGTCCCAGGCCGTGGCGGCCTTGGTGCTATCAAGCAGAAACATTCCCTCATACGTATTGACAGGCAAGATCAGAGTCCTCCGATTGGTTTTCCTGGTAACACCTACATGATTCACTTCTGTTGACCCATACCGCACGTGTTCAACTGGCCGCTTGCGTGCCGTTGAATCGGTTCATCGCTGTATCCATTCCCTGTGTCACCCAGACGGCCACGGCTTGTGTCGCCAGGATCAGGGCGTCATCGATCGTGCTTCGCTCGGCGCTCTTGAACCGGCTCAAGACGTAATCCGCGGCATCGATACCAAGATTGGCGCCGATCCCGATTCTGAGGCGAGGAAACTGGTCCGTACCAAGCTGGGCGGCGATGTCGCGCAGGCCCTTCTGGCCGCCGTCGGTCCCGCCGTGACGCAATCGTAATTTTCCGACCGGCAGGCTGAGATCGTCGCACACGACCAAAACGTCTTCGAGGGGCAACTTGTAGAACCGAACCGCCTGGCTGACGCATCGGCCGCTCAGGTTCATGAATGTCTCGGGCTTCAGGAGCAAGACGCGCCGGTAGTCGACCTCAATCTCGGCCTGCTGACCCTCGAACTTGCGGGCGAAACCGCTTTCGCAGCCCCCTGCGCCAGCCGATCGATCACCTCAAACCCGATGTTATGCCGCGTGCCCTGGTACTTGATCCCTGGATTCCCGAGGCCGACCACCAGTTTAATCGTCGCCAATCAGTCGTCCTTATCCTTTTCCTTGCGTTCCGGCTTGATGACTTCGGGTTGCGTCACTGACTCGGCTCCCGCCTCCGCGGTCTCTTCCTGGGCCCCGCGTGTCACCACATGCACGAGCAACAGGTCGGGATCCGCGTCCACGGTCACGTCGGGCGGTAAAACCAGGTCGCGTACGTGAATGCCCTGGTCAATCTGAACATTCGTCACGTCGACCTTGATCGAGCTGGGAATCGCTCCCGCCTTGCAGTTGATCCGCAGGCTGTGCACCAGGTGCTCGAGGATACCCCCCGAGGCGATGCCCGCGGCGATCCCCCGCAGTTCGAGGGCCACTTCAGTCTCGATCACCTCCTCGGCGCTGACCCGGCTGAAATCGAGATGCAAGATCTCCTTGCCGAGATGGTCCCACTGGACGTCGCGGATCATGACCGTTTCGGTCGACCCGGCGATGTCGAGGTCTGTGAGGTGTCCGGGAATTTTGATCAGACGCCACACGTCGTCGCGCTTGAGTGTGATCGGCACCACAGCCTGCTTGTGGCCGTAGATCACCGCGGGGATACCCCCACCGGCGCGCAACCGCCGCGCGACCCGGTGCCCGGTCCCCTTGTTCTTCGCGGGATCACGCGGCTCGACCGTAATTTTGGCAGATTCCGTCATTATCATCGACTCGCTTTGACCGGTCCGGCGTCCCGCCGATAACCGCAAAAACCATCCCAAGTATTCGTGAAATTGCGGCCTGGGTGTGACCGTTGAGAATCCACCATTATGAGAAACGTCCGCGGTTTGTTCAAGTCCTCCGGCGGTTCCAGCAGCTCAATCCTGGGTCTCACCGCGTCAGACTGCCACCAGATCGACTCTGGCAGCGTGGCAATCGGCTCGGACATCAAGACCCATTTTTCGATGCGGCAATCAACGCCAGGACCGCCCGGTCGTGTACCTTGGTCGATGCGGTCCGACGACTCACCGCGTTATGGGCCGCCTTCATGGCCTTCGGCGCTGAGTTGCGTACCAGGGTCTTGATCACTCGCTGATCGACCATCGTCTCGGCCAATTTTGTCTGGACCTTGGGCTGGCTCTTGGACTTCCCTGACCGGGGCGGTCCGTCGGGGTCGATTCCCTTGATCGGGGGGACGTAGCCGCTGGCGATGGGCACAAACGGCAGGACGACACGGTGGAAGGTACTGATGTCAGCGACGAAGCTGCCGCCGGCCAGCCCATCTCCTGTCGGGAACGACCCGTAGAAGTTGCCGTCAAGCGCATTGCCAGCCACGTCCTGGATTCCCGAGTCGTCGGTACCGGAGTTGATGACCACCTCGTACTTGCCGCCGCGGAAGGTACGGCCTTTGTTGAAGACCGCGTAGACCGTGACGGGATCGCTCGGTGAGGCGCCCGGTGTGTAGTCAATGCTCGTGGGCAAGATCAGCTTCGGAACAGGCACGTTGCGTGCGAGCGGCTTCGCCGAGACGTGGTAGAACGCCGAGTTGATGATACTCGCGAGGTCCATGCCACTGAGGTTGTCCTGGAAGGTGACGGTCAACGTCGCGTCAAAACGGTTGAAACTCAAGGACGTGATCACCGGTGGCGTGGTATCGACAACCAGATCCGCCACGATCGTAGCCGTTGATGAGACGGTCTGGCCGAATTGATCGACCGCGACCGCGGTGATCGCGTAGGCTCCCTGGGCCAGCAGATTTGACGTGATCGACCATGTTCCGTCACTGCCCGCCTGGGTGTTCCCGACCGGCGTGCCGTTCGCGTACAGCGTGACGTGCGAGTATGGTTTGGGGGTGTTCGTTCCCGCGACGTAGACTGTTCCGTAGAAATTCGGCTGACTCACGTTGGTGATTCGGTCGGTGCCGGACTTGCCGCTGTCGCTCGCGGGATTGAGGATCCCGGAGACCGACATCGGACTGTCGGCGACATTCGCCGTATTAAAGACGGTCAAATCGGAGCCACCCACGTCGTTAATATAGATCGTGATCGGGTCATGCCCGACTCCGCCGTTGACTCCTGAGGTGGCATAGGTGTGTGAGCCGCTGACGAAGAACGGAGTGCCGGCCAGTCCCATCGGCTGCGTAATCGCTCCGGCCGTTTGCGCAGTGCCGTCGCCCCAGTCGATGGTCGCCCTGAAATCGTTGATGGGTGCAGCAGGGTTGGCGTCGGTGAACTCGGCGACATTGCCAGTGAATAGAGGCGTGCCGAATTCGGGGATCGGGTAGACGACCGCCTCGACCGTGTTGACGCTTGGTTGTGCTAAAGAGGCCTTGAGCGGTGCGTCGGCGATGATGGCCGAGCCGGCGATGATCGTGGTTGCGCCGCCGTCGTCCATCACTACTACCGAATATGAGTAGGTCCCTTCCTCTTTGTATATGTTGGCGGCGCTGACAGACCAGGTCACACCGGCCGGCGAGCCGAGGGCCGTGAGATTGGCAGCGACGAGAGGATGGAACCCCGTCCCATCGCCCCAGTTGACCGTGATCGATCCGCCCCCCGCGGTGTAATCGGCCGCCGTCGCGTTCGGGTTGGCGTCGACGAATGTTCCGAGCAGCACGGTTCCGGTCGTGATTCCTTCGATCCCGGCTATTTCGTTACCAGATGTGCCCGTGAGCGGCGCGTCGAGCACCGTCGCATCGGCCGTGGCCCCGCCGTTGCTCCCACCAGCGCCGGTGATCTCGGTGGTGATCATCTCCGGCCCTTCCTCCGCGTACGTGTGCGGCCGGTGACATGAAAGACTGCGCCGGCGTCGCGGGTGATCGTTCCGGCCGACGAACTGCCGTCGCCCCAGAAGATCGTCGCGCTGTAATACGCCGCGGGGTCGGTGCCGGCCGGAGCGTTGACATCGGTAAACGTCGCCGTCTCGATGTTGTCGGATTGGCGTCCTTCGACCAGGTTGGTAGGTGTCACCGGCGTGACGACGAGCGGTGTGTTTGCGAGGATCTCGAAGAGGCCGCGTCCGTATGTACCCGCGCCCAGGATATCAACGCCGCCATTAAGCTGGAGATCAAGCTCCTTGACCTGAACACTGGGCAAGCCCGATCCGAAGCGAACCCACGACGCGCCCAGGTTATACGAAACATACACGCCGATCTGGTTGCCGAGATAAAGCGTCTCGGGGCTGGTCCTGGGGTCGATCGCCAGCGTCCGCGCGGGCTGGTTGGGCAAGTTGCTGCTGATGTCAGTCCACGTCGAGCCGCCATCGGTGGACGTGAAAACCTTGCCCTGGTCGTACTGTCCGTTCATGGCGTAGACCGTCGAGCTATTGAGCGGATCGACCTCCAGATCATCAAGACCGGTAGCCCCGGCGATGCTGGAGGTCGTCCAGCTCCCGCCGTCATTGGTTGTCACGAAGACCTGACTGCCGGTTGTCACGTAGACGGTGTTTGGGCTGGATTTGGCGATGGCGATCGCGGTGATCGCGGCGCCGCCGGTGTTGAAGCCGTTGGTTCCCGGCAGGCCGATGGCTGTCCAAACCGGAGTGCCCACGGTTGCGTTGGTCGTTTCGTAGAGTGTGCTCGTTCCGTAGAGGAGTGCATTCGAGTTGGATGGGTCCAGCACGTACGGAACGTAGAACAGGCCCCCTGTGCCCGAAATCGTCACGGCTGGAGCTGAGGTGTAGCCCGAACCCGGGTTGGTGATCGTGAGCCCGGTCACCACGCCGCCGCTGATCGTGGCCGTGGCTGTGGCCGTGGTGCCGCTCGGCGGCGCGGCGATTGTGACCGAGGGCGCGGAGAAGTAGCCGATACCGCCATTGGTGATTGTGAGCCCGGTCACCGTGCCACCGCTGATTGTTGCCGTGGCCGTCGCCAGGATCGGCGAGATGATATTGGTGAATGAACCGGCAGTGCCGCCGGTCGTCGAACGGTTGAGCGAGATGCCAAAATACTCCTGGTACACATTCATCGGATTCGACTGGTCGACTCGCGTGAAGCCGCCGTCGCCCCCGGCGATCGACGTCCACACTGTCGCGCCGGTGTACTCTTCAGTGCCATTATCCTGGCTGCCGCCGTATGCCACGCTCACTGACGTCGGGCTCAGCGCAACTCCCACGAATTCGGTGATCTCAAGGTTGCCGTTCAGGTCGTTCCACGTGACCGACGGGCTAGAGCTGACAAGCTTCCAGATCCCGCCGTCACTGCCATCGAGCATGTTTTTGTTCGCGTCAAATGCCATGGTGTGATGGTCGGAGTGCGGGAAGTTGCCGACACCCGTTGACGAAATATCTTGCACCACGGTCGTTGGCGGGCTGCCGGGTGTGACGACAACGCGGATCACGCTGTCAGTCCCGGCTTGTCCGGCGGCATAAAATGTGTTGCCCGATGAATCGGTGGGGTCGACACCGATTGTCAAATCGTAAAACGATTGCGTCCCCACGTTGAGGGCCGGCGAGAGCGAAAGAGCCGTCCAGGCTGTGCCGGCATTGGTCGTCTGGTAGATCGTGGCCGCCCCGGTTGACGTATTGCCGACAGCCGCGTAGAGCACTTGATTGCTGGTCGACGCGATTGCCAGCGAAATTCGACCGTTCGTCCCCCCGACCGGCAGGTTGCCTGCAACCGACCAGTGCAGGCCGCCATCGGTCGTCTTGTAAACGCCGTTGCCGGGGTTGCCGTTGGGATCGGAGGCCGCGGCGTACAGGACCTGATTATTGGTCGGATCGATTACCAGATCGATGAATGAGTCGCCTGGCGCGATACTCGCGGTCGCGCTGTTAGTTGTGTCGATCCAGGTCAGACCGCCGTCGGTTGACTTCCAGATGCCATCGTTGCCGAGCAAGGCCCCGGTCGCAAAGTCGGCCAGCGCCGCGTACACGATGTTCGGATTCGTCGGGTCGACGACGATCTTGGCGACGGACCGGCGCTGGAAAAGCGGGTTGCCCATCGAATCGGTTTGCCCCTCGAGCGTCCACGTGGCCCCGGCGTTGGTCGATTTAAGGATTCCCTCGCCAGGGAAACTATCGAAGTTGTTGGGCGTGCTCGCCTCGCCGGTGCCCGCGTAGATGATGCTGGGATTGCTCGGCGCCAGTGCGATCGAGCCCATGCTCAGCGTCGCCTGGTTATCGGTGAGCGGGGTCCAGGTCGTTCCGCCGTCGGTGGTCTTCCACACGCCGCCACCGGCCGTCGCGATGTAGATCGTCTTGGGATCGGTGGGGCTTGGGGCGATCCCGACAATGCGACCCGCCGCGGGGTTGGTAAAATTGAGCGGCGCCGGGCCGAGACCGTTGAAAGCACCGCCCGTGCCTTCTCCGCCGTCGCTATTGCCATCATCTCCGCCGTCGCTGGCGTCGGCACCGCCGTCCGGATCGTCGGTTTCGCCCGGGGGCGGAGCAGCAGTCGTCGTCACGATTGGAGCCGGACCCACCGAAATCCAAGTCGACGAGCTCGAGTACCCCCGTTACGCTCACACTCTGGTACCCATAAGCATCGACCATGCCATAACCGGGGAGCGTGATCTCCTCGCCTCCCTCGATGGCCGACTTCGTCGGCGTCGGACCGCCTGACTCGTAATCAAGCGTGTTGATGCCGGAACCGGCGTTCAAGATAAGCGCGGTTCCGGGCGCCACTCCGACGCCGCTCACCGTCGTGGCGTTATTCCCCGGAATACCATTGAAGGAGGTGACCACACCCGGCGGTGTGGCCAGGAACGTCACGCGGTTGATGTTCCCGGTCGGCGTGTTCACCGCCAAGGCCGACAGCCCAGCCGCGGCTGTCGGTACGTTGATACTCCCGATGACATTCGCCGTCGTCGTTGTGGTGTTGAAAATCACCGCCGCCTTGCTGGCGACACTTGTGAACGCGAAGGTCGGTATCCCCGAGGCGGGCGTGTTCGCGAACTGGAGTAGGCTCAACTCCGACTCGGCTGCGCTGCTGATGACCGAAGGCTCTTCCCCGCTGCTCGCCGCGGCATTCTGGATCACGAACGACTGATCGTCGGCCATGTCATTGAACGTGTAGGACGTCACGTCGGCCACGTCATAGATCGATGACAGGCCAGAGTAGGTCAGCTTGGTGGCGACGTGGTTTTGATCGACAAGTGCGATCGAGCCGTACTGTCCGTTTTGTGAGCTGATGCTCGGATCGTTGGCATCATGGACTTCAGTTGCAAAGCCATCCGGCCCGCCGGGTAGATCGCCTTCCAGGGCAACCGTGTTGCCGTCACCGCTGCCTGCGTTGTAGGCCAGGCCGATCGCGCTCTGGGTTGGGATCGGATTGCCGTTTGAGAAATCGACGGTCAGATTGTTACTCCCGTCTGACGCGCTTCCGAGCGTCAGCGCGACGCTGCTGACTTGTGCGACGGTGTAGAAAATGTTTCCCGCCGCAACGCCGCTGAGCCTCGGCTGGCGACGCTCCCGCGAGGAGGGCGTTATCGGTCGTCGTGTCGGCCGAAGCATCGATGTTGATGGCGGCGAAACCGCCGCTGTCGCCAACCGTGACATCACCCAGAATGCCCTGAACGCTGCCTGCGTTGCCGACGTTCGCAACGTTCAGCGAGGATGAGCCCGCGGCAAGAGTGAATGGCTCGGACGATGCGGTCGAGAGAATGTTGCAGGTGTCGGCCGCCGAACCGCCCTTGAGCGTGATTCCTCCCGCGAACGCACTCACTTCGCGATAGCTGAATCCCGGACCCGTGATGTCTCCCGATCCCGTGTCGACCGTGTACGTCGAAGCGGCCGCGCTCGCGCTATCGTCGATCGTCAGCGTGTCTGTACTATTGGTAGGCACCGTCGCGACGATCGGGGCATGTAACTGGCTTGCCGCACCGCTGGAGGCACCGAGCTGCAGCGATGAGCCGTCACCACTGGAGAGGTCGAGTTCGACAGTGACGTTCGACTGAGCGCTCACGGTCTGGCCGCCCCAGTCGCTGCTGAAGGTACTGCCGTTGACGCTATATTCCAGCGATCCGCTCACCGGCTTGATGACCAGCGAGTCGGTGGCCGCGGTTCCGACAGCCATGGCGACCATCGTGCCCGGGTCATAGCTAAACGTGTAAGAGAGAACAACGCGATTCTCGAGCGCTTCCAATCCGACATTGTGCCACCTCTTTTTGGCCCTCCTTCCCATCTTTACGCGAAGATTTCGCAATGCCGACAGATCGGGAAAAGCGAGAGGGGCAAGCATGGATTGATTCTCCTGGGTGTCGAATATCAGAGACGTCGGCTTCGGAGCCAGTGGGCACATAAAAAACTCATGGACAGATGCTGGCGAGCGCTCTCCAAGACGGTCGGGCCCACCATTCCAACCTCATCGTCGGTTCATGAAGCCACTGCAGTTAAATCCATCAGTCGCGAGCATTCAAGACACTTGCTGCATCTTCCGTCAGCCTATTCAGTTCAATCAACTACATGTAAACTCGCTTTGTATTAAAATAAGTTGCTATTGTTATAATTTCAGATATAGATATGTTCAATCGATCTTGTCACTGACCGCAATCAAGAAAATCAATTCTAACTATTTAAAACATCAAGTTATCTTGAACCTATCAGTCACTGTCAGTATACCCATGTTAACTTGGCAGTCAATGAGCAAGACGACGGGCACGCGCGGACACGACGGGCACGCGCGGACATGCACAGCGTACCCTCCTTCCCATGATTCGGGATCGAAGCCGCTCGGGTCGGCTCAAAGAGACGCGATCAGTTCCCTCGCGGCAGGCGTTCTGTGAAGCAGCCGGGTGTTTCGGTGCCACCAACCGGGCGTTTCGAGCGAGGGATCGCGTGGTTGGCGACCGGCCGCGAGTTCGGTAATGAGCCTGGCGACGGGCGTGGGCTGAGGCGGATCGTGCCGCAAGTCAAATGCACCGGCCTCGTAATATCCCACCGGCCGCGTGACCAGCGAGTTCCAGTCGAAAGCCCCGAATACCGACCACGCCGTCACCGCGCGTACGTCGGCCCCCTCGTGTCGCAACCGAACCGCGGCTCGCCAGATTTCCCAGAGCCAGCGCACTTGCTCGTCGGGCGTGCATCCCAGATGGGCCTCGGTGATGGCCACTGGCCGGTGATACCGATCCCACACTTGCCTGAGCAGGCGATATGGACCCTCCGCTCCGCCGGGAAGGATACGCACAGCCTCGGTATCGACGTAACGGTGCCGGCCATTAGTGCCGTGCATGTCAGGAGGATAAAGGTCGATCCGTTCGTCGAGATAGCGCTCGCTTGTCACATAATGGTTGACACCGAGAATATCGGGCGCACAGGGGTTTTCGAGGAACCAGGCCACGTCCGCTTCGGGAACGCCAGCCCAGCGCAAGAAGCCCCACATCGAGTGACCGTCGTCAACTCGTCCACATAGCAAGTCCCACGTCAACCAGCGTCGCTCGTTCTCGAAATCGGCCTGATAGCCGAGGCTCGGGCTTGCGTGCGTCTGCCCGAAGTCCTCGGTCTGGATCAAGACCGCGCTCGGATTGATTTTCCGCACGGCTCGCATCGCCAGGACGACGGCTCGGCACTCGTTCAGGAGACATCGAGCGAATGTCGCCGCGTTTCGGCCGTGCGGATACCAGTGGCCGTACAGTCCGCTGAACCGAGCCGTTGTCAGGGGCTCATTGACGGGCGTGAACGCGTCAACCCACGGAAATCGCTCGGCGACGCGCTTCGCGTACTCGGGCAATCCCGTGGCGAACGACGGATCGACCAGTGATGTATGCCGCGGTCCGCTCCCATGGTGCACCAGCCCGACGATCGGTCGCAGACCCAGTTCGCGGAGCCGTTTCAACCGCTCGTCGGCCCAGCGCCAGTCAATTCTGGGGCCCGAATGTCGCTCCCATAGAACCGGATATCGAACCTTCTTGACTCCCAGGCCGGCCAGACGGTCGAGATCATCGAGGCGGGCATCATGGCCGGTCATCGCAAGCTGGTCGAAGTACCGGTCGCCGACGCGGTTGAGCGTACACTCGGGCCCGGCCCAAACCTCCGGCCCGCACTCTTCAGGATCATGCATCCGTTCGCCCTCTGGGTGCATCGAGGCGCTGCACGCCGAGTCCATCACCGTCGCGCAGCCCGCCGCGGATCAGGAGACCGGCCAGCCAGATCGCGACCAGAAGGCGTATCGCCCCGTGCGGCCACCACAGTTTGGACAGGCCGGAAAATACTCACGCTCGGCGACCGGCTCGCGGCCGATCCGGCGGCCGCATCGAACCGGGACCGGCAGACCGCATTGCTCGCAGTCGTGCAACGGCTCGGCCTCGTGGTCGCGCAGGTAAACCTCCAGCAGTTCACGCGGTAGTTCGCCGGGGAGGGGTGGGTGGTCGACTTCGAGCAGCGCGAGCCATGCCCGCAGACCGCGGCCACCCCGGCGCGGACTTGCCATGAGGGACCATACATCTGGACGCAGGCCGGTGGGCACCGCCGCGAGAAATCGCCCTTCCGCTGAAGCCGGGTCCAGATCAATGTCCGCTAGCATTCCAGAATCGGGTCTCATGATGCCTCCTCTACCGACCGCTCGATGAACTTCTCGTCATCTGCCACGGTCTTCATAAATCGACAAAATATCATGATCATTCCAGCCAGGTTCGATCAATGTGCGACACCCCCGAATCAAGAATAATTCACGGTTCATATCGCGAGGGTCGGGGCGAGGGCGCGTGACTGTCGCCCACGTACCGCCTCGGCCACCTTCTTGCCCGCGAGGAAGGCGTGGTCCGAGTTATAGTACTCCCACTCGCTGTACCTCCCTGCGAGAAAAATATCATGCCGATCGAGCCATTCACGAATGATGGCCACATTGCGCGGTCGGGCGTGGTCGTACACCACGTAGGCAAAGGGCATGTCGACCTGGTTGGCGGCCAGAATGGGGTCGGATTCATTGATAATCCCGACCTTCACGCAATCGGCAATGCATCGTTTGATCAAGTCATCGCCGTCGCAAGGCAGCGGTTTGAGCGGACCATACGTGATCTCGCAGGTCAGGCCAAACCCTCCAGGCGGGTTACAGTAGGGACTCGCATTCCCCTGGACGAAGATGCGATGGAAAACCGTGTCTTCCGGATAATAAATCCAGTGCTTTTCGGTCAGGTTCTCACGGCCGATTCCGATATTCACGCAGCGCACCGACGTATGCCTCAGACCGGCGGCCGCCTTCCGCACCTCGTCGGGTGCATCGGCACCCATCGCGCGAATCAAAGCCGGGAGCGGCATGGTGCTGATGAGTTGTTCATAAGGTAATTCGGTCCCGTCGTGCAGCGTGACAACCCTGCGATGAACCGAGACGGCCTTGACCCGCGTGTTGAGCCTGAGATCACCTTTAAGGTGCGGCAAGAACCCATCCATGAGGGCCTGAAAGCCACCCCGCAATGGATAGCCGAATCGAGCATTGGGCCCCATGGGCTTGGGCTTTTGTGTGAGCGCCCCCTCGATCATCTCCTCGAGGTCGGGCAGCGGCACCCGGCCGCCCAGCCAGCTTGTCTCCATGTCCTTGAGGGGTACGGCCCAGATCTTCTGGTTGTAGGGAATAGCGAAGTGCCTGGCGATTCCGGCTCCCCAGACCTGGTAGATGAACTCTTCAAAGTTCCTCGGCGCATCGGCCTTGTGGTGGCCATTACTGCCATTGCGCTCGACCAGGGGGACCGTTGCCTCGGAGACGCCGTCGCCACAGCAGTCGGAGACATGCCCGTCTTTCGGATCGCCTCCAATGATCACGCTGCAAGCCGTGCCGTTTTTCGGTGACTTCCCATTGGTATGCCCGTTCGAGAGTGAGCCATGTCGCGCCCCGTTCCCGTTGCTGGACGGGACCGAAACGGCCTTTGACTCGGTTTTGGGATGGAGGCTGCCAAACCGGCATTCGATCGCCCCGACGATGCATTCCTTGATGACGTCGGCGGGGAGCCCGTACAGCGAGCCCTGGAACGGGTAGCGTGTGTAGACATTCTTGCTGTAGATCCACGCCTCGCGATCCTGCCAGTGTACGTTGTCTCCCAGGAGGAGGCGGTACATCTCGTGGACGTAGGGATCGTTCGAGAACATGATGTGGCCGGCCCAGTCGAACGTGAACCCATTATCAACGAGCGAGCGGCACCACCCTCCAACCGTTTCATTGGCCTCGAGGAGAATGGAATCGGCGCCCAGGTGATAGGCCGCGCTCAACCCGGTCGGACCGGCTCCGATCACGATCACAGGTCTTTCTCTTTCCACAGGCTCGGAATCAAGAGCAGGGATCGCGTGATCGCGGTGGCGAGTCGCCGCGGTCCTTTGTGAGCGGTTCGCGGCGTCATCGATCAACTCGGCCATCTTCCGCGTGGTCTCATCCCACGACGTCCGCGACAGGACTTTTTCATACTGGTCCAATCGCGCTGACTGCTCGGCCGGCGTCTCGTTCAGGGCGCGTTCGCATGCGGCCAGGAACTCGTCGGGGGCGTCGCCGAGGCCGACCATCGTGCCGTACGGCTCGACGACGTCGGTGATCCGCGTGCTGACAATTGGTTTTTTCGCGGCCATGTATTCGAGGATCTTGGTCGGGCTGATCCGCCGCGTTGATTCGTTGCGTGCGAACGTCAGCAAGGCCACGTCCCAGCCGGCAAGAAAGGCCGGCAGCTTGGCGTAGTCCTGGCCGCCGGTGTAGTGAATGTTCGGGCGCTTCGGTAATGTCTCGGGGTCGATCTTCACGACTGGACCGACCATGACGAAGTGCCAGTCTGGACGTGCCTCGGCGATGGCCGCGAGCAGGGGTGCATCGAACCGCTCGTCAAGCACGCCGAAGAACCCGAGGCGCGGATGCGGAATGCCGGCCTGGTCGGGCGGCTCGGGCAAGTATCCGGCGGCAGCCGCGAAATGATCCAGATCGACGCTGCTGCTGAAGCAGTGAACGTTGTGATGCCGGTCTTTCATGGCCCGGAATAGGCTTGGCCCGCCCGTGAAGACGACGTCGGCCCGAGCGAGCAGTTGCCGCTCGCGATCGAGCAGTTGCGGGGGGGCGAATCGGAATGCCGAGAGGTCGTCCATATTGTCATAGATCACGACCCGCGGATCGAGCCCATCGGCGAGCGGCAAGGCCATCGGAGAGTAGAACCACAGGTCATACCCACTGTCCGAATGCTCGCTGATAAGCTGCCCGACCATCGGACCGAGAATGCCATTTTGCTCGTCGCAGAAGCCTCCAGCCCGTACCAGGGTATATGGCCGGCAGACCGTCACTCCACGCACGGGACTGGAAAATTCCCATCGTGGTGGTCCATCCGAATATGCGGGTTCTTCAATATAGAGCACGGACCGGGTCGCGCCGATCCGCGTCATGACGTGCTGGGGCCGCTGAAAAACGAAATCCCAGCGCAAATGTGAGAAGACGACAAGGGGGGTCGAACACACGTATTTTCCTCCTAACGTCCTTTGCGGACGGCAGTTGTATATATTGAGACGACTTTGAAGGTGAGTGTTTGGATCAGTCCACGATTGGCGGCCGAGCGGTATGTCTGCGTGACGGACGAACCCTACCGATAATCGATTTGGAAGAGCCTTTTCGCGTCACGTGAGCTTATGCAAATCTCGGGCCATTTCTGATGCCAGACAAAGGGAAAGTGACACTGACTTTGGGCCCGCGAAAAAGCGGCCAGGAGACAGGGGATCCGATGGCGGCGGGGGAAAATTGCGTGCGGTGGACGAGCGTATTTGGGGGCTCGATGCCTGGTGGGGGGGCAAATAAACGGGAAGGTCAATTCCCATCGTCGAGATAGGGATTCCATTGCTGGCGCATGAGCTGCTCTCGCCATCTTAATTCGTCGGCCTGCTCCTCGGCCGTCGTGGGACCGCGGGTTGCGCGGGCCATGTCGGCTAGCGGGAATTTGGGGGTTCGGTCGGCGGTCAAGAGACCGTTCGCCTCCTGGTATGTATCGGCGAACTGGGTATAGCAAAAACCGGCGAGTAATGGCAGCGACCGTACCACGAGCAACAGTCGAGTATAGCGCTCGGCGAAGGCCTGGACGGTACCGACGCGGCTATAGCCCCAGGTTCCTTCGGCGACCGAGTAGGCGATGCCGCCGAACTCCGTCAGCACCACGGGATGACCGGGCTGAACCTGCGGGTCGCTGCCGAGGATCAGCATGCGCCCGCCAGGCCGCTCGCGACGAAACAGTCTGCCGAGCGCCTCCTCGGCGCCGTAGCGGCCGGTGATACGCTCGAGACGATCGTCATAGTCATGGATGCCGATCACGTCGGTGGCGACGCTCTCCCAACCGTCGTTGCCGACGACGGGGCGAGTCGGGTCAAGAGTTTTCGTCAAGTGGTACAAAGCCTGGACATAGTGCCGCTGAGTCGGGCTATCGGGCAGGTCTGGCACGCCCCACGACTCGTTGAACGGCACCCAGGCAATGATACACGGATGGCTACGATCCCGCTCGATGACCGCGGCCCATTCGCGGGTCAACCGCTCGACCGACGTCGACGAGAATCGGTAGGCACTCGGCATCTCTTCCCAGACGAGAAGTCCCAGTGCGTCGGCCCAGTAAAGATACCGTGGATCCTCGATCTTCTGATGCTTGCGAACGCCGTTGAAGCCCATCGCTTTGGCCAGTTCCACATCTCGCCGCAGGGCGGCGTCATCGGGCGCGGTCTGACCCGACTTGGGCCAGTAGCCCTGATCGAGGATCATCCGCAGTGCCAGGGGCCGGCCGTTGAGCACGAAGCGGTCGCCCTGCACGGCGACTGACCGCAGCGCCGTATAGCTTGCCACCTCATCAATGATGGTGCCGTCACCATCCAGAAGCTGGAGTTGGGCCCGGATCAAAGTGGGGCTGTCGGGGCTCCAGAGAAGCTCGTTGCGATAATCGTCGATCCCGGGATCTGAAAGCGCGATCCGGCGGTGGACTTCGCCCGAGACGACGCGGTAGGTGTCATCGGCCAGGAGGACGGGTCCCGTCTTCAGGACGACGCGCAGGCGTACGTCGTCAGCAGGTTCGCCGTCGACCCATGCTTCGATGCCGACTTCATACCGCTCGAGGGTCGGCGTCCAGCGGAGCTGGGCGATCGAGCAAGCTGGAACTGTCTCGAGCCAGACTGTTTGCCAGATGCCGGTCGTTCGTGGATACCAGATTGAGTGCGGGTCGAGCTGCCAGTCCTGCTTTCCGCGGGGCTTGGCCAGGTCGTGCGGGTCGTCCTCCGCCCGGACCACAATCTCGATCTCGCCGTGCGCGGCTTGCGCGGTCAGGTCGGCGCTGAAGGGTGTGTAACCCCCCTCATGCCGGGCAATCTGCTGCTCGTTGGCCCAGACGGTGGCGGCATAATCGACGGCCCCGAAGTGCAAGATGAGCCGATCACCGGGGCCCGGCGGCGCAAACGTCACGACGCGGCGGTACCAGCACGCTTTGTAAAATCCAGTGGCGTGAATCCCGCTCGCCTCGGTCTCGGGAGCGAACGGCACGCGGATTGTCCCGTCCCACTTGACGTCGTGACAGGCTTGCCACTGGGCGTCCGGATCAAGTGCAAATTGCCAGGGCCCATCCAGGCATGTCCAATCCTTGCGGCGCAGTTGCGGGCGCAGGATGTGTGGGGCGTTCACCATCGAGCATCAGAGAGATCTCGTCGACTGTCCTGTTATCGGCTTGGTGGGTACGATTCCGTTCGGGCCGGCTGCCATCTGCCTTGGGACAGATCGTAATGTTGCCGCACGCTGGTCTCGATCCAGCGCAATCCGAGGCGATGTGGTCTCAGGCCATCACGTCCGATGATGGGGCCATCTCTTCGCGGGCGGCGTTGGTTCAGGTCCAATTTATTATATCGAGTAAGCCGCTCACACGAAAACTTCTCGGGGAAACAAATTCTCTCAAGTCATGAAAGAATGAGTCGACGGACATCGACAGATTCCGCGAATTGAGCCTCTGGACCCGCGGCCAGGCAATGGCCAAATTACACATTTGCCAAGCCCAGCATCAAGCCGGTGGTAAGACCGTTTTTGGATCACGCGGCCTGGTAGGCCGAAGTGACAAGCCAGGTGAGGGGACATTCGCATGCCACTGAAGATCGAAAGGATCGATCACATCCAGGTCACCGTGCCGACGGCGGCGGAAGCGAAAGCAATACAATTTTATGGCACCGTACTCGGTCTCGAAGCGATCGAGAAGCCCGAGCCTCTCCGCAAGAACGGGGGCTGCTGGTACAGGCTAGGAGCGATCGAGATTCATGTTTCATCAGAGGATGGCGCACTTGACCAAGCCCAGAACAAGCGCCATATCTGCTATGTCGTTACTGATGTCGAAGAGGCGGAGTCGACGCTCCTGGAGTACGGGGTCGAGATCATACGCGATCGCCAACCGATCGGGGGCTGGAGCCGGTTCTATATCCGCGATCCGGGTGGCAACCGCCTTGAAATTGCGCAGCGCATCTCGAACCGGGAGGCGACGGATGACGTCATTTAGATGCGATGCTCCTTGACCGAGTCTGAACTTATCATCCGTCTCCTTTTTTATTTTTTCGCAACAGCCAACGCTCCGACGCTCCGCAAGTAATCTTCGAGTCGTTTCTTGTCGTTGCCAATCGCCACGTCGAGCGCAGTCTCGCCGTTATTATTGAGCGTGGTCAAGCTGGCCCCTCGTTCGACCAGCAATTGCGCGACGCCCAACCCTGTGTTTCGCTCGCACACCTTGTGCAAAGGCTTGTTGTTACCGTGATCCCGGGAATCGACCATGGCGCCGTGATCCAGTAACCACCGGGTGCCGACAAGATCGCCGTGGTGGGCCAGCGCATGAAGCAGAGTACGACCGCCGAGCGGTGAATTGATGTCGACACCAGAGTCGAGACACAACGCCGCGACGTCGTAATTTCCTCGTCCGTGCCGTTGGAAGTGACCGAGAGCCATGAGTAGCGTCATGCTGGTGGCTCGCCACCCATGCGCGAGAAGTCTTGTGGCGATTCTGACATTTCCGCCGCGAGACGCGCACAGGTCGAGCGGGGTGAAGGCGCCGTCAGTTTCCCGGTCGTATTGCGGTCGATGATCCAACAAGCATGAGACACAAAGAGCGAGTCGGTCGGCATGGAAGCGCGTGAGCTTACCGAGCTCCGACCGGCACGCGTAATGGAGTGCCGTCATTCCCGTTTCAGACAACAGTTCATGGCCCGTGCTCTGGGTGGCCAGCGTGGCGTCGGCCGAGAGAAATCGATGCAGTTGGTCGATCGCCCCAAGAGCCGCGGCCGTGAAGATGTTTTGTTCGGCCCCGGCCTCGAGCAGGGCTTCCACGATCGCGAGATTCGGACCCACGGTCGCCGCGCAGACGAACCGAAAATCGGGGCTCGCACCCATCTCAATGAGGAGCTTGACCAGCCCGACATGGGTCTGTTTTTTCGGAGCGGAACTGAAATCCGTGACGGCCATGGCAAGTAACCTGTCTCGATTGCCGGCGTCGATCCGATGGGCGTTCCGCTCGACTGCGGCAACATCTCCGTTTTTGACAAGCTCGCGTAAGCTCAGTAATTCGCGAGCCTCGATGCGACCCCCCTGCTCTCGGTGTTGCTGCCGGCGCCCCCGATTGACACACGAGGCGCATTGAGTTGACAGACCGTCGGCTTGCTTCTGACTACGGCCGAAAAAGGCGACATCCAATACGCGTTGGCACGTCCGACATTGTTTCATGATGGGCCATCGAAAAATTGGGTTGGCTTACGAGCCACCATCGACGAATATATCTCGGCACGGTCGTTGCTGTCTCTGCGCCTGCGGCTCGTCCACCGGGGAATGGAAGGTGCAATGGCCGTTTACATTGGAACTTCAGGCTGGAGCTACGACCACTGGGTCGACATCCTTTATCCCCGCGGGGCCACAAGCCTCGAGCGTCTCGACGCGTACGCGCGGCAGTTCCACACGGTCGAAGTGAACAACACTTTTTATCGCTGGCCGAAGGACGACATTTTTGCCACCTGGCGCGAGCGGCTTCCGGAAGGGTTTAGCGTGTCGGCAAAGGCGTCGCGCGGGCTAACACAATTCCGAAAGCTCAACGACCCGGTCGCGTGGTTGGATCGAATGGAGTCGGGACTTCGCAGGTTGAAGGAAAAACGCGGCGTCTTGCTCTTCCAGCTTCCGCCCCATTTCCCGATCGACCTCGATCGGCTCGACCGATTTCTTGCTGTTGTTCCAACAGGCCGGGCCGTCGCGGTCGAGTTCCGGCATCCAAGCTGGGACGTGGAAGAAACATTTGCGGTCCTGGAACGACATAAAGCCGCATACTGCGTCATGAGCGGCGCGCGGCTGCCCTGCGTGTTACGGGCGACCGCTGACTTCGTCTACGTACGCCTCCACGGCCCGAATGACACTCACCTCTACGCCGGCTCCTACTCGGAGGATGACCTGCGCTGGTGGGCCGAGCGAATCGGCGAATGGGTTTCGCAGCGCCGCAAGGTTTTCGCCTACTTCAATAACGACGGCCATGGCCACGCCGTTCGCAATGCGCTCCGGCTGCGGGAATTGGTCGGTGCTTGAGAAAAGGGTGGCAGACGTAGGCGGTCGCACTCCGGCCGTACAACCAGATTGGGGCGGCGAGACTCTGTCGAGCCGCCTCGGCACCCGGCCCGCGGGAACCGCGGCGTCACATGCCGTCTCTGGGAGGGCGAGACTCTGTCGAGCCTCTTTGGTTCAGAGTTGATCGCTCGGCTCGACGGAATCTCGCCTCCCGGGTACGAATGAAACAGCCTCGACGGCCGAATCAAGACCATCGCTCACGGGGGACCGTCAGGTCCAAATCCGCCCCCCGGCGGTGGGGGCGGGCGAGCTTCGTCATTGGATAGCGTGCCATCGTTGTCACGGTCGAGGGAGCGCAAGGCGGCCGGGGCGTCGGCAATCTCTTCGGGTGAAATCGCGCCGTCGCCGTTGCGATCAAGGGCCAGCATGACAGGATGAGGCGGGGGTCCGAATCCGCCTGGAAAGCCTCGACCAGGGCCGCCGCCGGGGCCACCACCCGGTCCAGGCATGGGGCGTCCGCGGCCGCCCTGACGCCCCTGCCCCGGGCCCGCGTTCATGCCCCCGGGGCCGCGTCCCGCCATGGGCCCGCCGCGCCCCGGGCCGTCTCCGCTCCGCGCGTTGCGCACGCCCCAGTAACCGCCGATGATGTACGGAAACTGGCCCGGTGTGACGTGGTAGTGCCAGCCGCGTTCCTTGTCCTGGTGGACGTTGAAGGCGTTCAGGGGATTGTCAACGGAATCCTTGGCCATCACCCCACGCGCCTCGTACGGACCATAGATGGCGAACCCGTCGAACGCCCAACCAATGACCGGCGAGTGCTCCTGCCCCTCGCCGGCGAAAGGCGATTTCACGCAAACCGGATACTTGTGGTAATGATAGCGATTGTCGGGACTGGGATGCCCGCAACACCGGTCCATCAGGTCTGTCGCATCGGTCATGCCGGCGTCGAACGGGTTGTAAAACACGACCCCGTTGACGGCGATTCCAATCGCGCCCATGGGGAGTGCTCGGTTGGCGTTGTTGCGATCCATCGCCTGGGCCGCCGGGCTGGGCCGCGGATCGAGCGGAATCGAGTACGTATAATCATGCTCTTGAATATACGACGGGTTTCTATCTCCCGATCCCGGCGGGCTGGGAAACTTGGCGGTCGGATGGTTGGGCAGATTATGGGCACGAACGATCATCGATGGGCCCTCGAAGCGGATCGTCACGTTCTCGGGCTGGAACCGGTCTTTGTCGACGAGCTTGCCCGAGAGATCGAGATAGCCCTTGCGAAGCCATGCCGCCATGTTCTCGGCGAACGGATTGACATAGTGCGTACCGTCACGGTAGAGGAGGCGGTCGGCGTTTTGCTCATTGACTTCCAGTCCCTTGCCTCCTTGCGCCACGCTTTCTCCGTCGTTTGGCCGATAAAACCAACGGCCGCCCAGCGGGACGAGCCTCGCGGCATCGACGGCCGCCGGTGTCGCCGCGCGAATCCTGGTGATCGGCGCGTCTGCCGGTGCTGGAATTGCTTCAAGAGCGACGTCGTCGACATAGAATGATCCGCGGCTACCCCGGCCCATGCCTCTGCGAAAGCCAACGCTGATTCGAACCAAGTTGATGTCCGGGAACGGCAGGGCGAAGTCGAACCCATACGTTTTCCAGGTCGCCGCGCCTCCCCGCTTGCCGACACCGTTGGCCCCCAGGTCGCGACGCTCTTGCACAACCTGAGAGAAGATCTTGCGCGTCACGCCATCGAGCGGGCGCTTGCCGCGGTCGCCGAAGAAGTCGGCTTTCAGATAGAGTTGGTCGTCCTCGACCGCGAACCCGTCCTCCGGCAAGCCGCGAATCGCGAACCGGAACCAGCGGCCAGGGAGGGTCGCGTCGATCGGCACGTCCTGCGAGACCGAGCCTTGATGGACGCCGTCGCCGTCGATGTCGTGGCTGGAATCGAGAGCGATACCCATTGACGAGAACTCGAAACTCGTGCCCGCGTAGCGCCTCGTTGCGTCGCCCTGAATCCTGAAATCGGACGGGTGCGCGGCGTCGGGGCCGGCGCTCGAAGTCGGCGTTCTTCACCAGATTGATTCGATCCGCGGCGCGCGCTTGCGTGACAGCGAGCGCGGCCGCGCAAATGGACGTTGCCAGTACGGTTCGTGCTGCGATCATCGTGCGCTCGCTCCCTGGCGTGGCGACAGTCGGTGTCGTGGGTTCAAACTATTCGAGTATCAAGCGAGCGGCCGTCGAGTGTCAATCGTATGCGGAGCGCAAACCAAAGCAAGGTACGGCACTCATCACAGACAACCGAACGGCCACGGCGTGACGGCTGCGTCATGACCGATCCGGGCTTTCATCCGGCCCTATCTGCCGCAGGGCTTCAAACGCCGCGATCGCGACCGCATTGGCGACGTTCAGGCTTCGCGCTTCTGGACGGATCGGGATGCGCAAGGCGCGTGAACCCTGCTCGTCGAGCCAGTGCCGGGGCAGACCGCGGCTTTCGGGACCGAAGATCAACACATCGCCGGGCTGATAGACGACGCTCGTATACGTCGTCTCGACCTTGGTACTGAACGACCAGAGCCGTTCACGCCCGAGCTGCGCGATCACATCGTCGAGCCCATTCACCACGCGCCACTGAAGTTGGTCCCAGTAATCCAGGCCGGCGCGGCGGAGGTGGCGATCATCAAGGCGAAATCCCAGCGGCCGCACGAGCCAGAGCATGGCACCCGCAGCCACGCACGTCCGGCCGATCGATCCGGTATTGAGCGCGATCTCGGGCTCGACAAGAACGACATGCAAGCGCGGACGACCCGCCGAGCTGGCGGCTCGTTCCGGGTCGTCGGCGGCTCTGCTCGGCGGATCAATGGACGACATGTGGGGTGGCGTGCGCGACGCCATTGCCGGCGACAGCGGGAACCCCGTCGCCGTCGCTCAGACCATCATGGCCGTTTGCCGAAACGCCCGGCGCGTGGTGATGATCGTCGGGTTCGTCGTCGCCATCTTCCGTGTCGTCGCCGCGTTCGGAGACGGTCTTGTCGCTGAACCACTGGATGACGTAGTAGAAAACGGGCGTCAAGAAGATTCCGAACAGCGTGACCCCCAGCATGCCGCTGAACACAGCCGTGCCCAGCGTTCGGCGCATCTCGGCCCCGGCCCCTTCGGAAACCATCAAGGGGACCACGCCCAGGATGAAGGCCAGCGAGGTCATCATGATCGGTCGCAAACGAAGCTGGCACGCTTCGAGAGTCGCCTGCTTGCGCGACGAGCCGAGCTCGTGCTGCGCCTTGGCGAATTCGATGATCAAGATGGCATTCTTGCACGCCAGGCCGACGAGCACGATGAAGCCAACCTGGGTGAAGATATTGATATCCATGTGGGCCATCATCACGCCGACGCACGAGCACAACAGGCACATCGGCACAACGAGAATGACCGCCATGGGCAGGGCCCAGCTTTCGTACTGGGCTGCCAGCACGAGGAATACGAGAACGACAGCCAGCACGAACGCGAACACGGCCGTGTTCCCGGTTTGTAACTGCAAGTAGGCGAGCTCGGTCCACTCGGTACGCATGGCCTCGGGCAAGTCGCGCCGGGCCACGCTTTCCATTTTTGTCAGTGCCTGGCCCGAGCTGGTGCCCGGCGACGCGTCGCCATTGATGGCCGCCGCGGGATACATATTGTAGCGCATGATCAATACCGGCCCGCTGACGTCTTCGATCTCGGCCATGCTTCCCAGCGGGACCATGCCGCCGCGCTCGGAGCGCACTTTCAGTTGCGCCAGGTCGTCGATCTGCTTGCGGAAGTTGGCCTGGCCCTGGACATTGACTTGCCACGTGCGGCCGAACAGGTTGAAGTCATTGACATAGAGCGAGCCGAGATAAACCTGGAGCGTGTTGAACAGCTCGGCGATCGACACACCCAGGAGGCGCGCCTTTGTACGATCGATGTTGAGGTCGAGCCACGGCGTGTTGGCACGAAAGCTCGTGAAGAGACCGCGCAGCTCGGGCGAATCCTTGCCGTGGCCGACGATCCCGTTGGCCACGTTCTGCAGCGAATCCAGGCCAAGGTCGCCGCGATCCTGAAGCACGATCTTGAAGCCGCCGGCCGTTCCCAGGCCGTCGACCGGCGGGGCCTCGAACACGTTGATCTCGCCCTCGCCGATCTGTTTCTGAAGCGCTTCTTGAAGCTTGCCAGCGATCACCGTGCCGGAAAGCCCATGCTCGGCGCGGTGGTGAAAGTCTTCGAGCATCACGTACATCGCACCGAAGTTGGGCGCATTGGCGTTGAGCAAGATCGACTGCCCGGCGATCGCCACGGTATGCGCCACGCCTGGCAATTGCCCGGCGGTTTGCTCGATTTGTTTCATCACTTCCTGGGTTCGCTCGAGCGACGACGAGTCGGGCAACTGAACGTTCAGGAGCAGGTAACCCTTGTCTTGCGACGGAATGAAGCCGGTCGGCGTTTGCTTGAAGCTCCAGTAAGTGAGACCCAGCAACCCGCCGTACAGGACCATCACCAGGACACTGACCCGCAAGAGCCCGCCGACGATTCGCGTATAGGCATTGGTGGCGGCGTCAAACCCCTTGTTGAAAACGTAGAAGCACCACCCGAGAAGCCGGTTGAGCGAGAAACTCAGGAGAAACCCGACAATTCCCCCGACCAGAAGCCCGAGCACAGGCGCGGCATAGGGAACCAGCGACCCTGGCGCCCAGCCAGGGATGTTGGCCGCGACCGGCTCGACGATACGCGGGCCAAGCGCACTATAGCCAAGCCAGGCTCCCAGCCCGACAAACGCGAACCACGGCAAGGCTTCGTAGGTTCCTTTTTGCCTTGGCCGCAGCAACAACGCGGATAACGCCGGGCTGAGCGTCAGTGAATTGAACGCCGAGATGATCGTCGAGGTTGCGATCGTCAGTGCGAACTGGCGGTAAAACTGGCCGGTGATCCCCGTGATGAACGCACAGGGGACGAACACGGCCGTGAGCACCAGGCCGACCGCGATGACCGGAGATGACACCTGGCTCATGGCCGTGATCGTCGCTTCTCGAGGCGCCAGGCCGTGCTCGATGTGGTGTTCGACGGCCTCGACGACCACGATGGCATCGTCGACGACAATGCCGATCGCGAGCACCAGGCCGAAAAGCGTGAGGTTATTGAGCGAGAAACCGATGGCCGCCATGACCGCGAACGTGCCGACGATCGCCACGGGAACCGCGACGAGCGGAATCAAGGCCGACCGCCAGTTTTGCAGGAATAGAAGCACGACAAACGCCACCAGGAACACGGCGTCACGCAGCGTGTTGAAGACTTCCTTGACCGATTCCTGGATAAACGGCGTCGTGTCGTAGACGATCTGGTAATCCAGCCCCGAGGGAAAACGCTCCTTCAAGTCCTCCATCTTCTGACGCACCACGCTCGCCGTTTCGAGCGCGTTGGACCCTGGCCGCTGGTAGACCGAGAGGGCCACCGATGATTGACCGTCCAGGGTGCAATTTTGATCGTATTCGCGTGCACCAAGCTCCACGGTGGCCACGTCTTTGAGACGCACGATGCGGCCCATGTCGTCGGTTTTCACGATCATGTCGGCGAACTGGTTCACGTCGAACAAGCGGCCGAGCGTGCTGATCGTGTACTGGAAGACCTGGCCGGTCGCGACCGGCGGCTGGCCGAGCCGTCCCGCGGCAACCTGCGCATTTTGTGCATTGATGGCGCTGATGACGTCGGCGGCGGTCAGGCTCCGGAAGGCCATCTTCTGGGGATCGACCCAGATGCGCATGCTGTAATCGCGCTGGCCGATATAGGTGATGTCGCCCACGCCGGGGAGCCGCGCCAGCTCGTCTCTGAGCTGGATCGTGGCGTAATTACTCATGTAGAGATTGTCGCGGCTCTTGTCGGGCGAGAACAGGTTGATGATCATCAAGATGCTTGGCGACTTCTTCTTGACGGCGACACCGCGGCGCTTCACCAGCTCGGGCAAGATCGGGTCGGCGAGCGACTCGCGATTTTGCACGAGCACCTGGGCCATGTTGAGATCGACGCCCAGCTTGAACGTGACCGTCAGCGTGTATGTTCCATCATTTGTGCATTGCGAGGACATGTAGAGCATGTTCTCGACGCCGTTGACCTGCTGCTCGATGGGCGCGGCCACGGTATCGGCGACGACCTTGGCGTTGGCGCCAGGGTAGAACGCCGAGACCTCGACGGTCGGCGGCGTGATTTCGGGATACTGCGCGATCGGCAAGGTCGAGACCGCCATGAAGCCCGCGAGCGTGATGACGATGGACAGCACGGAGGCGAAGATCGGGCGATCGATGAAAAATTTCGAGAACACAGGGGCCTCACTTAAAACGGTCTTGGCTCATCAGACCGGGTCGTCGTCGTCAGGGGCTGGCGTTCGGGCGTCGGACGGGTCACCCGGCGAGTCGCCCGGACGAGCCCCCGTACGCTGAGAACGCTCAGTACGAAGTCGCTAGCCCGGCGCAGGGGTCCCGACGCGAAGAGGTGCGACTCGCCCACCTTTTCCACCACGTAGAAGAACACAGGCGTCAAGAAAATCCCGAATGCCGTCACCCCGAGCATGCCGCTGAACACGGCCGTGCCCAGGGTACGCCTCATCTCGGCCCCGGCACCGCTCGCGAGGAGCAAGGGCACCACGCCCAGGATGAACGCGATCGACGTCATCACGATCGGCCGCAAACGCAGGCGGCAGGCCTCGAGCGTCGCTTCACGCACCGGCATGCCCTTTTCCCGGTGAACCTTGGCGAACTCGACGATCAAGATCGCGTTCTTGCTCGCCAGACCCACCAGCACCACGAAGCCGATTTGCGTGAAGATATTAATGTCCATATTGGCGATCCAGACTCCCGCGATCGCACTCAACAAGCACATCGGAACCACGAGGATCACGGCCAGGGGGAGCGACCAGCTTTCGTACTGCGCGGCCAGCACCAGGAACACCATGACGACGGCGAAGGCAAAGACGATCATCGCGGTGTTGCCAGCCAGGAGCTCGAGATAGGCCATCTCGGTCCACTCCGTGGCCATCGAGGCCGGGAGTGACTCGGCGGCCAGGCGATCCATCAAATCGATCGCCTGCCGCGAGCTGGTTCCCTGTGAGCCGGCACCGTTGATGAAAGCCGCGGGATACATGTTATAGCGCGTCAAGACGAAGGGCCCATTGGCCTCACGCACCTCGGCAAGCGAACCCAGGGGAACCATCTGGCCGTGGATATTACGCACCTTGAGGCGCTGGATGTCCTCGATTTGATCGCGGAATTTCGACTCGCACTGCACGATGACCTGCCAGGTTCGCCCGAACAGGTTGAAATCGTTGACATACATCGAGCCGAGGTAGATCTGGAGCATCTGGAAAACGTCCTGGAGCGGGACGTCCTTGGTCATCGCCGAGCTGCGATCAAGGTCGACGTAAACCTGGGGCACATTGGCGCGAAACACCGATGACATCGCCGCGAACTCGGGTCGTTTCCGCCTCGTGCCCGTGGCCGCGTCGATCTCGAAGTCGGCCATGTCGACCAGGTTATTGGTGACACTTTCGAGCGACCGCAGGCCTTCGAGCGAGCCGGCCGAGGAGCTTCGATCTTCGATCATGATCTTGAAGCCGCCGGCCCGGCCGACGCCGCGCACCGGCGGTGGCGGCAGAACCATGATCATCGCTTCGGGAATCTTTTCCTCGAACTGCTTTCGCAAGGAGGCCGCGATCGCGTCACTGCTCAACGGCGCCTTTGGTTTCAAGTGAAACGTCTTGCGGCACCAGCGTTCCAGACCGGTCGACTTGACCCCGGGGGCGGGCTTGGCCATCCCGAGCCGGTCGCGCCACCAGTCTTCGAGTCCGGTCTGCCCATACCACGCAAAGAATCGCTCGGAAGTCGGCTGCGGCCGCTCCGAAAAGTCTTTGAGCATCACGAAGATCGACCCGAAGTTCGATCCGAACGCACTCAAGAGCATGGACTGGCCCGAGATGAAGAACGTGTGTCCGACGCCCGGAGTCTTGAGCGCGATATCCTGCATCTTGCGCATCAGCGTCAACGTGCGCTCGGTCGAGGCCGAATCGGGAAGCTGCACGTTGATCATCAGGTAGCCCATGTCTTGCGAGGGGATGAAGCCCTTGGGCAACCCCGTGAACTGAACGATCGGCTTGACCCAGCCGAGTTTCTCATAAGGCTGGCCCTTGTCGAGCTTCGCCATGAATTCCTTGGACAGAAGCCCCCTGGGAAATCCGACGTAGCCATAGCCCGTGAGGCAGAGCATGCCGACGTAGAACAGCAGCACGAGCAACGTGACCCGGAGCATCCCGCCCACCACGCGCGTATAAACCTTGCCGGCGACGTCGAACCCGCGGTTGAAGATCCTGAAAAAAGCACCAAGGGCCCAGTTCAGGGGCTTGTACGCCATCCAGCCGATCAAGCCGCCGAGAATGACCGCCGCCCAGGGAGTGAGAGCCTCGCCCCACATTGGCGGTACCGACGACGCGTACTTGGTTGCCAGAGCCGAGTGGAGTTGCGGCTGGAGGCGGCTGTAGCCGAGCCAGGCTCCGAAGGCGACCACGGCCAAGGCCGGCAGTGCCTCCGACTGACCCTTTCGCTTGGGTTTTAAAAGGATCGCCGCCAGGGCCGGACTGAGCGTCAGCGAATTGAACGTCGAGATGATCGTGGAAGATGCGATCGTCAGAGCGAATTGCCGGAAGAACTGCCCCGTGATGCCCGTGATAAAGGCGCAGGGCACGAACACCGCGCTCAACACGAGACCAACGGCGATCACCGGCGCGGAGACCTCGCTCATCGCCTTGATCGTGGCGGCGCGCGGTTTCATGCCGTGTTCGATGTGATGCTCGACCGACTCGACAACCACGATCGCGTCGTCGACGACGATTCCGATCGCCAGCACCAGCCCGAATAATGTCAAATTGTTGATACTGAAGCCCATCGCCAGCATGACCGCGAATGTGCCAACGATCGCGACCGGCACCGCGATCAGGGGAATGACCGCCGAACGCCAGTTCTGCAAGAAGAGGAGGACCACGATCGCGACCAGAATGACAGCATCGCGCAGGGTGTTGAAAACTTCCCAGATCGATTCGCGAATGTAGGGTGTGGTGTTATAGCGCACCACGTAATCAAGGCCGTCGGGAAAGCTCTTCTTGAGCTCGTCCATCTTGGCGATGACCCGGTCGGCGCATTCGAGAGCGTTGGCGTCGGGAAGCTGGAAGACGGCCAGGCTGCCGCTCGGTTGACCGTCAACCTCGCTGTCGAGATCGTTGTTCTTGGCACTGAGCTCGACGCGCCCGATATCCTTGATCCGGAGAAAATGGCCGTCGGGCGTCATCTTCACGATGATGTCTTCGAACTGGCTGACCTCCACCAGCCTTCCGAGCGTTCGCGTCGTGACCTGGGTCCTCTGGCCCTGCGCCATCGGCTGCTGACCGATCTGACCGGTCGCGACCTGGAGATTTTGTTCGCGGATCGCGGCCACCACATCGCCGGCCGTCAGGTTCCTCACGGCGAGCTTGTCGGGGTCGACCCAGATTCGCATGCTGTAATCGCGCTGGCCGAGCATCTTCACATCGCTCACGCCGTCGAGCCGCGCCAGTTCGGGCTGGATCTGGATCATCGCGTAATTGCTGAGGTAAATCTGGTCGTAGCGATTGTCGGGCGAAAACACGGCGACCGACATCAAGATGTCGGGAGCCATCTTCTTGGTGGTCACACCCGTCTGCTTGATGACGTCGGGCATCAGGGGGAGCGCCAGGGCGACCCGGTTTTGCACCATGACCTGAGCCAGATTCAGATCGACACCCAGCTTGAACGTGATCGTCAGGTTGTACGAGCCGTCGTTGGTGCACTGCGACGACATGTACATCATGTTCTCAACGCCATTGACCTGCTGCTCGATCGGCGCGGCCACCGTCTCGGCGACGACCTGGGCACTCGCCCCCGGATAGGAACAGTCGACAGAGACGTTCGGCGGCGAAACCTGGGGATATTGCGCGATCGGCAGCGCGGCGAGCGACAGGGCTCCCGCCAGGGTGATGACGATCGACAGCACCGCGGCAAAAATGGGACGATCAATGAAGAAACGTGAAAACACAGCGGTTTCTCTCGATCAGGTTGCGAGGATACGGTCCACGCCGCCGCGGAAGCCTGCCCGCGGGAAGTCAGTGTACGGCATTGGAATTCACGTGGGCGGCGATTGCGGCGGTGCTGCGGAATAGAAACGGCCAGGCGAACGAGTGCGAGCGGCGCCACTTGCATTGATGGCGCCTGAGCCGACGTTTGATCCAAACAGGCTCGGGCGAGCCTGCCGAGGTGGATCAAGGAACAGTTTTGCGGGTGAGCCGCACAGGTTGTTCGGTTGCATGAACGGCTGGCGAGGTCTCCGGAAAATGGAAGGCAATATCCTTGGGAAGAGCTTGGGTCAGCGGCTTTTCGGTCGGATTGACTTCTCTACCGGGCCGCACGCGCTGAAGCCCCGTCACGATCACCTTATCCGTGGGTGAAAGCCCCGATTCGATCGCACGAAATCCATCACGCAACGACCCGATCTTGACCGGCTTGACAACGACGACCCAGCCGACCTTGGGCTCCTTGGTTTTTTCGTCGATAACGGGCTTACCTTCCTCGACGACCGGCTTGCTCTCGATGGTGTAAACAATCTTCCGACCTTGATCAGAGGCCAGGGCTTCTTCTCTCACGAACAGAGTCTGATGCGGGTCGCCGATCGGCAGCCGCACACGCACGAACAGGCCGGGGGTCAGAATGCCCTTTTCGTTGCGGACCGACGCACGAAAGCGCAGGCTACCCGTATTGGCGTCCACGCGATTGTCGGTGAAATCAACGACGCCCGTATGCGGATACGTCGCTGACTCGTCGGACAGGCCGAAGAGCACCGGGACTTCCTTCTCGGACTTCGCCTTGATCTTGCCTTCACGAATCAGGTGACGCACCTTGAGCATGTTTTGCTCGTCGACGTCGAAATAGACGTACATCGGATCCTGCGTGACGATCGACGTCAGAATGGTGTCGTCGGCCTTGATCAGGTTGCCCGGATCCACGAGCCGCCGGCTCAAGAGCCCGGCCGACGGAGCGCGAACCTCGGTCCAGTCGAGATTCAGCGCCGCCAGGTCGCGGTTGGCCTTGGCGATCTCGAGATTCGCCTGGGTTTCCTTGTAGTCCGAATCGTAACGGTCGAACTCTTCCTGGCTCACCGACCCTTTGACCAGCAGGTTGCGGGCGCGCTCGTACTCTTTCTTGAGCCGGCGTGCGTGTGCTTCAATCTGCTGCAAATTGCCTTGCGCACGATCGAGCTCGGCCTTGTACTGGCGGGGATCGATCTCGAAGAGAAGGTTCCCTTCCTCGACACGCGTTCCGTCCTTGAAGTAGACCTTGGTCATGTACCCGGATACGCGCGACCGTACCTGAACGGTCACCATGGCGTCGGTGGAACCGGGAAAATCAGCGTAATCGGTCACCTGTCCGGCCGTCGGCAGTTGATACTCGACATGCGGCGGCGGCGGCTTGATGGGCGCCGCGGCGGAACCCTGGCAACCTCCTAGCGGTGCGAGTAGCAACAGAAGCAGCAAACTCCAGCGACGATCCATTGCAATCACTCCCCAGATCGGACAGAACTTTCTTGGCTCACTCCGGACATCTCTCAGCAACCGCGCTGGCCGGCGATAGGTTCGCATTGCTGCATGCTCGCTCACCACCGCGCTGTTTTTCGGTGTCGCTCAAGATCCCGCGAAAAACGATGTCGACAATTTCAAGTGCCTGCTGATCAGAAGGCTTTGACTGTCCCGTGAAGTAGTTGATAAACATCGTGCCGTAAATCGCGCCACTGATCACGTCGGAGATCTGTTCGGTCGGCATCTCGCGGACTCGCCCAGCGTCGATCAGCTCTCGATATAACTGACGCCATCGCAAGAGATTACGTTCTCTGTGCTCGAAATATGTCGGCCGCTTCCGATCCTTGAAATTGGCACGCTCCTGGATGATCAGCTCGACGCAATGGGGGTTGTCCGCGAAGAAGCCCAGGTAGGCCGAAATCGCGCACGTGATCTTCTCCAGACCATCGTCAATGCCCGCGATACTGGCCTCAATCCGCTCGTTCATCTTCACCATGACGCGATCGGCGGCCGCCAAGAACAGGTCGCGTTTGCTGGGAAAATGCCGGTAGATCGTTCCCTTGCCAATTTTGAGCCGATCAGCAAGAACCTGCGTGACGCAGTCGGAAAATCCTTGATCGGCGAACAGCTCCGTGGCCGTCTGCAAGATCTCTTCCCGACGCGCCGTCATCGCATCTTCGTCGGAACACCGCTTCGACTTTTTTTGAACAAGCTCGCTCATCAAACCCCTCGCAAGATCCTGACTGACCAGTCAGTCCACATTCTAGACCACTCGATTCCGGGGTCAATGGGGGGTTTGGTAAATTTTCCGGGTTTAACGGTCGGGCCGGGTCGTTTGGATCGACTGAGTTGCGAATAGCTTGAAGGTTAGGAAGAGATGGCGTGGAAAATGGCGGCGGCGTGGAAAATGGCGGCAGTCATCTCGCGGGCCGGCCGACAACTCGTGGTCACCAGCGCGGGCGATCTCCGTAAACCCTTCTGTTCATTGAAGTCATTTCTATAACTAACAGCCAGGCATTATTCATCGGGAGGCACAGCTCATGACGCGATCGACTCCTCGAGGGTCGGGCTTTACCCTGATTGAGCTCCTCGTCGTGATCGCGATCATCGGAGTGCTGATCGCCCTGATCCTGCCGGCTGTTTCCTCGGCCCGCGAGTCGGCTCGCCGCGCGCAGTGTCTGAACAACCTCAAGCAGTTGGGACTGGCCGTTCAGAGTTATCTCACGGCTGCGAACGTCTTGCCGGCACAAACCCTGGACAATGTCATCCCGCCCAATGGAACGGGCGGTAAGCTCCAGTGGTTTACCTCGTGGACGGCGTCGATTTTGCCCCACATGGAGCAACAGAGTCTTTACAGCGCGATCAATTTCAGTGTTCCCATGCTCGAATTTTCCGCTCCAATTTATGGTGCGAACACGACGGCGGCGCTCGTCTCGATCCAGACACTGTTGTGTCCCTCGGAGAGCCTGACGAAGTCACCAAGTTTTATGATCTCGGCGACCAGTCCAACGGGCTATACCGGGCAGACTCGCTGTCTCGAGTTACGCCGGCAATTATGGCGGCCCGGCGATGCTCAAGGCGTGCAGCGGCGCGATCGTTCCAGTCAGTGGCAACAACTTGGTGTTCAAATTGATGCCGGCCGCTGGTGAGACAGCTCCTCTCACGGGCGGCCCGATTCGCATCCAGATGGTGGGCGACGGGACCGCGAATACAGCCCTGTTGAGCGAACATCTGCTGGCGACGATGAGTAACCCAGGCGCCACGGATCCCACGGTCACCCCGGGCGGACTCAATGCCAGGCGCGGGCTTTTCCCAACCTCGGTGAAAATCGGGCTCGATCAAGGGAGCACGGCCAACGCCCAGGCCTTTGTGGCCGCTTGCAAAGGCCTTCCGGCAACGACCCAGGCAACGAGTGTGTCGGCGGCGGGCGCCCACTGGCTGCTGAGTCTCGATTACGCAACGGCTAACAACGCCTATACCCACGTGATGCCCCCCAACAGCCTTTCTTGCACGGGCGTACAGGCAGCCACTTCATCAATCTCGAATCCCAACTGGGGAGGCATCGGCGCGGCCATCTCGGCTACGAGCAACCATCCGGGAGGCGTGAACGTCGGCTTTTGTGACGGCTCGGTCAAGTTCGTCAAGGATTCTGTTGACATTTCAACCTGGTGGGGACTGGGCTCACGCCACGGCCGCGAGATCATCAGCGCCGACAGCTATTGACGCCCATTCCGCGGGCGGCCGGCGGTGCGCCGGGGCCAGGACCGGCGGCCGAGCCCTTGCTGGCGTCGCGGCGGGACGGCCGTCACGACTGGCGAAAGGATTGGCGCCACCGAGATCGGCTACAACTTCGATTTCACTTGCGGCGTGCTGCTTTGCGTCTTCGATTTCACTTGCGGCGTGTTACTCTGTGTCGCGCGGTAGCCTTCGCCCGGGACGATCGGTTGATTTTCCCAGTACCAGATGCCGCCCTTTCGCTCCAGGAACCGGCTCGAACTTCTGACCGCCGGATCGGCCTCGCGTGTGGGAAGCCACTGCGTATGCTCGCGCTTGATGGCCGCGTATTCTGGATCATTCGCGAGGTTGGTCCACTCGTGAGGGTCTCGGGTGTGATCGTAGAGCTCCTCGGTCCCGTCGGCATAGCGGATATATCGCCATTGCTCCGAGCGGGTGGCATGGTTGCCCCGGTTGTGCGTCGTGATCGCCGGCCAGGGACGCGCTGCGTCCGGGTTTTTCAGTTGGGGCACGAGGCTGTGGCCCTCGAGCGTTCCGAAGAACGAAAGACGGCACAGTTCAACGAGTGTCGGATAGATATCGAGCAACTCGACCGGGCGAGTGCACCTGGCTCCGGGCTTGATGCCGGGCCCGGCGAAAATCAGGGGGACGTGCGTCGAACGTTCCCACAACGAGCACTTGCCCGTGATTCCTTTTTCGCCGAGATGCCAGCCGTGGTCCGACCAGAGCACGACGATTGTTTCGCCCGCGCGGCCGGTGGCATCGAGAGCGTCGAGAACCCGGCCCACCTGACTATCCATGAAACTGACGCTTGCCAGATAGGCTCGCACGAGCGCACGCCATTCGCCGGCTCCTTTCAACCAGGAGAGCCGCGGCTCGGGAAGGCGCCAGTGCAAGAACCACGCGAAAGTCGGCACGTCATCCCGATCGTCGTCGCGAACCGCGGGCAACATGACCGAATTCTCCGGGTAGAGGTCGAACCATTTCTGTGACGCGAAGCACGGCACGTGCGGGAGTCGGAAGCCGGTCGTGATGAAAAATGGCTGGGTCTTGCCGGCCTGGTTGAGGTGTGCGATGGCCGCGTCGGCGATTTTCCAGTCGGCCTGGTCTTCGTCACGAGCCGGAAACACACCCCAATCCATGAGCGGCGTCGGTGCGGGTGTGTCGACGAATTTTTTCGGCGGAAACGGCATCGAGGGCGCGGGCCCGCACACCTGGAATTCGCGCGCGATCTCGGCGTCCGTCAGCGAACGGTCGTGAAAGACCTTCCCGGAAGACGTCGTCAAATAGCCGGCGTTCCCGAAGCATTGCGGGAGCGTCGTCCGCTTCTCGAGTGACTTGACAGCGCGGATTCCGGGCTCGAGGGCGTAAATACCGGTCGTCGTGGGCCGCAGACCGGTGAGCAAGCTCGACCGCGACGGGTTGCAAAGGGGAGCCTGGCAATGGGCGTTGGTAAAAAGCGTCCCGCGGCGCGCCAGACGGTCAATGTTGGGCGTCTTCACCTGGGGATGCCCGTCCAGACAACCGATCCAATCGTTAAGGTCGTCGACCGCGATCAGGAGCACGCTCGGCCGCGTTTCGCCGGCGATGACAAAGAAGGGAATGGCCGCATACAGAATCGTGCTCAGGAAAAGTATAAGTCCCAGTCTCAAAGGTGCACGCATCAAAACCTCGCTCTGGCCGTTATAGCATCGACCCGCCCCGGCTGCTTCGTCGGACAACCTCCGGCTCGACTGGCCGGACCGAGCGTCATCTGCTATGATGATACTGACTTCAGAGACTGCCGCGTCCATCGTCAAACGATCATCCATGTACCGGAAAGGATTTTCGGGCCACAGTTTGTCGAACCGCGTCCTGAACTTCAGAACCGCCCGTACTCCCTCCTGAAGCGCTGAACTATTCGGGCGTGAAATCTCAAGGCCCGTGGTATTCAATGTTTATGCCACATTTTCCCCCGATGCGAAAGTGCGCGGATGCCGTCCCGATGGTTCGACGCGCGTGCTTGCTGGCGTGCATGCGCGGTATGATCAATTTGGCCCTGGTGCTGGGTGCCTCCACGATGGGGGCAGTCGGCGGCGAGGCGGACACCGCTCCGGCCCCGAATTCGAAGCCGGCATTCCCGCCGGCCGACGTTGAGTTCTTCGAGGCGCGGGTCCGGCCGATCCTCGTGGATAAATGCATCAAGTGCCACGGCCCGACCAAGCAGTCATCGGGGCTACGGCTCGACAGTCGCGAAGCGGTTCTTCGCGGCGGCGAAAGTGGTCCGGCGGCCGTCGTTGCCGCACGGCCCGACGAGAGTTTGCTCGTTCAGGCCGTGGCGCAGACCCACGCCGAGCTCAAGATGCCGCCGGCCGGCAAGCTGCCGGAGCCCCAGGTCGCGGTTTTGCGCCAGTGGGTCGCCCTGGGCCTGCCATGGTCGACCGCGCCGAACAAGAGCGTTGCGTCGGCAACCGGGTCAAACGATCCCGAGGCACCGCCGCACTGGGCTTTTCAACCGATCAAGCAGGCAGCTCCCTCGCCGTCAGCCGACGTCGACCGCGGCTGGGCTCGAACCCCGATCGACGCCTTCATTCTCGCGAAATTAAAATCCGCCGGCATTGCTCCCTCGCCCCGGGCTGACCGTCGCACGCTGATTCGCCGCGCCACTATCGATCTCTGGGGCGTTCCTCCCACGGCGGATGAGATCGACGCCTTCGAGGCCGATCGATCGATCGACGCGTATGAGCGATTGGTCGACCGCCTTCTTTCGTCGCCACGTTATGGCGAGCGCTGGGGGCGGCACTGGCTCGACGTCGCCCGATATGCCGACACCAAGGGCTATGTCTTCACCCAAGACCGGCGCTATCCCTACGCGTACACGTATCGCGACTACGTCATCTCGGCGCTCAACGCCGACCTCGGCTACGACCGCTTCATCATCGAACAACTCGCCGCCGACCAGATTGCCAAGGGCGACGATCACCGAAGCCTCGCCGCGCTTGGCTTCTTGACTGTCGGGCGGCGGTTTCTGCTCGATCAGAATGAGATCATCGACGATCGCATCGACGTCGTGACGCGCGGCCTGCTGGGACTGACGGTCACGTGCGCTCGGTGCCACGATCATAAATTCGATCCGATCCCGACCGAAGATTACTACTCGCTCTACGGCGTGTTCGCCAGCTCGGTCGAGCCGGCCAATCTGCCGACCCTGGGGCACCCGGGTGACCCCGCGAAAGCGGTCGAGTATCGCGACAAGGTTGCCGAGGCGACCGCGGCCCGTGACCGCTATCTGACGTCGCGGCGCGACGAGTTCGCGGCTGATCTGCGGGACCGCGCGTCCGAATACCTTGCCGCGGCCCGCGAGCTCGACTTCGACCCGGGCGATAGCAAGCTCGACGAGCGTGGGCTCGCCGGCAAGCTCAACACCCGCCGGCTGCGGGCGGTCATGACGATCTGGAAACGTCATCTCGATGCAACGAGCAAAGGGCATGATCCGATCGTCGCGCCGTGGAATGCGTTCGCCGCGCTCTCCGACAAGGAGTTCAAGGCGAAAGCGGCCGAGCTGCGGCAGACGTTTCTGGCCCCCGCCACGGCCCAGTCGCCGGCCGTTCATCCCCTGGTCGTGAAGCACGTTCTGGGTACGCCGCCGGCGAGCAACGATGAGGTCGCCGAACGTTACACGGCCCTGGTCGCGCAGCTTGAATCACGCTGGAAAGCGGCGCGTGCCCGATCGCCAGAGGTCAAAACCTTGCCCGAGCCCGACTGGGAATCGCTCCGCCAGGCTCTTTTCGGCGCGCACGGCGTGTTCTCGATCTCGGGCGAAACGATGCGCGAGTTTCTCGACCAGGAACAAGCCGGCCAGCTTGACCAGCTTGACGGCGCGCTCGTCCATCTCGAATCGACGCATCCCGGGGCCCCGGCGCGGGCGATGGTCATAAACGATGCGCCCCAGCCGGTCGAGCCTCATGTCTTCATTCGTGGCAATCCGGCCCGCCGCGGCAAGGCCGTTCCCAGGCGGTTCCTCAAGGTTCTCTCCAAGCCCGAGCGGCCGCCATTTCAAAAAGGGAGCGGCCGGCTCGAGCTCGCGCAGGCGATCGTTGGCCCGACTAACCCGCTGACCGCGCGCGTTCTCGTCAACCGGGTCTGGTTCTGGCACTTCGGCAAAGGGCTGGTCAACACGCCGAGTGATTTCGGCCTGCGTAGCGATGCCCCGACTCATCCCGAATTGCTCGACCGCCTGGCGAGCGACTTCATCGCGTCCGGCTGGTCGCTCAAGTCGTTGCATCGGCGGATCATGCTTTCGAGCACCTATCAGCAGCGCAGCGAGCCGCGTGCCGACGGACTGAGCCGCGATCCCGAGAATCGTCTTGTCTGGCGTTTCAATCGCCAGCGGCTTGATTTCGAGTCGATGCGCGATTCGATCCTGGCTGTCTGCGGCGAGCTCGATTCGACGATTGGCGGGCCAGCCGTACTGCTAACAGAGGCCCCCTTCTCGGCCCGGCGCACTCTCTATGGATTCATCGACCGCCAGAACCTCGACGGACTTTACCGGACGTTTGATTTCGCGGTCCCCGATGCGACAAACCCCCGGCGGTTCGTGACGACCGTGCCACAGCAGGCGCTCTTTCTCATGAACAGCCCGTTCATGCACCAGCGGGCCCGTGAGCTCACCGTGTCGCTTGGCCTCACGGCCGGGCCGGCCGCGGCTGGGCCGTCGGTGTCGACCGACACGGTCTCCGAAGGTGTTCAGCTCCTTTATCGGCGTTTGCTCGGCCGCTCGCCGCAACCCGATGAGCTCAAGCTGGGAATCACGTTCGTGCGGCAGCAGGCGGCCGCGACACACCGCGACGCCGGCGCGTGGACGCAACAGCGCCGCAGCCCCAGCCCCGGCCGCGGCGACGGTCTGCTCTCACCCTGGGCCCAGCTTGGACAGGTTCTCCTGCTCACCAACGAGTTTATGTTTGTCGATTGAACGCGATCGATTCCGAACGGGACCGTGAGCCTTGCACCCGCGGGCCCCGCGAACTCCTGAGGCCAATTCTGATGTCGCATCACGCACCTCGTATCGAAGATGCCCTGCTCTCGCGGCGCGAGCTGCTCCGGCAGACCGGCATGGGCATGGGATCGCTGGCCCTCGCGGATATCCTCGCCAGTCAGGGGCTCGTCACGAAAACCGCCCATGGAGCCGATGCCGCGGGTGGGCTCACCTTGCCCGGGGCGGCGGTGCCATCGAGTCGGCCGTCGGCTAACCCGCTCTTGCCCAAGCTGGCGCCTCGACCGGCCACGGCCAAACGAGTCGTGCACCTGTTCATGAATGGCGGTCCATCGCACGTCGATACGTTCGACCCCAAGCCGATGCTCGACCGGCACAACGGCAAGCCAGTAGGAACGAATCTCCCCACCGAGCGGAAAACGGGCGCAGCGATGGCGTCGCCGTTCCGCTTCAGGAAATATGGCGAGAGCGGCATCGAGGTGAGCGACCTGTTCGCTCATACCGCCGGCATGATTGATGACATCTGCGTGATTCGCTCCATGCATGCCGATGTTCCCAATCACGAGCCATCCCTCATGCTGATGAATTGCGGCGAAGCGCCAGGCTCGGCCGTGCGTCGGCTCCTGGGTCCTCTACGGGCTGGGAACCGAGAACCAGAATCTCCCCGGGTTCATTGTGATGTGCCCGGGCGGGTTTCCGATTGCCGAGTCGCAAAACTGGCAGGCGGCCTTTCTGCCGGGGATCTATCAAGGAACATACATCGATAGCAAGCATAAAGAAATCGAGAAATTGATCGCGCACATCCAGAACCGTGGTGTCGGCCCGCGCGCTCAGCGCGCCCAGCTTGATCTGCTTGCCGAGCTCAACCGGCGGCACCTCGATGAGCGCAAGGGAGAAGCCGAGCTCGAAGCGCGCATTCAATCGTTCGAGCTGGCGTACCGCATGCAGTCGGAAGCCGGCGATGCCTTTGACATCAGCCAGGAGCCGGCTTCGATCCGCGAGATGTACGGGCCGGGCGTTCAGGCGCGGCAACTCCTGGCCACCCGGCGCCTCCTGGAACGCGGCGTCCGCTTCATTCAACTCTGGCACGGAGACGGCCAGCCGTGGGATCATCACGACGACCTGGCGACCGGTCATCGCGAGCTGGCGAACCAGTGCGACCGGCCGATCGCCGCCTTCCTGGCCGACCTCAAACAGCGCGGCATGCTCGATGATACCCTGGTCATCTGGGGGGGCGAGTTCGGCCGCACGCCGACAGTCGAGCTGCCGACTCCCGGCGCGAACCAGGGGAAGATGAACGGTCGCGACCACAACCATTACGGGTTCTCGATGTGGATGGCCGGGGGCGGAGTCAAGCGCGGCCACGTCCACGGGGCCACCGACGAGCTGGGCTTCAAGGCCGTCGAGAAGAAGGTTCACGTGCACGACCTGCACGCAACCATCCTCTACTTGCTCGGGTTTGATCATGAACATTTCACCTACCGATATGCCGGGCGCGATTTCCGCCTCACGGACGTCCATGGGCGCGTGATTAAAGATATCATTGCGTGATAGCCGCTCGCGGGCCTTCCGTCATTCGTCGATGCGTGCCCCGTCGATCGACGACATCGAAGTCAGCCAGAGAGAGGCGTCGACACGCGGCAGGTTGTTGGCGCGAAGTCGCTTCGCACTTACGATGGCACTTGTTGCGCTACGCGGCACTGGGTCACTCCAACGAACAGCACGGTGAGACGAGCCGTGGCGCCGCGGCTCGGTCATTGCAGGTATTCGGCCGCTCCCCTTTGAGAACGACGGCCGAGTTGCGTGGTTGATGCGGCCCAGTGGCTGGTGACGGCGATCAAGAAAAGCGGCTGCTCAAATGAATGAATGACTGTGTGGGAAGGGATGAAACGGTATGCAACTCAATTGTGTTGACTCGTGTCCATTCCCGATGTCCGCCGGCTTGTCGGTCCGCTTGCGAGCGATGAATGCCGGACCCGGCGGTGGACGGCGCCTCCGCGGCTCATCGCTCCGCTCGTGTGCCGCAGCCGTGGTGGTGATGGTCGTGGCGTCGGTCCTCGGCATGGCCGGGTCAGCGTGCGGCCAGTCGACGCCGGCCAAGAGTGCGGCCCCGGGCGACCAGCTCTCGAGCGTGCCGCTCGGGCGATTTGTCGCGAAGGATAAACTCCTCTTCTATGTTGAATTCGACGGCCTGGCCGCGCGTGAGGCTGCGTGGCACAACACGGCCGCTTACAAGATGCTCACCGAAACGCCCCTGGGCGAGATGCTCGAAATCGTGGGCGGTCAGCTTGTCGAGCGGGGACTGGCTCCGTTTGCCAATCGGCGTCTTAACGGCAAGGAAGTCGTGAGCCTGCTCAAGAACGCGCTGATCTCGGGATGGGCGCTGGCGATTCACACCGGGGCGAACCCGAGCGAGACGAGCATGGTCTTCATCCTGCGGGGTGCGACGACCAAGCAGATCAAGCCCCTGGCGAGCCGGCTGATGGGCTGGCGGATGGGCACGGACAAATTCAAGATCGAATCGAAGGACGGCGGCCGGACCATCGTGGCCGTGACGACCGCGGCAAACCCGGCCGCGGGGGGTGCCGCCGGAAGCTGGGCGTGGTGGCCCGAGAAGAGCGATCTCGTGATGGCGTCGCCTTTTCCAGCGGCCGTGGATCGCGTCATCGCGGCGCTCGACGGCAAGAGCCCGAGCGCGGTTGACCATCCCGTCGTGCAAGAGGCTCAAGAAGACGGAAGGGACATTTGAGCCGGTGTGCGTGGCTTTTGTCGACGTGGCCCAGGTGCCAGGCGAGCTGCAATCGCCGGTTGCGGCGATGCTGCGCAACGTCCGCGAAACTCAGGGGATCGATCGCGTCGATTATCGTTGGGGGTTTGATGCCGAGGCGCTGATGACGGTCACTCGCCTGGTCGCGCCGAAGCCGTGGAAGGCGATGCTGGCGGTGTTCGACCAGCCCACCTTTGAAAAGTCAACGCTGATTGCGATGCCCGAATCGGTCGAATCGTTTCTCGAACTGTCGCTCAGCCCGGCGAAGTTTGTCGAGGCGATCGAGCAGATGGGCGAAAGCGGCGGCGCGGTCAAAGCGCAGATCGACGAGCTGACCGAGACAATCAAGAACGCCGGCTCGATCGACCTGAAAAAAGACATTCTCGGACACCTCGGCCCGCGCATGACCGCGTATCTCGCCCCGGGTCGGTCGGCGACAACCAATGACGATTCTGTCGAGGCGGCACTCAAGAACGGCCTCACCGCCGCCGGCGCGGTCACGGCGATCCAGTCGCTTTTCCCGAAGCTGACCCTGGTCGCCGAGGTCGCGAATCCCGAGGCATTCGGCAAGGGACTGGATACCGCCATCATCGCCATCAATAACGAGCTGAAAGCGCAGGCCATCGAGAAAGAAGCGGAAAACCAGGCCGGGACCGATAAGGGGGCCGGCGGTGCCGCGGGGCGCGGCCCCGGCGGCCGGGGAGAGGGAGGCGCGGGGGGCGATCGCACCAAGCGGCGGCGAAAGGCCGTCAGTTTTCCGCACTTCCAGACCTCGATCGGGCAGGTTAATTCGCAGAGTTCCGCCAAGGCGGGCAAATCGTTCGTTCTCATGACGCCCACCGATTCCCCCCTGCGCTTTGGACCCTCAAGCTTCCGGCCGACAATCTTGCTCGAGGGAAAATATGTCGCGTTCGCGGTCTCGACCGACGCAGCGCGGGCCGCGATCGCCGCGGCCAATCAAAAGGACTGGAAGCCATCGTCGGAAATCGAGCGGGCGTGCGAAAAGGTTCCCGCGGGCCTGGTCGTGCTGAGCGTGACCGACGTCCGCGAAAGCCTGTCGTCGTTGCTCGCCAGCTTGCCCGGCACACTTCAAACGATTCACAACACGTCAGTCGCGCTGGCCAAGGCCCGTGCGACGGGCGCCGGCAATGCCAATGCCGGCCAGCCAGCCGGCGGACGCGGCGAGCCTGACGGCCGCGAAGCGATGATGAGGCGAGGAGGCGGAGGCGGACGCGGGCGAATGGGTCCGATGATGGGTGGGGGCGGCGGACCGCGGCCAGGGCTTAACCCGGGCGGCGCGGCCCCAGGTGCCGCCACGCCGGGAGCAGCCGGTGCACCCAGCGACGGCATGATCGAATTTAACGTCAGTCCCGACAAACTCCCCAAGGCGGCCGACCTCAAAGCCCATATTTTCCCCGCGACGATCGCCGTCAAACCGGGCGACCATGACATTCAATTCATCTCCCGAAGCGCTTTTCCCGACCTTTCTCGGCCCCTGAGCATCGCGCCGATGCTGGGAATGATGCCTGCGATGCAAGCCGCACTCGGTCAGCTACAACCGCAGGCCGAAGCGGCATCAGCAGCGCCCCCGGGGGCCGAAGCCGGCGCAGCCGCGCCCGCGGCGCCGGCGGCAACGCCGAAAAATGAGCCGCCTCCCGGTGGAAGAGGGCGCCGTGGGGGCCGGCAACCTGGCTGATAGACTTTGTCGCGATACGTCTGTGTGCTGGCTGTACGCTCGATGAGGCCCATGAACATTGAACGTATGCCGGCGACGATCGTGTGTCTGGACGTGCGGCTCTTGCCCGGTGAAAAGTTGGTCTTGAATCGGCTTCCGAACGCGTTGAGAGTAGGCCGAATCTGTTCCGCGGCTTCTTGTTGGGGTCCTACCTTCAGGCTGAATCTCCGGCTCACCCGCCGCCTGAAGGCGGAACCCCAACAAAGGCGCGGCGCTCTGGAGGCCGCGTGGTTCGTCAATGAAAACGGGATCAACGCGAAAGCGGTGCAAGCCCAACCTTTCACGACGACAGTGCGGCTCCGAACGGGCCGCTGGGCGCCTGTCTGGCGACGGCCGTGCGGACGCGCTCTTCCCGCCGCGCCGGTCCAGCGGAATAATTGGAATGACATCGGCGTGTCGAAAACGCAATTTTGGAGGGCTTCGGGACCTTGAAAAAGAAGAAAGTCCGCGTTGCGCTCCGCAAGAATCGTCAGACGCGCACGCGGGCCAACGACCTGACACGACGATTTCGCGACGACGAGCTCACCGCGGCCGCGGAGCCCGCCGTCGATCGCGTTCGGCCCAAGGGAGAACTCTCGCGGCACCGTACCATCGTCGAAGAGCCCACGACGACCGGCCACGGCGACGAGAGCAAGACCAACCCCGAGGCATCGACACGCCGCGCGGTCGACATGTCGGCCTGTCAACGCGGGCGCGTGATCCGGGTTCACGGCCTGCTTTCGACCGTTCACGGCGACGATGGCCGGACGTATTCCTGCCACGTGCGGCGGTTGCTCAAGTCGCTCGCCATCGAGGGGCGAAACGTTCTGACCGTGGGTGATTATGTCTGGTTCCGGCCTGGCTCCGCGGCGGGCGCCGAGGGAATGATCGAGAAGGTGGAAGGCCGGCGCGGCTTGATCACACGCGGCTATCGCCACCGGCAGCATATCATCGCCGCGAATGTCGACCAGGTCCTCGTCGTCTCGGCGCTCGCTGAACCCGGTCTCAAGCTCGGGCTGATCGATCGCTACCTGGTCTCGGCCGAGATGGGGGGCGTGACCCCGGTGATCATCTTCAACAAGGCCGACCTCGTCGATGTCGCCGAATTTCAGTGGGTCATCGGCCTTTATTCTCAGCTCGGATACGAGACCTTGCTCACCTCCGTCGCCGACGGCCGCGGACTCGGCCGCCTTCGTGAATTGCTCACAAGCGGCGTCACCGCGGTGACCGGCCAGAGCGGCGTCGGTAAGAGTCCGTTACTCAACAAGGCCCAGCCCGGGCTCAATTTGAAAGTGCGCGAAGTTTCTGACTGGACGTTCAAGGGGAAACATACGACGACGGCGTCGGAGATGATCAGCCTGGCGAGCGGCGGATACGTGGTCGACACACCGGGACTTCGCCAGTTTGAGCTCTGGGCGCCGCCCCCGGGGAGCTCGAAGGACATTTCGTCGAGTTTCGACCCTACATCCCGCATTGTCGATTCCCGGATTGCTCGCATACCCACGAGACCGATTTCGCCGTGAAGGAAGCCCTCTACTGGGGGCAAATTCATTCCGGCCGATACGAGAGTTACCGCAAGCTTTATGAGCGGCAGCCACTCGAGGGGGAGTGAAACGAAACAACGACGAGTCCGCGGCCTCACGCGGCCGGGCAAAAGGAAGTCGTTCGAGTGCGAACAAAACGAAACCGGCTGGCGTGAAGCCAGCCGGTTCCAGGATTTTTAGGCACAGTTTACTGCTTGATATCGACCGCCCGTCTCAAGACGACTTGAGCGAGATCTTCTTGGGACGCGTGTCGGGATGCTTCGGCAAGCTGATGCGAAGAATCCCCTGGCTGAGCGTCGCCTCGACTTTCTCGCTGTCGACCATCTCCGGAAGCGCGACGCTTCGCTCGAAGCGGCCAAAAGCCCGTCCGTTATAGAGATACTTACGGCCCTCTTCGGCTCGCCGCTCGGCAACGATCTTCAACTCGTCATTGTGCACCGTGATCTCGACATCGTTTTCCGCAACGCCCGGCAACTCGGCTTCGACATGGATCGTGTTTTCGTCTTGCCAAACCGCCAACGGGCCGGCGTTCCAGCGAGATTCTCCAAACTGTGCACCACCATCGTGGCCGAGCACGCGGTCAAACAACGTATCCAGCGGGTGTGCCGTCGGAGCTACAAACTGTGCGGCAGGGAACGTCGTACGGAGTAGAGGAAACATGGGATTTTCCTTTCGCTATCGTTGATCGGTTTCACTACTGACGACCGCAGTCATCACATATCGTTCCGACTTCTCGTCGGTCGCTTTTAGAGAAAAGCAACCCGGATGCCAATCGCAAATAAAAATGCAACTTAATTGACCTTAACGATTTACGTCATCGCTCCGACACAATGATCGTCGTAGTTGCCTGCCATCTTTGTACCCATCCGCGACGAGCCGCCAATTTGGCATCTGGCGGCCTTGCCGGTCCTAGCCGACTGCCAATCGGATCGTGCGGCAACTCCCCCGCTTACCGGTATTGGCAGCGTACCTGACGTCTGGCGTGGATCGATCCACGAAGGGTTCGAAGACCCATGCGGCGCGAAAGACCGTCCGTCTACGACGAGTGAGTTAGGAGCGAGGCGAGAGGCTTGTTCAGCGACGGACGAGGGGCTCTCGATCATCGCACGTGCGTGAGTGAAATAGGCTCCGCGGATGCAACTGTCGAGTTCGTGTGTGCGACTGGACTGTGCATCTGGCAAAAAGCTCGACCGTCCGCATCGGACGGGTTCTTCCGCAGTGTGGGCTCCTGAGCCGAGCAAGAAGTCCGCCGGCCGAGCGAATCACTAGAGGTCAAATCGAATTCATTCCTTCCGCGCCGTGAGAAACACCGGGCAACGGTGGCGCTGTGCGCATCGAGTGTGTTTGTTATCAGTCCATCGATGGGGAGACTGAACGAATGAAGGCAGATAACTTCACAACGTCATCCTTTTCGGAAAGCCTGGAAGACCGTGATGATGGCGAAGTGATCTCGTTGCTGCTCAAACGCGTGACGCGTTTCATGGCGCGGCTCGTTCTTGGCGTGATCACGATCATCGCGGCGGCGTTTGCACTCGATCCCGACGCGCCGGTGACAGGGTCGGACGGCCGTCAGAAAGCCTCCTTGAACGATCATGTGCATCTCGAGAACGCGGGTGTGTTCGCGCCTGACGGCAAACATTTTGCGTCTTGGGGAATGGACCAGACCGTACGAATCTGGGATGTCAATCGAATTCAAACCAGGCCAGACGCGGCGCCCGTGGTCCTGTCGCATGACTCGGCGCCGTACGCCGCCGCATTTTCTCCGGATGGTGCGTTCCTGGCGTCGGTCGGGCGTGAGTCGCTCTCAATCTGGGCGTTGCGGGCCGGACATTGGGAATTGAAAGCGCGCAGCGGCCTGGAGCCCGCGAGCAGCGTGGCGTTTTCACCCGATAATCAAACGATTGCAGCCGGCGGCGACGACGGATGCATCACGTTACACAACGCGACGACAGGCGAGGAACGAGCGCTCCTTCGGGGGCATTCCAATGCCGTGCGGAACCTTTCATTCTCGCCGGATGGTAGGCTGCTGGCTTCGGCCGGGCAAGACTCGCAGGTCATTCTGTGGGACGTGGCGCGGGGTGTCCGTCTTCGAGACCTTTGCGCGTCCAGTGCTAATCCTGTGCGCATCGTCACTTTTTCGCCCGACGGTCAAACGATCGCCGCCGGCGAGGTCTCCATGCTTCCCGCGGAAATCATTCTCTTCGACGCGGCAAGCGGCTCGGTCCGAAAGCGCCTCGCTGGCCACGAGCAAGGCGTCCGCGTGCTGGCATTCGCGCCGGACGGCGAGACGCTCGCGTCCGGGGGAACCGACGGTACGATCAAGTTGTGGAACGTTGCACACGGCAATCAGCGCACAGTCCGGAGCCAGGTCGGCGACATCGACGCGTTCGCGTTTTCCACCGACGGTGCGTGGCTGACGTTCGTCGGCGACGGCGGGATCGATCGGAGGTTGAAAGCGCTCGATGACCTGCGCTGGCCCACGCCTCCTTGTCCGGGATCGGTGTCGTTGACTGATCCGAGGGAGATTGATCGCATCGATCAGATCGATGTGTCTATTCCGGCCCGCCACGCCGTTGCCGCCAGGCCAGTCCGCCATTTTTCGGCAGTGCAACCTTCGGCACTCTGAAATCCCGACTCACGTCGCATCGCGAATCAGATCGGGCGATTTCAATCCGGCGGGTTTCCCGATATGCTCCAGCATGGCTGATCACGGCCAGTCGCGGAGTCCACGACCGATGCGCGCGGTAATTGTCAGCGATTTGCATGGCGACCTGAACCCCGTTCACCAGGCATGCCGAGATTATTCTCCTGATGTCATCCTGTCATGTGGCGATTGGGGGGATCCCGAAGAGGTCTTCGAGCCCGAATTGAATGCCATCGTCGATCGGGTCCCCGTTTACACGACATTCGGAAACCACGACCCGATCGAGTCCCTGCGCACGGTTGTCAACAAGGACGGATCTCCCATCTTGCTGGCGCAAGGCGAAGTACGCGAGGTGCGCGGGCTTCGCCTGGCCTCGATCGGCGGCATCTGGGCAAAGTCGCACGCCAAACCGCACTATGTGACCGACGCCGACGTCGCTGGATTCGCCGCGAGGATCGCCGCTGTGGGTCCCGTCGACATTCTGCTCACTCATGCCTGCCCGGTTGGTCTCGCCGACCTCACGCCCGGCGGACGTCACGGTGGTCAGCGTTGCTTTCTCGATGCGTTCAACGTGATCAAGCCGAGGATCCATCTCTGCGGCCACTTGCACGTCGCGCAAGAGCGGGTCCTCAAAGACGGGCGCAAGGTCATCAACGTCGGGGCGACTCCCCAAGGGTCGATCGCTCTCGTCGAATTCGACGAGGAGCGCGGAACGTTGGCGGCGACGCTCGAACGGATCAAAACGGTTTGAGCCCGAACGCCGAAGTCATTCAGCACGGCCGCTGCGCCAGAACCTCTTTGACGGGCACGCCGAATCCGGGAAGAATTTTCGACACAGCGCGGTCGCCATCACGAAAAACCCCGAATTCAACGTAGGTTTTCTGTCGAGGTTTCAGCACCAAAACGGTGATGGTTCCGCGCTCGGGATCAACGATCCAGTATTCCCGAATCCCAGCCCGCGCATGGTCAGCCTGTTTCGTCTTGATATCATGCTTGCGATTTTCTTCACTCACGACTTCAACGACGAGATCGGCCCTCTCGCAATACTGCTTCTTGATGCGTGAGAGATGACCGGCCTTGACGAACAGGATGTCGGGCTCCCGATACTTTCCGCCGCGAAGCCGGACTTTATATCCCGACACGACGACTATTCCCAGCCGATCGGCCGCGACAAAAGCGTCTAGTTCTTTGAACAGGAATTGCAAAACGAGCTGGTGGAAAATCGTCGGCTCGGGCAAGAATTCCAGGGTGCCATCGACGTATTCCACCAGGCGAGTCGATTCGAGGGCGAAGAATTCGTCCTCGGTCCAATCTCCCTGAGCCGGAAAGAACCGGGCGATCTCCCAGGTCAGCTCCGGCTCGTGCGGCCGACGCTTCGCATTGCGGTTTCGGTGCCTGACATTGATTTGCATCGCGCTGTTATCCGAACCTGTGCCAGGCCGATCAGACGAATCAATCTCGATCGCGTCTTACCCGTGGCCGTAACCGCGGTCGAAGGCCTCCAGGTCGCGCATATAGGCGGCATACGTCGTACGGAACGTATCGTAATCGACGGTCCACCGCGGGGCATCTTCGGTATGCCGGTGGCAGTGCTCTTCGAGCAGGCGATGCAAGAATTTGAAGAGGTGGCGCGGCGTGCGGAGATTTCCCAGTGCGTCTTTGAGGTAGTCGTCACTGATGGCTTCGTCGATGAAGCGGCGGAGGCGCGGGGATTCGCCGGCCTCGCCGTTGGCGTTCGGATCGGGCCTGCAAGCCCTCAGGCGATCGCTGGCCAGGTCATAAAGCGACGGGCCCGTCCAGCGCAGAGGCTTGATCATGTTCAGTTTGTCAGGGCGTGCGCGGTCGTAGAATTCCTTGTTCTCTTTCTCGAGATAGTAGGCCAGCTCGATGGGCAAGAGCAGCTTGAAGCCGATGCCGGGGTGCCGGAGAAACTTGTTGTCGAGCAGCGGCCAGATGAGTGGCGCATCTTTTGTGGATCGCCCTCGACCTGCTGGGGCTCGTCTACCCGGTCGATCATGACCACGATCCCCTTGTAACCGAGCGTGTTGAGCACGCCTTCAAACTTGCGCAAGAGCTCGTATCGCTCTTCGGCACCGCCACGCGATGCCGTTGGCAAGGGCTGGCCCCCGAGCTCGCTCGGTTTGAACCAGAGCAACTCCCAGCGCAGGGCCGACGGGTCTCGGCTCAGGACGCGCAGCCCTTTGCGAATATCGCGAGCGAACCACTCGGCGCGTGCCAGCCGCCAGCCCCAGTAAAGCCAGCCGGCCAGCATCGGCACCAGGAGCCACGGCAAGATGCTGAGGCCCCTCAGATAGGGGAAAAGCCCGATCAGAATGGCGACAGCCAGGGTTGTTCCCACGCCAATCTGCAAGTCGCGGCGGTGCCACAGCGGGCGGAATCCCGAGCGGCGGCGTAGCCGGCTCCAGCGCCCTGCGATCGGCTCGCCCGTCGATGCGTCGTAAAGCGCGGCCAGGAGCAACAGATCGCGCCGCTGGTCGAGTGTCAGAACCGACAACGGTGCTTTTTCCGCCGTGAGCAGGTCGACCAGTTTGGTCACGCCCAGCGAGAGAATCGCATCCATGTGATCCTGGAGCTTCCAGCTTGCCAGCACCGCGTCCATGCTGCTCGCCCGCATGGAGGCCCGGCAACTGTCGAGATAGGGGTTGAAGTCGTCGTACGAGATGGCCAGCACACGCTCGTGCGGATGTTCGTGATTATAGGCGTCTAGCTCCGCCGCGGCTTGAAGTCGCAGGGCGGTCTTGCCGCTCCCTTTTTCTCCAAATACCAGGGCCGTCGACGGGTCAGCGGGACTCCCAAAAAATTTGTTCCACGCCGGGTGGTGTATCGTTGCCATGCATAGCCGTTTGAACACAGTATCCGTCTGCGCATCTTCTTCGCTAAAGGGATTCCCGCTGATTCCGTGGTGCCGCAAGAACTGTTCCAGCTTCATCCTTGGCAGTGCCTTTCCTGAAGGTGATCCAGGCGTTTTCGATCAGTCCAATGACGTTTCCAATCCTGATCGCTTGATCGACTCAAATCGTGTGCCGTTCCTCTCGTCTTACCCAATTCGGCCATCGGCCGCAATCTGAGGCGGTTGACGATGCCAGCGAGCCGGTCGTACCATTCTGAGAATTCGTCATCGCGCGACAAGGGAAAAGCCCGACAGGAAGCGAAGTTTTGAGTGTCTTGGATCGCTTGGAACCAGCCCATCTGATTGCGGCGAGCGTGATTGCCGTACTGGGGTCGCTCATCGGCTGCGAGGGGCCGCGACCGCCGACGCCGGCATCAACTCCGTTGCGGATTGCGGCGGCGAGCGACCTTCAGTCAGCCTTGCCGAAACTGGCGGACCGTTTTCGAACACTGACGGGCATTTCCGCTTCGATCACGTTTGGGGCATCGGGCCAGCTCGCCGAACAGATCAAGCAGGGCGCGCCCTTCGATGTTTTTCTCTCCGCCAACGAGAGCTTTGTGCGGAAACTCGCGGAAGAAGGCATCATCAAGGCCGATTCGGTGAAGCCCTACGCACGCGGCTCGCTGGTGCTCGCGGTCCACGAAAGCCAGCGGGAAACGCTCAAGAGTCTCAATGATTTGACCAATCCGGCAATCAAGAAGATCTCGATCGCCAATCCGGCCACGGCTCCTTATGGCAGAGCAGGAAAACAAGCACTTGAACGTGCCGGTCTATGGTTGAAGCTTGAGTCGAAGATCGTGATCGCCGAGTCGGTGCGTCAGGCGCTCCTCTATGCACAAAAAGGGGACGCCGAGGCCGCCCTCGTTGGCCGAGCTGTTGCCGGCGTGCCCGAGGTCGTCGCCCTCGACGTCGACGCGTCACTGTATGATCCGATCATCCAGGCTCTCGGCGTCATCGCCGCTTCCCACAGCGGTCACGACGCCGATCGCTTTGCTCAGTTTGTTTTGAGCGAAGACGGCCAGGGGCTCTTGCGCGAATTTGGCTTCAGGCCGCCCCGTGCTGACGAGCCGAAAGAGGGCCAGCACTCTCGCCCGAACCGAGCCGGTCAAAGGGCCCTGGACCATCATCCCCATGAGCGACCTCTCTCCGTTCTGGCTTTCGCTGCGCGTGGCGGCGCTCGCGACCGGAGTGGTCGTGGCCGTCGGTATGCCGCTCGCCTTTCTCCTGGCGCAGCCAGTTTCCGGGCAAGAACCTGCTCGCGGGGATCTTGGTCTTGCCTCTTGTCTTGCCTCCAACCGTGCTCGGCTATTACCTGCTCCAAGTTCTTGGCCGACGCGCGCCTCTCGGTTTCTGGCTCGAACAGACACTCGGCGTCACCGTCGTTTTTCACTGGTCGGGCGCCGTCGTCGCCTCGGCGGTCGCGGCGTTCCCGCTCTTTCTCCTGCCCGCGCGTGGAGCGTTCGAGGCGATCGATCCGACACTCGAAGATGTCGCTCGTCTCCTGGGCCGGCACGAGTTATCGGTCTTCATGGCGGTCACCCTGCCTCTCGCCTGGCGCAGTCTGGCCGCCGGCGCCGTGCTCGCATTCGCGCGCGTGCGCTCGGAGATTTTGGCGCGACCCTGATGGTCGCCGGCAATATACCGGGCCTCACCCAGACGGCGTCGCTGGCCATCTACGACGCCGTACAGGTCAACGATTCGGTGCGGCGGGCTGGCTGACGCTCTGGATCTCGGGCGTCTCGATCGTGGCCATGGTGATCGCTCAGCGCACGCTTCCCTTCAGAGGCGCCCGCCGGTGAACAGCGCGTCGACGGATATTCTCGACGTTCGCTTCGAGCATCAGGTTCATTCGGGTCTAACGCTCGACATATCGCTGCGGCTCGGCCGGGAAATCGGCGTCATCTTCGGCCCTTCAGGGGCCGGCAAGACCACGCTCTTGCGCTTGATCGCAGGGCTCGAGTCTCCCCGGTCGGGCCACGTCAGACTTGATGGAGTGACACTCTGCGACGTCGCCCGGCGTGTCCGTGTTCCACTGCGGCGCCGACAGATCGGAATGATCTTTCAGGACGACTGTCTATTTCCTCATCTGAGCGTGGCGGCCAATATTCGATTTGGACTCAACGGATGGCCGCGCGACGCGGCGGCCGATCGCACCGCCCACGTGGCCGCATTATGCAGAATCGAGCCCTTGCTTGTGCGATTCCCGGCGACTCTTTCGGGCGGAGAACGCCAGCGGGTGGGCCTGGCCCGCGCGTGGCGCGCCGCGCCCGAAGCTCTTGCTTTGCGATGAGCCGGTCTCCGCGCTCGACCTGACGAACCGCCAGGCGATTCTTGATCGCCTTTGCGAAATTCAAGCGGCCGAGGGCCTGCCGATCCTTTATGTCACCCATAGCCCGGCCGAAGCAATCGCGCTGGGCTCGCGTCTTTATCTACTGGAACACGGTCGGATCGTTTCGGACGGCAGGCCGCTCGACGTACTCGGCGCAATTCGAAGCGATTCATCAAGCGCCGCCGCGTGGGAGGGCGTCAAGAATGTCTTTCGAGGACGAGTCGTCGAGCAGTCATCCGACCCGCGTGCCAGCCGCCTGCAACTTGATGGAGGCCCGGTGCTTGTCGTCCCGTATGTCGACTGCGCGGAGGGAACTCCCGTGGTCGTCGAGATCCGTGCCGACGATATCTTGCTTGCCCGTACGCCGATCGGCGGCCTGTCCGCCCGCAACCAGATTCCGGCCACCGTCGAGCGGGTCATCACCCATGGGCCCGAAGCAGAAGCGGTCGTGAGGACGGGCGACCTCACGTGGATCGTCAGTCTCGTCGCGCCGGCCGTTGAACAGCTCGACATCGTACCAGGCCGTGCGTTGCAGTTGGTTGTCAAAGCGCGGAGCTGCCGTGTGGTTCGCCCTGGTTAATAAGACTTTGCGCCGAAGACGAGGCACATTGAGCGCTCCAGGAGGCAAACCGAGGGCACGTCGATTCGTCTTGAAAGCTGGTACAATCAACGGCGCTCGAAACGATATTGCAGGGCGAACACTTGGCTGTGACTCATGAATCGATGGTTCACTTGCCATCTCGTTCCGCAAAGCACCGGAGCGAGCGCACCGAGTTCCCGGCGGAAGTCTGCGGGAGAATGCGCCTCGCCGATCGACTCCGCTCGACGATGCTCTGAGTCGTAACGACGGTCATTGTTTCGCGGTCGTTGCGTTTACCACCTGGTTTTTCCGTCAGAGATGCCTGGTAATTCATAATGCATCATCCTCACGAAGCCACCGAGGATTATCCACCCCGCGAGCCGTCAACGATCGGCAGTCACGCGCGGCTGGACAGCTTCCTGCCTGATAAGCGAGTGATCGAACAAGATAGCAGAGCGCACGCCACCGAAATACGCTGGCTGCTTCACCAAAGGTTGCGTTCCGCGTCTTTGGTGCTGGTCGTCGGTTTTGCGCTTTTTTCGTGCGCTCGCTGGTCATTCACTGGCAAAAGCTCGAATCGCTGGCCGTCGTGTTTCACGGAATGATGCTCTGCATGCTGATCTTGAGCCTTGGGGTGCTCTCGAGCCGGTGGAAGCCGACGTTACGCGAGTTGCGGACGCTCGACCTCACGCTTTTCTCATTGATCATCGCGTTTTTCATGGCCGCGCAGTATGCCTTGATGCTGCGTGGCGTGCGTGACCACGATCCCATCCGCATCCTGGCAGCCGTCAAGAGCAGCGTTCTCTGGATGCTGGCGATTATTTTCACGTATGCGATCTTCATCCCCAACTCATGGGTCCGGGCCGCCAAGCTCATCATCCCGATGGCCGTGGCACCGATGGCCGTGCCCTGGATCTTGAGCCTGGCACATCCTGAGTTTTACGAGGTGGCGATTCGCGCGGCGAACCTCGAGAAAGTCAGTGAGGACGGCCTGTTCCTGGTCCTGGGCGCGCTGACGGCGATTTTCGGAACGCACATCATTAACACGCTGCGCACCGAGGCCTACGAAGCCAAGTTACTCAACCAGTACCGGCTCGGCCGCCGGCTCGGCGGCGGCGGCATGGGTGAGGTTTACCTGGCCGAGCATCAATTGCTCAAACGGCCGTGCGCAATCAAGCTGATCCGCCACGATCTCGTGGGCGATCCCCGCGTTTTCGCGCGTTTTGAGCAAGAAGTGCGTGCCACGGCCAAGCTCTCGCACTGGAATACGGTCGAGATCTTTGATTACGGACGAAACGATGACGGCGCGTTTTACTATGTGATGGAGTATTTACCGGGCCTCAGCCTGACCGAGCTGGTCGAGCGATTCGGCCCGATGCCCCCGGCCCGGGTCATTTACTTGCTGCGCCAGGCCTGCGATGCCCTCGATGAGGCCCACGACTCGGGCTTGATTCATCGCGACATCAAACCGGCCAACCTGATGGCGGCCTACCGGGGCGGCCACTACGATGTCACCAAGCTGCTCGATTTCGGGCTCGTCAAGACTCTTCGTGCTGAGGATTCCGTTCACGTCTCTCAGGAGGGAACGATCGCAGGCTCGCCGTTATACATGGCTCCGGAGCAAGTCATGCACCACAAGGCTCCGGATCGGGCAACCGACATCTACGGCCTGGGCGCCGTCGCCTATTTCACCTTGACCGGCCGGCCGCCGTTCCTGGGCGACACCGCGATGGAAGTGATGGTCGCGCACGCCCGAGACCCGGTTGTACCTCCATCCCAGATTCACGAGGGAATACCGCGGGATCTCGAGGCCATCGTGCTCCGCTGCCTGTCGAAGGATCCCCGCGACCGCTACCACGATGCCTCAAGCTTGTCGCAGGCGCTTGCCGCCTGTGTCGATGCCGGAAACTGGTCGCCCGCGCACGCCGCCGACTGGTGGCGAGCGAACCTCAGCCTGACAACCATTCGGATCGACGGTGACCCCGCCGCCGGCCGAATGGCCAACACTGAAGAAAGTCCCGTTCCAACCGAACAATTCGAGTCGGCCGAGCTTCCGAGATTCACGTGAATCATGACGCGCGTGCCACCGCGTGCAATTCCGCTCGATGACGCGACTCAGGGAGAACCGAAAATGGCTTCCCTCACGAATCGACCAGTCCCCGAAAACCGTGATATAGCCTGATGAATTCGACCAAGGAGCCGATTTCCGGCAGCGGCCACCCAGCCGACGCGTCGACGCCCGAATCGATGATCGTGACCGTCCATCGGGCGTTCGCCTTTGACGTCGGCGACGAGATCGCGCTTGACCGCGCCGGGTCATTCTCCACGGGGAGCTGCGCGGAATTCGCGCCGCCGCCGGCGAACTCCCGAATCGATTGGCTATCGGCCGCCGCCGATCCGTGTCGAAATTGATCCGACGGGCATCGATTTGCCAGGCACCTGGTCGTTTCGCAGCCCGCCGCGCGGCGAACTGACGCTTTTTGATTTCGGCGCGGTTTCGTTGAGCGTTCAGTATCATGTCGAGACGACACCGGCGCAACTTTTGGTCCTGGCGGGCCAGCTTGCCGAGCCAGCCGCGGCCATCGAGGCCGCGCGCCGCGTTCTGGGGCCCTGGCTGGAGCGGATCCGGCCGGCGATTCACGACTTCGCCGTCAGTGAAATGAACGAAGAGTACGTGGTCTTCCAGCTTGGAGACAAGCGCGGCAAGTGGCTCGACGAGCACGCGGGCTGGATCGCGGGGCTCTTGCGGCTTGATTCCGAGCCGCTCAGCAACGACGAGGTGCTCGAGGCGACGCGGCTGCGTCTGGCGTATACGCCCCACGACCTCGTCGTGCTCGACTGGGCAGCCGGTGTGGTCGCCGACTCCGATTGCGCCGACACCCTCCAAGTGATCGAGTACGCGAATGTCCAGCTTCTCGAATTCCGCCACATCGACGACCGCCTCGATGACCGGCTCGAAGCGGCGTACCGGCTGATTCGCCCTGATCGGCGGCGGCGCTGGCAGCGACCACGATGGCGGCTACACGGAGACGCCGTGCGCCAGATTCGCGAGCTCGAGATTGAAGCAACCAGCCTGTTCGAGCGAGTCGATAACTCGCTCAAGCTGATTGGCGACCATTATCTTGCGCGGTATTCGAGGTGGCCAGCACGCGGTTTCACCTTCGTGGCTGGCAACAGAGTATCCGCCGTAAGCTCGAGACGGTCGGCGATGTTTATGATCTCCTGGTGCACCAGGCGGGCGGCCAGCGAATGGAGGCCCTCGAGATCACGGTGGTTCTGCTGATCACACTCGAAATCGCGTTGGCGCTCTTCCGCCACTGACTGAACCGACGCTTGCGAACGAAACGTTTCTGCGCGATTCCGAGACGCCGAACCTCCCCGAGCCGGCACTGGCACCCGGCTCGACAGAGTCTCGCCCTCCCAGGATCGGCCAAAGGCAATCACTGAACCGTCGCTTGCGAGCGAAACGTTTCTGCGTGATTCCGAGACGCCAAGGCTCTTCGAGCCAGCACTGGCCCTCGGCTCGACGGAGTCTCGCCCTGGCGCTGGCCACGGTTGGTCTTGACACGCCCCGTTTGCGAAAAAAGTATTGCGCGGCGCTTCTTCGGTGATTCTCGGGAACGCTATATGAATCAAGACTTTCCGTCGATCTCGCCGGTGGCGCACAACAAAACCGGATAACCGATTCTGATGGTCAATACCAAAGTTTCACCACCCTAGTTCCGCTCCACCAAGTCGCTGATTCACACCCGCCCGATTTACCACCGGCTTGACGCGACGATTCGGGGCCATGTTTTTTGCTCCTTCTTGGCCTTGGTGCTGCGACAAGAGCTGCAAGCTCGGCTGGAGCGACGAGGACACGACTTCGAATGGGCCGATGTGATCCAAGACTTGGATCAGCTCCAAACGACGGAAGTCCAGCAGGACGGCAAACGATTTCTGTTGCGGAACGAGGCTCAGGGTACCTGCGGCAGCGTGTTCCAAGCGGCGGGGGTCGCCCTACCGCCTACGGTCCAGCAAGTTGCACCCATCGCGGTGGAGGACATGAACGGAGAGAGCGACTTGCCAATGATGTGATTTTGTTACCTCATGCGGCAACGGAGGAGGTCATCGCGCATAGTGCCACGCCCATTTCGTGTTGTTGTAACTCTATACTCCAGTGGAAGTTACTAATATATACTGTCTAAGACCAGTCAAAACCTCTTCGCCAAACTCGGCATCTTGAAAGAGTGAACAGCCCTGGTGTGTTCATTGGCCATCCTGGCGGTTCAATCGGCCCGGTAGCGGTTGAGCAGATCGTCGTCGAGAGAGACGCCAAGTCCGGGGCCGTCGGGCACTGTCGCCCCGTTTGGTTGAAGGCTCAGCGGTTCGCGAAGCAAATCGGTGACGTGGTAGTGGGGGCCCAGGATATCGGCCGGATAGGTCTCGCTCTCGATATTCGCGACCGCGACGGCCAGATGCAGCATGGCCGCCGAGCCGATCCCCAGCTCGAGGTTACTGCCGATGTGGCACGGTACTCCGGCCGCCGCAGCGACGTGGGCAATTTCGATCGACGCGGCGATTCCGCCGTTTTTTCCAGGGTAAATACTGACCACGTCGGCCGCGTGGGCACGCAGAACGTTCCAGGCATCGGCCAGCGTGAAGACACTCTCATCGGCCATGATCGGAATTCCCGACGGGCGGAGCGACGCCATCGCCTCGGTGTCGCCGGGCAAAATCGGTTGCTCGGCGACCAGCAGGTGAAACGGCCGGAGCCGCTCGAGTGCGATGCGCGCTGTTGTGACGTTCCACCCGCAATTGGCGTCGATCGTGAGGGCGATATCAGGTCCGGCGACATCCCGCACCGCCTTGACCCGCGCCATATCACCGGCCAGATCGAGTCCCACTTTCACCTTGAGACACTTGATTCCCCAGTCGAGAAACTGCTTCGCAAGAGCCTGAACGTGCGGGACTTCAAAGGCGCCGATCATCATCTTGGTGGGGATAATCTCCCGGACCTTGCCTCCCAGGAGCTCGTAGACCGGCACGCCTCGGGCTTTGCCGGCGATATCCCAGAGTGCCATCTCGACGGCCGCCTTCGTGAACGGATTGACCTTGATCAGGAAATCCATCCGCTTGCGCAAGAGCGAAATCTGGGCTGGATCGGATCCGACCAGAGCGGGCCCGATCAGGTCGTGTAGAGCCGACACACAGCTCTTGCTCGTCTCGCCACTCCAGAGCGCCGAGACGGTCGCCTCGCCGAGGCCGATGATTCCATCGTCGGTATACACGCGAACGACCACATAATCTGACGTGTGATGGTCGCCGTGGGCGGTCTTGGTCACCATCCCGGCCTTGAGAGGCACGCGCACCGGAATGGCCTCGAGCTTCGTGATCCGCATCAGGTTGGGTTTCCACGATCAGGTTGATGACTGAAATCGATTGAGGATATTGGCCGTGATTCGTGAGACGGCATCGTCGATCAAGATCGCCGACGGCCACGCGATCGAGCCGGCCGAAAAAACGGCGCCGCCGCTCGCGATTTCATGATAGACGAGCTCGGCGCCGCCGTCGTCGATATTGGTCCCCTTGGCAAGACAGACGACATTGGCCGGCGAGCTCGGCGACACCTTGTCTGTCTCATGTCCCGAGGCACCCCCGGGGCAGCGCATGTGCAGGCTCGACTCGCCGAACAAATCACCCTTCTTGAGATGGGTGCCCGTGAAAGCCCAGTGGTCGGTCGCAAGCGCGCGATAAGGCGCGCCCGTCATGATCCCCGTCTCGGAAAAAACCACGCCCAGCAAGCTGGCCTCGGATTCGACCCGGCCGTGGAAACGGCTCTCGTAGTTAGCCTGCTTGATGCGACGCGCATCGCCATTCTGGTAGATGACCGTGGCTCGGTCGACGAACTCAGCCTCGCAGTTGAGCCCGTTTCCTCCCAGGTACATGAGCTTACCGCGACGTTCGTGAACCCACGATTTGACGGCGAAGTACATGCGCCTCGACCAGTACTCGGGGTGTGTCGAAAGGATCAAGACCTTGTACTGGTTGAGGTCGAGCTCACCGTCGTGGAGTTGCGTTTCGGCGTAGTAGTCATAAGCAAACTGTTCGCGTTCGAGCCAGCCGAGCAGCCGCCACTCGGCCGGGGCGACATGGCAGGCGGCCCGCCCCTCGATCGGATCTTGAATCCTCGTCGCCAGGTCGACGTGGTTGATCGTTTCAGGACGCTCGAACGAGAGCGGTGCGTATTCCTCGCAGCCGTATGTGACGCTGTCAGGGTCGGTATAGCGCCCCAGCTCGAGCCGGGCATTCACCGTGGGCGTGGGTGGCAGCCCGTCGGGATTGATGTAATTACTTCGCCCGCCGAAACTGTTGTACGCGTTCCAGGTGATGTTCGACGCGAGCACGGCGACAGATGCCCTCGGCTTCCTCGGCGCCACGATCCACGGGAACCCGAACTCGGCTCCACGCGCCGTGCGCGAGTGGAAGTAATAAAGACCCGACGGTTCGGGCGCGGTGACGTATTGGTGCAGTGCCGGGTTGGCATAGCCAGACTTGTTCCACGCGACCCCGGTTTGTGAGTAATCGCCGTCGGGTGTGATCTGCATCGTCGCGCGCGGGCCGTGCTCGTCAAACCAGCCGAGACTGCGGACTTGTTCTTTCTTGAAACCGTACCGCCAGAGAGTCAGGTGATAGGGCTCGACCGAATGGACGCGAAACTCGGACCGATCTCCGGCCCTGACAGCTTTGGGCCACGCATAGCCGAGCAAGCCGTCTGACAGAAGACGAAAATGATGCACCAATCGGCCTGATGCCACGTTCACGAACACGCTCTTTGAGCCGAAGCCCGGCTTCTGAAGCGTGACTTTATAGTCTCCTTCGGGCAGCTCGACGTGAATCGAGCCGGTCGCGCGCGACCGCGCCTCGAATGAGCCCGCGCTCCCCTCGAATTCGATGATCACGTCGGCCAGCGCGACGTAGCGCTCGTCACTGACATAACCTACCAGCATCGGTCTTGGATGTTTCCAGTCATGTAAATCGAGGGCTCTTCATTCAACTCAATCGAACTCATCTCAGCTCAAGCCAAGCTCATCTCTCACCTGTGTGAACGCATCGATGGCGAAGTCGAGATCCTCGCGCGAGTGTGCCGCCGAGACCTGCACCCGGACGCGCGCCTTGCCTTGCGGGACGACGGGGTAAGAAAACCCGATGGCGTAGATCCCTTTGGCAAGCAGGCTCTCGGCCATTCTCGCCGCCAGCGCGGCATCGCCGATCATGATCGGCACAATCGGGTGCTCGCTGGGGATGATGTTGAATCGCCGCGCGGTCATCGCGGCACGGAAGTACCGGGTATTTTGTTCGAGGCGGTCGCGAAGATCGGTCGAACGGCGGCAGATCTCGAGCGCCTTGAGCGAGGCCCCGACGATCGACGGCGCGACCGAGTTTGAAAATAAGTAGGGCCGCGACCGCTGGCGCAGCAACGTGACGATCGCCGATCGGCTGCTCGTGTAGCCGCCGCTGGCGCCGCCAAGCGCCTTGCCCAGGGTGCCCGTCAAGATGTCGACCCGTCCGAGCACGTCACGATATTCGTGGGTGCCGCGCCCCGACTCGCCCATGAAGCCGACCGCGTGCGAGTCGTCGACCATCACAATCGCGTCATGCTTCTCCGCCAGGTCGCAAATAGTCCCGAGGTCGGCGATGGTTCCGTCCATCGAGAAGACGCCGTCGGTCGCGATCATCCGAAACCGAGCCTCGCGCGCTTCTTCAAGCTTGGCCTCGAGGTCGGCCATATCGTTGTTCTTGTAGCGGAATCGTTGCGCCTTGCAGAGCCGCACGCCGTCGATGATCGACGCGTGGTTGAGTTCGTCGGAAATGATCGCGTCGTCGGGGCCGAGCAGGGTCTCGAAAAGGCCGCCATTGGCATCCCAGCAGGAGGAATAGAGAATCGTGTCTTCCATCCCGAGGAATTCCGAGATCGCTTTTTCGAGCTCTTTATGCGGCTGTTGCGTGCCGCAGATGAATCGCACTGACGCGAGACCATTGCCCCAATGTTCGAGCGCCCCATGGGCCGCTTTGACGACCTCGGGATGGTTCGCCAGCCCAAGGTAATTGTTCGCGCACATATTCAGGACTTCGGGACGACCGGTGACACCGACGTGAGCTTGCTGGGGCGAGCTCAGGACGCGTTCGCCCTTGAAAAGCCCGGCCTGGCGTATCTCGTTGATCTGCCCGTTGATGTGTTGCTCGATCGCGCCATACATGAGCCAAACGTCCTCTGAATTTAGCCTTCGTGCCAGGTCAGAATGACTTTTCCCGACTCGCCCGACTTCATGGCCGCGAAACCCTTCTGAAATTCGCGAAACGGAAACCGATGCGTGATGATCGGGCTGATGTCGAGGCCCGACTGGAGCATCACGGTCATCTTGTACCAGGTTTCATACATCTCACGGCCGTAAATTCCCTTGATCGTGATCATGTTGAAAACGACCGTGCTCCAGTCGATGGCGATTTCCCTGGTCGGAATGCCCAGCATGGCGACCTTGCCGCCATGACACATGTTCGCCAGCATGTCGCGAAACGCGTCGGGACTGCCCGACATCTCCAGGCCAATGTCAAAACCTTCCTTCATTCCGAGCTCTTTCTGCGCACTTGCGATCGACTGCTCGCGCACGTCGACGGCCAGGGTCGCGCCCATCTTCCTGGCTAGGTCGAGGCGGTAGGGATTCACATCCGTGATGACGATATGCCGCGCCCCGGCATGGCGAACCACGCTCACGGCCATGATTCCGATCGGGCCAGCCCCGGTGATCAACACGTCTTCGCCCAGCACATCAAATTGAAGCGCCGTGTGGACGGCGTTGCCGAAGGGATCAAAAATCGATTGAACATCGCGCGGGATACTCGGATCGTGCACCCAGACGTTGGTCATCGGCAATGACAGGTACTCGGCGAACGCGCCGGGGCGATTGACGCCGACGCCCTTGGTGTCCTTGCACAGATGGCGGCGGCCGGCCAGACAGTTGCGGCATCGCCCGCAGACCACGTGGCCCTCGCCGCTGACGATCTCGCCGACGTGAAAGTCCGTGACGTTCGAGCCCGTCTCGACGATCTCGCCCACGAACTCGTGGCCGACAACCATGGGCACGGGGATCGTCTTGCTCGCCCAGGCGTCCCAGGCCTCGATATGCACGTCGGTGCCGCAAATTCCGGTGCGCAACACCTTGATGAGCACGTCGTTGATCCCGATCCGGGGCACCGGCACCTCGTCGAGCCAAAGACCCGGTTTGGCCTCTTTCTTCACGAGGGCCAGCATCGTCTCCATTACGTATCTCCTCGAAATTGGGACGACCGAAATCGTTCGGGCTCACCCGCTGTGAGCCAGCGTGGATCGGTCGGGAACCATGAATCGAACTTCTGAAGGCTAACTTTTTTTGACAGCGGCTCGCAATGCCCTAAACCGACAACCATCGAGTATGATGGTCGCATGGGATCGCTTTCTCGAGCCGAAAATCTCGAGCGCGCTGCGCGCCGGGGAAGTCTGGGATATCGTGATCATTGGCGGCGGCGCGACCGGTCTCGGGTCGGCGGTCGACGCGGCGGCGCGGGGATATCGCACGCTGTTGCTCGAGGCTCGCGACTTTGCCCATGGGACATCGAGCCGAAGCACAAAATTGATTCACGGCGGTGTGCGCTACCTCGCTCAGGGCAATGTTTCCCTCGTGCGCGAGGCCCTGAACGAACGCGGGATCCTGCTTCAGAATGCGCCTCAGCTCGTTCATCGACGCGATTTCATCGTTCCGGCCTACCACTGGCATGAGCTCCCTTATTACGGTACGGGGCTCAAGCTGTATGACCTGCTCGCCGGGCGTCTCGGTCTCGGCTGGTCGCGCTGGCTGGGCCGCGCTGAAGTTCAGAAGCGAATTCCGACGATTCGCGCCGCCGGGCTGCGCGGCGGAATTCTTTATACGGATGGTCAGTTTGATGATGCGCGGCTGGCGATCACGCTGGCACGCACTGTTGCCGAGCTCGGCGGAGCCATTCTCAACTACGCGCCGATCCTGGGATTCGTCAAGAACGGCGGACGCATCGTCGGAGTGACCGCCCGCGATGATGAGACCGGCGAGGAATTCAGGGTCAGTGCCCGCGCCGTGATCAACGCCGCGGGCGTCGGCGTCGACCGGCTGCGCACGCTGGACGAGCCCGGTGCCTCGCCAATGCTCACGGTGAGCCAGGGCGCGCATATCGTGCTCGACCGATCGTTTCTTCCCGGCGAAACGGCTCTTCTGGTGCCGCGCACCGACGACGGCCGGGTGATCTTCGCCATTCCGTGGCATGACCACGCCCTGGTCGGAACGACCGACACCCCGACCACGGCCAACGTGCTCGAGCCGGTTCCCCTGGGCGCCGAGATCGACTACCTGCTCGAATACGTCGGCCGCTATCTCGATCGGCGCCCTCAAAACGACGAAATCTTGAGCCGTTTCGCTGGACTGCGTCCCTTGCTTCGCGGCGCCGCCGGCTCAAAAACGGCGACGCTTTCACGCGAGCACGCGGTTCAAGTTTCGGGCTCGGGGTTGGTGACCGTGACGGGCGGCAAGTGGACGACTTACCGGCGGATGGCCATCGATGCCGTCGATCATGCGGCGCGTGTTGGAACGCTCGATAAGAAACCGTCAACGACCGCGGGCTTACGGCTTCACGGATGGCGTGCCCCACGGCCCGACGTTCCCGATCCCCTGGCTGTCTACGGGAGCGACGGCGACGCTCTCAAGGCGGTTTGGAACGAACATCTCGAGTGGAGCAAGCCGTTGCACCCGGCCTTGCCCTATCGGGCCGGCGAGGTGGTCTGGGCCGCGCGCCACGAGGCCGCGCGCACCGTCGAAGATGTGCTGGCGCGGCGATTGCGAGCCCTCTTTCTCGACGTCCACGCGAGCCTCGCGGCCGCGCCCACGGTCGCCCGCTTGCTGGCGAACGAGCTCAATCGTGGCCCAGTGTGGGAAGCCCAGCAGCTCGCCGCGTTCCAGAATCTTGCGGCGAGCTACAGCGCCGCGGCCGGATGAGCCGGTGCGCTGAGCGGCATGCGCCGAACCTGGCGATCGAGACGAGAGTCGAGGTCTATTTACATCCAGAAGCAATCCATCGGATCGCTGGCGATGAACTCGAGTGCTTCATCCAGGGGCAAAATCGTCCCGCCCATGAGGCCGACGGCCCGCCACCGCTCGGTCGAGGCATTCCAGTAAAGGACTTCAAATCGGCCGGTCGAATCCTTCGGTCTGAGCCTGGCGATCGGTACAAACGTATCTTCGCGGATCAGCGTGTAGCCGTTGCGGTCCTTCTTCACCAGCACTCCGCCCCCTTGGGCCTGGTTAAACGTCTCGATCCGGTGCTGGACGAAATCGAGAGTGATCGCCGGCCCGCTCGCACCGGGAGCGCCGGCCACAGCCCGGCGCCGCGTGCGGAGCGCCGCCGGGGCGGATTCTTCGATTTCATGGACAACGCCTCCTCCAGGCCCTGGTATCACGATCGATGACGCGAATCAGCCCCACCGAGGCCAGCCTTTTTCATGAGATGGCCCCATCATACTCGATCCCTGGCCGCTGCAAGAGGTGGTACTCCTCCCGGCGATCGGCACGCACTCTTGAGGCTCGTTGCGAGTTGTTATACTGCTCGCGGAGTGACCATGCGAAGCCCGCGCCAAAGAGATCGCGGGTTTACGTTTGGCGGAGGATCGTGCGATGAAAACCGGTGCGGACGTGCTCGTCGATGGTCTTGTCAAATGGGGTGTGAACCATCTCTTCGGCATGCCGGGCTCGCACTCGACGGCAATCTATGATGCCATCTCGCGCTCCGGCGCGATTGCGACAACCCTCATCAGAAACGAGCAAGCCGGCGCGTTCGCCGCGGATGGCTATGCCCGCGTGACCGCCCGGCCGGGAGTCGTCTGCACGACGGCCGGACCGGGAGCGACGAATGCCCTCACCGGGCTCGCCGAATGCTGGGCCGATTCCGTTCCGACGCTCTTGCTCGCGGGCCAGGTCAACTCGGATGCCCTCGACCGCGAGTGCGGGAATTACCACGAAATCGACCTCGAGGGAATCTTCAAACCGGTCACACAGTGGTGCGGCACCGTTCGTCGCCATGACGACATCCCGCGCTTCCTCGGTATGGCGTTTCAGGCCATGACATGGGGCCGCCCCCGGCCGGCCGCCCTGTTCTTGCCGCAGGACTTGATGCGCGGGCCGTGTTCCATCCCGGTCGAGTGGCCGGCTTATCCGCGACGGCCTGAGCCCAACGTTTGCGCCGCGGCGATTGCACGCGCGGCCGAGATCCTTTTCAAGAGCGAGCGGCCGATCATTCTGGCCGGCGGCGGCGCGATCTGGTCGGAAGCGTCGAAAGAGCTGGAAACCCTGGCCGGACGGCTCGGAGCGCCCGTGGTCACCACCCTCAATGGAAAGGGAATACTCGATGAGCGCAATCCCCTTTCGCTTGGCCATGCGCGCTCCAGCCGGGGTCGGCACGCGCTGGCCCATGCCGACGCGATGCTGGCCGTCGGCTGCCGGTTCACCGAGGTGATGACTGACTGGCGGCGCATGACGGTTCCGAAAACCCTGATTCAGATCGACATCGATCCCGATCAGATCGGTATGAATTACCCCGTTTCCCTGGGTGTCGTCGCCGACGCTTGCGCGGCTTTGAGTGCCCTGATCTCGTCCTTGCCGCCAGCGGAAACTCGCAACGGCTGGGGCGATCTCTGGGAAGAGGCACGGCAGGCCCGCCATCCGCGTCCTGAATGGTTGATCGACACGTTGCGAGATGTTCTGCCGGATGACGTCCCTGTCTTCACCGATGCCTGTGAAATCGGCTTTCGCATGCAGGCGGATTGGCCTTCGTACGGGCCGCGGCGCTTCTTTTACCCGTCGAATTATATCACGCTCGGCTGGGCGTTCCCCGCGGCGATTGGCGCGGCGGCCGCGCTCGCGGGCACCGCGGTGGTCTCGGTCAGCGGCGACGGCGGCTTCGTCATGACCGCCCAGGAGCTCGCGACCGTCGCGCGATATCACTTGCCCGTGATCGCGGTCGTTCACAATGACTCGAATTACGGCGCGATCAAGAATATCCAGAAATTCGCTCACCAGGCGCGCTACATCGACGTCGAGCTCAACAATCCCGATTTCCGCCAGCTCGCGTCGGCGTTCGGGGTACCCGGCGCGCAGGCGCGCACAGCCGCAAGAGTTTCGGGCGGCCATGCACGCGGCCCTCGATCGGGGCGGACCCTCACTGATCGAGGTTCCCGACGACTGGCGTTTTCTACGCGATCTGGCAACGCCCGTGAAATAAATGAGACCGCATTGGCTCTTGGTCATCGGGGCCTGGCGGTTCAACGCGCTGCCGATGAGATCGCGACCGTATTGGCAGCGGGCGGGACAGCCAGTTTTCTCAATTGCCCGGCGTGTTCCATGAGCAAGACTTCCGCGCCGTCGCCCGCATAATCCGCAAAGCGCCGCGGACACATCCAGGTGGCCTCGGCACTCAGGCCCGCGAAAATGACGACCGACCGGTCGCCGGCCATCGGGTTCGGTCCGGCGGCGACAATCGCCGTCAACGGGTGCGCATACGTTTCGCCGCTCAGCACGAACGAGGCATCATGAAACGTCACGGGTAACGCCGTGGCCAGGCGCGCCGCGAGGCGGTTGGTCGCGGGCCGGCCGACGAGCAAAATGTGGAAATCCTTGATGGCGCTTTCGGAAAATTCCGCATCGGTCTTGATCGGCAGGTCAACGTTGGCCCAGCGGCCGGCGAGCTTGCGCTGGAGCGCCGTGCGCGGCCTCACGCTGGGCATCGACTTCGGTGATCGTTCCGTAAACGATGATGGTTTTGTCGAGCTGACGCTCGAACGACTCGACCGACCAGAACCGGCCTGTTGCCTTGCGCTGGCGCACGTCGGCGCCCAATTTTGACAGTGCCTCGCCATTGAGCCAGGCCGCTTTGAGATCGCCGAGCCGTCGGCCGTGAACTTTTTCGGCCGCCGCAAAGAATCGGGCACTCGAAACCTTCTTGCCCGCATGGGCACGGCCGAACGCGTCCATGAACGGGTCGAACACACCGTTCCCCATGATGGCGCGCAGCTCGGCCAGGACGAGCACGCCCTTGCCGGCCGCGATGTCGTACCATTCGTCCGACCGCAGATCGGCGCGAACCTCGCTCAGCGCGATATCGTGGCCGCCGCGCCGCGCGACGGCCGATAAGTAGCGCGACTCCGGCACGAAGAGCGCCTGCGCCAGCCGCTCGCGATCGCGCGCACTGAGCTTGGTGCCAGCATGATGAGCCTCGATGGCCTTCTCGCGTGCGACAATTCGTTCGAAGTCAGCGAAGGCCGACGCCAGCCAGATATCGCCATCGGATTCCGGCAAGATCGTGCCATACCACGCGGGTGTATTGATTCGTTCGGGGGCACGGTCGTCTTTCTGTTCGAATTCGCGCGAGGTCAATGGCCTGGGCCTGACTGGCCGGGCTGTTGTCGGGCCGATCAGCACGCAAGACGGTCCAATCGTTGGGCACCAGGGGATGAATCTGGCCGTGACGCTTGACGCTCGGCTTCGGTCGGCTCCCATGTGTGGCTGAGAGGCGGCCCGAACTTGGCCCAGGTCTTGAGCTCGCGGGCCATGGCTGTCGTCGTGAATTTCGCGTCGAGCGAATGCGCTGCCGACAACGGCGGCGTCGTGAACGCCGTGAATCCGAAGTCCGTGTCGATCCCCTTCTTCCTGTGATCAAAAAGCTCGAGCCATTTGCGGTCGCGATCAGACGGATGGAACACCACGTTAGCCGGGCGGCCGTCGAGAGCCGGAACCGTCTCGAGCCTGACTTCCAGGTCCTTGGCGTTGTTACATCCCCAGTAAAACCCCGCGGTCCCTCCAAACCAATCGTTCTTGCTGCTCCTCCAGAGCCGGCTCTTGTGCGTGCCCAGCTCGAACATCGCGACTTCGTTGGTCTTCGTATCGGCGAGCAGCCATTCGTTGGTATAAAGCCCGTTGTTCCCCTCGCCCAGGATCCGAACGGCCTTATCGATCGAGTCGCCATATTGAAGGGCACGGCGAATGCGATCGACGAGGGGCAAGCCGGCCGCGTCGAACCTGGTCTGAGCGATCGTGGTCTCGCACACCACGATGCCGCGGTCGTTCATGTAATAATCGAGGCCGCTCATGATGCCGCCTGGATACGTCTGCATCAAGACGCGATGTCCACGCGCCGGTTTGACGTCGAGCCAGACGTTGTAATGATACGCGTGGAACAGGTTCCACATGGTGATATGTCCGATCACGACCTGGCCATCGGCGGTCGCTGGCCCCGTTGCGGCGAAGGCGCTGCAATGCGATTCTTGCGGGTGAATCGGCCCTTGCACGGCCGGTTCGCGAAACCGCCGCCCTTCGAGGCCGGTTGCCGTGGCGTCGAGCGCATTCGAGAGAAAGTTGGTCTCGACATCGGCATTGATGGTGACCAGGTCGAGTAAGTCGAGCGGCCGGTCGTCCCACTTCGCCCCCGCCGCAGATGCCCCGTCAGCGATGCCCTTCATTTCCTCGAGATATTCCGGATCAAACCGGCGCAAGAACAGGGCATCGGCGATCAGCCGCAAATCGTCCCAGGCGTCGCTCGGCGCCTTGCTGCTGCGATATCGCGCGATCTCGCCGATGAACCGGCCGATCTCAGGCGCCATGAGACGTCCGTGCTGATAGCCTCGTTCATAAGGCTCGCCTTCGATATGGAGCACAGTCCAGCCGGCTTGCGGGTAGCGATAGCCCGACCCGAAGCGCTGGACCGTGGCGGAATCAGGCTGGAAGGGTTCCGGGTTCGGGCTTCTCTGAGGGTCGGCGGCGTGTACCGAGGTCGATCCCATCGCCAAAACGATTGCGCCTGTGAACAAGATATGCGGCAGTGTCGGCATGGACGTCCTCGGCGGGCGGGAGTGACAGTGAAATAGGTGCAGACGCCGCTGATTTGCGCCTGAATCGCATGATAACAGTTACGCCGGCCTGATCGAAGCACATGCCGCCCGAATCCCGATCTGCGCGATTAGCCATTTGTTCAGCCAAGCAGCTCGAGCAGTTACCGCGATGCATGTCCACGTGTGGCACGCTTTGGGGTTGTCGCAAATCTCCATCATGAACCCAACCAGGTCGTCGTTGGTAACCCCGAGCCGGTCATGCTGCGCGGTAAAGGCCTCCGACTCATTTCCGTATTTCTGCAACCTCATACGTCGCATTGATCTTGGCTACGTGGACATCGTAAAATAGCGAGGTTGAGTATTTCGGGACCTGAGTGTCTACGATGGTGGTCTGACATCTTCCTGGTTGACTGAAAAAACGTTCATGGGATAAGTTGTTCAATTGCCAATAAAATTAAACGACAATAAATGTTTTGACCAATGTGATTTTCATGTTACTGGCAAGCAAGCTGCTGCAATTTTTCGATGGAGCGACGAAATGCCTGGCGTTAATCGCGTTGCGGACGTAACACGCCTCGGTCAAGGCGAAGAGCAAGTGCAACCGCTTCGTTCGATCATCATGAGCATGGAACGAGGGCCTGACTGGACTGAAAGTGCAAGGCCGATCACTCGAGCCGCCTGCCTGGCCGCCGCCGACTTCGCGGAGAGAGCTATTGAGACTTGTGAGCACCTACCAGCGCCGACAGTGTCGCCATCGCCCCTTGGCGGAGTGACCCTGTCGTGGTGGTTCGGAGAGGTTGGATTCCTGGCTCGCGTGTTCACTGACTCTGATGACATTTACTTTCAGCAGGAAGACCCGGAGTTCCGGGTCGAGACTGGGACGGAGTCGCATGAGTCGGTATTAACCAGAATCGCGTCTTTGGCCACGTGTGCCTGAGATAGTGACGATCGATGACAAAGAATTCCAATTTGCGGGCATTGCAAACGGAAGACGTTGTCTATCGAGTAATCGAGCCTGCCTGGTTGGAGATCGTCGCGAACATCTGCAACGCTCTCGAACGCTCAAAACGCATCGTCGCTGATCGCCTCGCCGTCGGCACGATGGGCGAGATTTCTATAAATCTGCTGATTTATTGAAACCTTCAAGAAATGGATCGAGCCGTCGCAAAAGACGAAGTTCGCCCCCAACGGGTGCAAGCTCGAAAATCCTCCCACGAAATTGATGGGTACGACGCCGTCCTCGACCATTTGTTGTATGGCTGCCAGGCGTTCGTCGTCACTGAGGCCCGCTGTACCCTGCACGACCGTTCCCACACTGGCATGGTCGTTGATCGGGTGCCCTGCGTTGCGCAGAGTCACACTCGTGCCCGACGCCCAGCTCATTGCCGACAATTCATGGTCGCGCGATTCGCCCAGCAAGATCGTTTGAGCCAATCCGTCCGAAATGTCATCGAGCCGCAAATGGCTGTTCAGATAAAGCACCCCATGATTGTCGGCGGCGATCGGCGCCTCGACATCATGGTGGCACCCGACATAATTATTCGAGCCCGTGCGGCCGTCTGACGGGCACGTCAACGTACTGATGCGCACCGTGCGCGCTGTGAAGTTGCTCGCCGCGTAGACGCTATCTCGAAGATTGAAATGATTGTAAACGTTGGTCTGGCCCATGAACGGCAGGATCTGGAGCACCCAGCCGTGATGATAGCCATTCGGAAGGTTGACGATCGGACCCTGAGCGTTGACGACACCCGGCGGCAAAACATTATGGGTTGATACATAGCTCGCCACGCCCAGGCCCAGTTGCGACAGATTGTTCGTGCACTGGGCACGCCGCGCCTGCTCGCGGGCCGCCTGAATGGCTGGTAGCAATAGCGCGATCAAGACGGCAATAATCCCGACCACGATCATCAGCTCGATCATCGTAAAGGCGCGGCGGCGGCCCATGAAGACTTCTCCTCTCGTCGCATGTCAGAATGTGTCGGAGCTGATGATCTCGCCGTCGGAACGATTCGCCAGCCACCGGAATATCCGCGGCGTGATCGAATTCTTGATGAACCGGACAGATCCATCCCCGAACGAGAAGTTGGCCCCGCCGGGGTGCCGGCTACTGTAACCGCCAACAAACCGAAGTCCGTCGTCGGCGCCGGCCGCGATCGCTGATTTCGAGGCTGCGGCGTTGTCGCCGCCGTCATCGCTGTCCGCCAGCGCCCGTGAGCCTCGCTGCGAGGCCGAGTTGATCCCCGAGCCGGAATTCCGCAGGCTCGCTCGCGTGCCCGATGCCCAACCTTCGCCCAGACCATCGTTGAGTTTTTCGCCAACGAAGATCGTCTGCGACGTGCCATCGCTGATGTCTTCCAGCCGAATGGCACTGTTGAGGAAGAAGACACCCTTGTTGGTCGTGCTGATCGGCGCTTCCACGTCGTTGTGAGAACCGGCATAACTGGTCATCGCGACGCCCGATGCCCCGCGATTGGCGCCCGGATCCGACGGGCAAAGGAAACCGCGCACGAGCGTGGTTCGTGTCGTCAGATTGGCCGTTTCGTACAGATCGAGCTTGAAATTGAAGTGGTTATACACATTTTTCAGCTCGGTATAGGGAAGGATCTGAACGAGCCACCCGAAGTGATAGCCCTTGGGCTGATCGACGATCGGCCCGGTCGGGTTCACGACTCCGGGCGGAAACACTTCGTGCGATGACTCGTAGCTCTGGATGGCAATCGCCACCTGCATCAGGTTGTTGCAGCACTGGGACCGACGCGCGGCCTCACGTGCCGCCTGCACGGCCGGTAGCAAAAGCGCGATCAGCACGGCGATGATCGCGATCACCACCAGGAGCTCGATCAGCGTGAACGCCGCTGCTGGCCACGCACGCGCCTGCCGCTGCCGCCGATCCTGCCGGCGGCATGCCGCCGGATTACCTGACCTTTGAGAAATCATGAACGGGCTCCTGCTTTGCTTGGGTCAAGTTCAATCATCAATTGCTTGGTGTGGCGCGCCCGGCGCGACGGTTCCCGCGGGTACTCCGACTGAACGCGGATGCGCCGATGGTTCGGATCCGCGGCCACTGATTCGACGGCGATCGTGACGACAGCGGCCGCGGCCTGGGCATCGGTCTTGACATCGGCATCGGCATCGCCGTGGCTCGGTTTGGTCGGCTCGCCGATACCAAGGTCGCCGCTATCAAGATTCCAGGTCTCGCCCGAGTACTTCGGATCATGCTCGAGCGCGGCTGAAGCGCGCTGGAGCCCCGATTCGGCCAGCCATTCAGCCTGGAGGCGGCGCTCCTGGGCACGACCCAGCTCGCGGCGCGCCTGGCCGACCTTGAGCAAGGCCCCGCCGATCAGCGTCAGAAGGACCAGAAATAAAAGCACGGCAACCACCGTGAGCCCACGCGGCGGCTTCCTGGTGCGAGCAAGAATCATTTCGGCCTCTCTCCGGCTGGTGTTCCGATTGGCCCTACACGATCCCTGCCTTGCACGGCGACGATCTCGACCGGCCTTGGTGGATCGATCCGGCTCTTGCCCGACCCGCGCGAATAGACCAGAACCGCGAGTTTGCGGCCGGCCTCAGCGCGGTGCTCGAAGCGAATCACACTCTCGCTCGGCAGAGTGTAAGTCTGGTGCGCGATGATCTTGGCATCCTTCGATTCATTGCGAATGACGCCGCCATCGCCGGCCTTGTAGAAGACGATATGCCTGGGATCGAGTTTGATATGCACTCCGGACGAACTTCCCGGCGTCTTGTCCATTCCGGAGATCGCAAGCGAGGTGCTCGCGTGGACGTCCTCGCGGAACTGCCGTGCCAGTCGTTCGATGGCGACAGCGCCGCGGTAGCGGTGCTGGGCGTCGCTGTTGGCCCGGAGCAGGGCCTGGATCGAGACCGCGCAGATGGCCAGCAACATGCTGACTCCGCTGACGACGATCAAGACCTCGATGATGGTGATCCCGCGGCGCGACCGGCGGCGATCGTGATTCGACGATCGATTTTTCATCGCCCGTCACCTCGCTTTTCGACCCATGATACGAGCCGCACTGGTGCCACCCACTCGCCGCCGCCCCCCTGCCAGCGGACGACCAGCGCGATGCGTTTCGACGATCGGCTCGTGCCTTTGCCAGCCTTGACCGGACTGATATCGATTCCCAGCTCGGAGTGAGGAAGGGCTGCCCTGGCCGCCGGCGAGAGACTCAGCCGTTTTGCCAGGTCGGGGCTCAGCTCGTCGTACGGGTAGGCCGTGATTCGTTCCATCAGATTGCCGACCTCGAGCAAGGCCTGTTGCCGGCGCTCGGCGGCTCGGCGTTCGACCGCGACGGTGCCCAGAATCTTGACGGTGAGAGTCATCGCGATCGTGAAGAGGGCCGTGCCCATGGCCAGCTCGACCAGGAGCGAGCCGCGGCGTCTCAATTGTTTCGGTCGTGGTGTCATTGGCGGGTCAACTCCGTGATCAGCTCCACGAGCGGGACGAAATAAGCCATGGCCATGATGAAAACCACCATGCCGAGCATCACGACGACCAGGGGAAACAAAGACTGAACGACAACCTGAAACCGGTTGGCAAGCCGCCGCTCGGCGGCTTCGGCCAGCTCGGAGAGTGCCCAGCCGAGGTTTCCCACCTCGGCCGCCGAGACGAGCACATCGCCGTCGGCGGGGCGGATCACGTGATTTCGCACCAATGACTCGATCCAGTCCGCCCCGTCTTTGACCTGAGACTCAACTCGCGCGAGCCGGCGGCGGATCCGCCCGGTTGGATAATGCTCAGCCAGCGTGGCAAGCCCCGTGGCGATCGGCTTGTCGGCATCAACGATCAAGGCCAGCGACCGCAGTACGAGCGCCGCATGACGGCGGTCGAACACGCGATCGAACAGAGGAACGGCGAAATTCCCCCACGCGAGAAAACTCAGGGGCATGAATAAAAGGAGCGCCACTTCGACGACCGGAATCCAGATCGTGACCAGCGCGTATTTCGCGAAAAGATGCGAGACCTCGATGACCAGCACGGTTATCTGCGGAAGCGACACGTTGAAGTCGTGGAAGATCGCTTCAAACTTCGGAATGATGAAATACATGATGAAAGCCGTGATGAATTGCATGACGAGCATCAGGGCGAGAATATAAGACAGCCGCGCGGTGATCGCCGTCCAGATCGGTAACTGGCCCGACCTCGATGTGGCTGCCATCTTCAAGGCGCGCGAGAGCCGTCCGGCGGTCTGGCCGATCCAGGCCAGGAGCACGGCATCCCTCGAGACAAGATGGCGCGATTGCTCGAGCGCTTCGGCAATCGACGTTCCCGACTCAAGTTGCGACGCCAGTTCCGAAAGCCGGCGACGCGTCTTGCCGCGATACTGCTCGGCGAAGACGGCGACCGCCGGCGCCAGCGGCATGCCCTCCTCGGCGGCGATCGCCACGACCCACAACAGAGAATCTTGCCGCGTTGATCGCCGCCGCGCGAGGATGAGGCCCGCGCCCATCACGGCCGAGAAGATAAAGACGAACCCGCCGATGACGAAGAGCGAGCCCATGACGACCGAATCAGTGGCAAGTAATGCGAACCAGAGAAAAATCGCCGCGCCGGCGACGAGGTACATCATGTGGCTCAACCGCCACCTCATCGGCGCCGAGGCTGTTTCAAGGACCGACGGATCGAATTCCGCGGGGGCTGGTTTGTTCATCGCCTCGGGGGGCCTGGGTGCCTCGGGGTCGGGCTGCGACCGCGGCTCCTCGCTGACGGCAGGCTTGGCGGGTCCCATGGACACGACGTTCTCCATTCGAGTTCAAACGACTTCAGCCCGAGAGCCGGGAGATCAAGGTGATGAGCGGAATAAAAAGGGCCGGCACGATCATGACCAGGAACATCACCGCGAGCGCACAGAGAACATTGAGCAAGGTTCCGATAAACGTCGAGAACGTGCGGGCACGCGACTCGAACATCGCGCCGGCGACGTGGAGCACCGCCGGCAGCGACTTTTGTTTTTCGGCCCAACCAATGAGCCGGGGTAGACCGGCCTCGAAGAGACGCCCTTTCGCCATGGCCTGCGCGAGCGTCATTCCCGATTCCACCTGGTCGGCCATCACCCGGCTCACGCTTTCGACACGCGCGTCTTGCACCCCTTCACCCGCGAGACGAAGGGCTTCTGGCAACGGCAGATCACTCTCCAGCAAGAGTGCCAGAAGATGGCAAAACTCCGCCCGTGACGTGGTCAGCCAGATGATCCCGATCACAGGCAAACGCCCCGCAAGACTGCGCTGAAGCCGCGGCGGCAGAACGAGCCGGCCGGCGACCATCATGAATGCGAACGCACCGACCACGATGGCCATCGGCACCCAAATGTCGTTGACGACCCGCGCGACCTGCAACAGGGCGATCGTCAAGCGCGGCAGCGGCACACCGAAATCGCGATAGATGGCATCGAATTGCCTGACCACGACCAGGCAAATAAAGACAAAAAGCGTCGCCGCGATACAGACCGTCAGCGCCGGATAGGCCAGGCTGAGCCAGAACCGCCGCTTGAGGTCCGTGCCGATGCTCACGTATTGCGAGAATCGGCTCAAGATATCGCCGAGCCGTCCCGATCGCAGGCCGGCGATCACCAGCCCACGGAGGTGGGGCGGAATCTTGGCCTTCTGGTTTTCCATCGCCTCGTCGAGCGAGTCGCCCGACTTGAGGCTCTCGGCAAGCCGGCTCATCGACCGGCGCAGCCGGCCTGGCGGTAGCTCCTCGCCCAGTGCCGTCAGGCCGTGGGCCAGTGGCAAGCCGGCCGTCGCCAGGCCCGCGATCTGGCGGGAAATCTCCGCCGTCTCGGCCCCGCTGAGCCGGTCTGTCCCATTCATTGGCCGCCACGCACTCGACATTCCGACCTCCCACGGCACAGCACAAACCGACTGACCAACTGACTGACTGATCGGCTCTCTCGCACGCCTGGCGCAGCTCCGGGAGCGGGCCACGCGCCTTGGCTTGATCACCGATAGCAAGGATATCGCGACGTCCGGACTTTTCCCGTGAAATTCATGGCAAAGTGAGCTCTCGGAGCATTGAAGTCAGCGGCAAGAAGAGGGCCAGGGCGTAGATCAAGGTCGCACTCGCGCCGATGGCGATCATCAAGATTGTCGGGAGAAACACCGAGACGCGCTCGGTTTGATACTGCGCCCGTTTGCGATAGACGTCTGCCAGGTTCTTGAGCGCGCCACCGTCGATCCTTGCTCCTGCCCGGTCGACAGCACCCAGCGGAGCATCGGCAGAAACGTCCGCCGATCAATGGCTTCTACCGCAGTCGCGGGTGATTCGCCGCGCTCGACGGCGGCCGCCATCTGGCCGACTCGCCCGATCAGCCGCCGGTCGCCCGTCGATTCCGCGGCAAGTTTGAGCGCGGCCGGATAGGGAACCTGGTGCTCGAGCAAGAGAGCGAGAAGCTCGGCGAAATTGGCAGTTTCGTAATTTGCCAGGACCGAGCGCATCCACGGAAAGATCCGCAGCCAGCTCCACGCACCGACTGAAACCGGGCCGCCGTGCCCGATCGCACCCACGAGATCGCCAGGATCGCCAGCAAGATCGGTCCCACGGGCCACCAGTACGGTGTCAGCTCACCGATCCGCGCGAGCGTCTGGAGGGGAACGGTGATCGCCAGGCCGAGCAACTCGAAAGCCTCGATGAAGCGCGGTACCCCCTTCCACACAAGGCCGACGAAGAGGCCGCATAGGCGAGGCTGAGAACCAGGAGCGGATACCAGAGCGCCACACCGATCGCGGCGCGGGCCTCGGAATAGCCGCGGACATACCGCGCCATGCCTTCGAGCGCGATCGGCAACTGGCCCGACCGCGCGCCGGCCTCGACCACCGCGCGATAAAGCGGCGGAATCGACGCACTTTCCCGCCCCAGAGCGTCGTGAAGACTCTCGCCGCGGTCGAGGCGCTGCGCCAGTGCCGCCGCGACCCGCTCGAGACGGCCCTTCAAGTCTCGCCCGGCCACAATGAGCCCACGCTCCAGGGGAATGCCAGCCCGCACAAGCGCCGCGATCTCGGCGTTCAGAGCCAATAGCTCGTCAATCGTGATCGCGCCGCCGCCGCTCGACCGAGAGCCGAGCCCTGGCTCTGCCTCTGCCATCGCACACCCTTCTCTCCGACCGCCCGCGGCCGCCGGTGACCCTGAACCTATGACAGTTGTATAACTAGTATCTCACCACAAATGTCAGAGGAGGTCAAGCGGGAATTGGCTTCAAAAAATTCTCGCGGGAATGCGCGGGGATGGGAGCGACCCCGAGAATGCGCCGCACCTCGGCGGGCGACGTGCTACCGCTTTCGACGGCCGTGCAGGCGCGCACCCAGCGATCAATCATGCCGGCCGCAACGGCGGCTTCTTCAAGCTGGCGGACGTCGGCCCGCGCCAGCACGGACCGTGCGAAGATATCCTGCCCGGGCAAGAGCAATTCCGCCAGCAGCATGCGGCCCGCATAGCCGGTCCCCCGGCATTGATCACAGCCCCGCGCGAGCCACGCATGGTGCACCGGCAGACCGAGGAAGTCGTCGAGCTTCGTGGTCATCTGCGCCACTCGCAGAGCCGGCGCACGAGCCGCTGGGCCACCACGGCACGCAGGCCGCTGCGCACGACATAGGGCTCGATACCCATATCGAGAAATCGCCCGATCACTTCACACGCGCTGCCGGCATGAAACGTGGTGAGGATCAGGTGGCCCGTCAGCGCGGCTTGAAGCGCGATCTCGGCCGTCGTCTTGTCGCGTATCTCGCCGATCGCGATGACTTCGGGATCCTGGCGCAAGAGCGATTTGAGCCCCGATTCGAGGGTCAGACCGGCCGCGGCATTCACCTGAGCCTGGGCGACCCCGGGCACGGCCGCTTCGATCGGATCTTCGAGGGTCGCCAGGCTGCGCTGGCCACGCGCACGAACCGTCAGCTCGCGCAAACACGCGTAAATTGTCGTCGTCTTGCCGCTGCCGGCCGGCCCGCTCAGAACAATCGCGCCCGACGTCTCGTCGAGCAGCCGCTCGAAATCAAGGCGCACCGAGTCGGGCAAGCCAAGGTCGATCATCCGCAGAAATCGCCTGGGGCTGGCGAACATGCGGACCACGGCTTTTTCACCGAACAGAGTCGGGAACGTACTGACCCGCATGTCGATTTCGCCCGGCAGACCGCGGATCCGTCCCTCCTGGGGAACATCGGTTCGATAGGTCAAGAGCTCGGACAAGACCTTGAGGCGAGCGACGACGTTCGGGGCCCCTTTCGCGGGTAAGGTCGTGATCGGCTGCAAGACGCCGTCGATCCGCCACCGCAGCTCCAGGCCCTCGGCGCCCGGTTGAAAGTGAACGTCGCTGGCCCCGACCTTTTGGGCCTCGGCCAGAATCTTCTCGACGGCCTCGGTCGCGAACCTGGGGCTGCTCGCATCGATTTGCGCGAGGGCCTCGGATAATGAGCTCGACGGCATCGATCTCGGGCCTCCGGAATGTCGCGACGTTCGCGCGTCGGCGTTCGCCTGTTTGATCGGGTACAAAACATGATTTGTGATGTTCGAGCCTGCCCGGCCTTTCCCGACCGGCAATCGGTGCCGCCCGCAAAGCGATTACCTGGGGCTTTCGGCCGCCGCTTTCCTGGCTTCGGCCTTTTTCTTGGCGACGTCGGCGGCCTTCCGCGCTGCGATGAAAGGGTCGGCGGCGACTTTCCAGCGCCCTTTCACGCGCTGGAGCCTCGTGGGGACGGGCGAGCCTTGCGGCAACAGGATCGCCCGATCGTCACCCACTTCGCTGGCGCTGACGATGTACGGTTTGTTCTTCGTGAGCGCGATAGTTTCACCCGGTTTGAGCCGCTTCATCGGCAATCTGGCGAACTGCTCGGTCGCCGCCTTGACCACCTCCGCGGGCGCCCCCTGGCCATTCAAGAGCAAACCCAGGTCGGGCGACGGCAGCGTCACGGCGCGCAAGGCCGCGCCGTCTTGCGCGAGCACGGCCAGCATGAATGTCCGCAAGGCGTCCTCGGGGGTTCCATCGACGATCTTGATGGTGCTCGCCTTACTCGGCGTGCTCGCGGTACTCGGCGGCGCCGGTGATGGGATCGGCCGCGGCGAAGCAGGGGCGGCTTTGGTTTGCGGACCAGCTCCAGCTCCGAAACCGCGAGACGGCAGCAGGCAGAACAAGACCAGGGCAATCGCGCACCGCGAGCGTAAAAGCATGAACGCAGCAACCTTTCTCAAATGAGTTCTCAGCCTCGCCCGCCCTCGCAGCAGGTCTCGCAGATGGTCCGGCACCGCGCAGACGAGCTTGCCCCGCTGCTCGACGAGCGGACCTTGCCCGCAAACCGGGCAGGCGGGCCGGGCAGCCTGTCGTTCGTCCTCCCGGTCGCGGTCTCTGGCTTTTTCGCGCTCAGTCTGGTCGGACATTGGCGAAACACTCGCGCTGCCGCGTTCGATACTCAAAGACAAGCCCGACTCGACCGGACATCTTAAACCTCAACTGTCAAACGCGACAAGCGGTCGCGCCAGGTCATGCGGGTCGAGCGCTTTCATTTCCCCACCACGAACTGAGCCCGCGCGGTCGAGCCCGCGACGTCTTCGAGCTCGCAACGGATTCCGGATTTCCGCTCTGATCGGTTGACCGCGACGCTGATCGTGTGCGTGCCCCGCGCAAGATCGACGATGAACGACGGCGTGGCCGCGCGCGGCGGCTGCAAACGCTGACCGTCGATCCAGACGGTCATCCCCGTCAAATCATTGAACGAAAGCTGGATCTTGCCCGGAGTTGTCAGCTCGATCTGGCCGCGGGCCAGTCGAAGCCTATGTTCGGCTTTCCGAGCGTTGGTCGGCCCCCATTCCGAGAGGGGCAGAATGCCCGCCACCGTGGTGTAGGCCGGCCGCCAGTTGATCGTTGCGGCTTTTTCTTTGAAAGCAGACGTGTCATCGCCCTGGTTGATCGCCGAAGCCCATTCTGGGCTCGCGTCGGCAATCTGCCAGCGGCGGAGCACACGCGCCGTCCCGACCGAGTAAGGTCCAATCTTGCCAAGCTGCGAGAGAAAGCGAACGAGGTCGATGAGCTCGGTGCGCGTCAAGGAGTCGGTCAGGCCCGCTGGCATCAGCGAACCGGACATCTTTTGCTGATCGATCGACGCGAGCGGAATCGTCATCTCGCGGTCCTCGGCATCGCGGAGGACGAGCTCACGATCCGACTGGCGAATCTTGATTCCGGTGTAAACCTTGCCGTCTTCGGTGCCGACCACGATCGCGTGATAATTCTCCTTGACGGCCTTGCCTGGTTCGAGCAACGAGTCGACCAGGTAGTCGGGCTGGGCACTCGCTCCAATACTTTCCAGGCCAGGACCGACTTGCCCGCCGGCACCGGCGATCGCGTGGCATTTGAGGCAATTCAGATCGTTCCGCCGGAAGATCGCCTCGCCCCGCGCGGGGTCGCCGGCGGCGGCCACATCCTTGAGTAGCTGGACCATCTCTTTGTCTGATAGCCTGGCCGTCCCCTCCTTGAGGCGGCCGGCTTTTTCAAACGCGGTGATCAAATCCGGTACGTCACGTCCCGAGGCCCTCACCTGGCGGATGCAGAGCTTGGCCAGATCGGCGGGGAGCGGCGCTGCCGCCTGCGTCAACGCGGCGGCCAGAAACGCCGGTGCGCCGCGCTGCTCGAGAACGCGCGCGAGCAAAATCCTTGCCGCATCGAAATGCCGAGGTGAAAGCCGCGCCAGCCAGGCGCCGGTGCGCGTCGCTGTTCCCTGGGTGTCAACTTCGAGGAGGGCCGCGAGAACCGTTGCTTGCACGTCAGCCGAAGCGTCTCGCTCGGTGAGTGCTTCGACAATTTGCCGTCCTTCGGCGCCCCCCTGGCGAACGAGGGATTCGATGGCCGCCGCGCGCACTCCAACCGGCGTGTCGGCCGCGCTGACGATCGCGCTCAGGGCCGGCTGAAGGGCCTTGATGCTCCACGCGCCGACGGCACGGGCGGCCGCCTCGCGCAAACCGTTGTCTTGACTTTTCAGGATCGGCCCGATCCGGGCAAGGTCGCCCGACGGCACGACTTTGCGTTCGCGGGTTGCGCGGATCAAGGTGTTCAGAAGGGCGGTCCGCCGGGCGCCGGAATCCCCCGGTTCGCGACCGCGACATCGAGCACCAAGGCCAGGTCGTCGGGGCCGCCGAGTCGGGCGATCAAGGTCTGCACGCTCTCATCCTGATCTTTGGGAACGCGCCCGCGTTTGATCAATTCGAGGAGCGGCTTGATTACCGCGGGCGAATCAACCGCGCGGAGTGCGAATATCAGACGCTCCGGGTGCCCTCCGACATCGAATCGTCCGGCCTCCGATTCGGGAAGCCAGTAGGGGGCAAGCTGGCGCGCCGTGAGCCAGAGTGCATATTCGAGAAACGTGTCGAGCGGCCGGTCAACGGCCTCGAGCGCACTGGCCGCCGCTTTGGTGCTGGGAACCTGCACGAGCCCGCGCACGGCTTCAAGACAGACGCGCGGGTCGGGATCGCTCACCTGCGTGGCCAGAAGGGCACCCGGATCAGACAGACGTGATTTCCAGAGCGGGACGATACGCGTCGCCGCGGCACGCACGCGACTGTCCCTGGAATGGAGCAGCGCGCGAAGCAAGGCCGGCTCGACCGTGTCAACTGTCTGATAGGTCCAGAGTGCTTCAAGGCGGTGATGCTCGTATTCCGGCTGTTTGGGGTCGAGGCGGCCGACCCATGCGGCCAGCCTGGGAACGACTTCAGCCGCGCCGCGCTCTTTCAGTACTTGCTTGGCCCGCTGACGTGTCCAGTCTTCGGGTGCTTTGAGCTTTTCGAGAAGGGCATCGGTCGATGCGCTCGACCAGTTCGGGCCGATCGACCAGAGGCCGCCCCTTGGCGGTGACACGCCAGATTCGCCCCCGCGTGTGGTCGCGCCGGGGATCGCGAAAATCGACTTCGCCATGCTGGATGATCGGGTTGTACCAGTCGGCGATATAGATCGCACCGTCGGGACCCATCTTGATATCGATGGGCCGGAACGCCACGTGGCTGCTCTTGATCGAGCTCGGGCTGCTCGCGTGCCGCGAAGCCGGCGCCGTCGTCGGCCACCACGAAGCGACACACACGGTTCCCGCGAAAATCGTTGGTGAGCAAGTTCCCCTGCCACGAATCGGGCATGTGCCGGCCGCTGACGACCTCGAGCCCGCAGTACTTGGGGCTGCCCGGATTGAGCCCTTTCAAGATCCGCACCGCGTCGGGAGCCGTGAAATAATACGCACCAGGCAGGCAATAATTGATGCCCTCGCCGCCGGCCCCGTCAGTTGCGAACGACTGGCCCCAGCGATCGAAATGATGGCCCCAGGGATTGACGAGCCCTCGAATGAAGACATCAAGCTCCATCGACTCGGGTCGGAATTGCCAGATGCCGCCCCCCCCCAGCCGGCGGACCCCGCGCGGTGTTTCGATGTGGCTGTGGATATAGATTGATTGGTTGAAATAAAGCATGCCGTCGTAGCCCCACCGCAGCGTGTGCAAGATGTGGTGGGTGTCTTCGGTGCCAAAGCCGGAGAGCACAACGCGCGTGGCATCAGCCTTGCCGTCGCCGTCGGTGTCTTTCAGGTGCAAGAGCTCGGTGCTGTTGGCGACATACGCGCCGCCGTCGCCCGGCTCGATGCCCGTGGGAATCAAGAGGCCCTGCGCAAAAACGGTCGTCCTGTCGGCCCGGCCGTCGTGGTCGCGGTCTTCGACGATGAGCACCTTGTCGTTGGCGACGGCGCCCGGCTTGATCTGGGGGTAAACCTCGGAGCTGGCGATCCAGAGCCTGCCGGCCGGGTCGAAGTTGATTTGCAGCGGCTTGGCGATCAGGGGGTCGGCCGCGAATAGATTGACCTCGAATCCCTCGGCCACGACGAACGACTTGCGCTCGATCTCGGGATCAGGATCGGGGATCGGAAAGGGCGCTCGCTGAGCCAGGCCCACGGAGCAACAAGCGCCAAGCAAGAAGACGGGAGCCAGGGTCCTTATCCACCATTGTGTCCGCCCGCGTTTGCGCATCATCGCCCTGCCTCCTTCGATTCCACCCGTGTGAGCTCATAAACATGCCGGACGGGCTTCTTGAGCCGCGCAATGAGCGCTTCCTGTTCGGCGACCAGGGGGTCGAACTGGGGAATCTCGACTGCGTTATTGCCTTGTTCGTGCTTGCGGAAACCAAACAGATACGTGTTATTTTGAGGCCGCCAGCGGTCGAAGAAGAGAACGTTCTTTCGCTTGATGGCGGCGCGCAGCGCCTCGACCTGAACGACTTCGGGACCGCGGTTGACGCTGACTCCGTTTTTCCAGGCTGTGGCATCAGCCGCCACGAGCGGCAGCCCGTCGACCGTGAGGCTGTATCGTCCCGGCGCGAGCTTCAAGAAGCTGATGCGCCGGCCGTCGTGCGATGAACCCACCGGTTCGAGGTTTCGCCGGGGAACGGGCAAGGGCAACGTCGTATCCGTCAATTCAAATCGATAGCCGCCGGCGGTTTTCGTGACGTTTGACGCCCTGGTGTGCTCTTGCGTGACGATCTCGCCGTCTGATCCGATCACAAGCTTGTGAGACCTGTCTTGAAGGCCGGGCGTGAGTTGACCGGTCAGGAACATGGCGGCTTCCCAGTAGCCTTCCTGCGTGAGATGAATTCCATCGTCGCTGAAAGCCTTCGGCGTTTTCGCGCTCGGGGAGCCGGCGTGCTCATCCAGGTGAACGAAAAAGTCAAACAGGTCAACGAATCCGATCGCCCGTTCCCTGGCCACGCGCTTGATGACATCGCGATAGAGCGCCAGTTGATGATTGTGCTCGGCCGGATCGGGCAACGGCGGACCTAAGCGTGCGTGCGCGACGGGCGAGAGCAGCACGATGCGCGACCGGGTTGAATCAATTGCGTTCAAGAGCCTGTTCAAACCTTGCTCGAACGGCGAGAGACCTGCTTCACCGGCGAACGAGTCGGCCATGCCATAGCCGAGGACGACCACGGTGGGCTTCACGGTCAGAATCTGCTGCCTCATCGAGCTCGAAACCGGCTTCCGGCGGATCAAACCCCGCGCGTGAGACACCGCCAACCGTATCGCCGCTCCACCCCAGGTTGCGAAACGTGACGTCCTTTTCGGGATTCAACAGCGTCAGGAAGGTTTCAAGATACCCGTAGCGCTGGCCACGCTCGATGAACGTATCGCCCAGGAAGACGACGCGATCACCATCCTTGAGCTCGATGGACCGATGCTCTTCGGCCGGCCCGATGCGCGGCGCAGCCAGACACAGAAGCCCCACAAGAAAGGCTGAAGGCAGTCTCACTGCGACTCTCCCAGTATGGAACGTTGCAAAGCCAATTCAGGCATGAGCGAGAGCAAGGGACCCATTGGATGGCGGATAACGGTCAATTTGATTGTAAGGCGCGATCCGCCAACGGTCGAGCCCTGGCCCCAAGCGTGTCGGAGAAACTTCAAGTCCTCGATGGCCCTTGTTTCACGCCATCACGCGGGCCGTCGATCGCTCTGTCGAAATACCCGTGAGATTGACAGTGCGTTGAGGCACGTGAGCCTTTTTCTTACAATGTTGCTCGGGCGGGAAATCAACAGAGACAGGAGCCTTGTGATGGCGATTCTGGAAACCCCACTGACATTGCACTCAGCTTCCCGTTCCAAGCCTCAACTGTCAGCGAGCGTCGGCGAGCAACGTATCGCGATCCGCGACATACCCTGGGAGCTTTATGACAGGCTCTCTGACGCGGTCGGGGAAAACGGCGACGTTCGTCTAGCCTATGACGGGAAGGACCTCGAGATCATGACCGTGGGCCCGAATCACGAGGACGCCAAGGAGATGTTGGGCCGGTTCGTGAACGCCATTACTTTCGAGCTCAAGATTCGCTGTCGTGGTTTGGGACAGACGACATGGAAGCGCCCCGAGCTGCTTCGCGGGCTCGAGGCCGATCTCTGTTACTTTCTTGATCTCGAGAAACTCGCCGCGGTCGTGCGAGCGCGCCTGCACAAGTCCAACAAAGTTGACGACTATCCTAACCCCGACATCGCGATCGAGATCGATATTTCGCCCTCGCAGATCGACCGACCCAGCGTTTATCGGGCGCTTGCGGTTTCCGAGGTCTGGCGATTCGACGGACACTCGCTGGTGATCGAGGTGCTCGGCCCGGATGGTTCTTACAAACCGGTCGAGTTCAGCCGCTTCCTTCGCGTTCGAACCACCGAAGTCGTGCGATGGATCGTCGAGGAGGATTTCAGCGACGAGCTCGAGTGGGAATCGCGCCTGCGAGAGTGGGCTCGAAATGAATTATCAACGCGGACAACATTGTAGACGAAACGGTGCAACGCGCTGAATTACCTGACTTCATCTCGGTTGCGCCGGATCTCAACCTCGGTTCATAACGGAATCTCGTCTGCTGATAAATTCGCGCGGCCAACCTCGCCGAACGAACGGCAGCCGGCCAGTCCCAGTGTCAAATCGATATCGGCCATCAGGTTGGCGAGCACGTCGTGGACGCCGCTCTCGCCGCCGACCGCCAGACCATACGCGTAGGGCCGGCCGTAAAGAACGGCCTGCGCTCCCAACGCGATCGCCTTGAAAACGTCGGCGCCGCGCCGCACGCCGCTGTCGAAGAGCACGGCTGTCTTGTCGCCGACGGCCTCGACGATGGGCGGCAGTGCATCGAGCGCAGCCACCGCGCCATCAACCTGGCGGCCGCCGTGATTGGAGACGATGACCCCGGCCGCGCCATGTTCGACGGCCAGCCGGGCGTCGTCGGGATGCAAAATTCCTTTCACCAGGATCGGCAACCGCGTCGACTCACTGAGGCGTTTCAAATCATCCCAGGTGCGCGACGGATCAGAAAAAACTTGACCAAAATAAGTAAGGGCGCCGGCCAGGTTCGTTCGAGGATCGCCTCCGATAGCGCGCTGAAAAACCGGGTCGGTAAAATAATTCGCGAGGCCATCGCCATGGAAAAACGGAAGATACGCGTTCTGGATATCACGCTCGCGCCACGAGAGTAAGTAAGTGTCGAGCGTGACAACGACGGCGTGATAGCCGGCTCGTTCGGCGCGCCCGATCAAGCTTGATGCCAGGCCATCATCGCGCGGCCAGTAGAGCTGAAACCAGCGCGGCGTATCTCCCAGAGCCTCGGCAATGACTTCGAGCGGATAGGACGACACGGTGCTGACGATCATCGGCACGTTCAAGGCACGACTGGCACGCGCGACCGCGAGCCTCTCCTTCGTTGTGAAGGATGCCCTGCACGCCGATGGGGGCGAGCATGATGGGCGCGGGGAGTTTGAGCCCCAGGAGCGATACGCTCATGTCGCGATGCGCCACATCGCGGAGCAACCGCGGCACGATCCGCCAGCGGCGGAATGCGTCGCGATTGGCGCGCATGGTGTCTTCCGCGCCGGCGCCCCCCGCCAGATAACCGAACGCCGCGGGCTTGAGCACGGCCCGGGCCGCGAGCTCCAGCTCGTCGACGGAGACCGGCTGTGCGGGACTCTTACCGGCGACTCCCGCCTGGTAGATCTCCATCTGGCGGCGCAGGCCCCACGAGGGTCCGGAATCAGGTTTCGGATTCACTTCCGTCATTGTCGCCCATTCTTTGCACGGGAACCATCGATCGAACGGTATGAGTAGCCCATGATGATGCGAGAGCGAGCCAGGATCAAGGATGGCGAACGGCATGAGCGAAGCCGAAATCAACTTCGGCGATTCCGACGCAAGCCGCCGGTATCGCCGGCGAGTGTCAAGCAGCGCGCTGAAAACAGTTCAGTCGTCAAGCGATCGCCAGTGCGGGATTTGCGCGGCGCCCTCGGTATAGACCGGATTGATCGACTCCAGAATCGGGATGACGCCGGAGCAAGTCGGCTCCGTCGTCGCGTTTGGGGGTACGGCCGCCGGGCCCTACTGTCCCTGTGCCATCGCCGTGGGGTCAGAACTCAATGTCTTTCGGCTTGACCGGTTTTTCGCCGGGTGCTCGGATGCAGAGGACCTTCACCACGTCGTCCTCCATGCTGAACAGCGCTCGGTAAGGTTTGCCCTTCCAGACCTCGAACAAAAGATGCCGAATCTCCGCGGAGAAAAAGCGATTTTTCGTAGGCGAGTCCGCAAGACAATGGCCGGGATTCAAGACGCTCGACCGCTTTGTAAAATCGTTCAGATCATCGGTCGGCTCCGGCCGCTGATGATCGGTCTCGATCCACTCCGTGTGTCTGTGAAGGTCGGCGTACGCCGTCGCCGTCAACTCAACGCGAAAATTCATGACAGATCAGAAAGCTTATGTTTGCGGCAAAGTTCGGTGATCGCCTCTCTCGCTGGCATCACTCGTCCCGCTTCGACATCGGCTAGCCCTCGTCGAATCGACTCGAGGGTTTGCTGCCACTCCTCGGCCGTTTCATTCTCGTAGTCCCATCGCGCAATCACCTCATCAACGGTTGGTACCGCGTCGGCTGCGAACTGCTCTCGACACCTTCATCGTCCCCTGACACGGTTGTCGTCCCGAAGGAGCAGTCTGGTCGGAAGCTGCCGGGATTGTCCCGGGAAAGGCCGGGGCCAACGATGGCTCGCCACCCGGGTCCGAGAATGCCGAATGCGGTCGCGTGACGAGGCATCGCTGCCACGGCGTCGCGTTGCTCGTCGAAGGACGATTCGGGCTTGACTCACCCGACTTGGAAACCGCATCTGGGAAAAACCCTCTTTTTTCTTGTCCCGGACCCGCGGCGGCCCGCCGGATATAAGGTATGGGTAAGTTCAGGCACGACCCACCGAGTGAATCCGTCCACCTGCCCGATCGCCTCCGGGCCGGGGATCGCCGTGCGCTGGGCGGGCTGTTCCAACTGCACCGCGACCGACTGCGGAGGGTGTTCGAGCTCCGAATGGACGCCCGGCTGCATGGTCGGATTGATGCCTCCGACGTTGTCCAGGACGGATTTCTCGACCTGGTCCAGCGGGTGGACAGCTATCCGAGCGAGCCCAGCGTGCCGGTGTTCCTCTGGCTGGGACCGGTCGTCAGCGATCGGCTGGCCATGATCCACCGCCACCAGTTCGGGACGCAGATGCGCGATGTCTCCCGGGAGGTCTCGCTCCATCGCGATCCGACGCCCCGGACCAGCTCGGCGGCCCTGGTGTCGATGCTCCTGGGGCGGCTGACCACGCCCTCGAACGCCGCGATCCGCGCCGAGCAGATCCTCAAGGTTCAGGAGGCGGTCAACTCGCTCGATTCCCTCGATCGCGAGATCGTGGCGTTGCGGCATTTCGAGCAGCTCAGTTGGGCCGAGACTGCGGAGATGCTGGGCATCAACGAGGGGGCCGGAGCCAAGCGTTACACACGGGCCCGCAAGAAGCTCAAGTCGATCCTGGCCGCGATGCCAGGTGGCCGGGAAGGACCGTGAGCGATGTCGATCTCCGAATCGGGACAATATCACCTCCTGGATCAACTGGCCGAGGAATTCGCGGCGCGGTTCCGGCGCGGCGAACGGCCGGCGCTGAAGGAATATACCGATCGCTACCCGGAGCTGGCCGAGGAGATCGGCGAGCTGTTCCCGGCGATGGTCCAGGTCGAGCAGGCCGAGGGCGGCCGACAGGTCGAGGAGGAGAAGGAGACCGGGGACTCCCGGACCGCGAATTCCCCTCTGGGCCAGATCGGCGACTACTTGATCCTCCGCGAGATCGGCCGGGGCGGGATGGGAGTCGTGTACGAGGCCGAGCAGATCTCGCTGGGCCGTCGCGTGGCGCTGAAAGTCTTGCCGCGCCAAGTGTCTGGCGACCGGCTGGTCCAGGAGCGATTCCGCCGCGAGGCCCGCGCCGCGGCTCGACTCCATCACACCAACATCGTGCCGGTCTTCGAGGTGGGGCAGGACGAGGATGTCCGCTTTTACGCCATGCAGTTCATCCAGGGTCAGGGGCTGGATCGGGTCATCACCGAGCTGCAGCAGCTCCGCGACCGGGGGGGATCCGAGCACAAGACCAAGGCAGCCTCCCTGGGCCAGTCGCTCCGGCCCCGCCGCCACGGAGAGCGCTCGCGCCAGGGCATTGAGGCCCCGACAGTCGCCGCAGGAGTCGAGGTAAGTGGGGTGTTGCGGTCTATTCTGATCGGTCGGTTCGAACCTGGCGGCCGAGCCTCGGAGCCGGAGGAAGCCTCACCATCAGTGCTGGGCAGCACCTGCAACGAAAAACTCGCGACCGCGACCGCGACTGGGACCGCGGCCAATCATCGCGCGACCCAATCCGACGTCGCGCCGGCGGACACCCGGACGGTGTGTGCGACCGCGGGCGAAATTGACGACCTCGATAGCCAGGCACAATTCCGCATGGGCGAGCCACAAGGCGAGCCAGACGCTAACGGATCTGCGACGAGCCGTCGGCCTTACAGAGCGACGAACAGCCATCTCCTTGGTTCATCGTCCCTCTCCCCGTCGTCCGGCTCCGCGATCCTGCCCGGGGGTACCCAGCTCTCGTCGGTCGACTCGGGTCGGCTGGGGTTCTTCCGCAGCCTGGCTCAGATCGCCCGGCAGGTCGCCGGGGGCCTCGCCTATGCGCACGCTCGCGGGATCGTGCACCGCGACATCAAGCCGTCGAACTTGCTCCTCGACACCGAAGGCGTGGCCTGGATCGCCGATTTCGGCCTGGCCAAGGCGCAAGACGAAGGCCTGACCCAGACCGGCGACATCCTGGGCACGCTCCGCTACATGGCGCCCGAGCGGTTCCGGGGTGAAGGGGATGCTCGGGCCGACGTCTACGCACTGGGGATGACGCTCTACGAGCTACTCACCCTGCGCCCGGGATTCGACTGCTCGGACCGCCTCAAGCTGATGGAGCAGATCAAGACTGAGGAACCGGAGCGGCCCCGGGCCATCGATGGCCGAATTCCGCGGGACCTGGAAACGATCGTCTTGAAGGCGATCGAGAAGGACCCGAAAACGCGGTACCCATCGGCCGAGGCGCTCGGCGAAGACCTGGGGCGGTTCCTCGCCGACGAGCCGATCCGGGCCCGTCGCGCGACCCTCACCGAGCAAACAGTGCGGTGGTGCCGGCGAAACCCCGCTGTTGCATCGCTGGTCGTGGCGGTCTTGCTCGCCACGCTCACCGGGGCGGGATTCGCGTCGTTCTACGCCGTTCGCGCGGAGAACGAGCGCGGCAAGGCGGTTGACCGGGAGCACGAGGCGATCTTCGCGCGAAAGGAAGCCGAGACCGCCTCGGTTCGAGCCACCATCGCGCGGAAGGCCGCCGAGGAATCGGCCGAGGAGGCGCGGAAACGACTGACGCGTCTCTACGTCTTTTCCGGCGTCCGCTACCAGGACGACCGCGACATCCCCGCGGCCCTTCTCTGGTTCCACCGGGCGTGGGAGCAGGACCATGCCGATCCGACGGCCGACGCCGCTCATCGCACGCGGATCGCGGGGGCACTCGCCGAGATGCCGGACCTGATCGGCGCGTGTTTCCACAATACGAAGGTCTGCGACGCCGTCTTCTCGCCGGACGGACGGCGCGTCCTCACCCGGACGGACGGGAACGAGGCCTACCTGTGGGATTACGAGCTAAGCCGGCTCGTCGCCCCGCCCCTGTCGCACGCCGGCCGGGTGCGGCATATCGCTTACAGTTCCGACGGGAAGTCGGTCGCGACGGCGTCGGCCGACGGGACCGCGTGCCTCTGGGATTCGGCCACCGGGGCCAGGCGATACACCCTGAAACACGACGGCCCGCTGACCTGGGTCGCGTTCCACCCCGACGGTAAACGAATCGCGACCGCCGCCGAGGACAGGACGGTGCGGATGTGGTCCGCCGGCGACGGAAAGCCGATCGCCTGGCGGTTGCCCGTCGACATGGTGATCGAGCATCTGGCGTTCTCCCCCGATGGGTCGCGGCTCGTCACCGCCGGCCGGGATAAGCTCGTCCGGGTCTGGGATGTCGATCCGCCGAGGGCCATCTCCCCGACGCTCTCCTATCGGCAGCCGACGGACACCGAGCGGTACGCGTTCAACCAGGATAGCTGGCCCAGGTTCGCGCCCGATGGCCGGGCCGTGCTCAGTTCCGACGGCAAGGGATTGGAAGTGTGGGCGGGCGGGGAGAAGGACCCCGTGCGGAAGATCCCCTTCGGCTCGAGATACTGGGTGGTCGAAACGTACTTCGTGCCTGGCACCGGCCGTGTGCTGGTGACCGGTAATAGCCATGTGGCAACGGTGGTCGAGCTCGAGCACGGCAAGGTCGTTCACGAGTTGTCTCATCCGCGGGAAGCGAACCTGGGCGGGGTCAGTCCGGATGGCAAGTGGCTGCTCACGTGCAGCAGCGGGGGCATGGTCAGCCTGTGGGACGCGGCCACCGGACTGCGCGCCGGTCCGCCGCAACGGTGCGGCGACTTCTGTAGCGCGGTCGCCTTCACCGCGGACAGCTCCCGATACCTGGCGGCCAGCCAGGATGGCACGGTGCGGGTCTGGGCGACAGGGCCGCGCACGCCGCCCTCTCACAAGTATCGCTACGACTGCGGACGGGCGAACCTCCTGGTCGAAGTCGTGAAGGACCAGTTGACGTTCCGGTCTTACAGCCCGGACGGGCGGCGCCGGGTGGAATGGACCAGGGACGGGAAGGCATCGTATCATTCGGGGTCGGACGACGCGCCGCGACCAGTCCCTCACCCCAGCCCGGTCGAGGACGCGCGCTTCTCCGACGATGGCTCGCGGCTGATCGTTACGGGCGGTCGGACCATCCGTGCGTGGGACCCGAACACGGTCTCCCCGGCCGGGCCGGTCGTGGCGGCGGCCACGCTGGTCGATCCGCTCTGGCGCTGGAACACGCGCATTTCGTCCAGTCCGCCGGTCGCGGCCGCGATCCCGGCCGACCCCCGAGAGAATACCCGAGTCACGGAGGGATTGCTCCGGCCGGATCACCTGTCCCGCGATGGGACGCGGATCGTCTGCCTGGACGACGAGAAGACGCTTTCGGTGTGGGACCTGACGGCTGGCCGGCGCGTCTTCGGCCCGGCCCGTCATCCGGACCCCGGCCGGCAAGTGTTCGAGCAGCCGAGCCGTGCGAGATGGGTGAGCGATGCGGTCCTCTCTCCCGACGGACGCCGATTGGCCGTCGGGATCGAGTCGACCGGCACGTTGACCGTCTGGGACGTCGACACCGGCGCGATCGTCCACCACAACCGGAGGTTCCGGGGATATCTCCGGAAGGTGCAGTTCTCGAACGACGGACGACGGGTCCTTCTGGCTTCGAGTGACGGTCAGGCTCGAATGTATGACGCGGACTCGGGCATCCCGCTCGGCCCGGCGGTCAGCCAGCCGGGCGGGCAGTTGGCGATCGGGGTGAGCCCGGACGGCCGTCGGTTGTCGGTGTACGACGACCACGTGAGCGGCTTCCGGATGTTCGACGTGGAGCGGGGCGAGCGGCTTCTCACCATCCCCTACGTTCCCGTTTCGCAGGGAAGTGAGCGCATCGCCGACGGTAACCGAACCAGGCCGACGGCTCTGTGGTTCGACGCCGCCGGTCGGTCGTTGAACGCGGCTGTGGGAGCCGACGCGCTCACGTTTCCGCTCCCTCGGTTCGACGTCCCGTTCGCCGATTCCCGGGCGCTGATGCGGTTCCTGACCGGGCAACAGATCGACCCCACCGAGGGCGTTGAGTTCGTCGATCAATCGACGTTCCGGAAGGACCCCGACCACTATCGAGACGTTTTCCTCGCCTTGAAATCACTGCCATTGGACGGGACGTGAAAGTCGATCCACGACCGACAGCCCCTGTCCCTGATTCAGCCGTATCCCCGGTTGTCCCGTGAGTCCCGCCTGATCCCGCAAATCGAGGAGCCCAAAGACATGATCTCCACTGCGACGCCCCGTCTCGAGCGTGGTTTCACGCTGATCGAGCTCCTGGTCGTGATTGCGATCATCGCCGTCTTGATCGCCCTCTTGTTGCCAGCGGTGCAAGCGGCCCGTGAAGCCGCACGCCGCGCCCAGTGCACCAACAATCTGAAACAGATTGCCCTGGCCGCCAACAATTACGAGTCGACCAACGGCTGCTTCCCCGGCGCATCGTATTCGGGCACACTCTTCAACCCCCCTCACTGGGCCACGTATCCGGAGAATTTCAGTTGCTTCGCTCGCATGCTGCCGTTCTTCGAGCAAGCACCGATGTACAACGCGGCGAATTTCAACCTCTGTTCCTCCGACCCGAGCAACCTGACGATTGCCGGCGTGCAGATCAACTCACTGATTTGCCCGAGCGACACACAGAACCAGACGATCGCCCTCCCCGCGACGCAGGCGTCCTCCGGCGTCACGCCCGGATGGAGTTTCAATGAGGTGTATCCGTTGCCGACCGGCAACTGGACGCAGGCCTACACCAGCTACGGCGGCAATGCGGGCACCTGGACTTTCGGATTCTCCAATCTGATGCCGCCCACCCCACTCCAGTATTACACCGGCGTGATCTACAACGACAGCTCCGTCAAGATCGCGGGCATCACCGACGGCACCAGCAACACCTTTCTTTTCGCCGAGCACAGCAAGGGGCACCTGTTCATCGTGGATCCGACCTATGCGATCTCGGACAACGCGTGGAACTCCGGCCGCTGGTACGACACCCTGTTCGCGACGCTCTATCCGCCCAACATCGGGATGGGAAACAGTCTGCCGATCGGCAGCACCGGTTACGGATACTTCGGCCCGACGGCGGCAGGGAGCTTCCACCCCGGTGGTGCAAACTTCGCTTGCTGCGACGGTTCCGTACACTTCATCAAGAATTCCATCAGCTCCTGGACTTTCAACACCGGCAATAATGACGGCTCCGGCGACTCCATGCCGGACGGCACGCTTTACCAGTCCATCACCGCGACGGCTCCTTACTCGAAGACGGGCCACTACCTCGTCAACAATGGCGCGATGCTCGGCGTCTACCAGCAGCTCTCGACGCGAGCCGGCGCCGAGGCGATCAGCTCCGATTCGTATTGAGGATCGTTGACCTCGAAGCCGGCGGATCTCGTCGCTCCGCGGATGAAGTGAGACTCCTCCGTCTCGGGGACATTGCAGTTTCCACCAGGCTTTCGCCGTCCCACTGAAACGGTTTCATTCGCCGCCCTGCGGTGAGAGGACTTTCTCGATGTTCAGGATCGCGCACTCAGGTTGTCTCGCGTTTCTCGGACTTGTCGCCGGTTGCGGTGGGGGGGTTCCCTCGACGTCCTATTCCGGGCCGCCCCCGGCCCACAAGGGGAACCTGGTCGCAATTTCAGGCGGTAAGGGATATGTCGAAATCGTCAAGAAAGAGGTGTCGGGGAAGTCTCCGGTCAGCGCCGAAATATCCTTTTACTTCCTCAGGGATGACGGCGCCACCCTCTACTCGCCGTCCCCGAGTGCGGGAACCCTCACCGTCGGGAAGAAAATGGTGGATCTCAAGGTCGAGGGTGACGGCCTGATTACGCCGAATGGGCCTCCCCTCTTCCCGAAGAGCGGGATAGATGGGATGCTGAGAGTCGAACTAGATGGCAAGCCGATCAACGTGCCCTTGGGGCTCCGTTGAAACGATTCGACTGTTACGTTCCGACCCGATCTCGCTCCCACGACGAAGGACCAGCGGCGGCGGGGTTCAAAGACATCGCGGCGGATGTCGTCCCCAATCTTCTTGTCCCAAATCGGCCGCGGCACACGAGTCAGATGTGCCCCTAGCAAAAAGGGGACTGGCTCCGAGTCTTCGAACTGTCTGTCCCCTTTTTGTTCGGGGCTGCAAAGTATGGGCCAGATCATGAACGATTCACCCAGTGAAACCGACCATCTGTTCGAGCGGCTCCGGGCAGGGGATCGCCGCGCGCTGGCCGAGCTGTTTCAGCAGCACCGTGACCGACTGCGGAGGATGGTCGAGCTCCGCATGGACACCCGGTTGCATGGTCGGATTGATGCCTCCGACGTCCTCCAGGACGGATTTCTCGACCTGGTCCAGCGAGTGGACAGCTATCTGAGCGATCCCAGTCTGCCGGTGTTCCTCTGGCTGCGGCGGATCGTCTGCGATCGGCTCGCGATGATCCACCGCCACCACCTCGGGACGCAGATGCGGGACGTTTCCCAGGAAGTCTCGCTCTATCGCGATCCGACGCCCCAGACGAGCTCGGCGGCCCTGGTGTCGATGCTCCTGGGGCGGCTGACCACGCCCTCGAACGCCGCGATCCGCGCCGAGCAGATCCTCAAGGTCCAGGAAGCGGTCAACTCGCTCGATCCTCTTGATCGCGAGATCGTGGCGCTGCGGCATTTCGAGCAGCTTAGCCGAGCCGAGACCGCGGAAGTGCTGGGCATCACCGAGGAGGCGGGAGCCAAGCGTTACATCCGGGCGCTCAAAAAGCTGAAGTCGATCCTGGCCGCGATGCCAGGCGGTCGGGAAGGATCATGAGCGATGTCGATCTCAGAATCGGGACGGTATGACCTCCTGGATCGACTGGCCGAGGAGTTCGCGGCGCGGTTCCGGCGCGGCGAACGGCCGGCGCTGAAGGAATACACCGATCGCTACCCCGAGCTGGCCGAGGAGATCCGCGAGCTGTTCCCGGCGATGGTCCAGATCGAGCAGGCCGAGGGTGGCCGGCAGGCGGAGGAAGTCGAGAGGACCGGGGATTTCGCATCGGCGAATCCATCGTTGAGCCAGATCGGCGACTACCGGATCCTCCGCGAGATTGGCCGGGGCGGCATGGGGGTCGTCTACGAGGCCGAGCAGATCTCGCTGGGCCGCCGTGTGGCCCTGAAGGTCCTGCCGAAGCACGTGTCCGGTGACCGGATGATCCAGGAGCGGTTTCGCCGCGAGGCCCGCGCCGCGGCTCGACTCCATCACACCAACGTCGTGCCGGTCTACGAAGTCGGCCAGGATGGTGATGTCCGGTTCTATGCCATGCAGTTCATCCAGGGCCAGGGCCTGGACCAGATCATCACCGAACTGCGGCAGCTCCGCGACGGAGCCCGATCCCAGCACAAGACCAGGGCGGCCTCCCGGGGCCAGTCCCTCCGGCCTCGTGGAGGGCGGTCCAGCCAGGGCATCGACGCTCCGACCGTGGCCGACGGGGTCGAGGTCAGCGCGGTGTTGCAATCCATCCTGACCGGTCGGTTCGATTCGGGCGGCCCGGGCCGGGAGCTTGCGGGGGCTTCACCCTCGGTGCTGGGCAAGGCCCTTGCCGGAGTCGTCGCGACACCGACCCTGACCGGGACGGACAGCCGAGCACTCGAATTCGAGCTCGCACGGACGAGCACCGAGACCGGGAGTGCGAGTGCGGGCGACCCAGCCGGCCCAAGATCGGAGCAACCGCACACACCCACCGCGCCACCCTCGGCCTCGCCGTCATCCACGTCGGCGATCCTGCCCGGCGGTACCCAGCTCTCGTCGGTCGAGTCGGGTCGGCGGCGGTTCTTCCGCAGCCTCGCTCAGATCGGCCGGCAGGTCGCCGGGGGCCTGAGCTATGCCCACGCGCGCGGGATCGTGCACCGCGACATCAAGCCGTCGAACTTGCTCCTGGACACCGAAGGCGTGGTCTGGATCGCCGATTTCGGCCTGGCCAAGGGGGAAGACGAAGGCCTGACTCAGAGCGGCGACATCCTGGGCACGCTGCGCTACATGGCCCCGGAGCGGTTCCGGGGCGGAGGGGATGCTCGGGCCGACGTCTACGCGCTGGGGATGACCCTCTACGAGCTGCTCACGCTACGCGCGGGTTTCGACTCGTCTGACCGTCTCAAATTGATCGAGCAGATCAAGACCGAAGAGCCGCCACGACCGCGGGCTGTCGATTCCCGGACTCCGCGGGACCTGGAAACGATCGTCTTGAAGGCGATCGAGAAGGACCCCAAGGCGCGGTACCAGTCAGCCGAGGCGATGGGCGAGGACCTGCGCAGGTTCCTGGCCGACGAGCCGATCCGGGCCCGACAGGTCAGCAGCGCGGAGCGATCCTGGCGGTGGGCTCGGCGCAACCCCGTGATCGCGATACTGGGCGGAGTGCTCACGGCGGTGCTGGTCGCGACGACGGTCATCTCGATGGCGGCGGCGGCCCACTACAAGAACTCGGCCCGGCGCGAGGCCAGCCTTGCCTATAACGCGCGACTCGCGAACGAGCAATCGCAGATCGATCGGAAAAACGCCATCGACGCGCTCAGGGAGGCGGACAGTCAGCGCACGGTCGCGAGCGAGCAGCGCGAGCTCGCGCAGCATAGTCTCTACAATGCGCAGATGCACCTGGCCCAGCAGGGGTGGCGGCAACCCGTCGGCTTACCGCACATGCGTGAACTTCTCTCCAAATGGCTTCCCAAAGGCAAGTCGCCCGACCGCCGCGGCTGGGAGTGGTTCTACCTCAACTCGCTCCCTTACGAGAACCTGCGAACCCTGACCGAGAGTGGCAGGAGCACCAGGCCCTGTACGGTGGCGTGGCACACGGCCAGCAACCGGCTCGCCGCCGGCATCCCCGACGGCTTGATCCGAATCTGGGATGTCGACCGCGAACAAGCGACCCTCACTCTGAACGGACCTGGGCGTGCAGGCGATTGGTGGGGGGCCAGGTGGTTCGCGTGGAGCCCGGACGGCGGTAAGCTGGCCGCCGGTTTTCGCGACGCGACGGTCCATGTCTGGGAGACACGTGCGGGGCGTGGAGCTCGGCATCTTCGGCGGGCACAAGTCGCCGATCAAATCCATCGCTTACAGCTCCGACGGTCGGCGACTGGCCGCCTGGGGACAGGATGGCACGATCAAGATCTGGGACGCCGCCACAGGCCACTTGAACGAAGACGTAGCCCATCCGGGGAAGCTTTGCGTGGGAGCGTGGAGTCCGGACGACAAACACGTGGCCTCCGGACATGACGACGGGACGGTGACCATCTCGGGCACTCATGCGGGCGACAAGGTCGTCACGTTGCGGGGACATGTCAACTTGATCCTGGCTTTGGCGTGGAGCCCCGACAGCGCCCGGCTCGCGTCGGCGAGTGGAGATCACACCGCGAGGGTCTGGGATATCGCCTCAGGAAAGATGGTCCTCGGCCCGCTCCCGCATCCGCACGAGGTCCACTCAGTCACGTGGGAGCCAAATGGCCAGAGACTGGCGGCCGGCAGCGCCGACCAGACGGTCAAGATCTGGAATGCGACCACAGGCCACGAAGAATTCACGCTGCGTGGACACGCCCAAAGTGTGACTTCACTCGCATGGCACCCGGATGGCCGTCTGGCCTCAGGGTGCGATGATGGCAGCGTGCGGATCTGGACCTCGGTCCGCGACCAGGAGGCAAGCGTGTTGCCGGGACATGTTGGGAAGGCGACGTCGGTCTCCTGGAGCCCGGACGGCAAACGGCTCGCATCGGGTGGCGACGACGGCAAGATCCGGATCTGGGACCCGGCCACCCGCGAAGAGGTGAATTCCATCAACGCACATGATAAAGGCAAACTCTGGCCGCAGTTCGGCCTGATCCGTTCAGTGGCCTGGAGCCCTGATGGTCAGCAAGTGGCTTCGGCTGGCCTGGACGGCACGGCCAAGGTCTGGGAAGTCGCTGGCGGCCGGGAGGTCTTCGCCCTGCCTGCTGACCACGGACCGGTCTGGTCGGTGGCGTGGAGCCGAAACGGAACCTTTCTGGCTGCCAGTTCGACCGACGGGACGATCCGTGTGGTTGAAGGGCTGAAGCACACTCCGAAGGTTCATCGTTTCCAGGTCCATCAAGGTGGTTGGCGCGGCGCTGACCAGCATCATGGTCGTCTCCGCGGCCTGGCGTGGAGTCCGCAGGAGGACCGCCTGGCCTCCGTGGGGGCCGACGGACTCGTGACGCTCTGGGACCCGATTCGTGGCACCGAACTCGCCACGATGCGAGGACACTTACAACCGTGGATCTTCAGTGTGGCCTGGAGTCCCGACGGAAAGCGGATCGCATCCGCCGGCACAGACCGCCTCGTCATCGTCTGGGATGCGGAGACAGGCCGGAAACTCTCAACGATGCACGACCATAACACCTGGGTGGAGGCAGTCGTCTGGAGTCCGGACGGTACGCGGCTGGCGTCGGCCGGCATTGATAACACGGTGCGGGTCTCCGACCCGCTTACAGGCGAGGAGACCCTTGTGCTCCGAGGGATCGACGGGATGTTCCACGACGTCTCGTGGCACCCCGACGGAACGCAACTGGCCGCGGCGAGCAGCAATGGTCACGTCTGGCTCTGGAACGCGACGTGCGGCTTCGAGCGGGATACGACCCCGCAGGGATTGCCTTTCATCGACCGCAAGATCGCCTCCGGAACCGCTCGCGGTGAAGATGTCCGCTGGGCGGCGGAATCCTACATCGTCGCGGGTCGCACCGAGCAGGCGCTCGCCCTGTTCGGGAAGTGCGCCCAGGCGAACCCCACTGACACCAGCCTGTCGCTCCGGTTGGCCACGTTGCAAGCGTGGTTTGGCAAGGAGACCGAGTTCACCGCCACCTGCCGTTTTCTGATCGAACAGGCGGGGGGGACGAGCACGCCCACCGCGGCCGGCCGGGCCGCCCAGGTCTATTGCCTGCGGCCTTCCACTGATGCGGACCTGATGGCTCAGGCCTTGAAGCTCGCGCGGCGCGCGGTGGAGCTCGGGAAGGAGAACTCGATGTGGCCGTGGTTTCAGATGTCCCTGGGGATGGCCGAATACCGCAACAGCCAATACGCCGCCGCCAATGCGACCCTGGCCGCCGCGGAGCAAACGTCCGGAGGTCCCCTCATCGAGAACACCTCGCATCTCTACCGCCTGATGAGCCTCTTCAAGCAAGGCCGGCAGAGCGAGGCCCGCAAGCACCTGGACGAGGTCGAAGCACGAATGCCTTTACTTCCGGCCGATGAGACCAAACCACTCCTCGATGGCAGAGCGGCGTCTGCCGACGAACTGATTCTCTGGCTGGCCTACAGAGAAGCCAAGGCGCTGCTCCAGCCGGCATCGAGCACCACCCCACCCGCTCCGAAGTAGTAGTGGAAGGACCGTGAGCGATGTCGACCTCCGAGTCGGAACAGTATGACTTGCTCGATCGACTGGCCGAGGAACTCGCGGATCGCTTGCGGCGCGGCGAACGGCCGGTGCTGAAGGAATACACCGATCGCTACCCGGAGCTGGCCGAGGAGATCCGCGAGCTGTTCCCGGCCCTGGTCGAGGTCGAACAGGCCCAAAGAGACGCCCGCGAGGACGCAGTCGAGCCGCCGGCGGCCGCCGTGCCGTGTCTGAGCCAGATCGGCGACTACCGGATCCTCCGCGAGATTGGCCGGGGCGGCATGGGGGTCGTCTACGAGGCCGAGCAGATCTCGCTGGGCCGCCGTGTGGCCCTGAAGGTCCTGCCGAAGCACGTGTCCGGTGACCGGATGATCCAGGAGCGGTTTCGCCGCGAGGCCCGCGCCGCGGCTCGACTCCATCACACCAACGTCGTGCCGGTCTACGAAGTCGGCCAGGATGGTGATGTCCGGTTCTATGCCATGCAGTTCATCCAGGGCCAGGGCCTGGACCAGATCATCACCGAACTGCGGCAGCTCCGCGACGGAGCCCGATCCCAGCACAAGACCAAGGCGGCCTCCCGGGGCCAGTCCCTCCTGCCTCGTGGAGGGCGGTCCAGTCAGGGCATCGACGCTCCGACCGTGGCCGACGGGGTCGAGGTCGGCGCGGTGTTGCAGTCCATCCTGACGGGTCGCTTCGACCCTGGCGGCCGGGGCCCGGAGCTGGCGGGGGCTTCACCCTCGGTGCTGGGCAAGGCCCTTGCCGGAGTCGTCGCGACACCGACCCTGACCGGGACGGACAGCCGAGCACTCGAATTCGAGCTCGCACGGACGAGCACCGAGACCGGGAGTGCGAGTGCAGGCGACCCAGCCGGCCCAAGATCGGAGCAACCGTCCCCACCCGCCTCGTCACCCTCGGCCTCGCCGTCATCCACGTCGGCGATCCTGCCCGGCGGTACCGCAGCTCTCGTCGGTCGAGTCGGGTCGGCGGCGGTTCTTCCGCAGCCTCGCTCAGATCGGCCGGCAGGTCGCCGGGGGCCTGAGCTATGCCCACGCGGCGGGATCGTGCACCGCGACATCAAGCCGTCGAACTTGCTCCTGGACACCGAAGGCGTGGTCTGGATCGCCGATTTCGGCCTGGCCAAGGGGGAAGACGAAGGCCTGACTCAGAGCGGCGACATCCTGGGCACGCTGCGCTACATGGCCCCGGAGCGGTTCCGGGGCGGAGGGGATGCTCGGGCCGATGTCTACGCGCTGGGGATGACCCTCTACGAGCTGCTCACGCTACGCGCGGGTTTCGACTCGTCTGACCGTCTCAAATTGATCGAGCAGATCAAGACCGAAGAGCCGCCACGACCGCGGACTGTCGATTCCCGGACTCCGCGGGACCTGGAAACGATCGTCTTGAAGGCGATCGAGAAGGACCCCAAGGCGCGGTACCAGTCAGCCGAGGCGATGGGCGAGGACCTGCGCAGGTTCCTGGCCGACGAGCCGATCCGGGCCCGACAGGTCAGCAGCGCGGAGCGATCCTGGCGGTGGGCTCGTGCAACCCCGTGATCGCGATACTGGGCGGAGTGCTCACGGCGGTGCTGGTCGCGACGACCGTGGGCTCGGTGGTGGCCGCCTCGTACTTCCGGAGTCTCGCCGGAAGTGAATCTCGAGCGAATCAGAAATCGCAAGAGGCTGAGCGTCGGGCCACCCTTGAGCGAGACCATTCACGGCAGCAGTCCGCCGACCTGACGCTTGAGAAGGGATTCGCCCTGGCTCAGGGGGGCCACGCCGACCGGGGCTTGCTCTGGATGCTCGAGGCGCTCAAGACCGCTCCGGACAACGCGGAGGAATTCCGGCGGACGGTCCGCTGGAACCTGGGCGCGTGGCTCGGGCAGGTCCATAAGCCGCTCAGAATCATCGATCCCGGCAGTCTGCACAATCGCCTCGCCTTCAGCCCTGATGGAAAATCATTTGCGACGAGTTACCTTCCCAACAGTCGTGCGAACGCGACACCAGTCGACCTCTGGGACACCGCCTCGGTCCGAAAGCTCTCGACCTTTCCAGGTGTCTTTGGCCCGTTCGCCTTCCGACCGGATGGCAAAGTCCTCGTCGGCGTCGCCGACAATTGGAGGCGCATGGTAGCCGTCGACCTGGCTACAGGGCGCGTGCTCTGGACCACTGCGGACTTACCCGGGGAGCCGGCGGCATATAGTACGATTCGCTTCAGTCCCGACGGATCCACGCTTCTCACTGAGCGCGGTTACGGTTCAAGCAGATTTGGGCTAATTCGACTGGATGTGGCCACAGGCCAGCAGCGCGGGGAGCCGATGCGGGGCTGGGCATCGATCGCTGTTGCTCCCGACGGCAGAACAACCGCTACCGGCCGTCTCGAGAAGGGCCAGGTGCACATTGATGTGCTAGACCTGCCCTCGGGCAGGCAAATTGCATCCTGGCCAGCCAGCCGGCAAGGACTCAGCTCGCTACTCTTTAGCCCGGATGGGAAGTCACTCTACGGGCAACTTTCAGAAGTCGAGGGCGTTGGCTTCAATCAACACGGCTTCGGTCAGATCTGGGACGCAGTCACAGGACGACCGGCAACTCCCCTCATGGCAGGCACCACCACGTACTTCCCCATCTACACCCCTGCGGGCGATCGTCTTTTGGCGGAGATTGAATACAGGCAGTCCGTCCATGACGCCGCCACCGCGAGTGAAAGAAGCTCGAGGCTTCTTGTCGGAGGTCCCACTGCCCTTGCATCCGGACGGTCGTACGGTGCTTACCAACGCTTTTGACAAGAGCGCCCTGTTATGGCAAGTGTCGACGGATGCGGAGCCGCTTGCCAACCTGGGAACCGGCAAGCAGGTAACGCCGACAGGGAGCGTAGCCAACCGCCGATGGCGTGGTCTCAATGTTTTCAGGTCAGGTCGACTGCGGGCGGATGGCAAAATCGCCGTCTCGCTGGCCGATGGTGCGGATGGAAAGGAATTGATCCGATTATCGGATCCCGCAACCGGTGCCCCTCATAGGAAGGCCCGCGCTGCACTACCCCGGCTCGATCGTTCGTGCGCTTGCCTTCAGCCCCGACGGTCGATGGTTCGCAACCGGGAAGTAATCCGGAGACTCGCTACGCAAGCGAGCTCAGACTCTGGGACGCGAGCACGGGCCGGCTGCGATTTCCGCCGTTGCCGAACGCCAACTGGATCGCGGCACTGGCATTCCATCCCGATGGCAAGGTCGTGGCCGCGGGTGACTATGATGGACTCGTCCGGTTCTGGGATACCTCGACCGGCCGGGAGATCGGCCGGCCGCTTCTTCAAGGAGAGATGGTCCTGAGCCTGGCTTACAGCCCGGACGGCACGGTGCTCGCGGCGGGTCTCGCCAGTGAGAAGGGCAAGACCGGCACCCGGCTCTGGGATATCCAGGACGCGTCAACCCATCGGTAAACTACTGCCCGGCCGGCTGTCAGCCGGATCGAATTCCGGCCGGATGGTCGGGCCCTGCTCGCGAGTGATGTGCAGGCAGTCGTCGTAACCCGCCTGTGGGACACGACGCGAGGGCAGGCGGTCGGCGACCCGATCGTTGAGGAGGCCTGCCAGAGGATTCCGTCCCGACGGTCGTGCATTTCTGACTGCTGGCAAGGACGGCACGGTCAGGCTCCGCGATGCGACCACCGGAGAGGTCCTCACCAGGCTCCTGACCTCCTCGTCGCCGGCCATCTGTGCGGCGTTTCGCGGCGATGGCGGTCTGGTCGCCGTGGGTTTCGACGACGGCGCGGTCCGGCTCTGTGACCCGGCCACCGCGCAGCCGGTCGGTCCACCGCGGTTCATGAGACATGCCTGTTCATCCAGGTCGTATTCACGTCCGATGGCCGGACGGTGGCCGCCATCGACGATGTTCGGCGAATCCCGCACCTGGCCCGTTCCCCGAGCCGCTCCAAGATTCCAGCTTGGCCGAATTGACCCTGCGCATCGAGGCCCGAACCGGCCTCCGGATGGACAAGGGACTGGCGATCTCCATGCTCAATGGCCCGGCCTGGCGCGAGCGGCTCGAAGCAGCTCGGCCGCGTCGATCCCGCCGCCATGCAGCTCGACGACGGTCCCGCCTGGCACGAGCCGATGATCCGCGAGGCCGAGCAGAACGGCAATGCCTTCGCGGCGATCTGGCACCTCGACCGCCTGATTGCCGCCCGGCCCGATGACTGGCTCCTGGTCGCGCGCCGGGCCCGCGAGTGGTCCCTGTCCGACAAGTTCGACAAGTCCGCCGCCGATTACCAGCAGGCCGAGCGGTTGGGCTCTCGGGAGCAGATCCTGGACTTCCAGGCTCACTGCGCCAGCGAATGCACCACAGCCGGGCGGTGGGTCGAGGCCCTCTGGTATCTCGACCGTTTGATCGCCGAGCGGCCCGATGAAGGGACGCTTTATGACGAACGTGCGTCGGTCTACGGCAAGCTCGGCCGCGACGAAGAACGACAGGCCGAGCTGGCACGCGTCTTCGAGCTGGGGGCCGATCAGGGAATCATCATCCCCCGGGCCGAGGAGCTCGGCCGCGCCGGCCGCTGGGCTGAGGCCGCGGGCCTCTTGGCGAAGCTGCGGCCGGACAGGTCCGCTCAGCCGTGAGCTGGCCCAGGCCTGGGGCATCGCCTGCCTCATGGTGGGCGACCGCGCTGCTTACCGCGAGGCCTGCGCGGCGGTCGTGGCGCGCCACTGGCCCGACGCGATTGTGGCCTGGGACGCGACGCTTGCAGGGTCGCTCCTGGCCCTGGGCGTCCACGGCCTGGACGATTACCGCGTCCCGATTGCCTGGTTCGAGAAACGGCTGGCTGACGCTCCCGTGCCGCCCCCCATCTATCGCCCTTACTACTTTCCGAACGCGCTGGGAGCGATTCTCATCCGGGCCGGCCGGATCGACGAGGCGATCACCCGCCTGAACGAGGGAACGGCCGCCGCCACGGAGGCGAAGTTCCAGAATTACCCTACCGATTGGGCCTACCTTGCCCTGGCCCACGCACGAAAGGGAAACTTCGCCAAAGCCCGCCAGTGGCTCGACCGCCTCCGCACATTTCGTCCTGCTTCGTCGGTCACCTTCTGGGATCTCCAGGAGCTTGCCCTCCTCCGGAGCGAGGCCGAGTCGCTGCTCTTCGATGCCGAGTTTCCGAGCGATCCGTTCTAGACTCAGGTGCCGCGATGAACCGCTTCGCTTGGCCTCGTTCACTGTCCCGATGGGATCTGTTACAGTAGTGCACGCCAGAGGTTCAAGACGATCCTGTCAGCGAGGCCCCGTGACCGGGAAGGACCGTGATCAGTGTCGATCTCGGAATCGGAGCAATATGACCTCCTGGATCGACTGGCCGAGGAGTTTGCCGATCGCTTCCGGCGCGGCGAACGTCCGACGCTGGAGGAATACACCAATCGCTGCCCGGAGCTGGCCGAGGAGATCCGCGAGCTGTTCCCGGCGGTGGTCGAGGTCGAGCAGGCCGACGATTTGCGGTACGGCGACCAGGAGAAGGCGACACGGGATTCCTGGGCCGCGAATCCACCCCTGAGCCAGATCGGCGACTACCGGATTCTCCGCACGATCGGCCGGGGCGGGATGGGGGTCGTGTACGAGGCCGAGCAGATCTCGCTGGGCCGCCGCGTGGCCCTGAAGGTCCTGCCGCGTCAGGGCTCCAGCGACAGGATGGTCCTGGAGCGGTTCCGCCGCGAAGCCCGCGCCGCGGCAAAATTGCACCACTCCAACATCGTGCCGGTCTTCGAGATCGGCCAGGACGGAGATGTCCGCTTTTACGCCATGCAGTTGATCCAGGGTCAGGGCCTGGACCTGGTCATCACCGAGTTGCGGCAACTTCGCGACCGGGCCGGATCCCTGCTCAAGATCAAGGCGGCCTCCTACAGCCAGTCGCTCCGGGCCCGCCGAGGGCCGTCCGGTCAGGGTGTCGATGGCCCGACACACGACGAAGTGGTCGAGGTCAGCGCGGTGTTGTGGTCGATCTTGACCGGTCGGTTCGGGCCCGAGGGCCAGGGTCCCGAGCAGGTGGAAGTCTCACCGTCAACGCAGCCCTGCCCGCCCGCCGACGGCCTTGCGACACCTGCCCATACCGAGACCAACAAAGGCGCGGCCGAACCCGACCCGGCAGCGACGCGCCCGAAAGCTGAGAGCGCAGCCGAAGGCGAAGCAAACGGCCCGCACCGGGCGCATCCGTCCGCCTCGATCTCGTTGTCGTCGGCCTCTGTGCCGTCCAGCTCGATGATCCTGCCCGGCGGTACCCAGCTCTCGTCCGTCGACTCGGGCCGGCGCCGGTTCTTCCGTAGCCTGGCTCAGATCGGCCGGCAGGTCGCCGGGGGCCTCGCTTACGCCCACGCGCGGGGGATCATCCACCGCGACATCAAGCCGTCGAACTTGCTCCTGGACTCCGAGGGCGTGGTCTGGATCACCGATTTCGGCCTGGCCAAGGGAGACGACGAGGGGCTGACTCACACCGGCGACATTTTGGGCACACTCCGCTTCATGGCTCCCGAGCGGTTCCGGGGTCAGGGGGATGTTCGAGCCGACGTATACGCGCTGGGACTCACGCTCTACGAGCTACTCACGCTCCGACCGGCATTCGCCTCGCCGGACCGGCTCGTGATGATCGAGCAGATCAAGACCGAAGAGCCGCCACGGCCCCGGTCGGTGGATGGGCGGATCCCGCGGGACCTGGAGACGATCGTCTTGAAGGCGATCGAGAAGGATCCCAAGCGCGGTACCCGTCGGCTGACGCGCTCGGCGAGGACTTGCGGAGGTTCCTGGCCGGCGAGCCGATCAGGGCCCGCGAGGTCGGGGCCGCGGAGCGATACTGGCGGTGGGCCCGGCGCAACCCGGGGATCGCGGTGCTCGGCGGCGTGCTTACCGGAGTGCTGGTCCTCGCCACGGTCAGCTCCCTGGCGGCGATGCAGCGATACCGGACCCTCGCCATTGCGCGCGAGGCCGAACGAAAGGAAGCGGATCGCGCAGGCGCGGAGGCAGTCGTGGCCCGCACGAAGGCCGACGAGGCCAACGCCAGCCTCTTGAGCACCCAGGAAGAGCTGCGCCGGACCGTGTACGCCACACGGTCCAACCTCGCCCTGGCTGCCTGGGACAACAACGACGTAGGCCGCCTTCGAAGTCTCCTGGATCTGTTGCGGCCGGCGCCTGGTGAGCCAGACCTTCGCGGCTGGGAGTGGCGCTATCTCTGGCAGCTCCTTCACGGCGATCGGCTGACACTCCAGGCCTACGACGGCAGGTTCAGTGACGTGGTGTTCAGTCCCGACGGGCAGACCATCGCGGGCCTCGAGAGGAGCGGCCGCATCCGGCTCTGGGACCGCCGCACCGGTCAGTCGCTGCGGACGGCGGGCGGCCCGACTCGGGGTCCATTTTCGGATCTAAGCCCGACGAGCGGCGTCAATGCGCTTGCCTTCAGCCCCGACGGACGCCGTGTCGCCGGGCCGGGGCCCGACTCGGGCCTGGTGCTCTACGCCGTCGACACGGGGCTGCCCGTCTACCGCTTTGAGGGCGACCCCAGAGCGGTCATGAGGCTGGGGTGGAGCCCCGACGGGCGGACCTTGGTCGGCGCTCTCGTCACACACCCTGCGCGTGTGGGACGCCCGCAACGGCCAGATGATCCACCGCCGATTCGGTGGACACCAGGGCCCGGTTGCCGCCGTCGCGTTTTCCCCCGATGGCCGCACCATCGCCTCGGCCAGCTATGACCGCACGGTCAAACTCTGGAAGCCCGAGGATCCGAATCAGCCGCTCGCCACGCTGCGCGGGCACACCGACGAGGTTCGCGCCGTGTCATTCAGCCCGGACGGCCAGCGGATCGCCTCGGGCGGGCTCGACCGGTCCCTCCGGGTCTGGAATGCCCAGTCGGGGGCGCCCCTCGCCGTGATCTGGGGGCACCCCGACGCGGTGTTGTCGCTGGCCTTTGGGCCCGACAGCAAAACGGTCGTGACGGCCTCCGCCGACGAGACGGTACGCGTCTGGGACACCACCTCGGGCCAGGAGCTTCGAACCTTCAGGGGGCACACCGACGAGGTCGCCGCCGTCGCCTTCAGCCCCGACGGGAGGGATGTCGCCTCGGCGGGCGCCGATGGCACGGCGCGGGTCTGGGATTTTGCGAGCGCTCCCCGCCCTCGCAGCCTACGGAGCCCTCCTGTGCTGACTTACGCCGGAACCGTCGAAGGCCTGGCGTTTTCCCCTGACGGGAGCCGCCTGGTCTCTGGCCACGACGACGGCGCGCTGCGAGTCTGGGAACTCCCATCGGGACGACTGCTCCAGATGATCCAAGGTCATACCAAAACCGTCGAATACCTCGTGTTCAGCTTCGACGGCCGCACGATTGCCTCCGGCGGCGCGGACAGCACGGTTCGGCTGTGGGACGCGGCCACCGGCCAGCCGCGGACCACCTTCACGGGACACACCGCCGAGATCAGTGGGCTGGTGTTCACACACGACGGTCAAACCGTCATCTCGGGCAGCCACGACCGCACGATCCAGGCCTGGGAGCCCGCGACCGGGGTCATCCGGTACGTCCTACGCGGCCACTCCGATCGGATTCACGACCTTGCGATCAGCCCCGACGGGCGAACCCTCGCTTCAGCTAGCCGTGACAAGACATGCATCCTCTGGGATCTCCCGAGCGCGGCGCCCGCGCGACTCTTCGAGGACACAAGGGTGACGTCAACTCCGTTGCCTTTAGCCCGGACGGCCAAACCCTCGCGACGTCGTCTGACGACCGCACGGTGCGGCTTTGGGATGTCGCCGCCGGCGCAACACGAGGCGTCCTGGAAGGGCACATCGACGAGGTCTACGCCCTGACGTTCAGCCCTGACGGCCGTCTCGCCTCGTCCGCTCTGGACAAGACCATCCGACTCTGGGACCCGGCCAGCCGGCAGACGTTGCTCATCCTCAAGGGGTACATGGGACGCCGCGAGTGCATCAAATTCAGCCCCGACGGCAGAACCCTCGCCTCAGCAGGCAATGACCGCACCGTCAAGCTGTGGGAATCCGCACCCGAGGCTGTCCTCGTCGCCGGATCCCCAAACTCCGCAGTCTTCACTGAACGAGCCGCCGACGCCGACCCGTGACGCTAGGGGCGGAAAGGGGCTAACGGGGTTATTCTACTTTCCCTCCGAAAGTAGAATGACCCCCAGTAGTGCATTGCAGGTCGCGGTCTACCGTCAGGGCTCCGTGGCTGTCCGGATTCCTTGGAAAAACCAAAACAAACCTCGACCCCGCGAAGCAACTCAAAGGACCAAACATCGGCGGCCTCGACCCCAACACAAGGTTGTTGACGCGACTGTTCCATCCCCGCCAGGATATTTGGGAAGAGCATTTCGCGTGGGTCGGCCCGATGCTGACGGGCCGAACCGCCATCGGAAGAACGACGATCGATGTCCTGGTCACGAACGCTCCAGAGCGCATCGAGGTTCGCCGGCTACTGATCTGAGCGGGGCTTTTTCCCGGCGTGCGTCCACCGCTTCACTGACGTCGTCGTCGATACCTGGGACCAGAGGAATTTTAGAGGCCCCGCGAACATTCATTGCGCCGCGCGGTTTCCAGTGCATGTCCGCGCGGGTCACTTCCGCGCTCAAGTCGCTACAAATTGTTCAACAGGCTGGATTTGTGCACCAAATTCGTGGCATTCTCGAATGTCCCCTTCGGTTCTTCGCGAAGCCGCCCCAGGCTGACACCGCGAAGCCGCCCCATCTGGCGAGCTGGGATCTTCCGCTTCACAGCCTGAATCTCCTCCCGCCGTTTACATGATAAGAATCTGCGGTTCATAATATCAGGAAAGGTTAAGAGTAAGAAACAAGAGGATTTTATATTGACATGAACACTACAAAGAACACTTGGATAAAGCATGCAAGGCTAGCGGTCACGTTTGCCGTATGTATAGTAATAGGCTATGTATGTATTCGCACAGTAATACGCGGGGTCACATTACAGTTTGCAATAAAAGAAGCACTTTACATGCAGGCATCTGAGGAAGCCAAGCAAAGGAAACTGGCAATGCTAGAACTCGCCGAATTGAATGAATCCAGTGCTTGGAAAGAGGGTTATCCGGTGCTGCGTCCGTCAAGTTGGAAGAAGTTTGCGGAAACCATGAAAAAGGAGGAAGATCTGTACGCAGAATTGAGTTTAGTTCTAAGGATAAAGAAGCGATCCTATGAGCGGTTCCAACGACGAGTATTACCATGGTGAACGAAGGCACGCGGAAACCGTGAAGGGTCGTTCTTCTTTCGGCGAAAGCGGAAACGGGTGATTCGGAGCGAGGCAAGGGGATAAGAGCGAGGCAAGGGCATAAGTTCAATAAGACTATAGACGAATCGACGGACGGGGCCAAATCAAAGCGGATCGCAGTAATCATCCCTTTTGCAGCCCCCATCGCCTTTGCGACTCCCCATCGCCTTTGCGACCCCCCATCGCCTTTGCGACCCCCCATCGCCTTTGCGGCCCCCCATCGCCTTTGTGGCCCCCTGAACGTCCCCGTCGCGGCCCCGGCGTTGAGCCTGCAGCCGGTTCGGGTTTGTACGTCGAAACCGGTCGCATGAAAAAATTTTCAAGAATTTTGGCGCTCAATGGGCGCCGTTCTCAGCTATCAGATGCCGGCCCACTCACAACCCAAACGCGTGCCATCCACGCGTACGATTCGGTTTTGGGGGCTCGTGGCAGCCAGTCGCACAACTGTAACCTGCGAGGTGTCTTATGAGAATTCGACGGATCGTATTGACGGGTTTGGCTCTCGCGTCATTGGCCGCACCAGCGCGGGCCGATATCATTTACACGTGGAACGAGGACGTTGGGCAGACTGTTTCAAGCTCGTTCGACGTCAGTTCCAACGCTCTGACGACCGGTTTTATTACAACTCCCGACGTCAACGCATCCTCGTGGTCCGACCCTTTCGCATCGTATGGAACGTCGGAGCTCGCGCCATTCAACGGAAATATTTCCATCTCCATGTCTGACGGTTCGTTTACTGATAATGGAACAGCCCCACGGTCGGTTGACAACTATTTTCTCGTCTTTACCACGGCGAGTTCCATGATTCCGAGCGGTGGCGAATGGATTGACAGAAGCCACTTCGGCTACGGTCACTGGACCGCGGCCATCTCGTCCGTCCCCGAGCCCTCCACTCTGCTTTTATCAGGCATCGCCGGGGTTTTCGGCCGCAGCGCGTGGGCGTGACGACGACGGAGCAAGTCAGCGTGTTATCGGTCAGTGTGATAGAGCCGGCCGCGGATCTGGCTCGATCCCGGCGGCCGCGTTCATTCCGTCTTACACCGGGGAGTCGATCGCGATGATGACGACGGCGCCCGAGTAGACCATCCGGCCACACAAGCGCACCGGCGGCGGTCACAATCTAAGATCGGTTCCCCCGCGGCGCGGCGTTGATACGACGTTTGAGGGTCCCAATCTGATAGCGACACCATCTTATGACGAAGGATTCCAAGCCGATGAGACCTTTGACTTTGATTCCGAGCGCCCTGCTTCTCCTGCTCGGCTGCATGGGGCCGGCAAGTGCGGACATCATCTACCAGACAGGATTTGAGTCGCCCTCCTACAGCCTCGGCACACTCGCCGGGCAGAACAATTGGGGCAACTCATCAATCCCCGTGGTCGAGAACACCACAGTATTATCCGGCAGTCAGGCAGTCGAATTCGATGCGAGTCTTCTGCCTTCGGGACAGAACGTCATCGCTCAACCCTTATCATACAACTCCGTGAACAACTCGCAGGCCCTTGTTCGCATTCAAGAGGCTTTTTTCTTGAGTGCCACAGGCACCACTTCGGTCTGGGATGTGATGGTTGTAGTCGGCAACAACGGGTTCATCGGCCAACTGGGGGTGAGAAACAACAATATAGGGCTCGGACTGGCTAACTCCGGCGTTGGAAGCGTTCCCGTAATGCGCGGTCAATGGAATTCGCTCGAACTCGATCTGAACTTCCAGACGCAAATTCAGTCCGCGTTTATGAATGGCATTTTTATCGGCGAGGGATCCTTTTCGAACCCGACGACATCGCTCGGTTTCGTTGAGTTTGGGGTCAACCAATCCCCTGGTACAGATCAGGCGTTTTTCGATAACCTCTCCATCACCAGTTCGGCGGTCCCAGAACCTTCCACACTCGTCATTGGCTTGCTTGGCGTCGCGCTGGCCGGCGGATACGGGCTGAGGCGTCGACGCCGAACGGGCGCATGATCGGTCTATTTCCGGAGCACACGTGGTGGGGAATCGGGATGGGGGCGGCCTGTCGCTTGCGGTCCGGCGCTCGCTGGACTAAGATCAAGCGATATCGTTATACGACTGCTCTCACGATTTCGGGATCAACGATGTCTCTGTCGGGCAACTCCGACGTGTCGGCGGTGCTTCAGGCGGCGCAAGCCGGGGACCGACAGGCGGCCAACGATCTGTTGCCGCTCGTCTATGCCGAGTTGCACGCGCTGGCGCGGGCGCGACTGGCACGACTGCCGCCAGGCCAGACCCTGACGCCGACGGCGCTGGTCCACGAGGTCTACCTTCGGATCGCCGGCGACAGTAACGTGACCTGGGAAGGCCGCAAGCATATTCTCTTTGCGGCAGCACGCGCCATGCGCGACATCCTGATCGAACAGGCGCGGCGCAAGGCCGGTCCAAACCAGGGCGGCGGCCTGCGGCGCCGGGAGCTCGACGAAGCCTGCGCCGTCGCTGCAGCCCCCCTCGGACGACATCCTCGCGATCAACGATGCATTGCAAGAACTCGAAGCGCGTGACCCGCTCAAGGCCCAGATCGTCCTCCTGCGCTACTTCACCGGCTTGTCGATGGACGAGACCGCGAAGGTTCTGGGCCTGGCAGAGCGCACGCTCGACCGGCACTGGCGCTACATCCGGGCGTGGCTCTTGGAGCGGCTCAGCTAGCTCTGGAACGGAAACGACATGCCCGAGCCATTCCCCGAAGCCGTGGAGGCGCTGTTTCAGCAGGTGGCCGACCTGGATCCGGCAGCCCGCACCGCGTTCCTTGACGAACAATGTGGCGCCGACCCTGACTTGCGTGCCGCCGTCGAGAAACTCCTCCGCTTCGACGCCAGGGCCCAAGACTCGCCCGACTTCTTGCGCAGCCCAACCCAGGACCTCAGCGCCGCACTGCCGCTCTGGGCGGCGGCAATGAAGCTGCCTGTCGGCCGCTATCGTATCCTTCGCCTGCACGGCGAAGGCGGCATGGGCTCCGTCTACGAGGCCGAGCAAGACAACCCACGGCGCACCGTCGCCCTCAAAGTGATCCGCCCCGGCCTCGTCTCACCCGAAGTGGTCAAGCGCTTCGGCCACGAAGCCCAGATCCTGGCCCGGGTCCAGCATCCCGGTATTGCCCAGGTCTACGACGCGGGGATGGGTGAAGACGGCAGGCCGTTTTTCGCCATGGAGTTCATCCATGGAGTGCCCCTGGACGAGTACGCCCGCGTACGCGGCCTGGGCGCGGCGGCGCGGCTCGAGCTGGTGGCCATGGTGTGCGACGCGGTGCAACACGCCCACGACAAGGGGGTGATTCATCGCGACCTCAAGCCGGGCAATATCCTGGTCGATGCATCTGGCCAGCCCAAGGTGCTCGACTTCGGCGTCGCCCACGTCACGGCCGTCGACCTTCTGACGACCGCGAGCCGAACGGAAGCCGGTCAATTGCTTGGCACTCTGAGCTACATGAGCCCCGAACAGATCGCCGCCGACCCAGCCGGGCTCGACGGGCGCTCGGATGTCTACACCCTGGGCGTCATTCTCTTTGAGCTCCTGGCGCACCGGTTGCCGTACCAGCTCGAACAGCTTCCGGCTCACGAGGTCGTGCGAGTGATCCGAGAGCAGGAACCATCGCGGCTGGGCTCGATCGACACGCATTACCGCGGCGACGTCGAGATCATCGTCAGCAAGACGCTGGAGAAAGACAGGGCGCGGCGCTACGCCTCGGCGGCGGATCTGGCGTCGGACATCAGGCGGTACCTGCGTGGGGAAGCGATTCTGGCCCGGCCTGCTTCGGTGCTCTATCAGCTTCGCAAGCTCGCTCGACGGCACAGGGCGCTCGTGATCGGCACGTCGGGCATCTTCGTGGCGCTTCTCGTGGGGACCGTCGTTTCGATCGCCTTCGCTCTACGCGCCGACCAGCACGCCCGCGTTGCGAACGAACGGGAGCGCGCCGCGACTTATCAAACCTACCGGGCGCGGATCGCCGCCGCGGTCGCCGCGCTTTCGCGTCACGACGTCGCCGATGCGGCCCGTCAACTCGACGCGGCACCCGAGTCTTCGCGTGGCTGGGAGTGGCGCCATCTCCGCATCCGCCTCGACGATAGCACCGTCGTGATTCCGGCAAAGCCCGGAGAAGTGCTGTACTTCGTTCGCGATCCAACGGACATCCGGATCGCCGCGCTCACGCGTAACAGCTTGCGCGTGATTGACCTGGATAATCATGAACTCTTGACCCGCTCCTTGCCGCCGGGGACCAATCCGACAGGTTGCTTACCGTGGGCGAGAGCGCCACGACTCAGGCTCGTGGGCGGGAATAAGAAAAGCGCGGCCCCTGAACCCGCTCTGGCACAGCCTGCAAACACTCCTACCAGCACGGTGTTTCTTCTGGACGACGAAGGGCATGTACAAACGCGGTTACAAGGACCTGTGGGAACGCAGGCCTCGCTGAAGGTTGCAAGTCCAGATGCGGCGCGGGTAGCAGTGACCTGGATTGGGCCTGATGATTCGATGTTCACACTGCACGAGGCAGATTCGGGCAAAGAAACGGCGAAGTCCGCCGCGAGCTTCGGTCTGATCTGGGATCTCGTCTTCAGCCCCGACGGGACGCGCATCGCCGGCGCTGGCGAGGATGGGATGACGCGCCTGTGGGACACCGTCACCGGCAAGGAGACCGCGCGATGTCGAGGCCACGAGAGAAAAGTCCACAGTGCCGCGTTCCGCCCGGATGGCAGGCGCATCGTGACGGCTTCGGCGGATGGAACGGTCCGCCAGTGGGATTCCACGACAGGCCAGGAGGTCGCGCCGCCCTACGATCGTCACCTCGGGGAAGTCAGAGAGGCGGCCTACAGCCCTGACGGACTTTGGGTTGCCTCGACAGGCACGGATCGAACTATACGGGTTTGGGGAGCGGCGAACCGCCAAGACGTCTCGATCTTGCACGGCCACACTGGAGACGCCGCCGAGCTCGCGTTTACCACGGATGGCCGTCTGGCTTCGATCAGTCAGTCGGAATTGGCCGACCGCCCGGGGGATGGGACGGTGCGGCTCTGGCAGCTCGGTCTCCAGGGGGGCGTATCCATACTTCGCGGCCATACCAGCTACATTTATCCGGTGGCGTACAGCCCGGACGGTCGATGGGTCGCCTCGGGGAGCTGGGACAACACCGTGCGCCTGTGGGACGCGGTGACAATGGAGAACTGCGCGATCCTGGCTCATCCTGGTTGCGTGCACGCGCTGGCGTTCAGCCCGGATAGCGCGTGGTTGGTGTGCGCGGCTGTTCCGGACGACTCGCTGCGTATCTGGGATGTCGCGACCGCTCAGCTCAAGCAGAAGCTCAAGGCGCCCAAGAACTCTGTCTTTCACGCAATCGCGGTCAGCCCGAACGGGTCCCACATCGCGGCCAAAGACGACAGCGGAAACGCGACCATCATGGAAGCCGCGACAGGCGCCGTGGTCCATTCCTTTCGGACGGCCGTCGTCGGCGTCAGGAAGTCGCTGGCGTTCAGTCCCGACGGACGATTCCTGGCGGGCGCGGGCCAAGACGCCATGCAGATTGATATCCTGGACACGCAGACGCACCAGCGATCAGCCCGGTTGGCCGGTCATACTGGCCCGGTAAACTCGGTGGCCTTCAGCGGCGACGGGCGCTGGCTGGCCTCCACCGGCAACGATCGCACCGTCCGCATCTGGGATGTGGCCGCGGCGAAATGCGTGGCCGTCTTGACCGGGCACACCGACGAAGTGTTCGCGGCGGTATTCCATCCGGACGGCCAGCGGCTGGCGTCGGCCGGCCGTGACCGGACCATCTGGCTATGGGACCTGGCGACCGGCCAGGAGGTCGCCCGGCTGGAGGGACACACCAACTACGTCTTCTCACTGGCCTTTAGCCCCGACGGCACAAGCCTGGCGTCCGGTTCCGGCGACGGTACGGTCCGAATATGGAATACTGAAAAATCGGCGAAGCGCCACGAAGCCCGTCGTGAGACCCAATCCCCGCGGCCCGAAGCCGAGCGCCTCGTCGCCGCGCTACCCGACACTGCCAAGGTCGTGGTTCCTGTCCGGGCCGACGGCACCCTGCGTCGCGCGGCTGTTCGGGCGGTGATGCGCCGCGGGCAGCGGGACGTGCCGTAGAAGCTTATCTTAATCTCGCCGCTGTGCGTCTTCAGATAGCGATCGGCCAATACTCCGACGACAGCCCGGGCGTTTGATTCGAGCCAAGCGAAAACGATGCGGTTATCCGCCGGCGATCGGCTCCTGCGCGCTTTGCGCGGCAAAAACGGTGAATAAAACGCCTGGTCGATCAGCCCGGGGGTGAACAAGTCGTCGCGTCCCGGTTTCCGCCCCCCGCGGTCTTGACTTCCAACGGTCCATCTTGCTATTCCGTAGGACATCGTCATCTGGTGGGATTTTGAGCAACCCCACCGAGGGCACGATATCCGCGCATCGTGGCGGCGATATGATAAGCCTGGCCCGTTCGAGTTTGATCGGGAACCGAGCTTGACCGCGCCCGCGAAGGCCGAGAGAGAACTGCGGGGCTGGCCGTGAACCAAGTTGTGCACTTGATCGGCCTGGCATTGTGGCTTCATGAGACACGAAGCCCCTGCGGTCGGCCCGGCATATGAGCTTCGGCAACTGGTCCAGGAGATCGCTCATGGCCCTGAAGAAGCGCGGCAAGTACCGCTACGGCGACAGCCAGGCCGACATTCGCACTGAGCTGTTGCGTTACAGCAAGTTAAACGCCTACGTTGCCGACCGCTTCGCGGACGCCGTATGCCAGTGTGGTGGGAAGTTGTTTCGGCTTGCACTGGACGAGGCAGTTGGCGCGGCTGTTTGCACTTGCGTTACTTGCGGAGCCGAGCATCCCATTGGTGACAGCAATGAGTACCTCAAGGACGCCGAACTCGAGGAATGCGCCTGCGCCTGCGGTCACGAGGAATTTGAGATCACGATCGGGCTATCGCTCTACAAAGATAGCGAAGACGTGAAGTGGCTTTACCTGGGCTGTCGTTGCCCGAAATGCGGCCTCACAGCACCATACGCCGACTGGAAAAACGAATACATCGGCTACAAGGAGTTGCTCGGTCGTGTCTCTGAAGCGCCGCCGGCCGTGGCGCCGCAGCCGGCCGCGGCCTGTCAGCCGGACCAGGCGCCGCACGTGACCGGGGCCGCCGTGCCGGCTTCCCCGGAAATGAAGTTGACCTGGGCGGTCTGTGCGGGTGAGCCTCGTCGTCAGCCCGCAAAGTCGAGACCCTTCCTGCGTAGCCAGGTCCGCTTCGTGATGCACCCTGATGACGAACGTGAATTCGAGCAATTGCTACTCGCCGAAGAGTCAATCCGTTTCATTGAAGGGCCGCGCTGGAAAACGGCAACCCCTCTCACCTCGAGGTCGCTCGCCGACATTCACGACAACTACTGCATCATCTGGTCTCCAAACGATATCGCGAAGCTGAAGGCGGAGTATATTCCCACATGTCATGATTGGTATTGCCGATCGGAGTACGCCACGATTCACTTCTGGCGCTCGGAAATCGATGGCCTTGTGATCACGGAAGGACATATTTCCGTCTCGACAATCCGTACCGCCGATTTTCCCGCCTCCAGCGCCAGGAACGTGGAAAAGAGATACGGTATGCTGCGAAGCCATATCAAGAAGACGTTTTGCAATTCGATACTCGAGTGGCGCTGCGTCGGAGCCCGTTGAGCCCGGCGGTCCCGAGCGCAGTGCTGAACCTGGCAAGCCCGACCCTCACGTCTGGGTCGGTCCGCACGCTTTGCGCTGGCTACGAGAAAGGTCGGACCGTCGAGTCAAGCAATTTCTACAAATGAGAGTCGAAGCTGTGCTGGTCCCTGCTGAGGTCTAGCAAACCGTCGCCCTCGACCAGCCCGGCGATGCGGTACTTCGCGACACCCCGTTCCTTCCTTGCGGCCAGCCCGCCAGATAAACGCAGTCGTTCGGCGGCGGAAGGTTCGCCGTGGACGACGTGACTGGCAAGGACAATCGGCCATCAGGGCTCCGTGGCTGTCCTGATTCCTTGGAAAAACCAAAAACCAAGGCTGACCTTGCGCAGCCCCTGACCCCGCAGCCCCCAGGCTGACCCCGCGCAGCCCCCTGCCGTAGCGCCGGGATAACTTCTCATGTCCTCGCGCCTTCGACCAACGACAGGTGGATTTCAGTCGGGATAACGCGATTGAGTTTGAACCCGGATCGCTTCAGCAAGTCCCGGAACTCCGCTCGGGTCCGCTCTCGGCCACGCGGTGTGAGCGCCAGCATCTCGAGATCCAGGAGTTTACCGAAGTGCGCTGCGTTACCGGACGGAATGACAGAGTCAACGATGAGCACTTTGCCTCCGCGCCGCATCGCATTGCGGCAATTTCGGAGGATTTGAATGGCTCGTTGGTCGTCCCAGTCGTGTATGACGTGCTTCAGGATATAGGCGTCGCCTCCCTCCGGAACGGACGTAAAGAAGTCGCCGCTGACAACCTGGCAACGATTGGCGACGCCTCCGTTCTGGATTAGCTTCGCGGCACCGGCCGTCACGTGCGGAAGGTCGAAGAGTATGCCGCGCAGCTTTCTATTCGCTTTGAGAATGGTCTTGATCATGAGGCCGTGCCCCCCGGCGACATCGACCAGCGTGCCGATCCCCGAAAAGTCGTACGCCGCGACCACGGCGTCGGACTCCCAGGTGCTGATCGCGGTCATCGCCGCGTCGAACACGGCGGCAGCTTCTGGCATCTTCCCGAAGTACTCGAAGATCGGCATGGAGAAGACGCGATCAAAAGCTGGCTCACCGGTAAGGACGCTGTGCCCAAGCTCTCCCCACGGGCACCAGGTGCTATCGTGCCCTACGAATCGCGCATAGGCCCCGAGTGCTTGCGGCGAGTCGGTGCAAAGTAGCTTGCCGAGCGGAGTAATGCGAAATGCCCGATCTTTGGTCTCGGCGAAGAGCCCGACGCTGGCCAAAGCACGGAGCAATCGATACACACCATCTTCCGACGCATTTGCCGACCGCGCGATCTGGGCCGCGGTCTTGGTGCCCTCCATCAGAAGATCGGCAATGCCGAGTTCGGCACTGACGGCAATCGCCTGGCTCACCCATTTCCCGGCAGTCAGGTTCATGAATGTCATTGCGGGCGACATCTTCTTGGATTCTGGGTGTCTTTGTGTCGGCATGGTCCTCTCCAAAGTAATTCAACAGCGCAGCTATCATGCACGTTTAGGTATGCGTCGAACACGAAGTTCAGCCGCCGCGCGGCGGCTGAACCTATGACCCACACCAACCGGCCAATTTTGCTCAACCGGCCGGCGCCCGGCGAGCGCCCGGCTTGCTTCGCCAGCACTAGCTTACTGCTGATTACGATGCAAGGCGTCGAGCCCTCGAAATCGTGTGTTTGAACTGCATCCTCGATAGCGCAACTCATGTTCCTGAAATAAGAAAGTCCTTCGACGTTCTTGCCGAAGGGCTTCTTTCTGAAAAGAGTCGCGGCGACTGGATTTGAACCGAAGCAGAAAGCAGAAGCCAACAAGAAGCCCGGCTGGCATCGACCGAGAGGCACGTCTCCAGGCGTTTTGTGCCTATCGCTCGGAAGTCCGTTCCAGCATCGCCCACGGATCACCTGGGACAGGGTTTACAGGCTTGATCCGACTTCGGCCACTGCGACGTCAGCCCATGACGCATGACCAAGTCTGTACGGCTCTGCATTCGGACGCGAGTCGGGAACAAATTGGGAACAGTATTGGCAACGTCAGCCCCATGCGGCCACAATGCGAAATCACCAAGGTGGCGACGTGCGAGCCTTGGATTCGCAGACTTTAAGCATCACCGCAACCTGTTTCCAATGCGACGGCGATGGCAGACGTACCGGACTCAAAATCCGGTCCGTGTAATGGGGGGTGGGTTCAAGTCCCACCTTCGGTACTGATTGCAGAATGCTAAATTCAGTTGCGCACTCCGATTGAAGCGTGCGGTTGGTCCCACGTCGATTGAAGCTACGCATTTTCCCTCGTATGGCACGCGTAATCTGACCCGATGAGTCTGCGTCAGTGGCGCACGATCGACAAGGTCTCCTCTCGTTGCCCGCGGTTGAGTGCAAAAGAGTGTCGCTATGTTGGAGATCAATATAGTGTCCCCGGAACCCCGGAACCCATGTTGGAGATCAATATAGTGTCCCCGGAACCCGGGTTTCCTACCCAAAGACCAACCCTCCGGCGAGGTCACGCCGACCGAGTTCACGAAAGGCATCTGGAACGAGATCACGCTCCCAGCCCCCCCGTGCCGCGACCCCTTGATGCAAGGGACCGTGTTCAACGTCGGCGGCAGGGTCCTCCCCATCGCGACGCTCTACACCGCCATGCGACGGACCCCGTTCGCCTCGCGCTACGCGAGCCACGCCTTGAGCGACGACCTCGCCGAATACGTCGCGATCTATCACTGGACCCAGGTGCTCAAGCAGCTTTACCGGATCACGATCCGAAACGAGGGGAAGGTGGTCTTCGAATACGAGCCGATGAAGTCGGACCTGGTGCGCGGTCGGTTCCATCACATGAAAGGGTTTTACGAGTGAACCCGCCCCATATCCGAAGCCCCTTGTATTCGACGCTCTCATGTCATCGGCGGGCCGGAGGCGAGGGATCAACGGCCGATGCGCTGGCGACGGAGCATGGGGTCGACGGCCTGGGCGGCCGCCTCGGCGTCGAAGTCGCGGCCGAGGAATAGGGCGATGTGCTCCGCCGTGCCCTGGCGGTCGGCGAGGATGGACTCGTAGCGGACGGGGAGGACGGCCACCCCTGGCCGACGGTCAAGCCAGAGCCGTAGCCGATCGCGCTGGCGGCGATATTCGGCGGCCAGCCGGTCGTCGTCGAGGGCGGCGCCGTCGTGCGACCGTCCTAGCCGCTCGAGCATGGCTCGTTGCGAGGCGATCACCTCGCGCGGGTCGCGCTCGATCACGATCAGCCGGTACGACTCGCCCGGCGGCAGGTGGATCACCAGCGGCAGGGCGAGCTTGACCGCCTTGCCCCGAGCCGCGGGCAGCCACGACTTGTCCCGCGCCAGTCGGGTGGCCGGCTCGAACTCATAGTAGCCGCGCGGGTTGTCAGAGTCGGCCACGCGTAGGCCGTCGGTCAGCGGCTCGACGCCCCCGGCGTGCAGGAGCTGCATGAGCATCGATGTCCCGCTGCGCGGCAGGCCGGCGACAATGACGACCTCGCGCGGGGTCGGCCGGCCTGGGGCCCAAACGTTCCGGGAACGGCTCGGGGGCAGCGGCCGTCGCCGCGGTCGACTGAGCGGCTGCCGCCTCGGGGTCGCGGCGACGGCGTGCCCGGCGCCGGAGGTCCGCGGCGACGACGCGGTGCCGATCGGCGTCGGCCGGACGGCCGAGGTGCCACTCGTAGAGCCTCGCCAGCGACTCGTGGGCCGGCGCCAGGCCCGGCAACTGCGACACGGCGACCCGCAACGACCGCTCGGCGGCCTCGACATCGCCAAGGCCGAGCAACGCCCGGCCCATCTGGTAATGGACGATCGGCTGGAAGTAGAGCAGCGAGAGCGACTCGGCGGCCGCCTCAAGCGCCCGGCCGAACCGCCGGGCCTTCAAATGAAGTCGGGTGGCCAGCCCCAGGGCCTGCCAGTCGTCATGATCGCGCTTGAGCGCCCGCTCACACCACTCGAGGGCCCGTTCATCGTCGCCGAGCCGCGGAAGCACTGGGCCAGAAACCGCGCCGCCCCCGTCCCCAGGCCGTCGGGAAGCGCCTCGAGGTTCCTCAGAGTCTGCCCAGCCTCGTCGAACCGCTCGTCGGCCAAGTCGACCTTGAGGCGGAGGATGCCGCGGAGCACCGGGAAGCCAGTCGCGCGCTCGGCCAGGATGCGCCGCTGGAACCCCTCGCGTTGATCGCGATGGTCGAGCTGTCCGTTCAGCTCGGAATCGGGCTTCTCCTTGCGTCGGCGCGTCAAATCGGCCTCGGCCGCAGGCGCCGTATCGGCGCAACGAACGTCGAACCGGTCGATGACCTCGCGGGCCCGCCGGCGATCGCCCGTGGCGATCAGGTCGTGGACCAGCTTCTCGACGTACCGCTGATCGTCAGAATCGCCCGCGTGCAAGGTCTCGAAGAGCGGCAGAGCCAGGTCGGGGCGGCCGGCGTCGTCGTGGGCGCGGGCGAGGTTATACCGTAATTCCGCGACCGTCTCGGCAACCGTCTCCCGGACGTCGTCGCCTGGCGGGGCGACGTAGCCGAGCGCGACGAGCTGCTTCATCGCCTCGGCCGACGCCACGGGGTCGAGCTGCGCCCCGGCCTGGTGCGTCCCTGCGTCTCCCTCTTGCTCGTCCCACGAGGGGATCGACTCGACAACCCCGGGCTTCTCGAACGCCGTCACCAAAACCTTGCCGTCCATGTCGGCGCCGACCGGCAGGCCGAAGAGGTGGAGGATCGTCGGGGCGACGTCCAGCACGCTGGCACCGTAGATCGTCTCGCCCGCCTTGATCCCCGGCCCGTTCATGCAGAGTATTCCGAAATGGCGATGCTCGACGGCCGGCCCCGCCGCCTCGGCCGGAATGTAGCCGGGCCGTTGGTCATCGGGGTGAAAACCGTGGTCGCTCATCAAGATCACCGTGGTCTCCGGCCCGGCCAGCTCGAGGAGCCGCCCGAGCATCGCGTCGTGGTACCGGTACGCGTTGGCGATCACGTGCTGATAGATCGCGAACTCCTCCTCGGTGATCCAGGGGAGGCGCGGCGGGTGATACGACATGAAGGCGTGGCCGAAGTGGTCGATGGCGTCGTAGTACACGCCCGCGAAGTCGAAATCGGCGTGCTCGAGGACCTCGGTCGCCGCGGCATGCAAGGTCATCGTCTCGGCGATGATCTTGCCCAGCGAGTGCAGGCGCTTATCCGTCTTCTGATCGACCCGGTCGTATTCGGGCACGAACAGGCGGATCAGCTCGCCGGGCAGCTCCATCGGCGTGATCCGCAGCTCGGCGAGCCGCTCGGACCAGTCGGGCGGATGGACTGTCCCCTTGAGCATCGGCCGGGCGTCGACATCGGTCCCGGCCTGGTGGAAATGGTTCGACACCATCACACCCCGGATCGGCTCGGCCGGGTGGCTGGGCCACCAGCCGACGACCGAGGGCCGCAGACTGTTTTGGTGAAGAATGTTCCAGATCGCCTTGGTCTGCCGCCCGAGGATCGTGATCGGCCGCACCCCCGAGCCGTCGGGCAGGGGCTCACTGAAGCCGTGGATGCCATGCTTCGTCGGCCGCTTGCCGGTCGATATCGAGGTCCAGAGCATCGGACTCAAGACCGGGTAGATCGTGGCCAGGTTGCCGCTGGAGCCTCCAGCGACCAGCCGGGCCAGGTTCGGCATATCGCCGCGCTCCATCAGCGGGCGTGCCACCTTCCAGTCGGCGGCGTCCCAGCCGATCAAGACGATTCGGCGCTTCATGTCGTTCATGGGTGGCGAACACGGTCGGCGACGATCATCGAGTCGTCGAGGTGAGGAAGTCGGCGGGCCGCCCGCAATGGACGTCCCGCGTCGTGGGGTTCAAGCGACCTGGGCCTTGGCCTTCTTCCAGCGGCGAACGCCCGCCGCTCCGCCGATCAAGGCGCCGGCCAGCAGCCCCTGCACGGCAGTCCCCGGCTCGGGGACCGCGCCGGCCGGGAGGATGGCGCCGGTGTCGTCGTAGGCGTAGGCGATCAGATTGAACGTCATGTTGTCATAGGAGCTGTCGGGCAGGCTGCCATAGATCCAGCCAAAGAGGGGCTGCCCCGCGTCCAGGAAGGCGAACAGAAAGTACGATGGGGCAAACGGACCCAGGAAGCTGTGCGACGAGTTGGCGACGGTGATGAATCCGCCGCTCAGAAAGCCGACAGAACCTCCGTGGTGGCCATTGGTGGCACCCTTCTGGACTGTCGAGACGAAGTTGAGCCCGAAGCGCTCGAAGTCGCCGATGACAAAACCGCTTTTCGCCGGTAACCCCGAGACGAACAGCGAGCGGCTGTGACCAACGGAACCCCTCCCAATGTAGATGTTGCTGTTGCCGCCCGGGAGGGCGCTCGGCGCGAACGACGGCAGGTCCCCGGCGGCGAAGCCGATGTTGACGCCCGCGGTCCCGTTGACGGTGGTGACGACGACGCCGGCCTCGGCATCGGTGCCGGCGAAGGCCAGGCCGGCTGACGAGAGGGCCCCGAGAGCTGCCAGGCGACGGCCCGTACTGCCACGGCGATCGGCGCTGCTCATGTGCTGTCTCCAGAAGTCATGGGATCGGTGAGGAAAACCCGCCTGGCCGTTTCGCGGCGCGGAACAGGCGGCGACGGTCGGTCGGTGCGGTCACATTCGTCGTCGGAACCGAAGTTGCCACAGCGCATTCGCCCCTCGCGGGGCAAACGGTGGTCACTCGACCGCGACCTGGCGCTCTTGAAACCGCAATGCCATCATGCGGAGCGTCAAGCGGCACGAGTCCGGGGCGCTGGAGCATCGCACCCGTCAACGCTCGATCGACGGGGGCGGCCCTGACATTCGCGGCATCATGGTATTCTGGCTGATTGCACGTTTCAAGCATGTTGCCAAAAAAACTACGTCGGATTCTCGACGGCCACGACAAACCGGACGACTTGAGAGGGACATTCTTCTACCCCGGCGGGCTCTGGACGCGGACGACTGAGAGGGACATTCTTTTACCCGGACGACTGAGAGGGACATTCTTTTACCCGGGCGGGCTTTGGGCAATTTCGGCAAGATGATTGCTAACGTCCGTTCACTCGTCGCCGCACGCATGGGGCAGGCTCGCTGTGCATGTCCACGGGTCGCTCTCGGAATGAGCCGGGAGCCGACCGTGTGGCGGCCGTGCTCAGGACGTCGTGCATTTCCGCTGTTAACCCGGCGGAAACCGTCAGCAACTTGGTGGAGCACGGCAAACCACTTGATGACGCCGGTTATCAGATCGAACGGCGTCGCATTGCGGTGGTGCCGTTTGATGGCGAACAGGCGAAAATTGCGGCCTCGCTGTGGAAAGCCACTCGCTTCGCAGGCCTTTCGGAAGCTCGGCGACTGTGCTTGCCTGGCGGTGGGTCTTAAGACGGGACGGCCGGATCTCATTGCGGGAGCGGGAAGATTCAAGTTACAAGGCTCGGGAGACGAACAACGAAGCGGCCATCAAAGCAAATACTCTATGTATTTATTGATAGTTACTATTTCTTAAAGTTCGAGTTTTGCACTCGTTCAACCGAGCCCTCCATGTGTTGACCGTCGCGGAGGAATTTGACTTGGATGCTAGGACTCGGGGTGTGAAATTCGAGTATGCAACTCAATTCGTCCCAATTCCGTACCTTTAGCCCATCAACTTCGGTAATGACGTCTCCCCTTTTTAGAAGCCTATCGGCCGGCGACTTGATCTCCTGAATGTCGGCCCCCCCCCGCCCTGCGGGTGACTCTTTCGGGATAGGGAGACCAGCGAAGAAAGGAATTGTTGGCTCGGCAAAGCGTTTGTCGAATGGCAACCGAAACGCTTGGGGTCGTTGTGTCGATTGCCGCTTGTCGTCCGGTCCTCTGACTCGATCTGGGAGACCGCGATCGGCGTAGATGTGATCCATCCGGTCCTGGAGTTTGTACATGAACCAACGCCAGGAAATGGGGCCAGTATCAGCATCGTCCTCCAGATAGCCACATAACGCCTGGACCAGCACCCCTCCGCTTCTTAGGGCGGCTGCAGTAGTCCCCTGGATTGCAGCATTGATCTGAACGCGTCCAGTCGTCTGGAGGAAAAGCGCACTAAGACGACCGGGTTGGGTACCGCGGCCCGCATAGTACCGCGCAGCAGGTTCACGTTCGCCTACTAAGACCGAACAGGCGTCTGTAAATACGGCAATTAATGGTATTTGTAGATGTTCTTGGCGTGAACGCGACTCCAAGATTTGAAAGATGTTATCGGTTGGGAGTGGCTCATCGGGAAAGGACATCCGATGCCCGTTAACAGTTTTGAAATCTCCATGGCCGCTATATACGAATATTATTCGCATGCCATTATATAATTGTACACTGCTCAGATAGTTCTTAAGCTTAGTTGACGAGAACGTTTTATTGATGTCAGAAAATTCCTTGACTGTGACATCTGCGGTTCTTGGCCAACGTTCGGGGGAGAAAGTTGCCTTGAGAAGGTCCAGATCTCGCGCAGGACGGGCCGATGATCGCATCGCTCGTGGCGGCGGCCACGATAAGGAGAATCTTCGTCTGGGCTGTTGCGGCATCCGCCAGTAGGTTTACGGCGGCCAAGCAGGTGACAAAGTACCTAATAGTGATCATGACCGCTGTCTCCGATGCGAATCGTCCTTCATTATTGCCGACGTTGCTTGATCAAGGTTGCCCGGTAGACAGCGATATCTTGAGGCCCAAGAATAGTTGAAGCAGTTGAGTCCGGATCTGCCGGCTTATATTTTTGGGGCACAGATGAATACATAACAGTGCCGCCGCCTTGGTTCTGAACGACATTAACCCCATCTGGCCCCGGGCCATTTGTTTGGCCCCCCTGATTGACCAGGTTCTGCCCTGACTGAGAGAGCAGTGTGTCTGTGTCGTGCACCGCAGTATTGTCTTCGACGTCCTGCTGGTTGATCGGTGGCACGACGGGTCCATTAGGACCGGGGATAGACGCGCCAGCCCTAACAAAGACGAATGTCACGAATTCTGGGTTATAGTGATTATCTGTGCGCATCAATTGCGGGTGCCCGGAATGGTTGCCCGGCGTTCACTGTGCTATAGCTCAGGGGGTGTTTGGTGGTCGGACTGACGAGTATGGAATTGCTATCTTTGTTCTCATATATGAACAACTGTAAAGGAACCGATGCTTGAATCCAAATGTAGTGCGGTTGGTTCGGCTTCCACTGATAGTTTTCAAAGGGCACGTACCGACCTAAGGGTCGGCCACTTGGGTCGGCAAGTTCTGCCCAGATGCGCCCGCTGATGCGGGCCTGAACACCACCCTGGTTACCGACTAAATTAGTCTTGGGCGGGGAGCCGACCCAGATAGGTACTCTGACACCTTTGATGTTTCGCGTGACAAATCCACCCCGTCCTTCGTCGGGTCGTGGACCGTAGGAATAAGAACCCAGGCCCTGGTTTTTCGACGCTGCCAACTGCGCAGTCGTAGGCATCTCTGATGTGTTCTGCGGAGGGCACTGGTTGGGCAGTCGCGACGGTCGCAAAGACTGAAAACACCAAGGTCGATAAGGCGATTCCAACTCGCATCGTGGAGTCCTCAAGAGCGCCGACTAAAGTGATCCGCACTCAGCCGCCGAATGGCGTTATTAAGTGCAGATCAAATGAGGCCGCTACCGTAACCATTCACCTTCGAATGCCAGACGGACTGCGTCAAGCGGCCACTCATTTTGATGATCATGATTTTTCGTGGCGCCCTTCAGTTGGTGTACGGGGATAGGGAAACTGCGAAAGATAGGTTGAGTAGTTTCTAGTTTGGCACCGCACCTGGGTAGTGACTTTACCCGCGCGGTCGAGGAAACACGCGCGATGGACCCCCACCAAGAGGCCGACGAATCCGTCGAAAACCGTTTCATTGTGGCCACGCCACGCTTCGTGGTGAACCAGTCGGCGGGGGCCAGATGCTTCGCGCTCTCGCGGATTCTTAGAGCCGTTTGCACTAGGCAATCGGACCGGAGAAGAAGGATCGATGGTCTTCCATCGTTCACCATATTCCCAGTGATGATGTTTGTTGACGAATGACAAGCCGGATATCTCTCTGATGATATGCTTATCTCCCGTCAGAATGGAGGGTTTTGCATTCAGAAGTCTTTGGTACTTCATCGAACACTATTGGGGACATTCTTCTACCCCGGGGTATTCCGGGGACAGGGGTATTCCGGGCCGGGTCACCCAGGGCGGTTGCCCGCCCCGGGTTCCCACAGATCCCAACGTGCGGATTTCCCGCATTGGGCTCGTCATCTCATGAATTCGCTGCGCGACCGAGCAGGCTGTGGACCACACGTGCTTGAGGGAGCCGGTATCGTCGCTCCAGGCGCAAGAACTCTGGCCACGTCATCGGGCCAGCGCGGCGACGCCGTGATAGCCAACGTTTCCAGATTTCCTTAGCCCCCTCCCGGAATTCCTGGAGGCTGGAGAAATTCCCGGTGATCCCGTAATACCCGTAGTGGCCTTGCAGCTTCTGCTTCAGCGTCTGGTGTTGAATCGCGATCGGTTCATGCCGGTTGATCCGGCACCAATCCGATAACGCTTGAAACGCCCGTTTGAGCCGGCTCTTGGCCGTCTTGCGCTTGATCACCCATCCCCCTTTCCAGGCTTTTCCCCAGTAATGGGTAAAGCCCAAGAAGTCGAATGTCCGCGGCATCGGGGATACCTCTGCCGGTGGATTGGAGTCGGCCGGATCATCCGGTTGAAACCGGATCAGCCGTGTCTTCTCCGGGTGAACCGTCAAGCCGTACTTGCTCATCCGCTTGGGAAGCACGTCCATGATGCGCCGCGCATCGTCTTCTCGGGCAACCCCGATCACGAGTCGAGTAGCCCGGGGGAATTTCACCCCCAGGCCCTCACAGAACCGGACGGGAGCCTCTCGACTCATCCGGCTCTTATCATCCGGCCTACGGCCGCGTCTCCCCGCAAGGTTCATCCCCATCGCTGGGTTGACCCCACGACGAAACTGGATGATTTGGCCCCTTCGCTCGATGCCCATTACAGGCACTTCTTCGCTACTACGAGCCAATCCGCCCCTGTGCCCCGCATCGGTACTCTGGTCCTCGTGGGGCTTCCACTTGGACTTCTCCCTTGACATCGAGGCGACAGGTTCCCAGGTTCCACGTTCGAGCCAGAATCGGACTCGCGCCACCTTAATGCCGGACGCCGCGCTGGCAGTAAGCGGCTCTCCCCAGGCGCTGATCCCAGGGCAACGACTACGCCCTGGTTTTGACGTCGTTCCTACGCTTTCGACACTTCGTCGGTGGTTCACTTGCGTTCGCCTTTCCGATCCGTACCTGACACGGTCACGCCGTGCCTTTTCCTTGACGCTCACGACCAGGGCTCTTAACCCAAGCCGCTCAAGGTGGTTTGGAGCCTGCCTCCGCAGGCCGGCTCCGAGGGACCTACCCTCATCTCGAACACACATTGCCTGGCGCACAGTCATCCGCATAGCGAATCAGGAACGCTTCCCCTTTCAGGCGAGGGCGTACTTCGCCGTCGAACCATTGGTCCAGCACATAGTGCAAGAACAGATTCGAAAGTAAAGGACTGAGAACCCCACCCTGTGGCGCACCGAGTTCAGGAGTTGTATGAACTCCATCCTCCATTACGCCAGCGTTGAGCCATTTGCCGATCAAACGCACGATGACACCATCGCGCACCCGTCGCTTGAGAAACTCCCGTAAATGGCCGTGGTCGAGCGTGTCGAAAAATTTTCGAAGATCGACGTCCACGATCCAGCCGCCTCCCAGCTTCATCGACTGTTGCCACAGTGACTGCAAGGCTCCATGAGCACCGCGTCCGGGTCGAAACCCGTGTGAGACGTCCAGAAAGTCCGTCTCATACACCGGTTCGAGCACCATCAGCACCGCACGTTGGAGGATTTTATCCTCATATGTGGGTATCCCTAGAGGACGAGTCTCGGTGGTCGAGCCTGCCTTGGGGATGTGCACTCGACGCACTGGTGGCGCCACGTACGTGCCGGACTTGGCGCGGTCGAGGAGGTTCTGGAGGTTGGCCTCCAGATTCACCTCGTATTCTTCCGCGGTCTGTCCGTCCACGCCGACGGCCCCGTCCTTGCGTGTCCGAGCATGGGCTGTGAGCATCCATTCGATGTCGATGTGATGCGCCAGGTTCGTGAAGGACATATCAGGGCAATTCCTGGCGATGTCCGCGATCCGTTCTTGTTTCGTTGACACGGGCTCAGGTCTCGGCGTACCTGTCATGTTTCCCTCCAACGGTTCATAAAACGGCATCTCCTTCCCTCCCCAGGGTCCCTTCGGGATGGTTCCCCTGGATCATCGGTACTACGAGACGCTCCGACTTCCTGACAGCCTTCTCGCCGCACTTCGTTTCCTTCGCTTGGCGATACCTTGGAGCGCCTGCGTTTCGTCCCCGTTCGGCCGCAGACGCATGGCCGACGGATCGTCCTGGAGTTTGCTGTACCGGTTGCTCCTGATCCGGTTTTCTTCAGGGAACTGTCAGGATCTCCCAAGTTCCCGGGGAACCCGTTGATCATGCGCCATGTTCCTCCGACCCCGGTGTGACCTGGCACGCCTGTGGGTCCAGGTGTAGCTAATGCCAGGCTCGGCCCCCGCGTGTGTCCAAGACGAGGGCTCACGACGATGGTAATTTCGGGGCTCAATCACACGGCTTTTGATCTCGCTATCTACGCTTCGCAGGGACGGTCACCCGTCACCACGCAAGACTCGCTTCCGGCTGCTGGCCCGGCTCTGCCGGACGGGATCGGTTACCCGCAGGGTTCCTATGAAAGGTTTCACATTTACGATTCTCCTTTCCCGAGTTTCTTGGCGCAAGGACGCCATACTCAATTATTGACAATCCTTCGAGGGCTCGGTAATTTTGGATCATGGCCCGATTGGCACGAGTTGTCGCACCTGGTTTTGCCCATCATATCACCCAGTGGGGAAACCGCCGCCAGCAGACGTTCTTTTGCGACGAAGATTACCTGAGCTATTTGAAACTGATGGCGGAATGGTGTGGCGCTCACAAGGTTAAGATCCTGGCGTACTGTTTGATGCCCAATCACGTCCATCTGATAGCAGTTCCGGAAACTTCCGATGGTTTAAGACGGGCGATCGGCGAGGTCCACCGCCGTTACACTCGGATGGTCAACTTCCGCGAAGGATGGCGCGGCCATCTCTGGCAGGGGCGTTTCGCCTCATTCGTGCTTGATGAGTCTTACTTGCTGACCGCCGCGCGGTACGTTGAACTCAACCCGGTGCGTGCCGGGCTGATCGGAGCGCCGAGCCGTTACCGGTGGAGCAGCGCCGCGGCTCACAGACGACACACTGGTGACGGTGGCTCCGCTGCTCGACTTGGCCCCCAACTGGCGAGCGTGGCTCGCCCGGGTGATTCGAGAGGAGGATATCAAACTCCTGCGTGCCCACCAGACTACCGGTCGACCACTGGGAGGCGAGGCGTTTTTGGCATCACTCGAAGAGGATCTCGGCAGGATTCTGAGGCGCCAGAAACCCGGCCCCAAGGGACGACCGCCCGCCTCAGGCAGTTAACAAGGGAGTGCTCCGCCAACCGGTGAAATTGTGTATGGTGTCCCCGGAATACCCACGCCTCAGGCAGTTAACAAGGGAGTGCTGCGCCAACCGGTGAAATTGTGTATGGTGTCCCCGGAATACCCGAGGCAGTTAACAAGGGAGTGCTGCGCCAACCGGTGAAATTGTGTATGGTGTCCCCGGAATACCCGGAATACCCAGGCAGTTAACAAGGGAGTGCTGCGCCAACCGGTGAAATTGTGTATGGTGTCCCCGGAATACCCCGGAATACCCGGAATACCCAGGCAGTTAACAAGGGAGTGCTGCGCCAACCGGTGAAATTGTGTATGGTGTCCCCGGAATACCCGGAATACCCGGAATACCCGGAATACCCAGGCAGTTAACAAGGGAGTGCTGCGCCAACCGGTGAAATTGTGTATGGTGTCCCCGGAATACCCGGGGGTGTGCACGCGCCTGATCTCGGAGCATCCGCAGGGCGTCGGCGAGGCGCGGCACCCCGTCCCAGCGGAGCTCCAGGTTGAAGCTGAGGCCGCCCCGGATCAGGTGCGTGTGGGTATCGGTCAGCCCCGGCACGGCACGCCGGCCGCCCAGGTCGATGACCGTCGTCCGCGGGCCGCGGAAGTGCATCAGGGCCTGCTCGTCGGAGCCGACCGTCAGGATTCGCTCACCCCTGACGGCCAGGGCGGTCGCCGACGGGTTGGCCGGGTCCAGGGTCGTTAGCTTCCCGCCATGAAGGATGAGATCGGCGTGCTCGTCGGGAATCATGGCCGACTGCTCCTTCGCACGGTTCGGGACGTCCCCCGCGTGCCGGCCGGCGGCCGGCGCCTCAGTTCTTCGCCGTCAGCGCGGTGTAGCTCGTCATCAGGTTCTGGTAGGCCGGCAGGTGGCCGCCCAGCAGGCGCGCGAGCCCCTCCATGTCGTGGCGCCAGTCCCGGGCCAGCTCGCAGGCCACCGCGAACCAGTTGACCATGACGGCCCCCGCCTGGGACATCCGCATCAGGGCGGCGTCGCGGACGGACTGGTTGAAGGTGCCCGAGGCGTCCACGACGACGAAGACCTGGTAGCCCTCCTCCAGGGCGGAGAGGGCCGGGAAGGCGACACAGACGTCGGTGACCACGCCGGCCATGATCAGCTGCTTGCGGCCCGTCGCCTTGACCGCCGCGACGAAGTCCTCGTTGTCCCAGGCGTTGATCTGGCCGGGGCGCGGGATGAACGGGGCGTCCGGGAAGGCCGCCTTCAACTCCGGGATCAGCACGCCGTTGGGGCCGTTCTCGAAGCTGGTGGTCAGGATGGTGGGGAGTCGGAAGTGCTTCGCGGTGTCGGCCAGGGCGAGGACGTTATTGCGGAACTCGTCGGGGCGGTAATCCTGGACCAGCGACAGGAGGCCCGCCTGGTGGTCGATCAGGAGCACCGCCGCGTCGTCGGTCGAGAGTCTTCCGCGGGAACGTGTTGTGGCATCCGGAGGCATGCTCGTCTCCCGAAGTTCGTCGTGTCTTCCGGCCCGTCATCCGGCCGGAGGCCCGGCCCGCCCAGGCAGATCTCCCAGTGCGTGGCGGGCGAGGAGGCTGTCTCCTGCGGTGAGCATTATGGCCGAAATGACAAGGGGTTGCTACCGTGACCCTCGTTAAACGGGCCGTGGCTCCCTCCCCCCGTCGCGCCCATGCTGCTCACACTCCGCCGAGGGACGGGTCGCCTTCGGTCCAACAGGACATCGAAGACGACCTGGGATTTGGACATTGGTGTGATCGGCCGTAGCTGCTCCGGCATCTCGGACCGAGGCGCAGCGTCCCCTACACATCAACCACCTCGGTCATCACCTGCGGTTCGTGGCCGAGAAGCGGGCGGCGATGACAAGCGCTTGAACGCCTCCTGTAACCTGCCGAAAGACGCCGGCGTGATAGGGTTGCCAGCGTTGATATTGGCCCCTCTCCGGCAAGTGTCTCTTCACTTCTTCGTGCGGCCTTTCTTCCGCGTCGCATGGGCGGTTTCGAGGTCGCCCTGGTGCGCCTCCGCCAGGCACAGAGCGAACTCACCGGCTCCAGGAACACCCGGCCCAGCGGGGTCAGGTCGTAGTCGACCCTCGGCGGCACTTCGGCGTACACCTTCCGCTTCAGTAAGCCGTCCCGCTCAAGCGCCCGAAGCGTCTGCGTCAGCATCTTCTTCGACACGTCCGGCAAGTGCCGCTGTAACTCCCCGTACCGCTTCGTCCCTTGACCCAGGATATACACGATGATCGGCGTCCACTTGTCCCCGATGAGTTCGAGCAGGCGGCGGGTCGGATAGCCCTCATCGTACACCGTGATTGCGTCAGTCATGGCCGCCAGGGGTGACTAGGGAACCAGACGGTGCCTACCTATACCTTGGCACCTTGGACTCCTATGATCCTACAGGCAGGAAGGACCAGCGCCAAGTCTTTCGACAGATAACGGCACATCGCGCGGGAGGGACCGAGGATGGCTGACTTGAAGGGTAAGGTGGGGATCGTGACGGGCGGTGGGACGGGCATCGGCAGGGCGACCGCCCTGGCGATGGCGAGGGCTGGGGCCGCTGTGGTCATCGGCAATCGGGACGCCGCCACGGGCGAGGAGGTCGTGACACGGATCCGGCAGGCCAGTGGCCGAGCGGTGTTCCAGAAGACGGACGTGAGCAGGCCCGACGACGTACGGCGACTGGTCGAGCGGGCGGTAAAGGAGTTCGGGCGGCTCGACCTCGCCTTCAACAACGCCGGGATGGACGGCGAGCAGGTTCCCCTCCACCAGCAGGACATCGACAAGGCGTCGTTCCTACTCGACGTGAACGTCAAGGGCGTGTTCTACTGCATGAAATACGAGATCGAACAGATGCTCAAGACGGGTGGAGGCAGTATCGTGAATACGTCTTCGATCTTCGGGCTAAACGGCTACCCCGGCTGGAGCCTCTATGTCGCCACCAAGCACGCCGTCACCGGGATGACCAAGGCGGCGGCGCTGGACTACGCCAAGCGGAACGTCCGTGTGAATGCGGTCGGCCCCGGCCCGGTGGAGACGCCGCTGCTAGCGAAGGGGACGGGCGGCGACCCGCACAGCTACGCCGCCTTCGTCCCGATGGGACGAATCGGCCAGCCGGACGAGATCGCCGACGCCGTGGTGTGGCTGCTGTCCGACGAGGCCCGGTTTGTCACCGGCCACACGCTGCCCGTCGATGGTGGTGTCTGCTCGCAGTAACGGGTGATAACGATCCCGGGACCCAGGGGAGGAGAGATGCCGGCGCAAAGAGGACTGTTTACGCCCGTGAAGGTGGGGGCGCTGGAACTCCCCAACCGCATCGTCATGTCGCCCATGACCCGCATCCGGGCCAGTGAGGGCGGTGTCCCTTCCGAGAGAATGGTCCGATACTACTCGCAACGGGCCTCGGCGGGCCTCATCATAACCGAGGGAACGCATCCCAGCCCGATGGGGCGAGGGTACACTTACCCGCCGGGCCTGCACACGCAAGAGCAGGCGGTGGGATGGCGGAAGGTGACGGATGCCGTCCACGCCGCCGGGGGCCGCATCTTCGTGCAGCTCATGCACGCCGGGCGGGTGTCCCACTCGTCGCTGCTGCCGGACCACACCCTGCCCGTCGCTCCCTCGGCCGTCCCCGTCTCCGGGCAAATCCACACCTTCGGCGGGAAAGTCCCGTTCGAGACGCCCCGTCCCTTGGAAACGGAGGAAATCCCCGGCGTGGTCCAGGTGTATCGTCGGGCGGCAGAGTTGTCCATCACGGCGGCGTTCGACGGGGTGGAGCTCCACGCGGCGACCGGCTACCTGCCGAACCAGTTTCAAGTCACCGGGTCGAACCGCCGCACCGACGCCTACGGAGGTTCGCTAGAGAAGCGAACCCGCTTTACCTTGGAAGTGATCGAGGCGCTCTGCGGTGTGCGGGGGGCGGATCGGGTCGGCATCAAGATTGCTCCCGGCTTCACGGTCAACGACACGTTCGACGACGACCCCGCCGAGACGTACACCTACCTCGTCCGATGTCTGAACAGGCTGGGCCTGGCCTATCTTCACGTCGGCTACGATAGCGGTTACGGGCGAGGGACCGCCCCGCCGTTCAACCCCGTCGACCTTCTCCGTCCGGTGTACACCGGCACGCTACTGGCAGTCGGCGGGTTTAACAAGGTAACGGGAGAGGCGGCGATAGCAGCGGGCCGGGCCGATGTCATCGTCTATGCCAGGCTATTCATCTCCAATCCCGATCTCGTGGAGAGGTTTCTGCTCGACGCTCCTTTGAACCCCTGGGACGTGCGGACGTTCTACGGCGGGGACGATCATGGCTACACGGACTACCCCACCCTTGGCTGAACAGAGATGGCCCGACCCGGACTCAGCCGCCTTGCGCGCGTTGGTGTGATCGACCGAAGCCAGCAACTCGTCTTCGGACCGACGAGTCCTAGTGTCTCTGGCACGAAGTAATGCAAGGAATTCAGGTCGTGTGTTCGGCGTACCACCGTCTCATCTTATGATTGGTCCACGTCCACTCGAACGGGTGGGCATACAGCCGGTTGTACTCCGGCCAGGCGTGTTCCACATGCTCGATGAATTCTCCCCGGCTTCGCCACGAAGTTCGCTTCAGGTAGCGGTAGCTGAAAGCGTTGAGCAATATCTCGGCTTGGTCCAACCACGAGGCATGGCCCGGGGTGAATCGGCGATGCCACCAGCTACGGCAACTGTCTACGTAGTCCTCTGTCGCAGCGGCCGTGTGGCTGGGGTCGCCGTCGTGAATAAGGTAAACCCCACGGCGGTGGCGGTGCCGCCGACGGAAATCGGCCAACTCATCCACGTAGGTCTTGGCGTTCTTGGCCTCGATGCACGATGCCTCCATCTGTCCACTGTGGATGATCAGGAACGCCAGGATGTTGACCGTGCCGTGTCGGACGTACTCGAACTCCTGCTGCTCGATCGAGCCGGGGATCGAGCGGCGGATCGGGCGCCGCTCCAAAACCTGGCAGTTCGGTTTCTCATCAACACAGACCACCCAATAGCCCCGCTTGGCCAGCCGATTGGCGTTGGCATAGCACCAAAGGACCTTTTCCACCTTCCGCTTGAACTCGGCATCGATTCGGGCGGTCCTCCAGTACCGTGTGCGGTGCGGTTGGAGGTCTACCTCGTTGAGGATCAAGCGGACCGTCCGGTCGCTGATGGACGGGATGATGCCGTCTTCGACCGCTTGGCGGGCCAGATCCTTGCTCGTCCAATGCGTGATGTGCAGTCCCTTGGCGATCGGCTCCAGGCAGGCCAGCCGGACGATCTGAGCCCTCTGAAGGGGGGGAAATCCGGGCGGGTCGCCCGGTTCGTTGCGGCGGGGCCAGCAGGCCGGACAGGCCCGAATCCTCGTAGCGGCGACAGACCCTCCAGATGGTCGAGGGATCGTGCTGTGTCTGAACAGCCAAGAGTTGGATCGGCTCCCCGGCGACGACGCCCAAGACGATTCTCGCCCGCTGGATCTGGTACCAGGGGAGGGACCGACTCCGGGCGATCTCCTGCAAGATCGGAACATCATGTGGAACAATCCGCAGGGAACGGGGTTTTCGACCACGCATAGGGCGACTCCGGTTGCTGGAGAACTCCGTGATGGTATCCAGAGTACCGGCTGGCCCAATTTCTTGCATTACTTCGTGCCAGGGACACTAGAATGACCCCGTTCTGCCCCCAAAACTAGAATGACCCCGTTCTGCCCCCAAAACTAGAATGACCCCGTTCTGCCCCCCGAGATCGGATCGCCCTGGAACGGCACGGAAATCAAAATCAACTCGGCCTTCCCTGATTCCACGCTTTTCATTGTTGACTGAGTGGAAATGAGTCAATCACAACGCATATCATTGAACCCCAGCTTCGTGGCGCAAGGACATCATACCCAGCTCCCGCCATAATCGGGTATGGTATCCCCGGAATACCCCCTCGGACCATTTGCGAATGCGAGGTCGGCATCGGGCGATGTCGCTAGGGAGACATTCTGCTCCGCGTGCTCCCCAAGTGGTTTCGGGGGCACCAATACCCGGTACGGAGCGACATCCGGGCCAGACTGACACACGGGCTCAAGGCTCCAATGTTCATTCAGCCTCTGACCCGACACCAGACTCAGGCTTCCGAACAGATCAACATGCGATCTCGTTGTGATCATACAGGATGTCGCATAAGCGACATGATAGACTGACATCATTTGAAGCGCGATCGGTTGGCGAGCGGTCAGACTTCGCGAAGTTGGGACGAGGCCACCTCATCATCATCCCGCGTCGCGGCTGCCGCAGCCCCGGTCTAATGATGCATCGCTGCAACGTCGTCAGGTCAGGTGATTGCTTTCGATGACTCTATGTGTAATAACCAACGCTCTTCGCGTCGCCGAGCTCGACGAATCGGATTTTCGGCGCCAGTGCTGGGCCATTGACTGGCGGTTGTGCTCCTCGCCGAATACGGCTCGCATGGCTAGTAACTCCGCGCCGAATGTGAGTGGTGGCCCCCGCGAATGAATGTGGAACCGCGACACAATCGATCCCGCTTGCTCCGGCCGAGTACCGAGGCTCTGGAGCGGAGGGAACTGTTGTCCACTGAGGCGTCGACGCTCGGTCAGTTCGCCATGGCGCCACCGACGCCGTCGAGCGCGGCGGCGATCAGCATGCACGTGAGCAGTTCGGAGTTTACCCTGCACAACAACAGGGTCTTGCTCAGTCTTGCCCTGCTCGGGCCCGCGGGCAGCAGCGGTCCGGTGACCATGACAATGACCGCGCAGACGGGCTCGTCGGAAACGATTCTCGCCAAGAATGACACGCCGTCCGGCGGCGCCAGGGACGTGTTCGTCGTCAGTGTCACGCCGGGCAATTACGTCGTCCAGGCGGATATGCCAGACGCGACGGGGCCATTGCAGCTCAACATGTCTTTGGTAGGAGACGTCACCGGTGACCACAAGGTAACCGCCCACGACGTCCGGCTCATCCGGAGCTTGAAGGGCGTGAAAGCAGGTCAGCCGGGCTACTCGCTCGCCGCCGACCCCACCGGGGCCGGCACGATCGACGCGGAGGACCTGTCCCTGTCGCTCAAGAACCTCGGGGCCGCGATGAAGGTCGAGCCGCTGATGCTGACGGCCGGACTGGACCCGTCGTCCAATCCGGATGGGAACGGCGTGGTAACGAGTCCGACCGTGACGATCTCGGGCCAGACACAACCGGGCGCCACCGTCAAGCTCGACCAGGGAGACACCGGCACGTTTACCCAGACGACGACGGCCGACGCCCAGGGGAATTACCGGTTCACCGTTTCCGTCGGGATTGGGGCGACTCCGTTCCAGTTGGTGGCCGACGCCGGCGGTCAGCAGACGACGGCCGACACGACGGTCACCCGAGGCGACGTCATCATCGCGTGGAACCAGACGATGCTCGACGCCATTCAAATGACGATGGACACGCTCGGGTTGTCGACGCGGACGATGGCGATGGTTCCGGCGGCCATGTACGACGCCGTCAATTCAATCGACCAGATCGGCAGCGCTTTCCACGCTTCCGTCGCGGCGACTGAGGCGCAAGCAGCGTCGCCCGAGGCAGCCGCGTCCGAGGCGGCGTTCGACGTCTTGTCGAGCCTGATCCCGCAGGAACAGCCGCTCTTTAACGCGACACTGGCCGAGACGCTGGCTGACTTTCCCGACGGGTCGGCCAAGACCGCCGGACTCGCCGTGGGGGACACCGTCGCCGCGGCTATCCTGGCCTGGCGGGCCAATGACGGCTCGAACGTCCAGGTGCCGTACGTGCCGGGGACCGCGCCTGGGCAGTGGCGGCCGACACCGCCGGATTACACGACCGCCTGGGGACCGAATTGGGGCCAGGTCGCGCCCTTCGCCATCCCAAGTGCCCAGCAGTTCCTGCCCCCTCCGCCCCCCGCGCTGAACAGCCCCGCGTACGCGGCGGCCCTCAAAATGACGGAATCTCTGGGAGCGAAGAACAGCACTATGCGGACTCTGCGCGAAACGCAGATCGGCGATTTCTGGGCCTATGACGTCGCCGGAATGGGGCCCCCACCTGTCCACCTCTACCAAATCGCGGATGATGTCGCGCTCCAGCAGCAGAACACGCTTGACCAGAACGCCCGTCTCTTCGCCCTGGCAGGCGTGGCGATGGGCGACGCGGGGATCGTGACCTGGGATGCAAAGTATCAGTACGACCGGTGGCGGCCGATGACGGCGATCCGCGATGCCAATCAGGACGGCAATCGAGCTACCGTCGCCGATCCCACCTGGACGCCGTTGGGGTCTCCAGGCGATGGTGCCAGAGCCAATTTCACACCGGCCTTCCCGTCCTACGTCTCGGGACACGCCGCGTTCGGCGCCTCCCTGTTCACGACCCTCGCCGATTTCTACGGTACCGATCAGATGACGTTCAGCATCGGCTCTCAGGAAGAGCCGGGCACTTACGAAACATTCAACAGCTTCAGCGCCGCGGCCGAACAGAACGCCATGAGCCGGATTTACCTCGGCATTCACTTCATCTTCGACGAGACGGCTGGGATCACCGAGGGTGACACGATCGGCAACTACATTTACCAGCACGAGATGACGCTCAACTGATCGCGTGTTTTTTCGCCCTTGGGGGGTGCGCAGGGCGTGTCTTTTCGCCCCGTCTAATACCGTCGCCGTCCTCCAGGTCGGCGGCGGCGGCGGTCAGCACGTCGTGCACCACGAGCCGCTCCCGGTCAAGTCGGGCAGTTGCTGATCGAAGGTGTTCCAAAGTGGGCAGTGATCATCGAGAGGACGTCAGGGTCCGATTCGCTACTCTCCCCGATAAACTGAGCAAGGGGCTCGTAATAGGCCGAATCGGGTACGGGCTCCTTTGATCCCTGCCGCACCTGGGAATCTGCCGCACTTGAGCTAACGGCCAAACTCGAAATGAAAATGGGTATCGTGACCAGGAAAGCCGGGACCAAGCACTCTTGCGCCCATCGCCTCCGCAATACGTCGGAATTGTTGAAAAGTGGGGCTGTTAATGGTTTGACGATTAACAGGCATCCCGTTTATCCGGTCGACATCAAAGGCATCCCCTGTGTAATGCCTAGAACGCGGTGAATGGGAACCGCCTGCAATTTCCGTAATGCGGAAATGAAAGTCGCGACCGAGCCTCGTCAGGGTATCAACAAGCCTAGGGTTGGGGGTTACCGGACCATTGCCCACCGGAGCGTTCCCGTAGTGGCTTGTCTGCATAGGTCGGCCTGATGAAATGTCGTGAAGATTCTGTTGTGCCGACGCATTGTCGTGTCGCATGGGGGGGCCGACGTGGAAGGGAAGTCCTGTGATCCGACCCTCGCGGATGTAGCCTCTAAGGGCATTACCAGCGGGTTGCGCGGCACCCGGATAAAGTGGCAGACCCCCGCCATTGTCGATTGGGTTATCGTCGCCTGGGCCACCACCTTCGTTTGGGTTGCCGGTATTTGGGTTGCCGGTATTTGGGTTGCCGGTATTTGGGTTGCCGGTACCTGGGTTGCCGGTATTTGGGTTGCCGAGATAATGGTTGGAACTCGTGCTGCCCTTATACAGCGGTCGCTTTGGCGGCTTCCTCTTATCTAGCATAGGTGTCAGCGGCTTCAGACAGACCGACGGTGTCAGCCCGCTCGGGTCGACCAGATTAGTCGGGTCATTACCGACATACCGATAGAAGTTTGCATCTCCGGAGGCTAGCCCGATCGGGTCCTGCGACACGAAGCGTTCTGTCGCCGGGTCATAGAAGCGAGCTTCGTCATAATCGAGCCCAGTCGCCGAGTCATTCACCATTCCCGCGAAGCCGAACGTATCGCCGATGCCCGGATTGGTTTCGCCGGTGACTTGGCCAAACGGGTCATAGCTGATGTGGTTCACGACCGTGCCGTTCGAGTCGACGACGTCCCGGATCGTCCCGATGTTGTCCGCGAGCATCCAGAGGACATTGCCCTGGACATCCTCATCGGCCAGGACCTGGTCCACGGCGGGGCCATAGAGAAAGCGATTCGTCTGATTGCCCGAGCCGTCGAAGGTTAGCGCGATATTGTCGCCGTCGTACACGAAACGCTCGACGACCGGCGCGGAGCCGGGGATATTGACGGTTCGGCCAATCAGGCGATCGAAGACGTCGTAGGTGTAGTCCACCTCCTGCGTCACCGTGCCAGCGGCATTCTTCGATATCGCCGCGGTGAGCCGGTTGCGGTAATCGTACTGGTAGTCGGTGACGTCCCCTGTCGCGATGTCGGTCTGGCTGATCAGATTCCCATCGGCGTCATACGTATAATTATAGGTGCCATCGTAAAGCAGCTCGTTGTCGGGGCCCATTACGGCGCCGGACGCGGCCGGATTTCCATTGGCATCGTACGAGTAGCTGCTGGTTGTGCCGGTACCGGCGGGAACAGCCGAGATCAACTGGCCGTCGGCGTCGTAGGCGTAGTTCAAAGTCCCGTCGGACGAGGTGAACTGCGTGATCTCGCTGGCTGGGTCATACTTCCAGGTATCGGCGGCCAGGACCGTACTGCCGTGCGTAGTCGTCAGGCCGGTTAGGTTACCGGCCGCGTCGAAACTCGTTGTGGTCGTGGCCACCGAATTGGTGCCGGCCAGGTTGGCATATCGCGTCAGGGACGTGATGTCCCCCGCGGCGTCGTAGCTGAAGTCGACTCTCTTGGGTGCCACGCCATTTCCCGATTGCGTGATCCGCGTGACGCGATTCAGCGCGTTGTAGCTGTAGGCGGTCGTCGCCTTTGTCACGCCATTGATCGAGTCCACGGCCGAGGTATTGTTGCCGGCCGCGTCGTAGGCATAGGTAAAGGCAACGGTGGGCACGCCCGGCGTTCCCTTGTTCGACACTGATGTTAGATTGCCGGCCGCGTCGTAGCCGAGCTGGTACGACGAGTTCGGGTCGCTGGCCGCCTTGAGCTGGCTATCGGCGTCGTACGTAAAATTCATCGTCTCGATCGGCTTGCCGGAACTGTCGAGCCACGTCTCGCTCGTCTCATTTCCGAGCGCATCGTAGGCGAACTGGCTCGTCCGGCCGTCGCGATCGGTCTGGGCGATCAGGTTGCCGTCGGCGTCGTAGGTGTACGTCTCCTTCGCCCCGAGCGCATCGGTCGAGGAGGTCAAATTCCCGTCGGCATCGTAAGTATTCTTCGTGGTGTTGCCGAGAGGGTCGGTGACCGAGGTCAGGTTGCCGTCCGCGTCATAGCCGTTGGTCGTTGTCTCGCCCAAGGGGTCAGTCGTCTCGATCGCTCGCCCGAGCGCGTCATAGGTGTAGCCCGTTGCTCTGCCGAGCGGGTCGGTGACCGAGATCTGGTTGCCCACGGCGTCGTACGCAAATACGGTCGTGTTGCCGAGCGGGTCGATCGTCGCGGTGAGGTCGCCCAGGGCGTCGTATGCGAATTGCGTGGTCCGGCGCAGGGGGTCGGTGGTGGAGATGAGGTTGCTGTCTGCGTCGTACGCGAGAGTTTGAGTGCCGCTATTCGCGTCGATTTCCTCGATTGGCCGACCGAGGGAATCGTAGACGGTCTTGGTGACGTGCCCTAGTGGGTCGGTGACCGCGGTCTGATTCCCGTCGGCGTCGTAAGTGTACTTGGTGGTATTGCCCAGCGGGTCGGTGACCGCGGTCTGGTTCCCCAGCGCATCATAGGCGTAGGTTGTCTTCTGCCCAAGCGGGTCGGTTGACGAGGTGAGATCGCCGACAGCATCGTAGGTGTACGTGGTGATCCCGCCGAGAGCATCGGTTACTTTCGTCAGGTCGTCATCCGCGTCGTACGCGTAAAGTGTCTTGTTCCCGAGCGGATCAGTGCTGGAGATCAGGTTACCGGCGGGGTCGTAAGCGTACTGCGTTTTGTTCCCGAGCGGGTCGGTGGTCGAGATGAGCAAGCCGCGCGCATCGTAGGTCGACGTCGTCGTTTTCCCGAGCGGATCGGTGGTCGCAATGAGGTTGCCGTCGGCGTCGTAGGCGAGTGTCGTCTTGTCCCCAAGCGAATCGGTCTCGGTGATGAGTTGGTTGAGGTCGTCGTACGCGTAGGTCGTGATGTTGCCGAGGGCATCGGTCTGGGTGACGAGGTTGCCGTCGGCATCGTAGTTGTAAACCGTCGCGTCGCCGAGCGGGTCGATCTCGCGGGTCAGCCGATTGAGGATGTCATAGACGTACTGAGTGCGGTTGCCGAGCGGGTCGATCACCGCGATCACATTATTGTTTCGGTCGTAGACTTGGCGTGTGACGCCGCCGGCGGCGTCGGTCGTCGTCGTGAGGCGGTCGCGGGCGTCGTAACCAAAGCGAGTCAGGTTGCCTAGTGGGTCCGTTTCCGACGTGAGGTTGTTCACTGCGTCATACGTGTACGAGGTGACTCCGCCGTTGGCGTCGGTTTCCTTGATCACGTTGCCGTCGACGTCGTACCCATCGGTGGTGATGTGTCCTAGAGCGTCCGTGGTTGTCAGTAAGTCGCCGGCCGCGTCGTAAGTGTAACTCGTCGTGTTGCCGAGCGGGTCGGTGGTCGACGTGAGCTCGTTCATCACGTTGTAAGCATAAGTGGTCGTTTTGCCATTCTCGTCGGTGAACGAGGTCTGGTTGCCGGCGGCGTCGTACTGGAAGTGCTGGCTGGCCTGGTCGGCCGTGCCGACCGCGTACGTAATCGTGATCAACCGCTCGTACTGGTTGTAGGCGTAATCGGTCTCGATGCCGTTGGGGTCGATGACTTTGGTGACCAGCCCGTGAGCGTCGTAGGTGTATTGCGTGACGAGATTATTCGAACCGCCCGACCCGACGACCTGCGTCATCGTCATGACGTTGCCGTTGGTGGGATCGATCTGATAGAGCGTCTGATGGCCGAGCGGGTCAGTCTCGTTCGTGACGACGTTGAATGTCGGGTCGTAGGTGTAAGTCGTCGGGCCGGTCGGGTCTGCGTTGGTCGGTATGGGCTCGCTGACGATGTTGGCGACGTTGGCGATGAAATCGTAGGTACTCGGGCCGGACGTATTCCCGCCGTAAAGCGCCAGGATGTAGGTGCCGGTGGATGGGAGCGTTGCCGTGAGATCGCTACCGAGGCCCGCTGACGCGATCGTCTGGCCGCCGGGCCCGTAAAGATACCAGCTTCCCGATCCTGGATTAGCGACACTATGAAAGTAGTCCAGGTCGCCTGCGTTTCCCTGGACGGTGTACAAGGTGGCCGCGACGCCCGGACTGAGCGTGCCGGTTACCGGCGTGCCGTCGAGCGTGAGCGCGGGTGCTGCGCTGGCGTCAAGGATCTGGAAGTCGTAGGAACCGCTGGATTGGGTCCCTTCGATGATCAGAAAGTAGTTTCCTTGGACCAAGGGGCCGGGGGCCTGGTCGTTGTTCGCATCGGTGTAGAAAACGTCCGTTCCGTCGGCCGAGTACAGAGCGGCCCGGACTCCGGTGCTCGCGGTCGTCAAGGCGTCGTAGTCGATCTGGTCGCCCACGGGAACGGAAAGGCTAAACGAGACAGCCTGTAGTCCGGGGCTCAAAGTGCCACTAGCTGGCGTCGCGAGCGCGAGCGGCGTCGAGTCGTCCGCCAGGTCGATCATCTGGAACTGGTAGCTTCCCGTGGCGGACGTGCTGTTGCCTTCGATGGTGAGGGCGTAGGTGCCCGAGCGCTGAAGGATGTACGGGCCGGAATCGCTCCCGGCCGACACGTAAAACACGTTATTTCCGGCCGGGTCGTTGAGGACGGCGACCAGGTCGCTGGCGGCACCCTGCCCGTTGAAGTAGATCGGTAGCCCCGCTGGCGCAGTGAAGTCGTAGAGGACCGTCTGCGCGGCCGCGATCGTGCCGCTCTGCACGATGCCGAACCCGGTTGGAGCGACGGGCATGTCGCTCACGTCGGTCACCTGGAATTGGTAGTTTGCCGGTCCGCTTGCGCCGTTGCCCTGGACCACGAGCAAATAGGTGCCGGCGATAGACAGGTTGGCGACAAAGTCCGAGGAAAGCGAGTTCGATGCAACTTCAACATTCGCGGGATCGTAAAGCGCCCAGGTCCCTGTTGCGGTCGCGAGAGACTGGAAGTCCAGCCGTTGGCCGGCGGTGCCGCTGAACTGGAACAGGCTGTTCGATAATCCGGGAGTGAGCGTGCCGGAGATCGTTGTCGCGAGCGTCAGGGCCGGAGCCGTCGAGATATCCTCCAGTTGGAAGGCGTACGGTCCAGCGGTGCCCAGACCTGGCTCGAGCGTCAGCGTATAGATCCCCGCCTCGGCGAGCGTGAACGGTCCGTCGTTCTGGTCGATGTTGATATTGAAGACGCTCAAGCCGCTCGGGCTGGTCAGCACGGCACGGACGTTGGGCGAGCCCGACTGGAGTGCATTATAAACGAGTCGCTGGCCGGTCCGACCGAGGAAGCTATACGTGATTGTTTCGCCAAATTGACTGATGGATCCCTGGATCGTGGCTCCGAGACTGAGCGGCTTCGTGACCGGCGTCGGCGTCGTGACCTGGAAGCTGTAATTGACCGAGGCACCAGACGACTGCTGGCCGTTGAGAACCAGGTAGTAGCTGCCGCTCTGTGGCAGGGTCACCTGGAAGTCGGCATCAATCGCGGCGCCATTGACATACGAGGGTGAAGGTCCGGGCGAGTAGAGATTCCATCGGCCGTTCGAATCAGTGCCCAGGGCCTGAAAATAGAGCGTCTGCCCAGCCGATCCCACGATTTGATACAGAGCCTCGCTCAGACCCGGGTTCAGGGTGCCGGAGACCGTCGTGGCGAAGGGCGCGACCGGCAGCGACGAGGCGTCGATCAGTTGGAACCCATAGCTGCCGGTAGCTGCGCCGTTGCCGTAGATCGTTAGAGTGTACGTGCCGTCCTCGGGGAGCGTGAAACCGGCGTCGTTGTTGGCGTTCTGATTGAGAAGCTGATCGGCCGAGGGACTCCGGAATAGGACATTGAGCTGTGCGCTACTGGACACGAGAGCGTCATACGTGATCCGCTCCCCGGCGCTGCCGGCGAAGGTATAGACGGCTTGGTCCCCCGGGTTGGCCAGCGTCGACGTGACGGGATTGCCCAGCGTCAGAGGCGTGACCGGTAGTGCGGGCTGGCGCAGGTCGAAGCCGTAGCTCCCCGTGGTGGCGCCGTTGCCGTAGACGACCAGATTGTAGGTACCGGCCTCGGGCAGTCCGAACGGGCCGGACTGCGTATCGACGTTGGCGCTGATGAGCCGCTCGCCCGAGGGGCCCTCGAGGTAGACGTCGATGTTGCCCGAGTTGGCGGTGCCGTCGTAGTAGAGCCGCTCCCCGGCCGTGCCAGTGAAGGGGTAGACGGCCTGGTCGCCCGGGCCGGAGATCGTGCCCGTGACGGGATTGCCCAGCGTCAGAGGCGTGACCGGTACTGCGGGCTGGCGCAGGTCGAAGCCGTAGCTTCCCGTGGTGGCGCCGTTGCCGTAGACGACCAGATTGTAAGTGCCGGCCTCGGGCAGTCCGAACGGGCCGGACTGCGTATCGACGTTGGCGCTGATGAGCCGCTCGCCCGAGGGGCCCTCGAGGTAGACGTCGATGTTGCCCGAGTTGGCGGTGCCGTCGTAGTAGAGCCGCTCCCCGGCCGTGCCAGTGAAGGTGTAGGCGGCCTGGTCGCCGGGGCTTGCGATCGTGCCCGTGAAGGGATTGCCCAGCGTCAGAGGCGTGACCGGTACTGCGGGCTGGCGCAGGTCGAAGCCGTAGCTTCCCGTGGTGGCGCCGTTGCCGTAGACGACCAGATTGTAAGTGCCGGCCTCGGGCAGTCCGAACGGGCCGGACTGCGTATCGACGTTGGCGCTGATGAGCCGCTCGCCCGAGGGGCCCTCGAGGTAGACGTCGATGTTGCCCGAGTTGGCGGTGCCGTCGTAGTAGAGCCGCTCCCCGGCCGTGCCAGTGAAGGTGTAGGCGGCCTGGTCGCCGGGGCTTGCGATCGTGCCCGTGACGGGATTCCCCAGCGTCAGGGGCGTGATCGGCTGTGCGGACTGGCGCAGGTCGAAGCCGTAGCTTCCCGTGGTCGCGCCGTTGCCGTAGACGACCAGAGTGTAGGTACCGGCCTCGGGCAGTCCGAACGGGCCGGACTGCGTATCGACGTTGGCGCTGATGAGCCGCTCGCCCGAGGGGCCCTCGAGGTAGACGTCGATGTTGCCCGAGTTGGCGGTGCCGTCGTAGTAGAGCCGCTCTCCGGCCGTGCCTGTGAAGGTGTAGGCGGCCTGGTCGCCCGGGTTGACCAGCGTGCCCGTGACAGGCGTGCCGAGGGTCAAGGGTGTAACCGGGGCGGCGCTGTCGAACAGTTGGAAACTGTAAGATTCCGAAGTGGCAACGTAGTTGGCGATGTCCAATGAGTAGGAGCCGGTCACCGGCAGGGTGACGGGACCGGCATTGGAGTTATAGTTCTGGTCGATAACGTTAATGCCTGAAGGGCTCGTAAGGTAGACGTCCACATTATTGCTATTCAATTGCGGGCCGTCGTAGAACACGGCGCTCACCCGCAGTGCCGCTGAATTGATACAAGGTGTCGGCGTACGGGTCGTCGGTGCCGGTGGTGGCCGAGCCTAGCGACAAAGGCGCCGCGTCAGCGAAATTATCGAGCGCGAACTGATAACTCCCCGAGCTGCCGGAGTTTGCGCCTAGGACGACCACGGTATAGATGCCCCCAACTTGCAAGGTGATGATCGAGCCGGTGTCGACGCCGTTACTCACGCTCGCAACGACCTGGTTAGACGGGTTGATCAGGTCGATGACAATCGGCTGCGACGGATCAGTCTGGTTGTCGATCCCGACCTGCAGGCCCGCCGGCGCGTTGTAGCTGTACGTCTCGGTGGCGCCCACGGCGATCGTTCCACTTTGGACCACATCGAACCCAGTGGGTGTCACCGAAGCGCCGCTGACGTCGGTGATCTGGAAGCCGTAGTTGACCGGGTTGCTCGCGTTGTTGCCCGAAAGCACGAGCAGATCGGTCCCGTCGGCCGGGAGAGTCGCGGTGAAATTGGTCACCAGGTTCGCGCTTTGAATCACCTGGTCGCCGATTCCGTAGAGCGTCCAGCTTCCCGCGTTCGAGCTCGTAAAGCTCTGAAAGAGGAGCTGCTGGCCTTGCGTGCCGTGGATCTGGTAGATGTCGGCGCCGAGGCCGGGGTTGAGGATCCCGTTGACCGTGGTCCCCAGGGTTGGGGTCGGTTGGTCCGCGCCGTCGAGGATCTGGAAATCGTAGGAGCCGGTCGTGCCATTGTCGCCGCTCAGGAGCAGTTGGTAGGTCCCCGATTGAGTCAGCGTGATCGGCCCCCCGTCATCACTCCAGTTGTTGTTGAAGACCGTGTTGCCGAATGGGTCGAAAAGCTGAACTCGCTGGCCACCGGCGTAGCTGGTGGCGGCATCGTAGTAGATTTGCTGTCCAGGCGAGCCAGTAAACGTATAAACGGCCTGGTCGCCCGGATTGGCCAGGGTGCCGTCAACGGCAGAGTTCAGGGTCAGCGGCGTGATAGGGTACGCAGCGTTGAGCAGGCTGAAAGAGTAGCTACCCGTGTCGTTGCCCGTACGCGAGAAGACCAGGCGGTAAGTGCCGCCGCCCAGGTCGAAGGGGCCGTCGGTCTGGTCCCAGTCGATGTCGAAGACCTGGTTGCCGAACGGGTCGAACAGCCGAACGTCGGAGTCTGCCCAGGTAGCCGACGGTCGCGGGGCTGTAAAAGATCCGCTCGCCCGCTGCGGCGGTGAAGGTGTAGGCGGCCTGGTCGCCGGGATTCGCAAGGGTGCCGGTGACGGGGGTACCCACGGTCAACGGGGTGGTCGGGTAGACCGGGTTGAGCAGGCTGAAGCTGTAGGAGCCGGTGGCGTTGCCCGTGCGCGAGAAGATCAGGCGGTAGGTGCCGCCGCCCAGGTCGAAGGGGCCGTCGGTTTGGTCCCAGTCGACGTCGAAGACCTGGTTGCCGAACGGGTCGAACAGCCGCACGTCGGAGCTACCCAAGTACCCGATGGTCGCGGGGCTGTAAAAGATCCGCTCGCCCGCTGCGGCGGTGAAAGTGTAGGCGGCCTGGTCGCCGGGATTCGCAAGGGTGCCGGTGACGGGGGTACCGACGGTCAACGGGGTGGTCGGGTAGACCGGGTTGAGCAGGCTGAAGCTGTAGGAGCCGGTGGCGTTGCCCGTGCGCGAGAAGATCAGGCGGTAGGTGCCGCCGCCCAGGTCGAAGGGGCCGTCGGTTTGGTCCCAGTCGACGTCGAAGACCTGGTTGCCGAACGGGTCGAACAGCCGCACGTCGGAGCTACCCAAGTACCCGACGGTCGCGGGGCTGTAAAAGATCCGCTCGCCCGCTGCGGCGGTGAAAGTGTAGGCGGCCTGGTCGCCGGGATTCGCAAGGGTGCCGGTGACGGGGGTACCGACGGTCAACGGGGTGGTCGCGTAGGCCGGGTTGAGCAGACTGAAGCTGTAGGACCCCGTGGCATTTCCGGTGCGCGAGAAGACCAGGCGATAGGTGCCGGCGAAGTCCAGGTCGAGCGGTCCAGAGGTCTGGTCCCAGTCGACGTCGAAGACCTGGTTGCCATATGGGTCGAAGAGCTTGACATCGGATCTGCCTATATAACCGGTTACCGCCGGGCTGTAGAAGATCCGCTCGCCGACGGTGCCTGTAAAGGTGTAAACAGCATCATCGCCCGGGTTGGCGATCGTGCCGTTCATGGCCGTCCCGTTCGTCAGCGGGCTGACGGTCTCGGTCGGGTTCAAGACCTGGAACTCATAGGTCCCGGTCGCCCCGCCGCTCCCCGCGAGGATCAGTTGGTAGGTCCCCGCCTCGGGAAGAACGTACGTGCCCGAGTCGGTGGCCGCGTTGATGTTGAATACGGTCTCGCCTGAAGGACCGGTAAGCTTCGTGTAGATGTTGTTGGAATAAGTGCCAAGGCCCTCGTAGAAAAACCGCTGGCCCTGTGTCGCCTTGAACGTATAGATGTCCTGGTCGCCGGGGTTCACGATCTCGCCGCTGATCTGGCCCGAAAACCCGCTCTGACTGCTTGTCAAGTTGCCGTCGGCGTCGTAGGTGTTGATCGTGCTATAGCCGTCGCCGTCCGTACTCGTGGTGACCTGGAAATTGGAGTCGAGCTGAGTCGAGTCAATGCTGCCTTCGCCGTCGGACGCGCCGACCATGTAGCCGGCGTAGTTGAAAGTCGTGTCCGACACGTGGCCGTCGCCATCGACGTACTCGGCCGTTTCGGTGCCGGCGAGTGGGGCGTTGAACGGATCGAATGGTCCGCCCGGCGGTTGCAGGCCCTGAACTTCGACCGGGTTGAACGTGACAACCGCACCATTTTTTTGGATGGACATCTCGGCGCGGCCGAACGCGTCATAGATGTCATGGCCCTGATTGCCCAGCGGGTCCGTGTCGCCGATCAGGTGGTGCTCGGCGTCGTATTGGTACTCGGTGTGCGAGCCGTCGGGATTGGTAATCATGACCAGGTTGCCAGCGGCGTCGTAGGCGAGCTGAGTGGTTTTCCCCGTGGGGTCGATGATCGCCGTGATGTGGCTACCGGTGTACGTGAAGTGCGTGACAAGGCCGACGGGGTCGGTAATGGTCGCAAGCTGGCCGTTGCTATCGTAGCCGTAGGTCGTCACGTTTCCGTTGCGGTCGGTAATGGTCGCGAGCTGGTTGTCGGCGTTGAAATGATAGACCGTCTGGTCGGTCATCGTGCGCTGAAAAGTGCCGTCGGGAAGCTGGACCAAGGTCGAGAAATCGCCTGCTTGCGAGATGAAAGCGCCTCCGGCGGTCGTCGGCGGCTGGAAGACGTTGATTTGGCCGCCGCCGTCGACGAGCATCACCGATCCATCGGGTTGGGGAACGATGGTCTCGAGCCCGGCGAGGTCCCAGCCGCTGCCGAACGGGCTGTCGATGTCGTTGACCAAATAGATCTGGCCGTTGGTCGTGGCGGAGCTGCCGGCGACCGCGGAGTGTGTCGGCCCGATGCCGAAAAAACCGGTCAGCATCGTGTAGTCGTAGACCCCGGTCGGTTCTGACGTCATGTCGACCTGGAAATTGGCGTACGCGGCACCTCCGTCCGTCGGAACATCCCAGAATTGCTCACCGCCGCTCAAACCGGCGATGCCGGTGCCGGTGTAGCCGGGGGCCGTGTATGTGAAGGACCCTTCCTGCACCGTCAATGAGGCCATCAGGACGAGCGTCGGGAAAGTGTTGAACGAGCTGGTGTCGAGGTTGTCATAGCCGACTCGCACGATCGGCTCAGGATCGGCCCGTTCCGAGTCGTAAGACAACTGGAGCGAGTTCTCTGTGCCAAGCGACTGATACCCGACCAGGTTGGCCGTCTCTTCGACGTCGCCGCTCAAGAGGTCAACTTGCGACGCGGCCGTGACGGTGCAAGGTGGGGGCGGTGCGGGCGGCGGTGACGGGTCGGGCGGCGGCGGCGGGGCGAAGAAGTGCCAGCTACTGAGGTGGACGCCCCCGCTGATCGTGTTGATGACCGTGCCGTCCGCGCTGACCTGTCCCTGGCCGGCGATGGCGAACTCACCGGTGACGGGACTGATCGACCAGAGGTTCATGATCGTCCCCGGCGCATAGCCCGGATTGGGCAGCGTGATTGGTGCCGGGGTCGTGAAGGTCATGCCGCTGGGTTGGATCGTCACGACCAAGGTCGGCTTGAGGTCGGCCGGCAGCGCCGCCGGGGTCTGGTCGACGGGCACCGGCGAGACGCTCAGCGGGCCGCTGTAGGGCTGCCCGTTCGGCTCCAAGAGCGTGTTCGCGGCGACGAACAGCGAGCCGCCGGGGATCTCGTCGGGGGTCACCGTCGTGTTCTGACCCGGAACCACCATGGCTACCCCCGCCAGGTCGATCGTGGGCAGGTAAATCGGCCGGCTGATGACGTTGTTCACGCCCGTGTAGACGTCGTGGCCCAGGAGCAGCGACATCACCTCGGCCACGGACGCATACTTCTGCCCGTCCAGCACGATGCTGCCGACCGACAGCCGGTCGGACGAGGGGGGCGGATTGTTGCCGAAGTCGAGCAGGAACGAGCCGTCGCTGCCCGTCGTCGCCGTCAACCCGTCGAGTGTGATCGTCTCGCCCGGCAGCGGCGCCCCGGTCGTCGCCAGGACGAACCCCGAGACTCGCGTGTCGGAGTTAGGGTCCGGGCTCACCGTGAGGGTCACCGGCTGCGTCGCCTGCCGCGAGCCGTCGCTGGCCACGATGTTGAAGTTGTATGTCCCGATGTCGCTCGGGGCGGGGTTGATGACGAGCGTGCCGTTGGGCTCCAGCGTGCTGGTCGGCAATGGCCCGTTGCTTTGGATGGTGAAGGTGATTGGGTCGCCATTGGGGTCAGACGCACGGAGCGGAACGTTCACCACTTGCCCCGGCATCACTGTCACCGGCGCGATCGGGGCAAGGGTGGGCGGCAGCTCCGGGCCTCCGTCCAAGATCGTCGGCGTGAGCCCGAACCGGACCAGCGACGGGTCGCTGAAGCTAATAGGCACCAGCTCCGACATCGCACCCGTGCCCAGGCCGCCCGGCGCGATCGCGTCGTGCATGTTTAGATAGGGGTTTCCGCCCGAGTCGGTACCCGAGGCGCCTAGCATCGTCACGCCCGACGGCAGCCCCGTGAAGTCGACGACCACGTTTCGGCCGAGCGGGGCACCGGCGTTCATGACTTGCAGGTCCGCGCTGTACAGTCCGGTCGCCGCATCGAGGCTGACGTTGCTGAGCTGGGCAGAGACCCCGGACGCCGCGCTCAGCGTCGAGAAGTCGACCGCGGCGCCTGCGCCAGATGTCGCGATCGCTGGCGGCGAGATCGCCGAATCGGGAGTCCCGTCCGGATTGACCGTGTCGCTGAGGCCGCGAATGTCAACCACGGTCCCGTCATCGGCGTCGGTATTGACCATCTGAAAGACGAGAAGCCCAGAACTGACGGTCGTTAGACTCGTGACGTCGATCGTCACCGTCGTGCCGTCAAAGCTCACCAGTCCTGGCGCCAACTCGGCCGCCCCCTCCTTTCCGAGTGCGAATAGCGGCGTGCCCGGCTGGCTGCCGGAGAGGAGCGCCTGGCTGGGATTCGAGGGATCGACCAGCGAGACTAATAATTGGTCGCTGCCAACCGACGTCGTGTCGGTCTGGTCGAACTGCGGGCTGACCGAAAACGAGATCGTCCGCGCACCCTGCACGACTGCGCCGAGCGTCACCGGGACCGAGTATTGGACGAGCAGGCTGCTGCGCTCCTCCAGATGGATGTCGCCGGTCGTGGCCTCTCCCCAGCCGCTTGTCCCCGCCGCCCCGATGAGAAAGTCGGACGATACGGTGAAGTTGATCGTCTGCTTCGACATGTTGCCGGACGTGTCCATGGCCTCAACCATCACTTGGTGCGATCCGAGGGCGAGTGGCGTCGTGGAGAGCGCCATGTCGAAATGGCCGTCTGAATCGAGCGGCAAGGAAGCCAGGGCGCCGCCGTCTAGCGAGAACTGCGCGGACGGCATGGCGGTTCCGGTCTCGGTAACCGTGCCGATCAGCCGCCCCGTGGCGCTGAGATCGCTCGAATCGACTGGGGCCGTTACCAATAGCGAGATTGTAGACGGGACCGTGCTCGCGTTGAGTGTGAAGGAGACGCTGGCTGCCGAGCTCGTGCCCACACCGTTAGTGGCCGTGAGCATGACGGTGTGGGGTCCATTAGCCGAGCCGTCGAGCTTCAGTGTGGTTGTGTATGAGAAATTCCCACTGGGACCGACAGCGACAGCGACAGCGGCGCCGCCGTCGACCTGCGCATGGAGCGCGGCGATGCCCGAAAGTGCATCGGCGGCGCGACCGGTGACGGTGACGTTGGTCGCGGTCGTCGAGCCCTGCGCGGGACTCGTGATCGTCAGTGTGGGCACCCTCGTGTCGAGTGTGAACGACTCCACGGCCGATTGACCGATGTTGCCGGCCCCATCGACCGCGACGAACTGCACCTGGTGACTGCCGTCGGCCGAGCCGTCGAGCTTCAGTGTGGTTGTGTATGAGAAATTCCCGCTGGGACCGACAGCGACAGCGACAGCGGCGCCGCCATCGACCTGCGCCTGGAGCGCGGCGATGCCCGAAAGTGCATCGGCGGCGCGACCGGTGACGGTGACATTGGTCGCGGTCGTCGAGCCCTGCGCGGGACTCGTGATCGTCAGTGTGGGCGCCCTCGTGTCGAGTGTGAATGACTCCACGGCCGATCGACCGACGTTACCGGCCCGATCAACGGCGACGAACTGCACCTGGTGACCGCCGTCGGCCGAGCCGTCGAGCGCGAGGGTAGTCGTGTAGGAGAAGCTCCCGGTGGCGCTGAACGAGATGGGGACGTCTGCTCCGCCGTCCACGACCGCATCGAGCGACGCCACGCCCGTTCCGATGTCGGTGACATCGCCCGTGAAAGTCACTTCGGTCCGGGCCAGCGGCCCAGGCGAGGGGCCCTCCACCGCGATAATTGGGGGCACGAGGTCGAGACGATTCACAGTCAGAATAGTCGAAGTCGGCTTATGTCCGGCGGCGGTCGCCGACAGGCGGATCCTTGTCGAGCCGAATCTGACTGGGAACGTGAACTGGAATAGTCCGTGCTTGTTGGCTTTCACCGTCTGCTCGACCTTACCGGTGGCCCCGATGTCGAGCTTGACTTTGGCCTTCGCGTACGTCTTGCCCGCGACCGTCACTACCCCATTGGCATCAGGCCCAGAGACCACCGAGGCCGTGATCGCGGGTTTCGGCGTCTTCTTGAGCTTGAGCGCCTCGAGCTGAGTCGGGTCGAGGAAGCTTACAATTGATTTACCGTGGCCGAGCGCATTAGTGATCGCGTCAGTCGCCAGCAGCGTTCGCGCCTCGAGCGTCTCCGCCAGGGGCTGGAGCTTTCTCCTCGTTCGCGAGCGGCTATGATTCGCGGGATGGGAGGCGAATCGTTTCGGTGGTGCTATTCGGGGCGGCATCAAGGCCTCCTACTCGCGGGGAACGCGAATCGCAGGGCATCAGCATAGGGTGCAATCACCTACGGAAGTGCGATGGCCTCTTCGCCATCGCCGGGCACACGATTTCAGCTCGCATCCTTGCGACGCCCGGCGATCGTGGTCACTTCTTGAAATCACATCGAGAAAAGGAAACGCAATCCGAACCCAACGCAGCCGCGTTGTCAAGCAACCACCGTGAAAACCTGGAGTTCGGTGACGGGGAGTTGCCAAAGCAGGAGGGCAGCAGCCGGAAGCGTCGCTTGTGCCGCCATTGGTCGGGCGGTGAACGCGAACGGGCGATGAGACTTTCGAAACGGCTGCTGCCGACGAAGATCGGACCTACTTTGGTAATGGTTCTTTAGCGCTCGCCAGATCAACTCGTTCGACCGAGTTGAAATCGACTTGAATGCCGAGCTGCTGTCCTCGCAAGGTCCAATTTGAATGTTAAGCAGGTCGAGAAGTCCGGCGATCCTCGATGCACTCATCGAGATCCTTGCCGCTGATCTGCACGGCAACCTGGCACTTTTTCCGTGTCTCGTCCGTCTCGACTACATGCACGGGGTCGTACATCTCGCCGAACACTGATCGGGCCAAGACGGCGTAGCGAGGACCCTCCCCGCTGAATGCACCTTTGAGCCCCCCCCCGACATCGCGTCGGCGGCCATGATGCGCTGCCGCCCCACCTAGATAGTCAGGCGTCAACCGGCTGGCCGATTTGGGAACAAATTGGGAACAGGACTGGGAACATCAGCCCAATGCGACTGTAATGTACGTGCGTTAGAGCAGTAACGTAACTGCCTCGCAATCAAAGCCTTTAAGCATCGCCGCAACGTGTTTCCAATGCGACGGCGATGGCAGACGTACCGGACTCAAAATCCGGTCCTGGCACGGGGGTGCGGGTTCAAGTCCCACCTTCGGTATTTGATTGGCAAGGAGGCTCGAGACGTGGAGCTTCGCTGGTAGCCTGAGCGGCCCGCCGACCCCTTCGGGCCGCCGGAGGACGTACCCTTGGCCTCGGGCTGGGATCGATCTCTCGTGTCGCGCCCCGCATGCGCAACCCAACCGATAGGCGCTCTAACCCGTGCGCCGGACGCTGTTCCCGTCACGGCTTCTGGCCTTCGCCCACCGTCAGGGTCACCGGAAACGTGCCGGTTCCCTTGACGTCGACCTCGCCCGTCGCGAGGACTTCGTCCCCGCTCCGGGCCGAGACGGTCCAGTGCCCCGGCCAGAGCCCGGCGAGGTTGACCTGGTCGAAGCTCGAATAGACCAGGAACGCCCGCCGCACCGACGCGCCCGAGGGGCCGACCGCCGCCACTTCGTCGGGCACGCGCGACGGCCGCGCGAAATGGATCGCGCCGCGGATCGTCGCCCCCGCCGAAATTATCCGCTCGCCGACGTCCACCACGCCGGCCGGCACCTTCACGTCGTCCAGCCGGCAGAAGCCGGCGTTCGGGTCGTGGATGAACAGCGAATACGTGCCGGGCGACAGGTATCGGACGCAGAAGTTGCCGTCATTGTCGCATCGCGCCCGTCGCGGCGGGGTGTGGTTCTCTTTCGGCACGGCGGTCACCTCCACCGGTCGCTCGAAGTTTTCCTCCAGCGCAGGGATCTTGCCCGTGATACAACCGGCGCCAGTCGCGATGCGCACCTCGCCGCGACCTCCAGGCGGTACGACCACGTCCTGGTCGAACAGGGGCCCGCCGTCGAGCCCGACCAGGCCGAGCCAGTCATAGAGGCGGAGCCGGTACTTGCCAGGGCCGATGTCGGGCAGCACCACCTTCCGCACATCGAGATTCTCCCAGTCGGGCTGGGCGAACCAGAGCGGATTCCTGGAATCGGGCACCAGGTCCACCCGGAACATCGGCTCGCGCCACGACACCTGCCGCTTCAAAGCCGAGGCGATCATCCGCGAGTCCACCGTGACGTTGTCGACCTTCCGCGACGCGCCCAGGCCCGTGCCCGACAGGTAATGCGCCGTGGACCCGTCCCCGATCGCGAACGCCAGTGTGAAATCCCGCCGCGCCTCGGGGTCGAACGCACGGACCTCCGTCGTCTGCCCGTCGGCGACGAGGACCGACCACGTGTAGCCATTGACGACGTCAAAGACCTGGAAGGGGAACCCGAGCGTGTTCAGGCCCACGGGCACGTGGTCGACCTGGAAGTGGCCGTGCTCGTCGGCCTGGAACTCGATACTGGGGATGGCGTCGTCGCCACGACCCTCATAACGGAATCCCCCCACGTACCCCTTGGCGAACGCCCAGACTCCCCCTCCTTTGGCGTTCGGTTGCCAGACGCGGCCCTCGATGCGGCCCGTCGCGGTGGGGACGTCGACGCGGACGACCCCCATGTCGAGCCCGGCGTCCGGCACGTCGATCGCCAGGACCGTCGTGGGAATGCCGTGGGCTTCAAGGAAGAGCCGGTAGCGGTCGGGGCGGACGCACTCGAACCGCAGCGTGCCGCCGGCCGAGGGGGTCGCCGCGCGGATGGCGATCTGCTCGGCGGGGGGATTGGAGGGGATTCCACCGATTTCCGACTTGTCGCGACGCGGGACGAGCCGCGCCCGGATGCGGCTCCGCAGCGCCTCGGGCACGGCGACCCTGGCCGACACGGCGACGCCCGGCGACAGGCGGACCTCCATCGGCGCGCCGCCGCGTTTGACGTCCACCCATCCTTCCCAGGCCGCGAACCCCTCGGCGAGAACGCCGACCCAGCTCGTGCCCGTCGTCGACAGATTCAAGAGGAAGCGGCCGTCGGAGCCCTGGACGCTGCTCCAAACGCTGTTCGAGGCCGCGGGGAGTTTGCCCGGCCCGGCGGCGATGTGGAACGCTACGATGGGCCGGCTGTCGGGCGCGACGACCCGGCCCATCAGCGCGATCGTGGGCTCCATCACCACGACGAGCCCTTCGGGCTTCGGCAACTCCCGGCGGATCTCCTCGAACTCGAGCTTCCTGTCAATGAACCCGGCCTTGTGGAAGGTCAGGGCCAGGATCAGGTTGGGGTTAAGGAAGACCAGCTTCCCGTCCTTGCCGGAAATGGCCCGCTTGTCCTGCAAGTCGATGGCCATCACCCCTGCCAGCGGCTGGCCGTCGGAATCGACGACTTTCGCCATGATCTTCACCCCGCGATTCAGGGAGATATCGTGGTTCGGGCCGGTCGTCTTGCCGTCGGGGAACACGGGGTCGCCCAGGTAGTAGGGGTGAGACGCGGCGACGCCCAGCGCGGGGTCGACCCCGCGCACTTCGTAGCGCCCATCGGGGCCGGTCTCGACCCGCTTGTCCTCGTCCGGCACCCAGACCGGCAGGACGTGGATGACCGGGGCGACGATCGCCCCGACGATCGGGTCCTTGGTCCGCGCGTCGCGGACGGTCCCCCTGACGGTGATCCCCCGGCGCAGCCGGACGACGACCCGCCTGGGCTGAACGGTCGACTTGATGTCGAAGTCGTTGACCATGGGATAGCCGCCGATGTAGTCCGGCGCCTTCGCCATGACGTGCAGCCGGCATGCGGGGGGCGTCTGTACCTCGAATGTCCCGGCCGGCGACGCGACGGGCGTCCACACGTCGCCCTTCGCCGGACTCTTGCGCCCGGCGCGTCGTACGAGACCTGGTAAGTAAACGCCGTGACGGGTGCCCCGCTGTCGCGGTCGACCACGGACACCGTGACCGGCTTGAGGTCCGACGCCGCGGCGGTGGAGACGGTCAGAATCAACACGATCGAGACGAGATGAGTGCGCATGGGTGAAAAGGCTTTCGAGACGACTCTTTCGGTGAGGAGCCTCCAACATGGTTGTTACGCCGTATCCCCGCTTCTATCTCGCGGAACTCGGCCTCACGAACCACTCCGACTGTCCAATCTTTATCAAGGACAAGATTTCACCGCTCTTTATCAAGGATATCACCGCCACTGTGGGAACACGAGCATACGGACGACCGGACGGCGTCAGGTGAGCGACAGGTTCGGCCGGATGGTACGGTCTCGCTGGTTTTCTACGGCGAAGTCCACGTTGCGGGATTGACCCTTCCTGAGATCAAGGAAAAGATCATCGTTCACTTGCAGACATTTCTCACAGACGTGGCCTTACTTAGGGCTCACTGTGATTGACGAATGCGGCGAACCTGTCGTGGATCCCGAAACCGGTAAACCGAGTCTCGCCGATCCCAAAGATTCACACACCGTATTCGTCGACATCGTCCTCTACAGCAGCCAAGCCGTATACTCGTCCGCGCTCAGGCGGTGGTACTTCCGAAGGCGTCAGGGCCGAAGACCGCGTGCCGCAAGAAAACCGAGTCCAACGAAAACCCCCCCGGCTGGCAGGACCGAGAGCCACTCCTCCACGCGGTCTTGTCCCTCTCGCTCGCAAGGCCATCCCGGCACCGCCCACGGATCACCGGGGACAGGGTTTGCACGCTTGATCCGACATCGGTTGCTTCCCGCGTCAGCCCATCACCCATGATCAAGCCTGTACCGGCCTCTATGCGGGCGCGAGTTGGGAACAAATTGGGAACAGTATTGGCAACGTCAGCCCCATGCGGCCACAACGCGAAAACACCAAGGTGGCGACGTGCGAGCCCTGGATTCGCAGACTTTAAGCACCACCGCAGCGTGTTTCCAATACCACGAGTATGACAGACGTACCGGACTCAAAATCCGGTCCCCGTACAGGGGGTGTGGGTTCAAGTCCCACCTTCGGTACTATAGACTTGCGTCTAATCGCAACGTGCCGGGCTGCCTAACAAATTGGTAACAGCGTTGCGGTGACATTGGAGTCGCGATGACGGCTGGAATTCAGCAGCGTGGTAGCAGCTACCGCATTCTGTTCAGCTACCACCGTACGCAGCGCAATCTGACCTTTGGCAAAGCCTCCGAGCACGAATCCAAGTCCAAGTCCGCCCAGGTTGGTGGTTCCTGACGTGGCTCTCCGCCCGGAGGAGAGGCCGGAGATAGGTATGGTGTCCCCGGAACCCGCCGGTGTCCCCGGAACCCGCCCGGAGGAGAGGCCGGAGATAGGTATGGTGTCCCCGGAACCCGCCTGACGTGGCTCTCCGCCCGGAGGAGAGGCCGGAGATAGGTATGGTGTCCCCGGAACCCGCCCGGAGGAGAGGCCGGAGATAGGTATGGTGTCCCCGGAACCCGCCCGGAGGAGAGGCCGGAGATAGGTATGGTGTCCCCGGAACCCGCCCGGAGGAGAGGCCGGAGATAGGTATGGTGTCCCCGGAACCCGCCAGGTATGGTGTCCCCGGAACCCGCCTGACGTGGCTCTCCGCCCGGAGGAGAGGCCGGAGATAGGTATGGTGTCCCCGGAACCCGCCCGGAACCCGCCGGCCTTTCAGGTTCGGCCCAGGAGCCAGGGAAACAGGAAGGGCTGAGCGTTTCGGAACTGTCCGAGCAGATCAAGGCAATCAAGGCCGCCCACACGATTGAAGCCACGCCCCAGCGAGACCGACAGAAACATTCCGCCGCCGAGGAACCTATCACCACCCGCATCCGGCGGAAGACGGAGGGGCTTGCCGCGCCCGATCACGGGACAGAGTCCGATGCTGCACCGGAAGCTGAGGGTGCCAGCACGCAGGGATTGACGCAGAATTCGTCTCTCGATCCGCCGAGAACGTTCCAGGAACGCATCATTCTTGAGCGGCAACGCAAGGACGACGGACCGAGCCCACCTTGAGCGGAATTCGGGGATAGCCGCACGAATGAGCCCGATGTATAATTCCATACACTGGCCTTTCGGACACCGCCGCTGGCTTTAACCTTCTGCCTTTCGCTCGCCGAGGAGACCGATCAATGAGCGATGTTGGCCAACGCTACGCCATTCCACCGAAGATCGACCAGTTTATTGACCAGGGCTTCCTTGAGGTAAGCACGGAACGGCCCAACGGATTCACCGTCGAATTCAACATCCCTTCGAGAGTGAGCGTCGATCGCCGTAGACGGATCACCGCCTATTGCATCGTCTGGAATCATCCAGCTCACAACGCTGAGGCTTGTGATTATTACGAAGAAACGCCGGGCGACATGCCAAACTTTTACGTTGAGATCCAAAACTCCGAGGGTCCATCAGAGATCATCGACGACCTGAAGACGGTTGACGATCTCGAAGCTTGGCTTGAGCAATTTCAGTCCGCCAGCGTCTCACCATGAGTCGCGAAACGTTAGCCGAACCCGATCCAGACGTGCCTCAGTTTCTCGATGAAGCGCAGGATACCGGAGTCCAAATCCGTGAAGAATGACGTCGAGAAACTGAGACACCGGGTCCATGAATGGCTGATCGCGCGAGAGCTGGGCCGCGACACCGCGTTTTACACGCGAGAGGAATGGGAGGCGCAAGGAGCCATACCTTGATCAGTCCGAATTGGTCCTGGTTTTCGAGGGTGAGCTTTACCGTGTTATCAACGACGGCCACCCGAGAATGTCCAACTATATGAGGAGTTGCAACAACTGGTTCGCGGGCTCGGCTACTTCTTTGAATTGGGCCATGCGTGGAACATGGGCTTCTATCCGATCCCGGCCACCAGGCCCGTACGCGGCTCGTTACGGCCTCACGCTAAAAACAGTCGAGAATGATAGTGTGCCCGATTCTTACGAAATGAGTGATGCTTGTATTCTGATTATACAGGCGGAGGGTTCCTGCTTTAGCTCGTGCTCCCAGAAGCGAACAACCCGGATGCCCGCCTCAGCCAGCCTATCATCCGTGCGCCGGTCCCTTTGGCGGTTCAGTTCAATCCGTTGCTCCCAAAACGGTCGGTTTGTTGATATCTGTCGCCCTCCGCAATTCGGGCATCCGTGCCAGAAACACCCATCAGTGAACACCGCGACCTTTAGCGCAGAGAAATAGAACTCCGGTGTTCCCGGCACACTTCGAGGGTGCATCACCCAGCCACGGATGCCGTGGCGAACCATTAGTGCCCGCAACCGTTTTTCGGTGGTGCGGTTACCCGTGCTCCGGATCGCCTTCATAACCCGCGACCGTGCGGCGGGTACGTCTTCAAACTTTCCACCGGGAAGAGTTTTGCGGAGCTTTTTTTCCACGGCAACGCCCTCCATCAACTCGACATTGCCATTCCCTGATCGCAAAGCCACCGGATGTCACCCAGTATGACCGTCGGGTCGCTCCAGGCAGTCCTCAGTCCCGGTGCAAGCCTCAGAGCGTGGGCAGCAAGTTCATCGAGCTTGGTGCCGTGAAACGCCCCATAACCAGGGACCAGTAGTGACCCACTCAGCTTATCGCCAGGCGTGGCCGGAGGCGATCCATGAACGGCTGGAACTAAGCGCGAGAAACGGTCCCACCCTGAGCGCGTAAAACGGTCCCACCTGGGTGTTCAAAATAGCCGCTTTGGGCAAGAGCGGTGATTTGCCTTTCAGTCCACCTTTCGAGTCTTTTTAGCTTTCATCGACTCGCGAAAGCGGTAGCTCTCACCATTCATCTCGAAAATCTGGCAGTGATGGGTGAGACGATCTAATAACGCTGCGGTCATCCGCTCGCCCTGGAAGATCTGGTTCCACTCGCTGAACGGCAAGTTGCTTGTCACCAGCATGCTGGCTCGCTCATAGCGATCGGCGAACACCCGGAATAAAAGCTCGACGCCGCCACGACTCAAGGAGACGTATCCCAGCTCGTCACAGATCAGCAGGTGGGCCCGCTCCAACTGGTCCAGGAACCGGTCCAGCGTGTACTGCTTCTGCGCCTTCTCCAATTGGCTGACCAGCTCCGCCGCCGTGAAGAAGCGCACCCGCAGACCCGCGCGACACGCTGCTTGCCCCAAGGCCACGGCGACGTGCGTTTTTCCAGTTCCCTGGCTTCCTACAAGGCAGCAATTGGTTTTCTGTTCCACCCACTCACATCGTGCTAGTTCCAGGATCTTGGGCTTCGAGAGCTGGGGCATCACGCTGAAATCATAGGTGTCGAAGTCCTTCAAGACCGGGAATTCCGCGTTCTTGATCCGGGTCGCGACCGCGTTGGCGGCGCGACTCGCCAGTTCGGCCTCAGTCAATCGGAGCAAGAAACCGACGAACGTCTGGTTGGACGCGGCGGCATCTCGCGCCAGCTTCTCGAACTCTTGACCCATCGTCGGCAGGCGCAACTGCCGGAGCTGGGCTTTGACCAATTCGATCGTAACATCGACCATGAACATGATCCTCCCAAGAAATTCCCAACGAAAGCCAGGCTCGCTAGCGGAGCCCGATTACAACCATGTCGCCCCTATTCAGGCGAAAAACACGGTGTTCTCACCAGCGCGGGATGCATTATATGATCGCATAGTCATACCCTCATTACTACACTCGTTACCACTCTCGCGATGGTTCAAGAGCCCATTGGTGGTGATCGGACGCCTGGGGGATGAATCGCAACAGTGCATATTCAAGACTTTATTACTAGACACGTTTTCATTCCCATAATCACCTATGAGTTCGTCGAAACGACTCAGGTCGGGGAGAGGGACCGAAACTCGGGGCGCCGCGGCCGACTCGGGGTTCGGTGGCGAGCCGCCAGGCACTATGGTCTCGATTGCAGCCAGCGAGCACGTCCGCTGGATGACCGCATCGGCACTGGTTAGCTGGTCGTGCCGGCAGGCGTCGACGGCTTTTTGCACCCGAGTCAGCGGGTGCTCACCCAGGAGTTGCAGGACCCGCACATAGCGGCGTGCGCCCCCCTGTGTCCCATGCAGTTGCTCAAGCTCGGCGCGGAACGCGGCAAAGCAAGCCGGCAGCTTCCAGTCACGATACACCGGCGCGTGATCCAGCGCCACGGGCTTGCGACTCAAGGTCGCGAGGTAATGGAGTGGGTCGAGGATCATCTGGCCGGGATGTGGGGATCGCTCGTGGGTCGCGACAACCTGGCCGCCGGCCACGACGATGACCCGGTCGACATAGCCTTTGACCGTCGCCAACTGGAATGCAAACCGTCGCGGAACGCTGTAGCGACTGCGATCAAAAGCGACGGTCTGATATTTGTCCACGGAGACCGCCGGGCGGATCACGCAGGCGTCAAACCGATGGTTTGGCAACGGCGCCGCGACAGCCTGCTCCTCGGCGAACCGCGTGCCGATCACGAATGGGCCCAAGAGCGACTGAACGGTTCGCTCCTTCTCCGCCTGGCAGCGTTGCCGAAAGTAACCGTTCAACTCATCAAAACCTTTCACCTGCGGGACCGGAGTCGCAAAACGGCGTTGCACAGCCTTGACAGTGCTCTCGGCGTCGGGCTTCTCGTTGCCCCGGGCCGGCATGCAGAAAAGGGGCTTGAAGACGTAGTGGCTGGCAAGCGCGGCGTATCGGGGGTGGATCTGTCGTTCGCGTCCCTCAAGGATCAAGGTCGCGACCGTTTTGGGATTGTCCCACCAGACTTCCTTGGGAACGGCTCCGAAGAACTCGAAGGCGGCAACCATGCCTTCGAGGATCGCCTCGGTGCGTTCGAAGGGGAGCGCCAGAACAAAGGGATAGTTCGAGTAGGCCCAGGTGGCGACCAGGAAGGGGATCTGCCGTCGTCCCTCGGGGAAGTCGACGTAGATGTGGCCGAAATCGGCCTCGAGGCGTTGGCCAGGGAGATGAACCAAAGGTATGAAGGTTTCTTGATCTCGGCGTTGATTCTTGAGCAGGTAGCGTTGCACCTGGCCGTAACACCCGCGGTAGCCGTGTTCGTCGCGCAACCGACGGAACACCTGCATGGCGGTGTGGCGTTGCTTGGGAAGCGCGTTCTGGTCGTCGGCCAGAATCTGGTCGACAACGGCCTGAAACGGTCCCAAGACGGGGGCGGGACGGTTTCTGATCTGGAGCCGAGGAATCGGCTCGGACTGCTCGAGGATCTGGCGGATCTTGTACCGCGAATGATGGAAAGTGCGCGCGATTGAGCGGATGCTCATTCCATCACGCCGCGCCCTGCGAATCGCTCCGTAATCGTCCACCGTAAGCACATCCATACCTCCATGCGAGTAGCTCTCGATTGAAAAGAGCCAGTCTACGATGAAGGCTGCTGGGGTGGGTCCGTTTTAGGCGCTCAGATTGCCCGAGGGTGGGACCGTTTCATGCGCTCAGTTCCAAACGGCCGCTACATCCATTAGGAAATATCGGCGGGCAGTGTCACGCCGGGCCGGAGCTACCAAAAGCCGCTGGCCTTCTGACAGAAGGGTTCCGTTGTGGATGCACTTCTTGACGCACCTTTCAATCTCACCCGGCGAGTATCCTTCTTCGGTTAGCAGGCGGCCGACTTCTGCTTGTGTTCCATCGGTACGTATCACCGCGTGCTCAACCTCGATAGGCAACAAGAAGCCGACGTGCTGGAGCTCCCGCCGCAGGCGGACGGACGCGCTCCTCACCTGGAAGAACGAGGCAGTGGTCGGCATGTTGAGCAGGTTTTTCAGGTCGCCGTTGAGTGACGAGAAATAACCGGCTCCGTCAACGTACTCAACAAAACGAGGCGATTCCAGGATTCCGAGCACCGCCGTACGGGACGTGCTGGTCTGGTCCACGTTCTTGTGTGACACGCTACCCGAATCGCCAGCGTAAAACTGCGACTGTATGAACAGGTTGGGTTGCCAGCCCGGCACATGGTACGGCAATATGAAATCGTATGCTCGTGTTTTCACCCGAACCAGTTTGCCACCCGCTTCCTCGGTTATTTCAACAGTGGCTGGTTCCTCGGTTGCTGCTTGTTCTTCGGCCGTTTCTGCTCTTGCTTTCGGCTCCTCCGGCTCAACAGCGACCGATTCTATCACCTTGGAACTCGCCACCAGCCGCAGCACTTCTGTCAACACGACGTCCGACGAGTTGAAATCCGTCTCTGCGTCAAGGCCCCATTCGATCATCCGCTGACGAAGGATCTCCTCTGGATCATGCCCGCCCGAGGCGGCGACCGAGCCACGAACCTGAAAGATCACCAGTGGGCTGAGAAGGTCCTTTTCCTTGTTGAACGGCTTCAGCATGAAATAGCTGTAGCCAACACTCCAGAGTTGAGAAATGCAGGCATCATCACTTAACAAAAAGCTCACGAACTGCTCTAGCAGCCGTTTCTGATGGTCCGGGTAATCAACCAGGCTGGCGACGATGCCGAGGTACTTTTCCGCCTTCAGTTCCCTTGGTATCGGCACGGTTTGAAGCTGCGCCCGTCCCTTGGCCCGACGGACACTCGGAATGGCTTCCCAGCGTGCCTTGTCACGCAGGAACAACGGAAGCTGGCACTTGGCGTTGTTGTCGGACTTCCCCGTCACCAGGAACAGGACCGAAGCGAGCGACTGAAGCATTTCCAACGCCTGGTCCGCAGGAAGGCCTTTTGTCAGTCCGACAAACACATCAGCGATAACCGATGGTTGGCAGTCCTTCGCGTCCTTGAACTGTTGGGAAGCAATTCCTAATGACTCAAAAGTCCGGGCCACTGCACTTAGCTCATCGCGGAAACGCTCGGTATCTCGGATCTCGCCGAGGGACGGGGTGATCCAGACATCGAACTCAAGAAGCTGGGTGGCTAAGTCAAGCGTCGGCAGCGGCAGCTTCATAGGGCCACCTGTCGTGCTCGTTGTGGGAGCAGGTGCTCAAGCACCGACGAGGCCAAGTGCCGCGACATCAGGGGCGGAACTGCGTTTCCAATTAGTCGGTATCCGTCAACCAAGTCGATGCCTGATCCTGATCCCGTGATAACGAAACTGTCTGGGAAGGTTTGCAGCCGAGCACACTCTCGTAGCGAAAATGGGCGGTTCTCTTGGGGATGCAGGAAATAGCGGGGATTATGGAAATTTGTAAGCACTGTTGGCGACGGTTCATCCCAAGTGGGTCGTTTGAAAAGCCCTGAGCAAAACATCGCGCCTTTCAGGTCAAACTTTTCGTCCATGTCCTTGATGTATCCCTTGTCAAGCAGTGTCCGCAATTCCTGAGAGATCCCGGTCAGGCCGGAGAGCCGTTCGATTTCTTCCAGCCAGAGCGGGTTTCCGTTCGGGATGTCACCGTATTGCTTGTGGCGACGATGCTTGGAGATGGTCTCTAGCACCTTGACCTCGCGCGCCGTCACTTCGCCAAACACTTCCGGAATATCCCACGTATAGACGGAAGTGTCAGCGTGCCTGACGTTGCAGAGCTTTTGACCTGGCCGGATCGCCGAAATCACCTTCTCGTATTTTTTCGGCCATGAATTAGTTATCTGATGATCGCTGAGATTGGGCGACAGTTTCACCAAATCGCCAATGGCGTCACGGATCGTCCGGGGCGATTGCAGGCTGTGGTTTTGCTTGTCGAAATCAGCGAAAAGCCCCCTCTGGTGCAAAGGCTCCTCCAACCTGAACTCGCCGTTGCGTGCTTTCGCCTGGTGAGTTGGCCTTGGCCAAGGGAAGCCATGCCGCAAGCTCTGACGCACTCCGACAAAGAAGATCCGCCGCCGGTGCTGCGGCACGCCGAATGCTAAAGCGTCTAGAATACAGTGATCGACTTCATAATCGATTTGGCGGAAGTCCGCGACAATCCGTTTCACAAAGGAGCCATTAAAATTCTGCGTGAGCCCATCCACGTTCTCAGCGATGAAAATCTGAGGCTGTAGTTTTTCGACCACCCGCATCATTTCGACGTAGAGAGTGTTTCGGTGGTCGTTCTCCTGCTTGGGCCCAGCCTTGGAGAATCCCTGGCAAGGAAACCCGCCCAGCACAACGTCACATCGTCCCAGCGCTTCAATGTCCGAATGAAATTCTTCAGAGGTAACGTCCCGCCGGTAAACCCGAGCGTCGATGTTCTTGGCGTAGCAATCAACGGATGCCGGATCGTTGTCGCACGCATAGAGGAGATCAAAACCCGCGTCCTTGAATCCAAGGTCCAACCCCCCACATCCGCAAAAAACACTTACAACACTTAGCATAGTTTACTCGGCACTGGTTCCATCCCTTAACAACGCAAAACATCATTGCATTGTCAAGAGATCATATTAAGGTTCCGTCCTGTACGCTCCGTTTGCGGACCGCGGCTCCAACTCTGTCGACGCATCCCCGTGCATCCCTGTGTATCTCGTGCTCCCAGATCCGGATGACGAGCCAGCCTTGGGAGCGCAGCTTCCGGAAGTTTACAGCATCGCGGCGTCGGTTCCTGTCAATCTTCTCGCGCCAATAGTCGCTGAGGTTTTGCGCCATCGCGGAAACCGCCACCCATGCCAAAAGTCGCCGTCGATAAACACAGCGACCTTTGCACTTATGAAAGCGAGGTCAGGCTTGCCGGGCAGCTGGTCTACGTGAATACGGTATCGGAGACCCATCCGATGTGCCAGTCGGCGGATTCTTAGCTCCGGGGCTGTATTCTTCGAGCGGACGCATGACATATGATAACTGCGTTGTTCACGGGTGAGGTTGTCCGTCATGACGCCTTCATCCTGTAAAACCAGTGTTACAACGCTCTCTTCACCCTGTCATGTCAAGTGCGCGGCTCAGAACCTTCTCTCCAGGGCACTGCTAAACCGACCGAGGCCAGCTTGTCCTCCAGTTCCCGCCGCTCGCGGTTCGTGCGTATCGGGCTCCCGTCTTTGTTTAGAAAGCCCGCGTCGGTCGCGATCTTCAGCGCGTCGGTGTGACGGCCTTCGATGAGTGCTTTGATGACTTCCGCCTCGATTCGCGAAAGGCTGAGGGACTTGAGCCTATAATCCACGAATGCTTCCCAGGCAATAGGACACCACCGGCTGACTATCTCATTCCCGATGATGTTTGCGTAGCTCCGGATTTCGAGCTGTGCATGATCATCCATCCGCAGTCGGAGGAAATGAAAGAGATTGTGGAGGTCGATCTTCCAATAAGCCTCGGTATAAGTGGACAGCGGAAGATCCTTTCTGGCCTGCTCTCTCGCGACCCCCTTCTTCAATCGGCTTTGATACGTTTCGCGACTCAGACGGTGAAGCTCGGCCTCCTCCTTGGTCAACGCCTCTCCGACCGCCGGGTCAACTGTTCCCTCACTGCCTTGTCGATTCAGATCGGATTGAATCCGCCAGTCCCCCGGCTCGGTCTTCTGCGTTGCGTCGATCGCCTCAGAGTACCTTGTCGAGTACTCGTTGACATTGGCCGTCCGGTGACGAATCCACTGCCGCCAGCAGTCCATCGGCACCCTGACGTGGAGCTTCACCTCGCACATTTCAAAGGGCGTCGTGTGCCAGTGCCGCATGAGGTATCGAATGAGACCTCGGTCTTCGGAAACCCGCTTCGTCCCCTTGCCGTAGGAGACGCGCACTGCCTGAACAATTGAATCGTCGGAACCGAGATAGTCGACGACGCGGACAAACCCCTCGTCGAGGACCTTGAACGGATACCCAAGTATGTCATCCAGTGCCGGAACGACGTTGCGCTCGAGTTTTTCCATATTCACCCCTAAGTTCTTGCTTCACAGATACTTCCATCAAGGTTCTGGCGACAGCTTCCGCAAGTAAAGGGGGTACGGCGTCGGCAACCTGTTGCTGTTGAAATCCGATGCTTCCTAGAAATCGATAGCGATCTGGAAACGATTGTAACCGAGCGGCCTCTCGTATGGACAGGCCGCGATCCTGGCTCGGGTGAATGAGCATGTTCTTCCTGAAATTGCCGATCACTTTGGACGGTTGGTCCGCCCTGAGCCGGTAGTAAATCCCTGTGTGGCAACGTGTTGCATCCAGATAATTGTCCATAAGATCGTCAGGAATCGCCTCCCAGTTCTGTCCAGGCTTGATCCAAGCGTATCGGGCCAGGACTTTCTCGGAGTTACGGGTCACCAGGTTTCCCTGGACGACTTCATCAAGCGAGTGCATGGCCCTTTGGTATTCGGAGGCTCGCACATTCTTCGGGTATGGAAGCAAGTCGATACTGGCTCCCGACCTAAGCCGGGGAAGATCACCAATGGCTTCCTTGACCGTTACGAACGGCGTCAATCCTGGACCGTGTGTCTTCTGGGGAGGCGGCAGAACTACCCCAGATCGACAGCCCACAACGAAGATCCGTCGCCGCACTTGCGGGACGCCAAACTCAGTCGCGTCTAGCTCGTGGACGTCGACCGCGTAGCCCGCGCTTCGGCCCCGATCGATAATATTTTGAAGCAATAATCCCCCGGCAAGCGTCCTCAACCCAGCGACGTTCTCAAGCACGAAACAAAGCGGCAGCATGGCGTCGAGGAAACGAAAGAACTCGACGTAGTAGTGGTTCCGAGGGTTATCGAGAGTGCGCGTTCGCCGATTGGACTCGGAAAAACCCTGACATGGAGGCCCCCAATGAGCGCAGTTAGACCCTCCTTCTCGACTCCGATTCGCGCTAGGCAATCGTTCGGATCTACCTTCCCAACGTCCTCCTCAATTAGATCGACAGATGGATGGTTGAATTGATACGTCCGGCTGGTCTTCGGGTCGTGTTCAACCGCGAGAGCGATCCTGAACCCTGCTTGCTCAAACCCGAGGCTCAATCCACCGGCACCTGCGAACAGCTCTACCGCTGTTGGGACTTCCTTTACGATTCTCGCGACTGGTTGCGTCGGTGCCATAGATCCAATTTACTCTCCGGTCGGCAGCATTGGGCCAGCCGGCGTGGCAAAGCCTGGTAGCTCGAAGAGGTAGAAATCCTCATCCGGCGAAGAGTATTGACTGACGTTGTAGAGAACCGCTGGAGCGTAGCAAAGCTGCACTTGGATATTCTCAAATGCGAAAATCGCAGCCCCGATCGTTGAGATTTTCGTGTTCATAGGAGCAACTACCACATTGCATTCCGGGTGCTTCGCAGCTTGCTGGCTCAGCGCGCTCTTCGTCATTTCCGGGTCATACGCCTGGAAGGTGAACTCGTCGACGGGGCCAAGAATGCTGCGTAGCTTCTTGAAGCGATGCAGATTCGTGGGCTGATGGGGTGCGGTCCCGACGTCTCTAGCGTCTCCAATGCCGAGAGAGATGAACGACGGCTCGGATTCGCGGATCATCTCCAGGGCCCGCTCATCCTCGAACCCGACTAGGATTATCATGTGTGTCTTGCGGGAAGGGACCATTAATCCGGGGAAGGCTAATACAGACCGGATCTCGAGCACGCCTTTGCTGAGCCATTTCAACTCGGGTGGGTCGCCAACGGAGTACTCCTTGGCATGGGCGTACGCAAGCCAGAGCCTGTCCTCGCTCCGCATGCTGCTGCGAAGGAATGCTAGGAGAATCAGTAGCGATTCCCTGGTAAAAGTCGTGATGTCCAGCAAAATTCGCTTCGGTACACCCACGAGAGTTTTGAGGATGACCGCGGCAATGTTATCTGCCGAAAGGATGGGGTCCTGCGAGAAAACGCTCAGGCGGCTGTGTTTGCCAGCAAAGATGGTCTCGATTGAGCGATATGCCGTTTCGACGACTCCCCAATAAGTTTCATTCACGGCGATGATGGCGACGCCGACGCGAGCAGGGTCAAGCGATCTCGCGATCGACAGGCAACGATCTTCGAAGCTCGCGCAGCAGACGAAGACATCGACCATCCCGTCAGGGATCGACTTGTTGAATTCCGCCAGCTTGCCATGGTGTACTTCTATCATCCCGGAACCTTCAATCGAACAGAGTCAGTTGGTCGGTTTTGAAATAATCGGAGACGCCCGCTTTCTTGATCTTCCTCAGTACCGCCTCCGAATTGCTCATCGCCTCGTGCAGCATTTCGTTGGTGACCCATAGGTATCCTGCGAAGCTCGAAGGGTCCAACTTGAAATACGGAGCGAGGCGACGGGTAAGGACGTACAGCCTCGTGCGTCCTGTCCCGTCCTTGTTGCCGATGGAGGAGCGATGGAAGTATCCACAACGCACCCCCAGCTCGAATACGTCGAGGATCTCAAGGTCGGGAGGGCCGGATATCGCAACCGAGAACACCCGCCGCTCAGCGTCGTCCGAGACCAACTTCAGGTAGAACGTCCCTCCCAGCGAGGAAATTAGGTTCTTCAGCTTGTCCATCTGCCGATGAATCTCGTCAAGCTTCTCGGGCTTTTCCTCGACGAACGCATGCTGCGTCGTTACCTCGGTGCGGATCTTGTCGAACTCGGCGAACATCAGATTGTTTGCCTCTTCGCGTACGATCTGGTCCTGGATTCCTGGCTCGATGAGCGTCACCGGCTGTTCCGGCTTTTTGCTCCGCTGCTCGTCGAACATCTGGGACGCGGGCTCGAGGAAATATCGTACTAGACCCGACGATATGTGAACCAATTGGTCGAAGCCTGAGTAGCTGAATGATCTGCTCGACTTAGACGCTCCGCCAAGCGACCGGATGTATTCGGGCCGAGCGTATCGTGCAACGTCGTCATCGGGTCGATAGCCTCTTCCTTTTTCGTCGAACTCGCGACGGATGCGGTCAGCGATCTTGGCAATAGCCTGTTCCTGCTCCTTGTCCGCAGGAAAGAATTCACGCGGCTTGCAGTCGCTCCCCACCCTCCGGAGCCTTTTCGCGACAATTTCCTCGACGCGATTGAGATACCGGCTGCGCCTCGTCGTGTAGATGTCGGCGATATTGATTGCCTGGTAGTCATGAGGTGATTGGATCGGGAGTCCCGAGACCGTGTCGTAAGTTTTATATCGAAGCTGTGTGGATATTTTGATGCTGACTTCCATCTGAGTCCGGGTCGACACCCAAGAATTGAGGACCGTAGTCTGCGTACGGTTGAGGTAGTCGGCATCGTCTACGAGGAGGTAGAAAGGGCCGGAGGGCAAGAATGAAAGCTCTCTGAGGGCCTGCATCAGAGGGAAGAGGAAATCCATGTAGCCGCAGAGCGCACTCGTGTAAGGAATGGGCTGATCGCTAGGGAATCCCAGTCGCCGCGCGTATTGCAGGATCTCGGCGTTGAGACGATCACAGATGGACGTGAGATGCTGAAACACCGCTTGTGGAGACGCCACCTTGGATGGCAGCTTGGGCACCTCCGCTCCGCATGCCCTCAATCGCTCCGTAGCGACGTCCTCGAAGTAAGCCACCGCGTCCTTGCGCGACTTGGGGCTTTGATCCAGCGGCATCCGGGCGAGCGATCCGAAGATCTTCGACGCCATGTAGATTGTGAGCTGGTGCTCGTTGAGCACGATATCCGCGTGCCGGTCACGCAGGCGGCGGAACTCGGTCACGTTGGGTGCGGTATTCTTGATCGAGATCAAAAAAGCGAGGAACGAAAGATCGTGGATGGGCTTCTTTTCCGCGAGAACCTGGCAGTCAGAGAGAAGATACCGAAAGATCATGCTCTTTCCACAGCCCCTCGGCCCGTTGACCATAGTGTGACCGGGATCGCGGATCTTATTGAAGTCGGTGAATGGATCGACGAAGAGTGCATGAACGTCATCAGCGTCCATGTCCTCGGGTGTGAAGACCTTGAACGGGTTATCGTCTAATCTGGACTTGCTCATCGTCACGTCCCTAGCTCAACTGACTCTTGAGGGTCCGGCCATCCCATCTGACATCCGGGCAAAGCTCGGCAATCTTCACGTCCTTGGACGTTGGGTAGCCCTTCTCTTCGAGGCGATAGCCGATCGGATCAATGCACGGTGTCATGCTATTTTCGTCTTCATATATTTCAATCTTCACGTCTAGGGCGTCGATTTTCACAAATTCACGCATGAAGCGCATACAGTACTGTCGCTCAAAGTGCATCTTGAGCGTTCGCTCGTAGATCTCGTCCAGCAGATAGACTTTGCGTCGGCCCTTCCCAAACTTGTAGGTGGCAGCAGACTTAAGAAACGAGAATCGCAGAACCACCAAACCTTGTGATGGCTTCACCTGGACACTCTGGAGCGATTTGGAATAAGCGTGAAATACCTCGCTCTTGGTTGGAATGACCCCTAGTTCAATCAGCGCTCGCGCCGCGCGAGTGGAGTCGTCCGCGAGTTCGTCCGCGAAGCGAAGGATCGCAGCGATTGCTTGGAAGTTGACGTCCACGCCGAGTAGCGGGTCGCGCTTAGAAAGGCGATGGATCGTGTCCTTGTCTCCGTTAATGCTGCCACCGTGAGAGCTCGCGATTTGCCGAATTGCCTTTTTTTCGACCATCTCCGTTCCGACTAGGTTTCCAAGGTGATCCATGATGGGTCCGGTCTTCTTCTCATGCTCCTTGCGACCATACAAATTGCCGATATCGTGAAAGTGTGCGGCCATCAAGAGGAGGTAAACCTCGTAGGTATCGAGCTGAGGATATGATGAGACGGGATGGCCGAGTAGCTCCCCGGCTCGTCTAATCACCATCTTGATATGCTCCGGTCCATGGTCGGTCAGGTAGCCGTCGTTCTGTACGAGCGCGCCCTTCTCGACATGCGGATGCACGTTGTAATTGAGGTACTCGGAAACCGACTCATAGCGCAAAGGATACTTCTGTCCCATGTGGTGAGGGAAAGAAGCGTCGGGTTGTTGCGAGAGCCATAAGTCCAAGGGTGGTTGGGCCGTTGCTCGCTCCTGAGATATGTGCATCATCTCTGCGCCTGTTGCGTGAAACTCGATCTCGACGTCGAGTCGTCGTGACCTAAGCCACGCAGATAGCTGGACAGTCGCTCCCGCGAGGAGAACTCGGCTACGGGAATAGCGCTGTGATCGCCCCAGAGCGAGCGGTTGAGTGGCGCAAGATCCAAGAGTTTATGATAGGCCATGCGATTTACGTGAGCTAGACTGCAAAGAGTCACCCCGGACTCAATGCCTTAGCACCGAGCGTTACCCCGGTACGCACCTTTCCGCTGAGGTTGTAAACGTAACTGGGCAATAGTTTTGAGTCAAGACTCTAGTTCCACAGCCGCTGGAGCGTTTCCCATCTGCCTTTCGGCCCACGGTGTCTTGGGATTGTTGCCATGTGACCAAATGCGACATTCGCACTTTGCAGTGGCGTCGAAGGCAAACCGCCACGGGCGTCGGCCATGCACGCTCTGCCCGAACACCACGGTCAGCAGGGTCTATTTGGGAACAAAATGGGAACAGGACTGGCAATATCAGCCCAATGCGGCTATAATGTATGTGCGTTAGGGCGGTATCGTAACTGCCCTGCAAACAAAGCCTTTAAGTATCGCCGCAGCGTGTTTCCAATACCACGAGTTTGACACACGTACCGGAGTCAAAATCCGGTGGGGTCACACCCGTGTGGGTTCAAGTCTCACCTTCGGTGTCGCATCGATCGACCCGCCGACCAACAGCGGGCGGACGCATGGAGCGGCCACTTCGACGGCCTCCACGTAACGAATGTTTCACTTTGGCCTCTTGAATTGGAATGTTGCGATCACGCGCTTGTCGTTGATTTCCGCTCCGCGGTACACTGACACTTATGAGCGATTCAGCCACTGTTGAAACAGAAAGCGAAATCCTTGAGCGGGTCATTCAGTCTGACACCGTCGGGCTGTCGCCTGAGGCTGCCCAGGTGCTGCTGCGATTTCGGTTCAACACGGGCGCGATCGCACGCATGAACGAACTGGCGGAGAAGAACCGCGCGGGCACCATCGAGCCATCCGAACGTGCGATCCTGGAGCGTTACGTGCGCGTCGGCAACTTCCTTAACTTGGTCCAGGCCAAGGCTCGCGGCGCTTTGGCCGAGCCCACGTCCCCTGGCTCCTGACGCGTTGAGCGAGGCGCTCAAACGTCTGGTTTGGGACCGCGCCAAAGCACCTGCGAGTACTGCCGGCTCCCGCAATCGCTCGATGTTCTGCCCTTCCAGATCGACCACGTCATTGCCGAGCAACACCACGGGTCGACCGTCGCTGAAAACCTGGCATTGTGCTGCCTGAATGACAACCTTCACACAGGACCAAATATCGCCGGCCTCGACCCCGACACAGGGTTGTTGACGCGACTGTTCCATCCCCGCCAGGATATTTGGGAAGAGCATTTCGCGTGGGTCGGCCCGATGCTGACAGGCCGAACCGCCATCGGAAGAACGACGATCGACGTCCTGGTCATGAACGCTCCAGAGCGCATCGAGGTTCGCCGGCTACTGATCCGAGCGGGGCTTTTTCCTGGCGTGCATCTACCGCTTCCCTGACGTCGTCGTCGATACCTGGGCTCAGAGAAATTTTAGAGGCACCCGCGAACATGCATCGCGCCACGCGGTTTCCAGCACATGTCCGCGCATGCGCGCGAGGTCCTTCGCGCGCTCCAGTCGCTACAAATTGTTCAACAGGCTGGATTTGTGCACCAAATTCGTGGCATTCTAGAATGACCCCTTTTCCTTCAGTTCAGGCCCAGCGCTGGTCTCGGTCACGGGCAAGGAATCTGGCTAATCGCGATACTAATCTGGCCGGGCTAATTCTACGTTGGGTGGGACCTCGCAGGCGGTGGGTGGATCCAGCTACGCCCCGGGTCCGCTTCGATGGCCTGGAATGGTCGCTCGATGTGGGCCTCGGGTTAGCGTCTCTTAACATACCGCAATCGCGCGATTAGTCGTCGTCGGCCCCAGGCCACTCGTCGGTAAGCTTGACCAGGTGCCTGTTGAGGTACGTCTTGGCGTCACCGATCGGCACTTGAGGCGTCGGGTGGTCACCGTGGACCAGGAAGTTCCGATACAGACGCACCCTGTTGACGTCATCCGTCACGTTGTCGGCAACTTTGTGGCCCGCCTGGACGCCTTCCGCCCACTGAATCAGGTGCATCGCCTTGATCTGGCCCGCATTGCCTGTGCGGTACCGCCAGAACGACACCCAGGCCGCCTCGAAGACAGCCCACATCCGAATCAGGTACGTGCCTTCCAGTTCCTCGACGGCCTGGTCGAGGTGGTGCGGTTGCGTTTCGTTTGGCAGCGAGAAACCTGGCTGGGCATCTCGGACGCCCTCCTGGAAACGGGCCAGGGCCGCTAGCGCGACCTTATACTCGGCGAGTGTCTCGCCTATCTCGAACCGGACGGTGTAGAGCTTAGTGGTCCGTTTCACAAATAACGTCGTGGTTGGCCTGTTCCTTCTTCTACACAGCAGGAGCTGCTTGAAAATGCGGCAATGCGCGTTTTAGCCAGTTCAGCATGTCTTGTCGAGTAAATTTCCACGCGAACGGTTTCGGCGTGCGGTTGCTCAACTCCTCGTATAACGCCAGGCGTACGCGGATCGCTTCGAGTTCCGTGAAGTCATTAGGCGTCAACACCTTTCTTTGGATGATCGAGAAATAGATCTCGACCTGGTTCAGCCAACTCGCATGGATTGGGGTGTGGACCAACACGATTCGCTTGTCGCATCGACGCATACGCTCGACCGACGCCTGCCCTCGATGCGACGAGCCGTTGTCCACGATGAAGAACAATTGGGTCGCATCCTTGTACGGCTCTTGTTGCAGCACCTGATCCACGAGCAAACCAAACGGCTTGATCCCCGTCTTCCTCTCGCATCGTCCCACGACGATTCCACGATGCACGTCCCACGCTGCCAAGTACTGCAACGCCCCGTTCCGGTCGTATTCCGCTTCGACCCGCCGAGTCTGTTTCGGTCGGGGTGGTGTTTCCTCGTGTTTGCGCCCTCGAGCCTGGATGCTCGTCTTTTCATCCATGCTCAGCACATAATTTGTCCGCTCCAATGACTTGCCTTCCCACATGCCTGCGTACAGGTCGAGAACGGGCCCAGCCTTCTCTGCAAACCGTGGATCTTTTGGAAAAAGCCAATGTTCATGTTGCCACGGTTTGATCGCCGACTCGTGCAACATCCGCCACACCGTACTGCGGCTGATCTTTTTACCCAGCGTCGCTCTGGAACGGCGTACTAAATCGGCGAGCGATTGCCGGCTCAGGGGCTCTTTTGTCTCTGCGATCAATTCGCACGCCATCGCTTGGATCAACGCTCGGTCCAGAGGGGGAAAAAACGGGCTTGCGCCCGCGTCTGGCTTGGTCTTCGATGGAGAAATCACCAGCAGCCCAGCGACTTCGCCAGCGCTGCACTTGCCGAGCGGACAACCCTACCTCCTTGGCCGCCTTGTCGTTTTTCATGTCCGGTTGCTCGTGAAGAAGCAATGCCAGCCGAAACCGTTGCACGACCTGGACCGCCACAGTTCGGCGGCGGACCGTCTCCAGCGCCACTTGCACGAAATCGTCGGGAAAAGTACAAGGAAGTGGGCGTGGTCCTGGCATAGCGGCGTCCTTTACGTGCCGGGATTTTTTTGGGGAGTTCATCTCCTTTTACAAAAAGTCCGTGACAACCACGACGTTATTTGTGAAACGGACCACTTAGGCATGGGCGGCGATGTCGTTCACGACGCGATTGAAGCTTGCTTCGTCCAGGAGAAACCGTTCGGTCTCGATTGCCGAACGCGCTACCGTCGGATCGGGGTGGAAGGCATAGGAGAAGAACCACTGGCCTTTCTCCCGGTAAAGGCTGGCCACGTCATCGAAATCCGGCATGAGGTAAACGTCGACCAAGCCGTCCGCCCCGGGAACCTCGCGGGTGACCGGGACAAGAGAGACCTCGGCCTCGTCTCGGTCCAGCACAAGGACCGGGGCCTCGTAGCGGACGCCCCCCTTCTCCTTCACGTCTCTGGCGGTCAGGCGGGTCTCCCAACCCGCGGTCTCCGCCCACGCCTTGACGTCATCTATCAGGCCCTTGATGACCTCTAACCAATCGTCGACTTCGCGCGGCAGGTCCGTCGCGCTGACATTCCCCGTTGCCATCTCCGTTACCTCCTCAACTCAAGGGCCGCCTCACTCGTCGCTTTCGAACTCGGACGGCCAAAGTGACTCCCACTGCATATGTGTGAACACGGCGGTCAGGCGATCGGCCGGGACAACGTCTCGGTACGTGCAGGTGGCGAGGTCATTGTCGCTCAAAGACCGTCTGATGATAACAGTCTTACTTCCGTCCCGAATCGAACCCATCCAATGTACCAAAACACAGGGCCCCGGCGACCCCCCAGGCGCGTGAATCCTGAATGCTTTTTCCCGACGCGACAACTCACCTTTCAGAAATATTGCCCGCTTTGGCCCGCCTTTGCCAAAATTCCTGAAGCCGTCGGCATCGGATATCGTTCGATTGTTCATCTACGTTCATGCTTAAACGATGGGAATCTAACGCACTTTGCTGAGTAAAGTTTGGCCTCGTTTTCTAGCCCAAAGCGGGAATCGGTGCGACCTAATATCAGCCAGCCATTCGGTGCTTCAGTTCCGAGTATCAAGGAACCCGAGTCGCAATCGAAATCGAGCGAACCGACAAACCGCAAGGTCAAATCCCGTCGCCAGTACAACCATGTGGATAGAAAAGGCAAAGTGAAACCCAGGCGACTGCAGAGACACCCGCGAACATGCATTGCGCCACGCGGTGTCCAGTGCACGTCCGCGCGTGCGCAATGCCTTTCCGCGCGTTCGGCGGTTCGGCCGGTGGCGGGCCGAGGCGCTCAAGATGTTCATCGTCGAGGAACGAGCAGGGACTGAACCTCGGTTCTGGAAACTGGCACAATCGGTGTCGGCCCTTTATCCATAAGGGACAGAGGAGAAGCGGTGAATCGTCGGTGTTCTGGCCCGTAAGAAGCGGCTGGGTTCATGACTGAAGGGAAGTCTTCATGGCGACGGTGACTCTTGACGTTCCCGCGGATGTCGTTGAAATCGTGGGTGGAACCGCCGAGTCGGCGGCCCGCGAGCTGCGTGTCATGGCGGCACTGTTGCTGTGCCATCGCGGCGAGATCTCGACCGGCCGGGCCGTAAAGTTGGCGGGCATCCCTTATGCTGACTTTCTGGACGCGTCGGTGCGCTACGAGGTGCAGTTGTTCTATGTGGACGAGGAAGACCTGAAGGCGGAACTCGTCCGGATGCCGTCGGCGGGGTCGGACATCGAGGCCATCAAGCGGGACCTCGGCCGTGCCCAATCTGCCCGTGGTTAACGCCGCGCGGTGATTCTCCCTATCTGGGTTGACGCGAGTCCGGAAGCCCTGGCGGGACGGTTGCCAGACCGCTCGGCGCTGGCACGTTCCGAGCACATCTCGAGTCACTGCGTCAAGGAGTCTCGGTCGGCAGTACGCGCAGCGTCCTGACCGAGGTCGAGCGGTTCGATCCCGGTCCGATGTCACGTAGCACGGGTGGCCGATGCCGCGAAGCGGGTCTCGCTGCGCAGCGCGAGACGGCTCACGCGCCGCCCGCCTGGGAGGCCCGGACGCTTAACTTAAGACGTATTTAGTGGCGCCACGGGAAAATTCTTGATTAATTTTTAAGTCGCTGCCGGTTCATGGTTTCGGTTCGGCCTCAGCCACAAAATGGGAGCAACGCGTGCGTCAAATTTGGCAGGACGTGTATATTATAGTACAGGGTTAACTCAATCGGCACCGGCTACGCTCTTTCCCGTCTATGGTTCGCCGGGCCGTAACTCCGCTTACGACGAAACCGTCAATATTGCCGCGTCGAAGTTTGGTGAATCAACCATCAACCTCACCGATCATCGAATCACTCACTTTCGCCTTTTCCTCGTCGTTCGGAAGTTTGTCGGATCACGCGGGCACTCGGATCAGGTAGGCCACGTGGCGCCCGATGTTGACGCGATGGCATCCAATCTTTAAGCGCGAGGCTGCGAACAGGTTGATGACATGACTCCAGGAGCATTGGGCACGCCACCGGGCAGTCGGCACGCCGCGGCGAGTAAGCTCGGCGGCGATCGCTGTCTGCCTCGAAGATACACGCTTGATCGCATCACGTTGGTCGATAGACCTTGCAAGCCCTCGCCAAAACCTGCCATCTACTGCCATCCACTGCCATTTAAGGCCGCAAAATCGTCAGGATCGTTGCAATCGGTCAGGCCTCTTTGCCCATTGAGAGTGGGCCGGCCAGCCGGCGTTCGCGGGCCTGTGGATCATGAACTGGGCTGTCAAGGAGCCCTGGTGGAAGGCTGCCGCCGGGTGCCGTTTGCCCAGGTCAGGAAATTTACAGGAACCTTCGGCAGCCAGCGCCGGCGCCAGGGGTGGCGTGGCGTGAGTTGCAGGCGACCTGGTCGCTGACGTCTGAATCGTGGAAATCAACTTTGGCTAGCTAGAGAGCCTGTGCTGCGTCCACTATAATCATCGCCAATGAATGTCGATCAAACGATCATGGAACGCCTGAGATCGCACGTGAACGGCGATCGCCTGGTGGCGACGGCCCGGCGGCTCATCGACGTTCCAAGCCCGACCGGCCAGGCGCGCGGTCAGCGACAGGCTGGCGCAAATTCTCGAGGCGGACGGTTTCCGCGTCGAGCGTCCGGCGTGCGGCTATCCGGAGTCGCCCGCCGTCGTCACCCGCTTTGACGGCGGTCGGCCGGGTAAAACGCTGCAGTTTGACGGGCATCTCGACACCGTGCACTTGCCGTTTATGGCTTCGGCGATCGATCACCATCGTTTGACTGGCAGCGGTGCCTCCGACATGAAAGGCGGGATCGCCGCGGCCGTGGAGGCGTTGCGCGTTCTCCGCGACTCCGGCGAGCTCAAGGCTGGATCGGTCCTTTTGACGGCTCATGACTTGCACGAAGCCCCCTGGGGCGATGGCCGGCAGCTTGACCGCATGATTCGAGAAGGCATTCACGGTGACGCCGTGCTGCTGCCGGAACCGCTGTGTGATGTGTTGCCAGTTGCCGGCCGGGGATCGGCGACCTGGAAGGTCACCATCCGCCGTGAGGGGCCGCCCGTTCACGAGGTGATGCGGCCGCGCGACGAGCCGGGTGTCATCGCGGTCGCGGCCGAACTGGTGACACGGCTGTCGAAGCTCGGCGACGAACTCGGTCGCGCATCGCACCCTGTTTGCGGCACAGCCAGTGTCTTCATCGGCCAGATTCACGCGGGTGAGATCTTCAACCAATACCCGCAATCGGCCTGGCTCGAAGGCACCAGGCGGTGGCTTCCCGGTACGAATCCGGAATCGGTCGAACGCGATTTTCGCGCACGGCTCGCCGACCTCGCCAGGGAGACGCGCACCACGATCACATGTGACTGGATGTTGATTCGAGACGCGTTCAGTCTGGATCCGAACGATTCGCTGGTCACGGCATTTCAACATGGTTTCACTTCGACGTCGGGCGGATCGCCACTGCCAGCCGGCCCCAAGCCGTTCGTCGACGATGGGAACTCTTTCGCCGCGCTGGCGAGCGTACCGGCGATCACTCATGGCCCTCGCGCGGGGGGTCAGCACACCGTCTCGGAGTGGGTCGAAATCGACGACTTGATGCGGGTTGCCTGGCTTTATGCGGCGGTCGCCGTCGCGTACTGCCCTTGAGAATCATGATCGCAAGAACGAATCAACAACCAAGAATTCGAAACCGCCTTTCGTGCGGATGAAAATCGCCACGAGGACCAACTTAAGATGACGACCGCGACAAGCTCGCTACCGGAAATCATTGAAGACGCCCAGACGACGGAAGAGAAATTCCTCCGCCAGATCTTCGTACGCGATCAGATGGCCGAATTCTCGAAGCAGCCGATCGTGATGGCGCGTGCCGATGGCGTTTACTACTGGGATGTTCACGGCAAGCGCTATCTTGACGCGATCTCCGGCATTTACGTGGTCTCGGTGGGGCATAACAATCGGCGGGTCATCGACGCGATCAAGGCCCAGCTCGACGTGATGTCGTTTTCGCCTCCCATGCACGGCACGAACCCGGTGGCCGTGCAACTGGCCAATGTGCTTGCTGACCTCGCCCCCGGCGATCTCTCGACGGTCAAGTTTCAGTGCGGCGGCTCCGAGGTCGTCGAGGCGGCGATCAAGATGGCGCGGCAGTATCACCGGCTGACTGGCTCGCCGGGTAAATACAAGATCATCAGTCGTTATCAGTCGTGGCACGGGTCGACCCTGGGAGCACTCTCGGCATCGGGGCTGAAGTCGCGCAAGACCGTGAACGAACCGATGGCCCCCGGCTTTCTTCATGTCTTTCCGCCGACGTGTTATCGGTGTCCGTTTGGCAAATCTTATCCCGATTGCGGAATCACGTGCGCGACGATCGTCGAGGATGTGCTCAACATGGAAGACCCGTCGACCGTGGCCGCCATCCTGGTCGAGCCGATCGGTCACACCGGCGGCGTCATCGACCCGCCCGATGAATACTTACCAATCCTGCGTGAGATTTGTGACCGCCATAATATCCTTTTGATCTTTGATGAGATCATCACGGGAATTGGCCGCACCGGGAGGATGTTTGCTGCCGAGACCTTCGGGGTCACGCCCGACATTTTGCTCGTTGCGAAGGGCCTGAGCGGTGGGTATGCGCCGCTTTCGGCCTTGATTTGCAAGCGCGAGATCGCCGACGTGTTCTGGGGGCCGATCGCGACGAATCCGGGGTTTGTCGAGGGGCACACGTTCGAGGGCAACCCGATCTCGTGGCGCGGCCGGACTCGCTGTGATTCAAGAGATCCTCGAGCGAGACTTGCTCGCCAATGCCCGCAAGCAGGGTGAGCGTCTGAGAGCCGGGTTTGAAGCTCTTGCGAGCAAGTATCCGGTCATTGGCGATGTGCGCGGCAAGGGTCTCTTCCAGGCCATCGAATTCGTGAGCGACAAGGAGACGAAGGCCCGGTTTGCCGACGCCACCGCGTTCGGCGTTCAAGTCGGCCGCCGCGCCTTGGCTCACGGGCTCATGTGCCGGTTCGACCCGCACTGGATCGCGTTCGGTCCGCCCCTGGTGTCAACGGCCGAAGACATTGATGAGATGGTGGCGATCCTCGACCGCAGCCTGGGCGAGGTTTGCGATCAATTCGATCGCCCGCGGAGCGCCTCGCGCTGACATGCCATGAGACGAATGGTCCCTTACGTTCGCGCGCCGGTGCGGTTCCTGATGTATCTTCGCTTCGCGCGCTACCTGCTCTGGGAGTTTCGCTGGCCGCTCGCGATTTTCACGACGTTGGTCGTCGTCGGTGGCTCGATCCTCCACCTGCTTTACGACCACGGGCGCCTGCCGTTTGCGCACGCCTGCCACGCGGTCTTCTTGATGATCTTCCTCGAATCGTCGCTCGATTTCCCGGCCGAGTGGTATCTTCAGCCTTTATTCTTCGTGTTGCCGGTGATCGGGCTGGGTGCGGTGGCCGACTCGGTGGTCCGGCTGGCCTTCCTGATATTCACGCGCAAGCAAAATTTACCGGAGTGGAATCGAATGCTTGCTTCGCTCTGCCGCAATCATTTCGTGGTGATCGGGGTCGGCAAGGTCGGCTACCAGGTCATCAAGCAGCTCCTCGAGCTCCGCGAATCGGTGGTGGCGATCGAGATGGCGAGTGGCTCGCCGCTTCTGGGCGAGCTTTTTGATAAAGGCGTACCGGTGATCCAGGGGAACGCCGCGGCAGGCCTCGGTGCTGGAGCAGGCCGGAGTGCGCGAAGCGCGGGCCGTGATTGTGACGACCAGCGACGACCTCACGAACCTCGACGCCGCGATCACGGCCCGCGAGCTCAACAGCGACGTCAAGATCGTGCTGAGGCTCTTTGATGAAACCCTCGCCACCAAGGTCGCCGGGGCGTTTTCGATGCCGACCATCTCGACGTCGCAGGTCGCGGCCCCGGCATTCATTGCCGCGGCAACCGGGCGCAAGATCTATCAAGGGTTTCATCTTGCGGGTCAGTACGTGCATTTTACCGACATGACGATCTGTCCGAGCGGCCGGCTGGTCGGCGTGAGCGTGGGTGAGATCCAGGCGGACAAGCGTGTCAATATCGTCATGCAGCATGGCGCCTCGGGAGTGAATGTCAATCCCGACCCCGACATCGTGCTCCAGGCCGGCGATACGGTTCTCGTCATCGCGCCCATCGATGACCTGCTGAGTCTGGAATCAATGAACCAGGCCGATCCCAGGAAGACGAGCGCTGGTTCCAATCACAAACGCGAACATCTTGAAACGCCGTTGTAGCCAGCCTTCGCCGTCGCCGTGGGCTCCCATTTCATCGCGTGGCGCGGAATGACTTCACGCATCAAGTGATTCCCGATGTTCCATCAAAGAACAGGAATCCGCGATTTTGTTGCCGAAAGATTAACGATTTCGCCTCACAAAGCCGACAAGCTCGATTGACGCCTTCGACCTTCGGCCGTAAGATCCCGCTCGAAACGCTCTGGTCTGGCGACCAGCACGGAAGCGGACATGACTTTGTGTCGAGCATGGAAGGGAGGGCGTGATATGGGGATCGCACTTGGATGGATCGCCATCGCGTTGTCCGGGGTGGCAGCATCTCCGCACCCTGAGCGCGATCGTTCGGAACAACAACTCACGTACACCGTCCGGATCGTCGAGGCGGACGGAGTGGGCTGGCGGGAGACCGTCTTCTCGAGCATGAAGCCGGTGACACGCCAGGGGTGCGCCACGGTCTGGACCGTGCCGCGCGATTGCACGCCCCGATTACTCGCGGCCGTTTGCAAAGCCCCGACGGCGAGCGTTGCCCACGCGCCCAAGGTCACCGCGTTCAGCGGTGCCCTCGCCACCATACAATGCCGGCAGACCCGTTCAATGGTCACCCAGGCCGCGTGGAACGGCTCGGAAAACGCCGTTCAACCCGAGACCGAAAAACTCAGAGTTGGCTGGCACACCACGATCGTCGGCCGCAAGCTCGACCAGGGTGTCCTCGTGCAAGTCGTTCTCGAAGACACCGTCGTCAGGGCCGTCCACCAGGTGACGATGAAGCAGCCAGCTGAGACCAAGTGCACAAGCGCCATCGGGCGCCGCCAGCACGATGCCGCGCGTGATGGTCGGGCAAAACAAGGCCGCCGGCCTTTATGCCTATGCCATGGCGTCAATGAGCAAGCCCGAGGCGAAGACGGCGACTCAGAGCGACTGCGCCGAGTCAAGCGTATGCTGCGAAGCGAACAAGTGCGATACCAAGGAAACGGCGACTGCTCGGAAGGTCGTCGTCGAAGTGCCCGAAATCGACACCCAGGAAGTGGCCGGCGAATGGCTGATCCCGCGTGGCGAGATGCTGCTCGTGAGCCTCGGTGCCCACACCATGGCTGACCCGTCGGGCCGCGCGGTCGTCAAGGAACGGCTTGCGATCATCGAGGCCGCCGAAACGACCGACATGACCCAGGCATCCACCGCCCGGGTCGTGGCTCCATTCATGAACCCGATGGCGCCTGTCATGAACATGCCGATGCCGCATGTCGCCGTGCCAGCACTTCCCAGCCGGTCGTTCCCCCAGGGCGTCCACGCTGATGGCACGCCGGCCGATTTGCCGCCGCTGCCCGCCGATGAAAAAGAGTCGGAAACCAGCAGCTCGTCTGAATCGGCTGAGCCGATGCCCAGCCCGCAGACGAAAAAGCCAATGCAGGCCAAGCCCGCGACCGACAGCAGCACAAGCAAAGTTGAATTCTCGTTCCCGAAGGCCGCCTCGGCGTTCTTCCCGAGCGCCTTCATGCCGAGCCCCCTGGGGGGCTTCCAGTTCGTCATGCCGATCAAGCCGATGACCGTCAAGCTGCCGTTCGGTCAGAAGCTCGAAGTCGAAATCTTCGGCAAGATTGTTCCGGAGTCGACGGAATCGGCGAAGTGATCTGATCGCGGGGCGCACAACGTTCCCTGTTGGCGAGTCTCCGTTTGAGCACGACCACGATGGTCGTCTCGGTCGGGGGCTCGCCTACTTTGGTGTTGGCCAGCCAGTTATCATCGCGGGCTTTCACCAGGCGCTCGGAAAAGCCTGCGGTCCGTTGGGCAACTACAGCGATGACGAATAGCCGCCGTCCACCGAGATGGCGATGCCGGTGACGTAGTCGCTCGCCTTGCTGGCGAGCCAGACGGCGGTGCCAGCCATGTCGGCGGGCTTGGCCCATCGACCTTGCGGAATCCGCGAGAGAACTCGCTCGTGCAGGCCGGGAATCTGTTCGCGGGCCTTCTCGGTGAGCTCGGTATCGAACCAGCCTGGCAGGATCGAGTTGACCTGGATGTTGTCCTTGGCCCAGGCGAGGGCCAGGCTCTTGGTGAGCTGGACAATACCGCCTTTGGTGGCCGCATACGCCGAGGCAAATGGCGATCCGAAGATCGATGTCATGCTCCCGATGTTGATGATCTTGCCTCCGCCTGCTTGTTTCATCGACGGATAAACGGCCTTCGACATCAAGAATGCGCTCGTGAGGTTGACATTGATCACCTCTTGCCATTCCGCGAGCGTCAAGTCCTCGGGCTGCTTGCGAATGTTGATACCGGCATTATTGAAGAGGATATCGACGCGGCCCAAGTGCCCGGTGACTTCGGCGATCGCCCGTTCGACGTCTTCCGCCTGCCCGACGTCGCCCGTCACGACGATGGCCTCGGCTCCGACCTGAGCTTGCAACCACTGGGCGGCCAACTGCGACTTCTCGGCGTTTCGACCCAGAATGGCGATCCGGGCGCCGGCTTCAGCCAATCCTTGCGCGATACCCAGCCCGATCCCGCCGTTGCCACCTGTCACGATCGCCACTTTGCCGCTCAGGTCAAACAGATTCACTTCGCTCTCCATGAGATGATGAAAAAAAGATCAGATCGAGAAACCCGACGCGACGGCACGCGTGCGGAATTCAGAAGCGCCAGAGGCGATCGACACGGTGCCGTGCGTTGTCGTTTCGACCCGGCTCAATCCCACTTGAGAATGGCGCCGGTATCGGCGCTGGTGGCCATGCGGGCGTAGCGGGCCAGATAGCCTGAGGTGACCTTGGGCTTGCGCGGCGACCACGCGGCGCGGCGATCGGCCAGCTCTTGCTCGGAAAGCCGGACGGCCAGGACGCCGTTGGGAATATCAATGTCGATGATGTCACCGTTTTTCAGCAGGCCGATCGGGCCGCCGACAGCCGCTTCGGGGCTGACGTGACCGATCGAGGCGCCCGCGGTTCCACCGGAGAACCGGCCGTCGGTCACGAGGGCGCACGTTTCGCCAAGGCCCACGCCCTTGATGGCTGTGGTCGGGGCGAGCATTTCCTGCATGCCGGGTCCGCCCTTGGGCCCTTCGTAACGAATCACGACGACGTCGCCCGCCTTGACTTGATCGAAGACGATGCCGTTATACGCGTCGATCTCGCTATCGAAGATCACGGCGGGTCCCGTGTGTTTCATCATCCTGGGGCTGACACCGGCCGTCTTGACAACCGCGCCATTCGGCGCGAGGTTGCCCTTGAGCATCGTCAGGCCGCCGGTTGCCGAGTAAGCGTTATCAGCCGTGCGGATCACATCAAAGGGATCGAATCCGTCAGAGCCGTCGTGGCCGCTGGAGCCGGAATCGTGGCCGTTGCTAAACTCGGGCGCCTGGTTGTCTCCATCTTCGCCCTCGGCTTCGAGGACGGCAAGCCCGGCGACCTGCGAGCTCTCTTGCGCGGCGACGCTCGGCACGGTCCACGCCTGGCTGGTGCGTTCGCCACCGGCGCGAACGTCGGCCAGAAGGCGGGCGGCCGAAGAGGCGGTCTTGCGCCGGATGTCGTATTCGTTGATATTTTCACCGAGCGTCTTGCCGGTCACGGTCATACAGGAGAGATCGAGAAGGTCGGGGCATCCGCGCGCCACCTCGCCGAGAATCGTGTGAATTCCACCGGCGCGCGCGACGTCTTCGATATGGTAAGAGCTCGACGGGCTCACCTTGCAGAGGTTGGGCGTCACCTTGCTGAGCTGGTCGATTCGTTCGAGCGAAAAGGGGACGCCCGCCTCGTGGGCGATGGCCAGGATGTGAAGGACGGTATTCGTGCTTCCCCCCATGGCCATATCGAGGATCATGGCGTTATCGAACGCAGCCGGACTGGCGATTTCGCGTGCCAGCAGGCCGTGGCCGGCTCCTTTCCTGGCGAACTCGCGAGCCATGGCCACGATGCGCTGCGATGCGCGTTCGTAGAGGGCCTTGCGGTCGGCCGACGTGGCGAGGACGGTTCCATTGCCGGGCAAGGCCAGGCCGATCGCTTCGGCCAGGCAGTTCATGCTGTTGGCCGTGAACATGCCCGAGCAACTGCCGCAGGTCGGACAGGCAGCCTGCTCGATTTCCGTCAGTTCTTCTTCAGTGATCTGACCATTTTGCTTTTGAACACTCGCCACGAAGGCGTCGATCAGGTCAACCGTCTTGCCCGAAGCGGTCTTGCCGGCTTCCATCGGTCCGCCCGAGACGAAGATCGTGGGAATATTGACGCGCATCGCTCCCATGAACATTCCGGGGACGATCTTGTCGCAATTGGGAATGCAGACCATGGCATCGAAGCAATGCGCCTGGATCATGGTTTCGACACAGTCGGCGATCAGCTCGCGGGACGGCAGCGAAAACTTCATGCCGTCGTGGCCCATGGCGATGCCGTCATCGACGCCGATCGTATTGAAGAGAAACGGCACGCCCCCCGCGGCGCGTACGCATTCCTTCACATAGTTGCCGACGGCCTGCAAATGCACGTGCCCCGGGATGATGTCGACATGGCTGTTGCATATGGCAATGAAGGGCTTATCCCAATCCTGTTCGCCAACGCCCGTGTGCGCAGCAAGCTGCGATGGGCTGCGCGAGCATCACCCTTCTTGATCATGTCCGAACGCATATCGACGACTCCGGCAGCGGTTGCGATTCAGTGGAGCGGAGGCAAAGGCCTTCTTCTCAATGGTAGTTATCGTAGCAGAGATAGCTCGGGCGGCCAACGCTGAGGATGCGCACGCCTACGAGCGGATGCAGCGACTCATCTTGTTCACCGGCCTGGAATTCACCAGATTCGACTTACGCCATAGGCATCGAACTGCAAGTCGGCGCTAACCACATGAATTCCCTCGATTATGGACTGAGCAGTCATAAGACGGTCAAAGGGATCTTTGTGATGGACCGGTAACGTTTCCACGGCGGTCGCATGGGCCAAGAAAATTGGCAGCATCTCGAAGCCGGTTCGAGAAAGCGCAGCCGGGATGTACCGAGCACAAGGTTCACCAAGTCTGAGCTTGCCGAGTCCGCATTTGATTGCAATTTCCCAGCAGCTCGCCAGGCTGAGGAACTTGCGATTGCCAGCGTCTTCAATCGACGTTTTTGCTGCTTGGCTGAGCAGCGGATCATCTTGGCAGAACCAAAGAAAAGTGTGTGTGTCGAGGAGTAATGTCACTCCATATACTCCTTGAAATCGTCCAAAAGCGCGTTGAAGTCCGGCGCCATCCAGAAATCAGATTTCGGATAGCTGCCAGCCTGGCAAGGCCACGACGTGCGCTCAGCCTTTTTCACCTGGGCCAGAGGCTGCCCGCGCTGGATGATGAGAATCTCCTCGCCCGGCTGAAGTTGTTCAATGAGGTGATCAAGTCGCGTCATCGCTTCTTCAATGCTGACGGTGGTCATATATTGCACCTCCGGTTAGAGTCAAACGAGACGGCTTCGCATCAACAGCTACACTCTCCACACAAAATGCCCCACCATCAGCCCCGCGATGAATGAAACCGCAATGCCGATGAGCCCGAACAGCGACCACGCGAGCACCACCTGCGCCGGCAAGCCAACTTCGCGTATCGGCGGAAGCTCGTTGCGGGACGGCAAAATCGAAATCGGTTCGATCTTGATGGGAGGGACTTCGAGACCTGTGTTTGCTGGAGCGCTCGCAGGCTCAGGCGCCAGCCACGGGGTCGGAGGGGCCGGGGCTTCGACGCGCCGGGGTTCGGTCGGCCGTGTGCTCGCCCGCTCGAGGTTTGGAACAGGTCCAGGCGCGGGCGCCGTGAAATCACTGGCGGCCGTGAAATCGTTCGAGATCAGCGGGCTTACTGATTCCTGGGAGAGCGGCTTGGCTGGCTCGGGACTGGTTTCGCGCTCGGGCGGTCGCGCCAGTCCGCGAAAGAACTCGGCTTCCACGCGAAGTCTTCGGGCCGCAGATGTCTTCCTCGACATGCAGCGGCCGCTGAATTTGTGCGAGTTCAGGTCAGTGGCTGACGACCACTGTTCGAGCGTGGGCATCAGCCCACGGTCGCGATCGAGCGAACCGCCAGGACTTCGTCGGCTCTTAACGCCTCGATCGCTGACTCTTCGACGGTCACGACTGAAATCGATTCTCCCAGGGCGTTGAACACTTCGAGCACCGCGCCCGGTTCGCCACCCGCTGGATGCGGAACCCAGTCAACCAGCAGCGCGACGTCGCCCCGCTTGAGAGAGTACTCGTGCAAGTCGCGGCGTAAAGCGACGCGGTCATACAACGCGGGCCTCATGATGGTTTGTTCCTCCAAGGCTTCAAAGTCACAAAGTGGAAGGACCCATCGATATGCCAGCGAAGCCAGACTGTCACTACCGGTAAATCTCGGCCATTGGGACCATGGAGGTTCCCCTTGACAAGATAAAGAATTCCGTAGTCGTTGCGGCCGTCTTCGATCGCTTCAACCTCAGACACGAGATGGCGTATGTGGAGCATCAGGGTCTCGGCGTTCTCTCGATCATAGCCCGCTTGTTCCAGGTATTTTGATTTGTCGTCCCACGGACGCGGCACGAGCAGGTACTTCGTCAGCTTCTCTTCGGGAATTGTGGCATCCTGCGGAACGACCATTTCGTTTAGCCCTGACCGGACCACGCAACTCTTCGGCGGTTCTGGAGTTTCTTGTTACTCATTCACGCTCTCTCATCAGCCAGTAAAGGATGCCTTGTCCGGTCGGCGTCTACACCCGCCACACAAAATGCCCCACCATCAGCCCCGCGATGAATGAGACCGCGATGCCAATGAGCCCGAACAGCGACCACGCGAGCACCACCTGCGCCGGCAAGACAACTTCGCGTATCGGCGGAAGCTCATTCCGGGACGGCAAAATCGAAATCGGTTCGATCTTGATGGGAGGGACTTCGAGACCTGTGTTTGCTGAAGCGCTCGCAGGCTCGAGCGCCAGCCACGGGGTCGGAGGGGCCGGGGCTTCGACGCGCCGGGGCTCGGTCGGCCGTGTGCTCGGCCGCTCGAGGTTTGGAACAGGTCCAGGCGCGGGCGCCGTGAAATCACTGGCGGCCGTGAAATCGTTCGAGATCAGCGGGCTTACTGATTCCTGGGAGAGCGGCTTGGCTGGCTCGGGACTGGTTTCGCGCTCGGGCGGTCGCGCCAGTCCGCGAAAGAACTCGGCTTCCACGCGCAAGTCTTCGGGCCGCAGGTCGGCCAGATCGGCCGGAATGGTCGCGGCGGCCTCATCAAGACTGCTGGGGAGCTGCGGCTTGGCGGGCGTGACCGTCGCCGTCGTGCTGGACCGCGGCGCCCGGATGCCCGAGCTCGACTTCGGATCAAGCACGGCCGACGCGTCAGGCGCCGGAACCACCAGCTCGGCCTTGCAGCGGGGGCATGACACGGTCGACCCGCTCTTGCCCGGTGATGATGCCAGTAACTGGTTACACTGGTAGCAGCGGAATTTCAGAAGCTCGCTCGGCAAGGGAAGCCACCTTTCGCTGGGAACCGCCACTGATCCGGGCCAACACCATGCGATCCCGTTGACGTTTTAGATTACGCGTCACGGACGTTGATCGCCACCCGATACCTGTACGAACAACTTGCGCCGCTGTGAGCGTGCGTCACGCGTTGATCACCTGTCTCACGCGCATTGCGGCTTGACCTCTCGGGTGAGCGTGTCACAATAATGCGGAGGGACCGACGGCAAAGACCCGGCATGTCATCGGTGCGGCCGATGCGTTTTTCGCTGATCATCCGCGTTCGGCGCGCTGCGATCGACTCGCGTTTTCGTGATGAGTCGAGTCACCTGGCACGAGCGGACACGACGGCACCAGCAGGAGGGAGTCAGATGACGCGGAATGCTGGCCACGGCGCATTGATTCTCACGAGCTTCGCTGCGCTTGCCCTGTCGATGAATCTGGCCGCGACGAGCCATGCCGACTCGGTGATCATGAAGAACGGACTCGTCTATCGCAGCCTCGGCGCTCCCGACAAGGACAACACGCTGCTCTATATCTCCGACGGCCTCAAGCGCGTGGTGATTCGTGATTCGAAGGTCGAGCGAATCGAGGCGAATAATGCGTTTCGTACGGGTGAGAAGTTCCAGCTCGTGCAGCCGATGAGCGTCCACGGCGGGATCCAGCCCGAAGAGGTCATCAGCGTCAACGCCAGCCCGTGGAACGAGCGTGGACGAAGGTCGTTCGAGTATTTCTCGCGACCGAACAAGCCGATCCGGATGGAGCAGGCCATCATCGAGATCGGCCCGCATATCGCCAAGTTTCGCGGTGTCGACGGGTTCTGGGTTGGCCAGGTTGAAATCAACCAGGTGCCGCGTGACTCTGTGATTCGTTTGCTCCGGCGCGTCGAGCAGAATGACAAGGAGGAACGCGAGCGCGTGGTGCGTTTCTTGATCGACGTCGGCTGGCGCAACGAGGCGAAACAGGAGATCGATCGACTCATCAATGACTTTCCCGACAGCGATCTCAAGGAACTGCGCCGCCAGCGCCCGCCAGTTTCTCGTGCGGCTTGACGCCGAAGCGCGGCGAGCCGAGATCGACGTCAGTCGCAAGGCCCAGCAATTTCACCGCGTCGCCGAGCTGCTCAAGTCGTTCAACGAAAAAGGCATTCCGACGCAGCTCGTGGTCGAAGCCCGCGATATCGAGCGCCGCGAGGAACAGCAGAGAGCCGCCGACCGCACGATTGTCGCCGACCTGCGCAAGCTCGCCGACCTCATGCCGTCGGACATGAAGAAGTCGTGGAAGCCGCCCGTCGACGAGATATTGAAAGCCCTTGAAACCGCGCCCGAGATGGTGCGCGACCGCCTTGCGGCCTGGCGCAAGGTCAAGTCGCAGGCGACCGCCGCGACGACCCAGCGGCATTCTGCGCTGGCGATGTCGGGGTATGTCGCTGGACTCGAGCTGGCATCGCCAGACATGAAGATTGCTGAAATGCTCTGGAAGGCGCGCGATCTCGTCCGCGCATTCCTCGGTTCAAATGAAGAATCCGCACGCGTTGATCTCCTCGATCAGCTTGATTCCCTGGCGTGGGGAGATTTGCAGGCCGCGACCGACATGACCCGCCGGCTCGAGATCCTCACGCGGATCATCCAGCTCATGCCTCCGCCGTTGTCCGACGTGGCGACCGAGGTCGAAAAAACCAAACTCCACCGCGTGCTCGGCGAACAAGACGAGACACCGACCGAATACGCGGTTCGGCTCCCCCCCGAGTATGATCCCATTCGCTCGTATCCGGCCCTTGTGGTGATGCACTCGGGCGATGGCCCGAACAAGGCCCTCGACCAGTGGGAGGCCGAGGGGTCGCGCCGGGGGTATATTCTGGTCGCGCCCGAGTATTCTGAGCAGGGGAGGTCTCCCGAGTATCGGTATACCATGAGCGAACATGCGGCCGTCGAGCTGACGTTGCGCGATCTGCGCAAGCGGTATGCCGTCGACAGCGACCGGGTGTTCGCGGCCGGCCAGCTCACCGGGGCCAACATGGCGTGGGATTATGCCCTGGCCCACTCCGATGAATTCGCGGGAGTTGTCGTCATTTCGGGCCTCCCCGCGAAGTATGTGCCGCGCTATTTGCCGCACCATGAGCGGCTGCCGTTGTTTTACGTCGTGGGCGAATATGTTCCCGCGGCGAGCAAGTTCATCTACGAGAAGTTCATCAAGCCCTTGATCCAGAAGACGTGGGATATCACGTATATCGAATACTTCCGGCGTGGGCTCGAAGAGCTTCCGGAGGAAATCGGGCCTGCGTTCGACTGGATGGACCGCCATCGTCGCGACCCTTATCCCAGGGCATTCAAGGCCGTCACGGCGCGCACCTCCGACGACCGCTTCAACGGTTTCGTCATCAAGGAATTCAGCCCCGGGCGAACCATCGCGCCCGAGGCGGCCGACGTCCTGGGTCAGAACTTGAACCCCGCGACCATCGAAATGAAGTCGAGCCGGCCCTCGAACCTGATCCGGCTCGAGGTTAATGGAATCAAGAGTCTCGAGGTGTGGCTCTCGCCGAAGCTCGTCGACTTCAAGCGGCGAGTCGAGATACGCGTTCAGGATCGGCCCTACTTCAAGAGCCAGGTCAAGTTATCCTGCGAGCCGATGCTGGAAGACCTTCGCGTTCGAGGCGACCGCCAGCAACTTTACTGGTATCGCGTGCCGGCGCGGTAATTGCTGGCGTCGACGCTAGTTCATCGTCATCGACGATCGAGCTGGTTCGTCTACGATCGATCGTCTGACGATAGCCCGGCAGTGTGGAGCTTGCTCACATCCGCATCCTGCGTCGACGACCACGGGATATCTGTCTCAAGGGCCCATGAGCACTCGTCGCGTGCCGTACGTGATTGAGCGCACAACTCGGATCATAAACCTGACGAAATGGACCAGTGACGGAGCCGCCAAGTGGCTGATCCTGATACACCCGACTGGGTTCGCGACGCGATTTTCTACCAGATCTTTCCGGACCGATTCGCACGGTCGCATTCGGTACCAAAGCCACGGCGCCTCGACGAATGGGGCGCACCGCCAACCTGGTATGGCTATCAGGGGGGTGACCTGATCGGCGTCGTCGAGCACCTTGACTACCTCGTCGACCTGGGAGTCAACGCCATCTATTTCACGCCGATCTTCCAGTCGGCCTCGAATCACCGATATCACACTCACGACTACGAAAAAGTCGATCCGATGCTGGGGGGCACGCCCGCACTGAGGAGGATGATCGACGAAGCCCATGCGCGGGGAATCCGCGTCGTTCTCGACGGCGTTTTCAACCACGCAAGCCGCGGCTTCTTCCAGTTTCACGACATCATGGAGAGCGGTTCCGACTCGGCCTATCTCGACTGGTTCACGGTGAAAGAGTTTCCGCTTTACGCCTATGATTCCGAGAAGTCTCCAAACTATCAGGCATGGTGGAATTTGCCCGCTTTGCCCAAATTCAACATCGACTGTCCCGACGTTCGTGAGTTTCTCTGGGGGATCGGCCGCCGATGGATCGAGTTTGGAATCGATGGCTGGCGGCTCGATGTCGCCAACGAAATTGATGACAACGCATTCTGGCGAGAGTTTCGCAAGCGCGTGCGCGCCGTCAACCCCGAGGCTTACATCGTCGGTGAAGTCTGGACCGACGCCCAGCGCTGGCTCAAAGGCGATATGTGGGACGCGGTGATGAACTATCAGTTCACGCGGGCCTGCATTGCCTTTTTCATCGGCGACAACTGTGATGAAGCCGAGCTGAAGCGCACGAGCCTATTTCCGGTTGGGCCGTCGGGCGCCGAGGCGTTTCGACGCAATATTGAGCGGTTGCACGGGCTCTATCACCCCAACGTCACCAGCGTGATGCTCAATTTGCTGGGCAGCCATGATATGGCGCGTTTTCTCGGGCTGGCGCGTGAGGACAAATCGGCGCTCCGCCTGGCGACGCTCTTTCAGATGGTTTATCCCGGCGCGCCGTCGATTTACTACGGCGACGAGATCGGCATGTCCGGCGGTCACGACCCGGCGAATCGCGGCGCGTTTCCCTGGCACCGCACGGAGGTCTGGGATCGGGATTTACTGCACGAGTTTCAACGTGCGACGGCTCTGCGACGGCAGCGGGTCGCGCTGCGCCGGGGCTCGTTCCAGTTTCTTTCGGCTGCCAATGGGGTCGCCGCGGTTGCGCGGCAGCATCACGATGACACCGTCGTCGCTCTGTTTAACGCAAGTCGCGAAACGCGCCGGCTGGACGTGCCGACCGGCGGTCTTCTGGCCGATGGAATCATCCTGTCGGAGTGCTGGGGCTCGGAATGCCTCTCGGCCGAGCAGGGGGTGCTTCACCGTGTCGAGCTCGCGCTCGATCGGCGCGTGTGTTCGCGACATCGGCCGTTCAAGCAGCCTCTTGACTGCCGCGCTGCGGCGCCGCCGCGAGCGGCGAGACAACGAAAAACGCCTCTCGTTCGGCTCGATCGATCGATCGAGTAAACGAGAGGCGACAAGAAAGAGTGTCCATCGAAATTCGGAAGGCTGCCCGCTCTGGGCGGCCGAGACGACGAACGGGATCATGGCAGGCGATACGATCAAGAATCAGACGGGGACGCGGATCGTTCGTCAGGATGCGGCGAGGTCATCGCGTTCGATTCGACGTTGGTCCATCGCGCCTCGGGTTGTTGAGCATTCGCCCTCGCCCGAAGCCGCGCGGCCAGGAAGTCCGCGAGACGCTGCCGCGATATGTCCTTGGTCTCACTCACGGCCAACAATCCTTTCAGGATGTCGTCACCGACGGCAAACTCTTGAGGCGAATGCGATCGCACATGGTTACCGGAGGCCGTGGCTCGGGGAATGAGGTCGATAATCGAATGCCACGATCCGGATGAACGTAGAGCGATCACCACGCGATGGTGTACCGTCGGACGAGCTATAAGAAAATAAAATCAAAACAAGGCGGAATTGGCAAACCGCATAGGTCAGGACGTTTAACTTTACCCTCGGAACGGACGATCCGTCTAGAGAGTCGATTCCCAATTTTCGATTTGCACCAAACTGCGTCCGACGCCGCCGAAACGAGGTCGAGGCCGAAGGGTGACGACGCCCTGATTGCTCGACGTAAGATGAATTCGCGAGCGAGCCGGCGCATCGGGTTTGATCGGCGCCGCGCCATGCGACTCTTGACGTTATATTGACTCTACGACGTTTTCTGTGCGAACTCCGACTCCGCGCCCTTGAGCGCGGGACCACTTTCGGTCATCGCCACACCATGAATTTTACGCGAATCCCGCCCGCCTGGCTCCTTCCCGTCGGGGTCGACGGCCCCTTGTGGGAATACACACACACGTCGCGGCTCGCGGCCGAGGAAGACGCTTACTTCGCCGACCATCCGCTATTCGAGGCCGACGCGCGCGCGCTGGAACGTCAATTCCGCGAGCCAGGCCGCCTCGTCGATCTTGGCTGCGGCGCCGGCCGCCATTCGCTGTCTTTCGCCGCGCGTGGCTTCTCCGTGACCGCGGTCGACATGGCGCGGCCCATGCTCGAAATGGTCGACCGCAAGGCGCGCGAACGTGGACTCGAGTTGACGACCGTCCAGTCAAATCTCTGCCAGTTGAGCTGCTTCGCCGACGGCCATTTTGATTACGCCCTCTCGATGTTCAGCACGCTCGGCATGATTCGCGGACGCGAGCCCAGGCGCCACGCGTTGGCGGAAGCGTCGCGAATTCTTCGGCCAAGCGGCCGGCTGGCGCTCCACGCGCACAATTTCTGGCTCAATCTTCGCGATCCGCAGGGACGACGCTGGCTCGGATCACAACTATGGCCCGCGCTCTTCGATCGAGCGAACTTCGGCGACCGACGCATGATGTATCGCGGAATCGCCGACATGAAGGTTCACCTCTACCGATGGGGCGAGCTCAATCGCGACCTTCGGCGCGCCGGATTTCTGGTCGAGGATGTCTTGCCGCTCGACGAAGTCTCCGCAACGCCCATGGAGCCGCCGTACTTGCTACACCGTTTCCGCGCCGGCGGTTGGATCGTTTTCGCGAGAAGGCAATCATAGGGCACGACAACCGACTGGATCGACGACCGGGCCGGCGTCACTGGCGGCGGGCATTGGCCTTTCGTAATCCGGTCAATCAATCAATCGATTGAGCCGGCGAACAGGCCGACGACGTCCGGGATGGCAACGAGGCGCAGACATCGGCGCCCGGCGTGAGTTGCGCCTCGGCCCGTGCTCCGAATCCGAGCGAAGCGAGGTGGTCGAGCGCCAGCGCATGGAACTCGAGCGGATGCTGTTGCAACGATCGCGGCTCCCCCGGCGCCAGCCAGTTCATCTGGCGCAAGTGATCAATGGGCCAGTGCGGCAACGGCTGTCCGAACGCGTTGGCCGACTCGACCGAGACGAGGCCGTCATTAGGACCTTCAATCTCGAATAGAGCCGCGTGCAGCCGCTTGAGCGGCCAGCAGACATCGTCGGGATGGGGGTCGCCCGCGATCGAAAAGCACGGAACACCCGAAGGGGCCGGATTTCGCCCGTGGAACCGTCGCGCACTTCGACGCGTCACATCGAGCATGCCTTGCCCGTCGATCTTCATGGCCTCGAGCATTCGATAGACACGCCCGACACGCAACTTGGCGAAATCGGCGAGCGTCGAACCGAGATGGGGAGTGCCAATCGTCGTGATGCTCAGCACTCGCCGCCGCCAGGCGTGATCGGCGAGCAGACAACGCGCATCGAGGCCGCCCATACTGTGGCCGATCAGATGCACGGGGTCATCGCCAAAATGGCGGATGATCTGTTCTCCCAGCCGGCGGGCGCGCCGTTCGATTCCGGCAATCGACTGCACACGCGTGACCAGCACACGATTCCCGGCCGCTTCCATCGCCTGGGGAATGCCACGAAAATACGCGGTCAAGGTCAGCGGACCAACCGCGATTCGCGCAAACCCAAACAGGCCGTGGGCCAGGATGATCGGTGCGTCGAGTCGCGCAAATGGCGGATGGAGCAACATCGAAGATGAAAGCACGTTAGCCTTTGACCCTGGTCTGTTCACGACAATGCAGCCCGCATCGGCGTAAACACATTAGCACGCCCCCCGTTGACAGCAAGAGACGTTCAATAACATTGTAAACCAATTGAGCCGCCGAGGTCGGCGTGGCGCGGATCTTTCTCATTTCTTGAATCGGCGGACATCGACTCTGGCGATCAAACCGTTTGTAGGGAGGGTAACTCATGCGGATCAAAGGAATCGTGCGAGTGGCAACGCTCGAGGAGAATCCGCCAGGCTCCGATCAAATCGAAATGATGATCCGCGTTCAGGGAGTTCGCCCCGAGCAGCCGCGGCTGCTCGTTATTCCTTACGAACTCTTACTCACCGACGCGGCGCTCGACCCCGACCACGTTCAGGGCAAGGGATTCGAAGCGGAGCTGAGCCAGGATTCTTCCGGGCGCTGGGTGGTGTCGGAAATCGCCTTCGCGACTGGCCGCGTTTTGCGTGCCCCGGAACGGTGAAGACCGATTGATCAGGGCCAGTCGCGGGCGATCATACGTTCGTAGAGTGCCACGTACCGGTCCACAATGACCGTATGGGCGAATTCCCGTTCGATGCGATCGCGCAAGCTGGCCGAGCCGATTTGATTCGTCGGGATCGTTCAAAAGCTCGAGCAGTATTTCCGACCACGAATCGGCGGAGGCGTTTGCCACGAGTCGCCCCGTGACCCGGTCGGTCACCAGGTCGGTGTTGCCACCAATCCCCGAGACGACGCACGGAAGCCCCGTGGCCATTGCCTCCAGGAGCGAGTTACTCATTCCTTCGGCCACGCTGGGCAAGACGAACACGTCGGCCGCTCGCAGGTACTCGTCGGCATTGTCGACGCTGCCGACGAACTGAACGCGGTCGGCGATCCTCAACGATTCAGCCAACTCCTCTAGCCGCATGCGGCTCCTTGCCGGGCCCGACCAGAATCAAGTTGGCCGAGCTCCGCCGCGCGACTTCGGCCCACGCACTCAGCAGCAGATCGAGATTCTTCTGGGGATGCAGTCGGCCGGTGAAGATGGCTCGCGGACGCGGCAATAACTCGGTCTCAACGGAGCTTGATCCGGGGCGGAATCGGACCGCGTCGACGCCGCTGGCTATTCGGATGATCCGCCGCTCATCGATGTTGAACGCCTTCCATTCGCGCTCGATCTCGGCCGAGATCGCGGCGAAACCGGTGTTCGCCAGGATGGCCCTGCGCAACACGCGTGCGCCCCGCGTGCGCAAGAGCTCGGCCGCCTCGCCGTAGTAACCGGCGCTCGCCGGCTGGACCAAGGTCGGCGTCCCGCGTAGGACAGGCCGGGCGAGTCCCGTGGCAATGGCTTCCCAAAGTGCCTGGTGCGTATGGACCAGGTCGATCTCGGAGCGGAGCCTCTTGAGCGCCGCGATCACGCCCGCGACGAAGCTCACGCCAAACAGTGGGCCGATCCGTGACGTCTTGATCCAGCGGTGAATCGCCACGCCCTGATACTCTTCGTCGTCGATCGGGTAACCCGGAATCGATCGCGTGACGACGTGGACGGAATGACCGCGGCGCGCGAGCTCGGCCCCCTGAACGAGGGCCTGCCGCTCGGCCCCGCTAGCGAACGGGTGAAAAAAGCTCACGACATAACATATGCGCACGTGAAAATCGCGGGAACGAACGTCGAGTCAGGAACGGCAAACTGCCTGAGAGACGAAATCACGACAAGGCGTCTGCCGTCTCACTCGGGCTCATGCACGTTTTTGAGGTCATGAAAATGAGGGTAATGGGCCAGGATCTGGCGTGCCAGACGCGCCTGTGCCGCGGGGACAAAGACCTTGTGCCCGGGCTCGAAAGGGAGGCCGCCGAAGGCGGTCGTCGCGTTGCTCGCATCGCTTCGCGCTGGAATGTTTTCATCATTGAGCATGTTGACGACCAGCGTTGCCTCGAACTCGTTGGCGACTTCACAGAGGAGAACTTCCGGTAGTTCATCCATGGCGGGGCCTCAATGCGCGTGAGAAGAAATGCGAGAAGAAAGTGGCCAGGAGATTCGTTCGGCCGACCAATCAGGCGAACGAAGCTCCTGGCAACGGCAGCGCAGCGTAGCGTTTCCGAGAAAGATCAGGCTCGCTCAGTACGAGATGATCAGATTTCGGACTTCACGGCCTTCGCGATTGTCCATGATCTTGCCGCCGGCAACAGTGATCGTGCGCACGGGGTACGTGCGTCCGCTGGGCGTGCGCACGTTGACGGTCCACTCGCCATCGCTCAAACGGATGGCGAAATTGCCAAACGCGTTTGACATGCCAGTACGGCGAATGGAGGTGTCGTCCCGGCTGGTCACCGACACAGGCACTTCGCCCAGTGGCTCGCCGTTTTCGGATTCAACGCGGCCGATCAACACGTTGCGCATTTCAAGCCGCGTCGATCGCAAGGCGTAGGTCGGGCGCAGCGAATCGCGGCGCGTGGTGGAGGGCGCCTCGATCGGCGCCGGCTGCAACTCGGTTGGATCTCCGGCCGGCGCTGCCGGTACGACTGGCTTCGCGGGCGGGTTCTCTGCGGGCAAACTCGTGCCGGTCTTGGCGCCAGTGGCGCTCTTCTCTGGCGTCGCCGCAGGCGGCTGTACCGCATTCTTCGGCCGTGAAAGGACCGGTGCTTCCGGCGGGCTCGAGGCGGATCGATCAACTGCGGAAGGCACTTTCGTCGCGTCGCTGGCCGGTGCGCGGAACGGCGGCTCGCTCGCCGGTGCTGGCTCGACGGCCGAGGGAATTGTCGGATCGTCGGCGGGTTCGCTCCGGACCGCTTTCGAGGGAGCCTCGGAGCGCGGCGCTGAATACGTTTGCGACGGCGCGGCGTAGGTCTGTGCCGGCACAGTCGCCGTCGTCGACGGCGACGCCCAAGCGACCTGATCGCAATCGTCGACCCGGCCACTGGTCCCGACGTAAGACGTTTCCCAGGCGGTCGGATACGTATACGAATAGGTTCGCGGGGCATAAACGGTCGGAACGTACGATGTTGTCTGGTACGAAGTGCCGTAGTAAGCCGTGGGGGCAAAATACGTGGTCGGCATGTAACTCGTGGCATAACTGGCAAGTACGGGCCGCTCCACGAGCCGCAGCCGTCCAAATAGCCCCCTACGCACTGTGTACGCCGTCGTCAAATATGTTGAAGAGACAGCGGCCGGTTCATAACCGGTCGTGTACGCCGTCGGATAATAGCTGGCATAACTGTAGGAAGTGGGGTAGTAGCTAGCGTTGCTATAGGCTGTGGGGTAGTAGTTCGCGTAGCGGTACGACGTCGGGTAATAGCCGGAATAGGCGTACGACGTCGGGGAAAAATAGGAAGTCGCCACATAGGACGTGGGCGCAACATAAAGGGTTTCGCCAAAGCCCATGCCCGTGGCCCAGACGCTCGTGCCGACGCCCACCCAAAAAGTGATGGCGAGGATCGGCAATCGGCTCTTGAACGATCGCACCACTAGCCTCCTTCCCGTGCAATTAAGGCCCGCTTCGATGGCTCAGGAATCTTTGGTCGCGAGCGCGGGTCCATGGTTATAACCATACCAGATCGTAGAACGCGAACCAAGGGACTTGCGCGATCCCGCGTTGAAACCCGAACGTCACGCGCTGCCGGCGCACCTTGTTATGCCTCGCATCCGTCAGATTACTTCATCCACGCGCAAACTCAACCTGGCTCGGTCGAGAACCGGCAAGCTATCTTGAAGCAACGATTTACGTTCGCGACTCCGCGACGGTTTGCATGTCGAGCGCAGTTTTGCCATGATATCCGGAGGATCACACCCGGCACACGAGGCGCCCCCCATGAAGAATACCCGTGATGCAATGCAAGTGCTCGATCGCGACTTTCTCGAAACCCGTGGCAAGATTCTCGAAATTGCGGCTGCGCTCGACCGTGTGGACCGGGCGCCGGTGCGGCACGGCGAACAGCCAGACGTCCGGTTATATCAGCTTCGGAGAGCCGTCGAGGCGCTGCTCGAGCCGGGACCGGGCCGTGCGGAAACCATCCAGCACATTTTCTCGCTCGATTATGATTCGGGCTGGCGCGACCGGATGAGTGTCGCGCCGCGGTCGAAGACTCGCGTTTCCTGACGATTTACGCCTCTTCTCGTCAATAGGCCGAGACCTCTTTTCAAACAAACTTTGGACCCGCTTGCCGCCTTGATTCGCGATCTCTCGTGAGAAGCCGAAAGGCGAATCCACCATGCAATACGTCGATCCGCATATCCACATGGTCTCTCGCGTCACCGACGACTACAAGCGAATGGCTTTGGCTGGTTGCGTGATGATCAGCGAACCCGCGTTCTGGGCTGGTTTCGACCGCTCGGGAGTCGAAGGCTTTCGCGACTATTTCCGCCAGTTGACCGAGTACGAAGGGAAGAGAGCCGCGGCCTACGGAATCGAGCACTATACGTGGCTCTGCATCAACGCCAAGGAAGCCGAAAACGTCTCGCTGTCGCGCGAGGTGATCGCCATGATCCCTGAATTCCTCGATCGACCCGGCGTGCTCGGCATCGGCGAGATCGGCCTGAACAAGAACACGCGCAACGAGGCCACGGTCTTTCTCGAGCACCTCGATCTCGCGGCGCGCACCCAGGAGCTGATCCTGGTGCATACACCGCACCTCGCTGACAAGTACCAGGGGACGCGCATGATCCTCGACATGCTACGCGACGATCGTCGGATCCAGCCCGAGCGGGTCTGTATCGACCACGTCGAGGAGCACACGATTCGCAAGGCCTTGGGTGCCGGCCACTGGGTTGGAATGACGCTTTACCCGATCACCAAATGCACGCCGGCCCGAGCCGCCGACCTGGTCGAGATCCATGGCACGGAGCGAATCATGGTCAACTCGGCCGGCGACTGGGGACACAGCGACCCCCTGGCTGTCCCCGAGTTCATCTTTGAAATGCGCCGGCGCGGCCATCCTGATTCGCTGATTCGCAAGATTGTCTACGAGAATCCGCTGGCCTTTTTCTCACAGAGTGCCCGTTTCGATTTCGTCGCCGAAGAGCCCGTCGAGACGGCCGAGGCCTTCTGAACGCTTCTCGTCTGCCGTATCTAGTCGACAGTTTGTTACTTACTGTGCGAGCGTCCGACCGCGGCGTCAATTTCGTTCTATCGCCGGGCGCATCGTCGAAATTCGCCGTGTCGTACCATTCTTGACTATCCCATGATTTATTCCTTCTTGCATGAGGCCTGCGGCTGATGGAGCCTTCGACGACCCCAACCGCGGTGACAGCGCCGTCACCCGGGAAAAGCATGCCGACATTCGGCGGTAAGTACTTTGCGCTCGCGATTCTCTTTATCATGAACGCGCTAAATTACGTGGATCGCTACGCGTTTTTCGCCGTCGGTACGCATATTCAGAAAGACCTGAATATCGACGATTACTGGTTCGGCTGGCTTGGCGCCGCGTTCATGATCGTCTACACGGTCTTTGCCCCTTTCACAGGCTGGCTGGGGGATCGCTACAACCGCAAATTGCTGATTTTCGGCGGGGTCGCCTTGTGGAGCCTGGCCACGGTCGGGGCCGCTTTCTCGGCCGACTTTTATCACATGTTTTTCTGGCGTGCGCTGCTCGGCATCGGCGAGGCCAGTTATGGTGTGATCGCGCCGGCCTTGCTGGCTGACCTTTTCACGGTCAAGGAGCGTGGCCGGGCGATGGGGGTTTATTATCTGGCTCTGCCCGTCGGCACGGCGCTCGGATACGTCCTGGGCGGGACGATCGCCGACGCCATGGGGTGGCGGACTGTTTTCTTTGTCGTTGGCATTCCAGGTTTGCTGGCGGCATTTGCCGCACTGATCATGCATGACCCGGGGCGCGGCGCGTCGGAAGCCGCGGGGACGCCCGTCAAGTCGGCGCGACCGGGATTTGGCGACTATCTTGTGCTGTTCAAGACCAAGACGTTCGTGTTCAACACGCTCGGCATGGCGGCTGTCACCTTCGCGACGGGCGCTTACGCCGCCTGGGGCTCAACGTTCTATCAGCGCGTCCACGGGTTATCGGCGGCGGTCGCGGGGCAGCGGATCGGGCTCTTGCTCGTCGGGGCCGGTCTGCTCGGCATCTTGCTGGGAATGTTCTTGCCCGACATCCTTTACAAATTCACCAAACGAGCGTATCTGCTGCTCGCGGCCGCGGCCGTCGCTTTAGCGACTCCCTTGGGGCTCGTTGGAATTCTCGACCGCGACACCAGCACGTCGCTCGCGTTTCTGTTCGTGGCATCGATCGCGCTTTCCATGGTCCTCGGCCCGTGCAACACGGTCACCGCCAACGTGGTCGCGCCCAGTCGCAGAGCGGCGGCCTATGCCACGTTCATCTTTTTCATTCACTTATTCGGTGATATCAGCTCGCCGATCATCCTGGGATGGGTCTCAGACTATTTCGGACAGCCGAACGTGGTGAATTCGCCCATCGGAAAAGCCGTCGCGTCGATCGGGGCGACGCCTGTCGGCAGCTCGAACTTGACTGTCGCCATGCTTTCGGTCGGCCCGATCCTGGTTCTGGGATTTGTTTTCTTCTTGATCGGATCGATCTTCCTGCCTGGCGACCAGGCGCAAGTGCGCGGAACAGGGGACACCGGCCCCGAGGGCCCGTCGCACTATCATCATTGACGTTCGACATTGCATTTGCACGATCCTGGGAGGCCGAGACTCAGTCGAGCTGCCGAGGCACTCGACTCGCGAGACGCTCGCCCTCCCGGAGCTCTTGGGAGGGCGAGACTCCGTCGAGCTGCCGGGGCACTTGGCTCGCGAGACGCTCGCCCTGTCGTGGTGAAAGGTTGGCTTGCACCGGTTTCGCGTTCATCCCGTTTTCATTGACGAACCACGCGCCACCCAGCACGCCGCAGCCCGTTGCCATGGAGCCTTCGCAATCCGCGATGCTCCTTGGCGTCTCCTAAACTCCGTTCGATCACTTGGCCGCGCAGTTTACGCAGCCGTTTGGCATTGGGCGTTTCCATTCGTTGGCGGTGCTCATCCAATAGCACTTGTCCCTCCACACGCGTCACCATCCGGCCCTTATTGGGGTTCTTAACGCAACGCAATCTCAGCGGGCAATTCCGGCAATACTCTGGTGGGCACTGATACTGCAACACCATCACGTGTTCACCCTGACGACGCGCTTTACGTTGGCGGCGGATCTGCCGGAGGCGATGCCCCTGTGGACATTCTATTCCTCCATGCTGTCAATCGATGGGTGCAAACCTCCCAAATCAACAAAAACTCTTCTTGTCCGCCTAGAATGAAACAATCAAGAGCCCTGATGAACACACTGAACTGTGCGTGTTCGAATCATGCAAATCTCGGGGATCAACCGCCAAGGACGCCAAGAGCGCCAGGTAATTCAAGACATTCAAAATATTACAAAAATTTAATTTAATTGTTGATATATTCTAGTGTGATCATATATTTAATCTATTTGAATATGAAAATAGACTCTAGAATCCTATTGATTCTTTCTTGGCGCTCTTGGCGTCCTTGGCGGTTGATCCTTTTCGCCCTTTGAAATTGAGGCGGTTGCAATGATGTACGAGCCGAGTCCGGTTATTGATTCATTAGCTCATGCGGTGATTGGGGCGGCGATCGAAGTCCATCGCGATCTGGGTCCGGGCTATCTTGAGTCCGTCTATGAGAAAGCGCTCATCATTGAAATGACCGCCCGGCAAATTCCGTTTGAGAACCGCAAGAAAATTGAAGTCTCATACAAGGACAACCTCGTCGGCCTGGGCGAGATCGATTTTCTCGTCGGCCAGGTTCTTGTTGTCGAGTTAAAGGCCGTTGATGCGTTCGCGCCCATTCATTTGGCGCAGACCATCTCGTACTTGAAAGCGCTGGATCTGCCGCTTGGCCTTTTGATAAATTTCAATGTCCCGGTTCTCAAAGCCGGTATCAAACGCCTGGTGCGTACGGGCTCTGCTAACTCCAGCGGTCAGGTTGACGGCGTGGACCATTAAACCGATCAATCGAGCCGCGATTGTAAAATTTTCCTGGCGGTAACCGCGTCGATTCCCGCACATCTCGCGCGAAGAGCGGTCTACACCGGGTTGCGATATTTCGTTTAATCTTTATGAGCACACGACTTGCCGCTTGACGTTGCCCGAGAAACCCGAGCCGGCTATACTCCGCCGCGTGAGTTGGCCGTTCCGAAAAAATCGATTTTCGGCGATAACTCGGCCAGTCTTGAGAATTCCTTTCTGGATCCGCGGGCGCCGGTCCTCCAATCGTCGCCGGCGGTTGCTCATGCAACAAATCTGCACTATCTGGCGATCTCAGTCGCTCCGCGGGCTTTTCGCCGTGGTCGTTTTGTGGTTCGCTACGGGATGCACGAGCGTCACGGTCACGGGGACGCCGCGCACCGGCACCGAGCAGCTCTTGCTCACCGGCACCTGGGATGATGCGATCTATCATGTCGATTTCAGCCCGATGGCCGGCCGACGCACCTACTCTCGATGCCACGTATGTCACGGTCGTCGACAAGGACTGGATCATTTCGAGCATCCGCCGTTCGATGCTCGAACAGGGCGTCTTGCTCGAAAACAACAAGGACAAAGCCGAGGTCATTGTCGAGGCTGCGTTTGGCGCGTATGGCACCGACCAGCGCGATCGCAAGTTCGGCCTGCCCGGGCTGAGCCTCTCGCCGTCTCTCACGACGGGTGCCGCGGTGTCCACGTCCGGATCATCAACCTCGCTCACCTTCTCCGAAACCAATCAGCAAGACGCCGTGATCAAGGCCCGACTCTTCGCCTACGAGGCGAAAACCGGCCGCATAGTCTGGGAAACGGCCCCGCTCCTGAACGCGCAAGGCGTACGCGACCACTTCGTGGTCGGGTCTGGCCCCTATCGTTTGAGCTCGCGGCCCGAGGTCCAGCAATACCCGGGCGAGTCACAGGTCCAGACGCGCAAGCATTTATTCCGCCAGTTCTTCTGGCACTGAGTTCGACTCGACGGGCTGATCCCATCGTGTGTCGATGATCCCGACAAATCTTTCCGATCTGAGCCGGCGGCTGCCTCTCACTTTCTCTAGCGATGTCTGAGCCCACGGGGTCGGCATTGTCGGCGGCACGCGGTGATAGTCGCGGCGCGGCTCTTTCGGCCGGTCCTTGAACCAGGTGATGAAACGAGCGAGCTGGGTCACGGCCTCCTCATAGGCCTGCCGCCCCTTTTCGACCGTGGCGAGCTCGGCATCGCCGAGAACGCCGGTCTCGGAATAGCTGCTGGTCCACGAGATCAAGGTCGCCGGTCCCGCCGCCGAACAGGTCGACCCACTGAAATGGGCTCCCCTCGGCGTTGAACGAGATCGTGCCGCTCTTGATCTGGTCCTTGCGGACATCGTCTTCGGCCAGATAGAGGTAGAAGCGACGTCTCGAGCTCGCACGCGTGGGAACAGCCGCCGGGAAACTTGCTTTGCCGCCAGCGCGGCAGGAATTCCTTGTCGACGGTCAAGAGACTCCACCAGCGAGATCGGCACGCATTCGGCGTCGGTCTCGAGATTGGTCCGCCGGGCGACCAGGTCGAGGTTGGGCCAGTTCGAGCCGTGGCCGTTGAACAGGATGATCTTCTTGAATCCGTGGTAAGCCAGGCTCTTGGTGATGTCGAGAATTCCGTCGATGAAGTGCTCGAAGTGCGTGTTGATCGTGCCCGGGAAATCCATGCACATGGCCGGTGTATCCGTAGCAGTGAGTGGGGAGCAGGAGCATCTTCTCGGGGATGATCCGCCCGGCGCCGCGGGCGATCTCGGTGGGGCAGATCACATCGACGTCCAGCGGCAGGTGCGGGCCATGCTGCTCGACCGCGCCGCAAGGCAGGATACACACCTTGCCCAGGTCGACGGCGTCGTTGATCTCGGGCCAGGTGAGCTTTTCGTAGCGATATTCGGTCGCGGCCTTGCTGGGCATGACGGGCCCCATCGATCTTCGAAACTCAGGACGTCAGGTTGCACACTCGCTATACTTTCGATGTTCAACGGCGCGTTGGCAAGCGGACCGCATGCCGAGCTGCGCGATCACTCGCTCGCCGCCTCCGCTGGCGGTCACTCATTCGTTGTGGCGGCCGCGGCCGCGATTGCGTTTTCTGCCAGGAGGCTTCATGTCGGCTGCTCGAAAAACCGGGTCTTGGCTTTGACTCGTTCGTGTTGCTGGCGGCCAGCGCATGCGCCGGCCAGGAATCACCGCGGCCCGAGCCGTTCGATGTCCTGATTCGTGGCGGCCGCATTGTCGACGGCACCGGCAACCCGTGGTTTGAAGGCGATCTCGCTATTCGCGGAGCCCGGATCGCGGCGGTCGGACCGCTCGCGGCCGACATCCCGGCACGGCGCGTGATCGACGCCAGAGGGCTTGTCGTGGCCCCTGGCTTCATCGACATCCACTCGCACTCGGACCTGACGCTGCTCGAAGACGGCGCGGCCCAGAGCAAGGTGCGGCAGGGCGTCACGACCGAGATCCTCGGCGAAGACACCTCGGCCGGGCCGGCCAAGGGCAAGAGCCGGCCGCCGAGAATCGAGGGAATCAAGCAATCGCCCACATGGTCGACGCTGGGGGGCTATTTCGACGCACTCGAGCGCCAGGGCATCGCGGTCAACGTCGCCAGTTATGTCGGACTGGGAACACTTCTCAACTGCGTGCAAGGCGATGCGCTCGAGCGACCGGCACGCGCCGCGGCTCGACGAAATGAAAGTCTTGCTCGACGAAGCCCTCGGCGACGGTGCGATCGGCCTCTCGACCATGCTGGCCAGCCCGCGCGAGCTCGCTGTCACGACTCGATGACCTGGTCGCGCTCTGTCAGGTTGTGAAAGACCATGGCGGTCTTTTCTCGTCGCACATTCGCAACGAAGGCGTCGAGGTGTTCGACGCCGTCAAGGAGGCCATCGCGGTCGGCCGTCGAGCAGGAATCCCGGTCGACATCATCCATCTCAAGATCGCCGACCAGTCGTTATGGGGCCGGATGCGCGAGATCATCGCATTGATCGACCAGGCGCGTGCCGAAGGTGTCAACGTCCAGGCCAACGTCTATCCCTACACCCGGGGGAACAACGACCTGGTCAGCATCATTCCGCCGTGGGCCCACGATGGGGGCCGCGAGCCGCTGTTGTCGCCGGCTCAACGACGAGACAGCGCGCGACCGGCTGAAACGCGACATTCGCCAGGGGTTGCCCGGCTGGTATAACCACTTCACGGCCGTCGGCGGCGACTGGTCGCGGATGCTCGTCAGCGCCCGCCTCAGCGAGGCGAACCAGAAGTACCAGGGCCAGACGATGGACCGCATCATCGCGGCGAAGACGGCCGAATCGTCACGAAAACCCGATCCGCTCGACGTGCTTTTCGATTTCCTGATCGAGGAAAAGGGATCGATCAGCACGATCTATGCACACCACACGGAAAGCGATATGAACCTGGCACTCGTTCAACCGTGGTGCTCGATCGGTTCCGACGGCCTGGCTCTCGCGATCGAAGGACCGCTCCGACGCGGGCATCCGCATCCCCGCAGCTTCGGAACTTTTCCTCGCATCCTGGGTGAGTATGTGCCGCACCCGCCACCTCCTCACACTCGAAGACGCGGTGCGCAAGATGACCTCACTCAATGCCGCGAAAGTGGGCCTGTTCGATCGGGGTCTGCTTCGCGCGGGTCACTTCGCCGACGTCGTCATCTTCAATCCGGCCGAGATCGCCGATCATTCGACGTACCTGGAACCGTTTCAAAACAGCACCGGCGTCGTGCACCTGTTTGTCAACGGCGTCGCGGTTGTCGAAGGTGGCCGGCCCCTCGCCGCGCGGCCGGGGCGTGCACTGCGACATCGAAAGACCGCCGCTGAACGGCCCATCGAAACGAGGTCGTCGCGATAAAAAAATAAAAACCGGCCAGAGAACAGATCCCGAACGACCACCTCTCCCCTGGTCGCCCAAAATCCGATCCACTGGCCGGTTAGTTCAAGACGCCCGACCCCTAACGGGTCAGGCGTGTTTGATTTGAGAAAGGGCGAGCGGGGGGTCGTGCGAGGCAACCCGCTCGCCCTTCGGCGTGGAGCCGCTCCAAGTATCTTGAAACGACTTTCGCCATTGGGGTGGCTTCTTTAAAGTTGTTTGCAGCGAGGTCTTTTCCTCAAGCCGCCGTTATCGTCTGACCGTCTCATCAGTACGAATATGGTCAATTGCAAAGGGAGTGCCAGAACGGTTTCACCAGCCAGAAGACGTCGGCCGAAATCTCCGATTGAGCGCCGCGCTCAACACAAGTGCCAAGCTGCTCCGGGTATTACGTCACTTGAAGAAAAACCAAAAAAATGACATCGGTGAGGCACCGGAGTCGGCGCCAAAACTTTGCGCGTCAATTTTATAGGCACCGCCGCTTAAGACAGTCGCACAAGAAGACGGACCTCCTGGAACTTTCACGATGATTGAAGACGCGATGAACCGGAACGATCAGTTAAAGACGCTTCAGCAGGCGTCCGCCGCATGGTCTTGCCGCGGAAACGAGCGGCCACTCACGCAATGGTTGCGAAAACAGGTTGACGCGTCCGGTGCGCTCATGCATCTGGATTTGAGCGACTGGACCCAGGCGCTCGAGCAGATCTTGCAGGTCGAACCGATCGACGGGGTCTGGCCGGACTCCTGGCTGGAGCCGTTGAGCCAGCTCATCCACGGTGTCTTCTGGTATTCTCGACCTGATGGTACCGGGGCCACTGTCTTCGCGCTCAACGACAGGACCAGGTCGGTTCGGTGGTCCGCGCTTTTGTCGTCGAACGCCTGCCGCGACGGCCGCGTCAGGAGGCTGATCAAGTCTTTGCTGACCAGGATCGAGAAGGGGGAAGCAGCCCTTTCGACTCCCGGCTGGAGCGGTGATCGCCGGGCCCTCGGGATGCTCCGGCCGGATGGCGCCGACTTTGTGGCCATCGATCACCGCGAGCCCGGTGCGAACTGCCGGTTCGAGGTTTTTGGCGGCGGAGTCTCCTGGCTGGGCCCGAACTGGGCGGTTGGCACGGAAAGCGTTGGCGTGACGAAAACCAGGCCGACGACGTGGATCTCCGATGAGTCGGCCATTGTGGCCGAATGGTCGAATCGTGTGGGAACCACACGGATCACCCGGTCCGCGCTGGCATTGCGGGGGAGATCGCTGGCCCTGCTCTCAGCGCTCGTTGAAAGTCCGTCCGATGAAAGCGTCTTGCACACGATGACACTGTCACTTCCGGACGGCATCGTGGCGAGCGCCGTCGAAGCCTCACGAAGCAAGCGATTATCGCGTGAAGGCAAGCGCACGACCGTACAGATTTTGCCGATCGCGCTGCCGTCGCTCCCGTATCAAAGCGACCGCGGCGAATTGACGACCGCGAATGGCTCGCTGGTACTCGAACAATCGTCGCAGGGCAAACGGTGCTGGCTGCCGTTACTCGTTTCGTGGAGCGCACAACGAAATCGCCGGCCCCTCCAGTGGCGTGTGCTTTCCGTATCGGAAAAGTCGAAAAACGTGCCGTCGAGCAGGGCCTTCGCGGCGCGGGTGAGCTGGGGGCGTGATGAATCGTATGTAATCTATCGCAGTCTGGGCAAACCCGCTGCACGGGCCTTTCTCGGGTATCAAACCTCGGCACGGCTGTTTATCGGCCTGTTTCGCCCGGACGGCTCGGTCGAGCCGCTTATCCAGGTCGACTGAGCGGCGGCCTGGCACCTCAGGGTGGGTCAACTGGCGGGTCAGCAGCCGCTGGCCTGGCTTACGACCGGCCGCGCGGCACACTCGTGGCGATCGCCACGAGTGACCATGTGATATAGATGAGGCTGACGGCGACGGTCAGGTAACCCGAGTGCTGGTGCGCTGTCCGCATGGAAGTTTGGCCCTGCAAGATCAAAAGTCCCATCACGAGCTGCGAGACAATCAAGCCCGCGGCCAGCAATCCCAGGATCATCAGAAACGGTTTCATCGCCTTGTCGTGTCCTTGAAAATAGACCAGTCTGGTTTACGAGTGAATGTGGATCGAGGTGGTAAAGTATCGATCACGAGGTCTCGTGCCTATGGCCGTGGGAGTTTACCATTAATGAACGCCGAGCGAATTCGGCAAAATCTGGAAAGCGTGCGCAGAGCGCATCGCCGCGGCGGCCGCGCGGGCGGGCCGCGGCTCCGACCAGGTGCGTTTGATCGCTGTCACGAAGAAAAGCCCCGCGGAATGGGTAAACCTGCTCGTTGAATGCGGCGCACGCGATTTTGGTGAGAATTATCCACAGGAATTATGGTCCAAAGTTGACGCACTGGCCAGTTTGCCCGATCCCGTGCGATGGCACCTGATCGGGCATCTCCAGACGAACAAGCTCAAGAAGACCCTGCCCATGGTGCGGCTGATCCATTCTGTCGATTCGCTCAAGCTATTGCGCGCCCTCAGCGATGCCGCCTCCGAGCTCGCGGAGCCGCCCGGCGTCTGTCTGCAAGTGAATACCTCGCACGAACCGAGCAAGTACGGCTGGGAGCCCGAGCTCGTCTTGAACGACGCCGAATCAATCGCCGCGTGCACGGGAATCCCGATCGTGGGCTTGATGACGATCGCCGCGCTCGGAACCACGGCGGAGACAGCGCGCCTTCTTTCACGCGTCTTCGCGAGATCCGCGACCAGTTGAGCCGCCGCGCAGGATTGCCCCTCAACGAGCTTTCGATGGGAATGTCGAATGATTTTGAAACCGCGATCGAGGAAGGGGCGACCTGCGTTCGCGTGGGCTCGGCGCTTTTTGAGGGCCTGACGCCATGATCGCGATCACGCCCCATGCCGAGGGCTCATCCCTGGCCGTGCTCGTGCATCCCGGCTCCAGACGTGTCGGCGTTCTGGGCGAGCGGGCCGGTGCGCTTCGGATCGGCGTCGCGGCACCACCTGAAAAAGGCAAAGCCAACGCAGCCGTACAGGCCTTTCTTGCGGAAATACTGGGCTGTCGAGCCAGCCAGATCCGTCTGCTCGCCGGCGAAACGTCACGGCACAAACGGTTCCTGATCGCGGGTCAGAGCGCCGAGGAGTTGCAGCGGCGGCTCGCGCTCGTGGTCGCCGACCCCGCGCCGGCCGGCAGCGACGTTTGATCCCGAACGAACTTGCGAGCGAGTGATCCCCACATGTCCAAGACGCCGGCGCCTTATCCCCCGGAACTGGAAATCGCCCCCTGGAGGAGCTCGGCATCGCACATGATTGCGCATGTGCCCGGCTCAAAGAGCCTGACGAACCGGGCGTTGATCGTCGCGGCCGTCGCCGAGGGGCCGAGCGTCCTGCGGGGAGCCCTCGACTGCGAAGACACGCAAGTCATGGTCGGGGCGCTTTGCGCCATTGGCATCGAGGTCGAGCATCACCGGGCGTCGAGCGTCATCGAAGTCGACGGGTGCGGCGGCCTGATACCGTCGCGGGGCGCATCGCTCTACCTGGCGAATTCGGGAACGAGCCTGCGCTTCCTCGCGGCCATGCTGGCGACCGGGAGGGGCACATTTCACCTCGATGGATCGCCCCGGATGCGCCAACGCCCGATCGCCGACCTCTTAGTCGCGCTCAATCGTCTCGGCAGCATCGCCACGTCGGACCACCAAACCGGCTGCCCCCCGATCACCATCAAGGCCGAAGGGCTCGCGGGGAACGACGTCTTTGTCAAAGGCCATATCTCGAGCCAGTTCTTGAGCGCCTCTTGATCGCACTGCCGCTGGCGAGGGAACCGTCGGTCGTCGAGGTCGAGGGCGTTCTCGTATCGCAGCCTTATATAGCGATGACCATCGCTCTGATGCGCAGCCTTCGATGTCGCGATCGACAATCGCAAGTTTCGCCGGTTCGACATCGCGCCGGCGCGCTACCGGGGCCGCGACTACACCATCGAGCCGGATGCTTCGGCTGCCAGCTATTTCTTCGCGCTGGCCGCGATCACGCAAACGAGCGTCACGGTCGAACGGCTCGGCACGCGAAGCGTTCAAGGCGACATGGCGTTCGTCGACGTGCTCGAACACATGGGGTGCACGGTCAGCCGCGAGCCGACGAAGACGACCGTGACGGGCGGACAGTTGCGCGCCGTCGACGTCGACATGAACGCCTTTTCCGACACCGTGATGACCCTGGCGGTCGTGGCCCTGTTCGCCGATGGCGTTTCACGCATTCGCAATGTGGCCCATATTCGCCACAAGGAGACCGATCGTATCGCGGCGGTCGCCACCGAGCTCCGCAAGCTGGGGGCTCGTGTCGACGAGCAGCCCGACGGACTGATCATCGACCCCCCTGCCCCGGAACATCTGCATGGAGCCGCGATCGCCACTTACAACGATCACCGCATGGCGATGGCCTTTGCCCTGGCGGGTCTGCGTATACCCGGGGTCACGATTCTCGATCCCGGGTGCGTTGCCAAGACCTATCCTCGATTCTGGGATGATCTCGATCGGATCCGTGGCGGCGCGTCGTCGTGAGCCGCTCATCGAGGGTCGACCGTCGGCACCTCTGCGAATCGTTTCGATTCAAATGTCCGCACGCCGTTTTTGGTCAGCCGCACGAAGATCGCGGCGGCGCCGGGTGTTTCATCAATCAGCTTGAGCCCGCGCTCGGGGCCCATGATATAGACGGTCGTCTCCAGGGCGTCGGCCGTGGCGCCGTCCCTGGCCACGACGGTCACGCTGGCTCGGTCCTCGACGCCCAGGCCGGTCACCGGGTTGATGATGTGCGAATAGCGGCGGCCGTCAATAGTGACAAAGCGCTCGGCGTCGCCCGCCGTTGACACGGCCGCGTTGACCAGTGACAGCATGCGCGGCGGCGGTTGTCCCGGTTCGAGTGGAGCAATCGCGACTTTCCAGCCGGGTGTGTCGGGAGGCGGGTCGCCAACGACGATATCGCCGGCCCCGCCGACCAAGGCCCGGGTGATTCCGGCACCTTTGAGAACATCGAGGGCGGCCTGCGCGGCATATCCCTTGGCGATGCCGCCGACGTCGAGCTTCATTCCGGCTTTCTTGAGCTCGACGGTGCGAGCCCTGGCGTCGAGAACCATCTTGTCGGAGCCGACAAGCGGCCGCGCTTCGGCCAGCCGCGCGGGTCGGGCAGCTTGCGGTCGCGCCGGGCCCGCCGCCACAACCGGCCCACGGGTGCGATCGTGACATCGAAGGCGCCGCCTGATTTCTCGCAGATCGCCTTGGAACGAGCGAGCACATCGAAAAGGTCGGCCGATACGGGAACGGCCGGGCCGCCCGCGGCGCCGGCCAGGCGTGACAGCTCACTCTCGGGGTCGTAGTCGCTGAGAATCTTGTTGAGTGCCGCGATCCGATCGAAGGCTGATCGGGAGGCCCGTCTAGCGGAGTCGGCGTCGGCGGAGTATAAAACAATGTGAAATGGGCTGGCCATATGGGTCTCCTGGTACTCGAACCGAGTGAGACGCCCGGTCGCCGCTGACCCTTGTTCCGCCAGTGGGGCAGCCGTGCAAACCGCGACGAGCCACCCCGCGACTGATTGGAAAGCCATCAATCCCCTCCGAACCACGCACAAATGAGGTCGTGAGAACGAGCCAGATTCATTCGGATCTCGACGCCCTTGTTGGAGCATACCAACGTGAGCCGCTTTTCGTATGCCGTTTGTCTGTCCCTCGCCATCACGGGTGCCGCGCCTTCCTTGCCCAGCTTCACGTTCGCGGCCCCACAAGAGCCGCCGGCCGGTCAGACAGCCGGGTCAATGCAGGCGTATGTCGAAGCCATCCCCGGGACGGACACAAAATTCGAGATGGTGCCGATTCCGGCCGGTGAATTTCTGATGGGTAGCCCCGAGACCGAAGCCAAACGCGGCAAGGACGAAGGCCCCCAGCACCCGGTCAAGATCTCGGCCTTCTGGATGGGAAGCAAGGAAGTGACGTGGGACGAGTTCGAGCATTTCGCGTTCTCGCTCGACTTGAAGAAGAAGAAGCGCGAGAATGTCGATCCGGCCAAGCAGTCCGAGTGGGAGAAGAAAGCCGATGCCGTCACGCGGCCGACGTCTCCCTATGCCGATGAAACGTTTGGCTTTGGCCGCAGCGGCCAGCCGGTGATCTGTGTCACGCACCACGCGGCCATGGAATACACGCGCTGGCTCTCGGCCAAGACGGGTAAGATCTATCGTCTTCCCACCGAGGCCGAGTGGGAATACGCCTGCCGCGCGGGCACCACGACGGCCTATTTCTGGGGCGACGAGCCCGACAAGATCGATGAATTCTCGTGGTATGTCAATAATGCCGAGAAGCCCCAGCCCGTGGGCAAGAAAAAGCCCAGCCCGTGGGGCCTCTTCGATATTCACGGCAACGTCGCCGAGTGGTGCCTCGACCACTATGTCGCCGACGCTTACAAGCAATTCTCGACCGACACGCCAACGGTCGGACCGGTCATCCTGCCCGATGCCAAGGAATATCCCTACGTGGCACGCGGCGGTTCGTGGGACGATGACGCGCCGCTGCTCTGCGCTCGGCGGCCCGCCGCAGCTCGAATCTCGAGTGGAGCGTGCAAGATCCTCAGCGGCCCCAGAGCATCTGGTGGCACACCGATGCGACCTTCGTCGGTTTTCGCGTCGTCCGGGCACTCAGCGAGCAAGAAAACCTCAAGGGCCTGAAGTCGCAGGTCGTCAAGGGCAAGACCACGCGCTAAATAGCCTCTGGCATGGCTGGCCGGCCTGGGTGGTGGTCTGTTAGAGACCGCAACGGGTCAGCCAGCACTCGACCGTTCTCGCGTTTCCGGTTCAACCCATCTCCCCAGGAGTCCGATCCATGACCGAGCCCAACCCGCTTCGCCTCTCGCCCGCTTCGCGGCGCGATTTTATCAAGACGTCGACCGCGGCAACGGTCGGCCTCGGCATGTTCACCAACGTCCATGCCGCCGGCAGCGACACGATCAAGGTCGGCCTGGTCGGTTGCGGCGGCCGCGGCACCGGTGCGGCCGAGAATATCTGTGAGGCCGCGGGAACGTCGTACAACATCAAATTGCACGCCATGGGCGACGTTTTTGAAGACCACCTCAAGAATTGCCGCGAGCACGTCAAGAATCATGACCTCTGCAAGGAGAAATTCGACGTCTCCGATGATCGATGCTTCGTTGGCTTCGACGCCTATCAAAAGGTCATCGATTGCTGCGACCTGATCATGCTGGCCACTCCTCCCGGTTTTCGGCCGCAACACATCGAAGCCACGATCAAGGCCGGCAAGCATCTATTCGCCGAGAAGCCGGTCGCGGTCGACGGCACGGGTATCCGCAAGGTCCTCGCGGCCTATGAGCAGGCCAATGCCAAGGGACTCTCGGTCATCACGGGCACGCAGCGCCGCCACCAGGCTGGCTATCTCGAATGCATGAAGCGGATTCACGACGGTGCCATTGGCGACCTGGTTTCAGCGCGGCGTTTACTGGAATCAGGGCGACATCTGGGCCCACAAGCGTCAGCCCGGCTGGAGCGATACGGAATACCAGATTCGCAACTGGTATCACTTCCTCTGGCTCTGCGGCGACCATATCGTCGAACAACACGTTCATAACCTCGATGTGGCTTGCTGGGCGCTCAAGGCCCACCCGATCAGCGCCGTCGGCATGGGCGGTCGCCAGGTGATTACCGAGCCCGAGCGCGGGCAGAGCTATGACCACTTCGCCATCGATTATGAGTTCCCGAACGGAGTCCATGTGCACAGCATGTGCGCGGCAGATCGCCGGCAGCGCGGCCAATGTTTCGGAAACCCTGGTCGGAACCAAGGGCCAGTGGCATAGCAAGGGCTCGCCCGAAAGCCAGCGGCCTATCTCTTCACGGGTGCCAACGCCGGCCGCATACGCACCCATGAGGTCAACCCTTATGTTCAAGAGCATATCGACCTGCTGGAGAGCATCACGTCGCGCAAGCCGGTCAACGAGCTCAAGCAGGTCGCCGAGAGCACACTCACGGCCATCATGGGCCGGATGTCGGCCTATACGGGCAAGGAAGTATCGTGGGACCAGGCCCTCAACTCGAAGCTCGACACGTTCCCCAAGACGCTGGCCTGGGGGCCGATGGCCGAGCCGCCTGTGCCCAAGCCAGGCGTGACCGAATTGATCTGATCTCGTGAACCAAGGTCGTTTTACGTCCTTGACAATCAATCACTCGCCGCGGCCCGAAGACGTCTCACGCTTCGTTCCGCGGCGAGCTTCGTTTTCGTTGGTCTCCATCGTTGCGCACGCTTACTTTTTTGAGGGTCGAGATGATGATTCGGCAGCGTGGTCTTGTGATGGCCGCTCTCGCGGCGATCTTGTTTTTCTCAGGGCTGGCACGCGCGGCGGAAACGGCCAAGATCGTCTTGATTGCCGGCCGCCCCAGTCATGGCCCCGGCGACCATGAGTTCAACGCGGGCTGTAAACTGCTGGCCAAGTGCCTGAGCGAGGTTCCGGGCGTCGAACCGGTTTTCGTTTCGGGAGGCTGGCCCAAGGATGAATCGGTGTTCGACGGCGCACGTGCGCTCGTCTTCTTCATGGACGGCGGCAGCGGTCACCCGATCATCCAGGCCGACCATATCGAGAAGATTCAAAAACTGATCGACAAAGGCGTCGGCCTGGTTTGCTTGCACTACGCCGTCGAGGTTCCCAAGGGTCAGCCGGGCGACAAATTCCTCGACTGGATCGGTGGTTATTACGAGACCGGCTATTCGACCAATCCACACTGGACGGCCGAGATCGTCAAGATTCCCGAACACCCGATCACGCGCGGGGTCAAGCCATTCGCCGTCCGTGACGAATGGTACTTCAACATGCGCTTCCGCCCCGAGATGAAAGGCGTCACTCCTCTCTTGATCGCCAAGCCCAGCGACGAGACGCGGCAAGGGGTTTCCGCTTCCCCGCGCGGTCCTTACCAGCACATCGTTGATGCCAAGGGCCGCGACGAGGTGCTCGCATGGGCCGTCGAACGGCCCGATGGCGGCCGCGGCGTCGGTTTCACCGGGGCCCATGCCCACGTGAACTGGGGAGACCCGCATTTTCGCAAGTTCGTGCTCAACGCCATCGTCTGGACGGCCAAGCTCGACGTGCCCGAAAATGGCATCGAATCAAAAGTCACGCCCGACGAACTGCGGGAAAATCTCGACATCAAGTAAACCCCGAGCGAACTCGCTCGACTCGTATGACGTCCGGCGCGGCAATCGCGCCGGTGCGTCAACTCGAGCCGGATCCTCATCCCACCGCAAGCGAGCCTCGTTGAATCAAAAAGCGGGCCGACTCGCGTGCGCACCGCGTCTCATTCAAGAATCGGTTTCCCATCCGGTGCTCCATTGTCTTCCAATGGGGTATGCGCACCATTGATGCCCCCTCCGAAAGCCGCGATCAGGCGCTCGCCCAGCACGTAATAAATCGGGATCACGAACCGGCCGAGAATCGTGCTGATCAAGATGCCCGACGCGATCACGATCCCCAGCGAATTGCGGCTATACGCCCCCGCGCCGGTCGCGCGCGCCATCGGGAGCACGCCCATCACGAACGCGAACGACGTCATCAAGATCGGCCGGAGCCGCTGCCGCGACGCCTCCTTGGCTGAATCGATGATGTTCATCCCGTGGTTTTTCTGAAGCTCAACGCCGAATTCGACGATCAGGATCGCGTTCTTGGTCTCGAGGCCAATCAGCATGACCAGCCCGATCTGGCCGAAGACGTCGAGCGGCATGTTGTAATACCACAAGCCGACCACGGCCCCGAACATCGCTAGCGGCACGGTCAAGATGATCACCAGCGGCCTGATCCAGCTTTCGTAAAGCGCCGCCATGAACAGGAATACGCAGACGATCGATAGCGCGAAAATATAAACCGCGACATTGCCCGTCTTCTGCTCCTGGAACGTCGTGCCCGTCCACTCGTACGAAAACCCTTCCGGCAAGACCATGTCCGCCACCCGCTCCATCGCGGCGATCGCCTGGCCCGAGCTGTATCCCACGCCCGGCTGACCGGTGATTCTGGCGGCATTATACATATTATAATGCGGCACATCGATGGCGCCGAGCGTGTATCGAACGTTGCCCAGAGCGCTCAGCGGCACCTTGTTTTTCTTGCGGTTGAGGACGTAAAGGCTGGTGATATCGGACGGCCGGGTGCGACGATCGCCCTCGGCCTGGATGATCACCTTCCAGACCTTGCCATACAGGTTGAAATCGTTGACGTAGAACCCGCCGAGGTTCGCCTGCAAGACGGCGAAGACCTCGGAGACCGCGACGTCGAGCCGTTCGGCCTTCACGCGGTCAAGCTCGAACCTTAGCTCGGGCACACGCGCCGAGAAGGGGGTGAACATGGTCCCGAGCTCGGGATGAACCGGGTGGTCGTTTTCAACCTTGCGCGCCTCCTCGAGAAACGCGTCGGTGACATGGGCCAGGGCTTCGACGCCGCGGCCCTCGCGATCCTCGATCATGAACTCGAAGCCGCCTGTCTGGCTCAGACCGCGAATCGGCGGCGGCTGAAGCACGATCGCCACGGCCCCGCGCACGGCCGCCGAGATCTGCGATTGCAGCCTGGCGGCCAGCGCACCGCGCGCAGGTCGGGCGTGTTGCGCTTCGACCACTCTTCGAGAATGACGAACGACGTGGCCGAGTTCGTCTGGTTGGTGGCGTTCAAGACGTTGAACCCCTCGAGCACAAGAACGGAGCTCACCGCGTCGAGGTCCTTGGCAATCTTGCCGACCGTCCGCGCGATGTTTGACGTGGCCTCCTTGCCGGTGCCGTCTGGCGTCTGGATCGACACGATCAGGTAGCCCTGATCCTCGGTCGGGATGAATGCCTTGGGCCGCTCGACGAGCATCCAGCCGGTGAGCGCGAGCAGACCGATTGAGGGGATGACGATCGTCCACCAGTGATGGGCCGTGAAATCGAGGAATGCATCGTACGAGTTCTCGAGCCAGCGCATGCCCGAGTTGAACCAGCGGAAGAAAAAGAACTTCGGCTCGCCATGCCTGGGCCTCAAAAACAGGCGTGACATGGCCGGGCTGAACGTGAGCGAATTCACGGCCGAGAAAAGAAACGAAAACACGATCGTCATCGCGAACTGATTGTACAGGCGCCCCGTCAGGCCCGGGATGAACGCCACCGGCACGAAGACGGCCGCCAGCACGAGCGTGATCGTGACAATCGGCGCCGTGATCTCGGCCATCGCCGAGCGCACGGCCTGGAGCGGTGGAACGCCCCGTTCCAGAAATTTCTCGACGTTTTCGACCACGATGATCGCGTCATCGACGACCAGCCCGATGGCCAGGATCAAGCCGCAGAGCGTCAGCGTATTGATCGAAAAGCCGAACGCCGCCATCAATGCGAAGGTGGCCACGAGTGCGACGGGGATCGCAAGCATCGGGATGATCGTCGCGCGCACGCCTTGCAAGAACACAAAGACAACGATCAGCACGAGAACGAAGGCCTCGAGCAGCGTGTGCTCGACCTCCTCGATATTTTCGCGAACATATTTCGTCGTGTCGTAATTGATCTGGTATTCGAGTCCGGGCGGAAAGCTCCTGGCGAGCCGGTCCATCGTCCGCCTGACCTGCTCGACGATATCGAGGCCGTTGGCGTCGGAATACTGGTAGATGGGAAGAGTTCCGGCCGGCTTGCCATTGACCCAGCCGGCCGTGTCGTAATTCTCGGAGTCGAGCTGGATCCGCGCCACGTCTCTGAGCCGCACAAACGAACCATCGTCGCGTCGCCGCACGACGATCTCTTCAAATTCCTTGACGGTCGTGAGCCGCCCCCTGGTGAGGATCGGATACTCCTTGAACGACTGGCCGGCCGGCACGGGCTGCGCACCGATCTTGCCGGCCGCCGCCTGGCGGTTTTCCGACTGGATCGCCGTGATCACTTCCTCGGGCGAGATCACCTGATTGGCCATGCGATCGGCGTCGAGCCAGACGCGCATCGCGTACTTCCGCCCGAAGACGGTCACATCGCTCACGCCCGACACGCGCTTGAGGCTATCGAGCACATAAATCTGGGCATAGTTATCGAGGTACGTCGAGTCGAACCGGCCGTCGGGTGAAACCAGATTGACGACGCAGACCATATCGGTGGACGTCTTCTTGATCGAGATGCCGAACTGCTTGACCTCGGGCGGAAGCACGGCCTGAGCCGTCTCGACCCGGTTCTGAATATCGACCGCACCGATATCCTGCGAATAGCCGACGTCAAACGTGGCGATGATCGTCGAGATGCCGTTACTTGTGCTGTCCGAGTTGAAGTAGATCATCCCCTTGACGCCGTTGATTTGCTGTTCGATGGGCGTCGTCACCGTCTCGGCAACGGTGTTCGCGTCGGCCCCCGTGTAGGTCGTCGTGACCTGGACCTGCGGCGGCGTGATCTGAGGGTATTGCGCGATCGGCAGGATGAACATGCAGAGTCCGCCGATCAAGAGCATCAGCAGAGCGAGCACGGTCGCGAAGATCGGCCGTCCAATGAAGAAGTTGACCATGTGCGCTCTCTACCTCGTTTTCTTCTTCTCAGGCTGCGATTTCGTCTCTGTCTCGTCACCCGAACGGCTGCCCGCCGGGCCCGGCCCTGGGATCGCCGAAGCGGGCTCCGCCTTCTTGGTGGCCGGTACGGCCTTGCTCTCAGGCTCCGCAGCCTTCCTGGCCGGGTCGTCGTCACCGGGAAGCCGGGAGATCTTGCTCGTGAACCGCGAATCGGTGTTGAGCGCTCGCGGACCGGTCTGCTCAAACTGTTTCATCGGCGCATCAACGGGTTTCACGACCTGGCCGGGCCGGACGAGCTGAATTCCCTCGACGATGACTTTCTGACCGGCTTCGAGCCCCGACTCGAGCACGCGCAAGCCCTGATAGTCGTCGACCGGAACGACCTTGGTAACCTGTACTTTGTTTTGCGCGTCGACGACATAAACGCGCGGGCCTTCTTGCCCTTCGAGCACAGCCTGCTCGGGCACCACGATCGCATCGACATAGCTGCCAATTATCATGGTGGCCTTGATGTACTGGCCCGGCAGGATCGACCCCTCGGGATTGGGCACTTCGCCTCTGACCAGGAATGTCGAGGTCTGGGTATCGACCTGATTATCGACGAACATCGTTCGCCCCGTGTTGGGATGAGGGCGCTCCCCCTCGACGGCCACGGTGATCGGGATATTGCCCTTCTCGACAAGGGCCGACGCGACGGGTAAATAACGCGCCGCCGGGCGCAGGTCGACGCCCATCGGGTCAAGCTGTTGAAGATTGACGAGCTCGGTGGAGACCCCATCGCCAACAAGATTGCCGAGCTTGACCTTGAGCTCGCCGATCCGGCCGTCGATCGGCGCGTACATCCGGCAATAGCCGAGATTGATCGAGGCGTTTTCAACGGCGGCCTCGGCGTTGGCCACCTCGGCCTTGGCGTTCGCAATGTCGATGCGGTAGTCCGATTCCGTTTGTGCCAGACTGGCACGATCGGCGTCGACCTGGGCGGCACTCTTCTTGCGCTGGGCTTCGGTCTTGTCAAAATCTTCCTGCGAGGCGGCCTTTCTCATCAGGAGTGTTCGCTCGCGGCGCTCCTCGATTGTGTCGAGGCTGAGTTGAGCCTCGTCGAGTGCCAACCGGGCGCGCGAAACCGGAACCGACTGTGAAGCCGTGGCTTTCTCGAGCGTGGCCTTCGCTGAGGCAAGCTGCGCCTTGGCCGATTCGAGCTGAACCTGATAGGGCCGCTCCTCGATTACCAGCAAAAGCTGGCCTTTCTTGACACTCTTTCCGTCGTCGAAATGCTTCTCTTCGAGGAATCCCTTGACCCGCGCCCGGATGGTCACATCGCTGAGGCGCGCGTTGTGCCGATCGGATTGACCACCAAGGGGAGCGTTTTCTTTTCCGCCAGAACGGTCACAACGGTCGGTGGCGGCGGAACGCGTGGGGCTTCGCTCGTTGACGTGCATCCGGCCGCGCCGACGACGACGATCGCCGCAACCGCCAGCGAACAGCCAAGACGTGACGCAAACCTTGTCGTCGAACGTCGTATCAACCCGCGCAGCAGCATCATGGCATTGTTTCTCTCACGTGCCGGAACCCAAGTTTGTTCGCCACTTCGTCGCTTTGATCAAACGCAGGCCCAGAGTGCTGACACGGCCAAACGCAGAGCAAATCGTTGATTACACTAGCGAATCTGGCCCACCTTATCCAGGGACCAGATCAACAGGCCGCAATTCAGACGTAAAGCGCCCGTGGCGGCCGGCAGTGGGGCCAGAATGGCCATCGCGTGGCCGGGCATCCTGCATCACGCCGCGGGTTTTGGCCAACGCTCGGCGGTGCGCTTTCACCTTCAAGCTCAGCGGCATCAGTCCGCGATTGGATCAATAACACTGATGTCAACATGGAGCGCATTGGCGATCTTCGACAGTGCCAGATTGCTGGCGCTTTCCTGAGCTTCTTCGATCAGTCCCACGTAGTCCGGTGGCAAGTCAGCGGCTTCGGCGAGGGCGGCAAGGCTCATCCCAGCCTTCACTCGAAGGTCCTTGACCCTCTCGGCGACGTGCGTGGTCCATTTCTTCAAACCTTCGCTCATCGGCTGATTACTCAAGGGAAAGGGCTTTATGACAACTGGCTTCTGCTCCCCAATTTCCTCGATGGCTCGAGCCAGGCTTTCGTGTTCCTCTTGATCCTCTGTTTCCTGAAGCAGAAGCAACAACGTGATGAACTCCTTGCGATCGTCCGGAGAGACCGTTTTAATTCGGTCGATCATGTTCTTCAGGACAGGGTCAATACCCTTTGTCTGGCCCTTGTTCAGCATGACGTTACCTCGCTTTTGGTCCCGGGGGGTCGACCGCCTCCCCGGCGGACGCCCGTTGTGACCTTTTTTCGTTTGGACTCGTCAGCCACGAACAAACCCTCGCCGGAAGCGCGACCGCTGCCTTTCCTACTCGACGAGCCTCATTGGGCCTGTGAGTGCCTGTTGACACTATTGCTCAGACCACAAAGCCCGCTGTAAACGGTCGGTTATCAATCCTCAATTCGTCGCGCTATTTCATTCGCGCATCCCGATTATCCAAGACATTACTCGATATTCATGTTGATTTGTAAAGTTAACACGAATTCCTCAATCGTTTCGGATTCTCTGGGGCGGTGTTCGGAATGACCGCCGTTGCGGAGACGTACACCACTTGACGCACCGATTCTGTTCGTTTATACACTTGAACAGACTGAGAGTTTGTACCCCGCTTGATGGTGGAGGCGAACGAGACGATGAAGAAATTGACTCCGGTCTTCGTGGTCGAACAAATCGAGCCGTGTCTCGCGTTCTGGGTCGATCGCCTGGGATTCGCCAGAGGTGTCGAGGTTCCGCATGGCGACTCGCTCGGCTTTGTCATTCTCACCCGCGGGGGCGTCGAGATCATGTACCAGACCCGCGCGAGTGCCTTGGAGGATGCGCGGCGGTCCTCGAGGGAACGTCGGAGGGGGCGTCGCCAAACGGTACCTACATCGAGGTTGACGACATCAGCGACGTGGAAAATCGGCTCGCCGGTTGGCCCATCCTGCTTCCCAGGCGAACGACGTTCTACGGGATGACCGAGATCGGCGTGCGTGAGCCCGGCGGCAACTTCATCATGTTCGCGGCCGCTGGTAGTCAAGAATCAGAGTCGAAATGAGGGAATTCGCGATCGACGGGCCCCTTGAGGCAACCTCATCTCTGCGTGCTAGCCGATGAGTCTTCAGCCGAGATGGGCGAGAAAATCATCGAGCGCGGACGGGCTGGCGTCGATCGAGACGCCATGTCCGCCTGGGTAAATGTAGATGTCGGCACTGGGGCCATCGGCGTGCAAGTCGGCCGAGCTCGTTGCGGCTTGAACGTGTGGATCGCTCTGTCCGAACGCCGCAACCACGTGCGCTTTGGTCTGTAGCGGTCCGCTCAGCAGCGATACGACAGACCGCGAAAAGGGGGCGAGGCCGGCGATCGGCCGATAAAAGTGGTCACGGCTGTGCAGACTTAAATAGTCTCGCACGTCGGGCACACCGTAATAGTCGAGAACCGCACTCGCGTTCACGCCCGGAAGTGCCGCGATTCGTAACGCCAGCGCTCCCCCGGCGCTAAAACCGACCAGGCCGACCGGTTGACCGCCGGCCAGCCGGGCCACTCCAGCCGCCAGGTGCTTCAATTCGGCAGCCGAATTGATTCGCGGGTTGGAAAGTTGAACAACGCGATTGCCTGAACGTGCCAGAATTGCAGCCGCATTGGCCGTAAGCACGCTGGGCCCGGCGACGTTGAAGCTATTGCCGTTGAAGACAAAGACGAGCGCGGTGAGTGCGCGTTGTTCCAGGCTCTCGACGGCCGGCGCACTACGCCGCCACGCCAGACGGACAGGTCGTTTTGACAGTTTCATTGGCAGTGTTTTCATGACAGCGTGGAAGTTCGGGCGGTGAGCCAACCTCTTGAGCATCACGCATGCCAAGCCGGTCGCGGCGACTGATTTTCGATCCGACCAAGCTGGAACCGAGTTGCCAGCGAGCGACGGCCCCGCATGGGGGGGCAAGCCCTCTGCCGCTCGGAATATGCGAGGCTTCACATTCGCGCGGCTCGCGACTTGCATCGTGTGGAAGGAAGGAGATGACACCATGTGCGCATCGCACTCGCCGACGCCGAGATGGGACCAAACGAGATATGCCTGGAAGCGCGACGTCGACTATCGGGCGTGCCCTGAAAAGTATCGCGTTGGCAAAGGTGAACAGGGTGTGCTCATTTGCGAACCCTACAAGAGTGAGCTGCTGCCGCTCTGTGCTTCAAAACTCCGGAGATCGCAAAATCGAGTAGCGAGGCCATCTACGCGTGCTTCTTGAATTACCTTTCGAGCGACGATTTTCCCGGTGCCGATCTGGCGAGAAAGTTCCTGCAGATGGGCTTCACGCGTGCGCGGCGTTACACGAATTACAAAGCGGGCCGCAAGTATGACCCGGCCGACGGACATCCCCTCGAAAAAGGGACTGGTGACCCTGAGAAGGCGGTCTCGGCCCAGACCTTTTACGACCGCTGGCAGGAAGCCGAGCGCGAGCCGCGCTATGCGCGGCAGAAAGTCGCTTGGAAGCACAAGTACGGCTGATCGAACGAGCAGGCCCCGTGGGGCCGGCGGTCGCGCCGTGAGATAAGACGGTAGTCACGCTTTCTTGACGTCTTTCGGAGACGACGAGCGATCCTCGCTGGAGCGCGCGGCCTCGTTTTTCGGCGCAGACGGTGGGCCCGCCACGGCGTGGGGGGCGATTTCCTTCTTGCGTTCGGATTCGTTGGGATCGAGATAATGTGTCGGGCAGAGATCCACGTCCTCGGCGAACGGGCCCTCGGCTTTCGGTGCCCGTCGATAGATGATCCGGCATTCCTTGATCTTGACGACATCCGCCTGGCTCCGGCTCGACGTTCGTCCGACCTTGGCGATCTTGAAAAGTTCAGCCGGTACGTGAGGATCAATTTCGGCCGTATTCGACCCTTCGATTTTCAACGTGCGCGACCCTTCGGAAACCTCCTCGGCCCGGACGATGACGTGCCCTTCCGGGAAATGCTCGGTCATCAGCTTCTCGGCACGTCGATGGTAATACGTGGGCCAGACATCGGTATTCGCCGGCATGCCGACGACACCGAAATTCTTGTCCTGGTAAACGTAGCGAACATCCTGATCGGTCACACACCCCGATGAAATCAGGATGGCCGCGAGTGCCATGAATCGATAGCCACGCATGGTCTCCTCCCCCTTTGCGAAGCCGATTTGAAATGCCCGAGAGCGGCCGTGAGATCCAGAGCGGCCGCCTGGAGTTTGAGGCCAGGACTCACGATGTGGGTTCAGAGGAGTAGTCGAAAACAGAGCAAAGGACATGCCACGAAATGAGCCTGGAATTGCAATGTCGTTCATCAGGCGATCATTCATCATGCGTCCGGCGCGCACAACGAACCTCATCACCGGAGACGCGGCCGATCTGACTCGCCCACCGGTTTTTCACAACGCCCGAATCGGACCTGAATGCGCTCATATCATCTGCGCAAGCCGGACTGGAAATCGCGGTATGACGTTCAAGCCGTGAGTCACGTGCGATGCGAGTACCGAGGTCCGGGATTGAGCGTTCCCATGTCGGGCCAAAGTCAAGGCCGTGACTTCTCGGCGGCCCTTGAAATGGCCGAAGCCGCGCTGCGGATGGCGAAGGAGATATCGTCATGCGGCAGGAAAATCAGTGCCGAGCCTCGATGTGACGCCCGGGCGTGCGATGGGCCTTGCGTATTTCACTCGCCAGGCAATGGAATAGTCACGCGGCCTGATTGCCCCGCAGGCCGGCTGCGTCAAACCAGGCTTCCATTTCACTTCGCCCGCGGCCGAGCTCCTCGGCATCGAGCTCGGGACCAGAAACGACGACCCAATCCTCGTGGTCGAGCGCTGATCCAAAGGCCCGATCAACAGAATCCACGACGAAGTCGAAAGGAGCCGGCTGCTTGAGGACCACGGCTTCGGGAAAACAATCAAACACCAGATCTTGAGCCGTCATACGTCTCACTTCCTTTCGCGACGTGAAATATGTGCCCGATTGCTTGTCGGAATAGACAACGCTTGGAGCGAATAACATGCCAAAACGTGATTTGGCGGCCGATCCACAAGACGCGACGTCACGAGACGCTTGTTTTTCGGCGACCAGGAAGGTCGGGCAAGATATTCCACGACCAGAGAAGGTTTGCCGGTGCCGGAGTGCCCTGGTGAAGTTACAATAAAGGACCCCACGTTTCGCGTGACGGCCGTTGATCGGTGATTCGGTTGCCGGTGTCGCGAACCGGGCCCACCGATGATTCTTCGGTGACGCGTGACGGGAATGGCGGCCAGCCGGCAGTGGCGGCCGGTCGAACGAGCGGCCGTCTCAGAGCCAGCCGCGGCCAGCCGAAGCGGGGCTGTCGCCGATCACCGACTCGTTGGCGTGCCGTGGGAGCTGTGTCTTTTGTTTGCCGATGGACTCCAGGTGAAGAGATCAGGACGCATGACGACGACGACGATGATCGAGACCGCGTCATTTCCCGACGTGCGGACCGAAATTGCGGGCGTTCCCGTGCCCGAGATTGCTCGCAGGTTTGGAACTCCGACCTTTGTTTACGACGCCCGCACCATCAAGACTCGAATCGACGACCTGAGGGCCTTCGACACTATTCGATATGCCCAGAAGGCCAACTCGAATCTGGCGGTCCTCGACCTCGTTCGGCGCGAGGGCGTTCTGGTCGACGCGGTGAGTGCCGGCGAGATTGGCCGGGCGATCGCCGCCGGGTACGCGGCGACCGGCGACCCGGCCCCGATTGTCTATACGTCCGACATCTTCGACGCCGAGACGCTCGACCTGGTTGTGGCCCGCGGAATTCACGTCAACTGCGGCTCTCCCGACATGATCTCGCAATATGGCGAGCGCTGCGCCTGGCCGCTCGATCACGCTCAGGGTCAACCCCGGTTTTGGCCATGGCCACAGCCAGAAGACCAATACGGGGGGCGAACAATCCAAACACGGTATCTGGCATGAACAGATTACCGAATGTTGCCAGCTCGCCGCGCGGCACGATCTCACGATATCCGGGTTGCACATGCACATCGGTTCGGGCACCGATCTGGCGCATCTGTCGCAGGTCTGCGGAGCGCTCGAGCGAGTGGCCCTGACGATCGGCAAGAGCATCACGACGATCAGCGCTGGCGGCGGCCTGCCAACGCCCTACCGCGCCACCGACCTGAAAATCGATATTGCCGCGTATTACAAGCTCTGGGACGAAACTCGCCGGCGTCTCGAGCACGAGCCTCGGGCACGCGATCCGGCTCGAGATCGAACCGGGCCGTTACCTGGTCGCCGAGTGCGGCTATCTCGTCGCCGAGATCAGATCCGTCAAGAAAATGGGCAAGAATACGTTCTACCTCCTCGACGCGGGCTTCAATAACCTGGCCCGGCCGATCCTTTACGGTGCCTATCATCCCATGTCGATCGCGCCGGCCGACGGCCAGCTCGCCCGGGAAAAGTGGCCGGTGGTCGTCGGCGGTCCGCTCTGCGAGTCGGGCGACATCTTCACGCAATCCGACGGGGGAATCGTCGGATCACGCGAGCTTCCGAAGGCCAGGGTCGGCGATTTCCTCGTGATCGAGCGTGCCGGCGCTTACGGCTTCGCCATGGGATCCAACTACAACTCGAAGCCCCTCGCCGCGGAGGTGATGATCACGGCCGACGCGGTAACCCACCTGGTCCGCCAGCGGCAGTCGTTCGAAGACCTGATTCGAGGCGAGGCCGTATTGCCTTCATGAACGACTGAGCATGCGTAAATAGGGGCGCTGCTGGCGCTGCGATCAGTCAAAAGCGAGACGACGCGCTCATCTCCAGCGTGCCAGCCGCGAGCCAATGAGAGCCCGATGCGTGCGGCGGCCGCTCGCGCTCGGCTTGGAAGTTTGGTTGGCTCCCGACATTCCGCTCTCGCCGCGGATGAAGACCGAACAGGATGACGGTGAATTTTGGATACATTTCTTCCATTTCGAATGTTTCGACCTAGAAAAGAGATAGGGCAAGCAGACTCGAAACCAAGCTTGACGCCGTGATCTTGCTGATTCGGACGCCCTGCCTTGATCGTGCGTTAGAAAGCGGCGTGGAACTCTCGGGACGGCACTTGCCGGCGCCCTCGTGCTCGCTGCGCACCTGAGAGATTTCAGCCGGTGGCGCGGCCTCCCGACGGTGTCGGGACGTCTCTCGGCATCCCCGCTCGCACTGATCTTGGCCGCTGACGGATCGGCTCCGGCAGTGGCGGTCGTTGTTGCGCCCGAGCTTCGCTCTGCCGATCGCTTCGCTGGCTTCGGAACATTTGCAATTTCCTCGTATCTTTTTGGTTTGTCTTGCGGGGTGAGAGATAGACAACCGACACGAAGAATCGAGAGCAGTGCCCGAAGCAAAGTCTGACGAACGCTCAAGGAATCGCGGCCCCCCTGCCGCGGTTGCCCGGGTATTCACCATGGAGACTTCGGGCTTGATTCTGGCGATCGCTACCCGGCGGCCGGTCGCGTGGGCTCTTCGCTGAGCGCTGCGATCGACGATCGTCCGCGGGTCGCCGCCTGTCCAGCACGCCGTGATCGACCCTCTCTTTCGCGGCGGTGCGCCCGTTACCAGACACGCGAAGCTCTTGTGATCAGAAAGAGCTTCCATCTTCAGATACGCTTGCATGTTTTACCATCAAGGAGTTAAGTCAGTGTATCAACACTTGTTGTCTCGTGCTTTCGACCTGGCTGCCTCGCGATTTTCCAGAGCGTTTGTGCTGGCCGGTGCGATGGCGTCGTGCGGGGTTGCGGCTCAGGCCGGTAGCGTTTCATTCACCGACTTCAGCGTCGTCACGATCGGGGCCCACAACAATGCGTCCGCCGGAGGCCTGACCACGTCGGCCGACATCACGGGCAATGCGTTCGTATCGGGCGACGTGAAAGGTCTGGCGACCATGGCGCAAGATCTGCCAACGGTCGTCAACCCGGCGACCGACCCGCGGTATGCCCTCACGGTGGCCGGCAATCTCAATTTCAGCAACTATGCCAATATCGACGACGGATACAGCGTTCAATATGCGGGCAGCAAGACGAGCGGCAATTTCAACTTCAACGGCGGCGGCGTTCTCACCTACAACTCGAGCGGCAACCTGGCTACCGAGCAGAAGTCGCTTTACTCGCAGGTGACGTCCGTGTCGAACACGTTCGGCGGCATGGCGGCCACTCCCGTCATGACGACGACGGACGGCGCCGGCAACGTCACATACACGTACGAGGGCCCTGCGAAAGGCGTCGCCGTGATCGACATCGCCTCGTCGGTCCTGAGCACGTTTCAGAGGACGCTGAACCTCAATATGAACGGAGCCTCGTCAGTCGTGATCAACGTCACGGGACTGCCGTCGTCGGGGTTCACGGTGGCTAATACGTTCAACTGGGGGGGCGACTTCGATGATGCCAACGCCTCAAAAATCATCTGGAACTTCGGTACCCTGACGGGCACCCTCGAAACCGGCAATCGCTTCATCGGCTCGATCCTCGCTCCGGACGCGAATTTCGGAAACGGAAGTTATGTGGATGGGTCGATTTTCGTGCAGTCGTACTTGAACGGTGCCGGGGAGATTCACTACGCCAACGGCGGGCACGTTGTTCAATACAGCGGGTTCAATCCTCTGGCCGTTCCCGAACCGCCTGCGATTATCCTCGCGAGCATCGGGACCCTGGGAATCGGCTTCATGGTGGTCAAGACTGCGCAAGGCGAAAGCCAGGCCCTGCTCCGATCCCGCTCCGATCTCTTGAACGAAGCCCCGTCAGGGGTCGCCAATCGTCTCGATAAAGCTGGGCAGGGACGCCCGGCAACATCGCCACGCCACGATCGACACCTCGCTTTCAACGCTGACTCATCCCCGCGACGCCGACAGTCAGCCTCGACTCGTACGTCGCGACGAACCCGGCCTTGAATTTCTCGATCGCATCGGCCATGCGACAGCGATCGTTCCACGACTATTCCCTGTTCCAACCTCGACACCATTGCCCTACGAAAGAAGCCCAGTCATGAAAAAGCTCACCCTGCTCAGCATTGCGTCTTGCCTCGCCCTCACCAGCAGTCTGGCAACAGCCGGACAGGTCACACTCTCAAACCTCCAGGTCGTCGATTCGTCGTCCGCCCCTATCGTTTCGGTTACCTATACCAACCCCGATGGCACCGGTAGTATTTCGGAGTCGGGTGTTTACGCGAATCCCCAGGTCAGTGGTGGAACCACCAATCCGCTGTATTACTGCGTCGACCTCTGGCACAATAATTACATTGGCTCGACCTATGCCGCCGACTCCGTCGCGAGCCTGTCATTCGCGAGCAGTACTTACTCCGACGTCGATAACCGAATTGGCTATCTGCTCACGCAGGATCAAAGCACGGTCGACGCTCGCGCCGCCGTTCAGCTCGCGATCTGGGCCACGATCGATAACAAGGGGAGCGGCTTCTCCTACACGGGCGGCGATGCCACGATCAGCAGCGACTACAACGCCCTCTTGACATTCGCCGGCTACAACTCCAGCCACCCCTATGGCGCCGAGTTCTATCAGGCTGAAACCAGCAATCAAGCCATCGTGAGCGCGCCCTCGTCGACGCCGAACTTCTCGCCGGTTCCCGAGCCTGGAACCTTCATGCTCGCGATCATGGGAACGATTTGTGTCGCCGGCCTTTACTGGACGCAACGCCGAGCTTGAGCCGAGCAATCAATCAGTCCTGTTCGACGGGCCGGTCGCCGGCAGAAAAGTGTTTCGCCACGACGGGTGGTCGTGGTCGAGCCCAAAGCGAAGATCTTGAGTTTTTGAAGAAGCCGTAGCTTTTGGCTACGGTTTTTTCGTAACCCGACGGGCTGGTTTCGCATCGCATTCAGATTTGATCGTCTCTTCATTAATATTGAGAAAGACAGAGCCGAAATGGAAATGCAAATCAATTACGGGGCGGGGCTGGGGATTTCGCTCGATTCACGCGATCAGCGGCGTCCGTGCCACAACCTCGCCAATCAACTTTCCGGTCTCGTCGCGTTCCTTGGCTCGACATTCCGTCTCGAGTTGCGACCGCGATTGCCGAGGTCCCGATTTCGCGCACCGCATGCGAAAAAGTCCAAACCGCTGGATGATCGGTCCGGCAAACGAGGGGAACCAGATCCGGGTTTCTCTCACTCTGACGAACGCCTTTCCAGTCCCGCGGAATCTTATTCGGTCTGGTTTCGTGAGCTTTATTTGCGCGAGCTTGAAAACGGCGAACTCGGGAACGGACAAGATCCGCTGATGAAAGCACTCATCGCCCTTCACCCCGGCGATCTCGACCTGATCGTGATGAGACACGTCGAACAGATGGACACAAGAGAAATCGCGATCCGGTTCCAACTCGACGAGCCCGAAGTCAAGCGGCGGCTGCTGCGGGCGTTGCTGCTGCTGCGGAGCCTCAAGGATCAATTCCAGAGCGATTCGCAACCCACGGTAGAACCGGGGCCGCGGTCATGAGGAACTCAGCGCCGACGAAATTCCGCCAACGACTTGGTGCACGAGCGAGATTGCGGTATTCATGATCAAGAGGCCGTGCATCTCGTCAATGACCGCGGACGGAGGCTCACCATGTCGTCGACACCTGCGAGGATCGGGTACGCCGGAATCTTGATCAGTCTTGTCATGGTTGGATCGGTGCTGGCTCAGGCCGGGCCAATCTGGACGCGCACGGCCCCGGGCACGCCGCAATCGACCAGGCCCGACGGTCCAGCCGCCAGGAAGGCTGAAGACCTGCTCAATGCCTACACCGCACGAATCGAGAAGGAAATTGCCGAAGGCCGCAAGGAGGTTGATCGGCTGCGAGCCGAACTTCACGAACTGGTCGACCTGCGGTATGCCATGTCCGTTGCCATCGCGGACCTCAAAGGCGAGCTTGCAACAAAGGGTGTATATAGCAGCAATGCCCCCCCGGTCAACGTTCAGCCCTCACCCAGAATGAGCCCAGGAGCACCACAAGGCGCGGTGATTCATCGCGACCTGGTCTATGGAATTGGCAGCGCCTTACCGAAAAATCCCACTCCCGAACAACGTGAGCAACTTCGCCGTCTAGCCCCACGCACCGATTTGAAGCGCATGATCGAGCGACTCCGTGCCGAGGTCGACGAAACGCGTGCCGAGGTCGACGAACTTGTCTATAACCTGCTCGAACTGCAGGCCGGGATGCCGGCGACGGTCATGGGATGGGGGGGCATGGGAGGGGGCGGCCAGAGCTTCGAGTGGTTTGGCTCGCTTGGCTCCAGCGGCGGCATGAGGTAGACCCCGAAGTCGAGTTCGACCCACGCCCCATCAAAAGGCATGGCGCGTCGAACGATTGTTGCAAACAAGCGGAGTGACATACTCGACCGACTGCGCACTGGGCCGATCACACGGTTAACTGGCACGAGCGTCGCGAATGCGAAGCCAGCCGTCAGGACGGCCCAGCGGCCATCGAGCCGACCCACCCACCCGCCAGGCGCCCGCGACAATCGCGACGCGCGGCCGGTGCGGCGGCCGGTATCAGGCCGAGCGCCGCGCCGTCAGCCGCCATGGCGCGGCGGCCCGCTTATTGCACGTTCAGTCGTCGTTGATTTGTGGCTGCATGCGCACTCGATAACCCCAACCGGCGAGAGACTGTCATGACGAACCGAAATCCGGACAGCAATCCCGGAGCCCCGATCGGGGATCCGCCGTCGCAAGAGGCTCCTTTGCGAGCCGAAGACCAGTCGAGCTTTGAAGCCGAAGAATCGAAAGTCCCGATGATGGACCCGTTTACCGAACAGTCGACCCACTCCGCCGGAGACGGCCAGGAGGCCAGTGGTCCAACCGACAAGAAAGCGCAACATTCAAGTTCGACTGACAACGACGACGACGAAGAGACGATGCCGGTGGAACAGGGCTTTTCGCCCGTCCCGTAACGTCATCTGGCGGCTCAGGCTAGACGATTCAAGCCCTCGGCTCTAGACTCGATCGCTCTGGAACTCAAGCACAACGAGCCGCGTCGCACTGGTGCTCAGAGCCAGCGCCGCATTGAGGGCTAATCTGTCTGATGGCGACCGCACGATCGATCGGCAAGCTGGCTGGAATCTGGATTTTCGGATTGCTTTTCGTGCTGGCCGGCGTCAATCACTTTCGATCGCCGGGCATGTACCTGAAGATCATGCCGCCGTATTTACCCTGGCACGGGGCGCTCGTCATGGTGAGCGGCGTGTTCGAGGTTCTCTTCGGCATTCTGCTTCTGGTCCCGCGGGCATCGAGGCTGGCGGCATGGGGCCTGATCGCGCTGCTCATCGCGATCTTCCCCGCGAACATCTATCTGTACCAGCATCAAGAGATTTTGCCTGGCCCGCCGCTTCTGCACCTGCTACGCTTGCCCCTTCAGGGTGTTTTGATCTTGTGGGCCTGGATTTATACGAGGTCGGCTCCGACAACGGCACAGCCGAGCAGCCATGTGCCGGTCTCTCGAGAAGCCAGTTGAATGCTCGATCAACGCTGCGATATCGGCCGGCGAATCGGATCCCCGCGTCAGACAGGAACTCGATGGCGAGATTATGATGAAAACGCATGCGGCTTGCGGATTGCGCAGGGTGGCGGTCGTGGTGGTCAGCTCGGCCCTTCTTGGGACCTGCTTGGCGGCGGCCGCGACCGCCGCGCAAGACGATCCGAAAGACTGGCCGATGTACAATCACGACGTGATTGGTACACGGCATAACCCTGCGGAGACGGCTCTCGGACCGCCAGAAGCTCGCCAGTTGGTGGAGAAGTGGCGGTTTCCCTCGAAGGACTCGAAAGACGAGATTGGCGTGATTCACGCCACGCCTGTGGTCGTCAATGGCTATGTCTATTTCGGGACCACCACCGACCCCACATTTTACAAGCTGACGCCCGACGGCAAGGTCAGGTGGACGTATCGCCGGCCGCGGTTTCCCGGCCGGTCCAACCTGGGAAAGACACGGTTCCAGGCTTCGAGCGATGGCATCATGGGCTCGGCGCTCGTGACTGATTCATCGGTTTATTTCGCGGATGTCGGCGGCTGGATCTATGCGCTCGACCGCTTCACGGGCAAGGAGCGCTGGAAGCGTAACGCGCGTGCCACCGATTTCCCGGGGGCGCACCCGATCAATGTCTTCTTCGCCGGACCGTTCATCGCGCGCGGCAAGCTGATCGTCGCTGGCGGGTCGCTCGAACAGGTCATCTCGGCGTCTCCCTTCTACAAGGGCAATTCGGGCCGGGGGTTCGTCGCGGCGCTCGCACCCGAGACCGGCCAGGTTCTCTGGAAATACGATGTCGGCCCCAAGCCCGGGCCGCTCAAGCCGCCGATCACGATCAAGGATAGCTTCGGCAATCACACGTTTTACTTCGGTCCCGGCACGAGCTCGGTGTGGAGCACGCCGTCATTCGACGCGGAAACCGGTACGATCTACTTCGGCACGGACGTGAACACGTCACCGCGGCCGCCAACGCCCGACGACCCGCGCACCTACACCCCGGAATCGTGCGCGGTGATCGCCATCGACGTCGAAAAAGGCGCTCAAAAATGGGTCACCCAGATCAACCCGGGCGACGTCTGGACCAACGCGATGCGCTCGTACGACCCGAAAGACGGGCGTTACAAGGATCAGTCCATTGGCGACACGCCCAAGATCTATACGATTCCCCTCAATGGCCAGGCGACGAAGGTCGTCGGAGTCGGCTGCAAGAATGGCGGCTTCTACGTCCTGAGAGCGGATAACGGGCAAATGATCGAGCATACGCCGATTTATACCGGACCGCCGACCTATCCCCTGTCGCCCGAGCCCGACGCGCGGATGCTTGCGCTGCCGAGCTGTATTGGCGGCTTGCAGACGGGATGTGCGACCGATGGCCAGAAAATCTACACCAACGGGATCGACGCCTTGAGCCTCGGCTCGCAAGAGAAACCCGAGCAAAGCGCGGTGCCGCCGACGGGCGGACGCGTCGTGGCCATCAGCCTGGATACACGGAAAGAGTTCTGGCGCCATGAACGGCCGCGAGTCGCCTCGCTGGGCGGGCCGCCACCGCGTCGGATTTACACCGATATCGGCGACCCGGTCGCATCGGGAATCGCCGTGGCCGACGGGGTTGCTTATTTTACGGCGGTCGCCAGTGGAAAACTGGTCGCCGTCGACACCGCGACGGGTTCTCTGCTCACGGAGATCGCGATCGGCCCGGTGTGGTCGGGGCCCTCGGTTTCGCGAGGCCGGGTTTACGTCGGCACCGGCAACACCCTGTTCTCGCCCGATGAGCGCGAGGAATTCTTCCCCAAAAAATTGAACGGCACGCTCTACTCGTTCGGTGCGCCGGGTGAAGACGAAGTCAGCCGGATGGGCGCGGGAACCGAATGAGCTCGCCCCTCTTGACGTGCGTCGATTCAGACTTCGGGAAATGGCTCGGCATGTTTTGTCTTGAAGCCGACCGGCGCCGATCCGAAGAACCGCTGATGGAGCAACGTCGTGCCGAGCGCAGTACAGAGGCCCGGTCAGGAATATGCCGACGCCGCAAAGTAACGCCCCGGAAATCGTTGCCAGGATCAGCGCGCAATTGAAGATGGTGGCAGCGAGCCATTGCGATTTGAGTGCGTTCCAGCTCTGGATCAAGGCCCCGGTCGCCGGCAGCCTGCTCTCGACGACCAGCGGGATGCGCCAGCATGAAAAGACCCGAAACGATGAGGCCGGGGACCGCGCAGAACAAGAATGCCAGAAACGTGACGGCGCCATTGAGAAACGAAACGAGGAGCAGGTCAAACCAGACGTCGGTCACGGAGAGAAGGTCTTCGATTCGTGGCGCCTGGCCGCGCAACTGGCGGCTCGCCATGCGAACCAATCCGCCCAGAAAGAAGCCGCTGATCACCGTCGAAACCAGAAACGGCAGGGCCCCCGCGCCCGGCGTCAAGAACATGCGGAAACCGCCATGCGCTCGCGGGATCGCATGCCCGTCGAATAGAGCCATCGCCGCGCCCGCAACGAATGAATAGGCGGTCGACACGATGATCATCGCCAGCGACCACGTAAACCAGTGCCGCTTGTACAACCGCCACGCGTCGCCGATGTACTTGAATTCAACCAAAGGCCAAGTCTGGTACCCACCGGCCATAGCGGCCCTCCGGCGCGTGCGATTCAACGATTCTGAGAGTCACTCGTTCCCAAAGGCGACGCGTCGCTTGCGGCCGTTGCCAAAAGCGACGCCCCCTTTGAACCATTTCGTGGCTGATCCCAAAATATTGGGACGACCCGGGACGTTTGTTCACGGGGCCGACTTGGATTTCTCGGTCGCCGCTTCCTTCGGCTGAGGCGGGCTTGCCGCCGCCGGTGCCTTCGGCTGAGGCGTGCCCCCCGCGGCCGGTGCCTTCGGCCGGGGCGTGCTTGCTGGCGGCTCGACGATCTTGTGTTCCTGGTCGGCCTTGAGGTTCTCGAGAACCTGCTCGATTCCTGACGGCCAGCGGATCACCACTTTTGGCACGGTCTCGGTCTTGCCGATGCCGACGGTCACCCGGCCGTCGTTGGTTCCCTGCATGCTATAGCCCCCTTTCCGCTGGCGGTAGATCGTTCGCTCGGGCGTCGTCACTTCGAGCTTGGCGCCGATGGCGTCGCGATTGCTCTTCACCCCTTGCAGGGCAAAACGAATCCAGTGGTTGGACGACCTGGAATCATTGCGCGAAGCGCGGGCGCCCCGTCTTTGTGATTGACGACGATATCGATGTCGCCGTCATTGTCGATGTCGCCGAACGCGGCGCCCCGGCCGACGTGTTTCGTGTCGAAATAGGCGCCGGCGTCTTTCGTCGCCAGCCGGAAACGTTTGCCCTGCACGTTGCGGAAGAGGAGCGGAAATTCCTCGTAGTCGACGGGCTGACCGAGCAAGCGGCGGTTGTTATCGACATGGCCGTTGACGAAGAAGCAGTCGGGCCAGCCGTCGCTGTCGAAATCGGCGAGGGCGCAACCCCACTTCACCCACGGCATCGAGTCGGACGCCAGGCCGAAAAACGGCGTGCTGTCGAAAAAGAGCCCGTTGCCGTGGTTTTGATAGAGCGTGCTGTATTCGTTGGTGAAGTTGGTCACGAAAAGCTCGGGCAGGCCGTCGCCGTTGACGTCCTCGGCGTCCACGCCCATTCCCGATTGCGCCATGCCGTTGAGATTATAAGCCGCGCCCGAGGTCTCGGAGACGTCTTCAAACGTTCCATTGCCGCGATTCAGGAACAGGAAGTTGGGGTTCATGTCGTTGGCGACGAAGATGTCGATCAGGCCGTCATTATTGAGGTCGCACGTCACCACGCCAAAGCCGTGGCCGTCGGCGCGCGGCTCGGGACGCCACTCCTTCGTCTTCGCTTTTGTACCGGGATCTTCGACCTCGCGTTCCACGGTCATCACCTTGTCGAGAACGTCGGTGAACGTGTTGTTGCGGTTGTTATGAAAGAGGAGATGCCGGACCGTCTTGATCGTTCGCGGTGACGAGTAGAGCCAGACCTTCTTCTCCGCGTCGCCAACCAGCCGGTGGTCGTCGGGATAATTCCAGCTCCCGTAATTCGTCACGTAGATATCAAGATAGCCGTCGTTGTCATAATCGAGCATGGCACCGCCGGAGGACCAGTTCGGCTTGTCGACGCCCGCAACCTTGCTGATATCCTTGTAAGTGCCATTACCATTGTTGAGATAAAGAACGTTCGACCCGTAGTTGCAAAGAAAAACGTCCTGGTCGCCATCATTGTCGATGTCGCCAGCGATGATGCCGTGGCAGAAACCCCGATAACCAAGCCCTGAGGCTTCGGTGACATCCTTGAACTTGTTGCCGCCGAGATTCTTGTAGAGCCGATTCGGCCCCTTGACGGCGGTGCCCAGAGGCAGCAACGTGGCCGTTGCGAAATAGATGTCGAGGAGCCCGTCATTGTCGTAGTCAAAAACCGCGACACCCGAGCCGTTCGCTGTGGGAAAATGCTTCTCGTCGGTCATACCCGAAAAATGCACAAAATCGATTCCCGCGTCCCTGGCGATCTCGGCGAACCGAAACGGGCTTGACTCCGTCTGCTTGCTCAAGATCACTTTGCTCGGGATCACCGAGAGCCGGTCACCCGCGATATTCGATACGATCTTCGACGGATCGCCGCCGCCGCTACTCGCCGGCGGCTTGCTCGATTTCCCACCACCACCACCGCCGGCAGCGGCCCGCTCGGGTAATCCGGCATTGGCCAGCGCCGTGCTCCCGGCGTTCGAGCTCGCGACGCTCGTCGCCGGTTTGTTCCCGCCGCATCCCGTGATCAGAGTGGTCGTCAAGATGGCGAGTACACTGAAGAGTACGCCGAAGTACTGAACTGGAAGACACGCTCGTCTGGCAAGCATGAACAGATTCTCCTCGCTCGGAACAGATCAGCCTTGGTCTGATGATGAATGATTTCGAGAATTGCGCCTGGACCGCGTGGCAACCGCGACCCGGCAAGCCGGTCGAACCGCACGTAATGGTCGAGCTGATTGTAGCATCCAGCGTGCTCGATTGTCGTGCCAACGGCGACACAGGCTCGCGTTATGGTGCATTCTAGTGTCAGTGCGGAGTCCAAACTAAGGCATCGCACGTCGTCACGACGTCGTCACTTCACCGACGACACCCCCGCGCATCTGGCAATTTAGGCGTAATGCACACTCTGGACGGAATTCGCACGGTTTCTGCTGATTGCGCGGTCGACGCAGAGTCGATGGAAGAAGCGAGATGGAGCGACTGTTCAATTGGGATGGATCGAGGATGACGTTGGGAGGATCAAATGTTGCGCGGCAAGCCTAACGGCGGAGATTGTCCATGCGTCTGCGACAGAGGCTTAAACTCATCAGCCTGCTGAGTATGTCGAGCGGGCTCATTGTAGTGATACTGGGTGCTGCACCGGTTCCATCGAGTTATTCAACCGTGGAGAAGAGTGTCGGAAGGATCCGGCAAACGTGGTCGGGCGCCAGCGGCGATGCCCAATCGCAGGCCACGCAGGGCGGCTGGAATAAACTGGGTGATGCACTTCTGAACGACCTTCGGGCCTATTCCAAGGCACCGTCAAACGCGGCTCGTCTTGATGCACTCAAGCAAATCGAGGAGATCTCGAGCGAGCTGGGCACGCTCTCGTGGCAACCGGCGATCGAGCTTCGTGAAGCCGTCCAGCAGTGGCTCCGTCCGCGGCTCCATGTCGCGGAAGCGAGCCGGCTCGTCAAGGACACGCTCGCGAGCTTACCGCCGAGCGCCGATCCGGCCGTCCAGGGCAACCGCTCGCGATGGGTTGATTTCGTCGATAAAGACTTCAGCGACGCCCTGCGCGATTACGACAGCGCTGAGACTGTCGCCCAGCGTCTGGCGGCTCTTCGTCGAATTCGACAGGCGTTGCACGAGCTGAAGCAGCTCAACCTGGGCCACTCATGGCAGCCCGCTCGCGAGCTTGAAGCGGCCTACGACGATCTGTTTGGCCAGCCCAATCTTGACGTGACGGCCGGCGTGGCGATTGTCTCGCCGTACTTCAACGCCAACCTGGTCGAGACCGGGCCGATCTATCGCAAAGGCTACTGGTCGCAGGTCACGGCGGGTCCGAAAACGGGTTTTGGCCTTCTGGCCAGCGATGACGGCATCGCGTTTTACAACAAGCAAACGCTCGTCAGCGTGACGCCGATCACCGACTTTCAGAAGCAGCTCGAGGAAGATCCGCAGGGGCAGCGAGCCGCCAAGCTCTATTACTTCTCCGCCACGTCATATGATTGGTCCGAGCTGACGGTCACCACGGTGCTCCGCCCCTCGGGACTCACCATCACCCCGTCTCAGACTCACTGTATCGACGTCGCCATCGGTGCCTGCGAGACGCCCGATGGACACCTGTTGCGCACGGTGGCCGCGCTCGTCGGTATGGACAAGGAAGCTATCGTCAAGCGTGTCAAGGAAGGCGCACTACCGAAGCTTCAAGAGCGGATCCCGGTCGAAGCCAAAGAGGAGGCCGAGGAACGCATTGCCAAGCAGACCGAGGAACGCAACGCAGACTTGCGCAAGCGGGGGCTCGTCGGCAATAACACCTTCGAAGTGCAGAATTTCGCGGTCACGCAGCTTTCCTTGCGGTCGCGCCCTGAAGCCGTCTTCGTATCGGGTCTGTTTCACGGAAAAGACGTGCCGTACCTCGGAGCCGACACCCCGAAGCCCGCGAGCCTGGCGACGAGTGAAGACCCCGGCGTGACTGCCGATGTTCACCTGCCGTCGCTCCTGGCCAACGGTGTCGCGGCCGTGCTTCAGCGCGACGACGTGAAGGCGGCGAAGAACGTGATGATCAGCATCACCGAAGCCCCTCCTGGCACGCCTCCCGGCGCGACGACCAAGGTGAAGGCGAACGTCGACTATCCGACGTACGTCAAGGCGGTCGACGCTGGCCGAAAGAGCACACCCCGTGTCACCGTGTTGCGTGTCGCACGGCCCGACCAGGCACCCGAATTCAGCACCGACGCCAAGGGAAACCTGATCGTGATCGTGCGCGACTTCCAGATCGAGGTTCCCGCTCCCGAGGCCGAAGCGCGGGGCGGGATCGTCGGGGCGGCCGCCAAGGTCTATCGGATCAAGATTCCCGAAGCCGAGCTGGTGGCTTCCTACACGGTCGAGACGCCGGCCGGCAAAGCCTTGCAGATCCACGGCCAGATTCTCGACTTCACGCCGAGCCCCAATTCCGAGGTGCTGGCGATCACCGACGACGAGACGAAGGCCGTGCCCCTCTCGCGATTCTCGGCCGTCCTGGTTCTCGGCGGTCTCGGCGGTCGCTTGCGTTCCCAACCGATCAACATTTCGGGCGATCAAATCAAGATCCCCGGATTCCGGATCCACTCGGTTTCACCGCTTGATCCGAGCGGTTGGGTTCGCGCGATTCTGGAACAGACGGGTGAAACGGCAGCGCCCTCGGCGTCTCCGTCGGTGCCCAGCTCTGAATCCGCGCCTGCCGTGCCCAGTGTTCAACCTGAATCCGCGCCTGCTGCACCCGCACCTGCGCCCGCGACCTGACACGGCCCCACGCGGTAATGCGAAGCGGTGACAATAGAACGCCCGGAGATCGCCCGCGAGACACGGAAACGTGTTTCGCGTAAGCGGTCGCCGGGCGGCTCTGTTTCGTGTTCGAGGATCAGCCACGCTTGGTGACGACGCGTCTCATGATCCGAAAGCACGCCAGAAGAAGACCGCCGTGATCATGGCGTTGAAAATCGAAATTGCCAGGCGAAGGCGGGACGGTGAAAGACGCCTCGCGAACCGGGCGCCCCCGTAGCCGCCCAAGACGGCCGCGGCGAGCATCACGCAGGTTTGCGGCCACCATACCTTCGCCGCCACGATGAAGCACACCACGGCGACCGCATTGGTCGCTCCCACAAGCAGGGTCTTGGCGGCGTTCATGGCCTTGAGGTCGCTCATCCCGAGCAGGCTCCACGTTGCGAGCGTCATGATCCCGACCGCTCCGCCGAAATAGCCGCAGTAGATCCCCAGCAGGAACTGGCACGACATCAACGTCCGCCGGCCAATGTGCACATACCGGCGCAGCCATTGCCCGGCCCGGGTGCCAAACGCGAAGACGAGGGTCCCGGCGAGCAGAAGCCAGGGAACAATGCGGTCGAACATCTGCGAGGGGGTCGCCAGGAGAATGAAGCGCGCCGATCAGCCCACCCGCCAGGCTGATCACGAGCAGCATCCGGAATGACACCAGCTCAAACGGCCGGAAGTCGTCGCGATAGGCGACCACACTCGCGATCGCGCCTGGAAAGAGCGCGACCGTGCTCGATGCGTTGGCCTCGACCGAGGGAACGCCCACGAAGATCATGGCCGGCAGGGTCACGAACGACCCGCCGCCGGCCGCGGCATTCATCGCGCCGGCAACCAGCCCCGCGGCCAGGAGAATGAGAAGATTCGTCATGAAGAACACCGTAGTGAAGCCGCCGCGCTTTTGCCAGACCTCGATCGCCGAGTCTCGGGGCTCGCCTCGGAGCACGCCGGGCAAAATCAACGTGCCAGCCGCGGCTCGCTTCATTCTGATTGCGCACTTTCTGGTATGATCATGCCGATATCGAACAACCTGGCACGCCAATGATGGAGACTCCGAATGAGCTGCCGTATGCTCCCCGCCGCCCAGTCGAGACGCGAGATCCCCCGGGTCGGCGGCCATGTTTTTGAGCGGATCACGAGCGGCCTGCCGGCCAGGCCGGCGATATCGGCGGTTCTCATCATTGCCATCGTCTTGACCTGGATGGGCGGACAGCTCCATGCCGAAGGCGTGCCAGACCCGGCGGCCGACTGGCTCAAACCGCTTGCCCTGAAGCCGGGCGACACCATCGCCCTGGTCGCACCGGCCGGACCGGTCAGGGAATCGGCCCTGACGGAATATGCCCAGGGCCTGAAAAAGGCCGGTTACAAGGTGCTCGTTTCGGATGATATCCAACGAAAGTCGGGCTATCTCGCCGGCACGGACGAGCGGCGCGCCGCCGAGCTCAATGCCGCGATCCGCAATCCTCAGGTCCGTGCGGTGTTTCCCTGCCAGGGAGGTTACGGACTGACGCGCATCCTCGACCGGATCGACTATGACGCCCTGCACAAAGACCCGAAAATCGTCATCGGATTTTCCGACCTGACGGCGCTCCATCTGGCGATCGCCCGCCGGGCGCGGGTGATCAGCTTCCTCTCGCCCATGCCGCTGGCCGCTTTGTGGAAGAACGATGCCGAACACGCCTACGCCAACGCATCATTCGGGCGGGCCATCTTCGCCGATCAGTACCCGAAAAACACAACAGGCTTTACCATTGCTCTGCCCAAGGATGCTCCCAGGCCCGTCTCGCTCGTGAAAGGTAAGGCGCGTGGTCGATTAACGGGGGGCAACCTGACCTTGATCTGCTCGACCATGGGCACTCCGTTCGCCATCGATCCGGATCACACCATTCTGGTGATCGAAGACGTGCATGAGGCGCCTTATCGAATTGACCGATCGCTTTCGCAGTTGCGCCTGGCGGGAGTGCTCGATAAGATTGCCGGTGTCGTGGCGGGCGACTTCAGCAGTGCCGACCCCAAGGACGTTCATGAGTTCGACCGCATTCTTAATGAATACTTCGGTCATGGCGCGAAACCGGCCGTGAGCCATTTTCCCGTCGGGCACATCACCAGTAACGCAACATTACCGCTCGGGGCCCTGGTCGAGGCTCGACGCTGATTCCGGCACGATCCGGGTGCTCGAAAATCCGGTTCGACTCGATGAAAACTTGACCGCCAGGTAAGCCAGCAATAGCTCGAGCAGGCGACCAGATACTCTTGATCTCGGCTCTGACACGTGTCGCGCCGTATAATAACCGGCGTCGCCCTGACGCAGGTCGTCAGCATCAATCAGAACGATGTTTGGAAGATCGGCGGCACGCAACGGCCCTGACGCGATGGAAACAGTCAGGACCAGCCCGACGGCCAAATGGCGCATGATAGTCACTTTCATCGAAAGATGGTTGCGCCCCGTCATTCGATCAAATTGAATTCGAACGTTCCTGCGGCGCGAACCGCCATCGGATAGAATGTCGAGTGTTTCCGCCGGTCCTTTCTCGTTTCCGGAGCGACCCTGCGGAGAGGAGATGTCCGACATGGCCGACGTGCCAGAATTTGATGAGTCTGGCCTTACCTACGCGATCAAGCCTGACCATCGAGACAACACCGCGACCAAATCTCAGTGGACGATCAGTATTGAGCAGGAGGTTGGATGCTTCGGCTTCAGTCACTCCCGACGCTGGCTCGAAAATGACCGCGGTTGGGGATTGCACCTGGAAGATGGCTCGGCGTCGTATCTTGGAATAGGGATCGACCGGAGCCACCGACTGTTTGTGGCCCGGTTTGAGGGAGACCGGAGCAACACTTACTGGCACGGCTACCCGGCCGACCATACGCGAAGGATTGGCGACATCCCGACGGAACGGATCGCCCTGCCAGTGGATCGCCGAGAACTACCTGGCGACGTCGAAAGTGCGGAAGCTTCCAAAGGGTCAGCGATGCAAGCTCTGAAGCTCATCGTCCCGGGAACATACTGGGACTCCCAGATTTACCAGGGCCGGCTGTACCTTTTCAACATGGACGGCAGCCTTTTCGCTCTCGACTGGGATGCGACGATTGAAGAGCACGGTTCACGAACAGGGGAGTCATTCGCCATCTCCTGCGCCTTCCAGCGAAGCGACTATCTTTACGGGTCCCGCTGGGACCTATTTTTCGCCGACACCGAGGTAATCGCCCTCATCAGGTCGAAATTCGACATGCTGGGGTCGACGCCCCTGATACTGGATTCCAAGCAGATCGACAGGTACCGAAAGAACACCCGACAGAATCCGATGCCGTTCCCCCACTCGGATTGCATCATTTACGACCAGCATATGTACGTATCGGCCCCGTCCGGCGTCTTCAGGAGCAATTGCAACAAGCGCACAGTAGGGCCGATTAGCGGGCGGCCCGCGAAGTTGTGGGATATGCCGGTCAACGCAGTGTCGGCGGGGTGGGGCTGCCTCGCGATGGCCGCGGGGTCAGAAGGATTGTGGCAATACGAGATCGATCAGCACGGGAGTTCTTATTCCGTATCGCAGAAGGCGGACGAAACCTTGCGTCAGCTCAGTGCGTTGAACTGTTCGGCCTGCGAATGGAACTACTATAGCATTTTTTGCTCGTCGTACGAGTCAGGTGGCTACCTCGCCGATTTCAACTTCGCACGGCCGCAGGCTGATGAGGAAGCGTCGTACGAAGATGAAGAAATTGGCCTGATTCCCGGCCTGGCGCAGCGCGTCGAACAGGCGCCAGCCGATCGCGGATCGCGTGCGCGAGTTCGAGGAAATTGTCTCGGCTGACCGTATTTTCGACTCGCCTGGCTACGCATGGGGCTGCAAAGACAAAGTCTGCCAATCCTCGAACGGGTCCATTCACGTCGCCAAATACACTCCCTGGGCCGAAGATGCTCACGACCGCTTCCAACGCCTCGCCGATCTTGAACTCAATGCCGGGTACGGACCTGTCATCTCCGCGGCCCTGGCCACGTTCGGCACGGTTATCGAGTTCGAAGACGGCCTCGTCGTCCTCCGTAGCGACGACGAGCACACGGTCATCCGAGGCGAACCAGTCAACTGGAGAGTCTTCCCGCGATCAAAACACTATGCGAATCACTTACATATAATCTACGACGACCGACTCGAGGTCTGGTCGTTCAACCACGATTACTTCCTGGACCAGACCAAGAAACGACTGGGCATCACATCGTAGTCCGCGCGGCTTGACGCAACCGCGATCCGCGACTCGAACAACCTCCTGTGAATGGCTGCGTGTCTGCCGCGGGGCGCATGACTGAATCGCCATGAATTCTGGCCGCGTTGGCAATTTCATTGACGGTGACGATAGGATAAAAACGCTGGCGCTGAATACTGAACCACTCGAGTTTCTCGTGCTCATGCCCGAACCAGGTGCTTCTGCTAATCTTGACTCTCGGCCATCGGAGGGCTCGGTTCCCACCATGGCCACTCTGATCGGCAATGCGGCTCCGTCGTTCGACCTGCCTTGCACGCGCTTCGCCAGCCCGGCGCACGGTCGCGTGAACCTGGCGAATTATCGGGGTCGCTGGCTCGTTCTGGTTTTCTATCCGCGCGACTTTTCACTGGTTTGCCCGACCGAGCTCATCGGCCTTTCTCAGCGCTTTGACGAATTCGCGGCGCAGAATTGCGACCTTCTGGGCGTCAGTTGCGATTCGGTCGAATCGCACGAGCGCTGGATCGCGACCCCGATGACCCGTGGCGGGCTCGGCGGCCTGGCTTTTCCGCTGGCCAGCGATTCGGCCGGCACGGCGGCGCGGGCTTACGGGGTCTTCCAGGAAAAAGACCACGTGGCTGTGCGCGGCTTGTTCATCATTGATCCCGAAGGGTTCGTCCAGTACCAGGTCGTCCACAGCCTGAGCGTGGGCCGGCGCAGCCAGGAAGTCTTGCGGGTCCTGACTGCCTTGCAATCGGGTGGATTGTGCCGCGAAGACTGGATGGTCGACGGCCCCTCGATCGACCCATTCACGGTGATCCGGCCGGGCAGCTTCTTCTCGCATTATCAAATCGAGGCCGAGGCGGGGTCGGGCACATTCGCCAGGGTGTATCGTGCCCGCGACTTGCAGCTCGATCGATCGGTGGCGCTCAAGGTCTTCAAGCCGGATTGCCCGGTGACGCCGAGTGCCGCACTGGCCGAAGCCCGGGCGGCGGCCGCGCTCAATCATCCCAACCTCTGCACGATCTACGCGGTCGACGACACGGCGGGTGTTCCCATCATCAGCATGGAATTCATCGCTGGCGAATCGTTGTCGAAAACGATCCGCGGCCAGCGGCTGACAGGCGAAGCACTCCTTTCGATCGCCCGCCAGCTTGCTTCGGGATTGGCCGCCGCACACGCGGGGGGAATCGTGCACGGCGATTTGAAGCCGGAAAACGTGATGATCACCGCCGAGGGACTCGTCAAGATTCTCGACTTCGGTCTCGCGCACGGCTCCGCCGCGGCCGGCCAGTCAAGCCCGACGACACGGCCGAGCTCGGCATGGCCGAGTCAGGCGACGGATTGTTTGGAACGCCGCGATATTTCTCTCCCGAGCAGGTTCGCGGCGAACCGGCCACCGAGGCCAGCGATGTCTTCACGCTGGGCGTTCTCTTCTATGAGCTCAGTACCGGCAACCACGCGTTCCCCTCGGAAAATCTGCTCCAGGTGCTCGATCAGGTCCGCTCGGTCGACGCCGACGCCATGGCCGCGCACGCGACCGAGCCGTTTGATTCTCTCCTCCGTCAGATGCTCGCTCGCCACGCGAACGAGCGATCGATCCGCATGAAAGACGTCGTCGACATCCTGTCGGCCGGTGCCGAATCACCATCCGCCGTGAGCGCCGTCGAATTATCGCCGACGCCGGCCTAACTCGGCCGTCTTCGCCGCGAATCTCGATGCGTTCACGTTGGATAAACCTGTTAGAATCCTTCCGTACCGAGGACCAAATGCCCTCCGACCACGATACGTTTCTCGCGATCTTTGACCACGATGGCGTTCTCGTCGACTCGCTCGAGCTCCACACGCAGGCCTGGGTCGAGATGGGCCGGCGCTCGGGCCTGACTTTCCCGCCGAACTTCATTCACGAGACCTTCGGCATGACCAATCCGAGCATTTTCCGCAAGCTTCTGGGATCGAGTATTGGCGAGCACGATATCCAGGGGTATTCCGACCTCAAGGAGGTCTGCTATCGCGACGTCGCGCGCGGCACGATCACATTGATGGACGGCGTTCGCGAAACACTCGACGCCCTTTCGGCCCATGGATTCACGCTTGCCATCGGCTCGAGCGGCGTGCTGCCCAACCTCGACCTCACCGTGAATGAGTGCGGCCTGCCCGGCCGGTTCGCCGCCATCGCCTCGCTCGAAGACATCACCCACGGCAAGCCCGACCCGGAAGTCTTCCTGGTCGCCGCCAGGAAAGTTGGCGTCGAGCCGAGGCGGTCGGTGGTCTTTGAAGACGCCGTCGTGGGCATCCAGGCCGCCAAGGCCGCCGGCATGTACGCCGTCGGTGTGATGACGACCCACCCGGCGGCGGCCTTGAAGGCCGCGGGCGCCGATGAGGTCGTGCAGAACCTGGTGGGATATGATGTCCCGCGCTGCTCGAAAAACTCAAAGCCCGAAATCGTGATCATCGGTGAGTCCGATTCCGCGATCGAATAACGATTCACTGACCGGATCGCGCATTGAGCAAACGGTCGAGCTTTCGTTCGATCTCATTCAATCGCGTGATGACGTTCTCATTAGTAACGTCCGAACGTCCCGCGGCGATATGCTTTTCCAGTAGTTGCTCCAGCCGGTGGACGCGTTGTTCCAATCCCCGAGCGGGCTCAACCGGTTCCGGAGTGCTGGCCGCGGCATTCGCGGGCAGGTTGGTTCGACGTGGCACGGTAAGGCGCACGAGCATTCCAGCCTTCCAGCGGCTATCGGTGTTCGGGATCGTGGTGCGTAAGATCGTTTCCCCGGTCCCCCTGGCCGCATCCCAGTCGAGCGATTCAATCGTTGCGGAAATAACCTGATCGCCGACGGGGCCACGAATCGAAAGGCTGTCGCCGATTTTGACTTTCTCGGCGTCCGTCGGACTGAGTCGGACGACGACCTTCAGCCGATCGATCTTGGCGACGGTAAGAAGGGTGTTCGTTGATTTGTAATAGTTGCCCGGGACGACGTTGCGCTCGACGACCATTCCATCGCCGGGTGCTCGGACGACCCATCTGGCTTTTTGAAGGGCAGTCTCGTCCTTGGAATGATTGATGTCGGCTTCGGAGAGGCCGTAAAGGAGCAGCCTGTCCTTGGCGAGCTTCATCTTGAGGCGGCTTTGAGCCTCGTCGTTTTCGACTTCGATTAATTCCTTGCGCGCAGAACATTCTCGGTCACCAGGGGCGCCTTGAAGTCGAGCACTTTCTTGTCGCGCATCCACTGGATGACCGCCGTTTCGTAGTTGCTCTTGGCCTCGGCGAGCTCGGTGCTGAACACTTCCAGCAATGGGTCGTTTGGCTTGACGTTAGCTCCCAGACCGACATACACCTTGTCGACGCGACAATCGAACGGCACATGAATCCGGAACGCCGCGCTGGGATCATAGCTTGTCACACCCTGAAACTCGAATTCAGGGGGCGTGGCTGTGCTTTTCGTTGGCGGCGTTGCTGTCTGATTTTGATTTCCGGCCGGCACCGGCCGAAGGCAGCCGAACGAATGCCAGCGCGCTCAGCCCCAGTGCCGCTACGCCCACCACTCTGAACGCAGTTTGTCGCAATTTGCTGATGAACATGACTTTGACTTCCTCGTGTATGGTCGCGATGACACTTGAGTCCAACAAACGTTCAACGCCGCTTCCGGCGATGATTTCGCCAGCGCGAAAGACAGTGCCATTCACGAGCGTCGATGACGGAGCTAACATTCCGCCCGGCATCTCAAAAAACGCGGGCAAAATCGACGTCGCAAATTGGCGGTTGCGGTTTTCGATATGACGCTTGATTCGGTCGCGCCCGCGGACCAGCCGCGTTTTCACTGTGCCGACCGGCCAGTCCAGGCGCACGGCAGCCTGTTCGTGGGTGAGACCCTCGAAGTAACAAAGGACAATCGGAAGCCGATACTTCTCATGCAGCGCCGCGATCGCTTCATGCAGGTCGACCCACGTGTCAGTTGAAGCGCTGGCCGCCAGCAATTCGGACCGGCGACCGACCATGGCGTCCTGCTCATAACGCAGCCGCCGTGCGGTCATCATCCGCATGCGCGCGGCGGAACGAGTGGCAACCCCAAAAAGCCAGCTCGCAACCGAATCACGATTCCGGATCGAACGCGCGTGCTGCGCCAGTACCAGGAATGTCGCCTGAAAGGCATCATCGGCTGCATTCGGATCATGCAAGACTTGATTGCAAACCCGTAGCACCATTGGACCATGACGTTCCACCAGAGCGCGAAACGCATCGTCTCTGGCACCATGCATTTGACCGAGAAACTGTTCCAGCAGGTCACGATCCGTGAGTCCGACGGCGGTTCCGCAGGTATATAAAGTCTCAATATGCTCGGCGAGCTTGAGCGACCCCGATCGCTGGCGCATCCTTCCGGCCCTCCTGAATCCGAACACGGTTGGCCGATGTAGTGTCTTCAACCGCCGCGCGTCGATTCAGAATTTCGCCGGATTCGCGAGATTATTTCGATGGCGCGCCTGAACCCGCGATCCGGCCGACGACGCGTTCGATCAACTGTGCCAGGGTCGGCCCGGCCTTGCGCCCGGCTTCGAGCACCTCGTCGTGCGTGATCGGCGTGCCCAGAACACCCGCGGCGGCGTTCGATACCAAGGCAAACGCCAGGACATCGAGCCCCGCGTGCCGCGCCACGATCGCTTCGGGAACCGTCGACATGCCGACGACGTCCGCGCCAAGAGTGCGCAGCATCCGAATTTCGGCCGGTGTCTCATAGCTCGGGCCGGCCATGCACCCGTAAACACCGTGAGCCAGTCCGATTCCCAGCTTGTCGGCCTCTTCGAGGGCAAAGGCCCGCAATCGCTCTGAATAAACCTCGGTCATATCGGGAAAACGCGTTCCAAATCGCGGCTCATTGGCACCGCGCAGCGGGTTGAATCCGATCAGGTTGAGATGATCGGTCAAGACAACCAGGTTGCCGGCGCGCAAATCGGCCCGAATCCCGCCCGTCGCCGCGGTCAAGATCAGCGTCGTCGCTCCTAATCGCTGGAGCATCCGTACCGGGAACGTCACCGTTTCGAGCTCGTGCCCTTCGTAGTAGTGAAAGCGTCCCTGAAAAACGAGCGCAGGCACGCCGCTGAGCGCACCCACGAGCAATTTGCCGGCGTGGCCCGCGACGGTCGTCCGCGGGAAATGGGGGATGCGATCGTAGGGAATCGTCACCGGCGCGACGATCCGATCGGCCAGGTCGTTCAGTCCCGAGCCGAGTACAATCGCGACCCGCGGGGTCTCGTTGGCAAGCGTACGAACGAACGCGGCGGCTTCCTCGGCGCGGTCATAGATGTCGGCCAGTGCCGTTGTGGCTTTGCTCATAAGAGAATTCCCGCGATGCACGCCGACAGGTAGTTGGCCAGAGTTCCGGCCAGAAGGGCACGCATACCGAGCCGCGCGAGGTCGTGCCGCCGCTCGGGTGCGAGTGCGCCGATCCCACCCAGTTGAATTCCGATCGAGCTGATATTGGCAAACCCGCAAAGTGCGAAGCTGGCGATCACCACGCTGCGATCGATCAACAAGTGCTTGGCCTTGAGTTCGCCGAGGTCCTTGAACGCGATCAACTCGTTAAGCACGGTGCGCGTGCCCAGAAGCTTGCCGATCGCCTTGCAGTCTTCCCAGGGAACCCCGAGCAAATAAGCGACCGGGGCCATCGCCCAGCCGACGATCCCCTGAAGCGACGTGCCAATGTAAGAGAGCCCCATATTTACAAGGGCCACCAGGCCGAGAAACGAGATCAGCATCGCCGCGATATTGAGCGCCAGGTGCAGACCGTCACGCGTGCCGCGCGACGCGGCGTCGAGCAGATTGGCGTCGGTCGACTTCTCGGCCGAGCTCACCGAGCCCATGGTTTCGGGAATTTCCGTCTCGGGGACGAGGATCTTGGAGATCATGATCGCCCCGGGAGCCGTCATGATCACGGCCGTCAAGATGTGGCGCGCCTCGATATCAAACGCGAGATACGCCGCCATGACGCCGCCCGAGACATGCGCCATGCCCGAGGTCATCACGGTCAATAACTCCGACTTCGTGAGCCTCGGCAAGTAAGGCCGGATCGTCAACGGTGCTTCGGTCTGGCCGAGGAACAGCGACGCGGCCACGTTGAGCGATTCAGCGCCGCTGGTGCCCATGAGCCAGGCCATCACCACGGCGAACCCGCGGACAATCCATTGCATCATCCCGAGATGATAGAGCACCGCGAACAGGGCCGCGACGAAGATCACGGTCGGCAAGACACGCAACTCCGAAGACAAATCCCGACGGCCCCTGCGGATTGACCATCGCGGGGCCGAAGACAAACGCCGCCCCTTCGAGGGCGCAATCGAGGATCGCCTTGATCACCTCGCCCGCCTGTTTGAGCACCTGAATGCCGGCCGGCACACGTAACACCAGGAGCGCGAAACCCCACTGCAAGCGCCAGCCCCCAAAGAACGACCCGGCGCGAGATGGCCGCACGATTCTCCGACAGAAACGACGCCACGCCAAGGATAGCGAACATGCCGAAGAATCCGCGAAATCGATCGGCGATGTCGGGCAAGTCGACCGATTCGGGCATCGTGAATACCCACGTCCACGGGCCGATCGGAAGCCGGTAGACGCGCACCGTCTCAACGGGCCCTGCCACGATCCGCGCGCGCGGCTCGCGATCCTCCCGAGCTTCTTTTCGCTTCTCCGCCTCCGCGGCAGGCTCTTTCGCCTTCGAGTCGTTCACGGAGTCTTGAGCGTGCACGCGGCCGCCGCGTGCGAGCAAGGCGAGAATAACCAGGGCGGCTATTCCGAATAATATCAAGATCGGCTTGCGCATCCGCACCTGACTTTCACGCATGCAATGGGGAGCAATCTGAATTAATTGGCGCTGCCGCGATCCGCTCGACGACAAGCGGCTGCGCGACCGAGCGCTCGGCGGCGATGGTATAAGCATTCAAGATCAACGATTGTGCGTCGCCGAGCGAGCGCTCGTCATTGACGAGCAACGTGCACAGGGGCTCGTGCTCGGCGACGGCGTCGCCGACCTTCTTGTGCAAGATCACGCCCACGGCATGATCGACCGGACTATCCATCCGCGCTCGCCCGGCCCCCAAGAGCATGGTCGCGTGGCCGACCGGCCGTGCGGCCAGGGCCGTGACAAACCCCGCGCGGGGCGACTTCAAGACGACCGAGCGCCGCGGTTGCGGTAAGCGCGACGGATCGTCGATGGCACGCACGTCGCCCCCCTGCTCTTTCACCAGATGGCGAAAGCGATCGAAGGCTGACCCGTCGTCGATTTTCTCCTGGCAGATGTCGCGGGCTTCCTCGAGCGATTGCGCGACGCCGCCCATCAAAACCATCTCGGCCGCCAGGTCGATCGACAGCTCGACCAGATCACCGGGCCCATCTCCTTGCAGGCAAGCGAGGCACTCGGCCACCTCGACGGCATTGCCGACCGCACAGCCGAGCGGCTGATCCATTCGCGTGATCAAAGCGACCATTTTCTTGCCGAGCCCGGCGCCGATCGCGCACATCGCTTCGGCCAATTCCCGCGAATCGTCGAGTCGCTCCATGAACGCGCCGTTGCCCGTCTTGACGTCGAGAACCAGGCCGTCGATGCCCTCCGCCAGCTTTTTCGACATGATCGATGCGGCGATGAGCGCGATCGATTCGACCGTGGCCGTCGTGTCTCGCAGTGCGTAAAGGAACTTGTCGGCCGGTGCGATTTCGGCCGTCTGGCCGATCATCACCAGGCCGCACGATCCGAGCACGGCTTGATACCGCTCGAGGTCGAGATCGACGCGAAACCCGGGGATCGATTCGAGCTTGTCGAGGGTGCCTCCGGTGTGCCCCAATCCGCGCCCGGAGACCATCGGTACCGGCACGCCGGCGGCCGCCGCGATCGGCGCCAGGATCAGACTCGTCTTGTCACCGACGCCCCCCGTGCTGTGCTTGTCAATCTTGAGGCCGCGAATATGCGATAAGTCGACCACGGTCCCCGAGCGGATCATCGCATCGGTCAGCGCGGCGGTTTCGGCCGCGTTCATGCCGCGCCAGACGATCGCCATGAGCAGCGCGGCCCACTGATAGTCGGCGACGTCGCCCGTCGCGCTGCCCGCGACCATCGCCGAAATCTCCGCCGCGGAGAGAGCATGGCCGTCGCGCTTCTTGCGAATGATGTCAACGGCCCGCATGATCGACCCGACCTCTCTCGATTGGCGGCATCGCGTCTCCTTTGGTTACACCGTCGCACTGGGTCCCGCACCCGTGCCGAACTGGCGGTCGCCGGCGTCGCCCAGACCAGGATGAATAAAGCCGAAATCGTTCAGCCGTTCATCGATTGCTCCGACGTGAATCGTCACGTCTGGCATGACTTCTCGCATCAAGGCGATGCCTTCGGGCGCGGCGATCAAGGAGAGGAGTTTCAAGCGCGGTACGCCCGCTTTCTTGATGATCTCACAAGCCCGAACAGCCGAGCCCCCGGTGGCAAGCATCGGATCGACGAGCAGGCCCAGTGTCACCCGCGTCGCCACGGGGAACTTGTTGTAATACTCCTTCGGCCGCAGCGTCGTCTCGTCACGGTAGAGCCCGATATGCCACACTTCGGCTTCGGGCAGCAACTCGATGACGCCGTCGGCCATCCCGAGGCCCGCGCGCAGAATCGGCACAATCCCGACCACATCCTTTAACTTGCGTGCCCTGGCCGGTCCCAGAGGAGTCGTCACTTCGCCATCGACGAGCGCGAGATCGGCGGTCGCCTCCTGGGCCAGGAGTACCGCCAGCATCCGAACGACCCGGCGAAATTCGGCCGGAGGCGTCTGGATATCGCGGAGCACGGCAAGATGATGTTGCACGATCGGATGCGACGAAACGACAACATGCGACACGCCTGCCTCCCTCCCCGTTCTCGAAAGCAGATATGTTACACCAGCGGACGCTCGCCGGAAGGCTACTTGCGGAATTTCCTGAAATGGCGAAGGCCTTTTCGGTCAAGACGGCCCCTGGGCAAGGCACGTAAACCCCGGCACATCTTGCCCGAAACCAACGGTTGACCCTAAACTGGCCTGATGCCGTCAAACGACCAGACTCGAAAACGTGTGGACCCACAGACAAAGATCGACCTGCTGTGGCCGCTCGTGCGCGCTGGGCTGTTGGCCGGCGGCTCGTGATCGTGGATCACGGACGATCGTTCGAGATCGCCGAACAGGATGATGGATGAGGTGCCTGCCATGTCGGTTCAATTCGCCGTGCTCGCGAGCGGCTCGCGCGGTAATTCGACGCTGGTTCGCGGCCGCGGCGCTGGTTTACTGATCGACGCGGGCATCGGACCCCGGCGCTGGGCGAGCGTCTCGAGAGTGTCGGCGCGACCTGGTCGCGGATCGCGGCGGCCGTGCTGACGCATACGCACGGCGACCACGTCGACACCGGATCATTCGCTGAAATGGCAAAGCGAGGCGTGATCCTTCACTGCCATGAAGGCCACCGATCGGCCCTGCTTGGCGACGTCGGCTTTCGCAAGCTCGACCAGGCCGGACTCGTCCGGCCTTACGACGAGGCGCCATTTCTGACAGCAACCGGCTTGAGGTTAGAGCCAATCGAGCTGCGCCACGACGGCGGGCCGACTTTTGGTTTCCGCATCGAAGTTTCAACGGGCCGCCGCCAGCGGCCTGTCAGCGTCGGCTATGTGGCTGACACCGGGTGCTGGTCGGATCGGATGGCCGACTGCTTGAGCGATGTCGATGTGCTGGGAGTGGAATTCAATCACGACGTCGGCCTTCAGCGGTCGTCCCCCCGCCCCGATTTCTTGATCGCGCGGAACCTGGGCGACCGGGGACATCTTTCAAACGACCAGGGAGCCGAGCTTCTCCACGCCATCCTGGCACGCTCAGGCGCGAGTGCCCTCCGCCATGTCGTCTTGCTGCACCTGAGCGAACAGTGTAATGACCCCGCCATCGCGATTGACGCCGCCGATCAAGTGCTCCTCGCCGCCGGCCGGCGCGCCGAATTCATGCCGCGCGGCAGTGCCCCGCGTTTCCCAACCTGTGGATCACTCCGAGCCCGGTCCGTTCTCGCACTGTCAACGGCGCCCCCTTGGTTCAAAATTCCGTCCGATCCAGGGACCTTGCCGCCGCGCGAAACGCGACGCCCGTTCTGGCTGGACTGGTCTTCGGCGATCTGGACCACGCCTGACCAATGTTGATGGCCGAGGAACCGCCGAACGTGCCCCACTATTTCGCCAGCGACGTCCATCTCCGCCACGATCGGCCCGATCGCGATCGCCGCTTCCACGCCTGGATGGGCCGCCTGACAGGAAACGACGCACTCGTCATCGCCGGCGATCTCTGCGACTTCTGGATGGGCTCGCGGCGCCGTCAGGCCGACCCGCTCAAAAGCCCCAGCCTCCGCGCCTTGATCGAATTCCGCCAGAACGGCGGCTCGCTTTCGATCATGGCCGGCAACCACGATGAATGGCTCTCGCCGTTTTACGAAGACAAACTCGGCGCGAGCATCATCGTCGAGCCCTACGACATGACCGTTCACGGTCTGCGGATCAAGCTCGTTCATGGGCACCGACTGGGAGCGCGTCGAGCGTGGAAAGCACTCATGGAAGGCCGCGCGTTCTTCGAGGCGTTTGGATACGTGCCGCATCCGATCGCCACAACCCTCGATCGCATTCTCGCGTGGAAAAACGAACGAGGGCCTGAACGCTGACGAAGAACGGCATTTGCATGTCTATCGCGACTACGCGACGCAATCGAAGGGCTCGGCTGACCTCGTCGTGATCGGGCATGTTCACCGCGCGGTCGATGAACAAACGCATGAGCCCCGCTTGATCGTTCTGGGAGGATGGCAACGTCGTTCCAGCTATCTGAAGATCGACGAATCCGGGGCCGTCTTGCACGTCGAAGACGATACGGGCCGCGACGGTTGCGCCTTGTCCCCGGCGCCACTTTCCACCTCGAACACGCCAGCGCGGAGACCTCAATGAAGTTCGATCATCACATGCACACGTTACGGCACTCGCCTGATAGTCTGATCGACCCTCTCGATTTGATTGACCGAGCCCGGGAAGTCGGGCTCGACGGCGTGGTGATCACCGAGCACGACTACCAGTGGGAACGCGAGGAACTCGCTGAACTGGCGGCGCGGGCAGCCCCGTTGCGCGTTTTTCAGGCGCCGAGATCTCGGCCCGCGAAGGCCATTTTCTGGTCTATGGCCTCCCCAATCTCGACGACGCGCCGGCTGGCATCTCGCTCGGCGACTTGCTCCAGACCGTGCGCCGCCACGGCGCTGCCATTGTGGCTGCGCACCCGTTCCGCTGGGATCAGCCGTTCGACACCATCGTCGAGCACCACGGCCCGGTCTTTGACGCTCTCGAGCTCGTGAGCAACAACGTCACGAGCGCAACCCGCGCGAAAACCGAAAATCTTCTACGTGAACATCCGATGGCAGCCACCGGCTCGAGCGACGCACACGACCTTGAAGTCGTCGGCTGCTATTTCACCGAATTCGACTCGGCGATTCGTTCGATGGCCGACTTCGTCGCCGCCCTCAAGGATCGTCGCGGCCGACCGCGTCACCGCGCAGGCGCCTGCTGACAAGCGGGCCCGTCGCATGACACTCGCCGCGAACCCCGCCCTTTTTCGGCCGGCTGTATGGCACGAACCACACCATATCGATCAGCGTAGCCGGCGGTAGGCCGGGCTTTCACGAAGCTGCCAGAGCTTCTGACGCTCGACCGCGTAATCATCGCGCGATTGTTTGATCATCTCTGCAAGCAGGTTGCGAATTTCTTGCGATTCGGCGTCGGTCAACGGGTGGGCGGTTGCCTTGGCCGCCAGAGCCTGTACCCGGCGCACCTCGTCAAGCCGCTTTGAATTTCCCGTGTATTCGACGTCGAGACGGTCGAGAATTCGCGCGGCTGGGGCGTCGATCGGCCGCCGGCGAAGGAAACGATCGACTTGAGTGAGCACCTGATAATTGGTTTCGAGAACCGCCATCTGCCGCAGGCGGGTTCGTTCCTCATAAAGTGGGGCGTCGCAGCGGTCGACAACAACCTGGGCGGCTCCGCAGCCCACGATGATAACCCCCGTCAAGATTCCACGCCCCCACGCCGCGGGGCTGCGCCGCCCGCAAAAGCCCGCGATGCATAAAGCCAAGTACCGCGCCGACCAGCGCCCCGCCGGTGTGTCCCCAGTTATCGATGTACTGCGGCAAAGCGATCCCGATGGCCGCGGTGACGACAATGAAGAACAACATCAGCCGCCCCAGCGATAACCCCATCGGCGTTTTCGAGCGCAACCCGGCCACCGCGCAGAGCCCGACCAGGCCCATGATGACGACCGAGCCCCCTCCCGAATGAATGTGCGGGTTCGAGCCGATTTCATAGCGGATGAGCGCCGAGATCAGATTGCCCACGCCGCCGGTCACTCCGTAGATGAATATCGATTGCGGCGTCCCGTACCAGGATTCCACGAGCGTGCCGATCTGGTACATCGCGGCCGTGTTCAACACCAGATGAATCAGACTGAAGTGAATGAACGTCGAGGTGATCAGACGCCAGTACTCATACGCGCCCAGGTCTTCGAGTGTGAGGTCGCCGAACCGGTGGCCGTTGCCAATGCCGAAAAAGAGCCACTTCTGCCATGACGGATGCGCTCCGGAGCTGATCTGTGTACCCATGAAGCCGCCAAAGACAATCACCCAGAGCAGACAGAATGCGAATGTCGCTGGAAAATCCCGGACTTCCTGGACCACGCCACGCAGAGTCATACATCCCCTCGATTGAGTCGATCAAACACCATGGCAACGAAATCGGTCGATCGCGATTCGCCGCGACCTTCGTTCGTCTTGCCAGCGACCTTCAAAGTTTTTGATCAAGAACGGCGGCCAGACGGTCGCTCCGCTCCGCCCATTCGGCCTCATCAAGTGCCGGCGTGAGCCCCGCGGTGGAGAGCGGCTCTTCAAGCGGCACCCACGTCTTGCATCCGGCTTGTGCGTCGGTTTGCGCGATCTCAAAGGGCACGTCGCGCCGCCAGACGCGTGCACCGAGTACCCAGATGCCTGGCTGGCGATAGTGGTATCTCTTCAAAACTGTCTCGGCGGTCAGCACGTGAAATTCTTCCAGCGATGGCAACAGATCAACGCGGTCGATATAGGCGATCCGTTCGACACGGACGAGCGCGCTCACCGGAATCAAGCCGTTCTCGGGCCGTTCAAAAGCGACCGCTCGGCCCTGGCTTTCTTGCCGCAACCCCTGTTCGGCCTGGTGCAACCAGGTTGGGAAGAGCCAGAACTCGGAATACTCGATGGAAAACCGGCCGGGGCCCTCCGACTCACGAATTCCCCCTTTTCGAAGAACGATCGTCTGCCGCCCCCGGGCCAGCGCCGCGCAGACGCCGGCCCACTCCTTGAAGGCTATCTGGCAGGTTTCGCCAGGTGGATTCACCATTGCCATTCCACCTTGGGCGTCCGGATCATCAAGTCGGAGACCGCGGCGCGCGGCGGCTTGCCTTCAAAGAGAATTTGATAAAGCTCCGCTGTGATCGGCATCTCGATTTCTTGCTTTTTCGCAAGCGAGTGAACACTTCGCGTCGTCGGCACGCCTTCGGCGACATTGACCATCCCGTCGAGAATGTGCGCCAGCGATTCGCCACGGCCGATCCGCTCGCCGACTGCACGATTGCGGCCATGGGGACTGTAACAGGTAGTCACGACGTCCCCGACGCCGGCCAGTCCGTAGAACGTTTCGTGCTGCGCGCCCAAGGCGACCCCGAGCCGCGCCAGTTCCACCAGACCGCGTGTGAGCAACGCGGCCTTGGCGTTGTCTCCAAAGCCCAGGCCATCGCAGATTCCCGCCGCGATCCCCAGGATGTTCTTGAGCGCGCCGGCGAGCTCGACTCCCAGCGCATCCGTACTCGTGTAAACACGAAACGCCTCGTGCGATAGCATGTCGCGCACTTGAGCGTTCAGCCGATCATCGGCCCCCGAGACGACCACCGAGGCCGGCAGGCCGCGGGCCAGCTCCTCGGCATGACTCGGACCGCTGAGCACGGCGATCGACCTTGGCCCGAGTGTCGCAATAATAATCTGGCTCGGCCGCGCGAACGAGCCATACTCGATCCCCTTGACCACGCTCAAGACGGGAATACCCGCAGGCAAGTCGCCAGCCAACCGATCAAGCGTCGCCCGTAAATACGACGTCGGAATCGCGGCGACGATCAGGTCGACTCCGTCGGCGGCGACCACCGCGTCACTCGTGATCCGCACCGTCTCGGGAATCAGGATCCCCGGGAGATGCCGCTCATTCACGCGCGTCGCGGCCATTTGGCCACGACGCGCGGGATCACGCACCCAGAGGCAAACATCAAGGGCGGCCTCGCTAAACAGAAGAGCCAGCGCCGTGCCCATTCCCCCGGCGCCCAAGATTGCCACACGCTTCATGGATTCGCATTCTACGAAACTCGCTGCTCGGTCCCTGCTCGCAAGCTTCTGGCGGGCTGAGCGAAGCGAGACCATCCCTACCGAGCTCAATCCTGATCAAGATTCAGTATACCGACGGTCGCGACAGCGGACATCGACTGATGAGTCAAATTTCGTGGTGTCTGGACGTCCGTGACCAGGGAGGGCGAGCGGATGCTGAGAGCAGGCCGTTTTGGGCTTGAGAGTCAGAATTCGCGCCACGAGGGCTAAAAGGTTTTCGACGGCATCAGCGGCCGAGGTTCTGGTTTTCAATCCCGTTGATCGTGGCGAGCGACAACCTCATGCCAGTCAAATCTTCGTCAGTATGCGTGCCCCCATCACGGCAACGCGCGCTTGTCAAGACGAGTGACACATGGCGTTTAAATGGCCGCGCGCCGAGAAATGCCTCGGGAAGACAAAATTGTCCCCATCTCTTTATCCCGCTTCGAGTTCCGCTTGCGGCACCTGACTAATCGGAAGTTCAAAGATTCGCTCTAACTCGATCCGGATCATCGACTTCTGTCTGGACGCCGGAGCAACCCGCATGACCAGACCTTTTGCCGCATCTCCCTAAGTATCATCATGTTACGGTTAGACGCTTGAGTAACCCGCACGACCAGACCTTTTGCCGTATCTCATGAAGCATCAACATGTTACGGTTAGACGCTTGAGTAACCCGCACGACCAGTCCTCTTGCCGTATCACTCGAAGCATCAACATGTTACGGTGAGGCGGCTGAATAACCGGCACAGTTTACCGATTTAGCGTATGTTGACACATCAAACGATTTACGAGCGCGCCTGAATGACCCACGGTGGCGAAGCATGGCAGAGTGTGACCACGAAGCTCGCGGGATCAGGAAAGGCTGCGTGGATGCAGGATTGGTTGGTATTGGCGCAAGCGCCTCGCGGTTTGCCTCGCCCCGAGTTGCTGAAAGGCATCTCAAGGAGATTCCCACCTGGTCAACCATCTCCGGGCTCCTCCATTGTTCATCTGGCCGGTAACGGTAGCCGGTTGTCCAGGGCCTCGGTTAGCCCGTCGAATTGCTTCTCGCCGAGGCCGCGCGTGGCGAGGCACGGCATGTCAATTCGTGGAAGCTCCTCCATCCTCGCGGAGCACGTTTACCTCGGCTAACACATTCCAAACGCACGCCGGGGACGCCGCCATACACAACTCGTGGCTATTATTGAGTATGGTCTCGCCGGAACAAGTTGTCCTCAGAACAAGTACAGAACAGCCCCATTGAGTATGGTGTCCCCAGAGCAGCCCCGGTCCCTGCCAGCAATGCTCGCGATTGGAACTCGCCAATCATTTTTCGCTGACCATCGGCGGGGTTTGTCTCGCCTTTCGAAGAGGATCTGCGCAGCAAGCGAAGAGGACGGTCGGATAAGATCATATTTCAAGAAGCGATCTGGGGCTGCCGCACCGAAGCTCAGCGGTTTTGCCCCCAAGTGTCGCGCGAGTGCGACGTATCGGCACAGTATTCGGACTCGTACCTGGCACATGCACCGGGTAGGCCATGGTTGAGGCGCTCGGTGGAGGGCATGAGGATGAAGATCTTTCTCTCCGCCGTGTCAGGCCAATTCAAGGAGTGCCGCAATGCGCTCGCCAGCGACCTCCGCGCCATTGAGTGCGAGGTCAAAGTCCAGGAAGACTTTCAGCAGGGACCACGCACCCTCATCGAACAGCTCGAGCAGTATGTCTCCCGGTGCGATCGCGTCATCGCCCTGGTGGGTGATGCCTACGGATGCGAAGCCTCGGGCGTCGCCGTTCCGGCCGTCGATCCGCCCCGTTCCTACACCCAGTGGGAGTATTTCTTCGCTCTGGGACACCGACTCGACGGCTCGCGCGTGGCTCGCAAGGATATCTACGTCTATCTCGCCTCCCAGAAGTATCTCGACGAACACCCAGTCGCGCAGCCCGATGAGCATGCTTTGTGGCAGCGGCACTTCCAAGATGAGATCAGGGCGAGCGGTGAGCACTGGAACGCGTTTAACTCCGAAGATGAGCTTCGCCGGCTGGTTCTCCGCGACGGCTGGCAGATTCAAGAGCGGCCGACCAAACCGATTCACCTGCCTTACGATTCCATTGGCTCGCTGTTCAAGGGGCGCGAGGCTTTTCTCGCCGACCTTCACCGGCGGCTCGGCGTACCCAGGTCCGGGGCCACCGCCATCGTCAACCGCCTGGCCGTGCATGGACTTGGCGGTATCGGCAAGACTCGCGGCGCTCTCGAGTATGCCTGGCGGCATACCGACGATTACACCGCGCTCTTGTTCATCTCGGCCCCGTCCATCGCCGAGCTCCGCTCAAATCTGAGCAACCTATCCGGTGTCTTGGGGACAACTGTCGACAAGGCGTCGATCGATGAGCAACTGGCCGCGGTGCTCGCTTGGCTCGATGCTCATCCTGGTTGGCTCTTGATCATCGACAATGTTGATACCGAGGAAGCCGCCGCCGAGGTGCAGCGCTTGCTGGCCCGGCTGCGCAAAGGGCACGTGCTGATCACGTCGCGGATCAGCAACTGGAGCGCCGGCGTCGAGCCGCTGGAGCTGGACGTGCTGGCGGAGGCCGACGCCGCCGCCTTCCTCATCGAACGCACACCGCACCGTAGCAAGAAAGCTGATGATACCGCCAAGGCGTCCGCGATCGCCCGCGAGCTGGACGGCCTGGCCCTGGCCCTTGAGCAAGCCGGTGCTTACATCGACAAGCAGCGGCTCTCCTTCGCCGAGTATCTCAACCGCTGGCAGGCGAAGCGGCCGGAGGTTCTTCGCTGGCACGACCCGCGGCTGATGCAGTACCCGGCCAGCGTGGCGGTGACCTGGGAGACCACCTTCGACCAGTTAAGTGAACCTCAGCGGCGATTGCTCGAAGTCCTGGCCTGGCTGGCCGCCGAGCCGATCCCGCTGTTCCTGTTCGATACTGCCCCCCTGGTGGAGGCCATCGCCGAACCTCGTGTCGCGCTGGCTGGTCTTGCGGCCTATTCGCTAGTCCGATTTGAAGCCGCGGGCGACGCGGTTGTGGTGCACAGGCTGGTGCAGGAGATCACCCGCGGTCGCATTCCCGAGGCTGACGGCACCGCCGCGCCGGAGATCGCCCTGAAGGCCGTCGATGCCGCCGCGACGGGTGATCCCAGTGACGTGCGGAGCTGGAACATCTGGACGCCGCTGGCGGCGCATGTCGACGCCGTCAGCCGTCACACCGATGCCGCTGGGCTGGCCAAGCCCACGGCTCGGCTCATGAACAATCTGGGACTATACTGGCTCGACCGCGGCCAGTATCGCGCTGCCGAGCCCTTGATGCGCCGCGCCTTGCTCATCGTCGAGCTCTCCTTCGGAAACGATCACCCCAACGTCGCCATCTGCCTCAATAACTTGGCGCTGCTGCTAAAGGCCACCAACCGCCTGGCCGAGGCCGAGCCCTTGATGCGCCGCGCCTTGAAAATCGACGAGCCTCTCCTTCGGAAACGATCACCCCAGAGTCGCCACGAAGCTCAACAACCTGGCGCTGCTCCTAAAGGGCACCAACCGCCTGGACGAGGCCGAGCCCTTGATGCGTCGCGCCTTGAAAATCGACGAGCTCTCCTTCGGAGACGATCACCCCAGAGTCGCCACGCAGCTCAACAACCTGGCGACGCTGCTACAGGACACCAACCGCTTGACCGAGGCTGAGCCCTTGATGCGACGCGCCTTGAAAATCGACGAGCTCTCCTTTGGAAACGATCACCCCAGAGTCGCCAGAGACCTCAACAACCTGGCGCTGCTGCTCCAAGCCACCAATCGCCTGGACGAGGCCGAGCCCTTGATGCGCCGCGCCTTGAAAATCGACGAGCTCTCCTTCGGAAACGATCACCCCAACGTCGCCACAGACCTCAACAACCTGGCGATGCTGCTACAGGACACCAACCGCCTGGACCAGGCCGAGCCCTTGATGCGCCGCGCCTTGAAAATCGACGAGCTCTCCTTCGGAAACGATCACCCCAACGTCGCCAGAGACCTCAACAACCTGGCGCAGCTGCTACAGGCCACCAATCGCCTGGACGAGGCCGAGCCCCTGATGCGCCGCGCCTTGAAAATCGACGAGCTCTCCTTCGGAAACGATCACCCCAAAGTCGCCATCCGCCTCAATAACCTAGCGCAGCTGCTTCAGGACACCGACCGCCTCGCCGAGGCCGAGCTCCTTGATGCACCGCGCCTTATTCATCGACGAGCTCTCCTTCGGAAATAATCACCCCAGAGTCGCCGTCCGTCTCAACAACCTGGCGGCGCTGCTAAAGGTCACCAACCGGCTGGCCGAGGCCGAGCCCTTGATGCGCCGCGCCTTGCACATCGATGAGTTCTCCCTGGGAAACGATCACCCTGATGTCGCCACGGACCTCAACAACCTGGCGCAGCTGCTTCAGGCCACCAACCGCCTGGCCGAGGCCGAGCCCTTGATGCGCCGCGCCTTGCTGATCCCGGTCGAGTCTATGCGCCGCACTGGGCGCGAACACCCACAATTTGACGCAATACTGGGCAATTATCGCGGGCTGCTCGGGCGCTGAGGGAAGACTCCCGATCAGATCAGGCAGAACTTGCGCGAGCTTCACGGCTCGCTGGATGCCGACGATTCGTGACCGGCTCCTGTCAGCAAATATCGGCAATCGGACAGATCCAGGCAGGCGCGCTGTGCTCGTCCACGCTTCGCCCCGAAATGGCCTGCTCCCGGAAATCGGCCCAAACCCCTGATCTGCTGGCAGCAACAAAAGTGCCCGCGTCGCACACCCTCCGATGCATCGTGGGATCCAGCTAGAAAGTGATGTGGTCCGTGGGATAAGATCAATTTCAAGAAGCTCCCTGGGGCTACCGCACCGGAGCACAGCAGTTTTTCCCGCGGTCCCGCGCGAAGTTGACGGATCGCCTGAGGCTCTTGGCACATCCGTGAAGACCACGCCGTGTGGGTTACGATTGAGGTTGCTCGGTCGGGGCCACGAGGATGAAGATCTTTCTCTCCGCCGTCACGGGCCAATTCAAAGAGTGCCGCAATGCGCTCGCCAGCGACCTCCACGCCATCGGCTGCGAGGTCAAGGTCCAGAAAGACTTTCAGCAGGGACCACGCACCCTCATCGAGCAGCTCGAGCAGTATGTCGCCCAGTGCGATCGCGTCATCGCCCTGGTGGGTGATGCCTACGGATGCGAAGCCTCGGGCGTCGCCGTTCCGGCCGTCGATCCCCCCCGTTCCTACACCCAGTGGGAGTACTTCTTCGCCCTCGGCCACCGACTCGACGGCTCCCGCGAGCCTCGCAAGGACATCTACCTCTACCTCGCATCCCAGGAGTATCTCGACGAACACCCGGTCACGCAGCCGGCTGAGCATGCTCTGTGGCAGCGCCACTTCCAAGATGAGGTCAGAGCGAGCGGTGAGCACTGGAACGAGTTCGACAGCCCGGATCATTGCTGCCGGCTGGTGCTCCGCGACGGCTGGCAGATTCAAGAGCGGCCGACAAAGCCGATTCACCTGCCTTACCATTCCATTGGCTCGCTGTTCAAGGGCCGCGAGGCTTTCCTCGCCGACCTTCACCGGCGGCTCGGCGTACCCAGGCCCGGGGCCACCGCCATCGTCAACCGCCTGGCCGTGCATGGCCTGGGCGGTATCGGCAAGACCCGTGGCGCGCTCGAGTATGCCTGGCGGCATACCGACGATTACACCGCGCTCTTGTTCATCTCGGCCCCAACCATCGCCGAGCTCCGCTCGAATCTGAGCAACCTATCGGGCGTCCTGGGGACAACCACCGACAAGGCTTCGATCGATGAGCAACTGGCCGCGGTGCTCGACTGGCTCGATGCTCATCCCGGCTGGCTCTTGATCATCGACAACGTCGATACCGAGGAAGCCGCCGCCGAGGTGCAGCGGTTGCTGGCCCGGCTGCGCAAAGGGCACGTGCTGATCACGTCGCGGATCAGCAACTGGAGCGCCGGCGTCGAGCCGCTCGAGCTAGACGTGCTCAAAGAGGCCGACGCGGCCGCCTTCCTCATCGAGCGCACACCGCACCGGAGCCAGAAAGCTGATGACACTGCCACGGCTCCCGCGATCGCCCGCGAGCTGGACGGCCTGGCCCTGGCCCTGGAGCAAGCCGGTGCTTACATCGACAAGCAGCGGCTCTCCTTCGCCGAGTATCTCAACCGCTGGCAGGCGAAACGTCGGGAGGTCCTACGCTGGCACGACCCACGGCTGATGCAGTACCCGGCCAGCGTGGCCGTGACGTGGGAGACTACTTTCGCCCAGTTAAGTGAACCGCAACGGCGGTTGCTCGAAGCTCTGGCCTGGCTGGCCCCTGAGCCGATCCCGCCTTTCCTATTCGATACTGCCCCTTTGGCTGAGGCGATCGGCGACCCTCGTGATGCGCTGGCTGGTCTTGCGGCCTATTCGCTGGTCCGTTTTGATGCCGCGGACGACGCGGCTGTGGTGCACAGGCTGGTGCAGGAGATCACCCGCGGTCGCATTCCCGAGGCTGACGGCAGCGCCGCGCTACAGATCGCCCTGAAGGCCGTCGATGCCGCCGCCACCGGTGATCCGGGTGACGTGCGGAGCTGGAACATCTGGACGCCGCTGGCGGTGCATATCGACGCCGTCAGCCGTCACGCCGATGCCGCTGGGCTGGCCGAGCCCACGGCAAGGCTCATGAGCCAACTGGGACGGTACTGGTTAAACCGCGGCCAGTATCGAACCGCCGAGCCCTTGATGCGCCGCGCCTTGCTCATCAACGAGCTCTCCTTCGGAAACGATCACCCCAGAGTCGCCATCTGCCTCAACAACCTGGCGCAGCTGCTACAGGACACCAACCGCTTGGACGAGGCCGAGCCCTTGATGCGACGCGCCTTGAAGATCGACGAGCTCTCCTTCGGAAACGATCACCCCAGAGTCGCCACGGAGCTCAATAACCTGGCGACGCTGCTAAAGGACACCAACCGCCTGGCTGAGGCCGAGCCCTTGATGCGACGCGCGTTGAAAATCGACGAACTCTCCTTCGGAAACGATCACCCCAGAGTCGCCACGAAGCTCAACAACCTGGCGATGCTGCTCAAGGCCACCAACCGCCTGGACGAGGCCGAGCCCTTGATGCGCCGCGCCTTGAGAATCGACGAGCTCTCCTTCGGAGACGATCACCCTGAGGTCGCCACGGACCTCAACAACCTGGCGCAGCTGCTAAAGGCCACCAACCGCCTGGACGAGGCCGAGCCCTTGATGCGCCGCGCCTTGAAAATCGACGAGTTGTCCTTCGGAAACGATCACCCCAAAGTCGCCATCCGCCTCAACAACCTGGCACAGCTGCTACAGGACACCAACCGCCTGGACGAGGCCGAGCCCTTGATGCGCCGCGCCTTGAAAATCGACGAGCTTTCCCTCGGAAACGATCACCCTAAAGTCGCCACACGCCTCAGCAACCTGGCGCTGCTGCTACAGGCCACCACCAACCGCCTGGACGAGGCCGAGCCCTTGATGCGCCGCGCCTTGAAAATCGACGAGCTCTCCTTCGGAAACGATCACCCCAAAGTCGCCATCCGCCTCAGCAACCTGGCGCTGCTGCTACAGGCCACCAACCGCCTGGACGAGGCCGAGCCCTTGATGCGCCGCGCATTGAAAATCGACGAGCTTTCCCTCGGAAACGATCACCCTGAGGTCGCCACGGACCTCAACAACCTGGCGCAGCTGCTACAGGCCACCAACCGCCTGGACGAGGCCGACCCCTTGATGCGCCGCGTCTTGCTGATCCTGGTCGAGTTTGTGCGTCGCACTGGGCATAAACACCCACATCTTGAGCAAGCACTGGGAAATTATCGCGAGATGCTCGAGGCGCTAGGGAAGACTCCCGATCAGATCAGACAGCGCCTACGCGAGCTGGACGACTCGCTGGATGCCGACGATGCGTGTGCCTGATTCCTGAGACAGATGCGATGGAGAGGCAGTGCGGGAGCAGGCGGGGCCCGCCTCGGCACCAAGACTCGAGTGAGACGTATCCGCTAACCACGAAAGGCGCACCGGTTCGCTTTCCGTGTCCCAGGCTTTCCCGGCGGTGAGGGGTCAGAAAGCGGCGATTCCGCGAGGAATTGTCGGCTGTCGGCGTGTCGGAGTCCGTGGAGCACACGAGGCCCGGTTGCGCCTTTCTACGCGGAAGGCGCGTCCTGAAGCGCAAATACCGAGGAGCACACGTAACTGCCCGTTTCCCTGCCGAAAGGCAATCGTCCCGAGCATCGGCCGCACCGTGTCGTTCTTGAACGAGCCGCTCAGCGGCTCCGCACCAGCCCCAAGACCGCCCACGCGCTTCCGGCGCCGGTGATCGGGATCAGACTCTTCGACCCTTCGCCCCCGCGTTTGGCCGGCCGCGACGTCATCGGCCAGGAGCCGTCGTCGCGTTGCGTCTCGATCAAGAAGGCTTGGGCACGAGCGATGACAGGGTCGTCGGGCTTGATCCCTGCGTGGGCCAGGGCATAAAGCGCCTGGCCGGTCGCCCAGGCGTCGCTCGCCATGGCCTTCGCCTGGCTCCATCCCCCGTCGGCATTTTGGCGCTCGATGATGCCGCGGACCAGCGGCTCCCATTCTCCGGCCGGGCGGCCCAGACGGCACCAGAGGACGAGACTGATCGCAACCGACTGCGGGTCGCCGTCGGTCTTCGTGTCGGCGAGCCACCGGACGCCCTTGTCGCGAACGCCCTTCGCCGCTTCATCGCCCGCCGTGGCCGTGGGCAGCACCGCCAGGGTCGCCAGCGCCGTCATGCTCTGATCCGACTCGCCCATCATTGGTGGCCGGGTCTCGGGCCACGCGGACCACGAACCGTCCTTGTTCTGTTCACTTCTCACCGTCTCCAGGAGGCGTTTCAGGCCTTCCTGAGAGACCGCGTCCGGCGCGGGATCTACACCCAGTGCGAGGGCGAACCAAACGGCCTTCGGACTGAGCGCGTTGGGGGCGCTGGCGGGTCTCGCGAGACCGAATTTGCCGTTGCCCGACTCGGCGACCCATTTCGTCAACTCGCCCAGGACCGGCTCATCGACGGCGTGGCCGCGCTGTTTCGCCTCACGCATCGACCAGATTACGAGCGCGGCATGGTGGCACGAGACGCAGTTGTGCTCGTCCTTCCACGCCATCGCGTCTCTGGCCAGGAAGGCGACGCCTCGATCTATTGTGGCGTCGACGTCGGCCCGCTTGTGCTGGAGATCCTCGGCCGACGCTGTCCCTGAAAGGATGACCACGACGATGGTGACGATGGATCGCATGTCGGAAGCTCCGGAGGCGGCAGGATCGAAGCGCGAAACGCCAGCGTCGGCATCGATCAGACACGTTTAGTGTACTCGGACGTTCGGGACCCACCAAGGTGCTTCGTCCCACGCAGAACGCGCACCCGCGAGGGGTGCGGGCTCCGAGCCTCGTTAGTCTTCGTCCCTTTTCTCCCGGAATGCCGAGTCTGCAGAGTCCCACGCTCGGACATGCACTGAAGAACGCCCTGCACTGAAGAACGCCCGAGCCTCACGCTTGCCCCCTGCCGGGCCGCGCGCCGTGCCGGTCCACGCTTGCGCCCCATGTCATTCGGCCGGGATCGGCGCCTGGCGAAGTCCGGGCGAATTTGTCGATACGCCCAAGAGGTCTTGAAAAGCCACTGCGACGGGGACATCCTGAATTGGATTGGCCGGCTAGAGCTAACTCGGTTCTTCGGACAGTCGTGAGCGCGGCCTGCGGCATCTGGCGTCTGGAGGGAGGATCGAAGCTCCGATGAACGAGTCCAAGCGCAGTGAAGTTGCCGAGCTCTGCCGCCAACACAGGGTACGATGGCTCGAGCTTTTCGGATCGGCGGCCAACGGGCGGTTTAACGCCGACACGAGCGATCTCGACTTTCTCGTCGACTTCGAAGCGATCCCTCGCGGCGAGAACGCTCGCTGCTATTTCGGTATGCTGTTCGGACTGGAAGATCTATTCGGTCGGAAGATTGACCTTGTGGACGTACGGGCGATACGAAATCCTTACTTTCTCCGCTCCATCGCCAAGGATCGGATCGTGTTTTATGCAGCCTGAATGACATCGAGTGTCCATTCAACGCGGCCGATCTGGCGAGCCAGCTTGACCATCGACCGCAAGGCGGCGATCCGTCGCGCGATCGTGGCTGTTGCCAGCTTGCGTTCCGTCAAATGAGCCCGGTAGCCGAGAACGACCCAGTTGGCGTTGCCGTGTCCCATCGCAAGCAAGCCGTCAACGGCCGCCCCTGGTGATGCCGCTCCGACATAACGAGCAAAGTCCTGAACATCGAACGCATAGGCTTCCAGTGTTCGGGTATTGCGGCCCGACAGGAACGCCTCGAGGACGTCGCTCCCTGATAACCGCAGTGCCGATGTCTCAGGCCGGATCGCCAGCTCGTCGCTCATGGCCATGTTCCCGGATCAGATTTGTCGGTCGACGTAGCGCCGTTAAATGTGCCTTATGCGGCGATACCAAGTCGACGTGTCTTATCACGTCGGGAATCGCAGTCAATGGGTGCGGATCGAGTTCGTTTGTTCACTATGCGGTCGATGTGGCGTGAGATATCGAACTCTTGAACGCACCGAGTCAAGGATTGCTACCAGGGCGACCTTCGCCCGGATGAGAGGTTGCTGCCGAGACGATCGTCTTCCTTCCGTGATCTCGAGTTCAATTTGTCTCTTCAGTTCGGCTGCGGCTGCAGCCTTTTCGCTTGCCTTTAGACGCCGATAGTCAGCCAAGATCTGGCCCAGTTCTAGGTCAGAGGGGTCAACTTCGACGGCGAAGATGGCTTCGGGCACGGCATCACCTGCGGTCTTGGTGTGGTCTCAACCTGGCGATCAACGGTGACAATGCCATGAGGCGGCAGCGGCTTCGTAACCATACCACACGGCACACAATTGATATGCACGTTTCTCGGAAAGGCGAGCCATAGTCGGGCAGGGACTTCCCCCGAGATGATTGCGTGCACTCCATTGGAGGCGATGGAGGGCTTTCGGGTGCCGATGTGGGCCAGACCTGATTTGTCGCCGGTGATCAGCGGCTGTACGGCTCCGACTCAATCAATTCGAAAGGCTCCCAGAATCGGAATGCTTCCCAGCGATAACGCCACTTCCGATGTCCGCTCTCTCCGGCAGCCTCTTCGGCATGCACGACCCGATTGTTGGGCCTTGAAGCGGCAGCCCACATCTGTTGCTCATATGCCGCGAACATCGTCTGCTGCCGCCAACAGAACTGGAAGCGACGACCTGCATTCCCAGCGAACGATGAAACAATCGCTGACGCGGCGACCAGGAGTAATAGCGTGCGTCCACGCGTGCCCAGGCGCACTGTGCATGTCCACGCGTGCCCATCTTGGGCTGGAAGTTCGACGAGTCTTGAACGAACGAACGAACGTAAGACGGATTGCCAATCCGTCCCACGATTCTTGCGTCACGACTGCCCGGATCACAGTGCATGTCCACGAGTGCCCGTGATTGACTGCAAGCGCATGGCTCATCTCCTCTCAAGTGATAGATCACTCCGCCGTCACGCATATTCGCGCGTCTCGGTGGCGCACGACCCCGAGAGTACGGTGTTTACGCGGCTTGATCGCCGCATTTCCGAAGCGCTTCCTATCGGCCCGTTCACGCACATACCGTGTGAAAGCTCGGGCCAGGTTCAATGGCTGACGAACGCACCCACGGGGACACCGAACCTGGCAACGAAGTCACGCCCGGTTTCCCATTCGGCAGCGATCGCTTCCGCGGTCATTCCCTCTCGCCAGTCGCTTCGCGACCAGTTGGGTGGCGAGCGCCAAGCGAAGATTCTCCTCAGCAAGCGAGACGTCATCGCCGTCTCGTATGCCTCGTTGACCGTCCATGTAGGCGTGATCAAGGTCACGGCGCGTCGACAGTTAGCTGCGTCAAGACGTCCACACCACCGCACCGTCCCGGCGCTATGATCACGCTCATGTCCAAAGGCAATAGGTGAGTCTGACTAAATCGAAAAATCCTGAATCTCCTTGTGATTTTCCGTGTCAGCATGCGACCTCCAGATCCAGCGTCGGGAGCCAAATTGCGCAGACTATACCTGGATCGGGAGGCTCAAATCGGTCGTGGAATCGAGCCTGGCGGCGAGCTAATCCACAGCTAACTGAGCCTCCGGCTTGCCACTATCCATCCGCGTGGCGAACCAGGCTGCTTCCACCTGCTGACAGGCGGCGCGGGCACGTCCCCGGTCGGCTCGTTGAACAAAATCAACGCTCCGGACGCCGCGGATAATGCGTACCAATCGCGGGCGGCGCGCTGTGCATGTCCACGCGTGCCGCGGGCGCGCGGGCGCGCGCTGTGCATGTCCACGCGTGTCCTTGTCCACGCGTGCCCTCGGCTTTTCGATCTTCTTGGCGGTGATGGAATGATTCATCCCGATGATGACTCAAGACGTTTCTCGACCACTCTCGGACGCAAGCTCGTTCCTTGCCCGATGTAACAGATCCAGGACGTTTAGCGAAGGCGCCCAGGTCTCGAGGTAGTCGATATCCAACGACGCACCCTGAACTTTGAGAACGCCATCGATATCACTCCACTGGCGATCGGAGACTTCGTTACCGAGGCGAAACCACAATAATTTGTGCAAGAGCGTGTCCTCGGGGCTCGCGAACCGAATGACCGCTTTGCCATCCGGCAAACTGAACTCGACAGACTTCGCGCGAGACAGTTCCTCTCGAGACCAGTCGTCGTGACTGGGTAGAAAAATATCGGCCTTGAACATCGTTGCGAACTCGACCACATTGAACGACGCCCGCCGCTCGATCGCGTCTCGAATCATTGCGACATCAACATAAAAGTCATTGCCGAGGGCATTCGCGAGGGCTTCGACATGTCTGACCGCGATCTCGGCGAGAATGTCGACGTCTTGCGTCGCGCGAGGTAATCCGTGGATCGAGCTGGCCAGCGAACCACCGACAGCGTAACGAATCGACAGATCGTCGAACGTTCGTGCAATTCGAGCGACAACTTGAAGGGGCTCATTCAACATCAATAGCCCTCTTTTCGCACATCCCATCCGAACGCCGCGAGCATGATGTCGGGTTCGATCCATCGCGATGCCACTCGAAGGGCTTGCTCACGTTCGTCGGCGCCAGGATGCCGGCGTCGAACGTCCGCGAGAGCCAGTTCCTTGAGAGTACGATTGAGCGCTGCGAACGCGCTCGAGCTTTTGCACAGGCGACATCCTGCGATAGCCTTCGATCAACAACGATTTAACGGCGGGGTGAGTATCATCAGGCAATGTAAGAATCATCCAGGTGGAAAAGGTTGATAGGGCCGACTTCTCCGAACGGCGAACTGCATTAAATGACTCATCTAAACGGCCTTGCGTGGTTCCGAGTCGCCGAGGCTTTCTGGGTCGGCACTGGCACTCGGCTCGTCCGGAGACTCGCCCTCCCCGAATCGTGCAAGGCCGTTTAGCCGGTTTCGGACACCAAGAATCCGTCGGAGGAAGGGAATCGGCCGCATCTGGCTCCTCTGATCGCTTGCGCCACTAATATCATAGCGGCGGCCAACGCTCGCAGACAGGTTTTCGTCCCAGCGCGGTCTGTCGGTGTCGTGGCCATAAGGAAAATTCGGATTTTGATGCCCGACGCAACGCGCCTTGCCCAATCGGGCGACTTTGGATACCCTCCCGCACCGATGGCGCGAGGGAGTCGAAGACGCGGCATGGAAGCCATGCTTCGGCAATGGTGCGCACTGAGGAGGCAGGCATGGACGCCGGCATCCGGACGCGTGAGGTTCGGGATCACGTTGGTAATGCCCCCGGAAGCGGCTCCCATGCGGGTACGCTCGCGGCCGTCTCGACCAGGCGGCGAACGCTTTCCGACCGACTCGTTCGGTCCGAACGCGAGCTGCCTCCGCCCGCGATCGATTCGCTGCGAGTGGCCCTCGTTCATGATTGGCTCACCGGCATGCGCGGCGGCGAGAAGTGTCTCGAGGTCCTCTGCCGCGTTTTTCCCGACGCACAGCTATTCACGCTCATCCATCGCCGCGGGTCGCTGAGCCCGGCGATCGAGGCGATGAACATCAAGACTTCGGTTCTCCAGCAAGTCCCCGGGGTCTTCCGGCATTACCGCCATTTGCTGCCGGCCATGCCGCTGGCGGCGCCGGGTGGCGAATCAAGGACGTCGATCTCGTCATCAGCCTGAGCCACTGCGTGGCCAAGGCCGTGCAACCTCCGGCGGGCGTCCCCCATATTTGCTATTGCTTCACACCCATGCGCTACGCCTGGGAAGGGCGTGATGCTTATCTCGAAAGCTGGTCGGATCGGCCCTTTCGCCGCGCCCTGGCTGAACGCCTGCTGGAACGACTCAGAAGATGGGATCGAGCCACGGCCGAACGCGTGACGCATTTTGTCTCCATCTCGGAAACGATCCGCGACCGGATCTCAAAATGCTACGACCGCGAAAGCCGGGTGATCCAGCCGCCGGTCAATGTTGACTTCTACAGCCCGTTTCCACGCGAAGAGCGCAGCGACTCTTATCTCGTCGTGTCGGCATCGTTCCTTACAAGCGGATCGATCAGGCCGTCATGGCCTGCACACAATCGAACCGCGGCCTGGTCGTCATCGGTGAAGGCCCCGAGCGCGCTCGGCTCGAGGCCATGGCGGGTCCGACCGTGCGCTTCCTTGGCTGGCAACCCGACCACGCGATTGGCCATCATTACCGATCCTGCCGCGCCTTGATTTTTCCGGGCGAAGAAGATTTCGGGATCGTTCCGATCGAGGCCCTTGCGTGCGGATCGCCCGTGATCGCCCTGGGACGCGGCGGCGTCGCCGAAACGGTCGATAATGCCGTCGGCCGCCTTTATTTCGACCCGACCGTGAGCGGACTGTGCACCGCCCTGGACGAATGGGAAAGCCAGGGGTGCCCAAACGACGCTTCGGAAGCCCGCAAGCGCGCCGAGGCGCTGCGCGACTCCTATCTTTCGCGATCGCATGCTCATGTTTATCAAGGAAGTCATGGCGACCAGCCCGCCGCATGTCGTTCCGCCGGCGCCCCACCTTCGTGAGCTCAATTCGCGCGACATCGAAACCAACGCCGAGCAATTCGGCCTGGAAACGAGTTCCGCCGGGACCTGAAAGACACGCCGTGGCCGCAGGACCGCAGCCAAGCCACTGCGGCGCCCCGTCATGAACCCCGTCACGGGCCTTTTTGAGGCCGGGCGTACCGGGGTACGCGAATATCAATCTCGAATGCCCGGAGCCGCGGCGACCTCTACCGATCTGATTTTGATATCGATCAGGTCAACCGCCCGTCCGGGCATTTCATCATGAATCGCCGCATGCGCTCGTTCGTTCGTTCGCGAACGCCGTCAGCTCGTCGTCGCCTTGGCTGCCTCTTTACGCGCGGCCCGAACCCGCTTGCGCTCGGCCTTGGCGGCCTTGGCTTCGGGAGAGCCGGCCGTGCTGGTGAAACGCTCTTTCAAGCGCACCGCTTTGCCCGAGAGCTCGCGCAAGTAGTACAGCTTGGCCCGGCGAACCTTGCCCGACCGCTTGACGACGATATCGGCGATTCGTGGTGATTGCAGCGGAAATTTCCGCTCGACGCCCTCGCCCTGCACGATCCGCCGGACGACGAACATCTCGCGCGGACCGGCCCCCGAGCGGGCGATCACGAATCCGTTGAAGATCTGGATGCGCTCCTTGTCACCTTCAAGGATCCGCACGTGAACGTCGACCGTGTCGCCGATCTCGAACTTGGGAGTCGTCGTCTTGAGCGTGGCCTTCTCCACGACGTCCATCAGTCGGTTTTGCATCGAAACTTCCTTTCCTGGGACCGATGGCTGCTCGCCCGGTCCGATTTTATGATCATTGACAAAAGATCGTATCTTCAATAATTCGTTGGCCAGGCTGGCTCACCCGCCCGCTGGCTGGCTGCGTGGCTCGCTGGCGCGATTGCTCGTGGGGATGACTGACGGTCCTACCGTCGGTTTCGCACCCGGTTGCCGCGTCCTCACTCGGAATCGCGGTCGGTATTCCGCCGGGCTCGAGGTCGGAAGCACCGCCGAGCCCTTATCTCATCAGCGACGATTTTCACGCCGCCAGCGAGCGATCGCTTCATGGTCGCCGCTCAAGAGAATGTCGGGAACCGCGTGGCCGCGATAATCACGCGGCCGTGTGTATTGGGGGTATTCCAGTCCTCCGTCGGGTCCGAACGATTCGTCAACCGCGCTTCGATCATCGCCGAGAACACCCGGGATGAGCCGCACGACGGCGTCGATCAAGACCATCGCAGCCACTTCTCCGCCAGAAAGAACATAATCACCGACCGAAACCAGCTCGGGTTGCAATATTTCGATGATCCGCTCGTCAAACCCTTCATAACGTCCACAAAGCAAGATGATCCGGGCCTCTTCGGCCAGCTCGCCAACGCGTTTCTGATCGAGCCGCTTTCCCTGGGGCGAGAGGGCCACGAGGTGCCCGGGCGGCTGGCGCTGGCCCGTACCGCCTCGGCGGCCATGATCACCGGCGGGGCCATCAAGACCATCCCCGGCCCCCCGCCAAAAGGCCGGTCGTCGACCTGCTTGTGCTTGCCTTCGGCCCATGAGCGGATATCCCACCGCTCGATCTCGACGAGCCTTTTCTCGATCGCCCGGCGGAGAATGCTCTGACTCAAGAACCCGTCAAAAAGGGGCGGAAACAACGTCAGCACGTCAATCCGCCGCGGCCCGGTTGCGGACATGAAAGTGATGTCCGTTCCCGGTCAGCTCGCGGCCGGTTGCGTGGTCGGCGCAGCGGCCGCGGCCGGAGGCGCCGCGGGCGTCTCGGCGACCTGCCAGGGCTCGCCCGGCGCGGGTTTCTTCACGCCCTTCTGGTTCAAGAGGCACTGCACTTTGTGCGACGGCTGCGCACCGACCGAAAGCCAGTAGCGAACCCGGCTCACGTCGAGCACAGTCTGCGTCGCCGCATCCCGGCTCATCGGGTCATAATGGCCGAGCTCTTCGATCGGGCAACTGTCGCGTCCCTGCCGCGAATCCATCGCACAGATCCGAAAAAACGGCCGGTGCTTTCGTCCTAACGCTTTCATCCGAAGTCGTACCACGCCTCGTCTCCTCTCACTCGCATCAACGGCCGAAGTCCCTCAAAGTTGTCGTCCCGGCGAGGGCCTCGGCTCTTTTCCGCTTCTCGATACCGCCGATTCCAGGATTCAGGCTCCAGAATGCGTCATTCCAGATTGAATGGTCCAGGGTTCCAGAAAAACAAATTCCAGAACGATCGCGGTCAAACTCGTGACAAACACTCGAAAACGACTCATCATACCGTTTTTGACGGCGCGGCCACAGTGGGCGAGCGCATTCCGTCGGCGAACAGGGCGATTCGCCAGCAACACTTCGTCTTATTTTGGCCTAGCCGGCTCCGTTTCGCTCTTCGCGACGGCGGCGGCGCTCGTCCTTCTCGCGCTGTTTCCTGAGCTTCTCGCGTTCCTTGGGCGAGAGCCGCTTTCCGGTCCCCACCTTGGGTGGAATGATCCGTGCCGCCGGGTTGAGCGCGGCCGCTCGCCCCAGGCCGGTCAGTGTCCGCATCTTGTCGAGCATCGACATCTGCGCCATTTGCTTGACGACGGCCGCCATCGCGTCAAATTGCTTGACCAGGCCCGAGACGTCGGCCGGATCAACACCGCTGCCCGCCGCGATCCGGCGGCGCCGCGAGATGTCGATCACGCGCGGGTCGCTCCGTTCGTCGGGCGTCATGCTATCGATGATTCCCTGGATGCGCTTGATCTCCTCGTCGGCGTCAATCCCGCCGAGCTCGTCGAGCGGCATCTGGTTCAATCCGGGGATCTTGCTCATCAAGTCCCGCATCGAACCCATCTTCTTCATATTGACAATTTGTTTGCGGAAGTCGTCGAGGTCGAATTTCCCCTTGGCCATCCGTTCTTGCTGGCGGCGGGCCTCTTCCTCGTCGACGGCGCTTTGTGCGGCCTCGACCAGGCCGACGATGTCGCCCATGCCGAGCATCTGGCCGACCAGGCGCTCGGGATCGAAGGGCTCGAGCCTGTCGAGCTTTTCTCCCTTGCCCACGAACTTGATCGGAACGCCGGTGACCTTGCGAACCGACAGAGCGGCTCCGCCGCGGGCATCGCCGTCGAGCTTGGTGAGAATCACCGCGTCGAGCTCGAGCGACTTGTTGAAGGCGTCGGCCGAGGCAACGGCATCCTGGCCGGTCATGGCGTCGCAAACGAAATAGACCTGGTGCGGCTTGACCTTCTTCTCGATCTGGGTCAGCTCGTTCATCAGGTCGTCGTCAACGTGCAGCCGGCCGGCCGTGTCGAGAATGAGCGTATCGCAGGCCCGCGCGGTTCGCTTCGATGAGGGCCTGCTGACAGACGGCGACCGGGTTAGACCCCGTCTGACTGAAAACCGGCACGCCCACCTGGGTGCCAATGACCTTGAGCTGCTCGATGGCCGCCGGACGTTGCAGGTCGGCCGCGACGAGCATGGGCTTGCGCCCCTGCGACTGGAGCAGCCGCGCCAGCTTGCCGGCACGTGGTCGTCTTGCCCGCGCCTTGAAGGCCGCAAAGCATCAGGACAGTCGGCCCCGCCTTCTCGAACCGGATCGATGGATCGACGGGCCCCATCAGCTCGATCAGCTCGTCGTGCACGATCTTGACGATTTGCTGCTCGGGCCGGATGCTCTTGATCAACTGGGTGCCGGACGCCTCGACGTTGATCCGCGCCATGAACTCCTGAACGACGTCGAAATGAACGTCGGCCTCGAGCAGCGCATTGCGCACCTCGCGCAGACCTTCCTTCATGTTCGCTTCGGTCAGAACTCCGCTGACACGAAAGCGTTTGAAGGCCGAGGAGAGCCGTTTTTGCAAATCGTCGAACATGAGTCGTCAAACGTTCCCGCCGACCAGACCAGTTGGGTGAAGAACCAGTGATTATAATGCGACTAACGGCCGCTCGCAACGCAACTTGAGTGGAGATCGACCCGCGGGCTCGCGATTGATCGCACCGAAAAAGCCGCGGCAAGGCGACTTCTGACGATGACGCCGCGCCGTCCGCCCGCCGGGCCGGCGCCGTGTTCCGACCGCGGCACGCGTCCGTTTTCATCTTGCGCATGCGGCCATGGCCCATTGTCGGTTCCAGGCGGTGTGCATCCTTGTACCGGCGCTCAACCGGAGTAAAATGGCAGGCATGGCACGACGCCGCCAACGAGGGCCTCGTCGCCGAAGCGCGCAGCGTCGACACCGGCCGTGACGGACACGCGGCTGTCGTTTCCAGATAACGGCAATGATGAACCGTGGATCGGACTCCCCCCTGAAGCTCGATCGCCGAAGAACGGCAGCAGTCACCGGCCAGGCATGCACCGGGCTGGAGACGAGGTGAGGCGTTTGTAAAAGCGTCGGAGAATCCGCGGGAGCAACGTATGAGCCATCTACGCAAAGACGCGCCCGGCACACCGGCCTTCCTCATGATTCAGCCATCGCGCGCGCCCGAAGTCACCAGGGAGCGTGTCGCCGAATGGTTGCTGGCGAACTGGCTATCGCAGCTCGATTCCAACATCCTGGGCGTCCGGCGCGTCGACGAGCACAAAAATGGCACCGTAATACCGGTCGTCCATATCGCCATCCCTTTGCGCTATGAGCGGAAGCAACTGGCCCGCACGCTCGCCATCAAGCAGATTGAAGATACCCAGAGCGCGGCACGCGTGAACCTGGCCTCGAGCAGCGGCTCGGACGAGGCAATGAGTTATATCCGGCTCCCGGCCGACGTCGTCGTCGCGGAGTTCAAGTCGTATGTCGACACCCATCTTTTGATCGGCGCCGAGATCAACGACGAAACGCTCAGGCTGCCCGACGACGCGAAGCCGAACATCGTACGCGAACACCAGCCGCCCCCCCCGTTGCGCGATGAAGACGCCGAGCTCCGCGTGGCCATCTTGCGTGCCCTGGCGATCCATAACGCCGACATCGAGCCCGAACAGCTTCAAATCATGATGAACCGGCGAACGCGTGAGAAGTGGGTGCGGATCACAAACATCGAACGCAATCGCCGCACCGCGATCAAGCTGGCGGTCAGGCAGATTGGCATCAAGACCGCGGCTGCTCCCAAGTACGATCGCGATAACTCCGAATGGGCCATCCTCTTCCCACTTGAGGAAGCCAGGAAACTTCTTCTTGATTAGGCACCTTGGGTCCTCTCCTCTCCTTAACCTCGAGCCGCCATTCCATGAACCGTCACAGACCGAATAACCAGGCCGCGGTCATTCGTGCCCGCAATCGCTCAGCCCGAATTTCGTTCGACCGCCTCGAGGAACGAACCCTTTTGTCGGTGGCCGCCCCGATGATCGAGAATGACCTCGGCAAGTCAAGCGCTCTGTTCGAAGGATCGACGACGGCCGCAAGAGTGCCCCGATACGATTCGTTTGCGCCGAACGTGCCCTTTGCAATGAGCGGGCGAGCGGCCAGCATGGCGACCGTCGGAAACTCGCTTATCGCTGAAAACTCAGTCGAGCCGGGCGTTCTCATCGGAGCCACGGCCACTGCGGCGACAGTGCAGTTTTCCAGCTCGAGCTTCACGGCGAATGTCACCGACGGCACCGCGACGCTGGAACTGACCCGCGGCGGCGACCTATCCGGCACCGTGACGGTCGATGTCTCGAGCACGGGCGGACCCGACGTGGCCGCTTTTCAAAAGACGGTCGTCTTCGCCCCCAACGCGGCGACCGCGGCCGTCACCGTGGCGATCCAGAACAACGGCGCGACGGGCCAGCCCGATGTCTCGATCCCGTTGTTCCTTTCGACTCCCAGTCTCGGCACGACGATTGGCAGCCCGGCTTCAGCCACGCTGACGGTCCACGACAATAATGCTGGCTCCGCCGGCGTGACGATCACGTCATTGCAGACGCCGGCGATTCGCGTCCTGATCGGTCGCGGCAAGAAGGTCCACACCAGGAGTGAGCGAGTCGTGGAGCTTCAACTCAGTGGGGCTCTCGAAAATACCGGAGATCTGGCTGCGTATCAGCTCCTCGCGGGCAAGCCGGGGAAACACGTCACGAAATTCTCCAGGACATTGCGCATCAAATCGGCCGTCTACGATTCCACCGCTCACACGATCATGCTGATGCCGGCCGGCAGGCTGGCGCTGAACCAGCCGTTGCAACTCCGGGTCAGCTCGGCACTCCTGACCGACACCGCCGGCCAACCGCTCGATGGCGGCGAGAATTATGTGTTTACATTTGGTAAAGGAGCCGTCGCGTCGGTGCGACCCTGATGCGACAGCGGTTGCCAATCGCGTGGCACACAATCAAGCCGGTCGTCGCTTCGCGTGTTAAAGAGGATCGGTCCTGCGTCGTACAGCCAGAGCCGAAACTGGGCTTCTCCAGTTGTAGCCGGCCGCGATGCGGCCGGGAATGCTTTGTTGTAGCCGGCCGCTGTGAGGCAGGGAATGCCACGGCTCGTAAGTGCGTCACCGTCGGTCAAGACAGCCGGTTGACCAGCGAATTGAAGGGCTCGGGATCAAGACAGAGCACTCCCGGCCAGACAGCGGCCGGCTCCAAGAGGCGTGTTGGCTCCCGACGCGTTCGAGACTTGTGGGTCATGCAGAGCACTCCTCCGTGGGAACGAGGAATTCTGGGTGCAACACGCGGGAAAACCGCTGTAATCCTGGGCGGGCACGCGATCGCTCGTGCCGTCACCGCGAGGGCGAGCCGAGCAAGCGCAGGTTACGCGCTCTGCCGATGTCACTCCTATCGTCGGCGCCGTCAGACCGGCGGTACAAAACGGCAAAAGGCCGATATCGTGCCGGCGCGTACCGGTCAACGACCGGCTTGCCAGAGCTTGACGACTCCCTCGTGATCGGCGGAGGCCAGCGTCCGGCCGTCCGGCGAAAAGGCGACCGCGTTTACCCGATCGGAGTGGCCGTCGAGCGCCATCAAGACCTGGCCGCTGATCGGGTCGCAGAGGCGAACCTTGGCGTCGCCGCATGCGGCAGCCAGCGTACGGCCATCGGGCGAAAAAGCGAGTCCCCAGATCGTTGCGTCAGACCCCTTCACGGACGTCAGCCTCGTCCAGGTGGCCGTGTTCCAGAAGGTCACGTTCCCCCAGTCGTCGCCCGTCACCAGGATCGTCCCATCAGGGGAAAAAGCCAGGCTCGAATTGTGTTTCGGACAAGCCAGCGGAAATGATTTCTCAACGCCTTTCAGGGACGTCACGTTGATCGTTCGATCGTCGCTGGAGGAGAGCAGGAAAGATCCGCTCGGGTCGAACGCAAGTGCTCGAACGGTGTCGGTATGGCCCGTGAACACGGTCTTCACCGCGCCTCGGTTCACGTCCCAAAGCCGGACAGTCTTGTCCGATCCGGCCGAAGCGACGGTCAGTCCATCGGGCGAAAACGCAACAGCGCGAATTCGATCGGTATGGGCCTCGAAAACGAGCCCCGGCTTCCCGCCTGAAAGCTCCCAGAGACGGACGGTGTTATCAAAGCTCGCGCTGGCCAGGAGCGTGCCTGTGCGATTGATCGCGAGTGAGGTGACCAGGGCTTTGTGCCCGTTCAGGGTTAATTGCAAATGGCCGTCCCGGGTATTCCAGAGCTTGATCGCATGGTCGTCGCCGGCTGAGAGCAAGCCGGTGCCGTCAGGAGTAAACGCCAGCGCCCACACTTCCTTCTTGTGGCCAGCAAGCTGGGCAGTCGGCTCGTTCTTCTTGTTGAAATGCCATGATCGGACCCGCCCGTCTTGACTGGCAAAGATCAACGATTGCCCGTCGGGAGTGAAGACCGGACAACTAACATTTCCCGTCTTGCCCGTCCAGCGGGCGAGCGTCCGGCCCGAGGCCGAATCCCAGACCGTCATCGGGAAGCCTGTGCCACCACCGGCGAGGAACTTTCCGTCGGGCGAAAAAGCGATGGAAAGTTCTTTGCCGAATGCGTTTTCGAGCGAAATCTGCTCAGGTTTTGTTCCTGGGTTCTTGATCAATAGAATTTGGTCCCGGGTCCCCGACAATCCGGCGAGGCGGCTGCCATCGCCGGAAAACTCCAGCGCCCTCGCCATCGCGGTCGGAATCGATTGTTGGCTGCGCCAGGATTTCGTATCCCAGAAGGCGAGTCGGGAAAGATTGGCCGCGGCGAGCAAATGCCCATCGGGCGAGAAGACCAGGCTCGCGGTCCGGGCCTGACTCATTGCCAGTGTCACGACCACGCGTCCTGTTGCTGGGTTTCTCAACGTCACAGTCTCGCCGTTTTCCGCTCCGGCCAACCATCGGCCATCCGGAGAGTAGGCCAGACTCCAGCACTCATTCGGCAGGAGTTCCGCGACGGGCAGGCCCTGGGTCTCGATCGACTTTCCAGAACGACGACCTGGAAATTGGCGGTCCACTCATCAAGAGACGTTCCGAGATCGCCAGCACGCGGCTATCGAGCGAGAAAGCCCAGCCTGAAACGTTTCCCATGATGACCGGTATCCTCACGCGTTCCCGGGCGGTAACCGCATCCCAAAACTTGAACTCACCGGGCTTGCCCGGATCAAACGAGCAGGAGACCAGCGTCAGACCGTCGGGCGAGAATGCCAGGCTCGGCACTTGGCCAGCGTGTCCCTGAACACGGGCGCGCTCCCTGCTGCCGGCGATGTCCCAGAAGATCATGACGCCGTCGAAGTCGGCCGATACCAGGGTGCGGCCATCGGGGGCAAGGGCCATCGCAGTGATTGGCGTCTCGTGCCTCGCGAGCATGGAAATATCGCACTCGCACGCTCGCCGGAGGTGGTTCCACTCGAAGCCGCGCAGATCGTGCTTCGCCGGCTCGGGCCTCGACTTTTCGAGCAACTCCTGGGCAACTTCTACGTGTCCTGATGCCCAGGCTTGATGCGCGAGCCCGATTTGCGAGTCATACAATAACCGCCGGGCCGACGATTCATTTCGTTCAGCGTCAACGAGTGCCGTGCGCAACGCGATATTATGGTGCCTGATCACGCCATCGCGCCAGAGTAAGTCCGCGCCAAAACCAATCATGGTCAAGATCAAGACCAGGGCGGCCGCCATGACGGCCGGGCGATGCCGCCGCGACCACTTGGCCGCGCGATCGATCGCGTTGGGCCTTCGCGCCACGATGGGTCGACGATCGAGGAATCGCCCCAGATCGTCGGCCAGCGCGGCGGCTGTCGCGTACCGCGCCATCGGGTCTTTGGCCATCGCCTTGAGCACGATCGTTTCGAGGTCGCGAGGAATCGCCGGATCGATTTGCCGGGGCCGTCGCGGGTCTTCGTGCGCGATTTTCACGATCAGTTCCAGGCGATCGACGCAGTCGAATGCCGGTCGCAGGGTGATCAGCTCGTAGAGGGTGGCGCCCAGCGAATAAATGTCGGCACGGTGATCGACGACGGCACGCGATCCCATGACCTGCTCGGGGCTCATGTACCGGGGCGTTCCCAGCAGGATACCCGTCGACGAGAGATCGCCTTCGCCCGTGATGCGGGCGAGGCCGAAATCGGCGACCCAGAGCCAGCCGTTGCTCTCGATCAGGAGGTTCGATGGCTTGACGTCGCGATGCAGAATTCCCTGTTCGTGAGCGTGCGCATGCCAAGGCCGCCTGCCGGCCCATCTCGGCCGCGCTGCGGCCCGACGTGACCGTCGCGCTTTGGCCGGCCTTGTCCGTCTCGCGCAAGCCGATGGGCCGCGATGAGCTCGCCGAGGGTTTGGCCCTCGATGAGCTGCATGGCATAATAATGAACGCCGCCCTCCGACCCGACGAGATGAACCGGCACGATGTGCGGATGGTGGAGCAAGGCGGCGGCCTGGGCTTCGACCTGAAACCGCCTGAGCTTGCGAGGGTCTTCGGCCGAGGTCATCGGCAGAATCTTCAGAGCGACCCTACGGTTGAGCGAGACTTGAACCGCCTCGTACACGACCGCCATGCCTCCCCGGCCGATCACGCGGGTCGTCCTGAAATCGCTGAGCGAGGCGATCGTCGCCGTTTCCTCGGCGGTTCGATCGCAGTCGGGGAGCCCGTCGGTTGCCATGCTGGAGCGCAAACGGGCCATCGCCTCCATCGCGGGGAATAGCCGCCGCAGCGTATCAGCTCCGTCCGGTTGTTCTTCAGCCAGCCGGTCCAGGACGGCCGGCTTGCCGGCGCTGATCCGGTCGCCGACTTCCGCAATCCAGTCGTGGACTGTGCCATCAGTATCCATGAATCCCTCGGTGCCCGGCGATGACGATCAACACTTCAATTTACGTTCATAGAACGTTCTAATCCGACTCGGTCGGGCGATTGCCGAGCAGCCCGCGCATCCGGTCGAGCGCGCGGACATGACGCATCTTGACGGCGCTCAGACCGATCTCGAACTTCACGGCGATCTCGGCGAACGAAAGGCCTTCGAGGTAGCGAAGCTCGAGGAGCCGGCGATCGGCGGCGCTCAGTCCCTCGAGGGCCGTTCGTGCCAGGGCACATTCTTCATTGCGAACCGCGCACCCGCTGGGGCTCGTGCCGGTGGCCGCAAGGGCATCGACGAGCTGAAGGGTCGGCCGATCAGAGAGTTGCCGATCGTCGTCGGCCCGATCGCGATAGGCGCTGCGCTTGCGGGTTCGCAGATGAAATCGACGCCAGTGGAACAGACGTTGGAGAGCAAGCCGCCGGAGCCACGACCAGTACGGCATGGGCCGATCGCGCACGAACGCCTGTATACGCTGTCCCGCGACAATCAAGGTCTCCTGAACGACATCCGACGGGTCGACCCGGGCCGCCAGCCGCTCATCGAGGCGCGCGGCGACGATGCGCCGCAGGCGATGACGGTGTTTCTCCATGAGTCGTGTCAACGCCGACATGTCCGCGAGGCCGGCCCGCCGGAGCAAATCATCGGTTCCGGAACTGTTGGCCGACATATTTGTGCTGCTTTCTCGGGTCGTCGAGTCAGATTTCCTGGTGAAGCCCGCGACGACCACGGTGTCGGCCCGGTACGCATGACAGGACGTTCGCCCCGCAAGAAAATTCCCGCCGCCTCAATGTGACTTTCTTCGGCGGTTCGCGGAATGGGGAGTATGAGAACGACCCGTCCCAAGAGTAACCGCCGCGTAAGCCATCGGTCAATTCGACGGATTTTTTCTCAATCAAATGAAAACCAAGGAATCGGTTTTATAAGAAGTCTTTCGTTCCGGACGGCAATGTTTGCGACCAGGCGCGGTGCCGCGCCAGCACGCCAGAGGCACGAGCTTTTCGTCACCCAATGATTGGTCGCGGTACCACTTGCGTCCGAGAAGAGTAGATACACGGGAAGCTTCGGCTCGGAATTCTTTGAATTTTGCTTTTCATCGTCAGCAACAGGCTCACTCACCATGTTTAATTCGTCGCGACATAGCCAGACAAACCGACCGCCATCACGGTCACGGCGGCACGAGAGCCGCAGGCGAACCCTCAGTGTGCGGCCCGTGATCGAGGGCCTGGAAGAGCGCCTGGTGTTGTCAACGATTCTGTGGGACAGCACAAATTCACCCGCCGGCGGAAGCTGGGACACGGGCACTAACTGGGTGGGGGGCAACGTCCCCGGAGCCACTGATGACGCCGTCGTCAATCTGACGAGCCCCGGGACAGTGACGCTCGGCTCTAGCGTCTCCGCCACTTTGAACAGCCTGACAACAAACGCAAATACAAGTTTGACCATGAATACCTTTTCCCTCCTCTCGCTGGCCGCGACGTCGTCGATCGGCGGCGGACTGACGCAAGCCGGGGGCACGGTCACCGGCGCCGGCACGCTGACGGTCTCTGGCCTGATGACCTGGACGGGAGGCTACGAAACGGGCTCGGGGATAACCAACGCCGACGGTGGCATGACCATCGGCGGCTCCGACAATATTTACGATAACGAGTGCCTCGACGGACGCACGCTCAACAACCTGGGCGCTGCCACGCTGACGAGAAAAACGAGCTATCCGAGCCCTCTCTTACTTTCCGATGGCGCGACATTCGTCAACGAGGCTGGAGCCAGTTTTTCCTTCATCGCGGACACGTCCATCGATAGTGCTGGCGGCACGCCCAGCGGCGGCACGTTCATCAACAACGGCACCCTCGCCAAGACCGGCGGCGCCGGCACAAGTGTCCTGGACCGCGATATCAAGCTCAACAACACCGGGGTGATCGAGGTCGACTCGGGCACACTGAGCCTCGAGGGGGGCGGCACCATCTCCGGTTCCTCCGCATTCGCAGTCAATTCAGGTGCGGACCTTGACTTCGACAACCACCTCGGGACGGCGTTTGCCGTGCCGTCTGGCTCATCGATTGTCGGGTCGGGTGCGGGGACCATCAGCTTCACGAGCGGCACCGTCGCCATCAACGGCACCTATTCCGTTGACGGGCTGACCTACGTCAACGGGGGTGAGGTCAATTTTAACTCTTCTGCCTCCACCGGCACGCTCATTCAGAGCGACGGCACGATCGGCGGCACTGGCACTCTGTCGGTCTCGGGCCTGATGACCTGGAATGGCGGTGTCGAATCGGGAGCGGGGAGCACCAACGCCGGTGGAGGCATTAATATTGACGGTAACCCCCGCAATGGCTTCGTCTCCGATGCGTTTCTCGACGGCCGCACTCTCAACAACGAAGGCACAGCCACGCTGACGAACAGCGCGAACTATAGCTACGGTCTCTCCTTGATGGACGGGGCCACGTTCGACAACTTCCCTGGAGCGAGCTTCTCCATCATCGCCGATGTCTCCATCGATGGTAACACGCCGGACGGCGGCACGTTCATCAACGACGGCACTCTTGCCAAGACCGGGGGTAGCGGCACCAGTGTCCTCGGTACCGGCATGACACTCACGAACACCGGCACGATCGAGGCGGACTCGGGCACACTGAGCCTTCAGGGGGGCGGCACGATCTCCGGTTCCTCGGCGTTAATAGCCAAAGCGGGAGCGGACCTTGACTTCGGCGCGGGCTCGTACATCGCGCCGTCTGGCTCATCGATTGGCGGGTCGGGCACGGGCACCATCAGCTTCTCCGGCGGCACCGTCACCGTCAATGGAACCTATGCCGATGCCGGGCTGACCGTCGTGCTCGCGGGCGAGGTCGACTTTAATTCCTCTGCCTCGATCGGCACGCTCATTCAGAGCGACGGCGCAATCGGCGGCAGCGGCACGCTGGCAGTCTCTGGCTTGATGACCTGGAACGGCGGCTACGAAAAGGGCGCGGGGATCACCAGCGCGAACGGCGGCATGACCATCGGCGGCTCATACACGGCTTCCGCCATCGTCCTCGACGAACGCACGCTCAATAACCAGGGCGAAGCCATGCTGGCGACGTACGGTGAGCTCGCACTCACGGGCGGCGCCACGTTCGACAACGAGCCTGGAGCGAGTTTCTCCTTCACCGACGACGTCTCCATGGACGGTTACGCGCCCGGCGGCGGCACCTTCATCAACGATGGCACTCTTGCCAAGACCGGCGGCAGCGGCTTGAGTGCCCTCCGCTCCGGTGTCACGCTCAAGGACGCGGGAACAATTCTGGCATCGTCGGGCACGCTCAGTCTTCAAGGAACGTTTAGCAACTTTTCCTCCGTGACCAACACGCTGACCGGCGGGACCTACATCGTGTCGGCGTATTTGCAGATTCCGGGCGCCAATATTGACACGAACGCGGCCGCGATCACGCTGAATGGCCCTTTGTCGGCGATCTTCGGTTACGGAGCAAGCAGCGCCCTGAGCAATTTGACGACGAACACATCGACGGCGAGTCTCACGCTCCTGGCCGGACGGAATCTCACGACGCAGGGCGCGTTCAACAATGCCGGCGCCGTGACCGTCGGCACCGGCAGTCAGTTCACCGCACTGGGCGCTTACACGCAAACAGGGGGAAGCACTAACCTGGCGGGCGGGACACTCACTTCGAGCAGCGCTACGGTTGCGATCAACGGCGGCTTGCTGGGTGGCGCAGGAACGGTCAATGGCAACGTCACCAGTTCCGGCCAGGTCGTTCCGGGGGGCGTTGGCGTCGCTGGCGTGGTGAATATCAGCGGGACGTACAGCCAGGGAGCCGCCGGCAGCATGACCGTCAACCTCGGAGGCCCGAATCCGGGAAGCGGGTACAGCCAGCTTACCGTGAGTGGAAAGGCCACGCTCGGTGGAACGCTGTATGTCAGCCTTGTGAACGGCTTCGCGCCGGGCGGCGGCGCCACGTTCCAGGTGCTCAATTACGGTTCGGACAGCGGCCAGTTCGCCAGCGTCGTCCCCACGAACTTCCCCGTCGGCACATTCTTGAGCACGGGCTACACCGCCAGCAGCCTGGTCCTCACGTCGCACATCGCTTCCACGCTCCAATCGATCGCGGTCGCACCGGCAAACCCGTCGGTCGCCCTTGGCCTGAGCGAGCAATTCACGGCCATCGGGACCTATTCCGACCATTCGACGGCCGATCTCACTAACCAGGTCACCTGGGCATCGGCCAACCTTGCGGTGGCGACGATCTCCAACAGAGCCGGCTCGCAGGGTCTGGCCGCCACGCTGGCGCTGGGGGCCTCGACCGTCACAGCATCGCTCAACGGCGTCAGCGGCACGACCACGCTCACCGTCGTCACGGCCGCGACCGTTTCGTCGGTCTCGGTATCGTGGGGCACGGCGGGCTCGGCCGCGCTCGTGACCGCCGCTGATGGAATTCGTCTCTTGCCGGTTGGACGCAGTACCGATCTTCCCTGGCAGGGCATCAACAAGATCAACGTCACGCTGAGCCAGGCCGCCACCCTGACAAGTGCCAACGTCACCGTGACGAGCGCGGCTGGAGTCAACTACGGTCTGGTCACCGTCTCCGGCTCCGGCGCGAACTATGTGATCACGCTCGCCAAGCCCATCAACGCGGCCGACCGCGTGACGTTCACGATCGGCAGCTCGACCGTGGCGACCTTCACGCGGCGGCTCGACGTGCTGCCGGGCGACGTCAACGATGACGGCGCGGTCACGTTGCAAGACGCGGTCTTCGTGCGCAACGAGTACCTCGGTTTCGCTCCGGTGACGATTCCGGTCACCTTCCTCGATGTCAACGGCGATGGCGTTGTCGACGTAAAGGATTACAATGTTGTGCATAGCCTCATCGGTACCAAGCTTCCGGCCGTTTGACCTGACTGCTTTCTACAATAACAGAACGAAACTCCACCATGGTTTTGAGTGGCGGCGCGATCTTGACGGCACTGAGACCGATCTCGAAAGTCACCACGATTTCGGCGAACGAGAATCCTTCGAGCGAGCGTGTCTCGAGAACCCGGCGATCGGCGGTGCGAAGTCATTCAAGCGCCATTCTTGTCGATGCGATCGCTCGTGACGTTTGGGTGCCTGGTCAAGCCCGCGAACACCACGCTGTCGGCACGGTAGTCATGACCTCGCTCCGATCCTGAAACAATATTCTCAGTGCCCGAATGTGACTTTTCTTGGCGGTTCGAGGAATGGGGTGTAGAAGAATTGCCGTGCCCGGGAGTAGCGGCCGCGTGATCCATCTGTCAGATCGATATCTTTCTATTTCTTTTATCTGATATTAAAAGAATCGGATCGGCAAGAGACATTTCATTTCGAACAGCAGCGTGAACGACTCGACGCAGTGCCGCGCCAGCAAGCTAGAGACACGAGTTTTTCGTCACCGAATGATTTGCCGCGGTGCCATTTGAGAGACGGTGCATAGTGGCGCATCGGCTCGGAATTCTTTGAATTTTGCTCCTCATCGTCAGCAACAGGCTCACTCACCATGTTTGATTCATCGCGACGCAGCCAGGCAAGCCGTAGCGCATCAAAGTCACGCCAACAGGCGAACCGCCGGCGAATCTTGAGCATGAGGCCGTTCGTCGAGGGTCTGGAAGAGCGCCTGGTGCTGTCGACGATTTTGTGGGACAGCACCAATGAACCCAGCGGCGGAAGCTGGGATCTGGGCACGAACTGGGTGGGCGGCCATGTCCCCGGAGCCACGAACGATGTCGTCATCAACTTGACCAGCGCCGGGACGGTGACGCTCGACGCCGGCGTTACCGACGCGGTCAAAAGCCTCACGACAAACACGAATACAAGTTTGAGCATCAGTGATGATACGCTCTCGCTAGCCGCGAAGTCGTCGATCGCGGGTGGACTGACACAGAGCGGCGGGGCGCTGACCGGAGCCGGCACGCTGACAGTCGCCGGCCTGACAACCTGGACGGGCGGCTACGAATCCGGCGCAGGGGATCACCAACGCCAACGGCGGCTTGACCATCGGCGGCTCCGACAATGCCGGCTATCAAGAGTTCCTCGACGGCCGCACGCTCAACAATTCGGGCGCAGCCACCCTGGCGGTCAACCCGAACTACGGTGGCGCACTCTACTTCCTGGACGGCGCCACCTTCAACAACAAGGCTGGAGCCAGCTTCTCCTTCATCACCGACGCCTCCATCCTCGACGAGTACGGCACGCCCGACGGCGGCACCTTCATTAACCATGGCACCTTTGCCAAGACCAGCAGCATCGGAACCAGCGTCGTTGGAATCACCTTCGATGCACTGGGCGGTTCGGTCGACGTCGAGACGGGAACCATCAGTCTTAACGGAGGGGGCGAACTGGGGAGCACCTTCAGTCTCACCGGCACCTTGAGCCTCGATTCGGACAACTACACCCTCGATAACGGCCTCTCCGTCAGCGGTTCGGGCACCATGGGACTGACCGGCGCCACGGCGACCGTCACCGGCAATGCGACGCTTTCCAATCTCACGCAATCCGGCGGCACGCTGACCGGAGCCGGCACGTTGACAGTCTCCGGCCTGACAACCTGGACCGGCGGCTACGAGTCGGGCGCCGGCAGCACCAACGCCAACGGCGGCTTGACCATCGGCGGCTCCGACAATGCCGCCTATCAAGAGTTCCTCGACGGCCGCATGCTCAACAACCAAGGCGCAGCCACCCTGGCGGTCAATCCAAGCGAGGGCGGTGCGCTCTACTTCCTGGACGGCGCCACCTTCAACAACAAGGCTGGAGCTAGCTTCTCCTTCATCACCGACGCCTCCATCGTCGACAACTACGGTATCCCCGACGGCGGCACCTTCATTAACCATGGCACCTTTGCCAAGACCGGCAGCGCAGGCACCAGTGGCGTAGGCATCACCTTCGACGCGCTTGGCGGTTCGGTCGACGTCGAGACGGGAGCAATCAGTCTTACAGCGGGGGGCGAAGTGGGGAGCACCTTCAGCCTCACTGGCGCCTTGAGCCTCGATGCGGGCAACTTCACTCTCGATAACGGCCTCTCCGTCAGCGGTTCGGGCGCCATGGGACTGACCGGCGCCACGGCGACCGTCACCGGCAATGCGACGCTTCCCAATTTCACGCAATCCGGCGGCACGCTGACCGGAGCCGGCACGCTGACAGTCTCCGGCCTGACAACCTGGACCGGCGGACACGAATCGGGCGCCGGGATCACCAACGCCAACGGCGGCCTCACCATCGGCGACTCCGACAATGCCGCCTATCAAGAGTTTCTCGACGGCCGCACGCTCAACAACCGAGGCGCAGCCACCCTGGCGGTCAATCCAAGCGAGGGCGGTGCGCTCTACTTCCTGGACGGCGCCACGTTCAATAACATGGCCGGAGCCAGCTTCTCCTTCATCACCGACGTCTCCATCGTCGACAACTACGGTACGCCCGACGGCGGCACCTTCATTAACGCCGGCACCCTCGCCAAGACCGGCGGCACCGGCACCAGTGCCCTCGATAGTGGTGTCACGCTCAACAACACCGGCACGATCGAAGTCGACTCGGGGACACTGAGCCTCCGAGGGGGCGGCACCATCTCGGGTTCCTCCACGTTAACAGCCTACTCGGGCGCGGACCTTGACTTCGGCTATGGCTCTTACACCGCGCCATCCGGCTCGTCGATTGGCGGCTCAGGTACGGGCACCATCAGCTTCACCGGCGCCACCGTCGCCATCAACGGCACCTACTCCGTTGCCGAGGTGACCTCCATCAGCGCCGGTGAGGTCGACTTTAACTCATCTGCCTCGACCGGTACGCTCATTCAGGCCGCTGGCACGATCGGCGGCACTGGCATACTCACAGTCGCCGGCCTGACAACCTGGACAGGCGGCGTCGAATTGGGCGCCGGCATCACCAACGCCAACGGCGGCTTGACCATCGGCGGCTCCGACAATGCCGCCTATCAAGAGTTCCTCGACGGCCGCACGCTCAATAATGCAGGCGCAGCCACCCTCGCGTTCAACCCGAACGATGGCGGCGCACTCTACTTCCTTGACGGCGCCACCTTCAACAACAAGACTGGCGCCAGTTTCACCTTCATCACCGACGCCTCCATCTCTGACCAATACGGCACGCCCGATGGCGGCACCTTCATTAACCATGGCACTTTTGCCAAGACCGGCGGCACCGGCACCAGTGGCGTCGGCATTACCTTCGATGCGCTTGGCGGTTCGGTCAACGTCGAGACGGGAACCATCAGTCTTACAGCAGGGGGCGAACTGGGGAGCACCTTCAGCCTCACCGGCGCCTTGAGCCTCGATTCGGGCAACTTCACCCTCGATAACGGCCTCTCCGTCAGCGGTTCGGGCACCATGGGACTGACCGGCTACACGGACACCACCACGGCGACCGTCGCCGGCAACGCGACACTTCCCAATTTCACACAAACCGGCGGCGTCCTGACCGGCACCGGTACGCTCACGGTCTCTGGCTTGACGACCTGGACCGGCGGCTCCGAATCGGGCGCTGGGATCACCGACGCCAACGGTGGCTTGACCATCGGCGGCTCCGACAATGCCGGCTATCAAGAGTTCCTCGACGGCCGCACGCTCAATAATGCAGGGCGCAGCCACCCTGGCGGTCAATCCAAGCGAGGGCGGCGCACTCTACTTCCTGGACGGCGCCACCTTCAACAACAAGGCCGGAGCCACTTCTCCTTCATCACCGACGCCTCCATCAGTGACGATTCCGGCACGCCCGACGGCGGCACCTTCATTAACCATGGCACCTTTGCCAAGACCGGCGGCGCCGGCACCAGTGGCGTCGGCATTACCTTCGATGCACTTGGCGGTTCGGTCAACGTCGAGACGGGAACCATCAGTCTTACAGCAGGGGGCGAACTGGGGAGCACCTTCAGCCTCACCGGCACCTGAGCCTCGATTCGGGCAACTTCACCCTCGATAACGGCCTCTCCGTCAGCGGTTCGGGCACCATGGGACTGACCGGCTACACGGACACCACGGCGACCGTCGCCGGCAACGCGACACTTTCCAATTTCACACAAAGCGGCGGCACGCTGACCGGAGCCGGCACACTTACAGTCGCCGGCCTGACAACCTGGACCGGCGGCTACGAATCGGGCGCCGGCATCACCAACGCCAACGGCGGCTTGACCATCGGCGGCTCCGATAATGCCTACCACTCCGAGTATCTCGACGGCCGCACGCTCAACAACCAAGGCGCAGCCACCCTGGCGGTCAACCCGAACTATGGCGGCGCACTTACTTCCAGAACGGCGCCACATTCAACAACAAGACTGGCGCCAGCTTCTCCTTCATCACCGACGCCTCCATCACTAACGATTACGGCACGCCCGACGGCGGTGCACCTTCATCAACGATGGCACCCTCGCCAAAACGAAGGGCACCAATACCAGTGCCCTTGGCTACGGTATCACGCTCAATAACACGGGAACAATTCAGGCGTCGTCCGGCACCCTCAGTCTTCAAGGGACTTTTAGCAATTTCTCTTCCGCGACGAACACGCTGACCGGCGGTAGCTACGTCGTCGCGGCGACCTTGCAGTTCGTGGGCGCCAATATCGTCACCAACGCGGCCGCGATCACGCTCAATGGCAGCTCATCGGCGATCGTCGACGAGAACAACGCCGACGCCTTGCAGAATATCACGACGAACACAACGGCGGCGAGTCTCACCCTTCTCGGAGGTCGGAATCTCACGACACCCGTCGCGTTCAGCAATGCCGGTTCTGTCACGATCGGCACAGGCAGCAAGTTCACCTCAACAGGCGACTTACACACAGTCAGGGGGCAGCACCAACCTGACGGGCGGAACGCTCGCCTCGACGGCCAATTCCGTTGCGATCAACGGCGGTTTACTGGGCGGCACCGGGACAGTCAAAGGCAACGTCACCAGCTCAGGCCAGGTCGTTCCGGGCGGCGTCGGCGGTGTCGGAATCTTGAATATCACTGGGACATATACTCAAAACTCCTCAGGCAGCATGACCATCGACCTGGGAGGCCCGAATCCCGGAACCGGATACAGCCGGTTGACCGTGAGTGGCAAGGCCACGCTCGGGGGAACGCTCGATGTCAGCCTGGTCAACGGCTTCGCGCCAGCCGGCGGCGCGACGTTCCAGGTGCTCAATTACGGTTCGCACAGCGGCCAGTTCGCCAGCGTCGTGCTCACGAGCTTCCCGGTCGGCACGTCATTGAGCACGGGTTACAACACCGGCAACGTGGTCCTCACGTCGCACGTCGCCCCCGTGCTCCAATCGATCGCGGTGTCACCGGCGAGCCCATCGGTCGCCCTCGGCCTGAGCGAGCAATTCACCGCCATCGGGACCTATTCCGACAATTCAACGGCCAATCTTACCAACCAGGTGACCTGGGTATCGGCCAAGGTTTCCGTGGCGACCATCTCCAACAGCTCGGGCTCGCAGGGCCTCGCCGCGACGCTGGCGCAGGGAACATCGAGCATCACGGCCTCACTCAACGGCCTCAGCGGTTCGACCACACTCACCGTCACGCCGGCGATCGTCGAGTCGATCACCGTCACGCCGGCCAATCCCTCCGTGGCCAAGGGAATCACCGAGCAATTCACGGCCACCGGCACCTATAGCGACGGCACGTTCCACAACCTGACCAGCACAGCCGCATGGAGCTCATCCAACGTCGCGATTGCCACGATCTCGGCGGCCGGCCTGGCGAGTAGCCTGGGTGTTGGGTCGACCACGGTCACGGCCACCTCGGGCTCCGTGACCGGCACCACCACGCTGACGGTCACACCCGCGCTCCTGACGTCGATCGCGCTGGCTCCCATCAATCCCAACGTCGCCAAGGGCCTAACCCAGCAATTCAATGCGACCGGCACCTATTCCGACGGCTCGACGACGGACCTGACCTACTCGGCCGCGTGGACATCCTCGCAAACGGCCGTCGCCACGATCTCGAGCAGCGGGTTCGCCTCGACCTTGAACACCGGCTCGACGACCATCACGGCCACGTCGGGAACCGTGACCGGCGCCACCACGCTGACGGTCACACCGGCCGCGGTGAATTCGATCGCGGTGACCCCGGCCAACCCGAGTATCGCCAAGGGGACGACCGAGGCGTTCACGGCGACGGCCAGCTATACCGACGGCACGACGGCGGACCTCACGAATTCCGCTACATGGACCTCATCGAACGTCGCGGCGGCGACCATCGACGGCCACGGCTTGGCCACCGGCGTCGCTCCGGGCGGGACCACGATCGAGGCTGCGTTCGGAGGCGCAACGAATACCGCCACGCTGACCGTGACGGCGGCCGCCCTGGTCTCGATCGCCGTGTCGCCGACCAACCCGAGCATCGCCAAGGGCATCGATGAAGACTTTAGCGCGACCGGCACGTATTCCGACGGGTCGACCGCCAACCTCACCACCTCGGTCGTCTGGGCGTCGGCCACCTCATCCGTCGCCATCATCGGGACGTCCGGCGTCGCCTCGACACTCGCCACGGGCACGACATCGATCACGGCCACATCCGGTGCCGTGACCGGCTCGACCACACTCATGGTCACGCCCGCGGCAGTGACTTCGATTTCCCTCACGCCAGCGAACCCGAGCATCGCCGAAGGCTTGACCAAACAGTTCGCGGCCACGGCCACATATACTGACGGAACTACGGCCAATCTCACCGGTTCCGCCTCCTGGACATCGTCGAACACGGCGATCGCGACCATCGACAGCCACGGCCTGGCCACGGCGCTCGGCATCGGCGGCAGCACGATCACCGCGATGGCCGGCGGCGTGTCCGGTTCGACGACGCTGACAGTCACCAGTGCCATCCTGGCGTCGATCGCATTGACACCCGCCGGCGCCTCGGTCGCCAAGGGGCTGACGCAGCAGTATATCGCCACAGGAACATACAGCGACGGCTCGACCCAGAACGTCACGGCCGCGGCATCATGGACGTCGTCGACCGTGTCGGTTGCCACGATTTCCGCGACCGGCCTGGCGAGCACGCTCGCAATCGGCTCGATCACGATCACGGCCGCCGAAGGCTCGATCAGCGGCTCGACGACGCTTTCCGTCAGCCCGGCCGTGGTGAGTTCGATCGCCGTGACACCCGCGAACCCGAGCGTCGCCAAGGGCCGGACCGAGCCATTCATCGCGACGGGCACCTATACCGACGGCTCGACACAAGACTTGACCGGCTCGGTCACCTGGGCGGCGGCCAATCATTCGGTCGCCACGATTGATGCCACCGGTCTGGCCACGACGCTGGGCATCGGCAACAGCACCATCAGCGCGACGACAGGAGGCGTGACCGGCACGACCACGCTGACGGTGATCGCGCCGCTACTGACGACGATCGCCGTGACGCCGGCCGACCCGAGTGTCGCCAAGGGCCTGACCGAGCCATTCATCGCGACGGGAACCTACACCGACGGCTCGACACGCGACCTCACGAGCTCGGTCACCTGGGCGTCGGCCAGCCATGCCGTCGCGACCATCGCCGCCACGGGCCTGGCGTCGGCGCTGGGTATTGGCTCCTCGACGATCACGGCAACCGCGGGCTCGTTGAGTGATTCGACCACTCTCAACGTCACGCCCGCGGCGTTGACATCGATAGCCGTGACGCCCGCCGATCCGAGCGTGGCCAAGGGCCTGACCGAGCAGTTCATCGCGACGGGAACCTATACTGATGGCTCGACGCAGGTCCTCACGACGGCAGTGGCTTGGACCTCGGCGAGCCCCTCCATCGCGACCATCGCCGCGACGGGTCTGGCCTCGACAGTGGCCGTCGGATCGTCGGCGATCAGCGCGACGGATGGCGGCGTGAGTGGCACGACAACGCTGTTCGTCACCGCCTCGGCACTGACGTCGATTGCGGTGACGCCCGCGAACCCCAGCGTGGCCAAGGGCCTGACGAAACAGTTCATTGCGACGGGCACCTACACGGATGGTTCGAAGCAGAACTTGACTTCATCGGTGGTCTGGGCGTCGGCCACCAGCGCGGTCGCGACAATCACGAGTGCCGGACTTGCGTCGGCGCTGTCTCTGGGATCATCGAGCATCACGGCCTCGTCGGGAACGGTGAGGGGCACGACCACGTTTACCGTGACCGCGGCCGTCGTGACATCGATCGCACTGACGCCGGCCAACTCGAGTGTAGCCAAGGGGCTGACGCGGCAGTTCGTCGCCACCGGGACCTTCACCGACGGCACCACGACCGAGATCAACGGCGCCGCCACGTGGGTATCATCGAATACCGCGGTCGCGACCATTTCCAGTACGGGCCTGGCCTCGTCGCTGGGCGTCGGATCGTCGACGATCACCGCCGGCCTGGGCTCGGTGATCGGGACGACGACATTGGCCGTCACGCCCGCGGTGGTGACGTCGATTGCCATTACTCCCGCTGACCCGAGTATCGCCAAGGGGCTGACCGAGCCATTCAACGCAATGGCAACCTACACCGACGGTACCACGGCCAACCTCACCGCATCGGCCGCCTGGGCCTCGTCGAACACGGGCGTCGCGACGATTGACGCCACTGGCCTGGCGACGGCCGTGACCGCTGGCAACACCACGATCAGCGCCACTTCGGGAAGCATCACGGGCACGACCGCGCTGACCGTCCTGGCCGCCGCGCTGACCTCGATAACGGTGACGCCCGTTGATCCCAGCATCGCCAAGGGTCTCACGGAGGCATTCGTGGCTACGGGGACGTACACCGACGGCACCACGTCCAACCTCACGAACTCAGTCACGTGGACGTCGTCGAACACGGCCGTCGCCGGCATTTCCACGGGGGGCCTGGCCTCGTCGCTGGCGCTTGGCTCGTCGACCATCATCGCCACGTCGGGCAACCAGATCGGATCGACGACGCTCACGGTCACCCCGGCCGTGATCACTTCAATCGCAGTGACTCCGTCGAATCCAGGCGTCGCCAAAGGGTTGACCGAGCCATTCACGGCGACGGGAACGTTCACCGACGGCACGACGGAGAATCTGACGGGTGTGGCCACGTGGGCTTCGTCGAATACCGCGGTCGCCACCATCTCGAGTGGCGGCCTGGCCTCGGCTCTGGGCATCGGCTCGTCAACCATCTCGGCGTCTGTTGGGAGTTTTAGCGGCAGCACCACGTTGTCGGTGACGGCGGCGGTGGTCAGCTCGATCGCGGTGACGCCGTCGAATCCGAGCATCGCCAAGGGGTTGACCGAGCCGTTCACCGCGACAGGGACATTCACCGACGGCACGACCGAGAATTTGACGGACCTGGTCACGTGGGCTTCGTCAAATACTGTGGCCGCCACCATCTCGAGTGCCGGCCTGGCCTCGACGCTGGCCACCGGCTCGTCGACGATCACCGCGACTGATGGTTCCATCCATGGAACGACCACGCTGACCGTCACGGCGGCCGCCTTGACCTCGATCGTCCTCACGCCCGTGAACCCCAGCATTGTCGAGGGGACCACACAGCAGTTCACGGCCACGGGCAACTATACGGACGGCTCGACAGCCAACATCACGTCGTCGGTGGCATGGACCTCGGCGACGTTGGGAGTCGCCTCGGTCTCGTCGAACGGACTGGCGGCCGGTTTCAACGCGGGCTCGTCGCTGATCACGGCCGCGTCGGGCTCGGTACACGCTGCGACCACGCTTACCGTCACGGCCGCGACTGTTTCAACCGTCTCGGTATCGTGGGGCACGGCGGGCTCGGCCGCGCTCGTGACCGCCGCTGACGGAATTCGTCTCTTGCCGGTTGGACGCAGTACCGATCTTCCCTGGCAGGGCATCAACAAGATCAACGTCACGCTGAGCCAGGCCGCCAGCCTGACAAGTGCCAACGTCACCGTGACGAGCGCGGCTGGAGTCAACTACGGTCTGGTCACCCTCTCCGGCTCCGGCACGAACTATGTGATCACGCTCGCCAAGCCCATCAACGCGGCCGACCGCGTGACGTTCACGATCGGCAGCTCGACCGTGGCGACCTTCACGCGGCGGCTCGACGTGCTGCCGGGCGACGTCAACGATGATGGCGCCGTCACGTTGCAAGACGCGGTCGTCGTGCGCAACGAGTACCTCGGTTTCGCTCCAGTAACGATTCCGGTCACCTTCCTCGATGCCAACGGCGACGGCGTTGTCGACGTCAAGGACTACAACCTCGTCCGTAGCCTGATTGGCACCAAGCTCCCCGCCATTTGATCCAAACGCCCTCTAACAGAACGAGATTGCTCCATGTTTTCGATTGATGGATGGTTTCCCGGTTTCGTTATCCTTGATGCGGCGCGACGGCGCCTGGTGGCGAGTGTCGCCGCGGCGGCCCTGATCGGCTTCGGGCTGGGTCTGACGGACACGCCGGCATCGGCCGGCCTGGTGATTCAGGTCGAGAATGCCGCGGCCCAGGCGGGCGGGACGGGTTCATTTGATGTTGTGATCTCCGCTACATCGGGGTCGTTCGACGTTTCTGCCTTCTCGGTCGAGTTGTCGGTCGACCCGGGCTCGGGAATTCAATTCACGGACGCGAGCGTCAACACCACAAACGAATCCTATGTCTTCGGCACGCTCCAGTCGGCGCCGCCTTTCGCTGTCGGGTCGCTGCCGACGACCGACCTGATCGTCGCCGATTCAGAAATGACCGCGCCCGGCTATGTCACGCTTGCGGGCCCACCGACCGAGACACTGGGCCTGGAGCACGTCACGTTCACTGTCGCGCCCGGCACTCCGGGCGGGATCGTCCCTGTGTCGATCATGATCGGACCGAATACGCAGATCCTGGACATCAACGCCAATTCGTTCGGGTTTGATACCACGAACGGAGCGATCACCGTCAGCGGATCGGCGGTGCCCGAGCCATCGGCGATCGCGCTGGGACTGACCGCTGCCGCCGTGGGGCTGATGATCGGCCGATTGCGCGGAAAACATTCGCTCCGGTCCGGTGAACGCGTCTGAATCGCGCCCGCACAAAAACTCACTTACTTGATCCGGGCGCGATAATTGAAGCGGTCGTTGGGTGCGGCGTCGCCGTTCAAGGTAAAATCAGACCAGTCGCCCGTTTGAACGACGTTGTCGGCCCATTTGAAGTCGAAGGTTACCGACGCGCCGTTGAGGCCAAGCAACGCGCGCGGGATCTCCACCTCCATTTCCCGATCGGAGGTCTGAGCCGAGATTTCCGACGGTGCGCTCCACGCATACCGGCCGCCGGCGTTGCGCTCGATGACGGCCGTGTGCGGCTTTTCGGCTTTTCGGCTAACCCTGAAATCGTAACCGAGCCAACCCGTTTCTGGTCTGGCGTCGGCGTCGATGAAGAGAAGCATCCAGTTCGCGTCAGCCGGGCTCGTCAATCTGTCTTGAGTACGTGCATAAAAACTCACGTCCGCACCGTCGATGCTCACCTTCGCGGCCACGATGTCATTCCGGCCGGTGGCGTTGGTGTAATGCAGAGTTTTGCCCCATCCGCGATGATCGCGATGCACGGGGTCGCCAATCGTGTCGCGATATTCGGGCGTGACCGCTTGCCAGTCATCGAAGCGGCCGTCGATCGTAATCGGTCGGGACTCGACCATCGGGATTGGGCGCACGCCCTTGTATTTCCGGATGTTCGCGATCATCTGGTAGTAATAATTGTCACCGTGACCCCCCTTCATCGGCTCGATATCGCGGCTGAACTCGGTGTCGAACTCGTCGACGAAGGTGACCGGGCCCGTTCCGTAGAGCGGCATGTTCGCGGGGCTGAAACGGCCGGCGATCCACTCGTTCCAGTTCGTGACGAACACGAATGACGGATCGATCTCGAGCGCCCGACGCCACTGCTCGGCGAAATTGCGGCCAGTCGCGTCGCGGGCGTCGGGGCCGGGCTCGTTGCCGTCATGAAAGCTCCGGCCGTGGGCGCGCGGGTTGGTAAAGACGCTCAGCTTGCCGTCGGCCGCGTTCTGGCCGATACCAACGGCCACTTCCTCGGCCGCGCCCGCCTTGTTGTAAAACGCATGCTGAGGATAAACCTCGAGCCAGCCCCACTGGTTGGGTCCCGTTGGACCCTTGAAATAGTCGGGTTGTGGCTTGCGGTACGTGAAAAAGCTTCGAACCGGCTCGTCGCCAGCAACATCGGGCGACACGAGACGGAGTGTCCGCATCCCTGAGACCGCGGCACCGTCGACCAGCGCGCGATCGGCGCCCGAGTCGCGTCTGGGCGCAGCTCCACCACCCCACCTTCCCCTGTGGGTCGGACATCTCCAGGTCGTAAGTCCCCGCGGCGAGCGGGGTATTCAGCTCGAGCATGATCCATGCGTTGTCGTCGAGATTCGTGAAACGCCTCGTTGCGACCGGGGTGCGCTGCCTGCCCCCTGTGCGATAGAGCGAGAGCGTCACCGCGGAGTGACGATTCTCCCAGGTGGGAGCGGCGGCTCCCACCGCGGAATGGGACCGCTCGTGTTGAACCGATGGCCCAGTATGTGCCCGGCCACCAGCTCGACAGGCACGCTCCGCCGTCCCTTTTCAGTGGCATGGTCGAGGAACGCCGGATCGGCCAGGATCAATGGCTTTCCCTCCCAGCGGAACCAGAGGTCAGAGTAGAGTCCCGGGCTGTAAAGGTCTTTCCAGAGCTCGCGAACGACCTTGGCGGGATCGCCGAACGGGCAGAGAAACGCAATCTGGGGCACCCGATTGCCATCGCGCTCCATCCGGTCGAAAACGCGACAGAGGGCTCGCCAGCTTTGAGGATACGTGACCTGATTGGTCACGTCGAAGGCGATCATATCGACCCCGGCGTCGGAGAGCATCTGCGCATGCTTGCGCAAGACGCTCTCGTCGTCTGAAACAGAGTAGCCGAAGAGCGACTCGCCCCAGTGATGGGGCGCGAGCTCGGGGCCCCACAGTGGGCTCTTCGGGTCACTCAGGGCGTGTGGATCGCGTGCGAGAATCTTCGTGATGTCGAACGGTCCGAGGTCGCCCGCCTGGCCGAGCCACAGAAAGTAAAAGACGCCGACAAATTTATGGGCGCGCGGGGCGCAACCTCGCCGCCGATGGGCAAGGAGCGTCCCAGGGCGTCGGTCGCGACCCAGGTGTCGCTCTGGAGATCCGAGGGTTCGCTACCGTGCGCACGCTGGTTGCCCAGGGCGCCCAGCACGGCGAACGCGGCCACCGTGATGAACGCGAGCTTTCCACGCATCATTATTCGTTAACCCGCCAGTGTGTCGCGAGCCGCACGGCGGTCTTGTCAACGCTAACCGATCGGCGAACCGCCGCTGTGCTCGCTCGTTTCGTTTCGTCTCATATCGAATCGTCTGTCCAGAATGACGCTGAGAGAATCGCGCGTCTACCCAAACGATTCGCCATGAAACGGCAACACCAGGTCGCGATCATGCAAAACTCGAGCAGACTCGACGCCGCCCGATGCGCCTTCATCTGGCCCGAGAAGCAGACTCACGCTAACCGGCCACCGAATGCCTCGGCCTGATTGTCACTTCTCATTGCGGGCGAACGCGTTTTCGCCAGTCATGTCTTGATCAGACCGAGTGATTCTGGTGAAATTAATCGCCAAGCTCGCTGCAAAGGACCGAAACTGCCTTGCCAGTTTCCGCGCTCGACGCGATTCGATGCCGCTGTCGACCTGGAAAAACCGCATTCCGCGTGGTCTCAACACGAGGCACGCACGACGATCACATGGCCGACCTCGGCTACCCGCTATTGACATAAGGCCGTCACATGTTCCGGGTTCTCGATCCGCGCTGGATCAATCACGCAGTGGTGATCAAACATGGAAAAACACAAGTCGCAACTGAAGCGTGACCGGCTTCAATCGCCGATGTTTCTGATGCTCCACTCGCCGCCGTCGGCAGATGAGCGAAGCGAACGGGCCGCCGAGTGGGTCCTTGCTGTTTGGATGAACCTGCTCGACCCGAACGTAATGGGTGTGCGCCGGGTCGACGACGAAACGGACGGCGACGGCGGCCCCATGATTCATATTGCGATCCCGCTGGCTTACAAACGAAAGTACCTGGCGCTGACTCTGGCGATCGCGCAGATCGAGGATGAGCTGCACGCGCCGCGCGTCAATGTGAGCTCGAGCCTCGGAACCGACAAACCGCACAGCTTCATTCGCGTGCCCGCGGAGCTCATCTTTTCACGTTTTGCAGCGGCCATCGAATCGCAGCTTCTCGACTCGACGAGCCGGGGCGATTCGACGATCCGAGATCCCCTGCCCCGCGCGAGATATTTCGCACGTCGAGAAGCGCGCATCACGCGACGACGATGCCCGCCTCCGCCAGGCCATTCGCGAACGCCTCGCGATGAAAAATGCGCGCATCGGCCGCGATCAGATCCAGGTTCTGATCAACAAGAAAACGCGCGAGCGCTGGATCAAGATCAAGAACGTCGATCGAGCCATGCGCGCGATCGTCCGTTCGACGATCAAGGATGCCGGTATCCGCGCGATCGCGCCGGCCGGCGATGCCAGCAATCTCGACTGGTCAATCGTTTTTGCCGCTGTCGACGCCAGCAAACTGCTCGGCGGCTAATTACAGGCGCGCCGGCGAGATCGCGTTTGTGCGGCGCCTGGACCGACTCCCTCCCTCCGCTTTCAGACGAGCGTCTCTTTCCGGAGCATTTGCATCCAGGAAAAGAGCGGCTTGGGCGTGTGGTTGGCCCGCAGAAGCCCCGCATGAGGGTATAAATGGGGCGTGCCGTCGCTCAGATGCTGCCAGCTCAGGGTCCGTACGAACGGCTTGGCCACCGCCAGGGCCGCCCATTTCGCGCCCAAGTGTGCTGCAGGGTCTCGTCGAGCGGCGCCGGCCATTGCGACGACCCGACGCGCACTTGCAAGTTGGCATTGGGATCGGGCCCACTGGCCGAGGGCATCGCCATCCAGACGTAGAGAGGCACGTTCAAGAGCGAATACAAATCAAGCAGCCGGGACAGCTCGAACAGATCGCGCATGTGGCTTCCCGGCGCTGAAAACCCGGGCGCGATCTCGATCGCGACTCCCGAGAGCCCGATATCGGCCCGCAGCAGATAGTCGCATAGATGCAGCGGACCGAGCTGGAAGTGGCTGGTGCCCATCCACTCGGCCCATGGGCGGTCGATGCCGATCGTCAACTGCGCCGACGGATCGGTCTGATGGGCGATCTGAACGGCGCGGGCGGCAATGCGGATCTGTTCTTCTTCGGTCAGGCCGAGAATGTCGCCGCCTCCGGGGCGATGAACGACGTGCCATAGCGGCACTCTTCCTCGGTACGCGCTGAACGACCTGACGGACGAATTCCGCGGCAAGGCCGCTGATGGCGTCGCAGTCGGCCTCCCAGAGCCAGACCCAGTCAGGGAGTGTTCCCTGGCGAAACTCGATCAACGGCCCGACCTCGAAAGTCAGGCCCTTCGAGCGGCACCATGCGAGCTGTGCGTCGAGCAGATCCCAGCGGTACTGGCCTTCCGACGGCGCCAGTTGCTTCCAGCTCACTCCGATGTGGCATGTGTTGAACGCGGTCGTCCAGTCGATTGATCCGGGCAACTTCTGCGGCGGGCCGTCGAGCACACAGCCGAGGTGCGTGGAGAGCTTCGACGTCGCGGCGAGACGGCTCTGCAAGATCTGGGCAGTGTAGGCCTGCACGAGCAAGTCAGCGGCGCGCGGTGGTGACCAGGCACGCCTGGGCGGCCGCCGTACAGACATCGGGGCGGTCGGTCGACGTCGCGCACTGCACAAACAAATGCTGCGCCTCGCCGAGTGCCGCCTGAAGTTCGGGCGTGGAACGCAGTCCCATCTGCGCCCAGTCCGACGCCTGGTTGCGAATGTCGTTGAGCTTGCCCCGGGCGAGCTCGACGGCCAGCGTATAGGGCGCAAGCCGCTCCGCGAGTGTCGCGGTTCCGACGAAGGGCGTGCCGTGCCCTTCGATGGGCCACGGAACGAAGAGCCGGCCGCTTTCGGGCGTGTCGCGCACGCAGGTCATCAGACCGTTGCGCACGTCAACCGCAAGCCGGCCGGGCGTTCGGTCGAGGCCCGTGATATATGCCCTGCGATACTCGGGGAGCCGCTGACTCGGTTCGTTCGAGGGGAGCCGGAACTTCATTACCCCCATGGCACGCTTTCCGCGCAGCGGGATCGCACCGCTTCACATAAATAATAAAGTGCCCGCGCGGCGAGCCACCCCCCGCCGCCACGTTCACCCTCTATCCGCTACAAAACTTGAACCTCTGCTCAGAACGATTTCGGCCTCACGCTTCAAGCATCGGAAAACCACATCATGCAAGGACACGAAAGTTTCGATCCCCGCTTGATTCTTCGGTGCGGCCACGCGCCGAGCATGAAAAATGACCAACCAGTTGGGAGCAAACACACCGCCGCCAGCCTTATGACTTTGATCAATCTTATCGTAACAGGTCCGGAAATGAATTCAGAGCTTTTTTGAACGCTGGCCGCTGCCGCTCCGACCCTCCTGATGCGTTTACCGGTTGCTCCACGCGTTCGACGAGAATAAGTTAGACCTCCGGCCGATGCAAGATGGGGGCGAAGCCGACACCCGTTCGGGCCGCCGTCTGCCGTCCGATGCGCTCTTCACGCAATCATAACCACAAGCCTGCCGAGCTGACCATGCCCCGAGTCTTGATCGGTCCCTACCTGCTTCGCAACCAACCCGGCCGTTTCCGCCAGATCCTCGCCGATGCGGGATTCGAGCTGGTCGACCCCGTCGGCGATTACTCGCTCACGACGGCTCAGCTTCTCCCGCACCTTTCCGAGATCGATGCGCTCATCGCCGGCGGCGAACGCATGACACCCGAACTCTTCGCGGTCGCGCCTCGCCTCCGCGCCATCGCGCGAACGGGGGTCGGATATGATTTAATCGACGTGCCGGCCGCATCGGCGCACAAGGTTGTCGTCACGATCACCCCAGGAACCAACCAGGAGAGCGTCGCCGAGCAGACCCTCGGGCTCGTGCTGGCCCTCGCGCGGCGGATTGTTGCCAACGACAAGGTCATTCACGCCGGCGGCTGGGACCGCGCCCTTGTGACCCCGGTTCGCGGCATGACGCTCGGTCTGATTGGAATGGGACGAATCGGCCGCGCCGTGGCCGTTCGGGCAATGGCATTCGGAATGCGCGTCGTGGCGTTCGACACGTTTCTTGATGCGGAGTTTGACGAGCGCCATGGGATCGTTCGCCTGTCGCTTGTTGAGCTTCTGGCCGCCTCTGACGTCGTCAGCCTTCACCTACCGCTGATGGAAGCCACGCGGGGGATGGTGAATGCCGAATTTCTCGGCAAGATGCGCCCCGGTTCTTATCTGATCAACACGGCGCGTGGCGGCCTGGTCGTCGAACCAGCCCTGCGCGACGCGCTCGTCTCCGGACATCTCGCCGGCGCGGGCCTGGACGTCTTCAACCACGAGCCCCCGGAACCAGGGAATCCGCTGCTCGGGCTCCCCAACGTCGTCCTGAGTCCGCACATCGCGGGCACCGACACGCTTTCAATGAAGGATATGGCCGAGCTCGCCGCGTCGAGTATTGTCGACCTCTATCATGGCCGCTGGCCCGGCCACTGCGTCGTGAATGGCGAGCTGCGTGAAGGCTGGAAGTGGTGACAGACGACCGCGACTGAAGCCGTGATCCTCTGTCTGTTGTCGGGGCCGTTCAGTCGCTCATGGCCCGGAACGCCTTGAACGTACGAGAGCACCGGGCAGAGCGATTCCGCCTGCCCGGGCCGTCCGTACCGCAAATATTCTGTCAAGTCAAAGATCACCTGATCGTTCCGCGGTCAGCAAGCAGCCCGCCGACCGCGAAAGGTCAGCGAACTTAGACCTGGAACGAGCTGCCGCATCCGCAGCTTTTCACGACGTTCGGGTTGTTGAACACGAATCCGCGCTTTTCCAGACCGTCGTAATAATCGACGACCGTGCCATCGAGGTACGGGTCGAATTTCTTGTCGACGACCATGCGGACGCCGTGAAGCTCAATGACGCGGTCGCGCTCCGAGGTCGTCGTGTCGAAACCCAGGCTGTACGAAAATCCGCTGCATCCGCCCCCCTGAACGCCGACGCGAAGCACGGTCTCCTCGGGGAGGTTTTGCTCGGTGATGATCTTCTTGACTTCGTTTGCTGCTTTTTCGGTCAGGGAAACGCCCACAGTGAGTTCTCCTTCATGACTTAAAGAGGGAATTCTCTTGTGACAAGGGAATTCGCGACTTCATCCGCGGAACTTGAGCCAGATACTCTATCATACCGTGAAGTCAAATCATGCGCCATCCGGGCTCGACCACGCAACACTCTGCCGGCGTAACCGTGCCACGGCGGCCGCCACGGCTTCGATCGCGAAGTCGATCTCGGCGGCCGTCGTGAATCGGCCGAGGCCAAAGCGCAGGCTGGCGCGAGCAGTGTCTTCCTCGAGTCCCATGGCGAGCAAAACGTGGCTGGCCTCCGGACTGGCCGCCGAGCAGGCGGATCCCGAGCTGACGGCGATGTCGCGCATCGCCATCATGAGCGCCTCGCCGTCGACATCGAGAAAGCTCAGGTTGAGATTACCGGCAAGGCGCTGTTCCGCCGGGGCCCCGTTAAGGCGAATCGCCGGAACACGTTGCGCGATTCCTTCGTGAAGCCGCTCTCGCAGATCGTGAATCCGGCGGCTGTCGGCGACGCGCTCCGCCTCGGCGATTTCAACGGCCGCGCCCAGCCCGACGACAAGGGGAACCGCCACGGTCCCACTGCGCAGCCCGCGCTCGTGGCCGCCGCCGTCGACCAGGGGCTCGAGCCGCACCTGGGGATCGCGGCGCCGCACGTAAAGTGCGCCGATCCCCTTGGGACCATAGAATTTATGGGCGGACAAGCTGAGCAAGTCGATGCATGCATCTTCGACGTCAACGGCGATCTTGCCCACAGCCTGCGCGGCATCGGTATGAAAGACGATGCCACGTTCATGGCAGAGGCGGCCAATCGCGGCGATCGGATTGATCGTTCCCACCTCGTTATTCGCGGCCATGATCGAGACCAGAACAGTTTCATCGGTGAGAGCCGCGGCGATCTCATCGACCGAGGCGCGCCGGTGTCGTCGCACGGCACGATCGTCGTCTTCCAGCCCTGGCGGGCGAGCGCCTTGAATGGATCGAGTACCGCTTTATGCTCTGACACGGCCGTGACCAGGTGCTTGCCCCGCCTCGCCTGCGCCCGCGCAACCCCTTTGATTGCCAGGTTATTCGATTCGGTCGCGCCCGAGGTGAAAATGATCTCCCGCTTCTCGGCCCCGATTGCGCGAGCAACTTGTTCTCGCGCCTTCTCGACGGCCTCGGCAGCCTCCCACCCGAAACGGTGCGAGACACTGGCGGAATTGCCGTAAAGCTCGCTGAAATAAGGGATCATCGCCTCGACGACCCGGGGATCGGTGCGCGTCGTCGCATGATTATCGAGATAGACCAAGGGAGCCAAGTTGGCACTCCGAAGATGACTCAGGGAATGACACCGTTAACGCGCGCGAATTTCAGTTGATGGCAGACGACGAACGAACCAAACGGGTTAATACAAATATTTTACGTCAAGCCGTCCGATTTTTCTTCCTGCGTTTTCCTCTGTATGCTTTGTGATCTCCGGGGCGAGGTCGAGCTCGGATTTTAGGGCGTTTTGTCCATCGTACCGAATTGATCTCGACGCGTAAGCTACGAATTCGCCAAGGGCTGGGTCAATTCCGGGTTGCGATTTGAATGAACTTGGGGTAAAGACTGAGCGAGAACAAACGTCGCGCCGACCGATCCCAACGGCAGGCAAGGAGGCTACGCCATTGGCTTACAACAAGCATCAGGTCGCCCAGGAATTCATGCGCTGGAGCCGGACCTACGATCGTAGCATTTTGCAATGGCTGCTTTTTGGACCCTCGCATCGGGCCTTGCTCCACCGCATTCGGGAAGCGGCCGGCGACCGCCGCGTGAAAATGCTCGACGTCGGTTGTGGCACGGGTGTCTTTGCCGCGAAGCTACGCGACAACCTGCCTCAGGTCGACGTGTATGGGGTCGACCTCGTTTCGGGGATGCTCGAGAAGGGCAAGGCTCGATGGCGCCATCATGCAGCGCATGTCTGGCCCGTGCAAGGCGATAGTGAACGACTGCCGTTTGCCTCGGAATCTTTTGACGTTGTCACGTGCACTCATAGCTTCCATCATTATCCGCGGCAAGAACGCGCGATCAGCGAGATGAGGCGAGTGCTCAAGCCCGGGGGCCGGCTGATTGTCGTCGACGGATACCGCGACGGGGTCTGGGGCTGGTTCATCTATGACGTCTGCGTGGCGGCCGTCGAGGGAGACGTGCATCACGCTTCGGCCCGGCGGTTCCGCGATCTGATGACTCAGGCCGGTCTCAAAGCCGTGGCGCAGCGCGTCTTTCACGGGCTTGCACCCTTTCTCGTCACCGAGGGCCTCGCGGCCGAGCCGGTCCCTGTTGTTCCCGCTCCGCACTTTGTCCGTCGCTTCACACTGGCCAACGAATAGCGCGCGAAGTAATCGTGGGAAGATCAAAGACTTACGTTGGAAAAAAAGCGACAACCCGCGGCGGATTTCACTCGTCCCACTGACTCCATTGCGATAAGATGGGCAAATTGTTTGGAACAAGAAGAGGGTGTCTGAATCTGGGTGCGCAGTCACCAGATTGGTGATGTCGAAAAGGGACAGAGCCGCGTTCGAACATCCAAAATGGGATTGCCTCGTTCAGAGATCTGCCCGATGCCCTGTCCAATGTTTCGAGGCGTGGGAAGCGACCGCGAAGAACCATTCGCGGCGTCGGTTTCCACAGACCACGGGCGGGCCGCGGCGAACAGCCTTTGTTTTGCGATTCCGGGCATTGAGCGGCGCGTTCTGTTAACGTACCACGCAAGTTTGTTTGCTGGGTGAGTGATCGTTCGATCGATTTCGGAGCAACGCCGTGGTTGTGGCCTCGAGTTCCGCGGAAACCTGGGAGCGCGCCCTCGGAGAGATCAATCGGCCATTCGCGGTTGATAAGCGATCCGGACAATGTGAACTCGTCGACCACGATGGGCCAACGCTCGAATCTCGGCCGTTTTCCCGAGAGGCAGCCAGCGTGCCGGCTTGCCGCTTGAACGATCTGGGTGACGAGAGCTTCCGTACCGACCATGGTCTGCGATACGCCCTGATGTCCGGGGCCATGGCGAACGGAATCGGGTCGATCGAAATCGTCGAGGCCATGGTGCGCAATGGCTTGCTCGGAATCTTCGGCGCCGCGGGTCTTCATCTGAGTGCCGTCGAGAAGGCTCTCGATCGAATTCAGCGCGATCTCGGCAAATCGACGCCCTACGGCATGAATCTGATTCATAGCCCTGGCGAGCCCGATATGGAGGCCGCTGTTGTCGACCTGTTTCTCAAACGAGGCGTGAAGCTCGTCGAGGCGTCGGCATTTCTCAACCTGACTTTGCCCGTCGTGCGTTACCGGGTGGCGGGACTGGAGCGCGATCGCACCGGCCAGGTTGTCGCGACCAACCGTATCATCGCCAAGGTCTCACGCGTTGAAGTCGCCACCAAGTTCATGGCGCCGCCCCCTGCCCCCTTGTTACGCGAACTGCTCACAGCCGGCGCAATCACGGCCGACCAGGCCGAGTGGGCATCGCGTTTTCCCATGGCCGACGATATCACGGCCGAAGCCGATTCGGGCGGTCATACCGATAATCAACCGGCGATCGTGATGCTGCCCACCATGCTCAAACTGCGCGACACGGTGTGCGAGCAATATGGCTACGAGCGGCCGATTCGAGTCGGCGCCGCCGGCGGAATCTCGACGCCGTGGGCCGCCGCGGCCGCGCTCGCGATGGGGGCGGCCTACCTGGTGACAGGATCAGTCAATCAGGCCTGCCGCGAGGCCGGGACATCCGACGCGGTGCGCACGATGCTCGCCCAGGCCAAGCAATCGGATATCGCCATGGCCCCCGCGGCCGATATGTTCGAGATGGGCGTCAAGGTGCAGGTACTCAAGCGCGGCACCCTTTTCGCGATGCGCGCCGCGAAGCTCTATGAGCTTTACCGTGCCCACGACAATCTCGAACAGATCGCGCCGAGCGAGCGTGCCAGCCTCGAGAAGACCATCTTCCGGGCCCCCCTAGACACGATCTGGGAACAAACCAAAGACTACTTTCACCAGCGCGATCCGTCACGAATCGAACGAGCCAACCGCGATCCGAAACAGAAGATGGCGCTCGTCTTTCGCTGGTATCTCGGCATGTCGTCGCACTGGGCGAACTCGGGCGAGCCGTCACGATCGGTCGACTACCAGATCTGGTGCGGCCCCGCGATGGCGGCCTTCAACGACTGGGTGCGCGGATCGTTCCTGGAACATCCGGAAAACCGTGCCGTCGCCACCGTCGCCCTCAATATCCTCTATGGCGCGGCCGTCTTGATCCGCGCGCGAATCGCCAGTATCCAGGGAATCAGCCTGCCGCGCGGTGTTCCCCGATTGACCCCCCTGGATCTCCCCGAGATTGAGAACCGGTTGTCCTTAGCCTAACATACCACGATTATCGCGAACTTCCGGCGCTCCGAAACCCGCCGCTTGCGATGGACCTCAACGACGTTCGAAAGGGAAGAGACTTGAATTCGTCCGATCTCTCGCCTCCGGTTCCGGTGGCCATCATCGGAATGGGATGCATGTTTCCTCAGGCGGAGAACCTGGCGCGGTACTGGGCCAATATCCGCAAGGGCATCGACGCGATCACCGAAGTGCCCGAATCCCACTGGCGAGTCTCGGACTATTTCCACGACGATCCCAAGGCGGCCGACCGCACCTACGCCCATCGCGGCGGTTTTCTCACGCCCGTTGATTTTCCCCTGCTCGAGTTCGGAATCGCCCCCCATTCGGTCGAGGCCACCGACACCACGCAGTTGCTCGGCCTCATGGCGGCCCGCGATGCCTTGAAAGATGCCGGCTACTTGAATAATGATGCGCGGCTCGATCGCGACAGGGTCAGCGTCATCCTCGGCGTCACCGGCACCCTCGAACTGGTGATACCCCTGGGCGCGCGGCTCGGCCACCCAATCTGGCGCCGCGCGCTCCAGGAAGCCGGCGTCGACGGTGCGACGACCGAAGACGTCGTCCGCCGGATCGCCGACTCGTACGTCGGCTGGCAGGAAAATTCCTTTCCAGGCCTCCTGGGCAACGTCGCCGCCGGCCGCATCGCCAACCGGCTCGACCTTGGCGGCACCAACTGCGTCGTCGATGCGGCCTGCGCCAGCTCGCTCGGCGCCGTGAACCTCGCCATGCTCGAGCTGGCCACCGGCCGCTGCGACCTCGCCATCAGCGGCGGCCTCGATACATTTAATGATATTTTCATGTACATGTGTTTCAGCAAGACGCCGGCCCTGTCGCCGACCGGCGATGCGCGGCCCTTTGACGCCGAGGCCGATGGCACGATCCTGGGCGAAGGGCTCGGGGTGGTGGTGCTCAAGCGTCTGGACGACGCGCGACGCGATGGCGACCGGATTTACGCGGTGATCCGCTCGATGGGCAGCTCGAGCGATGGCAAGGGTCAGGCGGTATATGCGCCGTCGGCGGCCGGCCAGGTCAAGGCGCTCGAACTGGCCTACCGGCTGGCGGGGGCGAGCCCGGCGACGGTCGAGCTCGTCGAAGCCCACGGCACGGGTACCAGGGTCGGCGACGCGATCGAGGTCGCCGCGCTCGAAGAGGTTTATCGCGCGGCCGGGCCGGGCGAGTCGTGGTGTGCGCTTGGCTCGGTCAAGTCACAAATGGGACATACCAAGGCGGCCGCCGGCGCGGCCGGGCTCATCAAGGCCGCTCTGGCGCTTCACCACAAAGTCTTGCCACCCACCACGAAAGTACGCCAGCCCATCGAGCGGCTGGCGGGCGGCGGCTCACCCTTTTACCTGAGCGCCCACGAACGTCCGTGGCTCGCTCACCCCGATCACCCGCGGAGGGCGGCCGTCAGTGCTTTCGGCTTCGGCGGCAGCAATTTCCACTGTGTGCTCGAAGAATCCGAACCCGAAAATCGGACCGTGGCCTGGGACGGCGACGTGCAGATTCTCGCCTATTCGAGTGACCGGACGGCCGAGATCGAGACAAAGCTCGAAGCGCTCGGCAAGCTTCTTGATTGGAACGAAGTTCGTGCCGAAGGCGCACACAGCCGCGCACGCTTCCAGTCAGGCCATCAATACCGGATTGTCATCGTCGCCCAGCGAAACAAGGGCGACCTGGCCGCCCTTTGCGAGTCGGCCCGAGAGCGGCTCCGCGCGTTGAGCTCGGACGTTGTGAACGCACCCGCTCGGCCCGCGCTGCCTCGCGGGTCTGGAGCCGTTCTTGCCGGCGCGGGACCGCGCGAAGGCGCGCTCGCTTTGCTCTTCCCGGGCCAGGGATCGCAGTACGTGGGAATGCTCCGTGAAGCGGCCTGCCAGTTTCCTCAAATGCGAATGGCCCTGGAGCTGGCCAATGCCGCCGGCGATCCTGTCGCGGCGGCCCGGATTTCCGACTGCATCTATCCGCCGACTCCCTTTGATGACGAGACGCGCGTCCAGCAGGAGTTGAAGCTGCGCGATACACGAATCGCGCAGCCAGCAATCGGCGCGATCAGCCTCGGGCTACTGCACATCCTGGGCGATTTCGGCGTCCGGCCGGAACTCGTGGGGGGCCATAGTTTTGGCGAATTGACGGCTCTGCACGCGGGCGGCCGCCTCGATGCCGGAACGCTGGCGCTTCTTGCCGCGCGGCGGGGCGAAATCATGGCGCAGTGTGCCGAGGATGGTGGCGGCGCCGGCGGCATGCTCGCGGTCTTCGCGTCCGCCGATCAGGTCAGCGCGGTGGTTCAAGAGCGGGATCTCGACGTCGTCGTGGCGAACAGGAACGCGCCTCGGCAGGTGGTTTTATCGGGTCCCGCGGCCGAAATCGAGCGGGCGAAGCGGTGCTCGACGAACGGGGTGTCAAGACCTATCACATGCCGGTGTCGGCGGCTTTTCATAGCCGGGCCGTCTCGGCCGCCGAAGGTCTTTTTCGAGCAACACTCGACACGGTCGAGCTCGCTCGGCCGGCGATTCCGGTTTTCGCGAACGCGACGGGCGCGCCCTATCCGGATGACGCGGACGAAGCGCGAGCCCAGCTCGCCAGCCAGCTCGCGCGCCCTGTCGAGTTCGTCGCCCAGATTGAGGCCATGCATGAGATGGGCGCGCGGACGTTTCTCGAGGTCGGCCCCGATGCCAAGCTCACGGGGTTGGTGCGGGCGATTCTCGACGGCCGTGAACATCGCGCGATCGCCATCGACGAGACGCGTGGCGCTCATACCAACCTTTACGACCTCGCCTGCGTGCTCGCAACCCTGGCCGCCATGGGATATGCTGTGGAGCTCGCGCGATGGGACGATACAATCGCGAGTGCTGATACGTTGACGAAGCCGGCAGGGCTGACGGTCAAAGTTTGCGGAGCCAATTCGCGGTCGAAAATCAACGGCCACGACAAGCCGAGCGTCAAACCAAGCCCGGCCATTGCCGCCTCGAACGGTCATTCGAGTATTCAGGCAGCCGCTCCGGCAGCCCGCCGATTCGCGACGACACGTGACACGCGAGAGACGGCGGCTCCGCCCTTTGCCGCGTTCAATCACGATCACTCTGAGACCGACAGGAACATGAACCCGAGCGACCGCAACCATCATCCTCATCACAATGGCCAGGCCGGAGCTCATGGCTCCGCCTCGACGCATTCGCGGCCGGCACCGGCGCTGGCGGCGCCGGCTGCCGCGCGACCCGTGTTCGTGCCCGCGGGCGCCAATGAGAACGTTCTGGCCGCCGCGCTCGAGACGGCTCAAGGCCATATTGTCGCGCTTCAGCGCCTGGCCGAACAGACCGCCGATTTGCACCGGCAATTTCTGGAGGGGCACGCGCAGTCGCAGCAGATGCTCCACCAGCTCCTCGACCAGGAACAGAAACTCACCCTGGCATCGCTTGAACAGGCTCCGGCTCGCCGTCGCGCGGCCGCCGTCGAGCCACTGGCGCCGTCTTACGCTTCTGAACAAAGATCGGGCTCTTTCGTGGCGCAGCCTCCGGCGGTTTCCGCGCCCCAACCAGTGGGCGACGCCTACCCGCACGCTCACTCCAATGGCGACACCGCCGCGCAGCCGGCGGCCGCGGTGCCCGGGTCAGCCGCGCCGCGGCAGACGGCGCCCCTGGTCGAGCGTCCTCGCGATGCGTGTTTAATGCCCGTGGCCACGTTGATCGAGGTCGTCGCCGAGAAAACGGGGTATCCAGCGCAGGTACTTGATCTCGACATGCAGCTCGACTCCGACCTCGGGATCGATTCCATCAAGCGCGTGGAGATCCTTTCGGCGTTGCAGGACCGGCTCCCTTCGCTGCCGACGCTCCGGCCCGAGCAGCTTGGCTCGTTGCGTACCTTGCGAGCGATTGCCGACTTGATCAATTCGAGCGAATGCGGTGACGCCGATTCGACTCCTGTTGACCGGCCGACCGCCCGAGACGACAGCGGCCATATCACGCGAATCGTGGTGGATATCATCGCCGAGAAGACGGGCTATCCGGCCGAAATGCTCGAGCTCGACATGCGTCTCGACGCGGATCTCGGAATTGATTCCATCAAGCGCGTCGAGATCTTTTCGGCCGTTCAGGAACAACTGCCGGCCGCCCGGGCGGCGGGTCCCGAGCAGATCGGAGTGCTCGGCACCATTCGCGAGATCATCGCATTTCTCAACGGCGGCGAAAGCGTGGCCGCGCCGGTCGGAAACAGCGCCGATCGCGCGCAACCAGCCGAGGCCATGTCGGAACAGCCCGTTTACCAGGTATTGCTGGAGTGCGTGGCGGAGAAGACCGGCTACCCGATCGACATGCTCGATCTCGACATGCAGCTTGATACGGACCTCGGCATCGACTCGATCAAGCGGGTTGAAATCTTGTCGGCCGTGCAAGAGCGGCTCCCCGACCTGAACGCCATTAGCCCCGAGCAACTGGGCGCGCTGGGAACGCTCCGCCAGATTGTCGAGGCGCTTTCAGTTTCGACAACCCCGGCCCCGGCCGCCACCGGCCCGCGGAATAATGGACATGAGCTTGCCCCGCGAGATCCCGGATCGAGCGGGGCCTCTCACACGCACGCCGGGACGAATGGACACGCCGGTTCCAAACACGCGAGCAATGGCTCGGTCAGTGAGCCGGCGGTCACGCTCAACGTGCAATATCCGACGAGCCGCGTGCTCGGTCCGGCCGACGGTCACGATGAACTCGAGCTCCGCGCGGGAGGATCCATCTGGATCACCGCCGATGGATCGCCACTGGCCGAAGCGCTGAGCGTGGCATTGACGCGACGTGGCCATTCGTGCCGGGTGATCCGGCTCGATGAAACCGCGAAACTCGAGCCGGAATCGGCGCTTTCGGCCGTGATCATCCTGGCACCTCAGGTGATCCGCGACGACGTTTTCGTCAAGAATGCGTTCGGGCTGCTCCGAAAAGTTGGTCCAGGCGCTCGAGCAATCGGCCACGCGTGGCGGGGCCGCGCTGCTGACGGTATCGCGTCTCGAAGGCACGTTCGGCCTCGCGGGGCTCTCACCGGGTGCGAGCCCGGCCGCCGGCGCTCTGGCCGGCATGTGCAAGACGGCCGGCCACGAGTGGAAGGGCGTCGAATGCAAGGCCGTGGATCTGGCCGCAGGGTCGGATTCGGCCGCCCATTCCGCGGAAATGATCGTGAGAGAGCTTCTCCGGCGCGGTCCGTCGGAGGTTGGCCTGAGCCGCGAAGGTCGCGTCGCCATCACGCTCGAACCGTTGCGCACTGGCGGTGGGTCGGCCGAGCGTGGGCAGGGCGTCATCGAGCCGGGTGACCTGGTTGTGATCAGCGGCGGAGCGCGCGGCGTCACGGCCGAGGTCGCCGTGGCTCTGGCCGAGGCATTCGCGCCCCGGCTGGTGTTGCTGGGCCGCAGTCCGGTCCCGTCGGTCGAACCCGAGTGGCTCGCGCCCCTTCTCCAAGAATCCGAGATCAAGCGTGCCTTGCTCGATCGTTCGGGCGGCCGCCGAACCCTTCAAGACGTGGGCGAGGAAACGGCTCGAATCCAGGCGCAACGCGAGATCCGCCACCAGTTGAAGAGGATCGAGAACGCCGGCGCGCCGGCCGTTTATCGTTCGGTCGACGTCCGCGATACCGCGGCCGTGCGAACCGTCATGGACGAAATTCAGAATCAGTACGGCGCCGTTCGGGCCTTGATTCATGGCGCGGGCGTGCTCGCCGACCGGCGGATCGTCGACCAGACCGATGCGCAGTTTGACCTGGTTTACCACACCAAGGTCAATGGACTTCAGAATCTCTACCAGGCGATTGATCCCGAGGCGCTTCGGCTGCTCATCCTTTTTTCATCGTCGACGGCGCGGTTCGGCCGTGCGGGCCAGGTCGCCTACGCGGCGGCGAACGAGGTACTCAACAAGTGGGCCCAGCAACAATCGGTCCGGCTCGCCCATTGCCGCGTGATCGCATACAACTGGGGCCCCTGGTCCGGCGGAATGGTGAAGGACTCTCTCAAACCCATGTTCCAGAAGGAAGGACTCTCGCTCATTCCGCTCGACGCCGGGGCGCGCCTGGTCGTCGAGGGAGTGCGCCAGGCGGCGCCGGGCCCCGTCGAAGTGGTCGTGCTCGCCGAGCCCCTGGTCGCGGCCCCGCCATCGCCGGCTCGTTCCGAGCCCGATACGCCCAGGCCCGCACATCCTGAACAAAAGCTCGATACGGTTTTCCGACGCGCCGTGAACGTTCAAGCCCTCCCGGTCCTCGCGTCACACGTCATCGACGGCCATGCCGTCCTGCCGATGGCGATCATCATGGAATGGTTGGCAGAGGGCGCTGTCCATCGCAATCCGGGGCTGGTCGTCTGTGGTGTCGATCAGCTCAAGCTTCACAAAGGGTTGATTGTCGACTCCAGACATTCAGCTCACGTCGAGGTTCGTGCGGGCAAAGCGGCACGCGACGGCAGTCACTTCGTCGTTCCGGTCGAATTGCGCGGCACGCTTCCCAACGGCCGCGAGGTCGCCCATGCGCGTGCGAGCGTCGTTCTGGGCGAGCACCACGACCACGATAAAGCGACGATGCCGCTCACTGACGCCCGGCTTCCGGAATACCGCCTCTCACGCGAGGTGATCTATGAAACGATCCTGTTCCACGGCCCGGCCATGCAAGGGATTTTACACGTTGAAGGCGTGGGCGAGCGTATGGTAGCCGGACGCGTCGCCGTGGGGCCGGCTCCTTCGGAGTGGCTCGACCGACCCGTACGCAAGACATGGCTCACCGAGCCCCTCGCGATCGATAGTGCTTTCCAGCTCGTCGTGTTGTGGAGCCGCGAACGATTCGGGGCCAACTCACTGCCCACGGCGATCGGCCGATACCGGCAATTCCGCCGTGTTTTTCCAGCCGACGGCGTTCGCGTGCTGGTCGAGATTCGACATTCGAGCGAGGCCCGCGCGGTCGCCGATATCGAGTTCCGCGACGCACAAGGCCAGCTTGTCGCACGGCTTGATTCTTATGAGTGCGTGATTGATGCCTCGCTCAACCAGGCATTCCGGCGAAACCAGGTGGGACGCAGGCTGACGCTTTCACACACTGATTGAACTCGGCCGCTTCCGTACGGAATTCATGGCACGTTCATCGAAGCCATGATTCCGGCGGTCAGAATCACCCCGTCGGCAACGCGCCGCCAGGCGTATGCATTCATCGTCGGCCAGGACGGTCGCAATACTCTGTGATGACTGCATGGCTTGCCATGAGTCACACGAATTCTGACGAATCCATATGCACCTGGCTCGTGATTTGCAATTCTGTGTCTCACGGTTTGTGAGGCAGATCAAAGAACGGCGCTTTTGGCGAAAGAGGTGAGAGCGCGACCCTCCTGAGCCGGGCACGAGATTTCTACCGCTAGATGAACCATGTTCAGACATGACCAGCCGGTGTTCGAGCCCCGAGATTCTTCGCGATTTCGATCGCTCCAATTCAATAATCTGGCGATCGTCGTGGGAATCATTCTCGGAATCATCGGTTTAAGCTGGCTGGCCGCCGATGTCAGCCACCCCGAAAACAACGACAACTACGCGCGGGCGGAGCCTCCAGGCGGCGGCACCATCGTCGACGTCAAGGTCACTGATGTCTGCGTTCCCAGAGCCTACCTGGATCTGTGTGAAGACCCGTCATTACTTGCCGCACTCGAGTCACACGAGGCAGCCCAGGCTTACCTTCGAGAGCGCGGCCTGACGAAATCATGGTATGCATTTACGAGCATCTTGCTTCAGGCCAACGGCGGCGAAGAGGTCACGACGAATTACACGCGGCCTTTCGCGGCTCCGTTCAAACTTCCCGAATTCCGGGCGATCCTCGACACGCTCGCCGGGAATACGCCCCAGGATTTCCAGGGCGATTTTTCGGAGGCAAGGATCCGTATCCTCCCTGAAAGGCTTGCAGCCAGCGAACCCAGCGCGATCAGCGCCGAACTCGTGGAATGGATCAACAGCCAGGAGGGCAAGACGTGGACGATCGAGAGGACCGTGACCGCCAGAAAAACGGGCCATGGTGAGCAACCGCGCGACCACACGGAGCACGGCAGCACCCGGAAATGTGACCAGGGAATCACGACCGGCCGCGCCCAGGAGAGGGAGACGAAAGACGCCGTCGAGTGCTATTCCAGGAGGAAATCACTGCGCCAGTCGCCTGTTGCCGGGTGCGCGATTGTCCGCGGCTCGGTTCCTTCACGTGTGATGACGAGCATCTCGAGCGGATCTGTGAAGTAGGCGCTCGAACGACGCCGAGCCCACTCATCATGCCGGCCAGAGCTTCTTCTTGACGATCGTATACGTCTGGTGGCCAGAGAGCGGTAGGTCGAACTCGACTTCCAGAATCGCGTCGATTTCGGGGTCGCCCGAATCGAAGAACGGATTACTCGTGTCGATCTGGTCGATGCCGATCGTTCCCTGGTCATTTTGACCGTTGAAACCCAGCCAGATCGTTCCTTCGAGCTTCGCGTCGGGAGAAAGACCCGTCATGTCGGGAATCCCGACGCCGACCTTGATTTTCGCATCGATCACGATGCCAACGACGGCTGGTGTTCCATTCGCGTCGACCAGACCGTCATGAACAGTGAAGCCGTCCGACAGGTTTCCGGTCGCGAAGCCGCGCGTATCAAAACCGATCGTCATCCCGGTGTGAACCCCCAGCGAGAGCTCCATGCCGACGTAGACACCAGGATAGACATAAGTATCACCCTCGGTTTTGACGAGGTTGACATCGAGACTCGGGACATTCCATTCGACCAGGGAAACCGGTGCCGACGGATTCACGAGCAGGTTGAGGATCGATACTGGATTGTCCAGAAATGGGAAGTCGACGTCGACGGATTCGAGCTTTTGCATCGTACCGGACTCGTTTCGGAGTTCACCGCTGGGATCGCGCGCGTCGGTGATCCCGAACGTGGCGATATCCGAGCCTGTCCAGGCGCCCGAGCGCAGATCGGTATGAACGGTGAAACTGCCCAGGTCGAGGAGCCCGCCGAACCCATTGACATTCACTTCGTCGATCACTTTGATCGCCGTCAAGAATCCGTCGAGATTCGGGGTCTGCAAGTATTCGGCGATCAGGTCTTCAAAGGTGATCGACCGGTTCGCGATATCGGAAAGGATCGGCACGTCGGTGAGCAAGAAATCGGCGACCGGTTGTAGCGATCTGGTCACCGACTTGAGCCGGGTGACCACCGGGGCAATCAGGCCGTCAAAAAACGAGCCGAGATCGAGCTGAAAGTTGTCAAATGCGATCGCCGGCAAATCGCCGAAAGCGCCTGACAGGTTTGGATCGGCGTTCGTGAAGGTCCAGTCGATTTTCAAGTCGGTCGAGAATTTCGGGTCAAACACCTGACCGTCGCCGAAACTCGCAGACACCAGAAGATCGATACCAGCCCCGCCGTTGAGCTTCGTCTGGCCGGAAAACACGCCGCTGCCATCGATCGCGAAACTGGTCGCATACGTACCGCTGAACGATGACGGATTCGCCGGATTGTCCTTCACCTCGACCTTGAGCACACCGAGAGTTCCGCTGACGTCGAACCCCGGCAGGGATGCTTCGAGGGTCGCGCTGAGGTGGGAGTCTGGAATCGTGACGACGGGCGCACCCCCGGCGCTTTGGGTCACGGCCAGGTTCAGAAGCACGTTGTAGCCAAAGGCCGTGTGGACGCCTCCTGAGCCATCGAGGCGCAACGGCAAGCCCGGCAATGCAAGCGTGAAATCGGAAGACCCTGTCTCGGCGGCGTCATTGCGATGCAGCCACAAACTGAATGTCAGCGTGCCCCCCGTGTCGGTCACCACGATGTCTGACGGAGATGTCACGACACCGTGGTCGGTATAAAGCAGGTTCGCTCCGTTGGGCCCGAGCGTGTTGAAAATGGCCGTTTGGATTGCCGCCACGTGAACGCCATTGATCGACGCGACAAGGCCCGCCTCGAAACTGCCGATGATCCGGTCGAGATAAGCCGAGCCTGACGGTGACCCCAGAAGTGGAATGGCATTCGCGCTGATCCCACCGGCCGCGAATGACGCCAGGCTTGCGATGCCGGCCCGAGCTTGTTCGCGAGCTGCGGGAACGTGGCATCGGTACTCACGAACACCCCGTTTGGTTGTGTCGACACGTTCGTGCCGCGATTATAGATCGTGCGAAGATTCGTATACGACGAGCCCCCGGCCAGGTCGAGGCGTCCCTCAGGGGCCACTTCCGTCAACCCAGTCCCCGACATCGAGCCCCCTTTCCATGTCAGGGCGCCGTGCACGATGATGTCGGCCGTGCCTGTGAGTTCGCCGCTATCGAGCTCCAGGTTCGTCGCCGAGACGTCCCCGTCGACGCTCACTGTCAAGCCTTTGATCGCGACGACTCCTCTTCCAGTGGTCGTCGTACCAGTGCCCAGGGTATAGCTGGACAATGAGCCTGTTGGGTCCGGCGAAAATTCGAGCGTCGCGCCTGATCCGACACTGAACGATCCGGCGCTTGAGCCCGCCTGTAGAGCCAGCGTTCCGCTCTGGATCGTTACCAAACCATTGTTAATAAACGGGCCCTTGAACCGGACGCTCCCCGCGCCGGCCGACTTGATCAAAGCACCCTCGTTTTGAAACGTGCCCGACCACGCGGCCTCGCCGTCGGTCGCGAGCGTGAAATTCGCGCCGGCCTTGTTATCAATCGTCCCGCTGGGGCCTTCGATATCGAACGCGGTGCCCGACCATGTCCAGTTCCCCTGGTTCGTCGTCGTGGCGTCATCGATCGCGAGCTTGCCGGCACCCGTCCAGCTCACGGTGCCTCGGTTAAGCAACGTGGACGCCGAGCCAAATAGCGAGATCGCACCGTGGCCCGCCTGCACGAGCGTTCCGTCGTTGAATAGTTTGGATTCGTCGAGACTGACCGATCCATTGCCGATCAAGGTAAAATGCCCGGTGTTGTCAATCCAAGCCCCGTACTGCAACTCCAGCGTCCCGCCGTCCTTGACGGTCGTATCGCCCGAAAGGTTCATGGTTGTGTTTTCGAGACTCGCGGGTCCGGCGATTGAAAGGGACCCGTTTACCGTGGTCAGGCCAGGGCCGGTGATCTTGCCCGCGATCCAGTTCAGATTCGCCACCTGAAGCGTGCCGTCGACCTGGAACGTGCCGTAATCGAGCTCGAGATGGCTCGCGACGACCGTGCCCTCGAATTTGACTGTTGCACCCGCGACGACGGCCGTGCCCGCTCCTACCAACGTGGTTCCGTCGCCGAAGACGTCGGTTTCCGCCGTCAATCGCAGAGTCGTTCCGGCCGCGAGATCGAAGACGGCGCCGCGCTGCTCGTTCCGCCGGCTGGCAACGACAGGCTTCCCGCCTCGACCGATATCGTGCCGCTATTCGTCCAGGGTACGCCGACAACCAGGGTCGCGCTTGATACGGCGTCAATGAAGTGGCCCGCGTTATGGAATGCATTGGGGCTACTATCGACACCGGTGATCGGCTGGACGCCGCTCACGTTCAAAGTCCCTCCCGTGAGGTTGTCGACAAGCGAGCTGCTCGCAAGCCCAAGAAGACCCGACCCACTCCAGTTCAAGGCGCCCGAGTTTGACCAGTGCGAGCTGACCAGGTTAATTGCCCCCAGGCCGTTCCACGTCGTCGTTCCCGAATTCGTGATGGCCGTATTAACCGCCGTGATGGGGCTCGTACCGACCAGGTTCAAGGTACCGGAGTTCGACCAGCTCCCGCCGGAAAGCTGAATCGGGCCCGGGCCATTGATGTTCAAGATATTCGCATTCGACCATGATGAACCTAAAAGATCGAGCGCGCCGGCGCCGGCGAGAGTTATCGTGCCCGTGTTCGACCAGGTCGCACCGAGAAGGTGAATCGCGCCCGTTCCCTCCCAGGAGAACTGCCCCGAGTTGTTCCAGGTCGTTCCCGAGTTGAAATAAATGGGGGCGGCCGTCGTGAGATCAAATGTTCCTGCCGTATTCAACGTGCGGCCGGCCACGCCGCGATCGGCATTGCCGGGCAAAGCCAGGATGCCCGTCACCGTCGTCTGTCCATCTCCAGCCATCACCCCGCTGACCCACGTCAGATTCGTCGCCGTGAGGCTTCCGCCACCAAGAATCTCTCCGCTGTCAAATTCCAGGCTCGTTGCCGAGGCCGAACCGTCGATGACGACAGTCGCTCCCCGGATTAAAACGCCATCACCTGTGATCGAGGTCGACCCTGACATTGTATAAGTCGTACCGGACGGGAAAACGAGCTTACCGCCTCCCAACGCGCTGAAACCGGATGAGCCAGTGCTCGATCCGCCGCTGTCGAGACTGAGCGTTCCCGATGTCACCACGGCTCTCCCCGACCCCTCCTCGTTGAATATAATGTTCTGGGGGAAATAGCCGTACGAGGTTGAAATCGTGCTCGTGCCATTGCCTCCCGTCTTGGCAAAGATCCCGCGGTTGACGATCGTGCCCCCCGCCGGCGTGCCGCCATAGGCGTAGAATACACAGTCACTCAGAAACGTGAACGAGCCCCCCGCTTCGACCACCAGCGATCCACCATCCGAGACATAAATCCCCTGGCTCGCATATTGATCGGCGATCGTCGCCGTTCCCACGATGTCGAGCGTCCGCTGCGATAGGTATTGCTGAACGCCGGAGATCGCCAGCTCGCCCAAGATTACCGTCGATCCCAGCCCCGACATCGTCCCGCCGGTCCAGGACATCGCGCCGGTCACCGTCAGTGCCGCCGTGCCCGACAGTGCCCCTCGACTCAACGTCGCCGACCCCGTCTGCGAATCACCGTTGAAGTTCACCGTGCCGCCGTCGATGACGCTGTTGCCTGTGATCGCGTACGTCCCGGCTTCGTTCACCGTGCCACCGCTGAACTCGCTATTGCCCGCTCCCGAGAAACTCGAGCTCGCCAGGATCGCGAACGTCCCACCGCTGAAGCCCAAAGTCGCTGCCGCGCTGACTGAGAGTGCGCCATCAATGCCGCCGCCACCATTGAAAGCCAGCTCGCCCGAGCTGACTTGCACCTTGCCTGTACTCGTCTGCGTGAACGTCAAGTTCTGGGGAAAATAGCCGTACGAGGTCGAAATCGTGCTCGTGCCATTGCCTCCCGTCTTGGCAAAGATCCCGCGGTTGACGATCGTGCCCCCCGCCGGTGTGCCGCCATAGGCGTAGAACACACAGTCACTCAGAAACGTGAACGAGCCCCCCGCTTCGATCACCAGCGATCCGCCATCCGAGACGTAGATCCCCTGGGTCGAATATTGATCGGCGATCGTCGCCGTCCCAGTGATGTCGAGCGTCCGCTGCGATAGATATTGCTGGACACCGGAGATCGCCAACTCGCCCAAGATCACCGTCGATCCCAGCCCCGACATCGTCCCGCCCGTCCACGACATGGCGCCGGTCACTCTCAGCGCAGCCGTCCCCGACAGTGCCCCTCGACTCAACGTCGCCGAGCCCGCCTGCGAGTCACCATTGAAGTTCATTGTGCCGCCGTCGATGACGGTGTTGCCCGTGATCGCATACTTTCCGGCTTCGTTCACCGTGCCACCGCTGAACTCGCTATTGCCCGCTCCCGAGAAACTCGAGACTCGACAGGATCGCAAACGTCCCACCGCTGAAGCCCAGTGTCCCAGCCGCGCTGACTGATAGTGAGCCATCGATGCTGCCGCCACCATTGAAAGCCAGCTCGCCCGAGCTGACCTGTACCTTGCCTGTACTCGTCTGTGTGAACGTCAAGTTCTGGGGAAAATAGCCGTACGAGGTCGAAATCGTGCTCGTGCCCGTGCCTCCCGTCTTGGCAAAGGTCCCGCGGTTCACGATCGTGCCCCCCGCCGGCGTGCCGCCATAGGCGTAGAATACACAGTCACTCAGAAACGTGAACGCGCCCCCCGCTTCGATCACCAGCGATCCGCCATCGGAGACGTAAATCCCCTGGCTCGCATATTGATCGGCGATCGTCGCTGTCCCCGCGATGTCGAGCGTCCGCTGCGATAGATATTGCTGTATACCGGAGATCGCCAGCTCGCCCAAGATCACCGTCGATCCCGGCCCAGACATCGTCCCGCCGGTCCACGACATCGCGCCGGTCACTCTCAGCGCAGCTGTCCCCGACAGTGCCCCTCGACTGAGCATCGCCGAGCCCGTTTGCGAGTCACCGTTGAAGTTCACCGTGCCGCCGTCGATGACGGTGCCGCCTGTGATCGCAAACGTCCCGGCTTCATTCACAGTGCCACCGCTGAACTCGCTATTGCCCGCTCCCGAGAAACTCGAGCTCGCCAAGATCGCGAACGTGCCACCGCTGAAGCCCAGCGTCGCGCCGCCAGTCGCCGACAGCTTGCCGTCAATGCTGCCGCCACCATTGAAAGCCAGCTCGCCTGAGCTGACCTGTACCTTGCCCGTACTTGTCTGCGTGAACGTCAAGTTCTGGGGGAAATAGCCGTACGAGGTCGATATCGTGCTCGTGCCATTGCCTCCCGTCTTGGCGAAGATCCCACGGTTGACGATCGTGCCCCCCGCCGGCGTGCCGCCATAGGCGTAGAACACACAGTCACTCAGAAACGTGAACGAGCCCCCTGCTTCGATCACTAGCGATCCGCCATCCGAGACGTAGATCCCCTGGGTCGAATATTGATCGGCGATCGTCGCCATCCCCGCGATGTCGAGCGTCCGCTGCGATAGATACTGCTGAACACCGGAGATCGTCAGCTCGCCCAAGATCACCGTCGAACCCGGCCCCGACATTGAGCCCCCCGTCCACGACATCGCGCCGGTCACCGTCAGAGCCGACGTGCCCGATAGTGCCCCTCGACTCAACGCCGCCGACCCCGTCTGCGAATCACCGTTGAAGTTCACCGTGCCGCCGTCGATGGCGGTGTTGCCCGTGATCGCATACTTTCCGGCTTCGTTCACCGTGCCACCGCTGAACTCACTATTGCCCGCTCCCGAGAAACTCGAGCTCGCCAAGATCGCGAACGTCCCACCGCTGAAGCCCAGCGTCGCGCCGCCAGTCGCCGACAGCTTGCCATCGATGCTGCCGCCACCATTGAAAGCCAGCTCGCCCGAGCTGACCTGCACCTTGCCTGTACTCGTCTGCGTGAACGTCAAGTTCTGGGGAAAATAGCCGTACGAGGTCGAAATCGTGCTCGTGCCATTGCCTCCCGTCTTGGCAAAGATCCCGCGGTTGACGATCGTGCCCCCCGCCGGTGTGCCGCCATAGGCGTAGAACACACAGTCACTCAGAAACGTGAACGAGCCCCCCGCTTCGATCACCAATGCTCCACCATCCGAGACGTAAATCCCCTGGCTCGAATATGGGTCGGCGATCGTCGCCGTCCCCACGATGTCGAGCGTCCGCTGCGATAGATATTGCTGGACACCGGAGATCGCCAGCTCGCCCAAGATCACCGTCGAACCCGGCCCCGACATCGTCCCGCCGGTCCAGGACATCGCGCCGGTCACCGTCAGCGCGCCAGCACCTGTGATCAACCCACTATCCATCGTGATATTCGAGACCGACGCGGCTCCTGGCACCGTGATCGTCGCCTGCTTTGTTATATTCAAGGCGCCGGGTCCGGTCACCTTTGAGCCGGACAGGAGGCTCACAGCGTCTCCGGAGAATACGGCCGAGGCTCCTGCGGCGATCGCCGTTGTGCCGGCAACACGACCGTTCGATGTAAAAAGCAAGGAACCGACATCAATGATATACGCGCCGGTATTCACGAATGGAACCGCGATGGTCGTCGTGCCAGCCAGTGTCGTCTTGCGAAATGATCCCGCGTTGACGAAGGATGCCGCTGCGCCGCCGCCACTCACGACCGACGCGTTTCCCGACACCTGAAACGTCGCCCCGGCCAGGTTATCGAGCACGGCACCATCTGCCATGCTGATATTGCCTGCTCCGCTCCAGGTTGCCGCGCCGGCGTTGTTCAATGTGCGGCCGTCAAGAAGTCGCGAGCCGTTGGCGCGGAGATTCATGGACCCACCGGCCACGACGGTGGTACTTCCCGTGCCCGACATCGTGCCTACACTCCAGACAAGTGAGTTGACGTCGAGCGTGCCCGCCCCGGAAAGCTCCCCGCCGGCGATTGTCAGGGCATTGGCGATTGACGAAGGCCCATTGAGCGTGAGCGTTCCCGCGGATAGCGCGATCGCGGCCTTGCTCGTGAGGCTTTCGACAGTGTCGTGACTGGTCAGGTTGTGCGTCACAGTGATGGCCGCGATTGGAATCAAGGCGCTGTCACCTGGGCCTGGAATAAGGCCAGTGCTCCAGTTGGACGGGGTATCCCAATCGCCCCCCCTGGGATTGATCCACATGACCGTGGAAAGTAAGGTGCGAGCCTCCAATCGCTCGATCGCCAGCGCCGAACTCGCGCGGCTGCGCCGCGCTGTGACCGCAACAGTTTTTTCTTGCGGTCCTTGCGCGGCGATAGCAAGTTAAACCAACGATGCGAATTCTCTGGTTGATGCAACATGGCTCGTCTCTTGGATAGTCGATCAAGGGCGCACGGATATAGACCGTCAGAAGCCGTTTCCGTTGCGACTCGAGGAATGGCACTCGAGTCGCCGCTGGTGAATGCGATCGGCGTCGCGCCGGGTGTCGGCGCGGTCTTCACGGAAGTCAAACAACGAGCGCCGTGGACGCACGCACCCGCGATGAATGAGTGAACAATCCCAAGCTCACCGCGAACGGCGACAGCACCGCCGCGAGCACGCTATGACCATCAGGCCGCTGACCGCGAGTGTCCCGCTCGATGGCTCCGGCACCGCATTCATGGGCGCGACTGCCACGGCAATCGTGTCAGGGGCGGCCGAAACCGCGATCACGTATCCCGAATCGTCCATGGCCGCAAACGCGATGAAGGACAGTGACGTCGCTGGCGCCGCGATGCGCGTGAGCGTGAACGAGTAGAAAAGGCCATCCGTAGTGATCGGAGAGGTGCTCATGGGCGAGTCGTCGTAAAAGGCCGTGACGACGCCGCTGCTCGAGCCGCTGGAGTCAAATCCCGCGCCATCGGGTACGGCCGGGCCAGCTTGAATCATCAGGTTGTCGAAGTTCGACGAGTCATACTGGATCGACGTTGTCAGAAAACCGACGGGCGGTGATCCAGACAAGGACAGGCTCACCTCGAACTCGGCCGACGCACCGATGGCAAGGTGATCCAGGTCGGTTGGACTGGAGATGGAAACGACCAGATCGGCACGGACGCCGCTGGCCGAGCCAAGGAACACCATGAGCAAAACAACGGCCGACAGGAACTTCGTTATCATCAATGTCTTCTTTCCGCGGTTGGATCAACAAACTGGACGTCGAGCTTCTTCGCGACCGATGCCACTTCATCGATCCTGCAAGTTCCACGCGACCGTTACCGGGCATTGACGAATTAATTTGCGGCACGAGCCGTCCCGCCGGGGGTGACCTCGATTCAAATTGAGATTTTTTGGAAATACCCTGTAACGCCAGGGCGATGAACGGCAGGATTGGATAGTGAGAGGACAGACCATGACGACGGCCGACGATTCCGAGACCGATTCGAGGCTCCGACAGGCCGCTACTGGCGACGTGGCGGCCGTGCGCTGGTTACTCGACCGCCATCGTACGCGGCTGCGCCGGATGATCGCGCTACGGCTCGACGATCGGCTGGCGGCACGGCTCGACGCGTCTGACCTCGTCCAGGAGACGTTGATCGACGCCGCGCGGAAGCTCGAGGGCTATTTGCGTGACCGTCCGTTACCCTTTTATCCGTGGCTGCACCGGCTGGCCGCCGAACGGCTCGCGCAGACGCACCGATATCACCTGGCTGCCATTCGCAGGGACGTTGACCGCGAGCGGACGGGTGGCCGACCGTCATCGGTCGCCGCCAGCTTGCGGCTTGTCGACGTCCTGGCTGCCAGCGGCACCAGCCCGAGCGGGCACTTGATCCGCGAAGAAGAACGTCGCACCGTGGCCAGCGCACTGATCGAACTTCCCGAACAAGACCGCGAAGTGCTCGTGATGCGCTACCTCGAGGAACTGCGGTTCGGGGAGATCAGCGTTATCCTGGGCATCACCGAGATGCGCCGCGCGTGTTCGCCACTATCGCGCCTTGCAGCGGCTTGGCCCTCTGCTAGCCGCGGTGCAAGAAGGATTCGAGACATGACCGACCCTGGCGAACCGGCTCATGCCGGCTTCACGGGCGACGACGCCGACCTCGCGGACTGGATTGCAGAGCTGACCGATCGGCTTGAAAACGGCGAGCCGCTTGACGTCGGCGGGCTCGCCGACGCCTATCCCGACCGCGCGGAGGAGCTCCGTCAGGTCTTGCCGACCATTCAGCGTCTGGCCTCATTCGGACTGCGCCTTTGGAGGCGGCGGGGGTGGCACGGCGGGCACGAACCGGTCGGCCACGGCGCGACAGCATCCGAACGCCGTGCTCGGCAACCTCGGCGATTTCCGACTCCTACGGGAAGTCGGACGCGGCGGAATGGGCATTGTTTATGAAGCCGAGCAAATCTCGCTGAAACGGCGGATCGCGCTCAAGATCCTTCCCCTCGCCGGGGCGCTGACCCGCGCCACCACCAACGCTTCCTGCTTGAGGCCCGTGCCGCGGCGTGTTTGCACCATAACCATATCGTGCCTGTGTATGCCGTTGGCTCGGAGCGCGGGGTTCCTTATTATGCGATGCAGCTCATCGACGGCTGCACGTTTGCCGAAGTGCTCGGACAGCTTCAACGCGGCAAGAGCCCCCACCGCGCCGGCACCCAGGCTTCCGCGATCGTCGACGGGCCTCCGACCATCGCACGCTCGGAGCGCCACACACATTCAGGCCGAGCCGCTCAGGCGAGCACTCTGCCAGCCTCGTCGCTCGGTTCATCGAACCTGGATCGTCGTTACATTCGCGCCGTCGCCGACCACGGCCGCCACGCCGCGGAGGCGCTCGACCATGCCCATTGCCGGGGAATCCTCCACCGCGACATCAAGCCAGCCAACCTGATGCTCGACACGGCCGGCCACCTCTGGGTCACCGACTTCGGGCTCGCTCAGATCCAGGGGGACGATCGCCTGACAATCACTGGCGATCTGATTGGAACCTTGCGCTACATGAGCCCCGAGCAAGCCCTCGCCAAACGTGTTGTGATCGATGGCCGGACCGACATCTATTCCCTCGGTGCGACCCTCTACGAGCTACTGGCCCTGCGGCCGGTGTTCGACATCGACGATCGCAATGAGATTCTCCGCCGGATCGCTCACGAAGAGCCAACGCCCCTGCGTCGTCTCAACTCGCTCGTGCCTGGCGACCTCGCCACGATCATCCACAAGTGTCTCGCGAAGGAAGCCTCGGAGCGTTACTCGACCGCTCAAGAGCTCGCCAACGATCTGGAACGGTTCCTCGATCGCCGCGCGATTCACGCCAGGGCGCCTGGCCGGCTCGACCGGTGCGCCAAATGGGCGCGGCGGCGGCGCGCCGTCGTCATTCCTTTTGCTCTGCTCGCGGTTCTTGCCTTGCTGACTTTCGCCGGTGGCCTGACCTGGTCAAACAACCTGTTGCGCGAGCACAACGAACAGATCACCCGCGAGCGGGACCGTGCCGAGGCGTTCTCGAAAGAGATGCAGAAACAACGCGACATCGCCGACCGCCACCTCTATGCGTCTCGGATACGCCAGGCTGCCGACGCGATGCGCGCCCGACAGTTCCGAAAAGGCGCAGGATATCCTGTGCGACTGTCGGCCGGCCCTGGGCGACGATGCCAGCGACCTTCGCGAGTTCGCGTGGTATCATCTCTGGCGCGAGTCGCGCCGCGATGTCGCCGTTTTATCCGAGCGGACCGAACAGGTCTGCACACTCGCCGTTTCACCAGACGGCCGGATGATCGCGACGGGTGACCGGGGCAATGGAAGCATTCGACTGCGAGACGCCGCCACCGGGGCGCTCATCCGAACTTTTCAAGCTTCGCATAACACCGTCGTTAACCTGGCTTTCTCAGCCGATGGCCGACGGCTCGCCTCGGGGAGTGAACTTGCGCCGGCTAACGTCGCACCACCGCCGGTCGAGGTTCTCGTATGGGACGTCGAAACGGGTGAGCGTTTGGCACAGCTTGATGGATCTGGGCCGCGCTGGATCCACGCACTTCGCTTCGACGTCTCGGGCGAACGCTTGTGGGAACAATCAGACTCGAAAAACGATCAGGGAGAAACTCGCCTGTGGACCATCGCGCCGAACTCCACGAGCCGCCGTACTGGTCTGTCACGTCGATGGAAGAGTCTCGGTTCCTTTGAGATCCCCGTTTCGGCCGACGACCGATATATCGCAACTTCTCAGGATGATCAGCGGGTGGTCACTCTCGAAGATACGGTGACGGGGCTTGCCGTTTGCCGGCTGCCACGCGCACCCGAGGCTTACGAGTGCGTGGCGATCTCTCACGACGGGCGTCTCGTCGCGTCAGCCTCACACAACCCGCCTGGTGACACGGCATCCATCGGCATCTGGGATTCACGAACGGCCCGATCTCTCTTTGAATTGCGAGAGAGACTCTTTGAGTTCGTGGTTAAACTGCAGTTCGACCCTGGCGGTCGTTCGCTGGCGGTCACAGGCGCGAAGCAAAATATCATTCACATCGATCTGGATACCAGAAAGACGTGGAAGAGCCAGCCTGATCCTCGAGATGCGGGAATCTACAGCGCTGAATCGTACTGGCTGCCGGGTGTCAGCCTCGTCGGATTGACCTATCGAGGTGAGCACACGGGCGCGCGGCCGCTGCAACTCTGTGATCGGTCGACGGGCGTCCTCCGGTGGACGTTTCCCGGCCGCGCCGGCATCTCAGAGTACGTCAATTTGCTCCCCGACCGCCGTTCGCTGGTCTTCGTTTGCGAGCAGCGCGCCGTGCTCTGGCGTTTCCAGCCATTGCCCGCACCGCAGCCGATAGGACACAAGGATGAGGCATGGAGCGTCGCCTATTCGAGCGACGGCAGTCTACTGGCGACCGGCAGCGACGATACCGACGAGCACCAAACGATCAAGCTATGGAATCGCGGACCGGCCAGCTACTGCGCGGATGGAAGGCCCACGGGGCCACCACCGGTGCCATCGCATGCCAACCTGGCGGATATTTGCTCGCGACCGCGGGCCTGCTTGCACAGGACAACGTTCGTCTCTGGGACGCCCGCAGCGGGGCGCTGCTGGCGACCCTCTCCGGCCATACTGATCGCGTGCGAAGCCTTGGTTTCAGCCCGGACGGCCGGACGCTCGCCTCGGCCGGATCCGACGCCAGGATTCGACTCTGGGATGTCGCGAGTCGCCGGTGCATCCGCGCCCTCGTAGGCCATTCCGACGCAATCCGCCAGGTTGCGTTCAGTCCCGACGGCCAGACCCTGGCCTCGGCCGGCAATGACCGCACCGTACGCCTCTGGAAGCCAGAAGGAGCAGAGCCCATCTTGACATGGACGGGCGCCCACAAAGTCGCCGCGCTGGCCTTTTCGCCGGACGGCCGCACACTGGCCTGGGTGCATGAAGATGGCGTGATCCAGCGCTTGAACTTGACCCGGAATGAATTGCTCCCCCCCTTGCACAGTGAGCACGACGAGCTGCGATCGCTGGCCTTCTCGCCCGACGGCGCCACTCTGGCCGCGGCTGGCAAGTCGGGCAGCATTCACCTCTGGGACCCGATCTCCGCGCAAGAACTGCTAACCCTCGAGGGCCGCCCCTGTCAGGTCAACGCGCTGGCCTTTTCGCCCGACGGCACCGAACTCACTGTTTGCTGGCACGACGGAAACGTCCAGCGTTTTCGGGCCCGCTAGCCAAACATGCTGGCGAAGACCCCAGGTCGGCCCGAGACGTGACCATCGGGTCCCGGCTCGAACACCTTCAGATGAGCATGGAAACTCCCGGCTCAACGTCTCTGCGAAAGTGGCACGGGATACGCGTACCGCTCCTTTTTTTTGCCAGCTCTCTGGAGACTCGGAGCTCGAGCCGCATCGAGTCGAGCGCGTAAAAGCCGTAACGGACGGGCACTCGGTCGACCGTGTCCATTCATCGCCGCCCGGCATCGGCGACAGACTCGCGACCAATCACACGACCTCCGCCAGGAGACGAAAGACGCCAACACATCCGATTCCACGCGTGTTTTTCAACGATAGAGAAATAACGGCGCCGGGCTTCGTTGAACGAGTCTTCGGGTCGTTGAGCCCACAAAAAACTCGTGCACGGCCGACTGGCCATAGGCTCCCATGACGATGAGTCCTGCATTGAGCCGGAGTACCTGTTCGGCGATGATGTCGGCCGGCGCTCTCGATGAAATCAGTTCATGCGAAACGGCGTCAATGTCGTGCCGGCTCAAGAATTTACACGCGATCGCCGCGAGCCCTGCCACCTCATTCGTGTTTTCGGAGACGGTAATCACATGGACCTTGCCCGACTCAGCCAGGCCCGTTGACTCGAACGCCGCCAAGGCACGTGCGGCCTCGATACTACCGTCATACGCAATCACGACGGAGTCGCCCGAGCAATCCGCGGACGGTACGATGACGATCTGTCTGGGCCCGTTCTTCAAGACGCTCTTCAATGTATCGTCAGCCTCGTCATCGCACGCGATGCTGCGAAATTGCGAGCCTCGTGCCATGAGAACGAGGTCACACCAATGCGACTCCTGCTCGATGATCTTGTGGGGCGATCCTGTTCGCTTCACCTCGATGTGCGCTACACTTTCTTCCTCGGATTTTCGGACAAATCGATCCAGGGCTTCTGTCGTTTGCTTCTCGACCATTGCCAGTCGCGCTTCGTAGCCCATGTAATAAGTCGTCTTGTCGTCGGCGCTCCCACCGACCGGCCAGGTGGGCTCCATCGCGAAGACCCCGGGCTCATCGACGATGGCGACGCCGACCAGAGTGGCCTTGGTTCTTTTAGCCCAGCGGATTCCCAGACGCACGGCCACGTCGCTGGTACCGGAACGGTCCAGACCGACCAGTATGGTGCGTAACATGCCTGTTCCTCAGGAAAAATGGACCACCCCGGTCCGACCCCACGGATTGTAAACTCAAGATCAAGGTGATCCTCAGGCCAAGTGACTCACCGCCCGACACTCGGTGCGGGCATCGGCCCGTTCTTGGTGCACGCCGGAAGCGCCGCGCAGAGCTCTTCCCTCAGCACTTGCACCGAGCTTGGCGCGTCGATGCCGATTCGAACTTGATTGCCGCGGATCGCGATCAAAGTGATCTTGATATCTCCATCAATCACGATCGCTTGGCCTTCCTTGCGACTCAAAACCAACATGGCGCTGACTCCTGTCCTGTCGTGGGTGTTTCGCCCAGGGGTTTCTTCCCCCGGGTGATGTTTTCAAATTCCGTTGAGTGAGGTGAGTCATATCGATGCTTTTGATGACAGTGATCGCCGCTGATGCTCGGGCGATCTCGAGCAGCAAAAACGAGCCTGAAGCGCATCGCGTGGCGCGAAAGGCAATCGACCGCAGAGGGCTGCGCCGTTGCTGCAATCGGTTCCTGGCTGTGCGTTCGATCGTCGGAATGCGTCGTCGTGCGGCAGGTCTGCAATCAGGATCGCAACAGCTCGCACGTTCATATGGCGGCTCCTGGATACGCCTTGGAGAGTCAAGGTGTTGCCCGGACCGCGGCAGCCATTACCGCCCAACACAGCTTCAACAGCGCGACATCACGGATGCCCGATCATCGGGCGGCAGGGAAGCAGGGCGCAAAAAAAAACCCCGACCATGCGAAACTTCGCAGGATGGGGCCGCCTTAGCCAAAACTCACTTGCCCGTCATGAGCAAGGATGTCCGGATGGTAATCCGTGGGCGGCGATCATGCAAGCTCAAGTTTCAAGAATTTGCTGAAATGGCGAATGGGTACGTTTCCTGTTCGAGTCCCTGTGTGTAGAATGAAGCGAGATGCATGACCGGGTTGCTCGCGAATGGGCGATTCGGAGGGTTATGTTGGCCCACGCGATCGCCGCCTGGCGATTGTGTGGGCTTTTTTATTGCATGTTCATATCCGAAAGCGCGTTTTCATGGACTCCGACCGCCTGTTCGACCGTTATCGCGAGCTTCAATCCTACGTCGGTTGGACCGAAGACGACGCCGACCGGATCATCGCGGCCGCCGCGATTGTCGAACCCTATCTCCAGGAACTGGTCGATGATTTCTACGCGGAGATCGAGCGCCACCCCGCGGCTCGTAAGGTGATCACGGGCGGGCAGCCGCAGATCGATCGCCTCAAGGGGACCCTCGTGCAGTGGGTTCGCGAACTCTTTGCCGGTCGATACGATTCTGATTACGTCGCGCGGCGATGGCGTGTCGGCTGGCGGCACGTTGAGATCGGCCTGGAACAGGTTTATACCAACGTCGCGCTTTCACGCCTTCGCACCGGTCTCATTCGCAGTCTGCACACGAGCTGGCAAGACGATGCTCGGACCTTGAAGGAAACCGTCCGCGCGCTCAACAAGCTGCTCGACCTTGACCTGGCGATCATCGAAGACGCCTATCAAGCCGAGTATATGTCAAGGCTGCAACGCAACGAGCGATTGGCGACACTGGGACAAGTCGCCGGCGGTGTTGCCCACGAGCTGCGCAACCCGCTCAATGTGGTCAAGACCTCGGTTTACTATCTCCTCAATAGCCGTAGCGCGACTCCCGAAAAGAAGGCCGATCACCTCAGGCGGATCGAGCGCAACGTTGACCTGGCCGATAATGTGATCATGTCGCTATCCAACTTCGCCAAGATCCCTGTGCCCACGCTCTCGCCGATCGCGATCGAGCCATTGGTGCGTGAAACCCTCGAGATCAACCCTCCTGGCGAGGGTATCGAAGTACGGATCGACTGTCCGGCCGAGCTGCCGTCCGCACTGGGAGACCAGGATCAAATGCGGATCGCCCTCGGGAATCTGATCCGAAATGCCCGCGACGCGATGCACCAGGGCGGACGATTGACAGTCTCGGCACGCACTACCGGGCAAGGTATACAGCTCAGCGTGGCCGATACCGGCGATGGAATCGATTCCGAACATCTGGCGCGAATCATGGAGCCACTTTACTCCACGAAGACGAGAGGCCTTGGTCTCGGGCTTGCGATTGCGCGGTCGATCGTCGAAAAGAATCAGGGCAGGCTTTCGGTCATCAGCGAGCCGGGACGCGGCAGTACGTTCACAATCCACCTGATCACTTCACCCAGTGGAGATACCAGATGAGGCGACAGGAATCGCCACGGATTCTCGTCGTGGACGACGATCCCGATATCCGCGCCAATCTCAGCGATATCCTGGGCGACCTCGGTTTTTGCATCGACACCGCCGAGGATGGTCCGTCGGCTCTCAGGCTGGTCAGTCAACAACCCTACGACATCGCATTACTCGACCTGAAAATGCCGGGAATGGACGGCCTGACGCTCTATCGCGAGATCAAGAAACATCGCGCCGGGGTGGTGTCGGTCCTGGTGACAGCCTTTTCGGGCCCCAAGACGACCGAAGACGCGCTGTCGGCCGGCGCATGGAAGGTCCTGGCCAAGCCGGTCGACATGCCCAAGCTATTGCACGTGCTCGACGAAGCGCTCAATCAACCTCTTGTTCTGGTCGTCGACGACGACCGCGACTTTTGCGAAAGCCTCTGGGATGTCCTCCGTGATCGGGGCTTTCGAGCTTGCCTTGCCCATGACCTGGAATATGCGAAGAAGCGACTGAGACAGTCATCATTCGACGTCGTTCTCATCGATATGCGAATACCCGGCGGTGATGGGGGCAACGTGTTCCGCCTCGTTCGCGAGACGAATCCGGCCTGCCGTACATTGCTCATCACCGGCTATCCCGCCGACACCGATAGCCTCGTCTCGCAACTTCTGTCGGAAGGCGCGGACGCTGTTCACTACAAGCCGTTCCAGATTCCCGAGCTGATCGAGACCTTGAAGAATCTGGCCGCGCACGAGCCGCCAGCCGGAGAGATCGACCCATGAATCTCGCGCCGGATTGGCCGCCGGTCGATATTCTTGTCATCGAAGACGACCCCGACACCCGGGCCAACTTGCACGATATCCTCGAGCTCGACTCACACCGGGTCGCCACCGCGGGTAGTGCGGCCGAGGCCCTCGAGCAGCTCCGTCTGCGCAGGTTCGCGGCGGTTATCCTTGATCGCCGGCTACCAGACACCACGGCCGAAGAGATCATGCCCAAGCTCAAGGCCGCCAATCCCGGCGGCGCGGTGATTATCGTGACGGGCTATTCCGACCTCGAGGGGGCCATTTCCGCCCTGCGCCAAGGCGCTACCGACTATATTCTCAAACCCCTCAATGCCGACGCGCTCCGCGCCAGCCTTGGCCGGGTCGCCGAACGGCGGCACCTTGCGCTGGCCAGGGAGCGCAGCGACGCGGCCTTCCGCCATCTTGTCGAGGCCGCCGAATGCATGATCGTGATCACTCGGCCAGACGGGTCCATTGTCTACTACAGTCCGTTTGCGGAACAACTTACGGGTTACAAGATGGCACTGGTCAAAGGACGAGATTACCTGGCCCTGCTGGTGCCCGAGGACGACCGGCAAGCGGTAGCCGCCGAGCTCGCGCTGACCATCGCCGGACGCCCCAATCGGGGTCTCGAGAATGCGGTCATCTGTCGTGACGGCTCGCGGCGATGGATCATCTGGAGCGCCCGCTATCTATACGATTATGACAACGAACCGGCCATTCTCACGGTGGGCCACGATATCACGCTCCTCAAGCAAGCGCGTGAGAGCGCGCTACAGTCAGAGCGGCTTGCGGCCATCGGACAGATGGTGGCGGGCCTGGCGCACGAGAGCCGCAACGCTTTACAACGCTCGCAGGCCTGTCTCGAGATGCTGGCCCTGCGCGTCCGCGATCGTCCCGAGGCGCTGGAATTGATTGACCGCCTGCAGAAGCGCAAGACCACCTCCACTATCTCTACGAGGATGTACGGAGTTATGCCGCTCCCATCAAGCTCGAGAAGGTGATTTGCGACCTGCGCGAGGTCTGGCGCGAATCCTGGTCGCATCTGGATCAGACGCGCGATCGTCAGCAGGCCATACTTCGTGAGACGCCAGTGAACCTGGATGCGCGTTGCCTGGTCGATCCATTTCGACTCGGCCAGGTCTTTCGAAATATTCTGGAAAACGCACTGGCTGCCGCGCCCGTTCCTACGGTCATCGAGATCAGCATGACGGCTGCAAGCCTCGATGGGCAACCGGCACTTCAAATCGCGTTTCGTGACCACGGCCCGGGTATCCCGGTCGAACAGAGAACCAAGATCTTTGACCCCTTCTTCACCACCAAGTCCAAGGGTACTGGCCTCGGTTTGGCGATCGCCAAACGAATCGTCGAAGCTCACGGCGGCCAGATCGCCGTGTGCGGTGCAGACGGGCCCGGTGCCCTGTTCGTCATCACAATACCGAAAGGAATACCATGACACGCGCGCTGAAAATCGCCATCGCCGACGACGAACTGGATATGCGCGACTACTTCCAGCAGATCCTTCCACTCCTGGGCCACCAGGTCATCGCGGTGGCCAGAGACGGCCGCGAACTTGTCGACCTCTGCGCGGCGACGCATCCCGATCTGGTGATCACCGACATCAAGATGCCCGACATGGACGGCATCGAAGCCGCCACACGCATCTACAAACACGCTCCGGTGCCGGTGATCCTGGTATCCGCGTTTCACGACGCCGAGTTCATCCAGCGCGCCGAGGCCGATCATATCCTGGCTTATCTGGTCAAGCCGATCAAACAGGCCGACCTGGAACCCGCGATCGTCATCGCCATGCGGCGGTTCGAGCAGTTTCAGGCACTCCGAAAGGAAACGTCCGATCTGAAGCAGGCCCTCGAAGATCGCAAAACGATCGAAAAAGCAAAGGGAGTTCTGATGAAGAAGGCCGGCCTCGACGAGAACGACGCATTCCGCCGGCTTCAGAAGCTGGCCAGTGACAAGAATCGAAAGCTGATCGAAATTGCTCAGATCATTTTGACAGCCGAAGAAGCTATGGAGCCCCCGCGCCGTTCGTGAGGCATTTCTGGCCCGTGGCGATCCGAGCTCCGAGAGCCGGCTGCGCAGCCCGTCAAAGCGTATCGGGGCTGCCGGCATCAGGCCCAAAAGCCCGTTGACGCGGCCCACGCCAGAAACCTCGCATCAAAGGAGCGCCAGCGGCTCGCGAGGATCGCCACCGAAGTGATCACAGCGCAGCGATCGCCGTCGATGCGAGCCGACTAGTAGTCCCGTTCCCATCGAATGATGGGCCGCGCTGCGGAAACACGGCTTGGCGTCGAATCACAGGTCATGCGGGGGTTCCGATCGCCGCCAATCGGCCGTGGGCTCGAGGGGTTCCACAGCGCGTGTACGGTCGAAATAGAGAACAGCATCGAACTGTGACGTGAGACAAGAGCGTCTGTAGTGGCTGGTGCGGTCGGTGTCGGAGCGATAAATCGCGCCGATCGTGCGCTGGAGGTGAGGTTCACCAAGGCCGTTGCGTCGCAGAGCGTCGCGGAGAAGACAGACGGATCGACCCAGTCCGGCATGATGAAGCAGCGCCTCGTAGCTCCCCTCCATGGCGGGGGGCAGATGGAATCGCTCGGAAGGCGCATCCCAGGTCGACGCGGCGGTCACGGTCCCTTCGTAGGTCGTACAACCGATCAAGATCGTATTGTGCCTATAGCGCTCGCGAAGGCGCTGGCTCAGGTTGGTCTGGCCACGTGCTCCCGCCCCTCTGGCTCGTGCATCGCCAACGTGTGAATTGTGCGCCCAAACGACGACCTTCGCGGCCGGGCCCTCGCCCGTCAAGAAACCGACGAGTGCCTCGAACGTCTCGGCCATGTGCCGGTCCCGCCGGTTCCACGAGTCAAAATCACCGCGGTACATTGCGCGGTAATAATCGTCGGCTTCGTGTATCAGTTTTTCGTTCTGCAAGGCGTAGAAGAAATCGTCCCCCACGAGTTGACCGTGACCGTGTTTGATCACGTCTTCACCAACGCCGCGACGCAGGCTAACAAGCTGTGCGACGAGGTCATTCTCGCACTGCTGTCCGATATGCAGACCCGGGTCGTAACCGTATGCCAGGGCATCTCCAGAATACATGTCAAAACACGCATATTGCTGGCGTGCCAGATTCGCCGCCTGGGGATCGAGCTTGCCGAGGTAAGCGAGAATCGCTTCAACAGAGGCATGAAAGCCGTAACGGTCAAGACCATAAAATCCAACCTTGGGCGCCTCGGGCCGTAGCGAATCGTTGTGGCCGCGCAGCCAACCGACGAATTCGAGCACGTCGGCGTTGCGCCACATCCAGGACGGAAATCGCTTGAAATCTCCCAGGGCATCAACCGCCTCGACGTCGTTTCCCCGGCCGCGGACGTAGCGATTGACACGATACGCGTCTGGCCAGTCCGCCGCGATGGCCACGGCGCCAAAGCCCTTTTCGCGAATCAGCCGCTTGGTAATTTGCGCCCGCTCGCGATAAAACTCGTGCGTGCCGTGCGTGGCGTCGCCGATCAAGACAAAGCGCGCGTCGCCGATCAAGTCCAGCAGTGCATCGTACGGGTCGGCCAAACCGCCAGGCCTTCCCGGCGAGTGCCACGGCCCCCGTCAGGTTGTTTGATGAAAGTTCAGATGCCGATGTTGTGTTCATACCTTGTGTCCTTTCCGCTTCCTGTCAGAGCTGACCTGATCATGTGACACGGAGCACGAGATGCCGGGCATCCATCCGGAGACACGGACGACGCGATCGGCGCCGCCCGGAGATCCGGGACGGTTTTTTCTGGGTTCGACGGCGATCCGGTCATCGCCGTCGCATCAATCGCGTCGGAGTGCGTCATGGTGGCCTCGCTGGATGACCGTCCCGGAAGCGGGCGAGCTCGAGTGAGTGTGCTCCTTCCGGAACGATCTCCTGGTCGCCTACGCGTTCACCGTGATCAAGTTTTCGACCTGGGTCACACCCGGCGCGGCCCACACTGTTCGCTCGGCCTGCAGGCGCTCAGCCAGGGAGTGGACGTCCCCGCGCAGCGTGACCTTGCCATCGTGAGTCTCGACGCGAACCTTTTGAGCGTCCAGTGCGGCGCTACGACGCAATGCCGATTCGATCCGCCCTTTAACATCAATCGCGGAAACATGTGGCTTCAAGACAATCGCATTGGTCACACCCTTGACGCCAATCAGATGGCGTACGGCCTCGAAAGCAGCGTCTTTCTGATGTTGCCAGTCGCAGTGTCCTTCAAGCCTGATCCAACCATCGTTGACAATCGCCTTGATTCGATCGGACGGCACGAACGTCCGGCACAACAACGCGTCGACGGCCGACCGCGCGATCTCCGCGTCATTGCGCTCGGCAAAGCCGGGCAACCGGACCTCGATGTCGTTGGCGATACCCCTGACGCCATGAACTCGTTCGACCACCTGCTCGGCGGCCAGTTTCTCGGTGTACGTTTTAACGCTCCCCGTGAGGCCCACCGTACCCTCATGCACCGTGACCCCAATGGACGCCGCATCGATACCGGGCTCCCATTCGAGCTCGTCCAGTACGTCGCGCCGCAATGCGAAATTATTGGACATGACGACCTCCCGTCATGAATTCTTTAAATGTGTAAACTTGTTAATTGGTTTGAAATTGCTGAAACGGGAGCGGACAGATTCTGCCTGACCGCCGATCGAGCCGAAGGGTTGCGATCGCCGATGGCGCGATTCTTCGCGGTCTCGTGTTTGACTCAGTGGCTCGAATCGGGTTGACCGCGGCGCAGGGGATCGCGAGATGGCGGCACGAAGCTGAACGACTCGTTGCCCGCAACGTCATTTGACGTCGTTTACGGTGAGCCGCGGCCCGTGGCCAGATCAAGATGGGCTTGCGGTTGGTGACGCTGGGAGTCTTGCGATCCCGCACCGCGGGAATAATAAGCGATCAGAGCTTCGTAACCCGGTCGCAAGGACGAGAGACGCCAACCGGGTCCGACAAAATACTCGGTCAGCGGATCGACCCCGGGTGTCGGGACCGACAGCGGGCCTACTGGGAATGGAAACGTTGGCGGAAACATGATGTTGCCTCGGGGGCATCCAACGAGAACAAAGCGTCTCTTGGAAGACCAAGTGCACGGCAACCGTTACCGCGGTGGCGGGCGAATCCGGGTCGGAGTCGTCCCGCGTGTCCGGCCATCGGACAAAATTGAAATAAAAAACCCACGCATGCGAAACGCACGGTGGGCCCATCATAGCCAGCACGTTCGGTTGCCCATCGCGAGCAACTGATGTGAGGAAACTAGCATGATCGTGATTTCGTGTCAAGTAATTTGTTGGCACTTTCTGCGTCGTTTTATCTCTCATGGCGCTCGAAACGCGAATCTCAGTCGGCTACCGGTCGCTCCGTTTGACGGTTTCGAGGTCGGGCCACTGAGCCTGGGCAGACTGGCTTCGGCGCTTCACATGAGCTTGCTCGGTCCCCAGGGAGAGGGAGACCCGTAAGACGCAAATGCCGTACACCATCAGCGTGCGGCCAGCCTGCTCAATCCCGGGAGGGCGAGCGGCCCCGCGAGCCGAGTGCCTCGGCACTTCGACGGAGGCGAGCGTCCCGCGAGCCGAGTGCCTCGTCAGCTCGACGGAGTCTCGCTCTCCCAGGGAGAATGAAACAACCCTGCATCAGGCGTCCAATCCAATATTTTTCCATGGCCAGGGTGGCGCCGCGGGGCACACCGGGACAAAAACTTGTCCGTGTGCCCTGGCCACCGCTATGATCGATGCTGTCGCAAGTGATCAGACGAGTCGGGTGTAGCCGGTTCTCGTGTTCTGACCGACCTTCGGCGTCCGACACCGACCCGGTGAGGTGAGTTGTTTCTGGCCGTTCGCGATTTCCAGAAGTCGGCCATATCGACTCTGACGATCCCTTACGTTACCGGTGGTTCGCTTGCGAGCTGACCGACCACCGCCTGAGAAGGCTAAAAATCAGTGTCGGACACCCTGGCATTGCCGGATCCAACGTTGCGACCGCCAATGGAGACGACACGGTCGGGCAGCCGCCCGGTGGTGCTCGTGCCGTTCTATTCGGCCGTCGAAAAGGAATGTGAGAAAGGCCTCAATGACCTCGGCCGCGCCGGCGTGCCCGTGCGGCGCGCCTCGTTCTCGGCGATTGACCTGTTGCGCAACATCATGCTTTCGCAGGCATTGAACGACGGCTTTGATACGTTCCTTTTTATCGATTCCGACATTGGTTTCGACGCGGCGGACGCGTTGCGCCTGCTCGCCCGGCCCGAACCGGTGGTCGCGGGCGTGTACATGCTCAAGAACGGACGTGGTTATTCGGGCGTGTTCACTCGCGACGTGAAACGAGTCGTCTTTGGTCCGGCGGCTCCATCGCTTTACCCGATGCTCTACGCGTCGGCCGGCTTCTTGCGTATTCGTGCACAGGTGCTGCGCCGGATGATCGACGAACTGAAACTGCCGCAATGTCATTACGACCTGACGAAGGGCATTTATCCCTTCTTCTTGCCCCTCTGCGTGGCCGACGGCCGAGGCGGCACGCGCTACCTGACGGAAGACTACAGCTTCTCGCACCGCGTCAATCAGCTTGGCATCACGCCACTGGCCGATACTTCGATCAAGCTGGCGCATTATGGCAAGTACGGTTACACGTACGACGACCTGAGCGGGCGTCCGAAATTTGACAATTACACGCTCGACATTTCTTATCGAGAAGAAGGTGATCGGCCTTGACTGCGCGGCGCTGAGTCACGCTGCGTCCGGTGAAGAAGCAGGCGATGCCGCCGGGCTCATTTAACGGGTCACTGCCCGCGATAGGCCCGATCGAGAAGATCGATCGGGTGCACCACGTCGATGTTCTTGCCGCGTTCCTTGACCTTGCGGGCGATCTGAAGGATGCAGCCGACATTGCCCGTGGCAACGACGCTGGCGCCGGTGGCCTCGATGTGGTCCATCTTGCGGCGGCCGAGCCGCTCCGACATTTCGGGCTGCTGAAGATTGTATGTGCCCGCGGCGCCGCAGCAGATTTCGGTCTCTTCCAGGGGCACCAGCTCGAGCCCGGGAATCATTCCCAGCAGGGCACGCGGCTGGCTGCGGATCTGCTGTCCGTGACAGAGGTGGCACGCGTCGTGATAGGTGACCTTCATCGGCACCGATCCGCGCGGTCGGATCGGGCCGAGATCCATCAAGAACTCGGAGATATCCCTGACCTTGGAGACGAACCGCTTGGCGTCGTCGTGGATCTCGGCGGGCAGAATATGGGCGTAGTCCTTGAGCATTGCGCCGCAGCCCGCGGCGTTGACGATGATCGCATCGACGTCGGCCGCGTTGAAAGTCGCCACGTTCCGCCGCGCCATGTCGAGGGCCGGCTTCTCGACGCCCGAGTGATAGTCGATCGCACCGCAGCAAACCTGGCCACGCGGGACCAAGACCTCGCACCCGTTTTCTTGAAGAACGTGTGCGGTGGCCGCGTTCGTTTCGGGGAACATGGCGTCGGCCACGCAACCGAGGAAGAGAGCGACTCGGGCACGCTTCGGACCGATCGGCGGCAACACGGTCGGCAGTGACGGCTGCATCGTGCCCAGTTTCGGTAACATGGCCTGCATGCGTCGCAAGGTCGGCGGGAGCAGCCGGAAGACGCCCTTGCGCTCGGCCCAATCGAGAAAGCCGGCACGCTGCAGCAAGCGGGCGGGTGCCAGCGCCAGCTTGACGCGGCCGGCGTACGGGAAAAGGTTATGGAGAATGAAGCGCTGCAAAATGCTGGTCTTCTGGCCACCCGTGGCCGACGACTGCATCGCGATCTTGAAGGGCTCGATCATCTTTCCGTACTGAACGCCCGACGGACAGGCCGACTCGCATGCGCGGCAATCAAGGCAAAGGTCGAGATGTCGGCGCACGCCCGGGCTCCATGGCGAGCCGCCCATCGGCGATCGCACGCATCAGGTAGATCCGGCCGCGCGGGCTATCATTTTCGTCGCGCGTTTCGACGTAAGTCGGGCAGCTCGCCGTGCACAGTCCGCAGTGAACGCACTCTTGATAACGAACATAGGGGATCCGCTCGGAAAGCCAGGCAAGGTCGACCCCGGGCGATGCACCCGCGGGCCCGACCGACCCAGGGGACGCAGCCTCTTGTTCCGAGCTCACGGTCGCCATTTCGATTCGCTCCTCCGACTTGCCCATTGCCCTGACTGACCGACCGAACGACGCGAGACGAACGACGAACGTTGCGGCCCGCGTGCTCTGCATTGACTCTCTTAGATATTACCAACAAATCGTCCGGGATTCATCGCGGCGTGCGGATCGAGCGCCACCTTGATCCGCTCGGCGATCGCCCAGTCGGGGCGCGGATCGCCCCAGACGCGTAGATCGTCTTTCCACGCAGTCGGGCAGTGCGACAGCATCACGCTGCCGCCATCTTGCGCGGCGACCCCGCGGAACCTGACGATCTGGGCGGCCATCGCGGGGAGCCCCCAATCGCCCAGGGCGTGGCCACGCACGATGCCGCTACCGGCGTGCGCCTGGATGGCCCATTTTTCCGTGTCGACAACCTCGAGAAAAGGCGCAACGGACGAGGGCCGAATATTGGCCACAAAGCTGACGGGGCCCATCCGTGCCGCCTGAAATTGGGTGAGCGCATCCCACAAGGGGGCCGCGTCGGTGCCTTCGAGAATGGCGATATCGCTGCGCCCGAGCTCGCTCTTGAGGCGATCGATCTGCCACCGAACCGATACCGGGTTATCTTCGTAACCGATCACGAGAAGGCTCTGGCCTGTCGGCAACCCCAGGCCCTGGCCGACCACGCGCGCGGCCGCGCCGTTCAAGAGCTCGATGGCCAGGGGCCGCGTGTCCGAGCGATTGAGATTCTCGAGAGTTTGAACCACGCTTTTCGGGTTCCAGAATGGAACCCACACGATGGCCGAGGCTTCCGGTGTGGGGCGAACCTTGAGCGTGAGCTGCGTGATGATGCCGAGCGTGCCCATCGAGGCGGTCATCAGCTTGGGGAAATCGTACCCCGCCACATTCTTGACGACACGCCCGCCACCCTTGACGACCACCCCTTCCGACGTCACAAAGCTGACGCCGATGATCTGATCGCGCGGCCGGCCGGCCGCGAAGCGGCGCGGACCCGTCGTATTCGTGGCGTAGATTCCGCCCAGGGTCGCGTGATCGGGGTCGGGCGCGTCGACATAGACCCGCTGGCCTTGCTGCGCCAGGATCGCGCGCAAGGCCGACAGGGTCATCCCGGCCTCGATCGTGATCGTCATGTCGGCGAACGGGTAATCGATCAGCCGCGCGAGGCCCGTCGTGTCGATCGCGACGCCCGGCCGGCGCGGGATACCGCCGTAATCAAGGCTGGTCCGGCCCCCTTGGGGATAGATCGCGTTGCCCGCGGCGACCTCGCTGCGCACGAGCTCGCAGAGTTGATCGACCGTGTCGGGGCGATGCGTCTGCCAGGGCGTTACGGCCGTCACCCAGAGTTCCCCCTGCGGCGAGTCGGGCCATGCTGCTGGGGAGGTCACGAGGGTCGCTCCGAACCGGTCGCCTGAGCCTGCGGATAATAGCGAATGTCCTGGCCGGACAGGATGCGCTCGACGGCTTCTTGCACGGTTCGGATCACGCCGATCATCCGTGCGTCGAAGCGGCCCGGCCAGGCGTCGGTCAACAAAACCTGCGATTCGAGCGCCAGCCGGTGCAAGCCGTGGGCCGCGCGCCGATCGATCGTGTCGGATCCGGCCAGCTCCGCCTCGAGCTGATTGAGGGCATAGACCAGCTCGGCCGACTTCGCCGCGGGAACGGCCTCGCCGCGCCTCAGGCATGGCAAGAATCCCCACTCGTCGTCGGACGAACCCGTATGCCGCGAAATCACATCAATTGCTGACGCGTCGGTCATCTTGAGCACCGCCGGTTTCAGAGACTTCATCGAGATCGTTGCGGGAACGTTCCTCACGGGATGGGTACGCTCTTCTTCGTCGTCGCCAAGCACGTCATCATGGGGCGGGTACGACGCATTGCGTCGCCGACTCAAGAGTCTTGACTCCAGGGGGTTCTCGGTAGAGCCAATCTCGACCGTGATGCCCTCGTGATGGGCCGCATCAATGTGCGCGGCCGCCTGCTTGGGGTCGCCGTAATCGGGACGGAGGTCGGCGTTGCCGGATTCATCAGCCCGCTTTTGCCATTCGGCAAGGTAATCGGGATCGTCGGCAATTTGCTTAAGGCCCTCGAGAGGCCCGTGGCGTGCCTCGATGTCGGAGACTTTCTGCTGGACGCGTTCGTTCTCGAGAGCCCGCATGAGCAAAAGCGCACAGTAATCCTGCACGGTGGGAACGCCGGCCTTTTCGGCCAGCGATTCGGCCATGTCGAGAATGCGCGTGGGAACATAGAGAATGAGCCGGTCGAGGTCCGTGCCGGAGTCGGCCGGCCGATGGTCGCCCGTCCGAAACACACCGGGAAGCCGTCGCCATCTCGAGAACCGGGGTCGCTTGGCCAAGTTGTCGACTCTCCCTTCTCCAGAGAAAGGGACGCGATCGGGGGAAGTAGGCCCTCGTTTCGAGGCGTCACCAGGCAGCCCGACCACGCATTCGCTGTCGCAATCGCCTTCGGATCTAACAGGATACCGCATTCCTGTCGCCGCGCAAACCGCATTGACGGTCGAGAATCGAATGCGGCCTGACATGTCATGCCGAGGCTGCGCGGCCGGGCTTCTTGCGCTCGATGCATCCGGCACCGCCGGGGAGCATCTTGGAGGGGTTGCAGCGGCCCTCGGGATTGAAGGTATTTCGGATCGCCATCATGGCGGCCAGGTCTTCGGGCGAGAACAGCTTGGGCATGAATTCCATTTTCTCCACGCCGATCCCGTGCTCGCCGGTCACGCTGCCCCCCACGGCGATGCACTCGTCGAGAATCTCGTGGCTGGCCAGAAAGACGCGCTTCACCTGGTCGGCATCGCGGTCGTCAAAGAGCAGGATCGGATGAATATTGCCGTCGCCGGCATGAAACACGTTGGCGATGCGCAAGTTGTGACGTTCGCCCACCTTGGTGATGAATCTCAGTATATGGGGCAGCTTGGTTCGCGGGACGACGCCATCCTGCGTGCAATAGGTGGGCGAGAGCCGTCCGATTGCGCCAAATGCCGATTTGCGGCTCTTCCAGATCGCGACGTATTCGGGCTCCTTGCGCGTCCGCCAGGTGAATCGACCTTGCCGACGGAACCGCCGTTGGCCTGAACAATCTCGCTGATGGCCTGGGCCTCGCGATTGAGGCCGGCGTCGAGACCGTCGACTTCGATGATCAGCACGGCCCCCGCCTCGGTCGGAAAGCCGAACCCGAATGCCTGTTCGACCGCGCGGATCATCAGGTTGTCGAGCATCTCGAGGGCCGCCGGCACGATCGCGGCGGCGATGATTCCGCTCACGGTCTCGGTCGCGTCATCGACCGAGTCGAAGACGGCCAGAAGTGTTCGACCCGCCTCGGGGTCGCGCGTCAGGTTGACGACCGCCTGGGTGACGATGCCGAAGGTTCCTTCGTTGCCGACGATCAGACCGGTCAGGTCGTAGCCGGGGGCATCGTCGGCGATCCCGCCGGTCTCGACGACCGTTGCCGTCTGGCATGACAAGTGTCGCCCCCTTGATGTGGTTGACAGTGACACCGTATTTGAGCGTGTGCGGACCCCCCGAGTTGGTCGCGACGTTGCCGCCGATGTGCACGCGCCCTGGCTCGACGGATCGGGCGCATAATGAAACCCGGTCCCCGGCCAGCGAGCGCGTCAACCAGACGTTGACGACCCCCGACTCGACGATCGCGTAACGGTCGCGGACGCTCACTTCGAGGATTCGCTTCATCCGGGTCAGGCAGATCATCAGCCCGCCGCCGACCGTCAGCGTGCCGCCGGCCAGGCTCGTGCCGGCCCCGCGCGGCACAAACGGGATGTCATGGCGGCTGCAAAGCTTGACGATTTCGACGACCTGCGGCGTCGATGTCGGGAAACACCACGACGTCCGGGAGGCTCCGCTCCACCATGTAGCCGTCGCACTCGTAGACCAGGGTCTCATCGCGGTTGTGCAAGACGTTGTCCGCGCCGACGATGGCGATCAGGTCGGCCAGCACGCGCGAGGTTACTTTCGACGAAGTCGGTGCAGTCGAAGCCGAGATCATGAAAACAGCCTTCTCGCAGGATGATGATAACGACGATGAAACCGGTCCTCCCTATTATGGGTTGGATCGTGAGTTTGAACAAACCGAATCAAGGCGCATGGCGCCGCAAGGCTCCCGTCAGGATCGCGGCACCTGGTGCGAGGTGCTTCCAATCAAGGCAGGAGGGCGGCCGGGTTGCAGATATCGCAATGACCGCAAGCGTCGGATATCGAATCATCGCCGCCGAAATACTCGAGCAGGTAGTTCCAGCGGCAGGCGCGAGCCTCGGCGTAATCGACGAATCGCTGAAGCTTCAGGCGGTCGCGTTCGTCGCGATCTTCGTATTCGCGCACGAACCGTGCGAGCTCGTCATGAGTGAGGTCGGGGTGGATCAGGTGATAATGGCCCGAAAGGTCTTCCTTGACGACGCCCCGCGATCGCAAGAGTGAGAGTGACAGCTTCAATCGCGTCTTGGGAAGTGGCGAGATCGCCTCCAGGTCGGACAGGCTCGGTAAGTTTTCGGCGATTCGCTTGAGCGTATGATGGGCATTGACCAGGTCTTCAGCGGACGGATAGCGCCGGCTCTGGAAGAACGCGTGGACATTGCGATCTTCACGCGAATAGAGCAAGGTACAGCGGCACGGTTGTCCGTCGCGGCCGGCCCGGCCGAATTCCTGATAAAAGGCCTCGATCGAGCCCGGCAAGTTGGCATGGATGACGAAGCGAATATCGGGCTTGTCGATGCCCAGGCCAAACGCGTTGGTGGCGACCATCAGGGGGATCTCGCCGCTCATGAAACGGTCCTGCGTCTCGGCACGTACCGACGACTTGAGACGGCCGTGATAAGCGGCGACCGGGAAGCCTCGCGCCTGAAGGAACTCGGCGAGCTCGGTCACCTCCTTGACGGTCGACGCATAGATGATCCCGCTCCCCTGTTCTTGACCTAGAAATTCGAGCAACCGCTCGCGCCGCTCTTCCTCATCGGCGGCCGAAGCGACCGCGAGATGAAGGTTGGGACGATAGAAACCCGTGTGGACGATCTCGGCCTCGGGCATTCTCAACTGCCGCAAGATGTCGTCGATCACTTCTTCGGTTGCCGTGGCGGTCAAGGCCAGCACCGTGGGGTGACCGAGCTCCTCAATCACATTTCCCAGTTCCAGATAATCAGGGCGGAAGTCATGTCCCCACTGGCTCACGCAGTGCGCTTCGTCGACGACGAACAGGTTGATCTCCGTGTGTTTGAGGACGGCGCGAAAGTCGGGGTTTGCGAGCTGCTCGGGGGTCGTATAAATGAAATCGACTTCGCCGAGCGCGATGGCCGCGTCGGTTTCATATCGTTGTCCGGGGGCCAGTGAGCTGTTGACGGTCACGACGCTGTGCCCTTTTCGGCGGAGCGAGTCGGCCTGATCCTTCATGAGCGATATCAGGGGGCTGACCACGAGTGTGGACCCACCAAGCTCCAGGCCGGGCAATTGAAAGCAAAGGCTCTTGCCCGATCCCGTGGGCATCAAGACGAGCGTATCGCGGCCGGCGAGCGCCGCGCGCACGGCATCTTCCTGGCCCGGCCGGAATCGCCGAAAGCCAAAGTTCTCGCGCAGCATGGCCGTCAGCTCGACGCGAGGAGTACACAGTTGCGACATGTTAGGTCCTATTATCACCGCCGGACCGGTCTGTGCGGTCAGGTCGGAAGAGGTCGGTCTCGAAGGAAAATCACGACCAATCAACATCGAACAATACGACACTGAGCAAATGACGGGCCATTGCTCCGACAAGCTTGAATAGAGGCTTCCTACCCCATAAATGGCGATCTCCGCGACGGCGCAACGCGATCATGGTCCAGAGAGACCACCTGCTCATCAAAGAGACGCCGCAGTGCGCGTGAAGTGACGATCAAGCGCCTACGCGTCAGCTCGGTTTCTCGTCTCGAACGATTGAGAGTCTGCTTTCACGCGCGGCGTGGAGCTGCCATCATTAAGCCCTGAAATGGGTTCGAACCGCCCGCGGCGGCTTGGGCTGCATGGCGTGGCGAGCCCTGCGCTTGTCGAACGTGAGACTCACCATATTCAGGGGATGATTTGCTCCATGTGGTTCTTGATTGCCGTGTCCGGTGCAGTCGTGGTCTTGATCATCTTGCATGACGCGTTCGAGACGATCCTCTTGCCCCGGCGGATCAGCCGGCAGTTTCGATTTGCCCGGCTAGTGGCGCAGGTCAACTGGAGTCTCTGCTCGACGCTCGCCGCGTCCATGCGCCCGGGTAAACGGCGCAACACGGTGCTCAGTCATTTTGGACCGTTGTCGTTCGTGATCTTGATTACCTTGTGGGCACTCGGGCTGATTTGCGGCTTCGCCCTGCTGCACTGGGCGCTTGGTACCCGGCTGCATGCTCCCGAAGAGACGATCGATCTTTCGCTTTATACTTACATGAGTGGCGTGATCTTTTTCACGCTCGGTTTTGGAGACATCACACCCGTCGATGCGTTCGGACGGTTCCTGGCGGTGCTCGAAACGGGCATCGGTTTCGGGTTTCTCGCCGCGGTCATCAGTTATCTGCCGGTCCTTTACCAGGCATTTTCGCATCGTGAGGTGACGATCGCCCTACTCGATGCCCGCGCGGGTCGCCGCCGACCGCCGCACAGCTCTTGATCCGGTTCGCACGATACCGCGACATCAGCGGGATCGACCAGTTCCTCGAGGAGTGGGAACGCTGGGCCGCCGAGGTCCTCGAGAGTCACGTGTCGTTTCCCCTGCTCAGCTACTATCGCTCGCAGCATGACAATCAGTCGTGGCTGGCGGCGATGACCGTCATTCTCGACACGTCGTCGCTCGTGATAGCGGGCGTCAAGACCAAGGATACCTACCAGGCGCAGATGACATTCGCGATGGCCCGCCACACGGTGGTCGACCTTGCACAGGTGTATCACGTTCCGCCGCTCGAACCGACGGTCGACCGGATGCCTCCCAACGGGCCTCGCCTGCTTGCGAATGAGCTGCGGAACGCGGGCGTCGATCTCCGCGACGGCGAGAGCGTCAATCGAAAACTACTGGAACTACGCGCCTTGTATGAACCGTTCATCAACGCACTTTCTCAATATTTCATGTTGCCGCTTCCGCCGCTTTTGACCGAGTCAACGCCCGTTGATAACTGGCAGACCAGTGCCTGGATGCGCCGGACGCGGGGGATCGGCAACCTCGTGCCGGCCGATCCGGGCGACGACCACGTCGACTGACATGGCGCGTTAACGCTCGCGATTCTAGCGGTCGCGCCAGCAGGGCACAGCGACGACCGGGACGGCGTGAAGCCTCGAGTCGCAAGTTTGCGCATCCACGGGCCACACACTCTGTCGCTGCCGATGTCAGAGTGCTTTGCCGAAATGGTGATGGACACGCTGACTGGTCGGTCTAGAATGAGTGATCCTTCGTCACTGACTCCACGCATCGTGGCAACAATCGCGTAGTTGGCCCGCCGCTATCCCGGCCTGAAATCTGACCGAAATTGTTCTGAAGCGCGGGTCAGTCGGCAATTTATTCCGTCTTACTGAAATAGGCGATCCATGCTTCTGCCGACACAGGCCTGGCAGCTCGAGCGCTACCGGCCATTGTTACGAGTCCTGGCGAGACGGCTCGAGCTCGATTTTCGGCTTCGCCGCCGATTTCGAATCGTCGGATCTCGTGCAGGAAACGATGCTCAAGGCTCATCAAGGACTCGAAACTTTCGGCGGTGAAACTGAGGCGGAGTTTGTCGGATGGCTTCAGGGAATTCTCGGCAACGTGATGGCCGATCAGATTCGACACGCCAGGGCATCGAAACGCGATGTCGCGCTCGAGCGGTCGATTGATGACGTTGTGGCGGAATCCTCGGCGCGGCTTGTTGATCACCTGACGGCAAATGGGCCGTCCCCCAGCGAGCAGGCTGAGCGTCGAGAGGAATTACTTCGACTCGCTGCCGCCATCGACCAGCTTCCGGCCGATCAGCGTGATGTGATCATTCAACGTGACTTGCTGGGATCGTCCGTGGGCCAGATTGCCGATTTACTCGACCGCACCGAAAAATCAGTGGCTGGCCTTCTTCTGCGCGGCCGGCGCCGGCTTCGAGAGCTGCTTCAACAGTCCGGATAAAATTGTAATGCATGTCAACATCACGGACTTATCGGCACCCGAAGAGCGCTTGCAGGAGGCCATTCTCTTCTATCTGAAATTCAGTGATGAAACCGAGCCGCAGGATCGCGATCGTTTGATTCTCCGATACCCCGATCTGGCCGGAGACCTGACCACGTTTTTCGACGACCAGGATCGCCTGGGACTCTTGCTGACGCCCCTGCGAACGCTCCCGTCGCCGGCACCCTTGGCCGAGGCGTTCCCGCGAATCTTTGGCAAGTATGAACTCTTGGAGGCGATTGGCCGCGGCGGAATGGGGGTCGTTTACAAGGTGCGCAAGCGTGGGCTAGACCGCTTGATCGCGCTCAAAATGATCCGGCTCGACAGGTCGGCGTCGGAAGCGGACGTGCAACGGTTTCGCAATGAAGCCAGGGCGGTGGCGATGCTCGATCATCCGCATATCGTACCGCTGCATGACGTTGACGAGCACGACGGCCAGGTGTTCTTCACGATGCCGCTCTTGCAAAGTAACCTGAGTCAGAAGGTCGAAGGTTTCCGCGGCGATCACCGTGCAGCCGCCCACCTTGTCGGAATGATCGCACGCGCCCTCCATCATGCGCACCAGCGGGGAATCCTGCACCGCGATATCAAACCGGCAAATGTTCTTCTGGATGAGAGCGGCAAGGCATATATTGCCGATTTTGGTCTCTCTAAACTGCTTGATTCCAGCACGAGCCTCACGGACACCGGGGCCATCCTGGGGACGCCCAGCTACCTTGCCCCCGAGCAGGCCGCCGGACTTTGCGCCACATTCACCACGGCCAGCGACATCTACGGCCTGGGGGCGATTCTTTACACGCTGATCTCAGGCAAACCGCCGCATGCGGGTGCACTCCGCTCGAGACGCTCGCACAGGTGCGGGAATGCGATCCGGAGGCTCTCTCACGCAGCGAGCCAGACGTCGATCGGGACCTCGAGGCGATCTGTTTCAAGTGTCTGGAGCGAGAGCCCGGCCGCCGCTACGGCTCGGGCGAAGTGCTGGCCGAGGAGTCGAGCGATGGCAGGCCGGCGAGCCGATCCGGCGCGGCCGCTGGGCCCGATCGGCCGCGCCCGACGGTGGTACCGTCGCAATCCGATCGTCGCGACGTTGTGGACGATGGTTGGTCTGCTCGGTCTTTTCGGCATCACTTCGCTGGCGGTCGGATTCGTCATGGTGAATCGGGAACGACAGGTTGCCAACCAGCATCGTCGGCTGGCCGAAGCAACAGCCGCCCAGGTGAGCCGGCGGCTTTATGTGGCCGACATATCCCTCGGATTCAAGCACCTGGAGTGCGCTGAAATTGATGAGCTAGAGGCTCTTCTTGACGGGCTTGGCGACGACCCTGGCATCCGGAGATTCGAGTGGCATTATCTTCGTCAGGCCGTCGGGATGAAACCACGCGAGCTGTGTGTTTATCGAGGCCATGCGGGTATCGTCTTCAACGCGGGTTTTTCGCCCGACGCCCGGACAGTGGCATCGTGCGGTGAAGATCGTAGCATTCACCTGTGGGACGCCGCCACCGGCGTCGCTCGCATGGTCTTGCGTCCGGTCCCGGCCACGGCGTCGCTGCCTGTCGAGGGACACTTCGAAGACGAAAACTGTGTCGACTTTTCGCCCGACGGCCGCCAACTGATCTCGGCCTGCGAGGACGGCACCGTTCGCTTGTGGGACCTCGAGAAACAGAGCTGGTCGCCATTATTGCCGCGGTTTCATCAAGAAGTGCACTGCCTGGCTTACTCGCCGGATGGCCGCTTTATCGCGGCCGGTGGACGCGACACCATGATCCGGGTGTGGGACGCCGCCACGCGGAAGCTGCACGCGGAACTCCCCTTTCAATCAGGCGTGATTTCGCGTCTGGTTTTCTGCCCCGGTGGGCTCTTGCTGGCTTCGGCCAACCAGGATGGCCGTGTGGAGTTCTGGAATCTCAGCGATCGAAATCGAGCCCGATCCTTTCAGATGGATAGCCCCGTCAACAGCATCGCCTGCTCGCCTGATGGCTCGCTCTTCGTGACGGGCGACAGCGGCGGAGCGGTGCGGCTCAAGAGCATGCTGTCGGGCCAGGAGCTCGAAAGCCATGGGCCGGCATCTTGGCAAGGTTCGCGACGTCAACTTCTCGCCTGATGGCACGCGTCTGGCATCGGCGGGCGACGACGGCTGTGTGCGTATCTGGTCGATCGCCGATGGCCATCTTCAATTGCAGATGCGGACCAACCAGGGGTGCGCCTGCGCGCGCCGCGTTTGCCCCGGATAATCGGCGGCTACTCACCTGCGGTAACGACGCGACGGCCAGGGTCATCGAGCTACCACCGCGATCACTGACGGTACACTGGCCGCCGTCGCGATCGGTATCTGTCGTGCAAATCGTGTTCTCGCCGGTGACGAGGCAACTGGCCATGACGACCGCCGACGGCCGCCTTCTGCTGGGCGCTTTGCGAAGTGAAGCGCCACTGGAAACGCTTACTACCAGCGCCGTCCCAGGGGGCTGGTTAGCGTTCTCATCCGACGGAGGCCAAATTGCCTTCGTCGACCGCGACGGCGATGTCAAGACGTGGCTCTTGGCCGAACGCCAGGCCGCAAGTACGGTTCCCCGTCATGTGCCAGCGGCGGACTGGCCGTTCGCCAAAGCCGATTTCTGGAGAGCGCGAATCCGCCCCGAGTTTCTCAAGAAAAAGCGGCTTGCCATCTTGCACGAGGATGGGGCTTTGGGCGTCTGGGACGGCGCGGAACCGCGAGAGCGTGAAATACGTTCCGCGCGATCTTACGGACCTCGTCCGCAATTGGCTGTTTCGCCTGACAAGACGACGATTGCCGTCAATGACGCCGCTGGCCAGATCGTGCTGTTCGACTGCCGCAAGCCAGGAGCCATCTTGGCTCGAATCGCGAATACACTTCCCGCCCAGGCGCTGAGCTTCGCGCCCCTTCGCAAGGAGCTGGCCATCGGATGTGGCAGCGGCGTGATACGGATCGTCAACATCGCCACGGGCATCGAGCGAGTCTCGCTCGTCGGCCATCGCTTTCCCGTCAATGCGCTGACTTTTTCGCCCGATGGTTTGACTCTGGTCAGCGCCGGCGCCGACGGTTCGGCGCGGTTGTGGGACATGGAAACCGGCCAGGAGCTGGCGATTCTGGAAAGTCGCTCGGGACCGTTGACGTCGCTGGCCTTCTCTGCGGACGGACGAGCGCTGGCCGTCGCGGGCGCTCCGCACGAAGACGGTACGACCGTCTCGGTATACGACGCCGGTCCATCGCTTGATCAGAATATTCAAGCTTCGATGCCCGACCCTCGCCAGGTCAATCGAGCGGCGAACGTTCAAGTGCTGAATTCGGGTGTCCCCAAAAAATCCAGGCAAGGAATGCAATGAAGATGCCAGGTTGATCGGTCCGGAGCACGGCGTTTCGTGCCTTCGAACAGAACAGCTCGCTGAAGACCTGAACGTGAACGTGATTCTGGTTGAGTGATTCGGTCGCCGCAGCGACCGGCCGCGCTCGGGCTGCGCGCCGTTTCGTCGCCGACGCCACCGCCCGCTATCTTGATTTTCTTAAATGGAGCCGCATCGATGTCTTCACGTCCCTCGTTTTCTCGCAATCCGACCCGCTCGCAAGGGCTTTCCGCGCAAGCTCGACGCAAGCGGAGTCAGGGGCGGCGCCGGTCGCCGGCACTTCAGATCGAGTGGCTCGAGGCGCGGCTGAATTTATCGACAACAGTGACGTGGACGGGTGTGGCTGGCGACGGCCTCTGGAACACGCCCGGAAACTGGGATCAAGGAGCGACACCGGCTCAAGCGGACAATGTCGTGATCAGCGGTGCGACCGCCGAGCTCACCAGCAGCACAACGGTCGCGTCGCTCAATCTTACTGGCGGTGCGACTCTGACCCTGGATCAATCGCTCACGGTGAACGGCCAGACGCAGTTAGTTCAGTCCTATGGTAACTCCACAGGGACGTTGCGTGGGGTTGGGTCGGGCGTGCAACTGATGGCCGATGGCGGCGTCGTTTTTCAGTCTGGGGTCACGCTGGACAACATCACGCTTGAGGTGCCGGCGGGTGCACCGGCCACGGTTGCTAATTTCACGTACGTTCATGTCGCCAACGGTACACGCATTTTGAATGCGGGTGACTTGGTTCTGGGGGCGTCGTCGGGGTTTGAGGACGACGGCACGGCCACGTTCGACAACGCAACGAGCGGCCAGATCGAGGCGCAGCCGTATTATGGTTACTCCGACAATCTGGAATTCGCCCAGGTGACCAATGAGGGGACCATTCACGCCGATCAGGGGACGAACCTGTCGATCGGCGACGCTGGGACGAGCGTCGTCAACTCGGGGACATTGAGCGGCGAGACGGGGAGTGGCCTCCAGCTCTATGAACTCACGCAGCAAGGCACGGGCTCGGTGGCGACGGCTGGCTCGGTTTTGTTCAATGGCGCAGGCAATCAGACGCTGTCGGGAAGCTACTCGGCGGCCGGGACAACGATAGCTGGTCCGAGCGACTTCGCGATCACGGGCGAGGTTCTCAATCTGGGTGGTCTTGGCATTGGCGGATCGACGGTGGATCTGACAGGCGCCACGTTTGGTCCGGCGGGTGAGACGCTGGCATCGCTGACGATCTATGGCGGTGGGACGCTGCTCACTAATCAGAACCTCACGGTCAGCGGCCAGACGCAGTTGGTTCAGTCCTATGGCAATACTACTGGCACGGTGCGTGGTGTTGGGCCTGGCGTGCAACTGATGGCCGATGGCGGCGTCGTTTTTCAGTCTGGGGTCACGCTGGACAACATCACGCTTGAGGTGCCGGCGGGTGCACCGGCCACGGTTGCTAATTTCACGTACGTTCATGTCGCCAACGGTACACGCATTTTGAATGCGGGTGACTTGGTTCTGGGGGCGTCGTCGGGGTTTGAGGACGACGGCACGGCCACGTTCGACAACGCAACGAGCGGCCAGATCGAGGCGCAGCCGTATTATGGTTACTCCGACAATCTGGAATTCGCCCAGGTGACCAATGAGGGGACCATTCACGCCGATCAGGGGACGAACCTGTCGATCGGCGACGCTGGGACGAGCGTCGTCAACTCGGGGACATTGAGCGGCGAGACGGGGAGTGGCCTCCAGCTCTATGAACTCACGCAGCAAGGCACGGGCTCGGTGGCGACGGCTGGCTCGGTTTTGTTCAATGGCTCAGGCAATCAGACGCTGTCGGGAAGTTACTCGGCGGCCGGGACAACGATAGCTGGTCCGAGCGACTTCGCGATCACGGGCGAGGTTCTCAATCTGGGTGGTCTTGGCATTGGCGGATCGACGGTGGATCTGACAGGCGCCACGTTTGGTCCGGCGGGTGAGACGCTGGCATCGCTGACGATCTATGGCGGTGGGACGCTGCTCACTAATCAGAACCTCACGGTCAGCGGCCAGACGCAGTTGGTTCAGTCCTATGGCAATACTACTGGCACGGTGCGTGGTGTTGGGCCTGGCGTGCAACTGATGGCCGATGGCGGCGTCGTTTTTCAGTCTGGGGTCACGCTGGACAACATCACGCTTGAGGTGCCGGCGGGTGCACCGGCCACGGTTGCTAATTTCACGTACGTTCATGTCGCCAACGGTACACGCATTTTGAATGCGGGTGACTTGGTTCTGGGGGCGTCGTCGGGGTTTGAGGACGACGGCACGGCCACGTTCGACAACGCAACGAGCGGCCAGATCGAGGCGCAGCCGTATTATGGTTACTCCGACAATCTGGAATTCGCCCAGGTGACCAATGAGGGGACCATTCACGCCGATCAGGGGACGAACCTGTCGATCGGCGACGCTGGGACGAGCGTCGTCAACTCGGGGACATTGAGCGGCGAGACGGGGAGTGGCCTCCAGCTCTATGAACTCACGCAGCAAGGCACGGGCTCGGTGGCGACGGCTGGCTCGGTTTTGTTCAATGGCTCAGGCAATCAGACGCTGTCGGGAAGTTACTCGGCGGCCGGGACAACGATAGCTGGTCCGAGCGACTTCGCGATCACGGGCGAGGTTCTCAATCTGGGTGGTCTTGGCATTGGCGGATCGACGGTGGATCTGACAGGCGCCACGTTTGGTCCGGCGGGTGAGACGCTGGCATCGCTGACGATCTATGGCGGTGGGACGCTGCTCACTAATCAGAACCTCACGGTCAGCGGCCAGACGCAGTTAGTTCAGTCCTATGGTAACTCCACAGGGACGTTGCGTGGGGTTGGGTCGGGCGTGCAACTGATGGCCGATGGCGGCGTCGTTTTTCAGTCTGGGGTCACGCTGGACAACATCACGCTTGAGGTGCCGGCGGGTGCACCGGCCACGGTTGCTAATTTCACGTACGTTCATGTCGCCAACGGTACACGCATTTTGAATGCGGGTGACTTGGTTCTGGGGGCGTCGTCGGGGTTTGAGGACGACGGCACGGCCACGTTCGACAACGCAACGAGCGGCCAGATCGAGGCGCAGCCGTATTATGGTTACTCCGACAATCTGGAATTCGCCCAGGTGACCAATGAGGGGACCATTCACGCCGATCAGGGGACGAACCTGTCGATCGGCGACGCTGGGACGAGCGTCGTCAACTCGGGGACATTGAGCGGCGAGACGGGGAGTGGCCTCCAGCTCTATGAACTCACGCAGCAAGGCACGGGCTCGGTGGCGACGGCTGGCTCGGTTTTGTTCAATGGCGCAGGCAATCAGACGCTGTCGGGAAGCTACTCGGCGGCCGGGACAACGATAGCTGGTCCGAGCGACTTCGCGATCACGGGCGAGGTTCTCAATCTGGGCTCTGAGCGTTTCCGGGTCGACCGTGGATCTGACCGACGCGAGTTTTGGCCCGGCGGGACAGACGCTGGCGTCGCTGGGGATCAGTGGCGGCGGCACGCTGCTGATCAATGAGAATCTCACGGTCAGCGGCCAGACGCAGTTAGTTCAGTCCTATGGCAGCAGCGATGGCACTTTGCGCGGTGTTGGCAGCGGTGCGAACCTTGTTGCGGCTGGTGGAATCGATCTGCAAGCGGGCGTAGCCTTCGACAACATCAGTATCATCAACGAAGGTATCGCCACGTATGTCGGCGGAACGGTCCATTTCCTCGGGAATTCGTCATTTACCAATACCGCCGGTGCGACGTTTGACGACCAGGCCGACGGCACGTTCGGAACAGCCGACAACTGTTGCCAGATTTTTTACAACGAGGGACTGTTCGAGAAGACCGGCAACGACGGCGACACGTTCCTGCAGATGAGGCTTTATAACAACGGCGTTGTCGACGTCGAGCGTGGGCACCTGATCCTTGGCTGCGGCTATTACCAGCCCTCGGGCTCCTCGGGCACTTACACAGGTCCCGACCCGCCTCCGATCCAGGTCATCGCCCCTTACCAGCCGCCGACTGACCCGGTGAATCCGCCGCCGACATTCCAGAGCTACACGCAGACCGTTACCGGCAGCTTGATCGAGGAGATAAAGGGCCTTCAGGCCGGCGTCGACTACGGTCAGATCATCGTCCTTGGGGGTGTCGCGCTTGACGGCACCTTGCAGGTCCAGTTCCAGCCCAAACCGAGTTACCACCCGACGATCGGCGACACGTTCACCGTCATCGTCAACGCCGGCGGTCAGCCGATCAGCGGCCAGTTTCTGGGGCTCCCCGAGGGCCAGGCGATCTGGGATGGCCCCTATGGCCTTCGCATCAGCTACGTTGGTGGCAGCGGGCATGACGTCACCCTGACTCTCTTCGCCACGCAGGTGATGCCGACGCTCACCATCGATCCCCTCACAGCCACTTATGATGGGCTTGCTCACACGTCAACCTATCACATCAGTGGCAATAACGGTGACGATCTCTCCGACCTTGTCACCGTGTCGTATGTTGATTCGTCAAATAATCCACTCACGGCTGCACCGGTACAGGCGGGAACCTACACGGCCACGGCGACATTTCTGGGTAATCAAAGCTATCTTCCGGCAGTGGCGACCGGTAGCGTCACGATCGCGCAAGCCACACCGACCTCTTCGGTCGCGGGGGGTAGTTTCGTCTATGATGGTCATGCGCACGCGGCCACGGACCTGATAGCCGGGGTCAATGGTGTGGAGAGCGGCTCGCTCGAGGGCGTGGCGCCGACGCTGGCGTATTATGCCGGCGCCACGCTTCTCCCAGGCGCCGACGGGGGCCGGTGTTTACACGGTCGTGGCGTCGTTCGCCGGCAGCGCCGATTATACGTCGGCCAGTGCGCAGGTCAGTCTCTCGATTGCGGGCGCTACGCCAACCGTCGCCATTATCGACGCCGGAGGTACTTACACAGGAAAGCCGTTCGCGGCCGTTGCCTCCGTCGCTGGAGTCAACGGGATCGCAGGGTCGACATTAGAGGGTGTGGGTCTGAGCCTGGCTTATTTTTCGGGTGCGACGCTTCTGAGTGGCGCTCCATCCGCTGCGGGCTCGTATACAGTGACCGCCACGTTTGCCGGCAGTGCTGATTATATTGCGACCAGCGTGCAGACCTGTTTCAGGATCGCCAAGGCCACTCCCGTCGTCGCGTGCTTCGATGCCGGTGGCACGTTTAACGGCAGCCCGTTCGCGGCGACGTCGACTGTCGCCGGCATCAGCACAGTGCCAGCGGCCTCGCTCGAAGGCTCGACCCCGAGCCTGAGTTATTACAGCGGCTCTGCCAGTTCGGGCGCGTCGTCGCCGACCCCGCCAACAAACGCCGGGACATACACGGTCGTCGCCTCGTTCGGGGGTAGCGCAGACTATGTTTCAGCGTCGGCCCAGACAACCTTCACAATTGCTCTTCATGCGACAACAACAACTTTATCGCTCTCGTCGCCGATGGCCGAGCCGTACCAGACCGTCACTTTGACGGCCTCCGTCGTCGGCGGCCTGACGGCGCCAAATGTGCCGCGTGGCACGGTCCAGTTTCAGGTCGACGGCGCGTTGTACGGGTCGCCGGTGGCCATAGGACTGAACGGTGTCGCGGCTGTCACCTGGTCATCGGCCGCGGCTGGCCCGCACACGGTTACGGCGCTTTACTCGGGAGACGCCAACTTCGCCATGAGCACCGCGGCGGGTGCCACGCAAACGATCAACAAGGCCGGTATTTATGTGGTCGGCACCACGCTCTATGTGATCGGTGCGAATACCTCTGATTTCGCGGCCATCAGCCCGTCGGGATCGCGGACCGACGGGTCGACGGGCCTCAAGGTCAGCGCCACGCTCAACAGCGTTTATTATTCGGTCAGCTACGTACAAGCCTTCACTGCGATTGTGATCGTCGGCTACGACGGCAACGACAACTTTCAGCTCACCTCGAGTCTCACCCTCGCCACAACGGTTTATGAGGGCAATGGCAACGATTACCTTCTGCTCGGCGGCGGTAATGACACAGTCGCCCTTGGCACGGGCAGTAGCCAGGTTCAAGGCGGCGGCGGCAACAAGTCGATCACCGCGGTCGAAGGAACCGGCGCCGCCGTTTCGGTCCAGCTCGGTGACGGTAATGACGTCGTAGCGCTCGGCGGCGGCAAGGACAATGTCCAGCTTGGCAACGGCAACGACACGGTGACCGTCGGCGGCGGTGCCGATAATGTCCAGCTCGGCAACGGCAATAATGTCGTGACTACCGGCAACGGCAATAATAACATCCAACTTGGCAACGGCAGCGACGCAGTGGCCGCGGGAAACGGCATTGATAACATCCAGCTCGGCAACGGGAATGACTTCGTATCGGCCGGGAATGGCAACGATAATATCCAGCTCGGCAACGGTAACGACTCTGTCGTGGCGGGCAACGGCACGGACAATATCCAGCTCGGCAACGGCAATAACTCGGCCGCCGCCGGAAATGGCAACGACAACATCCAGATGGGATATGGCAACGACGTCGTGACCGCGGGCAACGGTGTTGACAATATCCAGCTCGGCAACGGCAACGACGTCGTGACCGCGGGCAACGGCAATGACAATATTCAGCTCGGTAACGGCAACGACTCGGTCACCGCGGGCGATGGTAATGACACAATCCAGCTCGGCAACGGCGACAACGTCATCGTCGAAGGCAACGGCACCGATTACGTGTCGGCCGGAAATGGTGCCAATCTCGTCGTCGGCGGGTTGGGTCAGCACACGATCCAGCTTGGCAATGGAAACAACATCCTTGTCGACGGCACAGTGAGCCTCACCCAGGCTGGTGACTCGCTTCGCCAGATCCTGACTGACTGGAAGGCAAGCGGTGCAGCCGCTGTCAACGCCCGCCTCAAGGTCACCTGTAACACGGTGCATCCGAACGTCATGAAATCGGGAAGCGGGCGCAACTGGTTTTTTGCGACGTATTCAGGAACCTCCACGAATCGGAAGGCGACCGACCGATTGAACTGACCAGATGCGGGTCGATTCGTGGGGGAGGGCGCCTGTCGGCCAGTGCTCGCTCGCCGCGAAGATCCTGATTGCGGATGCTGAATTGCGCTCATCCGAGAGAAAGTCGTGGCAGGCTGCGGGCAACGGCGGACGATGTAAGAATCGTTCTTTCATTCCCGTTTGCCAATGTTTCGTTGTCCCGTCCCTTTCGCGACCGGGTAATCCGGCTGACGGATTGCCAGATGAGGGTTTGGATGTGACGAGCTGGCAGCACAAGAGACCTCGCGAGCGATGGCTCGAAAGGCGACTACCTTTACCAATGCTCTCAAGACGTTGCACGTGCCATCACGTGCTTGGCCGCATTTGAAGCGGGGAGTATGACAAAAACGCGAATTGCGATCGATGCCCTTGAAACGGCATGCGTTAGTCGTGTATCTTCCTTCAAACCACCCTTATTATTTTCTGTTGCACTGAGTTCGGTGAACATATTCGGGGAACGATCGTTTCGCTCGTGTTCCCCATGTCGGAGTGCGACGTTAGATCGATGGCATGGCCAAGATGAGATCAGGGCACTTGGGACGCTTGGCGAAGCTGGTCACAGGAGCATTTGTGTTCCTCGTGATCCAGATCCTTTGCGCACCAGCAACAGTCAGGGCAGGCTGTAGCCATCTGGTCACCTCACGGATTGATTCCGCGAGGCTGCCATCGATTCTGAGTATAGTCGTTGGCGACCATGTTCAACCGATGGAAGAACGTTCCTTGCCCCAGCCTCCGCGACCCTGCTCGGGAGCGTTCTGCTCGGGGCAGCCGGCGACTCCCGCAGTTCCCGCGGGCTGGCTTGGCCTGACAGTCGACGCATGGGTGTGGTGTCCGGCCAATCTATGCACGTTCTCGATGTCGTACGCCCTCGTTTCGACGGAAAATGCAGTGGCACGTCCCATCCTCCAGGGCTCCGGCGTCTTTCACCCGCCCCGCAACATCCTGTCTGCATAAAACTGTCGCCCGTATGCTGATGCGGATGAAGTCACGTCGCGTCGTGCAAGTCGAGGCGTACGCCGAAGTCGCCAGCGATCCGACACCTGCTGGCTGACTGCAAGGCCGCCATTCGTCGCCAATCGAACGCGATCGTCCGGTGTCAGCTCGGCTTCATCAATGTTGCCCAATTAGCCCGCGCCGCGACCGCATTGTCGTCGCGGGGACCCAGCGCGCCTTTTCCGCGAGGCGCGGACGGTTGCCCGCGCGCAGTACGCATCCCTAATACAGCGCAACGTTTTCACATGTTCTGGTGCGTCGTCGCCGGAGCGGCCTGCGCGATTGCGCTGCGATCGGTCTCGACAGCCTCGATCGCGGATTCCTCTGCGGGGCTTAAGTGGGCGACCCTTCACTCCTTGCTTCCGGAAGAAGGATTGGTTCGATGCGTGAGACTCATGATCTTTCGAGACAACGATTCGCCGACTTCCTGGCCGCGCGAGTCAAGGCGAGGCAACGTGAGGCGGATGAGGCACGCGGAGTCATCGCGGGTTCGGCCGGTGTGCCGCACTCGGGGGCGAAGCTCGCCCCGGTCGTCGAGGTCTCCGAGCCTTCGGGGCAGAATCCGCCGGGCGAGTACAAATTCAGCTCCGACACCAGACCCGGATCATATCATTAGGAACTAAGTATGAAGATGATATCGAATTGTGGCTTGATATTGCCGATCCTGATCGCACTGTTACCGTTAGCCGCGATCGGCGCTCCCTCTGATAAGGCGGAAAGTCAGTTTCCCCTCGGGAGCGATGACGATTGCTGGAAGAAATTGCCACCGACCACGAGGGGTGGCGGCCAGGCGCTGCCGTCCTGGGCCCGGGCACTTGCCAGCACCATGCCCAGAACAACAGCGGCGCTCTTGCGGCTCGATCTCGTTCACCGCACGAACAGTCCACTCGACCCCAGGCTCCGCGCCAAGATGCGATGGGTCGCCGCTCATGCCAACCATTGTGCTTACGCCGAAGCCTACGCCGCCTTCGACGCCGCCAGGGCCGGCCTGGATCACGGTCAGCTCGAGCGCTACGCCGGGGCGACTATTCGCAAAAGCCGTCGGCGGAAAGGATCGCACTGGAGTTCGCACACAAGATGACCGTGAATTCGGCCGGCGTCAGCGACGCTGAGTTCGCCGCGCTCGTGAAAGCGTATGGAGAGCGGCAAGCCGCGGCGATGGTCCTCGGGATGGCTTACGCTAATTTCCAGGATCGACTTCTCGTTTGCCTGGGGTCGCCCGTGGAGGAGGGGGGGCCGCGGCCACCTCTCGACGTCGAGTTTGTGCCGGAAGCCGTGGAAACGCGAATGACCGCACCCTTGCCAAGTTCCCCGCCGCCGCTTCCCAAACCGACAGGCAACGATGTCATCGACGACGACTCGGAATGGTCGAGTCTCAGCTACGTCGATGCTCCAGTCGCTCCTTGAAAACCAGCGTAACAAGACAACGAGGTTGAGCATTCCCAGGTGGGAAGACGTCGAACGAGGGCTGTCACCGGGCTTCATGCGGCCGAGCCGGATCGTCTGGAACCAGGTCTGTCTGGGTTACGTTCCCGAGCTCAGGGCCGGCCTGGGAGACCTTGATGCGGACAAACATGTCCGAGATGAGGAAGAACCTCGACCGCATCTTCGCGATTAGCATTTTCTGGGTCGTTACCCGGACCATCGAATGTCCCTATTGCATGGGGCATTGCGAGATGAACTGGGAGGTCGCCGGATTATCAAAGCCGCTGATCGCCGAGCGGAGCCGATTGCTGGCGGGCACTGACTGGTCGAGCTTCCGCCCCGAAGAACAACGTGCTTTCGGCTTTGCCCGGAAGCTGACCAGGGAACCGGGACAGATTACCACGAAAGACGTCGATTCTCTCAAGGCCGACTTCGGTCCCCAGTCCGCGCTCTTCCTGCTCATGTATGCGTCTCGCTGCAACTACATGACACGCATCTCGAATGGCTTTCAACTGACGCTGGAGCGCGACAACGTCTTCTTCGATTACTACTCCGATGCGCCAGTGAAGACCGAGAGCGTCCCAAAACGTGAGGGGCGGTGATGTTCATGTTGACTCAATTCTCGCTGGTTGCCTCGGGACTTGCATTGGCTCTGTCAGGCATTTGCTCGAACTCGAGCTCGGGTGGTGAGGTATCGACGGCGACCGCGCGTGTGCCGCTCATGAGCGACGCCGACGCATGGCAGCGGCTGCCGGCCGTTGACAAGGCAAAGGGCCAGCCCTTGCCATCGTGGGCACGCGCTCTCGCCGGCTCGTTGCCGCAAACAACCGCGGCGATGCTCGAGCTGGACCGGGTCTACCGCACGAGTGAATCACTCGATCCCAGGCTCGCCGGCGCGATCCGCCTGGTGGTTGCCCGCACGATTCGCTCGGAATACGGCCGGGCCTACGCCGAGGCTGATCTCGTCCGAGCCGGGATGGATCGGGCCGCGATCGGCCGGCTGAGTGGCGATCGCAAGTCGCTGCCACCGCCTGCACGGGGCGCGCTGGCATTCGCCGAACGCATGACGACGGCGGGTTACACTTCCACCGACGCCGAGGTCGCCGCGCTCGTCGAGGCTTTTGGCGAGGCAAAAGTCGTCGCGATTGTTTTGCAGATCGCCTATGCCAACTTCCTGTTCCGGATGGCAGAGGCTCTAGCCGTGCCCGTCGAGGAGGGGGGGCCGCGGCCGCCGCTCGATGTCCACTTCGTCAAGCCGGGCGCGATAGGAAAATTGGATTCAATGTCGTCCCCATGCCGCGGCCGGCGCCGAGCTCGACTGTGAACACCTCGACCGAATCCACCGCGAGTCTGACCGACGCCGAATGGGCCGAGTTTCGCTTTGCAGACCTTCAAAAGAAACTCGAAGCCCAGCGCGATCGCCGGTCGCGTGTCAGCATCCCGACGTGGGACGAATTTCGGCAAGTGCTCCCCGAGGCTCTCTATCCCCGCGCCAAACCGTTGCGAATTCGATGGAGCCTCCTCGTCAGCGGGCGACAGCCCGAGCTGGGTCCGGCATGGATCAAGACGACGCGCGCGTTCGGCAGCGAATCACAGCAAGATCGTGTCTTCGAGGAGACGTTGTTCTGGGTCGTGACTCGCAGCCTGCGATGCTTTTACTGCATGGGGCACTGCGAAATGCTGCTGGAGGTGGCGGGCCTTGACAGGAACGATATCGGCCGAAGAACCGCGCAGCTTGCCAGTGGCGATTGGTCAAGCTTCTCTCCGGCCGACCGTGCCGGCTTTGCGTTTGTGCGAAGCTCACGCAGGCACCATGGGAGGTTGATATCGCCGATATTCGGCGGCTCAACGATCACTTCGGGCGTGAACGCGCTCTCGACGTGGTCTGGTGGGCTAGCCGCTGCCAGTTCATGACCAAGATTTCCGACGCGTTTCAGCTTCAGCTCGAACGCGAAAACGTCTTTCAGGATGCCGCTGCGACCACGGAAAAAACCAAGTGACATTGAGCGCGTGTGCGCACGCAACACGCGTTTTAGCATCTTTCACATCAGAGGGGTTTCAAACATGAATCGAGTTCGATCGGCATTCACACTCATCGAGCTATTGGTGGTGATCGCGATCATCGCGGTCTTGATTGCCTTGTTGTTACCGGCCGTGCAGGCGGCGCGCGAAGCGGCGCGGCGAATGCAGTGCGTCAATAATCTCAAGCAGATTGGCCTCGCGCTCCAGAACTATCAGGACGCCCTGGCGCGTTCCCGATTGATCGGTGCCTCTATTCGACACTGCCCCCCTACACGCCTACCGCGGCGACGCCCTATCCTTACTCGGGTTACGCGATGCTGCTGCCGTTCCTCGAACAATCTCCGTTGCAGAACGCGATCAACTTCAACCTGACGTATCTGTTTCCAGACGGCAACACGACGGCCCAGGGCGTTGTCATCGCCTCGTTTCTTTGCCCTTCCGACACTCTCTTACCCCCCACAGCCTGGGGCGGCGTCAACTATCCTTTCAACGAAGGGGGGAACATTCTCTACAACTACCAGTCCAATGATTTTCAGGGCGTGAATAACAGCATGCCACCGCCTAACGGGCCGTTCTTTCCGAATGCATCATCCAAGCTCGCCCAGATCACCGACGGTACGAGCAATACGGCGATGGTCTCGGAGCGGCTGATGGGCGATTTCTCCAGCGGGATCTCCTCGCCTCAGCGCGATATCTATAACTCGCCAGCGAGCCCGGCCACGCCCGACGAGGCGTATGCCCTCTGTCAGCAGGTTAACGTCAACGACTTGACGATTCAGGGAACCTCGAACAGTTGTGCACCCTGGATGTACGGCTACATCGCGGTTGCGGCCTACAAGCACGCCGCTCCTCCAAAGAAGCTCTCGTGTTTCTTCCACGCCGTCGCTCGGCTCACTCTGACCGTTAACAGTCTTCACCCCGGCGGTGTCAACCTCGGGATGGCCGATGGATCGGTGCGCTTCGTCAAGGAAGCGATCGACCCGCACGTCTGGCAGGCGCTTGGCTCGATGAACGGTGGCGAGGTCATCTCGAGCGATGCTTATTGATCGGCCGTCGATGCGCGGAATTGCAACGGAGGGTTTCATGCTGTTAGAAAAAATCGAGTCACGCCGCGCTCTTTGGGCAATCGTCTTCGCGAGCGGTTTGATCGGCTGGGCCGGCTGCGGTAAGACGGCCGCACCCGAGCCGGGCGACGAGACCTTCGCCAGGAAGACCTTGGAACGAGCCCTGGATTCGTGGCGTAACGGCGAGACGATCGAGGCAATGAAGAATGCCAGCCCGCCAATCATCGTCCAGGACCGGAAATGGCTCAAGGGCGACCGGCTGACAAGATTCGAGGTCGAGGGCGCCGGGATCCCCTGGGCGGCTGAACGAAAGTTTCACGTCAAGCTCTGGCTGAAGAGCGGCGACAAGAAAGAGGTCCAGGATGCTTGCAACTACGCTGTGGGAACCAGCCCCGTTTTGACTGTCTTTCGCGTGGTGCTCGAGTGACGTTTTGAGATGTGAGTTGATCGACCATTGAACGAGGATGTCCGAATGATTCGATTGATGTTTTTTCTGGCATGGCTGTGCATGTGCGTTGCGACGTGGCCGGCGTCGGCAGCGCCGCCACGCAACGTCGAGAGGAACTTCCCTCTGCTGAGCGATGAAGAATGCTGGGCGAGGATGCCGCAGGCCGAAAAGGGGAGGGGTGAGCCGCTCCCGTCGTGGGCGCGAGCGTTGGCGAGTCCCTTGCCACGCACGACCGCGGCCATGTTGCGGCTCGACTGGGTGCATCGGACTCGGAGCCCGCTCGAACCGAGCCTGCGCGGCCGGATGCGCTGGGTTGCGGCCCACGCAAACCATTGCGCGTATGCTCAATCGTATGCAATATTCGACCTCCGTCGCGCTGGCCTGGGCGATGACCAACTCGAGCCGTTACAACGCTGCGACTGGTCACGTTGCTCCGCCGCGGAGCGGGCCGCGCTCGAATTCGCGCGGAAGATGAGCTTGGATTCGGCGTCGGTCACCGATGCCGAATTCGCGACGCTGCTGGCGCTTCATGGTGAGAAAAATGTCGCGGCCATGGTGGTGTTGCTTGCCTGTGCCAATTTCCAGGATCGATTGTTTCTCAGTCTGGGCTCCGCACTCGAGAACAACGAGCCGCGGGGTCCTGTGGAGGTTGCGTTCGTACGGGGATCTCTCAACACCCGGCCTGGGGCAAAGCCCCCGATGAGTTCGGCGCCGCTGCGGACTCAAACGGATGCCGAAGCGGTCGAGGTCGACTCAGGATGGGCCGACGTGTCGTACGATGAACTGCAGGCGAGGCTCGAGAACCAACGGCGGAAAACAGCACGAATTCGGGTTCCGACTCCACGGGAGCTCGAAGCTGCGAAGCCGCCGGGCTACACGGCACGACAAAGGCCCAGCCAGTGGAGCCTGGTCTGTTTTGGATACGTGCCTGAGCTGGCGGAGGCATGGAGCACGAGCATGGCCACTTTTTTCGCGGAAGCGAAACTGGATATGGTTTTCGAGGAGGGTATCTTCTGGGTCGTCACTCGTGCGACCGACTGTTCCTACTGTATGGGCCACGTCGAAATGGGCTGGGAGCTCGCCGGTTTGACTCCATCGGACATCGCCGTGCGCGCTCGTATGCTCGCCGGCAATAACTGGTCGGGCTTCCCTTCCCACGAGCAAAAGGCCTATGCCTTCGCTCGTAAACTGACACGCGCTCCCTGGACGGTTACCACAGAGGAAATCGAAGCCTTGAAGCGCGATTTCGGACCCGAGCGCGCGGCTGTTGTCGCCTGGGCGGCGGCCCGTTGCAACTATATGATCCGAGTTTCCAACGGCTTCCAGCTCGGTCTGGAGCGAGGCAACATCTTCCGCGATTATTTTCAGAATGCCCCAAAATGAATCGCGAATGCCCAAGATGAATCGTCATGCACTGCGCGGCTCCTTCTGCCGCGCAAAACCGTAAGCCCAGGTACGCGGTAAGAGACTCCTCGATCCAGACCCATCCGGCGCACCATCGATTTTTTACATCCATGGATCTGAGGGTTTGCTGTCGAGGCTCGCGATCGATCGTGCGATGTCTGGTCGGGGCGACGGATGGCTTCGTGGATGAAAGGTTCGGAGTTTTGGCCGATCCAGGCGGCGACTTTTTTATCGACATTCTTGAAATCGATGACGGGGCGGGTGTATTATAGTCCCGCATCCATCTAGTGAGCCGACGGCTCGGAATTCGTTCTGAATCGACATCGGCCAGTGATTTTTCTCGTGCGCTGACGTTGATCACGCAGTCGTGAGGCGGTATGTCGAGATCTCGATCACAGCGATGGGAACGGTTAGCGGCGGGGGCGTTGATGCTCTTGGCTGTTCACAGTTTCGTCGCCGATCGCGCGGCTTTTGGCGGCTGTGGTCATCAGGTGACGTCGCAGCGTGATCGGTCTCTCGACCTCGGCGCATTTGCCTTGCTGACCGCGCCTGAATCGTGGCCGCGCTCTGGCGACAGCAAAGTGCGCGGGCCTGATGCGCCTCCTGTACCGAGGCACCGCACTCCATGCTCGGGTCCGAGTTGCTCAAGCCGGGATTCCCTGCCGCTCTCCACGGCCATCATCCGTCTGGACGGTTCGTCCGAGCAATGTTTTTCAGCGAATGCGCGTGCTCGTTCCCCCCTCCGCTGCTCGCCCCTGGGGAAGGCTCGATGAGCCGGCCCCCAAGTCTATCGGCGAGCCATCCGCCATCTTTCACCCGCCCCGCGCCTGATTCATCGCACTGGTTTCAGTACACCTGTCGAACGCGGGAACCTCGGCGCACGACGCGTATTCGGTTGTGCTCGCGACACGCGGGTATGGCGTTCTCGCTCGATGCGCGGGTTCCCTCGACGTCTCGACCACGTGCGCGACGAATTCATGCGGGATCTACGCGGCCGCCGGGTACGTGATCGACATCTTCTAAACCACACGCGGCCAACGCTCGTCTGGTGAGACCTGCGCGCCCACGCGATCTGATTGAAATCTCACGCTCGGCGTGATGGAGACGAACATCGCGCGGCGATGGAGATCCTTCGCTTCGCGATCGTCGATGACGAACATACAGAGTTTAGTTCATTGATTCTTATTCCAAGGACATTCGCTCATGAATCGCCGTTCTTCCGCATTTACGCTGATCGAACTTCTGGTGGTGATCGCGATCATCGCGGTTTTGATCGCCCTTCTTCTGCCCGCGGTGCAAGCAGCGCGTGAGGCCGCGCGTCGCATTCAATGCACAAACAACCTCAAGCAAATCGGCCTGGCGATGCACAACTACCAGGAGTCAAGGGGGTGCTTGCCGGGTGCGGACATGGTCTTCAACGTGACCGAGCTATCGGCATTGTCGATGGTCTTGCCGTATCTTGAGCAAACGAGCGTCTACAACTCGATCAACTTCGACTTTTCCTACGCCGACACCAACAATAATCCGTTCCCGAATGACACGGTAAGGACGACCGTTTTGAATGGGTTCATCTGTCCGTCGGACTTGCCCAGCCCGATACCGTCGCTGGGGGGGCAAACCAACTACATGGCCAACATGGGGAGCTGGATTGTCTGGCAATCGCCAATCGGCCCGAACGCTGGATTAGCCGCTCCAAACGGAGTATTCTACGCCAACAGCGCCACCACTTTCGCCGGGATCTCGGACGGGCTCTCCAATACAACGCTGTACAGTGAGCGCGTGCTGGCTGATGGCAATAATGCGATCGTCAGCCCGATTGCCGACGTGTTCTTTTCGCCGCTGGCCCCGACGACGATTGACGACGCCGTTGCCGAATGTCAGGCGGTCAATATCTATGACTTGAACAATCAGTTTCCGCTCTACATGGGAGCACCGTGGCTGTGCGGTCAGCATATTTTCCTTGAGGTAACTCCGCCCAACTCGCGGTCGTGCGGTTTTTTCATATACCTCCGCGCGATCATGCCGGCGAGTAGCCGTCATCCTGGCGGCGTGAATACATGCTTTGCGGACGGGTCTGTCAAATTCATCAAGGACTCGATCAACGTTCAAACGTGGCGCACGCTCGGTACGCGAGCTGGGGGTGAGGTCGTGAGCTCGGACAGTTATTGAAACCGGCTTGTTCCAATCCCGGAGGTGAACCATGTTCGAGATAAAGAAAAGCACACTCGCCGCGGCACTGAGTCGGCGTTCCGATCGCGATCTCAATGTTCAAGGCACGCTCTGGCTCGTGGGCGCGTGTTTGGTTACTTTGCTGACGCTCTTCTTGCCGGGTTGTTCAAACCCCGCGACTGCTCATGCCGTTGATCCGCCGCAGGCACGCGAGGCGCTCAAGCTCGCCCTTGACGGGTGGAAAAATGGCGAAAGTCCCAGGTCGTTCGAGTCGTCGTCCCCGCCCATGGTCATTCAAGACGTCGACTGGCTGGCGGGGGCGAAGCTGTCAAACTACGAGATCATCGACGAGGGCAAGGCCGAGGATGCCAATCTTCGCGTTCGGGTGAATCTCACGTTGTCCAGCGCCTCGGCCTCTGGCAAGAGCCAGCCAAAAATGGCTGAGAAAAAGGTCTGGTACCTGGTGACGACCAGCCCCAAGGTTACTGTATTTCGTGACATGCTCCGCCGCTGAAATTAGGCGGCTGGCGTCAAACTCGAGCGGCCCGTCGGTCAAACCTTTAGACCGACGGGCCGACGAATTTCATCCTATCGAGACCGAACAAGATCGCCGTTTTCATTCAGAGCAAGGATATTCAGAAATGGGCATGCAAAGGTCCTGGAAGCAAACGGTACACGCCATCGTCATCGGAAGCGTCGCGATGGCATTGATTGCGGCCGACGAACCGAAGAAGCCAGTCGCCGCGTCGTCCGAGGTCCCGATTGGCGAGGCGGCCGAGGTGGCCGAGGCGCTCCGGGAGGCGTGGCCCGATCATCCTGAGTGGGTCGACATGCTTGCCGCGATCCTTCAAGACGAGCCGATGAACTCGACATACGGTTGGTTTCGCACGGCGGTTGCACAGACTCGATTTGACTGGGCCTCGACTCGCAAGAGCTATGACCGTGATAATAACGGCCGGGTCGAACGGACCGAATTCCCGGGAAGTGACGCCGATTTCGCGCGGCTCGACCGGAACCGCGACAAGTCTCTGACGTCGGCGGACTTCGATTTTTCGGCCAGTGCGCTGGCCCCTTCACCGGGTTCTCTCGTGTTTTCGCGGCTCGATCGTGATGGCAGCGGCAAGATCACGCGTGAAGAGGTCGATGCGTTCTTCAAGGCCAACGATAGCGGCAGCCAGGGGTTCTTGTCGCTCACCGACCTTCAAGACGCGTTTGCCCCGGCGCCTGTGTCACCATCGCCGACCGCCGGCCGCCCATCGAAGGCCACGCTCGTGCGCGGGCTCTTTCGCCAGGAAATTGGTGCCTTGCAGCCTGGCCCGAGGCTCGATGAATCGGCACCGGATTTCACACTCAAGACCAACGACGGTACGGCCGAGGTCACCCTCTCGAAGTTGATCGGTCCCAAACCGGTCGTCCTGGTCTTCGGCAGCTTCACGTGCGGGCCGTTCCGGAGCCACTCAGGGAACATCGAAAAACTGTATAGAACATACAAGGATCGCGCGAACTTCGTGATGATCTACGTGCGCGAGGCCCATCCGACCGACGGCTGGCGCATGGAGAGTAACGACCGCGTCGGCGCGATCACGCCGCAGCCAAAGAGCTATGAAGAGCGAGCCGATGTCGCGCAGAAGTGTGGGAAGCTTTTCAACATTGGCTTTCCCATGCTCGTTGACACGATTGACGACACCGTAGGCACGCGCTACAGCGGCATGCCCGGGCGGCTCTACCTGCTCGACCGCACCGGTAAAGTCGCGTTCAAGAGTGGTCGCGGGCCCTACCTGTTCAAGCCGGCCGAGCTCGAACAGTCGCTTGTGCTATTGCTCCAGGAAGACCGGTCGGCCGATTCTTCGAAAGCGCGTGCGTCCACTCCCGGGCAGAAGGGTGGCAGCAAGAGCAATTCGCAGCCGAGTCGTTTGGCGCGGGAACAAGGAAGCAAGCGCGATCGTCCATGAAGATCGCGAGCCGGCTTCAGCGGATTTCGCCTCTGCGAGCAAACGGTGTCTTCCGCATAAGCCACGCATATCGGAACAGATTTCGGGCGTCAGCATAACGTGCTTCGTTCGAGCTGGCTCCGAGGACGACAACGATCAAGTGGCCGCCATCGCGGCGGCCACTGGCAACCAGGCATTCGCCGGCGGCCCGCGTGGTGCCGGTCTTCACACCGTCGTAGCCCTCGATCGTCGGGAGACGGTTCGTGTTGGTCCAGGTGATCGTTCGACTCTCGCCTTTCGCATCGCCCACGCGCCCCTCGTGTTTGGGGGTGGCGACATACGCCGCGAACGTTGGCAGCGCGAGTGCTCGCGACGTGAGCATGGCAAGGTCGCGCGCGCTCGACTGATGGCCGGGAGCCGGTAACCCGTTCGGGTTGGCGAAGTGGGTTTCCCGCAAGTGGAGGTCGGCGGCAGCTGCGGTTCATCTCGGCGATGAAGCGCTCTAGGGGATCAGCTTTGACGTCGCCTGGCGTGGTTGGTGCCATCCGCGCCGAAGTGCTCGGCGACCGCGACGGCCGCATCGTTGCCCGAGGGAAGGAGTAGGCCGTAGAGAAGCTCGCGTACTGAGAGACGCTCGCCCTCCTTGATTCCAGACGTTGAACCGATCGTCTGATCGGCTCGATGCGAGAACGTCACTGTTTCGTCAAGAACCGCCGGTGTCTTGGCGGCCAGGCGCAAGACCACAAAGGCCGTCATGATCTTGGTCGTGCTGGCGATATCGACGGGTTTGGCTTCGTCATGACCGAAGAGGACTTGCCCGGTGCGCCGATCGGCGATGGCCCAGGAACGCGCGGTGACAAATGGCGGCCCGTTGAGTGAATCGGCGGGCTGCTTCGCGACCGGGAGCGAATCGACCTTCGGCGGCGACGTCAACGGCGGCGACGGCGGAGCCTGCGTCTTCGCGTCGATCGCGAGCAATTCCGGTGGTGGGCTCGGGTGAGCGTACAAACGCGCCGATGTCGCGAACATGATCATCATCAAGGTCGCGTTCGAAATTCCGAGCGTCCGGACACGACGGAGGGTAGTGGACGATTTCACACGTAAATGCTTCCGGCTGCCAGTTCGGCACATTGGCGGTTCCTCGGTGCAAGGAAAAGAGCGTGTCGTGCGAGCGTATTGCGGCACGCGCATCATTTCAATTCGCCAATGGGGAGCAGAGCGGACTTTGCCAGGGGTGCGACGAGGCCGTGGCCAAGAATGACGTATCTTGGGATCGAGGGTCAATCGGTCCCGTCCTGTCTTCTTGTGGGCCGTGCTTGGCTCTTCGTTTGAGGTGATGGAAACGACCAGCGTTCTGGCGGCGGCTTTCTTGATCTTCTTGAGGTTCCAGCGCAGCTCGGGGTTTGACCGCGATCCCAGGGCAGTTTCATTCTCGATTTACAGCCGAATTTGGGAGGGCGAGCGTCCCGCGAGCCGAGTGCCTCGGCAGCTCGACAGAGTTTCGCTCTCCCACGAACCCCGCGGAGGGGCGAGCGTGCCGCGAGCCAAGGGCCCCGGCAGCTCGACAGAGTCTCGCTCTCCCGCGAACGCCGGGAGGGCGAGACTCTGTCGAGCCGAGGGTCAGTGCCGGCTCGGGGAGCCTCGGCGTCTCGGAATCACGCAAGGCCGTTGAGGCGCCCTGGTGCCGGCTCCCCGCGTTGTGACGAGCTTGTCGCTGAATTCCAACACGACGCATGACGCATGACGCATGATGACCGCGGACACGACTTCGGATACGGATACCCAGGATGGGCAAAGATTTCCCGCAACTCGCCGATCTAAGCGTCCGAATCGGTCTTTAACGGGAACAGGCCCTTCACGTTTCGAGCCATCACCGTCTTGTCCCGACCTTTTCGTTGAACCCGAAAGGTCGGTAAAATCTGGCCTGTGGAAGCCAGATGTTTCATCTCAACGGCCGAGCAAGGACCGAGCATCGTCCGGCCGTCAAGCGAGTAGAACCATTGAGTAGGCACAGGTTTTCCTCGAACTCATTTAAGACTTCATACATCCGTCGAAAAGACCTGATTCTGACTGTCATAACTCGCCGATCCTATCAAAATCTTGCCAAACAATCAATCAAATCCTTGCTATATTTATCTGTCAAATACATAAATCGCGTGTATCGTCTTCGTCTTCGCCGGCTCTCTGGCTGATTGATCCGGATATCGAGCTGGCGGCGCCGGATCTCGATGCGGCGAGGGCCGCGCATCGGATCGCCGGACGACGAGAGTAGCAAGATTTTATATCTAACTGCTCTTACTGATAAGAGGAAGCAATGTCCTGATGTCGACCGGCTTGACCAGATAGTGGTCGAAGCCTTCTAGCCCGGAATGCCCCGGCTGCATATCGGGCGAATAGGCCGAGATGGCGATGATCACGACATCCTTGAGCTTCGCATCGCCGCGAAATTCCTCGGTCACCTGATAACCGTCGAGGATGGGCAGCCCGATATCGAGGAGCAGAACATCGGGTTTATGGAGCCTGGCGACAGCCACGGCGTCGCGGCCGTTATAAACGGTCTCCACGTCGCAGCCGCCGTGTTTCAGAAGGATCGACAAACCTTTCGCCAGATCACGATTGTCATCCGCAATGAGGATGGACAACCGCCGTCCCAGGGAGTCCATTTGCAGGTTAACTCAAGGTAAGATAAAAATCTTCAGGTTCCAGAACGGAACTCTTCAGGCAGAATCGCTCGTCTCAATGCAACAAATATTGTGCCGCGATCATAAATTGATAAAAATCAGGATCGACTGACCAGTTTCATGAGCGCATGGAAATCGACGGGCTTGACCAGATGGTGGTCAAAACCCGCTTCCCTGGTGCGGCGCTGGACCTCGGGATCACCATAGCCCGAAACCGCAATGATCAAGGCATCGGGACAAAGGTCCTGCCTGAGCTTTTTCGCGACTTCATAGCCGTCCATGCCGGGGAGTCCGATATCGAGGAGCACCGCGTCGGGGCATTCATTGGCAGCCGCGGCAATCGCGTCTGAGCCCGACGTGGCAATTCGCGCGGCATGCCCGGAGAGAGCCAGAAGCCGGGCCATTGCCTTCGCCGTATCGAGACTGTCATCGACGACCAGGACCTGAAGACTTCCGGTTTCTCGCTCAGGCGCGGCAGATCGTCGCAAGCCGTTTTCGGTAACGGGGGTGCTGCCGCGGGGAGTCGCACGATGAATTCACTTCCCGAGCCGGGTCCCTCGCTCGTGGCGGAGATCGTGCCGCCATGCATCTCGGTGAGGGTCTTGGCCACGGTCAGGCCGATCCCTAACCCCCCTTCCGACCGGGCCAGCGAGCGGTCGGCCTGCGCGAAAAGATCAAAGAGGCGTGGCAACATTTCAGGGGAAATACCCATGCCATTGTCACGAACCCGGAGGATCACTCGATCATTCTCGACACTGCCAATGAGCTCGATCCGCCCGCCAGGCGGCGTGTATTTAGCCGCGTTAGTGAGGAGATTCACGAGTATCTGCTCGAGCCGAGTCGGGTCGGCATCGACGTACAATTCCGGCGCCGTGAACGAGAACACCACGGCGTGATTTCTTTCGGCGATGAGCGGCCGGACCGTTTCACATGCCTGATGAATGACGCGGGTGGCGTCAATAAGTTCCTTGCGAAGCTGGATCTTGCCCTGCGTGAGGCGCGCCACATCGAGTAAGTCGTCGATCAAAATGCCGAAATTAAGGACTTGTCTGTTGATGATTTCGTGGCACCACGCGAGATCCTCCTTTGAATCGGACAGACCGGCGACCGCCACGGCGTTGCGGATGGCCGCGAGCGGATTGCGCAGCTCGTGCGCGAGCATGGCCAGGAACTCATTCTTGTTGGCATCGGCCTTCTCGAGATCGGCCGACCGCTGGCGCAATGACTCCTCGAGCTTTTGTTGATCGCTCATGTCGCGCAAGATCTTGAGGAATCCTCGGGTTTGATCCGCGTCATCCTTCAGGGGCATGATCAGGCCGTTTGCCCAGAATCGCTCGCCGTTTTTCCGCATATGCCAGCGTTCATCGAGTGCTCGCCCCTCGGCTTCGGCGACGCGCATCTCGATATCCGCCACGCCGGCCGCCTGGTCTTCAGGAGTGAAAAGCACCATGCTACCCTTACCGATGATCTCCGTCTCGTCGTAGCCGAAGATGATGCGCGAGCCGGGATTCCATGTGGTGATTCTGCCCTCCATGTCGGTCGTGAAAATAGCGTAACTCGTTGCGCTGTCGACGATAACGCGATACCGTTCGCGGCTGTCCTTGAGTTCGACTTCAGGCGCCAGAGATCGGTGATGTCTTCGATGGCAAGTAAAATGAGGCCGGGCGGCTCGCCCGGGCGGCCGACCTCGCGCGCATTGAGCAACATTCGCCGGCGCCCGGCGTTACTGAAGACATGATCGACTTCCCGATTCTGGAATGAATGTTCCCTGGGAAGAATGTCTTCGAGCAGGCTCCGAAGCTGGGGTATATTCCACTCGCCGCCCCTCAGATCGTAGATGATCCGCCCTTCGGCGTCTTCCGGAGCCAGTCCAAAACTCTCGTAGAACGATCGGTTAGCCCGTTTCAACCGCAGCCGGGCGTCGAGTAGCACAAGCGGCTCCCGCACCGTGTCAATGATTTCATGGGCCAACTCCAGCGAATGGCTCTCCGCGAGTGGCTCTTGCCCGCTCCTACTGGCATTCATGCTGCTCTCTGGTCGCAAACGACTCGATATCCGGGTATTGAGCTCGACAAGCCCGACACCGACGCTGACTGATCATCTGGCTTAAAGAAGACTGTAAATTCGATGTATGCACAAAACGTTCCACGTCGCACGATGAGATTGCTGAGCGGTGAATAGCGCCCTGCGTGTTCTCGCCACGCATCCATCTGGGGCCATCGCCCCGTGTCCATCTAAGAGATTCAGGCCACTCATGGTGGTACGCGATTCGAGGCACGCGGATTCGCCGATTGCCTGTGGCGGGAGCGGCCCAGCGGTTGATGAGAACTCGCCGTAGCGCACGCTCAGTTAAGCGCATGCGCCGCGAGCAGGCTTGGACGATTTCGCCTGTCGCAGCCTGGATCGACGATTCCAATGCGGCCACGTCGTTCGTTCAGCCCCCTAATCGATGACTCCGTTGCTCGCGGCAAGCCCTTGAGCCGCTTCCGTCAGGGGCATGACAACAGTGGGGTCTCGTCTGGGCCGGATCATCGACGTCGAGACGTAACGTTATGTCGCGGTGAGTTTTGGGGCTGCGATATCCAGACACTGGTTCAGCCCAGAACGTCTAGCGCGGGGCAATTCGGAATGCACCGACGTCGATGCAAGTCTTTCCTCCAAAATGGAGAATCTGTTATGATCTGCGGGCTCCGCCCGGGGTTTGTTAGCCCATTCAGCGAAGTACAGTCGAAGAGACAAAATAGACCGACCGGGAACCAAGCGACAGGCAGAGGAGCACCCAGGTGCGCGAGCGGCGATAGAAAACAACGGCCAACGAAAATCAGAGCGGCCGGGTTGCCAGGTTCGCGGGCTGTCAAGATCCGCCATGAGGTGTTGCTGGCAACGAACACGCGATCGAAGAGATTGGTCGGCCAATGCGAGTGAGATTTGCGGCGCCATTGCAACTTCGAACGGGCGAATGATAATGAGAGCGGACCAGCGCGACGCCAGGGATCTACCGGTTCGCCGATTATTTCGGTGGTCGATGTCCCATGAGTTTAGCGTCGCTCCAAGGCGCCGAGCGCCCCAGCGACGATGCCCGGAACCCACCGATCGCGGCAGACGCACGGGAATCGCCGAACTGGATACCACTGACTGATTCTGCTTGATCGATCGGATTGACGCCACCATCGAAACCATGCCTGATCTGCCAGCAACTCGACTCATGCAACCAGACGACGCGATCGCTATTGTTGGAATCGGCGCCCTTTTTCCTGGCGCCGCGACCGTGGAGCAGTTCTGGGCGCTCGTGCGTGACGGAGTCGACGCAACCTGCGAAGTGCCCCCCGACCGGTGGCTGATTAATCCCGCCTGCGCGTTTGATCCGCGGATTCGCGCTGGCCGATCGTGTGTATTCGACGCGCGGGGGCTTCGTGACGGCGCCGGTTCTCGACGCCTCAGGCGGCCTCGATCTCGACCCAGGCTTGCTCGAGCGTCTCGATCCACTCTTCCGGATCGCGCTTTATGTCGCCCGAATTGCGTGGGCCGATTCACGCAACGATCGTGTCGATCGAGGGCGCGTTGGCATTGTCTTTGGCAACATCGTTTTGCCGACGGAAACCGCGTCAGACCTCACGCGCGAGCTACTCGGGCGGTCGTTCGACGAGCAGCAACTGGGCGCATCGGCGAATGCTGGTGAGAGCACGCGGTTCGAGCCGCTCAATGCATTTCCGGCAGGTTTGCCCGCCGCGATCGTCGCGCGGGCACTCGGCCTGGGCGGGCTGCGCATTTACAATTGACGCGGCGTGCGGATCGTCGTTGTATTCACTCAAGCTGGCGATCGACGAATTGCGCAGTGGTCGCGCCGACGCCATGCTCTGTGGCGGCCTCTCGCGGCCCGATCCGCTTTATACCCAGATGGGGTTCTCACAGCTCCGTGCGCTTTCGGCGCGCGGTACGCCGGCGCCGTTCGACGAAAAAAGCGACGGCCTGGTCGTCGGTGAAGGGGCCGGCATGTTTGTGCTCAAGCGTCTCGAAGACGCGCTGTGCCACGGCGATCACATCTACGCGACCGTGGCCGGGATCGGCATTTCCAACGACATTCATGGCGACTTGCTGGCTCCGAGTGTCGAAGGCCAGCTTCGCGCGATGCGGATGGCCTATGAGCACGCCGGTTGGGCTCCGACGGATGTCGACCTGATCGAATGCCACGCCACGGGCACGCCCGTCGGCGATGCGGTGGAAATTGAGAGCCTCAAATCATTGTGGGGTGCGGATGCCCGGCAAGGCCAGGCGTGCGTCGTCGGGTCCGCCAAGTCGAACATTGGCCACACCCTCACGGCGGCGGGGGCGGCCGGGTTACTGAAAGTCCTCCTGGCATTTCAGCATCAAACGCTGCCGCCGACGGCGAATTTTGAACGGCCCGCCGCGAAGCTCGGCCTGGCGGAGAGCCCGTTCCGCGTGTTATCGCGTGCAGAGCCCTGGCCCGAGCGCGAGACCGGCCGCCCCCGCCGCGCGGCCGTCAGCGGTTTCGGGTTCGGCGGCGTCAATTGCCATGTCTTGCTCGAGGAATGGAAGCCGCGGGAGACGCCTCTTCGCGCTGCGGAACCGCCGCCTTCCAGCAACCCGGCTCGATCGGCTAGGTCGCGCTCAGCCCGGCGCGAGCCGCTTGCGATCGTGGGATTATCCAGCCATTTCGGGCCATTCGCCGGTCGGGAGTCATTCGCCGCACACGTGCTTGGATACCCGCGCCGTGGCGGCCCGAGCGCGCCGCGCAACTGGTGGGGGTTCGCCGATCCGAAATGGCTCGAGCGCGAGGGTATCGACCCGCACGCGATCGACGGCTATTACATTGATGCCCTTGAGTTTGGCATCGACGAGTTTCGCATTCCGCCGCGGGAGCTGGCGGAAATGCTCCCGCAACAATCGTTGATGCTCGGGGTCGCTGCCGACGCGATTCGTGACGCGGGCTGGAGCCCCGTTCAGGGGCTGACGACTGGCGTGCTCATCGGCATCGGGCTCGACCTGAGCGCGACAAACTACCACCTCCGCTGGTCGCTGGCCGGCCGTGCCAGTGTGTGGAACGAAACGCTCGGCCTCGGGCTTTCGCCCGAAGAGGAGGCTCGCTGGGTCGACGATCTTCACGCGTCGGTCGAGCCGGCGCTCACGGCAAACCGCACCATGGGTTCGCTGGGCGGTCTGATCGCGAGCCGGATCGCACGCGAGTTCAAGATCGGCGGACCGAGCTTCACGCTCTCATGCGATGAGACCTCGGGCATCCAGGCGTTGCAAATTGCCGCCGACTGGCTGCGAAACGGCGAGCTCGACGCGGTCGTGGTGGGATCGATCGATTTCGCCGGTGATCTTCGAGCGGTCCTGGCGCGCGAGCGGTTACGAAATGACAATTCGAGCGGCCAGTCCGCGGCGTGCGACGGTGCGGTGGCCCTTGTCGTGAAGCGCCTCACCTACGCCAGGCGTGATGGCAATCACATCTATGCCGTCGTCGATGAGATCGTTGCAAGCCGTTCCATTGCCGACGATAGCTCGCGCGCCCTGAACGAAAACCGGCCGCCCTGCGAGCGCATCGAGTCGGCCGAAATCGATCTGGGCCGCGCCGGCGCGGCGGCCGGCCTCGCCACTGTCGCCAAGGCGGCACTTTGCCTGGACCATGTGATTCTTCCCGGCAGTGAAGGGGCCAACGGTGCACGCTTCTGGATGCGAAACCGCGCGCACGGCCCACGCCGCGCGGCCGTGAGTGTCGTCGGGCTGGGCGGTATTGGTGGTTACGTGGAGCTTTCGGAGTGCGATAAACGAGATGCGTCGGTCGCGCCTGTTCCAAACGCCGTACCGCGCAGCAGCGGCCTTGTTTGCGATCGAAGCCGACGATCATGAACAAATGCTGGGCCGGATGCGCGAGCTGAGTGCACTCGCGAGCGAGAGCCCATCGTCTGACATTGACCACGTTGCCCGACAGTGGTGGCGGCGTTACCCCGAGACTACGCGTGCTCTATCTGGAAAAGGCATTGTCGCCGACAGCATTCCATCGCTTCTGGAACAGATCGAGCGAGCCGAACGCGACGGCGAAACCAGCAAGGCCAGAGCCTCGTTCTCGTATTCGCCCGGGAGTCTGGCGTTCGTCTACCCCGGTCTGGGGAACCAGTTTGCCGGGATGGGGCGTGCGCTGACGACACTCTGGCCCGAGGTCGTGGCCACTCATGACGCCACGTACGCTTACTTGCGCGACCAGTTCGATCCCGATCTATGGTGGCGGGATCAGCTTCCTGCCGCCTTCTCTGATCATTGCGACCCGATTCTTGGCAGCGTCGCGATGGGCGCGTTCATGACCGACGTCCTCGGCAGCCTGGGTGTCGTGCCCAGTGCGGCCATCGGCTACAGCCTCGGGGAGTCGGCGGCACTCGTCGCGCTGAAGGCATGGCCCGACCGCGACGGCATGTTGCAGCGACTGCGATCGTCGCCGCTCTTTAGCCAGCAGCTTGCCGGTCCGTGCGAGGCCGCGCGGCGAGCCTGGAAGCTCGCACCCGATGAGGAAGTTGACTGGGTCGCCGGGATCATCCCGCGCTCGAGCGAGGCCATCCGCGCTGCGCTCGGTGGCGAGACCCGCGCTTACGTGCTCATCAGGAATTCGGCCCGTGAGACCGTGGTCGGCGGCCATCGCCGCGCCGTCGAGCGATTGGTCGAGACGGTCGAAGCACCGTTCATCCCTCTTTCCACCGTCAGCACGGTGCATTGCGCCATCGGCAAGGAGGTCGAAAACGAATACCGCGAGCTGCACAGCCTCGAAACCAATGCGCCGCCCGTGATTGTCTTCTACAGCGGAGCGATCGGACGACCTTATTCAGTTGACCGCGACTCCGCGGCCAGCGCGATCACCGGCCTGGCCGTTGACACGATCGACTTTCCCGCCGTGATCAATCGCGCGTATGAGGATGGCATTCGCGTGTTCGTCGAGCCGGGTCCGGGCGGGTCATGCTCGCGGATGATCGATCATATTCTCCGCGGCCGGCCCCATCTGGCGGTCCCGGTCTCCCGAGCGGATCGCGATCCTTTCAAGACGCTACTGGAGGTGCTCGCCGCTCTGATCGCGCATCGCGTGCCCTGCAACCTCGCGCGGCTCTATGGCGATAAAGCGCACACTCGTGAAAACACCGACGGCGTCGATCGCCATCCCCATCACGAAAAACAGCGGAAAGTGCGGGTTGACGTCCGAGCAAGTTCAATCAAGCTTACCCCGCCGCCCGCGCCGCGCCTGCCGCGCCGAACGCTCAGTCTCGCGCCGGTGGCGCAGCAACCTCGGCGACGACGGCGACGCTCGAAGAGACCACCGCGGCGTTCGCCGGATCGGGCGCTCGAAAAAAGGAAACAGTTGGCATGGCCGCTATTCCGCAATATACAGGGTCTTTCACGGAGAGGACCCCGTTGGCGCCAACCCGCGCAACTTCCCCAGGGCATTTACACCGCGGTCGGCGCAGCCGGCGCGGCCCATCAGGCTTTTCTGCGCCTCTGAAATGGCCACTGATCTGATCGGCAAACAACTGGCTTTCCATCTGCAATTGATCGAGGCCGGGCGAGACGGCGTGGGCACCGCCGTCGAGCATATGCGGCCTGTGACGCCGGCCGCGGAGTGGGCTCAACCGATTGTCCCCAGATCCGATGCCGAGCCCGTGTGGCTCGACCGCGCGGGCTGTTTGGAGTTTGCCGTCGGTTCGATTGGCGTGGTGCTCGGTCAGGAATTCGCGGCCATCGATGACTTTCCGACGCGGGTTCGACTTCCCGACGAGCCGCTCATGCTGGTTGACCGGATCATGCTCGTCGAGGGGCAGCCGCGGTGCTGGAGAGTGGGCGGATCGTCACCGAGCACGTGATCGAGCCGGGGGCCTGGTATCTCGACGGCGGCCGGATCGCGCCTTGCATTGCGATCGAGGCCGGCCAGGCCGACCTGTTCCTGTGCGGGCTACCTGGGTATCGATTTTGAAACGCGCGGCCTCGCCGTTTATCGACTTCTCGACGCGACGGTGACGTTTCACCGCGCGCTTCCTGGCGCCGGTGAGATCGATCCGCTATGACATCCGGATCACTCGCTTCTTCCGCCAGGGCAAGACGATTCTCTTCCGCTTCCATTTCGACGCAACGGTCAACGGCGAGCCCCTCTTGACGATGCGCGACGGCTGCGCGGGCTTCTTCACGCGCGGAGGAGCTGGCCGCCGGCAAGGGCATCGTTCCGCACACGCTCTCGATCCGGCCGAAGCCCGAAACGGCCGGCGGCGCGGTCGCCGACCTGTTTCCTCTCGACCCTTGCCGGCTCGATGAGAGCCGGGTGAACGCGCTGAGGCGCGGCGATCTGGCGGGCGCGTTCGGTCGCCGTTCGAGGCATTGACTCTGCTTGATCCCCTGCCCCTGCCGGGCGGCCGGATGACCTTGATCATCGTGTGGTCAGGCTCGACCGCGCAGGGAGGCTCACACGGGCTGGGCGTGGTTGAGCGGAAGCCGATATCGACCCGGGGACTGGTTCATGGTCTGCCACTTCGTCGACGATCGAGTCATGCCGGGCACGCTGATGTACGAGTGCTGTTTGCACGCCCTGCGCATCTTCATGATGCGCATGGGCTGGGTCGGCGCACGCGGCAAGGTCGCCTACGAGCCGGTACCGGCATCGCCAACCGGCTCAAATGCCGCGGCCAGATCACGGAATCGTCGCGACTCGTCACCTATTCGGTGACCATCAAGGAACGCGGGTATCGGCCCGAGCCTTATGCGATCGCCGACGCGTTGATCCTTGTTGATGGTAAGCCGATCGTCGAAGTCATCGACATGGCGCTCCAGCTTTCAGGTACAGACAGGCGAGAGCTAGAAGACCTCTGGCCCACACGTGGTCGAACGGCAGCCTCGGTTTCTGAAGCCGCCCCCGGCTACGCGGCCTCGCGACGTCCTGGGCCGAAAGCGGAGCAATCCCGCGCGGCGCCGCTCTTTGATCATGATCGCATCCTTGAATTCGCGGTCGGCAAGCCTTCGGCGGCTTTCGGGGAGGCTTATCGTCCGTTTGACGACGGGCGATTCATCGCCCGGCTGCCGGGGCCCCCCTACCAGTTTCTTGATCGGATCATGACGGTTGACGCGACACCCTGGGTGATGGCCGCGGGGGGCACGGCCGTGGCCGAATTTGACGTCGAGCCAGACGCCTGGTATTTCGGCGCCGATCGCCAGGACCGGATGCCATTTGCCGTCTTGCTCGAGGCCGCGCTTGCAGTCGTGCGGCTGGATGGCCGCCTACATGGGCTCGGCGCTGACGAGTGAAGACGACTCTCAAGTTTCGTAATCTCAGCGGCGCCGGCCGGCAGAGCCTCGCCGTGACCCGTGAGAGCGGCACGCTCTCGACCCGCTCTCGCGTCACCAAGATTTCGAGCACGGCCGGAATGATCCTTCAGCATTACGAGTTCACCGTCGATAGCCACGAGGGCCGGGTTTACGAAGGCCATGCCGAGTTCGGCTTTTTCCATCCTCGGGCGCTCGAACAGCAAGTCGGCATTCGTGATGCCACTCTTTATCTTCCGAGCGACCACAGTCAGGCCGCCGCCGCGTCGACTGCTGTGCCAGACGAGGCCCCTTTTCCCGACGCGACGTGGCGGATGGTCGATCGTGTCGAGGCCATGGCGTATTCGGGCGGGCCGCACGGCCACGGTTTCATCGTGGGCAGCACGACCGTCGATCCGGCGGCGTGGTTCTTCAAGGCGCATTTTCTCGACGATCCGGTCTGGCCGGGCTCGCTGGGTCTTGAATCGCTGCTCCAGCTCTTGAAGGTATGGAGTGCGCAACGCTGGTCGGCCGGCCCGAGCTCGGTGTTCGAATCACCGGCGATCGGCCAACCACACCGCTGGACTTACCGCGGTCAGATCGTCCCGGCCAATCGTCGTGTCACGGTCGAGGCGGTGATCAAGGCGTGCGACGACCGATCGCAAACAGTCGTCGCCGACGGTTATCTCACGGTCGATGGCAAGATCATCTACCAGATGAACGATTTCTCGATCCGCCTGGTCAAACACTAGCCGGCGTGTTCGAAGACGGCCCTCGCGAACTCGACCTTGCTGATTTTTCTCGCCGCGGTTTGGTTTCCTCATGAAGTACTCGAAAGTCTATATTGATGCGATCGGTTATGAGATCGCTCCCGTCGTGGTGTCGTCGCATGAAATCGAGGAACGGCTCGAGGCCGTGTATCGTGCGTTGCACCTCGCCGAGGGGCAGCTCGAGGCGCTGACGGGCATCGCCGAGCGGCGCTGGTGGGAGGCCGGTCATCGGCTTTCGGACGGCGCGGCCGCCGCGGGCCGCCGGGTGCTTGACGCGGCGCATCTCGATGCCAGGCAGGTCGAAGTCTTGATCTACGGCGGGCGTCTGTCGCGAGCACTTCGAGCCGGCGACCGCGTGTCGCGTGGCCGCGCTCCTGGGCGTGGGGGCCGAGACCGCGATCTTCGACGTGAGCAACGCGTGCCTGGGCGTACTCACCGGGATCGTCGAAATCGCCAATCGCATCGAGCTGGGCCAGATTCGCGCGGGCATGGTCGTTTCGTGCGAGACCGCGCGCGAGATCAACGAAATCGTGATCGATCAGATGTTAAAAAACACGAGCATGGATTTCTTCAAGCGGTCGCTGGCGACTCTGACGGGGGGCTCGGGGGCCGTCGCGGTTGTCTTGTCCGATGGCTCGTTGCGTGCGTCACGCGGGCACCGGCTCGTCGGCGGAGTCAGCCGGGCCGCGCCTCAGTTCCATGAGCTTTGCCGCTGGGGCATTGATCTCACCGAAGCCGACGAGCCGGGCCGCTTTCATCAATTTACCTCGACTGACGCTCCCTCGGTGTTGACCCACGGCGTCGAGCTCGGGAAAGCAGACCTGGCGCGATTTCTCGCGCCGCGTCGAATGGAATGACAGTCAGGTCGACAAGGTGATTTGCCACCAGGTCGGTGCGTCGCACCGCGAGACGATTCTCGGCTCGCTGGCCATTCCCGAACATAAAGACTTCTCGACTTTTGCGTATCTGGGAAACATGGGGACCGTTTCACTCCCGCTGACCGCGGGTCTCGCCGACGACCGGGCGTTCATCCAGGCGGGTGATCGCGTCGCCTTTCTGGGAATCGGTAGTGGGCTCAATTGCATGATGCTGGGTGTTGAATGGTGATCTCGGAGCAGGAGCGAAACGCGTTGAATTCAATCCTCGAACAATTCCTGAACAAGCATCCGGGCCGCGATTTCGATCGCCACGGGCTCAAGCTGCATTACATCGACGAAGGCGCGGGTTCGCCGATCGTCATGGTGCACGGCAATCCCACGTGGTCGTTTTATTTCCGGCACCTGATCGAGAGGCTGTCGCCGGGATACCGCGTGATCGTGCCCGACCACATCGGTTGCGGCCTTTCCGAAAAGCCGGATGACCGGGCCTATCCATACACGCTTTCGAGCCGCGTCGACGACCTCGAGCTCTTGCTCGACCACCTGTCTCTCGATCGCGATATCACTCTGGTTGTGCATGACTGGGGGGGTATGATCGGCATGACTTACGCCGCCCGGCACCCTGAGCGAATCGCCCGGCTGGTGGTGTGTAACACGGCCGCTTTTCACAAGCCGCCCTCGAAGCCGATGCCGCAGGCACTGTCGGTCTGCCGCGACTCGAAACGGGGCGAATTTCTGGTCAGAGGGCTCAACGCGTTTTGCCGCGGAACGGCCTGGCTCGGCTGCAAGAAGCACCCGATGTCGCGGGCGCTGCGCGACGCTTATATCGCCCCTTACGACTCGTGGAAGAACCGCATCGCGATTCACCGCTTCGTGCAAGATATTCCCCTGAAACCCGGCGAGCCCAGCTACGAACTGGTATCGTGGGTCGAGGATCGCCTTCATTTGCTCGGCGCCATCCCAATCCTTATCGTCTGGGGAATGAAGGATTTCGTGTTCGACCATCATTTTCTCGACGAGTGGATCCGTCGCTTCCCCGCGGCGCAGGTGCATCGGTTTCCGGAAGCCGGGCATTACCTGTTCGAGGATGAGCGCGACGCCGTCAACGCGCTGTTGCCGGCGTTCCTCGCCGCGCGTCCGGCCGTCAAGGAGCCTGTGGGTTGAGCTATTCCGCCGGTTCCGAGCCGCGATCGAACATTGCAATCCATCTCAGCAAAATGGCCATGCTCCAGCCACACGTCGCGGCCGTGGTGGTCAAGGATGGGGAAGATCGCGCCGGGCACGCTGCGCGATGTTCATCTCACGTATGGCCAGCTCGACGGTGATAGCAATTTGATCGCCCATGGTCTGCGGGCGATCGGGCTTGAACGAGGCTCGCGAGTCGTGGTGATGGTGCGGCCAGGGCTCGACTTCTTCGCGCTGGTTTTCGCACTATTCAAGGCGGGGATCGTGCCCGTGCTGATCGACCCCGGGATCGGCCTGCGCAATCTCAAACAGTGTTGCCGCGAGGCTGAGCCTGAAGCGTTCATCGGCGTCTCGAAGGCCATCTGGGCGCGACGCCTGCTCCGCTGGGGCAGCAAGACAGTACGCCGCACGGTTCTGGTCGCGCCGGAGGGCGCGGGCTTCTCGGGCCTGGGCACCACGACGCTCGATGATGTACGCACGGCGGGATGGCGCGCAATCGACAGCGACAGCGAGCCACCTCCGGTTTTATCATTGCAGGCCCGCGACGAACCCGCGGCGATCCTCTTCACGAGCGGCAGCACGGGACCGCCAAAAGGGGCCGTATACACGCACGGCATCTTCGAGGCGCAGGTCGAGTCGTTCAAGACCGTTTATGCAATCAAGCCCGGTGAGATCGATCTCTGTACATTTCCGCTGTTCGCCCTTTTCGCTCCGGCTCTCGGCATGACGGCGATCATTCCCGATATGGACCCCACCCGTCCGGCTCTGGTCGATCCGCTCAAGCTCTTCCAGGCGATCGACGATTTCGGCGTGACGAACCTGTTCGGATCCCCTGCTCTGTTGCGCCGGCTCGCCGCGGGGAGCAAGGCGGCTTCGAGGCGGTTACCGACCTTGAATCGCATCATATCGGCGGGCGCGCCGGTGTCGGCGCGGATTCTCGAGGATCTGGCGCCCCTGCTCGACCCGCCGGCGCAGGTTTATACGCCCTACGGAGCGACCGAATCCTTGCCGGTCGCGTCGATCGGCAGCGGCGAGGTCTTGCGTGAAACCCGCCACGCGACCGACAAGGGCATGGGCGTATGCGTGGGCCGGCCATTCCCCAGGATGGATGCCAAGATCATCATTATTCTCGACGACGCGATACCGCTCTGGTCGGAGAGCCTGCGTCGTGCCCGATGGCGAGATTGGCGAGATCGTGGTTGCCGGGCCGGTCGTGACGCGTGAGTATTTCAATCGGCCCGAGGCGACACACCTCGCGAAGATCGACTGTCCCGAGCGGCAAACGTTTTATCATCGCATGGGCGATCTCGGATATCGCGACGCTCAAGGGCGGATCTGGTTCTGCGGGCGAAAGTCTCATCGCGTGATTTTGAATCAGCAGACTCTCTTCACGATCCCCTGCGAGGGCGATCTTCAACGCTCACCCCGATGTTGCGCGTACGGCCCTGGTCGGCGTTCGCCAGTCTCAGTCTGGCGAGGTCGATTCCCGTCATCTGCGTCGAACCGGTGCGGCCCCTGGGTCGCGCCGAACAGACGCGGGTCCGGCAAAATCTGCTCGAGATCGGCGCGGCGTTTCCGCATACGTGGAAGATCAAGACGTTCCTGTTTCACCCTTCGTTTCCAGTCGATATCCGTCACAACGCCAAGATTTTTCGCGAAAAATTGGCCATCTGGGCCGCGGGGAGACTTTCATGACGCCGGCGAATCTCGGCAAGGTGCTCGTGACCGGAGGGGGCGGCTTTCTCGGCACCGCCGTCATCAAGCTCCTGGTGCAGCGTGGTTGTGCCGTGCGCAGTCTGTGCCGGCGCCTGTACGCGCACTCAAAGCCCTGGGCGTTGAGCAAGTTCAAGGCGACGTCGCCGACTTCCACACCGTGAGCGACGCGGTCTTCGGCTGCGAGACCGTATTTCACACCGCGGCGAAAGCCGGCATCTGGGGTGCGACTCGCGAGTACGAACGGATCAACGTCGAGGGCACCCGCAACGTGTCGCGGCATGCCGGGCGCACGGCGCGAAGCGGATCATTTACAGCAGCTCGCCGAGTGTCGTCTTCAACGGCCTGGACATGCAAGGAGCCGACGAGTCGGTCCCCTATTCAACGCATTACGAGGCCGCTTATCCCGAAACCAAGGCCCGTGCCGAACAGATCATTCTTGAATCGAACGCAGCCGACCTGGCCACGATTTCGATCCGTCCCCACCTCATCTGGGGCCCGGGCGATAACAATCTCCTGCCGCGGATCATCGCCCGGGCGAGGCGTGGTCAGCTCCGCCGGATCGGCCGTCGCGACCCGCTTGATCGATCCCATCTACATCGACAATGCCGCCGAGGCCCATCTCCTCGCCGCCGACCGCCTCGACCCCGGGTCGCCGATCGCGGGGCGCATCTACTTCGTCACCCAGGGAGAAACGATTCCGCTCTGGGACATGATCAACTGCTTCTTGAAAGCCGCCGGCCTCGGGCCGGTTCGCCGCTCGGTGTCGCGCCCGCTCGCGTTCGCCGCCGGCCGGACCATGCTGGAAATGGTCTATTCGCTATCACGGCGCGAGCGTGAACCCCCCATGACGCGGTTCCTCGCCCGGCAGCTCACCACGACACACTGGTTCAATATCGACGCCGCCCGCCGCGATCTTGGCTACCAACCGCGAATCAGTATCGCCGAGGGGCTCCGGCGGCTCGAACAGTGGCTCAAGAGCGATCCGGCCGTTCGATGAACACAGCATCACATGAACCTGGCCAGTCTACCCGCAAGAGTCCGGCGCCGGCACCGACCCACCGGTCGAGCTGGCTCGGCTCGTCGGCGCTGGGGATCATGCTGCTGTCGATTTATTTGTGCAATGGCCGTGACATCGGAAGCGATGACACATTCTCGGCGACTTTGTTGCCACTTAACATCCTTCGGGGTGAAGGCGTCTACCTCGACAATCCACGTCTGGGCGACATCGGCACGAATAAAAACATACCGTTGCCCTACAACTGGACGAGGTCGCACGGCCGCGTCGTGACGCTCTATCCGATCGCCCCGGCCCTGGTGGCCATTCCGTTCGTCGCGCCCCAGATCGCATTCCTCGACTTTTATCGGCCTGGATGGGATCGCAATCCCGTGTTCGCGGTGCGTGAAAGCCGGGTGATAGTCAAGAACGCCATGGCGATGATCGTGGCACTCGCCGGTGTGACTCTGCACCGTTTACTACTGGCTCTCGGGCTGCGCCGCGTGGCGCTGGCGACGGTTCTCGCGGCGTGCCTGGGATCTGACCTCTGGACGGTCGGCAGCCAGGCTCCATGGCAGCATGGGCCGGCCGCCGCGCTCTTGATCGGAACGATCGCGCTCTTGACGCGGCGCCCGGTCGGGCGGACCCGGCTCTTCCTCGCGGGTCTCACGACTGCTTTTCTCGTGGCGTGCCGGCTCATGGACGTCGTCTTCGCAATCGCGATTCTGACATGGGTCGCCTTTCATGCAGGGTCGCGGTGTCGCCTGGTTCCTGCCGGCTCCGGTCGTCGTTGGGCTGGCGTTGGCCGGCTATAATTTCTGGTTCTTCGGCAACCTCATCGGAGGGCAGGCTCAACTCGAAAACTTTCATATATTCTTGCACGGGGTTTCGGGGCCCTGGTCGGGCGATCTCGGCGCCGGGATGCTGGGCACCTTATTCAGCCCCAACCGTGGACTCCTGGTTTTCAGCCCGTGGATCGCGATCGCGCTGGTGTCGCTGGCCATTCCCAGCGTGCGGCGAAAACTCGCGGTTCATTCGCTCCTGGTCGTTCTCCTCGCCGCACTCGTTCCCTATCTGTTCATCTTGTCGAAGTACTCGGTCTGGTGGGGAGGACACTGTTTCGGCCCGCGGTACTGGACCGATGCGATCCCCCTTTTCGCGATCCTCTTTGCTTTCGGGCTCGATGACATCTTGGCACGGTCGCGCGTTTTGGCCATGATCTGCACTTTGACCGTCGGATTTGCGATCGTCGTGCAGGTGATCGGTGCATTTTGTTACCCGAGCACGTGGAATAGCGAGCCGAGGACCGTCGACTTGCACCATGAGCGACTGTGGGACTGGCGCGATACCGAGATCTCACGTTGCTTGAACGAAACGCTCAAGCGATGAGCGTCAACCCTGGCGATTTCCCTCGCGCGAGTGGGACGTGATGTCATGAACCCGCGGGTTTATGCGATTGCCACCATGGATACGAAAGGGCACGAGCTGGCGTTTATCGCCGAGCGGATGCGCGCCGCGGGCATTTCGGTCGTGACCGTCGATGTGAGCACACGGGATGCGCCCGCGGTTCGCGCGGACGTTTCAAGATCGGTGATCGAAGCGTGCTGCAAAAAGGAGCGACGGCCGGCAGCGAGCTTTTCGCTCTCGCGCGTCGGTCGAGGCGAAGCAATCCACACGCTGGGCGAAGGACTCATTCGCTATCTGCGTCGCGAGTATCAAGCCGGCCGCGTTCTCGGCGTGATCGCGGTTGGCGGCAGCGGCGGCACCGCGCTGATCACCCCCGCGATGCGCGCCTTGCCGGTCGGCGTACCGAAGGTCATGGTCTCGACGGTCGCCAGCGGAAACACAACGCCATATGTCGGATTCAGTGATATCACGCTCGTGCACTCGGTCGTCGACATCGCCGGGATCAACGCCATCTCGCGCCGCGTGCTGGGGAACGCCGCAAATGCGATGGTGGGCATGGTGCAACACCCGATGCCGACGGTCGATGACAAGCCGACCCTGGGGATGACGATGTTCGGCGTCACCACGCCCTGTGTGACCGCGGTGCGCACGGCCATGGAAGCACGCGGCTTCGACTGCCTGGTTTTCCACGCGACCGGCACGGGAGGCAAAGCCATGGAAAAGCTCGTCAAAGCCGGCTTGATTCAAGGGGTCATCGACGTCACGACGACGGAGGTCGCCGACAAGGTGGTCGGCGGCAACCTGCGCTGCGGCCCGCATCGTTTCGAGGCCACCCTCAACGCGGGGATCCCGTTCGTCCTCTCCGTCGGCGCTCTTGACATGGTCAATTTCGGCGCGATGAATTCGGTTCCCGAACGCTTCAAGGGGCGCCGGCTCCACGTTCATAACGATCATGTCACCTTGATGCGAACCACGCCCGAGGAGAATCGGCGGTGTGCCCGCTGGATTGCCGGCAAGCTCAACGGAGCCACGAGCCCGTTTCAAGTGCTCATCCCCGAGCGCGGGGTCTCCGCCATCGATGCGCCCGGTCAACCGTTTCACGACCCGGAGGCCGACGCCGCGCTATTCGACGAGCTGGAGACGGCCCTTGTTCGTGGCAGTGGCCGAGTGATCCGCCGTTTGCCATTTCACATCAATGACGCCGAGTTCGCTCAGGCACTGGTCGATGCGTTCATGTCTTTGACTCCGACTCCAACTTCGACTTCGACTTCGACTCCCACCGAGGGCCGCCCCTGATGCCGGAACAACGGACGAAAATCGTCGAGCGGCTTCGCAAGAAGGTTGCCGCCGGCCAACCGATCGTCGGTGGCGGGGCCGGCACGGGAATCAGTGCCAAGTGCGAGGAAGCCGGGGGCATCGATCTCATTGTCATCTACAATTCCGGGCCGCTTTCGCATGGCCGGGCGCGGCTCGCTCGCGGGCCTGATGCCTTATGGCAACGCCAACGCGATCGTCAAGGAAATGGCGTATGAAGTACTCACGGCCGTGACGCACACGCCCGTACTCGCCGGCGTGTGCGCGCACCGACCCCTTCATGCTCCGCGACGTCTTCCTTCGCGACCTCAAGGAAATGGGCTTCGCGGGCATTCAAAACTTTCCGACCGTCGGCCTGATCGACGGAACCTTGCGCATCAATCTCGAAGAGACAGGGATGGGTTTCCGCCATGAGATCGATTGCATCGCGGCGGCCCATGAAATTGATCTGCTGACGACTCCCTATGCATTCGACCCCGAGCAGGCCCGGTTACTGGCAGAGGCTGGCGCGGATATCGTCGTCGCGCACATGGGCCTGACCACGAAAGGCTCGATCGGTGCGCACACGGCCAAGACGCTCGAGGCGTGCGTCGGCGAGCTAGCCGAGATCGCGCAGGCCGGCAAGTCGGCGCGCGGCGATCTGCTCGTTCTGTGTCATGGCGGCCCGATCGCAACGCCCGCGGACGCCCAGTTCATCCTCTCGCGTGCCCGCGAGGTCGACGGTTTTTATGGCGCCAGTTCGATGGAGCGGTTACCGACCGAGCTGGCGATCGCACAGCAAGTACGCGACTTCATGGGGCTGACGCTTGGCGCGGCGGGTTCGCCGGCACCCTGAAATCGAGAACCCTCAAAGAGCACGCGTGGACAGAAAGCACGCGTGGACACGCACTGCGACCGAAAGCACGCGTGGAAAGCACGCGTGGACACGCACTGCGACCGGCATCGAATTATTGACTCCGAAGGGCACGCGGGTGAGGTCGAGCGGTGGGGATCGCAACGACCAGCGGGGGTCAGCGCATGCCCACGCACGCCAGCGCCTGTGCATGTCCACGCGTGCCCATGTCCACGCGTGCCTGTCCCGGCGTTGCGGCGTTGGCCCTGAGCCACTCAATTCGCGTCGCGAGCGCGGGCATGGGTCTGCTCCTCCAGTTCAGCGACGCGCAGCTCGAGGCCCGCGAAGTTGGAGACGGTGATGAAATCAGACATCACAGCGCGAAGCGCCGACAACCGGACCGATTCGGAGTCGGCGCTCTCGCCGAGCTCGACGATCCCATCGACGGCCCACGTGGCCCGCCTGGCCAATCGGCCAATGGCCTCGTCGAGGGCACGGCGGCGGATCGACTCGATTTCGGACCGCACTTCGGGCTCGGCCGCCCAGCGGTACGCGGTGCGTTCCGGCACCTCATGGCTCGCGGCCCACTTCGCGATGGCGGTCCCCTCGGCGACCGCGACGGCGAGCAACATTTTCTGACTGTTGGCGGATTCTCCGGTCATGGAACAAACGGCACCCGGTGACAGCATTTCACCGGGCCTCCTTCACGGCCCCGCTCGCGGTTCTCAGCCCGGGGCCCAGGCTGGCCGGCACGCTCTCGAAGAGCAAAAAAGAGGCGATCAATTGCAACGAAACTGACGGTCTTGCGGCCGAAAATGGCAGCAGATGGCACTGGATGGCAGCTTTTGGACGAGGCACGAGACGGCAATGAGCCTGGCGATTCCGCACGACCCAATGTCCGTAGGGTGGCAGTCGACGGCCGGCTTCGGCCCGGCGATGCGATTGCAACGAGTCTGATGATTTTGCGGCCGAAAATGGCAGTGAATGGCAGTGGATGGCAGCTTTTGGCCAAGGCTTGCAAACCCTTTCGACCAATGCGATGCGACCAACAGCGATCTCTCGACGCAGATGGCGGTGCCCGCCGAGCTCACTCTCCGCGGTGTGCGTGCTGGTCCCCACGGTGTCGTCAACCTGATCACAGCCTGGCGCGTGAGGGGCAGAAAGGCATCGCATCGACATAGGGCGCTACGCGTTATCTGATTCGAATGCCCATGTGAGCCGACGAGCTGACCAACGATGACGAAAATCGAGGAAGCCAGGGATTTGACGGTCGGTCAGGTTGATTTATCTGACTTCGACCGGGCAACCGTTGAAAATTCCGGCAGCAATCGAGGTGCGAGCCGACGACCGGTCAATCAAAAACAGCGCCATCGGTGCCCAATCGGCTTTAACCTACTTATAATATACGCATCTTGCCTAATTTCGCTAATGCACTTAGCTCATTTTGTGCCTGAAGCCGGTCCGAAACCCTGTCCCGAGAGAGACTAAAAATATTTTCCACAATTTTTCCATGGCTTCACTAAATACAACAAAAAGCCATTTAGCCGCGAGGAATGCGCTGGGCAGTCGGCACATGGTTGGACGACGGGACATTCAGCTTGATGCCGCAGGCTTCTGCCTTGTTCTCAAGAAACCTGGTCGGCCGTCAAAAATTTTCCCTGATGACCTCACCCTCTCACAACTACCCCGCTCACCGCTCGATAACCCATCGCCAGCGACGCGGGACGGCCTCCCAGGCGGTTTGATAGGTCGATTCGAGCGCGACGGGAACGTGTCCGCCCGCTTTGAGGAACAGCGGCATCTCCATCAGGGTGTCGCCGACCGCCATCGGTTCGACGAAGGCGCGCACACCCGTTTCTGCCTCGTAAGCGGCCAGGGTCAGGGGTTTCCCGACGGGGCCTTGTATTCCTCGTCGGCGAGCATCTCCGAGATCGCGTGATGAATCCCGTCCGGATTGCGGCGTGTTGGTGGACGGAGGTTGAGGATGAGCAGGTGCGGGTCGCAGTGCATGTCCAAGCGTGGGTCGTCCAAGCGTGGGTCCGGCCACTTGATTCGGAGCGTAAAGGAACTGCACAGATAGAACCAGGCAAGCTGCCAGGAGCCGAATTGTCGAGTTGGCATGGTGTTTTAGCGCGGTGCGACCGATCAGTAGGTAAACGTCGGTTTCGGATTCCAGGCCTGGGGTCTCTTTGCAGGTGGAGTCGAGGATGACAGAGCCTGCTGGTGCTGATCACGACCAGCGTCTCAAGGTGCTCTTGAAGGAGTTTTTCGAGGCTTTCTTTGTTTGCTTTTTTCCCGACTGGGCCAAGAGGTTTGAGTTTCTCGAGATCGACTGGCTCGACAAGGAGCTCTTCCTGGCACCGCCGCAAGGGGAGCGGCGGCAGCTTGACCTGGTTGCACGGCTGAAGCTGCGGCCTGGCGTGCCAGCGCCGCGGGAGGATGTGAGCGATCTGGTGGCGTTGGTCCACGTCGAGGTGGAATCACGAGCCAGCACTGTGGCGTTCCGGCCGCGGATGTTCGAGTATTACGTTCAACTGCGGCGTGACACGGATCTGCCGGTGCTGCCGGTGGCGCTGTTTCTGCGTCTGGGTCTCAATGGGATTGGCTGGGACGCGTACGAAGAGCACTTCTGGGAGCAACGGATCATCCGCTTTGAGTATGCCTATGTGGGACTGCCGGGTCTCGATGGTGAGGCATACGCAACGGGTGAGAATTTGCTGGGAGTGGCGCTGAGCGCGATGATGCGTTTGCCAGAGGCGCGACGAGCCGAGTTGTATGCCGAGGGATTGAAACGGATTGCGAGTTCGAGGGAGAATGACTTTCGGCGGTATCTCCTGGTGGAATGCCTGGAAGCCTATGCTGACTTGGACGAAGCGCAGAAGGAGCGGCTGCAAACGTTGTTGCAGACCGAGGCCTATCACGAGGTTGCACCCCTCATGAAGACGACCTACGAACGCGGTGTGGAACAGGGTATGGAACGCGGCCTGGAACGCGGCCTGGAACGCGGCCTGGAACGCGGCATCGCACAGGGCGAGCGGCGATTAACCTTGCGACAATTGGAAGCGAAATTCGGGCCATTGTCTCTTGAAGTCAAGCAACAGGTCGAGTCGTTGTCGGGCGAAGCTTTGGCGCAGCTTCAGATTGATCTTCTCAAAGCGCAAACTCTCAAGGAACTTGGCCTTGAAGGCTGAAGACTACGTGATTGACATCCCAGGCGTCATCCAACATTTCCTGCGCCGCCGCTGGGTGATCGGTCCATCCCTGCAACGCCGGTCGTCAATTATCACGTGGCCGCGCTGCGTGCTATTTTGCTAGGAGAATTGCTGATTCTTCGGGGAGATCGACCGCACCTCCGACACCGATCCTCGTTCCCTCACGCTGGCGGCGTCCTCCCGCGACAGGGGGTACTCGGGGTACTCGTGGACAGGGGTACTCGTGGACATGCACTGCGTTGGTAATCTGCCTCGGTGCGGACCACGACTTTCGGCCTTGCGGTCTGCCGACGGGTGCCCTACGGGCTCCCCTTTCCACGCAGTGCATGTCCACGCAGTGAGCGTGTCCACCCGTGCTTTCGACGCGTGCCTTCGCTGTGCATGTCCACGCCTGCCTTCTGTCCACGCCTGCCTTCAAGGTCTGCATTTCCGGAAGTTGGGAGACTTTCTCGCCAATCAGCAAAGACGAGGCGATATGGTGAATGAAGATGTAGGTGGCGTGAATGGGGTCCATCCCCTCGGCAATCAGTTTTGCGATGTCGGGGGTTCCTGGGATCGGCTTGCGTCCATCGTAGTTCGTTAGCAAAGGATTGCCCGATGACACTGCCTTCAGCTTGCCGTGCAATTGCCTGCTGATCTCGCCCATGCTCAAGACCGTCCTATCGAATCGAGATAATGCAAAGCTCAATCGATCCCCGACGATCATCTCAACGACCAAATCGTCTCACTTCGGCGTTCGGGATGGTCATTTTTCCTCAGAATCTTGCTCATCGAACCACCGAATAAGGCCCGCTTCGAGGACTGCCATCGCTTCAGACAACGTCTCGGGCGTGTCATTCTCGAAGTCTAGGCCGCCGTAACCGATTGCCCTCACCACAAAGCCGAAGCCCTCCTGGTCTCCGATCTCAACGTAGCCGTAACCACGAACGTACCGGGCGATGCCAGGGAAGAGCTTTTCAACCTTTGCCTGCTCTGTCGTCGCCTTGATCTTGCCGACCGACCCTGCTCCCTTCGCCTGGGCCAAGAACTCACCGAGGGCCTCGTCGACTTTGGGCAGATCGGTCTTGATGACCACGTCGATGCCTATCTCCTTTAGGGCGGGAAGGAGCGGCTTCCATTTCGGGTTGCCTCGAAGATGAATGCGGCGGGGCCTAAGGTGCCCGTTGACGAAAGGCCGCTTCATGGCGTGGGCCAACAGCGTGGCAAGATCGTTCACATCGGGTGACCGTTCGATCTCTTCTTCGGCACGAAGATAGCCATATGGTTGTGTAAGGACCATGCCGACATAGTGCGTGGTGCTTTGAGAAATCGGCTTGGGTAACGCCCGAAAGTCGGCCTCCCAGGTTTCGTCTTCCTGGTGCAGCCGCTTCAACTGGCTCTTAACGAAGGCATTCCCTTTGCCAAGTTTCAGTTTGTTTTCGTCGCCAGCCATGATCCTCGCCCAATCACGAATGCCGATTATCCACGGTGTCGCTGGCACGACCAACCCATGCCGAGCCAGACCATTATCGCCCTAGCACCGGCCTAGGTCTTCAGCGCCCCCGTCACCTCTTCTTCCAAACAATTCATCAAACTCCTGGCGACCGATAGCAAGGCATTGGAATGCAGCTGCTGAAGGGGACACTGCTATTCGTTTCGGAGCTGCTGAAGGGAGCTGCTGAAGGGGACACTGCTATTCGTTTCGTAATCTGGGGGCTTTAGCGTGATTGCCCTCCGATCGCGGCTGTCCGCCTCGGGCAGGAACGCTGGATCCCAGGCCGAGGCGTGTCGCTCTCGCCAAGGTCCAGGCTTCCGAGCCGTACGGGTGGTTGCGACGCAGGCAAACTCCGATGGCTTCCCCCTCGGCCTCAGTCATCGGTGCGTTGACGAAGTCGATCCAATTCGCGGGGCGGAGCAGTTCGTCGGTTGTAACTCTCGGAGGGATTACCAAGGATGAAAAGGTGCGCCCAAGCTAGACCATGGCCAGTCTTCGGCTCGGGTGACCAGGCCTGCGCGAACAGGATTGCGTTCCACATAACGCACGACCGTAATCAGATGGTCGTCATCTTGGGCCGCAAAAGCCTTAAACCGGCCCTGCCATACGTGGCCGGTGTGGCTGTAATATTTAAGATAGCGTCGCACATGTGTAGTCAGCAACCAGTGCATCCAGCGTGAAAGATCTCTATCGCCGTGCGGCCTGACAACGAGATGAAAATGATTTGGCATCAAGCAATAAGCGAGCATGGGCATCGGCACACGTATCGTTGCTTCACAAATCACCTGTAAGAAAGCTGCGTAATCGGCTGGTTTGTGAAAGACTTCGGAGCGTGCGTTGCCACGGTTGAGGACATGATAGGTAAATCCGGCTTCAAAGGCTCAGGCACGTGCAGTCCGAGGCATGGATCAGGTTCTCGGTTAGCGGGCAGAATGAACAAGTTGTCATTTATCTTATCCAGACCGCGTACATCCCGTCGAGGTATAAGAATGTCCCCTTCGGGCGCCCTGAAAGTCGCACTCGGCTTACGGTGACGTCAGCTCTAACTGCGGACACACGCTGATACCAACGCGCTGGGCGGGTCAGCGTGCCAGCAGCTCCGCGATTTCAGCAGTGAGAAAATGCACGAGACAAATGCACACGAGGACACAAAGAGGCACCCGTGGACACGCACAGCTTGAAATCCAATTATCATCGTACCGCCGTCGTCGGACCGTCGATTCAGTGCATGTCCCCGCGAGATTTCGTTAAGAATTCGGATGAAGGAGCGGGCGATGGCTAGATCGATGCCGCAACGAGCCGCTGTATACCTGCCCGCTATGGTTATCTGCATTTTGGTGGCTTCCCAATTGGGCTCGCGTCTACGTTCACTGGAATTTTTCGGCGTCTTTGCCGCTGGTATGGGATTCGGCATCGGTCTTTTCGGCTTGATTCGAACTCTTCGGGACAGACCCGGAACGGATTCTCAAATCTAAAGGCAGCACACATGGCATTGAACTATCAGTCAAGACTTGACCGGACGGTTCCGGGCTGCTGGAGTCTTCTTACAGGTGGCTCGCAAAGGGGGCCAATCTGCTCGGTCTCTCTGGTCATCCTGTGATGTCGGTTTGGAGCAACAATGGACGCTACATTCTGGCTTGTTTTCGTTCTGGGTCTTTTCTTGATTGCCCTGAATCTGCGCTCGACCGTCAACGGTAGCAACCGTTGTCTTGGAATGAAGGTCGACCGGATTCTCTCGCACTTGGGACTCGACCCCGATAAAGTCGTGAACGAGAAGATCGTCGAACTCGTCAAAACTGGCCAGAAAATCCTGGCGGTCAAATTGTACAGAGAGCATACGAGCGTCGGGTTGAAGGAAGCCAAGGATTACGTCGAAAGCCTGCAGGTTGTCGACTGACCAAACCGTTTCAGACGGCACGCTCAAATATTAAGGCCGGCGCCCGCGTGTGTCACCTCCTTTGGGAAGGACCGAATGATATGGACCTTTCACTCATGAACCGTGTCCGCGCGTCGTGGGTTTGGCTCATGCTACCGTTGGTTGTCGGTTTCCCCACGCCGTGGCTGGTCATTTTCACGCTGGAGGTTTGCGTGGGGGGCGAGACGGCGGATAGTGCGATACGCGACATCGCGGCCCGCCTGTTTTCCGCCGGGAACAACCTGTTCTTACTCGCAGTTTGGAGTCTGATCCCGTTCGCGGCGCTCAGCATAATTCTGTTATTGCAGCCGGCCAACGTGACGCGGAGTCGGATCGCCTGCCTGTCAATCTTCGGAATGTTGGGAATCCTCGGGCTGATGGTGCCCATTCATTGGGGGGTGTGGTCCCCACTTTATCACATTCACGACGGCGCTGGTGGCTCATCAACTGGGATGGTTATCTTTCTCCCGCTCCCATTTATGTGTCTGGTCACGATGTTGCCTGGCCTGGGAGTCGGATGGTGGGTGTCGAAACATCAATGGTTCGATGCGACCGTGCCGTCTAAGGCGAGCTCGACGGAACACAGCGGGCCAGAAGCCCGGCCTCGCGACCTAAGGGGTAAGGCGACTAAAGACACCGGCGACTAAGGCGACTAAAGGCGACTAAAGACACCCACCTTTTGATTCGATCCAAGAAACGGGCGACTAAAGACGCCCACCTTTTGATTCGATCCAAGAAAAGAAACGGGCGACTAAAGACGCCCACGGGCGACTAAAGACACCCACCCGTAAGACCGACGGTCCCGTCTCGTCTTGGGGCCTGCCGCCCCCTCCACCAAGCCTATCTTAACGCTGCCGCTTCTTACGATGCATCTCCCGGGTGCCCTCTACTTTGCAGTGCATGTCCTCTCGTGCCCCTCTCCTCTCGTGCCCCTCGTGCCCGTGTCCGACGCGAGCCGTCTGGCAAATTCTCGGGCACGCGACAGATCGTGTAAACACGCCACTCCACGCGGCGGTGGCCACGCTCGTGCGTCTCATGACGGCGTGCACGCGCTGCATGCTCCCACACACGTGCCTTCCCTATTTCACGTTTCATTCCCCCGGATGTCGATCTAACGGCAAATTGCCAGGAACCAGGTAGTCCAGATATTCCCAGTCAACCTCTTCCGGAAATCTGAACGACTGAATGTTCATAAAGTCGCCGTATCGGTCTACAGACGAGATTCCGAAATATGCACCCCGTCGCACTTCAGGCTCTTCACATTCATCGTAAACAACGGACTTTAGGAATAGGGATATAGCGAGGTCGCTCTCCTCATTCCTAATTTTCGCAAGTATGCTTATCGCACATTTGCGAACCGAAGTGGATCGATCTTGGCGGGCCTTCTGCATAATTAGAGTTTTGGTTGAGTCCAACGGTTTTTCGTATCTAGCGAGGAAACTAAGTGCAAGGTTGCGGAATCCCGGATCTGGATGATTGACGAAAGCGTGCACAACTTCCGTATTCGAGGTGAGATACGCCATCGAGTGACCGAAAACGTTTTGGTATCGACGGACGAGCATCTCTGTGATCTGTGATTGAAGCTCATTAGCATCCCTGAGAATGTTGGAACTATCATTGCTATCATCACGAAGCACCCTTGGACATGGAAGCACCCTTGGACATGCACTGTAAAAGCATGAAAGCATGCACTGCAAGAGGAAAAACGAAATCGAGAATTGAGCAATCTTGACACCTGTTCTGGCGATCCGTATATTGTGGCCGGATGATCAGGTTCAGGAGGCACACCATGTCCATCGCTCGCGCTCGGCTCATCGATGTCTCGGTTACTCGCTGGTATCACTGCATTACACGCTGCGTCCGCCGCGCTTTTCTGCTCGGCGAAGGAACGTCCGATCGCCGCGAGTGGCTCGAAAAGCGCATCGAGGAGCTCGCTCAGATCTTCGCTGTGGGCGTCGGCGGGTTTTCGGTGCTCGACAACCATTTGCACCTTTTGTTGCGAATCGATCCCGATGTCGCGGCCGGCTGGTCGGACGAGGAAGTCGTGCAGCGATGGGGCCGGCTCTTTCCGCCCCGTGACAGCCTGCGTCGAATCCTGCCGGTTTCCGCCGACTGGATCAAGCAGCGGCTCGAAGACCCGCACTGGGTCGCGACAATGCGCGAGCGATTGCAAAACATCGGCTGGTTCATGAAATGCTTGAAGGAACCGCTAGCGCGGCTGGCCAACCGGGAAGACGAAGCGGCGGGAGCTTTTTTCGAGGGGCGGTACAAGAGTATAGGAATCCTCGATGACGAAGCGCTTCTGGCCGTGTGTGCCTACATCGATTTGAACCCGGTCGCCGCTGGCATCGCACAAGCGCCAGAAGCCAGTGCTTACACGTCGATCAAGCAGCGGGCCGAGCACGCCGGGGAGCAAGGCCGTATCGACGACCTGGCCGCGGCGCAAGGGGGAAGCGTGGCGGGCTCAGTGGCCGCGGCGGGCCTGGAAGAGTCGTTGTGGCTCTGTCCGATCGAGGATCGCCGCGGGTTGGACTCGGAGCGTGAAGGGATGCTCGCTGGCTTCTCGCTCGGCAGCTATTTTCTTCTGGTCGATTACACGAGCCGGATTATTCGCAACGGCAAGGCGGCGATCTCGGCTGATCTGGCTGGTGTATTCGATCGGCTGGGGTTCTCGGCGGCCAAGTGGACAACCCGGCTCGAAGCGCTTCGCAGCGGCCGGCTGCTGGGCCGTTTCTTTGCTGGCAGCCGGTCGAAACTTCAGGAGCTTGCCAGGAAGTTGCGAGTGCGACATCTGGTGAACCTCGCCGGCTGTCCAGCTTGAAGTGGTTCCGGGCTGCGACTTGAGTTCGATGCGAATCAGGATGTTTTCTTACGCCCTCGTCCGGATACCGGTCGTCCTGCCAACGGCAATTACAATTCGTGAGTAAACGGCCTCGGGCCAATCCGCTCCCGCCATGCGCCAATTGGCCGTATCTCGACGATAGCGCCTGCGTTATTCCTTCGGAACTCATGCTCTCTTGACGCCGTCCATCCCTCGCGTAAGACCGACGGTCCCGTCTCGTCTTGGGGCCTGCCGCCCCCTCCACCAAGCCTATCTTAACGCTGCCGCTTCTTACGATGCATCTCCCGGGTGCCCTCTACTTTGCAGTGCATGTCCTCTCGTACTTTGCAGTGCATGTCCTCTCGTGCCCGTGTCCTCTCGTGCCCGCCCTGTCCTCTCGTGCCCGCCCTCACGTCCTCTCGTACCTCTCTCGTACCTGTCCCCTTACCCATCGTGACGCCTCTCCTCGCAGCGCAGTGCCTGTCCTCGCGTGGCCTCTGTCCTCTGGTCGGCAACGATGTTGTTAGCCTGAGTGCGGTATTCGAAAGGCGCGTGCGAGCCCGCCTTGGCAAAGTCATTAGTTGGGGCGCGGGTAATTCGATCACTCGAAAAGCTGCAAAATTCCGATCCGCCGATCTCCGCAACGCGTGAGCAACTTCGGAAGTTTTGGGTGGCACTCCGCAAGGCGATCGCCACTCCTTGCAGTCTGTCAGACGATTCACTGCGTGACTTATGGGCGGGCACAGCGAGAGACGGATTTGTCCCGAAGCGGATTCGCACGGACTCAGGCCCGATTCTGCTTAAGCAGGTTTTTGTAACAAGATCGTCAGACCTCGGCCGCCGAGTCCGAAGGCCAGACCGAGTCGTGGTCGTCCTAGACGAGGACACGCTAGCACGCTGGATCCGCAGGGGCGCGCGGAATTTGTCGAAACAGATTAGCCTTGAGTGGACGAGCGTTTCGGCTCCGGCCCGACTATTAATCTCCACCGTTCCCGAGATCACTGAGGTGCTTACCGACGAAGCCCTGAATAACGCAACGTGCCAGACGGTATGCGGGTTGCAACTGGTAATCGACGCAACACGTGAGTCGATTCCGTGTTTGATGTGGGAAGACTGCCTATTCCTCGATGCCCAGGAATTAGGTCGAAAACTGGGAGCCGAGCGGCTCTCACTTCTAATAAACGAGATTGCGGCCGCCGGCTGGTTAGGTTGCAACAAGACAGAGGCATTGCAGCGGCTCTGGGATGCCCGGGTGGAAGGGAGACGGGCGGAGGTTGCGCGTGCCGACACACTTGCCGAGCGACTGTTGGTCGCAGTCGGCGGACGTGACGATCCGCTGCGGGCGGCACTCGGCAGGCTAGCACACGCGGATTTTATTCAAGACTGTGAGCCAATTCAGCTAGCCGCGCTCACGCTGGCGCAGTTCGGCCCTGTGACGCTGACTGTGCTTAAGGAAACGCTACAAGAGGAAGGATTGAAGCCGCCGTTGCGATGGGGCACGGCCGAGGCGCGGGCTTTTGTGGCCAGCATCGGCTTTCCTCAAGAGTTTGCTGCTTCCGAGGAAACGCGACGCGAGCCGGAGGAACACGTCACGGGGCCGATCGAGTTGCCGCCTCTCCACGACTTCCAGGTGGGGGTGCTCGAAGGTATAGAAAAGTTGATCTCAGGCGAAGAAGTACGGCGACGCGCGGTGGTCAGCCTGCCAACCGGTGGCGGCAAGACACGCGTGACTGTCGAGGGCGCAGTGCGCTACGTGCTGGCGCCCACAAGGGAGCGTCGCACAGTTCTCTGGATTGCACAAACGGATGAGCTATGCGAGCAGGCAGTGCAAGCATTCCGTCAAGTCTGGGTGAATCTTGGAACCCAAGGGGTGGACCTACGTATCGTTCAAATGTGGGGTGGGAACCCGACCCCCGCCAATCCAGAGGCGGACAGGCCAGTCGTGGTCGTCGCGTCGATCCAGACGTTGAATAGCCGACTAGCGATGGACACGCTTGAATGGTTGCGAAAGCCTGGCTTGGTCGTTGTGGACGAGTGTCACCACGCCATCATGCCCAGCTACACCGGAGTGTTGGCCTGGCTAGATGCCGGGGGGGCGATCACGAGCGAGGCGCACCAAGATGAGCCGCCTATCATCGGACTTAGCGCGACGCCGTTTCGGACCGACGACGAGGAAAGCGCGAGACTAGCGAAACGGTTTCAGAACCGATGGTTTCCCGCAAACCAGGAGAAACTAAACGAACGCCTTCTCGCGCAGGGTGTCTTGGCTAAACCGGAATATGAGGCTTTCCAATCTGGCAGCGCTTTTACTTCCGCGAGAGATAAATGAACTTAATCGGCTTCGGGATTGGGAAGGTCTTGGCTTCGAGAATTTACTTCGCGCCATAAATCAGCGTCTTGCCGATGACGTGCAGCGGAACCTGCCACTTGTGGAGCGAATCCAGCAATCCGATGAGCGATCACTTCTATTTTTCGCAAATTCTGTATCGCACGCTGAAGAAATAGCAGCGCGATTGAACGTCATCGGCATAGCCGCCGCAGCCATCAGCGGTGTCACGCCCAGCGTAGCGCAGCCGATTTTTCCTCGCACGATTCCAGTGCGGGGATATTCGCGTGCTCTGCAACCACAGTGTCCTGTCGACCGGTTTCAACGCGCCCAAAACGGACATGATTTTCATCGCGCGACAGGTATTCAGCCCGATTCGATATATGCAAATGGTGGGTCGTGGACTGCGCGGTGAGAAAAACGGTGGCACGGCCAGATGTCGGATTGTGACGGTAATTGACAACCTTGGCCGGTTTCAGAACAAACACCCATATCATTACTGCGAGAAGTATTTCCGCGAGTGAGAAAAGCGGGACAGGTCCGAATGGCACGGTAATAACCGTTAAACCAGGCCCAGTAAGCGGTTTCGTGCCTCTTTCCGTGGACAATTCAACAAGTCATACTGTTTTGGGCACCGCTTCTTGGCTCGCGGTTCAACCCGCCCTGGTCGGTTGCCGACGCGGTCATAGGCCATCATGACGAACATCTCTTCCAGAGCTGAGACCGCCGCGACGGATCGGCCATACGCGTCGCGTCCCGGAACGCCGTGAACGCTTGCAACGTCCCTTTGAAACTCATCTCACGCGGCTCGGCTCCGTTCTTCGCTGCCGCTGTTACCATCAGCCGCCGAATAATGTTATAGGCTAGCATATGAACCCAAAGTTCCTTGTCTGATAGTAGAGCGCAGGATCAGCACAGAGGTCAGACCTAAGAGCGCCAGGGCTCAGACCTAGGAACAAGTTGTTTCCTTGCCGTCGGGCGCCGGGCGTAGTTCAATGGAGGGCATGGCACGACGCTTACGCCTTCAGTACCCCGGCGCGATTTACCACCTGATGGCTCGCGGCAATGGCCGTCAGGAGATCGTGTGCGATGACGCGGACCGACGCCGGCTTCAAGAGGACCTCGGCAAGGCAGCGATTCGCTGCTCGTGGCGTGTCTATGCTTTTGCCATCATGTCAAACCACCTACACATTGTACTCAAGACTCCTCAACCCAACTTGGCCCGGGGGATGCAGGCGTTTTTGTCCGGCTATGCCAACGTCTGGGCACGTCGCCATCAGTTTTCCGGGCATGTTTTCCAGGGCCGGTATCGGACCGAGCTGGTGGAGGATGAGACGTACCTCTGGACGGTAACGCGATACGTGCACCTCAATCCGGTTCGAGCGAAGATCGTGGAGCACCCGGCGGCCTGGGGCTGGTCGAGTTTTCCCGGTTATGCTCATCGCGCACGCCGGTTGGAGTGGTTGGCTTACGACGACCTGCTGGCGTCGTGGACCGGTGCGTTCGGTGGGTCGGACCCGGCGGGAGCCTACCGCCGGTATGTGACGGAGGGTTTGACTGATCCGCCTGAGTCACCATGGAAGGATGCATACCAGGGTTGGGTCCTCGGCAGTGGAGCGTTCATCGACCGGGTCAAGGTGATGGTGCGTGGTGAACCTCCCCGCAAGCGACGCCGGGAATCACGGCTCATGCTCAGCGTGCCGCTCGCGCGAATTATTGAGGTTGTCTGCGCCTTTTATGTGGTCGAGCCCACGGAACTAAGCCAGCGAGGAAGTCGCCTTCCCGCACGAGCGGGGCTAGTCGTATCTCGCAAGAAATCACAGTTTGGCGACCAATGCAGAGCTCGCGGCCGTGCTGGGGCTGTCGCGAGCCGAAAGTGTGCCCAACCTGACCCGGCGATTCAGTGACTGGTTATCGGCCGATGCGAAAATCCGCAAGCAGTTGAGAAGTCTGGAAGAGGTGCTGCAAGGGCCGCGAATGACCTAAATAACTTGTTCCTAGGTCTGACCCCTGGCGGCCTGGACCCCTGGCGGCCTGTTCCTAGGTCTGACCCCTGGCGGCCTTCGACCCCTGGCGCCCTTCACGGCGGAACAACGAGCATTCGATTCCTCTTTGAATGCCAGCGGAACTCAAACGGTTACCGGCGTCGGTCAGAATGCCGGTCTCCAGGTCCGCAGGGCAATCGAGATTCGCCAGCCATGAATTCAATGAAGGCAGAAATTGAGGCATGTCTCCGTGCCAATTTGGAGACTGGCCTGGATGCGTACCTCGTCTCACTCGGATTCAACCGCCGAAAGAATACCCTGATCTACTCACGGGAATTGGCAGACGCGATTCAGAAGATTGAGGTACCGGTTGAGATTCACCCTGCGGACCGGCCCGATTCGGCGGCGGCCGTTTATCCGTGGTTGAGTGTCAGCATCGACGCGGTCGACAAACTCGCGCTGGAAATGGTCGGCGGCGATGAGTCACTGTTGTCCGGCTTGTCGGGCACCACACTGCGGCAGCCTATTGAATTCACCTCTGCCAAGGCAGCACATGCGCGATGGTTCGTCTTTCAGCCGGATTCGGTGCCCGTCATCGTCGGCGAGATGAAATCGTTCCTGGAGCAGTGGACCGTCCCTTTCTTGGACCTATACTCGACTCCCGCAGGCATGTGTAACGCGTACGATCATAGCGATGCCAGAGTCATAAACGACTTGGCTCAGAAACTTCGCGTCGCCGCAGCAATGGTGCTTTGCGGACGGGCTAAGGACGCCCTGGGTGTTATGGACCGCTGGTTCGGAAAGCCAGGCCCCCGCAAACGCTATCAACGGGTGTTCGATCATTTGGCTGCCAAAACATGAAGCTGGGGGGACACGCTCTTGCCGGGGTGTTCCCCGGTTCGTTTTGCGCCTGTTCGGTCAAGACTTTTTGGATGCGTGTTGATTCACAAAGGCTTCAACGACCTCGACGATTTTGTTTTGCTGAGAACGCGGCAATCTGCTGACCTGTTCAAAAACCCGCCGTGCCCTTCCCGTCAGCCCGCCATTGCGTTTCTTGGGCGGCTCTTGTCCCACCAGATAATCCACCGACACGTCGAAAATCTTGGCTAGGTCGGCTAGCTGCTCTGCCTTGAGAGCCACCGGATCGCGTTCCCAAAAGGCGTAGGCGCGGGCGGTGATGCCCAGGTGCTCGGCCACTTGAGCCTGAGTCAGTCCCGCCTGTTGCCGCAGATCGTACAGCCGTTCGCCGAATGGCGGGCGGCTGCGTTTGGACGGTCTCCCGGTTCGCATGTATCCAGTGTAACGGCGAGTTGAAAAACCACCGGCTTGCCCTTGCCGAATTTGTAGTATTGCTACAAACTATCGACTGGTCCGAATTTACCCAAAAAGGCTTGACAGCTTTTTCCCCGGAAATCGAGCGTTTTTTGCCCTGCGGAGGCCCCGACATGGCCCGCATTCCCGACGAGGAGTTGCAGCGGATCAAGAGCCAGGTGAACGTCGAGGACCTGTGCCGCGACTACGGGATCGAGCTGCGCCGCACCGGGCCGGACAACCTGATGGGCTGCTGCCCGTTCCACGACGACCAGACGCCGAGCTTTGGCGTGACGCCGTCGAAAAACCTCTGGAACTGCCTCGCGGGGTGTGGCGGCGGCGACGTGATCGAACTGGTCGTGCGCAAGCAGAACGTCTCCTTCCGCCAGGCGGTGGACGTTCTGCGGCAGCGCTTGGGCATCTTGCCTGAAGACCCCACCATCGAGACGCGCAGCGGCACCACGCATCCGATGCTCGTGCCGCCCTCCGAGACTGAATTAGCCGATCATGTGCTGCTGGGGCACGTCCTCGACTTCTACCACCAGACCTTTTGCGACGATGTGAAGGCGATGCGCTACTTGCAGATGCGCCGTTGCTTCGACCCCGAGGCGGTGAAGCTCTTCCGCATCGGCTACGCCGACCGCACCCTCTGCTATCGCGTGCCGGGGACGACGGCGGCGGGCCGGCGACTCAAGGAGCAGTTGCAGCGGCTTGGTGTCATCCGCATGAGCGGCCACGAGCACCTCAGCGGCTCGGTGATCGTCCCGATCTTCGACGAACACGGCAACGTGGCGCAGATGTATGCCCGCAAGATCACGCGGGCCTTGCGGCAAGGGACGCCGCTGCACCTGTACCTGCCCGGCGAGCATCGAGGAACATGAAGGGGACACTGCTATTCGTTTCGTAATCTGGGGGCTTTAGCTTGATCGCCGGAAGAGGCTGTCCGCGTCGGGGACGAATGCTCGATTCCAGATCAAGCCACTCGTGGACATGCACTGCGTTAATCGGACGAGTTTTGGTTACGACGCCGCGAGCCGGCATGTGCGCACCGTCAATCCATTGAACTACACCAGCTCAACGATCTACGATGCGGCAAGCAGAGTGGCACCCGTGGACACGCACAGCGGAGTGGCACCCGTGGACACGCACAGCGTGAAATCCAATTATCATCAGACCGCCGTCGTCGGACCGTCGATCCAGTGCATGTCCCCGCGAGATTTCGACCCTGTCCCCGCGAGATTTCGACCCAGTGCATGTCCCCGCGAGATTCAGTACACTGATGACGAGCAGGTCGACCCGCGCCGGGGCTTGCGTTGGGATAGCGACTTCATGCGGCGGTCAGCAACGACTTGAAATGATCTCAATGAGCCGTCGCGACAATTCTCACCGTGCCGAGATCTCACACCATCCGTGACCGAACGGTGACCACGACATCGCTGATATCATAGGTAGAGCGTATTACCGGGTGGAAACGAAGGTACACCCGGGAGCACGGCATCTTGCGGCCGAATTTAGATCGACTGACTCGATCATGCTCCTCGCGCATGACTGCTCCTTGGCTTGAGGCCCCCGCGTCATCGCGATGAGTTTAGACCTCGGCGGTCGCGGGCTCTTTGGCGGGCTGGCGACTCCAGTGGCTGGCTTCGAAGGCCTCGGCGCCATGGGCCGAGCCGCGTGGTGAACCTTCCTGGTCACGTGACGACGCCGGAAAGCGAACCTGGTCGGCACCCACCCATGCGTTGCCGTCGATCTGAACGCCGTCGTAGCCGGGGCAAGTATGGATCAGATAGCGGTCGCCACTGCGCCCAAGGATCAAGGCAGACTGCCACTGGCCATCGCACTTGACGACGACCTCGCCGGAGCATGACTCCTTGAAGCGTGCCGCGTCGTCTTCGCACTGGTCGGAAAGGTCGTCGAGCGATTCGGAAGGCAGCCCCACGACCCGGACGATCTCGTCGGCGCTCATGCCGCGCTCGATCATCTGCTGCTTCAGCTTGATCATCTCGTGCTTCAATCCCGCCTTGTGCCGAAGCTTGATAACGCCCGACCAGGTTGTGCAGATGATCGCGACCAGGGGAATCAACAGGATGAGGGTAACGAGAAACACGCCCGCTGCCAGGAGCTGGTTGTCGGCGATCGCGCCATTGTTCAACGTCTGGATCATGGGTGCAGTCTGGCCGAACATCATGCCCTCCTCTTGACCGGTACCACGTCGGTGTCAAAAGCCGCTATTTGACTTCCTCCTCTTGGTATTCGGATCGGAACGTGGTTTATTGTGAGCCCCTCGATTCTGAATTCCTCACGAAGAGCCGCACATTCGAGACGCTACCCCGAACTCATGACGAATCGCCGAATCGCGGTCGTCGCCGCACTCGGAGCACGAGCCACCGGCTGCCACGACGCGATCGCCGCGCAACGGCCATGCCGACCAGACCGCTCGAGTCGGCCCAGCTCACAACATTTTGTGATGTGGCCCGGGCTGTGGCGAATGGCTCGCCGAAGCTTTGGCGGTATCGCTTTTGGATGTTCTCGATCGCGGGGGACGGCTTGCGAATCCAGTGATCGGTGAAGATGCCGTTTCCGGGAACCTCGCGCCGCGGCATGTGGCAGGCGATGCAGTGCGCCCCTGGGCGAGACGGGGCACGCTCTGGGTGAGACACCCGGCTGATGACACGACAGGCAGGCCGCTTCGTAATGAGCATGGTCGCTCTTGGCTCGGTCGTGGGGATCGTGGCAGGTCGTGCAGGCAGGCCCCCCTCACCCTTCTGGTAACACGCGGACGTGGCGATGCCAACTCCTTGAAAACGCACAATGCCCGTGTTTTCTGGGGTGATGGACGCATCGGAGACCGACCGGGGCACGCGATGGCACTCACCGCACAGGTTGACTTCGACCCAGGAAGAGTTCTGGGGACGCCACGAGTTCTGGGGACGCCACAGAGTTCTGGGGACGCCAAGAGTTCTGAAGAGTTCTGGGGACGCCATGAAGAGTTCTGGGGACGCCACAAGAGTTCTGGGGACGCCACAAGAGTTCTGGGGACGCCACAAGAGTTCTGGGGACGCCATATTCAATCATGGTCGAGTTAGGTATGGTGTCCCCCGAAGTCACCATGGTCGAGTTAGGTATGGTGTCCCCCGAAGTCAATGGTCGAGTTAGGTATGGTGTCCCCCGAAGTCACGGGACGCCACAAGAGTTCTGGGGACGCCATATTCAATCATGGTCGAGTTAGGTATGGTGTCCCCCGAAGTCACCATGGTCGAGTTAGGTATGGTGTCCCCCGAAGTCACCACGCCATATTCAATCATGGTCGAGTTAGGTATGGTGTCCCCCGAAGTCGACAGGTATGGTGTCCCCCGAAGTCGACGAAGTCACAGGTATGGTGTCCCCCGAAGTCACCATGGTCGAGTTAGGTATGGTGTCCCCCGAAGTCATATGCGAGTTAGGTATGGTGTCCCCCGAAGTCACGAAGTCATGTCCCCCGAAGTCATGCGAGTTAGGTATGGTGTCCCCCGAAGTCATGCTCATGGTGTCCCCCGAAGTCATGCTCCTCGTCGCAGTACCGGAGATGGCAATGATACGAACATCCGGACAAATTTCCTGCTAGAGGTTTTTCGCCACCTCATAGCCGTTCATGCCCGGAAGCCCGATATCGAGCAGCACGACCTGTGGGCATCTGCTGCGGGCCGCTTCGATCGCGTCGATGCCGGACGTGGCGATGTTTGCCTCATGGCCGGAAATTGTCAGAAGCGTGGCGATCCCTTTGCCGTGTCGACGTTGTCATCGACGACGCTGGGGCCGACGCCGTCGAGACCTTTGAGAAGAAGGCCTGGGAGCTGCTCGCCCAGGCCAACGCTCATCGGGAGCTGTCTTTATCGCTCTTGCACGATGACGCAAGGTAGGACGACAAGTCCGGCTCGACGCTCCAAGGGCATGGGTCCCTGGCGGGAGCCTCCGCCTTCAGTCAGGGCAACATACAGGACGCTCCTCCTGTGGTCTCAAGGAGGCGAACGCGAATTATCTCCGGGTAAACCGAGACGGGTCATCCCTAGTAGACGAGCCGGCGGTCGTCCTAAGGTGTTCGGCTAATTTCTTCACTACGGCCGGCCGGTCACGGCGGTCCTATCCCCCGGTCCGCTCGACGAGGCTGGCCACGACGGCCACCAGCTCCGCCGGGTCCACGGGCTTGGCGACATGCGTCTGGAACCCGGCGAGCAACGCCCTCCTCCGGTCCTCGGAGCGGGCGAAGGCTGTGAGGGCCACGGCCGGCAGCGTCTTGGCCGCGATGCGGCGGCGGACCTGGCGAATAAGATCGTAGCCGTCCTGGTCTGGCATGCCCACGTCGCTCACGAGGATATCCGGCCGGAGGGCCTCGATGAGCCCCACCGCCTCGGCCGCCGAATCGGCGACGGTCACATCCGCCCCGCACTCCGTCAGGACCCGACGGACGAGCTGCCGGGCGTCCGGCTCGTCGTCCACCACCAGTACCCGGATGCCTTCGAGCGGCTTGTCGGAGCAATCGTATCCGCCGAGCTGCTCTTCCTTGGGCCGGGCCTTCTCCGGCCGGGCCTCGTGCACGACGGTGATAGGCAGGCTCACCACGAACGTCGAGCCCTGACCCTCGCCGGGGCTCTTGGCCCGGACCGTGCCGCCGTGCAGCTCGGCCAGCTGCTTGACGATGGCCAGCCCGAGCCCAAGCCCGCCGTGGCGGCGGGTCGTCGAGGAGTCGGCCTGGCTGAACCGCTCGAAGATGTGCGGCAGGAACTCGGGCCGGATGCCGATGCCGGTGTCGATGACGGAGATCTCGACGTGCGAGTTGACTCGCTCCAGGAGCACCTGGACGCGGCCCCCCTTGGGGGTGAACTTCACGGCGTTGGTGAGCAGGTTCCAGACGATCTGCTGGAGCCGGGCCGGGTCGCCCGAGACGGGGCCGGCCAGCGGGTCGAGGACCTTAGTGATGCGGACCTCCTTGGCCCTGGCGGCGGGGGTCGCGGCGGTAATCGCGGCGTCGATGACCTCGTCCAGGTTGACCCGCTGGACGTCGAGCCGCATGGTGCCCGAGACGATGCGGGAGATGTCGAGCAGGTCCTCGATGATCTGGACCTGGACCCTAGCGTTGCGGTCGATGACCGCGAGCCCTTCCTTCAGGTCTTCGGGGTCCAGCGTGCCGGTGCCCAGGATTCGAGCCCAGCCGAGGATGGCGTTGAGCGGCGTCCGCAGCTCGTGCGAGAGGGTGGCGAGGAACTCGTCCTTCAGGCGATTGGCGGCCTCGGCGTCAGCCCTCGCCTTCTGGGCGGCCTCCAGGAGCTCCTCGCGTTCCTCGCGGGCCTGCTTCTCGGCGGTGACGTCGCGGCCGATCTTCGAGGCCCCGATGACGCGGCCCTCGGCGTCGCGGATGGGCGAGACGGTAAGCGAGACGTCGATGATGGCGCCGTCCTTGCGGCGCCTCCTCGTCTGATAGTGATCCACCTTCTCGCCGCGGCGAATCCTCGCCAGAATCTTCGGCATGTCCTCGACCAGCTCGGGCGGCATGAGCATCGAGACGTGCTTGCCGATAACCTCCTCGGCGGAGTAGCCGAGGACCCGCTCGGCCCCCTTGTTCCAGCTCGTGATGACGCCGTCCAGGTCCTTCGACGCGATGATGTCGTCGGACGACTCGACGATGGCGGCGAGCCGCTCGTTCAGCTCCTGGACTCGTCTCTGGTCGGTAACGTCCCGTCCCACCTTCGAGGCCCCAACAATCTCGCCCTCGGCGTCGCGGATGGGCGAGACGGTGAGCGAGACGTCGATGATGGCCCCGTCCTTGCGTCGCCGCTTGGTGAGGTAGTGGTCGACCTTCTCGCCGCGGCGGACACGGCCCAGAATCTTCTCGGTGTCCTCAATGGCTTCCGGCGGCATGAGCATCGAGACGTGCTTGCCGACTATCTCCTCGGCGGAGTAGCCGAGGATTCTCTCGGCCCCCTTGTTCCAGCTCGTGATGACCCCGTCCAGGTCCTTCGACGCGATGACGTCATCGGACGACTCGATGATGGCGGCGAGCTGCTCGTTGAGCAGGTCCACCCGCCGCTTCTCGCTGATGTCGCGGAAGACGAGGATGACGCCGACGACCTGTCCCCCCTCGTCCCGGATGGGGGCCGCACTGTCGTCGATGGGGACCTCGGACCGGCCTCGGCCGAGGAGCACGGTGTGGTTGACCAGGCCGACGGTCTGGCCGGTGGCGAGGACCTTCTCGACCGGGTTCTCGACCGGCTGCCGGGTCAGCTCGTTGACGATGGGGAAGACCTCGGCCAGCTCCCTGCCGTGGGCCTGGTTGTCGGGCCAGCCGGTGAGCGACTCGGCAACCGGGTTCAGGTAGCGGACTCGCCCGTGGTGGTCGGTGGCGATGACGGCGTCGCCGATGCTGGCCAAGGCGGTGGCGAACCACCGCTCGTCGAAGGCTAGGTTCCCGCTGGATTCGGTCATAAGGCTACTCTGCTTGTCCGCCTCCACCTCGGTTGGGGGGCCTCCGCGAGGCGGTTGGGGGGCCTCACCGGTCATGTTGCCCGAGCCGGTCCCGTGACCCGGCACGACGGCCCGGCGAACTCGGCCGAGATTGTACCAGCAAATCGAGCTCAAGCCTCCATGTCGCCGCCCGGGTCGTGAGCGTCCCTGGAGCCGTGCCTCCCGGTGGTCGAGGGACGTTGGCCCTGTTCGAAGGGAGATGGTTCGAAACCGTTATAGGATACTCAGATAATGATCCGCTCGACTTCATCGAGCGTAATCTGATCACTGGTGCGGTCGTAAAGCTTGGTCGTTTTGGGCGATTCATGGGCGGCGATTTGCTGGGCTTTCTCAATGGTGCCGCCGTTTTCCAGGTAGGTGGTAATGCCGGTGGCTCGGAAGCTATGATTGGAAATCCGGTCCGATAGGCCCGCCGCCTTGACCCGGCGTTTGACCATGTCGAGGGCGTTATTGCGGCGTAAGGCTCGGTTGGTCAGCGTTCCGGTGCGACCGGCTGCCGAGCGAAAGAGGGGGGCCTTGCGGTCGGCGGCGATCCCGGCGGCTTCGATATATTCATGGAGATAGGCACCCGTGGACATGCACAGCGGGGGGGCACCCGTGGACATGCACAGCGTGGAGAGGCACACGGAGGCACCCGTGGACACGGAGGCACCCGTGGACATGCACAACGTGAAATCCAATTATCATCAGACCGCCGTCGTCGGACCGTCGATCCAGTGCATGTCCCCGCGAGATTTCGTTAAAGAAGCCTTTAAGGCGGCAGTGGTTAGGGCTTCGTTAAACGGTATTGCGACTAAGCTGACGACGGCCGAATCGCCAGTCCCAATCCGAAGCGGCACGAAGCCAGGCCAATCTCGGCGGAAATCACGTCAGGCGGCATGAAAATACGGTGGGATTGGCGAGGAGTGTCCAAATCTCCCATGCATTCTGACATGCTTGGTCCGCAGTGGTCCGCATTGAAAGTCCCTTTGTGTGCTCCCCTTCATTCTCCGCTATCCCATCAGTCGTCTCTTTATTTCCCACTTTACTTCGCCATTATGTTCGTTCTTTGTGGCCCAACTGGACCAGGTTAACGAGAAGATGCTTAACATATTGAAAATAAATCGTTTGCGCTGGTCCGCATTCGCAAGAAGAATGCGGACCATGGGCGACTGATGAGGCCCAGGCAGGATCTACCTTGTGCGCAAATTTGACGCGAAAAGCCAAGCAATAATGAAGGCACCAGACCCGAGGTCTGGTGCTGGTACGAGGGCACGCGTGGACATTCACAGCGCGCCCACCCCTAACTTGAATCGTCGCCAGCCCTTCGCCGGAGTGCACGTTCAATCGTGGGCATCCAATCGTGGGCACATCCAATGGTCGCCGGCCCTTCGCCGCAGTGCATGTCCAATCGGCCCTTCGCCGCAATGCATGTCCAATCGGGGCATCCAATCGGGGCATCTCCAATCGGGGCATCCAATCGTGGGCATCCATCAGGGTGTCGCCGACCGCCATCGGTTCGACGAAGGCGCACATACCCATTTCCGCCTCGTAAGCGGCAAGGGGCAAGGGCTTTCCCGGCGGGGCCCGGTATTCCGTCGGTGAGCATCTTCGAGATCGCGTGATGAATCCCGTCCGGATTGCGGCGTGTTGGCGGACGGAGGTTGAGGATGAGCAGGCGCGGGTCGCAGTGCATGTCCACGGAAGCATGACGAATCCCGTCCGGATTGCGGCGTGTTGGCGGACGGAGGTTGAGGATGAGCAGGCGCGGGTCGCAGTGCATGTCCACGGAAGCATGACGGAAGCATGATGAAAGTGCTAGCAGATCGCTGAGATCGGACTGGAACTCGGAGCATTATGCTCATGGCGACAAACAACGTGACAAGTCCTTGGCGGCGGTTGCTTCGTATCAGTCTTCGTGGGCTGATCGTCCTTGTCTTGGTGTTTGGGGGTGGGCTGGGCTGGTTCGTAAACCGTGCCAAGGTCCAGCTTGATGCCGTGACGGCGATCGAGCGAGCGGGTGGCAGCGTGAGGTACGAATGGGATTGGATGGATGGGCAGTTCAATCCCACCGGAAAGCCCTCTTGGCCGAAATGGCTGATGGATCACATCGGCCCCAACTATCTCGCCCATATCGAGGCAGTCGACTTGACTCAAGGAGGGTCCGATGAGCAAATGCTTGCCATCGGAAAACTCAAGAGTCTTGAGGGAGTAGTCATCCGCAAATCGTCGATAACCGCTACCGGACTGGCTCCGCTAACGGAGCTGGCCGACCTTCGCAGCTTATTCATTTACAACTGCCAGGTCAGTGATAACGGGTTGGAGCCTCTGAGGAAGCTCCATCAGTTAAAAGAACTGCGTCTCCAGGGAACCAAATTCGGTGATGGAGAGCTGGCGCACCTGACGGCGCTGACGAATCTCAAAATCCTGGTTCTCGGCGGGACCGCCATCACCGACGTCGCATTGGCCCACCTGGAGGGCCTGACCGACCTCACACAGTTAGCTCTCTACCAGACCAAGGTCACCGACGCCGGGCTTGCACACCTGAAGGGCATGGCGCATCTCACTTTCTTGTCGCTGGAAGGTTCTGCGACCGGCGATGCTGGGCTGTCTCATTTGGCAAGCTTGAATGAACTAGGCTGGCTTGAACTCAGCGGAACCAGCGTGGGTGATGCCGGATTGGCGCACCTCGTTGAGCACTCCAAACTCGTTTTTCTGCACCTCGACCGCACCAATGTCACTGACGCCGGTCTAACTCACCTGAGTAAAATGAGCGGCCTCCAGGTTCTCATGCTCAAGAACACGGCTATCAGCGATGCTGGTCTGGAGCACTTGAAAGCTAACAAAAGCCTCCACACGCTGGCCGTGAGCCGTACCAATGTTACCGACGCAGGCATTTTCAGTCTGCAACAAGCGCTTCCCGAGTTGAAGATTGTCCGTTGATCTGAGAGTTCTGGGGACGCCATATTCAATCATGGTCGAGTTAGGTATGGTGTCCCCCGAAGTCACCATTGATCTGATCAGGTTTATTTGGACTTATACCTATTGATTGATCCCATTGATCTTCCCGATGAGGCGAGCCGATGTCCGGTCCATCCCTTCACGAGAGATACATCTCCGGCGAACGCGTCCCGGTCTGGGGCGAGATGATCGGGTTTGGCGCGTCGATCCGGGAGGAACCCGTCCTGTCCGATGCGTTGGCGGTCGTGCGTGAGGTGGTCGACCGCTCTCATCGGAACCTCAGAGCGATCCATGACCGCCTGGTCGGCCTCGGCTACGAGTTCGCCAATCCGGATGCCGCGCTCGTCGAAGCCGGGCCGGGGGCCGTGGAACAGGTCCGGGCGCTGGAGGAGCAACTTGGAACGTTTCCCCTTCTGATCCGGGAGTGGTATCTGCGGCTCGCCTCGGTCGATTTCTCCCAATCCCGGTCACAAGAGGTCGGCCCTACCGAGTCATGCGTGGGCGGGCTCGGCTTCAATTGCACCCTGATCATGCAGAGCCTCAGCGGGTGCTGGGAGCAGTGGGAACGGCTGGCCCGGGATCACGCCGAGGACGCCCGCAGCGCCCGTCAAGCCGGTCATGCCACGTTCGAGCCGGAGCCTCTCCCCGCGTTCCTCGCTCTTGGGCCGAGTGCCTCGAATTGCGATCCAATGGGCTTCCGTTTGCCGAACGTCGGGGTGGACGGGGTTTTTTACAACGACGGCGCAGGGGATACTTACTTCATCGACCACTTACGGATCCTATTCGCGTGGGGAGGGTTTCCGTTCTGTCGATGGTACAGCAAACGCCGCAGACACCACTTCTTGAGTGCGCGCCCGGATGTGGAAAAGGTTTTGCCCATCTTGAAGGATGGACTGATTCCACTTTAGGATCGGTGAAGAGGGGGATACCAAATACCTTTATCGAATTTCGCGGCAGTAGCTTTGGCAGAAGCCAGCAAAAAGCCACGCGCGGAAAAGCCACGCGCGGACAGATGTGCCATTGAAAATCAATTGTCCACGAGTGGCCTCGTCGGTCGCTCAGAAGGACATGTTGAATACGTAGTGAATCGCTTCCCACACCTCGTTCATTCGATCCGCCGAGAGTGTCGCGTGATAGCGTACCAGCAGGTCTTGTTCGATCGTTGCGATGTTGTCGAGCGTCACGGCGCTGGCTGACGGGACGCCGTCGTTCGGCTCGAGGACGACCTCGGAGTCAATCCCCCGGATGGTTCGTGTCAACGGCGCGACCGTCGCATAGTGCAGTTTGGGCAAGGCATCGTCGCGGGTCAGGATCAGGACCGGTCGCCAGCCCAATGGAACGGGCAAATTGGCCCACCAGATCTGTCTGTCCTTGGGCTTTAACGATCATCGGGAGGGGTCCATTCCGAAAAGTCTTCCGTAGGCCAGACCTTGGGGAGGAGACGTTGTGTGGTCTTAACCCAAGACGACGACGACTGGCTCTCAAGGGCGTTGAGATAAGCGACCATCGCCTCCTCGACCAGTTCCTGGAGGGACAGCGAACGCTCTCGCGCAATCGTCTGCAAACGAGACTCCAGCTCGGGTTTGAGTTCCACGTTCACGATCGTCCTCCAGGATCGCGTAGCCGATCGCCTCGCGGTGCTGGCGGTTGTTCCACCAGCAGAGCGCGAGGAAAGCCAAAAGCCCTATTCAAGGTAGCCTCTTCAAAAGCCGAAGGTCAAATCGGCGCTATCATTGGAGTTTTCCTTGCGTGCCTGGAGCGTGAAACACGGACGCGATTAGTTCCTGCCGTGCGCGTGAACCAAGGGCACGATTAGTTCTTGCCGCGCGCGTGAAACAGGGGCGCGATTGGTTCTTGCCGTGGGTGCTCCGCCGGTCCTGGAAGTACCAGACTCGATTGTCGCCTTGAATCAGGTAGGGGGTCCCCTGAAGTCACCGACTTGCTTGGCGATGAGGCCGATCAGATAATCGCTAACGATGCCCATCAAGGTGTTCCCTGGGTCGTCCCGGCCCGGATGCGTATCTGCCCTTCATCTACTATCCAGAGATGTCCTGCCAACGGTTCTGTCGGCAGCAAGGCGATCACCTGGCCGATCAGTCGCCGGGTGTTCGTGATGGTCTGGACCGATGGCCGCAACACGATGATTCCGGCATAGTCGTTCGGGGGGTACACCCGAATATCGGAGAAGTCGAGGTCCAGCGTCACCACGGCCCGCCCCTCAGCCTTGCACACTTCCGAGCTGCTGAAGGAGCTGCTGAAGGAGCTGCTGAAGGGGACACTGAGCTGCTGAAGGGGACACTGGCTGCTGAAGGGGACACTGCTATTCGGGCTGCTGAAGGGGACACTGCTCTTCGTTTCGTATCCCTTCGCTCCCCTGCGGAAAAGCCACGCGCGGACAGGCACAGCGCGCTATGTTCTTGATATCATGGGCGTCGGGGATTTCGGCATTGCGATAGGAAAAGCCGATCAGCAACGCGACTTTACAGGCATGCGAAACCAGTCGATGGCACCGTTAGAGAATAGCCGCCGGTTGACCCTGCTCGACCTTATGATCGCGGTCGCAGGGCTCGCGGTCGGCCTCTGGATCATGCCCCACGGGCTGGTCGCGGTTGCGGAGACAGCGTTCCCGATCATCACCGGGCCATACGCCGTGTCCGTCAGAACCCAGTGGCTATCCCACCTGATAGTCAGGTATTCGTACCCCGTTGCTGTCATTTGGTCGCTCACCGTCCTGGTGCTCGCCATCACCCCGCCCTGCCCGCCCGTCCGCAGGCTGGTCCGCCAGCCGGGCTTCGTTGCCTGCTGCGTAGTGGCCATGACGGTGCTGATCACCGGGCCGCTGGCCTTCGCGATCTCCCAGCATAACTTCATCGCCGGCTTGCCGACCTCGACACGGCTCCAGATCTATCTCGGGGAAGCCCTCACCTTTCGCCGGGGGGAAGGCGGGTTCGCTGTCGCGTCCGCTTGGTTGGTCCTGTGGGCCAATGGTCGATGGCGGTCCCAGCCAAGTTGGGCCGATCGGCTCGGCCGACTCTTGGGTCTCTTCTGGGTCCTGACGATTCCCTTCGCATGGCCGGTGACCCATTCGTTTTAACAACGGGCTCCTCCCGGACGTAGGCCCATTCCTTCGGCCCCGGCCAGGCCCAGGATAGCCTGGCACCGCACGCGGCGGTCGCCCAAATGGCAGTCAATAGCGGGGCACCCGTGGACATGCACAGCGTGTGGGCACCCGCGACGGCACCCGCGGACATGCACAGCGGGGCACCCGTGGACAGGGGCACCCGTGGACATGCACAGCGTGGAGAGTCACCCGGAGGCATCCGTGGACACGCACGGCGGCATCCGCACGGAGGCATCCGTGGACACGCACAGCGTGAAATCCAATTATCGCGGGTCGCAGTGCATGTCCAAGCGTGGGTCTCCAGAAGCCTGGTCGGCCGTCAAAGATTTTCCCTGATGACCTCACCCTCCCACAACCACCCTGTTCATCGCTCGATCACCGATCGCCAGTGACGCGGGACGGCCTCCCAGGCGGATTGACAGGTCGATTCGAGCGCGACGGGAACGTGTCCGTTCGCTTTAAGGAATAGAGGCATCTCCAACAGGTGTCGCCGACCGCCATCGGTTCGACGAAGGCGCGCACACCCATTTCCGCCTCGTAAGCGGCCAGGGTCAGGAATTTCCCCGGCGGCGCCTGGTATTCCTCGTCGGTGAGCATCCCCGAGATCGCGTGATGAATCCCGTCGGGATTGCGGCGTGTTGGCGGACGGAGGTTGAGGATGAGCAGGTGCGGGTCGCAGTGCATGTCCAAAGGAAGCCGGGGAACTGTCTCGACGGCATCAGGTGAGCGGCGTCCCCTTTTTCATCGTTAACAACGAGATTACTCTGTCTAGCGCTCAGCAACCGGATGTATTCCTTGCTGCGTTCCGTCACGTGAGTGGCGAGAAGTAGCGGTTCAGAACCCTTTGTGACATCGGAAGAGTCGAGACAACGGGGCTGCGGTTCCGTGACGCCGTTCGAGTATTCGCTCGTCAAATTACGGCTCTTCACAACAAAGTGCCGACCATGCTGCTTTGGAAAAGTCATCGTCCTTCCACCGATCAACGAAACCTCGAAGTGATGCAGCGATCCACCAGCCTGAATCCTCGTCGAATTCATCGGGTGGATCAACCGCATTGTAAGTCACCTTCGCTACAAGTTCTGCCAACGACAGTAGTGAAGCCAACATCTCTTGCTCTTTCGTCAGTCGCCCCGTCCTCCGCAACTCATCGCATTTTAACGTCTCTTGTCGGATGAGGTCGAAACATCGGTGCCCGTTTGCCCATTGGCGTGGGTGGTCGGCGGTGAATAGAATCCGCCGAAAGTGGGAACGATCTGCCCCGCTTCTATCAAGCACGAGCCTCAAGATTCTCACTGCCCATGCAGGTCGAGCGTCAACAGGCAGATTGTCATGGAGCAGCCGCCCAGCCTCTACTGCCTGACCGCCGTCCCAGTATTCTCTTGCACGTGTCAGATGCTTGCCATCAATTTTCGGCATGGTCTTGTGCGGTCCCGTGCCTTTCGCTGTCGTATCCCGAAAGCGCCTCGTGGCACCTCAGATTCTGCTGTCAATTTACTTCCATGGACGAACCGTGCCAGGCAGGGTCAATGATACATCTCTAACAGAACAAGCGGTAAAGGCTCGCCGTCAGCCCACTCGGAAGCAACATAGCAATAAGCGCCAGGGAACTCTGCTTGGTCAAATGTTTCCATCTCAACAATCCGAGGTTTCAGTTCGGTTTTCCAGAAATCATGGAGGCACCCGTGGACACGCACAGCGGAGGCACCCGTGGACACGCACAGCGTGACGGAGGCACCCGTGGACACGCACAGCGTGAAATCCATTAGGCGGTGCGGGCAAACCGAACATAATTCACATTATCGGACGCGGCCGACGGAGTTCGACACCAAGGCGAATCGCTCCGACGGCTATAGGCTGTCCTGGCAATGTTCGACGCATTATGGTCAAGGCCACCAACGCTGGCGTGAGGGCTTCACGTTCGGACACAGAATTGGTCTTGGTTCCGGCCTAGACGGAGGACGCCGTTGCAAGCACGTTTTTCGATTGCTGGCATGATGGTCGCTGTGCTCCTCCTCGCCGTCGGATTCGCGGGTCTTCGCACCGCTTCGGCCCTCTGGGCTAGTGCCATATTCACTTTTACCATAACTTTACTGACAGCCGCTCTACTCGGGGTGGCCGCGACTCGGAGGCGGTCTCGCATGGCCTGCCTGGGCTTCAGCCTCTTCGGTTGGGTCTATTTGTTGACGACATTCTGGCTCTGGCCGGGGCCGAACGGCGTGTCGGCCCCGCCCTTCTTGACCAAGGCGTTGTTGGACGCCGTAAAACCCCCCCCGCAGACTCCCACAGCGATAACGACCGACCCCGGCCCAGTGGGAGAGATGAGCACCGAGCCTCCGCCGATGATGTCAACGACCATCCGTCCTGGGCTGACGAAACTCGCTCCTTACGCCGGGCGGGTGGTCAATCTGCTCCACTATCGGCGTATCGGCCACATGCTCGCGGCAATCGCCTTCGGCCTTCTGGGTGGCCTGCTGGGCAGCATCTTCTCCGCCTTGAGTGAGGCGGCCGAGGGGCGGCGTCCGAACAGGGAGCGAGAAGCAGGGCAATAACCGAAGCCGCTCGGCGGGTGCAAGCGGCCAAATAGCTCCGAAGAAACCACGCCAAATACCGGGCAACTTAACATGCTGGCGTCTGGATTATCGGCGTGTTCGTAGGTCATAACGCCCTTATGACCTACAAACGCCATCAAGGCAAGAGGGAAATTTTAGGAAGGCTGGGAAAGACGAGATATTAACCTATTGTAACGTGATGGGTTGTTCGCAGGCAGGGGAGTCCGCTGCCCTTTGGAGTGTAATCTGATCGCAGGTACGGTTCAGCGTCGGGAAGTTTTCGCGGTTGGCGATAGCAAGCGTGGGTCATGTCCAAGCGTGGGTCAAGCGCGGCGAGGTAGGCGTGACGTTGCGAGATCGGTTCGATCGGGCGACACCCGGCTATGATGAAGAGGCTCCGAGCGTTAGGCTGGTGAGGGATCGTCACGTTCTCCGGTCACGTTTGCCCCATCGGGTCAGGGCAACGTCGATTCCAGCTCGGTCGTGACCGTCCCGTTGGCTCATGGGGCCGGGCGGAGTTTCGCCATGAACGAGATGACCCGAATTCTCTCGGCGATCGAGCAGGGAGACTCGCGGGCCGCCGAGAGACTGCTCCCGCTGGTCTACGACGAGCTACGGCGCCTGGCCGCACAGCGGCTCTCCCATGAAGCGCCAGGGCAGACCCTCCAGGCGACCGCCCTGGTTCATGAGACCTACTTGCGGCTGGTGGGCGCCGAAGACCCCGGCTGGAACGGCCGAGGCCACTTCTTCGCCGCGGCGGCCGAGGCGATGCGGCGAATTCTCATCGAACGAGCCCGGCGGATGAAGTCGCCGCGACGCGGGGGAGATCGGAAACGGATCGATCTCGACCAGGCTCGAGCTCGCCGCGGCGGATCGCTCCGTCGACCTGCTGGCCCTGGACGAGGCCCTCGATCGACTGGCGATCAAGGATGCGCGGAAGGCCGAGCTGGTCAAGCTCCGCTATTTTGCCGGCCTGACCATGGAACAGTCGGCGGAAGTCCTGGGCATCTCGCTCGCCACGGGGCACCGCGACTGGAACTACGCACGGGCCTGGTTGCACCGGTCGATCGTGGGAATTCCCTTGAGCGGGGAAAAACCGTGAGAGGTTTTCGGTTCTTTTGACGCACTGTGCTCAGAGACCCATTCCTTGCCGGGAATCCCAGCCATGCCTCAGAACGAGCCGTCGGAAGAGTCGATCTTCGCCCTCGCCCTCGAAAAGCCAAGCCCGGCCGAACGGGCGGCCTTCGTGGAAGGGGCCTGCGAGGGCAATCCCTCGCTGTTCGAACGGGTCGAGGGCTTGCTCCGGTCGCATGAGGAAGCCGGCAGCTTCTTGCATCAGCCGCTCGCCCCGCCCACGGAAATTTTCGGGCCTGACCGGCTCTCCGAGGGGCCGGGCACGAGGATCGGTCCCTACAAGTTGCTCCAGCAGATCGGCGAGGGCGGAATGGGCGTGGTCTACATGGCCGAGCAGGAGCGGCCCGTCCGCCGCAAGGTCGCCCTGAAGGTCATCAAGCCGGGCATGGACAGCCGCCAGGTGATCGCGCGGTTCGAGGCCGAGCGCCAGGCCCTGGCGCTGATGGACCACGTCAATATCGCCCGCGTGCTCGACGCGGGAACGACCCCGGAGGGCCGCCCCTACTTCGTGATGGAGCTGGTCCACGGCGTGCCGATCACCCAGTACTGCGACGAGAACCACCTCACCCCGCGCCAGCGGCTCGAGCTGTTCATCCCGGTCTGCCAGGCGATCCAGCACGCCCACCAGAAAGGAGTCATCCACCGCGACGTCAAGCCCTCCAACGTCCTGGTCACGTTCTACGACGGCCGCCCGGCGCCCAAGGTGATCGACTTCGGGGTGGCCAAGGCGACCGAGCAAAAGCTGACGGAGCGGACACTATTCACGCAGTACGGCACGCTGGTCGGCACGCTGGAATATATGAGCCCGGAGCAGGCCGAGATGAGCGCCCTCGGGGTCGACACCCGCAGCGACATCTACTCGCTGGGCGTGCTCCTGTACGAGTTGCTGACCGGCAACACGCCGCTGAGCCACAAGACGATGAAGGAAGCAGCCTACGCCGAGATCCTGCGCATGATCAAAGAGGAGGAGCCGCCCAAGCCCAGCAGGCGGATTAGCGACTCGGGCGAGGCGCTGGCCTCCATCTCGGCCCAACGGCGACATGGAGCCGGCCAAGCTGACCAAGCTGGTCCGGGGCGAGTTGGACTGTATCGTGATGAAGACCCTGGAGAAAGACCGCAACCGCCGCTACGAGACGGCCAAAGACCTCGCCGCCGACGTGCAGCGCTACTTGAACGACGAGCCGATTCAGGCGAGCCAGACCACGATGCAGCAGCGTATGTGGCGCTGGTATCGCCGCCACGTTTCGCTCGTCGCCGGCGCCTACACGGTTTTTACGTTCTCAATATTCGCAATCGAGTGCATTGTGTTGTTTAGCATTGTTCAATTCTTGATTTTACGTTTTGACGCGAGCGAGACACTGACAGGTTTCGGACTAATGGCGATTACCGTTCTTGTTTGCCTCGCGGTCGCAGAAACGGGCATTGCGGCGTTTCGGGGAAAGCGCCGTGGCTTATGGATGTCACTGATCGCGTTCGGCGTGTTCAGTCTCGGTCAATGCTGGTGGCTCTCCTGGTCGATCGGGATCAGCCGTGAGATCAGCGCGGATCCAGTCTACTCGGTGATATCATTTAGCCCTGACACCCTTGAGGGACGAAACGCCTATATCCGGAACTGCGTCATTGGATTCAGTGTGATGGGCATTGCCTGGTCTTTTGTTGGCCTTGTACTCCAGGTGTATGCCCTTTGTAGCCCAGCAGCCGATCAGAATCTCGATGCTCGGAGAGGACGAGCGAACAAAGGGGATAGAGCGAACAAAGACTGCCATGCGGGTTTTGAGTGAGTGATCGCAGGCGCGCACCCTCCCCATGCTCGCCGAACGGCGAGTTAATGGGAGACATTTGACCAGTAACCACGAGGCCACGGCCACCTCTGTCGCGTGTTGGCAATCACCACTCGCCACACTGGTTATCAGGGGAGTGACCCCACGCTGCCGCATCAGGCGTTGGGTGATCCGACAGAACGCCACGCTTTACTCGAAGGCGTCAAAGCGCCACGGGGATGATAGGCGTTGTTCGGGCCGTCGGCCATCGCGGTCAGGTGGGATCGGTCTCCCCTGACGCGCTCGATTCTATCATCGTCACCCCCAATCGAAGTAGGATCTCGGGCAAAATGGCACTCAGCGGACGCGGCCCGGTACAACGTCGGCCGATGTTCGAGTGCGGCGTGGCAGGGCCAGGCGAGGCCGAAGGGCCACGCTTGGGAGTTGCCGCGCACTTGGCCTGGAACCGCTGGGCTTCGGCGGCATGCTCGGCCGCTGGAATCGCCTTGGCTGCTTCACACAAATCAGTGAGCATCTGATCTATTGGTACATTATGATTTACATAAAATGTACTCAATTTCTCAATAATATAGTGCCGCTCCCGGCAGCTCGGGTGGCGAAACACCTGGCCCCCGGCAACCATGCGATAGGCGATCCGGCAAAACCGCTTGGCGGTGCGCACGACCATCACTCGTTTATCGACTCCAGCCTCTCGCCAGGCATCGCCCAAGCGGCGAAAATGAGCATTACACCTCAGCAGGTTTTCGCCGATCAGGAGAATCGTGTACCGTAGCGTGCGATTGGCCCGGCCAACCAGTGGCCCAGTGCGGTCGACTTGATCGCTCTGATAGCGGGCGGGATACAATCCGGCTCGCCCCGTGATGGCGCTATCGCTGGGCGAGTTTTGAATCGGACCCATCTCGCCAGCGAACTCGGCAGCCGAGACGACGTTGATCCCTGGAAAGCTCAAGAGCAGCACGTAGGGAGTTCGCGCCAGAAGCGACGCCAAATCCCCCTCAAGAAGGCGGATCGATTGGAGCCGAGACCGGCGTTCGTCATCTAAGGAAACTAATATGCGCTGATGAACACCTTCATGTTCTGAAGCTTCATGAGCCTGGTCGGCCCAGGCCAGGATCTTCTCCAGGCTGCGGTGCTGGAAGCGTACCTTCTGACCTTCCAGCAAGCTGACCAGACCTTCCAAGCCACGGGCGCGAATGGCCCGAGCAGAACCGAGTTGCCGCGCGATCAGAAGCGCGGTTTCATTATCGAGGGCATTGCCAACGGCCGCCGAGAGTCCGGGCAACAAAGCGTCAAGCTCGACGTGGATTTGATTGCGGAGTGAGGCGTTCTTGCGCACCAGGTCGCGGCGGTGGCGCGCGAGCAGTCGGAGTTGAGCATGGACCTCATCAAGCGCCAGCTCGATCAAGCCAAAGCCATTGACGGCCGCTCGTTGGATGGCAGCCAGATCGGTATCATCAGTCTTGTTGCCGGGATCGGCGGGGAGGCGGAATTGCTTGGAAGTGAGCGGATGGACGACGCGGGTCTCAAAGCCGGCGGCCGCGAAAGACCGTTTGACCGGCAGGTGGTAATTGCCGGTTCGCTCGACGGCGACGATCAGATCGGCAATCGCATGAGCCTCGATCGCTTGACGGACACAGGCGACAGCCGCATTGAGGCCAGGGCCTGTATGCTCAACGACAGTTGGTTGTATAAGAATGTTACCATAAAAATCAGTAAACATCCATTTGGAACGAGCCTTGGCACAATCGACGGCGACGATACCGAAGTGTTGCGGCCCGACTTTCTGGACTCGGGGGTGAACCGATCCTGAGGGCTTGGAAACCGTAGCGGGGTGCCGGGAACGGCGTGTCAATCGGCGAGACATGCTGGCCATACAGACACCTCATCGAGTTGGAGGAAATCGAATTCCAACCCGCAAGATAGCCTGGATGGATGAAAGAGAAGATTTCTCTCTCAAGAAAGAAAACTACATACCAGAGGATAAGTCCAATTAGGGAGCCTCTTTCATTGCTAATTGGACTTATCCTCTTTTCCGCTTCCACAGATTTGCCGCAAGTTGTTGACTAGAAACATTTTTTTGCTCAACAGGAGCGCTTCCGTTGATTTCCAACTTGCAATCCGGCAGAATCATTCTCGACCATGAAGGTCGTTGTTCTCTGCTGAAAACAAGGACGCCGATCACTGGAAATGAGCAAACGCTGCCTATCCTGAACGAACCAGGACGTACGACGAGGCCCCGAGATGGCCATTCTTCTCGAACAGTTTGTCAAGCAGCTAGAAGATAGCGGGATTCTCGCCAGCGAAACCATCAAGGAGTTCCTTCCGCCCAAAACAGCGGTTGAGGATCCCAAAGACCTGGCGCGCGAGCTTGTTCGCAGGAGGAAGCTGACGAAATATCAAGTCGAAGAAATTTGGAAGGGGAAGGGCAGGTCGTTAGTCGTCGGTAATTATGTCTTGCTGGAAAAGATCGGTGCCGGGGGCATGGGCCAGGTTTTCAAGGCCGAACATCGCCGGATGCGCAGAACTGTCGCGGTGAAAATGTTGCCGCTGGAGTTCGTCAAGGACGCGGGGGCGATCGCCCGGTTTGAACGTGAAGTGATGGCCGCCGCGAAACTAAGGCACCCCAATATCGTCGCGGCCGATGATGCCGACTGCGCCAATGGCGTTCATTTCTTGGTTATGGAATATGTCGAAGGCAGAGATCTGTCCGACTTGGTCAAGCAAGGCGGACCGCTGCCGGCCGATCGGGCGGTTGACTATATTTTGCAGGCCGCGCGGGGGTTGGCGTTTGCGCATCAGAAGGGAGTGGTGCATCGCGATATCAAGCCGGCGAATCTGCTGCTCGACTCGCAAGGAACGGTCAAGGTGCTCGACATGGGCCTTGCCCGCATCCATGAAATCGGCGACTCCGCCACGCTTTCGGAGCTAACGAGCACGGGCACGATCATGGGCACGGTCGATTATATGCCGCCTGAGCAAGCGCTGAATACCAAGGAAGCCGACCATCGCGCGGATATCTATAGCCTTGGCTGCACGTTGTATTATTTGCTCTCAGGCAAGGCCGTTTACCAGGGGGATACGATCATGGCGAAGCTTCTGGCTCATCGTGAAACGCCGGTCCCTTCGTTGCGTATTCATCAAGCCGAGATCCCCACGAGGCTGGAACCGATCTTCGCCAGGATGGTCGCCAAGAAGGTCGAGGACCGCTATCAGACCATGACCGAAGTGATCGCCGACCTGGAATCTTGCCGCATCAGATCCTCTTCCGAACCGCAGCCCACAGTGTCCGCGCAAGATGACGGCCTCACGCGGTTCCTCAACGAAATCAGCCTGGCAACCGATCAAGCCGAGCCGCTCATCAAACTGAAACGGGTTGATCCGAAAACCATTGGCGGCAACCGCAAGAAGAGAATGGTGGCTTTCTTGATTGGTGGCGGAGTACTCGGCGTTTTGGCCTTGCTGGCCGGCATTGTGATCAGTTTGAAGTCGAAAGACGGCACTGCCGAACTGCTTCTCACCGTGAACGAGCCTGGTGCCAGTGTCACCGTTCTGAAGGAGCAAGATGCCGTCGAAATCAGTGGCTTGGCGAGCGTAAAAGGAACGATGAGGATCGACCTCGTTCCAGGCAAGAAAAAGCTACTGGTCAAGAAGGATGGTTTTGAATTGTACACGGAAGAGTTTTCAATCGAGTCGGGTGGCCATCCCGAAGCTCGACCGCGAAACTCGTGCGACTCAAGCAGCCTGGGCCTGTGGAAGCCGTGGCAAAGGGCAAAGCGTGGGAATCGCCAGCTTTCCAGCAGTGGATCAAAGACGTGCACGCACTGCCAGCCGAGAAGCAGGTGGAAGCGGTCCGCAAGAAGCTTGTGGAGTTGAATCCGGGGTTTGATGGAAAGCTGACAAGCACAGAAGACAAGCCTCCGTTAATCGAATACGGAACCGTCACCCGGCTAAGCATTGCCACCGATCATGTGACAGACATTTCGCCATTCAGGGCGCTAACGGGTTTGTATTCTCTGAGCTGTCATGGCAGCGGCCCGGGGAAAGGGCAATTGTCGGACTTGTCGCCACTCAAAGGCATGCTCTTGGGAAGCTTGGTTGTCGCGCAAACAAAGGTCTCTGATCTTTCGGCCCTGAACGGAATGAGCCTGTCATTCTTCTCGTTCAGTAGCACACTCGTCTCTGACATTTCGCCACTAACGGGAATGCCGTTGAATTTCGTTTCTTTCACCCAAACGAAAGTTGCCGACCTGTCACCGCTCAGTGGAAGTGGAATGTCTTTGGTGAGATTGTCATTGAGCGAGACGCCGGTGTCAGACCTATCGCCACTCGAAGGGATGATGAAGCTCACTCATTTGACCTTTACTCCAAAGAACATCACTCACGGGATTGATGTCATTCGAAACATGAAGACCATCGAACGGATCGGCACTCTTGAGTGGGCGGATCTTCCCCCCGAGGAATTCTGGAAGAAATACGATGCGGGGGAGTTTGGCAAGTCGACTTCGAAACCACTCGGAACCCTGACACCCGGTTTCGATCAATGGATGAAAGGCGTGCAAGCCATGCCTGCCGAGAAGCAGGTAGACGCTGTCAGCAAGAAGCTGAAGGAGCTGAATCCGGAGTTCGATGGGACTGAATCGCATAAGATCGAAGGCGGCGTAGTGAAGGAACTTGGTTTTCAGTCGGATCAAGTCGTCGACATTTCGCCAGTGAGGGCTTTAACAGGTTTGCAATGTCTGGACTGTCGGTGGCAGCGGCCCGGAAAAAGGGCAATTGTCGGACTTGTCGCCGCTCGAAGGCATGCCTCTGGTAAATCTGTGTTTCTCAGCACAAAAGTCTCCGACCTATCCCCGCTACGAGGTATGCCGCTTTGGTTACTCATGTGCGATCGGAACGCAAGTCACGGATCTTTCGCCACTGCAAGGGATGCCCTTGACCAACTTCGGTATCGCGCAAACAAAGATCTCTGATATCTCGGCTCTGAAGGGGATGGAACTGGGATTCTTCTCGTTCGATAGCACACTTGTCTCCGACATTTCGCCACTCCGGGGAATGCCGTTGAATTATGTTTATTTCAACCAAACGAAAGTCGCCGACCTGTCACCGCTCAGTGGAAGTGGGAATGTCTTTGAGTAAAGTTCGTTCAGCGAGACGCCGGTGTCAGACATGTCGCCACTCGAAGGGATGAAGCTCACTGACTTATCCTTTACGCCAAAGAACATCACTCAGGGGATTGATGTCGTTCGAAATATGAAGACCATCGAACGAATTGGCACTCGTCAGTGGGGAGGAATTGCTCCCCCGGAGAATTCTGGAAAAAATATGATGAAGGGGCATTCAGTTCACCCCCTACGGCAAGTACGCCTTCGAGATGAGCAAGGACCTCGGTGGTGCGAACCTTCGCCCGCTCCGTCCAGGCCGGCCTCCGGCTTGGCGTTGTTTTTTGTCCGTTCGCTACGGGAAGGCCCAAACGCCCAGCCTCCACGCGGGGGTCAGACCTGAGACCCACGCTTGGACATGCACTGGGTACAAGGTCCGATGACGATTGAAGTAGGATACCGCAAAAAACGTGACGGTGAAACGAGGTCCTCAATGAGAAGCCACCCGCGGACAGGCCCAGCGCCTCCTCTGGTTTACGGTGAATCGTCGCTAAGAACCGGCTCAAGCCTACCAGCGTGTAGCATGTCGATAGGAGGTTTAATATGGACCTGCTCAAACCGAATCAGGTGGCATGCCGGTGTGGAGGGTGCCTTAAGTTCATCTCAACCCGTGACGTGTCCTGTCCGCATTGCGGCCAGGCGATCACCGGCCCGACTTGTCATGCCTGTCATTCTCATATCATCCGGCCACTGGGATTCTATCCCACACGCGAACGACCATCCTTCTCCATGGCATCGCTATCCGAAGGTTTTGAATGCAGGGAATGCGGCTATCGTTGGAAAAACATCAAGGAATGTGAGCAATGCCAACTGAAACAATCGACGACCCGTGTTGTCGAACGCCTGTCGGGCGATGAATTCGTGGAACGATATTATTGCGATGTTTGCATAACATCTCTTCTGCCCGGCTTACCATTCCAATCATCAGAATCTTAATATGAGATTTCGCGGCGGTGAAAGGCGGCCGGCGTAAGAAGGTCGGCGACAAGCAGCGTGCCGTGGCCGTCGATGTCTACCGGCAAAAGAAACATACGATTGATGAAATTTGCAAGGCGGTCGGCATCTCAAGGCCGACGCTCTATCAGTATGTCAAGGAAGCAGGCGGCGGCATCGCACGCCCGACTCAAAGCGGGCGATGGCCAGGGATTTGCCTGGCCAAATGATCGGCTACTGGATGGATTCTGCTTCGAGCACGGTATCGATGTCGCGTGCTCCGTGGAGGATGCGAATGATTTCGATGCCGTGTTCCGCCGCACGGTAGAAGATCAGGTGTTTCTCGAATCCCTCGATCCGCCATACTCGCAGCCCGCCCAGGCGTGGATTGGCGGATGGCCATCGCTCGCCGAGGCCCGGGCATGCTGGCGATTTGCCGAAGGTGGTGCTGGCGGCGTCATAGAATCGCAGGGCAATCTCTAAGCTGGCCTCCGTCGCCAGATACGCAGCCTGGTCGTCCAGGTCTCGGTCAGCGGCGGGCAGGACGTGGTATTGGCCGGTCATTGCGGCTTGGTTGCTTTGCTTAGCCGCTCGGTCAACCGACGTTTCTTTTCTTCCCAATACTCGTGTGTGACGGGGATCGGCTGGCCGGATTCCAGCCCGTCGAGCAGCAGGGTGTCGATGCGTTCTTCCACTTTGCGTTTCTGGTCTGCACGGATTAGCTCACGCATATATTCGCTTACGCTGCTATAGCCGCCTTCAGTGACACGTTCTTGTACGAAGTGTTTCAACGCCTCTGGTAAAGCAATGTTCATAGTTTCCATGATGGGCTCCTCCTTTCCAGCAAGCATACCGCCTTTGGCAAGACTTGTCAACGCATTGCCAAAGACGAGGGCTGACCGGGAAACTCCAGGATAACGGGTAATGATCACCTCTATCTACGTCTTGTGGCAGGCTGACGATATCATGCATTAATCGTAAAAACGAGTTGGAATTTGTTGGATTTAGTTTGCGGTGACGCTGGCTGGAGGGTAAAGGAATGTCTGGGTGTCGCACGTCGCTCGGTTTCATGCAGCGAGAGGACCACACAATGGACGAACAGTCGATCTCGGCCGATGATTTCATGGGGGCATCCGTGGACACGCACAGCGTGAAATCCAATTATCATCGGACCGCCGTGGTCAGACCGTCGACCCAGTGCATGTCCACGCGAGATTTCCTCGTCAGACCGTCGACCCAGTGCATTTCCACGCGAGATTGCGCCAACTGAGTGGGGGGCAGAACTGTTAACTTCCCCAGTAAATGTCACCCTGTCGTCCCCTACTCGGTGGCCTTTGAGGCCCTGGTTGCGGGTGTGGGACAGTATGCGGTGGTGATGGTTTTCCAGGTGGTTGCCTTGGTGGTGGCCCAGGTGGCGGAAGCGGCGGGTGTCCAGGTTGCGGCCCTCTTGGTTTAAGAGGTGGTCCCGGCGGGCCGGGTGGTTGATCCGGAGTGGCTGGAGGGGCTCCAGGTGGCCGTGGAGGTTTCACAGGCGGTGCTAAAGGCTTCGGGATAGGTTCCGTCTCGGGCATTTCCCCTCCGTTTGGTGAGCCGCCTACGGACAGCCGCTCGATGACGTAGCCCATCAGATTGAACGACTCCAGGTTCCTGTTATCCGCTTCGATGCTGAGCACGCAAAGCTAGTGGCCTCGCTGTGGAAAGTCACGCGGGTCCGGTGCCCATGACCGAGCGGGTGTCGACGATGGTAAAGGTTGTGGTAATGCATGTCCAATCGTGGGCACATCCGGCGGCTGCGCAGATCATGTCCTGCGCAAAACCAAGCCACGTGCGGACAGGCACAGGCGCCTCCTCAGCCACGCGCGGACGACAGCCACGTGCGGACAGATGTGCCATTGAAAATCAATTGTCCACGAGTGGCCTCGTCGGTCGCTCAGAAGGACATGTTGAATACGTAGTGGATCGCTTCCCACACCTCGTTCATTCGATCCGCCGAGAGTGTCGCGTGATAGCGTACCAGCAGGTCTTGTTCGATCGTTGCGATGTTGTCGAGCGTCACGGCGCTGGCTGACGGGACGCCGTCGTTCGGCTCGAGGACGACCTCGGAGTCAATCCCCCGGATGGTTCGTGTCAACGGCGCGACCGTCGCATAGTGCAGTTTGGGCAAGGCATCGTCGCGGGTCAGGATCAGGACCGGTCGCCAGCCCAATGGAACGGGCAAATTGGCCCACCAGATCTGTCCTTGGGCTTTAACGATCATCGGGAGGGGTCCATTCCGAAAAGTCTTCCGTAGGCCAGACCTTGGGGAGGAGACGTTGTGTGGTCTTAACCCAAGACGACGACGACTGGCTCTCAAGGGCGTTGAGATAAGCGACCATCGCCTCCTCGACCAGTTCCTGGAGGGACAGCGAACGCTCTCGCGCAATCGTCTGCAAACGAGACTCCAGCTCGGGTTTGAGTTCCACGTTCACGATCGTCCTCCAGGATCGCGTAGCCGATCGCCTCGCGGTGCTGGCGGTTGTTCCACCAGCAGAGCGCGAGGAAAGCCAAAAGCCCTATTCAAGGTAGCCTCTTCAAAAGCCGAAGGTCAAATCGGCGCTATCATTGGAGTTTTCCTTGCGTGCCTGGAGCGTGAAACACGGACGCGAATAGTTCCTGCCGTGCGCGTGAACCAAGGGCACGATTAGTTCTTGCCGCGCGCGTGAAACAGGGGCGCGATTGGTTCTTGCCGTGGGTGCTCCGCCGGTCCTGGAAGTACCAGACTCGATTGTCGCCTTGAATCAGGTAGGGTGTCCCCTGAAGTCACCGACTTGCTTGGCGATAAGGCCGATCAGATAATCGCTAACGATGCCCATCAAGGTGTTCCCTGGGTCGTCCCGGCCCGGATGCGTATCTGCCCTTCATCTACTATCCAGAGATGTCCTGCCAACGGTTCTGTCGGCAGCAAGGCGATCACCTGGCCGATCAGTCGCCGGGTGTTCGTGATGGTCTGGACCGATGGCCGCGACACGATGATTCCGGCATAGTCGTTCGGGGGGTACACCCGAATATCGGAGAAGTCGAGGTCCAGCGTCACCACGGCCCGCCCCTCAGCCTTGCACACTTCCGCGACCCGGACATCAGGCTGACCGGCCAACTGCTGGTCGGCAACCGTGAGGGTGTCGTGACCGGTTTGCCGCAGGTCGTCGGCAACCTCGACCGGCAGGTTCTCGTCGGTCTTGAATTTCATCACGCACCCGCCGGGACGGAGACCACCCGGTCACGTGCGAGATCGGCGGCGTACCCGAGTGCCGCCTGGATGTCCTCGGACTTCAGGGTCGGATAGCTCCGCAGGATCGCCTCGACCGACTCCCCGGCCGCGAGGTTGTCTAGCACCACCGACACCATGATCCGGGTGCCCTTGATGCACACCTTGCCATGGCAAATGTTTGGATCGACGCTGATGCGGTCTCGCCAGTTCATGCTTGTCTCCTCTCAGTCAAATTCGCCGTAGCCTCGATGTCGCCTCGGATGAATTGCTGGTCGTCGGGCCTGCAAGCGCCGTAGAAGCCGAAATCGCTGTTGATGTGGATGAACGGGTAGAATCGCCGTCCCAGAGTACTCTGATCGGGCTCGACCCGTTGAAACGGGCGTTGGGAGCGTGAAACAGAGTCGCGATGGGCTGTTGCCGTGGGAGTTCCGCCGGTCCTGGAAGTACCAGACTCGATTGTCGCCGTGAGTTAGGTATGGTGTCCCCCGAAGTTTCTGGAAGTACCAGACTCGATTGTCGCCGTGAGTTAGGTATGGTGTCCCCCGAAGTTTCCCGAAGTTTCCTGTCCCCCGAAGTTTCCCGAAGTTTCCCTTGTCCCCATTGATTTCTCCGGGGTCATGCCGACAACCTCGGGGCTTCGTGGAGAAAGTCATCGAGCAATGCGTCTTGGCCAATCTCAGTTCCACTCAACTCGCGACGCCCGATTCAAGGTGGTAGATCATCGTCCAAACGCGATCGACCTCGCCACGCTCAATAACTTCGAGCGGCTTCAATCCACCGAACGCCTCATTGGGCGAGTCGAGCCAGCCGGGGATAGCGTCTTCCATGACCACCTCGGAGAGCCGCTCCCTCAGCCGGTCGAGCTCCTTGACTCGGCGAAGTCCCGGCTCGCTCACCGGCTTCCCACTCTCCCAATCGGCGATCGCGCGTTCGGAAAAACCTGCGAGCCGGGAGAACAGCTTCCGGCTGAGGCCGAGGCGGTCACGGACCGTGTTTACCGAGAGCGGCAAGCCCGGCTTCGAGATATCGGACCGAACCGAAGCCTTGTTGTCGGCGACTTTCTTCTTGCTCGTTGCCATGAGTCGTTGTCCTCCTCGATCCATTTTGGCGGAACAGACCGTACGTGCCAAGAAAATGTGCGTGCAGATTTGCATGGTCAATTTTGGGGAGGAACCGGGAGTTGGTCAAGGTTAATGATCGTGAGACGGCTCGACTGTAGGAGGTTGTCGGGGAGAATGATGAGATTCGTCCCACCTTTCCTCGCCGCTGAGGGGACGAGCATCCCCTCGAAACCAGAGTCCCTGGCGACCCGGCCGAGGGCTTGCGTGACCGCCTCTTCGCCGGAATTCTGCTTGATACGCCACGGCTCGGAGAGGAGCCGCTTCCGGGACAGGCGAAGCGACGAGAGGATTGATCGGTCGGTGACGTCGAGGATTCGTTCGAGCGTGACGCGGACCGAGACCGTCATGCGAGGCATCGCCGATTCGATTGGTAGACCGTAATAGCGGAAGTGGGCGAGGACTTCGTCCAAGGCCGTGTGCGGGTCGAGGCTCGTGTAGACGGCCGGAAAGCTTTTCGGCGCGTTCCACCTCGCACCGGCCAGTTTGCTTCCCATCCCGGTCAGGAGATCCGCTCCGGTCGCGTATCGTGGCGACGCCGATCGATAAACCACGCCGTCCCAAGGGAACGCCGGAGAGCGAAGACGTCCTACCGCGCGCTTCAATCGCCCTGTCTCGGATGCTCGGTCATGTTGCCCTGCGATCGAACTGGAGTCTTCCACCCTGGCCATCGGCTTCTGCCTCGCCCCAAGAGCCCTTCCCCATGGGCTGAGGTGAGGGCTCTTGGGGCGAGACGCACGGGCCCGACCGGTCAGCGAGGTGGCTCTCCCTGGCCGCGATAATGGCTCAACCCTCGGCCGCTGCTAACACCCGGCGGCCGCGGTTGTCGCGCGTGAAAGATGATCGCCGCGCCGCCGCGTCCGATTCAAGCGTCGCTCGCAAGACCGCGCCGCAAATGGCCCGGTACTCGCAGCGCGGTGTTCATCCAGTACTGGCGCAACGTCGCGACAAGCTCGCGATAACTCGGATACTCGGCGGGTTTCACGATGTAGGTATTCGCCCCGGCCATGTACGTTTCCAGAATGTCCTCTTCGCGGTGCGACGTCGTGAGAACGACGACCGGCGTCAGCCGCAGGTACGGGTCATTCTTGATCTGGGTCAGCACCTGGCAACCGTTCAATCCCGGTAGATTCAAGTCGAGCAAGATCAGGTCGGGCTGATTGGCCGCGATCCCGTCGTCTCTCAGGCCAAAGAGATGTTCGAGCGCGTGCCGGCCGTCGGAAATCACGGTCAGCCGATAGGCGTTGCCGGATTCGCGAAAGGCGGCGCTCGATGATCTTGGCGTCAGCACGACTGTCTTCGATCAACAGGATGTGAAATTCATCGGTTCGCGTTGGATTCATCCACCATTACCTGGGAAGCACGCATCTCCGATCCATCCGTCGCCGCGGCGCCTGAGGTTGACGAAATCGCTGCCGCAGTCGGTTTGCCTCGTAACCGGATGAAGAATGTGGCTCCCGCTCCCAGTGTGCTCTCGACCCAGATTCGACCGCCATGAGCCTGCACGATCTTGCTGCAAATGGCCAGGCCAACACCCGTGCCCTCGATTTCCTCCTGGGTGTGCAGGCGTCTGAAGAGCTGAAAGATCGTCGCATGGAACTGGGGATCGATCCCGATTCCATTGTCGGAAATCGAAATCGTGACGTCGCATTCCGCGCTTTGATCGATCTTACCTTCCGGCAAACTCGCGGCGGCGGCAGCGACTGTATCGACCTTGACACAGGGACGCGCCGACTTGTTGTATTTTATGCCATTGCCAATCAGATTGACCAGAAGCTGACCAATTCTGTTGCGATCGCCCCACACTTTTGGCAGAGAACCGGCCACCTGAATCTCCGCGCCTCGCGACCGCAAGAGTTCGCCCAGGTCGGTCTTGATGACCGCGACCAGTTCGTCCAGGTCGATCAGTGAGTATTCGCCGACCACCTTACCGACACGGGCCAGGTTGAGCATCCCGTGAATCATCGCGCGCATCCGTCGCGACGCGTCGACCAGGTATCGAACGAATTCCTGACCTTCGGCTTCGAGACGGTCGCCGTAGTCTCGTAACAGGAAGTCGGAAAATGCGATCAAGGTGCGCAATGGTTCTTGTAAATCGTGCGAGACGGCATAGACGAATTCGTCGAGCTCGCGATTTCGCTGCGATAACTCGCCGTTGGCCTTTGCAAGCCGCTGATTCTTGACGCGCAGTTCTTCCTCGAGGAGCCGCCTGGCCGTGATGTCTTGCGCAACGAAGCGTGCATGCGTGGCGGCTCCTTTGAGACCCGGGACCACCGTGCCGGCGCACCAGACGTCAATCTCCTCGCCCCCCGCTTTGACCCACCGCGTCTCTTTCTCGGCGGAGCCGCGTTCAAGGAACGCACGATAACCAGGCGCGAAATGAGGGGCCGACGATTCGTGGAGCAAGGAAACGTAAGAATGGCCGATGACCTCCTCTCGCTTCTTGTTGAGGGTCGCCAGCATCGTCTGGTTACACTCAATAATGTTGCCCGCGGTATCGAGGCTGAAGTACATGGCGGGCGCATTTTCGTAAAGATCGCCGTAGCGATCCTTGAGTTCGACGAGTTCGCGGTTGATCTGCCGCAACTGCTCGTTGACTTGCGTCAACTCGAGGGTTCGCAAACGCAACGCGCGGTCGGCGCGAACCTTATCGGTGACGTCCGCGAGATGACACCGCAAGTGCGTGACCTTCTGGTTGGATCCATAACGCGCCCCGATATTGACTTCGATCGCACGCGTGTGGCTGTTCGCGGTCTTCATCCGGATGACGAGCCCCATGGCTTCACCCCGCTCGAGCGCCAGCGCGAAGGCGTCCTGCGCGTGCCGCCGGTCGTCGGGGTGCACCAGATCGAGAAACGATTTTTCTCTGAGCTCCTGGAGTGGCCATCCCAGCAAGATCTGCTCGGCCGTGCTTGATTCGATCCAGCGAAAATGGATCGGATCGAGCCGGTTGACCATATCGGTGGTCGCATAGTCGCCCGACATCGAGGGGTCGCTGGGAAACTCGCGATGGGCGCCGCCCACCGCCGGCGGCGCATCATAAAGGCCGCTTCGGGTCATCGCAGACTCGGGAGCGGCCGGTCGCGCGTCGGCACTCAGCGCCGCTGGCCGAGACACCCGGCGCGTGGTCGATCGAGCACGCAGGGCCCTGGCGAGCAAACCGATTTCCGACGTCAATTCCACGAGCCTCCGGCGACCGGGCCGGCGCGGCGGCCGGCCGGGTGTCCGGGTTATGTCTCAAGTTGCGAATCGATTGCGTCGCGTGCCAGATTGGCCGCCGCCACCGGGTTTTTTCGCTCCAGGCGAAACTGGCGAACGTCGCCGCCACCGCGGCTAAGGCCGTCAGGGCGACGACCACGCCGTCGGATTGCCGCAGTTTCGCAACAGCCACCGCGACGACGGTCAGCCAGACGAGATTCGTGACGGCCGGCGCGGTCCAGCGCGTAAAGCGTCGCAACCGAACGGGGGAAGAGATCAAGACCGGGTCGGGCATCGTTCAATGGCTCCAGGAGACATCCCGCCGTTGCGCTCCGGACGGCCTTGCGTGTCGGGGCACTCGAAGTCAACCGCATCGTCATCTTGAACCAACGAGCCGCGATCTAAATAGCCTTGCATGATCCTGGGACGCGGGCATCAACCGGGTCGAGGTATTTCGTAGGACGGAATGCCATTCCGTCCCACGGCACGAGCCGGGCTCGTCCCGACATCACGCAAAGTCATTTAGGCGGGGGCCGTGGCGCTATTTTTGGTGTTTTCGGCCGATGCGTCGCGCCGCGGGAGCCAGATGCTGAACGTCGCGCCCACGTCAGGATTGTTGCGTGCCGTGAGACGGCCTGACTGCTCGCGTAATAACTCGGAGGCCAGGTACAGCCCGTAACCGGTCCCCTCTTCGCGCGTGGTGAAAAACGGTTCAAAAATGCGATCGATGAAAGCGGCCGGAATTCCCGTTCCGTTGTCAACGAGATCGATAACGACCCAGTCGTGCCCCTGATCGACCGCGTTTCTGACGTGTACCGTGATACGCCCGATGCGGTCGGTTCGCGAGACGGCTTGCTGGGCGTTGCCCAGGATGTTGAACAGCACTTGCATGAGGCGGCCGGGATCGATCCAGACGGGCGGAAGGGCGTCGTCGCACACGAGTTCAATCTGGATCGCACGGTCTCCGGGGGGCAGCCCCTTCGAAAACAACTGGACGGCCTCTTCAACGACGACCGGCACCGCGAGCTGATGCACGCGCGATGAGCTGTTCCGAACCGTTGCCATCAGATGGTCGAGACGCAACTGGAGGAGCTGGGCGTTGCGGATGATCGCGTCAATCCACTGGCGATCGTCTTCCTTGAGGGCCTCGGTATAGACGAGAAGCTCGGCACTCCCGCGGATCACGGCGAGGGGACCTCGGATCTCATGCATGATTCCCGCGAGTAAACGTCCGACCTGAACGAGTTGCTGATTGAGCATCGCCATGCTCGACATCTGGCGAAACTGAATCAGGCGCCGCACTCGCGCGATCACGATCTGGCCGGCCGAATCCTTGGCGACGTAATCGTCGGCGCCGGCCTCGAGCCCGGCCAGAATGTCGGTATCGTCGCCGCGCACGGTCAGCATCAAGACGGGAACATTGGTCAGCTCGCCGTCGGCGCGAATCGCCCGGCAGACCGCCAGGCCGCTTTGATCAGGGAGGTTGACATCGAGAATAATCACGTGCGGGCGAATTTCGCTGCGCCTTTTCGATCGCCTCGCCCCCCTTGGCTACCTCGTAAACAGCATACCCGGCTTTGCCGAGGATCGTTCGAAGCAAGGCGCGATCGGCTGCGCTATCGTCGACGATCAACACGGCATCCATCAGCTTACACTCCAGCGTCCTTCGTCGTAGCCGCCCACGCGATTCGCGTCGCTTCGCCAGGTCGCAATCCGCGCCCGATCATGGCATGGAGCCGTGCTTGCTTGTCTCTTACAATTGTTTCCTGTCGACGGCCGAACAGTCGTCTCCCAGCAAGCTCAGAGTATAATACGGATGAGATCCAGCCCGGGGACAGGGCCGGCTGACCGGCCGGGCTTGAAACCGGGGGGTCAAGTGCCTGTACACACAATCCGCCGGGTGAGAACCCGCTCCTCGAATGCCATCACGGAAATAATGACCCAGACAGCGCTTGCAAGCTCAGCTCATGTTTCGCAAAAAGCCTTTGACGGCTACCGTGACCTCGCGAACGCCGAGCTCGAAGGCCGGATCATGGCCGTCAAAGAGCGGTTGGGTGACTCGCTTCTCATCCTGGGACACCATTATCAGCAGGACGAGGTCATTCGCTTCGCCGACCTGACGGGCGACAGCTTCAAGTTGAGCCAGCTCGCCGCGACGAGCCAAACGTGCCGCTCAATCGTGTTTTGCGGGGTCCACTTCATGGCCGAGACGGCCGATGTGCTGTCACGCGATGAGGTTAGCGTTTATCTTCCCGACATGGCCGCCGGCTGCAGCATGGCCGACATGGCGGATCTCGATTCGGTCGAGGCGGCCTGGCAGGATCTTGGCGACCTGATTGACACCGATGATCTCACTCCGGTGACTTATATCAACTCCACCGCCGAGCTGAAGGCGTTCTGTGGCCGTCATGGCGGAATCGTCTGCACAAGCTCCAACGCCCGCGCGGTGCTGGAGTGGGCCTTCGCGGAGCGCCGCCGCGTGCTCTTTTTTCCCGACCAGCACCTCGGTCGTAATACGGCCCGCGCGATGGGAATCGACCTGTCCGAGATGGCTTTGTGGGATCCGCGTGAACCCTTGGGCGGCAATACAGAACGTGCCATCAGAGCCAGTCGCGTTTTACTCTGGCGCGGTCACTGCTCCGTTCATCAGACGTTCAAGCCCGGTCACGTCAAACAGTTTCGCGAGCGATTTCCCGACGGCAAGATTCTCGTTCATCCCGAGTGCATGATGCAGGTCGTCGATGCCGCGGACCTCGTCGGCTCAACGGAATTCATCATCAAGACGATCGCGTCGGCTCCCGCCGGGTCGACGTGGGGGATCGGTACCGAGATTCACCTGGTCAATCGGCTCGCTGAGGAAAATCCTGATAAAATCATCCATTTCCTGTCGCCAATGGTCTGCATGTGCGCGACAATGTATCGAATCGACCTGCCCCACCTCGCCTGGTGTCTTGAAAATTTGGCCCAGGGAACACCTGTTAACCGCATCAAGGTCCCGTCCGACACGGCGAGCTGGGCAAGGATCGCCCTGGACCGCATGCTCCAGGTGAAATGAAGAAGCCGATTCCGCTGCCGTCGCCCCATTTTTGGCTTCGGGATTGCGTGAAGTGGCCTCGACCATATAAAACGGCAAGACACCAACACGCACGGCGTTGACCATCGCCACGATGAAACGACTTCGAGTTTATCAAAATGCCAGTTCTTAGCCGTCGGGAACCGACGACGTCGCAGTCGGATATCGACCTGATCGTCCACGGCGATCACTGGAACCCATTCTCGATTCTGGGAATTCATCCGCTCGACGCGGGCGCTGCGCCCCCAACTCGTGGATCATTCGCGCGTTCTTGCCCGAGGCGCGTGCCGCCTGGGTCATCGATCTGGCCAGTGGCGAGCCGGGTCAGTCGGTCGCGATGGAACGGCTCGATCCGGCCGGCTTCTTCGCATGTGTCTTTTCGGGACGCAAGAATACGTTTCCTTATCGCCTTCGCGTCGAGAATCATGAGGGGCACGCCTGGTCGTTTGTCGATCCCTACCAGTTTGGTCCGGTTCTCACCGATTTCGACCTTCACTTGCTCGGCGAAGGAACTCACTACCAGCAACTATGAGCGGCTGGGCGCCCATATCCGACTTCACCAGGGCGTACGCGGAGTTCACTTCGCCGTCTGGGCGCCCAATGCCCAGCGGGTCAGCGTCATCGGCAATTTCAACCACTGGGACGGCCGGCGCCACCCGATGGGCAATCGAGGGCCGACGGGCATCTGGGAGATCTTCATTCCCGACCTCTGCCAGGGCGAGGTTTACAAGTACGAGGTCAAGAGCCGCCACGACGGCTACCTTGTCCTGAAATCCGACCCGTACGGGTTTGCCGCCGAGCATCGCCCTCGAACCGCGTCGGTCGTCTGGGACGTCACGCAATTTTCCTGGAACGACCATGAGTGGCTGGCCAGCGCGGCAGGAGCGCCAGGGGCTCGACAAGCCGATTGCCGTTTACGAGGTTCATCTCGGCTCGTGGAAGCGGACAGGCGACCAGACCAGCCGTTTCTCAACTATCGCGAGCTGGCCGACCAGCTCGTCGGCCACCTCGAACATACGCAATTCACGCACGTCGAGTTGATGCCGATTACCGAGCATCCGTTCGACGGAAGCTGGGGCTATCAGCCGGTCGGATACTTCGCGCCGACGTCGCGGTTCGGCACGCCCGATGATTTCGCGTACTTCGTCGACACGCTGCACCGCCATGGTTTCGGCGTGATTCTCGACTGGGTGCCGGCGCATTTCCCCAACGACTCGCACGGCCTCGGCTACTTCGACGGCACGCACCTGTACGAGCACTCCGACCCGAGGCTCGGCGAGCACCGCGACTGGGGAACCAAGATCTTCAACTACGGCCGGCCCGAGGTCCGCAACTTCCTGCTTGGCAACGCCCTGTTCTGGCTCGACCGCTATCACCTGGACGGCCTGCGCGTCGATGCCGTGGCGTCCATGCTTTATCTCGATTACTCCCGCAAGGCCGGCGAGTGGATCCCCAACGTTTTCGGCGGCAATGAAAACCTCGAGGCGATCGATTTCATCAAGCGGCTCAACGAAGTGTGTCATGCCGAGCATCCCGGCGTTCTCACTTCGGCCGAAGAATCGACAAGCTGGTCGGGCGTCTCGCGGCCAACCTATCTGGGCGGCCTGGGTTTCAGCCTGAAATGGAACATGGGCTGGATGAACGATACGCTGCGCTATCTCGCCAAGGATCCGGTCTATCGCAAGTACGAACATGGCGCACTCACCTTCAGCATGATCTATGCGTTCACGGAAAACTTCATCTTCCCTCTTTCACACGATGAAGTCGTGCATGGCAAGAAATCGCTTCTCGACAAGATGCCGGGCGACCTCTGGCAAAAGTTCGCGAAGCTTCGCCTTCTCTATGGCTACATGTACGGCCACCCCGGAAAGAAGCTCCTCTTCATGGGGAGCGAGATCGCACAATGGCGCGAATGGACTCACGATGAGAGCCTCGACTGGCACCTGCTGGAGTGGCGTGATCATCGGGGGATCTTGCAACTGGTCCGCGACCTCAACGGGCTTTACCGCGCGCAGCCGGCACTTCACCAGATCGATTTCGACTGGCAGGGTTACGAATGGCTCGAGCTGCACGACTGGGAAAATAGCGTGATCGCGTTCCTGCGCCGGGCCAAGAATCTCGACGACGCCATCGTCGTGGTTTGCAATTTCACGCCCGTCGTGCGCGAGAACTATCGGATCGGCGTTCCGACTGGCGGATTCTATCGCGAGATCTTCAACAGCGATTCCGAGATCTATGGCGGGTCGAACGTCGGCAACCAGGGGGGTGTCTGGGGCGTCCCCGAGGAACACGCCGGCCGCCCGTTCCATGTGTCAATCCGCGTGCCGCCACTTGGAGTGTTGTTTCTCAAAGCACCGGCACCGCCAGGTCATGAGACGTCGTAAGCCATGATGTGACTGAGTCGCGCAATACCCGGCATCATTCGTCGCCGGCTGCTTCAGGCAAGACGGCGCGGCCGCGCCGCGGGATTTCGCGAGCCCAGGCGTGGGTTTTGCGGCCCGGTCGACGATGGATCGCGAATCTCTTGCGGAATCAGCTCGTCGATCGCGACGTTCCAGGTCACGTGTCCGATCGCGACGACGGCCGTTTTCTTGCGCGGATCGAGCTTGACCAGCCGCCCGGGCCGATCGTACCCGAGGCGCGGCACGACCACGCGATCGCCGGGCTGCAACGCGCGCGCGCCTCGGCAATCGTGTCCGCCTTTTGCGATTCTTTCTGGATTTCCGCCAGACGCTCGGCCGAGCGCTTCACGCGTGCGTTCGGCCTCGGCCTGTGCAAGCGACCGCGCCTCGCGCGCGGCCTCGGCCTCCTTGCGCAGCCGCTGGAGAACTTCCCAGTCGGCCACGCCCGTGGTCCGGCTCTGCGCCAGGTAAGACTCGGCACGCGCCACGACGTGCTCGGGCAATCGCAAATGTCGAGCGATCTTCAAGGCATTCGATGATCCGATATCGCCAATCGAGCAATCGATACTTGGGCCGCAGGGTTTCATCGTCGAACTCGACCGCGGCGTTCTCGGCACGGGGATTGGACAGGGCGTATGTCTTCAAGTCGCCAATATGGGTTGTCACGATCGAAGCGGCAGCCGATGCTGTCGAGCTCATCGAGAATCGCGCGGCCCAGCGCCGCGCCGTCGATCGGATCGGTTCCCGCGCCGAGCTCGTCAAGCAACACCAGCGACTGTGGAGTCGCCGTTGTCAAGATTTCGCGGATTCGCCCCACGTGCGACGAAAACGTCGAGAGCGATTGTTCGAGGCTCTGCTCGTCGCCGATATCCGTGAGCACGTTATCAAAGATCGGAAACTGAGAGCCCTCCCGGGCGGGCACCGTGCAATCCGGCTTGAGCCATCGAGCGCCAGCAAGCCCACGGTCTTGAGCGCGACCGTCTTGCCGCCCGTGTTCGGACCCGTGACGACCAGGATCTGAAATCGCAGCCCGAGATTGACGTCGATCGGCGGTCACCGTCCGGGACTTCGACAACACGGCTGGCGGGCTCGTGGCGGCATTGACAGCCTGGGGCAACGCATCGGACTGAAGCGCCGCCGGGTCGCCGACGATCAACCGGTGAGCCGTCTTGAAATTCGCGAGCGTCGCAGGTGCCGGCGCCGGTGAGGCCGGAGCCGAAACGACGATCGCCGGATCACCCTGGAAGAGCCTCGAGCAAAGGGTGCCGTGCACCGACGGAGAACGAGCCTTCCCTCCTGATTGAACTGGGGCGACGACATTCGATAGTCGATGCTCAGTCGCGCCTGCGCGTGAACCAGATCGAGCTCCGCCATTGTCTCGAGCGTCCCGATCAAGGAATCGGCCACCATGCCGACCTGCGCCGACAGCCAGCGGAGGATGCGGCGAACTTCCTTCGCCTCGCGCGCTCGCAGGAACGAGAGCTGGGCCGATTGCTCACTGATCGCGGTCGGCTCGACGTAGACGGTCTCGTTGCTGGCGCTGGTGCGGAGGACCGAGCCGGGAACCTCACCACGATGGTCCTTGGCCACGGGCAAAACATAATGATGTCCGACCATCGTGAAATTGGGAAATCGAAGAATCCTCCGGATCGTCGGCGAACGAAGCATCTGCCGGAGCGTCTCCTGGATTCGCTCCTGGGCGCGTGCGATCTCCCGCCGCAGCGCGGACAAGCGGCGACTGGCGGTATCGATGACCTTGCCCCGGTTGTCGAGGCAGCCCTCGATGGCGACGGCAATGCCCGAAAACTCGCCGATACCCTGGCGGAGCCCCCCCAGCCGCGGGAACTGCTCACCGATATTCGCCAGCCATGAGTCGAGGTTGCCGATTGCTCTCAGGGTCTCGACCGGTTTCCGCCAGCTCTTCGGCTTCGAGCACGCTCTCCCTTTGAGCGCCGCGCGCGAGCTGGCGAATGTCGTGCAAGCCGCCGAAGGGGGGCCGCAGGCCAGTGCCGATCGCTTCGACCATCTCGGTCGTCAGAACCTGGCGTTGATGAATCTGGCCGAGATCGAGAAGCGGTTCGATCAGGCGCGCGGCGGTCTTTCCCAGCGAGCACGCTGCGCGCGCTGCCACCAGGGCACGAACCTTGTCGAATTCGAGAAGCTCGAGCGTGTGCGTGTCCATGTCCCCTCGCGACTATTGACGGGTCGCCACGACGAATCTCGCGGCAGAACAATGCGGCCGCGACGACCATCCCCGGAGCGGCCACGAACGCGAGCGTGCCTTGACCGACACCCGCGGCGGCGCCTCGGTTCAGTTGGTCCCTGCATTATCGTCGAATACGCGGCCTTCCCACCACGTCGAACGAAACGGCAATCGTGGTGCCAACACGACAGCGGTTTGCCGCGGAATCATGGTGCGATTCATTGAAAGCGCGAAATCAGCGCAGCGCACCGACTGGCGCCGCGCTGATGCCGGCGCCGGCACGAGTGCGGATGCCGGAGCTGCTGCCGGTGCCGGAGCCAGGGCCGGTGCGATTGGTTCCGCGGCAGTGGCCGGCTGCGTTGGCGTGGCCGTGACCGTGGCCACTCCCACTCCCGCTTTGACCGTCGGCTCGAGGCCCTGGCGCCACGCGGCGGGGCTGGTCCCGAAGTCTTTTCCGGAGATTGAGCAGAGCGCCGCACGCATTCTAGCCGGATCGCGGGATCGTCGTTTTCCATGCCATCGAGAAGCACTCCGAGGATCCGAGGGTCATTCGCCTTGAGGATACCGAGCCCCTCGATCGCGGCGATGCGACAATCCTCGAGCTTGTCGACTGTCATGACGCGGGCGAGGATCGTGGCGTCTTCAGGGAGCCCCACCTTGCCAAGCGCACGACAGGCTTCGAGGCGGATCACGGCGTTCTCGACATCGTTGACCGCCTTGATGATCTCGGGACGCGCACGGCGATCGCCGATGCCACCGAGGCTGCGCACGATCACGGCACGAACCGCGACGGGCTCCTTGGCCTCTTGGAGCTTGATGATCAGAAGGCGCACTGCCTCGTCTCGCTCGGCCGTGCTCTCGTAGACCGCCGGTGATCCAAGCTTGGCATAAGCGAGGAATCGAATGTTCGGATCGGGGTTATCCTTGACCTCGCGAAGAAAGCTCTTCGACGTCGTACCGATGAAAGGGGAACAACCCACAGGCGCAATCAACAAGGGGATCGATGCGAGAGCCACGAGCCCGCACCACAACGATTTCGAGAGTGACGTGTCGTCCATGACCGTCTGCCCCGTCCTTCGCGCCAGTGAATACGCCGCCCGCTGGATTCTCACGATCGGCCAGGTGGAGTGCCGCGCAGCGAGCCCGCGATTGACCGGCTGCGTCTCTGATATCGACGTGCAGCGCACCCGGCACGGCAAGCCCATGCTTCGTCGCCCGGCGGGATGATAACGCGAATCGCCACGTCCGCCAAGGGCAGGTCGCGCACGACATCGCGGTGCGCCCTTTCATGGCCGATACAGACGAGCATCGAGCCGTCGGCGCGATTTTCGCATTGACGGCGGCGACCTGGTTCGCCCAATCGGCAAACCCGAACGTGTTGCTCTGAACTCTCACGGCGCCTGTTCGAGATCGGCCCTGCTGGGGCTACCGCACTCGACGAGAGATCGGCTTATGGGTGGCACCTGATCCGAATACCGTGCTAATGAGAACAAATCTTGAAAATCACGGTAGTCACGAGTGTCTTTCGGAACGAAAGCTGATTCTGGTGCGACGATCTGGCCGGGAAAGATCGACGTCGGTCTTGCCTGCGGCAAAGTCAGCTCGTGTCGTGACTGGGCCCGGAATCGCCGGGCCGCCGAGCGTTCATGGTCAGGTGCGGCGGCGTCGCCGGACCGATGAGCTCGTGATTATTCCATCAGTGGCGGTTGCTGTGTCTCGTTGTTCGCAGCTTGCTGTCACGCGCTTGACTCTGACCTCTATACGCTCGAGCTGGCCGCCGTCGCATGAACGCGACGGCGGCCATCGATATCACTTCTTCTTCGGGGCGGCCTTCTTGGGAGCGGCCTTCTTGGGAGCAGCGGCGGGCTTTGCTGCGGCTTTCTTCGGTGCTTCTTTCTTGACAGCCATTGCCATCACCTCATTGTTCAAAGACATACTTGTTTGAGTCCGACCGGCATGAATCGACCGGTCCCTGCGCCAATTCATACCAAATCTTTCAACTTTTGGAAGAGGAAGATCGAAAGAAACAGGCTTTTTTTTTGCGATTTGGAAGCATTTGCGAGGGTTCGCTCAAGCTGAATTGACATGCGGCCATGACTATGTCTCTGGATCCAATCAGCATGATCATCATTGCAAATCGTTTCGCGTTTTGCGCGGCATCCCTTTTTTTCAAGCAGCGCGCGCAATCCGCCAATACCTACGTTTGATGATCATCGCCCACCTCTCAGACAGAGAAGTGTATGTTCCCCCGATCGAGAGAATTATTTTCGCGGCAATTCATTTTTTGAGCAAAAAATCGTGGTGAGACACCATGGAATTTTGCACGGCCCTGGGCGTGCTCGCGCAAAGCGTGGTGCGCGACGATTCTCGACCGGCGCAGGCTCGAGAATGGCGTGGCCAGTATGGGCCACTTCCGACTCGCCTTGAAACATGAATTGCCGTTGCGCACAATGTCTGAACAAAAGTATCAGAGCATCGGCATGAGGTGTTTTGGAAAGGACGGGCGTTGCGATGCTCACGAAGGTTCGCGGAGTCTTGCAATCGATTGATGATGAATCATTGACACTCGCGATCGATCCGTTCGAGATCGAGGTCTTGATTCCGGAACATGCGCGTCGCCAGGTTCAGTCGAAGATTGGCGAGCTGATCACGCTCTACACGATCTTCTACGTCGAAGGCGGACCGAAGGTCAGCCGCCTCGTGCCGCGACTCGTCGGGTTTCTCGCTCCCCTTGATCGCGAGTTCTTTGACATCTTCTGCTCGGTCGACGGCGTCGGCCCGCGCAAGGCATTGAGGGCCATGGTTCGCCCCGTGCGCGAACTGGCGCAGTCGATCCTCGATCAAGACCTCAAGCTCCTCGGCACGCTTCCCGGCATCGGCGAGGCGACCGCCGAGCGAATCGTGGCCAAGCTGCGCCGCAAGGTCGGCAGCTTCGCGCTCGTTGTCGGGCCGGGCGCGGCCGCCGGCGCTGCGCCAGGGCTCGCCAACGGCGCGCCGAGAATGCACCGCCCGACGTGATTCGTGATACCTACGCCGCCCTGCTCTCGTTCGGACATTCCGAGAGCGACGCGCGCCACGCCATCGACCGCGTCCTGGCTGGCAAGAAAAAATTCAACTCCACGGCCGAAATGCTCGAAGCCGTCTACTTACTGAATCGGCCATGACAGATTCAAGTTATCGGCTGGCAAGGCAGAGTAATAAAAGGAAGAGTCGAGGCGCGCGACACTTTGTTCCGCTTCGAGTGCTCCGGTTACCTTGACTCGACATTCCCGGCGCGATCGCGGTGCCGTGCCGGCTGCGAAACCACGAGAGTTCCGGCTCCGAAATCAGAAGCTTTTGCGGTATAATAAAAACCGTACAAGCTCATCTGATCGTTAGAAATTCACACAGGACGGAGCGATGCGAGAACCGACCATCAAGGGATCGTCCAGGGGCGGTGGCGAACCCCACCGCGACAGTGCGGCTTCTCAAAACGTGAGAAGCAAGGACGACGCCATCGACATTGGCGACGAGAAATTACGGCCGCAGCGCCTCTCGGAGATCATCGGCCAGCGTGCCGTCGCCGAGCGACTGGCCGTCAGCCTGGCTGCTGCCAAGAAGCGCGGTGAGCCGTTGCCGCACATTCTGTTTGACGGGCCTCCCGGCCTGGGCAAGACGACGTTTGCCACGGTTCTTCACAACGAGCTTGGCGTCGAGCTCAACATCACCAGCGGTGCCGCGCTCGACAAGAAGATGGACGTGATGCCATTCGTCACCAATGCCGCCGAGGGCTCGATCCTCTTCATCGACGAGATCCACCGACTGCCTCGCGCCGTCGAGGAATTCATCTACCCGGTCATGGAAGACTTCCGCGTCGACGTCGTGCTCGGCGAGGGAATGGCGGCGCGCACCATTAACCTGGCTCTCAAGAAGTTCACGATCATTGGCGCCACGACGCGCAGCGGCATGCTCTCGGGGCCCCTGCGTGAACGGTTCGGCATGCACGAACATCTCGAGTTCTACGATGTTGACGACCTGGCGAAGATCATCACGATCAACGCGGCCAAGCTTCGCGCGACGCTCGTCGCCGACGCCGCACGCGAGCTCGCGGCACGCAGCCGCGGCACGCCGCGCATCGCCAACGCGCGCCTCCGCTGGGTGCGCGACTATGCCCTTGCCCGCGCCGATGGCCATATCAGCCTGGCCGTCGCCCGCGATGCGCTCGACATGCAAGAAATCGATTCCGAGGGGCTCGATAAGCAAGACCGGCGCTACCTCGAAACATTGATTCGTGTCTTCAACGGCGGCCCCACCGGAGTCGAAGCGCTGGCGGCCACGATGAACGTCTCGGTCGATACGCTCAAGGACGAAGTCGAACCTTACTTGCTGCGCCGCGAATATGTCGTTCGCTCGCCGCGCGGCCGCCAGGCCACCTCGGCGGCTTACACGCATTTGAGACTTCCCGAGCCGCCGCCGGAACCCGATCTCTCGTCACTCTTCGAATCGCAACGAAGGCTGTTCGAAGTCTGAAATCAGGCCCGTTCAGTCACCGTCGCGAAGCGGCCGGGTCGCCCGTAGCAAGCGATCCCGGACCGCGCTCCAGGTCGGCTCGTCGGGCGGCATCACGATGATGATCGAGCGCAAGTGAAGTGCGTCGCACCGGTGGAGGACATCATAAAGCTGCCGCGCGGCTTGTTCGGGCGTGATCATTTCAAACCGCGCGGCGAAGCCAGACAAGGCCGCCGACTCATGCTCGCCGATGACCACGAGCGCGACGCCTTCGCGATCAGCGACGCCTCTCAATTCGCCAGTCGATTGAACCCGCATGGCCGGGGTCGTCGGCGCATAATGCACGGCCATCTGCCCAGGGCTCGAAAGCCGGTCGCCAGCCGGAACGACGATCGGCTCGAGCACGCGACAGCCGAGCACCTCTTGAAGCGCCTCCCTCGTGATCGGACCGGGACGAAGTATTCGGGGCTCAGGCACGTTGAGATCGATCACGGTCGATTCGAGGCCGAGCGCGGTCGGCCCGCTTTCGAGAATCAAATCGACCCGGCCGTCAAGGTCGGCCAGCACGTGCTCGGCGCGAGTGGGCGAGATTCGATTGGCACGGTTCGCGCTGGGCGCGGCAATGGGTCGCTGGGCTCGTTCGATCAAGGCGGCCGCAACCGTCCCGCGGGGCGCACGGATGGCAACCGTGTCCTGACCGGCTGTCACTTGATCGGGTATCAACCCCGAACGTCGAAGCACCAGGGTGAGCGGACCAGGCCAGAACGAACGGGCGAGACGTTCGGCCGAGACCGGCCATTCGGCCACACAGGCTCGCGCCTGGGCGCTGTTCAGCACATGGACAATCAACGGATTGATTGCCGGCCGTTCCTTGGCCGCGAAGATCCGCGCGACGGCGACGGCGTCAGTCGCATTCGCGCCCAGGCCGTAAACGGTCTCGGTCGCAAACGCGACGAGGCCCCCCTGCTTGATGATCCTGGCCCCGAGATCCAGCGCGTCTGGATCGGGTCGGTCAGGATCGAGCAAGATCACCCGAGTCGAAACGCGTGTCACGATAAGTTCATTGAGCGGATCAATGCCAGAAGTTGCCGGGGCACGCACTCACGCGCCGCCGAATTTGCCTCACTACGACCGGCCGCGCGGCGGCGAGTCTGCCCTGGGTTCTCGCAGATTAGCCTGATATTCGGTTTGAAGAGCCTCGTACATTTCGGTTCGCCGCTTGTAGAGACGCCGCAGCGGACGCGGGGCCGTCCGCGCCAGTGCGTATGCCGTCAATAGGGGCAACGCGATCGTCGAATCCGTATAGCAAGTGACCGAGTCGGGCAAGCTCTCGGGGTCGACCTTACCCCAGGTCATGGCCTCGCTGGCCGTCGCGCCGGAAAGTCCCCCCGTGTCGGGCCTCGCGTCGGTGACCTGCAGGAAATAGTCGTGTCCACTCTCGGCCAGCCCCAACACTTCCTGAATCTGCGGCTCGGTCTGGAGGATGAAATTCTTGGGGCTGCCCCCGCCGAGAATCAAGACGCCCGACCGGCCGCCGTCACGCTTGGCGGCGAAAACAATGGCGGCCGTCTCGTTGACGTCACGCAGGGTATCGATCTGAAGCTTGCCCCCTTGCAGGCTGAGGGCGGCGAGGTTCATACCGATCGAGCTATCGCCGGGGCTCGACGTGTAGATCGGCACGTCCGCTTCAAACGCCGCCACCAGAAGGCTCGGTGACGACTGGCCCAGTTTCTCGGCACGGCCGTGCAAGTAGCGGCCCACCTCATAATGAAACTCGGCCGTCCCCATCGGCCGTCCGAACGATTCGTCGCGGATCAGTTCGCGATAGAAGGCGTCGGTATCGAGCAGGGTTTTGTAATCGAAAACGATATCATAAATGCGGATGACGTCATGGCGTCGCAGGTCGAGGTCGTCGAGATTGGGCCGGCTCTGATGCAGGGGCAGGTCGAGCGCATAATGGGTGTCGTGATAAAGGTTGGCCCCGGTCGAGACGATCCAGTCGACGAAGCCGGCCTTGATGAGCGGGATCAAACAGCTCATGCCCAGCCCGGCCGGGGTGAGAGCCCCAGAAAGCGTGAGTCCGACGGTGCAATCGGGTTCGAGGAACTTCTGCGTGAAAACCTTGCATACCTCGCGAAGGCGGCCAGCGTTATAACTGGAAAAGGTCTGGTCGATCAGATCGGCCGTCTTGACATCGCCCGTGACGGCTGGCGGCGCGATGCGATGCTGACTGATACTTTCGAGAAAGTCCATGTTCGTTGCTTTCATCTCGACCGTCGCCAGCAGCCCGCGGCCGGAACGGAGCCGGACAGCCTGGTGGCTGTAATCTTGCCAGCAGAATTGCGCGAGCATTCGCGCTCTGCCATCACGATAACAGGCGGTCCAGGTTGACGAAATCCATGTTTGCGCAAGATCGGCCGTGGCTGATTCAACACTTCATCTTGACGCGCCGGAGCGCTCAGCGGCCGAGCCGTTGCACAAGCTCGTCCGCAACCCACGCACGCAGCCGCTCAGTCCAGGCCATTTCATCGGACGAGTCTTCGTCCATGATCCAGCGCCGGACTTCTTCAGCTCGGATCGGCAGGAAACCACTGGTATCGACAGGATGATAGGCACCATCGGCACCGAGACGTTCGATGACAACGATCTCGGTTGAGCCCTCAAACCTCCAGAGTTCGGGCACGCGCAACGCGGAATAGATCCCTGCTCGATCGATCTTGGGACGAGAAATGTCGACCTCGACGCTCAGGTCGGGGTTGGGATAATCGTCGATGCTCGTCGACCCGCCAGCCCGCGCCATTCTGAATGCCGCGATCTTTTCCGCTTGAAAGTAATAGCAGTCGTCCGATTCCAAACCTCGCGCGAGGTGTATCCTCTTCCAGGTTGTCTGGCCGAGACTCTTGTAAGAAATTCTCAGCACCTGGGCGACCGTTTGAATAAGCTGTCCCATCAAGCCACGGACCTCATCGTGAACCATACCCGGCGACATGAACTCGAGGTCTTTCCCATCAAAATCGACATCGAGATGAACTTCTGGTGGAATCGAGTCCAGGAGCCGTTCGTAAAAATCCCAGTCCACGCCCGAAATGACGTTTCGCACGTCGCACTCCGCCGTCATCTGCAACAGGTTCTCGAGCGATGGCAACGCTATCGAAGCTTCGCCGAGGGTGCGTTCCAATGAAAGCGGCGGGTGATTCGTGGTGCCTGAACTCATCGCAGTCCTCGCAATCTCGTTCGATCAATACGCGAGATCAGAGTTGAAAAACGACCTGCTGGTTGGTGACCGGTTGTAGCGAAGAGATCAGCACGGCTGCCGTGTTGCGACCTCCGCACCGACCCATGCTCGTAGCCGGTGCGCCCACTGCGAGCCATCCCTGAAGTCTTCATGCAACACCCAGTGGGTGACTTCGTCAGCAGTCACTGGCAGAAATTTGCTATTAACCACGGGTTCGTAGGTCCCGCCGGCCGTCAGTCGATCAATAACGACGACCCGACGGTTACCGTCGAATCGCCAGACCTCGGCGACCGTCTGGGCCGCATAAATGCCCGGCCGATCGATCCTCGAGGCCGAAATGTCGACCTCGATGGCCAGGTCGGGATCAGGATAATCGGCCAAGTCTTGGGACATTCTGGCCATGGCCTCGGCGACGATTGTTAGCTTCGCGGTTGCGAAGTAGTAGCACTCGTCGGCCTCCAGACCGCGGGCAATCTGCGGCCGCTTCCAGGTCGTCTGCCCCAGGCCCGTGCAAGCGATCTCGAGTTCCTCGGTCACCAGCTCCACGAAGCGACCCAGGCGTTTCTTGATCCCATCGTGGAACGGACTCAGGGCCATGATCTCAACATGCTTCCCGTCATAATCGACGTGGATATTGGCACCCTCAGCGATGGAGTCGACGAGCTGCTCGTAAAACGCCCAATCGACATCGCCGATCACCATCCGCTCTTCCGGCACGGATGTCATCCGGTAGAGCTGCTCGAGAGTCGGAAGAGGCCCCGAAAGACGCGGGAAAGGTGGCGAGGGGCCTGTGAAAGCGTGGGTCGTGGTCGAACTCATATCGCCTCCCGTCTGCATTCCGTTCGGCGGCGCCATCGGTGACTTTCCGGGGCCGCTGTGTGGACGCTCGGATGGAGAAAGCGCGTTAGTCCAGGAATCGTAAGCGAGGAGCACGGGCTCGAACCCGCGCACCCCGACATGACAGGTCGGGAGCCGAGGATCTTTGCTACGCAGCTTAACCATTTCTATCAAAGGACTTACAGACCGCCGGGCGGTCAACTTGTTCTCCAGACCTTACAGTTTTTTTCAATAGCATGCAACTAATTGTTTGTATGAACCCACTATCCATGGAGAACAGTCCTCCGAATTCCTGACATCTCGCTAACGGTTTAAATCGCCCCGGCGGCGCTTTATGGCTTCCTCGATTCTTCGCATGGGCTCGGGCGGGACGTGGCCGATGGCATCGACGACGGCGGTGGCGCTAAACGCAACGAACCAGCAACAGACGGCGGCATTCGGCCTGTCCAGGCCCGTCCGTGAGCGGCCTCGGGCCTGCCAAGGCACGGGGACTTCGAATCCCGTGGGCGGGTCGGGCGTTCCGGTGATCGCTACACCGACGAGAGGCGAGCCCTCGACAATCGCTTCATTGGGAGTGACGACCACGACCGGCCGGAGTTTCTCCTTGCCGTGGCGTGCAATCCGGATGCGGACGGTTTGGCCATGGAAGAAGACCCTGGACTTCACCAATCACCTTCGCGATCCGCACTGCCTCTCAGTTCTCGTCGTTCTCGTCGAACCAAGTGTCCGGGGGCGGCGATGTGAGTGCCAGTTCGAGCAAGGTAAGCTGACCAGTGGCCGACTGCGAGAGTCGGGCCAGTTCTCGAAAGTCAGAGGCCGACTCGTCTTCAAGATTCGCCAAGAGTTCTCTCAAGCGATCACCCAGCTCGCGCAGGGAACTGGCCTCAACGGGTCCGCCCGGCGTTTCGGCGCGGAAGCGATCGTCACTCGTCGCGGTGATCGTGATCGTGAGGGGAAGAGTTACGGCGTTACTCCAAGACATCAGGACACCCCGAAAACGTCCCACTTTGGGAATCCGAAGACTTCGGCAAAGACGAACGTGACTGCGTCTCACACGGCAAGGGTTATCTCGAATTCCACAGTATCGCTGGTCAGCGAGGATGATGGGGGTCGACTTTTTGCCACCCATTCTCCGAAAGACGTCCGGATCGCCCATGACGGCTGCCGGCGCGATGGGATAGTGACTGATACTTTCGAGAAAGTCCATGATCTTCGCTTTCGTCTCGACCGTCACAAATCGCCCACACCGGAAGACCGCCGGCCAAACTCGTGGCAAGAATTTAGCCGGCAGAATGATGGAGACAAGCGGCCGATGGCATCAAGGCCATCGATTGCGCCAGAAAACCAAACTGTGTTGCCCGCTGCGCTTATTAGCTCGATTGCTGATTCAAGTCTCCCCGGTTTCGCTGCATGTTGAATCAGACTGAAAGGCGAGCCGCCACCCTGGACAAGTCACCGCTCGATGATCCGAGGGGTGCGGCTCGGTGAGTTTGCCGTATAACTCGGGCCTGCGGGCACGCAGGTAACGCCGCCCGGGCGCCTCGGCGAAGGCATCGGCGGTCAGATGACTGACGACGACATCGTCGCCCAGTGCATGGCTCTCGACGAGCACCTCCCCGCACGGGTCAAGAATCATCGATAGACCTGGCTTGATGGTGTCATAATCGCGGCCGATGTTATTGGCGAAGACGACGAAGACGCCGTTCTCCCAGGCTCGCGCGGGCAGCCAGCGCATCAACCAGCCACGCCCCTTGGGACCCTGGAACTCCTGGCGAAGTCGAGCGGGATCACGTTCACGGGCGTTCCAGAGGGCGACTTCCACTGGGCCGCGCCCCGGCATGTTCGACGGAGTGCAGCCGGTCACATGCGGCATGACGATGACTTCGGCACCGAGTAAAGCCGTCGCCCGCACGTTCTCCGGAAGGTTGTTGTCGTAGCAGATCAAGAACCCAAACTTCACGCCCCGGATTTCAAAGACGTGATACCCGCGGCCCGGCGTCAGGTGGGGGTTGATGAACGGATGGAGCTTGTGAAACTTCGTGAGAAAGCCTTCCGGTCCTACCGCGACGTAGCTCTTGTAGAGTCGCCCGTCCGGCTCGCGCTCGATCAGGCCGGCCATCACGACGATGCCTGACTCCCTGGCGATGTCGGTCAGCGTCTGCACCGAGGGTCCGTCGGGGACGAGCTCGGCCAGCGCCTCGATCTCGTCATGCGAGAGCGTTTGCAGGAAGGTATACGCCGTGATGCTGCATTCGTGGAAGCAGACGACCTCGGCCCCCTGGGCGGCGGCGACGCGAGTCAGCGCCGGATGCGCCCGAGGTTATAAACCTTGTCGGCATCGCGGTGCTCGAATTGCGCCGAGGCGATCAGGATATCTCTCACGTTTGAACGCCTCGGAACGCCGCTCTATGAGCGGGGCCATTTCTCAATGAGCCGCTCGCGGCCACGACCAAGCTACGACCAAAGGAGCCCACCACAAGATGACATCCTGATGTTTACACACTATTCGCGAAACCATCAAGTAAGCGAAAGGTGCTCGATTCGCGGGCGACGATACCTGGCTGGCTGGTCAGCGTACTCGTCTAAACCAGCCAGATGTCTTGGTATACCGCACGCACGCTCTCTCCTGGCGCGGAGACGAACGTGACATCGGAGGTATAGGGAAAGCGGTCGAGCACTTTCACGGTTCGGCAGAGTCGTTTTCACGATGATGGGAGCCAAGAGGTTCGATGTCCTCAGGCTCCCACGGGCGGAGTTCACGGGCACGGATTCGGCCCAGGTAGGAGGCGTCGGCGGCGATTCCACGGCGCCGGCACTCCGAAAGCAGCTCTTCGTAAACCCCGATAGCGATTCGCTCCGCCCTTGATAACACACCCACAGCCCCCTGAGCTTCGGTTGCGACAGAAGGTAGGGTAGGTCGCGCCAGAACGCCTTTTGTGACTCAAGGATCCCAGAAGGAATTTGCGGGGGACCGTCGGCCAGCCGTTGGCCAAACTCCCGCTCGCTGTCCACCGCGTAACGCATCTGATCGTATCGCGCGCGCGATGAGGACGTACGTGCATCGACTGTCGGGGTCAATAATTTCGACTGGGTCCCTCGCGTCCTTGAGTGCCTGCCACTGCTGTTCAGTGAGTTCGATCACCCTGGGATAAACCTCGGAAGGTTTACGGACGGATAGCTATGAGAAGTTCAGGGATATCGCTGCGATCCCTCTTCCGGAGAGGCCGAAAGCAAATCAGTCAGGCTCAGCCACGAAGGAAAGCAAAGATATTTGCCAGCGACACGTCTTACACGCGCCATCAGCCTAGGAATTCTGGATACGGGCGAGTCCTGGCGGCTTGACCAGGGGTTTAGTCCTCTCGTCAGCAAGAGGTCTGACAAATGATGAGTGTCTCGGAGGCCCGATCTGCGAGCTCATTTCATACGACCACTTTCCATCAGCCGTACGCAGTCCGGGTATTCGCGATTTTCAGATCACGCATGTGTCCCGATGAAGTGGACTAGCGCCTCAACCTCGATCGTCACGGATCTATTTTTCTCGATTACAGCCGGTGAAACGAGGATGACGGGGCTCGAACCCGCAACCTCCGGCGTGACAGGCCGGAAACGGCAGGTTTTCGCCGCGTCACCAAAGCCTTCATGGGAAAGATCTTACGATCACTCTGGCGGTCAACTCGGTTTCCAGATTTTACAGCCTTTTCCATCGGTTTGCAATGAATTGTCTGAAAGAAGTCTGAGTGCGAATATGTTTATGGAATTGGACTTAGCCACGCAAACTCACCCCGCAATTCCTTCGCCTTTTCATTATGCGCTCGGGCTGCGTCTTCTGCCGTAGCATGATAGACAAGGGAAACGGTACGCCATCACGCATGATCTTAGCCATGGGCCTCAATCTTCTCGAAGTGCTCACTCTCGACTCCGATGAAGCGAAACTCCCTCGCCTTCCCGGTGTGGTAGGTCTTATCCGCGTACTCCAGCAGCTTTGCCTCGACGAGCCGCTGCACGGCTCCTGAGACAACAATCTTCCTCTGCTCGAGTATCCCTCTCAACTGGTCGATAGGCAGCAAGATCGAGCTCCGCCCCCTGCAGAAGCTGCAACTGGCGAGCGATTCCCGCAATGGCCGTGGGAACACGCTTCCCGGAAAGCTGCGGATCGAGGAGTCGGATCGGCTCTTTCTGAACAAGCCTCCATGCCAGGTCGAGCGCCGTCCAGCCGAACGGGAGCCGTGCCCTGCCCTTCGTCGCCTCGACAGCCGAATCGAAGTCGTCCGCGTCATAGCCGCGGGCAACGCAGATCGCCTTCTTGATCGTCGCTCCGATGGGTCCCGCCGAGACAGATGTGTCCCACTCGACCGAACACCGCCACGCCATTCGCCAGTAGTTGAGCGCATCGGTGCTGATCAGGAAGTCGGCCCGACCCTCGGCATCCTCGATGGCCTTCTCAGCCACCTGCTTGTTGCTGGAGGTCAGGATGACGGATACGAGATCATCGGGTAAAGCGGCTACGATCCCGCCGCCAAGGTTGATAGGTTTCATTCGCGTTCAGGTGTCCGCAAGGGCTTCGTCTCTCGGGGAAAATTCCAAAAATAATTGCGGTTAGTCTGGTTACGGCTAGACGATGACAGGACTCCTTGATTATCCTGTAATGATCCTGAAAGCTCTAGAGATATCCTGTGACATCTTATGATATCCTGTAGTTCCCAGAGCCGTAAGTGCTGAACGGGCTTGGGCTTGGAGAATTTGACGTGTGCGGGAGTCGAGGTATGATTCGTCATGCGGTTGGGAGAGCGGTCCTTTTGGCCGTTCGAAATCCGATTCACCTCGGATTCCCAGCCGTTCTTTTTTTGGACATCGATTAAGGTGTACATCTGCTACGTAGATGAGTCGGGCGATCCCGGCGTGCGTGGATCGTCCCATCTCCTGCTCGGTGCCGCCGCTCTCTTCGAGGGCCGATGGTCCTACCTTAGAGATGATCTGGATGGGCTCATCTCCCGGTATTTTCCGACGGGGCCGAAGCCCGGCGAAATCCACATGGCCGATCTCAGGAGGGGCAAGAACGAATTTCGCCCGCTGAGTGCCGATCGACGCAATGCGATGGTCGCTGATTACTGCCAGGTGGTCGGTCAGTTGCTGCCAACGGAGCTGCGGTTCTTCACCGTGATCGCCGACAAGAAATGGTGGTTTGCACGCAATCCCGGCAAGACCGGCGACGATCTGTACGCGGCGCTTTTTGAAGATATATCGAGCCGCTTCGATCTGTTCCTGCGTCGCCGGCACGCCGAGAATGCCCCGACCAAAGGCATCATCGTCGCCGACCCGCATAAACGCGATCTGACCAATGCCCTGATCAAGAATCACAATATATTTCAACGTCATGGTACGCAGTGGGCGAAGGTCTATAACCTGATCGAGACCGTTTTCTTCCTCAATTCATGCGATTCTCCGGGCATCCGAGCTCGCAGACCTCTGCGCCTATGCGGTCAACAGGCTGGTGAGCGAGAATGACGCAAGCATAGTCCGGCAGATCGTCGATGTCTTTGATCGCGAACCCCTCAACTCCTCCATTAAGCCCGGCAAGTGGCATGGGGTCAAATATTATGGAGAGATGGCCGTTCAGGCGAAGATCAAGGCCGTGTGGGCGTGAGCGTTGAGCCCAGCCCGATCGATCTGGCGATGACAGCGGTCTGATTGCGAACCACGCCGATATCATTCCGTGTCAGGTATTGGACTGCGGCTTGAGGAGGGTAAGCTGATCGTCGGTTGCATCGGGAAACCACTAACATGGCCAAGATCGCCTGCTTTTCTGCAAACAACATCGAGCAGATCCAGTTGGGTTTGTTGACCACCTGGCAGGTTCCGTCCAGGAGACGCCGCTTTCAAGTCGGTACTAATGACTAGATATGTGGTTTCTTATAAGTATACGTTCGCTCAGGTCGATGTGCAGTCAATCGAGGAAACTACTGACTAATAGCGTTGATCTTAATTCTCAACTTCGGCATTAGCTGGGCAAACGCATATGTGTGCGGCAAGTCTTGGGTAGAAACCAAAGTGCCGGGTGGGTTCCCCCGTCTGATGGTCTGGTGCGGCGCGATCCGGTCTGCGATTGGCTTCTCCAGCGTTATCGGGTTTTTCCTCGGCTGGATTGCCTACAGCATGGCCATATACCGCCAGAGACGCTGAAGCAGGCCGCTAGCCTCTGGTACATCACAATCATCTTCCCTGCCCTCGGCACAGGCCTAATCATCACCATCGAATCGTGGCGGGCAGCATTCCGCGAACGGAGCCTGATGAGCATGGGAATGGCTGCGCGGAATACGTTTGCTGAGCTGCACAACGCCTACGAGGCCGTTGAGGCATGGGAGACGCTTTCAAGGATGTGGGCGATCTGTTCAGCGGGTTGTTTGACGGCGATAGCGACAACGACGCCAAAGCAAAGGTGGCGATCGTGGCCATCTTGCCTGTCGTGATCGCGCTGGCTTCGGGGTGCTTGCTGACGGCGGTTCTTATCAAGAAATACGCCGCGAGCGAGCCGCTTCCCCGGAGGATAGCCGTATGACTCCGGTATTCCGTCTAATAACCGGATGATCACATGACTCGCTCCGACCTGTGGGCCATCTGCAATTCTCTCAACATCGAGCGGGGCACGGGCGGGCAGACCAAGCTCGCCCGTCTGGTCGGTTGGCACTACTCGACGCTCTGGCGCAAGCTCAACGGCAAGTCTCGGATTACTCAGTCCGATGAGCTGGCGATACGGCAGGCCGTCACTTCTCTGAAAGACTCTGGCAGCGAAGAAGCTTGCGAGCTAGAGCTTTAGGAACGACAGCCCGGCAACTTCTCTGAAAAACCTGTGAGCACCGGCGTTTCTGCCGGAAGCAGTTGACTTCACAAGTCTCTAGCAGAATTTGACTTGTGGATTTCCGAGTTTTTGGGCGAACCCGTCGGGATGGCACTTCCCTGAAAGGCCGATCGCCATTAAGTCCTTACGGTCTAAGGACTTGCGACTTCCAGAGCGCAGAGTTCTCTGAATGAGACACGATTAATAGCTAGAATTGCTCGCGAGTTGCTGATTATAAGTTAGTGTTGAATCAGGACTTACGAAGCGAGGATGACGGGGCTCGAACCCGCAACCTCCGGCGTGACAGGCCGGTGCTCTAACCAATTGAGCTACATCCCCAGCAAAATTCATTCGACTCGTTGGGTCAAATACGATTATGCACCTAGCCTGCCACCTGTCAAGAGATAGGGATTGCCGGGCCGCACATCGAATCGCTAATGTAACCCTCTCGCACTAAAGGAAAAACTTGGTTTTCCGTGTTGGCCACGATCCCGACACCTCCGCTCGTTTCAATTGGCAAAGGACGGTGCCAGTGCATATTTCCAAGGCAGTCATCACGGCGGCCGGGCGCGGGGCCAGACAGTATCCCGCGTCGGACACCGTTCAAAAGGCCATGCTGCCGCTCGTCGATCGCGATGGCTTGACCAAGCCCGTTTTGCAGATCATCGCCGAGGAAGCGTTTGAAAGTGGCATCGAGGAGGTCTGCGTCGTCAGCGCGCCGGGCGATGAAGACGTTTATCGCCACCACTTTCGCAGCCATGCCGCGAATTTGCGCTCCACTTATAAAGGACTCGACTGGGCCGAGAACCAGGCGCGTCGCCTCGCTGATCTCGAACAGCGGCTCACGTTCGCCGTCCAGCCCGAGCCCGAGGGATACGGCCACGCCGTCTGGTGCGCGCGGTCTTTTGTGGCCGGAGCGCCCTTTCTGCTCTTGCTCGGCGACCACCTTTATGTGTCGGCCGAGCAACGACGGTGTGCACGCCAACTCATCGACCTCGCCTCGGCCGAAAACTGCGCCGTCTCCGCCGTGCAGGCGACCCGCGAACACTTGATCCACCAGTACGGCACACTCACCGGCCGGCGCTTGCCCGATCATCCCGATATCTACGCCATCGACGATATCATCGAGAAGCCTAACCCGACCCTGGCCGAGCTGCGCCTCCATGTGCCGGGCCTTCGCGCCGGTCACTACCTCTGCTTCTTCGGCATGCACGTGCTCACCCCGGTCGTTTTCGAGCTGCTCGATAACCTGGTCGATCAGAATGTGCGTGAGCTCGGTCAAATTCAGCTCACGACCGCGCTCAACGCCCTGGCTCGCAACGAGCGTTATCTCGCGCTCGAAACCCGGGGCTCCCGGTTTAACCTGGGGGTCAAGTTCGGCACCGTCGAAGCCCAGATCGCTCTCGCTCTGGGCGGCGTCGATCGCGAGCAAATTCTGGCGCTGCTTCTGGAATCCCTGATCCGGATCGAGCAAGGTGCCCCGCGCTGATTTCGGCGGCGCACCGGGCATTCTCGTGGGTCAACGACTTTGTTCTTCTTTCCACACCCAACTTCACTGATTGCGATCCATGTCTGAAGCCGGCAAATTGCTCATCGAGACGATTGTCCACCCCGACCCAGCGATTCGTGACCGTTCCGTGCGCGCCATGGTCCGCCAGACAAGCCTCGCTGATAAACTCGAAGCCTGCGCGGAGCTCGAGGCATTCCGCCGCGAGCGGCAAAACCTTTATGAACGCGTTCGCGCCTCGCTGTTCCTGCACGCCCTTTATCGCTACGAGATTCAGGATGATCCGGGAATCAAGGCGGCCGGATACATTCCCTTTGGTGGATTCGTCGACTTGATGGAGCGCCGCTACGAGCCGGCGATCGCGGCGTTTCTCGACGCGATGAGAGCCGACGGACCCAACGGCGCCATTTGCAGCGCACTCGCCCAATCCTACGAGCAGATCGCCTTTCAGACTCTCGCCGATCAGGTGCGTCGATCGGTTCGAAGCTGTCAGGGCAACCGCTGGATGTTCCGTGTCGGCGGCCCCGATGAACATCCGCTGAAAATTCATCCCAAGCTGGTCGAGCGCGCGTCGCAGGAAGCGCTTTTCCCGATCCTGGTCGAGCGCACCTCCGTCCGGCTCGACCTGTCACACACCGGTTGGTCCGACATTTTTTTCCTCGGCATGGATTTTCCGGAAGGCGCGCGAGTCGTCAATATTTCGGTCGACCTGGGAGTTCACGGCCGCGATAGCAATCCCACGCCGCCGATCGAGACCCGCCTGAGAGTCATCACCGAGCCGATCCTCCGGCTGACGAGTATCGACCTCAACGCGTGCAAGGATGTAGACAGCCTGGAGGAGTTATTCAATTTCGGGAATGATTATCTCGGCCTGATCAAGGCCGCGGTGGTGGCCTCGGGCCTGATCCCGCCGTCGCTCGACGGCACGCATGCCAGGCTCGCCGATCTGCTGGCGGGGCTCGTGCGCAAGGGGCACGGCCTGGAAATCGTGAGCAAGGTGAACGACATTCCCAAGGGCTCGCGCCTGGCTGTGTCGACCAATCTGCTGGCCTCGCTGATTACACTGTTGATGCGTGCGACCGGACAGCGCGAAACCTGACTGGCCCGCTCGACCCGGAAGAAGCCAAGGTCGTGGTCGCGCGGGCGATTCTCGGCGAATGGCTTGGCGGCTCGGGGGGCGGCTGGCAGGATTCCGGCGGGATCTTTCCGGGCATCAAGCTGATCCAGGGGGTCGCGTCAGCCGAGGGTGATCCCGAATGGGGAATCAGCCGCGGCCGCCTGCTGCCGGTTCACACGCTCTTGAACGAATCGATCGCGCCGCCGGTGCCGAGCAACGCGGCGGCACGCGAGCCATCAGCCGGTTTTTCCGAAGCGCTCGCCCGGAGCCTGGTTCTCGTTCACGGCGGGATGGCGCAAAATGTCGGACCGATTCTCAACATGGTCACCGCGAAATATCTCCTCCGCGGTGAGGCCGAATGGCGCGCGCGGCTCGATGCGCTGGAGATTTTCGATGAGATTCTCGCGGCCGTGCGCTCGGCGGATATCAGCGCGCTCGGCGCGCTCACGACGAAAAACTGGAACGGCCCGCTCAAGCAGATCATTCCCTGGGTCACCAACGCCTTCACGGAATCGATTATTCGATCGGCTCGCGAGATCCTGGGCGACGACTTCTGGGGCTTCTTGATGCTCGGCGGAATGTCGGGCGGCGGCATGGCGTTCTTCGTCGCGCCACATCGCCACGACGAGTTCCAGACCAAGATTGCCGCGATCATGCAACAAGCCAAGTCAGGGCTCGACGATTGTCTGCCGTTCGCGATGAACCCCGTCGTTTACGATTTTCGGATCAACGTGCACGGCACGTTTGCCACGCTCGACACGGGCACCAGGGCGACGATGCCGCCAGCATATTACCGGATCCAGGTTCCCCGGATGATCAGCGCCGGAACGACCGCCCTGCCCTACAATCGCCGGGCCGACGTCGACCATTTCGCCAACACTTATTCCGATGTCAATGAACTGCTCCGGGTTTTTCGGACCACGGTCAATCACTTGTTCCCCGTCACCCAGTCGGCCGATGACGTTTCGCGCGCGAGTGGGACGCCGAAGCCGCCTGTATTCGCCGCGACAATGGGTTTGATGCGATCCAGCACGAGCAACTGCGTGATGACCTCCAGCGCAGCCGGATCGGACTGGCTCGAAACCGTCTGCCGGTCGATCTTGATATTCGCGACGTCGATGACTCCGACGTGATCCTGGTCGGCCACTCGATTTCGCCCGATACGACTCGTGCGGGCGAACTGGCGGTCGAGCGTGGCGAGGTCGCGGTGGTCAGCCTGGCGGCCGGCGTCGGCAGCCGGTGGACGACCGGCGCGGGCGTCGTCAAGGCCGTGAACCCGTTCGCCAATATCGACGGCCACCACCGCAGCTTCCTGGAGATTCATCTCGCCAAGACGCGAAAGGTCCAGCGACAGTTCGCCGTCCAGATTCCCCATATCGTGACCACCAGCTACCTCACGCATGATGCGATCGAGCGGCACCTCACGGCTGCGGCCAACTACGGCCATGATGGGCCCGTCTATCTGTCGCGCGGCCGGTCGATCGGGCAACGGCTCGTGCCGATGGCGCGCGACCTCAACTTCCTGTGGGAAGAGACCAGTCACGAAACGCTCGATGAGAATAAACAGAAGGTCCGTGAAGCGGGCCGACGCGCGATCCTCGACTGGGCAAAAAGCCAGGGCGAAGGGGCCGACTACACGGATAACCTGCCCGTTCAGCGCTTCAATCCTCCAGGACATTTCCACGAGGTTCCAAACCTGTTGCGCAATGGCCTACTCGCGCAATTACTCGAGACCTACCCGAAGTTGAAGTGGCTGCTCGTGCACAATATCGACACCCTGGGCGCCTGGCTCGACCCGGCGGTGCTCGGGCTCGTGATGGCGTCGGGGGCCGCTCTGAGCTTCGAGGTCATTCCGCGGCGTATCGACGACCGCGGCGGCGGCCTCGCGAAGGTCGCCGGCCGCGTGCGCCTGCTCGAAGGGCTCGCGCAGCCCCGCGAGGACACGGAATTCAAGCTCCGTTACTACAACACCCTGACGACCTGGGTCGACATCGACGGTCTCTTGAAAGCCTTTGGGCTCACCCGCGCGTCTTTACGAGACGACCCGCAGCGCATCGACGCGGCCGTCCGTGCCATGGCCGCGCGCGTGCCGACCTACGTGACGATCAAGGATGTCAAGCGGCGATGGGGTCACGGTCAGGAAGACGTTTATCCCGTGGCGCAATTCGAAAAGCTGTGGGGCGACATGAGCTCGCTCCCCGAGCTGAATTGCTCGTTCCTGGCCGTCGATCGCTTGCGTGGCCAGCAGCTCAAGGATACCGCGCAGCTCGACGGCTGGGCCAACGACGGCAGCCTGGCCCACGTGCGATCGCTCTGCGATTTTGCGCGTTGATTTCGATACGATCTGACCCCTCCGGGACCTTCGCCATGGATCGAATGACCTGTATCGTTTGCGCGATACTCACGGCGGCCGCCATTCCTGCCGTGGGCGCGGAACGAGCACCCTGGGGCCTCTATGAACGTCGGCCCGACGAGTGGTATCGCGCGCGGCCGGGCGCACCGTCACGGCGAATATCCTTTCACATCAGGCAATTCGTGGCGACTGGCCCAAGAATGTGGATAACTCGGCGACGCCGTTTGAGGGCGATCGCAAAGTCATCAAAGGAACGTTTGACAACGATGCCACACTCGGCGAGCTACGATTTCTGGCGCGGGCCTTCCGCGCGACCGGCGCCGCCGCCGATCGCGACGCGTTCTTGAAGGGTTGCGACCTGATTCTGGCCGCCCAGTATCGCTCGGGAGGATGGCCGCAGTCGGCAGAGCCGGGAAAGGGCTATCATCGGCACATCACGTTCAATGACGATACGATGGTCAACCTGCTGACATTCGTGCGCGACGTCGCGACTCGCGGCGATTTCGGCTTTGTCGACCCGGCGCGCTGCGCGGCGGCGAGTCGCGCCTTCGATGCCGGGATCGAGTGTATTCTCAAATGCCAGATCATGGTCAACGGCACTCTTACGGTCTGGTGTGCCCAGCACGATGAAAAGACGCTCGAGCCGCGGCCGGCCCGCACGTTCGAGCCCGTTTCACTCAGTGGCGCTGAGAGCGCCGGCATCTTGCTCTTGCTCATGACCCTGGAACGGCCCAGGCCCGAGGTGATGCGTGCCATCGCTGCGGGAGCCCGCTGGTTTGACTCGGTCAAACTCACGGGCATTCGTCAGAACACGGTCGATGGTGATAAGCGGATCGTTCCCGACCAAGCCGCGGCGCCGCTCTGGGCTCGGTTTTACGAGATCCCGTCGATGCGGCCGATTTTCTGCGGCCGCGACGGCGTGATCAAATACGAAATGGCACAGATCGAGCCGGAACGGCGCAACGGCTACGCCTGGTATGGTCACTGGGGAGCCAAGGTGGCGGATCGATATGCGACATGGGCGAGATTGCATGAGACCCGTTAGTTAGGGCATGTCACAAAACAGCCCACTTATTTAGCCCGCCGATGTGAGGTCGTACAGTGCTCCCTTTCGTGCCGCAAGCTGGGAATTCGAAAGACGTCGGTTATTCTTGATGGCATGGGAACACTTTCAGTTAGCATGAGCGAAGAGCCATGGACCGAAACGACAAAGAATCGAGGACGGTGCCAAGAATTCAGTTCCTGACGCCCTCTCATTGACGCCATCTTTAAGAGACGATTAACGCTGTATGTCGGACTGGCGGGCAGTGGAACGATCTCCGTATTGAATTAATGTTGGCTATTCACTGCGTATACCCTTCGAAAGTTATAGACAGCCTCACAAAGGGTTGAAAACGGCCGGAGACTGTCCCCCCTCGCATTTTTGAGATACTTTCTTAATCCGGCGTGTCCGCCGCGTTTCGGGGCGATCGCATGTCCTTGATTCTGCTGCTGGCGACGATGGCGTTTCAACCCGGTGAACAGGCAGACCAGATCGAATATCTGCGCATGTCGTTCCGAGCGAACTCGGATGCCTTTGCATTCGGCGAGTTTCACTTTGCGTACACAAAAGGAAACTGCGCGAGCCTCTCGGACGCTGAGAACGGGATCTTTACCAAATCAATAAACGAAGACGGCTTGTACGTCTTCGACGGTAAAAACGAGAGGTATGACCTGCTGGCCGAACCCGCGGCCCTGGCGGTCATGACCCAGCGAGTCGGCAAAAACAAGTCATCATCGGACGCATGGGTCTACAGAATGTTAACTGATGGCGAAGTTTCGCTTCTCGATCAACTCTGGCTCGATGAACCAGGGAAATTTGCGCAACGTTCGCCTGAAATCCATCCAGGGACCAAATCGTTTTGCTCCAATGCGTTATTTCAATTCCCGCTGGCCCTGGGCCATTGCGATAGAATCACAGGCAATCTCTTCGCCGAATTGACTGCGATTAAAGAAGGCAAAGGCAAAATCACTGAGCCTCGATTTCGAGGCGCAGCTTCGACGGGCACCCTATTTGTAAGCTGTCGTACACCTACGACGGAGGTAGGTGCACATACTGGATCGATCGAGCACGCGGCTGTCTTCCCATCCGCATCGAGATTCACTACGACGCGGCGCCCGGGGACGCGATTTATCGGTTCAGTGATCTCGAGCACGTCGCGAACGCGGGCTGGCTACCCCGCCGTCGAATTCACATCTGGCCGAACGGGCAGCTCGCGGACCTGATCGTCATCACGAAGATCGAAGCGGCAAAGCGCCCGGACCGATCTCGATTCAAGCTCGATTTTCCGGAGCCAGTCCCCCTGTATGATCGCGCCAAGAAATTTGTCTACTCAAAGCGAAAAGCTTGGAGTCTGCTCGATCTTCCGGGTGCCGCATCACCAGACTCACGGCCGGTGAGCCCCCAGCACATCTCCTTTGGGGAAATGCCAGGCGAAATCGAGCCGGACGCTCGCTGGCTGTGGATCATCGTTGTGACCGGAGCGGTCTGTCTTTTCGTGTCAGGGTTGATCGTGTTTCTATCGAGGCGCGCCAATAGAAGCTCGGCGGTGTGACATGCGTCAAATGCACAACAAACGCGGTCGACACGGGTTCACGGTAATCGAGCTCTTGGTTGTGATATCGATCATTGCCTTATTAATCGGGCTTTTGATACCGGCCGTCCAGGCCGCGCGCGAGGCTTCAAGACGTATTCAATGCGCTAATAATTTGAAGCAGATTGGGCTCGCGCTCCAAGGCTATCTCGCTCAATTCAATGTCTTTCCCGCGATAGACCTGCGCAAGTCTCCCCGAAGGGGCAATATTCGCCGCCGCCATCCTTTTTCAGTCCGCTCGCGCGAATGCTTCCCCAACTCGAGCAATCGGCGATCGCCAACGCCACGAACTTCTCATTTCCGCCGGCTGTCAACGAATCGCAGAATCGCACGATCATGGTGGCTAGTCCGGGCATCTTCTTGTGCCCTTCCGACGTTCAGCCGCCTGTGCCGGGGTATGGGCGCGTCAACTACCGATTCAATCTTGGCCCGACTCCGTTGTGGGCAGCGGGCCCCGACTACCCGGCATCGCTGACCGGAGCATTTACAGTAAACGTTGTCTATCCCACGGCGAGTTTCACCGACGGACTGTCGACGACGGTCGGCGTCTCGGAACGGTTGCAAGGCGATTGGACCAAGGGACGTTTCAAATTGGGTGGCGACTACGTGTATGTCGCAACCGCAGTGCAGCCGTACATGTCGCCTGATTTGTTCGATCCCGATCAAGCGGTGAGGTACTGCTCGGGACTCCCCCTATCTCTTCCCCAAGATTCACGCGGAGGGGAGAGCTGGGCTATCTCGGGGCTGCATTTCACGGACTACAATCATTGCACCACACCTAATCGGCAGATATCGGACTGTTCGCTCAATAGCGACGACCTTCGGCTTCTCATATTTCGCATTAACGAACAGGGCACTTTCAAAGCGAGCAGCTACCATAATGGAGGTGTGAACGCGGCCCTGATGGACGGTAGCGTTCGTTTCTTCTCGAACGGCGTCGACCTGAAGGTTTGGCGGGCGGTATCGACTCGAAATGGCGGTGAAACGGTCGGATTTTGATGGACGGAACCAATATCAGGTTGCGATGGTGTCGCTCTCGATCGCGACGCGGCGATGATAACGCCGCGATCCTTGGACCGCTCAAAACTGGCACAGACTCGCAAGATCGCGAATCGCGGCCGATGCCACCGGGGTAGGACACGACCAGACGAGGAAGAAAAGGGCCTGGCGCGCCCAGCGCTGCGCTGGCTCAGTTCGAAGAAACCCGGTGCCACGTCGCGCGGTCAGATAAGCCTGAGTGGCGCTGAGAGCCAGAGCATTGGCCTGCGTCCGAATCTGTCCGGGGGTCACGGCATCGAGGTCGCCCCGCGCCTGGGCGATCAACTGACCCCACGAAAGCTGCCACTTTTCACAGAGCACGTCGAGTGGCTCGGCAAGGTCGGTCCGAGCCGGCGACAGTTCGATCAGGGCCGACAGGGCGGCGCGTGCCTGGCCCAGCGCCAGCGCCGACGTCTCCAATCCGGCCGTACCGACAGCGCCCGGATTCGCAAGGATATCAAACGCCGGCCCGACGAGCAGGTCGGCCGCCTCGACGGGCGTGTCTTCAAGAGCGACCTCGGCCGTACACGAAGCCTGAAGCGCGGCCAGCGGAAAAGCCGGTTTGACATCATAGCCCGAACGGTCCGCCGGCAAGGCGACCAACATCTGGCGACCATCGCCCAAAACCGCGCCGGTCACCAATACGTCGGCCCGCTCGGCCGCCGTGACCCAGGGAATCATGCCGTCGAGACGAAATGAGCCCGGCACGATCTCGACGGCGGTAACCGGCTGCAACCCCAGGCGGCGCGACGTCGTCAGGTGAGAGATTCCGACCGTCGTGAACGCTCGGCCTTCGCCAATAGCGGTCAGCCAACGCGCGGCCGCGTCACGCTCAGGCGCAGCCTGCAAGCGCCGAACGCCCGCGTCATGTTGGGAAAGGATGAATACCGCCGTGAGACTGCCACCGGCGAGCATCGCATAGCGTTGAACCAGCACCGGTCGCGAGCAGGCCGCGCCGCCGAATTCGGGCATGAGCGACCAGCGCGTGGCGCCTGTCTCTTCGAGCAACGACCAGAGCTCGCCGGGCCAGACGATTTGATCGTCGGCAGGACCATCGGCAGCGCGCGAGGCGTTTTGTTAAATCCTCGAGAATTTCGCGCTCGGAGTCGGGTTCGGTCCAGGCGAGCTTGTCTTTCAAGACTTGCGTCATCGATCGAATGCACCCAGTGGAGATCGGTTCAGAGCCGTCGGCTTGATGGCCCCCCGGCGAATCATGCCAGGTCGGCTTCGCAGAGAACTTCGAACCCCATGTTATGCAAGGTGACACTCGCCTGCTCAACGTTATCAATATGAAGCGCGACGGCCGGTCGGCCGCGCGGGTGAACGAGCAGCGGATAGGCGTAGTGAATGTTAATCTCGGCCTGGAGCAGTGCCACACACAGGTCGGAAAGTGATTGCGGACCGCTCGGTAACTCGACGACGAGCAATTCGTTCTCGGCGAACGCGTGTTTATTCAAAACCAGGATTTCGCGCCCTTGCTCGGAATGGCTCAGAATCAATCGCAGGATCGAGCAATCCGCGGAGTCGGAGATCGTCAGTCCGACTATCTTGACTCGCGACCCTTGAAACGAGCGATAAACGTCGAGTAACTGGCCGACCCGGTTTTCCAGGAAGACCGAATACTGAGTGACCGTCGGCCAGCTTCGGCCATGAAGGGTTTCGAGCTCGACTTCACTGCCACCATCATCCTCGCCAAAACTCATGAGCGCCCTCGTGGTACTCGATTATCCCTTGGCGAAAAGACGTTCTCCCGTTTCTTGAGCTTAATGGTTGTAAGAGATGCCGGTCAATGGGCTCGGTGCCGAGCATGGGAGGGGGCGTAAGGTTGGTGATGCTCCCCGGGAGGGCGAAACTCCGTCGAGCTGAGCCACAAGCCAGGCGAATTAAAGGGGGCTCGACCGAGACTCGCCCTTCCAAATCCGGTTTGTAAGTCCAGATACGAACGCCGCTCCGCCACGGCCTCAACGTGACCAGTTTCTTCGGCCGCGCGGGGCAACCTGCAAAGACGCGGGAGTCGTGCCGGCTTTGCATCATTTCTTGAAGGCGCGGTCAGTGAGAGTCTGTCCTGAAAGGCGAGCGGGGGGCGTCAGCCCCCTGTCCGGAGCCGAGAAGACACGGGGCTGACGCCCCCCGCTCGCCCAGAACGCCGCTTCCGGGACACACTCTGAGTACAATCGGTGCAAGTCTGCCTTTTGATACTGGCCGATGAATACGCAGGCGCGTGAGCGGCCTGGCGGACGATTTAGCCGCGATCCGGCCGGTGTTTTTGGCTTTCTGGCGAGCGCGGTGTAGACTCTAGCTTGACGAAGCTTGGGCCATTTCCGCAATTCGATCGATGCTCGCGAGTTCGGCAGCCGAATATAAAGATGTGGCAAGTTCGACGTGAATTGAATATCGAGGCGCCCGATTGCGTCTCTCCAGTGACGGTGAGCGGAGAGACAAACACGACGGCGTCGTGTTGGAATCCATCATCTCCATCAGTTTTGGCGGAGACTCGGGCCTGAGAGGGTACGGATCGATCGGCCCTTCGGCGACGACCCCGTCCAGAAAGGTTTTAGCGCAATGTTAGGGCGACACCTTTGCCTGGTCCGAGCCGGGTTGGCCGCGGGCCTGCTCAGTGGGTTCACATTGATTGGCGGGTCGACCGCCAGCGCGCAGGCGCAGCCGCAGCAGCCGCGCGGCGCCGCTCTTCCGGAGCCGACGGCGGCGCCCGTTGGGCTCACGACGCAGACCGTCAACTTGCTGGCGGCTTCGCGAGCTGGCGACCTCGACGTCCTCGCGCGCGGCCAGGGTCAGGAACGCGTTCGTCTTTCCGTCCACAACCGTTCAGCGCGGCGATTGAACGTGGTCGTGCCGCCGGGCCTGGTCGCGGCAAGTGCGGCCGGTCAGGGTCGCGGCGGTGGCGGCGGCTGGCGCGGCGGTGGCATGCAGAGCATGGGCCTCGGATCGGCGGCCAACCGCGAGGGGGCCTTCGGAGAATTTCGCGGCACCAGCGGCCCCGCGGGCCTGCAGTCGATCGCGGCCGCCGAAGAAGCAAGGGCGCGCGCGATCGCCGTGCCGGCGGGCGAAACCGTCGAGATCACCATCCCCGCGGTTTGCCTCAATTACGGCAAGCCCACGCCGACCGCACGCGACACTTTCAAACTGATGGACGTCGAGGAATACAGCACCGATCCCCGCGTTCGCAAGGCACTGCGCAGCCTGGCCACCTATGGCACGAGCATTGGCGTCGCCCAGTCGGTCATGTGGCGCGTTTGCAATGACCTGCCGTTCGAGACGATGTACGAACAATCGGGCAAGGTGATGAACACGCACGAAGTCGCGCTGGCGGAGCGCTTTGTCGAGGCCATGGACGCCTCGACCTCTAGCGACCTGATCGATCCGGCCGCGATCAGCAATAACCGCATCTTCGTTCAGATCCGCGGCGAATCACCGCTCGGCGGCGAAGCCAGGCGACTGGCCGCCCAGCTCGACGGCATGCGTCTTCTCGGCCTGCCGCTTCAGGTCGTTGAGTCCGATAGCATTCCCGCGGTGTCGGCCCCCGCTCTGCTTGTGAAGGTGAGCCTGACCGGTAGCGACGCGAGTGAGACGCGCGGGTCGATCGTCGTGAGCTCGTGTTCAGCGGCCGATTCGTGGCTGCCGCTTGGCAAGACGGCGTTCCGCGATAACTCGGCCATCTCCGTGCTCGACGGCGCCACCCTGGCCAAGGCGGTCGACCGCGCGATCGCCGGCGCGTTTGTCACGGTCAAGCCAGCCCGTCGAACGCTGGGAAGCACCACGCTGAAGATCGAGAACCGGCTGCCATTCACGATCACGAATGTGGTCGTTCGTGCCGGCACCTCGGCCGGGGCGCCTCCGGTGCCGTTCGATGGCGTCGGAGTTGGCCCGGCGCGGTCGGCCCTGTTGCCCATCCAGGCCGCGACGGCTTCGCTCGTGGAGCGCGTCGAGATCAATGGCCTTTGATGAGCGGTCGCCGGCACGCCTTGAACGGGCCATCTAACCTGACAGACGGTGGTCTCTTGCCCGTCATCGTTGTCTGCAAAGCGCCGCTTGTCACCTGGCAAGCGGCGCTTGCGTTTTTTGTGGCGAATCGCACCCCGGCTTCGGATCGACTCGATGGAAGCCTTGCCTCTGACGGCCCTGGGCCGTTAGGATAATAGGGGAAACATTGTACGACCTCTTGCAGCCGTCTCGTTCGAGTGCGAATTGGTGATGTGGGTACTGCCGCGGGGCGTGTGCTGATGCCTCGAGAATGTCGTCGAATTCTGTTCTCGGGCCGCGTCCAGGGAGTAGGGTTTCGCTTCAAGTGTCAGTCGCTCGCTCGCCGATTCGAGCTTGCGGGTTACGTTCGCAACCTTGCCGATGGCCGGGTCGAGCTGGTGGCCGACGGAGAGTCCGCCGAGATTGACGCTTACTTGAAAGCCGTTCAGGCGGAAATGGATCCGTACATCGCGAACGTGGTCACCGAGCCGGATTTACCCCACGACGATCGGCTCACCGGCTTTTCGATTCGTTACTAGTTTCAAGAATTCAACAAAATCGGCGCAGCGCATCGAACATTTCGCGCGCGGCGAACGTTATGCACCCGTTGCCTTCGTACTGACTTCGTTCTCATCACGGATCATCAACGACGACTATGAAATCACTCACTATTGCACTTGCTACTGCGAAGGAAGCGATCCGGCAGCCGGCGTTTTTCGTCATGGCTGTTTTTGCCGGGCGCTCTTGATCGTGACCATCTTCGTGCCGTACTTCACGTTTGGCGAAGACATGAAGATGTACAAGGATACGGGCCTGACAACCATTTCGTTTTTTTGCATGCTGCTCGCCCTTCTGACGGCGAGCTCGACGGTCGCCGATGAAATCGAAGGCAAGACGGCGATCACGTTACTGTCGAAGCCGATCAATCGCCGGCAGTTCATCGTTGGCAAGTTTCTCGGCATCGAGATCGGTGTTTTCGTGCTCTATCTCTTGCTGGGGGCCCTGTTCGCGACGGGGGTCTGGTACAAATTCGCTTATGACCTGCGCGAATCAGCGGGGGGGGCGACCGAGGCCGGCAAGCAGTGGGCCCAGGTCATGCAAGTGATGCCGGGGCTGGCACTCGGCTTTCTCGAGGTGACGATCCTGACGTCGATCAGCGTGGCCATTTCGACACGGCTGCCCATGCTGGCGAACCTGGTCGTGTGTATTTTGATTTTCTTCCTGGGACACCTCAGTCCTGTCCTGGTCGAGCTTGCGTCGCAAGGCCTCTTGAACGAGCTGGTCGGGTTCATGGCGCGGTTCTTCGCGTGGGTGTTGCCGTCGCTCGAATTCTTCAACGCGGGTCCGTCGATCTCGACCGGCGCGGTTATTCCCTGGCTCGGTTACGTTTTGCCAGTGCTCGGCTATTGTATGTTGTACAGTGGAGCAGCGTTGTTATTCGCCTTCCTTTTGTTCGAGGATCGGGACCTGGCTTGAGTTGCTCTGCGACCGCCATTCTTGCGCACGTGTTCGCACGGCTTGGCTTGCTGGCAAACGTGGAACAGCGGCCCGATGCGTGAGACGACAGCCCAGCCCACGCATCGTGATCGGCCTCGTTCAAGTTAACCGGTGACCAAACCGTGCACGCCCTGGCTGAGTAGCCGGCCCGGACCGAGAAGCATGAAAATCAAAGTCAGGGGATCCGGCGCATGCAAGCCGACGCGTATCGTCGCGCACGAAGGCTACTCGAGCTCCCGACGCGACTACATGATCGCCCGGGTACTGGGGTTCGTCGAGTCGTTCCTGATCGTCGCCCTACTGGGCGTGATCGCACTGTTCGTCGCTCTCGTATCGTCACGCGGAGAGGCCCGGTTCCCCGCGTCACGGCGGAGCCTGCTGCCCCCCTGGGTCGTGAACCGTGCCACGGGCGAAGACCAGCAGTATCTGCTTTTCGACGACACGGGGTTCTTCCCCTTGATCGCCAACAACCTTCGAAGCACGAATCCGGTCCATCGCGGCGGTGCCGCGGCACTGGGCTGGATCATCCGGAAGGTCCCCGCTTTTCAGTACAATGGCAGCGCACTGACGACTCTCGTGGCGGTCGGCGCAGTTTTCCATCGTATTGATCGTGCTCCTGGCGATCTGGCGGCGCCGCGTCGTGGCACGGGTGGCGACCGAAGTCGCGACATCGTTCCGCCGCCAGATTCACCGGCAGATGTACCGCCTGGGGCAGTCGACGCTGCCGACGGAGGGAATCGGCCCGGTCGTCAACCTCTGGACGCGCGAGGTCAACGATGTGCGTGACGGACTGATCACGGATCTTGACCTCACGCCAAGAATTCACGTGCTCGCATTTGGCCTCTTGATTCTCGCCCTCCTGGTCTCGCCCCTGCTGACGACCTTTCTCGCCTCGCTGGGCTTGCTCGTCTGGTTGATGGCGCGTGTCATGAACTCGGATGCGAAGGCGGCCGGCGAGTCGGCGCTGCGCGACGCCTCGGTTCAGCTTTGCCTGCTGCATGAAGACCTCGGGCTGTTGCGAACGGTGAGAACCTTCGGGGTAGGTGAATATGATCGCCAGCGGTTCGACGAGCATCTCGACCGCTATTCACGCGCCGACATGCGGCGCATCGTCACCACGGCTCCAATCAAGCCGAGCACGGTCTTGCTCTACGGCGCGGGCCTGACGATCGCACTGGGGCTCCTGGGCTATAACGTCGTCGTGAGCGATCAAATTTCGATCGCGACGATGTTGATCTTGCTCGTGTCGCTGGGCGGGTTGGCCTACCCGATCACCCAGCGAATTCGCCTGGGCAAGGCGATCCAGCAAGCCAATCGCTCGACGCGGGGCATTTCCGAGTTCCTCGACCGGCGCCCGGAACTTCACCAGAACGTCGGAGCCCATTTTCTCAACTCCCTCAAGGAGCAGATTGTCTTTGAAAACGTCGCGATCGAGAGCCGTTCGGGCCGCCGCCTGCTCGATGGAGTCTCGGTCGAGATCCCCGCGGGCTCGCGTACGGCCATCATGGGGCAGGACGATGATTCCAAACTCGCCATGGTTTGCCTGATTCCGCGATTGCTTGATCCCCGCAACGGCCGTGTGCTGATCGACGGTCACGACCTCCGCGATGTGACCTTCGATTCGGTTCGTGCCCAGGTCGCCACCGTGTTGCAGGCCGATCTCGTCTTCACCGACTCGGTGCTCGTCAATATCGGGCTCGGCGACACGATGAATACGCTGCCGCGCGTGATCGAGGCTGCCAAGGTCGCCCATGCCCACCACTTCATTCAGGATCTTCCCCACGGTTACGACACGATCATCGGACCGCTGGGCCACTACCTCAAGCCCGATGAGCAATTCAGGATCGCGCTGGCACGCGCTTATTTGCACGATCCGTCGATCCTCATTGTCGAGGAGCCAAAACTTCCGTTCGACGATGATACCAAGCACTTTATCGATGACACGCTCGTGCGCCTCTCCGTTGGACGTACGCTCATCGTCTTGCCGCATCGACTCGCGACGTTCCGCTCGTGCGATCACGTGATTGTCCTGGAAAACGGCCGCGTCGATGAATCCGGAACACCGTCGCAGGTCGCCGCCGATAGCAAATTGCTCCGCCATTTGCTGTACGCCGAATTCAACGAATACGCGAGCGGCGAAATGGAAGCCGGGCAGATGCAATTCGCCGAACCGGTGCCCAAGGGAACGGCTTGAAATCGGCGGGAAGACGCAACGGATTATCACCGATTTACCGGTGATTGCAGAATCTCCGCTCCCCACGGGCCATGCATTGCCCGCAAGTCCGGCGGCCCACGGAGCTGTTTCGTTCTCCGGGAGGGGCGAGACTCGCGTGATGAAAGGTTGACCTTGCACGGCTTTCGCGTTCATGCCGTTTTCATTTACGAACCACGCGGCAGCCAGAGCACAGGTCTTTGTCGGAGTTCCGCCTTCAGGCGGCTTTTTACGATAACAACCCGAGCAGACCGGCTAAAGCCCGACATCCAACGGTGGCCCGCTAGAGTTCCGGCTTTAGCCGGCCTCTTACGATATCAGCCGGAGCGGACCGGCTAAAGCCCGACATCCAACGGTGGCCTGCTGGAAGTCCGCCTTGAGGCGGCTTTCACGAACCCAAGATTGCGCCTGAGTGCGAGATTTCAACGGACCGCCGCGCAACGAAAACGGGCTGACCCCAGCGCCCCGAAAGACTCAGTCAAGGTGTACTTTTCATCACCCCAGGGTGAGACTCTGTCGAGCCGCCGCGGAACACGGCGCTCTGCAACCTCGCCGCCGCATGCCGGCTCCGGGAGGGCGAGACTCCGTCGAGCCTCTTCTGTGATCTCAACGCATGGCTCAGTTCGACAGAGTCAAACTCATACGTAACGCGTAGCCCCATACGAGAGAGTGCCCGGCGGGCCCACGCGGGCTTCAATTAAACAGATAAGCCTTCTTGATCAGGCTCCAAGCGTGGCATTCCCGGCTCTAGCATTCCCGGCTGTCGCCTGGCGTTTCTCGGCGGTCGCGTTCGACCTCCGATCCGCGTGTCGCGTGCGACCGACGAATGATGTGACAGAGACTCAGCCTGCGAGACGTTCGCGACCCCGCCATGGCGGTCATGGTAACATCGAAGTCCGCTCGGGAGGGCCGCTCTGCCGCACTTCCGAGTCGAGTCGGCTCCCATCGACAATTCTCGGAGGTTCGCAGCGACATGATCGGGCCGCGATGGAAACTTTCCGACCTTCTGCTACTCATCCTGGCTTGCGGGGTCGCCTTTGCCGCCTACCGTTACTTCTGGTGGCCCCCTCCGGACCCAAATGTAAGATTTCATCTTTCCGTTTACCTGGTCATCCTGGTGACGGCCACCCTCGGCTCTTTCTTCGCCCGGCCGAGTTGGCGACGTCCGTTTCAGGCGTTCGCGTTGTTCGCCTGGTGCAACTTGGTCTTCGTGATGTGGGGCGGTTTCGTGCTGTCGACCGACTACGACTCATATCGGGTAGTCGAAGCCTCGAAGTCGGGCGTGGTTTTCGGCTCACTCTCCGCACTCGTGGCGTTATGGCTCTTCGAGCGGCCCGGCGGTGGTCAGCGGCCCGCCTGATCTCATGCTAGAGCGCCCCCGCCCCGCCGATCCAGATCATTCGTTGGTCAGACCCCGCGTGTCCTGGTACTATCCGTTGCGACTCGCCGGGTCGGGCGTACGCGATCATCGCTGAGAGACTTCACGTGAGGTGTCAGCAAAAGTCATCGACCGTGGGCTTGATGACGAGCTCGGGAACGTGGCGGCGCGGGTTGAGCTCGACGAGGAACTTCACGGCCGCCGCGACGTCGTCGGGCTGAAGGATCACGGAACGGCGGTCCGCACCGACCGGAATGGGGCGTGCATTCAAGATCGGTGTTTCCACTTCGCCCGGATAAATCACCGACGACCGGATGCCGCGAGCGCCTTCTTCACGCCCCAGACAGATTCCCAGCGCGGATTGTCCGAACTTTGAAGCCGAGTAACCCGCTCCGCCCAGCGTGCTGGCCCGTATCCCCGAGACGGAACAAATTTGAATGACCAGTCCGTTCTTCCGCTCGCGCATCGATGGCAGAACGTAGTGAATCATGTTGTAAGAGCCGGTGAGATTCGTCGCGATCATGCGATCCCAGTCGACGGGGTCAAGGGCTTCGAGGCTGCGGTTTTTCACGTTGGTGCCGGCATTGCACACCAGGACGTCGACCGTTCCCAGCGCCGCCATGATTTGATCGACGGCCGCCTTGACGGCGTGCCGGTCTGCGATATCGCACGGGGCGACAAACGCGGAATCACGCCCGCGAACGAAGTCGGCGCGGGTTCGCTCGAGTTTCTCGCGATTGCGGCCAACGAGTGCCACCCGCAGATCCATTTCCGCCAGGGTCTTCGCAATGCTCTGACCGATTCCGCTGCCGGCCCCTGTCACCACTGCCGTTTTCAGATGCGCTTCCAACGGAGTCTCCTTGCTGAGCGACCTTTCGCGACACCAGGTCGAATGTCCTCAGGAACACCGCGCCTGGTTCAAAATACCTCGCGCCGGCGACCTCGAGACGCTCCAAAAAGGCCAGGCCCCGCTCGAGCCGGATCACGTCGTTGGCTCGTGCCGAGGCGTGCGCGCCGATTGTCAAGTTCAAGGTCTGCCACGCGGCCATACCGATCGACGTATCCGATTGTAAAACAATGAGCGCCATAAAACGACAGACGGCTCAACCCGCGCCGCGGCGAGCCGTTCTTCAGAGACTCAAATTGAAAGAGGCCGCGGCATCCGTCGGATCGCCGCGACCTCGTCGTTATCAGACCACTCCAGGTCGGCTGCGCGCCGCTATCTCGCTCATGCCTTCCAGATCTGCACCTGCGTGTTGGCCTGGGTCGTGCTGGTCGAACTCGTGGCCGACCACACCGTCATCGCCTCGAAGAGGTGTTCGAGGCTCGCCAGATCGATCGTGTAATTCGAGGTCACAGAGGACCCCGGTGAACTGACCTGCTGGCCGTTGACAAAAACCTGCACGCTCGCGGCGGCGGTCGATGTCGGCGACGGCGTCGGGCTGGGGGTCGGCGACGGCGTCGGGCTGGGGGTCGGTGACGGCGTCGGACTCGGTGTCGGCGACGGTGTCGGACTCGGTGTCGGCGACGGCGTCGGGCTGGGAGTCGGCGACGGCGTCGGACTCGGTGTCGGGCTAGGCGTCGGTGACGGCGTCGGGCTAGGTGTTGGCGACGGCGTTGGGCTCGGTGTTGGTGACGGAGTCGAAAGCGTGACGGGCGTCGTGATGACTGGCGGGGCCGGTGCCGAGTTTCCGCCGGGGATGAGGGCCGCGGCACGCACGAGATTCAGCTCGCCGACGGTGATCCCCGTGACGGAATCGTGCACTGGAGTCGCCGAGGCTGAAATCCAGCTCTTGAGCTGAGCAACCGTCGGTAACGATCCGAACCGCGATTGATAGATGTCCTGGAGCAGCGTGACGCCACCGGTGACAAGGGCCGTGGCGAAGCTCGTCCCTTCGACGGTGGTCGTGCCGGAATTGCCAGTGGGAGCCGTGAGCCCATCGCCGGGCGCGGCGACTGTCGTCGCCGAGTTGCCGCCGAGTGCCGAGCCCAGGCGCTGGGCGTTCGAGAGTAGATTGCCGGAAAGGTCTGTCGCCGTGACGCTGATGGTGCCCGCGACGATCGCGGCAAAGCCTTCACCTTGCTGGCCGCTGAAGCTGTTGCCGGTGGCGGCGATGACCGGAATATTCATCGCCGAGAGCTGCCCGATCAGCGTGGTGATGGTCTGGCCTTCGGTACCATTATTGGCAAACCAGTTCTGAGCATAATTGCCGCCGTCTGACAGTGACATATTGACAGACGTAATATTGTATTTTGAGTGATTGACGATCACCCATTGGAGGGCGTTTGCCAGGCTCGAAAGGCTGCCGGTATTGCTGCTGTCGGTGACGCGGAGGGCGACGATATTCACACCCGGGGCGACCCCCAGATCGTTTGCGTCTTGAGAGCCGATCAGGCCGGCGATGGCGGTACCGTGCTGTGATCCCGTGGCCATCGGATCGGCCGAATTGTCGGCGAAATCGAAGCCGGCAATAACCTTGTTGTTGGGTCCAAAGCCGCCGCCGAGTGCCGGGTTGTTATAATCGACCCCGGTATCGATGACGGCCACGCTCATCCCCGAGCCATCGACCTGGTAGCTCGATCGAACCTGGGCGGCGCCGATGATCGGATCATAGGGTGTCGGCGCGCCGGTTTCGATCGAGCCGGCCGGGCGCTCGAGTCGGCCCAGTCGTGCGTGCTGATGATGGTGGCCCTTCATATGGGCGGCCCTCTCTCCCCGCGGCGCGTTCACGTGAATGTGTCGAGCGAACGCATGGGTATGGACAGGCGCTTGATTCTGGAGCGGCGCGACAGTCGCGACGTCACCGATTAACTTGATTCCCGCGCCGGTCGAGAGCAGACACCGGTCATCGAGATGTTCGATCAGGAGCGTTCGGCAACGCCGTGTCTGGCGGCGGCTGCGGTTCCAGGTCCATGCCATGAATCGTGTCTCCCCAGACGGCTGCCATGCCATTGGCTCAAGCCGCCCCGCGAATCGGTTGTGAACGCTCTCCTTCCTTGGCACGCCCGTTCCGGCAAGCGGCAGAGGTCCAGCCGCCGGAAGAGACGCGGAGTGCCCCCTCGATCCATGGACCGAAGTGAACCCTTCAGAGCGCAAGCAAAAGTTGTAAGAGACGAACCGCCGCGAGGTCCAGGGTTAGATGCCAATATGACCATACTTCAGGCACATCATTTCACCCTATTCTTGCGGCGGCTTACCCGAATGCGGAGAATCGTCATCCCGCGAAAACCGTCGGCGGGGATCTGGGGAACCTCCCCATTCTGTTTCCGGGAATGGCGATTCGGTTCTGACATCCTGTGGAAGACCGTGCGGAATCGTTCCACTCGATCCATGGGGCAGCCGACCCACCTGGTCGACCCCGTGCCACGCCGGCGCGTTCCGACGCGGCGCTTGCTCGGTCCGCACGTCCCATCCGTAAACGGGTGGTCGGTGGGGCAAGAGCGGGCGATGAAACCTTCTCGCTCCGGCTTGTGCCTCATCATGAGACCGCCTAGAGTAAGAACATTCCATCACGAGTACTGCTCAAGACAGAGTCTCGATCAGTGCCTCTTCTATCGGACCGTGTCACGGGAGATATTCTTTATAAACATGGAAATCGTCGGCGTGATTCCAGCCCGTTTCGCTTCGACCCGACTCCCCGGCAAAGCCCTTCTATCCGAAACCGGGCGGCCGTTAGTCCTACACGTCGTCGAAGCAGCACGACGTTCGCGATCGCTACAACGCGTCATCGTGGCGACCGACGACGACCGGATCGCCGACGCCGTGACGGCCGCTGGCGGCGAAGTCATGATGACCCGCGCCGACCATTCGACAGGCACCGATCGCGTGGCCGAAGTCGCAGCCAGAATCGACAAGGCCCGTATTATCGTGAACCTGCAAGGCGACGAGCCGGAGATCTCCGGAGAAGCACTCGACCTCGTCGTCGAACTCCTCGAACGCGATCACGAGGTCCCGATGGCCACTCTCGGCACGCCGATTCGCGAAGAATCGGTTTACCGCGATCCCGCGGCGGTGAAGGTCGTCTGCAACCGCCGCGGCCACGCCCTTTACTTCTCACGCAGCCCGATCCCCCACCACCGCGACGGACTTCCCGATCCAGCATCATCATCGATGCCACTGGCACATCTGCACCTGGGGCTCTACGCGTACCGCCGCGAGTTCCTGCTCGGCCTCGCCTCACTTCCCGCTTCTTCACTCGAAGCTTTCGAGAAACTCGAACAACTGCGCGTCCTCGAGGCGGGCTACCCCATTGCCGTTGGTATCGTCGACGAGCCGAGCGTCGGCATCGACACTCCGGAAGACTACAGGCGGTTCGTCGCACGCTGGCGTGCCAGGCAGTCGCTCCGAACCTGAAGCGGCCATCGCCGCCGACGCGGTTGTGACGTCGCGGCCGTGAACGATCGCGCTCCTTCGACGGCCCCCAGTCCGCGTGCGACCAATGAAGTTGTTTTGCTCGCCCGAATGCGCATTGACATCATGTTTTACGAGCGACGCCCCCCGGCGCGGCGGCACGAATTGCACGGGTTTGATGATGAATTCAGGCGACACGGAACGCTGTATTGACCGCGAATTCCCCAACTTGGGTCTTGGCTTCAGAGGGTCTATACCGGGTATAATCGGCCGATCAAACAGCATGCGACCCTCCCCGTAGCATGTGGCCACACCACCGGGGCACCGATCGTTTGGTCGCGCCTGGCGAAATCAATCTGCCAACGGCCGGATCTCCCGCGCCGGATCAAGAGTGTCGCATCCTCAGTCCACTGTTAAAGATGTCGCGATCGGATCCTGTAACACCATAAAATCGATTCATCATCTTGCGATCACCTGCGTGAAGCCCGGGCATCCTACCGTCGCCGCCCACCCGAAAGATTCGCGAGAAACCTGGTCACACAACGCATCGTCATCGGCTAGATTCACGGGTGCGCGGACGCCGAAGGCACGAGGGAAATGGTTCGCGGATCTGGATCACCAACTCCGCGGTCCCAGAGCGGTGGGCGAGCGATGCGTCACGATCTGACGCAGCCGAAGTCCTGTCGCCGAAACATGAGGAGATGCTAATTGTTTCTTCTTGATCCAACCTCTCGAAATCAAGCAGCACCAATGGATCGCACGACCCGCCGCCTCGTGATTACCGCCACGTTCACAGCCGAGCCTCTGGACGACGTGCTCGAGTTCTGGATGGGTGAGCTCGGGCTCGCCTCGGCCATCGAGTTTGCGCCTTACAACCAGGTTTTTCAGCAATTGCTCGATCCCGTAGCGTGCTTTCCCAGAATCGTCACGGGGTGAACGTCGCCCTGGTGCGGCTCGAGGACTGGGTCAGTGCGCTGCCCGCCTCGTCGAGCGGGCAGGCCGTTGAAGAATGCGTCATGCGCAATGCCACCGACCTGGTGCGCGCCGCAGAGGCGGCCGTCGATCGCGGCACGGCTCCGCTCATTGTCGCGCTTTGCCCGGAATCGCGCGGCGCAAGAGCAGCCCGAGTTGAGCACGCTCCTGGCCAGGGCCGCGAGGCAGATCCACGACGAATTGAAGGAAATACCAGGGCTGTGCCTGGTCGAGCCGGCCGACTTCCGTCTCTACCCGGTCACCGACATTGACGATCCGTATCGCAACCGGCTAACCAGGCGCGTCGCCGATTCTTCTTGAAGAATTACGGTGCTCTGCACACGCTCTTGATCGACGCGGCCTTCATCGGCGGCCACGCGATCTGGCGTCTCAAGCGAGCGATCTTCCGGCTACCGTCCGACAAAGACACGCAGCACAGGCTGTCCGATTTGTTCCGCCACAGCGTCATTTGCGCGGGTTTCAAAATTCCGGTTGTCGAAAATCCGGCCATGCGTGCGACCGAGATGAATCAGGCCGTGGCGCAAGGCTAGCGGGCCATCGCCCACGATGTCGCAGCGTGGCCGGCTCGGATTGAAACGGCTATGATTGGGTTGGGCGAGTATCTGTGAACGCGGCGATCAGGAGCCCGGTGTATGTCGATTTCCGTACCACAATCGAAATCTTCGTTGCCTGCCGGCCCGCTCAATGGTAATGGCGAAATTCCGCCGCTCAAAACGGGCGACCGGCTGACGTGCGATGAGTTCGAACGCCGCTTCGACGCGATGCCGGAGCTGAAAAAAGCCGAGCTGATCGAGGGAGTCGTTTACGTGGCGTCACCGGTTCGACAGCGCCAGCACGGCGGACCCCATTCGAGCCTTGTGGGTTGGCTCTTTGTCTATCGAGCGGCCACGGCCGGGGTCGAGCTTGGCGACAATAGCTCCGCCTTCCTCGACTCTACGAACGTTCCTCAACCGGACTGCAGTCTGTTCATTCAACCCCAGCATTCCGGACAGGTCGCGATCGACCAACGCGGCTATATTGTGGGGGCACCCGAGCTCGTGGCGGAAATCGCCGCCAGCACGGTTGACTACGATCTGCATGGCAAGCTCCGAGCTTACGAGCGCAACAACGTGCGGGAATACATCCTCTGGCGCGTCCCTGACGGCGCGATCGATTGGTTCGTTCTGAATAACGGGAAATTTGAGAAACGCACCGCGGATCAGGATGGCATCCATCGGAGCCGCGTCTTTCCGGGGCTTTGGCTCGATACAGGGGCACTGCTACGCGATGATTTCAACACACTGCTTGAGGTCCTGGATCGCGGGTTGAAGTCGCGCGAACACAGTGACTTTGTCGCCCGACTCCAGCAGCCAGAGACGACCCTGTGATTGAGGGGCTCGCTTTCATCGCGGTGAACGCGGCGCAGTTTCGTTTCGAGCGGGATCAGGGCTGCCGCGGCCTTTCTTGCGATGAACGGTTGCGCTCCGGCTCGATCGCTCTGACAATGTATGAAATGCTCCAGGATCCGCTCGACCGTCGGGTAGCCATGGAGACTCGAATAGAGACCGCGCGACAACATCCTATCGCGCACAGAGCGGCTCCTTCTGTTCGGTAATCTGCGGGCAGACCGCCGCCATCTCGGCATTGAGCGCCACGAAATCGCGCCAGGCATCCGGGACGTTATCTTCGTAAAAGATCGCCTCGACAGGGCATTCGGGAACACAGGCATCACAATCAATGCAGTGATCGGGATCGATAAACAGCATTTGCTCGCCTTCGCGAAAGCAGTCGCTCGGGCAAACGACGACACAGTCGGTATACTTACAACCGTAGCACGGTTCGGTCACAACGTAGGCCATGATCGTCTCCAGACGAATGAAACAGGCTGATCTCCCGGACGCGCCTTGGTAATGCCTTTTCGGGGAGAGGTGCGGCCAGGTCGGAATCAGTTTTGTCAAAATTCATTCGGCGGAATCTCGCCAGGGTGAAAAACGACGAAATCCGAACGGGCCTGGACCATCCTGTTGAGGTGACCACGCGGAGAAGAACCAAAAGTCCATGGAGATCGACCCGCTGCTACCGGCTAACGGCACGTCGCTGATTCTGCTAACCCAGTGGCGGCTGGGTGAGGATCAGGCAGCCGATGCCCTGTTCGCGCACTATTTTGAGCGGCTCACGTCTCTGGCTCGCAGTCGGCTTTCGGTACGGCTCGCCGCGCCACTGATCCGGAAGACATCGTCATGTCGGTTTATCGTAGCTTCTTCGCCGGTGCGCGCGCCGGCCGGTTCACGCTGACGCGCGGCGGCGATCTCTGGCGGCTCCTTGCGGCAATGACCAAGCATAAGCTGCTTCATCACACAAGGTATCACAGGGCCAGCCGCCGATCGGTCGACCTGGAACATCCATTCGACGAGGCGGTGATCACTCGCGGCAAGTTGGCAGAAACCGTTTCTGACCCGGAAGCGGCGCTGGCCCTGGCCGAAGAGGTCGAGCAAGTTCTCGCCGCGCTTGACCCGTTCAGCCGCCGGGTGCTGGAGCTTCGCTTGCAGGGAGCCCAGTTTTCGGAGATCAGCCGCGATACAGAGCGCTCCGAGCGGACAGTGCGGCGCACACTCGCGCGGATTCGTGGCCAGATGGCGGACCGGTTCAATCATGTGTGACCACGGCTTCGAGAGTCGGGTCCTCGCCTTCGAAAAAGCATGGCAGCAACACGACCCGCCCAGCATCGCCTTCTTTCTCGCGGGCTCAACCTGCTCGACGCCGCACGACCGCCTTCGCCTCTTGATCGAACTGATCTGCATCGACCTGGAATTCCGCTGGCAACTCGCCGCGCACGACCCGGCCGGCCCGGAACGCTTGAAAGTGGAAGACTACGCCGACAAGTTTACGGAATTAGGCGGCGCCGACAGTCTACCGCTCGAGCTGATTGCTGAAGAATATCGCGTTCAGCAGCGGTGGGGTACTCGCCCGGGCCATGATCAATTCCTGGCAAGGTTCAAGGCTCGTGAACACGAGCTTCGGCAGCAACTCCAGGCGATTGATCGCGAGCTTCAGGCCGAGGCTCATGAACCACCCGAATCGTCCAGGCCGCGGCCGAGTGGGCCGTCGATCGCCCACCGGTCGTTGCCCTACGACGCTCCCCTGCTTTCGCATCGGGATCTGAACATCCAGCGTATGATTGGCGCCGGCAGGATGGGAAAGGTTTACGCGGCACGAGTCAAGGATACAGGCCGTACGGTCGCCGTGAAGTTCCTCCGCAAGTCGTTTCTGCGCGACAGCGGCCTGGTCGAGCGTTTCCTGAGCGAAGCGACGACCATTGCGAAACTGAACCACCCGAACATCGTGGGCATTCTCGGCCTTGGCCAATCTCCGGGCGGCGGCTATTTTATCGTCATGAACGAGATGTTCGACTCAAACCTCGATCAACGGATGAAAACGCGGCCCGTCGATATTGGAGACGCCGTGCGCTGGACGGTCGAGGCTTGCGACGCGCTCCACCATGCGCATGCGCGGGGAGTCATTCATTGCGATCTCAAGCCGGCGAATTTATTGCTCGACGAGGACGGCGGAATCCATGTGGCCGACTTCGGCCTCGCACGGACGCTCAACGAAGCGGATGCCGCGATGGCCGAGATCGAGGGAACGGCCGCGTTCATGGCGCCAGAGCAGGCCGCAAGCTGCTGGGGAAGGATTGACGTGCGAACTGATGTTTATGGGCTCGGCGCCGTTCTCTACACACTCCTCGCGGGCCGGCCGCCGTGGACCGGGCGAACGCTGCCAGACATTTTCGCGCAGGTCGTCAGCGGCGCGGCCGTGACTCCGCTCAGGAGCGTTCGCCCCGATGTGCCAGAAGTCTTGAGCAATGTTTGTGGCCGGTGTCTGGCCAAATCGCAGGCCGACCGCTATCCGACGGTTCGCGACCTCGGTGCTGCACTGGCAGGAATCGAGTGAGAGTCTGTGCCATCAGGCCGCCTTTCGGGACGGCGACGCTCCGACGAGCCGCCGAGGCACTTGGATCGCAGAGACGCTCGCTCTGGCGTAGTGAAAAGTAGACCTTGACTGAGTCTTTCGGGGCGCTGGAGTCCGCCCGTTTTCGTTGCGCGGCGGTCCGTTGAAATCTCGCACTCAGGCGTAATCTTGGGTTCGTCAGAAGCCGCCTGAAGGCGGAACTCCAACAAAGGCGTGGCGCTCCGGGTGCCGCGTGGTTCGTCAATGAAAACGCGATGAACGCGAAACCGGTGCAAGCCCAACCTTTCACCTCGACACGCTCGCCCTCCTCTTCCGGGACAGACTCTCAGACGCGGCGTCATCTGGTTCATACGCTGGCACCCCACCCCACCGCGATCTCCACGCTTAGATTTTTGTTGCGAAATCGGTTATCGTCGGCCTTGCGTTTTCGAATATTGATGGGAAATCAATTGTAAAGTGTTTCGAATCCAGCGACATCATATTGGCACGGCGATGACGCTCTTCGTTCCCCCAGAGGCTCTCATTCCATGAATCTCGCTTTGCTCGCTGCCCTCGTATTGGGATTTCAAGCTGAACCAAAGCTTGCCCCGGGTTATCTCCAATTGATTTCGACCCGATACGCGACCGTCGAATCACTTCCCGCCGATTTCGCGCGTCCCGCCGTTCGAATTGATTTTGTGGAGATCGCGAAACTGCCTGCGGGTGCCAAGGTGCTCTCGGCGGCCAGGGCGGCAAGTGGCCGCGTCTGGGTCGTCACCGACGCCGGGGCCTTTCGCTCGGCCGGCGATCGTTATGATCCGCTCGAGGTCGGACCCCGACAGCTCGAGCCAGGACAGCCCGCGGTCAAAGCCAGCGCGCGGGTTGTCGCCGTCGCCGCCGACGGTGTCGGCCAGGTCTGGGTCGCCACCAACCGGGGGCTTTATGTCACCGACGGCGAGCAGTGGTGGCAGGGCCTCGACCGTACCGATGGAGTCCCCTATGAGGTGATGACATGCCTCTATCTCGCACCCAATGGAGATGTCTGGGGAGGAACCACTGAAGGGGCGTGGCGCTCGCGCGACGGGCATTTTCGTTACTTCTGGGGACCGCGCTGGCTGGCGGGCAACCGCGTTCGCGCCATCTGGACCGACGCCAAAGGGCGCGCCTGGCTCGAAACCGACGGGGGGATCGCGTGCATCGAAGAGAAACGGACAACCCTGTCGGAAAAAGCGGCCCACTACGATCGGATCACTCAGGAGCGCCATGACCGCGGAGGTATCATCTGCGCGATCGACCTGAAAGTGCCCGGCGACCCATCAAAGGGCTACCGCTCTCACGTCAGCGATAACGATGGGCTCTGGACCGCCATGTACGCCGGCGAGATGGCGCTACGCTATGGCGCAACCAGGGATCCCCAAGCCCGCCATCAGGCACGTGCGTCGATGACGGCCCTGCTTGACCTCGAGCGCAAGACGGGGATTCCGGGATTTCCCGCCCGCGCCATGGCGACCGATGACGAGATTCGCAAGGGCCTCAGCGGCGTCGACCTCGAGTCGCGTGTGCACGCTCCCGGTGAAGTCGCCAGGTCATGGTTTCGCTCGAAAGTCGATCCAGCACTCTGGTGCAAGGGCGACACCAGCAGCGACGAACTCGATGGCCATTACTTCGCCTGGTATTTGTACCACGACCTCGTGGCCGACGAGAACGACAAGAAAGAGGTCGCGGCCGTCGTCAGGCGAGTCACCGACCATATCATCGCCAATGGTCTGACACTCGTCGACCACACGGGGCGCAAGACGCGCTGGGGAATCTGGTCGCCCGAGCTGATCAACCGGCACCCGTTCTATTATGAACAGCGGCCGCTCAATTCGATCGAGATCCTCGCCTTTCTCAAGATCGCCGCCCATATCACCGGTGATCCACGCTACACACGCGTCTTCGATGACTTGATTCAGAAAGATCACTATTTGCTCAACTCGCTCATGATGCACCGCGGGGCGGCTGGCCACTGGCCCGACATCAATCATTCCGACGACGAGACTCCTCTATCTGGTCTATTATCCGCTTCTGCGTCTCGAGAAAGACCCCGCGCGGCGGCGCCTTTTGACCGAAAGCATCGCGCAAACGTGGGAAGAAGGTGCTCCGGGCGAGCAGTCAATTCGAGCTGAGCGCAGTCCTTTCTATAACTTTGTGTACGGCGCGACAACCGGCCGGCGCTGTGATGTCGCCGAAGCGACGGGGACCCTCGAGGATTGGCCCTGGGACTTGCTCGACTGGGCCAGCCGCGGCAGCCATCGAATGGACGTGCAAATTCTGAACGCGCAGGACTCCATCGGCACACGACCCAGCTCAATCGTGTGTTGCCCATTTCGGAACGCTCGCAGGGGCGCTGGAACAGCAACCCGTGGAACGCCGATGTCAACGGCCAAGGGCGCCACGAGCACGACGGCGTCGCCTGGTCGCTCGGCTACTGGCTGGGCGTTTACCACGGCTTCTTGCCCCTGTGAATGGGCTCGATGGGTGATGCCCGGCCCGGCGCGGCTCGTGGTTAACAAGAACACAACGTGACGCGACCCGGATGCGGGATCCTGGCCCATGACATGGCTCGGGCTCGGTCGTCGAGACTTGCCAGGCTCATTCACGATGGAATAGACTTTGAGAAGAGAGACAGCGAGTCATACGACACGGGCTGGCCGGCCGGCCGTCGGCTGGACGGAAAGGCCGCCAGTGTATCGTGTCGACCGGGATCGAGGACGGACGAGGAGGGTTTTAGCCGATGGTGCGCCGGATATGCTTTGCGGTGGCGATGATTGGATCGGTGGGCTTGCTCGGTTGGCAAGCGTCGCTCAATGCCAAGCCTCGAGACGAGATGCTCGAGCTGTATGGGCTTTTCGTCGACGCCGTCGAGAAGGTCGAAACCAACTACGTCCGTCCGGTGTCGCGTCGCGAGCTGCTTGAAAGCGCGCTCGAAGGAATGCTCCAGAATCTCGACCCGCACTCATCTTATATCAACACCGGTGAATGGCGGCAATTTCGCCGCCAGATCGAGGGCAAGTTCGGCGGCATCGGCATCCAGGTCGGGCTCGACAACGAAACCGGTCGTCTCCGGGTGATCGCGCCCATGGTGGGCACGCCCGCCTATGAAGCGGGTATTCTCGCGGGCGACCAGATTGTCGAGATCGATGGTCAATCGGCCGAAGGCATCACCACCGACAAGGCGGCCGAGATCCTCATGGGCCGGCCGGGAACCGAGGTCAAGCTGAGCGTCTTGCACGAGGGGTCGGAAGATCCCGATACGATCAGCGTCACCCGCGCCATCATCGAAGTTCCGACCGTGATCGGCGATCGCCGCAGACCCGACGATCAATGGGACTTCATGTATGACAAGGACAAGAAGATTGGCTACGTGCGGATCACCGCGTTCAGTCAGAACACGGCCGATGAGCTCAAGAAAGCCCTCGAACAGCTCAAGGACGAAGGCGCAAAGGGCTGATCATCGACTTGCGTGACGATCCGGGCGGGCTGCTCACCGCGGCGGTCGAGATCTCCGACATGTTCCTCGACAAGGGAGAGATCGTCAGCACGAGGGGACGCAACACACCCGCAAGGAAGTACATCGCTGAGAAGAATGGCTTCTTTGAAGAGTTGCCGATGGCCGTCTTGATCAATCAGAACTCGGCATCGGCGTCGGAAATTGTCTCCGCCGCGCTCCAGGATCACAAGCGGGCCATCATCGTGGGTCAGCGGTCTTATGGTAAGGGATCGGTGCAAAACATCATCGATCTCGATGGCGGCAAGAGCGTGCTCAAACTCACCGTGGCAAGCTACTATCGCCCTTCGGGTGAGAACATTCACCGCTTCAAGAACGCCAAGACGACCGACAAGTGGGGCGTTTCGCCCGACCCCGGTTGCGAAGTGAAGCTGGCGAACAGCGAATTCATCCGCTGGTACTTCGGCCGCCTCGAACGCGACAAAGAAGCCTCAGCCAAGGGACATCGAAGGCCGAACACCTCGGTCTTCGAGGCCGACAAGCCCAGGTCCGAAGTTAAGAACGAGAAGCCCAAGCCGTCTGGCGAGGCCAAGAGCGAGGCCAAGAAGTCGTCTGAAAAGGGTGCGGCCAAGACGAAGTCGCGCCGCGATGCGAACGCGCCGTTTGTCGATAAGCAGCTCGACAAGGCGCTTGAAGTCTTGCGTGCGAAGTTGACCGACCCCAAGACCAAGACTTGAATTCCCCTGCACGAGCCCGGGAGGGCGAGTCTTCGGACGAGCCGAATGCCAGCGCCGACCGCGGAAGCCTCGGTGACTCGGAATCACGCAGGGCCGTTCGGTCAGATCAGATCGCAGCCGGCGAACCGGACGGAGCGGGCTCACCGCAATTGATCGACCGACTTTGGACGCATCGTCTGGAATGTCACGCGAGCGAGACGACCTGATCCTGCTGGCCATCGAGACGACGTGCGACGAGACGGCGGCCGCCGTTCTGGTAGGTCCCCGGCCGCCCGCGCAGGGTGTGCCGCGAATCGTTTCGAGTATTGTCGCGTCGCAGGTCGCGCTCCATGAGCCATATGGTGGTGTCGTACCAGAGATCGCCTCGCGCGAGCATCTCCGCCAGGTCTTGCCGACCATCGATCAGGCTTTGCGTGCGGCAAACGTATGCCTGGCCGATCTGGGGGCCGTGGCGGTGGCGACCCGGCCCGGATTAGTCGGCGCCCTGGTGGTCGGTCTCACCGCGGCAAAGGCCCTGGCGCTGGCGCTCGAGATCCCGCTCGTGGCCGTCGATCATCTCGAATGCCACTTATATGCATGCCAGATTGCGCATCCGGATCGCGAAGTCTACCCATGCATCGGACTGGTCGTCTCGGGCGGCCACACCAGCCTGTTTCGATGCGCGACCCCGCTTGAATATGAATTCCTGGGCGGGACCGTGGACGACGCCGCGGGCGAAGCGTTCGACAAGGTCGCCAGCTTGCTCCGGTTGGGCTATCCGGGCGGACCTTTGATCGAGCGCGCCGCGGCGGGTGGGAACCGGGCGGCCTATGCCTTCCCGCGGTCGTTCCTGCACGATGAGCGCGCTCGAGCTGGAGCTTTTCCGGCCTGAAGACCGCCGTGCTCTACGCGCTCGGGGGCCAGAACGCCAGGGAGGTTCCGGCCGATATTGATGCGCGCGTGATCAGCGACATTGCCGCGAGCTTCCAGGAGGCCGTGGTCGATATCGTGGTCGCGAAAACCCGCCAGGCTCTCGTGAAAACGGGCCTCAAGAAGCTGGGCGTGGGAGGCGGCGTCGCCGCCAACGCCCGACTTCGCGAGCGAATTCATCAGATGGCTGCGCAGCTTGACGTGGAGGTCTTCATCCCGCCGCTGGCGCTCTGCACGGATAATGCGGCCATGGCGGGCATTGCATTCCCCAAACTCGTGGCCGGCCAGATTTCAAGCCTTGATATCGATGTGTCGGCTGGCCTTGTGCGCCCTGGCCAGGCTCAGGCGCCAGCCGTGAGCGCGAGCGGTGGTTCTATGCCGGCCGGTAAACCCGCGCCTTGACGGGTTCGTGAAACGTGGGGTGCTCACGAAAAGCTCTCTGCTGGGCATCGAGCGATTGGCGGCGATCAAGCGCGTGCGTCTGCGCGACTGGAACCATGGACGAATGAGGCCTGCGAATTCGCGTGTTGTGGCGCATGCAACTCGTGCATCAGACTGGCTCCCAGGTTGAGAATCAAACTCGCGGTTGGGTGGGGGTTGACGGCGATTTACCCGTATTTCTCTGGATCCCCTGTTCAAAAAGGTCGATACAAGCTGCCCAGCTTGATAAAATAACGCCAGTGTCAGTTTGGGTCCCATGGGATGAGTTGAACGACTGACTCCGCGAAATTTTGGATTTCATACTGATGATGGCTGTATCGAGCTCGAAAGGTATACGTGGTATCGTCTTCGACGCTGTGGGAACTTTAATCAAGCCGATGCCCTCGGTTGCCGACGCCTACGCGGCCGCGGCGAGTCGGCAGGGCGTCTGGATCAAGCCTGATGAAGTGAAATCGCGTTTTCAGACGCATTTTCAGAGCGATGCCGTGCACGGGGAGAACGGCCATCTTTCCACTGATGAGGCGACCGAGCGTCGCCGCTGGCACATGATCGTGCACGGCGTTCTCCCCGAGGTGCCCGAGCCGGAACGCGCTTTTGGCGAACTATGGGATCATTTCGGCCAACCGGGATCATGGCGGTGCTTTCCCGATGTGGCGCCCGTCCTCGATTCGCTGGCCGAACAGGGAATCAGCGTTTGCGTCGGCTCGAATTTCGACAGCCGGCTTCGGGGCGTGATCCAGGGCCTTCCCGAGCTGAAAGACCGCATGGACATGCTGATCATTTCGTCAGAAGTTGGTTTTCGGAAACCACATCCATCATTTTTCCAAGCGGCCTGCGATCGTCTGGGGCTCACGCCCGAGGAGGTGCTGTGCGTTGGCGACGACGTCGAAAACGATGTGCGGGGCGCCATGCCGCGCCGGACTGTCGGCGCTGTTGATTGAGCGCGATCACCGGCCGGCCGTCGATCTTCCGTATGTTCCGAGCCTGACGGCATTGCTCGACCGGAAACTGAGCGATTCGTGAAGATGAGCGTGGCACTTTGACGATCGAGCAAGAAAGAGGTATCGCCTTTGTTGAAGGTGGAGGAGGATCGGACAAGGAGAACGGAGTGTTGTGTCGACTCGCCTTGCTCCCCGGGACGACTTGGATTAGCATCCGACCCGGCCAGCGAGGCCGTTTGACCACTCGCGACCCGAGACCACGTCGTACCGACTCTGGCCAGCAGGTGTAGAGAGATCGGAGTCCGCTCTACCGCGACGCGCTTGGTTCCCGTCTTCTCCTTTCATGGAAGAAAGGAAAACGTCCGTGGTCGCAACGGTGGAACAGCTTGCCGAATTGGTTCGTGGTCGCCTGGTGGGCGACGGCAGTCTGCCGATACGCTCCGCGCGTCCTGTCGCGGAAGCCGGCCCAGGCGATATCACGTTCATCGAAAATGACCGATTCGCCAAACAATTGCGTACGTCGCCGGCATCAGCCGCACTCGTCGGACCGCATTTCAAGCTCTCTCAGGGCGAAAGCGGCCGCGCGACGAGCCTGGTCGTGATCGAAGTTGATGACCCGCTCGCCGCCTTTCTCGCCGTGCGCAGCCACTTGATCGGCGAAAAGAAGACCCGCTGGGTTGGCATTCATCCGCAAGCGTTTGTCGCGCCGACCGCGTCCGTCGGCGAGAACGTGGCGATTTACCCGTTTGCGTACGTGGGCGATGGCGCAACGATTGGCGACGGATCAACGCTTCATCCCGGCGCTGTTGTCAGCGAGGGCTGTACGCTCGGGCGCGACTGCATCATCCATGCGAATGCCGTGCTCTACCAGGATGTGATGCTTGGCAATCGCGTCGAGGTGCACTCCGGCAGCGTCCTTGGCGGCGACGGCTTCGGTTATCGCCAGGTCGGGGGGCGTCACGTGAAGATTCCCCATTCCGGCCGTCTCGAAATCGAGGATGACGTCGAGATCGGGTCAAATAGCACGATCGACCGCGCGACATTCGAGACGACCCGCATCGGCGAAGGCACGAAGATTGATAACCTGGTGATGGTCGGTCACAACAACAAGATCGGTCGTCACAACCTGCTCTGCGGGCAGGTCGGCATTTCGGGAAGCTGTCGCACGGGCGATTACGTGGTCATGGCCGGTCAGGCCGGGATCAAGGACAAGACCGAGATCGGCCATCGCGTCATCATCGGAGGCGCAGGCCGGCGTGCATCGAAATATCGCCGACGATCAGAACGTGCTCGGCTCGCCGGCGATTCCAGTGCGCGAGCAGCGCCGGCTCTTTCAGATGATCGCCCGGCTGCCGGAGATGCATCGCCAGCTCCGCGATCTGGCCGCTCAGATTGACGCGATCAACGCACTCGTCGCGCCCGAGGCGGGCCCTCCCGCGGCCGCGGAAATCGCCAGTGACGGCGCGTTCGGCGACCCCCGGAGACTCCGGGGCAGATGCGAGCGATCCGGTCGAACCGTGATCTCGACGCGCGAGACATACACTCTGTCCGTGTTCTGGATGAGGAGTGACCTGCCGTGAGTGCAATTGGCACGCTGAGGCGGCCGGACCGCCGGGTTCGTCCGGAGTCAGGAGCACCGATCGGTCTGCTCGCCGGGAGCGGCCGGTTTCCGATTTTGTTTGCCGAAGCGGCCCAGCGGCAAGGACTCCCGGTGGCCTGCGTGGGGATCAAGTACGAGGTCTCCGAAGAGCTACGCGCCTTGTGCGAGTCGTTCCAGGTCGTGGGCATCGCCAAGCTCGGCAGGATGATTCGCGCCTTTCGCAAGGTCGGCGTCAAGCACATTGTCATGGCCGGCAAGGTGACGAAGAACGTCATGTACACGCCGTGGCGGATGCTTCAGCTCTGTCCCGATTTACGCACGATCCACTGGTGGTATCGCGGTCAACGCGCCGACAACCGGGACGATGGTCTTCTCCTCAGTATCATTGCCGAGTTCGAGCGTGATGGAATCACGTTCGCCTCGGCGCTGGATTATTGCCCGGAGTTACTCGTGAAAGACGGCATACTGACCCGGCGCGGTCCGACGCCCGCCGAACAAAAAGACATTGATTTCGGATGGAGCCTGGCCAAGGAGATGGGCCGGCTCGATGTCGGCCAATCGGTCGCGATCAAGGAGAGGGCCGCGCTGGCCGTTGAAGCCATCGAGGGAACCGATCGCTGCATCGAGCGCGCCGGCCACCTCTGTCGCGCCGGCGGGTGGACCCTGGTCAAGGTTGCCAAGCCGCAGCAGGATATGCGATTCGACGTTCCGACGATTGGCGTCACCACGATCGAAAACTTGCATAAGGCCCGGGCGCGGGTGCTCGCGATCGAGACCGGCAAGACGATCTTGCTCGACCAGGCCGAAGTCATCGCACTGGCTGATCGCTATGGACTGAGCATCGTCGTGCGCGACTAAGATCGTGGTGCGTCTTCGGATCAACTGCGTCGCCGGTCACGCCGGTCGGATCGCAGACGCAGAATAGCCAAGCCACCGCTTGAAATCGGACCAACCTGGCGCCGTGATGGCTCGACGACTCCTCGGCTCGAGAACAGCAGACGGGCTGACATCCTGCCCCGTGGCTGAACGCTGCGCGCCGTCGTGAACAGAGGACCGAACCGCTCCGCGGCGGGGTAGACCGCGATCTCGGCAAGGGGTCGGCCTCAGCGACTCGCCCTACCACTCTGACATCTTTGTCGCATTTTATCGGAGGTCCCTCGAACAAAACCGCGACCGGGGACGAATGCTCTGGTTAGAGGCCAACGAACCGGACAGCCGCGGAAGTCTTCCTCGATGACCCTCCTCGCTATCCTGATCCTGCTGCAGACGCCGTCTCTCCACCTCGGGGGGCCGGATCTTGCGATCCTCCGACGCGATGCCGACCAGCGCACCATCGCGCCCCTTATTCGCGGTGCCAGGCCGGTCTCCTTCCCGAGCGATCCGACCGGAATCGGCGAGTGCGCCAACGATTCATGCGCCGACGACACGGGCGCCTTATCCCTTCTCGACGTACCCGTCCTGCCGCGCTTGTGCCGGAACGACAGCCGGCCGTCCCGCCTCTGCACGTCGCCGCCGAGCTCCTCGCACTCCGTGCGATCGCGCCCGCTCCGCTGCTAAGAGCTCCTGCTCGGCCCTTCGGCGTGGTCCAACCCGACGCCGCTCGCGGTGCCCCGCGGACAACGATCGCCGTTGCCACATAGTCGCTGCCGGATCGCGGGAACGGCCGGATCGGGCGGTCCCAGAGGTTGATCGTCCTCGGCACGACTTGAGCCGCGGCCCCGGGCCCTCTCGGTATCGGAATCGGAGCGACCGGAGGAGGGAGAATATCATGAACAAAATGTCATGTATGATTGTGACGCACGCGATTTCTCGCGATGTTCGGCCAATGCGACCGTCCCGCCCCTGGTTGTGCGTGCTGGCGGGCCTGATCGGTCTGACAGCCGCCGGGCTGGCCGGTCTCAGCATGGCCGTCGGCTTCTGGCTGCGCGGCGAGCCCACCGTCGCCGACTTCGGCACCCCCGAACCGGTGCCGGGATCGGGAGGTGCCCGCGGTCACGCGTCGGGCGACCCGGCGGCTAGTCGTGGCGTCGCGACGGCGCTCCGAGGCCCGGTACCCGACCCGGAGCGACCTCCGAGCCACCCGGTGGATTCCCGGGCACCGCGGCCGCCGCGGGACAGCGGGCTCCCTCCGGCGGCCGGGCCGCCGGAAGCTCCCCGGCCGGTGGTAGACGCGGCGGGTCGTCGGCCGGGAGACTCGATGCTCTCAGAGGCTCGGCCCGGACCCGACCGGCCGGCGGCCGGCGCAGCCGACCCTCCGGCGGGAGATGCCGGCTCCCTGGGGCGCGAACTCTTCGCCCGGGAGTGGCTCCCCGATGATCCCTGCTGCCACGGCGGCGACGGCCTGGGGCCGGTCTATAACGCGGCCTCGTGCCTGGATTGCCACAACCTGGGCGGACCCGGGGGCGCGGGACCCGCGGGGCAGAACGTCGAGCTCGCCACCGGCATCGGCTATACCCTCTCCCCTGTCGGTCCGATGGCCATCGTGGCCCGACTGTCCGGGGGCGAGACAGGATCCGACATGGTGGCGACCGATCCCGAGCTGGCCGACCTGGTGAGGATTCACCCGGGCTTTCGCGGTGCCAGGAGCACCGTCCTCCATCGGTTCGGCGTGGATCCCGCATACAGCCGATGGCGTGAGTCGTTCCATTCTCAATCCCGCCCGGTCCCCCCGGTTCCGACGTACTCGTCCCGCCGCCCCGAACATCGGCGTGCGCATGTTCGTGCCCCGTCTCGCAACAAGGGCCCTGCAACCCGCGGCGCCCCCTTGTACCTGGCCGACCGGCAATGCCGGCCCCTGAAGCCGATCACGGCCGAGGATCGCGAGAAGGTCGGCGCGTGCCTCGAAGAGCTCGGCGCCAAGGGCGTGGCAATCGCGGTGACGGCACGCAATGCACCCCCGCTCTTCGGGACCGGCCTGATCGATGGGCTGGCCGACAGCGAGCTCGAGAGGGTGGCCAGACGACAGCCTCTCGCGGCCCGGGGGCGGGTCCATCGCCTGAAGGACGGGCGGATCGGGCGGTTCGGCTGGAAGGCCCAGGTGGCCAGCCTGGAAGACTTCGTCCTGAGCGCCTGCGCCAGTGAGCTGGGGCTGGAAGTCCCGGGTCACCATCAGGCCGCCTCGCCGCTGGACCCGGCGACGACGGCCAGGGGGCTGGACCTCACGCGAGACGATTGCGCGGCTCTGGTGGCCTACGTCAGGAGCCTGCCTCCCCCGGTCGTCCTGCCCCCGTCGGAAGCACGAGAGTCGGTCGCCGTCGCGGAAGGCCGCAGTCGGTTCGTCTCCATCGGGTGCGCAAGCTGCCACTCCCCGGATCTCGGCCCGATCAAGGACGTCTACAGCGACCTGCTGCTCCACGACATGGGCGAGGAGCTGAGCGACCCCGGGAGCTACGATAGCGACGACGCCGACTCACGCGACGCCCCGAAACGCGGTGAGTGGCGGACGCCGCCGCTGTGGGGGTTCCGCGACACGGCGCCGTATCTCCACGACGGACGGGCCCGGAACCTGAATGAGGCCGTGGCGCTGCACCACGGCCAGGGGGCGGCCTCGGCGTCCCGGTTCCGGTCGATGTCCGACCTGGAACGGTTCCAGGTGGAAACGTTCCTGAACTCGCTGGGAGCGCCGCCGCGCCCGGCGCGTCCCCATAGCGCCCTCGAAGCGGTTCGCTATTCCGCGAACTAACCCGGCACCGACCCCGGCACCGGGCCATGGGGCGGCAGAGTCCTGCGCTCATTTACAGCAGTTGTCGATCGCGTCGCACACAGTCAGGTTCATCATCGCTTGGAGACTCGAAGAGAACCGAATCCTGGTTCCCGCGCACCGACCGACTCCCAAGGTTGGGGCACTCCACACTCGTTCCCACGGTCCGCCGTGGGAATGCCGTCCGCGACGCTCCTGCGTCGTACCGCCGAGGCCCTCTCTCGGTTCTTTGCGCCCGAGCAGAGCGTTAAAAGCCGTGGTTCCAGTGTCGACCGCTATGCATAACCCATAAGCCTGGCGGCCCGAGTTCGTCATCATCGTTATGAAGTGCCTGAAACGTGCGTTTTCGGACGCTGCGCGTGGCTCAATGAGCCAACCCTGATGCCACGGCGGTACGACGCGGGAGCGCCCTAGCGAGCACTCCCATGGGGACCGTGGGAACGAGTTAAATAACGTTGGGGATTCAAACTTGTGGGTAATGCATAGCGGGGACCGTGGGAACGAGGAGTTTGTGTGCAACACGTGGGAAAACCGCTGTAGTAACGACACCTGGGCAAGAGACCAAAGTCAGGCCAGGAAACATCACTGCGGATTTCTTTACGGTCGGAGGACCGAAGAGGCCGCATCGACGACTTACGTGCTGGTGCCGGTGAGGCTACCGGTATCGTATTGAAGATTGCTGGTGTTCCAACTGCGGGTTGGGACGGTCGGTCCTTTGACCTGAGCACAGAGGTCGACAGAGTCGCCCGGGGTCGCCATCTGGGTTTGGTCGTTGAAAAAGACGATGCCATTCGACATATCCGATTTCGATTCGGACTGCAAAGGCCGCATGCGGGCGACATGCTCTTTTTTTCGGAGCAGACGCTTGTGTGCCTCAAGGTTGCCATTCCGCAAACTGTCGATTGTCTTCGACGGCGATCGGCGAGGTCCATCGCCGTTATACTCGGATCGTCAACTTCCGCGACCTAACGATCATCCCGATCAGTCAGTCGCCCCGCCGCGGGCGCTGTGGAGGTGGCCTCGCCCGGGCGTGGCGAACCGGTGTGCGAGAACGGAGAATCGGCCGCCGATTTGACAGGGCCGGCATCGGGCATGCCTCCGGGGCGGCCGCACTCGATTGCTCGGACAATAATCTCGGCGGCGACTTCCAGGCTCAAACTGGCTGTATCGAGCACCATGTCAAAGTGATGCGGATCGTTTGGGTTGGCCCGGTGCATCGTGCGATCAAATTGAGCGCGCCGGCGATCAAGATCGCGTGCCGCTCGACGGGCCGTACGTACCGATACGCCCATTTTCTCGGCCAGCCGCTGCGCCCGAACTTTGAGCGGCGCGATGACACGCAAGGACAGCGTGGTTTCGCGCGGCAGCATGAATCCGGCCCCTCGGCCGACGAGAATCGACTCGCCGGCGCGGCCAATCGCCTCAATCAATTTCGCGAGATGGTCGAGATACGCTTCCTGCGGCGCGTAATACTCCTCGCGGAGCGGCAGTAACCAATCCTGGACGATACTCGGCGCCTGCTCGTCAAGGGCGCGCACCTCATCGATGGGAACCTGCATTCGATGGGCAATCGCCTCGATCAGCTCATCATCATAGGCTTTCCAACCCAATCGCCCGGCGACCAGGCGCGCGACGGCGCTCCCCCTGCTCCGGCCTCGCGGCTGATGCAAATATTTTGAAACCTGGCGGCCGAAAGCCGCGACGATTCCAGTTGCCGGCGCTCGTCATTGATGCCGAATAACCAGCGCACCATCGACTGGGGCCAACCGTGCAATCCTCCGGCACTGCCTCCGGCTCCCTGCGGTTCAGTCGCGGATGGCGGCGGTGACTGCAAGGCTCCCATGGGGCGGGCGTCCTCGGTGAAATGGGGTATCTCCCATTCAGTCTAAATTGTGCAACGTCCAGAAGAAAGGCTCCGCGCGACGGAAATGGCCCCTCGTCAGTCGGCTTTATCGTGATCATGTCGACGCACGCTTCGTCCGCATCGGGACCATTGTGTGTAATCCTTACAATGAAGCGCCTTCAGCGATTTTCGGGACGAATCGGAAATATTTACTCAAGTTTCTCAGGCGACGCGACTTCGGACACGTCGCCAGCGGCCCGTTGCGTGGCGGCACGTACTTTGCTTTTCCCTTGCTCATCGTCACTTGGGGCCATGAAGGATGACCAAGCATGGTGCGGCCTCAAGAGATCCGTAAACGACCCGATGTTGCGATCGGGTTTTCAGAACCGAGACCGTAGGAAGAAGTGAAGGAACACCCCATGAAGAGAAATCGGCGGACCACTCTGTTGTGGATGAAAGACCTGCTGGAGCACATGTCGCGCTGCCACGATCAGCTCGAGTGGGCCAGCGATGGCGACACGCAATCGTTCCTGGCGGACGCCCTGCTTGGCGATCTCAACGAGTGCCAGAAGCTTTGCGAGCAACTTCGCACGGCTCCGTCTCGCGACCGGCGTGCGTGCAGCCTGGCGTCGACGTGATTGGCTCATGACCGACGCCTCGTGCCCGGAGCTCACGCAATCGACGGGCAGTAGCATCACGCGCGAAATTCGGGTAAGTTTTTCCGCATCACTTTAGCGGACCTCACCCGGGAGCAGCGGCTCGGTGGCCGGCCACGACGACCGTTTCACGCGAGAGAACCAGCCATGAGCTCGAACGAGCCGTCGACGATCGCTCGATTCCGAGAGGATAGCCTCGAGGTTTTTGTCTACGAGAATCGGGCGATGGCGGGCCGCGCGGCGGCACAGGGCGTCGTGCAAGCGATCCGTTCGCGACAACGCGCCGCCGGCATCGCCAACATTGTTTTTGCCGCCGCTCCGAGCCAGGACGAGTTCCTGGCCGGGCTGGTCGCCACCGACGAAATCGACTGGACGAAGGTCGGTGCGTTTCACATGGATGAATACCTCGGGATCGACGCGGATCACCGGGCGTCATTTCGCCGCTACCTTCAAGAGCGCCTCTTCCGGCTGGTCGGAATCGGCGTGGACCAGTTGAAGTTGATCCCCGGTCAGGAGATCGAGCGCCCGCTGGAAACCTGCCTGGCGTATGAAAATCTTCTCCGAGAATATCCAACCGACATCGTTTGCGCCGGCATCGGCGAAAACGGCCACCTGGCATTCAATGACCCGCCCGTGGCTGACTTTCTCGACCCTGTGATGGTCAAGGTCGTGCGTCTCGATCCGGCGTGCCGGGCCCAGCAGCTCAACGACGGCTGCTTCGACCATCTAGAAGACGTACCGACCCATGCTTATACGCTGACGATTCCTGCCCTGTTGCGTGCGCCGGTGGTCTCGGTTGTCGTGCCCGGACCGCGCAAAGCCAATGCCGTCTTGACGACGCTGCGCGGCCCGATCAGCGAAACCTGCCCGGCGACGGCCCTGCGCCATCACCCGGGCGCCCGGCTTTATCTCGACCGTGAATCGGCAAGACTCGTGCTCTGAGTAGATCGGAAACCTCGCTTGAGGTTTCTGCAAGTTGCGGCAGTGCGTCGGGACCGGTATTCTTCCGGTTTGATGGTTCGTCATTCGAACGGGCTCGGTCCCAGAGTCTGGCACGGGGTAAAACGCGCATGATTCGTCAAGCACTGACTTGCCTGAGCGTCGCGACGGTGACCGCTCTGATTTTCGTTTACCCGCTTTCGATCGGTCTCGGTGGACCTCAGGACCAGCCGAAGGGTCAGTTGCCAGGTGCAGAAAGCGCCAAGCCAAAGCTCCCGATTCCCGGTCTTGACCAGCCTCCGGCCCCTCCCGGAGCGCGCCGACGGGCGGCTAGCGAAGCTCGTGAGCGAGCGATTGGCGCGATGATTGAAGAGTTTGACCTTAAACCACCCCCGCCACAGACAATCCCCGACGATCCACCGCCGCACGAAAGGGCAATGATCGGTCTCACACAAACGCTCGAACCATCCGACCTCGTGATTGTCGAAGTGCTCGACGCCATTCCAGGTCGACCGATTTCCGGCGAGCGGTTAGTCCGACCGGACGGCACGGTCCAGTTTGGTTTTTATGGAGAGGTTTACGTCAAAGGGCTGACGCCCAAGCAGGCCAAGGTCGCGGTTATCAAGCATCTCCGAAAGTATCTCACAGATGAAGCCCTTGGGCTTGAGGTCTCTGATTCTCCTGAGCCTGACCCGGCGGAGATTCAGCGGCCGGCTGTCCCGTTCCCCGAGGACAAGCCGTCAGTCTTCCCGCCTGACGACGGCGCGACAATCAAGAAAAAGCGCGACCCTCCACGCATCGATCACAGCCTTCGTCTCGGCGCGGACCGGTGCGACGGGCCGCGTCAGTTCGTGATGGAAATCCCAATCTGATGGGCCACGGGGGTGCGAGAGTCACCCAAACAACCCACCTCGTTCAGGACACAGCCACACAAGTGCCCAACTCAGTGGCCATTCCAGTTGGTGGTGATGCGACCATCACAATCACGGTGGAATCGAAAAGCCACGCGAAGACGCAGCAAGCCGAACAAGTGCCGGAGCCGCGAGATGCTGGCGATTTAGCGATGACGGTTGTCGCACCGGCCGAATCTTTGGCGGTATTTGTAGACATTACTGCCTATAATTCAAAAAATTACTACATCCTCGGCGACGTAACGGTTCCCGGTAAGCTCCCTTGCACGGGAAATGAAACGGTTCTTGATGCGTTGCAATTCGCAGGGGGCCTTCTACCTACTGCCGAGCCTAGAGACATCCGTCTCGTCCGACCGGGACGCGCGGGAAAGCCAGAAAAGATTTACAAGATCGACCTGGCCGCGATCCAGGAACGTGGCGACGTCACCAAGAACTATCAGATCTTTCCCAACGACCGCCTGATCGTTGGCCGAAACGAAGTCGTCAAGAAGACCACGGAGATCGACCGTCTCAACGCGCCCATTCAGGCGGTGACCGGCTCTCTCTTGCAAGAAGCGCTCTTGCTGCGATCAATTCAAAATGCGACCGGCGATCATCGCGAGGAGCTATTGAAAGAACTGGTGAACTTCTGGGCCAAGACACTGTCCCGCTCGGGCGATCTCCAGTTCAACGAGCAGACTCTGCGCGACGCCCTGATCCCCAAGACGAAGCTGACACCGCCTCCCCCAGCGCAGACACCGCCGGCGCCGCGGTAGATCTCCGCCCCGCTTGCTTGTTACTCCGGCAACGGCTTCCCCTTTGTCTCCGGCGCGAACGGCACCGCCAGCAGGCCGATCAAAAACACCGAGCACATGGCGACGCCCGCCAACCGCGCGGGCATCGGGTCGGGATAGCCGGCGAAGACCTTGCTCGTGAGGAGTCCCAGCACCATCGGGCCGGCGGCGGCCACCAGGCGGCCCACGTTGTAACAGAATGAAATGCCCGTGCTGCGCAGCCTTGTCGGAAAGAGTTCGGGGAAATAGATCGCATAGCCGCCGAAGAGCGCAAGCTGGCAAAAGCCCATGATCGGGATCAAGACAAAAATCTGCCAGAACGCATCGAGGAACCAGAACGTCGCCGCCGTGGCCGCGGCTGCCAGGACGAACGAAATCGCGAATGCCGGCTTTCGCCCGATGCGGTGCGTGATCGACGTGAATGCCAGAATCCCCAAAAACGCACCGGCATTTTGAACGAGCGATGTGATCCCGCTCCAGAAAGTGAGCTTGCCGGCGACCGCCTGGGGGCTCAGCCCCTGGTTCTTGAAATGCTCGACGAACACGCTTCGAATCAGGTCGAAGCTGAAAAAACCGATTCCCCAGAGGCCGACGACACCCGAAAAGGCCAGCAACATTCCGACGATCGTGTTGCCACGCCAGCGCGGATCTCCAAAGAGCTCGCGAATCGAACCCAGCCTGGGCTTGTCTTCGCCGGCGATTTCTTCGTCTCGAACCACGGCTTTCCAGCGCTCGGGCTCCTTGAGCCGGAGAAAGATCGGAATGGCCAGCACTGCCGGAGCCAGCCCGATCAAGAACATCACGCGCCAGGCACTCGCGATGACCCCGGCTTCCTCGAGCATTCCGAGCAAGATACTCGCGAGCGCGGCGAGCATGTTGCCGCCGGCTGACAGCGACTGAAGCCACCCCAGCGCGAACGGCCGGGCGCGATCCGACATGACCTCGGCCACGAGGGCGACGCCGACAGCGAATTGTCCGCCAACGCCCAGGCCGGTGAGGAAGCGATAAGCCGCGAAATCGAGAACGCCCACCGAGAGAGCGCTCAATCCCGTGAAGGCCGAATAGCAGAGCACAGTGAGCATCATCGTCTTCGCGCGGCCGATGCGGTCGCCAAGAATTCCGAAAAAGATTCCGCCCAGCGCCCAGCCGATCATGAAGACCATGGTCGCGAATCCGGCATTCTCGGCGACCGTCCCGGACGACGGTACCGGAGCACCCTTGATGGTCAGAAGCTCGGTGATGGCCGGCTTGCGAGCGAGATTGAATAACTGCTGATCCATCGTGTCGAAGAGCCAGCCCAGCGAAGCGACGACGAACACGAACCACTGATAGCGCGTCAGCTCCGTCCACCATGCGGTGTTCGTCGAGCCTTGGGGCGGTTCACCCGCGCGTGTGGCCTCGAAATGCATCTCTTGAACGCTCCAATGAGTGAAGATCGTTTCGACATCGTGGGCGACACGCGCGGGGCACGCGTTCGAGCCTTGGCCGCCGCCAGGCATGGGCCGCGTGTTGTCTTTCACGCACGATCAAATCACGTCTCGCTTCACGTCGCAACGGCGCGGTCCCCCCTCGCCCGCGCGAAAATCACTCGCGGGTCGAGCGGTTGGCGGCTAAGATCGAGCGCATGCGACTCTGGACCGGGCTCATCCTGATCTTGCAACTGACGCTCGTGGTCGCGGCGGCCGTCGTGATCGGCTCTGGCCGCGTGCCGCTCGGCGTTCCCCGCGAATGGGAATGGCTGCGCGTCGAGGCACCGCCCCCGTTCGACGGACTCGTGCTGGCCGGTCTCGGCGTCGCGGCGTTTGCCGCCTTCGTGGCGGTCGGCTACAAGCTGCTCGCGTTGAAAGCGTCGTGGCGAATCGAAGCGGCCTGCGTCACGGCGCTTCTTGGAGCTTCACTGGCTATCCAGGTGACGATTCCGCTGGGCGCAGCGTCGGGCTATGACCTGGCCAAATGGGCCGCGGTTAATTATTTGCCGGGGTCCGCCGGCTATTTCAAGGTGGCTCGCCAGCAGGCAGTGCGCGACCCCTGGAAGTTTCTGGCCAACTATCCCCGGTGGATTCGCGACCAGGATTCGCTGCACATCGGAACGCACCCGCCCGGCTTGATCGCCTCTCAGTGCGTCTTGATGGCGGTGATGGAGCGTTATCCGGGGCTGACCGATTTCCTCATCGAGCACATGCCGGCGACCGTCGACGACGGCTTTCGCGTCTTTGGTGCCAATGACCCGCAGCCCTTGACACGGGGCGACCGAGCGACACTCTATGCGACCGCGATTTTGACACTGCTGGCTTGTTCGTCAACAGTTGTCCCGCTCTACCTGCTGGCCCGCGCCAGCCTCCCGGCTCGGGCGTCCTGGGCGGCGGCGGCGCTCTGGCCGTTAGTTCCGGCCGCAAACTTATTTCAACCGGTCGCGGATACCGCCTACCCCCTGCTGGCAACCACCGCGCTGGCGCTGGCGGCGTGGTCGGCGCGACTTTACGAGCGGCCCGAGCGACCGGCACGAACGGCCCTGGCACTGGCGCTCGCCTCGGGTGCGGTCATGGCGTTTGGAATGTTCTTCACGCTCGCCTTCCTTCCGGTGGGGCTCATCGTGGCCCTCATTGTTTGCTTCCGTTCGTCGATCTCGTGGAAAGCGCGAGGCTCGATCATTCTGGCAACCGGGCTTGGGTTTCTCGTCCCCTCGGTTTGCGGATGGACGGTGCTTGGCGCGAATCCGATCGTGGTGAGCTCGTGGAATCTCCACCATCACGCGCGCTTTTATGATGAATATCCCCGCACGTACCGGATCTGGCTTCTTGTCAACCCGATCGAGCTGGCGATCGCCGTGAGCATCCCCACGAGCGTCTGGTGCCTCTGCGGGCTCTTCGCGTGGCGCAACGTGCCGGCCGTCACTTGGGCCACGCTGCTGGTGCTGACGCTCACCAATCTGACTGGCCGCAATATGGGGGAGGTTGCCCGCCTCTGGATGCTCTATACCCCACCGCTGCTGGTCGGGGCCGGTTTCGCCTACCACCGCTGGGAATCAAAGGCCAGTGCCCTGGCCGTAACCCTGATCTTGATCGGGCTAGAGACACTCGCCCTTCAAGCGATGATCCAGGTTGTCTACCCGGTCTGAACCAAGACGCTCGCCCCGGGAATGTCATTCACCATCATCGAAGTTCACACACTCGTATTCGTGTGCCAACTGAGCCAGCATGCAAAAGTAAGCGCTTTCCTCGCGGTTTTTCTCGCGCTTGAGGTGAAACATTCGATCGAGAACAGCGATGGCCCGAGCGTACGTGTCGTGGTCTTGAATCGGTTCGAGCGGGAGGTTGGCCTCCAGGTTCGCCCTCGTGCTCGTGCCGGTTCGACTCAAAACGTCGCGGAGCATGAGAACTGGCCCTCGGTCCGTTGACGCCGCCCGATCACGGCGATAATTGTTTCTTTTTTCGATTTCCAACACGGCAGAGTTCCTGTCCTGTCCTTGGAGAAGGCCCAGGGCGCGCCGGGCAATGACGCCGAACCACACGGCTACCCGTCCGCCGATTCAATAATGCATGCAATATGTCAGGGCAGCTTCAATATGAAGGCGGCGAGGCGCCGAAAGGTCGGCCGGCCGCCTTGATATGTCGCGTAAGATGATGATTGAAGCCTTCATGATTTTTGTGGAGTTCAAATGGAGGACAGCACGCGAGCCGGGATCACTCTCATCCTCGACCAGGCGCGAGGTGGCGACGAGCGCGCGCGCAACGACCTCATTGCCCTCGTGTATCAGGAGTTGCGCCAGGTCGCCGCGCGGCTGATGCGAAAGGAACGCCAGGGCCATACCCTCCCCCCGACGGCCGTCGTGCATGAGGCCGTGATGCGCATGCTCGGAGAAAACGTCTTTGATCGCGCCGCCGATCGCGACTTCCTGTTCCGGGCGGCCGCTCGATCCATGCGTGAGATACTCGTCGATCATGCGCGTCGACGCGATGCGGCGCGGCGCGGCGGCCACTGGCAACGTGTGCCCCTCGACTCGCTGGTCGACTACTTTGACTCTCAATCGCTCGATGTGCTGGCGGTCCACGAGGCCATCGATCGGCTCTCCGAATTGAATGAGCGCCAGGGCCAGGCGATGACCTTACGCTATTTTGGAGGGCTCACGGTCGAACAGATCGCGGCGGCCCTCGGTGTATCGGTGGTGACTGTCGAGCGCGATTGCCGGTTGGCGCGGGCCTGGCTCCATGGCCAGCTTCGGGACGGGAGGAGCGAGTGAATTCGGAGCGCTGGAATCGCATCGGCGAGCTCTTCGACGCCGCGATGGCGATGCCACCCGGCGAGCGTGAGGATTGGCTACGCCGCGAGTGCGCCGCGGACGACGGGCTGTGCCGTGAGGTCATCAAGTTAATCGTCGAAGATGAGCGTGCCGAGAAAAACGCCTTCCTGTCGAATCCGCCCGGCCCGTCGCGTGACCTCGAGCTGACCCCCGATTGGGGGTCGCACGACCACAACGGCGTCTTCTCGAACGGATCGAGCGAGCGAGTGCAACTCGATGGCGGGCCGAGCGTCGAAACAGAAGGTTTCACGCCAAAGGCGGCCATCGCGCCTGGCGACGGCGATTGGCTGGCGGATGAAACCCGCGCCGTCGTGCGCACACGCCTTCGCGAGATGACGGTGATCTACGGGCTCATCTTCGGCATGTTCGTCATCTTGCGGCCGCTTCTTCTGGGGGTTCCCAACGCCTCGATCTCAAGCTCATTCTGGGGCGCGATCGCGTTGCTCGTGGGGATTGTTTTTTACACGTCAAGCTCCAGGCCGATCTCAGTGCGCCGGTTGCGACTGCTTGAACTGATCATGGTGATCGCGCTGGCCTCTTTCGTCACGTTCTATCAGACAACCGTCTTCGTGGACTACTCCATCGCCGAAAACCGGTTCAAGGCCCAGTCGGTGATGAAGAACTTTGTCTTGCTGACGTCGATCCTGATCCTCACCTATGGAATCTACGTGCCCAAGAGCTGGCGTCGAGCGGCGATTGTGTCGGGCTGCCTTGCCCTGGTTCCGCTTGGCTCGACACTGGGCATGTACTGGTGGTTCCCGCGCGAGTTGCAGTGGATCTTCGAGCCGCGTGAAGACCTGGTCGTGCCCATACGATTATTCGGGGTCGATGCGGTGTTCCTGCTCATGCTGGCGGCGATCTCGGCATTTGGCGCCTATACGATCTCGCGGTTGCGCCAGCAGGTCGTCGAAGTGCGCCAGCTCGGCCAGTATCGCCTCGGCCGCTTGATCGGCTCGGGGGGAATGGGCGACGTTTACCTGGCCGAGCATCAATTGCTCAAGCGGCCGTGCGCGGTGAAATTGATTCGCCCGGGTGAGCTGCTGAAGTCCGGTACGATCAGGCGATTCGAGCGCGAGGTTCGGATCAACGCGACGTTGTCGCACCCCAATATTGTTGAGATCTTTGATTATGGACGTACCGAGGAAGGCGTTTATTACTATGTCATGGAGTATTTGCCCGGTCTGAGCCTGGCGGAGCTAGTCGCCCGGCATGGACCTCTGCCGCCGGAACGAGCCGTTTACCTGTTGCGCCAGGTGTGTCTGGCCCTGCACGAGGCACATGGAGCCGGCCTCATTCATCGTGATATCAAGCCTTCGAATATCTTCGCGGCGCGCCGGGGCGGTCGCGACGACGTGGCCAAGCTGCTCGATTTCGGCCTCGTTCGCCCGGCGTCGACCAGCCTCGCGGCCGACCCCAGTCGCGAAGGACAGATCGTGGGGACCCCACTTTACATCTCACCCGAACAAGCCATTGGTGGACGCCGGCTCGACGCCCGGTGCGACATCTACTCGCTGGGAGCCGTCGCTTACTTCCTGTTAACGGGCCGCCCGCCCTTCGATGAAGATTCGGCGATCGCCGCGATCATTGCGCATGCCCGCGATCAGCCGGCGCCCCCTTCGCAACTTCGGTCTGATATCCCGGCTGACGTCGAGCAGATCGTCATGCGCTGCCTCGCCAAGGAGCCGGCCGACCGATTTCCCGATGCCGAGAGCCTGGAACTGGCGCTCGGCGATTGCGCTTGCGCCGACAGGTGGGACAAATATCGAGCCCAGGGGTGGTGGCGCGAACACGTTCAAGCCGCGATGGCTTTCAGTCCGGCCATCGCGTAGGTCGGCTTCGAACGATCCAGCGCCGCGTGATGCCGACTCGCCAGAGGATGTCGACCTGACCCCGCCCAGGCAAAGCGCGGCCCGCGCCAGGAGCCGCCGCCATGGCGGGGCGTCTGGCGGCAGCCTCGATCACAGAAAGACATTCATCACGCGCACGCCCAGGTCGGTGTCGATCAAGATGAGCTCGCCGCGAGCGACAAGGCGTCCGTTGGATGTCAACTCGACGGGGGCCCGGCTGTGGCGATTGAGCTCGACGACGTCACCCGGCTTGAGATCGGCCAGTTGTGTGAGCGTCAGGTTGAGCCGCCCCAGCTCGACTGTGAGCGTGACCGGCACGTCGAGAGATGGCGCCTTCGATTCGCTGGAACCTGGTACGGACGCATGGGTCGGTTTATCCATGGAAGTGCTCTCGATTCGAGCCAGGGGAAGCGGCCCGCTAGGTTGAGGTTCACTGGTGGTTGCCTCTTCGACACGAAGGAGCCGTCCTGACGCTTCGGCCACCGTGCGCGCGCGGATGCGGAAACGAACGTTCTGACCGCTCAGGTCGAGAGTCAAATCGACCGTCCCCTCCAGGCGGGCAAGCGTGCCGCTCAGGTTCGTCTGAACGAGCGGCAAAACGCTGCCGACCCGCAAGCGCTTGAGCCCCTGAGAAAGCACGACGTGTCCGGCCTCGGCGCGCCACGAGCTGAGATAGAGCCGCGCGCTCGCTGGAATGCGTTCGGGCAGACCGGGCGCGATTGCAGGCAGGTCGTGGCGATCTCCGGCCTGAGAACCGGTAAGGGGCACGCGTGTCGCCATCAGTTGACTCACGAGCGACTCGGGCACCCACAATCGCACCGCGGCGGCGACCGAGCCGATCCGGACCGGCCAGCGCACCGTGACCATCGGGCCGAGACCCGCCACGTCAAGAGGGTCGGGGCCGACCCGGTCAAGCGTGACCAGACGCGCGGACAATTCGGGAGCGGCCGCCGATTCGGATCGAGGTCGTTGGTCGTCGTCCGTTTTGAGGTCGAAGGCTTCGAGCATCTTGATAAATAAGAATGTCCACACCCCCCATTCAACCGGCGTAAGCTGCAGGCGAGTCTCGGCGAAGGCGCGGTCGAAGCCGAGCAATCGGTCGACGACCGCGTGGGCGAGCGGCGTCTCCACGCCCCAGGCAAAACGCGTTGCCATTCGCGGCACCAGGAATTGCGCGACCAATCCCGCGCGGCCCAATCCAGACGCACGCCAGAGAATTTCCGGACGGTCGAAAGCGAGCGAACCGTCAATTGCCGATGCGAGCCCGTGCAGTGGTGCGGGCAACGTGGCGTCGCGCGTCCAGCCGCCCAGCCAGCGTTCTAGCCCGATCTGACGATGGGTGAAACGCGCAAGTCCGCCGAACGGACCGCCGTCGTCGGCCGCTTTACGGCTCGAGGCCGAGGGTAGCCTCCCGTGAGAATCAGGCTCCGTCGCGTTCGATCTGGACTTCAATCCAGGGTGCTCCAAGAGTTCGAGATGGGTCAGTCAGGCCATGCCAGGCCCAGTCGGCCCTCGAGCGACAGGCGTTCCCACGCGGCCTTCAAGATCCGTGGCTCGCCCTGGCCTGGCGGAGACTCGGCACCCGCCGTTCTGGGCATCATGGCGCGCACCCATTTTACAGCAGGATAAGGCCAGTGTTGTAAGGCCCAGCGGCATCGAAATGGCTCGGAATCGGCCAGCAGCCGGGCGACGGTCAGCAAACCGAGCCGGGCGATCCGCCGGCGCGGTGTCAGGCGCAACGAAAGGCTGGCCGCGACATCGTCGGTCGCGAGCCTTCGGATCGCTTCGTCAGCGTCGGCCATCGCGGTCCCCAGCCAGTCGAGACGCGCTCGATCGAGGGGGTCGAATGTGAAGTCGCCGACACGATTCGCCAGCAGCACTTTGGATAAACCGGCCACGCGACAGAGGCGATAGCCGGTTCGCAGGGAAAGCCGGCTGAGCACCATGATGGCCGGCGGATCATCGGCTCGTTCTGCTTCACCGCCGACCAGGCGCTCACTCCAGAGTGAGAGGATCCAATCCATGACTTCCGGTGACGCCGGCCGCTCGCTTCGCAGGTCGCGTGAATCGAGCAAGAGACCGGCTTGAACATGGTAGCGGCTCGCGTCTGGGAATGATGCCGCAACCGAGCGGCGCACGGCCGGCGATTCTTCCTGCAAGGCACGAATCCACCAGCTCGGGTGAACCCGGCCGAGATCGACCCGCGCGGTCGCCGCATGCATCTGTCGCAGCCGCGCCAGAGCGCTCGACGGTTCGACCGCCGCGAAACCCAGGCCGCTCACGTTCGTGGCACGAAGCTTTTCAACCAAGGCCGGAGCCAGGTGCTCATAGAAAACCGGAATGAGATCAACGGCCGCCGGAGCACCGTTATCGTCTTGCGCGCTGGATGGGCGCGATTGTCCCAGGCCGCGATCGCCAGGAGCAGCGCGCGTTCTTCGTCGGTCGGATTGCGAGATCGCATCGGACCGTCTCTCGTTGGCGAAGCGCCGGTCGTCGACGTCACGAACGAGCTCCACAAATGTCGTGCCGAAAACGTGACACGCAACGGCTTCGTACGAGATTCATGCAATCACAATTTCTTGACCAGACGAAGAAAACGGCCATCAGGGTCGCGCTCGATCTCGTCGAAGCGCGCTTCGTTCACCGGGACCGACGCCAGTCCGCTCCTGAGATCGTCGGTTTTCGCAAACCAATCTGACTCGTCATGAACGGTCAGAACCAGGCTGGCGCCAGAGAGCTCGAAGCTCAGGCTCGCCACGCGGTCGACGCCGGCGCGCCGTCCCCAGTTATCGGCGCTCGACCAGATGGCCCGGACGGCCATGCTGATCCGATCGACGGCGGCTGGCTCGAGCGCGGTGTGAGCCATGAGCAGGCCGCGGAGCCGGGCGAGCCGGCGAAGCGTCTCGCCATTGTCCCGGCCGTCGAGGACAACCTGGCCGTGCCATTCGGATTCGGGGGCGCCGCCGTCTTTCTCCGGGTTGCGCGAGCGGTCGAGAGACGCGAAGATCTGGTCGGGCGTGTAAGGCTTGGGAACATAGTCGTCGGCACCCGCCTGGAAACCGTCGATACGATTCTCGGCGGCGACGCGCGCCGTCACGATGACCACCGGAACCTGGCTCGTCTTACCCGACGCCTTGAGCGCACGGCAGACGTCATAGCCGTTCAGGTCGGGGAGCATCAGATCGAGAAACACCACATCGGGCACGCGGTTGCGGACAATCTCCAGGGCCTCCTGTCCGGTGAATGCCGATTCGGTGGTGTAGCCACGTAGTTGAACGAGCATCGAGAGCAGCTTGTTTGCCTGGGGCTCATCTTCAACGATCAGGGCAGTCGGCATTCCAGTCCTCGGCGAGCATCGTTGCGGAACTCCGAGGCGTTGATACCACGGGGGCACGTGCCTCTCGCGGATCAGCGCCATCGTGATCAAGGCCCGTGTCTTCTTCGATCCACTCTCTAGCGGTCGGTCAGTGTCGCCGCGGCGACCGCGGTGCGATCGGCGGCATCAACGTCCGACTGAGCAATCCGCGGCAGCCAAACAGTGATTCTCGTACCTCCACCCTCGCGACACTGCGCCTCGATATGGCCACCATGCATCTTCACGAACTGTTTTGCAATACTCAGGCCAAGACCCAGGCCGCGCTTGCAAAAGCCAAAATCGCCCGACGAATGGCGGCTCGGATCGAGTTGTGTGAAAAACGGCTGAAACAAGTGGCGCAGCTCGTGCGGCGCCAGGCCGATTCCGCGGTCATCGACCTGGATCTCGGCGACGTCCCGCCCGCTCAAGCGAGCCGCGAGCTCGACAACCCCCCCGTTGGGCGTGAACTTGATTGCGTTCGTGAGCAGGTTGACGAGCACCGCGCTCACCTTGTCGACATCAATCTCAAATGCCCCAAGATCATCATCCTGAAACACTTCGAGACGGATCTCTCGGGCCAGGGCAAACGGTCGAACCTGGATGATGACCTCGTCGATCACATCCGCGAGATTGGCCGATTTGGTGATCAGAGTCTGTTGAAAATCATCAGCGCGAAGCAAGGTCAGCATATTGGTGACAAGGCGAGCGAGTTGTTTTCCGCTCGTCGTGATATGACGAAGAATTTCCTGTTCCTGCTCAGATCGCGATGGATTACAGATCTGAAGAAGCTCGGCGAAGCCCAGAACGAGCGTGATCGGCGTATTGAATTCGTGGCTGGCAACCTCGATGAATGACGACTTGAGCCGATCGGCAAGAGCGAGTTCGTCGTTGGCTCGAACAAGCTGCACATTGGCCGCCTGCAGCTCGGTCACCAGGCGATTCCGTTCGGCCACCAGGTTATACTGCTCGACCCCCTGGCGGATAATCCCTTCCAGTTCCGACGTATCCCACGGCTTCAAGATATAACGAAAGATGTGCCCTTCGTTGACCGCGCTGATGACTGCCTGAATGTCGGCGTAGCCGGTAAAGAGCATGCGGATGGCATCAGGCTTGAGCCGCCGCGCCTTGCGCAGGAACTGATCGCCCGACATGCCAGGCATTCGCTGGTCGGATAAAATGAGCTCGACGGCGGTCTGTTCGAGGATCTCGATGGCCTGCTTACCCGAGCCCGCGGTGAGCACGCGATAGCCGCGATGAAACTGGTGGCGCAGGCTCTCCAGCACGTCGGGTTCGTCATCGACGACCAGGAGAGTATGTTGCCGCTTTTCCACCATGATCGCTCCATCCCGCTCAAACGAGATCACCCGTGTCGCGAAGGTCCGATCGCTCGGTCGGTCGGTCGAGAACCACTCATCGCGGCCTGGAAGCCCCTCTCACATCATTGATTCTCGGCGAAACCCTCATCAACCTCGTGCCGTCGCCAACCGCCGGCCGGAATGACTTCAATCCCGTCGAAGGTGCTTGACCTCCGTCTCCAGTGCCGACACGCGATTCTTGAGCTCGGCGACCTCGGTCGCTAGCTGGTCCCTCTCTTGAGCCAGCGCGTCGAGACGCTCGAATTCAATGGCGGCCTGCCGGACTGCCGTGATCAATTCCTCGGGCTGCCACGGCTTCTTCATGAATTGAAAAATGTGGCCCTGATTGATCGCGGCGACGATCGACTCCAGATCGGCGAAGCCGGTGAAGAGCATGCGGATCGCCTGAGGATGGCGCGCCTTCACCTTCGTCAACAGCTCCACACCCGTGATCTGGGGCATCCTCTGGTCCGACATCACAATATGAACTTCCTCCTCCTGCATGATCCGGTAACCTTCAGCCGCGCTATTGGCCTTGAGCACGCGAAACTCGCGACGGAGCAAGTCGTGAACGGAATCGCACACGTCTGGCTCATCGTCCACGATCAGCAGACAGTGCTTGTTTGCCGCCATGATTCGGTTTGACTCCAAGCATTGAGTTCGAGGCTTGGAACGTGATGTTCGGGATTCCCACACATCAAGTATACGCGTGAAGCCGATGCGATTCGACGCCTTACCGACCCGGAAAGGGCCGGCGCTAGCCGCCAGACCTCGAATGCAAAACGGCTGCCGTCGCCGAGCACTCCTCCGAGGCTCGAACAGCATTTCGCGATTGTCGCGAGCCTCCCGTCCTTACGAGCCGGCCGATTCGTACTGTCCGAAAATGACCGGCGATGCTACCGTAGCGAAAATCAAGGCTCGCGTGTTGATCGTTTTCGCGTTATCAAGACCCCGAAAGGTCACCATGTCAGCGTTCACGCACCACATTTTCGTGTGTGGAAACATCCGGGCACCCGGCCATAAACGCGGGTGTTGCGACCCCGATGGTGATCAGGCCTTGCGTGAAGCTTTCAAGAAAGAGCTGAAGGCGGTCTCGTTCGGCCCGCTGGCGCGTGCGAACCATTCCGGCTGTCTCGAACAGTGCGAGCACGGGCCGACTGTCGTCATTTATCCGCAGGGTATCTGGTACGGCCGGGTCACGGTCGCCGACGTCCCGCGGATCGTGGCCAAAACCATCCTGGGAGGCGAGATCCTGAGCGACCTCCTGATTGCCGACACCTGCTTGAATAATCCAGACTGTCCCCACCGCGGCGGCGCACCGCCCCGGAGCGACATCCGTGATTGATGTGACCGAGTCGGCACACGATATTCGCGCCGCGGTCGCCGGCGCTCGCGAACGCGGCCAATCCATTGGCCTTGTGCCCACGATGGGTGCGCTTCACGAGGGCCATTTGCGCCTGATCGAGACGTGCCGCGAAGTCGCCGACCGTGTGGTTGTCTCCATCTTCGTCAATCCCACGCAGTTTGGTCCCGGAGAAGACTTTCAGCGGTACCCGCGGCCCTTTGAAGACGATATCGAGGCTTGCCGCTCGGCGGGCGCCCATCTCGTGTTCGCACCCTCGGTCGCGACCGTCTATCCGCGGCCCGGTCTGTCGACGTTTGTCGAGGTTCCAGGCCTATCGGATGTTCTCGAAGGCGCGTGCCGCCCCGGCCACTTTCGTGGCGTGACCACGGTCGTGCTCAAGCTGCTCGAGCTCGTGCGCCCCGACGTCGCGGTCTTCGGCCAGAAAGACTATCAGCAACAGCTCGTGATCCGGCGGATGGTTCTCGACCTGCACGTGCCGGTCACGATCATGCCGGTGCCCACGGTTCGCGAGTGCGACGGGCTCGCCCTGAGCAGCCGGAACCGCTATTTGAATCAAGCCGAGCGCCAGGCCGCGCCGGTGCTTTATCGTGCGCTTGAGGCCGCGGCAACCGCCGTCGCGAACGGCGAGCACCACGCCAACGGCGTTCGACAGATTCTGCTGCGAACGCTAGAATCGGAGAGGCTCGTTATCCCGGAATACGCGGAAGTCACCGACGCGGAAACCCTCGAGCCGTTAGACGAAATCACGAGAGACCGACGGGCCGTGGCGCTCGTGGCGGCTCGGCTCGGAACAACGCGGTTGATCGATAACATTCTCTTGAACGATCCCATCTCAGACCCGACTTGATCGAGCCGGCGATCTCTCAGGGGCCGTTTTTGAAGGACTGATCGCGTATGCGACAAGTACTCTTTACGATTCCGATCTTCGGCGGACTCAAGGTTTTCGGATACGGTGCCATGCTCGTGGTGGCATTCGTCACATCGACATGGCTGGCATACTGGCGGGCCCGCCGTGAGCGACTTGATCCTGAAGTCATCGGCGATATGTCGTTCTGGCTATTTCTGTTCGGGCTGATCGGTGCTCGGCTTTTTTACTGTTTTGAATACTGGGGAGCCGACATCAATAGCCTCTGGGACGTGCTCCAGTACTGGAAAGGGGGCGTCGTCTACTACGGCGGAATCATCGGAGGCGTTGCCGCTTTCTTCGTGTACTGGAAATTGCGCCCTTTTCCGGTGCGCGCCTACATGGATGTGGTGGCCCCCTCGATCGCCATCGGCACGTTGTTCGGCCGTCTCGGCTGTTTTCTCAACGGATGCTGCTTTGGCGACGTGTGCCGCCTTCCGTGGGGAGTCGCGTTTCCCGCTCACTCGCCCCCGTGGCTTCAGCATCGCGATCTGGGGCTGATCTTGCCAGGTGCCTCGTACTCGTTGCCCGTGCACCCGACCCAGATCTATTCAGCGATCGACGCCCTCGTGATCCTGGTTCTCTTGTCGGCCTACTTTCCCCTCCGCCGGCGTGATGGCGAAGTCATCGGACTCCTGATGTTAACCTATCCCATATCACGCTTTGTGATCGAGTACCTGCGCAACGATGAAGGCGTGTTCGTTGCGGGAATGACGATATCACAGACGATCAGCGTGACGCTTTTCCTGGGGGGCTGCCTCTACTGGGCGTGGCTCGCAACCTTGCCTAAGGTGGTCACTCGCAATCCGAGTGAAGGCGCGAAACCAAGCCGAGAGACGCAGCTCATGGCCGCCCGGTCATGAGCTTATTTCATTTCAAGGGACCGGAATATGATCGAGGATTCGCTGAAGGACGTCGTCAGGCGATAGTCCTTCGGCGTCGGCTTCGAAGCTGATCAAGATTCGATGGCGCATGATGTCACGAGCGAGACTCTTGACGTCGTGCGGCGTGACAAAATCGCGGCCGGCGAGGAGTGCGTGGGCTCGCGCCGCGCGAACGAGTGCGATGGTCGTGCGCGGGCTCGCCCCGAGCTCCAGGAGTGGCGCGATCGAGAGCCCGAACCTGGCCGGTTCGCGGGTGGCCCGCACCAGATCGACAATGTACTCCTTGATCGGAGATGCGATGCGGATCGATGCCGCCAGTCGGCGAAACTCAAGGACGTCGGCCGGCGCGTAAAGCGGTGGCGCGGCAACGGTGCGCGAGTCGGACTCGGAAAGTGCAGGGTCGCATACGCTCGGCAGGTCGAGCATGCGCAACTCGGACGCGCGATCAGGATAGCCGACAACCAGTTTCATCAAGAATCGATCGAGCTGGGCCTCGGGTAACGGGTAGGTCCCCTCGTGTTCGATCGGATTTTGCGTGGCCAGTACCCAGAAGGTTTCGGGCAGGATGATGGTTTCATCGCCGACCGTGATCTGGCCTTCCTGCATGGCTTCAAGCAATGCGCTTTGCACCTTGGCCGGAGCGCGGTTGATCTCGTCGGCGAGGAGAACGGAACTGACGATCGGGCCTGGCCGAACGTCGAACGTTCCGGTCACGGGACGATAAATCTGCGTGCCCGTCAAGTCGGCAGGGAGGAGGTCGGGCGTGAACTGGATCCGGCGGAAGGGGAGGTCGAGGGCCTGAGCGAGGGCGCGGACCGCGCGCGTCTTGGCAAGGCCCGGAACCCCTTCAATCAAGACGTGCCCGCCAGCCAGGAGCGCGATGACCAGCCTTTCGAGGAGGTCTCGCTGACCGACAACGAGGCCTTCGACACGATCGATGAGAAGACTCAAGCGGGCCTGGGCGTCGGCGATCGCGCTTTGCGTCGGGGCGGGCGGATCGTCGACGAGGTCGTTTGGGTCGCTAGACGTCAAAAGGCCAATCCCTGGTGGGCTCCCCCGAGGGTAACATCGAAGACATGATCCCGCGCCGCCTCCCCTCTGACCGGGCGAGGACGGGATCGGCCCGCCGACACGCGGATATCTCGTGAGAACCCGCGTGTTTCCTGGTGGCGAATCAGCAAGGCGGTACGCAAACAAAAACCCAGAATCATGACGATCGTTCAGCCCGCCGCCGCTCCATCAGGCGACGTAGAATATCGCCGGCGGCGTCGCTGGTGTCCTTGTATTCCGGCTTCGCCGGACCGGTCGGCTTGGTCTGGTCTTTCTGTGCTTTCTTGGCGGCGTAAAAGGGGTTCGACTCGTCGATAAACTCCTCGGGGACGTCGTCGGATTCTTCCGACTCACCCTCGGCGAGCGTCTCGTCGTTGTCGTCATCCTCTTCGTCTTGATCAAACGGCTCGTCGGCTTCTGCCTCGGCCTCTTCGTCGTCGGCTTGACGTTCGTATTCGTCGTCCGAGACGAGCGGCGGCTGGGCCGCCGCGGCGGGGGGAGCAGCCGGCGCGGGCCTGGGACCACTGGCACTCGCATCCTTGAAGGCTGCGATTGTAATGGTGTCGCCCCCGTAAACGGCGGTCGGCTGATCGGCGTTTGACGGTGCGTTCGGACCGACGAGCCACGAATCAATCTGGTCGCCCGATATATCGTCGGGTGACGCCGCCTTCGGAGCCGCGCTCGGCGCCGCCACCTTGGCCGCCGCGGGCGCGACGTCGAGGATGGCCACCGCGAACGTCAATGGTCCAACCTGAACGAGATCTCTGTCCTTGAGCCGGCAAGGGTCAGCGGTCAGAGCCTTCCCGTTGACGAGCGTGCCGTTTCGACTGCCGAGGTCGCGAACGAAAATACTGTCGCCATTGATGGTGAATTGGGCGTGCTCGCGACTGACTTGCTCACTATTAGGCCGGAGGTGACAGGTTTCACCGCGGCCGATCTTGAAGATTGGCCCGACCAAGGGAATCACCTTCCCCTCGGGCTTGCCTCGCACGACAACCAGTTGCACTTTCATGTGAAACGTCCCGCCCTCTCTGGTCTCCAACGATAAGGATCAGCGCCGACAGGAACAAGTTATGGATAAAACGGCGATCGGAATAATACAAAGAAAATCAGCGCAACCCGCACGACGAATAGAGAACCGGTCGGACACACCGGGCGAACATCGGGAAATGATTCAAACCTCCCCACGCGAGCTCCGGCGATCGTGACCATGCCCCAGGACGTTCCGCACGTCGAAAATCCATCCCGATAATCGGCTTTTCTTCGACTAGAACAGCAGCGATTCATTCGTACTGAAATGAGTTCCGACCATCGCGAGGGTTCGGACAAGCTTCCCGCTGAGCGAGCGCTGTCATTGTAACCTAATCTTTCGGTGATCCAAGATCCCAACTCCAACTTGGAGCTTTACTTCGTCACCGAAGCCGAAATCTCGACCGACTCCATCGCCGATCGTGCGGCTCCTCCCTGCGAGTTTGTGGATGATTGTGAGATCTTATCCGTGATACATGGGCCTTCAACGCAAGTTCGTCCAGGCCGTCTCCTGATAGCGGGCCGCTCGCAATTCCGCGGCTCGCGCCGAACGCGGGGAGGAATCTCGATATCAATGCGTTCCAATCCGAGGGCTCGGAGAATCCGATCGACCAGCTCAATTGACCAATGCCCTCTATCGAGCGTGATGTCCGCAACGTCGCCAATCCCGGGAAGCTCTGGAGTTCGGCCTGATCGAGATAACAACAGAGAGCCGTGCTGGAGCACCGCACCGCCGCGCCGGCGCCTTGCGCTGCCGACCACCTTGACTTCCTCGGCTACAATATCTTCCGCATCTGTGTCAGTAAAGCATAATAATGGCCGTTTACGGTCGCGATGCTTTGAGGCAACCTCTTGGCCGCGTCGCGCCACGGCGACGCCGTTCTCCCGAAGAGCCCCGGCAATCGCCCCGTGCACAGCCTGATAGAGACGGCTGCTCGGCCGTGCCAGGGGGTGATCGGCCGGGATGACCAGCGCATACGTCAGCTCGTGGTCGTGCCAGATCGCGCCGCCGCCCGTCAACCGGCGCACCAGTGCGGCATCACGAAAGCGCGGGTCGGCATCGAGTTCGGCGATCCGCTGGAAATAGCCCAGCGTCAGGGTCGGAACCGTCCAGCCGTAAGTACGTAAATAGGCTGTGCCAGGGTTCGCGGCGACATCCTCGAACAGGGCTTCGTCGAGAGCCATGTTCGCCGGCCCGTCGTCGCTCTGACAGGGCAGAACGAAGCAGCGGACCGTTCCGTCAAGCGCTTCAGAAAGCTCGGACACCAGGCACCGCCGGAGGTTTCGTTCGGGGCTCATGACTCGGTTTACGACACGCGAAGACAAATGCCAGGGCGCCCGATGAGGAGCACCGCCGGCCACTCGCATCTTCCGGGAACAGCCGGCATAATTCGACATTCCACCCCATGAGCGGGTGATCGACAAGCCAGAATCGGCAGGCCGCCGATTGATCCATTCCTCTTTCCGGAGCGCTCGATGACCGTGCCCGAGTATTCAGCCGAAGGCATTGATCCAGCCGCCGTGCCCGTCGTGCAGGTCGAACCCGAGAGCCGGCCGGGCGGGCTGCCTCTCTACGCCTGGGTCATCCTGGCGGTCGTTGTGGCGATTCCCGTCGGCCTGTTCTGGGGCGAGCGCGCGACGAGTCTCGAAATCCTGCCCAAGCTGATCCTCCGCGCCCTGACGGCCCTGGCCGCGCCGCTGGTCGTCCTGGCGATCTTGAGCGCCATCGTGACCAACGAAGTCAAGGGCCGCGTCGGCGGGCTGATGATGGTCTTCTATCTGATCAACACCATCGTCGCGATGCTGATCGGTCTGAGTTTGTCGAACACGATCCGCCCCGGCCTGGGCGCGTCGCTCGCGCCGCCGGGCGCGGCCGCCCCGGTTCTGGTCAAGAAGACGCCCACGGAGCTGATCACCGACTTGATTCCCCGCAGCGTCGGCGAGCCCTTCACCCAGAACCACCTGGCGCAGCTCGTGGTGTTGACGCTCGCGCTGGGCATCGGGCTGGTCAAGATCCGCGACGCTCAGAAGGCGCGTGGCGAAACCTCCTTTCAGGTCATTGTCGACTTCCTCACGATCGGCTTTGAGCTCTTGATGAAGGTCTTGCTCTGGGTCGTGGCACTCGTGCCGCTGGCCGTCTTTGGCATCGTCGCGGCGAGCGTCGGCGAAAAAGAAGGAATGCGTGTCTTCTCGTCCCTGATCTGGCTTATCGTGGTCGTGATTCTCGGTCTGGCGATCCAGGTTCTCTGGTACCTTCATACAGATGTGGATCCTCGCCCAGATGTCGCCTGTGCGTTTCCTCCGCGGCGCGCTCAACGTGATGGCCAGCACTGTCAGCACGGCCAGCACGGCCGCGACCATTCCGATCACGCTCAAAGCCCTCGAACGCCTCGGCATCTCGAGGCGCTCGAGCCAGTTGACCGCCTGCATCGGCACCAATTTCAACAATGACGGCACGGCCCTTTATCAGGCCACAGCCGTTTTATTCATGGCCCAGGCGCTGGGCTATCAGCTCAGTCTGGGCGATCAGGTCGTGGTGATGCTCACCACGCTCGTCGCCAGCGTCGGCGCGGGGGGCATCCCCTCGGGCAGCTTCGTGACCATGCCCTTGATCTTCTCGGCCGTTCGCCTGCCCGTCGAGCGAATCCCCATCCTGCTCACCGTCGACTGGCTCCTCGACCGCTGCCGCACGACGTCGAATGTGCTCGGTGACATGGCCGTGGCCGTCTTGCTCGATCGCATCATGCCGCCAGATCAGGCACAATCGCGCGATTGGCCAGGAACGCAAGCGACCGACCGAAGGCCGAGCTCCCCGATCAGATCAGCTCAGATCTGGTAGTTGAGCCGATTGAGGTAGTCCGCATCGGTCACGCCGTTGCTCGATTCACGATAACGCAGCCGGGGGTCCTCGATCGTCACGACGGTGTAAGGAGCGATACTTCGTGTGATCCAGGCTGATGAGCCAATCACCGAGTGGTGCCCGATGATGGTTTGGCCCCCCAGGATCGTGGCGTTGGCATAGATCACAACGCCATCCTCGATCGTGGGATGACGCTTGGCGTCGCGAACAATCTGGCCGGTCTTTTCATCGCGTGGAAAGCTCAAGGCGCCGAGTGTCACGCCCTGATAGAGCTTGACCCCCTCGCCGATGCGCGTGGTCTCGCCGATCACGACGCCCGTACCGTGGTCAATGAAGAAGCGGCGGCCGATGGTCGCGCCCGGATGAATGTCAATTCCGGTCTTGCCGTGCGCGTATTCCGTCATCATTCGCGGAATCAGGGGGACCCCCAGCGAATAAAGCTCGTGCGCCATGCGATAGACGGTGACGGCCGAGAAGCCGGGATAGCAGAAGACGATTTCATCGGGGCCCCTGGCGGCAGGGTCGCCTTCAAAGGCGGCCTGGGCATCATCGGCCATGATGTGGCGCAGGTCGGGAAGCACCTCGAGGAACCGGATGACAATGGAACCGGCGCGTGCATCGAGATCGGGCTCGTGGCTGGGCGAGCGGCAGTCATGCCGGAACGCGCGGACGATCTGCTCCTTGAGACGGTTATACAGGCCGTCGACCAGGTCGCCGACGCGATACGTCACGTTGTGAAGCTGGAGGTTCTGGCGTCGTCCATAGCCGGGGTAGAGAATCTCGCGCAGGTCCGCCAGGATATCGACGATCTCACGGTAGCTCGGCAGGGGCGAATGCCCCAGATGATGGATCGCACCGCATTCGCCGTAGGTTTCAACAATCCGTGCGGTCACGGCGGAAAGAGGGTCCGTTGATTTGCGATCCGACATCGTCGTGTGACCCTCGCCCGTATTCCAATCCAGACGCAAAGGAGGGAAAAGACACTCCCAGGCTTCCGCTCTGCCCGGTATCGAGCCTCCCCGCCGAACACACGGCTATCTTAGGGACCGAGTTTCGCATAATCAACGCGACCGGGGCGGCTGCCTGCGATCCGGCATTCTCTCACACAGACGCGTCGCGGGCTCGAAGTGCCCCAGCGCTCGCCGCGGGCTCGTGCGGTCCGGCCGGCCATCGCGTCGCGCTTCGGTACGGAAACCGATCCTTGAGCGCCAGTATTGGCCGCTCGAAATAGCGCCATGAGAGCGCGGCCAGACCGAATATCAGGGCCACATTGAGCAACTCGCGCCAGAGAGGACGCCCCCCTAGCCCGGCCGCGGCGGCCGCGTCGTCGCTCAGGCCGAGAATGATGTAGTGGAACATGTAGAGGCCATAACTGAGCTGGCCGATGCGCACCAGTCGGGGTCGGCGCAGCACCCAAAGCGCACCGGAGCCTCGCTCGAGAAGCACCAGCCCCACGATCCCAAACGCAAACAGATTGATGCTGAAGACGGTGAGTGCCGGCCATCGCGGAGCGGTGTGCCGGGCGAGGCCCCCCGCCATGCCAACCGCGAAGAAGACGAGACCCGACGCCACGCTCAAGACCGCGAAAATCGTTCGCCAGCGTGCCGATCCGGCGGGCGCATCCGAGCGACCGACCGACAGAGGCAATGCCGCCAGGAGCGCCCCCAAGGCCAGCCCATCGCCCCGAGCGAACAGCAGAACCCAGTGAAATCCGGCCGCGCATGCGCAGACCGAGCCGCACACAAGCGCCAGAGCCAGCGGCACCACGCCACGGCGGCCAGTCAGCATGAGCAAGGCGGGCCATAACAGGTAAAACTGTTCCTCGATCGCGAGCGACCACGTATGGTCGAGATACGCGCAAAAATTGGGAACGCGCCCCGACCAGTAGAGCGGAAGATTCTGCGTATAAGTCAGAAGATACGGCAATCCCGCCGGCACAACGGGACGCGGCAAGAACGGAGCGGCCGCCGCGACGATCAGCACGCTGGCGAAGTAGATGGGCCAGATGCGCAGCCCGCGCCTCATATAAAACTGAAAAAGAAAGTGTTTCTCTTGATGGAAGTTGAGGATGATCCCTGTGATCAAGTATCCCGATAACACGAAGAACAGATCCACGGCGATCCAGCCCCACGGCAGGCGGTGAGGCATGATGTGATAAGCCAGAACAAGAAGGCAGGCAATGCCGCGCAGCCCGTCCAGCTCGACGATGCGTTCGCCGGGCGAATCGGTCGTCGCCCCATTTCGACCGTCAATCCGCGCGTTCCTGCCGGGGCTTCGCGGCAACAATTCTTCACGAAAAACTGGACCGCTTTTTCGCGTCATCGACAAGGGTTCACGCCTGTTCCTGGCCATTTCAATCCCCTTTCCCTGGGGAAACGTGCCCCGCGGCCGCGATACCGGTCCGCCAGTAAGTCAATAGCAAACGGCACTTACATTCGCCGCCCGATCAATGCTCGATTCGTGCGACGTGTCGGCCGTTCGATCAACCCATGGTAATCGGACGAGAGGTCTGAGCAAGCCTGAAATGGCTAGTGCGCACGCACACACGTTTAAAGTGATCGCTCCAGGTCTCCGCGCGTCGCTCGTGGCTGACCGCGAGTGAATCGGGCGACCTCACCGGCCCATGAGCTCGCCGAAAACGCAGCGATCACGACGAATCGAAACGGTGCAAGATCGGGATGTTGATCGAGGCGCGACGCACCTCCGGCGTCCGTCACCATCGCGAACGATTATCGCTCACGAAGCCGATGAAACCTTAACCGCCTGCGAAGAAACGCCGCCGAATGTCTTCATCTGGCTTTCAGATCACAACTCGAAGTCCCGATAATCGTTGCGACTTGACCAGCTTTCCGCACCGGGCTGACCGCTTCGTGGGATCCAGGTGATTGATAGTGGAGCGCGATGGATTCTAAGTCCGGTATCGCCGCTTCGCGTTCACTGCTCCACCGGTTGAAAGCCGATCGGCCCTCGCGGAGATTGCGCCGCAGGGGCCGAAGAGGGCCTCGATTGACGTTCGATCGCACCCCCTGTCGGTGCTTGACAAGTCAACGACATCATGGGACGTTAAATTAACTTTTGACGCCGCACTGCTTGCTCCAGCCACACGGACCGTCGACTGCCGTTGAGGAAGCCAAGGTAAGATTACATACGGCCCGCGATCTCGTGACCTCTTATTGGTCTCCCGGACGCGTCGACGGCACACGCCCGCTACGAATATTGAGAACGACTCACTCGTGATCTGGCCCGCCTGTCGGTCGTGTGGAACGCCGCGCGGGGGCGGCTCGATGCATCTATAGAAAAGACATTCCGCCATGTTGGGTTATCGCAGACTCGCGCCGGCTTTTGAACTCGTGCTCACGATTCTGATACTGGGAACTGGCGTGAGCGCGTCTGCCGCCGCGCCACAGATCAGCAGCGTGACGCCCCTGGGCTTACGGCGCGGGACCGTGACCGAATTGACCGTCGGCGGAGCGAACTTGCTCGGTCATCCGCGTTTGATTGCACCATTTCCCTATCAGCTCGAACCGGCGCCGGCCACGCTCAAGAGCGATGCGGCCAACTGGCGGTTGATCATCCGCGTTGCCCCTGACGTGGCCGTGGGTGTCTATCCCATCCGCATTCAAACGGACGATGGCGTGTCGAACCCATTCCTTCTCGCGGTGGGACAGCTCCCGCAGGTTACCGAAAAGGAAGAGAATAGCACGTTCGAGGCGGCCCAGCCCGTGCCCAACCCCCCGCTCGTGGTGGAAGGCCAGGTCGCCGGCAACGATGTCGACTTCTTTCGGTTTCATGGCAAGAAGGGCCAGTTGATCGTCGTCGACGCCCAGTGCGCACGCATCGGCTCGGGGATCGATCCCACGATCCGATTGACGCGGGCAGGCGGCAACCGCGCTACATCGCCTCGGCCGATGATTCGCCCGGTTTGTTGACCGATGCGCGTCTCACGGCCACCCTCCCCGCCGATGACGACTACGTGGTCGAGCTTTCCGATTCGCGATATCAGGGTGCCAGTCGACCCGTTTACCGCCTGGTCATCGGCGCGGTTCCCATGGCTGAGGAAATCTATCCACTGGGAGGTCGCGCCGGCGAAACCGTCGGGCTCGAATTGCGGGGCGGGACCGTCGCCGGACCCAGGATCGCGGCGGCCACGTTGAAGATCTCCTTCGGGCTCGATCGAACCCCCGTGCGGATCGCGGGCGCCATGCTCGACCCTGGCATGCCGGGTTTCGCAAACCTCGACGTGGAGTCGCTTGCTCCACTGGCCGTGTCGCCCTATCTCGAAATTCGCGAGGGCGTCGATCCCGCTGATTTACCGCCGCGGTTCAGCGCACCGGTCGTGTTGAACGGCCGCATCGATCCTCCTGGCGACGACGATGCGTTCGTGCTGGCCGTCACCCCGGGTCAGCGGCTGCGCGTCAAAGTACACGCCTACGAACATGGCTCGACGCTCGACGGCGTGGTGCGCGTGCTCGGCAACGGCGGCGCGGTCATCGCCACGGCCGATGATACGACGATCCCCTTGCCGCCGAAGAACGGGCAGCCTCAGTCACTGACCCTTCCCGATCCGACACTCGAATTCACGATCCCCGGCGGGACGAGTGAGATCACCATCGTGATGCGCGACCTGGAAAACCGTGGCGGGGTCGGGTTTCCTTATCGGATCGTCGTCGAACCCCTCCTTCCCGAGTTTCAACTCACGCCGGCCGAGTCGGAGGTGAATGTGCCGCGCGGCGGCGCGGCCGTGATTCCCGTAACCGTGGTGCGTAAAGGATACAGCGGTCCGATCACCGTGACGGTCGCCGAGCCGCCCCCGGGCATCACGGTGCGTCCCGGCCTGATTGGCGGCGGACAAACCGTCGGCGCACTGTCGATTTCGGCCGCGAATGACGCGACGTTTTCCCCGGCGGCCCTGAAACTCGTCGGCCGGGGCCAGGGCCCGACTGGCCCCTTTGAGCGGGTCGCCGCCAAGACGCTCGTTCTGGCACAGCAGCCGCCATTACCCACGTGCTCGATCACCGAATACGGGGTGTTCGCCGCTCCCGCAATGCGCAGCCGGTCTCGCTCGACATCGCGGCCGCTCCGATCGACGTCGCGCATGGCCTGAGTGCCAGCGTCCCCGTGAAGGCGGCGCGTGCCAAGGGTTCCGACGGAGCCCTTGCGATCACAGCGTTGCCGTTGCCGCCGGGTATCACTGTCGCGGCCGCGACGATCGCGGATAAAGCGAGCGATGGCCATATCTCGATCAGCACGACCGCGACCTTGCCCCTCGGCATGGTCACCGTGGGCCTGCAAGCGAAGGGCAAACTGGCCGGCGCCGAGCACAAGATCGGGTTGCCCGTGGTGACGTTGAACGTGGTCCAGCCGGCGACCATCGAGCTGAGCACTCCCAACCTTCAAATCAAGCCGGCAAACTCCGTTGAGATCAAGGGGAAGATCGTTCGCAAAGGCGGCTTCGCCGGCCCCGTCACGGTGAAGGTGAGCGGCCTTCCGGCCGGTCTGAAGGCCGACCCAGTCACTGTCGCCGGCAACGCGGCCGATTTCGTCGTCAAGGTTGCCGCCGACGCCAAGGCCGCTCCGGCAACAGCGACCGCCCAGGTCGCGATTGCCTACCAGATCGACAAGAAAGACTATTCGGTCCCTCCGGCGGCGCTGGCCGTCAAGGTCGTGGCGGCCAAGTAACAAACCCAGGGCCAGCCGCGCCAGGAGATATTGCCTTCCATCGGTCACGATTAGAATTAAGTTGGACCAGTCCGAATTTTCCATCGCGCCCGCAGCCAGGCGCGCATGCTCAAGGAACGCCGATATGAATCCTCGAAGCCGCACTCGAAAGCTCGCCGCGGGCATGACCCTGCTGGCCGCGTTCCTTCTGGTCGAGTCTCAGGGCGCCGATGACAAGCCGAAAGCTCCCAAGGACGCACCGCCGGCCAAGGCCAAGGCCGCGGCACCAGCACCGGCCGACAACAAGACGAAGACGCCGAAGGAGTCGCCGCCGCCGAAATCGGCCGCGCCGAAACCGGCTACCCCGGCCCGGTCAGACGCGAAACCGGCGAATGCGAAAACACCCGTGAGCTTCATGCGTGACGTCGCACCGGTTTTCGTCGAGAACTGCATCGCGTGTCACAACCCGCGCAAGTCTGAGAGCAAGTACGTCATGACCACGTTTGCCCAGCTTGCGAAAGGCGGCCAGCAGGGAGAAGGAATCACGCTGGAGCCGGGCGAACCCGACGAAAGCCGCCTGATCGAGCTCGTGCGATTGAATGGCCAGCCGAGGATGCCCTTCAAGCAGCAGCCACTGCCGCCGGAGAAAATCGCGCTTCTCGAGCAATGGGTCAAGGAAGGGGCGAAATACGACGGCGTTTCGCCCGGTGAGGACTGGACCATTCTCCTTCGGAAAACGCAGCCGATCGCCATTCCCGTCGCCTATCCGGTCACCGTTCCCATCACGGCGCTGGCGTTCAGTCGCGACGGCTCCATGGTCGGTGCCTCGGGCTATCATGAAGTCACCTTCTGGAAAACCGCCGACGGCACGCTCGGCCAGCGCCTGACCGGTCTCGGCGAGCGTATTTACGACGTCGTCTATAGCCCGGATGGCAAGTGGATGGCGACCGCGAGCGGCGATCCGGGTGTCTACGGCGTCGCCAAGCTCTGGCTGGCCGACGCGTCAGGGGGCGGCAAGCCGGTGCGCGACCTCGTCGAGACCCAGGACGTCGTCTTCGCCGTGGCCTTCAGCTCGGATAGCAAGAAGGTGGCCGCCGCGGGGGCCGATCGAACGATCCGGGTCTTCGAGGTCGAAACCGGCAAGCTGCTCACGCAGATCGAAGACCACGCCGACTGGATCTTCGGAATCGCGTTCTCGCCCGACGGCAAGCGCCTCGCCAGCGCCAGCCGCGACAAGACCAGTAAGGTTTTTGACATCGAGAAGAAAGAATCCCTTGTCACGTTCCCTGGCCATGCGCAGCCGGTCTACACGGTCTCGTTCACGCCGGACGGCAAAGGCGTGGCCACCGGCGGCGAGGACAATCGAATTCGCGTCTGGAACCCCGATAATGACGGCAAGTCGATCCGCGAGATCGGCGGCTTCGGCGGGACCGTGTTCAAGCTACGGTATACGCCCGACGGCAAGAACTTGATCGCGGTCGGCGCCGACAAGATCGTTCACGTCTTCGACGCCAAGGGGGCGAAGGTGCGAACCATGCCGGGGCACAACGACTGGATTTATGCGCTGGCGATTTCGTCGGATAGCAAGACGATCGCGTCGGGCAGTTGGGACGGTGACGTGAAGTTATGGAACCTCGCCGATGGCAAGCCGCTACGGTCGATCATCGCGGCCCCCGGATACAAGGGCATTGGCGTTCAGGCCGCCGCGAAGTGAGCCGCAAAGCCGCTTTTCGCCTCTCACCGTGTCGGCCCACGGCAGGCCGCCGGCGAGAGACTCGCACCTTGCTTTGTTCGAGGGCTTCAACGAAATAGCTCGGAAATGGCCGTCCCGGCTTCGAGCACCGGGTAGCAAGGTCGGTCAGCGGCGGCGGCCAGTGCCTGCGCGGTATCAATGCCGAGGCTATGATAAATCGTGGCAACCAGATCCTCGGGAGTGACCGGGCGCTCGATGGGCGCCCTGCGTGCGCATCGCTCGCTCCGACGACCTGGCCGCCTCTGATGCCGCCACCAGCCAGAACGACGCTCCAGACGCCCGGCCAATGATCGCGGCCGCCCGATCCGTTCAGGCGCGGCGTGCGGCCGAATTCGCCGGCCGCAACCACCAGGGTCGTTTCCAATCGACCACGCCGCTCCAGATCGTCGATTAATGCGGTGAACGCGCAATCAAACGTGGGGAGAATCGACCGTGCGTAATCATCGAGCGTGCTGAAAGGCGCGGCTCCGTGGCAGTCCCACGAGAGTCGATCGAAGACCGAATCGAACATGTTGACCGTGACCACCCGCGCACCGGCTTCGACGAGGCAAAGCGCCTCCGCGCAACTCCGGCCAAACGCCGTCCCGCCGTATCGTTGACCGGTCTCGCGGGGCATCCGATAAGAGACGGCCGAATGATCGAGATTTCTGCCGTCGCTAGAATACCACGGTTCATACGCGGAACCCAGGAAACCGGCGGTCTGACCGCGCAAAACATCGATGCCAGTGCTCACGATCGGGCCGGGGACGATGCAGAATGGCGGCACGGCGTTTGGCAATTTCGAAGTCGCGCGACAACCGACCCGAAGTGCGGATATTCGCCGTCGCCGCTGCCCCCGGATCGTCCCGTCTGGAGCAGTTGAAAGCCCGTCTCGTGGATCGGCGCGGCATCGTGATGGACTGAACGAACGATTGCCAACCGATCGAAACGCGCCGCCGTGCGTGGCAAGTATTCCGAGATCCGCACGCCCGGACAGGTCGTTTGGATCGAGCCGAACGGCCCACGCACCTCGGCCGGAGCGTCCGGCTTGGGATCCCAGGTCTCCAGTTGACTGGGACCCCCTACGAGCAGGAGCAAAATGACCGATCGTTCGGACCGGGATGTCGAACGGCCCAGTGCCTCGAGTTCGTGCCAACCAAGGCCGAGCACCCCGACGCCGGCCCCGCCCGCTCGAAGGAAGTCGCGCCGCGTGACATCCGACGCCCGTACTGGTTTATCTCGGTCAGCCATGCTCATTGCGGTTGATCCCTTCGCGCCTCGAGTTGCCCACATCTTAGCGGCGCACTCGCCGACAACAACAGGCGCTAACGGGTATCGACGCAACATTAATTTCGAGACTTCTTACTGATCTCCACCAAGAACGACCCGAGAGCAGGCCGGTCTGAGGGCCCCATCATGGAAGTGCGCGCGCCCGTCAAACCGCGGTGGCGCGTGCGCGCACACGGCCCGGCGCCAAAATAGGCCTTGGGAAACCAAAAGCTATGCCTATCTCTTTATCCCGCTTTGAGTTCCGCCTGGGCGCCTGCATAATCGGAAGGCATCGTCCCAAAAACTGCCGAAATGGGCCATTTTCAAGGTGACACTTGGCAAGATTTTGCCACTTACTCCTTGATGTTTGAGGGGATGGGCCTCATGTGTGTGGTTGTCAACCAGATCCATACACAAAAGGACCCACCCCATGCGCAAGATACCCTTCCGCGTTTGGATCGCCAATGCAGCCGCGCGCTTCCATGGAGCCCGCGGCTCGGTCACGACCCAAGCCCAGCAGGTCGACTGCAGTCGGCAGACCGTCTACGAACATGCTCAAAAGGTGGAAGCGGCCGTCGGAGTCGAACACGGCGGCGGGCCGACACACGAGGAGCTGACCAGGGAGAACTTGGCTTTCCGCCAGGAAATTGCCCAACTGTGGGACTGGTTATCTCAGACCATCGAGCTTCCTGCGGCCAAGCAACAGATGTTCGCCGCCAAGGGCATGGGCATGGGGCTCAGCCACAGCCAAATCCACGACTTATTGGCATTTCTCCTGGGGGCCACGGCGTGTCCCAGTCGCTCGACGATTCATCGCTGGGCCCAAGCCGCTGGAAAAGCCGCCGGTGCGGTCCTCAAGGGACTGGATCGCGGTTGCCGGGTGTTGGTACTGGTCGGCTGTCTCGATGAAATCTTTTTCCACCGCCGACCGGTCCTGGTAGGGATTGATCCCCAAAGCATGGTGTGGTTTCTGGGAAAAAAGGCGGCCAATTACAAAGGTTCGACTTGGTTTGGAGAATTGCAGCCTTGGACCTCGTTGCGTTACGTGACGTGCGACGCGGGCACGGGACTGCAGTTGGGAATCGCCCAGATGCAACAGCACCAACGCGAGATCGACCAAGCTGCTCTGGTGAAGGGGTTGGACGTCTTCCACACCAAGAAGGAAGCCCACCGGGTCTTGAGCGTCCTCTGGAGCCGAGTGGAGCGGCTCTGGGAACGGGCTGAGAAAGCGAGCCGAGCCCTCAAGCGAGCCCAATGGCTGGGCCGTAGTGCGTGCGGGTTGACGCACCCGGTCAACAAAGCGTGGAAGAAGGCGACGCTGGCTTTCCAACTGTATGAAAAGAGGGAAGCGGCTTGGAAGCGGGTCGAGCCAGCTCTGGATGTCTTTCGTGCCGACGGTCAACTCAACGATCGGGCCTGGGCGCAGCGCAAGTCGCGTGGGCTTTGCCCCGGCTGCCAGGCTCGGAATGGTCCAAGGTCCGTGGGCTCCTTCAGAGCGCGGAGTCGTTCACGTTCTTGGATCGGCTGCACGATCAGTTGGGTCAGCTATCGGTGCCCGCGGCTACGCGTGACGCCTTGGTACTGTTATGGTGGCTACGTCGGCAGCGGCCGAGGAAATCGGGTAAGACGGATATTACTAGTCGTGAACACATATTATATTTGATTCAAATGCTTCTCTGCCGGGGACTCGACTCGAACTGGCGTGAGTCGTACCGGCTGGTCGCGACGGTGTTGAGTCAAACGCTGCGAGCCAGCAGCGCGGTCGAGTGCATGAATAGCGTCCTGCGCATGCATCAATCGCGACATCGTACAGTAACTCAGGGGATGCTTGATCTCAAGCGGCTGTACTGGAACTCTCGGGTGTTCCGCGGTGGCAAGCGGAAAGGCCTTTGTCCCTATGAGCACCTCGGCTTGAAACTGCCTAGCTACGACTTCTGCACTCTGCTGGAAGCTGAGATGAGCACGGCCTTTACCGAAGCCAAAGCCGTGGCTAAAGCAAAAATCGCGGCCATCGCGGCTTGACGTAAAAAGTGTCAAGCTGACATCTTGCGATTTGGGACGATGCCAATCGGAAGTTCAAAATATCGTAACTTCTCAATAAGTCCGGGGAAATGGTCTGAACATTTCGATACGTAGCGTGCAAACTAACTGACCAGTTGGTAGAATCGGGCCATGAGACTGCTGTTGCCCGACATTTCTGATGGGGAACGCACGCCGCTGGTGCTGCAGTTACTGGCAATCATTCACTTTCAGCACGAGCGCCTCGAGCAGTTTGAAGAGCGTGTGCACCAACTCGAAGACGAGGTTGCCCGCCTCAAGGGCCTCAAGGCCCGTCCACAGATTGCCCCGAGCATTCTCGAGACACCGCCTCGCCTACCCCGCGACCCCGACGCAAAACGTCCCGGCTCCGCCAAGCGATCGAAGACCGCCGAGTTGACCATTACGGACGAGAAAGTCATTCACCTTGTCCCCAGACCACCTGGGGCCATCTTCAAAGGCTACGAGGACTTCGTCGTTCAAGATCTGGAAATCAAGCCACGCGTCATCCGTTACCGCCGCGAACGCTGGATGACTCCCGATGGGCAATACGTACTGGCGTCTCTCCCGGCCGATGTCCTGCCCGGCAGCCACTTCGGACCGGACCTGATTTGCTTTATCTTGCACCAATACCACAACCAGCACGTGACTCAACCGCTGCTGCTGGAACAGTTACGACAACTGGGAATTGACATTTCGGCTGGCCAACTTAGCCGCATCGTGACGGAGGGAAAGGACACTTTCCACCAAGAAAAGGCCGAAATCCTGCCGGCAGGCTTGGCCGTGTCATCCTACGTTCAGGTCGACGACACGGGGGCGCGTCACGAGGGGCATAATGGCTCCTGCACCCACATCGGTAACGAGCTGTTCGCCTTCTTCGCCAGCACAGAGAGCAAGAGCCGGCTGAACTTCTTGAATATCCTTCGGGGTCCGCAGGCCGACTACCGGATCAACAAGCATGCGGTCGCTTACTGGCAGCGGCAGAAGCTACCAGTAGAGTTGATTCACAAACTCTGCCGAGGCCCGAAAGCGTTCCCAGACACGACCGCTTGGCAAAGCCGATTGCGAAAACTGGGGATCCGCACACAGCGGCATACCCGGATTGCGACCGAGGGGGCGCTGCTGGGGAGCCTGATCGCCCATGGGGTGCCCCCGGATCTGGTCATCCTCAGCGATGGTGCTGAGCAGTACGACATCTTGGTGCATGCCGCTTGCTGGGTGCACGCGGACCGGCCCTTGGAGCGGCTGATTCCCTACAGTGATGAGCACCGGGCGGCTATCGCCAAGGTGCGAGGACAGATCTGGGACCTGTATCAAGACTTGAAGCGATATCGCCAGTGGCCCGAGCCGTCGCTGCGACGGGATCTCGAAGCTCGCTTCGACGCGTTGACTTTGCAGCAGACTGGCTTTCCAAGCATTGACAGCGTGCTCAAGACGATGCGCATGCACCGGGCTTCTTTGCTGCGCGTCCTTGATCGGCCCGAGATTCCGCTGCACAACAATTTGAGCGAAGGCCATATCCGAGACTATGTCAAAAAGCGGAAAATCAGCGGCAGTACGCGGAGTGATCCGGGGCGGGCAGCTCGAGACACGTTCGCGAGCTTGAAGAAGACGTGTCGGCGGTTGGGAGTCAACTTCTGGGTCTATCTCCAAGACCGAGTGCGGGGTGCAGGCCAAATCCCCCGCTTAGTACCGCTCCCCACAAATAAGGAATGAAATTCGCTAGAATTTTCCTCGCAGTGATGAATCGGAACTTTGTTTCGAAGGATAGCACCGCAAGGAGGTCACCCATGAGAGGCCGCAAGTCTTCATTGCGTGTGGTCTTAACACCAGAGGAACGCGATCAACTTCTGAAGTCCCTTCGCTGTCCCTCGACCTCCCTGGGCTTGGCCCGGCGATGTCGGGCCATTCTCGAAGTCGCCGAAGGGACCCCGTTTGTCGTCGTTGCCCGCCTTGTCGGTCTGACCGACAAGCATGTCCGCAAGTGGGTTCAGCGATTCCTCCAGAGTCGCATGGCCGGCTTGCACGATCGCCCCGGACGCGGCCGCAAGCCGGTCTTTTCCCCCCGAAGTCGCGATGTACGTGGTCAAGATCGCTTGCGAACGCCCTGATGAGTTGGGGCGATCCCTGTCGCAGTGGGATTGTACCGAGATCGCGCGGCAGTTGGTGCGAGACGCCGTGGTACCGAGCATCTCGGCGGAGACCGTCCGTCGTATCCTCCTGAGTCACCGCCTCAAACCCTGGCGGCAGAAGATGTGGCTCTCGCCCAAAGTGCCACGGGACGCGGCATTCGCTACCCAGGTCCAGGAGATCTGCGATCTCTACACACGACCGATGCGTCCTGACGAGGTCGTCCTCTGTGCCGACGAGATGACCAGCCTGCAACCGCGGCCGCGGAAGTCCAAGACGTTGCCAACCGTCGAGGACCGACCGACCCGAGTCGAACACGAATACGGCCGTTGTGGGGCGTTGAATCTGTTCGCGGCCTTCGACACCCGCACGGGAAAAGTCTATGGCAGCACGGCCTCGCGGAAGCGGCAATCGGAATTCATCGCATTTCTGGAGCAACTCGACGGCGAGATCTCGGAGTCGATAACGACGATTCACATCGTCCTGGACAACCTGCGGATGCACAAGGGCAAGCAGGTCCAGGCGTGGCTGGCGAAGCATCCGCGATTTGTGTTTCATCATCCGCCGGTTCATTGCTCTTGGATGAACCAGGTGGAGCAGTGGTTCAGCATCGTTCGACGCAAACGACTGCGAATCGTCGACTTCGCCAACAAGGAGAAGTTGGCCGAGCGGCTGATGTCCTTCATCAACGAGTGGAATCAAATCGCTCATCCGTTCAACTGGACCTCGAAGTCGGTGACGAAAGTCATGGCGAAATGTCAGATCGAGGACGTCAATCCCGTGGCGAACGCCGCGTAGGATTTCCGTTCCTTATTTGCGGGGAGCGGTACTTAGCGGACCTGATCCGCCAAAAGGCCGACGAGATGGCGGCCAGGAAGGCCGTGGCCGCGTCGTAAGCGTAGGCGGATGACGACGCGGTGGCCTCTACGCCAAAACGATCACGTCGCGATTCTTCCGCGCTAGCTCTGCGCCGGCGGTGTGGGCGATGCCCTCACCCGCCGTTATTGAGAAGTTACAAAATATCGCTCTAACTCGATGCGGATCATCGACTTCCATCTGGGCGCCTGAGTAATCCGCATGTTTTGACTTCTTGTCGCAACTCTAGATGTATCATCATGTTCCGTTTGGGCGCCTGAGTAATCGGCATGACCAGACCTTTTGCCGCAACTCTCGAAGCACCATCATGTTCCGTTTGGGCGCCTGAGTAATCGGCATGACCAGACCCTATGCCCTATCTCTTGAAGTATCATCGTGTTGCGGTTGGGCGCCTGAATAACCGGCACAGTTTAGCAATCTAACGCGTGTTAACGCTTAAAACGATTTACGAGCGTGCCTTCATGATCCGTAGGAGGTGCTCAGTGCGACTTGCTGCAAACTACGGGTTTTAACGATTGTGTGGATCATGGAAAATACAGGCAAATTGAAAAGCTTCGGCAAAATCGTTTCAACTCGTTTTTATGGTCAGTCGATAACATGCTAGACACGGACACGCGAAGGACCGCGTGGATTTGAGCCAGGGAGGATCGATCTCGTGATGTCGAGTTGCCGCGCGTGGTCGTCCTTGATTATTGGCCTTGCGTTTCTCCTGATGCTCTCAGCGGGGGACTTCGCGTCGTCATGTCAGGCGCAATCGCCGACGATCGAGGAAACCGGAACCAATCTGCCGGGCGGGTTGACGACGGCGCCTGGGTCATTGGATTCTCTGCTCGGGATGTTCCCCGGCTCGGGCAACGCGACATTCGGGATACAACCCGGTCGCGACGATCTGTTGCTCGGACGCATTGGCACGGCGGCACCAAGGGTTCCCACCGCGATCACGATGCCGGGCGGAACCTATCAAGGGCCGCGGGTCAACCTGGCGATCGCCGCCACGCAACCCATTCCGGCCGCGCGTCCGCTCCTTTATGGCTCGCTCGAAGTACCCGAGCACGCAACCGACGAAGGACCCGCGGATGGCCTGACGCTCGATCAGGCCATCGATCTGTTAGTACATCAAAACCTCGACCTGCGTGCCAAGCAGCTTGAGATCCCCCAGGCGCGGCGCCGACGTCTTGACGGCAAGCTTGCGTGCCAACCCGATCTTCTACGCGGACAGTCAGCTTGTCCCGTACGGGTCGGATTCGCTTCGCCGCCCCGACGGACCAACCCAGTATGATGTCAATATCTCTCATCCCATCGATTATTCCCACAAGCGACGTGCGCGTATGGCATACGCCGGGCGCGCACTGGCCGTGCTCGAGGCCCAGTATCAAAACGAGGTGCGGCTGGCGATTCAAAACCTCTACGTCGCGTATATCGACGTCCTGGCCGCGCGCGAGACCCTGCGGTACTTGCGCACGAGCATCAAGGGCCTCGACGAGGTCCTGAGAGTCAACAAGGGATTATTTCTGCAACGAAACGCGACCAGCGCCGACGTCGACCAGGCACGATCCGATCGAGAAGTCGCCGCCATTGGCGTGATCGACGCCGAGGAAGCTCTTCGGCAGCGAAAACTGGTGCTCGCCGAGCTCCTGGCGATGCCGCCTGAGCTCGTTGAGCAACTCGACCTCCGCGGGTCCATCGGTGAGGTGGCCGCGAATTTGCCACCTCAGCCGGAATTACTCCAACTGGCGCTCGAGTGCCGGCCCGACGTCGCCGCCTATCACCTCGGAATCGCTGCCGCCGAGGCGAACGTCGGGCTCCAGCGCGCCAACAGATTTTCAGATGCTTACTTACTTTATCAGCCTTATACCTACCAGAACAATGCACCCTTCGGCAGGCAAAGCGGAACGTCGTGGGCCGTTGGGATCACGGTGCCACTGCCGGTTTATAACCGCAATCAGGGCAACATCGAGCGAGCCAAGATCAATGTGTATCAGTCGACCGTGCAATTGGAATATCAACAGCGGCGCGTGGCGGTCGAATTACGACAAGCGCTGGGTGAATACCAGGCCAGCCAGCAAATCGCGCAGGGGCTGCGAACCCAGGTATTGCCCGGTCTCGAACGGGCTTATCGCGACCGGCTCAAGCTCTTCCAGGAAGGCGAAGTGACCAAGATGGTCTTTCTCGACTCCCAGCGCCGCTACAACGAGACAGCCAAGGCCTATCTCGACGCCGCGGTCCGCCATCGCCGAGCGATGCTCACTTTGAACACGGTCGTCGGCCAGCGGCTCTTGCCCTGAGCAAGTCCCGACGCATGTTACAGCGGTTTTCCCGCGTATTGCACACAAAATCCCTCGTTCCCATGCTCTGCGTGGGAATGCCGTCTCGGGCGCTCCCGCGTCGTCCGGCCGTCGCGCGACCTGAGCGTGAGAAGAGGACGCAGAGCGTCCCGGACGCCATTCCCAAGTGGGACCGTGGGAACGGGTGTAAAACGCCCGAAACGTTGGGGCGTGGCGAAGCCTGGGAACAAGGAGCGGTCCTCGTCGCGTCTCGAAGCGACGACGAGCCTGACTGTGCGCAACGCGAACGACAACCGCTGTAGTCCAGGTAGGCTTGAGCTGGGGTTCTCGAAAACAGGAACTACGCGTAAAATGCAGTAAAGGAGTCATTCCCGATGAGAGTCAAGAGCTCGCTGTCGCCGGAAGCCCAATCCCTGCTCCTTGCCTGCTACCGCGGGGCATATATCCTCGCCGATGACGTAAACCGCGACGTGTATGGCGAACTGGCTGACGCCGGTTTGATGACACCCGTCCACACACCGTTGGGCCGTAACTCTGCCTATCGCATGACTCAGGAAGGCGTCAATGCCAGCGCCAGCCTCGCTCCATGGCCTGTAGAAGTCCCCTGGCCGCGCCGCTCACGGGTAGCCTTCTATTTGCAGCGGCTTTTAGCGCTTCGACATGGTTTCCGGATTCGGCTTCGGCCAGTTCGTGCGCGCTAATCGCTTCCATACGCGGTTTCAGCCTCATCTTTCGCCAGACTTGCGCCGTTTCTTCGCCGTAATCCCTCGTCAGCAACTCCGTGTTAAAAATCCCACTGTCCAGGGTCAATCGGCCGTTGGCGGACACGCCGCCCCCGGTGCGCTTGCGCCAGTGAAACGTGGCGTGCCGAACGCCGTGCAGCGGCGCGCTTTCACCAATCTTATCCGTATGTATGCCGAGTTCCGTCATGATCTGAGCCGCATGATAGTCCAATGGCTCGACATAGCATTCCGCGAAGTCGAGGGCATGCAATTCCGGATGGGCGGGAATTTGTCTGGCCGAAGGCGGCAATCCGCTCATCGCGGGCGGACGGCGACAAAAGAAGCGTTTGAAAAAGTTACGCATCGCGAGGGTCAATCCTGCGCTGTACGACGATGGCAAGCTGAGCGTGATCGGGCCGCCTGACGCCGCTCGGTTGATGAGCAAGACCTACATCGTTGACCTCCGGCTTATGGTCAACCGTCCGCTATCATCCAGGTTCCCAGGTCGAGCTGAAACCCACAGGCGCGATCTAGTATGATATGCTAATGAAGGCGACCATGATCAACTTGACCGACGAGCAAGTCAGCGTATCGACGCAAGGCTTTCCGGTCCGCGTGCACATCCCGGAGCTCGCTGGTGACGTCGTCCTCGTTCTGGCGGCTCAGCGGGAGACCGTGGATGCCGTCCGCCAGGAAACGCTCGACGAGCTTCGCGAAAAGGCGGCCTTATCGCAGCTTGGCCGTCGCGCTGCACTTTCATCACTGAAAGATGATACCCGCCCATGAAGCCCTGGGAGATCTATTGGGTTGACCTGGGAACGGGGCGTCGCCCCGCAGTGCATGTCCAAGGGTGCTACTACCAGGTGATTGCCGGTCATCATCAGTGAACGTGCTCGCCTCCCTCCTCCGTGTCGTCCTCGGCGATCTCTTCGGCCAGGCTCCGCTGCGCCGAGTGCCGCACCGTCAGGACGTGGACCGTCTGGCGCCGGACGATGAACAGTATTCGATACACCCCTCGCCGCTTTCCGTGAAGAAGTGCGCGCACTTCCTCGCCATAGGAATTGGAATCGGGGTCGAGTGGGCAGCGCTACGGGTTCGCTTTCAGCGTAGCGACTTTTGTTCGGAGGCTTCGTGTCCAGCGCATCGCGGTTGCCGACGACCCTGACTGTCCCAGAATCCAGTAAGCGGCCACCTGGATATCCCGCTCTGCCCGGGGCTCGATGACGACATCGTACGTCATCGACGGGCTTTGGCCCGTCGGAGATCCTTTTCGAGCGCGTCGAACGTGTCATCCATGGGCTTCGCTTCGCTTCGGTCGACCGAGGCTATGCCCTCCTTGACGGCCTGGATGGTTTCGAGCCGCTCGGCGAGATCGAAAAGCCGTTGATACGACGCGGCATCCTGAACGACCAGTTCAGCTTTGCCGTTAATCGTCAGCACGAGGGGGTTCCCCGTTTCCTTTAACTGGCGAAGGAAGTGCGAAGTTTTCCGCTTGAAGTCGGTAAGAGGATGGATGTCCTGACTTAGATTCATTCTTGCCTCCGCCTATCGCATTGGTAAAGCATCGAATTCGATGTTAGGCTATTTTGTCGGCGATGACAAGCGAAAGAACGAAGATGAAAGATGCAAAACTTGGTCAGCGCTTCCCTTAAAATAATAGAGGCTACCGGCGCGGCCGGGCGACATGGGCTTCGTCGGGGCATGCGGGCACTGGCACTGCGAGGAGGGGCGTCTTACAGTGCATGTTCAAGGGGGGGGCTCATCCAAGGGGGGGCTCAACATACGGATCGCCAGAACAGGTGTCGAGGTTGCTCAATTCTCGATTTCGTTTTTGCTGTTGCGGTGCATGCTTTCATGCTTTTATAGTGCGTGTCCGAGGGTGCTATTTGTCCCGAAATCAACCAGAGCGGACCGGCTAAAGCCAGAACTCCAACGGTGGCCTGCTGGAAGTCCGGCTTAGCACCTGACGCAAAATTAGTTGGTCAATTTTCCGCGGCCCAGCCTATAAAACGGGCGGGAAACGCATCGACGGAGGCTAATTTATTTTGCGTCAGCTCCTTAGCCGGCCTCTTACGATATCAACCAGAGCGGACCGGCTAAAGCCAGAACTCCAACGGTGGCCTGCTGGAAGTCCGGCTTTAGCCGGCCTCACGATATCAACCAGAGCGGACCGGCTAAAGCCGGAACTCCAACGGTGGCCTGCTGGAAGTCCGGCTTTAGCCGGCCTCACGATATCAACCAGAGCGGACCGGCTAAAACCCGACATCCAACGGTGGCCTGCTGGAAGTCCGGCTTTAGCCGGCCTCTTACGATATCAACCAGAGCGGACCGGCTAAAACCCGACATCCAACGGTGGCCTGCTGGAGTTCCGGCTTTAGCCGGCCTCACGATATCAACCAGAGCGGACCGGCTAAAGCCCGACATCCAACGGTGGCCTGCTGGAAGTCCGCCTTCAGGCGGCTTCTTACGAACCCAAGATTGCGCCTGAGTGCGAGATTCAAAGGACCGCCTCGCAACGAAAACGGGCGGACTCCAGCGCCCCGAAAGACTCGGTCAAGGTCTACTTTTCACCACGCGAGGGCGAGCGTCCCGCGAGCCGAGTGCCTCGGCAGCTCGACAGAGTCTCGCTCTCCCGGGGAGAATGACAAAGCCCTGCACACGAGCCCCTCGCAGCTTTGCAAAACCCGGCGGCCGTGTTGACCTTGGAAAATCTGTGCCCCATTCAAAGGCATACGCATGAGCACGGCCACGATTTCCGATTCCGACCGCGAAAACGAGGCGACCATCCTCGCCCGCATCCTTGACAACGACAAGGGCGAGATACCCGCGGACCTCGCCCGAACTATCCTGACGCGCGGTTTCAGCGATCGCGACAAGGCTCGCATGCACGACCTGGCCGCGCGAAATCAGGATGATACCTTGACGCCCGCCGAGAAAGCGGAACTGCGCGCCTTCGGTATCGCTGGCGACCTGCTCTCCATCCTGAAAGCCAAATTTCGCCGTGCTCTCGGCATCAAGCTCAAGACCCATATCGACGCCTGACTTGCGATGGATGTGGCACTCATACGGCTCGTCTGGCACCGGGCGAAACGTCGCTGCGAATGCTGAAGCGCCCAAACGGCCTCGCGCGGCCGGGTAGACAGGCGGAGGTTAACCGCCGAGGTCTACCCTGCCCTTCGTTACGTCAACGCCGCGCCGCCAGTGCGAGCGGCCCCGCGGGCGTGCCGATTCGCGTGTGTTTCGACGTCGTCGATACGATCACCGGCTCGCGCCGGTGTTCAAGGAGCCCACTCGACTGCTTGGTAACCGGTTGCACTGTCCGCAACGCGGCTCGCTTCACCGAGACGGCGCGATGGGGCAAATCCTTCGACGCTCCGATCGTGACGGGCGTCTTCGCGGCCGTGTCCGCGAAATCGTGTGAAACGTCCTCCAGAGCGAGGTGGTGCCGAACCGGCGCCGGCGCCCGGACGATCGAGTTCGGCTCATGGACGGTCCGCGGCTTGAGCTTGGTCCTTGGCACCTTTTTATCGAGCGTCCATGAGATCGACGAACTGCCCGAGCCCGACAAGCCGGTGAGACCGCCAACGTTGATCGTCAAGCTGTAATCGCCGTCACGCTTCGTGAGCGATCGCAGACCCTCGATGCGATAGGTCGCGGGCGTGCCGCGAACGGCGACAATCTTGACCCGCCTGTTGATCAGGTTGCGGCCGCCGTCGCGACTGAGGGTGAGCAAGCTCCGGGTGAAACTCGAGTGATCGATGGGCGCGGCGAACGTGACCAATACTTCATTGACCGGCTTGTTCGGTGCCGGCGCGATCAACTCGAGCGCGCTGCACCGCGCCAGACTGCGCGACAGCCACGGGCGTGTTTGTCACGGTCGCCTCGACATTCGACAAGACCGTCAACGTCACGGGAGCAGAGATGATCTCGTGCGACCGGCCGTAGCCATCACTGACCATGACGCGAACCAGATAGGGCGTGCTTCGGGCAACAATTCCCAGCGCCTCGAGCTGCGCCCAGCTCAGAGTCGGAGTCGCGCCGACGGCGTCACCGAAGGTTCCGTCGCCGTTGATGTCCCAGGAATAGGTGAGTGTGTCGCCGTTGGCATCAGTCGAGTCCAGTGCATTCAAGGTCAGCGAGTCGCCCACGTGAATCGTGTAGGCGTTGCCGGCGTCGGCCGTCGGGGCGACGTTTTGCAGCTCAAACGCTCCGATATCACTGGCCCCATCGATGACTCGGGGAAGCCCGCGCTGGTCGTTTGCGAGCGTCGACGTGTTTGTCCCCGCGTCGATGGCCGGGCTGCCGGCCAGCAAGGCCAGGGTCGGGGTCGGACCGCCATTGTTCTGAAGCGGGCCGAGGTCGGGATTGAGCCCGACCAGGTCGTGCCCGGTCAGGCCAGTCGCCCCCGCCGGGTCGCCGATCAGGTTGTTCCCCAGCGAGTTGACCGCGCCGTTGACATCAGCACCTCCGTTGGCGGCCGTATTCGTGGCGATGATCGTATCGACGAGTGAGGTCGAGCCATCGGTCGCCGCGATGCCGCCCCCCTCGTTGGCCGAGTTACCGGCAATGGTACTGCTCTGAACGGTGAGATTCGACGTGTTATCGATTCCGCCGCCACTGAGTCGGGCCGTGTTACCCGTGATCGTGGAGTCAACGACCGTGAGCGTGCCGTCGTTCTCGACGGCGCCGCCGTTCTGGCTGGCGATGTTGCTGGCTAGCGTCGTCGCGTCGAGCGTGAGCGACCCGCTGTTGAGAATCGCGCCGCCGCTTTCATCACTGCCGTTTTCGATCGTGATGTTTTCGAGCGTGACGGTCACGCCCGCGGCGACCTCGAATGCACGGTTGGTGCCGCCCCCGCTGATGATCAGGCCCGGTGCGCCTGACCCGTCGATGACGACGTTGCCCGTCAGGAGGATTTCGCTCAAGAGCGTGATGGTCTGGCCGGCGAGTGACGGGTCGAAGACGATGGTCGAGTTGGGATAAAGAGCGGCCGTCTCGATGGCCGAGCGCAGCGAGTCGTCGCCCGAGTCGTTGTTGTTGAGGACGTAAGTCGGGCCGTCATATTCAACCGAACCGACATCGACCTGGCCGCCGACGACGCGCGGGGTGCCGTTTTGATCCGTGGATGTGTCGACGTAGAGATTATCGCCGTTATCGAGGGCCGCGACTCTGGCCGGCGGGAGCCAGGGTGGGGGTTGGCCCGCCGTTGTATTGCAGGGGACCGAGCAAGGGATTCTCGGTGGAACCGACGACTCCCGCCGGAAGGCCCGTGCTGACAGGCACCATGTTACTATCGCCGGTGACGGTTCCGAGATTGACGACGTCGGGTCCGCCGACACCGTTGGCCACGATCGAGCTCTCCAGGAACAGGGTGGCGCCGGCCTCGTTCTCAATGCCCGCTCCGTTGGCGGGAGAAGTCGGCGGTTTGCCGCCCGCGGCGAGCAGCGTGTTGGCCGAGATCGTCACGTTGACGATGTTCGCCATACCTGTTTGATTCACCGATCCGCTCGTGTTGAATGTCGAGGCATTGTCGATCGCGCCCCCCGAGCCACTGGCGCCTCCCTCCGCAAGGTTCGCGGTGAACGTGTCGCCGGTCAGAGTGATCGTACCCCCCTGGTTTTCGATGGCACCCCCCGCCGCAAGGCCGCCGGCCGCGGCGATGGCGGAATCGTTGTCGAAAGTGCTGTTGCTGACATTGAGAACCGCCCCCGCCCCGTTAAAAATCGCACCGCCCAGTGCGTTCGGGCTGGCGGCCGTGCCCTGGGCGACATCACCGCTGAAAATGACAGCCGAGATCGAGAGCGTTCCGCTGTTCGAGATGGCGCCTCCGTCGGGAGCAAACCCGCCCGACAGGGTCACGCCCGACATCGACACCGTGCCCGAGAGAATCTGAAAGATCTCGGTCGCTCCGCCACCGCTAATTGTCAGGCTACTGGCGGCGGGGCCGGTGATTGTCACGTTGTGATTGATCTGGATCGCACTCAGCAGCGTGATTGTCTTGCCCGCCAGGCTCGCCGCGAACGTGATGGGTTCATCACCGGAGACATCGTCGAGAACGGCCTGGCGGAGCGACCCGCGGCCGCTGTCGCTGGTGTTGGTGACGACATACGGCTGAATCTCGTATGAGCCGATATCCGTCGTGCCACCGACAACGCGGCTGAATCCGCGTTGATCCACCAGGGGCATGCCGCCGGCATTGTCGGCGAGCGACATGACCTCGTCGGAGCTCAGGGCACGGTTGTAGAACGTGAAGTCGTCGATAAGTCCAGTGGTGTATCCCCCGTTAGCCCAGCTCGCCGCGCCCAGGACCAGTTGCGTCGGGCTGGGAGAGTATCCGCTTACCGCTGTCGCGGTGCCAGTGAGCACGCCGTTCACGTAAATGTTGGAGGTGGTGCCGTCGTACGTAGCGGCAATGTAGTACCACGTATTGAGCGTGAGTGCTCGGGACGATGTCACGTTGGAATTGCGGCTGGCCGACGCGAGAATGGAAACCGTCGGCACGAGCGAGCTGCCCACTCGCAGGATCCAGCCGTTGTAATTACCGCCGTACTTGCTGGCCAGGTAGACCTCGCCGCCCGCCGGGGGGGCCTGTGTGAGCTCGAACCAACCGCCGAATGAGAAACTCGACGTATCGAGGGCCGCACTATCGGGAATGTTGATCTGGCCCCCGCCGGCGCCGTTTAACTGGAAAGCCTGGCCATTGACACCCGGGCCGTAGGTCACCGCGCCCGATGTCGTACCCGGATCGCGACCCGTCGAATCGAGGGTGTTGCCGTTGCCCGCCCACCAGCCGACGAGTCCATTGATCGCTTCGGGCGCGGCCGAGGCATTGTAGACCGTCTGGGTCTGGCTCGCTCCCAGGACATAGCCGGTCTGAACATTGCCCGCGGTGAGAGCGCTATGATAGATCTGAAGCTCGTCGATCAGGCCGTTGAAATACTCGGGCGCAGGACCCGTAATACAGGTTGCGATAATCGGCACCAATGTAGACATTCACTCCGCTTCCCGCAGGGACGACGGGACCACTCTGGCTGCTGTCGAGCTGGCCGTCGATATAGATCTGGCCAACGCCGTTTGCCTGACGCACCGCAACGATGTAGTGCCAGTTGTTGTCGGCGACAGTCCTGTTCGAGGTGAAATTGAAACCGTACTCGCTATTGCCGTAATCCCAGAAATTGACTCTGCCCCCGACCACGGCCAGCACGTATTCGCCATTGAAGTTGCTGGCGTCGCGCTGCTGAATGATGAGCCCGTCCGACCCCGTCTTGATCCAGGCAGAAATGGTAAACGCACCGGTGCCGACCACGTCGGCGCTGGGCGGCACCGCGATATAGCCGTTCGTGCCGTTGAACTGAAAAGCCTGGCCGGCGATGCCCGGACCAAAAGTGACCGCGCCTGCGCTTCCCTGGATGGTACCCGTGGCGCCACCGACGATATCGAGCGTATTCCCTTCAGCCTTCCACCAGTCAGCCAGGCCGGCAGGGATCGCGGGTAGCGCGGCGGCATTATTGCCGGCCCCGATTGCAGGGCTGCCGGGCGCGAGCGCCAGGGTGGGAGTCGAGCCGCCGTTGTAAGCCAGCGGCTCGAGCTGGGGGTTGGCCGTGACAGCGACGACGCCCGCGGGCACTCCGTCGCTGGTCGTCACCAGGTTGTTGTTGCCCGCGACGGACCCCTGGTTGCCTACGTCGTTACCGCCGGTGTCGAGGGCCACGATCGTGTTGAGCACGTCGAGGGTCGCACCGGCCTCATTTTCGATGCCACCCCCGTCGAGGATAGTTCCGTAGGAATACAAAGGCGCCCCCGCATTGATCGTGCTGTGGGCAATGGTCGTCCCGACGATGTAAGCGGTGCCGTAATTGTCGATCGCCCCGCCAAACGCGCCGTAGCCGGGGAGCCCCACGACCGTGCCCGAACCCGCCACCGAGGCCGCGTTGTCGTTGAAGGTGTCGTCGGCCAGATAGACTCCGGCACCCGATGCATTGAAAATGCCGCCGCCGCGCCCCGCTCCGTAATTACCCGCGGCGCCGGTGGCCGAATCATTGAGGAACTGCGCTGCCGGTCACGGTCAGTACGCCGCCGGTCGCGTTATAGATCGCCCCCCCTTCGCCCGCGGATCCAGTCGCGCCGTTCGGCGCCGAGAGAGCCGCATTGCCGCTCAAGGTCGAGTCGACGATGGTCAGGTTGCCAGAATTGTAGATCCCGCCGCCGGTGGCTGCGACACCACCGGCGATCGTCAGGCCGGTCAAGGTGACCGTGACGCCGGGATTGACCGTGAAAACCCGGCCGCCATTGAACTCGCTGTACATCGAACTGACGTTGGCCGCAGTCAGGGCCGAGTGGTAAATCGCAACCTGGTCGATCAGGCCGTTGAAGTACTGGCCCGGACTACCATAAACAAGGTTCCGTTCGTCGGCGCCAATATAAACATTGACGTTGGCCGCAATCGGGACCGAGGCGCCGGCCTGGCTGCTATCGAGCTGACCGTCGATATAGAGCTGGCCGGTTCCATTGGTCTGGCGAACGGCAACGACATAATGCCAGTTGTTGTCGGCGACAGTGGCGACCGAAGTCATGCTGAAGCCGTACTGGCTATTGCCGTAGTCCCACCAGTACAGCTTGCCGCCGCTGACGGCGAGCTGATATTCGCCGTTGAAATTGCTGCCATCGCGTTGCTGGATGATCACGCCGTCGGAGCTGGTCTTGATCCAGACCCCAATGGCAAAGGCGCCCGTACCCGTGACGTCGGCGGTCGAGGGGATGCCAATATAGTCACTGCCGTTGAGCTGGAACGCCTGTCCGACACGCCCCGTGGCGTAAGCGACGCTGGGATAGGCCGTGCCGTTTGCACTGCCGGCCGAGTCGCTGATGTTGCTTTCGGCCTGGTAGAAATCCGCGGGCGAGACGGGCGTGGCCGTGCCGGCGGCCGACTCGATCGTGAGCTGATTGGCGCCCGGGCCGGTGAGCGTCAGGTTGGTGGCGATCACGATCGGCCCGGAGGTGAGAAGGATCGTCTGGCCCGAGAGACCGGAGGCGAAGTAGATCGGCGAGCTGTCGTCATCCTCGGCGATCGCCGCGCGGAGCGATCCCAGGCCGCTGTCGTTGGTATTGGAAACGATGTACGGCTGGTGCTCGAACGCACCGATGTCGACCTTGCCGGAGCTGTCAAGGCGCGGCGCGCCGCGACCGTCGATTTGCTCGGAGTAAGTTGCGCTGGGATTACCCGCGCCCAGGGCGGGGCTTCCCGGCAACAACGAATACGTCAATCGGCCGGCACCCTGATTGGCCAGTGGCCCGAGGAGCGGGTTAACGACCAACCCCAGATAGGCTGAGGGTGTATTCGCGCCCGGGTTGGCGATGATGTCGTTGCCGCCGGAGGCGCTGACGGACGACAGGGCGTTGTAGTCGGCCGCCCCGGAATTTCCCGCGACGATCGTATTGTTAATGAACGAGACCGGGTTGTTGTTCTCGGCAATCCCGGCTCCGGCGGCGGGGTAGTCAGCATATGGCCCGCCGCCGGCCGTGGCCGAGTTGCCGGCGATCGTGTCGTTGCTGAGAATCATACCGCCATTGTTGTCGATCGCACCGCCGTAGGCTGCTCCGCTGTAGTAGGTGACCGGACCGTAGTAGTAAGGGAGATACCCGATCCCCGTCGCGCCGGTCGCCGCATTACCCGCGAATGTGTCGTCGGCGGCTATCAGGTTGCCGCCTGTGTTGACAAAGACGGCCCCGCCGCGGCCGTCGGCCCCGATGACGTTGGTGGCGTAGCCAGGACCCTGGCCGACATTGCCGAGGGTACCCGTCGCCTGGTTATTGATGATCGTGCAGTTCTCAAGGCCGAGCGTGGCGTAAGTGTCAACGTAGACCGCACCGCCGGTCGCCTGGTCTTCGGTGCCGTAGGCAATACCCCCGGTCAGCGTCAATCCCTGCAAGCGAAGGATGGCACTGGTGCCAATGTAGAACAATCGCCGAGTCGGGCCGTAACCCGGTGTTGACTGTGCCGAGGTGATCGTGATACCCGGGACATTGGTGGCGTTGATGTCGATGAACTCGCCGGGGGCAATCCTGATCGCGCTGTTACCGTGATCGGTCGTGTCGTCGATGGTCGTCAAGGTGATCGTCTGATAGGCCAGCGAGGGGGCAAACGTGATCGCGAAGAATCCAGAACTCTCCGACGTGTATTGAGTGTCAATCGCGGCACGCAACGAGCCGGGCCCGGTATCGTTGGTGTTGCTGACCATGTCGTTGGCCGGATCGGCCGTGGAGAACGTGCTACTGGCCGTCGCGACGCCGCCCCAGTTGTCCTTGACGGTGAGCGTGACCGTGTAGATGTCTGGAGTGTGATTGCCCTGATCCGCGAGGGGCGGCGGCGTGAATGTCAGTGCGCTGGCCGAGAGGTTGGTGCTCGGAACGTACGGGACGCCATTACGCGTGAGTGTCCAGCTATACTTGAGGCCGCCGCCATCCTGCGTGGAGGGAGTCGGCGCGGTGATCGCCGGTGTAATTGTTTGCGGCAGGCCGATCGCATAAGCGACCAGGTTGCCGACGCTGCTGATGACCGGGGCGACGTCAGCCACCGTGATCGTCGAGCTCTCGGTCAGACCCGCGCCGGCTTTCAGCGTCACCTGGTAAATTCCCGGTGCGCCAAGCGTGAGCGTCGGCTCAGCTCCGGAGAGCGTCTGGTTGAATCCGTACGGACCGGTGACCGTCCAGCTATAGTTCCCAACGGTATTGCCGCTCGAATCGCTGGCAGCCGCATTGAGCACGGTTTGTCCGCCTTCCAGGGCTCGCGCGGGCACACTGTACCAGTAGATTGCGTTCGCGGGATGCGACGCGCCAATCGTGCCGATTTGAAGGTGGAAGTTGAACGGGATCCCGATCACATAAACCGTGGCCCCCAGATAGACGCCCGATCCCTCGATGTCGACCGTGCCGGAAACCGAAGCGAGATTGACACCCAGAACGGTTGCCCCGCCGGAGGCCGTTGCCTGAAGGCCCTGGTTGCTAACCGTGATCGAAAACGAGCCGTAAATACTGTCACCGTTGCCGTCATCGAGATCAAAACCGACCGAGCCGGTCAGGCTAAACTGGCCATTGGAGCTCAGGAAGCCGTACACGTTCGCATGGCCAATATTGAAGAAGCTCAATGACAGCGGGTTGCTCTGGGGAACGTCAATCTCGAAAACGCCATTCGTGAACTTGGCGTCGAGCGTGCCACTGAGGGTGAGGCCCAGGGCGCTGAGGCTCGCGTTGTTCAGGTCAAGCTCGTAGTCATTGGTGTTGGTATTGACGATCAGTTGTGGACTGGCGCTGATCGAGAAGAGTTGCGACCCCAGCGAGGCGCTGAAGTGCAGTCCGACGTTGGCCGTGACGTAGGGGTTTCCGAGAGAATTCTCACCGACGGCGAACATGGCCGTGACATAGTCATTGAGGCCCAGAATACCTGAGATGGAAGCGTTGGCCGACACCATCAAACTGTTCGTCGTCAGCATGATGTCAAACTCGCCCGTGACATCGATCAGGTCGACGAACGTGAGGCTGCCGCCGGCCTGCACGACGACCCCGGGCTGGATCGTGATCGTCTGGTTCTGCAAGATGGTGCCGGTGTCGTGGCCGCTGTTATCCTTCTGGACCACGAAGCCGGTGACCTGCTGTGCGGCGGTCGTCGTGTTGATCTCGAACTCGAAGTTCGAGTCGAAGGAAAATCCCGTGCCGGAGAGTGACGCGTCGGTCGCGGTCTGGATCAGACCGACGATTCCCGCCGGGCTTCCGTTCGGGTTGACGAGAAACTTGAACGCACCGCCGAGCGCGAGCGAACCGAGCGGCCCCAGCGTCGCGGAGCCGTTAGCATTGAGTGTCACACCGGCCGTCGAGAGCGTGAAGTCAAACGTGGCGCTGAGGGCCACCGGGCCGACCGTGAGCTTGCCCTGCACATCAACGTCGAGGTACGGCCCCACCGGAATCGAGATCGACTGGGTCGCATTGGCGATCGTTTCCGGCTGGTTCAGCGTGTTCACTTCGAGGAGCGCACCGGCGCTGAGATTCAGCGAGAAGCCGAAACCGGGGGGAAGGCTGGAGTTGAGCGTGAGCTGAAGGGCTCCATAAATCCCCTGGTTGCTGATCACGATACCGCCGAACGCCATGAAGCCCAGGATCGGGTTGCTATCGCCCGGAATGACCAGGTTGACCTGGTCGCTGAATTCGAACGTCGAGCTGCTCCCCGTCACGACCACATAGAACGAACCGGTCACGAGTAGTGAATTCACCAGCTCGAAGCCACCGCTCCCGGTGATCGCCAGATAAGGTTGGGCCGTCGAACCGATGCTGCCGTCGGGGTTGGGCGGGGCGGCCGGAATGTCGATCGACAGGTTCGCCGGGAATTGCGGCAGGCCCGGATCGGACGACGTTAGCGACGGGGGCGTGTACTTGACCTCGGTGCTGTATGTGTTCAGCTCCAGATTGAAGGAGTTCTTCACCGGCTTGTTCGTCGCAGGGTCGGTGGGTGCCAGATTCAGCCCCGCGGCGGCGAGGGCCTGCGTGACGTTCGGCGCCAGTGTCGCGCTCACCAGAAGCTCGCCAGCGACTCCGCCGCTCGAGATCTGAAGGAAACCCTCGGTCGTCAGCTCGATCAAGGGGGCCGTTGTCGGCCCGATGACCAGATAGGCGTTGAAAAGGACGTCGAGCACTGGCTGATTGTTCGTCACCTCGAAGATTGCGTCAAACGTGCCGTCGAGCCCGAACCATTGCTGGCCGTTGAGCTGAAAATTGATGTCGCCCTGGACCATCAGGCTCACGGTCTGCGGGTCGATCGAGAAATGCTGGATCTTCTCGGGCTTGGTCGGATCGGCATCCGGAATGGGAAGGTCCTGCATGATCGGACTCGCGGTCGTGTTGAACCGGAAGACGGCCAGGCCATTGACGTTCAAGCCATAGCTCGAAAGGGCGTTGAAGAGCTGGCCTGTCTGGAGTACGAAGATCCCGTAGTACTCAGGCTGCGGGCTGGTATATGGGTGGCTGCCGAGGTCAAAGTGCAGCACGCCTTCGAGATCAAGCGCGTTGCCGAGCGGGTTGATATCCATCATCCCATTGATGTTGAGCTGAAGACTCGCATTGTTGACATCGACCCGGAAGCTCGCATCGCCCGTGATCAGGATGTCGGCCGGAACGTGATAATTCTTCAAGGACAGGTCGATCCCACCGCTGATCGTGATCGTGAAGCCCAGGAAGGGCGCGGCCGGCGAAGTCGTGACAACAGTCTGAATCCAGGTCGCGCCGCCCGAAATCGTGGCGGCGTGCTGGTTGCCCGAGCTGTCACCCGCCGTCGTACCCGAGCCCTCGTTGAAGTTCCAGTCGGCCAGGAGGCCGATTGTCGAATCGGTCGAGCTCGAGTTCATGTTGTTCTGGATGTCGGTCTGGGTGCGGACGACCGTCCAGACACGAACCTCGTCAACATTGCCGTCGAAATAAAATGAGTCCGACTTGCCGATCAGAAACGTGGGGATTGATCCCGCGATTGCGATCGGCTTGGCCGTATCGCTCGTCATCGCCATGCCGTCGCGGTAGATGATGCGCTGGCCGGTCGTGGAATTGAACGTGACGGCCCACTCGTGCCAGTTATTATCGTTGGTTGGCGTCGTGAGGGTCGAGCCGCCGAACGAGACAAAGAAGTTGTTTGATGCGTTGAAGCCGATCTGGAGTCCGCCGGCGGAAGCCGGATCGCCCTGGTTGATGACATACTCCAGCCGGCCCGTATCGTTTTGCTTGGCCCAGAACTCGACCGTGAACGACTTGTCGTTGAGGTCGATCCCACTCGCCGAGGCGTAGGCGCCGGCGTCGGTGCCGTCGAGCGCCAGCCCGGTTCCAAGCTGCGGGGTCGTCGGGCCCTGGGGCTGCTGGGTTGCCCCGGCGATGGTCGTCGGTCCCCACGTCACGCCGCCTGTGAGTGCCAGCGTATTGCCGTTGCCCGAGCTGTCCGCGGCCGTCGTCCCCTTGTCTTCGCTGAACGACCAGTCGGCCAGCAGACCGGCCGACGCGGTGATGGTGGTGAGAGCCAGATTGGCCTGAATCTGGGCGGCCGTCCGGGCCACGTTCCAGACCCGCACCTCGTCGACTCCGCCGCCGAAATAGATCGAGCCCGACTTGCCGATCAGGAGCGTCGTGCTTGCCCCCTTGATCGGCGCTGCGGTGTCGCTGGCCTCGAGGATGCCGTCTCGATAGATCGACCGGGTGCCAGTCGTCGCGTCAAACGTGACCGCCCAGTCGTGCCACGAGGTATCCTCACCGGCCGGGAAGCTCAAGCTCGTGCCCCCCGAGGTCACGACGAAGTTATTGTTGGTGTCGAAACCGATCGACAGGCCGGTCGTCGATGCCGGCGTGGCCGGCGCCTGGCCGACGACATCTTCGAGCTGACTGGTGGCGTTGCGCTGCGCCCAGAATTCGAGCGTGAAAGACGTGTTATTCAGATTGATGTTCGCTGCTGAGCCATAGCCCGTCGAACCGTCGAGCACAAGCCCCGTGCCGAGCTGGGGAGCTGAAGAGCCGGCCGGCACCAACACCGGGTTCAAAACCGGTCCGTCAAACTCGAAATCGACTTCACCGTAGGTGTTGATGATGGGGCCATCAGCCGGAGCCGTCACGTCGATCAACAGCTTGGCCTTTCCGGAGGCCACCTGCGAGAGGTCGATAAAGGCCGAGGCATTCACCTTGATCGAGCCGCCCAGTGCGGCGGTCCCGCTGATCAGCAACTTGCCGGTGGTGTCGAATGCGATGTTGCCGGTGACCTCAAACGCATCGGGCGACGCATAAGCGTCGAACAGAGTCGCACCCCCCTGGATCGTGAGCAGCGTAGGAGGATTGCTCCACGAGGCGTTGCTCGCGACCTGATCCTGGACATCAGCCGCCAGTTGCGATTCCCACTGTGTGAGCGTCGGCGCAAAAACGCCGGCCGCGGCCGTTCCCAGGTTGGCCGCCGATGACGGCGTCGTGAGCCCGGACCCGAAATTAATGCCAGCGCTCAGGTCGGTGATGGCCAGGCCCGTGTCGGGTTCAAGGATGATCGGGGCGTCGACCTTCGCGTAAACGTCGAGCGGCCCTAGCTGCGAGATGCCCAGCCGAATCTCGAATCCCGCAAGTCCCGCGAAGTCGAGACCGCCGTCGATTCCCCCGTAAAGCACCGAGTTGCCCTTCGGGTCGGTGTATGTGGCCAGGAATCCGTCGGCCGTGATCTTGGCTCCGGCGAATGTGCCGTTCGCCGCAAACGACGCGGCGCCGATCGACGTCACCGGAAACTGCCCCGCTTCGAGCTTGCCGACGTCGATGATCGCATCCGTCACCGAGCCCGCGAGCTCGATCCCCGCCAGACTGAAATCAATCGAGGCCGACAGGTCGATCGTGAAGTTCGTCGGGTCCTTGCTGAAATTGGGCCAGGCGAGTGCCACCGAGGCGGATTTAAGCGGCAGGAATGACGGCCAGCTCAACTGCGAGACCGCGTCGCCCACCGAGAACGAGAGATCGAACCCCGGCAAAGTCACGAAGTTGCCGTTCGCGTCGATCGCGAAATCATTCACACCGGCCGTCACGGACAAGGGGCCGGCATTGAGCACGGCAGTCACGTTTGTGAAACTCGCGATGTCTTCGGCCCCCGTCGCGGCCGTGTTGAACATGGGATTCGCCGCCGTCACCGTGAGGTAGCTCGACAGCGTAAACTCGGCCGACGTGGCGGACACCTGGAACTGGCCAAGGTCCGTGGACATCAGGCCGAGAGTGATCGACAGTCCCGAGACCGACGCGTTCGCCAGGTTGCCCAGCTTCAGGCTCGCCGAACCGACCTTGACGTTGATGTCGCCATTGAACTGCGCGCCAGTGTCAATGCTATACGCGAGCTTGGTAATCGTCGCACTCGGGTCGGTGATCGAAATCACGCTACCGAGGTTGAGACTTTTTCCGCCAGTCAAACCCAGGGTCGCGCTGTCGATGCTGAAGCCGTCATTGGTGATCATCAGGTTGGTGATGGAACCCTGAAAGCCCGCCAGCTTGGGAACGCTTGCTGTCGCCGACCCGACTGTCATCGAAAAGCTTCCCGGCGCGACGTTCAAAACGACGTTGTCCGCAATGACTTCGAGAATGTCACTAACCTTGAAGTCGACCTCGTCGAGCTCAAGATTAAACGCCTGGCTGTTGATGTCGTAACTGCCGCTCAGGCCGCTCGGCGACTGACCGCTCGGATCACTGATCGTTGTGCTAAAGGCCTGTCCTGAGAACATCGATACCGACGCGGCTCCGAAAGTGACCGTGCCGCTGACGGAATCGTCACTCGTCATGTATTGAAACGTCTCGATGCCGAGCGTCAGGCCCCTGATCGACAGCACGCTGCCCAGCTTGGTGTCGCCCGAATAGGTAAGCGACGCCGAACTCACCTTGAACCCCGTATCGTCCGCCGACAGGTCGCCAATCGCCCCCGTGAGACTGGGAAAGTCTGGCGATGCCAGCTTGACATCCTTGACGTCGAACGACACCGATGGCGAGCCGCTCGTATCGACGAACGTGAATGCAACCGCACCCGTCGTGGCCGTCACAACATTGCTCAGCTTCAAGGCGATCGACGTCGCGTTGATTCCGAACGCGTCGCTGGCTATGTCATAAGACGCATTGAAACCATTGACCGTCGTGCTGAAGCTCGTCTGGCCCGGAAACAGTTTGATTGTCCCGCCAACCGTGAACGTCCCCGCCACCACGGGCGATCCGCCTGGCGTATAAGAGAAGTCGCTCAGGCCCAGCGTCGGACTCGAAATATCGAGGATCTTGCCGAACTCGATATCGCCACTCGAGCTCAGCGACGCCGTGCTCACCGTGAACCCGCCGTTGTTCGCGGACAGGTCGCCGATCGTACCGGTCAGACTCGGGAAGTCGGGCGACGTGACGTTAACGTTCTGCACGTCAAACGACACCGCGGGCGAGCTACCAGAGTCGTTGAACGTGAATGCAACCGCACCCGTCGTGGCCGTCAACACCTTGCCCAGGTTCAGGTCGATCGATGTCGCGTTGATTCCGAACACTTCGCTGGCTATGTCATAAGACGCGCTGAAACCACTGGCCGTCGTGCTGAAGCTCGTCTGTCCCGGGAACACGTTGATCGTCCCGCCGACTGTGAACGCTCCCGTGACTGCGGGTGTGGCCCCGACTGTGTAGCCGAAGTTATTCAAGGCCAGCGTCGGACTCGAAATATCGAGGATCTTGCCAAACTTGATATCGCCACTGGAGCTCAGCGACGCCGTGCTCACCGTGAACCCGCCGTTGTTCGCGGACAGGTCGCCGATCGTACCGGTCAGACTCGGGAAGTCGGGCGACGTGACGTTGACGTTCTGCACGTCGAACGACACCGCGGGCGAGCTACCAGAATCGTTGAACGTGAATGCAACCGCACCCGTCGTGGCCGTCAACACCTTGCCCAGGTTCAGGTCGATCGATGTCGCGTTGATTCCGAACGCTTCGCTCGCTATGTCATAAGACGCACTGAAACCATTGGCCGTCGTGCTGAAGCTCGTCTGGCCCGGGAACAGGTTAATTGTCCCGCCAACCGTGAACGCTCCCGTGACTGCGGGTGTGGCCCCGACTGTGTAGCCGAAGTTATTCAAGGCCAGCGTCGGACTCGAAATATCGAGGATCTTGCCGAACTCGATATCGCCACTCGAGCTCAGCGACGCCGTGCTCACCGTGAACCCGCCGTTGTTCGCGGACAGGTCGCCGATCGTACCGGTCAGACTCGGGAAGTCGGGCGATGTGACATTGACGTCCTTCACGTCAAATGACACCGCGGGCGAGCTACCAGAGTCGTTGAACGTGAATCCAACCGCACCCGTCGTGGCCGTCAACACCTTGCCCAGTTTCAGGTCAATCGACGTCGCGTTGATTCCGAACGCTTCGCTGGCTATGTCATAAGACGCGCTGAAATCATTGGCCGTCGTGCTGAAGCTCGTCTGGCCCGGGAACAGGTTGATTGTGCCGCCGACCGTGAACGCTCCCGTGACTGCGGGTGTGGCCCCGACTGTGTAGCCGAAGTTATTCAAGGCCAGCGTCGGACTCGAAATATCGAGGATCTTGCCGAACTCGATATCGCCACTCGAGCTCAGCGACGCCGTGCTCACCGTGAACCCGCCGTTGTTCGCGGACAGGTCGCCGATCGTACCGGTCAGACTCGGGAAGTCGGGCGACGTGACGTTGACGTTCTGCACGTCGAACGACACCGCGGGCGAGCTACCAGAATCGTTGAACGTGAATGCAACCGCACCCGTCGTGGCCGTCAACACCTTGCCCAGTTTCAGGTCAATCGACGTCGCGTTGATTCCGAACGCTTCGCTGGCTATGTCATAAGACGCACTGAAACCATTGGCCGTCGTGCTGAAGCTCGTCTGGCCCGGGAACACGTTGATTGTCCCGCCAACCGTGAACGCTCCCGTGACTGCGGGTGTGGCCCCGACTGTGTAGCCGAAGTTATTCAAGCTCAGCGTCGGACTCGAAATATCGAGGATCTTGCCGAACTTGATATCGCCACTCGAGCTCAGCGACGCCGTGCTGACCGTAAACCCGCCGTTGTTCGCGGACAGGTCGCCGATCGTACCGGTCAGACCCGGGAAGTCGGACGATGTGACGTTGACGTTCTGCACGTCAAATGACACCGCGGGCGAGCTACCAGAGTCGTTGAACGTGAAGGCAACCGCACCCGTCGTGGCCGTCAACACCTTGCCCAGTTTCAGGTCGATCGACGTCGCGTTGATTCCGAACGCTTCGCTCGCTATGTCATAAGACGCACTGAAACCATTGGCCGTCGTGCTGAAGCTCGTCTGGCCCGGGAACAGGTTAATTGTCCCGCCAACCGTGAACGCTCCCGTGACTGCGGGTGTGGCCCCGACTGTGTAGCCGAAGTTATTCAAGCTCAGCGTCGGACTCGAAATATCGAGGATCTTGCCAAACTTGATATCGCCACTGGAGCTCAGCGACGCCGTGCTGACCGTAAACCCGCCGTTGTTCGCGGACAGGTCGCCGATCGTACCGGTCAGACCCGGGAAGTCGGGCGACGTGACGTTGACGTTCTGCACGTCGAACGACACCGCGGGCGAGCTACCAGAGTCGTTGAACGTGAATGCAACCGCACCCGTCGTGGCCGTCAACACCTTGCCCAGGTTCAGATCAATCGACGTCGCGTTGATTCCGAACGCTTCGCTGGCTATGTCATAAGACGCGTTGAAACCATTGACCGTCGTGCTGAAGCTCGTCTGACCCGGGAACAGTTTGATTGTCCCGCCAACTGTGAACGCTCCCGTGACTGCGGGTGTGGCCCCGATCGTGTAGCCGAAGTTATTCAAGGCCAGCGTCGGACTCGAAATATCGAGGATCTTGCCAAACTTGATATCGCCACTCGAGCTCAGCGACGCCGTGCTCACCGTGAACCCGCCGTTGTTCGCGGACAGGTCGCCGATCGTACCGGTCAGACTCGGGAAGTCGGGCGACGTGACATTGACGTTCTTCACGTCAAACGACACCGCGGGCGAGCTACCAGAGTCGTTGAACGTGAAGGCAACCGCACCCGTCGTGGCCGTCAACACCTTGCCCAGGTTCAGATCAATCGACGTCGCGTTGATTCCGAACGCTTCGCTGGCTATGTCATAAGACGCGCTGAAATCATTGGCCGTCGTGCTGAAGCTCGTCTGGCCCGGGAACACGTTGATTGTCCCGCCAACTGTGAACGCTCCCGTGACTGCGGGTGTGGCCCCGACTGTGTAGCCGAAGTTATTCAAGGCCAGCGTCGGACTCGAAATATCGAGGATCTTGCCGAACTCGATATCGCCACTCGAGCTCAGCGACGCCGTGCTCACCGTGAACCCGCCGTTGTTCGCGGACAGGTCGCCGATCGTACCGGTCAGACTCGGGAAGTCGGGCGATGTGACGTTGAGATTCTGCACGCCGAGAGTGACTGCTGCCGATCCAGACGAGTCGTCGAGCGTGAAATTCAGTCCCGACGCATTCGCATCAAGGATCTTGCCGATCTCGAGCTCGACGCTGTCCGCCGACAACGTCATCTTCTGGGTGGCGACGGTGTACGTGCCTGTCAGCGTGTCGGCACTGGCCGAAAAGCTGTTTTGACCCGGGAACAGCGATGCCGAGGACGCAGTCAGACCGATGGTTCCGGTGAACACGCCGGCGTTATATCCGACGCTGGTTAACTTCAATGACGGCTGATTGATCGACAGGATGTTTCCCAGGGTGATCGGGCTGGCCGTGACGGTTCCGTCGCCGAGCGTGAAGTGATCATCGAATATGTCGAGGTTATCGACGGTGGCCGTTGCGTTATCGAGTGGCAGAATCGTGGCCGACAGGCTGCCGATCTGCACCAGCTCCTGGCCCGCGGCCGCGGCCGGGCTGTAATCGACCGTCACGTTTGACGAGTTCGCGGTGAGCAAGTTGGACAGGGTCAGGTCGAACTGGCTGGCCGTGAGCTGATATGCCCCCTGGCTGGCAGGCTGATCGGTCAGGGTATAGGTTCCCGATAGCCCGGGGTTGCCGCCCGCGCCGGTGATCTGTGCGGTCGCGCCCGATCCGACGGTGAGCGACGCGGACGTCGCCGAGACCGTCACCGCGGCTGTCCAGTTCGATCCGGTTTGAACAATGCTGGATCCGAAGGAGACGGTGACGTCGTTGAAACTCAAGTCGTTGCCGAGAGAAACGTTGCCCAGGTTGGTTGGGGTTGACGTCTGATTGTTATTCAATAACTGGGTGATGTCGGTGGTGAGGTCAGATGCTCCCGACAGCAATTGCCGCGTTTCGAGCGTTTCGTAAGCGAGATGGCGAAAGTTCCGCTGGATGCTCTTACGCGAAGCGCCGGAGCCGCTCATCGGGCCGGGCGTGGAACTCCGATTGCGCGATCGTCGCCGTTGTCGTGCCTTGTGGTCGTCAGGCGAATTTCGCTCGCTCGTGTGGAACATATTCTGTTCTCCGCATAGGTGCCGACGCGATGATTTGAACGAGAATGCCAGCGCGCACCGCGATACCGCCCCTCCTTCGAGGAGAGCGCGAAAGTCGCAAGCCGTTTTGTAACGGCAATCTCGTAGCGCGGACGCCGAACGAACGGGCCCGTGTTTGACTCAGGACCGCATCTCAACGTGGCAGGTCGACCGGATGGCCGTTGGAGAAATTAACTCTCGATGGCAAGACCTCAAACCATGGCCGGTCGATGGGTGCTCGTCCGATCCGCGTTATAGACAGAAGCGTGGGCCAGGAGAAAACCTTTCAGCATTTCCTCGAAAGGGATGGAAAAGGCGCAGCGTGCGACGGCCAGGCGTCTCGTCGTCTGATGATGATGCGGCCAGCCTCGGTCTGTGCTAGAGTCAAGACTTCGACTCGATGTAAATGGCGTCTCGCAATCAATTTGGTTTGCATATAACAGAAGAAGTCAGTGGGCTGGCGGACGAAAATCGAGGGGCCTGGTCGAGGTGGCTCAATGGCAACGACGCGTCAAAGTCTCTTGATTCGTGCGCAGCGCGGTGACGAAGCGTCGTGGAAGGATCTCGCCGATTTGTACCGGCCGTTTTTCGTAAGCTGGCTGAGCCAACAGAATTTGCCCGAGCGAGACCGCGACGATCTCACCCAGGAGATTCTGGTTTCTGTCGTGCAATATCTCCCCTCCTTCCGGCACTCGGGACGTCCCGGCGCGTTTCGGTCGTGGCTTCGCACCATCGCAACGAATCGTCTGCGCGATTACTGGCGGGCCCGCGAGCCCCGTGCACCCGTCAGTGGCGGCAGCGAAGTGGCCGAGGTCTTGAACCAGGTCGCCGACCCGAACAGCAGCGCTCCGGATCGCCAGTGGGACGATGAGCACGACCGCTACATCCTTCGTTGTCTGCTCGATCTGGTTGAGCAGGAATTTGAGCCGACGACGTTCCGGGCTTTCCGCCGACTGGCGCTCGACGACGCGACCGGCGCCGAGGTGGCGGCCGAGCTCGGGTTGAGCGTGGGTGCGGTCTACGTCGCCAAGTCGCGGGTACTGCAACGTATCCGTGAGGAGGCCGCGGGTTTGATTGACTGAAAAATAACCTCGCACGACTCTGTGAAGGGCGAGTCCCCGGACGAGCCGAGTGCCAGTGCCGACTCGGGGAGCCTCGGCGTCTCGGACTCACGCAAGGCCTTTTGGCCGCATCATTCAGTTCGTGTAAGGTTTGCTGGCGATTGCCGCTTTTGAAATGAAGGGGCTGTGCCCCTGCGTCCCGTGAGGTCCCACGATGAATGACCCGCTCGTTGACCATCCGAGCATTGAAGAGCTGCACTCGTTCTCGCTCGGGGAGGTCGCCGCGGCTGATCTGGAGCGACGTTGCCGCACATGTGAGCGGATGTGCGCGTTGCTGCGCCGCACTCGATGATCTCACCGGCCGCGACGCCTTGCTGACCCAGCTCCGCAATGCGGTTGCGCCCGAGAACTCAGGGCGGGAGGAAGAGTCTGATCGCCAGTCGGCGGTGCGCGTCCTGCGGCGGGGGCAGTGGCGAGAGGCCCTGTCGGGCTCCCAGTCTGATGAACCCGCGTTCGAGGTGCTGTCGTCGGCCGCCGCCCGGCAACCGGCCGCGCCGCCGGCCTTGCAGGTCGCGGCTTACGACATCATCGCCGAAGTGGGACGTGGCGGCATGGGGGTCGTCTACAAGGCGCACCACCGCGGGTTGAACCGCTTGGTCGCTCTCAAGATGGTCTTGGCCGGCGAGTTTGCGTCTCAATTGCAGCGTTTGCGGTTTCAGCGCGAGGCGGAGCTCGCCGCTCGCGTCATGCACGCCCACATTGTCCAGATCCACGAGGTCGGCGAGGCCGGCGACCGGCCTTATCTCTCGATGGAATGGATCGACAGTGGCACGCTCGCCGACCGGCTTGACGGCAGGCCGTGGCCGTCTCATGAGGCGGCGAAGCTGGTCGAAGCGCTCGCTCGAGCAATCGAAGCCGCGCACCGGCAAGGGGTCATTCACCGCGACCTGAAACCCTTGAACATCCTGATGCAGTCGAGCCATGAAGTCGATCAGAATGGCGACGCATCGGCGCCCGACAATGGCGGGCGCCTCGCCGGGCTCGTACCGAAGATCACCGACTTCGGCCTGGCGCGCACGGTGGAGGGCGAGGCCGGTCTGACGAAGACCGGGTTTGCCGTGGGCACTCCCGAATACATGGCTCCCGAGCAAGCCAGCGGTGAGGCGAAGCTCGTCAGCCCAACCGTCGATGTCTACGCACTGGGCGTGATTCTCTATCAATTGCTCACGGGGCGGGTGCCGTTCGGAGGCGACAGTCCGGCCGCGGTGCTCTACGCGTCGGCGTCGACCACGGCGATCTCGCCCAGGAGGCTCGATTCGCGCGTGCCGCGCAGACCTCGAAACGATCGCGCTCAAGGCGATCGAAAAAGAGCCTGCGCTGCGTTACTCGACCGCTCTGGCCATGAGCGAAGACCTCCGGCGCTTTCTGGCTGGCCAGCCGATTCTGGCGCGGCCCCCCTCGGCCTGGGAACGGATGGTGAAATGGGTTCGCCGCCAGCCCGGTCTGGCCGCTCTGGCTGCTTCTCTCATCATGGTCACCGCCGGGGCCTTCGCGGGCCTGACCTCCCTTTGGCTTGCGGCCGAACGTGCCAATGACCAGGCGCAGCAGAACGGCAAGGCGGAGCGCCGCGCCCGCTACCGCGCCGACATCTCGGCGGCCGCAAGCGCACTGCGACTCGACTATACCGAAACGGCTGATCGGCTTCTCCAATCGACTCCGAACGAGTACCGGAACTGGGAGTGGCGGTACCTGTCGAGCCAGCTCGACAACTCCCAGGCCGCGTTCCAAGTCGCCGAAGGGCGACCGCGTCGCGTTTGCTTCAGTCCTGACTGCGGCCGTGTTCTCTACACCATCGGCAATGAATCGCTCATCCATCTCTGGGATGCTCGCGGCAACCGCGAAATCGCGTCGCTCAAGGGTCATGAAGGCGAGATCCTCTTCATCGCGTTCAGTCCCGATGGCAGCCGGATCGTGTCGTCAGCGGCCGATCGAACGGCTCGTGTATGGGATGGCACGACGGGAAGGCCCCTCAACGTGTTACGAGGTCATACCAGGCCGATTGACTCGATGACATTCAGCGACGACGGGACGCGTATGTCGAGTTTCTCACGGAAGCAGGAAGTCAGGGTCTGGGACCTCGCCAGAGGCGCGCTGATCAGCGTGCTCGGGAACCAGAATGAACCAAGGGAACTGAAGCTGAATTGTAACGGTACGCGGCTGGCCACCACGGAGATCGGGTTCGTTCGGCTGTGGAATGTCGACGCCGGAGTCGAGCTTCCGCGCATCCAGTGCGGCAAACCCGAAGTCCTGGTCGTCGCATTCAGCCCCGACGGAAAGAGGCTCCTGGCGGGTACCGACTACCCGCAAAATCGCGTGTGGATGTGGGACGTGGCCACATGCCGGCTCATGGCGACGTTGGACGGGCATCAAAACGCCGTCCGCTGGGTGGGGTTCAGTCCTGACGGCCGGCTGATCGCCTCGGCGTCGCTCGATCAGAGTTTGCGCTTGTGGGACAGTGCCACGGGACAGTTGATCGCGACCTTGATCGGGCACGAGGATTTTGTCACCGCGGCGAGCTTCCACCCTGACGGCCGCCGCCTGGTGTCGACCTCCATGGACGGGTCGTTACGCCTCTGGAACACGGCGACTCGACAATTCGCCGGCACGTTTCGCGGTCAGAGGGGCGCTGAGCAGATTGCGCTCTCGAAGCCAGATGGGTCGATCCTGGCCAGCGTGGGGCGTGACGGGGTAATTCATTTCTGGGACGTCGAGCGGGTCAATAGCGAGGGTGTGCTCGGTCGGCACACGAGCTTCGTCTATGACGTCGCTTTCAGCCCGACAGGCCAGACCGTCGCCTCCGTCGGATGGGACGGCAAGGTGCGGCTCTGGGATGTGCGAACGCGACGCCAGACCGGGCAATTCGAGCACTCGCAAGATATTGTCACGTCGGTGGCGTTTCACCCCGACGGCCAGCGACTCGCCTCGATGGACAGGGACAATCGACTCCACATCTGGGACGTGCACACGAGCACGCGTCTCTCGACCCGCGAGACGTCTTCCCCGCGCGTGATCGATCCCCACGTCGCTCTCGCCGCTCAGGGAGACATGGCGGCATCGACGGGTGGCGATGACGGTCGCATTCGCCTCCATACCCCCTCAGCCAGCGTCCCGTATGTCGATCTAACCAATCCTGGTGGCGCTGTGAATGACGTCACCTTTAGCCCTGACGGTTCGCGCCTGGTCGCCGCTTACGAAGACGGAATCGTCCGGATCTGGGATGTTGCCCGCCGCTCCCTGGTGCGGTCGTGGCGGGGCCATAATGGAGGCGTCATTCGAATTGCAATCAGCTTGGACGGGGGCAGGATCGCGACCAACTCGACCGACAAGACGGTCCGGATCTGGGACGCTTCGACGTCGGAGAACCTGGCCGTGCTCAAGCACAACGGTGCCGTCTTCGCGACGGATTTCAGCCCCGATGGCACGCGCCTGGCCGCGGCCTGCAGCGATAACACGGTTCGTCTCTGGGACATGGAAACATTCGACGAAGTGAGCGTCCTCCGCGGCCACACGGCCTACGTGCACTCCGTCAAGTTTAGCCCGGATGGGTCGATGCTTGTTTCTGGCTCAGGCGACTTCACTGTCCGGATCTGGGATTCGCACCCCGCGAAATCACGCCAAGGAACGCACGATCAAACGGCGGCGAAGTAGAGCGAACGGGGTGAGGCCGACTTGAAGTCAAAAATCAGAGCCCGAGCCCGGAATGGCCTGGCACGCTGGCGCGACGGAATGCTCGTTCCGACCATGATCCGAAGTCGGCGCAAAAAAACTGGGCGGCCTCTGTCAAGGCCGCCCAGATGAAATCGCGCTTTCGGATATTTCGATGTCTACGAAATCGGCTTATGTCTGATCGGCCCGGATGAAAAACAGGGATGACAAAGACAAATGATCAGGCGATCAGATTCTTGACAACGTGCGCGAGGTCGGTACCGGTATCGGTGAGGCTATAGAAGTTATTCTTGCCCTGGCGGCGGGGTGCGATCACGCCACCGTGCCGCAGCAATGCCAGGTGATGACTGACGGCCGGCTGGCTCTGGCTGAGCTGGGCGCAAAGTGCACCAACATGCCGCTCGCCTTCGGCCAGGATCAGGATCACCTGAAGACGCGTGGGATCGCTGACATGCTTGAGCAGAATCGACGCGCGACGCGCCTGATGGTATCTCTGCTCGGCACCCTTTTGTGTCTTTGGCTTGCTCGCAGTGGCCTTCGGCGCAGGTGCACTTTTGACACTGCTCTTGACTGCTGCCATCTCTAGACCCTCCTCAACTGAAATGTCCGAGTTGTCGCGGGAAAATCACCCACGCCCCAATTCCATGATCGGAACGCGCGGATACGCCACGGGTTCGTTCGAGAACACTTCGTTCCCCGAACAACCCACTTTTCTCACACCGACATGGCGGTTGTCATTTCAGAAGCAGAAACAGAACGCCCGACACCGGGGTTTCCGGCCCGCCCGCTGCTCGCCCTTGTGGCGCTAAGTCTTGACAGCACAACCACCAAGATCCACGTCAGTCGATCGACAAGTAGCTGAATGCAGTCGTACAACGACGCGATCACGAGCTTGCGCGAACGTATCTCAACGTGGGTGGTTGTCGACATCTTAGTGCTTTTCCCACAACTGTCAACCGTAATCCGCAATCTTTTTGCGCTTTGATTCGTTACACGTGTTCGAGCGAGCCGTTTTCACACGCGGTGACCAAACTCTCACTTGACGACAGTCTTCACATTCCCAAATGTCGGTGCCGACACACGTTGTATCCCATCGCCAACGCTCGTCGTATCGCGATGTACTTACTTTTAATTTATTTCGTGGCACCCGGCAGGAGTGAATAAATCGTCTTCTGAAAATCGGCCGAATTCCAGCGATTGCTCTGTGTACCCACCTCGAGCCGAGCCAGCTTTCCCTGGGGATCGATGATGGCCGTGCAAAGATTGTGCGCGATATCCTGGTCGCCCGGCTGGTAGAAGAGCCCGAGCGCGGTTCCGATCTTGGCCAGCTCCGGATGCGACGCAACGGCATACGTCCATAACGGGGGCACCGCGCCTCGTAACCTGGCGTGCTTTCGCAAAAGTTCGGGTGTGTCATGTTCCGGATCGAATGAGAGCGAAATGAGACGAATGTGTCGGGCACGCTCGGGAAAGGCACCGACGCGCTGGGCGAGCTCCGAAAACTTCCTGTCCATGAGCGGGCAGAAATCGGGTAACGGGCATCGGGTATAAATAAACGTCAGGACGACCACGTTGCCACGCAAGTCCGAAAGCTTCACCGCCTTGCCCTCCTGGCTGGTCATCGTGAAGTCCGGCACGGTTTCGCCGATCTCGGTTCGCCTGGGTGCGTCTCTCACGGCGGCCGCCGTCTTCGATACGCTCGGAGCGAGCGAGGGGGGCGCGGCCTGCGTCACCTTCAAGTCGCGAAGTTCGTAGGCTTGCACAACGTCGCCCGATTTCTCGACGTGCAATGTGCCGCGCACGTGATCGCCGACCTTCAGCCGCTCGAGCTCCGCCTTGTTCTTGTAGGTGAATCGCATTGTCATCGCGTCCATGAAGCCCTCGATCTTCTCATGCTGGATCCGCACATGATCGACGTCGGCTTCGACCCGCTTGACCACCCCGACGAGCGGATAATCGACGACGGTCACCGCCCTGGCGCCGCTCGCCGTGCGCAGGCGTTTTCGCGGTCACGGCTGCGTTCTCTTCGTCCGTGTCTGAGCCGCCACAGCCGGGCAGCGTGGCCGCGGCCAGCGCAATACCGAGAATCATGGCTTGAAGTCGCATGTGTCGCTCGCTTGTCATTTTGCGGCTATATCGACGGGTCGACTCCCGCCAGCGCCCCCTGCTCGAACGGGAAATGGGCGTCCAGCGGACTCTGGGCCAGCTCCGCGAGAAAGGTCCCGATTCGCTCGGCGACCAGTTGCGTGAGCTTCTCCCCCTTGGCGGCCGTCGCGGCGCGTGGGTCGCCAGCCCCCGAGTTGGTCGTCAGCAGGTGCCAGGGGCGCGTGATCTCGATCCAGCCTCGGTTGACCGCCTCGAAGCGGCTGGTGCGCACACGGCCAGGATCAGCCTGCTCGAGCGCCACGCATTCCGGAAAATGCGCAAGGCCCATGCTCGTCTCCATCTCTCCGGCATGGTCGTCGCGCGTGTCGAATATCGTGTCGTAAACATCCGACGCAACCTTGAACCAGTTGCATAAGAACAGATGTACTCGTGTTTTTTGATGCAACTCCCGGAGCACCCACTTCAGATCATTACCGCCGTGCCCGTTCAAGAGAACACAACGCAAGATCCCGTGCTGTTCGAGCGAATCCACCAGGTCGGTGATGATGCGCGCCACGGTCGTCGGATTCAGATTCATGGCCAGGGGAAACTTCATCTGGTTCGTCTCGGTGCCGTAAGGCAACGCCGGCAACGCCAGAACCCGTGCGCCTTTCGCATGCGCCATGCCGCAGGCTCGCGCGGTGATCACGTCGACCTGGAACGTATCGGTTCCGTAGGGCAGATGCAGGTTGTGCGGCTCCGTCGCTCCCAGCGGCAAGATCGCCACGTCATAGGGCGAGCTCCGCCTTGACCTGGCCGTAATTGAGCTGGTCCAGTCGCCACGGATCGATCATGATTTTGCCTGCCGTGAATCGGGGCTCATGGATGATTGATTGATGAAACGCATGTGATGGATGAGTGGCCTGCGTCAAGGTCCATTGCGGGTGATCGAAGCGTCCGTTACGATCGGGGCCAATGGCCTGGGCGGCCTGGCGCGGCGGAAGACTTCAGTTTATCCAGGGAATGGCGCTGTGATGCAAGCCTTCGAGGCGACCAACTTTTACTTCGACCAGGCGGCGAATTGCCTCGATCTTTCGGAAAACGTCCGCACCCTCATGGTCACGCCCGATCGCGAGGTGCGCGTCGAGGTCGTCATCGAGCTCGATTCGGGAAAGATCGGCAATTTTATCGGCTATCGCGTGCAGCATGATAATGCCCGCGGCCCGTTCAAGGGGGGCCTGCGCTATCATCCGACCGTCGACGTCGACGAAGCCCGGTCGCTGGCCAGCCTGATGACATGGAAGACAGCCTTGGTCGACTTGCCCTTCGGCGGTGCCAAGGGGGGGATCAATTGCGACCCCAACAAGCTCTCGCGGGCCGAGCTCGAGCGCCTGACCCGAAAATTCATCGAAAAAATCCACGATATGATCGGCCCTCATAAAGACATTCCCGCGCCTGATATGGGCACCGACGCTCAGGTAATGGCGTGGATCATGAACGAGTACGGAAAATTCGAAGGCTTCCAGCCGGCCTGCGTCACGGGCAAGCCGGTCGAATTTCACGGGTCGGCCGGCCGCGAGGCTGCGACCGGCTTCGGCGTCGCGATCGTCACGCGCGAAATGCTGGCGAAGCTCAACCGCACGATCAACGGCACATCGGTCGCCATTCAGGGATACGGCAACGTCGGCAGCCACACTGCGCGTTGCCTGGCCCAGATGGGAGCCAAGATCATCGGCGTCTCCGACGCCTATGGGGCCATCATCAACCCGCAAGGCATCGACATTGCCAAACTCGACCGGCACGTGGCCGTCTCGAAGAAGATCGTCGGCTTCAAGGAGGGTGAAGCCGTCACCAACGAACAGCTTCTCACGATGCCGGTCGACGTCTTGATTCCCGCCGCGCTCGGCGGCGTGTTCGACCGCGAAATGGCCAGGGCTGTCGCGGCCCAGATCATCGTCGAAGCCGCCAACGGACCCACCTGGCCCGAGGCCGACGAAGTCTTCGTCGCCCGCGGAATTCCGGTGGTGCCCGACGTGCTCGCCAATGCCGGCGGCGTCATCGTCAGCTACTTCGAGTGGGTGCAAAACCTCCAGCACTTCCGCTGGCCACTCGAACAGGTTCAGCGCGAAGAAGAACTCAAGCTGGTCGACGCGTTTCGCGAAGTCTACGACCTTGCTCAGCGCAAGAGCGTGACCATGCGGACAGCGGCCTTCATGAAAGCCATTTCACGAGTCGGCCGCGCCCGAATCCTTGGCGGGATGTGATTCTCAAGACGATCTTACAAACCTCGGCCACCCAAGTGCTTGAGCTTTCTGGGGTTTCGCTTGCCGTGAATTTTCGGCCGGCGGCATTTGGCAACCGGCGAGCTATCACAGCGCTTGCGCCATTTGTAACTTTTACGGTGTCGTGTCTTGGCCTTCATCGCTTGATCACTTTCATGGAGACGATCGGCATCGCCCGCAAATGCAGTCCGAGCATTTCCGGGTCAAAGATAAGATTATGGTATGTGGCTCGACCGGACACAAGGGGAGGTCTGAACAGAACGCCGATCGCGAATGTCGGCCAGAAATTCGCCACGGCCCGCTCTTTTGATTTATGATGGTCTGCCATACGAGTCGTAACGATGACAGTTGAGAGACTTTGCTCGGATCGACGGAGCGACGGTCTTGCCGCTCCAGAGGATCGACGTGGACATGCGAAATAGCGATCTGCTGATAGCTGTCCTGGCGATCCTGACCGACGCCATCCCGCGCGCCGCTCTAGCGCGGGCGATGAAGGATTGGATCGACCAACCCGCGTCTTCACTCAAAGACACACTCAAAGCCGTCGGGGCGCTCGATGACGCCCGTCTTCATGCGCTCGAGTGTCTGGCCGACGCCCATCTGCGTGCCCACCAGAACAATCTGCAATCGAGCCTGGAAGCGTGGAACGCATCCGAGCTGACTCAGGCTTTCCTCACTGAGATTCACGACGACGCCCTGCGAACGACTCTTGGTGCGACCCTCGGCAGCGGGGCGACGTTGCCCATGGATGAAAGTCGATCGAACGACGGCTTCTCGGAGGTGCCGCCCCGCGCACCCGATGTTGTCGGGGGCGAACGTTTTCGACGGCTGCGGCCCCACGCGCAAGGGGGGATCGGGCAAGTCTGGGTGGCTCGCGACAGCGAGCTTCAGCGCGACGTGGCGCTGAAGGAGATGCAACCGCGTTTCGCGGAGCGAGACGATCATCGAGCCCGCTTCCTGCTCGAGGCCGAGATCACGGGCAATCTCGAGCACCCGGGTATCGTGCCCGTTTACAGCCTCGGCCGAAACGCTGACGGCCGTCCGTACTACGCGATGCGGTTCATCAAGGGCGAGAGTTTGGCCGTCGCGATCCGGCGGTTTCACGAGGCCCGGAAGCACCAGGGCCCCGACCAGGCCACGCGCCCGACCTGGGGAATCGAGTTCCGGCAGTTGTTGCGGCGTTTTCTCGATGTCTGCGACGCGATCGATTACGCCCACAGCCGCGGAGTCATTCACCGTGACTTGAAGCCGGCGAACATCATGCTCGGCCACTATGGCGAGACGCTGGTGGTCGATTGGGGCCTCGCCAAGGTGATCGGCCGCGACGATATCGCGAGCGGGCGTGACGACGGCGACTTCGAGCCCTATGTCGCCGGCGCCTCGGCGGCGACATCCGACGAAACCGTGCAAGGAACGACGATCGGCACCCCTTCCTACATGAGCCCGGAGCAGGCACGGGGAGCCATCGATGAGATCGCCCCGACAAGCGACGTATTTAGCCTAGGCGCCACGCTTTATGAACTCTTGACAGGGCGGGTTCCCTTCGCCGGAAAATCGGTCTCGGAGGTGATTGAAAAGGTGGTCAAAGGCGACTTCGTGCGTCCGCGAACGCTCGATCGATCGCTACCGGGCCCTCTCGAAGCCATATGCGTGAAAGCGCTGGCAAACGCACCCGGCCAGCGCTATCCATCCGTGCGCGCGTTAGCCCAGGACCTCGAGCACTGGCTTGCCGACGAGCCGGTCGCCGCCTATCCCGAGCGGCGTCTCGAGCGACTCGGCCGCTGGCTGCGTCAGCATCGAACATGGACGCACGCGGCCGCGGCCGCCCTGGTCGGCATCGCGCTGGCCGCGACGATCGGGATGATCGTCGTTGATCGCGCGAGGCGTCGCGAGGCCGATGCCCGCAAGGAGGCCGAAACCAATTTCGGTCTGGCGCAGACGGCCGTGGAAGATTACCTGACGAGCGTCAGTGAAAACACGCTGCTCAAGCAGCAAGACTCGGTCGACATCCGAACCCTGCGCCACGAGCTGCTCAGTAACGCACTGACGTATTACAAATCGTTCGTGAACCAGCGGCGCAACGACCCCTTGCTCCGTCGCCAGCTTGCCAACGCTTATTTCCGCGTCGGCGAGATCACCCAGGAAATCGGCTCCCCCGGCGAGGCTATCGACGCCTTTCACGCGGCCCTGGCGATCTGGGAACCGCTTGCCGGCGCGGATCCTCAAGATCATGACGTCCGCGGCCGCCTGGCCGACTGTCATCTGGCCATCGCCAAGCAGCGCTTCGCCACGGATGAATTCGCGGCCGCGATGACCTCACTCAACACGGCCAAAGCCCTCCTCGAGCCACTGGTGCGCGAACAGCCGGTTGTCATGGCCTACCAGTCGAGACTCGCGGAATGCTGTCTACAAACCGGGATCATCCAGGCCAAGCTCAGGCAGGCCGATCGAGCGCTGGGAACGTTGCGGGAAGCGAAAACGATCCAGGAGCGTTTGATCGCCGTCGTTCCGGGACGAGCCGCCGACCAGAAACGGCTCGCCGAGATCATCCTCGCGATGGGTTTTCTCTACTTTGAGCGGCACGATTACCCGGCGGCCCTCGGATCGTTTCAGGAAGTCGAGGGCATTTGCCGGCGTTTGCTCGACCAGGTCGCAATCGGTCCGAAGCCGGTGCGGCTTCTCGACCTGCTGGCCCTGAGCCTTTTCAACATGGCAACCATCCAGTGGGAAAATCACCAGCTCGACCAGGCACTCGCCTCGTTCGAGCAGTCGCTCGTGTACCGATCCGACCTGGTGGCCGCCCACCCCTCGGTGAGCCAGTTTCAAGAGCATCTCGGCAAGACACTGGCCGAGATCGCCCTTCTGCAGCAGAGCACCAACCAGCTCACCAGGGCGTTTGTCTCGTGCAAACGCTCTATCGAGGTGCTCCAGCGGCTCGTTCAATCGCAGCCCGACCAGCCGCGCTACCGCCACGATCTGGGCCGGAGCTGGAACATCCTCGGGTCGCTTCATGATTCCGCGCATGAGAGCGCGCCGGCGATCGAGGCGTTCTCGCGTGCGATCGTCGAGACGTCGCACGCCGCGAAAGAATCACCACGTGAAGAACTGTACAAGATGGAGCTTTGTAACCAGCTCAACAATCTGGCGCTGCAGTGGCTGGCCGCGGGCAAGGTCGACGACGCGATCGGCCGCTATCGCGACGAAATCGCGCAGTGGCGCGAGCTGGCCGCGGCTCGTCCCCAGGACAGTGCATACAAGATCAAGGTCGCGGAAAAGCTGGCCGAGCTGGGTGCCGTCGAGCGGCACGACGGCCGGTACGAGGCCGCCAAGCGGACGCTGGAGACGGCTCGCGCGACCCTCGACGGCGCGGCCGTGATGGACGAGCCGACGAAAGCGGCACTGGGCGCGATCTTGACTCAAGAAGCCGCGATCCTGGGCGACCTGAAAGAGACAGACGCCGCGATTGCGATGCTCGAGCGGGCGGTTGATCTGCTGACGAAAGCGATGGCATCTCCCGACGCCAGCGACCAGTGGCGCGAATGGGCAAGTGAAGCCCAGTGGGAACTCGTGCGCGATCTGCGCCAGCAGGGAAAGACAGCCCAGGCAGCACAATGCGATTTGAAGCGTGAGGCGCTCTGGCGGAAGCAGCCGCCGGCGAGTCTCGCGAGCCTGGCGCTGCGCCAGGCCGGTCGGGCCGCGATGATCGGCGCGGGGCGAACGCTGGTTGGACCGCGGGCGCTTGCGGTTCGCGATCAAGACTTGACCCAGGCCGCCGCCAGTTTGCGGCAAGCGATCGGCCTGGGATTTCACGACCTGGGCATGCTCAAGACTGGCGCCGAAGCGTGGTTGCTACTCGAGCGGCCCGATGTTCAGCCATTGCTGAAGCAACTGGAACCAACGGGCCGCATCGATGCGGGTGTCCCGGGCAAGAAGTAACAGAACGCTCGCTCACGCATGCGCCGGCGCCGACAATAAATTTGAGGAAACTGCCAAAAACGTGTTATACCAGACTGGTGTCGTTCGTATCATCTATCGAAAGCAATAAGCGAACCGACAATCTCAACCTACTCTGAGCGGAGTGCGACCGATGGCCGAACAATCCAAGAAGCCCGCGAAGCCGGATGCCAGCTCGAAAAAGAACCAGGAAGGAACGGTTTTACTTACCCCCGAGGAACTTCGGGCCATCTCTGGGGGCCAGTCGATCGTCAACAAGCCCCCGCCGATCATCACGCCGAACGCGCTGACAAAGTCTGGGCAATAACCAGGCGCTTGCTTCGCCGACGTGTCCCGCCTCGATATCTTGACGGGGTGGGACGCGCGGCTTTCCCAATCCTACAAGCCCGAAGCGCAGGCGAGTGAATCGCTACAGGGCATCCGGTATCTCGCGCTTCTGGCTCGTCTCAAGTGCGCGCACATAAATCATCGAGGAATCAATGTGGGATGGTGCGCCGTCTGTGTCCACGAAGTGCGCTCCGCCCGTCACACAAAACTCATCAAGGATCTGATTTCAACTCATTTAAGAAATTGAGTTCGCGGAGCCGAATCTCAAAGTCCTCCGTGCTCCGGCGGTCGAGACACGCCCGGCCCTCTTGAGAAAGCGCGGGATCGGCTATTCGGATTCTTCCGGACGGTCGTTGCCGCGGTGAACTATGGCGTCGGCGAGGGAGCCGGCGTATCTTCTCTGATGATGAGGATGGCCCGAAGCCTTGCGAGCTTCCACATCGCGAGCGTCGAAACGGGGAGCAGAGCCTCGGCGTCCTTGAGGCAGCCGGAGATTGCCGAATGAGCGCAAGTGGATCCCACCTGGGAATCGAATTCACGGAAACGATGCGAGGCTTTTTTTCCACGACGGAAGAAGCTGACTATCGAGCCGCCTGGGCGAAGGGACGTCACGACAACTCGCCGCTCGAGTTCACTGTGACGATCACGGCCGACGACCTCGACCGTCTGATCGCTGACCCCGACCACGGCGGTCGGATCGCCGGCACCGTGACGGCACCAGCCCTCTCCGAAGAGCCGCTCGAGGTCGCGGAGGGAAGTTTCCACCTGCTGGTCAAGGATCCCGACCAGGTCGCGACCCGCAAGATGCTCTACGACTTGAAGATGGCCGATCGCAATGGACGGGCCTATTCCCTGGAAGGCTTCAAGGTCCTCCACGACAGGGAGGGTCCCCAGGTATGGTCGGACACGACGACGTTGTATATCACAGTGTACGACGGCGAAAAGAGCGCGGGCAAAGTCGTCGGCCGGGGAATCGTTAACATTCATCTCAAGGACTTTCAGCGTCAACTCGCCTCGATGAAAGTGACCGGGGCCAAGAACAAGCTGGAAGAGCTCAAAGGACTTGCGTGTTTTGGCAAATTCTTTGCGGGATGCTTGAGCGAGATTTACGGAGGGATCTTCGCGCGATCGAACGTCTTCAATCCCGACGCCCCTCCACGCGAGCGGCGGCCGTTGCGCTGCGGCGAGCCGGAGATCCACTTCTTCGAGACGACCGACAAGGTCAACCTGAAGCTGACAAGGTTCCGCGGCGGGCCCAAGGGCCCCGTGATTTTATCCCCTGGCTTTGGGACCTCGGCGTTCGCCTATACGGTCGACACGACGCAGACCAACCTGCCCGAGTATCTCTTCGAACACGGCTACGACGTCTGGGTCTTCGACTATCGCGCCAGCCCTGATCTGCCCTCCGCCGGCACGCAGTTCACGCTCGATGATGTCGCGCTTTGCGACTACCCGGCCGCCGTGGAATTCGTGCGCGGTACGGCCGGCGTCGAGACCGTGCAGGTAATGGCCCACTGCGTGGGTTCGCTCACCCTGCTGATGTCGCTGGCCACCGGGCTCGCGGGCGTGAGATCGGCCGTCTGCTCGGCGCTGACCCTGCACCCGCGCGCACCGGCGCTCGAACAAGATCAAGGCGGGCCTGTACCTCCCCAGCCTCTTGACCGCGATGGGCGTGGATACACTCACGACCGACTTCGACACCTCGTCTTCGGGCCTGAGCCGGCTGGCCGACGCACTCTTGCGACTCTATCCGACCCGGGAACGGTGCAACTCGCCCGTCTGCCGCCGGATCTTGTTCCTCTACGGCGAGGTGTACGATCATGACCAGTTGAACGACGCCACGCACGATGCTCTTCACGAAATGTTCGGCGTGGCGAACATGACGACGTTCAAGCATATATCGAAAATGCTCGATGCGGGACACGCCGTGTCGGCTGACGGCCAGGAGAGCTACCTATCTCAGGTCGACCGCATCAAGATCCCGATCGCGTTCCTGCACGGCGCCAACAACCGCCTGTTCCTCCCGGAAGGGAGCGAGGCGACCTTCAAACTCCTGAGCGAGCGCAACGGCCCGGATCTTTACGTGCGTCACGTCGTGCCCGGCTACGCCCACATGGATTGTTTTCTGGGCAAGAACGCCGGTCGCGATGTTTATCCGGTCGTCTGTGCGGAGCTCGACAAGCACAACCCTCAGTAAGGAGCGGCCAGTGAGCATTGAGGAGCTTCATCGAGTGCATTCTCCGCTTCGCTCCGCCTGCCTGGAGGAATTGTTTCGCTATCCGCTCATGGCCGCCTTGATCGAGCGGCGCACGAGACGGATCGCGCGCGGCATGTCGATCGAGGCTGGATCGCTCAGCCACAAAAGCCGGAACGAGCCCGCTCCGATCGAGAAGCTGGAAGAGGCGATCTTGATCACCGTGGTCACGGGCATCACCGGCCTGACGACCCACGACGGTCCGCTGGTGATGCCCGGCGCGGGACGCGAGCTCGGCACGCCGTTCTTGAACGTACCGGCCCGCACCGGCAGCAGCGCCGACAACTGCCAGGCGACCCACTTCTTCATGATCAATGACGACGGAATCTTCCTCCTGCGGCATCCCACAGGCCGCGACGCGATCAACGGCCTCCGCGACCTGCCGCCCCGATGGTCAGATTGGACGGAAGACGACTGGATGGCCGCCGCGGCCACGGCGAAAGTTCGCATCTCCGACCGCCGTCTCGACTTTCCCCGCGAGTATCCTTACTACCTGGGCTGGAACGCTCAGATCTCCAACGTCCCCGGCACGACCCTCTTCTTCCCCGTCGTCGATTGCACGCGGCAATATATCAACGCACTCATGATTCTCCTTTCGCATCCAAAAGGAAAAAACCCTCTGATCGTTGACGACTGGCGCCAGTTCCGTCCCGCGACGTTTGTCGAGCGCCTGGCAAAATGGGCCGGGACACTCGGCCTGGGCCAGACGATTCCCTATCATCCCATCGGCGGACTCAAGTGGGTCCGCAACGGGTTCGTCTCCAAAGATAACGTGGGCCCGCTGGGGTTCGGAGGGGCCCTGCGCACCGACTACGAATCGTTCTTCTTCCTGCAAAACCTCATGCTCGTCGGCCAGGCCATGGGGCTGGGGGTTGGATCCATGGCTCCGTGTTTACCCCCTACATCTATCTCAAGGAACCTGAAAAAGGCTGGCACGGCCTCGGCTTCCGCATGGTCGAGCCCAAAAAGCTCTCACCGATGCCGCCGGTCCCGGCTTCGCAGCCCAATCCGGTCGGCATCGATGGCATCCTCGAAGGGCTTTGCCCCCCCTATGTCAAGACGATGGACGAGGCCGTGGACCGTATCCTGGAAGAAAAATATGGCGCGAATGGTTGCTATGGCGATGCCGCGACTTTTTCGCGTCCCTATCGCGACAGGAGCAACGGCGACGCTTACCTCGGTGATGCCACGCATTTCTCACCTCAGGCCGTTGAATACACCAAGGAGATTTGCAACTACCTCTACGACACCTATGGTCGGTTCCCGGCCCACGTTGACGCCTATTACACTCCGGGCATGTGGCTTCAGTTCGGCCATCTCGAAATGGAATACTACGAACGTTTTTACGACCTCAGCCAGTATCGCCGCCAGGCCGGCCACGAAGCCCTCTGGCATGCATGAACTCGAAAGAGATAGCCTTGCTCGATCCCGAGAGGTCGAGTCAGTCTCGGCACGAGCCGGGTGCCCGTGCCGACTCGGGGAGCCCCGGCGTCTCGGAATCACGCCAGGCCGTTTAGCGACTTGCCGTCGAGCGACGCCGGCTCATTGAGTTACCGGCGCCGAGGATGCGTCATCTGGAGACTGGTCTCCACCATCTTCTTCAAGCCCCGATTCATCTTTTCCTGCATGATCGAGTGCGCGGGCTCCATGAACAGCCGCGATCGGATCGTGTTGAGCAGGCTGGGGGTCCAGTCGCCGCGGACGCGGGCGATGAAGCGGGTCAATCGCTCGCCCTCCTGCTCGAGCACAAACGCCCACGTATACGCTCGAAATCGGTGAAGCTGGAGGAAGCTCCTGTCAACGCCCATGCCGGGCTGAATCTCCTGTCCTCCGGCGATGACGAGCGACCGATTCGGCTCGACGATCACGACCGAAAGGGGGGCGCTCCGGGATGCAGCTTCACGCCGTCGCCGACCTCGAGATGCTGGAACTCCGGGAGAATACGATCGGCGTTCCGGATGTCGCAGCCGAACAGGTTTTCGAGCCAGTCGTAGCTATAAAATCCGCCGCGCGCCTGGCCGATCTGCACGAGCCACGGCCAGATCTCGGCCGCGGACGCATTGATGGTGATGACGTGGGTGGCCGTCGCCCTGGGATGGGCGATGTAATGGTCGCCGGGCAACGTGCGATCGACCTCGGCGTCGGTCGCCCCCAGTCGCATGTGCCATGGTCGAATGATCAACGCGTAAACGACGGCAAACAACACGAAGCCGACCGTGATCACCACCACCCATAAAGCCCAGCCAGTCATCGCTCGCTCCTCACGCTGTGAACTCATCAGTAGACATCGGGCTACTTGGCACGAACATCGACATCGTGGCACCGCGTAAGATCGCACCCGGGCAGGTCAGTGTACCGGCGCGATATGCACTTGGGAACATGCCCCCGGCGGCCCTCGCGGAACGCGTCGTCCCGCGGCTGCGTACCTCGAATCAATCCGCGCGTTTTTCGCTTTCCTTTCATCGCGTAACAGGTCACACTGTTTGGAGTCTGATTGCATAGCGAGTTTTGCCGATTCAAGCTTGGGCGATAGTGCGAGCGAGGTGGCCAGGAATGCTTCGAGATCCCACAGATCACGAGGTGACGTTTCGCGACGGCGATATCATCTTCCGCGAGGGGGATGGCAGCAGGGAGATGTACGTCATCCAGAAAGGCGGAGTCGTCGTAACCAAGCGAAACAAGACGGGCGAGGAGCTCGAGATCGCCCGCTTGTCCCGGGGCGATTTTTTCGGCGAGATGTCGCTTTTTGAGTCGCTGCCGCGGTCGGCGACGACCCGCTCGATCGGCGAGACCAAACTCCTGGTCATCGAGCCGGGATCGTTACTTCTGAAAGTGCGCCGTACCCCGACGTTCGCTCTTGAAATGCTCCAGAAAATGAGTCTCTCGCCTTCGAAGTATCAACGAGCGACTCATGGAACTCGATGGCAACGTCCCGCTGTCGCACTAACTTTCCAGGAAGCACCGGCCAGTCGAGTCGGCGACCAACCGGTCTACCGCCGGGCGGCAAACGATAACGATGATCACAAATATCACCGAAGACCGCCTCGTGGTTGTTTCCGACGTGCACCTCGGCAATCGCCTCTTCAACCTCCGACGGCCGTTCATCGAATTCCTGGAATACGTCCGGAAAAACCGCTATAACGTGTGCATAAACGGTGATGGTGTCGATATCGTCCAGACAACCTTGGGGGGGCTCGCGCGCGACCTTTCCGAATGCTCGGGCGAGCTACGCAGATTTGCACGAGACGGGCTGCGGGTCTATTACACGGTCGGCAACCACGACATTGTGCTCGAGCATTTCCTCGACGACTGGGATATCGTCCGCGTCGCGCCGTTCTTGAATCTCCAATCGGGCGAGAGTCGGATCAGAATCGAACACGGCCATATTTACGACGACGCCTACGTCACATTCCCGAGGCTTTATCAGCTAGCGACATTGCTGGGAGGGCTGGCGCTGAAGATTCACCCGTCGTTGTATACGGTTCTCGAGCGCGGCCGGCATCTTGGTAACAACATCGCCAGTGCTGCCCACCTGAAGGCGGCCATGAAACCGGCGGGCGACGATGGCGACAGAATTCCCAACGAGGCCTTGACTTACAGGGATCGCGCTTGTGAGGTCTCGCGGCACGGTTTCGACACCGTCATTTTCGGACACACTCATTGCTGTGGCCAGGCGCGGCTCGAAACGGGTGCAACGTACATCAATACCGGCAGTTGGTTTTGCGAGCCGCATTACGCCGAAATCGATCACGGACGGGTCACGCTCAAGCGCGTGGCGGATTGCGGGAGCGAGATCGCCGCGATGGTGATGGCGTATTCGCTGCCGACGGCTGCTGTCTGAAGGTTCGCGCGGGGGCTGCCGGCACAGCCGGCCGCCGTTTATCGCGCTGCCCTGGAGCCGCCAGGAATTCGCGGTCGTGGCGCAGCCGGCACCGCTGGCGCGGCAACCGCATTCGGCACGAGCCGTCGAGTGCTCAGTCAACTCGCTCGACTTCCATCAACTCCGCGGTGCGCTCGGCCAAGGCCGCGATCGTGCGCGACGGGTTGAGACCAATGGGCCTGGGTATCACCGCACCGTCGGCGACGTACAGTCCGGGATAACCGAACACCATGCCCCGGTGGTCGACCACGCCGTCGGCCGCCGTTGTGCCTATCTTGCACCCGCCCAGGGGGTGAGGCGTGACGAGCGACTGGAAGATGGTCCATCCTTCCGAGACGTGTGCGTGTCCTCCAGAGGCTGCCGCCAGCCTCCGGTGCATCTCGGCGATCGCCGTGATCACTTTGCGCGACATGGCGATTTTCCAGTGCAGTTTCAAGTGTCGCTGCCACGGCTTTCCCAGCGATCGACCGAGGTACAAGACGCCGTCGGCGCCGTCGACGCCCTGGGCAAACCAGGGCATGACGCTGCGCTGCGGATCCCTGGTCCGCAAGAGCTGCCCGAGGGCTGACAGCACGATCTTCCAGCGACGGCCTTGAACATTGATCTTGAGCGCATTGGTAAACTGAGCCGCGAGCAAGTCGGGCCATCCGCCGTCCTCGATGAAGAACTGCACACCGTCCTGACTGCCGTCGAGGAAGTCGATGGCACAAGAAATCGTGGGCCCTCGTGTGGGTGAAACCGCTCGCTTGCCGTAAAACGCGGGAGTCAGGAAGTCGCCATTGGAACTCCAGTCGCGACCGAGCTTGGCGCTGATGCCAGGGAGAGTCTTGTATTGATCGCGAGCGCGCAGGAGCAACTCCGTCGAGCCCAGCGAGCCGGCGGCGACGATGACCCGCCGGCCGAGCTCGCTCCCCACCTTGCAGCGCGAGTCTTCAAGCCGTTTATACGACACCCGGTAGACGCCGCCCTCGCGCTCGAGCCGGGTGACCATGTGCAGCGGGCGCACCTCGGCGCCGTGCCGCTCGGCCCAGGGGATGTAGTTGAGGTCGAGCGTGTTCTTCGCCAGGACCGAGCAGCCGATACAGCAGTTGCCGCAATGAATACATGTCCCTTGCTGCTGACCTTGCGCATTCGTCCATGTCTTGGAATGGTGGTGGCCCGTGGGGTCGTCGAGGTTCCAGTGCCACTCGGGGTCAAAGGTGGTGGCCAGAGGCAAGGGTCGGAACCGGTCGCCGTGCCCCAGCGCTTCAGCAGCCTGCTTCACCAGCTTGTACCGCTCGGTGACCTGGTTTTCGGGAATGGTTTGAACGTTCAACATCCTGCCAACCCGCTCGTAGTAAGGAGCGAGCTCGGCATAGGTGATCTCGGCGGGCCAGCCCTGGTCGAAGAGTTCCTTCTTCGCTTCGACCGACACGTTGGCATAGATCAGCGATCCGCCTCCGACCCCGGCCCCCTGGGCCACGGCCATCCCCCGGAAAAACCGCAAGTCGATCCAGCCGTTGAAACGATGCGGCTCGACCTGGTCCCAGATCCAATGAGGGCTGGCGCCCGGGGATAATCGGCAGGCTTCCACCGTCGGCCCCGCTCCAGAACCAGCACGGAAAGCCCCTTTTCAGCGAGCCGGCATGCTGTCACCGCGCCGCCAAAGCCGCTGCCAATCACAATCGCGTCGTAGATTTTCAACCTGGGTCTCCTGCTGGTTTGACAATCGTGATCGACCGACCGGTACCGTCCATCAGGGTGCTGGAGTCGTTAGCTGCTCGAGCTCGTTCAGACGACCGAGATCATCGTGGGCGCCCAGCCGTGTGAAAATCTCGGCGGCTCGCTGGAGATTGACCTGGCGGAGACTCGCGCCGACCCTGGCATGGCGGCCGATCTCGCGATGGATAAGGCCAAGCTCAAAAGGCATCCTCAGTCGCTCGGCGTGCTGCAACGCGATGCTCCATGACACGCTGGCGCGGCCCGGACGGCCTGAGAGAGATTGGAGCCAGCCCCACCATGCCCAGGCACGCGGCTGCGCCATCGGAAAAATCGTGGCGAACCGCCGGAGATTCTTGCACGCGCTATAGGCGCGCTCTGCCACGAGAGGTGGGGTGCGACCTGCCTGGTATTGACTTCTTTCCCACAAAGTCAGGAAGACCTCGGCCGCGGCCGCGTAGCCTTCCATATTAAAGTTCGCCATGGGCCGGGTGCGCTCGATCCGGCATAACGTTCCCTCGGCCTCTTGGCCGGCAACGTCAAACTGTTCGAGTCGAAGTCGGGCGAGCGCCGACAAGCCAAGGCCCAGGATCGTGTCGGCAACGTTGGCATAGCCGGGTTGCAACGCCGGAGACTTCTCGAGCATGCCGGCGGCCTCGTTCAATCGTCCTGCTCGCAGCAAACAGGTCGAGTGGCCGTGCAAGCTCCAGCCGAGGGCCTGTTCATGGCCCTGCTGTCGAGCGACGCAGCCGACTTCCTCAAACAGCTTCGCACCCAGCAGAAAATCGCCCTGGAGATATTCGAGCCGCGCCAGCTCGGCAAGACTTTCCTCCCAGCGCCTCCAGTCGCCGAGCCGCCGGCTACTTTCCACGGCAAGGGCAAGCTTCTCTCGACTCTCGTCCCAGCGGCCGACCGTCAGCCAGTACATCCCGACCATCTGCGAAACCCACGCACGCGTCGAAAGATCGTCGATGACAAGGGCGATTTTCCAGGCCCGGCGGCCATACGCCTCAGCCAGAGCGTGCAGTGGGATCATGCCGGCCACGATACACATCGTGCCGCAGGTCCGCGCCAGCTCCGGGCATGGGCCCGACGCTTCCGCCAGGTTGAGCGCGGTTACCGCGGAAAATGTTCCCAGGATGACGTCCTGCGAATAGTAGCAAACCTGGCAGGTGACATCGTAGGCACGCGATGTCCATCTGAGGATATCGGGGGCCTCACGCGACCTGCCTGTAAACCAGGACGGCGCGATCAGGTGTAATGCCTGGAGCGAGAGCTGCAACGCGAACTGCCCGACCAATCGCGTACGCGTGCCCGGCAGCGGATAGCCGAGCAGCCGCAGGGCACGCTCGGTGTGCTCCCGGCTCTCGACCAGCCGCCCAAGACCAAGGTAAGCCTCACCTAACGTCGAAAGCCAGTGCGCACGCCGAGCCGTCCCACACAGCCCGGCGGTCTGTTCCTCAGGCGTGTTGTCAAGTCGAACCGCTTCCTGAAGAAAGAAGACCGCTTCCTGGTAGGCCCCACTGCGAATCGCCTGCGCACCGGCGGCTTCCAGGTAGTCGATCGCCTTGCCCTTGATCTCGGCCCGCCTCCAGTGGTGGGCCAGGAGCGGATAGTAGGGCGAAAGATCGTCCGCATGCTTGTCCTCGTACCATCTCGCAATGCGCTCGTGGAGCTGCCGCCGGTGCGCGAACAGCATCATATCATAGGAAACATCTTTAATGATCACATGTTTAAATAAATATGCTAAATCCGGCTCGGGCGTTTCGACCAGGGTGAAATCGAGGCCGGTGAGTTCATCGAGCCATTCGGCCAGGCAGCACCGTTCGGGTTCAATGGGGAAGATATCGCAGAGCACGCGCATCGGAAACAGGCGGCCGATCACGCTCGAGATTTTCAAGGTGAGCTGGTGCCTGGGCTGGAGACGGTCGATGCGGTTGGCGATGACTCCCTGGATGCTATCAGGCAAGGCGACCGTGCTCCAGTGGACGTCGGGCGCGGTTCGGCATGCTCCGCCTTCGATCTGGATCAAGCCCGCGTCGCGCAGGGCATAGGTCAGCTCTTCGCAGTAGAACGGGTGGCCCTGTGCCTTCTGCTGGATCAGGTCGACGGCGGCGGGAGGAAGGGCATCGACGCCCAGCCGGGCGCAGGCAAGCGCCAGGGCCTCGCTCGGAGTCAGCGCTTCGAGCGGAAGGTGGTGTGTGCCGGGCGACTTCAGAATTCGCGCCGCAATCCGCCGAGACCGGCTCGGCGACTGGCCGCATCGTGAGGATGAGGAGGGTCGTGGGAACGCGCCGGCTGACCTGGAGGGTCAGGGCCCAGGACGCTGAATCGAGCCAGTGAGCATCCTCCAGGAACAGCACGGTCGGGCTCCGCCGGACCGCGTCATCCATCAGCCGGACCACAAGGTCATGGGTGTTTTCGGCTCGCACTCGCCCCGCCATCGATGTGGTGAACTCATTTTCGGGAAGGTCGAGGGGCAAGAAGGCGTTGAGCAGAGGAGCCTGAAGTAATAGCTCGGGATCACCGTTGAAACGTTCGAGTGCCCGCGTTTGACACTCGTCTGTTCCTTCCAGACCGTCAACCCCGAGAAGCCTGGCAACGATCGAACGCCACGCATAGTAGGGTGTGGATTTCTCGACCCCGTCTGCCTGGCCTTCGAGAACCGCGACGCCCAGCGACCGGGCGCGGTCTGCCAGGTCAGCAACCAGGCGTGACTTTCCGATCCCGGGCTCACCTTCGATCACGACCCGCCGCCCGTTGCCGGCAATGACGTCCTCGAGGCAGACACCGAGGAATTCGCGCTCGGTTGACCTGCCAAACAGCGGACCAGCCCTGCCGATGGTCGTCGTGCGGCCCGTCGGCCGGAAGACGGGCACGGGATTGGTCTTGCCTCTGATCGGGACCAGCGGCAGCGCCTCGAAGGCGAACCGCTCGCGCGTGGCATGATGAGTTGCGGCATCGCACAGAACACTCTCGGAGGCTAACTGCATCAATCGAGCGGCCACGTTGACAGCGTCACCGATGACCGTGTATTCGCGACGATCTGTCCCGCCGATCTCGCCACAGTAAACCCGCCCGGTCGCCACGCCGATCGCGCCCTGGGCCCCTATTCCTCTGAGCTTGGCGTGCATTTCCAGGGCGACGCTGAGCCCACGCGCAGGGTCGTCACCATGTGAGAGGGGGGGCAAGCCCATCGCCGCCACCAGGGTCAGGCCTTTCTCGTCGATGCTCAGCTTGTTGACGCTTCCCTCATGACGGTACAGCGTCGTCTGGAGCTCGCTGAAAACTTGCTGCGGCACGTTGCTGGCCCTCGATTGAAGCGACATCGAAATGAGGTAGATTGATGAAAACCACGGTCACTGGCCGCAGCTCGGCAAGCCAGTCGTTAAGCCCCGCGTCGATGCGGTTGAGGATGGCGCCGGGGATGAAGTTGCGCAGTGATAACGCCGTTTCCGGCGGAACCGGCGGGCATGGGTCAGACCGCACCTGCGGCGGTGATGCGATCGACTCGAGGAGGACGTGGTCTCCCTTGATCGTGGCGCCCTTGCATGCATGACTTACAAGCGCCCAAGCTTGAGACGACAGCACGACTTCTCCGGCACGGGCGTTTTGCTCAGCAAGCCCGCACTGGACCAGTGGCTCGCCCGAGATCAGCAACTCCCAGCGCCCGAGCACTCCCCCGACGTGGAGCACCGCGATCTCGCCGGTCCCGATCCCGACCTTCGACATCAGCCGGATGCCCTCGACCTCGGTGTGTTTCGCGGTCGTCGCCTGCATCGACAACGCGCAGTGCGCAGCCCGAAGCGCGGCTGTCGAGAGCGGCTCATCGCCGGCTGGCCATAGCGCCAGCAACGAGTCGCCCGCTAATTTCAAGACGTCACCTCCGTGTTCGGTGATCAGCGCGATCAGCCGCCCGAAGTACCCGTTGAGGTGCTCGCTTAGCTCCTCGGCGCCGGCCGCCCCGCGGAGGGCAAGGCGCTCGGCCAGCGGGGTGAAACCCGAAATGTCGGAAAGCAGCACAGCGCCCATCACCTGCTCGGCGTTCCGGCTCGAGGAGCAAGCATCGGGTGCGCCGTGCGCCAGGGCCCTGAGCACCAGTTTTGGGACGTAGGAGTCGATTGCTCCGCTCGGGACACTCATGCGCGAATCGTTGTCATAACGCTCACTGCACTACTGCCTCCGCCAGCCCGCTCCGGACATTCCGACGTCGCCGCCGGCCTGTTCGAATTCGGGCACCCACCTCGACGGCCCGTCGGGCGTGCTGCGCATCAGCGCCACGTCCCGGGTCGGCCGCCTCGCGACATTCTAATCCGCGCGGAACAGGCCAGGCAATCAATCACCCCGGTCGGATCGCCGGCCACGGGGCCTCGGTCCTGGGCAACAAGCTGGCTTGACCGCCCCGCCCACCGACATGACTTTTTTTCAAATGTCTCGGATCTGGAATCCCAACCACGGGATCGGCTGGTTCCTCGTTGGTCCGCGCATCTGAGTGCGCATCAAATCGTGAGGGGTTATTATCGTTTCCCCGCCCGGAGGCAGGCTGGACGTTCGTGTCCGTCATACACGCGTAATGTCGCGTCGACTCCAGCGAGGCGACGAACCTCCTGCACGCCAAGGAAGTGAAGCGTGGACACAAATGATGAGACAGCCAACCAAGGATTTGAAGCCGGCTTCGAGCCATCGAGCCTGCCAGATGAAAAGGTTCGCTCAAAATTGGCCCGGTCGGGAGATAATTTCAGACGGCGTCTGAAGAGTCGAGCAGGCGGGCGTCACGAGTTGTGTGGCCCAATGCTGCGGACAAAGCAGGAAACCAACGGCTATGGCCATGTCGTTTTGCGTCGGGTCTGGATCTCGGTTAGAATACTCTTATCACTGAAGGAGCGCTCACATGGCCACTCTCACCCCCGAACAGCGGCAAGAGGTCCAGAGGGCCGGCGAGGAGCCTGTTCGACTCGCCGATCCCGAGACGCAAACCGAGTACATCATCGTCAAGGCCGACGTCTACGACCGTATTCGCGCTCTGGCCGACCAGACGCGGGCCGCCTATCCGCTTGCGATGAAGGTTTTCGGGGACGACGGTTGGGACGATCCGCAAATGGATGAATATAACAAACTCGATCCCCGCCGATGACGGTCAATCGTGGCGACATCGTGCTGGTAGACTATCCGTTCACGACGGCCGGCACCAAGGTGCGTCCTGCTCTGGTCGTTCAGAATGACCGAGACAATGCTCGGATGACGAACACAATCATCGCCCAGATCTCCAGCAATACCGCTCGCGTTAACGAGGCCACGCAGCATCTGATCGCGCTGGCGGTTGAGCCAGGATGTGGGCTCGCGAGGGATTCGTCGGTAATCGCAACAAATCTGCTCACGATGCATCAAGGTGATATCATGCGCGTCCTGGGATCGCTCTCCGCCGCAGCGATGGTTCAGATCGACGACTGCCTGAAGGTCGCCCTCGGTCTCCCGTGAACCGATCCCATGGCGGCGGCGAAAGGGCACACACCAGATGCCCGCCGGATCGCAGGGACGCGTGAGCAAAGTCAGCAACGCGTGAACCAGCACGGGAAAATGCGGTGTGTATCAGACTGGTGCCCCACACAGTCCGTGTCGACGGGTGCGTTCGTGGCAATCGATATCGACTTGTTACCCTTTTCATCTACGAGAAGGGCCGTGTGTACATCAGGCAGGTGCTGACTCATGCCGAGTGCGACCGCGGCGCCTGGAAGGAGTGAACCCATGACCGCGAAGACAGACCCCCCAACGGGTTTCCGCGGGTTACTTTGAGTTGCTCCGCAAGTTTCCGCCGCGCCCAATCCGGAGCGACGATGAGCACCGCCAAGCCGTTGCGGTGATAAACAGCCTGCTCGACCGCCCCGCGCTCACTCAAGACGAACAGGATTACCTGGACGTTCTTGGGCTTCTCACTGCCGACTACGACGACTCGATCTACGAGCACCCAGATTTCACAGCCGTGGATCGGCTTCGCCATCTCATGGAGGAGCATTCCTTGACCCAGGCCGCACTGGCCCGCCGGGCTGGAGTCGCCGTGACGTCCCTTTCCGACATCCTCAACGGCAAGCGCCAGATCAGCCCGAAGCTCCGCGCGAAGTTTGCTGAATGCTTCGGCGTCTCGAGCTCTTTTTTCGCGTGAAGACAATTTGAAGCACAATCCTGGTCACGCAGGCTCGGTCACCAGAGCCGAAGATTGGCCGTGGTCTAGCTTTCGGCGCCCCGTTCCCCTGCCTCGGAGGTCCTTCCCAGAATCATGGCCGACGAGCTGCTGCGCCATGCAATTGATCGACTTCGTCAACTCACCGATGACTGAAGCCGAGCGGGAAGCAATCGGAGTTTGCCTGCGTCAGGATCGCCGTAGAGGTCTGCCGCTTGGACCCTGGCGACGGCGACACGCCTCGGCCGGGAATTCAGCACTCGTCGCCGAGGCGGACAACGGCAGCTTGAGGTCGATTGCGTCAAAGTCCCCGGATGACGAAGCGAACAGCCGTGTTCGCTTCCGCCGCCGAGTCGGCACATGCTCGCTTGCCGCGTGGTGTCTCAGTACATTGTTTTCCTCATGGAGACAGACTCGTTCTTCTACCAGCTTTTGAAACAGTTGCCCGAGACCCTCTTCGCGCTCCTGGGCCAGCCACTTACCCGAGCGGCCGACTATCGCTTCGATGCGTCGGAAATCAAGAAATCGTACCGGCTGGACGGACTCTTCGTGCCGGCCAGAACAAACCTTCCGGTCTATTTTGTCGAGGTGCAGTTCCGGCGCACACGCGGGTTTTACGCCAACTTGTTCGCCAAGGTCTTCTCGTATCTCGAAGCCAACGAGCCCGATCAGGAATGGATGGCGGTCGCTCTTTTTCCGAATCGGGCGGTCGAGCCAAAGCGCGAGAAGCCTTACGAGGATCTGCTCGCCTCGCCGCGTGTGCGGCGAATCTATCTGGACGAACTCGTGGTTCCGGGCGGGGCGCCGCCGGGACTGGCCATTCTCCAACTGGCAACGTCCCCCCAAAACGAAGCCGCCAAACTGGTATCGCGCCTGCTGCGCCGGGCGCGTCAAGAGCCGGATTGTGAACGAGCCGACGTCATCGTAAGATTGGTCGAGGAAGTGCTGATACGCCGCTATCACGAACTCGACCGTGTGGAGATCCGGCGCATGTTCAAACTCCACGACATTCGCAAGACACGCGTTTGGCAAGAAGCCCACGAAGAAGGCATTGAACAAGGAATCGAAAAGGGGATCGAAAAAGGCATCGAGAAAGGGATTGAACAAGGGATCGAAAAAGGCATCGAGAAGGGGATTGAACAAGGGATCGAAAAGGGCCGGGCCCTCGAAAAGCGGCAACTGGTGCAGCGTCTGCAAGCCAATGGTCAGACACTCAAGGAAATCGCGCGACTACTGGGAATCTCCTTGACCGAGGTCCGCCGCATGGCAGGCCGCTAGAAGATGGCCGTCAGACGGAACTGGGTGGAAACCACGATATGTTGTCCGGTGGTTTCCTCGCCGCCGGCCAAGAGACTGGACCGTGTGGAGATCCGGCGCATTTTCAAACTCCACGACATTCGCAAGACACGCGTTTGGCAAGAAGCCCACGAAGAAGGCATCGAACAAGGAATCGAAAAAGGCATCGAACAGGGGATCGAAAAGGGCATTGAACAAGGGATCGAAAAGGGCCGGGCCCTCGAAAAGCGGCAACTGGTGCAGCGTCTGCAAGCCAATGGTCAGACACTCAAGGAAATCGCGCAACTACTAGAAATTTCCTTGACCGAGGTCCGCCGCATGGCAGGCCGCTAGAAGATGGCCGTCAGACGGAACTGGGTGGAAACCACGATATGTTGTCCGGTGGTTTCCTCGCCGCCGGCCAAGAGACTGGACCGTGTGGAGATCCGGCGCATTTTCAAACTCCACGACATTCGCAAGACACGCGTTTGGCAAGAAGCCCACGAAGAAGGCATTGAACAAGGAATCGAAAAAGGCATCGAAAAGGGCATTGAACAGGGGATCGAAAAGGGCATTGAACAAGGCATCGAAAAAGGGATCGAAAAGGGCCGGGCCCTCGAAAAGCGGCAACTGGTGCAGCGTCTGCAAGCCAATGGTCAGACACTCAAGGAAATCGCGCAACTACTGGGAATCTCCGTGACCGAGGTCCGCCGCATGGCAGGCCGCTAGAAGATGGCCGTCAGACGGAATTGGGCGGAAGCTACGATGTGTTTTCCGGTGGTTTCCTCGCCGCCGGCCAAGAGACTCGACCGTGTGGAATCCGGCGCATGTTCAAACTCCACGACATTCGCAAGACACGAGTTTGAAAAGAAGCCCACGAAGAAGGCATTGAACAAGGGATCGAAAAGGGCATTAAGAAAGGGATCGAAAAGGGCCGGGCCATCGAAAAGGGGCGACTGGTGCAGCGTCTGTCACACGACCGTCGTGTGCCCATTATCGTGGACGGCACTTCGACGAAGCAGGGTCGATCATTCTTCCTTCAAAACCTGATGAATGTGCGCCTGGAAGCGGTCAGGGAAGGCTAAATTGGCGAGCCCGCAAGTCGAGTCTCGGCATTATTTACCTGTTGAGCCTGCTATTGTCGGTGCCCGACCAGATCAAAATGTCAGCAGTCAGCCGAAATAAAAACATCACACCAAAAATATGCCTGGCCGCGATCCAATCTTGAAAAAACCGGTTAGACTGAAGTGGTGCGCACGGACGAATCCGGCGGCCACGCCACTTTTGTGAAACGCTTTCACTCGAGCCCGAGATGGCTGACGACAAAGACCGAGCCTCGGTATCGACTCCAGAGGGGTCGAGTCTCTCTTACGACCAGCTCGATCGTCTCGTCCGCGTGACCACGATCCAGGGCTGGGTTTACCTCGGCACGCTTTTTGGAGTGTGTGTGGCGGCGGTCGTCTTTGCCGTACTCTACCGCGTGCCGACAAAGGTTCTCGGCGAGGGAATCCTTCTGATCGAGCGTGACACGCTGGCGCAGGTCGCGCAGGTGCCGTGGGCCGGCTGGTGTCGCTCACGGTGAAGCTCGGCGACACCGTCGCGCCCGGCGACCAGATCGGTGAAATTTCCCAAGATGAGCTCAAGGACGCCATCCACGAAGCCGAGGCCAAGCTGCGCGACGCCCAGGGTGAAGACGAGGCGCTGACCCGGTTCGAGCAACAGGAGCGCGAAACGCAAACCGAGGCCATCGAACGAGTCGAGACGCGCGATTCTTCTGGCGCAGAGCAGCTCGCGCGACAAGCTGCGGATCGCTGACCGCGTCGTCTTGAGCGCCGACCGGCTTCGATCTCAGAATCACCTGGGCGATGTCGAGCTACTCGAATCTCGCGAGAAGCTTTACGTGATTCGAGACGATCTCAACAAGGGCCAGTCGCGGCTCGCGGAGCTGGACCTCGAAGCGATCAAGGCCGACAATTTGAGACGCCGAACTCGCCTTGAACGGAGCCTGAAGATCCGGCAACTGGAGACCCGGCTGGCACTCGATCGCGACAAGTTGATCCGAACGTCGCGCATCGTCAGTCATGTTCACGGGCGCGTGGCCCAGGTCTTGACCGCCCGGGATGAGCTCGTACGCGAAGGCTCCCCGGTCGTCTTGCTTCATGCACCCAAGAAACAGATGGGCATCGACGACGATGGAGCATCCTATGAGTCGATCATCTTCGTTCCGGCCGGGGAAGGTAAAAAAATCGAGGTCGGCGATCCGGTCGAAGTCAGTCCGGCGACGGTCAAGCGTGCCGAGCACGGATTCATCCGCGGCCAGGTCGTCACGATCTCGGAGCTGCCGGCCACCAAGCTCGCGATGGAAACTGCGCTCGAGCATCCCGAACTGGTCGAAACATTTCTCAAACGCTTCGCTCCTGGCGTCTTGCTTCGCGTGCACGTGAGGCTCGAGGAAGGTGACGCTTTGCCATCGTCAATTTCTGCAAACCACGCCAACAAGTTTCGCTGGTCGTCATCGTCGGGTCAGGCACAGCCACTCAAGACAGGCACCATGTGCCAGGCCGCGATCGTCGTCGAGAAACGGCGATTGATCAGCCTGGTCCTGCCCTGGACCAGGACGGTCGCCGGCACCGACTGATTAACCGACCGACCCGGCCGCTTTCAGTATTCGGCCAAACACCGTTTGCATGAGCCGTCGCAAGATTCTTCCGCGTCCTGCCGTGAATGCGGATCTCCGGTATCGTCTTGACGGCTGATTAAACTCGCGGGCCTCGTGTGACGATCTAGACCGATAGGGATGCGTCTGCTCTCAAGCAACTCGACGGATTGCGCAATCGCGTTTATAGTAGGAGGGAGCATCGCGTACCGAGAAGAAGCGTCAACATCGCAACGAGCGAGACGTAACTTCAACACCGCACCTGAACGGCCTTGCGTGATTCCGAGACGCCGAGGCTTCCCGAGTCGGCACTGGCCCTGGGTCGTCCGGAGACTTCCCCTTCCGGGACCGCGCAAGGGCATTTGGGCGGTGAAGGCCGCGGAAGGTTTCGACAGGGCAGGCGTTCGGCTGCGTCTGAGCAAGCATCCAAGGACGAGCGTTTTGCGATCTCATGCGGGCAAACGGCGGGGCGGAAGGCGGTTCATTGATGTCGAGCCCGACTGTTCGCGGATACAGCCCCGTCAGAACGCCGACCGTGCTTCAGATGGAGGCCGCCGAGTGTGGCGCGGCCGCCCTTGCGATCATTCTCGAATACTTTGGTTGTCATGTGCCCCTCGATGCGCTCCGCGATGACTGCGGAGTTTCGCGCGACGGGAGCAACGCTTACTACATCAAGGAAGCCGCCAAGCGTTACGGACTGGAAGTGCGCGCGTTCCGTAAACCGGCCGACGGTCTCTTCAACCGCCGGCCGCCTCTCATTGTTTTCTGGGAATACAACCACTTTCTCGTCGTCGAGGGCATTCAGCGCGGCAAGGTTTATCTGAACGACCCGGCGAGCGGGCGGAGGACCGTTTCCTTCGAGGAGTTCGCGCGCGGTTACTCGGGCATCGCCTTCTCGTTCGAGGCCGGACCAGGCTTTCGCAAGCTAGGAAAGCGTCCGAGCACGTTTGCTGGCCTGGTGCGGCGTCTGGCGAGCTCGAAGACCGCGCTCCTTTTTGTAGTCCTGGCGGGCCTGGCGCTGGTTGTTCCTAATCTACTTCTCGCCACGGCGCAGCGCGTCTTCGTCGATGAGATCCTGGTCGAAGGACACACGTCCTGGCTCAAGCCGCTCTTGTGGTCCATGGCCCTGACCGCTGTCTTCCGGGTTGCCGCCGCGGCGCTCGAGCAAACCTACCTGACTCGTTTGCAAGTGAAATTGACGCTCGTGGAGTCACTCGGCTTCATGTGGCACGCGCTGCGTCTGCCCGTGGCATTTTTCCAGCGCCGGTGGACGGGCGACGTGGTCGGCCGGGCGACGTCGACCACACGCGTCGCCGAGCTGATTTCGGGTGAGCTTGCGACCACGACGGTGAGCCTGCTCACGCTGGTCGTCTACGTCGCGGTCATGCTGCCGCGCGATCCGCTTCTTGCCTGCGCGGGTATCGGGATCGGCAGTCTCAACCTCGTCGCAATTCAATGGCTCGGACGCTGGCGGGCCGATCAGAACCGGTCGATCCAGCAAATTCGCGGGCGGCTGCTGGCCAGCCTGATGTGGGCCGTTCAGATCATCGAGAGCGTCAAGGCGTCTGGCTCCGAGTCTGATTTGCTCGTGCGCTGGGCGGGCGACCAGGCTCGCATCACAAACGCCGAGCAATCTCTTGGATACTGGGATGCGATATTGCACGTTCTGCCCCCTTCACTCGCGAGCCTGTCCGCCGTGATGGTTTTGGGCCTCGGAGGGCGCGAAGTCATCTACGGTAGCCTCAGCATCGGTGTGCTGGTGGCGTTTCAGTCGTTACTCGGTTATTTCAATCAGCCTTTCCAGGATCTGGCGCGACTGGGAACCGAGATTCAGGAGCTTCGCGCCGACCTCGACCGCATTGACGATGTACGCAACCGGCCGATTGACGAGGTCTTTCAGAATGCCGTCCCCGCAGCCCGGAATGCACCACCGGACAATGGCTCACCGCGACAGCTCATGCCTCGATCGCGCAAGCTCAGCGGAAGCCTCGAATTCCGCCAGGTGACATTTGGTTATAACCGCACCGTCGAGGAACCCCTCATCCGAGACTTCTCGTTCGTGGCGCATCCGGGCCAGCGTATCGCCCTGGTCGGCGGCTCGGGAAGCGGCAAGTCAACGATCGGACGACTTGCGGCCGGTCTCTACCGGCCCTGGAGTGGTGAGATTCTCTATGATGGATACCCCCTGCTCACCCTGCCCCGCGATGTCTTCGTCAATTCGGTCGAGCTCGTCGACGCCGAGATCTTCTTGATCGAGGGAACCGTTTCCGAGAATCTCACGTTCTGGGACGATACGGTCACGTCGGACCGGCTCATCCAGGCCGGGGTCGACGCGGCGATTCACGGTGATCTCCTGCGCGTCGCGGCGGCTATCACGCGGCCGTCGCCGAGCAAGGTCGCAATTTCTCGGGCGGCCAGCGGCAACGGTTGCAGATCGCTCGGGCACTGGTTCGCGATCCAAGTGTGTTGATCCTCGACGAGGCCACAAGTGCGCTCGATCCGCGCACCGAGTTGATTTTCGATGACCACCTGCGCCGCCGCGGCTGCACCGCGCCTCATCATCGCCCACCGCCTGACGACCATCCGCGACTGCGACGAGATCATCGTCCTCGCAAATGGACGCGTCGTTCAGCGGGGAACTCACGACCAGCTTCTCAAAGACGGCCAGGGCGAATACGCGCGACTGGTCGCGCACCAGGCCCTGCCCGTTCCGCGAATAGCGCGATCCTCGCTGTCGGCGCCGGCGCCGGCCGCCTTGCAAACGACCTATGCCGGCAACGGCCACAGGCCCAGCGAGCCGTCCCGCGGTGCCGAGCCTCGATCGGCCGACATGCCGGGGCCGGGCCAGTTGGTTGATTCCGACATCGAGCCGCCACGTTTCATCGTCGAGGAATTACTCCCCTTCAGCCGGCCCGAGCAGACGGCCGCGAACTTGCCCCTTTCGCTCGATGATCCCGACGCTGTGTGGTGGGTGTCGGCGGGCGCGGTCGACGTCTTTTTTGTCCAGGCCGAGCCGGGCGAGGCGGCCGGCCGCAGGCGGCATCTCTGCCGGGTTGAAGAGGGAGGCTCGATCTTCGCGATCAGCGGCGTGCGCGGTCGGTCGGGGGGCCGCCTGCTCGCCGTCGGGGCGGGGACAGCACATCTCTTGAAATTCGCGCGCGGCGATCTCGTTCGGCTTAGCTTCGAGGAAAAACTCTCCGACCAGGTCGCGGTTCTGGTTGACGACTGGCTGCTTCGTGTTGGCCGTGCAATAGTCAGGACCGCCGAGGTGTTTCCGCGTCAGGATGTCGAGCTCGGGACGCACGTCGACCTTGACCCGGCGACTCGCTACGGCGTCCGCGAGGGCGTCGCGTGGGTGCGCCATCTCGTCGGCAAATCGAGCTTTCTCGACCAGGTGCCCCTGGAAGACGATGAACTTCATCTTCGCTTCCCCGTCACCGAGCATCTCTGGCTGACGACGGCCTGCGCCTGCCGCGTGACGGCCTGTAACACGAACATGATGATCCGCACGAGCGACCCGTGGGCGAGCCTTGATGGTTTTCACCGCGCGGTCCTTGATTTCATCGCCGAAACCGAGCAGGTCGAAGCCACCGAGCGGGCCATTGAATCGCAACGGAAGATGGCACACGAGGCCGAGCTGTTCGAGACCGTGTCGAACCGCCTGGCCGCGGCGGCCAACGAGTCGGCGCTCAGCGCGATCGGGGCCTCGAGCGCGAGCGACTCGCTCTTGCTGGCTTGCCGCGCGGTTGGTAACGCCATGGGCATCGATGTCCGCTCACCGGCGAAACCAGGGCGCGACCACGCCGATGCGCCGCGTGATTTGCTGGGCGAGATCGCACGCGCAAGCGGATTTCAGATCCGGCCGGTGACCTTGCCCCGCGAGTGGTGGCACCACCATCAAGGCCAGCCGATGCTCGGGTGGCTCGAAGGGGAGCCGGGCGGGCCAGTCGCACTCATCCCCCTGAAATCACGCGTGCTCGGGTTCGGTCCGGCCTACGAGCAGCTTGACCCGTCAGGACGAGCGACGCGCGTGACCGCCGATGTCGCCAGGCGAATCGCTCCGAAGGCCTGGGTCTTTTATCGGTCGCTTCCCGACCGGGCTCTCAAGAAGCGCGATCTCCTGCGGTTCTGCCTGCGCCTGCCAGGACTCTCGCGCGAGCTGCTCATGGTCGGCGTCATGGGCGTGCTCAGCGCCTTGCTCGGATTGGCGGTTCCAATCGCATCGGCCACGATCATCGATGACGTATTACCAGAGGCCGATCTCGACCGTCTATCGCTCGCCTGCGCTTTTCTCGTGACCACAATCACGGCGGGCGCTGTTTTTCGGACGGTTCAAGGTCTGCTCGTGCTGCGCATTGAAGGACGTGTCTCCACCGCACTGGTTCCCGCGTTCTGGGATCGCATGTTGCGGCTTCCGACCGGGTTTTTCGCGCGTTTTGCCTCGGGCGATCTGGCGCTACGAGGTCTCGAGCTGACCGAGATCTTCAAGCGGGTCTCCGGCGGCCTGGTGGCGGCCCTCATGACGGGCCTGTTCTCCTTGTTCAACCTGGCCCTGCTCTACTATTACAGTTGGAAGATGGCCCTGGGCGCGACGCTGCTCGTCTCGCTCTTGCTTGGCAGCACCATGCTTCTCCTGGCCCGGTTGTTACGCTTCGATCGCTCGATCCGAACGATCGACGGCGTGATGTCGGGCTTGCTCCTGGAAATCCTGGGGGGCATCGGTGCGCTGCGAACAGCCGGCGCGGAGAACCGAGCCTTTGCCCGCTGGGCGAGGAAATATGCCGACCGGCTGGCGCTCACGGTCCGGGCGCGGCGATTTTCAAGCGGCATCCATCAATGGCTGGCGGTCTATCCGATCCTCGCCGCGATGGTCGTGTACGCCGGTGCGCTGCATGTCGATCCGGGCTTGATGGATACCGGACGCTTTCTAGCATTCAATATCGCCTTCGCCAATTTGATGATGGCCGTGGTCACAGTCGGGTATGCATCGATCAGCCTGCTGGAAATGATCCCCCGCTACGCGCGGATCCGTCCGATCCTTGAAGAGCCGCCGGAATTCCCGGCCGCCCTTGTCGACCCGGTGCGGCTCTCGGGCGCATTCGCGCTTAATCATGTTTCGTTCCGTTACCCGGCCCAGGAAAAGGGAGCGAGGATTCTCGATAACGTGAGCTTGCAAGTTCGCCCAGGCGAGTTCGTGGCGATCGTCGGACCCTCGGGCTCGGGCAAATCAACCCTGATGCGGCTGCTTCTCGGCTTTGAAACGCCTGACTCGGGAACGGTCACCTACGATGGCCGCGAGCTCGGCCACGCTCGACCCGCGCGACGTCCGTCGTCAAATCGGGGTGGTCATGCAGAATTCTCAGCTCATGCCGAGTGATATTTTCAACAACATCGTCGGGTTCGCCCCTCACCTGAACCTCGACGACGCCTGGCGCGGCCCGCCTGGCCGGCCTCGAAGACGACATTCGCCGGATGCCGATGGCGATGTTCACCATGGTCGGCGAAGCGGGCGGCAACTTATCGAGCGGCCAGCGCCAGCGGCTCTTGATTGCGCGCCCATCGCGCGCGGACCCAAGATCCTGCTCCTTGACGAGGCAACCAGTGCGCTTGATAACGTGACGCAGACGATCGTCAGTGATAGCATCACCAACCAGCTCAAAGGGATCACGCGAGTGGTGATCGCTCACCGGCTCGACGCGATCGTCAATGCCGACCGCATTTATGTGGTGAAAGAGGGACGCATCGTCCAGTCGGGCCATTATCAGCAGCTCATGAGCGAATCTGGCCCTTTTCGAGATCTGGCGCGTCGCCAGCTTCGTTAGCCCGATGGCGCCCGACGGGAGCGCGTCAAAGGAATGGAACGTGATCGACGACACTGACCTGGCCGGCCGCTCGATTCGCGGCTTCGGAGAAATGCTCGCGACACTGGGGCGCTGGAGTGCGGACCCCAACGACGAGGTGCGCCGGCCCGATGCGCTGGGCGCGCGTATTCTCACGGCTGCCGACAACCCCTGGTTCAACGCGGCCGTCGTGCCGGCGGGAGCGGCCCCACCAGCCGATGACCCGGGACTGCCAGATTTCCTGTGGTCCTTGGCCGACGCGGTTCCGGGTCGCCTCGTACACGCCGAGTATCAAACACCATGCATGGGGATCGAGCTTCACGACGCGGCACTCGAAACGGTTGACGACGATTTTGAAATAGCAACGCCGTCGCTGGCAACCCTTGGCGACATGAACGAACGTGCATATGGCGAGTTTGGAGTCTTCAGCCCGCTTGTCACCGCCCTGCGTGATGAACGAGTTCGTACTCATGGTTTGCGTGTCGGTGGCGAATTTGTATGCGTCGCACTGACGTTGAATCTCGGCGATGACGTCAGTATCCAGTACGTCGCGACCGAAGCCAGCCAGCGCCGTCGCGGTCTGGCCAGCCGGCTGCTCCGAGGGATATTCGCCGCCACGCGGGCCGAGGGCGTGTTGACCGCGACCCTCCAGGCGAGTCCCGATGGCCTGTCGGTTTACGAAAAGCTCGGCTTCCGCCGCGTCGCCACACTGCGAGCCTTTGTGCGTCCAGCCGAAACCGGCTAGGCGGCGTGCCGCCCGCGGCCGTCGGCGAGACGGAAGTCTTCATTGTTCGACATCGGCCCGGGATCGTGGCCCTCACTTCGTCTTTGCAAGCGGCCCCTTTGGCGTCGCTTTCGCGACGGTCACCTCGTGATGCTTGCCGGGAACAATTTTGATCAAGAACTTCGCGCTGATTTTGCTGATGTGCCCCACGGTATCAACGGCCTGAAGGCGGAACGTGTGCACGCCGAGAGTTTGCGGCGTCGTGATCTGGACCTGGAAGTTATTGTTCTTGTTGCAGGCCGCCTCACCCACGATTGTTCCATCACTCGCAACGACTTCGATCGCCGTATGGTAGTGATAGGTGCCGGTGAGCGTTGGCCGTGACAGGGGCGTTTTGATGTGCTGCGAGTCCGCCTGGATCCCTTCGTTTTTCTTTATGCGTGGGAGCTGCGGCGGCGGCATCGGACGGCCGATCGCCAGCGCGGTTTCCAGCACCAGCGTATTGTCGTTGGAGCCAAGAAACGCGGGCTCGACGCTGGCTGTATCGACCTGCGAGGTCAATGTGAGCAGCCCGTTGGAAATCGCGGTATTAGCCGCCTCGGGCGTGTTCGCCGACCTCAAGACGGCCGAGACTCCATGGTTCAGCACGGCGATGGCGCCGGCACTCAACGAGTCTTTATCCACCACCTTGCGCAGTTGATAGTTGAAATTATCGAGTGCCGCACTGGGCGGTTTCGAGATGCTGTCCATCATCGTGAAAAGGCCGTTCTGAATCTGCTCAACCTCGGCCTTGGGGATGAACCGCCCAGGACGGATTTGTTCGAGGTAATATGGCAGACGCTCGATTCGAAGCGCCTTTTGCTCGTAGGTGATGGGTACGTTCAGGTTGTTAGCGACCTGGAGGCCGAACAAGCTATTCGCGGACGCCATCAGGGCGCGACCTTCAAGCCCTTCGCTCGAGGGGACAAACCGGCGGCGATCGATCGCGCGGGACTTCTTGTCAAAGGTCACGCTTCAGTCCTGACGAAATGGTTCGTGGAAGCGGATCGATGGGCGAAACGATTTTCGCGCGACGATCCGGTTGAGCCCCGGACGGGGAAGAAATGGTGGTCCCGTCCCTGGGAATGCGGATGTCTTACCACAAAACTTTAGACATGCCTAGCCATTTTGGCGGGGCCGTTCAAGCGTACCGGGATCTCGATCAACCGGAGCGACTGACTGCCGCATGCGGCCACTCATCCGCGCTCGTGGGAGGCGGATCGATGATGTTCGAGCCACATCCCAAGATACGATCTGGGCTCGACCTCGGTCAGCCCGAGCGACGCCGCGAGGCTCAAGACAGCCGCTTCGGCAGCCGGGAGGTCGGATTCATCGGTCGCGAGCGTTTCGATCTCGACGAATTCGCCGAGCCCGTCGGCCGTGTCGAGCGTTACTTCCACGTCTCGGCCCATGCTCGAGAGACGAAATGAGTGCCGCCGTTTCCGAATCGTCGCGACGGGCTGAAAGCCAAGATTCTGAAAAAGCCGCGCAAGCTTGCGCGAATGCCGCGTCGCCCTCGGTCAACGAGAGCTCGATCTCCTCGCGTTTCTTGGTCGCACCGCCGAGCTTCGGCCCTTTATAGGTGATCCGGTTCTCGTTGCCGATGCGGCGGATCCGCAGGGCTTCATTGGTCGTTCGAAAATCGCGTGAGGGGTGGTTCAGGTAGGTATCTTCGTGCGCGACCTCGGGTTCCTCGATTGCGCCTCGATCGCTCAATTTCGCGATCAGCGACCGATGATCGACCCGACGATACTTCACCTCGATCTCGTAACCCATGATCATCAAGCCTAGACCCACGACCTGGCCTGGTCAACGGTGGCGACGGCCGGATAAACGACGACAAGGCGATTTTATCCAATATTCCGCGCCCGTGACGAATAGACTCCAACTTGGGGGACCGAACGATCCTCCGAGACCAAGTACGTCGAGTATCGTGCCACGGAGCAGGATCTCAACACGGGTTGTTCCGCCTTGAGTCGCTCCATCCATTCGTTCAGATTGAGGAGTTTTGTCGTGGGCTCGCCGTTTGCTGAGCACGTGGCTTCCTGGTCGTTGGCAAGCTTGACGCCGGTGTACAAAACGCTGTTTGCCGCCCAGTTTGACTTGCCAGTCGCACCGATGTGGATCATTGGATTCGTGGTCGCGGTGGCGCTGGCCTGCGAATTGATGGGCCTGCGCTATATCGCCAACAATCGCGTTGGTGTGGTCGAAATGCTCTGGTCGCTCAAGGGCTCGGTGCCCGAGGGACGGATCATCGCGCTGCACGGCGAAGCGGGTTTTCAAGCCGAGGTCTTGCGCGGCGGTCTACACCTGGGATACTGGCGCTGGCAGTTCCGCATTCACAAAGTGCCTCTGGTCGCGGTGCCGCAGGGGAAAATCGGATACGTGTACGCACGCGACGGTGAATCGTTGCCCCCGAGCCAGACGCTTGGCCAGATCGTCGCGTGCAATAACTTTCAAGATGCGCGGCGGTTCCTCAGCGGAGAGGTCACCGGCAGCGAACAAGATCCGCTGGCCGGCCAGCGCGGCCGTCAGCGGGCGATCCTGCGCGAAGGCGTCTACGCGATCAACCCCGCGCTCTTCACGGTCGTCACCGAAGACAAGGTTTACGGCCTCGAAGCCAGTGGGCGCAGCGAGCTAAAAACCGTGGTCACCTGGCAGAACCAGTTGAGCGAAATCGACGGCTTCAGCCCGGTCATCATCGGCGGCGCCGTGGAAACTTACGACCCGCTCAACCCCGAGCGAAAGTTGCTGGTTGACAGCATCGGCATCGTCACCATTCATGACGGTCCATCGCTCCCCCCGGGCGAAATCATCGCTCCGGGCGTGGGTGTCGATCGCACCGATAAGAACTTCCATAACAACTTCCAGGATCCCGAGGCGTTTCTCCGCGCCGGCGGCCGCCGCGGCTTGCAATTCGTGCCGCTGACCGACGGCACCTATTTTATCAACCGCTGGTTCGCCAGTATTGAAACGATCGCCAAGACGATCGTCCCGATCGGCTACGTGGGCGTTGTCGTCAGCTATTACGGACGGAGCGGCCAGGACCTGTCGGGTCAGGGCTTTCGCCACGGTGAACGCGTTTCCGAAGGCGAGCGCGGCGTGCAAGAGAAACCGCTGGGGCCAGGCAAGTATGCGTTCAACACCTATGCGGGCAACATCGTGCTGGTGCCGACCACGAACTTCGTCTTGCACTGGGTCACCGGCCGAACCGAAACGCACCGCTACGACGAGAGTTTGCGGTCGATCGATCTCGTGACAAAAGACGCTTACGAGCCAACGCTCCCCTTATCGGTCGTCGTGCATATCGATTATCAAAAGGCCCCGAACGTGATTCAGCGGTTTGGCGACGTCAAGAAGCTGATCACGCAAACGCTTGATCCCATGTTCGAGCGCCTATTTCCGCGACGTGGCCCACAAGCGCACCATGCTCGAATTGCTGCAGGATCGCGACTCGATCCAGCATGAGTCGAGCAGCGAGCTGGGGCGCAAGTTCCATAACTTCGATATCGAGTGCGTCGATGTCTTGATTGGCAAGCCCGACACGCAACAGGCCGGCGACAAGATCGAGACCCTGCTGGAACAGTTGCGCCTGCGGCAGCTCTCGCTCGAACAGGTCGAGACCTACTCGAAGCAGGTCACCGCCGCGCAGAACCTCCGGATCTTGAACGAAGCGCAAGCCCAGGCGCAGATGCAAACTCAGCTCTCGAACTCGCTCGTGCAGATCAAGATTGCCGAGAACGAAGCCGAGGCGCAACTGGCGCGGGCACGCAAGCAAGCCGAACAGGTCGTCGTCACCGCGGAAGCCGAGAGCCAGCAACGCATCCTGGCCGGCCGCGGCGAAGGAGCCCGGATCCTTCAGGAAGGCTTCTCCGAGGCTTCGGTCTTGCTCCGCAAGATCAGCTCGTATTCCGATCCGCGCCTTTACGCGCTCACGGTCGCCGCGCAAAATCTGGCGAAATGCACCCAGCCGCTGGTTCCCGAGCGCGTCTTCATCTCGGGTGGAGGAGGGTCTGCTCCGCAAACGGGCGGCGCGGATATGGCAAGCGGTGTCGGAGCCAGCGCGGCGAGCGGGGTGTTTGGCCTGCTCATCAATATGCTCGTCGCCGAGAAGTCGGGCTTTAACCTGGTCGATCAGCCGGCGGCTGCCGACTTGCACGACTTCACGGACCAGATCGCCAAACAGTCGATGGACGCGATCAAGCAGGCCGTCGCCAGCAGCGGCGGCTCACACACACCGGCTCGCAACGGTGATGCGGTGACGCACCTCGGCGGCTGAAACTTTCGCTCGGCGATGAAGCGTCATTGCAGATCGGGTCAGATCAGATCAGGCGGGGTCAAGCGCATCATGCGAATGACCCCGCTTTTCTTGCGCTCGCGAGTTTGACGACCACCGCCCCGGCCGGTTGCCCTGTTCGATCATCCAGAACGAGAGCAAACTCGCTGCCCCGCGAGACAGCATGCCGCACTCATCTCGTGGCTGGGCCTTCAGGCATGGTTCGGCAGCCCGCGGTTTGGCTCTGACACTTTGATGTGTCGCGGCCTTGACAACCTTGACGGGCAGCGGGCCGCCGACTAGACTTGTGGTTTCCCTCCGGGTCGATACGGATTTGAAATTTGCACCGAGATTGGGGCGGACCATAGCCAGTTATCCTGCCCCGGGAGCTCCGCTCTCGATCGAGAGCGATCAGAGGAAATCAGGTTTATGCCGCGGAAGAAGTTTGGACGTAACCGGAAGAATCGCTGTCGATTTTGCACACGCGATGGTTGCCCTCGGCCCGCCTACGTCGACTACAAAGACATTGGCCTGCTCAAAAAGCTGTGCACCAATCAAAATAAGATGTTTTCCCGGAAACGAAGTGGTAGCTGCGCGGCATTTCAACGCGCGGCGAGTGCGGCCGTGAAGCGAGCCCGATTCATGGCGCTCATGCCGTACGTGGGCGAGTGATCCGGCTTGAGGCCGCCATCAGCATCCGACCAGATCAAGGCGAGGCCCTGAACTCCGGGGTGTGGTAGGCGGCCTGGCGCATCGACGGATCGACTTCGGGCACAATGGCATCGACTGGCTGCTAGCGAGGCACCGTGCGGATGGCATCCGCCGGAGTAGCAGGCCGGGCGACCTTGGCCTGATCGCGCGCTTTCTGGTCTTCGACGTTCGTCAAGAACTCGTGGAGCTGGGCGTCAAGGCTGGCGTACGACTGGCCGATGCGCTGTTGCAACTGTCGCCCAGTCCCGTGTTTGATCCATCCGCGATACGCATCGCGCGACGTAATCGAGAAAGGCGTCTCGGTAAATGCCTTCATGCCATTGCATGAAAAAGATCGTGAGCGCCATCGCCTGCTGGTAGTGAAGATAGATATCCTCTTCGCGATTGAATCCATTCTGGTCGAGAGCGACGAACTGGGCGAGTGGAACGTATCGCCTCTGGTCGACGATGGCCTTGATCGCTTCCTCGATCCGCCGGCCGACCAGCCCGCCGACTTCGAGCGAGCCGTCCGGCTGGGGGGCAACCGTCTCGAAATAGGTTCCAAGGCCCTCGAAGACCCAGTAATTGCCAATATTCTTGGTGTAGGCATTGGAGCCGGCGGTCTCGAAAAGGAGCTGGTGCGAGACTTCGTGATAAAGAGTGGCCGTAACCGGTAACTGGCCTCCCGGATCACGGAAGAAGTAGGCGGGAACGCGACGGCCGCCGCCCGCTTTGGGAGGCTCGTAAAAGCCCAGGCTCTCGGCAATCTTCGGTCCCTGCCGCGGGCTCAGGTAATCGACATACCCCTCTTTCGAGGCGAAATAATAGACCCAGTGCGGACGGCTGCCGGGGGTGCCTCCGGTCATCGTCGGATCCTTGAACCGCCGCGCCAGCGGCAAGTTTTCACCGAGGATATCCGCGAGCTGGGCCATGAACAGCTCATGGAAACCTTCGAGCCGCCGGCCGAAACTGATGGCCTCGGCCAGTGGAACACTGGTTTGAATTTCAAAGTGCTCGGTGATGATGTACCAGGGGGGCGACCAGTTGGCTCGAAGATTGTCGGCTTCGGCCGCGGGGAGCCACCGCGTTTTTCGCTGCTGACCTCGGCCCATCGGTGCCGGTAATTCGCCGCGATCGAGGTGCGGCACCCAATCGGCGCTCACCCAGCCGAATGTCGGATGGTTGACATACCCCTCCTTGAGCTTGCGTACGGCAAAAGGCGTCGCCCATCCGCCTTGATGACGCACAAAACCCATCAGGCGCCGCGCCTCGGGATGGTCTGGTTGCCGTGTCAAGACCGCGCTCAAGCACTTACTGGCCAGTGCGTACGACGGCTGCTCGGTCTTCGCGGCTTTCTGGGCTATCTTGAAGAGTTCTCCGGCCGCTCGCGACTCGATCTCGGTGAGGGAATTCCGCCACGGCTCTGCCGGGTCGGCCTGATCGCGAGCCGGTACGACCTCGGGCAGCACGACAAATCGCGTCGGGCCGTTCGGCGCCGTCGGCCTGGGAATCCGCTCTTGAATTTGCCGGGCCGCCTTCTCATCGCCCCCCGCGGCGACCTGAACCGCCAGGGCCGTCAGTTGTGCGGTCTCCTGCGCGAGGACCTGCCGCCTCGCTTGCTCGAGCTCGCGGACGACGTCGAGTCCGCCGTCGGGGGAAGGAACCTGGCTCAGAAGAAAGCCAACGAGCAGGCCGGCACAAGTCATCGCTTTGTTCCTCATGCACGATCGAACGGATCAACGGCATTGAACCGAATAAAGGCGCTAACGACCGTGATCGAGCAAGACCGTTTTCGCGACCCTCACCGTTTCAATCCGCCATTGAGCCTGACCGATTGAACGGCCGATCTTGCCAGGAAACCATCGATCAGAAGCGCCCGTGCGGCCTGGCTTGCACTGGACGCATTCTGGCAATCGTCGCACAATGCCACGGTCAGCGCCCAGTCCAAGTCCAAACAGTGGGCCGGGCCGTTTTCATTCTGCCCGGCAGGGCAAGACTGGCCCGGTGAAAAGTTGGTCTTGAATCGACTTCCGAACGCATTGAGTGTAGACCGAATCTGTTGCGCGGTTTCTTGTTGAAGTCCCGCCTTCAGGCGGAATCTTCGGCTCGCGGCGCCGCCTGAAGGCGGAACTCCAACAAAGGCGCGGCGCTCTGGGGGGCCGCGCGGTTCGTCAATGAAACAGGATGAACGCGAAAACGGTGCAAGCCCAACCTTTCACCACGCCAAGGCCAGTCTCCGCACGAGCTCAGCCATAAACCAGAGGAACCCTAGAGGCTCGACGGAGTCTCGCCCTCCCAAATCTGTTGTAAGCCCCTGCTCTCGACGGCGAAAGGAGTCGCAAGATCATGACCAGCGCGCGCACTCGCGTCCCGTTTGTATTGACCTTGATGCTGGGAATTTTAGTCGGTTGGGGATTGGCAAGTTTTCGTCCTGCGGCCCGTGCGCCAGTGCGGGCGATCGATCGGGCGAGGTGCTCGTCGCGACCGGTCCGGTCCTTCTTCGCTGGGACGAGGGCTTGAAGACCGCCGTTCCGACCGACGCACTCTATGTGCTCGATTATAAAGGCGGACGGCTCATGGCGACGGTCCCGACATTCCAGCAATCCACCAACTCCACCCACGTGATCGAGCCATTCAGCGAGCGTGACCTTGTTGCCGACTTCAAGCTCGACCTGGACACGGGTCCGCGACCTCGGTTTCTCATGGTCACCGGTTCGCTGGGCGTCAATAGCGCGGGATGGGCGCCACTGTACGTTTTCGAGACCAACACGAGCCAGATTGGCGTTTATCGAATGCAAATTCAGCAGACGATCGGGCTCCCCAAACGGCCGCGCTTCGATCTGGTCGAGCTCCGTTCCTATGCCAGACGATCAGGAGCCGCTCAGGGGCAATGAGGCCGCACGAAGCGAGAGTCAGACAGCTCAAATCAACGCGTGCCGCCGATTTCTCGCTAGCCGGGTGGCGCGCCACCTCCCTGACCGCGGCCGCGCCCCCCTCGGCCCCCGCCCCCGCCGCCGCCAGGACCTGGTGGGGCACCCGCACCACCGGCGGCGTCGCCCGCGCCGGCTTCTTCAGTGCCCCCCTCGCCCGCCGCGCCCCCCAGAACCGTATCGTCACCATAGGGGCGCGCGTCTTGATGTTCCATCAACCACCTGGCACGCGGATCGAAAACCCGAACCGCATTGCGCTGGCCGGTGCGCGACAGGCCGTACGTGCCGAAGGGATCGCGCTGGCCCGATCCCAGCGTCGTGAACACGGCCCCGGTCTCATACTGAAAGAATCCCAGCCATTGATGGTCGATTCCCAATCCAAACGGCGGCTTGGAGTCGTACTTGACGGTGGTGAAGATCTTCTTGTGCACGGGCGCGGCGTGAAATGCCAGAATGATGATGGCGACCGTCGTGAGGGCCCCCGCTAGCCCGAAGACGAATCGGCCGATCTGATACACGGGGTTGGGAAAGCGCACCATCGCCGGAGCAATTGTCTCCGTGGTCATTCGCAAGAGCGCGAGCGAAATGCAAAACAACCCCAGGATGCACAAGGTGTCGGAGAAGCCCCAGTTGATCGCCGTCGAATCGATCAGCTTGGCGAGCGGCTCATAGAAGTTGAACGCGATCATGCCGCTGAAGACGATGTTGAAGAACATCAGCGCCGACCCCCAGAGGCCCTCGCTCGTCAGGGCGTAAAGCAGCCCCGCGATGAGCCCGCAAATCACGAGATCAATGATGGCCGCCATGATGAATGAGTCCCTCGATCTTCTCTGACAATATGGAATCGGGCACGCGAGCCAGGGTGATGAACTGGCCCTACTTGACGACGCGCAGCAGCTCTTCGATCGACGTCCGCCCTTGAATGACCTGACGAAGACCGTCTTCTTGCAAATAGATCATGCCGTTCTTGCGCGCCTCCGCCTTGATCTTGTTGATCGACGGATTCTCACGGATCATGTCTTTCATGGTTTCATTGAGCACCAGGAGCTCGTAAATACCGGTTCGCCCGAAATAGCCGGTGCCGCCGCACTGCTGGCAGACCTGCTCGGGATTCTCGGGCCGGCGGTAGAACACGTCAACTTTGTCGACGGGCAAATTCGCCTTCTTGAGAAACTCGGGCTTGGGCTTGTACGGTTCCTTGCACGCCTCGCACAGAATGCGAACCAGGCGCTGGCCCAGAACACCCGAAAGGGCCGAGGCGATCATGAATGGCTCGACGCCCAGATCGAGCAGTCGAAACAGGGCCGTCACGGCGTCGTTGGAGTGAACCGTCGAAAAAACCATGTGGCCCGTGTTGGCGGCCTGGCAGGCGATCGAGGCCGTCTCATTGTCGCGAATTTCGCCGATCATGATCACGTCGGGGTCCTGCCGCAGGATACTCCGCAAGCTGGTTGCGAACGTCTGCCCCGACTTCGTGTTGACTTCCATCTGGGTCACGTTGTCAAGGTGATACTCGATCGGGTCTTCAACGGTGATGATGTTTTTCTGATAACGGTCGATCTCGCGAAGGGCCGCGTAGAGCGTCGTCGACTTGCCGGCTCCGGTCGGACCGCAAACCAGGAACATTCCATGCGGCTGCGTGACCAGGCCGCGCACCGAGTCGATCAGCTTGGCCCGCATTCCCAGGTCTTCCATCTTCGTCACGGCCGAGCTGTTGTCGAGAATTCGCATGACCAGCTTCTCGCCGGCCTTCGATCCGGAAGTCGCGACGCGGAAATCGAGGTCGCGCCCGAAAGCTTGGCGCCGAACGAGCCGTCCTGGGGCTTGCGCTTCTCGGAGATATCCATCGCCGAGAGCACCTTGAAAACGTTGACCACCGCGTCGCCGGTCGGCCGGTCAAACGGCTCGGCTGCGTGAAGGATGCCGTCGATGCGATAACGTACCGAGAGCTGTTCGACCGTGGGCTCCAGGTGGATATCCGTCGCCCGGCGCATGACGGCGTCGTAGACCAGCTCCTTGGCTCCCATGAATGAACGCGACTCCTCGGCCTGACGGATCCGTGCGGGGTCTTCCTTGGTCGGCCCCTGGCTCTTGCCCACGAACGTGATCGGCGGGCCCGCCCGGTCAACGGTGCCCATGTCACGATTGAAAAGCGGTTTCATCCCGAGCTTGAACATCAGATCGTTGGCCACTTCTCCAAAATGATAAGGAGTCAGCACCTTTTGATCGTCGGGAACGGTCTGATTGCGGGCGTAGACGTAAGAGAGGATCGGCACGAAATAGGCCAGCAGGAGCAACCCGAGACCCACGAAGTAAATGGGAATCGACAGCACGAGCAGCAACCCGATTGCGCCCGAAAAGAAGACGACACTGTTCCAGAGGCCAAACCGCAGGTTGTTGAGCTCCTTGCGTGTCGTGCTCGACCCAGTCTGTCGTTCTGGCCCAGAGAAGGAAGATCAGCACCACGGGTATGAACTTGAACAGGTTCAAGTACATGCCGGGCCCGCGCGACATATTCGGAATCTGAGCAAGAACAAGCGCGATGGGCTCGCCGGCCTGGCAGCCGGCGCCGACGCCCAGTGTGACAATGGCAAACGTGAAAAACGCCACGAGCAGGCGGCTCATTGCTGACCTTTCTTGGGAGCGATGCGACGACTTACGGGTAGAACAATCTCATCCGGCACTGGCCCGCGACCTTGCCCGACCGACACCGGCCTTTTCTTCCGCGATGGTACGACCTTTGAAGGCGACTTTCAAAGCCGCATTCTCGGATCGCGCCCTTGATGGCTCCTGGCCCGCGCACGCCGCGGGCCATTTCCTGGGGTAACTCGATAGCCGCCAATCACAGAATGCCTTGCTCGGGCAGCGTGATCCCTTTGAGCGCCATGCGGAGCAGCTCTCGGGTTGGGCGCAACCTCGAACGCCGTCGCGCGTTCGACTTTTTCCGCCACCACAAGCTGACGCAGGCTCTCGGTGAAGTCAACCATGCCTTCTTCCTTGCCCAAGCGAATCGCCTGGGCGAGCTTGATGTCTTCCTCTTGCAAGATCAATTTTCTGACAGTCGGATTCATTCGCATGACCTCGACCAGGGGCACTCGCGACTGGCCCGTCGATGCCGCCCAGTCTTTCGTGGTCGGCAATAGCTTTTGCGCCACGATCGCCTTCAGGTTGAACGCCAGGTTTTGCCGCATCGCCGCGTGCATGTCGATCGGGAACAAGTCGAGGATACGACTGATCGTCGAGGGAGCACTCGACGCGTGAATCGTTCCAAACACCAGGTGACCCGTCTCGGCGGCGTGCATGGCCGCGTTGAAGGTCTCGCGATCACGCATTTCGCCGACCAGGATAATATCGGGATCTTGCCGGACCGCGTGCTTCAGCGCGGTGTTCCAGTCGATGACGTCGATGCCGACCTCGCGCTGGTTGATGATGCACTTGTCATCCTTGAACGTGAACTCGATCGGGTCTTCAATGGTGACGATATGGCACCGCTCACGCGAATTCACGTAATTGAGCATGGCCGCGATCGTCGTCGATTTGCCCGAGCCGGTGACGCCCGCCAGGATCACGATTCCCTGGTCGTGACTGGCGATCTCACCCATGACCTCGGGAAGCCCTAGCCCCTCGAAACTCGGAATCGACGTGTTGACGCGCCGGGCCACCAGGCTCAGCCGGCCGCGCTGACGGAACAGATTGACGCGGAACCGCGTCTCATCGCCGTTCGGTTCGGTCAGAATATGCGCGAAGTCGATGCCGCCTGTTTCCTCGAGGATCACTTTTTGACGCTCGGTCAGGAGCGGGAACATCAGTCGTTCCATGTCGTTGATCGACAGCGGCGGGAGCTGCATCGTCCGCAGCACTCCGGCCAGCCGCATCGCCGGGGCCAAGCCGACCTTCAAGTGCAGGTCGGAGCCCTTGAATCGCATCACCATCCGAAAAAGCTTGTTCGCTTCCGGCTCATTGGGCATCGCTTCGACGGGTGCTTCGATCACGGTCGCCATGAACGTGGGCTCCTGCTCGTTGCGCAGGATGAGAAGATTACGGCTACTGGTACACGGCCCTGCCATTCCAAAATTGGCTCATATCCCAACGCGTTGCTCGATCTGTCCGGTCCTGAATATCTAGCGATGCGCGGCGCTCACTGTGTGGTCTCCGTTTGCCGCTGCGACCAGCCGAACCGGTACGCCGTGGCTCGCAAGATAGTCCTTGGTTTCCGAGAGCGAATATTCCCGGTAATGAAAAATGCTGGCGGCCAGTGCAGCGCTGGCTCCCGCATCGGCGAGGACCGCGCGCAGATGTTCGGGGGCGCCGGCACCGCCCGACGCGACGACCGGAATGGCCACGGCATCGACGACCGCACGCGTCATCGGCAGATCGTACCCGTTCTTCGTGCCGTCGGCGTCCATGCTCGTGAGCACGATCTCGCCGGCGCCGAGCGACTCGACCTCGCGGGCCCAGGCGACGGCCTCACGTCCTGTCGAGACGCGGCCGCCGTTGATGTGCACCTCCCAGATTTCCTCGCCATCACGGTCAACACGCTTCGGATCGATGTTCACCACGATGCACTGACTGCCGAAACGCCGGGCCGCGCGGTAGATCAGATCGGGATCCCGCACGGCCGCCGAATTGATCGAAACCTTGTCGGCCCCTGCGCTCAAGAGTGTTCGAATGTCGTCGAGACTGCGTATTCCGCCACCCACCGTCAGTGGCATGAAACAGACCTCGGCGGTCCGGCGCACGACATCGAGCAGAATCGCGCGGTCTTCATGGCTGGCCGTGATATCAAGAAAAACCAGCTCGTCGGCGCCTTCCCGATCATAACGCGCCGCCACTTCGACCGGATCGCCGGCATCCCTGAGGTTGAGAAAGTTCGTCCCCTTGACCACGCGCCCGTGGTTGACGTCGAGGCAGGGGATAATTCGCTTGGCGAGCATGCGCAGCCTCAACCTGTTAATGCCACCCGCACCAGTGCGGTCAGAGCATCACGTTACTTCACCCTCGCCGGATTTGCACCGTCTTACCACTGAATCGACTGAATGAGCCCCTTTATTCTATAGAAGACCCGATGGCGATCCTAGGGGTTGCAAGCGGGAAGACCCACTCCGCCTGCGTTCAACCATTTTGGCGGTCCCCCAAAAACCCGGTTTGATACCAAGCAGAGATCGCAACGGCCACCCATACGCCGCGGCCGCCGACCGACTTGCTCGAGAGAGGGCGGCCCGCGGCGAATTCCAACCGGCGAGGCGCCGATTCTCACGCATTTCCATCGCGAGCCCGCTTCGAATCGACCCGACGACTCGCCGCGATCCGCTGGTGCGATCGTCGGCCGAGAAGAAGGAGGCGGCGATCGTCGATCGATCGATCGCCGCCTTCGACGCCGGGCAAGAGAATTCATGAATCGTCGGGATCTCACGTCAGATCGTGAGAACACCCGTGCGAATCAGGTAGGCGAGCCGCTGCCGCTGATCGGGATTGAGAAGGCCGTGGATCTGTTCGAGCGCACGGACCAAGGTCTCACGCACCCTGGCGACGCTCTGCACGCGACGCTCCCCCGCACTGCCGGCTTTTGCCGCGTCGAAAGACTCGCCCGCGACGGCGTCCGCGAACTCCGCCAGGGAACGGCGATCGTCGACTTCAGCCTGAGCACGTTCGGTTTTCAGCTCGTTCAAAATCCGCGCGAACTCGCTGATTTGCCGATCATCGAGGTCGAGCTTGTGAGCGAGAAACCGCAAGGGGCGCCTCACGCCCAGGCCCGACCCGCCGCCTTCGGACCGGTCCCATTCGTGATGATGGTGTTCGTGCGGCATGAAGTGTTCTCTTGGCGTACCACGACCGTGATGAGCCTCGTGGAACTCGGCGGAATCGGGACGAGGAAAAACAAACGACCGATGTGAGCGATGGCCGCGCATGGACGAATGGCACATGATTTTCTCCTTCTCGCCGAGGCGATACGCTCCCGGCGGGGACTTGTCGGCGTGGGCACTTTGCCACACGCTCTAGCTCATCGTAGCGCGATCGATGCGCCTCGGTCAAGCCGCGGCGCGATGGCCGCCAAGCGAAGGCGTACCACAAGGGTTTGCACCGTTACGATGGTTAATCCGATCGTGCCGGCTAATGTACGGATTTCTCGCGCAATGCAATCACACAATCAGGAGAGGATTGCAAATGAAAAAGGATAAACGCGCCTGCGCCCATCACGGCGTCGTGACGTCACGCGTGGCGCGCACAAAGCCCGGCACCCAAAAATAGGCCTCGGGAAAACAAAAGTTGCCCCATCTCTTTATGCCGCTTTGAGTTCCGCTTGGGCGCCTGCATAATCGGAAGTATAAAATGTCGCTCTAACTCTGTGCGGATCATCGACTTCCACCTGGGCGCCTGAGTAACCGGCAAGATTTAACATGTTGCCGCAACTCTCGAAGTATCATCATGTTCCATTTGGGCGCACTGAGTAACCGGCATGACTAGATCTTTTGCCGTATCTCTTGAAGCGTAAGCATGTTGCGGTTGGGCGCCTGAGTAATCGGCACAGTTTAACGATCTAACGCATGTTGAATCCCCAAAACGCGTTACGAGTGGGCGCCTGAATTATCCGCAGAAATCGACGCGTGGCGGAGTGCGACCACCGAAGCCGCTTCGCGGGATCGAGAGGGTGGAGCGTGGAGGGTGATGGGTGGAGGGTGATGGGGCGGTTAGAGCTCGACAGAGAAAGCCAGGGCCCGGATTTCGGGAGTTGCCAGACACCGTCGGCGCGCATGGCGGTGCCGGTGTCGAAAAACGAAGCGAAGCGCTGAACGTGGGCTGAAGCTGTTTCGCGCGAGGCGACGGCGAGCGTCGCAAGCGAGAATGAGGTGCGATCACACGATCGGTGAGACCGTCGACAATGAATTGCTCTGAAACGCGACGACCGCGTTACCTCGATTCCGCGGAGCTCGCCCGGCGGATACCTCCGTACCGATCGATCGATTGGTGCGGCCCAGTATCAGCTACTTAACTGAGGTCGGACGTTTTGTCGCGACGGGCGCCTTCGCACGGCGGGGACGGCTTCGTCGTCGATGGCGACGACTGCGGCGGCGACGACAGCGGCAGGCTCGTCGGCCGGAAGGTCAACGTCGAGGGCGTCGATCTTGGGAATGGGGGGCTCAGACTGGCGCATTGCGCATTGCGGATGAATGCCGCCACGCGAATAAACAGGCTGATGGCAAACGGGACAACGGCCCCGCGTCGAGACGGGGGTGTGGAAATGTTTCGGATTCATCCAGGGGTCCGTTGAGAGAGTATGGACGACGACGCACAGAATCGGGCGGCATGACCGGGCGCGATAGAAACAAGATCGGGACGACAGGGTGGTCCCGAAAAGTGACGGCGCCGGCAAAGATCGAGAACCGGTCTCCGCAGCCAATAAGGCCGCGGAGCTCGCGCGATCGTTCCGAATCCGGCAGCCGCCACTCGCCCTAACCAGCGATCAATACCGTCGGCCGCCACCGCCGCCGCCGCCGTAGCCGCCGCCACCGCCGTAGCCGCCGCCACCACCGCCGCCACGACCACCGCGACTACCTCCGCCGCCACCACCGTAACCTCCGCCACCACCGCGATCTTCACGGGGCTTGGCTTCGTTCACGGTGAGCCGCCGGCCTTCATGTTCCTGATCGTGCAGACCATCAATGGCTGCCTGGGCTTGCGCCTCGGTGTCCATTTCGACAAAGCCGAATCCCTTGCTTCGACCCGTCGCTCGATCCTGAATCACCTGTGCGCTTTGCACGGTGCCGTACTGAGAGAACAACTGTTCTAGCACGGAGTCGCTGACCCCGTATGTCAAATTCCCAACGTACAACTTCTTGCCCACCGCTAGTCTCCTGGGCGAATGCAGACCGACCCAATTCGTCTTTCCGGGTCGAACAGAAACGGGCTATAAGACAGCCCCTGTCGGTGGTAAAGGCGAGGGAGGGAACAAGGTCAGAGCTCGATCGAGCCAGAACTGCTCTCTTCAGTCGACAAACCAACCGTCGGCAAGAGTAACAGAAAATAAAGGTAAAAGATAGGGCAGGATCGCGGCTCGCCAAGAAATACGATATCCTGTGTTGTGAGGCCTTCCGCGCGGCCTCCACAGGTCGCAAGTTCTCACCCCGGCGCGCTCTCTTTCTCGCGACCGCGTCCTTGGAGTTTTGCCGTGATTTCGGCCGTTTTCCTCACGCTGGCCACGCTCCTCGGCAGCCAGATTTCGCCCACCGACTCGACCACCGGACAGGCCGCCAGCGACAAGAAACTCCCGCCGAAAACGCAGGTCGACCCGCAACCCCGGCCCAAGAAAAAAAACGGGCTCGCAGGCAAGTCCCCCAAACCGACTGCCAGAGACACGGCCGCAAAGAAGCCAACCTCGCCCGGCGCCAGGTCTGAACCCGACGTCCGCATCCGGTCGGCCGCCGAGATGCGCAAACCCAAAAGCGAGTTCCTGCTCGCCCCCGGCGGTTCGCCCGACGACCGCTATGGACCCGACGGCGGCCTCGATTGGAACGACGTCCCCCCCTGGCGCCAGTCGTCATTCTTCGGAGTGCGCGCCCAGGGACTGTTTTTCGTCTATGTCGTCGACTGCTCGGGCAGCATGATCGATGAAGACCGCATGCCACGCGCCACGATCGAGCTGCGGCGCAGCGTCCAGGCCCTGCGCGAGCCGCAACGGTTCGAGGTCATCTTTTACAATGAGCAAGCCATCCCCATGCCCGGCGGCCCCATTCCACGCACCGCCGACCAGCAAGCCAAAAACCAGCTAACGGCATTCCTTCGCCTGATCGACCCCGATGGCGGCACCGACCCCCGCTTCGCGATGCGGCAGGCCCTCTCGCTCCGGCCTGACGCGGTTTTTCTCCTTTCCGACGGCGCGTTTCCCGAGGGCACGGTCGACGAGATCACCCGGATCAATTCGCGTAAGATTCCGATCCACTGCATCGACCTGACAGCCGGACTGGCCGGTGATCACCTCGAGCGCATCGCGCGGGCCAACGGCGGCCGCTACGCGGCTCGCATGGGTGACCTTCAAGGTCGACCCTAAGCGGCGGCACTTTTCCCCCGATCGACGGCCGCGCCGCGCTCAGGTTCAATGCCCCGGGCCCAGGAACACCGCATTCAAGAAGAAGCGCTGCGTCGTCGGAACCATGCCCCGGTAATTGGGATCATCGGCAAACGCGATCACGTGGCCGCTGCCCAGGCTCTGGTAGAGAACAAGCGGCTTGCCCGCCATGAGCTCGAGGGTCTGCGGCCAGCAAAAGCCGCTCAGGAGCGGCTCGGCCGAAGCGAAATTGACAAGGTTGCGGCCATCTATCGGCTTGAGCGGAGCCAGAATCAGGCTGGTATTGATGAGCGGGTAAATCTCGGGCGGCGAGCCGAAGGTCACGAAATGATCATCGTAGACCGACGCACGCAGGAACGCCCCTGGTACGGGATCGGGCGTCTCCTCCTGTTTCTCACCATCGGTTTTCGCCTCCGGAGCAGCCGGCTTCTCAGCCTTTTCGGGGACCTTCTTGCCGGCCTCCGCCTTTGGCTGGGGCTCGCTCACGCTCGGTTTTTTCACCGGCTTGCTCGCGAGCAGGCCGACCGACTTTTCCGTCGCCCATGAGGCCGCGCCATTGACCACGACCAGCGTTCCGCCCGCACGGACCCAGTCCTTGATGCGCGCAACGACCGGTTCACCGAGCGGGCCGGGATAGCGGCCGTCGGGCAAAATCAAAACGTTGTAACGCGCGAGGTCGAGGTTCCCGAGCACGGCCGCCGGTACGCGCGTGAGAGGGTAGCGCCAGACTTGATCGAATAGATACCACGTATGCCCGGCAAACGGCGACGTCGGACGGTCGACGACCATCGCGATCTTCGGAGGCTTGACCCACGTGACGTGGAAACTGCCCAGGCCGGCCCCTTCGTCCACGAGCCCGGTGTCGGTCGCCCGAATCGACAGACCATGATCGGCCGCAAGGCGCTTCATCTCGGCATGAAGGCTGTCGGGATTGTCGTTCGTTCTGAGCAAGAGCGTCCCCTTGGCGAACTTTTCACCCCCCAGGGTCGTCGGCTGATCGAAAACGTAAACGCGAAAACCACGGCCGATCAGGCCGCCGAGTGCCGTCATCGCAGCATCATCCTCGGCATGAATCAGGTAGCCGACCTTGGCGCGTTCGGGCCCCGTCACTTTTCCAGGCTGCTTGGGCCTGGACGTCGGGACGCTGTTGATTTTCGTTGATGCTTCCACACTCAGCGAAGTGACGCCAAAGGCAAGCGGCAGTGACCAGGCGGTAAGGTCATAGATTTCATCGCCCAAACGGCGCACCCTGCGGTCGAGCTGCCGCTTGCGAAACGCTTCGCCCATATCAAACCGTGGATCGAGCAGCGAGCGGGCCAGTCGCCCGGCGGGCTGGGCGACCGAAACATGGTAGCTGCCCGCGGGTACCGACCAGTCCTTGGCCTTGCCGTCAATATTTCCTTTCGCCTTGAGTATCACTGGCGTGGCCACCTTGCGCACTTCGATACCGTTCTTCACCAGAAGCTGAGCGAGCCTGGCAGCGCTGCCGGAGTGGCGCCAGGCAAAAGCACGTAATCGCGTACGGGCCCGTCGCGGCCGAGTGCGATGGCCGTCGCGCGGTAATCATAGAAGTCCTTGACGAGCTCCTTGGCGACGGCGGCGGCCGTTTCGACGGTGGAAATGCTGCTGACATAATGGTGTCGCACGCCATCATGAAAGTAGAGTTTCTTCTGGTCTTCGCGTTCGATGACGAGCCCTCGCGCGCCGGCCTGTTCCCAGAGAATACCGATCGATCCGTGCAAGGTCGGCCATGTCGACCCATAGCCCGGATAAAAGGCGTCGTAAACCTCGCGGCTGGTGTAAGGAAAACCATACTGGTCGAACCGCCGCCCTTGCCGCGTTCCGAACCGGGCGAACCACTCGCGTTGCTTGGGCGTGATGAGCTCGAGAATCGGGTCGGCCGGCGGATCGAAGTAATATTCGCTGTTTGATCCCATTTCATGCGCGTCGATCATGACATGGGGCTGCCACTCGAGATAGGCGTGAATCCTGGTCTGCGTTTCGACCTGGGTCTGGAGGAACCAGTCGCGATTCATATCAAAAAGGTAGTGATTGAACCGGCCGGCCGCCCAGCCCTTGAACGCGTTCGGCGGCCAGTGGCTCGGCGTCGGGCTCGACCCCGCGGCCGCCGCGGTGGAAGTTGACGAACCGGTCGCGACCGTCGGGATTTTGCATCGGGTCGAGAATCACGACCACTTTATCGAGAAGCTCGCTCGTCGCGGGCCGTCGGTCGGCGAGCAGATGATAGGCCGTCAGGAGCGCGGCATCGCCCGACGAAATCTCGTCGCCATGAACGCCATACGCCATCCACACGATGCGCCGGATTCGCGTCGACGATGGCGCTAGCGCGCGTGGCATTCGTGATGCGCGGGTCGGCAAGTCGCAGATTGTCTTCGCGAATCTCATCCAGACGCGCAGATTTTTCTTGCTCGTGATCACGAGATAATAGAGGCCGCGCTTTTCGATTGTTTCGCCGTAGCGCACGAGCCGAGTGCGGTCGGGCGCGGCCTCGCTCAGGGCACGAAGGTAGTTTTCGATCTCGGAGTGACTGGAAATATCGGCGCCCCACTCGTGGCCGACCCGCTGTTTGAGGGTGGGAATCCTGGGATCGGCATCGACCTCGGGCATCGGCAGTAACCAGTTGGGACGATCGCGGTCAGCCCCCTCTGCCGCGCAAGCAAGCGCGCTCACGGCAATCCCCAAAATCACAGCCGCCATCGATCTCTTCAGCATGATCGCAAACCTCGTGTCACCGATATCTGGCTATCCGGCAAAGCGAACCAGTGTAATCGAGTTCACGCGCAAACCCAACCGGTTCGCGGATTGCGCCATGATTGAGGCGTAAATTGCTGGTAAGCGAGGTGCAATAGCATCCAGCGACGATAATAAAAGTGTTAAAAGAAACGGCGACCCGGGGACGGCACGGCACATCGTTCCCGGGTATATGGCAAATTGGTCGCAAGCCGGCCATGATTGCGTTAGGTCCGGGACAAGTATCGCTCAACACCCATTTTTCTTGCATTTCCTCTCGAAGGTTGAAAATGGCTACAGCCGCCTTTCAGGAACTCGCGGTGGATTCGTCCATCAGTGATTTCCTAATTCGACACGACGCCGAGCGGGAGTTTCGGAAGGTCTGTGAGCTTGTGCGGACCTCGTTTCCCGCGTTGATTGGCCTTGGAGTAACATTGCAAGAAGACCCCGATGATGACGGCCGGGCCCAGGTCGTCGTGTGCGCCACGCTGCCTGAGATCGATCCCGATGACCAGCTTCAAGCCTCCATGCGACTTTACCACGAGCGTCTGATCGCAGAGGTTCCGATTTCTTATTGTCCCCTCTTCGCTCTGGTTTTCGCGTTCGTCTCGGAGTGAACGTGCAATGAAGCGAGTTTCACGACACCGCCGGCCGTCTCGCGCAGGGGCCGACCGAAGGAGACTGGCGTTCGGCCGTTAGTCGCGCCTATTACGCGGAGAGCACTCGCGGACAGGGGAGTACTCGCGGACAGGCACTGCGCGGCGCCTTCATTCCACTCCGTCTCTCGACATCGATCACCGATGGGTCGGGCATGAGGATTGGAGCTCTGGGGGCCGGAAAGCGGATGGGATTCGGCCCGCCCATTGATTCGTCTATAAACTTATTGGACTTATCCTCATTGACTCGCGCACGGCGAGACATCAAGCCCGTCGGCCCAGGCCTCGATCCAGTCCCGGAAAGTGACGTGCTGAGGGTGGAAAGCAACCGGCCGGGCGTCAAACTCCGACAAATAAACCGAGAAGTCACCGTCGGTACAGTCGATGCAGCCAAGGAAGTCGCATCCCCACTCGCAGATCGGCAGCATTCTCTCACGCCAGCCGGCGGGCGACCCGTCGTGCCAACGCGTGGCGTGCAGCGAGCGACGATAGAGCTCGGCCAGCGTGAACGGCTCGTCGGAAAGGTAATGCCCGCTCAAGGCCCCGAAGAGCCCAAATCCCGGTCCAAAGCCGCCGTCACCTACCTGCAAGTACAGCGCCTTGAGCAGGTCTGGAAGCGCAAAGCCCAGTTCTTGCTCCAGCTTGACGAGGATGGCGGGGTCGCCAAGCGGACTCGGCATGTCGGAGAGAACTTCACCGTCGATCCGCCTCGCGGGATCGGCGGCGCAGCGCGCCACCTTGGCGATAATCTCAGGATCGGTCGACACGACGCTGTCTCCTGGGGGTATGAAACCGGGACGCGGTTGAATGACACAGTAATAGCCGCTAAACCCGGCCGAGTGAGTGATTTTGTGCCTCGTCTAGTGAAAATTTCAACAAGTCATACTGTTCGGCGCCGGTTCCTGGCACGCGGTTCAACCCACTTTGGTCGATTGCCAACGCGGTCATGAGCCATCGTGACGAACATCTCTTCCCTCAAAGAGGCTTCGCAAGGTCAAGCTTGGTTTTTGGTTTCTCGCCGGCACCTTGGAGTGAGAGGGCTTCGCGTTCTACATATTGACTGGTAGTCCTCGACAGCGCACGGTCCGGAGCGATGTAACACCGATTTTCGGCTCAACGACTTGCTTGGTTTCGCGAATGCGGTAGGCATTCACTGAATCTGATCCCATACCTCTGCGTCGATGCCGGGGAATCGATTCAAGTGAGCCAGGTTCGTCGTAACCATGGTGACGGTATCACCGGGCTGGCCGGCGAGGGCCGCCTGGCCAGCGAGGCTCGCATCGCCGTCGAGTGCTTCTGGCGTCGACGTCGGGACGCCCGATTGTCGGAGAAGAGCCCAGCACTCCGCCGCCTTGATCATCGCGTCCGTCGAGAGGGTCAAGTGCATCAAGTCGCCTCTGGGATCGATGTTGTACTCGAGACGGCGCAGGCTACCTATGGCTCGGATGCGGAACAATTCGCGTCGCACTTCGCAATGAGCAATTTCCGGAATAACGACCGGACTCGCTGTGCATGTCCAAGGGAGGCTTCCACCGAAGAGCCCTTTCCTCGCGTCGCGGCTTCGGGACACCCATGCGGCGCGCGGTCGCGGCCTGGCTCACCCTCTGGCAGGCACACCGAGGCATGGAGCACTCGCGGACAAGCACTGCGCGGCGCCCTCAGGGCGAGGTCGCGGCAAGCGTGACCACGCAACGAAAACCGAAATTGAAGTCGCGCCTGCCGGGAGAAATGGAGGCGCGGTGGGACGACATCAGACGGCTCGAAGCGCCTTGGATGAACAACGCGCCCCGCACCACGCGCTCTCTGCGCTCGGCGTTGAACCAGTCGCTGCACCACTCCCAAACATTTCCTCCCAGGTCATAGATTCCGAGCCGATTGGCGGTGTACTTGCCCACCTTGGCCGTGAATTGCGCACCGTCGGTGTAGCCGTCGATCTTCCCGTACCAACCATCCCCTTCGCCTGAATAGTTTCCGCTTCTTTCTGGGGGAGGGTACCCGGCTCCCCAGGGGTAAACATTCTCTATTTTCCCGTTTTTTTTCTGTGGGGTTGTTCCTAATTCGGCCGCCAAACCCACCGCTCGGCTCCATTCGGCATCCGTGGGCAAACGGATCTCTTGTCCCGCCGACAACTTTCCCGCAGCGCGCTCTTTCTCCGTCAGCCACCGGCAGAATGCCTCGGCATCGTTCCAGCTAACATTCACCACTGGGTGCAACGGTGTCTGCGAAAACCCGGCGACGTAGTCTTGACCGGTGTCTCCGGGGGCGCGCCAACCTTCGCCCGCATTGTGGCTTGTTGCCTTGACGAACGCTTCGAAATCCTGCACCCGTGTCTCCCAGACGGAGAAAAGGACGTTCGTTCCGGGCACGGGCACGAACTTCATGCCGAGGGAATTCTCCCACGGCTCACCGGGTTTGGGTCCGAACGAAGGCGACTCGTCAGCGAGCTTGGGGGAAAGGTCGACTGCGCTCAGCGTCACCGAAAAGAGGCAACAGAAGATGGCAATGAAACGAGGGGCAACGCGCTTCAAAAAAAAAGCCCCGCTCTGACTGGTTTGTTTTTGAGAAAGTCGGTGCTAACGTAAGGAGACGAAACAGTCCACTTCACGTGAGTTTTACTTTCCTTGTTCGATGTCACCAGCACCTCCGGTCGCGCGTTCACGCAGCGCCATGACCGGGTGCCTGTCTCCGTTCTGCGAAGGAACTCCTCGGCGAAGCTCAGCGGACCGGCCCGCCGAGGACCAGCCCCATGTCACCAGAGAGCGCCGCGGCGTGCTGGATCTGCTCCAGCGCAAGGCTAGAGAACAGGGAACCGGCTGTCAATCGAAAAACCAAAGCTGACACCGCGAGGCTGGTCAAAGCCAAGGCTGACACCGCGAGGCTGGTCGTCGTGTGCGCCACGTTGCCTGAGGTCGATCCCGATGACCAGCTTCAGGCCTCCATGCGACTTTACGACGAGCGTCTGGTCGCCGAGGTTCCGCTTTTTTATTGTCCCCTCTTCGCTCTGGTTTTCGCGTTCGCGTTCGTCGCTGAGTGTGAGCCGCCGTTCGGGTTCGGACTCATGAAAAGTCAAATCGAACCTCGCCCTCCTCGAGCTTCAAGCGAGCATCGAAGGATTTGCCCGCCTTCGATCGAAAGCCCTTCAGCAACGTGCTGTGGCCGTTCTTGAGCAGCGATTGAACGGCGCGAACTCCGATCGCCTTGCCAGCGATCGTTTTCCAGATGGAAAAACCGCAGCCCTGGTTCCGGCCGCTGCAGGTGTAAGACCTCGGCTGATCGATCACCTTCGATCCGCATAACGGACAGGAGCCGAATGCGACAGGAGTCGGGCCGGCCGCCTGCTCGCGAGGCCGCGCTGCAATCGCCTCGGGTTCACGCTCGGTCACAGTCTCACGTCTGGGGGTTCCTGACTCCTTGCGCCGCCGCGTGGTCTTTCGTGGCCGTCCTTCCTTGCCTGATCCCGTGCGCGCCGTGCGTCGCGCCGATCCGCGCGTCGACGTACGAGTCTTTGCCTTCCATCCTCCCTCAGTCGGTACCGGGATCTCCGTCAGACCGCCGTTGTCGGTGAGATGTAACAGAACTTTGATTGTGCCGTCGATCTTCAGGGGACCCAGTACCCGGCGCTGGAGCAATTCGCGAATCTGGTCGACGGTGAGCGAGTTGCCCCGATACTCGCGCCAGAGAACGAACGGACAACCATCGCGCCAGCCTGAGCAGCCGAATCCTCGCTTGCCTTCGATGACAGGACGTCCGCATCGGGGGCAGTCGCCGAGCCGACCGAGGTCGACCGCGGGCAACTGGTCCGAGCGGAGCACGTCGCTCGTGTATCGGACGATCTCCGCCATGAACACTCGCGGCTCCAATCGTCCGTGTTCGACCTGCCGGAGCTTCGCCTCCCAATCACCCGTCAGCTCGGGGCTCTTGAGGCTCCGGTTCTGGACGATCGCCACGAGGTAGCGGCCCAGGTCGGTCGCGGCCAGCGTCTTCTTGTCGCGCGTGATGTAGCCCCGATCGAGCAAGGTCTCGATGATCGAAGCACGCGTCGCCGGAGTGCCCAGACCCCGCTCTTTGAGTGCTTCCTTGAGCGACTCTTCGGCCACGAGCTTGCCGGCCGTCTCCATTGCACCGAGCAGGCTTCCCTCGGTGTAGGGCTTCGGCGGTGTCGTTTCGCCGCGCCGGACAAGCGGCTCGTGCGGCCCGCTCTCGCCGGCACGAAAGTCGGGCAGCTCCTGATTTTCATCCGTCTTGTCGTCGCTCTTGCGGGGATAGAGGACCGTCCAGCCGGGCTCGACCACGCGAACGCCCTTGGCCCGGAACGGCACTTCGTTCGAGGCTCCGTTGACGGTCGTCACTTCCTTGACGCAGACGGGGTAGAAGGCGGCGATCAAACGGGTGGCAATCGCGTCGAAAACCCTCTGCAACGCCGGCGCCAGCTCCCCCGGACGCTTCCCGGTCGGAATGATCGCGTGGTGATCACCCACCTTGGCGTCGTTGATGATGCGGCCGGTAAAGGGAAGCGCCTGGAGATTCAGCTTGCCGATCTCCACCGGCCTGAGCGGCTTCAGATCGGCCAGGATGCCGGGAACCTGAGTCTTCAGGTCGTTGCCCAGATAACGCGAGTCGGTGCGTGGGTAACTGATTAGCTTTTTCTCGTATAGCGACTGGGCGGCTTTCAGCGTGTCATCGGCCGACATCCCGTACCGGGCGTTCATATCGCGCTGCAAGGCGGTCAGATCGTGCAACTGCGGCGGCGGGATGCGTTCGGGCTTGCGCTCGACGCCAACGATCGCGAACGGGTGACCAGCCACACGCTGAAGCAAACCGTGGGCGTTCGCCTCCTTGGTGAAACGATCGCCGGTGAACTTGAAGGTCACGGCGCGATAGCGCGTCAGCACCTCCCAGAATGGCTCGGGTTTGAATGTGCGGATCTCGTCGTCGCGGCGGACGATCATGGCGAGGACGGGCGTCTGCACGCGGCCAACGCTCCAGAGGATTCCGCCGGCGCGATGGCTGACGGTGTAATAGCGTGTCGCATTCAAGCCGACGACCCAGTCTGCCTCGCTACGACAACGGGCGGCGGCGTAAAGCGCATCGTAATCGGTGAGCGGCCGGAGGCGCCGGAAGGCATCGCGAATGGCCGACTCGGTGAGCGAACTGAGCCAGAGCCGGCGGGCCGGCTTTTTTGTGCAGCCGGTCAGCTCCTGGATATACCGGAAGATCAGCTCCCCTTCACGGCCGGCATCGGTCGCGCAGATCAGCTCGTTCGCCGAGCGGAACAGGCGGCGGACGATCGCGAGCTGTTTCCGCGATCGGGGCTCGGCGATCGGCTTGAGACCAAACTGATCAGGGACAAACGGCAGTGCGGCGAGGTTCCATTTCTTGAGCGCGGGATCGTAATCCTCGGGCTCCATCAGCGTGACGAGGTGCCCCAAGGCCCAGGTGACCTGGTACCCGTTGCCTTCGAAGTAGCCGTCAAGGCGCGCGGCGGCGCCCAGGAACGACGCGAGTTCGCGCGCAACCGACGGTTTCTCGGCGATCACGACTTTCATGCATCCGGCCCCGGCGCGTGCCCCTGCTGACTGACCGGCGGCTTGCAGTGCCGCGACCGCGAGCCGGCCAAGTGCCTGGATCTCGACGCCTTGATCTGTCTTCTATTCTATCGTACAGGTCCAGACAGACAGCGAAAAGCCCGGGGCCGAAACGGTTCAGCGGCCGCGCGGCCCGTTCAGCGACGAGACGTCGATAACTCCGCGGTGCTGAACACACGGCCTATTCGTGGTGGAACGTCAACGCGTGGTCAGAGCCATTTCTCACGCCGCTCGTAAACGGGCACTGCGCGGCGTTATTACGTCGGTTCTTCGTCACGCTCAGCAAGCAGCCGCTTCGGCGCGCTCAGACGCCACGCCTCTTCGAGAAGGTCGCCCAGGTCGTCGAGCTCGACCGTCGCGATATTCACCAGGATCCAGGGATAATCGCGATAGTGATCCGTGATGAAAAAGGTTCGCGGTTCGGCTTTCAGCCACAGTTCGCGTTCTCCGGGATCGATCTTCACCACCAGCGACGTGCCATCCTGGTGCAGGCGTGCGAACAATTTGCCGCCGACCTTGAACGCGGGCGTTCCGTACGATGTGCCTTCTTCCGTACCCGGCAGAGCCAGGGCCAGTGCCTTGATTTGAGGGAATGTAACGGGCGCTTGCTTTCGCTTCGCCATTTTTATTTTCTCCTTTCACCGCGATGTTCGAGCGGCCGTACCTGTCGCATCGCCAGCAAGACTCGCGATCATTGCGCGACGAGTGCGCGTTCGCCTTTCGTCGGTTCACGTTCTACGTTTGCTTTCGAGCAGGGCGCTGTTCGGAGCAACGCGGGCGTCACCGATCAATGGCTCATACGCGTGCACTTTGTTTCCGACTTTCGGGGAGATTCATCGATGAAGATCAAAGCAACGCGGCGCTTGCGGCCGATGCTGGAAACCGTTGAAAACCGCTGCCTACTATCGTCAATGGCGACGGCGGCGGCGACGTCTGTCGTCTCGAAATCGACCGCCGGCATGACACTCACGAACCAACCTTCAAACGTCATTCCCGCGCCAAAACCTCTGAACACGCCAAACCCAGACGCCCAGACCAGCACGAACTGGTCGGGATACGCGGCGGCAGCTAACTTGACGAATCCACCCGACGACTCGGTATCCGCGGTCTATGGATCCTGGGTTGTACCCACGCTGACGGGTCCGCTCACGGGTACTGCCGACTCTTCGACTTGGGTTGGGATCGATGGCTACGGAACTTCAACAGTCGAGCAAACCGGCACTCAGCAGGTCATCAACAATGGTGTTGTCACCTATTGCGCGTGGTGGGAGATGTACTCCAGTGGCGACAAGCAGCCGCAGCAAACCATCCAGAGCATGATAGTCAAACCGGGCGACCAGATCACGGCCTCGGTTCAGTATATGACGAGCGGCGCCAATGCCGGCGAGTTTTGTCTTTCGATCAACGACACGAGCCGAGCCGGCGACTCGTTCACCACCTATCAGAGCTCGGCGCAGACTCAAAATCCGCTTGCCGACCGCAGTACGGCCGAGTGGATCATGGAAGCCCCCACGGTCAACGGGTCGATTTCCACAATTGCCAATTTTGGTAGTGTGACTTTCACGGGCGCGAGTGCGGTGATCAATGGAATTCGGGGATCGATCAATGCGTCTCCCTGGCAATCGGTCGCATTGGACATCGCGAAAGGGGGAGTGCAATATGATACGACATCACTTTTGAGCAGTCCCGGCACCTCGTTTACCGTGCGCTATAGCGCACCGGCCGTCAGCCCCCTTGTGAGGCTGGCTGCGGCGGGGGGCATCAATGCCGAGTCGACAGCCGTGATCGGGGGCCCGGTGCTCGCCGCGAAGCCAGTCGCTGCGACGGTTCGGCGCGGCGCCATGATGACAGTGCCAGAGCTCGGCGTCGTTGCCTTTCGGTCGCCCATTCGCCAGATCAAACGGCCAGGGACGATTCTTCCCACTGACCCTGTCTTCACCGGCTAAACGGCCTTGAGTGATTACGAGACACCGGGGCTTTCCGAGTCGGCACTGGCACTGGCGCTCGGCTCGTGCGGAGCCCGCCCTCCGAGGAAAGTGCGAGGGCATTTCGTTACGCACAACCGATCGTCGAGATTGAAGCGGCAAGCCGGGCGAACGTACGGCACGTGGCGACCCGATGCCGGACCATTCGACCTGGCACGGCGACACGCCTTTACACGGCCGCCTTGCGTCCTGTCAGCCAGCGCGGCAAAACGAACAGCGCGGAAAGCACGGCCAGAAGCCCGAGAAAAAGGCCCGACCATCCGCCCGACGGGACAACCATCCCCGGAATGAACACCGCTGTTTCGCCGGCCGATTTCGTCATGGCGCGATAGATGATTCGAATGGGCCGCAAGGTCCCATCGGGAATCTTGCGGTCGCTTTGATAGAGCAGTGTATAGCCGGCCTTGAGCCGCTCGGCGATCTGTTCGTAAATCGTGCGAAGCTGATCGGCGTCACGGGCCGGGTAGTACTGACCGCGCGTCGCCACGGCCAGATGCCGGAGGTCGGCGCTTTCAATTTCATCCTCGCTGCCCAGTCCCAGCGTATAGACGGGTAATCCGAGCCGGGTCGCCGTGGCGATGACCGAGTCAAGGTTGGCCGAGCGGCTGAACGTGTCTTCGCCGTCGGTGAGCGCCAGAACGGCGCGACGGCCCGATTCGCGATCGAGCATCTCGAGCGCCGCGGCGACTGCGTCGTAGAACCGCGTCGCGCCGGCGGGCTCCAGGGCGTCGACGGCCGTCTTGATCTGGCCGCGGTCGGTTGTGAACGAGCTGAGCTTGTTGACCTCGGAGCCGAAAGCGATCAAGGCGATCCGCGAGCCCGGCGGCAGTTTCTCCAGGAACGAGCCGACGGCGCGTTTCAAGCCGCCGATGCGATTCTCTTCCTCCATGCTCAAGCTCCGATCAACGACGAGAACGACCGTCGTGGGGATCGCTTCGGTGGCGCGTGGAGCGCGAAAATTGACGACGTCGACGTCCCGGCCGTCCTCGGTGACTCGAAAGTCTTCTTTCACGCCATCGACGAGGAAAGACCCGTCGGGTTTCTTGACCTCGAACTGGACCTCGATCCGTGGAAAAGCCTGTTCGCTGGCCCCCGTCACATTCACCCTGACGTCGTCAGCGGCCCCGGCTGGCGGCCGTGCGCCGGCGGGTGACGCGGGTGAGTCGGGTGACTCGGCCTCATCACGACCCGCGGCCCCCTGCCCCTCGGGCTCGCTGGCATTCGAGCTGGCGACGCGTACGACGCGATGAGCGGCTTCGGACCTTGGCAGTCGAAGCACACGGTCGATCTCGAACGCCAGATTCGCTTTTCGCAGGAACAGCAGTGAAAGGCACGTCGCGGGTACGCGGCCCCAGCGATCGGACCACGTGCCGTCGGCTTCCTGACGGTCGATCAAGACGCGGGCACCGTGGGAATACCAGTCGAAACCATCGAGCGAGCGCAGGCCCAGCGCCACGCAGACGCGTTCGAGCGACCAGAGGTAATAGATCTCCGCCTGGGAACCCGCGCTGCGCATCCTGCCCGACGGCCTTGAGCGCGGCGATGAACTTCGGATCGGCGGCCAGTGCGGCGCCGCGTGCGCCGCGCCGTCTGCCGTTCGGCCAGGCTGGGCCGCGACGCCGCGATCGCCAGACCCATCAAGCCCGCGCAGGTCATCGAATCAGAAGCAAGCATGCCCGTGCGGTAAGCCCAGTGGCCGTCAGGGAGCTGGCTGGTTCGAAAGTGCTCGTCGATCGATTCGAGTGGCTGATCCGAATCGAATCCGTGCCGGCCCGCCGCCCAGAGGCCCAAGAGCGCGAACTGGGTGTTCGAGTTATCGCCGTAACCTTGAAAGAAAGGCTGCTGCCGCCGCCGCGGCCTTCGCTCTGAACCGCGGGATGACCGCCTGGGTGATGGGTTACTGTCTGGCTCACCCCGGGGAACCGTATAAGTCCACATTCCATTTTGATCGCCTTGCGCGAGCCGGCCGCCCAGTGTCTGTATCAGCGCATCGGCTTCGCCACGCTTCCCCTGCTGGCAGCGCGCCAGGAACAAAATCGCGAGCGCCAGGTCATACGTCTGATCGGAAGTTCCGGCGAGTTCCGTGACGACCGTCCGCGCGAGCAATGGCGAGGTCGTCGCGGGCAATGCCGTTTTCCAGGAGCGCCAGACCGGCTAGGGCTGTCACGCCGAGCCGGTGCTCGAGCTGCCCGGGATCGTCCCAGTGTCCGTCTCTCGCTTGCGCTTCCTTGAGAAACGCGACGCCCCTGGCGATCGCCGCGTCAACCTGGTTGTCCGCCGGTGCGCCATCGTCGGCCCGAGCGGATGAGCGGGCGACGATGATGGACAGACCGACCGCGATCAAACCCGAAATCCATCGTGTCGTGCTCATGGTGTGGCCTCCGGTTCGCTCGAGCGGTAGGGAAAGAGAAATGACGAGCACACCGCCAGAACGGCCCCTAATGCGCAGGAAACCAATCCGGCGAGGACGAGCGAACCCGACGACAAGAAGGCAAACAGGTGTTCGACACTTTGCAAAAGCGCACACCAGACCGACGCCACGAGCAATCCGGCGGATCCCGCGGCGAAGGCGATCGCGGGAAAGTCCCACCATTCACGCCGCCGGCCGGCGACCGCGGCGAGCCCGCAAAGCACTCCGACAGCGACGAGTATGATCGCAATCGAAGCCAGGCGCGGCTCGATGCCGGACACCGGGTCTTTGCCCGTCAGCAAGCGATTCATGAATGCGGCAACGATTCGAAGCGCGGCAGCGCCAGCGCAACAGGCCGCGATTCGAACGCCGGGGGGGATGTGTGCCAGGCTCTGGCCGAGCGCCGCGCGAGCGATCACCGTTTCCCCGGCCGCGCTCCTTGGATGCTCGGGCAATTCAAATGATCCAGCCGGTCGCTCGACCCGCACTGCGATGCTTCGCGAGCCGCCATTGCTGTCGATGACAACCTGAGCGACGAGAGGCCCGTCGATTGTCTCGGGGAACTCGACCTCGATCGGGAGATCGGTCTGGTCGATCGTCAGAAACGGCCGGCCGTCAAATTCCAGGGCGAGCCGCAGCCAGAGGGTGCCCGATGGTTCGACTCTGGCCGTCGAGCGCAACAGTCGATACCCGACGTTGGTGATGCGCAGAGTCTGCTGCACGATGCCGCCCGGGGCCGTCGCACGAATGAGCACGGTCTCGGGATGCACGTCGATTTCCGGCGCCGACGAACGGCTGGCCGGCAGCCGCGCCAGCCAGTCGTCGAGCTGATCATCGGCCGAACGATTGGGGTTCACGCGGGGCACCAGGTCGATACGACCGATACGCCGGAGATAGTCGGCAAGCCGCCCTGACGTCAGCTCGTCGCGCAAGTCCGACCAGCTTTGTGCCGCGATGACCAGAAAATCATCCCATGACCGGCACTGGGCGCCGCCGGCCAGCGCGAAAGGAATATTGAGCCGCCCTGGGACGGATGCGGCGGGTGCTGACGTCGTCGCCGCGACCGTGGCGGCGGCTGGTTTCGCGGTCTGAGCGCTTTTCCCCTCGCCGGGACCCGCTGTTTTTGCGACCGTCGGGGCGCTGCCTGGCGCTCGCGGCCGGGGCACCAACCGGCGCGGGTTCCTCCTTGTTAACGCGGAGCTGAACGCCGCCAAGCTGAATGACGTCGCCATTCTCGAGACGACGGGCCTGGCCCGCGAGAAGCCGCTTTTGATTGATGAACGTCCCGCCGGGAGTATCGAGGTCGCGGATCGTGACTTCGCCATTGTTCCAAGTGAGCGCGGCATGGCGCGCCGCCATCTTGCGTGGTGAATTGCCTTCCTGATCGCCCAGATTCAGCCCACGTGCACTTGCCAGGTCGTTGCCAATCACCGTCTCGCCGGGGTCAAGCGCATAACGATGGCCGACCGCGCGGCCGCGGACGACTTCCAGCGACCACTGACTTGCCCGTGCGTTCAAAGTCGCGGCTGATGGCTTCGTGGGCGGCTGGCTCATGGGGCGATCTCACTGAAAGATCCGGATCACTCGTGGGCAACTGGCATGGCCTCTACCACGCCATGATCGCGGAATGACCCGCTTCCCGGCCAGAGGATTTTGGCCCGCCGAGCGCACGTTGGTGCGTTCGGACGCGCTACGGCAGTGGCTTTTCCACGGTCCTTGACGGCATTCGTAATGAGTTCTTCGTCGAATGTCTCGCTCAATTGCACCGGGGGCTGAAGCGATCGGCCGGATTTCACCGGGAGGGCCGGGCTTGACCGCCAGGCTCGTCATTAATTGCCGTCGCTCATGCCCCATTCAAAACCGAGGGCCTCAATCCGTCGGATTAGCTCGGAGACGGGTGTCGCGGGGCTTTCCACAACCAGTTCCGTTTCGAGCAAGCGTCGAGCGTCGCGTATAGAGGCGCTCCCGGCGGGATCGCCCGTGTGCAAGACGATCTGTTCGACACCCGCCATTTCCGCGGCGAGGATCTGAAGAACCGTCATGAGCACACGATGACCCCCGAAGGCACCGCAGCCCCAGAAACCGGAATGAACGACCGCCGCGCCATCAAGCCCGCGCGAGCGAGTCGACTCCATCACGGCCGCCCGGAATGCCGTGAAAGCCGTCGTGAGCACGCGCTCGATGTCATCAATCTGGTAGCGGCCGCGGCCGCCCGAGGGTGCCGCCATGGCAATGATATTCGTGATCGTGGGCGGATCGATGCGCGTTGTCGCGCGTGCAACCGCACTGGGATTGGCGCGGGCGAACGCATTGCCATAGAGCCCGGCAGGCCGGCCTTCGGTCGCATTCGAATCGGTCGCGACGCTTGCGCACCGCTCTGCCCCCATGATCAGGACGGGGGTCGGCCGGCCGTGCTCCACGGTCAAGGCGACCGCCTTTCGGGCCAGGAGGGCTTCCCTGAGCGAGCCCAGGACGGGATGCTCGGCAACCTGCATCTCATCCTGCGCGAAGAGAGCCGAGCCATAGGCACAAAAGACGTGGGGATCAGCAAAGTTGACGTGCCATTCCATGACGCCAGCACGATCGTGCGTGGAGACATAGTCATAAAACCCGGGGCGGTCGGCGCACCGGCTGGACGCGGAACGGACATCGACACTCGCCGGCAGCGGCATGGCTGGCCAGCGGCTATATTCAAGTTGCCCCTCCCGGGTCGAGCCCGTGGGGCAGGCAATCTCGTACACAACTTGCTTGTTGCGGTCGCGCCATCGGGGTGGATGATCACGCACGAGCCGCGACGTGTCAAAAACGTGGCGCTCGATCGGATCTGGCGGGTGTCGTTCACTCATCGGCGGCCTCCTCGACGAACATTTCGGAATGGTTTGCGCCCAGAGGACTCTACGCGTAGCTTGTCAGATACGGTAACGGCCGCTCCACGATACCATTGAGCGTGACTTCCGCGGATGATCGGAAGCCGGTTTGAGAAGACCTTGACCACCATGATGAACTGTTCGCGCCGTCAAGGACGAGCTAACATCATTGCACCGGCCCTGATCGGCTGCGATCGGAAAAATTGCAAGACGGCTTCAACGTGACATCAACCGTATTTTAGGGCCCGATGCGCGAGGTTGAGCCGTAGTCGCACGTCAGTGGACCTTCGTTTCGCCCGTCAACCTCCGCTTGATCGAGACAAGCCGCGAAACACGCGAAGCCCGGAGCGATGCCGTCATGAAAGTTCGCGCATCCTGGATCGAGCCGCCGCGGCCGTGTACTTACGCGTCTGACCATGTTTCCGAGATAGAAACTCTGTGGGTGGCGTCATTGAGCCCCGACGAGTACATGGCTTTTCTCGCCGCCGGATGGCGGCGTTTCGGGCATACGCTTTTTCGCCAGCGGTGCTTTGGAGCGGGCGCCTGCCAGTCGCTGCGCGTCGATGTCGCCGGCTTTCGACCCGACCGCGGCCAGCGGCGGGCGCAAGGCGAATGAAGGGCTCGTCCGCCTGCGCGTCGGCAAACCACAGCTCTCGATCGAAAAAGTGGCCCTGTTCGACCGGTTCCACGCTGAACGATCAGACACGCGAGGCTGGTCGCCATCGGAGCCCGGTGATACGGCCGAGTTCGGCCGAATGTTCGTGGCCAACCCGATCCCGACCCAGGAGTGGTGCTATTATCTCGACAATCACCTCATCGGAATCGGATATGTCGACGAACTTTCCCACGGACTTTCCGCCATCTATTTCGCCCGCGACCCGCTCTACGCCGATCGTTCGCTCGGAACCTGGAACGTCCTGAGCGTTCTCGATCACGCCGCGGCGCGCGGCCTTCCTCACGTCTATCTCGGCTACCACACCGACGCCTGTCCGTCGCTGCGATACAAGGCACGATTTCGACCGTACCAAAAGCTCGCTCTCGATGGGACCTGGAATGATTGTCCGACATGACGATGGTCTGACAAGAATGCTCGGCGTCGATCGCGCGAGACATTTTTCCAGTGCCACCCGGAATGATCCTCAGCGCTGGCGGAAGACCAGCAGGGTGTGTCCCAGCTCGATACGGTCGCCGTCCTTCAAGGTCTGGCGGTCGGAAACGCGTGAACCGTTGATCCGCGTCGTGGCCTGGGGTGAAAGCTGGTGCAAGACATAGCCCCCGGGTGTGACCTCGATCGCGGCGTGCTCGCGCGCAACGGACGGATCGCCAAAAAGGCCGACCTCGGCGCGCTCGTCGAGCCCGAGGCGGCAGGTCGGGTGCGCCAGAAGATAGATCCGCCCCTCTTGACGGCCGCTCTGCACCTGAACCCACGCGCGGCGCAACACCTGCTCGACCAGGGCCAGACAGAGCCCCAGGCCGGCGCCGAGAATCACGATCCCGAGGGCCTGGCTGATATCGAGCCGGTCAGCCAGGGCGACGCGTAGCGCCTCGAACAAGAATCCGCCGACGAATCCGCCGAGCCCGCCGCCGATCAAGCCATAGGTCAAGCGCTCGCGTGAGCGATCGGCGAGTCCCTGGCCGACTCCAATGCCGACGCCGAGCACCGCCCAGGATAGCGCGCGGCCCATGAGCCCGCCGCGCAATAGGCCGATCACGAGCTCACCGGCAACCAGGCCCAGTGCCCCACCCAGCGCGGCGGCCGGCGCGCCCCAGGCAACAGAACGCGAGAGCTTCAGCCACGCTCCATCTCGAAACGGGCCATACGCGTTCAGAAAAATTCCCAACGATCCGCCAATCAAGAGTCCAGCCAGGGCATCGCGCACATAAACCGACTCGGCCTGCACGAGCTCGACGTAGAGGTACAGCCCGAAAAGCGCGCCGAGCCCGCCGGTGATCGCGAAATCGTAAGCCTGCCGCAGGTTGGCCCGCCCGGCGCGAAACCGCGGCGTGGACGGAGCGGCCGGCGTCCCAGCCGCCGCCGGCGGGGCGCTGAGTCCCCCTGTGATCGCGGCGAGATAGGACCTGGAAGGGTCGCCCTGCTCATGACAAGACGCGCAGGCCGCGCCCTCCTTCGGCGATGACGCGGGCAATGTGACCGAACGTCTCCACGAGCTCGCCACTCCGCGCGAAAATAGAAGCTTGCTCGCTACTGGCGAGCCGACGTAGATACTCACGATCGGCGTCGCCGGTTCCGATGGCGACCACTTCAATTCCTTGCTCTCTGGCCCCCAAAGCCTGCGCAACGGCGCTCTCGGGCGCATCGGGATAGCCATCGGTGAGCAGCACGATATACCGCTTTCGGTCGCTGGCGACCAGTTGTCCCCGCGCCATCTCGAGCGCATCGGTGAGGTTTGTGCTCCCTTCCGCTTCGAGTCGATGTATGGCCGCATGAAGCCGGCGGAGGTTGTTCGTGGCCGGTGATTGCAGCGCGACGAGCGTCGAGAACGAGATGAGCCCGACCTCCATCGCGGTCAGGTCGCATTTCAACAGGAATTCGCGCGCGGCCGTCTGCGCTTCGGTGAGTGGCTGGCCCGTCATGCTTGATGACACATCGATCAGCAAGAAGACCCGGATCAGCTCTGGCGGGCGCGCCGCGGCCGAAGTCTCCGGGGGAAGGCCCAGCCACGAAAGATCATCGGGCACGGGCTCGACCGTCATTGGCAGCCGCTGACCTGAATCACGCTGAACGGCCTGCACCTGCACCATGCCGTTCGAGTCGTAAGATAGCCCGACGTCGATGGTCACCTCGGAATCCGTCGGTTGAATTTCATCAAAAACGTACTTGCCAAGGATCGTGCAGTCGAGGGGCGCGGCGCTCTCGCCCTGGGTCAGGTAGACCTCGAGTCGCGTATTTGACCCGCCGCGTGTCTCATGAAGATACGATTTCGTATTGCGCGCCGGGATCGGCAGGTTGCGGCGGATCACGATGTCGTTGACGTAAGCGGAACCGTCAGGACTGACGGCCACGGTTCCCAGGCTATGCGACATGACATCAGTTACGCGTCGATTTTCCGAAGCCGCCGGCCGCGGCGGACCACCCGCCGCGCCGAGCGTGAAACGGGGGACCGCGTCGCCGATATTCTGTCCTACTTCCATGGCCGCCTGGATGGCCGCCCCCAGCGCGACGACTTCGTCGACATTGACGCCGGTGCGTGGCGGCTTGCCGGCCATCTGGGTGACGTAAGATCGAACCATGGGCATGCGTGTCGAGCCGCCAACCAGAAGCACGCCGTCGAGCCGCGTCCAGTCGAGCCTGGCCTCGGCCAGTGCCTCTTCGGTCAGGCGACGGGTCCGGTCCATCAGCGGAAATGTCATCGACTCGAACTCGGATCGGGCGAGCTCGAAGCTCCGCCGCTCGGTGGCAAGCTGCAGTGTGATTCGTGTTGAATTCCGTTCGGACAGGGCCCATTTCGCTTGCTCGCTACGGACCAGCACCTCGTTGAGTGCCACGGGGTCGTCGAGCGGATCGAATCCCGTCGCCGCGGCGAAGCTTTCCGCAAGGAAGGTGGCGATGCGGTCGTCCCAGTTCTTGCCGCCGAGATCGTGATCGCCGGCCGTCGACAGGACGACGATCTCCTCGGGCGTGATCTGGGCCACGGTGACGTCGAATGTGCCGCCCCCCAGGTCGTAAATCAGGACGGTTTCGTTGACGCCCGCTTTTTGCAGCCCGTAAGCCAGGGCAGCGGCGGTCGGCTCGTTGACGATTCGCATCACGTGAAATCCGGCCGCTTCGCCGGCCTCGATCGTGGCCTTGCGCTGAAAGTCGGCAAAATAGGCCGGAACCGTGATCACCGCACGGTCGACCGTTTGGCCCAGCCGCGCCTCGGCATCCTCTTTGAGCCGGCGTAAGACCAGTGTCGAAAGCTGCGTGGCCGAATACGTCTTGCCGTGAAACTGAAGCTGGAAGAGCGGGTTGCCCATGTGGGGCTTGAAGAAGCTGGCGATCTCTTCATTGCCCAGGCGGGCCCACTCCTTGGCTTCCTGGCCGATCACCGGCGGATCGGCGCCGAAGTACACAACCGACGGAGTGATATTGCTCCCCTCACGGTTGGCAATCACTTCCGGCCGCCCGTACTGGTTGCGAAACGCGACAGCCGAATTGGTTGTTCCCAGGTCGATTCCAACGAACGCGGGCATCAGCTTGTCTTGCCTCGGTGATGATGGACCTTTTGCGGCATGGACCGTCGAATGAACGTTGAATGCAACGCACGAATGCGATTATGTCTCTGTTCGTCCCCGAGTCTTTGGCAATACATCTTGTCTCAGCCACGCCAGGAACGTATCGACATACGCATTCTCGTCGCCGATCTGGTCGTTCGCGGCGAATCGCGCAACCTCATTCATCGGCACCTCGGGAAACACGGCACTCGTCTGGCTTTCCTGATACGAGCCGTCATTCTGGCGAAGCAGAACACGCAAACTTTTGCCATCGAAGCGCCATACTTCGGGAACGCGGAGTGCCCCGTAGATGCCCAATCGATCGAGCACGCTGCGTGTGATCTCGATCTCAATGGCGAGGTCGGGCGGTGGATTCACATCGAGATCGGCGTCGTCCGGATCGCGAATCCGCTCGAGATTGCCGAGATAAAAGCTCTCGTCGGCTTCGAGTCCTTTGTCAACATCTTCGCGATTCCATGTCGTCGACCCCATCGGTATGACGGGAATACGAAACTCTTTCGCAAGGATACGCACGAATTGCCCGAGGAGAGACTTCTTTCGCTCGTGTTTCGGCAACGGTGCCATGATCTCGACGTCTCCGCGGTCGTAGGTCAAGCGAACCGAGCGGTCGGACGATTTCGCCAAGAGTGCCTGATATCCGTTCCAACCAACGCCGCGGACAATGGTTCGACGCTCGTCGCTCGTTGCGCGACTTGTTCCAGCGGTGACCGTGCGCATGAATCACGTTTCTCCTTCGTGTCTCTCCTACGAATTTCCCGATTTCGACACCAACGTGGCCCGCACCCACTCACGAAACGAGCGACCCCAGCGCGTATCGTTTCCCGGCTCATAGCTCACCAGGAATCGCTCGAGCTCTTTCATGGGCACGAACGGCAATACCGCGCTCGATTGACTTGCGACATACTTGCCGTCGCCTTGTAACAAGAGGACGCTCAGTGAAACGCCGTCGAACCGCCATATTTCAGGAACGCGGAGGGCCGCGTAGATCCCCAGGCGATCGAGCGAGCTGGCCGTGATGTCGACTTCAACAACGAGATCGGGGGGTGGATCAGTCTCTAAATCGACTCGATTCCAATCCTGGACACGCCCGGCGTTCGTGAAGTAGAAACACTCGTCGGGCTCGAGCCCTTTATCCAACACTTCGCTCTGGAATGTGGTTGATCCCACAGCGACGACGCGAATATCGAGTTCTTCGGTAATGGTTTCGATCATACGACCGATGAGCGACTTGTATCGCTCGTGAATCGATAATGGTGCTATCAGCTCGACGTTTCCTCGATCATACGTGACGCGAACTCTTCGGTTTTCGACCATCTTGAGAAGCGACTGGTAGCCGGCCCATCCCACGTCCCAGAACATGAAACGCTGCGCCCTAGCTCGGGCTTCGTCAACGGTTCGACCGCGGTCGTCGTCATCGTGTTCACTCTCCCAGGTCGCGCGTCCGAAAATCCTCACGAAACCGTCATGAGCCGTAGCGCGGTCGAGCGTTCCGCGACCTCTTCGGCGTTCATGACGGCCTCGGTCTGGAATTCGACATCGATCGAGGCGCCGCCGGTCAAATCGGTCGCCGAGACGCCGAGCCGGCCATCCTTGCTGATCGCGAACTTGACCCGGATCGGGCTTCGCGCCGGCAACCGCTCGGGTAGGCTCAGCGACGCCACACCGACTTCCTGGCAATCGAGCGGGTCGGGGCTATCGCGCTCGCCGGCCATCACGCGAATATCGACGGCCGATTGATTGTCGGCATCGGTGCCAAAATCGCTGACGCGTTCGAGGGGAACTTCCGAGTTGCGCGGCAAGAGATAATACACCACATCGAGACTGTTCTCGTTACGCGCGATGACGCCCAGGCTCTTGCTGAGCACGTTCACAATGCGGGTACTGACCAGCTCACGCACGGGGCCCGTCAACGTGAAGCCCAACTGTTTCTCTAGCTGGTCGAGGGCCTTGGTGACCTCTTCCTCGGGAACGTCGGAAAGATCGACCGGCTTGGCCGCCTGGCCGTTGCCAGTGGACTTGGGTGCGAGCAAGTCTTGCACCTGGTCTTGCAGCGATTCCTTGAGTGCGTAGAGCGCGGCCCCCTTCGCCACGGCCTCGTCGGGGTCGTAGATTTCGGGCTCGACGTTGAATTCGGCCACCAGGCGATTGCGAACCTGCGGCATGCGCGTCGCTCCGCCAACAAGGATCAGCTTGTCGAATCGGGTGTGCCCCTTGGTTCGCGCATCGCCGAGCATCTCCTGCGTGAGCTCGATGGTGCGGTCGAGCAAATGCTTGGTGATCTCTTCAAACTTCTCCCTGTCGAGCTCGACGCGCGCTTGCTGGCCGGCGTGCGTGACGCGGAACGGGGCCTTGTCGCGCTGGGTGAGTGTTTTCTTGCCGCGCTCGGCCTGGAGAAACAAATCGTTCAAGACCTCGGCGTCGTCGAGCGGGTCGGCGGCCTCGCCCGTCTGGGTTCGAAATTGCTCGGCCAGGTACATCACGATCGCCTCGTCCCAGAGCACGCCCCCGAGCCGATGGTCGCCCCCCGTGCAAATCACGCGGATCAACCGGTCCTTGATCTCGATCATCGTGATGTCGAAAGTGCCCCCGCCCAGATCGTAGACCAAGACCGTCTGGTCTTCACCTTGCTCGAGCCCATAGGCCACGGCCGCCGCCGTCGGCTCGTTCAGGATCGCGCGCACATTCAAGCCCGCCAGGCGGCCCGCGTTGGCCGTCGCCTCGCGTTCGGGCGTACCAAAATACGCCGGGCACGTGATCACGACATCGCTGATTTTCTCACCGAGTGCGATCTCGGCATCGCCGACGACTTTCCGGAGAATGAACGACGAGATATCCTCGGGTCCGAATGCCTGCCCCTCGTATTGAAAGACAAAGTTCGGGTCGCCCATGTGCTGCTTGATGCGCGAGACCACGCGATGAGGCTCGACCTTCGCCGACTCCTTGGCCGTGTTGCCGACGATGATACTGTCGCCATCGAAGAGCACGACCGAAGGCGTGATTCGTTCGCTCTCCTGGTTGGGAACAATGACGGGCTTTCCGTGCTCGTCGACGTACGCGATCGCCGAGTATGTGGTTCCCAGGTCGATCCCGTAAACTTGCTTTAGACCTTCGGACACGGCAGGAACTCCCCGTTGCTTGCTCGCTCGCTGGCCAGGATGTGAAACGCCGCCGATGGGCCGCCGGCTGCCGTCGGTTCCTCGTCAAAGTCGCCGGCCGACTCGGTGGGATCTTCGCTCCTCTGCGCCATTTATTATGGAATCTCCGCGCCGAGATCGCCACCCGTGGCGCCGAGATCAGTCGATCAATCGTGGCGGCTCGGCGATAAGCTGTCCATAAATGCTCACGCACAGACTGTACATGAAGTCTGTAGCACCCGCGGCCGTCATTCGCACGTTCTAGAGCAAAGCCGTCTCCTCGGCGAAGCCGTTCATCAGATTGAAATTCTGAACGGCAACGCCCGCGGCCCCCTTGATCAAATTGTCGAGGCACGCCAGAACGATGATCCGCCCGCGCACGACGCGAACCGTGATGTCGCAGAAGTTGGTATGAGCAGAGTCTTTTGTCGCGGGCAAGTGGCCGACGACCCGGATGAACGGACTCCCCGCATAAAACGATTGAAAAAGGGCCAGGAGCTCATGCTCGGTGACCGACCGCCTGGGCTGGGCATAAACCGTCGCGAAGATGCCGCGGTCCATCGGCACCAGGTGCGGTGTGAAGATCACTTCCACCGCCTCGCCGCGCCCGCCTGCCGCATCGGTCAACACCTGGTCGATCTCGGGAGTGTGCCGGTGACGCCCGACACCATAGGCCGACAGGCTCTCGTTACACTCCGGGAAATGGTAGGCCAGCTTGGGTGAGCGTCCAGCACCCGAGACCCCGCTCTTGGCATCGATGATGATGTTACGCCGCTCGATCACGTCTTCGGCGACCAGTGGCGCGAGTGCCAGGATACTGGTCGACGTATAGCAGCCCGGATTCGCGATCAAAGGCGCGTCCCGGAATCTGGCCCCGATAGAGCTCGGGAAGCCCATAAACCGCCGCGCGAAGGCCATCTTCATCCGTGTGCGCATGACCATACCAATCGGCATACACCTGGGCATCGCTCAGGCGGTAATCGGCGCTCAAATCGATCACCCGCACGCCACGCTCGCGCAGCGCCGGAACGACCGCCATGCTTGCGGTGTGCGGTAAGGCCAGAAAGGCAAACGATGCGCGCTCGGCGATGCGGTCAGCGTCAAACGCCTCGCACGACAGATCAATTCGATGGGCCAGACTCGGATGCAGTGCATCAAGCCGTGGCGCATCATCCTGCCGCGAGGTCGCGGCCGTGATCGTGGCGCACGGGTGCCGCAGCAAGATTTCAATCAGCTCACGCGCCGCGTATCCCGACGCTCCGACGATCGCCACCCTGACTTTCGTTGTCACCCTGTGCCTCGGATTGATTGATCTCTGGGATGGCCGGTCTCGAACGGAAACTCCACACCGCCATCGCGATCGCCGCGACGACGAGCGAGAGCCACGCGATCAGCGAGATGGCCGCGCCCTCGGCAACGTCACGTGCTTCATATTCTAATTGTAATGTCCAGCGGCCCGAAGCGGGAACCGCGAGACGTTGCCAGGCGCCTGGCTTTGTCCCCTTACGAAACGCCGGCAAGATCTCGCCTTCGAACTCACCTTGCCCATCGAGTCCGATCCACCGAGCCGTCCACTGGGGATCGGCAACCTGCGACACGATGACCCAGGCGGGCTCGTCTGATTCAACGGCGATCAGCCACTCCTCGGGATAGGGCGTTGCCGTCGCCAGGGGCTCGGCATCGTCGAGAATCGCGAGGAGCTCGCGGGGATCGCCGGGCCAATCGGAAAGCGCATCGGGCGCGCCAATTGTGTCTTCGGGAACCATCCATGCGCGTACCGCCTGACCGGGCGCGCTCCAGATCGAGAACGTTTTTGCCCAGGGTCCGTTGTCGGTCACCCACGACGCACCAAAAAGCCAGGTCGCCAGCGCCGGGTCTTCGATCGTTTCATGCGGCTGTGACTTGATGCCCAGCATGCTGTCCTTGCGATTCTCGATCGGGTCGATAATGCGCAGGCTCGTGCCGGTGGCTCGCAAGGCGCTGTGGACGAGAGGCGCGATCGCCGGGGCATTGAGCGGCGCGACGGTCAACGAAGTCAAGCCGCCAACGGCCGGCAAGTCGAGCGTGCGGTATGCAAGGATCGGTGTTTGACCAACTAACATCGGCATATTCTTGAGCTTGTCGCTGGCGACACGGGTCCCACGGGGCTCGCGGGCGAGCCGCGCCAGCACCGGGCTTTGTTCGACGAGAGGCCGCACCGAATCGACGTCGAGCAGACGATGGCGGCCGAGGACCCACAGATCGAGAAATGTGACCGCGATCAGCATCCAGCGGCTGCCGGCGGTGCTCAGGCGGCGCCGATCGCTGAGCTGCCCGATCACCCAGATCGCAGCCAGCAACGCGGCGAGCTCGCCGAGCTCGAGGGCGTAGATCGCCACGCGTTCACTCGCAAAACTCCCGGCCTGCCTGTCTTGTCGCAAGAACATCGATCGGTTCAATCCGGCCGGGATCCGCGAGTCGCCGGCCGGCCGGCGGGCATCGGTCATCACCGTCGCGAAGGTGGGATCGCCGGTCCACGGCATCGCGTCGAATGCGCGCTGAAAGGCCCGGGCCACCGTGGGCCAGCCCGGTCGCGCGGAACTCAAGAGAGCCAGCTCAATGACACCCAGAGTGGCGAGTACCCAGAACAAAGCGAGGAAGGCAAACCGTCCCAAGGAACGGCCCGGACGTGTCCAGTGCGCCCAGCCGTCAAACCCCTTGCCGGCCAGAAGCGCCAGCAATAAAGACGCCGCGAGCCCCCACCGCGCCGGCGCACGAAAGAACGAGAACCCCGGGAGCTTGATCAAGTAACGAAACCCCGGCACATAAGGCCCCAGGCTCAAGACGAGCGTCACCGCCAGAAGGATCGCGAGCACACGTACGACCGCGTCATGGCGCCATCCGCGAACAATGGCCATGCCAGCCAGACATAGCGGAACCAGTCCGATATAGGCAAGCTGTTCCTCCGGTGAGGTATGAAACGGGTCCCAGACGAGCGGACGCCAGAGCGGAGACCGGTGAAAGAACCCCGGCGCCACGAAGTTGACCAGATGAAAGGGCGTCGCGGCGAAGCCAGAGAGGTATTCGAAATCACGCGGCTCGGCGAGTCCCGCCAGGCGCACCGTTGGCCAGAGCTGGATGGCCGTCAAGGGAAAAACGGCCACCAGCGCAAGCAGTACTTGCCCTGCGCCGCCGTAGCGAAAGCCGGCGGATGCCGATTCGTCGGCACGCGTATCGAGGAAGAAACGCCGACTCCATCGCTCGAACATCGTACCCGCGACAAGCAACACGACGCCGCACTCGGTCATGAACGCAAGCTGAAAGTGTCCTGGCAAGATCTGAAGAGCCAGCACAATACTGAGCAAGAAGGGGGCCGATCGGCGGAATGCGCCCGTTGGCGAATCCAGGCAGCACCATGTCAGGCCCCACGCCCAGGGCATCCATGAGCCCGTTGTGTAGCCCCATTGATGAGCCAGATGAATGAGAAAGAACCCCGACGCCGACCACGCGAATGCAGCCAGCGCCGAGCCGGCGAACGAGATGTTAAATCGCCGCGCCGCCCAGAATGTGCCGAGCCCTCCCCACAGCGTGTGAAACACCATGCTCACCACGTAGGCCGTCTCGGTGGCGAGATGTCCGTAAAATAGAACGTGCAGCGGATAGAACACGCCCATCTGGCTCTCGCCGATCCCCGGGAACCCATAACCCCATAGATCGTTCCAGACCGGAAGCCGGCCAGCGCGCAGAGACTCGCTCAGAAAACCCATCAAACCCATGAAAAACTGCGTGACATCGCCACCCACGGGCATCTTGCCGCCGAGCCCGATGGGCCAGAGCCACGCAAAGAGCGCCGCGGCAACCGCCACGGCGCCAATCAGGTCGGAGCGGGCGAAGGGCAAGGTCATCCTCCTCAAAACCGACCTCACACGCTGCTCCTTACCGAACGGCGGACAGTGAAACCAAGGTCGATCGCCGGACCGCCGGCCAGAGGCGCGGCACCTCGTCAAGAAATCCAGCGACGCAACTCAAGGTAATTCTTACAAAGCCGGGCTCGATGTTACACCCGTCGATCCCGTTGACGCCGATTCGCGTGAATCACAATCGTTGCCCCAAGCCGCTCAAAATAAGCGATTTGCGGCCGATGCTCAAACGGAAAGGGCGATTTTGTCCGGTCTTGGCACGACAGGTGCTTTTTGATGGGGCCGAAGGGAGAGCGAAATCGTCCTTTCCAGGCCTGACGTCGATCAGACCGCTCGGGCGAAACTCAAGGAGGAGTTTTCAATGTTAGTCTTGAGCAGGAAGCTCGGTCAGAGTTTTCACGTGGGCGAGCAAGTCCGCGTGACGGTTGTCAAAATTGACCGCAACTCCATCCGCATCGGCATCGAAGCGCCCGACGACGTGACGGTGAAACGCGAGGAAATCGCCTTCGAGATGCCAGAACCGCGCACGATCCAGGCGGGAGCGGCGTGAGCACGGCCTTGTCGGGGACTCGCCTTTTTTCGGTCGACTCGCGCGGTTGGATCAGACTCGTTGGATCGAGTATTCTGTGATACTGCGTCGTATTCACTGAACGGTCGGCCGGAAATCTTGTGCGCAAGCAACCGGTCTGACGTCGACCTCGACCGAGCCGGCCTCCATGCGCGTCGTGATCGCCCCGGACAAATTCAAGGGGAGCCTGACCGCGCTCGAAGCGGCCGCGGCGATGGCGCGGGGCGTCGCACACGCTGCGCCCGGGGCGTCGATTGATCGCGTGCCGATGGCCGATGGTGGTGAAGGGACGACGCAGGCGCTCGTCTCGGCCACGGGCGGTGCCATTCGCGAGGCCCGTGTGACGGGCCCGCTCGGCGAACCGGTCATCGCTTGTTTCGGAATTCTCGGCGATGGCAAGACGGCCGTCATCGAGATGGCGGCCGCCTCGGGACTGGCACTCATTTCCCGGGAAAAGCGCGATCCCATGTCGGCGACCACCCGAGGGACCGGCGAGCTTCTCCTCGCTGCGATCGCGGCCGGCATCGGCGCGTGATCGTGGGCATTGGCGGCAGCGCAACCAACGACGGCGGCGCCGGTCTGGCGCAGGCACTTGGCTTTCGCTTGCTCGACGAAGCGGGACGCGACCTCGAACCAGGCGGCGGCCCGCTCGACCGCCTGCGCGCATCGACGCGTCAGGGCGATCCGCCCAGCTCGACGGTATCGAAATCGCCGTGGCCTGCGACGTCTCAAACCCGCTCTGCGGCCCGAGCGGCGCATCGGCCGTTTACGGTCCCCAGAAAGGGGCCTCGCCGCCCGTCGTCGCAATCCTCGATCGCAACCTGGCGCATTTCGCGATGATCGTCGAGCGCGACCTGGAGATTTCCATCAAGGATCAGCCCGGCTCCGGCGCCGCCGGCGGGCTGGGCGCCGGCATGATCGCCTTCGCCGGCGGAAAACTCGAGCCCGGCATCAACCTGATCATCGACGCGGTGAAGCTTGCCGACCGCCTCGAAACCGCCGACCTCTGCCTGACCGCTGAAGGCGCGATCGACGCCCAGAGCGCGTTCGGAAAAACGATCGTGGGTGTGGCGCGGCTGGCACGGTCGTTCCATTGCCCTACTCTGGTTCTGGCAGGCTCGATCGGCGAAGGAGCCGGCGCCGTCCTCGAGCACGGCGTCGACGCCTTTTATTCAATATGCCCCGGTCCGATCCGCCTCGAAGACGCGGTCCACCAGGCCGCTCCGCTTCTGGAACGCGCCACCGAACAGGTCATGAGAGGATTTCTGGCCGGGCGCACGCGTTCAACGTCTTGACCGTCTCCGTTTTCCTCGACGAGCCCCTTCCTGGATCTTTGCTCCCCCCATGCTCATGGATAAACCCAACAGAGATCGCGGAGAATTCGCCCTCATTGACTGGATCCGAGAACAGGAGCGCCAGCGTGCGCGCGGTGCAACCAAACTCGGAATCGGCGACGATTGTGCGATCCTCACCTCCTACCCTGGTTCTGATTTTCTCATCACCACCGACATGCTCATGGACGGCCGGCATTTTCGGCTCGAGCAAGACGGCCCGCGTGCCGTCGGTTACAAGGCGCTCGGCGTCAATCTTTCCGATATCGCGGCCATGGCCGGCACACCGCGCGCGGCCTTGGTCGCCGTTGCGCTGCCACGCGATCGGGCCGCCATCCTGGCCGAAGGTCTCTACTCTGGCATGCGCGAGCTCGCCGACCGTTTTCAGATTGACCTGATTGGCGGCGATACCAATGCGTGGGACGGTCCACTGGTGATCACCATCATGGCGATCGGCCAATCGACGGGGCGCGGCGCCGTCAGCCGAAGCGGTGCCCAGCCCGGTGATGCGATCCTCGTGACCGGCCCCCTCGGTGGCAGCCTGCTGGCGGGCCGGCACCTCCGACCAGAGCCTCGAATCGAGGAGTCGCTCGCCATGCACCGAACCTGCGACATCCATGCCATGATCGACATTTCCGACGGCCTCTCTTCCGACTTGCACCATATCTTGACGGAAAGTGGCGGCCTGGGTGCGACGCTCGACGAGGCCGCACTCCCCATTCATGCCGACGCCCAGGAAATGAGTCGCCGCGATGGCAGAACGCCCCTCGATCATGCTCTGAACGACGGTGAAGATTTTGAACTTTGCCTCGTGGTCGCCGACGACGACGCCGCGACCCTGGCCGCGGCGCCGCCGTCTCCGGCGAAGGTTTACCGTGTGGGAACCATCACCGCGGCGCCGGGCTTACGGCTCCGCGGCCGCGACGGCCGCGAGACCTCGATCGAGCGCCATGGGGTTCGACCATTTCCGTACAGGTTAACATCGTGCGATGGAAGTCAAGCAAAGCGGCAACACCCTGATCATCGGCCTCGACTCCGAAGCCGATACCGCGCGGCTCGGCCGGGCGCTCGCCGACCTGGTCGAGCCGGGCGTCGTCATTGGCTTGATCGGTCCCCTGGGGGCAGGCAAAACGCGACTGGTCCGGGCGATCGCCGAAGCGCTCGGTGCCGATCCGACCGCCATTTCAAGCCCCACATTCGTCTTGATCCAGGAATACGAAGGCCGTATCCCGATCTACCATTTCGATACCTACCGCCTGCCCGATGCGCGGGCGTTTGAGAGCCTCGGGGTCACCGACTACTGGGACGCGGCCGGCGTGTGCGTTGTCGAGTGGGCGGATCGCGTGCGTGGCGTTCTGCCCGGCGACACCTGGATCATCACGATCGAACCGATCGGGCCGACTCGCGCCGGGTCTCGATCGAGATGCCGCCGTCGCGTTCAAACCTGACCGAGCGGCTGGCCAGAGCGTGTCATGAACTTAACTCGTGATTGCCGAGCGGCCTCTGTCCTTGCTTGGGTCCATGACCCCTGGAGTGCCCTGGCTCACGGCGTTGCCGAGGCCATCAAAATCGCCATCGCATGGAAAAACCAAGCGTTGAACCTTCGCAGGAGGCACTCCCGGCTCCGCAGGAGCCAGCTACTACACCAGAGGCACTCGACGATCTCGCATCGGCCGGCCGAATAAAACAGCAGGGCTCATGACACGCTCTATCGCACTCGTTCAACGCCTGATTTTGACGGGTCGATTCGCATGACCTAGGCTTGCTGCGACCGCGCGACCGAATCGCTTTGTTTTCCGCAAATGCAATCGCACCGCAAGCCTGATTGCCAAGTCAAGGATATGACCCGGCGCGCAGGTGTCCTACTGGAGAATTCCAACGTGCCAGCAACAGCGTCAGCGTCTACCACCGCGACGATGAGCTCATCGAGCAAGTCTGCCTTTTACCCGCGCCGTCGAATCGTTTGAAGAGGCTGGCTTGAACCCGGCGATGACCGAAGGCCTGGTGCTCAAATTCCTCCTGAGCATTGGCGTGGCCGCCGGCCGGCGGATCGCCGCCGAGCTCGGTTTGCCGTTTGCTCCTTTCCCTGACTTCTTGCGCGGTCTCAAGAATCAACAGATCCTCGCCTATGCCAATTCCGCATCGGCCAATGACTATCTTTACACGCTCACCGATATCGGCCGTGCCCGCGCCAAGATGTACATGCAAGAATGCGCCTATGTCGGTTCGGCCCCGGTGCCGTTTCAAGACTACTTGAAGTCGGTCGCGGCCCAGACGATCACGTCAGAACATCCCAAGGAAGACGATCTGCGGGAGGCGTTCTCCGACTTGCTGATCGCCGACGAGACGTTTCGCCTGCTCGGGCCGGCGATCAACTCGGGACGCGGCCTTTTCCTCTACGGTTACCCCGGCAACGGCAAGACCAGTATCGCGGAACGAATCACGCGCTGCTTCGGAACCACCGTGTGGATTCCCAAGGTGATCCAGGCCGAGGGCCAGATTATCAAACTGTTTGACATGACCAACCACGAACCGATCGAGCGTGGCCATTCGTCGAGCCTGCTTGATGACTCCGATCACGATCACCGCTGGATTCAGATCCGCCGCCCGACGATTATCGCCGGTGGCGAGCTGCGGATGTGTGACCTGGAGATTCACTCCGACGCGGCAACCAACATCAGCGAAGCACCCCTCCAGCTCAAGAGCAACCTGGGCACATTCTTGATCGACGACTTCGGCCGCCAGCGGATGCAGCCTGTTGAGCTTCTGAACCGATGGATCGTGCCGCTCGAAAAACGCTATGACTTCCTCAGCCTGGCCAACGGCAAGAAGATCCGCGTGCCGTTCGACCAGCTCATCATCTTTTCAACCAACCTCGAACCCAGCCAACTGGTCGATGAAGCCTTTCTCCGTCGCATCCCCTACAAGATTCAAGCGGCCGATCCGACTGAAGACATGTTCCGACAAATGCTGGCGATGTTCGCGCCCAAGCTGGGTTTTCAATCGGCCGACTCGGCGGCGATCGACTACCTGATCGAGCGCCATTATCGCCGCGTGAGCCGCCCGTTTCGCTGTTGCCATCCTCGCGACCTTCTCAGCCAGGTGCGCAGTTACTGTATCTATAATGACATCCCTCTCGAGCTCAAGCCCGAGTATTTCGACTTCGCCGCCATGAACTATTTCACGATGTCGTGAGCCACCAACGATGTTCCAGCATCGGCCTCGGGTCAGACAGAAAGGTGTTCGCTGATGCGTCACCCTCGCGTCGCGACCCGAAACGCAGACGTCCAAACTTCATATGCCGCCGGACACCTCGGTATCGGCTCCGAGGCGTCCTGAGGATAGCCCGTCCAGGGTCAACGGTTCTCCCGGAGTGGCACTGCGATGCGTGTCACCTGCGCGGAGACGCAACGCCATTTAGCTCCTTGTTTGGCGAACGACTCGGTGATGCGGACAGGAACGGTATCCTCCCGCCCCCTCATCTTTATTTTGACCTGATAGCGACCCGTTACGACGGCCGTATCGCCATACGCACGCACCTTGACTTCCGACGAATCGATTGAGAGAAAATCCGTTGTCCCGTCCTTCAGTTCTTTCGCTTGCCGGGCCTCGCTAATGACTTCACCGAACGGGTCAATCACCAACCAGTCGTCGGACAGGACGGCGTCAAGGGCCGCAGTGTCGCCCGTTACAAGGGCGGCGTAGTTTTGCTTTGAGAGCGAGGCGACCTGCCTCTCGGAATCGGTATCGTCGGCACGGCCCATCGTGGGAACCACCAGGGCGAAATAGGCAGCGGCCGAAAGCGTGCGTCTCATCGTCGTTTCTCCCGAAAGGTGTCAAGGGACGTGGTACTGGGGCAGCATCCTGAACGAGAAGTCCCGTTTCCTGATGCGGAGCAGCCCCCGGATTTGCTCGTGGTCAGGCATCGCCATGGCCTTACGGACGGGTGCGGACTGCATCCCGGATCTTCGCGTCGTCCGGTGCCAGTCGGAGGGCCCTGGCGAACTCGGCCTCCGCCCGGTCGCCCCGCCCGAGCGCGGAGAAGGCCCGGCCGCGGACGACGAGCAGGCGCGGGTCCTCGGGGGGATCGGATCGCTCGATCAGCCGGTGCGCCTCGCGGTACAGGACCTGGTATTCCACCCAGTCATTCCAGGAGGTCACGGGGACAAACCGGTCGGGACGGTCGAAAGCGGCTTTGGCCCACCGATCGAGCGCCTCCCGGGCGTTCCGCAGCTCCTGACGGGCCGCATCGCCCCTGCCCAGCCGCTGGAGGGACATCGCCAGGTACGGGAAGTTGAGTGCCTGGGCTCCGTCATTGGCCCGGGCCTCGTCATCGGTTCGAGACAGGGACTCGCGCAGGAGACGGACGGCTTCCTCGAGCCGCCCGGCGCGGTAGCAGGCCGCACCGCGAATATACAGTGGAACCCAGAAGTAGGGTCCCTCGGAGGCCGCTGACATGTCGGCGAGCCGCAGGAGCCGGTCGTACTCGGGGACGGCGGCCGGGGCCAGGACGCAGGCGCGGACCAGCACGAAGCGTGTCACCGCGACGTCATCCTTCTCCTCGACCTGCTCCGGACCGATCAGGCCGTCGATCCTCCCGCAGAATCGCTCGAGCATGCGCCCGCAGACCCGCCGGTAGCCGGCCTCGTCTCCGATCATCAGGTGGAGCAACGCGTCGTTGTACCAGAGGGAGGCCGTGTCTGGTTCGCGGATGGCGAAGGCGCGGGCATAGTCGTTCGCGACGAGGTCCCACAGGCCGAGGCCGGTGTAGAGGTTCCCCCGCCGGATGAAGACCTGCGAATGGTCCGGGCGGAGCCGGGCCGCGCGAGTATACTCGGCCTCGGCCGCGGCCCAGCGATGATGGTGGGCGTAGTGGCCCCCGAGGTCCAGAGCCGCATTGGCCTCGTTCATCCGCTCCGCGGCCTGCTCGATCTTTCGGGCCTGGGCCAGCACTTCTCGCTGCGCCGCCTCGGCCTCGGTGCGCGCCGCACGCTCGGCCCGCCATCCCCAGGTCACCAGGGCGAGTGTGCCCAGGAGCAATACGGTGAAGGCGCTCGCGACGGCCAGCGGCACCTTGTGTCTGCGGGCAGCCTTGCGCAACCGGTAGCCGGGCGACGGCGGGCAGGCTTCAACGGGCTCGTCTCGGAGGTGGCGCTCGAGGTCGCGGGCCAGGGCGTTGGCGGTGTCGTAGCGCCGCGCCCGCTCCTTCTCGAGCGCCTTCATCACGATCCAGTCGAGTTCGCCGCGGAGGGCCCTGCCGAGCTGCGCCGGCTCGGTCCGACGGCGGGCCGAGATCGCCGCCAGCTCCGCGCCCGACTGGCTCAGCCGCGTGCTCGGGCGGGGCGGCTCCTCCTCGCGGATCAGCCGCAACAGCTCGTCCAGCGCCGACCGGTCCAGTCTTGCCCGCTCCAGGGGCGTGCTGCCGGTGAGGAGCTCGTAGAGCAGGACGCCCAGCGAGTAGACGTCGCTACGGGTGTCGACATCCAGGGCGTTCAGCTTGGCCTGCTCGGGGCTCATGTACTGCAACGTGCCGACGAGCGAGCCGAATGCGGTGAACAGCGTCTGCTCGGTCAGCCGTTGGCTCGTCGCCTTGGCGACGCCGAAGTCAATGACCTTCGGCACCGGCTCGTCGTCGTACTGGGCTACGAGGACGTTGGAGGGCTTCAGGTCGCGGTGGATGATCCCCTTCTGGTGGGCGTGTTGCACCGCCCGGCAGACCGGGAGAAACAGCTCCAGCCGCTCGCGGGCCGTCAACTGGTGCTCGTCGCAGAACTGAGTGATCGGGATGCCCTTGACCAGCTCCATCACGAAGTAAGGTCGGCCCGCATCGGTGGCACCCGCGTCAAGGACGCGAGCGATGTTCGGGTGGTCCATCAGGGCCAGCGCCTGCCGCTCGGCGTCGAAGCGGGCGAGGACTTGGCGACCGTCCATACCGGCCTTGATGACCTTCAGCGCGACGAGCCGCCTCACTGGGCGGGTCTGCTCGGCCATGTAGACGGCGCCCATGCCGCCCTCGCCGATCGCCTGCAAGATCTTGTAAGGTCCGGCGACGGTGCCGGGCCCCTCATGAGCCGCGAGCATGTCATCCGTCGGTCGGCCGATGTCTGGCGCAGTCGAGTAGCCCCAACGGCCTCTCGTGGGCCCCCAGGAGGGCCTCGACCTCGTCCCGTAGCGCTTGGTTGTCTCCGCAGACGGCATCCAGGAACGCGGACCGCCCCTCGATCGAGGTGATCTCGATCGCCCGGATGAAGATCGATCTCTCGTCGGCCACTTGCTCGTTCATCACGCCTCCCCCGCCTCTCGGTCACCTCGTGACAGGTCGTGCGTAATTGGCGCGAAGTGCGGGCCAAAAATCGTCGAAATTTTTTCTACGGCCTCGTCCTCGATCAAGGCCCCGGCCCGTGGTTCGTCGCCAATTCCCGTCCCAGCCAGGCGCGTGCGTAAGCCCAGGACCGCTTCGCGGTACGAGGCGAGATTCCAAGGTGCTCGGCGACTTCCTCCACGGTCATCCCCGCGAAGACGCGGAGCTTGACGACCTCCGCGGCCTGCGCGTCCACAAAGCCCAGTTTCGAGAGCGCCTCATTGAGGTCGAGCAGTTCATCGCTGGCCGGGCAGGTGACCAGATCCCCGTCCAGAAGTTCGCACTGCCGCCGCTCGCCCCCGCGACGGCGGCTGCCCTTGCGACGGGCGGCCTCCACCAGGATTCGCCGCATGGCCCCGGCGGCGGCGGCAAAGAAGTGGCCCCGCCCGCCCCAGTCCCGCGCCTGGTTCCCGACGATCAGCCGGAGGTAGGCCTCGTGGACAAGGGCGGTAGCCTGGAGGGTCTGGCCGGGCCTCTCGGACGCGAGTTTCTGCGCCGCCAGTCGGCGCAGCTCGTCATACACCAGTGGCAAAAGCTGCTCGCTCGCGCGGGGGTCGCCGTCAGCGATATCTTGGAGGATGCGTGAGACGTCGTTCATAGCCGAGGGCCACCGGAGTCGACGCATCCAGCACGACGAAGATGCCCGAAGCTCGGGTCACGCTGCCGTCGCGCTCGTGGGATGGGTCGTCTCGTCCTATCCTGACCACTCGGAACGCAGAGGGTTAGCCGCGGCCGATCAACGGAGTGACTCGGAGCCGGTGCGTCTTCCGTCTGCAAAGGCGCAGTCGCACTCGTTGCTTCTCCGCTTCCGCGAGGATAACAACCGCGTCATCGCGGTAGTATGCCCCTTCACTGCAAGGGTCAGTCGCATCCGCATAATTCAGAGAGCGTGAAATGCGACTTCCATGTCCAACTACGCACGACTGCAAAACTGAGACACGCCGCATCAATATATGAAAATGCTGCTGGCCACCAAAGCATCTGATCCTCTGTGGCGACAGCGGCACGATTCGCTGCACGTCGATTCCGAACGCCGGTCTACCCGGCCCGCGAAGCCGCCAAGTTTCTCTCATAACGGCATACTTGAACCAGAGACAAAGCCTGAACTCGTGAGGCCCACACTGACCCGGCGAAGCCCCCGTGGCCCAGGCCACGGCGACGAGCGCACAGAAGAGGCACCGATGACGAATGATCCGCTCGGCCGGCCTGCCGCATCGCCGTTCGCCGCTCAACCGACACTGCTGGCACCCGGTCCGCCTGAGACTACAATAGCCACCAGCAGAAATCCCAGGCAGAGGAGCAATCGACTCATGGCAATCTCGAACCAAGTCCGCGAAGCCATTGGCGCTGTACCCTTCCGACCATTCGTCGTCCGGCTGTCCGACGGACGAAGCCACAAAGTCGAGCATCCTGAGTTTGCCATGCTGGCCCCAAGCGGCATGGAGCTGCTTTTCGTCGGCGACGATCAAGGCATCCACCAGATCATGTACACCTCATCGTCGGGATCGAAGCGGCCTGCCGGGACGCGGGGTTTGAGCCGCCGACAATCTGTACGCCGGAGCACCTGACCGAGGGGAACCACGAAGATGCATGAGGATGATGTCCTGCGCACCGTGACGGCTGCGCGTGAGGAGTATTGCCGTCAATTCGCCCATGACTTGACGCCAATTGTCCGTGCCCTCCACGAGCGAGACGTGGCGGAGCGCCGCCAGGTCGTCAGCTTGCCGCCTCGCCGGCCGACGCATGTTCCCGCGAAGACTCCGGCCTGAATCTCGCTGCGGCGGACCCCGGCCGCGGGCCGCGCTTGCCCCGTCAACATAGATCGCTCGCCCGTGACCGGGTCCGCTGAGCTTTGTCGTTAGCCGGCGGAGATTGCATTGGACGGCGAGGCCGCCGTCAATTTGATCCCTATGCACGGCACCGGCTATGATGACGTGCCGTTGGAGAATGCTCTGTTCAACGACGGCTTCCTGGGGTGCCTACGACGCTTCTTGGGGCTCCGCGACGACAATTTTCTCCGGGTCATACTGGTCGAGGCGCTGTGCGAGTTGACCCGGCAGGCGCGTTTCTGGCGGTTAGACCCAAACGGGATGTCGCGGAGCAATTAACTCCTCCATCGATACGATCTAGACTCCAACCAAAGGTGAGCATTGGCCGGGCGTATTTACCTTCTCAAAGACGATTCCACGCTGCTTTCAATGGAGGAAGCTCCGTACGATTCGGAAAGCCTCTTGCAGAAGTTGCTGGCCGATCACCCGGATCTTCTCGCCGGTGAGCAAATTGATGCTGACGACCCCAGGCGCTGGCTGCTCGTCACGCGTGAGATGGCGGTACCCGGCGAACAAGACGGGGCCGCGCGCTGGTCGCTCGACCATCTGTTTCTTGACCAGGAAGCCATTCCCACGCTCGTCGAGGTCAAGCGAAGTTCTGATACCCGCATCAGGCGGGAAGTCATCGGTCAGATGCTCGACTACGCCGCCAATGCTGTCGTCTACTGGCCCGTCGAGGCGATCAAGGCCAGGTTCGAGAGCCGGTGCAGGGAGGACGGACGTGATCCTGAAGCCGAGCTAGTCCGGTTTCTCGGCGAAGGTCAAGACGTATCGATGTTCTGGCAAACCGTGAAAACCAACCTCCAGGCTGGCCGGGTCCGACTGCTGTTCATCGCCGACGAGATCCCGATCGAGCTGCGGCGGGTCGTCGAGTTCCTGAACAGCCAGATGGACCCGGCCGAGGTGCTTGCCATCGAGGTCAGGCAGTTCGTCGGTGAGAACCTCAAGACGCTCGTCCCGCGCGTCGTGGGACAGACGGAAACGGCCCGCCAGCGGAAAAAGGTGGAACAGGGTGAACCAAGACAGTGGGATGAGTCGTTGTTCTTTTCCGAACTGAGTCGAAGACGGGGCGAGCTAGAAACGGCCGTTGCCCAGCGGCTGCTGAACTGGGCGAAGGACCACGGACTGAGTGTCTGGTGGGGGCAAGGCAAGAAAGACGGATCGTTCTTTCCGTCATACAAGAACAGGCTGGGGCAGCACTTCCTCTTCTCGGTCTGGACGTACGGGAGCGTCGAGCTGCAATTTCAACACATGAAAATCCCGCCGTTCGCCGAAGAGATAAAACGGAAGGAGCTAGCCCAGAGGCTCTCGGCAATCGGCGTGTCGATTCCCGAAGAAGCGTTAAAAAAACGGCCTACATTCGGGCTCAATTTGCTACTCGAGCCTGTTGAATTGGGTGCGTTCCTCGAGAGCTTCGACTGGGTATTATCGGAGATCAAGACAGTTGAGCAAGTAGGAGCAAAGCCTGCCTGAGCTTACAATCGGGAGTCAGGAGATTGCCCGCCACTTCAATTAGCGTTTGCCGCCCCCGGCGTGTGGGCGTGAGCCGGCTGGCCGGCCAACTCTATTGGCGGTCGACATGCTACCATCACGCTTCGGAACAACTCTGTGGAATGTCGAAATCTCCGCGATGAAGTCGCCGCCGGACGAACCGTTGCCATTGCGGACCGTTCCGAGGAAGTTACCGTCCAAGGCGTTTCCGGCCACATCATGAATGCCCGCATCACCGGTCCCGGAAATGATCTGGACCTCGTATTTGCCACCTCTGAAGATGCGCTTATGCGTGAAGACGATATGGACAATGACCGAATCGGCGTTCGAGGCGCGCGGAGCATACACAACGCTTTTCGGCGACGACCACCTGGGTACGCGCGCCTTGGAAGACAACGGCGAAGCCGAGATGTGATAGAAGGCCAAGTTTGACAGACTCGCCAGATCCATCCCGCTGAAGTTATCCAGGAAGGTAACCGTCAAGGTCGCCTTCAACCGATTAAAGTCAAGACTTGTGATGACCGGCCCGGACGTGTCCGCGACCTCGTTATTAGTAGCAGTAGCGGCAGTAGCGGCAGTAGTAGTAGTATTGCCATCAAGGGAGATGTTGGGAGATCCAACGTTGATCGTACTGTTGAGCGTGACCTTGGAACCGCCTACACCGGTGACATAGGTCGTGATCGGGTAGTCGCCGGCATCGAGGTATGCGTGCGTCGCAATCACGGAAAACGCCGTGCCGGCCCCGCCGGACTGGCTGATTGTGCCAGCGCTCGGCGGCGAGTTGTCACCCCAATCAATGATCGCGATGAAATCGCTGAGCGGAGCGGCCGGGTCAGCATCGGTGAAAGTACCGATGGCTCCGGAAAAAACGGTGCCTGTCACGAGCGGGGCGAAGGTCACTGACGGCCCGGCGGCGAGCGGTGCATCGACGATCGTGGCCGTCGAGGAACCCGACGCCGTGAACGATGGCATATTTCCATCGTCGGTCACTGAAATAATGATCTGGTAGGTTCCCTCGTCGGGCAACGTGAACGTCGGCGCGCTCACGGTGTACTCGTTCGTGGTGCCGACCTCGGTGATGCTCGCGGCGGGAATCGCCAGAGAGAATCCGCCCGCGCCGGTGATCGTGATGCTCGCGGAATAGTCGCTGTCGGGGCTCGGTGCGCTACTGTCGATAAACGTGGCGATCGGGCCTGCCGGAATGGGCACTCCTTCCGTGCCGGCTACCGCGAACGCGGTCGCCTCGATCGTTCTTGTGGCAACGTTCGCGGTAGCAGACGTTCCCAGGACAGAGATCTCGGGATGGTCGAGCGTGTTGGGCGTTTGGTCGAATGTCCCCGTGATCGTACCGGCCTTGAGCGTCACGGTCATCGAGATCGTGTATGTTCCGGCGGTCGCGTAGGTGTGCCCGCCCGCCACGTCATAAAGATCCGCGTTGACCGCGTCTTGCGTGATCGTACCGACGGTTGTCGAGGTTGAGTCGCCCCAGTTGATCGTCGCCGTGAAGTCGCTCGCCGGCAATCCGGCCGGCACAGTGGTTCCGACCGGGAAAAGGCTCGCCAGCGGATAGGTGAAGGTGCCAACGAGCTGATTGACAAAAGCCACATTCTCGGAAGCGTTGACCGCGACGGACAGACTTCCAATGACCGGCGGCGAGATCGGCGCAGGGCTACTCGAGGGGTCGATATAGAGCGAGCTCGTGAGGTACGAGCGATACTCGTAGCCGGGGATATTTTGTACAAACGTTTGGGTGCCGTCAGGAAGAACCTCGACCGTCTCCCCGACTTTGGTTGGTTGAAACCCCGATGTGAAGGCCAGGTTCCCGTTCGGAAGGAGCTGCGCACTGCCCAGGGCCGCGGAGTAGTTACCCAGGTCGGCATTGACCACCAGCGTCGCCGTCATCGTTTGCTCATTCAAGACGAGTTCTTGCCCACGGCTATCAGGCTCGTTCGGGTCGTTGGCGACGCGAGTGTTCCCATTATCGAAGAGCACGATCGTATTATCGTTGACATAGCGCACGTCGTGCTGGTGCGAGAACCACGGGTCGGGATCCGACGACACGATAGTGAAATCGCCGCCGGCCCCAAGCGTCCAGACGGTGTGGCCATCGCCGGTGCCGTTTGCGTAGTCAATCTTGATTACCCAGTCCTGGGCACGCAGAGAGACGATCAGATCCCCGTCCTCGGGTGAATAGTCAATGGCATTGCCGTGCAGCCAGTCGAGCGGGCCCTCTCCCAGCGTCGGCAGGCGACTGGTGTCAAGCCACTGGAAGGAATCCCAGACCCAGGCAACCTGCAAGTTCTGATCCAGAACGATGATCATGTTGCCGTTGTAGCTGGTGGGGTTGCCATTGAGGTCAACGGTTCTGGGAGTCGTCGCCAGAACCGCGGTGTCGCCGTTGGGCAAAAGCTGTGCGTCGTGGTCAAAACCCGAGACAGGGTTGTACCCCTTTGCAGCCAGTTCGGCGTTGACCGCGGAAACATCCGTCTGGCGCAGAGTGTCGCCAGCCAGGTCGATCTGGAGCACGGTGTCACCGCTCAGCAGGTACACTGTGCCATTCGGCGCGAGGCTCGTGGCGTAGCCGGGGAAGTTACTCGCTATGGAATCATAGTACCATATGATATTGCCTTGAAGGTCTGTCGCGAAAGTCGGAATGGTCCCGGTCGGCTCGTTGAGCCCCGCGTGAAAAATCATGTCCTGGCCTGGATCATTACCGGCCGTGGGTGCCAGCGGAATCGTGACGGTTGGGAACTGGAGGTTCGACGGCAGGGAACCGGTCGTAAATGTCAGGGGAGTCGAGGCGGTACCGTCATCCAGGACGTATCTCATGAGATAAGTCGTGTCTGGCAGCATGCCGGCCACGATGAAATTGGTGCTCTCGCCCTCGACAACGGGCTGTGAGTTGGTACTGATCCAGGACGGCGTGGGACCCTGTTGCGCGTACTGGACGTACATGGAAGCGCCGGTTGTAGTCGGGGGCGCGCTGAAAAGGGCGACCAGAGGGTTGGCCATCGAGCTGATGACCGCACTGGTCCCGGCGATCCGCGACTTCGCTGTGTAAGAAACGCTGGCGGACTCACCGGCTAAAACGTCATAGCTCTTCTTGGCGATCACCTGAATCTCATACGTACCCTCTTGCATGGGATTCCACGTGAAGCTGTTGTCAAGGCTGAAGTCTTGAACCACATGGTTCGAACCATCGGCCTCGCCAACGCTGAACTGGTAGACCGGTGTCGACCCGTCGCCGCTGGCCGTCGCGGTCCAGGTGACTGGCGAACCGACGAGCGGAGAGTGCGGCACGTTCTCGTTCAGGACGACAGACAAAAGGCAACGATCTTCAAGAAGTTTACAAACCGGTCGATAGCCGCGGAGACGACGAGCTCTGGTGCGATTGATGTCCCCACGCGAGCGAAACCGTGAAAGCGGTCGCCACATCGGTGTATTCCCGAAAACCGTTGCATCGATGGTAATAACCGCCGCCCACCAACCACCAAGAAGGGGACTGGCGGTTGGAAGCCACGTCAATCGTAGTGTGCGCGTCAAACCGTGAACAACAAGGATTGACGAGTCGAATTTTTAAAGCCGATGTGGTGTTTTGCATCAGCCGATCAAGCAACCGGTTTCGACTCGGCCAAGAATCGTCGGGGCCCTTTCCGGGCCGGGTACCCGTGAACCATTGCGCACCCGGGCACGGCCGGCGTTCAGCAGGCCTCGACCAAGCGTAATTGTATATTTCCTGGCAGGTTTTTCAAAAAAATCCGCGATAAAAAACCCTCGAGAAACCTTTAATTTTCTTAAGTAATGATACTATTATCGTTCTTGGCTATTCGAGTGAGTGCTACTGCACAAGACGGGTCGCACGTCAGCGGAGAATCCTTGAGAACGCGCAGCGGCGCGTCAAGAAGCGAATCGCCAATACCTTCCAGAACTGGCCGGCGCGCCTCAAACCGCGGCCGCGAACCCGATTCACATTTCATCAGTGGCCCTGGGCGGCAAACCGGCCGCGGTTGTTTGTGCGCCGATTGCGCAGGCGGATGAATTCCGTCAGGAAGAAATGTCCTCGATCTCAAGCCGATACTCGGTCTTCAATTGCCGGATCGCGCTGGCAACCGCGGACTCATACTGTTTGGAGTAGGTAAGCGTCAGGTTCACGCGATCGACGTCGGTCGGGCACTGGCACTCCAGAAGCAGGCCGTGGAGCGTGTCGAGCAGCTCGCGATCGGGACACACCAGTTGCACCCGCGTGATACGGGTCAGCGTCACGCGTGGTTTGGGCTCACGCGGCTTGGCCCGGCCGGCCGAGCCTTTCGGAAATCGGGTCCGCGCGCTTTCGGGAACCGGTGCAAAAGCCTGGTCGCCGTGCTTGATCCTCACCGGCATGAGTTCTCGGAGTTCCAGTTCGTCGAACAGCTTGTCGGGCGAGCGCACCAGGCGGATCCCCGCGGCAACGCGCTCGATCGTGAACGGATCGGCCGCCGGCAGGTCCTTGTCCGTTTCCAGCACGGTATAGTTCTCGTACAATGCGAATTTCTCAGCGTACTCTGACCAGTCGGATAGCTCGCGGACGACGTTCGCCGGCAGTTCGCCGCCTACCAGCGCCCTCAACACGCCCGTGACGTCCAGATCGGGAGAAGCGGCCCGGGCCGCCGCGACCTTCTGTTTTGTCAGCTTCAAGACGATGGACGCGGCTTGCGACACCATTTCGCAGAACGGTGCAAGCTGGGCGAGGACGCCCGCCGGGTATGTTTCCGAAATCACATGGACGTCAAAGTTGGGAGACACGGTGACCCGCGGTTCGACGATGCGCCCCGTGAGGGCGCGGCGCAACCGATCGCTGACGCGGAAAGCCTGCAAGTAGCCGAGCGAGGGGTAAATGGCCTTTGGGTCCTGCCGCGCGTACGCCACATCGACATAGCGGAGCACCAGCGGAATACCCTCCAGGAACCGCTCGACATATCGACCCTCGACCCGCTCGAACCCGTCCGGATCGCTCTCGTGGATGTCGATCTCGTGCCCCCACGGGCCCTTGCTCTCGTGGAAGTTTCCATAGCGGCCGGACCTGGCCTCGTGCTCGTACTTGAACCGTGGTTTCGCGGGGATGAGAAAAAAAGGATGGTGTTTTTTCAGATGGTCAACCAGCGAGGACGTGCTCAGCCACTGGTCGCTCGGGCACTCGGCCAACAGCCCCAGCAGGAAGCGGCGGACGGCGGCAAAATCGAGCGTGGGCACGACGCCGAGAGCCGATCCCCATTGGTTGAACCCGTCCAACCGTCCGAGCACGCTCGGGCGATAAAACTCGCTGGCCCAACCCTGTTCCTGCTCGAGCAGTAATTCCAGAAGCGTCGACTCTTGCTTCGCAGCCTTGGCCGCGAGGAACTGCTCGTAGGGCTTCGCCCGGAACTCGATATAGTTGTCCGGAAACGTACGCTCCCGGCTGCTGTACCCTTCGTATAGGCCCTCGGTATCGTAGTGGATAAAGCCGAGCCGCAGAGCAACGTCATCCACGAAGTCGACCCACGCCGAAAATCCCTGTTCCTCCACTTCCGGCAGCGCTTCGGGGTCCGACAAGAGCCTGGCAAGCCGTTTGGCGTCGGCCTTGCTCAGCGCGTTCTCCCGGTGCGAGCGTTTGACCTCGCGGGCACGGACGAAATCGACAAAGACGTGAAGATCTCGCCGCAAGTCCGGCGACCCCCTGGCAACATCCAGGGTGGCGACGTCTCTGGGCTCAAGGTTTACGATGGGCCACCTCCTTGACGACGTGTCCCATGTGGGCCACGAGACGTTTGACCTCGGCAACCGCTCCAGACGGAAATGCGAGAAAATCATCCCCCAGAGCGACGATGCGTCCGCTCATCGCTTTTTCCAGGGCGACTTTCAAACTCAGGTCGCTGACGCGGGCGACCGACAGATTCTCGTGCAGGATCGTCTTACCGCGGCGTTGCCGCACCGTCTCGAGCGCCTGGTGAAACGCACGCGAGTTCTTCTGGAGCCAGTTAGCCACGGGGAGCGCCTCGACCGTGTCCGTCATCCTGCCGAGCTTGACCAGGTTTGGCGTGGCCAGCAAGAGGGGCTGCCTTCCGGGAACCGGCTGCTGGTCGGACATTCTCACCAGAGTTTCGAGAGTTTCGAAAGGCACTTCTTCCAGATTCGCGGCAACACCCTGATCGCCTCTGACTTCAAGGTACCGCTCCGGCGGAGCATCAGCGGCCGCCGAAGGCGGAGCGAGGCGATACCACGTCCGGCCCTCGACCTCCTGCCTGGCCAGAAAGCCCCAACGCCAGCCGCTCTCGCACACCGATCCGGCATCGACCCGCGATCCACAAAAGATCTCCAGAGGTACGGTCAGCGCCTCCGCATCGCTCCAGAAATCGGCATCCAGGCCAGCGAGAATGCGAAGCACAGCCTCGGGAGGCGGCAAGGTGTACGGGTTGGCTTCCTTTGGGGGCTTGGGCGGGTCCGTCTCCACTTGCCACTGGAGTTTCCGCCATTCCTCCACGCGGTCGGCTCGGAACGGCTGCCCGCCCCAACACAGCTCGCCGTTGACAATCTCGACTGCGTCGCTTTTGGTTTTGCGGTCGGCCCCCCGGCCGAGCGCCATTTTCAGCTTCTCTCGGGCCACGTCCGTGCGCCACTCACCTTCACCGCTCAGACGTTTGGCGGACTCGAACAACGGTGGCAGGTGGCGCTCCAACTGGACCGGCAGGGCAAACTGCCACCGTTCCATCTTCGACTTCTTCGTCGCCGATTCCGGGCCGATGCGAGAAGGAGAATTCCCCTGCGCACCAACCGATCTTTCACCTTCGCGAATACCCCCTCAAAACGCTGCGAAAACGTGCCATACGACCACCCCTCTCTCTGGGTCAGAGTCAGGCGGCGGAAGAAGGTAATGTCCACGGGCTTGTCCTGGCTCTTGAGCAGGTGCAGCAGAGCGATTTCAGGACGTTCGAGCCCGTGCATCGCACCCGCCACGCCCGTATCCGAGAGGAAACGGGCTTCGAGCATCGAACGTGAAGAAACAGCCTGTTTTGGCAATCCTCGGTTCTTGCAAATGGCCCGGACGTCGGCTTCGGAGAGCACCTCGCGGCACATTTGGTGAAGCATTTCCGCCTGGTTCACGACACAGCTCCCATCATGCCAGTGCCCTTTTCGAAACGGCGTGACCGGTGTTGCCGGAGCCCGTTCGGTTGGCTCAGTTCATAGAGATCTTCGACTGGGTATTTTCGGAGATCAAGACAGTTGAGCGTGGCGGAGCAAAGCCCGCATGAGCTTATAACTCGGAAGTCAGGAAATTGCCTGGCGCTTTAATGCGCGACAAGCCGCTCGGATAAACAGTTCGCGGGAACCAGGGAGTCACCGGAAAATGTCTCACATTTTTCAGGGTGTAATTCGTGGAAATGCGATCGAGCTCAAAGAAAACCCAGGATTATCCGATGGTGAGGAAATTGAGGTCATCCTGCGGCCACGTCGGATCGCGCTTGATGCCACGGCGTCACGCCTCGGCCAGCGACCGACGGCGGCGGGAATGCTCGCCCACCTCCCACCCGAGGTCGACCTCGAATTGGAAAAAATCGTCCAGGAACGAAAGCAAGGCGTCTTTCGTGAAATCCCCGAATGACGTTCTTGCTTGACACTGATACTTGCTCGGCCCATATTCGGCGACCAGCCGGCCTGATGGCTCGGTTCGTTCAGTATGCGGGCCGAATTTTCGTTCCCAACCTGGTGATGGCGGAGCTCTATGTGTGGGCTACATGCGTCCAGATCCTCGTGAATTCCTGTCTGCGATTGGAACCTTTTTGGACTACGATGCTGACGTTATCGGCTTTGATGACGCCAGCGCGGACCAGTTCGGTCGGCAGCCCCTCTTCCTGACGGTTCTGCCCGTTCAGGGGTTGAAAAAGATCGCTGCTACCGGATCTAATGAATGCATGCCAGCCTGCCCCGCCGCGGCGCCTCCAGATTGATCTCGCTGACGCGGCTGATGCCCCACCTGCGCGGAGCCATCTTTCACGCACGCAGCGCGAGGAGCGTGATGACCACCCCCAGGTTGATACCAGGACAGAAATCGGTCGTGTTTCGCATGCGTCACAACGCGTATCTTGCCGCCGGTGTGCTTACATTCTTTATTCTGCAGCTTCCCGCGCACGCGGGCGAACGCCCCGAGCCGGCGAAATCGATCGATTTCGCCCACCAGATCGCGCCGCTGATCAAATCCCGATGCGCGGAGTGCCACACCAATGGCACGTATAAAGGAAGTTTTTCGCTGGATACGCGCGACGCGATGCTCAAGTCGAAGGCCGTCGTCTCGGGCAAGAGCCGAGATAGCGAGCTCGTCGAGCGGGTCACGTCAAACGATCCTGAGCTTCGCATGCCGCCGAAGGGTCCGCGCTTGACACCCGCGGAAGCCGCGCGGCTCGCGACCTGGATTGACCAGGGGGCGCCGTGGGAAAACGGCTTTACCTTCAAGCGCAAGAATTACGCCGCGCCCCTGAAACTGAGCCGGCCTCGCCTGCCGGCGGCTCGTGACGGCCGCAACCACCCCATCGATCGCATTGTTGATGCTTATTTCACGACGCACGGAGTGTCCCTGACGGGACCACTCGACGATGCGGCCTTCGTGCGCCGGGCTTTTCTTGACGTCATCGGTTTGCTGCCGCCGCCCCGCGAATTGGTCGCGTTCGAGAAGCAAAAGGCTCCCGATCGGCGCGTGGTCTTGATACGCCGCCTGCTCGCCGACCGTCGGGCGTACGCCGACCACTGGCTCAGTTTCTGGAACGACCTCTTACGCAACGATTACGCCGGGACCGGTTATATCGATGGCGGCCGCAAGCAAATCACCACGTGGCTTTATCGTGCCTTGATCGATGACGTTCCCTACGACCGATTCGTTCGCGAGCTGATCAGCCCGAAGCCGGAATCCGAGGGCTTTATCAACGGGATCAAGTGGCGCGGCCGGGTCAACGCCAGCCAGGTGCGGGAGATCCAGTTCTCGCAAAACGTGTCGCAAGTGTTCTTCGGCATCAACATGAAATGCGCGTCTTGCCACGATAGCTTCATCGACCGCTGGAAGCTCAGCGACGCATATGGACTGGCCGCGGTGATCGCCGAAACGCCGCTTGAGATGGCCCGGTGCGACAAGCTGACCGGCCAGATCGCTGTGCCCAAGGTCCCGTGGCCCGAGCTCGGGTCGATTGACGCCAACCAGCCACGCGACAAACGCCTGGCGCAACTCGCTTCACTGGTCACGCATCCGGACAACGGGCGGTTTCCGCGGACGATCGCCAATCGAATCTGGCAGCGGCTCATGGGCCGCGGGATCATTCATCCGGTCGACGTCATGGGCAATGAGCCCTGGAGCGAAGACTTGCTCGAATACCTGGCGAGCTATCTCGTCGATCATCATTATGACCTCAAGGCCCTGATCGAGCATATCGCCGACTCGCAAACGTATCAGTCGAACCCGGCAATCGCATCCGAAGGCGATTCTTCCGACGGCTATGTTTTTCGCGGGCCTACAGTAAAGCGGATGACGGCCGAAGAGTTCGTGGACGCCGTGCGGTTCGTCACGGGTACGGCCCCTCCCAAACCCGACGCCGCGGTTCAGCCGACCGTCGAGGCCACCGCGCCCGAACATCGATTTGTGCGGGCGTCGCTGGGCAAGTCGAATGAGCTGATGAGATCGCTGGGCCGGCCTAACCGCGAACAGGTCGTGACGACCCGAAGCGACGTGCTCACGACACTCGAGGCACTCGACTTATCAAACGGCCAGTATTTCAACGAATTGCTCTCGCAGGGCGCGGCGAGCTTGCTCAAATCGATGTCTGGAGCGGCCGCGCCGAGCTGGCCACGACGATTTATTTGCGAGCGCTGGGTCATCGCCCCACAACCGCGGAATCGGCCGCGGCGCAAGCTTTGATCGGCTCGCCCCCGACCCCCGAGGGAGTGGCCGACATGCTCTGGGTGGTGTTCGTACTCCCCGAGTTTCAACTGATCCGCTGAGCGAATGAACGACCAGGAGCAGGACAATGACGACGCACGATCAACTGGCAGCCGACAACACGACCCGTCGTGACTTCCTGCGTGCGATGAATGCTGCGGCGCTCGCCACGCTGGCCGGCAACGCTCCGCGGCTCGTTCAAGGAGCCGAGACGCTCAAACACCCCGAACCACGCGCCGATACGCTGATCCTGTTGTGGCTGGCCGGCGGCATGGCGGCCCCCGAGACATTCGACCCCAAGCGGTACACTCCTTTCGAGATAGGCGTCCCCTCGGAGAAAATTCTCTGCACGTTCCCCGCGATCAACACCGCGCTTGATGGTGTGCAAATTTCCCAGGGTCTCGAACACGTGGCGAGCGTGCTCGACCGCGGCACGTTGATCCGGTCACACGTCGTGGCCGACCTGGGCAATATTCTTCATTCGCGCCACCAGTATCACTGGCACACCGGCTACGTACCGCCTCAGACCGTGGCGGCTCCCCATCTTGGTTCGTGGATTGCGAAGGTCAAGGGACCGAGGAACCCGGCAATCCCGGCTTTCATTAACATCGGCCAGCGCCTCGAGGGACACGGCGAGGTCGAAGAGGCTCAAGGCCTTTACCACGGCCGGTTTCTTCGGAAGCGAATACGGGCCGTTCAACATCCCCTACCCCATGGACGCGATGGCCGCGGTTCGACCGCCCAAGGGAGTGACTCGCGAACGTTTCGCCCGCCGTGAAAAAACGTATCGCCGCCTGATCAAGGAAGGGCCGCTTGCCGCGATGGCCAGCGACTACCATCAAGAATCCGTCGTGCGGGCCATGGATAATGCCTACCGATTGCTCAATTCGCCCGAGCGCGACGCCTTCGACCTCTCGAAGGAGCCAAAAGACAGTTTCGACCGCTACAACACGGGCCGGTTCGGTCAGGGGTGCCTCCTGGCCCGACGGCTCGCCGAGGCCGGCGCACGGTTCATCGAAGTCACCACGGAGTACGTCCCATTCTTGAGCTGGGACACGCACGAGAATGGCCACGCGACCTACGCCGAGATGAAAAAGCAGATCGACCGGCCGATTGCGCAGCTCGTTCTCGACCTCGAGTCGCGTGGACTGCTCGACCGCACGATCGTGGTCGTGGCCAGCGAGTTCAGCCGCGACATGATGATCGAGGGCGTTCCGGGAAGCACGGCCTCCGACCAGTCGCTGGCGAGGACCGACGTGATGAAAGAGCCCAAGCACTACGGTTTGCACCGTCATTTTACCGGGTCTGGGTCTGTCTTGCTGTTTGGCGGCGGCTTTCCGTCGGGGCTCGTCTACGGTGAGACAGCTCCCGAACGGCCGCTGGTGACGATCAAGAACCCTGTCTCGATCAGCGATCTGCACGCAACGCTCTTCACCGCCATGGGTATCTCACCACGCACGGCGTTCGACATCGAGAAGCGGCCGTTTTATGCCACGCTCGACGGCAAGGGTCAGCCGGTGAAACGCCTGTTCGCCGGGGCATAGACGACTTGCAACACACCCACGAGCGAGTGCGGTTCCGTCGCGATCACGCGCTGATATGTCCGACGGCCAGGGCGCTTGAAGTGCTCACTTGTCCACGCGTCGTTGCATCGATGTTGCCAGAATGTTGGTGCTACTGCGCCCCGCGACCAGCGGGATCGTTTTGACGACACCGCCTCGCGATCGAACGAGATCGGCGCCGACGATTTCCGATTCCTGGTAATCGCCCCCCTTGACCAGGACGTCGGGCGAAACGCGGTCGATCAATTCGAGCGGGGTGTCTTCATCGAAAAGAATCACGGCGTCGACACTCGCAAGCCCGGCGATAACCTGAGCTCGATCACTTTGACCCACGATGGGCCGGCTCTCTCCCTTGAGCGCACGCACCGAGCGATCGCTGTTGACGCCGACGATCAGGCGGTCTCCCTCCTGCTTCGCCCTGGCAAGAAGCGTGACATGACCGACGTGCAGCAGGTCGAAGCAGCCGTTGGTAAAGACAATACGTTCCTTGCGCAAACGCCATTTTTCAATCCAGTGCAACAGGGTGCTCAGTTCATATACCTTCGCTGCCTGTTCCCTCAAGGACTCGGTATGAACTTCATGGAGTAGCTCGGTACGATGAATCGGGGTCGTCCCGAGCTTGGCCACCACCACGCGTGCGGCGAGGTTTGCCAGTTGAATGGCGTCGTCAAGTGCCAGCCCGGCGACAAGGGCCGCGGTCAGCGTGGCGATCACCGTGTCGCCGGCGCCTGAAACGTCGTAAACCTGGCGCGCAATGGCCGGGTGATGGACCAGATTGTCGCCATCGAGATACTTGATGCCCAGCTCGCCGCAGGTGACGACGAGAAACGCGAGATTCAGTTCGCTTCGAAGCTGCTGGGCCGCCGCCAGAAATTCGGGCCCCTCCGACTGGTCGGTCGCGGTCGCTGTTTGAAATTCACGGAGGTTGGGGGTGATCGTCGTCACGCCGGCATACTTCGCGAAGCTTCGCCCTTTGGGATCAACAATAATGGGTATCGCGCGCTTTCTTGCCTCCGCGATGATGTCGCGGCAGGCCTCGTCGGTGAGCACGCCCTTTGCGTAATCCGAAAGAATCACGGCTGCGATGCCGGCGTCGAGCTCGCGCCGGATGCCATCCAGGAGCCGCCGGGCGAGAGCCGGACCGAGCGGTTCGGTTTGTTCTTCGTCGAGTCGAAGCAATTGATGGTGGCCGCAAATGACCCGCGTCTTGGTCGTCGTCGGCCGGTCCGGCAAGGTCAGTACGGCGGCCGTCGAGATTTCCGAGTCATTCAAAATCTTCTGAAGCTGGCGGCCACTCAAATCGTCGCCGACGAAACCCGCGGCGACAGCCTGCAGCCCGAGCCCGGCGAGATTCAGTAGTGCATTCCCGGACCCGCCCGGCGCCGACGTGCGGCGGCCTAGCTGTACTACGGGAACGGGTGCCTCGGGAGAGATCCGCTCGACGTTCCCCCAAAGGTAGACATCAAGCATCAGATCGCCGACAACCAGAACGCGCTTGCCTCCAAATTGATCTTCGACTGCACGATAAACGGTCTCCGGGGCCTTGAACATCACACATTCCTATCGGCGAGAATCGATGCGGGCTACCATTGCGATTTTGCTACATTGCACGCGACATCGAATAGATTTTACGCGAAAAAACCGCCTGGCGCCGCCAAATTTACTCATCTACGGCCGCTGACGTGCGTACGTACACATCGACCCACTTGCTCAGGCGGGTGCATGGTGATAAAAAAAATATTGGAAATCTCGGAAAGGACGCGGGATTTTCTCGATGGAACAGATTATGCTAAATACGGAAAGCGCCTAGGTTCTGTGTCCTATCAAAGTCCGTGTACGGAGCAGCAATATGAAACATAGGGGAAGTGCGGTAAGAATCCTTTCCCTCGTGGGAATCATGGGATTCGGATTTGCTTCGATGGCCCACGCCGCCGTCGATCGCAAAGCAGTCCAGAGCGCGCGTGTGCAGCGTGTCGAGCTAGCGCGGTTGGGCAAGCAAAACGTGGTCAGGGCAGGCCATACCCTGGCCCAGATCAATACTTCAAAGAATTACGCGCAACGTCTGGCGTCGTCTTTGAGGTTCTCACTCAGCTTTGAAAAGAGCGTCATCAGAGCGGAGAACCACCTGATCGCGGCTCAGAACCGGCTCATCGCCAAGTACCATGTCACGGGCGATTCCAGTTTTGCGAACCAGGCGTTGCTGTATCAAACGTCGATTTCTATCGACACGACCTTGCTGACCGGTATCCAACCGGGCATCCTTGCCAACGTCATGGCGCTGAGCACTTCCGGAATCTCCGGAGGCGTCTACACCAATCTGGCGTCCGAGGCTCTCTACTTCGCAAACGTCGTTCGCGCTCTCGCAACTCGTCCTCCGTTTACGATTCCGCCGGCCACGGCGATTATCTGATCGGAAAACCGGAAACCAATGTCGGGAGGTGTCGTCACTCGCGTGAGCTGACGAAACCTCCCGATTTTGTTGGGCCCATGGTATGCCGCCACATCACGTTGCCCGCCCCAAAGGCGGTTCCTGGCTGTGGAATTCCGGCTGCGAAGTCATCATCGGCACGACCGCGTGCGCGGCACCCTGGGCCTTTGGCTCGGTCGATGCCTGGGCGGAATTTGGGCTGGTCATTTGCGTTTCGATCCTTGCCGTCGCGGCGACGGTCCGTTCCCTGAGATCAACCGATCCCATCCGATTTTTGAACACTCCCGGGATGGCGATCGCCGGTCTGGCTCTTCTGGCCTGGATTCAGGCCGTTCCACTTCCGACTGGTGTATACAAAACGCTCGACCCGCCGGGATTCGCGAGCCTGAACCATCTCGTCCCGCCGACGACGCCGCAGCGCGTCCGCGGCGACGACGATCCACCAGTCGGCCCCCCTTCCCTTACCTTGAGCCAGGATCCCGAAGCCACAATTCGACCAGCCGTCGAGCTCACGGCCGCCTTTATTTTCTTTCAGTGCGCCATCAGTATCGGCGGCGGATACCAGACACTCCGGCGCTTTGGGCTCGCGATCACGCTCAACGCGTGCGCTCTGGCGCTTTTTGCCCTGATCCAGGCCCTGACCTGGCACGGCAAGATCTATGGTATTCGCCCGAGCCCGATTCCCGAAGCCTGGTATTCAGGCGGACCATTCGTCTCGTACCATCACCTCGCGGCCTACCTCAACTTCGGCCTGGGCTTCGCGCTGGCGTTCGCGCTGGGTGCGGGGTTCACGGGCGGCCTGTCGCGGTCGGGGAAAAAGATTCCAGGGTTCGGCGGGCAGCGCATCTCGCCGCTGGCGCTGTATGCGACCGGGCTCATCGCCGTCGGCGTGATTGGCTCGCACTCACGCGGCGGCTTCCTGGCAATGGCCGCTTCGGGAGCCGTGCTGCTACTGGTCCTGAGGCGCCAGCCGCCGCGTGTCTGGATTGGCATGGCCGTCGTCTTCCTGTTCATGGGTCTCTTCCTTTTTGCGATTGGCAGCGCGTCACCGCTCGAACGCCTGACGACCATCCTTTCCGCCAGTGAAAGCGGCTTCAATGGCCGGTCACAGATCTGGATCAGCAGCCTGCGGACGTGGCTGGCCAATCCTGTCTGGGGAGTCGGCCTCGGCTGCTTCTCAGTCGGAGCGGCTCCTTTTTATGATTTCGCGCGAGAATCACTCTACTTTCACGCTGAAAACGATTATCTCGAAGTCCTCGCCGAAGGGGGATTGCTCGGTTTTGGACTCGGTATCCTGGCGTTTGCAGCCATTGCCCGGCTTTGTGCGCGTGCCTACGGAAGTGCAGTCGTCAGCGCCGATCGAACGATTGTCGTTGGGGGGCTGTTCGGGCTGGTGGCGCTGGCCGTCAAATCGTGCGCTGACTTTCCCTTGCACATTGCGGGAGTCGCGGTGACGGGTCTGGTTTTGTGCGCTTACCTGAGCCGTATCGGCCTGGATGCCAATCGTACAGCCAGCGACGCGACCACCGCCACGAATGCGACACGCTGGCAGGCACCACTGGCTCTGTCGATCCTGGCTGCTCTTTGCATTCCCTTACTCTGGCTGAGCTACGGTCTGGCTCGCGATGAAATTGCGCTCATGCGAGCAGGAGTGCCATTGCCTGGCACCCAGTGGTTAACGGCCGACTATGGGCGAATGCCGATCGAGCAACTGGAGGAGACCGAAACCACGCTCGAAAAAATTCTGGCTGATCGCCCCGACTGGTCAGAAGGCTACCTGAGACTGGGCATGACGTACCTGAGCCATTATGACCTGGTCACGACTGAGCTGTCGTTGAGGTTGGGCCAGTCGGCGGACGAGGCGATCGTGATCGCTGATCCACTCTGGCTTCACCGCGTCGTTCACACCGAAATCAAGTCAGAAAGCGAGCTCGAAAAGTTCATCGAGGACGATCCGATCTGGCTCTATCTCATCCCGGCCGCTCGCAATTTCTTGCAAGCGCGGCGCTGTTGCCGCGTGCGTGCGCTCCCCCATGCCTGGCTGGCGAGCCTCGATTTCCTGGTGCTCGGCGGCGAAACCACGGCCGTTCATGCTGAGCGCGCACTCGACCAGAGTGGCAATGACACGCGGATCATGGCGGTCGCGGCCCGCGCGGCGCTTGACGTCGGCGATCTGTCCCTGGCGGCGCGTTGCTGGCGCAAGTCACTACAAACCTTCCCGTCGCGTGTTGACGAAATTGCCCGGGTCGCCGGCGGCTTCCTCACTCCACGGCAGATTCTCGACGAAGTCTTGTCAACGAACGCGACGCAGATCATTCAGTTCGCGGATCTGCTCTATGCGAAGCCGGAATCAAAATCGGCTCGCGACCTGTTTCTTGCCGAGGCGATCAAGCGTGCCGACGTTGATTCCGCACAGACTCCGACAGAACGTCTCTGGGTCAAAGCCCAGGCCCAGGCCCGCCGCGACGAACGAGCGCAAGCCCGCAAGCTGATGGAATCGGCTCTCGCCGATGAGCCAGACCGCGAAAGCTGGCGGGGCGAGTATGTTGACTGGCTCATCCTTTGGGGCGATCCCGATGAGGCGTTCAGGCAGGCCCAGATTGGTGTGTATCTCCACCCGGAAGGCTCGGGACCCAAAGCCGTCCTCGAGCGTGCGACTCAGGCGCGTTCACGCAAACTACTCGAGCCTGCCAGCCCCCCCTGAGCCGAACGAAGCACGCCGCGAACCGAGCCAGGGCGGAAGAAATGACCAGGGGACACGACGGACGGCGGCGCAGCTTTATTGTGCTGTCAGATGACCTGGACCGCGAGCTGATCGCACTGGCTTCCAACCTGGGCGACCACACGGTATTTCAGAAGAAATGACGACGTGTAATCCGTGAACGCCCGGAACTCGTCGGTCGCGCCCGAGAATTCGTCGAAAACAATCAACGTACCTGGCTTCAGGAGGCTGTGTAACGTACACAACACATAAAGCGTCGATGTATAAAGATCGGCATCGCAATGAATGAGCAATCTATTTTGGACTTTGAATGTTTCAAGAAATACAGGCAAACTATTCTGAAACCAACCTTTATGAAAGGCGACTCGCGGATCATCACACTCGGGGATCGCTCCCTCGGTGTCAAAGGTTCCTTTGGGCACGCGAACGAAGGCCCCCGCCCAATCCTCGGGCAGGCCCTCGAAAGAGTCAAAACCATAAAACCTCGAGTTCGGGTTGGCGTTGATCGTCGACCAGTACTTGATCGTATAGCCCTGATAGACCCCGAATTCCAGGTAGTCAATCGGCCCGCCGCCGATCAACTCTTTATTGAGGTAGTCATACATCTGCTCCCGGCTATTGAACCATTGTCCGCAAGAATTCTGCTTGAGCCAATCACCAAATTTGCTGTACGCACCAATGGCGTCGACGTAAGGTCGAAGCCGCCCCAGCCCCGACCGCATGACGAAGTGCTTGGCGTTCTTGCGAAGTGATTGCATGCTTATCCCATTCTCAAGCAAATAGGGAGTTAACCGTGCTTATCAGGCGGATTCTGGAGCCCATCGAGGTGTAACCAGCAGGGCGTTGAGATTCGACGACAGCGAACGACCGAAGCGACATTTTCCGCCACTCGATTGTATCGTAGCTCCAACTTGACTCAAGGAGACTTCAAGACACTGGCCATGCAACGGCGCCAACTTTGAGCATTGTCACCATTTCGACGATAAGGCGACTCGAGCATGCGTGCCTTGCAGTCGACTGTTCTCTCCGATCGACCCACAGCCGGAAATCGGCCGGCTTCACGCCAGAAGTCGGCGGTTGCGAGACGGCCAATTGCTCGTTTGATCCGAGGAGGAACGCGCCCGTCGTCTGTCGGGAAAAGCCCTGTAGACAAAGAGCGCCAAGACCTGGCAAGCGTAGAGGGCGATAAAGTGGAGCGGGAACTCGCGGATCAAGTGCTCGAGAAACAACGAGGGTTCGGTTTCGGTAAAGGGGTTAAACGAGTCGAGAATCCAGATGATCGCCCATAGGTTGTCGGTCGTCGGACCCGCGATGATACGCTGCTGGAGGAAGAAGCACGTGAAGAGCACAAACGGAATCGTGGCGATGCCGGTCCAGCCGAACATCGCATACGAACCGCCAACCATTCCTAGCGTGAGGTCATTCTTGAAACCCTTGGGAAGAATTCCGGCATGCGCGAACATGATGTCGCACATCGCATCCTGATTCTTTTCGCCGTTCAAGACACGAGGCACCGCATGCATGATGCCCCAGCCGAAAGGCCAGATCCCCAGCTCGCCGTTACTATCGATACCCGACTTGATGATATCGACATGCTGCACCATTGATACACGTTCAAGCAGTGTTCCCAGACTTCCCGTGTTTCCGAAATAGGGATAATGGGTACCGTCCTGGCGCGTGCCGTCCTCGTAGGTTTGCAGGTGGGTCCAGAGGTCTTGTGTCTCAAAGAACACTCGCATCGATTCGATGCGCTCGCTCATCGTTCGCTCTTTCATCGAGCGTCCGCCGAAGGCCGATTGGTTGGCGCTGCGCATGAGGTTGATCAGGGGGAAGATGACAAGCGCCGCGAACGATACTCCGAGCACACCCAGGATCATGAGCTTCATGGAGACCGTCTTCTTGCGAACGACGATCGTCATGACGTAGCCGACCATGAGGATCACCGCCACGAACTTGAGATTGGCGACGAAGGCGAGCAGAAAGCTCGTGCAGAGCATGAACACGAGCGGGCCATCGATCTCTTTGAACCGTAACGGGTCGGTCACGACATAAAGAGTCCTGGCGACGACCGCGACGATCAAGATCGGGAGCATGAATGTTTGAAAGCCCTCGCCGGCGGTGCTCGCGTAAGACGGGATGCAGGCCCCGATCAAGAACATCGCGGTGCCCAGAGGATAAGCCACCCGGAACAGCGTCTTGTAGTAGTGGCGGTCGTCGATTTCGTGGAGCAACACGAGGTTAAAGTGATACTTCGACGTCAGCTTGAAAGCCAGGTAAAGCTGGCACGTACAAAGAAACGTCATCCAGAACGATTCCTGGGGATGGTTGAGATTGCTATCGAGCGGCTGGCCAAGGTAGATCTTCACGAGCGACGAGATTCCCACGTACTTCGCAATCAAGATCAGACTGATCAAGCTCGCGACATTCGTCAGGCCTCCTTCATTCAGGAACACAACACCGATGCCGAGCGTCAGGCCGAGCAGCATCACACACAAGAAGTCAGAGCCATTCATCAGATGAATCAAGAGCTGGAGCCCGATGAAGAAGCCCGGAAGCGCAATCAGGTAGATAAACTTGTTGGAAATGGCCGACGCGGTGTGCGCCCCCGTGTCCTCAGTCGAATTCCGCTGGAATCGTTCATGACAAACTTCCTGGATGGTCGATCACGTCGCGACCGCTATCGATAACTTCATGATATCGTCCTTGATTCGACTCTTTCAAAGCGAGTAACCCGCGTTCACCGCGTCATTGCGAAACATTTTCACGGTATCGAGTGAATATTCGTTAAGATCCTTGCCGACGAGGGCGAGCTTCTTGAGCGTGTCATGCGTGACCGTGATGATGTGGCAGCCGACCGAATCGGCATGGAGGATATTCAGCAGTTCGCGCGGGCTTGCCCAGATCGAGCTCAATTTGCGGGTGGGGGGCCAACATCTCGACGGCGGCCGCCATCATCGGAATCGGATCACGGCCCGTGTCGGCGATGCGGCCCGCGAACACCGAGACGCACGAGGCCGGCCCTGCTGCCAGTGCCGCCGCGACGTCTCGCACCTGGGCCAGCGTCATGAGCGCCGTCACATTGAGCTTCACGCCGGCCCGCGCCAGCTTGCGAATCAACGAGACGGTCGATTCGCCGTGCGTGTTGGTGACGGGCACCTTCACGTAAACATTCTCGCCCCAGGAGGCGATCTTCTGGGCCTGGAGCTCCATCTCGCTGAAGTCGTCCGAAAATACCTCGAGCGAGATCGGTCGGTCGGGAATCGCTTCGAGAATCTCGCGCGCAAACGCTTCATAATTTGAGATGCCCGCGGCGCGCATCAAGGTGGGATTGGTCGTGAAGCCGCGAATCAGCGGATTACGATAGAGTTCGAGCATTCCCGCTCGATTGGCTCCATCGGCAAAGATCTTGACGTTCAGGCGGTCGAGTTTCAGCATGATGAGACCACTCCTTCCTTCCCTCAACGGTTGAGATGTAAAGACAAGATCCAGGAGGCAGCCGCGGCAAGATCTAACGCGGTGTGATCGGCGGGCGGGTCGGGCCGGCACTCGTCGTAACCCTTATCGATGAAGACAGTCCGGCAACCGGCGCGGCGGCCCGCTTCGACGTCGCGCCAGCGGTCGCCAATCATGAAGCTCGCCGCAAGGTCGATGCCATGAACCTCGGCCGCCTCGATCAGGAGCCCCGGGTTCGGTTTGCGACGCGGAGAATCGTCGCCATCGTCATAACAGACGCGAATCTCCTTCATCGGTGTTGCCGCCAGCAGCCGCGCGTTCATTTCCTCGACGGCCTGCACGCTCTGCGTTCCACGCGCCACGTCGGGTTGATTGGTCGCGCCGATCAGCAGGAACCCGGCCGCGTGAAAGCGTGCTAGCGATTTGGGAACATCAGGAAGGATCTCGAACTCGCCGATATTGCGCGGCGGATAGGGCTTGCCATTGACCACGCGCGCCCGATTCAAGACACCATCGCGGTCGAGAAACACAGCGCGCCGGGTTGGGTTGGGGGTCATCGAACCGACTCCCACTTGGTTTGCGCGGCCTTCAACCTGGGATGCGAAACCAGAAGGTGCCAGACGACGGCCTGAAATGCCTCGGAATGGGGCGTGATGTGATCGGGATTCACGGTCGGCACCACGACGCACGCGGCGGCCACCTTGGCGGTAAAGCCGCCATCCTTTCCCACAATACCGATGACGGGAGTGCCCACTTCCTGGGCAAAACGCAGAGCCGTCACGAGATTGGGACTGACGTTCTTCTCGAGGTTGCCACCGCCGACCGAAAGGACCAAGATCAGGTCGTTCGGCTTGAGCCGGCTCACCTTGAGCCACTCGACAAAGATCGTGGGCCAACCTTCATCGTTGGTCCGCGCGGTCAATTCTGAAACATTGTCGGTGGGTGCGTAAGCCTCGATCCCCACGATTTTGCGAAAGTCATTGACCGCGTGCGACGCGTTCCCGGCGCTTCCACCCACGCCCAGGATGAACAGCCGCCCCTCGTGTGCGCGTGTCTCCGCGAGCAGAGTCGCCATCCGCTCGATCGCCTCGACATCAAGGCCATCGACGACTTGCTTGGTTTCCGCCAGATACTGCGCTGCGTGCGACACGATTTTTCCCCCGGTCGATTGGCGTTAAACTTTCCCGGCAAGGTGGCTTCGTATTTCTTCAAGACCCTTCAAGGAGCCGATCTCGTAAAACCGCTCGGCGACCTCAAAGCCCGCAAGCTGACCCTGGCGCAATGACTCCTGGTAAACTCCGGCCAGATCAAACGCGCCACGCTCGGGAATCGCGCAGGAGTGCCCGGCTGTCGAAAACTCCGAGACCATAATCAATATAATTCATCCGCGGCGTTTGGATGACTTTGTCATAGGCGATGATTCGGCGGCCATCGAATTCGACGTTGCTCGTATCCCACTTCCCGTCATTTCGATAAACAGTCATCAACGACATCAGACCCGCGTCTTGATACGCGGCCCCGACGGCGGCGTAGTCGCATTCGAGGTAAGAGTCGCCATAGAGCACAAAAAAAACGTCGCCCAGGAGCGCGAGTGCATTGCGGAGCGCCGGCGGTTCCCATCGGCTCCGGGCCGTCGTGCGAATACACGACTTCGAGTCCGAATGCCGAACCGTCGCCGACGGCCTCGACGACCTGCTCGCCATGATGGCCGACACAAAGAACAACCCTTTCCATACCGTGCCTGCGCAACAGGCGGAGCTGGTGGTGCAGAAATGGCACACCGTTAACGTCCATGAGGCATTTGGGTGTCTCACGCGCCAGTGGGCCGAGTCGGGTGGCAAGGCCGCCAGCGAGTATCGCAACCGGAAAGCGAGTCATTGTGCGATCACCTCGGCCGCAGCGGGTTACTGGGCAATCACCTTGGTACCCTCGAAATCGAACCGGAATCGCACCTGCTCGAGTCCTTCCGCGGCCATCGCCTCGCGGAGCCGCGCCCTTTCTTCGCAAAGAAACATGAGAAACCCGCCGCCGCCGGCGCCGATCAGCTTGCCTCCCAGGGCTCCGTTCTTCATGGCGAGCTCATACCAGTGATCGATTCGCGCATTGCTCATCGACGCCGACCGGGCTTTCTTGTGCTTCCAGTGGTCGTTCATCAACGCGCCAAACCGGGCGACATTGCCCGCTTCGAGAGCCTCACACGTCTCACGACCGATTTGCTTGATATAGTGCAGGTTGTTCATCATGCTCTGGTCGTTCTGCTTGCTGCGCGTATCCTGTTCCTTGAGAATCTCGCCCGCCGAGCGTGTATAGCCGGTAAAAAAGAGCAGCAAGTGGTCTTCCAGCTCATGGAGCGTTCGTGTGGCCAGCTTGAGCGGCTGCGCCTCGACCTTGCCGTTGGGCATGAAACGGAAGCACGTGATTCCACCATAAGCCGCGATGTACTGGTCTTGCTTGCCCACAGGCTCTTTCAAGATGTCGATTTCAATCTTGCAAGCTTGCTCGGCAAGGTCGCGCGGATGGATCAGATTTCGCTTGTGGGCGTGAAGCGCCTTGAGTAATGCCGTGGTAAAGCTCCCCGAGGAGCCGAGCCCGGTCCCCGCGGGAATATCGGCCATGCTGTTGATTTCGAGCCGAGGATCATCCCAGTCGAGCAGCCGCAGTGCCTCGCGAATGATCGGGTGTTTGATCTGGCCGATCTCTTCGACCTCTTCCATTTGCGAGTACTTGAGAAGAATGCGGGGCACATAACGCTGGTGCACCATCAAGTACACGTACTTATCGATCGCGGCCGCGACCAGATAGCCGCTGTGCTCCTGATAATACGAAGGAAGGTCGGTCCCACCCCCCCCCAGCGAGATTCGAAGCGGACTGCGTGTGACAATCACGATGAAACCCTCATCTGAGGCGAGCGGCTGACGACCCCGTAATCGCGAAGCGCCTTGATCAAGGCGTGGGTCGCCGTTTCGATCTTGAAATGACGGTCGAAGCAAAGACGGGCGCACTCTTTCATGGCATTCTGATCGTTTGCCCTCAGGCTGAGCCATTGCTGCAAGGTCTGAACAGTGCCGGCCTGATCGTCGGCCCCCACGAAGCCCGCGCCACTCGATTCGATCTCGCGCCAGATGTTGACCTTGTTCGATATCAGGGCAGGAAGACCGCAGGCGAGTGCCTCGGTGACACCCAGCGCGAAGTTCTCCTGGTGCGAGGGTAAGCTGAAAACATCGGCGGCGTGAAAGGCGCCCATTTTTGCTCGGCGGACAAGAGGCCCGCCCAGCAGATGCTGTTCGCGATGCCGAGGCCACTCGCCTGACGTTCCAGGACGACCTTGTACGGCGAATCCTGGGGACCGGCAATCACGAGCCGGTAGCGATCGTCGTGGGCGGCCGTCGCCGCAAAGGCGTCAATCAGGAGATTGAGCCCTTTCTTGGGATGGACCCGCCCCAGGAAAAGCACGAGCTTCTTGCCATCGAGCGCGGGAAAAGCATCGAGAAACGCGCGCTTCGACTCGACCGCGTTGCCCGGCGCGCGGTTGTGCCAAAGCCCACGGTCACGCCGTCGCATTCGTAAGGGCGAAAGGACTGGCCCGATAGAACTTTTTCTTCCTCGGTCGTGAAGAAAACGGCACGCGCATCGCGCAGAACCTTGTGCCCCGCGGCCCGCCAGTAGAGGACCTTCTTCAAATGCTTGAGGGGATAGGTGCGCTGAAACCACGGATCGAGCATGCCATGGGTGAAAACAAAGTACGGTGTCGACGAATCGCGGAGCGCCCGCCAGGCGGCGAGACACGGGTATTGCCAGAAATCATGCGCGATCACGCAATCGAAGCGGCCGGCCCGCTCGCGCAGCCACGGCACGAAGGAGCCGGAATACTGATACTTGCCGACCCCCGGGCCGAGCCGATGAATCCGCAAGGGAGACTCATCGGCGCAATCGGGGACCGGTCGATCGAGACAGGCGACTTCAACGCAGTGGCCTTCCTTGATCAGAATCTGGCCCATCTGGCGGATTCCCTCGGGCGGGCCGCCATTCCTGGGATCCATCGACGTGATCACGTGGAGAATTCGAAGCGAGGACGGCGGCGCCGACGCGGCCTGCGGTACCGAGGTGGCGTGCGTGATCAGGGCACTCATGACATGATGTTCCACGACGTTAGTTGAAATTCAAGCCGACAAGGGACCGTGGCACGTGGCGCGCGTCGTCGACGCCTTCCGGACGCGCTCCACGGCCTCGAGCACTTCATCGACACCAATTGATAAAATGCACTTCTTATTATGGGTGATGCATTCGAACAGCGTGCAATTGAAACATTCGGTCTGATGGTAAATCACCTCGTTGCGCGAACCCCTCGGAAACCAGACACCGGGGAGAATGCGAGCCGAAAAGACAGCCACGCAAGGCGTGCCCACGTTGGCCGCAAGGTGCATGGGACCACTATCGTGCCCGAGAAACAACTCGGCTCGCCGGAAGGTCGCCGCACTGATGCGCGGCGCCGGCTTGCCGCAGAGGTTGAGTCGCGGACCCTTCCACTGGTCAAGAAGCTCTTGTGATCGATCATATTCCTCGGCCGATCCGAACGTGACGAGTCCGCGATCGGCGTGGCGGTCGCCGAGCGCCCGCGCAAGTGCCAGCCAGTTAGGCTGAGTCCATTCGTTGGCCTGCAACTTGGTGCCGATCGAAAGCGCGAAAAATGGAAGATCGTCAATTGTGCCCGCGAGGAGCTCGCGCGCTAAGTCGTGTTCTTCCTCTTTCAGGCCGAGGTCCCACCACGTGTCTTCGCTCAGGTCAACGCGACCGAGCTTTTTCAGGTTAGAGACGAGGCGGTCGCTTTCACTCTGATACAGCCGGCTCGCGGCTAAAGGCGCGTTCAAACGGCCTCGTTCCCTGTACGGGATGCCGTAGTGCCGGACGATGCCACAGGACAGGAAAAAAAGCGCGTCGCGGATCACTTTCGCAGCCGTGGAGCCCGGAGTCGACATGTAGACAACAGCGTCGAAACGTTCGCGGGCAATGCGGTTGCGCAGGCGGAACAGGGCACTTGCGTCTCTCAGACCGACCGGATACTGAAGATAGTCTTCCACGAGCCCGGACCCGTCAAGAATGGAGGCCATCCCCACGCTCTTGGAATGGTCGGAACTCGCGTGGTTGGTGAGGACGGTGATACGCGCTTGAGGAAATGCGTGCCGCACGAGCCGGAATGCCGGTATCGCAACGAGCGTATCACCCAGGCTTCCGAGACGATGAATCAAGATTTTCTGCACGCCGGGTGCGTTCATCATGCATCCTGGGCCGCAAGTATCGGGCCAACGTGGGTGTCAGTGGAGACTCGCCAGACGATCAGTAATGCACTCGCGAGCTGAAAACCATAATAAATCGGGGCGGCCCACGCCGCTCCGTGAATGCCATACAAGAATATCATGGGAACGCCGGCGGCCAGGCTCATGATGGCGCCAACCGTTCGACTCACCAGGCAAAGTTCGGTTCGTTCCTTGCCGTAAAGATACCGCTCGGTCACGTGGCTCAGGGCGAAAAACGAATTTCCGAGCGCAATTGGAAACAAAAGCCCTGTGACGCTGCGGTACGATTCAGCCAGAAAGATGGTCACAATCCATGACTTGAGCGCGATGACCCCGATCAAACCCAATCCACAAACGGCGGCCGTCAGGGCGAACCAGGTAGTAAAGATAGCCTGGGCATTGCCGGCGTCGCGATCAGCGAGTGCGTTGTAGTAATGCGGACGGTAGTAATTTTCGAGAACGATTTGTGCCATCAAGAACGGCTGACTGATGAGGCCATAACAGGCTGCGTAAATGCCAGCCGCATCCAGGCCAACCAGGCCGCCAATGAAGTATCGATCGCTCAGGCTGCTCACCCACTCGACCGGCGCGATTGGAAAGAGGGGCAGCGAAAAACGCCAGACGCGACGCAGCAGTTCACCATTGACTGATTCGCCTGGCTCCTCGCGGCGGCCCGATCGAAATGCATGGACGGCGGCCACCAGGATCAAGCCCGCGGCCAGGTAGCCGGTCAAGACGACCGGCGCCGTCGGCCGCAATAACTCGACGAGCGCGACCGCGAGTATCGGCTTGATCCAGGCTTCCGATCCGCGCAAGAGCGAATAGGCTCGGTGGCGTTGCGACGCGTTCAGGAAGGAGGCCTCGATCATGACCTCACTGTCGACGACGAAGAGCCCGAACGTCAGGACAGGCAGCCAGACTGATACCGAGTGATAAAGACAGTACGGAACACCGAAAGCCAGGACTGAAAGGCCTGCCAGGCCCTGGGCCCGAACGAGCCAGTACCGGATCACACGGCGCAAGTTGCCGACTCGATCGCCGCGCTCGGCCTCGGCGTACTGCCTCATCGCGGCCATCGCGAATGGCTGTGCGAACTGGCTGCGGCCGAACACAACCAGCCCCATGACGATGCTGACCGTCCCGTAAATCTCGGGGCGCACGGTTTCGGTCAGGATGCGCACGCCCGCGAGCTGTCCGACGGCGAGCACGGCCTGACTGCCGATCAGCCAGAGGACATCGCTCGAGGGCCGGCGCCTCAGCAGGCTGGCGACACGGCTCCCCGGTGATGACAATCCTTGGCCTTGCACGTACTGCTCCAAACCGCTACGGGATGAGATTCAATGATGGCGACCGGAATCCGTCATCGCGACAGGATCAGACGATTCGACAATCACCGTTGCGTGAGAGGTGACTCAGAATTGAGATTGTCGTCTTCCCACCTTGCTCTGAGCAACTTCGCGGGGTTGCCGCCGTAAACGCCGCCCCCGGGAAGCGAACGATGAGCCACACTGCCGGGCGTCAATATCGCATTGTCGCCGATTTCAACGCCCGCGAGCACAATACACCGCGAGGTTACCCAGACACCGCGACCAATCACAACCGGACGCGTGACTAGCTCCATTGTGCGCTTCGAATCGTGAGAGCCAGTGGTAATAAAGCTTTGTTGAGAAATCACGGAATCCGCGCCGATTGTGAGCTTGTCTTGATTGTGCAGCCAGGCGCCTTCTCCGAGCCAGCACCGATCCCCTACTTCGAGGTTCCACGGAAACTTGACGTGGATGTTGCGGATGAACGTATCGCGCCGAATCCTGGCGCCGAAGAGCCGCAACACGGCCGCTCGAACGCGTGTCGACGGCTGGAGGGAATTATTGACGAAGACCGCCTCGAGGATCATCCACAGATATTCGAACCAGCGGGGGCGGACGCGACGAAATTGACCGGGGCCAGCCTGCTTGAGGTTGATCGGCGGGCGTTGCGGCAACGACGGGCGCTGTTCTTCAACTGGACTTGAGAGCTCGGGAGCCATCTCGCGTCTTCCAATCGCTATTACGCCGGTGATGTCGCCGATTTCGCGTCAAGAACTCCGCCGGTCTTCTCGTCGACTCGATCCTCGAGAATTCGTTGCAATGTCGTCTCGATAAAATCAAGGCAGTGTTCACGCCCGTATGACTGGGAACGGTGCAGAGCGTTAGCCTGCCAGCTCACAAACGCATCCTTGCGCGTGTTGATCGACTCGAGAAGCTCGGTTATCGCTGAACACCGATCCCAGGCAAACCAGGGGCCGACATTGTGCCTCTTCATCTCCTGCCCCAGTGGACTTCCGGAATCGCAGACGGCCAGGATCGGGGTCGCTGACGCCAGTCCCGGAACGGTCTTGCTCGGGAAAAACGACGCTCCGACCTCGGGTTTTTCGGTAATCACGAAGAAATCGGTCTGGTGCAAAGCTTCCGCGAACCGCGATTCGTCGAGTACAGGTCCGAATGCGAACCGGGCATCTTGCGTGCTGCTGATCCAGTCGCGTACCTCGGCGGCAGCACCGCCGTCTCCGTGAATCTGGAAGTGGAATGGAGCCGATGATCGTCCCAGCACCTGGCAGAATTGCAGTAAGCCCTGCTTCGCCCCGATATTGCCGGCGTAGAGAAGGCGCACGGGGTTGGCCGGAATTCGGCCAACCTTGGAAGGCCGCGCCTGTATCTCGGCGGCGATCGACTGGTGCAGCCAGTTGGGAAGGAAAAGCACGGGCTGCTGCCGGTCGCGAAGTTCCTCGAGCCGCTGTACCATCACGGGCGAGATCGAGCTCCACACATCGGCTCGATTGAACAGCAAGCGCTGAATGGCCTGAAGCAATTTTTGAGACCACTTGCCCGCGACAATGTGACTGGCCGCCGCGGCATCCGCGGGCAGATCCTGCACGTTGAGCCAGAGTGGTTTTCCGTAAATGATCTTGTGCAGGGCCGCGAAGGCGACACTCCCGGCGAGCGGACACAAAACGATCACGGCATCGAACCTCGCGCCACGAGCCAGCGAGCGCAGAAGCGACAGAAAAAACGTTCCTTCGTAGAGGATACGCTGCCAGCGAGAGCCTGGATGATTCGGAATGAACATTCCATGGCGTTCGATCTTTACACCCTTATCGAAAGGCGCACTCGATACGGATGCCGTTGCGCCCGCTCTTGTCTTTCCATTCGGGATAATAGGGATACGCGCAGCGCACCGTCACGTCGATGTCGCGCTGGGCGAGGCCATAGCACATATCGCTGAAGATCGAGCCCCCTCCACAGACGTCGGGGGCGAAGAGGTGGCTGATGACCAGCAGTCTCAAGCGCCGGGCTTCAGGTTGTGGCATCATCGCAGAGAGATTCCTTGGAGTAACGTCATGGTTGCAGGAGGTCGATCGAATCAATCGAGATGAGTGATCGACGGTGCTTCAGTAGGCTCCCTGCCTCTTCCAGACGGCGTAAAAAGTCAGGACCAGGAGTTTGAGATCGAGAAACAGCGACCTCTGATCGATATAGGTCATATCCATCTGAACGCGCTGCTCGTACGTGGTATCGCTACGACCGTAAACTTGCCAGTAACCGCCGAGCCCGGGTTTGACGGTGAGGAGCTTGTCACCGAATTCGTGGTACTTGGCACGTTCGGGAATCACGATCGGCCGGGGTCCGATCAAGCTCATGGAGCCGCCGAGGATGTTGAACAGTTGGGGCAGACTCGTCGAGGCTTGATTTTCGCAAGAGTGCTCCCAGGGGAGTCATGCGCGGATCGTTCTTGAGCTTGTAATTCTCGTGAAAAAGATCGCGAAGCTGGTCGGTGGTCTGGAGAAGCTGCTCGGCGTTGACCACCATCGTGCGGAACTTGTAGCACCAGAACACCTCGCCGCCCTTTCCGAGCCGGCGCTGCCTGAACAGGATCGGTCCGGGAGATGTCGTCTTGACCGCGATCGCCACGACGAAAAAGACCGGCAAGAGCAAGACCAGTCCACAAAGCGCTCCAGTGATATCGATCATCCGTTTCGATATTTCGTAGAGGGGCTCGGCCCGATCCACCTTTGGATCGATCCGGCTTCGAGACACGAAAGCCTCGTCGATGGACGTCAAATCGATTGTTGATCGCATGGAGCTAAATCCGGAGTGGTTCGTCATATCACTGTATGCAAATCAAGTGTGATGCGAAACAAAGCAAGTGGGAATGACAGGAAACGGACAAAATCCCCGGGCAGCGCCAGATGAGCCAGGCCGATAGGCGATCCCGGCGCCGGGTCTGGCCTTGAAGCATTCTGGTCGCCTTGAAATCGATTGGGGCAGCCGCATGTCTAATCTAAATCGGTACAAGCAATTGGCGATGATCTCGACACAAACCGAGGTAACCGAGGCGAAAAACGGCCGCGGGCCAGCCGTGCATCCGGGTGGTCAGTGTGTCGAGGTTGATACGGTGGAAACTGATTTCGACTGGTTCACTCGAGGAGGGGAAACGGGTGAAAGTCGAGACGAGGTCTCGAGCGACGGCCGCGTCAATATCGTCATTCGAACTTCAAGACCGGCGGCCAGTCCCACGTCTTGATTGTCGACTTCAGCGACGATCCGACAGGTCTGTGACCTGGGATCGATTTGTTTATCCACAAAGAAGATCTTGCCTTCGAGCTTACGCGGGGGGGCCTGAGGATCAGCAGCCACCAGTTCGGGCGTGATCTCGATCCGCTGACCGGCACGGATCCTGGTGTAGTCGCTGAGATTCGAGTAAGCCGTGACGCGCAGTCGATCGGCGTCGACGATCTGGAACACGGGCTGACCGGCCACGACGGTTTCGCCGGGCTTCTTGAATATTTCAACGATGTACCCGTCATGCGGTGAGACGATCTCTCGATTGAGGATCTGGATTTCCGTCTCCCGGCATTCCATGGCGGCGATATTGTGCTTGTACTTCGCTTCCTCGACCGCGAGCTGTGCGGTCTCGACCTGAATGCGAGCGGTCTCATATTCTTCATCGCTTGCATAACCTTGTGACTTGCCGCGAAGCTTCTCGATCCGCTTGAGCTTGTGTATCAGCTCATTTCGTTTCGCCTCGGCCAGGCGAATCTCGATATCGCTCTGAGCCTCCACTTTCAACCGGGCGAGCTGAGTTCGCAGCTCGCGGTCGGCCAACCTGCCGAGCACTTGGCCGGCCTTGACACGGTCGCCCAGACGTACCAGGCATTCGTGAAGAGGCAGGTGCGTACCCGCGCCGGTATGTCCACTCACGACAGTTGATTTCTCATAGGTCACCTCACAGTGCTGTATCACGACAGCATCGCGGCTGCTTTCCTTGACCGGGGGAACAGCCTGGACGGTTCGATCTGGCATGAGGGAATAAGCCGCCATGGCGACGGCAGCGACAAACAGGTTGCGATACACGGGGTGCTCTCCGCTAACGGTCCGATCATGACGTTATGATCAATTGCCCGGCATCCGAGGAAAGATAGGCCGCTCGCTCAGGTCGTTTCTTCTTGCGAATGATGAAATCCCGACGCTTTCGTGCCATTGGCATGATGATTTGATGAGCCGCTGAAATGACCGTCGTCCTTGGCTGTCGCGCCGGCCTTGGCGTGCGCGGTCCCATTGGCCTGCTTGATCGGCTCGCCATACCCGTAACCGTAGCCCGTTTCTTCCTGAACGGTCGCGTTGACGATCATGCCGAGCACATTGGTGCCAAGGCTGTCGATTCGCTCGGCGACCTCTTCGGCTTCATGGTGGCGCAGCTTGTTGGCACGAACGATCAAGAGTACGCCATCGGTCACCGTGCTGATGATGGCCGGATCGGTGACCGCCAGAATGGGCGGAGAATCAACGATCACGAAGTCATACGAGTCGCGCAAATGCTCAATCGATTCGCCCAGCCGCGCCGACGACAGGAGCTCGGCGGGATTGGGTTCCTGGTGACCGGCCGTGATCAAGTCGAGCGTCGCGACGGAAGACTTCTTCACGACATCTTGACAGGTAAGACGGTCGGTCAGGACATCGGTCATACCGTGTGAGTTGGGAAGATTGTGGATGCGATGTTGCGTGGGCTTGCGGAGATCGCAATCGATCAAGAGCACTTTTCGGCCGGTCTGCGCCAGACTGATGGCGAAATTACTGGCGGAAACGCTCTTGCCGTCGCCCGAATGCGCGCTGGTGATCAGGATCACCTGGATTCGGCGGTTTCGCCGCAAGAAATCGATATTGGTACGGATCGAGCGGTAACCCTCGGCCAGTGGCGAGCGTGGTTGCAGGTCGCACAGGAGACCAACTTCGTCGAGCTCGTCGACATGCTCAGGCCGAATGAGGCTGATCTGGGCGAGCACGGGCAGGCCGAGCACCGAGCGAAGCTCCTTGACCGAGCGAATCCGCTGGTCCATCCGGTCGACGATGAACACCGCGCCGATTCCCAGCATCGTCCCCAGCAAAAACGCCGCCGCCAGAAACGAGGTGATCCGGGGCGAGGTCGGCTTGCGGAGCGCGTATGGCGGCTCGACGGCCATCGACGTGATACTCGTGACGTCGCTGACGAACTGGGCCTGTTTGAGCTGGTCGAGAACCGTGTTAAAAAGGGCTCGATGGCGTTCGACCTGGGTGTTGAGATTGGTGCCGGTGAGCATGTCGATCTCGATGCGCTTGGCCTCTTTCCGCTCTTTCTCGAAATCAATCAGGGCGTCCTTGCGCAGGGCGTCCACCGCCTTGAGGCTTTCCGAGATCGATGCGAGCAAGTCTCTGACCTCGGCCTGGCCGAGGCGGCCGCGGGCGTCGCGCGTTCGCTCCTGGATCCGCGTGATTTGATCCTGAAGCACCTGGGCCTTCGCATTATCAGCGCCGAACCGTTCGGCCAACTGCTGTTGCTCGGCCGTGAGCTGGCGAATGTAGTCGGTGGTGCCCGAAAAGGCCATTCCCGAGTTGATCGCCGAATTCAGGCTCGTCGAGTCACCCCCCAACTGGTTGATTGCGTGCGCGACGGCCCACATCTCCATGCCCTCGTGCGCCAGCTTCTTGCCGAGCTCGAGCTGGAACTTGAGCCGCCGACCGCTATCCTCGGTTTCCTTGAGTGCGAGACTCGAGCGTTCCAACCGCTGTGCCATGAGCGACCGCCCCGACTCGTCGCCGACGACATAGGGCGCATTGCGACGATATTCGAGATATTTCTCTTCCATCTCCTTGAGCTCGCGGCTGAGATCGTTTTTCGCCCGGCTGATCAAAGCGATCGTCTCGTTGCTTTTCTTCTGGTACATCTCCTCAAGGGCGTCGCGGTAGCTTTCAGTGATGGCCTGGAGCATCGTCACGGCTTCGACACGTGAACCTGCCCAGTAATCAACCTTGAGAATCTTCGCCTGGCGATCGGGCCGGGTGACCCTCAGGTTGAGGATCGCTTCGTCAATCGGCCGCGTGCCGTCTTTCTCGGCTTCAACCAGGGACGGCAGATTTTCGAGTCCCACCGAATCAATGGCCGGCTGGACGACGAGTGGGCTGGTGATCAAGAGCGAATGGGTCGGAATGTAGTCGTCGTACGCTTCGACCGATCGCGATGGATCGTTATTGGCAACGTTGAGCGGCCGGCCACCTTGCTGTAGTACAAGGAGCCGGCAAGTCGCCTGGTAGATACGCTTGGCGCTCACGAGATAGAGCGTCATGCATGTCATGCAGACCAGTACACTCAGTAGGACCAGCTTCCAGCCCCCCTTGAGTACGGTCAGTATTTCTCGAATGTCTTCCCGAAAATGCGGAGGATTCTCGTGCGACGAAGAACGGAGAGTGTGTTCTGCCATGGAACTCGCCTGGTGTATCTCAGTCAAAACTCGGCCGAACTGCCGAATAGCGACCCGACTGCTCGACGGTCGACGAACTCGAAAGAGACGGCGCTATCAGTTACCCTGATTCGATCGTTGAGGACAGCGGCACCATTGCGAGGAATGCTCCGTCTCGCCGACCTCCCATTGCCGTCGGGCGCTCTCAGGTGCTCTCTCGTCAAATCCTCCATTACTTTATACACTATCGGCCGCTCAATTTCCCTAGTCTATTCAGATTGAAATTTCGAAAGCCTAGCTGTAGCAAAATTCGGGCCAAAGTTGAGAGTAATGAACCATTTTGGAAATTCCGCGTCGAGCGAGGCCATCCCGACCGCCGGGCAAAAAGCCTTTGAGCCAAATCCACCTGACTCGAAAGGCGTTTTCGCGGATCCGTGCATAACCAGAAAAAGAGACAATTACACGAATTCTCTCTTATAACTAATTTTGTTCACCGATCGGTCTGATGTTTACAAAAATCACCGCGGGGCGGATGTTGGGCGCGTAGTGCCCTGATTCACTGACCTCATTTGTAAGGCAACTGTCATGGCTCGCCGTATTCTCTTGCTGGATGACGATCCAGCGCGTGCTGTTGAATTTCAGGCCAGACATCCCGGAGTAACCTGGGTCGCGACGGCCGCCGAATGTATCGAGGCACTCCACGAATCGTGGGACGAAGTGCATCTCGACCACGATCTTGGTGGAGAACAGTACGTCGATCACGACCGAGACGACTGTGGCATGGCCGTCGTCCGCTGGCTCTGCGCCGAGCCACGTGCCCACCTTCAATCGGCTCTTTTCATCATCCACACTCACAACCAGGGAGCGGCCGTTGCCATGACCTTTCAGCTCCAATCGACGGGCTATACCGTGGAAGAACGCCGGTTCGGCTCCGGGCGTTCGTCCAGCCGGGCTACGACGCGCCGCCAGCCGTGGATGGTTCGTCTCGGACGTTATCTCGGGCGCATGTTAAATCACTGAGTTCGATGGGAGTCTGAATACTGCGATGCGGCCCGTCCAGTACCAACCGGTCACCAGTTGAATCACTCATGCGGAGCCGCGGATTCGCCGGCCAGCCATCCCGTGCTCCAGGCGGCCTGGAAGTTATAGCCGCCGATACGCCCGTCGAGATCGAGTACTTCCCCTGCGAAATAGAGCCCCCGAACCCGTCGGCTCGCGAGAGTTCGAGGGTCAACTTCGGCGAGCGAGACGCCTCCCTGGGTGACCTCGGCCCTTTCAAATCCGAGCGTCCCCGTGATGGGCAACGAGAGTTCCTTGATCGTCCTGAGCAGCCGTTGACGTTCGTCGCGGGAGAGGTCCGGACCCATTCGACTGTCAGGAATTGACGCGGCCAGCACGAGGCATTCGGCGAGCCGACGTGGAAGTTCCGCTGGCAAGAGACTCGCGAGCGGCCGGCGTCCATGACGGCACGACGACTGAAGGTCGCGGTCGAGTGTTTCGCGAGCCAGGGCCGGAACGAGATCAAGGTTGAGCATGAGCGGTTCTGAAACACTGTTTCGCGTCGCAGCGCGGCTCACGTCGAGGATTGCGGGGCCACTCAGCCCGAAATGGGCAAAGAGCACGGCTTCACGGCGACGATCGAGCACAGCCTGCTTGCTCGAGACGACCGACGCGATGACATCAGGCAGACTCAATCCCTTCAGACCGGGAACCCAGTCAGACGCAACCCGCAGCGGCACGAGCGCCGGACGAGGCTCGACGATCGTGTGGCCAAATCGTCGCGCGATCGCATAGCCATCGCCCGCGGTGCCGCAGCCCGGATAAGACGCGCCGCCGACAGCGACGATGAGCCGCTTCGCGACGACCGTTGCGTCCGCCGTCCTGAGCCGGAAACGGCCATCTGGCAGGCCGTCTGAATCGACCATCTCGATTTCCACGGCGGGACTCTGGCACTGAAGACGTGCTCCCGACCGTTCGAGACGCACAGCGAGTGCATCAAGAACGTCGCCCGCGCGATCGGACGCCGGAAAAATTTTGCCGTTCCCTTCGATCTTCGTCGCGACCCCGGTCTCCTCGAACAGGCGTACAGTGGCATCGACATCAAACCGCCGCAAACTTGGCCCCAGAAAGCCGCCATTGGTGCCGAATGCGTCCTGGATGGCGCGAATGCCGGCTGACTGCGATGTATCGTAACACGCATCCACGGAACCAGTTACGACGCCAATATCGCGGAGCCCCCGCGCATTTGTAATGTTACAACGCGTTCCGCCGGACATGAGAATCTTGACACCGGGCCGTCGGTTCTTTTCCAGCACCAGAACCCGTGCGCCTCGCTCCGCCGCGCGCAGCGGCCATGAGACCGGCTGCGCCTGCCCCCAAGACGAGGACGTCATAATCGGATCGATCGTCCTGGAACATCAACCCGGCTTTCTCGAACGCCACCGTGCGACGAGCCAGGTTGACGCTTTTTCGTGCACGGCTGCTGGAAAAGGTATCAAGACGTTCACGAGTTTATTATTTGGAATTGCGCCGGTGTTTCGATGCTAGAGGATGAACCGGCTCAGATCTTCGTCTTGGGACAGGGCCTCGAGGCAGTGGCGAACCTGGCCTTCATCGACCACCACGTGCTTTTCGGTCCGGTCCGACGCGTCGAAGCTTAACTCCTCGAGGACACGCTCGAGGATTGTGTGCAACCGCCGCGCACCGATATTCTGGGTCGACCGGTTCACGTGGTAGGCAATGTCCGCCATGGTTTCGATGGCCGCCTCGGTGAACTCCAGCTTGATGCCCTCGGTACCCAGGAGTGCCTGGTACTGCCTGAGCAGCGACGCCCGGGGCTCGCGGAGAATTCGCGCGAAATCATCACGGGTCAGGTCATGCATCTCGACGCGGATGGGAAAGCGGCCTTGAAGCTCGGGCATCAGGTCCGATGGTTTGGAACGATGAAACGCGCCGGCCGCGACGAAGAGAATGTGGTCGGTTTTGACCGGGCCGTGCTTGGTATTGACGGTCGTCCCCTCGACGATCGGTAAAAGGTCGCGCTGCACGCCCTGGCGCGAAACGTCGGGCCCGCGGCCCGACCCTTCGTCGCTGGTGATCTTGTCGATCTCGTCGATGAAGACGATGCCCGACTCTTCAACAAGGTTAACGGCGGCCTGGTTGATCTTCTCCGGATCGATGAGCGAATCGACTTCCTGCTGCAGCAGGATGGGCCGTGCCTGGCCAACGGTCATGCGCCGCGTTTGCGACTGCTTGGGCATGATCTTCTCGAACATGCCTTGAAGGTCCATTTCCATCTGTTCAAAATTACCCGCGCCCAGGATCGAGACCGGCGCCATCGAACGACCCGGGAACGTGATTTCCACTTCCTTATCCTCGAGCTCGCCGGCTTCGAGGCGTGCCTTGAGCTTTTCACGTGAGCGCTGGCGTTTCTCGGCGGCTTCGGTTGCTTGCGGTTTATCGGCGTCTTGCCAGGCGGTCGCGGGGGCCGCGGGCAGGAGCATCTCGAGCAAGCGGCTCTCGACCTGGGCTTTCGCTTCGTCGGCGACTCTCGAACGTTCCGCATTGCGTACCAGAACGATCGCGGCCTCGACCAGATCGCGGATGAGGCCTTCGACGTCGCGGCCGACATAGCCGACTTCCGTATACTTGGTCGCCTCGGCTTTGATGAACGGAGCGCCGACGAGCATCGCGAGCCGCCGAGCGATCTCGGTCTTGCCGACGCCCGTTGGACCGATCAGCATGATATTCTTGGGCGTGACCTGCTTGCGCAATTCATCAGGCAGTTGACGGCGGCGCCAGCGGTTGCGCAGCGCGATGGCGACGGCGCGCTTGGCGTCGGCCTGACCCACGATGTCGCGATCAAGCTCGGCCACCGTCTGCCGGGGTGTTAACTCGCGCTCGCGCTCGGGCTCGTGGTCGGGCACGGTAGTTCCTCCACCGTCAGGGCTAGATTGGTATAAATATCGATACCACCGGCGATCGCCAGCGACTCGCGGACAATCTCCGACGACGACAGGTCTGAATGCTTCACCAGCGCTCGCGCTGCCGCCAGCGCGTAGCCGCCTCCCGAACCGGTCGCGAGGATTCCATCGCTCGGCTGAATCACGTCGCCCGAGCCGGTCAAGAGGAGGCTGTGCCGGGAATCGACCACGATCACCACGGCCTCGAGCCGGCGAAGCATCCGGTCGGTCCGCCAGAGCTTCGCGAGCTCGGTCGCGGCGCGCGGCACGTTGTTGGGATAATCCTTGAGTTTTCCCTCGAAGTGCTCGAGAAGCGCGAAACCGTCGGCCGCCGAGCCGGCGAAACCGACGAGCACCCGGCCATCGAGGAGTTTACGAATCTTGACCGCATCGGATTTCATGACCTGCGTGCCCAGCGTGACCTGACCATCGCCCCCGATGGCGACGCGGTCCCCTTTGCGAACAGATAGAATTGTCGTCGCGTGCCAGTCCAAGGATCGCTCCTCCCGCTCGTTGTGCTCCGGGCGTTGTCAATCATCGTGACTTCGCTCATACGACCGGACGCCACGCACGGCCGTGCTCGCTCTTTTCCTTGCGTCTCACATTGCGAGCATAGATTCAACGGCAGCCAATTGCCAGGCGGCTTGAGACGCCGCCCGGCGCCGGAAGCCAGGCTTGTGCGATTTCGGCCGCACGTTGCCAGTAACGAGATTGGAACCAACGAATCGAACCGAACGCCCCCGGCGGGCCGCCCAGAGAGCCGGATGGGGATGGTCCGGTCCGTCGACCCTCACCTCATTCATCGCACGCGCTCAGCTCAAGAGCTTGGAGACGACGTGCCCGGCGACGTCCGTGAGTCGAAAGTCGCGCCCTTGGAAGCGATAGGTCAACCTCGTGTGATCAAGCCCAAGCAGATGAAGAATCGTCGCCTGCAGGTCGTGGATGTGAACGCGATCGGCGACCGGCGCGAATCCCAGCTCGTCGGTTTCGCCCACGGTCACGCCCGGCTTGACGCCCCCCCCTGCCATCCACATCGTCATGGCGTCGATGTGATGGTTGCGGCCCACGGTTTCGCGGATTTCGCCCATGGGCGTCCGTCCGAACTCGCCCCCCCAGACGACCAGTGTATCTTCGAGCAGTCCACGCGATTTGAGATCCTTGATCAAGGCCGCGCACGGCTGATCGATGTCGCGGCAGACATGGTCGAGGTCGCGCGTCAACGTCTGGCCCGGGACGCCGTGATGATCCCAGTCGGTGTGATAAAGTTGCACGAAGCGCACGCCGCGTTCAACGAGGCGCCGCGCCAGCAGGCAGTTGCTCGCGAACGATGGGACGCCCAGCTCGGCGCCGTAGAGCTTGAGCGTCTCGGCTGTCTCGGCGTCCAGGTCGATCAATTCCGGCGCGGTCGACTGCATTCGAAACGCGACCTCGTATGCATTGATTCGGGCCGCGATCTCGGGGTCGCCCGTGACGTCATGGTGCACATGGTTGAGCGCACTGATCGCCGCAATCGTCTGGCGCTGGCTTTCGAGTGATATCCCCCTTGGCGTACTCAGATTCAAGATCGGCTCGCCGCCGTTACGAAGCGGAACGCCCTGAAATGCCGACGGCAAGAAGCCGTTCCCCCAGTTGACGGCGCCGCCACGCGGCCCGCGCGGCCCCGATTGCAAGACAACGAAACCGGGCAGATTGGCCGACTCGCTGCCGATACCGTAAGTGACCCACGAGCCCATGCTCGGCCGGCCAAATTGCGCCGAGCCCGTGTTGGCGAAAAGCTTGGCCGGTGCGTGGTTGAAGACATCCGTCGCGACCGATTTGATGAACGTCAAATCATCGACGACTTCGGCCATGCGCGGCAGCAGAGCGGAAACCCAGGCCCCGGATTGGCCGTACCGGGCAAATTCGCGAACCGTCCCCAGCAGCCTGGGACGTTCTTTTGTAAAAATGTCCATAAAAGCAAATCGACGTCCCTTGATGAACGACTCGGGGACGGGCTGACTGCTATATTTCTGGAGCTCGGGTTTGTAGTCGAAAAGCTCGAGCTGGCTCGGTCCGCCGGCCATGAAGAGATAGATGATGCTCTTGGCCCGGGCCGGGAAGTGACCGGGATGCGCGGCCAGCGGGTTCGCGCTCGCCGCCATGAATGCGGGCCGCGCTGAAAGTCCCTTTGCCGCCTGGTCGGCGGCCGCACCCGCCGCCACGCCACTTCTTCCGAGTGACGCGAGAGCCATCGTTCCGAGGCCCACACCACAATTGGCGAAAAAATGCCGCCTGGTCTGTTCGCGGAGCGCCAGAGCTTGAACCCGCTCGCTGTCGAAGCTATGAGTCATTGCCAATCGATCCCCTGGCATACAAGCCTTTGACCGGCTGCTTACTCTCGCGTCACAAATTCGTCCAGATTGAGGAGCACGCGCGCGACCGTCATCCATCGAGACTTGAGAACTTCGCCGTGATCCGGGCTGCCACTGAGCAAGGGCTCGAGAACCTTGAGCTCGTGATTCGACGGCGCCCGTCCCAGACAACGTTGAAAGGCAACTCGCAGGCGGTCAATATTGTTCAGACTTTCGGGGAGGCCACTGATCATGGTCGCAGCGAGCCCTTCGGCAATTTCCACGAACGCCGGGTCATTCAAGAGCGTGAGAGCCTGGAGCGGCGTATTCGAACGGTAGCGTCTTGTGCATGTTTGAACACCACCGGGAGCGTCAAACGTGGTGAGAAACGGATTGGGTGTGGCCCGCCAGAAGAAAGTATAGAGCCCGCGACGATAGCGGTCTGGGCCTGAATCGGCTTGCCATGGGCGGCGCATCTGTCCCAGGTTCATGACACCGTCGGGCTGGGGCGGAAAAACACTGGGTCCGCCAATCCTGGGGGTGAGCAGACCGCTGCATGCGAGCGCCGCGTCGCGGATCAGTTCGGCGTCGAGTCGAAGGCGGTTCTGCCGCCAGTAAAGTCGATTATCGGGATCGATCGCCTGGGCTTCGGCACGCGCCGTCGATGCCTGGCGATACGTCGCCGAACACACGATCAAGCGATGGATCGCCTTCTGGCTCCAGCCTTGGTCCATCAGTTCACACGCGAGCCAATCGAGGAGCTCGGGATGACTGGGAAGCGTTCCCTGTGTGCCAAAGTCATTATCGGTTTCGACAAGACCGCGGCCAAAATACGCCTGCCAGATCCGGTTGACGACAACCCTTGCGGTGAGCGGGTTGCGCCGATCGACCAGCCAGCGAGCGAGGTCCAAACGATCGGGCGGCGTGCCAGGGCTCTCGTCCTGGAGACGAGGCAAGACGGCCGGGACCGCCGGGCAACACGGCCTCCCCCTTGCGCGTGAAATCGCCGCCGAGATGAATGTATGACGGCCGCGGCTCGCCCGATCGCTCCTGAACGACCATCGTGGTGACGACGCTCGGTAAAGCGGCTCTCAGCGACTGCAGCTTCGACGCGCTCGACGTCGTAACCCGATCCGTGCAGGACCATCAATTCCACGAGCGCGCGGCGCTGCGGGCTCGAGCGTTTTTCGCGCGGTAGATCGAATGCCAGGCGAACGTCGGCGGCCTGGGACTGGGTAAACGCCAGGGCCAGTGTTCGCTCCCAGTTCCGCTCGCGCTCATCCAGATCGGGATAATGCTTGGCGCAGCGCCGTGTGCCAGGCATCGATCTGGGCGTTGATCGCCGTACGCCGGGCTCGCTCGGCTGGTGTCGCGATGTCGAGCTCAGGCTCATCGACGTTATTGAAAAACGCGAAAAGCCGATAATAATCGCGCTGCGAGATCGGGTCGTATTTGTGGTCGTGGCACTGAGCACAGCCAATCGTCAAACCGAGAAAGACCGTGCCAGTCGTGTTGACGCGATCGATGACAGACTCAATCCGAAACTGCTCGACGTCGATCCCGCCTTCCTGATTGATCTGCGTATTGCGGTGAAAGCCGGTGGCAATACGCGAAGCCAATGATTTCGCCGGCTCGAGGTCACCGGCGATCTGGTCGATTGCAAAGCGGTCGAACGGCATGTCGGAATTGAGCGCCGCGATCACCCAGTCGCGATACTTCCAGATCGAGCGCGGCGCATCGATATTAAAGCCGTTGGAATCGGCGTAGCGGGCCTGGTCTAGCCAGGGGCGTGCCCAGCGCTCGCCATAATGCGGCGATGCGAGTAACCGATCGACGGCCCGCTCATAGGCCCCGCGCGAATCGTCGGCCACGAATCGATCGATCTCGTCGGTCGATGGCGGCAGACCGATCAAGTCAAGACTCACGCGTCGTAACAGGACCGCTTTGTCGGCCGCGGCCGATGGCCGGAGACCGGCCCGTTCGAGCCGAGCCAGAACGAAGAGGTCGATCGGATTTCGCGCCCACGTAGGATTCTTGAGGGCTGGAGGCGTCCCTTCCCGGGGTGCGACGAATGCCCAGTGCGATGGGCTCGGCGCCGACCCTGGCGCTTCGTTTGGAATCACGTGCGGACCCTGATCGATCCACCGCTCGAGCAGTTCGATTTCGCCGCTGGCGAGTGGCGGCCGATTGAGAGGCATGCGCTCGATCTCGCCGTCGCCGCGCACGGCGGCGATCAGTGGACTCTCCGCACCATGGCCCGGCACGATTGCCGGCCCGGCCTTGCCTCCCTTCAGCGCAGCGGCGATGGTATCGAGCCGGAGATTGCCGCGGGGCTTCTGCGCTCCATGACATGAAACGCAATGCCGCGTCAGAATGGGCTTGATTGCGCTCGCATAGTCAATCGCGACCCCGACCTTGGCCTGCGACGCACCGTCGTCGCCTGGCTCGGTCGACGCACAGACAACCTCCGCCAGGGCCAGAACAACCGATCCCGCGATCGTCCAGGCGCTTTTTCGCCGGTGCCGGTAATACATATCGAGAGTCGTCGAAACGGTTGAGGAAAAGACTCGACCCATTCTTCGGTAGGTGCTACGCTTGCCGACGTTGTCGACTCGACCTATCACTACCATAACGTACCGCAATGACTTGACGCCAGGAGAATCGAGGCAAGCTCGCGACCGGTGTCGCGGCCGCCGGCTCCAAGAAGGCGTGGTTCGTGAGGTTCTAGGCGACCTTACCAGATGATGCAATTCGCGACACGTTTCGCGGCCGTTCTTCAAAACACGCGATCAGCGCCTTTGCCGCGGCTTCCCAGGTGAAGAGCGGCTCGGTCAAGGGCGCTCCGGGCGAGCGTCAGCCGCCGTGTGTCGTCGCTCAGAAATGCCTCGATGGCTCTCGAGATCGAGTCGACATCCATCGGGTCGAAGTAAAGACCGGCGTCGCCGACGATCTCCGGAAGGGAGCCAGCCCGGCTGGCAATGACCGGCGTGCCGCATGCCATGGCTTCGACGGCCGGCAGCCCGAATCCCTCCATCAACGACGGCAAGACCACGGCCGCCGCCCGGCTGTAAAGATAGACGAGGTCTTCGTCCGGCACGAAGCCGGGCATGATGACGCGATCGCTCAATCGATGGCGATCGGCCGCCGCGCGAATCTCGGGCACATGAGTGTGAAAGACGTCTTGCGTATCGCCGGCCAGCACGAGATTCACGTCGGCTGGCGCACGACTGGCGAAACCTTCGATGAGCCGGATCAAATTCTTGTGCGGGCTCAAACCGCCCACGTATAGCAGGTAGCGTGCCGTCGAAGAAATGGCATGCCGCGCCAGGGCTTCGTGGGCGCCGGGGTCGTTGGCTCGCGGTCGAAAAATCGCGTCGGGCCCTTCCGTGATCACACGGATTCTCGGATCGGCGTTGCCAAGCCATGTGCGGATGGCGTCGGCCGAGGTGTGCGAAACCGTGACGATCTGATCGGCCCAGCGTAGCGCCACAGCTTCCTTGAGCCGCCAGGCGATCCGTCCGCGTCGCGCGTGGGAACACCAGCTCAGGATGTGTAAGCGGAAGGGTGTCATGCATGGTGACGACCAGCCGGGGCACGTTCCAGACTGGAAAGAAGCTGTAGGTGGCCGGGAAGTACATCAGATCAATCTCGGATCGGGCGACAGCCCATCCCATCGATATCATGTCCCGCCAGCTCCGCCGCCCGCTCGCGGACGCCGCCTTGCTCGGTGCTTCGCTGACATTCACCACGATGCGCTCGCAGCATGCCGGAATCTCGACGTGGTCGGCCGATGGCCGATCGATGAAGACCTTGAAATGATGGCGATCGGAATGCTTCGCCAGCGCGCCTAAGAGTTGCCGGGCGAACCTGCCGAAACCACGCCGGTTTGACAGGCAGCCGCCGTCGATCCCAATTTTCATGATCGGCCCCTCATCACACGTCGCATGTTGCTGGCGCGAAAGTGCTACTTCGATCGAGCACGCCATCGGTATTGCAGTTCGCGAGCCCATCGCGCGATTGCTGGCCGAGGGATTCGCGCGGAGCCCCGATCGGCACGCGCTTGCGCGGGCGGCATGGCGGGCCACAGGTCTCGGCTCTTCTTGTGGACGTAGTATTGCGCGATCACGACCGACAGTCCGCAGCAACAATAATAGATGAGGTGCAACGGCACCGCGGCGGCCGCGAACCCAAGACCCTTGTGCCGGAACAGGAAAGTAAAGAACGATCGGTTGAGATAGACAATCGCGCCAAGAGCGGCGAGGGCCACCGTCAGGCTCCAGGCCGTCACGGGGCAACACAGGAGGGCCAGGATCGTCAGCCCGGTGAGCGCGACGCATGCCTTCTGGTCAGACTTGACGTTCAGGTCGGTCTCGATCGTTCCCGTTCTCTTGATCAGGATCGTCCAGGGCACGCCGCGGCTGAAAATATCGGTGCGCACCATCTCGGCGATCGTCCAGCGCTTCATATGCGTGGCCAGGACGTCGCGGGCAAGGACAATTCGGTGCCCGGCCCGGGTGAGGCGATACCCGAGCTCGATATCCTCGATTGCCGGCCGCGGATAGAGACGAGGGTCGAAGCCGCCGAAGTCGAGAAAGACATCCCGGCGCATCATTCCGCAGCCCGTCCAGAATGTGTGCGCGGGGCGAATGCCTTGCTCAAATGGTCCTTGCTGGTGAACGAAGTGATGGAGCAAGTTGCGGTACTGGCTCACCAGGCCGGGAGCATCCGGCTGAGCGTCGTAGGAGCCGAATAGCGCCGTGAGGCCGCGGTCGAGCTCGAAACGAGCCATCGCCAGGCCCAGCGTGCGCGGATAGACCGCGACGTCGGCGTCGAGGAAGAAGACGAATTTCGCTTGCGCGATCCTCGCCCCGAGATTGCGTGCCGCGGCAGGGCCGCACGCCGTCGGCTGCCGGATCACTTTTGCCCCGGCGCGAGTGGCGATCTCGGCCGAGTTATCGGTCGAGCCGTCATCAACCACAATCAGTTCGTAGTCGGTCAGGAAGGAGTCACGAAGCCGTCGGAGGCAGCGCTCGAAGTTGGGACCCCCGTTACGCACGGGAACCACGACCGAGAGCGACGGCCTCCGCGGCTCCGGGCTCGCCGGACCGGCGGGGACATCGTCCATGATTAACCTCGCCCGTCAAAACTCGACACGTGCCGGAATGCGTCTCCATCCGTGGGATCGCCCGAACACGTGCGAACACCGTACTGCAACGGAACGGGGCGAGTCATCGCCGCGGCGCATCGAGATGTTTGGTTTCATCCGAGCCGACGCAACACAGTCGCGACGTGCGGCGGGAATGTAGCCGGATCGGGGTGATCTGTCAACGTTGGCTCGCGAGGCCCGAAGACGCATGAGCCGTGTCGAGATATCGCCCGGGGAGTCTGGCCAGGCTGGTGCCGCCGGCTGTGCCGGGCACCGCGAGCAAAGCCGCCCTTTGATCTTCAACGTCTCACGGACCGCCGCTGGTAGCCGTGTGGCTGATGGGGCTTGTCTCGCAGAGCTCGAGAGCCATGTACTGGAACTCGAGCTGCGAGCGGATGCTCGGCTCACCCGGCTTGGCCGGGGCCACTCGCTTGTATGTGCCATCAGCCTGGAGCTCGCGGGCTTTCACATTATCGGCCAGCACGACGCCAAGAATCCCATCGACGATCCGCCGCTTGAGCTGCGGATCCTCGATCGGGAACATGATCTCGACGCGGCGCCGGAAATTTCGCGGCATCCAGTCGGCCGAGGCGAGAAACACCTCGGGCTCGTGACCGTTCTGAAAATAAGCGATGCGCGAGTGCTCGAGATACTTGTCAACGATACTGATGACGCGAATGTTGTCGGAGATACCCGGCATCCGCGGCCGCAAGCAACAAATTCCACGGATGATCAGGTCGATCTTCACGCCCGCTTGCGACGCGCGATAAAGCAGCGCGATGATCTGGGGATCAACCAGGGAGTTCATCTTGGCGATGATTCGCGCCGGCAGACCTGCCTCCGCGTGCGCGATCTCGCGTTCGATCAGGTGGCATAATCGCGCCGAGAGATGGTTGGGCGCCACGATGAGCTTGTTCCAGTCGTTGCTACGAACATAGCCGGTGAGCAGGTTGAAGAGGGCGTTGGCATCTTCACCGAAGTCAGGCCGGCATGTGAAGAAGCTCAGGTCTGTGTAAAAGCGTGCCGTGGTCGGGTTGTAGTTGCCGGTCGCCAGGTGAACGTAGCGGCGGATCCCGTCATGATCGCGGCGGACCACGAGCGAGGCCTTGCAATGCGTCTTGAGCCCGACAATGCCATAGACGACATGCACGCCGGCTTTCTGAAGCATGCGTGCCTTGTCGATGTTGTTTTCTTCGTCGAGGCGAGCCTGGAGCTCGACGAGTGCCGTGACCTGTTTGCCGTTTTCCGCGGCGCGCGCCAGAGCCGTGATGATCGGGTTGGCCTCGGCCGTTCTGTACAGCGTCATCTTGATCGCCAGCACGTTCGGGTCTTCCGATGCCTGCTCGATGAACTGGACGACCGAGCCAAACGATTCGTAAGGGTGATGAACGAGCAAGTCCTGGTCGCGGATGGCGGTGAAGATGCTCTTGCGCTTGGCCAGCGCCGCGGGCATCTGCGGATCGAATGGAAAATCCTTGAGGTCGCGAAATCCCTCGAGCTTGCAGAGTGCCAGGAGGGCCGTCAGGTCGACGGGGCCCGGCACCTTGTAGACATCGCGATCCTCGAGCTCGAGGGCCGACGCCGAGAGCAATTGCACCAGGAAATCTTCATCGGCGCGCTCGGAAATCTCCAGGCGAACGGCGGCTCCCCACTTCCGCTGGCGGAGCGTTTCCTCGATTGTCGAGAGGAGGCTGCTCCTGACCTCGTTTTCCTGGATCGTCAGGTCACTGTTGCGCGTGACACGAAACGCGACACGTTCGGTCGTGCGGTAGCCGCCGAAAAGGGCATCGAGCCTGGGCCCGATCACATCCTCGAGCAAGACGAAGCGCCGTTGCCCATCACCCTCTTCCGGCAGTGGTACCAGGCGGCTGAGCACGGCCGGCACCTGGAGCACGGCATATCGCGAGCGAGTATGACTGTCGTTGGACTCGATCCGCATCAGTAGATTGAGGCTCTTATTGTGGACATGCGGAAACGGGTGCGCCGGATCGATGGCCAGCGGCGTCAAGACGGGGTAGACCTGGCTATCGAAGTAGCCGTCGAGATACGTGATTTTGCTGGGGTGTCAGGTCTTTGGGCGTGCAGACATGAATGCCGTGCTTGAGCAATTCGGGATGAAGCTCGGTGAGCCAGACGCTCGTACATTCGGGCGACGAAATCGTGGGCGCGGCGAGTGATCTCGATCAATTGAGCGAGCGGGCCAAGGCCGTCGGGGGGCGGGTCTTGCGGCTCGAGATTTTCATAGAGCTGGGCCTGGAGCCCGGCGACCCGGACCTCGAAGAACTCGTCGAGATTGGACGCACAGATGGCCAGAAACCGTAGCCGGTCGAGCAGCGGATTCGATGCGTCGCGGGCCTCTTCGAGGACGCGTTCGTTGAAATCGAGCCAGCTCAGCTCGCGATTGATGAACCAGGCTGGATCGAGGGGGGCCGCCGCTGGCTGACCGGCCGCCGCGGGGGAGGCCGTCACAACCTGACCATTAACTTGTGTCTTAGTGAGCATGACCAACACGCTCCGCCGCGGTCTCATTCTGGCGGCCGGACTCGTTCCGACTGCGCGAATCGAAGGTGAACCCGACGCTCGCGGAAGCATTGATGAAACAGACTGTTTCGTAAGTTCAGCCGCGTTTTCGAGCACGACGCGCCGGACGAATGAGCCCAAGAAGCACCGCCAGATTGCGGGCATCGAGGTCTTCCCCATCTTCGGTTCCCTTGGGAGTTTCCAGGATCATCGGTAAATCCTGGAAGCGGGAATCGTTCACCAGATGTCGAAACGGTTCGAGCCCCATCCGGCCCGCGCCGATTCCCGCGTGACGGTCGACGCGGCTACCGCATTCTCGTCGGCTGTCGTTCAAATGCCAGACGCGCAGGCTTTCCAGTCCTACCGACCGGTCGAGCCGGTCGATCGTCTCATCGTACTCCTCCGGCGTCCCCAGTGAATAGCCTGCCGCGAAAATATGGCATGTATCCACGCACACTCCAAGGCGATCGGGGTGCGCCACTGCGCTGAAGAATATCCTCGAGATGCTCGAAGCGATAGCCCAGGCTCGTCCCCTGGCCGGCGGTGGTTTCCAGGTCGATGGTCACGTCAAGCCCTTCGGTCCGGCCGTGCACCTGATCCAGAGCCATGGCGATTCGCTTGAGCCCGGCGGATTCTCCTTCACCCATGTGAGCGCCGGGATGAACAACCAGGTCACCGAACTCCGAGCAAGGCACACCGCTCGACTTCGACGGTCATCGCTTCAATCGACTTTTGCCAGAGTTCCGCGTCGGGGCTCCCCAGATTGATGAGATAAGACGTGTGCGCGACGGGTTCGACGATACCCGTCTCTTCCAGGGCGAGCCGGAACAGATCGGCGTGTTCGGGCGTGAGCGTCGGCGCATTCCACTGGTTATTATTCTTGGTGAAAATCTGAACGGTCTCAAACTCGACGGCCCGCGCCGCGTGAACGGCGCGATCGCATCCGCCGCTGATCGACATGTGGCACCGAACTTGCGGGGATGACGCTTTCGACTCGGTTTCTTGCGTGCCGCTCCAGCCATCGTCATTCGACTCCTGAGCGAGCACGCGTGATCGGTCAACGACCCGTTGCTCGCGGATCAGCGATCCGTCACTTGCACACGGCGGCGGCTCAATTCTACAATGCGTGTAACACTTGCCAACTCGGGATTCAGGGAGGGGCTCGGGGGTGATGCCATGGGACTGCTCTTGATCGGCTCCGCCATCCTATCTGTCTGTCTGATCGCGGCCTGGATGGTCTTGCGATGGCCGCTTCGTCAGATTGTCGAAGACGTGCACGTCGATCACGCGCGTGAGCTGTTTCATCAGCAGCGTGAGTGGCTGGAGGCCCGATTCGTCACGGCGGTCGGGAAGTTTGATCCCAACGAGTTCGAGCGCTGGGAAGGCGCCAGCTGGCATAACGAGGTTCTCTGGGCGCGCGACCGCCAGACCCGTCATTTGCTGGCCCTGGTTTGTGTTCACTTCGAAGCCACGCCCTTCGACGACTTTCTCGGAAACCGGATTGCCACGGTGGTTTTCGAGTTTGACAAGGGACGCTGGCACGCCGATGGAAAGTGTCTGGACGAGGTCAGGCCCGATGAAGCGGTCGGCCGTGACCAGCGGTTCGAAGCCGTCGTCATCTCGGAGCCGCATCCGCGCCGGGTCGGCTGAGACGCTTCAATCGAATCATCGGCCGGCCGACTCGCCGGCCGTGCCTCCAGCCTTGCTCACCACAGCCGGCGCCTCGCCGGCGCGTTGGCCGCGTCACTCGTGGGTCTTGTCGTGTGTGACGACGCGCAGCTTGATGTATTCCTCCAGCGAAAAGTTCGCGGAGCGGCACATTTCCAGCAGGGGCCGCTCCTGCCGTTCGACTTCGACGCAGGCGTCAGCCAACTCGGGCGCGATCGCATGCGGAATGACGCAGACGCCGTGCTTATCGGCATGAAGCAGGTCGCCACTGCGAATTTCAACGCCGCCAATCATCACGGGCGTCCCGAAATCGACGAGCCGCACGTAGGCATGGCTGACGCAGGGGTTCAATCCGAAAAGTTGAAACCCGAGCGCCTCGACCTCGTCAAGATCACGCGGACAGCCACTGGTGATATGGCCGACACAACCCAGTTTCTGGTGGATCGTCGCGGTGACCTCGCCGAACTGGGCGCCCAGGCCGGCTGGCTCATCAAGGTCCCAGCCGACCGCAATCTTGGGCCCCGGCATGGCACCGACATAGCGCAGGTAATCGCCCAGCAGGTCTCTCGTCGACTCGGATGATTCTGGTTTCGAGGCCTGAGTTCGCGACGTCACCGCATAGCCGACGATGACGCCCAGATTCGGAAGCAGGCAACGAATCGTGTGGGGCAAGTAGCCCTGGTGCCGCGGCCGCACGTTGAAGAGCTCGATCGCGTTGGAGATCGTCGGAGTATTGTAACGCCGCAGGCGCTCCAGCTCGGCGGTACTCAGAACCATCGGATTCGACATGCTCACATCCCCTTCGGCCGCGAAATTGCTCTCTGGTCTCGGCTAGACAGCATAAGTGCCTGAGACCGTTGCGAACAGAGGGCAGACAAGGGCGATAAACGCCGGCCGCGGTCAACCGAACGACATGGTCGCGCGTCCGCGCTGTCATCTGTTTGAGCACGCTTGCCTTGGCCAGCCTGACCGAAAACGATAGTCTGGAAAGAGGTGGAGCAACTCCCGGCTGGTCCGATCGAGGCGAATCTTGCCTGAGTTCTTGCTCCCTGGCCCGTGCAACATGGCAAAAGCCCTCGTCTTTCTATTTTATAGCGGATCTGATCCCATGGCCGACAATAATCTCAACCCACCACTGCACGCGCACGGGAACGGCTCCGAAGCCCCGGACGGATAACACGCGTTCAAATATCGATGATGAAGTTGATTCGGCGCTCGACGCGGCCCTCGGCAAGGACCTTGACGATGCCTTGACGAACGTTCCCCTCAAACGTCAGTGGGACGCCGGTCTCGAAGCCGAGCTCGAGGCCGCGCTCTCGGGTTTTGACGCGGCGACCCTGGAGGGTGAATCAAAATCCAGGCCCGGAAAACGCCCGAGCCGCGCCGAGAGTGACCGCGGCTCCGAGGGACGCCCGGCGCACGCACGGGCAAGGTTATCGGGGTGCGCGGGCATAGTGTCTTCGTCGATCTCGGCGGCAAGAGCGAAGGCGTGCTCGCCACCGCTCAGTTCGAGGGAAAACCGTTGCCCGAGCCGGGCTCGACGATCGAGGTCATCGTCGATCGCTTTGATCCATCCGAGGGTGTGCAGCTTCTCCGTCTCAAGGGTGCCGCGATCGATGCTGATTGGGACAATCTCAAGAAAGGCGTCATTGTCGAGGCTCGCGTGACCAAGACCGTCAAGGGCGGCCTCGAAGTCGACGTCGATGGCATCCGAGGATTTCTGCCGATCAGCCAGATCGACCTCTCGCGGGTCGAAGACGCCGCCTCGTACGTCAATCAGAAGTTCAAAGCGATCGTGACCGAGGCCCGGCAACGCGAGAAGAACCTGGTTGTGTCGCGTCGCGAGCTGCTCGAACAAGAACGCGCCGAACAGCGCGAGCGCACGTGGGCCACGCTCGAGGAAGGCCAGGTGCGCGAGGGAACGATCCGGTCGATCAAGGATTTCGGAGCGTTTGTCGATCTCGGCGGCGTTGACGGGCTTCTCCCCGTCGGCGAAATGAGCTGGTCGCGGTCTTCCAAGGTCGATGAGATGGTCAAGGTCGGCGATGCGGTCAAAGTCAAGGTCCTGAAAATCGACCAGACGCGCGCAAGCTCACGCTCGGCCTGAAACAACTCACACCCAGCCCGTGGGACAGTGCGTCCGAGAAATACCCGCGCGGCACGATGGTCAAAGGCAAGGTCTCGAAGGTCATGGACTTCGGCGCCTTCGTCGAGCTCGAGTCGGGCCTCGAAGGATTGATCCATATCTCCGAGCTCTCGCCAACACGCGTGCGGCGCGTCGCCGACATCGTCAAACCGGATCAGGAAGTGGAAGTACGTATCCTCAAGGTCGAGCCCGAAGTCAAGCGGATCGCGCTCTCCCTCTTGCCGGACAAGAAGGCAACCCCAACCGTCGCCGAGGAAGAGGAAAATGCGGAAGACGATGCGCCGCGTCCGCCGCTTCCCGAGCCCAAGATTCCACTTCGAGGGGGGCTTGGCGACCGCGATCCGCGCCCGAGCTTTTGACCGGCCGGCGTTCGGGCGATAGGCCATCAGAGATCGTCCTTGCGCCGTTTGCGTGCCCTCTGGCTCGTGCAAGCTTGATCTACTGGAAAGCACAACGGTCGTAGCCCGCGGATCTGTCACGGGATGAGCGAAAATGCCGGAACGTTCGAGCCTTGATCCGACCGGGCGATTCACGGGTCTCGCCCAAACGTACTCGCAGTTTCGTCCTGGCTATCCGGCGCACGCCATCGATTTTGTCGTGTTGCGATGTGGGCTCGGCCCGGAATCGCTGCTGGTGGATGTTGGGTGCGGAACGGGTATCGCCTCGCGTCTTTTCGCAGCGCGGGGAATTCGCGTGATCGGAATCGAGCCCAATGCGGATATGCGCTGCCACGCCATAAGCGCGGCGGAAAACGACGAGGCCGTCAAACCCGTCGAGTACACCGCGGGGCAAGCCGAGGCGACCGGCTTGCCCACGGCCTACGCGGACGCCGTGCTCTCGGCGCAAGCTTTTCACTGGTTCGACCCCGAGCCGACGCTGGCGGAATTTCATCGCATTCTCAAGCCCGGCGGCTGGGCGGTCCTCATGTGGAACGAGCGCGACGAACGCGACCCGGCTACCGCGGCATTCGGCGACGTGGTCCGAACCGGGACAGACGCATCGCGCCATCGAGACGCCCCGCCAGAAGCGATCGGGCGATCTCTTGCGTACGAGCTCGCTTTTTCAGAGCGTCGAGCAGATCACGTTTCACAATCAGCAGGCACTCGAAATGGACGGGCTGCTGGGCCGAGCGTTCTCGGCTTCTTATGCGCCCCGGCGCAGACCGAAACGCGCAATCTGGATCGATCGCTTGACGCGTGTTTTCAATGAATTTGAGCAAGACGGGCGCATCGTGCTTCGCTACCAAACGTCGGTTTACGCGGCGCAGCGAGCGGAAGATCGTCGTTAAGAACAGCCTTGCTGTTCGTCAGGGGAGGATATCGGCGACCGCCACGCTGCCGACCTGAACGCCGTCAATCACGACCGGCGACGATCTGGCCTGCCAGATAAATAACGCGCGACGCGTAGCCGGTGGCGGTCGATCCGGAATAGACCTCAAGCTGCCTGTCGACGAGATTGACGATCCAACAGGTCGAGATCCCGGACGGGCCGAAGAGACGAGCCATTTCCCGATCATCGCGCAGGCTCGAATAGGCGATCTCGACCACGAGTGCGACATCAGCCGGCCCGGGTGATTGTTGGAGATAATCGCGAATCGCACCTCGGACGATGGCATGATCGGGTTCTGGTTTGCTATTGGGCGGAAGTCTGACCGGCTTGTTGGATCGAACGAACCAACCGGCCGGTATGACACTCGTCAGCGCATTTCGACAAAGATCATCGGCGACACAGTGAGGATCGCTTTGAGTCATTTTCTCTACCAGCAAGCCGTCGATGAGATGGAAACGATCGCGCTCGCTAAACGCTCCTGACCCGACCATCGCGTCATATTGCGCAAGACTCAGTCGAAACAGCGGCGACGGAATCCAGTTCGAGAATCCTGGCGAATCGGCGTTTGGCGTTTCCGTGATCGTGGGCATGACTTGGTGCTCCTGGTCAGCCTGTACCGTACAATGGATCCATCATACCCGAAAAACGGACGCTCAATCAGGGTCTCATCCGCAGTGGGCATTGACACCCCGATGTTTCATCGCGAACGGGTGAACGTCACATGATGAGCCATCACGTTGTCTCGCAAGAGCCAAACGTCCGACTGCCGAGCGTTTAAAATCGCTTCAGGCCACCATAAGATTATCTATTAATTAAATAATCATAACTATAAATTTCATCGCATTCGAATCGTAAAACCTTGCGGGCGAGCGGGGCAAACTGTAAGCTGAGTAAGGAGGGCAATCCATCGAGATGTCTACGCCTTTTCAAGTCCAGGGGGGGACAAACTGATGAAGCGGCGATTATCGGGGTTCGCGTCACTCACGGCTCTCTTGATGCTCGCCGCTGCGAACGCCGTATACGGCCAGGCAAGCTCACAAATCACGGGGACTGGCCAAACCACGAGCACGGACGCACGGCCCGAGCAGATTGTCCTGAGTCTGATTCGATCGCATCCCGTGACGGCTCCTTATCCAATCGCGACCACCTGGCAAAACGGGAAGGTCGTTCTCTACGGGGCGGTCGGCACCAGGCAAGTTCACGACGTCGCGGTGCGATTGGCGATTGAGACTGGGTTCCCTTTTCGCGACGACCTCGTTATTGATACGGGCACGGCTCACATGGTGGCCCAGGCCCAGTCGGGCATGGGCGCAGCCGCTTCGTCGGGTGGATATCCGGGCGTTCAAATGAATGGGTCGGCGTATCCTTATGTTTATCCCGAGCCCCTGCTCGGCTATCTTGATGATCCGTTTTTCGGCATGGTACCCCCGATCATCAGTTATCCGCCGTGGTGGTCGCGGGGCCGGCAAAATGGGGGCATGATTCCGAATCAGAATCAAGTTCAGACTCAGCCCGCGAACGCACCCATGACGATGGCGCCGGGGATCGCCGCACAAGGCAACGGCCTGGCTGCTCAGCAAGGGGGCGGGCCCGCGACCGGCTGGCGACAGCTTCAGGTTGACTCCGTCAAGGGGCGGGTTGATATCCACGTCGATATCACGGGCCAGGTGTTCTTGCGTGGCTCGGTGATCAGCGAGCAGGTCGCACGCGAAGTCGAAGACGCCGTTCGGGCCGTTCCCGGCGTCACGGGCGTGTATGGCCGGCTCAATGTGATCGCGCAGCCCGTCGCTTTTGACAAACCGCCGCCGCCGCCGGTTCCCATGATGGTCGAACCGGCACGCGTCGCCGACCGGCGCCGCCGCTGACTCCTCCTGATCCGAAAATCGTTCCAGGCCGGCCCAAGCCCGCACCAGCGCCAGCGCCGACAGCCCCAGCCGCGCTTGATTCAAAAGCGTCGACCCAGCGCGTCGTCAAATCGCTCGAACGACAGCCCGTCGCCGCCACGTTGCCCGTGAAGGTGCGATCCAATGATGGCGAGGTCACGCTGGCCGGGCGCATTCCCTCGGTATACGAAGCAATGCTCATTTACAGGGCGGCCCAGCAAACGCCGGGCGTTCGCGAAATCATCGATCGTCTCGAGTTCACCGTGCCCGACGAAGATCACCCGAACCCGCTCGTGCGCATGGGGCGTCCCGAAGATGTCGAGCCCTACCTGGCGTCGCAGATTCGCCGTCATATCGGTGACCTTGCGCATATCGACCGCGTGGAAGCCAAAGGCGACGAGCTCGAACTCCGCGGGACAATTCAAAACGCCGCCGACAAGGATCGCCTCATGGCCATTCTGCGTTCCATTTCCGTCCTGAACGGCTTCAAACTTGAAACCGACTTCAAGTCGGAGTGAACGAAAGACAAGCTCGCGACACCGCAAGTATTACTTGCCTCGAAGGGATTCAATCTCCCGGCGGAGGCGTTCGTTCTCGTCGGCAAGCGACTGCCGCGCAGGATTCCGCGTTCGCAGCGCGCTGGCGTTCTTGATCGGCGCGCTGGCGTTCGTCATCGACACGTTGCAACGCCGCCTCGGCAAGCTGGTTGGCGGCGTCGCGTGCCTCCAGGCGCGTCAGGAGACGTTCTCCCGTCGCAGGGTTGTACAGCCGCAGGTTCTGGCCTTCACGCGCCAGGTGCAAACCCAACACCGCGCTCGGCAGCCGGCCGTCGATCGCCGCAATCGGCACGTAGTCGCCCGCCACGAGCCGAAATCCCTGAAGTGGCGGATCAAGATACTCGGCCCTCGGATCGAACAGGAGATATTCCGGCACCCGCAACACGTCGCGATAGAGGATGAGCTTCTTCTTCTCGTCTTCCCGCTTGGTCGTCCGCGACGTGATTTCGACCACGAGATCGGGCGCTTTCCCTTCCTTCCAGACCAGGTAATACTCGCGCTTCGGCTTCTTGGGAATCTCTCGTGAGACAAAGACGTCGGGCGAAACGTGCTTGCGGCGGTTGCCTTCCTCATAAAAGAGCAACATGTTACCGCCGACATAAACATTGGACTCGGCGGCGAACCAGTCGCGCAGCACGGTCAGCGTGTCGATCAACTCGTCGATATGGTGTTCGGTCTCGCCCATGGGCCTGCCATCCGTCGTCGGATACTGGACTTCGCGCGTTCGTCGCTGCTTCGGGACCGTCGCCATGATCGCGCTCCTTTCGATCCGAGAAATCCGCACAGGGAGCGAGGAGGGATCTTCGCCCGCCCGCTCGTTCGCGAGTGCCCAAACCATCATAATCTCTTTCGAACCGCGAACGCACCGCGCAATTTTCCTCCACGCGAGGCCCCGCGACGACGCGCAATTCACGACTTCACAATCTGCCTGTTCGCACGACACGATCGCCGGCGCTTTCGAGGCGTGCTCATAGAATAGGCAAACTATAGGGCCGGTTCCTCACGAACATCATCCAAATTGACCCAAGATCTTGGCGGTGTTTGATCTTGATCGAATTGTGCGTGTGCGCTTAGGATGCGCACGGTTTACGCCAAAACGCGTCGAGTGAACGCCGCGGCTCGATGTAATTGCTTGGTCTTGCCATCCCAAAGAAACCTCGGAACGAGGAGAGGGTCGGAAACGCATGATCGCCAACAAGGAAGGCGGCGTCTTGCCGGGTTCGGCGTCGGGACTGTTGACGGACCGTCGCTCTGCGCCTGGCGCAACTCCCAGCCGCGACGAGCTCGAAACGGCCATCGGCCGCACCAGCGACTGGCTGCTGGCTCAGCAAACCGACGACGGCTACTGGGTTGGTGAGCTCGAAGGGGATACGATCCTTGAATCGGAATATGTCCTCTTACTGACCTTTCTCGGGCTCGAAGCTGATCCCGTCTGTGCGCGGTGTGCCCGTTACATCCAGGACCACCAGCTCGACGACGGAGGTTGGGCGATCTATCCGGGTGGGCCGCTTGATATCAGCGCCTCGGTCAAGGCGTATTTTGCCCTCAAGATCGTCGGTGTGTCGCCCGACGAGCCACGCATGGTACAGGCGCGACAGGCGATCCTTGATGCGGGGGGCGCCGATCTGTGCAACAGCTTCACGCGCTTCTACCTGGCGCTGCTAGGTCAGATTCGCTATGACGAGTGCCCCTGCGTGCCCCCCGAGCTCGTCTTGATCCCGTCGCGTCTGGGTTTCAGTCTCAGTGCGATGTCGGCGTGGACGCGGACCATCGTCGTACCCCTTGCGATCATGGCGTATCACAAGCCGGTGCGGTCGCTTCCTTCGGAGATGGGAATCTCCGAACTCTTTCGCGATGACCAGGGCCCGCCATCGCGCTGGACCACACGCTGGTTCTCCTGGACCAATTTCTTCCTCGTGGTCGACCAGGTTCTCAAGGTGCTTGATCGCTCGATTCCCGCGGCCTGGCGTCAGCCGGCGGTCCGAGCGGCCGAGCGCTGGATGCTTGAGCACTGCGAAAATACCGACGGCCTGGGAGCGATCTTCCCGCCGATGGTCTATTCGATCATCGCGCTACGTAGCCTCGGCTACGAACAAGATTCGCCGATCGTTCAGTGGGCCATGAAGCAGCTCGACGGCCTGCACATCGCCGAGAGCGACCGGGTGCGCGTTCAGCCCTGCCTCTCGCCCGTGTGGGACACCGCCATCGTCTCGATCGCGCTGGCCGATGCCGAGGTGCCCGCCGAGCACCCGACGTGGGGCCGGGCAATCGAGTGGCTGCTTTCCAAGGAAATCAGGCAGCCGGGCGACTGGTGCGTGCGCCGGCAGGGCGTCGAGCCCACTGGCTGGCATTTCCAGTTTCACAACGCATTTTATCCCGACCTCGACGATAGTGCGATGGTCGTATTGGCCCTCAGCCGATCGCCTCTGGCGCACGAGCCGGCGGTCAAACGGGCCACGAAGCGCGGCGTCGACTGGCTCCTCTCGATGCAGAATCGTGATGGCGGATGGGCCGCATACGACGTTGACATCGACAACCAGGTGCTCACCCAGCTCCCGTTTGCCGACCATAACGCGATGCTCGATCCGAGCTGCGCTGACATCACGGCGCGGGTCCTCGAGCTCCTGGGCACGCTGGGTTATCGCGCCGGCAACCCCTCGGTCGACGGTGCGCTCGAGTATCTCTGGCGAACCCAGGAATCCGAAGGTTGCTGGTACGGCCGCTGGGGCGTCAATTACATTTACGGTACGTGGCAGGTCTTGCAGGGTCTCAAGGCGCTCGATTACCCGATGGCCGTGCCCGCGCTCCAGAAAGCCGCGGAATGGCTTGAATCGACGCAGCAACCGTCTGGCGCCTGGGGAGAAACGTGCCGGAGCTATGATGATCCGAGCCTGAAAGGGACTGGCGAGCCAACCCCCTCGCAAACGGCATGGGCCGTGCTCGGATTGATCGCGGCTGGCCGGGCGTCATCGCCGGCCGTTCAAAACGGCATTGATTACCTCGTTAATACCCAGTTGCCCGACGGCACCTGGGACGAACCGCAGTTTACCGGCACCGGGTTCCCGCGGGTCTTTTACCTGCGGTATCACCTGTACCGGATCTATTTCCCGCTGATGGCGATTTCCCGGTACAAGACGGCCATCGCCAGCGGAACACGGCTCGGCCATGCGAACTCGACACTGGCGTGGCGGAGTACCGCGCAGTCGGTTGCACGGGATTATTGATCTTCTGGTCGTGTGGTGTGGGCTCGGGCCTTCATACGCGGCCGCAATGAACAGATTGTAAACGATATTAAACTCATCTCATCCCGGGCGTGCCAAGGAGGCCGAGCCTCATGCTTTTTCCCTTGCCGATGACCAGCCGCATCGCCGGCTACGTTGCTCGTAAGCGACTCACTCGGACCAAGAAGTTTCCGATGGTCCTCATGCTCGAGCCGCTGCACGCGTGTAACTTGACGTGCACCGGTTGCGGGCGAATTCGCGAATACGAATCGTCGATCAAGCAGAAACTGTCGATCGACGAATGCCTGGCGGCCGTCGACGAGTGCGGCGCGCCGGTGGTCTCGATCTGTGGCGGCGAGCCAATGATCTATCCGGGAATTGGCGAGCTGGTGGCCAAGATTCAAGAGCGAAAAAAGGTGGTCATCCTTTGCACCAATGGGATGTTCATCCGCAAGAAGCTGGCCGACTTCAAGCCGAGCCGGACGTTCTTTTTCAACGTGCATCTCGATGGCATGCGAAAAAACCATGATATCGCCGTCGAGCGTGAGGGCGTTTTCGACGCGGCCATCGACGGCGTCAAGGCCGCCAAGGCGGGCGGGTTTCTCGTCTGCACGAACACCACGGTGTTTCAAGAGACCGAAATGGCCGAGCTCGACGAGCTCTTCGCGTATCTGACGACCCTCGATGTCGACGGCTTCATCATCTCACCAGCCTACAGTTATGCCGCGGTCAACTCGAAAGAGATTTTCATGACGCGCGACGACATCAAGGCCAAGTTTCACGCTGCCGAGGACATGTTCCGCAAGTACAAATTTCACTCGTCACCCGTTTACCAGGAGTTCCTCCAGGGCAAACGTGAAATGCAGTGCACCGCCTGGGCCAGCCCGACCCGTAACATCAAGGGATGGAAAGGCCCCTGTTACCTGATCACCGACACCCACCACGATTCGTTCGACGATCTCTTGAACAAGACTCCCTGGGAAAACTACGGTTACGGCAACGACCCCAGGTGCGAGAACTGCATGGTGCACGTCGGCTACGAAATGTCGGCCGCGGTGGGTGTCAACGGCCGCCTCGGCGATACACTGAAAATGATCAAGTGGCAGCTTTCTTGACCGAACCCACCCAGGCCGCGTCGCTGTTGTCCCGATGCAAGAACGAACGACCGGCGAGAGTCGCACCGGTGGAAAAGATTATCGTAGCATGGCGCCAGCGCCGGTTCCTGCCGACGTTGGCGTCGTCGCGGCGATCCCGATGGAAATCAGCGATCTGTTAAGCGGCCTCAAGAAGGTCTGGAAATACCAATCCGTCGCCGTGCCCGTCATCGAAGGCGAGTATGGTGGCAAGATCGTCGCCGTGGCCATCAGCGGGGTGGGCGGGCCGCGGCACGGCGGGCCGCCGACCTGCTGATCGCCGGCCACAAGCCGCGCTGGATGATATCCGCCGGGTTCGCGGGAGCTCTCAACCCAGGGTACGCGCGCAACGATCTGATCCTGGCGAATGAGATTATCGACGGCGCTGGCGGGATATTTCCGGTCAACCCACCCGCGGAGCTTGGTGCCAGCGTCCGCCACTCGCGGGGGCGGTTGCTCACCGTCGACCAGGTTGTGATCCGAGCCGCCGACAAAGGCCAGCTTCATCGCTCGCATGAGGCCGACCTGGTCGATATGGAATCGTCGGCGGTCGCCGCCGTCTGCCAGGAGAAGGGCGTCCGCTTCCTCTCGATCCGCGTGATCAGTGATGACGCGCACGCCGACTTGCCCAAGGAGGTCGCCGCGATCCTCAGCGCGTCTGGCGGCTATCGCGTCGGCGCGACGATCCGCAGTCTCTGGCGGCGTCCATCGAGTGTCAAGGACTTCTGGAGTCTTTACGAGCACTCGATCGAGGCCGCCGATCGACTCGCGAAATTCATCACCCGCTGTCTCGACGAGCTGCCGGCTGAACCGATCTGACGGACCGTCGCAACGGTACCGGCGAGTCCAAGCGCCCGCCGGACGACCATCACGCCGGCCAGCCCATCAATCCTTGCCTTCGCGATACTGCTTCTGACGCTCGATGTCCGTGTCGGTCTGGGTGACTTCGCGATCGGCGTCCTGGGGACGCCAGCCAACCACGAACGACTCAGACTGGACCGTGCCCCTGGCCAGCTCCACTGCGACGTCGGTAACGGGTGTCGCGTCATGCTGACGAGCGAGTTCCCAGATGCCGGGGCTGCGGTCAGGATCCGATGATTCCGCGGCGTCGATCACGCGCTGGACCTCCGCCCATTCACCCGTCCCGACGGCGACCGACAAACTGAAAATACCGTGAGTGCGGGCCTCGATCCGGCTCGCATCGATTCCCGTCTGAAGCAACCAGCGCCTTGCGCGTTCGAGTGTTTCGAGGTGTGCGAATTGATGAGTCAGGTAACGCACGGCCGTGTCCCTTTCTTGGATGCAAGAATTCAGCTCACCATCGATCTCGCTGGCCTGGACCATGGCCCGAGGAAACCGCGAAATGACGATTCGGTTCGTTCTATCTTTATACTCCTACGCGCCGGCTCGGTGAAAGGAGCGGCGCGGCGGACCGAAAAATCGCATGATTGCGCCACGCGGCGGGGTTCCGGATCTCGTGGACGCGGCCGAGCCATCACTTCGGCTTTCCTTCCGCCTTGGTCGCGCCCGTTCCCGAAGCAGGCGTGAGGGACTGTCGAACGGCCTTGGTCGCGAAAGGCCGCGCTGCCGTCGCCGATACCGGCGCCGGGGCGCGAGAATACTCTCGACGCCCATCGTGGCCAGGCCCGAGATCATCAGCATGGTCGCGGTTCCCAACCCCAGCGCATGCCAGGGATGGAACTGCAGGATCAGCGTGAAAACGCAAAACCAGACCACGCCTTGCAGCAGCGTCCACGCGATGTTCGTCGTGAACATAGATTCAAATGATGCCGGAAAACCGTAATATCGAAGGGCCGTCAACACCACTGCGATCAAGAGTGAGCCGGAAGCCACCTTCAGGCCGGCATGCGGTGTCACCTCGTCATAAAGTTGATCCTGCCCGATCTCGACCACGACGAAACAGGCAACGAAGATGACGAGCCAGTAAATCAAGAGCGGCCAAACGAGCGACATCATCGCGGGCAACCGATTAACAAGATGGGTCTTGAACGTGAGAACCCCGATCGCGACTAGCATCGTACCCGATGCAAACTTCAGAAACCACCACCGCCGCCCGCCGGAATCTTGAAATGCGTCGGGGCGCAAGTGCAAGTGGTTTCTGATCGAGATGTCGCCGATCGGTGCGGCCGCGCGATCGTTGGAGCAAAGAGCATTGGCCATGTCCGAGCGCACCGCCGACCAGTCGGCTCGCAGCCGCAAGCCGCGAACCCATACTCATGCCGGGATGTCTGTGTTTGATCAGCGGCATTGAATCCTATTGTCGATGGCGAGATGAGGCACGTGTAGGACCATTGCGGGCATTCGAATCTCGATATTTCACCCGAGCGCCGCTCGCTTCCTAGCTTGTCCGGATTGCGCTGAGCCTTTACTGTGAAAGACACAGCGACCAGTCGTTCACGAGCCGAGGAGATACGCGATGAGTCCAGGCGGAGTCATGGAAGAAGCCGTTGAACGCATGGACCCCGGCCTCGAGGCGGTCGCCGACGCTTCGATCGCCGAGTCGCCGGCGCCGGGGCAGCCGCGAGTTGCTCGTACTGGCCCTGCCGCTGGTCGTCAGCCAGAGCTTCATGACGGTTCAGGTCTTTGTCGACACGATCTTGCTCGCCTGGCACAACCCGCGCGAGATGGCGGCTTCCTTTCCGGCCGTCATGTGGTTCTGGCTGGTTTTCGGGTTCCTCCAGGTCACGGCCGGGTATGTGTCGACATTCGTCGCGCAGTACACGGGTGCTGGCCGGCCGGAACGTGTCGGCCCGGCCGTCTGGCAAGGCATTCATTTCGCCATCATGGCGGGAATTCTGTTCTTGCTGATGGCGCCCGCGGCTCCCTACTTGATCGCGGTCGGCGGGCACACGGCGGCATCTCCAGTCGCTCGAAGTCGTGTATCTGCGATGCCTCTGCTTCGCGGGACTACCGATGCTCGTCATGGCGGCGGTCAACGGCTTCTTCTCCGGGCGCGGCCAGACATGGACCGTGCTGGGAATCGAAGCGGCGGGGACGGGCGTCAATGTCATTCTGGCGCTCGTCTTGATCTTCGGGCGGGCCGGCTTTCCGGAGCTCGGTATCGCCGGCGCGGGCTGGGCGACGGTTGCGGGATCGTGGACCTCGGCACTGCTCGCCATCGGACTCCTGTTGCGACACAAATATCGGGAGGAATTTCAAACGCTGAGCGGCTGGCGGCTCGAGCGCGACTTGTTCTGGCGCCTGATGAAATACGGCGGACCGGCCGGTGCGCAGGTCTTTCTCGACGTCCTGGTGTTCAATGTCTTCGTCCAGCTCGTGGGTCGGCTCGGTGAGGCCGCCACCGGCGCCACGACCCTGGCGGTTCGTCTCAACATGGTCGCCTTCTTGCCGATGATGGGGCTCGGCCAGGCTGTTTCCATCCTGGTGGGCCAGCGCCTGGGGGCCGATCGACCCGATCTCGCCGAACGATCGGCCTACACGGGCCTGCGCTGGGTCTTTGGCTATATGTGCTGCGTGGCGGCCGTCTATCTTTTGTTCCCCCGGGCTCTTGTCTCCGCATTCGAGGGCGAACATGACCCGGCCGGTTTCGCCGAGGTGGCCGAGGATCGTGCCCACACTGCTGACCTGCGTGGCCGTCTACTCGCTGGCTGATGCCGTGAACGTGACATTCTCGTTCGCGCTCCGAGGCGCGGGAGATACGCGATTCGTCTCCTTGCTCACGTTTGCCCTGGCCTGGCCGATCATGGTCGTGCCGACGTACGTCGTGGTGGTCGGCGGCCATACCATCTACGCGGCCTGGGTTTTCGCCACGGCCTATATCGTCGCCATGGCGGTCTGCTTCTTCTTGCGGTTTCGGACGGGCAAGTGGAAAACGATGCGAGTCATCGAGGCCGCGTCGGTCGGGGCTGCACACGGATAGCAGCGACCCATTCCTTCTCACCAGGCGAAGCTGGCCGAGTCGCGGGCCGGCGATACGCGCTGCGCCGGCCATCATTCGGGTCCACGACTGGCCGTCGCGGTAGCTTGAGTTGCTGGCGTCTAGCCGTTAGGCTGTGAGCATGACGTTCACCATATGGTGAGCCCGGCCTTTCGTTGTCGTGCTGGCCGTAGCGTGAAACTCGCGGATTTTCAGGATTTCGACACTCATTCATCGAGGATACGGATATGGCCAGGCCACGCGTTTATTTCGACGTGAATATCGACGACAAGCCGGCAGGACGCATCACCATGGAACTCTTTGATGACGTCGTTCCCGAGACCGCCGAGAACTTTCGCGCCCTCTGTACGCATGAGAAAGGATTTGGCTACAAGGGCTCGTCGTTTCACCGCGTGATCCCCCAGTTCATGCTTCAAGGCGGCGACTTCACGAATCACAACGGCACCGGGGGCAAATCGATCTACGGCAACAAGTTCAAGGATGAAAACTTCAAGCTCAAGCACGACCGGCCGTTCCTCCTCTCGATGGCGAACGCCGGGCCGAACACCAACGGATCGCAGTTTTTCATCACGACGGTCGTCACCAACTGGCTCGACGGCAAGCACGTGGTCTTCGGCGAAGTCACCGAAGGCACCGATGTTGTCAAGAAAATCGAAAGCCTCGGATCGGGGAGCGGACAGACAAAGTCGAAGATCACGATCACCGACTCCGGCCAGCTTTGAATCGCGATCGGCCCGGCTGATTCCTGCTGCCGCCCCACTTTCAGGATCGATCGATTGATGATTCGCCTCAGTGCGTTCGCCGACGAAATTTCGCAAGATCCGCTCGAGCAGGTCGATGTGCTGTCGGCTCATGGGATCGCGCACATTGAATTCCGCGCGATTCACGGCACCAATGTCCTCGATCTCAACGATGACCAGCACGCGCAATTTCGCGCCTTGCTCAGGTCACGTGGGTTCGGATTGAGTGCCATCGGTTCGCCGATCGGCAAGATCCGGATCAATGAGTCATTTGACGAGCATCTCACGCGGTTTGACCGGGCCATGGACCTCGCCAGTTTCTACGAGGCGCCGCGCATTCGCGTGTTCAGCTTCTACATGCCGCCAGGGGACGATCCGGCCGCTCATCGCGCTGAAGTGATATCCAGGATGACCGAGCTCGCGCGGCGCGCCGCGGAGCGCGGAATCAACCTTCTTCTCGAGAATGAGAAGGGGATTTTTGGCGACACCGCCGCGCGCGTCGCGGACATCGTCGAAACAGTGGACTCGCCGTTCTTGACGCACGCGTTCGACCCGGCGAACTATGTCGAGATCGGCCAGCCGATCGACGAAGCCTGGACGCGCCTGCGCCCGCACGTGAAGCACTTTCACGTCAAGGATTACGACCCGAAAACGGAGCGAAACGTACCGGCCGGGGCCGGCGACGGCCACATCCCGGCCCTGCTCGCCGACGCCGTCGCCAGCGGCTATGAGGGATTCTGTGTTCTCGAGCCCCACCTCGTTGTCGCCGAGAAGTCGTTCGGCTTCACCGGGCCCGAACGGTTTGCCGACGCGGCCAATGCTCTCAAGCAAATTCTCCGTGACCATTCGATTGCGTTCGTTTGATCGCGTGCCAACTCTTCTTTTCGTCCGCGCGCTCTTGCCGGAGTCGCCTCGATATGAGTCACCCCATCTTCAATCTGGCCGGCCGTGTCGCTCTGGTGACAGGGGGGAGCAAAGGTCTTGGCAAAGCCATGGCCCTCGGCTTCGCCCAGGCCGGTGCCGACGTGGTCCTCTGTAGCCGGCATGAGGACGAGCTTCTGGCGGCCGAGGCTGAGATCCGTGCCGCGACCGATGTGCCGCCTGGCGCACTTCGTCGCCGATCTGGCGCACCGTGACAGCGTCGCCAAACTCGTCAGCTCGGCACTCGCGGCGATGGGACGCGTCGATATCCTGGTCAACAACGCCGGCACCAACCAGCCGCAACCGACCGAGCAGATCAAGGACGAGGATTGGGATCGACTCGTCGAGCTCAACCTCAGCTCCTGCATGGCGCTGACCCGCGCGATCGTCGGACCAATGAAGGAGCGCCGCTGGGGCCGCATCATCAACGTGTCCTCGATTCTCGGACTGACTTCGGCTGCGGGCCGTAGCGCCTATTCCGCCACGAAAAGCGGACTGATCGGACTCACACGAGCCGGCGCCAACGATCTCGGCCCGTTCGGTATCACGGTCAATTGTCTGGCACCGGGCCCCTTCTTGACCGACCTCCCCATGAGCCTACTCTCGAAAGAGCAGCAAGATGTCTTTGCGCAACGGACCATCCTGGGCCGTTGGGGCCAGCCCGAAGAGCTGATCGGCCCCGCGTTGCTCTTCGCCAGCGAGGCCGGAAGCTACATCACCGGAACCACGCTCGTCGTTGATGGCGGCTGCTTGACCAAGGCGTTCTGACAAGCGGTCGGTCAGTCATCGAACCCGGTCGCCATGATCTCGGGCATCGAGCATGATGCACCCGGCCTCTTTGCGTCTGACGATGTGACTTTGGCGGTAACAATACGGACGCGCCGTGTTGATGCTGCTTGATGCGTTTCGTCGTGCAAACTTTAACGAAAATTGGCCGGATTCTTCGAAATACCGGGCTCGTTTTCCCGAGCCGCGATCGATGTCGCAACCGGGATCGCGTTCTCGAATACCTGTCGATGCACGGCACAAAGACCTCCGAAGCGGCCCGTGCGACGGATCCCGGTGTTTCGGGCCGACGGTTATGAGACCAAGTCACTTTCATGGAAGAAGGATGGCCTATATGGGAAACTCTTACGCCCAGAGGAACCGAACGCCACGACTCGGGATGATACGCAGCGAAAAGGCTCGCGTGAACGTGCGGGCTGCGATCGTCTGTGAGTCGCTCGAGGGCCGGCAGCTCCTGTCGATGATGGGAGGGGCTTATAACAGTGACACGACAGCGGGAGCAAGAACCGCGGAGGTTCGGACGCACCGGATGGGAACAGACCTCGGAGTCGGCGGTCATTCGCAGGGATCCCGCCATGCTGAAATGCGGTCGACGAGCCGTGGCGCCCTGACTTCGAGCGGCGATCAATCGACGACAGCCAGCAATTCTGCCGCAAGCAGCAGCTCCGACAGTGGCGTCGCCAGTACGGCGGCCAGCAGTGACACCGGCACGACGAGCGGTTCCAGCACGACCACTTCCACCGATGGAAGCGGCGCCGGTAACGGCTCCATGCGGTCGAGGTTCGCAGGCGGGGGCCGATCCAGCGGGTCGTTCTCGGGCAACGACGACGGCGGGGGACCGGGAGGGATGAACGGATCGGGTTCCGCCATGGGCCCGATGGGCGGTTTCAACGGAGGAGGAGGAGGCTGGGGCGGCGGCTCGAATAGCGGCGATTCCAGCAGTTCCAATGCTCCGAGTAGCCAGCTCAAGACCGACTTCCAGCAGCTCCAGACCGATACCAGCACGATCGAGGCGAGCTCGCAGGTGACCGTCGCTGAGCTGACCGCCTTCCGAACCGACATGCAGGCGATCGGTCAAACGTCAAGCTCGAGCGCTTCGTCTTCGTCGGCCTCGACATCGACATCATCATCATCGTCGGACGAATCCGCGGCACAAACTCTTCAGACAGACGAGAGCGCCATTCTTGCAAGCGGCACGTTCACAAGCGCTCAACAGACCCAGATCACGACTGACTTCGCGGCCATCCTGACAGCTCGCGGTGCCACCCAGGCGCAAGCATCCCAGGCGTCGTCAGACCTTCAGGCCATCATCACATCGAGTGGGATCACGGGCGCCGATATCACGACGCTCAACACCGATCTCACCGCCATCCAGACCGATACGGGCTCGTCGAGCTCTGGCTCGAGCTCAGACCCTGGCTCCCAATCGAGTCCAATTGGCAACGGCATTCTCACGAATCTGATCCTTGGGCCGATGCAGGGCGGTCTCATGTCGCCGGGCATGGGCGGCCAGCAGGGCATGGGACCGGGCGGCGGCGGATCATGGATGGGAGGAACTGACTCGCCAGGATCGTGAGGATCGATCGATCAACAAGAAAGATCTCAATACCCGCCGACACCCTTCGAAATCGGGGGCGAAATCGTGGTATTGAGATCTTTCCTCCATCCGTCTTTGACCTCGCTGGGCTGAAGCGTGTGATGTCATCGATCCAACCGAGAATCGTCCATTTCGTGGCTTGCCGGCATGACCCCTTTGGCGGCGCCATTGAAGCCGAACGGCCGGGGCTTGAATTCGCCGACGATGCTCACATCGCTATCGGGCTTGATCATGTCGTCCATTCCGGTCGCCCAGTAGGCCGCGTTCACAAGCATGCGGCGGACGCCCGTACTTTCCAGGTCGGTAGCCGCACCCATCGTCGTGGCGAAGACGCGCGCCGGTTTTCCACTCGAGCCCGTGAAAGATTTCACCCAGGCGATCGGCATCATGGGATCATTCTTCTTGCCTTCCACGGGCTTGCCCGTTGGCGTCATGTCGGCAACCACCTGGCCGAGCACCAGAGGCTTGGTATCGCCGGGGAGCGGCAGGCGCACGCCATACACGTCGGTCGGTCCCCAGATGTCGCCGTCCTTGATTCCGCGAACGATCGGGTGATTTCGCGCCTCGGGGGCGATGATCCCCCGCGTGCTCTCATGAGCATGATGACCATGATGGCTGATCCAGGTCTCGCCCAGAACCTGGCGCCCGAACCCGCCGTCCCACTCCTTGCTATCAAATGAGTAGCGGGCGAAGGTCTTGCTTTTCTTGACGTTGAAAGCGTGGGTGGCCGTCCTCATGCCAATGATCGGCCGTCCCGACTGCACATAGTCGTCGATTTCCTTCATCTGGTCGTCGGGCAGGTCGCGAAATCGAGTGGCGATGATCATCAAGTCGGCCGTGCGCAGGGCCTCGAGGCCGGGGATATTGTCGTTGCGGTTCGGCTCAATCGCTCCGTCCTTGCCGATCGCGAACAAGACCGTGCAGGTGAAGCCGTGGTGCCTTGCCAGGATCTTGCCGAGCTGCGGCAGGCCCTCCTCTGAACGGTATTCCTCATCGCCGCTGATCAAGACGACGTTCTTCCCTTGCCCGGGCCCGGCAATACCCTTGTAGACGACCCACTTCGCGTCCGCGTATGCCGTCGACGCCCAGAGCACGGCCAGCACAGGAAAGACCAACGTTCGAACGAGCAAGATCATGAGAAATACCTCGAGTTGCGAAACCGGGGAGAGAATCAAAAGCGCGCATCAACGCCGCGGCAATGCAGTGTAAGCGGCGTCGCGCGCAAAAACAGCCGGAGCCGAAAAAGGGCTCACACACGCCCCCGCCGCCCCCCCGGCTACCGCAGTTCGAGCGGTTCAATCTCGAGCTTGCCGGCCACCCGGAGAATGGGGACGAACGCGTCAAACGGTGCAACACCTTCGAGGCTCGACTCCGAGAGCTTGATATGAGCCGCGTCGACAGTCGTTTGATCCCAGGAGGGATCGAGCGCGACCCAGCGTTGATTGACGTAAGCCTCGTACCACATGTGGTATCCAAACCCTTGAAGCTTCGAGACGTAGACAAGCCCAACGACGACTCGCGAGGGAATACCCGAGGCCCGGCACATCGCGGCCGCGAGTACGGAATGCTCGGAGCAATCACCGGTCAGGTTCCGCGCGACTTCACTGGCCGCGGCGAAACCGACTCCAAAACTCTTGGTTTTGATCTGCGTGAACACCAGGTGATTGATGCGCTGGACTTTCTCCCAGGGGTCGGATGTCCCCCGGGTGGCTCGCTTGGCCAGTGCGCGGACGGTGGAATCCTGACTGGTTATCAAGACGTTTGGCTTCGAATACTGCGGATCGACGTCGGCCGAAAAACTCTGTCCATCCGTTGGCCCTGCTGTGGATTTCGAGGACAGCCGACCCTTCGTTCCCTTCGGGCTCCAGTGTCTGGCGTTGATCGCTCGGGATGGCATCCTTGATTTCGCCCCCCGTTAACGTCAGCCGGTACTTGATATAGCGCGTCTGGTCGGAGTTGGGAATCACCCGCTTCGCCTTGATCACGGTCCCCGCGATCAGGTCGAATTTGATCGGGCCGGCCGGCGAAAGTGCACCCTCGCGCGTTGTCCGAAAGGTCAACAGCTTACCAAGTGCGTCTTGCTCGGCCTTGAGGACCTGGCCGCTGGGATCGACCCACATGATATTGTTGAACTCGGGTCTTGGCTTACCGTCAACGCGGGTTGTTTGTTCAACCCGTAAGAGCGTCCGGGTCGAGCCGTCCCCCAGAATCGCCGGTTCCAGGCTGATCCCCGAAAGCGTGATGTCGGCGATCTTATTCAAGTCGGGAATGAACATCTTCAATTCCCGCTTTTCATGCTCCTTCATGGGAACCCGAGCCATGCTTTGTTCGGGGGCGTACGGCCCGCGAACGTCGGGCCCCCACGGAATCCGCAGCTCCTGGTGTTCTCCATTGCCGACGAGCTTCAAGAGCATCTCGCCGCGGATCACATCGCCGTGGGCTCGCAGATCGTTGTCTTCGCCGACCTGAGTTCGCGTATCGAGCCGGAGGACCTGTCCATCGAGCGTCTCGATCGTGCCGTACTGAATCTTGGTGACTGTCGTGTCCTTGTCGCGCTTCAGCTTCAGCTCGAGGTCAATCCGTACGCGCAGGTAGTCCTTGCCACGGTCCTTGACTTTCTCGACATAGGTGTGGGTGTAGCCGATCTTGGCCCCGCCGAGATAGGTCGCGTCCCACGATTCCTGGGCGTGCACCGTCGTACACCAGGCAAGTCCGCAAGAGACTGCCAGCGAAATTGGTAGACTCAGAGCGAAGGACGTTCGGCGCATCTGCAAACCCCTTCCCATACAGCGGCGAGGCTTGCCGGCCCGGAGTCGTTACACTTCATCGACCCGTTCGGCAGGCCCTTGAGATTCACTATCGCCAAAAGTCGCAGCGCACTCAAGTTCAATTGAAAAGGCGAGGGCGAGCCGGAGAGCAGGCGCGCGATCTCGTTTGCACCGTAAAGATAGCGGAATGCATCGTGCCGGTCGATGTTCGGATTACTCGCTCAATGCAACCACAACCTGGAGAAAATTGCGGAAATGAGAAAGGATAAACGTGCGTGCGCTCGTCAAAGCGCCGTGGCACGTGGCGCACAGACAGCCCGGCGCCCAAAAGAAGGGAGCACCCTTGGACAGATGTGCCATTGAAAGTCAATAGTCGTCGAGTGTGATGACGGCGGGCCTGCTTGCCAGCCTCGGCGCGCACATCGAACGGGCTGATGGCCATCGCCCGTTGCGTCGTTCGGGCACTCGCGGACACGGGGCACCCGTGGACATACACTGTGTTCCGTGGGCACTCGGGCACTCGTGGAGGGCACCCGTGGACATGCACTGTGTTCCGTGGGCACTCGGGCACTCGTGGAGGGCACTCGTGGACATGCACTGTGTTCCGTGGGCACTCGGGCACTCGTGGAGGGCACTCGTGGACATGCACTGTGTTCCGCGGCACTCGTGGACATGCACTGTGTTCCGACAGAGCACCCTTGGACATGCACTGCAAAAGCATGAAACCATGCGCCGCAAGAGCAAGCACGCGTGGCTGGCTGCATTCCCACGCGTGGCTCGCCAAATCACCCATGGGGCAATCGCACTCGTAACCGGCAATATCCTCGTGGCTCAACATACTGTGCACGGGCCTAAAAAACTTTTTGCTGTTTATCAAGGCATCAGATATGCTGTATTAGGCAACTGAAGATTTTGGGCGGTACGATGTGTCGGCTCAAGGATTTCCTTGGACTTGATTGCCATGACCAGCGTATCCGATAATGGGCGATAGGGCATATTTCGCCCTCCATATCGCGCAGCCGACAACAATACAGGCGGCCGTTTAGCGGCCCCAAGGGCTCGCAATGCCTATTCTGAAGCTCAGCACAGCCGAAATGGAAAGAGTTCGGCGAGCGATTTCCACAGCCAAAGAAATCAACAGCATGCTTCAGGGCACCATGGGGCTTGAGGGCCAAGGTCTCGATGGTAAAACCCTGCGCGATCTAAAGAGAGATACTGTCGCAGATTTGCTCGCCAGCAACTGAGCACAATTCGCAAACAATGACGAGCGTTTTCGACGACTCACTGCCAGGCGAAACCCCATTCGACCTGAGCGGCCTAAAAGACCCTGGGATCAAAACCAGGGCGGACCTGAACATTGCAGAGGCCAAGAACATCAGGAAGGTTCTGGTCAAATACTTCGCGCAACCTCTGACCGCAGCGCTGGCCCCGTTTGATTTTTTTGGGCCAAAGAACTGCATCAAGAAATGTTCGGCGATGTCTGGGAATGGGCTGGCGAGTTTCGCACCTATGACACGAACATAGGATCCGAATGGATAAAAATCCGAGAGAAACTTTACGGCCTGTTTCTAGACATAAGAGCCTGTGATCGGCGACAATTACATTTCCCCTTGACGACAATTAGAATTCCCCACTGAACTGTTCCATTGTTCATTATCCTTTCTCGCCCGAAGCACCCAATTTTGCGTTTAATTTGGACGACAGAACATCCCCTACGAGTTGGCCGCGCTCTGAACTCCTTTCTGACCGCCGTCGCGGGGTTTCCGTTGTTCGATTGACGACGATGACCGATGCTCACGCGAACTTTTCTGATTCAGCCGCCGTTGGGCTCAAACGCCACGGCCTCATCCGCGATCTCACCGTTCCTCAAGCCTCTGGCGCTGAGGGCGCTCGGTCTCGGGCTGTTGATCCTGCTTGGCCTGTTCCAGGCGATAGCTCGCGACGTTGACTCCAGGATCACGCTGTGATGGACCAGCCGGTCAATCGCCGCCGCAGTCGTCATCGGGTCCTTGAAAATGCTCTCCCATTTCGAGAACGGCAGATTGCTCGTGATCATCACACTGCCACGCTCGTACCGCTCCGCCAGCAGCGTAAACAAAACCTCCATTTCTTCGCGGCTCTGCTGAACGTAGCCCAGGTCGTCGATAATCAGCACCTCGAAGCTCGATAGCCGTTTGAGATATCGGCTCAATTTCAGATCGCGCTTAGCAATCAACAGATCTTGAACCAATAAACTGCACGGGCTGAAAAACACCTTGCGGCCCGCCCGCACCAGCTCTTGCGCAATCCCGCATAACAAGTGCGTCTTGCCACTCCCGGATCGTCCAAAGGCCAGGACGTTCTCCCGTGCCTCGACGAAGGCCCCGTCCAACAACGTGCGTGCCTGCCGCGCGACTTTCGCGGGCAGCCGCTTCATGTCGAACCGAGCCAGACTCTTCTCGACCGGCAAGTCCGACTCGCGTAACCAACGCTCGATCCGATTTGTCCGTCGCACCTGGCACTCCTTTTCCGCGAGCTCGCCAAGATATTGCTCGTAGCTGAGCGATTCCTGGACCGCGCGGCGGGCCGCGTCCTCGAAGCTTTCACGAAACGTGGGCAGATGAAGCTCCCGCAGGCACTCCAGGAGCCGCTGCTTCACCTCCGTCGGCGACGCCATTCCATACCTCCTTGTGATCGAACAAGACATCGAAACTCAACAAATCCGTTGCTTCCACTCGAACGTCCGTGACCGGCCGGGGGGACACGTGACGGCCGATCCATTCGCTTACCCCCTGCGCCGTGATCGTCTGCTCCTCCTCCAGCAGGGTTCGCAGGGCATCGTCCACCAACGACTCGTTTTCGCGGGCCGCCAGTTCGAGGATCTGAAGATATTCGCGTGAAGCTCGGCCGGCCGCCGTTTCACGCAGCGCGTCGTAGGCCATGCGAAATCGACTGGTGGGAAAGAGATCCTCTCGGTAGCGATAATTCTCGAACGCGCCGGGCTGCGCACCAGCCAATCGATGACGTGCCGATAATTGACGCGATGCTTCCGCTGGCCGCGCAGGCGAGCAATCCGCTCGACGGCCTTGCCGGCAAACCAAACTTCGAGCTCTTCGGCGTAGAGCCGGACGTCCACCCATTCGCCGATCAATCTGCTATCAACTGAATAAATATTCCGATCAACATGAATAATGCTTCCAGATTGAACTCGCGCACGCACTCGCTTATAACTCTCGAGCCGTGCCGATGGCAGCGGACGGAGCACGGCCCGTTCCTCGGCAAGTTGCGCCTGGCGGCCCGCATTGCGCTGCTCGAGAATCGTTCGCAGGAACCGACCGTAGGCCGCGCGGTCGGCGAAATCGCGGCTGCCACGCAAAAGCAGCGCTTGGTCCACGGCTTCCTTGAAGCGGTTGTGGCTCTGCTCGGCGTCGCCGTTTTCATGAGCTTCGCGTGCGTTGATCTTTTCGATCTTGAGATCGTAGTGCGCCATCAACGCGTGATACCGCGCGGTGAACTCCTTTTTTTGCGACAGGTTATTCACAGCCGCGCTCATGCGGTCGGAGCGGTGCCGCTGCGGCGTTCCGCCCAGCTCCCAGAAGGCTTGCTGCAAGCCGTCGCAGAGACTCTCGAAACTCTCGGAGAAACAGATCGAGGCCGTCTCCCAATTCGAGTAGGTCAGGACGAAGTGATAAACCATGTGATCGAAGGGCTGGCCGCCGAGAGTCACGCCCAAGGTGGTCATGTGCGTGAAATCGGATGCGCCGAACCGGCCGGGATAGTGAGTCTGTGCGAAGAACACCTCCTTGGGGGGACCACTCGTCGCTTCCCACTGCCGCACGCGGTGCTGAAGCGTGCGTAATTGACCGTCGTCGAAGCGGCCGGGGTAACGGAGTTTTAACCACTCGAACAAGGTTTTTGCCTGCAAGCCGGGACTCTGTTCCAGTTGTTCTTGCACCTCCTTCCAGACCTCGGCGAAGGGATCTTCGCGCGTTCGCCATGCCCGCGGCCAGGTCTGCCGCTCGCTGGGGAGCTTGGCCTGCTCGCGGTACTTCCGTGCCGTCTTGCGATCCATGTCTGCCCTCATCGCCGCGACCAACAGCGGCTTGCCGGCCTTCAATAACGCCTGTAAGCGCCGCACTTGCCGATCCGTGACCTTCGCCATGGTGATCCTCCTAGGTTTTGGAGAACCACCAGCAGAAACCATTGCCCCGTCAGTGGGGAATTCTCATTGTCGCCGAGCGGAACCACTCCGCGGAAACCGCCATATTGAGCGTTCTGGCCCGAAGATTCGTGACGCCGAATTCAATCGCGGTCAGTGGGGAATCTTAATTGTCGCGGTGGGGAAATGTAGTTGTCGCCAATCAGAGCCTGGGAACAACACGGTCATGATTTGATCGAGCAAGGGGGCGCGTCTACACCATATCGCCGTGTATATTCATCCGTTCCCAAACGGAAACGGGCGATGGGTGCGCACTTTAACTAACGCTTGGTTTGCGCTTCACGGCCATCCCGTTGTTAGATGGCCTGAAGAAACAATCGGGGGCGCAAGCCCGATTCGCGGTTCGTACATCGCTGCTCTCAGGTCCGCCGACAACGGCGACTATGGCCCATTGAATGAGGCTCCGGCGCTTTATTCCGAAACCACGCCCCCCTGTCATAGTTCGACAACTAGACAACCCGGCGATGCACGAGCCAGGAAGGGCGATCATTCTTAGCACTCGGCCAACACCGCCGCCAACCGTGCCGCCCCCTCGTCCTTATTACATAGCAAGACCACCAGACGAATAGGCCGCTGCCTTGAAGGACCTTTGGACATGCACTGTAAAAGGGAAGCACCCTTGGAGACAAAGCGCCCTTGGACATGCAAAGCGCCCTTGGACATGTGCAAAACGCCGTTAACATGCACTGCAAAAGCATTAAAGCATGCACCGCAAGAGCAATCACGCGTGGCTGGCTGAGATGCATGTGCACGCGTGGCTGTTGCTTTTGGCGGGAAAGTAGGATGCCCCCCTCCTTCGCACGCAGTCTTCATTCCGGACAGAGCCGGTGGGCTTATCGAGCCCTTGTGCCGAATGGCAAAGATATGTTTCCTTGCGCCCAGATGTCCTATTTTACGGTGTGTCCAGTTGCACTGCGGAAAAATTCTGGCTTATGGCTGAAGTCCCTGCTGGATCGTGGCTTCGGATCGGATCTTCAGCCACGAAACGGGAGCAGGACAAGTGTCAGACTGGACACGCGCTGTATAATATAGGTAGAATAAGCAGACGGGGAAACTACTGCATTCTGTCCCGTCCATGGTTCGGCAGTCCGCGACTTCACTTCTGATGGGACTTCCAACGGTTCGGGTCGAAGTCAGGTGAATTAACCCGACTGATCCTCAAATGCCTGGCTTGCTCCATTTTTCTTGTCGCCCGTAAGTTTGTCGCTCGTCTGGGCGATCGATCAGTCGCGCAACGGCGCGTAGAGCTTGACGTGATTGCAGTCATGCCCTCACACGAAATGCGGCGAACGGACTGCCGGCACGACGTCAGGATCAGCGGGCACGCTGCGGAGCGTGAATTTGGCGGCGACCCCGTGCCTCGAGAATCGCTCCAGGTCGCATCGCATTGATCAAAAGACTATGCAAGCCCTCGCCAAAAGCTGCCACCTACTGCCATTCACTGCCATTTATGGCCGCAAAATCGTCAAGCTCGCTGCAATTGATTTCGTCTTTTCGCCCTTCGAGGGCGTGCCGGGCCAGCCTGGGTCCCGGGCCGAGAACCGTGAGCGGGGATGTGAAGGTGCCCTGGTGAAACGCTGTCACCGTGTGCCGTTTGTTCCGTGACCGGAGGACTGGCCACGCCTGTGGCATCTGCGAGAGCCCAGGGTCGCCGACCATCGCCGTGCAAGCTAACTCGGGCGACGGTGAACTTGAACAGGCAAAAGGGGAACCCGTGGAGAATATCAGCGTACCGGGGCAGGCCGGTAAAGATACGCCTGTTCAAGGGCCATGCGATCATGAGCCGCTAGCCCACGGTGATCCGTTCCGCGAACATCTCACCGGAAAGAAGTTCGAGTGCACCTTGTAGCGCGAGCTGCTTGGCATGACGCGAGGGCACCCGGCCGCTGACGATCACCTGCCCTTGTACTTCCTCGACGACGAGATTTCGAATTCGGCCATGAGTCCACTGGCGGACCTTCGTTTCGACGCGCTTGCTCAAGCTCGAAGCTGGTTCCAATCCGTCAATAACCATCGGGGCACGCTCCGCGGAGAGGCATGATAGATAGCGGGGTCGAGTCGAATGATGAGAATCTAGAACAGAAATCGGCAGCGGGCCTGCTGACCAGATCAATTTTTGCGATCTTGCTGCTTCTCGAGGATCCTGGTCGACTCGGTTCGAAGTCGTCGCCGAACTTCTGCTCTGAACTGCTACGCCGCACTCCAACTGATGAGAGATGCGCGATATCTCGAATTATTGTGCCGACTCCGCGCATCCGCGCGAAGGGATATGTCAACAACTCGAATTTTATGTCGCGCAGTCGATCAAACCATACACCTCAATCCACGCGTGCAAGACGTGAGCAATCCATTGCATCTCAGTCGTCTCGAGGCTGGCTGAGCCGAACGAGCAGGATTTCCAGGACGGTCCGTGGATCAAGCGTGCTATCACCCTTGAGGTCGAGGTCGGCCCTCATGAGAAGGGCTGGCAACTGGTCGACGCGCCGGGGACCGAGGTGTGCATGTTGCTTCCGCGTCTGATGAACGGCGAAATCGCGTATACCCGCGAGCCGGCACGCCTCTTCCAGACTGACGCCCGCAACGCGTAAACGGCCCGCGTGATAAACCTTGAGAAGACTCGAGCTGATGGCCGCCAGCATGCCAACCGGCTGTTCACCGGCGGCCAGCAGGGTGTCGAGAAGCTCCAGCGCAACCTGAACTTGCCCGGTCGTTGCGGCGTCGAGCGCCTTCCAGATCTTCTCGACCCGCCCGGCACCAACAAGCGCGGTGATGTCGGCCCGTTCGATGCGTGCCGAGTCACCCGCATACACCGCCAGCTTTTCGATTTCGGACGCGAGAATCCCTGCTTCTGGTCCCACCATCTCAACGAGGAGCCGCGCGGCATCAGCCGAAATCTGGGCGTTGAATCGCGATCTGGCAAACGGAACCAGCCATTTGACGAGATCAGACTCGCGCGGGGCCGACGCGTTGATGGCGAGCCCATTCGCCTCGACGAGCTTGGCCAGGTTTGTCGTCGACGTCCACAGCTTCACCTGGAGCAGCAAGATGCCCGTCGTCGAGGGCCTGGCTACATAGGCTTCCAGCTCCTTGCGGTGTTTCGTGACGAACGTGTCGGCCTCCTCGACGACCACCAATCGCTGTTTCGAAAAGAAAGGGAGCGTGAAAAGTTCGTCCAGAACGGTCGCCAGCGGCGTGGCCGCGCCGGGAAATCGGCTGATTCCCGACTCCTGGTCTTCGCCCGGAAGCACCGTCCGTATCACGCGCCTGATGGACTCGCGCACCAGGTACGAATCATCGCCGTGGACCGTGTAAACCGGCCGAACCGGCGACGTACCACTCTCACGAAGCCACTCCAGTGCGTTCATCCAGCTCGCTCCCACGCCCCATCGCGATCGTCCCTGCCTCGTTATTTAGTGAGCTTAAACGGGTTGGTCAAACCTTGTCGCCATGAAAATTCGGCTGAAGAGAAGCTTGACGTCGTGTCGACAATGGATAAAGTTGATTGAAACGGTTGTTTGAAACAGTTGTTTGCCATCAGACGAACGAGTCTGACCGGGAGTCGAGCGCGACGTTACTCAATGGAAGCACAAGACCCGATCAAGGTGCGCCTGATCGAAGCGGCCGGCGAAGAGTTCGCGGGCAAGGGCTTCGAGTGTGCGCGAATCCGCACCATTTGTGACCGCGCGGGGGCCAACGTGGCGGCCGTCAATTATCACTTTGGCGACAAGGAGCAACTCTACGTCGCGACGGTCCTGGAGCGCATCGCTGCGGCCTTGATCTGTCCGATATGGGTGATGCGATCCATCAGGGGCCGGCCGAGCAGTTGCGCTGCTTTGTGCATCATTTCCTGGGTCGAGTGCTTGCGATCAATGATCCGGACAACTGGCGGCACCGGCTGATGCTCCGGGAAATGATCCAGCCGACGGCGGCATCGGATATTTTGATCCGCGAGTCGATTCGACCCAAGTTCGAGCGGCTGCAGCAGATATTGAAGCAATTTTGTCCGGATGCCGACGAGCGGCGGCTCAATGCGCTGGCCTTCAGCGTCATCGGTCAATGTTTGCACTATCGAATGGGCCGGCCCGATCACCGAGCGCCTGATCGGCCGCGACGCGTTCGCGGCCCTTGACCTCGATTACCTCACCGACCATATCACCTCGGTTTGTTTGGCGTGCGCTCGAACGTTTGCCAGTCGCTTGACGCGGCGGCGACAGCGGGCGCCAGCGAAACGGCTCTCGTCAGTTGAAATCGGAGGTGGCGACTTGTCCTGGATCGCGATCAAGATGCTGATGGGCGACAAGGCAAAGTTTCTCGGCATCGTCATGGGCCTGACTTTCGCGGCGCTCTTGATCAACCAGCAGGGCTCGATTTTTTGCGGGTTGATGCTGCGAACGTGCGGTCAGATCACCGACATCACGGGGGCCGATCTCTGGGTGATGGACCCGGCGGTTCGCTATATCGATGATGTGAAACCGATGCTGGAGAACAACCTCAATCGCGTGCGCGGCGTGGAAGGCGTTCTCTGGGCGGTACCGCTCTACAAGGGGACCGCTCGTGCCAAGATCAACCCCGATGTGGCGCGTGGCAACCAGCCAACGGTGATCGAGCAAGTCATCTTGCTTGGACTCGACGATACGAGCCTCGTCGGGGCGCCTCATTCCTCGAAGATCCTGGCCGGCAACCTGCGCGACCTGCGGCAGCCCGATGCTGTCTTCGTCGACAATGTCCGGCTCGAAAAGCTCTATCCCAAGGAAAACTGGTCGGAGCTTCCCAGGCTGGGCAAGGCCTTTTACGGGCGGTTTCTGCGGCGTCAGTTCGAGATGAACGACCACCGGGCGCTCATCGTGGGCGTGTGCGTGGCGACACCGACATTCCAGTCGAACCCGGTCGTGTACACGACCTATTCGCGTGCCAAGTCGTTTGCCCCCCAGGAGCGCAAGATCCTGTCGTACGTGCTGGCCAAGGCCGTGCCCGGAATCGCCCCTCAAGTCGTCGCGGCCCGGATCGCGGCGCAGACCGGTCTGGGAGCCGTCAGTAGTGACGACTTCATGTGGATGACCATCAATTACTACATGCGGTACACGGGCATTCCGTTCAACTTCGGCATCACGGCCATGCTCGGCTTCCTCGTGGGAACGGCCATCGCCGGACAGACCTTCTATAACTTCACCCTCGAAAACCTCAAGCAATTCGGTGCATTGAAGGCGATGGGCATGACCAATGGGCGGATCATCCGGATGATCTTGCTCCAGGCTCTGGTCGTCGGTCTGCTCGGCTACGGCATCGGCGTCGGATTGGCGGCTCTTTTCGGGTGGCGTGTCAGGGGGACCGAGCTGGCGTTCTTCACGCCCTGGCAACTGCTCCCCGCGACCGCCGCCGCGATTGTCATGATTTGCATTCTCTCCAGCCTGCTCAGTGTGCAAAAAGTGATCCGCCTGGAGCCGGCCATTGTTTTCCGTTGAGAAAACCGGCGGCGATTGGCCTGGCGTTTTGAGTCGCGTTGCCGGATCGAGGGAGTGAATCGATGAGCGTCCTTCTGGCCTCCCGAGGTACGACGATCGAAGATGCCGTCACGGGCGATGACCCGAACGGCGCGCGGCCGGCCGCGGTGCGAATTCGCGGCCTGTCGAAGAGTTTTGGCACCGGCGAACAGCGCGTCCATGCGCTGCGCAGGGTCGACTGGGATGTCTATCCGGGTCAAATGACCCTGATCGTCGGACCCTCGGGATGCGGCAAGACGACCTTGCTATCGGTCATCGCCGGCATCCTCAATGGCGACAGTGGGACCGTGAATATCTTCGGCCATGAGCTGACAGCCATGCGAGACCGGATGATCACGCGTTTTCGGGCCCAGAATATCGGGTTTGTGTTCCAGCAGTATAACCTCCTGCCTGCGCTGACCGCCGCGGAAAACGCGGCCATCCCGCTCGTGATCGCCGGCTGGCCGAAACAGCGTGCTGTTGCGAAGGCCAGCGAGATCTTGTCGGCGATCGGCATGGGCAAGAAGCTCTTGAGCCTGCCAAGTCAGCTCTCGGGCGGCCAGATGCAGCGTGTCGCGATCGCGCGAGCCCTGGTTCACGAGCCCCGGCTCCTGGTCTGCGACGAGCCGACGGCGGCCCTCGATCACGAGACGGGGGTCACCGTCATGGAGCTCTTGCGCGAAACGGCCGTGCGGCCCGATCGGGCCGTGGTCGTCGTCACGCACGATAACCGGGTGTTCGGCTTCGGCGATCGCATCGCCCACATGGACGACGGCGCGATCGTACGCGTCGATGAAAAGCCGCGCGACTCCGCCTGAAATAAAATACGAATCATGTCAGAGAGCGTTGATGTTTGTATGAGGTGACCATGGTAGCAAAAATTGTTTTGCCGATTCTAGCTCTGGCCGGCGTGCTCTTCGCGATCACCAGGGTCGTCGAGGCGCGGCGGCCCGAACCGATATCGCAGCCGATCGTGGAACCACCGACCCGGCCCGATACGGTCAGGATGATCGCGGGCTCGGGCCTGGTCGAAGCCCGGCGTGAGAATATTCCGATCGGCGTGAACATTCCGGGCGTCGTCGTCGAGGTCTACGTCAAGAAAGGTGAGAAGGTCAAGGCGGGCGCACCGCTCTTCAAGACCGACGACCGCGAGTTCAAGTCGATGCTGGCCATCCGCGAGGCCGAGCTCGCGTCTGCGCAGGCCCAGTTGCACAAGCTGATTGCCTCGCCGCGGCCCGAAGACATTCCGCCGGCCAAGGCCGCCGCGCAGGAGGCCCAGGCACGGATGGACGACGCCGAGGCGGCGCTTGCGAGAACCGATCGGCTCTTTCAACGGCAGATGATCGCGGCCAGCGATTTTGACAAGGACCGCTTCGCCTATTACGCGGCCCGGGCCACTTACGCCAAGGCCAAGTCAGACCTCGAGCGCATCCTCGCCGGGGCCTGGAAGGAAGACATCGAGATCGCGCGGGCCGCCGTTCAGCTCGCTCAAAGCCAGGTCGAGAGCACCAAGACCAACCTCGAGCGCCTCATTGTTCGGGCCCCCATGGATGGCGAGATTCTCCAGCTCAATGTGCGGCTCGGGCAGTTCGCCGCGTCGACCTGGAAAGAACCGATGATCGTGCTCGGCGATAGCAAACGACTGCATGTGCGCGTCGACCTCGACGAGCCCGAGCTGCTTTATTTCTCCAAGGGCGCCGAGGCCATCGCGACCTTGAAAGGCCGCCCTAACGTTCGCTTCAGGCTGAAGTTCGTTTATGTCGAGCCCTACGTCATTCCCAAGCAGAGCCTGACCGGAAACAACTCGGAGCGCGTCGATCAACGTGTCTTGCAAGCGATCTACGAGCTACCCGATGACCGGCCGGTCGACGTCTACATCGGCCAGCAGGTCGACGTCTACGTCAAGGCCGTCTTGCCGTCGCAGGCGATCTCCACCAACGCGGGGGGCGAAAACTTCAAGCTTCCGTTCGAGGAAGATAGCCCCCCGGCCGACCGCGGAAAGCCGGCGGCCTGATGATCGCCGGCGGCCGCCCTATCGTCACTCGCGGCACCAGGACTCTTACTTGCTCCGGGCGGTCCCGTCTTTTGACGGGCTCGCCTTTTCGTGTTCCCGGACATCGATCGGCGGGATCACGCGAAACCTGATGACCTGCGTCGCGGGCGGCCCCTTGGCGATCTCGTCGTGCAAGATGATGGTCAGTTCATAGTCGCCGGGGCCGAGTCCCTTGAGCGAAATGACATTCTTCATGTAGACGCGGGGCTCTGGCCAATCGCTCTTTGGCTTGAATTCATACATCTTCATTTTCTGTAAGAGCACACCTTTTTCGCCCTTCTTGCGAATTTGAAAGTCAGGATAAAGGTGTGCCTGGTAAGTCCCGTCGACATTTTCAAGTCGCGAAGCCCAGGGGGCGAAAGTAAACGAGCAGCTTCTCGTCGCTGGTCTGTTCGGCCCTGGGGAGCACCTTGTATTGTTCATAGCCGTCGATCGAGCGGCAGACGATGCCCGGTGTCATCCGCAACGATGACTTCCGTTTTGGTGTTGACGGCGCGCCCGGCGGCTGGACGGGGGTTGGGGCTGTCTGCGCTCGTGCCGCGGATGGCGCTCCCAGCAAAGTCAGCGTGAGCGCCAGCGTCCCCACGAGCATCAGGCGTTCGCTCATCATCAGGCTTCCGCTTCACGTGCAATGTGGTCGATGTCGTGCGAGGGCCTAGCGCAAATTAGCCGACCCGCACGCATTTCGCAAGCCACCGACGACCGCCAATCGGGATGATGATGGGCCCAGGAACAACCGCGACTGCGCAGACTCACCGGAAGCGGAAGACCCGGGTTTCCGCTCCCGGCGCGAGCTTGACGGTAAGGAATAGCCGTGAGGGTCGATCGCTTGGCGGGGACTCGTCGGAGAAGTCGGGGCGGGAGGGGACGGGGGATCGCGTTGATCAAAAACAGGCGATCTCGGGACAGCGAGGCAGTCGATGAAGGGGATGTCAGTCTCAGGGAAGAGAGATGGTATTGCGCAGGGATGCGTTCATGCTGTTGATGAGTGCGAAGGAACATGCGTCAAGAGCGCGGCCGCCGCGAACGGCGGTAGCGCCAGACCATTCCACCAGCCAGACCCGTCGCCCAGACGATCCAGGTCGTTGGTTCGGGCAGGTTCTGGGCCTGGACGGGGGGCACGAACGTCCAGACCGAGCTCCGCTTCTCCAGCGACGACATCCTGTCCCGAGCCGGCGTAGAGCTCGACCCAGAAGCCCTTGGTGGGATCGATCCCGCTCTTGCTGAAATTGGTGATCGAGAATTCGAGCTCGGGCTTCGACGACGACGGATCGAACGCGAGGTTGCCGCCGACGTTACCGAGCGCCGACCCGAAGCTGTTCTGAAGCAAGCCCGAGCTCGTATTCAAACTCGCGACCTTGAATCCATCAATACCAGTGCCGGCAAGCGACTTGTCGGCCGGAATACCCGCGATGATCTGCGCGGCCCCCGGCTGGCCGGGATTGCTCGGGTTATAGGCCGCAATGGCCAGGGCAATCGACTTGTCGCCTCCCATGCTGGCGGGATCGACGCCGCCGACCGCCGACATCTGGGTCGATGCGCCGCCGGGATTGCCATTACCGTCGGCATCGCCAAAGATCGCATAGTTGCCCGATGCATTCTTGAACCCATCGAGCCCAACGTACATCGTGTCGTTCGACGCACTGTAGCTCATCTCGATACCCTTGACGGCCCATCCCGACACCCAGCCGTTGGCCGGGATGAACGATTCCACGCCCAGGTCAGTCGGGTTCGACAAGACACTGACGGCCGCGTAGTTGTCATTTCCCAGCGTGTTCGCGGAACTGAAATCCGTTTGCGTGATGCCCGAGAACGTGAGGGCCGCGGCCGCGGCCGGTCGCGCTCCGGCCAGCACGAAAAGCAGAAAGGTCCCAGCAATGTACCGGTGAACCATGACGAGTCTCCTTCCACGTAATGGCTAGTCTCGTCCCCCAATTGGCCACGACGCTCAATTCATGATCTGGTCGTCACGGGCGAGACGTTTTGAGAGTCGAATCAACACCTGCCAAGCGCTGGACTTCGCTTGCGCCTTCACGTTACGACCCAGACGAGCGAATTGAGTCGCGGCTCGGGGTCAACTTGAACCCGCGTGGTTCCTCCAGCGGTTCAAGCGATGCTTGACGTTGCATCTCTTTCCCGGGGGGAAAGAGCGCGAAAGAAAGGACGACGGCGCAATGCACTTCTTATCCAGGCTGCTTCAGGCTGTTGATATATGGCGCCTCCGCCCTGGGGGTCGTAAGTCGACCAGCGCGCAGGCGTCGATATCGAACCTTTAGATCATCGGCGACTCCTCAGCGTGAACTTCACCGGAAACGTTCCAGTCGATTTTCCCGCTACGGTGTCGCCAGGCGTTGCAGTCATCTCCAATAACGTCAATTACGCGGCAATCGGCTCCGACCTGCTGCCATACGTTTACACGTCCGGCTTCAATATCAAGGACATCCGGGTCACTTACACGCCCTCGGACGACACCCTGAGCGTCGGGCTCGACGGGCCGCCAGCATCAGCCGCCCCCAATAGCCCTGAGGTGATTGCGGGCGACGCGGATGATAACGGAAACTCGGCGACGGTCAACCCCGCCGTTCTTGCCGTCGAACCCCTGTTCAAGGACAGCCCCGACTTCGAAGGCACCGAACACATGGGAATCGGGCTCGATTTCACGGGCTCGGGCAAACCTCAGGTTGTTGCCGGCTACCCCTCCAATGCACCGGCAGGCGCGCCAGTCAAGCCCTTTGAGGTCGCCCTCCCCGGCGCCGCGCCGGGCGACTTCGGGACCCAGCTCCCCCAGTTCCAGGGAAATGTCTACACAAACAATTCGTCCGCTTATCCCAATCTGGAATTCTCGATCATCCACTTCTCGACCCTCTATCAAGAGATGACTGGCAACGCGCTCACTCCCGGCAGCACGATCTACGTGAGTGGATTCGGTGGCTCGGGCGACGATGGCCACATATCGGAAGCCTCGATTGGACCAGGACCCTTCACGATCGCCAGCGTGACCCCGGTCACCCCCACCCCTACGCCGTGCCCCCCTTCGATCGCACCGTCGCCGACGATCCTGATCAACCCTCATGAACACCGGATCATCGATACTCACCACCGCGATCTCGTGCGTGTCTCGATCCTTGGCACCTCGGGCTTCCCCGTCTCGCTGATCAACCCGGCGACCGTCGAGCTCAACGGTGCCAGGTCGATTGCGCACATCACCCGCAAAGTTCATCGCGACGAGTTCCCGTTCCAGACGTATGTCTTCGTGGCCGACCAGTTGAACCTGCCCAGGGGACTGACCACGGCCACGCTCACCGGCCAAACCACCAACGGCGTGGCGTTCCAGACCCAGAAAGACGTTCTTAACCTGCCCCACTCGGCGCTGGCCTTTGGCAAGCTCAAGCAGTACATGGGCAACGCCAGCTATTACGAACGGCTTTCCAAGCTCGAGGCCGGGAACCCCGCGATCGTCAATACGGCGACCGGTGCCACGGTATCGCTTGTTTCGCGGAACAAGCACGCCACGGGAACAGCCGCGATCGCGGTCAGTTACACGCCGAAGTTATCCGCGACCGGCCACGCGGCCAGAGCCGACGCCACGAAGGCCCGGCCCGTCGTCTCGATCACGAAAGCCGATCGAGCTCACCCTGATAAAAACGTTCCCACACGCGTTCGTTACAGCATGGACCACTATCTCAGCGCCGCCGGCTGAGCTCAGAAAATGCCATCCACAGCGCGGCGGGTGGTCGCAAGACGCCCGCCGCGGCGCATTCACTCTGATCTGATCCCGGATCACCACTGGCTTGACCTCTCCCGAGCCAGTGGTTCTCATGCTATATAGGCCCGGCCATCCATTCCGTTTCGCACCAGGACGTACGAGCGCACGCATCAGGCACGTGGAAGCAATCGGTCGAGGAGAAGAGTCGAGTGGCTGACTTCACGCCGTATCAGCGGAAAATCGTCGACCGCTATTACAAAAACCTCGACGCCATCCAGTTCCAGCGCCTCTCCGAGCTCGCCACCGATCTCTATCTCGCGGAAGGGAAAAAACGCGACCGTCTCTGGGTGCGTGTCCAGGAAGGTTTGCGGAAAATGGAGTTTCCCGAGACGCGGATCGCCTTTCTGCTCGACCGGCGCGACCCGACTCTCCTCGTTGAAATTCTCAAGGAATTGGAAAGCGGCGCCTGAGCACACGCGAGCAACGAACGAACCAAGACCAGCAACACGGCGCTCATGAACCAGGCTCCAAGAAAATTCCCGCTCTTGATCGTTCCCCGAGTCGCCCCCCTTTTCTCGAATGCGAAAGTGCACGCCAGCCGTCTTTTTGACATTTCGAAGGCGATGAAACGAGCCCCTCCTTTCCGCGAAAAGGCCAAATAAATCCACATGCTTAAGCCGCAAGCAAATCACTGAGAAAACGTTCATCTGAGATCTTTTATGGTGAATTCCGATCCGGTCCACGCAACTTGAATTGACGATTACAATCGCTTTCAATCGTGACCGCGAGCAACCTCACAATAGCAGACGTTGGCACGCCAGTCGGAAATACTTCCCGAATGTGGCGTGTCTCGCACGCCAGCGCTGAGCCAATCCTGACGTATTTGCTATAGCCAAATTAGGCTTCGCCCGGCCGTTAACACCAATATCGCAAGTATTTAAGCCAAGTTGCCATCACCGGTGCGAGTCGCTTTTTATTTCGTGTCAAGATTCACTTGACTCGCAAATGAGGGTTTTGTAAATTTTGTGAGCGTTCGGATCTTGCTTTTTGTGACCAAATGACTGTGTCAGTGCGTCGGCAGTGGAGCCGGCCAGCGGGTTTGAACGATTGACGCAGTGCCTTTTATTCACCCTCAATGGCGAGGAGCCGCAGCGATGACTTTAGCTCAAAAGGTTCGCGATATTCGCTACTCGAAAGGCTGGGGGCCAGACGAACTGGCAAATCGCGCCGAAATCTCGCGGACCGCTCTTTATCAGATTGAAAGTGGCAAGACGGGGTTGCCGCGTGCGGGAACTCTGAGACGGATCGCCGTCGCGCTGGAAGTTCCCATGGAAGACTTGCTGGGCCAGGAAGAAGAATCCGAACAAAGGCACGGCATCGCCGAGATGACCGAAATGTCGAGTCGATCGCGGAGCCTTTACGACTGGGTTCCGGCGGAGGGGGGCCCGCTGACGATGCCGGGCCAGTTCCGGGCACTTGGTTCGTTTCCCGCTGACGACCTGCGATTCAAGGTGGAAAGCCCGGTGCCCGCCGCCAAGTCCAACGGTCATGACGCGCTCTACTTCCGCGAAGGCGAGCTGATGTCGAAACTGCACGATCTGCTGCATTCGTCGATCGGCGAAGGAGTTGCGCGGATTATTGACGACCTGCACGCGGTCCTGCCGCGATCGCGCCCATCGGTTTAACTGGTCGTTTCGGCGCCTCTGTTCTTTTTATCGGGTAAAATCTCTCAAGAAGCCAAATCAAAATGACGAGCGCAGGGCGTCAATTGACTCGCCGAGCCCGGGCGAGGCCTCGCGCTTGTCTGGCATTTTCGAGAGACTCCCATGGTTTTCACATCGCGTGTTCGGGTTCTCGCTCTGACGTCGATGATGGTGCCGGCGATCGCGCTGGGCACCGCTGAAATCGCAGGCGCGCAACAACCTGTGTACTGTGCGCCGGCACCGCCAGTGGCTGTGACGCGGGCCCGGCCGGTTTACCCGCGCAATCCGAATTCCACCCTGGGGACGTTCGGGCCGACCCCGTACATCATGGTTGGTGGTGATTATCCAACCGGCCGTGGTTATTCCCCGCTCGATATCTACGGGGATCAAACGCTGGCGATTTACGGCCCGATGTCGCCGCTGCGCGGTGCGACCGCGCCGGTCCGGGGATACGCACGCGGTTATGACGGCCGCCTGACCGTGATCGAGACCAACTCGTTCTCAAACCCCAATCTCCCGAGCATCTCACCGATTGTTTACCCGACCGAAGCAAACTATTACTATGGACCACGAGTTTCACGAGTGCCGAGGTGGGGGTCGAGCGCCATTAACTGGATCGACCAGAACTGACCCTCCTCGCCATGGCCGCGGCAATGGCAATGGTAATGGCAACAGTCCAAAGTTTGGCGGCCGGGCCAGACGGTGATGCTCGAGGGCAAGAATGCCAGACGGCCCCGGTCAGTCCGGGGCCGCCTTCGATTGACGGAATCACGCTTGGGGCCGCTCGCTCATGCAAGATCTGCTCACGGCCGCTATCGAGCTCCACCGATCGGGTCAGCTTGGCCCGGCGGCCCAGTTGTACCAGAAGGTACTGGCCCGCGAGCAGGGTAATGCCGAAGCGATGCACCTGCTCGGCGTGCTGCATCATCAGCAGGGACAGCACACCCGCGCGATCGAGCTGATCAGCCGCGCCGTCGCCCTGCGTCCCAACTCGCCAACCTACCACGCAAACCTGGCAGAGGCCTATCGCGCGCTCAACGACTTCGAACGTGCCGAGGGATGCTGTCGCGCAGCGCTCTCGCTCTGGGCCGACTACCCCGAAGCTCTCTGCAATCTGGGAGCCGCTCTTCAGGGCCAGGGAAAGTACGCGGAATCGGTCGAGCAGCTTCGGCGCGCCTTGACGCTGCGGCCCAACTTCGTGGTTGCGCATAACAATCTGGGAATCGCGCTTCGTGAGCTCAACGAGAAAAACGAAGCCTTCGAGCATTTCCGCACGGCCGTCGAACTCGACCCGAGTTTCGCACCCGCGCAAACCAATCTGGGACAGATGCTCGTCGACCGCGGCCAGGCCGCCGAGGCGCTTCCTCACAGCGAGGAAGCCGTTCGGCTCGATCCCAATTCGGCCGTGCTTCATCACAATCTTGGTAACGTGCTTCGCGTCCTGGAACGGCCGGTCGACGCCAAGGTCGCCTATCTCGAAGCCTTGCGCCTCAATCCGCGGCTCGCGCTGGCCAATGCCCATCTGGGGCTAATCTTGCAGAGCGAGGGCCAACTGGCGGATGCTCTCGTCTGGTTGAAAAAAGCGATCGACCTCGAGCCGGCCAAGGCGGAATTCTGGGGCTGGCTGGCCGAGCTCTACGATGATCTCGAGGAACCTTCCGAATCACTCCCGTGCTGGGAGCGTCTCGTCCAGCTCGACCCGGAGCGCGCGACATCGCGTGTCTCGTACGGATGGGCATTGCAAGAAGACGGCCGCCAGTCCGAAGCGCGTGCCCAGTACGAAAAAGCCATCGAGCTCCAACCCGAGTTCGGTGGTGCTTACATGAACCTCGGGGGGCTCGAGGAAGAACAGGGAAATCTCGAAGCAGCGGAACGAGCCTTCCGTAAGGCCCTGGAGCTTCAGCCCTCGTTCGCGCTGCCGCATGCGCGGCTGGCCACGCTGCTGCGTGGCAAATTATCCGATCAAGACCTCGCGGCTCTCGAAGCTCGGCTGAGCGACGACAAGCTCGAAAAGGGACCGCGCGGGCGGCTCTTGTTTGCCCTGGCCCATGCGCTCGACGGCCATGGTGAATACGCGCGGGCCGCGGAATGCTTGCGCGAAGCGAATGCCCTGAGCATCGAGGTTAACGCGAAGCGCCGCGATTACGCCCCGCTCGAGCATGAACGATTCATCGATGGTGTGATCCAGGCATTTGACCTCCCGTTATTTGAACGGCTCTCGGGCGCCGGCTCACCCAGCCGGAGGCCCGTCTTCGTTTTCGGGCTGCCGCGATCGGGTACCACGCTCATCGAGCAGGTGCTCGCGAGCCATTCGCAGATTCATGGCGCGGGTGAATTACGGCTCGGCCGGCGTTCCTTCGAAACGATTCCCGGAGTTAATAGGCCGGGCCACCCCGGCCCGCGAGTGCGTCGGACTTCTCGATCGGCCGGCCGTCGAACGCCTGGCCGCGCTTCACCTCCAAGAGCTCGCCGCGATCGATGGCGGCCGCCACGCGCGGATCGTCGACAAAATGCCCGATAATTATATGTACGTCGGTCTTCTCGCGATCCTCTTCCCGAACGCGGTGTTCATTCACAGCCGCCGCGATTTGCGCGACGTGGCCGTCTCGTGCTGGATGACCGATTTTCGCAGCATTCGCTGGGCCAACGACGAGAGCCACATCGCCGCGCGGTTCCAGCAGTATGACCGCATCATGAAGCACTGGCAAACGGTCTTGCCGGTCGCGATCCACGAGGTGAATTACGAGGAGACGGTGACCGATTTAGAATCGGTGGCCCAGCGATTGATCGCGGCCTGCGGTCTCCCCTGGGAGCCGGCGTGCCTCGATTTTCATCGCACCGAGCGCCCTGTGCGTACGGCGAGCGTCATGCAAGTTCGCCAGCCGGTCTATCAGCGGTCCGTGGCGCGCTGGAAAAAATACGAGTCATCACTCGCGGATCTTTTCGCGGCGTTGCCTGTCGAAGGAGTGAGTGGCTTAACTCAGTCGTGAGAAAGAGCGACGACCCTTCGTGATTGATCACGAGCAACAGTTTTGAAAGAATTGTTTCAGGTTGACCCTCTCGATCGATAAAGTAATAGAGGCAATCTCGATATTGGACCCGCGTGCCACCAAGCCAAGCCTGTTGCTTCGCATCCGGGACGCCGGGGATTCCGCGTCGTGGAACGAGTTCGCAGAGGTTTACGGACCGATTATCCGGGGCTACTGCCGCCGCCGCGGACTCCAGCCAACTGACGCCGACGATGTCGCTCAGGAGATCTTGGTGCAGGTCGCGCGGTCAATCGGTACTTTCGAGTACGAACCGGTGCGCGGGCGGTTTCGCGACTGGCTCGGCACAGTAACGCGACACAAGATCACCCGATACTTTGAGTCGAAAGGCCGCGAAAACTCAGCGATTGGCCACGACAAGTCGGCGCAACTCGAGGCGTCTGCGGAGGATCCCGAATGGACGGCCAATTTACACGCACGCATCCTCGAAGTCGCGTTGGTTCGCATCCGAGTCGGCTTCGAACCCTCGACCTGGAATGCTTTCGAACGGATCTGGTGTGTGGGCCTCCCGGCCCCTGAGGTGGCGCGTACCCTGGGGATGACGATTGACGCTGTCTATGCAGCCAAGTCGCGAGTTCTCCGGCGGCTTCGAGAGGAAGTCCTGTTGTTGGCGGACGACTTGCCGCTGGCCCTCGCGCCAAGTTGATCGATACCCGGCAGCCGAACATCGATCATAAGGAACCCTGGCCATGATCGCCTGCCCATCGGTCGAGACGCTTCACGACCTGATCCAGGGCCAACTCCCTTCTGACTCGGCGTCGTCGATTCGCCTTCATCTTGAGATCTGCTCGTCCTGTCTCGACATCCTCGATCGTTTCACCGACGACCCCGAGCTCGACCAATGGCTGGCTTCGGGGATGAGCGACTCGAGCCCGCCCGCAAGCCGGACCGTGAAGCATAGAATGCCGTCATCCCGAGCCGCGGGGCACTTTTCTCTCCTCAGCCCGCCTGAGCGGATCGGCGATCTCGGTACGCTCGGTCCTTACGACATTGAAGCCGAGATCGGCCGCGGCGGGATGGGAGTCGTTTACCGCGCAAGAGACCGAACGCTCGGTCGCATTGTCGCGTTGAAGGTGCTCCGCCACGACGTGGACGATGAACGGGTGCGCCAACGCTTTGCCCGCGAGGTCCGCGCCGCAGCCCTCGTCGAACACGATTATCTCGTCCGGGTGTACGCGACCTCCGACCCTACCGACCTCGTTCTTTATTTTGCCATGGAGTACGTTGCCGGACCTACCCTTGCCATGTTAATCCGTGCGCAGGGCCGGCTCGCTCCGCTCGCGGCCGCCGAGGTGGTTGCGCAGGCCGCCGAGGGGCTGGCGGCGGCCCATGACGCCCACCTGGTCCATCGAGACATCAAGCCTGACAACATCCTGCTCGACTCCTCTACCGGCCGGGCGAAGGTCGCCGATTTCGGTCTGGCCCGACTCGCCGCGGAAATGTCTGACCTCACTCGTGACGGAGTCATTGCCGGTGACCCCGGCGTACCTCAGTCCCGAACAGGCCCGCGGCGATCGCGACGCTGGGCTCCTCGCTGACGTCTATGCCCTTGGCGTGACCCTTTATGAATGTCTGGCCGGCGAAGTGCCCTTCCGTGGCGCACCTCATCAAGTCATCCACCAGATACTCAACGACGAGCCGGGATCGCCTCGTTTGCTCAATGATCTCGTTTCACGCGACCTTGAGACAGTCTGTCTGAAGGCGATGGCCAAGGAGCCGACCCGCCGGTACGCCTCGGCTCGTGAAATGGCTAACGACCTGAATCGCTATCTCCGCGGTGAGACCGTTCACGCTCGTCCGACCAGTGCCACCGCGAAGCTCTGGCGGCTCGCCCGGCGGAAGCCCCTGGCGGCGTCCCTCACGATTGCCTTCGTGGCGACATTGTCGTGTGGTTCGATCACGTGCACGATTTTCTGGCGCAGAGCCGAGGCAAGCGCTGCGCTGGCCGTGACGCGTGGCAAGGAGGCTGCGAAAAACTTCCGTAACGCCCGTGCCGCCGTCGATAAGCTCTATCTCAAATTCTACTCGGACGGCCTGCTGAACAAGCCAGGCCTGGAAACGGTCCGCGCCGAAATCGCTCGCGAGATTCTTCAGTATTACCGCGAATTTCTCAGTGAGCACGCGGACGACGTTAGTCTCCGTTCCGATATGACCGAAGCGGCCCTACGAGTTGGATACCTGACTTCGATACTCGGTGACAAACGAGATGCTCTCGATGCGTTGAATCAGGCGAGAGAATTACTCGAAGCAACCGTCCTCGATCGCCCCGATGACCTCAAGAGGCGCCGCGAGCTTGGTAAATGCAACGACCAGATCGGCACAATGCTCGATCAACTTGGCCGTAGTGCTGAGGCCCTGCTCGCTCATCGCCGTGCCTGCGAGGTTTACCGCGGGCTGATCGAGGCCGACACGAATAACCCATTCTGGCACCGGCTTCTCGGGCATGCACTCGGAAACCTTGCCAACGCATATTGCTATGGCGGAAACAAGCCCGAGGCACTCGCCGCCTACCAGCAAGCCCGCGAACAGATAGACGCTTTGCTTCGTGGCGATCCGACGAATCTCGGATATCGGGCCGATCTCGCGATGACACTCAACAACATGAGCATGGTGATGGAACTCGGCGAGCCCTATCTTGCAGCGCTTCGCGAAGGGCTGTCGTTGCGCGAGGCCATTGCCGCCGAGATCCCGGGCGATGCGTACGCGAAACGCAACGTGGCGCGGACTCGCTGCAACCTGGCGACCGCCCTGCGTCAACTTGGTCGTCGCGACGAGTCGCTTCTGAAAGTCGATGCCGCAATCGTGGCCCTGCGTGAAATCTACGCTCCGAATCCCGAGGACCTGAGTCACGGTCGCGAGCTGGCCGCCGCCCTTCACGAACGGGCCAAGACGCTCCAAGCGCTTGGTCGATTCGACGAGGCTGAAAACTCACTCAGCGAAGCAATCAAATTGTACAACGACGCTCGGGCGGTCGACCCCGAAGACGCCACGTATCGTGCCTACCTGATCGATGCATACTACGCGCTAGCCGATATTCACATGATGCTCGAAGACCGCGACAAGGCTCTCGACGCCTTGCACGCAGCGCTGCCGCTTTGCGAACAGGTTGCCAAGATTCGCCCTGACGACCCGTCTGCACTTGCGGAGGTGGCCAAGGCGCGGAAGAGGATCGCCGAGTTGGTAACTCCTTCTGGCCCGTAGAACTTCGCGGAACGGCTACGGAAGCAAAATCGTTTCGAGGCGAAAGCCCGCGACGTCGCAAGGCTGGGTTTTGGACGCTTCAACATGCCGCTGACGGCTTCCTCGGTCCGCGGCTCATCGGCATGGCGGCTGCGTACATCAGTCGGCACCGAGACGCGGCGATCTTCGATGGAATGCTAACCGTAAGGAGGGTCCCCTGGGCGAAACCGACATCATTGGCGGCCAGCGTGGCCCAGGAAGAAGGCTGCCCGTCCGATCAGCGTTATGAGTGCGGCGACTCCCAATAGGACGGCCGAGCTCGGCTCAGGCACCGCGGTCGAGATCGTCGCGAACGTGACGACGCCGTCGGCGCCGGGGTACCCTGAAATCCCGCCATTCACGGAGACGGAACCGGAGCCCGAGAATCCGCCCGCATTCGTCTCGATCAGGATCCGCCCGCCACCGCCACCGCCCGCACCTGATGCGGCGCCGACGGCGGACAGGCTGGAGGAGAGCACGACGTTGGGTGCGTACAAGATCAGGCCGCCACCACTACCGCCGCCGCCCGCGGAGGAAAGCGGCAAACTGGTGCCGCCATCGGCCGAGATCCCGCCACCGCCGAGCGACATGGTGCCCGAGGCGGCGATCTCTAGCCCGCCGCCGCCACCACCACCGCCGCCACCACCACCGCCACTGCCGCCGCCACCACTGCCGCCCTGGAGGGCCTGGGTCAGATCACCATAGCTGGGACCGCCGTACGCGCCCGAAATTTGAACGGTTCCGCCGGCGCCACCGAAGCCGCCACCGCCACCGCCGCCGTAGCTGTAGCCGCCGCCGGGACCGCCGCCGTAGATGCCGAAGATGGCGCCTTCAGCGCCGGATCCTCCGCCGGGGCCTCCGATGCCGCCGTTTTGGCCATTGACCCCGGTCGTGTTTCCACCGTCGAAGTGGATAGCACCGCTGCCGCTGATCGTAACACCGCCGTTAGACAGCAGGACGACCGGAACAGGTCCCGAACCACCAAGCGTCCCGCCGCTCAGGCTGATGCTGTCGAACCGGAAGACCGCCGCCTGATTTCCGGTGCTATACGTGTATAACTCGCCAGTATACACAGTCCCACTCACAGTGAGTGTCGGCGCCGAGGCTCGAAGAAGTGGAAAAGGTCCCCCCAGAAGCGATGCTCAGCACCCCCAAGTCATGGAACGGCTGGTTGCTGTTGTTCAAGCTCGTCGGAGTGAGGACGCCGGCGGTGGCTGGCCCGGTGGTGAGCAGCAAGGTCAACACAGCCAGAATCCGCTGTGCGGGTCGGAGTGAGGTCATCATCATCGGTTTCTCATCGAAGGGTGTTCAGCAGGCTAGTCTGTCCGCTCTACCGGCGGATCTACCAGGGTATATCCGGACCGGAAGCACACCTGACACGACGATAAAAAAACGTTGGAAAATTTGAACGCGTGGCGAGGAGCCGAAGCAGACCAACAAGGGTCATCTTTAGATCCCGACGCAACTGGGCAATCTAGAGAAACCGAAAAAGTCCCGGTTAACCGAACCCTGGACGCACAAGGTTCAAGAGCCGTCTTGTCGCCCCGTCTTCGCGTTCGCTCGGCCACTCGTGATGTTCGGTCGTCGCGGTGACGCTCATGCCCCGTAGTCCTTGAATTCATCAGAAGTCCTAATCACATCTGAAGCTAGTATCTAACCCGTCAACCTGTTGAGTTGCCCGCTATCTGGGCTCTCCCGCACTTCTAATGAAGGCGGCCCGTTTCCGGCTCGGAGCGAGAAAGAATCCACAGGGAAACCAGGGGCGCCAACTCTGCTGGCGGCCCGGGATCATCGAAAGTACGGGAGAGCCATGAAACGGTCCCCACCCTCGGGCAATCTGAGCGCCCTAAAACGGACTCACCCTGGCAGCCTTCATCGTAGACTGGCTTTTCAGCCGAGGCCTACTCGCATGGATCCATGGATGTGCTTGTGGTGGACGATTACGGAGCGATTCGCAGGGCGCGGCGTGATGGCACTGCAGCATCTCCCGCGAAGCAGGTTAGTTCAAAAAGGGCGTTATCCGGGTTTCCCACCTGTCCCAAGCTGATGGCAACGGATTGACAAGAATTGTCAATAGCCTAAGATGGTAGGAAAGGAGGTGCCATCATACGAAACAATGAACATTGCTTTACCAGAGTCGATGAAACATTTCGTTCAGGAGCGTGTTTCCGAAGGCGGGTACAGCAGCGTCAGTGAATATATACGCGAGCTGATACGAAGTGACCAGAAACGCAAGGTCGAGGAGTGGATCGATGCCCTCCTCCTTGAAGGGCTCGATTCCGGCGAATCGGTCCCCGTCACAAAGGAGTACTGGGAAGAGAAGAAACGTCGGCTGACCGAGCGGCTGAGCAAAGCCACCAAGCCGCGATGACCGGCCGATATCACATCCTGCCCGCCGCTGACCGGGATTGGGACGACCAGGCTGCCTATCTGGCGGCAGAGGCCAGTTTAGAGATTGCCCTGCGATTCCAAGACGCCGCCAGCACCACCTTCGGCAAGATCGCCAGCATGCCCGGCCTGGGCGAGCGATGGCCATCAGCCAACCCACACCTGGCGGGCTGCGGGTATGGCGGATCGAGGGTTTCGAGAAACACCTGATCTTCTATCGTGCGGCGGACGACTGCGTCGAAATCATCCGCATCCTGCACGGAGCACGCGACATCAATACCGTGCTCGAAACCGAGTCCACCCAGTAGCCGCTCCTTCAGCCAGGGCAAATCCCTGGCCCCGGGTTGTGGTGGTCGGTTTAGAAATATTGATCCCAGGCGAACCGTGCTGCCCCCTGCCCGCTCGACCAGCTCCGGCAGAGCCGCCGCGTTGCCAGTTGCTGTTACGTTTACCGATGACGCCTTGACCAGCTCGTGAGCCACGACTCGTTCCCGCCGCTAGGGATTACCTGTATTTGGGCCAAGCTGCCCCTTGATCATATAAAGCGTGAGCAGGATACTGCCCACAAAGACTAATATCCAGAATGCTATTATCATGACGATATATTTTATGAGCTGTCTTCGCACAGGTCTTCCAGGGAGAATGATCTGGGCCGCCGACATCTGGATTTCGATGATGCATGCCGCAGAGCTTATCCGAAGCCTGGGGGAAATAAAGGGGGTTGTTTCCCCCAGGTGCCGTTGCGTGCATGGGTTCAATGGCCGTTGGCAAGATGGCAGGGCCATGGTATGCTCGAAAGTGAAGGAGTTAGCGTATTATGACCATCCATTTACCCATCGACCTGGAAAACTCCATCCGTGCCGAGGTGGCCAGAGGCCACTTCGCCTCACTCGATGACGCGATGACCGAGGCCGCTCGCTTGCTCTTGCGGCAGCAGGAAGCCCAGGCAGATGCCGCCGGGCCGCTGACCGAGGACGAATTCCAGCGGAAGTTGTTAAAATCAGGCTTCGTCACCAGCCTGCCAACACCGGCCGATCCGGCGGACAGGCCGCCCTTTCAGCCGGTCATGCTCGAAGGCGAACCACTCTCGGAAACGATCATCCGCGAGCGGCGCTGATGGCCGCCTTGATCTTCGATGCCAGCGGCATCGTCAAGCGATACGTCATCGAGCCAGGATCAGCATGGGTGCAAGCCCAGGCCGATCCGGTGGCGGGCCATAGAATCTATCTGACGCGGATCGGTCGCGTCGAAGTCACCGCCGCGATGACGCGCGAGGCAAAATGCCGTTGCCGCCCGGCGTGACCGTCGCCAGCCTTCTCAGCCAATTCCGCTACGACCTCGCACACCAATACATCATCCTCGAAATCCCCCCTGCCCTGCTCACCGATGCTGAGCGACTGGCAGAGCATCACGCCTTGCGTGGCTATGATGCCGTGCAACTGGCCGCTTCCATTGAGCTTCACCGGGCGAGGTTGGCCGACGGCCTTGCCCCACTGACGCTGGTATCCGCCGATAGCGACCTGAATACAGCGGCCCTGGCCGAGGGCCTGCTTGTCGATGACCCCAGGTCGCACCCCTGATGCCCGCCGTACAGAAGCCTGTCGCGGGCGGCCGGAGCCTGACTTTAATTGTTTGATGGGATTCCTTTACCAGCCTGCCAGCGGAAGCAAACCGGAGGGGTGGCCGGTCACGTAAACGCCCGTTTGATTGACTGCCATTTGGGCGACTACCGCGACCGGTGCCAGGCTATCCCGGGCCGGGCCGCGCCGGGCCGCGCCGGGGCCGAAGGAACGGACCCACGTCCGGGAAAAGCCCGTTGTTAAAACGAGGGCTCGATTCCGGCGAATCGGTCCCCGTCACAAAGGAGTACTGGGAAGAGAAGAAACGTCGGCTGACCGAGCGGCTGAGCAAAGCCACCAAGCCGCGATGACCGGCCGATATCACATCCTGCCCGCCGCTGACCGGGATTGGGACGACCAGGCTGCCTATCTGGCGGCAGAGGCCGGTTTAGAGATTGCCCTGCGATTCCAAGACGCCGCCAGCACCACCTTCGGCAAGATCGCCAGCATGCCCGGCCTGGGCGAGCGATGGCCATCAGCCAACCCGCACCTGGCGGGCTGCGGGTATGGCGGATCGAGGGTTTCGAGAAACACCTGATCTTCTATCGTGCGGCGGACGACTGCGTCGAAATCGTCCGCATCCTGCACGGAGCACGTGCCCAGGCGAAGATGTGCCAACCGTACCGCACGGACACGCGATCCAGGAGGCGGACTCAGTGGGCGCGGTCCTCGTCGTCGCCGACGATATCCCGACGTTCCCACCGCGTGTGGTGACATGATAGACACAGCCCTCAAATTCGATCCGAAGAGGTCGAGCCATGATGATCAGGAGTAACGACCCTAAGTTCAAAGTCAAAACCTGACGCCTTTGAAGACTCGTGTGGTGACATGATAGACACAGCCCCTCAAATTCGATCCGAAGAGGTCGAGCCATGACAATCAGGAATAACGACCTTGAGTTCAAAGTCAAGACCTGACCCCTTTGAAGACCTTGATGATCAAGCGCGATGACCCTAAGTTCAAAGTCAAGACCTGACCCCTTTGACTTGCTTGACCCCTTTGACTTGCTTGTGGCGATTGGTGGTGCATTCGCCGAGCAGAAAAGCGTTGTGGACACAGCAGGTAGAGGAGGGGGTCGGTCAGTTCAGGTGCATACGTCGATTTTGCAGCCGGAAGCTTCCTTGGTTACGGCAAGACAGCTAATCGCCTCTGCTTCCGGAATTAGAAGCTTGGTCCGCCCCTTGCCGAAGTAGTGAACCGCGCAGGCACGCTGGAAAAGGTGTGCACATAACGCCACGATCTCCATTTCGCATGCGATGATATCGTGATGCAGCGTATTGGCGAATCTGCAGGCGGTGATACCCTCGCCCGGCGTATGGTCGGCGCACAGCCCGACCGCATCCAGGTCGTCGACATGCAGGGCGATGAAATAGGATTCGCTCGACAGACTTTGTCTGCCGCCGTTCATGCCGATGATCACCCGACGCAAATCTTCATCCGTACGAACGAGATAGACGCTGTAAGGGTGCGTGTCCCGGTGGAACACCAGTCGGACTGCATCTTCGACCCGCTGCGCCAGCGGTAGATTGCCGCTGCCCCTCGGTCAGTCGATTCTTGGCCTCGGCAAGATCCAAGTCATGGCTGCCTCAAGGACAGTTAAATTATCTTATGAGTTAATCTCACTGACTAGTCCTGCCTGGGAGTGACTACCATGACGCGTGGACAAGCATCGCAGCACGGACAAGCCATGCTTAGCATGGCGAACACCTTTCCTGTTCACGGGGCCATCAAACTCTTCCAGACCGATCCTTCCGCGAACGGAAACTCCAGTGACTCGCCAAGCGGCGCGAAGCGACCACCGGCCAGGGCATCGGCCAGAAGGGCCGATCCCTGCGCGGCGTGTTTGACCCACGCACCCGGCAGCCGCGGTAAGTATATCAGCGCGCCGAACGTTCCCAGTGCGTCCTCAGCCACCCGGCGAATCTTGTCTTCCTCGACCCCACGCCCCGAAAGATAAATTCGCTCGAAGTGCGTGACGGCCTGAAGGCCGGCCACGTGTTTGATCAACGATTCGCGGAAGGCGTCGAGACCGACGGCACCCAGGTCATTCACCCCGTTTCGGAAGAGATCGTCCTTCGAAAGTGGCGATCGCCAGTAGGCGATTTCGCCATCCCACGCGCCGCCGGACTGGAGACCGATCGGCCCGCGAGTGCCGGCGGAGACATCCACCAGACGGCCGTTAGCAACCACGAGGATGGCTGAAAAAGCCGAGCCAATCTCCACGACCGCGAACGTCGATCGCGTGAACGAACCCGTATTCTGGGCGTCGAACCAAAGCGCCAGGGCCGCGACGGCCACCTTGTCGGCGGTTCCCAGATCGATCGCGTTGACCCTGCGATGAGCGGGAATCGTCGGTAGATGGAACCCGCCTGGCAAGAAGACAATGGGCAATCCCGAGCGAACGAACGTGCGAACCCACGTCCGAAAGCCAACGATGCCGCCGGCATGGCCGCGCTCGTCGGGCCGGACCAGTGACATCTGATCGAGATGATCTTCCGTGAACGACTCGCCTCGCACGAGCGGGAGCCCGAAACCCGAGGGCGCGGCGACGAGATCGACGGGCGCCCAGGTGCTGAGCACACGAGCCAGGATATCAGGATCGTCGCGCAACTGGTTGGGCAGAAGGCGGATTTGGTCGGCGACAGTGCCGTCGTCCAGCAAGAGCAGATCGAGGCTGCTCGTTCCCGGATCGCTCCCTACCACGCGAGCCACGCAATTCCCCCGATGACATGGGCGCTAACCCAGCGATCGACCTAGCTCCAGCACCTCTTCGGCGTCGAGGATTTGATCGTTGGAGGCAAACAGGGCTTGAATCGCCTTCTTGTGGATCTTCATCTTGGTGCCGCCGACTCCGAGCGCGCCCCACGCTCGAACCTGGCCGCGCTCGGTGTTCTTGTCGTTGGCTGACACACCTTCGATTCCCAGGGGAGGAACCGCGTTGAGATCGATCACGGCCTTGAGATCTGGCAACGATTGCCAGACTGGCGCGGGCAGTAAAGTCACGCCCGCGGCCCCCGCCGCGATGACGATGGTGCGGTCTTTCAGAGCATGCGCCAGCTCGGCGGGATTCGCGGTCGAAAAGGCGGTGACGTCGCGGCTGTCGGTATGGCGAAGCGTCTCGGCCAGCGCCGTGGCGCGGTCAAGGCTTCGTGATCCGACGGCCACGCGGGCTCCCAGCCGGCACAGCAACCGGGCCACGCGCTGACCAACGGGGCCGGTCGCCGCCAGAACGGCGACGGTTACTCCTTCAAGTGATCCACCCTGACTGTCAAGCGCGGCCAGCACGGCCGCGGCCGCGGTCGTATTGGCTCCGTTGGCATCAAAGAGCACGGACACCTTGAAGGGTCCGAAAAAAGTCTTCTTGACCGCCGCCAGCACGGTCTCGGCGGCCGCCACGTTCGACCCGCCGATGAAAACGGCCGTCGCGCTAAGATCGGCGGGGCCCCGCGTGAACAGGGCCCCGAAAATGAGGTCGCGCACGTTTTCGGCCGTGACACCGCTATGCCGAAAAATGTGCTCGACACCCGCATCAACGGCCACGACGGCGTCAAAGACGCTGGGCTGCGGATCGGTATCGAGCTGGATCAAGATCTTCGGTTTCATGGGTCGAGTCGACTGATTAACCGGCGAACGGGTGCTTGACCGAATCTTTCTTGCTGGAAATCTCGCTCACGCTCGGCTCGTTCTTCATGGCCCGGACGATCGAGAGCTTGGTCGCCTCGTAGTTGAACTTGAGGATCTTGGCGTTATCCTCGGCGGCCGGATGAATGAACACGCCGCAAACGATCACGAGGCTTTCGGCCGAGTCGGCTGGAATCGTTCCATCAGCCACGCAGTCGGCGACCGCCTTGGCGACGGCGTACTGTGCTGGTCCAAACATCTGGACGGCTTGCTTCATCCCCTTGATCGTCACCTTGGTGATCAAGACGGTTGCCGGCTTCGCCACAAGATTCGGTGTGAGAACGGCCAGGAGATTGGTATGACCGGCCGACTGGTTGGCCAGAGCGGTCGCGAAAGCCGTCCCCACGGGGCCCGACTTATCGCCAATGAGCAGGTCGATGTGCGCAATCTCGTTGCCGTCGCCGACTAGGGCCTCGCCGATATTCATCACAATGCTGCTGGGCATGGACAGGTCTCCTGGGTTGTTGCCGTTTCTCGCGCGTCGATCAGCCGATCCAAAGCGTTTATCTCTCTGAAGTTCGACAATTCGCGCACACCTGGCTCGTTCACGTTCGGGACATTGAAATTAGACTCGAATGATAGACTCACGATGCGCTCACAGCAACCCCCAGGCGGCTTGCAAGCAGACGCACAAACGCTCGCCCCGCCCCGTTCTTGACCCGCTTCCGTTCGACACCAGCTCGGCGCGAACTCATGACGAAGTCAGGAACCCGTGTCCTGGTGAAACAGCCGAGTCCGTGCGGTCAGATCCATGACGACCGACCCGTGGGCGTCGCCGCGAGCCGAAAACTGAATCCCAGGTGACTGGTTGTTATTGACCGCTGAAGCTGGTTCAATAACGATTCAACGGGCGCCTCTGGCGCACCGGAAACGAGATGGCTTCAAATTGTTGAAGCCGTGCTGGTATTCTTCTGGAGACCGAAATATGCGGAAGCTTCTCTCACTCGCCGCGGCTGCGGTCCTTTTCTCAGGCCTGGCACTGGTGAAGGCCGACGACACGGACAAGAAAGTCACGATCGAAGGCGACGGCATGTGCGCCAAGTGCGCCCTCAAGGAAACCAAGAGCTGCCAGAACGCGGTCATCGTCACCACGGACGGCAAGAAAGAGACTTATTACCTCGTGCACGAGGGCGTTTCCAAGAAGTCGCACGGAAGCCTCGGCTTCTGCCAGGCCTCGAAGGACGACCCGATCAAGGTCAAGGTCACCGGCACCGTCGAAACCAAGGACGGCAAGAAGGTCATGACCGCGGATAAGATCACCAAGGAGTGATCGCCGTTGTCACAGGCTGACCGCCTCGGTCGGCGCCCTTTGAATTTCCGCTTCGCCTGAATCGTGTCTGACTCGCCTCGACGGGCCGATTGGTCCGCCGAGGCATTTTTGGATACTCCTCGCCAATCCCCGCCGCATTTTCAGGCGGTTTCAGATGATGACTGCGCTGTTGATTCGGACGTCGCCGCCAGCGTCCCTCGCCAGGTCCGATCCGGGCGCTTCGCAAGTCAGGACCGCTTACTTGTTCACAAGCGCACCAATCGGCCAAGACCTGTTTACCAGAAAAACCAAAACAATCCTGCATCCAGCAAGCCTCTCTTGATCTCGCGAAGCGCTTTCATGACCACACTCCGCCATGCATCACCTCATGCAGAGCATTCTGGCGCGTTCGTAAATCGTTTAAAGCGTCAACATACGTTAAACTGGCAAACTGTGCCGGTTACTCAGGCGCCTCACCGCAACATCATGATACTTCGAGAGTTCCGGCAGAAAGTCTGGTCATGCGGATTACTCAGGCGCCTCACCGCAACATCATGATGCTTCGAGAGTTGCGGCAGAAAGTCTGGTCATGCGGATTACTCAGGCGCCTTAGTGGAAGTCGATGATCCGCATCGAGTTAGAGCGATATTTTGAACTTCCGATTATTCAGGCGCCTAAGCGGAACTCATAGCGGCATAAGGAGATAGGGTCAACTTCTGTCTTCCCGAGGCATCTTTGGGCGCCGGGCGGTGTGCGCACCCACACGCCGCATCACGGCGCGTTGACGAGCGCACGCGTTTCCTTGATGGGGTGGTCTTACCGGTGTAAGTCGAGAATGAAACAGCCCTGGCCCTGGTGTCGCGGACTTTGACTTTCAAGCCCAAAACGGCCTGCTCTCGGGTCGTTCTTGGTGGAGATCACTGAGACGTCTCCCTGTTTGTTTCCGATTTTCCCGTGTCAAAAGACGTTTTGATCCTGGCGCAAGCACACGCGCCGCCGCGTTCTCGGCAATCCGCGCCGGCCTGAGACCGCGCTGCGCCGACTATTTCGCCGATAGAGACCTCGCGGCGGTTTGTCGCGTCGACCGGATCGACCTCCGGGAAGCCGAACAGCAGTTCATCAGGCTCGCCGAAACGATTTCTCCGATGCCGTGGTTCTATACGGGCGGATTTGAAAACCATCCGGACTGGGTCGAGGCCATCTCGCGGCGACACCGGCTCTGGGGTGTCGACTCGGCGGCCCTTCGCGCGGTGCGTGATCCCTTTCGCGTCGCGGATGTCCTTGCGCACCGGGGCATACCGTGCCCGGCCGTGCGTCGCGATTGTCGCGACTTACCACGCGACGGGTCGTGGCTCCAAAAGCCGCTCGCATCGGGGGGTGGCCTCGGAATCTCGCCTTTCTTGCGCAAGTAAACACCAGGAACCACCGCACTATTTTCAGGAGCGGATCGCGGGAGACAGCTTCGCTGCCCTCTTCCTTGGCGACATGTCGCGCGCACAACTGGTAGGCGTCACCCATCAGTTGCTCGGCGGCGGCGGAATGCCCCATGTCTACCGTGGCAGCGTCGGACCGATCGCTGTCACCGCCGATCTGGGTGCGCGGCTTCAATCGCTGGGCGATGCGCTGGTCGAGGCCTTCGGCCTTGCCGGTTGGTTCGGTGTCGACTACATCCTGAATGATCAAATTCCGTGGCCCGTCGAGGTCAATCCCCGTTACACGGCCTCGCTCGAAATTCATGAGCTTGTCGCGGGACGATCGCTCGTATCAGAGCATCGGCTTCGCTTCGAGACTCGAGCGACGACCGCCATTCGCCCGGCTCGGCCCTACGCGCCGTCCACCCGGATCATCGCGAAAGCCATCCTCTACGCTCCGCGGGCGTTCGTTGCTCCGACGATCGACTTTGCCGAGAATGACTCTGACGATCCACGTGCGATGCGCCCTGTCGCGGATATTCCCTGGCCGGGTACCAGTTTCAACGTCGGCGAGCCCGTGATGACGCTCTATGCGGTCGGGGCTTGTCTGTCTGAATGCCATTCCAACCTGGTCAACCTGACCGACAAATGGATGCGCGACTTGAACCTTGCCGACGATCGCTCCGAAGCCGATCGACGCCAACCTTCTCTTCCCCGCCAGGAGGACGACGATGCTCTTAACATATGAGTATTATTTATTCGCGCTCCCGGGCATGGCGCTGTCGTTATGGGCTCAGGCGCGCATTTCGAGCGCGTACGCGGCGGGATCACGCATTCCGGCGCGGTCGGGCGCGACGGGTGCGGAAGCGGCGTCGATCGTGATGCGCAGCGGGGGTGCCGACGGCGTTTCCATCGAGCCGGTGGCCGGCGAGCTCAGCGACCATTATGACCCCCGCAACAAGGTGCTGCGCCTCTCTTCGGGAGTGTACGCCAGCCGTTCGGTCGCCGCGCTCGGAATCGCGGCACACGAGGCGGGCCACGCCATTCAAGATGCGTCGCACTATCCGGGTCTGGTTGTTCGCAACCTGATTGTCCCGCTCGCGAGCATGGGCTCGATGCTCTTCTGGGTGCCAGTGGTGGCGGGTTTTGTCCTGGGCATCTTCAAGTTGATCATGCTGGGAATTATTCTCTTTTCCCTGACGGTGGTCTTTCAGCTCGTGAACCTGCCGGTCGAGTTTGACGCTAGCCGTCGCGGCCGCCAGATCCTGCTTTCCTCGGGGCTCATCAGTGCTGATGAAGAGGCGACCGTGGCCAAGGTCTTGAACGCGGCCGCCTGGACTTACGTCGCAGCCACGCTGACAAGTGTGATGACCTTGCTTTATTATCTCTTTCAGGCTGGCGTGCTCGGCGGGCGGAGGCGGCGCGATTGATGTGTCCGCACTCGATATCTGAACCAGACGGACGGCAGATGGCGCGTGAATCTTCGACCAGACTCAAAGACTTTTGAGATAGGCGATCAGATCATCGAGCTCTTGCGTCGTCAGCTCGCCCAGGCCGGTCACGCTCTCCGCACTGTGCGGGCCGCTCAGCGCCTCATGCAGGGTCTTGGCCCGGCCATCATGCAGATAGGGGTCTTTGTCGTAGACGCCCCGAAGCGAGGGGGGATTATAGCCGCGATAGGCGTCGTCCGGTTCTTCGAGGCCCACCTCGTGAATCTTGCCGTCGGTAAACTCGGGGCCGCCGTGGCACGTGTTGCAAGCCGCCTTGGCCGAACGAAAGACCTTTTCGCCGCGCTCGGCCGCCGGCGTCAGGCCGCCGTCCTTTGTGCGGAAGGGATTCCTGGGATAGTCGAGCGTTCCCAGGTAGGCCACGAGCGCCGCCACCTCGTCGGCCTTGGGCCTGGTGCCCTGCATGCTCTTGGTGAACGATTCGACGGTCGAATCTTCAAGACTGGTCTGCCAGCCATGCCACGTCCAGGGTCGGGTCTTGGTGACACGACGCAGCGACGGAACTTTCTTGCGGCTGCGCAGGTGCGCGGTGCTCAGGTCCTGGCGGCCGTCGTTGAGCGTGTCGAAGTCGAGACCATTGGTGTGCCCGTCGCTATGACAGGTGTTGCAACTGTACCACTCGTTATGCGAGCGATCGGCGTCGTGAAAGAGGATTTCGCCGCGGCGTACGAGCGAGACGTTCTTCGGTGCGCCCAGCGGCATGGTTTTGACCAGCTCGGCCGCTTCGGCGTCGACGACCTGAATGGCATCGGCGAGATAATTGGCCACGTACAGGCTCTTACCGTCGGGGGCAAAAGCCAGCTCGGTCGGACGCCCCCCCAGCTTGACGCGACGGTGGCGGCCATCCTTCTTGAGAAGCTCAGTCGCGATCAGGTCGCGCGAGCCATTAGACCGCCAGGGAAGACGTTTCAAATCGGTCCGAAAGATCATCACCTCGTGCGTTCCGCCACAGCTCACCGCCACGTATTTGTTGTCGTGGCTCACGGCCACGCCATGCGCATCGCCGACGGCCTGCCCCTGGGTATCAAGCGATAAGGTCGAGTACGACACCGAGCCATCGAGCGGCACTCGCGTCAGGCGCTGGCCGAGCACCCAGCCGAGATCGATATTATTCCGCGTCGTGGCAAAGCCCCGGTTTCGCATGTTGGCGATGTAGCCGGTCTTGCCGTCGGCGCTGATCGACACCTGGCGGAGGTTGTCGCCATCGATGGGGATCGTCGTCAAGACTTTCCAGGTCTTCACATCGATCAGCGAGACGTCATGCGATCGGGCGTTGCCGACGAGCAATTTCGCCTGGTCGGGCGTCAGCGTGATCCCGCGCGGCTCGCGGCCAACGGCCAGGCCTCCGGTGACCGCGTGACTCTTGAGATCGACGCGGGCGACTTCGTTGCTCACACCAATCGTCACATAGGCCGTCGAACCATCAGCCGAAACGGCCACGCCGCGCGGTTCCGGACCGACCTCGACCCGCCCGGCGACTTCGATCGTGTCATTCTTGATATCAAGAATGCCGATGTCATATCCATACCAATGCGTGACCACGCCGCGACGACCGTCCTTCGACAGGGCGACTCCCGCCGGCCGGTCGCCCGTCTTGACCTCGTGCAAGACTCGCCCGTTCGTGACATCGACGAGCGAGACGGTTCCCGCAGTCTGATTGGCGGTCAAGAGCCGCTTGCCGTCGGTCGAAAGGGCCAGGGCAATCGGCGAACGGTGCGGTTCGTCTTGCGACGGTGCCGCCGCGGTTGGCAACGACCGTTTCGCCGGGTCGGGGGCATCGCCGCCACGCGCATCGATCGCCATGCCGGCGAGGCCAAGACCTGTTGCGAGCACCAGCAAGGCGGCGACGGCAACGCGAGCCGGCATCGGAATTCGTGGCATGGCGATCTCTCCGAACAGGTTGCGTGCCAGACTGTCGGCAAAGTCCAGATCAGCTTGACGGCTCATGCGATCAACACCTTTTCACTCACATTCGTTCCACAACGTCGATTCCCAGCAGGTCGAGTCCCAATTTCAAGGTACGCCCGGTGAGGTCGCAAAGGGCCAGCCGGCTATCGCGTCGTTCCGCCGACTCGGCTTTGAGCACAGGGCATTCCTCGTAAAACGTGCTGAAGGCATTGGCGAGGTCGAACAAATAGTCGGTCAATATGTTTGGCTTATACTCTTCGGCGGCGAATTCAAGCACCTCGGGCAGCCGCAGTAGCCGCACGCCAAGCCCGCGCTCGGCAGGATTCGTGAGTGCGATCGGCGGCCGTTGCGCCGTATTTGCTCGGCCGAATGGCCCCCCTTGCGGAACACATTTCGCGTTCTTGCATACGCATATTGCATATACGTGGCCGTGTTGCCGTTCTTGGCCATCATCTTTTGCCAGTCGAAGACATAGTCGCTGATCCGGTTCTGCGACAGATCGGCGTACTTGATGGCGCCGAGCCCGACGACCGAGGCGACCTGCGCTTGCTCGGCCGGGTCGAGGTCGTCGTTGGCTTCCTTCACGACCTTGAGGGCCTCGGCCGTCGACTCGTCGAGCAGCGACTCGAGGCCGATCACGTCGCCTTCACGCGTCTTGAACGGCCGGCGATCGCTCCCCAGAATCGTGCCGAACGCCACGTGCTCGAGGCCGACCGAGTCGTAGCCCCACTTGCGCGCCGACCTCGAAAAGCTGCTTGAAATGATCACCCTGCCGGTGGTCAACAACATAGAGAATCTCGTCGGGATGCCAGGTGGCCACGCGATACTCGATGGTCGCCAGGTCGGTCGTGGCATAGTTATACGCGCCATCGCTCTTGCGAATCAGAAACGGCGCTTCGGTCTGTTCGACGGGGACCACGATCGCCCCTTCGCTTTCGACCGCGAGCCCGCGTTTTTCGAGGTCGGCGACGACCGACGCCAGCATCGGGTCGTAAAAACTCTCGCCGAGATACACATCAAATCGCACGCCGAGTCGATCGTAGAGCCGCTCCAGTGCCTTCAGGCAGTGCGGCATGAACTGAGTCCAGAGCGACCGGTTCTCGGGATCGCCCGCATGGAGCCTGGCGGTCTCGGCCTGCGCGGCTGCCTTGACGGCGGTGTCACCCTCCTTGATGCGATCTTGGGCCAGCCGGTAAAGCCGCGCCAGCTCGCCGACCGGATCGGCGGCATAGTTCGACTCATCGCGGGCATTCTTCCAGCCCCAGAGAATCATGCCGAACTGCGAGCCCCAGTCACCCAGGTGATTGTCGCGGATCACACGATGCCCGAGGGCCGTGTTGATGCGCGCCAGACTGTCGCCGATCACGGTGGAGCGCAGGTGCCCCACATGCATCGGCTTGGCGACGTTGGGCGACGAGAAATCGATCACGACGGTCTTGGCCCGCTTCGGCGGTTCCATGCCGAGCGACTCGTCCGACAATAAATGGCCGAGTGCTTCGGCAAGCCAGGCATCCTCGAGCCGCAGGTTGAGAAATCCAGGCCCGGCCACTTCGGGAGGGCCCGCCATCGGCGCCAGGTTGACCGCACGCGCCAGCTCGGCGGCCAGATCGCGCGGTTTCCGTCCCAGTGTTTTGGCAAGGGCCATGCAACCGTTGGCCTGATAGTCGCCAAATTTGGGGTCCGTGCTCGGGCGCACCGCCTTCTCGAAAAGTGCCCGATCAGCGCCCTCGGGCAGCGCGGCGCCAAACGACTCTCGCAAGCGAGCTAGTAGATTCATGTTTTCCGGATGAAGAGTTTGAAACGCGACGCAGCGAGACTCGCTCGCTCATGGGATTATCGGCGACGCCGCGACACGATCGGGCTCAGGATTTCGTTTCGTCGGTCGCGGGCACTGGCTGGTTGTAGTCAAGCTGGGGAGCATCGCCCCAGATTTCTTCGAGCGCGTAGTAGGCTCGATCTTCGGGAGTGAAAATATGGACGACGAAATCGCCGTAATCGATCAAGATCCACCGGCCGTCTTCCGCCCCTTCCAGCCCCAGCTTGGCCTCGCCCAACTTCTTCATGGCCTGGTCGATATCGCTGGCGATGGCGTTGCCCTGCCGGCGTGAGCTGGCTGTCGCAATCACGAAAAAGTCGACAATGGGCGTGGTCTTCCGCAGATCGAGCAACAAGATATCCTTGGCCCGGTTGTCCTCGGCAATGCGGGCACACGCACTGGCCCGCTCTTGAGCCAGGCCCGCACGCCGCGGCTCGCGCCGCGCGGTCGCATGATGCGGGACATCGTCTTGAACCGCGTGAATCGCCCGCGTGCGCATGGTCCGCTTGCGCGTGCCAGCAGCGGGAGCGGATGGAGATTCGAGGGTAGGTGATACGCTATCGTTGATTTTTGGTTCTTCCATTCAATTCATCCGCTAAAGCGGAGGCTGATTCCCGGGACATTTCCCGGGGAGTCATTGATGCCGCAATCCGCAACCCGGGCCTCGGCAAGCGAGACACGCCCGGGCCGCCTGGGGTTCAATTCCAGTTTAACCGCCAAACCACGTCCTGCCTATCTGGTCTTGGCTCGCAGCCAGCGAGCAAAATGGCCCCGGCCGACCGGCGCGGACGCTCATGACGTGCGTGGCGATCGCGCTTGATTCTTGCGTCTGACCGTTCCTCGAGCAACTCAGGCCAGACCCAAAGCCGGATCGTCAAGCCCCAGCGCGACACGTAACTCCGCGGTGACCCTCCCCTCGTCGTTCCAGCCGCGTTCACGGTAATAGGCTTCGATCATCGTGTCGAGCCGCCGGCGCGACAGGCCGGGTGCGCCCGGGAGGCTATCATGCTCGGTCAAAAGCCGGGGCGGAAGCGTGTCCTCGGCACGGGTCCAGCCTTCGCGCTCATTGAGGCACTTGCGAGCGGAGACAACACGCTTGCCGATGGTTTCCAGCTCATGGCCGGTCATCGACCAACCCGTCACGGCGCCGACCATCTCGGCCGCTTCGTGATAAAAATCGCTGAAGACTCCACGGAGGAACTTGCAGAGAATCAACGAATCCATGACGGCCGCGCGGTCTTCCGTCTCGATGGCCAGGGGCGCCGAATGGGCACCTCCGTCACGGCGATTGGTGCGTTCGGAAAAGTCGGCCTCATAGGCTCCCGACCGATTGTGGTCGGCTCCTCGCGTGCCGACGGCCAGGCCCAGCGCCATCGTGTGGAGCGAACGCGGGTCGTAGCCAGGGAGCTCGAGACCCTTCACATGAGGGGCAAAATCCGGGGCCGGTGCCCCGATTCGTTCCGCCGCGCGGCGGCTGCCCAGGGCCAGAAGCGCGCCTAGCTCGCCACGACGAGCCGCCAGCGCGTCAATGGCCTCGAGCAGCGCGGCGCCATCACCGAACCGAAGTTCACGACCGGACGGCTCCAGGCGCGCGTTCACAAGGCCCTCCTCGACGCATTGCATCAAGAAGCCGATCGTCGCACCCGTCGTGATGGTATCGATTCCCAGGTGGTCACACGCGCTGGCCGCACTCAGGACCGTCGTGGGGTCGTCGACGCCGCACATCGGCCCGAGTGCGTAAAGCGACTCATATTCGAGCCGGACGCCGATATTCCCTCCCTGGCCAACGGCGTAAATGTGCTCGCAACCGATCGTGCACGACGCACACGACGCCTTGGCGATCCGTCGCGCGGGTCCGAGATCGCCCTCGCTCAGTCGTGCGGCTCCCTCGAAGGTTCCCGACTGGAAGTTGCGGGTGGGCAACGCATCGAAGCGATTGAACGTCAGCAGGTTGGAGACGGTTCCCAGCTCGCGGTATTTCTCGGTCGCCGGACCAAACGAAAGCTGTGAATAGCGACGAGCCAGCGCCACGGTCCGCGCGGAGTCAGCCGCGGTGGTACGCTGATTGCCCCTGACCGCGATCGCCTTGATCCGCTTCGATCCGAGGACCGCACCCAGGCCCCCACGCCCCGCGTGGCGCCCATCGTGGCTCAGCGTGGCGAACGGAATCAGACGCTCACCGGCCGTTCCGATCGCCGCAACTTGCCATCCGAGGCCGATTTGAGAGCGAAGCCGGTCTTCCGCGGCACGCGCCGACAGGCCCCATAAATCATCGGCCGGCCGCCACGTAACGGTCGGTTCGTCGCGATCGGTGCCGTCGATCAAGACGACCGAGGGCGTTTCGCAAGCACCGACCACCGCGATCGCGTCGACCCCCGCGCGTTTCGCGGCGATCGCGAAATGCGACGACGATAACGCGTCGCAGACGCGCCCGGTGAGCGGACTGAAACCGACGACGGCAAACTTGGCCGATGTCGTGAGCGGGCTACCCACGAGCGGACTCAGAGCCAGTATCAGGGCCGCCTCGCGTCCGAGCGGGTCGATCCCGCGCGCGTTTCCCGCGCGAGAATAAACGCTCCCAGACCCACGCCTCCGAGGAAACTCCGCAAAACTCGTTCGTCGAGCGAAACACACCCGGTCCGGCCAGGTCGGGGATCGACTCGCAGGTATCGACCGTGATAACCGGGCGGCATGCGATCATCCTCCGGCGTCGGCCGACAACAGTAGAAGCACATCGCCATCTCGAAGCAACATCGTCGGGTCGGTGATGAATTGCTCGCCGTTGAGGCTAAGCCGATACGCCCGGTGGAGGACGCTCTTTTTCAAGACCGTGTTTTCGAGAGCCGGACACACGCGGCCGAGCTCTTGCAACGCTTCGCCGACTGTCTGAGCCTCCAGCCGGATCACGGGAGTGCCCGCGCGGAGCCGTGGGATGCCATAAAACTCGATCGAGATCATGGCGTGCGATCGATGAGGGTTATTAAAACAAAAGGCCGGGTCGATCGATTCCCCACTCCGGCGGAATCGTCGAACCCGGCTGGAAAGCACCCCCACGGGGACTCGAACCCCGGTCCCTTGGCTGAGAACCAAGTATCCTAGGCCGCTAGACGATGGGGGCCTGTTGATGAATCTTATCATAGAGCCAGTGCGAACCCAGTCAAGTCGTCAGAGAGTCGCTGGCGAAACCGGCCGTGCCGTTGTGTCTTCAATTAGTCGGCCGGCGGCGGCCATTGAAGAACCGCGATGCCTGGGCCGTTTCACTCAGGCCTTCAAATACGGGCGGCAGTAATGGAGCAGGTTCAGGTCGCTCAGCTCCTGCTCGAGGGCTTCCTGCGTGGGGTGATCAAGGCTCGCCCGAACCTCGGTGAGCAAGAATTCAATGTACTTGCGCCGCGCACGCTGAAGCGATTGACGCACGGCGCCGGCGGTCATCGGCCGCTTGAGCGCGTTTGTCAGCCGGACTCCGAGCTCGGCCGATGGCAGATCGGGATGGCTGACCCTGGCGCGAAGCACCGTATGGTAGGGCTGGCCGGTTGTTTTCTCGAGTGCGTCGAGGGCCGCCCACGCTCGTTCGAGCAAGTCTTTCCGCCAGCTCTCAATAAACTGCTGGTCGAATTCGCCCGCCACGTCGTCGACGCCCACCGGTTCAGGGCTGTTTGAGTCGAACGAGACCGTCGGACGCTGACGACGGTAATAGTCGTTGATCAGATTCTGAACCGTGCGCTTCACATAATCGCGGAATCGGCCGCGCATGGGATTGCTGTTGCGGAAGTCGCCACGCAGGAAGCGAACAGCAAATTCCTGATCGAGATCGTCGGCGGCGTCGGCATTTTTCAATGCCTTGAGCAAGTAGCGGTGCACCGCGCCGGCGTAGCGGCCCATGAGCAATGACGCCGCGATTTGCGCCTCATCAGGTTTGCCCGAGTGCGCCTGAAACACGAGTGCCCACTGAGTCGACATCTGGCTCAGGTGCGGATCGAATTCAACGTCTTCCATGGACCCAGCTTCCCCGCGAAACAACACCCCTCGGGTTGATCGATCGCTCCGGGTCCCCGCCCTTGCAACGACCGACATTTCGAGGCGGTGGTTCCCACATTTCTCATTCTAGCAAAAAAACTCGGATGTCCGCGAGACAACCCGATTGCGGCGACGTATGAGTGAGTGGAGGGATCAATGCTGATGGGTCGCCGGAAGGCCCAAAGCGACGCAGCCTGGCAGTTCAATCAGTTGGCCGACCGGATCTGGCCAGAACATCTTGATCGTTCTTTTTTGCATAAGATTATCCTATGATCACTTATAACAATCAGAAAAGCGAGATCTTCTGGCAGGGATTGCTCAATCGCTCTGACGCCAAGGTCATGACCTCGGTCGAGGAACGCAAGTTACTCGTCGAGCTATTTGACTGCAAGAAGCGGATCTTGAGCGCAAGTCACCTTCCTGGCGAACCCGACCGGCGTCGGTCTGATTCTTTGGAAGATTTCCAGCATCACATCCGCGAGCTTGCGGACCACGCAGTCACCGGCTCTGATCGGTTTACCGATAGCCTCGGCCAGATTGCGCGTCGCTATCAGGAAATCAGAGGCCAGCTCGCCATGGCGAACATACGCCTGGTCGCCCATGTCGCGAAACGCTACCAGCACCGCGGCATTCCGCCCGGAGACCTCATCCAGGACGGGTTTTGTGCCCTGCTCGTCGCGATCGACCGCTTCGACCTCATCAACGAGACACGCCTGGCGACTTACGCGATCTGGTGGATTCGCCAGGCCATCCAGCGGGCCGTCGCCAGCGGAGCCTATCCGGTTCGCTTGAATCCGCGGCAACTCTATCAACTGGCCCGAGCCCGGTCGCAGGCTGCGATGGCCGGGGCCGCCGGTGATCGGACGACACGCGCCGATAAACCGAGCCTGGCAATTTCCCGGACCATCGAGCAAGTTTTCGCGGCCACACGTCCGGTTCTCTCGCTCGATGCGCCCACCCGTCTTGGCGAAAACTCGGCGATCAGCTCGTTTTCCATCCCTGACGATGAGATCGAGCCCCCCGTCGAGGATTGCGAGTCTGCTGTGAACGACCTGATCAAGACATTGAATCCGCGTGAGCAGCTCGTGTTGCGGCTTCGCTTCGGCCTTTGTAACGAATCGCCTCGCACGCTCATCCAGGTGAGCGAGGTCCTCGGCGTCTCGAAAGAACGAGTTCGCCAGATCCAGGATCGAGCGCTCGCCAAACTCCGCGAGTCAGCCGATTTCGCCGATGTTGATTCTCAACCCAGGCCGGTGCCGCCCCCTCCATCGCTTTCGCGAAGAAGGGGCTAGGTGAATGGCCCGAGAGAAAGTACGCTAGATTAAAGGGACTCGCTCCGGCCGATTCGGAGCAGTCCCTTTTTCTGTCGATCACATTTTCGTTAACGCCACATGTACTTTCGCCATGGCCAACCCGTCGGATAAAGTGCCCGAGAATGTCCCGGGCCGGTTTTACGTCGACGCGACCTGCATCGACTGCGACCTCTGCCGCGAGACGGCACCTGAGAATTTCAAACGCGACGACCGCGGCCGGCGCAGCTATGTCTTCCGCCAGCCCGAGAGCACGGTCCAGATCGCCGCGTGCACGGCTGCCCTCGACGAGTGCCCCGTCGAGGCCATCGGCCAGGACGCCTAGGTCGCACTCGCGGGCCCAAGAGTTGATCCGACTCCGACCGACGCTCGCGGCCGCCGTCGACTATGAAGCGGCGTCTTCCGCTTTCTCAAGTTCGATGATCAGCCGATCAAACCCGTAGAGCAAGTCTTCGCGATGTGAATACGGGCCGGGCCGATAAGCGCGCGAGCCTACGCCAAGCTGCATTTGCTCGCAAACATGCCAGTCCTGGCGATTGGTCAAATCCCAGAACGCAAACGCGTCGTCGGGGTCGAAATCAGGCGCGCTCATGGCGTCGGGGTGAAACAACCATTCGCAAACGATCCTGGTTCGATCGACACCAAGCGGCCAGAGCGCGTGCGTCATCACGTAATCGGGGTGCAAGCTCAGCAGCAGATTGGGGAGCATCGCATAGTAATAAACAAAGCGGCACTCTTCCTCGCCAAGACCCGGCAAACACGCGCGGCGCAGGCGGCCGTCAAGCGAAAGAGTACCAATCCCTTCACGCAGCCGCATCCGCCCGCCAAGAACGCCTGGCTCGGCCGGCTCGTTCTCGCTGCTCAGGTAATGCGATAGCTTTTGCAGCGCGGGATGCACGCCCGGACAGTGCAGGCATTCCGAATAGTTATGAATGATCAACTTCCAGTTGGCCGCAACGTCGTAAACGATGCGCTTGCCGACGCGCAGTTCATTCATGCGCCAGCCGCCGAACCGATCGCCCAGAGCGGCCGCCTGCTCCATGAGCGGTCGAGGAGACTCGCTCAGATTGAGAAAGATATAGCCGTCCCAAACCTCGAGCGCCGCGTGTTGAAGGGGATAGTCCTCGCGGCAAAAGCCAATCGCACGGTCCATCTGGGGCGCGGCGAGCAGGCAACCGTCGAGATCATAGGTCCACGCGTGATAAGGACATTGAATGGTCGAGGGAAATCGCCCCGTTGTTGCTTCGGTCAGGCGCGTACCACGATGGCGGCACACATTGTAAAAAGCGCGCAAGGCCCCCTGCTCTTGCCGCACCACGATCACGCTCTCACCAGCGACGTCGCGAACGAAAAAATCGCCGGTGCCCGGTAGTTCTTCCTGACGGCCGACGTAGACCCACATGCGAAAGAAGAAACGTTCAAGCTCCGCGCGATAAAACGATGGATCAATGTAGTATTTTGCCGGCAGGCTCAGGGCCTCACCCGGCAAGGCGTCCCGCGGCGACTCGAGATCATTCGTCATCAAGTTCAAGTGTCCCATTCGCGACCACCCCGCCCACGCGAGGAAACGGACTGAAATCTCCTCATTGAAATTCACATTCTCGTCCATCGTAATCGCTCGTTTATCACGATCCAAGCGATGGACCGCACAACAGCATGGGAGTCCACCCACTCACCCCGAAGACGAACATCGGAATTTAGATAAAATGCACAGTCTAGGAAAAGACTGCCTGCTATTCTTACGGGGCAAAACTAAGCGCGAGGCATTGCGATGACGATAGGAAGGGAAAGGCCGCTAGGTGGCGATCGCGCCTTCGCTCGAGAGGATGGGGTAAAGAAGGAGCCAACAATGATTCGGCCGCGTATTTGGTTCGTCCTGGGAAGCGTCTGGCTTTGGGGATCGGCAGGCGGAACGACGGTGCATGCCGCGGCGTGGACGGATTCTCTGTTCGCCGAGAATCGGCACGATTTCGGGACAGTGCCGCGCGGCGTGAAGGTGAAGCACGACTTTCACATGGTGAACCGGCTCGCGGAGCCGATATCCATCCTCAATCTTCGACCGTCGTGCGGCTGCACGAGCGGCCGGTCGAACACCTCGCTCGTGCCGCCTGGCGGCAGCGCCGTGATCGAAGCCGAGATGGACACGCGCAACTTTGTCGGCCTGAAATCCACGATCCTCTATGTCACACTGATGACAGCGGGCGGCCAGGAGGGCGAAGTTCGTCTCGAGGTCACCTCGCACATCCTGAGCGATATCGTTCTCAACCCGGGCGCCATCGACTTCGGCACGGTCGCGCGAGGGCAGTCACCGAGCCAGGTGCTGACGATCGACCGGATCAACGCGGCCGGCTGGAAATTCGTACGTATGGTCTCGGCAAGCCGGGCGATCAATGCCCAGCTCGTGCAAACCGCGCGCACCGAAACATCCGCGAGCTATTCATTGACCGTCAGCTTGAAGCCGGACGCCCCGGCCGGCCTCATGCGCGACGAGATACAGCTCATCAGCAACGACGCCGAGACATCCAAGATTCCGCTCATGGTCACGGCCTGGATTCGCGGCGACCTGACGGCCGCCCCCTCGGTTCTTTCGCTGGGAAGCATCCATTCGGCCGCAGGCGCCGAAGGCCGATTCATCGTTCGCTCGTCCAGGCCGTTTGTCATTCGCTCGATCGACGGCGCCAGCGACGGATTCTCGATTTCGGCACCCAACGCGAAGCAGCAGACGACGCATATTGTGAAGGTCACGTATAACCCCGAGCAGGGAACGACCCGCGGCGATCTTCGCCACACGTTCCGCGTTCACACCGACCTGCCGGGTGAGCCGCCTCTTGAGCTGACGGCAACGCTGCATATTGAGCCGTGAGGGGGTCGGGACAAGTGATCCGTGTCAGGAATTGAGCCAATCCGCGAGGATGATGCCAGGCACGTTGGCATAATCACGAGTATTGTGCGTCACCAGTATGAGCCCGTGAGCAAGCGCAACAGCCGCTGTCAATAAATCAAGGTCAGGACTGACGAAGCCCTGGTCCAACTGCCAGGCCCGTACTTCGCCGAACTTGCGAGCAACGGTTTCATCAACCGGAAGAATCAGGACGGCTTCGAGAAGGTGGTTCAAGGTCAACAATCTTCGGGGTGGTGCATTCTTCCGTCCGACCCATGCGAGAAGCTCCCCAAGTGTCACTGTGGAATGGAGAGTCGCCCCCCGTACTGAATCATCCGACCATGAACGCGGGGATCGGCCTTCATCTGCGCCGAGCAAATATCCGTATCCAGCAGGAAGCTCACGCTTGGGGTTCCTGGCGTCGCAGCTCGCGCTGCTGGCGCGTCCAGCCGAGATAGTCGTCAAGCTCCTGTGCGTCCTCGACCCAGCCGCCGAACGAGCGCCTTATTCCCTCGGGTACGCGAGCATAGTTGCGAACGGCCTCAAGGTCGGCGGCCGAGAGTTCGGCGTGGGTCTGCCGGATCTCCTCCTCGGTGCGTCCGTCGGCGGTGAGCTGGACGAGATCATCGACCAGCAGTCGTGTTCCTTTGATAACTAGCTTTCCTGGAGACACGCTGGGATCGACCACGAACCGCTCGAACCAAACGGGGACACCATCAAGCGGATAAACGTCAAGCGCAATTCGCTGCCCATCGGGCAGCCCAAGCTCACCCTCAAGCTCGATCGTCCTGCCGTGAACCACGCCATGTATCGTCGCCATTGCTCGTCTTCCTCCCCGGTTCATGATATCAAAACACCGGTAGCTCGCATTGTTGTTGCCCGAAATCGATCCACGGCAGCCTTTCATGAAAACCATGAGCACGACACGCTCTTGCGCAAACTGCCTTATGGCTCCTTCGAGAACCTCTTGCATGCTCCCAGGGTCTTACGGCCCGACACGCTCACCGTCGCTGGCGATGGTTTACTCTATTTTGGCGCTGACTCCGTCATCGTTCCTGTGTCCAGCTTGACCCGAACAGTGCCAGTTCCTGAGACCTCGGCCGCCGCACTCGCAAGCACTTGCCCGCCGCTGCCATGCATGGCGATTGTCCATCGCCCGGGCCAGAGACCGTGAAGCGTAAACGCGTCAGGGCCAGCACCAACACGGTAAATCCCGAACCTCAGAACGACCTGAAGAGGTCCTGTCGCCACAACCTCATCAGGCACCAGGGAAGGACGCCCGTACGAAATGGAACCGACGACCGTCGCGCCCGGCGCGAGCCGGCGTTCGCCGACGTCCGTCTCATTGGACGACACTTTGATGTCATCGACGCGGCACCAGCCTTCCTTGGGATAGTAAGCCACGAGCGTGTAGGTTCCGGGATCGAGGTAACGCACGCGGAAATTGCCGATCGCATCACAGCGAGCGCGGCGAATCCGGCGGCGTCCTGCTTGGTCGACGGCCGCGATCCGCACATCCCTGGCTCGATCGTCGATCACGTCCAGGATGCGTGCTTTGTCCTGCACAGGGTCGACCTTGCGCGTGCTGTCGGCCGCTATCAGGATACGGCCCGAGATCGATCCTGTGCCGAGTGCGAATTTCACGGGTGGGCTATCAGCCGACACGATGAGATCACGCTCCTCCAGCACGCCTTCATCTTCGTCAAAACCGTTTGTAAAGTCATTCAATTCGATCCATTCGAGCACGCGAAGATGATAGGCACCGTCGCTCACGCCTGGAACTTTGATCCGGCCGAGTGAATCAGGTTTGACCCAGTCCGAGTCGCCGAATGCGAGCGCCTGGCCAGGTTGAGGTGATAACTGCACACGGAACAGCGATCCCGCTTCGCCTTGAATACGCGTCGGGAGCATCACGCTGTAGTCAACCTGTCGCTTGGCGTTGATCCCGCCGGCACTGTCAGCTTGATTCTTGGAGCCGTCACCGATCCGTAGCTCAACGGTAACGGAAGGCTCGGTCGCATGATCACACACACGAGCCTCGGTGGTCTGGCCCTCACACACTTGGACTGACTGCTCTTCATACTCCCCCAAGTCGTCAGAAATCATAAAAGGAAACCCGACAGACTTTGGGCCGACGGGCACTTCTCGAATAGCAAAACGACCCTCTTCGTCAGACCAAAACGGAATCTCTTGACGATGCACAGGGAAACCCGGCCACAGAACGATTCCATGAGTAAACCTCCGAAGTTCCCCCCTACCCCATTCCAGCGAATGCCAGGCGCGCCCACGAATATAGCCTCTCCCCTGTAGACGTAGTTCGCCGAGATCGGGACCATTCTCAGGGACATCCAACACCCAGGTTTTCGGACTCACATCGGGACCACCCAAGCTGAGCGTATATCGGCCCGGCCGAACATGATCGAAGCGGACGGTCGGCTCGAGAACGATCGTTGTAGTCTCGGCAAACCATTCGTGCGCGTCCCAAGGGGTCGTGAATCCCCCGAATTCACTAGGCCCGAATCGAGGAACAAGCCGGGCTTGAGTCCTGGAAAACACATTCGAAGGCCCGGCGACCCGACCCATGACGGCAACACCTGTCTCCAACCGCACAATGAGTTTTCCACGATTTGCAGGAACATCAAACACCTGGATCCAGTTGGCGTATCCCGGGCGCGGACGGCGATCCACGTCGGACCAGACTGGCGTAGGCCGAGGTGGAATCGTCCGTCCACGTCGGTGATCTCACGCTCGATGCTGGTCAGATTCCAGTTCACTGATTCTCTCTCGGGCTGCTCGGAACGCACCGCGAAGTTTCCCACCGGTTGCCCATCGGGCGCGAGCACCTGGCCTTCGAGTAAGACCTGCCTTTGCAAGACCACCGACTGTTCGTTGCCGTTTTGTAGGTTCCCCGCGACCTCCCGGCTGACATAGCCGTTCTTGTCGTACCTCGGCCGTGGAACAATCCGCTGGTTCGGCCGGCCCGTCATGCACGACAATGCGTAAGTGCCATCGCGCCCCGTCTGGGCCCGGGTCTCACCGTCGAATACGATTTCCAGACGATGCCCCAACCCCGAAGTCACTGGCCTCACAGTCCGGGTCCCGTCAACGGATACGGACACGCCTTCCAGAGGCCGGCCATCCTCGTCGCGCACGACCCCGCGAAGGATGACGCGGTCAACAGGCTGCAGGTCGAGATCAATGGTCTTTCTGCTCTTTATCGCGACTTCGACGGCAAACTCGCGCCCGCCATAATCAGGATGGAAGGCCGATACAGAGCCTTCAGGATAGAGCCCATGCAGCGCGTAGCGTCCCTGGCTGTCGCTCACGACGTGGTCCTCGACGGTGTTCGCGCCAGAGTGCGTGACGGTCGCGCCGGCAACCGGTTTCCGCGTCGACGCATCACGCACGATTCCCACCACTGTCTCGCCTCGTTCCAGCTCAATCACTTCGTGCCGCCGAGGGTCCGCCGAACGAACGACAAACTCGTGCACTCGCGTGGAGATGGTCAGGGCATGGCGCCAGCGAATCCGGATGAAAAGCCGACACGCCAGCGGCGCATCGAGAACAAACATGCCCGAAGGCGATTTAACGGACTGCCACCCTTTTGTGAACTGACCTGTTCCGTCGCATGTGGCATATGACGCCGAATACGCGAACTCCTCAATCGGCGCGTGGCTTTTACGATCGATGACGGAGATCTTCACGGGCTTCAGAACAACCAAGGGCTTCGCCCGGAATTCTTCGCATGGCGAGCCTTGCTCCGCCCCGAAGAGCGTCGGAACAACGAAGAGTAATGCAATCGCACAGACACGACTCAGCACGGCGGCCCACTTTCGTGGATGTCTTCAGCGGCGTTGTTTCACGCATTGTCCTTCATGCTGTTCCAGATGCCAAGCAGCGCGTGTACCACTCCTTGTTGCAATCAGGCAGGCATATATGGAAGCTTTTGCACTACCACAACGTCGGGGCAGAGCGAGATGGTTCCACCAGCAACGCGACCGGCTATTACGGGACGAATACCCATGGCACCCTGATCGACCTCGCCACGCCGAATGATACCGCCCCGGGAACCAGCCAGCATTTCATCGGCGCATACGAACTGGGCCTCAACAACGACGGCCCTCAAGCGATTTATGAAGGCATTATCGGACCCTTGAGCGTTCCCGAACCGGCTTCAATCCTCCTTCTCGCCGTCGGAGCCGCTGCCATCTTCGGTCACCGCTATCATCGTGCGCGCCGGACTCGGTGAGCATGAGAATCAACGGCGAAGGCGGAGCGTGCGTGCGTGCCCGCTCCGCATCTGGTGCGCCGGGGCCGACCAATCAACATATTAAGTTAAATGAACGCGACGTTCGCGTTCGACGCGACGCGGCGCGAGCGTCTTCTTCTTCATCGTCGGCACCCGGGATGAGCATCGACGGCCGCCGTCGCGTGAACGCGCGTGACCACTTCGCTCACACGCGGACAGACGGCCAATCTTCGCCTCACACACGAGGTCCCCCGGCCGTAACCTGACGCTTGATTAAACTTGGCCAATATGCTGAAAGCACGACGCCTGATCCAGCACCTTTTGCGCGGACCAAGCTTGAATTAGCGCAGTGGGGATGCCAATATAAGCTGAGTTGACCTATCGATGGGATACCGATAGGGAACTTCGACTTTGACAGTCGCGATCCGACACGGCGAGAGCGATGACGCAGTCATGGAGGCAACACGATGGGGCCAGCGAATGTCACGCCGCCTGTAGCCGGCGTTCGAGTGCCTTTGCGGATCCTCGTGGCGGACGACGATGATGTGCTTCGGGGGGCGGTCAGGGGGCTCCTCCGAAGTCTTGGTTATTCCGTCGAAGTTGTGATCAACGGACGCGAAGCCATCGAGGCGGCGGCACGCGAGGATTTTGATCTCGTGTTCCTTGACGCTCATATGCCTGAGCTCGGCGGGCGCGAAGCGGCCTACTTGCTGCGCCAGCAGCAGTCCGGTGAGCGTCGGCCCCGCATCGTCGGGCTCTCGGCCGACAGCGAAGAGGCTGAATTCTCGGCTTGGGCCGGGATTGATGACTTCCTCATCAAGCCGATTCGCCTCGCCGACCTGGTTCGCGTCACCGAGCATTGCGCTGCTCGTTGATGCAACCATCACGATCGGAGTCTGCTTCATGCCGCCGTTTCTCGACGCCCTTGCTCGCGTGTTCAGCACCGACGGTTTCGTGCCGCGACGGATCTGCGGCCTCTGGCCCGACTGGCTGATCTGGGAGCACGTCACCGGGAACGCGATGGTCTGGCTCGCCTATATCGCGGTTCCTGCCTTGATCTGGCGGCTGGGAATGCGACTGCCGGAGTGGGCTGTATTCCGGAGCGTCGTGCGTGCCTTCGCGCCGTTCATCGTCTTTTGCGGCCTCGGTCACTTCCTGGACATGCTCGCGTTCTTCCATCCTGTGTACCGACTCTCAGGACACGTGCTGGTCGCTACTGGTCTGGTTTCGTGGTGGACCGCATGGTCTATCCTCAAGGCTTGGCCTGCGCTCATGGCGATGAAGAGCCCACCCGAGCTCGAGCGAGAGATCGCCGAACGGACGGAAGAACTGCGGCAGACCATCGATGAGCTGAAGCGCGCCGAGGTCGAGCGAGCCTACCTGGCAACGATCGTTGAATCTTCCGAGGATGCGATCTTCAGCACGGACTTCGATGGTATCATCACGTCGTGGAACCTGGCCGCCGGCCGCATCTTTGGCTATACGGCCGCCGAGGCCGTCGGCCGGCCGAACTCGATGCTCGTCCCCCTCGATCGCCGGGACGAACAGCCGCACATCAGGGCAAAGCTCATGCACCGGGTGAGGTCGAATCACTTCGAGTCGATGCGGTTGGCGAAGGATGGCCGGTTGATCGACGTGTCTTTGACGATCTCGCCGATCAAGGATGATTCTGGACAGACAGTCGGCATCTCCAAGATCGCCCGCGACATTACCGATCGGAAGCGGGCCGAAGACGCGGTCCGCGCGAGCGAGCGCATTTACCGGGCCGTCGGCGAGTCAATCGCTTACGGTGTGTGGATCTGCGAGCCCGACGGCCGCAACACTTACGCCAGCGACTCGTTCCTGCGGCTCGTCGGGCTGACCCAGGACCAGTGTTCGGGATTTGGCTGGGAGACTATCCTTCATCCGGATGACGCCGCTCGGACCGTCGCCGCATGGAAGGAATGCGTGCGCGACGAGGGCACATGGGACTGCGAGCACCGCATCCGGGGTCACCGACGGCCGATATCACCCGGTCCTCGCGCGAGGCGTGCCGGTGCGAGACGACAGCGGCCGGATCGTCTGCTGGGCCGGGATCAACCTTGACATCGGCCGCCTCAGGGAAGCCGAGCAGGCGTTGCGGCGCAGCGAGGAGCGCCAGCGCCGGGCTCTGAGCGCCGGCCGCCTCGCTCACTGGGAGTGGGACATCCAGAACGACCGCGTCACCTATCAGGATTCGCTCCAGCTCTTCTACGGCCGGCCCGACAGTCAACCGTTTGCCAATTTTCCGGAGTACCTCACCATCATCCATCCCGACGATCGCGATTCCGTCCGCCACGCGTTCGAGCGCGCGATGGAACCCGGGGTGGCGTACGAGGTCGAGCATCGCATCGTCTGGCCCGACGGCGCGGTCCGCTGGCTGGCGGGTCGAGGAGCCACTTTATTCGACGAAGAGGGGACGCCGATCAGCATGGCCGGCATCAATCTCGACGTCACCGAACGGAAAGCCGCAGAGGCGGAAATCCGGCTCCTGAACGAGGGTCTCGAACGGAAAGTCCGCGAGCGGACGGCCGAGCTGGCGCAGGCGATGGAAGCATTTCGGGAGAGCGAACGGCGGTTCCGGGCCATTTTCGATTCGACCTTCCAGTTCATCGGGCTCATCGCCCCCAGTGGCACGCTGCTGGAGATCAACCAAACGGCCCTCGACTTCGTCGCCGTGGCGAGAGAAACTGTCGTCGGGCGGCCGATCTGGGAGACGCCCTGGTGGGCCCACAGCGAAGAGGCACGCGCCCGTCTCCGCAAGGCCATCTCCGAGGCAGCCGAAGGGCGCTTCGTCCGATACGAGGAGGACCACCACGCACCCGAAGGCGAAAGGGTCACGGTCGATTTCTCCCTCAAGCCGGTTCGCGACGAGACGGGGCGCGTCGTACTCGTCATCCCCGAAGGCCGTCCCATCACCGAACAGAAAAGGGCTGCCGAAGCGCTGCGCCTCAGCGAGGAGCGATTTCGCGGAGCCTTCGACGCCGCCGCTATCGGTATGGCCCTGGTCGCACCCGATGGCCGCTTCCTCCAGGTTAACAGGTCATTGTGCGAGATTCTCGGCCGCCCCGAACCTGAGCTGTTGCGCCGCGGTACCAGGACATCACTCATCACGACGACCTCGATGCCGACCTCGGCCAGTTCCGCCGCGCGCTCGATGGCGAGATCCCGTCGTACCAGATGGAGAAGCGATTCATTCACCGCGACGGGCGGATCGTCTGGGTGGTCCTCAGCGCTTCGCTCGTGAATGACTGCGCCGGCCAACCACTCCACTTCGTCGCGCAGATCGAGGATATCACGGCGCGGAAGCAGGCCGAGGAGGCCCTCTGCCGGGCTCGTGACGACGCGATGCAGGCGACCCGCGCCAAAGGCGACTTCCTGGCCAACATGAGCCACGAGATCCGGACGCCCATGAACGGAGTCATCGGCATGACCGAACTGCTGCTCGACACGCAGTTGAACGACCTTCAGCACAGCTACTGCGAGACGATTCGCTCCAGTGGCGAGGCGCTCTTGACGGTCATCAACGACATCCTCGACTTCTCCAAGATCGAAGCAGGCAAGCTGACGCTCGAATCGACCGAGTTCGATCTCCGCGCCCTGATGAAGGAAGTGGCCGCGTTGCTCGCACCCCGCGCCCACCAGAAGGGACTGGAGATCAACTGGCGCGTCGCCGCAGAGCTGCCGCCCCGACTCGTCGGCGATCCGATCCGCGTTCGCCAGGTGCTTACCAACCTGGCCGGCAACGCCGTCAAGTTCACCAATCGCGGCACCGTCGACCTCGAGGCGTTCCTCCTTGACGAGAGCGAAACCATCGTGACGCTCCGAGTCGAGGTGCGCGACACCGGTATCGGCATCCCGGCGGATCGCCAGTCCGACGTCTTCGAGAGTTTCACTCAGATCGAGGGAGGGAACAGCCGACGGCACAGCGGCACCGGGCTAGGCCTGGCGATCTGCCGGAATCTCGTCGATTTGATGGGGGGCCGGATCGGCCTCGAAAGCCAACCCGCCAGCGGGAGCCGTTTCTGGTTCGAGGTGGACCTCGGCAAGGTCAAGGGGAGCGCACAAGTAACACCAGCACGGCTCGGTAGGCCGCGCGTGCTGATCGTCGATGATCATGAGACAAGCCGGCTGGCGCTCCGGGACATGCTGCTCTCCTGGGAGTGCCGCCCCGACGTGGCCGCCTCGGCGCCCAAGCACTCGCCAAGCTGCTGGTGAATCCGGACGACGAACCGTTCGAACTGATTCTGCTGGACCTCGAGTTGGCCGGGATGGGCAGCCAGGAAGTTGCGCGGGCCATCAAGGCCGCGCCACGTTACGCCGATGTCCCGCTCGTATTGCTGACCGCGCTGGAATCATCGCCAACAAGCGCCGAGATCGCTGACGCGCCCTGGGCCGCGAAGTTGACGAGACCCGTCAGTAACGCACAACTTTACGCGGCCATCTGCGATGCCGTCGTCACGCCTGAGACTCTCGACACCCGGCGATCGGTAACCGAGGCGGTGGAGAGATCACTGGCCTCCCCGCTCCGCATCCTCCTGGCTGAAGATAACGAAGTCAATCGCCGTGTTGCGATCGGCATGGTCGAGCGACTCGGTTGTACGGTCGAGGCCGTCAGCAATGGCCGGGAAGCCATCGAGGCGCTCGACCACGACCGACACGACCTCGTCTTGATGGACGTGCAGATGCCGGAGATGGGCGGCTTCGCCGCGACGGCCGCCATCCGCGAACGCGAACAGGCTACAGGCCGGCATATCCCGGTCATTGCCATGACGGCCCACGCCATGAACGGCGACCGCGACCGCTGCCTGGCCGCGGGAATGGACGACTATCTCTCGAAGCCGATCCGCCCCGGGCCGCTCTGCGATGCCCTTCTCGCCTGGGGCGCCGAACCGGAGAGCCGTCGCAAGGACGCCAACATTGCCGCGATCGCGAGTTCCGCGAGTTCTCCATCACGACCCTCCGCGAATCATGCGGCGGCGATCCCGATTTGATCCGCGAAGTCGTGGGGTTGATGCTCGACGGCGTTCCGAACCGTTTGGAGCAGCTCATGACGGCGATCCACGCGCGCGATGGACGTCGAATTGCCTGCGAGGCTCATGGCCTGAAGGGAACCTTCCTGACTGTCGGCGCCGAAGCTTTGGCGGCGGCCTGCCAGGAGTTGATGATATTCGGCGAACGGGGGGACCACGCCGCGATCGCCACCATCTATCGACCTGTCCAGAATCAGTGGGACCGAATGAAGGAAGAGGCGATCCGCCTCGTCCAGACATTGACCATTGCTGGCGCCACGGTGCCGCAATGATCGAGCAACGCGTCCCGGAGATTCCGCGGTCAGCGGCGAGGTATAGTGCATGCAGAGCGGAAAGCGTAGATTGGTGAACAGATCCGCCTTACCAGCTTTTTCCTGGAGACGGCCTGTCGGGAGCCAGCATCGTCCGGCAAATCCCTGCTTTCCTCTCTTCGCGGAGCCAGTTAGAATGCCGAGAAGGGAATCTGTATGCCGTTGCGAGATCATTTTCATCCGCCGGCCGAGAAAGCGCATTCGTGGGATGAACTTTTCGGCATGTGGCCGGCCGTGATCGTTCAGCAATTGTTCGCCAAGTTGCCCGAAGGATATGTCGCCGCGCTGCGCGTGCACATGGGCACGGCATTCAAGTTTGACGTGCCCACCTTTGAACAGAACGAAACGGCACGCAGGGATCGTCCGAGCGACACAAGCTCCGGCGCGACCGTCGCAACATGGACTCCGCCGCAACCGACACTGACACTGGAAACGGAACTACCCGCACAGGACGAGTATGAGGTGCGGGTCTACGATGCGCGTCACGGTCGGCGACTGACCGCGGCGATCGAGATTGTCAGTCCGTCGAACAAGGACCGGCCAGAGAGTCGGCGGGCTTTTGTCGCCAAGGTCGCTGCGCTCATTCAGCAAGATGTCAGCGTTCCGTGGTGGACATCGTCACGATTCGCCAGTTCAATCTCCACGCCGATTTGCTCGGCTTGATTGGCCGAGCCGATCCAATACTGGGCACCGAGCCGCCCGCGGTGTATGCCGTTACCGTTCGCGGCCGCAAGGCGCGGGGAGGCAGAAACCGCTGCTTGATACGTGGTTCTATCCCCTTGCGCCGGGCAATCGCCGCCCATGCTACCGATCTGGCTCGATGTCGATATTGGTGTCTTCCTCGATATGGAAGTCAGCTACGAAGATGCGTGCCGCGTGCTTCGGATCGCGTGAACTCGGTTTGGGATTTTCTGCACGCGGCTTCGCAACTTTCCCGATGGTCGAACGCACCCGAGATGGCGCCTCGATCCCTGGCGCCATGTCCGTGATGACGCCGTGTTCGGGCAGCTATCGTCAATTCTCGGCGCACTGACTTCACTCGCCGCTCGCCGGCTTTTCGATCGTTTGACGGTCGCGAATGCCTCGGTTATCATCGCTCGCCTGCACTCGACTGGCGGTCGCCAACGTGCGTCCGTCGCTTTGACGGGTTGAGAACGGGGCCTTTCGAGCCGTCGGAGCGCCTTGAGTGACCGAGCGGTCGGCCCGGTTGTGGGCCGTCATGACCGTCGGTGCGTCTGACTCGGATGACGTCCCGCCAAAACGACCGGCCTGTCAACGCCTGGGAGCACCGCGTGCGGTTTCTGTTTTTGTCAGCCGCATTTCTGGGTGCCTTCTTGCTGTTCTGCGTGCAGCCGATGATCGCCAGGATGGCCCTGCCTCAATTTGGTGGAGCGCCCGCCGTCTGGAACACCTGCCTGGTCTTTTTCCAGGCCATGTTGATGGCCGGTTATGCCACGGCCCATGCGGCCGCGCGCTGGCTGACTCCGCGCCGCCACGCCATGGCGCAGGTTGCCCTTCTCGCCCTGCCAGTTGCCGGCCTCCCTTTTGCAATACCGGCGGGAACAACACCCGTTCTCAGCCCGGCGGCACGGCTCCTCGGCCTCTTGACGGTGACCGTCGGCTTGCCGTTCCTGGCTGTGGCCACGACGGCCCCGGTCCTTCAGCGCTGGTTCGTTGCGATCGACCACCGCGGTGCCCGCGACCCCTACTTCCTCTACGCGGCCAGCAACGTGGGCAGCCTCCTGGCGCTTCTGGGCTACGTGATTCTGATCGAGCCAAGCCTCTCCCTGGCGGCCCAGGCCCGTCTCTGGGCCGCCGGGTACGGCTTGCTGGCGGTACTGACGCTTGCATGCGCCGTCACCCTCTGGCGGGCGCCTCTCGCCGTTGCCGAACCATGGCCTCGAGAGCCAATCTCAGCGCGCGAGCGTGCCCACTGGCTTGTGCTCGCACTGGCTCCATCGAGCTTATTGCTCGGCGTGACGGCCTACATGACGACCGACCTGATGGCGGTGCCGCTTCTGTGGGTGGTTCCGCTGGCGATTTACCTTGTGAGCTTCGTCATCGCGTTTTCCAATCCGCCGCGGTGGGTTTTCAAGACCTGCACGCTGGCCCTGGCGCCGGCCATTGTGGCGACGCTCGCCATCATGGTGCGCCCGGCCGTCGTCCCACATTGGTTGACGTTTCCGCTCCATCTCTCGACGTTCTTCCTCGCCGCCACGGCCTGCCACATCGAGCTGGCGCGCCGTCGGCCATCGCCGGGCCGATTGACGGAGTTTTATCTAATCATATCACTTGGTGGCGTCATGGGGGGTGCGTTCAACGCTCTTCTGGCCCCGCTCCTCTTCCGATCGGTCGCCGAATTCCCGCTGGGGCTCGCGCTGGCCGCGTTTCTGATCCCGTTCCGCGGCGTGCCTGCCCGAACCGAGGAACCGCGGCGGCCGCGGGCGCTCGCGCTTGATTTCGCACTACCGCTATTGCTTGGGATCGCCGCCTATGCCGCGCTTCTCACCTGGAACAAGGTTCCCCCTGCCTTCGTTGCGGCCGCTCCCCTTGTCGCGTGTTTTTGTTTCATTCGGCGGCCGCTGCGCTTCGCGCTGGCCCTGGCGATCACCGCGGTCTGCATCGGTCTTAACCAGGAACGGTACGAGCACGTCGCGCTGATGGAACGAAGCTTCTTCGGCGTGCTGCGTGTCATGACCGATTTTCCTCCTGGACTGAACACGCTGATGCACGGCCGGACGCTGCACGGCATGGAGCGCCGCGACGCGAACCCGCTGGTCCGTGACATGCCGCTCTCTTACTACTTTCCTACCGGCCCGATCGGCCAGGTCTTCGCGACCTTTCAAGGCACGCCGGTCGTCGACCGGGTAGGCGTGATCGGCCTTGGCGTCGGCTCGCTGGCCGCCTACGGCAAGAAGGGGCAAGACTTCACGTTTTTCGAGATCGACCCGGCTGTCGAACGGATCGCGCGAAATCCGGCCTTTTTTCATTATCTCGAAGATAGCGCGGCTCGCTGGCGCGTCATCACTGGCGACGCTCGGCTATCGCTCGCTCGCGAGCCCGACGGTGAATTCGGGCTGATCGTTGTCGACGCGTTCAGTGGCGACGCCATCCCTGTGCACCTGCTGACCCGCGAGGCGATTCGGGTCTATCTGGCCAAGCTCGCCAGGGGCGGCCTGGTCGCGCTGCACATCTCCAATGACTACCTCGACCTCCTGCCGGCCGTTCAAGAGCTGGCGGTTGATGCCGGCCTTGTCAATCTGTACATCGACGAAACGCGCCGGCCTTTGCCCTTGAACGAGCTGGTCTACGGCCGCAGGCCTTCCCAGTGGGTGATTCTGGCCCGGCGATGGGACGACCTGGCCCGGCTGGCGCGAGATCCGCGCTGGCAGCCCATCATGGTTCCCAGCACCGGCGCGGTCTGGACCGACGACTACTCGGGGCTTTTCTGGCTCTTGAAATGGCGCTAAACCATGTCGACGAAACCGGGCCGCGGGAATGAAACCGGGAAAAACCGCATAGCCGGTCATGGACAGACAAATTGATTCGTCATCATGCACGTCCATGCACATCCGCACGCTTCAGGCATAACGCTGATAACTGAGTTAAACCTCGTCAGCCGGTGACATATCGAGCGATCGTCCACAACGAATGCTGATCGTGCGGCCTTGCCTCGGGACACACGATCGCCTTGCTGATACAATGCGCGCCTTGAACGGGCGATAGGGCTTGTTGGAGATGGACCAATCATGCGCGTCGGGCTTGTGGCAACGAGTTTCGCGGTGGTGCTGGCAATGACGATAGAAAGCTCGGCGGTGGGCGACGATACGGCTTACCGCGATGAGATCACGCGCTGGCGGCAGCAGCGCCTGGCGACACTCAAGGCGGATGATGGCTGGCTGACCGTCAGTGGGCTCTTCTGGCTCAAGCCGGGCGAGACCCGGATCGGCAGCGATCCGGCCAATGACATCTTGCTCCCGGCGCATGCCCCTGGCGTGCTCGGAACGATCTCGCTCACCGACGACAACGTGACTTTTCAGCCTGACCCCGCGGCCAAGGTCATCTTGAATGGCTCGCCCTTCGCGGGTGGCGAAATTCACTCCGATGCCGGCGGCCGCCCCGATGTTCTCGCGGTCGGCGACATCAAGCTCATCTTGCTCAAGCGCGGCGAACGGTTCGCCCTCCGTTTGAAGGACAATCAAAGTCCGATCCGAACGAGTTTCGCGGGCCTGCGCTGGTATCCACCGCGTGAAGATTGGCGCATCGAGGCCAAGTTTGTGCCTGCGACGGCTCCGACCAAGCTCGTGATGGACACGATTGTCGGCGGCAGCGACGTGGCCGAAAGCCCGGGTTTTGTCACCTTCGAGCGTGACGGCAAGGAATTCAAGCTCCAGGCGGCCGTGCAGAAAAACGGGTCACTCTGGTTTGTCTTTCGCGATCGCACGAGCGGCCGAACGACGGCCGGCGGCGCTCGCCAGCTTGACGCCGACTGCGCCTCGTGACGGAACGGTCATTCTCGACTTCAACAAAGCGACCAACCTGCCGTGTGCGTATATTCCCTACGCGACTTGCCCGCTGGCCCCGCCGCAGAATCGGCTCAACCTGGCGATCGAGGCCGGCGAGCTCAAGTACGAGCCCAGGGGCAGCGAAAATAGAGCAGCCGAGGGATCCCGGTAGGCAGCCCCCAGCTCGGGCAGGCCATGCGCCCCAGGGATTCAAACACTCGCGGGCGTGCTGGCGGAGCCCAGCTTCAAGAGGTCAAACGAGCAATCGGCATGATTCAAAGTGAAAGGAGTCGATCAGATGGCCCAGGAGGTCATTCACAAATCGGGCGGATCCACCACAACTCCTTTGCCAGCGAGTCCGGGCACGGTCGAGGAAATTGAAGTACGCGGCCACATTGTCGATTCGCTGCTGCTTCCCAAGATTCTCGACCGGATTCTCCTCATGGGGGGAACGTTCGAGATCCGCGAGTGCAAGATCGGCGTACACCGGACCGATCCCAGCTATGCGCGGATCGCGATTCAGGCTGAGTCTCACGACGCCCTGGTGTCGATTCTCGGCGACCTGGTCGAGCATGGTGCTTCGCCGATCCACCCCGAGGATGCCACGATCGTCGCGGCTGATATCGCAGGTGCCTTCCCCGAAAGATTTTACAGCACCACCAACCAGGAGACGCAGGTTCGTCTCAAAGGCCGGTGGATCACCGTCAACGACCAGGAAATGGATTGCGGCATCGTGATCGAGCCCGACCTGGGCAAGGCGCGTTGTATCCCGATGGCGCGGGTCGAGGTCGGCATGCCGATCGTGGTCGGCCACGCGGGCGTGCGCGTGCTGCCCATGGAACGATCGCGCGAGGTGACTCCGTTCGGGTTCATGAACTCGGCCGTTTCGAGCGAGAAGCCCAAGTCGATCAGCGTGCGGGGCGTCGTTGACGCGATCCGATCGACGCGTGCCGCGGGCAAGAAAGTGCTGCTCGTCGGTGGACCGGCCATCGTGCACACAGGGTCGGCCGGCCACGTCGCGCGTTTAGTCCGTGAGGGATGGATCCAGACGCTCTTCGCAGGCAATGCGCTGGCGACGCACGACGTCGAGCAAGCCATGTATGGAACCAGCCTGGGCGTTTCATTGACTCATGGCGAGTCGATCGAGCACGGTCATGAACACCACTTGCGCGATCAACACCATGCGACGACTGGGCGGCATCAAGGCGGCCGTCGCCAAGGGTCTGCTCACATCGGGCATCATGTACGAGTGCGTCAAGGCCGAGGTCGATACCGTGCTCGCCGGCTCGATTCGCGATGACGGGCCGCTCCCCGAGGTGATCACCGACACGCTCGCCGCCCAGGACCGGATGCGCGAGGCGATTCATGGCGTCGGCTTTGCGCTTCTGATCGCGACGGCGCTCCACTCGATCGCGACGGGAAACCTGCTCCCCGCCTGGGTGAAGGTCGTGTGCGTCGATATCAACCCCGCGACAGTGACCAAGCTGAGCGACCGCGGCACGTTTCAAACGATCGGGCTGGTGACAGACGTCGAGCCATTCTTGCGGTCGCTCGCAACCGAGCTCTCGATGCAGCCAGCGGCCTCATCATGAAAGGCGTTGCGTGAAGGCCAGCCGGCCGGTCGGTCCGCGTCGCGTCATTTCCGGGTCAGAGGATGGAATCAAGAGTCATGGAGAACGCAAAGACACCGAAGATCTTGATGTGCCCTCCCGATCATTTCGCGATCGAGTACGAGATCAATCCGTGGATGAACGTGGCGGTCGGCAGCGAGCCCGACCTGGCCGGCCGCCAGTGGTCGGCCCTTCAAGCGGCCGTTCAAGACTCGGGCGTGAAGGTTGATCTGATCGAGCCGATCGCCGGGCTGCCCGACCTGGTGTTCACAGCCAATGCCGGCCTCGTGTTTCGCGACACCTTCATCGGCTCACGGTTTCGTTATGGCGTGCGCCAGGGCGAAGCCCCCTACTTCGAAGATTGGGCACGAAGCCGGGGCTTCAACGTCGTCGACCTGCCCGCGGGTTATCACTTCGAAGGGGCCGGCGACGCCCTTTTTTGCGGCGAGACCCTGATTGCCGGCTACCGATTTCGCAGCGACGTGCGAAGTCATCAGTGGATTGGCGAGCGCCTGGGCGTTGCGGTATTGCCGCTCGAGCTGATCGACCCCCGGTTTTACCACCTCGACACGTGCTTCTGCCCGCTGGCACCCGACATGGCCCTGTACTATCCGGGCGCGTTCGACGAGTATGGCCGCTCGGTCTTGCGCGATCGGATACCCCACCTGATCGAAGTGGCGATCGAGGAAGCCGTGTCTTTTAGCTGTAACGCGGTCGTCGTGGGTAAGACGGTCTTGCTCAACGACGGCGCCCCCAAGCTGGCTGAAGACCTGCGTGAACGCGGCTTCGGCGTGCAGTTGCTCGGCTTCTCGGAGTTCATCAAGTCTGGCGGCAGTGCCAAATGCCTGACGCTCCGTGTCGACGGCGAGGAAGCAGCGAGCTGGAAGCAAGTCTCGCATTCACGATAAAAGCCCATGGAGACGAACTCAAATGATGACAGACCTCTATATCGTGCGGCACGGGATTGCCGTCGAGCCAGGAACGCCCGGAATACCCGACGATGAGCGACCGCTCACGTCCAAGGGCGAAAAACGGATGCGTCAGATCGCCCGCGGCCTCAGCCTGCTCGATCTGAATCTCGACCGGATTCTCACGAGCCCCCTGCCGCGAGCGAAAAAGACGGCCGAAATCATCGCCGACGAGCTCGAGGCCGAAGAGATTCTGGAAATCGCCGACGAGCTCAGGGCCGGCACGAGTGCCGAATCAATCGAACGGTGGCTCGAGAATCGATCCGAACAGGCCGTGATGATCGTCGGCCATAATCCGACCCTGAGCGACCTGCTGTCACTACTCGTTTTCGGGGCGCCGCATCCGATGATCTGCGACCTGAAAAAAGGGGGCATCGCGGCTCTGACGAAATCAGCCCCCGAGAACGAGCGCTACGAGGTCGCCTGGCTGGCCCCGCCGCGTCTGTTACGCGGGTTGACCGACGAGTAAAAGCCGCCGATCAAAACGCTTGTAAACAGGCCTCCTTGTAGCCGGCCGCCGCGAGGCCGGGAGTTGCCCGTTTCCGTACGCCAAGAGCTGAAAAGAAGGGGGCACGCGAACGCCGCTGAGTCACGATCGAAAACTTCTTGCCTCAGTCCCCGAGAATGAATTTCCTCGCCAGTTCAATCACCTGCTCGCGCTCGTGATCGAGGGCGACCAGGTGATCGGTGCGAAGCAGCCGCACGATGGTTTTCTTGGTCGACCCGAGATGGTCGTGAATCCACGCCGCGCCGGCCGGCTCGATCACCGTGTCGAGCATCCCCTGGATGATGAGTGTCTCCGTCTTGATCTGTGGCACCAGAGGTTTCACCGTCTCAATGAGCTCCAGCGCGCTGAGCGTCGCCAGGATGCTGAATGTCTTGTACCGCGCATTCGTCAGCGCCCATCGCCGCATCGCCGGATCACGCACAGCCGGCGGTCGCCGCGGCAAGTTCGGCATGAAGCGAGCAATGGTCCTTAGATAGCGGGCCGGTTGCAGCGGAATCAACCCCGAGAACCTGATCGTCATGAAGGGGGCCAGGAGGACCAGACGAGCGACCGGCCGGCGTGAGGCGAGATAAAGAGCTAGCGTGGCACCCGTCGAGAAGCCGGCCGCGACCACTTCGTCGCCGTGCGCGCTCAGCTCGTCGAAGGCCGCCTCCGCGGCGCCTGCCCAGTCACGCCACAACGAGGCCGGCATCACCGGCCCCTCGCCATCATGGCCCGGCAAGACCGGCGTGACCACGCGCACGGCCGCCGTTTCGAGCGCCGTGATGAGCGGCATCAACTCATAGGGACCGCCCCCCAGGCCATGAAGAACCAGGCAAGACACTCGCTTGCTTTTTTCTTCAGCGGTCCCCTGCCGCGGCGATAATTCGGCCAGATGCTCGGTCATTGAAAAGACTCACCCGCGAGCGCGTCGTTGTTGGAAAGCCGACATGCCGCCGCATAAACGTCGCAAGATAACGCCACTCACATCCGTTGAAAGGATACCGCCCCTTGACGTGAAAGATCGAGATCGTCGTGGTCACTCACACCAGATCACGGCATGCCTGCCTGCCCCTCGGAAATCTCAATGAGCGGAATTGACAAATAGATTTTTCAATTGCAGAATAGCTCGTGTTCGGAGTGAGAGGAGGCAGAGATTGTCATTAGACCGCATGGCGGAAGTGCAAGTTGTTCGCGGTACGAAGCAGGCGGCGAGCTTGCTGGCGCATCCGCTTCGGCTCAAGTTGCTCGAGCATTTGCGCGAGCCTGATTCGGCTTCTGGTCTGGCGCAAGCTGGGTGTTTCACGTCAGGTCTTGAATTACCACTTGAAGGAGCTCGAGGCCGCGAGCGTCGTTGAATTCGTCGAAAACCGGGCCCGGCGGGGGCTCAAGGAACGGATGGTGCGAGCGACCGCGCTTTCCTACCTGATCAGCCCCGAGGCGGTTGGAGCGCTCGAGCCTGATCCCGTGCGGTTGCGCGACCGCTTTTCCTGGTCGTACCTGGTGGCGGCGGCGGCCAAGGTCGTGCGCGACCTGGGAATCTTGCGAAGCTGCGCCGACCGCGCGGGCCAGCGACTGGCCACGTTCACGCTCGAGACCGAGGTTCGTTTCTCGTCGGCCGCCGATCGTGATGCGTTTACCCAGGAACTGGCGGTCAGGATCGCCGAGCTTGCCACGCAGTATCACGATGACCGTGATCCCTCGGGACGCCTCTTCCGATTCGTGCTGGGAGCCTATCCCGCCATCACCAAGACCGATGAAGAAGCCGATGTGTCATCAATACCACCAACCGCAATGAAGGGGATCGATCCATGAATGCGAAGAAAGGCCGCTCGTACGAAAAGACATTTGAAGTCAAGGCGCCCGTTGAAGCGATGTGGCAGGCGATCACGGAGGGCGAAGGGCTGAAGCGCTGGTTTTGCGCGGATGCGACGAGCGAGCCGGGGGTCGGCGGCGAGCAGACCATCGACTGGGGCGGCGGTATGAAGTCGACGCGCAAGATCGCGATCTGGGAACCGAACGTCCACTTCCGCACCGAGTCCATCCGCGCCGATAAGCCGACGGTGATGGATAACGGCGAAAACGTGCCCTACGCCATCGACTGGTTCCTCGAGCACGAGGGAGGCACGACACGCGTGCGCATGGTCGCCTCTGGCTTCGGCGAAGGGGCCGCCTGGGACAGTGAATACGACGGAACCTACCACGGGTGGGACCTCTTTCACAAAACGCTCAAGCATTACCTCGAGCACCATTGCGGCCAGGCCGCCGCAAACGTGGTGATCTATACGATGCTCCCCGTGCCGCCGACCGAAGCCTGGGATCGTTTGATGAGCACCGAGGGCTTCGTGGCTAAAGGCAGCCTCGATGATCTGAGCGTCGGCGCACCCTTTTCATTCGAGACCAGCCAGGGTGATGTCTTCGTGGGCGTCGTCGAAAAGTTCGTTCCCGGGAAGACGTTTTCGGCCATGGTCGAAAGCCTGAACAAGGCGATGTTGAGCCTCGAAATGGCGTCCATGCCCGGTCGCGGCCCGTTTCTCTACATCTGCTTGAACACGTGGGGTATGCCCAAGGATCAAGTCGACGCGCTCGGTGGCCGCCTCAAGGCCATTGTTCACGGGCTATTCCCGAAGCCGACCGATACGCCTTCGCCCAGCTCTTCGTGTGCGGCGGCCGAGACGGCGTAACGGCGCCGAACGGCAGCGGGGCGGATTGGAGCAACATGCTCTTCGGAAACCGTCATGCTTTGTCCGCGTTTCGATCGCCGGTTGGATGGGCGCCGTGACGATCACGGCGCCCACACTGGCGACTTTGTCAGTCCATCGAGCTATCTGCAGGGCCACACTTCACGGATTGCGGCACGTCTTGCCTCGCGCTCGCCAAATCGCTCCCATCGTTTTGTCACGATCGAACACGAACGATCTTCCGCCACGCGACGATTCGCCTCAAACATCGTCGGCAGCAGACTGGCGCCCCGTTAATTAAATAACAGAAAGCTCTTGCGCGGCCGCACGCGCCCGCTAAGCTGCATTTCGTTAGATAAATAACAGGAGCACGAAGCCCGATGGCACGAACCCCGTCCGAGACGTTGACCGGTCGCGAATCTCAAGTGATGGAGGCCCTCTGGCGGCTCGGCGAAGCGAGTGCCGAGCAGATTCGCGCCGCGCTGCCCGAGCCCCTTCATGACTCGACCGTGCGCACGCTCTTGCGCGTGCTCGAAACCAAGGGCTACCTCCAGCACGAGGCGCGCGGCAAGGCCTTTGTTTATCGAGCCGCGATCGCCAGGCAGAAGGCGCAGCGCAACGCGTTACGCAGCGTGCTCGCCCAGCTCTTCAGCGGGTCGGCCGAAGATCTGGTGATGCGACTCATCGAGGACGAGAAGATCACGCACGAGCAGCTTGACCAGCTCCGGCGGATGGCCATGCCTCCAGCGCCGGCGGAGCACGGCTCGGCACGGCTCGGCGGACGACGAAAAGGTTCCAAGAAAGAAGGAGAACGGCCGTGAACGACTCGATCGGTACGGAATCACTGGTAGGCACGCTGTTCGCGCTGACGCTCGACGTCGGCGTCAAGTCGACCGTGCTCCTTGTGCTCGCCGCGGCGATTCACGCCGCGCTCGGACGCCGCCGCGCCCTCGTGCGCTCGGCACTCTGGAACGCCTCTCTCGTCGGCTTACTCGTCATTCCCGCGGCGAGTTGGGGCCTGCCCCGCCTGCGTGTTGCTGTCCTCCCCGAACCGCGTTCAGCCGACGGGCCGGATGAAACAGCGAATGTGGTCGCAATCAGATCGCCCGCTTCGACGCTTGGCGACATCAGTCCAGCCATGGTCGTTGCGAACTCGCAAGATGCCGACCTGGAGACTTCAGCCACGGTGCCGCCATTGACCGCCGCGGAGCCCGCCCGGCTCCCGTTTCCATCGAGTTCACCTGACTCAACGCCAATCCCCTGGGGCGAAGTCCTCATCGGAATCTATGCCTCGATCGCGTCGATGCTGGGCGTCAGGCTTGCGATGTCGCTGTGGGCCGTCGGCCGGCTCAAACGGGCGTGTCAAAGCGTGCGCGAGCCTCGATGGGTCAGCGCGTTGGCGAACTGGCAAGGCCGCCTGGGCATTGTGCGTCGCGTGCCACTTCTGCAATCGGATCGTGTCTCGATCCCGATGGTTGTCGGTTGGCTTGCGCCAGCGGTCATCCTGCCGCATCGGCTCGTTGAGGCGGCAGGCGTCGAGGTGATCAACGCGGTGATCTTGCACGAGCTCGGTCACATCCGGCGCGGCGACTACGGCTGGAACCTCTTGTATCGAGCGCTGCGGATCATTTACTGGCCCCATCCGCTCGTCTGGCTTACCGGCCGGATAGTGGGCACGGTGCGTGAGCAGGCGTGCGATGATCTCTGTATTCACGCCCTCGGGGGGCCGCAGGCCTATCGTCGCTCGCTGGTCGAAGTGGCCGCGGGCCTGTTGCAGCGGCCCGATCCGGCCATCGGCCTGATGATGGCGCGAACGTCAAATCTGGGCTATCGGCTGGCGTGGATCATGCATAGTCGCGGGGCGTCGCGTTGCCGGATGCGCGGGCCGGCCCGCTGGACGCTTCTCTTGATCGTTGTGACGTCAGCGAGCGTGATGGGCGCGGTGGAGCTGGCCCGTCGGGCTGTTACCGCGGCCGAACAACCGGCGACCCGCGAGACCGACAAAGCGCCCGATGACCTGAACTCCATGCCCGCGTCGATCGAAATTCTCGTGATGGCCAAGGATTTCGAACCGGCCTCTCGCAGGGGCAACCATCCGCGCATCGCTCGACATGGACGAACCGCTCCTGAAAACCGACCGCGACGGCCGTGTCGTCATCGACACGTCCAGGGTCGTTTTCCGTGACCGTTTCACCTTCGATGTCTGGGCCGAAGGGTACGTCATGCAGCGGTACAGCTATGGATATTACAACAAGGGATTGAAGGTCCCTGCAAAGGTCATTGTCGCGTTGCTACCGGGCGGAGAAATACTCGGAGGGAAGTTGGTCAGCGAAGATGGCGTGCCCATCGCCGGAACGCGAGTTGTGCTTTGGGGATACCTCGGCGAGAAAAAAGATCCGCACGAAATGGCCTACATGGTCGACACTTTCACCAACGCCAAGGGCGAATGGCGCTGTGGGAGTTGCCGCAAGATGAAGTTCGCTTACCTCTATTTCGCGCATCCTGACTATGTGGCCGACCAGCAGACTCATCCACGCGCTTTCGGCCAGCCGAAAAGCGAAGAGCCCTGGGTCCCGAACGATCCTGCCCTGAAGCCCCTCCGAGATTTCAGCGACGTTCAGGTCATGACCAGAGGGATTGCGCTTGCTGGCAAGGTCGTCGACAAACAGGGTCGACCGATCGCCAACGCCGAGGTCGGGCGGCTCGAACCAACGCGGCTCGAAACGTTCTACTGGGATATGCCCAAGACAACAACAGACGCGGCGGGACGATTCGAGTTTCCGCACGTCAAGCCGGGCAAATACCTCCTCCAGGTCAAGGTGCGCGGCCATGCCCCCGAACTCAAAGTTGTAACGGCGGCGAAGACTCCGGAAGAAGTTTCGATCGAGCTGGCGCCGCCCCATCTCCTGAGCGGCCGGTTCGTTGATACACAGGGTAAGCCGATCGCGGATGCGTATGTCTACATTAATCACTGGCGCGGTGTGTCTTCGCTTGGTGTGAATCTCAAGACCGATGCCGACGGCCGATTCCGCTGGGAAGACTGCGCCGGCCGATGCTGTCCGGCTTTCCGCTGGCCGTGAAGGCTACGACGGTGCCGAACTCGAAAGGGTTCGTGCTGGCGACGGTTCCGTCAACTTAACTTTTCGGCGTGCGCTGACCATTTCCGGCCGCTTGACGGATGCGGCGACCGATAAGTCGATCGAAGAGCCTGGCGTTGAGGTGGCCGTGGCCGATTCAAAGGGAGTCTTCGGCACCTGGAGCCGCCGCGAGAAGGTGAATGCTTTTCCGGGAAGCTTCAGTGCCAGTCTCGACGCGGACAGCCACACGGCGTATCGGCTTCGCTTTGTGGCCAAGGGCTATCAGCCGCTCGAGACGCGCACGTTTCGGAGTGACGAGACGCGAGTCACTTATGATGTCAAGATGACCAGAGCGGCCACGCCGATGGACGTTACCATTTCGGGCGTTGTTCACCAACCAAACGGACAGCCCGTGGCCGGGGCGGATGTCGCGATAACCTATCCGCAAAGCGGACTTGCAACTTCCATTGAGATTGAGAACGGGGAGATCAAGCCGGGGGCCGGTCAAAGGTTTGTGAAAACCGGACCTGACGGCCGGTTCTCCCTCAGTCGCAAGCCCGATCCGGCGGGGCAGTACTTCGCGGTCATCGTCGTTCATCCTCGGTTCTACGCCGAGGTTGATCGTGCCGAGTTTGATAAGAGTCAAACAATCATTGCCCGGCCATGGGGTCGAATTGAGGGGGTTATCACCGCTCGGAATACGCCGGAGGCCGGAAGTGTGGTCGAATACATCGGCGACCGACTGCGTAATCCTGACGTGCCGGATATCAGGGAGACGGGCCGAACAACGGCCAGTGACACCGGCAAATTCGTCTTCGATCGAGTCATTCCGGGAACCGCGCGAATCTCTGGGAAGAAGAAGCAAGGCTCGGGAGTTCAAGCCATAAGGGCCAGCACGGTTGTCGAGGTCCGCTCCGGCGAAACGGCCCAGGTCGAGGCTCAAAAACCGCGGGCGAATCGTAACGGCCAGGGTCGTGCCGCCGGCCGGGTTCGACGCAAAGGCCGATTACTCGGTCTATTCCCAGTTCCTGATTTCGAAGTGACAGGCCGCTCATTCCTTATCCGAAGGATGTCCTGGCAAAACACGACGGCACTGCCACGGCGTGGGGGAGGCGTTGGTGGACCACCGCCGAAGCAATCGAATACCGTCGTCATCAAGTTTGGTCCGACTGGTTCAAACTGCGGCCAGATGGCACGATCCGGGTCGAGGATGTGCCGCCGGGCGACTATCGCCTGACCCTCTCTTACAGCGCGTATCCGCAAGGTTCCTTCATGGCTCCCAATGACAATGTCGCCCACGCGACCAGGCAGTTCACCATACCCGAATCACCCGCGGATCAGGACGGCAAGCCTTTCGACCTCGGCGAGATCCGGCCGAAGCTCAGAGCGACGCTAAACGTGGGCGATTTGGCTCCGCTATTTGATGTCGAGACCCTCGATGGCACTCGGTGCAAGCTCAGCGATTATCGCGGGAAATATGTCCTGCTCGATTTCTGGGCGACGTGGTGCGGGCCCTGTCTGGCTGAGATCCCGGAAATGCGCACGATCCACGACGAATTCGCCAAGGACCCACGGTTCGCGCTGATCAGCCTCAGTCTGGACGCGGAGAAAGAACCCGTGCGCAAACTGGTCAAGGAAAAAGGCCTGAAGTGGACACAAGGATTTCTAGGACCAGGGACCGATAACCCCACGGCCGCCGCCTATCATGTCGAGGCGATTCCGGCCATGTTCTTGATCGGTCCCGATGGAAAAATCGCCGCGACAAACCTTCGCGGATTGGCGATCAGGCCGGCGGTTGCGCAAGTGCTCGGAGCGCGCTGATCGAGGGTACGAGATTATTTGTCGGCTCGATCTCGGTCTTGATGTCCGCCCCACGCAACCCAGGCTTGTGCCATCTGCCTGACCTTGCCCATTGCCTCGGGCGGCACGGGATTCTGCTCCGTGATCGATTCGAGAGCCCAGAACCAATGATCTGGCTCACGGCGTAGCTCATCAAGGATCAAAGGGACAGCTTCGGGGCCCATCCCAATAATCCGCTGGTAGGGCCGGAGCATGGCCATTTGGGCTGTGTTCGAGAGGAAACGTGACTGCTTCTTCCACTCGCCGGCGAGACGGTCGAATCGTGCCGACACCGCGGCCGCTCGATCAGCCCGTGTATCGGGTTCCGAAAGCTTGGACATCACTCTGCTCCGGAAACAAGTCAGAGGCGAAGATTGGGCTCTCGCGAGTCGCCGCCCGACCGTTTACTTCACTGTAACCCAGGCCCCGAACGCCTCCAAGCCGACCCCGGCACATCTTGCATCGGAAGCCACGCTTGGTCACCGACGCCGGGCCATTCGCGTCGCTGGCTCGAGGGCCAGTCCTCATCAGTCGCCATCGCCCGCAAATGAAGGAATCGAATTCGTCGCTTTCAAGAGCGGCCCGATCGCCGACCAGAGCTGGTCCTTGAGCCGCACGGCCACCGGATTGGCCAGGCTCTCGGGGCGGTCGGCGTCGGCCCGGGAACCCAGAACTCCAATGGTCAGCTCGCCATCGGTGTAATAGCGATCACCGCCGCCGTTGCGGCCAACCAGCGTTGCGCCAACGCCGGTCACTTGATAAATCTTGTCAACCCAGCCGGCCTTGACCAAGTCGTCGATCAACTCACGGCGCTCGGCGTCGATATCGGGCGCGATGTGATGGGTCACCTGCACGGTGCGATGGCTGAAGCCGACACTGACGTCGAACGTCGCTGATCCGATCCAGAGCGGCCGCCCCGCGCCGCCCCCTTCGATCCACTTCCAGAAGCGGACGTGATGCCGGTGGCGGGCGTTGCCGCCGACCGCTTTTTCAAACGCGAGATCCTGGCGGCGTCCAAACAAAAACAGGCTGCTCACGGGTGCTTCGGGGTCGGGCCGCTTGAACGCCACGCTCGCGGCAATGCGGATCGAGCTCCGTAGCGTGATCGCGTCGGCCGGGCTCCAGCCGGCGGCGTGCATCGCGACTCACCACGTCTTCCTCGGGTCCGATCAGGCCGACATTGAGCGCATCGCCCGGAATGCCCTGCCCCGTCACGGTCGTCTTCGGCGCTTCGGCCAGGGCCGGATTGTGCTCGTAGTGGCGCCAGATAAAGGGCAAGACGACGTAGGCCAGCGCAAGCCAGACAACCAGCATGAGCGCGAGCGCCGCAAGCCCGCGCATCGTCCAGCGACGAAGTCGGGATTCCGGCGCACGCCCTTTTTCGAGCCCGTCCGCCCGGTCAGTCGCGCCGATCGTCGGGTCGGGCTCGGGATCGATCATGGAGTGTCACTTTCGCTTTGCTTTCTTGCGCTGTGCGATCGCTCAGCGCTCTTCCTTGGTTCCATTGCGGTTACCGGCGTAGAAGCCGTAACGGCCCTGAATGAGCTCGTGACCCCGCTTGACGCTCGGATAAACCCAGGCCACGTCTCTCACAATGCGGCCATCGGGCCCGACGTAATCGACGTAGTTACACGTCCCCTTTTGAGGGCACGTGTACGTTCGCTCGGTCACGCGCAAGACGTCGGCCTTGACCGCCTGGGGATCAAAGTACCAGTTACCTTCGTATCGGGCCACCGCCGCACCTTCCTCGGCCTGGGCAAGAAGCGTGTCGGACTCTCGTTCGCGGATCGTGACGCTCATCATGACTCCCTTTGATTTCTGTTCTGGATCGACTCGTCGACCTTCGATCACGGTCAAACCGGAACCGCAATCGGCAACCGGCAAGGTTCGTTGCCGTCGACTCTTGTGGCTGAAACAACTTCAGGCCAGACTGTTGGCCTGATTTTCGCCCGATTTCGGGCGCGGTTGGCACGCGCGCAAGCAGAATCGGCGAATTTGGCCTTTTCATTGCTAGCATTCTATTTACGCTGGGCACTCCAGGCCATGAATGCCCTGAAGTTTTGCGTTTTCCGGCCGTCTCGAACCGACCGACCGACCAGCGACGAGATCCATGCCCAAGATTGTCGTACACGGACGAAGTTTTCACTATGCCGAAATCGGGCATGCGAATGATCCTCTTGTCTTTCTCAGCGGGCTCGGAGGCGACCATCGGGCGTTTACACGGCCCCAGCGTCATTTTGGAACGCGGTTTCACGCACTGGCCTTTGATGCTCGCGATTCGGGACTGAGTGATCGTTGCGACCAGCCGTACACGACGGCCGACATGGCCGACGACCTGGCCGGCTGCACTCGATGCCATCGGCGCCGGCCCGGCTCATATTGTCGGCCAGTCGCTCGGCGGCCTGGTGGCGCAGGAACTGGCGCTGCGTCACCCAGGGCGCGTCAAGAGCCTGGCGCTCGTATCGACCCACATGGGGGGCGATCCCTGGCGCACGGCCGTGATCGAATCGTGGGTGTTGCTGCGGCGCCGGCTTGATATCGGAGACTTCACCCGCGCGGTCCTGCCCTGGCTGGTCGCCTATCCGTTTTATCGTCAACCCGGACAGGTCGAGGGCCTGGTGCAATTTGCCGAGCGCAATCCCTGGCCCCAGGAGCCGGACGCGTTCGCCCGCCAGGCCCAGGCCGCCGTGAAGCACGACACGCGCGACCGGGTCCGCCAGATTACCGTCCCCTGCCTCGTACTCGTCGGCGAGCTCGACGCGCTCAACCCGCCGCGAGTCGCCGCCGAGCTGCAACAACCACTTGCCCGCGTCGGAGCTCGTTGTTCTGCCGGGTGTCGGCCATATGCCGCATGTCGAAGATCAGACTCGATTCCGCCAGGAAATTGAGCGATTCCTGGATCGAGTGGCGTGATATAGGGGCCTCGCTCGCTCTGACCATCTTCGAGCCGTGATCAAGGAGTGAACTGGGATGAGATTTCCTCGGGCGAGCGGTGTTCTGCTGCATCCAACGTCGCTTCCGGGCGGCCTGGGCATCGGCGATCTCGGGGCCGAAGCACACGCATTCGTCGACTTTCTGGCCGAGACCGGTCAGCGCTGGTGGCAGATCCTTCCGCTCGGGCCGACAGGATATGGAAACTCGCCCTATCAATCCACGTCGTCCTTCGCCGGCAATCCGCTCTTGATCGACGTCGAAAACCTGGTGGAACGCGGCTGGCTTGCACCTGAAGCCTATTTGCAAGATCCGCGCCTCCCCACCGATCGTGTCGATTTCGATGCCGTCGCGCCACTGAAAGACGGCCTGTTGCGCCTGGCGTTCGAGGGGTTCAAGAAACAGGCAGAAGACCCCCACTTTGAAGAGTTCATCGAGGCCAACAGGGCATGGCTCGACAATTTCGTGCTTTACCAGGCGCTCAAGGATGTGCACGGCGGGCTCCCCTGGTACGAGTGGGCGCCCGAGTTGATCGAACGTGATCCTGACACTCTGGCCACCTGGCGCGAAAAGCTGGCGGAAGGAATTCGCTACCACGAATTCGTGCAATACGCGTTCGAGATGCAATGGCAGAAATTGCGGGCCGCTTGCGTCGAGAATGGAATCATGCTGATCGGCGACTTGCCCATTTTTACCGCTCACGATAGTGCCGATGTCTGGGCCAATCCCGAGCTCTTTTACCTGGATAAGCGCGGGCAGCCGCTGGTGGTGGCCGGCGTGCCGCCCGATTACTTCAGTGAAACCGGCCAGCTCTGGGGCAATCCGCTTTACAACTGGGAGGTGCACGCGGCCGACGACTACGCGTGGTGGGCCGCACGGCTGCGCTTCTTGCTCAGCCGCGTCGACATCGTTCGGATCGACCATTTCCGCGGTTTTGAAGCGTACTGGGAGGTCCCCGCCGGGTCGGAGACCGCGGCCTCCGGCCGGTGGGTCGCCGGGCCGGCCAACGCGTTTTTCGAGGCCCTGCGCCGGCGGCTGGGGCACCTCCCCCTGATCGCCGAGGACCTGGGCGTGATCACTCCGGGCGTCGAGGCGCTCCGAGACGAGTTCAGCCTGCCCGGCATGCGCGTGCTTCAGTTCGGCTTCAACCCCGACCCCGGCGCCGAGAAGCACCTGCCGCACAAGATGCTCCCGCACTGCGTCATCTATACCGGCACGCACGATAACGACACGACGGTCGGCTGGTTCACGTCAACCCACGTGGCCACGACGCAATCGTGGGACGAGATCCTCGGTGAGCGGGCCTTCGCGTGCCGCTATATGAACACGGATGGCGTGGAGTTTCACTGGGACATGATTCGCCTGGCCTTTTCGAGCGTGGCCGACACCGCGATCATCCCGCTGCAAGATATTCTGGGGCTCGATAGCCGGGCGCGTATGAACCTGCCCGGCAAGGGCGACGGTAACTGGCAATGGCGGTTTCAACACGGTCAGATCGACCCGAGATTCCGGAGACGCCTGGCGGAGCTCACAGCCGTTTACAGTCGCTGGAACGGGGCGCTTCCCAAGGATCTCGACCCGCGATCGCACGCGGAGAACGGGCAGGCCGCGCCGGCGGCCGCAGCCACTGACGCGGAACCGGAAAATGCCCCCGTTCACACGGCGCCTTGAATGTACGAGATCAAATGTTGGTTCTCTGTATGAACTTTATCGTAAAGAACCTTGATGACGTCGCCGACCGAGATGATTCCCACGAGCTCGGAATCGTCGAGCACGGGAACCTTGGCGATGTGCCGCTCGCTCATCTGCCCCATGACGTCGCTCACGTCGTCATCGAGATGGCACGTGACCGGGTTGCACGTCATGAGCTCGGCGACGCGCAGCCGGCTGAAGCCGTCGCCGCGATTGTGAATCACGCGCAAAACGTCGCGTTCGCTAAACATTCCCGACCAAGCTTCCAGCATGGTTGACCACCGGCAGCGAGCCGATATTATTTTGCACCAGCTTGGCGATGGCTTCGCTGACGGTCGACTCGGAATCAATGCTGACGACGCGGCGGCCCTTGTTGACAAGGACATCTTGAACAAGCATGTGGCGCCTCCCAGACATGATGCATGCGAGCGCAGCCAACGATTCGAATAAACGACCGACCGACTGACGCTCTCGACCTGATAGAGGGAAGGGTGACGGAGCGTCATCGTGACATGATTTTTTCGATGTTGCAAATCATTTTTTCACACAAAACCCAAATCCCACAGCGACCATGTTGACACACGCACACTCTCGATTCTTCGAAGGAATTCGTAGTGCGCACTGGTCGCCAGGGGCCGCGGGGAGGCATGGATGCCCATTCGAGTTCCAGATACAAGCACCCGTTTTGAGGAAGAAGAAGCCCCGGCACTTGGACGGGCTCCCGCAAAGCGCGCGACCTGGCGCTCGATCGCGCTGCTCGGCCTTCTGCTGCTGGCGACCTTCGTGATTCGCGCGCTTGTACGCCAACCAGCCGATCGTGGAAAACTATGTCGGGCGCCAGGTGCCGACGGCCATGGTGGCACGCAACGTCGATCGCGGCAAGGAATGGCTCCGGCCCGAGCTCGACACGGCCCCTTTTCCCAATTATTTCCTGGTCGAACCACCGCTTTACCAGTTGAGTGCCGTCGTGGCTCAAGCGCATCACGCGGCTCGGCCTCGCCGAGTCAGGACGACTTGTCTCGGCGGCCGCCATGGTCCTCGCCGCACTCGGACTCTTTGAGCTAACGCGGCGCCGCGAAGGGATTGTCGTGGCGTATCTCGCCGCGGCGGCGTTCGCGATCTTGCCTCTGACCATTCGTTATGGCCGTGCGTTTCAGCCCGATGCGGCCATGCTGGGGACCGTCGTACTGGGGCTCGCGTGCTGGGACCGATATTGTGTGACCCCGCGCTGGTACTGGCTTGCGACGGCCTGGCTGCTCACGGCGCTGGCGTTTTCGCTCAAGATCACGGCCGCGTGCCTGTTATTACCCCTGGTCTTGGTGATCGCACGCAAACGACCACGGCGCGAGCTCCTGGTCATCGGTTCGACGCTCATCCCGGCGCTCGTCTGGTACGCGTGGGCCAATCACGTCGTCGGCACGGCCGACGGCTCGCGAGCCTCGGCCGATAACCGCTCGATCTGGCTGGGATCGATCGGGCCGGCGGCCCTGTTGCGCCCGAGACTCTCTCTCACGTCGGGTGGTTCTTGTGCGTGCGCGCGTTCACCCCTCTTGGTGCGTTGCTGGCGATCCTGGGATTTTGTTTCCGCGCCGAGAGACGGTGGCTCGCGTGACCGACTGTGGCTCGCATGGGGGTGCGCGGCGATCGTTGCGCTGGCGCTACTCGCCGAAAAACTCCATCACGAATATTACTGGCTGCTCGTGGTCACCGGTTGTGGCCGTTGGAATCGGTCGGGCAGTGGCCTTCCTGGGTGGATGTCATCGCGCCGCGGCTGTGAGCGTGTCGCTGGCCTTGCTCGTGCTCTCATGCGTTTCGGTTCGCTCGACATGGCGCACGCCCGATGAATGGCGTGGTCTGGAAGAGGCGGCGGCGGCCGTGGCCGCTGCGGTTCCGCCGGATGCCTGGGTCGTCGCGCCCGAGGCCCTTTTGTTCCAGGCCGATCGCCGCGGCTGCCGAATGGAGTGGAGCGCCGCGGCGGTGTCGCGAGCGGCCGGCGAGTGGGGGTATCATGGCGAGGTCGCGGATCCCCTCGAATTGATCGCGTTTTATCGCCGCCAGGGTGCTCGTTATTTCGCCGACCTGGGCGACCAAGGGGCCGCCGATCGGCGAAAGGGCTTGCACGACTCCGTCCGCCGACGCTACAAGGTCATTGTGGACCGTCCCAATGTCATCATCGCCGAACTGAGCGATTCCGAGGTGCGCTGGAATGCCAACTGAGGCTCCGCCGGTCACCATTCCTGATTTTCAGCGATGGAAGACCGAGGGCAAACGGATTTCCATGTTGACGGCCTACGACTTCCCGTCGGCCCGGTTGCTCGACCAGGCTGGGGTCGACTGCATCCTTGTGGGTGATTCACTCGGCACGGTCGTCCAGGGCTGGGAAACAACATTGCGGGTGACCATCGATCAGATGGTGTACCACTCCGAGATGGTCGCCCGGGCGGCGAAGCGTGCCCTCGTCGTCGCCGACCTGCCGTTTCTGAGCTACCAGGTGTCACCGCGGCAAGCCGTCAAATCGGGCGGCCGCATCCTCAAGGAAACCAACTGCCAGGCGGTCAAGCTCGAGGGGGGCCGCAAGATGGCGGCCACGATCAAAGCCATGGCCGATGCCGATATCCCCGTCATGGGACACGTTGGCCTGCGCCCCCAGTCGATCCGCCGCATCGGCACCTACAAGGTGCAACGTTCGACCGATGAAATCATCGACGACGCGCAGGCGGTGGCCGATGCCGGTGCGTTCGCCATCGTGCTCGAGTGCATTCCGCGCGAGCTGGCGGCCAAGATCACGGCCCAGCTCAAGATCCCCACGATCGGCATCGGCGCGGGCCCCAGTTGCGACGGCCAGGTGCTCGTTTTTCACGACTTTCTGGGATTGTATGACGGCCACCGGCCGAAGTTCGTGAGACAGTATGCCGAGTTAGGCCAGCAAATCAGGGCGGCCGTCGAAGGCTATGTCGCCGACGTCGCCGAAGGGCGTTTCCCCCGCGAGATCGAAAGTTTTCGGTGACTCCGGAAGAATGTGCCATTCGCAACACGAGAGGGCTGCTCCATGAGTTCGACCACGCCGACTGAGCTTCTGAACAAGAAGTGTGCCCCGTGCGAGGGGGGCGTGCCGCCACTCACGCCCGAGGAAGCCAGCGCACTCGCGGCAACCGTTCATGGATGGATCATCGTCGACGACGCCAGGAAAATCGCGCGGGCGTGGACCGTCAAGAACTTCATGGCCGGCATCGATTTCTTCAACAAGGTCGCCGCGCTCGCCGAGGAAGAAGGCCATCATCCCGACCTGCATCTCGAGGGGTACCGAAACGTCAAGATCGAGATCTGGACGCATGCCGTGGGGGGCCTGACCGAGAACGATTTCATCCTTGCGGCGAAGATCAACGAGCTCCCGATCAAGGTTCGAAGCTGACGCACCGACCGGCAAGGTGGAAAGTCGGCGCAACTTATCGAGTCAAAAAGTAGTGGTTGGCTTGCGAGCCCCACACGGACGCGGAAAGGGGATGAAAGCCTTGCGCGACCTCAGGGAACGGTTTGCCAGTCCTCGATTTGTAAGCCTGGTACTCGGCTAAACTCGCCGGTGTTGTGCGTGACCAGAGTCACGCTTTCCGCCAGCGCAATCGCGGCGATTTGAAGGTCGTACGGGCCGAGTGTGACGCCGCGCGCCGTCACATCTGCACGAATCCGCCCGAACACTTCGGCCGCGACGTCGTTGAAGGGGAGGCTCACGAACAGAGGCAGGAAGCCAGCTAGCAACGCCAGTTTCGTGCTTTGATATCGCGGTGGACTTGGAACGCACCAAAGAAGAGTTCGCCCACGACGACCGAGCACAGCCGAATTTCAGTGGGTCGATGTGACTTGATGCGTTGAATGAGTCCTGGATCACGCTGACGCAAATACTGAATGCACGTGTTCGTGTCTAGTAAGTACATGCTCAAAACGCGTCGCGCTCCTCAAATTGACCTTGATCGCGAACGAAGTCGCCCTGCCAGGCCCCGGCTGTCGCCTCGAAGAAGCCGGCCCGCCACCCACGGTCTTCGGGCGCGTCGGGTTTCGCGACTTCGATCTTTGGCTGCACGACGACGACGACCTCGTACACGGAGTTCGGTGCGTCCACTGGGATATCCAGATGGAGGACCCCGTTGGCGCTTGACAGCGTTTGGACACAGACGGTTTTCATTGACCATTTCCCATCGCATGCGGATTGTCGCTGACCGCTATCCGGCGCGGAACGCCAAGGGAACATGGTAATCCTACACGAAATCAATCGAACAACGCGGTGCCAGTGCCGCTCCACGGAAAGTGGGCGTCCCATTAAGACCAATGTGTGGAATCATTCTGAGTGAGCTCTTTGAACGCGACGACGACCCGGCCTGAATGAAGACCTCGACCGCCAGCCCTCATTTTGTCAGCGTGCGTTCGGCGATCCAGTCGCTGATCGTCTTGAGCGCCCTGCGGCGCGATCGTGATCTCGATCGCACTGTACTCGCTCGGCGTGCCGATCTTGCACGGCTGGAACAGGTGATTGAGGCCGGGTAGCTCAACGATAGTCACGTTCGGGTTACCCCCGGCCTTGACGGCCCTGGCAATCTCGGCGAGGTTCTCTTTCGAGGGAACTTGCAGGTCTTTCTCGCCATTGATCGCGAGCACCGGGCACTTCACTTTTTGCAGCGTGGGACGAGGATCGTAGGTGAGAAAAAAGCGGAACCACGCGTTGTTGAACGCATTGACCGACGCTTCCGATAACCCTCCGGGGCTCTCTTCGGCCGACTTTCGTTCCGACTCCGGCAGTGCCGCGATGATCTCCTTGAGTGCCGCGGCCAGCTTGACCTGAGCGGCCTTTTCGTCCTTCTCACTGGCGATGATCGCCGTCAATTTCTTCAACGCCACGCGCTGGAGGTTCATCGCCGATGCGGAGCTTCCGCTCGCCTTCATGATGAGCTGAGTCTGCTCCTGAAGGATTTCGCTGCCAGTTTGGCCGGTCCCGGCCATCAGCACAATGAAAGCTATATCCTTCGACCGCATCGCCACCATCGGCGCGATGATCCCTCCCTCACTATGGCCGATAAGCCCGAGCTTGTTCGGAGCAATATCCGTGCGAGACTTCAAGAAAGCAACCCCGGCGAGCACATCGTTGGCGAAGTTCTCGCTAGTCGACGTCGCGATCTGGCCCGTTGAGCCCCCCACGCCTCGGTCGTCGACTCGCAGAACGGCAATACCGCGTCGCGTGAGATAATCGGCCAGAACCAGGAATGGCTTGTGCCCCAGGATGGTCTCATCGCGGTCTTGCGCACCGGAGCCTGTGATCAGAATCACCGCCGGGAACGGACCGCTCCCCGTCGGGAGCGTCAACGTGCCGGCGAGCCGAACGGCGTCGCGCTTGTTCTCGTACTTGACATCTTCGGCGCGGTAGGGAAAAGGACCTTTGGGCGTTTGCGGCGCGCGCGTTCGACCACCTTGTCGGTCTTTGTGAGCGTGAGCGGCATCTTCATGCCAGACTGATCGAATCTTCCCTCGAAGGCCGTTCCTTTTTCATTGCGCTTGCCCGCGAACTTCGCACCGATGGCCTTGCTTTCAAACGTTAACGTGTTTTTATCGTCAAGTAGTATCGAACTGATGGGGATGTTGGCTGCCCCCTGATCGGGGCTGGCGAGGATCGCTTTGAGGGAACCGTCCTTCTGGGGCTCGACTTTCAAGACCAGCCGCAACTCCAATCCGCCGTTCAACGTGAGAGTGCCGTGCCAGAGGCCCTCGAGCGATTTCGGAATGGGCGGGGCAACCGCCGTTTTCGACGGATCGGTGCGTGTGAGTGTCAGAGGCAAGGGACGCCCCGCCTGCAGCCATTCGCCCGCGATGTCGCTGGCATTCTTGCCGAGGGTGCCCTTGAAGCTGGCTCCCGCAGTCTTCGCGGAAAACGTGAGCACGCCGTTGCTCAGGCCGATCGAGTCAACCGGCAGATCCTTTGCCCCCTGGTCGGGGCTTCCCCACTTCGCCGACAGCGATCCGTCCTTGGCGCGCGCGACATCGAGTGTGATCGTGAGCTCAACCTGAGGCGTCACCTTCAGCGCCCCGACCAGTGTCCTTCGATACTCGTGGTGCCATTCGTTTTGTCGTCGGCACCCGAGGCGGAGGCCGCCGCGAGCATGGCCATGGCCATGGCCAGCATGAACTTCATCGTTGTCACTCCGGGCTATAAAAATGTCGTCAGGTCGTTCTAAACGGCCTTGCGTGATTCCGAGACGCCGAGGCTTCCCGAGTCGGCACTGGCACTCGGCTCGTGCGGAGACTCGCCCTCCCAGGATCGTGCAAGGGCATTTAGACAGGTATTCGCCGGGACCGGCCAATAATTGCCCGCGAGCGGAAACCTCGCGGAGCATGCTTCAAAATCCGATGAATGCGCGAAAACGCCGCCAGAGCCCGCGCGGCGGCGGGCTGGCGCTGGCTTGCAGGTCGGCCGTCCTGTCTTGCATGCGCACCGCGATATCCTTCGGAGCAGGCGCAACCAGCGACTGGCTTTGCAAGGCCTTGATGTGGGCAAGCAGACGGTCGTTGCTCGCCCCCCTGGCCTCGAGCCGCAGGCTGCCTGGCTTCTCATTCAACTGCGAGAGCGATGTCAGCAAGACCGTCTTCTCGGACGTGGATGTGTTCAAGAAGAGATGAACCCAGGCCCAGGCCTCGCGATAGTCGCGCGGGGTCATCTGGCGGATGTCCGAGAGCGTCTCGAGCGCGCTGATATCGGGCGACCAGCCACCCCTCAGGTCGTCGACGAGGTGATCGATCCGCTCGTGCTCGGCGCCTGACCGCGCGAGGTCGCACTCGAAGTATTCGGCGAGCCCTTCATCGAGCCAGAGCGGCAGATCGCCATACGACCCGCGGAGCAAGGCGTGGGTCGCCTCGTGACGGAGGTCTTCCTCGAGACGCGGGCTCGAATAAGTGTACACGACGCGCTGGCTTCCCTGCGCCAGGAAAAACGCCCGCCGCGGCGGCAACTCGGGGTAATAGAACTTGAGAAAATGGGAGAACGCGTTGCGATCATCGAGCACGTAGATCTCGACGGGCTCATCATCGACACGGGGGCGGAAATCGAGGTGCTGCTTCATGTCGCGCTCGAGCGCCTGAAGGCAGCGAACGGCCGGCGGATCGTCGGTCATCGAAAAATTGGAGAAGATGATGAACGGGCCCGTTCGCAACTGGTAGCGCGTGGGAACAAGGGGCTGGCCGCGGTCGGAAAGGGTCGCGCAACTGATCGAAGAGAGCAAAAGCGGGATCGCCCACCAGGCGACGTGTCGGCGGTGCCGTGCTGCGCCCCTGGGCGCGGCGGGATTGGCGGGTTGTTCCTGCTGCCACTGCCGGTCACTCGAGATCCCTCTTTTTTCAATCGATTGGATCAGGAAAGGGGCCGCCCACGCCGCTGGTTGCGAAGCCGCTTGTGCCCCATCGCTTTATCGATCGACCGCCAGAAGCCCTTCCAGTCGTTGAGCGGCGATAGACCCCTTGGCAGATAAAGGCGAAGGAACCGCAATGCGTCGGTGCGGCTTCGTCCGGGCACCATATCCAGACTGATGCAGAGCCGGGCCAGATTTTGAACGCGGCGGCTCATGGGAATCGGATACTGCAGCCGCACGCCGACAAGATCGATCAGGCTGAGCTGATTCTGGCCGGCCTCGGTGTCGAGGCTGATCAGCACGTTCGAAGCCTTCAAATCACGATGCGACAGCGATCGCTCATGCAAGGCGCGAACGAGCTGCGCGAGCGAAACGGTCAAGCTTCGAATCCGATGCCGCCGGTCGGCCTCAGGCAGGCTCGGAAGCACCTTGCGCGCGTAAGTCTGCAAGTCGACGACATTTTCATGCTTGATCGTGATCAGATAGGTTTCGTGCGGCAAGAACCAGGAAAGCGGGGCCTGCTTGAACGAGCGGCCGCGTGAGACAAAGCCCAGGTTCTGGGGTGTCGGAATGCCGCGGCTCACGAGATCCTGGCCCGCCTGCCACGATCGCCACGCCCGGGAAGGCCGAAACAGCGTCAACCAGGGATCGAGCCATTTCTTGCGATTGAAGCGCTTGTAGACGACACGCGTCGGCTGGCCGCGTACCAGGAAGGTCGTCTCGGCGACTGTCGTTGTCCGGGAGTTTTTCAAGAGCTTGGTCGTGGCTTTTTTGAACGGCAAATCAGGGTCTTCGAGGAGACTGGCGATTTCCGTCCGATCAAGGTCGCGCGACGCCACGCACCAGGTGGTGCGCCCGGGATAGACCTCGAAATACTTGTTCGACGACCGGCACCGACGCCCCGACCGCCGCCAGAGTCGCTCGGCCCAGAGACGCGTCAGCCCTTCGATCCCACGCGCGAATTCGCGAACCTCGGGCGGTCGCTCGCCGCGGTTTTTCAGGTAAGCCTTCAAGAAGCGATAGCGGTCGGTGCGAGTGCTGCGCAACCAGAAATAATGATCGAGCAGGGCCAGGTTCTGGCGAGCGACCTTCCACGGAACATCGCGGCTCTTGCGCAGGGCGTCGAGATCGATCATGAACAGCTCGGGCACATTTTCGGAGCTGAGCCGAACCATCACGTTGCCCGGATGAAAATCTTGATGGAGCAGGCCCATATCGTGCAACCTTGCCGTCAGGGCCGCGAGAGCCCTGGCGAGCCGCTGGCGAATCTGCGATCGGGCCGGCTCAGTCAATTCCGGCAGATGCTCTTCGACAAACTCATCGAGCGGAATCGCCGATGAGATGGCCAGCGTGACCAGGTAGTTCTCGAAAAGAAACTTCCGCTTGCGCCTTTCGCCCAGGGCGACCGGCGTGATCGTCGGCACGCCGATCGACGAGAGATGCTGCGAACGCTTGGCCTCGTTGCGCCCCTTGCCGCGCCTCACCCACTGGCGGAACATCGCGCGATAATCGGGCACGAGAAAATGCTTGATATAAATGATCCCCTGCGGCAGGTCGACCCGATAGACGACGCGATGCGGCCCGGCCTTCACGGTCGAGAGCCTGCCTTGCTCACGCCACTCATCGAGCCGCAGACCGCTCGGGCCCAGCAGCACAGCACCCCATCCATCGCGAGACCACCAGCCGACATCGCCAAACTGCGACCATTCCCAGTCGGGAAACTTGAACATGCGCTTGATGCGCTCGGCCACGCGATCTTCGTGCAGCCGCGACAAGACGCGAGAGTCGATGGCACCGGATTGTCGCTGCGGAGTGCAAAGACTCATCGATCGCCGATCTGGTTGAGAGTTCGAATCGTCTTGGCTTTCAGGGAGTGCGGTTCAATGGCCGAGCCCACACTCGTGGCCAGCGCGTGATCAATCTTCCAGGGAGCACGAATCACCGGGCGCGTCGTCCCGGTCATCGAGCTCACGACCGTGTCTGACCAGGCGGCGACCGAGTAGCCGGCCTCGACCGACTGCCGCGCCGCGTGGCCCATCTTCCGGCGCAGGTCGACGTCGCCACCAAGAAGCCCCACCGCGGCGATCCACTGAGCGGGGGTCGTCGCCAGAAACCCGGTCTCGCCCCCCTTGATCATCTCGCAGTGCGAACCGACCGGATTGGCAATCACGGGAAGACCGGCGGCCTGATACTGAAGGATCTTGAGCCCGCATTTGCCGCGGCTCCAGAGATCATCGGGGAGCCAGCCCACGCCGATATGCGCGGCCGCGAGATCGCGCCCTTCGTCTCGCTCGGTCCAGGAGATGGGGACAACCGGAATCGGAAACGACTCGGGAAAGCGATCGCAGATAATGCGGAGCCTGAGGGTTGGAAACGCCCTGGCAAGCTGCTCCCAGATCGGCCTTGATTCCTCGAGTCCCTGAAGCGTGCTGGCCGAGCCGATCCATACGAGATCAAGATGGGGCGTTTCAGCTGGCTGCTGGGCCAAGGGGTAAAGACGTGGCTCGACGCACGTGGGAATCACGTGCACGCGGTCGACCCGGGCGCCGGCTCGCAAGGCACAGTCGGCAAGAAAATCATTGCCCGCGATAACCGTATCGACAGCACGCACTGTTCTCGCGAACCGCGCCGACCGCCCGCGGCTTTGCACGCCGCGTCGATCGTACGAATCGCGAAAGCCGACGGCATCGTCAAAGTCGAAGACCAGGTGTCGCGAGATTCGGCGCAGGAAGCCAATCTGCCAGCCCGGTAAGAGCTTCCGCTGCAAGATCACGGCATCGAAGCGAGCAGCGCGGGCCAGCGCGGGAAGTCGCGAGAGCGACCCCTGGTCGAGCCGCACGTAGGTGATCGACGCGCCCCGATTGGCGAAATAGGCGCGAAAGCGCGAATGCGATAGCGGCAACAGACGTGGTCGGGTGAGTCGACCAGGGCGAGCAGTTTCATCCCGTCCTCCGTGACGGCACGCGGCTAACCTCGTTGGTGGAGATTTCCCGCCTGTTCCTTGACCCGCACGATCATAACCATCGGTCCCCGTTTTTCCAAGGCCGACTATGCGCGTTCATCCTTTACGACCGATCCCCTGTGAAGTCGGATTGTCGCCGCGGACCGATCATGGTACACACTTTGCCGCCCGCACACCGGCAGCGGCTCAACGCTCTAGTGCACGGAAGCACAACGGCTCTTCACGTCGGCGGCGTTTCTCGAAGATTTATGAAAAATTTTGCTCGCCTCGTGCAATTTGCTTGGCGCTACAAGGTTCGCTTCGGGATGTCCGTCGGTTGCGCCTTCATGGTCGCCCTGCTCTTCTTCACGGAGCTGGGGGCCGTGTATCCGCTGCTCCACATCCTGTTTGGCAGCCAGAACCCGCAACGCTGGATCTCCCAGAAGATCGGCGGCCTCGATAACGACATCACGGTTCTGCGCGCTCAGGAGACCGAAGCCCAGCACGTGCGCGACGAGCTGGTGAGCGGACGACCGCACCTCGACGAGCTCAAGGAACGCCTGGGGCGAGCCAACGACACGTTCGACAAGAAGCAATACGAGCTCCGCGAGCGCGAGCGCGGCCTGGGCATCGGCATCGGCGAGCTGAGAGCCGATATCGACCAGTCCGTCGGCGGCAAAGATAATGTCTTGCTTGACAGGCTCAAACACGACCGCCGTATCGCCGAGGCCCGTCTCAAGGAGCTGCAACGACTCACTGGCTCGATTCCTCAAGGGGGATGCGACCGGGCTGGCGATCCGCCTTCGTGAAATTCGCGCCGAGATCGCCGACAATCAGAAGGCGGTCAAGCGCTGCCGGATGGCCCAGCCTTATATCAATAAATATTTGCCCGACGAGAGCTTCAAGACGCTCGTTCTGCTCCTGGGCCTGGTGATGCTGGGCGTGGCCTTGAAGGGATTCTTCATGTTCCTTCAAGAAGTTCTGGTGGCTGATGTCATGCAGTTGACGCTTTTTGACATTCGCAACCTGTTCTTCCGACGGACCATGAACCTCGACCTCGCGAGCTTCTCGGAACAAGGGTCGTCCGACTTGATGGCCCGCTTCACCAACGATATGGACTCGTTCGGCCAGGGCCTCAACACGCTTGATGAGCAAGGTGATCCGCGAGCCGCTTCGGTTCACGACCTGTCTGGGCGGTGCGCTCTGGATCAACTGGCGGCTCACATGCCTGACGCTCGTTCTGGTTCCCATCTCCGGCGCGACGACTTATCGCGTCGGCAAGGTCATGAAGCGCGCCGTTCGTCGCTCGCTGGAGAGCATGTCGACGATCTACAAGATCCTCCAGGAGAGCTTTCAGGGGATCAAGGTCGTCAAGGCGTTCGCCACCGAGCGCGTCGAACGCCGTCGCTTTTTTGACGAGACCAAGAATCTCTATCGCAAGAGCGTGCGCGTGGCGATGATCGACGCCATGTCTGATCCGGTCCTCGAGATGCTGACACTCACCACCGTGGCCATCGCGCTTCTGGCCGGATCGTACCTGGTGCTCAACCAGACGATTTATTTGAATCTGGGCATTTTCAAGCTTCAACTCGCGGCGCAGGAGATGTCGATCCAAGACCTGCTCACGCTCTATACGATGCTCGCGGCCGCGTCTGACCCGATCCGCAAGCTGGCCAACGTGCACTCGAAAATTCAACGTGCCTCCGCGGCGGCCGACCGGATCTGCGCCCTCATGGACCGGGCCCCCAAGGTCTCGGAGAACAAGCGAGCGGCCCCCTTGCCGCGCCATCGGCACTCGATCGAATTCGACCAGGTGGCGTTCAGCTATTCAGGACGGACGCCCGTCTTGCATGGCATCGACTTGCGCGTGCGTCATGGCGAGACCGTCGCGCTTGTCGGGCCCAACGGCTGCGGTAAGACGACGCTCATGAATCTTCTGCCGCGATTCTGGGACGTTGATTCGGGCTCAATCAAGATCGACGGCCACGACATCCGCGAGATCCAGCTCCGTAGCCTGAGGCGCCAGATCGGGATGGTCATCCAGGAGACCATTCTTTTTCAAGACACGATCGCCAACAACATTGCGTACGGATTTCCTCAAGCCAGCCGGTCCTCGGTGATCGAAGCGGCCGAACGGGCCTACGCCCACCAGTTCATCGTGGAAATGCCGAGCGGTTACGAGACCGTGATCGGCGAGCGAGGCCACGGCCTTTCGGGCGGCCAGCGGCAGCGAATCGCGCTGGCCAGAGCCATGCTTCGCGACCCGGCCATCCTGATCCTCGATGAAGCGACCAGTGCGGTCGACATCCAGGACGAAGTCCTGATCCGCCAGGCCATCGAGGAATTCGCCAGGGGCCGGACCACTTTCCTGATTTCTCACAACCTGGCGTCAATCCAGATGGCCGACCGCATCGTCTTGCTCGATGGCGGTCGCATCGAGGCGGTCGGCAGCGACCAGGAGCTGAAAAAGTCCTCCGCGCTCTATCGCCGGCTCCATGAAATCCACTACCATCTCGAGCCCGCCCAGGCCCCGGCGCGACCGCACGGACCAACCACGGCCAGCCTTTCCTTCAAGGCCGGTTCCTATCCCAAGTCGGCAGACTCCGCCCGCGGCGACATGCGATCCTGATCGTCCCGCGGACCAATTCCCTGGCATCTGGTGACCGCGCTCTTGTCTTTCTGGCTCGACCCTACCCAGAATACGATCAGTGACAACTCCATTACCTGATTCATCCAATCGTTGGCGGGTCGGCGGCGTGATATTCTATGATTGCGCACGCACGGCAACGTCTCTCAGTGGCGCCAGCGGATGTCCGATCTCGCCTCACCGATTAATTTCGGTCATGACCTGTCACACCGACGAGATTCAGTCGTATTTGCAGTGTTTGGATACAGTATGTCTTGCATGCATTCATGAGTTTTCGCTACACTGTTTCAACGCGTTGAATCACCGAAATAGCTCGCGCTAAAGCACTTGCGTCGACGGAATGTTTGCAGTTCGACGAATCCGGGACGCCTGGCTTTGCTTTGCGTTTTGAATCCGGGAGATCGTCCATGAAAAGACGATGGAAACGAGTCGGGTCCGCGAGCGGTCATTTCGGCTCCCGATCGTCGGTGGTTTACGGGTCGATCTGCATCGTGATTTCGCTCCTGGGGCTCGCGCGATTCGCGGCCGCCGGTGATGGATCGCGAGTCACGGTGGCGAATTCGGTGCCGGCTCGAGGTCGGCGTTCATCGATCGGCTGATTGAAGAGGGCTGGAAACAGGCGAAGATCAAGCCCGCCAAACCGGCCTCGGATGAGGAGTTCCTCCGGCGCGCCTATCTCGATTTGCTCGGCCGAATTCCCAACGTGCAAGAAGCCAAGGCGTTCTTGCTAACCCGTGAAAAAGATAAGCGGGAGAAGCTGGTCACCTATCTCCTCGACCATCCCGATTTCGCCAAGAATTTTGCGACCCAGTGGTCGATCTTGCTGATTGGCCGCGGGAATCAAGGGCGCATGGTCGATCGTTCGGCACTCACGAACTGGCTGCGCAAGCAGTTCATGTCAGACCGTCCGTGGAATGAGGTTGTGCATGACCTCGTTTCGTCATCGGGCTCGAACAAGGAAAATGGCGCCGTCAATTTCGTTCTGGCTCATCTGGAATTTGACGCCGTGCCTCTGACCTCGCGCACGACGCGGCTCTTCCTGGGCCAGCAGATTCAGTGTACCCAGTGTCATGATCACCCCTCCAACGACTGGAAGCAGGGCGATTTCTGGGGAATCAATGCGTTCTTCAAAGGGATGAAGACCGAGGAGGTTCGCAAGGCCGACGCCACGGGTTTGGAAGCCATCGACCATACCGAGCTCCGCGACGAGCCCACCGAAGACTTCGTCAAGTTCGATCGCCGTAACGGGCTAGTGGGTGTGGCGTTTCCACGGTTCCTTGACGGTCGCAAGATCAGCCAGGGGAGTGACGTGATCCGCCGTGCCGAGCTCGGCAAACTCATTGCCGACACCAATAATCCAATGCTCGGCAAGGCCTTCGTCAACCGCCTGTGGGCCCATTTCCTGGGGCGCGGGTTCGTCAATCCGATTGATGATTTCGGGTCGCACAATCCGCCGAGTCATCCCGAATTGCTCGAGAAGCTTGCCGAGGAATTCAAGAGCAGCGGCTACAACGTGAAGCATCTCTGTCGCCTGATCATGGCGAGCCACGCCTATCAGCTCAGTAGCATGAGCTCAAGAACCAAAGGCGGCGATAAAGACGACGGGCTCTTCAGCCAGATGCAGCTCAAACCGATGACGCCCGAGCAACTTTTCGACTCGCTACTGACCGCGACGATGGCCCACCGCGCGGGCTCGGGCGATGAGGGGCACGTCCGCCGCGACGCCTGGATGCGCCAGTTCTTGTTTGCTTTCGCGAATGACGAGGCCGAGGAGTCGACGAGCTTCCAGGGAACGATTCCCCAGGCGCTCATGATGATGAACGGCGACCTCATGAACACGGCTCTCTCGGGTAAACCCGGGAGCTTCCTGGCCGAAGTCATCGAGCAGGCATCGCACCAGGGGCGGGCGCCTGATGCCTACATGGTCAATTCGATTTACCTGGCCGCCCTGAGCCGTCCCGCGACGGCCAAGGAGCTCTCGCTCGCGCGGCAATATCTCGCGGCGTATCCCGATAGTCTTCAGGTTCTGCAAGACCTGTTCTGGGCGCTTCTCAACTCCAATGAGTTTGTCTTGAATCACTAAATTCGACGCCCGTGCGTGCGACACTCGACACCTGCGAATCAAGGTGGTGGTTGCACGTTCGGGCCGGGTCCGCCGGAGGAGTATGACTTTCATGTTCGACTCGGAGCGGCCTTTTCAATCGATGACGCGGCGCCACTGGATGGGGCATCTCGCTTCCACGGCGCTGGGCGTACCCGCCATCCAGTTTTTTTCAACGCTCGAGGCCAACGCGCGGAACCTGCGCAAGGCCAACAAGAGCTGCATCGTGCTCTGGATGGGGGGCGGCCCCAGCCACCTCGACATCTGGGATCTGAAGCCCGAAAGCGAAAAAAACGGCGGTCCCTTCCGACCGATCGATACCTCGGCCGCGGGCGTCAAGATCAGCGAGCACATGCCCAACGTCGCCAAGCAGATGCATCATTTGAGCATTCTTCGTTCACTCGATTCCAAGGAAGGCAATCACGAGCGCGGCAACTACCTGATGCACACCGGCTATTCGCCCAATCCGACGGTCGTGCACCCCGGATGGGGCTCTGTCTGCGCGATGGAACTGGGTGACCGGCTGGAACATTTCGACCTCCCGCACTGCATCGCCATCAATTCTCCGGGGGCCAGCGCGGGCTTCCTGGGGATGTCGTACGCCCCCTTCGTCGTGCAAAACCCCAATGCACCGATCGCCAACCTTCGTCCGCCCAAGGATGTGGAAGCCTGGCGGCTGGAGCGCCGCTTGAAGATGCTCGGCCAGGTCGAGGATCAATTCGCCGTGACACGGCGCGCACAGGGAGCCGTCGATCACAAAGCGGTCTACTCCAAGACGCTGCGAATGATGAACTCGCGCTATCAAGATTCATTCGAGCTCGAGCGCGAGCCGGCCAACGTGCGCGACGCCTACGGCCGCGGCTCGTTTGGATCGGGCTGCCTGATGGCCCGCCGCCTGGTCGAGAAGGGCGTGACCTACGTCGAGGTCTCACTGGACGGGTGGGATACGCACGCCAACAATTTCGACACACTGTCACGCCGGCTGCTCCCGGAGCTGGATAAAGGGATGTCGGCCTTGATCGCCGATCTGGCCGACCGCCGGCTGCTCGATACAACGACCATCGTCTGGATGGGAGAATTCGGGCGCACGCCGCGGATCAACCAAAACGCCGGCCGCGATCACTGGCCGCGAAGCTGGTCGGTCGTCGTGGGCGGCGGCGGGATGAAAAACGGTCAGGCGATCGGCGCTACCGATAAAGACGGCGTCGATATCATCGAACGCCCGATCGGCGTCATGGACTTGATCGCAACCCTGACGAAAACCATGGGCATCGGTCTCGAAACCGAGTACACGACGCCACGCGGCCGGCCCATCAAGGTGGTTGACGGCGGAAAACCGATCAAGGAACTGGTCGGTTGACCGCGACACCGTCGAGTAAGGTCGGTCAATCGAAGCCAGTAAGGCTTTCTTCCTTCCTCGTCCCCCACGCTCTACGGAACGCGGGGACGAGATGTCTATCCTTTGTTTGTTGACGCGGCCATTGTTGCGCAAGCCACCTACGCGCGAACCGATCGCCAGCCGACGGCCACCAAGCCCAAGCCGCCCACAAATATGAGCGGTCCGCCGGTATAACCTGCGAGCGCCAGCGCCCCGGCGGCCGCCACGGTTCGTCCCCCATACCCACGGATGGGAGCAACGACCACGATGACAAGCCCGATCAACAGGACCAGCGTGTCGCTCCAGTGCTGGCTCACTCCACTGTTAAACTCATTCCAGGCACCGCCCTGAAATGTGAGCGAGGCGTTGGATACGGACCCATTGACTCCAGGGATCACGCCGATCAGCGCGGTCGGCCGACCCAGCGTGCGGGACCGCTCCGGGGCGGTCGTTTCGAATACCGGACCGAGCGGCCGCGCAAGGGTCGCCAGATTTTCGCCCCAGTAAACACGCGCGGCTGTGAGGTCATCCTCGAGTGCGGCACGGCGGATGATCTCGTCTCGCGTGGCGCGTGCCAACAAAATCAGATCCTTCTCACGCGCCAGGCGGTTGATTTCGCCCGGGGTTATTCCGGTATCCGCCGATAGAATGCTCCTTTGCGCACCGCGGAGAGCCATTTCGTGGTTGATCAGCATGGCCACTAACTTTTCGTGGTCGCGCCCCGAGCTGCGATCGAAGCGGCCCACGAGGTCACCGATACTCCGGGACAGCCAGTCGGCGCGCGCGATCTCGAGGCGAGCCATGCTGGCAGGCTCAAGCCCGCCGAGCTCGCCGTCGCTCAGGATCAACGGGTCTGGCGTGTAAACGGAAACCACGGTGCTCGTCGGCCCCATTCCCGCACGCGGCAGACTCACCGAGAACTTCGATTCAATGCGACCTTCATCGGGCGGATTCGTGTTCCAGATCACACTGACGCGTGAAGACCGGCGGCGATCGAGATTCACGGACCAGGTTCCCGAGCCCGATCGCAATGGGCTGACGGCCAGGCCATCCACGGCCGCCCAGAGGAGCGTGCTCGCCGTCGGCAGAACAAACGAGAGTCGGTCGCCAGTGCCGGCGAGAGTTTCATACGCCGCTCGGCCAAGGACCGCGCGATCGGATGTCGTGACCATCGTGATGTCGGCAAACGCGACACGCGCCGATCCACTCTCGATGCTGTCACCTGCTGACATCTCCGATGGAACCTTGATTCTCAAGGCCCAGGTCTTCTGGATGACGCGAAACGTGCCCATGACCGCACCGATTCCGGCACCGAATTCACCCGCTCGAAATCGCGAGGGAAACGCCTTCGATTGCAAGCCCAGCGTATTCTCGACCTTGACCAGACCGCCGGTCGCATCGACGACATTGAGATAAGCATCGACGGCCCCCTGACCGAGCGGCGAGACTTCTGGAAAATCGATTTCTCCTTCGCCGTCGAGACGGCGTGTCGCGCGGAGCACAAAGCGCTGGGAGCCCCAGATGGGGCGCTCCGGCGTGATCGACCAGTTCGTGGCAAGACCACTCGTTTCCTTCGTGAGCTGATAGTCGCTTCCCGAGAATCTCAAGGCGGCGTTGGCGGACCATGCCGCCGGCAATCGAAAATGGAGCGCGTCCAGGGCACCGCCCACGACATCATAGCGCAACACGGCCACCCATTCCGCGGAACCCGGGTGAATGGTCATCTGGCTCTCGATCGCGACACTGACTCGCGGCGGCATTGCCGTCCAGACGATCTCGCCGAGCTTGCGCTCATCGTCGATTCGATAGGTTGCACGGTGGCGTGGCGGCGTCGTGATCCCGGCCCGGAGCGACTCCGAGGAAACAAGGGTCAAACCGAGCGATCCGCATCTCCGGTTTGGCAATCGATGAAACAGTCAGAAAACCCGCGCTCGCATCGAGACCATCCCACCAGAACCAGGGAGTTTTCACCTGGTGTTGCCGGGTGTTCGTGCGCAACGGATCTTCGTCGACCGCGATCCAGCCAACGATACGGAGCCGTCGCGTCGGTCGATTAAACATTCGAACGAACATCATGCGTAACCGCCGGTCGGCCGCGACCGACCAATCGGAAAGACCTTCCGCCGACACCTGGGCGATCCGGAAACCATCGGGCAGCCGGACCTCGATCTGCTCGAGATGACCAGCGAGCTCGGTGAGCTCGGCGTCGAGTGTCACGGCCAGGCGCCCGGATTCGATTTGAATCTGAACGGTTGGCTTGGTCTGGATTCGGGCGGGGGGTGGTCCAGTGCGCAGGTTCGCGCGGCACTCGTGGTCAAACCGGCTGGTTCCGCTGAAGGTGAGCGCTTCCTCGGGAAGATCTCCCCACGCTTCGACGAACGACTCGTCACTGATCGGATCGGAGCCCGGCGCCGGGAGGAAACGGCCCGTCCAGTCGCTTGGCCGCCGTACACCAAGACGCCCGAGTACCTCTCGATTCCGATCGGCTTGATCGCCGGGAATTCACGATACCGCGATGTCGCTCGTTCCCCGGCTTCGGGTGGCTGACGCTCGCCGCCGCGCTGATTGACGGTGATCGGCGTCCAGTACTCGAGCTCGATCAAAGAGCCCTCGCGCAACGGGGGGCTCACGTGCAGAGACCATTCGTTTCGGCTGGCGTTTTCCTCACAGAAAGCCTCGTCCGCGCCCGGCACCCGTATCGCGAGGAGCACCGATCCCGGCTGATGAGCCAGCCGCAGCGCCGCGAGTTTTCCGGCTTCATGCACCGATAACCGGGCGCGTACGCGGTCGCCGGCCGGAGTGATGTCCCAGAGAAATAAACCTTCGATTGCCGCCGGCGCCCCCGCCGGCGACGCTGGCCGGCTTGTTCCAGGAAACCTCGAGCCGGTCAACCGGACCAAGGAGGCCGATCAACGAGCCGTCGGCTTGCTGCTCGCAATGACCCTGAGATCGCAGGAGAGCGCCGGCGGCTCGATCGCGCGCGGCTCCACGATCGCACGCGCGAACGGCGTGGCATTGATCGGCACATCAATCCTTACCATCTGATCATCATCGATCGCGGCGACCGAGCGACGGATCTTCAAACGGTGGTCTCCGGCGGAGGGAATAGCGACGTTGCCGCGCCCCCCCGGCTCGATCGCGATCGGCACGCGTTTGCCATCGAGCATGACTTCGATCTCGCGGGCTAACGATACGGGAAAGCTCCACGAGCAAGGCGCGGCTCCGGTCGCAATCAGGTCGATCTCACTTTCGATCACGACCGCGTGATCGCTTTTCCAGACGATCCGGTGAAGTGCGCCGATGGCTTGTGGCGACGACTGAATCCGAGGCTCCGGTGTCTCCGCGAGCCGCTTGAGCTTGAGAAAATCCCCAAGCCGAAGGACCGCGAGATCGGGCGGCCGTACCGGGTCAAACGGTCCATGATAGGGAAAAAGGGCCAGAATCGTGGAATCGCGTGACGGCGGCTCGGCGTTCGTTCCGTGTCCGGCCATCAAGCAGACGGCGACCAAGCCGATCCCGGCCCCCGCGGCACGCTGCAAGAGTGAGCTTTCCGATCTTCGATCCAAACGCACCCTCGCGATCGGCCGCCAAACTTCGCGGCCAAGCTCCACGAGTAAAAGCCCGAAGGCGCCGAGATAGAGACCCGCGGCGGCAAACGCCAGACGGCCCGGCATCAGGGCGCGGACAAAGTCGCGATGACCATCAGGACCGACAGCAAAGGCAGACGCCAGCGTCCAGTGGCGCGACGGATCAGGCGCAGATCGAGCGCACAGGCCAGGGCGATGATCCAGCCCGCGACGATGCGCGGACGCACTTCGATCAAATGCACTGATGATGATGCGCTGTCCGTCGGCCAGCCCGGTCGGTCGAACGTCCAGGTCGACCATCCCGGCGGCATGTCAGACCGCAATACGGCCTCTTCTCCCTTTGTCGAGGCGTTCGGCGGCGATAATTCGCCTCGCCATCGCGCCAGCGTTTGGAGCCGGTCGGTTCGATCAGAGCCCCATTCCAGAGCCTCGAAAACCCGCGGTGCCAGCGTTTCGCGCAACACGGGCTCCGCGGCGGCAGCGGCGCTCGTGATCACGAAAACATGCTCGAACGGCAGAAGGGTCAGCCCGTATCGCTTGAGCGTGGCCACCGCAGTGTCTCGCCTTTGGGCCTTGCCACTGGCGGAAATACACTGAGACTTCGGGCCAACGCCCACGGCGCCCAGGGCGAGACGATCCACCACCACGGGCCACGGCCCTGAATCCCAGCGGCTAAACCATTCGGCGAACGTCAAATCCGCGAAAGCTCCGCCGCTGAGCCGGTCGTCAAGCTCGCGGAGTACCTCTTGTTCCGAAGCCCCAAGCCGCTCATGGCGAGATGGCCACGACGCTGTCGGCAGGCCCAAAGTCGCATAAGGCCATCTCAACGCCGTCTCGCGATCGATCGCGATCAACCCCTGTCCGCAGTCGGCCGCCTTCCACGTCGGGGGAGTGATGATGCTCCACTCGAAACCAAGACACGGCAACCCGATCGAAGGAATGACCGGGCTGATGAGTTCGCCATCGGTCAACGTGTGACGCTCCAGCAGATAGTCGATCACGAGCGTGCTCGACCGTGGTCCCTGACTCACGCTCGCCATGGAGACGGAGAACTGGCCAGCCGACTCGATCGGCCTGACGTCGGCCCCGTCTCGTCGAACTCGAATGAGCCCGACACCCGGGGGCAAGGTGAAATCAAATGTGCGGTCATCCCTGACGTTCACAATCAGTCGCAAACGATTGAGCAGCGTGCCGCCGGGATCAATGATCGTCGTCAAGTGCGCATCGCGCACCAGGGCTGACGCCAGCGGCGCCGCCAGCGTGTCGGTAAACACTTCAAGCCGGCCGCCCGGCGCGGTGTATTCGAAGATTTCGACTCTGTTCTTCCTGGGCGCAGGCGGGTCGTTGTCTTCCTGATTGTCAGGGTCGTCAGCATCGGCAGCTTGAGAACTTTGAACGCCCGGCCGCGATGCCGGATGATTCAAGGCCGTCTTCGCCAGGCGGTCTAACCCGACGGTCTTGACGCGTGCTTGCACCAGGACTGGCGTGTCGAGGATCACGACGCCGCGCGACAGGTCATCGTGCGCGAGCGAAACGAGCGGAATCAAACCGTGTCCCGACCACGCGCACTCAGCGTGAAAACGAATCATTTCTTGCGACTGTTCTGAAACCTTGACGATGAGCTCCAGAGCGTGGCCTTCCCTGGGAAACCCTAGCCGCGATCGCCGGTCTTCGGCGAGCGGTCGCGTTACCAGCACGTCACCCGTCGAATCGCGAAACCGCCAGGCTTCAACAACGCTGCTCTCGCCGATCCAGATCGGAACCACGTTGAGCCCGACGGCTCCCGCGCGGATGATCATGCGGCCATCGAGTCGAAGCCGGTGCCGCGCCGAATCAACGGTCGCGCGCATGTCAATCGACGCGCCGGGCTCTTGTGCGACGCGCACACGGTCGATACGGGCGTCGGCTGTCTCGGCAATCCAGCGCCACGCAAGCGCTTCGTGCAGCTCGCTCGTCGGGGCGCGTGGAGCGAGAAGGCCGGGCACCTCGTTCGGATCGATCCACGCAAGTCCGCGGGCCGCGGTTGGCTGGATCATTGTCGAATCGTCAACCCAGGCGATCCAGGCTTCATCGAGAATTGGAGTACTCACCGGGCGAACGCGGGGAAGCTGGAGCGGACCGCTTCCGCGTGAGTCGGCCGATTTCGCCTCCACGATCAAGACCACGTCTTCAGGAAATCGAGTACCCGGCGGTAGAACAACGTGAAGTCGTGTCGTTCCCGACGGAAGCACTGACGTGTGCCAGAGCACGGGATCGTTCTGGCCTTTGATCGCAACGCTCTGCGCGATCCACTTCGGGCTCAGATCGACTTCCAGCTCCGAGTCGGAATTTGTCTGAACCGACCACTTTAATTCGCATTCCAGTCGTGCCGCCGCGCCGGTGACTGACAGCCATCCTCGAACCTCGCATGACGAGTCGGGCTTCGGCCGGCGAAATAGCAAGTCGGCGACCGACCGCGGAGACGCCGCCTCGAAGTCGAGTCGATCGACTTGAGGGGAATCCGTCGCGGGGGGGAGAACGCGGCGGCCAGCCCCTTCGCGACATTCGGTCAGAATGTGAAATTCGTCGAGGAATATCGAAGTCGTGCCTCCTGTCCAGACGGCGCTGGGAAGCCAGAAACCAGGAACTTTCCATTCCCCCTCGGAAGGGACCTGAGCGTGCGCTGTGATCTGCAAATCGGTGGCGGACGCCAGCCCCGGGTCGAGGTCGATGACCTGGTGCATCACACCGCCGGCACGCTCATTCCGGTATCCACGTACAGCCGGGCCCTTGATATCGATCAGTTCGAGGCCGGGATCAACGCCAGCTCCAGAGGCGTGAGGTTACGAGGATCAAGCTCGACGCGCAGGTCGGCCTTCCAGTTAAAGAGGCTCCCTGCTCGATCGAGAGAGCGACGCAGGTCGATCTGTGTGGCCCCCGAGACCGACTTCGTGAACCCGACGCGTGACATGCCCTGGCTGAGACTCATCGACTCGAACGTCGATCCGGCCCGATTCAGGCTCGATTTCCCAGACGTTCTGGCCGGCGGCAGCGCCGGCGAAGGGACCGTGACGGCGCCCCGTGCGACACGAAGGCACCCACGCACCGGGGGCCTCGAGGGTCAGGGTGGTCGTTTCGTTTCCGGGCAATTCCAGGGCGAAACGACGCATCCCCGCGTCGACGCGCGGCTCCAGAATCCATTCGACGACCACGGTCTGAGCGGGCGATTGATCGATCCATAGGCAGGGTTTGCCGGAATCGCGAGCCCTCAAGACAGGATGAGCGCCGGATTGAGCCGCGACGGCCGGCGTCCAGGGATCCAGGACAAAATCAGCCGGACCCGTCGACGCGGCTTCGATCACGAATTCGGATCGGCCCGACAAGGCTCCCGATTGGAATCGCGCGGAGTGGCGCGCCCGAATGAGCCGGGGTCGCTCTGTCGCTTGCCGCCGGGCGGCGCCCTCCGCGGCTCGCTCCGCCAGCCGATCGAATTCCTGAGCCGGCATCACCCGCAGCTCGGTGCCCACGGGAAACAACTTCGAGACTTCCCTGGAGGGAACCCGCGCCCGGATGATCGCGGGTCCATCGGCGCCTGTGAGCAGGAACACCGCGATCAGGGCCAGAGGAATTCGCGATTGCATCAAGTGGAAGCGCATCATTTGTGGTTCATAATCCTGGCCTGCAACGATCGCACGTCGCGGGATTCGGGAATCAACCGCGTTTCCAATCCGAATCGCGCGGTTCGTTCGCAATCTCGGCGCGATCAGCGGTGTCGCCACGAAATCGAGGGTCGAAGGGGCGCGCATGCGGACCGCCGTCGAATCGTCCGAGCCCACAACCGGCGACGGAGACCGACGCAACGACGAATCTGAACCGGGCCGAGCGCCAGCCACGGGCGCAGACGCGCGGGTCGGCGCTGGCTCGCAGGCGTACAATGAGGCTTTCGATCAAGAGTCCCACCAGTGTCAAAGCGATCCCCGCCGCTGCTGATTCGAGTAATAAAAGGACCGCACTCGGCTCGACGAGAGCCGCCGCGAGAACGCCGATCGCGCCGCCGGCCACCCAGACGGTCCGGAAGCGAAACTGGGCGAAGATCGCGAAAAATCCCACCAGGAGGGCAATGCCCGAGCAAACCACGACCAGCCATGATCGTGAAATCACCCACACGCCGAGTGCCACGGGATCGCCCGATCGACTGAACAGATACCGCTGCAAGTCGTCGGAACTGATGCTCTCAACCGTTTCAGAAGCACGCCCGGATGAGTCTGGTCCCGAAATCCACTCGTTGATCGCTGCCGCGTTTTGCCACGAGCGGCGCTTCCACATGAAACCGCTCCAGTACCATTGATTTTCGTCGAACCAGCCGGCCGGCACGCCGAGAACGGCCGTTGTCGGTGGCAGACGAACCTCCCAGAGGGTCTGGAGCACGACGCCCCCATCGAGCAATCGAGGGGCCTGCCATGGAAGCTGCGCACCGGCATCGTTCAACTGGTAGTCAAGCTCGATCAAGACGGGTTTCGACTGGACCTCCGCGGGCAACCGCAGCCGATAACTGCCCCGGTCAGGATCATGATCGACATGCTCGGCCAGCCGGCCGTCGATCCTCGCACCGATCCATTGCGCCCCGTCGGCGAGTGCAAACGCAAACTCCGGACCGTGCGCCTCGACCCAGTATCGAGCGCCTGTTCGCGCCGACTTGACTCCGTCAAAAACGGTTCTGAGCAAAAGCCGCGGGACGAGAAACGACGGTAGAGCCACCGAGTCAAGCGCGTGCGCCTTGAATTTGAACGGAGCGCCGTCATCGGCGCGAACCGCCGGGCGCCTCGTGAAAGTCGTTGCGGCTTCGCCCTGCGCGGTTTCACTCTCACCATCGTCGGCCGTCGAAACCCAGTTCTTGTCTGACTCGGTCAGCACGATCTCGGGCGACAATGCCAGATTGACTCTCATCGGTCCCGCGGGCACACCGACCGCGGTGATCCAGGGGACCGTGATTTCGCGCGCGGTCCTGGCTTCCAGTGCCGGCGAGATCGCGAGCCGGGACCGCAAGCGAATCGAGACCCTGTCCGCAACGGGTTTCAAGAACGAAAGGCGGTAACGCATCGAGCCGTCGGGCTCGCGCCTTTGTTCCTCGCGATCGACGATGTCCTTATCGAGCAGCTCCCAGCGGTCGGCAATCGCGGGAGGAACGCGAATTTCAAGAGAATTCAACAGACCGAACCGAACCGCGAGCGTCACCTGCTCGACCAGGTCGATCGATCGTCTGCCGACCTCGGCCGCGAGCGTGGTTTCCTGGGCGATTGTTCGCGCATGTCGGACCAGACGAACAGGCAAGGAGGGCGAAGCACTGTCATCAGCCAGATCGAGGGTTCGACTGTCGGGCTCGTCACGCCGAAGCGCAACCCACGGCCAGCCTTCCCGCGCTCCGTTCGCAGGGGGAAGATCGGCCAGACGCTTGATGCGCCCCGATCCATCGTCGAGATCGACCGACAGGCCGCGATCGGCAAGCACGGCATAGAGAGCACTCACCGACACCGTGTGCACCGGGACGAAGACACCCAGCTTGAGTTCGCCATCGCTGGGGATGGCTTGCCGGCCAAGGAGAACAAGACGCACTCGGCCCGGGTCGCGACCTGTCGCCGAGAGTCGAACCTTGAGACGGCGCAGGGTAGCGCTTGTTCTTGCGCGGGCGCGGAACCTGCCTCATCAGAGACGTGCGAGCTCTCGACAATACCGGGCGGCCCAACCGAAACGACCTGCATTTCGGGCGCCACGCTGAACTCGAGCTCGGAGAGTTGACCGCGCACCCAATCAAGCTCAATCCTCGTCTCGCTGCGGGCGAGATCCGCACCGATGCGAAACAGCGTCCTCGACTCGGCCCGGACCAGGGGGGCGCCAGGTCCACCCTGAGATCGAGCAAGAACGGCTGATCGAGAAACTCGAATGCCAGGCTCGTCGATGGCCGGGTACGGAGGTTCTCCGGCAGTTTTCCCAGATCAATAGGCCGTAAGCCACGCGATGCGGTCGCCTCGACGAAGAGATTGGCACTCCGCGTGATGCCGATGAATCCCGATTGCTCACGCGCACTCACCAGCGGAAACCCCGTGAATGCGAGCTGCCGCCGACCCCCCCTGGCAAACGATCGCCGCGTTTTCATCACTAACTTCTTGATCATTCCGGCTTGCAGTGGCTCGTCGAGCTGGATGCGTTGCTTTCGCGTTCCCGTATTCGCCAGACGCTCAACGGCCGCCTCAACGGTCTGATCGTCGAGCAGCAGCTCGGTGACCTCATCATCATCGTCGGTTTGTATCTCGAGGCTGCGGGTCGTGCCCCGAACGCATCGCACGGCCCACGACGACCGCGTGCGCAACTGCTCATCGTCGATATCAATGGCAATTTCGCTCTTCGCCGTGAGCAAGGGCGCGCTGCGCGGACCATTCTCAGAATCGCTCGCCCAGCTCAATTCCAGGGTCGAACGGGGCGACAGCCGCGCCGCCAGATGGATTCGCTTGCCGGAGTCATGGTCTTGCTGTTCGAAGACTTCCCCTTTACCGAGGACGATATCCGTATCACCCCTGGAAAAATCGAGATCGACGCGCGTCGAGGCCGCCTCGGGGATGGCGACCGATAGCGATTTGCGGGTGGGCGAGACGTTGACCGGCGCCTTCACGGTGATCGCGATGCGATGCTCCCCCTCGCCTTTGAGCTTCACTTGCCATTGTCCCAGCTCGACCTGGCGCAAATCGAGATCAATGGCCCCTTCACGTGCGTCGACGAGAGACTGACGATCCAGTCGAATCGGCACCCATACGCGCGTCACTTCCCTTTACCGTAATGGAAAGTTCAACCGTGAGATGGGCGAAATCGCCGCGAATCTGGCCGCGAACTTGAACCGATTCAACCAGCCACCTTGGCCTCTCGAGGCGATCCCGCGTGAGACCAGGCGCCACGTCCGGGCCCGGCAGCCGCTCATCGGCCTTGATCACCATGAGATCCGGCCGCTCGATTCGCTGCCAGAACGCGGCCAGGTCGTCGGGACCATTCAAAATGATGTACCAGGGATTCGTTGGAGCCGCGGCCGACGTCTTGGCCACTGCCGTCCTTGCACCCTCGGCGGCCGCGCCGGGCTTCTCGGGATGGGGGATCTTCGCCGGCTCGCTCGGGCCATTCGCCGGGGCCAGAAGCGCAATCCCCGCGGCAACGATCAAGGATCTGAGAACGTCCAAAAGGCTGCGCCTTCTCAAGATGCCGAACCTGGCTGAATTCGCCGCAGCGCGTTAACCCTGCCAGATACTGGAAACAACGGCACGGGCAGTCCGGTCTTCGCAATGCGTCCATCCCATCCAGTTTAACTATATCACAAGTGAGCGCGGTTTCTCCACGAGGCGCGCTTGTCGCGCGGGTTATCCCTGAATCGGCGCTCCGGGCGTCATCAAAGACTTGCGGATCCGGCGCCGTGCTACCAGGTCTCCACGGTCGCCGGGTCGGCTATGGGTTGTTGCCAATGCGTGAAGTCGCTTGCTCTGAAGGTCACTTGGGACGTGCCGGTGTCGGCCGCAGCTTGCCTTCACGCAAGAGATCTTTCCAGGCTTTCAGGCCTTTACCTTCGGGCTCGTCGACATCGTAGCCAAGGTCACCACGACCCGTCAGTTGCTTGAGCGTATCGAGGGCCAGTTCGCGCACGCCGACGGATTCTTGTTCGGGGCCGAGCGCCGCGACGAGCCGCTCGTAAAGCTGTGCATTTGACGCGTCTGCCGCCGAATAGCCCACCAGCATTTTCTCGACGAATGACGACGTATCATCGCCAAATTCCTCGGCGAGCTGATCGTGCACCCGCGCGGCGGCTTCGCGGCTTAGCCCCATGTACGACCGCACGGCTGTCAGAGCGCTGCGACGCGTGACCGCGTCCCCCTTGCGGGAAAGCATCGGCATCAGCAAGGAAATGTCGCCCAGTGACTTGAGTGCCAGGATCGACAGCTTCTTGACCTCCGCATCGTCGTCTTCGCTGGCGGCCACGATCTCGGTGAGGACCGGGCGCCCGGGATGAAACATGCGGGCAAACCGCTCACGGCGTTGAGCCTCTTCGGGCGAGGGCTCGGTTTCAGTCGCCCAGGCGGGAGGAGTATCGCGCTGCGATCGCTTGAGAGAGCCGGCGCTATCAATCGTGATCACGTCAGAGGCGGTCAACGATTCCTGCTTGTTGTCACTCGCCAGGGTTGTCTCACCCTGAACGCAGTAGACGGCGATCGGCGGCGCCGAGCCGACACTGACCCCATGCTCCTGGTGGACCAGCCGCTCGACGATGACGATATCCGAAGGCGCGACGTCGATTGTGAGAGACTTGCCGCCAAATCCGACCTTGAGCGACCCCGCTGGCGTGTTGCGGAGCAAGAGATGGCCCTGGATGAGCTCGATCGCGGGAACCTTGTCGGTTGGCTGCGAGAGAATCCGAACCTCGGTTTCATCGACAAGGATCACGGGAATCTTGCCGAACGTGACGGTTGCGCGGAACGGCGAAAGGCAAAGGAGCCGGTCAGAACGATTGACGGGCGTTGCCTCGACGAGCCTGTCCCATTCGCGTTGATCGTTATTGTAGCGCAGCAAGACGCCGTCAGGGGCCGTGGCCATCGCCGGAGTGGCGGGAGCAGCAGGCTCGGGCACCGATGCAACTGATGATTCCACGACCTTGCCCGCGGTCGCTTCGCTCGGCCCCGCTTCTTTGGCCCCGGTTTCTCCGGCCGCGCTGGCGGTTTTGCGCGTTGGGCCGCTTTCGACTCCCTGGGCCGGAATCACGTCGAGCTCCTCTGGATCGGACGCCGTCCCGGCCGTCATGCCATCCTTGGCCGATGGCGCTGCCGCCACGTTCGTGTCGTTGGTCAGCGCGGCACGCGAGCTGGCCGCTGGCAGAGCGGCCTCATTGTCGGGAATTCGAAGACTCCACGAAGCCGTAACCACTGATAGCACAACGAGGAACAACATACCGGCAATCAAGCCAAACCGTTCGATCCAGGAGCGCCTGGGCGCATCCGGCACATTCCATGGCACGATGGGCGACGTCACCGGCTCATGCGATTGCGACCGCCTGCTCTTGGAGGGCCGCGAACGTACGGTCTCTCGTCCCTTGACGAGCTGATACATGCGCGCTCTTGCCTCGGGAGGAACCTTCACCTTCTGACCGAGCAGGCTCAAAATCTGGTGCACGCTGGCCACTTCCGCGAGTTTCACGTCGGAAATAAGGCATTTCTTCTCGTAGTCGGCAACCTCTTCCGGATCGAGGTCATTATCAAGATAACTCGCGACGACGTTGGGGTCGGCCCCATCCGGCCCCGAGCTGCCGGGCACCGAGAGCCGACGCTGTCGCGACACCCGGTGAATTCGTTCTGTCAGTTCCCGAGCCAATGGACTCTCGGCGACCTGGATGCCAATGTCCCTGACCTGGGCGGGCTGAAGAGTATCATCAAGCCAGGCTAACAGCGTCCTCAGAGTTAAGCGCATCCGGAATGCCTCGATCGAGCCATGAATTTCGTAAGAACCTTACCACCCGAGCGTTGATCAGCTTTTTGTCGCTCTCATTAAATATGAGTGCCGTCTCGCCGCGCGATCCGTACAATTCACTCCATTTTTTTTGACCGAGCAGCGGTCGACTACCCTCCGGGGCCGATTGGTGATGCGACCAGGACGTTCGCGGGCATCGTGCCGAAGCTCGCCCCGGGGGCCGGTTCCGTAATCGCTCTCGATTGATCAGTTGAGGCACTCATGGGCGCAACAGAAAATCGAGAGCTAGACACCACCGGCGGAAAGTTGCCCCTGGTGGAATACATCCTCAATCGGGGTGACCGGCAATGGTCCGTCTTGCACACCGGCGCCCTTCTGACCAGGACGGATGAAGCGAAAGCGATATCCTCGACAACGAACCGGCTGCCGTATGGCGTGTCTCTCTGGCCTTCAGCGATCGCCCTGGCCCATGAGATCAGCCACCGAGCTGACGCCTTTCGCGAGGTTCGGGTCCTCGAGCTTGGCGCGGGAGTGGGCCTTCCCGGAATTGTCGCCGCGGCGCTCGGCGCGGAAGTCGTTCAGACCGACCGAGACGAACTGGCCTTGCACCTTTGTCAGTGCAACGGCACCCGCAATCGGATCAGCACCGCGACCTACCGGCTTGCCGACTGGACGACCTGGGACGACCCGGGTCAATATGATTGGATCGTCGGCTCAGACATCCTCTACGGCGAATCGCTGCTGCCCCATCTCCGCCGGATCTTCGCGACAAACCTTTCGCCAACCGGTCAGGTCCTTCTCGCCGACCCATTCCGGAGCACGGCCCTTCGATTCTTCGAAACGCTCGAGATCGACGGGTGGAACGTCACCTTTTCCAGGTGGAACGTGGGCGCAGAGGCGGCCGACCGTGCCGTTGGCGTGTTCCTCCTGTGTCCGCCGCGCCGTGACGTGGGCGAGACCTCAGCCTGAACTTTCGCGTGCGACGCGCTGTCTGCTTCCGAACGGAGACAAAACATCGGCGTCGACGTTTTTCCCGGTCCCTTGTGACACGGCGATGAACAGGAACCGCCAGGGCGGGTTGGCGATGTCATGGTTGTATCTTGCCGTGAGACCGTCGAAACCGATAGAGCCGAAACCAGGGGTCGTTCTCGCGTGACCCGTAGATGACCTCGAACCGTTCAGGATGCGCGTTGGCCCACTGGCGCTCGACCGGAAAATAGTCGGCGTCAGCGACGTTGTGCGGGCCTTCGTCCGGGTTAACCCGGGTCACGACGATGTACTGGATTCCGGCCGCGTCGAGGTTATCAACCCAGGCCTGGTAGTCGGGCTCGATCCGGTCCCAGCCGGGCCGCGAGTTGGGCCAGCGTCCCTTGCCGGCAGACGCGGCCTGGCGATGATAGTCGTGCATCAGCCAGTCGCGATGTCGATCAATATTCACGTAGCGAACGTCGTTGCGAAGTCCCATTCCAAACAAGTAATAAGGAATGTTCGTCCCGGAATAGGCCACGCGCACGCCGGCTGGCCCAGACCGGGCTTCGAGCGTCAGCCACCCCCGGATGAAATCGGCGAAAACCGGATAAAATGCGAAGCGTGGATCAACACGCCCTGGCCATGCGTCGGCACAGCCAAGGGCAAAGAAGAGGATCGTCAGCGCAAGTGCGAGGCCGAACCGGCGGCTCGCTCGCGCGCCGCGAGAATCAATACGTACGCGGTTCCACGTCCACACCATGAACACCGCCGTGAGCAACATCCCCACGAGCACGATCAACGGGAGAGCTGAGCGGTTCCGTGGATCAGCGTAAAATGCGGCTACGACTCTCTGGTAGAGCGAGATGGGTCCAGTCGCGGCTATGGGAATCATCGGCGTGAGGTCCCAGGGGATGGGCCCATCCATTCGGAACGGCCATGCCTGAGCGGTGAAGACATGAACGGCCAGAAGCATCGCCGCGCCCGGCAGAGCCACGGGCTGCGATCCAGGGTCATCGCCAGCGGCACGACAGCGAGTCCGAGCGCTTGCAACATGAACCGTTGCTGCGTGCGATACGGAATAAAGACCCAGTACATGACAACGTTGAGGACGGCCAGGAACGCGAAGGTGGCAATCGCCCAGCGCGTACCGGCGGCTTTTGCCCTCTGACCGAGACAGCCCGCCAGTAGCGCGATGATCCAGAAGGGCGCCAGCCGTGCGTCGAGCACGCCGAGCACAAGATCGCCACAGGCTCGCCAGTCGTCGAACGGAACGTAATACTGGCTCGCGCGCATCGCCTCTGAAAGATACCAACCCGGAACGATACTTCGCCCGAACATCTGGATCTCGAGCGGATAAAGCGGGTTGCCGGTTAGAAGTGCATTGCGTGCATACCAGAAACCTCCCGATAAGAGCGGAGCCGCCAGGGTCACGAGAGTCCGCAAAACCTTCGCGCGGTGAGCCCGGGGGCGTAGCCACAACGCGAGCAGTGCGACGCCGATCAAGGGAGGAACGAATACGACCCCGACCGCCTTGGTTCCCAGCGCCAGCCCGGCCGCGAGGCCGCCCAGCAGATGGTCGGCGACCGTGCCGGTATCACGCCAGGCGCGAAGAAAAAAATAAGCGGCTGTCAGATAGCCCGCGACGAAAATGGTGTCGACGTTGGGCTCGAAAGAAAAGAGTAAGAGGGGCGATGAGGCCGCGAACCAGGTGGTCGCGATGACGCTGGCCGAGCGGCCCGCGCCACTTCGCGGGCGCAAGCAAACGCGGCCGCACACGCGACGGCCAGGAACGGGACCTGCCCGACCTTCGCCAGTTGGTCGCCTCCCCAGGTCACCATGAGCCATGTGAACCAGAGGTCGCCATTGGCCGGGAAGTACGTCGCCGCGTTTTCACCAAACGGGCTGGCTACCAGAAAAAGCCGTCCCGCTTTCCACCATCGGGCGGCGAAATAAAGGTGATAGATCGGCCCATCGCTGACCACCTTCACGCCGAGCAGGAGCGACCTCATCCCCAGAATGAGCGCGGCTGAAAAGACGAGAGCCAGGCTGGCCAGAGCGGCCCCGGAGAGGGGTTCTTTCCCGGAGTACGGCATCGACGGACCGTCTTCGGTGGCTCGTGCCCAGCGGAGCACGCCCCCCGCCACGAGGACGACGATTGCCAGCGCCGACATCATGTGAAGCGAGAGGGCGTCAAAGATGCCGAAAGCTTCGAATCCCAGCGTGCAGACCGTCCAGAAGATCACGACGGCCGCGAGCACCGATCCAGGCCCTCGTGGCTGCCGCAGGCCATACTGTGCGATCCACAACGAGCCGACAAAAAGTCCGCCATTGGCGAAGAGGCCGACCAGCGGGGATCCGGCCATCGTCCAGATCGAATCGGCAAACACGGCGTTAGCTCGTTCCCTCGGGGAAAACGTCGCGATGTCGCACGCGTGTGCTCGCGACGACAACTCGCCGGCGCATTCTGTCCAGCGACTCGCCTGCTATGATCTTGACAAGTTGTCGCCGCATTGCAACTTGGCCTCCTTGCCAATTTATCGCTGTCCCCCGTCGAAGACCGAGTTTTCGGTCAAGCTTTACGGGCGGCGAGTGCTTCGATTATGATCGCGCTACTGAGGAGCCCTCGGCGAAGCGACGCATGCACGATTGCCTCGAATGCGAAATTGCGTTTAACCTCCCGAGCCCTGGATTCATCTGGCATCCTGGAGCAAAACATCAATGTTGGGCGCAAAACTGGGATTTTCCGACTACATGACGCGCGTTTGTGAAGAGATCCAACGGCTTGATCCAGAGCAAACGGAAAAGGTCAGCGAGCTCATTGAAACCGCCTACAACGAGAGGCGATTCGTCTTCATCATCGGCAACGGCGGATCGGGCGCCAATGCATCGCATCTGTCTGAAGACCTTGCGAAGTGCACGATGTGCGACTTCGAGAACCAGAAGCGATTGCGGGTCTTGAGTCTGACGGATAACACGGCCGGCATCATGGCCTGGGCCAACGACGAGGGATACGACCGCATCTTCGTGGAGCAATTGAAGAATCTCTCGTCGCCCGGCGATTTGCTGCTGGCGATTTCAGGGTCGGGCAATAGCCCGAACATCCTCAGGGCCGTGTCGTGGGCCAACGACCATGGAATGACGACGGTGGGCATCACCGGCTTCACCGGAGGCAAGCTCAAGGACCTGGCTCACCATAACCTTCACGCCGCAATCGACGACATGGGCATCGTCGAGTCGCTTCACCAGGTTGTTTTCCACTGGATCATCGACGACTGCTTCCGTCGTTTCGCCGCCAAGGAGGCCGTTGGAAACGGCGCGGGAGTTCGCTGATTGCATGGCTGATCCGTGGTTGCTCGGGATCGAAATCGGCGGCACGAAGCTTCAGCTCGCCATCGGTCATGGCACGGGACGGTTCCTCGCCATGGAGCGGCATGCGGTCGATCCGGCGCGCGGAGCGGCCGGCATCCGCGATCAAATCGAAACGGCGTATGGCTCGCTCCTGGCCGGAGCACGACTCGACAAAGCTCAGATCGCGGGGGCCGGAATTGGATTCGGCGGACCGGTCGACGGCCCGGCCGGGCAAACCCTGAAATCGTTCCAGATATCAGGCTGGGAGCATTTTCCGCTCGCCTCCTGGGTCACTGACACGCTGGGCATCCCGCGCGTGATCCTCGAAAACGACTCCGACGCCGCTGGTTTCGCGGAGGCGTGTATCGGCGCGGGTGCTGGCCGTTCGCCGGTCCTCTACATGAACGTGGGCAGCGGCATCGGCGGCGCCTTGGTTGTCGATCGCCGGCTCTACCGCGGTTACGGCCAGGGGGCGATGGAGATTGGCCATCTGCGTGTGCCGTTGGCCGCGAGCTCGGTAAGCGATAGCCCACCCGAGGTTGAGCAAGTCGCTTCCGGGTGGGCGATTGCCGCGGCCGCGCGAAAACTGGCCCGGCAAAAAGGGGCAGAAGGCTGGCCCGTCCTTATCAGCGCGGGGGGTGTTCCCGAACAGATCACCACCATGATGGTCGCCGAGGCTGCCAGCCTGGGCGACGCCGAGGCGTCGTCACTGCTCGACCAGGCTCGAAGGGCCGTGGCGTTCGCATTGACTCAGGCCATCACCTTGCTCGCGCCGAAGCGGATCGTGCTCGGCGGCGGCGTGTCACTGATCAGAGAAAAAGAATGGCTCGATCCGATCCGCTGCCTGGTCGACGCGAGCGTGTTCGAGCCCTTCCGCCGGACCTATGACATCGTGCCGGCGGCGCTGGGTGAAGAGGTCGTCGTCCATGGGGCTCTCGCTCTGGCCCGCGAAATTTTAGTTGCATAATTCGGGCGTTGTTTTATGCTTGGTATCAGCGACGCGCCAGCGAACCACGTTGGGTTCAGCGCACCAACCGGCTCATGATGCGAGGAGTTCTTGACAATCTGGTCGGTTGGCATACAACATTACATGAGTGCAAAGCACTCGTTCGCGGAGGGCGGATCCCTCCTTTCGAGCTCTTCATTGGTTTGACCTGCACTGAATATTAGCATGGCGGCTACGAACATCAGCGACGTAGGAACGACGTCCCGAGACCGAGGGAGGGTTAGAGCGGCGATTGCGATTTCGCAACGGCGCCCGAACCTTGCCTGCTCAGACCGGAATCCACGCTTTGCTGGCGGCGCCGTGATCGATGACGTGACTGCGAGCGTTTTCCGAATCGTGGCACAACGCTTGACTCTGTTATAAGTTGCGGCCGAAGGTTCAGCCCGCTATCGCTCGATCTTTGATTCACGACTTGATCCGATTGATAAACCGGCGAGGCACCTTTTTGACTTTTGGAAGAAGTCGAGAAAGGGCCGTGAAGGAAAAATAATCAACGTTTTTATCAATGGCCCCAATTTTGCCTCATACTAGAACAACCGGAGCGAATGAATAAGAGATGCCTGCTTCGGTGGCAGCAAGTTCCTCCTGATCGTCCGATTCGTGGTAAGTGTTTATTCAACCATTTGTATTGAAGGAGCCTGAACCAATGTGGATTGGAAGCTCGTCTATACGAATAGGGGCCGATTGAAGATAATCCGCCCCCACGGGGACTTGTCATTCGGGCCGAGTCCGTTTTTGATGGATCGCTGAGGTAGCTCAGGATCTGCAGTCTTCGATCTGCCTGGCACGTTTGGGATGCATGCCTCGAATAATCCCAAGGAAGGCCTCTTCTTTACAACCTCAAGGGGCTCGCCATGACCGCGAAACTGGCCGAAACCCAACTGTGGCAGCAGAACATGGCTTCGCTGATACGGTCGGGTCTGTTTTCCAAGGCCGACACGGGCGAGATGAATGGTCTATATACGGTCGTCGGAGTTTACGTCGACGAGACGTATCTCGGCACCGCTGGCAAAATACTCTGATCTCAGACGAGCGACTGATGCCGCTAACCTCGTTAACCAGCTTGCGAAGGTTCGACCGCCCGATCGAGTCGAACTGATCCTTGAGAAGATGGCCTGACAAGGATCGCACTTTTACCATGGCCTTCCGCCGGCACAAGCTGGAAGTCCATGGTTTTTGTTCCTCTGCCTCGCTGAGCCGAGCGTTCACGACGAACGACTTCATCATTCGGAGGATCTCGTGTCATGGAAGTCACGAGGCGGCGATACCGCCGCATCAGTGTTGCTTTTCCTCGCCGTCGCTCTTCTCTGTCGCCGTGAGACCAGACGTCGATGTCGACGAGCTTCCACCGACCCGGGTGACGCTTCAGTCGATCGGCCGGCGCCTGAGCCGGTCTTGTTCCGAACACGAGCTCGAGCGTCATCGCGTCACGCGCGTAGAGCTGCTGCTCGACTCGCGCTCAATCGAGCGCACGAGCCGCCCTGGCGCATGGCTATCTGCGGTTCCATGTCGATTCGCCAGTCGTGGTCGATGTCGCCGTCCCCGAGCGGATCAGTCCCATTCTGGCTCGCCGACCAGAATTTTGTCGCGACCACGATCATACTCTCGAAAACGGCGATACAACCTGGCGCGTTTATCGCAAAACGTTCGAGCCGAGGGTGGATCGGTCTTGGCGTCAACGGGCTCGACCGTTCGCCCTGTCGCCCATTATGTCGTCTTTTGTCGGCCGCCGGGACGGGTGGACGCATCGCGATCCGGTTATCGCGCGGATCGATGAAAGCCAGTCACCAATGTGGCGAACAGTGCTCGCCACGCCCGGCGTCAGCGCGGCGTCTGACGCGTTCAAACCGTTCGAGTCGCTTGCCGCCCGAGCTCGATGGCACGGTCATGATCCAGCCAGCGCACGCCGCGCGGCATTCGACGCTCGTTGCCGCCGGCCGCGTCTGGAAAACGCACGTCGTCTCCACGGCCATTCCCGATCAGGTGACCATCGCGTTCGGCGACGATCCGGCCCGAGAGCTGGTCTGGACGTGGCGAACGTCGGTCGAAAGTCCATCGACTGCCATTCGCGTTGCCCGGCTGCAAGACCGCGTGGCAAGACGAGCCGCAGGCTCGGCCGCGACGGCCCAAGGCGCACCTGGTCGAATTGTTCGACGGCGAATCAAGACCGTCGATGTGCCCAATTTGCTCAATGATCCCATCATCCGCCGCCATCGTGCGAGGGTCGACGGACTGGAGCCCGACACGGTGTATCAATACGCACTCGGCGACGGCACGCCCGGCGGGTGGGGCCCATGGCGAGCCGTCAAGACGGCGCCAGGACCGTGGCGGAGCACCAAGTTTCTCTACCTGGGCGACGCTCAGACCGGACTCGAGCGCTGGGGCCGGCTGCTCGACGGCCGCTCATCGCCGACATCCCGATGTCGACTTTCTCGTGCTGGCCGGCGACCTGGTCGATCGCGGCAACGAGCGGACCAACTGGGACCATTTCTTCCTGAGGGCCGCCGGCGTCTTCGATCGCGTGCCGCTGATGCCTTGCGTGGGTAACCATGAATACCTTGATCGCGGCCCGCGACTGTATCGAGCCATTCTTCGAGCTTCCCGACAACGGGCCGCCCGGCATCGACGCCGACCTGGTTTATCGCTTCGAGTGCGGAGACGCTTGCTTCGTCGTGCTCGATAGCACGATGGCCGTCTGCGACGCAGGCCCAGGCACGCCGGCAGGCGTCATGGCTCGACGCAATCACTGCAAGCCTCGACGGCAACGTGGAAATTCGTGCTCTTTCATCATCCGGTCTACCCGTCGCATCCCTGGCGCGACACGCCGGCTCTGCGCGACGTTCTGGGTGCCGATCTTCGACAAGCACCATGTCGACCTCGTGCTTCAAGGTCACGACCATGCGTATCTCCGCACGTATCCCATGCACGCGAATCACCGCGTCGACACACCCGAACAGGGCACGGTCTACTTGATCGCCGTCTCGGGCGACAAATTCGTCGACCAGGCCCGCGCGACTATATCGGCGTGGGACTGAGCGGAGTTTCGACGTATCAGACGATCGAGATCGACGCCGCTTCCGCTCGATTGACCTATCGGGCCTGGACTGAAGACGCGACGATGATCGATGAAATGATCATCGTCAAGCCAGCCAGGCGGATTGCTACTTCCCGATCCCTCGCAACCAGGTTTGCACCAGCGGAGCTCGAGCCTCAACTACCATCGCACAGTAAGCCACACCCCAGCCAATAACCCAGACGAGAATAATCCACTCACGCCACTCGATAGTCGTGCGAAGCACGACCGACCCGAGACGTGGAATACGCTTCATCATCGCTCATCTCCCCGCGGAGGCGTCCCGCGTTTCCCCTCGCCCGACGCGCGAGGGCGCCCAAAGAGCTGGTGGCAAGGCACGTTTCGGGGCAGTCGGTTCTCAACGTGTCGCCAGCACGGCCATCATGCTAGATAGGCGAGTGCGGCGACTCGGCCTGGTGAGTTCGCGACCACAATCGCATGGCCCCACGGTAAACCCGGTCCGGGCCAAGACCCGCCATGCACGGATGATCGGCGAGTGGGCAGACCTTCTGGTGGCACGGTTGGCACGCCACGCGATGGCGCATCACAAGAGAATGCCGCGACCAGGGGCGCCACTGCCGGGGCTGATTGGTGCCGCTGAAGAGAATGACCGAAAGAGTACGCGCCGACGCCGCCAGATGCGCGGGCCCAGAGTCTGACCCAATAAAAAGGTCGGCTCGCTCGAGCAGCGCCGTCGTCTGGGTGACGGTCAGAGCTACCGGTCCAGTCGCGCAGCCGGTCGTGCAAGGACAGACCGCTCGAAAGCGGTACATCTTCCATTCCGCCGACGATCACCACGCGCCAGCCATCACTCAGGAACCGGTCGATCAAGGTTCTCCATGATTCGATTGGCCAGCGCTTGGCGGCATTGCCGGCTCCGAGATGCACGGCCAGTAGCGGCGGGCGTGAAGAAAAACGGTCGGCATGGAGCCAATCCGGGCCATCGCCGATCGAGCCCACTGCGGCCGTTTTCGTTTCATGGACGGAGGTTCCGGCCTCCAGAAGGCTCTTCGATCCCGTTGCGAAGCCCGGACGCACGCTTCGGGTGTCACTGAATCGGCCCCGGTGCGGTGCGACCGCGGAATGCGATTCTGCTCGGCGGGCGGCGCGGCGCGGCCACGCGTCGGCCAGCCGGCGTGCCACCGTGACGCGGTCGGAATCGCTGAGATGAATGCAGGCGCGCGTCGACTCATCCGGCGTGAGACCCAGAACATGAAGTAACGCGAGCCGCGAACGAACCTCATGGCGGCCCGGAATCCACGGGGCCACTTCGGTGAGCAGGAACGCTCCGCCCCCCATGGCCCAGCCAACCCGGCGCGGTACTCCGGCAAGGGCGAGCACCAGGACGGTCAATACGTCGCCTCGCACGTCGATTCCCAGATCGTAGTGCCCCGCGCAGCGACCATCCCAGTTTCCACACGGCCGCGAGCAAGCTCCAGCGCTCGGGGCGCCGCTCAAACCAGGTGCGCTCGGCGACTGTCACCTCGTTCACATGGGGATCGGCCTCGAATACCTCGTGGTTGCTCGGCGACGCCAGGACGTCGATTGCCGCATCGGGATAAGCCAGGCGCAGCTCGGCGATCAGCGGCATGCTCAGGACCGCATCGCCGAGATGATCGAGCTGAACGACAAGAATTCGCCGCGGCCGCCCGAGCTTGGGTGCCGGCCTCAGCCGCCGGAAAATCGCCATGCCGATCGTGCCGCAGAAATCGAGCGCGTGCACGAGCAATCGCCAGCGCAGCTTGCTGTAGCGATACTTGCCGACGCACACGGGTTTGGGCTCAGCGTGCGACTTGGTCATAGACCTCCGCCGTGGTCTGGGCGACGTTGGGCCAGAGATAATGCGTCGCGATCGACCGCGACAACCGCGCGTCCGGACCATTTTCCCAGCACTTGCTGATCGCCCGGCGGATCTCCGCGACGCGATCAGGCCGGGCGTACTCAACCATCGAGCCGAAATAATCGCGCGTGCATCCATAGGGCGTGATCGTGATCGCGCAGCCCGGAAAGCGCCGCCTCGAGCGCGGCCAGGCCGGGTGTTTCAAACCAGCTTGGCAACGCGAAGACCCGCGCCGCGGCATAGGCCGAAGCCAAAAGCGGATCGCGATGATCGAGCCGCCCGAGCCACGAGACGAAGCCGGCCCCGCGCGGCGGCATTCTCTCATGTAGCCCTCATGCCGCGGGGGAGCTTCGCCGATAACCACGAGCGGCAAATTCATTCCGTTCAAGGCCCGGATCAGTCCGAAAACATTCTTGCGAGGTTCGATGCGACCGACAAAGAGCACGAACGGATCGGCGCCCCACTGGCGCTGAAAGAGCTCGGGCGATGCGAGTGCGACCGAAGGTGCCACACCATTGGGCACCACGCGGATCCGGTCGCGGGCGACCCCAAAAAGCTCGATCAACTGGCCGGCTTCGGATGGCGAGTTCGGAAGGACCCGGTCGCTCGCCTGCAAGAGCTCGCGCCGCCAGCCTGGAATCGACGGACTGAGACACCGCAGACCCCACGCGGCCAGGCTCGCGAATTTACCGATGAAACCCTGTTCGAGAGCCAGCAAGGCACGGGGCTCGTACCAGCAGATGGGCGAGAGCACGACCGGGATACCCCGGGCTCTGGCCACGCGCGCCAGCTCGAGCCCTTCGCGCGACATCCCGAACAGATGAAGCAGGCGCCCGGTCTCGAGTCGATCGATCCAGGGAGAGAAGAGCCGCACGGGCACCCCGAGCGTGTCGAGGTGCATTGCCGTCTGAACCAGCTGATTCTCACCGCCTCCCGGCGACTGGAAGGCAAACGACGGCGCGTGCAGCATCACCGCGTTCGGCGGACATGCGGCTCGGCTCCGCTCGGCAAGCCACGATTCGATGGTGGCGGGCGGTTCGTGCAGGCGTGCAGCGGTCGTCTTCATGCCGATTTCCCCACGTTCTTCTGCTTCCACCACCTCAGGCCGCGCTTCATTCGATTCGAGAAGGTCGAGCGTGGGATGTCATCGAGCGGGGTGACGGTCTCCCAGTCCAGCGCCAACCGGACGGCCTGCCTCAAGCTCGGCGCTTCGCGGGCGATCGTGGGCGGATCGATCGTGTCGGCGGGTGCTTCCGTGCGTTCGTAAGCCAGGCCAGCCAGCCCGAGTACCATCCGGGGCCCGGTCACGGGAATCGAACAGTGAAAACGTCCCCGGTGGATCTCGATGGCAAACTCGTATTCGGTGTTCCACTCGTGAAACTGGATCTCCAGGCGCTGATCTTCACGAGGGATGACCAGCCACCGGCGTTCCGCCCGCCAGCGCCACCAGCGTGCCAGCTCGGAGAAATTGGCGCGCCACACGAGCGAGCGACTATCGAGCGCCCGCGCTAAACCGGCCATGACCTGCGGCATCCGGCCGAGCCTGCGCTCGGGATGGCCGTACATCACGGCGAGCTCGCCGGCGTCAACCTTGGCCCCGACGACGCGCTCGAAGTAGTCGGCGACCATACGCGGGTCGTCGACACCCGCCTCGAGGAAAAGGCCCTCGCAGATCGGATGTACCGGGATTTGAAGGATGCGTGAGAAACGGCTTCCTTTCCACGGATAGAAAGGAAAGTCGTCGTGGCCAAGCTGAAATTCGGATGAGTAAAGATATCCAAGATCTTCGAGCTGGTCATCGAGGCTGCGCCGCCATACGCCGTGCGGAGCGGCAAACGCGACCGGCTCGAAGCCCGAACCCCAGAGAATGCGATGAGCGCGCTCGAGATTGGCCCGGTTGGCTTCCGGATCGCGATAAACGTGGTGGAAATGGCCATGCGACTGGGTGTCGTGGTGCCGCAAGTCGGCGAGGACCGACGGGTGATGCGTATAGGCATTCGTGCTGACGAAATGAGTACAGCACCCATCGAGGGGAGCCCGCGCCTCGGCGAATCGGTGGTAGTCGTCCGGGCTCGGCTCATCGAGATCGGCGCGGAAACTGAATGCCGATCGATAAGGATAGGGGAAAGCCGCCAGCCGCATCCAGACGCCCCCCGCCTCGGTCACCGTCTCACGCAACTGCTCGATCAAGCGGCGGCGAATCCAGGCCTTGGGCGATCGCGCGATACGCTCCGAAAGGCTCAAATCGCCGACAGACCATGTGCCGAGCGCGGCCGATGTGTCGATCAGAGCCGCGAACGGGTCGACCGGCTCGCCGTGTCGCAGTCTGTCGATATCGATCGCGACGTGATTCGTGCTCACAAGAGTGCGCAGCGAACCTGCGCAGAGACCCTGCGGCCGTCGTACAGGACGAACCGGCCCCCCCGAAAGGAAAACGGGTGCGGGTCTCTGACCGTCTCGAACGGCACGCCTTCCTGGGCGAGGATCAGCTCCAGGCCCGGCGGGGTCTTCCACAACAAGAGCGGCAGCGACGCGAGTATCGACGAATAAAGTTCCGTCATCCGTTGCCTCCCGGCGCCCGTGCCGACCATAGCACAAATAGCCGCGTGCTCGCCAAGTATTGAAACGGAAACCGGCCGCGTTCGGCGTTCGTCATCAAGTATTCGACCCGCACGCCTGAAAGACTGGCAGCCAGCCGTCGACGCAACGCACCCGGCGTGAACCAGCGCTCGCGCACCTTGTCATGGTGGGAGTACATCCACGAGCCGCGCCGCTCATCGATCCACTTCACCGCGGCGCTGGGGAGCCAGGGCCGCTGCGTGTTCCACGACAGTCGGTTCTTGTCGACGATGACCAGGGTTCCCCCCGGCCGGAGCACGCGGCGAGCTTCCTGGCATACCGCGTCAAGCGACGACGTCGCAAGATGCTGGAATACCTCCACGGCGACAATCCCGTCAAAACTGGCGGACGAAAAGGGAAGGCGCCGGGCCGAGGCGCGAACGCGATCAAATGCCCGCTGCTCGCGCTAGCATGGCCCTCGAAAGATCCATGCCGATGACCGACGCTCCTCGATCATGCAGGGCCCTCGAAAACCGGCCCTTGCCGCAACCGAGGTCGAGAATGCGGCGGCCATCAATGGACCCGAGATGGTCGAGGATCCCGCGGAGCCGCACATCCTGATCCTGGTCTTCGAGGTCACTCTTGAATCGGTCATGGAGCCCATCAAAGCGCGAGGCCACGACTCTTTCGTGCTCGGCGATCATGACGAGCCTCCCGCGAGCGTCAGCTCGCGATGTTTCCACGCACGCACCGCGACCGACAGGCCGGAGAGGGCGCAAAACATGAAGCCTTCGGCACCGTCGCGAAAACCTTGCTTGAAGACGTAGAGCTTGAAAAACGTCCAGATCGGTCTGAGCGTGATATCGCGGAGCCGAAAACGACGATCGGCCCGTGCCAGCCCATGTGCCTCGAGCGTCGTGTAATGATCGAGCTTGCTCAAAAAGATCTGCACGTTCGAAAGCGAGTGATGCCGCAGTGCGTTCTCGAGCCGGCCGACCGAGCCAGCCAGCTCGACCGTCTCGTGAACCATCCCGACCCACCGGCCATAGCCGCGGCGGAACAGGCGCAGCGGGTAATCGTGTTGCGTCCCCGAAAATCCGAACGGGCGGCCGAGAATCACGCTGCGGATCGGCACGCGAAACCCGCGGTGCGCGTGCGTTTCGTCGGCAAGAATCCGTCGGATCTCGGCAACCAAACCGGGAGTGATGCGCTCGTCGGCATCGACCGAAAAGACCCAGTCGCCGGCCGCCAGTGCCAGGGCGAAATTTCGCTGGCTGGCGAAGTCGTCGAACTCGCGAACCGCAACCACCTCGGCGATCTCGCGTGCGATATCGAGCGTACCATCGCGACTGGCCCGATCGACGACCACGATGCGCTCAAACGCCCAGTCAGCCGCGAGCAGGCAGTCGGCGAGGTTATGCGCCTCGTTCTTGGCCACGATCAGAACCGACACCCGGGGCTCAGGCATAGCGAACCCCCTTCCTGACGGCGCCGGCAAACGCTCTCAGTGGGAAGTAAGCCGCGTATACGGCCAGCGCAACATCGAGCCGCCCGAGGAGCGATAGCACGATCCAGCCGTGCCAGCGAACGTCGGCGTGCCCGACCATACGCACCAGGCTCTTGAGCCAGACGATGACATCTCGATCCCTCGAACGGCCGGGCTCGGCCGCATGTCGGCCGGATCGTCCCGAAGTCTCGCGATTGGTCCGTTCGAGCTCCTCGCCCAGAAGCGACTGAACCACAAAAAGATACTTGCCTGAGGCATAGAGCATACCGAGCAGCAGCCAGACGGGTTGCCCGTCGCGGCTGAATGCCGACCACGCGATGGCCGCGTGAAGCGCCATATCAGCCAGCTCATCCAGGACCTGGTCGAGCCATTGGCCCAGGGCCGAGCGCGTTCCCTGCAAGCGGGCGAGCCGGCCGTCGGCCGTATCGAGAATCAGGGCCAGTGCCAGTCCCAGTGCAACAACGATCCGCTCGATCCAGCCATTGCCGGGACCGAAAGCCACGACCAGGGCCGCGGCCAGCATCAGCCCACCCGAGGCGAGCGTCAGAGCGTTGGGCCGAATCGATGTCGGGCAGAGTAATTCCGCCAGCCGTCTGGCGATCGGAAAGGCCCAGTACTTTCCCAGTGGCTGGTAAGACACGCGCCGGGTCAGCTCGTCTTCGGCCGAGGATAGGGCTTCGGGCTGGTCAAGCCGCCACAAGACGGCCGATTCGGGCGACCGGCCGCGCCGCAGGCCCCGGCGGAGTCGCCCGCGATCATAGAGCCGGTCGGTGCGCAACACGGCGGCATCGGCGCGTGTCGGACCATTGACGAAAACAACGCGATCGGGGCGTTCGCTGAGAGCCAGATCGCGAAGGCGAGCGTGCTCGTCGTCGCGCGCATGAACGATGATCGCCTCGCCCCGCGGCACGTGCTCCTCGGCCAGATCGAGCAAGTGCTCGAGCACGTTCTTGCCGAGCACCACCTCGGCCGCCAGCAGCCCGCGCGGACCGCGCGGTCGGGCGTCGATCACGAGATGGACAGCCCGGGCTGACATGAAACGCCTCCTTGCGTGCCGCGAACTCTTGATTTGCCTGTGGACATCGCCAGTTTTCAGGCTCTCGCGGCCGTCTGACCGCCGACCGGCCGCGTCATCTACCACTCGAACCGCTGAAAAAACGCTTCCTGCGCTCTGACCCATCCCCCCTGGCCCACAGCGAGTGCCCGCCGGGCCGCCAGCACGCCATGAAGCCGGCAAAGCGCTCCAAAAAACGCCGTCGCGAAACGGAACTGTCCGGACAAAATCGCATAGGCAAAGCGAACGGGAAGCCAGAGCAAATGATTGAGGAGTCGTGCGCCGCCCGTGTTCTTCCACATGAATATCAGGGTGTTTCGACTCGCCAGCTCGTCGCACCGTCCCTGCGCCAGCTCGGGACCGAACGTGGCAAACCCCTGGTGAAAGGCGACCGACTCGGGAACGTAATAACCGCGAAAGCCGGCCATCCAGCCCCGGAACCCGAGGTCGAGGTCTTCAATCCGTCCCGGAAAAAAAATCGCGTCGTAGCCGCCCAGCGCGAGGAATCGGCGGCGATCGACGGCCAGGACGGGTCCGGCCGCGGCGGTCAGGTCGGCCTTGTCGATCACCTGCTCGAACCCCGGTACGCGGCTCATCCCCTGGACGAGCCCATAACGCGTGCGGACGCGCGTCCGCATCCCTTCGTAAGTCTGACCGTCGAATGTCCAGCAAAGCGGCGCTGAGAAGAGGGCATCGTCGGCCGTCTCGAATGTTTTGAGCAGGGGCGCGATCGCGTTGGGTTCGAGCTTGATATCGTTGTTAAGCAGCAACACAACCGGTTCGGCAAGGCGCTCGAGCACCCGGTTGAATGACGCGAGCCCGCGATTCGGCTCACGGACGAGATTCACGCGCGGCCAGCGATCGGCAATGAATTCGGGCGAGCCGTCGGTCGAGCTATTATCGATGACCGTGACCTGACAGGGGACAGGCGCGCGGTCGGCAGCCTCAAGAACAGACGGCAGGCACTCGGCGAGCAGCTCGCGGCCGTTGAAATTGAGGACGAGAATATGAGTGCGATCGATCGTCAAGGGTTCCGTCCCTCGCGCTCGGATTGATGTGCATCCTGCACGTCGATTGATCAAGAGAACACCATCGCCCGGGCGCGAGTCGATCATGGCGACTCCCGCGTCGGTGCATACCATACGCCGCAAGGCATTTGGGGTCAACCCCGACGATACGTTGAGCTCGGCGATTCAGACGCAAAACGGAAGCCTGCATTTGGTAAAGCGGCCATCGTAAGATGACTGTTCCGCACACGAGGACGGGCGGCTTGCCCCGAAAGTTGGCCTGCCATGCTTTATAATGTCACGATGACTCGGGAGGCCAAGGCCCAACTCTTGGATTTTGCAGTGCGGGATCGGCGACTCATCGGCGATGGCATCGCCGCTCGACTTCAGAACCGGCCGGCCGACGCTCGTCGGTAATGCCAACAAGGCGCTTCGGCCCAACCCATTTGCCAGCGAAGAGCTCCGACTCGGCGACTTCCGTGTTCTCTACAGCGTCGACGAGGACAACCTCGAGGTCACGATTGTGGCCGTGGGCCAAAAGCGGGGCAACAAACTCATTGTCGGGGGCGAGGAGTTTTATGGACACAAAAGTGATTCCGCTGAGCGACCGACAAGCTGACGCAGAAGGCGTTCTCCGCCGATGCTACGACGCGGGCCAGACTCTCGTCATCGAGCTGCCGGACAGAGGCTTGATCTCGATACAGCCCCTCGAAGAAAACGACGACCTGGTTAATCAGCTCATCGACCACAACCCAAGCTTTCGTGAGCTCCTGGCGAAATCGTTAGCCAGTCCTCGAGAACCGTTCCCGTTCGGTGAGTTGTAAGAGATTCATTTGCCAGTCGACGTGACGCTGGGTGTTATTGGAGCATCGCCGCGAAGAATCCGAGAGGTGTGCCACAAGTAGTGCTGTCGATCTTTCGGTGAATCATCGAGAAGGATCGCCGCGACTCGGGAGTCATCAGGGGCAATGGCGATCGAGCCGACCAGCGGCAAGCGGGGAAAGGATGATGTCAGAGCCATCGTTCGTTTTCGTGAGGCAATGTTCCACACGTCGAACGATTGCCCGTAGCGCGCCAAGATTAAACTTCGCCCATCGCGAGTGAATTCCAGGGCGAAAATTTTATTTCGCTCGACCGGCATTGTCCCTAGAAGTGAAAGCGTCGTTGGATCCCATAGCAAGATTTCACCAGGTGAGCCGTCCGTGGCGCAAACGGATCCGCCATGTGACACTGCGCCAACGCTGATTTCTTCCTTGATGGCGAACTCACTGACCGCAGCGAGTCGGCGATTCGCGACATCCCAACGAACGAGTCGACGTCCGATCGCGGCGATAAGGTACATGGAAGTTCCGGACGATGTGAAGGCCAGAAATCTTGGGTGCGGGGGAAAAGACTGCCATGCGGGTTTTGAGTGAGTGATCGCAGCGCGCACCCTCCCCATGCTCGCCGAACGGCGAGTTAATGGGAGACATTTGACCAGTAACCACGAGGCCACGGCCACCTCTGTCGCGTGTTGGCAATCACCACTCGCCACACTGGTTATCAGGGGAGTGACCCCACGCTGCCGCATCAGGCGTTGGGTGATCCGACAGAGCGCCACGCTTTACTCGAAGGCGTCAAAGCGCCACGGGGATGATAGGCGTTGTTCGGGCCGTCGGCCATCGCGGTCAGGTGGGATCGGTCTCCCCTGACGCGCTCGATTCTATCATCGTCACCCCCAATCGAAGTAGGATCTCGGGCAAAATGGCACTCAGCGGACGCGGCCCGGTACAACGTCGGCCGATGTTCGAGTGCGGCGTGGCAGGGCCAGGCGAGGCCGAAGGGCCACGCTTGGGAGTTGCCGCGCACTTGGCTTGGAACCGCTGGGCTTCGGCGGCATGCTCGGCCGCTGGAATCGCCTTGGCTGTTTCACACAAATCAGTGAGCATCTGATCTATTGGTACATTATGATTTACATAAAATGTACTCAATTTCTCAATAATATAGTGCCGCTCCCGGCAGCTCGGGTGGCGAAACACTTGGCCCCCGGCAACCATGCGATAGGCGATCCGGCAAAACCGCTTGGCGGCGCGCACGACCATCACTCGTTTATCGACTCCAGCCTCTCGCCAGGCATCGCCCAAGCGGCGAAAATGAGCATTACACCGCAGCAGGTTTTCGCCGATCAGGAGAATCGTGTACCGTAGCGTGCGATTGGCCCGGCCAACCAGTGGCCCAGTGCGGTCGACTTGATCGCTCTGATAGCGGGCGGGATACAATCCGGTTCGCCCGGTGATGGCGCTATCGCTGGGCGAGTTTTGAATCGGACCCATCTCGCCAGCGAACTCGGCAGCCGAGACGACGTTGATCCCTGGAAAGCTCAAAAGCAGCACGTAGGGAGTTCGCGCCAGAAGCGACGCCAAATCCCCCTCAAGAAGGCGGATCGATTGGAGCCGAGACCGGCGTTCGTCATCTAAGGAAACTAATATGCGCTGATGAACACCTTCATGTTCTGAAGCTTCATGAGCCTGGTCGGCCCAGGCCAGGATCTTCTCCAGGCTGCGGCGCTGGAAGCGTACCTTCTGACCTTCCAGCAAGCTGACCAGACCTTCCAAGCCACGGGCGCGAATGGCCCGAGCAGAACCGAGTTGCCGCGCAATCAGAAGCGCGGTTTCATTATCGAGGGCATTGCCAACGGCCGCCGAGAGTCCGGGCAACAAAGCGTCAAGCTCGACGTGGATTTGATTGCGGAGTGAGGCGTTCTTGCGCACCAGGTCGCGGCGGTGGCGCGCGAGCAGTCGGAGTTGAGCATGGACCTCATCAAGCGCCAGTTCGATCAAGCCAAAGCCATTGACGGCCGCTCGTTGGATGGCAGCCAGATCGGTATCATCAGTCTTGTTGCCGGGATCGGCGGGGAGGCGGAATTGCTTGGAAGTGAGCGGATGGACGACGCGGGTCTCAAAGCCGGCGGCCGCGAAAGACCGTTTGACCGGCAGGTGGTAATTGCCGGTTCGCTCGACGGCGACGATCAGATCGGCAATCGCATGAGCCTCGATCGCTTGACGGACACAGGCGACAGCCGCATTGAGGCCAGGGCCTGTATGCTCAACGACAGTTGGTTGTATAAGAATGTTACCATAAAAATCAGTAAACATCCATTTGGAACGAGCCTTGGCACAATCGACGGCGACGATGCCGAAGTGTTGCGGCCCGACTTTCTGGACTCGGGGGTGAACCGATCCTGAGGGCTTGGAAACCGTAGCGGGGCGCCGGGAACGGCGTGTCAATCGGCGAGACATGCTGGCCATACAGACACCTCATCGAGTTGGAGGAAATCGAATTCCAACCCGCAAGATAGCCTGGATGGATGAAAGAGAAGATTTCTCTCTCAAGAAAGAAAACTACATACCAGGGGATAAGTCCAATTAGAATTCAAAACACGCCGTAATTGGACTTATCCCTTTTTCTGTCCCCTTATCCCTTTTTCTGTCCCCAGGCTACCAAGCCCCGCAATAATGGTTACTTCGGACGCCTTCGCCGCCCCGGAATGAAGATATGATTGGCAAAAAGATCGCTTTAGAAGAATTTATTAGTTAACAGTGAGTCACTCCTTGCATCGTACGTTTTCGGACGTATACTCGACACTCCTCAAGCATGACTCGACGATGTTGTTTGAATGCACCGGCATCACCCTCCCCATCAGGATGTCGTCGCTGCGACAGGCGGCGAGGGTTGATGCAGTTCGACGGACGAGCCGATGAACGCGATGCCTTCAGGAGTTCATACCCCGACAACGACCGCGCCGATGAGACCGAGTACCAACCCTCCCCGATGAGGAGGGCCGACACGGCTACGATCTCAATGCGCCCTCGATTCGTTCATGAATTTCCATGCTGCTGAGTTTGAGTCGCAACGGGAATGCAATTGGTTGTCCAGTCCACCGATACTGGTCGCGACCCTGTTTCCGTCCGTAATTGTGTCCCTGTTTCTGTCCCCAACGAGAAAAGGTTTTCACGTGACTTGGAACAAATTCGCAGTGATCGTGGCCCTGGCAGTCGCCCTGGCGCTCGGCGCGCCGGCGGTGCTCGAGCGGGGCAGAATCTGGTGCTCAATGGTGGCTTCGAGTCGACCACCAACGGCCCCGGCCAGATTGGCTGGGACACAAGCGTCACGGATTGGTCGACGACGTCCTACTCCTTCATCTACGGTGCAGGGACTGCGGACACGACCGGCGTTTACAGCCCGGAATTTGGCGGGTCGATCTACCTTTGGGGCCCAGGCGCCGGCGGGGGAAGTGTCAACAATGGCCTGACCGCCAGCAGCCCTGATGGCGGCAACTTTCTCTCCGCGGATGGTAGCTACAATAATACGACGATCTCCCAGACCATCGGCGGCCTGACTGCCGGCGACACTTACCAGGTCGGCTTCTGGTGGGCAGGCGCTCAGCAGTATGCCTATACGGGCGTCACCAACGACTACTGGACGGTTGGCTTCGGCAGCGAGACCCAGGTGACCCCCACTGTGCCCAACCCCTCTGGGAGCTTCACCGGCTGGATGCACCAGACGATGACCTTCACAGCGGACAGTACCAGCGACGTGCTTTCCTTCTTTGCAACGGGCGCCCCCGGCGTACCTCCGTTCCTGCTGCTCGATGGCGTGACGCTCAATGCCGTGCCGGAACCGTCGACGATGTCGCTCATGGTCGTCGGCGCGCTCGGCCTTGGCGCGGTCTACCTGCGCCGGCGTGCCAGGAAGTCCGCTGCGATCTGATCGACACCGTTGTCTCGATCGTGCTAAACCTGCGGGCGGGACAGGACTTTCCCGCCCTGCCTGATTCTATTACCGTCGTGTGTTCATATGGCAGGACAGGACACATGTTCCAGCTCATCGGTCCGCATCTTCAGCAACTGCTGATCGGTGTTTTCCGGGTCTCCCTGTGGCTGATGATCCTGGTCGTGATCTTCGTGCCGCTCGAGCGTCTGTTCGCCGTCCATCCTCAAAAATTCCTGCGCAAGGGGATGGGGGTCGATCTCGGCTACTATTTCCTCAGCAGTCTGTTACCCGCCGTTCTTCTGAGCGTGCCGCTGGGCATGCTGGCCTGGGTTGTGCACCGCACCGTTCCGGGCGGTCTTCTGGCGGTAACCGCCGCCCTGCCGCTCTGGGCACGCGTACTCGGCGGGCTGGTCGCGGGGGAGACCGGCTATTACTGGGGCCATCGCTGGAGCCACGAGGTCCCGTACCTCTGGCGGTTCCATTCGATCCATCACAGCGCCGAGCATGTCGACTTCCTGGTCAACACCCGCGCCCATCCGGTCGACATGGTGTTCGGCCGGTTCTGCGGCCTGGTGCCGATGTATGTGCTGGGCCTGGGCGGTCCGGTGGGCCCGGCGGGCAGCGTGGTGCCGATCCTGGTCGGCCTGATCGGCGTGGTCTGGGGGTTCTTCATTCACGCCAATGTGCGCTGGCGGTTCGGGCCGCTGGAATGGCTCATCTCCACCCCCGCGTTCCACCACTGGCACCATACGCTGAACGGGCCCATCAACCGAAATTACGCCTCCACCCTCCCCTGGCTCGACCGGATCTTCGGGACCCATTTCCTGCCTCGCAACGAATGGCCGGCGGCATACGGCATCGAGGCGAAATTGCCCGATTCGCTTGTCGGGCAACTGGCCTATCCGCTACGTGAGGAGGAGCCCCCGGAGTTCGACAGGCCCGCGGCAGTGGCGGCGACGCGGTAGATCCGGCGAATTACATTGAGCATCTCGCGTCACCCCGTGTTCAGGAAAAGTGCTCCGATCGAAAGGGGCAAGGCGCGTTCACATGGAGGAAAAAGGGATAAGTCCAATTGCGGTGTGTTTTAATGTTAATTGGACTTATCCCCTTTCCCATCCTGGTTGGTAAGCCCCTCCGCGAAATCGCGGAGGGGTGAAACCGGGATGCAATTGGTTAGTCCGCGTGCCTACGATGTGTAGCGACTCGCGCCTCGATACGAGATGAATGATCGCTGAGAGCGATATCTCAAAGCGGATCAGTCACCCAGACCGCGAGGTGGTCGAGAGGGCCGCCGTGGACACCGTTGTAGAGTCGGCGGTCGGCAGTCACAACCCGCCCTCCTGTCGCGGCTGCGAGCACCAGGTAAAGGCTGTCATACACCGGGCGACGGTAGCGCACTCCGTGTCGGAAAAGCGTTTTCCAGCATTTCCTCAGTCCCGTGGATGGTCAATGGGACCGTTCGGAGAAGATGAAAGGCCTCCAGCCCTTCGGCCTCTGAGAGCGTTCGGTCGACGGCCACCTTGCGCTGCAAGACGCTTGCCGCCTCGGTAAAGAAGTACGCGGGAATATGGAGTTCGAAGCGAAGGTCGAGCAGCCTGGCCGCCGCGTCGGAGTGCGGTTCCGGGACGTGCCATTTGATGCCGACAGGCGCGTCGGGTATGAGAATTGGACGAGCTGATGACGCGGTCGACCGCCCCGGCGTACCGGCTGGGTCCGATGCGGTAAGGTCGCTCACCTTACGCGTTCCTCTCCGAGAATATCACCGCTGTCGCTATGCGGTCGGCCCGCGAGCCGCTGGCGCATGGCCTCGGCGGCCGCCCGGGCCGTCGCCACATCGACCTGCCTGGAGGCCAGTACCAAGATCTCCCGAAGTTCGGATTCCAGGGAGCGGTTATTGCCCGCGGCACGGGCCTTGAGCCGCTCGTACACGTCGTCGTCCAGATCACGCACGAGTGCCGTCGCCATGCTAATCTCCCCCACGCCGTGACGAGTGCGTGGACACGCACTGAGCCGACGGTCCGACGCCAATCGAAGTCACGCTGTGCATGTCCACGGGTGCCCCCTAAAGATTAGCCATGGGGCTCCGATAGTAACGGAGAAAAAAACAACGATCTTAACCGAGACTTTTGTTCACAGAAACGACGCGCGGCCACACGAAAGTCAAAGGAAGGACGCCGACGCCCCGGCTTCCTTGCGAGGCATGAAGCGTCGGCGGGGGACCGAGGCCGTTAATTCCACAGCGGAAGCGAATTGACCTTCTTGTGTCTGGCCTACCGCGTCTTGATATGGGACCGACGGGCGATCTCAATTACGATCGTGATCACGGTCGTCCCACGCTCCAGAGCTTGATAGCCCCGTCGTGACTCGCGGAGGACAGTGTCGATCCGTCGGGCGAGAAGGCGACCGCGTTGACGCGCCGGGGGTGGCCGTCGAGCAAGAGAGTCAACTGGCCGGTGGCGGGATCCCAGAGGCGGATCTTGGCATCGTCGCAGGCGGCGGCGAGGGTTCGACCGTCGGGAGAGAATGAGAGCTCTCGGATCGCCGCGTCGGACCCCTTGATGGCGATACGTCGGTCCCAGGTCTCGGCGTCCCAGATGAAGACGCCGCCTCGGTCATCTCCCGAGGCGAGGAGCGATCCGTCCTCCGAAAAAGCCGCCGTCACGCAGGCATTGGGGCCGGGGATTGTGAGCGGCTCCCGGCCCCCGGTAAGGTCCCAGACCCAGAGGGCCCCGGAGTTGCAGGCCGAAACGAGGCGACTACCGTCGTGGTCGAACGCCAGGTCGTGGAGCCCATCGCCGGGACCGCGAAGAGTGGTGAGTTTCCGGCCACCCTTCGAGTCCCAGATCCGGATGGTGCCGTCGGACGAGGAGGCGGCGAGGAGCTGGCCGTCGGGGGAGAAGGCCACTCCACGGACCCGTTCGGTATGACCGCTCAGGACGACGCGGGCTCGGCCCGACGGCAGGTCCCAGAGCCGGACCGTCCGGTCGAAGCTTCCGCTGGCGAGCGTCTTCCCGTCGGGGCTCACGGCCAGCGAGGAGACGAGGGAAAGGTGTCCCGTCAAGGTATTTCGGAGGATGCCGTCATGAGGGTTCCAGAGCTTGATCGTATGGTCGTCGGCCGCCGAGGCGAGCGTCCGGCCGTCGGGAGTGTAGGCCAGGGCCCAGACTTCCTTGTCATGGCTAGACAGGTGGCTCAGGGGGTCCGGGCGCTTCTCGATGTGCCAGAGGCGGACCTTCGCGTCCGAGGACCCGAAGAACAAGGATTCGCCGCGAGACGTGAAGGCCAGCGTTCGCACCGCCCTCGCGGGCGAGGGGTACTCGGCGCGTTTCCTTCCCGATGCGACGTCCCAGAGGGTCGCGCACTTGAATTCACCGGCCCCGGCGAGCGTCCGCCCGTCAGGAGAGAACTGGAACCGGAGGTTATTGCCGGAGACGCCTTCGAGGATCGTGGGACGGAGGTGGGACCGGGCGTCGGTGAGCCAGAATTCGTTGCCGTGCCGCAGAGGGAGCCCTCGGAAGAGGTTGACGCCCCAGCTCATCCCGGGTCCGTCGGTCGCCCATGAGTCGACCCGTTGCTGCTCGGCTCCGGTCGCCGGGTCGAAGAAGATCAACGACTTCTGGTTGTGTACGAGAATCGACCGCCCGTCCTGAGTGAAGCCCAATGCCTTGACGTAGGACTCCGGCCCCAGCAAATTCCGGATCGGTCGGCCCGTGGAAGCATCTCTCAACGTCACCTCGCCCGATCTCGAGGCGGTCGCGAGCCATCGGTGGTCCGGGGAGATACCAAAAAGGTCGCTCGCGATCGTCGGCACCTCGGCCGGCGTGATCGCGCGATCGGGAGAGAGATTCCAGAGGGTGACCCGGCCCTCGGTCCCTCGGATGTCGACTCTCCGATCGCAGACCACCAACGTCCGACCGTCTCGGGAAATCCCGAGCTCGCAGACGGCCGCGGAGATTCCCGGGACTCGGGCCGACTCGCGGCCGGTCGCCGGGTCCCAGAGTTTGACCTCGCCGGGCACAGACCCGAAATCGGAGGAAACGACCGTCCGGCCGTCGGGGGCGAAGACGAGGTTGCCGACGCCGTGCTCGTGACCGCTTACTCGGGCGCGTTCACGCCAGGCGACAAGGTCCCAGAATACGAGGATGCCCTGCTGGTCTCCCGAAACCAGTGTGTGCCCATCGGGGGAGAGGGCTAGCGCGTAGACCGGCGATTCGTGCCCGAACAGGAGGGAGGCGTCGCGGTGCGCGAGGCGGCGTAGATAGTGCCACTCGAAGCCGCGAAGATCGGGCTCGTCCGGCATCGGCCGCAACCGTTCGAGGGCCTCCTGGGCGAAGTCGACTTGCCCGGCCGACAACGCCTGCTGGGTCAGCCTGACCTGAGACCCGTACCAGAACCGTCGGTTGATCCGTTCGTTTCGCTCGACGGCCGCGAGGGCCGACATCGTGCGTCGTTCCGCGATGGTGGCCCGGAAGGCTTGCCAGGTGCTGACAACCGCGCCGGCGATCAGAACAATGGCCACTAATCCCATCGTGATGAGGATCGTCCGGTTGCGCCGGACGTATTTCCCGAATCGATACCGGCGCGACGGTGGGCAGGCTTCGACCGGCCGGTCGGTCAGATGCCTCGTCACGTCGGCCGCGAAGTCATTGGCCGTCTCATAGCGTCGTCGACGGTCCTTCTCCAGCGCCTTCATCACGATCCAGTCGAGCTCGCCCCGCACGGCGTGGTCGAGCCTCCTCGGGTCGGACCCACGCCGGGCAGAGACGGTCGAGAGCGTCTTACCGAGGGTGCCGAGCCGAGTGCTGGGCTTGGGCGGCTCCTCTTCTCGGATGATCCGCCTCATCTCGTCGAACGCCGCCTCGCGCAGCGTCTCTCCGTCGAACGGAGTGCTGCCCGTCAGGAGCTCGTAGAGCAGGACGCCCAGCGCGTAGATATCGCTGCGGGTGTCGATGTCCAGCCCCGAGAGTTCGGCCTGCTCGGGGCTCATATACAACGGCGTGCCGACGAGCTGCGCGAAGCCGGTGAAGAGGGTCTTATCGGTCAGGCTCTGGCCGGTGGCCTTGGCGATGCCGAAGTCGATGATTTTGGGGACTGGGATTCCGTCATGGAGCGTGATCAAGACGTTCGACGGCTTGATGTCCCTGTGGATGATGCCCTTCTGGTGGGCGTGCTGGACGGCCCGACAGACCAGGACGAACAGCTCCAGCCGCGCCGGGACCCGAAGCCGCTCGCGGTCGCAGTACTCGGTGATCGGGATGCCGTGAACCAGTTCCATCACGAAGTAAGGGCGGCCCGTCGCAGTAGCCCCGGCGTCGAGGACCCGGGCGATGTTGGAGTGATCCATCATCGCGAGGGCTTGGCGTTCGGCCTCGAAGCGGGCGATCACCTGCCGCGAATCCATGCCCGGCTTGATGATTTTGAGGGCCACCCTGCGTCGGACGGGGGCCGTCTGCTCGGCCATGAAGACCTGGCCCATGCCCCCTTCGCCGATCTGTTCCAGCAGCTTGTAAGGGCCGATGACGGTGCCAGGGCCTTCGAGGAACGAAGGCAGGTCGCCCGTCGCGTCGGCCCCGGGGACCGGCTTGGCGCCCAGAATTCGGTGGGCCTCCAGGAGTCGCTCGAGCCGGTCCCGCAAGGCGACGTCCCCGCCGCAGGCCTTGTCGAGAAAAGTCGCGCATTCCCCCGATGGGCCCCTTTCAATCGCGGCCAGGAAGAGGGATTTGGCCTTCTCAAGAGCACTCATCAAGGATACCCCGGAAGGAGAACCGGTCTCGAACGCAATCGTCGCGCGGGCCTGAAGGATGATATTACTCGTTCGTTCGTCTCAAGCGATATGTCGTGGCAGGCCGGCCTCGCGGCGGTGCCCACCGGCCCCCATCGAGTCAGGCGCCCCTGCGCTTGCGGCGCAGCCAGCCGTGGCCGAGCAGGCCGACGGTGCCCATGGCGAGCATGACGACGCTCGACGGCTCGGGCACGGACGAAACGTTCGGCGAGGCCATACCCGAGTCGAAGCTCACCGAGTAGCCCAGAGATTCTGGGGTCACGAGGTCCCCGTTCGCGTCTTGGACCAGCACCGAACTCAGCATCATCGTGTGCGAGAAGTCCGCAGTCGCCCCCGCGTACTCGGTGCTGCTGCTCGGTGGCCCGACTGCCTGGGCAATACCTCTAACGCCGGCGAGAAGCAACATGTCCCAAAAACCGGCACCCGAGCTATCAAGTGGCACTTCGATCATCAGCGAGCCCGCGGAGTCCCTGCTGACGAGCCCTGCGGAGGATTCGAGCCACGCCAACACCTCCGCGAACGAATTCCCCACGGACGACAGCGAGCCGCCGACATCGGCCACCAGGAACACGGAGGAGGGAAGCATCCCCGTCATGCCGGTGAGTCGGACGGAATCATTCCACCGGGCGGTGGCCGTCCCGAGGAAGTCCCCCGCGGTATTTTCATAGTTGCCGAGATTGAGCGTGTAGCCGTAGAATCCGTTGGCGGCGCCTGAGGCGAACGTCCTGAGCTTGAGCCCATCCCCCGGGCCGATCAGTCCACCCTCGGCCCACACGCTGACGGCGGATTGCGGTAAGGACGAGCCCAGGGAGATCGACGCCGAGCGGACATCCGAGGCGTTCTGGGTGTCGCTCTCCGATCGGTTGTCGATGACCTCACCGTAGAGTTGATGATAGGTTGAGTTTGAATAACTGACGCCGAGGTCGATGCCGGCGCGGGCCTGCGGTAGGGCCATCCACCAAAGGGCGAGGAACGTCGCGGCGAAACCGATGGGGAAGCGTGGGAAGCGCATGAGGGTACATCTCTCTGGATGCGGGGCTGGGTTTCCGTCCGGTGCTTGGACGGGTTGGAGTCGGCGAGGAACATCCCTCGCCCCTCTTGACGTGCGACATTCGGTGGGCGATTTCTCACCGGCCCGAAAGAATCCTGCCTTGCGGGCCTTGCTTGGATTCGTCGAGCAGGATGCAGAGGTCAGGCGCGATTGCGCTTGCGGCGCAGCCAAGCGGAGCCGAGCAGCCCGACGGTCCCGATGCCGAGCATGACTACGCTCGACGGCTCGGGGACCACGTTCGGGGAGAGGATCCCCGAGCCAAACGTCAACGACAGACCAGCTTCCTCCGGAGTCCGGCCGTCCGCCAACCGCACCGCGTCGAACGAGAAGGTCGGTGGGTCATTTCCGTTAACCGTGGCAAATATGTCGCGATATCCTCCGTACGAGGTATCGGTTTGGGTATAATAACCGACAAACCAATCCCCGGTCCGATTGCCTTGGGCGTCCGGCGATCCGAGGAAGACCCGTTCATGCCATGTCCCATCGAGGTGACCATCACCATATTGGACGGAGTCCCAGAAACCTGAGTTATTGAGATTTTCGCCAAAGTACCCGAATTGATAAAAACTGTACCCGTTCGTTCCTTTAACGCCGATCGTCCCGCCGGCATAACTCGAATAAGTGATGGTGCCTCCCGCGTGGAAGTACAAATCCACGTAATCCGGCAGGACAGTCCCGGCCGGTCCCCTGAGGCTCAACGTGTCCTGCCACTCGGCCTGGGTTTTGACGGGTACGGGGTCGTTATTAGTCGATGAGCCGGTCACCAGCACGCCGCTCACCCCGGGCAGACCTTGCGACGTGGCAGAGCCTGACCCGAACGAATACACATCCTGGAAGGAGGACCTGAAGGAGCCCTGCGCGGTCGCGGAGAGCGCCCCGCTTTCGGTATCAAGAAAGCCGCCCCCCTGCACGTTGGCCGTGGCATGGAAGTCGGCCTGGGCTGTTGTACCGGCAGCAAACACAATCAAGACGACCGAGAGATACGCGAACTTCGAGATGCAACCTCGCATGGTAGATTACCTTGACGACTGGTGTCGGGGTTAGAACCGGTGCATGGATGGGTCGGAATCGACGAGGGACATTCCTCGCCTATCTCCACGTGCGAGATCGGTGGCGCGGTTTTCTCACGAGGGCGAAATAATCTTGGCTCCCGGGCCTTACTCGCGTTCGTCGAGCAGTGCGCAGAGCAGCGAGGCTCGAGCGTAGGCCCAGTGGCGGTAAGCCGTTGCGACCGAAATATCGAGCGATTTGGCGGCCTGCTCGATCGAGAGGCCGGCATAGTAGCGGAGCTTGACCAGGGAACCAGCCACCGCGTCCTCGGCGATCAGGCCCTCGATCGCCTCGTCCAGGGTCAAGACCTGATCGGGCGAGGCCGAGGTGAAGAGGTCGAGGTTGTCGAGGTCGACGCGCCGCCAGTCGCCGCCCCGCTTGATGCAACCCTTGCCCCGGGCCCGTTCGACCAGGATTCGCCGCATCGCCTCGGCGGCGGCGGCGAAGAAGTGGCCCCGGCCCTTCCAGTGCTGGGCGTTTTCGACGTCGACCAGCCGCAAGTACGCCTCATGAACCAGGGCGGTGGCCTGGAGCGTCTGCCCCGGCTTCTCCTGCGCGATTCTCCGGGAGGCGAGCTTGCGCAATTCGTCGTAGACCAAGGGCAAGAGCCGATCGGGCGCCCCGAGGTCGCCTTGGTCGATCGCCGAGAGGATACTCGTGACATCGTTCATTGGACTGATCCAGCATAGGTGATCAGGTCTGATGGAAAGGGTCGCGACCAGGATCATGAACTCATAAGCTCGCCGCCGGGACCCAGCGGTAGAGGGTCGGGATCGAGACGCCGACATTTTGGGCGACGTCGCGAGGCGCCATCCCCCCCTTCAAGAGCTTGCGGGCCGATTCCACTTTCCCTGGAGTCATCCGACGCTTGCGGCCGCCGACCCGTCCCCGCCGCCGCGCCGCATCGAGCCCGGCGCGGGTGCGTTCGCCCATCAGTTCCCGCTCCATCTGCGCCAGGGACGCCATGACGTGGAAGAAGAACCGGCCCGCCGGGGTCGTCGTATCGATGCCGTCGGTCAGGCTGCGGAACTGGCCCCCCCGTTCCTGCAGGTCGGCCACGAAGTCGACCAGCCCTTTCACCGTGCGCCCAAGGCGGTCCAGCTTCCAGTTCACGAGCACGTCGCCCGCCCGGAGGTGGGACACGGCGTCCGCCAGCCCGGGCCGTTCCCCCTTGGCGGCCGACGCCTTGTCGGTGAAGACCCGCTTGCAACCGGCCTTCTTCAGGGCGTCGAGCTGGAGGTCGAGCGACTGTTCGTCCGTGGAGACGCGCGCATAGCCAATTCGCATGAGAACCCTCCGTCCTCTTTCTCGAAACCCATCGTAGCCATACACTGGCGACAAAGCGATTCCGAGAGTGGTTTCCGAGAATCGGGATGTGGCGATTTCGCGTCGTTGGCCCTGACTTGTCGGGCCTTCTCGATATCCTTCGTTTGTGAGAACCTGGGAGGAGACCGCCGCGCCCATCGGGTTCCTCAGCGATGCGGAACGCGAGCGGCTCGACGGCTTCCCCGCCCAGATCGTCACCGGCGACCTCGACACCTACTTCATCCTCTCCCGCGCCGACCGCAGGCAGATTCCTCGCACGACCTCGGCGTCCAACCGCCTGGGGTTCGCCCTCCAACTCGGCATGCTCCGTTTCCTGGGCTTCTGCCCGGACGACCTGAGTACAGCCCCCCAGACGGTTGTCGCCTTCGTGGCGAAGCAACTCGACGTCGACCCGGGCGAGATCGCCAGGTATGGCCGGCGGGGCCAGACGCGGACTGAACACCTCCGGCAAATCCGCCGCTACCTCGGCTTCCACAAGGCCAAGGCCAGAGACCTGGCCCAGCTCGAATTCTGGCTCGTGGATCGAGCCCTGGAGCACGACCGACCCACCGTGCTCTTGCGTCTGGCCTGCGAACACCTGCTGGGCCTCCGGATTGAACGGCCGGGGATCACTCATCTGGAGCGCGTCATCGCCTCGTCCCGACGACGAGCCCAGCAGGAGACCTTCCGACGGCTGGGCACTCTCTTGACCAAGGACTGCCAGGCTAGGCTCGATGGCTCACTGACTGTCGACGCCGACACCGGGCACTCCAGCCTGGCCTGGCTCCAGCAATCCGCCGCGACCTATACGCCGCCGATGATCCTCGCCACCCTCAAGAAGCGGGCCTGCTGTCTGGAGTGGGGAGTCGACCGCTGGGACCTGTCGTCGCTGACCCCGAACCGCCCGGAATTCCTCGCCCAGGTCGCCCGCCGATCCACCAACCAGGCCCTCCTGCGGATGCCCGAGCAGCGGCGTTACCCGATCCTCCTCGCCTTCCTCTACCAGACTTTGATCGACCTGACCGATGAGGCCCTCGATCTGTTCGACCGCTGCCTGGCGGAGGCATACCACCGGGCCAGTCGCGACCTGGAAGACTTCCGGCTCTCGGTGGCCCGCTCGAACAATGTATTTAGTGTCGCCATGGAAAAATTCTGGAAAATTTTTGAAGTCTCTGCTGGATCATGGTTTCGACTCGGTCCTCAGCCACAAAATGGGAGCAGGCCGTTTATCAAATTTGGCAGGACGCGTATATTGTAGTGTAGGACCAAGTAAATCGGGCTCGGGTACTGGCTACGCTGTTTCCCGTCTACGGTTCGCCGGACCGCAACTCCACTCAAGACGAACCCCCCAAAGGTCGCCCGGTCGAAGTCTGGTGAATCAACCTCACCGATCATCGAATCACTCGGTTCCTCCGTTTTTTCCTCATCGTTCGTAAGCGTGTCGGCTCACCCGGGCACCCGGATCAGGTAGGGCGCGGAGCGCCCAACGTTGACGCGATGCCTCTTGTCTTTGTGCGCCAGGCTTCGAATAGGTTAATGGCATGACTTCTGTAGCAGCGGGCAAGCCGTCGGGCATTGGGCACGCCGCGGCGAGTGAGCTCGGCGGCGGTCGCCATCTGCCTCGAAGATTCGCGTTTTGATCGCGTCGCGTCGGTCGATAGGCTTTGCGAGCCCTAGCCAAAACCTGCCATCCACTGCCGTCCACTGCCATTTGGGGCCGCACAATCGTCAGGCTCGTTGCAATCGGTCAGACCTTTTTGCCCCTCGAGGCCGGGCCGCCCAGCCGGAGCACTAGGACTGAGGACCGCATGATTCGGACACCTGGAACCGGCGGCGGGCGGAGCGATTTCACGCGTCCTCGTCGCAGCGACTCGGCATCTGGTTTGCACAATTCCCACGTGCTATTCGACCCACCTGGAGACGGCCCGATGTTAACGCCTTACTGTCAGCGTCAAGCGACCCGACGTCGGGCATCGCAAGAGAGGCGGCCTGATATTACCGTTGTGTTTGTTTGGTGCAGAGTACGTTGATCATGAGCGATGGTGCACTCACTCGTCGGAAGCTATCGGCCTACGAGGCTGACCAGGTAGAAGACATCGCGCTCTGGAAATCAGAGCCGCCCAACCCGCTTTCCGAAATCTGGACGATGATGGTCGTGCCCGTGGCGGCACTCATCGAAAAGGTCGTACCCAATTTCCTGGTCCAATTTGCGATCGAGAGAGCTTACGACGTGTCGGCCTTGCTTGCCAATCGCAACGATATCTTAAAGCAGGCGGGCATCAATGAGCTTTCCGAACTGCACAACAGACCGCTCGATGAATGCGATCGATTGGCGAAACGAGTCGGCCTTATTGCCGAATCGGTAGCCACGCTTGAAGGTGCCGCGACCGGATTTGGTGGAATATGGACGACCGCGCTCGACGTACCGCTCGTCTTCGGACTGGCCCTTCGTACGATCATCAAGGTTGGCCACTGTTATGGCTACGAGCTCGATCAGGAGAAAGATCGCCCCTTCGTTTTGGGCGTCCTCCTGGTAGCGAGCTCCGGCTCACTGGGAACGCGCCGCGAGCGGCTCAGCCAGCTCAGAGAACTCGAAGATTTCCTGCTTGCGGAAACGCAGATAGACCTGCTCGGGCAGGAGATTCTCTCCTTCTTGTTCCAGCTTGAAATTTTCGAAGACGTGCCGGGAATTGGCGCCATCACCGGAGGCTTGATCAATCTCGCATTTCTGCAAAGCGTCGAGCTGACGGCCCGCCGGGTTTTTCAGGAGCGATGGTTACTCGATACAGGTAGAATTCATCACGAAATCGTGCCGGCTGCTGCGCCCGCGAGGCAACTGGCGTCCGGTTGGAGCGGAGCACTAGGAAGGGCCATCTACGGCGGAACCTACTACACCGCCTTCGTTACCGCGATGCCATTCTGGTCAGCGAGGGCCTTGTTCCGGCCCGCCAGTCGTCAATTGATGCGTGGCTTGCGAGAACGTGCGTCACACGCGGCCGCCAGTTACCATCCTCGTGGTCGTAGAGGCCACTCAATCGCGCCCGCTCCCGCATAGGACGAGCAGGCGTCAACGTACCCGCAAGAGATTAGCGCAAGCTTATTGATTCAGGAGTCGAACGCCCGAAAGGCTCCTGGCAATCGAATATCGTTGTGCGCGATTAAACGTTGAAGGCATTCGGGAGATGTAGCGAGATGAGTCAGACGCTAGAACGCACAGCGCGCTCCGGAGAGGAAAGCACGCATAATGGTCATGCATCAAACGGTCTTCCTGGCAGACAAAGGAGATTGCCTGTCGGTGCCGAGGTGCTCGAAGGTGGCGGAGTATCGTTCCGCGTCTGGGCGCCGCGTCGCCGCGAGGTTGCCGTGGTCTTTGAGCACGGCCCTGGTGGTTCATCCCCCACTGCGCCAGTGACGATTCCCCTTGAGAAACAAGAGGGAGGCTACTTTTCAGGGGTTGTTCTCCAGGCCAGAGGCGGCGACCTTTATCGCTATCAGCTTGACGGTGAGAGTATCTACCCCGACCCCGCATCGCGCTTTTCAGCCCGATGGGCCACACGCTCCCTCACAAGTGATCGATCCCGGCACGTTTCGCTGGACCGACGACCAATGGCGCGGCATCGAGCTACCGGGGCAGGTCCTCTACGAGCTTCATGTGGGAACATTCACGGTCGAGGGGACCTGGAAGGCCGCCGCACGCGAACTACAGCAGCTCAAGGAATTGGGGATCACGTGTATCGAGGTCATGCCGGTGGCGGCATTCCCTGGTCGATTCGGCTGGGGTTATGATGGCGTCAGCCTCTTTGCGCCTTACAGCCCATACGGTTCGCCCGACGATTTTCGCCAGTTCGTCGACGATGCCCATCGACTGGGGTTGGGGGTGATTCTCGATGTGGTCTACAACCATCTCGGCCCCGACGGCGCATACCACAAGGAGTTCTCGGAAGATTACTACAACAACAGTCGCGACAAGACCGAGTGGGGCGCGGCATCAACTTTGACGGCGAGAATTGTGGACCCGTTCGCGAATTCTTCATTTCCAACGCGGGCTACTGGATTGATGAATTCCACTTAGACGGCCTGCGGCTTGATGCGACGCAAGCCATTCTCGACGATTCCGACGAGCATTTTCTCGCGGCGCTGGCGCGTCACGCGCGCCAGGCAGCCCATGGGCGGTCCATTCTTTTGATCGCCGAGGATGAGTCGCAGGAGGCCATTCGCATTCGTCGGCCGGACGAGGGAGGCTATGGACTCGACGCGCAGTGGAACGACGACTTTCATCATAGCGCGGTCGTCTGCCTGACGGGCCGCTCGGAAGCGTACTACTCCGACTTTGTCGGCAGCCCGCAGGAATTGATCTCGGCGCTCAAGTGGGGCTTCCTGTTCCAGGGGCAGTATTTCGGCTGGCACAAGAAGAATCGGGGCAGCCTGACATTCGATTTGCCCGGCGCGGCCTTCATCACCTATCTGGAAAACCACGATCAAGTCTCCAACTCGGCGCGAGGCGACCGCCTGCATCTGTTGACCGGCCCCGCACAATACAAGGCCATGACGGCGGTATGGCTCCTTGCGCCGGGACGCCCATGTTCTTCCAGGGCCAGGAATTTGGCGCCACGAATCCTTTCCTTTATTTCGCGGATCATGACGGCCATCTGGCTCAGCTCATTCGCAAAGGTCGGCACGCATTCCTCGCCAATTTCGACAGCATCGGCCACCCCGACCTTCAGGGTCAGCTTCCAGACCCGGGGGCTCTGGAGACGTTCGTTGCGTCCAAGCTCGATCTTGCCGAACGTACGAAGCACGCCGAGACTCTGGCACTCCATCGAGATTTGCTCAAGCTCCGGCGCGAAGATCCGATATTTCGTACTCAGCGGGCTAATCGGATGTTTGGGGCGGTGATCGGCCCGGAAGCGTTCGTCTTGCGTTACTTCGGCGAAGGAGGCGACTGCCGTCTCGTGGTCGCCAATCTGGGGCGCGATCTCTTTCCGAACCCGACCTCTGAACCGCTCATGGCGGCACCCCCTGGCCGATACTGGGACGTTCTCTGGTACAGCGAACATCCGCGATACGGCGGTTGTGGCGCGCCTCCGTTTGAGAGCAGCGAGCGCTCGCGCATTCCGGGGCGCTCGACGATCGTCTTCAAACCGCGGGTCAAGGGAGACTAGGCGATGGCAAGAATCGGATTTCATGCGTCGCACGAATTATTTGCGCCAGGCGACTTGCTTCGCCTGACGCAGGCCGCGGAGCAGGCGGGTTTCGAGGCGGCGATGTGCTCCGACCATTTTCACCCGTGGACCGAGGAACAGGGACAGAGCGGGTTCGCCTGGGCCTGGCTAGGGGCGGCACTCCAGGCCACGAACCTGTCATTTGGCGTGGTGTGCGCGCCGGGCCAGCGCTATCATCCGGCGATCATCGCTCAGGCATCGGCAACCCTGGCGTCAATGTTTCCCGGGCGCTTCTGGGTCGCCTTCGGCACAGGTCAAAACCTCAACGAGCACGTCACCGGGGCCCCCTGGCCAGCCAAGCCCGAGCGCCGCGCGCGGCTCCTGGAAGCTGTCAACGTGATTCGCGCCTTGTGGGCGGGCGAGACTGTCAACCACACGTGCCCATGGTTTCAAATCAAGGATGCCAGGCTTTATTCCCGCCCTGCGACACCGCCGCGGGTTCTCGGCGCGGCCATCACCACCGAAACAGCGCAGTGGGTCGGCGGCTGGGCCGACGGATTGATTACCGTCGGCAAAGAGCCCGACGACCTCAAGCCAGTCGTTGACGCTTTTCTGCGCGGTGGCGGCAACGCCGCTCACATGGCGCTGCAGACGGCGCTCAGCTTCGCCCCGACCGACGAGCAGGCACTCGAGGCCGTTCGACACAAGTGGCCGATCGCCATCGTCGACCCGTCCGAGAATCAGGATATGGCCTCGCCGGCCGACTTCGAGCGGCAGGTCGCCGGTATCAAGTCCGAGGCACTCGTCGACCTTCTGCGAATCTCGTCAAATATTGACCGGCACATCGAGTGGCTTCGCGGCGACATCGAACTTGGTTTCAACGAGATCTATCTCCATCACGTGGGCCCCGACCCGAAAGCGTTCATTGATACGTTCGCGAGGCGTGTGCTTCCGGCGTGCCGGATCTAACGGGCCTTGCGTGATTCCGAGACGGCGAGCCTGCCCGGGCCGGCACTGGCACTCGGATAGCCGTCGATCTCGCCGGTTTCATAACTGCGCACGAGATGAGAATGTTCAAGACGGGCGACCGCGAGCGCCTCGCTTCGAAAGCATGCTTGATCGCGATGTCGCGACTGCCGGCCGGCCAAGATCATTTTCAACGCCACGAGCCCCAGGGAAGTCCGGACGAAGAACGAAGCGAAACCAGAATTGCATATCTCGACTGTTTCGACGATCCGCCGCAACCGCGGATCGCGCAGGCGGACACGGATGGCACGGCGGACCGCTGGCTCGTAGCGTTTGACGACCTCGAGCGCCGCGGTTTCATCTCCCCGCGCGAACCCGTTGCATGAATCGATCGAACGTGAGCCCGTCGGCCCGCATCTCTGATGCGAGATACTCGGCATCACCTCCGCTCATGCCATGCCCTGCCTCGCCCCGCCAAAGCCGTTGAATTTTGAAAGGCCTTTCCACCATGCTAGCCAATTCTACACGCAAGCCGGCTCGGCTGGTTTCCCTTTTTTCCGAAGTTCATGTCGCTCACCAGGAGAGCCTCACCGAAGTTGCGAATCTGAGCGCGGCAACTCCGGCGAACAAGAAAACAAAACTTTTGTCCGTAAATGATTTTCAATTTTCGACTTGTAACGCCCAGCGATAGAACAGAGCGATCCAGACAAGGTGAAATCTTCGGTTGGTCGCGATGCATCCTGATATAAATTTTGAAGTTGCGTCACAAAGCCTGGCGTCTCGAACGCTACGGCTACGCCCCTGCGACGCTCGTGCGAGGCAAATTCCGTTCATTTTTTCCCATTGCGGCGTTCGAATTCCGTGCGGAGGGTGATCCTCTTATTGCACGAAGACCGTAGCTAGCGTGGGCAAGAAACAAAGTTTGCCTGTCCCTTCAGCCTGTCTGTCACCTTATCATCCGGAGGAATGAACATGATCGGCACGAAAAGCGGTCGCCGCGGCCACCCACGATCGCGAACATCAATCTACCTGATCCTGGAGCCGCTCGAACACCGGGTTGTGCTTTCGACTTTCAAGGTCAATACCACGCTCGACACCGTCGCCGTTAATCTCAAGACCGGAAAGGATGCCTCAGGGCAGATCTCGCTGCGATCGGCCATTCAGGCCGCCAACGCGAAGCCCAATGCCGATACCATTATCGTTCCCAGTGGTACCTTCACGCTCACTATTCCCGGCGCCAATGAAACCAACGGCGCCACGGGCGACCTCGATATCAACAGTAATGTCACGATCAAAGGGAAAGGTTCCGGATCGACGATCATCGACGCGAATAACATCGATAGAGCATTTCAGGTTCTTGGCGGCAAGGTTCAAATTGCTGGAGTCACGATCGAGCACGGTCGCGCCAGCGAGGGGGGCGGGCTATTGAACTCGGGGGGGAAGGTGACGCTCACCTCGGTGGTGATCGCGAATAACGTGGCTGTGGGAGCCAACGGCGCCAGTGGACTGGCTGGCGCCAGCGGTGGCGCGGTTGGCGGCGCCGGCACCGATGGCGGCGCCGGTAGCACGGCGCTGGGCGGCGGGATCTCCAACGAAAGCGGTTCGCTAACGATTTCCAGGAGCACAATCGCCTCGAACCAGGCCCAGGGCGGAAACGGCGGCATCGGTGGAAACGGCGGTTTTGGCGAGGCCGCTGCCGTCGGGGCCGGAATGGATGGACAGACTGGCAAGGGAGGCCGGGGCGGGGCCGGCGGCTCTGGTGGCGCTGCGGACGGGGGTGGCGTATTCAACGCCAGTAGCGCGATCCTGTCTGTCGTGACATCAACCCTTACGGCCAATCTGGCGGTCGGGGGCGCTGGCGGCGACGGCGGATCCGGCGGTTTCGCGTTCGGCAGCGCCGGCGGTAACAGCAGCGGCGGCGCGTCGGGCACTGGAGGCGACGGCATCGGCGGCGCCGGCGGCAATGGCGGCAGTTCGGGCACCGGCCAAGGAGGCGGTCTCTTCAATCTCGGCTCCGTTTCAGTCAGTGGCGGCACGACCTCGTTCTCGGCCAATCAAGCGACTGGAGGCGCCGGCGGAAATGGCGGCACGGGGAATTTCGGCCACGGCGAACCAGGGGGCAATAACACCTTCGGCGGTGCCGGAGCGCTGGGAGGAAACGGTTCAGGCGGAGCCGGAGGGGCCGGCGGCGTGGGGCTCAACGGCGTGGGCGGCGGTGTCTTGAACGCTGGCGTGTTCTCCAGCACGTCGGCGCTGGCTTTCGTGTCCAACCTTGCCACGGGTGGTCGCGGCGGCAACGGCGGCGCTCGCGCAACCGGATATGCAGACGCTGGTGGCTCTGGCTCGACCCCGAACGCCGGCGGCCAGGGCGGTTTTGCTTTTGGCGGAGCCGGCGGCGGCGCGGGGAACGGGGGCGCGGGAACCGGCGGCGGCCTCGCCAATTTGAGCGGGGGCACAGTCACGGTCACGTCGGCCAAGAAGGTGAAGTCGCCGCCACCCAGTTCCTTTGTCGCCAACCAGGCGACTGGCGGGGCTGGAGGCACTGGAGCCAGTGGGGGCGGCGGCGTCGGGGGCACCGGCGGCGCGGGCAGCGGAGCCTCGAGCGCCGGCGGACAGGGCGACTTCGGCTCCGCGGGCGACGGAGGTGCTGGAGGGAACGCCGGCAATGGTAACGGCGGCGGTCTCATGAACGCGGGCACGGCGTCGTTCACGGGAATCACTGTGGACTTCACTGCCAACAGCGCTAACGGCGGGCTCGGCGGTCAGGGCGGCGTCGGTGGGAGCGGCAAAGGCGGCGCCGGTGGCAATGGCACCGTGGGCGGCGGTGGCGGAAACGCCTTTAGCGGAAAGGGCGGTAGCGGCGGTGTCGGCGGCGATGGTCTCGGTGGTGCGATCAACAACCTTCCGAGCGGCGTGCTGACGATTAATCCGAGATTGGGAGCGAAAAAAGGCTCCAAGCAGTTCAACGCGACGAATTCGATCACCGCGAACCAGGCGAACTCCGGAGCCGGGGCGCGGGCGGTGCCAGCGGCAGTGCGTCTCCTGGCGCCGGCGGGACCCCCGGCGGTACGGTAGGCTTGGCCTTTTTCGGATCGTCCGGAACCTCAGGGCTCGCCGGCAGCGGTATCGGCGGCGGACTCGACCTCTTGACCGGCGGTACGGCCGTCATCGACAACACGACCATTACCGGAAACCACGCGACGACCACGGATAATGACGTGCACGGCACGTTCACAACGTGATCGCGAATCGGCCACGATACCAGCGGCCCTTTGCCGGTTGCCCGCGGATTCGCGCGGGCAGCCGGCAGGCGCCGCATTTTTCGTTTCATCGTGAGATCGCGGTTTCCGGCCACACCGCTCCACTAACAAACCCGCAAATCGAACGTCATGGAAATCGACGTCGAGATGAGCACGAGCATGAAAGCTATAGTCGGTTTCTCATGTTTTCGAATCATGTCATGATTCGATTTTCTCAGCTTACCAGATGATGGCTTCGCGGTTGAAAAGCGGGCTTACGTGGTCCATCATGGCGGCAAACACAGCGTCCACGACCCGTCGCATGTGTCACCATGGTCTTTGTAGAGCGTTCTTGCGTGATGAAGGAGGAGGAGAAATGGCGCCATCATCTCGACGCATTCTTATCGGCAGCGTACTTGCGGCGTTGACCATTATTTTTTTCGGTGTCTTTACCTATGCCATCGCATTGCAGTTTACGCCCCCGCGCGTGCGGCCGCCGGAATTGGGCGGTCAAAAGGTGCCCGCGAAGCTCTTTGAAGTTCGTTTCGACCAACGATACGACATTTTCTGTTCGTTCTACGAGAAAGAGGCGACGGTCTACCGGAACTGCAAGATCCTCGGATTCACAGGCAACGACGAAGAATCCGAGGCCGCCGCGCGAGAATCTGGATCGGGGAGTCTCGGCTTTTCGTCGGCCTCACTGTCAGACTATTATCCCGTGCGCTATTTCCACCACTGGCTGGTCCTGGAGTTGTCCGACGGACGCTTGGCCTACATTCCTCCAAACGCCGTGAAGTACATGGAGCAGGCTTCGACCGCCGGTAAGTGACGGTATCGCCTTGCCACTGCTTTTCTCGCCGTTCTACGGTACCACTTTAAACGAACCACGGCAGCGCCGACGGTTACGATCGCGGCCAATCAAGTCACCAGTAGCCGCGTCGTGGATGCGAGGCAGCTACTGGTGAGCGACATTCTGTTCGGTCAGGCGCCCGGCTGATAATCGCTACCGCGCACCGATTCGAGCAACTTCTTGGTGGCACGAATGCCCTCCGGCTCGCCAAGTTTGCTCCCCTCGTATTCGATCCCCACGAAGCCGTGGTAACCCGCATCGGTGACGATCTTCATGATCCGCGCGTAGTCGAGCATCGTCTCCTTGCCCGATTCGTCGAAGTCGTGGCTCTTGGCCGAGACGCCCTTGGCATACGGCATCATCCGCGCAATCGCATCATAAACGTCAATCGTGTACTTGCCGTCCTTGATGGGAAAGTTTCCAAAGTCGGGGAGGGTGCCAAACGTGGGCTTGCCCACTGCCTTCATCAGGGCAATCAGCGAGTTGGGATCGCTCGAGGGACCGCCGTGATTTTCGCAAATGACCGAGATGCCGTTCTTTTCACCGTAATCGGCGAGTCGGCCGCATCCATCGGCGATTGAGCCGACATCGGTCGGGCTATAGTGGCTGCCCGTGTTGACCCGGATCGCGTGGCATCCCAGCGCGGCCGCGGCATCGACCCATTTCTTGTGATTTTCAACGGCCTTCGTGCGCTGGTCGTCACCCTTGGAGGTCAGGTCGCCCTCGCCATCGATCATGATCAGGACGCACGTGACGCCTGCGTCGTTGGCGCGTTTCTTGAGATCTCGCAAGTATTCGGAATCGTGCGCCTTGTCCTTGAAAAACTGGTTCACAAACTCGACCGCTTCGATCCCGTATTCCTCACGGGCGATTTTCGGAAAGTCGAGGTTGTCGATTTTCTTGGCGAAGAGCGACTTGTGCAGCGACCATTCCGCGAGCGATATCTTGAAATCCCCAATCTTGCCGGCGGCCGGCTTGCCCGATTCGTCAGGGGCGGCCCAGACACGGGAGCCAAGACCCATGAGGGCCCCGCCGGCGACCGCGCCTTCCAGAAAAAGGCGACGACTGAAGTTGGCTGAACTCATCGAAACGGTCTCCTTGCTCGAAGTACGGCGAAGTAAGGTCAATCAGGAGCCCGAATCTTATCCGCCCGCATTTATCGATTCAAGGATCAGAGGGGCCGTCGCTTCCATCGGCGAAGGCGCAGCGACGAGCAAGTCGCCAGAGATCATGACGGCGGCCGACATGAACCTCGGTTCGACCGTACCGCCGGCCGCTGCCATGAGCGTAGGGTCTCGGCGACCCGCTCAGCGTGGCTGCCTGGTGTCGGCGCCTTTGCCGTCCGGCGAGCGTCGCGCAAGCTGTTCGCCGCGGTCAGCCGCGAAGGGAAAGGCACGTCGCTGCTCATGGCAGCGATAAAGCTGGACGCGCCTCACGGGTTTCCCGTTGCGCTCGACCTGGAAGTCGGAAACGGGCTCGATCGAGCCGAACCACCGGCCGAAATAGCGGGGCCATGTCTCGATCTCGCCAACCACAACCAGGATGCCGTCGCGGCCAAGCCACTCGTCGGGACGGCTCCAGAACGCGAACCCGCGTGGGTCGTCGGCGTTGTAGCAAAGCACCGGATGGCCTGGCCCGAGTTCGTGAGCGAGATGGGCACTTTGATACCAGTAGCTCGTGAAAACGAACGTGCGCGGATCGTCAACCAGCCCGAGACGCTTGATGCGCTCGGCCACCTGGTCCCAGCCGTAGAGGTCGAGCGTCGGGTCGGTGCGCGCATCGACAATACCCCAGCTCCCCCGTCCGTTGCGCTGCAGCCAGCCAAACCGGTATTCAGCAACAGCCAGCACCATCAGGCACACGGCGAAGCCCGCGCAAATGCCAACCATTGTTTTCATGTAGACCGGCCGCTCTAGGAGCCGCACGGCCCAGTAGTGCCCCAGGATCGGGAAGAGGGAAACAAGGCCGATCAGACCCCAGTGCGGCAGTACCGGACGAAAGCAGGCCACGCCCGTGAAGATGGCCAGCGGAACGAGTGCCAGACAGAGCCAGAGTCGTTCTTGTTCGTGCGCCAGCCGCCAGGCCCGACATCGACGTATCAAGATCAGAACAAGCGATGCCCAGATCCAGGGAAAGAGATAACCGGCCTGCGCCACGATCGCCAGCAAGAGAAAATCAGGCCTGAGTGTCCACTGGCCGACAGCCCGGCCCCCCTGGAACAAGAACGAAGCCCAGCCATGACTGGCGTTCCAGATCAATACCGGGCTGAACACGAGGATGCCAACGCCGCTTGCAAGATACGGGCCTGGCCGTGTCAGCCACCGTCGCATGGGAGGTGAAAGAACGATATAAAGTGCGGTTCCCAGCGGCAAGAAGACCGCGTGGTACTTGCTCAGCATGGCCCCGCCCCAGGCGACGCCCACCCAGATCCAGGGGCGGAGACGCGAAGACTGAAGGTCGCGGAGTGCGACTTCCAGCCGATCGATCGTCAGCAGCCAGAAGAAGAGGAGCGGGCCGTCGGGCAATGCGAATGTGGCCGCCGCCAGGCCGTAATATCCCGTCACGTTGAGTGCCAGAGCCGCAAGAAAACCCGCCCAGGGGCCGTATGTACGCGTCGTCAGGCGGGCCAACAACCACGTCGACCCGCCGAACAGAATGATAAACCCGATCCGCATGCCCAGGTTGTCGTGAGACTGGCAGCCAGCGCCAGGCCCGCGATCTCGATCCAGGCCATCATCGGAGGATGATCGTAATAGCTCAGAGCCGGATGACGCGCGTACAGGAAATGATACGCCTCGTCGTTTCCCAATCCCAGGTTGACGGCGGCGAAAAGCCGGATGAACGCCGATCCGACGATCAATATCCAAAGCGCACGCTTGGGAGTCATGGAGCATCCTTGCTCGTGAAGCACGCCGGCCGCTCGAATATGGCCAGCGCGGGAGATATCTCATCGTCTTACTTAACTCAGATTGGCCGTCTGATCGAGACCAATTCTCGGTTGCGCGGACGAGCCGCACCAAAAGAGGGCCTTGCCGCCGCCCGGTCGCCGGGACCACAATGACTACGGCTACTTCGATCAAAAGTATGGCAAGACACAGGGCGCGGGCGGGCTGCCGGGCCCACTTTTTTGGTTTCGAGCATGAGCGTGACGAGCGAAGATCGAGCCGTGATCGGAACGAGCGCCAGCCAGTGCGCGGGCGACCACGCCCGCAGCGGTGCTGTCGACAAATCTGGCCAGCGCGTGCGGCGGATGTTCGGCGCGATCGCGGGCCGGTATGATCTGCTTAACCACTTGCTCAGCTTGAACATTGATCGATCCTGGCGAACCTTCACGACGCGCACGGTCGCACCGCGGGCGGGCGTGCCGATCCTCGACTGCTGTACGGGCACGGCCGACCTGGCGCTCGCCTATGATCGAGCGGGCCGCGGTCAGTCGCCGGTCGTCGGGACCGATTTCTGCCGCGAGATGCTCGTCCTGGGCCATGGCAAGGTCTCGACGGCACACGCCAGCGCTCGCGTCGCACTCGTTGAAGGCGATACCCAGCGGCTGCCACTGCCGAGCAATATGTTTGGCATTGTGAGCGTGGCTTTCGGTTTACGCAACGTGAGCGACACCCGGCGCGGCATTGACGAGATGATCCGTGTCGCTCGCCCGGGGGGAAAGATTGCGATTCTTGAATTCTCGCGGCCGCGCGGCGCATCCTGGGGCCGATTTACCTGGCGTTTTTTCGCCATTTACTCCCGAAGGTCGGCCAGGCGCTCGCCCCTAATCATGATGACGCCTACGACTACTTGCCACGTAGCGTTCTCGAGTTTCCTGACGGACAGGCCATGGTCGACCTGCTTGCCTCCCGCGGACTTACCGAGCTCGAGCAACACAGACTGACATTCGGCATCTGCACGCTTTATGTCGGCACCAAGCCGTCAGGACAAGACGGCGAAGGTGCTGGCACATGACTCCCGCCGGGTCGCCCCCCTCCTCGCGCGATGACCTGGTGGTCGCAATGACTGGCGCCAGCGGTGCTCCTTATGCCGTGCGGCTTCTCCAGGTCCTTTCGCACGCCGGCCGGACCATCCACCTCACGATCAGCCCGAGCGCCGTGCAGGTGCTCCGCGAAGAGATGGACGTCGAGCTCGATCTGAATGCTTTTGATGCATCGTGCTTCGGCGGATTGGATCCAGGGCGAATCATCTATCATCACCACCAGAATTTCAGCGCGGGGATCGCCAGCGGCTCATTTCAGACGGCCGGAATGGTGATCCTGCCCTGCAGCATGAGCACGCTCGGCGCGATCGCCAGTGGAATCACCACCAATCTGATCACCCGCGCCGCCGACGTTCACCTGAAAGAACGGCGTAAATTAATAGTGGTGCCGCGCGAAACTCCGTTGAGCCTCATTCATCTCGAGAACATGCTGGCCGTCACGCGGGCCGGGGCGGTTGTCTTGCCGGCGATGCCAGGCTGGTATCATCGGCCGCGCCGTCTTGATGACCTGATCAACTTTGTCGTCGGCCGGATTTGCGACCAGCTCGGCATCGATCACTCCCTGATCGCTCGCTGGGGAGAGCCGGCGCCGGCGTGCGTTGCGTCGGGATCCGAATCCGCCGAGGGGACCTGAATCGATGGCAGCCGATCGCGCTGTCGATGCGTCTGAAAAAAAACCGATCATCATGCTGACCGGCGCGTCGGCGGGGATCGGATCAGCACTGGCACGCGAGCTGGCACGGCGCCGGCGAGCCGGGGCCATCGTGCTCACGGCCCGGCGCGCGACCGACTCGACCAGCTCGCGGCGGAATTGACGGCGATTCAGCCCGATCTGGAGATTGCGACCATCGCGGCCGACCTGGCCGATCCGGCGACTCCCGGCCTGCTGGCCGATACGGTCGTCCACCGGTTTGGCGGGCTCGACATCTTGATCAACAATGCCGGCCTGGGGCTCCCCACGTTGTTCGCCGATTGCGATCCCCGGCTCCTCACGCAACAGCTCACGGTCAATCTCGTCGCGCCCTTGATGCTCACGCGGCTTTGTCTTCCATCCTTGATCGAGCGCCGCGGCCTGATCATCAACATCGGCTCGGCGATCACGTGCGTGCCCAATTCGGCGCTCGGTGCCTACGGCGCGACGAAGGCGGCCATGGCGTACTGGAACGATGCGATCCGCCGCGAGCTTCATTCAAAAGGCGTCACGGTTTGCCTGGTCGAGCCCGGCCCGATCAAGACCGAATTCATGGACGCGATTAATTCGAGAATTTCGGACGGTCAAACGGCCCATCCGATCCTCGACAATGGTGCGCCCTGGATGACGGCCGACGTCGACGATGTGGCGAGCCGCGTGGCCAGCCTGATCGAGCACCCGCGGCGGCGGCTCTCGGTATTGCGACGGTTTGTCTGGACATTCCGCTTGCTGGGCGTGATTGCGCGTATCTGTCCGCCCCTCGGAGACTTCGTCGTTCGACGGTTCCAGCGTGAAGATCAACATCACAGCACAGCACCGCACCGCCACGAATAACCCCATGAAACGCGTGCCGATTCGCCAGTATTTTGATCTCATCAAGTTCAGTCATACGCTGTTTGCGTTGCCCTTTGCGCTGCTGGGGGGTGCCCTTGCCGCTCATAGCCAGAGCGGTTGGCATGGCCGCCTTACGGACTGGGTTGGGATCTTGCTCTGCATGGCGACGGCCCGATCGGCCGCGATGGCATTCAACCGGCTGGCGGACCGGCATTTTGACGCACTCAACCCACGCACAGCCGGGCGCCACCTACCCGCCGGGCTCATGAGCGTGCGGTCGGTTGCCGTTTTCACCATTGTTTGTTCGCTGGCCTTTGTCGCCTCGACTTCACTTTTTCTGCCCAATCGATGGCCGCTCCGCCTTGCCCTGCCGCTACTCCTGTGGCTCCTGGGTTACTCGTATAGCAAGCGTTTCACCAGCCTCGCGCACTTCTGGCTGGGCCTTTCATTGAGCTTCACCCCGGTTGCCGCGTGGATCGCTCTACGAGGCGACCTCGAGTGGCCGCCCGTCTTGCTGGCGCTCGCGGTCCTCTTGTGGGTATCGGGCTTCGATATTATCTACGCCTGTCAGGACGTCGATTTCGATCGGACGCACGGCCTGCGCAGCGTACCCAAGAGAGTTGGCGTCGAGCGCGCCCTGCGAATCGCCGCGGCGTGCCATGCGCTCATGATCGTGCCGCTCATCGCTCTGGGCGTGGTTTATCCACTCGGTTTGATTTACTTTGTCGGCGTCGCGGTGGTCGCCGCGCTCCTGGTGTATGAGCATGCCCTTGTTCGCCCCGATGATCTCACGCGCGTGAACATCGCCTTCTTCAACGTCAATGTCATCATCAGCATGGGACTTCTGATCGTCGCCGTCGTCGATTTGTGGGTTCGATCTTGAGCCAGATCGTGCGCCGTTCGAGGCGTCAGCCGCAGCGCCAGATCGCGCGACACTGTTATACTGATTAATGACACGACTGCGAGCCACCGGAGACCATGTTAATGCGCAGCCCATTTCCCGGCATGGACCCCTACCTTGAGATATTTTGGGGCGACGTTCATCACACGATGATCAACCGCTCGCGTGCCGCAATCCAAAAGCAACTGCCCCCCGATCTGGTCGCGCGAGTTGATGAACGCGTTTTTGTCGAACCGACCGCCGGAGTGCCGAGAAACATAATACCCGATGTGAGAGTCGTCGAGCGCGGCGTGCCACAACGGTCGCCTGTAAGCTCCACAAACGGCATCGCCGTTGCTGAACCGCTTATTATCGAGATCAGCCAGGACGAGCCGCTCCATCAAGGGTTCATCGAAATCATCGATCTCAAGTCGGGGCGGCACGTCGTGACGGTCATCGAAATCGTCAGTCCGTCAAATAAGGTCACCGGGCCCGGCGCGACTTGTATCTCAAAAAACAAGGTGAGCTTCGCGATGCCGGCGTCAACCTGGTCGAGATCGATTTGAATCGCACCGGCAACCGAGTCTTTTCCGTTCCCGCCGAACTGATACCCGAAACCCATCGCACTCCTTATGGAGCTTGTGTGCGACGAGGCTGGAAACCCCTGACATTTGAATATTATCCACTTCACTTGCGAGAGCGGCTTTCCGTCATTGCGATTCCTCTCCGTCAGACCGAGCCGGACGTGCCGCTCGACCTTCAAACTGTTCTCGACGAATGCTGCGATGAAGGTCGTTACATCGACGATATCGACTACCGACAGGAACCCGAACCGCGGCTCGGCGTCGCCGATGCACAGTGGGCTGACGCGTTGCTCCGCGAGCACAAACTGCGATGAAGATACAGGCGCTCCGCCCCACATTCGACGGCCGCGGTCGACTCTGGTTGATGATTCGTTCAATTGCGACTAAAATGTCTGAAACGAACGCGCCGGTCTTCAAAGGTCGCCAGCGTGAATTGCGTACGTCCATGAGCGAGAGGATGGGACGAGCCATGTCGAGTGCAGCAGATGCGTTGAGCGTGATTCGTGACAAGGTCGCGGCCGGTGAGCGGCTGAGCTTCGAAGACGGCCTGGCGCTCGAAGCCTCGAACGACCTGTTCGCGCTGGGTTTCATGGCTAATCAGGTACGTGAGCGCTACAATCAGAACTTCGCTTACTACAACGTCAACACACACATCAACCCGACGAATGTCTGTGTTTACACATGCGACTTCTGCGCGTTTCGCGCCGATCTGGGCGAAGACCGCGCCTATGTGATGGAGCACGACCAGATCGTGGAACGAGCCCGGCAGGCCAGCGCGGGGAGCCACCGAGCTGCACATCGTCGGTGGCCTGCACCACAAGCTGCCGTTTAGTTATTACGTCGATGTCGTCCGCTGGATCCGGGAAACGGCGCCCGAGATCCACATCAAGGCCTATACGGCCGTCGAAATCGAGTGGTTTTGCAAGATCTCTCGCAAGTCGGTCGAACAGGTTCTCAAGGAACTGATCGACGCCGGCCTGGGAAGCTTGCCCGGCGGCGGCGCCGAGATCTTTCATCCCGAGGTGCGCAAAGAGATCTGCGGCGCCAAGGCGTCGACCGAGAGCTGGCTCAATATTCATCGCACGGCGCACCAGCTAGGACTGCACTCAAACGCCACGATGCTCTACGGCCACATCGACGGCCCCAAGCATCGGATTGACCACCTGGTTCGCCTGCGTGAGCTGCAAGATGAGACCGGCGGCTTTCAAACGTTCATCCCCCTGGCGTTTCATCCTGATAATTCCGAGATGGCCCATATCCCCAAACCGTCGGGATTCATGGACCTCAAGGTGATGGCGATCAGCCGTCTGATGCTCGACAATTTCCCGCACATTAAAGCGTACTGGGTCATGCTCGGGCTCAAGACGGCGCAAGTGGCCCTTTCATTCGGCGCCGACGATCTTGACGGCACGGTCGTGCACGAGAAGATCTACCACGAAGCCGGCGCCGAAACGCCCCAGGAAGCGACCGTCTCCGAAATCCGCCGGCTCATCGTTGAAGCCGGCCGCATCCCGGTCGAGCGTGATACGCTCTATCATCGCATCGAGCGCGACAACGGTGCCTGGTCGTCGCGCGAACATATCGATGTGCCGGCCGCGCTCGTTTCGCTGGGCGCGGCCCGCGGTTGAGTCGATTTTGCTGATCTCCTCCCTGGTAGGAGGCCGTCATGTCGGTCGCCTCATCCCAACCGATTGAAACAAGGCCAAAGCCGCCGTTTTTCGGACCCGACGGCCGTTATGTGCCGCCAGCCGACGAGGGCGTGGTGGTGCCCGATCCGTTGCCGGGTCATAGGGAACTCCCCGAAGAGAATGACGAAATCGTGGAAAACTTCCGCGAAGCTCCCCAGGGCGTGATTCTGGACCAGGGAATTTGGGCCATTCTCGAAACGCGTCATCCCGATCGCCACTTTGCCATCGGACACGATTGCGGCATCTACTGGAAGCTCGCCAACCCGCTTTACCGTGGTGCCGTCTGCCCCGACTGGTGCTATATCCCCGGCGTGCCGCCTCAATTAGACGGTCATTACCGGCGGTCTTATGTCCTCTGGAAAGAGCACGTCAAGCCGCTGATCTTGATCGAATACGCCTCCGACGACGGCTCCAAGGAGCGCGACCGCACACCGTATGAGGGAAAGTTCTGGATCTACGAACAGGCCGTTCAAGGCGCGTATTACGCGATATTCGTGGTCGAGACCGGCGAGCTTGAAGTTCACAAGCTTCAGAGGGATCAATACCGGCGGATCGCGCCGAACAAACGAGGACATTTTCCCATTGAACCCCTCGGGCTCGAGCTGGGTGTCTGGCACGGGCTCTTCGGTAACGAGATAGCCCCATGGCTGCGCTGGTATGACAGTGACGGAAAAATGCGTCTTCTCGCTGAAGAACGTATTGAACAAGAATTTCGCCGGGCCGAGAATGAAAAACGCAAGGCAAAACTTCTGAAATCCAAGGCCGAGGAACAACAGCTCAGGGCCGAGGAACAACAGCGCCGCGCCGAACAACTCGCCGCCAAATTGCGCGAACTGGGTGTCGATCCGGATGCGATCGATCCCGATTAGGCGGGTCTCGCTGGGCAGGTGCAGGCTGAATGTCGCGGCGAATTCGCCATTGCCTTCATCTTGACCGCTGCGCCGATCGCGTTATGATCCCCGCTTGTCCCGTTGGCGGAAGGGTCGAACCGGTCCGCGCACAGGTGTCACTCGACCTCGTTCGTCAACCACCGCACCACCCGGCTCATGGAGGAGCCTCGCCGATGCGCGACCACAACAAGGCATTCTGCAGCCTGGTAGCCCAAACGCTCGACTGCCCGGGTCCTGTATTCGAGTTCGGCTCGTACCAGGTCGACGGGCAAGAAGGCTATGCGAACCTACGCGGCCTGTTTGCCTCAAAAAGCTATATCGGCTGCGACATGCGCCCCGGTCCGGGCGTCGATCGCGTCGAGGACGTCACGGCCATTAGCTTGCCCGACGAATCGGCCGGCACCGTCCTCTGCATCGAAACGTTTGAACATGTCTTCGCCGTCAGCAAGGCGTTCGACGAAGTCTATCGCCTGCTCAAGCCCGGCGGCGTGTTTATCATCACGTCCCCGCTCAATTTTCGGATCCACGGCTATCCCGACGACTACTGGCGGATGACACCGAATTGTCTGCGGCGCCATCTGGAACCTTATGCGTGCGCGGCTGTCCGGCTATCAGGGGTATCATGCCTTCCCGCACACGGTGATGGGGCTTGGTGTCAAGGCGCCCGTCATGGTCGATGCCGCCGCCAAGCTGGAAAAGGTGGCCGCGGCGTACAAAACCTGGCTCGAAGAGGCGGCCGCACGTTTGCCGCTCGCCGAAAAACTCCGGCGCCGCGCCTCGATGATCTATCGCTCGAAGGGCGAGCGTCATCAGCTTGCCGGCTACTACGACGCGAATTTCACAATTGACCTCGACGCGCCCGTACCGCAGCCGGCCTACGGGAGATTGCCCGCGCTTCGCGCCGCCGCGGCCCGCTGAGCATGTCCTTGGCTTGCAAGAATGCCAGCGACGGGCCGATGGCCGAGTATTCGGAGAAGGTAGGAACAGCCCATGCCGAAAAACGTCGATCGAGTGCTTGTGCTGGGGTTAGACGGTGCGACCTGGAGCGTGCTCGATCCCATGCGCGAGCGCGGTCTGATGCCGAACCTTGACGCGCTGCTCAGCGGCGCGGCGTCGGGAACGCTGCGGTCAATCGTTCCGCCCGTCACCACCGCGGCGTGGACGACGATGATGACCGGGTGCGGCCCCGCGCGGCATGGTGTCTTCGACCACCGCTATTACGACGCCGCCGAAGGCCGCATGAAGGTCAATCACTCCGGTCGGATCCGTGTGCCCACGATCTGGCACTTGCTCTCGGGGATGGGGCGCTCGGTCGTTTCATTGAATACGCCTGGGCTCTATCCGCCGCTCAAAGTGCGCGGGATCGTTGTCTCGGGCATGGACGCTCCGCACCTCGAGGCCGCCCTGTCGGCCGCCCCGGAGTTTGCCTCACGCCTCGGCACCGACGCCCCTGGCTATGGTCTGGGCTACTTCTGGAAACGGGCCCCCCAGTCGCTCGACGAACTCACCCGAAGCGCCAGGCTCACCGCCGAAAGCTTCCGCGGCCGTGCCCAGGGCGGTCTACTCGCCGACAGATTAGTGCCGGATTGGTCGGTCTTGATGGTTCAATTCCAGAACCTTGACCCGTTCCAGCATCGCGTCTGGCCCTATTTGAATGTCGATGAGACGGGCGTTGACCGGCCCGACTGGAACAACGCGGCCGCCGAGGTCATCCGCGGACTCGACGACGCCATTGGCCAGCTTTGCGAGCTCGGGCGAAAGCGCGGCGCCGCGGTCATGGTGGTCAGCGACCACGGCTTCGGCCCGTGCCTGGGCCGCATTCACGTCAATCGCATCCTCGTCAAGGCGGGAGTCGCACGATTGCCCGGCCTCGGAGGCCGACTCGGGCGGCGGACGTTCCAGGCCGTCGATCGGCTCAGGCTCTGGGGCCAGAAGCGCGATAATCCGACCGCTCGCTCGGCGTCCTTCGACCAGTCGGTCACCGCTCAATACCGGTTCGACTGGAAGCGCACACTCGCTTTCGCTCCGCACCAGGACACCGCGGCCATGGTCTATGTCAACTGCGCAGCACGGCATGGAGGGATGAAGACCAGCGCGCCGCGGATGACTCCCCGGCAAATTGACGAAGCGCGAATGGCCGCCGTGACCGCGCTCGCCGAGGCCAAGCATCCCGATACCGGCCTTCGACTCTTTCCTCAAATCATCGAAACGGCCGCGGCCTATCAGATCGACCCGACGAGAGAAGGATATCCCGACTTGATCGCGCTTCCGGACGACCCCTACTGGGTTCGCACCAAGCTGACGTCGGGACAATCGTGGGTCGAGCCCGATCCGAATCTTCCCGGCACGCACCGGCCGGAAGGGGTCGTCGCTTTGGCCGGCGCCGGTCTCACGCCCGGCCGGCATATCGCCGCGCACCTGATCGACGCGACGCCAACGATTCTCGCGCTTCTGGGCGTCGCCATCCCGGCGCACGTGGAAGGCACGCCCATCCCCGGCACGACCAGGTCCACAATGACGCAACAACAGTCAGGCCCTTCACCAGCGGTCGCGGCGACGCGACAAGACACCGCGGCCGCACCCTTCGAAGGGCCTCACGCCAGGCCATTTGAATACACCAACGACGAGCAAGCGATCATCGAGCAGCGCCTGGCGGAGCTCGGCTATCTGGAATGAATGATCGCGACCCGCGTCAATCCGGCGGAGGGCGGCGCGAACGGCGTTCGGTGTTCAGATCAGGTCCAACCGCCGGCGCGGCGTGTGCGAACGACTGCACGTCGAACACACCCCGGAAATCAAGAATCGATGTCCGGAAGGGCGAAATCCATGCTCGCGACTGAGTGAATCGCGCAGCTTGAGCACTTCATCATTGCGAAATTCAACGATGCGATTGCACGACGTGCAATACAGATGGTCGTGCGTCGGCGCTCCATAATCGTGCTCGAACGCGCTGCGATTGGTCAGGCGCAGCTCGCGCAAGAGACCCGCTTCAACGAGCAACCGCAAGGTCCGGTAAACGGTCGAGCGACTGACCTCGCGGCCGGCGTCGTGAAGATCGCGGACCAGCTCATCAGCATCAAAATGCTTCTGCGTGCTGAAGACATGGCGCACCAACACGCGACGCGACTCGGTCAGCTTCTCGCCCCGGATCTCCAGGAACTCGCGGAACTTCTCGACCGGAGACTCGGGACCCGCCACGGACGTGAGTTGATCGCGCTCCATTTCCGCCCCGATTCCGACGATTGCACTATCCAAGAACCACCAGCGCCCTGCGTGAACGCGGGCTCGAATCGATAATGATTCTCGATTGTACACCTGGAAGCACCCATCTTCCAGTCAACGCGGTAAGAAAGGTGTCATCGCCCCGGCCCCACGAAACCACAACACGGATGAGTCAGACGAGACAATCCACCGCGGAAATGATACGAATCGAACGAAGACGTTCTGATACCGACGAAATCGAACCAATGAACCGCCAAGAGACCAAGGTCGCCAGGAATGCGAAGACGAAATCGCCTGTTTCTCCTCGGTACCCACTGCATGCCGGCATGTTGCCCATCATCGAAAACGCGCGTGTCGCCTGCCGATGCGCGGTGCAGAGTCGGCGCACACACAACGAGCAAGCGCCCAAAGCCCCCTCGGAGAGACGAAAATTATCCTATCATTTGTAGCCGCTTGGACTTCCGCTTGGGCGCCTGAATAACCGGAAGTTCAAAAAATCGCTTTAACTCATTGCGGGGCATCGACTTTCACCTGGGCGCCTGAGTAACCGGCATGACCAAATCTTTTGCCGTATCTCTTGAAGTATCATCATCTTACGGTTGGGCACCTGATTAACCAGCACAGTTTAACTATCTAACGTATATTGAAGCCCCAAAACGAGTTACGGTTGGGCGCCTGAATAACCAGCACAGTTTAACGATCTAACGCATGTGGAAGTCCCAAAATGAGTTACGCTTGGGCGCCTGAATAACCAGCACAGTTTAACGATCTAACGCATGTGGAAGTCCCAAAACGAGTTACGGTTGGGCGCCTGAAATATCCGCACAGAGCGACGCGTGGCGGAGTGTGACCATGAGGCCGAGTTCCAGGATCAAGAGAGGGGATGGTCGCAATCTCAGAGCGCTCCACGATCGGTTTGCGTGCCGCTCAACCCAAAGTTGACTCTCCCCTACGAGCCGAAGCGCCAGCGAGTGAATCCCCGGGCTTGGGACTGACGAACGATTCAAAGAACGCGGCAAACCTGTCTGCAACGCCTGGGAAATCCCAGCGCCTGGCTTCCGTTCGCGCCCGGGCGAGGGTCTCCTGAACCCGCCCGAGTGATTGACCGTAAGGTCTTGTTCGTTCCGAACGTGCTTCGGGAGCAGATTTCTTCGAGCAACAGGCTGACGATCAGAACGGGAGACAATCGGTCGGGCGCTCCGGCGGGGTCGGCAGACCCGCACCGAACAAGATGGTTGACGGCCAGGTATTCGGAAAAGTAGTATTCCTATTTGTTAACGCTAAAATTGTTTTTGATAAATTAATGCCTCTCAACTCACTGGTCCGAGTTGCGAAACGGCCGGCCCGGCGCTGGGTCGCCTCGATACGACCGAACGGATGGCAGTCCAGCCGAGATGGCGGACCCGCTGTGATTCGAAGGTTTTTCTCATGAACCTGTGGACCGACGACGGCTTTCCGCATTTCCCTGGTCATGGGGAACTTGATGAGAGATGAGCCCGGTGAGAACGATGTACTCCTCGGTCGCGCGGCCGATGGAGACGAGGCGGCCCTTGCCGAGTTCTGGGAGCGACACCGCAAGCGCTTGCGGCAGATGGTCCGGCTTCGACTCGACCGCCGGCTCCAGGGCCGAGTCGACCCTTCCGACGTTCTGCAGGAGGCTTATATCGACCTGGCTCAGCGGCTGCCCGAGTATGCCAAGGAACGCTCATTCAGCCCGTATCTCTGGTTGCGCCTGGTCACCGGGCAACGGCTGATGCAAATCCACCGCCATCACCTCGGCACCGCCATGCGCGACGCCGGGCGCGAGGTTTCGCTCTACCGAGGCGCACTACCGCAAGCCAGCTCGGTCTCGCTGGCGGCCCAGTTAATGGGGCGATTCACGACCGCGAGCCAGGCGGCTGTCCGGGCCGAGCGCCAGGTGCAGCTTCAGGCCGTCCTCAACGGCATGGAGCCCATGGACCGCGAGATACTCGCGCTGCGGCATTTCGAGGAGCTCTCCAACGGCGAAGCGTCTCAGGTCCTCGGGCTCTCCAGGACGGCCGCGAACAACCGCTACATCCGCGCTCTGGGTCGGTTGCGTGATCTGCTGGAGCACCTGCCGGGTTTTGTCGACAAGGCGTGAGGTCCGGAAGAAGTCGCGGGAGAAAGACCGTCCCGGAACGGAACGGGCCGGGGCACGATCAGTTGGGGAGTGTCGATGACCGACGCACGAAGTCCCGAAGAACGGTTCGGCGCCTTGGCCGACGATTTCGTGAATCGCCACCGGCAGGGCCAGAAGCCCTCCGCTGAGAGTTACGCCGCGGCCCACCCCGATCTGGCCGACGAGATCCTCCGCGCGTTCCCCGCGCTCGTGATGATGGAGGAGTTCAAGCCTGGCTCCCGGGACGTCACCGGCGACGTCGACACCGCGGCGGTCGTCGTCCGCGGTACGCGGTTAGAGCGTCTGGGCGACTTCCGCGTGCTCCGCGAAGCCGGACGTGGTGGCATGGGAGTGGTGTATGAGGCCGAGCAGGAATCGCTCGGCCGGCGGGTCGCGCTCAAGGTCATGGCCGCCCACGCGATCCCAGACCCCGCGCGAGTGAAGCGGTTCGAGAGAGAGGCCCGCGCGGCCGCCCAGTTGCATCATACCAATATCGTGCCGGTCTTCGGGGTCGGCCAGCACGAGGGGCTGCATTACTATGCAATGCAGTTCATCGCCGGACTGGGCCTGGACAATGTGATCGAAGAGGTCAAGCGGCTCAGGATCGCCAAGCCGACCTCTGCTCACGCCATCGACTCGCCGCCAGATTCCTCTGCAAACCAAGGGGGCATCGCCCCGACAACCGGCGGGCTCGCCTGGTCGCTCGTGACCGAACAGTTTGGGTCGGCCCAACAGGTCGCCGATCTTCCCTCATCGATGGACGCCTCGCGACCAGGCGAACCGGGAACGTCGCCTGATGCTCCACGATCGATGGTTCAATCAGCCGACCCATCGTCGGAAGTCGTACTGGGCCCGTCCGGGCTGTCGTCGCCTTCAGGCTCCGATGCGGGTTACTGGCGGAGCGTCGCGCGGGTTGGCCTGCAGGTCGCAAACGCCCTGGAGTATGCTCACTCCCAGGGAATTTTCCACCGCGACATCAAGCCTTCCAACCTCTTGCTCGACCCACAGGGGACAGCCTGGGTCACGGATTTCGGGCTGGCCAAAGCGGTCGAGGTCGAGGGGGGCGATCTGACTCACACGGGCGACATCGTCGGCACGATTCGATACATGGCCCCGGAACGGTTTCAGGGGCGGTGCGACGCACGGTCGGACGTGTACTCCCTGGGCTTGACGTTGTACGAGATGGTGGCGCTTCGCCCGGCGTTCGAGCAGGTGGCGCGCCAGACCTTGATCCATCAGGTGATGGAGGACGAGCCGGCGCGGTTGCGGAAGTTGAGCCCCGGGATGCCACGCGACCTTGAGACGATCATCCAGAAAGCGATCGCGCGCGACCCGGCCGCCCGGTATCAAACCGCCGCAGCGCTGGCCGAAGACCTCACGCTGTTCCGCGACGGCATGCCTGTGCGCGCGCGGGAGACCGGCACGCTCGAACGGGTCTGGAAACTGGCCAGGAGACGTCCCGCGATCGCCGCATTGCTCGCCGCGCTCATGCTGGCCGTGCTGACAGGCCTGACACTGGTGACCTGGCAGTGGCGCGCCGCGGTCGCCGCGCGCGACGAGGCACGGCAAACGCTGAAAATGGCCAACCAGGCAGTCAATACCTACTTCACCACGGTCAGCGAGCAGAAACTGCTCAACGAGCCCGGGATGCAACCGTTGCGGCAGGAACTCATGAAGCTCTCGCTTCCATACTATCAGGCCTTCGTCGCACAACGAGGCGACGACCCCGCACTGCGAACCGACCTGGCGAAGGCGTATCTCAACTGGGGCAGGGCCACGGCCGAACTCGGCTCGAAGAACGACGCCAGGAATCTCCTGAAAATCGCGGTCAGCCACTTCGAGAGCCTCCTCCAGGCAGACCCGACCGATCGAAACCTTCAAGCCGGGCTGGCGCACAGCTACATTTTCCTCGCCCAGACGCCGGCAACGCTCGATGACCCCGACCTTCGATTTGAAGAGATCAAGCGAGCCGCCGCCGCCTGCCTGAAGATTGTCGTCGCCGCACCGGACGACCCCGCGCCCAGGCGGATGCTGGCGCAATGCTACGACGTCGCCGGAGTGATGCGCAAGCCCGGATCCTGCCCAATCCAGGCAATTCTTCGAGAAAGCCGTGACTGTCTTGCGCGACGACATCCGCGACTTTCCTTCCGACACCGCGGCCTGGCGTCAGCTCGCGGGATCGTACGGAAACCTCGCGTACCTCCTGGGCTTCCGTGCCAACGGCGACCTGGACGAGGCCGATCAACCCATCGGGGAATCCATTGACATCCTCAGAAAACTCCGCGACGACGAACCCGGCGGAATTTCGACAGAGAAGGACCTGGCGAGGTCACTCATGGTCCGCGGCCAGATTCGCCTTGCGAAGGGCAAGCTCGCCGGGTCAGGCGAGGCGTTCGAGGAAGGACGCGAGATTATCGACGCCGTCGTGGCAAAAAATCCCAGTGTCACCGAATATCTCCATACTTCAAGTATGCTTCTTAGTTACGTTGGTGAAGTCCGGCTCGAACAGGGGCAGACCGCGATCGCCCGAAAGGCACTGGAAAAAGCGATTGCCGTTGAGCGAGACCTGCTGAAGCGGAATGGGAACGACTTCGGCAGCGCCGTCAATCTGATCGACTGTCAATCGATGCTCGCCCGGCTCGAGAGGGAATCGGGCCGCATGGACGTGGCGAGAAAAGTCCTCGGTCTGGCGCTGCCGGAAATGACAAAATTGGTCCTGATTGCGCCAAACCCGGCTAACTTTGGGGTGCAGTTCAAGGCGCTCGTCGAGTCAAGCCTCTTGAATGGCGGTACCGGGAAACAGGCGGCCGCACGGATTGGGCCGCTCCTCGAGGGATTACGGCAACGTGAGGACCTGGTGCGGAAGCACCCTGGCGATGTCAACCTGCTTTGCCAGGTCGTCTCGTGTTATCTGGTAGTCGCGCAATCGTTCGCGGAATCCGGGGCGACCGAAGACGGGCTCAAGATGCTCGAGACAGCAGCCTCACTCCTCACCCCGGCGCTTCAAACGTTTTCGGACAATCTGCGCCTGCGGGCGCTCAGTTCGCGGATCGACACCGAGCGAGGCACGGCCCTGGCCCGGGCTGGCAAGACGACCCAGGCGCTGGACGCGGCCAGGCGAGCCGTCGCCATCGCTGAGAAACTCGCCGTCGCGGACACGTCTTACCTGTATGACCTGGTCTGTGCTCTGGCTCTCGAGTCTCGCCTCGATCCGGCCGCACCCCGCCCGCGCAGTTCCGCCCTCGCGGCATTGCGCAAGGCCCTCGAGGCCGGATTCGACAACGTGCATAAGCTTGAAACCGACCCGCAGCTTGTGCCGTTTCATTCGCTTGACGAATTTCGTGAGCTCACCGAGCATCTCAAACGTGCGAATCCGGCTAACCCGAATGAGAACGGCCGGGAACCGGCCGGATCCAGGTAATCGGGCCGGTCGTGATCTCCATCCGAGTTTTTTCGCATGCCGCTGTGGACAATTGGCCGCCGCCCGCATTTCCCTCTGTATGAGGAGGCCAGTAACCGACCTTCCCGGTGACAACCTGGCGCTCCTCGAAACCATGACCGCCAGAAGGCGCCGTGGGGCCCCATGCACCGGAGATGCGCGATGACCGACCCGGCCGCGTCGGAAGACCGCTTCAATGACCTCGCCGACGACTTCGTTCAGCGGCATCGGCTGGGCGATAAACCTTCGATCGAGGGCTACGCGCTGGCCCATCCCGACCTCGCCGCCGAGATCCGCCGGGCGTTCCCCGCACTCGTGATGATGGAGGATTTCAAACCCGGATCGGGCGACATCACCGGTGACTTCGACGTCGCCGCCGTGGTCGTCCGCGGCGCGCGGCTGGAGCGGCTAGGCGACTTCCGCGTGCTCCGCGAGGCCGGCCGCGGCGGCATGGGGGTCGTCTACGAGGCCGAGCAAGAGTCGCTGGGCCGGCGGGTCGCGCTCAAGGTCCTGGCCGCGCACGCGATCCCTGACCCGGCGCAGGTGAAACGGTTCGAGCGAGAGGCCCGCGCGGCCGCCCAGTTGCACCACACCAACATCGTGCCGGTCTTCGGGGTCGGCGAGCAGGATGGGCTGCACTACTACGCGATGCAGTTCATCCCCGGACTGGGCCTGGACAATGTGATCGAAGAGGTCAAGCAGCTCAGGTCTGGGAACTCGACTTCCACCGTCGCCGTGACCTTTCCGCCCGAATCCGGGGAAAAACCGGTAAGCATGGCCCCTACCGCCGCCGGGATCGCGCTGTCGCTCGTTACCGAACAGTTCAGTCCGACCCAACCAGCCGCGGATGTGCCCGTCTCGAACGACGGCTCGCCACCCGACGACCTGGGAATGAAGATTCATTCGCCCCGACCGTTGGTCGCGTCTCCCGACCTATCTTCCGAGGTCGTGCTCGGTCCCACCGGGCTGTCGTCGGTCTCGCGATCGGACGCCCGTTACTGGCGGAGCGTGGCACGCGTCGGCGAGCAAGTCGCGCGCGCTTGGAGTACGCGCACACGCAGGGTATCTGCCACCGAGACATCAAGCCCTCCAACCTGCTGCTCGATGCGCACGGGACCGCCTGGGTCGCCGACTTCGGGCTCGCCAAGGCGGTCGAGGGGGACGACCTGACAAACACCGGCGACATCGTGGGGACGATTCGCTACATGGCACCGGAGCGGTTCCAGGGGCGATGTGACGCACGTTCGGACGTTTATGCCCTGGGCTTGACCCTGTACGAGATGGTGGCACTCCGCCCGGCATTCGACCAGGCGGCCCGCCAAACCTTGATCCGCCAGGTCATGGAGGCAGAGCCGCCGCGGTTGCGGAAGCTCAGCCCTGACGTGCCCCGTGACCTCGAGACCGTCATCCAGAAGGCGATCGCCCGCGAGCCCGCGGGTCGCTACGCCACGGCCGGGGCACTGGCCGCGGACCTGGCGCTCTTCCTCGATGGAAAACCGGTCCGGGCACGAGACACCGGAATAATCGAGCGGAGCTGGAAATGGGCCAAGCGGCGCCCCGCGATCGCCGCGCTGCTTTGCGGTCTCGCCATCACCGCGCTCACGGGCCTGACGGCGGTGATGTGGCAGTGGCGCGCCGCGGTGGCCGCTCGCGACGAGGCGAGGCAGGCTTTGAAGATGGCCAACGAGGCGGTCAACACCTCTTACAAGGAGGTCAGCGAGGATTATCTGCTCAATGAGCCCGGAATGCAGCCCCTACGGGAAAAGCTTCTCAAGCTCTCGCTCCCCTACTACAAAGCCTTCGCGGAACAGAAGGCCAACGATCCGGCGCTCAAGGCTCAACTGGCGAACGCCTTCTTCCGGTGGGGAACGATCACCAGTGAGGTCGGCTCGACGGAAGATGCCAGGCGAATCCTGTCGACAGCCATCGGGCATTTCCATGCCCTCCTCCTCGCGGATCCGACCAACGTCGAGGTCAAGATCGGCCTCGCCCGAAGTTGCCAGGCGTTCGGCCTCGAGGGCGTCCGATCCAACCAGCCCGCGGAAGGTTCCGAGTCGGCCCAGCTCGCGGCCAAACTCTGGGCCGAGGTGGTGCAGGCCAGACCAGACGACCCGGAACCGCGGCGCTGTCAGGGGCGAAGTCATGACATCACCGGGTGGGGGCTAGCAGAAGCTGGCGACAAGGTGGGCTCGAAGCGTGAGTTCGAGAAAGCCGTCGAGATCCTGAGCGACGCCGCGGAACGCGCACCCACCGACTTTGAGACACGGCGAGTGCTGGCCCGAGCGCTGAATAACCTCGCCGTTGCCTTGCGGATGGACGACGATCTGGCCGCTGCTGAGCGGACCAATCAAAAGGCTCGCGAAGTGCTTGCGCTACTCCTCGAAGACCGTCCAAACAGTACGATCTTGCGGAATGACATGGCCGCCACCTTGCAACTTCTTGGGTATGTTCATCTGCTGCTTGGAGCTCCCGGTCCGGCGGAGGCGGAATTTGCACAAGCCCTCCCGTTCATCGAAGGTGTGGTCCGCGATAACCCCAAGGTCATCTACTATCGTCACATCCAGGGAGAGATCCTCTGTTACCTCGGCCAGGTCCTGGCCGAGCAGGGGCGGACGACCCGGGCCAGGGCCGTCCTCCAGCGGGCGATTGCCCTGGAGCGCGAGCAACTGCGTGTGAACCCCGCCGTATCCGAGTTCTCGATGTGCCTCGCCGAGATCGACTCCTTTCTGGCCGGGCTCGAGAGGGAGACCGATCACTTCGACATCGCGGAAAGTTCTTGCGAGGAAGCGCTTGGCATCACGAACAAGGAACAACTCAAACCATTACCAAACCTGAGCTTGCAGACGATCCACTTCCATACCGTCGTCGAGTCGGTCCGGCTCGCGGCCCGGACGGGTGGAATGCTGTCCAGTCGAGTCAGCGCTCTCCGCACGCTCATCAAGGAACCGGAGGAGAAGACGCCAGGAGGTCAATTGACCCGCGCAGACCGGCGCCGCGCCGTTGAGGGATACCTCGCTCTCGCAGAGGCTGCTGCAAGAGGCGGCAATATGCCTGCGGTTTTTGAGGCGCTTCAGAGCGCGGATCGAACCCTCGATGTGCTGGTCCGCGCGACGCCCGAACAACCCCGTTTGAGGAGTCTGAAGGCCACGATCGAGCTGACGCGAGGGTCATCACTCGCCGACGCCGGCAAGAGGGAAGAGGCTGCGCATGCGGCGGAACGCGCCGTCGAAATCCTCGAGAAACTCGCTGCCCTGGGCCCGTCGTATTCCTACGATCTGGCCCTCGCACTGGCCCTCCAGGCCAGGCTCGACCCCCCAGCACCCGGCCCGCCATCGGCCGCCGTTGCTGCACTCAAGAAGGCCGTGGAGGAAGGCTTCGATAATGTTGACAAGCTCAAGAACGACGAACGTCTGGCGCCGATCCGTCGCCGGGCAGACTTCCAGGCGCTGGTCCGCGACCTCGAGCAGAGATCGGCCGCTCCCGCCGGGAGTCGTGACGAAGGAAAACGCTGACGTCTGCATTTGATGATTTCAAGAAGACCGGCCCGCCGCCGAGCGGCCGCGGGAATCACAGTACCTCGACAGGGAGCCAGGATCATGAATCAGGCCGACACCGACAGGCGACGACGGTGGTCTCTCGCCGTGCTTTTGGGGGCGAGCCTGCTCGCCGGCTGCCAGCCGGAGGGGGCGGGCTCGATTGCCGTGAACCGTGGGAACCCGGCCGTTCGCAGCTTCAAGAGTCTCGAGGACGTGAAACGGCCGAGATCGGCCAAGAACACCCGCAAGGCGGCCACGCAAAGAAGCCCGGTCAATTCAAATTTCCGATGACGGGAAAATTGTCGCCCTGGGGCGTCACCAGTCGACGTCGGCTGGCATGTTGTGAGGTAGACACTCTCGACCCATGAGGTTTTTCGATGAAGACCAAGACCGCTCGCTCACCCCTATCGGGCTTCACGTTAATCGAGTTACTGGTGGTCATCGCGATCATCGCGATCCTGATCGCCCTGCTCCTGCCCGCCGTGCAGGCGGCGCGCGAGGCCGCGCGGCGCATGGGGTGTGTCAACAACCTCAAGCAGCTCGCACTGGCCGCGCAAAACTACATGAGTGCCATGAACACGCTGCCCCAGGGCACGGGTGTCGCGACCGATCCCCTGGACGGGAGCCTTCAACCGTCCAACAATCTGTTCATCGCGATCTTGCCCTACCTGGAACAGCAGCCACTCTTCAGCGCTTTCAATTTCAGTCTTCCCACGTACGTGCGAGCCAACTACACGATCTCGGCCGTGGGGCTCGGCGCTCTCTGGTGCCCCAGCGACGCGACGGTCAGCCAGCCGCAGATGCCGCCCGATATGCTCGAAGGCCCTGGCACGATGTACTACACCAGCTACGCTGGTAGCACCGGCACCTGGTACCACCCCTCGTTCAACCCGGTCCGGCAAGCCCAGATCAACGGCCTGTACTGGATCCAGAGCTCGGTGAGCCTGGCGGCGATCGTTGACGGGACCAGCCAGACGATGATCTTCGGGGAGCGTGCTCATGCCCTGTTAAGCTGCGCCGCGCCCGCCGGAGGCGGAGTCCCGCCGTGTATCGACTGGCACTGGTGGACGTCGGGGGCGTTCGGCGACACCATGTTCAGTACACTCTACCCGATGAACCCCCAGCGAAAGGTCGTCAACGGCAGCGCCGGCGGGGACACCGTGTCCACCGCCTTCATCCAGGCGGCCTCGAGCCTTCATCCGGGTGGCGCCAATTTCGCCATGGTCGATGGCTCGGTCCACTTTGTGAAAGACACGATCAGCAGTTGGCCGATCGACCCCGCGACCGGACTGCCCGTCGGCATGACCTTCGGAGGCACCCCCGCGCTTTACAGCGACACCACCCCATTCGGTACTTACCAGGCGATTTCCAGTCGGAACCGGGGCGAGGTTGTCAGCGCCGACGCCTATTGATCGGGCCCTGATGATTGGGGCCGACATCGCGGTGAAAGAGTCCCGATCAGTCAGCGCGATGACATCGTCCGGGCGGTTCGTCGAGGCACTTGTCTTCGGCCGGCGAGAACCCCGCAACGATTGAGCACGGCATTCCACTTCCGTCTCCGCACCGTTGTCGCGAGGTCCAAACTTGACCTTTTTCCTCGAGGAATGCCTCGATCACCAAGCTCATGCCGCGGCCGGTATGATTGACCCGATTCCCGTTCTGGTCGAGGTCGCGGCATTTTACGCTTGTCGTCGTCTCTGGCCATAGGGCCGCATGAGTCGTGTCGCCAAAAAGTGAGCATCGTGTCTGAGTTCTTGAGGGGCAACAATCCGGATTGAGCTGCGCCGCTCTGGCGACCGGATACATAGCGTCAAATCATCATCTCTATAACATGAAATGTACTATGCATATTTATTCACCAAATATTCTTGTACTTTACGCGTCGGTGTGTTCAACTGCTCATCCAGGTCTCGTCGAACCACAAAACGACGGCTTATTTTTCACTTTATGGCACCACCCGGCCTCGGAGTGAAGTGCATGTAAGCTTGGGAGGGCGAGCTATGCAGGGGAAGACGACTAGTCCTGGCTTTACGTTTTTCTTGCTGTCCTTTGTGGCGGGATGCGCGAGCTTCGCGCTGCTCGTGTGGGGATTCCTGATCCCGGATTGGAGGGCGAACAACCGGTACGTAGCTGGTACCTGCGTCGTGCTGGACAGGCGGCTGACTGACAGTATCGGCAAGTTCCCCGGCGAAGGTGACGGTGCGACGATCACGTACCATCCCGAGATCAAGATCCGCTACGAGGTCGACGGCCGAAACCATGAGGCCTGGACCTACGACGGCATCGCGATGTTCTATCCGGACAAGGCCCAGATGCAGGCAATCGTCGACGGTTTCCAGGTCGGTGCGTCTTACCCGTGCTGGTTCGATCCCAGGAGCCCGGAAAAGGCGATCCTGGTCCGCGGCCACGCCTGGGCCCCGTACTTCCTCCTCGTAGTGCCGGTGGCGTTCGTCACGGCAGGCATCGTCGGAATGGGTCACGCGCGACGTAGCCGCGCAAGACTGCGCACCAACGCGCACGGGCGCTGGCGCCCGACGCCGGCACGCCGGCGGCTCGATGCCGATCGACCGGACGTCCACTTTCTGAAACTCTCTGACAGCCCGGGAACCGCTCTGCTCTTTCGCTTACCTACCAGCACAACGCCAGGCCGAAACGCGCTGGTTGGTCTGCTGTTCGCGCTCGTGTGGAACTGTGCCTCGGTCTCCGCTCTCACCAGCGCGATTGGCGGCCGGCTCGGTTGGGCCTGGGGCAAACCCACACCATGGCCGATGGAAATCGTCTTCGTTTTGGCCGCGCTCGCGGGCCTCGCCATCATGATTTACTTCATCTACTTCGCGGTCGCCGAGCTCCTTGTCGCGATCGCAGTCGAGCCGACGACGGTCGAGATCTCGCGTCATCCTCTTGCGCAGGGGGGCCACTGCGCGGTCTTCGTGTCGCAAGGCGTGCGGCGAACACTGACGATGAACCACCTGCGGGTCAATTGCGTGTGCGAGCAAGCGACGACTCGGGGCGAAGGCGATGACAAAACGACCCGTACCAGCCATCTCTACGATCAGGAGATCTTCGCCCGCGAACAGTTCGAGCTGCGCCCCGGCCTGCCTTTCGAGGCACGAGCCACGCTACGGCTCCCGGGCGATGCCAGGCCTTCGTTCGTGACGGCGGACGAGAAGGTGAGCTGGAAGCTGGTGGTGAAAGGCGATATCGCCCGGTGGCCCGACTTCGAGCGTGATTTTCCGTTTGTGGTCGAGTCGGGGAGGGTTGGTAGACACCAATAGCGTGAGGGCCCCGGACATCACATCGAGATGCAGCCATGGGCACCCTTGACAGGGGCACTCTTGGATGGGGCACTCTTGGAAAGGGAAAGGGGACGTTGCTAAATAAATTTGACCCCTGGGCAATTTAGGTAATTCAACCTCCGGCCCGTCGCGGTCGGCCTCGTGGCCGAAGACTGTACTCCAAACCTAGAGATTGCGCCGTTTCTACGGTCCAGTCTGCTGATCCGAAAGGTCGATCCCGTCGAACCGACTCACGAAGCTTTTCCAGTTCCACATCCGCCGTCGCCGCATTGACGCCTTCAACCCACAACGTCCCACGCGGCACCGTTCCGGGCTCCAAACGGATCGGTGCCTGCTCCCTCATCCGCAGCCATCGCAGACTTGACCACGACCAACTCTCTGCGCGATCGACCAGACCTGCTCGAAGCGGGTTTCGCTCGATGTAACGAAGCACGGTCAAGGCGTGCTCGTCTCCCTGCACGGGAAAGGCCCTGAATCGCCCCTGCCAGATATGCCCGCTCGAATGATAGTGCCGCAGATATCGCCCGACGTGCGTCGTCATCAGCCAGTGCATCCAGCGACTCAACTCCCCATCGCCATGAGGCCAGAGTGCCAGGTGGAAATGATTGGGCATCAGGCAATATGCAAGTATCCGCATCGGTACACGGACAGACGCTTCCGCGATCATTTCAAGAAACGCATCGTAGTCGGCTGGCTTATGAAAGATCGTGGCGCGAGCGTTGCCACGGTTGAGAACGTGGTAAGTATACCCTCCAAGGCAGGAACGAGCAGTCCGGGGCATCGCCTGTAGCTCCTCGGCGTCGGTCACAGTTCATCGATCAAGATACCCAAATTATCCATCTCCCGAACTTATTTAGCAATGTCCCCTTTGTCCCTCTTAGCAATGTCCCCTTTGTCCCTCTGAAAGTGGCCGGCCTGCCTGATGCTCGGCGCCCACTTCCGTTCAGGACTGGTCGGTCGCTCGTGTATCGCGCGCGGTCACTGGGACTGCGTGGCCGCTGTTAACAGCCGCGTGGGGGTATAGTTCGGCCGAACGGATAGCGGCGGCTGGCGTTGGCCTCCGGAGTATCGAACCACCCCTCGTCCTCGATCCCCTTCCCCGTGTAATATAAAACACGCACCAGCAAGTGAAGGGACGTGTGCTCGGGGCTTCGCGATGATGATCGAGGGGTGATCTGGGATGAGGGAGACGACCCCGACGGCAACGTCACCCACATCGCCGAGCACAAGATCTCGATCGACGAGGTGGAGGACGTGCTCTACAACCCCCGCACCAAGACCGGGCCGAGCAACCATGCCGGGCGGATGCTGACCTGCGGGTGGACGGAGACGGGCCGGTTCATCTGCGTAGCCTGGAAGAGGGCCGAGGACGACCCGCTGATCGTCCGCGCCGTCACCGCCTTCGACTCGAACCCACCCAGGAGCCAACGCCGTGGGAAATGACCTCGCACCCCGCCCCGCCTCGCCCGAGGCCGCCTCCGAGCTGGCCGCATTCTCCGACCCGTCGGCGCTGGGGGATCACCTCGACTTCGCCGTGTTCGTCGCCTCGGCCCGCAAGGCGCGGGAGGATCGGGGCCTGTCCGTTTCCGAGGTCGCCGAGCGGATGGGCGTGGACCACGCCGCCGTCTCACGCCTGGAGTCGGGCAAGCAGGCCAACCCGACGGTCAACACGGTCATGAGGTACGTCGAGGCGATCGGCCTGCGGGTCACCTGGGGCCTGGCCGATCGCGACGACGCGCCGGTCCCCCGGGGCGAGCGACGCGCCCGGCGGAGGGTCCGCGCCGCCAGGGGTGCGAGCTGAGGATGGATCGCCCCGTGAAGCCGCGTCGCCCGACGATCCGCCGGCCGATGATCGCCATCATGTTCATCGCCGCGCTCCCGGGAGCGTTCGAAGCCGGACGCCGGTGGGAACGCAGTCCCGTCCGTCGGGGCACCCCGGCCTTGTGTGATTCCGAAACGCCAAGGCTCCCCGGGTCGGCACTGGCACTCGGCTCGTGCGGAGACTCGCCCTCCCAGGATCGTGCAACGGCATTGACCTCGGATCGAGGCTCGTATAGCCGGCCTCGGAGCGGCCGGCTACAGGGGGCGGCATGTCGGAGCCGATGCCAGGGTATGCTTCGCCGGCCTCGGGGCGGCCGGCTACAGAGGAACACCGCCTTAGCGCGACGGATCGGCTGGCGACAGCGGGATCACCGCGCCGGCGTCGGGACCGACGTTCGGTGCACTTGGCTGCCCCACTGCTGAGCGTGGCGTGAACGCCGGGGCCGGGCTCGATGGTAACGGCGTCGAGGTTGCCGGCTGCGGCGGCGAAATGGTGCTGACCGAATTCGACAAGGAGCTCCACCGACACTCGCCGCCGGACTGGTCATGACGGGCTGGCGGCTCAGCTTGGCCTGAAGGTTCTCGAGTTTCGTGTGGAGCTGGCGGATCGCCTGGTCGCAGCCTTGCGTGTTGCCCGCATAAGAGAACGAGTGAGCGTTCAGCCGGCCGAGCCGACGTTCGTAAACCACGATATGCACGTACTCGATGAAATCGGTCGATGGCGTGCCGCAATGTCCCCGCACGCGATAGAGCTCACCCGATTGAACCGTCTCGAAGATCGGCCGCAGGTCGGTGGCCCGGATGTGATGCACGCCTTCGGAATCAATCACCGTTCCATCCGCGAAGATTTGCATGAACATACCGAACTGCGTGCCGTCGTTGGAACGACCGAGCGCAAAGCGGGTCAGGAGCGGGTCGGCCGTGGTCACGGCCGGACTGACGCGCGGCCGCGGCGAGAGGCGCTGGGTCGGTCCGTCGGCGACCGGCGGCGTCGTGACGGGCGTCTGCGGCAGCTCGTTGAAATTCGAGATCATCGGCTGCGCTGCCGTCGCCGAATTCGACATCGAGAGATTACTGGAACCCGCGGGGGCCGCTGAAGGGCGGCCGTAGGGGAGCGCGGCAGTCGGTCTCGGCGAGGCCGAGGCGGAAGGCGCGGAGGGCGACGAGTCGGAAGATCCGCCCAGGCGGAACAGCCGGCCAAAAAAGCTGCTGTCATCGCCGCGGACGGATTGACGACCGGCCGTGACGGATAAGACGCGCCATCACACACAAAATTTTGCTGAGACTTTTATATAATCGGGGATGCATCTCCGACCTCCTTGCCGGTTCGCATTCACGTTTAACCGAATCTGCCCGGGACACTCATGGCGCGCCGAGATCGCCCGTTTCGACTTGACCGCGCACGCTGACTTTCCGGACGCGCCCGTTGCCGCGCGGCAGAAAGAAACGGTTCGATCACGGCGTGCCCTGCCCCTCAGAATGAGACGACGCGGTACGCCTCCTCCACCGTCGTCACGCCCTCTAGGATCTTATCGACCGCGCTATGCTTCAAAGTTCGCATTCCCAGATCAACAGCGACGCGACGCAACACGTCTCGCGGAATTTGCTGAAAAATCAGGTCGCGCAGCTCCTCGCCGATGTCCATGATCTCATAGATGCCGGTCCGCCCCAGGTAGCCCGTTTGAAAGCATGCAGGGCAGCCAAGACCGCGGTGCAAGTCGCAAGTCGGGGTGTTCGTCGCGATTCAATTCGAGCGCGGCCACCGACTTTGTCGTCGGCCAGGTGAGAGACACGGCAATATGGGCAGATTTTCCGGATCAGGCGCTGCGAGACGATGGCGAGCAGGCTGCTGGAAAGCTGGTAGCCGGGAATTCCGAAGTTGTACAGATTGCTGATCGTGCTGGGTGCATCCGAGCCGTGCAACGTGCTGAAGACGAGCACGCCCGTCAGCGCGGCACGGATCCCGATCCTCGCGGTTTCGTCGTCGCGAATCTCGCCGATCATGATGACGTCGGGGTCCTGGCGAAGCATCGCCCGCAAGCCTTCGCTGAAACCCATTTCGCCGGTGTTGTTGATTTGCGATTGATTGACGCCGGGGATGCGGTGTTCGATCGGATCTTCGATCGTCATCACGTTCTTGAGCGGGGAATTGATCCGCTCGAGGCAATTGTAAAGCGTCGACGTCTTGCCGGCGCCGACCGGCCCGGCGACCAGGATCGCGCCGTAAGGCTGCGTGATCAACTTGTCGAGAATCTCGGCTTGCTCCGGCGTCATCCCGAGATGAGTGAAACCGGTGACCTCGGTCAGGACTTCGTGAATCCGGATGACGATCTTCTCGCCGAAGATCGTGGGAAACGTCGCCGACGCGAAGATCACGCGGCTTGTTGTGGTGCTGGATGGTGATGCGGCCATCCTGCGAGTGCTTGCGTTCGACGATGTTGAGGTTCGAGATGATCTTGAGCCGGCTGATGACCGGAGTGGCCATCGCCGGCTCGACGAACAGGATATCCTGAAGCTGGCCGTCGATGCGATAGCGAACACGCAGCCCGCTTTCTTGCGGATCGAAATGGATATCGGTCGCCTCGCAGTCGCAGGCACGCTCGAGAATCTGGTTGACCAGCTCGGACAGGCTGACCGTGGCTGACTTTTCCTGGAGATCCTTGCGGACGTCGCGGTGATGCTGGGTTCGATCGGGCGAGAGGGGCGTGGCCGCGGTCGGGGCAATACTCGTTCCGGCCGCTGGCGGCGTCACCGTTGTCGGTGGCCAGCGCACTCAATCGCTCGAACGCCAGTTGGTTCAGCAGCTCGGGCGAAATCAGGTTGAGCTCGAGGATCGACTGCCGCATGTCGCGATTGTGCTCCTTGCCATACGACCTGGGCCGAGCGAACCTGGTCCGTCGACAGCAAGCCCTTCTTGAGCAAGCACCGTGATCAGCGCCTGGTCGGCCGGCGAAAGCCCGGGAAAGAGCGATTCAATAGGGACGCCGCGGTCCCCGGCCGATCGAGGTTCCGGCAGACGGGTGGGACGATGAAAGCGAAGAATCCACGACTGAGGACCTCCTCGGCCAGCGAGTCGCCATCGGTTCCCACCGGGCGAACTAGCTCAAAAAATCAGATTGGTTGTTTCAGTGTCGAGTACGGCTGGAAGGGACTTTCACGACGGCAGCGGCGAAACTTCGAGTATTGTTTCGTAAACGTTTCGTTTTGCCAAGATAATTCTGTGAAGTTTGCGAAATTCTCATTCTATAAGATTAAAGCGCCGTGTTTAACTCGTGATCGCAACCAGGGAAACGGCGGCCTTCACGCAACGTGCACATCAAGCAGTTTATCTCGAAGTGGGCCAATGTTTTCCGCGGTCGGCCGCGCAAAAAACAAACTGGCCGGCGCAGGCATGTCCTGATGGACTTGCCCCGCGTCGGCCAGCGATGAATCGTATTGACGGTTTGACGATGCCCCTGAACGTCTGCCGTTACCAGCCGATCAGCTCATCGAGCATGCGATCGAGTGCAAGCTCGAGCTTCTCCGGGGTCTCGTACGAGCCCGTTGCGAGCTGGCGACGAATTTCGTCGACCTTCTCGTGACGAATCTCAGGCAACTGGCCAATCCCGTCGAGCATCTGCCCTAAAGGAGAGATCTCGACGTGGTCGCGTGGCGCCCCGGCATGCACTGTTTGACCGGCATCCAGGCTGAACGCGGCCAGTCGCGGGTAAATGGGTTGAGGGCCTTGAGTTCCCCCAGCGCCGTAGATTTCCATTGCGCCTCCCAATCGGGTGCTTTGGCCGATAGCTCCGCCACCGGCAGAACCAAGTGTTGTCAGACTCGTTACCCACGGAGGCACGCGAGAGGGGGGAGCCGGCTGTTAACCAGTCGGTTCTCCTCGCTCCGGTCTCCGTCTTGATGCCCTGACTCAGAGCATCTACACCTGACTTATCGACCGGAAACTGGAGCGAGTTTAATCAAAGCCCGGAACGTGATGCCTCCCTCTTCGCCTCGTCCGCATTATCGAATCCTCTGTTCACGTCCGCCCGTTCCCGACCGCGACATGCCTTCAGCCAGCCGCGTGGCGGTCTCGTTCATCTGGTCGGTGAGGACGCGCATCTTCTGCTGCAACCGCAGCAGGTCTTGTTGCTGCTGGGGCGACGCCGGCCGCGCCGCCATGACTTCCAGCGTCTTGAGCGTGTCATGCAAGTTCCTGCGCACCCTTGGTGAAAACATCACCGTCATGTCAAACACCGCCTGCACCCGCTGATCTTCGTGCGACGGCTTGTAAAAAGGAGTCACGACAATCGGATTGGCGTAAATTTTCTGAACCGTCCGGTTGGCCCAATCGGTCGCATCGCGAATGTTCGTCACCGATCGCTCGATCTCCGCCCGGCTGTTGACGAGCACGCCGGAAACCTGGCCGGCGATCTGATCGGCCTGGTAAAGGACGCGGTCAGCGCGGGTTCGGGTCACTTCGACGCCGTCAAGCAGACGCTCTACCTTACCACGGTCCTTGGCCACGATGTCGTTGACCGAAGCCAGCAGATCACGCGTGGACACCATCGTTTGCTTGAGGTTTTCACGATTGTCGGCGAGGTAGCCTTGCGCCTGCCCGGCCAGGCTCTCGGCCCGGATGATGATGTTCTCGATCCGCGGGGAGTTGTTGTTGAGCTTGCGGGTCAGGTCTTCGACATGATCGACGGTCGATTCCACGGCGGGCCGAACCGAGTCGCTCATCTCACGCAAATTGGTCGTCGTATCCTGAAGCGATCCCAGCACTTGCCGCAGCCGCGGCCCGATCGAATCGACTGTCTGGCGGACCTCGGCGATCGTGTGGCTCAGGTGTCCGCGCTCGACGGGGCCAAGGCCGACCTGTTCGATGATCGGATCAAAGAACGACGTCTCCACACCCGGAATCGACTGACCCGGCACCAGGGCCACGGTCGATCGTCCCGTCGACAAGACGTTGACATGGCTCATGCCGGTCAGGGCCGGCACGATCGAAACTTTCACGTCTTGCCGCAACTTCTTGACCAGGGTCGACGGCAACGAGATCTTGACGCGCGAACAGAGCGTACCTTCGACTTCGACCAGGTCGACATCGACGACATTGCCCGTATCGAGGCCGGCGACCCGCACCGAGCTGCCGATGCGGATTCCCTGGGCATCGCGAAAGATCACGTTGATCGCTTGCTGCGGGGCGAGGAACCCCGGCCCGCTGGTGGCCATCGATACCAGGGCGACCAGCCCGCCCAGAGCCACGATCACGATCAAGCCCGACCCATACTTCACGCGCCGACGTCGATCGTGTGCTCATCTCGGCTCCCTCCTGGAGACTTCCTGAATTCTCGCCACCCCCGAAACCTCACAGGCTCGGCGGCGCCAGCAGTGTGGGGCCGTAAAAGGGGACCGCATGATAGACCAGAATGAACCAGCTCGAGTTGGCGACGAGGATGGCAAGAAAGGCCACGCACGACGTGCGCAGCACGGCATTGTGCCAGGGAACCACCAACCCGTGAACGGAAACCGCGATGTCAATGCTGCGATCGCTCCCCCGGGTGTCGGCCGGAGCATCCTGCAACCCCTCGTAACAGCAAATGACGGCGGGCACCGCGCCGAATACCAGGCTCTTGACGATCAAGCCCACGACATCGCGGAGCCACATCATGCGAATCATCATCATGAAAAACGTGCCGGTCGGTACACCCATCAGCGATTGCGAAGCCTGCCAGCCGACGAGAGTCCCGACGAGGATTCCCCATTGCGAGAGCAAGAGGCAGGCGACGGCCGCCGCCGCGATTCGAGGCGCCGCCAGCCCGGCCGGTGTGAGCGCGGCCGAGGGCGCGATTGCCGGATCGGCCACCGATCCGTGAACCGGCCGCTCGATCGTCAGGCCCGCCTGAAGCGTAACTTCTTCGCGGCGAAGGAGATGCCGGGAAATGATCCGCAGCTCGGGAATCATGCGGGCAGCCAGGATGCTCGCGAACGTGAGCCCGGTCATCATGCCTCCAAGGTTGCGCAAGAGGCCGACTCCGACAACCGCGCCCGTGCCGTCGACGAACGTGCTTCCGTAATACGCCTGGAGCGATAAAAAAGACCCGAGACCCACGTGAATCATGCCAACCAGGGGCATGCCCGTCACGAGCATCCAGAAAAGCTGTTGCATGAACGTCTTCAGGAACCCTGACGCGCCCGAGTCTCGCTTTCGTCTCAACCGCGGCCAGGCCACGAAGCCGAAGACAGCCATTGCTAACAATGTCACGCCGCCGACGTAGGCCACGACCGCCAGGACCGCCCGTCCCACCCAGCCGAGGGGCCCGAACACGATGCGCGACAGTGGTGGCGTCGAGGCTATGGACATCGCGAGAATTCTCCGGATCGGTCAGTGCGGCCCTTACCGCGGGAAGTCAGTTCGCGTCGGCTCGCACAAAACTGGTACGCACCGATCGTCCCGCCGACGTTGAAGCCGGTTTGTTCGAGTTGGCCGCGACCACCGAGGTCCCCCGGGGAGACCGCACCGCTCGAGCCGCGGTCGCGACCGGCATGCGCTTGGAGGGTGGAAGCGGCGGGAGTGGCGAGGCGACAGCACGTCCGTTCTTTCGGTCGACCCAATCACGCCAGCGTTCCACCGCGACAGCCCGTTCTTCGGGACCGGACCATGGCACATAGCCGAAATCGCATCCTGTTCGCTTGCGCAGCTCTTCGTGGGCCACAAGCCGGACGACCGGGTCGGAATCGGAGAGTCGGGCCACGAGGGCCGGGAGCACCCGGGAGTCTTGTTCGTGAGCCCCCAGACCAATAGCGCGGGCCCGAACCATCGGCGCAGGGTCTTCGACCTTTCGAAAACTGCGCGGGCCGTGGGCACACCCCCACGATGGAGCCACGACGGCAACGAGCGCCAAACTCCCGATCCATCTGCCGATCCGCAAGACAACCCTTCCCTGGCTCGCCTGCTTGTGAACAGAGTTTCCGCGCTGGACACGCACGTCGGCTCGATTCGCCGCGAACTCTAGTCAAAACCGCCAAAAGCGACAATGCCAAAGCAAAGCGGCAAACCTTTGCCCCTTTGCCCCTTCGCCCGTCGGCCACGTCTTCCCGAGGCACGGTCGCCGACAAAAAAGCCCCGGCATCGCACAACGCCGGGCCCGGCGTGTCCTAGACTTCTGTTGACAGCGGCAACCAGGGCTGTGGCCGTCCCTGCGTGCGCAGGCATGCAAAGGGCGGGGGCCTCGTTTCACCGGAGAGTTTTCCTTGACCAGACACTTCGTGGCCGGCGGAGCCGGATTCATCGGGTCGCACCTCGTTGGCCGCTTGCTCGAACGGCGCGACAACCATGTGGTCGTCTACGACAATTTCAGCTCGGGCCGGCGCTGGCACCTGCGCGACGATCGCCGGCTGACAGTCGTCTCGGGCAACTTGAACGACCTGGCAAGACTCACCGACGCGGTCGCCGGCGCCGACACCGTGTTTCATTTCGCGTCGAACCCCGATATCGCCCGCGCGGTCACCCAGCCCGATATCGACTTCTGGCAGGGAACCTATCTCACTCAAAACCTCCTCGAGGCGATGCGCGTGACGGGCGTGTCGCGGCTGATTTACGCGTCCGGAAGCGGCGTCTATGGCGACACCGGCGAGCAGGCCGCCAGCGAAGATCAAACTCGTCTTCAGCCCATTTCAACTTACGGTGCCAGCAAACTCGCCTGCGAAGCCATGATCGCGTCGTATGCGCATATGTTCGGAATGCACGGCGTGGCATTTCGCTTTGCCAACGTGGTGGGACCGCGGCAGACCCACGGCGTCGCGTATGACTTCATTCGCCGACTCTTGCGTGATCCGCGGCGCCTCGAGATTCTTGGCGACGGGTTTCAGAGCAAGTCGTACGTTCATGTTGACGACGTCGTCGACGCTCTCTTGCTGCTGCACGACCTCGGCTGGACGGGCTTTGATGTTTTCAACGTCGCGACCGAAGATCACGCGACCGTCCGCCAGATCGCCGAGCTCGTCGTGAATGAGCTCGGCTGTTCCAGCGTGGAATACATCTACGAAGGTGGAAAACGCGGCTGGGCCGGCGATGTTCCTGTCGTTCGCTTCGATACCAGGAAACTGCGGTCAATCGGCTGGCGGAATCAACGGACGTCGCTTGCAGCGCTCCGCGATGCGATCGTGTCGATGATCGCCGAACGCGCGTGCCGGCAAGTTTGATGGTGCGCAGGCCGTCGCATCGCCGCGGGCGTATTCCGGCATCTATTCCGGAGAAACCATTTCCACCTGACGGCGCCATATCAGCTCGACGCGGCCTCCGGCGAATCCGCGGATTCACGCGGCGATGAGATGAGAGGCCAAACGTGGATGACGGACAACAAAGAGGATTTATCTCATGTCGACCTATCTCGGCGGCCAGATCGATCGCAAGTCGAGACGGCACTCGCCCGAACCCGTGCGAGTCGAACAAGCCACGCGGAAAGCGGATCGCCAGACGACGGTCACCGTGGCCATGATCACCATGAACGAGGAGAAGGCCGTCGCCGTGGTGATCGAGGAGATCAGGCGAGTCGTACCCGACGCCGAGATCTTGATCGTCGACTCGAGTCGCGACCGCACGGCGGAGATCGCGACGGCCATGGGTGCCCGCGTCATCACGCAGCTCCCGCCGCGCGGTTATGGGCCCGCCATGGACCGCGCCCTGCGCGAGGGGACCGGCGACGTGGTCGTCACGCTCGACTGCGATAACACCTACCCCGCCAGCGAGATCCCGCGGCTCGTCCGGCTCGTGGCCGACGAGGGATTTGACCTCGTCGACGGCTCACGACTCAACGGTAAGCCCAGAGCAATGCCCTGGCTCAATTTTCTGGCCAACGCGGGGTTCGCGGCGATGGCGTCAATCTTATTTTGCCGCCGCCTCTCCGATTTGCACAGCGGCATGCGCGCTTACCGCAAGTCACTCATCAACGAGCTGAAATACAACGCCAATGGCGCCGCGCTTCCCGTCGAGCTCTTGCTCAGACCGATCCGGATGGGCCGCCGCGTCAAGGTCGTTCCCATCGCTTATCGCGAGCGGATCGGATCGAGCACCATGAATCCCCTTCCCAGCGCATGGTGGACTCTCAAGCGAATTGTCTCCGTACGCCTTACCTGAGGAACGCCCGATCCATGAACGTTGGCATTCTTGGGGGCGGCATCACCGGGATCACGCTCCAGCGCTACCTCGACGACGAAAGTGAGGTGCTCGAAGCCGCGAGCCGGCCTGGCGGCCTCTGTTCGACCATTTACAAGGACGGATTCGGCTACGACATCGGCGGCCACATCCTCTTCTCGAAACATCAAGAGATCAACCAGCTCGTCGAGGAGCTGCTCGGCGACAACTGCGGTTACGCCCGGCGCGCCAACCAGATCTACTTCAAGAACCGCTTCGTCAAGTACCCGTTTGAAAACGGTCTTGGCGTGCTCGACAAGGAAGACATCTTCGCGTGCCTGAATGGCTATCTGAACGCGCGACCAGTACGCCGAACCGACCAACTTGCGCGAGTGGTGTTATCGCCGCTTCGGCAAGGGGATCGCCGAGATGTACTTGCTCCCCTATAACGAAAAGATCTGGAACACACCGACCGACCAGATGAGTCTCGAATGGGTCGACCGCATTCCCAGTCCGCCGCGCGAAGATATTGTAAGATCGGCGCTGGGAATCGAGACCGAAGGCTACTTGCACCAGCTCTATTTCAAGTATCCCAAACGCGGGGGCGCCGACGCCCTGGTCGACGCCACGCGCGACCCGCGGCGCCCGGTCACCTGCGACTTTCGCGTCGAGAAGATCCGCAAGAGAGGAAAAGGCTGGTCGGTCACGGGAAGGCGCGGAACGCGCACGTTCGATCGCATCGTGATCGCGTTTCCGATCCATGAGGCCATTCGCTGCTTCGACAGCGTCCCCGATCCGGTGCAAAGGGCGGTCGCCGGTCTCCGCTATAACACGATCAATATCGTATTCGTCGCGGTCAACAATCCCGCATTGATGGAACGGAGTGCCCTCTATATTCCCGACCCGGGGGTGCTTGCCCACCGTCTCTGCTATATGGGCTTCTTCAGCAAGGAGCTGGTTCGCCCCGGAACGTCGTCACTGATCGCCGAGATCACCTCGAATCCAGGGGATGGCGTGCATGAGATGTCGGATGAAGCGCTGATCGAACGGGTGATTTCCGACCTCGATCGAGAACATTTGATCGATCGAAACGACGTGATCGTCACCGATGTGACGCGATCAAAATACGGATATCCCGTTTATGACCTGAACTACCACAAGAACATCAAGGTCGTGAACGACTATTTCGCCTCGATCGATGTCGATCTTTGCGGCCGGTTTGCCCAGTTTGAATACATCAACTCTGACGAATGCATGCGCCGCGCCATTGTTCTCGCCGAGAAGATCAACACCATTGCCCGGTCTCGAACCGTTTCCAGGAGAGCACTCGCATGATCATGACACGCAGCCCGCTGCGAATCTCCCTCGGGGGCGGCGGCACCGACCTGCCGTCTTATTATCAGGATCATAGTGGCTTTGTTGTCTCCGCGGCGATCGACAAGTATGTTTACACCCTCACACACCCGCGATTCGTGCCGCGATTGCTCCTCAAGTATTCGCAAATGGAAGAGGTTGAGCGAGTCGACGACATCAAGCATCCGCTGATTCGCGAAGCTCTGAAACTGCTCGAGTGGGACGATCTGCGCCTCGAGATCACCAGCATGGCCGATATCCCGGCCGGCACCGGGCTCGGTTCGTCGGGGAGTTTCACAACGGCACTACTCAAAGCGCTCCATGTTCAGAAGAAACATCTGATGCACCCGCGAGCTCGCCGAGCAAGCGTGCAAGATCGAGATGGGATTACTCAAGGAGCCAGTTGGCAAGCAAGACCAGTACATCTCGGCATTCGGCGGCATCACGTGTTTCCGCTTCTTGCCGAACGGTCAGGTCGAGGCATGGCCCCTGGCGGTCAGCGCGAGCACGCTCTACGAGATGGAAGACAACCTCCTGTTGTTCTTCACGGGCTATACACACTCGGCCGGCCAGATCCTCAAGGATCAAGACACCCGGAGCAAGAAGAACGAGCAGACCATGATCGCGAACCTTCACGTCGTCAAGCAGATCGGGCGCGACATCAAGGACGCCCTCGAGACGGGCGATCTGCAACAGTTTGGCGAGCTGATGAACACCCACTGGGACTACAAGAAGGATCGCTCGCCGGCCATGAGCAACGACCGGATCAACCAGTGGTATGACCTGGCGCGTCAGAACGGCGCGATTGGCGGCAAGTTGATCGGCGCCGGCGGCGGCGGGTTCTTGATGTTTCTTTGCGAGGAGCGAGCCCGCGTGCGCCAGGTGCTGGCCGATGAGGGTCTCGAGGAGGTTCGCTTCCGCTTCGATTTCGAGGGGACCAAGGTTGTGTTTCAATAATCGGCGGCCACGGGTCGACCGTTGCCCGCGCCTTGCGTTGACCGACCATGAGGCGATCCGGATGCCATACGTACGACGTCGTGAAATTCGCGGTCAGTTGATTCATGTCTTCTTGCTCGCTCTTTCATTCACGCTGCTCGGGCATGTCATCTGGAAAAACCGAGAGCTGATTCACGATGTGTTCGGCCGCAAGCTCGACCTTCGATTGCTGGCGCTCGCTTTTGCTTGTTACTTCGTGGCCAAGCTGCTGACCTTTGTCCGCTGGTTCTGGCTGGTTCGTGCGATTGAGCCGTCGTTTCGGTTTGATGTCGCGCTCTTGCTCGGCTTTATCGGCAACCTCTTCAACCTGCTGATTCCAGGGGCGGTCGGCGGCGACCTGGTCAAAGCGGCCTATCTCGCGAAAATGGACGTGCACAAGACCGCGGCGATTGGCTCGATGGCCATCGATCGCCTGATCGGCCTGCTCGGTCTCTTCATTGTCGCGGCGACGGCCGGCGCGTGCATCGGGTCGCACTCGCCACTCGAAATTCAGCGGCTCGTCATGATCGTCTGCGCGGCGATGGTAGCAGGCGCGGTGGGGCTGGTGTTCCTGTTCTCTCCGCTGTTCAATCGCGTTTGTTCGCGGTTGCCCTTGCCTCCCGGCCGGATCGCTTCCATCGTGACCGACCTTGGCGCCATGTCGACCATTTACCGGAATCGGCCTGGCGTCATCGCCGCAAGCCTTTCGATTTCCCTGGTCATCCAGGGGATCTTCACGCTTTCCTTTTATTTGATCGGCATGACGCTCGTGCCCGACCGGCTTCCATCCTTGGGCCAGCATTTGCTCATCGCACCGCTCATTTTCTTCACGATGGCGGTGCCGTTGCCGTTTGGCGCGATCGGACTGGGCGAGGAAGTCAGCGAGCAGCTTTTCATGCTGGTCGCGCATCCTGGCGGCGCCTTGGTGCTGATCGGGTTTCGCGTGCTGATGTATGGCGGCGCCCTGATCTCGGCCGCGGTTTACGCGCTCAACGTCCACCAGATCGACGGGTGGAATATCCCCGCGCAGGCCTCGCGGCTGGCTCCGGCGACCACCGACCTGGCCGGTGCGGAGCGAACCGGGTAAGCCGGCGTTTTGCCGTTTGCGATGTCATGATCGGGCGATCTCGTCCTGACTCGGTTCGCCTGGCGCCTGGCGGCGCAGGTCGTTGACGAAATTGTGTGCCAGGCGCGTGGTGATCGGCTGGCGATACGGGTTCGCAGCCATCATCACTGTCGCCATCGCGCCCTTCAGATCGCAAAGATGCCCGGGCGAGACATAGAGCGGTTTCACGCGGGATCGGGTTCGTAAGACCGCGCCGATCGTCTCGCCGTCGTGCGATAACGGGCTCCAGTCGCCGCGCTCTGGGCCCGGGTCTTCATGGTCTCCAAACAGCCATGACTTCGCGCACCCGATCGTGGGAATATTGAGCCAGAGCCCGAGATGGCTCGCCAAACCCAGACGCCGTGGGTGGGCGATTCCCTGGCCATCGCAGATCAAAACATCGGGATGGACTTTCAGCTTGCCAAAGGCCTCGATGACGGCCGGGGCTTCGCGAAAGCTCAGCAGACCCGGAACATAAGGGAATCTTGCCTCGGCGATGATTCCGGATCGATCGACGACCTCCCAGGTTCCCATGCGCAGCACCACCACGGCCGCGTGAAGCCACTTGCCGCGCCGCTCGTAAGACACGTCGGCGCCGCCGACGGTGTGTAACTCCGGCAACTGGCGCATCGTGTCGAGTCTGGCCCGCCAGCTTGACTTGCAGGTCGCGTGCTTCGGCGGTCGTCAGGTCCCAGGGGTGCAGGTTTTGGGCGTGATTCACGATCTGACCCCCGGCCTCTCGTCAGTCGACTTTTCTGACCGCTCGGGCTCGTGGCTCGAAGAGCGTCGAACGCAAAACACAGCAAACGCCGTCCGCGGTAGTGACACCGACTGCGCAAAGGTGATAAAACGCAGTCAGGACGCCAAACAGATGCCGAGGCCAGGAATTCGACAGGAACACCGAGCGAGCGTACCATCGGCGCCCTGTTCGGGACAGATCGAGTGGGGAAACTGGAATCATTTCATGGATTCAGAGATGGGCTCGCCGCGGCGTGATCGCGATTCATCACGGCGCGGTATTCTCGCGATCGGTGTTGTCATGGTGCTTCTTGGGCTCGTGCTGAGCGGGTTGCTTACAGCGCGTGTGGCCCTGGTTTACCCGGTCAGTTCCGACGACGCGACGGGGGTCCTCGAAGCGGCGTCGGTGCTGCGGGGTAATGTCCTGCTTCAGGGCTGGACGGTCTCGAATATTTCATTCGTGATGACGGACCTGCCGTTCTACGTGGCCGGCGTGGCGATCAGGGGCATTCATCCGTCTCTCTTGCGCGACGTTCCGTCGGCCGTGTACGCCATCGCGGTGGGCGTCGCGGCCATTCTCGCCGCGTCGGCCGGACGACAGCGCGCCCTGGCCGCCGCCGCCGTACTCGTGCTCCTCGGCTTGCCCGCCGGCGGGCTGGCCGAGTTTGTTACGAAGGGATACACACGCGTTGGTACGTCGATTGGTCTCTTCGCCGCCCTGCTCGCCCTCGAGGTTCCTGCCGGAAAGAAAGTTTCCCGAGCGCGATTGTTTGTCTATGCGACCGTCATCGGCCTCACCTTGTTATCCGACACTTACATGATGGTGATCGCCGTCCTGGCCATCCTCGCCATCTGCCTTCTGGGGATGGCAAGGCGCGGCGCCTATGAAAACCTCGGGTTGGCACGAATCGCAGCGGCCACCGTAGCCGCCGTCATTCTGGCGCAGGTCGGCACCCGGATCATCGGCGGTCTCGGAGGCTTTGGCGCCGCGCCTTTGCCTTTGAAAGATTACCTCTCGACCGATAATCGTTTGCGCATGGTGATCGCAAACGCCTGGGCGCTGGCGGTGAACCTGCCTTCGCTGTACCGTTGCGATTTCCCGGCCGGCGATCGCTGGTTCGAGTGGGCCATCTGCCTCGGCTGCATGGCGGGACCCGCCCTGCTCGCTTTCGCGCTCTGGCAAGAATGCCCCTTGTGGCGGCGGCGAACACGAGGGGATTTTGCCGCCGACGTCCTGTGGGTCTCCATGTTTCTGGGCCTGGCGGCGTTCCTTGCGAGTGCCAATCAGAAGGATCGGGGAACCTTACGCTACATGGTTCCCTTTGTGCTCTCCGGGGCCGTGTTGACGGGCCGCGCGCTGGGTGACAAAGCGCGGTCGCCCGTCGTGGTCGCGGGCATTCTCGCACTTCTCGCGTCGGCCTACGGCGTTACCGTCAGGTGGGACCTTGCCAGGGACGTGGCGGTCGAACCGGCCGACGCCCTGGCCCGGTGGCTCGACACGCACGATTTGCGCCAGGGATACGGACCCTACTGGGACGCATCACTCGTGACGGTGTACGGGCGCGGACGCGTCGCCGTGCGCCCCATTCGAGGACGTGATCTCCGCAGCGGGGAGACCGTCATCGAGCCGTTTCGCTGGATGAGTGACGAATCGTGGTATCGTGACAAACCGGCCGACTTTGTTGTGTACAAGCGCGACCCCACACCCAAGTTCGGCTTCTTGATCAATGAACGCACCTGTCTGTCTTGCTTCGGTGCTCCTTCCTCCAGATATACAGTGGGGCCATACACCGTGCTCACGTGGAAGAACGACCTCCGGCCGCGACTCGTGAAAGACTTGCCCTGGATCCCGTGATGCCGCTCGCTGCGCTTCAGGTCGGAAGCGGCCAACCAGTCTTTCGACCGAATATTGCCGACAGGATGTAAAAGCCGATCGCCAGCCACAAGAGATGGTTGAAGCCAACGACGAGCGAAAGGTTCTCGCTGAGGGCACCCAGCACAATTCCGGCGATGTTCGAGCCCAGATCGATCGCGGGCTGTGTACTCGAGCGAAACGCCGTCGCGAAGATCACGCCCGCGAAAAAAACCGGCAAGAACACGACCGTACACGAAACGAGATACTTGCCCACACCGGGCAATGCCAGGAACTTGTCGGTGGGAATAAGGGTATTGACAACAAGAGCGGCCAAGAGTAGTCCATAAAACATCCAGAGTCTCCTGGGGGGACTGATCATCACGACAAGATTCGCAAGCAGGATCATCGCCAGGATCGCCACGAACACAGCCGAGTTGACCATCCATGTTCCCCCGAATAGCAAGGCCATGTGAACCAGGCCCTTGGTCTCCAGTAGCATGAACCCCGCGCCCAGGAAGAACATCTGCCCGCTCGGCGGCGCGCGGCGAATCGGCGAAAAAACCAGGATCAAGATCAACGACAGTACAGCGACAATGGCCATCCCGCGAAGATTGAGGGCCGGAATCGTCGGCTCGCGCAGATACAGGAACGGCCAGTCGTCGCTCGGCGTTCTGATGTCGTCGGTCATCTGAACCTCGGCCGGCCCCACCTGCACATAAATCTGGCCCCGCGATTGACCGCGGTTCGGAGGAGTCAGACCGAAGCCATTGTTTGTTGCACTCGAGGCCGACTGAAGATTGAGCCAGTAGTACTTCTTGGCCGCGAATTGCGCTGGATCGCCGCTAGCGTTCTTGAAGCGCCGTCGCCAGCGAGGACAAACGTGATGGCGACGCCCTGGTTGTCTTCAGACGTGACGACCGGCTGAAACGGGAGCGTGATGACGATCGGCTTCGTACCGAAGACCTGCTCAAGAAGCCTGACAATTCGGCACAAGACCCAGCCGCGCCGGTAGAAGTTGTACAGCGCAAAGACACCATCGGGCTTGAGCTTCGCCTTGACGTCTCGAAACGCTTGCTCTGTGAACAGGAAGCTTTCGAGGCGAACGCTCGAGTAGCTCGAGTGGAGCGCCAGCGAGTCAAGCAAGGCGTAGACAATCATGTCATAATGTTTCGACGTCTTGCGAATGAAGCCGCGACCATCCTCGAGATGAACATCGACGCGTGGATCGCGATACGGATGATTGGGATGATGGAGCTTCCCCAGCGCGTTGATCACGGGATCGATTTCGACGGCGTCGACATGGCCGGCCCCTTGCGTCACGGCCGCCGCGACGTCGTTGCCCGAGCCGGCACCGATGATGAGAACATCGTCAAACGGTCTCTGGCCCGAGTCGCGATTGAGCAAGTGCGGCAAGAGATACGCGGGGCCCGCCCGATCAACGGGGAGCATCCCCTGGTGGCCCATGTTGTTCACGTCGATCGAGAGGTAGCGCGGCTTGTACCGCACCTGGTAATACGGCGACCAGATCACCTCGGTCGCGGCGCCCAGGGGATCATTGGGCCAATCGGCGAGCATGACCAGACCGATGACCGCCAGGGCCCCGACCGTCTGTATCAGGCGTCGCGTGGGAATGAACGGCAACGCCGTACCGAGCGCGATGACGAACCAGCTCCAGGCTGGCGCCCGCAGGAAGGCCAAAGCGCCAAACACGCCGATCCCCGCCATGCTGCCGAGCGTGTTGACCATGTAGGCCGCCAATCGATTGTTGATCGCGGCGAATCGGCGCCCCATTTCCTGGCCGAGCCCGACAAAGAAGAAGGCCACGAGCGCGAAGAAATAGCCAGCAATGACTTCAATCGGCACGACCCACTTCGAAGGGTCGCGTACCCGGGCGTCGGTCCCGAAGTAAATGAGCTGCGGCGACTGCTGCGAGCCGACCTCGACCATCACCTGAGCGTAGTGCTGATAAATCCAGAGAAACCCCGACGCCGATCCGGCGATGACGATGCCCAGTGGAATGAGCGCCTTGATCCACGACCCGGTTCGCGCGGCCGCCAGGGCTCCGACCGAGACTCCCAGAAAACAACCGATGAGCACGATGTTGGTGAAAAAAGCCAGGAAGGTCACTGTGCTCCCCAGCCAGCGAATCCAGCCGAGCTCGAGAAAGAGGATCAGGAAGCTGATGCCGAATAGCTCGAGGCACGAGCGAACGTGGCGCGCCCTTGGATGTGACTCACTCGACGCATCAAGACTCGGCCCGCCCGGTTTGACCGACACGACACCTCCCCATGCACGGCGGACGACGTTGATCCGCCGACGACGATCATCGCGTGCTACCTTGTACGCGTTCAAGGATCGGCCGCCTCAACGAAGCGGCCGCGATCAATAGACCAGGGTCAGCGCCGAGATCATGGCGGGCTCGATTTCACGGATGATCCGGGCGGCCTGTTCGACCTGTTCGGCCGTCACGTCAAGATGCGTACATACCCGTATGATCTGCGCTCCGGGCACGCTGACCAGGAGCCCGCGTGAGCGGAGGTATGTCGCCACGTCGGCGGCGGTTCCCATCGACGGGTCAACCTCGACCCAGACGAGGTTGGTTTCAACGGGACCCGACTCCAGGCGGAAGCCATCCGTGGCCGCGAAGGCGTTTGCCAGGATCTGGGCGTGCGCGTGATCGTCGGCCAGGCGATCGATGTGATGTTCGAGTGCGTAGAGGGCCGCCGCGGCGATGATGCCCACCTGGCGCATGCCGCCGCCCAGAAGCTTGCGGAGCCGCCGGGCGCGTCGAATCGATTCAGCCGAACCGGCCAGGGCCGAGCCAACGGGCGCTCCCAGACCCTTCGAAAAACAGATCGAAACGGTATCAAAATGCTGGCCCCATTCGCGTGCGGAGCGCCCCGAGGCGACGACCGCGTTCATCAAACGGGCTCCATCGAGGTGCATGGCGAAGTCATGCTCGCGCGCCCACCGTGCGATCCTGGCGACCTCGGCCATCGGATGCACACGGCCGCCGCCGCGGTTATGCGTGTTCTCGAGCGAGACCAACCTCGTCCGCACGTAGTGCACGTCATCGGGCGGCCGGATCGCGTTTTGCAGGTCATCGAGTGACAACAGGCCGCGATCCCCCTCGAACGTGCGTGCCGTCACACCCCAGAGCCGGGCGATGCCGCCAGCTTCCCACACGTAAACGTGCGAGGTCGCCGCACACAGAGAGCTCGTCGCCAGGCTGGGTGTGCACGCCGATGCCGATCTGATTGGCCATCGTTCCGGAAGGAACAAAGACCGCCTCCTCCTTGCCAAGGAGCTCGGCCGTCCTGGCTTCGAGCCGCTTGACGGTCGGGTCGTCGCCAAACACGTCGTCGCCAACCTCGGCCTCGGCCATGGCGCGGCGCATGCCGGCCGTCGGCTTTGTCACCGTGTCGGATCGCAAGTCAATGAGTGGCCGTTGCATAGTGCGATTTCCCGGTTCGTTGGTGGCGCTTTGACCTGACAAAAAAGATGATTGAGAGGCCCGATGGCGACATTTGATCCGCCCGATGCGGGCCGTTTCCACCGAAGACGCCCTGATTTCGCTCGCCGAAGCCCGATCGATTCTTTGCCAACAAAACGCGTGTGTCAATTGCCGGCTCTCCCGCTGTGAGCCTCTTGACGGCAGCAAGAACGGCTCGCTGGTCGGTACGCAATCCGAAAATGGGGCGTCGCCACGACGACTTTCCTGACGGCACAATCACGCACAAACATCTATCCGCAAACCAATGAAACGTTAACAGCTTCGTCGGGAATCGCGTTGGTCTCCCTATTTGCTTTTTAGCAAGCAACCTGTGGTAGACGCTGGAATAATCGGATCTTTTTTAGTCATCTGTTCTTATCAGCACTCGATATCACTCTTCGTCCCGGTTTCACTCCCTCATATCATATCGCCTCCGCCCAGTTCTCGACGGTCAGACCGGGGACAGGCGCGAGATCGCAACCATGGTGACAACGGTCGTGTTCCCCAGGGACAGGGCAATGGCGGCGATCATGATTTCGTTCTGCCCCATCGGTCGGCCGATCGTCTTCAGCTCGAATGCGAGCGGGCTGTACTCAAATAACGAGGCGGCGGTATCGGCCAGCCAGAGTTTCCAGACATCCAGCGTTTGTCGGAGTCACGATGCAGCGCTCTCGCTGCCGGCGACCTTCAGCGCGAAATGCGAGTTCGGCGAACACCGGCGCGGCGATGCCAGCCGGGTTCCCCCTGGCAACTTCAGCAGCGGCCCGTTCGAGGACGCCGCGTCCGCAGTCGCGATGCCATGCGGCAATGCCGGTATCGAGGATGAATCGTCTCATCGAAACTCGTCCTCGACACCTTTGTCGACATGATCGATGACATACTGGTTGAGCTTCTGATCCCAGGCGTCAAGGTCTGCCGCCACGTTGTGAACGTCCAACCGAGTGGTCCATGCTCGATGTCGTTCGAGTCAGGGCAAAATCATGAAAGCTCCCGCGTCTTCCAGTAGCCTGGCCGGCGCTTCGCGTGAGCAACGGCAAGCACGATCACGCGATCATGGGCCGCATGATATACCAGGAGGTAAGGAAAGCGACGCAAACGATAATGGCGGGTCCCGTTGAGATAAAGGGGCCACCGCTCAGGGTGATTGACGACTTGCCCTTGAGCGTGGTCAAGCTCGGCCAGGAACGCCTCGGCGGCTCGAGGGTCGCGCTCAGCGTACCAGCGATGCGCTTCCCACGCGTCGTTAATCGCCTCGGGATGAATTTCCAACATCGGGTCGTTCATCGGCCGCGATCATCCGCCGGGCTTCCGACCATGGAATTACCTTGACATCGCCCCGTTGCACTTCTCGAAGACGACGGGCGATCTCCACCGACCAGGCCGCCTCGGCATCGTCGTCCACGTCGTGATCGAGACTCTCGATTAACGCCGCCGCCAGGGCGGCACGCTGCTCGTCCGGCAGTTGCATGGCGTTGTTCAACAACTCTTGTGACAGGTCGTTTGGCATGTTCGATCCATCCATTTTGAGACCGGCTCGATAATAGCACATTCAATTCGCCCGTGGACATGCGAAGCGAGCATGCCCTGTCGACATCCGCCACGCGGGGGCGGCGCAGGTCGTTGCCCACTTTTGAACACTCGTTTTCATGCCGGCCTCCTGCTATCGATTGTGATGATAGACGCGCTCGATCGCCGCGTCAAACACGGCTTACGACGGATCACGCAGAGGATAGGGTCACGCGTGGACCAGCATCATAAGTCGCTTGCCGCGCCTTGCCGGCAAGTGGGGCATCGCCGAGAGTGACCTCAATCACCCGCGTGCATGTCCTGGAGCGGCTTCGTCACCGTGTCGGATCGCAAGTCGATGAGAGGCCGTTGCATAGTGCGATTTCCTGTTCGTTGATGGCGCTTCAACCTGTCAACAATGGCGATCGAGTTCAGAGGGCACACTCAATCGGCTCGATGCGGTCCGTCCTGCTGAAGCGCGATTCTTCGCTCGCCAGAGCCCATTCGATTCTTTGCCAGCAGAGCGCGCCTGTCAATTGCCGGCTCTTCGGTCATCAGCCGCTCGGCGGCTGAAAAATGGGTACGCGCGCCGGGCGTTGCGAAATCAAGAAAGGGGGTCGGACGACGACCATGAATGGTGTCTTGGCCCGAGGATTGGGCTCCGGAGCGAGATGACCCGCGCCCTAAACGAGGGGCCAAGACCGAAGGGAGAGCGGCACGGTGCCCTCCACTTTCTTCTTTCGGGATCAGTACGATAGCGGCGAATCGAGCTACAGGGCTCAGACGTTCGCTCTACCTTATCTTTCGGACGTGGTTTTCCATTCACTTCATGGTGAAACCATTCCCACTCGCGTGCTCAGCCGTTGCGGTTAACCCTGGTTTGCCGCTTTGCGGCGGCTCGGAATTTGGGATGGGCTGCGACCAGCCCGGCGCCGATGGCGAGCAGCGCAAGGGTCGAGGGCTCGGGGACGGCCGTGGCAGGGGCCGTTACCCAGGCGACATGGACATTGCCGCTATTGAAGTTCGACGTTGGGTCGGTGGCGACGAACGCCGTGGGCGCGTCGAGCGCCAGGTCCGTCAGGACCACCTGTCCATGGTTCGCCGTGCCGAGCGCGATCTGTCCGGTCGCGTCATTGATGGCGATGCTGTCGAAGAAGTCAGGGGTTGTAATTCCGTTCAGCAGGTTGTTCGTTACGTTGATTGACTTCAACAGCGTACCCGCGGCCGAATAGCGATCGATCTCGCCTTGTGCGGTCGCCACGTAGAACGAACCGTCTGACGCCCCGGCGACGACTTCGTTCTGCTGGAACTTGATGGCGTAAGTGTGCTCGAGCGCCAGTGTCGAGGCATTGTACTCGTACGCATTACTCTGGCCGTCAAGCGCGAATACTGTTCCCGTGCTGGAGACAGACAGGTTAATGATGTTCGTGAACGGGACTGGTCCGAAGTGATTGACTGTCGAATTCAAGGCGCTGAACCGCAGGAGGCCGCCGTCGGCCGAATTGTTGTTGGAGGCGAAAATGGAGGAACCGTAGACACCGACGCCGCCGTCGACCGTGCTGCTCGACCCGCCCCAGCCCGTGGTGGTTTGCTGCGTCCATGAGTTACCCGACACGTTGTAGGCCGCAAGATAAGGCTGCTGGTCCGTGGAGGCGTTAAAGACGTAGATCGTTTTGCCGTCTGGTGAGAGAACGGTGCCTCGGGCTTCCTGCAGGCCATTGTCGTTTGGGGGTGCGGGAATGGTCGAGATCGTCTGGATGCGCGTTTCCACCCGTGTTGTATTCCGCCAGGAAGACCGGCGGATTGACATACCCGGTGAAGTCGTTAACCGTGACAATCAAGTCGCCAGTCGTGAGCGACCCGGCGTGTGCCATCGGCGCCGAGACGAAGCACGCGGCCGCAATGGCGACTACCCACGTAAGAATTCGGAGACGGAATCCAATCATTTGGAGAGTCCTTGACGAGAGAGGAGCGGCACACCCGAGCGAGCCGCCGGATGCAAGACGACACGATTGCTTGGAGAGAAAATGATCTCTGGAGTCAACCGCGACCAGCAAATGCACAAAATTAGTCTTATCGAAAACTTCATGCAATCCACCTGCCCTTGATTCGGGGCGGAAAGGCCGGATTCCATCAGGAATGATGCCCAAAAAAGACTGACGACGGGGCGAAAGCTGGCGAAAAGACGTAGTCAGGGCGAGTGAAAGGGATGCTGGGCGGTTGAGGGCAAATGTTATTGGTTGCTGCGAATACTGGCGAGAGCCCGGCTCATCGCGAGGGATGTTCAGTGCATAGACGAGGGACCGGCGGCTCGTCGAGCGGCTCGTTCGGCCCCGGTGGGCATCCCCTCGAGGTCGAGGAACCGGAGTTCGGGGCTCCTGCCGCCTGGCAAGCTCCCGCAATTGCGAACCGCTCATGGCGGAATGTTCCGTATACACCGGTGCCTCAAATGGACATGCCCATTCCCCCTGGATGCTACGCGCCTCGAATAGAAACCGCGCGCCTCTGGTGATACAATTTCTGATGGCTCATGACGCGATGAAGGACCGCAATCGGAGGCGGCTTTGATGGGCATCGCCGGCTCGGGAGAGCCCGACGAATTTGGATACGAACTGGCGACAGATGGAGGAGCTTCGTGCCGACAATCGGGTCGGGCTCCGTCTCTCTGCTCGCGACTGAAGGACGTGCGTCTTGGGATATCGATCGCTCGCGGCGTGCGTCCGCGATCTGGAAAAAACTCAACAGCTTGTCGTTATTGACCACGAGGTCGACCCTTATCTCGAAGTCGCCGCCATCCAGCGCCGGGTCTATCAGGCGGGAGGGCCCGCCCTGCTCTTTCGACGAGCCAGGGGGACAGCCTTCCCCTTGCTCGGGAATCTCTTCGGCACGCTGGAGCGGGCCGAGTTCTTGTTTCGCGATTCGCTCGAATCCGTTCGGCGATTGGTCGAGCTCAAGGTTGACCCCGGCACACTGGCCAGGAAGCCCTGGCGCTATAGCTCCATGCCGCGCACGCTCTGGCGTTTACTTCCCCGGCGGGTCCGGTCTGGTCCGATTCTCGAGCATCAGATCAGGCTCGATCAAGTGCCGCAGGTTCAATGCTGGCCGATGGACGGCGGTCCATTTGTGACGTTGCCGCAGGTTTATAGTGAGAACCCCGACCGCCCGGGCCTTCGCGGTTCCAACCTGGGCATGTATCGCGTGCAGCTCGCCGGCAATCAATACGAGCCCAATCGCGAAATCGGCCTTCATTACCAGATCCACAGGGGTATCGGCGTTCATCACGCGGCCGCGATCCGGCGGGGCGAGCCGTTGCGCGTCAGTGTGTTTGTCGGCGGCCCGCCGGCGCTCACGGTCGCCGCGGTGATGCCGCTCCCCGAAGGATTGCCCGAACTGGCATTCGCCGGAGTGCTCGGCGGCCGCCGCGTTGACATGGTCGCCCCCGGCGGCGGCCTGCCGATGCCCGCCGAGGCCGACTTTGTCATTTGCGGCGTGATCGATCCGGGACTGCGGAAGCCCGAAGGTCCCTTTGGAGATCACCTGGGTTATTACAGCCTTCAACACGATTTCCCGGTCTTGCGCGTGGAACGCGTCTATCATCGCACCGGGGCCATCTGGCCGTTCACGTCGGTCGGACGGCCGCCGCAGGAAGATACGACATTTGGTGCCCTCATTCACGAGCTCACTGGACCGGTGATTCCAAGTGTCTTGCCCGGCGTTCATGCGGTGCACGCCGTCGACGCCGCGGGCGTGCATCCCCTGCTCCTGGCAATCGCGAGCGAGCGCTACGTGCCCGACGCGCCAGTGCGGCGTCCCCAGGAAATCCTCACGATCGCCAACGCCCTGCTCGGCCAGGGACAGCTCTCGCTGGCCAAATACCTCTTGATCGTCGCGCATGAGGATCAACCGGGCCTCGATATCCACGATATCCCTGGATTTCTGCGGCACCTGCTCGAGCGCGTCGACTGGCGGACCGACTTGCATTTTCAAACCCGGACCACGATGGATACGCTCGACTATTCGGGGCACGGTCTGAACCAGGGGTCAAAAGTCGTGATCGCCGCCGCGGGCCCCCAGCGCCGCTCGCTACAGACCGAGCTCCCAGCCGATTTCCGCCTGCCCACCGGGTTCTGCGAGCCGCGCGTGGTGTTGCCCGGTATCCTGGCCATCGAGGGCCCGCCCTTTCCCGGTCACAGCAATGATATTGTCTCGTTCTGCCGGTCATTTCGTCCTGATGACCCGATTCCCGGCTTCGCTCTCATCGTCATCGCCGATGACAGTGAATTCACCGCGCGAACGGAAAACAACTTTTTATGGGTCACGTTCACGCGTTCAAACCCGGCCGTCGACATCGAGGGCATCGGATCATTCATCGAAAACAAGCACTGGGGCTGCGCTGGCCCGCTGGTCATCGATGCGCGAAGAAGCCCCACCATGCCCCGCCCCTCGTGGACGATCCCGCGATCGAACGAAAGGTTGAAGAGCTGGCCGCCCCGGGCGGTCCGCTCCATGGAATCTATTAAACGGCCTTGCGTGATTCCGAAACGCCAGGGCTCACCGAGTCGGCACTGGCGCTCGACTCGTGCGGAGACTCGTCCTCCCAGGATCGTGCAAGGGCATTCAAAATCCATGCAGAATGAATTCGGCTTTTTCGAGAATGAGTCGCCCGCGTTGTCCGCGGGCCGTGTCGGCCGCCACGGCCCGGCCGCCAGGGGCAGTTACAACGGCAGGCGACGTGTGCGACCGCCGCGTCCGGCAAAAACGGCATCGGCGTGACGAGGCTCGTGCTTGATTTCGATCTGCGCCGCAACCAGCTCAGGGGCCGGCGACGCAGGTTGCGGGCGCCGTCCGCGATAACTCATCGAGGTACGACGCATAGGCCCACGCGATAAATTCGTGCGTCATCACATCGCCCGTCAACCAGGGATCTTTCGATCCTTCGCGCCAGATCCAGAGAAGCGGCGTGGTGTCGGAGTCGGTATCGGTATCAGTTTCACCCTGAAGGCGGCGGCGGTACGTTGCAAATCCCGCAAGCAAGGGGTTCGCCATATCGGCCCAGGAACGGGGATCGTGTCCGCACGGGCTGGCAACGGCTCGCCACAGGCTATCCAGGCTTACCTGATCTTCGCCGAAAATCTCGATTTGTTGTTTGAGTGCCTTCTTGGCCCAGCCGTCCACTTTCCTCCGCATGATTGTCTCCTCGCGATCGCTGACAAGCCCTCTCGTCTGTTTCGCGTCGACCGTCTGCGCAAGAATTCCTTTGAACTCAGCAAGAGACGTGGTGAACATCAAGGTACCTCTGGCAAAGCGTCGGATAAAGCTGGCTGTGGCTGGTGGGATGGATCCGCGAACACTTTCAAATCCCGAGGCGCGACAAAAAACGAATCGCCGACCCGCGGCCCAAGCGCCGTGAAACGGTCGCGGCTCAGCTCGACTCGCACGTCGTTACCATCGGCCAGCGCGACTTCGAGCCGAACGAACGCACCCAGCGGCGTGACGCGGGCAATCCGCCCTGGCCACGAAGGATGGCCGTTGCGCTCGTGCGTCAGCTCGATATCGTGGGGCCGCACATAAAGCGACACGCCTTGATCATGGCCGTTCGTTCCATCCGCGATCGCGCCATTCGCCTGCAAGCCCATGCCCGAGGCGCTCTCACCGCGAAGGACGTTGACCGAACCGAGGAAGCCGGTCACAAACGGAGTCGCCGGCTGCTCGTACAGCTCCTGGGGCGGGCCCATCTGCTCGATCCGGCCGCGATTGAGTACGACCACCTGATCACTCACCTCGAACGCCTCTTGCTGATCGTGTGTGACAAACAAGCTGGTGACGTGAACTTCGTCATGAAGCCGGCGCAGCCAGGTTCGCAGCTCGTCGCGCACTTTTGCATCAAGGGCTCCAAATGGCTCATCAAGCAGCAAGACCTTGGGCCGCGGCGCCAGCGCGCGGGCCAGCGCGACTCGCTGCCGCTGACCGCCGGAAAGCTGCGAGGGATATCGCGTGGCATACCCGGAAAGCTGCACCAGATCCAGCAATTCGTCAACGCGGGCGCGAATTTCCGCCTTCGGGAGCTTGCGCACCTTCAATCCAAACGCCACATTGTCGCGGATCGTCATATGACGAAACAGCGCATAATGCTGAAACACAAAGCCGACGCCGCGATCTTGAATCGGCACGGCCGTGGCGTCTTCCCCGGTCAACTCGACCGAGCCGGTGTCGGCCGTCTCGAGACCGGCGATCATGCGAAGGATCGTGCTCTTCCCCGATCCCGAAGGCCCCAGCAAGGCCACGAGCTGGCCGGCGGGCACTTCGAACGACACGTCGTTGACCGCCTGGAATGTTCCATAACGCTTCGACAGATGGCGGACCGCGATGGCCAAGGAAGTCTCCTTCTGGGTACGGATACCCGTGCAGGTGCCGTCGTTCCCATGTTGCCCATTTGAACGGTAGCGCGACAGCCGGCTTTCAACCCGAGCGAATACAACGGTCATGCTCGTTTCCCTTCGTTTGATTCGAGGCGCTTGCGAATCACGTCCATGCCGACCAGCAAGGCAAACGAGACCGCTGCCAGCATCAGGCTGGCCGCGTATGCGCCCTGTGTGTGAAAACTCTCGATTCCGTCGTGGATGTAAAGAGTCGCCGTTTGCGTGTTGCCAATCAGGTTCCCCGAGACCACGAGCACCGCGCCAAATTCACCGAGCGACCGTGCGACCGTGAGCGTCACACCATAGGCGACACCCCAACGAATCGACGGAAGCGTCACCATGAGAAACGTCTGCCAGCGGCCGGCCCCCAGCGTGTAGGCTGCCTGTTCATGTTCTTCGCCGAGCTCTCGCAAGATGGGCACCAGCTCGCGAACGACAAAGGGCACCGTGACAAACAGCGTGGCCAGGATCATCCCGGGGATGGCGTAAACGACCCGGAACCCCGACGATTCGAGCGGCCGCCCGAACCAGCCATCTGGCCCGTAAAGCGTGATCAACATCAATCCGGCCACGACTGGGGAAACGGCAAACGGCAAATCGACAGCGCCGTCCAGAAGCGCCCGTCCAATGAACCGCTGGCGGACGAGCACAAGGGCCGTCGCAATCCCGAAGATCGTATTGATCACGGTCGCCAGCGCCGTGATCCCCAGTGTAAGACCAAACGCGCGGCGGACCTCCGGCGTGGTCAAAGTCTCAAGGAACGGCTGCACGCCACCGATCATGACCTGGCGCACGAGTGTGATGGTGGGAACCAAGATCAACAAGGCAAACCAGCCGAGCACGGCCGCAAGCAGCAGCCAGCGGCCGACCGGCCATGTTCGCCGCGCCGCGGTCGTCGTCACAACGGGACGAAAATCGTGCCTGATGAGATCAGTGGCCATGATCGTCACCCCATCGTTGCTGGATTCCGTTCAAGACCAGGAGTATCGCCAGCGATGAGGCAAGCAGCACGGCCGAGATCGCCAGGGCCCCGTGCCGGTTGCCACTTTCGATCTCGCCGAAGATGTAAAGAGGTGCGGTCTTGGTCGCAAGCGGCTGATTACCGGCCACCATCACGACGCTGCCAAACTCGCCCAGCGCCCGAGCAAATGAAACTGCGGCACCCGTGAGCATCGACGGCCAGAGCCCGGGCAAGATGACCCGCCGGAACGTCGTCCATGAACTCGCTCCGAGCGTCGCGGCGGCCTCTTCCTCGGCACGATCGGCCTCCATCAAGACCGGCTGCACGCTCCGGATCACAAACGGATACGTCACGAACAAGAGTGCCAGAACGATCCCGGGCTGGTGATACACCACGCCCCAGCCATAGCGTCCGAGCACCGTGCCGACGACGCTCGACGGACCGAAGAGCACCACCAGCATCACGCCCGTGACGACGGTGGGAACGGCAAACGGCAGATCGATCAAGGCATTGACCAGCGAGCGACCCGGAAAGTCGTAGCGAACGAGCACCCAGGCGGTCGCCGTGCCCGTAAGCACATTGACGCCGACCATGATCAGGGCCGTGATGAACGTGAGCTTCAGCGCGTGCCACGCGTAAGGGTCGCGTACCGCCTCGGTAAACGCGCAGGGCTCCCGGGCGCATCGCCTCGACGGCCAGGGCCGCTACTGGCAGCACGACCATGACACCCAGGTAAAACAAGGTCGTCCCCCGCAGCGCCAGCTCGGTCGACCCGCCCGCAGATTTCAATACGCCCGATGCCATGAGTGACTATCTCCGGCTCACCCGCGCACTGGTATTCGCCGTGAATATTGACGTCCACAGACCCTTCGGGCCGTACAGTTCATCTTCGATCTTGGCCCAGCCTCCCAGGTCTTTCATGGTGAAGAGCCGCGGCGGCAACGGCGCCGCGCCGCGCGGGGCATCGACCTTTTCGTCGACTGGCCGGAAGCCATACTCCGCGACGATCCGCTGACCGTCGGCCGAAAAGAGGAACTTCACAAAGGCTTCGGCTGCCTCGCGGCTGCCGTGCTGGTCGACCGAGGTCTCCACCACGGCCGCCGGGCTCTCGATCAGGAGCGTTGCAGGTGGGATCACATAGGGAACCGGCGCGTTCTCTTGTTGCGCAGACAATAACTCGTTTTCGTAAGTGACCACGGCGTCGCCCGTCTGGCGCTCGGCGAAGTTCGCCATGCTCTGGCGGCCCGACTGATCCATATTGACGACATTCGACTGCACCCGCGCCAGAAAATCCCCCACCGAACTAACGTCAGGCTCGCCTGACCTGGTCTCACGCGACGCCAGAATCGCCGCTCCGTAAATGGCATTGATATTCCAGCGCGCACCACCCGAAGTTTTTGGGTCCGGATACAACACGGCCACGCCGGGCTTGCCCAGGTCAGACCAATCCTTGATGCCCTTCGGATTACCCGGGCGATGGCCGATCACCACAAGACTGTGTGTGACGATGCCCCCAGTAACCCCATCCTTCCATGAAGACTTCACTCGACCCGCTTTAACTAAGATCTCCATATCGCCTTCGTGCGAGAGAAGAGCGATATCGGCGTCAAAACCGGATGCGACCGCGCGGGCTTGAGCTCCTGAGCCATTGTAAGATTCCTCGAAATGCAAGGCCCGGCCGGTTCGGGCCTTCCACTGCGTCGCAAATGCCGGCAACAGCCCATCATGGAGCACCTCCCTGACGACGGAATAGGCTCCAATCTTGAGGACGTCGGCATTGGGATCGTGTGCAGGACCACAGCCGCCAACAAGGGACACGACGACAAATGCGGCCAGGTGCCATCGCCTTCGAGGCGCTCCGGAATGACAAGATGATCGGATCGAGCGGCTCGTGTCTCGATCATGGTTTGGCCAGCGATTCAGTCTCATTTGGCACCCCAATCTCAGGGCCGACGCTGCTCGTTTTGCGTTACGTCGAGCCACCAGTTCATGCCGCACCGGGCGATTCGTTTCCAACGTCCGGTCTGGCGAAGTCGATTCATGGTCTTCAAGTTGACCGGATTTGTCAAGATTCCCAAATAATCTCGACCGGAATGATTAGGATTCTTTACGGTATGAGGGCTTGAGAGCCAAGCCCGTTGCGAAAAAGCACTATTTTGGACATCTGCGGTGAGATTGAGGTGGCTATACGGAACGAACTGTTCCGTATGGCCATCGTTGCAATGCCGTCGAGAGAGCCACGCGGGTCGCTGAAGAGTGGGTCTGGACGTGAGGGCGTCGCACGGCGCATGCGAGATGTTTACACTTTTGTAGAGTTCAGGATATGCGACGCGACTCTGCTGGATGGACGAAGAAAGGACGCCGATGGCTGCCAACATGATTGGAGCTTATGGACCCTGGGCTGCCGGGCTGGCCGGTACGGGACCGGCACGATTATCGTTTCGGCATCCCCGGTTTCAGGCTGGCGAGATCGATGCGTGGCGGAAGCAAGCGCGTGATCGGCTGCGCGCCTGCCTCTTGCAGCCCGATTCCGGCGGCCGGCCCAACGCCCAGGTTCAGCATGAATTTACTTACGACGGGCTCCATATCGAGCATCTGACCTGGCAGCTTCCGTACGGGCCGCCGACCGAGGCCGTTTTCTTGAAGCCGGCGGGCGCGAAAGGACCGCTGCCGGCCGTTGTCGGACTGCACGATCACGGTGGGAACAAGTATTTCGGCTGGCGAAAGATCGCGCAGATGGGCGACGCGATTCATCCGATGATGAAGGAGCACCGCGACCATTATTATGGCGGCGTGAGCTGGGCCAACGAGCTGGCGAAGCGCGGTTACGCGGTACTCGTTCATGACGCGTTTGCCTTCGCGAGCCGGCGCGTGCGTGTGAATGACCTGCCCGCCGTCATACGCAAGGACTTGAAGGAAGTGAATCCCGAGTCCGACGAGGAGATCAAGGCGTATAACCGCTTCGCCTCCGAGCACGAACACTTGATGGCGAAGAGCCTCTTCTGCGCCGGCACGACCTGGCCGGGCGTCTTCACGGCCGAGGATCAGCGTGCGGTCGATTATCTCTGCTCGCGGAGCGATGTCGACCCCACTCGCGTCGGCTGCGCGGGGCTTTCCGGGGGCGGGCTGCGCACGGCCTATCTCGCGGGACTCGACGATCGCATTCGCTGCTGCTGTTGCGTCGGCATGATGACGACCTGGCGTGATTACTTACTTAACAAGTGCTATACGCACACGTGGATGATTTATATTCCCGAAATCGCGCTCGATCTCGATTATCCCGAGATTCTCGGCCTCAGGGTGCCCCTGGCGACGCTCGTGCAAAACGACGTGGAGGATCAACTCTTCACAATGGACGAGATGCGCCGCGCCGATTCCATGCTCAAAGACGTTTTTTCGAAGGCCGGTGCCGCTGATCGCTACCGGTGCACATTTTATCCCGGGCCACACAAGTTTGACCGGCCGATGCAAGCCGAGGCGTTTGCCTGGTTTGACCGGCATCTGAAAGCGTGAAAGCCGCGTCGCCGCGCGGCGTGCGTCCATTTTCAACAGGCTCCATTCCTCACGATGGCCAGGCTCACGGCCTCAGGCTGCGCCGGGCCGATTTGACGCGCCCCTCCTGGGCCGATAAAGTGAGGGGGTCGAGAATCGTGTTCCCATCTTTAACCTGGCAAGGCCGCCTCGTGCGCAACGCCCGGGGAATCGCGGCCGGATTTTCCGCAAGAACGAGTCGGAGGCTCTAAGTGGCATTGGTTGTCAAGGATTTTATCGATGCGGGGGTTCACTACGGCCATCGTGCGAGCCGCTGGAATCCCAAGATGAAGCCGTACATCTACGGCAAGCGCAACCTGATTCATATTATCGACTTGAAAGAGACGGTCCGCGGCCTGCTTCGCGCGATCAAGTTCTTCAATCGCGTGGCCGCGTCCAACGGATTGATCCTGTTTGTCGGCACCAAGCGGCAGGCGTCTGAAACGATCATCGAGCAGTGCACCCGCGCGGGCATGCCCTACGTCACGGAACGCTGGCTGGGCGGCACGCTCACCAACTTCCGGACCATCCGCAGCCGGCTTCAGCGGCTCGAGGAGCTGGAAAACACGCTCGACAGCGAGCAAGCGCTATCTTATTCCAAGAAGATGATCTCGACCTTGAGCCGCGAGCGCCGCAAGATCGAGCGCAACCTGAGCGGCATTCGCCACATGAACCGCCTTCCCGAGGCGCTTCTGGTCGTCGACCCGCGTCGTGAGGATATCGCGGTCGCCGAAGCACGCAAGCTCGGCATCAAGGTTGTCGCCCTGCTCGACACCGATTGCGACCCCGAGGTGATCGACCTGCCGATCCCCGGCAACGACGATAGCATGCGGTCGATCGAGCTGGTCGTCAAACGGCTGTGCGACGCGATCATCGAGGGCAAGGCGTCGGCCCCGGCCGAACCGCCCCCATCGGCTGACTCAGGACAGGGTCGCGGCGGCGGCGGTGATCGTGGTGACCGTGGCGGGCGCCGCGGATCGGGTCGTGGCGAAGGAATCCGCGGCGTCGTCAAGTCGCGCGAGGGTGAACCCAGGCCGCCCGAGCCGGTGTCTGACTCAAGTTCGAGTTCCGTTTCCAGTTCCAGTCCCGAGCCGACCACGCCCGAGCCAGTTGCCGAAGCGAGCGGCGAGACGGCTCCCGCGGCCCCGGCCCCTGAAGCCGCACCGGCCCCTGAAGCCGCACCGGCGGCCGAGGGTCAGTAACTGGCCTGGTCCGAGACACAGGTTGGCTGCGGGAAGCATGGTTTGACCCGCGGTGGGGCGAGTATCGCCCCGAGACGACTTCGCCTTGACCGCTCAGTCCCGGTGTGAAATGGGGCATTCGCACGCAAGTCGAGTCGAGCGAGTCGGACTGATCCGACTCGCTCGCTCTTGTCGTCAGGTAAAAAAACCGGCGACATTGAAAAGAAAAACGGTCAATTTCCAAGACAAGAAACGATCGATCGATTTATTCACCCCGCAAGGGCTAATCCAGGAAAGCGGCCGTGCGATAGACCTCTGTCGCCCGCGCCGCAAGAGAACGAGGAGTCGCGCCGATGGCCGAAATCACGGCTCAGGCCGTTAATGAGTTTCGCAAGAAGACCGGGCTTGGCCTGATGGAGTGCAAAGCTCTCTTGAAAGAAGCCGACGGAGACATGAAAAAGGCCGAGACCCTGGCCAAGGAAAAAGGCCTGAAGCAGGCCGAGCTGCGCGCCGGACGGACGGCGGCGCCGGCCGGATCGAGTTTTACATTCACCACGACGCCAAGTCGGGGACGATGGTCGAGCTCAACTGCGAGACCGACTTCGTCGCACGCAACGAGGAGTTCAAGCAGTTGGCCAAGGACCTGGCGCTGCACATCATGGCCGTCAATCCGCTCTATGTCCGCCGCGAGGATGTTCCGGCCGAAATGGTCGCCGAGCAAAAACGGATCTTCATGTCCCAGGTCGGCGATAAGCCGGTCAACATCCAGGAGAAGATCGCCGAAGGCAAGCTCAACGCCTGGTATGGTGAGAGCGTCTTGCTCGACCAGAAGTTCGTCAAGGACGAGACCAAGACGGTGCGCGAAGTGATCCTGGCCGTGAATTCGCGCACTGGCGAAAATATCTCGGTGGCACGCTTCGCACGCTTCAAGGTGGGCGAAGAACAGTAACTGGTCTTGCACGGTCCTGGGAGGGCGAGTCTCCGGACGAGCCGAGCGCCAGTGCCAGCTCGGGGAGCCTCGCGTCTCGGAATCAGTCAAGGCCGTTTAGCCGTAACGCGTGATCAGACAGGCTGAGTGAAAGGGAAAAACGGTGCTCGCGGAGAGCAAGGCGCGGTCAATCATTCAGAAAGTCAGTTCGATCGACTGATTGATTGATTGATTGCCAGATCCGACGTCCGCACGTTTCGATAGAATCACCACGAGGATTCGGCTCAATGACCGCCAGCTCGACCGCCGGACAGCCGGTTTTCCGCCGCGTGTTGCTCAAGTTATCCGGTGAGAGTTTCTGCCGCCCGGGCCAGGGGGGGATCAGCGTCGACGAGGTCAGCCGCATTGCGCGGCAGACCTCGCGCGTGGCCGCCCGGGGCGTCCAGCTTGCGATCGTCGTCGGGGGGGGCAATATCCTGCGTGGGGCTCAGCTCTCGCGCGGCTCCGACGTGATCAAGGAGGCGACCGCCCATTACATGGGGATGACGGCGACGGTGATCAACGGCCTGGCGCTTCAAGACGCTCTTGAACATGAAGGGTGTGCGACCCGGCTCTTGACGACGATCCGGATGGACGAAGTGGCCGAGCCGTTCATCCGCCGGCGGGCCCTGGCGCATCTTGATCGAGGCCGCGTCGTGATCCTGGCCACCGGAACGGGCAGCCCGTTCGTCACGACCGACACGGCCGCGGCCCTGCGCGGCAAGGAACTGGGGGCCGAGGCCCTGCTCAAGGCCACACGCGTCGACGGGATCTACTCGGCCGACCCCGAGAAGAACCCCCACGCGGTTCTCTACGAGCAGCTCACGTTCGACCAGGTCATGCGTGACGAGCTCAAGGTGATGGACATGACGGCCATCGGCATGTGCCTGGAAAATCAATTGCCGATCCTGGTATTCAATTTCAAGAAAGAGGGCAACATCGAGCGGGCCATCGATGGCGATCCGATCGGCACGTGGGTCAGCAACTCGCCCCGGCCGAAACCGTTGGCGTAGGCCGCAGGCGTGGCCGGGTTTGGTACGGCCTTGCCGCTCGCAATCGAGGCGAGTGGACGTCGATGTCACTGAAAATGACTATCGACCAGTCGCAATCGTGGTAAGATGATTTCCAGGGTTGAAGTCCACACTGATTGGTCAGTCAGCAGAGACGGACGGACGGACAGACAGACGACAGCATTCGGCGGATTCGCTCAGTCAGCACCGAACGAGCGAGCCAGAGGATGTCTATCAGCCATGAGTATCGAAGAAATCGCGCTCGAAGCCGAAGAGCGAATGGAAAAGAGCGTCAGTTTATTGAGCGACCAGATGCGCGGCATCCGCACGGGCCGAGCCAACGTGGGGCTCGTGGAATCGATTCGCGTCGATTACTACGGCTCGTCGACCCCGCTGAAGCAGATGGCGAACCTCAGCACGCCCGAGCCGCAGCAGATTTTGATACGGCCCTTTGACCCGTCGGTGATCGGCGACATTGTGAAAGCGATCCAGACGAGCGACCTGGGTCTATCGCCCAACTCCGACGGCAAGGCCGTGCGATTGAACGTGCCCCCCCTGTCGGTCGAGCAGCGTAAGAAGCTGGCGAACCGCGTCAAGGACCTCGCCGAGGACGCCCGGGTGGCGATCCGCAACATCCGCCGCGACGCGAACAAGCAAGCGGACGTCGAACAAACGGACAAGATCCTGACGGAAGACGATGTGAAGACGTGCAAGGAAGAAGTTCAAACCCTGACCAAGGCTTACGAGTCAAAGGTGAACGAGATCGCCGACCGAAAAGCCGCCGAGATCATGGAAGTTTGAACGATCTGTCGCTTGACCGCTGGAGACCAATTCCCCTATAACGGGTTTGACGAAGAAATACGGGCGATTAGCTCAGTTGGCTAGAGCGCATGCTCGACACGCATGAGGTCACAGGTTCGAGCCCTGTATCGCCCACTCAACGTAAGTAGTGCCGAAACGCTTCGTCTCAGTAGACGATGATCCCTGACGCCTGCGCCGTGCCGATGGCCACGCTGCCAGCCGTGAGATTGACGATGAAGTAATCGGTCGCAACCGTGGTGGAACCGTAGATCGGCACGACAAATTGCTCCGTGGTCTGGCCGGGTGCGAAGGTCAGGACCTGCGATTCGGCCGTGTAGTTGACGCCGGCCTTGGCCGTCAGGTCTTGGGTCGAGGCGGTGACCGTGACGGGATATGCGAGCGCCTCGTTGAGGCTCACGGTAAAGATCATCGTCGTGTTGGCACCGCTCGTTCCGACGGTCTGCTGCACGTTGCCAATCGACAGGCTGGGCGGCGGCGGCGTGTTCTGCTCGACGATCGTGCCGGCGATCTTGGTGGAGATCAGGCTCGCTCCCTGGGCCCCGCTCAAAGTGAGGGTCAAGGCCCTGTTCGACGTCGCGGCCAGGTCGGGCAGCACGGTCACCGGAATCGTCCCCGACAACGCACCCGGCGCGATCGTCAGGGTTCCGGCGGCCGCGGTGTAGTCGGTGCCGGCGATCGCCGTGGCGTTCGACGTCTGATAGTTGACCGTCACCGGCGTCGTCGACGCGGAGGTCAAGTTGATCGTGAAATTCATGGTCACCGGGCCGGTGCCGTGCTCGACGACGGACGCGCTGTTGGCGTACATCGTCGGGACGCCCGAGAGGAGCGTTCGCCCTTCCATCACCTCTAGCGAAGGACGCGTCAATCTGCCGAGACGGCGGTTCTTCGCGGTGTTGCAAATCTCGCGGCCGTGAACCATGGCGTAAGGCATGATGCAATTCTCCTTGAGGGAATTTCGGTACAAACGGCGTACAGCGATCCCGATCAGGCGCCGCGGTAGACGGCGACTGGAGTGAACACCGGACCGGGGCGGCCCTGGGTCGACCCTCTGGCGTTGTAGAACTCTATGTCAGGATTTTGAAAGCGAGAAAGGCGGAGGGTCCAAAACAGACCCTCATTGGTACGTCGGCGTCCGTAAGGACTTACTTCATTGTCGATCGATCACTCCGATTTGTCGCTGGCGATTACCTTGCCAGCCAACCGCCACCGTCGGCATATACTTCATTGTCGAACCGTTACTCCATTGTCAATCTATCAACCCTTTCGATCTATCCATAATATCGATCTATCAAGCCTTGAGGCGACATTTCAAAACATCATATATTCGGACGATCTCGCTTGAGTTGCAGACAAAGCAGCCATGCACGGCTGCATGAGAAGCCCGACTTGCCCGAGCAAGGGGCCAGTAATACCACTGGTCCCGGTGTCGCGATGTGATATTTCCGTCAACAATCTCCGCGTCGACATATTCCTCATCTTCGCCTGTTTTATTGACGGCATCATCGCGCTTTCACCACTTCTCGATGATGCCAGGACCAGAAGGCTCGCTCCGTCCGAGCATCCGCACGTCGTTAATTACGGAGAGATATACCGCTGTGACTCGGAATTCCGACCCTTTGGGCAGACGAATGCACAGCAATGAAAAATGGCATGTCCTGCTGGGTGACATGCTTATCTGCATGCAATAAGCGACACATGATACCTCGGCGACTTGGGTTGTTCGCCCGCGCAAGGCCTGAGATGACCATGATAGCCGCATCCGGCCGGCGCCGGATTAAACCCGGCCGGTTGCCATTGAGCCACTAACTTTGGAGGTTTGGCCTTGTCGCCTGGCCCTGACGGCGGCGCGAAAAGGTGCTAACTTCGCCGTGAACGAGCAGCCGGGTGCCTTGCCTTTGACCCAACCGCCAGAGACGTGGACAATGGCTGGAGAGCCCGAACGCAACGCCGCTCTGCTAGCCGATCAAAGGAGATTGACGCCGTGATTTGCTGGATCGCCTTGAATCTCTGTCTCGTCTTGACCCAGAGCGCTCCCATGCCCGTCGAATTCACCGTGTACTCGCCCTACTTCGAGCGCAACGATTCGGGGCTCACCGGTGCGGTCTCGTACCTCGTCATCGAAGACCGTAAAACGTTTGACGCACTGTTCGGCCTGGCGTTCACGATGGGACCGAAACCCGACATCTTGCCGGCGGACGCCTTCGACTCGAAAACCGTCGTCGCCCTGATCAAGCGGGGCGACAGGTTCTGGGAATACAACGTCGAGAACGTGACCGTGGAAAAAGGCGTCTTGACTGTCCGTTACAGGGCGATTCCCGGGGATGGCAAAGGTGCCCGGTTTGCCTCGCCGCTCGTCATCGCGGTTCCGAAGACGGCGTTCCAGAAAGTGGTTTTCGTCGAGGGGGGCAAGGAGGTCGGCAGCGCGGCCAGGAAGCTCCGAGCCCACGAGGGCCGTTCACTGTTCGACTTCGCGAAACCCGACGCCGCTCAGGCGTGGCTGCCTGTCAACGACGGTGTGATGGGCGGTGTCTCGGACGGTCGCTTCAAGATCACCGACCAGGGCACGATGGAGTTCTTCGGGACGCTCTCACTCGAAAACAATGGCGGCTTCGCCTCGGTGCGTTCCCGACGCCATGGCCTCGAGCTGAGGTCTGACGACGCGCTCTTGATCCGCCTACGAGGCGATGGGAGGGAGTATCTGCTCAACCTCTATGTGCCGTCGCGCGAGGTCGCTTTCTCTTACCGGGCGGCCATCCCAACGAAGGCAAACGAGTGGGCGGAGGTCCGCATTCCGCTCAAGGACTGCTACGCCACATCGTTCGGGCGCAGGCTTGAAACCGCCGGTCCCGTCGATGCACGCCAGGTCGACTCGATCGGCTTCATGCTCAGCGACAAGAAAGCCGGGCCGTTCAAGCTCGAGGTTGCCTGGGTCAAGGTCGTCGGAAAATAAGCGTTCCATGGCGAGGGCGGTCGGGAATGGGCGGTCATCAACATGGATTCGGCCCGCCACCCGCGGCCGGTGGACAAAATCTTTGGATTTGTTGATCGGAAAGATTACAGAATGGCTCCTGTCATTCGCCGGATGATCATGCTCGTCGCGCTCATGTTCTGGCAGGGAGGTTTCATGTTCTATGGGGGAGTTGTCGTCCCCGTCGGAACGACAATCCTGGGATCAGCGACCGAACAGGGATTCATCACGCAGGCCGTGACCAATTATCTCAATGTCAGCGGCGCGGTCTGTTTGATCGTGTGGCTCGAGTCGTTATGGCATGAAAGACGCCATGGAGTTTCCAGGCTCGAATGGCTAGCCTGGACAGTCGCGACCGTTTCACTTGTTGCGTTGGCAGCGATTCACATCAAGATGGACCGGCTCTTGAACGCGGAATCAACGAGCGTTCTCGACCATGCCGCTTTCGGCAAGTATCACAGGATGTACCTGGGAACGAGTACGCTCCAGTGGCTCGCGAGCCTGCTGATGCTCTTCCTGGCGATCGTTCGATGGCACAGGCAAGATGCAAGGAAAGCCTGAAGAGCCGGCTTGGACTGGCGGCCAAGTCGTCGAGCCTTGTCAGCCGAAGAAGGATTTCAAGACAAATCTCGGTTCGACCCGAAAGATGTCGTATGACCGAGTGGAGCGGAGCTAGGCCATGGGAAACTCATCCGGCGAATTCGTCAAGTATCCGCGAACGCCGCACCTCTTCGGGTCGAGAGGGACCGATGACGACAAGCACCTGGGAGAATCCGAGTCGACCCGTTTCATCGCCGACGATTCCCTGATCGTCGAGGAGAAAATCGATGGCACCAACGTCGGCATCCATTTCACGGCCGAGGGAGCAATGGTGCTTCAGTGTCGCGGGCATCTGATCACCGAAGGCATGCATCCGCAGTATGATCTGTTCAAGCAGTGGGCTGCTGGAAAAAGATTGACCCTGGAAAATCTCCTGGAGGACCGCTACATCCTTTTTGGCGAGTGGGTCTATGCGCGGCACTCGGTGCACTACCGGCAGCTTCCCCATTACTTTTTCGAGTTCGATATCTTTGAGAAAGGAGCCCAGCAATTTCTGAGCCTGGAACGGCGGCTTGAACTTCTGGAAGGAACTGGCATTCACACGGTTCCCGTACTCCACGCTGGAAAATTGAATCGCGAGACGCTCGCCGCATTGATTGGTCCATCGCAATTCGATAGCGAGTTCGAGAACCCAGTGACGAATCGCGTCGACAATCTGATGGAGGGCTTGTACCTCCGAACCGAGCGCGACAGGGTCGTGTCTGGACGGGCGAAAGTCGTACGGCCGGAATTCGTCGAGAAAATCAAACAGAGCGAGCACTGGCAGTACCAGGCGATGACGATCAATCGTCTGAAACACGGAGCCGATATCTGGTCATGACATGGCAAGAGCTTGAGAGATCGTCGCACAGCGATATCCTGGCCTGGGCCGATGGCCAACCCTGGTGTCGCGCAATGGCCGACTGTCGCCAGGACGAAGGGTGGCATTCCGAAGGGGATGTGTGGACCCACACGAAGATGGTCTGCGCCCAACTGCCGCTCCTTGATGATTGGTCACGCCTCACTCCCCATGAACAAACTGTTCTCTTGTTCACGGCTCTTTTTCACGATTCCGGAAAGCCGCTGACATCGCGGATCGATCCCACAACGGCACGGATCACGTCTCCGAAACATGCGCTGAAAGCCGAGCACCTCGCCCGGTCGGTTTTGCGAGAAATTGGCTGCGAACTGACGTTTCGAGAGGAAATTGCGCGACTGGTTCGTTTTCACGGCCGGCCCGCATTCCTGCTCGAAAAGCCAGAGCCAGACCATGAGGTGGTTTCCCTGTCCTGGCTCCTCAGCAACAAGCTGCTTTACTTGTTTGCCCTGGCCGACACCCGCGGCCGGACAACAGCCGAGATGGGTCGACCCGAGGAAAATTTACACCTCTGGAAGCTGGTCGCCGAGGATAACGGCTGCTTCGACCAGCCGTTTCCGTTCGCCAACGACCAGGCGCACTTTCATTACTACCGCCAGGAGCGACCAAACCTTCATTACGTCCCTTTTGAAGACTATCGTTGCACGGTGATGCTGATGTCGGGACTGCCCGGCAGCGGCAAGGATGCCTGGCTGGCAGCGAATCGCCCCGGGCTTCCCGTCGTCTCGCTGGATGACCTTCGGACGGAGCTCGAACTTGAAGCCACCGACGACCAGGGCGAAGTCATCCAGATTGCCAGGGAACGTTGTCGGGAACATCTGCGGTCGGGACGGTCATTCGCCCTCAACGCGACTAATATCATGCGGCAAACCAGGCGCCGCTGGATTGATCTCTTCGCCAGCTATGATGCCCGCATCGAGATCGTTTATGTCGAGCCTCCCATGCCAGTCATCCTCCGGCAGAACGCGCGTCCGCGATCGTCCCGTGCCGGAGCGGGTGATCCAGAACCTTGCCCACAAGTGCGAGCCACCGTCCGTGACCGAAGCCCATGGCCTGCAACTGACCACCGGCCAACATCAATGGAATGACGAGTGAATCCCGGGATTCAGTGTCCGGTCGGCCGTGAGAGGTGTCGTCACCAATCGAATTCAAATTCGGGATGGATCGACTTCAAGATTGCGCGGAAGTACGACGAAGCGCACAGCAACGACGACCATGGGCACCCAGACGGTGACGAGGAAGACTTTTTCCCAGACGAAGGCGAAGTTTGTTGTTGTGCCGAACCACGCACCGGCGACGGCTCCAAGAACCAGCGCCCCGCTGGCCAGCCGAGGATGCTTCCGGTACGTAAACAGGGCGCCCACGCACCCGAAGGGGCCCATGAGAATGGTCATCGCCATCAGCAGACGGTTCAGATCGTGCTCGGATCGAGACGGAAAATTGGCCGGCACGGGAGCGAACGGGGAGCCGTAGATTCCCGCACCGCCTCCCGCGAAGAGCAACGCAAACAGCAGCGAGAGGACGAAAACGGTGATCAACGATTTTTTCATCGTGAAAGCCCGTCTGACGCACTTGAGCGATACCCTGGGGCGATCGCGGCCGGCGTGTGCAATCTCATCCTCGCACAGTGGGGCTCGCCGTCTGCAGTTGCTGTCGCCATTTGATGGCTTTGTCTTCTTGACCCCACGCTTCATACAGGTTCACGATTCTCTCGAGTGCTTTTGTGATCCGCGGCGCGTCCTGTGGCGGTATAGAATCCTTGCGTTTTTGCAATCCTTCGTAGCCCTCGATCAACAGCGGCTCGGCTTCGGCGAATTTCCTCTGGTCGAGAAGAGCCTGCCCAAGCATGGACATCGTATCGAAAGTCGTCCAGTCGTCGGGTTGATTTTTCTGCCGTGTTGTCAAGGACGCACGTAGCTTCAGCTCGGCCTGAGCGGGCTTCTTTTCCATGAGCAGCATGGCACCGCGGACGGCCAGCGCGGCCGCGTAGGCCGGGGAGCTCGGATTGCGGTCGAAAAGGCGACTGGCATCGTCGAAGCGGTTCGCCATCCGGTAGGCGACCGCGAGCTGATTGCGGCAAGCGGCCGTGTCGCCGTGGTTATCGCCTTGCACGGCTTCCCGCAGCGCGAAGGCGCGCTCGTATTCGGTGACCGCCTTCGGGGCGTCCGACAGGCTCAGATAAGCCCAGCCAAGCAGCTCCCGCACAGACGCTTCGGAAAGCGGCCGGTCCTGGAACGCTTCGGCGACGCGAGCTTCAGTGATGTCAACAGCCTTCCGCAGGGTGACGTCCTTCCCCTTGCCTTCAGACCAGAATGCCGCCGTTAAAGACCCATCGGGCCGACCGGCCGAGAGAAGGCTCCTGCGAAGGAAATCGAGGATCGCTTTGGTGTGCTCCTCGGATTGCCGCGCTGCCTTCTCCGACTCCTGCGCCTGCCGCACTTCCTTGAGTGCCGCCTTCCACGCCGATTCCACTTGCTGAATCTCGCTCCCGCCAGAGCTCGACTGGGATGACTCCGACCCTTCGCCTGAATCGGAGCCCTTGCTCGAATTGGATCCTTTACCCGAATCGGCGTGCTCGCTTTTGCGTGCTTTCTTGCCCAGGTCGGACGCTTCGCTCGAATCCGAACCCTCGCTGGACATGGCCCCCTTGCTCGTCTTGGAACCCTTGCTCGAACCCGAATTCTTGCTCGAACCCGAGCTGTTGCTCGACCCTGAGCCGCCACTCGAAGACGACGAGTCGCCGCCTGATCCTGATCCCGAGTTGCCCGAACCGGTAAAATACCAGTAGGCGGCGGCGCCGGCCACGCCGCAAATGATGCTCACAAGACCAGGCAAAATCCAGTTGCGCAACACCGGCGAATCCATGGCCGAATGGACGGTGCCCATCACGCCATGACCGCCCGACGAATCATCATCATTATCACGGCGGTTACTCGCCCTCGACGATTTGTCTTGATCCTGGGAGTCGTCCTTCTGCCGAGACTGGCGCTCGTTCTCTTGCTGGATCGTCTGGGTCGCCATGGAATTGTCCTTCAGTCGGGGTTCGATAGCTCACGATCGAGCGATGCGCCGGATCATCATTTGGATATAATTTCACTCTGTCGCCAGCCAGTTCACTGGGTTCCAGATGCTTCCGAGGTTGTTCCCGATGACTCCGCGCTGCTCGGCGGCGGGGCCACGGACGCGCGCACACGCGAGCCGTCGGTCAGTGTCGTGAGCTTGGGGCCGATCAAGATCTCTTCCGAAATGTCGACGGGCACCCAGTGCTCGACTGTCGGCGATTTCGATTTCACATAGCGGTTGGTGACCTCGATCCACTCTTCTTCGCGGACACCTGTCTCGACCTCCGTACGGGCCGCGTGGCCATTCTCATAGCGCCAGACGAACGTCTTTCCCCCGGCGTAAGTGAATGCGGCCTTCGGCAAGACGCGCACGGCCGGCCGTTCCACCACGACCTCGCCGTAGGCGTACATGCCCGGCAAGAGCTGGGAGTCGTAGTTGGGCAGGTCGATCTCGGCCCGCATCGTCCGGCTCTTGTTATTCAGCGCCCACGCGATACGCGTGACCGACGCGGGCATCCATTCATCACGATAAGCCCAGAGCTTGACCCGGGCCTCGGATCCGATCTGAACATAGTTGGCGTCGCGTTCGGGAATGTCGACGTAGATCCGCACGATGTCGGTCCGATCAATCACGTAAATCGGTGCTGACATGTCATCGGGTGAAAGATACGGTGAACGGCCCTGCGCGGTGGGATCGCCCGATCGCGGCAACAAGAAGTCCCAGGTGTTGGCATTGCGGGCAACGACAATACCGTCGTAAGGGGCGAGCAGCCGCAGATAGCCCACCAGGGCCTCGATTCGTTTCGCCTCGCTGATGGCGACCTCCAGATTGGCCTTCGCCGCCGCGACATTCACCTCGGCGCGTGCCAGCCTGGCCTCGGCCGCCAGCAACTGGGCGTCGGTCTTTTCGATGGTGGCCTTCGCGGCATCACGCGCGGCGATGTCGGCCTTCCACTGGTTGGTCGATTCAAGCAACACCTGGGGGTCGACGACCGTCCTGCGCACCTCGCGCGACAGCCGCTGGACTTGAATGTCCCACCGCTTCACTTCCGCCTCGTACTTGCCAAGGATCGACTTGGCCTCTTCGAGGTGCGCGCGGGCCGCCTTGACCTCGGCGGCATCGACCTGAACATCCTTCTCAGCAACCCGCACGCGCTCCCTGTCAAGCTTGACGGTCGCCTTTGCCGTTTGCCATTGCTCACGCAGCTCGGGCACGAAGAGCTCGGCCAGCACGTCTCCCTTGCGCACCTTGTCGCCAATATCGACGTTCCAGCGCTCGATGAACGCGCTCAACTTGGGATATATTGACGTTCGTTCATAACTTTGCGTGAAGCTCGGCTGGCCGACGACGCGAATGATCTTGCGAAGCTGTGGATGAACGATATGCAAGAGTGGCGGCTCCAAGACACTCGGTGCCGTCTTTTCTTCCTTGCCGCAGCCAGGGGTCAAGGCCACGGCCGTAGCCAGCAGCAGCCAGATGCACCGCGGGCAGGCACCAGCGTCACGAGCGCTGATTCGAGGGCGAGCGCGAGTTGAGCTTGACAACGGTCATCTCCCGTCAGGATGTCGGCGGGCCGGCCCGCCAGGAGGTTTCGACAATGGCGGCCGGTTGTTCATTGCGATGCCTCGCCATTGGAATGGCCATTCTCATCGCCGTTGCCATTGCCATTGCCGTTACCATTTTCGCCCCCTTCTTCGCCGCCGCCGCCTGATTCAAGCTCAGGATCATAGTGCTTGCTCAGGGGGTTGCCCGGGTACAGCGATGGCGAAGAAGCTTTTTGATCGCCGATCACGAGTGCAAAAATCGAGGGCAAGACGAGTAAGGTGGCAAAGGTCGACATCACGAGTCCGCCGATGACGGCCCGTCCCAGGGGGGCTTCCATCTGGCTGCCACGCTCGAGGGCCAGGGCCATCGGCACCATGCCCACGGTCATGGCGCAGGCCGTCATCAAGATCGGCCGCAAACGTTCGCTCGCACCCATGAGCGCGGCCTCGGTCGAAGGCTTGCCGGCTTGCCAGTGCTCGTCCATGAAGGTCACCATCATGACCGAGTTCGAGACCGAAACGCCCAGGCACATGATCGAACCCATGAACGATTCGATATTCAGCGTTGTGTTTGAAAAGTAGAGGGCGATCACGATCCCCGAGAGAACCCCGGGCACCGCGCCAACCGACGCAATCGCCAGCCGCAGCGACTGGAAATAGGCCGTCAAGAGCACGATGATCACGAACACGGCCACGCCCAGACCGATCCCGAGCGCCTCGAGCATCTTGGTCATCGGCGGAAGCTGCCCCTGTTCTTCAATACGCACGCCGCGCGGGGGGTCGCCCACGTCGGCCACCGCCTTGCGAACCTGTTTCGCGGCCCGTCCCATGTCTTCCCCCTCGACATTGGCGACGACCGTCAGGAACCGCTGGGACATGTCACGATCATATTCGCCGGGCCGCACGCTCATGTGCACCCGGCCGTCATGAAGAATGTCGCGCACCATCAAGGGGACATCAGGGTTTACCGATTCCAGCGGCAGCTCCTCGATATCCTCGGGCTTGTCCATGCGCAAGGGGGGGACCTGGATTTGCACCAGGTAGTCAAAGCCTGTCTTCACATCGATCCAGTAATTGAGATTGGTGAACCGCGTCGAGGCGGTCGCCATCACGAGCGCGTGCTTGACGTGCAGTGGAGTGATGCCGATCAGGCCGGCCAGCTCGCGGTCGATGTCGACCTCGATCGTGGGATAGTCGAGTGTCTGGTCGAAACCAATATCGCGGAGATAGGGAATCTTCTTGAGCTCGGCCTCGATCTTTTCGGCATGCGTGCCGCACGCCATCGTAGTCGGTGCCGATCACACGCACCGCGATCGGCTTCGACTCGCCGAAGCTCATCACCTGGCTGACGATGTCGCCAGGCTCGAATCCAAATGTGCACGCTTGTGCCTGATCCTTCGCTTCGCTTTTGGAAACGCCGTTTCCCCCGCCCCCTTTCTCGAGCCGTGCAGCCAGCCACGGCACAATCCGCTCGGGCAAGACCCGGCGCAGCCGCTCGCGAAATTCGTCGAGCTTGATGCCGCTGTCTTCCTTGAGCTTGACGCGCAGCCAGCCGTCATCAGGGCCACGCATGAAGAGCACCATGTTATCGATGCCGAAATTGGGCGCGACCTGGCCGACGAACCCCATCGTGATCGACACGTTCTTCGTTCCGGCCTCATTCTCGATCTCCTGCAGGCACTTGACGCCCATCTCACGCGTCAGCTCGTAACTCGAGCCCGGCGGCGGCCGGAACCGTAACACGAATTCGCCCTGATCGATCTGCGGAAATAGCTCGGTCCCTACCTCCAGGCCGAGCACCGCCAGGATCAGTACGCACGCACCCAGGTAAGCCCCCACGACCATCAAGCGAAACGCGATGAACCACTCGACGGCCCCGTGATAGGCTCTGTTGACCCGGTCAAAAAGACCCGGCTTCTTCTCCCCCTCGTCTTCGCCTGATTCTTTCTTGTGCTTGAGCAAGTACACGCTCATGATCGGCACGAACGTGCTCGATAATAAATATGACGAAATCATGGCAAAACCGACCGCCAGGGTGAGCGGCATGAAGAGCGACCGCAGCGGGTCTTGCATGACGAACGCCGGGATGAAGACCGAAAGGATGCAAAGCAAAGCCAGGAAGCGCGGCACGGCGGTGGCATTGGCCGCGTTGAGCACGGCCGAGGCGATGTTCGGCGTGTGTTCCATCTGGACATGGGTATTCTCGATCGTCACCGTCGCCTCGTCGACCAGGATGCCGATCGCCAGCGCCATCCCGCCCAGGGACATGATGTTGATGGTGTTCTGAGTCACCCAGAGCCCGAAGAGTGAACCCGTCAGCGCCAGCGGAATATTACAGACGACCACCAGCACGCTGCGCGGGTCGCGGAGGAACAAGAGAATCATCAGGCCCGTCAGGCCGGCGCCAATCGCTCCTTCGGTCGCCACGCTCTCGACCGCATGCACGACAGTCGGCGACTCATCAAACTCGAAGGTGATCTTCACGTCCGCGGGAACCGCGTTGCGAAAGATCTCGAGCGACTTGTGAACATCCGACACCACCGTCAAGGTTGAGCCGGTGTCTTTCTTGATGATCGGCAGGTGGATCGCTTTCTCGCCATTGACAAGCGCATATCCATAAGTGATGTCGGTATCATCCTGAATCGTCGCAATGTCGCGGAGATAGACGTTTTGACCGAGCCTTACCGGAATATCACCGAGGCGCTGGATATCGACGACGGTGGCGTTATTGTGCACGATCGGCATCGAGTCCTTGATGTACACATTGCCCGACGGAATCACGACGTTTCCCGTCTTGAGCGCATCGATCACATTCTGGGGATTGAGGTTGTATTGCAAGAGCTTGCGCGGGTCGACGTTGACGATGATCGACCGCATGTTGGGGCCGAATGGCGAGATGGCCACGGTGCCGGGCACGTTCTTTTGAACGAGCGGCCGGATGATGTTCTGCGCAAGGTCGCCCATGGCCCCGAGCGACGTCTTGTTCCCCTCGCTCACGAACACCAGGTAGCCAATCGGCACGCTGCCCGCGTCCATGCGCATGATCATCGGGGGCAAGGAGCCCGGCGGCATCCACGCCATGGCCCTGTCCGACATGGCGACCACCTGCGCCATCGCCTGACCCATCTCGGTACCATGAAAGAAGCCCAGCTCGACGAGGCCGACCTGCTGCACGTTGCGCGACTTGATGTCCTGGATGCCGTCGACATACTGAAAATACAGCTCGAGCTCATTGACGATGAACCCCTCGATCTGATCGGGGCTCATACCGATGAAGTCGAAGAAGACATAGATCTTCGGCGTGTTGAGCGACGGGAAAATATCGACCCGCATCTGCGTGAATGCCAGGATGCCCGCGCTGATCAAGCCCACGATGATCATCATGAACGTGATCGGATGATCCATGGCCAACACGGACGGATTCGCCGAACTCGATTTCGCGCTGGCAGGCAAGACTGGGCTCCTCATGGATGGCCGGCTTCGGCCGCCGGTAGCCGCGCCGAAGTTGAACGAACCTGGCGATACGGAGAGGGTCTTGATTCGTGCGACTTTCGTGTCGTCGCCTGGGCTTTCAATACATCAAGGCTCGCGGACTGGATTCGGGTGCCTCCAGGGCCGGGCATTCGCAATCGATCAGGGTGTACGATTCGCGGTCAGGGATTGCCGTCGGAGACCGTTTAGCCATGATTTGCCCTTGATCTGAGTACTCGTATTGAGCGAAGCGTCGATCTCCGCGGCGGGAGGGCTGTTAGCGCGTTCCCGTTCGATGCCTTTCTCGGCGAGCTCGCGCGCTTCGTCATTCCAGTCGCCGCTGGCGAGTCCGACCGCGATCGCCGCGTAATACCAGACGCGGGCATCAAGTGGATGCTTGCGAGTCAGTTGCTCGAACAGACGACGTGCCTCTTCGTACTGTCCGTGTTCGAGCAGGCTGATTCCTCGTTCCATCGCCGTACTTGGCGGGCCAAGCTCAATGGGGGTGGGCGGAGCCGGAGCCGGCATGGCGACTGGCTCCCGGCTTGTCAGCGCCGCCGTGAGACTCGCGCTGGGGGCCGTCGTGATGGCGTCGAGACGTGATCGCAGGCCCTTGATTTCATCGAGTGCCCTGGCGAGCTGACGATCGTGGTCGCGAACCTTGGCCGCCGTCGCCGCCATGCTGTCCAGCTCGTGAAAAATCTCGCCGACCTCGAATTGCAAGGTCTGGAGGACAGGAGACGTCTGGTCACGACGAGTCATCTTGTCGACGCGATCCGCCATACGGTCAACACGCACCATCAGATCGACGAGCTGCTGATTGACCGAATTGACCTCGTTCGTCGCGGCAGCGAGCATGGCTTTCGATTGCGGATCCGAATGCTTTGACTGGCCCTGACTGCTGCCACCAGAGTTTGAACCCGACTCGATGATTGCCCCTTGCTCTGAGATTGATCGGACGAATTCTTTCCCGAGTCAGAGCCGAAAAAGTAGGAATAACCCATGGCGCCCAGGAGACCGCAAACTGCGGCAACTCCCGCAGTGACGAGCAAGTTCTTCATGAGCGACGGTTGATTTCGCGCTTGCGGCTGACCGCCGTGATTGTCGCGGTCATCGTCGTTCGATTTGCGCGAGCCGTTTTGATCGTCCCGCTTACCCTTCCCCTGCGCCTCGCCGCCGTGCCCTTCTTCGTCGCTTCCCTTCCGTTTGCTTTCGCCTTCTTTATTCTTGCCCCCCTGCTCTCCCCCCTTGCCACGTTCGCCGGATGGCCCCCCTTGATCGTCCTGGCGACGCTGACGGGGTGCTTGATCGGTGCTGACGACCTGACGCACTCCGCCGATATAAAGGGGATTGGTCTCGGGAGCCTGCGTCGTCTCAACACGTATGGTGCTATCGGGCTGACTCTTCCAGTCTGATGGATGCTCAAAAGCATCGTCGATTGCGGGATCGGTCGTTGTCATCATGATCGGCTCGGCCGGTCCGGTGCCAGACTGGTCTGATCCGGCATGCTCTTGACCTTGTGACGGAGGATCATCGTGAGGAGGCATGGGGCGCGATCCTTTACGGAATGCGACTGAAAAGAGCGTTCAATCGCGAGGAAGCAGTTTGTGGTCATCAGGTAGAATCGTCAGTGTTGAAACTTCTACCTACATGCGAATTTCATGCCAGGCTACGCAGGCGACAGGGTCTAGCTGCTCGGGCGGTGGCCCGAATCAGAGTCTGCGAACCAACCGCTCACTGCAAAGCCGCACATGAAACCGGCCAGCGTGGCCAGCGCGGTCGCAGGGACCAAAAAATCACGCGATCGCATGGAATCGAATGCCCCCGTGGTGGACCGACTCGGGCGCCCCCCAGCATCCTTCCCGCCTGTGGCGCATCGGAACGAGTGATCAAGGCAGACGCACTAGCATGCAACCTGGGATCTCGGGACATGCCGGCGTGATCACGCCAGGCCGTATCACGAAGGTCAACCCGGTATGGCGCGACCTGCAGCGTGTTCACACAAAGGGTGTTCTCGGGATGATGTTTCCACTCGGACGTACGCTCGGCGGCTACCGTGATCAAGGGGTCTGTCGTCGCGATCGCCAGAGTGTCGAACAGAGGACGGCGTATAACGGGTCGCGTCTCAGGGGAGAGGGACTCCTCGGGAGCCCCGTTGACGGCTTCAAGCGACCAATCAGAACGCGTACGGTCCATCGATCAAGACCCCCCTTGTCACTCGGAAGAATCATCTCGAGAACTGAGTCGCGGCCAAGAGATCGAGTTCTTCTACGAATTCTATAAAACTGAACAAGCAATTGGTGCGCCGGCGAGTCATCAGGCCAGATTGGCACATAAGCTGCTGCTTGAAAGTTCTCGTTTCCCAGTGAGTTGGGAATGCGAACGTCAGGCTCGATTTTCGAGTCCGAATCAGGTTTAGCCCGAAAAGCCCGCTCGTCGCTCTAGATGAACCGGTGAATTTTCGCTCTTTGTCACCATGGATACGGACTCTTCACAATGCACCAACATGACTCTCGCGCTACCCGTAACTATCGCGTCGGTGCATGGTCGGAGTCGGTAACAGTATCGCTAATGACATGTGAATATTTATATATATCACTTAACTTACAATCGATCTCGAAGACGTGGACGTTGATTGGTCGGCGGTCGTGGTTGATATTGATTGGATGCGTGATGCTCAATCTGTTTTTGGAACAGACCGGTGAGCTCCATGCGGCCGAGACCGTGGCATGGCGCGGACCCGATCGTGAGGAGCTTCTCGGCTACGCACGCGATACCTGGCGATCCGTGGCGGAAATGGGCGATGCCAGTACACTCCCGGCCGATGGCCTTCGACATCAAATTGATGGAACCTGGAAGGCAGCACGCAAGACCACACCGACAGACATCGCGTCGTATCTCTGGAGCATCCTGGCCGCCGAGCGTCTCAAGCTCATCGGCAGCGACGAGGCCGAGCACCGATTGAATGGCTGCCTCGCCGCGCTGGGCCGCCTCGAGCGCAGCCACGGATTCTTCTACGATGACATCAATCCTCTCACGGGAAGCGTGTTACGATCATCACCCACTGATGGGAAGCCGATCAAGGCGATTGCGTCTTCCGTTGACAACGGCTGGCTCGCGGCCAGTTTGATGATGGTCGGAAACGTCTACCCACGCCTTCGCGCTCGCACTGACATTCTTCTCGAGCCCATGGACTTCAGTTTCTTTTACGCGCCCTACGACGCAGCGGATCCCAGGCGCCATCCGGGGCAAGTTCGCGGTGCCTATGATATCGACAAGCAGACCTTCGGTGGCTTCCATCGTCTGCTCAATACCGAGCAGCGGATCTTCAGCTACGTCGGAATGATCCGCGGCCAGATCCCGGCCGAGCACTATTACCGCATCGAACGGACCCTGGCGGTCGGTGAAGAAGCCCAGCGGCAGGTACCGGTCGGCGAGGTTCGCACTTACGCGGGCATTCCCGTCTTCGAGGGACATTACACGTACCGAGGCAAGCACATCGTGCCGAGCTGGGGGGGCAGCATGTTCGAGGCGCTCATGGTCACGTTGTTCGTGCCCGAAGAGCGCTGGGGGCCCAGGAGCTGGGGAATCAATCATCCGCTTTACGTCCAGGCGCAGATCGAGCACGGCTTGAAAGAGGCCGAGTATGGTTACTGGGGGTTTTCACCCGCGTGCAACCCCAACGGAGGCTACCGAACTTATGGGGTCGATGCGCTGGGCACCGACCCCCATGGCTACACTTCGAATAACAATGATGTACCGGCCAAGGCCCATGCCGCATCGAGCCACCCGCCGTTCGCCAATGGGGTTGTCACGCCGCACTCCGTGTTTCTGGCGCTTCGATTCGCGCCGCGAGCGGCCCTTGAAAACCTCAAGAAATTGCGGGAAAGATTCGCCGTTTACGGCGACCACGGTTTCATGGATTCAGTCAACGTGTCGAGTGGCGAGGTCGCGAACATCGTCCTGATTCTCGATCAGGGCATGATCATGGCGGCCATCGCCAATGCCCTCGAAGGCGACTGTCTGCGGCACGCTTTTGTTGACGAACGGGCCGAGCGCATTCTCAAGCCGCTCTTCGAGATGGAAGCGTTCACGGCCGGGCCGGCGGACTGCGACCTATCTCAGCGGCAGACGCTCGAAATGCGAGTAACGACCCACGCGGTCTTGCCTTGATTCCCACCTTTGATTGAAGGATGTCCTGCCTTTCTTTCTGGATCCGCCGAGCATCGAGTTGGTCCTGGTCTCGGCGTCAATGTTGGTCTCGTGAGGGAAGCGAACCCATGGGAGAGCTGATCGGTTGGGGAAGCGCCGCACTGGTGATCCCCACATTCGGAATTCAGACCTACAAGCAGTGGAAAAGTCGCAACGAACAGACGCAGTCGTCAACCGTCTGGTTTTTCGTGCTGGCGCTCGCCGGTGCAGTCGGCCAGGTGGCCTATAGCTGGGTCATCGGCAACTGGGTGTATTTCACGATCAATGTCTTCTTGATCGTGACCGATATTTTCGGCCTCGTCATCGCGGCACGGCGGCCAAGAACCGAGGGATCATCGTGACGAATAATCGGTCGTGAACGACAACGTCAAGCGTGGGCGAGTTTCGGCTGGATATCCCCTTCCCACCCGGAAGATCGCCCACTTCTTGTTCGGTCGTCGAGCGCTTCATCTTCGGTGGAGTTGGGCCGGTCAGGATCCGCTGTGGTACGTGGTGCCGGCAACCGTCGATCACCACGTTCCCTGCCCGGTCTCGCTCGACCAGGAACCAACTCCGGTGTCTGATGGAGCCGCGACTCCGGACTCTTGAATGCCAGGATCGGACTCGAGCTCCGCGGGTGCCGAAGCCGCGGCGGCGGCCCGTCCCAGAATTGTCGCTGCGGCCGCGGTGGCCGCGGCGGCACCCATGCTGATGCCATTCCAGTCTGGTGGGGCCATCTGTGCATTCTGACGCCGCTGCTCGGCGGCCATCGTCGTCTCTTGCATCATCGACTGCTGCATGGCCGCGTAATAGCTTTGCTGCGCGAGCTGCATGGCACTGCCGGCCAGTCGAATGGCTTGCTCGTAATCTTGATTCTGGACGGCCTGATCGGCCTGCGCGAGCTGCGATTCGGCGCCCGAGGTATCGACGCCAAATCCCATCGACGCATATCCGCGCGCCTTGGCGATAGCCTGACCGGCTTCCGTGATCTCGGTCTGAGCCTGGGTCGCCAGGCGGATGTCTTCGCGTGAGAGCTCTTCCGCACGCTCGAGATCGGCGGCGGCACCACGGATCTGCTCGAGCATTGCCGCCGACCGGCCGCGCGGCTCGGCCAGCTCGACACCAACGCGGTCGAGCACATCGGCGGCGGCCTGGTAGTGCTGATTGGCCGCCAATCGATCTTCCCGCCGACTGCTCAGGACCGCGTACACTCGACTGGCCGAGTCGCGAACCTGCTCAAACTCTTCGGCGAGTGCTTCGTGGTGCTTCATGTCGTCCTCGGCCTGAGACTCCGCGATCGAAAGATCTTCGATGACGGCCTTCCAGCTCTGCGCAAGCGCCGGCCAGTCGGGGGCCGGTGCGGAGCTTCGGCGTTCGATCTCGGCCTTGTTGCGCTGGGCCGAATCGAGACTGTTCCGCGCCACATCGCTGACGATTCCTTCATGCTCGCCGATCACTCGCTCGACCTGGCGGTCGCGCGCGGCCGCCTGCTGGCTGAGCTTGCGGCATTCGTTGCGAACCGTGACCAGGCTGTTGAGCTGCTCGCCCAGGCCCGACATCAGCCGCAGCACGATCTGCTGCTGCCGCGTGAGCTCCTCGACGATCGCGGCGCCGGCGAGATAGTCCTGTCGCGACGCGGCGGCCGCCGCATTCTGGGCCTGACGGTCGAATGTCGCCAGAAGCGCCTGGATCTGGTCGAGATTGCGCGCGACGGCTTGCCACGATGACCGTGCGAAATCGCGCTCGAGATCGTTTTGATACGTCTCGGCCTGGGGCAAGGCCGAGCGGAGGCGCTCGGTCTCGCGCACGCGGGCCGGCAAATCGCGCTCGCAAGACACTTTGGCTTTCTGAACCTTTTCGATCGTGGCCTGAGCCTCGCCGATCCGCGATCGCGCGGCATCGAGCTTGCCGGCGGCGGCGGCGGGATCGCCGGCTTCGAGCGCGGCGACCGCCTCGGTCTGGGCTGTTTCGCCCTCGTCAATGAACGCGTCTGGTTTGCCCCCGGCTTCGCTCAGTTTCAGTCCTTGCGTACGATGTCCGGCCACCTGCCGCCTGATCGCGTCGAGCGCTGACTTCACCTTTTGAGATTCACCAAACAACGTGACGATTCGTTCCAGCCGCGCGACCAACGACTGGGCTCGCGAGTGCAGCCGGTCGAGCGCAACCTGTGTCCCGAGCGGATCGGCCAATAAGCTTTGTTCCGCCTCGGCGATTTCAGCGTCGATCGCCGCGATCTCTGGTTGAAAACGAGCGCCCGGCAGGCCTAGTTTTTGAATCTCGCCGAGGCCGCCATTCAACCTGGAACGATCGTCGTTGACGACCTCCAGAGCCGAGCGGGCCGCCTGGTGAGAGTGTTCGAGACGGTCGACGTCGACCGCGATGGCCTGGGCCTTTTTCTCGATCTCGGCAAACGAGCCCTGGCGCGTCATCAGCTCCTCGGCTTCCGCGAGCGTCTTCTGCGAGAGAGGCGAGCTTGACCGCGCCGCGAGTTTTTCGGCTTTATCGAGAACGTCCATGACACCCAGCCAGCCGTCCCAGAGTGCTTTGAGCGTGTTATTGACGGCCGTGTAAAGAGCCAGCGTTTCGCCCGTCATGGGTCGCGAAAACTCGGGCGACGTCGGCAAGAGCTTGAGCCGTTCCTTGAGCCCGTCGAGCCGGTCCATGACGTCGACGGCCTTCAGCTTGATCTCCTTGATGCGCCCCGTCACGCGGCCCTGTGATCGACGGAATAAATGCCAGATCCAGAAAACGAGTGCTCCGAGTATCAGCAGCACGGGCACGCCGACGACGAGTACCGGCGACCACCCGGATGTCGCCTTTTGCGCTGGTGCGGTTGCCGTTGCGGTTTCCGTCCGTGCAACGCTGTTGCTATTTTTCACAGCCGGAACGGTAAGCGGCTTTGATGTCGCGGCTGTTTCCCTCGGAAGCGCTGATTCCTTGGAGGACGGCGCCGGGGTCGCGGGTTGGCGCGCTGTTTGACCCGACTGCGCGGCGGGGATTTGAACGGCCACATAGGGCGTCTCGGCGTCACGCGCGGCGATCCAGTTGTTGGCCGCGTTCAAGAGGGTCGAGATCGCCTCGGGGTAGCGGTCCTCCTTGGCGAGCGGCAGAAAAACGCGGATCAGATCGTGCTCGATCGGTCCGGCGCGAAGGCCAAATCGATCGGCGAGGTCGGTACCAGGCTTGACGGCGACCTGATGGTTCTCCATCGCCACGACCACAATCAGGGATCGGTCTGCGTCGAAGGAATGGCTTTCTTTCCGCCAGAGTTCGTACAGGTCATCGGCGTAGTCACGCGTGGCATTGGCACCGGTTCCGCTCGAATGGACGACCACCACGTGATACGATTGTGGTGACGCAGCTTCGAGTCGCGCGATCTGGGTTCTGACCGCGTCGTAGCGATCAGGTGCGCCCACCACAATGACGCGTTCCCCGGTGTAGCGCGGCAGGGGCGTTTTCTGTTGCCCGAACACCTGGCCTGCTGGCGCTGCGAGCCACGCTCCGGCGAGGAACAAGTTTCCAAGGCGCTGGAATCGATTGATCATGATGCTCGCTCAACGAGAATACGCGACTGGGACCGGCTCTTTCCCGAAATGGTTCGGCCGGTATCGGCTCCGTTTGCCGACCCGCAGCCGATCTTAGCACGGAGGCCCGGGACGTCGCCATCGCTTGTCGGAGGAGGTGGCTCGGGGATGCCCAGTCCCGGGAGGCCGATCGTCGATGCGCAAGCCAGGGTCTCGTGTTCAAGCCAGGTGAGCGGTACATTGGCCTCTCTGCCGTCGCGAGGCAAGCCTGGCTGGCCGGCTGGGGCGCTGCAATCGGCGTGGGCTTTCCACCCGAAATGGCCCGGCGGCCGGATCGATCATGAGAGAGAGGCATTGCGACGGATGACGAGATCCGAATGTGTTGTCGTTCGCTCCGAAATCCGCGAATATTCCGTGCCCGGTCGTCACGAATTCTCGCGGTCGCTTCTCTACTCAGATGAGCTAGCGAGCGTTCGTCCGATACCTTGATGAAGGTGCGAGGCAGATTCATGAGCGCGACAAACGCTTGCCCCGAATGTGGGACGCGCGTACCGGCCGACGCACCGCTGGGGCTCTGTCCTCGCTGTCTCATCAGCGCCTCACCCTCTGAAACCGCTCCCTATGGCGGCAGCCCCATCGAGGCGCCCCGGAGCGCGCCGATTCCTTCCACGGCGGCGGCCGCATGGCCGGATGTCGTGCGCGCGATCGGCGAGCTCGACGTTGTGCTCGCCCCCGAGCTCGACGCGTTCGCACGCGACGCCCAGAACGATCCGACGCGGCTGATCCGCGCGCTCGTGCAGGCGAAGAAGCTCACGCCCTACCAGGCTGGTGCCTTGCTCCAGGGGAAGGCGCGCGGACTCTTGATTGGCCCGTACCTCGTGAACGACAAGCTGGGCACCGGCGGGATGGGCATGGTTTTCAAGGCGCGGCACCGGCCGTCGGGGAGGGTCGTCGCGTTGAAGATCTTGCCCCCTTCGTTTGGGCGCGAGCCCGACACGGTGCGCCGGTTCCAGCGCGAGTTTCAGATCGCCAGCCGCCTGAACCATCCCAATATCGTCGCGGCCATTGAAGCCAGCGAAGACAGGGGCGTTCATTATCTCACGATGGAATACGTCGCTGGCTACGATCTCGACCGCCTGGTGGCTCAAGGGGGGCCGATGGCCATCAAGCTGGCCCTGCACTGCGTGATCCAGATCGCGCGGGGGCTGGAGGCCGCCCATGCTCAGGGCGTGGTCCATCGCGATATCAAGCCGGGCAACACGATGATCGATGCGGCGGGCGCCGTGCGCGTGCTCGACCTTGGCCTGGCGCGGGTGCTCGAATCCGCACAACATTTCGGCCGGACTGTCGCGGGCAGCCTGACACAGACCGGCTCATACATGGGGACCGTCGACTTCCTGGCGCCCGAGCAGGCTGATAACGCCAAGGCGGCCGACGCGCGGTCGGATATCTATAGCCTGGGATGCACCCTTTATTATTTGCTGACAGCCAAACCGCCCTTTCCGGGCGACACGATTCTCAAGCGTCTGATCGCTCACCAGGATCGGCCCGCGCCGTCGCTGCGTGCCGCGCCGCCCGAGGTCTCCGAGGCACTCGATGACATCTACCTGAAAATGATGGCCAAGCGACCGGGCGATCGACCGCGGTCGATGTCGGAGGTCGTGCTGGCGCTCGAGGGCTGCCGCACGTCGTCGCGCGAGGCGGGCGACGCCAGTGCCGAATTGAAAACGTTTGCCCGGACGATCATGAAGCGTGCTCCCGAGCGCCGGCGACGCGGCCTTGACGCCTCCATCTTCGCTCGGCCTTCCGCCGGTAGCGGCGATCTGTCGTTCGATCCCGATCTACGACTCGAAGATCTCGTCGGCGATTATCGCAGCGAGCTCGGTCACAAGCCGCTTCCCGAGGAGAAACTGCTGCCAATCGTCTCGCGGCCGCTGCCGAAGCGGGTTCGCCGTCGACGTTCCGCGGTACGCTACTACCTGGCTCTCTTGCCCATCGCCCTCGCTGGACTGGCGATCGCCGCGTATGCGTTTTGGCCCGGATCGGCGACCGTCGAGCGGCCGCCGTCGGCAGGCACGCCGGCTCCTGCTCCGTCGCTGGCATCTTCTCCGGCGCCGGCAAAGTCGTTGTCATCAACCTCGGATGATCCGAATTTGGGATTCCGGCCGCTGTTCACCGCCAAGGGCCTGGGCGATTGGATTCCGAACGGCAGCAAGCTCAAAGAATGGCATCTTGAAAACGGCGTTCTCTCGATGACCGGACATGGAAAAGACAACACCGACCTGCTCACACGCCAGAGATACTCGGATTTCGTGCTTCGCCTGGAGTGCCAGGTTTCCAGGAAAGGCAATGGCGGTTTAATTCTGGCGACCAATGCAACCAATGACGGCCCCTCGCTGGAGGTCGATATCGGCGCAGCGACCGGCGTCGTCTTCTGGTGGATCGAAAGAAATCCCAAGATCGAAATTCACTGGCCCACCAGCCCCGTTGCCTTGAAGCCCGGGGACGCATGGAACGAGGTAGAGGCTGAGTGTCGTGGCGGTGCGCTGACCGTCCGCGTGAATGGCAAGCCAATCTCTTACAAGGTTGCCTTGAACAACATTCCCGGACCGCGACGAATTGGATTCGATGCGCAGGAGGGAACGGTCCGTTATCGCAACGTGCGGATCAAGGAACTGGCGGCGGCACCGGCCGCGATCGTTTCGGGCGCTTTCCAGTCGCTGTTCAATGGCAAGGATCTGAGCGGTTGGGCCGGTGCCGTGGATGATTACGAAGTATACAGCGGCGTCCTCGCGTGCAAGCCAGGCCGTCGGGCCGTGATTTATAATCCGATCGAACGGCGCGACTTCGCCGCCCGTGTGGAGTTCCGTCTGGCGCCAGGGTCCGAAAGCGGTCTCTTGATCCGATATCCTGGCCTGGGCGATGATTCCAAGGCTTCATATAATAGCATGTGCGAGATCCAGATCGCCGATGATCTCCATCTTGTGTACTCCAAGCTCGATCCGCGGCAGTATAACGGGTCGGCCTGGGGAATGGCCGCCGCCGAGCGCGGGCATTTGAAGCCCCTCAGCGAGTGGAACGTCCAGGAAGTCACGGTGCGTGGCTCGACGGTCAAGGTCGAGTTGAACGGATTCGTCATCCTCGATGTCGACCTGGCGCCAATCCGGACATTCCATGATGGCGTGCCTCACCCCGGCAAGGACCGGACGTCGGGTTATTTTGGGTTGCAAAGCGGTCCTGGAACAAACCAGGGGAGCGTCGAGTACCGCAGGATCGAGATCCGTGATCTGCGGGCGGCGAGCACTGTGAGGGCCGCTGTGGCGCCAAGGACCGCGGGCATTCTTTTCGCCGACGACTATTCCACGCCGCGCACGTACTGGACCGCGACGACGCCCGACCAACTGGCCCAGAATCCCAAGCACCGCTGGGGGCACCGCGACGGGATCTTCTTCAACCAGATGGGCGAGGAGAACGGCAAATCGGCCGTTTTCTTGCCGGGCGGGCCTTATTCCGATTTTTCGTGTGAGATCGTGGGCCGGATCAACGGCGATCGATCGACGAGTAAAGGCTCGGAAGTCATTCATGTGTTGCATGAAGGAAAGGGCATCCAGATCCGCATCGATGGCACCGGAGCGCTTTTTATCGAGCCCAGTCTCCACGTCGAAGAGACGGCGGTCAGCACCCCGTGGATTGGACCGATTTACCACCAGGCGATCAAACGCGGAGGGACCGAGTTCAACACGCTGAAATTACAGATCGCGAAGAGACGCTTTGACATCTTTGTCAATTCCGTGCGGGTCTGTCCGCCCCTCTTGTTCGACTGGGACCTGACACCGGCCGCGATTGGTCTCGGGGTCATTTGCCAGGTTCCTACCGTTCGCGCCGAATACGATCGCGTCGAGATCAGGAACCTCGCGGGATCGACGGCCGAACCGCGTGACGACACCCTCTCGGCGCAGCCAATACGTATCGCCCTGGGAGGCGGCAAGGTCCTTTCCGATGGGACATGGATCTTTGAGCCACGCACCTCAAGATCCTCGAAAAGACCGGCGGAGCGGCTTATCCGCAGACCAACATGGATGATTTCGCAGGCGGTTTGTGGAGCTCTCACCGCCATCTCTTCTGGAACGGGCCGAAGGACGGCGATATGCTTCTTCTCGAAATTCCTGTCGAGGCTGCTGGAAACTACGAGGTTTTCGGCCGGTTCACCCGGGCCGAGGACTATGGACGCGTCAAGCTCGAGCTCGACGGCAAGCCGCTACTGGGGGGCAAGTACTTCGATGGGTTCAATCCCGAAGTCGTCGCGACTGATTTTCTACCTTTGGGAACAGCCGCGATCGCCAACGGATTGACGCGGTTGAGAGTCACGATCGTCGGCAAGAGCCGCGCGGCAAGCCGCTTCAATTTCGGGTTCGATGAAATTCGATTCGTGCCCATGCGGTAGCGCCGGGCGACAATCTTTTAACGGACCAGGATCTCGCGAACGGGATCGGTCTCTTCATCTTCGTCAAGGCTTGGCGTATCATGAGTCGATACGGTATCCCGACCCGACGCCGCGGCAAACCATCGCGACCGATGCCGGCATGACGCGATTCTCATTGAACGATTTCTTTCGCAGCCCTGTCACTTCACGTCGGAACCCAACGTGAGCAAAGCGCGGTCACGCAACCAGCCGCGAGTCGAGAACCCTACCGAAGCCAAGGGCCTTGATGACGCATTGAATCAAGAAAGCTTTGCCGACCTGCTGCCGTCGTTATGGCGATTCCGGTCGCAATTCAAGGAAGGTCGCGACGCCGAAAAGGTGCTCAAGGCGGCCTTGAATCTCGGTCTCGGTTGGTTTGCCGCGGATGAAGGGTGCGTCGCGACGGTGCGGCCCGGCGACGATCAGGCGACGATCCTCTTCCCCTCACCGGCCGACGCCCGGTGGGACCGCCCGATGCTCGCGGCATTCTTGCGCGGCGAAAAGGTGCGAGTGCCGCCAAGGCTCATGCTGGCACGCATCAGGCGGTACGGACGTATGTGGGGCGCACTGGCGGTGCGCTCGGTCGAGAGTGATTATCACTGGAACACCCGTCAGGCCTTTTCCACCATTGGCTCGCTGGCCAACGAGGTGATCGACCAGATCGATCAAGAACGCGTTCGCGACGTTCGGGCCCGGGTCGACCGCAAGATCCTCGAGCAAAGCCTGCCGAAGCATCTGTTTTACGAAGTGCTGCACGGCATCCGCTCACTGACGGCCTACGACCATTCCGCGGCGCTTTTGACGTATGACGAAGAGACCCACGTCCTCGAAGTGGTCGCCGAGCAGATCACCTGGCAAAAGGCGAAAGGTCAGAATGTCGGACGCAAGTTCTCGCTGACTGCCGAGCTGCGCGCCCAGTTGCGGCGGCCCTTGGTTTACGGTTTCGATCGCGCCGCAAATGGCTGGGAAGACTGGACGAGCACCGACGCCACGCTCCTTGCCGAACTCCTTGACTTTGATGGGCACGCCGGCCCGCGTGGGCTCACCGCACGCGAGGGAGCCATACTTTGTGCGCCGCTGGTCACGCGATCGGGGCTGCTCGGGGTCTTGAAGGTCGCGGGCATTCACAAGGGGGCGTTCTGCCGCTACGAGGTCGACCTGATTTCGCAGTTTCTGCCGCAGACCGCGGTCGCTCTGCAAAATGCCAGGCGCACCGAATCGCTCGAGCGCCGTGCCTTGATCGCCGAACGCAAGCACGCGATGGCTGACCTGCGCGGGGCGTGGCCCATGACGTGAATAACGCCCTGGGCGCCGTGCTGCCGCTCGTGCAGCAGCTTCGCAAGGAGCTCGACGAAGGAACTTTTGATCCGGACGTCGCTGTCGGCGATCTCGCGCAATTCGAGCGATCGATCCAGGTTTGTCGCCGCATCTTCGGTGGCATGCTCAATATCGCGCGGGACCGCGTGCAACCCGAGCGAAGTCTCGCTGGCCCATGTCGTTGGCAGTGTCCTCGCGGTTCTGGGCGAAGGCTTTGAAAGGCGTGGCACGCGGCTGAACGTCGCGATCCCCGCCGACCTCCCCGTGCTGATGGGCGTTCAGGCCGACGTCGAGCAGCTTCTCCTCAATTTGATCAGCAACGCCCAGGACGCGACCAAGGCCGGCGACGAGCTCTCGATTTGCGCAAGCTTCGATCATGCGTCGATCGAGCTGGTCGTCGAAGACACGGGATGCGGCATTCCCAAGGAACATCTGGCGAAGATCCAGGAGCCGTTTTTCACCACCAAGACCAGTGGCAACGGCCTGGGACTCGCCATCTGCCGGTCGATCGTCGCCCAGATGCGTGGCCAGATCCGGATCACCAGTACGCCGGGCGTGGGAACCCGGGTCTCGATCTCGTTCCCCGTCGTCGCGGAGGAATCGAAATGAGCATGGAACCACAAGGTTCGCGGATCCTGATCGTTGATGACGAGCCTGGCATTCTGCACGCACTGGCCCGCATTCTCGGCCGCCGCCATCACGTGACGACGGTGGCCTCGGGACCGCTCGCGCTCGAACAGGCGCCGCGGCTGCGTCCCGACCTGGCGATTGTCGATATTCGCATGCCCGAGATGAGCGGTTTCGAGGTCACTCGCGCCGCTCAAGTCGACCCTGCGCGACGTCGATGTCATCCTGATGACGGGCAACGCCGAAGAGCCCGATGATAACCTCTTGCAGGCCATCGACGAGGGGGCGTTTTACTTCATTCAGAAACCGTTCGACCGCCGCGTGCTGCTGGCGCTGGTGAATCGCTGCCTCGAGCTGCGCCGGCTCAGGCAAGAACGCGAGCGATACCTGATTCGCGTCGAACGAGAACTGGAGGATGCTCGTCAGTTCCAGCTCAGCCTGCTGCCGCCCCCTCACTTCGAACGACCGGACGTCTCGATCGACGCGCGCCATCTCGCCTGCACCGAGCTGGCTGGCGACATTTATGACTACGTCGAGGCCGATGACGGCACGATCGGACTCTTGATCGCCGACGTCGTCGGCCATGGAACGTCGGCCGCGATGATGACGGGCCTGGTCAAAGCGGCCTTTCGCGCGTCGTACGTCGATCAATTCGAGCCGCGGACGGTGGTCGAACGCATCAGTGAAGGCATCCGTGACTTCGACCCGAGCCGCTTCGTCACGCTCTGCGCGGCGCGACGTCAATCCGGCCCGCGGCGAGCTCAGTTACGTTAACGCGGGTCATCCCCAGCCGATTCTGCGAAGTCGGGCGGCCGGTAAACCCTTGTTGCTCGAACCGACAGGTCCCCTCATCACCTCGGCTCTCAGCGACCTGCCCTTCGAGCAAAGCACCGTGGCGCTGGGCCCGGGCGACTGCCTGCTGCTTTACACCGACGGCGTCACAGAAGCCGCCGGCCCATCCGGCATGTTCGGCCCGGAACGCCTCGTTTCACTGGTGACTTCGGATACCCATCGAGGTTCTTGCCTGCTCGATGAGATCCTCACCCAGCTCGCCGCGTTTTCGGGCTCGCCCCATTATCTTGACGACGTCACCCTGCTGACGCTGACCTTGCACGCGAACCCATAGCGTCCGCAAAATTTCGGTCAGGCAGGTCGATTGCAGGATGCTGCTGCTGACGGTCACGACCGCGCCTGGCTGCGTGGTGCTTCGCAATGGCTTGGCCAGCGTCATGATTCCGGCCAGACGCGTCGTGATGAAAAGGGTCGCGATCATTGACAGTGGCCGCGCGTATGTCTCGGCGACTTACGCTGGCCACGTCTGGACTGCCAAATAATGGACAGCTCTGAAATCGCGCGAAGAGAGCCGTGGCGCGATCAACGTGAGCCGGTCTTATCCCGTATTTCGCGGAAAGCGGGCGCCTCGACATACTGCAAGTTTCCGCCCTGGTTCCAGGGGCCCCGAAAATCTTGCCCGGCGTCGCCTTGACCACTCGAATCATTGAAATACTGGTCGACGATCCCGGGCGTCGGCGGGATCTTGCCGATTGTAAAGGGATCTTTGCCCATACTTTCCAGCGCGGCGGCAAAGGCCTTCATGTGCGTGATTTCACGCGTCATCAAGAACTGAAGTGCGTCCTTGGTGCCGGCGTCGTCGGTGAAGTTGATCAATCGTTCGTAGACGATCTTGGCACGCGCCTCGGCGGCGATGTTGCTGCGAAGATCGACGTCAAGTTCGCCGGTTACCTTCAGATAGTCGGCCGTCCACGGATTCCCCTGCGAATTGAAAAGATTGACGCCGCCCCCACCGCAAACGGCGATGAGCGGATCAGCCTCGGCCGCGGAACGCGCCGACCCGCTGGGTTTCAAGTGAAGCCGGGCGAGAGTGCCAATCACCTCGAGATGGCTCAATTCCTCGGTCCCGATATCCATGAGCAAGTCCTTGCGAGCGGGATCCTCGCAGTTGATTCCTTGCACCGAATATTGCATTGCCGCGGCCAGCTCGCCGTTGGCGCCGCCGAACTGCTCCAGGAGCATGTTACCGAACTTCGGATCGGGCGCGCCGACCCTCACGGTATACATCAATTTCTTGATGTGGTGGTACATCGCGTTTCCTCGAAAAGGCATCCTGATGCTGCATGTTGGGACCAGGCGCCAAGTGACGCAAATTCGAGGCCGCGCTCATGTCATATTGATGTCAAAATCGCTGCCGTTCCGGGCGCATGGTCGTTCTTCCACGGCCCGGTATTCGCGACGTTCGACTGGATACTTTTGGCGCCGGCCGTTCCGATACGGCGTCTCGTTTCTCGATATCCGTCAGCAAGGCCGTTCTGACCGCTCGAAACGTCATCAGTGAGGGGGAAAAGGACCGCGATTTGCATGGTTGGTCCGTCCAATTACGCCGCTGGCGTGGGCTGTTCCATCTTTTCAAGGACTCGACTGTAATGGACTTCAATGTCGTCACCCGGCGTTCATTCTTGAGTGCCTCGGCCGGAGTAGCCGCAACGCTCCTGGTTTCGGACATTGCGCAAGGATCACCCGCACACCGAGCCGCGACAGGCCTGGTCTACGGCCGAGTCGGAGCCGGCGGCGTACCTGCTGGTTCAGACGCTCGACCCTCGCGGGGAACGGTCATGCTGCTTGACGGAACGACAATTCCGCTCTCGCACGCCGGCAGTCGCCCGATCCTGCCTGGAAAGAGCGTATTGCTCGCACCCGACACGGACGGGAACTGGTCGGTCCTCTATGCCGAAGTCTGACGATCGCATTCGCGATCGAGCGTCTGCGAGCGCGGCATTCAACGTGCAATGAACAAACCTCGGAAGCCCTGGCTACCGTTGCGCGCAGCGCGCCGCGGTGGACATATCATGAAGCGATAACAACGCATGGAGGTGATTGCGCGATAGATCACGTTGAATTTGCATTTTTACATCAGAATCGGCAGGATCCCTCTTTCCGATCGAACGGAGCCGTCTAAAACGGCAATAGCGGCGGCAGCACATAATGGGTGCGGCCGGAACATTCAGGCTTTGGATAATAGCAATTCAAGGAGACTCAACATGCCGGAAGCACTCGCTGAAAGAATGTCACGGGGCGTCGCACCCCACCAGCATCGCGAAGGCACAATGACCAAGGCCATCGAGGAATACACGAGCGCCATTCCGTCAGGAACGTACCTTACCCTGGCGATTGGCTCGATTGGTCTCTCGGCGCTTCTGAAACTAGCGGGTCGGGATAGAGGTGCTCAGTTTGTCGGACACTGGGTTCCCACGATCCTGATACTTGGTCTCTACAACAAGCTCGTCAAAGTTCAGGGCTCGGATTGAGTGATGGCCGGGACGGCGCATGTTTTGCAACTTTTTGGCTGAGGTCCGGTGCCCGGTCGCCGGGCGCTTTTCCATCAGGAAGTTACTGAGGAAGGAGTTCAAGGCTGTGATTCGCACATTGACGCTTGCGGCTATTGCTCTCGCCGCGACCAGTAGTTTTGCTCAGGAGACGACCACCGAACCGCTCGGCGACGAGGTCTTCGCCATGAAGGCTTACTCGAACGGAATGGCCGAAATCGTCAAGAGCAAGCTCGCCCTCGAGCGAGCGACCCAACCGGCCATCAAGGCTTTTGCCGAGCGGATGATCAAGGATCACACGGAAGCCAATAACAAGATCGCCGAAGTGGCGCGAATGAAAAGCATTCCGCTGCCCACGACCCTGGACCCCATTCACACGTTCGCAATCGACCGGATGGGCAGAATGACCGGCTCCGATTTCGACAAGACTTACATGAAAGCCCAGGTCTGTGCTCACAAGGAAGCGATTCATCTTTTTGAGCACGAGTCTTGCAAAGGGGAAGACTCCGAATTGAAGCAACTGGCCGCCAAGACGATCCCCACGCTCGAAGAGCACGCGAGAATGGCCTTTGAGCTCGCTGGCGAAAAGTCCGAGTACAAGAAGTTCGCCAAGATCCAGGATTACGCAAAGGGAGTGATGGCCGAGAAGTAAAACCGCCTTCGAGGTCGGCTCTACAAGGGCTCTGTCATGGCTTCATGACAGAGCCTTTTTTTGTTCTTCAACTTTGGCTCGAAGCGATTCGCCCGCCCGTCTGAATCTTGCTACCGCGCTTCAACCGTGGCGATCGCTCGTCTTGACGACGACAGCGTGATCTCGTCGCTCGGTTCATGCCCGTCCGCCTTGGTCGGCCGTTAAGAGGATGTGAGCTGTCGACCGCGAGTGCTCGGCGGGTGACAGCCAGGAAAATGTTAACGGCGAAACAGCGAAAGCTTCCCGATCACGCTATCGACGATGCTCAACTTTGCGTTCGTTTGACCGAGTGATTTGTTGGTCTCGCCTAACTGGCTGATCGTCTGGGCAAGACCGGCATTAGTCTGCTCGATCTTTCGATTTGCGAGATCAACGTGGGTCTGCATGAGGTCAAGTCTGCGATTGGCGGCGACGAGCTGAGCCCTGGCTTCGCTGAGTTGGGAATGCATGTCGGCAAGCTGCCGATTCGCGAGCACCAGTTGTGCGTTCGCTGTACCTAGCTCCTTGTTTGTTGACCCGAGATGAGCGAGGGCCGTATCGATACGGTCGAGCATGCATCGGCCTGAAGGAATGGCGACGCACATGGCCACAATACAGATTCCACCCGTGATGCCGCGGGGCATGGAAAGTCTCCTTTGTGCCGCGCGATCGGCGCTTATACGGATCGCGGCGGTGTTGTCGTGGGCGGAATTCGCTCGCTGCCCATAACGGTGTGGCCTGGCGGCCAGAAGGGAAGATTCAAAATGTTATGAACAGCGATTCACGTCCAAGGTCGATTCGATGAGTGGTGTTCGGTGATGATGAGTGGTCACTCTCCGACTGGCAGCCTGCCGGGCTCCGCTGTTCCTGAACCCCCAGCGCCGGCGAACCGGTGGCGTCCCCTTCTTGCCGGCCGCCAGTCGGAGAGTGAAGACTCATCGAGTTTCGATCTTAGAAAAATGATTTCATGGGAGGGGATTACCGCCGGTGACACCGATCGCGACCGCCCGCCCGATGCCCGAGTCGGCTCCCGTGATCAGGGCTTTTCGCCCCTTGAGGCGTCCCAAGCCCGTCGAGCTTTCTTCCCCAGTTCGGGCTTGGGGTCCTCCACCTGACGCGCGAGTCCGGGCACACCCTGCGTCTGCTTGGGAAACTTCGGAGCAGGGTACTGCGTCGTCGGATCTTGCATATCGAACTGATTTTTCGACGATTCGACCTTCACTCGGATCACGATCCTGACTTCGCAGTCTTGTTCCGCTTACGCGTGGCGGCCGCTTTCTTGGCGGAAGCCGACCGCTCCTCGGCACTCCGCGAAGACGACGACGCGCCCCCCTTCTTTCCGCCTTTCTTGCTCGAGACGTTGGTATCGGGCTTGCCCTTGCCGCTGCCCGACTTGTTACCGCCCCCCGACTCCTTGTTGACCGTCGCCCAGGCGCGCGACTCGGCTTCCTTCTTGGGTGTGCCCCGCTTCTCGTAGCTCTCTTCAATATGCTCGGCTTGACGTTTCTGCTTGTCGGAATATTTCGATTTGTCGCCGCGAGCCATAACATGCGTCTCCAACTGGCGGAAAGGGAGGAATCACCAACCTTTTCTTGCTGCACCACTTGCAAATAGGGTGCCACGTGCTCGCCAGGTGCGATCTTACCGACGCATATGGACAAATACGCAATTTCAGACGCGTGAGCGTTTTGCGACCCTGCCGCATGAGAAGCTCGCCGCCGACGCCAGGGAGTCTCGGAAGCCCTGGCGTTGAGAAACCCAGTGCCAGTGCCAGTGCGGCTTTGGCTCAGGGCCTCCAGATCTCGGCGATTTTCTTTGGCTTTGGCGGGCTCTCTTGCCTCTGGTTCCTTCTCTCGGGCAAGAATTCTTAAAGCTGATTGAACCCAGGGACCTGGTCGAGGATCGCGCGTAGACGCTTGATCGCGCAAATAGCGACTCCCCGCGCCCGCCTTGGAAAGCCCCAGCACCTCGGCGATCTCGGTCGTGCTGAGCTGTTCAAAGTGTTTGAGCGCCAGGACCTCGCGGTCGATCGGGTCCATGCTGTTCAAGGCCTCCTGGACCAAGAGCCGGGTTTCGGCCTTGATCGCGGCCTGCGAGGGGGCCGTGAGCTTGCCCAGAAGCTGGGCGGCCAGCGAGACACTGTCGGCCATCGGCAGGCCGCCGCGGTGCAGCGTGACCTCGCGGCCGGCGTCGCGAAGCTGCGTGCCAAGATGGCGGCGATGCACCTCGGCCAGCTTGAGCGCCGTCATGTTGCGCAGCCAGATAAAAAACGAGGTCGTCGGGTTCGCAAGATACTCATCAAGCCGCGTCGAGATGCTGAGAAACGACTCCTGAACGACGTCGGAACCGTCGACGCGCCCGGCCAGCCGGCGGCTCAGGCGGAGCTCGATCATCCGCTTCATCCGGTCGCGATAGCGCGAAAGATGATCCCGAGCGCCTCCTGGTTGCCCGCCGCGGCGCGGCGAAGGAGGCTTGTTTCTTCATCGAATTGTTCAGTGCGAACGTCAGTCATGAACGCGGTTGTCAGGGTCTCGGCATGGCTCGGGCGAAACGGCGCTTTGTCTAACAGTAAATGCAATTCGCGGCGAATCGTCTCGATCCGGGCTCGTTCTTTTTGAAAAACGCAACGGGGATTTCGCTATTGATGCGCAAAGGGGTCGACTGGGAATACCGGGTCGTACAGGACGCGCGATTCGGCCTCGCCGCGAAGAAGCTGAATTTCCTCGACTTGGTAAAGGCTCAAACCCAGGTTCGGCACCTCAACACCGGGCGCCGGAAATTGCTTGAGCCACCGCGCCGCCTCGGCGGGTTGTCCCTTCTGGAAGTGAGCCAGGGCCAGGAAAGCCAGGTCGTGGGGCAAGGTGTCGCCGCCGCGGTATCGAACACCTTCCATGAGGCGGTCGATCGCCTCGTCAAATCGGCCCGCCCGGTAGAGAACCGCTCCCAGGGTATTGAGCACGTTGGCTCGTTCCGAATCGCTCGTCGTGGCGGCGACGGCCGACTCGGCGAGCTTCACCGCCGCCAGCGCGGTATCAGCCCCCGCCTGCGGCGCCAGCACGCAAATCCACGCGGCCAAATTGTCGAGCGATGGGTCGCTGGTTGAGTCGACTTTCGCCACGGCACGAGTGCACAGAGCCTGATATCCCTCGAGATCACCCAGCGTGACCAGGGTGACGGCCAGGTCGTATGCGACCGCGAGCGACTGTGTGATGTCTGTGCTCAGGTCGAGCCCTCTTCGCAGCAGCAGGGCGGCCCTGGGCCAGTCGCCGCTCGCCGCGGCCCGCGCTGCGAGGTCGGCCATCAGAACACCGTCGTTGCTTGACTGCACCATCCGGAAGACTTCATCGAGATCACCAGTCAACACCTTCAGCTGAACCCACGCCGAACGTCGCGCCGCTGGGTCGCCCGGCGCAACAGGTCGAAACGTTTCATCACGAATGATTGCCAGCGAATCGCCTCGCTCGGGGAGCCAGACTGATAGCCGATCACCGGTCGTTGCATCCGTGGCCACGAATGGCTGACCCGGTGCGGAATCCCGCGCGAACGTGTCTTGAGAGCCCGGCGCCAGATCGAGAGCTTCGACCATATTCGTGAAATGAATGCGCACGCGGCGTTTGGTCTGGTTGAAAAAGTGCAGCATGGCTCCGCTGACAGTAGCCGTGGCGCCTGCGCCGAAGTCGCGGTAGCAAGCTGGGGGGCAAGGGTTCGAGCACGTGCACCAAGCCCTTACCCTGGGTGGCGTCGATGGCCTGTTCTCGCAACGAGAAAAGACGCTCGGGTGTGCCAAGCGATCCGAGAATCGCGCAAAATTGAATCCAGTTGTCGACATCCGACGGCTTGAGCTTGAGCACCGTCTCGAGGTCGGCAATGGCGGCGCCAGGGCGCCGAAGCCTGGCGTTGGCTTCGGCACGACCAAGCAAGATCGCCGGATCGGCGGAACCCGCAGCGATCATCCGGTTGAAATTCCAGAGCGCCGCATGGTATTGGCGATTCGCGCCGTCGATCAGGCCGTGGCTGAGGTGTCGATCGGCCGGGCTATCAAATAAGCTCTTCATGCCGGTTTGGGTCTCGGCAGACGAATCCTGGCGCAGCCGCTCCCATTCGGCGGCGCAAGCTGGGCCACCGTCCCCGATGGGTCGACGCTCCAGCCGGTGCAGACCTCGGCCCAGCGCCTGACTTCGTCACGCGTACCTGTGACGCCAGAGGGAATCTCATAAAGGAAAACCTGGCCAGAGGCGACGAACGCGAGGGTATTGCCCCCCGGAATGAACCCCAGGTCTTCACAGGTCAAGTCCGCGCCGAGCCGGATCGCCGGTCCCAAGGGCAAACCCGTCGGGACATCCCAGAATTCGATCTCGCCCAAACTGGTGCCGATCACGAGCGTGCGTCCATCACGATGCAGGGCCGCTTTGGACGAGTTGTTATTGTGTTCGATCGGCGGCCCCAGAGCCGCGCCGGTCTTGGCATCCCAGCAGCGCGCCGACCAGTCGTCGCTGAGCGTGACGAGCGTCTCGCCATCTTGGCTGCTAGAAATTCCCAGTCTATAAATCGCCTGTTTCTGAAGCGCCCAGTCATCGAGGTCGGTGCCCGCCGCCAGGTCGCGACGGCGAACGTGCCCCTGCTGATCGCTGAGGAATACGTGTTGTTCGTCGGCGGAGAGTGCGATGTCGCTCGTGCCGTTGGGGGTCGCGATGTCCCGGCCGAGGTTCTTGCCCGTCCTGGCGTCCCAGCGCCGCAGGCTGGCACCGCGGCCCTTGGTATACAGCACTGTTCCGTCGTGGCTGAAACAATAAGGTATGGCCACCGGCTCACCCACCAGAAAAATGGGGCAAACGAGCTTGAGAGTGTTGATGTCCAGAAGTGCGATGTATCCGACATTCTCGGTCGTGTAGGTGCTAATGTTGAAGCCGACGCCAATTGCCAGCGTGCGGCGGTCCGTGCTCATTGCCAGGTCCCAGATCGTGAAGCCGGGGGACTGATAAACGCGTTTGATCGCTTCAGTCTGGGGATCGCGCAGGTAGACATCGCCGGCGGTGGTTCCCATGGCCATGGTGCCGTCGGAACCGATGGCGAGACTGTAGACAGAGCTGCCTGGCATAATGGGTCTAAGTGCGGGCAGGGGATCGGGTAGTGACCAGATCTGGCTCGTTCCATCGCTGAGCCCGACCGCGAGCGACGTGCCGTCGGGGTCGAACGCGATGGACGCGACGCCGACGTCGAATCGCCAGTCTGGTCCCACCGGCAGCAGGGTCGAGGCGTCGAGCAGGCGTATCCTTGACCGGGAAAACCTTGAGTTGCCGATTTGACCTGTCAGGGCCGCCGCCAGGATCCGGCCGTCGGGGCTGTAGGCAAGCTGCGCGATCGGCAGAGGCAGACTCCGCGGCAGTCCGCGCAGGACGCCGGTCGTCGGGTCCCAGATGCGCACCATGCAGTCGTGACCGCCCGTCGCCAGGTTGCGGCCGTCCGGACTCCAGGTAACGGCGTAGATATGATAACCATCGTGCGCACTGGTCGTGCAAAGTACCCGCCCCGTCTCGACATCCCGGATCAAGGCGGCGCGTGTGGTCCCGATGGTCTGGTCGTTGGATTCGCCAGTTGCGAGCCGGCCGCCATCCGGGCTGAAAGCCACTTCCTGGGTTCCCGAGCTGATGTGGCTTTCGTCAACCATGGGAGGGCCCAGGGCTAAGCCTTTGTTGAGATCGACAATCTGCAACGTGTTCGTGGACAGTGCCACGGCCGCCAGGGCGCCGTCGGCGCGGATGGCGGCCACCGAGCCCGGCAGGTTGCGGGCCTCACCGAGCGGCCGGCCACTCGCCACATCCCAGGTCCAGAATCGGCTGCGCGGCGCCTGGGACTTCGATTCGGATCGCTCGGCTCGGGGCGTGCGAGAACCTTCGGGTGTCAAGTCCCCCGTGGCACTTTCAAGCTGGCCGGTCACGCTTGCCGTCCAGAGCCTGCGGCCGTCCTGACTGAACGCGAGAGCGACGGTCGGGTCATCGTGCCTGATCGGCGGGCAGACGAGGTGGCCGTCGCCCGCGTCCCAGAGACGGACGACGTTGCTCTTGTGCAGCGTGGCGACGACCCGGCCGTCGGGGCTGAAAGCGACCGTTCGAACGCCCTCGGCCGACTCGACACCCGCGACGCCCGGTCTGGCCCCCTCGGGTTTCAACGTCAGTCGATGGGTTGGAATCTGCTCGCGCGCGGCTCGGCTCAAATTGACCCGAACCGCGCGATGAACACCCGAGGCATCCTCGGGGTCGAGATCCATGGCCCGTACCAGCCAGAGCATGCCGCGGCCGGCATCTTGAGCGGCGATCAAACCGAGGCCGCGCGCTGCCGCTTGCCGCGCCGATTCGGCCCGCGCGGCGCTGGCCGAGCGCATCGCGAGGACGGCAAAGCCCGTCGAGAACACCGTCCCCAGCACGAGTGCCGCCACAGCCAGAGCGATGGCCATGGCGAGTCGCGCATTGCGCCGCCGCCAGCGGCCGAGCCGCTCGAGCGCCGAGAGTCGCCGGGCCTGGATCGGTTCGTCGTCGAGAAAGCGCTGAAGGTCGTCGGCCAGCAGATCGGCCGAGGCATAGCGATGGCTCGGGTCGCGGTCGATCGCCTTGTGCACGATTGTTTCCAGATCGCGCGGAATCTCGGCACGCAGCTTCGAGAGCCGGGGCGGTTCTTCGTGAGTGACCTGGCGAATCAAGGTCCCCCGGTCCTTCTGATCGAAGGCCGGCCGCAAGGCAACCATCTCGTACAGGGTCATGCCCAGCGCATAAACATCGCCGCGCGCGTCGGACTTTCCTTCAAAGGCCTCAGGCGGCATGTAGCGCAGCGTGCCCAGGATATCGCCGGTATGGGTGATATTTTGCTGATCGTCGGCCTTGGCCAGTCCAAAATCGGTCACCCAGACCGTGCCGCGGACATCGAGCAATAAATTCGACGGCTTGATGTCGCGGTGCAGGACGCCCTGCTTGTGTGCGTAATCAAGGGCATCAGCCACCTGATAGCCGATCTGAGCGACACTTTGCCAGTACGTGGCCGAACGGCCGTGCTTCGAGTGGCCGTCGCGGCTGGTGCCGGGAAGCGAGATCGAGAGGGATGATGACGACGATGAACCGCGGATTTCACCGGAACGCTCGTTTGGCGACGTTTTTCGGATGTACGCTCCCGGCAAGGTTCCCGGTGCGGTTGGCGGAAGGTGTGCGCGTGCGGCCTCTTGCGCCTGTGTCCGCCTCGGTCGCGACGCCGACGAGCGCCGACCTTGCTGAATTGGTATGCAGCGAACCGACGAAGGCCCCAGCCACGACAGACGCTTCTGTGTGCGAACTGTTGGGCACGGCTTCATCAAAACGGCCGGTCAACAGCGATTGAGCGAAGTCGGTCGCTGATATGTCGCGCAACCGTGGCCCGCCGCCCGGCTGCGCAATCGGGGCAGGGTGGTTCCCCGAGGCGTTGCTCCGCATGCGCTCGAGCTCGTCAATCACGGCGTCGAGGCCCTGGCCCTGGATATATTGCATGACGTAATACGCGGTCCCCGCGTGGTCGCCCACGCCGAAAACGGGGACGATATTGGTATGGTGCAACTTGGCGGCCGCGCGGGCTTCACGCTCGAACCGCTGCTGCTGCTTGTGATCGCGAACCACGTGCGATGCCAGGACCTTGAGCGCCACGTGGCGGCCGAGCGAGATCTGCTCGGCCTCGTAGACGACGCCCATGCCGCCGTGGCCGATCTCGCGGATGATCCGGTAGTCGCCAAGCTGTTCGGGGAAATGTTGCCCGCACGCCCGGAACCCGGCCGTCGCTTCCGTCGAGTCGTCGTCGGCCGGCGGCGCGCCGTCGCGGATGGCGATATTTTCCAGCATGGCCATCGCCGGAAAGACTTCACGGATCTCTTCGGCGAGCTCGGGATTGAGGTCGATGTAATCCTTGAGCGCGGGCCGCTCGCCCTTGCGATACCGATCCAGAAACGCTTCCGCAAGCTCGAGAACGACCGCCGATCGCGATTCCGAACTGGACATGAGAAAATCCTCCCCGCTCAGCTCCGATCACATGGCACCATCGTGGTCTCTCATCTCGATCGAGTGATCCGCAACATCATTCTGCCCGGCCCCGAGATCGATGCCGCGCAAGAGATGGCCATTTTCGTGCGGTGTATGCGTGCTCAAACTGTCATCATCGTCTGTCCCGCGGGCGAACAACTTGCACGAATCGTCGGCTCCGTCGCATTCGTGCCATTTTTGATCGATCGAAGCGTGGCTCGCTCCGGAAAGGAACCCGTACAATACAAGACGGCAGACAAGGAATCAAGCAGACGGACGGACAAAAGTAGCACCATCCGTCGATCGGCTGCGACTTCGTTCCTGGCCTCCTTGCAGCGCACAGGCGGCGTCGACGGCCGAACGGCCGGACAGAGATCTTCGGATTGGCGAACCAGGGAGCCAGAGACGGATGAAATCCTGACAGCCGAAGAGATTGCGGCACGATTTGCCTCAGATTGGGTGCTCATAGGCGACCCGCGGACCAACGAGAGCCTGAGTGTCCGGGCGGGCAAAGTGCTATTTCATGGCGCTGACCGCGATGAAGTCGACCTCAAGGCGAGGGAGCTTTGTCCGGGACGCTTCGCTGTGCAGTATCTTGGGAAATGGCCACAGAACATGGAACTGGTATTATGAGCCGTCAAACCTCGACGCGAAAAACGGCCCGATCCTTTGGAAAGTCGAAAGGACGGGAATGCCATGGCCAGCATCACCAAATCACACGTCATTGGACTGGCCGACGACGGCCGGGCGATGACGCTCGTTGAATTTCTCGACGCCGAGGTCGAAGAAGGGCTCCGCTACGAGCTTGGTCGCGGAGTGCTCGAAGTCACCGGAGTACCCAACGATCCCCATGGAGATGTGGTTTCAAACCTCTATGACGCCGTCAGCCGCTACCGCCGCGACCATCCGGGCACCATCCGCCGCTACGGTGGCGGCGGCGAATTCCGCTTCTGGCTTCCCGGCATGATCTCGGGTCGCAACCCTGACCTGGCGATTGTGCTTCGCGGCGCCGCCAAAGACTGGCGCGGCCGTCGGATTCCCGCTCTGGCCGCCGAAGTCGTCTCAAGCGGCAGCGTCAAGCGCGATTACGAGATCAAGCGAGAAGAATACCTGGCTTATGGCCTGCTCGAGTACTGGATTGTCGACCCATTGAAGCGGCAGGTGACGGTCCTGACGCGGCGCGGCGATGTCTGGGATGAAGCCGTCTTCAAGGACGACCAGACGATCGTCAGCCTTGAGTTGCCGGGCTTTGCCACGACCGTGGACGGGCTTTGGAGCGATGTTGACGCTGAAGTCGAAGACAACAGCGATCCCGGCGGCGCGAATGGCGCGTGAGGAACACGCTCGTTTGAGAATAAGCGGATCGAAACGCTCAAATCCGAGAGTGCCGCCTGTGGCGAGCAGATTGTTTCGACATTGTCGAGAAAATCGGCCGCGGAATTTGGTCATGGGTTTGCTGCGAAGAATCTACCTCGCATGATCGAGCTCGCGGAGGTTTTTCCGGAGCGGGAGATTGTCGTAACACTGTCACGACAATTGGAAAGTCACGCGTGGACCGGCGCGAAGGGATCGCTTCCAGAAGGACCAGGTGATCGCCAGCTTGCAACATGTGTGTTCTTGAATTGTCTCCGCGGTGAAGTTTCAGTCCGTCATCATCGCGCTTGGGATGGCGCCCGTAGCGAGATTCTCTGCTCGATCGCACGCAGCTCTCGTTGGGAAAGGCTGGATATCCCCGCCTGGGCGGCCGGCACGAACTCGCAGACAACGTAGACCTGTTTCGGCTCAACGGCGGAGCCAAGCGTCGCTTGATAGGTTCGCACATCCTTGATGATATAGCGGCCCCGTTGGGCCTCAATCCAATCGACGAACGCCGGCACTTCGCTGGGCATCCGGTCAAGCAAAACGCAGCGCAGCGGCCGTGCCGCGGAGACGCTGTTCCAACGCGGCGGCAGCCCTTTCCGATGGCGTGACGAATAAATTCGCTGCAAACAGAAATATTGGTCGTTGCCGTAAGCCCATTCCATGGGCCAGAAGGGGATCCCGAGGTCGGTCTGCACGCAGACCAGTTCGGCGTCGGTCGAGAGCTCGTCCCAGAACCACCGGGCGAAATCACGGCTGGTCCGATCCCAGGGAACACGATAGGGCTTGGTGAGATCCTGACTGACACGCAAGAGCCCTGTCGTAACGAGAACGATGACCACGGCCGGAGCAGCCCAGAGTCTGAGTGGGTAAGGACGTACCCGTGCACAGAGTTGAGCCAAGCCCGTCGACGCCAGGATCAATGTTGATGGCAGAAGAAATTGTGCCAGGCGCACGCTCACACCATACGGATAGCGCTGAAGGACGGCCGCTCCGATCGCCAGGAGGAATGGTAGCAAAAGTAACGCGGTCAGACGCAAGTTGCGGCGGCCCATCAGAACGATTCCCGCCACTACGCATCCGCAGACCAGCAGCGGCAAGCCTGAAATGCGATTCGCGCCGTACGGATAAGCAAATAGTGGTCCCGTGTGCGTCCGGTACAGCCAGCCCACGAAAGCCATGGGGTTGCGCCAGGTGGGCGGAAACGCACCAGACCAGTATTTCGTGAGATAGGTACGGACTTCCGGCGACGCGGTGTATTGCCCCAAGACGGCCATGGCGCCGACGGAAGCCCCCATTGCCAGAAGGAGAACTCCGTAAGTGCACGCCAACTTGATGGTCCGTCGCGTGATCACCTCGTATGAAGCCACCATGGCAATGGCAGTGATCACGAACACAGACGGCAAGGAGACGGCGATCATCAGAGGCACGATCGCCGCAATGACCCAAAGCTGCCAGACGCGTGTTGGATTTCGTAGCCACAGCGAGGCGAGACCAAGCAACAGGAGGCTGACCAACAAGTCGGTCGCATAGGGCTTGACTTCGGCCGCGAAACGAATCGGCGGCTCGGCAACCGCGAAGATGGCCACCGCCATCATCGCCGCCGTGCTGCCATCGCCCAGCACACGCGTGGCGAGAAAATAAAACAGCGGCACGCTTGCGATCGCGCTGACGATCGGAACCAACCGAAGCGCCAGCTCCGAGAAGCCGACGAGACGAACAACACCCCATTCCAGCGCCAAGAAACCCAGCGGGCATACCTGGCGATACGCGAGCGGTCGAGCCAGCTCCGTCCAACCGCGGTCGAGCAGGTTTGCGGCGAGCATGGTCTCGTCGCACCACATCGGATAGTTCTGAAGCCAGCGAACCAATCGCAGAACGATCCCGAGGATCACCAGGCCGAACGTGACTCGCGAAACGCTCAAGATACGCACTCGAATATCCTCATCCTGAAGACGCGACTTGGCGCTACCAAGCCAAGTCAGGCCGACGCTTACTCCCACCCTTCCTGTTCACGGATACGTCGAACCGCCACGATCAGAGAGCGCATCGCTCACGTGCGGTCTAACCGCATTGGGCGGTCTGCCCACGGCCTGACCGAATATCGCCATTCACGGGCCAGCTTTCGCGGGGGCCAAACTGGTGTCAGTTGTGTTTTCGAGCGCGCGGTTTTCGGTGTCAGTGCGCGCGGTTATCGCTCGTCGTTCTCTGAACGCGCTTCAGTCGCGAAGCGGCAGCTAACCCTATGGATCCAGTAAGTCCTAGGATCAGGCTCGACGGTTCCGGTACGGCCGCTGAATACAGCGCGAACGTGCGATCAGAGATCTTCGAGTAAGTCGTATTGTTATAACTGTCATACTGATATGACGTTCCATCTCCTCCTGTGCCGGACATCCACGACCATGAATCCGTTGAGCCTCCGTTGTCAGAGAAGATCGCCAGGTAGTAAGTTTGGCCGCCTTGGATCGCAATACCCGTGGGAAGGGAGAGCGATTCGTCGTAGTAGTTGACGGTAACGTTCCCGAAGGTCGTCGTCCCCGCAAGGGTTTCCGTCACGCTTGCCGCCGAAACGGTCTCGCGCACGTATGGTGTGAAAGGGAAATTCGACGTGCCTCCGCCGGTATAAACCAGTATCAGCCAGTTGTTCGTATTTGGAGCACCGTTCGGAAGTGGTGCCATTGTAGTTGAGATTCATGCCTTGCCATGCGAGCGAACCAATCGTCGCATTGGACGAAAGCTGAAAATTATCGAAGGCTAGGTAATAACCGAGGGAAGCATCGGTATAAGCGGAAGTCCACGTGTAATAGTACCCTGAACCCACTGTGGGTGGCTGAGAATACACTTCTCCGGCCTCACCGGGCTTTGCGAGAAGTGCCGCTGCAAGTGTAAGGCAAAAGGAAAGGGTCGTTCTTCGTCGTGGATGATTCATTGCGAGGATCCTCTCAAGAGAACATGTGAGGCGGCGTCGGGAGCTCGGCGAACAAGTCTTGGTGGTGGCTCTGCACGAAGTTGACTGGCCCGGGCAACGGCCTCAATCACCGGGGGCAGCGGCGGCCTCGTGATACCTCCATAACCAGGTGATGGGGAATCAATTAGTCACGGTTGATTATTGATTGCGTGTTGAATGAACTGGACTCACGTGATCGAATGATTAGATTGATCGAGCATGCAGAAACGATAGTCCGACCGTGTTCAAGCCGCTCCTGGAACGCTGCAATCGGGGAACCGATGCCTGAAGACGGGGTCGCGCTAGAATCTGCCGGAGTGCCAGCGCCAGAGATTGGATCGTCCCCATCCCAAGTTTTATAAGTCGCGACTTTCGCTCGCCGCCTGATCGCGGATCAGACTCACGGGGCGTCCTTCGCATAAATTGGGTCGCTTATGCCTCTCCTCCATGAATGAAGTCACTCTGCCGCTCAAAGCCGGACGCGACCTTTTCAGGATTCTTGGCGTCGAGGTGTAACCGTTTTCGAGAGAAGCCATTAGATGGCGTAACAGGAAGGCCAAAGACTCGCGCCCGAGCCGCGTCCGCTGGAAAACCGCGGCCATGTGGCTGCAGGAGGCGGCCGGGTCCGGTGATCCACCGCTCTCCCTATTTCATGAAGCTATTAAGCAAGAGGGTACGTTGCGTTCATAACAGATCGTCCACACAACCCGCTTGAGTTTCCGCTCGGCAAACACAATACTGTGAAAACCTCTCGATGCGATGACACATGCTTGGAGGCCCGATGCTGTGACGCTCCTTTCCAGAACGGCTTGCCAGGATGGCAAGAACGATCATTTCGTGGTCGCGATGCCGGGCTCGTTCGTCGATGACCTCGGCCCAGGCACCGGGCGCGGTGCCGCGCTCGACGGCTGCCGGCAATACTTGATGATGATCGCCAGCATGGTGATCGGACCCGAGCTGCAAGCCAAGGTTGGGGCGTCCGACCTCGTTCAAGAGACCTTTCTTGAAGCGCAAAAGCATATCGACCACTTTCGCGGCCAGACCGAAACCGAAGTGCGGGCCTGGCTGCGGGCGATCCTCGAATGCCGGGTGTCGAATCTCCGTCGGGCCTATCTGGATACGGAAAAGCGAGCCGTTCGCCGCGAAGTGACGCTCAATTCGTTGGGCGAGGAACCCGGAGCGGGCGTTGTCGGCACGCTCAGGTGTCCGGAGCCGTCGCCCAGCAATCATGCCGTGCGCAACGAGTGGAGCAAGGATCTGGAAATCGCCCTGGCACACTTGCCCGAGCATTATCGCCGGGTCGTGGCGCTGCGGCACGTCGAACAACTTGGGTGGGACGAGATCGGCGTGCAAATGGCCTGCACGGCCGAGGCGGCACGCAAGCTCTGGTCGCGCGCCATCGAGCAACTGCGGCGACAACTCGGCCATCATAAAGACTGACAAATTCGCGAGCCAGAAATCTTGAACAGAAGGGATGAAGGAAACGAAGGGGGAATTCAAAACGAACGTGAGACCCTGGCAATTCCGACGCACCACGCGGCGGAACGTGAATTGGTCGGCGGCGTCAGGCGCTTCTTTACTCGAGGACCGAGACGGTTCGAACCCAAAAGACCGTTGGGGAAAAAATTCCAGGTACGAGCCGCGACGGCACACAACCCACGGACGAACGTCGAATAATGAAATGATTTTGGCAGCGCCACGAACCGCTCCCCCTAGCCGTGCCTTATGAATGTATCGATCCTCACGCGTTCGTATTCTTCGTTCCCTCCGTTGCCTTCTGTTCAAAAAGCTTTCCTGTTGACCGTGGCCAATTTCCCGCCAGGGACATCATCATCATCACCAAGGAATGCTCAGACCCCACGTCGACTCCGTCACTTCGGATTTCGATTCATGCCGACGAACAACGAAAACAAAGACGAGCCGCTCGAAGATCAACTGGCCGACGCTTTGGCAGCGTACGACGACCGCCTGGCCGCCGGCCAGGCCGGTCCGCCGGCCGTTACGCAACCGGGCGTCGACCCCGAGCTGCTCCCTGACTGGAACCGGCTCACGGCTTTTCTGTCGCTCGTCGAGATGGCGTGACCCCGGGGCGCTCCGGCACCAGACGCTCCCACGACGATCAGCCTGAGTCCTTCTCCCAAGACGCCAGCCTCGGGCGATGCGACCTCTGCCCCGTCCCTACCGAGTGAGACGACGGCCGGCGACCCACGCCAGCACTTCGGCCGGTTCGAGGTTGTCCGTATCCTGGGCCAGGGAGGCTTCGGCATCGTTTTCCTCGCGTGGGACCCGGCCTTGCGCCGTCCGGTGGCGCTCAAGGTGCCGCAGCCCGAGGCCCTGGTCACGCCCGAGGCACGCAAGCGGTTTCAGCGCGAAGCGCACGCTGCGGCCGGGCTCGATCATCCGAACATCGTCCCGGTTTATGAAAACGGCACAATTGGCGCGATCGCCTATATCGCCGCGGCTTATGTGGCTGGTCCCACGCTGGCGCAGTGGCTGGCGGGGCAAACGCGGCCTGTGCCGCCCGATGATGCGGCTCGGGTGGTCGCGACGCTGGCCCGGGCCGTTGAGCATGCGCATGAGCGCGGCGTGCTCCATCGCGACCTCAAGCCGAGTAACGTGCTGCTCCAGCAGCGCGGGAACGCAGAAGATATCAACAACGTTGAGAAGGCGCCGCTCAGCGACTATGAGCCGCGGATCACCGACTTCAGCCTGGCCAAGCTGGCCGACGGACTTGGACCCGATACCAAAAGCGGAGTGCCGTTTGGGTCGCCTCCTTACATGGCGCCCGAACAGGCCGAGGGGAAGCTGGGGACAAGCTGGTGTCAGTTCTATTTTCGTGCGGGGGGACAAGCTGGTCAGTTCTATTTTCGTGCGTAATATGAACGACACACTGGTGTCAAAGGACAAACTGGTGTCAGCCTTCGTTCTGAAACTAAGACCCACCCTTTCTCTCCCTCTTCAATGAAGTCACGGCACCGTTGCGAAGCGGACGCGGTTCTTCAAGAGTTTTTGGCATACAGTCGAGCAACCGTCGTTCTATGTCATGACAGCGGGCGGGATTACTCAACACGCTCAATGTCGCGCATGATGCTCGAGGTTCATTCCACTTGCCCAGAGGATCTTGATAGGGAAAACGAATGACGGTAAACGCCAGCGGTGGCGCAGACGTCGTCTGGCCGCTTCTTGGCATCGGCGATACGATCAAGAGTCGTTTCATTCGCTCAACACGGCCGCTGAACGCGCGAATAGATGGTCATTCCGCGGATTTTGTCCATCGCGAGGATGCGATGTGAGTCGTCCGCCAGATGAGGAATATTCCATGAACGTCATCAAGGCCACGGTCAAATCGGGACGCCTCGAGTTGCATACGCCGCTCGATTGGCCGGACGGAACAGAAGTGTTGATCGAGCCGACTGTGGCCGGTTCTCAAGGTTTCGGCATCGACGAATCGCAGTGGCGCGATGATGCAGAGAGCCTTGCCGACTGGGACGCGTGGATCAAGACCATCAAACCTTTCGACTTCACGCCTGAGGAGGCTGAAAAGTTCGCCGAATTCGACGAACGGATGCGGCTTCATAATATCGACGCCGTGGCGCGTCAAATGCGGGAAGCAAATAGCGAATGAGCCGCTATCTCCTGGATACGAACATCGCCCAAGATTTCATCAACGACCGTTTTGACGTCCGCGGGCGTGTCGATGCTGTCAGGCGGCAAGGCCACCGAATTGGGATTTGCACCCCGGTCCTTGGCGAGTTGTGGTCGGGTATCGAAGGAAGCGTCTCGCGCGAACGCAACCTCCACCACTTACGCTATGCTCTGACTCGGCTCATCGTATGGCCCTACACGAACGAGGCGGCCGAGGAATTCGGCCGCGTGTTCGCTCATTTACGTCAAGTCGGCCGCCCCATGCAGCAGATCGATATCATGATCGCCGCGATCGCCTTGTCACTGGGCCAGTGCACCGTCGTGACGACCGACACAGACCTCACCGCCGTGCCAGGTCTCAGCGTTGAGAACTGGCGACAGGTTCGCATGGAATCCAATTGATTGTGACACCTAAACATTTAAGACACAAATTGAACTGGCTTCGAACCTCACTCTTGAGTTTCCGCCCGGCAAACACGATACTGTGAAAACCTCTCGATGCGATGACACATGCTTGGAGGCCCGATGCTGTGACGCTCCTTTCCAGAACGGCTTGCCAGGATGGCAAGAACGATCATTTCGTGGTCGCGATGCCGGGCTCGTTCGTCGATGACCTCGGCCCAGGCACCGAGCGCGGTGCCGCGCTCGACGGCTGCCGGCAATACTTGATGATGATCGCCAGCACGGTGATCGGACCCGAGCTGCAAGCCAAGGTCGGGGCGTCCGACCTCGTTCAGGAGACATTTCTCGAAGCGCAAAAGCATATCGACCACTTTCGCGGCCAGACCGAGGGCGAGGTGCGTGCCTGGCTGCGGGCGATCCTGGAGTGCCGGGTTTCTAATCTCCGTCGGGCCTATCTGGACACGGAAAAGCGAGCCGTGCGCCGCGAGGTGACTCTCGATTCTTTTGGCCAGAAACCTGGTGCAAGCGTCGTTGACACGCTCGAATCTCCGACGCCCTCGCCCAGCAATCACGCCGTGCGTAACGAGTGGAGCAAGGATCTGGAAATGGCCCTGGCACTTCTGCCCGAGCATTATCGCAAGGTCGTGGCGCTGCGGCACGTCGAACAACTCGGCTGGGACGAGATCGGCGCTCACATGACCTGCACGGCCGAGGCGGCACGCAAGCTCTGGTCGCGCGCCATCGAGCAATTGCGCCGGCAACTCGGTCATCACTCGGATTAGCGATCGCCGCTCCGATTCCGAACAGTGTCGGCCAGCGTGCGAGCGATGCGTCGCGTCGCGTCATCGACTTTCCATGGCAATCTTCTCCCATTTTTTAGCCAGAGTCGTGATCATCACGGAACGCTGACGGTCCCCATTCGGCTCTCGTTTCGGTCTTTGACGCCATGTCGACGAACAACGAAAAAGACGAGCCGCACGAAGACCAATTGGCCGATGCCCTGGCGGCGTACGACGATCGTCTGGCCGCCGGCCAGGCCGGGTCGGCTGCCGAAACGCAGCCAGGAGTCGATCCCGATCTGCTCCCCGACTGGAACCGGCTCACGGCTTTTCTGTCACTCGTCGAGAAGGCATGGCCCCGAGGAGCTCCGGCACCACCAGACGCTCCCACCACGATCAGCCTGGCTCCTTCCGGGTCGCCTCCCTCAAGTGACGCCGCCTCTGCATCGGCCACGCCGGGCGAAACGACGGCCAGCGACGCGTGCCAGCAATTTGGCCGGTTCGAGATTGTTCGTATCCTGGGCCAGGGGGGTTTTGGGATCGTCTTCCTCGCGTGGGACCCGAAACTACGCCGTCAGGTCGCGCTCAAGGTGCCGCAGCCCGAGGCCCTGGTCACGCCCGAGGCGCGCAAGCGGTTTCAGCGCAAAGCGCATGCCGCGGCGGGGCTCGACCATCCCCATATCGTGCCGGTTTATGAAAATGGCACCATTGGCTCGATCGCCTACATTGCCGCCGCCTATGTCGCGGGTCCCACGCTGGCACAGTGGCTGGGGGGGCAAACCCGGCCCGTACCGACCCAGGACGCAGCACGGGTCGTGGCGACGCTGGCCCGGGCCGTTGAACACGCCCATGACCGTGGCGTGCTGCATCGCGACCTCAAGCCGAGTAACGTGCTGCTCCAGCGGCGCGGGACGGCGGAAGACGCGAGCGGGGTCGAAAAGACGTCGCTGAGCGATTATGAGCCGCGGATCACCGACTTCAGCCTGGCCAAGTTGGCCGATGGTTTGGGGCCTGATACCAAGAGCGGCGTGCCGTTTGGGTCGCCTCCGTACATGGCGCCCGAACAGGCCGAGGGGAAGCTCGCACGGGTCGGGCGCCGACTGATGTCTATGGGCTCGGATCTATTCTTTATGAGCTGCTCACCGGCGTGCCTCCCTTTTGCGGTGAGACGCAGCTCGACACGTTGCGCCAGGTGCTCGCGGATGAGCCGGTGCCGCCACGGCGCCGGCGGCGCGACGTGCCGCTGGCGATCGAAGCGATCGTGGTTAAGTGCCTTGAGAAGAACCCGGAACGACGGTACGACACGCCAGCGGCGCTGGCCGATGACCTTGGTCGATTCCTCGCCGGCGAGCCGATCATCGCCCGGCCGATGAGCCGATGGACGAAGATGCGGCGCGGCGTAAAGGGGCATCCGGTCGCGATCACTGCCGTGGTGCTGCTCACGATTGCGACGGGCATCGGCTTGGGGGTGCGATGGACGTTTGAAAAGGGAATGGCGGCGGAGCGCACGTCGGCCGAACGTCTGGAACGAGAGATGAAAAACGGTGCTCTCAAAGTGCGTCGCTCTCAATATATAGCTGACATGCGCCAGATGCAGCGCCATGTCCGCGACGGGCAGTATCCTGTGTACGACTTGCTCGCTCGGAATCGTCCCAAGCCGGGCGAGGAGGATGTTCGTGGCTTTGCCTGGTATTACTTCCGGCCGCGGAGGTACGCCACTCGTCAAACGCTGTCCGGTCATCATGAAGACGTTTATTTCGTCGACTTTTCGCCGCGTGGCGATTTGATGGCGACAGCGGGCAAGGACGGCCTCGTCGTGATCCGGGAGACAACTCATTGGCAAATGGTCCGGAAGATCGTGGCCGCGCAGACCGAGGTGAATGTCGCCACGTTTTCGCCGGATGGCAAGACCATCGCGACTGTTGACGACCTTGGCATGCTCAAGCTGTGGGATGTCGCCACGGGCGAACTGCAACAGGAAAAACTCGCGCATGCCGTCGCGGCCGTCATCGTGCGATTCGCTCCCGATGGGAAAACGATCATTACGGGTGGCCGACTCGACGGGACGGTCAAGATTTGGGATCGAACGACCTTGAAGATGCTTGACAGCTTTTGGGTGAGCAAGCCGCATTTTGAAAATGCGATCTTTTCTCCCGACGGCTCGAAGCTGCTGACTGTCGGACAGAGTGGCACCAAACTCTGGAAGTGGCCCGAACGAACCTGGATTCCGGACTTTCCCGGGAGCAAGAACATCTGGGGAGCCGCCTTTTCGCACGACGGCCGGTTGATCGCAACGGGCGACGACGACAATAACGCATTCTGTCTCTGGGATGTCAAAAGCGGCCGCCTGATGCGCAGGTTTTCCGGTTACAGCAGTATGGGCGACCGGATTGTCTTTTCCGCCGATGATCGGACCGTTTATTCAGCAATCGACCAACACCTGATTCAAATCTGGGACGTCGAGACCGGCGCGCTGCGCGGCGGATTGCACGGATATTCGCGAGGGGCTTGGGCTCTGGCCGCCTCTCCTGACGGGCGGACCATCGCATCGGCTTCCAGGGATGGCCTGGTCGAGCTCTGGGATCCTCTGCCGCAACAAGCCGCTGACTATAAACTCAAACTTACTCCGGGTGCCGTGCCGGCGCAAATCCAGTTTTCATCGGATAGCAAACGGCTCCTCGTTTTTGAGCAGAGTTCTGGATTCGCGGTCACGCACTGGGATGTTGAAACGGGCGTAAAGCTCCGAAGTACCCCACTGGATCCTGGGGCTTACACATTTAGCGCGGCCTTTGCCCCCGATGGGCGACTGCTCGCAGTCGCCGGGCGCGAGGCGATGATCACGATCTTGGATGTTGGCGCCGGCAAAACCACTAAACTGTATGTTCCCGCCCTCGGGGAAGTTCGTTCCATGATTTTCTCGCCGGATAATCAAGAGACTCTTGGTAGCGGGCCAAACTGAAACAGGTGCCGGCGCTGCAGCGCTCAACCTCGCAAGTGGCCGACACGCTGTATCTCCCTGGAACGCGACGACAGAGAACTCATGTTGGACGCCTTCAGGCGAAGTTTTCACGCTTTTCCCTTCCGTAAGTCGCGTGGGCTGGTGGAATCCCGCGACTGGGAGCTCTCGCGTCATGACATGCGAGAGTGGAGCGGCATTTGGTACGCCCGCGCTGTCGCGCGATGGCAAGCTATTGATTACTTTTGGCTACGGCTCGCGCCGCCTCCTATCCTGGTCAGCGAGCGACATAAAATTGGACCGGAACTTTTTGGGACACCTAGAACAAATTGCCTGTGCGGCCATTTCGCCCAGCGGCGATACGCTGGCATCAAGTGGTTTCGATAGGACAGTCAGACTTTGGGATATCGCGACGGGCGAGGAGTTACTGACGTTTGACGGTTTTGTTGGCAATGTCCGGGAAATGCATTTTTCACCCGATGGCAAGGCTCTGGCCGCATTGGCTTCGACCCTTCCCGGTCAACCTGACGAAATACGCATCTGGCTTGCCGGCGACGATGGTCCTAATGTCCCTGGCACGAAGTAATGCAAGAAATTGGGCCAGCCGGTACTCTGGATACCATCACGGAGTTCTCCAGCAACCGGAGTCGCCCTATGCGTGGTCGAAAACCCCGTTCCCTGCGGATTGTTCCACATGATGTTCCGATCTTGCAGGAGATCGCCCGGAGTCGGTCCCTCCCCTGGTACCAGATCCAGCGGGCGAGAATCGTCTTGGGCGTCGTCGCCGGGGAGCCGATCCAACTCTTGGCTGTTCAGACACAGCACGATCCCTCGACCATCTGGAGGGTCTGTCGCCGCTACGAGGATTCGGGCCTGTCCGGCCTGCTGGCCCCGCCGCAACGAACCGGGCGACCCGCCCGGATTTCCCCCCCTTCAGAGGGCTCAGATCGTCCGGCTGGCCTGCCTGGAGCCGATCGCCAAGGGACTGCACATCACACATTGGACGAGCAAGGATCTGGCCCGCCAAGCGGTCGAAGACGGCATCATCCCGTCCATCAGCGACCGGACGGTCCGCTTGATCCTCAACGAGGTAGACCTCCAACCGCACCGCACACGGTACTGGAGGACCGCCCGAAGCGATGCCGAGTTCAAGCGGAGGGCGGAAATGGTCCTTTGGTGCTATGCCAACGCCAATCGGCTGGCCAAGCGGGGCTATTGGGTGGTCTGTGTTGATGAGAAACCGAACTGCCAGGTTTTGGAGCGGCGCCCGATCCGCCGCTCGATCCCCGGCTCGATCGAGCAGCGGGAGTTCGAGTACGTCCGACACGGCACGGTCAACATCCTGGCGTTCCTGATCATCCACAGTGGACAGATGGAGGCATCGTGCATCGAGGCCAAGAACGCCAAGACCTACGTGGATGAGTTGGCCGATTTCCGTCGGCGGCACCGCCACCTCCGTGGGGTTTACCTTATTCATGACGGCGAACCCCAGCCACACGGCCACTGCGACAGAGGACTACGTAGACAGTTGCCGTAGCTGGTGGCATCGCCGATTCACCCCGGTCCATGCCTCGTGGTTGGACCAAGCCGAGATATTGCTCAACGCTTTAAGCTACCGCTACCTGAAGCGAACTTCGTGGCGAAGCCGGGGAGAATTCATCGAGCATGTGGAACACGCCTGGCCGGAGTACAACCGGCTGTATGCCCACCCGTTCGAGTGGACGTGGACCAATCATAAGATGAGACGGTGGTACGCCGAACACACGACCTGAATTCCTTGCATTACTTCGTGCCAGAGACACTAGGGCTTGACTTCGGCCGCGAAACGAATCGGCGGCTCGGCAACCGCGAAGATGGCCACCGCCATCATCGCCGCCGTGCTGCCATCGCCCAGCACACGCGTGGCGAGAAAATAAAACAGCGGCACGCTTGCGATCGCGCTGACGATCGGAACCAACCGAAGCGCCAGCTCCGAGAAGCCGACGAGACGAACAACACCCCATTCCAGCGCCAAGAAACCCAGCGGGCATACCTGGCGATACGCGAGCGGTCGAGCCAGTTCCGTCCAACCGCGGTCGAGCAGGTTTGCGGCGAGCATGGTCTCGTCGCACCACATCGGATAGTTCTGAAGCCAGCGAACCAATCGCAGAACGATCCCGAGGATCACCAGGCCGAACGTGACTCGCGAAACGCTCAAGATACGCACTCGAATATCCTCATCCTGAAGACGCGACTTGGCGCTACCAAGCCAAGTCAGGCCGACGCTTACTCCCACCCTTCCTGTTCACGGATACGTCGAACCGCCACGATCAGAGAGCGCATCGCTCACGTGCGGTCTAACCGCATTGGGCGGTCTGCCCACGGCCTGACCGAATATCGCCATTCACGGGCCAGCTTTCGCGCGATTCACTCCGATCATTGATCATCACGGGGCCAAACTGGTGTCAGTTGTGTTTTCGAGTGCGCGGTTTTCGGTGTCAGTGCGCGCGGTTATCGCTCGTCGTTCTCTGAACGCGCCTCAGCCGCAAAGCAGCACCTAATCCCGTGAATCCAATAAGTCCGAGGAATATGCTCGACGGTTCCGGTACTGGCGCCGGCGCCGCATAGAGCGAAAAGGCGCGATCAAAGAGCTTGGAGTACGTCGAATTGTTATAGCTGTCATACTGATATGAAGTTCCATCTCCTCCTGTGCCAGACATCCAAGACCAAGAATCCGTTGAGCCTCCGTTGTCAGAGAAGATCGAGAGGTAATAAGTCTGGCCGCCCTGGATCGCGATACCCGTGGGAAGAGAGAGCGATTCGTTATAGTAGTTGACGGAAATGTTTTCGAAGTTCGTCGTCCCCGCGAGGGTTTCCGTGGCGCTTGCCGCCGAGACGGTTTCGCTCGCGTACAGTGTGTAAGGGAAATTCGACCCGCCTCCGCCGGTATAGAGGAGGATCAGCCAATTGACCGTATCTGGAGCGCCGTTCGAGTAGGCTCCATTGTAGTTGAGATACATCCCCTGCCATGTGAGTGAACCCAGCGTGGCACTGGACGAAACCTCAAAATTATCGAGGGTTTGGAAATAATCGAGGGAAGTGTCGGTATAAGCGGAACTCCACGTTGTATACGACCCCGAACTGACCATTGGCGGCTGAGAATACAGTTCTCCAGCCTCACCTCGCGTTGCGAGAATCGCCGATGCGACTGCGAGACCCAAGTAAAGGGTCGATGATCGTGGTGAAAGATTCACGTAAGGCTCCCTTCAAGACCGACGAAACGACGGCGAAAGCACGGGGTTGAAGTCACGGTGGCGGCGTCGCGATAAGTTGACCGGCTCAGGCAAGGTGTCAATTACTGAGGCCAGGGGCCAAGCGGGTTTCAGCCTTCATGTCGCCATTGTGGCGGCAATCGAACCCATGAAAATTAACGGAACTGGGCGCAGGTGATCCATTTGCCTTTCTTTTCTGGGCAGTTCTGTTTTCGTGGGTAAGACGGAACTGACGGCATTTTGTTCACGTCAGGTCCGCGTCGATCGGGACGACGGCCTGTGTGCGGTCAGGCCACCTTTGAAACGTCGCAACCGCCGATCCAAAGCCTGAAAACAGCGCCTCGACGTAATTTGTCGGAGTGCCATCGTCAGAAATTGCATCGTTTTCCGGCCGATTTTCAGCTATCGTGAACTTCACTGGCCATCTGACCGAAGATCGAATCTCACAGGTCGCCTTGTAAGTGGCTGACTCGGATCGTGTCTCTCCGCCAGGAATCAAGTCACGCTGTCGTCTTCAGCCGGACGCGGCTTTGCCACGAATTTTTCACGCGGCCCCATTTATCAGGATCCTCAGAGCATCCAGCAAGAGGAGGCGGTCAAAACGCATCTTTTCCGCACAAGGTTCTTGAGATGCCTCTCGTCGCGTCCAATACCGTAAAGACTTCACAATGCGATGACGCATGCCCGGCGGTCCGACATCATCGAACCTTTTACAGGTTACGTGGACCTGGACGGCATGGATGTTCGATTTACGGCCGTGGCGCCAGGCTCGCTCTTGGGAGACCCTATTTCGACCATAGGCGCCCTCAGGTCTCCCAGCACGAAAGGCGGAAACTCACGGGGTCGGCGACGAAACTTGTCGGTTTCGCGTAGCCTTTTTGGTCATGTAAGATGATTACGCGGCGACTTCGGATCGCATATCACCACGACCTTGGCTGGCCGCCGCCCAGGATCGGCGATACGACCAAGAATCGCTTTGCGACCAGCAACCTTTGGCGCGGCGCGGAAATGGTCTTTCCGGGACCGGGTCCATTGCGAAGTCGCGATGTTAGTTGTCCGGCGAATGAGGGTTATTTATGAACGTCATCAAGGCCACCGTCATATCGGGGTGGCTCGAGTTGCATACGTCGCTCGATTCGCCGGACGGAACAGACGTGTTGATTGACCCTACGGTGTCCGGGGTTCAGGGTTTCGCCCGACGGCACGGCGGTACTGATCGAGCCGACGGCCATGCGACAGGTGGTCGGAATCGATGAATCCCAGTGGACTGACGCCCCGGAAGCCCTTGCGATTGGGATGCATGGATCAAGATGATCGAGCCGTCTGAGTTCACTCACCAGGAAGCGGAGAAGCTCGACCGGTTTGATCACCAGATGCGCATCGATAATAACGACGCGGCCCGGCGGCAGTTGCATATCGAGCACGGGGCCATGGCCGAGTGACAACGGCGCTCACGGCATGAGATCATCAACCAGAATCTCGCCAATCCTGATGCCGCCAATGACGACCGGCACGTTCTCGCCGACAAGGTAGTCGGCGCGGGACTTGTAGCCGTTCGGGGCCGGATCGAAATAAACTTCGACTTTGCGTTCGACCACGTTGACGATCCAGTAGTAAGGGATACTCGCAGCGGCATAAACAGCGGCCTGTTGGCGATCCTGAGCCAGGCTGCTGACCGAAACTTCAAGAATGAGGCCGATGTCCTCTGGACCTGGTGACCGCTGGCTAAAATCTCGAATTGACCCGCGCACGACACTTCGATCGGGCTCGGGCTTGCTGTTCGGCGGCAGTCTCACGGGCTTGGCCGATCGGACGTGCCACCCTTGGGGGATTGCTCTGTCGAGCGCTCGTCCGCACAGTTCGTCGGCCGTCGCATGGGGATCGTTCTGAGTCATCTTCTCCACCAGATATCCATTAATCAGATGGAAGCGATCATGATCGGAAAACGCCCCGGATTCCACCATCGCCTCGTATGTCTCGAGGGACATCCGATAGAGTGGCGACGGAATCCATTCCGAGATGGCCGACGGTTCCGCGGTCTGCGCCGGAGTGAGCGTGGACATGGTCACGGTTCCTTGAGTCATGGCGTGCAGCCGGCCAGACGGCGGTTCTTCGAGGTTCCGTCGCTCGGCTCGCTCCACGAGGCAGTATTGAGTTTACAGTAAATTCTCCGGTGTCGCAGGCAAACCGGCATGTCGGAACGATGCCCTCGAGTATTTCCGGGGTCAGCTTGTCTTCGGTTTCACGGTTTCGGTATGCCAGACGCCGCCGTGCCAGCGAGAAATCGGACGCGGCCTCCCATGGTTTTCCGTCCGCCGCCTGTCGCCGATTTCGGCCGCTTACGTCAAGTTTATGGAAAGCAAGGGTGTGATCGTAACAAATTATGTCCAGACAAAACCTTTGAGTTTTCCTGATCCGAGCCTGAAACTTTTGGGGACCTCGCGATGGGCCGATTGACGATGAGAGTGCCGCGTTCTGGACTTTTTCGCAAACGCGAATTGCCATGATTCGGCAAGCGCCGCGCCGTCCGGGTTGATCCCCGCCGTCTCGGTAGGCGTGTCCGAAAACAATGACGACCCTGGCCCGAGTGCTCGACGGCGGCCGGCCGTAGTTGATGCCGAGATACGCGCCTGGCTGCGCAGGATTCTGGAAGGCCGGTTGGCCACCATCCGGCGCGACAATCTGGTGAGCGCGAAGCGGGCCGCCGGCCGCGAGGCGACGCTCGCATCGGGCGTGACAAACCGGTCTCAGCGTTGAGAAATGGCGAAAGCTCTCGCGATACGTCCGACCGACAGCGACGCTGAAACGTTGAAGTCATAAATGGATTCCGCGTCGGACCGCACGCTTGAGTTTCGGCCTGGCAATGAGCATACTGTGAAAACCTCTCGATGCGATGACACATGCTTGGAGGCCCGACCAGCCAGGGCATCATTGCAAGTCGGCCAGCTTCGGTCAAAGGCGTTAAATAGTCGTGCGACAGTCTGACGCGGCGTCGAGCAAGAGTCGATGATTTCCGGTTACTGATGATCTGATGCGATCGCCCTCAGCCTCGCAGAACAGCGGGTTGCATCAGCCGGCGCGACGAGGCGGCGAGGGGGAGTCAAAAGGGGAGACAAGAGCAAAGAAGTGCAAAGGGGACATCGAAGCGACCGGCGCCACGTTTGAGATCTTCACCCGCTTTCCAGAACCGGTCCGTGCGAATCATGTGGTTCGAGACCCTCGATCCTGAGCATCGCCCGCAGGGCCGTTACCAACGAGAATGAGACTTGCTTCAGCGAGCGTGGGGCGGCGGGCTTTGGCCTCGCCACGTCTACTCGGAGACGCGCTGTGAGCGATCGCGAAAACTGGCGATGCGCGATACATCCTCGGCGGAACAATTCGGACGTTTGATCACGGCTCAGGCTTGACCACGATCAAAATCCCTCTGACGCAATCATGGCCGGATCGCAACGAATTTGCGGAGTGCGTGAAATGTACGCGCATTTTGCCTCACTGTTTCCGCCAAAAATATCGCCTTAAGTCCCCTATTTATCCTATATTCTATAGTGTAGGCGAATCTTTGCGCACTCAATGGCTTGATCGTTCCCTACCAACCGAATGCAGCGGAGAGAGTGCATTTCTGACTTGATCGACAACCGGACATCGCGTGAGAAAGACGTGCGCCGCAATGGGAAGCGAACTGGCCGAAAGCCCAAGAAGGCTGCCGACCCCGCGCGATCAAGAGGAACGGGCGTTGGAAATTCGGCGCTGTCGAGCACGCCGTTCGCCCGATAATACACCTCTCGCGTGCCAACAATTCCGGCGAGCCACGCAGTTGACTCGTTTCCGGGCAAGTCAAGTTATTACCTCGACGCCGACGAGCAATCGCGGCTCAGAGACAACGCCTGCTCCGCGTGGCAGCGATCAGGACGGAACGCTCAGGTCGCCCGGATCGTTCTCAATATCACGATTGAATCATTTTCGCTGGCGTTGCAAAGGCTGACGTTGCTGTACCCGATCGCGAGTCGCAAACGGCATTGAAAAACGTGGCGATCGAACCCATTTCCGCTGTCAACGATGTGCGGGCTGCTATTGCTAATTTCGAGCGCGAAGCAGAAGCCGTATCGAAAACGCGACGAACGAACCCATTTCCTGCGACACGAGCGCTCAGGCAGAGATGGCTGATGCCGGGCGCGAACCAGAGACGGGAACGAAAAATGCGACGAACGAACCCATTTTCTCCGACCCAGTGGCGAAGGCGGAAGTCGCTGATGCCAGGCGAACCAAACGCCGCAACGAAAACGCGACGAACGAACCCATTTTCTCAAGCGACCAGGTCCGCAGACGTCGACCGTCACCCGTCGCGGCAACGCAAAATGTGACGGACGAACCCATTTTCACCGAATCGGCCACAACAGCCGGAGGTCCCGATTGCCAGGCACGAGACACACTCGGCAACGCGAAACGTGACGAACGAACCCATTTTCTCAAGCGACCAGGTCCGCAGACGTCGACCGTCACCCGTCGCGGCAACGCAAAATGTGACGAACGAACCCATTTTCACCGAATCGGCCACAAGAGCCGGAGGTCCCGATTGCCAGGCACGAGACACACTCGGCAACGCAAACGCGACGAACGAACCCATTTTCTCAAGCAAACGCTGCAGCAGACGTCGACCATTGCCGATCACGGCAACCGAAATGTGACAAACGAACCCATCTTCACCCGTGCCGTTGAAAAATCGGCCGTATTCCACCGCGTCCTACGAAAGGAGCCGTCGGCAAATTCGGCATTTCTGGCGTGATGACTGGCCGTGCTCGACGTTCGCAATGGCGAGGAATTTGAAGATTCGTTAAGCAAGCGGCAGCCTTCCGGGTCCTGGACGTATCGGCGTTTACCTCAATCGCCGTGACGGATGGTTCCCGGTGGAAATGCGCATCCGCCTTGGATACCATGGCATCAGTTCATGCGGCCTACGGCCACATCAAGCCGTCACTTCTTGCGAGATCGATCATGATTCTGGGCAAGCTCTGGAAGGCCATCGCGGCACAATTCAATAAGCTGGCAAACTCGATCCGGGGTTATGACCCGATCGCCGAAATGCAATATGAGTACGATCGTTCGGTCGAACAGATCAAGGAGGGCCGCGAAGGACTGGCGCAGTATCGCGCCCTGGTCGAGCGCGTCACGCGTCAGGTTGATGCGAGCCGCAAGCATGTCGCGACTGCTCGAAGCCAAGGTCAAGGCTTACTTGAATGCCGGCGACCGCGATACGGCCTCGAAGTTCGCCCTCGAGCTGAAACGGGCCAAGGACGATTCGGCCGAAAATGAAAAGCAACTCGCGCTGCACGAGCAGGCTTATCAAAACAACTTGCTGAAGATTCAGAACGCCATCAAGAAGCTCGACGATGTCAAGCACCGTATCTCCAAGTATGACGCCGAGTTCAAGATGAGCCGCGCCGAGGCCGAGATGTCGGCCCTGGCCACGCAGTTCAACTTCAATGTCACGACCGACTTTGGTCAGGCCGAGCAGATCCTTCAGGACCAGATCGACAAGAACCGGGCCAAGGTACGCGTCGCGGCCGACCTCTCCGGCGAAGGCGTCGAGGAGATCAAGCGCGAGGCGGCTGCCGAGAAATCGATGGCCGACGATGCGCTACGCGAATTCGAGATCTCGCAAGGCCTGGTCACGCCCGAAACCACGCGGGCGCCGCAGTCGACCAAGGAGCTGGGCCCGGCGACGACGACACTCGCGCCCATTCCCGATATTTGAGCGGCTTACCGTGAAGCCTGGCGCGGTCGGGCTCGCGCCCTTTTTTTGAGGTTCGGCCTGCGCGGCCGGTCTGGCGCCAGGCTCGCGCGGGATGGTTTTCCTGTCTTTCCGCACATCGTCAACAGCCAGGCCGCTGGCGCCCGCGACTTACGAGGCAGCGGGCACGAACTTTGAGCGATAGGGGTCATCTCGTCGTGGCGACACCGCGTTCCGCTAAAGAGGCAACGACGTCGTCTAAAGAGGCAACGACGTCAACGGTTTCGCCGGCCCCTTCCCCGCCGGCCAAGCCGGGCGCGAGCACGCGCGCCGTCGTCAGCTGGTTTCCCGCCTGGGCGCGTGACTTCGCCGACCAGTATTTCGCCGGGACGACCTGCCTGTTCGTGCTGCACGGCAACGTGCACGACCTGACGATGCAACAGCCCGGCAAAGACAAGAGCTACGCGTCTCTCGTCGACTTCCTGGCGACCCAGCTCTTTGGAAGCTGGGATGTCGTGCTCCGGTACGACCTGAGCCAGGGGCTGCGCGTGGCGGCCGGCGCCGATGGCGAGCGCCTGCGGCGGATGGTCAGCTTGCTGAGCGACAGGATCGGCGAGCCGAAATCGTGGCCCCGAGACCCCGACGTGATCCTGGCACTACTCGACAAGCTGATCCAGGGCATCCTGCTCGAAGAAGACGCGGCCAGGAAGATCAGCGTGGGGATCGTTCTCGACCATGCGCAGTATCTCGTGCCGACGTCCGAGCTGAGCCAGATGGCCGGCCCGCAGGGCGCACGCGCTGGTACGGCTCCTCTCCTGGGCCCAGAATCCCTATATCAAACTGAGCAATATCGCCATCTGCCTGCTCTGCGACCAGCTTGCCGAGATCAACGAACGGCTGATCGGTAGCGCCCACGTGGCGACGCTCGAAGTCCCCATGCCCGACGCCGCGTGCGCGCGAGGATTTCGCGACCTGGTTTGATGGACACGACGGCAAGCTCGGCAACCTGACCGACTTCACACCCAAGCAACTCGCCGATCTGACGGCCGGCTTGAACCTGGTCAACCTCGAGCGTCTGCTGGCGCACGCGGCGCAGTCAGGCCAGAAGCTCGGCGCCGATGCACTCAAGAAGCTCAAGAAAGGGCTGATCGAGCGGCAGGCACGCGGCCTGGTCGAATTTGTCGAGCCGCCATACACGCTCGACGATTTCGTCGGTAATGACGCCGTCAAGCACCGCCTGGTCGACGATGCGGCGCTACTCGCGAAAGGCCGGCTCGATACCGCGCCCATGGGCTACCTGATCTGCGGACCGGTGGGAACCGGTAAGACCTACCTGGCGGAATGCTTCGCCGGCTCTGTGGGCATTCCGTGCGTCAAGCTGCGTAATTTCCGGTCGAAATATGTGGGGGAGACCGAAGGCAACCTCGAGCAGATTCTCAACGTGCTGCGGGCCATGGGCCCGGTGGTCGTCGTCATCGACGAGGCCGATGCCGCGCTCGGCAACCGCGAAGGCCGGCGGCGATTCGGGCACGTCGAGCCGCGTGTTCTCGATGATCGCGGCGCAGATGGGCGACACCCGTTATCGCGGCAAGCTGATCTGGATGCTCTTGACCAGCCGGCCTGACCTGCTGCCGATCGACCTGAAACGGCAAGGGCGGGCCGAGGTTCATCTGCCGCTCTTCAGCCCCAGCGAGCGACGACGAGGTCGCCTTCATGATCAAGGTGATGGCCGCAAGAACAAGGTCGGCCTGGCGGAAGGGGCGATCCCCAAGAAGCTGGCGGACAAGGGCCTTTCCGGTGCCGACCTGGAGAGCATCGTCCTGGGCGCAAAACGCACAGCGCTGACGCAGGAGCGCGACACACTCACACGCGAGGACCTCGAGGGGGCCATCAACGACTTCATTCCCTCGGCGCAGGGGCTGGAGAAGGAAAAGCAAGAGCTGGCCGCGGTTCTTGAGTGTACGTCGATGTCGTTTCTGCCCGAAACGTGGCGGGCCCGCGTCGTCTCGCCCGATGGCCGCGCCAAGCTGCAGGAACGGATGGCCGAGATTCGCCGCTTGATCGAGCAATAAGTGATCGAACGAACAAACGAACCAGTTCACTACCGGGGACGCCATGATGAGCAAGGCCAAGAGCAGCAGTAAAGAGACCAGTGGTACAGCGACGAATCGAACCGACTGGCTCGACGAGAAAAAAGATGTGCCCTTGATCGATGAATATGTGCAAAAGCTGGGGACGTTTCTCGAGGCGATGGCCGACGGGCATATCGATGCCAAGGAGCTCAAAGCCCAGGAAAAGCGCGTGATCGCCTTGATGAAGAAGATCGAGCCCGAGCTGAACGACGAGCTGCACGAACAGGTCACGCACCTGCTCTGCGAGCTATCGGCGTACAACATCATGCAGACGATGCACCAGCTCATGGAAGCACAGCCCAGGACGACGTTTCGCGGGTAAGGCTCCTCCCGAAACAGTAGTCCGAAAAATTGCCTGCATGCATTCTTGCATTCGAAGGGGTATGATTGTTTAGAATGACGTGATCGGCGTCGTCGTTGGTTCGTGCGTGATAGAGATCGTTCGTCGCTTGTACCCAGGGGCGGGTCGGAGCGCATGTTCGTCTTGCGACCGATCCGCATGGACGGGAGGACGCAGTGGCCAAGGTTGTCGTCTGCCCCCAGTGCCAGCATCAGGGTTCCGTACCCGACGAGATGCTCGGTAAACGGATAAAGTGTCCCAAGTGCAAGGACATTTTCGAGGTCAGCAAGGCCGTACGGCCGGGCGGCACATCTTCGACTCCCCGGCCGGCCGTCGCGAAGCGGAGTGAAGCGCCGCCATCCAAAACAGCGTTTGACGATCTCGATGATGTGCAACAGCACGAGCCGCGCGTTGTCGCGGGTTCGACGCGGGGCGGCGCCACGATGTCGCGCCAGTCGCACAGCGGCGCGGGCGCGGGTCATCGCGGGTGCTCTATATCGCCTTGGGCGTGAGCGGCCTCGCCATCGTCTCGCTGGGAGCCGTTCTGGCCGTCATGATGATGGGGGGCGGCGGTGGCGAGGCAGGGCCGAAAGTCGCGGCCCCCGAGGGGGCGAGCAGTCGTCCGTCGAGGCGCGGCGGCGAACCGGTCGCGAGCGTGAGCCTCGATCGATCAACGAGCGAGGCAGGTTCGGTCGCGCCCGCTTCGGTGGCTTCGTCGGCCGGTTCGCCGATCGCGCCCGCGGCGTTCACACGCCCCGACGCGTCGGCTGCCGTCCCGCTGGCTGGGTCGCCAGGTAACACGTACGCGGGTTCGACGGCACCAGCGACCCCGGACGGTCCCGAGATCGTGCGCCGGCTGAAAGAGGCGACGGTTTATATCAAGACCAAGCTCGGAGGACGCACGATTTCCTCGGGCACGGGTTTCGTGATCGAGGTGCGCGGAGATACAACGGTGCTGGCGACGAATCGGCACGTCGCGGTTTTCGACCCGTCGCACGTGCCGCCGAGTCTTCTGGCGAAGGGGGGCAAGATCGAGCTCGAGGCCGTTTTCCGCAGTGGCCAGGGCACCCAGAAAGAACAGTCTCTGCCCGCCCAGATCATCGCGGCCGACACCACTGACGACTTCAGCACCGATCTGGCCATCCTGATCGTCAAGGGGCTCAAGAATCCACCCGCGGCGCTCAGCCTTTCGGCCAGGTCTCAAACGACCGAGGGAATGGCGTATACAGGGGCGGGCTTTCCGCTGGGGGGCATGCTCAGCAGTGTCAACGACAGTAAAGGCAACCCGTCGGTCACGATCACGCGCGGCGGGATCGCCCGGCTCGTGAACGACGATCAAGGCCAGCTCGACTTGTTTCAGGTTGACGGGTCGCTCCAGCCGGGCAATAGCGGCGGCCCGATCGTCGAGGAAAAGACCGGCAAGCTGATCGGCGTCGCCGTGGCCAAGGTCGGCTCGGTCGACACGATCGGCTTTGTCGTGCCTGCCGAGCAGTTGCGGCGCACGCTCGCGGGCCGGATCGGCGCGCTTGATCTGACGCTGAAAACGCTTCAAAGCAACAAGGCCGATCTCGACATCAAGGCCCAGATCGTCGATCCCCGAGGCTCGGTGCGCGACGTGATGGTGCACGTCGCCCCGGCGTCGGCCGGCTCGGTCAGCCCGCTTTCCGACGGAAACTATCCGCCATTGCCCAACACCACGGCCGTCGAGCTTCAAGCGTGATCCCAAAATGGCGATGGCTTCGGGCAAGGTCGAGGTCGCACTGAATGGAACCGGCGCGGCCGCTCGAAAAATCTTGATACAGACCGCCCACCGCGACAGCGCGCGGCCAGATTGTCTACTCCAAGCCCAAGGAAATCGAGCTCCCCGAACGGCCGGGCCGCGTGATGGCCTCGGGCCAGATGTTAAAAGTGCTCAGGGAATTCCAGCGCAAGAGCCTGGCCATGATCAGCACCCTGACCGACCCCGAGAAGGATTGCAAACTCGTCAAGTCGGAAGACTCGATGAAGATCCAGATCGAGATCCCCGGTGGTAAGATCCGGTCGATCGCACCGTTCATCGTGCAACGCATCAACAAGAAAAAACCGCTGCACAACGCTCCGATGGCCCTGATCGAAGTCGAAGGCGACTTCGCGGTTTTAGTCGAGGTGACCGGCGAGATCAGCGCCGGTGCGACTCTGCCGAGAGACCGCCAGGGAAACACGGTCCCGTTCACGTTTCAAAGCGCCGGCTTGATTCTCTATCAAGACAAAGACAATTTCGTCAGGCTCGAGCGGACGGCGGGCGTCGTTGTGTCGACTCTTCAACCCGTGCACAAAGTCTTGTTTGAAGTCGTGAAAGATGGAAAACAAGTTCCCAACCAGAGTTACCCGGCCGTCCCCGAGGGACCCGTGTCTCTCCTCTTGATGCGGCGCAAGGGCCAGGTCATGTGCGGCGCCAGCCCTCAGTTGGGCAGCCCGCCGCAGCCGTTCAAGCTGATCGAGCTCGATCTTCCCAAGAAGGTCAAAGTCGGACTTTGCGCATCGAATATCTCGGCGAAGCCGTTTACAGCGCAGTTCGAGAATTTCGCGCTGATCAGCAACGATACTCAGCTCAACGAGATGTTCAGCGAGCCAGACGCCGCAAAAGAAGCAGTAGGAGCCGCCGGCCGGTTTCCCTCACGATGGCTCTCGTGGCACGTCGAATTCATTCAATGGCCGCCGACGACCGTGAACTCGGCGGTCGAACCGGCCGGCCGGATGACTTCGACCTTGATCTCGTCTGACTGTCGCGCGGTTGTATCGATGCGCACGGTGATCGTATGGCGGCCTGCCGCCAGCGAGGTGATCCGTTCTGATGACCCGCCTGGCGCCAGCTCGTCGTCGATCCAGAGTTGCACTCCCCGCGGCGAATCGAGTTGCACGCCTACGGGCCCCGGGCTCGATACATTGATCTCGCCCTGAATGTACGACACAGCCGCGCCGCTGAGTGCCTTGACGTCGGCGAGGGGGAGACCGCCGGCGGCCCTGGCGTAGCAAACGGCCCACCGCGCGGCCTCGGCTTTGCGCACTTGGTCGTACGACAAGCTGGAATCCTGGCCCGGCGCGTTTCAAGACCCGCCAGCGCTGGATCGTGGGTATCGAGCGGATCGCGTAAGGGCCCGGCTTTCCCAGCTCGGATAGAAATCGCACGAGGTCGACGAATTCAGCCCGGGTCATCAGGTTTGCCAGGCCCTTGGGCATGAGCGAGCCGCCCGGCTTCTGGTCTTCGACTGACGCCGTCGGCACGACGCGAGGCGCGCCGGTGGCCTCTTTGAGAACGATGCGCTGCTCATCCTTGTCGGTGACAATCCCTTGAAAGACCTGGCCGTCGCTCGTTTGAACGACCAGGGTGTGATATTGCTCCTTGATCGCCTGATCCGGGTTCAGAATCGAGTTGATGATATAATCCGAGGGCGACGTCTGGCCGATGGAGCTCAAATCAGGGCCCACCTCGCCGCCGGCCTTGCTCACCGCGTGGCAGCTCATGCAGTTCAGATCGGCGCGGCGAAAGACGCGCTCGCCGCGAGCGGGGTCGCCGTTTGCCGCGACTTCCGCCACGAGTTGATTCAATTCGGCTGGTGACAAGGTCCTTGTCTCGGCCGAGAGGCCCGCGGCGCGAGAGAGTGCGGTAACGAGCGCCGCATCGGCGCGGCCCAGGGCATATACCGAACGCAGCGCCAGCTTGGCCGCATCAGCGGTCAGCGGGTGTTGACCGATGGCCGCTGCCAGGACATCGGCGCCTCCCTGGCGGGTCAAGAAGGCCGCGATCAAGGGTGTCAGGTCGGTCGCGGGTGTCTGGCTCGTCGTCAAGATGTCGACGGCACGCGCCGCAGCCGAGTTGATATCAAGCTTCGCCAGGGCCGCGACGGCCAGCATCCGCGTCGCGACGGGCTGGCCGGGCCCGGCCAGGGCCGCGATCTGGCCGCGACCGACCGAACCGCCAATCGCGGCCAGTGCGTTCAAGGCCTCGCGACGCAAGCCTTCGTCGAGCGTGACCGAGACAGCCAGCGAGCGCAACGCATCGGCGGCCGCGTCGAGCTTCCAGACTCCCGCAAGCTGAACGGCCGCCTTTTCGAGGCCGGTTGCCGGCGCATTGGCCTTTGTCTCGATCAAGCTGACAAGCTGATCCCTGTTCTTCTCCGGACGAATGCCCCGGTTGGACGCGGCCTCGGCCAGCGCCTCGAGTGCCTTGATCTTGAGCGGTTGCGAAAAGCCGCGCGGGGTCACGGCTTGCTCATACACGAACGTCAGATCGGCGGCCGTTCCGCGCTTACCGATCATCTCGATGATCGCGCCCTGGCGCGCTTCGGGAACTCGGCCGCTCTTGAGCAGTCTGACAAGTGCGCTATCGGCCGGCGGGGCATCATCGGCCAGGGCATGGTGTCCCATGATCGCCAGGACCGTGGCCAGGGCGATCCCACTGCTAAACCGGGGCGAAGACACGACCTGCCTCATGAAACGGACCTCGGCGACTGGAGCGCAAGAGAACGGCCTTGCACAAAGAGGTTTGAGACGTGCCTCGAGCGATCGCGTTTTTTCGTCACGCGATCGCTCGAGGACGTGAGCCACACGATGCGCGGCTATCACGGGTTTTTCGTTTGATCCTTGAGACGACGGTCGAGAGTCTTGTTGGTCTCGTTGAGCGTGTATTCAAGGTAATCGTCCTGCGGATGGACGAGCGATTCGAGGGCAATTTCCTGGGCCTTGGCGGCCTGGTCGCGATCGAAAAAGCTGAGTGCTCGAACGGCCTCCAGCCGCACGCGAGGATGCTCGTCGTTGACTTGCTTGCGCAGGAGCTCGAGGGTTTCGCTGATCCGATCGCGCCAGTAGCAAAGCACGCGGGTCGCCGCCGCGCGAGCACGCGGGTCGGGACACGTTAATAGCTGCTTGAGAAACCCGGCGTCGACATCGTCGAGGCTCTGGTGCAGCCAGAGCGCTTCGAGCATTTGCCGCCAGTATTCGGGATCGCTCTTTTGAAGGGTGGTTGTCCATTTGTCGAGCGCCGAGAGGACCTCTTGCTCGGGCCGCTCGCGCAGCTCGCGGCGAGCGCGATAGCGGGTGCGGTCTTCATACGATTTGAGCAGGTCGAGCAGCTCGGCGACCGAGGCGCCGGCGATCTTCGGTTTTTCGACGAGGGGCCGCCCGGGATACGTGATCCGCCAGATCCGGCCGTGCGTATGGTCGCGATTCGGGTCGCGCAGCGAGTGCTGCATGTGGCCGATCAGCGGGTTGAACCAGTCGACGACATAGAGTGCTCCGTCCGGACCAAACTGCAATGCGACCGGCCGGAAATTGGGATCGCTCGAACGCAGCAAGGGTTCAACCGGTGTGCCGGCGAAACCCGAGCCGTCATCCTTGACACGATAGCGCAAGATGCCCTGGAAACCGATGTCGTTGTTGAGCAGGTAATCGCCCTGTGTGTCGTCGGGAAAGTGCCGGCTGTTGACCAGCTCGCAACCGCAGGTCGGCCGCCATTGCATCGGGAAGAACTGTTTCATGCCGCCGTGCTTTTGCGGATAGACCACCTGTCCCGAGAATGCGGTACCGAAGTAATTCGCACCGCCCGAGGCGTCGGCCACGAAATTTTGCCCCCAGCGGTCGAAGTAATGACCCCACGGGTTGGCAAACCCATATGAGACGAACACATCGAATTTGAGGGTCTTCGGCTCCCAGCGAAACACGCCTGCTTCATTGCATCGCCGCGGGCCATATGGTGTCTCGGTCTGGGTGTAGTGAAACGTGCCCTCCTGCCAGTAAAGCGCACCGCCGGGGTCCCACGTGAAGGCGTGCATCGCGTGATGAGAATCAGCCGTGTCGAAACCGTGCATGATCAGCTCGCGCGTGTCGGCCCGGTCGTCGCCGTTGGTATCCTTCAGGAACGTGAGGTTGGGCATCTGAGACAGATAAACCCCGCCGTCGCCGAGCTCGATTCCGATCGGAAGATGCAGGCCGTCGGCAAACGTCGTGCAACGGTCGGCCTTGCCGTCGTCGTTGGCGTCTTCGAAGATCAAGACCTTGTCATTGGGCTTCGTGCCGGGCAGGTACATCGGATAAGACGACATCGTGCCGATCCACATCCGCCCTTTGGCGTCGAACGTCATCGTCACGGGATCTTCGAGGTCGGGAAACTCGACCTCCGACGCGTAGAGGTTGATCGCATACCCCTCGGGCAAGGTGAACGTCGCCTGCTCCTCGGCGGGTGTGGTGATATGGATGGGTGTCTTGACGTTGCTCACGACCTTGACGAAGTCGCCCGTGTCGCTGTCGTCAATCGTCGCCGGGACGCTTTTTCCCTGGGCAATCGCCCAGATGCGCTGTTCCCGCCTCTGGATCATCTTGCGAAGCTTGGCCATCTCGGCGGGAAAGTTGACGACGCCAAAGGGCGCCTTGCGGCCGCCGTAGATATAGCAGCCGTTGACGGCGCGGTAATCATAAAAGAACTGGAGATTCTTCTCCTGCACGGCGGCATGAAGGGCCGCCAGGCTCGCCTTTGGCGGTGCGGCCGGCGGGCCGAACAGGGCTTGATCGAGCGGGGCAGCAAGCTGGCGATATCCTTCATCGCTCAGGTGAATGCCGTTGATCGTCAGCGGGCTCTTGGCCGCGTCGTAAAGCTTCCGCGAGATGGCAAACAGATCGACAAAGACCACGCCATGCCTGGCGGCAAGCTCGGCCATGGCCTGAGTGTAGAGCTTGATATTTTCGTTGTTCTTCTTGCCGTCGGTGATGTGCGGATTCTTGAGATCTTCGTGGGCGATCGGCGAGAGCAGCACGAGGCGCGGCGCGTGCTTGCCGTTGTAACTGGTGGTCGTCGAGGTCTTGATGAAGCTTTCGAGGTCGCTTTTGAATCTGGCCAGACCCTCGGGGCCGGCGAACGATTCATTGAAGCCGAAGGCGGCGAAAAGGACGTCGGGCTTCTCGTCCTTGAGCGTATGGCCATGATCGTTAAAATGGGCCTGGCGGGGCCGCAGCGTGAGCTCGTCAGCCGAGTAGCCCAGATCATGAAAAATCAGCTCGAGCTCGGGAAAACGGCGCGTGCAGCAATGTCTCGAAATGACCGTAATATTGCATCCGCTCGGCCAGGGTATTGCCGATCAGGATGATTCGATCCCCTTTTTGAAGCATCAGCCTGGGCGGCTCGGCCGAGATGGCCGTCACGGGCTGGACCAGGGCCAGAGTGAGTGCGGCCGCCATGGCCAGGATCCATGTTGCGAGTGGTGATTTCACGTGCCTCGTCATCGCTATGAATGCCTCATTAAGCAAAAAAAGGAGTGTCGAGCTTGGCGAGGAGTCCACGACGTTCTGGCTCGATCACGGTCAAGATGCCGGCCGGCGGGCGTTCTTGACCGCCGACCACAATAACGTCGAGCCGCGCACTTGAGCCCATGATTCGCAGGCAGGAAGATGCAGGTTCGTCTCTTCTTGTGTACCGCGGACGGAGCGCGGTGTCAAAGGTGCGCATCGCCCGGTCGGCTCATCAATTTGCGCATTCGAGGGGGCACCACGGCCGCTCGGCTCCTGGTAGAATCCGCTTTGTCGAGCGCTGGTTGAGTCGGATCGAGCATGAAATTCTAACTTGAAGGAGACCATGATGGCCGATAACCCGCCCGCGGCAACGCAGAGCCCATCTCGCGAGCAGCTCATCGCACTTTTGAATGATGACCTGGCGCGCGAATATCAGGCGATCATCGCTTACGTCGTTTACTCGCAGGTGCTCAAGGGGGCCCAGTACATGAGTATTGCCTCCGAGCTCGAGGTGCACGCCGCGGAAGAGCTGGCGCATGCACTGACGATCTCCAAGCAGATCGATTACCTGGGCGGGATGCCCACGGTCGTGGCGAAGCCGGTCAAGACTTCAGAGAAGGCCGAAGACATGCTCCGGTTCGACCTCGACAACGAGAACGAGACGATCCGCAATTATCGCGAGCGGGTTCGCCAGTGCGAAGCCCTGGGCGAATATGCCCTGGCGGAACAAATCCGCGACATTCTTGTCCAGGAGCAAGAGCATCAGATCGACCTGGCGACGGCCTTGGGCGTGGATGTACCCGATGTCACCAAGCCAGACGAGCGCGGCGTGAGCCAGGGGTGCGCATCGCGCCCCTGGGCTCGGCTTGATCATCGTCAGGGAGCCGAACCGCAGGCTCGCAATCTCGGGTGTGCAGGCGAGGCTCCACCTTACCTTTCATGAACACGCGCAGGTGATCAGGCACACAAGTTTCGACGGAGACACCACGATGTCAGCGATCGTGCCACCTCAGCCGATTATCTCAGCCGCAAGCTCCGCAGCGCCTCCGTTCGCCGATGTCTATCGCCTGGACATCGATGAGTTCGAGCGAGTTGCTGATTTGCTCAAGGCCGAACGCGTCGAACTGATCGATGGGTTCATCGTTGAAAGAGCTGCCATGGATCCGCCCCATGTGCTTTCGTCAGAAAAGCTCCGACGCAAGCTTGATACCGTCTTGCCCGAGGGCTGGTTCGTCCGAGAAGACAAACCCGTGCAAGTGCATCGAACTTATGAGCCGCTTCCTGACTTCGCGGTTGCGAAGGGCGATCCCGATACCTACGCGAATCGTCACCCGGTGCCGTCCGACATCGCGATGGTGATCGAAATTTCCGACTCGACCCTGAACAAGGATCGCGGTGAAAAGCAGGTCAACTACGCGCGGGGAGTCATACCTGCCTACTGGATTGTCAACCTGATCGATCGCCAGATCGAAGTTTACGCTGATCCGACGGCAGACGGCTATCTGTCGCGCATCGTTTTCAAATCCGGGCAGTCTGTACCGATCCTGATCAATGGCGTCGAAGTCGGCCAGATCGCTGTCGCCGAAATCCTGCCGCGGATCGCGCCGGCGACCGGCAGCAACGGAGCCTGATTTGCGGTGACCTTCCCAACTGTGTCCCACCGGACAGAGGCCGAGTGACGTTTGTTTGACGCAGACCCGACGCGTTTCGTCATTTGCCGTGTCTCGTATAATCGACCCGAGCAGTCGACCTCGTTTCAAACCTCGACCTCGCGCGAGTAAGGAGACACAATGCCCCCTCAAGGACCATCCCCCGCGTTATTTTTCGAGACGATCGGCGCCTACCAGCGCACCGAAGCTCTCCGAACGGCCATCGAGCTTGATTTGTTCTCGCTCGTGGCCGCCGGACACCAGACGGCGGCCGAGCTTGCGAGTGCCTGCCAGGCGGCCCCGCGTGGCGTCCGCATCCTGGCCGATTATCTCACGATCATCGGCTTTCTGCAGAAGCATGATGACCGTTACGAGCTCACTGCCGACACCAGGATGTTTCTCGATCGTCAGTCGCCTGCGTACCTCGGCGGCGCCGTGCAATTCATGCTTGATCCCATGATGAAGGAGAGTTTTCAAAAATTGACGGCCGCCGTGCGGCGTGGCGGCACGGTGATTTCCGACGAGGGCACGGTCTCGCACGACAACCCCATCTGGGTTGAGTTCGCGCGAGCCATGGCACCCATGATGCAGATGCCGGCCCAGTTGCTCGCCCACCTGGTCGGCGGCGATACCGGGCAGCCGCTACGGGTACTCGATGTCGCCGCGGGGCACGGCGTCTACGGCATTACAATCGCAAAACTCTATCCCCAGGCCCACGTCACTGCGCTCGATTGGTCCAACGTGCTGGCGGTCGCGGCCGAGAACGCGCGTCGGGCCGGTGTGGCCGACCGCCATACGCTGCTTCCCGGTAGTGCCTTCGAGGTCGACTGGGGCGGCCCGTACGATATCGTCCTCTTGACCAACTTTCTGCACCACTTCGACACGTCCACCTGCGAGCAATTGGCGGCCAAGGCGCACGCGGCCCTCGCACCAGCGGGCCGGGCCTTCACGCTCGAATTCATTCCCGAGCCGGATCGCATCACACCGCCAGGCACGGCCACTTTCGCACTCGTGATGCTCGCGACGACGGCCCACGGTGATGCATATACATTCCCCGAATATCAGGCTATTTTTTCAAAAGCCGGGTTCGCACGCAGCGAATTCCGCGCGCTTCCGCCAACCACCCAGCAGGCCGTGATCTCGCACAAAATGTGAGCCAATAACCAAGGGACGCTACGCGAGTTTGCGACGATGACGTGCAGAGATCAGGCACGAAGCAAAATTGAAGGCGTGGACCGTCGGTGCCCTTTGAACGACTCGGCTAGTCGAGCGGTTTGACTCACCTTGCGGCAGCCCCCGCTCCCCCATTGCACCTCGCGCACGCCGATATTATCTTTTTACTATTCGTAATACCGAATGCTGGCGGTCGCAAGGTGGGATCTGGCCATGATGATTCAACGCGCTCGGCGCGGCTTCACACTGATTGAGCTCCTGGTCGTGATCGCGATCATCGCGGTTCTGATGGGCGTCTTGCTGCCGGCCGTGCAGCAGGCGCGTGAAGCGGCGCGGCGAATGGATTGCCAGAGTCATCTTCACCAGATCGGGCTCGGCATCCTGCAGTATATCGATGACTGGAACGGCCAGTTCTTCTTGCACCATCCGTTCAACGCCGACAGCCTGTCTGAAGTCAGCAATGCCGAGTCGTTCGCCGAGATCTACTGGGAAGACAAGATCATGCCTTACGTCAATCCCACGTTTGCCAACGACCAGATTGCCAAATCGGGCACCCAGATCGCCGATGAAAAAATCTTCCGCTGCCTGTCCGATACGTCGAAGGTTGTCCCCTATGTCGATCCGGCGACCGGCCTCGTCGATGGGATAAGCAATCGCACGAGTTACTTGCTCAACTCGCAGCTCAGCCACAAGACCGTTCGCTACGGGCGCTGGACGTTCCCGCGCTTTCAGTATGATATCGGGACGTCGAATTTCGTCTGCATGAACGAGCGCGACGGGGCCGTCATCGACGCCAATATCAACGATCCCGTCGCGGCCACCGACCCTCGCCAGGACGACTATGATATCTGGCTGGGCACCGTCACGCTCGACAAATGGATCCCCTGGGACCGCCACGGTTCCTCGAACGTGCTTTACCTGGACGGACATGCCAGGTCGATATTGAAGCCCGACGCGTATCTCGGCATGTACCCGGGGGGCGTGATTCTCACCAACCCGAGCTGGTATCCTTGAAGATCGCTCTGGCAGGCAGGGTGGTGCTTTTCCCCAGAGGAGCAGTAAACCCAGCTTTCCGGGAACCTGACGATGCCACGATGCGGGCCAACCCGGGCTGTTTTTGGCTCGTGCGCAACGATGCGTGCCGAGGTCGGCCATTGCGGCAGAGCGTCCGCAGCGGTTATTGGTAGACAGGCAGGATTGTCGTCTTTGTCGACCTTCCGGGAGTCTGGACCCAAGCTGTGACGCAGATCCGCCGCATTGACTGTTTCACCGAAAATGCGCAGGCCGAGCTCGCCGCGCTGCGAGATGAGCTCAGTCCCAAGGGCAACGTCGTGAGCCCCGAAGGACAAGCACGCACGCTCGCGGCGTTTGGTGAGCCGCTGGCGCCGCGGCAGGTCGTCGAGCGGATTTGCCGTGACGTCGCGGCACGCGGGCTCGACGCGGTTCTCGACTACACCCGGCGCATTGACGGGGTGACCCTCGAGGCCGCTGGCATTCGCGTAAGGCCGAGCGAGCTCGAGGATGCGTTTCACCGGGCCGATCCGGCTTATCTTGAGACAATCGCGCGGGTGCGCCAGAACGTGCTCGCGTATCAGGCGGCGATCCGGCATCACGACGTCATGCTGCCCGAGCAAGGTGGTATGGAGCTGGGTGTCTTGTACCGGGCGATCCGGCGCGTCGGCGTTTGCATACCCGGGGGCGCGGCCGCGTATCCGTCGAGCTTGCTGATGACGGTCGTCCCCGCCCAGGCCGCCGGCGTCGCGGAGATCGCGGTGGTCGTGCCCCCTTCGCCGTTCGGCGGCTTCAATACCGACATCCTCGCGGCCTGCCATGCGCTCGGAGTTAGCGAAGTTTACCGGATCGGCGGCGCGCAGGGCGTCGCCGCCCTGGCGTATGGACTGAAGGCGCTCGATGTCGCGCCCGTTGATAAGATCGTTGGGCCCGGCAACCTGTTCGTGGCGCTGGCCAAGCAGCATGTCTTCGGCACAGTCGACATCGACAGCATCGCCGGCCCGAGTGAAGTGGTCGTCATTGCCGACGGCACGGCCGAGCCGTCGTTTGTCGCGGCCGACCTGATCAGCCAGGCCGAGCATTCTCCCGGGGCCAGCATTCTTTTGACGTGGGAGCCCAGATTGATCGATCAGGTCGCGCAGGCCGTCGACAGTCAACTGGCCGGGCTCAGCCGCGGAAGCCTGGCACGCCAGAGTCTCGAGCGATTCGGTGCCCTTGTTCGCGTGCGCGATGAAGACGAGGCGGTCGCCATGTCCAATCAGATCGCGCCCGAGCATCTGCACGTTTCGACGGCCGAACCCCGAAAGCTACTCGATCGTCTGACCAACGCCGGCGCGATTTTTCTGGGCCACTATGCTCCGGTCGCCGCCGGCGATTACGCCGCGGGGCCATCGCACGTGCTGCCAACCGGCGGAACCGCGCTGGGCTTCGGGACTCTCGGTCAACGATTTTCTCAAGCGGTCGAGCGTCATTGCCCTGTCGCGTGACGGCCTGACCTCGCTGGCTGCCGATATTCGGGTCCTGGCCGACAAGGAAGGCCTTTCCGCGCACCGCTTCAGTGTTGACCTGCGACTCGATCACCCTTCAAGACACGGAGCCTGATCGCCGATGCCAATGAGCACGACACTCGTCATGAACCAGAACGGTTTCCATTCCCAGTTCCAGCACAGGGTCGCCACGGTATCCACCAGCCGGTCAGGGCGCCAGTTCAAGATCCCGCTCAGCGTCGTCGCGGCGCTCTCGTTTGCCCTCGCGTTTCTTGTCATCGGTGCTGGCTCTACGATCGGGGTTCATTTCCTCACCGCATGGTGGCTCGAATCGCTGTCGGCGACCGTGACGCGCAATGTTGACACGACAAACTGGCGGCACGGCGGCGACACCTCTGTCAGCTTCCGGCCGTCTCCGTTTTTTTCCCTCGGTTTTCGCGATCGCGACTTGCACTATCTTCGCCGTTTGCACCATCTGGTCAGTCTCGACCTGGCCGAATGCAGCGAGATCACCAGTAAAGGACTTGCGGCCCTTCATGGCCTGGATTTCCTGACCGATCTCAACCTCGAACGTTTGAGCCCGTACCGAAAACAGACGGCCAATCACCCGTTCGTCCCGCTGACCGATGCCTGTTTGACCCACCTTCAGAAACAGCCAAGGCTCCAGAATCTCGTGCTCGCCGGCAACCGGATCACCGATTTGGGACTGACACGGATCGCCACGATGACTCGATTGAAAACGCTCGATCTCAGTATCACCGAGGTCACCGACGCTGGGCTTGCGACGATCGGGGGCATGAAAAACCTCGAGCAGGTCAATCTGGGGGGGACGCCGGTGACGGCCAAGGGTCTCGCACAGCTCCGCGAGGCCAGGCCCGACCTGAAGGTCGAGGTTGTGCTTGATCCCGAGGTCGAAGAAGGACTCAAGCGGCTCCGCGAAGGAGTCGTGCAGTGACAAAAAACGACGACGCGATCGAAACCGTGCCGCGCCCAGGGAGCGAACGGCCCACGCCGCCAGACCGCGTCATCCGGCCGGCCCGTCCCGACGATGCCGAGCTGCTCGTGAGCCTCGTGCGCGAGCTGGCCGCCTATGAAAAGCTCGAACAGTTTGTGCTCGCAACGCCCGACGATCTGCGCCGGCATCTCTTCGGCGCCAACCCGGCGGCCGAGGCCGCCATTGCCGAGGTCGGTGGTGCCGCGGTCGGATTCGCGGTCTGGTTCAGCACGTTTTCCACGTTCCGCGGCCAGCGATCGTTCTATCTCGAAGACATTTTCGTGAGACCCGATTTTCGTGGTCGCGGAATCGGCAAAGCGCTCCTGGCGACGGCCGCGCGGCGGGCCGTTGAAAGTGGATGCCGGCGCATGGACTGGTCGGTGCTCGACTGGAACACCCCCGCCATTCAGTTCTATCGTTCACTGGGAGCACGGCCCCTGAGCGAGTGGACCGTCTACCGGATCGAAGAAGGAGCCCTTCGCGCACTGGCGGCGGCTCAGGTGTGATCAGTGTCATTGACAAAAATGGATCGTCCAAAAAGGACGTGCCGGGACGATTTGATTGCTTCAAGCGACAGTCACAGCAACAAAACAAACTGGCCCTGTCAGATCAAACAAGTCGAAAAATTGAGCGACGAATTCAAGAACTGAGGGCTTTGGTTTGATGAGCCGCTTTTTGCAACCGCACATTGCCCAGATGGCCGGCTACGTTCCGGGCGAACAGCCGCAGGGGGGCGGTTTCATCAAGCTCAATACCAATGAAAATCCCTATCCCCCCTCCCCCGCGGTCAAGGAGGCCCTGGCCGCGGCCATCAACGATCGCTTGCGGCTTTATCCCGATCCGATGGCCACCGAGTTTCGCGATGCGGTCGCCACGCTCCACGGGGTCAAGCGCGACATGGTCCTGGCGGGCAACGGCTCGGACGATCTCTTGACGATCATCACCCGCGCGTTCGTCGGACAGGGCGACGTCGCCGGCTATCCGACGCCCAGTTATTTGCTCTATTCGACCTTGATCGCCCTTCAAGGAGGACGCGCGGCGGTCGTTCGCTACACTCGTGACTGGTCGCTCGAAAAAAGCGCGACCGACATTCCCAGTCTGAAGCTCTTTTTTCTGGCGAATCCGGATAGCCCGTCTGGAACAGCCCTGCGCTACGATCAGGTCGCCGATCTCGCAAAGTCGCTTGATTGCCCGCTCGTCGTCGATGAAGCCTACGGCGACTTCGCCGACCCGCTCTGCCACGCGATGCCACTGCTCAAGGATCATCCCAACATCATCGTCACGCGGTCGTTCAGCAAGGGTTACAGTCTGGCTGGAATCCGTCTGGGGTATCTGGTCGCCCACCCGGAGCTAGTCGCGCAGCTCGTCAAGATCAAGGACTCGTACAACACCGACAAGCTCAGCCAGGTTGCCGGGGCCGCGGCGCTCAAAGACCAGGCTTACCTGGCGGAAACCCGCTCCCGGATCATCAACACGCGAGCGCGCCTGAGCGAAGCATTGCGCGCGCTGGGCTACACCGTGACGAACAGCCAGTCGAACTTTGTGTGGGCGACCGGCGGCCCGCCGGCCGGTACGGTGTTCGAGCAGCTCAAGAATCGGAAAATCCTCGTGCGGTTGATGCGCTATGACGGCTATCCTGAAGGCCTGCGTATCAGCATCGGCACCGATGCCGAGATCGATACGCTTCTCAACGCCCTCAAAGAGATCGTCTGACGTGCCAGCGGCTCTCTCGTCGTTCCCGCGCTCGTCGATCTTCGGGGGCCTTCGTTCGCCTCGCATGACCAGAGACCGCACGGCAGCATCAAGAAATCGATCCATCTTCCGTTATCGTCAGGACCACCGACTGTGAGTGCCACCAGCCAACGATGTGCCGAGATCGTGCGCAAGACGCGGGAGACCGATATCCGACTCAAGCTCGAGCCTCGATGGCCAGGGGCGGGCGGAGGTTCGCACGGGGATCGGTTTCCTCGACCACATGCTCGACCTGTTCGCGCGGCATTCACTCTTCGACCTGGCGGTCGACTGCTCGGGCGACCTGCATATTGACGGCCATCATACCACCGAAGACATCGGGATTTGCCTTGGCCAGGCGATCGATCAGGCGCTGGGCAACCGTGCGGGGATCAGGCGCTACGGCCACGCCGTGCTTCCCATGGACGAGGCCCTTGTGACAACGGCCGTCGACCTGGGCGGGCGGCCGTTCTGGGTCTGGCAGGCCGCGATGCCCGCGGCCAAGATCGGCGATTTTGATAGCGAGCTCGTGGCCGATTTCTGGCATGCCGTTTCGACCCAGGGGCGGATGAACCTGCACGTGATCTTGCATCACGGCCGAAACACGCACCACATCAGCGAGGCCGTGTTCAAAGCGTGCCGCGCGGGCCCTGCGTGATGCCGTCGAGATCGATCCGCGCTGCACGGGTGTCCCTTCGACGAAGGGGACACTTTGAGCCAGTGCGACGTCGCGCGGTTCTTGGCCCTGACTCATGTCAATCACCCGGGGGGCGGCCCGTCATTATGAGCGGATCGAAAAAGCATCCATGGATCGGACCGGTGGTCAACGGGGCCCTCGTGGCCCTGGCCTTCGGGCTGCTCGCTCAGGTCGTCTGGCAAAATCGGGCACGAATCAGCGAGGTGTTCGGCCGGCCGCTCAACACGAAAATGCTGGCGCTGGCGGCCGCCATTTACCTGGTGGGGATGTGCGGCACGTTCGTCCGCTGGTTCTTCCTGGTCCGCGTGATCGAGCCCCGATTCAAATTCAGCGCGACGATTCTTCTGGGATTCATCGGCATGGTCTTCAATCTCGTGATTCCCGGCGCGGTGGGGGGCGACCTGATCAAGGCGGCCTACCTGGCGCGCATGCGGATCCGAAAAACCCAGGCCATCGCGTCGATGGTGATCGACCGGATTCTCGGGCTGATGGGACTCTTTATCCTGGCGTCGATCGCGGGGGGCGTGGCCTGGCCGATGGCACCAGCCGACGTGCGCACGCTGATTGCCGCGGCGTGGGTCGCGGTCAGTCTGGGCCTCCTGGGCCTTACCATGATCTTCTCGCAGGTGCTCACCCGGTGGTTCCCCGGAGTGGCCGGCGGGCACTCACGGCTCGGCCTGGTCTTTACCGAGCTGCGCGAAATGTCGACAACCTACCGCCGCCGGCTGGACGTCGTCCTGGGGGCGGCCACGCTCTCGGTCTTCACCCACGGAATGAACGTCCTGGCTTTTTTCCTGGTGGGCTGGACGCTCTTTCCGACCATGCCGACGACACTGGCCCAGCACTTCTTGATGGTTCCGCTGACGCTCTTCACCATGGCGGTGCCACTGCCCTTCGGCGCGCTGGGACTCAGCGAGGAAGTCGGGCAACAGCTTTTCAAGCTCGTCGGCCATCCGAGCGGGGCACTGGCCATGATGGGCTTTCGGGTGCTCATGTACGCGGGCGGATTGCTCGGGGCTTGTGTTTATCTATGGAAGCTCAAGGAAGTCCGCTCGCTGTCGGCGTCGGCGCATCATATCGAGGAAGAGCTTCTTCACGGCGGTGACGAAGATTCGACGGCAGCGCACCCCCTGAACGAAGGCGAGCCCCTCGATGGCACCAGTGTCCAGACGGTTCCAGAGACGTGAAACCCACCTCATGCGTTCGGCGAGGATGCCGTCCGCCCATCCTTCCTGTCGTCGCCGGGCGGCTGCTCCCTCCAAGATTCATGAAAGTGCTCTGTCGCGATGAACGGCTTTTCGAATTATCATGAGATTCACGTGATCCTGATGAGAAAAAACCGCGGGCGACGCCGGTCTTCGATGTCTGAGATCAAGCAACCAGGGGAATGTGGCCGTGCCAGATGGATTCTCGATTCTCAAACCTAGCAAAACCATGCGATGGCCAGTCCGCCGTATTGCAGGAATGTTGTTGTTACTGACGACAGCAGCCGTCGGCGCTGCCCCCGATCCGGGGCTCAAGACCGCACTCGACGTCATCAAGCCGGCCGCCGTGCTCGAACACATCAAGGTCCTTTCCTCGGATGATTTCGAGGGCCGGGGGCCGGGCACACCAGGTGAAGAGAAGACGATCGCGTACCTCACAGCCCAGTTCCAGAAGATGGGTCTGAAGCCGGGCAACCCCGATGGCACCTTCGTTCAAAATGTGCCGCTCGTCGGATTTCAAGCCAGGCAGGTGACCGGCGCGTTCCAGGTCGGCCCGCGATCGATTGGGCTGAGTTTTCCAAGCAATTTCGTCGCGGTGTCTCGCAGGCTGGCTGACGAGGTCAAGGTCGAGAAGTCCGACGTCGTGTTCGTCGGCTACGGCGTCGTGGCGCCGGAATACGGATGGGACGACTACAAGGGGCTCGACGTTCGCGGCAAGACACTGATCATGCTGATCAACGACCCGCCCGTCCCCGATCCCAGGGATCCGACCAAGCTCGACCCGGCCTGTTTCAAGGGCCGGGCGATGACGTATTACGGACGATGGACGTACAAGTACGAGATCGCCTCGGAAAAAGGCGCCGCGGCCGCGATTCTCGTACACGAGACGGGCCCGGCGGGCTACCCGTTCGAGGTCGTCAAGGGGAGCTGGAGCCGCGAAAACTTCGACATCGCGCAGCCGCAGACCGCAGGCCAGACGCCGAGCCGTGTCGCCGTCGAAGGTTGGATCACGCTCGAGAAGGCCAAGGAGTTGTTCCAGGCGTCGGGTCACGATTTCGACACGCTCAAGAAGGCCGCGGCCAGCCGTGATTTCCGCCCCGAATCGCTCAAGAGCGATGCCCGGTTCGAGGTCGCCAACACGCTGCGCGAGGTCAACTCGCACAACGTCGTCGCCAGGATCGAGGGGGCCGATCCCGCACTCAAGCAAGAGTTCGTGATTTACACGGCCCACTGGGATCACCTCGGTCGTGATCCCGCGCTCAAAGGCGACCAGATCTATAACGGAGCCGCCGACAACGCATCGGGAGTCGCCTCGATCCTCGAAATCGCACACGCCCTGACTCAGGCGCAACCGGCCCCCAAGCGGTCGATCCTGTTCCTGGCCGTCACGGCCGAGGAGAAAGGTCTACTTGGAGCCAAGTATTACGCGACCCATCCTCTCTATCCGCTCGCGCGAACGTTGGCCGATATCAATCTCGATGTGATCAATCTCTGGGGACCGACCAGGGATATCATCAGCATCGGCATGGGGAATTCAACACTCGACGACCTTCTGGTCGAGCTGGCGCAAGGCCAAGGGCGCACCGTGGCTCCTGACGCCGATCCCGAAAAGGGATATTACTTCCGCTCCGACCACTTTGAATTCGCCAAGCAGGGTGTGCCTGCGCTCGACCCCAAAGGGGGTCGCCAGTATGTGGGCAAGTCGCCCGACTTCGGCCAGCGAAAGCAAGAAGAGTACACCGCAAAAGACTATCACAAGCTCAGCGACGAGGTGAAACCGGATTGGGACCTGACCGGAGCTGTCGAAGACCTCAAACTCGTCGCCGAGCTCGGTTATCGGCTCGCTCAGGGCGATCGTTATCCCGAATGGAAGTCCGATAGCGAGTTCAAGAGCCGGCGAGAGGCGATGCTCAAGGCCGCCAAACCGTGAAACGAGGAACCAGACCCATGTTTCGTTTCACCCTGGTCATCACGCGCGGAACACACAATGCGTCAGCACGATGGCACGAACGGCCCGGCGCTTCCGATCCACGATGACTGACAGTCACGCCACGATCGAGGGCCCGATCGCCGCGACGCCCCTTTTCCAATGAGTGACCTTGATTCCTCCCACCTCTCCGCGAGCGCAAGGACATCGCACGTGACGCTGAAACCGGCGGGGAGCTGGCTCGTTCTGGCTCTCATCGCCACGGTCGCGGCCGCGCTTGGTGCCTGGCTCGACGTTCAATATGGTTGGATCACTCCGGCATTCGACGCGATCGCCCACCAGTTTTATGAAGTACCCCTCCTCGCGGCGGTGCGGCGGCCATCGCAGCTTGTTCTCGTGCGCTGGCATCTCGCGATTGGGGCCGTGCTGCTCGTGCTCAGCCTGGTTGCGGCGCCGCGTCTGAATCGGCATGGCCGCGTGTTCCTGGCGATCCTGGGAGTCGGCTACGCGGTTCGCGCCATCATCTGGATCTGCGGCGGGAACCTGCCCCTGGTTCCGGGCGATAGCTGTCACTATCTGGAAGTCGCGACGTCCGTTCTACGCGGCGAAGGGCCCGTGAAGCATTATGTCGAAAGCTATTTCAGCGACTATCCACGCATCAGAAGCGGCGAGGGCGTGCTCGACGACTGGGCGACGCCCCTTGATGCCTATGTACGGGCGGCCGCTTTTCGGATAGCCGGGCTGAATGGCCAGAGCCCCTTGAACGAGAGGCTCGTCGCGGCCAAGGCGTGCAGCTTCATCCTGAACCTCGTCACGCTTCCCGTACTTTATCTTTTTGCGCGGCGGCGGTATGGGTGCCTGGTGGCGATATGGACGATGGGCGTTGCCGCCATTTTGCCCGTGCATGCGATCTACGCCGGCTTCATCCTGCGTGAAAGCCTCGTCGCCCTCACGTCGATTCTCGCGGTCTGGACGCTGACAGAAGTCTTCCACGCCAATCCGGACGGGCGAGCAATCTGGCTCTGGGCAGGCGCGGCCGGCGCCTCGGGCGGACTGGCGATCTTGTCGCGCACCACGGCGCTGGCACTTGTCGGGGCCGCCGGTCTTTTCGCCCTTTTCACACACGGTCGAAGAAGGTTCGGACCACTCTTGCTCTGGGGGGTCGTCGCCGCGCTTTTCTGCGCACCCTGGGCCTGGACGACGTTACAAGAGTACGGTAAGCCGTTTTATTCTTACACAAACTATTTCGAGTACAACTTCTCCTGGACAGTCCACCATTACGAGAAGGGCAACACCTTACCATCGCAGTTCTACACCCGGGAGAACTTGCCCGAGATTGTGCGGGTCAAGATCAAGTCGGTCTTGTTGATCGCCGTGTACTCGACGATGATTGTCGGCTTACCGATCATCGCCGGTTTCTGCAGACGTCTCGGAAGCCGCAACGAGCTGGGCCGGGAAACCGACCTCCTGGTGGCCACGATCGCGGCGGTCTTCATCGCGGCCACGCTCAAGAGTATTGCCGACGTCACCCAGGTCGCCCAGCTCGGACGATACTATTTGCCGGTCTTCTTGATCATGCTGCCGGCCGGTGTCGCGGGCGTTGTCGGCGCGCTTGATGCCTACGGGTTCCGACGCAAACTGATGATGCCCTGGGCCGCCGCGCTCTACGTCGCCCTGGTCTGGGCTGATCCCACCTGGGCCTATGATGCGTCTTGGCTGGTCAAGCGGTATCAGCTCCACTGGCCCGCGCTCAACGAGGCGGGCGCCTGGATGAAAACCCATCCCGAGCGCAGTACCGGCCGATGCGCGGATCATGACGTGGTTTCCGTGGGAGCTGCGGGTGGCCAGCGACCGGACCACGGTACTCATGCCGCGCAATTACAATCCGGCACGAATCAGGGAAGTCGTGGCCCAGTATCGGGTGACCCATTTATTGTGGGGCTCATTCGAGCCTCCCCCGTTCTTCGAGCTCAATCCCGCGGCCTGGGCCCATGATCTCGATCGCCTGCAAAGTTCCCTCGGGTTGACCGATTCCAGGGAAGTGTATCGAACGTCCGGCGACATCCTTTTCCCCGTGCGGCTCTATCGCGTTCCGTAACTGGCCCGCGTGGCGGTCGCGAAATGCGGCGAGTCGAATCGTCCCGCCCACGCCCGAACGAGAGAGCGACCGACTGTGACCGCAATATCGGTGAAGACGACATCGCGAGTTCCGCCGGCCGAGCTCGCACAGGGAACTCACTCGATGCGGTGGTCGGTGCTCTGCCTGATTCTTATCTTGATCTTCGACGTCTGGTATCGCGGCCACACCTTTGGACCGGACGTGCAAGCAGCCCTCGGAGTGAAGCTCTGGCCGGCGACGATCGGCTCGAGCGAGCCGCTCGACTGCGACGAGGCGGCCTACGCCTACATGGGGCATCGCATCCTGGCCGGGGACGTTCTCTATCGCGACCTGACGGAAAACAAGCCTCCTCTGGGCTACTGGCTTTATACACTGGGCGTGGCGCTGGGCGGTTATCGCGAGCTGGCCATTCGCGTGATGCCGATCCCCTTCGTGCTGGGCACGATTACACTCGTGTGGTGGATCACCGTGCGGCTCGGAGGTGCGATGGCGGCATGTCTGGCCGCCATGCTGTATACCATTCTCAGCACCGATCCGTACCTCTTCGGCAACGGCGCCAATCTCGAGCATTTCCTCAATTTCTTCGCCGTCGCGTCGCTCGCGCTCTTTTTCGAGGCTGGGAGCGTCAGGACGTGCGCTGGCCAATCGTGGCGTCAGGAGCGTGTCTCGGCGCGGCGACCTTGATCAAACAAGTGGCCATCGTGCCGGCCGTCGTCTTCGCGATTGCATTGGCCTGGCGGGCCTGGCGGATGCACGCGGACTGGCGTAACCGCATCAAGTACGGCATCATCGACCTGGCCGCATTCGGGGTGGGTCTCACCGCCATCATGGCGGTTGCGGCCGCCGTGCTCTCGTTCCAGGGCGCCGGCCCTTCGGCCTATGAAGACATCTTTCAATATGGCCGCGCACTCGCGACGGATACGCTGCCCGAGGCAAACGCTCCCCATGGCTTGGTTCGCTGGTTGACTGGCAATGCCGACCCGAAAGGCAATCTCCCCTGGCCGTTCGGCACGACCGACTACCTCGTCTGGTGGGGGACCGGGAGCTGGCCCGTCTGGATTCTCGCGATACCTGTCACAGCATGGCTCCTGATCGGCCCGGGAACAACGGCGACGCGACGCGTCGTCGCGGCATGGACCATGGCCGCGTGGGCCCAGGTCATTCTCCCCGGCCTTTACTGGCCGCATTATTATCTCTTGCCGATCGCGGGTTTGGCCATCACGGTCGCCCTCGCCTTTGGCGACGCGGTCGGAGCGATCGGCGAGGCTGCCGGCGGTGCGAGAAGCCACGATGCGGCCATTCCCAGACGACCGCCGCCACGTCAACGCATCAGCCACTTTTTGCTGGCAGCGACCACGGCGATGATCGTGGCTTCGGGCATGCTTGCAACGGTTTTTCTCCAGGTTCGCGATTACTTGAATGTCGCTCCCGCCGAGCTGACGATTCGCTATAAAGGAGGGCGGCAGTGGGTCGTCTTGCGCGACATGGGACGCGAACTGGCACGCCGCACGTCGCGCTGGAATCATCCCCAGCTCTACATATGGGGCTGGCAAAGCCCTCTGCACTTTTACGCGCGGCTCGATGGGCCGACTCGCCATTTTTTTGTCGACAACCTGCTGCGCGATCAAGCGGACCGCGGCCATCCTCTGATCGCGCCGCGAACCGAGGAGATCACGGCGGCCCTGGGTCGCCAGCGTCCCGAGCTGATTTTCACGGGATATCCACCGTTCGGGGCGCTGCGGAGCTTGCTCAAAGCCGAATACCTGCCGGCGCGAATGGCCCCGGGTCTTTACATCAGGCGAGACCGCTTCGGCGCGTTTGAAACGAGTGATTCGACGCTACACTGAAACAGGGCGGTTCCGGTGGCCGGCCATCATGGCGCTGGGCGCCCGGTCGCGGCCGTCGATCACGGTTTGATAGTGCTCGCGCAGGCCGAACATGATCTTATCCCAGCTCTGAGTGAGAGCGTAGTCGCGCGCGGCGGCCGCCATCCCGGCGCAGGTCTTTTTGATCGATCAGGCTGATCAAGGCCGCGGCAAACTGTTCGGGGGGCTCTGACGGTGCGATGAGAATGCCGGTCTTGCCTGACTGGACCGTTTCACCGACTCCGCCGGCCCGCAGCGCCACGACCGGCAAGCCCGATGCCATGGCCTCGAGCACGACGTTGCCAAATGTCTCGGTCAGGCTGGAAAACGCGAAAATGTCCGATGCGGCATAATGGTCGGCGAGGTCTTCGCCTTTGCGATAGCCCGCGAAATGCGCGAAGGAACCAATCCGCCGCTCGATGGACGCCCGCTCGGGCCCGTCGCCGACCCAGAGGATACGCGCGTTCGGGCGCCTGGCGGCGACGATCGCCAGCGCGTCGGCCAGGTAGTTCACATTCTTTTCGGCCGCGATCCGGCTGATATAAGTGATCACCACGTCGTCGGGCGCCCAACCATGAGCCGCACGCACCTCGGCGCGTCCCGGCCGTTGCGGGCGGAACATCACGCTGTCCACGCCGCGCTTCCACAAGATGAGACGCTCGAATCCGCGCTGCTCGAGGTCGCCGATTGTCGTTTCCGACGGAACGAACGTCATACGTGTGCCATTGTGAAACCAGCGGAGGTATCGCCAGATCACGGCACGCGCCCAGCTCACACGATAATGATCGCTATATTGATCGAAATTGGTGTGGAAACTCGACACGACCGGCATTCCCCGGCCTCTTGTCCACCAGAGCACACGCAGGCCGAGTGTCGCCTCGGTCGCGATATGCACAACGTCTGGCTCGAAGGCCTTGATCGCCTGAAAAACCGAGCCGAATGGCGGACGCGGAAGGACAAGCTCTTTATAAAAAGGGAGCGCGATCGACGGCACCCTGATCGCACGGCTCTGAGCGTCGGCCACGCCATAATCGGGGTGGATCAACTGGACTTGATCGCCCCCTTCCTCAAAAAAACGCACGAGCTCCCCAAGCGTGCGCGAGACGCCATTGACCTGGGGAAAGTATGTTTCCGTGACCAGTGTGACTCGCATGACTCGGGCGCCGCAAATCAGAGTAAAACCGGCCGTCCGCTTACCAGGGGTCAACCTACCAAATAGACGACGTTATTCATAAAGAATTTTTGATTAAGACAATGACGGGGCGCGTGAGCGCTCCGCTGGCAAGCGCGAGCGCTCGCGCGTGGCATCGACTTCATCGGGGAGCACCGAGGGAACAGGCCGTCTGTCATTATCGCGAATTTGCCCTTCAACGGCCGGGCGGGCGGGCGCCCCCTCTCCCCGCACCTGGGCAACGCGGGGCGAGGGTCAATCGTTCGCGTCGCGGGCACGCCATCACCGGTTCTAGACCTCGCGGTTAAAAATCCAGGAAAAGCGCGAGTGCGGTTGCTCGGCAAGTCGATCACCGACCTCGGCCGCCAGCGATTCGAAGCGCTCGGGCTGTGAACAAACATAGTCTTGCGCCTTGGCCGCCTTACCCGAGACGGAAAGGTGGGCAACATCCCAGGCCTCGTTCAGGTGACTGATGATTTCGCCGTAATCACGGAACGTGTAGGCCCCATTGCGCTGGGTGACCGTCGCGAAATGATCGAAAAGGTCCGGGTCCTTGCCGTCGAACATCAATTTCCCGGGCATGCCAATCTTGCCGCGGAGCATCGTCCGGTAGGCGATCACTCCCCCTTCAGGGTCTTGCCGCATCACCTCGCCAATGACCCGTGTGTAAAAGGTTTCGTGGCGTGTCTCGTCGCCGGTGATCTTGCGGCAGATTCTTGCCAGGTTTTCCTCGCCCTGCGCGGCGACCAGCTTGGCCATGTTGCCGTGCGTGATCCGGGTCGCTCGTTCCTGAAACGAGGCGTAGATGAGGCCCTCGTATTCGTGAACCCAGCCGGGGGCGAAGCCATTTCTGATCAAGTGGTGAACGGTCCGCTCGACCGAGAGCATGTCGACGCGGCCGGTGAGCCGGAGATAGGCGTTGAGCAAATCGCCGTGGCGATTCTCTTCGGCCGTCCAGCCGCGCAGCCACCGCGCCCAGGGCAGGGCCGAAGTACCGGTCGGATCGCGCGCGATGTGTTCGAGCGTCACCGAATAATTCGGCAAGGCTTCCTCGGTGATCAGATTGCCGACCAGAATAACGAGCAGGTCATCGGTCACACATTTCGCGGTCTCGCGGAACCGCGACAAATTTTCCGCCCAATCGTCTGAAACAAGGTCGGGCAGGTAGTCCGTCGGCTGCCAAGCCTGGTCCACGGGCGCGAGCAACGACAGATTTTCTTCAACAAACCCCTGTAACGTCTCAATCAATGGCATGCCCCGACGCCTTTCTCGCTTGATCAATTCCCATTTATTCCACATGTCGTCGACGATTCGACCCGTTTCGTGCGTGCGTGCGCTTCGTTTCGTAACGATTGTGCCGATCTGAGGTTGGGCTCGAGCACCCTTGGCATTGATTGCACCGCGAATGGCTCAGCCTGTTTCGAGCGGACGAGTCATTTCTGGGCGAGCAAGTCGAGTCATCTCGTTGACGGCGTCTTCGAGATGATCGGCACCGGTGTGACCCTACTCTAGTCTAACGCGACTGTGCCTCTCGCACAGGAGCCGAGCGACACGAATAGCGCGATGACAACCGGCATGCTCGCTCGGCCGCCCCTGTTTCCTCTGGATGCGCGGCCCGGGCGAGCACTCTTGAAGCAACGGTCTTTCCGTGCGAAACTCGGGCCACGGCGGTTATCACAGGCCGATTCAACCCTTTTTGAGCGCCATCTGACGAGGAACTTCGTTGAAAGAGAATCCGGTCAAGCGGGCATTGCAGGCAGGCAAGCCGCAAATTGGTAGCTGGCTATCCCTGGGAAGTATCGCCGGAGCCCGGTTCATGGCGCGTGCCGGCTTTCCCTGGCTCACGGTCGATATGGAGCACACGCATACCGATATTCAGACGGCCGCGTATATGTTCGGGGCCATCGCCGACGCCGGCTGCGTCCCCCTGGCACGCATTCCGACCGGCAAGCACGAATACATCAAGATGGTGCTCGATTGCGGCGCCATGGGCATCGTCGCTCCCATGGTCATGGACGCCGCCGAGGCCGAGTCAATCGTCGCCGCCTGCAAATACCCCCCCCGCGGCAACCGATCGATCGGCGGCGGTATGCACGCGCTGAATTTTGCCGCCACCGCCGAGGAGTATTATCGCCGGGCCGACGATGAAATTCTGGTCATCATCCAGACCGAGCACATCAAGGCCGTCGACATCGCCGACGAAATCTACGCGGTGCCCGGCGTGGATGCCGTTTTCGTCGGCCCGAATGATCTGGCGTATTCGATGCGAACCAAGGATGGAACGCCGCCCGGCAAGGAACTTTTCGAGAGTACGCTGACGCGGATTCGCGAGGCAGCCCAGCGCCAGAAACTGCCTTGCGGCCTTCACGTTTTCTCCGCCGCGGACGCCATCAAGCGATCCAACGAGGGCTGGCAATTCATCGCCGTCGTGAGCGAGCTCAAGATGATGCTCGACGGCGCCGCGGCGATCATCCGCCAGGTCGATCCGGACAACAGTGCCAGCAACCTCGCCAAGTATTGAGTCGAGTCGAGCCGAGCCGAGAATGGCCGCGTGCGGAGCCGGCGAGCGGCGGCGCGATCAGCGATCGACCAGGGCGCGAATGCGCTCGAGCCCGCGCGTCGCCACATCGAGCGGATCTTCATCCCAAAGGGTGCGATTGAAGAGCTCGAGCGAAAGCGGGCCGTGATAGCCGATCTGGCGTAGATTCGCGATCACGCGATCGAGGTCGGCGATTCCTTCGCCCACCATCACGCGATCCTCGTCGCGCTGCGTGCGAGGGTCGGGCTCGGCGGGGACATCGTTGATATGGAAACACGCCAGGCGGTCGCCACTAAGCGCGAGCAAGTCGTCGATCGAGCCGCCGCCGCGAATCATGTGAAAGACGTCGGCAACCACGGTCGCACCCGGGTCACCTGTCCCGTCGGCGATCGCCCAGGCGCTCGCGACGCTGTTGACGCCATCGACAAAACCTAAAAACTCCATCGATGGAGTGACCCCGATTTCCTTGCCCAGTTGCAAGAAGCTCGCCAAAACGGGCGCTGGCTCGATTCAAATCGACGACTTCCTGGGGCGGGCTGGCGACGATGTACGGGCTTCCTAGCTCGGCCGCCTGGGCCATGCGACGCCGGCAATCCTCGAGCACGCGTGCGTGCTCGGCCCCGTCGGCGGTGATCCAGCCATGGAGCGCGATCACACTGACAACCTGAAGTCCATGATCGGCGATGGCCCGCTTGAGTTCGGTAAGGCGGCCGCCTGCTTCGAGGTAGGCCGTGACCTCGTCGTTCCACGGCTCGATCGCACGGAATCCGGCCTTGCCGGCAATCGCGATCTTATCGAGCAAGGGCGTCGGCCGGATCGTGCTGGTGTTCAGGCAGTAAACAAAGTCGCTCATCGCGGTGGAGCTCCGGCGGTCGGAACATCATTTCATTCATTCTGGAGGGACAAAATCAGGCGTCGGCGGGAATATCAAGGGCCCTCGATCCGCTGCTCATACGGTGGCCGGCTGCGATCGGGCAGATAGACCATGCCCGCGTCATCGGCAATCTGCAACCCTGCGTCAAGGTAAAGAATCACGCCATTGATCTTCCTGCCGGCGGTCGACGCGAGATGAACGACCGATGCGCCCACCTCCTCGGGCGTGGTCAGGTTGCGGATGCCGGCGGGAAAATCCGGCCGGCCAAATCGAGCCTGGATCAATCGTTCATTGGGTGTGTCGACCCAACCTGGTGCGATCATGTTGCACGTGATCCCCTCGGCAAGGTACTCGACGGCCACTTGCTGGGTCAAACCCCAGAGCCCGGCTTTACTCACGATGTACGAAAACAAACCCGGCATCGGCCGCGTGGCGCGCGTCGATCCAATATTGATGATGGTGCCGCGGCGCTGCCGGAGCGAAGGAATCGCCGCTTTGATACCCAGCCATGCCCCTTTGAGGTTGATCGCCAGCGTCTGATCCCAGAGCGCCTCGTCGGTCGTCTCGACGGTCCCGCGGGGACTGATCCCGGCACAGTTCACGAGCAAGTCAAGTCCACCAAAGCGCTCGACGACCGCCGCGATCAAGCGCTCCCAGCTCGCCGCGACCGTGACGTCCAGGTGGTGGCCAAACGCTTCGTGCCCCGTCGCACGCAAGTCGGCGGCGGCCTGGTCGGCCAGCCCGGCCTCGATGTCACCAATCGCGACCTTGTACGAGGCCTCCGCCAGTGATCGGGCTATACCCAGGCCAATCCCTTGAGCGGCTCCTGTCACCAGAGCGACCGTTCGCTCGCTGCTATTCGAGGCGCCTACCATAAGACGCTCCATGCATTTTCATCACTGGGATCGTTTGTCGATCGATCCGCGCGGCAAGCCTGCAAGTGCCGGTCTCACGCGTTGCGATCGCTGCAAGATCATGAACGGTCCCCGACACACCGTCAATCTTTCAATCATCGCCCAATCTCGCTATCATCACGACCATCCAACTGCGAGAGGACGCGCCGGGGCGTCAACGAACAATCACCCGGGAACCGGTGGCTAGCTCAAGAATGTTCAGTACTCACCGTGTGCGCGATAGAAAATGCCAGACGGACCGAGCCTTCCCAGAAAACCAGATTCACGAATTGCCTTCGCGGTTGAAACGCTTACAATCGTCTGTGCGCTGAAATCGTCGGAAATGATCGCGAGCCATCTTCTCGCAGTCGAGCTTGATCAAGGCGTCGGCAAAGTTCCGGCCGGCTGTGGCCGACATCGTTCTGCAAGCATTCCGGTCACTCGATTTGTAACGAAATGTGAATGTTGGTGCCACAGAGCCGTCAAGGAACAATCTGCTGTCGCAAAAGATGTCCCAATTTGTTAAGACTTTATTGTTCAGAAGTGGTGGGGGGTCGGCGGACAGACGCGGATCTGAATTCGAGATTTAATTTTGGGCGGTTTGCCTCACGACTATGTGAGACCGGCCGCACGAGCACGAACGAGCGTTTGGGTACGGCCTTCCTGAACGAGTTGATCGTCTTGATTGAAGATCCGCCGATGCCAGGTCACGATGCCGCGCCGTCCGTTGGCTTGCGGTTGCAATGCCTCAACCAGGGAAACGGCGAAAATTGTATCGCCAAACATGATCGGACGGAGAAACTTCCACTCGAGGATGGCCAGAAAAGCGAGAGTATCCACGCGTGGCGAGTGGCTGGTGAGGCCAGTCGCGATGGCCATACCAAGAAGTCCGTGGGCGACTGGGCGGCCAAACGGATGACTCTGTGCGTAGGAATGATCGACGTGCAGAGGATTGAAGTCACCCGATAAGCCGGCGAATGAGACAACATCCGTTTCCGTGATTGTCCTGCGCGGGCTTTCCCACTCATCACCGATTTGCAGGTCATCGAGAGTGCAGATGGGCGATGAGTGACGCGTCACGATAAGCAATCTCCTGCGTAAATTTTAGCTATGATGGCACGACACACTGAACCGCGGCGTTGATTTTGACCTTGTCTCGGTCGTTTTTCCGCATTTTGGGTTTCTGCCATCAACGGTCAAGATCATTTGCCAGCGCGACCGATCATGACCCCACAAATGAACGCATGGATGCTTGGGTTTGAGAATGTGCATTTGGTAAGGCTTTCGAGAGCTCGATTTTTTCAATGCTTCGGAATTCCGATGGAACGGCTTTTGATTTGCTCATTAGGATCCTCATCACCCTGAATGTGTCCTGAGGGAATACGGCGATGACTCGGCCTTATCGTGTTTTGATCGCGGATGACGAGAAACCAGTCGCAGTCGGACTGCAAAATCAACTCGAATCACTCGGCTACGATGTAGTCGCGGTGGTCAGCGATGGCCTTCGTGCCATCGAGATGTGCCGACGTTCGTTACCGGACGCGGTTTTTCTCGATATCGAGATGCCCGGGCTTGACGGCCTTTCGGCCGCGCGGCAGATCGCGGCTGATCCGGGCACCCCGGTGATCATTCTCACGGCGCATGGTCATCCCAATTTGATTGACCAGGCGGTCGAGGATGGGGTGATTTCCTACTTGCTCAAGCCGGCGACCAATCCGAGCCTGCACGCGGCCGTTCAGGTTGCGGTGGCTCGCGCCCGCGAGCTCAAAGCATTGCAGGACGATGTTGACTCGCTCAAGTCGACACTTCGCGAACGCAAGTTGATCGAGCGCGCCAAGGGCATTCTCATGTCACGCAAGCAGCTCAGCGAAAGCGAGGCCTTCCGGCTTCTGCAACGTCAGAGCCAGGACCGTCGTGTTCCCATGGCTAAACTCGCTGAATCGATCATCCAGACCGACGAGCTTTTTGAAGCCCAGGATCAACCGGTGCCCCCGGCGTCGCGTCCGCTGCGCCGTCATCTCGAAATGCCTCATGGCGAATAATGTTTGACGCCGGCTCATGGCCACGTTAATGTGGCCGTCTATCGGGGAGATCAAGACAGAATGTCAGGATGCTTCCTGCCGGCAGACGCTTTTTTAGCGACCGTGAATCTGATTGATTGCTGGTTGGGATCAAGGATGGTACGGGCGTCCCATCACAGACATAAATTCTGATGATTGTCTCGATGCTCGTTCCCACTGCTTGCGAACCTGCTGGTTCGCGGCAACCTCCCAATTCGTCCGTTCGGCACCGGTGTAAGCCTCATACGCAACGCTCCGTGGCACAGCCGATCAACGGGAGCCTGGCATGCCGATGTTTGACACTCCGACAGAGCTGCGACGGCTTGGTTTTGGAAAGAACCACCTCGAGCTCGCCCAGGTCATCGAAGGGCACATCCACCGTGTTGCCAACGGCCGGATTCGTGACCTTCATGTCGTCTATTCGGATGAGAAAATCATCCTCCAAGGACGCTCGCGGACGTACCATGCGAAACAGCTAGCACAGCAGGCGGTCCTCGACCTGACCGACGGCCATCCGCTCCTGGCCAACCAGATCGTTGTCTTGTGAGCCATCCCGAGGGAGTGATCCCGGCGCGATCGTGGATCGATCGCCAGTGAGCCGATTTTAGCGCGAACGCAGGAACGGCAGGCAGGCCATGGAAGCCCCGACGATACCCGGCACCCTGGGAACGTACCGACAGGAGCTCGCCCGCTATGTCATCGACCAGCGCGAGCTCAGGTCGATTCTCTCCAATTTAAGCCACGAGCTCTGCCGGCCCCTGGTATCCCTTCGGGCCGGCTTCGACTTGTTGCTCGATGAGTCGCCTCGCACGATCTCCGACGATCAACGCGGCCACCTCCGGACGATGGCCGGCCTTTGCGATGACCTTCTCGGCCTGACTCGCAGCTACCTCGATTATGCCGCCATCGTTCAGGGATCGCGAAACGTTTGTCTCGGATCGTTCACGATCGGCGCGCTGATCAATGAGATCGATCGCCAGTTCGGCCCGATGGCCCGCTCGCAGCGTATCCACTGGGAATCAACGGCGGAATCTCCCGAGACCCTGGTGTTGACCGATGCGTCGCGCTGCCAGCAGATCTTCGGCAACCTCGTATCAAATGCCCTGAAATACACGCCCGCGGGAGGCTCGGTGCGCATCAGACCGGCGCGTGTCAGCGCCGACTTCTGGAGCGTGGTTGTCGCTGACTCGGGACCAGGCATCCCCTCGGAATACCTCGACCGCGTCTTCGAGCCATTCTTCCGCCTGCCGCGCGATGAACATTCCGCCGTCGAGGGAAGCGGCCTGGGCCTGGCGATCTGCCGCGAGCTCGATGACTCAGCTTCAGGGTACGATCTCACTCTCCTCCTCGGCGGCCACCGGCTCGATCTTCACTGTTCGATTCCCGATGACCCAGTCCGAGGATCGACCGACATCGGCCGCTCATCGCACCTGAATCGTCGAGTCGGCGGTCGTGTTCGCGCCGCCGGCGCCCGCTACGGGGAGCCATTGCAACGTTCCCGAATGAAACGAATGATGGTCGAGATCGTCGTCTCGATTGCGACGCGCCGGTCCTGGTCGGGCGTCGCGCCTGGGGCTTGTGCCGTCGGTCTGTCCGTCCTGATCGCCTGAACCCAGGTCTTTACCGGGAGCCGCGATCTGCGCGAATGGCGGTCGCCTGCGCTCTCTTGTTGATCGGCTCGCCGGCATGGTGCGGCCCCCCCGCGCTGTATCCTCCTCGGCCGAGGAATCGTCACGCGCAGCGCGGCCGCGCGACCCGAGCTTGACGTCCGGTTCAACCCCGCGATCGCGCAACAAGTTGCGTGCATCATCGAGCCGAGCGATCAGATCTCCGTTATCAATCTCCTCTTGCACGAGGCGATTCTCCATCGTGCGATTCTCTTGCTCGAGCTTGGCCGTTTTTCGTTTCAGCTCGTTGTTCTCGAATTCCAGGTGGCTGAGGCTCGCCTTGAGCTGACCTTTGGTCGGCCCCTGGCCAAGAAGGTTCGATTGGCCCGCACAACCCGCGCCACCGATCAAGACGACACAAACCAACGCGTACGCAACCCGAATGCGGATCATCGCCGGCGCCGGCTCATGGTCAGAAGCGGCGGACGAACACCCCGGCTGCGAGGCGCGATTCAAGAACCCAGTAAGCCGAGGCTTGGGATCGCAACGTGGTGACCCGTCCGGTTACAACTTTGTTAAGCTGAAGCGAAGACCGCGCCGACCGACTTCTCTATCTCTATGTTCGTCAGTTTGACCAGTGGGCGTTGGAAAACCCTTCGTTGGTTTTTGAAGCGTAGTCCGCAGGGGGCCGCTCGTGTGCGCGGTCGATCGGTCTGGGCGCTTCGTGCGGTGTGTGCGGCGCCCGGATGCGCCTGATCGCGAAGACGAGTGTGGTCAAAAGGATCGTGACGAGCGAGCCGACCAGGGCGCTCAGGAGGATGACAACGCCGACTGTGCTGCTCAGGTTGCCCAGGCCGAATGGAAAGGCAACGGTCACCCGCTCATTATTGGCCCAGATAAACCAGAGCATCAATCCCAGGAGCATCGCCGTCCCGATCAGGCGTCGATAAACCCAGAAGTTGCGGATGATCGAGGTGCGCCGCCGCTTGTATTCATAGGCCATGGGATTTCACTCCGTCCGGAAAATAAACTGCTGGTTGATCCCGTCTCCCTATGCGTGGAAATCGCGATCAAATGGGCCGGCGACTCGGTTCCGATCCGAGTGAGCGTGCGATCGAGCAACACCACCGGTGCGGCTCAGTCGGGCAGGTCGAGGTGAATGCCCAACATCCACCAGAATAACACGTAGATCGTCGCAAAGAGACCTCGCGCCCACCCGCGCCACACCCACGGCCAGACAAAAAAAAGTGACGCGGCCGCCATGCTGAGATAAGGCCCATAAGGAAGTTCGCGATCGGCCGTGGATAATTGGCTTCCCATGGCCCATTTCTTGAGGAACCGGAACAATCTCCAAGCCGCATGTCCCAGGCCAAAAAAAGGACCCAGGAAAAAAGTGAGGACCGCGGCCTGCCAGCCCAGGAAGGCGCCGATCATTCCCATGAGCGTGACGTCGCCGAAGCCCATCGCCTCGCGTCGGAAGACGAAGCCAGCCGTCTTCCGCACGAGTTGAGTGATCCCCGCCCCGACAACGAGCCCGAGGATGCCGACCCAGAACCCCTGGAAATGCGTGATGGCCGGCCAACTGGCGGGGGCCGGCCGCAATTGCGGCCACATCGTTCCGATCGCCACGCCGAGCACCATGCCCGTCACGGTGATCTCATCGGGGATGATCGTGAGATCGTAATCGATGAACGTCGCCGCGACCAGCAAGGCGAGCAGAACCGCATGATAGGCGGCCGCAACCAGTTGCAATACGGGAATTTGCCCCCAATCGCTGCGCGGGCCGAGGATCACGTCGCACACGAATGCACCCACGAAAAGTAGACCCACAAGTGCTTCCACGAACGGATAACGCACCGAGATCGGTGCGCCGCAATGGCGGCATTCACCCCGCAAGGCGATCCAGCTCACAACCGGAATATTGTCCTGTGCACCGATTCCCTTCAAGCATCGCGGGCACGTCGAGCCCGGCCAGATCACGCTTTTCTGCCAGGGGATCCGGTAGATGCACACATTCAGGAAACTCCCTACCACGCTGCCAATGACAAAAAACCCGATCCCGAGCGTCATCAAGATCGGCCACGAAACGAACATCGAGTGGGCACCTTCCGCTTGCAAGGAGGAACAGCGAGGTAATGAACGAGGTGAAATCACAAGGAGCGCGAGATCACGTCGGCCAGGTTTCAAGGACCGCGCAGGCCACCTGGTCGGGCGTCTTGCCGGCGGTGTCGATCTCGGCGGCGGCGACTTCACGATACCAGGGGGTTCGAGCCGCGAGGACTCGCGCGATTTCCTCGAGCGTGCCGGCGGCCGAGAGGGCCGGCCGCGCCGCCAGGCCGCCTGGCTCTGACGCCAGCCGGTGCGCCAGCTCTTGGGGTGCGGCCTTCAGCCAGACGACGTGGCCGAACTCACGCAACCGACTCCGGTTCGACGCACGCATGACGATCCCACCCCCCGTGGCGATCACCGCGGTCGGAAATTCGATGATCAGCTCGGCGAGCAGGCGTTCCTCCTGGTCGCGGAACGCCGGCTCGCCATCCTCGCTGAAAATCGCGCGGACACTGCGTCCGGCGCGGGCTTCGAGCTCGGTATCGGCGTCGAGGAAAGGCCGTCGCAAGCGATCCGCCAGGATCCGCCCGACGGTAGACTTACCCGTGCCACGGTAGCCGACGAGTGCGAGCCCGCGATCAAACTCCCCGGGGCGTCCGGGGGCAAGTTCGGGTGTCATTCGGTACGAAGTGGTGAAAGCTTGCGTTTGAGCGCCACGACCATCACGTCCGTCGGTGCTTCCTGGCCAGTGTAGAGCTTGAACTGAACGGCGGCCTGCCGCAGAAACATGTCAACACCTGTCACCGTTGTGCAGCCGGCTTCGCGAGCCAGCTTGACGAGCATGGTATTTTCAGGGTGGTAGATCGTATCAAAGACGACCATTCCCGGACGATGGAAGGCCGAGGCCGTCAGCGGAGTGTCGTCGACGTTGGGGTGCATGCCGACCGGGGTGGCATTGACGATCACGTCGGCCGTATTGCTGCCGCGCATCGACCAGTTGATCGAGCGGCACCCGACTTCCTCGGCCACCCGCGCCGCCCGCTCGTCATGCCGGTTGGTGATCGTGACATTCGCGCCGCGGCGCATCAGGCCAAACGCGATCGCCCGCGCCACCCCCCCGGCCCCCAGGATGAGGACTTGTTTTTCAAATAACGGGCTGGGGTCGTCGTCAGTATGCCGACCCCCCATGGCTGATTCGAGCGATTCCATCGCGGAGCGATAGTCGGTGTTGTAGCCGACGCGGCGGTCGCCATCCTGAAAAACGACCGTGTTACAGCTTCCCGTGCGGTCGACGGCCCCTTCTTTTTGTTGCAAGAGCGGCACAATCGCTTCCTTGTGCGGAATCGTCACACTGCAGCCCTTCAAGTTCAACCAGCGAAGCTCGCTGAAGAAGGTCGGTAATTCGCCATTGGGCACAAGGAAGGGGACCATCACCTTGTTCATTCCGAGCTTGCGAAAGGCCGCGTTGTGCACGACCGGGCTCAAACTCTGCTCGATCGGATCGCCGATGACGCCGTGAATCTCGGTGTCAGCATCGATCTCGCCGTGCGAGAAATCGTTCTTGAGCACGGCATGATTGAGCATGCCGGGAGCGAACACGCGCTCGGGGTTGAATCCCGAATAAGCAAACGGAGCTCCGAACTTGGCGCCGAGGATGCGCGTGAAGACGCCGAGTTCCCCCATCGCGATCGGGATGGTCGGGGCCTTGGCGCGCGTCGCCAGATGGAGAACCCGTGATGCCTCGGCGAGCGTCGTGGCCGACGTGGCGATCTTGACCACGTCAGGGTCAAACTCCTCGCACTTCTCGGCGACATCTTGCAAGTCGACCGGGGTCGTCTTTGTATTATGGTAGCTGACCAGGCGCTTTGTCTTGCCGAAACGACGGATCTTGGTGGCGATGTCCATCTCGAGGTCAACATAGTCAACCCCAAGCGCCACGGCTTCGCGCAAGTACTGCTGCCGCTTGTCTTCATTGCCGCGCCACAGACCGCCGTCGACGCCGCGCCTGATCGTGAAAACCAGGGGCGTCGGCCGTTCCTTCAAGATCCGCTTCAATTCCGGCTCGCGGCGCAGACAGTCGATCCGGAGCTCCACCAGCTCGACACCCGCCGCGGCGGCCTGCTTCCATTCTTCGAGAAGTGAGGAGTGCCGGCCGCGCCCAATCGTCGCACAGATCATCGTCCACCCCGCCCCACAGAGAGGCACGCCAGGCCGCTCCGCCGCGGTCGGACCCGGCAGAGAACGTGAAAGTCGCGAGACGCCACCCGTTCAATTGTATGACAACTCGACCGGTCGATGAAAGAGGGAGATGTCCTCGGAATGTTTCTCATTCGCATCATTTGCGAACAACGCTCAGTTACATCTTGATTTGCCGCATAAAGCGGTTTATCGCCATTTCATTCACACGCGCCAATCGAGTGCTGGCCTCGGGAATCGTAGTCTCTCAGGGAGCGCCGAAAATGTTCGATTGACATCCCAATGACACTACAATGGCACTGGCCTAAACCCCTCAGACCGAAAAATTCGCGTGAAGCTTGGAGTCGCTTATTGATTTTGCACTTTGTTTTTGTTCTTCTTACCCAGAGTACCAGAAATGGTGCCATCCCTGACAAGAAGAAGCCAGTTATTTCAACCTTGACGACGCATCGGAGTGATCAGAACATTGCCCAGCAAAACAGATAAGAATTTCTGAACTTGGTAAAAATGGTTTTGTGGGACTCTTTTTTGTTGTATATCTGATGTAGCGGCTTAGACTGGTTATCGAGTTTGGGAAGAGTGCGGGGTTGAAGCTGACTTTCAGGAAGAGCAGACGTTTGCGGTTATCGCGAATTTCAGGGATTTGATGTCCAGTTGGAGATGCACCGGACCGAGGACGGCTCAACTGTGAAATGCACTGAGCGACGGCGTGAAGTGCATGCTGAGTTCCGGTGGTCGATGTCAGTCTTGGCTTCGCAAGAGTGAAGCCTGTCGAGAAGCGAGCGTCGGCCGCTGGCGATTCGCAAGGCGTGCTGCGGATGGCTCGGCCGGGATCAATCGGGCGCACCGTTCGAATTTTATTGGCTCAAGGCTCGATCGGCTGCGCGGAGCGATTGTTCCGCGGACGATCCGGGCCAGAGCGAACTCGATAGCGAGCTCGCGTCGCGGTTGTATCAAAATATTCCAATGTCTATTGATACTCTGAACTTTTTGATGGGACTTCATCGAGGCGAAAGCATGGGCGATTCGGCCGTAAGTCCGAATCGGGAACATTTATTCGCATGAATCTCTGAAAAATTGAGCCAACTGACCGCGGTAGCCGGTCGTGCCGCGAACTGGCCGCTCCTCGATCGTGAGGCGCGGCCGACCTGCTCGTCTTGGCTGTCTCTTTCGCGCCTGCGCAGGCTGTGTAGGCACTGCGTGAATCGCACAATCATCATCCGTCATTCGAGAGTCTGCTTCAGGAGCCTGATCATGCTGAAAGCGTCGCGGAATCGTTCGGGCGTCGATCGTAATGTGGCCAGCCGTGCCAAGATCCAGAAACGAGCCCGGCGAGCCGCCTCTACCAGCTCGAGTCGCTCGAAAGCCGGACGCTGCTCACGTACACCTTTACTTACAACGGCGTGAATGGGCCGCAGGACGTTGACGAGTCGGGCGGCAACGACTCGTTCACCGTCGTCAATAACGGGTTTGGACTGCTCGAATGGAGCCAGGACGGGGGCTCCACCTTTTCCACGCAATGGGGCACTGATCCCAGCGACACATTGCAAGCGTCCGCCGCGACGACAATGACAATCACCCTCACTGCGGACGACTCCGCCATCATTGACGGGATATCCGGATCGTCGTCGTCGTCAGCCAGCGCGGTTCAGGCCAAAATCCATTTCCACGCGGCAACCGACAATCTCAATGACACGCTGCTTCTCGATGACTCGGCCAGCACGCTTGGTTCGGGTACCTACACCTTCAGTGGCTCAAGTGGCATAATCACCGGCCCGCTTGGCGATCTTGACGTGAGTCTTGGCATTCCTTCATTCGGTGGTGGTGTCACGCTCAAAGGGAGTAACGCCGGCAACACGTTCGATGTCAATTCGTCGTATTCCTTCGACGGCATCGGCGAACCCCAGACCGTGATCGGCGGAACCGGAGACGATACCGCGAATCTTCATGCCTCCGACGCGGCGTCGCCGCTCACGGCCGACATGATGGGCGGCTCGAATATTGTCAATGTTGGTCAGGGCAGCGTGCTTTCATCACTCAACGGCAGCACATTCGTCAGTGACAGCGGCGGGACCACGACCCTCAATATTGACGACAGTGCGGATACCACGAGCTCGTCGGCCACGCTCGACAATCTCTCGGGCAACGCGACTTATCCGTATGAAGTCACCGGTCTTTCACCGGGCGCCATCACCTATGGCGCCGGCGTCACCGCGGTGACCATTTCGGGGGGCACCTCGGGGGCCAATGGTGTCGCATTCAACATCAATAATACCCAGGCCGGTGACCACGACGACGATTACCGGCGGTGCGAATGAGAATACGTATTACCTGAGCAACCCGAGCGAGCAAAAGGGCCTCGATAACCTGGCGGGGCCCGTCGTCATCAATGGTGGATCGAGCCTGGCCGACCTCGTTGTGCTCGACGATTCTGACGCCAACTATAACGATACTTACGACATCACCGCCACGACAGTCACCCGCAACATTCCTTTCGGCGGCCTGACCTATGACGACAACATCGGAACTCTGACCCTCTACGCCGAAAACACGCTGGGTACCAATGGCAACACCAACATCAATATTGACGGCACGGCCGACTTTGTGACGACCAACGTCTACGGCCAGGGTGGTGCCGACACGATCAACGTCAATAGCACCGGGTCTTCGGCGACGCTCAACATCACGACCGGCAGTGATGCCGGCAGCACGATCAACGTGCTCGCGGATAATGAGCCGGTCAGCGTCGTTCTGGGGGCGAACGGCGCCGTCAATATCGGCTACACCGACGACGGCTCCTACATGGGCACGAATAAGACGATGGCCGGCATCCTGGGTGCCATCAGCATCTCTGACCCACCTGCGTATTACGACCTCGCGTTCGACGACCAGAATGACACGACGGCACGCACCTGGACGCTCGACAACGACGACCTCGGCAACACGGCGACCGTCGCGGTCTCCAGCCTGGCAACGACATCTTATGCGCCAGGCGACCTCAACTCGCTCACGATCAATGGCGGGTCGGGCGGCAACACGTTCTACGTCAACAACACAACCTCCGATCTCAATGGCAACAACTTGCCGGTCGATACGGTCCTCAATACCGGAATCCACGTCGACCAGGTGAACGTGTATGCGACCGGCTCGAACACGCTTGATATTCAAGGTCAAAACGGACTAGACAGCGTGATTCTGGGCGCGCTTGCCGGCATCGGCATGCAGGATCTCAACGGCACGATCAACGTCGACAATGGGAGTGATTTTACCGACCTGACTCTGGACGACAGCCAGGACACGGTCGGCCAGACCGCGCTCCTCTTTAATGACGGCACGAATGGCCAGGTCACCGGGCTCTCGCCCGCCACGATCAATTACCCTGATACCGATATCAGCAGCATGACGGTTTACGGCGGTTCCGGCGGCAACGCATTTACCGTCAATGGTACGACTGTCAATGGCACTTTCGTGCCGACCGTGACCAACCTCTACAAAGGGTTCGGCGCCTTCAACACCGTCTATGTCGAAGCGACCAACGCTGGCACCCTTTTGAATATTTACGGCCAGGGCAACGGGACGGACGACATCACGCTTGGCAGCGGCGTGATGGGCGCGGTGAATATCCAGGAGCTCGACGGCGGTCTCACGAACGAAACGATCGACCTCACCGACGATGGTTTCTCGCACGCCTTCGTCCTTTATGGCAACGGAACAACCAGCACGCTCGTCGACGCGGACGGCCACTATCCGACGACCACCTTCCACACCGCCTCACTCTCGTCGCTCACAATTCAAACCGACCCGACCCTGGCCCAATCGTTGACGGTCGACTTCGGCGGCATCAGGGCTGGCGACGGCGGCAACCCGATTCCCTACGCGGGGGGTGTTCCCGGTCTGTTCTTCGACGCCGATGGCGACGGCACCTCGACGGGTACGCCCGCCGGTACGCACGAATTGATAGTCGAAGGCAAGCTCGGCACGGGCCCATTTGCGACCGAAGTCCACAACGCCGAGTCGCCCAGTGACTTCGGCCCCGGCCACTACGGCGACATCACATTCAATGACGGCCAGGGCAACGTCACGACGAGTACCACGGGCATCGTCTACACGGGCCTTCAGCCGCTTCTGGATACGACGCCGGCCTTGAGCTATACGTTCAACGACTTCGGTTATCCCGATCAGTCGTTCGAGGCGACCTATCCGGGCACACTTCCCGGTGGGGCCAATTCGATCGAGTTCACAAGTATCCCGACGCCCGCGACGCCGACGAATTTCGAGACAACCGATGTCTCGAACAAGGTCGCCATCACGTTCAACACGCCGGCCGAGTTCCCCGGGCTTCCGGGAAACGGCCTCTTCGGCCTCGTCGATCTTCCGACTGTGTACACGGGGATATTCGGTCTCACGCACTTGACGTTCAACACGCCAACGGGCGCCGACAACACCGTCAAGTTCGAGGCGACTCCGGCGGGCGTGATGACCTCGCTCAACGGCAGCACGGCCCACGACATCACCGATGTCACCGCGACGGGCGTCGCCGCCGGCACGACACTCACACTCAACGCCGGTCCCGGCGTCGATACGCTCAACTACGACGACACCGGCGGCGGGGTTCCGACGATCACCGCGGGGCCGGCATTCGGTGAAGTTCTTATCAAGATCCCCGGCGCGGGGACCGTCGACGCGCTTTACTACAGTCAAATCAACATCCTCAACGTGCCGACAAGTCCTCCTCCGGTGATCAGCAGCCCCCCGATCGCGGTCAACGTTCCCGAGAATGTGGCATTTGTCAATCAGCTCGTCGGCACGTTCACTTATCCGCTGGCGAGTCTCTTTCCGGCCGGCACCACGCTGCCGACCGGGCTGCCGGCGAGCGATTTCACGGCGACGATCAACTGGGGCGACGGAACAGCGACGACCGGGGGCACGATCACGCAAGACGCTGTCAACCCCGACCTCTACTACGTGACGGGCGGGCACACTTATACGACCTCCGGAATGCACGCGATCTCGATCACGGTCACGCTCAAGGCGACCGCGATCACCGGGACATTCAACAACACGCCGATCACGCTCGATCAGCCAACCGTCTCGGCCATGGGGACGTCGGCCAACGCGAATGTGACCGAGGGAATTATCACGGTCACGGCCTTCCCGGTTGTCGGCACGGAAGGCTTGCCGATCCCGTCAGGCGTGATCGCCACGTTTATCGATAGTGGCACTCCCAACCCGGCCGCGGATTATTCGGCAAGTATCACGATCACCGGGACGGGCGGATACTCGCAGGTCATTCCCGTTCCGCCCGGCGGTATTTCCCGGGTTGGCACCACGAATCAGTACACGGTCACCGCGCCGACATTCACGCTCCCCGAGGAGGGAACCTATCAGGTCGCCGTTTCGGTGACGAACACCGTGGCCACCCCTGTGTTCACGGCGACAGGTTATTCAACCGCCACGATCAACGATGCGCCGCTCACCGCCGGCCCCGCGATCGTTTTCCCGCCGGTTTCCGCCCACACGCAATTCTCCGGCGTGGTCGGCACATTCACCGACGCCAACCCGACGGCCCCGCTCAGCGACTTCACCGCGATCATCGATTGGGGCGATGGTTCAGCACAAAGCGCCGGTATGATCAGCCAGCCGGGAGGGGTCGGCAAGCCGTTTGACGTGAGTGGCACCCACACGTACCTCAACAGCGGCGTCTACACGATCACGACGTATGTCACCGACGTGGGCGGCTCCAAGGTCACGCTCACGAGCACGATCGACGTTAACTATCCCGACATCTACCTGTCTGGCAATAATTTCCTCGTTTCGCTCGACTCCACGAAAACGGACATCGATATCACGGTCGACGGGACCTTGAACACGTTTGTCGCCAGCCAGGTGCACAACATCTATCTGTATGGCGATTCCGGCAACGACTCATTGACCGTCGACAGCCAGTACGGCCTGATCACCGCGCCCATCAATTTCTACGCGTCGGCACAGGGCACTAACGACCTGATTGTCCAGCAGTCGGGCGCCGCCGGACCCACCCTGACCCGCGAAACGATCGGTGTGGGAGCGACTTACGGCACGGGCTCCGACACGCTGACCGACGGCACCAACACCGAGACGATCGCGTTCTTCAATTTGAACCCGATGTTCCTCACCGCCCCGGTCACGACGCTGGCCATTGCCCCCATCGTGGGCGCGAGCCTCTTGGACGGCAACAACGCGATCAACTATTCAGGAGGGTCGTCCCCCTCCGGACCGAGCCCGACGTGGGGCGACGTGACAGTCGACAACTTCGAGCCGATCAACTTTACCAATGCCGATAACCTGGCGATCGATGCCGGTAGCGGCAGCGATGAAATCAATCTCAACAATCTCAATCCGGTCCGTCCGACCGGCCAGACGGCCGGCGGGCTCAAGTCAATTAGTGTGGATGGTGGCGACCCAACCGCCAGCGATACGCTGGTCGTCAACGGCGTTGCCGGCACCGCCGACGATTTCATGGTTCAGCCCACGGGCGTCGGCGCTGGTACGGTGAACGACACGCCCGCGGCATTCGTACCCGTGACATTCGCCGGCATCGAGAGCTTGGTGGTCGTGGGGCAGGCGGCTGACGGCGATGCGTTGCGCGTCGGTGACACGGCGAATGCTGACACCGTCACCTACACCCCCGGCGCGACCGCCGATGCCGGTTCGATCACGGGCTATTCCAGTTCGACGGCCACTCCGAACACATCGTTTGCCTATACGCCCCTCACATTCAGTGGCATCACCGGTTTTGTCGTCCCGATTTCCTCGATCGGCGCTCAGGCCGGCAACGATACGTTGATCGTCAATGGCACCGCCGCTAACGACACGTTCAACTTTACCGGGTCGAGCAGCACGTCGTACCCGACGTACTCTTCAGTCACCGTCGATGGCTACGCCCCGGTCTTCTTCAGTCCGACAACCCTGGCGACCAACGGGGTCATCCTCCGCGGTCTGGGCGGTGCGAACACCTATAACTTCACGGCGGGGACCTCCGAGAACGCTCCGTCGCTCGCCGTGCCGATCCATGTGCAAGGAAACGGTTCGGGCGATATTCTCAATTTCACGGCGATTACGGACGTGAGCACGACGTTCGATTACGGCACGTCAACGCTGTCGTCGACGACCGCCAATTCGATCGCTGTCACGGGTGTGGGCACAATCAATGTCGCGGCCAACGCCGGCAGCTTGGTGATCGACGGTACCTCCGGCGATGACAATTTCGTCTACACGCCGTCATCGACGGCGGCCAACGCCGGCATGGTTAGCCTCGCCAGTTCGCCGACTGTCGTGAAGGTCGCGGGCCTGGGCATCCCGTTCGGCACGCTCACGATTGATCCGCTCGGCAGCGGTGCCAACTCGGTGACCGTGATGGGCCCGGCGGGAGCGGCGGGAATCGAGGCCGCCGGCGGCGCCACACCGACCGTCACGATCGGCACGTCGCAGCCGTTGACCCTCGTGCCGGCCCACACGCAGTCCCTCATCATTGACGGCGGCCTGGGAAGCGACGCGCTGACGGTGAACAGCACGGCCGGCGCATTTGCGATCCCGATCACCTATCACGGCGGCAGCGGTGCCAGCAATTCATTGGTGTTGAAGGGCGGCACGGCGACTTCCGACACTTACACCGCAAGCAGCACGGCGGGCTCGGGCTCGAGCGTGCTCGTGATCGGTGGCGTCACGGAAACCGTCAACTTCACCGGCCTGTCGCCGGTTTTCGACTCGGTTGTTGGTCCGCTCGTGGTTAACGCCAACAACGCAAACAATGCGATCACCTATCAGCAGGGCGACACGCCCGCGATGGTCCCGAGCGCCGCGTGGGGCCAGGTCGCCGTCGACGCCAGCGAGCCCATCAACTTCACCGCCAAGACGACCCTGACCATCAATGGTCTTGCCGGTGCCGATGTGATCAACCTGAATGATCCAGCAACCCCGACGGGACTGACGGCGATCACGATCGCCGGCGGCGTTCCTTCCGGCGGTGATACGCTGATCGTCAACGGGACTTCGGGGACCGCCGACAACTTCGTCGTGATCCCCACGGGTGCCGGTGCCGGCACGGTCTCCGACACGAGCGCCGGAGTCGTCGGCGTCACGTTCTCCGGGATCGAAAATCTGGTCATTGCAGGCCAGACAGCGGATGCCGACTCGCTACGCGTCGGCGACACCTCGGGTAACGATGTGGTCCGGTACACCCCGGGCGCGTCCATCGACGGCGGTATGATCGCCGGCATCTCGGCCAATGGGCTGGGCAGCCAGTTCTCCTACACGCCGATCACGTTCAGCGGCATCAGCAGCTACGTGATGCCGATCTCGACTGATGGCCCGGAAAGTGGCAACGACGAGCTGGTCATCAATGGCGAGAGCAACACGGCCAACACCTTCACGTTCACGGGCGCCGGCGTGCTTCCGTTCTCGACCATGCCCTCGATCACCGTCAATGGCCACACGCCCGTCTTCGCCAGTTCCACGACCCTGGGCACCAACGGCATCGTTCTCAACGGCGTCGGTTCCACGAACACCTTCAACTTCATCGCCAGCACCGCCCAGGCCGCCGGATCAGTGACGACCCCGATCGCCGTCAATGGCAGTGGCCAGAGCACGATCAACTTCACGGCCAATCCCGGCGCCACCACGGTCGTGAACTACGGAGCCGGCACCCTCACCTCAACCGGGGCCAACCCGATCACCTTCCTGGGTGTGGGCACAATCAACCTCAATACCAACGGCGGCACCCTGCTCGTCGATGGCACCGCCGGTGACGATAGCCTCACTTATACACCGGCCACCGCATCGGCCGGCTCGATCAGCCTCGACAGCAAGCCGGCTCCGATCATCAATTTCACCGGCGCCGCGGCCGGCGGCCTGACGATCGATCCCCTGGGGGGCAACAACTCGGTCAGCGTCGTCGGCACCACCAGCAGCGATATGATCGTGGCCACCGCCGGCGCCACGCCGACCGTACAGGTCAACGGCCTCGAAATGCTCAAGCTCGTGGCCGCCAATACCCAGAGCCTCTCGATCCTGGCGGGTCTCGGTGACGACAACCTCAAGGTCGATAGCACCGCCGGGGCGTTTACCATTCCGATCACCTATGACGGCGGAGGCGGCAGCAACTCGCTGACCCTCCTTGGCGGCACGGCGACTTCCGACACCTACACGGCCAGCACGACGGCCGGTGCCGGCTCGAGCGTGCTCGTGATCGGCGGCGTCACTGAGACCGTCAACTTCCTCAACTTGACCCCTGTCTTCGACTCGGTCGCCGGTCCCCTGGTTGTTGATGCCAACAACGCCAGTAACGCGATCACCTATCAAAAGGGTGACACGCCGGCGATGGTCCCCAGCAACGCCTGGGGCCAGGTCGCCGTCGACGCCAGCGAGCCCATCAACTTCACCGGCAAGACCACCCTGACCATCAATGGTCTCGGCGGCACCGATACGATCAGCCTGGGCGATCCGGCCACGCCCACCGGGCTCACTGCCATCACGGTCAACGGCAGTAATCCCACCGCCAGCGACACCCTGGTCGTCAACGGCGCCGCCGGAACCGCCGACTCCTTCGTCGTCATCCCCACGGGTATCGGCGCCGGTACGGTCTCCGACACCGGGGCCCCCGGCGTCACCTTCGCCGGAATTGGCAGCCTGAGCATCGTCGGTCAGGCCGCCGACGCCGACTCGCTTCGCGTCGGCGACACCTCCGGCAACGACGTCGTTCAGTACACCCCGGGAGTGTCGATCGATGGCGGCACGATCGGCGGCACGTCAGCCGGCGGACCGAGCGGCCAGTTCGGCTACACGCCGATCACCTTCAGCGGCATCAGCAGCTACGTGATGCCGATCTCGACGGACGGACCGCAACTCGGCAACGACGAGCTGGTCGTCAACGGCTCGGCCACCACGGCCAACACCTTCACGTTCACCGGTGCTGGCGTGGCTCCGTTCTCGACCATGCCCTCGATCGTGGTCAACGGCCACGCGCCAGTCTTCGCCAGCCCAGCGACCCTGGCCACCAAGGGAATCGTGTTCAACGCCGCCGGAACTGGTAACGTCTTCAACTTCGTCGCCAGCACCGCGGAGGGGCCGGCGTCCTTGATTCTCCCGGTCGCCGTCAACGGCGACGGTCAGAGCACGATCAACTTCACGGCCAATCCGGGTGCCAGCACGGTTGTCAACTACGGAGCCAGCACCATCACCTCGACTGGCGCCAACACGGTCAGCTTCTCGGGTGTCGGCACCATCAACGTCAATACCAACGGCGGCACCCTGCTCGTCGACGGCACCGCCGGTGACGATAGCCTGACCTATACACCCTCCGGCGTGGCCGCCGGCGCGATCAGCCTCGACAACAAACCGGCTGCTCCGATCATCAACTTCACGGGTGCCGCGGTCGGCGGCCTGACGATCGACCCCCTCGGGGGGAGCAATTCGATCACCGTCGTCGGCACCACCAGCAGCGATATGATCGTCGCCACTGCCGGCGCCACGCCGACCGTGCAGGTCAATAGCCTCGAAATGCTCAAGCTCGTGGCCATCAATACGCAGAGCCTCTCGATCAACGGCGGGCTGGGCGACGACAGCCTCAAGGTCGACAGCACCGCTGGGGCGTTCACCATCCCGATCACTTATGACGGCGGTGGCGGCAGCAACTCGCTGACCCTGATTGGCGGTTCGGCACTGTCGGACGTTTATACGGCGACGGCCGGAGGTTCGGGAAGCAGTGTCTTGACGTTTGCGGGTCCTGCTGTTGAGACAGTGAACTTCACGAACCTGTGCGCCGGTCTTCGACTTCGTGACGGCGACCACGCTCACCGTCAACGCCGGTAACGCGAACACCTCGGTTAACTACATTGAAGGCTCGTCACCGAGCGTGAGCCCGAGCCCAACATGGGGGCAGGTTGCCGTCGGTGGCGACGAACCGATCAATTTCATCAACAAGACCACCTTGATCATCAGTGCGCTCGGCACGGGTGACACGGTGAACCTGGGCAACTCGTTCACTCCGACCGGGCTGACGGGCATCACCGTCACCGGCAGTAGCCCCACTGCCAACGCCACGTTGACCGTCAATGGCACGACCGCGCAAGACACGATCACTTACACGCCGAGCGCGGCCACGGCGGGCTCGGGTACGGTGGCGGTCAATGCCTTGCCGCTCGTGACGTTCACCGGCATGCAGACCCTGAATATCAACGGCCAGGGGGGCAACGACAACCTGATCCTCGCCGACCTGAACGGTTCCGACGCGGTCGCGCTGACGCCCGGATCGACGGTCGACTCGGGTACGGTCGCCATCAACCGCACATCCGGGGGTGCCGCGGGCGGAGCGGCTCTGGCCTTCTCGAACCTCGGCGCCACGGGATCGTTCACGGTCTCGAACAGTGTATTAGGCTCGCCCGATACCCTGGTTTACAACGGCACGATGTCCAACGACATCTTCAATGTCGCTGCGACCACGGGCCAGATCAGCCTGGTCACCTCATCGGGATTGGCTCAGATCCCGGTCAACGGCACTGGCGTGAGCAACCTGGTCTTGAACGGACTCGCCGGCCAGGACACCTTTAATATCCCTTCGCCGCAGGTTTACACATCGATCGCCCTGAGTGGAGGCTCGAGCGGCCAATCGATCGCGAACCTCACCGGCAATGGGACCAACATCACGTCGACCCTGGGTGCGTCGGCCGCGTCGATCGCCGGCGGCGGACTCGGAACGGTGTCATTCAGTGGCATCGGTGTCGTGAAGCTTTCCAACGGTGGCGGGAACATCACGTTCGCCGGCACCGCTGGCGAGACTGACAACATCACCGTGACGCCGACCGGATCGTTCACGGCGACCGTCGCGGACAACGGCGCCGGGCCAAGGATTGACGTGACAACGGGGGCCGGCGGCACTCTGACGGTTGGCGGCAATGCCGGCGATGTCGACACGGTGACCGTCAACGGCACCAATTCCAGCGACCTGATCACCGTGACCGGAACGGGTGCGGCGTCGAATCCGACCGTCCAGGTGACCGTCGGTTCGACCCACTTGCTGGCCGTCTCGGTCGCGACGGTGACATCCGCCCTGGTGATCGATTCCGGGCTGGGGACCGATTCGGTGTTCGTCGACAGCAGTGTCTCGGCCGTCACCGTCCCGATCACCTACATCGGCGGCGGCGGAGCCAACGACTCGCTGACCTTGAGTGGCGGGTCGGCCCTGACCGACGTCTACACGCCGGGTCCGATTCCTGGTTCGGGACTGAGCGTGCTGACGTTCCCGAGCGGAACAGAATCGGTCACCTTCGCGAACTTGAAGCCCGTGCTTGATCTGGTTCCCAGCTCGCTCGAAGTTGATGGAACCTCGGCCAACGACCTCATCAACTACACCACGTCGCCCACGAACACGACGCATGGTTACGTGTCGGTGAACAATGCCGAGCCCATCGAGTTCACGAACAAGACGTCTCTGAATATCTATGGCGAGGGGGGCGACGATACGATCACGATCTTCAACCCCAACCTTCCGACCGGGCTCACCGCCATCACGGTCAATGGCGACTCACCCGCGGGGAATGTCGGCACCGATACCCTGGTCGTCAACGCCAATAACACGCTGTTCACATCGGCCGACATCAACACGGCTTCAACAACCGTGCTGGCAGTGCCGGGCGCGATCCCGGTGGCGATCAATTACGCGAACATCGAAAACGTTCACGTCATCAATTCCAAGGACACGATCGTCGGGGTGCCCGTCAACCCGATCACGTCGGTCGCCAATAGTGCACTCAATAACATTGTTGTCGCGTCGTTCAAGTTCTCCGACCAGCCGCCTGCCGAGGTGGGGAACCCGACCGATTTCCTCGCCACGATCGACTGGGGCGACGGCACGGTCGCCAACCCCGACTTGACCGCCGGCACGATCGTCGAGCTTGCGCCTTATAACAATGTAGTGAACTTCCAGGTGCTGGGTACGCATACCTACACGACGCAGGGCTCGTTCACGATCAGCGTGACGATCTACGACAAGGGGAGCAGCCGCACCTTCACGCCGACCAACGGCGCGGTGCCGGTGACGATCACGGCCAATCCGGGTGCTCTCACGGTCATCACTCCCATCACCACGACGTCCAACGTGGCGAGTGCCCCGATCACGGTGACGGGAACACCGACGAACCAAGTCGCGGGCATCACGTCCACGACCCTCGTTGCGACCATCGTCGATCCGAACCCCGGCGCCAGCGTGGCGAACTATCCTTCAGGCTCGATCTCGATCGACTGGGGCGACGGCACAGCCGTGACCAATACGTCGCCGCCGATCGTGGTCACTCAGGTGGGCACCCAGCCAAACGGTGTGGTGTTCGAGGTGTTCGCACCTCACATGTACGCCCACCCGGGTAACTACACCGTCATCACGACGATCACGCGGTCGACGATCATCAACAATGTCCCGACGCCCGGCAGCGCCAACGTCGCGGTCTCGAATGAGCTCGTTGCCTTCGCCCCGCTGTCGCCGACCGGCTCCCAGCCGGCCGTCAATACCGACGAGGCGACGACGTATCCGACGCCGGAATTTGGCGGCGTTCCCACGAACAACAACGGTCAGCTCTTCAGCGGCCCGGTGGCGTACTTCCTCGACGCCAATACCCAGTCACCCACCAGCCCGCCATCAGCCGTGAGCCAGACTTATCAGGCCACCATTGATTGGGGCGACGGGACGCCGCAATCCGCCGGCACGGTCACCTATAGTTTCCCTCTGGGCTCCTACGTCGTGTCGGGCACGCATACTTACGCGACGTCAGGCGTCAACGGCGGAATCGGACACTACCCCATCACGGTGTACGTGACAGAGGCCCTTCCGCTGGGCATCCCGTCGTCGATCACGCCCGCGACGTTGACCATCACCAACGTGGCCAATGTCACCGATAACCCGATCGTCACGATGGGCATCCTCAACCCGTCGAGCGATAGTGGGAAGAGCGGTAGCGATGACGTGACCAATGTGACCCAGCCTAATTTCTACGGCACGGTCTACGCGACCCTTCCGAACGGGTCGCAGGTCCCCGAGCCGTATGCTCACGTTCAACTCTTCGCCAACGGGGTTCCCGTCGGTTACACGCAGGCCGGCAGCGATGGTTCGTGGTCGATCACCTCGAACAATCTCGCTCAAGGCACGTACACGATCACGACCAGCACGACGGACCAGTTCGGTCAGACGACCGCCAACGGGCAGATGCTGCTGCCGCACCTCGTCGTCGATACGCAAGCTCCGGTCATCACCAGCCTCAGCTTCAACCGGTTCAATGCCACGTTGACGGTCACCTTCCAGGACAACCTGAGCGGGATGGATCTGGCGAGCCTGACAAACTCGGCCTTCTATCACATCTCGGCCAAGCCGTTGTCGCCGAAGGTTCATGTGCCCAGCCTGGTGTTGCCGACCAGCATCCTGTATACGCCGGGTGCCTCACCCACCGATCCGGTCACGGTCTATGTCGTGTTCAACAACGGACACGCCTTCCGCGGCGGCAAGTATGAGGTTTTGATCAATTCCGGCAACGGCGACACGGGCATTCAAGACGTCGCCGGAAACGCCCTGGACGGTAACTATTACGGCTCGTTCCCGACCGGCGACGGGCTCCCTGGCGGCAACTTCATCGCCTCGATCTCCACGTACCACCGAGTCGTCTTGCCGTTCGTTCCGACCGGTGACGGCTATGTGCCGCCCGCAAAGGGAATCGATCCGCCGGCCGGTTCCGGTCCGGGCGTAGGCGGCAAGAGCCACAAGGTGAAGATCATCCATCGCAGCAAGACGGTCGTCCGCCAGGAGTTGACCCAGAAGAGCGTGGAGCGCAACGCGAAGTTGAACGCCTATGACTCGGCGCTTCACCATCTCGTTGCCGAAACCAAGGCAGAACGCCTCAAGAAATGATTGAGGCCGCCGATCGGCGGTCGAGAGTATCGTCATCAATAAGGTGTCGCTGGGGCCGGAATTCTTCCGGCCCTTTTTTTTTCCTGACCCGGTATGGGGACGCAACGATCTGCATGTTTCTCTCGTTTCCGTGCTCGGCGTGGGAAAGCTTGTCGCGACGCCCTCGCGTCTTACCGCCTGGGCCGAAACTGGGCCCATCGAGCGAACGTAGAGCGTTCAAAACGCGGGTTCCCACGGGGACCGGACCGTGGGACCTAGATCGATCCGGGTCCCTGGGTTTGCGGGTTGCGCGCCGCGGTGACAGAAAGACGTCGGGCCGGAACTACACCTTGTTCCGGCCCTTTTTTTGGCCAGGCCAGAACTGCGGCAAGCCGTCGGGGGCACTACAGCTCAAACGCAGTCGCGAGATTCATCTAAACGGCCTTGCGTGATTCCGAGACGCCGAGGCTCCCCAAGTCGGCACTGGCACCTGGCTCGTGCGGAGACTCGCCCTCCCAGGATCGTGCACGGGCAGTTAGATTCTGCCGAATTGCTTCTCGAGGTCGGCCTTGGTGAAGACCAGGGCCGTGGGACGGCCGTGCGGGCAATGGTGTGAATCGGCGACAAGGTGGCGCCGCTCCAGCAGTGCCTCGATCTCGGGCGGAGTCAGTGCTTGTCCGGCCTTGACGGCCGCCTTGCAGGCGACCATGTGCAAGAGCTCGGCGAGGAGCCCGTCGCGGGTCGGGGGCAGCGGCTGGGTGCGAAAATGCTCGGCCAGATCGCGGACCAGGCGCTCTGGACCGATGCGCGGGAGCATGGCGGGAACGCTCCGCACCAGGATCGTATCACCACCGAAGGGTTCAACCTCGAGCCCAAGCTGGGCCAAGACGTCGCGCTGCTCGGTCAGCGCGGCCGCGTCCGCCGCCGTCAGATCAACGGGCTCGGGTACGAGCAGCCGTTGACTCTCGACCGATCCGCGGGCCACGCGCTCGCGCAATTCCTCGTACAAGATCCGCTCGTGCAGCGCATGCTGGTCAATGACCATCATGCCGTCACCCGTCTCGGCGATGAGATAGCTGTCATGCACCTGGATGGCCTTGAGCAAGGGCGACAACTCGTCGCCTCGTTGCAAGGCCGCCGCGGCGCCTGGGCCGTGCTGTCGCCGCGCGGTCGCGTTGCCGTCAAACGGTGAATTGATCGACGGTTCTCCACCTTGAGCGTACTCGTCGCCGGGCAAGCCACCCGCGCCCGGTGCCATCTTCGATCCGGCCGAGCCAGTCAAACCCGCGCTCGCATTCGGCCCGCCATCGTGCCGGGTCGACAACGGCATCGACGTGCCGGCGCCCGGCGCCTGCGCCCGCGGAGAATTCGTCAAACGCTTCGCCCGGGCCGACGGGAAATTGCAGGGGCAGCGACTGTGCCCACGAGGGTGGTTGAGGCTGGCCGATCGCCGGGATCGAGCTTGCTGCGCTGTTGCCTGAAGGCCCGAACCACGATGCCACGGTCTGCCGGTCGGCCGAACCGCCGTCGAGCTCCAGGCGGCCTGGGCCGCTTGCGCGTGGCGTGGCTTCGCCGGGTCCCGCATTCCTCGGCCGCGACCCAGGCGGGTCGTCGCCTCCGCGCGACGAATCGACTCCCGAGGCGGCCATCTCCTGGTTCGATTGCAACCGCGAGTGCAGGTCGCTTTTCAAGAACGTTTGCCGCAGCGTCGACAGCAGGCGGCTATAGACACGTTGCGGATCGCGGAACCGAACCTCCACCTTTGTGGGATGAACATTGACATCGACCTCTTCGGGAGGGAGTCTCCAGATGGATAAACGCCACGGGCATTCGCCCGACCATCAAGAGCCCGCGATAAGCTTCGTTGAGCGCATGGCTCAGCGAGCGATCGCGGACATAGCGGCCGCCCAGGAACAGGAACTGGCTCTTGGCGGTCGATCGGCTTTGCGACGGATGGCCGACATAGCCCCAGAGCTGCATGTCGTCGAACTGGCCCTCGACCCAGAGCAGCGACTCGGCCAGCTCGCGTCCGAAGAACGTCGCGATCCGCTCGCGCGTTCCGGGCGCCGGCGGCAAGTCGTAGACGACCTTCGTCCCGGACCGATAGGTCAGGTGAACCGCCGGATGGGCCAGGGCAATTCGCGAGAACATGTCGACGACGTGGCCGCTCTCGGTCATATCCGACTTGAGAAACGCCCGGCGCACGGGGATGTTATAAAACAGGTTTCGAACTTCCATCACGGTACCCGGCGGGCACCCGGCGTCTTTGACGGCGCTGAAGACGCCCCCCTCGATCACCAGCTCCGAGCCTTGATCGGCGTCGGCCTGGCGGGTTTGACAGCGCAGCTTGGCAACCTCGGCAATGGCAGCCAGGGCCTCGCCGCGAAAACCGAGCGTGTGGATGCGAAACAAGTCCGCGGCGTCATTGAGCTTGCTGGTCGCATGCGGTTGAAACGCCAGCAGTAAATCCTCGGCCGTCATGCCCATGCCGTTGTCCGCGACGCGAACCAAATCCTTGCCGCCGCGCTCCACCGAAAGGTCAATACGCGTGGCGCCGGCGTCGATCGCATTCTCGAGCAACTCCTTGACGACGCTCGCCGGTCGCTCGACGACTTCTCCCGCGGCAATCTGGTTGATGACCGCCTGTGGCAATCGCCGGATTATTCCCATCGATACAATCTCCCGGATAGATCAGTCCCAGGATATTATACAATGTGATCTTCCGTTCAGAAATGGCCCGCGATCGCGATCAGTGTCAACGTCGACGTCGCCTCGCCTTCCGCGCCACAGTACGATCCATTTCTCATGCTCGAACCCGCCGATCCGCGTGTTCTTCTCGTTCCCACGGTCCCTCGTGGGAATGCCGTCCGCGACGCTCCTGCGTCGTACCGCCAGGATTGAAACCGGGCATCGAGCGAACGCAGAGCGTTTCTCATGCTCGAACCCGCCGATCCGCGTGTTCTTCTCGTTCCCTCGGTCCCCCCGTGGGAATGCCGTCCGCGACGCTCCTGCGTCGTACCGCCAGGACTGAAACCGGGCATCGAGCGAACGCAGAGCGTTCAAATTGACCTTGGCCTCAACCGAGTTGATATTCCTTGATTTTTCGATAGAGCGTGCGCTCGCCGATACCCAGCAGCTTGGCTGCTTCCTCGCGATTGCCGCTCGTTCGCTTCAAGGTTTCAACAATATAGTGCTTCTCGATTTCCTCGAGCGATTTACCAACCAGGGCGTCGACTCCGACTGGCCCGTCGCCGCGGCCGCTGATGGTGATCGCCTGCAGGTCTTCGGTCAGGTCGTCGACGTCGAGCCGGCCATCGGCGTCGATCACGATCATGCTCTCGATGGTGTTGCGCAGCTCTCGTACATTGCCCGGCCATGAATAGGCCATCAAGACCTTGCGCACCGCGGGTGTCATGCCGGAAATGGGCTTGGCGTGCGAGGCGCTGAATTCCTTGAGGAAGTGCTCGATCAAGAGCGGGATATCGTCGCGCCGCTCTCTCAAGGGGGGCAGCTTCACGCTCACCACCTTGAGGCGATGGTAAAGGTCCTGGCGAAAGTCGCCCGTGGTGATGGCGTCGGCCAGATCGCGATGCGTCGCCGAGATCAGGCGAACGTTCACCTTGATCGGCTCGTTGGTTCCGACCCGAACGATCTCGCCGCTCTCGAGAACCCGCAACAGCTTGACCTGGATGGCCGTGGGCATGTCGCCGATTTCATCGAGGAAGAGCGTGCCGCCGTTGGCGTATTGAAACCGGCCGATACGATCGCGGTCAGCCCCCGTGAACGCCCCCTTGACGTGCCCGAAAAGCTCACTCTCGAGCACGTTTTCACTGAGCTCGGCGCAGTTCAAGGGCACAAACGGCTTGTTCTTCCGCGGACTGTTGATATGCAGCGCCTTGGCCGCAAGCTCCTTCCCCGTGCCGCTCTCGCCCGTGATGAGTACCGACGCCGACGTCGGTGCGATCTGGCGGAGCCTGCGCGACAACCGCGTGCATGGCTGATGAATTGCCAATGACGCCCTCGAAGCCAAACTTTTCGTTGAGCTGCTTCTGAAGCTCGATGTTCGAGCGCTGAAGGCGCTGCGATTGCGAGGCCTTGTCGGCCTTGGTGCGCAGCTCGTTGATATCGAGCGGCTTGGTCAGGTAGGTCGAAGCCCCGGCCTGCATCGCGGTGACGGCCGTCTTGATCGTGCTGTGACCGGTCAAGATCACGACCTCGGCGTCGGGCAGCTCGCGCTTGGCCTTGGCGAGAACATCGAGCCCGCCGACTCCGTCCATGATGAGGTCGGTGATGACGATGTCGAAGACCTGTTCCTCGATCAGCCGCAAACCTTCTTCGCCGCTGGTGGCGATCACACAATCGTAACCGACGCGCTCGAGACTCTCGGCGACGGCCGAGGCGTGCGGTTCATCATCGTCGACCACCAAGACGCGGATCTGCTGGTCCATCGGCCAATTGCTCGCGGTCGATTGATTTGCGCTTTGAATGAAGACTCAGCCTTGCTGGACACCCGGGTCGTTCGGCGCGGCGCTATCGCCCTGGCGCGACGGCTCGTCGACTGAGAGCCCCCCATTGCCAAGGGGCAGACGGATCGTGAATTGCGACCCTTTGCCGGGCTCGCTTTGCACCTGGATCGACCCTCCATGCGCCTCAACTATCTTACGAGCCGTCGGCAAGCCCAGACCGCTTCCGGACGATCGCGTCGAAAAGAACGGATCAAAGATCCGGTCGCGCACCTCGGCCGGCATTCCCACGCCCGTGTCGATCACGTCGAGCACGATCCACGGGTCTTCGCGCCGCGTTGACATGAGCAGCTCGCCCCCCGCGGGCATCGCATGTTCGGCATTGAGCACCAGGTTCAGGAGCGCCTGCTTGAACAAGTCGGCGTCGATGTGGGCTGTCGGCAAGTCGGCCGCGAGATAGGTCCGGATCACGATCTCCTTGGCCGACGCCGTCGGTTCGTAAAAGTCGCGCAGCTCGTCGACGATCGCATTCAAGTCGGCCGATTCGAGCCCCAGGTCCTGAACCCGCGCGAACCGCATGAAGTTTTCGAGGATATCACGCAGGCGATTGACCTCGTGCTGCAGCCTTTGCACGCGCTGCAACACCCGGCGGTCGCGCGGCGACTCGGGCTTCTGAAAGTCTTCGGCCAGCAAGTCGAGATTGAGCGAGACGGTCGACAGCGGGTTGCGAATCTCGTGGGCAAGGCCCCCGGCAAGCTGTGAGATCTCGGTGTACTGGGCCCGAAGCCGGCGCGTCGTCTCCGGTTCTTCTTCGGCGAGTGAAACCGGCAACATGCTCGACGGCGACAATGCGGCTCCTTTGCTGCTGCCAGTGGCCGCCGTGTCGTGAGCCGGCCGTTGTTCGACCCGCGCCGCCGGCGGCGAATCCGAGACCGAGCCAGCCAAGAACTTTGCCATGAGAGATCTCCGCCCGTTGCCGGAGGTCTGTTCCAGGGCTCATCGAGAGCGTGTCATGAACCATGCCGGTTTGATCTGGCCGGCCCCTGCGCGATCGTGAGAGATTCTCTTTTGCGGCCGGCCTGTGCAAGGCCGGGAACGCCTCGTCCACAGGTCCAAAGCTCGGAGTCGCCATCTGCCAGTGATCTTGATGGCCTTGGCGGCGCCTGAACAGAGCACTTCCGGGGTCACCGACCCCAATTACAACAGTGGTCGCTCGAAATCACGAGTCAACTTCGTGGACGTTCTAATTTAATCCAATCGCCTCAGCCTGGTCTATTCAAAACTCACGCTGGAGTGAAATAGCGCTGATTCGAGTGGAGACGGGTCGAGACTCGCGCACGATTCCGCGCAACACACGGTCGTCGACCCATTTCCGTCATTTTATTGATCTCAAGGACGCCGGGGACCGCCCCGGTCGCCGCCGTATCCACGATCGCCGCCACCACCGCCGCCGCCACCGCCGTATCCGCCGCCGGAACGCCGTGGCGGGGGTCCACCCCCTGGGCCGCCGCCGCGATCGCCGCCGGGACCACCGCGATCACCGCCACCACCCCCTGGCCCGCCTCGGTCGCCGCCGGGACCACCCCCGCCGCCCGAACCTCCAGTGGATGCCGGACGCGTGCGGCCAGCCAGCTCGTCAACCTGGCCGCGTTCGGCCAGAGCCGCCTTGCGCGACAGCTTCACGCGGTCTTGATCGTCGACGGCGATGGCCTTGACCAGCATCGCATCGCCCACGCGGCAAACCTCGGTGACGCTCGAAACATAGCCGTCGGACAGCTCGCTGATATGGACGAGCCCGTCCTTGCCCGGAAGGATCTCGACAAAGGCGCCGAAATCCTTGATCGATGTCACGCGGCCTTCGTAAATGCGCCCGACCTGAACCCCCTCGGTCATCGCGACGATCTTGTCGCGCGCCCCTTCGGCCCCGGCGGCTTCTTGACTCGAAAGCGTCACCACGCCCGAGTCATCGATATCGATCTTGGCACCGGTCTCTTCTTGCAGCCGGCGAATCGTCTTCCCGCCGGGTCCAATCACCATGCCAATCTTTTCGGGATTGATCTGGATCTGGATCAATCGCGGCGCATTGGCCGAGATCTCCTCGCGCGGCCGCTTGATCGCTCGGAGCATGGCCCGCAAGATCTCGAGCCGTGCTTCGCGTGCTTGCTCGAGCGTCTCGCGGATGATCACCTCGGTGATGCCGTGATTCTTCAAGTCAAGCTGGATCCCCGTGACCCCGCGCTGGGTGCCGGCGACCTTGAAATCCATGTCGCCGAAGTGGTCTTCATCACCGATGATATCGGTCAAGAGGACGTGCCGGCCGGCTGCCTCATCTTGCACGAGACCGATCGAGATACCGCCGACAGGGTCGCTGATCGGCACGCCGGCATCCATCAGGCTCAGGGTCGCGCCACAGACGGAAGCCATCGAGCTCGAGCCGTTCGACTCCAGAATGTCGGAAATCACCCGAATCGTGTACGGGAACCGCGACGGCCCGGGAAGAATCGAGGCGACGGATCGCTCGGCCAGGGCACCGTGACCAATCTCGCGACGGCCCGGGCCGCGGATCGGCCGCACCTCGCCGACGGCGAAGGAGGGCATGTTGTAATCGAGCATGAACTTCTTGCTGTATTCGTCCATGATCCCGTCGACGCGCTGCTCGTCGGCTCCGGTGCCGAGCACGGTCGTCACGAGAGCCTGAGTCTCGCCCCGCTGAAACAGGGCCGAACCATGGGCGCGTGGCAACAAGCCGACTTCGCACTTGATCGATCGCAGGTCTTTGGGTCCGCGGCCGTCGGGCCGCTTGCCGTCCAGGATCAGCTCGCGGACGATCCGCTCCTCGACCGCGGTAAACGCGGCCTTGATGCGGCCAGCAGTGATCGCCTCGGCGGCCGCACCAGGAACCGGGCTGGGCGCGGGGTCGCCGTGGCCGGCTTCTTCAGGATCAGCGGTGGCGGCCGGCGAGGCCGGGTCGGCCGGTGTCAGCTCCTTGATGACCGTGTTCAGGAGTGTCTTCGTGGCCGCGTTCCGCTCGGCCTTCAAGACGATCTGCTTGATCTCGCGGAAGGCATCGCCGTAGCGCTCGTAGATGGTCTGCCGCAGGGGATCGATCGTCACTTCGGGATGCGTGTGCGGAGGCAGTCCGACCGCCTCGACCAGCTCTTTCTGGAGGGCGATCAGCTCTTGATTGAGCCGGTGGGCCTCGAGGATGGCCTCGGCCATCTCGGCTTCGGGCAGCTCCTCGCCGAAGCCTTCGATCATGACGACCGCTTTTTCAGTGCTCGAGACGATCAAATCAAGATCGCTGCTTCCATCTCTTCGGCGGTCGGAAACGCGATCAACTTGCCTTCGACGCGGCCCAGCCGGATCGAGCCCACAGGCCCGAGAAACGGAACGCCGGCCAGAAGCAAGGCCGCTGAGGCCCCGATCATCGACGGGACGTCGGGGTCGTTCTGGCGGTCGGCCGAAATCGGGCCGGCCTGAATCTGCACCTCGTCGCGATACCATTCCGGGAAAAGCGGACGGATCGGCCGGTCGATCAGCCGGGAGGTGAGAATCTCCTTGGTGGTCGGACGTCCCTCTCGCTTGATGAAGCCGCCCGGGAACTTGCCCGCGGCGTACGTCTTCTCGCGATAGTCGACGGAGAGCGGAAAGAAATCGAGCCCTTCGCGACCAGGCGCGGCCACGAGGGCGACCAGCGTCATCGTGTCGCCGATTCGCACGACCACCGATCCGCTGGCTTGTTTGGCGAGATAACCTGTCTCGATGCTCAACAGCTTGCCGCCGACGGTCCGTTCGACAAGCTTGCGGGGAATTACATGACTCGACATGGACTCTATCTACCTGCGAAGCCCCGCCGTCGCGGGGCATGGTGATGGCCTTGAAAAACACCCGGGGCAGCCGCGCCAAACGCTTTCCCGCTCGCTTCTTCCGTCACTCCCTGAAAAGCCTGGACCCGATTCGATCAGCTCTTTTTCCTCATTCATTCATTCCGGATCACAGGCAAGCATGAGTGAACAAAATCAGCAACGAGAAAGGGATCGGCATGGCAACGACGAAGGGATAACCACGCACTGGCTGGCCAACAAATCGCGCACGACGCCCGCCATCGGAAAAATAGCCGGCCGACACGCCGCGCTGGCCCGACGCTCTCTCTCGCACGCATTGCGATCGGTGCGTGAAATCAGGGTCAATCCCCGGTTCCACCCACCACGGTCTGTCGTCACTTGCGAATACCCAGGCGGCTGATCACTTCAAGGTATTTCTTTCGATTGTGCAGCCGTAGATACTTGAGCAAGCTCGACCGCTTGGAAACCATCATCAGTAGCCCACGGCGGCTGGCATGGTCCTTGGCGTGCGTCTTGAAATGACCAGTGAGATCGTTGATCCGGGCCGTCAGCAAGGCGACTTGCACTTCGGGCGACCCCGTATCCAGCTCGGCCCGGCCGAACGTTCCGATGATCTCCTGCTTCTTCTCCTTCGTGATCGCCATCTTGCGCCCCAATACCACCGGCATTCTCAAAGCCGTTTTCGAAATTTCACCTACGCTTTAAGGGGTCAAGCATAGGCAAAGACGCCATCGATTGCAATCCCCCCGCGCGCAGCACTGCGATTCAGACGTAAGCGGCTCGTCGGCCGCAAGCCGCGCGACGCCACGGCTGGCTACCGAACGTTCCTCCCCGTTTCCTCATCGCGCGATTTCGCCGCGAGCGGCCCCCTTGCACAATCACAAGTTCATCGCGGTCTCACGTTGCGGCGGTCGTTGCGATCTCTCGAGCGTGAATCGCTTCGCGTCGCTTCTCGCGATCGACGACACACCGTCCCTGCTCCTTTTCGCTTCCGCCGATCGTGGCGACAAGACCGAGATACCGATCTGGCTGCCATCCAGCGAGCGGCCGTCGACGGCTTCGGCTTGAGGGGTGCGGAGTCGGGACCTTTTTGCGAGAATATCGCCCATGCGACGCTCGCTCCAGGCCCGTTTTGTTCTCCGGTGTCGTGGCCGGCCGTGCCGCAGGCGGCGCCGCGGGCCGGAGTTTTGTTCATGGCCATCAACGCCGACCGCGATCTCCTCTTCGGTTTGCTCGCACTTCAGAACGGAATGATCAACCAGGGCCAGCTCCTGGCGGCCTTCCAGGCCTGGACGCTCGATAAGGAGCGCGGCCTCGCCGATCACCTGCAAGCCCGCGGCGAAATAACCGCTGCCAGGCGAGCGGCGATCGAGGCCTTGGCCGCCATTCATGTGGACGCTCACGGCGGCGACGTCGGAAAGAGCCTGGCCGTGGTGTCATTCGATCGCCGCGCTCTCGCCAGACTGGCCGAACTTGCCGAGCCCGCGATCGAGGCCACGCTCGCCCGCGTCGCCCGGAATAAAGGCGGACCGGCCACCGAGCCCGACGTCGGTGATGCCGACCGCACCGCTGCTTACTCGGTGGGCGCGGCCACCAGCGATGGCCAGCGGTTCCAGATCTTGCGGCCCCATGCACGCGGTGGGTTGGGCGCGGTGTTCGTGGCGCTCGACACCGAGCTACATCGCGAGGTGGCGCTCAAGCAGATCCTCGAAAGACACGCCGATGACGCAGTCAGCCGCCAGCGGTTCCTGATCGAGGCAGAGATCACCGGCGCGCTCGAGCATCCGGGCGTCGTCCCCGTCTACGGTCTGGGTACCGACGCCGCCGGCCGCCCCTACTACGCGATGCGATTCATCAAGGGTGACTCGCTCAAGGACGCGATCGCAAAATACCATGAACTGACTGGCCCACGCGAGCTGGAGCTACGGCGCTTGCTGAGGCGGTTCCTGGACGTCTTCAACGCCGTCGACTACGCCCACTCGCGCGGGGTGATTCATCGCGACCTGAAGCCGGCCAACATCATCGTGGGGAAGCACGGCGAGACGCTGGTCGTCGACTGGGGGCTGGCCAAGGCGGTGGGCCGGGCCGATCCGTCGGCCGGCGAGCAGACGCTCATGCCGTCATCGAGCGGCTCGTCGTCGGAGACCCTGCCCGGCAGCGCGCTGGGCACGCCGGCGTACATGAGCCCCGAGCAGGCGCGGGGCGAACTTGAGCGGCTGGGCCCACCGTCCGATGTTTACAGCCTGGGCGCCACGCTGTACTGCCTCTTAACCGGCAAGCCGCCGTTTGAAAACGATGACGTCGGCGCAGTTCCTGCGCGTGCAAGAAGGGCGGTTCGATCGGCCGTCCCGGCACGATTCGTCGGTCGAGAAGGCGCTCGAGGCCGTCTGCCTGAAGGCCATGGCGACCCAGAGCGAGGACCGTTATCCGACGGCGAGGGCGCTGGCCGACGACCTGGAGCGGTGGATGGCCGACGAGCCCGTGACCGCCTGGCGCGAGCCGCTGTCGCGGCGAGCCCGGCGGTGGGGCGCCGGAACCGCACGGTGGTGATGACGATCGCAGCGTCGCTGCTCGTCGCACTTGCCGGCACGGGCGCCGTCCTCGCCGTGCAAACCCGGGCCAATGGCCAGCTCAGGCGGGCCAACAACGAGCTCGCAGCGGCCAACGGTAGGGTCGCCGCGGCAAACACCGAACTGAAGGCGGCTAACGAGCGTGATAAAGAACGGTTTCGCCTGGCCATGGACGCGATCAAGCTGTTTCACGGCGAGGTGAGTCAAGACCTGCTTTTGAAAGAGAGGCAGTTCGAGGGCCTACGGACCAAGCTCTTGAACGGCGCGGCTGATTTCTATGGCCGCCTGGAAAACCTTTTGAAAGGCCACGCCGACCGCGATTCACGAAGCGCGCTGGGCAAGGCCTATGACGAGCTCGGCACGCTGACGGAAACGATCGGCGACCAGACAAGGGCACTGGCCGTACATCGCCAGGCTTTGGCAGTTCGCAGGGCGCTTTTCTCCGAGCCGGGTGCCGACGCCGGCACCAAGCTCGACGTCGCTTTGAGCCTGCTTTCCGCCGGCGCGCTGCAACAATCGACCGGAGACCTGGCGGGGGCAAGAGCCGCGTGCGACGAAGCGAAAATGCTTGCAGAGGAGGCCGAACGCGATCCCGCCGAAGCCAGACAAGCTCAGCAGGCACTTGGACGAGCTCGACAATTGAGCGGCCGGTTGTCGTTTGACAGGGGCGACCTGGCCGGTGCGCTCGCGGACTGGGGTGGCGCGCTAACGATTCGCCAGAAAATTGCCGACGCCAATCCGGAGAACGCAGAGATACTCACCGAAGTGTCCAGCTCAGCCCACAACTCCTCAACCGTGCTGCAAAGGCTAGGCCAGTTCGCAGACGCCATTGCGATGATGGAGCGAGCGCGATCGGCCGCGGAAAAAGCGGTACGAATCGACGGATCGATCTTACGTTATCAGTCGATACTAGCGCTTCATCACCTTGGCCTCGGCTCTTTGCTAGGCGTAAAGGGTGATCGGATCGGGGCGCGGGCAGCGTACGACCGGGCGCTCGTGATCTCTCAAAAGCTGGCCGACTCCAATCCCAGCGTGACCAGTTTCCAGCAAGACCTGGCGCGCTCCTATTCCACCATCGGCTCTCTGCTGGAGCACACGGGCGACCTGGCGGGAGGCGCGGGCGGCCCACGAACAGGCGCTGGGCATTCGACAAAAACTCGCCGGTGCAAACCCCAACGTCACGCAGTTCCAGCGCGAGCTGGCGATGAGCGAATATTCCCTCGGCACGCTGCTCTACCAGGCAGGCGACCTGACCGGAGCACTGGCAGCATACGACCAGGCCCTGGTGATCCGTCAGAAGCTGGCCGTCGCCAATCCGACCGTGACTGAGTTCCAGCAGGAGCTCGCGACCAGCCACGACGAGATCGGCTGGCTGCTTTCTCGGACGGGCGCACCGGCCGCGGCCCGGGCGGCTTACGGTAGGGCGCTGGCGATCCGACAAAAGCTGGCCGACGACCATCCCAACGCGATGAATTTCCAGGTGGACCTGGCGCAGACGCACGACAATATCGGCGTTCTCCTGTCGTCCGCCGGCGACAGGGTCGGCGCAACCAGGGCTTACACGACGGAGCTGGCGATCCGGCAAAAGCTGGCCGACGACCACCCCGACGTCCCTTTTCTCCAGCAGAAGGTCGCGGACAGCCTCACCGCCGCGGGGTGGCTTCTGGTCCGCAGTGGCGAGCTCGCCGCGGCCATCGCTTTGATCAAGCGTGAGGAGGCGATCTGGAAAAAGCTCGCTGATTTTGACGCGCGGGTCCCCCTGTACCGCAACAGCCTGGCCAACTGTCAGACGAATATGGCCACCGCGCTTCTCAGGCTCGGCAAGCCGGCCGAGGCGCGCGCGGTCTGCGAGCGGGCGATCGCTCTGCGTGAGGTGCTGATTCGCGAACTACGGGGCATTCCGCGCTATCCCAAAGAACTCGCGGAGAGCCTGCTGCGGCGGGGCCAGGCGCGCCAGGCGGAGGGGGACCTTGTCGGGGCGGCGGCCGATTGCCGGCGGTCGATCGCGCTCTTTGCGGCCGTTCCTGCTCTCGACAGCGAATACGTCTTCTTCTACGCGTGCTCTCATGCGGCGCTGTCGTCGCTGGCCGGGCAGCCCGGCACGGGGGTCTCGGCCAGCGACAAGGACGTCGAGGGCGACCAAGCGATGGCCTTGCTACGAAAGGCGGTCGGGATGGGCTACCGCGATCCGGCGACATACCGCTTCGAGACCGCGCTCGACCCGCTCCGAAATCGCGATGATTTTCGACTGCTGATCTTGGACCTGGTGTTTCCCTCAAATCCGTTCGCGCCGGGCCGCTAACGACAACGAGGCGGCCCAAGCACTCATGGCCAGGCTCCATGCAGATGAGGATTTCCTCGGCCTGTTACCAAGGAGTTGCGCCGCCTCGGGCACGACGTGCGGACGGTCCGGGAGGCCGGTCGGGCCGGCCAGAGCGTTGACGATGCCGACGCTCTCACGGATGCCACCACCGAATTACGCAGCGGCACGCGACGGAATGCCTCGTCGCGGATGCACTCGAACGCAAGGTCGTCGTCTTCCTTGAAGAACAGCGCGGCATGCGCGTTGGACCGATTCAACACGTGATCAATAAGACCACCTTCGATCGAACGTGCGCATCGCGGCGTGGCGCGGCCTGAGTCCATGCTGGACGCGCCGGCGGTCAATAATAAGACTCCCGTCCCTTTTCGTCCCCTCCAGAGTCGTCGCTCGGCCGATGAGGCATCCCCTTTTGAACGATCCGCTGTTTCCATCATCCAGTGTCAGCACCAGGCAGGCATACGAGGCACTTTCGATTCTCGATGCGAAAACGCCGCGATCGGTTCATCCGAAATTGCACTGTGGCTGCGATGGGAAGTTAGGAGGCGCGTCTCACGTCAACTGGTTTAAGCACGCTCTCAGTCAATTCGGCTGCGGAACGCCGTGCTCACGCGCGATCGGCACGTCCTCGCGTCCGGACGAAAAGGCGGCGCGGCGGGGTGGAGCTCGAGGCCGCTGGGCATTCCTGGACACTCCTCGCCAATTTCGATCGTATTTTCAGGCGACTTGACATGATGGCTGGCTGTGCTGTCTGACCTCACTCGGTTGCCGCTTTTGACCCGAACTGTCGATTCGGCGGTCGCCGCTTCTGTCCCTCTCCAAATATTCACCAAATCCGGTCCAGGCGCTTCGCAAGGTCAGGCCCGGCTAATCATTTCAATCGCACGAATCGTCCCAAGATGTGTACACCAGAAACACCAAACAATCGCGCGCTTACGAAGCCTCTCTTGGGCCCGCGAAGCGTCTTCGTGGTCACACTCCGCCATGCGTCGCTTTATGTGGATAATTCAGGCGCCCTATCGTAAGTCGTTCCGGCGATTCGATATACGCCAAGCCGTTAAACTGTGCCGGTTACTCAGGCGCCCAAACGTAACGGGATGTCACTACAAGAGATACGTCAAGTCGTTAAACTGTGCCGGTTACTCAGGCGCCCAAACGTAACGGGATGTCACTACAAGAGATACGTCAAGTCGTTAAACTGTGCCGGTTACTCAGGCGCCCAAACGTAACATGTTGATACTTCGAGGGATACGGCAACAAGCGGGGTTATGCCGGTTACTCAGGCGCCCAGACGGAAGTCGACGGACCACATAGGGTTAGAGCGATTTTTCGAAGTTCTGATTATTCAGGCGCCCAAACGGAACCAGAAGCGGCATAAAGAGATAGGGGAAAATCCTGTCTTCCCGGGGCCTTTTTGGGCGCGGTCGCTTGTGCGCGCTGCGTTTCACGGCGATTCGACGCGCGACGCTGCGCATTTCCTGAGGATGGCGCTGACTTCGACGTTCAAAGCGAGGAGGGCGTATTTTCGGGTTGTTCTCGTTGTGCTGGAGATCAATGAGAAGTCTCCGCCGTCCGCGGTCATTTCGAGGCCGTGCGCGCCCGCCGCGTCGTCGCCACCCGCGAGATCACTCCATCGGAACAGACGACCAGAATTTCCGCCGTCGAGGTCAGCGCGAAGCACGCGATCGCGGTGGGGAAGCCCAGCTCCAGATGCTCGACCCGCCTGATCTTCTCGCCCGGATAACTGACGCGGTCGATCGCGGTCGCCGAAACGGCAATCAATTCGAACAGGCTAGTCTGCTCGGCCGCGAGATAGCCCCCCGGCGTCGCGACGACGTGCGATCGTAGCAACATGACATCGGCATCCTCGACGTGAAACGACGCCACATGGACGGCCCCCTCCTGATCGAACCCGATCAGCTCGAGGAACGGCGAGGCAAAGCGCGTGAAGATCGGCATCGCATGAAGCGACCCTGTCTTCAAGGGGGCCGGTTCCCAGTGGTGCCGGGCGGTCGGCAGCCGCGTCCCGGCCGAGTCGATGACACACCAGTTTGGCCCGTCGTGCGTGAAAACCATGACATCCCGCTCGACAATGCCGCTCAGACAGCCCGTCGGCAGCAGGATGGCTGACGACGGCAGGGGCGCTTCGTCGTCGGCAATGCGCCAGGAGCAGCGGATCGCACCCGTCGTCAGATCGACAATCGATAGATATGCGCCGTCGCCGCAGCCGACGAAGGTCTCGGTTCCCGACGAAAGGATCGGAGTCAACCAGCACGCCGGGTTAGTCGAGACAGGCGTGTATCCAGACGCCCGGTACGAGCCGTCGGGATGTTGCCGCAAGCGGGTCAGAATAATCTGGCCCTTGTTGTCCTCGCCATGAAGCGCCGCGATGGTTCGGCCATCGCCGGCGACGGCCAACCCCAGGAGCGGCCCGAGATCGTCGGTGACACACACCACTTCCTTGCGCCGGGGCCGGTAAGCATAAACCTGCCCGCTGTCAAACCCGAGAAGCACCTGGCCGGTTTCGCTGGCCCGGCAGACCGCGGTCACGCTTCCGCGACCCACCTGAATCCCGCTGACGAACAATTCACTATCACGGTTGTGACTTCGTTCGCGCGCCTGGCCGCCCGCGCGCCGGGCGGCGAATTCGGCGTCGCTGACCACACCGGCCGGCCAGAGCCGGCTGCGGCCCAGGAGTTCCGAGACCAGGGCCGGCACCGGCGGCGACCCGCGATCCGTGACCGCCGCGCCCAGCCGCTTCACAAGCGATTGAAGCGCATGATCGCGCAGCTCGTCGGAGTAGGCCGACAACGACGGCAGCGCGCTGAGCCCGGCGATTTCATTGTAGAAGAATCCATCAAAGCCGTTACCGGGAGCCCCGAAAAACTCGTCGGCTTCCTTCAGGATCGTGCGTATGGGCTCGATCTCGCCGCGCTCGGCGTGAATCCGCGCCATTTCGAGGACACAGAGAACCGCATTGGCCCGGGGACGGATCGCCCAACCCGTTCGATACAGATCCATCGCCCGGTCCGGCGCCGTGCTTTACCCGCCAGGAGCCGGCCGGCCGCGAAAAAGTCTGGCGGAGTCGCCGCCACGAAGCGGGCCGCCGCACGCTGATATTCGGCAACCGCGCGGTCTTCTTCACCGATTCGCCGCAGCAAGTCGCCCGCGGCCTCGTGCCGGCCCAGCCGGCCGTGAATCGCGATCGCGCGGTCGATCTCGCCGGCCGCCTCGAACGCGCGCGCCGCGGCCGCCGCATCATCGATTTTCAGATAAAGAAGCGCCGCATCGTGGTGCAAGCCCCCCTGCTCCAAAGCGCCCGCGGCGCTGCGGTCGTCATGGAGCAAGAACCCATGAATGTAAGCCGCGCGTCGAAAGTCGCCGCGATCGAGCGATTGTTGCGCGGCCCGGCGATATTCGCCAGCCAGGTCGCGTAACAACTCGGCTTCGGCGGCGATCATCCCCGGAGGCTTGCCGCGGGTCCCCGCCCTCGGCCGCAGCAGATCTCCCAGGTTGTAAATCGCCCGGCGCCACGGCAACTGGCCAATCCGGGCTGGCGTGCCCGGCTCGCCCCCGGCCGCTGGCGGGATCGGCAAGGCGTGGTGAAGCGCTGTGTCGGAATTCCCCTTGCGGAACTCGCGCACGCAGCTTTCGAATCAGATCCGAGTGATCGGCCCGGTCCCATTCCACCTTGGCCCGCACCCGAGAAATACTTGTCGCTCACACTCCCGAAGAGGGATCGCACCACACCGAAGAGCCCGCTCAATAACGACCCGGCGCCCGCCAGCGATCCCTGTGCGACGGCCGCTTCGGCCTCCTGGTCGGCCCCCGCTCCTTCCGGCTGGTTCGTCCCCGGCTCGGCTGTCGCCGGCTCGGATCGGTCGGCAGAGCCCGGCCGATCTTCCTTCAAGTCGCGATAAAACATGTCGGCGGGCGGGTCGGGCAATTGCAGCTCGATACGGATCAGTCGATCGGCCAGGCGAGGCGGATCGGGGAATGCACGCCAGCCATCTCGAGAACACACGGGCCCGCCGGCCGCCAGCAAGTCGGACAGGGGGACGGGATGTTCGCGATCGAATAAAAGGACGCGGCCATCGGGTGCGAAAACCAATCCCGCTGCCACGCACCAGCCGCTCGCCTCGTCATCAAGCAGTGCGGGAATGAGATCGGCATCGACCGGAATATAAAATCCCGGCGCCAGCATACGCAGACGTGCCGCGCCGGAACTCGTCGACATGCCGGCCATCGGCTGCTCCAGCATGAGCAAGAAGCCCCCCGCGATGTCGAAGAGCCTGTTTGTCGGATCCACGGCCAGCCGTGCGCAGTGGGCCAGAACCGTGGCGGGATCGCGCGACGGAACCAGCAAGGCGACCGCGGGTTCGCTGGTGGTCCGGCGGCGGAGATGAAAGGCAATCGACACGGTCATTCCGGCTCCCCTTCCCCGTCCTGACGTTCGAGCCTCGCGATCGCGGCGGCGATGCAGTTTGCCGGCCTCCGGTGACGCGGCACCTCCGATCAATCGCTGCGATCCCCACGTACGTCCCATCGGGGAGCCACGCGGCGATGTCTCGGTCGGCGACAAAGAACATACACGCGAGGGCGCCACGAATGTCCATAATTGTGATATGATGATAAGCATCAATGAAAACCCTGATGTCTGGCCCCTCGATCACCTGAACGAAACGGCTCGCGTCAGTGGCCCGGGCTGTGGTTCTGCAGCGGGCAAGCTGCGAGAAACGAAGAACGGGCCGCCGAGGCGTTCCAGCGAGGAGCCGGCCGCCGTATCGAAACAGCAGGTCGAGCCGTCCCTTGGTCCCACCGCAAGAGGCAAGCCCGCCGCGCCCGTCGAGGGCCGTCGAGGTCGAATTCGCGCACCAGCAAGCACGAGCGCCCGAGCGTCGCGAAATGGATCCGCGGCGTTTCGCGACGCGCGACCAAGACCGGCGGCTGATTGCCGGGAATGTCCCGAACCTCCACCAGGCCATCTTCACGCCGGCGGGCAAACCGCCGGCCATCGCGCGAAAAGGCCACGCAGCCCCCGCCTCGCATCTTCATCGGGCACATACCCGCGATCGTGGCGCCACGCACATTCAAGAAGTACAACCCGGGCTCCACGGCCTCGCCAACGACAATCGCCACGATCTGCTCCCCCTGGAACGCACGCACAATCTCGCCCCCCTTGAGTGAGGGCTTTCCATCCGCGAGCGGGGTCATCGCCTGCTCCCGACCGTCCCCCAGCCGGTACGTCAAGGGTTCCCGTTTTCGGATCGAGCCGCAGCCCGAAACAAGCTCGGCCGAACGACCGTTCCGTGAGGGTCGTCATCGACAGCGCTGCGGCCATCGGTACGGGAATGATCCCTGATTCCGCCTGGAGCACGGCTTGCTGCGACCGGGGGCTCTTCGTCGCCTCTTCGACCGATACGCCGAGGTCGAGCGCCAGCGCAAGAATACCGGCGTGCCAGGTTCCGTCCGGGAGATCGGGCTCGCGCCGCGATAGTAAAGCATGATCACATGCAGGTCGCGATAGTAAAACCAGCCCCAGTCGCTCCCCACTTTGCTCACTTCGTGACAGCGCACGCTCCGGTTGGCTAAATCGTAATGCACGAGAAAGCGACGTTCGTCGTGGTGGGCCTCGACGACGAACCCGCCCGCCACGCCGACGACATTCTGACGCATTTTCAGCACTCGGCCTTCGACCACGGGCCGTGGCAGCGTCTCGGCTTCGAGGCCGTCGCAGCGGCACACGAAAAGGAAGGCCGAGCCGCCCGACAATCAAGACGCCGCTCTCCCTGGTCGTCGAAGTCAAACGACGAGGTGGCCAGATCACAGCGGCTATCCAGGTGATCGAGGTTATCCGTCATGAACGGGAACCCGATCGACTCGATCTCTCCCGTCCACGCAACTCTATCCAGCGCGTCGCGGCCTGGAAGCCGGCCCGACGACGGAACTTTCCTGAGCGAGATCTGGAGACAGAATTCGACTCCGCCCTGATACGACGGGTAAGCCACGTTTGAGCTCGGCCAGCTCGAGCTGGCCGGCGGCATCGATGGTCACGCTGAACAGTCGCGAACCCGGCTTGTTCGACGATCGCACGCGCGGCCGTGACGACGCGAGGAGCGGCCAGGCTGCGGGGGTGTGTCAGGAGGACGAGGTCTGTCGAAGTTGCCGACGCCGGCAGTGTCGTCAGCAGCCGCTCGAGCGCCTCGGCCGGGTCGGGCGTGAGGTCGCTCGCCTCCAGCAAATCGCCAAGGGCTTTGCCGTCGAGCGACGCCGCATCGACCGGATCATCCTGGCGGCTGGTCGCGGCGAGCTTCACGGCCAGGTCACGGCGACCCGGCCTGGCGCAACAGCGCGAGTACCGCCCCCGCGAGCCAGAGGCGAACATCGCCCCAGGTGCGCACACCCTGATCGACCAGGAGGATCAGCTCGTCGACGGTGTGTTGCCGCGACTCTTCTCGCTGGAAGTAGAGCAACTCGTGCTCGGCGTAGCGCCTGAGAAACTCGTCGGCGTCCAGAGCAAACTGAAAAGGAAGAATGCGTTCGGGAATACCCCGCGTGGCGAGGTCGGCATAGCCCCCGTTATGATGCGGCTCGGCCGCTCTGAGCCGTCGCGCGGGGAGCGTGAGCACGGCGTCCATCCGGTTCATCAACCGGCTGATACCCGCAAGCCGGGGCCGCTCTTCGATCTCGGCCAGCGACTCTGTCAGGCTGGTTGGGCGCACCGGGACAGTCATCGATTCGCCAGGTTCGTCCGACGGCCCACGCCCGTGCCGCAGCCAGTGGCGGATCGCTCGATTCGACAGTGAATCGGATTGCCGCCAGACCAGCTTCTCGAAGGCATTGGGGTCGAGCGACGGCTTTTCGGCCTGGTCGAAAACGCCCAGGGAAGGATGGCTCAGGATGATCTGAGGAACCCAGCTTCCACCCGTCAAGATCGCGTGCAGCTCGGCCAGCGCGGGCGGGTCGGCCGCGGGCGGTGCCTTGCGGCTGAGCCACGACGCGAGTGCGCCTGCGTTGCGCAGCGGGCACCCGAGATCGCGAAACGGGGCCGCGACCCGCTCGATACAGGACGAGCCGCCCTCGCCGTGCCGAGTGGCCCGATCGCCCAGTCCCACCAGATAAAGGAGATGAAGCACCAAACCAAAGTCGGGCAGGATGCGCCGCGACTCGCACATGCCTTCGAGAAAGAGAGCGATCTCCGCGGCGAACGCAAACGTCCGGCCCGCCGCCGGACCATCGAGGAATTCGACGGCTTCACCATATTGAGCCCACCGCATGCCGCCGAACGTCCGGCAATAATCGGCCGGGATTTGCAAGTAAAAGGCCGCGCGGCTCCGACTCATTCCGGAACCCCCTTGGCTCGCGAGAGTGCGCCCCACCGCGCCACGGCGAGGCGAACGCCCGCCCGCGTGAGCGGTCGAAAGCTACGCCGCGGTACCAGCTCGACGCGGTTTTCAGCGAGGAAGACCAGGTCGTCGGGTCCGGCCCCGAGCACGCCACGAATCGTCTCCTCGGGCAAGTTTGGCTCGATTCGGTATCCGAGCGGAACCATCAGGAGGCCCGTGCCGCCGCCCCAGTACCGCGTACTTGCACTCAAGACCGGCAGCCGCGCCCCGGGCGCACCCAGCACCAGGGTCATCGCGGCGATAGGGGGTGCATCCCGATGGCCGCTTCCGTCGTGACCCGGAGAAACTTCGCGCCAGACGCACGCCAGCGGTGCAAGCAGCAATGACGGTGCCGACTCGACCCACTGGGCCAACGCGTCAAGTGAACATCCCAGCGCGGCTGTCGGCCGCGGCTGCTCGCTCTCATCACGCACCAGATTGATCGGCACCGGACCGACGTCGATCGGCCGCCCGGGCCGCAGCGCGGTAACCGGGGATGGAATGACAACGGCATCAAGCGGAGCCCCGTCGGCTCCGTCGCGAAAGGGAACCTCAAAAGCCGGCAGATGCGCACCGAGACGATACCAGGTCCCACCGCGTTCGACGAACAGCTCGGCATCGCGAGCGGCCATGAGGGTGCGTGCGACGAGCCCGCTGTCGCGATCCGAATGGGCACGCGTCGACCAGCGGACCCACGCGCGGGCGCCCGCGATCACCACGCGTATCCCTGGCTCGCGACGCAGCCCGGCCAGCACGCGTAGCTCATCGACCGGCAAGCTGGCGCAACCAGCGATCCGCCACGATTCAGGTGCCGCGCTGGTGTTCTTCCTGATACTCATGCAGGCTCACCGTCCGCAAGCCTCGGGGTGCTTCACTTCCAAGTGCGTCGAGTGCAACGAAGTCAGGCGTAGCACCAAGGACTCGCGCTTCAATCACCCCAGCCTATGTCGAACGCGGCCGATACGAAAGTGCTTTCGTATCCTGATCGGTAGAACGACCGCGCCGCGTCTGCCAATTGCCGGGCGGGCGGCGACTAAACCACAGGTCGGCTATCACCGCTCGATCTCGTCTCCATCGCCACACGACGATCGAGCGGTTCGGCGTCGCCAAGCACAAGCGATTGATCCCTCTCGGCCTGGGCCTTCGGCTGGATCTCGGCGCGGCGCGACCAGGCGCTGGCGCCGTGGGGTGAATGTTTTTGATCACATCGGCGATGGAGGCCTCTTTCCCGAATCAGATATCAAACAAATTTGGCGGTGCGGTCGCCCGGGCCAATGCGACTAAACCGTCTTGTGTGATTCCGAGACGCAGAGGCTCCCCGGGTCGGCACTGGCACTCGGCTCGTCCGGAGCCTGGCCTCCTAGGATCGCGCAAGGCATTTAACTGGCCGAACCCGGGCCTGCCGCTTTGTGCAAACGCCGCACTCATCCCGACCGCATGACAGTTTGCAATAGATAGCACTTTCGTGAGCGGGATGCCGTCGAGCGTAAACGCCTTATCTGGCTTTTATCGGTTCAGATGCCGCTCGGGCCCCTGGCTCTTTATACTGCAGGCGCGTTGAAAAATCGACGTCCCAAAGACATGAATATCAATTCGCGTTCTCATCTCAATACGCGTCAGACCCGATTACCTCACCGCCGGCGCACGTTGCCATCGCGCGGAAAATGGGCTGCGCCATCGTCTCTTTCACAAAGCGGGCCGAGCCATCGCAGAACAAGAACTGGCACCCACCCCAGTGCAAACTCGCGAAGCCATCGGCGCTGGCGCCCTGGCGATTCAGCGAATAGCCACCCGGTATGATGCTGCCGCTCACGATATCGGTTGCCGGCCCGGTGCGGCCCATGAGCAGGAACATCGCGTTGACGCACGATTTACGGGCCAGCCCAGCTTGGTACAGAGCGGCGCTGGCGTCGCGTCGCTCCACATGACGCCCGACCAGGCGCTATCGGCCAGGTCGCGCGATCGCTCGCCAATCATCAGCGTCGCACTCGTCCCATCGCTGATGTCGGCGATGGCAACCCGGCTATTCGGATAGAAAACGCCTGTCCCCGTGACGTTGTACACAGACGAATTCATCCAGCCGGCCGACGCGATGTACTGGCCGGGCGAGCCAAACACACTGGCGGAATCGTACCCCAGGCGGATCGGGCCCTCGCCACCTCGATCACTCGGGCAAAGAAACATCGCGATGCTCATCTGCATGACGGTCCGGTTTGACGCCAGACCCGGGTCGCCGGCCACGGCCTGTCCAAAGCTGAAATCGAAGTTCGCGGCGTCGTAGACGGGCCTTTGCTCGAGATAGGGAAGTATCAGCGTCCCCCAGGCCCAGCCGGCACCGAGCTCGAAGTCGGTTACCGGGCGATTGGGGCGTGTCGCGTACGGGGCTAAATACCCCGGCGGGAAGCTCTGCCAGGCGGCGTGATACCCGTGCATCGCCAGGCCGATCTGCATCAATTGATTCTGGCACATCATCCGCCGCGCTGCCTCGCGTGCTGTCTGCGCGGCCGGCAACAGCAAGCCGATCAAGATCGCGATGATCGCAATCACGACCAGGAGCTCGATCACGGTGAAGGCGAACTGCTTGCGCAATCGGTGATGTCGGCGCATGGTCAAGATCCATTTGTTCTGGTCAGCGATCCTGGATGAGGAGCAAGGTGATGACGGTACGCCATTGCAGGGACTTGCTGCCTTGAGTGGTTATCTTTCTGCGGTTCTACTCTCGGAAGTTGTGAACGGAAATTGATCGTCAGACGGGCTTCGAATGTTCTTGGCGCCATCTGGCGGCACCGAGCCGCCCGGCTACGAGCGTCGCGGCCAAGGCCCACGCGATGAGCGTGCTCGGCTCCGGTGTTTCGATGGCATCGGGCGTCATCAGGAAGGCAAGCTGCTGGCCGTCGTAAGTGCCTTGGCCCACGATCTGGCCGGAGTCGTTAATCCCAGTAGCGTCCAGGTTGCTCCAGCCGCTGCTTGCAGGTAACAGGCGCTCATCTTGACAGGCTCTTTTATCGAAACCGCACGAATTCGTCCATTGCAAATAAGGTTAGAAAGACTTGGGTTCGACCCGTTTTGGACACATGGCCATGCGCAGTCGTCCGTTTCCGCGCGTTACGTCGCCAACTCGTCGGTCGCGAGCTCGTCGGTTGAGGCCGATGACGGAGACGGCTCGTCAGGTCCTTGTAACGTCCGGTTGTGCTGTTGAGTAAGTTTTCGCACTCGCACGTTTTCAAGCGTTGCTTGATACTGTTCCGCGGTAGCTCGGTAGTTCGTTTGCTTGAGTTTTCCGACGGCCTCGTCGATATCGAGCAGGCCGCGGACGGCCGCTTCTTCAAGAACGTCAGGGGTGCCCGACAGCGGAATTTTCAGGGCCTTAGCTGTCTGGCGGCCGTCCCAGTCATCCATGATTACCCATTCCGCTCGAAGCTCCTGGGCAAGTGAAAGAGCTTCCGCCTCACCCCGGTGAAGTCTTGGCAGCAACGTCAAATCAATGACCTGTGGGGCTTGAACCATGACCCACTCTGGGGGATTTTGAGCCCATCTTCGGACAATTTCGGGAGCCCTGGGATGTTTCATCTCGTCGATGACCGCAGTGGGGACGTAGACCTGCCCGAACAGTTGGGGGAGGATGTCGGAGGCACCAATGAGAATGAGATAGTTAAGCGGCGTGGTGTCGGAAACGGCGATCATGCGGGTCTCGCGTCGCGGAGTAAGCCGGAGGCGGTCTTGATCTCCTCGACACTCAGATCGAGCCCGACGCCATATTTCTTGAGTAAGCCATCTGTCTCATAACGCTCCAGTCCAAGTGCCTCTCCGAGCTGATGATGCGTGATCTCGTGCTCTCGGAACAGCTCGACCAGAAAAGCCTCGCGCCCCTGCCGTTGAGGTCGCTCCTGTTCGGGCGAACCTGCTGTTCGATGTCTTGGGGAATATCAAAGCTTATTGTCATGCTTGGCTCACTTTCCGATGGGTTTCCGGGCCTCTGACTCAAATGCTCACGTACTCGAGAGCCAAAACAAGCTTGCGATGAGTCAATCGGCCACGTCTGGGAATTCAATCCCTTATTCATAATCATATCGCGAGACCAAAAAAAGCGATGGACGAGTTTGTTGGGGCGATGCGACGAAGGATCTGGGCCTCGCATCGTTCACTTGATGTTTCGCGATGACGCCAGCACTGACACGCGCGGTGCGGTTCACGATGGGTCACATCGTTTGGCGCATCGCCACCCCTGCAATACCGCCATGCCATGAAACAAAGTGGACATGGACCGATCGCCGGCCGCCTGGATTGAGATCGGCAGCGCGCGTGGCAGACGCCGATCACGCGGACGTCGGCGATCGTTCTTTGATTCACCGCCGTGCGGTTCGCCGCCGCCAGAAATGTCCCACCGACAGGATCACCGCCATTCCCGACAACAGGGTCAAAGTGCCTGGTTCAGGGGCCGGGACGAGTGCACTGGTCACGGTATAACCCCACTGCACGCCGCCATAGAGAACGTCGTAGTTCTTGCCGTTGATCATCTGATCCGATTCGATGAACGCCTGGAACGTGACGGTACGGGTAAAGACACCGCCTGCCGGCAACCCGTAGCCAGGTAGGTCAATCATCCAGGCCGGCACAGCCGTATGGCCGGGCCCCGCGGGCGTCGTGACCAGAGGAACCTTATCGCGCTTGCGCAGTCGTGCCCGTGCCCGAGATCGAATCGGCGTTGTAAAAAGGACTGGCACGGCCGCTATCGATGGTTCCTGAGCTGGTGGCCCCGCCGTTTGTGCTCCTAATGAACCCCTGGATGAAGTTCACATTCGTGGGATCAGTACCGTTGCTTTGCGGTGTATAGCTGAGCAAAATCTCGGCGCCGCCGGCGTCGAGATTCGTGCCCGGGGCCGCGAAACCACGGGGTAGCCCAAGCGATTGCCAACTGTAGCTCACATCATTGGGGCCCGTGACAGCCTTACTGACGACATTGTTGTTGACGGCCCAGGGCAGGTATTGCGACACGGTGAAATCGGACGCAGCGATGTTGGGGATACTGGCGGCCGCGCTCCCGCCGACACCGGCAAACGCAACATTTGTCGTGGGGAACTGGGCTGCCATGCCATTAGCGATAAAAGAACAGTATGTGAAGTAGTGAAGGGGAATCGTCGTCGCCGTGACCTGGTAAGTCCGGCCGCCGATTGTGACCCGATCTGTCGCCGTCTGCGTTGCAAAATCGACGGCGGGCGCGTTGATCACATTGCCGGCGGAAGCCGCTCGTGGAAATAAGCCAGTAATCAAGAGCGCCGCCCCCAACGCGGCCAACGAAACGCGGGACATCTTCACCGTTGTCACGGCACGCCTCCTCTTGATGTGCTGCAAAACCAAGGTTGTCGAAATCTCTCGATCGACGAGCGAGCCAATCATCGGCCCTTTCCGCGTCCTCACCCGGTCGCGATATAGCGACACGACGTCTCCAGGTAAAATCGCACCGCACGACCAGTACAGGCGCGAACCTTTATACTTACGCCACCTGTCCGCCTCCTGTCAACATGGCCATCGCACGCCGTTGAAAACGGGCGACTCGGTCATCAGAAGGCACCGGGTTTGCACGGAGGGGGCCGCAAGTATTGGCGCCGCCTCGGCCGCGCCGTGCGACATGGGTTCTGAAGCTAACGCGCATTTGACGTCGAACAGTCGATCTGCCCGAAACGTTCTGGCCGCATTCTTATTCCATTCGACGTTGATGGAGCACCTCAACTAGGAAGCCCCCGGGCGCCTTGAAGTAAAAGGTCCACGCGCCATGGAACTCACGCGGCGGCTCCGGCGAGAACCCAGCTTCACACAATCGCGCGTGGATCTCGTCGACTTTCTCGCGACTCTCTTGCATGAAGCCGACATGAAACGCACCCGGATAGGCAACCTCGGCCGCTCGCTCGAAATTGTTGAGGGTCAGCACAAATCCCGATTCATCGATCAACACGGCCAGGGCGTCGCGGCCGCGGTCGGCCACGCACCGGAAACCCAAATACGTCTCGAAGAACACCCGGTTCGACCGAACGTCCGTCACAGTGAGGTTGAGATGATTCAGACTCATGATCAAATTCCCCTGCTTTAAAGATCGCGGAACCATCAGCCAGGCTCATCTTGCCATACCCCCTCCAGGCTGCGAGAATAATATCGACGCTAATCATTACAGTCAATAACGATTTTTTGAGTTAACGAATGGCCCGTTCCCGCTCGACGCCCGGTACGCCTCCCGCCGACGCGGCGCCTGGGCTCGCTTTTTTATTGTCACAGGTTGGTGCACACGCTTCGTCGCGATTCGCGGCACGCCTCGAGCCGCTGGGTTTCAAGCCGATGCATGCGGGCATCCTGCGCGTCATGGCCGAGTCCAACGGCCTCAGCCAGCAGGCGCTTGGCGAGCGGCTTCGCATGTTTCCGAGCCGGCTCGTGGGCATCATCGACGATCTCGAACAACAAGGTTTGGTCGAGCGGAGGAATAGCCCGGCGGATCGCCGTTCCTACGCGCTGAACCTGACGGCGGCCGGTCGCGCGGCCCTCGAGCGAATCGACCGCGTATCGCACGAGCATCAGCAAGCCGTGTGCGCGGCGCTTGATGATCGAGAACGGGCCCAGCTCGCGGAATTTCTGCGGCGGATCGCCGACGAACAAGGTCTGAAACCCGGCGTCCACCCGGGGTTCGGCTTGCTGGGAAAAGGTGACACAAAGGGATCGTCATGCTGAGCCGGCCTCGCTGCGCCACACAATCAACGCCTGGCGCGATCCTCGCGTGTCTTGGCCCAGTATTCGAGAAATTCAGCGACCGCTGCTCCAGCCGGCTTGGCCCCGGCGCGATGCTCGGCGGGCGTCGCGCCGAAATAGTGGCTGATCCAGCCGTCGACGCGGCCTGACGCGGCATTGACGAACTTGTCGAAGTCGACCAGTGAGCAGGTCATCGGAAAGGTCTCTTCGACGACGAGCGGCTTGCCGATGTCGTAAGCGGCGAGAGCAACGGTCTCCCTGTCCAGCTTGCCGGTGCTGGGATAAAAATGCACGCTCATGAAATCGAGATAGCGGCTCACACGGGGCGAGGCAAACACGGGCTTCGCTCCTGGCCATACCAACGTCCACGGGATATCGCCGACGGTAATGAGGGCGTCCTTGTCGTGGCGGCGGATCGCCTCGACCAGCGCTTTGACCCAGGCCTCGGCGATATCGGTCTGGTCGCGGCCGGCCGTTTTGTTGCAGATGCGCTGGACGAAATGAAACCCGCCCAGCTCACCCGTGACCCAGGGATGGTCTTTGGGCCCGGCGTCGGCAATGACCGGCTCGTTCATGAGGTTGTAACAGAAGACGACCGAGTCGCCGGCTGCGACCCCGGCCACGGCCTCCCAGAAGCGGGCCTGGCACTTCCAGCGGTCGACTTCGGAGAGCGCATCATACCAGGGGGGAATGCGATTGAGCCGGAAGCAGTTGAGCCCGGTGAGGTCGAGGTAAAGCCGATTGGCCCGCGCCAGGTCGAGAAGCTTCTTGAGCCGCGTGAGCTGTGCCGTGTCGGTCTTCTCGGGGCTCAGCATGAATGTCTCGAACTGGAGGTGCCAGCGGACCACGTTGGCACCGAGTTTTTTCATCTCGCGGAAATCGCGTTCGATCCGCGTCCAGCCTTCGGATGTCTGCCAGTCGTCCTCGGCGAGATGCTCGAACTTGCCGAGATAGTTGAACCCCCAGGGGAAGAATGCCTTGCCCGGGCCGGCCAGCTCAAAGCGTCTGGCATCGCTGGACACGCGCACTCGCGACATCGCGGGCGCTTTCGGGAGGTCGGCGGCGGCGCGGCCGTTCGCGACGACGACCATCGCCAAGAGCGGCCCGACCCATCTTCCAGGAGCGGCTGTCGGTACAAGGGGGTAGGCCATGGGGGATCCTCATCGAAATCGTCTGTGAATCGAGGTACTCGCGGGATGTTCGAGCTTGAAGTCGTCCAGCAGGTCAATGAGGCTGGCCAGGAGCGAATCTTGATCCTCAATTGATTTCCATGTTCGAGTATACGGCAGAGGTCACGAGTGGGGCACGTTATGGATCGTGCTCGCCGACGTGAGGATGGCCCATTTGCGAACCCCCGGCGACTCCAGGATGGCACTCCCGCTCCTCCGATGTGCATATTCTTCTTATCCGGGTGCCCGGGTTCCCAGAAACGGCAATCTTGAGGAGGCGCAACATGAGTCGTGAGGCGACGCGGGTGCAGCGCGATTGGCTCGAAGGCGAGGTCGCGGCCTGGACAAAGATGGGGCTAACCCGGATTATTCACACCCATGCACGCAACTAGCATGTAAGTTAATATGTAGTGATACTGTCGTGACAGTCACGAGCGAGGCGCGCACCGACCCCTACCCATGATGTGAAGTTCGGTTGGTTTTCCTTTCCCCTGGACGTGACCGGATCGAGAAACTAACCCGTTGTCGGGCCATGGACGCGCTGCGTCACGACCTGACTCACCTTCAGCAAGTGATCCAGGTGTGGCCAGCTCGATGAAAGCCGCACGATCACACGCCGGGCGCGGGTGGTCACTTCGGCGGCGACCTTGATCAACCTGGTTCGCCAGGTACAGGCGAATCCTTCTCCGAGAGGATCGCGTACGCGGCGCCGATTGAAGAATCGCTTACGGTGCGGTGCGTCAATCGCGGCGGTCGGCAGATCGGCCGATAACCCCAGTTCGGCCGTCGTCGGAGGCGACAAGACGACGGCATGCCGGAGCCGAACCAGAAGGTTCAATGCAGCCGCATGAAGATATAACCGAAAGTAATTTGCCATAAACCGGTGGTCGCTGAGGCGGTCGGCTTGCAATTCCGTCTTCAGTTCCTTGTTTCGGTTCTCGCTTTCGCCTCGCTCGGCGTACTCCTCGTAGATCGCCGACGGCATGGCCTGCCACCCAGGCCGGTTCGTGACCACAGCCCGCCGGTTAGTTCCCTGAGCGTGTGCTTCAACCTTGATAACGATCGGCTGATCTGTCGCCCAGCTCCCGGCCTGATAGCGAACCGGGAGGAACAGCCGTTGTGGCTTCTTGGTCTCTTCAAAATCCTTGACCGCCTGCTTGAGCAACTCGTCACTGAGGTCGCGGAGCCGCGAATTCATGCCAATGCCAAAGGTGTAGGACAGCCGTAGCTCCTGACAGACGTGATACATCATGGGTACGCCGAAGCCGCTGTCAGCCCGCACGTGGATATGGACGTCGGGCCAGACCGCACGCAGCCGTCCCACCAGATACCGCAGGTCGTTGTCCACCCCGAGAGTCGCCGGGCAGGTCCCGTGACGCAGGCCCACCAAAACGGCCATGTCGTTCTCGGCGCACGTGATGGTAATTGGCAAGTATTGATACTGCTCATAATATCCGTGAAACATAATCAATTGCTGATTTCCATGCGCGGCATCGTCGAAGGCATCGAGATCGAGCGTGATGTGCCCGGGCGGCGTTGCGAACGACTGGATGAACTCGTCGGCCAAGACATCTCTCAGCCGCCACAAGTCGGAGATCGAGACGGCGTTCTCAAACCGCGAAAGCGTGGGTTGGCTGGCCAGATCGGGATCATCCGGTAGACGATCGGCGATCATTTTGAAAATGGGGTCCGACCGCAGAGTGTCGTGATCATTCTGATCCTCGTAGTCGGCGAGGATACCGTAGATCCGCTGCCGAACCATGCTCAGTACCGACTGCTGCGTGAAGCTAGGGTCTCGCCTGTCTAAAATCGCGGCCGCAAACTGCTCCGTGAAGCGAATCTCCTCATCGAACTGACGGATCGGCAACAGACCGGCGTCGCTCGAGAGAGGTGCGCTAGAAATCTCGACGTGAATGGGCCGGGACGGAAAGAAATCTAGTGACACCAGCGGAACAGACTGTAAACTCATGGAGGACCTCTGTGTTGACGTGTAAAGTGCGTTGTATCAACATCTTATACGTCAACCGAGGTCTCTTTGTTGGGCGAAGTTTGAATAATCCGGGCTAATCGGCGAGGAGCAGGCGAGCACGTTGCTCGGCCTTTACGAGTCGCGAATCGTTCGAAGCCAGACAGCAAGCCAAAGGGGTGCTCACCCTGGTGGCCGTGGCGGCGACCCTCGTCGGACTCGGGGTGCTATTGCTCATCGGCTATAACTGGGAGGCAATGCCGGCCCCGCTCAAGGTCGTCGCGATCCTTGTCGCGTTAATCGGCACGCATGCGGCGGGCTTCCACTTGGGGTTCCGGCTCGGATGGCTGCGCGCCTCGGAGGTTGTCTTTTTCCTCGGCTGCCTCTTTTATGGCGCGGCCATCTTCTTGCTGGCCCAGATCTTCCACATCGAGTCGAGCAATTACGACGGCCTGTGGTGGTGGGCCGTCGGGGTTTTGCCGTTCGCGTACTTTCTCGACACGGTCTTGCTTCATCTCCTCTTCGCGGCACTCCTGGCCCTGTGGATTGGATTTGATGTGCTATCGCTCGAACGGCTGTTCTGGCGAACGATACCAAGCGCAGGATATTCGCTGCCGTTTCTGGTCGCGCCCGGGCTCTGGTGGGCCTACCGCAGAAATTCAGCGACGACGGTGGGCGTTTATATACCCCTGCTCGCGTGGTGGGCCATCTTGCAGCCAATCGCATGGAAGATGCCCGCGAATCCGACTTTCTTTATCGGGGCGGTCGGCTCGCTCATGCTGATGATCGCCGCGCTCCATCCGCCACGCAGCCTGCTGGCGGTTCCCTACCGGTTTTACGGGATCGCGCTGGCAGGCTCAACGCTCGTTTTGCTGAGTTTTTACGAATTCAACAAGGAGATCGTTCAGAACGGAAATAACCTCCTGTTCGGCGGTGTCGAGCAGATGAGCTTGATCCTGGTCCTGACGGTCGCGGGATTGATCGTGGCCTACGCTCGTTCCAAGGCATTACCCACGGCCATTGCGTTGACTCGCGACTCGGTCGTCGATTCGCTACGGGCGATCGCCGGTCAGCGATGGTTGCCAATCGGCTTGTTGTGTCTCTTCGCACTTCTCGCCGCCTTTGGCACGCGGGACACCGGTCCCTGGATACCGACGATCGGGGCCAATCTGGGGATGGTCGCCGTCGCGCTCTGGCTCATTCGCCTGGGTTTGACTGAAGACCAGAGCCGGCCGTTCGGGGCGGGGGTCATTTATCTCATGTTGTGGGCCGTGCTCCGCTATATCGATCTTTTCGGAGCGCTCGGCGGCATGCTCGGAGCGGCCTTGATGTTCTTCTTCTGTGGCGGAGCTCTCTTTGTGATCGCCCTTTACTGGCGGAAACGGAAGGCGGTGTCCCTTGCCTGATCTCGATCATCCTTCGGATCGTGCATTGCACGAGGCACAAAACCCGGCCGATCTTCTTTCGATGGAAACCGACGCCGGTGCGATCAAGGCCCCCCGCGTGCCGCTGGGGCTCGACCCGGCGACCACGCGCTGGGTGCTCGTGGCCGCCGTGGTCTTTCAGCTCACGGTGCTCGCCGCGATGATCGTGGGTAAGACGGTTCCCTTTCTGGGAGCGCGAACGGTCCTCTTGCGCGTCGAGCCGGTCGATCCGCGCGACATGTTCCGCGGCGATTATGTGACGCTCAGCTATGCGATCAGCAGCACTCGATCTCAAAAAGTGTATCCGGCCGGACAAACGGTTTACTCGACCCTCGTTCCCGAACTCGATGGCCGTCATTATCGCGGCGGCGTGTTTCTTGAGAACGCGCCTGATTCCGGCGTGTTCATCCGAGGCACGGCGCAGGAGAACGGCCGCGTCACCTACGGAATCGAATCGTACTATCTCCAGGAGGGAACCGGCCACGATTATGAAAACGCCGTGCGCGACCGTCGGCTCTGGGCGGAAGTCGCACTCGATGGCGGCGGCACTCCGGCGCTGCGGGGACTGGTGATCGAGTGAAAAGATAGGTTCATAAGACGTTGATCGAACGCGGCACGACCAGCGATCGAGATTTTGATCGGTGAACCGAAACCGGGCAGCGGCGATCCACACCGGCGTCAAAGGTTTCCTTGTGCTCCGGGACCGCCAGCCAGTATCTTCAATGCCGCATTTGGAGATCGAGAGCGGTCTTCTTCACAAGGTGCAATCGCATGATGTCACGGCAGGCCCAATCGCGTTGGAACGCCGTCGGTTTCGTCTGCCTGGTCGCCGGAACGTGTTCCGCTATTCTGGCCGATGATCGGCGGGCACCGAGCGTCACGCTGACGGCCGATGAAACCGCGGCCCTCGATCGGATCAATGCCAGCTCACTCCGCGGCCATCTCTCGTTCATCGCCTCCGATTTGCTCGAAGGGCGCGACACACCGTCACGCGGGCTTGACCTGGCGGCCGAATATATCGCCGCGCAGTTTCGCCGTGCGGGGCTCGAACCGATCGGCGATGACGCCTACTTTCAGACCGCGAACTGGAAACTCCTCGAGCCTGACGACGATGGCTTTCGCTTTGTCGTCAACACGGGCAACGGGGTTCCGATCGAGGTGGACAAGAATCACGTGGGATTCTCGCGCGTTCAGGCCATCGACCTCAAGATCAACCACGTGATCAAGCTCGACGCGGCGGACGCCAGGGGGCTTGAGACACTGACTCCACCCCAGGTCGAGGGCAAGGCCGTGCTGACCGAGCTGCGCGGGATCGGCACGCGAGATCGCGCGGCGATCGCGGCGGTCGGCCGGTTCATGAACCGGATGACGGCGCTGAAGGCGGCACTCGTTATCAACGTGGCCCGCACGCCGGGTGCCGCGACGGGGCTTGCGCCCGGGCGCGCGATCGATCCGGAGAACCCACGCGGCTCCGCCGCCGGCGGCCGCGGCGAGCGCCCGGGGGCCCCCTTGATCACGGTCGACGACCCCCGGCTGGTCGCCCTGTTCGAGAACCTACGCGCAACTGCGCCCGACAAGATCGCGGTGACGCTCCACATGGATGAACCGACGTCGCGCCCCGTGAAGGTGCGCAACGTGCTGGGCCTCTTGCGCGGGTCCGATCCGAAGCTGAAAAACACCTATGTGATCGTCACCGCGCACTACGACCACATCGGCCGGCTGGGAAACGCGAGCGCGGCCGATCCCAGGATCGACCAGATCAACAACGGCGCCAATGACGACGGCAGCGGCACGGTGTCGGTCATCGAGATCGGCTCGGCGCTCGCGACGCTCAAGACCCGTCCCAAGCGGAGCCTCATCTTCATGACCTTCTTCGGCGAGGAAAAAGGCCTGCTGGGCTCCCGGTATTATGGCCGGCACCCGGTTGTACCCATCGAGAAAACGGTCGCCGATGTGAATCTCGAGCAGGTTGGCCGCACCGATGACGAAGAAGGCCCGCGTGTCGGCGCCGCCTTCATGACGGGGTACGGCTACTCCGACGTCTCGGATATCTTCGCCGCGGCCGGCGAAGCCGAAAAAGTACGGCTCGAGCGGCACCCGCGATTCAGCGACTCGTTCTTCAGCCGTAGTGACAACCAGGCGCTCGCCGATTTGGGCGTCCCCGCACACACGATCGGCGTCGCTTTCATGTTCCCCGACTACCACGGCGTCAGCGACCACTGGGACAAGATTGACTACGCCAACATGGCCAGGGTCGACCGGATGGTGGCTCACGGCCTGCTCATGATCGCCAACGATCCCGACGAGCCAAGGTGGAACTCGGCCAATCCGAAGGCCTCACGTTATTTGAAAGCATGGAAGACCCGGCACCCGCATTGATCGCGCAAGCGTGACGGCGAAAATGCTCTTGGTCGATCGGCGATATCGCCTTCAGCCCAGCCGTTTGAACAGCTCGTCAATACGAGCGGCCAGGTGCCGGCGAGCGGCCTCGTCGGCGAGCCAGGCTGAGCTATCAGACAGGCTGCCGAGCTGGTCGCGCAGGCGTGCGATGACGGCGAGGCTCAAGGGGTGGCGTTTCATCTCGGCCGCGATCGAATCGAGCTGGCGGGCGATCTCTTCACCGTCGACACGGTCTGGCAGCGCGGCAAGGGGATGGCCATCGGGCTCATTCGCATGTGGCTCGACGATCCCGGCCACGAGCGCAGCCAGTGGCGCGATCTGCTCTTCGCGGTCCCAAACGTAGCGAAAGACCCAGAAATCAGAAATCCGGGCCGCCCGGCGCCCGCAAATCAAGGCCGACGCCGCCACCAGCTTGAGAACCTTGACGGCCCGGCGGTCTGAAAACGCGATGCCCAGGTCGCGCACGCGGGCGACGACGTCGGCATAACGCTCGGTGATCCCCGTCAGTTCGACGTTATAGACCTGACGTGCCAGGGCGCGCAGGTCGGCCGCCGTCACCGACGATTCGAGCGGACCAGCCTGCTCCAGCTCCCAGCCGGCGGTCAAGAGCCGCGGTAGTTCTTCGCGCTTGAGGTTGTCAATATGACAGCGAAGGAGGAAGCGGTCGAACAGGGCGCGTAGCGCTTCATCCTCGGGCAAGTGATTCGACGCCGCAAACAGCGACAGAAGCGGGAGCTGGTGGATCTCGGCCCCGCGTCGGTAAATTCGCTCGTTGAGGACTGTCAACAGATTATTGAGGATCGCGCTGTTGGCATTGAACAATTCGTCGAGAAAGACGAACTCGCCCTCGGGCAGCATCCGGGTGATGACCGTGGTCACTTTTCCCTCGCGCAGCCGCGCCAGATCGATCGGACCAAATACCTCATTGGGCTCGGAAAAACGGGTCAACAGATATTCAAAATAATTCGCCCGAACGGCGATGGCAAACTGGCGGATCAACGCCGATTTGGCGGTCCCCGGCGGTCCGTGAAGGAACAGGTGCTCACCGGCGGCCACCGCGAGGACCATCAGGTCGATGATCTCGTCGCGGCCCACAAAACGCTTCTTGATCGGCTCGACGACATCGCGATGAAGGCGAGCGACCGTGTCATCTTCCACGGTAAACCTCATTTCGCGCGTCCGCCACCGCCACCGCCGATGGCTGGCTCAGGCTGCGTACGAGCTCATCATAGTTCCAGGCGTGGCTTGTTCGGTCGGGCCGCCACGCTGGCCGATCGTTGCTGCTGAGTCGTTCCGCGTACAAGAGCATCAAGCCGGGATGGCCCGCGAACTCGAGTGACCCCAAGGGCGCATCATCAATGTCGGACAAGACTCCGGAAAGCGGCCAGCGTCTCAGGATGGCCGCGATCCGGTTGACGAGCGGGTCGGACGAATCGAGGGCCCGGGCGCGCAGGAGAATCTGCGGCATGTACCGCAGGGTCAAATCGGCCGAAAGGTGCTGCGCCGCGGTTGTGGGCGAGACCGGCATATTCCATCGTTTGTTGATCTCTTTCAGGTGCAGGCCACGATTCATGAGTGCCCAGCTCGATTGACGCACCAGCTCGGCCGCGGCAATCGCGCACGCCGGGTCAAACGCGATGGGCGGCCCCGCCACGGTAAGCCTGTGCGCGTCAAAGGCAATAGCCAGGGCCGCTATCGTATCGGGGCAGAGCGAGAGTGGATCGAGCGGCGCGGGGGGCGAGCGAAAGACGATCGTTCCGTGATCGAAGAGCTGAGACAGAAACTCGCGAAAATCAGTCGTGTTCATGAAGATGCCGTTGATCTCGGGCAAAGGTGCTTTCAAGAACAAAAATACCCGAATCGTCGCCGCGTGCTCCATCCACGTCATCCGATCGCATCGCATCACACCAGATCACATCACATCCGGTTTGCCTTCGCGGCTTCGCGCCCCGAGCCCCAGGTGTGCTGATGCACGCTCTCCTTCCACGCTCGCCAGCGCGGCCGGCCGCCCGGCACGGGCTCGAAGGTGACTGCCGAGACGATGACGACGAACGCCAACCCGGCAAACCAAAACCGCCGCCACCACGCCGGCCAGCTCAGGGTGAAGTGGTCGGGGGCCAGCCCGACCAACCCGGCCGGCCAGTACCACAACAAGAGCGAGAACAAAGCGCCGCAGGCGGTGAGCAGCAGGCCGCGTTCAAAGCCGGCCGGGCGGTAGTAGAAAACGACCCTGTGCGCACCGGCAGGCAGGAACACCGCGCGGAACGCGATGTACGCGGGTCTGATAGGGGCCGGCCGGCCGTCGACGGTGGCCCACCAGCCGGGGTCAAACGTGTCGGCCAGCACGAGATAAGAAGGCGAGTCGCTCTCGGTTACGATCACGATTTGCTCGGGAATCTCCCCGACAATGCGCGCCTTGCCATTGACGGTCGCACCGGGGGCCAGAGGGCGATCGGGATCCTCGACGACGACCTGGTTGCGCAGCGCCGGCCCAAGCCGAAAAACATCCTCCATCGCGTGCTGCTGGTCGGCGGCATAGACCGGTCGGCCAACCAGGCGCGCGCGGGGAAGGGCCGAGCTATTGCGATGAATAAAGGCAGCCCCGACGGACAAACTGGGCAAATCGCTGAACTCGGGCTTCAGGCGTCGTCCCGTAAGAATGTGCGTGTCACTCTCCAGGTCGTGGCGCGTGCGGCCGATTCGCATCCTGCCGAAATCGACGAAGCGCTGGGAAAGCATCGGCGTGTTGCCCGTCGATGAATCCAACTGCCAGATCGGTGCCAGGCTCCACGCCAGTTGGTCGCGCACGGCCATGAAATCGACGGCTTCGGGCTCGGAAGCATATCCCGGCTCGCCCGAATGCTTTTCGGCCAGGCCGAAGACGCGGATCGTGTTGGGATTGCTTTTCAAGCGCCGGGCCGATAGCGGCGGGACAGTCCAGTACGACGGATCGATGGCCGGCACATCGACCCAGTGGGCGCTCAAGAGGTCAAGTAACACCAGAACGGGTAAGATCGCGGCCAGCCGCGCACGGCGCACGGCATTCACAGCCCGCGCGGCCTGATACGCGAAGTACCACGCCAGGCACGCGAGAAACCCGGTCCGTAGCGCTGACAACTTCAGTTCACGGCCGAGCCACCGGTAGCGGTCAAGATGATACGTCTTCGTCCACGTCGTGTCGGTCCACACGGGCATATAAATATAAATCATGATGGGGATCGAGATCGCCACCAGGACGCCGGCCAGGAAGAGACCATGGCGCAGCCGCACGACGCCGGGCCGGCCGAGCCGCTCGACTCCCGTGGCGGCGAGCGCGGCCACGCCGAGGGAAACCCACACGTGAAACCGCACTGGCTCGCGCGAGCTGCCGAGAACCGGCAGGCGGTTGGCATGGTCGAACAAGCAGGTGAATCGGCCGAGCATGAGCACGCAGCCGACACCGATCAAGATGACCCAGAAGCTTGACCATCGGTCGCGCGTGGCCGGCCCGCGGGCACCGATGACCGCCAGGACAATCGCGATCAGACCCATATACGTGTTCATCTCGTGGTACGGATAAAAGCCATCGAGCCAGTCGGTATCGCGTGCGCGCGTGCCGTAAGCCTCGCGCAAGACGACCGTTGGCAAGAGCTCGGGCGACCACGAGGCGAACGTCAGCTCATTCCACGACAGACCGCCGGCGCGGGGCGAGCGGTCGAGCAGTTCCTTGGATGGAACCCACTGAATACCCGATACCAAGACGCCCAGCGCGACGACCACGAATGCGACGCCCAGCGCACGCAGCCGCGCCACGAGCGTGCGCTCGGTCGCGGCACGATAGAGCCCGTAGAAACAGACGAGGCCGATCGTCAGGAGCGAGTCTTGCAGATGGCCCGCGAAGACCTGGCAAGCCAGCGCCAGACCAGCCAGCACGGCCCCGCGCCATCGCCCCGATTCCCAGGCGCATTCGAGGCCCCAGATCACGAGCGGCACACTGGCGATCGCGTTGATCATGCTGGTGTGGATCAGATGGCCCCAGACATAGCCGCTCGAGCCGAAGATGGCCGCGCCGGTGAGTGCGCCGGCTGGCCCGACGTGCCGGCGCAGCCAGCCATAGGTGCCGACCCCGGTCAGCCAGATCGAAAGGATCGTGTCGAGATTAAATGCCTGCCAGGTTTGCAGCCAGGGATAGAGCAAATATTTGAGCGGGTGCAGATACCCGGCCTGGCTCTCGCTGAAAAGGGGCAGGCCGCAATAAAGGCCCGGGCACCACCGCGAGAACCGTCCGGCACGAAGCTCTTCTGCGAAAAAAGCCCGATAGGGATAATTGATCTCGGTGATATCAAAATAGAAGAGCGCCTTTTGAAGCGTGACGGAACTCCAGAAGAAGATCACCAGGGCCCCTGTCCACACGCCAAGCGCGATCAGATCGGCACGGCTCCAGGCGCGCCGGGAAAAGAGCCCGGACGCAGCGGCGCTGGTTTCCGATTCTTCGAGTGCTTCAGGTTCCGCCGCCAGGCTGGCTTTGCTCACGGAACCACGACCTGAAGATGTTTGAGCTCGGCGGGATCGCGGCCATCGGCGACCCACGGGACCTGGAATATCGAGCGCCAGTTGGTTTTCCTGGCCGATCCGACGATCCCCGTCCCCTGCTCGGCCGGCGCGTTCGACCGCGATCGGCGGGCCGTCATCCTGGGACGCACGATCAGGAGCTTCCCCTGGCCAGGGCCCAAGCCCCGCGACCATCCAGGAAAGCGGTTGGGGTACATGGGATAAGGAATTCCCACAACACGTCCACCCGAAAGAAACGCCATCTTGTACACGTCCCAGTAGCCGCCGAATACGTGGCTCACGTCGGGGGAAACCTGGTAAGAAAACGATGAGCCCGGCGCGCCGGCCGACGTGTCGGCGACGACGGTCAGCTCGGACCAGTCGGGAATCGACACGCGAACCGGAGCCGGAATGAGGCTCCGATCAACATAAAGCCTTTCATCACGATACCAGAACAGAGCGTTCGAGGTCATCACCTCAATGAGCAAACCGAGAGCCAGGCAGGCCGCCAGCCGGGTCGCCCACGACCGCCGCGCCAGGTCGTTCATGATCAGGCCGAAACCAAGCGACCAGGGCGTCAAAAGGAAGATCAGATAACGATAGTTGTCCGAGTTGAACACGTTGCGGTTGACGAGAAATGCCCCCACGATCAGGCACGCCGAAACGAGGATCCCGCCGCTAACGGCCGCACCCGCGGGGTCGCGCAATGAAAAGAAATGACGCGCGAGACGCACGAGCGTGAGCACGAATGCCGCCACGAACGAGACGGCCAGCCATTCGTCTTTTGTTTGCGCCAGTGAAGGCGCTGGCACGGCCAGCCCGCTGGCGCCGCCGGCCAGAAGCCCGATAACCTTCGCAACGAGCGACGAGCCAGCCCGTTCGAGCTGGGTCAGCTCCTTGCCGGCGATCAGTCTGGGCAGGCAGTGAAGTCCCAGGAGCCGCGCATGCTCGATGAGCGCGGCCGGCTCCAGCGTGGCCTGGAATTGACTCGGATACGCGTCATAAGGATCGACCCAGCGGCCAATTTCTCTCGGCAACAGGCCCACTGTCATCGCGACGACGAAGAGCGCCAGGAGGCCCAGCGACGATCTCGGCCGGCCGGTGACCATCCAGGCGAGCAGTGCGGCCGGAACGATTCCCGCCAGGGTGAAGAGAAACATGGCGTCGAGATAAAGGCCCAGCCCGCACCAGAGCCCGAGAAGCGCCACGCGCCAGTATCGGCCGTGCCGCAGGCAGAGAAGCAATCCCGCGAATGCGCACGTATGCCAGACGAGCGTCAGCAGGTGCCCCCCCGTGATCCGCCCCGACAGCCAGATCGTCCCGAGCGATGAGAACGCCAGTGGGATGATCGCCCAGCCCGCGACATTAAGACCATAAGCTTGTGCGGCCAGCCAGAACGTTGACGCCACCACCAGCAACCAGATGATGGTACCGCCGCTGGCGAGCGATGTCGGAGTGACCCCATAAACGAGGGCCTGGGGATACCCGCTGAGCATGGGCAAAATGCCCATGTAGGGCGTGCCCGGATAATGCCAGCGCCAGTGGCCGTGCACGGCATCGAGCAAGGTGAGGCCGTCGACGGCGAGGTCGCTGTCCATGTGATCGTGCGCATTGAGAACCAGCGGCACGCGGATCAAGGCCGTCCAGAAGAGGCTCAGTCCCAGCACGACCCAGGGCCAGCGAGAACGTCGGGTAGAGTCGGCCAGGGGCTGAGTGCTCATGAGGGACAGAAACGGCTCTCCGGGAGATCTGGCGTAGCGACCGAATTTGACCAGTCCGATCCAATCAAACCGCCCCAGCCATCGCGTCGAGCTGGATCACCGAGCGGTTCCGCTCCTTGACCAGGTATTCCCGGCCGAACCGGATGCGAATATGGTCCCACGGCAAGATCTCGTCGTCGGGCCGGTCGCGGTGGCTGTACCACTCGATATCGATCCCCAGATCGGCAAACGTGTCCCACCAGAGTCGCGAGTTGAAATACTCGTTCCAGGCGTCGAGCCGTGCGCCGCGGCGATAGGCCGCCTCGAGCGCGGGGGCCACGCGGCGGTCGCCGCGGGTGAGAATACCTTCGAGCATGCTCCGCTCGATGTCGTGGGTTTTCACGGTCACGGCCTTGAGCCGAACTTTCGATTTCAGATACCGGTGAGCCCAGTGAAGATAGTCACGCGTTTGCATGCCGTTCCATTGATAGGCGGTGTGCGGCTTGGGGATGAAGTTCGACACGCTGGCCGTGACCTCGGCATAGCGGCCGGTGACGTCCTTGCCGATCCGGGCGATGTTTTCAGCCATGGTGATGATGCCATCGAGATCGGCGGGCCGCTCGCCGGGGAGCCCACACATGAAATAAAGCTTCACCTTGCGCCACCCGCGGCGGAACGCCTCGGCGCAGCCATCATAAAGATCGTCATTATTGATGGGCTTGCGAATCTGTTCACGCATGTCGTCACGAGCGACTTCCGGTGCGAGTGTCAGCCCGCTGCGCCGGCCTTCGGCCAGGAGGGCCGGAATCTTCTTGAGCATCTCGGTGATCCGCAGGCTGGGCAACGAGATCTTGACACCCAGCGGGGTGAACACCTCGCTCATGCGTTCGACGAGTTTCTCGAAGTCGGGGTAGTCGCTCGTCGAGAGGGAGAGCAGGCTGATCTCGTCGTAGCCGGTGGCATGGTAGCTTTCGAGGGCGGCCTGAACGATCGTTTCGACCGTGCGATGCCGCAACGGGCGCTTGATGGTCGTGCTCTGGCAGAACCGGCAGAGCCACGGGCAGCCGCGCATGATCTCGATGGCGATCCGGTCGTGCGAGGTCTCGACAAAGGGCACGATCGGCCGTGTCGGCAGAGGAATATTCTCGAGGTCGCGGATGACGCACGGCTTGATCTCTTCAGGAACATCGTCGCGGGTGCGCCTGATTTCGAGAATGGTGCCGTCTTCGCGGTAGAGAGGCTCGTAAAACCGCGGGACATAGGCCCATTCAACACTGCCGGCGATCTGGGCTAATTTATCCTCGCGCGACAAGCCCGAGTTCTTGAGCGAGGCCCACATTTCACAGACGACCGGCAGGCTCGGCTCGCCGTCGCCGATCACGAAAAGGTCGATGAACGGAGCGAGTAATTCCGGGTTCTGAGTGCCCGGACCACCGGCGATCACGAGCGGATCATCAGGGCCGCGGTCTTCGGCGTGCAGCGCGATCCGGCCGCGATCGAGCATCATCAAAACGTTGGTATAGCAGATCTCGTATTGAAGCGAAAAACCGACGACGTCGAATTGATTCAAGGGGGTGAACGTTTCGAGGCTGTAAAGGGGCAAATCATTGTCTTTGAGCGCGGCTTCAAAGTCAGGCAGTGGCGTGAAAACCCGCTCGCAGGCCCAGCCCGCCGCGTTCATCAGGCTATAGAGCACCTGAAGCCCATGATGGCTCATCCCGAGTGCATAGGTATCAGGAAAAGCCAGGCACACCTTGCCGCGCACCGTTCCGTGATCCTTGACAATGCTATTGAGCTCACCGCCAATGTACTGGCCGGGCGTCCTTATTGTGGGCAAGATCCGTGAAACGATCCGGTCTTTCAATTCCTGGTTGAGCATCAGAACAAACTCCGGAGAGGGGACGGCGCAGGAGCCGGCCATACTGGGCGGCTATTTCACTCGTCCAACCCGCTTGCACTCGCCCGAGGGCCTCTCGATGGGATACGGAACCGCGCGGCGAACTTGGCTTAGGTGAATCTTACCCCGTCGGCCGTTTTCTGGATAGTTGGCTCGCCGCGCGGCAAGTTCGCGATATCGGTTGGTTCAAGGCCGAGGTAAAATAACAGCATGAATTCAATAACCGAACGCCCGCTTGTGGGTCTAACGATGGGCGACGTGGCGGGCATCGGTCCCGAAGTGATTGCCCGGGGCTGGCTCGATGCGCGGCTGCACCAACTGGCGAGACCGCTCGTGATTGGCGACCCGGCCGTGCTCCAGCGGGCGATCGCCGTTGTCGGCCCTGATCGCGGCCTGAGCGTTCAGCTCGTCACCGACCCACGCGATGCCAGGCCGTCGCCGCGGACAATTCCGTGTCTTTGTGCTGACGCCGAGCTTGACGATCTCACCGAGGTTGCGCCCGGAATCGTCGATGGCCGCGCCGGACGCGCCGCATTCGGGTTTCTGACGACTGCCGCCAGGCTAGCCCAGAACGGATCCATTGACGCGATCACCACGTTGCCGCTCAACAAAATGGCTCTGCACCTCGCGGGCGTGCCGCATCCCGGGCACACGGAGATCCTGGCCGAGTACTTCGGCGTTCCCGAACACGCCATGATGCTCTACCTGGAAACGGAGCCAGGCGCCGCGGAGGTCCGGCGGCGGGGAACCGGACTGGGGGTTGTGCACGTAACGCTGCACGTCGCCCTCAAACGGGTTTTCGAGCTGTTGACGACCGAGGCGGTGCTGGCCAAGATCCGCCTGGCCGACTGGGCCCTGCGGCCGTTGACCAACGGCCTGCCGCCGCGAATCGCCGTGAGTGCCCTCAACCCGCACGCCGGTGAGGACGGCCTCTTCGGCGACGAGGAAGAGGCGATCATCGGCCCGGCTGTCAAGCTTGCGCAAGGCGAAGGAATCGACGTCGCCGGGCCGTTTCCCAATGATACCCTTTTTTATCACGCCCTGGCCGGTGCCTATGATGCCGTTGTGGCCATCTATCACGATCAGGGGCACATTGCCCTCAAGACGGCAGGCTTCGACCGAGCGGTGAATGTAACCTTGGGCTTACCCGTGGTTCGCACGAGCGTGGCGCACGGCACGGCCTTTGACATCGCCTGGAAAGGACTGGCCGATCCGTCGAGCCTGATCGAGGCCGTGCGGGTCGCTGCGCGGATCGTTGCGGGGAAAGCGCGGATGTCGATAGGAGAGGTGCAATCTTGATGAGGCCGAACTGATGAAAGCCCGTTGAGTCGAACGTGTCTCGTATCCGGGATGGATCGGCTGTTGCTTGCCAAGCCTGGAAACTGATCGATTTGAGTCTGGCAACGACAGATTTGAGTTAGCAAGAACTAATAGCGGAATGAGACGAAATCATTATTGTCTAATTCAAGTTAGGTGGCGGGAGATTCTCCTTGGAGCGGCTCATTGTAACGATCGGAGAAGCTCTCGCTCCACATGGCTTCCGACCGCATTGGCGTCCGGAGATGGCGAATCCAGGTGTCGTCGCTTTCTGGCGCCGGTGCACCTGGAACACCAACCGCGTGGTCGCCGTGCTTCGACGGCCCGAAGGTGACCTCGACTTCCGCGGCTTCTGTCAGCGGATCAAGTGGAGACTGCTCTGGCGCACAAGATTCATTCCCTTCTTGTACGAGGTTGGGCTCCAGATTGTCGTCGTCGGCGACGGACTGGAGCAGGTTATCGACGACTCCGGATGATTAGAGGGGGTGGTGGACGTGGTGAGCAACCAATTCGTCGTCCTCCAGAGTGTCTTCGTGGTAGACGAATCGATAAAGCGATATGCTTGTGCAAGGACGTGGGGGCAGTTCGTCACGGGCCAGTTCCAAGACGCGATCGCGGGGAGCATTGAGACGGCAGGCTTCAAGGCGGTTGAAACCGCCTGACGGCGGTGCCGGTCCACTGAGCTTTTTCTTAACGCAAAACCACTCCCGCCGAGAGCTTGCATGCCGGCCTGGGAAGGAATACGGTGGTGTTGATCCAACAACCATCGGAGGTGCGGGTTCGTGCTGCCGACCTATCCAGCTATCCTACGCGCCGCGCGCTCGACTGGGGGGCCGGCGGCCCGCCCCCCCTACCAGCCGGGGCCATCTCCGTCCACGTAACGCTGCTCGTCCCACCCGCATCGGCCGACGGCCCGGCAATGGCGGCGGCCCTCGCAGCCCTTGCGGCGGCCGGCGGCCCCTCGAGCTTCGGCGATCCCGGTGCGTGGCAGCGGGAGGTGCGGGCCGACCGACCCCAGCCCAGCCGAGAGGAGTGATGCTCGACAGCAATTTGTTCATCTACGCGGCCCGGCCCGAATACCCTGGCCTTCGCCGACTCATCGCCGCCCGCTCGCCGGCGGTGTCAGCGATCAGCGTGGTGGAGGTGCTGGGCTATCACAAGCTGTCGAAGACCGAGCGGACACATTTCGAGGCGTTCTTGCGGCGGCTGAAGTACTTCCGCTGAGTGAAGCGATGGTGGCGCCATCGCTGTCTTTCTTGCATGCGCGCCCCGCGTCGCTTTGCAGCAGCGCATGTCCTCGTGTTCTCCGTTTTCTTCTTCAGGCGGCTTCGGATGCCACGAAAGTCAACGCAACAATGGAAAGCGTCGTCGCTCGCAATGATCGAGGCTTTCGAGAGTTGCCTCGCCGCATCGGCGCCGAAGCACGCTAAGCTCAGACTTGAGGAGTTCCGCCAGCGACTCGCACTGGCCAGGAATCGAAGGGAAGCGACCACCGTCGAAGCGGAATTGGAGGTGTTACTCGAAAGCCGATCCTACTACCGAGGAGCCGTGCGGCGCTCGATCCGCGCTGAGATGAAAGCGGCGATTTCGGGTCTCGAAATGTTGCTCAGCCTGGTCAAGCTATACAATGAGATGCCGCGAAACGGTGGGCCGACCGGGAAAGTTAACGCCTAACCGAATCTGCTGCGGACCACGGGTACGGGCCGCGCTTTCTCTTCTGTCCCGGCTCACAATTTGTGGCCGGTCCGCCGGGCTTGGGTGGCAAGGCACCTCGCTGGCAGTACATCTTGCGTCGGCCGCACCTTACGCCCATAATCCGTATCGTTGTTCCGATGGCTCGAGTCGTCATGAGCGGAGCCGAGGCGATGCCCCTTACCGCCGTCTTCCTGGAAGTCCCCGAGGGCTTCATCGCTTTCGTCGAGGAATTGCCGGGTGCAAATACCCAAGGAGCCACCTTGGAGGAGGCTCGCGAGAACCTGCGCGAGGCTGTCGAACTCGTTCTCGAAGCGAACCGAGAGCTGGCCGAGCGGGAGCTGGGGGACCGACCGGCGACTCGAGAACCGTTTGCCCTGCGAGCATGAAACGTCACGACTTGGTCCGCCACCTGGAGGCGCACGGCTGCTTCCTGCTACGTGAAGGAGGCCGCCATAGTGTCTTCGTCAATCCGGCGGCCGGGGCGATCTCGGCGGTGCCGCGTCACGGCGAGATCAACGAGTTCCTGGCTCGCAAGATCTGTCGCGATCTGCAAATCCCGCCACCCTGATGCCGCCTTGCACCTTTTTCCGGAAGCCCCTCCCGGACATGGCCGTGCCTTGCTGATCCACCCTTTTCGCCGTCGTGCTATGCTACTTTCGTTGCATGCCTGCCTCGCGCCGCTACCATCTGCAGATGGATGGTTCATTAACAGCGGGAAGTCCAGTGAGCCGCTGGTCGATACGTCCGCGACGCTGCCTCACCTTTCGCCATCGCGCTGTTTTCCCTCAACGTCCGCCTCGCGTCGCTTTCCAGCAGGGCGTGTTCTCACGTTTTTCGTTCTCGGCCGACATCCAACCTCGCCGTGCAGCGGACCCGGGCTACGGGTCACGACGCTCGCTCCGGTGTCTGGGCACCGTTGTCCATGGCCGGGGATCCGTTGAGCTCTCGGGTTAGACCACCGGAGGTAACTGCAATGGGCGATGCGGAATTGCCCCAGCCTCAACCGCGGCGGCCGACGGGGATCCCCCGTTGGCTGGCGATCGCACTTTCTCCGATTGTCGGACTGGTGGGCTTTCCAGCCGCCCACGCGGGCGTCCCGTGGGCCCTGTCCCACCTCGGCGCGCGATATGGTTGGGCTGACGGCGGTCCGGCCGTCTGGAACCTCCTGGGATACGCCCCCGTCGCGGTCGGGGCAGTATTCCTCATGTGGATTATCGTTTTTGGATTGACCCAGTACCGCAACCTCCCCGAACGGGTGCCGATTGACTGGAGCCCGGCCATCCTGATGACCGGCGGCCCGTACGCGATCAGCCGGCACCCGATGTACGTCGGGGAGCTCGCGCTGTGGCTCGGGTGGGCGATCCTGTACGGTAGCATTCCCATACTGATCGGCTTCGCGGTGCTGGGCGCGGTCATCACTCGGCTCGCGCCACGGGAGGAGCGAGCGCTCGAGGCCAAGTTCGGTGACGTCTACCGCCGGTACAAGGCACAAGTCCCGCGCTGGCTTGGCGTCACTCGCCGGGACCAGGTGCAGGCCGAATCAGGCGCCACACCTGACCGGCGGGGTACATAGCGTTTTCGGTGTTTACAGCTCCCGCTCCTGAAATCGACCAGATAAGCTCGCGGCCACTCGGTAATTCTTCTCGGCCGAGACGACCGCCCGCCAGGTCGAGGACAATTTGTTCCCGGTCATCTGTGGAGGCGACAATTCCAGGTCCCGATTCGGGCCTTTAGCCGCTCGTGGACATGCACCCCGCGACGCTGCCCCCTTTTTCGCCATCGCGCGATTTTTCGTCGACGTTCGCCTCGCGGGGCTTTCCATTCCGGCATGGCATCTCCTCGCGTGCTCCGTGTCAACGCGTGCCGCTCGTCGAAGTGCTGGTGCGTGTTTGTCTATCTGGGTGAAGAGTCAGTCGGCCTTCGACTCGATCAGATGAGGCTCGCAGCCACTTGGTGAATTCTTTCTCGGCCGAGACGGCCCGCCGCCACGTCGACGATAATTCGTTCCTGGTCGTCTGTGGAGGCCGCGATTTCATATCCGTTGATCACCAGGAACGTTTCCATGGAAAGGGGCCGATTCGCTCCACGACTGCTTCGACAATGTCAACGGCGAGAACCTCTTCGAGGCGATACTTGAGTTGTGTGCCATCGCCAAAGAGCATGGCCGCACCATCACCTTCATGTAGGCGAGCCGCCCACTCCGGCGTTGCAGCATACCCAGCCGCCGCAATTGGTTTCTGGCATTCTCAAGGTCACAGGTCGGCGGCCGGTCCGCTGAGCTTTGCCGTTCGGCGGGAGGAGCGGATATGACGTGGAAGCAACTTCGGCTCGGTGCCTTCTCGGTCGTCGGCTCTGCCTTTCTGCTCGTTGGATTCATCGTCCGAAGGGTGGGTGTCGATCGTGCCGGCACCCCCCTCATGACGACCTTCATTTCGCTCGGCATCTTGATGGCCCTGACCATCGCCTTCGATGTCGTGTATCATACGTGGCGAGGCCAGGGGCAGGCCTGCCGGAGCTGCGGTCACCTCCGGCGGATGAAACCCTTTCGCATCTCTGGTCCGTGTCCGAATTGCGGCGAAATGTAATCCGTCGGCCCCTTGCTGGCGCACAGCCCGCCTTCTATGTTCCTGCTCAAGACAAGCCCCTCGACGACTCCGTGTTCGAGAGAATTTTGGCGGAAGACCACTTTCGAGGAGCTTACCGCTCGGTGCGGTTCGCGGAGATCCACCTGACCTCACACCGCGGCGGCCGCGGCCCGCCCGGGGGTGACTTCTATTAGAAACATCGCCCGGGCGGGCCAGGACCACCGAGCCGTGGCGTCAGACGGCGCGGATGAAGCCATGCTGGTTACCTGGAACGAGCTCACCGTCAACCCGTACGGCCTGGACCTCAAAGGCCTGCTCAGCGAGTGGCGATGGCTGGTCGATGAGTCCTTTGAGCCTGTGGTTATCAGCGCTCTGGGGGATCTTTTTCTACGCCACGACGACGGCAGCATCTTCTGGCTCGATGCGGGATGGGGCCGGCTGAGCCGGGTCGCGGAGAGTGCCGAGGAATTCAAGCGCTTGATGGTCGAGCCGGAGAATGCCGAACTGTGGTTCCGGCCGCACCTCGTTGGAGACCTCCTCACCGCGGGCCAACCGCTCCAGCAGGGGAAGTGCTTCGGTTACAAAATTCCACCCGTCCTGGGTGGTCAAGCAGAACCCGGGAACTTCGAGCCGACCGACCTCCAGGTCCATTTGGGGGTTCTGGGGCAGATTCATCGTCAGGTCAAAGATCTGCCTCCCGGCACGCCGATTCATGATGTTCGGATCGGGGGTCTGGACGGCGGTTCGGCCATGAAAAAACGATGGTGGCAGCTCTGGAGGTAAGGAAAGTCGCTCGCGGACATGCACGGTGCCGCGCCGCCCCCCTTCTCGCCATCGCGCTGCCTTCCTTGCATGCCCGCCTCGCGTCGCTATCCAGGCGCATGTCCTCGCATTCTCTGATCTCAGCCCACTTCGCCGGACACGCCGCGGCGCCTGTCTCCGCGTGCTTTTACCGGTTTCCGACCCCAAGATTCTCGACGCGGAGATGGACATTGGAGAGCCGACCTATCTCCATCGGCGGGCCAGCACCGCAGTGCGTGAGGTACCCGCGGGCGTGGTCTCGTGAGGCGACATGACCTGATCTGGCATCTGCGAAAGCATCAGTGTATCCTTCTGTGCGAGGGGCGTGGCCATTCGGTCCTGTCGGTTGTGTCGCAGAGTCCAACCGCCTGCCCGCTGGGTGTGTCACCACATTGGAGGTCGTATGACAACGCTTCTTCAACGTGCGGTCGCGGAAGCCGAGAAACTTTCCCCCGAGGATCAGGACGCGATCGCCTCCCGGTTCCTGGCCGAGGTCGAAGACGAGCGACAATGGAACGCCCGCTTCGCCTCGACCACCGACGACCAGTGGGACCGCCTTGTCGAGCAGGTACGCCAAGACGTCGTGGTGGGAGGCACTTGTCCACTCAATGAGGTCTTCCCTCCCGATGAGTCGTCCCCGCAATGAACTCAGTCATGACGGTCGTGTTCCGCATCCAGCTCGGCCAGCTCCCCGACTCCGTTCGCCAGCAAGCATCTCGCGCCTATGCCTTGTGGCGGGTCGATCCGCATCACCCGAGCCTCCAGTTCAAACGAGTCAGTCTACGTCAACCGATTTTCTAGGTCCGTGTCGGTCTGGGGCACCGGGCGCTCGGGCTCCTGGAGGGCGACACGATCACTTGGTTCTGGATCGGCTCGCATGCGGAGTTCGAAACACTTCTGGCCCGTCTATAACACCTGCACGCGCGATCCTTGCCTATACGACTTTCACGAGGCCGACGGAATGCCCCCTGATGCCGTGTCGGCCGCCTTTCTAAAGAGCCACCGGGATGCCGCCATCTTCGAGCTCGAGCCGGACGCAGCCTCAGCCTGCCACAACACGCTGTGTATCCGAGCACTCGCGAATGCCGCGATTTGCTGGGTCAACACACGGTCGCGGACTGCGTCACCGGGTTACTCCACGCGGCACATGAAGGAGCGTTTTGGCCTCTACGATGTGACCCACCTTCCGGACTTCAACGTGCGTCATTTCGCCCGTTTGGCTGCAGGGTCGCCAAAAATTGTCGCGGTCGAGCCGGCGAGCGTCTGAAGCGACGACGTCCGGCTCGCTCCCTGGTTACGTCACGTTTTCACCACGGTTCCTGAAGACATCAATCATGACCATGAATACGATCGATTACATTTATCGTTTCGACCCCAAGAACCCCAGCGTGAAGCCGTCTCCACCCGACGCCGAGGCGGCCCGCAAGACGCTCGAAGACGGCAACCGCATGTTCTCGAAATGGATGGAGAGCTGCCGGATGACCGATATCTCCAAGGGCGAGGCGCGCTATGTCGTGCCGTGCAACGGCCTGGAGGTCGGCCTCAATCACACGCTCGGCCAGACGCCCAGGCAGGCCCCCTTTGCCGTCGTCGTTGGCTGCTCGGATGCGCGTGTGCCCATCGAGATGCTCTTCGGCCAGGGCTTCAATGATCTCTTCGTCATTCGCGTGGCCGGAAACGTGCTCGGCGATGTGTGCTTGGGGAGCGTCGAATTCGCCCTGAGCGCTCTTAGCGACAGTGTGAAATGCGTCGTCGTGATCGGTCATCTCGGCTGCGGCGCCGTGACCGCCGCGGTCGACGCTTATCTGCGGCCGTTGAAATTCTGGTCAAAATCGGTGACTCCGATGCTCCGCACGATCACCCAGCGCATCTTTGTCGCCGTGCGCGAATCCGACAACGCCATGAAAGAAACATGGGGACCCGGCAGTCGCGAGATACCAGGCTACCGCGAAGCCCTGATCGACGTCGCCGTATGCGTCAACGCCGCGCACACGGCCTTCGATCTTCGCCAGGAAGTCGAGCGAGCGGCCAAATGGGAAATCGAAGTCCTTTACGGCGTCTTCAGCTTGCACACTCACCAGGTGAGCATGCCGATCACGCCCGACGCGGGCGTCGCGCCGGAAAATGTCAAACTGGCGTACGCCCCCACGAACCCCAAGGAATTCACGAACATAGCCGAGCGGCTCGCGGAACTACTCAAGCCCAAGTACATGAATTCAGCCGCGACCGCCGCTAACGCGAATGCCAATGCCGGAGCCAGCACCCCATCCGCGCACCAAGACACGAAAACCGCCAGCGCGAGCGATGGCTCGGTGCTCGCCCCGGATGATCAACCCGGCACGCCGAGAGCCAGGTAATGCATCGGTTGTCGACTGGGGTTCCTCGGCTTTGACCGTGCGACATGTCCTTGACGGCCTCGAAGCGGCCACTGTCAGGAAACACCCATGATCATCACATACTCTTAAATTTACCTCGATGCCCTTGCACGATCCTGAAAGGGCGAGACTCCGTCGAGCCGACGGGTGCCAGTGCCGACCCGGCGAGCCTTGGAGTCATGGAATCACGCAAGGCCGGTTAGCGCCGCATGATCTCCACATCGACCCAGTCGGTCGTGAATCGGCCGGGCCAGATCGAGCGGACGTCGGGGTCGGCCCAACCGCTGTTGGGATCGGGCTCCAGCGAGATTCGCATCCGCCGAAGGCCTGGTCGATCGATGACCCGTTCTGGCAGCGGCGCGACCGGGCCGACTTCAAAATAGCGAACGATTCGGTCGTGTTCGGCGGCGCCGCGGTGCGCCAGCCCCTGGCCGCTCAGAATGACATGCCGGGCGGGAAACCGATCGGTGATGCCCTCGAATTCGATCGCCGTCGCGTGCGCCAGGTCACACCAGAGCGGAGTCGCGACCGCGATTCGCGGGGGATTGCGGATCGTCCATTCGTCGCCGAGTGCCAGATAAGTTGACGATTCACGATCGCCGGCAACCGCGGGCTCCAGGCGGATCGCCCGTGCGACGGCTTCGTCTCGGACCGCGTCGGGAAGCGTCAACAGGGCATCGAGCTGGAGGAGCGGATCAAACTCGAACTGAAATGGCACATGAATCAGATCGAGCTCCCAGGGCGTGGTGAGCCCCACCGTTCGCACGCGGGCCTGGAGCACCAGGCGATGCGGCCCTTTTGACTCAAAATCGTCGGCGAAAATCGTGAACGCGGCCTTACCGGGTCCCGCCTTCCAGGGCGAAAACTCCTCGATAGCCGCGCGCCGGGCACCCGTCAGGCGGTGCGACCATTCGAGATTGTCGGGGCCGACACGGCGCCCCCCTTCCTCGAGAAAGGGCACTCCGTAATTCACCTCGATCGGAATCTCGCCTTTCAGGGCACGCGGGTAACGCCGCCGCGCGCTCCAGACCACGTGAAAGCCGCGGCGCACCACGGCCTTTTCTTCCTCGGCCACGAGCTGGTCGAGAAACCAGAGCCGCGCCAGCGCCTCCCCCGGCGGCCTGCCGCCGCGGCTCGGAATCCGACGAGCTGAAGATGCGCAAGAGCTCGTAGACACCCGCGCGTCCATGCTCGGCGACGGCCTCGATATCTTCTGGCGTGACATTTTGATCTTCCAGCCGCGCGACGGCTTCGCGGGCTCGCCACCAGGCCGAGAGTTTGCGGCCGCCGCCAATGATGGCGACGGCTCCCAGGACGACCCAGACGGCTGTTCTCGGGTCACTTTGCCAGCCGCGCCGGGGGCTTTTACCCGGATCGCGGCGGTTTGGCCGGCGGGCCAGCGGATCGCCCACCCCCTCGTCGGTGGCCGGCGATATCTGAGCCCAGAGCGATCTTGCCGTATTCGTCTGCCGCATCAATCGCCCTGAAACCGGGAACCGAGCTTCGCGAGTGGGAACATCGTTTGACCGGTGAGGGTCTTTCCGGGATGAAGCAGGACCAGACGACTATACACCGCGGCGCGGGCCAGCCAGTGGAACGCGTGGCGGCGAGGTGCGCGGCGCCGGCTCTTGCGGCTCCGTGGCGCCGGGCCGGTCGCCGGCGTGGCCTGGCTTGGCGCGGATCGCCGGGCTTTTCGATGGCTTCTGCCGGCATGTCCTCGACGATCGTCGGCTTGCGCACCCGCGGGCCTGCCCCTTCCTCGACACCCAGAACATCGCCCAGCTCGTCAACCGCGTCTTGCACCGCGTGAATGTCGCGATGCAGGGCCTGCAGCTCGGCCCAGATCTTTTCCGACGGATCGTCGGCCCCCTCGTGGTCGGTGATGATGAGTAAATTGTCTTCCGCGACCACGCGATACGTCAGGCCCACCTGATCGAGCAAGAGCTTGAGGCCCGTCTTCAAGCGCACGCCATCCAGATCGAGCTGAACGGTGTCATCCGCGCCCACGCTCTTGCGATCGAGAGCCGCGAGGTCGAGCACAATGGCCCCCTTGAGCGTTTCGCGCAGGTGAACGCACACCTGTTCAAGCGAGGTCGGACGAGCAAACGGAAAGCGGTACGGCCGCAAGAGTGCGTCTTGAAGCGTCGAGATCGCTGGCGACTCGCTCTTGGTGTGTGGTGCGTGCGCCTGGACGTCCGGGCCGGCAACCGCCGGGCTGGCTTCCGTTTTCGCCTCGAGCGGCCCATTCAAAGGCACCGCCACGGTCAGCGGCGGGGACGCAGCCGGCTTCTTATCCTGAGCCTTCAGGGCATAGCGGCCCGACAACAAGAGCCCGACAATGAGCCCGACTAGCAAAAGCAACCCGTGTTTACGTGCCATGCACCGTTCCTCCTTAAACCGGGGTGCCAGGCGAACATTTTGACGACCACTCGCGCGCTGCCGGCGCCCCCGAGCGCCTGCGCTCACGCAAAGTATTGTAACGGCTATTCCGCCGCGGAACCAGCGAGACCAAGGGCTCGGCCCTATCGAAGGGATTGTCGCCTCGGATAGGTTATTCTGGTCAAACGATCGACGGGCCGATCGGGAACTCGTGGCCGTCGGGAAATGCCCAATTGAAATCGCATGTGCACGTGATGAAAACCGCTGCGCCACGCTCAAGCTTTCGAGAAAACATACCAATGAAGACGCGTTCTGCATGGATACTGCTGCTCATTCTGATCTCTTGCAATATGACGGCCCAGGCGGGGCCGGCCTCGCAGCCGCAATCGCAATCGCAACCGCAACAAGAAACCGCAACCCGAAATGTCGTGCTGGTCACGGCCGACGGCGTGCGCTGGGAAGATGTTTTTCGCGGAGCCGAAGGGGCTCTCCTCAACGAGAAAAATGGCGGTGTCACCGACGTCGAATCGATCCGCCGCGAATTCTGGCGGCCCGACGTGAGTGCACGTCGCGAACGGCTCATGCCATTCTTCTGGACGGTCGTCGCGCGCCAAGGACAGCTTTACGGCAATGCCGATAAGGGGAGCCCGGCCAGGGTCGCCAACGGGTTGAATTTCTCTTATCCGGGTTACAACGAGCTCCTGACCGGCGCCGCCGATTCACGCATCGATAGCAATAACAAGTTCTTGAACCCGAACGTGACGGTCTTCGAGTGGCTCAACCGCAAGCCGGCCTACACGGGGAAGGTCACGGCCGTTGGCTCGTGGGATCTCTATTCCTATATTTTCAACGTCGAAAGGAGCGGCGTCCACGTCAATGGCGGCTGGGCGCCCCTCGAAGGCGGCGGCCTCTCGGCCGAACAGGTCCTGCTGAACAAGCTCATCGCCCAGGCCCCCCGCATGTGGGACGACTGCCGCGATGACGCCTTCACATTTCAGCTTGCCCTCGAACATTTGAAACGCGTCAAGCCACGCGTCTTCTACATCGGCCTGGGAGACACCGATGAGCATGCCCACGCGGGTCGATATGATAAGTACTTGCGTGCGCTCCGCGACACCGATGCCAATCTGAAAACGCTCTGGGACGAGCTTCAAGCGATGCCCGAGTATCGCGGCTCGACCACGCTCATCGTCACCACCGACCACGGCCGTGGCGGCCCACCGCGCGGCTGGCGTGACCATGGCGCCGAAGTACCCGGGTCGGAAGCGATCTGGGTCGCCGCGATCGGTCCGGATACGCCTCCGCTGGGCGAGCGCGACAGTGTCGCCCCGGTGACGCAAAGCCAGATCGCCGCGACGCTCGCGGCCTTGCTCGGCGAAGACTATCGAGCCGAAATGCCGCAAGCAGCCAAACCCATTGCCGACATCGTCGCACCGGCCGGCCATGCCGCTCCCCCGGCGCCGGCCCCCGCGGCTCTGGCTCTGCCGCCGTCTCAACCGCTCAGCCGGATCGCGTTCGGCTCGTGCGCGACCCAGGCGCGTCCGCAACCGATCTGGAACGCCATCGTGGCAACCCATCCCGAGCTGATGCTGCTCCTGGGCGACAATATCTACGCCGACACGCTCGACATGAACGTGATGCGAGCCAAGTACGCCCAGTTCGCCGCGATGCCGGGCTTTCAATTGCTCCGCAAAACCTGCCCGATCCTGGCGACGTGGGACGACCATGATCTCGGTCTCAACGACGCCGGCGGCGACTACCCCAGGAAAGACGAGTCGCAAAAGATCTTCGTCGACTTCTTCGGCGACCCGGCCGATTCGCCGCGTCGGCAACGGCCCGGCGTCTATGAAGCCAAGGTCTTCGGGCCGGAAGGCAAGCGCGTTCAGGTCATCATGCTCGACACCCGGTATTTCCGCAGCAGTCTCAAACGACGGCCCGGCCCACGCGACAGTGGCAATCCCTATGTCGAAAACACGGACCCGACCACGACCATTCTGGGCGAAACCCAGTGGGGCTGGCTGGCCGACCAGCTTCGCGTTCCGGCCGAAATCCGGCTTTTGGTCTCGAGTATCCAGGTCGTCGCCCAGGACCACGGCTTCGAGAAGTGGATGAATTTTCCACATGAGCGCGAGCGGTTGTTCAAGCTCATCAAGGAAACAGGGGCCGAAGGCGTATTGATCTTGAGCGGCGACCGGCACCTGGCCGAGTTATCGATGATGGATGCCCAGGTGGGATATCCGATCTACGACATCACATCAAGCGGATTCAACCAGGCGTTCCGTGCATGGCGGGCCTTCGAGACCAACCGCCACCGCGTCGCGACCATGAACTGGGGTGATAATTTCGGACTCATCACCATCGACTGGAACCAGCCCGATCCAAAGATCGGATTGCAGATTCGCGACGTTGACGGTGATATCACGATTCAGCAGAAGATCCGGCTGAGCACCATCCGGCGGAAATCGGCGGCGGGGCGTCGGTGAGCGCAACGCCCGGCGATTACGGCATGCTTGATGATCACGGCCCAAACCTTACTTTCCAGGTGGGACCAGACCGGATGGGAATGGTGATCAACCGCGTCGAAGCCTACGTCACAGGGAACGCATGACAGGAACTGCGTGAGCACTCAGCCCAGGGCCCAGCCTGGCCGGCATGCCCTCCGGGGGCAAAGAGATGCGATCGAATTGCAACGCGTCTGACGATTCCACGGCTCCAGATTACGGTAGATGGCATTGCGATTGGTAGCATCTTTTCGACCTGTAATGCGTTAAGACGAGGCACGCGGAACAGACTCGCCCGCTACTTCCGAATCGAGCCGGGCGTCTTCATCGACGCGCCAGCCGAGTCAGGATTAAATCTGTAAGTTCGTGTCGCTTCCTGACACCAATTGTTTGCTGTACATGAGTGCTACGATCAGGAGACATGATACTTCTGCATGCCCACGCGCATACCCGTTGGTCGCTGGTTCACGGTGCATGTCCAAGGGCGTCCAGCAATTTGGTGAGCAGGACGTCCGTGGTCGCCGATCCTCCCTCGGCAACCGTCCAGAAGCAACCCGGCTGCGTCGTGTTGCCTCGACCAGCTCAGCTCAGCGAGAGACCCGCGCCAGCTTTCGGCCTTTAGAACGCGTCGCGAGAGTCACGTCCAGCGCCGACACCGAGCCGTCGCCGTTCACGTCGGTATTAAAGGTTGACACGCCCGACTGGGTGTTAAAGGGTGCCATGCCCGACTGAGTCGACAGGCCGATTTCCGCCGCAATCTCGTTCAGGTCGTTCTGGTTGACGATCCCGTCGCCGCTGACGTCGCCGAGTAAACGGTAGAAATGATGAACGGCGGTCTGGCCGTTCGGCAGCTTGACGTCGACCTCGTAATAGCCATCCGCGGCCGTCGTGTTCGCATTGCCGCCGATCCCGCCGGCATGGAAGTCGAGCGCGATTGCGTGGTCGATGACCGACACGCTCACGCCTGATAGCGAGACGGCCGTCTTGCTCGAAGTGGTGCCGTTGAGGTCGTATTCGTAGATCAGGATATCAGGAGCCTTGCCACCGAGGGAGCTGACGATCTGCGTCAGCGCGCCGCCGCTTTGGCTGTCCGACTCGTTGAATCCGATGTCGAGATTTTCAATGTATGACCGCTCGACGGCGCCGTTCGAGACAATCAGATTCGTCACCTGGAGCGCCGAGGGCTTGGCGAACGTCTCCGTGAGGCTCAGGTTGGGAGTCGAAGGCATCGGCTGCACGTTGCCGGCGCTGTCGAAGCCGACGCTATCAAACGTGTAGTAATGCACCGCGCCGTCTGTCAAACCCTGGTAAGGGATGATCGCGTGGCTGTTCCCCTGACTGTCCGGCGGCCCGGCCGGGATCGCCGTGCCGTTGACCATCGTATAGGCGCCCGAATCGACCGAGACGAAGACCTCGAAGTAAGTCACGAGCCCGCCGCCAGGGTCGCTGCCGGTGATGTTGAGCGTGAACAGGCCGGTCGTGGTATTAACCGTGCTGGCGTTGGTCCCTGTGACCGCATTGACGGTGGTCACCGGCGCGGTCAGGTTGGGCACGTAGGTGCTGGCCGCGATACCCGGCGTCTTGACCTCGGTGTTGCCGGCCATGTCATGGGCGATGCTGTAGAACGCATAGGTCGTGTTGCTCTGGCCCGTGAAGCTGGCAATCGGGCTGGCCGCTGGCACATTGATCCAGGCGGTCCAGGCTCCGCCGTTAATCGACACGAAAATGTCGTAAGACGAGATGCCCGACGCCGGCGAGCCCAGATCGGAACCGGTCGCCGACACCGGGAAGACGAGGCTGGTCTCACGAACGGGCAGCGGGCTGACCGTACTCTTGGGAGGGGTCACGTCCATGAGCCAGGAGCTAAAGACGGTGCCGGTGGCGGCGACGCCATTCTGATCGTTGATATCGAAGGCATCGACGGTCAATGTGTACTGGCCCTCCGCGCTGGTGATGCCCGACAAGCCGCCAATGGCGTAAGTCGCTGTCGTACCCGGGACGAGTGTGATCGTCAGGCCACTACTGGTATTGAACACCTGGCCGGAGCTAGCGCGACTGAGAACCAGGGCCCCCGAAGTCAGGCTGCTGGTGTCGATCGGCGCGTTGAACGTGACGTTGACGGATGAAACGATCGAGTTACGCGGGCTGGGCGAGACAGCGGCGATCGACGTGACGGATATGGGGTGCGGTGCAATGATATCGATGACGGTGCCGCTGGCGCTCGGCGTAGTTCATGTTCCCCGCGAACGCCCAGGTGTCGGTGAAGGTGCCGGGAGTGGTGTGGGTGGTACCGCTCAAGTCCAGCAGGCCGCCAAGGTTGATCGGGCTGGGCGACTCGACGCCCGCGGCCGTGCCGGTGGCCGTGTGTGCCTGGCCGTCGTATGGCACGTTGTAGGGCGTTACCATGATCGAGGCCGGGGCCTTGCCAATGGCGATGGCCACATCGCCGCTCTGGTCCTTGTAGTTGCCGTTGCCGGTGAAAACCCAGTGTGCTGCGCCGCCTGGCGCGTTCTCGAAGGTCAGCGCCCAGTGTCAGGATGCCGGCGTCTTCACCGCCCAGGCCCGACTCGGAACCCGTTGCACCGTGGTAAGCCCCGTCGTACATTCCCGTGTAGCCAGTCACGCTCACTGTGGCGTCGGCCTTGGCGATGCTGTCGATGACCGGGCCGCTGGCGTCGTTGTAGTTGGTGCCGCCCGCGAAACTCCAGGCGTCGCTGGCGTAAGTCCCGGCGTTCGTGTGCGTCGTGCCGCTGAAGTCAAGGCCGCTGCTCAGATCAATGCCGCCGAGGCCCGTGGCCGTGCCGGTGGCCGTGTGGGAAAGGGTGTCGTAGGTGGTGTTAACGCTCGTGTAGGGCGTGATCACGAACACGGCATTCGCCCTGGCGATGCTGTCGATGACCGTATCGCTGGCGTCGGCGTAGTTGCCGGTGGCGTCGTGGAAGCTCCAGCTATCTGTATACGTCCCCGCATTGGTGTGCGTGGTGCCGACCAGGGTCAAGCCGGCGCTCAAGTCCAGGTTGCTGAGGCCCGTGGCGGTGCCGGTCGCCGTGTGGGCGTTGCCGTCGTAAGTGGTGGCGTAGCCCGTGATGGCGATCACCGCACTGGCCTGGCCGATGCTATCGGTGACCGTGCCGCTGGCGTCCTGGTAGGTGCCGCTGGGATCGTGGAAGCTCCAACTGTCCGTATACGTCCCCGCAGCGGTGTGCGTGGTGCCCGTCAGCGTCAGGTCGCCGCTGAGATCCACGCCGCCGACGCCCGTGGCGATGCCCGTGGCCGTGTGGCTAGTGCCGTCGTAGGTCGTGGTCGCGGTCGTGGACGGCGTGATGGCGATGCTCGCCGTGGCCTGGCCGATGCTGTCGACGACCGTGCCGCTGGCGTCCGGGTAGGTGCCGCTGGGATCGTGGAAGCTCCAACTGTCCGTGTAAATCCCCACGTTAGTGTGTGTGGTGCCCGTCAGGATGAGGTCGTTGCTGAGGTCCACGCCGTTGCCATCGATGGCCGTTCCCGACGCGGTGTAGCTGGTACCGTCGTAGGTGGTATCGGCGCTGGCGTAGGGCGTGATGACGATCGTCACGCCGGCGGCCTGGGTAACGGCAATCTGCTGGCCGAGCAGGGTGATGTCGGCCGTGCGCGTGGCGCCGGTGTTGGCGGTGAAGGAAAAGCTGACCACGCCGTTGACGGTGGTGCCGATGGTGAGCCAGCTCTGGTTGCTGGTGGGGGCGAATTGACCTGTCAGCGCCTGCGTCGCCCCCAGTACGGCCGCCAGCGCATCGCTGCCGGCCGCCGCGGATTCGTTGACGGGGCTGCCGGGCACGTAGACCAGGGTGGTCCCCTGATGAGCCGCCACATAGCCGTTGCCAGCCTGATTGACGGTCAGGGTCAGGCCGTTGATGGTCAACGTGCCGGTGCGCGTGACCCCGGGGTTGGCGTCGAAGCTGAAGGTGGCCGTTCCGGTGCCCGTATCGCCGGCGCTGGTGTGCAGCCAGAAAGCGTTGCTCGTGGCCGTCCAGGGGCCGCTGGCGACGACGCTGTCGGTGTCGCTGCCCGCGGCCGGACCTTCCAACAGCGCGGCGCTGCCAAGGGCCGAGGCGACCGCTCCTTGAGTGATGGTGATCTGCGAGCTGAGCACGCTGATGTGGGCCGTGCGGGCGGCGCCGGTGTTGGCGGTGAAGGAAAAGTTGACCACGCCGTTGACGAAGGTGAGGTTGGAGAGCCAGGTCTGGTCGCTCGTGGGGGCGAGAGTACCCGTCAGTGCCTGCGTCGTCGGCACCGCCACCGCATCGCTGCCGGCCGCTGGGTTTTCGTTGACCGGACTGCCGGGCACATAGGCCTTGGCGACTTCCAGGATCGAGCTGGGGCCGGCCTGGCCATTGTAGCCGTATTGGCCGGTATTGGCGATGTAGACATTGCCGGCCCCGTCCACCGCAACGCCTCCTGGGTAATTCACCGCGATAGAGCTATAGGTGGCGACGGTGGTGGTGAGCCCGCTCGTGGCGTTATACTCCTCGATGTCGCTGTCGCCGGTATTGGCGATAAAGACGTTGCCGGCCCCGTCCACCGCTAAGCCAAGCGGGGCATCCACGCCATTCGGGTCATACGGATCGCCATTGTGGACGGGCAGAGCGAAGAGCCCCTTCGTGACGTTCCACTCATCGATCATGCCTGGGGTCTGCCCTTGGCCCGCGCCACTGTCGGTATCGGCGATGTAGACGTTACCGGCCCCGTCCACCGCCACGCCCCACGGATAATGAAGCCCCGCTGAGACCAGGGTGGAGACCTGGTGGGGCGCCGTGGCGTTCCACTCGAGGATCCGGCCGCCATCGGGGGGGGGCGCGGTCCTGCCCTGGGAAAAGTAGGTATCGGCGATGTAGACATTGCCGGATTTGTCCACCGCCACGCCCCTTGGGTTAGTCAGGCCGGAAACCAGGGTGGTGAGCCCGTTCGCGGCGTTCCATTCCGCGATCCTGTTATTGTTGGTATCGGCGATAAAGACGTTGCCGGCCCCGTCCACCGCCACCCCATTCGGTCGATTCAGCCCGGAGGAGACCAGGGTAGTGAGCCCGTTCGTGGCGTTCCACTTTTCGATCCTGTTATTGAAGGTATCGGCGATGTAGATGTTGCCCATCCCGTCCACCGCCACGCCCTCTGCGCTCGACAGCCCGGCTGCGTTGGGGACCGGGGTGATCGCCCCATTGGCGGCCACGTAGCCGGCGCCGGCCTGCGTGACGCTCAGAGTGAAGTTGGCGATGACCAGTGTGCCGGTGCGCGTGGCCCCGGTGTTGGTGTCGAAGCTGAATGTGGCCTTGCCGATGCCAGTGCCGCTGGTGGTGGTGGCGTGCAGCCAGGATGCGTTGCTCGTAACCGTCCAGGCGCCGCCGAAGACGACGCTGTCGCTGTCGTTGCCCGCTGCCGGACTTTCCACGAAAGCGTAGTTGCCCAGCAGCGTGATGGCGCTGACCACCAGGGTCTGCTGTACGGCGGCAGCGGCGGTGTAGGAGGCATTGCCCGCTTGGTCCGCCTCGATGACGATGCTGCCGCCGCCGTTCACGGTCAGGGTATTGCCGCTGACAGTGGCAGGACCGGAAACGACTTTGTAGGTCACGGCCAGACCGGAGCTGCTCGTGGCATTCAGCGCGAAGGGGGCGACGCCATTGATCACCGGGGCGAGCGCACCAAAAGTGATGGTCTGGCTGGCCTGGCCGACTACCAAGGTGTGCTGCACGGCAGGAGCCGCGTTGTAGCCGGCATTGCCCGCCTGGTCTGCCTCGACGACGATGCTGCCGGCACCGGTCACGTTCAGGAATGCAAAGCCAGACTGGTAGCTGATGCTGCCGGGACCGGAGACGACGCTGTAGGTCACGCCCAGCCCGGAGCTGCTGCCGCCTAAGATCTCGACCTGGCCAACGCCGTAGTTCACAGAGGAGACACTCGCGCCGTTCGACACTGGGTATGAGAAAGTGCCTGCGAACCCAGTAAAGTTGATGGTCTGGTTGGCCTTGTTGACGACCAGGGTCTGCCGCACGGCCGGGGCGGCGTTGTAGTAGGCACTGCCCGCCTGGTCCGCCTCGACGACGATGGTGCCGGCAGCGGTGAAGGCCAGCGTGTTGCCGCTGATGGTGCCGGGACCGGAGAGGACAGTGAAGGTCACGCCCAGTGCGGAACTGCTCGCGGCACTCAGCGTGATCGGGCCAACGTTGTACGTCACCGGGCTTGTGAGCGGACTGAACGTGATGGTCTGGCTGCCGATCGCGCCAAACTCGAAGGCGCCGATGTCCGGCTTGCCATCGCGGTTAAAGCCGCGTTGATCGGTGGTGGGTATGCCCGGGCCGCTCGTTCCCGTGTTGATGGCCGGACTGCCATTCAGGAGGGCCATGGTCGAGGTCGGGCCGCCATGGTATTGCAGCGTGCCGAGCTGGGGATCGGCCGCGGCGATGACACCCGCCGCCGGGAACGTGCCCCGATTGCTCATCAGGTTGTCAACACCGGCGTTGACGGGCGCATTACCGCCGCTGTTGAGGCTGACGAAGTCGGTGATCGTCGTTGCCCCTGACTGGCCGAGAATACTGTTGTTGATGTTGGCCGTGCCGGTCTTGCCCGCCCCGTCGCTGAAATTGACGATGTCGCGGCCGCCCTGGGCCGCCGTGTTGGCCGAGAAGGTGCTGTTGGTGACGGTGATATTGCCATTGTGGTTGAACAGTCCGCCGCCCAGGCCCTGGCCGGCATTTCCACTTGCGGACGTGCCCGTGCCCTTCAAGCCGCCGCTGGCTGTGTTGCTGTAGAAGGTGCTGTTGTCGATGGCGACGGTGCCCGCCTCGTTGAAGACGGCGCCGCCTTTGCCGTTCCCGCCGTCGAAACCGAGGACGGCCCCGCCGCCGTTGCCCCCCTGGGCGGTGTTGCCGGTCAGCGTGCTGTCGAGGATCGTCAGCCGGCCCTGGGTGTAGATCGCACCTCCCAGGCCGTCGCCACCCTTCCCAGTGCCGCCGGCGGACCCCTGGGCAGTGCCGCCGCTGAGCGTCAGGTTCTGCAGCGTCAAGTTGCCGTTGCCCGCCACGTCGAACAGGCGCATCTTCGTGCCCGCCGCGACCGCGAGCGTGATGCCGCTGCCGCCGCTGGGACCGTCAATTGCGAGGTCGCTATTCACCAGAAAAGCGGACGACCCGACGCTGCTGTCGCCCACGTACGAGAGAGCGATCGTATCGCCGTCCAGAGTGCTGTCGAAGGTGATCGTAGCGACGCTTCCTGTCGAGGACGTGACTTGTTTCTGTTGCGTTGTCGATAGGGCGCTAAAAGAAAGCGTGCCGTTGAGCAGATCGAGCGCCTCGCGCAGCGACAGGAATGTATTATTATCGCTGGATGTTCTGTAGTCGGCCGTGGTGTTGACGACAATGTTGGCCGCACCGTCCTCGTAGGCGCCGATGTCCACAGTGCCGTCCAGGATGCGAGGGCTGCCGCGCTGATCGGTGGTCACTCCGGCGGGTATGGCGGAATTGCTGCCGGCGTCGATGGCCGGGCTGCCGAACTGGGGGAGTGCCATCGTCTGCGTCGGGCCGCCATTGTTTTGCAGCGGGCCGAGCATGGGATCGCCTGTCAACGCGCCCAGGATGTTAAGGGGCTGGCCGAAGACTGTCGTGGTGCGGACCAGATTTCCAGCGCCGTGAACCGAGCCCCCACCGCTGCCGGTCGAATCGATTGCCAGGTCAGACACGCTGGTGTCGCTCTGGCCGATGATGGTGTTGTTGATGAGCGCGTTGAACTGGGTTCCGTCGCTGAAAATGTAGATGCCGCGGCCGCCCTGGTTCGCGGTGTTGCCGGAGAGGGTGCTGTTTGTGACCGTTAAGGTCCCGTTGTAGTCGAACACTCCGCCGCCCAGCCCCTGGCCGTCCTGTGGGTCACCGGGGTTGCCCCCGGTGCCGGCAAGTTGGTAGAGGCCCTCGCCCCCCTGGGCCGTGTTGCCGGTCAAGGTGCTGTTGGTGATGGTGACGCTGCCCCCTTTGCTGAAAACAGCGCCGCCCATGCCGGCCCCATTGCCGCCGGCGCCGTAGTCCCCGGCGCTGCCGCCAAACCCCCCGCTGCCAGCGGATTTGGATCCTTCGCCGGCTCCGCCGCCGCCGCCGCCGAAACCGCCGGCTCCGCCGCCGCTGCCATAGGAAAAGCTTCGTTGACCGTAGGTCCCACCGCCTTTATAGACACTATCGTAGAACGAGCTTCCCCCTCCCCCGCCGCCACCGCCGAATGCTGCCGCCGGCGCCGGGTGAGGTCGATTCAAAATTGGTAGTACCACCACCAGCGGTGCCCCCGAAGCCGCCTGCACCGCCGCCGCCAATGCCGCCGGGGCCGCCGGGGCCATTGCCTGGCGGATGATAGCTTGCGACTCTCGGAGCGTAAAAGCCGAGAGCGTTTCCGCCGTAGCCACCTATTCCGCCACCGCCGCCGCCACCGCCGGGCGCAAGCTGTCCGATAAAGCTCCCGGTAGTGCCCTGACCGCCCTGGGCCGTATTACCTGTCAGCGTGCTGTCGAGAATCGTCAGCGTGCCCCCGTTGTTGAAGATCGCGCCTCCCAGGCCGGCGCCGCCGCCACCGCCGCCACCACCGCCGACGCCCGCGGCCCCGCCATGCCCCCCCTGTGCAACGCCGCCGGTGAGCGTCAGGTTTTGCAGGGTCAGGCTAGCGCCGGCAGTGACATCGAACAAGCGCATCGCCTTCGGCCCGCCCGCGGAAAGCGTGAGGCCATTGTCGCCGCTCGGACCGATGATCGTGATGTTGGCATTGCCGTTGATCTCCAGCGCCGAGTTGCCAACCGCTGTGGCGCCGACCTTAACCAGGTCGATCGTTTGCGCGCTGCTGCTGAACAGGCTGGAAGCGAAGACGATCTGGTCCGAGCCCGTCAATCCCTCGGCGCCGCTCACGGCGCGTGCAGATTGGCCGCGGTCCAGGTAGTCCCCGATCCCGACAAGGACGTCGCCGTCGCGTCGCCGAGGCCCGTCACGGTGATGGTGTTCACCGATAGCACCAACCGCGCTCGAGCCCTTCCAACGCCAGCACGCGCCGGTGTCGCCGCATCTGCCGCGACTTGCCGCGGCGCGAAGCAAGCGAACCCTTCACCCCGGGACCAAACGCTTTACTGAACCGTTGTTTGAAGTTCAAGGTACGATTTCCTTGGAGATGGGAGATTCTTGGGGCACTTGGACGGTATAGCGCAGCGGCGCCGGCACAAGATCGAGCGCCTGATCGGGCAAAACGAATGAATCGGCGATCACGCGCGGCTGGTCGTTGATCACATCGGGGTGTCGGACGCCCGGCAGCACCTGCACGGCGAAGATCTCCTGGAGGGCATCCTCGAACTTCACGAATGCGACGGTCTGGCCGGTCTCGATGTTCACCACCCAGACGCCGCAAGAGCGTTCCGCTATCGGCCGCTCGGCGATGGCGATGCCGCTGAAGGTGGCGCTTTCGCGCACCTGCGACAGGCCGATGAAGGCCAAGGGCCCGCAAAAGTCCAGGCCGCGGGTGAAGCCGGGCAGCTCGGCGATGGCTTCATATTTCCCCGTATCCGGATCGATGCAGCCGAATCCGCCGCCCCCCGATTCCAGGACCCACAAGCGGCCGCCGTAAAAACGCGGCGAGTGCGGCATCGACAGGCCGCGGGCGACCACTTCTCCCGAGGGCACCTCCAGAACGACGCCGCCGCTTTTTTTGTCAGCCCGCCAGCCGCTGGGTGTGTCGGTCGTGCCAAGGGCGGTAACAAAAGCCGGGCGGCCCTCCATCATGGCGAGCCCATTCAAGTGGCAGCGGTCCTCAGGCGCCAGCGCCGCGATGAACGGCGGCCGCCAGCGGGGCACGAAGCTGTGGATCGGGCTCCGCGTACACAGGCAGGAAAAGCGCGTGTTGACAAACCAGAGCTCGGGATCATTCGACCGGGAATGGCCCCAGGCCATCTCATGAATCTGAATGTCGCCCGTGCAGACCGACGAGCGCGGCAAGAAGCAGGCGTCGTGGGTGTTGGGGGGATCCAGGCGTCGGGCCACGGCCGGGGCATTGTGGTATTCCCAGATCTCGACGCTCGTGCCGATGGCCAGCCGATCGCCGTCGACCGCCAGACCCATCGGCTTGCTGAAGCCGCGGAAGTGGGTGTTGAGGCGTTCGCCGTCGGGGCGGAGCATCACCAGCTTGCCGGCCTGGTAGGTCGTGACCAGGATCGAGATGCCGAGTTCCTGGAGGATCGCGGAGAAGTTGCTGGTGTGAACGCTGCGCAGCGGCGGCGAGGCTTCTTTCAGCGGGGACCTCGCCTCCGGCGGCTGGCCGCCGAGCAGATCGGGCGCGGTCATATCAGGCTCACGTTCGTGCTGGCCGGTCGGGACCGGAGTCATGTAGGTCAGCCTCTGTTGCGTATCCATTGGTGTTTCCCCGCGCACAGCAAGGTTGTGCCGACAGCCGGTGGTCTGTGAACCCGATCTAGAATTCAATAAAGAGAAAGGCATCACGCCAGGCGCGCAGCGTGTGCACCCGGCTGCTCGCAGCTCGGTGAGCGAGACTCTTTGACGTGTCGCCTCGCCGGCCACCTGGCCGAGATACTCAAGATGAAAATCGGAGGTGGATGGCTACCGCGAAGCCAGGAGGTTACGCCCAAAACTTTCCATCGGATTTCACCGCGGCGCGACCGTTCGCTCCATCTCCACGAGTAGAGAGAACCAGGATCAAAGCCGAAACCTTACAGCAGTCGGAAAAAAATGCGGAAAAATCTTTTAGAGCCGGGGCACAAGGATGGTATCATCACGTCATGAACGAGACCCGTCAAAGTCTGTTGCTGCTGCTGCGCGCCCAAGACCGGTGAAACTAATGCCTGGAAGGACCTCACGGCCCTGTATCGTCCGCTGATCATCGGTTGGCTCAATCGCCAGGGCGTGGCGGCGCACGATCTGGAGGACCTCAGCCAGGAAGTCTTGCTCAGCGTGGTCAAACACCTCCCTGGTTATCGGCATTCCGGTCACCGGGGCGCCTTCCAGTCGTGGCTGCGCACCATCGTTTGCAGCCGCACGGCCGATTACTGGCGCACGATGGACGCGGGCACCCAGGGGCAGTGGCGGCAGCGGCGCCACTGCGGCCCTCCAGAACATCGCCGACCCCGACAGCGAGCTGAATTGGCAATGGGATGAACAACACGACCGCTACGTGCTTCAGTGCCTGCTCGACATGCTTGAAGAAGAATCGAGCCTTACAGTGGCTGGCTACAGCGTAGGTGCGAACGCAGTCGTCGACCCGATCTCGGAGGCGGTGGCTGACGTTGATTTGCCAGTTCGCGGCTCAACCACACCGTCGCCGTCAAGCGTATTGGCAGCGATCCAGCCCGACATCAAGACCATGGGCATGCCAGGGCCCGGATGCGCGGCGCCGCCGGCCAGGTAGAGGCCCGGCACGTCCGGGCTCCGGTTGGCCGGCTTGAACGCGCCCGTCAATCGACCATGACTCGCCAGACCGTAGATGGCTCCGTTCAAGACGTGGTAGCGATCGTGAATGTCTTGCGGCGTCAGCCAGCGCTCGACTTCGATGCGATCTTCCAGATCAGTGAGCCCGGCCGTGCGCTTGAGCTTGTCGAGGATCGTTTGGCGGTACCGCGGGAAGAGCTGGCTCCAGTCGTGGTGCGGCCGCAGGTAGGGCGTATGCACCAGAACGTATAACGCCTCGCCGCCAGGGGGAGCGACCGAGGGATCACTCGCCGCCGGGGCACAGACGTAGCACGTCGGGTCGGGCGCGGGTTCGCCGCGGTGATAGATCCAGTCGAACTCCTCGTGCGGATCACGCGAAAAGACGAAATCGTGGTGTTTCAGGTGCTCGTAGCGACGGTTGAGGCCGAGATAAAGCACGACGCCGGAGCACGCTGGTTCATACGAGCGCCGGGCCTCGAATTTCTTGGCCGCGCGGCGGCCGCGTAAGAGCTCGCGGTGGGTGCGAACGGCATCGGCATTGGAAACGACGGCCGCCAGCGGGATCCGGTCCCCGGTTTCGGTGATCACGCCAATCACGACGCCGCCGTTGTCGAGCTCGATCGAGCGAACGCCGAGGCCCGTGCGCAGGTCGACGCCCAGGTCGGTGGCCAGGCGGATCAGGGCCTCGGCCACGGCGCGGGTGCCGCCGCGCGGGTACCAGATGCCTTCCTCAACCTGCATGTTGGCAATGCCGCAAAGCACGGCCGGCGAGTGGTCGGGCGACGAGCCGACGTACTGGGTGAAATGATCGAGCATCTGGGCGACCCGGCGGTCCTTGACATGCGACCGGATCGTGCCCCCCACCGTGCTCCACGGGCGCATGGCCAGCACGTCACTGAGAACCCCAGGGTTGACGGCCGTCGCCGGGTCGAACATGTCTCGTAGGCCACCGATCGACCGCCAGAAGAAATAGCGGTTCGAGATGTCGTCGAGGCGCCGTGAGAGGTCCATGAACTGATCGTACCCCGAGCGCGACTGGCCGCTGGGGTCGAACTGGTCGAGGGTCTCGGCCATTTGCGATCGATTCGAGTGCAGGTCGAGCGTCGATCCATCGTCGAAAAACGACCGCCATTGCGGGTCGAGTGCGACGAGATCGAGCTCGTCGGCCAGGTCGCGGCCGGCCTCGGCGAAGATGCGCTTCAAGACCGAGGGCATCAGGAGAATCGTCGGCCCCATATCGAAGCGATAGCCATCAACGTGCAGCACGGCCGCCTTGCCCCCGAGGTGATGGCTCTTCTCGAACAGCACGACATCGTGGCCGCGAGCCGCGAGCGTGCAGGCCGCCGCCAGACCCCCTAAACCGCCGCCGATGATTCCGATTCGACCTGATTTCGCGTCGCTCACATCAATACCCCGTGTTGCTCATGGCTTTGTTTGTTTTCCAGCGTGTTTGCGTCGCAACCAAACCCCGCCCCGCACCCGGCGCTCAGCCGACCTCAACGAGGTCATGATAGGCGGGATCCGCCATGGCGTCCGCCCGTGCGGCGGCCTGACCGGGGCGCCCCGCGCCGTCGATCGGCACGGTCATCCCCAGTTGCTCGCCGATCAAGCGCGAGGTGATCCGGGCTGACTCGAAGATCACCGGAAGGCCGCTGCCAGGGTGGGTGCCGCCGCCGACGAGATAAACTCCATCAACATCTTCAAATCGATTGCGCGGCCGCAGGTGAAGCATCTGTGACAGGCTATGCGTGAGGTTAAACGTGGAGCCGAGATGGATCTGATGCTCCAAGTCCCAGTCGGCGGGCGTCAAGACCCGTTCGTAACGGATCCGCGAACGAACGTCTGTCAGGCCGACCTTCGCGAGCTGATCGAGCGCCAGGTCGCGAAATCGCGAGGTCTCCCTGGCCCAATCGACATTGTCGTGCTGGTGCGTGACGGGCACAAGCACGTAGAGCGTGCTCTGGCCGGCCGGGGCCATGCTCGGGTCGGTGATACAGGCGTTCTGCACGTAAAACGACGGATCAGTCGAGAGGGCGTGGTTTTGTTCGATGTCTTTCAGGTTCTGGATGTAGTCGCGCGCCAGGTAAATCGTATGATGGGCCAGGTGATCGTAGCGGCCGTCGATTCCCAGGTAGAGCATGAAGGTCGAGCAGGAAAACCGCTTCCTGGCCAGCGATCGATTCGACCAGCGGCGGCGCAGGCGGTCGGGAACCAACCTGGTCATGGCGCGCGCGAAATCGGCGTTGATCACCAGGGCATCGGCCCGATGCACGCCCGAGCGTGTGCGAACGCCCACGGCGCGGCGCCCCTGGTAGAGGATCTCCTCCACCTCGTCGTCGAGCTCGATCTCGACACCCAGGTCTCGAGCGACCTCGGCCATCTTTTCGGAGACGGCGCCACAACCTCCAACAGGATGAAACACGCCGTATTCGTACTCGATAAACGAAAGGATCGAAAACAAGCTCGGACAGCGAAACGGCGACATGCCCAGATATTTCGACTGGAACGTCATTGCCAGACGTATGCGCGGATCTTGAAAATAGCGGCGGAGCTCGCCGTCGAGCGACAGCCAGGGCCGGAGAGTCGGCAGGATCTTGAGCAAGCGGGGTGTCAAGACGTCGCGCCAGCCATGGAACGGCGATTCCAGGATCGGGCGAAACTGGTCCATCTTGAATCGATTATCGTCGAGGAAGCGGCGGAGCTGGCCCGCGTCGGCCGGCGAGAGCGCGGCGATCGCCGCGTCCATGGCCGCCAGCCGCGGCGTTGCCTTCAGGTCACCCCCTGCCCCGAAAACCAGGTGATACTGCGGGTCGAGGCGGATCAGGTCGACCTCGTCGCGCAGGCTGCGGCCAGCCGCCGCGAAGATCGACTCGAGCACGCGAGGATAAAGAAAAAACGTCGGCCCCAGGTCGAACCGAAAACCGTCCGCCGCGAGTGTCGACGTGCGGCCGCCGACCTGCCTCTGCCGTTCGAGGATCTTGACCTTGTAGCCCGCGGCGGCCAGCAGCATTGCGCTCGCCAGGCCGCCAGGGCCGGCCCCGATGATGACAACAGTTTTCGAACAGGGCATCGGCCTGGATTCTCCTCGCCGCGGTGGAAAGAATGCCGGCCAACTCGCAACCTGCGCATCGAGTGCGCAGGGCCAACCGGCCACGTCGGTCAGACATCGAAGCCGCCCACGGGTCGACCGGGCGCCGGGCCCGGCCTCACAACATAAAAGGGCGTGTTTTCTAGACCGTGGCAGCGATGCACATTGCTAGAGTGCCTCCCTGCTCACGGTAAGGCCGTTGTAGACGCAGGATCGGGTCGGTCAAGCATCCCCCAGCAGAACACCGCGGGGGATTGCTCGCCCACGATGTTTGGTCGTCGCGTTGCCAATTCAGGACAAGAAAGGCGAATCAACACGAAAACGCGCCCGCAAGCCGTTGTCAGCAAGGTTGGCGTCCGTATAGAATTACATGCAGCCACGCAACCACGGTTGCATTCGTTACCGAACGAATAGGGCGGTTTGTTGACGCGTCGCGTCGGAACGTTTGTTTGCGATAGAGAGGTTAGAGAGGATTTCAGAATGCCCATTCTCTCCAAAATGCTCAGTTACGCGCCAATTGATTACAGAGAAGCCGGGTAGGAACACCGAAATACTGAAGTGAGTGCCACCAGCGGCCTGGGACGTGGAAGGCGTTCGTTGACGGCGGGAACGCTGTCGACTTTGACGAAGAGAGCCGTGGCAGGCGTTTGACGGATCGGAACGGAAAGGGCGCATGTTCGCGCAACTCGGATTGGCGGATGTATCGAGTGCGCTCCTTTTGATCGTCATGATGACGGAAACGCGTCATTTTTCAAAACATGTAAACGTTTCGTGTTGTATATATCCTCCAGTCGCTGGAGAGTGAGTCGTCTGGGAAGGGCGCTGGGCCAAGATGGGACCGCTGTTCGGCACGAGAATAGCGCTTGCGCCGGGGTTCATGGATGCCATTTCGGGGCAGACGAGTTGGCTTGCAAGGGAGTTGTCGCCATGTCGCTTCTTGATCGCAGCTTGAATGGCTGGAGTCTGGGCGAAGTCCGGAGCTCGGCGCCGGAGGCTCAGACAGCGCCCGCGCGGCGTACCCACGCTCGAGTTTCTCGAAGTTCGCGTTGTCCCCTCGGTCAGCACATGGAGCGGGGGCGGGACGACGGCCAACTGGTCTGACGCGAGCAACTGGAACGCGGATGCGGTTCCGTCGCCCGGTGACGACCTCGACTTCCCGTCAGGCATGCCCAATCTGACGAATAACAATGATCTTGGCAATGTCACCTATGGCGCGCTCAACATCTCGGGCAGTGGTTATTCGATTGGCGGCGGCGCCTCGACGTTCACCTCGATCGATGCCTCGCAGACCTCCGGATCGAGCACCGTCAACTTGCCGGTCACACTGACAGGCGGCAGCGAAGGTCACCGTCGATAATTCGGCATCGACCCTGGTGATCGGGGGCACGATCAGCGGATCGGCGGGTCTCACGCAAACCGGCTCGGGAACTCTCAACCTGACCGCCCCGAACAACTATACGGGAACCACGAGCGTAAACGGGGGAACGCTCATCGTCGATGGCTCGCAGGGGGGGAGCCCGATCGCGGCCGGTTCCGGCACGACCCTGGCGGGCGTGGGAACGGTCGGAGCCATCACGACCGCCGGCGCAACCGTCAGTCCGGGCGACTCGGCCCCTGGCATCCTCGTCGATACGGGCGCCTTGAATCTCGGCCTCGATAGCAGCTCGAATCCGTCCAATTACAATATTGCCATTGATGGCTCGACGCCCGGCACGGGATCAAACCATTACAGTCAAACCCAGGTCAATGGCGCGGTTGCGCTCAACAATGCCGTTCTCAACGTGACGCTCGGGTCCGATTTCAGCGCATCGGTGCCGACGGTGTTCACGATCATCGACAACACGGGATCTCAATCGGTCACGGGCACGTTCAAGGGCCTGGCGCAGGGTTCGACCCTGCAAGTTTCGGGAGTGACGTTCGAGGTTAGCTACGACGGCGGCGCCAGCAGCAACTCGGTCGTGCTCACCGAGCTCTATCCGAGCACGTCGAGCGTGGCGGCCTCCCCCACGTCATCCGTGTACGGGCAATCGGTCGCCCTCACTGCTACGGTGACCGGCCCGAGCGGCGATCCGACGCCAACGGGGAGTGTCGAATTTTTCAGCGGAACGACGTTGCTCGGATCGGGAACACTGGCCAGCGGCACCGCGACCCTGAACACGTCGGCGATCCCGGTGGGCGACAATTCGCTCACGATCCAGTATCAGGGTGACGGCAACTATGCGGGAAGTACGTCGCCGGCGCTGCCGTTCACGGTCGGCCAGTCGACAACGGGCACGGCCGTCACGGCGTTTCCTGTTTCGCCGACGTCGGCGCAGACCGTGACGCTCACGGCCACGGTGAGCGCGACGAGCCCCGGGTCGGGAACACCGGGCGGCTCGGTGCAGTTTTTCAACGGTTCGAGCTCGCTGGGGACCTCGACGTTGACCAATGGCGTGGCCACGCTCACGACGTCGGCACTCACGGTCGGCGGTAACAGCGTGACTGCCAACTATCTGGGCAATACGAATTATTCTTCGAGCGTCTCGCCAGCCGTGAACGTGCCCGTCGCCAGCACGGCGACGTCGACGACCACGCTGAATTTCTCACCGAACTCACCGGTCTTCGGCCAGAATGTCACGCTCACGGCCACGGTCGCCCCGACGACGTCGGGCACGCCCACTGGCTCGGTCGAGTTCTTCAACAATTCGACGCTCCTGGGCACGGGGACGCTCTCGAGCGGCGTGGCGACCTTCAGCACGACGGCGCTGGCCCTTGGCTCCAACTCGCTGACCGCGGTCTACTCGGGCGATAGCAACTTCACGTCGAGCACGTCGACGGCCGTGCCGCTCACCGTGCAGCAGGCCAGCAGCTCGACGGCCGTGACCTACTTCCCGGTATCGCCGATTTCGGGTCAGAGCGTCACGCTCACGGCCACGGTCAGCGCGGCGACCCCCGGATCGGGAACGCCAACGGGGACCGTGCAGTTCCTGAACGGCACCGACGTTCTCGGTACGAGCAACCTTACCAACGGCGTGGCGACCTTCACGGCAACGACGCTGGCCACGGGGCCGAACTCGATCACCGCACAGTATCTCGGGAACAGCGATTTCACCGGCGGTACGTCGCCAACCGTCACGGTCACCCTGGCGTCGACGCCGACTTCGACCACGACTGTCACCTATACACCAAGCTCGCCGGTCTACGGCAACTCGGTGACATTGACGGCCACGGTCGCATCGACTACCACGGGCACGCCTACCGGTACGGTCGAATTTTATAACGGCACGACGTCACTGGGCACGGCCACGCTCAGCTCGGGCACGGCCACGCTGGCTCCGACCGTTCTGCCCACCGGCGCCAACTCGGTCACGGCCGTCTACTCGGGCGATTCGAGCTTCACGGCCAGCACGTCGCCGGTCGTCACGGTGACAGTCGCGCAGATCACGACGTCCACCGTGCTGACCTTCACGCCGAGCGCCCCGAGCTACGGACAGTCGGTGACGCTCACGGCCACGATCACGCCGTCGGCCACCGGGCCAGCGGCACCCACGGGAGCCGTCACGTTTTACAACGGCACGACGTCGCTGGGAACCGGCACGATCTCGAATAATGTCGCGACGCTCAACACCACGTCGATTCCCGCCGGTACGAATTCGCTGACGGCCGTTTACGGGGGCGACACCAACTACGCGACGAGCACCTCGCCGGCCGTGAGCGTGCCCGTCACGGTGACGGCGTCGACGACCACGGTCACGGTCTTTCCCGTCTCGCCCGTCTCGGGCCAGAACGTCACGCTCACGGCGACGGTGGCATCGACGATCTCGGGGAGCCCGAATCCGACCGGTTCAGTTCAATTCTTCAACGGAACGACGTCGCTCGGAATGGGCACGCTGTCGGGGGGAGTCGCCACGCTCGTGACCTCGTCGCTGGCGACCGGTCCGAACGCGATCACGGCCCAGTACGCGGGCGACTCCAATTTCAGCGCCAGCACGTCTCCGGTCGTGAACGTGACGGTCGCGGCCACCGCGAATTCGACCACCACGGTCACCTTCAGCCCGAGCGCACCAGCTTACGGGACGAGCGTGACCCTCTCGGCCACGGTGGCGGCTTCGGGCTCCGGGTCGGGCACGCCGACCGGGACGGTTAACTTCTACAATGGAACCACTCTTCTGGGAGCCGGAACGATCAATGCGGGTGTCGCCACGCTGGTGACATCCACGTTGCCCGTCGGCACCAATTCGATCACCGCGCAATATTCCGGCGACACGAACTTCACGTCGAGCACATCGCCGGCCGTGAGCGTGACCGTCTCTCAGATCGTGACGACCACGTCTGTCACATTTTCGCCGACGTCGCCGACCGTCGGTTCGACCGTGACCTTCACGGCGACGATCACGCCCGCGAGCACGGGCACGGCCGCACCGTCGGGCATGGTCCAGTTCTTGAACGGAACCACCGTCCTGGGAACGGGGACCATTGCGAACAATGTGGCAACCTTCAGCACGTCGTCATTGCCGGCCGGCACCAATTCGATCACGGCTCACTATGTGGGCGATACGAATTACGCGGCGAGCACGTCTTCAGCCGTATCGGTCACGGTCTCCGAATTCCTCTCGGTGAGTTATTCCCCCAACCTGCCGGTCTTCGGCCAGAGCGCGACGCTTGTGGCCACCTTATCGCCCACGGGCACGGCCACGCCGACGGGCACGGTCCAGTTCTACGTCGGCGCGACCCTTCTGGGGAGTGCCACCGTCACAAACGACACGGCCACCATCACGACGACGGCGCTGAGCGTTGGCAATAATGCGGTGACGGCGGTTTATTCGGGAGACACGAATTACCCCGCCAGCACCTCGGGTGTCGCGCTGGTTCCCGTGGCCCTGGCCTCGACAACGACCACGCTCTTTATTTCCGATAACAACCCGTCCCCCGGCGAAGTGGTGACGATCCTGGCGAGCGTCACCGCTACCAGCCCGGGCGTCGGCACGCCCACGGGTACGGTTCAGTTCTATGACAACAACGTCTACATCGGCTCGGGTACGGTGACCAATGGCGCGGCGCTCTTTAATACGATGTTACCGGTCGGCCCCAATTCGATCACCGCGATCTACTCGGGCGACCCGAACTTCGAGGGGAGCGCGTCGATCGCCACGACCGCCACGGGCGGCAGCGCCAACGATCTGCTGTTGAACCAGATCTATCGGGTCGAGCTCGGTCGAGCGCCCACTCAGGCCGAGTACACGTACTGGGACAACCAGTTCGCCAAGAAGCGCTCGATCAAGAGCGTTGTCAACACGATCGCCAGTAGCACCGAGGCGAAGAACTACGGCGTTGTCACCGCATATCAGGAATATCTGAAGACCACTCCCACGTCCGTACAGATCAATGTTATCAACAAGAAGGCGCGCTCCACGCACACGAGCGTGCGGGCGGCGATTCTCGGTTCGCCGGCCTACTACCTGCAAAGCGGCGGGTCACTCGACGCCTATCTCGCCTCACTGGAGCTGGCGGTCTTTGGCAAGTCGCTCCGTACCGCGTCGTACAAGCGAGAGCTCGCGTCGGGCACGTCGCATACCGCGGTCGCCCAGCAGATGCTTCAGACGAACCTGGGTAAACAGAACCTCTTCATTTCGAGCTACGTGACGGTATTCGGTTACCCACCGAGCTACCACAATATCAGGCAAGGTGTCCGCATCAACAGCAACGCTGTCACCGCGGCACTTCTCGCCAGCCCGGAATTTTATGATACCGTGACGGCATCGGCATGAGGTGGCGTGGAATCGAGCTCCGGGCTGTTGCGCCGCGCTGGCTGAAATGGCGTTTGCGCAACGGCCCGCGTGAGCACTATGGTTCATTCCAGGTCATCGCGAGCGGGGCCGACAGGGACTTTCGTTCCTTTATACCAGGAAATTGATCCTGACAAATTCTCTCGATCAGGGTAGACAGTGGCATCAGGAATTAACGACTCGGAGGGTCAGCGCGAGTCTCCATGGAAGGTTGAGCCATGAAGCCACTGTTTTCCGTCGGTGACGTTGTCGAATTCACGATGAACACGGGCCTGACCGGCACGGGTACGGTCATCGACCGGATCGCCGAGCGCCGGCAGCCGGTCATCCTGCTCATCGAGCAAGCGAACGGCTGGCGCTGTTTCCGGTTTGAAGACGAAGTCAATCCGGCGTCGGCGGCGCTGCTGCTGCTCGCCTCGGCCGGTTAACGGCCGCGACGGCCGGTCCGTCCGACCGCGGCCCGCGGCGGCTTGCTCGTCTCTTTTCGGGGGCGTCGGGCGGTCGAAGAGGCCGATAACTCCGTTTTGGCTCAACGAAATCCGCGGCGGCGGTGCTCACTGATAGCGCTGAAGCGACTCTTCGATGATGGGCAAGGCGGTCTCGGCCGACTGAAACTCGTCGACTTCGACGGATTTGCCCTCGAGCTGCTTGTAATCCTGGAAGAAGCGCCGGAGCATTGTGAGCCGGTGCGTCGGCAGCTCACTTGCCTCGGTAAAGCTGTTGAATTCAGGATCGTCGACGGCGACGGCCAGGATCTTGTGGTCGCGCTTGCCGCCATCGACCATGGTCATCAGTCCGATCGCCCGCGCTGAAACCAGGGTCAAGGGGGAAAGCGCTTCCTGGCAGAGCACCAGAACGTCGAGGGGGTCGTCATCCTCGGCGTAGGTTTGAGGGATGAACCCATAGTTCGCCGGGTAATACACGGCCGAATAGAGAATCCGATCGAGCCGCAAGAGCCCGGTCTTCTTGTCGAGCTCGTACTTGACGCTCGACCCCATGGGGATCTCGACAAGCGCATTGAATTCCGAAGGAAGACGCTCGCCGGGCGTCACGTCGTGCCAGGGATGAATCATGAAAGTTTGCTCAAAGGAGGAATCAGTGTCCTTCGTCCGCCAGCGACCGGTCGTCGCAACGATCGGCGATCGCGAACAAGGATGTCTTAATCTTGCGATTTGAAGGTTTTGAAGCCAGGTGCCAGTCGCAATCAAGTCGTGACACGCAAGAGGAACGCGAAAAATTCATGACGTCCTCTTGGAAGGAGTTACGAGTCTCATAGTATAATGATTGACGCCTCCCTCGAACAGGATTTCGAAGTTAACAACGAAGTGAGGTGGAAAATTGGGTAAGCCTGCTCTTTTGCTTCCGTCACGTCGCAAGGGCACGTCGCCGCGTCGAGCGAAACGCCTGGCCCTCCGTTGTGAATCACTGGAAAGCCGACAGCTCCTGTCGATTGGCCAGGCGGGTTTCGCCGCCAATGCGATCCTCAACTCGGCCGTCACGGCGGCCCAGCTTTCGGCGCCGCCGGTGGTCTCGAACCAGAGTTCCGCCTCAACCTCAAGCACGGTGATCGAGATCGACTACGGTGCGCTCTCGGGCATCAGTCAGATTCAAATTGTGTTCCTCGGAAGCAGTGCGGCCTTCTCGCAGAGCTTTGGCAGCGGATCGTCGTCGATCGCCCAGGGCTCGTCAGCCACTTCTTCGCCTTCGCTCGGAAGTAATCTGGGTCTGGGTACACTGGGCGGAACCTCGATCGGTACGAGCAATCTGAATAGTGGCACGACCGGCAGCATCTTCTCGTCGGGCTCGGCGCTCAACACGGTTTCGATCACGCCGCTCAACCCCGGCGCGACGTCGAGCGCGAACACCACGGTCGGTCAGGTTGTCTACGTCGTGCCGCCGCCGCTTCTCCCCCTGGCCGTTCACCTGGGAACCAGCATGGCACCGGCGACGTCGCAATCGAATAGCGTGGTGCTCTCGAACATCGACGAGCAACCGCCGCTCACGCGTTTCGGACAAGGCGATGTCTTCGACAATCGGCGGATGCCGAGCGAGGACATGGTGCTCAAGCCGGTCACATCATCGTTCCTTGACTTCATTGATCCGCACCGAGAGGTCGCCGCCCCCGCACCGGTCGAGGCTCCTCAACCCATACCGGCCGCGGCGCCAAAAGCCGGCGCGAATGACGCCGCCCCCGCCCCTGACGACGCCAAGGTTCGCCTGGTGCCGGCGATCAGCGATCCCAAGGTTGACGCGGCGCTCGATCTGACCGATAGTCGCGTTCTCACGCGGTCGCGCGATGCCGATTCAAGCGACACGCAAACCGAGAACCTCAGCACCGATACGTCATGGAGCTTCTCGGCGATCTTCGGAGCCGCCGCGATCGCCGCGGGCGGATACCACCTGGCCATGCGTGAATCGGATCGTTTCCGCGGGCGATGGATTCCCCGCTGGGTCGGGGCCGAACGGCCAACCAAGAAGAAGGTCCGGTAGGCCGCTCCAAGAAACCAATGCGGCGCTGAGCCGCATCGACAATCGCAAAGTCAGGGGGGGTTGCACCCGATGCAAGCCCCCCTTTTTCGTTGAGTGCAGTCGGGCTTGAAGGGCCTGGGATAGGCACGAATCACGCCGCGTGGCACGCACGATTTTCTCGAAGCTCATCCATCGTCAGCCAATTATTGTGAACTCACGAACAAGACACCCGCCCAGGTGGTGGTCCCGAAAGCCAGCAGCAACGCCAGCGAGCTGGTGACGATGCCGACGATCGCCCAGGCGCCCTTCGGATGCGCACGGATGCCCAGAGCCAGACCGACAATGCTGGCGACGAATATCAGCAATATCGTTACGCCACCGAGTGCAAGAAGAACGCCTTCAGACTTAGCGGCAACGGCGATCATATAACTGAGAGGCAAGGAAAGGAAAAAGGCGACGGCCGCGATGCCCAGAATCCCGCTGGCACGCGCGATCCTCGAATCGTCGTCAGTAGCGGCGGTGCGCTTCAATTCTCGCGTGTGGATGACTCCCGGACGCCTGGCCTGTGGCTCATCCAGCTCGTCGGGCATGTAGGCTTCCGGCGGATCGAGCTTGCCCAGCACGGCCAGCACGTCTTCTCGAGTGATGTCGTCGGTGTCGCACTCGTGAAGTAACTCTTGAATCTGCGACTCGACCTCCCGGACGATGGCCAGTCGATCCTGCCGGGAAAGGCGTCCTAGCAGCATCCGGTCGATCGTATCGAGCCGGCTGTCGATCAAAGTCTGAAGCGATTCCGAAAGGTGAGCCGTAGCGACCGTCATCTCTATGCTCCTTCAATCAAGGTACCGAGCGATTGCGACACCGTTCTCCAGCTCTTCGCCAACTCGCGAAGCCGCGTCTCTCCCTCCGAGGTCAGTCGATAGTAGCGACGGGTCGGACCCGCCGGGGACACATCCGTGCGCACCGCCAGCAGCCCGTCACGGGCCAGCCGCGTCAACACAGGGTAAACCGTGCTTTCCGTGAGCTGGAGTCCGTCAACCTTGTGAAGCTGCTCCACGATGCGATACCCGTAAGTTTCTCCGCGCCCGATCGAGGCGAGCACCGCGAGTTCGACCACGCCCTTGCGTAGCTGACTTTCCCACCGATTCATCACTCGCCTCCCACGATCGACTCTACTACGTGGCACACAGTAGTATCCGCGTGGGGTGATTGTCAAGACGAGGAGCGTGCGGTGCCAAAGCAGCCAGTGCGTACTGTGGGGGGTTAGACAGCATTCGACACGCCGACAAGACCAGCAATTGCGGTTCGGGAAGCGGAAAAGAAGACGCTCATCCCACTCGCTGCCTTGCGTACACCACTTTACCGTTCGTAATAAGTACCGAATTCAACCGGGAGTTGATGAACAAGTCCAACTCCGGGAAGTCAAATCCGCCAGTTGACTAACGCAAGTGGATAGCCAAGGTTTTGGATGCGATGAAAATGGGCTGTATTGCCGGTAGCCAACATAAGTCCATGTCCTATCGCAACGGCGCAAGCTTAACGGGATGCTGTAGGTTCCCGGAACCCAGGCGTTGAGCCGCCGCGACGGCGAGCCGCTGCTGGACGGACTGGCAGGGCCGTTTCATTCTGGACTTACAACCCAATTTGGAAGGGCGAGCGTCCCGCGAGCCGAGTGCCTCGGCAGCTCGACGGAGTCTCGCTCTCCCAGGAGCCATGTGAGAGGGCGAGCGTCTCGCGAGCCGAGTGCCCCGGCAGCTCGTCCTCCCGGGGAAGATGGAACAGTCCTGGACGGACGGACTGGTCACGGCCGCGGGCGTTGCGACGATCGGATGATGGAGGTCATGGCGGCTCGCTCGTCGACTGGGCTTCACCAGGCGCCGCCGGTCTGACATCCCACACCCGGACGGATGCATCCCGCGCTCCGCAAGCAACGTACGACCCACCGGGGTCGTACGCGATGCACAAGGCCCATCCTTGGGGCACCGGGAACTCGAGCGTCGATCGGCCCTTGGTCAGATCCCAGACCCTGACGGCTCCAGGCGGCTCGCCTCGGTAGGAATTGGCCGAGGCCGTCGCCAGGCGCCCGCTGGCCGGGTCAAACGCGACGCCGTGGACTGAACTCGCCTTGCCATGAAATAAGGTCTGCTCGAGACGGCCGTTCGTCGCGTCGTAGACCTTCGCCGTGCCGTCGTCCCAGCCCGCGGCGAGGTGGCGGCCGTCCTGACTGTAGGCGACCGAAGCCGCGAAATGAGTGCCGACGAGGGTCATGAGGGGGCGGCCGTCGCGGGCGTCCCAGACGCGGACGGTTCGGTCGTCCGACGCGCTGGCGATCCGGCCGCCGTCCGGACTGTAAGCAACCGCCCAGACGGTGCCCGTGTGCGAGCCGAGGATCATCAGGGGGCGGCCATTGGCGGCGTCCCACATGCGAATGGTCTTGTCGTCGGAGCCGCTCGCGATGCGGCTGCCGTCGGGACTGTATCCGATTGCCGAGGCGAAGCGGGCGTGGGCCTTCCAGGACAGTGGCGGCTGCAGCCCATCGGGATCGAAGACCCGCACCGAACCATCCTCGAACGCGACCGCGAACCGCCGACCATCGGGACGATAGACAACGCACCGCGCCGGTCCGGCCTGCGGCCCGACCTTGAGCCTTTCGTTGCCCGTGCGGGGATCGATGATCCGGACGAAGCCGTCATCGGACCCGACGATCAGGCTTTGACCGTCGGCACGATAGGCCAGGCTCCCGATCATGCCGCCGGAGACCTGCCGCTCCATGCGAAGTCGCCCCTGATGGTCGACCCGCCCCGCACGGCGCTGCATCTGAACATGGGCCAACACGAGAACGACTCCGAAGGCGACGGCCAGGACCGCCACCAAGCTCACGATCAGGAACCAAACATGGTGCGCCCGGATGCAATACCGACGTGGACGCATGAGCTCCCCGATCATTGCATCTGGTTCCTTCGCGTCTGACGAGTTGGTGAAGCTCGCTGGAAGTCAGTGTAGTGGTTCGCCGTGAAATGGAAAAACGGTTCGAAAGACAAGGCAGAGTGAACGCTTGATCTCTAGCCCGGATTATTCAAACTTCGCCCAACAAAGAGACCTCGGTTGACGTATAAGATGTTGATACAACGCACTTTACACGTCAACACAGAGGTCCTCCATGAGTTTACAGTCTGTTCCGCTGGTGTCACTAGATGTCCGTTTCGTAATTGAGTTACCAGATCCGGCGGCCCTGGACAATCTGCGTGGTTTATGAGATTTAGTAAGGTGTTACGGAGATCGAGTCCATTCGAGCTATCACATCATGGATGTCACCCATGCCATTTCCCTTCGCCGAGTCGGTTTCTCTGACCGATACCCAGCGGGCCCAACTGGAGGCATTGGTTCGAGCAGGTTCCACTCCACAAGCCCTGGTGTTCCGCTGCCGGCTGATCCTCCGAGCCGCCGACAAGGACAATCCCACCAATCTTCAGATCGCCGCCGAACTCCACTGTGAGCGTCATACCGTTGCGTTGTGGCGCAACCGCTACCTCTCGAAAGGATTGGCCGGCCTTCAGGACGCGCCGCGGTCGGGACGACCGCGACGCTTTTCCCCCCTCGGAACGACTCGATGTGATCACCCTGGCCAGTAGTACGACCGAGGAACAGGATTGTCCGGCCACTCGATGGGCGTTGGATGACCTCGCTTTCCACCTGGTCAACCAGAACGCTCATGCTTCGGCCATGAGTCGCTCGACCATCTGGAGGATTCTCGACGAGGCCGACCTCAAGCCGCACCGCAGCGTCTACTGGCTCAATAGTCACGACCCGGATTTCGACGCCAAAGCCCGGGCGATTTGCAAGTTGTATATCGAGGCGCCTGTGATGTACCAACAGGGGCGGTTGCTGATCTGTAGCGATGAGAAGACAGGGATGCAAGCCCTGGGCCGTCCCGACCCCACGCAACCGGCGGAGCCCGGCAAGCCGGCGCGACGCGAGCAAGACTACATCCGATATGGAACGCGCGCCTTCATCGCCTCGTTCATCGTGCCGACCGGTCAAGTCATTGGCGACTTGGGACCGACCCGTACCAGTGCGGACTTCGCGGCTCACCTGGGCCACGTGGCCGGCCGGTTCTCGGAGTTCGTCGGGTTCGACTGGGTCCTCGATAACCTCAATACCCATTGGAGCCTGGATGTCTGCCGCGTCGTGGCCGATATGTGCCGGTTGCCCTTCGTCGCGGCGCAATTGCAGACGGGCCAGCAACGGAAGGCTTTCCTTACGGATCCGACCCACAAGCATGTGTTCCATTTCACTCCAACCCATGGCTCCTGGCTCAACCAAGTTGAGCTATGGTTCAGCGTCTTGGCGCGGCGTTTCTTGAAACGAGGCGATTTCGCTTCGATGGCGGATTTCGAGGCCCGGTTGCTCGCGTTCGTCGACGACTATAACGGCCGTCACGCCCATCCTTACCGTTGGACTTATACGGGGACACCGCTGGTGCGCGGCACTCCCTTCAGTCAAACACGCCGCCAACAACGGCAGGGCCGCGCGTGGTTCAGTCCACGGCCCCAGCAGTTTCAACGCTACCTCTATCCAGCAAGGCCGTACACTCGCCGCGTTAAGAAAACTGGTTAGGGATTTACGAAAACGACATCTAGATTTCTTTCCGTCCCGGCCCATTCACGTCGAGATTTCTAGCGCACCTCTCTCGAGCGACGCCGGTCTGTTGCCGATCCGTCAGTTCGATGAGGAGATTCGCTTCACGGAGCAGTTTGCGGCCGCGATTTTAGACAGGCGAGACCCTAGCTTCACGCAGCAGTCGGTACTGAGCATGGTTCGGCAGCGGATCTACGGTATCCTCGCCGACTACGAGGATCAGAATGATCACGACACTCTGCGGTCGGACCCGATTTTCAAAATGATCGCCGATCGTCTACCGGATGATCCCGATCTGGCCAGCCAACCCACGCTTTCGCGGTTTGAGAACGCCGTCTCGATCTCCGACTTGTGGCGGCTGAGAGATGTCTTGGCCGACGAGTTCATCCAGTCGTTCGCAACGCCGCCCGGGCACATCACGCTCGATCTCGATGCCTTCGACGATGCCGCGCATGGAAATCAGCAATTGATTATGTTTCACGGATATTATGAGCAGTATCAATACTTGCCAATTACCATCACGTGCGCCGAGAACGACATGGCCGTTTTGGTGGGCCTGCGTCACGGGACCTGCCCGGCGACTCTCGGGGTGGACAACGACCTGCGGTATCTGGTGGGACGGCTGCGTGCGGTCTGGCCCGACGTCCATATCCACGTGCGGGCTGACAGCGGCTTCGGCGTACCCATGATGTATCACGTCTGTCAGGAGCTACGGCTGTCCTACACCTTTGGCATTGGCATGAATTCGCGGCTCCGCGACCTCAGTGACGAGTTGCTCAAGCAGGCGGTCAAGGATTTTGAAGAGACCAAGAAGCCACAACGGCTGTTCCTCCCGGTTCGCTATCAGGCCGGGAGCTGGGCGACAGATCAGCCGATCGTTATCAAGGTTGAAGCACACGCTCAGGGAACTAACCGGCGGGCTGTGGTCACGAACCGGCCTGGGTGGCAGGCCATGCCGTCGGCGATCTACGAGGAGTACGCCGAGCGAGGCGAAAGCGAGAACCGAAACAAGGAACTGAAGACGGAATTGCAAGCCGACCGCCTCAGCGACCACCGGTTTATGGCAAATTACTTTCGGTTATATCTTCATGCGGCTGCATTGAACCTTCTGGTTCGGCTCCGGCATGCCGTCGTCTTGTCGCCTCCGACGACGGCCGAACTGGGGTTATCGGCCGATCTGCCGACCGCCGCGATTGACGCACCGCACCGTAAGCGATTCTTCAATCGGCGCCGCGTACGCGATCCTCTCGGAGAAGGATTCGCCTGTACCTGGCGAACCAGGTTGATCAAGGTCGCCGCCGAAGTGACCACCCGCGCCCGGCGTGTGATCGTGCGGCTTTCATCGAGCTGGCCACACCTGGATCACTTGCTGAAGGTGAGTCAGGTCGTGACGCAGCGCGTCCATGGCCCGACAACGGGTTAGTTTCTCGATCCGGTCACGTCCAGGGGAAAGGAAAACCAACCGAACTTCACATCATGGGTAGGGGTCGGTGCGCGCCTCGCTCGTGACTGTCACGACAGTATCACTACATATTAACTTACATGCTAGTTGCGTGCATGGGTGTGAATAATCCGGGCTAGGATTCGATTTGCCGCTTTCGTACCAATCCCGAAAGGGGAAAAACAGGGCGGCATCGTGCCGCCCTCCCTTCGGTCTTGGTCCCTGGGTCGGCGCTCAGGTCGTGTCGCCACGGAGCCCTATCCTCGCCCAGGCCATCATTCATCGTAGCGCCCCCGGTAACGTCGGCAATGCCTTCGCCGTCGAGGCTGGGCTATGGCTCGCTTCGCGGGCCGCTTTCCGCCTTTCCCGCGCCGCATCCAATTTGCGATCCCTCTCGATGCGGATCGCCTTCTCACGCCCGGCCAGCTTGTCCGCGGGCGCGACGTAGCCGATCGCACCATGCTTTTGCGTGAAGGCCGGGGCGCCGTTCTCGAAGAAAAGCTTCTGCCATGCATAGAAGATGGTCGGCGATAGCTGGTACTCGTCACAGAGGTCGGAGACGGCAACCCGATCGATCAGATGACGCCGAAGGATGGTGACCTTCTCGACGGGCGTATAGTTCTTGCGGGGCTTTCGCATCGGAGAAACTCCTCCCGAGTTCTATCTTGACTCGGTCGTGGCGTTCCTCCATTTCCGGCCGAAGCAAGACAGAGACCGATCTGTGCGAACCTTCGATGTGAGCGCTCTTCATTCGCAGCACTGACACGCGACGAACGACGCGACGAACGACGCAAGCGAATTTTGGGCGACTCGTCGACGTCGGCTTGACTCCTCCAAAAGATTTGACACAATAGCGCCCGCGACGATCGAACTGGCGTCGAACGTCGCAACGCACCGCGGCCAATTCGGGAGTGTCTCATATCAGGAGCGTTACATGTCTAATGAATATCAGTTCCACATGATCGTCAAATATTTGGCCGACGTACATCGATTAACCGGGCAGTTATTGGATGGCCTGGGTGTCAGCGCGGATCCAAGTCAACTTCCGCAACCGACGATGATCGCAACGGACAAGTTGACACCAGGCGAGGAATCGACGCTCGACGGGCGATCCTCGTCGCATGTAACACATCCAGAAGCTGTGCTTATACTGTTGCGTAACAACAAGCAAGGGCTTTCGAGCGAGGCAATTATCGCACGCGTCGGACCATGCATCCGGACTCGTGCAAGGTCGCGGCGCAGGGCCGTGCTAGACGCGATTGGGATCTTGATGAGAGAAGGATTGATCTACAGATCCGGAGATCTTTACTTTCCAAGCTGATGCAGTCGTGAAAAAGTTGCTCAGCCGAATTGATTTGGATGACCCTTTAAGCGTAGGCCGTCGAAAGACACGTCGTCCACGACGTCAACAATCGGTCGACGCCCGTCGACGGCCGTCGAAAGTTATGCGACTTTTAGATATTTCGTATTGATCGCAGCCCAACGAATGGAACCGATGTCATGCTGGATCGCGCCGCCGAAGCGGAATATCTCCTTGGTCGATTGAGCCTTCGCGCATCCGAACTAGACTTAGTCCGCGGAAGGCTTGCATCGATGCTGCGAAACATTGAGACAAGTATGACGGCGAAAACAGAGGGGCTTCTTGAAGACCTGGCGTCAATTTCCCGTGATCTAGAATCGGTGCGTGGGAAACTCGCATTGCTGTTTCGAGACAGTGATAGAAATCAACCCGCCGATCTTCCACTCTTCGACCGAACGAAACTGCCGCAGGCCACAACCGACCCTCTCTCGGCTGAGGCTGCGATCGGGCGGTCCCTCCGGCGTGCAAAACATCAAGACATAATACTCGAACTACTACGAAACTCGCCTGGCGGGCTCTCTAGACATCAGATCATCGAGCGCGTCGGTCCGCAAATCGAGACCCGAACGACGTCACCGCGAAAGGCCTTGGTCGATGCACTTTGCCGTCTGGCCAGAGAGCAAAAAATCAGAATGTTTAATGACAAGTATTTTGTGAGTTAGACTCCGTTCGCCACGCTCACAAGACCAGCAATTGCGGTTCGGGAAGCGGAAAAGAAAACGCTCATCTCACTCGCTGCCTTGCGTACACCGCTTTACCGTCCGTAATAAGTACCGAAATCAACCGCGAGTTGATGAAAAAATCCAACTCCGGGAAGTCAAATCCGCCAGTTGACTAACGCAAGTGGATAGCCAAGCTTTTGGACGCGCTGAAAATGGGCTATATTGCCGGTGGCCAATTCAAGTCCATGTCCTATCGCAATGGCGGCGATCATCGGATCGGCGGTGCCGATGGACTGGCCGGTACGTTCAAGATCGCCAGCAATTTCGCCGGCGAACTGCCCGGCCGCTTGGTCGAACGACAGAATTTCCTCGCCGCTGATCTTCGCCAGGAATTTCTGAATGCGGCGCGGGCTCTGCACCCGTTGTAGGCCGGAGACGATCTCCATCACGGTGATTGCCGACAAGGTGTACTGGCCAAATATCTGCCGGTATGCCGTGGCGTTGCGGCCGATTGCCGGGTTGATCCCCTTGAAAAGCTCGGAGAGGATATCAGTGTCGAGCAGCGCCTTATTCACCGGGCGCCAACCGCCATGGCTGCTCCCGGCGATTCTTCATGGCGTGCTCAACGATCTCGTCGAGCAGATCGGCATCCTCACGCATTGAGCCGAGTATCGGGTCAGTTACCGCCGGAATGGCAGACTGTTGCTGTGCCTGCAGGTGTCGCTCCAGCGCATCTCGAATCACCTCGTCCTCGCTCTGAAAGTAGCCGGCTTCCACTTGGTCATGTACGTATCGCTCCAAGTGGTCGGGTAATTGAATCGTCATGGCGGAAGGCTCCTTTGTCTTAATTTACCACGACAGAAAATGGTTGCGAAGTTCTAGGGGCATGGGACCGGTCCCGCCGCGCTATATCTTCGTCACCTCTGGACATCACCTCCCGCCGCGCCATCGATTACAGCCACACCTTGAGCCGCCCCCGCAGCGCGTCGGGCAGCGATTTATCGACGATCCGCTGAATCTGGTCCGGATGCAGCCGGGTGCTGAAGTGCGAGGCGATGATCACCTCGTTCTCAAATCGGTCGGCCCGGGCGATCAGGTCGTCGAGATGCGTGTGGCCGAACTTGTGGATCAGCGACGGCCGCTCGTTGGGCGCGACAAAAGTCATCTCGAGGATCAGGATCTGTGCCTCATAGATCGCTGGATGGGCGTCGAGCCCTGCGGGCGCGGTATCTCCCATGTAGACGACCTTGGGCAGCCGGATCTCGGCCGAGACCTCGACGCCCGAGAGCCGCAAGTCACGAATCTGCTCGCCGGCCAAGGCCTGGAACTCCGGCTTGAGCTTCTTGCGGCGCTCCCAGACGAGAAAACCGAGCGACGGAATCGTGTGCCGGGTCGCAAACGTGCTGACCACCAGCTCGCGCGAAAGCTCGATTTCATCACCGGGCTTCAATCCGACCAGTTTCGCCGGCATGCGCCCACGATCGAGGCGCTGAACGGCCCGAAGCAGCATTTCAACGCCTTCGACGGCCTCGGCCGGTAGATAAATCGTCGGCGGCTCCATCCGCATCATTCGCCGTCGCGCAACCAGAACGGGCAGCGCCGCCACGTGGTCCAGGTGTACGTGGCTTACAAACCAGTTGGGCGTCGCCATGAACGACCAGGGTTGACCGCCCAGGTCAAACCCCAGCTTCATTTCCACCACTCGCCAGTACGTTTGGACCGCGGCGCACGAATAGCCCTCGACCGTGAGCCCCTTGTGCTGAAGCGTGCGGACGGGAGCGTTGTCCACAGGATGATCGAGCGATTCCACAGACGATTCCAGATCCGTCGACAACGGTCAGCTCCTTGGCTTGGTTACGGTCGCGAGCATGTTGATCTTTTCGCCCCGAACGGTCAGGGCAAGGCACGAGTCAGGCCAGTTCGGCGCACAGTCATGAAAGATAGTATAATCCTCATCGCACTGCCGGCGAAACCGCACGCGCGTGCACCCTGGCGAGAGCCATCGTTGAAAGCCACTCAGGGCAGCCAATGAACTCCCCGCAAGTTTCCGTGTTTGGCCCTGCTTATCTCGACCGCGTCCTTCATGTCGACGGACCGCTTGTCGACCCTCAAACCGGCCCTCCTCTCGATCAGAGCCTCGACGGCACGCTCAAGTTCGCCGAATCGCGATCACTCGAGATCGTCGATCCCGCCCGATACACGATCAAAATCGCATTACCCACGGACTGGCCCGGTCCCACGGGCCAGATCAATGTGTCACGACCAATCCGAGCCGGAATCACAGGCAGCCGTTCGGTACGAGCGACTTCGTGGCACGATGATCTGGGTGGGATGGGTGCGGGGTACGCGGCCGCACTTCATGGCGAGCTCTGCTTTGCTTCAGGCTCCAGTGACGACCCGAGAAGCCGCGCCATCGCAGGCCGACTCGCGGCGCACGGCGTCGTCAATCACCCCATCGTCATCGCCAATCACGAAGCCGACTGGACGCTTCTTGTCTCGAGCGGCGACGTTTGGCGACAAGCTGCCGATCGGTTTTCGCGGTTGCCACGCAAACATCGATCCGGACGACCTGGCCGCCGTCGCGGAATCTCGCCCGTGCGACCTCCGCATCGTGGCGTCTTTGCCCAACACGCTCGCGGCGCGGGCCCTCGGCGCAGCCGGCGCAAAAACCTGTTTCTTCGCCCCGGCCATGCGCAACATGCTCGACCACGCGTGCCCGGTTTCTCGCTTCGCGAAGTCGATCGACATCCTGAGCTGCAACCGCCACGAGTGGGAAACGCTCGAAGACCGCGAGGAGGTGGCCTGGCAACTGTCGATCCTGATCGTGACCGACGGACCCGACGGCAGCTCGGTGCGATACACGACGACTACCGGCGAGGCCCGCGTCTTGCACGTGCCGGCGTTTCCCCGCCGGCGGCCGCCCCGCGATACGAATCGCGCGGGCGAATCTTATGCGGCCGCCCTGCTTGCCGCCCTGCTCGACGCCGGCTGGAATGCCGCGTCGGGCGTCATCGACGATGAGTTGATCCGCACCGCGGCTGCAGCGCGGATCGGCGGCCGCCGCACTTCAGCTCGACCGAATGCGCTTCGGCTTTCCCACCGCCGCCGAGATCGACCGGGCCCTCGCTGCCGGCGAGATCGCCTGAGCTTTGACCGACCCGGTCGCGGCAGCCTGGCCATCACCGCACCGCACCCAGGCCGGATCAGGCGAGGATCGACTTGACGACTTCGCCATGCACGTTCGTGAGCCGGCGCTGGATTCCGTTGTGATAATAAGTCAGTCGCTTGTGATCGATGCCGAGCAGGTTGAGTACGGTCGCGTGAAAATCGGGCCAGGTGACGACCGACTCGGCCGCCTTCCAGCCGATCTCGTCGGTCGAGCCGTGAGCGATGCCGTGCTTGAGCCCCGCGCCGGCCATCCAGACGCTGAATCCGTACTGGTTATGATCGCGCCCCGGCCCGACGACGTCGGCCGCCGACTGGGCAAACGGCGTGCGTCCAAATTCGGTGGTGAAGAGGACCAGGGTGTCATCGAGCAGACCGCGGCGGCGAAGGTCGCGCAACAAGCCGGCGACGGGGCGGTCGATGCGCAGGGCTTCTTGCCCGTGGTTGACTTTCATGTCTTCGTGCCCGTCCCAGTTGCGCCTGGGGCTGCCGAAGGTGCCGCCCGAAATGAGCTGCACAAACCGGACGCCCCGTTCGAGCAGGCGGCGGGCGATCAGGCAGGCGCGGCCGAAGTCGGTCGTCTCGCGGCCGTCGATTCCGTAGAGGGCGCGAGTCTCGGCCGGTTCCTGGTCAAGGTCGGTGACGAGGGGAACCGAGGTCTGCATGCGCGCGGCCATCTCGTAGCCGCGAATCCGCGCGGCGAGAACGTCTTCGCCCTCGTGACGCTCCAGATGATGGCGGTTCATGGCGGCGATCTGGTCGCGCGCGGCCGTCTTCGGCACCGGGCGGAATCGGGCTCGACGGAAACAGATCATCGATCGGCTCGCCCTGGGGACGGATGACGACGCCCTGGTGGCGAGCCGGTAAGAATCCGTTGCTCCAGTTGATCGAGCCCCCGGCGGGAAACTCGCGTGCGTCGGGAATGACCACGAACGCCGGCAGATCGTCAGACTCGCTGCCCAGCCCGTAGCTGAGCCAGGCACCCAGGGCGGGAAAACCATTGAGGCGAAACCCGCTATTCTCGTGGAAGGTCGCCGGCGTGTGGTTCGACGTCTCGGCGACCATCGAGCGGATGACCGTCAGTTCGTCGGCCACCGTGCCGATGTTGGGAAACAGGTCCGACACCCAGAGCCCGCTCTGGCCACGCTGGCGGAACGTCCAATCGGGCCGGCGCAGGCGGCCGACCTGACCGAAGAAGACGTCGGGCTTCGTCGATGATTGCAGCGATTGGCCGTGCGCCGCGATCAGCCCGGGCTTAAAATCAAAGCTATCGACATGGCTCATCGCCCCGCACAGGCAAATATGAATCGCACGCGTCGCCCTGGGGGCGAAATGAGGGCAGGCCGGGCTTGCCTCGCCCGGCTGGGCGGCCTGGAGGCTTCCCTCGCGCAGCGAGGAGTGATAAAGCGGCGGCGCTTCCCAGTCCGTTGCGCAGCCAGGAGAAGAAATCGCGGCGATGCATGTATCGTTACCTCCGGCCGCGGCCGATCAATCGAGATAGAGAAACTCATTGCTGTTGAAGATCGCACGCGCCAGCGTGGCCGCCCCGAAGCGCTCGACCACACGACTGGCCGTCGCACGCTCGATCGGCCTCTGGGTCACGTCCAAACGCAATCTGATAGGCCCGATCGACTTGCCGGCCGCTATCAGGCCCTGCCTCACGCGCCAGTCGCGCGGCGAAGGCATCGGCCAGATACAGCACGAGGGCATTATTCATCAATGAAAGGGCCTGAAGCGGGGTCGTCGTGACCGCGCGACGCGGCGCCGTGGTCGACGGATCAGGGCAGTCAAATGCGTCAAGCAGCGGGCTTCGACCGCCCCGCGCCCAGGCTCGAAACACCGTGCGGCGATCAAGCCCGGGTGTCCGCGGATCGACGGCCGCGTAAAGGACGGCGGGCGTGCCGGGCGCTTTCACGACGTCTTGATCGCGGAAGCTCGGTCCCCCCGGCGACCGATTCAAGACGCCGGCCGCCGACAGCATCGCGTCGCGCACCATCTCGGCTTCCAATCGCGTCGGCGCCTTGCGCCAGAGCAAGCGGTCGTTGGCATCGCGCGCATGGCCGCTCGCATCGAGACGCGACGATTGACGATACGCGGCCGAGGTGACGATCAGCCGATGAATCGCCTTGAGACTCAAGCCCCGAGCGACGATCTTCGGAGGCCAGCCAGTCGAGCAACTCGGGATGCGACGGCAGGCCGCCGTTGAAACCCAAATCGCTCGATGTCTCGACAAACCCGGCGCCGAAATGAGCCTGCCAGAGCCGGTTGACGACCACCCGTGCGAAAAGCGGGTTGCCGCGACTGGAAATCCACGACGCCAGCCGGATCGCGCCGCTGGCTCTCGGGCGCATCGGGCGCGAGGCCGAACGACGCGCCGGGCGCCACGATCGCCGCCACGCCCCCCGCCGCGACGGGCTCGCCCGGTTGATTGGGGTTTCCCCGTATTTCGCAGCCGCATCGCGCCAGGCCTCGCGCGGCGTCACCGCATACGCCTTGCGCTCATGGCGGCCAAGCGATGCACGCGCCGCCTCAACCTGTTGGAAAAGCCGCGCGCGCTCGGCGCAGGCCTCGGGCGACAGAGTCGCGACTGAGCACGCCCTGGATCGAGATAATCGCCAAACGTCGCCGCCGAATCGGCGATTTCGGCGTTCGTCAGTGCGCGGTCATAGACACGGGCACGCACGATCGTTCCGGCCAGCAAGCGATTGCCACCGGCCGGCGAATGGCGTAGACCAAAGAGCACGTGCGGCTTCGCCCGCGGCGAATCGGGCCGGGCCCGACGATCGATAGGATGTGCCGTAAGGCCGGCCGTCGCGAAACAGGCGGATGGTGCCATCGGCATCGTAGGCCGCCGCGACGTGCACGACGCGGTTCACTGCGTCTTTTTCGGGCTCACCCCGGACACTCTGATAGCGGCGAAATCCCTCGCTCCCCGCCATCCAGACGCCCGCTTCCTTTTCGCCGAAAACAAGCGCGTCGAAGAGACCGCCGGAACCGGCCTCAATGCTGACCACCGCGCCGCCCCGCTGGCTCAGATTGTCAAGCCGCACCCAGGCTTCGATGGTTTTTGCGCCGAGCGCTCGCGAAAGCGGCAGCGAGGTCGCATGACCTGACTTGCCATCGACGTGCAGGCCCTCGGCGCTCAATGTCGCGGTTCCCTGGAGGGCGACATTGACACGGCACGCGACGGTCGTCGAGGCCGCGATCGAAATCCCAGGCCGCCAGCGGCGTCGGCGCGGGTCGTTGCTTTTGTTTGCGCTGCGAAAGGATACGCTCTCGAGCCGGCGCTTCGATGGCGGCCATTTTCGCCAGCAGCGACTCGATCGCGGCACGCGTGCGGACGTTCTGGTCATCGATAGCAGACAGGTTGCGCTCACCATGGCGAACGCCGCCGAGGGCCGAGGCGATCTGGTAGTATTCGACCTGGCGGACCGGGTCGAACTTGTGATCGTGACAGCGTGCACAGTTGACCGTCAGGCCCAGGAACGTCTGGCAAACAGTGGCGATCATGTCCTCGACCTCGTCGCTTCGAACCACCGCCTTCATCGCCTGGCTGATCTGGTTCTGTCCGGCCGTGTCATAGGCGCCGGCGACGAGAAAGCCCGTCGCTTCGACGGCCCGCGGATCACCCGGCCGCAAGACGTCTCCGGCGAGCTGGACGCGGGCGAATTCATCATAAGGCATGTCGCGATTGAGAGCCTCGATCACCCAGTCGCGATAGCGCCACGCTGCCGGCCGGAACTCGTCGTATTCAAACCCGTTGCTTTCTCCATAACGCGCCAGGTCGAGCCACCACCGCGCCCAGCGAACACCATACTGGGGCGAGGCGAGATAACGTTCCACCAGCCGCTCGTAGGCGCCTGGCGCATCATCGTTCAAAAATGCGTGGACTTCTTCAGGAGTAGGAGGCAGGCCGGTCAGGTCGAAGCTGAGTCGCCGGATCAACTCCCGTTTTCCCGACGGCGGCGCCGGTGCCAATCCGGCGGCCTCGAGCTTTTCATGAACGAATGCGTCGACCGGCGTGCGTGCCCACGCCGCGGCGGCGCCGCTGACTCTGGGAACACTGGGACGGCGAACCGGCTGGAGCGACCACCAGTCGCGCCCGGCCCGGCGCGCCGTCGTCACCTGAAAAGCGTCGATCGGCTCGGTTCCCCACGGGGCGCCTGCGGCAATCCACTGCGCAACAGGGCCTTTTCGGCGGCCGGAAGCGGCACTTTGGGCGGCATCTCGTCTGATTCCACGCGCTCCCACAACAGACTCTCCTCAACCTGCCCAGGCACGATCGCCGGCCCGCTCTTGCCCCCGCGGCGGGCCAACGTGCTCCTTGACAGATCGAGCTTTCCCTTGGCATCGGCGCCGGAGTGGCAGTCGAGGCACCGGCGCCACAGAATCGGGGCAATCGTCGTGTCGAACGGGCGACCTTGCTCTCCTGGGCCGCCGGCATCGACCCGCGGTTGAACCGCCTGCGCCGCCGTCATTGCGACGAGCATGATCGTGATCGTGATCGATGTCATCGTTTTCATGCCGCCTCGCCATCGTCTGGGTGGATCGATTCCCGCTGGGTCGGAATGTCACGCACGGCTTCATCTTAGTGGAAATCGGCGGGCACCGTAAGCTATGGTGGTCATCGAGTGCAATGGCAATGGCGCGAGACCTTGATCGGGGTCGCGTAAGCGGCAAGTCCCAATTCGAAGGCGGGGAACACCCACAGATGATGCACGACCAGACTTCAAGACCCTTGGTCTCGACTCTCATTTCGCTCGCCCTGTTGTGTGCGATTCCTGTCTCTTCACCAGCCTCGGCCGCAATGAAGGCTGGTTTTGCCGAGCGCGACATCACGCCGAAAATCGGCATGGAAGCGCCCGGCGGCTACGGCAAGTCTTATCACACTTCGCTGCATGATCCCTGCAAGGTTCGCGCGGCCGTGTTTGACGATGGCCGATCAAGGGTCGCGATCGTCGGCATCGATGCGCTGGGAATTCGCCGCGACACGGTGGTGAAAGTTCGCGCGGCCGTGGCGAAGAAAACAGGGATTCCCGGCGACGCCATCTTGATCGGGGCCTCGCACTCGCATTCGTCGGGGCCGCTCGTCTGGACGCTTCCCGGCGAATACGACCACGCCGATCCGCGCGTGCGCCAGCTTGCCTATCAAGAATCGACATGCGTGAATCCTGAATATCTGGCTCAGGTCGAGTCGGCCCTGATCGAGGCCATCTGCGCGGCCAACGAAGTGCGCACGGCGGCTCTCGCCGGCGTGGGCAAAGGGGTGGAAGGGACAGTCGCCTTCAACCGCCGATTCATCATGCGCGACGGCCGCGCGGTGACCCATCCGGGCCTGGGCAATCCCGATATCGTCGAGCCGGCGGGCCCCGTTGATCCCGAGGTCGGCGTGATTGGCGCATGGGACGCGACAAATCCCAGCCGGCTGCTCGGCTGCATCGTCAACTTCGCATGCCACGCGACCACCAGCCCCGGCGGGATCTCGGCGAATTATATCTATTACATGGAGAAAGCGATTCAAGGCTATTACGGCAAGGACTGTGTCGTTGTCTTCCTGGCCGGTGCTTCCGGCGATATCACCCAGGTCGACAATCGTAGCGCCTTTCAAAACCCCGCGCCCGAGCGCTGGGCGCAGCTCGTCGGCGGCAAGGTCGGCGCCGAGGCACTGAAGGTGCTTCTGACCATGACGCCCGGTACGCTCACGCCGGTCAAAGCCCTGACCCATGTGCGCACCGTCAAGCGGCGCATCCCCACGCCCGAGCACGTGAAGACCAGCCGCGCCATCATTGACGCGGACCGATCGAAGGCTGATGCCACCGTCTATACGTTCGCCAAGGAAACCGTATTACTCGATGCCTTGCTCGCCCGGGAACCGAGCGTGGAGGTCGAGGTGCAGGCCGTGCAGGTCGGCCCGGCTGTCTTCGTGACGACGCCGGCCGAGTATTTCTGTCGCTTCGGCCTCGAAATCAAGGCGAATTCGGGTTTTCCGTTCACGTTTCCCGTATCGCTGGCCAATGGCTGCGTCGGTTATGTGCCAACGGAAGACGCCTTCGGCCCTCACGGCGGCGGCTATGAAACGCGACTCACAAGCTACAGCAATCTCGAACTCAACGCCGGCACGCAAATGCGCGACGACGGCATCGCCCTGGCGCGCACAGCTCAAACCGGGCCTCGTCCCCGAGCCGCCACGCCGGCCGCCGTTTCGAGGGCAACCCTGGTCATATGGCAACGCGCCGCCCCAGCGCGATTGAACGGCAAGACGCGTGGGCAACGCCAGGCTCACACGGCCTATGGAAAACAACAGATTGCGCGACCCCAACGCACGCTCGACACCACAAAACCTGTGCTCGATCGCCTTGGACCGGCCCGTGCGTTACCATGATCGATCGACGTGCGAGGCTCTTGGCCCAAAGGCGAGAAAAGCCCTCATTGACTCTCCCCGAGTAAGTCAGTCGTAAAAACGAGGTCGACGGTGATGACCCAGGTCCAGACGACGTCCCGAGGCGATCGCGCGAACGACGGTCCGCGCGGAATCATGGATCGGCGCGGATTCTTTCAGCACGCGGCGGCGGCGTGTACAGCCATGGCGTGGAGTGCCAGCGCCAGGGCCCAGCAGTTGCCTGCTGGACCGGCCACTCCTCGGCAATACGGCCCCGGCGCCGAACCGGTTCGCTATCCTGATCCTGACATCATGGTTCTGGATAAGCGCTTCGCCAAGGTCAAGCTCGGCAATGCCCCGATCCGCCGCTTGCACACGGGGATGCTCTGGGCCGAGGGACCGGCATGGAATGGCGTCGGCAAATACCTGGTTTTATCGGATATTCCCAACGACGTGCAGCTCCGCTGGATCGAGGACGACGGGCACGTCAGTGTCATGCGCCACCCCGCGGGCCACTCCAACGGCAATACGTTCGACCGTGAAGGCCGGCAGATTTCGTGCGAGCACGGCAACCGCCGGGTCGTCCGCTACGAATACGACGGCACGACGACCGTCCTCGCCGACCGGTTTGGCGGCAAACGCTTGAACGCCCCCAATGACCCGGTCGTTCATCCCGATGGCGGCATCTGGTTTACCGACCCGGGCTATGGGGCCTTGAGCGAATACGAGGGGCACAAGGAAGCGCTCGAAATCAAGGAGGCCGTCTACCGGATCGACCCGACGTCGAAAGCCCTGGCCAAGGTGACTGACGACCTGTTCAAGCCCAATGGTCTCTGCTTCTCGCCCGACTACAAAACGCTCTACATCGCCGACACGGGTGCGTCGCATTACCCCGAGGCGCCACGAAACATCCGCGCATATGACGTGGTCGACAGTACAAGACTGACCAACGGCCGCGAGTTCGCGTCGATGAAGCTGAACACGACCAACGGCGCAGTCGCGGGTTTCGCCGACGGCCTGCGTGCCGACGAACTGGGCAACGTTTATGCAGCCGCCGGCTGGGTCGGACCGGGCTACGACGGCGTTCACGTCTTTGCTCCTGACGGCGTGCGGATCGGCATGATCCTCCTGCCCGAGATCTGCGCCAATGTCTGCTTTGGCGGTCCCAAGCGCAACCGGCTCTTCATGGCCGCGAGCCAGTCGCTTTATTCGGTTTATCTCGACACGCGCGGAGCCCACTTCGCGTGAGCGTGGATCAGCCGTTGTTGAGGATCCAAAAAGCGGCACCGCTACCGACGGCTATTGACTTTCACGGCAAGTCTATCCACGCGTGGTGCGAGTGATCATCAATGCGAGGGCGTTCGATGAGCGAGACAACCCAGGTCGCGATTGTCCGAATGCATCGCGGCCAGTTCGCTGCCGTACAAGAGATGTTGACGCGTGCATTCCTCGACTACCCGCTCATGGTCTACGCGAACCAACAAGTTGCGCGTCGACGCCGGGGGGTGGCGACGCTCTATGGAGCCATCGTGCGCGACGCGCTTCGGCATGGCGAGGTGCACGTGAGCGCGGGGCTCGAAGGGGCATGCTGCTGGCTGCCGCCGGGCGTGGGACTGCCGACCCTGGCCCGCGAGCTGCGGTCGGGAATGGTCGGTGTGCCGCCTGGTTTCGGCTGGACGGGCTTTCGACGTTTAGTCGACTTCGATCATATGCATCGGCGGCTTCACGCCCGCCATGCGGTCGGCCCGCACTGGTTTCTGGCGGCCATCGGCGTCGACCCGTCCCATCAAAAACGCGGAATCGGGAGTGCGCTGATGGCACCGGTGCTCGCCCGAGCGGACGAGCAGCGAGTATCTTGCTACCTTGAAACGCATGTGGCCGGCAATGTGCGGCTCTACGAGCGGCACGGGTTTCGAGTGATGGAGCACATCGAAAACCCCGCGGCTGTCCCCGTGTGGGCCATGCTGCGCCCGCCCACGGCGAGTTGACACCGGTTTATTGGTCGCGGCGTCCTGATCGCCGTGGCGCACGCGGCGGAGTAAGTCAGCGAAATGAGAGGAGGGATCTTCACTCATTCTTCCGCCTCGAAAGAGACCGAAGGAGATGTATCTTTCCACAACGACCGGACGCCTTGATTCTAGCAAACGTGATTTTCCAGGGCAGGTTGTCCGGCCGGGTCGGCGATGGGGATGAGTTATCAGAAGGAAAAACGAACCGAGACGTCGCAGGACGCCTCGAACTGGACGAAAACGAGAAACAGACGCACCCGCGGAGTTGGCCAGCCATGAAAATCGGTGACGTATCTCGTCGACGTCGGTTGTCGGATCCGGTCCGCCGCCGCTGGTACGCCCGACAGCGGGCCGTCCGCTTCGCCCGTCGTATGGCGATCGTTTTGCCGCGCATCGCGGCTTCGGCGGTTCGCTTGCAAAGGAAAGAGCCTTCGGGCAAGGAAACAAACCGTCGAAGCGTGGTTGTTCCGAGGAACGTCAGCCAACTCAAGTAGGCCGCAGCCTCGGTCGCCGTGCCAGAGCCTGCCTGGCCCGGCGGTTCGTCAATCAGCCGCTTGTTCGCTCGAAACAGACGATAGTGATATCGTCGGATTGCGTTCGCTCGATGGCATGCTCGCGAACCGCCGACAGGATGGCTTCACCCACAGCCGCGGCGCCGGGAGGGGCACCGGCGATGACTTCCGTCAATCGCTCGGTGCCAAACGGCTGGCGGTCGCGATCCATCGAGTCGGTCACGCCGTCGGTGAACAAAACCACCACGTCGCCCGGTTCGAGCATGACCGGTACCGGCTCATAGTGGGCTCTGGGTAACACGCCCAGCGGCGTGCCGGAACCCGATCGGCCGACGCACTCGATGGCTCCATTCGACTGCGCGGCGCACCAGGGGGTCCATGTGCCCCGCGTTGACGACCGACATCAGGTGCGTCTTGGGGTCGATCTCGGCCATCACCATGGTCACGAATCGGCCGCCGACGCCGCGATCGCAGAGGTTGCGATTGACCTGGGCCATCACTTCGCCGGCCCCGACCCCGCGGCGCGTCAGGTGGCGAACCTCGGGACAGATTCCGGCGACCAGAAGCGCGGCCGGCATCCCTTTGCCGGCGACGTCGCCGACCGTGACCGCCCAGCGCGACGGGCCTTCCGGCTGATCGCCCTTTGGCTCGACCTCGATGTAGTCGTACAGGTCGCCCCCGACTTCCAGCGTGGGCAGATAGCAGTCCCAGAACAGGTAACCCGAGACCTCGGGCCGGCTGTTGGGGAGCAGGGAGAGCTGGATTTCGCGAGCAGCCGCGCCGGAGGCTCGCTCCTTCAAGAGTCGATCGTTTTCAACGGCGATGCCCATCGGCACGGCCAGGGCCGCGAGCAAGTCGAGATCGCCGGGGCGGAACCCTTCTTGATCGTTGCGGCGATCGAGCTGAACCATGCCGAGCGGCCGGCCGTCGTGTCCGGGCAGCGGCACGCACAGAGCCGTTCGAAACGTCGACACCACGCTTTTGGCGCGCAAGAATCGTGGGTCCTTGGCGGTATCGTTGATGAGCATGGTGCGCCCCTCTTGCATCACCTGAGCGAGCAGCGTGCGGGAGAGGACCGGCAGCCGCGGCCGGCCCGACCGCTGCCGTAGGCGCGAAGCCGCGGCCGGCCTTCCGGGCCCGAGATCAGGATGAACCCGCGATCCGCGGTCGCGAAAACGGCCATCAAAGCGTCGAGTGCCCTTTCAAGAACCTCTTGCAGTTCGGCGCCGCCGCCCAGGGCTCGATTGATATCGAGAATGGCTTTCAAGGCGACAACCGGCTCGACCGAGCGCCGGGCCAGGTGTTCGGCGCTCGAAGTCGTCGAGCTTCTCGAGGATCGTCGAATCGCCTTCCAGTGTGTCGTTCAACTCGAGCGCGTCATCGTGAAAGATCAACTCGTAGCCGAGGATCTTGATGCGACTTCCATTGCGCAAGGGGACGGCCTGGTAGGGTGTGAGCCGCTGGCCGTCGAGGTGCGTGCAGCTCTTGCTCTCGAGATCGACCAGGTACGATGTGCCGTCTGCCCGATGCTCGACCCGCGCATGATGTCGGGAAACACGCGCATCGTCGAGAAAAATATCGAGCCCCGGGATGCGGCCGATATACAGGTCCGATCCCTTGAGCTCGTAGACTTTTTCGGTGCGTCCACCGCGAATCAACTCGAGTGTCGGGCCGAGCACATGAGACCGTCGCATGAATTGACCTTCGCGGGCGAGGCGCCGGACCTTCTTGAATGGAAGCACACGTCCCCGGGAGTCACTCGACCCGCGGGAAAACGGCCCTATCCTCATGCGAAGCCATCTCTCGAGCAAGAACCGAGCGGCCCCCGACTGGCCCGCAACGTCCCGCAATGAAAGACCAACTTCCCAGGAATGGAAAGTAGCGCCTTCCCGCCGCGAAGTAAAGAGACGGCTCCGTCATCGGCACAAAGTGCTCTGTCAAACGATGCAACCACCCGATCGCGGAATTCGGCCGTGAACGCACTTTTGTTCCAAATCAAGACGATGACGGAAGGCGATTTTCTGCTGGGACGAAATCAGCCTCGAGGAACGGCCCGCTCCACTTCGCTCACTCGAAGAAGTTTCCGATCTTCACCGAAAAGTCTCCGAGCACGTCAGGCACTGTCAAATCGTCGTCCGCGCCGAGGATGCGCGTGATACCGTCGGCCCGGTAGAGGTGAGCCAGCCGACGTTGATCGTCGAGGACAAGCACCGCGATCACTCCGGCTTCGAGAAACTCGGCCACCTTGGCGAGCACATTCGGCCAGCGATCGCTGGGCGAGACCACTTCGACGACCAGATCGGGCACCGTTTCAAAATAATGAGCCGGCAACATTCCTTTGGGCACACGAGCGAAACTGTAAAACGCGACGTCGGCTCCGCGTACGGTGTCGGGATTTCGCTGGGTGATGATCGCGGCGTCATTATTGACCACTTCGCCCAGGTTGTACGCTTCGGCATGGTTACCGAGAATTCGACCGGCTTTATTGCAAATTTGACCGTGCCTTGGCGTCGTCAACGGCATTGCCAGGATCCTTCCTTTGACGAGTTCCTCGGGATGACCCGGATCAGGCCGCTGGGCGAATTGTTCGGCGGTGAGCAGTGCGGGCGCGGACACCAGCGCGGTCGACATGGCAACCTCCTCCTTCAGTGATCCCAGCCTCAATTATCGCATGATTTCAGGAATGCTCCAAGAGCCCGCCATCATCGGCAGTCCGCTGGTAAGCACGTTCTCTTCAAGGCGGTGGGCCCGCTTCCAATCACAAGCTTTTGCTCGTTCATTCGATCTATCCGTTCTAACCCTCCGGGTCGTTCTGACCTTTCGATCCAGAGCGTGAATTGATGGGTCCGATAACGGGAGATGGCCAGGTAGGGCCAGATGGCTCCGGCTCATGGATGAGAGGAAACAGTCGATGCGGACGACGTCGAGAATGGCGGTGGCACGCCTGACGATTCAGGTCACACTCGCACTGACTTGCGTGGGAGCCGAGCGCCGCGGCCGTGCTGAGCTCATCACGCCCGTTCAAAAAGATCTGATTCATGCCCAGCGGCGACTCGAGGCGGCTCGCGAGCGGGTCACCGCGACGGCCGAATACCTCACCGCTACCCAGGCCCTGCGCACGGCCCGACTGAGCGTGTACCGCGCTTGCCGCACAGCGCATGACTCGGTTGCGCGCGTTCGCAAGGAGGCCGAAAAGGCCGAAGGCTTTGCTCGAACCGAGGCTCTTGAAGCCGCCCAAGGCGTCAACGAGGCCATGATGGCCGCCGAGACCAGCGGCCGAGCGCTCCGCCTGGCCACCGAGCACTTCCTGAATCGGGCCCTCCTGGCCTACGACGTGAAGCAACACGGGTTCCTGACCTTCAACACACTCACCGGGGCCTTCGACGTGCGTCTCGATGATGGTCCGGCGGCCTCGGCCTTCAGCGATGCCGACCGCACCGCCCTGCTGGCCGGCCATTTCGGGCGGCCTGAGATCGACCCCTTGAGGCTCGCCGCCGGCGCAGCCCGCCGTCACGAGCGGATCACCCGGAATTATGCGGACGTGCAGGCTCGCCTCGTGGTCGAAGATGGCGCGGGCAACGTTTACTTGCTCTCGGAGCGCTTTCTTGACTGGGCGACCCCCGAACGGCTTGCCGGTGATCTTGCCGCCTCGCGTCTGAAGTCGGGACTCTCGATCAACGCCGAGATCGCCGAGGCCCGGCGGCAGGTTCAGCTTGAATATGAAGATCTGGCCGCGTGGCTCTGGCTCAGGGGCATCAGGGACCTCGGCGCGAATCCGGCCGAAGTCGTGGCGGAGCTTGTTCGCACCGGCTCGTACCCCCGACTCGGCCAGACGGTCAAAACCAGGCAGGTGGAGTATACGCATCAATCGGAAGTCGACGGGCGAACCGAGGTGCCCGCCGACTACCTCAAGAGAGTGACATCGACGGGCCAGGGGCAAGCCGGCCACGAACAGGCTCGCGGTTTCACGGAAAAACGCCCTGCCCTGGCCATCATCGCGAATGGCCCGGGCTATCATCCCGGATCGTTCGAGTCGCAGCTCGAAGGTCACGCCTTCCACTTGTCGCCGCCGGGCATCCTGGCACTCCCCAAGCTCTTGCCCGCGAACACAGACCCGCGGCTTCGGCGCTTGCTGGAAGACACCGCCCAGCATGGTCTTCTCGAGATCGACGCCGCGGCACGGCCTCGCCGCATCGCCGAGGCCGCGCTCGGAGTGCGCAAGGAAGACCTTCCGGCTCCAGGTGGGTCAACCCGCGCCAGCGTTGACCTTCGTTCGACCGACTACGCCGAGATCATGGCGGCTCTCGTGACCCAGCTTGCTCTCGGGAACGAAAAATCGTGCGAGCTCAATCGCGTCGAGCTTGACCGCTCAACCGGCTGCGTGAGTGCGGCATTCACCCTCCATCATCGCCACGTCTGGGCCAATCTTCGCGATTTTCAGACCCAGCTTCAGGCGACTGTCGGAGCGCACCAGACCGAGCTGTTCGACCTGGCCGACCGACTGCCCGACAGGGCTTTCGACGCCACGCGTCAGCGCCATCATGAAAACGACATGAGAGCCCAGGCGGCCGGCCGACGCGATCTCGACGCGCGGCAAAAGATGCGGCAGGCCGCCGAACAGGTCGCAGCCAAGACGCGCGAGCTCGAAACGCTCGCGGGCGAGCTCTCACGCGCCGAGGCCGATCTCCGCGCCGCGGCCGAGCGGGAAACACTCGCGCGACAAGAAGCCCAGACTTCGTGCGCCAGATGATCCAGTTCGATGCCGAGGTTCGTCTTGCGCGTAACAGGGCCAAGGGTCTCGTGCCGCCGTCGCAAACGCCGCCACTGTTGTACGGCAGCCGTCCTGCCATCGACAAGTGGTAACCCGACCTCTCAATGCGGTCGCAAACACCGCTCCCACATCCTTCGGCCACGCCAGCGCGTGAAGTCGATAACACTCCTCCGCGTCGACCATTGCCCCCGTCGACCACTTCCAGAGGTTCTGTCAGCGACAGGATCGCGATCACGGCACGCACTTCGCGAATCGGCTTCCCAGCGGCGGTGCCACTTGACTTGTCCGCGCGAGACATCCGCATGCGCCTCACCCGCCCGGCGATAGCTCATCGCCCCGGCTCGTTCGCGTTTTTGCGTCAAATCCGCAAACCTCGTTCTTGAAATCACCCCAGGCTCGAAAGCCGAAACTGTTACGTGACAAGCGCATAAAGCAACAATCGCCAAATCTGTTGGTTCGAGCCTAAAAAAGCGAATGTGGTGCTGCGTGCGTTCCGATAATCAAGGTGTAACGATCGTTATGTCCGCGCGTGGTCGTGTCGCTCCGGGCAGCGCGGACGGCTTTTTTGTTCGACGTGAACATGACAGGGCGAACGGAGCCGAAGCGGGGCTCGGTGTGTCAGGGTTCATTGCGATTCCTTGTGTGTTCGGAGCTTGAAATCGTATGGTCGAGCCGTCGCGCGAGGTAAGAAATATTGATCCGATTGAAACGGCGGACGCGCCATTTCGATCGCTCATGGCGCGGGCCCTCAGCGCGAAATTGCTCCGCTCTGCCGATGACCATTTTTACGCCCAGGTTGCGGCTGGGAATCGAAGCGAGATTCACCGGATCGACTCGGCGGCGTTTGGCGATTGGCTCCTGCCGAAGCGTGCGGACAAAGAGCGGGGATCGTCACGCTCGAAGGCACTGGTGCGGCGGGTCGTGACCGCGCTCGAGATCGAGGCGCGCCGCCAGACGAGGCACGAGCCCGTTTTCATTCGCGTCGGGTCCGACGGTATCGACGCAGCCGCCAACTATTACCTCGACCTCGCGGATGGCAGCGGACGTGCCGTGAAGATCTGCGCTCGTGGCTGGCGCGTCACCAAACGCCATCCGATCCATTTCCGACGGCCCGCCACGTCGCTGGCGCTGCCCGCGCCCGGCAAGATGGATCAATCGAGCTTCTCCGTTCTTATGCCAATTTATCGGATAGTCATTTTCGACGGGCCGTGGTGTGGCTGGCCTCGGCCTTCGTGCCGTATGGTCCGCATCCGATCTTGATCGTGCGCGGCGACGAGGGAACAGCCAAGAGCACGCTCACGAAAGTGTTGACGTCCTTGATCGATCCCACCGTGATGCCGATCCGGGGCACGCCCGAAAACGCCGACGATCTGGTCGCGATTTCCCTGGATCGCTGGGTGCTCGCGTATGACGATGTCGACACGTTGCCCGACTGGTTCGCGAAGACGCTTTACGACCTGGTTCATAATCCCGGCCTGACCGGTATTCCACAGCCTGATTGCGGCATGCCGTCAGGGAAGTCGCTCGGGGCTCGACCCGTCATCGTCAGTGGAGTCGAGCATCTTCGCGAGCGTGGTGATCTCCGCAAAGTCGCCATCTGCGTGCAAACGCTCCCCATCTCGTTTGATAGCCGACGCGACGAGAATGAATTCTGGACGTCGTTTCAGGTGGATTTCCCGCGCATCCTGGGGGGTCTGCTCGACGTGCTCGCCGAAGGATTGAGACTCGCGCAAGCCGAGCGCCGTTCGGCCTGATTGGCCAGCCCGACCGAATTCACCCAGGCAAGCCTTGCAATGCCCGCCAGAATTGCCGCAATGGCGGCAATACTTCGGCCTTGAAGCCTCTTTGACCGTAGACAACCGTGCCAAAATAGCCGGCCAAACGGGTTGAATCCTGGCGCAGGTGAGCCTTTGCCTCGCCCAGCCGCGCGACGAATTCCGCTGGCGTCTCGTGGGGCGAGCGTGCGAGATTTTGCTCGAATGCCCACGCTTCGAGCGCTTTGGAAACTGTAGACGATCAGGTCATCAGGGCTGAAGTTGCTCGCCAGGCCGCTCGCGAACGGATCGGCAAACGAAGCAAACGGGCGTGGCGGCGTGGCGGCGATCGCCGCGCCCGACTCGGCGTCCTTTTTCGTTTTCTTGCCGTTTGACCTCCGAAGCCGCCGAAGAGCGACGCGATCAAGGCGCAGAGGGCCTCGAGCAAGAGCGGTCCGTAGCGAAAGAGCCCGTAGAGCAGCACCAGGATGCCGACGACGCTCAGCAATCCGCGCAGCCAGGAAGGAGCCTGGAAGGTCAATGAAGGTGACTGTGGCGGCCGATTCGAGGAATTGGATGAGTCTTCGTTCTTGCGGTCGGCTTGTTCGTCCTTCGAGTTGGCGCTGTCGGCCTTCTTGTCGTCGGCGTTGTTATTGTCGTCGTTCTTGTCGGTTTTCTTGTCCTGCTCGGACTTTTCGCCCGAGCGTTCGGCCCCCTTGTCCTTCTTCTCTCCGGAATCATCCTGTCGCGGCGACCCCTGTTTACTGGCCGCGCCTGATTTCGATGGTTTGCCGCGTGCGGCGCCCGATTTGGCATTTCCCGGGCCGTTCTTTCCCCCTTCTTTGCCTTTGCCCGAGGTTTGTTGCTCGGCCTTTTCGTCGTTTTTCTCACCGCCGGCCCCCTTCCCCTCGGCGCCGCCATCCTTGAGGGGGGCGACCTGTGACGCGCGAAGTTGAGACGTTTCGCGCGTCGAGCCACGGACGACGCTCCAGCCTGTCCCGGGCAAAGGCAGCGCGGCCGCGAAGAGCGTGAGGCCGACAATTAGCACGGCTCCCGTCGACAACCAGGTGGCCGTCATCGCCGCGGGCATCTTGAGCTTCCGCTGGCGCAAGTAACGGCGAAGGTTCAGGAAGCTGGTGGCGAGCAGCAGGCCCATTCCGCTGGAAATATAGGCGAGAAAATAGAAGAACAAGGCGTTGCGGCGATCTTCCTCGACGGCCGGCACGAGCCATTGCCCGAATCCAAAAACGGGCAGCGACGCCAGGGTGAAATAGATCAGCCAGACCCCCGGCGCAGTTTGGCCGTCGGGCTTCGTCCTTCTGGCGTTTGCGGCGTTTCCATTCGGCTCCGCCCGGTAAAAGCGACGCATCCATTGCCCCCGGGTCATCGTCTTCGGGAGAGGCCGCTGGCTCGGGATCGGGCAGAGGCGCTTGCTCAAGGCCGCTTTCCTTGAGCAGGCCGACACCGGCGTCCTGATCTTCGTCCAGAAGCGTACAGTCGAAGGTCAGCTTGTGCGTCGCCCACCAGACAAAGCCGAGGATCGCCAGGAGCACCGGCTGAAATCCCGAGAACCGCGTCGCCACCAGCGCCACCGCCCCCCCCAGGGCGATCCCGTAGGCTTTCGCGAGCGAACTGTCGATCCGCATGCTCACGCGCGTGATCAAAACAATCCCGAGCACGAACCAGAACAAGATCCAGCGCATCCGCTCCAGATACTCGCCCTCGTACCACAGGTCGAGCAGGAAGAACATCAAGCTGCCGACCATGATCATGATCAGGGCTGGCTCGATCGCGGCGACCAGGTAATCGACCAGCGTGCCACGGTCTCGATGACGGGCCATGATATCTCGATCTCGTCAGGCTCAAAGGGGAGTCACGAGTTGAAGCTCGCAGAATCCATAAAGCTCGTCCGCATCGGAAAGGGCACGCACCGCCAGACCCTGCGCCAGGAGGGGACCGGCCGAATCGATGCGCTCGATCTCGTCGAATGCGAGCAAGATCACGCTCACGGCGAACCCTTGCCGCTTCAGGTGTCCCAGGGCGACGGCCGCTTCGGTGGTGACGTTGGCCAGCACCGCGATCACGGTGGCATCACGCGGCAGTCGATGTTCGGTTTCGATCAAGAGCCGATCAAGAGTCAGGCCGTCGGTCAATTCGATCCGGGCGAGAACGTCGCGGATACTCGAAAAGACCTCGGCGCCGCGGCCGGGCGGAACGACCAAGGGCCGTAGCCGGTCGTCACGCTCGCGCGTCGCGGCGAGCTGGTGAATGACCGCGCGCGTCGAACCGGCCAGGTTCTTGTGCTCGCGTGCGATCTCATCGCGAAGCCGGATCCGATCGGCCGCGTCGCGGCCATTGCTGAAGAAGCCCACCGGCTGCCCCATCAAGCAGACGGCGTTGGCCAGTGCCAGCACGGTCGTCACGGCCAGCTCAGAGCGCCCTGGTTCGTTTCGCGGCGGGTAGCTGTTCTTGTGAAAGTCGAGCACAATCGACGCCCCCGCGATGGTCGATGCGTCATACACCTTGCAGTGCAAGACGCCCGTGCGCACCGTCGCCGACCAGTTGACGCGGTTGAGGGGGTCGCCCGGCTGGTAATACCGCACGCCCGCGATCCGCGTCGGATCTTCAAAGAGGCGGTGGGTCAAGCGAATTTCCCCGATCGGCCGCCGCGATGCCAGGTCGTAGCCAGGCAGCGGGACAACCTTGGGGTAAACCATGATATAGACCGGGTCGGTCACGATCCGGAACCGCCGGTGCAAGCCGAACAGATCACCCGTTTCGAGGACGAGTGGCCCAACTTGATAGTAACCGCGTGTGGCGAAGTGAAGCTGGTAGTTGAGCGTCTTGGTGGCGCGCGGTCCGAGCATGGCGACGGCCAGACGATGCCCCTTGACCACGAGGCGCGGCGGGCGGGAAACGATTGCGCCGCGGGGGAGCATGTCTTCGACCAGGACCCACGCCACGGGCAACCGGCCCGTATTGTGAATCGTCACGACAAACGCGATCGTCTGGCCGACCTCGGCCTCGGTCGCGTTACAGTCACGCGTCGCCTCGAGATTCGTGATCCACGTGCGCGCGAGGAACCGGCTCAGCAGCATCAGGCCGAGAAGCGCCGCCATGGCGCACGCCAAGAGACCGAGGTCAAAGACGACCGCGATGACCAGAACCGCAACGGTAGCCAGGAACCAGAGCATCAGGCCATGACCCTCGCATGGCTCGTCGGCACGGCGACCGTGTCGAGCAATTCGTCGACGACCGTGCCGCGCAGTGACCTTGCGCAGGCGGCTCTCGGGCTTGAGGATGATCCGGTGGCAGAGGATCGCCGGAGCCAGCCGCTTGATGTCATCGGGCGTGATGAACTCGTGGCCCCGGATCGCCGCGATCGCCTGCGATGCGCGAAAGAGCGCCAGCGACGCCCGCGGGCTGCCGCCGAGCAAGACGTCGTTATGCTCGCGCGTGTGGCGAATCAGGTCGACGATGTAGCGGCCAAGCTTCTCATCGACGCGAATCCCGCGCACCACTTGCTGGCAACGAATGACCTCCTCGGCGCTGACGACGGCCTGGATGTCATCGATCGGATGCTTGAGCTGCTGGCGCACCAGCATGCCGGCCTCTTCCTCGGCGCTGGGGTAGCCCAGGCTCAGGCGCACCAAAAACCGGTCGAGCTGCGCTTCCGGCAGCGGGAACGTGCCTTCATGGTCCACCGGGTTTTGGGTGGCGATGACCAGAAACGGGGGCTTCAGGTCAAACGTCGTGCCATCGACCGACACCCGGCGCTCGGCCATCGCTTCCAGGAGTGCGGCCTGGGTGCGCGGGGTGGCGCGGTTGATCTCGTCGGCCAGGACAATCTGCGAGAAAATCGGGCCGGGGCGAAACTCGAACTGGACCGTCTTCTGGTTGAAGATCGAGGTGCCGGTGACATCGGTCGGCAAGAGGTCGGGCGTGCATTGCACCCGCTTGAACGATGCCCCCACGCTGCTGGCCAGGGCCCGCGCCAGCATCGTCTTGGCCACGCCCGGCACGTCCTCGAGCAGGATATGCCCCTCCGCGAAATAGGCCGCCAGCGCCAGGATGATTTCCTGACGCTTGCCGATCACGACTTTCTCGATATTGGCAATGATCTTCTTGCTGGTCGCCGTCACATCCGCCATGCGTGTGTATCCCCGGAATCAAGCCGCTCATCGGGCCGCGTCGCAATCGATCGGCTCCCTGGTAAGTCATGCATTCTACAAACGTCGGAGTAGGCTGTCGAGCGACCAGGAAGGGAATGATGGTCGCTCGAGCACTTGTATCCGCGAGTTCAACGTCAACTTCAGTTCCCAGTGGCTCCGCCGATCGCGGCACGGGTCGAATCTTGCGAAAAACCCTTGGTCGCAGTGTAACGAACCACCATGGAAGCAGCGCATCACCCGTTCGCCGCCTCGACTTGCGATTGTGAGCGAGTGCATACAAGGGTAGCATTGTACACAATTGATTTGGGTGGTTCTTCCTTTCATTCAGGCAGCAGGAGGGGGGCTTCGGTATGTCGTTGATGATGATTCAGGCGCTTGCCACGCTCGACGACCTGCGACGCGTGGAAGGCAAAGCGGAACTGGTGGCAGGGAGGATCGTTTACCTGATGCCCACGGGGTTCAAGCCCAACCAAATCGCGGGACGGATCTTCGAAGCCTCGACGATCATGCCACGGCAGCCGGTGAAGGCGTTGCGTTCACGGACAACATGGGTTTCGCCGTCGCCGAGCTCGCGTCAGGCCGCCAATCGTTCTCGCCGGATGCCTCGTATTACCTTGGTTCCCTGCCCAAGGACGACATGGATTTTGTCGATGGACCGCCAACGTTCGCTGCTGAGGTCAGGAGCAAGGGCCACTACGGCAGCCCGGCTGAAGCAGCGATGGCCGCCAAACGCGCTGATTACTTTCAGGCGGGAACGAAAGTGGTCTGGGACGTCGATCCCAGGGCTGAGCTGATTCGTTCTTTTCAAGCGACGGCCCCTGATCAACCGACCGTATTCAGACGCGGCCAGATTGCCGACGCCGAACCCGCGGTTAGCGGCTGGCGTGTCGACGTGGATAGTCTGTTTGGCTGATAAACCGAACGTGACGAGTGAAGGCATGGGCCTTTATACCGACGATGATGAATCTCGACGCTTGGTCTGCGGAAGTGGACCGCTTTGCTGACATCTCGTTCCTGGAAGACGGCCGTGGACAGCCACCGATGCCCAAGCGGAAAACCTGTTCAATTGAGACACGTTCTCGATACCAAGTTTCGCAAGCCGCAACGAGCCGTCGCTTGACCACGCCTCGCCCCCACCCCCTCCCCGACCGTTCGCCCTGGTTATTCCGGCTCTTTCGCCGCTATGCGAAGCGCTATGTCGCCCAGCATTTCCACGCGGTTCGCGTGTCGCGCACCGGCCCGGTTCCTGAATTGCCGCGCCGTCCCGCGATCGTCGCGATGAATCACCCCTCGTGGTGGGATCCGCTGATCGGCCTGGTCCTGACGGAGCACCTGCCCGAATTCCGCACGCATTTCGCACCCATCGACACCCACGGGCTCGCTCAATACCAGTTTCTCGGACGGCTCGGTTTTTTTGGGGTCGAGCCCGATACACCGCGCGGCGGCCGGGCGTTTCTGAGGATTTGCGAGTCGATCACGAGTGCGCCCGAATCAATGATCTGGATCACGGCACAAGGCACGTTCACCGACCCGCGGGAGCGGCCGGTCGTCTTGAAAGAAGGGATCAGCCATCTGGCCTACAGGCTGAGCGGAGCGGTGATCATTCCGCTCGCTCTCGAATATCCATTCTGGAACGACCGCTGCCCCGAGGCGCTCGTTCGATTCGGTCCGATCCTCGACGTCGACGCCGCCAAGATCCAGTCGCCGGCCGCCTGGACGGCCACGATCGCCGCCGCCTTGCAAGACACGCAAGACCAGCTTGCCCATGACGCTCGCCGCCGCGATCCCGACGCCTTCGTGACCCTCCTGGAGGGAACATCAGGGGTCGGCGGAGTTTACGATAAGTGGCGGCGATTTCTTGGCATCGTCAGTCGTCGGCCTTTTCACGCCGAGCATTCCGACCGGCCGGGTTCGCCACGCCAGGAAGAAACCGAATTTGGTACAAAAACAACGCCACGATTGCGCTAGTCGGATATAAAATTATCTTCGACTGATCGCCCTGCCGGCCAGAGACGTCGGAAAAGTTCCGTCGACAGTCGCATTGCCAGACGTCTCGCTTCGGGTCGATTCGTTCGCTCAAATGGTCCCGCTTTTGCATCGTTATCATTGCTATGATTATACTTACATTTGTGGCTGTCGTCGTTTCATTCCTCTTCGCGCTCGTGCCGGCGGTCTGGTTTTTCGAGAACGTGCGGGCCTACGCGCCCCCTGCCCCGTACCGGCCTGGAGTCGAGACTCGGCCCGTTTCAGTGTTGATTCCGGCTCGAAACGAAGAAGACGCGATCGGTACGTCGGTCTCCGCGGCACTTCAGAGTGTCGGGGTCGAGCTCGAGGTCGTCGTGCTCGATGATCATTCGGACGACGATACGGCGCAGGTTGTGAAGGCGCTGGCGCACGGGGACTCGCGGGTGCGCCTGGTGGAGGCTCCGTCGCTGCCGGAGGGATGGTGCGGCAAACAACATGCCTGCTGGCGGCTGGCTCAGGCCGCGCGCCATCCTATCCTCGTTTTTCTGGACGCTGATGTGCGGCTGGTGCCTGAGGGCCTGGCGCGGATGGCGGGATTTCTCGAATCGACGGGGGCCGACCTCGCCAGTGGCATCCCCCGGCAGGAAACGGTGGGCCTGCTCGAAAAATTGCTGATTCCCCAGGTCTACTTCATCTTGCTCGGATTCTTACCCATTTATTACATGAGGCGGACCCGGCTGCCGCGATTCGCCGCCGGCTGCGGACAGCTCTTCATCACCACGCGCACGGCTTATGAGCGATCGGGCGGCCACGCGGCCATTCGCACGACATTGCACGACGGCATCAAGCTGCCGCGTGCCTATCGCGCCGCGGGGTTGCAGACCGACCTGTTCGACGCGACCGACCTCGCCGTCTGCCGGATGTATCAGAGTGCCGGCGCGCTCTGGAACGGATTGGCCAAGAACGCCGGCGAGGCCCTGGGCTCGCCCGGGCTCATCGTGCCGATGTCGGCCGTGCTCCTGGGCGGTCAGGTGCTGCCCCTGGCCCTCCTGGGCATGGGCATGGCGTCCGTCGGCGGCCCCTGGCCGGGCTGGACACTTTTGCTATCGGCGGCCGCCGTCGCGGCTGCCTATTACCCACGACTGGCCGCGGTCGGCCAGTTTCGCCAATCGCTGCTCGGCGCTCTGTTGCACCCGGTAGGAATTGTGCTGCTCGTCGCGATTCAGTGGTATGCGTGGGCGTGCAAGCAGCTCGGCCGGCCCGCTAGCTGGAAAGGGCGCATGTATCCTGCGCAACCGTTGCTCGTGCCCGCCGACATGGAGCGGCACATCCCATGAATCAACCGAAAAAACGCACCATTTTACTCGATGACCGGCCCATCAATTTGACCCAGGTCCTCAAGCTTGGCAACTGCGTCCAGAGTGGTGGCGAAGCGAAGTTGCTGATCGCCGATGGCCAGGTCAGGGTCAACGGCCAAGTCGAGCTGCGCAAGCGCCGCCAGATGAAGGCCGGCGATTTGATCGCGGTCGAGGGGGGGCCGACGATCTTGCTCAAAGACAGGGCGGCCCCAGCCCTTGCCGACGATCAGCCGTAACGGTCGCCGCCCACGGTGAAGTCTCGCACCCCGGGTTGAACCGCGGCCTTGCTCAATCAAGCTTGGCGTCGCCCGAACGCACGCATTCGAGGTTGGCCAGCGAGCCGCAGCCAGGCGGAAGCTCGGCCTCTTCGATGAGCATGTTGGGAATATCGTCCTTGATCGAGAAACGCGGGCCGCACCGCGTGCAAACAAGCGTCTCGCCCTCACGACGTAGAGGCGCCTTGCCCATCGGACACACCAGGAGCGATAACAAGGTCTCGTTCACCACGGGTTGATTCTCCGTCGACACGTCGGAAATTAAGTCCATTGGCCGCCGCCATACGGCGGAAAGCCACACAGGAAGTCCTCGGCGTCGGTTGATTGATTGCTTATTATGCTGCGCCTGGCCGAACGATTGTAGCCTGATTCGCGATATCGATCGTGCCGCGTGGAGATAACTCGGTTGTATCAGAAATCTTCTGCCCTTCCCCGCCAGATCAAAGCAGGCGATAATCTCTTCCAGCGCCTTGATCATCCGGGCGCGACGCCCCGAAGAATTTGAATCACACAATCGTCGTTGGCGGAGTGCGTGATCGGCAATGGCACAAAACTACGTGGTTCGCTATGGCCGAATGCGTTTGCTGGGCGAATACAAGGGCCTACCTGATCGCGACCATTCGCGTGGCCAGCAGGTCGTGGTGCTCAGTGACCGCGGGACCGAGCTGGGTGAAGTCCTCTGCCCGGTCACGGAACAAACCGCTCGATTCATGCCCAACGCGGTTCAAGGCGAGATCCTCCGGCTGACAACGCAGGAAGACCGCGATCGCGACGCCCGACTGGCCGAGGATCAGAAGCCGGCGTTTACCACTTGCGAGGAATTCATCGTCAAACGCCGCCTCCAGATGAACCTGGTCGACGTCGAGTTGATCCATGGTCGTGAGCGTGCCGTGTTTTACTATCTTGCCGAGAAGCGGGTGGATTTCCGGGAACTTGTGAAAGACCTGGCGCGCGTGCTACGAACCCGCATCGAGATGCGCCAGATCGGGGTACGCGACGAAGCCAAGCTCCTGGCCGACTATGGCGATTGCGGAAAACCGGTCTGCTGCAACACGCATCTCACACGGATGCCGCCGGTTTCGATGAAGATGGCCAAGATTCAGAAGACGACCCTCGACCCCGCCAAGATATCCGGCCGCTGCGGGCGGTTGAAATGCTGCCTCCGCTACGAATATGACACCTATCGGTCGATGGAAAAGACCCTTCCCCCGGTCGGCTCGAAGGTGGTCACCCCCAAGGGGCCTGGCCGCATCGTCGCCCAGGAAATCCTGGCGCAGAAACTCGTGATCGAATTCGAGGATCACCGGCGGATCATCGCGGGCCGGGACGATATCTTGAGCTTCGAGCCCCCCAAGGGACGCGCCGCGCCCCCGTCCGATTTCGATGATTTGGATGATTCGCCGTTCCCCGACCATGATGGCGATGGTCTCAAACCGCGCTGGCAATAAATCATCGTCATCATCAACATCAACATCCCGACAAGGCCAGGCCAGGCCAGGCCAGGAAAGCAACCTTCCATGAACTTTCGCGACGAGCTTGCGCGAATCATCGCGAACGACCCACGCTACTCGATCGAGGCCTACGCGTTCGTACTCGAGGCGCTCAATCATGCCAAGCACCAGAAGCTCAAAGCCCATGCGCACCGTCAAGACGCCGACCGATCTTCAGACCCGCAGCGAAAGCGGCGCCGGCCATCATCGTCAAAAAAACGCGTCTCAGGCCACGTGACGGGGGGCAAGCTTTGCGAGGCGCTTCGTAAGCTGGCACTTCGTCAATACGGGCTACTCTCCGCGACGGTGCTCAACCATTGGGGTATTCATTCGACGTCTGATGTTGGCGAGATCGTTTATAACTTGATCGCCGCCGACGCCCTGAAAAAAACGGCGAGTGACTCGCGGTCGGATTTCGACAATGTTTTCGACTTCGACAAGGAGCTCAGACCCGCGCTACAGCCGCCCGCGGGCAGCGTTGGTCGAGTCGAGCCGGCTTGAGGGATCACGCCCTGGCTATCCCTCCAAGCGTCTCTCTTTTATCAAAGGAGTCTGCCGTGAGCCCCAGGAACGCACGCTTACGCTTTGCCGCGGCGCTGGCCTTGTACGTGTTGTGGATTGGAGCGCTCGTCGCGCTGGCGGCCACGACGGGTAAACGTCCCGTCGATCGTCGCGAAAAGGAGACTCCACCGGCAGCAAGCGCAATCCCGGCACCCGAGCCATCGCGGGACTGAGCCCGCCCGCTTTTGCCGACTTCATGGAGTCCGGACCAACAGCCAGGACGGCCCCACCGCCACGACCGCTCCTGGCCCGCTCGCGCCTCGCGGCGGCCGGCATACGCCTTTTCTTCAGCGCCATCGAGCGGCGGCCAAGAATCTGGGTTTCATACAGGTAGCTTTGCACGCCCAGCGGAGTCATGCCGACGCCGAAGAGCGGGTTGGCCAAGCCGGGCGTGTAGAAACCCGGGTTGCCATACCCAAAACCATAGTACTGAAAGCCCGGATAGCCACCGTACGCGTAGGCAGGGTAGCCGTATCCGTAGCCATAGCCGTAAGGGACTGCGGCCATGGGATAACCATATCCAAAGCCACCATAGCCGATGCCCGGGTAGCCGTAAAATCCACCATAGCCCCAGCCCGGATAGCCAACGGCCATTCCCCCGCCGCCATAGGCGGGAAACTGAGCGCGCGACGTGCCAGCCGAGCTCCAGCACGATCGCCAGAGCCAGGATCGGAACACAGGCCCATTGTCGAAAACACCGTATGTGCGATTGCATTGTTTTCTCCGGTTCAAACCTGGCCGTCTCGACTCCGCCATGAATGGGCGTTCAAGAGCACGCTGTCACATTCATTATAGAACGTTCCTCTCCGAGAGTAACAGCATCACTCCATCGTTTACACATGTTGATCTAATCATTCGATCAAGCGATTGCTTCATTCCCGGCAGGAATCGCGGCCGTTTCCTGGCGGCCGGCGTGTCTCGATTGGCTCAGACATCAGAATCAAATCGCACGTCATACCCGGCCTGCACAAGCGCGGCGGCGGCTGTTTCAAGGATGGCGCGTCTGACCAGGAGGTAATCGGTGGCGAACGTTGAGATGACGAAGACGGGAACGGCTGCCGCCGCCAACGGCTGGAGCAAGCCCGCGAGAACTCCGACAAGCTCGAACGGGAGCTTGCCCGAGATACGCAGACAACTCCACCCGCGTTCCGCGGTGACATCGCCGGGCACGGAGTCTTGACGGCACACGACGGAGAGCTCGTCAAACGCCCATGTGACCGACAAAAACCCTTCCCCATCGCGGGCCCAGTCCGGCAACGAACTGTCCCGTGGCAGTGCCGACACCGCGTAGGTGCCTGGCATCACTTCGAGGGTGCGCTCCATTACGGTCTCCCACGTATCGCGCGGTCGTGTGACCTCGTGTCATCAATGCGAGATCACCCGCCAGACGACTCTGCGCCAACGGTGTGCGGCATGCGACTGGGTTCATCCCGGCCCGATGCAAAATAGCGTGCGGCCCAGCCGCCGAGGAACGCCCACAGCAGGGCTTCCAGCGCGATCCCAATGCGCTCGAAATCAGAGCGGTCCGCAGGGTTGCCCCCACCGCCGAAGGCGCCGGCTGTCGCGGCCAGGCTGATGGCGTAGGGTGGTAAGCTCTGCATGCCGCCACCAGGCGGGTTGGGCTCAGCGTGGAGGACTTCTTCCAATGCCGGAAACAGGTTCGGCGCCAGCAGAAATGTTCCAACATGTTCATCGAGCAAAGGGACGGAGATCAAGAGCAAATAGCTCCAGCCCAGAAGCGCGAAACCGAGCCAGTAGGCACGCCTCTCTCCGCGACCCAGGGCGATTCCCAGCAGGGAGCAGATCAAGGTGAAGAACGTGAGCGACCACATGGCCCCGGCCCACGGCGGTGAGGCGGCCAGCAGCGCCCCGAGCGCGACCGCGATGACCAGAATGACGAAGATCAGTCCGGCGATCGTGAACTGGGGGTATTTCACGCACGCTCCTGCTCTGTCTTGGGGAGTGAACCGGACGAGCGACCGCGAGCACAACCCCTGAACGCCTTGGTCGCGGTCAGCTCAACGCGGCGGCTTCTTCGCCATCTGTTTGCGAAGATACCGATCCCGCTGACGTTTGAAGATTTCATAGAGGTCGTCGCGCGCTCCAGGGGCTGTGAGATCCTGTCCCTTCTTCACCACGGCGATATAGCCGACGCACATCTCGTCATCGGAATTAGGACCAACCTTGACGAGCTTGGGGGGCTGGTTGGGGTTGCGTCCATGGGCGGAATTATCGTAGTGGGCGACAACGTTGACGACGCTCCCGGCATCCATTCGAATGGGCCGCTGGAAGTAATAGGCACGCTGCCAGGATGGATCCCAATCGGCGATCTCGATGAGGTTTTCAATGCGCCCGCTGGGCATACGAACCGACATATGCATGTCGCGACCGAGCAAATGCATGTGAGGCGAGACGGCCAGGACGTCAACGTCGACCGGAACGAACCATTTGGCTTTGACCTCGACGTTGTCGGCTCCGGCGGGCAACTGGAAGTCGTAGCATGTGGCGTTGTTCCAGTGTAGCGCCTGCTTGACCGGCTTTTGCGCGAAGTAGAGGCCGACGCGGGTCTTGTCGACGCCGGCCTTGCCACTGGGATGGTAGTGGATCTGCAAGATGATGTCGGACTGGGCCGGAATATGGATGCCAACCCCATCGGGTAAACGATGGGGCTCGCTGCCGGCCGTCCAGAAGGCGAGCTCGCTGGCATCGGCGCCGGGGCCTCCCGGCGACGTGTAGCCAGGCCCTGGCGAGTCGGCGTCGAGCTGGCGGCCCTGTCCGGTCGTGTCGACATAAGCGATCAGGTGATGAACGGCCGCGCGTTCACCGGCCGAGAAATCGATCGCTTCCAGGTATCCGTCGCGTGCGAAGTTGGTGGGCAAGACGAAGCACCGATAAACGTCGGGGCCCGACGCGGCGACCGGGAACCCCTCGCTCGGCTCGAGGATCAGGTCGGGCGGCCCGAGCTTCCAGCCTTCGGCGAACCTGGGGGGCGCTGGCACGTTCTTCAGATCGCCGGCCGGAGCGCCCCCCTCGGCCCATGCGACAAGAATCGCTATCTCGGCGTTCGTCAAGGATTGGTCATGCTTGAGCTTGGGACCGACGCCCGCGGTCGGCTTCCACGGCGGCATCGACCGCTCCTCGGTCACCGCCGCGATGTCATGGGCACGCTTGCGGGCTTGCTCGTAAGTCTCGAGTGCAAACGGGCCAACCTGGTGCCGCCGATGGCAGTTCTGACACTTCCTCTGAAGGATGCTCGCCACATCCTTCGAATACGTCGGAACCGGCTTTGCACCCTTCAAGGTGCCCACGGTTGCCTTCGAAGTGACCGCGCTCGCCCTTGAATCGCCTACGCTCGCCTTCCTGGCCGGAAGGGGAGGTTTTCCCTTCGCCGCTGGCGTGCTCGCCTCGTCTCCGCGGCTTATCACGCCCAAGCAGAAAACAAGCCACGCGACCCCGGCGCGTGTTGTACGACGTTTTCTTTCTCCGTTACCGGCCCTCATCGAGGCGCTCCTCAACTCAAAATGATGCGGATACCGAACAACGTCGCGTGAAGACGGACGACGATCCTTCCGATTCGACGCCTGGTGGTCACCGGTACACGATCTGCACAGAGTCAAACTGGTTCGATGTTGATGCTGCGCCAGAGCCTCAATCAGGTCTGGGCGCACGGCGATCGTTGCAAACTCTCGCGAATCGCGCTAGTCGCAATGATATCTGAAGAAACTTCTTGGAAATTTGGTTGTTAACACAAAGTAGCACTTTGATGCGGCGCCATCAAGAGTTCAGAAAAATGACGATGGAGCAAGTAAACGTCGATTTGGCCCGAAGTGTCACGTTTCCTACGCCCACTTCACGGCATGTCTGATGCCGAAAATGCCGAGCACGCCGGGAGCGCATAAAAAAAGCGTGACTCGCCGCATCCAGATTCAGTCTGGCAATGCGGCGAGCCACGCACTTGGATGGGTCGACGACTTCGCGAGAAATCGGCTCGTTCCAGGCGAGGCAACGTGCCGTTTTCTTATTGCGACTTCGTGAAGTTCAGCCCGGGATCTTCGGGCGGAGCGCCGGAACCTTGAAGTTGAAGTGGCTGTCATCAGTCCAGGTCACATTTCCGACCATCGGAGCACCCTTATCCTGGGCCAGGGTCAGCAGGCCGTTACCCGACGTGAGCTTGCCCTGAATCAGGTGATCCTGGCCTTTGTGGGAGACATTCCAGGTGAAGTGCCCCTGATCCATGAAAGTGAGCGTGATCGTCGTGTCATTATCGGGCCGTGCTGTCCATGCGCCGGCCAACGTCCCCTCTTTGACCGGACCCGTCACCGCCACGTCGTTGCCGGTCGGTGTCAAGGCGGGAGCGGGAGACGTGGTCGTCGAGCTCGTGCCCGCTGGCGGTGCCGCATTGGGATCGAGACGCTGAATGAGCCGCGCCGAGAGAGTGTCCTTGGGTTGAAGAGCAACGACCCGCTTCAACTGCTGCACGGCGTCATTGGTGTTCCCCTGCGTCTGGTAGAAGTAAGCAAGGGTAAACCGGGCGGCCGCCGAGTCCGGGTTGAGGTTGCAATACGACTCCAGGGCCCGAAGTTGATCGGTGTAAACCGACACGTTGGGATAGAACCCAATCAGGGTGTCCCAGCTAAAACCAGGGCCAACAGCGAGGACCGCGTAGAGGGGCGCGGCCGCGTCTTCATAACGATGGAGCGCGAACAGCGTCACGGCACGAAACTCATGAAGCGCCGCATCGTTGGGCATCTGGCGGATTGCCTGGTCGACCTGATCGAGAGCCTTGGCGTAGTCCCCCGCCTTGAAGGCGTCGCGTGCCTGGTCGAAATGCGTCCCGACCTGATCGGCAACCTCCGGAGCCGGCGGTGCGGCCTGAGTGCTGATCGGCTGAGTATAGTCGTACACAATCGGCTGGGTCACGATCGTGGTTGACGACGACACTGGATATCCAAATCCACTTAATCCATAACCTACGCCGCCGTAGCCGCCCAAACCATACCCGCCGTAGTACGGGTTGTAATAGTTCAGGTAGCCCCAGTCATAAAGGGACGAACCGTAAAGCCAGGGTGAGTAGCCGTACCCGCCGTACCCCCCATAGCCACCATACCCGCCATAGCCACCGTACCCGCCGTAACCCCAACCACCGAGACCATAGCCGCCGTAACCGCCATAGCCACCGAGACCATAGCCAAGGCCGCCGAACCCATAACCGAGAAGGCTACCTAATCCGAAACCAAGCCCGAACCCGCCAAGGCCAAATCCCAGCCCATAGCCTCCGTATCCGCCATAGCCGCCGTACCCGCCATAGCCGCCGTAGCCGCCATAGCCGCCATAACCCCCGTATCCGCCATAGCCGCCATAGCCACCGTACCCGCCATAGCCACGACCGTATCCACCATAACCCCAGCCACCGCGTCCGTAGCCGCCACCGTAGCCGCCACCGTAGCCGTAACCGCCATAGCCTCCCCGGCCATAGCCGCCGTAATAGCCGCGGCCGCCAAAGTTGTTGATCCCGTTTCTGTTCACGTTCACGTTGTTATTGACGAAATTGTTTCGGTTCACATTGATCGACTGATTCGATAACGAGCCTCGATTGAATGACCCCTGATTGAATGAGGTCGTCCTGAGCCCATTATTGATGCCGCCGCGTCCGAAACCGTTTCCGCCGACGCCGCCGCCGCGACCGAATGCGTTGACCCCACTCATACGGCCAGCACTCGTGATGGGAGCACGCGTACCCAGACCATAGCCGTTACGTGCCATTCCAAAGCCACCGCTCCGGGCGCCCGCGCCGCCAAAACCACCGACGCCGCGTGTTCCCGCGCCGCCAAAACCGCCGACGCCACCGCGACCGCCAAAGCCATTGATTCCCGTCCCGGCCCGTCCGAAGTTCGACGTTCCCATTGAACGCCCCGCCATGTTCATGCCAGAGCGCGACCCCATCCCCATTCCACCACGCATTCCGCCGATCGCACCACCAGTTCCGCGTGCTCCGTAGCCGCCGCCCATGCCACCCATGCGGGCACCACTACCAATGCTACCCATGCGAGCGCCGCCACCGCCGAAGCCACCCGTGCGAGCGCCGCCACCAAAGCCACCCATACGGGCACCGCCGCCACCGATGCTACCCATGCGGGCACCGCCACCGCCGAAGCCGCCCATGCGGGCACCGCCACCGCCGAAGCCGCCCATGCGAGCGCCGCCACCGCCGAAGCCGCCCATGCGAGCGCCACCACCACCGAAGCCGCCCATGCGGGCACCGCCACCGCCAAAGCCACCCATATGGCCGCCGCCAAAACCGCCCATGTGGCCACCGCCGAAGCCCCCCATATGGCCGCCACCCATATGGCCGCCACCTGCGTGGCCACCGCCACCACCGTGACCGCCGCCGCCATGGGCTTCAACACGACCCGAGCCGGCGACCGCGACCGTGATCGCTAACGGCGCTCCCAAGGTCTTGCTATTCATGACCCCCTCCGAACTATCAGGCTGCATCTCGAGGATGAGGAGAATTCACACATTGCACGGCCGGCGTTTTCACCTATCGACATCAACCGTTCCGGCTGGCTCGATTCAATTCGCATTGACCTGTCGTCATCATCTTGACCATTCCGAGTATTCTACGTCGCCGCACACGCCGACGTTCTCTGATTCTTCGACGTTTCGATCCGATTCCCGTCACGCCAGGCTCTCATGCCCTTAACGATTCAATTTGCTTGGCACAAGAGGCTTCCATTTCTTGAGCACTACATGTTCGGCTCGTGCTACGGATTCGAGATCGCGATCGCTAGCGCACGCATGCGGACAGTCACTATTTCATTGTGCTGGGCATGATGCATTTTTGATAGACGCTCGACGACAGAATTCACCGGTGACCCAGAGTCCGACAAAAAAGAACGAATTGGGTTAACCGATTGGCAACGCTATTTCGATGCGGTATCGAGACCTCCCACGGGACATCGTGAAGGACGATGCCGCTCGTATTGGGTATGTCCGATGCTTCCACGGGGCCTGGCATTCCTTCAAGGCAGGAGTTCAGCGACCGACAATGAGCCGAGATCAAGTCCGTCAACTGTGAAAGGAACGCTTTCTCCGACCCGATAGATGGCTCGGGACTGGTAGCCGTTTGGCGTTGGGTGCAGATAAACCTCAACCTGACGCTCAATCACGTTGACGATCCAGTAGCATGGAATGCCCGCGGCGGCGTAAACACTGGCCTGCAGCCGATCCTGAGCCAGGCTACTCACGGCGACCTCGAGGACAAGTCCGACATCCCCGGGACCGGGTGAGCGGTCGCTGTAGTCACGGATCGTCCCGCGCACCACGCTTCGATCCGGCTCGGGTTTGCTACTCGGGGGAAGCCGCACCGGCTTTGCCGAACGAACATGCCAGCCCTGAGGAACCCTCCGGATCAGAGCCTGCCCGCAAAGCTCGTCGGCCGTCGCATGGGGATCGTTCTGAGTCATCTTCTCCACCAGCAAACCGTTGAGAAGGTAAAAACGGTCGTGCTCAGAAAATGCCCCGGATGCAGCCATCGCTTCATATTGCTCAAGGGAGATCCGGAAGAGAGGCGATGGAATCCAGCCATTTATATCATGGTCAAGAAAGCCGTGACCGTGGGTTTCCGTTGACATGGCTATCTTGCCTCACGAGGAAGCACGTCATCGACATGGATCAGACCGGCTCAAGGGCCGTCGACGAAAAGAAAGCCCGCAACGCGATGGAGCGCGGGCGAGCTGTCGATTTCAAAGCCACCTCAGGGACTCGAACCCTGGACCCCAGCTTTACGAAAGCTGTGCTCTACCAACTGAGCTAAGGTGGCACGTCGCCGCAAATGCGCAATTTCAGCGCGGTCAGACCGTTTTCACATTAAGAACGGACTGATCGAGTGTCAAGGCGAAGATGGTTGCGGCGCCCGGCGTGTCGAGGCGGATCTGGCCTTTTTTGACTTCGACCGCGTCTTCGAGCGATCGTCTTTCGCTTCCTGCGCGAGCCGCCGCTGGAGAAGGGTCAAGACGGCGATTTCCTCGGGGTTGAGCTGCTTGATATCGGCCATTTCCGCCTCGGCCTTCTGGCGGAGTGATTCCAGCATCGTCCCTTCGAGATAAGCGTCGAGGACGGCCGGGTGAATGTAACATTTTCGGCAAACGCTCGGGGTGTTGCCCAGGCGCTGAGAGACTGACTCGACGGCGCGAACGATATTCTTCTTGGCTTCAACCTTGCTGTCGAAAACGGCGAATTCCTGAAGCGCCATCACCGCCAGGACCGTGCCTGCCCAGGTCCGAAAATCCTTGGCCGTGAATTCGTCGCCGGCGATCTCGCGGATGTAGGCGTTGACATGATCGGAGTTGAGGTCGCGCACGTGACCGTCGTCGTCCACGTATTGAAACAGTTCCTGACCCGGCAGCTCCTGGCATTGTTGAATGATCCGGGTCAATCGGCGATCGCTCAATGCGATGGCGTGCTTGACACCGCTCTTGCCCCGAAACTGAAAGCGAACCGTGCCCCCCTTGATGGCCGCGTGGCCGTCGCGCATCGTGGTCAAGCCATAGGAATTGTTATCGCGGGCGTACTCGGTGTTGCCGACGCGTATCAAGGTCGTTTCGAGCAGCCGAACAACGGCCGCCAGCACCTTGCGCTCGGGGAGGCCGGGCTGGTTCAAGTCGCGATCGGTGGCATGACGGATCTTGCTCAGGGCGCGGCCAAACGCGATCGTTCGCTCATATTTGGAGGCATCCCGCGTGGCCCGCCACTTCGCATGGTAGCGGTATTGCTTTCGTCCCCGGGCGTCGCGGCCCGTTGCCTGAATGTGGCCGTTCTCCCAGGGGCAGATCCAGACGTCGGTCCATGCCGGCGGAATCGCCAGGGCCCTGATGCGGCTCAGCGTCGCGGCGTCGCGAATCGTCGCCCCATTGGGGTCGACGTAACGCATCCCTTTGCCGGCGCGGAGGCGCTTGATTCCTTTTCCGGTATCCATCGAATAACGCAGTCCCGCGCCCTTCGCGATCTGAATCGCCTCCGCGGTCGAGTCTGCTTCGCTCAGACCCCGATCAAGACCGGTGGCTACACTCGCTGATTCCGCCATGGATGGCTCTCATTCGCACTTTAGATGAAATGACGATCTCCCTGTACGGGGCATTCCGGTAAGGGATCGCGATTCTTGCACAGCCGCTCGCCGCTGGAAACTTCGAATAGAGCCAGGAGAGCAAAGCGCATGCCGCTACTGCTCGCGAACTGGCTCAAGTCGATGATCGGGCGCCATGCCTCGCCACCGGAGAGACCGATCAGACCGTCTTGTTCTACCCTTCGACTCCCATCGTCTTGTTAACGAGGAGCGGCCTTGATGGCGCGTTCATAAACATCGAGGTAACGGTCGATATTCCGGTCCATCGCGAAGTATTCGCGAGCGACGGGGGCGGTCGCCTCGGCGAGATCGGCCGCCAAACGATCGTCGGTCAGCACGTCGATAATGCCTTCGGCCAGGGGGCCGGCGGACACGGGGGTTAACAATGCGGCTCCGGTCACGCCCAGGAGTGTCTGGTAATCGCCAAAGTCGGTCGCCACGATCGGGCGGCCGGCAGCCAGGTAGACGGCGATCTTGCTCTGCACCGAATAGTTTTCCCGGCAGGCGAGACGGGCATGCACCAGAACGTCGGCGCGTCGCGAAAGCGCGACAACCTGGTCGGGCGTCTGGCCCGCCAGATCGATCAAGCGATCGCCATGAACGCCCAGCCGCGCCCGGTAGTCGGCGGCCGCTTCGGCCGGTCCGCCCACCAGTACGCAACGCGCCTGGGGAACGGCTTCAAACACGCGCGGCAACGCCTCGATCAGGATGGGCACGCCCTGGTTGGGGTGGACGATGCTCCCCACATACATCACCACCTTGTGCTCGGCACCAATGCCGGGGATGACCGCGGGCACGCTGGGGGCTTCGTATTCGGCCAGGTCGATTCCGGGATAGATCACACTCACGCGTTCAGGAGGGACGCCTTTCTCACTGACGATCACGTGTTTCACGAGCTCGCCCAAGACGATGATGGCCGCGGCGTGCCGCAGGACACGCTTTTCCAGCGCCCGATAAGTCTTGAAGACCAGCCCCCGGCCCAGCCGATCACGCGCAACCTCTTCGCCCAGGAGCGAGTGGATTTCGTAGACCATGGGCCACCCATACCGGCGGCACGCGAAATAGGCGCGGCGTGGCACCGCCGTAATGTTGAGCGTGCACCAGGTCAAAGGGGTGTTCACGGGCGATTCGCTTCAGACCCGCGCCGCTGGCCCAGCCTGCGAACGGAATCTCATAAACGGGTGTTCCTTCAAACTCGGTGAACGTGGCCTTGCCCCAGGGCGGCCGTGCGCGGAGGTAGGCCATGACCACATTCACGCCGTGCGCTTGAAGCGCCCGCATGATCTTGATCGGCAGCATGGCCGTGCCATCATACTCACCGGGGATTGGAAACGACGTGACCATCAGCACCCGCATTACAGACTCCGCCGAGACTCGCGAGAAACGCCCAGGACGTCTTAGCATGATAGTGGTGCGACGATCGCGGCGCGAACCCACGCGCTTCGATGGCGTCGGTTCGCCTGCCCCCGTGACCGGCCCTTTTTTTGGGAGGCCGAAAGCCTGACGTTCAGGAGCGTCGCGATTCGTCGCTGGGCGGATAGACGATCCGGACTGGCTCGCGCCGGTGGCGCTGGCCCTTGGTGAGAGCGCCGGCCATCCGGCGGTCGAGCGCCGCGATCGCACTGTCGAGAATGCCGCGCACCGTATCAAGGTGATGGGGTCGGAGGGCATACGGATCGCGTGGGATGCCCGTTCGCGGGAACGTGAGGCGTTCGGTCGCGACCGATTGCCGGAGGCCAGGAGGAACCTCGTGGGCTTGTAACGGCTCGAACTGGCCATCGCGCCGATCAGACCAGTAATAGGCTCGACGCTCGGCCGCGGAACCCGGATAGGTCCACGAGTCGCGAATGGCGAGCAATTCGCCAAACTGGGGCCAGGGGGGCATCTCGTGAGGAAATGACGGAACCGTTCCGGCCGGTTCGGCAACGATAGCCGGCAATAGCCGCCATGTTTCGATCACCGACCGCGGCCGATCGGGGTCGACGAAAAGACCTCGAAGGTCGATATCGCCAAGCTCCAGAGCGGCCTGATGCACGAGCGCCTCGGCACTCGCCGCGTAGAGTAAAAGCGCGGCACGGGCATTGCGGCCCGACTCGCTCTGCGATCGCGCGAGGCGGCTCTGCGTGTGAAACGCGAGCGCGTCCTGATACAAGAAATGAAACGGGCTGACGATCGTCTCGACGATCCAACCCGCGCTGACGCCTGGCTCATTCGACTCGGCCATTTCTTGGATACGTTCGTCTGTCCGGTGCTTGATCACGGGGAATGGAACTTGCTCGGTCGCGGCTGGCTTGTCCGAAATCATCCGCGGTCGAAACTTCTCGATTCAGTCATGTCCGATCCAATAGCCAGGTCTTGGACCCACGTCATCTGACTGGAAGGGCACCGGGCTTACCTGGAGACGGCCCCGCTCTCGGGTGAACCGTGGACGCGTCATCATCTACCGTAACAAATTCGACGGCCCGTCCATAGCCATGCTGGAAATAGCGAGGCAACATTCGTCCTTTCAATAGTCGCTGTTTGCAGCGATCACCATCGTCCAGAACTTCAACGAACAGGACCCGTTTGCAACCCGAATCAGATCGCGGCACGCAATTCGCTAGCCTGTATTCATTCTGAGAGCCAACATACCGCGCACAACTGCTTTCACGACGTGAACGGCGGGCATCGCCACCTTTCCGGAATTGCAAGCATTTTACTATCGAGGCGAGCCATGGACGGAACGGGTCGGCGTCTTTCCGTTCTCATTGTTGATGACAATCAAGATCTGACCTGGGGATTGATGACGTTTCTCAGGTTCGTCGGCTTCGACGTCAAGACGGTTCATGATGGGCGAGAGGCTTTGCCGACGGCCACTTCTTACAAGCCCGATGTCGTTCTTCTCGATATCGGTTTACCCGGTCTCGACGGCTTTCTCGTGGCGGAGCAGCTCCGGAATGACGCCAATTTGAAAGATATCTTCATCATCGCCATGTCTGGCTACAATCCAGAAATGTACGAGGAACGTTCAAGGCGAGCGTACTTTGATCGCCATCTGGTCAAGCCCGTTGACCTCCAGGAGATCAACTCGCTTCTCAGTAACTTTGAGCATTCTCATGCCAATTAATTAACAACGATATCCATGGCGATGCCCGGCTGATGCGAGCGAGCTGAAGGTTTGCCCCGATCTGGCTTACGCCAAGCTTGACACCGCTTGAGAGCACATTCGGCCAGGACACGAATAACGAACGACACCCCTCGTGATTGGTTCAGTTCAGTCGATCATGATCGAGCCTGATCGGCCGTCGTCGATTCGTCTCCTTGTGCGTTACGGCCGACGACGACCGGAGGCGTCAAGATGGCGCCTCCGGCGGTTGGACCATGGCCGCGACTGGAGATTCACTCCATTCACGGGCCGTGCCTCTGTTCGCTCGAACAGGCTCAAACGGAGCAGGTTTCGTCGGTCTCGGTTTGATTGCTGTCGTATTGATGACGAAAAGCCAGAGCCCCCCTGATCTGGATACGCAGGACTATTTTTTGATGAGTGGCGCGGGTTCCATTCTGGTTGTTGACGATGATGAAGCCAACCGCGACATGCTGTCGCGGCGGCTGAAAAAAAGGGGCTATCAAGTCGATATCGCCCGCGATGGCTTCGCCGCGCTTGAAATGGTGAACAATCAGAAATTTGATCTGATCTTGCTCGATGTCATGATGCCGGGGCTCGATGGGATCGGCGTCTTGAAGGTCGTCCGCGAGTCGCGATCGCCGACCGAGTTGCCCGTCATCATGACGACAGCCAAGGACAAGAGTGAAGACGTGGTCTCGGCGCTGTCGCTGGGTGCCAGCGATTATGTGACCAAACCGCTTGATTTTCCCGTTGTGCTCGCCCGGATCGAGAGCCAGTTGTCCTTGAAGCGTGCCGTCGACAAGATCCGGGTGCTCGAGGAAAATCTCGAACGGCGCAATCGCGCCTTGATGGCCGCCAACAGCCGCATGTTAACGGATTTGAAAGCGGCCGCGAAGGTTCAATCGGCCATGCTGCCGCGTTCCTTGCCGGCGCTTGCGGGCACGACGTTCTCGTGGGATTTGCGCCCCTGCGACGAACTCGCGGGGGACGGGCTAGGCATCGTCGAGCTCGACGCCAGCCATGTCGGCCTTTATGTTCTCGATGTGAGCGGCCACGGAGTCGCATCGGCCCTGCTTTCAGTCAGCGTGGCCCGTGTCCTCGGGCAGCCGTCGGATCCCGCGTCGATCCTGGCCCATCCGACGACCGGGCTGGCCAGTCCGGCGGCTGTGGCCGGTCAGCTCAACCTGCTGTTTCCGTTTGATACGGCCACCGAGCAATACTTCACTTTCGTCTACGGGGTTCTCGATGTGAAGACGGGCGAATTCCGCTATACATCGGCCGGCCATCCCGCGCCGCTTCACGTGGCCGCCGCGGGCGGCGCCCGTCTGCTCGACGGTCGCGGCTTCCCGATCGGGCTCGCGGAAGACGACTACGACGAATCGTCCATCCAGCTCAAGCCGGGCGACCGCCTTTATCTGTACTCCGACGGCGTTCCCGAGGCGACGAGCCCGACGAATGTTCAATTTGGCACCCAGAGACTTCTGGAGGCCGCGTCTCGCGTTCGAGTAAAGTCCTTGCCCGAGTCCGTGCTCGGCTTGCGTGCCGACGTTGAAGACTGGTGTGGCTCCGCGGGGGTTCGCGACGACGTTTCGATCCTGGCACTCGAAATGGCGCCGGAGGAGACGCCGCACGGACCAGCCAACGGGGCGAATCGGGCGATAAGCGGCCGGCCTGATCGATCGAAAGCGAGAAAAAGGAAGACGGATGAGCGACGCTACAGAACGCAGACTGACGAAATGGTTTGGTGTCACTCTCCTCGTCTTGATTGTGAATGCCCTCTTTTCGACGTGGAATATCCGGCACATTGCGACGAGCGGCGCGTGGGTTGCGCACACGTACGAGGTCCTGGCAACGGTGGATGAAGCCATTTCCGCGCTGCACGAGGCCACGGAACGCCAGCGTGGCTACATCATCACGGGACAAGGCAGCCTGCTCGATCGGTTGGAGTCCAACCTCGCCAACATCAGTGCGGGCCTGGCGCACCTGCGGCTCCTGACCGCCGACAATCCGCGGCAGCAAGCGGCGATCGCCAAGTTGACTGAAATTATCGACGGGCGTGTCGGCATTCTTCGACGTAACCTCGAGGTTCGTCGTGATCAGGGTTTCACCGCCGCGCAGGCCGCCGTCGCCACCGGCAACGGTGACGAAGAGATGCACAAAATCAATCGTGTCGTGAACGAAATCAAATCGCGAGAAAAAGTGTTGCTCGCGCGCCGGACAGAGCGAGCTCTCGCGAGCATTCGCTGGGCGAATGGCAGCCTCGGTCTGGCCACAATGGTGGCACTCGCGCTGCTGGGCACCGCCTATTTCCTGGTGCGCCGCGACGTGCGGCATGCAAGCTCGCCGATCAAGCCGTGCGTGCGTCCGAGGTGCGCAAGACGGCCATCCTGGAAGCCTCGCTCGACGCCGTGATCTCGATCGATCACGACGGGACCGTGGTCGAGTTCAATCCGGCCGCCGAGCGGATTTTCGGCTATTCCCGGCACACCGCGATCGGGACGGAGATGGCCGCCTTGATCATTCCCGAATCATTGCGTGATCAGCACCGCAAAGGTTTGCAACGTTATATCGCCACCGGCGAAGGTCCCGTGCTGGGGCGCCGTCTCGAGCTGCCCGCTCTCCGTGCTGACGGATCGGAGTTCCCGGTGGAACTGGCGATCAGCCCGATCAGCCTGGATGGGCCGCCCATGTTCACGGCGTACATCAGCGACATCACCATGCGGAAACGCGCGGAGACCGCCGCCTCCGACTCGCCAGCGCCTGGCCGACCTGGGGGCGGATGTCGGCACGGTGCTGAGCCAGGGCGTCGATCTCTCCGACATCCTCCACCGCTGCTGCGAAGCGATGGTATCCCACCTCGACTGTGCTTTCGCCCGTATCTGGACGGTGAATGACGAAGGCGACACGTTGATTCTGGGCGCCAGCGCGGGCCTCTATACCCACATTGACGGGCCGCACGGGCAGGTTCCCGTCGGCCAGTACAAGATCGGGCGCATCGCCCAAGACCGCAGTCCTCACCTGACCAATTCAGTCGCTGACGATCCTTATGTCAGCGACCAGGAGTGGGCGCGCCGCGAGGGAATGGTCGCCTTCGCGGGCTATCCCTTGACCGTCGAGGGCCGGCTCGTGGGAGTCATGGCCATGTTCGCGCGGCATGTGCTTTCCGAACAAGCCATCCAGGCCATGAGCACCGTGGCGAGTGGCATCGCCATCGGCATCGAACGCAAGCACGCCGATCTCGAACTGCGCGACCGCGCCGAGCGGATTCAGTTGCTGCTTGACTCGACCGGCGAGGGAATCTTCGGAGTCGATTTCGAGGGCGCCTGCACGTTTTGTAATCCAGCCGGGCTGCGCTTGCTCGGCTTTGATACCTCCGATCAGGTGATGGGCAAGCGGTTCCACGCGCTTTTTCATCATACCCGCGCTGATGGCTCACCCCTTCCCGAGTCGGAATGCCCCATTTATCAGTCGTTCCGGCTGGGCAAGGCGGTGCACTCCGACGACGACGTGTTCTGGCGCAAGAACAGCACGAGCTTTCCGGTCGAATACCAGTCGAGGCCGGTGCGTCGCGGTGCCGAAACGATCGGTGCCGTGATCACCTTTACCGATATCACGCGGCGCAAAGAGGCCGAAGCAGCCATGCGGGAAAGCGAGGAACGGCTCCGGCTCATGTTCGAGAGCATCCGCGACTATGCGATCGTCGGGTTCGATCTGGACGGCCGGATCGCGAGCTGGAACGCCGGAGCCGAACGACTTTTCGGCTGGACCGAGGCCGAAATCATCGGCCGCGATAATTCGATCTTCTTCACCCCCGAGGATCGCGCGGCTGGCATTCCCGAGATGGAGCTGACCGGGGCGCGGGAAAAAGGTCGAGTCGAGGGCGAAGGCTGGAACCTTCGCCATGACGGCAGCCGCTATTACGGCAGTAGCTTGCTCGTGCCGGTGCGCGACGCCGCCGGTGACTTGCGCGGCTACGCCAAGATCGCCCGCGACATCACCGAGCGCAAGCAGAACGAGGCCGAGCTCCATCGAGCGAAGGAAGCCGCCGAGGCCGTGCGCCAGGTCGCTGAAGCCGCTCAAGAGGCAGCCGAGGCGGCCAGCCGCGCCAAGAGCACGTTCCTTGCGAACATGAGCCACGAGCTGCGCACGCCCTTGAACGCCATCATCGGCTACAGCGAGATGATTCAGGAAGAAGCCGAAGAAGAGGGCCGCATCACCGAGGCGGCCGACCTCAAGAAGGTTCACGCCGCCGGCAAGCACTTGCTCGGCCTGATCAACGACATCCTCGACCTGTCCAAGATCGAGGCAGGCAAGATGGACCTGTATATCGAAACGTTCGACATCACCGAGATGGCGCAGGACGTCGCGGCGACCGTCCGACCACTCGCCGATCAGAACGGCAACATTCTCAAGGTGGATGTTCGCGAGAACCTGGGCATGATGAACGCCGATTTGACCAAGGTCCGCCAGGTCTTGCTCAACTTGCTGAGTAACGCCATCAAGTTCACGAACAATGGCGAAGTTCGCTTCAGCGCAGTGCGCGAACATTCCCAGGAGACTGAATGGCTCATCTTCGAGGTCGCCGACACCGGCATCGGCATGAGCTCGGATCAATTGACGAAGCTCTTTCAGCCCTTCACACAGGCCGATGCGTCGACGACCCGCAAGTACGGCGGCACTGGCCTGGGCCTCACCATCACGCGGCGGTTCTGTCAAATGATGGGGGGCGATGTGACCGTCAAGAGCGTCGCCGGCGCGGGCTCGACTTTCACGGCCAGAATACCGAGCCGCGCGATCGGACCGGATGGATCGGGTAACCTGACGGGCTCGTCAAATCTGACCGAGATCGACGCGGGCTCCGGGCTCCTGGTGCTGGTTATCGATGATGACCCGAGCGTCCACGATTTGCTCAAGCGCACGCTTGTCAAGGAAGGCTTCCGCGTGATCTGCGCTTCCAGCGGAGCCGAAGGGTTACGTTTGGCGCGCGAGTTCCGTCCCGACGCGATCACCCTCGACGTCATGATGCCAGGAATCGATGGCTGGTCGGTGCTTTCCTCGATCAAGTCTGACCCAGCGCTTGCGGAGACTCTCGTGATCATGGTGACCATGGTCGACGACAAGAATCTCGGCTACGCCCTGGGCGCTGCCGACTATCTCACCAAGCCGATCGATCGCGAGCGCCTTTCGGCCATCCTTCGCAAGCACCGGCAGCAGTACGCGGCCGAGTCCGTCGCTCTCGTCGTCGAGGATGATGTGATGACTAGAGAATTAGTGCGCGAAATGCTAAAAAAAGAGGGCTGGACCGTCATTGAAGCAGAAAACGGCAAGGTCGCGCTCGAGCGCCTGCAAGATCGCCGGCCCGACTTGATTCTCCTCGATCTGATGATGCCCGAGATGGATGGCTTTGGCTTCACCACCGAGCTGCGCCGCCATGAAGAATGGAGCGACATTCCGATCCTCGTGATGACGGCCAAAGACCTGACCGAAGAAGATCGAGAGCGGCTCAATGGCGACGTACTCGCCTATCTGGCCAAGGGCGCCTGTACGCGTGAAGAGCTGCTCAGACAAATTCGCCGCGAAATGACGGCTCATCTGCGACGATCACAAAAGTCAGCACGCCGACGCTAATATTTTTATTACAAAAGCCCTGGTTGATTGTGCCGGATCGATGGAGCGCCTTGCCGTGAGTCAAATCCTCCTGGTTGAAGACAACGAGCTGAACCGCGACATGCTCTCGCGGCGATTGTCCCGCAAGGGCTATGATGTCGCCGTGGCCGCTGACGGTGCGCAGGCCGTCAACATGGCGATCGCAGGCACGTTCGACCTTATCCTGATGGATATGAGCTTACCCGGAATGGACGGCTGGGAGGCAACACGACGACTGCGAGCTAATGAGCGCACCAGCAAGACGCCGATCATCGCTCTCACCGCGCATGCGATGTCCGGCGATCGTGAAAGAGCCCTCGAGGCCGGGTGCGACGACTACGACAGCAAGCCCGTCGAGCTGCCCCGGCTGCTCGCCAAGATCGAGGCCTGGCTGGCCTCACGCCCGCCCCAGCCAGAGCCCGGTACCAACATGAATTCATAACGCTCCTCAATTGATGAATGTGGCCGCGCCGGGCGATCGAATGCGGTAGAGACAAACCGCGCCACGTCCTGGCCGAGAGTGGCCGCGACGCCCCGGAAAACCACCGAATGGTTTCAGACGCGCGATTCGGTAGAATCTGGAAACGAGCTCCCGAACATCAAGCGCGCGACACCACGGAGATCCTTCTCATGATTCGCCGTAATCGGTCCAGGCCAGGGCTGTGGGTTCATGCCTTTCTGGCAGCCATGCTTGCGATGAGTTTGACAGGCCGGGCACAGGCCCATTTCTTGTTCATTCGAATTGGTCCGAGCGCCGAAGCCGGGCGGTCGGCGGAGGTGTTTTTCAGTGAGCAAGCCGAGGCCGGAGATCCCAGGTTTGTCGCGAAGATCGCGCACACCAAACTCTGGGTTCAGAGCCAGCCAGGCACGTTTCGCGAGCTCAGCGTCCGCCAGGGGGCCGACCGGCTGGTCGCTCCACTCCCCTCGGGACGAAGCCTCACCGTGATCGGCGAATGCGAGTATGGCGTACTGGCCCGGCCGAAGCAAACGCCTTTTCTGCTTCGCTATTATCCGAAAGCCCTGGCGGGCCACCCCGCCGATCTGAACGGCTTCAAGCCGAAGGACGGTATACCCTTTGAGCTCCAGGCGAGCTTCGAGATCGCGGATCATCATACGGGGGATAAGCAGAAGCCGCCGGGACCAGCACACATCCGCCTGGTCGCGCTGCGCGACGGTAAGCCAGTGCCCGAGGCCACCTTCACGGCCATCGATTCCAGCCTGAGCGAACAGACGATCAAGGCCGCCGCGGACGGCACGGCCGTGTGGACGCCCTCCGCACCGGGGGCGTACTCGGTGTACACACGCCAGACGCTCAAACAGCCCGGCGACAAAGGCGGTCAGCACTATGACGAGATTCGCGAATTCGCCACCCTGGCTTTGAGCTGGCCGCTCGAAGCACAGGGCGGCGAGCCCGAGGCGTCTGCCCTGTTCAAGGATGCCATTGCCCACCGCGCCGAATGGCGCGATTTCCCCGGGTTTTCGGCGAAATTATCCGGTCACCTCGACGGCCGGCCGTTCTCCGGCACGGTGACAGTCAAGAAAGACGGGGACGTCGAAGTGAAAACCGACGACGCGACCGCCAAATCGTGGCTGATCGACCAGCTCGGCTCGCTGGTCATGCATCGGATCGTCGACAACGACGGTGACTCGGCCGGTGCCGCGCACGCGCAGCCGCAACTTCGCTTCGCGGATTCAGACGATGATCATCCTCTGGGCCGTCTGCTCGCGGTCGAAGGCGACGCCATGGGTTCGAGCTACCGGATCAAGGATGGTCAAATCGCGGTGGTCAACCGCCGGATGGGCAAGCAAAATATGACAATCACCGTGCTTGAGAGCGACAAGAATGCCGAGGGCCGATTCTTGCCCCACAGTTACATTGTCCATTACTGGGACGCCACCAGCGGTAAGCTCAACCGGGTCGAAACCTTTCAAGAGCGGGCGCGTCGCGTCGGTGCATGGGACCTGCCCGTATCGCGGTCGATCATCACGGCGTCTGACACCGGTCTGTCAGTGAAGGTCGTCGAACTCACGGATCACGTCTTGCTCGGGTCAAAATGAAGCTCGGCTCTTGAAGACACTGCGGGATGATGCCCTGGTCGCCTGGTCTTGACGTCGTCTCGCGGCTGACGCACCCACTCAAATGCCCTGTGGTGCCCTCTCTCCCGCGAGCGGGGGAGAGGGTTCGCGAACGTCGTCTTCCCAACCGTCGAGACTCCCTGTCGCCCCGGGCGCTCGTGCCGGGGTCGACATGAATCCGGCTAATTCGCGGCTTTCTGGATCGAATTCGGCGCGGGGGGCGGCGGCAGGTCGACACGCGGCACGCCCATCGGATTTTGCCAGACGAGCTCGCGAGCGCGAAGCAAGTTACCCACGTACTGGGGGCTCGGATCGCGCCTGGTGTAATGAGCGATGGCCGACGCGGGGTGCTTTTTCGCCTCTTCAATGCGCCCCAGGTTGGCGTCGGCACCACGACGAAACATGTTGTAATAGGGCTGGTTGGGCCCTGGCTCGGGCAAGAGCTCGAGTGCCTTGCGAAACATCAGCTCGGCCTGATCGAGGTTGTTCCGCTCTAACTGAGCGAGAGCCAGATAATAGGTGGCGTAGACGTCGAGCCCTTGCTGAACCTCTTTCGGAATCGCGCGCTTCTTGTCGTTCACGAGGGGCGCATTTTCGGCGAACCGGAACTTCACGTAGTCTTCGATGGCTTCATCGAGCTCGCCGCGAAGCTGTTTCACCCGGGCATACACGAGTGGAAATTCGGGGCGGAACAGATACAACGAGGCCTGGATCGATTTCACGAACTGGGGATCGGTGAAGAGCCGCGTTTCGACTTCCAGGGGCAACGGCCAGAGCCCGACTGCTCCGATCCGGCTGCCGATGACGCGTTGAAAATGGGCATTCTGATCGGCCGGATCGCAATAGAGAATCGTTCGATGCTTGCCGGAGAGCTCGGTTTGCAAGAGCTTCATCTTGGGCGAGAAGTATCCCTGGCTCGAATCGATCAGGATGCCAATCTTGGTCGGGCTTCCCAGAAGCGATGCACGGCTGGTCGCGTAGGGGATGAGGCCCGGAAGATTCATCCGTTCAAGAATCGACGCATCGGAGAGGGCGTCTTCGAGGGTCGCCACGCCGTGGCCGTCGGGGCCCGGGATCTCGAGCCCGACACGCGCATCGAACAAATAAGCCTTGTCGTCGATGAGCGCGGTGCAGATCCAGATGACGGGCAATTTCGGACCCTTGCGCATGCCCATCAACGAGGCCTCGAGCTCGTAGCTCGACGGAAACTTGGGAATGCGAACGTCGAGCGTGTCGCTCCGGGTGTAGGTGATCAGGCCCGTATCGATGCCAAGCTGGCGGCACAAGACCATGAAGAGCCAGGATCGCTCCGCCCAGACACCTTCAGACTCGGTCGCCATGCCGCGAAGCAAGGCGTCGTACGGCCGTGCAAAGGCTTGCGGCAAGCGTTCGCCGGCGGCGAGTGCCTGGGGCGGAACCAACTCGACCTGGCGTACCACCCAGTCAAAGACGCGCCGCGCCCGGTCAAGGTCTTCGCCTGTGCCGCCCACCCGCGTGGCGATCCCATAATACATCATGCAATCTTCGATATGACGGGTGTCGCGCAGCGTCCACTTGCGGTTCTCGAGGGCGCTCAGCATCGAAGGGGGCAATTGCGTCGACAAATAATCACGCGGACCGCTTTCCAGCTGGTAGGCGGATAGCGGTGTCCCGTCGAAATAATGGTTCAGCTTCTGAACGGCCAGCTCGAAGTTCTGACCGCCCGGTTTCAAGGCGGCGCGCTCGATCAACGTGATCGAGCTTTCCAGAATGGCTGTCCGTTCCTCGGCCGTGCGTGGCGCGGAGGCTGACTTTCTCTCCGACGACCGCGACTCTCTGGGCCCAGGGAGGCCAATCGGCGTGGAATTGCCGCTGGCGACAGGAGCATCGAACGACTCAGGGGCCGAATAATCGCAACCCCACACCAGACCAAGGACGAGCAGTCCGCTCCAAGAAAGGATACGACGATTCAAGCCGGGAGACTCCTAGATGATTCGCCGTGACCACGGCGCTTGCCTTCAACTCGCGCGGACCAATCAATCTCAATCAAACAACGAAACGGGACGCCAGGCTCGACTCAATTCGACCGCCGAAACGAGACGCGCGCTGAGCCCCGTGGATCCGGCGCACTGGGCTAAAGGGTTGAAAGTTAGCTTTTCATGATAATCAGTGATTGATGATACCGACAGCGTGCGACGCCACGGGCTTCGGCTGATCGATTCACGGATTCGATCCGCAATCCAATCTCAGCCTGACATTCCCAGTCTCAGGGACCGGCGGCCCATGAGCATTGTGAAACATCCTTACGCGCACGGCGAGTTTATTCGAGGCCGGCGGCCCGTTTTCCTTCCTACGCTCGAATGATCGTCAAGGTTCGGAGCTGATGGCCGAGCGGATCTTGAGGCACCGCGCCAGCAACCTCGGCAAGTCATCAAGTCGCAATGAATTGGGGCCATCGGAGAGCGCACGGTCCGGCTCGGGATGCACTTCGAGAAAGAGAGCATCACAGCCGGCCGCGACGCCGGCGGCGACCAGGGTCGGGATCATCTCTCGCTGACCCGACGATGAGGTTCCGCCAGCCCCCGCGCTGGGAAGCTGCACCGAATGCGTGGCGTCGAAAACGACCGGGGCGCCCGTGGCCTGCATCTGGGGTATCGCACGAAAATCGTTGACCAAGCGGCCGTAGCCGAAGGTTGTGCCTCGTTCCGTGAGTAGCACTCCGGCCGCTCCGCTCTCGGTCAGTTTCGCCACGACGTTCGCCATGTCCCAGGGGGCCATGAACTGGCCTTTCTTCACGTTGACTGGCCGCCCCGTTTCGGCAGCCGCCTCGAGGAGATCGGTCTGACGAGCCAGAAACGCCGGGACCTGGAGCAGGTCGACCGTCTCGGCCAGGGGCGCTGCCTGGATCGTCTCGTGAATATCGGTCGTGACGGGAAGCCCGGTTTCGGCCTTGACCTGCGCGAAAATCTTCATGCCCGCAACCAGGCCCGGGCCGCGATAACTGGCCCCCGAGGTCCGATTCGCCTTGTCGAAAGACGCTTTGAAGATCAAGGGGACGCCCAGGGTGCCGCAAATCTCCAGGAGCCGCCGCGCGATGTGCAATGTCATGTCGCCCGGCTCCATGACGCACGGTCCGGCAATCAGTGCAAGCGGCTGAGTTCGACCAATCTGCACATTGCCGATTGTGACCGGGTTGGTGGGTGGCACCACGACCTCCTTGAATTCGTCTCGTCTCTTGAGGATCAAAGGGCACGACCGCGCGCCGCGGCCGGCGTGATGGCACATCAGAGGCGCCCGAAGCAAGAGCGCCGCGTCGCGACCCGACTTCGATCAGACGCCTCCGGCCGATCGATCCAATCGAACACGGCACCGATTTTATCGCGTTGCGTCGACGCTGGCGAGCAGAACCCGGGCCGCGTGCCGGCGCCGGGCATTCGGCGCGATCACGTCGAGCGAGCCGGGAATCACCTCAACTGCCCACCCGGCCCCGGGGTCCTCGGCGGTTTGAGGCGGCAAATAGCCGCCGGGATCGCCATCAACCTGCACGGGGATCGAATGTTTCGACGTCACCACGACCTTCCTGGCGCGGCGATGAAACACGGTCGGATCGGCGAGATGAGTTCCGCGGAGAACCTTCCACAAATAATGCAACGCCTGGAAAGGACCGGGCTTGCGAAAAACGATGACGTCCAGCCAGCCGTCGTCGTCGCGACCTGAGGGCACAAACGGCAGGCCCAGCGCATACCGCGGTGCGTTGAAAACGAAGACCGTCGTACCGGTCAACTCCTCCTCGAAGCCGGGATCGGCAATACGAACCGTGATCGGCGGGAACAAGTAACGAAAGCTCGAACAGAGCACGGGCCAGACATAGGCGGCCCTGTGAGTGGGCCGGCTCACGCCCGTGGGCGAGAGTCGTCCCCGATGGTGGCGGCTGACAATATCGCCGTCAAAACCAAAGCCGGCCATCAGCAAGAACCGGCGACCCGCGACGTCGCCTGAATCGACGCGCACCGGCTGCTCGCTGGCGATCGTTCTGGCGAGAATCGTCGGGTTGCGCCCCAGTCCAAAATGATTGGCAACGAGATTTTCCGTGCCGGCGGGTAACACCGTCACGGGAACGCGCGGCCGCTCGTTGAGCACGGCGGCGACAGTGCCATCGCCGCCGACCGCCACCACGCAACGGCAGTGCGGGTCCCCGGTAGCCTGGCGCACGAGGAGGGCCCGTTCCTCGGGGGTCCAGGCGATTTGCGCGCTCAAGCCCTCGTGGCGCAGGGCTTTCACGAACCGGTTGACCAGGCGCAGGGCCCGCCCCATTCCCGAGCCGCGGTTGGCCACCACAGCGACCCATTCCGTGCCTGGAGCAAACTGAGCGATTGCCTCAAGGTGGGTGGTCTTAACGTGTTCCGGCGGACAGTTTTGATGACTCGGCACGGCGAAGGAGCTTGCTCACTGGGCAAAAAGGCAAAGGCGTCAAAAGTGGGTCACGCGTGGTTCCGGCCGCTCGCCAGCGAAGAAGCCAGGTGCGAAAAATCGCCGTGGCGCCAATCCGCGGGCTGACAGCGACCTCCAACAAAATCCGTTAGCGAGCCCTACCCAGCGACTGCACATTGCCGCGATACTTGGTCTGAAATTCCTCGCGCAGCGTCTGAAGCTGAGTTAAAAGGTCGTGCGTCTTGGCCATCAGGTCTTTGACTTCCGACCGCGACTTTTCAAGTGTTTGCGAGTCGGCGGCCAGTTCTTCGGTGCGGTGCTCGAGGGCCGTTTTCGCCCGCGTGATAGTCTCTTGCGCGATTTCGAGCTGATACTCGTTGCGCGACAGGCTTTCGCGAATTTGCGAGCGGGCCTTTTCAAGGTCGGCCTGACGAGAACGCAGCACCGTGACATCGCGGTCGAGCTTTGCCTGGATCGATGTCGTGTCGCCGCGCATGGCCACGACGTCGTCCTGGGCCTGCTTGACATCGGTCTGCAGCTTGGCGACCTGCTCGGCCAGATCATTGAGCCGCTTGTTGCCGTTGGCATTGAGCTGAGACACGCCAGCGGCCAAGACGATCCAGCCCACTGACGTCAGCAAGATCAAGACGATTAATACTTTTCCCGCTGTCGACATCGGACCTCTCCCGCCCGGGCTCGGTGCTCTTGTCATTTGCGCCGCGGTTCATGCGGCAAAACAATCACGCTCATCAGGCGCTGTTCGACGACAAAGGCCAAATCAAAGACGATGCCATTCGACACGAACGGGCACATTCGTGTACACGGCGAACTGAAGCGATGCATCTTAATATACATCCCATTATCGAGACCTGCCAAGCCGTCGCGTTGAGTTCGTATCATTCCGCGCGGGGTTTGACGACTTTGCCGGCGTGCTCGTACAATCGGCAAATCCTCCGCCGGCACCGAACCCTGGCCGTTGGGGTAGCGAGTTGGCTCACACTTTTACTGAAGCAGCTCGTGCGCACGCCCAAAGGCGCGCTCGCAACGGCGCCGTGAGACCGGCCTTGTCTCGTCATCGATGGCCGCTGGGGTGGAGACTTCGCCAGTCATGCGTCCTGTCTACCGAGTGACCGAGCTCCTGGGCGATGGCATCGGCGCGGAGCTGTCGCGGGCCATCCACCGACTGGCCGACGCACTGCCAATCGCACTGGAATTCGTCGAGGTCGATTTTCGGCTCGAGAGCCGCAGGGCACGCGGCAAGGCCGTCTATGACGAGGCCGTCGAGTCGATCAACGCGACCGGGGTCGCGATCAAGCATCCGACGACGACCGCCGAGGAAAGTCCCAACGCCGTGCTGCGGCGACGGCTCGATCTCTCGGTTATCCATCGCCCTGTTTATACGATCCCCGGCGTTCCCACCAATTTTCGCCGCGAGCTCGATCTCGATATCGTCCGGATCGCGACCGGCGGCACCTACGATGATCCCGGAAGGATGATTGGCGAGGACGGCGCCGTCAGCCTGCGAATCGTCGAGCGCGGTCCCGTGCGCGCAGGCGGCCCATTACGCGTTTAGCCTGGCACGCAAGACGGGCAAGCGCGTGACGAGTGCGTCGAAATACACGATTCAGAAAGCGACTGACGGCTTGTTCGAGCAGGTCACCGGCGAGGTGGCCCGGCAATTCCCCGAGGTGGCCCACTCGGTCGAACTGTTCGACGCGCTCCTGGGCAAAATCATCATGGTGCCCGAACGATTTCAGATCGTGCTGGTCTTGAATGAGTACGGCGATTTTCTCTCGGATATGGCGTGCGGACTGGCCGGATCCCTGGGCATCGGTGCCAGCGCCAACCTGGCTTTTGACGCCGCGGCCGTCGTCAAGGTCGCTCTGTTCGACGCGGCCCATGGTACGGCCCCCGACATCGCCGGCAAGAATCTGGCCAATCCCACCGCCATTTTTCTCGCCCTGGCGCTTCTGCTCTACCAGCTTGGCGAGATCACGATCGGTCAGGCCATGAAGAATGCGACGCTCGACCTGCTGCGCGAAGGCGTGCGCACGCGCGACCTGGGAGGCCAGGAATCGACCGACTCCTTCACCGAGGCCGTTGCCGTTGAGGTCGCCCGACGTCTCTCGCCGCCGAGCCAGACAGACGCCGAGCTGACGCCTCCTGACCGCCCATCGAGTTCTCATGAATAACAGGCATCACCCGGCCGACGAGCACCCAATTGAGATACGTGACGTGACGGGCAGCGATGGATTGTTCGCGCGTGGAGACGATTCTTTCGGTTACCGGCCTGTTCAAGAGCGCCGGGCGCCGGCACGGCATTTCTTCGCACGTTCATGGCCGGCACCCGTTACTCCCTCTTGACGCACGCGCTGCAAGTCCGTTGTAATCACGAACTTGATCGCTGACCGCATCGCGACCATGGGAACAGACCGCTGATGGCCGATCCTCTACCTCCCGCGAGTTCTTCCGACGGCGTCTCGTCTCGCTCGACAACACCGCCGCAAGCGAAACGCACCGGACCGTCGGCCGGGCAAGTGCTGGTCATCACGAGCGTGATGTTCACGTTCATCTCGTTCTGGCGTACGGCGGCCCTGGTGCTCTGCGACCTGGCGAGCACCGCGTACTACATCGGCGGAATTGTCGAATCGCAAATCGGTAAAGCGGCGCCCTGGTTCATCCTGGGCGTGATGCTCTTTAGCTATGGCGTTCGAAGTATCTACATCGAGAGCTGCGCGATGTTCGTGCGCGGCGGCGTTTACCGTATCGTCAAGGAAGCGATGGGGGGCGGCCTGGCCCGGCTCGCGGTATCAGCGCTCCTGTTTGACTACATCCTCACCGGGCCCATCAGCGGCGTCACCGCCGGTCAATATTTCATCGGGCTGCTCAACGACCTGTTCGATCTGGGCCCAAATAGTCCCTTGATGGTTCACCAGAACGGGCTCTCCGCCGCGATCGCGATCCTCATCACGCTTTATTTCTGGCGAGTCAATATCAGAGGCATTCACGAGTCGAGCGACCAGGCGCTGCGGATCATGGGCGCGACCACCGTGATGGGTGTCGTCATGATCGTCTGGTGCCTCGTGACGATCGCGGTGCGCCCGGAAACGCGGCATCTTCCTTCCCCCATGCCAGACCTCTCCAAGAAAGTCGATGCCGACTCAAAACCGGTGCTCGACCCGTTCGGCAAGCAAGTCGATCCTCTCGGTTTCCTCGGCGAGACAACCCTGGGCCATTCGCTACGGCCGGAATCGATCAACGGCCACTGGTGGAGCTTGATCGGCGTCATTGGAATCGTCATGTCGTTCGGGCACTCGATTCTGGCCATGAGCGGCGAGGAAACCCTGGCTCAGGTCTATCGCGAGGTCGAAAGTCCAAAACTCAAGAACTTCAAGCGCGCCGCACTGGTCGTGTTCCTGTACAGCATGCTCTTCACGTCGCTCATCAGCTTCTTTGCCGTGATGATCATCCCTGATAATGTACGCATGTCTCGTTATAGTGGTAATTTGATTGGCGGGCTGGCCATGAACGTGGTCGGACCGCAGTGGCGCGCGCCTGATCTTGAACGGCGTCGTGGTGATTGTCGGCTCGTTGATCCTTTCGGGGGCGGTGAATACGGCCATTGTCGGGTCTAATGGCGTGCTCAATCGCGTCTCGGAAGACGGCGTGCTGCCGGATTGGTTCTTGAAGCCGCATCCGCGGTTCGGCACCAGCGCGCGCCTGATCAACCTGGTCGTCATCCTTCAAGTCATCACGATCCTGGCGAGCCGCGGCGATGTTCTGGCGCTCGGTGAAGCCTACGCATTCGGCGTGGTATGGAGCTTCGTCTTCATGTCCATGTCAATGCTAGTCTTGCGCTTCAAGCGGCCGGAGCCGCGCGAATACGAAGTTCCTTTCAATGTTCGCGTCGGCCGCTACGAGTTGCCCATCGGGATGTCGCTGATCTTTGCGACGCTTTTCATCGCGGCGGTATCCAATCTCTTCACGAAGGAAGTGGCGACGATCACGGGGGTCGGCTTCACGGCCGCGTTTTACGCCGTTTTCTTCGTGAGCGAGCAAGCCCATCGCCGCCGCATGGGAGCCGCCGCGGCGCATCACGAGCACCTGGAACAGTTCAACGAACAGCAATCCGACAAGCTGAGCGTTGAAAATCTCCACGTCGCCAAGCCCTACCGTAAGCTGGTGGCGATTCGGTCGCCGCACAATCTCGGAATGCTCGAGCGCTGCCTGGCCGAGACCGATCCCGAGACGACCGAGGTGGTCGTCATGACCGCAAGCGTGTTGCCCCCCGGCTCGGGCGATCTCAAGCCGATGATCACGGATAACGACCGCCAGCTCTTGACGGCCGTGGTCAACCTGGCCGAGCATGCCGGCAAGCCCGTCAAGCCGGTGATCGTGCCGACCAACGAGCCGTTCTTCGCGATGACCCTGACGGCCAAGACGATTGGCGCTCGAAGAGCTCATCATGGGCCCGTCAAACAAGTACCGCGCGGAAGACCAGCTCGACCTGGTGGCCCTCTACTGGATGAAGGTGAGCGACGCCAAGCCCGAGCCCATTTCGATCCGGGTGATTGGCAAGGATCGCGACGTCCGGCTTGATATCGCCGGCGGCAGCCAGATCCCCAAGGCCGGGGCCGCGGCCGCCGAGTCGGCCCATCTGCTGGCCGAGCTACGCCGAAGCTGGCACGGCGTCGAGCGGCTTCTCCTGGCGTACGATGGCAGTCCCTTGAGCGCCGATTTCCTCGACACCGTGATGAGCTTCATCGACCCCGCCGTCGAGATCACGTTGCTCGATGTCGCCGAGGAAGGCTCTCCCCAGGAAGGCACCGCCGCGGCTGAGGAAGCCAGGCTCATCGTCGAGCGCGGGGCCGAGCGCGCCGAAGCCCTGGGCCGCCGGGTCGAGTGGCGCGTCGCCCGCGGCGAAGCAGGACGGGAGATTGTCCGCACGGCCGTCGAAGGCAAATTCGATGCGATCTTCATGAGTTTGCGCGGTGTCTACCGCCGCGGCGATACCACCGCTTTCGCCTCGAACACACGCTATGTTCTCGAAAACGCGCCATGCCGCGTCATTCTCGGTTTCGCACCCAAATCGATCCCCACCCAGGTGACCGCCGCCCGCGTCGAAGCGTGATCGAATATTCGAGACTGCTCACTGATCTCCACCAAGAACGACTCGAGAGCAGGCCGTTTTGGGCTCGAAAGTCAAAGCCTGCGCGATCAGGGCAAAAGGGTTTTCGCCGGCACCAGCGGCCGAGTTCGAGATTTTTAATCCTTTTGATCCTGGCGAATCAGAACCTCAAGCCAGTCGGATGTTCCGTGGCGTCGCGTGCTAATCGCCCGGATTTTAACAAGAAGTCGCAAAATTCCGAATTCTCCTTGGCCCCGAATTCATTCAACCGGTATGACCGTCCCATCATGGAAGTGCACGCGCTCGTCATTACGCCGTGGCGCGTGGCGGCGCGGCGCAAAAAAAAGCCTCGGGAAGACAGCACTTAGCCCCATCTCTTTACGCCGCTACGAGTTCCGTTTAGGCGCCTGCATAATCGGGCGGTCAAAAACTCGCTCCAACTTGATGCGAATCATCGACTTACACTTAGGCGCCTGAGTAACCGGCATGACCCGATCTTTTGCCGCAACTCTCGAAGTATCAGCATGTTCCGGTTAGGCGCCTGAGTAACCAGCACGACCAGAACTTTTGCCATATCTCTCGAAGCATCATCATGTTGCGGTTAGGCGCCTGAGTAACCGGCATGACCAGAACTCTTGCCGTATCTCTCGAAGTATCATCATGTTGCGGTTAGGCGCCTGAGTAACCGGCACAATCTAACGATTTAACGTATATTGACGCTTTAGATGATTTGCGAACGCGACTTGATGATCCACACAATGCAATGCATGGCTGCGTGTGACCATGAAGGCGCTTCGCGGGATCAAGAGAGGCTTCGTAGTTGCAGGATTGGTTTGGTTTTTCCGGTAAACGGGTCTCGGCCGATTGGTGCGACTGTGAATAAGTAACCGGTCCTGACCTTGCAAAGCGCCCTTGGCGGCTATGGCTCGCCTGTGTCATTCTCGACCAGGCGCCGCAAGAACCGTCCCCATTTGCGAGGAACTCGCGACCTGCCGAATTCGGCGAGTCGCGGCACGAACTGGTTCCACGTCATGACCGTGACGCAGCTTCCTTGCTGGAGAATCGCCACGAGCACGCGAGCCCGATAAATCGCCAGTACGGCAATCGCGCCGTTTTCGGAATTTCGACCGAGCCTGCGCGTCCGAGCCAGCGCCGCACGTAACGCGTCGGCCGCCCCGTCCGACTCGGCCGCGAAGCGTTCCACAAAACGCTCGATCGCGTGCCGCGTCAGTCGCACCGCGCTGTAATCGTGCTGTCCGGGAGGAACGCCGGGCATGATTGTCTTTGATTCGTCGTTCGTGCGTCTTGCTCCGGGCTCAGTCCGCTTTACCCGTGGCGGCCCAGATCACACCCCGGCGCAGCCAATCCTGGTAGTGAGGGTCGGCCATCGCTGCCACATCGTGGCCCAGCACGTTCTCATACACGCGGCCCTTGCCGTAATGGCTCACCCAGATCACTGGCTCGTCCTTACCCGTCCCTTTTTCCTTTTTCGGGTCGGAATAAGCCGTGGCCAGCACGACGCTGCCAGGCAACATCATCGAATTTTGATACAGTTCGTCGATCGCGTGCGTGAACTCAGGGGGAAGGCCCTCGGAAATCGGGTGCTTCTCGGCGGTTTTCTTGACCGTGAAAACATGCTTGGGACCGTGGAAGCCCTGCGTTCTCCACCCGCCTGCGACGGCCTTTTCGAACTCGGCCCAGTTGGGCTTGGTAAACGCACTCGAGGCGAAGTGATAGGCGACGAGCCCCTTGCCATCGCGAACGGCCTTGAGAAACGCTTCCTTGTTCGAGTCTGACCAGTGCGATTCGGGCGGGCCAGCAGACGTCTCCTTGTAATTCAGGATGAAGACGTCGTATTTCGCCAGGTTCTCGTCGGTCAGATCCCTGGACGGACTGGCCGAGATGTCGACCTGGATCTGGTGATCCTTCTCGAGGATCGCCTGAAGCGATTTGGAGTTCTCGCGCCAGTTGTGCGCCGACACATTGTCGCCCGTGATGATCAAGGCTTTGATGGGCTTGCTCGTCGGCTGACTCGCCGCGGCGGTGGCTGGAGCCGGGTTGGGACGACCGGCCGGCATCGGGCTGGACGCCGTCGGACGGGCCGCCGCGACCGCGGGGGCCGGTGTTGCCGAGGCGATCTCATCGAGCGCGATTGGCCCGAAAACAGGGACGGACATGTCGGAACTGTCGACCAGGTTGCAATACGGGTCGAGGCCGTAGCCGTACCAGAGATACGATTTTTCGGGGATTGGCCCGATCAGTTTCAAGACCACCGTATCGCGCGCCTTGCCCACGCCGGCCTCGAAAATCGAGGGAATCACAGTGCCGTCTTCCTTGCGAATCGAGAAGCCCGCGATGTGCCGCTCGGGCTTGAGCCCGAAGCCAGAGACATCGCGGCCAGCCATCGACATGGACGACATCCCCATCTGCCCGGGCATCATGGGGCTCCCGCCGGCCATCATGCCGCCGCCCATCCTGGGCCTCGAGGCGCCCATGTTGACACCTTTGAATTTGACCGTCAGCGTATTTTGCGGACCCTTGGCGACGCGGTCGAAAGTCGGCGTCGTCGCCCCGATTTGCCCGAAAAGCTCGCGCTCGGCTATTTTGGCCAGGCGCTGACCGGCCCGCTTGAGGCCCTGGGTTCCGACGTGAATGAGGTCATCCAGCTCGAGGTCGACCACCGAGATGACGGCCGTGTTCGGAATCTTGTCGACGAGCGTTCGCTGCGCCTCTTGCACGGCGTTCCAGCCTTTGGGATCAGCCCCATTGATGAACCGGCCGATCTGAACGTAGAAAAACGGCAGCTCGGGCTGGCCGAGATCCGAGCGAACGGCCGCGATGAAGTCAGTGAAGACCTTGGGGTAGACCTTCCACGCGTTGCCTCCCAACGCATCGCTTTCCCCTTGATACCACAAGACGCCCCGGACCTTGCCGCCGGCCAGCTTGATTTGCCGCAGCATCGAGCCGTAAAGACTGTTGCCCCCCTGGTCTTTCTTGCTGGGATTCCACTGTTCCATGCTGGTGCCACCGTGCGCGGAGGCGATCAGGCCGATCGGAACGTTCGTTGATTCGATGAGCGCTTCCGCGAACGGCAAACCGAGACCGGCCCCTTTCGTGCGCGTCTTGTGCGTCTGGGCCGAACGCTCGGCGCGTGTCTTGGCATCACCCGAGTGCACGGGGTCTGGCGAGTCGACCAGCCAGTGCAACGGCTCTTCGGCTTGTTCCCACCTGTCATCCATGCCAAGAAGCATGACCCGGGGATTGGGCGGGCTGACATCGATGAGATCGCCGACCCCTTCCATGTTCGACTGGCCGGCGAGCACCCAGAGGTCGCCCACGAAGATCGGTCCGGCCGAGACAGTCGCCAGCGTGTTGCCCACTTTCACCCGGCAATTGATGGTGTAAGGGCCGCCGACCGGCACGCCCATCAACTTGCCATCGACCAGCCTGATCGCCTGTGATCCGATCGCGGCGCCGTTGACGAACGCACCGATGATCTCGCCGTCCTTCACGCCCTCGTCAAGCGCGACAGGGATATCCGCCTTTCCGTTGATATTCCGCTGATAAACCCGCGAAGCCGCCGGTTCCTTGAGCTTGAACCCCGGGCCCGCCGCGGCGAACTGAGCCTGCAGCGGTGATGCGGCCGAGGCAATTCCCAGGACGGCGAACATCACGACAAGGACCGAGCGAGAGACGTACCTGTTAAGTGGCATTGTGAAATCAACCCCCGAATGCAAGACGAGACACAATCGTTCAGCCGGCAGGCCAGTGTTTCAAGCGTTTTGAGCCCGCATCGCGTGCGCTGGGCAATGTCGAATCAATGTCGAAGACCGGTATTCGCTTCTCTGGCTCAATCCGCAACGGATTGATCGTACTCGGCGCGACGGGGTGGCGAAAGAGCCTGGAATATGGCGAGGACCGTAGAGCGACGGCTCCATCGGGTGGGAGGGAAGTTCAAGCCAAGCGAGTCGTCGTCACGACTTGGGAGATCGGGCTATTCTGAAGATCTCGCCTTCTCGTTTGCATTCCTTGCATGCGCACGTTGCGCCCCGTTGCCAGTGAGATCCGCGATGCACTGGTGCCAATGTTCCAGCAGGGATTTGGCATTCGCCATTCCATGGTCATGCGGTTTGATCCCCAGATCGGCCAGGATCTTCTTGGCTTCTTCGACCTTGGCCTGGTAGTCCGGCCGCTGCTTGTAAGCTGCGATAAAACGCGATGCTTCGACGGGCGAGTCGGAGTCGGGAGCGACACCGTCCACGAAGAGATCGACCTCGTCGGAACTGGTCTTCTCGTCCATTTCTCGGCCCCCTTTCGTGCATCGCAATCAATTTCGCTGAGAACGGAGGTAACAGGTTCAGCCTGGTACTATTGCCTACGCGGATGAATCCATAAGTTATATACGTGTCAATCAGCCCCGTCTTACCGATCAAGGACAGACCGCCATCGGATCCTGACGTCGCGGCAATCGGACGGCAAATGATAGCAGGCAACCGAGTGGTCTCGGATATCGTTTTCCGATAAGATCAGCGATATGGAAACGACAACCATTCAGACCCACCAGCGATCAGAACAAGTGATAAGTCCGTCGCCGGGGCCAGTGCGGATTGTCAGCACCCCCGGGACGTGCGGGGGCAAGCCTCGCATTGACGGCCACCGTATCAAGGTCGAGCAGATCACAGTCTGCTACGAACGCATGGGCATGAGTCCCGATGAAATCGTGACGAGCCACCCAACAATTAGTCTGGCCCAAGTCCACGCGGCCTTGTCCTACTATTACGAGCACAAGCGGGAAATCGACGCCGACATCGAGCAAGGAGAACGGTTCGTCGCGGAGTTAAGGGCGAAATACCCGCCATCCAAACTCCAAAACCTCCTTGAGGCCAGGAAGTCCGATGCCACGGACGATCCGCTTCGATCTGGATGAGTGCTGCGACCCGGCCATCGCCGACGGTCTAGGGCGCCGGGGAATTGACGTGACCACCTCGCAAGCGGCCGGTCTTCTCGAAGCCCCTGATGAGCAGCAAGCCACCTATGGGATCACTCAAGGCCGCGTCATAGTCACTCATGACGCCGATTTTCTACGCCTTGAAGCCGCCGGAGTGCCGCATGCCGGCATCGTCTTCAGGGCTAAGGACACCATCACTCTGGGCGAAATGATTCGGCGACTTGTGCTCATCTGGGAAGTATACGACCTCGACGAAATGGCAAACCGCATCGAGTTTTTGTGAACAATTTAACAGTAATAAATTTGCATGGACTATTATGGTCGGCCGTTCGCTAGGCCGACTCGGTCCCGTCATGATTCCGCTTCGTGCCGTTCGATCATGGCGAGGCGTTGCACCTGTGCGAGCTTGTCAATGAAGTGCCGGACGACATAAAACGAGCAACCGATGGCGACGGCGACGACGGCATTCGTCGTCAACACGGCAAGTGCCGTCACGAGAAACGCGGTCGCATCGAGCGGACGCATCCGATGCAAGCGGCGCCAGGTGCTCCATTCCAGCAGGCTGATTCCCACGTAGGCCGTCACGCCGGCCAGAGCCGCCAGGGGAATCCTGGCGATCACACCCGCGCCAAAACCGACGAGAATCAACAAGAAGAGGGCGTGCAAGAAGTTGGAGAGCCGCGTGGTCCCTCCGCAGCGAACATTGGCCAAACTGCGTGCGGGTATGCCCACGCTCATCGGTGCGCCGAAGACTCCGGCACACAGGTTGGCGATGCCATACGCGCCAAGCTCCGCGTCGGCGTCCGCCGCGCAGCGGCCGATGCCGCCCCTGAAAATGTTCCACCACGCGCGACGTGATCAGGATATTGACCGACGTCACAAAGGCCAGGCCCAGGGCTGGCGGCAACACGTCGGTCACGTCGCTGGGCGCCCACGTGAAACCGGCGAAGGGAGGAATCGTGAGGACGACATCCCCGAGCAGTCGTTCATGCCAGCCGAGCAGATAGCCAATGCCGACGGCAAGGCCCACGCCGAGCAAGGCCGCCGGCGACCGCGGCCAGCGCCGCGCGGCCAGTAACGCGGCCAGAACGACGATCGAGCCGAGCAAGAGCGGCTCCCATCGCGTGTGCCCCATATCGCCAAGCGCCCGCACGAGCTGGCCGAGCGGGCTCGCCGAGGAATCCGACGGCGACGGCGGCAGGCCGAACAACGTGCGGACTTGCAGCGTGACCATCATGGCGCCGACTCCGCACGAGAACCCGGAGACGACGGCGTGCGGCACCTTGACCACGTACCGGCCAAGCCGTAGCACGCAAAAGATCATCATGAAAACCGAGGCCGCCAGGCAAACCTTGGCGGCGCCGCCGATCCCCTGGGCACGCACGGCCGCCGCAATGAAGGGGACGGTGGCGCTGGCCGTGCCGCCGATCAAGACGGGATTGCGACCAAGGGCCGACGTGATGGGCGCGGTGACGATCGACGTGAACAGGCCGAGCTCGGGGGGCAGGCCCATGAGGCGCGCCAGCGCCAGACCATAAGGTAGCGCCACAAGCGCCGCGATGAAGCCCCCCGAGGCATCGCCGATCACGCCCCGCCAACCGTAGCCCAGGGCACGACGCGCAGGGCGCGTGCCATGCAAGATTCCCGCCAGTGCGGAAAAGCCCGAGCGAACGGGCGCGCCCCGCCGGCTCTCCCGATCAGACATTCATGACGCGCCCGAACGCCGCCCGGAATTTCGCCATCTCGTCGCGCGTGCCAATGGAAACGCGTACGTGGTTCGGCATCGACGGCCATGTTCGGCCGATGACCACTTTTTCCTTCAGAAGGCTCGAGAAAACCTCCCGGCCCGGGCGTCGGACATCGATCATGATCATGTTCGCTTCCGACGGAATGACCGTGAAGCCGTGCTTTTCAAGCCACTCGACCGTCTCTTCGCGGATAGCCGTGATGATCTTGCGGCGCTCCTGGACCAGCCCCTTGGCCTTGAGACTCGCGGTCGCCCCCACCATACCCGTGATCGGAAGAGCACCGGCACCGTAATCGCGCAGCTTTTCGAGAAGGTCAGGACGGCCAAACGCCGCACCGGCTCGCAGCCCGGCCATGCCGTAGAGCTTCGAGAACGTTCTGAGGATAATCACGTCCTTGCCCGCCGCCACCAGCGCCGACGCCGGCTCGGCCGTCTTCGACAGGTGAATATAGGCTTCATCCAGCAGGACGATCGCATTCTTCGGCTTGTGGGCCACCAGGTACTCGATGTCGTCTTTCGAGGTGACCGACCCGGTCGGATTGTTCGGATTACACACGTAAATGATGCCCGCATTGGGATCGGCCTGCGCCATCGCGTGCACATCGTGCCGCATAGTCTTTACGCAGGGGAACCGGGATGACCTTGGCGCCGACGAAGTGCGCCGCGCGGCTGCCTGCCTCGTACCCTGGATCGGCGACGACGTAGCTCTTTTCGGGACCGGTGAACGCCAGAACCGCACGATGCAGCGGATCGCTCGATCCGGCAAAAGGCAGCACATGGTCGCGCTTCAGGCCCTCCTGCTCGGCCAGCACGTCAGCGAACGTATTGGTCTCGCCGTAGAGATAGCGACCGCCGCGGCTCACGATCTGACGGATCGCCTCGGCCGCTTCCGGGCACGGGCCCATCGGGTTTTCGTTGGCATTGATCCGGACCGCGTCGGGCGGCAAGTTCGGCAGCGCCGAGAGCCCCTGTGCGAGTGTCGCCTCGTTGTAAAACGGCAAGGAGGCCCCGGCGGCAAGGAAGGCGGCAAGCCGCCCAAAGTCGCGGCGGCTGAAGCCACGCGCGATCAAATCTCGACGTGATTCACGGCCGAAGAGGTCGTTCATCGCTCCTCCAAGTTCTGCGGTTCGGTCAATGTACGGACAATCCATGCTGCGGGGAAACACGATCGAGAGACGAAAAGAGGCGAAGTCGCGACTTTCGAGGACTTCGCGGCGATTGGCACGGCCAAGGGAGGAGAGAGGCCAGGGCGTGGTCTCATGGCGCGGGACCAGCCTGGAGTGTGCTCGGCCGTCATTCAAGTCAAGATTATAGACCTGGAACGGTCTCTCGTAAACGGCCTGATCGCTTCTGAGCGGGAAATGAGTTGATCCGTGGGAAATCTTGGCAGACCGAGTTACCACGCGTTCAACCCACACCGCAAGCGGCGCGCGCCCGATCAAGCACCTTGCGAGCCGTCGCTTTGGCCTTGGCCGCCCCGGCAGCCCGTATGTCGGCGACGCGGCCCGGATGCGCGATCAGGTCGGCGCGGACGTCTCGTGCCGCTGCGAATTTCGCGATGATGGCTTCGCCAAGCCGGGTTTTGACTTCACCATAGCCGATACCCCCTTCCCGATAGCGCCGCTCGACTTCGGCCAGATCCTCGGGCCCGGCGAACAGTTTGTACAAGTTGAATAACGGGCAAGTGTCCGGGTTCTTCGGTGCTTCAACGGGCGTGCTATCCGTGACGATCTTCTTGACTTTCTTCCGGACGATGGCCGGATCATCGAAGATGTCGATGGCATTGTTATAGCTCTTGGACATCTTGCGGCCATCGAGGCCGGGAACCACGGCCACCGATGCCAGGATGTGGGGCTTGGGTAGCCGGAAAACCTCGGCGCCGGCGCCGTAAACCCGGTTGAAACGTTCGGCGATGTCGCGTGTGATCTCCAGATGCTGTTTCTGATCCTGTCCGACCGGAACAAGATCAGCGTCGTAAAGCAAAATGTCGGCCGCTTGCAACACCGGATAGGCGAACAAGCCATGCTCGGCCGACAAGCCTTGCTCGACCTTGTCTTTATAACTGACGCACTTATCCAGCCAGCCCATTGGCGTCACCGTTGATAAGAGCCAGGCCGAGCTCGGTCGTTTCTGGCACGTCGGACTGAACAAAGAGTGTCGCCCGCTCCGGATCGAGGCCCAGCGCGAGCATCGTGACGATCACGTCGAACGTGAAGCCGCGCAGTTGGGCCGCGTCGCGCACGCTCGTGAGCGCATGATAGTCGGCGACAAAGTAATAGGCGTCGTTGTCCGACTGCAGGTCGATGAACTGCTTGAGCGCGCCAAAGTAGTTACCGATATGCAGAGCGCCCGAAGGCTGAATTCCTGACAAGATTCGCATGGTCGCAGCACTTTTGTCCAGTCCATTGCCACGCCGGAAGGGCGGCCACATGACACGCGCGTCTGGCATTCGCGGGGCCAAACCAATGTACCAAGTCGATTCCGGTGCGTCCAAGTTACAGAGCCGCCAAGAAACCAAAGACAGTTCAACCGCCAAGAAGCCAAGAGCGCAGGATTGCAGAAAACTGAGCTACAGGATCTCGATCCTCAACCTTACATCAAATTCGATAACTGTGTTTATATTGACATATGGGCGCATTTGTCGCGCATCACTATATTCGCCTCCCCTTGCCGCTCTTGGCTTCTTGGCGGTTAACTCATTTGCATGACTCGTTGGTCTCGCTGTCGCTCCGCCCCCTGATTTGTGTGCTCCGCGGTTCGCGAGCCGACGAAGCGGATCACTCTGGCGCACAAAATCCTGGAGTCCGTTGACCAGGCGCAGGTGCAACGAAATTGTCACCGAAAAACGGCGGAGACTTCGCGCCACAAGCGGAGCGACCGCCGCGGGCCACGCGAGAATTTTCCGCGGACCAGGTCGTTCAATTGCTCCATTCGGACCAACCGGCACCGACCGACGGGGAACGCGATCGAATTCTGGAGGAGGAACCGATGAAGAAGTACGGCCCATGAACGTCTTGATCGATACCAACGTGGCGCTCGACGTGATCATGGAGCGACAAGCTTGGCTGGGCGACTCCAAGGAGGTATGGGATGCGTGCCATCAGACGCGCGTCACTGGTCATCTCGCCGGGACCGGTTTGACAAATCTCTTTTGCATTTCGCGCCGAATCATCGGGACAGAGAGGGCTCGCTCCGCTGCACGGATGAGCCTGGCCACGTTCGAGATTATCCCGGTCGGGCGTCTGGAGTCGGAACAGGCCGACGCAATGGCGGGGAGCGATCTGGAAGACAACGTCTGAGTGGCGTGTGCCATGAACGCAAGCCTCGACGCCATAGTCACACGCAACCCCAAAGACTTCGCCGGATCCCCGATTCCGATCCTGACCCGCGTCGATGTCCTGGCCGTACTCTCGAAAGCCCGCGAAGTCTGGTCCGGAGCAAACAGGAGCCTCACGAGAAATGATGTCCGGGGAAATGGGTGTCAGGCCGAAATGGTCTCGGTGCAAATTAGCCCGCGAAAACAGAACTGACATCGATAAATTCCGACATCGATAAATTCCCACCACGACCTGTCGATAATCAGGTGCGATGTCCCCTGAACCCGGTCGGCTGACTCTCTGGTACGGCGCCATCTTGTCGGTGATCCTGGTCGGGTTTTGCGCGGCCGTCTACTTGTTGATGCAGCGCCACCTGCTGACCTTGACCGACGCCGCCTTGCACGAAGAGCTCGACGAGATCGAGGGCGAAGTGAAGCGGGTCGAGTCGCTCGGTCAATTGCCGGCCGCGCTCAAACTACGATTTCCGGGGTACGAAGGTTACGAGCTTCAGGTCGGAACCTTGACGGGAACCCCCCTTTTCCGGAGCGCCGGCCTCGGTGCCAACGGATTGCCAGGCCCCCGAGCCTTGCCGACGAAAGGCCTCGACGAGCCTGTCTATGAAAGTGTCATTCTCAACGGTCAAAATCCGGTTCGGTTAGCAAGCGGCACGGTGCCGGGCCCCTCGGGAGACCTGTTGATCCAGGCCGCGGTGACGCTGGCCCCCCATTTCGCGCCCTGCGCGAGCTCGTTGCGGTTTTTCTGACTCTGGGTCCACTGGCGCTGGTGAGTGCCCTGGGCGGAGGCTACTGGCTGGCCCGCAAGGCCCTCTCGCCGGTCGACCGGATGGCCGCGACGGCCGCCGAGATCACGGCCACGCAGCTCGATCGCCGCTTGCCCGAAACCGAGGCCAACGACGAGCTCGGCTATCTCGCCCAGACATTCAACGCGATGATCGCTCGACTGCAGCGCTCGTTCGACGAAGTGCGGCGCTTCACGGCCGACGCCGCACACGAGCTGCGCACGCCCCTGGCCGCCATGCGTACCGAGGCCGAGGTCGCGCTCCGCTCGCCACGCGCGGCCGAACGGGATGCACGCGTCTTCGAGAGCCTGCTCGAAGAGATCGAGCGCCTCACCCGTCTGGTATCCCACCTGCTCTTCCTTTGCCGTGAGGAGACCGGCGTCGCCCCCAATGTCTTTTGCACCGTTCGACTCGACAGCCTGGTACGCGACGTGAGCGAACACATGGAAGTGGCCGCGCGTGAAAAAGGGCTGGCCCTGGTCGTCGACCTCGAGCACGCCTGCGAGGTGCAAGGCGAGCCAGACCGGCTCCGCCAGCTCGTCTTCAACCTGCTCGATAATGCCATCAAATACACGCCCAGCGGCGGCACCGTGGCCGTCGGATGTGAACCCTCAACCTCAACCGGGCAGGTACGCGTTGTCGTCTCCGATACGGGGATCGGCATTTCCAACGATCATCTTCCCCACGTTTTCGAGCGTTTCTACCGGGTTGATTCATCGCGAAGCTCTGAGATTGAAGGAAATGGCCTCGGGCTGGCCATTTGCCTCTCGATCGCCGAGTCGCACGCGGGCTCCCTCTCGATCGAGAGCACGTTCGGCAAGAGAACGCGCGTCACACTCGCCCTACCCATGCACCGCGACGATCTCGTTTTCTCAGCGGCGGCCATTCAAGGAAAAAACGGCTCGCGAGCCACGCGATTGCCCTGAATGGAGCGAGCAAGCGCAGCGGACGCGCTCGACTTGCGCCTGGCTGCGCCGGACCGCGTGAATCGTCTCGTCGAGCTTTGCGAGGAACTTCGAGCGGTCTGATTTGGAGTACGGCGCCGGCCCGCCCCCAAACTCTCCGGATTGACGCAGCATGTCGAGTAAGGCCCGGGTCGCCAGGGCGTTACCGATGGCATCCTCGGTGAATTCAAGACCTTTGTGGCCGAGCACGCGGCGCCCCTTTTTGCAGGCAACGGTCCGCGAGCGGAATATCGGCCGTGATCGCGATATCGCCTGGCGCCATGCGCTCGGCGATCCAGTCGTCGGCCGAGTCGAATCCTCCCTTCACCACCACAAGTTCAATGAGCTCTTCGCCCGGTACGCGAAGCGGTGCATTGGCAACAACGTAAACCTTGATTTGATACCGCCGCGCAACGCGGTACACCTCCTCTTTGACGGGGCAAGCATCAGCATCAAGATAGATGGCCATTCGGGTTGACCACTCCGATCTCTACTCTACGAGCCCGAAGCGCGAGCGAGTGGATTCCTGACAAGCATCCACTCGCTCGCGCTTTCGAGCTCGTCTCAGGCGTGCGCAAACGAGTCGTGAAGCGCTCTGACGAGGCACGGGCTCTTCGCATGACATTCGAGAGTGCCGACCGACTGTTCATCGTGATCTCGATTGTGCGAGGCCAAACCGGCGATGTCAAATTCCCATTGTTGTCGCCTCAAGCACGAGCCGTCTGTCCTGTCTCGAACCCGCGGCAAAGCCCGTCGGCTCGAGTACGGAGGCTCGGCCCTCCCAGGAGCCCCGGGAGGGCGAGCGTCCCTGCGAGCCGAGTGCCTCGGCAACTCGACGGAGGCTCGGCCTCTCATCAACAATTCCAGCCGATCTGGAAGAAAGTGCCCAGCGGGAGTCGATCCTTACACTACGCCTTGGCCATTCTCTGCTGCAAAGCGACAAGCCGCCGCTCCCGCATGGGCACTGCTTTTCCGACGCCGAATTGCCAAAGACCTCGCTTGTATCCACTTCGCCTGGACCCGCTCGCGCCACGTTCTGGTGCCGCAGTCCTCGATGCTCCGTAAACTACGCAAGATCGGGACAGTCCCCGGCCGTCTTGAGATCGTTTCCAAGTCACGGCACCCGATCTCTGTTTGTCATCATGTCTTATCTGTGTGCATCCGTGTGCATCCGTGGCTCAAAACGTTTTCGCATTCGGTTCTTCCGTGTAGTTGCCCCAAACAAGAAAATGAGCCACGGATACACACAGATGCACACAGATCGATCGATCCGGATTGAAGAATGTTATCAGGAGCCGGCCTTTCAGCTCAGTGGCCAGTTCGTCGTCCAGCCAGTGGCCGCCCGGGTGATCGACGGGCTTTATTAAGAATCGTCGGCGCGAAACGGGGTCCTTCCGCCAGGTCGCGGCGCGCGCTCCTTCCGAGCCGCCTCGAGGATTTCCTGAACCAGGGTCCCCGGCAGCCACTGGAGAGCCAGGGCATCCTTCAACAAGGCATCCGGCACCCTCAGCGGCAGATTGTCCGGTTTCTCAACGTCTTGGGCCTCGGCCCCGCTGGCCATGTTGCGTTCCGCAAAAGCACGCGCCGCTGGCTGGCGATGCCGTTCGACCTGGCCTGGCGCTGGCCCGCCATTTTCAGGAACGACGCCCGTGCAATTGGCTTCGTTCGTGGCGTTTTTCATTTCGGCGGCCGGTGCGTGCCCGAACTCGGCCGCTTCCGTCACCCGGGGTTCGCCGGCCGAAATGGGTTCGGTCGTCGCGTTTTCGACGGCCGCGGCCGGTCGAGACTCCCCATCATTCGCATTCGACGTTTCGATCTCGCCGGCACAATCGGGTTCGATCGTCGAGTTTGGCGTTTCGGTCGTCGATGCCTGCTCGACTTCAACCGGGTCGGCCATTCTGGTCTTGCTTGCCGAAATGGGTTCGGTCGTCGCATTCTGGACTTCCACGGCGGGTTCGGTGGTCGTCACACCGGGCGCTTCGGAAGTCTCGCCATCACAACCGTTGCTGGCCTCTCGGCTGGCGTCTCCAGCACCTTCGGGTTTCTCGGCCGATGCGATTCCCCCGGCAAACAATGACACTTCGGCAGGCTTTGCCAGGTCGACCTGGGCGCCTTTGCGGCGAAGCTTGAGCAGGGTATCAAGGCTGCGCGCAATTCCCCGGGTGGCGGCCAGCTCGTAGCGGCGCAACCGCTCGCCTTCCTGACTGTCATCGAACGACAGGCAATCGCCGAGCAGTGCCGCGTTGACCTCGGCGTGGCGGCGATGGTCGTCGGCCTTGATCTGAATCGCCTGTGTGGCTTGATCGACGATTCCCAGCAGCACCTGGCGCCCCGAGGCGGGGTCTTTGGGAGTCAGTTCGTCCAGGCCGCGGTCGGCCAGATGCTCGGCAAAGGGCTTGCGTTCGATAAAGCCAAGCTCCCAGAAGATCTCCGGAATGGTCGTACCCGGACACTCCTCAACGGCCTGGCACGCGGCAAAGATCAAAAGAACCCGGCGATCGCTGATTGCCTCCATGGGCTGGCGACCCAGGAGGCGGGTCGCCTTGAGCTTGTCGGCCGGCAGCCACTTCCGGCCCTCATCCAGAATCGACCGCAGCTCGGCCCACTGGTCGAGTAGCCACTGGCAGCCGCCAAGGGTCGACTCGAGGCGCAGCACCAGCCGTGGCGGATCGGAAGGCTCCACTTCAAGAGGTGCGGAAGAGATACGGGAGACGGCGTCGGGATTCGTGGCCCGAGTGCGGTCGAAGTGCGGAAAGAGATTCAGGGGCCCGCGGCGGTCCACAAAGAGGAGCTGGCCCAGGTAAAGCACCTCGTCGGCCTGGCGCTGGGCGTCGTCGCGACCGTTATTCTCGATGTTGAACTCGATACGAGCGACCTGGGCATGCCGGGCCCGGTCGACTTGCCAGGTAAACTGGACCGCATCGTGCACGAGCGATTGCTCGACGGCGCCGGTCGGTGAGAGCGCCTCGTTCCAGGCCTCGAAGCGTTCGCGCAGTTCCAAAGGATCTTCCCCGGGCAAGACGGGCGTTCGTGCGCAGGCCGTACTTGAGCCCGTTGAACCTGGACTTGTTCTTGCCTTCGGCGGTGCGCGGTCCGGTGCTCTTCTGAGCATTGCGCCGATTGGCTTCCATCTGGGCCGCGGAGACTGGCATGACTTGCCTCCTACACGATGGATCAAACAGTGACCGCCCCTGCCAGCGAGCCGGACGATGACCGCGAATGTGCGGGATACATAAAGCAGCTTACCTGGAGACCATAGCCTATCTAAGCGTTTTGGGCCGAGTTGCGGGATTATTTTTTCCGCACGACGACCGAAACAATGGGCGCAGCGGGAAGAATCGGTGCGACTGGATCGCAGCGAAGCGGGCTTATCCCGTTGCGGTGATAAGAGGAATATCGGTTTGCGAATCAGGGAGGCGGCCGGCGCATGTCGCGGTCGCGCCGAACGCACACGCCGGCATGGCTCGGCGTTCAACGTGTCATGTCCCTGATGCTGGGAGATATAACGAAATCCTTTGAAGTCGAGTAGCGGAGGGGCCGGTTTCCCGGCCGCCTCCGCCCTCATCAAACCGGACGAGCGGATTTCCCGCATCCGGCTTGCCCGAATTCTCTCGGTCGGGGCATGCGCAGGATCAGCAGCCAAGCGTTCACAACAAGCGCAGACCAAGGTCATGCACAAGGTGGGCATAGAACGTCCGGTCTTTGGGGACACGGTAACGGCGCTGACTTCGACGTCGTAGATGATGACGCAGTCGTTCAGTCACATGCCAGTTAAGCTTGTTGTAGCTCCGGCGGGGATGGCCGTGACCAAAATAGGCACCCCATCCTTTCAAGAAGCGATTCATATCGCCGATCAGTTGATCGATCGGTACGAAATTCCGCTTCCGGTCCGTGAGCTCACGAACTCGCTCGCGAGCCCGGATCAGCGCCTTGGTTGTGGGAGTTATGCTGAGATAACGACGGTCACGACCGAATCGGTCGCGGTCGTATCGGAGCGTAAAACCCAGGAAGTTCAGGCTCTGACCCGGTTGATGCAACTTGACGATGCGCGTTTTCTCGCGGTTAACGGTGAGCTGAAATCGCCCTTCCAGCAATCCTTCGATCCACCGGACCAACTGCCCAGATTGATAGCGCCAAAACCACGAAGTCATCGGCGTACCGCACCAGCTTGGCGTTTGCCCAGCGACCGGGACCGTCCGAGCGGTAGAACGACTTCTCGAACCAGTGCAAGTACAGGTTCGCCAGCAGGGGGGAGATGACTCCTCCCTGCGGCGTGCCTTGCTTGGGTCGAGTTGTCTGTGTTCGACCATGCTCGTCGGTTTCGACGATGGGGCTTTCCAGCCACATGCGGATCAGCTTGATGACCGAGCGGTCGGCGATCCGTCGCTCCAGACATTTGATCAAGGCATCATGAGGGATTGTGTCGAAGTACGATTTCAGGTCCGCATCGTAGACCTCCTGAAACCCAGCGGCGAGATGTTGGCGGATCGCGTCGATCGCCTGATGAGCGTTCCTCCCTGGACGGAACCCATAGGAACTGTCCAGGAAGTCGGCTTCAAAGATCGGCTCGAGTACCAGCATAGCTGCCGTTTGAACGATCCGGTCTTTGACAGTGGGTATCCCCAGCGGTCTGAGCCGGCCGTCCGGTTTCGGTATGTACACACGTTTAACCGGCTGCGGCCGGTAGCGGTTGGTGCGCAGCTCTTCACGCAGCTCGGCGAGGAAGACCTCCGCGCCGGGTCCATCAATGATGTCTCCGACGGTCATGCCATCCACTCCGGGAGCGCCATTATGCTCCATCACCAGCCACCACGCGGTCATCAGCACGTCGTCCCGATAGATCCGGTCATACAGAGTGTAAAACCGGAACTTCGGTTCCTGCTTGGCCTTTTGACCCAGCTTCCATCTCAGTTCGGAGACTTTCGGCGGCAGATCGATGCCGGACTTCTTCTCCGACGGAATCGGGGATTGGCCCTTCTTCGATGGCTGACCGCTTTCTTCCGTAGTGGGATACTTATCCAAGCGGATCTCCTCACGTTTGACGAAAACATGAATTCGGCAGGGGACCTTTGCTCCTCGGGCATTACCCCGGATCATCGCTACTATGTCCCCCTCCGACTCCCGACCGGGCCGGTCAGCGGTTATTAATTCCCACTCACCGTTGGTCCAGCTCAGGCCCTGAGCTTGGGCCACCCGGACGGGTCTCTCAGGTTCCTCGTTGATCTATCGACGCCCGCTGCCCTCAATCACCCCGGGGAGTCCGGCCGCTGCAAATGCTCGTTGCTTCACGGTCGGTTTCGGGCTTCGCCTCTTCTGGAAGGTTGGCCACTCCCAATTAGTTTTAACGAGGCCGAATCAGGATCGCTTGCGCTACGGCTGACGTCTTCGCGTCTCCAGGCTTCGGTTGTGGGGTCACCCCCATCGCCGCTGGATCGGCTTCATGGTGAACGAGCAATTACCATGGTTAGTACCTTTCAACTAACAAGATCAACGACTTCACTGATACACCAGAAGGGAACAAAGAGAACGAAGGAATCAAATACCCATTGATCGAATCGCGACGACATTCTGGGTCGCCGATCCGGCGCGAGTCGTCGCTGCCAATTCATCATTTCATGATTCGTGTTTTGACCGTTGATTGCTTGGGGTTGGCACACTCACCTGGATTTTCCCTGCTTTTTCCTTCCGCTTAAGTTCTGAGCCCCAGCACCGTGTGCCGTCGGTCAATCCGGCGTGGCTCGATGTATTGTCTTTCTTGAATGAAACCTTCGTTATCTTCGTTCACTTCTTGTTCAAAATTCTGGAAGACCATACTCATCGGAAAATGAACCGCCGCGCGATGAGTTTGGGCGGCAGCGGATCGCATCAAGCATGGCCCTTCCTGGCATTGTCCTGGCTCTCTTGCCGCATCCGAACTTCAAATGCTGCGCATCGGCTTTCAATCCGTGAGCGACAAAATTTTGATTTTCTGAAGAGGTAGGACAACCTGTGTCCTACCTCTCGTGTAGAATCGGGTGAAGTCGGCTCGAAGAGATGTGTCGATTTCACTCGGGCGGATCAAAGCGGACCCGCCGGCGCTGGGGCCGGCGACAAGACAAGGCAAGGCAAGGCAAAGCAAGGCAAAGCAAGGCGGTGCAACGGATGTTGTATCATTGCGCGCGGCCGCCGCTGGCGCGTTTCCTCAAGATCGACGACGCTCTGCGCGCCCGAGGCTGGCCCAACACGCGGACGCTTGCCAGGGAAATCGAGGTCGATCGCCGCACGATTCGCCGCGACATCGACTACATGCGCGACCAGCTTCACGCGCCGATCGCGTTTGACGCGGCGCACCGAGGCTACTACTACACGGAGCCGACATTCCGCCTGGCCTTTCCCCAACTGACCCAGGGCGAGCTGCTGGCGCTTTACCTCTCCGATGAGCGAGGAAAGCGGGACAGGCCCGGTATAGGCAACATGGGCAATCTTCGGGGAAGTTTCGGACCTATACCACGTCCCGGCGGTGCCTGTAAATCGGACCTGTCCCGCTTTCCCGCCCCCTGTCCCGCTTTCCCGCCCTGTCCCGCTTTCCCGCCCCTAACCTTGCGCCTTATATATCACGCTTGGTTTAGGTCTAACGCGGCCGAGGGAAAGACTCTTCGGCCAGGCTCATTCGAGATGACAGCTTGGGAAAGCTACGATACCTCATTCTTGCAGAAGTCGGAACTGACAGATTAGCCAATTTGCCCGACTTGCTCGCCTTATCTGTGCGGCGAGAGGAAAGCCCCTGGACTTGAGCGGAAACGACCACTACAACGAGGTCAAGCTGCGCAGAATCGACGGCGGCGGCGAGCACGGCATGCACTCGATCGTCGTCTCGCCGGACGGCAAGTCGCTCGGCGCCACTGCCAGACGCAGCCAAACGTGCCGATCGTGCCGATCACGCCCAGAAGAAGCGATGAAGGCTCGGGAACCGAAGCGCCGGAGATCACGGCTACCTCGTTGTATGGCGGGCCCGCAGCAATGTCAGTCACTCCGACCGCAGATATTCTGGTTAGCGGAAGACTGAACGGGATCACGGCCCCGACTCCATTGAACGGGCTTGCGAAGTCGAGGCTCAGTACCAATCCCTGGCCTTGCAATGCGGCATCGTCTTCCATCACCAGATTGTCGACGATGCCAGTTCCTGGAAGAATGACTGTGCGAACTAAACCCTCGGAATCGTTGACGTCAAGGGAGCTGAGCGTGCCAAACAGGGAATCCTGGGCCGTGTAGAAACTCACGTCAAAGCTGTCAAGAAAGAGAACGTTGCCGTTCGCGGGCAATCCGGTGACCGAGAAAGTCCCGGAGAACGAGCCACGGGCCAGCCCCGTTGTGCCTGAAACGTCGCTCCCGAACGCGCCAGAGAGCGAATATGCGCCGGCTTCGACCGATTGTTCGGTCCCGAAAATCAGAATAGTCAGCATCGCAACCAGGAACCACGTCGTACGTTTCCTCATCAAAATGTCTCCTTGTTAATTCAGTTGACACGTACCCAGGACCGGGCGAAGGCCCAATCACGGAAAGCAATGGCAGGATCGGCCCAGAGTAAGGGCGCCGTCGTTCTGCCTTTCCAGAGTGGCGCAAGCCGACGCCTCGAAGTCTCACAGAATCAGAAATAAACTTGGCCTCCTCAGCAGAATCTGTGGGTGCGTTTTGGCTCGGGAAGGTGACCGAGATTGTGTAAAAGAGCCAGTTTTGCGACCTTCGCGGTCCGAAAACCGTACGACTTTCTCGTTACCAATTTCACCTTGTTGTTGAGACCCTCCACGGCGCCAGCCGAGACCTGCCCTCGGGCTCGGAACCAGTTGAGGATGAGTGGTTGATGATTCCGAATACTGCGGGCAACCTTCTTCATCGGCTCCAGCCGCGAACGCATCACCCGACTCGTCCACTCGTCCAAGAACTTCCCGGCCCACCCCGCGCTGCTGTACTCCCAGAGCCGCTGGAATTCTTCGCGAAGCAGGTACGCACGCACTGTCCGAAGGTTGTACTTCAGAATCTCGGACAACTTCACCGTCTGCTTGTCGGTGAGGTTCTCCGGGCGTTTCAGGAAGCACCACCGCGACTGCTTCAGGACCGGCTCAAAGCCGTCACGCACCAACCGCCTCGCCTCTTCCGCCCGAACCTCGTCCAATGCCTTGCTGAACATTTGCATGACATGGAACCGATCCAGGACGTTAATCGCGTGACGGAGCTTGTCGGCGATCACGTTCAAGTACGGCTTCCACATGTCACTGCACACGTATTTCACACCCAGGCAGACGGATTCGCCGAGACTATCCAGACAGCACCGCAGGCTCGCTTCACTCCGATCCTCAGCCACGGCCAACAACCTCTTGGTCTCACCGCCGATGTCGTACACCAGCGTCAAATATGTGTGCCCCCGAGCCCAAGCGATCTCGTCCACGCCCAAAGCCGTCACGTCGCTCAGGTCTCGATGCGCCAGGCCCCACTCGACCGCGTGCTCAACAGCCCGGCACACGCTGTCCCACGACGTGCGGAAGATCGAGGCAACCTCGCTCCAACTCAACCTTTTGGCCCAGGTCGCCAGATACCAGCGGTAGGTCGTTGTCAGTTGGTTCTTGCCATCGCCCCATGGCACCATCTCGACGGTCACTCCACACCGCTTGCAGTTCACTCGCCGCATCCGATACGCCAAGAAAACCAAAATTCCCCACAACGGAACGAACTCAAACCGCCGCTTCTCGAGGCGATCGTACAAAGGTCCAGGACGCCCACACCCGGAGCAAAACGCCCGGCTATTCTTCCGGGGCTCCATTTGGACAACAAGCGCCAGGCCGTCGCCGTTTTCTTCCAGGCTCACCTCGCCGTAGACAAACGACTTGAACTTCTCAACCCGATTGAGGATCGTCTGGATACGCATTCTGGGGCACTCCCGGTTTTGACGAAGTGTGGTAACTCCATCTTGACCGAAGAGTGTCTCAGGATGCGCTCTTCTTTAATTGAATTCGAGTTAACCCTCGCCTTCCCTCCTGTCGAACCGGAACCGAGCTCTTTCGCTAATTGTCACCCACAGATTCTGCTGAAGACCCTAAACTTGCAGCGGATCTTGAGACATCCTCGAGCGCGGAATGCGCCAATCCAGTAAACCAACCGGGGAGGTACGCTCGATGCCGCTCGATCCGCGCCGCGTGAAAGCCATCTTCAACTCCGCCGTCGACCTGACGGACCGCGCCGATCGCCACGCCTTGCTCGAACGGGAATGCGCTGGCGACCCTGAGTTGCGCGAGCGGCTTCACGAGCTGCTGGCGGCCTATGACCGGCCGGCAACGGCGCTGGAAGGTCCGCTCGGACAGGACCCCGAGGTCCCTACCGCGCCGGATGACGAACAGGGCCAGACGCCCGCGCGGCCGGAACAGACCGCCAGCTTTCGTCCGGAAGACCCGCCACCCGCGTCCTTGATCGGAAGCGTGATCGCCGGCCGCTACAAGCTTCGCCAGGAGATCGGCGAAGGTGGCATGGGAAGCGTCTTCCTCGCTGAACAAACCCAGCCGATCAAACGCCAGGTAGCGCTGAAGCTCATCAAGGCGGGAATGGACTCGAAACCCGTCCTCGCCCGCTTCGAGTCAGAGCGCCAGGCACTGGCCTTGATGGACCATCCCCACATCGCCAAGGTCCTGGACGCCGGCACCACCGACAATGGCCGGCCGTTCTTCGTCATGGAGCTGGTGAAAGGTATCCCACTCACCGACTACTGCGATGCGCACCGCCTCGGATTGCTCGAAAGGCTGACCCTGTTCCGTCAGATCTGCTCGGCCGTGCAGCATGCCCACCAGAAGGGGATCATCCACCGCGACTTGAAACCGTCAAACATCCTGGTCGAAAGCCACGACGGACACCCCGTCCCCAAGGTCATCGACTTCGGACTCGCCAAGGCGACGAGCGGGCTTCAACTAACCGAGCAGAGCCTTTTTAGCGCGTTCGGAACCGTGGCCGGCACTCCCTTGTACATGGTGCCCGAGCAGGCATCGTTCAATGCGCTCGACATCGATACCCGGACCGATATCTATGCCCTCGGCGTCATCCTCTACGAGATGCTCACCGGCAGCACGCCCATCGAAAGGATCACGTTCAAGAAAGCGGCCCTCGACGAGATGCTGCGACTGGTCCGCGAATTCGAGCCACCGACGCCGAGCAGCAGGATCAGCAACTCGGCAACCGCGGCCAGTGTCGCCGCCATCCGCCAGACCGAGCCGGCCAAGCTCGGAAAATACGTCCGCGGCGACCTGGACTGGGTTGTGATGAAAGCCCTCTCGAAGGAACGCCAGCGGCGGTACGAATCGGCCATCGCGTTTTCCCACGACGTCGAACGGTTCCTGAACCATGAGCCGGTCAGCGCCGGGCCGCCGACGGCATCGTACCGGTTCAAAAAATTCGTCCGCCGCAACCGGGCTCAGGTTATCGCCGCGTCGCTCGTCCTGCTGGCGCTCATCTGCGGCGTCGTCGGGTCAACGGTGGGAATGCTCGAGGCCAACCGGCAGAAGCTCCTCGCCAATGTCCAGCGACGGCAGGCTGAAAAGCGCCTCACGCAGATCGAGAAGGCAAACGAAATCCTCGGCTCGATCTTCATGGATCTGGACCCGAGAGAAGCGGAAAATGACGGCAAACCGCTTGCGGCAGTGCTTGGCGAGCGGCTGGACCAGGCGAGCGCCCAGATCGAGGGGGAAGCGATCGGCGATGCGCTCACGGTGGCGCGGATGCAACAAACGCTCATGTCATCCCAGCTTCGGGCTGGGCCACTACCAAAAGGCGATCGACTTGTGCACCAAGGCCCGAGCCACCCTGACTGCTCAGCTCGGCCCCGACCATCCAGACACCTTGGTGAGTATGCATAACCTTGCTACTTGCTACGATATCGCCGAAAAGTTTGATAAGGCCCTGCCTTTATTCGAAGACACGCTCAGACTCAGGAAAGCCAAGCTCGGCACAGACGACCCCGCCACGGTCGTGACTATGTCCGGGCTCGCCAAAGTCTATGTGTCCGCCGGCAACTTCGACCTGGCACTGCCGCTTCTCGATCAGGCATACGAACTGACGAAGGCGAACCTCGGCCCCGAAAATCCCGAAACGCTCGGCCGCATGGGCGCCCTCGCTTTTGGTCTTCGGGAAGCGAGGAAGCTCGACCGAGCGCTGCCGCTCCTCGAACAGGCGCTTCCGCTGTTCAAGGCCAATCTCGGCGCCGACAACTACTTCACGCTCATGAGCATGGGCAACCTCGGTCTTGCTTACGTGGACGTCGGGAAGCCCGAATTGGCGCTGCCGCTCTTCGAGCAGAGGCTCGCGCTCACAAAGGCGAAGCTCGGCCCCCAACATCCCGATACCCTTGTTGCCATGAACGACCTCGGCTTCGGCTACAACGCCCTCGGGAAGTTCGACCAGGCGCTGCCGCTCCAGGAGGAAACGCTCGCGCTCATGAAGGCCAGGTTCGAGACCGGCCACCCCCGCATCCTGTTCAGCATGAACAACCTCGCGAGAACCTACGAATCCACAGGCAGGCTCGACCGAGCCGTGCCGCTGTTGGAGGAGACCGTCGCGCTCATGAGTGCCAGGCTCGGCCCCAATCATCCTCTGACCCTCGGCGTCACGCAAAACCTCGCGACCAGCTATTTATCCGCCGGGAAGTTCGACCGGGCCCAGCCGCTGCTGCGGGAACTGGCTGACCGCCGGAAGCGCGAAGCCGGCGCGGATTCGCCCGACTACGCCGGAGCCCTGGCTCCGCTCGGATTGGTCCTGCTCGAGCAAAAGGCGTGGACTGACGCCGAGCCGGTGCTGCGTGAGACACTGAAGATTCGGGAGGCAAAAGCACCTGATGACTGGCGTACCTTCAACACCAGGTCGTCGCTCGGCGGTGCCCTGCTTGGCCAGAAGAAATATCTCGATGCCGAGCCGCTGCTCCGATCCGGATACGAGGGGATGAAGCAGCGGTTCGCCAGTATCGAGCCGTCTAACCGAATTCGCCTCACCCAGGCCGTCGACAGGCTGATCGATCTTGCGGAGGCGATCGGGAAACCCAACGATGTGAAGATGTGGAAGGACGAGAAAGCCACGCTTACCGCGCCCGGCGGCCCAAAACCGCCGCCGAAGCAGAAATGACGACATTGCCGCCGGAGGAAGGCTACTTTCCGTTGGTATACGACGAGCTGCGTCGCCTTGCAGCCTCGCAGCTCGCCGGCGAGGCCGCCGGGCACACGCTCGACGCCACCGCACTCGTTCACGAAGCATACCTGAGACTCGGCGGCGGGTCAGCTTTTACGAGCCGCGGTGATTTCTTGCGTGCCGCTTCGGTCGCCATGCAGCGCATCCTGGTTGATCACGCCCGCCGCAAGCGCGCTGCCAAACGCGGGGGTTGCGGAGAGAGATTCGCACTCGACGAAACCGATCGCGTTGTCATCTCCGATCCGGACACGCTTCTGGATATCGACGAAGCCCTCACGCGGCTCGCCGCCGAGGACGCAACCGCGGCTGACGTCGCCCGCTTTCGACTCTTTGCCGGACTATCGATCGAAGACGCCGCGGTTGCGCTGGGCTTATCGCGCGCGACAGCCTTTCGCGAGTGGGCCTACGCCCGCTCATGGCTCACCACCGCACTGGCGGGATTGGAACGGAAAGATCGCAAAGCCCATCAACCGCCGGGGGGGATGAAACCGGGACGCGATTGAATGGCACGGTAATAACCGTTAAACCAGGCCCAGTAAGCGGTTTCGTGCCTCTTTCCGTGGACAATTCAACAAGTCATACTGTTTTGGGTGCCGCTTCTTGGCTCGCGGTTCAACCCGCCCTGGTCGGTTGCCGACGCGGTCATAGGCCATCATGACGAACATCTCTTCCCAGAGCTGAGACCGCCGCGACGGATCGGCCATACGCGTCGCGTCCCGGAACGCCGTGAACGCTTGCAACGTCCCTTTGAAACTCATCTCACGCGGCTCGGCTCCGTTCTTCGCTGCCGCTGTTACCATCAGCCGCCGAATAATGTTATAGGCTAGCATATGAACCCAAAGTTCCTTGTCCACCAAGTCCGGCGATTTGCAACGCAACACATCCATCTGCATCACGATTTTGATCGACCTTAAGTCGAGTTCAATATTCCATCTCTTGAGGAATAGATCAGCCAGATCCTCCTTGCTGTAGACGATGGGGTCGAGCAGGGCCACCGCATCAAGATAGCGATCCTCAGTAGCCTGGGAAAGCTCAACCCGGTACAACTCGATAATGTGAAGGCGAGCTCGATGATGACCACTTGATGACGGAGCAGCCAATGGCCACCGGCGGATCGGCCTCATTTCAGCGACATTTTCAAGATCTCCAGGATCCCCGTGTCGAGCGCACTCGAAGACATCCGCTCATCAATATCGTCTTCATCGCCGTCTGTGGAGTTCTCTCGGGTGCCAACTCGTTCGCCGGGATTCACGAATTTGCCATCGACCGCCGGAGTTGGTTGGCCCGCTACCTGGACCTCACCAATGGCATCCCCTCGGAAGACACGCTCGGGCGCGTCCTTGCCCGCCTCGATCCCGCCGCATTCGAGAAATGCCTGATGAGCTGGATTCAAGCCGTGCAGGAGGTAACTGGAGATCGTGTCGTGGCGATCGACGGCAAGACCCTCCGGGGTTCGTCCGATCACGAGCGAGATCGCGCGGCCATTCACATGGTCTCGGCCTGGGCCACTGAGAACCAATTGTCGCTGGGCCAAGTCGTCGTGCATGAGAAATCCAACGAGATCACGGCGATCCCGGAGTTCCTCCAAGTCCTGGACATCGCCGGGGCTTTAGTGACGATCGATGCGATGGGCTGCCAGCGGGAGATCGCTGACCGGATTCGCGAAGGGAAAGGCGACTACGTTCTGGCCGTCAAGCAGAACCAGCCGAAGCTCTATGAACAGGTCGAAGGAGCGATCAGCGAGGCATTGGAAGGCGAACAGGAGGATCTCGATGAGCACCAGACTTTCGAGAAGGGGCATGGTCGGCAAGAGTCGAGGACGTATGCGATTGTCGCGGCGCCGGAATCGGTCAACCCAGATGGGTTGTGGCGCGACCTGGAGGCCGTGGGTATCGCCATCTCGGAGCGAGTCGACTCGCAGGGACGACGGAGCCTCGACACGCGGTATTACATCCTCAGCCGGTTGATCACCGCGCAGGAGTTCGCGGGAGCGGTCCGTAGCCATTGGGGCATCGAAAATAATCTCCATTGGCACTTGGACGTGAGCTTCCGCGAGGACGAATGCCGCGTGGCCCGCGACCACGCCCCGGCCAATCTGAGCGTGATTCGACGGTTCGCTCTTGGGCTTCTCAAGCGCGAAACCAGTTGTAAGAAAGGCATCGAGATCAAGCGAATGAAGTGTGCGGGAAATGATGAGTATCGCGATAAAGTCCTATTCAAGTGTTGAATTTAAGATGCGGTGGCCCTGTGGGGTCGAGCAGTGTCGTCGCCAGCACAATCTCGTCTACGCGGTAGCCCGGCTGCTCGACCCGGAATCGCAATTCACGCACCTGCATTTCATCGGGTATTTTTGCATAGGTTGCTTCGTCCATCCATTTCGGACGCGCCGGTTTGTGCCAGATCACAATATGATCAGTGATTCCAAGGCAGCGACCGCGGCGGAAGTCGACCTTGCGTCGTTGGTGCATACGGAAAACGCCGTCGATATCTCGATCAAGCAACCCGGCAATTCCGAAATACGAGCCGAAAGCCCGATCTCCCAGCAGAATCGAGCCCGCTTTCATCCGCTTCACCAAGGCGCGGAGCAACCCCGTTTCGCCGGTCTCCTTCCCGAAACATGGCCCGAGCACGACATCCAGGACGGACCCCGTGGCTAAACTGATGATCGCCACGAACCGCGCCAGAGGATATCCCACACCTGGCTTTTGGCTCACCGGTTGAGGATAGACCCGTTGGTTATCGGGCGTATCGGGCATCGATGCCGTCGAGCCATCGACCATGTGTACCGACCGGCCTTTCCAGAGCCACGCCGAACTGGCGTTCTCCTCAAGCAGTCCTCCGATCTTCCGAACCAGCCGTACGATGAAGGAGAGCGGAAGTCGCCTTCGTGCCTTGCAGTAGTTTGACGTGTCGGGAGACACCGCGGGTTGACCTTGGGAAACCAGAAAGGCGTTCAGACTCGCCACGGCCTTGCGACACGAGTGCGGCCGATTGCAGACACCCACTTTTCGCAGGCCGACCGCAGACACCCACTTTTCGAGAGGCCGACCGCAGAGGCCGACCGCAGACACCCACTTTTCGAGAGGCCGATCGCAGACACCCACTTTTCGGGCTGATTGCAGGCGAGCCCGCCAAGCGTCGAACGCATCCACGATTTGAGGCAGAAAGGACCAGTCCATTGACAGAGGCCGATCGCAGACACCCACTTTTCGAGGCCGATCGCAGAGAGGCCGATCGCAGACACCCACTTTTCGGGCTGATTGCAGGCGAGCCCGCCAAGCGTCGAACGCATCCACGATTTGAGGCAGAAAGGACCAGTCCATTGACAGGCCAAGCTGGCTTGATACAAATAGTCACTAAGGGCTTGCGCAGAAATAACATTTACAAATTGACCTTGGAGTATATGCGGAAATTTGCGATGAACGGTTATGCAAGATGCCAGAACGCTCGAACGGATTCAACGGAAGTACCGCGCATTGCTCCCGGAACTGGACGAGCGGAGGCGCAGACAGTGGGCCGCGGCCGAAGCGCGAGAACTGGGGTGGGGTGGAGTATCGCTCGTAGCCCGCGCGACCGGGTTGTCTCGCCCGACGATTACTGTCGGGTTGCGGGAACTGGAGCAACCGACGACACAACGCGCGGCGCAAGCAGCGCGAGTACGCCAGCCAGGAGGAGGTCGGCGACCAGTGACAGAAGCCGACCCGGGCTTGCTCGCCGCGCTGGAGTCGTTGGTGGAGCCTGTGACGCGTGGCGACCCCGAGTCTCCGCTCCGTTGGACCTGCAAGAGCACGCGGCGTCTGGCTGAAGAACTGGCGCGGCAAGACAAACGTGTGGGCGCGCGGACTGTCGCCGCCTTGTTGCACAAGGCAGGGTACAGTTTGCAGGCAAACCGTAAGGCGCGTGAAGGCCTCGACCATCCAGACCGCAACGCCCAGTTCGAATACATCAACGCGAGCGTCGCGCGTGCTTTGATACATGACCAACCCGCGATCTCGGTGGATACGAAGAAGAAGGAATTGGTCGGTGATTCAGGAACGGCGGGAGCGAGTGGCGACCTCAAGGGGAACCCGAAGAGGTCCGTGTCCACGACTTCCTTGACAAGACCTTGGGCAAGGCGATTCCCTACGGCGTTTACGACATGGTCAACAACCAAGGCTGGGTCAGTGTTGGCATTACCCACGATACTGCGCAGTTCGCGACCAACAGTATCCGTCGCTGGTGGCAGGAGATGGGCCAAGCTCGCTTTCCCAAAGCCAAGGAACTGCTCATCACGGCCGACGGCGGTGGCAGTAATGGTCATCGGACGCGGTTGTGGAAGGTGTCGCTGCAAGCTTTGGCGGATGAACTCGGACTGACGCTCAACGTCTGCCACTTTCCACCGGGCACCAGCAAGTGGAACAAAATCGAGCATCGACTGTTCAGTTTCATCACAATGAACTGGCGTGGAAAGCCGCTGGTCAGTCTTGAGACGATTGTGAATCTGATCGCCAGCACGACAACAGGTACGGGACTGACTGTGAAGGCTGCCCTGGACACCCATCATTACGACACCGAGATTAAGGTCAGCGACGAAGAACTTGCTGGACTGCGATTGCAGCGACATGAATTTCATGGCGATTGGAATTACACCATCATGCCGAGACGTAAGCAGAAATTGTAAAGGTTATTTCTGCGCAAGCCCTAATGAAGGGGCGATCAGTTCAATTTTCCGACGCTCAAGACCAGTCCGAGGACGAATTCATGCCCGCATATCCTCGTCGCGACATTGTGGCCCACGATGAGGTTGGCGTCTATCATTGCATCGCGCGGTGTGTGCGCAGGGCCTTTCTATGCGGCGTCGATCCTCTTTCTGGCGTCGATCATGAGCACCGCAAGGAGTGGATTCGCGAGCGGCTCCAACAGCTCGCGTCGGTGTTCGCGATCGATGTTTGCGGCTACGCCGTGATGAGTAATCATCTGCACGTCGTGTTGCGCGGCCGGCCCGATCTGGTCCAGGACTGGAGCGACGAGGAGATTGCCATCCGCTGGAAACGGCTTTATCCGCCCCGCGACCCGGCGACGGGGACTCCCGTCGAGCCTGCGGAATGCGATCTCGCGATGATCGTGTCGGATTGCGCCCGGGTCAGCAGGCCGATTGCAGACACCCACTTTTCGAGTCCGATCGCCGACACCAAGGCCGATTGCAGACACCCACTTTTCGAGTCCGATCGCCGACACCAAGGCCGATTGCAGACACCCACTTTTCGAGTCCGATCGCCGACACCAAGCGGAGTGTCTACTGGCGACTCGATCGCAAATGATAGGTGTCTGGCTCTTACCCTCTGGCTCTTACCCTCGAAGGTATGGAGCGCCGCCGTCCTACTGGCGACTCGATCGCAAATGATGGGTGTCTGGCTTTCACCCGTGCGGCACGAATGATGGGTGTCTGGAACTTGCGGCAGGAACTTGCGGCAGGCTCTTGAGGCAAATGATGGGTGTCTGGCTCTTGCGGCAGTGGTACTCGCGACTCGATCGCAAATGATGGGTGTCTGGCTCTTACCCTCAAATGATGGGTGTCTGGCTCTTACCCTTTTCCGACCTCTTGGAAACGCTGGTGTCGCTTGGCCAAGCACGTCCATTGAAGGGCGGCGGTTACGTTCGGAACTAGAAGGATGGCTAGCGTTAATCGCTCAAGTGAAGAAAAACAGGAGCCTAAAGCGAGTTACGTGCCGGGGGGGCATCTACTTTGACGAGAAGGAATTATGAACTCTTTTTTTTGCTCAAACCTAGGAGGTTGAGTTATTTCTGCAACGTGCAGTAAAACGGTCCTGCGACAATAGTCGCGGTCCGCCAAGCAACGCAAATCGCAAGGGACTTGTCCAACAACTCCTTAGGGGCACAGACCATGGCGCCAAAGTCTCCATCGACACGCCGCAAAGATCTGCCATTAAGCCTAGAGCCTATTTACCAAATGAGCGCACCGAACCAGAACATCAAGCTATATGAAGGCGTTATTGAATTGGACCAAAGTACCAATACATACTCAGGAGAAGGTACTGTTCAGTTTGAGTGGCTTCCGTTCGCTGGCCTGTGGTTTTCGCTAGTTGTACCGCGTAAGACCTTGGATCTGATAGACACGACGAGTTGTACGGTGCATATGCCCGGATTAAATCGGCATGCAGGCGCAGTGGTGCTCGCATACGCGCCGTCATCGAATACAGGAGATTACAAGATAAGGGGTCGTATGTTAGAGAGCGAGTTCGGGGGTGCCCCGCGTGTTTGCTATATAATCTTTCATGTGAGTAATTTCGCAGGCTATAATGGGCGGTTCGTTAAGGATGAGACGAATTGTTGGGCAGCGCGAGCAGTCATTGAGACTGGTGAATGGCGAATAACGCTGGACAAACTTGAAGTGACTACTCATTTTGTTGATGAATTAAGAGCCACGTCGGGATTTGCTATCACACACGTAGGCAAGCTCGAACGCTTGGATAGCAAAATGTTTACGGTCAAGACGGCTGAGAGCGTATTAACAGCGCTCTCGGAGTATCTTTCATTTTGCCGCGGTGCCTGGGTTGCCCCAATCCTGTCAGTTGGTTTTGGCGAAACTGACGAACGTGTTTGGGAGAAGTGGGGGACACCAAGAATCGCAGGATGGATTTCGTACCGGAATTGGTTCGATGGGATTGAGGAGGAGGAATTCTCAAATGGATTCACTGGGTTTTACGAGAAATGGCAACAGTTAACGTGGAGGGAACCGCTAAAACTGGCTAATCATTGGTACGTCGAAGCGAATATGGCGGCGAGTGGATTAGAAAGCTCGATAATCTTGGCGCAGGCGGGTTTTGAATTGCTGGGATGGACCCACTTGGTTGAAGATCGGGCCGCAATAAGCGAGAAAGGATACGAAAACCTGGCTGCGATGGACAAGTTACGATTGCTTCTTATGTTGTGCAGAATTCCGGCCGCAATTCCGGCGTTGCTGCTTGGTCTGAATTCGTTAGCAAAATTGAAAGCGAATAATTGGAAGGACGGCCCCCAGGCCTTGACCGAATTGCGAAACGCTATGGTTCATGCGAACCCCGCTAAGCGTAGGAAGGTCTTCGAGGAGCGTGCTCGAATAGTTAACGAAGCTTGGTGTTTAAGTCTTTGGTATTTGGAGCTAATAATATTGAAAACAATTGAATATCAGGGACGGTATCGGAGCCGTATGCCAGAGTCGGTCAATGAATACTTCGCAACTGTTCCATGGTTACAAATAAATAAAGACTTCGCGGGGGCAGACTAGGAAGGAAAAGGGGTCATTCGGTCATTCGACATTTCCTGTGGGCAGAAAAAAAGGGTCGTTCAGGTCATTCAACTTAAACGGAAACTGGAATGACCCTTTCCCTCCCTCTCCTTCGCCGCGTAGCGGCCACCGCTTGAACTTCTTTGCCGCATCGGCCCCCCGAAGTCGATAGGGGCCGGTGCGGGGGGATGAAACCGGGGATGGGGATGAAACCGGGACGCGGGGAGTGAAACCGGGACGCGGGGGAGTGAAACCGGCCGGGTCGCCCCAGGGATTGCTCCCTGGGGCTCCCACAGATCCGAGCATGCACGTTAAATGCACTCGGTTCGTCACGTTGTGGAGTATCGCTGTCCCTCGCACGTCCGGCTCGTTTCGCGGTGACACGCTGGTGAGGCGCGGTGTCCTCAGCGTGGTTCCAACTTGCCATCCACAACGCGGCGCCCCCTTCGCTGACTGGGTCCGGAGGGCCGTTCCCCAGCTTCAATGCTACTATGGGGCACTGCGACTCCTTGCCGTCCATCTCGCCGCACTTCGTTTACTTCGCTTGGCGATACCACCGTTTCGTCCCTCGTTCGTCCCCGTCGGCCTCGGACGTGGGCCGCGGATCAGCCCGGAGTTGGTAAGCCGGGTCTCCGACCGGCAGTCACGATGGAGACGGCAAGGTCTCCCAAGTTCCCGTGAAACCCGTGCGATCATTCGCCATGTTCCTCCGACCCCGGTGTGACCAGGCACGCCTGTGGGTCCAGGTGTAGCTAATGCCTGGCAAGGCCCCCGCTTGCGTCCAAGACGAAGGCTCACGACAAGGAAATTTCGGGGCTCAATCACACAGCGTTTGATCTGTCCTTGAAAGTAAAGGGCGGTTTTTCTCGATTTTTTTGGGGGGTGCTGGCGGCCTCTTTGGACAACGCGATCTCTGACCATATGGATATTATCCGTTGGTCTGATCAGTTGCCCACTAGAACGTGCTCATGTTTGGGGGATCGTGAGTCTCTCAGGGTCGATCTGGGACAGAGCCAATCGGGTAACTCAAGTCTGTCGCCTCGAGCGTATCGTGCTCAAAGCACGATCGCCGAATTGGCCGTATGGGAGATTTTACCGAGCACCTCTGTCCGTGCCCCTCGAAACTACGCTGGGCGCTCCCTGGAGGGACGCGAAGACAACTTGCGAAAGGTGGCAGGACAGATCGGTGGCCTCAGAGGACCGCAATCCCGTCGCGGATAACCCTCCTCATTATGTTAATATGATCATCAAAATAAATGTAAAGATTAACAATAAACAACGCATCGCGTCGACCATCCTCGTGGCAACGGTCTTGGAACCGCCTCCTGATCCCGGCCCCGCAGTTCCAGATGGGTCTTCTGTCCTGCCGTGCGAGTGACTGACCCCGCCCCGCCATTGTCCGGTAGCCGTGGTCCCCGATACACTGTATGAGCCTGGGCGGAGGATAGGGCAACGCGGGGACGCGACCCGAGCGCCGACCCAGGGGCCAAGACCGGGGTGGGCGGCACGATGCCGCCCCTCGGCATCCCGGGATTGGCCCCAATGCGATAAATCCATTAACCATCCTCCAACAGCCACGATCTTAGCACCTTCCCCGGACCATCGGCCACTCAACGTCTACTTCTCTCAGGAGCTGAACCCTCCTTCTGACGCTCGCTGCTGGCTTGCGACGGGAGGCTTGGCCGACCTGCCGCTACTCCGGCCAAGCCGGCCGAATAACCGCTGCGGTTGGAATTCCTCGTTCCGCACCCCGACGTGATACAGCGCCACGGCCAGCTTCCGCATCACGGCCACCAACACCCGCCGCGCCTCACCTTCATGGCGGGCTTTCTTGGCCTCGTACCAGGGACGTACACCACACTGTTGAACTAACCGCAAGGCCGCAAAATAGAGCCATTGGCGCGTCCGCGCACTGCCCCGCTTGCTGATCCGTAGCCGCCCTTGGTAGGTCCCGCTGCTCCGCTCCGCCAAGTTCAACCCCATCGCCTTGCGGTAAGCCCCCGCCGAATCGAAATTGCGTGGGTCGCCCGTGCTCACCCACAAAACACACGCCGTCGGCACACCCACCATTTTACCTTGCGCCTCGAGGACCGGATGCCCCGCGGCCAGTTGACGCAGCCGTTGTTGCGCCGATTCGCCTGCTGCCGAGCGGCCAGCGTCCGTTCGGCGTACTCCTGGATCTGACGCTTCTGCCAGGGACCTGGGCGAACACCGACACTCGACCGCGCGCCGCTCAGCACCTCCTCGATCTTCGCCGACGACAACAGCGAACGACCCCAGCGAGCCAACTGCGTCACGGCGTCCGCGTCCTCGGCCAACGCCTGGGGACTCCCATAACGCTTCAAGATCCGCAGCAACGTCCCTGAGGAAAGTTTCAAGACCTGCGATGCTTCCGGCCAATGGCGCGCCAAGAGACCCTCCAAGCGCCCCTGCCAGGGCATGAGCATCTGCCGCTGGGCTACCATCTCTTCCACCCAATACGCAAGTTCCTCCTCCCAGGAATTGGCAGCCTGGTACGCCCAGGGCTTGGCCTTACCCAACGCCGCCAACTCGGCCACCACCGCGGCATCCTTGCCGTCGTGTTGCGAGGGCACGCCATCGAAGATTTCCGCATAGTCATGAGACGCCTTGGTACCGACGCGCCGAACTTCGATCTCGTTGTCCCCCAGTGCCTGTCGTAGGGCCTCTCCATACGTTCCCGAAGGTTCCAAAGCCACTACCAGCTTCCGGTCTGACTTTACCTGCTTCAGGACGCCAACCAATGTCTGGATCTCCCATGGGTTCTTAACCCGCCAGGGACGCTCGAACCGCCCATCGGCCCAGCGACAAATCACCAACAGGTCAAACTTCCCGACGTCGATACCCACCGTCACGCCCAAGCCCTCCTTTCCGCGGGCGATCTGCACCCAGTTCACCTCGTTGACGCGCGTGGCACGATATGCTTTGCTACTCATGGGGATGACCTCCTGCAAGTGCGGTTGCGAGACCTCAACAGTTTCGCCTTGGCCGCCTATCGAGGCATCCCCCACTTCTATTTCTATAGCCACTACGCTTCGCAGCGACGGTCGCCCGCCACCACGCAAGACTCGTTTCCGGCTGCTGGCCCGGCTTTGCGAGGCGGGATTTCACCCGCTGGGATCCATCGAAAGGTTTCTGAGTTCGAGGTTCTTTCTCCTTTCCCAAGCTTTCCTGACGCAAGGACATTGCTAATTGCCCTAGAGGTTCAGGTGATTTAGTGAAACGATCGGTGCCCAAACTACCTATCTTGCGTCATCCATTAGCAATGTCCCCTTCATCACCCTGCCCTTCATCACCCTAGTGAAACGATCGGTGCCCAAACTACCTATCTTGCGTCATCCATTAGCAATGTCCCCTTCATCACCTACCTATCTTGCGTCATCCATTAGCAATGTCCCTTCATCACCCCAGCAATGTCCCCTTCATCACCCGCAGCGACTGAAACCATCCTGTCGCTCGGCGGCAAGGTTGCGCTACCGAAGTTCGCCGTGCCCGGCGTATGCTGGTACGGTTATTTCATCGACCCGGATGGGAACACGTTCGGGGTGTTCGAGCCCGATGCCACGGCCGGGTGAGTTTAGCGCCGCAGTCGTCTTTCCGCTACGAACGGTCGTGCTCCCGGAGATATCGTTACCATGACTGTGCACCAGTTCGCCCAAGGCATTCCGGCTGGGACATCGCGCGTCAATCGTGGCCTCTGCCTGACACTCCTCGTCGTTGTTCTCGCCGGTCTGCCGGCGCACGGCGGCGACATACCGGATTTCTTGAAAGTCGTTGTTGCCGAACGCAAGCCGGCCACTGAGCGCGCGGTCGCCGAGCAAAACGTGCTGTCGCTCGACACGTCGATGATGGACATCTACGAGGGCTCGCTGGCCCAGTACAAGCGGAACATGCGTGACCGAGTGCCGATCATCTTGGCCCTTTTCAGCGAGGGCGGCGGCCGGATGATCCTCTATCGCCCCGGGCAGGAACCGACGGTCGCCCCGCCGGTGCCCATCGTCTATCAGCTTGCCAAATCGGTTTCGCACAGCAGCATGGCCGTTTATCAAATTGTGGCCCCGTACCTCGGCGACCCCTCCGACAAGTCGTGGCATGGCCCGATGCGCGTCTTTCGAGCACGCTGTCAGACGGCCCTGGAAAGCCTGGATGGGCTCGACCTGTCCGTGGAAGAACGGGGCGTCCTCGAGGCGATCTTGAAGGCGAACCTCACGTTCATGGACGAGTGTCTCAAGTCGGCAACATTCACCACCGAGCAGCTCGAACAATTCGCCCGAGGAACCGCACGCTACTTCGGCAAGACGATCGGGATCGCGGCGCGCGTCCAGGTCGCGCACTGGATGGATGTCCTGGCCGGTTGGAAGACGCAGCTCGGCGGACTGGGACCATACGTACGCCGCCAGCAATACCATTTACGTGACGCGTCAGAACAATATCCTCTTCAGCGTCCTCGTTCAATTCATGGGACAAGAAGCCATCGGCAACCGGCTATTGCTCCTGGAAACGACCGAGTTCACAACGACCCCCGAAAAGATGCTCGACCTCCTGGGGCGGATCGTTTCCGACCGGGCCCTGGGCCAGATTTTCTTCAAGGATTACTACCTGATGGATGCGGAGCTTCTGGGCGGGGGCGGCCGAAAGGTGATCGTGAACGAGGCGACCAAACGCGGAATGACGCCCCTCCTGCCGCCGGCGGCGCCGTTTTATTCCAACGAATGGCCGTGGAAGACCGACCCGAAGAAAGGGAAAGGGCCGACAAGCCTTGACGAGGTCAAGTACGCGCTATCGCGGGGCCGGCTGGTCGTGATCGAAATAACCGGAGCGGTGGCCTCGTGCCTGTCCGGATGTCATGTGTTAATTTAAAGAAGACCATTAACAGCTACGACACATGACTTCCTGATATGAGTGGCTACGATGGGATCTGACGCGACAATCGCCGACGTGATCGTCTGGTTCAACGGCCTGGTCATCGTGTTCGACCAGGTCGGCGAAGAGATGCCGAAATATCAGGGAGGCTTCGCGGGGTCAGGGAGGCTTCGAGGAGGCTTCGCGGGGTCAAGCTGGAGGCTTCGCAAGGTCAAGCTTGGTTTTTGGTTCTCGAAGGCGGCTCGGAATGAGAAGGCTTCGCGTTGTACAAGCGATTCAGGCGTCCTCCGTGGCGTACGGTCCCGAGCGATGTCACACCGATTTTCGGCTCAAGGACGGACTTGGTTTCGCAATTGCGGTAGGCATTCACTGAATATGATCCCATACCCGGGCGTCGATCCCGGGGAACCGATTCAAGTGAGCCAAGTTCGTCGTAGCAATGGTGACGGTATCACCGGGCTGGCCGGCGAGGCCGCCCGGCCAGCGAGGATCGCATCGCCGTCGAAGTGCTTCTGGTGACGAAGTCGGCACGCCCGATTGTCCGAGCAAAGCCCAGAACTCCGCCGCCTTGATCATCGCGTCCGTCGAGCGGGTCAAGTGCATCAAGCCGCCGCTGGGATCGATAGTGCTCAAGACGGCGAAGGCTGCCTATGGATCGGATGCGGAATAGTTCACGCCGCACTTCGTAATGAGCGATTTCGGGAATGACGACCGAGCGCCGTTTGCCGATATGGTGTTAGGCCACGTACGACACCGGACGACACGCGGCTTGCTGGGAGCGCGCGCACGATCAGGCCGAGCGGCCCGCTATCCAGCATTATGCATCTTACGATTCCATCCGCGGCAATAATTCGGCGATTATCCAGGCTCGCAGCCGCTCGCGCCAGGCCGGCAAATCGTCTGTGTTCTCGATGACCACCCAGCGCAGGATTTCCGCCGCCCGGATCGGCAAGAATACACTCGAGTCGACTGTGACGTAGGTCCCGTCCGCGGCCATTTGCTCGATCACGACAGACTCGCCGTCGAATCGCCAGACCTCGATGACCTGAAGCGACTGATAAATCCCCGGTCGATCAATCTGGGAGGGAGAGATGTCGATCTCTACGGCGAGATCGGGATTCGGATAGTGCTTGACGGACCCCGCTCGGCGTCGCCGTGCTTCCCTATCCTGTTCGAGCTTGTCGGCCTGAAAGTAGTAGCAGAGGTCGGCTTCCAGGCCCTCGCAGGATTTCGGGGCGCTTCCAGGTTGTTTGACCGGCACTGCGGCTGGGAATGCGCAGGTCGTCCGTGATCGCATTCACGAATCGGCCGAAGAGATCCTTGAAATCCTCGTGCTCACGCCCGATTGTCATCACTTCGAGGTCCTTACCATCATAAGCCAGGTGAACGTTTTCCCCCGCGCTGATCGCGTCAGACAGACGGTCGTAAAGGTCCCAGGGGATGTCCCGGATGGCGATCCGTTGCTCAGCCGACATGACGCTCGAGCGGCGAGGCGACGAGGACGTTGAAGCCGGCGGAGGACTGGTGATGGCGGCCATGCATTGGACTCCTGATCGATCTCAGCTAGCGTTCACATCACGTCATTCTAGCTGAAAATATGTCGGAACGGGTCATTCCGCTTCTGGTTGGGAAAAATGGATGATCGGGACAGCGGTCATTCTGGTTTTTTGAGTAGGAAAGATGGATGTCCCCCGGCGTATCCTTCTTTTTTGCGTTCGACCCCAGCAGGGCCGCCATCCTGCTCGTGGGCGGCAACAAGCAGGGCGATAAACGCTGGTACAGGAAGCATCTGCCCATTGCCGACGCACGCTTTCGCCGGCACCTGGAAGGACTAGTTGAGTTACTCACATATATAAATTTTACTAGACGTTTTCATCGCTAAATTGCTCGAGAAGGATCAACAGGCAATCGCCAGAAGGACAGCGGAATTAATCGCCGAGGAGGCGACGCTCCGCCAGTTGCGGCAGGCCCGCGAGCGCTCGCAAGCGGCCGTCGCCGTGAAGCTTCATATCAAGCAGGCCGCCGTCTCCAAGCTCGAACGCCGTACCGACATGTATCTCAATACGCTGCGCAGCTACATCGAGGCGATGGGCGGCACGCTGGAGATTATCGCCCGCTTTCCAGACCAGGCCGTGCGAATCACGCAGTTCGAAGCCCTTGATGCTGAGCATCGCCCGCGGGGCTAATGCCAACGAGGATGTCACTTGCTTCGGCAAGGTGTGACCATGAAAACAGCAATCCTCCCCTGCCCTGTTAAGGCCGGCGGCCCGATGTTACGATGCGCACGTCGTTTCCTCTTTTTGGGTGCCGCTCGCGGCTTGTCTTCAGCGTGGTCTGGATGTCGGCAGGAGACCGCCGGTGAAAACCGATGTCTACGAAAACCACGGCGTTCGGTTTGACTACCCATCCGACTGGACGGTTGAAGCGACCGAGGAAGACGATGTGATCACCGTCGATGTGCAACATCCCGAGGGTGTTGCCTTCGTCCTCGTGCGGGTCGATGACAGTCAACCCGATCCGGAGGAAGTCTCTGACCTGGCGCTGGAAGCCATGCGCGAGGAATACCCCGATCTCGACGCCGCTCCCGTGCTCGAAACGCTCGGCGAACACGTCGTCACCGGCCATGACGTCGAATTCTTTGCCCTCGACGTCCCCAATGCGGCCATGATCCGCAGCTTTCGCACTCGGCGGCGTACCGTCCTCATCTTTGGCCAGTGGTCCGACCTGGGGGGCGACGACGTACCCGACTCGGTCCGCGTGGTTTTCCAGTCGCTGGAAGAGATCGAGGACTGAAAAGCGGTAAACGGCCTTGCGTGATTCAGAGACGCCAAGGCTCCCCGAGTAGGCACTGGCACTCGGCTCGTGCGGAGACTCGCCCTCCCGGGATCGTGCAAGGGCATTTACTCTAAAGCCGGACGACCCGTCAGCACGGTCATCATGAGAACGTCGCGGGTTTCTGATCATCGACCCGATCAGCGGATTTGTCCAGAAACGCCGCGATCTGTTCGAGCGAGCTCGTCTCCCCCCTTATCCACGACGTCGGTGTGGCGCGCGTCGATGACTTCGATCCACTGGGGAGCTTGGCGAAACGCGGTGGCCAGTCGGCGCATCCTTGATCGCGACCGTCGTGTCATTTGATCCATGCACGATCAGGGTCGGGCATGTGACCGAGCGGGCCGACTCAGGGGGTCGCGGCACGTGCAGCGCCACGCCGGCCAGCTTGCCGGCGCGTCGTATGACCAGTCGGGCCATGAGTCGGGCGCAGGGAACTTTCCTCCGCTTCAGCACACCGGCCATGGAATCGTCAATGTCGACCATGGGTGATTCGAGCACCAAGGCGGCCAGACGATGCTCGGTCGCCGCCGACCGCAGGGCGATGGCCGCTCCCATCGATCGACCCCAGAGCACCGGCCGAAATGAGATGCCGGGTCGACCGCGGCGGTGCGCGTCTGAAGATGATCGAGCCACGCGGCAGATCGTCAACCTCGTAGCCGCCAAATGTCGCGAAAGGACCGCCGCTCTTGCCGTAACCGCGCGAATCCAGGACGGCCACGTTCCAGCCGTGGCGATTCAAGACAGCAGTGCGCCGGGCCTCAAGGGCCGACGACGCTTCGGCAAAACCATGAAGGAGCAGCGTCGTCTTGCCTGTGGCGAGCGGTCCGGGCGCTGGTAGCCACCGGCCGGCCAGGACGGCTCCGTCAACACTGCGCACCGTGATCGGCTCGCCCGAGCCCTCAGCGGGCCGCCAGGCTGGGTTCGCCGTGACAAACTCTCCCGAAACGATCGACCGCGGCGGCGCGACCAGGACCCAGGCGGCAAACTCGACGATCGCCAGAACCACGAAGACGAGAGCCCCAAGCGCAAACCCAGCACAGCCGACCAGGGCACGAACCCATCGACTTGAGCGGCCGATTGACTCGCGTTGAGCAACGGCCAGGAGCACTGTGCGGGCCCTCGCCTTCACTCGCCTTCAGAGCAGTCTCCGGCTTTGCCACGAAAGACCGAGCGACAATTCCACCGTCGGTCCACTGGAACCGGATGGCCCCTTCCTTCCAGGTTCGGAGGACCGGGATCCCACGCTCTTCGATCGCCGCCAGGGCGTCGCCCGCGCCAGTCGTCAACGGGCGCTGGCTGACGGCGACCACACGCGGCTCGGCCCACGTGTAAAGCCACCCGGGATTCGCGGACCGCCCGCCGTGGTGGGGCGAAAGAAAGACTTCGGGCACCGGATCAGGCGGCGCGCGTTCGACAATCGCGTCAAGACCTTGCAGCTCGAGGTCGCCCGTCAAGAGGAGGTGGCGGCCTTGAAACCCGAGATCGAGAACGAGGCTCCGCGCGTTGTCGGACGCTTCGGGATGCCAGCCGGCCACGGGATGCAACACGGTGAAGACAACACCCGCTTCCTCCCAGGTTTCGGGTGCCGTTATCAGGCGAATGGCAACCCCTCGTGCCTTGAGCTGGTCGATCAACTGGATCGCCAGCGGGTTGTCGGCGCCGCCGAAATCGGGTGGGAATCTCACCTGGCCGATCGGAAAGCGCACGAGCAGATCGGGCAGGCCGTCATAATGGTCCTGGTCGGCGTGGCTGAGAAACACGGTGTCGATCCGGCCGGAGCCCCTGGCCCAGAGGGCCGGCGCGACAATTCTGCGGCCAACGCTCGGGTCGCCCAGGCGTCCGCAATCGTAAAGATGCGTGTGGCCGTCGGGAGTCTGAATGATCACGGCGAGACCGTGCCCGACCGCGAGGACCTCGACGTCGAGCGTACTGGCATGGGCCGCGTTTTCGGCCACGAGCCATCCGGGAATAAACCAGATCCCCACAAGCCACCATGCCACACGATGACCGCGGACACCCCGAAAGGCGGGATCGGGAAGAGACGCGGGCAGGACCCCGCCAAGCATGGCGATCGACAGCAAGACGTAAAAGAGAAGCACCCACTCCCAGCGCGGGCCGACCACAAACTGGTGTCCCCAGGGCTGGGCGACCCCCCATAAAACGATGGTCTTGGTCCATTGCAGAAGCCAGCCGGCCAGCCACGCGAGCGGCAGGCCCAGCGGCGGCCAGCACGCGGACAAGACCAGGGAGAGCCCGCCAAGCAAGAGCGCGGCCGACGTGATCGGGATGAGCGGAATATTGAGAATCACTCCGATCGGAGAGACCAGATGGAACCGGCAGGCGACCAGCGGCAAGGCCGCCAGCCAGACCACCAGTGACGCCACGATCCCGTCGACCAGACCCACGCTCAACCGACGCAAGGACGAGCGCCACCAGGGTTCAAAAATCCGCTCTAGCTGGTCGAGCGGCGAGCGTGGACCAAAGAGCCGTTGCCGCGCTGTCTCGCCGAGGTTCCACACCAGGGCGCATGCGGGCGCCACCAGCCAGAGCAAGGCACCGATGGCCAGGAACGAGAGCTGGCAGCCGACATCGAAGAGGTAAACCGGATTGATCGCCAGCGTGGCAATCGCCGCCAGCGATAATGTATTGGCGGGACGCGCCAGGCGCTGCGACACGGCGGCCAGGCAGAACGTCGTCGTCATCACGGTCGAGGCGCCACCGACGGCGCAAGTCCGACCAGAAGCGCATAGCCTACCATTGTGATCAAAACAATCACATAAGCGGGCCTGCGCGGCACACCGAGCGACCGCAACAAGAGCAAGAGAGCGGCGGCCAGAGCTTGCAGTTGAAGTCCCGAGACCGCGAGTAAATGCGTGGTGCCCGTGCGGGCGAAGGCGTCATTGATCTCGGGCTCGATCTCGTCGCGCCAGCCCAGAATCAAGGCCGCGGCCAGCGGCGCCGTTGACGGCTCGATTTGCTCGAACAACCACGATTGAATCCGATGCCGGTGGCAGTCGATCCAGTAAACGAACGGGGACGTGGCGCCGCCGCGATCGAGCCGAAAACCTTCGGGGTTATCGATCGTCAGTTGCAGCCGAACGCCCTGCGCTCGCAAGAAGGCCCGATAATCGAACTCTCCTGGATTCAGGGGCGGCGCGACGGCTGCGAGCAGTCCGGCGGCCTCGATCGCCTGACCGGCGCGAATGTCCGAGCGATCGCCCGTGACAACCACGGCCGCGCGCCCGGACGCGTCGTGCCAGTTTCGGCCGTCGCTGATGGAACGAACATCGATCACGAACCGCGTCGAGACCTTGTCATCATGGCCCGCGCCAAATCCGAAATCGGCTTTCTTGTGGCGCAAACCGCGGGCCTCGCTGACCGTGCCGCGAACCCACGCCGGCTGGGGAGTCTCGGTGACGCTCAGGGCCAGATCGTCGGCCGCCAGGTCTGACCAGCGCACATGATGCCAGCCGGCCCCGATCGAAAAGCACGCTCCGAGCACGGCAAGGTGGGAAAACGACGCGCGCTGAAGCAGAACAACGGCCGCGACACCCAGGCCAAGCACCATCGTGGCGAATGTCACTGTTTCCCACGTGAGGAACCAGCGGTCCGCCACGATGCCGGCCGCCAGGGCTGCCAGCAGAGGGGCAAGCGGAGCGATCATCCGCGCCGGCGGTTGCTCGGGCGATCGTCTTGCCTTGCGGGACCGAATGCCGCGGCTGTTTTCGACAGGCGGCGCCGACAGGTTGTCGCCAGCAGGCATTTGATTGAAAGTAAATGAGCCGTCCCGATCCACGTACAGGCCCTCGAGTCGTCGCCACTGCGCACTACCGCCGTGCGTCAATCAAAACCTACACGGAAGCCGGCGATCTGGGTAGAACCAAGTGGCGACGCCGTCGTTCGCGGCTTTCATCTGATTGCGTGGATTCAGGAGGATGTTCGCCGTTTCCCGCAGCGCTTCGAGTAATTGGCTGTACCGGATGGACAGCCTGTGCATCATAGCGGATTCTATTCTATACTCGCTTCCACCGCGCGACGCGGAAACGCCGTTTGTTACCCTACCTGCCTGTGTAATGGATCAAGATCATGCACCATTCCTATCCATGTAGCGGCACGAATCGCCGCCGATTCCTGGCGCAGCCACCGCCGCACTGCCCGTGATTTCGGCCGTTTCTTCGTCGACCTCGGCGGCCGGCCCGCAAAGCGCCCCGCCCGCAAAGCACCAGGGGGGCGGCGGTTCGAACGGGTTGACCAAGCTCGCGGCGCCGGGCCTTTACCCGGGTCATGTCGTCGAAGTGCGAAACCCCAGGATGTATCATAATGGCAATCGCGACCGCGCCGCCATCAAGGCCACTCTTGACAAAGGGCTCAAGGAACTGACGGGCGCCACCGATGCTGTCGAGGCCTGGAAGCATTTCTTCGAGCCGGGCGACGTCGTGGGTATCAAGGTCGTGCCCAATGGCCAGCCCGAGGCTCATTCGTCGTTTGAAATCGTCCTCGAGGTGATCAACAAGCTCAGGGCCGTCGGCATCAAGACGAGCGATATTTTCGTCTACGACCGCTTCCGGGCCGAGCTGATGCAGGCCGGCTATCACGAGATCTTGCCGGCCGGCATTCGCTGGGGCGGCCTGGACCCCGAAGGTGATCAGTACAAGCTCGATTTCCCGTCATTCAGCAACGACCCGATCGCCGGCTTCGATCATGACACATTCGTCTGGATGGACCTGATCGATTACGGCTCCGACCCCAAGGACGACCGCAAGTTCCGCTCGCACCTCGGCAAGCTCGTGACCAAGACGGTCAACAAGATCGTGGCGATCCCCGTCTTGAAAGATCACGGCTCGGCGGGAGTCACCGGGGCGCTCAAAAACATGAGCCACGGCTCGGTCAATAATGTCAACCGCTCACATAGCACGCCCTTTACCAACGTTTGCAACCAGTTCATTCCGACGATGGCATCTCACCCGATCGTCCGCCAGAAATTCGTGCTCCAGATCATGGACGGCATTCGCGCGATCTATCAGGGTGGGCCGTTCTCACGCGAGGAAGGCCGATTTGCCTGGGATTGCAACACTCTGCTGTTCGCGACCGACCCGGTGGCCCTCGATCACGTCGAGTGGGACATCGTCGATGCCCAGCGCACAAGAAAAACCTGCCCCCCGTCGCCGCTACCGGCGGTAAGGCCATCGACCCGTTCAAAACCGAAGGCTTCGACGTGCGGCAGCCGCAGCACATCGCGCTGGCCGGCGCACTCGGCCTCGGCTATTTCGACTACAAGTCGAACAAGGGGCGGCGATTCTCGATCCAGCACCGCGTCGTCAACGTCTGAGTTTTAATCGCGTCGATACGACGCTCTGGCGAAGCAAAACACGCATCAACAACAAAGGCCAGCCGCGTGGTCAATATGATCGCGGCTGGCCTGTTTGTTTCTTCGGCTGCCCGATTTCCGCGAACGTCAGACGATCTTGAGCTTTTGCCGTGCCTCGCCAACGCCGGCCGCGGGTCGCCCGTATTCGCTGGCCGTCACGCGTGCCAGCGCAACCAACTGCCGCCAGCGGAAGACCCGCCGCGTGGCAGCAAATTCCTCGGTGACCGTCTGGTAGTATTTCTCGGCGTGGAGGGCCCCGTCTTCCGACACGGCATAACTCCGCAGCCGGTCAAACACCGACTGGGATGATTGATCGAGCTCGCCCAGTCGATAAGTGACTGCACACGCGTGTGATTGGTCGTTCGATCGAACGGCCGTATCGAGCTGGTCGAGAAGGACATTCGGCCGACTTTCGCGCAACGGCTCGAGATCGGCCGCCAACGGCCGAGCCGACCAGTGGAGAAAATCGCCCCCCCGGTTGACGCGGTCAAAGGCGACCTGATAAGCACCCAGAATCAGGCACGCCGCGTTGTTGCGCGGGTTGCTCACCCTGGCGAGGTTTCGCCAGGCATTGGCCGAATCACACGCGTGAACGCCAATCGAATCACCGTGCACGCTGCCGACCGGCTTGTTCGGCTGGGCTTCGCGCGGGGTGCGACCGGCGTCGCGCAAGACAAGCTGGTTGGCGGCCAACGAAATGGCTTCGCCAATCGCGTCGGCACTCATCCCTTCGGCCAGCGCAGCAGCCGCCGCGTCGGCCGCCTGCTCGGCGGAGCCCTCGAAGATCGTCCGGCTCAGGTGTTCAACCCAGGCGTCATCGGCCTGACGCTGCCCGCTGGGTTTGCCAATCAGGCGGTATTGATCGAGCAATTTCGGCAAGAGCGTCCGCGGCTTATCCGATTCGGCCGTGTGCTTCCAGTCACGTTCGCTCTTGACGCAGTAATGCACCGACTGGCGCAAGAGCGTATGCGCATGCTCCATGCCGATCAGAGAGAGAAGGTCCCACGATCGGTAAGGCAAGACGGTACGATGGACTTCGGTATTATCTTGAACGGCGAAAAGAACGTCGTTGAGCGCCTCCTCGGGCCCGCGCGCGGCGAGCGCCGCGAAGGTTCGCTCGGCGGCCGGCATGTCCTTGCCACGCACCTGTTCCAGCAAGGCTTCGCCTCCCGGCTGGCCGGGCGAAAGCGTGGCCGGCGCCACCGGTCGAAGCACTTCGTGACTGGCGCCGCCGCACTCCTGGATCCGGCTGGCATTACGATAGATCACCTTGATGATCGGCAGCGGCTGCAAAGCAGCCGGCAGACCCCGGCTCAGGTGATACGCTGGCGCGAGCGCCATCAGGGTGTGAAACCCGACGTAGTCCTCACCGCCAAAAGTACGCGCATTGGCCAGGGCGGCCGCGGCAACGAGCTGGCGCGGGGTTGTGCCGCGCTTCAGCTCTTCGACGACGGCGGAAACAATCTTGTCGGCAGGCGTCTCCTGCATCACCGCGACTAACTTCTCGAGTGGCCCGAACGTCAGCCTCGCTGGCTCGCTTTCCACAGCCGCGGCTGTGGCCAGCCCCAGATCGAGGGCCGCCGTCGAGCCGACCGCCGCGATCAAGGTCCCCGATCCGAGTTCCGCAAGGAATTGTCGCCGCGTTCGCACGTCGCTCATCGTGATTCCCTTTCCGCTGGCTGAGACATGGGATGTCCGTATCCGGATTCAGTCGAACAAGAATCAAACGCCTTTAACAATTGTGAAAGCAACCGGGCCGTTCCACAAGCCGTGGCCGAAAACATCCGAGAATCAGGACCTCGCTCGCCACAGTTATGGCACGCCGGCGGCCAGATCGCTATACCCGCGCAAAACTCGCCAGGCTGGCTCGCGCACCGAGCGATTCTTCGATGCGTAGCAACCGATTGTACTTGGCGAGCCGTTCCGACCGCGCGACCGAGCCGATCTTGATCTGACCGGCGGCGGTCGCGACGGCCAGGTCGGCGATCGTCGCATCTTCGGTTTCACCCGAGCGAGCCGAGACAACCGTGCGAAAACCGTGCTCGCGTGCCAGCCGCAGCGCCTCGAAGGTCTCGGTGAGCGTCCCGACCTGGTTGACCTTGATCAAGATCGCGTTGCCGGCATGACAGTTGATTCCGCGCTCCAGACGCGTGGCCTGAGTCGCGAAGAGATCATCACCGATGAGCTGCACCGACGAGCCGAGTCGTTGCGTGAGGTCGATCCACCCTTCCCAATCGTCTTCCGCCAGCCCGTCTTCGATGGAAATGATTGGGTAGCGGTCGACCCAGCCACACAGAAGATCGACCATGCCCGCGCGATCCAGAACGCGGCCACCGTCGGAACGGAGCGTGTAGACCCCCGTCGTCGAGTCAAAAAAATGCGATGAAGCCACATCCACGGCGATCGCCGCGTCGCGGCCCGGTTCAAGCTCGCACGCCTTGATCGCGTCGACCACGATTGCGAAGGCCTGCTCGTTACTGCTCAGGCGAGGCCCAAATCCACCCTCGTCGCCCACGAGGTCAGACTCGAACCCTTGCTTCTTCAAGATCGCACCGACCGAGCGATAAAGCGCGACAATCGTTTCGAGAGCCTCGCTGTAAGTCGTGGCGCTCAAGGGAACGATCAACACATCTTGAATATCGAGGTTTCCGCCGGCGTGCAGACCGCCCGAGATCATGTTGACCATGGGAAGGGGGAGCCTGGGTTGGGTGCGATTGACGACGGTGTCTTTCCAGGACGGGTCGAGCGGCGTATTCCAGAGCCGGTTCAAGTGAACGAACAACTCTTCGTCACGCTCAGCGGCGGCGGCATGGGCGAGGGCCAGCGAGACGCCGAGCAGTGCGTTGGCACCCAGCCGGCTCTTGTTCGCGGTTCCGTCGAGGGCGATCAGCCGGGCGTCAAGTCCGGCCTGATCGTCGAGTGCCATTCCGACGAGGGCGGGTGCGATCTCGCGGGTCACGTTTTCAACGGCCCGCATCACGCTCAGACCGCCATAGCGCGGGTTTTCTGCGTCGCGCAGGCTCGAGCGCCTCGTGCCGGCCCGTGCTGGCGCCCGACGGAACGATCGCGCGGCCGACCCGGCCCGACGACGAAATCGCATCGACCTCGACGGTTGGCCGGCCTCGCGAGTCGAGCACCTGCCGGGCTTTGAGCGCCTTCAGTTCGGCCATGGCGTATCTCCGCCGATCGTCTCTTTAAGAAACCAACACAGCTCGTTCCACGTCACGGGGGCGGCGCGAATCGCGTTGCGAGCAAATGAACGCGCGACGCTCTGCCCGCGAGCGTCGAGATACTCGACCGGGCTCTTGCCATCGACGCGCACCAGACAGCACGCCGCCACATGCTTGATTGACCGGGCAATGAACTCCGTTCGAGCCGGCCCCGTGCTGCCTCGTTGTTCTAGATAAGCATCCCAGAATACGTCCGTCACACCAAGATATTGCGCGGCACGCACACGATCGCTCCCGGAAGCCGAGGCATAAATCGTCTTGAGCAGCAAATGACTGAGGAAGAAGCCCAGATCAAACGCGGCATCGCCCGCGTGTGCGCACTCGAAATCGAGGAGAATCAGGCCTCCGGCATGAACCAAAATGTTCTTGGGGCTGAAGTCGCCCAGGACGAGCGTGCGCTCCGGGTCGGGTCTGTTCATTGCCTCAATCAGGGCTTCAAGTTGCGGCGCCAGGTCCGGATGAGCCCGGGCCGCGGTTCGATAATAAGGATCCACGCGTAGTTGTTCAAACAAACTGGTACCGCGAAGCTCACGCTCCAGTCTCGGCTGATCCGGCGCTTCCTGATGAATGCGAGCCAGGAGCGCACCCAGCCTGGCTGCGACATCAGGAACAATCTGGCCGGCCATTAACTGTGTCTTCCACGTCACCGCGTCATCGGGCGCGCACGTCATCGCGAAGAGGTAGTTTTCGCGATCCTCGAACAAAACCGTGGGCACGGCTCCCTCAGGAAGGATCGCGGCGAGCAAATCGAGCGTACTACGCTCGATCCAGATCCTGTCGAGCGGCGCGTGCCACTCCATCGCGACGCGCAAGCGTTCGCGGCACTGCTTGATGACAAAGGGGGGCTCGCCGTCGACATCGACCCGGAGCACAATGTTGGAGACCCCGCCGCTGAGCTCGCGCACACGACCGTCGCCTCGTTCGGGCGCTCGCCCCGTTTCGCGGAGGTATGCGGCAGCCGTATCGGCGTCGATTTGCGCATGGAGGGGATGGCACCACGAGCGGTCTGGAAGGATTGTTTATCAACTGGTTTTGGGTAAAGCGCCCAGCCGCGCGACAAACTCGGCGTGCTCGGGACTGGCCAGACCTTGCTTGAGCGTCGCCTGAACGCTCTGGTCGTCTCCGCGGATCATCGCCGCCGCGTCGAGCCACAGACCGGGAAACACTTCACTGCGATAGACGCCATCCGCTTGTGCAGTCAAGCGCACGAACTCCCCGTCTTTCCATTGAAACCAATCGATCTCCTGATCGAGCACCCGCCAGACAATGTATTCCCGCACGCCACTACGGCGATAGATATTGAGTTTGGCGTGCAGGTCGTAGCTCACCGTGCTGGCCGATACTTCCGCGACAAGCTCGGGAGCCCCTTCGATATAATCGTCGGAATCGATGCGCGCCTGGCCGCCATGATCGGGAGCGACGAAAAGCACGACGTCCGGCTGGGGCTCGTTATCCAGATCCAAGCGTAGACTCACATTATCGCCACCGATGAGATGTGGAGTGGACGCCTTATAATTGCCAAGCCAAATGATCAGATCGAAATGGGGGCTTCCATGGCGACCAACTCGCACCGGCGAAGGCATGTAAACGACTCCTTCTATCAGCTCGGCTTTCTTCAAGGCCGGCATGGCGCCATACCGTCGTTCAAACTCCGCGCGGCTGAGCCGATCACCGGTCTCAAGCGTCGGGATGACACACCGCGCATCGGTTGAAGGCCTGTTTTTTTCAAGGACTGTTGCCATCACATTCACCGCCTGCTCGATCCGAGCTGGAAACGCCCTGTTTGATTTCAATCCGGTAAGGACTCGCTCTATTCTAACCGGCAACCGCGGGAGTTGGCTTTAGCATCGCTCATAACTCGCGGAGAATCGTCCGCTCCTTCCCGCGGCTGGGTCGAGAGTCAACCGATCCCTCGTCGTTCGGCGCATTCTCAAAAGTCTTGAACCGCAACATCCAGCGGATTGAACTTCCCGTTACCTCCTCGTAGTTTAGGTCCGACATGGGCAGAGCCTTTCTCAATCAGCGCGTTGATGGTGTTCCGGCTTGATCACGCGTCGAAAAAATTGGCACGACCAAAGTCCATTTCGACATGAATCTGTTGAAAAGGCAAACCATGAAGATCGGCCGCCGCCCGGCTCCTTCTTGAATTCATTGAAGATCGGAAGTTAGCCAGTCATGGAGTCAACCCCATATCGACCCTCCGAGTCAGACCGTCGGCCCCTGGCCAGCCGGCAATGGCGGCTGTCGATTATTCTCGCAGCCTGGCTCGCCAGGCAGGGCGTGCGAGCCAACGCGGTTTCAACGGCCGGCATGATCGCGGGAATCGGCGCCGGTATTGCCCTGGCACTCACCAATCACGCGACCATCACGGCCATTGCCTGGCTTCTTGCGGGCATCTTTGTCCAGTTGCGACTCCTGGCCAATCTGCTCGACGGAATGGTCGCGATCCAGTCTGGCCAGGCGTCGCGCGTGGGCGAACTGTTCAACGAAGTACCCGACCGGGTTTCCGACGCCGCCACGCTGATTGGCCTGGGGTTCGCTTATGGGAGTGTCGCGACGCTCGGGTATCTCGCGGCCATTCTGGCGATCTTCGTCGCTTACGTTCGGGCGGCCATCAGGGTGGCCGGCGGGCCGCAAGATTATGGCGGACCCATGGCCAAGCAGCACCGCATGTTCGTCGTGACCGTGACGGCCCTGGCCGCCGCCATCCTGCCGTTAGAATGGCAGACACGATGGGCGCAAACGGGCTGGGGGGGCTTACCGGCGCTCGCCCTGGCGATCATTTGCGCTGGCTGTGTGATCACCGTGTTCCGACGGCTAGCGCGGGGTGCGCACATCTTGATGGCGAGGACTCGATGAACGGTCACTCCTGGGGCTTCGGGATTCCCCTTTTTCCCGACTTGGACCAGCATACCTGGGATCGTTTGTTCGGCTATCGCCATGCGTTCGACGAGCGGGCCGTCGTTCTGATCGTCCTGATTCTGGCGGTTGGCCTGGCCACGGCGCCGCTTCTCATTTTCGGCCTCGACCGCGCCGGGCGGCTCAGCCCGAACCTGAGGCGCAACCTCTGGCAACGCTACGTCTCATGGCTCGTGATGGTGCCGCTCGTCGTTGTTCCGATCTTGCTCGGTGCCGTGTTTACACTGGCGCTCGTTGTTGTACTGAGCTTGCTGTGCTACCGCGAGTTTGCCCGCGCCACCGGTCTCTTTCGCGAAAAGCTCATGTCGTTGCTCGTCGTCATCGGAATTGTGGCACTCGACTGCGCCGCGGCCGACCACTGGTATCGGCTTTTTGTCGCCTTGACGCCCATGTCCATCATCGTGATCACCGCGGTCGCCACGTCGCTCGATCGGCCCAAGGGCTACATCCAGCGCGTCGGCCTCTCGCTTTTCGGTTTCATCCTGTTTGGAACCTGCGTGGGACATATCGCGTTCATGACCAATGACACCCACTATCGCTCTCTACTGTTGCTCTTGATCTTCTGTGTACAGCTCAACGACATTTTCGCGTACATCGTCGGCAAGTCGCTCGGGGGTCCGAAACTGGCCGTTCACACGAGCCCGAACAAGACCATCTCGGGCGCGCTCGGGGCCGTCCTGCTGACGACCCTGGTTGTTTACTACCTGAGCGGGATCATCTTCACGCACGGACCGCTTGGCGAACCTCTGCAACGGATCGTACTGGGCTTGCTCATCAGCATTGCGGGCCAGCTTGGCGACCTGACGATCTCCTCGATCAAGCGCGACGTCGGCATCAAGGACACGGGCGTGTTGATCCCCGGCCATGGGGGTATTCTTGACCGTGCGAACAGCTTGCTCCTGTCAGCGCCGGCCATGTTTCATTTTGTCAACCACTTCCAGTTGATCGGACTGGACCAGGCGACCAACCTCTTCAGCGGGGGTGCATAACCGTGGATCCCTGGAACCTGAAGCCGGCCAGCGATATGGAGCTCTCCTCGGTCGAGCGTGCGCGGAGCCTGCGCCGCGAGTCGGGATTACTGTCCTCGGCCGGTCATCTCTCGTGGCGATTGAGTACAAGAATGTTTTTCAAGCTCTACCATCGCCTGAGCGTCGAGGCCCTGTATGCTCCCGCGATGATGCAGCCGCCCTTCATCTTGATTGCCAATCACTCGAGCCATCTCGATGCGCTCTTGCTGGCAACCGTGTTGCCGTGGCGGCTCTGCGATTGTGTCTTTCCCGTCGCCGCGGGTGACGTCTTCTTCGAGACGCCAGCCACTTCGTTTTTCTCGGCCACCATGTTAAATGCACTACCGATGTGGCGCAAGAACTGCGGTCCTCACGCCCTGGCCGAGCTGAAAAAGCGACTAATCGAAGAGCCCTGCGGCCTCATCCTTTTTCCGGAGGGGACACGCAGCCGCGACGGTAGCCTTGGCGAGTTCAAGTCGGGGTTGGGCATGCTCACGGCGGGCACAAGCGTGCCGGTCATTCCCTGTCATCTCAGTGGCGCCTTCGATGCTTTTCCGCCCGGAGCGGCGGTTTCCCCGCCCCCGCAAGATCCGGCTCACGATCGGAACGCCGCTCGTTTTCGAGTCGATCCGGAATCGTCGCCACGGCTGGGACGAGATCGCGACTCGCGCCCGAGACGCCATTATCCAGCTCGAAATGGCAGGCCGTTCGGGAATAAAACGCGCGGCGGTGGCCCACGACAGCGAGCAATCGACATAGAGCGAGTGGAGCCAGACCGTTCGGCGCGGCGGTCTTGCCCTGTAATGGCAGCGCGAATCCCGCAAATGGGAGGTTGGTGTGATGCGGCGACCCAGTCGAATTCCTCTGGCCTTGAAGCTGGCTTACACCTGTTTTGTGGCCTTCCTGGTTCCCAACTACTGGCGCGCTTATTCTCCCTGGACGTTCCTCTACTTCTGCGACGTGGCACTTTTATTGACCGTTCCGGCCCTGTGGCTTGAAAGCTCGTTTCTCATCAGTCTGCCGGCAGTCGGACTGGCGTTGCCCCAGCTCCTCTGGGTGTTCGACTTCTTGACGGGCGCGCGGATCACGGGCATGACAAGTTATATGTTCGACCCCAAGTTGCCCCTTGTGGTCCGCGCGTTGTCGGGCTTTCACGGCTGGCTGCCGTTTCTCCTGGTCTGGGGAGTCTGGCGCCTGGGATATGATCGCCGCGCGTTCGTCGGCTGGACGATCATCAGCACGGCGATCATCCTGTCCAGCTATTTTCTGGCCCCGGCCCCCCCTGCACCGCTCGATCGTCCGGGCCTCGCCGTCAACATCAACTACGTCCACGGCCTGAGCTACGAAAAGCCCCAGACGTGGATACCCCCCATGGCCTGGCTGATGGTGATGATCGTCGGCTTTCCCATCGTGTTTTATCTTCCCTCGCACTGGATCTTCGCGTCGTTCTTCCCCCGTCCCGCCTCGATAGATACTGTTCTCGCGGCGTCAACATTCCCACCGCGGGAAGCCGCGCAAGATTGAACGTTTCCCGCGACCTGCTGCTGCCCGAAGCGTCTTCTTGGGCTCGCCGCACACTGTCCCTCGGACGTGACTAAAATGAACAAATGTCACATGTCATATTTACGCTCATTTAGAAATATTATAATAATATATTCCCAAACCGTGAGCGTCCTGACGCTCCAGGAGGACGTCGATGAGCGAGGGCCCGAAGACCCCGGCTACTCCCCTGGTACATTACGACGCCGATCCTCGCACCGCCGCGACTGAGAACCGCGCTGGCGTCACCGCCCGGCTCGCCGTCATGGTTGCCGTCGAGCAGTCGGCCGAAGCCGTCTTCCAGGCCTGATGGGGATGTGCCATTGACCTGGAGTTGGACCGGTTTCGAAAGCTTAAATGGCTTTTCGAGCGTGAGTGTCACGTTGTCGCTTGTTGAATCGAATGCTGCTGATCGAAGCATGATGACCTTGGCATTCTTGGTAGTGAACGAGCCATTCTTGCCTGCGGCGGCCACGCGGTAGGTGCCCGGATTTTCCGCCTCGCCGGCGTTGACCGTTCCGCTGAACGTCACCAGGATCTGAGTTAGCAGATGCTTCTTGTTTAGCACCATCTGGATGTCGGTCACCGTGACCAGGGGCGGCGTCGGGAAAGTCACTGTCAGCGTGCCGTCAATGAACGTGATGTCATAGTTGTCGCCGGCTGTCAGCGTACCTTGACGAATCGCATAGGAGGCCGCGGCCGGGGTCTCAGTCGGGTCTCGACTCAGGCTGCCACTGAGAGTGTCGCTGCCCACAAGATTGCCCATGGTGATCGTGTACGTCAGGGTTGGGTCGGCATCTTCAAAGTACTTGGTCTGGGCATCGGCCCGGATCGTAATCGGCCGCGCTGTGATGTCGGCCGTCGCCGTGGTCGAGGTGTTGAACGTGTAGTTGCCTGCGTCGGTCCCCGTGACCGTGATGCCGGTCACGGTCACCGGCTTGCCGGTGGCTGTGTTCTTGTCGGCGAAACTGGCCGTGCCGTAGCCGATCGTGAGCACATCGCCAGCCTTGCGGTCGTCGGCCAGGTGCGCCACGGCGGCGGTCGTGCCGTCGTAGACTCTGGCGTCGGCCGTGGCGGTCACATGCAACACGCGCGGTGTGATCGTGAAGTCGGCTGGGATGAAGCTCGTGATACTGTAATTGCCATTGGCAGCCAGCGAGCCCTGCGCGACGGCGTAGGGATTGCCGGCGACCGACTCGCCCGCCGCCCGCGTCAGGCCGCCGCTGAAGACCGCCGCCTGGGTATCGCCGGGTGCCAGGCCATCGCCGCCCACCGTGAATGTCAGCGCCGGGTCACCATTGCCATACACCTTGGACTGGGTGGCCGCCGTGACCGTGATCGGTCGGGCTGTGATGTCGGCCGTCGCCGTGGTCGAGGTGTTGAACGTGTAGTTGCCTGCGTCGGTCCCCGTGACCGTGATGCCGGTCACGGTCACCGGCTTGCCGGTGGCTGTGTTCTTGTCGGCGAAACTGGCCGTGCCGTAGCCGATCGTGAGCACATCGCCAGCCTTGCGGTCGTCGGCCAGGTGCGCCACGGCGGCGGTCGTGCCGTCGTAGACCCTGGCGTCGGCCGTGGCGGTCACATGCAACACGCGCGGTGTGACCGTGAAGTCGGCTGGGATGAAGCTCGTGATACTGTAATTGCCATTGGCAGCCAGCGAGCCCTGCGCGACGGCGTAGGGATTGCCGGCGACCGACTCGCCCGCCGCCCGCGTCAGGCCGCCGCTGAAGACCGCCGCCTGGGTATCTCCGGGTGCCAGGCCATCGCCGCCCACCGTGAATGTCAGCGCCGGGTCACCATTGCCATACACCTTGGACTGGGTGGCCGCCGTGACCGTGATCGGTCGGGCTGTGATGTCGGCCGTCGCCGTGGTCGAGGTGTTGAACGTGTAGTTGCCCGCGTCGGTCCCCGTGACCGTGATGCCGGTCACGGTCACCGGCTTGCCGGTGCCTGCGTTCTTGTCGGCGAACGTGGCCGTGCCGTAGCCGATCGTGAGTACGTCGCCAATGACGCGATTGTCTGACAACGTGACCGCGGCGGTCGTGGTCCCGTCGTAAGTCTTGTTGACGCTCGTCGCGCTAACGGTCAACGCCCGAACTGTGATGTTGGCCGTGGTGCTCGCCATCGCCTTGAACGTGTAGTTGCCCGCGTCGGTGCCCGTGACCGTGATACCGGTCACGGTCGCCGGCTTGCCGGTGCCCGCGTTCTTGTCGGCGAAGGCGGCCATGCCGTAGCCGATCGTGAGCACATCGCCAGCCTTGCGGTCGTCGGCCAGGTGCGCCACGGCGGCGGTCGTGCCGTCGTAGACTCTGGCGTCGGCCGTGGCGGTCACATGCAACACGCGCGGTGTGACCGTGAAGTCGGCTGGGATGAAGCTCGTGATACTGTAATTGCCATTGGCAGCCAGCGAGCCCTGCGCGACGGCGTAGGGATTGCCGGCGACCGACTCGCCCGCCGCCCGCGTCAGGCCGCCGCTGAAGACCGCCGCCTGGGTATCTCCGGGTGCCAGGCCATCGCCGCCCACCGTGAATGTCAGCGCCGGGTCACCATTGCCATACACCTTGGACTGGGTGGCCGCCGTGACCGTGATCGGTCGGGCTGTGATGTCGGCCGTCGCCGTGGTCGAGGTGTTGAACGTGTAGTTGCCTGCGTCGGTCCCCGTGACCGTGATGCCGGTCACGGTCACCGGCTTGCCGGTGCCTGTGTTCTTGTCGGCGAACGTGGCCGTGCCGTAGCCGATCGTGAGCACGTCGCCGGTCTCGCGGTCGTCGCCCAGATGCGCCACGGCAGCCGTCGTGCCGTCGTAGACCCTGGCGTCGGCCGTGGCGGTCACGTGCAATACGCGGGGTGTGATGGCGAGGTAGGCCGCGAAGAAAGTGATCGAGTAGTTGGACCCTGCTGACAGAGAGCCCCGACGGATCACGTAGGGGCTGCTCGCCACGGTCTCGCCCGGGTCGCGACTGAGGTTACCGCCGAGCGTGTCGCCGCCAACCAGGCTTCCACTGGTAATTTGATAGGTCAGCGCGGGGTCGCTATTACCATAGACCTTGGACTGGGGATTGGCGGTCACAGTCAAAAGCGCCTGGTTGACGATCTGGGTCAAACTGACCTCGTTGTCGAGGTAGTTACTGTCGCCGGAGTAATCCGCCTCGACGATGTGGGAGCCGGCACCCAGGTTGTCAACTGAGGCGCTGGTCGCAGTACCCCCGACGAGGGCGACCGCACTGCCAAAGTTCAAGCTGTCCACCACGAATTGCACGGTTCCCGTAGGTGTCGCGCCCCCGCTGGGCGGAGTGAGTGTCGCCGTGAAGGTGATCGACTGGCCATAGGTCGAGGTCGGCGCTGACGAAATGACTGACATCTGGACCTCGGGAAGGAGATTGGACTGCCAGCTATCGGAAGCTGATCCTCCGACGATTTTTCCCGCCCGATCGAGGACACCCGATGCCCGGACCCCCAGGAAATAGTTTCCGCTGATATCCGTGAAGGGCGCCAGACCGCTGATCCGATAGGTCGTACCCGACACCAGATTGATCGTCACCGAAGCATTCAGGGAGATAGGGTTCCCGTCGCGCTGGAGGACGAGATCCTCGTATGTGAAGGAAGACAGGTCGATCGGATTGGAAAATACCACGTCCACCGTCGAGACCCGCGTCGTACGAGGGTCGGGGCTGACGTCCACCACGTCGACCAGATCCGTTCGCAGGCCTGCCGTGTCGTCGAACCAGAGTTCCTGGCCCTGAAGACCATCATCGGCCGCGAAATACAGCGTCCCATTGAACTCGGTGAGGTAACTCGGATTGGATGCCCCGGGACCGGGGTTGATATCATCCAGTAACACGGTGCCCGCGTCGGTGCCGTCGCTCTGCCAGAGTTCCCGGCCGTGAACGCCGTCGTCAGCGGAGAAATACAGGGTACTTCCGAACACATAGAGGTCATCGGGCGACGAGGAGCCGGAGCCCGGCCGGATGTCCTTGACCCGAATGGTCCCGGCCGCCGTCCCATTACTCCGCCAGAGTTCCACTCCACTAGTTCCGTCATTCGCGGTGAAATAAAGAGTACTACCGAGAGCCGTCAAGTTCGTGGGGTAAGAGCTTCCGGAACCGGGCTGAATCTCCCTGACAAGGAATGTGCCTGCGTCGGTCCCGTCGGACTGCCATACTTCATCATTGTTGAGGATGAAATAGAGCGCGTTCCCGACAGCCGTGAGCTGGTCGGGGTACGACGAGCCGGAGCCGGAAACAATGTCCTTGACTCGGGCAGTGCCGCCTTCGGTGCCGTCAGTTTTCCAGAGTTCGTAGCCGCTCGTCCCGTCGCTGGCAACAAAGAAGACCGTGGATCCCACGGCGGTGAGTTGCGTTGGGTTCGACGAACCTGATCCAGGCCAGATATCCTTGACGAGCACGGTTCCCGCCGCTGTGCCGTCGCTCTTCCAGAGTTCTCGGCCGTGGACGCCATCGTCGGCGGTGAAATACAGCGTATTTCCGAGCGAGACAAAATCACTGGGATCAGACGAGGTTGAACCGGGGGAAATGTCTTTGACCAGCACCGTGCCGGCGGCCGTTCCATCGCTCTTCCAGAGCTCGTTGCCGTATGTCCCCAGCGGGGCGTTGAAGAAAAGCGTCTTGCCAACGGCGGTCAAATTCTCAAAGCGCTCCTGGACGTTCCCCGGGTTGAATTGTTGAATTTCGGTCGTCCCGTCGGACGTTCCATCAGTGGCCCAGAGACGCGTTAGCCCCCCACTGGAATTCACCGATGTAAAAAATGTTGTATTGGTTATGCTTAAGGTGTTGGTGATCGTATCACCCAAAGCGGTGATCGCGTCGGTGCCATCGGGAGTGCCATCGGTCTTCCACAACTCGGGATCCGTCTGATTAGGATCGGTATCGAGATCGACATAATCGTCCGCCACGAAGAGCAAGGCCGAACCAGAGACAGTGAGCTGACTTGGCGTGGACGGGTTCGTACCGGGCCTGATATCCCTTACAATCGTGGTGCCATCTGGCGTTCCGTCGCTTTTCCAGAGTTCGAACCCCGAGGTCGGGTCGTACGCGGAGAAAAAGACGGACGCACCGGCGCATGTGAGAGTGCTGCTATATATTCCTCGTGTAGTAAGCAAGACTGTCCCTGCATCCGTGCCGTTCGACTTCCAGAGATCGGCCCCTGTGCTCAGAATCAACTGCCCGGACAACACTTGGATCCCGTCGGGCCAGAAGTCGGGAATTACGATGGATGTACCGCTAGCCGTCCCGTCACTTCGCCAGAGCGAGCGTCGATACGATGGATCTTGCCCCACTATGTAGTCGTTTGCCGCAAAGTAAAGCACATTATTGAAGACGGTGATATCATCAACAAACGACGAGTTTGCACCGACGTAAATGTCCTTGACCCGATAGGTGCCCGAGTCAGTTCCATCACTCAGCCACAATTCCGTGCCCGCAGTGGAATCCCCGGCGGTGAAGGCTAGGCGGTCACCATATGGAGTCAGCTCGGATGGGTTTGAAGATTGGGTCCCGGCGTAAATGTCCTTGACTCGCTGTGTACCCGCCGCCGAGCCATCGCTCTTCCAAAGTTCTCGGCCCACGACTCCATCATCGGCCGAAAAGAACAACGTGCTTCCCACGGCCATGAGAGAAGAAGGATAGGACCCGGTCGTTCCTGGTTGGATATCTTTGACAAGGACAGTTCCTGCCGTCGTCCCGTCGGTTCGCCAGAGTTCATTGTCAGAAGTCCCGGAGCCAGAATACCCCGTGAAGTAGATCGCGTTATCGCATGGAGTGAGAGGACCGAAGCCCGAGTTGATGAAGACATTAGATACAAGTACGGTACCGGATGCGGTGCCGTCACTCTGCCAAAGACCGCCGGGTCCGCTCCCTGGCCCAGAAAAGTAAACCTTGTTTCCCCATGCTGTCAGGTCGTCGATTGAATCCGAGCCATTTGCTGTGAACGACTTGATGAGAACCGTTCCCGCTGCTGTACCATCGCTCTTCCAGAGTTGATCGGAGGTTAGAAATGACCCACTGTGAATCCCCACTCGAAAGTAGACCGTATCACCGACGGCAATCAGTTCATTGGTGTCTGCCGGACTCGAGAAGGAACTGTCGCGGCCGGGCAAAATGTCTTTGACCAGCGTGGTCCCTACTTCGGTCCCATCGCTCTTCCAGAGCTCTAGACCGCTGACCCCATCATCGGCAATAAAGTAAACATTCGAGCCGACCTGGGTGAACTTGCCCGCCAGCGATGATCTCTCATTTTGATTGATGTCTGTGAGCATCGCCAAACTGAGTAACTCTCGCTTCTCGAGTGTCTCGCCGACGACTTGCCGCCGCCGTTCAGGCTTGAGCGCCTGACCTCTAGGTCGGCGATTGAAGGTTGTCACGAGTTGCGAGATCGAGGAAGGTAACCCGTTGTGTTGAAGAGGCATGATGTCAACTCCTCGACGTCGCTTCGAACCTCAAAACGCAGCGGGCCCGGCCGCGGAGCACCGGGCATCGGAAGCAAGAAGTGCGTGGCTCGTGGCCGTGGTCCGCCGCAGCGCGAGGTTAAGAGGCATTTGACGGCTCGCGGGGCTCGTCATTTCGTCCGTCCCCTTGTTCCTCTACCTGATTCCCAGAAACATGATGGTGAAAAGCACCCATGCCAGGATTCCAATCATCCCAGCGACCCTGCCTGAATTTCTTGCCATGCCAGAAATCGAGACAATCAAGCCCACATGAGAGCAGAGAATACCCAGAACCCCCACGAACCATAGAGGCGTACCAATGTCTTTGGTAAACAGAAGTGCAAAATGGAGAGGCCGCATGCAAACCAAAATCAAGCCCGCCACTCCCAAAGGAATGTTCTTGTTAATCGCTGACTTTGGCTCCTCGTCATCGCGATCAGGAATCGCATGACTCTTTCCGGAAACAAGCAAAACTGATTCATCAACCCCAAAGTATTTTGCGAGCATTTTCGCCGATCGCTCGCGATCCTCGTCGAACAGAGACGAAGAAGCTGTAATAAGCTTTCCCTCAGCGGATGCGACCGCCTTGAACACTTGCTTTACGTCATCGAAATTCCCTCTCATGAAATAGAAGGCGACGATTTCTCCGCTCTGAAACATGGCCAGGTGCCGCTTGGTGTGGGGCGGCGGCGCAGAGAACCCTTGCGACTTGCAAACACCAATTGCGATATCCGACTGTGCAACCGGAAGCATTTTGTCTCTTACGGGTCCGGGGATTCTTTCCCAAGCAGTATTTTCGTGAGAATCCGATAGATATTCGAAATTGAAGTAAACCTGAGATACCATCCCCCCGCTGCTCGCTACGTTGCGCGGTTGGCTTTCGACAGGTGCCAATTGCCTGCTGCCACACTGCAAGCACTTGAGTTGTCTGCCCGCATACTCGTCGTTGACGTGCCCTCGCTTACCGCATCGATCGCAGACGACCAGGACACCCATAACACGGCCTCCACTCCACGTCCGGTCTGCCGCCCTGAAGCCCAAGCTCAGCGGACCGGCCGACCGTTGACCTTTTTGATACTGGAAACCGCCCGCGGCGTCCGGGCCCGCTGCAGCGCGAGGTTGGGCACGCCCTTCGGCAGGAGACCCGATGGCAGACACGTTAAGTCGATGCCGAGCGGGATCCGGGGACACCACATTGAACTCCGCCGCAAATGGCCGCTCCCGCCAAGCGATCGCTACCAGCTCTTTGACGAGATTGCATGGGGCGTGCGGGGTCCGGTCAGTCGCGCGCGAAATGCGCACGGCTCAAGGAACGCGATTTCGATCTGGGTAGCGGCTCGGCGGTCGAGGACTTGCCGGGTGTCCACTTCGTCGTGTCATAGACCTTCTCCGTTCATCTTGCGGCTTGTTTCTGAGAGGGAGTCTGGACCGCGACATCCCGTGTTGACCGGAACCAAGAGCTCGCGGCGAAACTTGGAGCGTGTGGCACCTTGCGTTCTGTTTATGCCGCATGTGACACGGACCTCGTGGGCTTACGGCGAGTTCCTGAGATGCTTATTCATCTGACAACCGTAAAACAGGACACGATTATTGGATCATTCTGAAAATTTCTCCAGAAAAGTCTCAAATCGATAGGTAGATTTAAGGATTGTGGGCGAAAGTTGGCCCCGGCCGTCTTGGAGCAAGCATCGGCGCAAAAATCGGTGATACGACGAGACTCCAGGGCTGGGTCCACCGCCTCAAGGTTGGGGACAGCTCGGCGATGGATGAGCTCATGCGTCACTTCGAGGAGCGTCTGATCCGGCTGGCCCACAGGATGCTCGGGGGATTCCCGACTGTCCGCAGTGTGGAGCAGACCGATGACGTACTGCAGGCGACGTCGATCCGACTCGTGCAGGCGGTCAAGGCTGTCTCCCCGGAAAAGACGGACCATCTCTTCCGACTAGCCGCGATGCTGATCCGGCAAGAATTGATCAGGCTGGCCCAGTACCACAGACGTCAGAAGATTCTGATTTCGGCGAACGGCTCTGGATCGGACGACAGCCATTTCGGGTATAACACTCGTTCGGATCAGACGGACGACCCGAGTCAGCTTGCGGAGTGGACCGAGTTCCACGAGAAAGTCGCGGCCTTACCGGAAGAGGAGCGTGAAGTCTTTGAGCTGATCTGGTATGGAGGCTTGAGTCATGAAGAGGCAGCCGAGAACCTGGACGTGTGCGTTCGGACGATCGGGAGGCGCTGGCGCTCGGCGCAGATCAAACTCCACGACGCACTCGGGGGCCATTTGCCCGGAATGTGATGCGGGAGGTGAGGGTCATGGCGGAAGAGTTGCTCGAAGACCGACTGCAGGAGGTCGTGGCTGGCTGGGAACAGTTTTATCGCCAGGGCATCTCGAAATCGGCCGATGAGCTGTGCGCGGATTGCCCCGAGCTCGCCGAGGAGGTAAGGCGACAAATCGGTATCTTGCAGAAAATGGGCCATTTCTTGGACGAGCAGGGTCCAGGGCGCGGGTCCAACGACGATTGCGATCCAGGCAAGAGTCGCGCCATTGCGACGTCTCGGTTCATGAACCTGCGGTTTCATGCCAGGGGTGGGATGGGTGTGGTTTTCCAGGCCCACGACGCGGAACTTCAGCGCGACGTCGCGCTAAAGTTCCTCCCGAATCCGTGCGCCAACAACACTGCAAGCCGCCGTTTTCGGCGCGAGGCTACGATCACGGCTCGCCTCGAGCATCCAGGCATCGTACCGATCCATGGGATGGGCGAAGGCGAAGACGGGTGTCTCTGCTATTCGATGCGGTTCGTCCCGGGCCGGACGTTACGGGATGCCATCGAGGAGTTCCACGCCAGCGACCATCCGGACCGCGATCCGAGCGAGCGGAACCGCGCTGTGCGGGCCTTGCTTTACCGGTTCAAGTCCGCCTGCAGCACGGTCGCTTTCGCTCACAGCCGAGGGATTTTGCATTGCGACTTGAAGCCTCGGAACATCATCGTCGGCGACTTTGACGAGACGCTCGTCGTCGATTGGGGCTCGGCTCGGGACCTTGGGCTGGGCGCGCCGGCCGAGGAATTTATCCACGACCCTGACCAGGCTCGATCCGATACCGGGTTCAATTCGGGAACGCCCGGGTTTATGAGCCCGGAGTACCAAGACGGACGCCACGACGAGGTTGGCCCGACGAGCGACGTCTACAGCCTGGGGGCCACGCTCTATCACCTCTTGGCCGGATGTTCGCCCTTCGATGAATGTAGCGCGGTGGAGATGACAGAAAGAGTGAGACGAGGCAAGTTCCCCTCGCCGCGCCAGGTGAAGCCGGCCGTTCCGGTGGCCCTGGAGGCCGTTTGCCTGAAGGCGATGGCGCTGATGCCGAGGGACCGCTACAAGTCGGTGGTGCGCTGACCGAGGACATCGAGCGTTGGCTCGCCGACGAACCCGTCTCCGCCTGGCCCGAACCGTTCTGGGTCCGGTGGCGTCGATGGCTGGTTCGGCATCGTTCCCTGGTGGCGGGCGCCATGGCTGTCATCGGCGTCGCGTTCCTGGCGCTTGTCGCCAATGCGTTCTTGCAGCAGCGAGCGAACCGCAACCTGAGAATGGCGAATCAGCGCGTCGAGCATGCCCGTGACAATGCCGAGGCGCGTTTCGACCTGGCTCTCCATGCCGCCGGCTTGTTCCAACAGGCCGTCGAGGAAAGTCAGGAAGTCAGGAAGCTCGCGCCGCTGCGCGGCAAGCTCCTTCGAGCACCATTGAATTTCTATCGCAACCTCCGCGACGACATCCAGGCCAGCGGCGACACAAGGCCCAAGACGATCGCTGCGCTGGCAGAGGCCAACTTTAGACTCGCCCTGCTCACGGGCAAGATCGACTCGCAGGCGAATGCAATTCGCTCCTATGACGAAGCGACAACTCTCCTTGGCCGACTCGCCGCCGAGCACCCCGATGTTGTCATGTTCCGCACCTACCTGGCCCAGTCCTACATCAACCTGGGTGAATTGAGGCGCGCTGCTGGGCTGCTCGACGAGGCGCGTACCTCCTTCGAGCGGGCGGGCGACGTCTTGAAGGCCATAGCTCGGGACGATCCCGCGTCCATCAATCACTTTATCTTGCTGGGTAGTACCTACATCAATCTCGGTACCGTCGACCGGATTGCCGGTAAGCTGGATGAGGCCCGCGCCAGATTCGAGCAGGCGCGCGACGTGCTGAAGGGCCTGGCCAACGACCACCCCGAAGCTCCCGAGTGCCGGTCCGAGCTTGCCCGTGTCCACGAGCACTTTGGCCTGTTCCACTACGCCTCCGGACGCAAAGCCGAGGCGATGGCAAGTTACGAGCAGGCCTGGTCCATTCGCGAGGGCCTTCTCCGCGACGACCCCGCAAACACCGAGTACCGTGTTGGCCTGGCCGGAGTGTCCTATGATCTTGGCAACCTCTGTCTGGCGTACCCCCCTTTCGATCCCCGCGCCAACTTCGAGCGGCGCGCGACCTCCTGGAGGAGCTGGTCCACGACGACCCAGCCGTTTCTCAATACCGGGCGCAACTGGTAAAGACCTACGGCAATCTCGCCATGATCACTCAGGTCATTGGCGGTCAGCACACCGAGGCAGGAGCCGTCTTCGAGCGAATCCTGAAACTCCAGGAGAGTTTGGTGCATGACAATCCGGAGAACGTCGAATGGCAGAGCGACCTGGGCATAACCCTCAATAACCTGGGCAGCGCCAAGGAGAAGCTTGGGCGCTGCGATGAGGCATTGAAGTTCTATCGCCGAGCGATCTCGCATCAATCTTTGGCTCTCGAAGGCTTACCTCAAGCGGCCGCCTATCGAAGACGTCTGGACCAGCACTACAAGAACCTGATCTCTGTACTGCGAACCCTGGGACAGACGGACGAATCGGCAACAGCGGTCTCGGATCGCCTCAAGCTCTGGCCCGGAAATGCCGACGAGCTGTTCGCCGCGGCCTGCGAGCTTGCAAGCTGCCTCACCGCCGTCGACCTGGTCGCGGGCGAGCCTACCTTAAAACAGCAAAGAAAGCGCCGGGAATTCTCCGACGAGGCAATGAAGACTCTCCGAAGATCGGTCGATGCCGGATTTCGCGAGGTCAAGCGGGTGAAGGAGGACGCCGACCTCGATCCACTCCGATCGCGTTCTGATTTCCAGCCGCTAATCCTGCTGATAATGGACTCAATCTTCCCGGCCAACCCGTTTGTCCGCTGAGTGAATTTCGGCCACCCGAACCGTTGCGCAACGTGGAGCCGACCCTTACCGAATCCATCGAGCCCAACTTGGATTCAGGTTTATCGTGGAACGCGCCCGAGCGCAATGGGCCGATCACACTTTTCGATCAGGCCTGGCAGGTCGGAACGAACGCGCCGAATATCGTCGATTTTCTCAACGTTCCTGGCCCCGATCGCGCGGCCCTGTTTGTCGAGCTGGCCAACGTCGACCTGATGTATCGGCTCAAGCGGCGCGGGCAGGATCGTCCGGCTCAATACTATCTGGCACTCTTCGTGGCGGCAAACGTAACTCAGGGATCTTGTGGCAAACCTGCTGTGCGTGCACATTAATTCGAAACGACAGGAGAACACATGGCGATCACTGGCATCGTGGCGCAATTGCGCACGACGGACATGGCTTCATCGATCCGCTTCTACACCGAGAAGCTGGGGTTCTCGGTCGAGTTCACCTATGGAGATTTTTACACAGGCGTCCGGGCAGGGAACCAGATCTTCCACTTGAAGCTCGTTGATGAAAAGGACCCTTCCATCGCGTATGTTGACGAAGGCGAGCACTTCCATCTCTACCTTGAGACCAGCGGCATCATCGGCTTCGCCGCCGAGCTCAAGGCCAACGGTGTCGCGTTCGTGAAGGACATTCACAACACGCCCTGGAATACGACGGAGATCGTCATCCACGACGATCAAGGTCATACCTTGTATCTTGGTGAGCGCATTTAGCCGCTGACCATCTGATTCAAGCTGGGTTATCGCTCACTTGGCCCGTTTGCCAAATCGGTACGCGAGGAAGGTGGCGGCCGGCGTCAGGATGCAGGCAAGCAGATACAGGCCCGCAACCCGTTCGAGCGGCCAGTGGAGATAGTCGTCGGCGATCGTGTCGAGATCCATCACCAGGTCACCGTGCGCGACGTGGTACGCCTCGCGGTAGGCCTCGCTGGTCATCAGGTCGTAGGCGGATCGCGAGCAGCCGAAGAGCATGCACAGGCCGAGACACGCGTAGAGCGGACGTTCCTCGCGCCGCAAGACCTGATCGCCGCTGAGGGCCCGGTAAAGGAAGATTCCGGCGAGGAGGAGCTCCGCTCCGTGGCCCATGGCCGCGATCAGCACGTTGTGGAGAGGAGTGAACGCGGCCACGCTGTAGAGCACGATGGCCGCCGCACCCATGACAAGCCTGGGCAAGTCGCCCCGCGCAGGAACATCAGAGAAGCCAGGATGGCGTAGACGCCCACGATAATGGCCGGCTGGCGTCCGATGCCGCGCGTGATGCCGCCGCCGTAGACGAGGTCGAACGACGGCACGGCCGGTGAGCCAAAGAGCCAGGACGTCGCGGTGTGGCCAAGCTCGTGAATGACCGTCGCCAGGCAGCCGATCACCATCCCGACCAGCGGCACCTTCGGCGCAACCACGGCCAGGGCAAATCCGACGCCCAGCGCGACACAAGCCTCCCAGTCGATCGTCCACTTCTTCCTCTTCTTCCGTTTCGGAGCCGGGGCGAAGACGGAGGCCGCCACCGTGGTCATCGTCCCGCAGTCGGGGCAGCGGACGTCGCGGCCCGCAAGGGCAGCCGCGACATTCTGCGCCTTCCCGCAGCCCTCGCACGAGAACCCGATCATCGCCGATCTTCGGAGCGTGACGTCGCGCACGGGTACAGGCGGCAGCAGCGGCGGCGGTGACAGCCCGTAATCGGAATCAGCCCCCACGCGGTCCGGGCTCGCCGCTGCGATTTTGGAGCGGATCGCCTCGGTTTGCGACTCCCTTGATGGATTCAATCCGCCGGCGACCGAGCGGTTCGCCACGCCCGCGCTGGCACCCGGATGGTTCTTTCCGATCCCGGAGTCTCTGAAAGCCAAAGTGCCCGTGCTCGATGACCGCTTCTTGAGGAAGGGGGACAACGCCTCGGCGACCTCGGCCGGCTGCTGGTATCGGCGGTCGGGCGACTTCTCCATCATCGTGGCCACCACGGCGGCCAGGTCGCCCGGCACATCCCGGCGCACCTGATTGAGCGGCCGCGCCTCGGTCGACTGCTGGGCCAGGAGAGTCTCGTACAGCGTGCCCCCCTCGAAGGGCGGCCGGCTGCTCAAGAGGTAGTAGAGCGTGCAACCAAGGCTGTAGATGTCGGCGCGAGTGTCGGCCCCGCGGGAGTCGGCGATCTGTTCGGGTGCGATGAAGGCCGGCGTGCCGAGCATCTGGCCGGTACGCGTCAGGCTATGCTCAATCATTGAATCGGCGGAACTCACCTCGAACCCGAACTCGCCGGCATCCTGCTCGCTGGCCGCCTTCGCCAGGCCGAAGTCGAGCACCTTGATCAGGGGCCGATTCTTCTGGTGCGTTAGCATCAGGTTGCCGGGCTTGATGTCGCGGTGGACCATTCCCTCCTCGAAGGCGTGCTGAAGCGCCATCGCGGCCTGCCGAACGTAAGAGCAGGCATGGAGGACGGGCATCGAGCCCGTCGATTGGACGATCCGGCGGAGGTCCAGCCCGTCGACATACTCCATTGCGAAGACCAGGCTGCCGCCCCATCGAAACGCGGTATAGGCGCTCACGATATTCGGATGGCGGAGCCGGGCGACAGCCCGCATTTCCCTCAAGAACCGATCGAGGATACCCGGATTGGACACGAAGTCCGGGCCGATGACCTTGAGGACGTCGTCGCGTTCGAGCAGGCGGTTGCGGGCGAGGTACACAACACCCATCCCGCCGGCACCCAGCTCCCGAACGACGGCGTAGTCGGGATGGTCGGCGAGCAGGGCGCCGTGACTGAGAGCCGTCGATCCGCCGGATGAAGCGCTGGTCGTCAGCGGCTGGGCCTGCCGGTTGTGCGCCGCGACGGTCCGGAATGCGGAGGCGCTGGTGAGACTGTCCCCGCCCCCTCCGGACCGGCCAGCGCGGATCGTGGCGAGCCGAGATCGTGCCGTGTCGCCCGCCGGGCCCGCCGTCAGGCCTTCGAGGACCCGTTGGCAAACCGGGCAGCCGTCGAGATGCGCGAGCACCGGACCCTCCGCTTTGGCAGGCAAACGGTGGTTCAGGAAGTCTTCGAGTTCGGTGCGACCCGGGCAGTGATCCATACGAGCTCCCCCTTCTCCAGTCGCTCGAGCTCCTCGCGGAGCATCTGCTGCACCTAGCTCCTCTTGGCCTTGAAGACGGTGACCACCCGCGTACCGAGCCGGGCGGCCGCGTCGGCGCCGGAGAGATCCTCGAGCGCGGTTAGACGGAAGGCCTCCCGCGTGTGCGGCTCGACCTGACTCCGGACGCCTGCCTCGGCCATCTCGAGTCGCTCCAGATCGAAGGCCGCCTCCAGCCGCGCAGGTGGTGGGCCAACTTGAGCAGCACGTTCTGACTCACGTCGTCGGCATCCGCCGCCGGCAATCCCCATTGCTGACACTGGGTTCGGATCGGCCGGCCGCAACGCCACCCCGTCCCCTCCGCCGCGACCCGAATCCATCACGGTCCCGCCCTCGATCCGATCGCTGTCTGACACCGTCAACGGTCAATCATCCTACCCGATTTTCCCACGCCCGCCAGAGCCGACCCAGGACGACAAAGGGCGTGGGTGATGATATTCCTTTGTCAGCTTTTCTGGTTATTGAGGCGCAACCAGGGTCGACGGACGACGTGGAGCGGCACGGCGGTGGGATGAGCACGTGAAGTAGAAACGAGTTCACGAGCCTGAAGGTGTGCCAAGGCCGTTTGAACGGCGCATTCGGGACAACCCGGTGGCGGTCGCGATCGACTGATGGGAAATGCGAACCGACCAGGTCTCGGCCCGCGACGCGTGACGATAGAGGTAGAGATAAACAATGAACGAGGACGATCGTCGATCGTGCCCCACGAGGTCCGGCAGGAGACAGTCCACCAGGTAGACATCAAGGTTGATCTGTGTCATGGAACGCTATAGTAACAGCCGGTATAGTGCCAGGCAACGCGACCTGAAAAAAAATGCCGCCGCACGACTTCTGACCGCGGCCGCCGGCCGGTATAGTTCGACGGTCAATTCACGGGTCACCGGTCACCAGGACAAGAGGCGAGCCATGATTCGAAAACTGAAATTCGCGAGCATTCCCGTCCGAGATCAGGATCGAGCATTGAACTTCTATGTTAATGTGCTCGGATTTACACTTCAAACGGATCAACCGATGGGACCAGGGCTCCGCTGGATCGAAGTTCGTCCTCCCAAGGGAGAAACGGGCATCGCGCTGTTCACGCCCCCCGGCCTCGAGGATCGGATCGGAACGTTCACCGGGATCTCATTCGAGTGCGACGACGTCCAGAAGACATTCGACGAATTGAGCGCCCAGGGAGTGGAGTTCGCAAAGCCCCCCAAGACCGAGTCATGGGGCGTGGCTGCGATCATGAGAGACTCGGAGGGCAATCAAATCGTCCTGTCCTCCTCGCATTAATCCAGGAGCGGCCGGAGCGGGCCCGTCCGTGGATGCGAGCTCTTGGAGGATCATGTCATGAGCGACACCTGGTTTGCGCGGCCGGTGCTGTTCGTTGCAGACATCGACGTAGCGATTGATTTTTACGTTGAGCGACTTGGGTTCAACCATCCATGGCGTTACGAGGAAGAAGGCAAGGCCCGGGTCGCTCAGGTCGAGCGGCAAGGCTGCGCGCTCATTCTGTCGTCACAATGGCCCGACAAGGTGGGCAAGGGCCTCGTGTTCATCTCGCTCGCTGTCGAAGTGCTTGATGCCTTACGCGCAGAGCTCGAAGCAAGGGGCGTGGACGTGAAAGATGGGCGCTGGGGTTACGGGCTCATGGTCGTCGTCGACCCCGACGGCAACGAGCTTTACTTTCCTTATCCATCGGACGTCAAGGAGCCGTGAACAGGTCGCAGCTCGATGTGAGCGCCGAGCGAGGCAGCCGCGATTCGGTTTGGAGTGCGCATGATCAAGGCTGGCCGGCTTCCCTCGGCTTCCCCGTCCGGGGCCCGGCACAGCACGAGTAAACATTCGTTCAACCCCATCGAAGAGGCGAGACCCGGGCTGCCGGGATAACCGCGCGATGTTCCGGTGCGCATGGAGACGTGACTTCGTCGGGCCGCTTTGCGTTTCGCTGGTTCGAGCCCACCGCTCAATGATCGATGGCACGCACTCAATTCACCGATAGGCGGCATCAGGTTTGCAGCCTCAATTCCGGTTCGCAGAGCAGTCATGGTGTGAAGAAAGACGGGTGCCCCGCGAGACGACTCCCTTCGTTTGACCCTGGCAGGGATGATTCTCTCGTCGTGTCGGCGTGGGCGCCAGGTTGGTTCTCAACCCGGCCCGCGGTTTCGCGGTCCATCTTTTTCGAAGCTCGAGGATAAGCCTATGAACGCCGATGCATCGCTCACCGTATCGATTGCCAACCGCCCGGGCGCCGTCGAGAAAGCCATCGAAGAGGCGCTGCCAGCCCATCCCACTCGACGACTTTCGCGACAAGATCGTCGCCATCAAGCCCAATGACACCACCGCCACGGCGAGCGACAAAACCGCATGCACACAAGCCGACAGCCTGCGCCGACAATTCAGTACATCAAGCGGCTTCATCCGAAGTCGATCGTCGTCACGGGCGGCGCTGGCAAGATGAACACGGATGAAGTCTTCAAGGTCCTCGGCTTTTTCGAGGTCATCGAATCCGAAGGTGTCGAGTGGTTTGACCATAACAAGGCCCCGTTCGTGCCGGTCGATCTGACGTTTGGTCCGCAGCGCCGGATCATGGTGAATCCGCGTGTCTTCACCTATGAAAAATTGGTGTCACTGGCCCAGCTCAAGGTGCACTCGACGGCCACGGTGACCCTGGCCATCAAGAACATTGGCATGAGCTTTCCCGCGGCCGACTTTTACGGGCACCCGCGGGTCAAGCAAGAGCTTCATCCCCACAACATTCTCGTCGACAAGCAGGCGTTTCTGGTGGGGATGCTGATGCGATTTCCGATCGATCTGGCCATCGTCACGGGGCATCCCGCGATGATCGGCAAGGGACCGGTCGGCGGCAAGGCGATTGACACCGGGCTCGTGATCGCGGGCCGTGATCCGGTCGCGGTTGACTCGGTGGGCGCGCACATGCTTGGTTTTGAGACCCTCGCCGTTCAGCATATCCGCCAGGCGGCCGAGTTTGGTCTGGGCACTCCCTTCACGCCGATCGGTGGCGAATCGGGCCAGGGCCGGCTCAAGATCGCGGGAATCTCGGTTGAAAAGGCCACCGAGATCTTCCGCAAGGCTGCCTACGGCGAGGCGTTCTGAGCGCCGAAATCAGGCTTGACTGGATCGATCGATCCGTCCAGATCGCCCCCGCCAATCGATCACGTCGCACGCTGGCACCCGAGACAGGCGCCAGCGTGATCACCCGCGTTCATCGGGCCGTTTATCTTCAGGCTCCCGCCCGGGGCGGCCGACGACCTCGCGTGAATGTCCGCGTTCCCTGTGAGTGGCGATCGCGTTGACCGCGTTGATGTAGGCCTGCGCCGAGGCCTCGATAATATCGGTCGACGCCGCGCGGCCGCGGAACGACCGGTCGTCGCTCTCGACTTCAAGGTCGAGGGTGACTTCGCCCTGGGCGTCCTTCCCCTGGGTGACGCTTCGCACCACGAACTCGCGAAGGTTGGCGCGAACGCCCGTCACGCGCTCGACGGCCTTGAAAATCGCATCGACCGGTCCATCGCCGATGGCCGCATCCTGAACGACCTCGCCGTCGGGACGGCGGATGCCCACCGTGGCCGTCGGCAATACCGAGAGGCCCGAGGTCGTGTGCAGGCTGACCAACTGCCAGTGGGCCGGCACGTCTTCCAGGTACTTTTCGATCAGGACGTTCAGGTCTTCGTCGTAGACCTCTTTTTTCTTGTCGGCGAGCGTCTTGAAATCGTGGAACAGGGTTTCGAGCTGTTCTTCGCTGAGTGTATAGCCCATCTCGCCCACACGCTCACGCAGGGCGTGACGGCCCGAGTGCTTGCCCAGGACGAGGTCGGTGCGCGGCACGCCGACGTCTTCCGGTCGCATGATTTCATAAGTCGAACGATCCTTGAGCATCCCATCCTGATGAATGCCGGCTTCGTGCGCAAACGCGTTGCGTCCGACGATCGCCTTGTTGCGCTGCACGGCCAGCCCCGTCACGGTCGAGAGCATGCGGCTGACGGGGTAAAGCCGCTCGGTCTTGATGCCCGTGGTCAGGCCGAAATAATCGAACCGGGTCTTGAAAGCCATGACGATTTCCTCGAGCGCCGCGTTGCCCGCGCGCTCGCCGATGCCGTTGATCGTGCATTCGACCTGTCGAGCGCCCGACTCGCAACCCGCGAGGCTATTGGCGACGGCCAGGCCGAGGTCATCGTGGCAATGCGTGCTGATGATGGCTTTCTCGATGTTGGGCACGCGTTCCTTGAGCGTGCGGATGACCCTGGCGTATTGCAGGGGCGTGGCATAGCCGACCGTGTCGGGAATATTGACGGTGGTCGCGCCGGCCTCGATGGCGGCTTCCACAACTTCGCAGAGAAAGTCGAGCTCGGTGCGCGCCGCGTCTTCGGGGCTGAATTCGATATCCGGACAAAGACTCCTGGCCTGGCGCACGCTTTCCACGGCCTTCTCGATGATCTGGCTTTTGGTCATGCGGAGCTTGTGCTCACGGTGGATCGCGGACGTGGCGAGGAAGACATGGATGCGCGGTTTCTGAGCGAACTGGATCGCCTCCCACGCGCGGTCGATGTCGCGCTCGTTGCACCGAGCCAGGCCGCACACGGAAGAGCCCGTGATATCGGCCGCGATGGCACGCACGGCTTCAAAATCGCCCACCGAGGCGATCGGGAAGCCCGCCTCGATGATGTCGACCCCGAGTGCCGCAAGCGCACGCGCCATTTCAAGCTTTTCCGCCATGTTCATGCTCGCGCCAGGCGATTGCTCGCCGTCGCGCAGCGTGGTGTCGAAAATCCGAACGCGATTCGGCTCGACCTGCTGGGATTCGGGAGCGGCCGGCGATTCCTGGGGCTTCGACGTCGTCATCATGGGTCTCTTTTCTCGGTTCGTTCATTCATCCGGACACGAAACGTGTTGGAATGAAGGTCACAACGCGCGATCGTCTATTCATTCACTCATTCGATCGATCTGTCGGATTTGACCCGCTCGTTACGGCCCTGCGAACTCGAGCCTTCCGGCAAAGCGAGAAGCCCCGAGATCCACCAGGCGGGCGGGTCTCGGGGCTTCGTGAATTTGATTCCATTACGGAGTCGACGAACCCTAAGACAGGCCCCTGGCCCGGCCAATAAGGCCCAGGCTGAGAATCAGGCTTAGTCGAAGGCTCGCCACCAGGAGTCGCATCGCACTTCCTTTGAATTCGATTCGCGAATACCCCGCACTCACACCTGGCATGATATGCGAGGTGTCTCGCGGCGGTCAATGTGTAACTCGAGCGGAAAGTAACGCACCCGCATCAAGACGGCAAACCGACAGCCGCGCTTTGATCGACGACCCAGGTCACTCGGCCGGCGACCGACTGCAAAAGCGAAGCCGGCAACGAAGCCGTCATCGGACCGGCGAGGGCCTGGCAAACCGCATCGGCCTTGTGCGCGCCCGTGGCCAGAATCACGATCGATCGCGCGGCCAGGATCGGTGCGATTCCCATCGTCAGGGCACGCGGGATCACGTCTTCGACACGGCCGAACTCCTTGACGGCGTCATCGCGGGTGACCGGATGCAGATCGATCAAACGCGTCCGCAGCGCGAGGGCGCCGGCGACCGTCAGGTCACTCGGCTCATTGAACCCGATGTGACCGTTGCGCCCGATACCCAGTAACTGGAGATCAAGCCCCCCATCGGCCTCGATCCAGCGCTCGAATTCGGCCGCGTGTGCCTGCGTGAACGCTTCGGGGACAGTGCCATCGAGCACGTGCGCCTGGTGCGGTTTGATATCAACATGACGGAAAAGATGCCGATCCATGTACGCCCGGTAGCTGCGCGCATCGAGCGGGCTGATCGGATAATATTCATCGAGATTATACGTAATGACATTCTCAAACGAAAGCGAACCCGATCGGTGGTGCTCGACCAGGCGGGCGTACACCTTCTCGGGCGTTGAACCGGTCGCCAGACCGAGCACGGCACGGCCGCGTGCCGCGGTGGCCCGGTTGATGGTCTCCAGGATCAGGTCGACCGTCATGAGTGACGCCGCTTCGGTGTCGGGGACGATGAAAACGTTCATCCCCGCGTATTGACGATGACCCGATCGGTCCATGAGCGCGAACACCCTCGTTCGGTTTGCGAAATTCAGGCGATGGCGGGAGTCTCGATCGTGGGGCTCGAAGTGCCGCTCTTGCCGGCCTCGGGATCACTCAGGCTTGATCCATCAGGCGCGAGCTGTCCGCCCAGAATGCCCAGGGCGATCTGGATCGGGTCGGCGGGAAACCCATTCGCTTTCCGCGCATCGTAACGTTCAATCTGAAAGAGCTCGACGCCGACGAATCGGTCGTCGGTGCGGTGAGCGCGACCAGAGAGACTGTGCCCCTCGGCCCATTCACGCACGAGCGCCGCATAGGCGCGGCCCAGGTGCGAGCAATACTGCGTGTAGTCAGTCAGTAACACCTGGGAAGCATGGCAGTGGATGGCCCATTCCTTGGTGCGCTCAGCCTCGCCATCATAGGGAAAATAGGCATTGGGCTGGGCGAGTGGGCCCCATGGCGTCCAGCCCGAGAGCACCAGGCAATCATTCAGCTTGGCCCCCACGAGACCGATCGCCGCGAGAGCGCGGGTCACCCTGTGTGCCACATGGGCATCATTGCAGGGAGGCACAATCACTGCCCCCGGGCTGCGCGTGACGAACCAGTCGACGACTTTGGTGATGTCGGAGCTCGTTCGGCTCGTAGCCCGGCATCCGATAGGCTTCCAGATCCCAGCAGATGCTTTCAGCGCCGAGAACATTACTTTCAAGTCGAAACTCGGCTTCGCGAACCGTGACTTTTTTCTGATTGTTGAGCCAGGGGGCCGCGACGTTGCGCTCGCCCGCGAACACCAGAACCTCGATCACAGGCATACCGCGACGCACCGCATATTCGTGCAGCAAACAGGCTGCGGTGATCGCACCGTCGTCGGCATGAGGGCAAAGAATGACCAGCGGTCGACTTGGCCCCAGTACGGACCGGAGGCACTCGCTCACGTCAACCAACTGGCCGTGAGGGCCGCAACCACGCACCGTGTCAAGCAGATTGTCGAACGCGGGCAGCCAGTTGTGAATAGTCGGTGGCGCTGCGGATTTACTCATGGAGCTCTCGTGCGAGGCCGAAGAACGACGCGGCCGGGGAGCTGAACTTTTGCTGGCTAAATCTTTATCCGTCTCGTCTCGTCAAGTCCCTCGTGCATCCAGGTTCATTGTGCGGCCGAACCACGCCTGAGTCAACCGCTCTGACGTCTGGCTCTCACAGGATCAACAGTCGAGGTCGTTCTAACCGATAGATTCCCCACGCGCGGCGGTCTTGGTTCATCAAAGGAACAGGAAATCCTCATCAAAAAGTCAAGGGTCGCGCGGGCCCATTGGCCCTTCAGATGCCCGGCTCCTCGAAGAGCCGCGCACGGAAGCTGGCCCATTCACTCTTCGCGCTGGCTCGTCGCCATGCTGCATGGTGAATTCGGTGAACAGCCGGTCGATCAAGTCGAACCGCTCGGAAAGGGCCCGAACAACCGCGAGGGCCAAAGCCTCGGCGGCCCGTGGGTTGGCCGAGCGTAGGGCATCATGTGCCGGATGATATAAAGACAGCATCCACACGTCCGACGTCGCGCGCACGGCGACGGCCGGCGGAGTCGGTCGAAAGAACGACGTCGAGCCGAAAACCGCTGGTGCCGTGAGCTGGGTGATGATGTCGCGACGCACGGTGCCAAAGGTGCGAACGATCTCGGCGGTTCCTCCAATCAAGAACGTCAAGTGGTCGTTGGGCTGGCCCTGCTCCAGGAGCGTCGCCCCACTCGGAGCCCGCCCCTCGACCAGAACATTTGAGATGGCTTTTTTGACTTCCAGGTCGACATCCGCGAGCCACGGCGCCGCCATAAATCGTTTTGTCGCTTCGACATCGATCATTGCCAAACCTCGCAATCGATTCCGACAAGGTGCGTCAGCCATCACGACGCGGCAGCAGCGCCGCTCGTTGGCGAGTTCGCTCATCGGTCTTCAGGAAGAAGGGTCATGCTTCGCACGATCTGCACCCTATTGTTCATATTGTGAGAGATGGGGCAATGAGAAAGGATTTTCCGATTCCCGCGATCGTGACGGCGATCTGTCAACTAAACGCTGAAATCGGGCGGACGATCGGACGCATTATGCCGATTGAATGAGTGAGAGAGCCAGTCTCAGGCAAAATCATGGCACCGTCCGTCCTGGAGTGACGATGCCAAGAGTCGAGGCGGGAGGAAACGCCGTGCGACGAAGACCGATAGGCCCCCTGATTGGATTACTCTGGCTAGGGGCTTGCGGTTGCGCCAGCGGCCCCCAGCGGATCGACGGGCCAAACGCACCGCCGCCGGCCCCGTCTCAGCCCACTGAAACAGCCTCGTCAACCGGTTTCTCGTGGTGGCGACCTTCACCGAGCGCCGAATCGGCCTGGAGTCCCAGCCGCATCGGTAATAGCAACGGCGAGCTGGCTCGATTATGACCCGGCGGCGCCCGGGCGAATTCCGGGCGACGTATGGCCCGAGCCGAGATCAAACTGGCTCGCCCGCCATTTTCCGCTCGCAATCGGCCAGGAAAGCGCTCCAGGCACGGTGAACGCGCCTGCGCCCGATTCAGAGGCTCGTCCGGTGGCCGTCGCCAGCCGGAACCTGCTTTCGGCTCGAAGCCAGCCCGCGACGCGGCCCCGATCGAGCCGGGCCGGCGACGACGATAATGATGTCCGCGCCGCTCCGGTGTCTGGCAACCAGGATGATGATGACAACGACGTGATGGCAGCCAATGCTCACGATACCAGGGCCGAGAAGCCCCCATGGGGTCAAGCCGCACGGTCGACTCGCACGCCGTCACGCGAAGGGACTCCCCCTCATTCGTTGCCCGATACATCGACGGCCGTCGCGCTCGACATTTCCGGGATTGATCCGACACCAGAGCGCCTGCTCTCACGAACCGAGCGAGACGATCGATCGGCCTCGGGCTGGCAGCCGGTCGCCGCGCCTTCGATGAAACCGGCTCGCGAACAAGCAACAGCCGATGACGAAAGCGCTCACACCGCGCGGGGGAGTCGGCTCAATCGGAGACATCCGTTCAACACGTCGACGCAGCGGCTGAACCGTCGGCTCCTGTCGATCTGGCACAGGCGGAGCCGATCGCTCGAAATCCAGAGCCGGCTCCGGCCGCGCCGCCCGTTAATGAAGCACAGGCTGAAGCATCGGCCCGCACCCAGGCCGCTCTGGCCGCCGTGACGCAGGCAGAGACGCCTCCTGGGCTTGGTTTGGTGTCCGCACCCGTCATCGATTCACCGTGGTCGTCAAGCCGCCGAGCCATCGAGAGCCCGGCGGAGGATGTCGCCAGGGTCGCCGACCAGTCTGGACCGGCGCCGCGGACACCACTCTCGTTGCCGCCGGCGAATCCATCAACTCATTCAGAACAGCCGCCAAGAAGCACCGAGGTGCCGGCCGCGGATGTCGCCAGAGTCGCCGACCAGCGAAGTCCGGCGTTGCCGTCTCCGCTCTTGCCGCCGCCACCCGGTTTCTTGAATCCATCAACCTATTCCGATCCGCCGCTCCAAAGCGACGAAACGATGACCGCGCAGGCGCAGAAGAAATCAACGACTCTGGCCGACAACCACGAATCGACGACCGCGCCGGTGCAAGAGAAATCAACGACTCTGGCCGACAACCGCGATGAGCTGACGGCGCCGAAGCCCGACCGGGCCGAAGAGGCGAAGTCGCGCGTTGCGCTTGCTCCAGGCTCGTCCGAGATCCCCGAAATGATGCCCGTCCCGGCGGCCGATGCGGCAAAGCCTCTCACCGACTCCAGAACCACACAGGGGAAGACGCTGTCACCGCGGCACAACGAGCGGATGGCGTCTCGCGCGGTCGACCCGATTTATGCTTCGCCACCGCCGACGGCCCCCGCGCCGCCGCGTCGATTCCTGGGCTTGTTCACCATTGAAAATCGTGAGCCACCAACTCGGCCGCAGTGGCCGCAAGTGACTTTCCCCACAAGTTATTACGCGGCCAACAACACGAGAGCCGACAATCCCGTCCGGCCGGCGCCTCACGAGCATCATTTTGCTCCTGCCATGATGACAACGGCGCCCGAGAAGAAGCCGGGCGTGATCACCGCCTGGCTTCAGAAATTCAAACCCGCCGGCGGCAGCAACCCGAGATATGGCGGGAACGGCTGCCATCACGGAGGCGCGGTACCCTGTTGCGCAGGCTGCACGTGTCATTCAGGCAAGCCCGATTCGGCCGCGATTTCCCGTTCGGGTTCCAGTTCGACGCCGCACACAGCCGTGGCCCGATCGACGGCGAGGCCGGTAAGACAGCGGGTGGTGGTTGCCGCGACCCCGGAGGAAGTCGTGCAAGAGGCGCCTTTAGCGCGCACCGAGCCGGGCGATGTCGCGGAGGAAGGGAAGCTCTTCGAGCGTGTCTCGTTCGAGCGCTTCGACAAAGCGCCTTAAGGCGAGTTCGAGGTGTTCGGCGACCTCGACGTTTTGCTCGATCACGTTATTCTGGTCCCAGCGGTCCTCGGGCTTGCGAAAGAGCTCGGCGACGCGCGGCTCGTCGGGATCGACCTCGACCGGCACGATCAGGTGCCAGAGATGGGTTCGGATCGCGAATTCGGCGACATCCATTCCCATGCAAGCGAAGTCGCGCACCTTGGTACGTTCACCACGAATGAGCGGCAAAAGATCATGGCCGTGCAAGGGAGCCTCGTCGCGAACGATCGGCGGTAAGCCCAGGGCCGACACGATGGTCGGAACCAGGTCGACCGTTTGCACGAGTGCCTGGTGGCGGTTGCCGCCGAATTCGCCGCGCGGCATTCGAATGATGAGTGGTGTGTGAATCAGCTCTTCATACAACCACGGCCGAAACCGGCGAACAAACCCGTGCTCGCCGAGGGGCTCGCCCTGGTCGCTGGTGAAGACGAGCAGGGTGTCGTCCATCCGCCCGAGCTGGCGCATGGCCGTGAAGAGCTCGCCCAGGTATTGATCGGCGAGCGTCACGCTGCCGGCATAAGTACGGCGCAGCCGAAAGAGCTCGGCTTCGCTCAGGACGTCGCCGACGGCACCAGGGGGCACGTCGATCAAGGGCGTGATATCGTCGATTTCAATCTCGTCATCGTCGTCGGCCGTCGAGTCATCGACGAGGTCGCCTTCCTCGCCGGCCTCAAACTCGTCGGGTTCGACCGTGACATATTGATCGCGAAACGGCTGTGGCGGGTCCCACGGACCGTGCGGCGTGAACAAATCGAGCCAGAGCAAGAATGGGCTCTTATCCTCACTTCGCCGGTCGAGCCATTCGATGGCCGCCTTGACAGTTCGCGCGACGCCCGTGTTCTCGGGACGATCCGTTTGCAGCACGGCGCGGTTGCGGAGGTATTGCTCCCAGCGTTTCTTCCAGAGTGCGCGAACTTCCTCATCGTCGTCAGGGAGGCGCAGCCCGGGCTCGTCCTCGAGCCGCACACCGCGAGCGCGGGGATCAGTCGGCGGCACCAGGGGATCATAGCCCTGGCCGCGAATCCACTGCACCTCGTCAAACCCCCGTCCATAGCCGACGCCGGCCTCGCGCAAAAGGGGCACGTCGGAGATGAGTGCCGTGCGCACGCCCTTGTCCCAGAGCATGTCGGGCAAGATCCACTCGTCGGGCCGAAGCGGGCTCCAGCCCTGATCGGGGTCGGCGAAGCCGTAGCGCCCCGTCCACCAACTTCGCCGCGTGGGGAGCGTCGTCAAGTTTTCCGGATAATGATGATCGAAAACGATCCCCTCGGCCGCGAGGCGGTCGAGGTTGGGCGTTTCAATCCAGGGATTGCCATAAGTCCCGAGGAAGCCCAGGTGAAGGCTGTTGCAAACCACGACGATGACATTCATGGGGCAGATTGTAACCGATCATCGTGTGCAGGACAGGAGAATCTGCGTTAGACGAGGGATCGCGGTTGCCTGGCAGCTCAGAGTCGGTCCCGGAAGGGGAGCGGCAAGACGCTGTCGAGCTGGCGCAGGCACTAGGCTCGCGAGGACGCTCGCCCCGACTCATGGCGACCCTATTTGACAGACTGTCAGCGACATTCACCAAGCTGAGTGTGCTTCTGATCGACTGGAACTGTCGCATGCCGCCATGAGCTTGGACTCCAGGCCCGGCGCTTCCGCGCTTTCCGATTCGCGACCTCAATCCTGCGAGAAAATATACAATTGCAAATTCTTGATCATCCACTTATCCCCCACTTTCACACGAGTCTGCACGAAGGGATACTTGCCGTCCTTCTCGATATTCGGCTGAAACACGCCTTGGATGATCATCAACTCGGGCGTCACCAATCGCGCGAATTCCACCGTGTTCTTCGACGTCGTCTTTTCCTTGGCGTCCTTGAACATGTCGTGATAGAGCGACTCGATTTCGGTGCGTTCCTTCTTGACGCTGACCCTGATGTCGCCGGTGGAGTTATCTTTATCGATCCAGAGGATCTGACCGTCTTCGGTGTAAGTCGCGGCCATGGCGGCGGCGTCGCGTGTGTCAAAATTGCCCGCGCCTTTGTCGAGCACGGCTTGCGCGGTGGCCTTGGCGTCCTTGTCGTCGGCCCGCGTGGTCATCGGAATGATAATGATCGATGAAAACAAGAAGGAGAAAAGGGCGATGCGTTTCATCTGGGCTGTCTCCCCGGCGGTTGTTGGCTCGGTCCATCAGTACACAACGCAGAATCCGGCCCTCGTTCGTTTAGAACATGGCCGGCCCTGTCTGACGCGATTTTATCGTCAACGGGCCTGTTGCGGGTAGATGCTCGGCGATTCGAGCGTCACGATGAGTCAAGACCGACGCCGGCGCAGCGCAGTGGTAGCAGAACGCATGTGCGTTTCATGGGTCAACAAAACCCAGTCGCTTGACCTAGGCTATACTAGCTCAGCGGACAGACTGAACTAGAGCCACGCGGAATCCAACGGCGTAATACCCGAAGCCCGGCGCGGTCCTGAGACGTCCCCCCGACCCAACGTTGTGGAACCCGTCATCCGAGCTGCCGCCGCGGGTCACCCGGTGCGTGGCCGGCGAGCCGCCTTGCGGATCCTCCAGCAGCGCGTGTCGATAATAATCCATCTCATGCCAGTCGGAACACCACTCATTTACATTTCCATGCATGTCATTCAAACCCCAGGCGTTTGGCCTGAACCGGCCGACCGGAGCTGTATGGATATAGCCGTGTTGTGCGCAAGCGTCAGACGTCCCCAGCCACGCAAACAGGAACGCAGATCCCAGCACCAGCCCGATCCGTTGGAATTGGATTTGGTGCATCGCGCAGGATCCTGTCAGACGTCGATTCAGAAATCATGAGCCGGAATTTCGTACTGAAGTCGCCACAGCGTGGAAAACGATCCTGCTGTCGATTTCTTCCGGCGGCCTTGGATATTCATGTCGCAAAATCGTCGGCGCCTGCGCCCTGGACCCCTCACGTCAGGCGTCTTCACTCACTGGCAGCATCAACACCAAGCGTGGCCAGCAATTCATCCCAGGTCGAGTCGTCAAGAATCCGGTCGAGCAAGGCATTCAGCCGATCGAGGTCGGTCAGCGCGTTGATCGTCGCTTCGACCACGTCCCTTGGTGGACCAAACTTCTTGCGTCCCCAGCGCAGCAAGGTGGCTCGGTCTGCCTTGACTTCACCCATGGCTTCGCCTTTACCAAAGATGTCCTGATAACCGATGACTCCTCGATCCCCCGTATTCCCAGGATCATGTCTGAAACCCCGCGTCAGCTCTTCCACTCACTCTTTCGGATGCCGTAACTCCATCAATTCCTTCGTCGCCGCCCACAAGATCGTCTTTTGATCCTGACTGGTCGTTTCCGCATTCAACCGCCGCGAAATCGCTGCCAGAACATTCGGCATCCGCCCCGGCTCGACTTTCGCCACCACCGCCAGGGGCAAGATCGGCAGGCCCGCGTCCAGGATCGCATCCACCGGCTGTTCCCAGATCCTCAATACGTCATACCGGAACTCACTGTAAACAGTGCCGTTTCGATACCGCTGCTCGTAGATCCCCGTCAGGTCGGGCCCGTCGGCGGCTGGCCGCAGCAAGAGGATCGTCGAGTGCACTGGCACGTCGTACGCACGCCACAGGTTAATGTTGTCATAATGCACCCGATCGGGTAGATCCAAATCACGCCCGGCCTGGAACTCGACGTGCTCAATCCATGGCTCGGGCTCATTGATCCAGAAGACCTTGTTGGTCCCAGCGATCGCTGTTGAGATACTGGAGTCGATCACCGACACACGACCTGGGGCGGTGAACCGTACGCGCAAGAACCGCGCCCATTCGGCGGGCCCAATCTCGAACAGCTTACGCATCGTCACATCAAACGGCTTGGGCATCTGTTCCTCCAGCGCGACACGAGTCGCCCCAACGCAGTTCACGTCACTCGTTTCTCAATGGTCGTGAAACCAACGCCTTCGGAAATGTGCTTCGAAAGCGGCGAGTCATCTCGAATCATCCGGTTCGGCGCAGCCGTCCGCTTGAAAAATCCTCAGCGGCCAGGCCTCTCCAAATTCTCGCGTCACGCGTCTTCACTCACTAGCAGCATCAACACCAGGCGCGGCCAGCAATTCATCCCACGTCGAGACGTCGAGAATCCGGTCGAGCAAGGCATTCAGACGATCGAGGTCGCCAAGCGAAGTGATCGTCGCTTCGACGGTCTCACTGGATGGACCAAGCTTCTTGCGACCCTGGCGCAGTAAGATCTCCCGTGCCTCAGCGGCCCGCCCCCTGGCTTCGCCCGTGGCTTCGCCTTTGCCAAAGATGTCTTGATAGACCGACGATTCCTCGATCCCCCGTATGCCCAGAATCATGTCCGAAATCCCCCGTGTCAGCTCTTCCACCCGCTCTTTCGGATACCGCAATCCCATCAAGACCTTCGTCGCCGCCCACAAGATCGCCTCTTGATCATCGCTCGTCGTTTCCGCATCTAACCGCTCCGATATCGCTTCCAGCACGCTACGCACCCGCTCGGGCTCGACTTTTGACACTGGCGCCAACGGCAAGATCGGCAGGCCCGCGGCCAATATTTCGTCGACCGGCTGCTCCCAGATCCTCAATACATCATAATGAAACACATTATAGACGTCGCCATTGCGATACCGCCGCTCGTGTTTTCCTGTCAGCTCGGGACCGTCGGCTGCAGGCCGCAGTAAGATGATCGTCGAATGCACCGGCACATCGTGCGCATGGTCCAGGTTGATGTTGTAATGACGCACCCGATTCGGCAGACCAGGGTCACGACCAGCCTGAAACTCGACGTGTTCGATCCAGGGCTCGGGCTCGGCAATCCACAAGACCTTGTCGGCCTCGGCGACCACCGTCGAGATATTCGAGTCGATCACCGACACCCGACTCGAATCCGCAAACCCAACGCGCAAGAAGCGTGCCCATTCCGCCGGCCCCATCTCGAAAAGTTTCCGCGTCGTCGCGTCAAACGGCTTGGGCATCGGTTCCTCCAGCGCGACACGAGTCGCCCCAACGCAGTTCACGTCACTCGTTTCTCAATGGTCTTATCAACGCCTTCGGCAATGTGCTCCGAAAGCGGCGCCTTAATGCGAATCATCCGCGTCGCCGCAGCCGGCGGCTTGAAAATCCTCAGCAGCCAGGCCCTCAAAATTCTCGCGTCACGCGTCTTCACTGGCAGCATCAACACCAGGCGCGGCCAGCAATTCATCCCACGTCGACGCGTCAAGAACCCGATCGAGCAAGGCATTCAGCCGATCGAGGTCGGACAGTGCGTTAATCGTTGCTTCGACCGTGTCGCTCGGTGGACCAAACCGCTTGCGCCCTGGCGCAACAAGATCTCCCGTTCCGCCTCGGCCCGCCCCTCAGCTCGCCCTCTGCCGAAGATGTCCTGATAGACCGACGATTCCTCAATCCCTCGAATACCCAGGATCATGTCTGAAATCCCCCGTGTCAGCTCTTCCACTCGCTCTTTCGGATAACGCAACCCCATCAACATCTTCGTCGCCGCCCACAAGATCGTCTTTTGATCCTGACTCGTCGTCTCCGCCTCCAACCGCTCCGATATTGCCTCCAATACACCACGCACCCGCTCCGGCTCGACTTTCGCCACAGGCCCAAGCGGCAAGATCGGCAGGCCCGCGACCAAGATCTCGCCTACCGGCTGCTCCCAGATCCTCAATACATCGTACAGGAACTCATTGTAAACGGCGCCGTTGCGATAGCGCCGCTCGTGTTTCCTGTCAGCTCGGGACCGTCGGCCGCAGGCCGTAACAGAAGGATCGTCGAATGCACCGGCACATCGTGGGCATGCCACAGGTTGGTGTTGTAATGATGCACGCGATTCGGCAAACCAACATCACGCCCGGCCTGGAACTCGACATGCTCGATCCAGGGCTCGGACTCGGCGATCCACAAGACCTTGTCAGCCTCGGCAATCACCGTTGAGATATTCGAGTCGATCACCGATACCCGACTTGAATCCGCAAACCCGACGCGCAAGAACCGCGCCCATTCCGCGGGCCCCATCTCGAAGAGCTTCCGCGTCGTTGCGTCAAACGGCTTGGGCATCGGTTCCTCCGCCGGGCAAGCGTAAGCTTATATCGGTTTGGCCTACGCGAAACGACTTCATTCACGTTCGTTTGTTCGTAACCCCATGCCATCGGGAATCTGCTCCGAAAGCGGCGCCTCGCCACGAATCATCCGCGTCGCAGTACCCGTCAGCTTGAGATAATAATCGGCAGGGAGCCCCTCATTGGTCACGAAGTGCACTCCGACCGGAACTTGATTGGCCACCTTATAGATCGCCGTTCCTTCGTCGACCTCGTCAAACATCCCGACGAAAACCGTGCGAATTCCCAGCTTTTTGAAGATCGCGAATTGTCGCCAGTAAAACTCCCCCTTGCGCCGGGGAATGACGGACGTTCCGGGCTTGGTCCGCCGCAAGTTGTCCCACGAGAAGCCGGGGAACGCCGTCGGCATGTACCCCTTGCCCAGGCTTTTGAGCTCGGCCATGTCGGGCTGCCACACGTCACTTCGCAGGCGATCCATGCTGGCGTTGTCATGATACCGGCCCGCATCCCACGGGCTGATCGCGTCAAACTTGCGATAAACGGCCGCCCAGCGTCGATCGGGCCGCGCGCCGCCGCGCAACGTGCGCCAGTAGGGATCGACGCCGCCGATCAGATAAACTCCCCCATACCTGGGATCGGACGTAAAAAACGTGATCAACTCGTCGGCTTGCTCGGGCGTCCACGGCCGATCCTGGAAACCCAGGCCCCATAGCAAGACGACCGGCTTCTTCTGATGGTGCAAGTACCGCGAATCCTCGCGGACGTGAACTCGATCGCACAGAAACTTCCAGTCATTGATGACAGCCGCCGTCGATCCCCGCCGTCCCATTGACAGGTCGAGCATCAGCGCCCAGACGCGCCCCTCGCGATGGCATCCCTCGCGCACATTGGCGAGCACCATGTTCACATGCCGCGCCCGCTCAGGGTCGGTCGTCTCGGATACAAAACGGCTCAAAAAAACGCCGTCGATGCCGTATTGCCGCATCCACTGGCAATGAAGCAAAACGGGCCCCTTGCGAAACGCACTATAAAGCCGGGCCGGCGCACCGTCGGGCATCTTGAGACCCGGAACCGCGCAAGATCGCGCGGGGTGTATTCCGACGTATCGGGCCACATGTCGATCGTGAAATGTCTGTCCTGGAGATCTGTCAGGCGGCTTCCCCAGTGCGCGAAACCAAAATTCGTGCCGTCGCCGGGCGTGTTGAACCACCCCTGGTAGCCGCAAAGCACCTTGCCATCGAGCGTCGTGGCACTGACGTCCGAGCGAGTGGGTCCCGTGTACGGGGCCAGCCAGGGTTCGTCCGGTTCGGCGCCGCGAATGAGCGAGCCCGGCCCGGAACCGCTGAAATCAACGACGATGGCAAGCCACAAAATGATGGCCCGTGATCGCCATCGAGTTTTGCGGATCGCGGCCTCGATGGGAATCATTCGCAGCCAATTCCTTTCCTCTGTGCCAGCGCCGGTTACATGCTCGGCTCGAGGCGATAAAGCCCCTCCGCGTCGATATACGCTTCCACCCCGCGGGGAACCATGTAGCGGACGCTACGGCCTTCGGCGAGCCGCCGCCGCAGGTCGGTCGACGCGATCCCGATCGGCGGGATCGTGACCGCCAGCAAGGGATGGGCACCCGGGCCAAAGTCGGGCAACGTCCCGGGTCCGACCTCCTCCAGGCCGGGGCGGTTGACGACCACGATCGTCGCCATCTGGGCTATTCGCGCAGGTTCGCGCCAGTACGGTAAGTCGGCCAGGCTGTCAGCGCCGATCAGGAAGAAAAGCTCATCACCCGGACGGTCGTGACAGACCGTTTCCAATGTTTCGACGCTGTAGTGCGGGCCCGGACGCGTCGCCTCGATCTCCGATACCGCGAACGCGGCGTGTCCGGCAATCGCGATTCGAACCATCTCCAGGCGGTGGGCCACCGCCGTGCGATCGCCTCGCTTATGTGGCGGCGCACCAGCGACCACAAACCAGACCTGGTCAAGGCGCAGGCCTCGCGGCAACGCTCCGCCAAAATCAAATGCCCGAGGTGAATCGGGTCAAACGTGCCGCCAAAAAGCCCCAGTCGCATCGACCCGCTTCCCTCGCGAAGCCAGACGCCGCGGTCGTCATCAATGAGGCTGAAATTCCACGACGTCAGGCTATATGGACAAAAGTTCAGTTCTCGCGTAAAATCGATTCTCCAGAAAAACCTCGGCGTGCCGAGACCCGACGATAGGTTCGAGCGGTGAAGATTGTCAACGTCTGAGGAATGTTGTGCGATGGTGCAAGTCGTATACGGGCTTGATATCGGGGTTGTCCGGCTTCGCGTAATCGCCATAAGTCGTTTAGCGACACGACGGCACACTCAATCATCGCGGCTCGACTCGGCATCCTCATTGAACGGAAAACCGGCTGGCGGTCTCCGGGATCGAGGCACGCCGCGGTATAATGACGATTCAGAGGCCGTTCCTGAATCAAACGAGCACGTGAAGGCGAGCTCATGAGCCCGATCAATGCGAAAGTCGCCAGGAAGCGTCACGGTCGCGGAATTGCCGGTACCCGTGGCGGCGCGGGCCAGGGAGGCGACGCCCGAGACAAAGAGGCTGTCGCCGCGCGTCAGAAAGCCTGGTTTGGAATCGCCGATCAAGATCGAAGCCCCGGCAAGGGGCCCTTCGCGGGTGTTGTTTTCAACCGGCCGATCGACCAGGTCTTGACCTATCGCGTGCCGGGGCGGTTCACGCGGACCATTTCGGTCGGCCAGCGCGTGCGCGTACCCCTGGGCCGGGGCGATCGCGCGGCGGTCGGCTATTGCGTGCGGGTCGACCAGATGCCCCCCGACGATCTCGACGCCGCCAAGATCAAAGATGTCATCGACGTGCTCGACCCTTTACCACTGATCGATGACAGGATGCTCGAGCTGACCCGCTGGATGGCCGATTATTACGCTTGCTCGTGGGGCCAGGCACTCGATGCGGTTGTGCCGGCCGGGGTCAAGAAACACGCCGGGACACGGGTCGGAACGTTCTTGACCGTGCCCGCGGAGATCCGGTCGGACTTGCAGGCCGAGATCATCAAGCGCCGGCTCCCCCCCAAGCAGGCCGCCGTGCTCGAGGTCCTTAGCCGCAGCGACGAACCGCTCACGATCGCCGACGCCTGCCGGCTGGCCAAATGCACGACCGTGCCGATCCTGGGATTGCGAAAACAAGGGCTGGTGACCACCAGCAAGCGGCGGACGCCCGTCGGCCCGGCGGCGTCAGGCCCCGCGCCGGCAAGTGCAAAGGCAAAAACGTCAAGCGACGCCGCTCAAGACGAGTCGGGGCGATCCGTCGAGGGAGTAATAGCGCCGGCGCGGCCGACCCTCACCGCCGAGCAGGCGGCGACCCTCGAACGACTGATACCGGCGATCGGGTCGGGGGGATTCGCTCCCTTCCTGGTTCACGGTGTGACGGGTAGCGGCAAGACCGAGGTCTATCTCGCGGCGATCGAGGAAGTGGTGACGCGCGGCCGCGAGGCGATCGTGCTCGTGCCCGAGATCAGCCTGACGCCCCAGACGATTCGCCGGTTCCGACGGCGGTTCACCCGGATCGCCGTACTGCACAGCCACATGAGCGATGCCGAGCGCCATCGCCACTGGCAGAGTATCGCCTCGGGCGATGTGCAGGTCGTCGTCGGCGCCCGCTCGGCCGTCTTGCGCCGACGCGGCGCCTGGGACTGATCGTGATCGACGAGGAACACGAGAGCAGCTTCAAGCAGGAGACAACCCCGCGCTATCACGCGCGCGACGTCGCGGTGAAACGCGCGCAAATGGAAGGCGTTCCGGTCATCCTGGGTTCGGCCACGCCGGCCCTCGAGAGCTGGCGAAACGCCGAGCGCGGGCGTTATACGCGGCTTGCCATGCCCAGCCGGGTCGGCGGCCGCCCCATGCCGGGCGTCGAGATCATCGACCTTCGCAACGAGAAGGTCGTCGTGGGGGGGCTCAGCGAATCACTCCGGCAGGCGATGAACGAGGCCCTGGCCGCCGGCGGGCAGGTGATCCTGCTCCTGAATCGCCGGGGGTTTCACACATTCGTGATTTGCCCGCGGTGCGGGCACGTTGTCAAGTGTCATGCCTGTGACGTGGCCGTGACTTATCACAAGAGTCGTCATACGCTCATTTGCCACACATGCGATGCCGAGCGCCCGTGTCCCCCGGCTTGCCCCGGCTGTGGCGCACAGCCGCTTCATTACGGCGGAATCGGCACCGAGCGGCTCGAGCGCGAAATCGGCGCCGCATTTCCCGACGTCGTTTCGCGGCGAATGGATTCCGACACGATGCGCTCGCCCGGGAGCCATGAGCACGTCCTGAGCGCGTTCAAGGCGGGCGAAGTGCGGATCTTGCTGGGCACGCAGATGATCGCCAAGGGACTCGATTTCCCCAACGTGACCCTGGTGGGCGTGGTCAACGCCGACACAGCGCTGCACATCCCTGACTTTCGCGCGGCCGAGCGAACCTTCCAGCTCGTGGCCCAGGTGGCCGGGCGAACGGGCCGCGGCGACCGGCCGGGGCGAGTGCTCGTGCAGACGTATTCGCCCGACCATCCCGCAATCCGCCTGGCGGCGCACCACGATTACCAGGGATTCGCGCAACAAGAGCTGCCCGAGCGTGAAAAAGGCGGAGTGCCGCCATACGGGCGCATGGTCCGGCTGATCGCGCGTGGGCTCGATGAAACCGCGGTGGCGGCCTACATGAACGACCTGGCGGCCGCCTTTCGCGAGGGGGCCGATGCCTCGCTGCGAATCCTCGGCCCGGCCCCTGCTCCGATCCTGAAAATTCGCAACCTTTTCCGGGTGCACCTCCAGTTGCGCTGCCCCCACTCACGGCCACTACTTCAGTTGACCCGCGTGATTCCGGCCCAGCATCCACCCCCTCGCGGAGTCGAGCTGGCCATCGACGTCGACCCGATCACCATGCTCTGAAAAAACGCATTCCCGTGCCGATCCAGAAAATCGCGAATTCGGACAAAAATCCCTAAAGTTCGGTTTACAAGTTTCAACCGCCGGGTTATCTTCCCCACCGTAAGTTCACACCCGGGATTCGCGAGGCTGGAAGTCATGGTTGATTTCCGGTCGTGGTGGGCAAGGAGGCTGAGATCGCAATGGCGATCATCATTTCTCCTTGACCTTCATCTCCTGATACTCAGGGTCGCGACGAGAAGGGGTTGACCGCTTTTTTTGCGCGTGGCCCTGACTGGAGTTGTGACTGTCGCCGTCCTTGTCGTTCGTCCGCCTCGCGACAAGAGTCGATCCGTGCGTGCCGGTCTGTCCCAACAGGAAGCTCCGGAGCATCTCGGTCCAGGGGGGGACACCACACTTCGAGTCCAGACGAAGACGTTGCGGAGTCGCGGATCGGATCGCGACTATCCTATCCGTTTCAGGAGGAAAAGATGCGCATGACACAAGGGTGGACAGGGCTGCGAAACGCGGTCATCGCCCTGGGGCTTTTCGTGAGTGCCCAGACAGGCACCAAGGCTGATTCGCTTCTCGGATACAGCACCGCCGGCGCGATCAGCACGTCCGTGTCGAACGACGGAGTCACCGGAGCCAACGTGATCAGCTTCGTTCCGCTCACAAATGGTCAAGTTAACACATCATCTAACGTGCCCCTGGGATATTTCCAGGTCGCCGCACAGGGCGCCGCCGCCCAGACGACGTATACCAATACGCCTTTCAGCATCACGTTTATCCCCGGCTCGCTGGGCACGACGTCGGCTGATATGATGCCACTCAAAAACGCGGGAGCGGTGACGATCACGGGCGTCTTGAACGGCACCGAGATCGGTGCAAGCCAGTCAAACGTCATTGCAACCTTCACCACACCCTCATCCGGCTCGTTTCAACTGGGAAGCACGTCCAGCACCCTGAGCATTCCTCAGTCTCAGTTGCTGCTCGTGCCCTCAACGGCCGGTAACGGCGAAACCACGGTCGCGGGTGTGATTACCTCGTCCGATACCAATCCGATCATCACGACCCCGGAACCCAGTACGATCGCCCTGTTCCTGAGCACCATCGGCGGTCTGGGCCTGCGGAAGTTCGTCCAGCGCCGCAGACAGCAAAGCGGCAGCGCTCTGAGCTGAATTGTATAAGCCCGATTCAGACCAGGCCTTGACTCCCGCGCGACGCGGTGAGTGACGCTGATCGAAATCAATTTCGCCCGATTGACCCCTGCGCGTCAGGCGCGGGGGTTCTTTTTTTCATCCCGCGATAGCGTGTGATGAGCGCGTTCGTCGAGCTATCATGTTCCAGCTTGGGCTCGGACGCACTTTCGAGCTCAGGGATGATCCGCTTCGCCAGAACCTTGCCAAGCTCGACACCCCATTGATCGAACGAATTGATGTCCCAGATCGTGCCCTGAGTGAAGACACTGTGCTCGTAAAGCGCCACGAGCGTACCCAGAATCTCGGGTGTGAGACGCTCGGCCAGAATCACGTTTGTCGGCCGGTTTCCCTCGAACGTACGATGCGGCGCCAGCCAGTCGGGCGTCCCTTCCGCCTTCACGGCTTCGGTGGTCTTGCCAAACGCGAGCGCCTCAGCCTGGGCAAACACATTCGACATCAAGAAATCGTGGTGCTCGCCCAGTGGGTTTAACGACCGGGCAAACCCGATCAGATCGCACGGAATCAGGCGCGTTCCCTGATGGATGAGCTGATAGAACGAATGCTGACCGTTGGTGCCCGGCTCTCCCCAGTAAACCGGCCCCGTCGCATAAGTCACACGCGTTCCTTCCAGGGTCACCGACTTGCCGTTACTTTCCATCGTCAGTTGCTGCAAGTAGGCCGGAAAACGCTTGAGATACTGGTCGTACGGCAAAACCGCGATTGTCTCGGCATCAAGAAAATCGGTGTACCAGACGGTCAAGAGCCCCAGAAGGACCGGCAGGTTTCGCTCGAAGGGCGCGGTCCGGAAATGAACGTCCATCGCATGAAAACCGCGGAGCATCGCGGCGAAGTTGTCGGCACCGATGGCGATCATTGTCGACAAGCCAATCGCCGAATCCATCGAATACCGACCGCCAACCCAGTCCCAGAACCCGAACATGTTCGCTGTATCGATGCCAAACTTGCTGACTTCTTTTTCATTGGTCGAGACAGCCACGAAATGCCTGGCGACCGCGGCTTCGTCGCCCAGCGCACTCAAGCTCCAGGCTCTCGCGGTTTGCGCATTGGTCATCGTTTCGAGCGTGGTAAACGTTTTTGAAGAGACGATAAAGAGCGTCTCGGCCGGATCGAGATCGCGCGTGGCCTCCGCGAAATCGGTGCCATCCACGTTGGAAACAAAGCGGAACGTCAACGAGCGGTCGCTGTAATGCTTGAGCGCCTCGTAGGCCATCACGGGTCCCAGATCGGAACCGCCGATGCCGATATTCACGATATTCTTGATCCGCTGACCCGTGTGCCCCTTCCAGCCCCCGCTACGGATCTTATCGGCGAATTCGGCCATGCGGTCGAGAACGGCGTGCACCTCAGGAACGACGTCTTGACCGTCGACAACGATCGATTCACCCCTGGGGGCCCGTAGCGCCACGTGCAAGACCGCACGCCCTTCGGTCACGTTGATCTTGTCACCGCGAAACATCGCTTCAATGCGAGCCTTCAAATGCGATTGCTCGGCCAGTTGCACCAGGAGGCCGAGTGTTTCATCCGTGACGCGATTCTTGGAATAATCGAGAAACAGCCCCGCGGCCTCCGCCGTGAGCCGCTCGCCACGCGCCGGCTCCCGCGAAAAAAGCTGCCGGAGATGCACGTTGCGCATTTCTTGAGAGTGCGTTTGCAGGGCCTTCCACGCAGGTCGATCGCTTAACGGTGCGGTGCTGCTCATTGATGAATCCCCAGGCCGGTTTCTCGCGAATCCGCGATTGAAAGGGGCGCAACAGGCGTGGCAATCTCGCCAAGAAGCGTCCGACCCCTAGCCGCCCAAGTCTATCGCAGCGCGATCACCGACCGCCAGCCTCGCGTGGTTGGGTTCACCCGTGGCCATCGCTGGTCGTGCAAGGCACCGATCGCTCGCTCCGTTGCGACGATCGATCGGAGTGCGCTGGACCATGAGGCGGCACTGGCATTTCATGAAGCTCGACCCGCGCGTCGTTCGGGGGAGTCGTGGTATTGTCCGAACTGCGTGTCTCCCACGCAGTCAGGACAATTTCCTCGCCCAGGCCGAGCGTGAATTCTTGCTCGTAAAGAACAACGCCATCACGCAGCATTCTCAGGGAATGCGCGCCAGCGCCCAGTTCATGGACAATCGGCGTGCTTTCCAGCGTTTCAACGTAATAGCTAGAATCATCGATCATCACGTCAACACCGGGGGTCGACACGTGTACGTAGGCTATCCCTTTGTGATCGGCGGCGTGCTTGACGACGAATCCGAGGATCCCCCCCGCCAGAATGAGCATCGCGAGGCCCTGAGTCGCTCCCAATATTTTTGACTGCGTGGTCCACTTCATCAATGATCCTCGTCCACTTGTACGTTAATACCGATGTTGTTGTTCACGCAATATGCGCACCCATAGCCTCGAAACACGTGTGCCACCCGCCGCACGCCACAAAACCGACCTCAAACCACCTCTGCCTTCGACATTTGTAAGACTCTATGACAACTGTAAGATATTGGCCTGCGGCTGGCAAGCCGCGACCGAGTTTGCGCCGTGGGATCAGATAGACGCACGCCGAATATGTGCGATCAATCAGTCGGGCCGTTGGTGAGGATCAGCTCACCCAGGCTCCGTGCGTCGCAGCCCTTGAAGACTTCGGGGGGAAGACCCCACGTCAGGAAGACGGTCGGCCTCTTCTCGCGGAGGGCGGCCAATGGTTTTTCGGGGGCTGTGAGTTTGTCTTTATCGAGCACGGCCACGTCGAATCCGAGGTGCTTGCCCACATGGAGCCGAGTCGGCCGGTCGGGATAACGATCGAACGCCTTGACCGACCATTCGTAGGTGATCACATTGCCGTCGTATTGATACTTCATCGTGGTCGCCGTTTGCCTGGTGCCGGCATAAACGAGCGATGGATTGGCGTTCCACCTGTCTCCGTAGGCTCTGAGTCGGCCCGGCACGCCGGCGTATTGAAGCACTGGCATGGTTGCGGCATCGAGCTCGGTTTGCCAGTCTCCAGACGGCACGGCGGTCGCCGAGTTTGAAAAGTTGCCGTCGATGTAGATTTCCACGGCGTCGGTTTGCAGGGTGTCGGTCGGATGGACGACGATATCCTTATCCCGCACGACGACGGCCACGTAAATTTGCTGGGCGACTTCACTGTAGCCAACCATGAAATAGGCACGCGGATCGTCGGCCAGCTCGACCGGTTCTGTCTGGTAGCTCTGATGTTCCAGTAACTGGTTACCGATCGCATAGGTCGTCATTGTCTTGGGCCAGTCGTCGAGCCGGCCGTCGATGGTGATGTTCGTGAGTGGGATGGCCATCGCCGAAGGAAATCGTTTTGGCGCAACCTCCTGCGTCTTTTCAGCGACCCGGCGAGCTTCGGGCACCGGCTCCGGAGCGATGATCACCTGTTGCTTTTCCTGAACAGTTGCGTTTGAGATTCTGGCGCCCGCCGCAGTGGCCGGCGAAGGTCGGCTTGATTGCGGCGGTGGTAGCACGGGCGAAATGGGGACCGGCGCCGGCTCGCCCGCCGCGCGGTACATCGTGAGCCCCATGGCCGACAGGCCCAGGCACGCAACCAGGCTCAATACGGTTCTGCCAGGCTGAAAGGCCGGGACCAACGCAAAGGTTCGCGACATCCACCCAGTCGCCGTAAACCCCGTCTTCGCCAGAGCTTGCCGTGACGTCGATTCCGCCGCGGCCCGAAGTGTCATTTCGACGAGTGACGGTGCCATTGCCTTGATGCCTGGCGGCGGCCGCAGCGCAGCGATCATGACCGAGGCCGAGGGGGCCAGTCCGCGGCGGGCCAGCCGGGTTCGCAATTGCTCGCGAGCGCGTGAGAGCCGGCTCTCGACCGTCCCCACCGGACAACCAAGCCGATGGGCGACCTCCTCATGACGCAGGCCCTCGACATGACAGAGAACCAGGGGCGTGCGATACCGCTCGGGGAGCCGGCGAATCTCCGCGTCGATCACGGCCTTCAGCTCGGCCTGGCCGGGTTCTCCGTCGCGAAAGATCACCGATCCGGCCGCCGCCTGCTGCTCGATCACGCGCCGACGGGCACGATTGACCCGGTCTTTACTGGCAACCCGCAGCGCCACACCGTGGAGCCAGTTGCTCAAAAGCCCACAATCCCGCAGCGCCGGTGCTTTCTTCACAAGGACCAGGAATGTGGCCTGAAACGCGTCCTCGGCCGCATGCTCATCGCCCAGAACGCGCCGGCAAACCGCCAGCACCATCGGCCCATGGCGATGTATCAAGACACGAAAAGCCGCTTCACTCGCATCCTGGCCCAGGACAAACTGCGCGATCAACTGCTCATCGGACCAGTGGCCCATGGCCCCCCACTGGAAAAGCGAATGAATCCCCTCTTTGGTCGCCGCCGACACTCGATTCGCCATCCAGCTCACTCCCAAGTTTTCGCATTGCTCTATCCTCTTACTGCCCTGACAGCGGAAGTTCCTTCCCTCATTCTATTCAGGCTTGGTGATTTTTTATTTCGCTCGACGGTCCCAGGCCGTGCCACGCTCCGCCATGTAGTGATGCATTGCGTTAGACCAGCAGCACTTACGGCGAGGCGTCCTGGCGTCACCCGCATCACGAAGTGACGACCTGAGGCAACCGGCTACGACAATGACTGCCCGGCATGGCGCGGCGTGGTCAATACGCAACGTCAGGTGGCGGGTGTCGTTGTGTCGGTTAGCGGCTATCGCCGGCCGGCCGATGCGGCGGCGGTGGGCCATTTTGCCCATGCCGAAGGACGAGGAGATTGCGATCAGCCGCGGCCGCTCTTCAGGAAGGCAATCGCCGAACGCCCGATTCACGCCAGCGCAGTCACTGACGATCTTTTGCGCCTCGGCGACGATCGCATTCAAGTGGTCTTGGTCGCGGAAGCTCTCGGCGTAGATCTTGTAAATGTTCTCCGTCCCCGAAGGCCGCGCCGCAAACCAACCCGTCGCGGCCACGACCTTGAGACCGCCGATCGGTGCATTATTACCCGGGGCGCGCGTCAGCTTGGCCGTGATCGGCTCGCCGGCCAGGTCGCCGGCCTTGACGTTATCGGGCTCGAGCTTTTGTAAGCGCGCCTTTTCCTCGGGAGTCGCTGGTGCGTCAATCCGTGTGTAGTAGGGTGTGCCAAATTGAGCCGTCAGTTCGCTGAAATGCTCCCCTGGATCCTTGCCGGTGCGCGCCAAAATCTCGGCGGCCAGCAGGTCCATGATCGGGCCATCCTTGTCGGTCGTCCACACGGTGCCATCGCGCCGCAAGAAGCTCGCGCCGGCACTCTCCTCCCCGCCGAAACAAAACGAGCCATCGTATAATCCGGGCGCAAACCACTTGAAGCCGACCGGCACCTCGCACAGCGACCGTTTCAAGCCGTTGACTACGTGGTCGATCAAACTGCTGCTCACCAGCGTCTTGCCCACCTGGCTCCGCACGTTCCAATCTGGCCGGTGCGTCAACAAATACCGAATCGCCACGGCCAGGAAATGATTCGGATTCATCAGGCTTGATGATTTTGTCACGATGCCGTGGCGGTCGGAGTCGGGGTCGTTGCCGAAAGCCAAGTCGAAGTGGTCCTTGAGCTTTACCAGGGTGGCCATTGCATAGGGGCTCGAACAATCCATGCGGATCTGGCCGTCGTGATCGAGCGTCATGAATCGAAACGTCGGATCAACGGCCGGATTCGTGACGGTGATATTCAAACCATAAGTGTCGACGATCGGTTCCCAGTAATGAACGGCCGCGCCGCCGAGCGGGTCGACTCCCAGCTTGAGGCCGGCCGAGCGAATCGCGTCCATATCAATGACGCTCCCCAGGTCATCGACGTAGGGGCGCACGAAATCGACTTCACGCGTGGTGCTTTCACGAATCGCCCGCGCAAACGGAATCCGTTTCACGTCGGCATTACCACCGCGCAGCAGGGCGTTGGCGCGATCTTGAATCCATGACGTGATATCCGACTCGGCAGGTCCGCCGTTGGGCGGGTTGTACTTGAAGCCGCCGTCGGCCGGCGGGTTGTGCGACGGCGTGATCACAATGCCGTCGCCAAGATGCTCGGTGCGGCCGCGGTTGTATGTGAGAATCGCGTGCGAGATCACCGGCGTGGGTGTCACGCCATCGTCGCGCTGCAAGACCGTGTCGATCCCCTCGGCCGCCAGGACCTCGAGGGCCGTTCGCTGCGCCGGTCCGGAGAGCGCGTGTGTATCCTTGCCAAGAAAAAGCGGGCCATCGATTCCCTGCGCACGCCGATACTCGCAGATCGCGCGGGTGATCGCCAGGATGTGAGCCTCGTTGAATGTCCCGTCGAGGGCCGTGCCGCGATGGCCGCTCGTGCCAAAGGCCACGCGCTGCCGGGCATTGGCCGGGTCGGGCTGGGTTGTGAAATAAGCCTGTTCGAGCGCAGGCACATCGATCAAAACGCTCGCCGGCGCCAGTTGACCGGCCAGGGGATGAATCGCCATCAACAAATCTCCTCTGAGCGATGAACTCACAGCGCCGGCGACCCGGCCTGCCCTGACCCGCCCCACCCTGCCCTGACCCGATCTTCGTGGCCACCCAGAATTGTACGGTCACCACGACTGCCCTGACCCGCCCCACCCTGCCCTGACCCGATCCGATCAACCCACAGGGCACGCCTTCGCATTCCAGATTTCACCAGCGTACTGGAGAATCGTCCGGTCACTCGAAAATTTGCCCGAATGTCCCACGTTCTTGATCGCGCGGGCCGTCCAGGCGTCAGGGTCCTTGTAAAGATCCGACACTTTTTCCTGGGTGCCCAGGTAGGCCGACAAATCGGCCAGGTGCATGTAATGGTCGCCCCGAGGCAACAGTGTATCCCAGATGGGCCCGAAGACGCCCGGCTCGTGCTCGCTGAACGCGTTGGATGCGATCATATCGAGCGCCCTTTTGGTTTCCGGATCATGCTCATAGTGCCAGTACGGGTTGTACCAGCTTCGGCTCTCGGCGACCTGGTCGGCGGTCAGGCCGAAGAGGAAAAAGTTTTCCTCGCCGGCTTCCTCGGCCATCTCGATCGTGGCGCCGTCGCGGGTGCCCACGGTGAGTGCCCCGTTCATCATGAACTTCATGTTGCCCGTGCCACTGGCCTCATAGCCGGCCGTCGAAATCTGTTCCGAGACATCGCTCGCCGGAATCAACTGCTGCGCCAGGGTCACATTGTACTCGGTCAAGAAAAAGACCTTGATCTTGTCCTTGACGGCCGGATCGACATTCACGACCGCGGCCACATTGTTGATGAGCTTGATGATGAGCTTGGCCAGCGCGTAGGCCGGCGCGGCCTTGCCCGCGAAGAAAAACGTTCGCGGCGGGATATCGAGCCTGGGATTATCACAAAGACGATTATAAATAATAATAACATGCAGAATATTGAGCAGCTGCCGCTTGTACTCGTGAATACGCTTGACCTGGGTATCGAAAATCGTGTCGGGGTCGATGACCAGTCCGGTCGATTTCTTGAACCAGTCGGCGAATCGCAGCTTGGCGGCGCGCTTGGCCTTGCGGAAGCCCTCGATGAACGCCCGGTCGCCTGCCAGGGGGACGATTTTCTTGAGCTGGGGCAAATCGGTGATCCAGCCATCGCCGATCGCGGTGGTGATCAAACTTGATAAATCAGGGTTGGCGAGATGCAGCCAGCGCCGCGGGGTGACGCCATTGGTCTTGTTGTTGAACCGCTCCGGGAAGATATCGGCCAGATCGGCGACCACCGTGCTCCGCAGCAACCGCGTGTGGATCGCGGCCACGCCGTTGGTGCTATGGGTGCCGACGATCGCCAGGTTGGCCATGCGCACCCGCTTTTCGGGGCCGTCGCTGATCAGGCTCACGCGCGAGATCCGGCCGGGGTCGTCGGGAAACCGACTGCGCACGTCGTCGAGAAAGCGCCTGTTGATTTCGTAAATAATTTCCAGGAGCCGCGGCGCGACCGTCTCGAAGAGCCCGATCGGCCACGTCTCGAGCGCTTCGGGCATGAGCGTGTGGTTGGTGTAGGCCAGCGTGCGCCGGGTGAGGTCCCACGCTTCGTCCCAGCTCAGCAGGGCCTCGTCGAGCAAGATCCGCAAGAGCTCGGCGACCGTCATGGCCGGATGCGTGTCATTGAGCTGGATGGCGACCTTTTCAGGCAACTGCTTCCAGTCGTTGCCGCGATGGCGGAATCGCTCGATGATATCGCGCAGCGAGCAGGCGCAGAGGAAATATTCTTGAACAAAGCGCAGGTTGCGGCCGCGTGGCGTGGAGTCGTCGGGATAGAGCACGCGCGTCAGCACCTCGGCGGCGACCTTCTCGTGCACGGCGTCGAAGAAGTCGCCCCGGCTGAACTCGAGGAAGTTAAAATCCTCGTGTGCGGCGGCGCCCCAAAGGCGCAGTGTATTGATGGTCTTGCCCCCGTAGCCGACGACCGGGCGATCGTAGGGAATGCCCCGCAAGATTGAGGGCACGTTCGGCGTGACGGTCAGGTGGCCGTCGTGCATCTGGAACGAGCAATTGAGCTTCACCTCGACGATTTTATGCGGTCGAACGACTTCCCACGGGTCGGGCTTGGTCAGCCAGTTGTCGGGATGCTCGACCTGCCGGCCGTCCTTGATCTCCTGGCGGAACATGCCGTATTCATAGCGCAGGCCATAGCCGATCGCGGGAATTTGCAAGGTCGCCATCGAGTCGAGAAAGCACGCCGCGAGGCGGCCAAGGCCGCCATTGCCAAGCCCCGCATCGGGCTCTTCCTCGAAGAGGGTCTGCCAGTCCTGGCCGGCGTCCGACGCGAAATCGGTGCGCACAAACTCTTCGACTTCAAGGTTGCTGATATTGTTGGCCAGCGTGCGCCCGATCAAGAACTCCATCGACAGGTAATAGACTTCCTTGACGTTCTTTTGATCGTAGGTCTGTGCCGTGAGCAGCCAGCGCTGGGTGAGCAAGTCGCGAATCGAGCTGGCGAGCGCCTCGAACCGCTCGCGCGGGGTGGCCTTGTCTTCGGGAATCACGTGGTCGAAAACAAGGTGCCGGTCATAATAATCGTCGCCTGAAAACGTGAATGGACCACATTCATAACGCTCGAGAAGCTTCGCGGTCTTGGCCATGCACGGCTCCTGGCTGGGATCAGATGTCAGAAGAAGATGGAAATTGTTGGATCGAATACCGTTCTTACAGATTCACGTGGCGATCATCATTCCAGAGGCGCACGACCGGTTCATCAACGGAATGTTCATAGCCTAGAATACTCAGCGAGGCCGTGCTCAGGTAAAAGTGCTGGCCGTCGCCGGTTTCCAGGCCGAGCCAGTGCGCAGCCAGAACGCGAAAGAAGTGTCCATGACCGAAGAGGAGGATGCGCTGGCCGCCGCTTTTGCGAATCCGTGCGATCACGCGGTCGGCCCGCGCCCCGACCATGGCCACCGACTCGCCCCCCGGGCTGCCGTCGCGAAAGAGTGACCATCCTGGGTTATCTTTGCGAATCTCGGCCGTCGTCTTGCCATCGTAGGTTCCATAATCCCACTCGAGCAGATCGACGTCGGGGATCACGACCGCGCCAAAACCCGCCAGCTCGGCGGTGCGCGCGCTACGCTCGAGCGGGCTTGTCAACACCTTGTCGAACACCATACCGCGCAAGCGCTCGCCCAGCGAGCGGGCATTGCGCTCGCCCCGTTCCGTCAGCGGGATATTGGATCGGCCGGTGTGTTGCCGCGAAATCGTCCACATGGTTTCGCCATGGCGAGCCAGGTAGATTTCCGGAAGTAATTCAGACATTCAGCGGCCTTCCTTTCGTGGTGTCGCCATCCAGGTTAACCAGGATGGGATGTGCAAAGCGACCCTGCGCGGCCAATCGAGCCCGCGGCACCGTCGTGCGATCGATCAAAGAACGTGTTACCTGTCAGAGAGATAGATCTGGCCGATCGACAAGTCATTGGCGGCACGTCCAGCAGGCATCCATTTCCCGAAGAAGCTCGCGATCGCCGGCGGCGGCGGTGCCGGCTGGCTTTTTACTTTTCATCTCGGGCATGACGGTCAATCTCATGCTCACAAAGTTGGAACAGTCGCCGGGAGACGAGCGACTGCGCATGCGATCACGATTTCTTCATCAGTCGGGATGACCAGCACCTGAACCTCACTTTCGCTGGTGCCGATCGTCAGTTCGCCAGCCTGGTTGCGCCGGATCAAGCGCGATTCCCAGGAAATCGAGGCCCGCGCAGATGCGTGTGCGCGCCTCGGCCGAGTGCTCGCCGATGCCGCCGGAGAAAACCAGGATATCGAGGCCCCCGAGCGCTGCGGCGAGCGACCCGATCGTCCTTCTCGATTGATAGCAGAACAATGCGACGGCTTCGGCCGCGCGGATGTCGTGATCTTCGTGCGCAAACAGGTCGCGGATGTCGGCGCTGGTTTCCGATACGCCGAGCAGGCCCGATTCGTGGTTTGCCAGCGAGTGGAACTGCTCTGCCGACAGATCTGAGCATTGTGCCAGAACGAACGGCAGCCCCGGGTCGATATCGCCGCAGCGCGTGCTCATCACGAGGCCCGACGCCGGAGTCAGTCCCATCGTCGTATCGACACATTGTTTGTTATGGACGGCCGTCATGCTGGCCCCCGACCCCAGGTGAGCCAGAATAACGCGGCCTGACGCGGCCTGCGAACCGACCATGTGCTCGAGCTCCTCCATGAGGTAAGCACAGGAGAGACCGTGGAACCCGTAGCGGCGCACGCCAAGCGCCTCGAACCGCCGTGGTATGGGTACAATCTGAGCGACGCGTGGCATGTCGTGGTGAAAACCCGTATCAAAGCAGGCAACCTGTGCGGCACCCGGCAGCCACTGCGTGAATCGTTCGATGAGCGCAATCTCTTCGGGCAAATGATCGACGTCGAGCGGGCTGATCCGACGCAGTTCCGCGATCAACCCGGCCGTGATCGTTGTCGGTCGCCAGTAGTTCGGACCGCCATGAACGACCCGATGGCCCACGGCGCCCAGTGTGCGAGCACCGACATGTTTCTCGAGCCAATCGATGGCGATGCCGGCCGCCGCACTGAGATCGGCAGCCTCCACCGACCAGGTTTCCCGCTCGTGCCCGTCTGGCCAAGTGACCGTCGCTCGGGCTTCGAGCGACCCGATGCACTCGATCCGAAAGGAAACCAGGCGCTCGGGCCGCTTGGGCTCGATGGCTTGACAATCGAACAGAGCCATCTTGAGGCTCGACGAGCCGCCATTGACCGTGAGAATGCACGATCTGTCGGGTCGATTGATCACACGCGAATCATTGTCGTCTTCTTCGGCTGGCTTGTCAGTCAATTTGGTCACCATTCCGGGTTCGACGCATTCAGGCCGCGAGCACGGGGCTAGTATAGTGAGCGCATCGAGCGCTCACAATTCACTTGAATCAACGCAATGAGACCCCTGACGAGGACCGGCTTGGGCCGGCTATACTGACTGCGGCCACCGGTCGAACGTCATGCCGCTCACTTATACCCAGCATCTTCACTCGAACCACACATACTCCCATGGAACATCGCCAGCTCGGAGCGTCTGGTTTCAAGGTGCCGGTTCTCAGTTTGGGGACTGGCACATTTGGCGGAGAAGGTTCCTTCAAAGGCTTCGGCGAGACCGACGTCACCGGGGCCAACCGGCTCGTCGACATTTGCCTCGATGCCGGCCTGACCATGTTCGACTCGGCCGATGCTTACTCCTCTGGCATGGCCGAACAAATACTCGGCCAGGCGATCAAGGGGCGCCGCGACCGGGTGATCTTATCCACCAAGTCGGCCTTCCGTGTGGGACCGGGAGCCAACGACGTCGGGTCGTCGCGGTACCATTTGATCCGGACCGTCGAGGGGAGCCTGAAGCGGCTTGACACCGATTACATTGATCTTTATCAGCTTCACGCGTTCGACCGGACGACCCCCGTCGAGGAAACGCTCGGCACGCTCGACGATCTGGTGAAAGCCGGGAAAATTCGTTACATCGGCTGCTCGAATTTTTCAGGCTGGCACCTGATGGAGTCGCTGGCGGTATCGAAGCAATACGGCTGGGCCCGCTACGTGGCCCACCAGGCTTATTATTCCCTGGTCGGCCGCGACTACGAGTGGGAACTGATGCCGCTTGGCCTCGACCACAGCGTGGGCTGCGTGGCGTGGAGCCCGCTGGGTTTCGCGCGGCTCACCGGCAAGGTCCGCCGCGGCCAGGGGCTTCCCGAGACCAGCCGTCTGCGGCACAAGGACACGCTGGAAGGAGGGCCAAAGATCGCCGACGATTATCTGTTCCGGGTCGTCGATGCCCTCGACATCGTGGCCGCCGAGACCGGCAAGACCGTGCCGCAAGTCGCGATCAACTGGGTGCTCAGCCGGCCGACCGTATCAAACGTCATCATCGGCGCCGCGATGAGGAACAGCTTCGTCAGAACCTGGGCGCGGTCGGCTGGCAACTGACGCCCGAGCAAATCGCCCGGCTCGATGCCGCCAGCGATGTGACCCCGGCGTACCCGACGTGGCACCAGCGCCTCTATGCCGAGCGAAACCCGCCGCCGGTCTGAACGAAAAAAACGGGTCCCCAGGGTTCAATCTAACGGCGAACAAATTCCCGGATCACGAACGAATCAAACTCCGCCCGGAAATCGCCCGGCCCGTCCCACGCACCGAGTTGTACAAACGATGGGGTCAAGTCGAAGTCATAAGGAATAGGCTCATAAACCCGCACGGAATTGACGAAGATCTCCAGGCTTCGCTTACGCACGAGCAGGAGGAGCCTGTTGGGCTGGTTGGCCGGCTTGATCGCGGGGTGGACGATGGGTCCGATCGTGGGATCGACATGAACGAAGTCGGTCGCCGCATCCCAGGGATTCGGTGCGAGAAAGAGTTCCCCTTTGCCATTGATCTTGACCATGAATCCGCGCGTGAGCGTTCCCATTTCCCGGTTGACGACCACGGCCCACGACCCCCTGATCGATGACCCGATCGTTTTCACCCGCCCGACCACTTCGAGCGCACTGTCAGCCCGAAGACCAGTGGGCGACTTATGTGCTTCTATACCGTCACGAGTCTTGATGAAATAAGTGCCAGCCGAATATCCACACCTCTCTGTTCGTCGCCATCCGGTTGCCGAATCGTTGAAATCATCCGAGAAGAACGGCCGCGTCGCCGACCGAACGGAGGCGTAGACCGTCGGTGATAACCGCCGTTTGTCGTCCCAGAACTCGCGAAGCTCGACTCGATCAAACTCCGCTCGGAAAGGGCCTGTACCCTCCCAGGCACCGAGCGAAAAGCCCGATGGGGTCAGGTCATAGCCATAAGTCAGCGGTCCACATACACGCACCGAATTGACATAGATTTCCAGACTTCGTTTCTTGATGACCAGGCTGAGTGTATTCTCCTGGTCGACGGGCTTGATGGCGGGATGAGCGATCGGACCGAGCGTGGGATCGATTATTTTGGATTCGACCCCCCCAGGAGCCCGACTGGGTCGGAGGAAAAGCTCCCTGTTGCGATTGAGAGTGACCATGAACCCGCTACCATCATGTCGGAGCGACCAAACGAACACCCCCCAAGCCCCCCGCGTGATCGGTCCTGTGGGTTTGATCCGTCCAACAACCTCAAGCATGGTGTCGGTGCGAATCCGTCGAGGAGCACCAAAATACTGCCGCCGGAATTGACGTAATAAATGCCATCGGCGTAATTCCTGTTGTCATGTCGCTGCCACCCGCTGGTGGAATCGTTGAAATCGTCGACGTAGACCGAGTGCGTCTCCCGGCGAATCGAATCTTCGAGCGCGACCGACGCCGTCGGCACCGATACCGGCACCTTGGTTTCGGGGAACTCGCGGATCTCAACCCGGGCGAACTCCGCGGGGCAATTCGTCGGGCCATCTGTTATGCCAAGCACGAGATGCGCGGGCGTCGGATCATACTCAAGAGTCAACGGGTCACACACGCGGACCGAATTCACAAAAATTTCCACTTTCCGTTGCTTGATCGCCAGGAGAAGTGTGTTCGATTCATGGCCGGGCTTTATGGCCGGGTGCACGATCGGTCCAATCGCCGGATCGACGGCCCGAAATTCATCGGCCTCCCTCGGATGCGGCAGAACAGAGAGTTCGCCCTTGCCATTGATCTTGACCATGAGCCCGCGATAACCATTTGCCATGACCTTGCTGATGGTTACGGTCCACGCCCCTTGGGTCACTTGCTCAGCTGATTTCAAGCGACCGACGACTTCAACCGTGCCATCGGCCAGGATGTCCCTCGGGCCCTTCCACGAAGTCGAGCGCTTGACCGGGCCCACGAAATACGAGCCGTCCGCATAGCCATGATCGGGCCCGGTCTGCCAGTTGCTGCCAGGATCGTCAAAATCGTCGGAGTAAACCGAACGAGTCGCGGCATTGAACGGATTCTCGCCCGCCGATCGCGTTCCCGCAGTTGTCGTCGGCAACGCTGGCCGTTGCTTGACGTCCGGTCCCGGCGCACGACGTGAAACGGCGTCCGTGACAGAAGACGTCGGCGTGAATTCCGAGTCCGACGACCGCGCCCGGCCGGCTTCAAGTAATTCCTTGCCAGCCCCTACATCGGTTTTCGTCGAGAATGCGGCAACATTCTCGCGCGAGACATCGGCACTCGCCCCGATCGTCTTGCCTGGAACGTCGATGGAGGCATTGGTGAGAGATTCAGGGCCCGGCTGATTCCTGGCCGTGATCAAGACGATGGCCCCGAATGCGATCAGGGCGAGTAACGAACCTGCCACCAGCATTGGCCACGTTTCCCAGTGCGGTCGATTCCCACTCTCGACCACGGAGGCACGAACATCCTCACTTTCGGTTTCCTCGTCCCGGCAATCGATCAGGCTTTCCCAGCGCGATTCGGGAACGGACGACTCGATAGTCTTGCCGGCCGCGGCCGCCAGTTTCTTTGAATCCGTTGCCGGTTGAGTCTGCTCGAACACAGGACCAACGTGCGAAACCACCGGCTTCGGGTTCGTATCGGTCGCTCTGGCCTGCTTGAAAAAAGGGACGAGGGCCGCGGCGACTTCTCCGGGCGTCTGAAATCGCCGCGCCGGGTCCTTGGCCAACATCCTGGCGACAATCGCGGCCAGCTCGGCCGGTACGTCGGGGCGAACGAAGTTGAGCGGCTCGGCATCGCGCGCAGGTGAGCCTGGCAAATGGCGTGAAACGAGCGTGAAATGAAGGGCGGACGGCCTGTCAGCAAGTAATAAAACGTACCGCCCAGGCTATAGATGTCGGCCCGGATATCGACGGTACGGGCACCCAGGATCTGCTCGGGTGCGATGAAATCAGGGGTGCCCAGGACTTGCCCGTCGGCGGTCAGACTGGAGTCATGCTCGTCGTCGCGCGTCGCCTTGGCCAAACCGAAGTCGAGAATCTTGATCGTCGCCTTCTGGCCCTCTCGCGAGAGCATCAGGTTGCCCGGCTTGATGTCGCGATGGACGAGCCCTTGCTCGTGCGCGTGCTGGAGGCCCAGAGCCGTCTGATAGACGAACATGCTAGCGTGGGCAATCGGCAGCGGCCCCTTAACCTTGATCATCTTCGAGAGGTCGAGCCCCTCGATGTGCTCCATGGCGAAGACGATGCTCTCACCGAGCCGGAATGCCGAATAAGCCGAGACGATATTCGGATGCCGGAGCTTGGCGACGGCCCGCATCTCACGGTGGAAGCGATCGACGACGCTCGGGGCGCTCCATGATGTGCCGCCCCATCACCTTGAGCACTTCATCTCGACCCAGAAGCGTGTTATGCGCCAGGTAAACGACCCCCATGCCCCCCCGGCCGAGCTCCCTCTTGATCTCGTAATCGCGATGGTCGGCCAGGCCTGGAGGTAGCGTTCGAGCAAGCGACCCGGCCGCGGCCGCCGCGCCAGCAGGGGGTGAGCTTATCTCGCCCTGTGACTGAGTTTGAAGCGTCTCCTGCTGGTTCCTGCCCGCCCAGTTGTGGAAGCTGGCCGACGACCTCGCGGCCAGGTTCTGCCGGCATTCCAGCGCAGACCTCGAGGTGCTTTGTGACCGTCGCGACGGCCGCATCGTCGAGCTCGCCCAAGCGGTAGGAATCGAGCGTCTGCTCGCTCGGATGCCCGGCTTCCCTATCCATCGAGCGGTCTCCGGAAACAAGCCTGGCGGCCGTTGAGGGAACCGATGCGGAAGCCGCTCAGCGATCGCGGATACCCTGAACCGCCATACCAATCCGCAGCACGCCGCCCCGTTCGACAGCATCGGCGGCATGACCATCCAAGCCGCTCAACGGCCCTACCCTTACCTCGATCGTACCACGCCCTGATCGAAACCAACAGAATCGAGCCCCACTCAGCTCCCATCCATTTCTGGCATTCAAATCAATCGTCCATGTGCGCCAAATATTCCTCTTCCATTCCTCTTCCATTCCTCTTCCAGACATCCATCTCAAAAATACATTCAAAGGCGTCGAAAAAAAATTCCGATATTCCTCTGGACACTAACCGTACAGGCGTACATACTGCCTGTCGCGTCGCAACCTGTTCGTTTATTCAGAGGAGAAGTGGAATGAGCATGCCAAGATTTCTGTCGATTCTCTGTGTGTTCGAATCCATTCTTGGGGTGTCGTCAGTCGCGATGGCGCAGAGCGAGAGCCGCATCCTGCGCCGCTGGCCGAACACAAAATTGTTTGTGCCGATCAAGGGACCTGGGATGCAACGGTGAAGTCGTATCCAAATGGGCCGGAATCCGAGCCGACGGTCGCCAGGGGCATCGAGACCAACACGGTTGTTCCGGGCGGCCTCTGGCTCGTGTCAATCTTTCAAGGCGAGTTTGATGGCGTGAAATTTGAAGGCCGCGGCCAGTACGGCTATGATCCGCGCAAGAAGAAATATGTCGGCACGTGGGTCGACTCGATGAGCCCGACGCTCACGGTGCTCGAGGGGTCTTACGACGCCATGACCAGGACGATGACTTATACGGGCGACGGCGTTTGCCCCAAGGACGGCTCGAAGCTGATCGAGCGGATGGTCACGAAAATCCAGGGGGATGACCGCCGAGTATTCACCCTCTACGTCACCGGTGCGCCGACGGGGGGCAAGGAAGCCAAGGTCATGGAGATCGAATACACAAAGCGGAGGTCGAATTCGTCGAGACCTTGATCGATCGACGTCGTTAACGCGCATCGTGGCCTCCTCTGTCGCCTGCCGCCGTCGTCTTGCGATTGGCTGTTCGGCGCACCGGGCCGAGCCACGCGATCACAGCGGCTCGGCTTGGTGAGTTGCGCGAAATTCTACCGGGGCATCCTTGGTCTGGGTGCCACGAGCCGCACGATCGTGAGCTCAACAGCCGCACCGCGAGCCACGATCGTGCCCGCGGGGCTTGACTGGTTCTCGACGTAAACACCCGGTCGCTCGCCGATCACAGTCAAACGCGTGCGGGCACTGGTCGCGGGGTTCACCTGCACATTGAGCCCCAGCGACTGGCCCACGTTGTGCGCCTCTTCGATCGGCATCCCCACGAATCGCGGGACGGACACGCCCGGCGGATGGTAGTGCACGAGATTGTGCTCGACTACCGTCCCCTGGTTGACGATTTGGGTCGGCGGAATGGACTGATTTTGAACCACGACCTTGTTGTAGAGATTAGGGTCTTCTGTCGGCCGGTTGGGAATGGGACGTGTTGGCGACGTCTTGCAGAACGAAACCCGTTTTCGCGGCGAGCCGGCCGGCTTCGTCCCATGGCATGTTGTGAAGATTCGGGATCTGCACGCGAGGATCAGGCTTGGGAGTTTCCGCCGCAACATATTCGACGAGTTTTATTTCGACAACTGTATCTTTCGGAACCGACGCCTGTTCGGTAGGCGACTGCCATTCGACGACGGTTTTTCCAATCCACGCGCGGTTCCGAGTCGGGCGTCTCAAGGGACGTGGCGAGGAAATGGGCCGTAGAATCAGACCCAGGCTGTGCGCTTCTTGTGTGGCTTCCGCGATTGGCTTTCCGATGAAGTTGGCCACTCTGACGGTCGACACGTGGTGAATGTACTTTTCCAGATCGACATGAATCGTCTCGCCGCGGATGACTTTCGTGCTGGCACGCGGGGCCTGGTTCGCTACCACGACCTTGCCGGCGAGGGCCGCCTCCCCGGTTGTGATCGGGCGGGTTACCCCTTCCTTCAGCAAAAGTCCAGCAAGCTCAACCGATCGCGCGGCGGCTTCGGGTGTCAGCCCTTTCAAATCAGGGACCAGTACGAGGCGATCCTGATAATGAACCAGGTTGACCTCAATGCGCGCCCCTCGTGCAACCTTCGCTCCTTGCCGCGGCACCTGCGTCTGGACTACGGTCTTGCCCGCGAAACCAGCTTCAGGCGCCGCTTTCAATTCGGGGCGCAGTGCCCGCCCGAACGAAAACCGTCAGGCCGTAACGATGGGCGAGCTGCTCGGCCTGCTCCAGTGTATCGCCAGAGAAGTTGGGAACCTCGATCGACTCGGTTGCAACAACCACTCTTGCGAGTGTGACGGTAACGGCGGCCCCTCGCTCCACGTCGTGCCCGGCCGGCACGGACTGGCGCTCGATCACCAGGTCGCCGACCCGCGTTCGGTGTGCGGTTGGTCGTGTCGGATAGGCTCCTGTACGCGGCTGGTGCTCCGTGAGACTGATGCCCAGGGGTCCGACTCGTTTTTTTGCCTCCGCCATGGTCAGGTCAAGAAGCTCGGGCATCTTTTCGCTCGCTCCGGCGGGCCGCCGGGTCGCCAGGTTGATCACATCGTGGCGATGCACCAGCGTGTTGTGAACGGGATGCTGGAAACGGACAACAACGTTCCCGCCAATGCTGGAATCGGCCAGAGCGCGTAACTCGGCCGAAGCGAGGCGAGCCTCGGCCTCTTGCAGCGACAAGCCCACGACATTCGGCACGCGACGTTCGATGATCAGCGTGATTCCTGTTCCGGGTGCGAGCCACGTCCGGGGCGCTGGTTCGGTCGAGGTGATGACGTCGTCGGGCAACAGCATACCCTCGGGTCTGAGAGAGAGCCCCAGCTCCACGAGCTCGCCCTTGGCGGAGCTCACTGTTTTTCCTTTGAGGATCGGCATGCGGATCTTGGTGGGACTGCTAACCTCGATCACGGTCCCCGGAACGTCGCTCGCAGCGCCGCCCGCGGATAGTCGCGTGTTCGGAGGCCCCGTCGCAGAAATGGAAGTCGCAACCGAGTGCACTTGAGCCGGGCGTTGTCCTAGCCCGCGAGAACGCGCCGTCGACCGTCCGGACGATGCGCTCGGCTTTTCGGGGACAGATTGTTTCGCGGGCAGATTCCCTCCATCGATGGAGGAGGCCAGGTCAAGATGATGTCTCTCGTCAAGTTCGACCAGCAGCAGGCCCGCCACGTCGGTGGCAACACGGTCCAGTTGCCGCGGGCCCAGGAGGGCCGACTCGATTCGACGCGTCGCGCCCTCTCGCCAGGCTGCCGAGATCTCGGCCCGCTCTTGATCGGGAACCTGCGCCCCCATGCGTTCGCCGGCCAGGTCGAGTAGTCGGGTAGCGACATCCTCACCGAGCGGCTCTCCACGGCTGACAACGGGAGCCATGGCATTTTCGACCAATCGTGCGCCGGCGGAGAGATAATCTCCGAGCGGTCCCGCGAACGTGTTCGATCCATCGTCCCTGACGCCGGCTCGAAGGATCTCGGCAAGCCGCGGACGTACGCGTGCGTCGTCATTCGTGCGCTGCGGGCGAAGATCGACGTGAAGACCCGGGCCCTGCGCAAGGCCCGCGGACGTCATCTGGGTGGTGTCGTCTCCACTACCGGCATCATTGGCCTGGGCCGGTGATGAAAGGCCCATGCCCCCGAGCCCCGCAATGATCTGATCGGGACGACTGCTTCGTGCGATCTCGAGAAATCCATTCGACTCGCCAACGTCCATGGTTCCCCGCCGCGCGGCTCGAGCCGCCAGTGAATCCGTGGCGACGGTGACGTTGTCTGGCCGTGCCAGGCTCAAGAACAAGGCCGCGCCGCGGTGTACAATCTCGCCGGCTGGCCGTCCTTGACGCAGCACAATCGCATTCGAGTCGAATTGCCCGGTTCCCAGAGCCCGGCCGCCGTGGAGATCGACCACGATCGGCACGAGACCAACGGCCTCTGCACTCTCGATGGCCTGAGACACGGCGTGCAGCGCAACTCGCGGCACCTGCGTTGGCTCGTCGATCGGTGCCGGCAATGGCGGCGCCGCGGTCTCGACCGCACCGACAAAAATCGAGCCTCGCCGTGACAGCGAGACCGTGCGCGATCGTGAACCATCGGGATTGACCACGGTAAAGCAATACCGAGTCTCCAATCCTTCCTCGCGCCCACCTGGAAAAACGAGGCCGATCTCGCAACCACCGGCCTGCCCACGCACTCCGCGGACGAATCCCGTCTCTCTCCGTTCGGTCGTGAGGCGAACGGCGGGCCGCGGCTGAGCGTCCGACCGATCCTGACGTTCCACCCATATAGAGAATCCCGGCAAGGCATTGCCGATCGTCCACGAACATTCCGCGTCGCCTGTTGCATCGGGATCGTGCTCACCCGGTTCAAGGCCATTGCGGAAGGCAAGTAACTCGACGGGCGGCAGGTCGACACGCCAGTTCTTTTCGCCATCCGCAAACCAAAAGCTACGCGTCCCGGGCACAAGGAGACGCAGAACCGCGGGCAAGCTCGCCACGATGGCAGTCTCCTGGCCGCTCGCTCGAAGCTCCGCGGACTCAACCGCCGGTTTCCCCGCGCTTTGCTGTGCAATCAAGCGCATTGACGATCCGCTCGCCCGACGCGGCACCACGAGCCGCGCCGTCGAGCTCGCGAAGTCGACGATTTCCAGCCGCGCCTGGTAAACCGTCGGCTCGTTGAGTTCTTGCTGGGCGCCGAGTTGAATTCGCCGGCGTTGATGCCAACGCCGCCTGGACTGGCCATTGACAGCACGGTCCCAACGAGCGCGAACACCCGGTGCAAGAAAGTCTTTCGCGCTGTCACGGTTGCTGCTCCATTCAAATCAAATCACGCGCTCGATGTTGAATTCGCGATGGTCGCCGCCGGCGATTTCAGTGACGCCTTCTTCAAGCGATCGCCGTCATTTCCTCGACAACGTCAAACGATCTTTGAACACTTGTTCGTAAGTTCCCAGGGACCTGGCGCGGTAGGTACGCGAGCCGCCATGCTCTTTCACGAGGTAGAGTGGAACCTGGCGATATTGATCAAACAGCAAATCGGCTCCCTCGGCCACGAAGCGCAACGCGGTCGCGTGCACGGCCTCGCCGCCAGGCTCCGTCAATTTGTGCACGGACCCTGGCTTGAGCGTGAGCGCGGGTAGCGCACGCCAGACCGCCCGGCCGCCCAGTAACGTCTGGTACTGCGCGGCCGAAATCGTCAGAGGCTCGTGCGTGTCGTTCCTGAACAGCACCAGGCGCTCGGAGAGTTCACGATCGTACGCGGGAAACGAGAACGTGTACGTCGCCAGTGCCATCTGATCGGCGATATAGGCATGCTCGCCCTTCATGTGCCGGTTTTCAGGAACAAGCCAGAGGTCGTGATCGCGATGGCTGGTTTGCTGCTGGCCGCTGGCTGTTTCCGCCCAGATGCGCACGCGGCTGGCGGCGAACGGCACATGTTCGATCTGCGATGTGGTGGAGAATTTGAAGCCCCCGCCCCCGGCGATGTTGCCGATGGAAACCTTGGGAAGGGGAATCTTGATGTCTTCTTCGAGATTCCTGGTCGCGTGGGCTGGGATCACGGTCTTGAAGGCCCGGTGCGCGCTGGGATCGCCCGGCAGCCATCGCCATGCCGAGCCCTTGTCGTCGCGCGTCAACGTGCGCCCTTGAACCCACACGGTGATCGGCTCGTCGGCCGCGTTGCGCACGGCCAACCGCTTTTCATAAAAGTGTTGCGGACCGCCAAGCGAGAAATCGGGCAAGTATTGCTCGAGTATCGCCTGCAGACGCGTGCGGACGAGCGACGTGACATCGAGATACGTGTACTTCTGATTGGCATTCAATGCTGGCAAATGAATCTCGATCGAACGCGCTCCCTTGGCGTGCCCCCGCGCATTCGTGAGGCGGATCCAGGCCCATTTCATCTCGGCTCCCTGGCTCCGCTGGCTCGGCTCCTGGGTGCTCAGCCGCACCTGATAGCCGCTGCACCGTAACGACAACGCGACCACGAAGTCGTCGGCGCCCTCAGGAGCAAGAGTCGCCCGGTCGCACTTGACGGAAAGCTCGGTCTGGCGCGATAGCCGCCGCGACCCACTGACATGTTTTTCCCGCGGCGGTTTCTCGTGAAAATCGAGTTTCTGAAGGGCCGCGACAAACGCCTGCGATCGGGCGAGGAGCGTGGCGTTGTCCGTCGCGACGGTGCCCGCCATGAGAAGGCCCGTGAGTGGAAGCGGCACAAGCATCCGGGAGACAGAGTACGACTCTCGCGGCGCGAAGAACCCTGGCTTTGTTTCCCAGCGGCGATCCCCAAGGCCCGGAATATTCACGCCATGGCTCTGGAGATAATTGTCCACGTCGCTGCCCCCCTGCTGGAGACCCTTGCTGATCGTACTCTCGCCGGGAATGTTCTTGATGAGGTCGTTGCCAACATCTTGCAGATGCGATAGCTCCTTGGCGGCATCACTGTTCTTGTTGAAAACATCCAGTTGCGCGAGCCCCTTGCGTAACGCGCTATTTCGATTGAAAACATCGAGATCTTTCGCGCCGTTCCAGAGATTTTGAAGACCCTTGGGCACGCGGGCGGCCAGCTCTCTTCTGAGCTCGTCGACCAGGCTGCCGTTGAGGCTCATCACAAACTGATCAGACATCCCCAGGGCAGACCACTGCACCGCGATCGACTGGGCATCCCGAATCGTCGTGGTCACCGACACACGCGCGAAGTTGAACATATCGAGCCCATCAACGGTGATCATCATGCTTGCGACCACCACCAGGTTCTTGAATTGCCTGGCAAAGGTCGCCTCGATACCGCCGGACGCCGAAAAGCCCCCCACCGTGACGGCGTCATTAAAGTCGAATCGCCCACTCCCATCGGTACGGAGCAAGAGATCGGCATACTGCCGGATCACTTCAAAAAAGACCGCATGCGCATGGCCCGAGAGACCGTCGTGATCAATCGTGAAGTCGCCCGTCGCGGTGACCATCGCCTGGATCGGCGATCCCGTCCCATCTTTTGGTATCCTGAACGTTCCCGTGAACTTCGTTGGGCTCAACGAGCCGCTCACGGTGCCAATCGGGTCTTCTCCAAGCATGAGATCGCCATTGAAGTCGAATTCGCGCACGGGCAACCCGCATGAGATGACGATCTTCAGGTTCACGGCATTGCTCACTCCGGACGCCGGGCCAAGTTTTGTCTTCACGGACAGGAATTTGTCATTGCCCTGGGGACGCGGGTCGATTCCGATCGTCAAACCTCGCATCTCGAGCGGCGGAGTCGGAAGCTCGACCAGGAAATCGTCGATATTCGCCGACAACGTGGCATCGATCTGGTCGGCCACCACGAACGGCGGGTGCGGATAAATTGTGAACGTCCCCTTGGGCTTGAACTGAACCGGCAAAGGCACGAAGTCAAGCAGCGCCGAAGCATCCACGCTGATGCGGCACTGGATACCGAAGCGCCGGCCATTGACGGACTGGTAACCCAGAAATTTCGGTTCAACTCGGATCCCCAGCCCGACGTCGGGGATCAAATCGCCGAGCTTCGAGAATTGCTGGCTCGCGAGTTTTGCCAGATCGGGCCCTTGCGCGTGGCTCGATCGAACATTGGCTCGGGCAACCCGCCATCGCGGTACTTGAAATAGATCCCCGACACCTTGAACTGGCCGAAATCGTTGTAATCGATCTCGATCTTGATATTGGCGTCCCGGGCAAAAAGCGACTTGCGAAAATCTTGCTGGCTCACGACGATGGTGACATCATCGCATACATAAGTGTTGGTCAAATATTTTGTTTTAATTTGATCTTCAAGAAAACTCCGTGCGTACTGCGCGGGATTGCGCGCCTTGGCAATCAGGTCGAGAATTTTGGGCAGCTCGGTCTGTATCATTCTGGCAACGGCCCGCGCGGGCGACGTCGCGGACCAGGCCTCGAAACTCGTCTTCGGATACATCGGAATCAGCCACCTGGTCGTAGACCGCGGCCTTGACTTGATTCTCGACGTCGGCGAGCAGCTTGCCAACGACATCATCGAAGTGAATGAAGTCGCGAAATGTTTGTGATCGTTTCGCCAACGACTGGGCGATCGCGTAAACCTTGCCGATCGTGTCATCGGGTGTATCGGCGCCGAAGAGATCATCAGTGCTGGCGCTCGGTGAGAGCCCGGCGTGCCGCGTCGAGCGCCTTGCGGTCGGCGTCGAGCTCGGCGGCGACCGCAACGCATTCGGCTGTCAGGGCCGGGTCCATCGATGACAGGAGAGCCTGCTCGTCGGCGGTGAGTCGCATGTCGGTGATGTCAGCGTGCACGCCGGCCGCCGCGAATCCGAGCGTCACCAGAAGGATCGTGCCACTTGTAACTCGCCGTAGACTCGTCATTGGTTGGCTTTCTCTCACGCTCCTAAATCGTTGCTGTCTGCCACGCACTATCGGTCGGTCGCTCAACGGCCTTGCGTGATTCCGAGACGCCGCGGCTCCGAGTCAGCACTGGCACTCGGCTCGTCCGGAGACTCGCCCTGGCCCAGTGAAAAGTTGGTCTTGAATCGACTTCTGAACGCATTGAACGCAGGCCGAATCTGTTGCGCGGCTTCTTGTTGAAGTCCCGCCTTCAGGCGGAATCTTCGGCTCGCGCGCCGCCTCAAGGCGGAACTCCAACAAAGGCGCGGCGCTCTGGGTGCCGCGTGGTTCTTCAATGAAAACGGCATGAACGCAAAAGCGGTGCAAGCCCAACCTTTCACCACGACAGACTCGGCCTCCCAGGATCGTGAAAGGGCATTAGTTTCCGGCATTGTAGCCGGCCGCTTTGTTGTAAACCTGGACGGCCTCGATGAATTCGGGCGTCGGCACATCGAGATCGTTCTTGGCACGGTGGAGCACGCCATCGGGCTCCTGAGCGTTCTGTCGATATTCCCAGGCGACTCCTTCATACCACTTGCCGGCGTCCTGGCCCTGGATGCATCCGCTCCAGACTTCGAACCGGACCACGAGAGTCTTGACTCCGTCGATGTCGTAGATGTCCTTTAGCCCAGGGTTATCAAAAAATCGCGCGCGGGCTGCCGAGTCCGCGTTTTTCCTTCCCATGACGATGAAGTCCGCATTGCTCGCAAACGGCGACCGTTCGTCCTGAGAGAGGTCCGCCAGTGACAGTCCCAGCAAGTGCGCATTTAAACTCGGCCCCTGCCCCGTCGACAACATGATGACTGTCGGTCGTATAGGAATTGAGCAAGTCGGCTCGCTTCTTGTTCGTCATTCTTGTCGCGTCATCACCCGGCTGTGCGAGGTTCAGGTAAGTTCCAAAGTCTTGTGGTTCTCCGTTGATGATCAGTTGAGCAACCTGAACGAATCCGATCTTATCGGCCTGGCCGACCTTACTCGATCTGGCCGGATCAAAGACCACGCGAATCGTCTGCGGTTGACTCTGCTTATCAATCGCTACTGTGGTGGCCTCGCCGACCTGTGTTGTTTGTTTGGCCAGCGCTGTGGTGAGCCCGGTCGCTCCTTCCACCGTGGCCGCCCCCTTGGCACGCACCACGACATAGGCACCGTCACGCCATGCTCTTGATGGCACGAACCCATGCGGTGGATCACCGATCCGCTTTCGAAGCCAGTTCCAGGTCCCTTGATCTCCGGGTGCGTCGGGAACACGCTTGTCGACGAACGTCGGCAACGCGCTGATCTGATCGCTGCTCATATCGGGAAACTTCGTCTGGGCGACTTTTTCGACGAGCTGCCGATGATAGCGCGGGGGGAAGGTGTTGTATTCCAGACGCGTGAGATAGGGGTAAATAAAGAACGATGCCGTTCGACTATCGATGTCGCCGAATTTCTCCTCGCCTGTATAGACCAGGACAAACGGCGGGTCGGTGTTCTGACTGCGATCGCGATCGAATACGACGATATCACCGGGCTGCGCCTTGCCGTTCAGGCTGAGTAATTTCCCCGAGGGGCGCATGACGCTCGCGCCAGAAAGGCCGCCATTGTTCGCATCATTTCCAGGCGCAGCATCGCCCGGTTGAGGTAGAATGACGTCGAAATAATTTGTCCAGTTGTTTTCCGTATGAAACGTCTGGGAATACGGGAAGAACGGGATCTCAGGAATCTGCCGGTAATCCATCAAGGCGGTTTGCGGATTCCTGATGCTATCAAGGGCCGCCTTTCGAATGACGTCGTTAGAGAGTGCGGTCGCAGGCGCATCCTGGCCCAGCGCAACCGGGGCGAGCAGTCCAACCACCAGGCTGGATAGCATAGCAAAGCGGCTTAATACAATTCTCGCGTTGCTGTGCTTATATGAGCGATACATCGAATTCACTCGCCCTGTCAACGATTCGATAAGTGGCGAACCCGCGTCTTGAGTCGCTCCAGTGCCGGTCGTCGTCACGTCACGATCCGTCACTCGACAAGTACACCGACGTTTTCTCGAGGACAGCCTGACCCGGCCGGGGATATTGATCCTTGACGACCGCGGCGGATTCTCTCTGGCTCGACTCCTGGTGCCTTCGCATCGGTGTGAGCCCGGCCGCCCGGAGCGCTTGCTCCGACTTTTCGTACGTCAGCTTACGCACGTCGGGCGTCTTGACGATCTTCGTGTCGGCGCTCGCCGGGGCCAAGGTCCAGCAGGCAACCGAGCCTCCTTCGACGAGCATCGCGCCTGGCTGCGGCGACTGCATGTAGACTGTCGACGGCCGGAGACTCGTCGTGCCAGTTGCGCTGGGTGATGTAGAACGTGCCCCACTCGGCTCTGAGGTCAAGAAGTGTCAATGCCTGGCGGGCCAGGCCGAGCTCTTGACCGCGGACGTTGGGAACCTTGACCAGCACTGTGTCGGCGGCGGTTCCAGCGGCCGGCGACCGATCGGCGGCGGCCACTGAGAACAGGCCGGCCGCCGCCAGGAGTATAGCAAGCCATGGTCTAATTCGGCGACATTTCATGCGCAAGAGACTCCTGACGGCGGCGGTGCTCGACAGTGGCAACGCGATAGAATCAGCGACTCACGGGGCACGGACCGGGCCTCGCCCCGCGATAGGCTCAGACGTCAAAATGCGGTCATGGTTCCATCGTTGCCGATGAGATACTTGCTGCCCGCATAGGTGATTGTCGTCCCGGGCGCGGTGCCTGCCAGCACGGCCGGAACCTGGTAGCGCTGGCCGGGCGTCGGCTGGGTCGTCGATGTCGTCGTCGGTTGGGTCGTTGCGCCCGGAGTCGTGTCGGTCGTCACCGCGGCAATCGCTTGTGTGGCAGCCGGCATCGACGTCGGTGACGCTGCCGCGACGGTCATCGTTCCGTCGGAACCGATGACATAGTTGGCTCCGCCGTAGCTGATGGTCGACCCGACCGCGGCCGTTTCATAGCCCGCGGGAATCTGGTAGGGCTGGCCGCTCACCGGCTGCGTGGCCGCCTGGGTCGCACCGGCGTAAGTGCTCATGGTGCCGTCGCTACCAACGATGTAGTTGACGCCGCCGTAGCTGATCACCGAACCCGCCGGTGATCCCTGGTACGAGGTCGGAATCTGATAGACCTGCGTCGGGTTCGAGGTATATGAGGTCTGCTGGAGCTGTGGGTCGTAAGTTTGCTGCGCGTAATAACCCGGTTGCGTCTGCGGGTAAATACCCTGCTCGGTTTGCTGGTAGTAGCCGCCGTTCTGCACGCCGTAGCCTACCCCGCCATAATTGCCGACACCGCCCGCGTATCCACCGCCATAACCACCAAAGCCGCCATAACCGCCGAAGCCGCCCTGACCGCCTCCAAAATTGCTGAACCCGCCCATGTTGCCGGCTGCACTGTTATTCGCGCCGAGTAACGCGCTTCGTGGATTATTGCCGGCTGCACTGTTATTCGCACCGATGAACCCTTGTTGTGGAACGTGGTTGAACCCGCCGTGTGCAGGTCCGTAACGGCCGCCGCCGCCGCCGTGCCTCTGAGCGTGAGCCGTGCCAGCCCCGCTCAATATCACAAGTGCAGACGCCAGCATAAAGCGAATCGGAGAGCAGTGAGTTCGGTTCATCTTGGAAGATCCTTGTTCAAGTGGTCGTTCGAAGAAAAAAGTGACGGGCTTCCGCGAAACGCAAACACGATTGCCCGGGCCGTCCCGGCTATTCGCTCGGGACCGGACGCACGGGCTGGCTCGTTGTCAAGAACGCGAAAAAATCAAAATTCTCCATGGTCGGCGGCCGTGCCACGACGGGATGTTGCTCATCGTTGGTCAGCTCGGCGACGCGTCGGCCGAGCAGATACGTCAACTCGTCCATTGAAAGCAGGCCGTCAGGCGGCGGAAGATCCTTGGTCGGATCGCTGAACGTTTCGAGTATGGCTTTTGTGAAAGCGCCATGACCCCAGCTCCGATCTTCCAGGCTCGACTCGCGCGGCTTGCACGCCCCAAACATGACGGCGCCGATCTCGTCAGAGCTCAGCTCTTGCAGGCCCTCGGGAATATTCCGTCGGGAGCCTTCAATTCCTCCCGCGTGGCACGTGTCGAGAAACACCAGGGTCCGGCGGCTCCGCAGACCCTCGGCCAGCGCGATCAGCTCGCGCCCGGGAATCGCCGTCGCGACCAGACGGCGCGCATCAAAGTCATACGGTGCGATGTGATAGCCGCTCGCTGAATCGCCGACGCCGTGGGCCGCGATAAAAATAATCGCGTAGTCACGGGGTGAAACCGTTGATGCAAGCCAATCGAAGCCATCGCGAATCCTTGCCGCGGTCGCGTTGTCGTTGACGAGCACGCGCGACTGCACACGGTCGTAGAGCTTGCCCGATTGCGTCTCCCACAGCGCGGCAAATGATTGAGCGTCGATATGGGCGAAATCCAGTTTGGGTCGGGCTTTCACATAGTCGGAGATACCCACCGCGAGCACGACGGCACGCGGCTTCTCCTCGTCTTCGGGACTCGACGAATCACGGATCACCAGAATTTCCTGCGGCCGGCTGCTCGACCGCGACCGTCGGCCGATCGCAATCACGGAGACTAGATTGCGGCCAGGTTGAAGCTCGATCTTATGTTCAACATGGCGTCTGAACTCCGAATCGCCGGCGGCGGCCGGCAAATCACGACCCGTGATCGGCCGGCCGTTGAGCAGGATCTTCACTTCGCCGATTGCATCGTCGGCCTGCGACGTGATCTCCGCGCGGACAGAGATCGCCGCCGCGTCGGTATGGGTCTCGGGCCGGGGCTCAAGAACCTTGACACGTGGTGGAACCATCTTGACGAAGTCAGACGATTTCCGAAGGTCGAGCGCTTCCGGCTCGTGAGGCCGGCTCTGGTTGGCCAGTTCGACGCCCCGCTTGGCGTCGCCCGCTTCGAGGATCCTGTCGATCACATCAGGTCGATAGAATCGCTTGCGGAACTGGTGGACCGTGTAGTAGCGGGCTGAATTGCGGCGGCCGCGATTGACGTGCCAGCCGATCAAACGATCGCCGGCGGGCGAGCTATCGTAGTAACCACTGGGCGTCCAGAGAACCCACTCGTCCCCCGCCACGAAGAGACTCAAGAGGGGTTGCACCAAGTCTCCGGTCGCCGACATCTCGACCTCCAACTGGTAGGGTTGACCGTTGCGGGCCATCTCGAGCTGGACGCGCTGGCCTGGAGGAAAATCACGATGGCCGGCAGCCATCCGCTCGACGGCCGTACCGACGTCGCGGCCGCCAATCTTGACGAATGTGTCTCCAACTTGAATTCCCGCGGCCGCGCTGCGGCCTCCTGGTTTCAGAAAAAAAACGGTACCGTCGGCATAAGAATCAAAATCGGGCCATCCCCGGTCGTCAAATGCGTTGAGCGCCCAGATCCGCATCGTGCGGTCGGCCGATCCGGATACCAGAAATCGGCCGTCGGGCGACGCGCCGATCGCCTCGACGGCCGCCGTGTGTCCGACAAAATTGCGGATGCGGATCATATCGGCAGGATCACGGCCGACGAGCAGATTGTCGTTGGAGCCAATCATCAGCAGATTCGCAATACCCGTGCCCGACTGCCCGAGATAGCCAAAGCAAAGCGGCGTCACCCCCGGAGCCAGCGAACACGACGATTCAATCGCACCACCGCGCAAGGATGTGAACGTAAAAATCCGTGTCTGGCCATCACGCGCGAATCTGAGCTCGCGATCCGCGATCCGCGGGGCCGGCGGCTCGGCCTGGGCGGGTAACCGGTTGGACAGTACACGCCGCGCCAAATCGAATGACCGATCCGCCGCCGCATAGCTGTTGAAATTCCAGCGATCCGGACCGAAAGGCTGCGTTCCGAACACCAGCCTGGCACCCGCCGAATCGTAACCGGCTTGGTAAATCACCTGGCCCTTGCCATCGAAGCGAAACCGCCGCCGCGCGGTTTGTGTTTCCCAGACGTCGATGTTTCCCAGCGAGTCGGCACTGGCCGCCAGGCTCTTATCAGGAGAAAGCGCGACGGCTGTCGGACTGTACGGGTGGCCTTCGTAGAGCTGAATGCGGCGTCCCGCGATCGACCATAGACTGACCCAGAAATTGTCGCGGCCCTCTTTCTTGCCCGAACCGGCGAAGACCACAAGGTCTTGCGGGTCAGGGCCGGTCGCCGGGTATAGCCGGCTCACGACCGATCGCCCTTCGGTCGACAATTGCCGTTCGATCCGATCAAGAGACGGTCCCAGGTTTTGCACGGCGGCATAGGCCGCGTTGAGCCCGTTGGCCGGCGCGAGCTCGGCCTGCCCGCGTGCATCGAGCTCGTTGAGCACCCGGGCATGCGGCGCGGAGAACGCATAGACATTTTGGGTGTCGAGCACCGCGAGGAGCGATATGGCGGTCGGAAAACCGAAATAAAGCGGCTTACGCGGACCCGCGATCTGCCCGATCTGTCTGCTTGTGCTCCAGTCCCAGAAGATCATGCCGCCGTCAGCCCCGCCCGAAACCAGGTACTTGCCGTCGGGCGAGAATGCCAGCCGGGTCACGCCGCCATTGGGATGGCCCGGCAACAGGGACTCTATTTCGCCAAGATCCCCCCTGTCATAGACCCGAATCGCCCCTTCCGTTGCGAAGTCCTGCACGCCTACCAGTAAATACTTGCCATCCGGTGAAAACAACACGACCTGGCACATGCCGTTGCCGATGTCGTCATCGTAGCCGCGAAGCGTCGCGAGCAAGCGTCCCTGCGCCACGTCCCAGAGACGCACCACCTTGTCGCCCCCCGCCGCCGCCAGGACCTTGCCATCGGGGCTGAAATCAAGGCTGTTCACCTGCGCCGCGAACCCCTGGGTGTCGATCACCAGCTTGGGATGAACGTCCTCGGCGGCCGCCGGGCCTGCCGCGGCGCTGCTTCCCCAAGCGCGCTCTTCCGCGCCTGCCGCCACGCAGCGCCACGCATACGCACACAGCCAGTATCCGCCCGTACCGTCGCGTGACGCGGCCCGTTTCTCGTCGATCCCATGACAGAGTTATCATACGTCTTCTCGGTCTTGTCCTGCGTCAGGGACTCTTATCGCGAAAGATATAGACTTTTCCGGGATGAAGGTCCGACCGGCTGCCGTCCTTGAATCTCACCTCGAGCGTGAGCGATCCGCGATTGGCCCGGCCCGCCGGCGGCGCGTGCTCGGCGGCCTGGCGTGGTGCGATCTCGGCGCTCTGCCAGGACGTGCCGCTGCTCCAGCGATAGGTGTAAGGCAACGTCTGGCTCATTTCATTGCGCAGCTTGACCGCCGTGGATTGTCCCGGCGACCCGAGCGAATAGGCGTGCGGCGTTTGCGAGTCTTGCTCGATCTCGGTTCCGAGACTGCGCTCGTGTTTGGCCCATGTCAGAAACGTGCTCTCGGTGCGCTTCTGCACCTTCGCGAAGAATTCGTGCCAGGTCACGAAGCCGTCGTGATCGGTGTCCAGGCTTGCGACACCCTCCCGCGCCACCGCGTCGAACGAGCGCGTAAACAGCCCTCCGTCATGGTCGTCACCGACTGATTCGGAATCGGTCGCGGCCGTGATGTCGACGACTCCGCGCGCCTGGTAGAGCAAGCACCGTAAGACCGGGTCAATCGTTTTCGCCGTTCCCGTGTCGACATAGACGCGCCGCAATTTCCCGGGAATCGAGAAACGATTACTGCAGCAGTCGGTCATGATCACGATCAGGCCAGGCTGGCGTGCTTGCATCGCGGCCCGCAGCTCCGAGCGTAACAGCGGCTTGGCATGGAGGTCGTGAATCGCGAGGAACTGTCCTTTCGATGGGTCGGTGCCGCCGTGCCCCGCGTAATAGAAAAACAGGGCGTCGTTCGGACCTGCCTTGACGCTGCGACAATAGTTGAGAATTCCCGCGGCATTCACATCCTTTCCCGTGATCAGGCGGATCTCCACCCGGTCTGGCGGCAGGCCGCCGCTCAGCAAACGGTCGATCCGCTCGCCGTCGATTTTAGGGCTCTCGCCGAGCTCGCCCATGGTATCCACGACGAGAAGCGCATAAACCTTGCGGAACTCCGTGGGGTGCGGCTGCGCGGCGGCGCTTCCCCACGGAACGCCACTCAGAACGAGTGCGATTCCGAAGCAGAATGGCGGCCAGATCCAGGATAGTCTGGCTGTGCTGGGCATCATGGAATCACCTCAACAGTCCCGCGAATCTCCATCAGGTACGCCGAAGTTCAAACCGAGGGAGCACCCTTTCTCTTTTCGTGATGATTCCTTGACTCGAGGTGCCCACTCAAGCGGATTTCGGCTTGTAGTAGCGAACCACGATCGATTGCAAGAGGACCGGATTTTGAATCTGATCGTTGCGGATCGCTCCATCGACCACATTCGGGTCGGCGCCGATCGGATTGCGTGTCTTGTACGTTCGGCCCATCTTGCTGCGTACTTCCTTTTTGAGGTCAGCCAGCGAGCGCGTGTGCCCGCCCCTCGCGAGCGACTGATGCGTGAGCCCGCGGAGGCTGATATTCATCGATTGCCCCGATTGATCTCCCGACCCGCCGTTGTTGTCGTTGGAGGTGATGTTCTTGAGGTCGGGCGCATCACCGGACCGCACGAGGAAGAACTGGATCAAACCGAGGTTCGGCGAGTAGGTCGCGGCCGCGGTCTCGGAATCGGTGAGCACGCGGAATGGCTTGCGCGTGTTGTTGTCTTGCTGAAAACCCTGGATGCTATACTGTTGCCCCGGCTCGAGGACCCAGGCCAGGTTCTTCGTGACATCGCTTTGCAGCGGCTCTTCATAAAGTGTGCTGACGCCGTTGACCATGAGCACCAGCCCGAGCTTGTCTTGCGAGTTCGATTTCACGCCGATCGTGACCACCTGGTTTGGATTCGGCTCTTGAACCTGCAGCTCGCCCGGATTGCTCGAATCCGCCGTGACCGGCTGCGCCACGCCATCGTAATAGACTTGAAAGTCCAGAAGCTTGTCGCTGCCGTTGGCCGACGTCGTGCCCGTCGAACCGCTGTCGGCGGTGCTGGCGTTGGTATTGGTGTTGCTGTCGCTCTTACCGGCTGAACCCGTGCCATCGTTGTCGGCAGCGCTCGATACGGCCTCGTCTTCGAGGCTGATGTTGCGTGTACGGCGATGCAAGCCCCGCGTCTTGACGTGAAAGCTCTCGCTCAGATCGGCCAGCAGCGACCGGTCGGTATCGACGTGAAAGGTCACGACCTTATCTTGCTGGGGTGACGTCGGTCCAAAGGCCTCGATCAAGACGGTCGCCGATTTCATATCGGGGCGCACCGTGATGAGCCCGGTAAGGAAATGGTCGGGCGTGACCAGCTTGTTGCCCCAGTACAGCGGATATTTTTGCTCGAAAAGTGCGCGCTGGCCGGCGACATTGTCGTAGCGCGGCAGGTGCTTGGCCATCGCCACGGCGTTGGCACCGTGGATGATGCCGATCGTCCCTGGACCGACCGGGTCGGCGTGGACGAGCGCAATCTCGAGGCGCTCGACCATGTTGTCGTTGATCAAGCCCACCTTGAAGCTGATGGGTTGATTGCCTTTCTTGACGCGGAACTTGAGGATTCCCACGTTGTGAGAGTGATGTTCCTGCAAGTAGCGAATCACGTCGGGAGCATGTTTCGCCAGGGCCGTGTCGAGGTTGTCGGCACGCGCTGGCGATCCGGCCGCGAGCACCGCGGCACCCACGACAAGGGCGGCCGTATACCACCAGGCCGTCGAGCGATTTCGGATCGTTGAAAAACGCACGTTCTGGCACTTCATCGCTTCGTCTCCCGATGTGGTCGCAATGTGAGAGAGGCCGTCATCGCGTCAGTGAACTTCCGAGGTTGGTCCCGAGTAATAGCGAACCGTCAACGACAGGACCGGCTGCGAATCGAAATGCTTGTCGAGGCGATTGAGAGTGCTGCCTGAGGTCGCCTCGGTATCGGCGACGAGTAGTCCGCGACTCCCCTTGGCCGCGACATGACGGCGCGGGCCCGAGCTCCGTGGCGCCGCGTGATCGACGACGAGCCGCCCGTTGAGTGCGCGGGTGTGGGTGGACGACCGCAGCCTGGCCTGCACGGCGCTGAGGCTGCGCGGCTGGGCCCCGTCCGGCTTGGACGAGCTCGACAGATCGCCGCCGTCGCTACTCACGTTCAGGCCGCTCGTGTTGCTGCTGTCGCCAGTCGTTGACGCCTCGGGAAACACGGTCATCGCGATCACCCCTTTTATGTCCGGCGATAGCGTCGACCTGGCCGATTCGTCGTCCGACAAGACCTTGAACGGATTGACTTTCTTGCCGTCCTCCGACATGTAAAAGCCGGCGATCGTGTCGCTCTCGCCGGGAGCCAGAATCCACTTGGTGCAATCGGCCAGCGACTTACCGGTCAAGTCCTCGGCGAAGAGGGTGCTCTTGCCATCGACGGCCAGCACAACGCCCACGGTCGACTGGGAATTGTTCTTGATGACGAACTTCACCTTGTCCGTCTCTTTCGCTTCGCGAATCTTGCGAATCGGCTTCATCTTCGATTCGCCGGGATTACTCGGATCGGATTGCAGATCGATTTGCTCATCGCCGTAGAAGACCTGCAGCGTGACTGGATCATCAGAATCCCTGGTCGGGTTTGTGCCGGTCGAGTCGCCGGCCGACGCGCTGTCGGCGGCCTCTTCGTCCAGGGCGCGTGCCCCTTTATGGCGCAGACCACGCGTCAGCGCGAAGCTCTGGCCGATGCCCGCCAGGGTCGTGCGATCGACGGGCAGATTGCGCACCCGAACGACTTCGGAGATGACTTCCGGTTTCTTGCGATCGAAGGCCTGAATGACCATGGTCAGCGCCTTCATGTCTTTTTCCACGAGCAGCTCGCCCGTGAAGAAAACATCCGGCTGCTTCGGCTGCGTGCCGCCCACGATCGGGTAGGCGTGACTGAAAAGTCCCTTGCGGCCGTTCGGCGTTCGCAACGTGGCCGCCGCGCCATGGCTGGCCGCCGCCTGGGTCGCCTCCTGGATGATGTCGAGTGGTTTCCCTGGCTCGACCAGCAAGATCAACGCATGTTCCAGGCCCCTGGGAATTTTCGTGTTCAGCGTGCCGGCGTCAAACCGGGCCGGCTGATTGCCTTTCTTCACGGCGAACTTGAGCACACCCACGGTGTGATAGCCGTGATCGTGAATATACTTCATCACCCGGGGGGCCTCATCGCGAAGCGCCCCCTCGATGGCGTCAGCATGTGCGATCGAGCTCAACCCGGAGCTAGCGACCCCAGGAAGAGCCGCCATGAAGAATCCGATGACCCTGATTGACTTCGCCCGGTGCCAGGACATCGCGTTGTTCCCTTTTCACAATAAAGTCATGGTGAATCACGTTGTCAGCATGGCTCTTGCCGCCAGCTTGGCTCGGTCCGTCTCAGATAAAGGAACGTGACGCTCAAAAACCGAACGCGCATTCCGATTTTTTTCTCGGCCCACCGAAAACGCGCCGAAATGAAACGCCACTGCCTTGCAATAAACGTTTCCAGGTAAGTCTTTACGTTGAACACTCGATTCGTGATCGATGACGATGGCCCGAAATCCGATCGACCCGCCCAAGCATGACGACGTTGGCTCGAAGACCTTCGAGGCGGCGCATGTCCGCTTGGGCTCGCTTCCTCCGCTTGATTTGGTAGGGGTCCGCTGGGATACTCGAAATGGTCATTCACGGGTGACTGAATTTTCACCATGATCGATCCGATCCGAGGCGAAGCGACACCGATGTCCGCCGCAACCACGCTGGAAATTGATTCACGAACGCGTGATGTCGCAGAAGGGCGCAGCGATGGCTGCAACGACGACGTCGCCCGAGGAGGCCGCGGCGCGCTGGCGCGCTCGACGCCTGCCGCGATTACCTTCGCCTGGTTGCCCGCAGGGGCCGCTGGTCCAGAAGCAAAGGGCAGCACGCCACCTCCGAGCTGGTGCAAGACACGCTGGTTGACGCATGGCGGGGCTTTTCGCGGTTTGAGGGGGGTTCGCCGGGCGAGCTCAGGTCATGGCTCAAGGCGATTCTCGTGCATGCTTCGCTCAACGCGCGGCGGCGCCCCCAGGCTGTCTCGATCACGCTGGGAAACGAAACGAACGCCGGGGCGGCCGTTACCGCCGCATCGCCCAGCCAGGCCGCTCAAAAGAATGCGGCACGCGAAGACCTCGACCGGGCCCTGTCCGGGTTGCCGGACCGTCAGCGCATGGTCGTTCATCTGCGACTCTGGGATCAATTGACCTTCGCGACGATCGGCGAGCGCCTGGGCCTCTCTGAAGACGCTGCCCGCATGCTCTACGGGCGGGCGATCGCCCGGTTGCGGAAGTCTGTGAGGCCCGGCCATGACCCCGGATGAGCCAAGGCCGACGCCACTCGATGGCCGTGTCCTCGAGCAATTACTGGCCTGCGACGCATTCGTCCACAACTCGGCGGCCCACAGCACCGCCGATCATATTGACACGACGGCCGATTTCGCGTGCGCCACCAGCGAGGCTGACGACCGCGGCCGCGGCCGCCTCATGCTCTTGCTCACGATGCTCGAGGCCGTGGAAACCGCGGCCGAGCTTCCCGCCACGTCACTCGCCGAGCCCGACGAGTGCGGCACCGCCGGCAAGAATCATCTCTTGCTCGGGGCGCTTCGAGGTCATCGACGAGATCGGCTGCGGCGGGTTCGGGTTCGTGGTTCATGCGCGCGATACGGTCCTCGGTCGCGATGTGGCCCTGAAGATGCCCCTGCCCCAGCGGGTGCTCGGCGCCGGCGATATCCGCCGATTCTTGAGGGAAGCACGCGCCGCCGCTGCGCCTCGATCACCCGGGCATCGTCCGCGTTTATGATGCCGGTGAAATCGGGCCGCTCGGGTACTATATCGCCTCTGAATTCTGCCCCGGCCCGAGCCTGAGGCAATGGATCACGGCGCAGGCCAACCGGCCCGTCCCCCCCCGGCTGGCCGCCGGCTGGCTCGCCGAGCTCGCCGACGCCGTCAGTCATGCCCACGATCGCGGAATCCTCCACCGCGACATCAAGCCAGACAACGTGATCTTGACTGACGGCCACACGACGGCCGACTGGAACCGAAAACACGACGGCCTGGCTCCTCATCATCACCACCACACGCGTGTTGACCATGATCGATCGCCCGCGTCCAGGGGCGGCATCGACTCGCTCAGGCCGAGATTGACTGACTTCGGCCTGGCGAAGCTCATCGAAGAGCAGCGCGACGAGACCAGAAGCGGCGCCCAGATCGGGACACCCGGTTACATGGCTCCCGAGCAGGCGGCCGGCCAGCACGATCAGGTCGGCCCCGCGGCCGACATCTACGCGCTCGGTGCGACCCTTTATGAAATCGTGACCGGCCGGCCCCCCTTTCGGGGCGAGACCGATATCGAGACCCTGCGGCTGGTGCTCTGGACCGAGCCCGTCGCACCACGCACGCTCCGCCCGGGCTTGCCGCGTGACCTCGAGACGATCTGCCTGAAATGCCTGCGCAAGGATCCGGCAAAGCGCTACGCCTCGGCCGCGGCCCTGCGTGACGATTTGCAGCGATGGCAGGACGGCCGGCCCATTGTCGGCCGGCCCGCCTCAGCATGGGAACGTAGCCTCGGCTGGGGACGGCAGCGGCCGGCGGTGGCCACATTGCTCGCACTCGTCGCCGTCCTGGCCGCGGCGATCGTCATCGGAGTGATACGATTCAGCACGCAACTGCGCTGGCACAACCAGCAGCTCGAGCACGAGATCGCCCGCGCCGACCGTGAAGCGACCGAAGCCCGAAAACTCGCGCCTGGCCGAGGATCGCCAGCGGCAGGCCGACCTTCACCATGAAGCCGAAAATCTCCGGCTGGCGCGATGCGCCCTCGATTCGCGACAGATCGAGCTGGCGCAAGACATCCTCCGCGAAGCCGGGGCCGGCGATACCGGATGCTCGGCCCCGCCGGGATTCGCCTGGCGCTACCTCTGGCGGCTCGCTCACCGCGACATTGCGCAGCTCCGGGGCCACGATACGGCCATTATCTCGGTCGACCACTCGCCCGACGGGCGCGTGCTGCTGACGCGCGAGCTCCGCGGCAAAACCTTGATCTGGGACCTGGCCGCGCCGCTCGCCGGCAACCAGCCGCCCTTCATGCTGCCCGGCCGTCATCGGTCGCCAGCGCCAAACCAACCATTCTGGGCTTCCCCCGACGGACGCTGGGTCGTCGTGGCCGACCAGCAACCCTCGAGCGTGGCCCTCGATGTTTTCGATCGGCCCTCCAGCCGCCGTATCGCACGGCTTGACGGGGGCAAGATCGCATCGCTTGATGGCGCTCAATTCGACACGCACGGCCAGAGGCTGGCCCTCCTGACCGATCAAAGCGCCGGGCAGGCACGCGTCTTGACATGGAACCTCGCCACCGGCCAGACCGACCCGCGATCCTGGACGGTTGGAGCCGGCGTGACGTTCCGCGCGATGCCGGCGGCTGGCGGTTTCGTCATGGCCACCCAGAACGGCCAAACGCGATTGTTCGACCTCTGGACGGGCCAGCGACGAGCCGACCTCGAAAAATCTGACGTTGCCGACCAGCTTGACCGGCTCTTCTGTTTTTCGGCGGACGGCTGCTTCTTCGCGGCCCTGACCCGGGCCAACAAGGTCGCCATCTGGGACACGCGAAGCGGCCGCCTGCTGGCCGCCTGCGACGTCATCGACGGCGCCTGCCGGATCGCACTGAGCGCCTCGGCCGCGCGGCTGGCCATGCTGGGCCGTCGTGAGAATCTCGTCGTGTTCGATCGCTCGACCGGCCGCTCGCGAACCTTGAGAACGGCAGGCGGAGCCGGACCACCAGGAGCAAGAGCCGAGCGCACCGTGAAATTCCACTCGCTTTCCTTCTCGTCCGACGAGCGTCTGCTGGCGGTCGGCTGCGAAACGGCCCCCGGCGGTCCTCACCCTCCCGAGGTCTGGGATCTCGCCACCGCGCGACGAATCGCCGTCTTTCCGGGCCGAAACTTCATCGCTGACGTTGCCTTTCTACCATCCCAGCGAACGCTGGTCGTCACGGGCCGGACAACATCCTCGATCTGGCGCCTTGACCCGCCTCGCGAGCCCGAATCGCTCGCCGGTCACGCCGCCGAGGCATGGGCGTCGGCTTTTTCTCCCGACGGCAAGATCCTCGCCACCGGCAGCGACGACACCAGGGAACGCCAGACCATCAAGCTCTGGGACCCATCGACGGGCCGCCTCCTGGCGGGCTGGAAAGCCCATACGGCCACCGTCACGGCGCTCGCGTTCAGCCCTGATGGCAAACAACTCGCATCTTCAAGTCTGGATTCCGGCGAACCGTCGCACGACAACCTGATCCTTTGGGACGTGGCGTCGCATTCCAGGATCGCCAGCCTGAGAGGTCAGAAAGACATGGTCCGTTCAGCGGCCTTAAGCCCCAACGGCCGCTGGCTGGCCTCCGCGGGCAATGATCTCAGCGCGCGGATCTGGAATGTCGCCGATCAAACCTTGCACGCCGTGCTGCCGGGCCATTCGCGGAACTTGACGTCCGTGGCCTTCAGTCCCGACAGCAAATGGCTGGCCACGGGTTCCAACGATTCGACCGTCCGGCTCTGGGATGTCGCTTCCGGCGCCGCGCTGGCGACCCTGGCCGACGAGCATAACGTCCTGGCCGTTGCGTTCGCCCCTGACGGGTCATTGATCGCCGCAGCCAACCAGCTAGGAGCGGTCCGATTGTGGAGTACAGGCACCCAAACCCTGGTCCGCACAATTCTCGGCGAGTCAGACCAGCTTCGTTGCCTGGCATTCACTCCCGACGGGCGCCACATCGTCGCCGCGGGCCAGGGCAAGATTATCCGGATCTGGGACATCGCGACCGGCCAGGAGCATCTCACCCTCGAAGGACACCAGGCCCAGATCAACGCCGTCGCGTTTTCCCCCGACGCATCGATCCTCGCCTCGTGCAGCCACGATGGAGCCGTCAAGCTCTGGCGGGCTGAAGCCAGCACGGCGGCGCCGGCACGCTCGAAATGATCGGCACGGAGAAAAAGACCAACGATCTCCTCAGATCCCGAACACCCAGAATGCGAGCACGCCGACCGCGATCGCCGATGCCCCGAGGAGCCGGCCCATGCGGTCCACCCAACCCGGCTCGGCCTCCCACGCCCGGCTTAATGCCAAGCACGTCCAGGCGAAAGCCACGGTCCCACCGACGGCAATGGCCGTCACCGTTCCGTCGACCATCGTGCCGAAGAAGAGCCGGTGCAGCCAGCCGCTGACCCAGAAGACGCCCAATGTCACCGCCAAACCCGCGACAGTCCCTGGTTGCCTGAGCAATGTACCGATAGGCGGCCTCGGACGCCTCGCGCGGCGAGCAGGAAGACCGGCGTCATGACCAGTATCAACTGCTCCGACGACTGGACGAAGTACCATAATACGGTGGACCAGTAGTTCGCCATAGTCTGCAGCAACAACGGCGGAGGCCCGTAGGGCTTCGTGGAAATAAAGCCATAGTAGGCGGCAATAACCCCAAACAAACTTGTGGATTGTTGAAATAAATTTACAATGTTATGTTTATCATATGCCAGCAAGAATGCTGTTCCAGCGATCAGGATCATCGCGTCATGGACGCTATACCTGCGGCCTCGGATCGTTGCGGCTGCCGGAACCGGGGTCGTTGCATTCTCGCCGGTCATGCCAGATTCCCCTTTGACGATCGTTGATGGCCCTGCGCGACGGTTCGGGGCCATCGTATCGGGGCCCAGCAGCCCACTCAACAGCTTTGGTAATCGACGTGATTGCATGGGCATACCAGATATCGGGCAACTTGCTGTCATACTTTGAGCGTTGGAGCTTCGTAACGAGCCCTGCGCTGTTCCGATCGCATTTATCTTTCATTAAAATAGTTCTATAATCGTTATGTGCTTGGAACCCTCTATGTATTGCTGACTGGTATTTCCCCATGGCCGCGAACACGCGTTGCGCCCGCGAAAGGCACGCTGATCGTGCCGGTTCACGTCGCGATTATTGACGGCGACCCTGCGTTGCTTCTCTTTCTCAGCTCATGATGAGACAATGGGCCGGCTTTTCATCCGTGATAGAGATCAATCGGTGTGAGGATTGAGCGATGGAGGAGACGAAGAGCCTGACCCGAACTGAAGGTTCGCAACCGCCCATTCAGGGTCCAGGTGCCTCCCCGGATGAGACGAACAGCCTCACTCATACGGAAGGTCCGCAATTTTGCGCTGAAGGTTCAGGTTACTCCTTCAACGAAGATCCTTCTCGAATCGGACGCTATCGGGTCGTCCGTCGCCTGGGTCAGGGCGGGTTTGGGCGGGTCTATCTTGCCCACGACGACGACCTCGACCGGCCGGTGGCCATCAAATTACCCAACCCGGAACGAATCTCGCGCCCGAGGATCTGGAAGCGTTTCTTGTTGAAGCCAGAATCCTCGCCAAGCTCGATCATCCCAACATCGTTCCGGTTCATGACGTCGGACGCACGGAGGATGGTCTTTGCTTTGTCGTCTCGAAGCTCATCGAGGGATTCGATCTGGCGGTCAAGATCGGGCAGGCCCGAATTTCCTTCCGGGATGCCGCGGCGCTGGTCGCCACGATTGCCGATGCATTGCACTACGCCCACACCCGAGGGCTGGTCCACCGCGACATCAAGCCCAGCAACATCCTGATCGACATGGCGGGCAAGCCCAGTGTCGCTGACTTCGGTCTGGCACTTCGAGACGAAGACTTCGGCAGAGGTGGCGGGATCGCCGGTACACCTTCGTATATGAGTCCCGAACAGGCCAGGGGTGAAGGGCATCTTGTCGATGGCCGTTCCGACGTCTTCAGTCTGGGCGTGGTCCTTTACGAGCTATTGACCGGTCGCAAACCGTTCCAGGGGGATTCTCTTCCACGAATCATCGAGCAAGTGACCCAGGCTCTCGCTCGTCCACCCCGACAGATCGATGCCACGATCCCCAGGGAGCTCGAGCGCATCTGCCAGAAGGCACTCTCGAAGCGGGCATCAGGGCGATATAGCTTTGCCAAGGACATGGCGGAAGACCTTCGCTCCTGGCTACAAACGACAGCCGGTACGGGCACGCCATTTGCCCCCTGGGTTCCCTTGAACACCCGGCCCGGTTCGGCCCCGGCGGCGCCTCCGCCACCCACCACGTTCCGACAACCTGACTCCGATCAACGACCGCTCAAGATCGTTGCCAGGGGACTGCGATCCTTCGATGAAAGTGATGCCGGCTTTTTCCTGGACTTGCTCCCTGGTCCTCGGGACCGAGAGGGTCTGCCCGAGAGCATCCGCTTCTGGAAACGTCAGATCGAGCCATTCGATGCGGACAACACATTCCGAGTCGGGCTGATCTACGGACCCTCGGGCTGTGGCAAGTCGTCCCTGGTCAAAGCGGGTCTACTTCCCCACCTGGGCGAGCCGATCCTCGTGGTTCATGTTGACGCTACCCCCGGGGAGACGGAAACCCGATTGCTCGAAGGCTTGCGAAAGGCGTGCCCTCGAATACCCCGCGGATTGGGGCTGGTCGCTTCGCTGGCCATCTTGCGCAGGGGGACCATCTTGCCCCCTCAGCAGAAGGTGCTGGTTTTGCTCGACCACTTCGAGCAGTGGCTCAATGCGAAACGTGGTGATGAAAACACGGATCTGGTCGACGGTTTTCGACATTGCGATGGCCGGCACAGTCAGGCGATCGTCGTGGTACGGGACGATTTCTGGATGGCCGCGACCCGGTTCATGAGAGGTCTGGAGATCCAGCTTGTCGAAGGGCAGAATTCGGCAGTCGTGGATCTTTTCGACCTGCTTCACTCGAAGAAGGTCCTCGCCGCGTTCGGGCTCGCCCATGGAGTCTTACCCGAAAAGGCCTCCGACTTCACTCCGGAACAACACGCATTCATCGATCAGTCTGTCGTCGCGCTGGCCCAGGACGGCAAGATCGTCGCGGTGCGCCTGGCCTTATTCGCCGAGATGATGAAGGGCAAGCCCTGGACGCCGGGCACACTCAGGAAGGTGGGCAGTACCGGGGCGGTGGGGCTGAGCTTCCTCGAAGAGGCCTTCAGCACCTCGACCGCCCCTCCTGAACGGCGCTTTCACCGCGGGGCCGCCCAGGCGGTGTTGAAAACCCTCTTGCCAGAAAGCGGAGCCGACATCAGGGGGGAGATGAGATCGCGGCAAAAATTGCTTGACGCCTCGGGTTATGCCAGTCACCCCGCCGATTTCGATGACCTCCTCGGAATCCTCGACGATGAGTTAACTCTGATCACGCCGGCTGGTCCAGAAAGCTCTTCGAGCGAAGTTCAACCGCCAAATTCGAGCGGCCCGCGCTACCAGTTGACGCACGATTACCTCGTTCACTCCCTACGGCACTGGCTGGCCCGCACCCAGCGCGAGAGCCGCAAGGGACGCGCCGAGCTGAGACTGGCCGAACGATCGGAGTCATGGAACGCCAAGCCCGAGAATCGTCACCTGCCAAGCCTCCTGGAATGGGCGACCATCAGGTTGCTGACCGGGCAGAAAGGCTGGACCGATCCCCAGTATCGGATGATGAAACGGGCGAGCCGGGTTCATGGCGGCCGCCTTCTGAGCGCCTTGGCCCTCGTCAGCCTGATCACCTGGGGTCTGATCGAGGGCTATGGCAGCCTCCGGGCGTCGGGCCTGGTCGAAAAGCTGACGGCGGCCCGCACGGCCGATGTCCCCGCGATCATCGTACAACTCGGTGATTACCGGCGCTGGGCGAATCCTCGCCTCGAGAAACTCGCTCAGCAAAGCGACGAAACCAGCCAGGAGAAACTGCATGCCAGTCTCGCCTTGTTGCCCGACGACTCCCAGCGTCCATTCCTCGAAAAGCGCCTGCTCCATGCGAACTCCAGCGAACTCCCCGTACTCCGAAACGCCCTCAAGCACGGCTGCGAAAACCTGATCCCGAGGCTGTGGACGGTCGTTGATACCGCCAGGTCAGACGACACGAGCCTGCTGCCGGCCGCGAGTGCTCTGGCCGACTACGACCCCGCAAGCCCCTGCTGGAAGTCGGTGGGGGACAAGCTGCGCAAACCCTGGTCAGCGCCAATCCCGTTCTTCTCGGTCCCTGGCTCGATGCCCTTCGTCCTGCACGCGACAAGCTCAATGCCCCCCTGGCGGCCGTCTTTCGCGACAAGGGACGTCCCGAGACCGAACACGCCCTGGCCGCCAACATCCTCGCCGATTACGCCGACGACGATCCCAACCTGATCGTCGGTCTCCTCATGGACGCCGACCCCACGGCTTATCGCCTGTTCTTCCCGCTCGCGCAGCGCCACGAAGCGAAAACGTTGGCCATACTACGAGCCAAGATACGTGAAGAAGCGAATTTGACTGAGCCCGAGAAAAACCCCGAGCCGATCAAGGACCGGCTGGCCGAACAGCAAGCTCGCGCGGCGATCGCTCTCTTTCGCATGGGAAAATCGGCCGAGGTCATGCCGCTCTTGCGTCACAGCGCCGATCCCCGGTTGAAGAGCTTCATCATCAACTGGCTGAGACCACTGGGAGCCGACGCCAGCACCATCGCCGCTCTGCTGGATCGGCTTCCAGCAACCGCCAGGCCGGCTGCCGCCCCAGGGCAGTCGCTCATGGACGCCGTGCTGTTTCATCCCGAGACCTCTCAGCGGCGCGCGTTGATTCAGGCGCTCGGAACCTACGGACCCGACGGGCTGTCTCCCGGGGAACGGGAATTACTGGCTGCCCGGCTGCTCGATCTCTACCGGAACGACCCGGATGCAGGCATTCACGGTGCATCGGCATGGGCCCTGCGGAAGATCGGATCAAAAGACAAGCTGAATGAAGTCGATCTCCAGTTGGCGAAACTCAAATCCTGGGGAGAACGAAGGTGGTACGTGAGTGGTCAAGGGCCAACGTTTGCCGTGGTCGAAGGCCCGGTCGAATTCCGCATGGGGTCGCCAGCGTCGGAGCCGAATCGCAACGAGACCAACGAAACGCCGCGCCGCCTGGTTATCCCGCGCCGCTTTGCGATCGCCACCAAGGAGGTCACCCTCGAACAGTGGCAGAGTTTCGAGCGGGCCAACCCCCAGCTCGGGTTGCCCCCGCGCTTCGCCAGCCGGGCCAGTCCCGACCAGGGGGGCCCTGTGAACTCGGTCATCTGGTACCTTGCCGCGCAGTACTGCAACTGGCTCAGCGAGCAGGAGGGGCTTCCCAGGGAAGAGTGGTGCTACCTCACCAACAAGTCGGGGACGTACAACGAAGGGATGACAATCCCTGCCGACGTGCTCAAACGCACCGGCTATCGACTGCCCACCGAGCCGGAATGGGAATACGCCTGTCGCGCGGGGACCGTGACCAGTTATTACTTCGGCCAGTCGACCGACCTTCTGGGCAATTATGCCTGGTATCAGGCCAACAGCAGGGAACACGCCTGGTCGTGCGGCAGCTTGCTGCCGAACGATCTCGGGTTGTTCGACATGCTGGGAAACGAGCTCGAATGGATACAAGACAGATTGGGAGATCCGCTCAAGGAAAAGGAACCCCGATCGAGCGATACAACCCACCAATCAGAAACGATCACCGATAATCACCCTCGTTTACTTCGCGGCGTGTCGTTTCTCTATCCCGCGGCGTACCTCCGCTCGGCGGGCCGTTTCAGCCACCCTCCAGGACACCGTAGTGCTGACATCGGCTTCCGCCCCGCCAGGACTCTCCCCTCCGCCGGATCGCATCGCCCGTGATAGGGCGATTTGTCCGTTAATCACTGGCTGACCATTTCGGGAAGGTTACACTGAGAACTCAGGCCGATCGCCGGGTTGCCAAACGGCCCCGCTCGCCGGCGCCCGGCCGTCCTTACCGGTGCCGCACGCCCTCTTGCGTTCATCGTTGACTCCCCCCTGACAAAGCGCCGAGCCTCGCCGAGCTGGGCCTCCATGATTTTCGCGTTCGCACCGCGACGGGGATCAGCTCGCTCAGGACCTTCAGCGTGGAAACCTTGCGCGACGTCGCCGAGGTCGAGCCCACTCCATCGCGATCTCGAACGCCAGGCGGTTCGAGCTGGCCTCGCGCGATGACAACGCCTTCGTTTGACGCAAGCCGCGGTCTACCTGTATCACAATGCCCCCGAACGCAAGCCGTTCATGGACCCACGCCTCGAGGTCGCCTCCCGGTCGACCTTCAAACCTACGCCTCGCTCCGCAAGCCCTGATCGGCCAGGTGGTAATCTCTTGCCTTCGGAGTCGGAGATGCCGGGATCACAGACCGGCCTCAGATCAAGCGATGTGCGCCTCGAGGGTCCGAACAGCCGTTTCTAGATTGCCTGAGCGGAACGCCTCGACCAGTTGCAGGTGGTCGGCGTGGACGTCGATCGGTTGATCGCGACGCGCCAGGTGAACCTCCCTGAAATGGCCGCGAACACGCGCCACGATCGTCGACCAGATCGCCAGAAGGTCGGGCTGTCCCGCGCGCTCAAGCAGCAAGCGGTGGAACGCGATGTCCTGCTCAACCGCGGCGACGGTATCGGCCTCATCGCGAGCCTTGGCCATGCGCTTCAAGATCGCTTCCCACCGGCCGAAATCGTTGTCATTGAGCTCGCCGAAGATGAGCTGCAGTGCGAAGGTTTCAATTGTTCGCCGGATTGGAATGATAACCGCTCGAATCGAATCGGGAACCGGCATCGACACATGCACACCACAGTTAGGTTTGCTGTCGACCAAACCTTCCTGCGCAAGCTGCACCAGGGCTTCACGAACCGGACCTCGGCTCACTCCGAAACGCCGGCCCAGGGCGAGTTCCGAAAGCCGCTGCCCCCCCGCAAGCCGGCCGCTCATGATGTCCTCGCGGATGCGCTCAACGATCTGAATACGCAAACCGCGCACGATCTCGCTCATCGTCGCAACCTCGTGACCCCGGGATGTGCTCCACGACCTTGCTCCAAATATATTCCGTTTCGTCGTTGACATCAAGACAACCTGAACGTTAGATTGTCGATTGTCCTACAATCCACCCGTCAGCAGGTCCACGCGGTTGAGCCGCTGGATTCTGATGCCTCCCCAGTTGTCGTTGTTAACTTCAGTGAATACGGGGACAGGAACGATGCAACGCGCGCATTTAGCCCGGGCCTTGCGGTGGTTATTGACGGGTAGTCTTGGGATCGCGGCGATCGCTTGCGGCTCGGATGCACCAATTCCAGTGGGGCCCGTCGCCGGCGAAGCCGTCCGCAAGGATTATCAGCAGAAAAAGGCCGCCGCGGCCGAACGAGTCGGTTCTCATAAAGGGTCCGTCAAGGCCGGCACGAAGCCCGGCCCCTGACCGCTCGATTAGCCAAACTTGTCGAGCGGTCACCCTATCTGACGAAAGCCGCTTCGGTACAATCCATTCTCCCTTGCATGCCTTGATCATATCAGTGTGTTTCAACTCTTTGAACTCGTTTCACGCAGGAGCAAAGCATGAACTCGAAGACGCGTCACGGCTTCACGCTGATCGAATTGCTTGTCGTCATCGCCATCATCGCAGTCTTGATCGCTCTCTTGCTTCCGGCGGTGCAGGCCGCTCGCGAGGCGGCCCGCCGGGCCCAATGCACAAACAATATGAAGCAGATTGGCCTGGCCATGCATAACTACCACACCGCCATTGGCACGTTTCCGTTGGGTGGCACGGTGGCCGCGGCTTACTCCAACACCTACACCGCGGGCTGGGGAACCTGGAGCGCCAGGCTCTGATGCTGGGTTACCTGGAACAATCCGCGCTCTACAACGCGGCCAACTTTAGCTGGGCGCCCGCCATGGGTCCTGGCTGGGCGATCAACTCCACGGTCTCCACCAACGTGGTCATGGCATTCATCTGTCCTTCCGACGGAGTGTCGCCCGACCGTGGAACGAACTCGGCCTACAACAATAACATCACGTCGTCGTCGGCGTCTGACGCACTGCTCAACAATTACATGGCTTCCGTCGGGCCATGCACGCTCTATCAATCGTGGCAGTATAACGGGCCCGACACACCCGGCGTCTTTACCCAGGGTTTCCGGAGCTACGGTGTCCAGAACATCACGGACGGAACCTCCAACACGATCGCTTTTGGCGAGACGCTCGTGGGCGACCGATCCATTCAGTTGGTGAAGTGGCGCGATGGCCCGGTCACCAGTGCGGCGCGTGCCGGGGGGCCGTGGAGTGACGTCAGTGGGAACCTGACGGCTGTGACGGCCGACCTCAACACCTGCCAGAACGCCTTCCTCAGCAATCCCAATCCGACGATGAGTACCGGTGGACTGAATCTCAAAGGCGCTTACTGGGCGTATGACAACGGCGGCTTTGCTCTGTTCAACACGATCGTGCCGCCGAGCTCAGCCCAGTACACGTTTGCCTGGTGCCAGGTGGCGAGCTCGAGTCAGGCCGCCGCGGATGGCGACTATTTGAATACCAGTAGCAATCACCCTGGCGGCTGCAATTTCCTTTTGTGCGACGGCAGCGTGCGCTTTCTCAAGTCATCGATTGCGATCACCACGTACTGGGCGCTCGGGACCAAGGCCGATGGTGAGGTCATCTCGGCAGATAGCTACTGACGTGTGTCACGGTCGGTCCCGCGGAGACGTTCAATCCCCTGTGGAGCGGGCACTCTGAATGCTCCAATGGTGATGCGATCGTCAACCATCGAGCCGAATGTCATGCGAACCTTGATCGTCGCGGTTGCCGGAATCATGCTGGGAGCGTGCTGTGCACGCGCCGACGACATGAGCGAAGTGGCCAAGCTCGCGCAAGAAGTTCATGGCATCGGCTGGATTGTTTGCGGGACGATATCGTCCCGGGGCGATTGGGATCTCTACCTCATGCGTCCCGACGGCTCGGGGCGTCGAGCCCTGACCCAGACTCCCGCATGGAACGAAACCTGGCCGCAATGGTCGCGCGACGGCCGCAAGTTACTCTATCGACGCCTCAAGCGCGAGGAGGCGGTCGACGGCAACGACCACGGCCGGCAGGGCGTGCCGGTCGTGGCTGATCGCGCCGGCCGTGTCTTGCGCGTGCTTGGCTCCGACGGCGATTTACCGTGGGCCACGTGGAGCCCCGATGGGCGTGAACTGGCGACCCTGGGGCTCCATGGCATCCAGTTCGTCGACGTGGAAACCGGACAAGTCCGGCGCACGCTCAAACGCCAGGGATTCTATCAGCAGGCCACATGGTCGCCCGACGGCCGCTGGCTCGTGGGGGTCGCGAACAACTTCGCGACGAGCTGGAGTATCGCTCGCATGAACGTGGAGACGGGCGAGGTCAATGCCGTCAACATGGTCGACTGCTGCACGCCCGACTGGTTCCCGGACGCGCGCCGTGTGATCTTCTCATGGCGGCCTCCAGGCCAGAAGACCAACCGCGGCCAGGGCTGGACCCAGCTCTGGATGGCCGACGCCACGGGGGCCAACCCGCGGCTCGTTTACGCCCGCGACGAGCGTCACGCTTATGGAAGCTGCATCTCGCCGGATGGCCAGTACGTGATCTTCACGGGAAACCTCAAGGAGGACGGCGACCCCGAGCATGGAGGTGGACCGATGAGCGTGATGCGCCTCGCCGATGCACCGATCATCGAGGGCGCCAGTCTGGCTGTTCGCGCATTACATCCAAACGCGAAGACCGGTCCGATCCTGACCTTGCCGACCGGTTGGGAACCTTGCTGGACAATCAGCGAGCAGCCGGGCGGTGCGGGAGAATCAAGTCCATGACGAGCCTGTGTCTGCTGTTGACCCTTTGCGGCGCGGCTCCGCTGGCCGGGCCGGACCCCGGCGATATCGCGCACGAGATTCATCATCTCGGCTGGATCGCCTTCAGCGCTGTGAGCGAGCACGGCGACTGGGATCTTTATGTCATGCGGCCCGACGGCACCGGTCGGCGGAAGCTGACCGGCACGCCTGGGTTCAACGAGACCGGTGTGCGTTTCTCACCTGACGGCAAGCGCATTCTCTACTTCCGGCAGCCCGCCTCGGAACCGGTAGACAACAATGCCTACGGCACACATGACCTGATGATCGCCGACACCACTGGTACAAACACGCTGGAATTGGGCCGTGGCTTTCCATGGGCATCGTGGGGACCAGACTCATCGACGATCAGCACGCTGACACCGCGCGGAGTTCGGATCGTCGACGTCGCCACCGGTAAGGATGTGCGTACCCTGCCCCGCAAGGGAATCATCGAACAACTGGTCTGGTCGCCGGACGGCCGTGCGCTTGTCGGCACGGCCAATGGCCTCGGGCCGTACTGGAACGTCGGCGTACTCGACCTGACGAGCGGCAAGATCGCGGCGGTGAGCGAGACCGAGCGGTATAATTGCACTCCCGACTGGATGCCCGACTCGCGCCATGTCGTGTACGCAAGAGGGACAATTCCGGCCAAGAACGAACGTGCCCAGCTCTGGATGGCGGCCGCGGGCGGGCAAGATCGCCGGATGCTCTACGCCGAAGGCGGGCGCCACATCTATGGCGGCGCACCTTCGCCCGACGGGCGTTATCTGGTCTTCAGCCGCACGGTCGAGGATCTCGGTCGGGTGGATCACGCCAACACCACAATGGCCGTCATCAGAGTCGCGGATACGCCCATGCTGGGGGACGAAAATCGCGAGCTTCGCAAGCAATTTCCCGAGGCCAAACCCGCCTGCCGTCTCGATCTTGGTGGAGGCTGGGAACCTCACTGGACGGGTGCCGAGATCTCGGGGGCGAGGTGAAAGGACGTCGTATGCTCAAACTCGCATTTCGTACACACGTCGTCATCATGACACTGATCGCCGCGGGGTGCCAGCCGGGTCGGCCTCAAGCCTCGATCGCCGTGGCGGGCCACGGCGAGGACGCCAGGGTGAAGTCGCTCGGCTCGGCCGAAGTGACCGCGCGGCTTGTCGAAATTCCCGAGGGGGCGATCTTCGAAAAAGACCTCTATCATTATGCGACGATTCTTAAATATGAAGTTGTCATCGTCCATCGAGGCTCGCTGGCTCAGGGTGCGACGATCTATGTCGGCCACTACGACCCGTGGAAACCCCGCGCCGAAGCCGCCCAGGGACAGGTGAAGGATGTGGGGGGTACGCTCCGCCAGTTCGAGGCTGGCCGGCTCGAGCGCATGGCACTGGAATCACCCATGGACGACTTCTATCTTGGGGCCATCGTCGACAAGTATTTCGGCAAGCGCGAGGGCTCGGCCTACTGGGCCGTCTGGACCAATGCGGCGGATTGATTGGCCATGGTTTTCACCTCGTATATCTTTGTCTTCTATTTCCTGCCCTTGGTGCTCGCGGGCTATTACGCACTGCCGCAACGATCCTCCTGGCGCAACGGCTGGTTGCTCGTCACCAGTTACATTTTTTACGGCTGGTGGAACCCCTGGTTTGTGCTCTTGATGCTGTTCATCACGACCGTCAATTACCAGTGCGGACAGCTCCTCACCCGGCCGGGTGCGTCAGACCGAGCCCGATGGTGGAGCGTCGCCCTGACAGTCGCCATCAGCCTGGGACTTCTAGGCTTCTTCAAATACTGGGTCTTCTTCCAGACGAACCTCAATCATGTCCTCGGGTCGTTCGGCGGTGATCCCCTTCCCGTCTGGCGGGTCGTCCTGCCGATTGGTATCTCGTTTTACGTGTTTCACGCACTCAGCTATGCGGTCGATGTTTATCGCGGCACGGCCCCCGTCGCGAGGAGTTTCGCCGACTTCGCCTGCTACATCGCTCTTTTCCCCCAATCTGTCGCCGGCCCGATCATCCGGTACAACACCGTGGCGCACGACCTTCGCGATCGCGAGCATACGACGTCACGATTCGCCTCCGGAGCCGTGCTCTTCATGCTGGGCTTCGCCAAGAAGGTCTTGATCGCCAATCCAATCGGGACCATCGCCGATCTGGCCTTTGGCGCACGGGCGATTGATGCTCCCGAGGCGTGGTTCGGCGTGCTCGCCTATGGGCTGCAAATTTACTTCGATTTCTGCGGCTACTCTGACATGGCTGTCGGGCTGGGACGCATGTTCGGATTTGAGTTCATGAAAAACTTTGATGCTCCCTACCGAGCCGAGAGCATCACCGACTTCTGGCGGCGCTGGCATATTTCGCTGAGCACGTTCTTGCGTGATTACCTTTATATTCCGCTCGGCGGCAACAAGCGCGGGAGCAAGCGCACTTATCTCAATCTCGCACTCGTGATGCTCTTCGGCGGCCTGTGGCACGGGGCCAACTGGACGTACATTGTGTGGGGAGCTTACCACGGCACCCTCTTGATCGGCGAACGGTGGGCTGGCCGCAAGCCTGCCTACCAGCGTTTGCCCCGCCCTTTGCGGATCGGCTTGACGTTCGTGCTCGTCCTGGGCTCATGGGTCTGGTTCCGCGCCGAGTCCCTACCCGCGGCGCTGGCGTATTTCGCCGCAATGGCCGGCGGGGGCTCGACGAGTGAGGCGACCGCGCTTCTGTCGGGACAGTTATTCGCGCCCGGCAAAGTCGCGATCATGGCGATTGCCACACTTTTCCTTTGTGCACCCGTGCAGGCCCACGACTGGAGTGAAGATGTGAATTACAGCCAGGCGATTCTCGGACCGCTGGCGTTCGCGTCGGCCATCCTCGCCATGTTCTCACAGGCGGCCAATCCGTTCCTCTATTTCCAGTTCTGAGCGACATGCGTGCCCCAATACTTTTGGTGATCAGTACGTTTTTGCTGATGGTGGGCATGCCACCTCTGGTGCAAGTCGCCGTCGAACTGCGCGCGGCGAGCGCCCGGCGGTGCTCCGCATTCTCGAGCGGCCCCCCACGGTGGCCAACCTTCGCGCTTTTGAAAAGATGTTGCAAGACGACAGCATCACCGCGCGTGCGCTTCGCCCTTTGATGCAGGCCATTCAGTTTTTTGTCCTGCGCGACGCGGGCGACAAAGCATTGACCGGCCTTGGAGAATGGCTCTTCTACCAACCCGGGGTGAGCTATCTCACGCAACGGCCCGCTCCGGCCGACTCGACTGTCAACGATGCGCTGGCCGCGGTGGTGCAATTTCGCGACGATCTGAAGGCACGCGGTGTCCGGCTCATCGTCATGCCGGTACCGAACAAGGAGAGCATTTATCCCGATCAACTCGCCTGGTTGGCCGGACCCCCCAAGGAGGCCATCGGCGATGAGACACGGGCCTTCCTTGCACGAGCAAGCGCCGCGGGCGTCGAAGTGGTCGATTTGTTGACAGAGTTCTGCAATGCGCGGCAAACGTCGACTGCCCCGCTCTATCTCGCGCAAGATAGCCATTGGTCTCCCATCGGCATGGAGATTGCCGCCTCGGCCGCGGCCAGTCGGATCCTCGAGCGCGGCTGGCTCACGCATGGTTCGACTGACTACGTCGGCCGGCCCGTGCTCATCCGCGAGCACGGCGATCTCATCCGGATGATCCGCTCGCCAATGGTCGAGGCGCAGTGTCTCCCGAATCGATCGCGACCACCCAGGTCGTGCGCCGAGACACCGGCGCCATTTTCGCGGATGACCCGTCGCCCGAAGTGCTCGTACTCGGCGATAGCTTTCTGCGCATCTACGAGCACGACCCGCCGGGAGGTGCTGGTTTCGTCGCGCATCTGGCACTTGCGCTGGGACGACCTGCTGCCGGAATTTACAGCGACGGCGGTGCGTCTACACTCGTGCGCCAGGACCTCTACAGGCGGCCCAAGCTGCTCTCCCGGGCCAAAGTCGTTATCTGGGAATTTGTCGAACGCGACATCCGTCTCGGTTTCGAGGGCTGGCAAAATGTGCCGCTCCCGCCGCCGATTGGGTCAAGCGGGCACACCAACGCCATCCGGAGCGTTCCTCATGTCGATTAGATCGATCCTGATCGTGCTCTGCGGCCAGTTCCTCCTCTCCGGATCATCATGCCGGGGGGCCGACCGGCCTTCCGTCGATCTGTCCGGCGAGTGGGAGTTCAAACGCGATCCGCTCGACGTGGGACGCGCTGAAAAGTGGTTCGACCCTGATGTTACTTACGAGCGCAAGATTCATGTCCCGGGTGCGTGGAACACCCAGGGAGTCGAGTTTGAGTCAAAGACACAACTGCGTGCCTATGAAGATGAACGCCTGGCCGATCAGAAAGATTTGAACAGGCGTGGGATGCTCGGCAGCCAGCGCGAATCTGACCGGCTCTTCCATGCCTACCCCGGCCCAGCCTGGTATCGCCTGAGTGTGTCGATTCCCGCCGAGTGGACGGGAAAGACCCCCTGGCTGATCTTCAGCGGCGTCCATCGCGAGGCGACCGTATGGGTCAACGGGAAGCTGGCGGGCACACACCGTTCGTACCTGACCCCATTTCGGATCGATCTCTCGCAACCCCTGTTTTCAGCGAGGGCCGGCGAGACGATCACGATTGTCGCTCGTGTCGACGCGCGTCGCAATCGCCAGGTCGATCCGCTCATGGGCTGCCTCGACACACTTGATTTTCTTTATGTCAACTGGGGTGGAATTCATCAGCCGGTGCGGCTCGAAGCCGAGCCGCCGACGCGTATCGATGATGTCTTCGTCGTGCCCCGCATCAAGACCGACACGGCCGAAGTCCGCGTCTCGATCGCCGGGCCCAGGAATGGCACGATGAAAATTGTCGCCCGGATTAGCGACCAGGGGGGAAACCCCGTGGCGTCGGCCGAGAGCGCACTGGCGGCCGTCCCCGAGACGGTGTTCTCGGTCCCGATTCCCAATTCCAGGCGATGGTCGCCGCAATCGCCGCATCTTTACACTGCGCGCATCCAGCTTGACGCGAACGGCGCCGCCGTCGACGCGCGGACGGTCCGGTTTGGTATGCGTGAGTTCAAGGTTGCCGGCGGCAAGTTCCTGTTGAACGACAAGCCAATCTTCTTGCGCGGCTATGGCGATGACTGCATCTTCCCCAATACCATTTGCCCGCCCACGAATAAGAGCGAGTTGCGGGCCCGGCTGGCCCTTGCCCGCGATTACGGATTCAACTTTGTGCGCCACCATAGCTGGACGCCGCCCAAAGATTATCTCGAAGCCGCCGACGAGCTCGGTATGCTGCTTCAACCCGAGTTTCCCTTTGCTTACGCGTGGGACTTGCCTGGTTCATCAGAGACAAGGCGGGCGGCCATCGAACAGTGGAAGGCCGTGATTCGCCTCAATCGCAATCACCCGTCAATCGTGACCTGGTGCATGGGAAACGAGCAGTACAATTCGTTTGATATTGCACCGGCCATGGCCGACGCGGCGCGGCAGCTCGATCCAACGCGACCGATCATCGACAGCGACGGTTGCTCGTTCAAGCATGCGAATCGCAACACGCTAGACTATCTCGTCGTCCAGTTCGGCGAGGGTCATTCCATCGGCCACCAAGACCACAAATATGATATCCCCGCCACGATTACCAAGCCCGTGGTTGGCCACGAGATGGGATACTTCGTGACTCTCCCTGATCTCACGCAAATTGATCGGTTTCAAGGCGGGGTCCGTCCGTACTGGCTGTTCCAGACCCGAGACCTGGCCAGAGCCAACGGCTGGCTCGAAGCCTATCCCGACTGGCTAGCGGCCTCGTACCGACTTCAGGCTGCCTGTCTGAAAAGCAACCTCGAAGCCGCGCGTCGGTCCCGTCTGAATGGCACGTCGGTCTGGTTGTTCCAGGATTATCCCAACTGTGCCGAGGGTGTGGTTGGCATGTTCGGCCAACCCAAGGGACTCTCCGCGGCGGATTTTCGCCGGTTCAATGCGCCGACGGTCTTGCTGCTCGATGCACCGCGACGAAACTGGTGGAGCGGCGAGACCGCCGAGCTGAACTTCGCCGTCTCTCGCTTCGAGGATGAGCCGTCAAGCGATGCCACACTCCGCTGGCGGCTCACCGACGGTGATGAAGTCTCCGCGCACGGCAATCAAGACCACCTTGCCATCCACTCGGGCGAAGTTCGGGCGATTCCCTCGATCAAGATCGCGTTGCCAGGCCTGACGCGCGCCAGGAAACTGACGCTGAAGGCCGAGCTTGACGACGCCACCGGAAAAATCGAGAATTCCTGGAGCCTGTGGGTGTTCCCACGCGTACAACAAGACGAGCTACTAACTCACGTACGCTCAATCGGATTCGAGGCGGCCCGCGCCCTGTTTCCGAACTTACTTGAACATGATAGCAAGTCGATTTCCGCGGATGTGCGGCTGTTGCTCACCAGGCAACTCGATGCACGCAGCGCGCACTACCTCGAAGAAGGCGGCGCGGTTCTTCTGCTTGATCCCGGGCGCTCGTTCACAGTCGAGCCGACGAACTTCCGCCTCTCGTCGTGGGACGGCGGCGGACCTTCCGGAACGATCATCGACCCGCGGCATCCGGCGCTCCGCGATTTCCCCTCCGACGGCTGGTGCGATTTGCAATTCTATTCGCTCGTTCAAAACTCCAAAACCGTGCTCCTCCCCTCGATGCCCACGAAAATCGAGCCATTGATACGCTGCATTGATCGCCCCACGCGGCTGGCCGACCGCGCCTACCTGTTCGAGGCGTCCGTGGGGCGCGGTCGACTCCTCGTGACGGGACTCAATTTTGAGCAATCGCTCCGATCGCGCGACCCTGCCGCGATCTTCCTTTTCGACCGGCTTGTGCACTACATGCTCGGGTCCGATTTCCGGCCCAGGGCCTCGCTTCCCGCCAATCTCGTCCGAACAAAGGGGACGAAATGATCGTCGACGTGCACACTCATTTCTTCCGTCCGGCGACTGACTTCGGCCCGGCGCTCCTGGCCGACATGGAGCGCGTGGGCGTCGACCCGAGCATATGGGGTGACGTCGGCGAACGCCATCTCGAAACCACGCGTGCCGCCGACGTCGCCGTGGTCTTCGGATTGCAGGCGCAGACGACGGGCTGGAACATCCCCAATGATGCCGTGGCCGCCCATGTCGCGCGTGCTGCCGATCGCCTGCTCTTTTTCGCGGCCATCGACCCCGCAGCGGCCCGGTTCATGGATGAGCTCGAGCGCCGTCACCGCGACCTCGGCGCCGTCGGCGTGAAGCTTGCGCCCTTGTACCAAGGCGTTGATCCACTCGACCCGCGCTGCCGTGAAATCTACGGCTATTGCGAGCGACATGCGCTCCCCATCCTCTTCCACGTCGGTACGTCGTTTACCAGCGGCACGTTGCTCGATACCTCACGCCCGGTGCATTTCGACGCCATCGCGGTGAACTACCCCGAGCTCCGGATGGTTCTGGCCCACCTGGGCCATCCCTGGGAAGGCGAGACCATCGCCGTGATCCGCCGCCACCGGCATGTCTACGCCGACGTCTCTGCGCTATACTATCGGCCGTGGCAGTTCTACAACTCAATGCGCCTGGTTGTGGAGTACCGTACTGATCACAAGGTGCTCTTCGGCTCGGATTTCCCTTTCACGACCACCGGCACATCACTTGACGGCGTCAGAAACATCAACGCGGTCCTGGGCCAGAGCGGCCTGCCCGCCATTCCTGCGGATGTCATTGAAGGCATCATTCACCGCGACGCGCTGAGCCTGCTCGGCTTGCCTCGACCTCACGAGGGGATCGCATGAACGTGCCCTCCACCATGCGGGCCTTGCAAATGCGCGGACCGGGCGAGTTAGCACTCACCACGTTGCCAACGCCTGTCCCCGGGCCGCGCGAGGTGCTCGTTCGTGCCGTTGCGACAACGATTTGCACGTCCGACCTGTACGACCTCCAGAGCAACCCATTCCACATCCCGCTGCCGCGTGTACTGGGACACGAGCCAGAGGGCATCATTGCCGCGCGCGGTCCGGGAGTCGAGGATTTTGCAATCGGCACGCGCGTCGCCGTGCATCCGGTGGTGCCGTGCGGCGACTGCGCCGAGTGTCGCCGCGGGTTTGGTCATCTTTGTAGCCGCATGGGACACCTCGGCTACGACCGCGACGGTGCCTTCGCGGAGTATTTTGTCCAGCGGTCCGACCGCCTGCGGCGACTGCCCGGTTCCGTCCCCTCGGGCGCCGGCGCGTTGCTCGAGCCGGTCGCAGTGTGTCTACAGGCGATTGCACGCGCCGGCGACATTCAGGGCCGCGACATCCTGGTGGCTGGCGACGGTCCCTTCGGTAATATCATTGCGCGGCTCGCGGTCCGTGCCGGTGCGCGGCGACTGATTGTCGCCGGTCGCGAGCCATTTCGTCTGGCGCGAATTCCGGGTGTGGAAGCCATCACAGGAAATGCCGCTGTGGGATCCGTCGATGCGGCCATACTCGCGGTCAGCTCAGCCGAGGCCGCCGCGGCATGCGTGGCAGCGCTGCGGCCGCGCGGCCGACTGGTCGTCTTCAGCGCGCTGCACGAACCGACGGCGCTCGATTGGCACGTGGTACACATGAAAGAACTGGAGATCGTCGGCTCGTGCAACGATGAGGATCGCCTCGACGCGGCTCTGGCGTGTCTTGATGACCCGGCTCTGGCGATCCACGAGATCATCACGCACCGCATCCCGCTGGCTAGCTGGCGCGACGCCTTTATCCTGGCACGCGACGGTCACGACCGCGCGCTCAAAGTTGCGTTAACCTTTCCGGAGGTCGCATGAAAATCACGGACGTCGAGGCATTCATCCTCGAGTCTCCCTACGAGAATCGTGCTCCCGAGGGGAGCGACGAGGCGCACGGCGTCAAGCACTGCCTGTTGCTCAAAGTCAGCACCGATCAAGGATTGGTCGGCTGGTCGGATGTCGAGACGGCGCCGCACGTCGCGGCCGCGGTCTTGAGCGCACCGGAGAGCGGGGCCGGCGTTTTCGAGGGCCTGCGCTCGCTGGTCATGGGCGAAGACCCGTTCGAGGTCGAGCGCTTGTGGGATAAAGTCTATCGCGGCACCATCTACTATGGCCGTCGCGGCGCGGCCATGCAGGTGCTCTCAGGATTCGACATCGCGTGCCACGACATCATGGGCAAAGCCGTCGGACGGCCGCTTCACAAGCTGCTCGGAGGGGCGCGTCGCGACCGTGTGCGCGCCTACGCCTCGACGTTATTTCGTCCCACCCCCGATGCGATGCGCCGCGCCTGCGAGTTCTATCTCAAGCGCGGGTTCACGGCCGTCAAGTTCGGCTGGGGCGTGTTCGGCCAGGACCGCAGGCGCGACATCGCGCTGGTGGCCGCCGCCCGTGAAGCACTCGGGCCAAATGTCGCCCTGCTCGTCGACCCCGGCTGGATGGTCGTGCGCAGCGCACGCGATGCGATCGACCTCTGCCGCGCGCTCGAGCCCTACGATATCTTCTGGCTCGAGGATTTTCTCCATCCCGAATGTTATGAAGGATACGCTCAGGTGAAGGCGGCCGGTGTGAAGACACGCATCGCCGCCGGCGAGCAAGAAGCGACGGCGTGGGGCTTTCGCGACTTGATCCGCCGCGGTGGTATCGACGTCGCGCAGCCCGACCTCTCGCGCTGCGGCGGCTTTACCCAGGCACGCAAGATCGCGTGGGAGGCCGAATACTCGGGCGTGGAGGTTTGCCCGCACGCCTGGCTCACCGACCTGCTCACCGCCGCAAGCTTGCACTATAACGCCGTGCTCCCCACGGCCCTCTTCCTGGAATACAACGTATGCGACAACCCGATGCTCCGCGAGATCATCCGCAACCCGGTTCGACTCGATTCCCAGGGCTACATCCCCGTGCCGCAGGGCCCGGGCCTGGGCATTGATATCGATGAAGCCGCCGTGCGCCGTTTTCGAGTCAACGGCAAATGAGTTTTTCGTGCGTTGCCACTCGTGCCAACGGCCGAGGCGGCGCATCCCTGCTAGTGAAGGAATCGTCACTTGATGGATGATCAGCCGACGTTTGCAACCGACGCCGAACGATTTGCCTGGATTCGCAAACACCTCTACGTTCCCGCCGTGTGCGACGTGCTTGACACACTTGGGTTTCGCGACCAGGCCATGCACCAGCGCCTGCGGCCTCTTGATCCGTCGCATTGCACCATCGTGGGCCTGCGCACGGACCTTTCGCTGGATGGATACCGACTACGTGATTGACTCCGACCCTTACGGCCTCGAAATCACGGCCATGGACTCGCTCGGCCCAAACGACGTGGCCGTGCATTCAACCGACGCCGCCGGGACCAACGCCCCCTGGGGAGAGCTGATGAGCACGGTCGCCAGGCGAAACGGGGCAGTCGGTTGCATTTGCGATAGCAACATTCGCGACTGCCGCAAGATCATCGCGATGGAGTTTCCCGTCTTCCATGCCGGAATCCGGCCGCTCGACAGCCTCGGCCGCGGCCGCGTGATGGCCTACGACGTCCCCGTGCGCTGCGGTGGCGTGCTGGTGAACCCGGGCGAGCTCGTCTTCGCCGACCTTGACGGCATCGTGATCGTGCCGCGTGCCGCGGAAGACGAAGTCCTCTCGCGCGCCTTCGTCAAAGTCACCAAGGAAAACGACTCACGACGCGATCTACTGGCTGGCGATTCGCTGCGAAATGTCTTCGACCGTCATGGTGTACTCTGAGTGCTCCTAATATGAATATCCTGGCCATTGGCGCCCATCCCGATGATATCGAGATCCTCTGCGCGGGCACGCTGGCACTCTATGCCAGGCAGGGCCACAACGTCATCATGGCCCCGTTCACGTGCGGCGACATGGGCGATCTCAAGATCGCCCCGCATGAGCTCGCGCGAACCCGCCGCGTCGAGAGCGAAAAGGCCGCCGCGCTGATCGGCGCGACACTCCTGTGGCCGGGTGTCATGGACGAACACGTGTTCGCCAACGAATCCCAGCGCCGCTTGATGATCGACCTGATTCGTGAAGCCGATCCAGATCTGATCTTCACCCATAGCCCCGACGACTATCACCCTGACCACCGCTATGTATCGCAGCTTGTCTTCGATTCGTACTTTCAAAAAGGGCTGCCCCATATCCCGGGCCAGACGCGGCCGGCCTGTCGATTTGGTGGCACCCAGATCTACTACATGGATACGATCGCCGGGATTGGTTTCGCGCCGACCGAATATGTCGACATCACATCAGTCATCGATACGAAGCGCCGCATGCTCCGCTCGCATGAAAGCCAGTTCGCCGCAATCTCCGAGCTCGCAAGCCGCGACATCGAGCAACTGATGGAAATCCAGGCGCGGTTCCGGGGTCTCGCCGGTGATTGTGCCTACGCCGAAGCATTCCGCCGCCTCGAGAGTTTTCAGCGCGGCCTGAACAAGCGCCTGCTCCCCTCCGATCGTGATACACCACCGACTGAAGCATAGGCCGGCGCCGTCACCATGGCCGAAACGATTTCACCTACCTGTAGAGACCGCGATGCAGTTATCGACAATCGACGTCGTGATCATTCTGGCCGAGACGCTGTTCGTCGTGGTGATCGGCATCGTGACCGCGTACAAAGCCGAGAAGACGACCGACGGATACTTCCTCGCGGCCGGTAAAATGCCCTGGTGGCTGATCGGGGCGGCGTTTGTCTCGACGAGTGTTTCGAGCGAGCAAATCGTCGGCACTGTGGGTGCGACCTACAAGGGAGGGCTCGCGATCGCCAACTGGGAATGGTGGGCGCTGCCAACCTACAGCCTCCTGCTCCTCTTCTTTGTGCCGCTCTACTTGCGCAACCGGATCATGACTGTGCCCGAGTTGCTCAACGGACGATTCGGTCCGGCTTGCGGCGCGATCTACAGTTGGGTGATCCTCTTCGGGTATATTTTCGTCTTTTTGCCCCCGGTGCTCTACGGTGGTAGTATCACGTGCAGCGAGGCTCACCGGGTGGCCGACATGGGCTGTCCTGGCGTCGATCACGCTCTTGACCGCGAGCTACACCTTGTTCGGCGGTCTTGGCTCGGTGATGTGGACCGACGCCGTGCAGTGCTTGATGTTGATCGGCGGCGGCGTGGTCTTGTTCTTCATCGCACTGGCCAGTATCCCCGGCGGCTGGCCGGCCATGGTCGCCGCGACGCCCGAGCGATTTCATCTCTATCGCCCCCCCGCCGATCCCGAGGCCCCGTTTCTGGGTCTCATCGTCGCGTCGTTTGGCGTTTTTCTGTTCTACCAATCCACAAATCAAGTGATGATCCAGCGCGTGCTTTCGGCGCGAAGCACCTGGGACGGCATGATGGGAATCATCTTTGCGGGTTTCATCAATCTGGCGCGGCCGCTCGTCACGTCGCTTCTCGGCCTCATCGTCTATCAGTGGCTTGACGTCTTGCATCGCGGCCCCTCGCTGTTGCCCGATCACCAGGACCGGGCTTTCCCGTACGCACTGGCGACATTTGCACCGGCCGGTGTGCGCGGAGTCATCCTCGCGGGATTCATCGCCGCCGTGATGTCGGCCTCGAGTGCCCTGGCCAACGCGGTTGCCACGATCTTCTCGCTCGATGTTTATCGGCGGTTCTGGCGCAAGAACGCTGGCGATGCCGAGCTGATCACGGCCGGCCGGATCGCCGCTGGAACGGCGCTGGCGACGGCCGCACTCGTCGCCCCGCAAATCGCCGGCATCGGGCTCTTCAAGTATTTTCAGACGGGCGTCACCTACATGGCGACACCCTTCATCTCGGTGGTGTTGCTTGGCCTGTTCTGGCGGCGCACAAACTACGCAGGCGCGATCGCCGGACTCGGCGGCGGCTTCGTGATCCTGGTCGCTCTCGCGACGGGCCTGTGGACTACCGGCTTAACACTTCACTGGCTCTATGTCGGGGCGATCGCCCAGGCCCTCACGATGATGCTCATCGTCGTCGTTTCGCTTTGCACGACCCCTCCGCGTCCCGAACAAGTCGAGCCGTTTCTCTGGCGGCCCGCCTGGCTCACCGTGTATCGCGCCGACGCGACGCCACGACCCTGGTGGCAGCACGTCAAAGTGTGGTTCGCGGCCTATGCTCTCGCCTGGTGCTACATTTACTGGCGCTTCTGGTGAAAAACCCGAAGGAGCTGGAATAATCCATTATTTTCGACGTTCGGGCAACGGTTGAAGAACGCCCATTCGAGAAGAAAAGAATAACGATCTCCTCAGCACGGTAGGATGGTTCTGAGGCCATTCAGTTCTATCTTGCATCCTCTCGGGCTGAGGCACCGATGAAACTGCTGGACCGTTTCAAACGCATGAATGGGGTGAGCGAGCGGCCTGACTTCGCGGGGAAAATCCTCGCGGTTTACTGCAACTCTGAAGAGCGTGGGGGACTTTTCCAGGATGCCAGACTGGAACGAATTGGATTCAACGACTTCGTGGTTGGCCGAAGGGCGGTGCCAGAATCGTTGCAGCAACGTTGGTCGAAGGTCACAGTCTGGATAGCGATCCATGACATGGCGCAGATATTGGTCTTTGATGACGTCGAAGCAGCGAATCGGGCATTCCAATCGGTCGAGACCGATGATTGCAACCAGAGTGACAAATGGCACAAACCATAAAGTGCCTGATACCGGACAACTTAACAACGCACGCACCCGGCGTCTTAATATCATGCAATGTCAAGGGCGTTTTGTGACTCCAGGTGTGGTCTTTTGACGGCAGATGTGCCATCCTCATCGATAGTCGTGCGAAACCGGTGGCTGATATGATTGCAGATCACAACCGAGGAGTGACACCATGGATCGCAGAGAAATGCTGGGCGTGCTGGGTGCCGGGGCGGCCGGACTGGTCGGCGTGAGCGGCGGTGCCGCCCGTGCCGACCACGAGCACGAACACGACGGTCACATCAAGACCATGGGCGAGTGTGCCAAGCTCTGCAACGAGGCGGCCCATCACTGCCTGATGGAAGTGAAGAAGGGCGGGCCGCATGCGGAACACCACGCCAAGTCTCACGAGGCGACGATGGACTGCCAGGCGTTCTGCACGCTGGCGGCCGCCATGATGGCCCGGAGTAGCCCGATGGCAAAATACGCCCACGCGGCGTGTGCCGACGCCTGCCGCGATTGTGCGGCAGCATGCGAGGGGCAGACGGCCGAGATCATGAAGGCCTGCGTCAAGGCGTGCCACGAGTGTGAGCAGGTTTGTCGCCAGATGACAGGCAGTCATCCCTGATCGACCAGGAACGACCCCGCCCACCAGATCCACTCGGGCGGGGTCGATTCAGTAAATGCGAAGAATCCGGCCGTCGCAGCCGCTTCATCGCCTTTGACATTGTTCGGCGGCGCGCATCGCCCTTTGTTCTGGCAATTTGTCCGTTAATCACTGGTTGAACATTTTGAGGAGGCTATACTAAGGGCTTGCGCAGAAATAACATTTACAAATTGACCTTGGAGTATATGCGGAAATTTGCGATGAACGGTTATGCAAGATGCCAGAACGCTCGAACGGATTCAACGGAAGTACCGCGCATTGCTCCCGGAACTGGACGAGCGGAGGCGCAGACAGTGGGCCGCGGCCGAAGCGCGAGAACTGGGGTGGGGTGGAGTATCGCTCGTAGCCCGCGCGACCGGGTTGTCTCGCCCGACGATTACTGTCGGGTTGCGGGAACTGGAGCAACCGACGACACAACGCGCGGCGCAAGCAGCGCGAGTACGCCAGCCAGGAGGAGGTCGGCGACCAGTGACAGAAGCCGACCCGGGCTTGCTCGCCGCGCTGGAGTCGTTGGTGGAGCCTGTGACGCGTGGCGACCCCGAGTCTCCGCTCCGTTGGACCTGCAAGAGCACGCGGCGTCTGGCTGAAGAACTGGCGCGGCAAGACAAACGTGTGGGCGCGCGGACTGTCGCCGCCTTGTTGCACAAGGCAGGGTACAGTTTGCAGGCAAACCGTAAGGCGCGTGAAGGCCTCGACCATCCAGACCGCAACGCCCAGTTCGAATACATCAACGCGAGCGTCGCGCGTGCTTTGATACATGACCAACCCGCGATCTCGGTGGATACGAAGAAGAAGGAATTGGTCGGTGATTCAGGAACGGCGGGAGCGAGTGGCGACCTCAAGGGGAACCCGAAGAGGTCCGTGTCCACGACTTCCTTGACAAGACCTTGGGCAAGGCGATTCCCTACGGCGTTTACGACATGGTCAACAACCAAGGCTGGGTCAGTGTTGGCATTACCCACGATACTGCGCAGTTCGCGACCAACAGTATCCGTCGCTGGTGGCAGGAGATGGGCCAAGCTCGCTTTCCCAAAGCCAAGGAACTGCTCATCACGGCCGACGGCGGTGGCAGTAATGGTCATCGGACGCGGTTGTGGAAGGTGTCGCTGCAAGCTTTGGCGGATGAACTCGGACTGACGCTCAACGTCTGCCACTTTCCACCGGGCACCAGCAAGTGGAACAAAATCGAGCATCGACTGTTCAGTTTCATCACAATGAACTGGCGTGGAAAGCCGCTGGTCAGTCTTGAGACGATTGTGAATCTGATCGCCAGCACGACAACAGGTACGGGACTGACTGTGAAGGCTGCCCTGGACACCCATCATTACGACACCGAGATTAAGGTCAGCGACGAAGAACTTGCTGGACTGCGATTGCAGCGACATGAATTTCATGGCGATTGGAATTACACCATCATGCCGAGACGTAAGCAGAAATTGTAAAGGTTATTTCTGCGCAAGCCCTAAGTACCCAGGTCGATCGCCAGGTTGCCAACGGCCCGCTCGCCGGCGCCCGGCCAACTTCTGCGAAATGCCGCACGCCCTCGCGTGTTCATCGTTGACTCCCCCCCTGACAAGAACATTTTCCGGCGGTGATCATGAAATCGATCGTTCTCGCCACGCTCGGGATGTTGGTCGCGGCCATGCCGGCCTGGGCGGTCGCGCCCACCGTGCGATTGATCCAGCCCGTCGGCGGCCAGCGCGGCACCGAGGTGGCCGTCAGGCTCACCGGCCAGCGCCTCGGCGACATCCAGGAAATTCTCTTCTATCAGCCGGGGATCACCGTCACCAAGATCGTCGGCGGCAACGATGCCCAGGCGGTCGCCACCTTCAAGATCGCGGAGCTCGCCGAGCTGGGCCTTCATGATTTTCGCGTGCGCACCGCGACGGGGATCAGCTCGCTCAAGACCTTCAGCGTGGGAACCTTGCGCGACGTCGCAGAGGTCGAGCCCAATGACGATTTCGCCCGGCCCCAGAAGGTGGCCATCAACGTCACGGTCAACGGCGTCGCCGGCCGGGAAGATATCGATTATTACGAGGTGACAGCGAAGAAAGGCGAGCGGATCACGGCCGAGGTCGAGGGCATTCGCCTGGGTCTGACGCTATTCGACCCCTCCATCGCGATCTTGAACGCCAGGCGGTTCGAGCTGGCCTCGAGCGATGACAACGCCCTCGTCTGGCAGGATTGCCTGGTTTCGCTGGTCGCCCCCGAGGACGGGCCGTACATCATCGCGGTACGCGAGGCGGCTTTCGCCGGCAATGCCCAGTGCCTTTATCGCCTCCATGTCGGCAACTTCCCCAGGCCGACCGCCACACTCCCGGCCGGTGGCAAGCTGGGCGAGCATCTGCGCGTTCGCTGGATCGGCGACGTGCTCGGCGAAACCGCGTCCGAGATCGACCTGCCCGACCACGTCGATCGCACTTTTGGACTCCTGGCGCACGATACGCGTGGTTATGCCCCCTACCCGAACGTGTTCCGGCTCAGCCCGTTTGGAAACACGTTCGAGTCCGAGCCCAACGAGACCCACAATCGCGCCACTCCGTTTACACCCCCGGTCGCACTCAACGGAGTGATCGAAAAAGCCGGGGATGTCGATTCTTTCACGTTTAGCGCCAGGAAGGGTCAGACCTACGATATTCGCGTGTTCGCCCGCCAGATCCGCTCGCCGCTCGACCCGGTTATCGGGCTCTTTGCCAGAAACGGCGGCCGCGTCGCGGGAAACGATGATAACGGCGGGCCCGACAGTTACATTCGATTTAACCCCCCGCGCGACGGCGATTTCGTCATCACCCTGTCTGACCACCTGAAAAAAGGGGGACCCGAATACACGTATCGTGTCGAGGTCAGCTCGGTGACGCCGCGGCTCGAATTGAGCACTCCCAACGAATCGCTGAGGCGCGGCACGAGCGTGATGGCCGTGTCGGTGCCGAAAGGGAATCGCCAGGCGATCCTGATCCAGGCCAGGCGCGAGGACTTCGGAGGCGCGGTCACCCTGAACGTCGACAACTTGCCCGCGGGAGTCACGGTCGAGTCGGATGAGATGACGGCCGGAAACACGGTCATCCCGGTTCTTTTCCACGCCGATGCCCACGCCCCGATGGGTGCGAAGCTCGCGAATGTCGCCGGTCGTCCAAGCGATAGCTCGAAGCAAGTTCCCTGCGAATTCAGCTCGACCGCCGAGCTGGTGCTTGGTCAGAACAACGTGCCGTTCTGGACGCGCACGGTCGAATCGCTCGCCGTCGCCGTCGCCGAGGAGGCCCCCTTCTCCGTCGCGATCGTCGAGCCGAAGGTGCCGATCGTGCGCGGCGGCTCGATGGACCTGAAGGTCGTGGCCACGCGCAAGCCGGGCTTCACGGCTCCGATCCTCGTCTCGCTGCCGTGGAATCCGCCGGGGATCGCCTCCAAGGGCGAAGTCGTGATCCCCGAAAACGCCACGGAAGTGATCATCCCGATCAACGCGACCCGCGGGGCCGAGCTCAAGACCTGGCGCATCCTCGTCAACGGCACGTATATCCAGCCGCCCCCCGCCGCGGCCGCCGGCGCCCCCCGCGCACAGCAACAGCAGCGGCGGGGAAACCGCGGCGGCCGCTTGGTCGTGTCGTCGGAATTCGCCCGGCTCACGGTGGTGCCCGAGTTCCTGACACTCCAGTTCCACACAGCCAGCGTCGAGCAAGGCAAGGAGGTCGACATGATCGTCAACGTGAACCACGCGACCGCCTTTGCCGGCGCAGCCAAGCTGACGCTCATTGGCCTGCCCAACAAGGCGACCACAGAGCCGGTCATGATCACGAAGAGCGATACCAGAGTCGTGTTTCACCTCAAAATCGACCCCAAGACGCCCCCTGGCGAATCGAAAGACCTGTTCTGCCAGGCCGTCATCATGAAAGACGGCGAGCCGATCGTGCACAACCTGGGGCGGGGCCGGCTGCGGGTCGATGCGCCGCTCCCGCCCCGAAAGCCTGTCATTTCGGCCGCCGGCGCCAAACCCGCCCCGGTAGTCACCGTCAGGGCCGATGCCAGCAGCAAGCCGCTCACGCGCCTGGAGAAGCTCCGCCAGGAACGCAAGGAGATGCTCAAGGCGGGCGAGGTTCAGCATTGATCGATCGAGCCCGAACCGCAACCTCGCAAGACCGCGGCTTCACGTCCGGCCGAACGTGGTGCGACACGTAAATTCGGAATCATCCCCACGATTGAATCGCTCGTCTAATCGTTTTGGGAATCTCGCTCCTTGCGCGGTCTCCGCGTTGCCGACTGACTGATTGACTGACGGATAAATGGGGCCAAGGCGTAACGTCGTTGCGGCCTCTTCAGCTCTGAAGCGAGCTGACTGACACCGCCGGGCGTCGGGGCACAACGGCCATAACGGCGCTTGCTTGCTCCCCCTCCAACGGAGAGATCCGAAAGTGATATCTGCTGGCCGCGGTCGAGTTCTGCTGATCATGCTGGGTTCGGTCATTGCCCTGGCCATCGGCGAGACTCTACTCTCCAGAGGGATGAAGCAAGTGGACCGAATCGGCGGCGGATGGCTCGACCAGACGATCGCCGTCGCGCGCAACCCCTGGATCGAGGCGGGCCTTCTGCTCTTGATCGTTCACCTCGGTCTATACATGCTTGCCCTTCAAGGTGCCGACCTGAGCTTCGTGCTGCCGCTGACCGCGGCATCGTATCCGCTCACCGCCTTTCTGGCGCACGTCTATCTCGGCGAAAATATCGGCACCGCCCGCTGGGCCGGCACGCTGCTGATCACCGTCGGCGTCGCCATCGTCGCGCTCGGCGATACCTCTCGCTGATTCGGATGGCCAGAACTCGCGCGTTGCATCAAGGATATGATCCTCCGAGGCGCATCCGCACGATACAATCCGAACAAGGCGCTCCCAAGCTCGAAGAAAACGTCGCCCCGCGCGGCGTGGAACCAAACCAATGAGCGTAGACCGACGCGATTTCCTGCGACTCGCGACAGCCGCGGCCACGCTCGCCGCGACCGGCCGCGAGGTTGCCGAGGGCGAAGACCGCGCCGCGACGCTTCCCGATCGCCGGGTGGATGTCGTGGTCGTCGGCGCGGGTCTGGCCGGCCTGACGACAGCACGCGAGCTGGAAAAAGGGGGCGCGTCGGTTTGCGTGCTCGAAGCTCGCAATCGCGTCGGCGGCCGGACGTTCGATCATCCGATCGGCGGCGGCCACATCGTCGAGGGGGGCGGACAGTACGTCGGGCCGGGCCAGGAGCGCGTGATCGCGCTGGCCAAGGAGCTGGGCATCGCCACGTTTCCCACTTACCAGGAAGGCAAGCTCGTCCTGACGCTCGCCGGCCTGCGACTGGCCCTGCCCTCACAGCAGGCCGACTCGCCCGAGGTGAAGCGGGTCAGAAAGCTCCTGGAATCGCTCGCGGCGACCGTTCCCACCGATGCACCCTGGACCGCCGAGCACGCCCGCGAGTGGGATAACGAAACGGTCGCCGGCTGGCTGGCCAGGAACACGAACGACTCGGCAACCAGGATGTTTTTCGACGTCAGCGTCTCGACGGAGATTGGCCCCCCTTCGAGCATCTCGCTCCTGTATTATCTCTTCATCATCCGCTCCGCGGGGAGTATCCACGCCCTCGAGGTTGATGCCCAGGAGCGGCGCTTCGTGGGCGGCTCGCAATCGATCTCGACGCGGCTCGCCACCACGCTCGGCGACAGGCTGGTGCTCGATTCACCCGTCTCAAAAATCGTCGACGACAAGAACGCCACAAGAGTCGAAGTCACATCGAAGCGGCTCAAGGTTTTAGCCCGGCGCGTCGTGGTGGCGATGATGCCGGCCGACACGCGACGGATCGCCTTCACGCCCGAGTTACCCCCTGCGCGTCGCGGTCTTGTGGAGGCATGGCGGGGCGACCTGTCCATCAAGGTGAATGCTGTTTATGACCAGCCGTTCTGGCGCAAGGACGGGCTCAGTGGCCTGGGTCTGAGCGATCGCCCGCCGATCGGTATCACCTTCGACAACTCGCCGCCGGACGGATCGCGTGGCGTTCTGCTCGCCTTCCTGACCGAGACGGGCATCCCGCAAGACACCGAGATGCGCCGCACGGCCGTGCTGGCGGGTCTGGCCGAGTTATTCGGCGCGTGCGAGGACACCACTCGCCTACCTCGAGGACGACTGGTCGCGTGACGGCTGGACGACCGGGTGCGTTTCCCCCGTGCCTCGCAACGTGTTGACTCGGTTCGGCCAGGCCCTGCGCACACCCGTCGGCCGGATCCACTGGGCGGGAACCGAGACGTCGGAAATCTGGTGCGGCTACATGGACGGCGCCGTTCGTTCAGGCGAACGCGTCGCGGCCGAATTGCTGGCGGCGCTTCGTAATGCTTGAGCCGCGATCGAATAGGACCGCGCATCAAGGGGGGTTATATCCGCGCGAGCAGGACCACGCGCGGGCGGGCTCAGGCCGGTCAGTCCCGCGAAGCGACCGCTATGGCCCGCTCAGCTCGATCTGGGATGTTTCATTCTGGGCTTAAAACCGGATTTGGGAGGGCGAGACTCTGTCGAGCCTCTTCGGTTCGCCCACCTTATGGCTTAGCTCGATAGGGTCTTGCCCTCCCAGGGAGGATGAAGCAGCCCTGAGCGCGATACGTCGCGATTTCAACTCAGCCACGGGATGATAAAATACGAGCGGAGGACTCGATCATGGAACCACCGGAACGCGATGCCATCCCGCACGAGGATCTCGACGGCTTGCAGGAGGCGATGGACCGCGTCGTGAAAGGTGTCAGAGACCTGGACGCCGCGTGCATCGCGTGCGACGAGATGGATCGTGCACGTGACGAGATGAGGCGCCACCATGGCGAAAGGCACCTTGCCGTTAACTTGATCCGCGAATCGCGTAACGAGCAATGAAGTACGTCCTGGATTCCTGCGTCGCCCTGAAGTGGGTTCTGGCCGAGCCAGACTCCCTCAAGGCAGTTCAGGTACGGGACCGAATTTAACCGGGGAATTCACGAACTGGTCGCTCCAGACGTCTTGCGCGTCGAGGTGGAACCGCGATGTTGAGAGCCCGGCCGACCGTTACCCCGTGGGATTTGTTCTCAACGACAGAGGAACTCATAAAAAAAATGCGGCTCCAGACAATCATCGCTCTCATCGCGGTTGGCCTCGGCCAGTCAGCCGCCGCCGAGCCCGAGAAGAAACCCGCTCGCCTTGAGCTGGTCGCCGGCGGTGGCACCGGCGGCGACGGCTCATCAGCCACGCAGGCCAAATTGATCAGCCCGTTCGGTGTCGATTTTGATTCGGCGGGAACGCTTTACTTCGTCGAGCTGGTCGGCAGCCGCGTACGCAGGATCGGCCCGGACGGTCGTGTCACCACGCTGGCGGGAACAGGCCGCTACGAAGGCGGCGACGGCGACGGCCCGGCGGCGAATTCCCTCCTCAACGGCCCGCATAGCCTGGCCGTGTCCGCGCGCGGCGACATCTTTGTTGCCGACACCTGGAACAATCGCATCCGCAAGATTGATGGCCGCTCGGGACAGATACGCACGATCGCCGGCACCGGCCGCAAAGGTTTCTCGGGCGATGGCGGCCCGGCCATTCGCGCCGAATTCGGCGGCGTCTACTGCCTGGCTCTCGACCAATCGGCGCAAACGCTCGACGTCGCGGACCTCGACAATCGGCGCATCCGACGGGTCGATCTGAAGACCGGCATCGTCTCGACCATGGCGGGCAACGGCAAGAAAGGGAACCCCGCCGACGGCGATGAGGCGATCGCCGCCCCGCTCGTCGATCCGCGAGCCGTCGCCAACGACGGCCAAGGCAACCTCTACATCCTCGAGCGCAATGGAAACTGCGCTGCGGGTCGTCGATCGGGCCGGTAAGATTCGCACCGTGGCCGGCACCGGGAAGGCTGGCAACTCGGGAGACGGCGGCAACGCGCGGCAGGCCACGCTCAATGGTCCGAAGCATCTCTGCGTTGACGGCGCCGGCAACGTTTTGATCGCCGACACCGAGAACCACCGCATCCGCATTTATCGGCCTGGCGACGGCACCATCGACGCGGTGGCCGGCACCGGTCAAAAAGGGACCGCGGGAGTGGGAGGGCCACCACTCAAAGCGCAGCTCAACCAGCCTCATGGAGTGGCTGTAGGGCCCGCGGCGATCATCTATATCTCGGATAGTAGCAATAATCGTATTCTCAAGATTGCCCAATAATCGCTTCATGCGTTGATACAACGAATCGCATCCGGAGTCGATCCGTCTTTGGCAGCAATCGCCCCTTCCGATTGAACCGTCCGACAGAACGAAATATTGATCTCAAAGTACAACTTGTCTTTTCATGATCCGGGTTCCTCCCGCGTGTAATGCTTCACCACCGGGGTCATGAAATTCTGAGAAGAAGAAGGATTTTCGTGCCATGATCCACTCGAACATCGTTCCCACGCTTTCTCTGCTTATCCCTCTGCCGTCGGATCTGGCTCTCATAACCGACAACCTGGCCGAGCGGCGTGGTCAAGATCGGCGCAATTCTTCGTCAGGTTTCTTCAGGAGCAACTTACTTCTCCAGCGCCGAAAGGATTCGCGGCCACCGATTGCATGTCCGCGATATGCTGGCGTTCGCGTCAAATAGAATACAAACATTGTCTGGTCGATATCGTCAGAGATCTTCATCTGTGAGACCGGCTTCGCGCATGATAGACCGTTGAGTCCCGGCGCGGAGGTCCCGATTTCCGTGAACGGGGACTGGAATTGGCCGCGGAGTATCGGGATGGATATACACGTAATGCGAACCCCGGACGTGGTCAAGCGTCCAGCCACGCGACTGAAGCAGTTTGCACAGCCGCTTTCCAGAGATCGGTTTCATCCCTGGGTCGCCCGAATGGCCTCGTCTTTCCTTCGATTATGTTGGGATGTTAGCCAACCCTCCGCGGCTTCAACGGCATTGTTATGTGCCTCCTCGATGGTGTCCCCTTGCGTCGCACAGCCTAGCGCCGGGATGACGACCGTGAAGCCCCCATCCGCTTCGGGAAGAGCAATCGCCTGTAGCCTTACCGAGATGTCCAAAGTGATCGGGTGGCCGCCGTGATGTGACGTGGCCTCGGTCGAAGCGCGTTGGCGTCGGCCACCGGCCTTGGCCGCAGGCTTGATAATTCTGGACATGGTTCGCTCCCCTCAGGTCAAGGCGGGCCGATTTTTCGGAGTTGCCAACGATCGTGGCCTCCACCTAATCCGGACATCAAGTCCCATCATATCGAGTCAACGACACCCATGCTCAGTGGAACCCAGATCCGCAATGGCCGATCGGGCCCTGAGCGTGCTTCGGCCGCGTTCTGGCGATATCATACCGAATTCTTAATACCATCAGGTGCGAATGCTCGATCGCTGACACGCGCACTCTGGAGCAAGCGCAGCGCGATACTCTGGTCAGCGACGTGGAGTCGCTCGCCGACACAGGTGCCCCGTCTATAATCGCCCCTCCCTGAGGTTGGAGCGTTTCTTCGCCATGGCTCAGGTCTACGTAAAGCACGCTGTGTCCGTCGAAGCGAGCGATTCCACTTCCGTAAATCATGTCCCCTGCAGCCGGGGTGACCCGCGAGACTCGAACCGTACGATCTCTTCGGTCAACTGGTTCGCAAGCTTCTTCAGCGATCGCCGGGTCATTTCCCGCGTCCGCGAGTTCGCTACGAGCTCAGCATCGAGTTCCTGGAGTCGGGCTTCGAGCATCTCGAGCTTCTTTCGCGTATTCACGAGCTGTCGCGTGCTTCGGATGCTCATGAAATGACCTTGATCAGACCGTTCGGTGTAGAGAACCGGTCGGTGGCGAAGAAGTCGTCGACAGGCATCGTGAAATCGGGCCTCTCGACCAAATTGATATCGAGAAAGGGCAATCCCGCCTCGATTTCCTGATCCTGGATCGCGGCGTAGTCGTGTGGATAATAAGGGTCGACAATGAGGGCGCAATCGATGTCATTCGGCTCGAGAACGTCCGTGACAAAACTGCCGTCTATGACGAGCCGCTCGACCCCGGCGCGCTTCGCCAAGTCAATCAGCCATCGAAGCGACTGCATCTGCACCCGACGAAGCTCCGACGCACTTCTGAAGCGCGCTTCGACCTCGTCTACAGTGGCCTGATGAATACCTCGGGGCAAGTATCCATTGTCGTCAAACCCGGTATCATTTGCGCCGCCGAACGTTGAGCCTTCTGTCTGACTACTTCCCAAGGGTAGCATTCCCCGATGTCTTCCGCCAATCCGGCTGGCATGCGGGGCGGGGCGGGCCGTAACGAACACGGTATCAACTTGGTGGGAGAAGCCGGCCAGGATAAACTGGTAGGAACGGTATTCGCCACCGACCGTTCCCACAACCCCCGAAAGGGTCGATCGAGGTGATGACATGGAGCTAAAGGATGAGCGGAAAGTCGAGGTCGCTCGAGAAAAATTTCAGGCGATTGAGATGACTTATCGCGAGCTTGGCGAAGATGCGAGCCAGGATGCGCACATCCAGAAGCTGACGGAGCTTTCGCTCATGCGCCTGATCAATCAAATGAATGAGGAAATCGCTGGAATCGAGGCGCGTCGATCGCCGCCGCCGGCGAAGTCTTCCAGGCAGCGCTGCACCGTGGACCCATCTGCTGCATCCAGCCCAATGCGTTGACAGGGGATACGAGCGATGACAATTAGCTTCGAAATTCCGTCGAATATCGAGCAGTGTGTTCAGAGCGATGGTGGCGATCCCAATCGCGAGGCCAAGGAGGCCTACCTCGTCAATCTCTATCGCCAGGAGCGCATTAGCCACGACGATCTCAGCCAAGCTCTTGGTCTCGGGTTTCATCAAACGCAGCAGCTTATCAAGGACCATGGCCGCGGCGACGATTTTACGCTTGCGGAGTTTGAAGCCGAGCGAAAGCTGATTCGAGAAGTGGAACGGCGATGACCGTTGTTTCCAACATGTCGCCGCTTCACTACCTCATCCTCATCCGATGCGACCATATTTTGCCTTTACTGTTCGGCACGGTGTTCACGCCTCCCGCCGTCATTGAGGAAATGAGAGCTCCGAACACCCAAGACACCGTCCGTCAATGGACCCAATCGCTGCCGGAATGACTTAACATTGTACAACCGTCCGACATTGAAGACATTCCGCGACTCGGGCATGGAAAAAGAGGCGCCGGTGAGAAAGCCGCCATTGCCCTGGCTCGCGAACTGGACGCTGACGCCCTATTCGTCGATGACAAGAAAGGAATCCAGGAAGCCCAGAAAAGAGGCTTGAAAACCATTCGACTGCTCACGATTCTCGACTTGGCCGCCGAGCGTGGCTTCATCCCCGATCCTCCCGAGGTTCTCGATTCCTTACTCAACAAGACGCCTTTTTACGGCGGGAAGGAAGTCGCAAAGGTGGTCGCCGACATGAAGCAAAGGGATTTCGAGCGTAAACATAAATGAGCCGTCTGTGATCATCGACCCCGAGCTGGGCACTTGTAGCACGAGCACCCGTTCTCGATAATGCCCGTCCATGGAAAAAAGCGATTGGATGATCTACGGGGCCAATGGGTACACCGGGCGTTTAATTACCCGGCGCGCCTTGGCGCTCGGAATGCGGCCGATCCTGGCCGGGAGAAATTCCGCGGCGGTGGCCGCACTGGCGAAGGAATCGGGGCTCGAGTACCGGTCTTTCGATCTGGCCTCGCCCGAGCTCGATGGGATAAGCCTCGTCTTGCACTGCGCGGGACCTTTTTCGACGACGAGCAGGCCGATGGTCGACGCGTGCCTCGCCCGCAAAATCCATTATCTGGACATCACGGGTGAGATCGACGTACTCGAGTCGATTTATGCCCGCCACCACGAGGCCGAGCGCGCCGGCTGTGTTCTGATTCCAGGCGTCGGTTTCGATGTGGTTCCGTCGGATTGCCTGGCGGCCACGCTCGCCGCCGAAATGCCCGACGCCACGAACCTGGAGCTGGCTTTCGCGACGGACGGAAAAGTCAGTCCCGGTACGCTGAAGACGGCCGTCGAAAACCTGCCAAACGGGGGTCGGGTTCGCAGGGACGGACAACTCAAGAAAGTGCCGCCGGCCTTCGAGGTGCGTCAGATCAAGTTCGATCACCATACTCTCACCGCGGCTTCAGCGCCGTGGGGCGACGTCTCCTCGGCCTTTTTCTCCACGGGTATCCCGAACATCACGGTCTACATCGCACTCCCCAGAAAGGTCATTCTTGCTCTCCAGTTGAGCCGGTTGATCCTGCCTTTGCTGGGGCTCAGGCCGATCCAGAACTTGTTAAAAGCGTCGATCGAAAAACGGGTGCGAGGTGCCGGACAGGAGGACCTGGAGCGGTCGCGCATTCATCTCTGGGGCAGCGTCGGCAACGCCAGGGGAGACGTGAAGGAGCGTACCCTCGAGTTGCCCGATGCCTATCTTTTTACCGCCGTCGCGGCGATCGCGTCGGTGATTCGAGTGCGAACCGGAGAAATCCCTCCGGGCGCATGGACACCGTCGAAAGCCTTCGGCGCTGACTTCATGGCGAAGCAGAGTGTCTGATCATCGAAACAATTCTGCTTGAGCCGAAACGATTTCACTTGCACCGTGCAGGACAGATACCCTCGCTCTGGCGACCACGACCCCATCGCCCGGCCTGACCTGTCTTACTTCATAGTTTGAACTGATCGCAGGCGCAAAGATCCCATCACATGAACCATTCACGTTAGTTCGTAAAAGGGGTCGGGTCGCAATTGATATCAGGATTTTGCGGGTTACTCGAGCGCCCGAGCGCAAATCGATCACTGAGCGATATTTGGGGCAAGGACACCCGAACTTTCACGTTATGCCGGATAGTCCAGCACCCAGGCGCAACTTGATGGATCGCTTTGATTTCGGGCAGCGAAAGCCGCCAAAATAGGGTTTTGACGATGACTCCAGCTCCCACGCCGAAACTCAAACCCGCGATATTGTGCACACCCGGAATTCACGCCATCTCATCTCACCCGATAGCCGGCGCCGGGGGTCGCGCAGTCCGATCTCGCCGATCCGGCAATCTGAAGCGATCAGGCGAATGCTGGAAACCACGGAAGATCGTCGGACCCGACATTGACCGTGTTGAAGGATCTCCGTTTCGCCCAATCGCACCAATTCTCTTCTCTTGTGCAAGGTTCATGACGAACGCGAGGACAGGTTCATTCCGGGTGCGCGAGTGGTCGATACCCTGAATTAGGCGAGGAGACGAGAACGACTCTCAGAGGCTGGGAGGTCAGAGGGATCGATGGCAACCACACGCAGGGTCCCGGCTGGATCGCCTACTCCGCGTCGTCCCAAGGGAGACCCGGCGCCGGGCGGGATGCGGAATGGCACAACCGCGGTGCCGAGCATCGGGTGCGACGATAATACCGAGCTCTCGGCCATCGACGCCCTGCGCCGGCAGGTGATCGCTCTGCAAAGGATCAGCAGCCTGGGGGTTCTGGCCGGTGGAGTGTTTCACGAGCTGAACAATGCGCTCACACCCATCCTCAGCTATGCCAAGCTGGGACTGCGTAACCCCGACCCGGCCTACCGCGAGCGTGCCCTCACCCAGATTGTTGACGCGGCGCAGCGAGCGGCTTCGATCACCCGGGGGATGCTCGGCTTGTCGCGCCCGGGCAACATTCGCCACCGCGAGCCGACCGACATGGCACGGCTCGTCGAAGAGGTCGGCGTACTGGTCAAGAAAGAGATGATCCGCTACCGCGTGCGGCTCGATCTGAAAATCAGCGAGACGCACTATGCACGGGTCAACCCGGCGCAGATTCAACAGGTGCTTTTGAATCTCCTGATCAATGCGCGCCAGGCCATGCCCAGCGGGGGCGTCGTGAAGGTGCGATTGGGGCTCGACACGGCGCGCCGGCTGGTCGAGATCAGTGTGGCCGACACGGGGGTCGGTATCGCACCCGCCGACTTGCGGCGGATCTTCGAGCCGTTTTTCTCGACCAAGACCGAGCCCGACGCCGCCGGCCAGGGGGGCACGGGCCTTGGCCTGGCTGTTTGCCGCGATATCGTCGAAGCCCATCATGGGCGACTGCGCTGAGAGCCGTTTGGGCCAGGGGTCGACGTTCACGATCATTCTCCCCGCTTGCCCGCCTCCCACGGCCGCCGATGATACGGGTCATTCCGAATCGCCCTGATTAGCAAAATGCCCGCCGCGAGGCGGCCTGTCACGCGCTTAACCCCTGCTGATCTTTCCACTTCCGGCTGGCACGCGCCTTCCGCTGTGTTCGTTTCCTGAAAATAATGGGATAGCTCGGCTCCGCGCCAGGCACATCCTATTGATGGCAATGAAGTCAGGAATCGTTCGCGTATGGCGGGAGGTCACGGTTGATGGCGGGAAGTCTGTCAGTCGTCGTGTTGCGCGACATCGAGACCCTTTTTGACGCGGGCACGAGCGGCGGAGTCGGCGACCGCCAGTTGCTCGAGCAGTTTCAAACCCGGCGTGACGCGGCAGCCGAAGCGGCCTTCGAAGTCCTGGTGCGGCGTCACGGGCCGATGGTGCTGCGCGTTTGTCGCAACCGGCTTCGCAACGATCAAGATGCCCAGGACGCCTTTCAGGCGACCTTTTTGGTCTTGGCCAAACGCTGGCAGTCGATTCGCAACACGGATTCGGTCGCCGGCTGGCTGTACGGAGTCGCCTGCCGCTGCGCGGCCCGGGCACATGTTGAGTTTGCGAAGCGAAAAACGGCCGAGAGGCAGGCAGCGTTGCGGGTTGTCGAGGCGTATGTTCCCGAAGATCCGGGGGACAGTCAGCGCGCCGAGCTGAGCCCTATCGTTGATGATGAGGTGGGCCGGTTGCCCGAGAAATACCGCGCGGTCGTGGCCCTCTGCTACTGGCAGGGGCTGACTCAAGAGCAAGCGGCCGTTCAGATTGGCTGCCCGCTGGGGACCGTGCGCAGCCGCTTGGCCCGGGCGCGCAGTCAGTTGCAGAAACGATTGACCCGCCGCGGCCTGGCGCCGCTGGCGGGCGTTTTGTCGATCGCGCTCGAAGCTCCGGGCTCGGCCGATGCGGCGACTCGAATTCTGCTTCTTCCCGTATCGAGCACTTTGATTCGGGCGACCGCCAACCTGAGCGTGCGATTCGCGGCCGGAGCGGCGATCACGGATGCGGCGACCATACCGATTGTCAACTTGACCCGACACGTCCTCAGGAGCCTGTTCATGACCAAGGTGAAGACGGCCTCGACTGCCTTGTTGCTCGGTGTCCTTACCGTATATGGAGTGACTCTGGCGGCACCACAAACGAAACAGGCCGGGCCGAGGGCCGACGTTTCGCGCCGGTCGCACGCCGATGTTCAGAAAGCGAAGTCCAAGGCTCAACCCCAGTTGGTCGCGCAAGCGAGTTACGTCGTCGAGCCACCCGATCTCTTGATCGTCGAAGTCCTGGACGCGCTTCCGGGCCGGCCGATTTCGGGCGAGCGATTGGTGCGTCCCGACGGCAAAATCTCGCTCGGGTTTTACGGTGAAATCGACGTCGCGGGGCTCACGATTCCTGAAGTGAAGACCAAGGTGATTCATCATCTTGAGAAGTACCTCTCGGATACGGCACTCGGCCTTCTGAACACGAACGACGAGGGCGAAGCTGACACCGATCCGAAGACCGGGAAGCCTCCGTTGCTCGATCCGAAAGATTTCGAACACTGTTTTTGTCGACGTGTCGGCCTACAACAGCAAAGTTTACTACGTTCAGGGCTGCGTACTTGAGCCAACTCGCATTCCGATTACCGGGCATGAGACAATCCTCGATGCCATCAACTTTGCTGGAGGTCTGACTCCCGAGGCTGATCACACGCGGGTCGTCCTTTATCGCCAACCTCCGAAGGGGGGCGAGCTGCAAGCGTTGCATGTCGATATCGACCAGATCATGATTGGCGACGATCTCTCCACGAATTACCAGCTCATGCCGGGCGATCGTTTGGTTGTTCCGCGCGATGCAACGGCCTCGCCCAAATCCGCTGAAATCGGCTCGGTGCCTGAAGACGTGAAGCCGTCGCGAAAAACCGGCGACTCGCATTACTTTGGCCGGCAGGGGAAACCCGCGCCGTCGCGGATCGATCAAGCCAAGAAGGAAATGGAACGTTTCGATCACGAGTCCCTCATTCACATGTCAGGAAGACTCAAAGCTGTCGAGGAGAAGCTCGACTTGATTCTGGAAGCCGTCAAGGCGAAGACGCCCTGAACTCGTTCGCCCGTTGAGTCGGGATTAACGGCGCTGAATCCGGACACCTCACCTCTTTTGCGGGCGACCTCTCTCGGCGGGCTATGCATTGACTCATAAGTCTAAAGCGTTAAAGATCAGCTTGGTTTTTGTAGCCGGCCGTCGTGAGGCAGGGAGTGTCATGGCTTCTTGACGAGCATTCGATCCGGCGGCCAACCGGCTGTCTTCTTCGCCTGGGAAACGCCACTTTGCCCCGGCATTCCCGGTCTCACAGCGGCCGGCTACAACGCCTTCATTTCGGCAGTTGACCGGCTGTTTTCTTCGCCTCGGAATCGGTTGAACTGCCATCCGTTCGGCCGCAGGAAAAATGGCTCGTTGCAGAAGAGTGCCTTCGGTATCGCCGCGCAAGCAGCCTCACCGTTCATCACACCCTGCGTTGGCTCATAAGTCGTCAGGCACGCTCGTCGGTTGTCCAGGCTGACCCTATTCCGCTCGCCGTTGTGCTCGCTACATTAGAGGGTCTCTGGGGCCTGGCGTACTGTAAACCCATGCCCCGACGACTCTGGCACACGGGCTTTGAGAGGATGGATTGTCATGCGCTGGGTAACAGTCGCGACCGACGAAGGGCCGCGGGCTTGCGGGGTGATCAATGAACAATATATCGATGTCAACGCGGCCGACTCCGAATCGCCCACAAGCGTGCGCGAGCTGCTCGACCTGGGCCCGCAATGGCAGCGCCGCGTGTGGGCCGCGCTGCCGCGCGGGGTCGTTCGTCACGATCCGGCCAATGTGACATTGATGGCCCCTGTGCCAGATGTGCGCAAGATCGTGTGTATTGGCCTGAACTATCGCGACCATGCCGCCGAGAGCGGCGTGCCCGTGCCGACCGAGCCGGTGATGTTCAGCAAGTATCCGACCGCCCTGATCGGCCATGGTGCCCCGATCGTCTTGCCCAGGGTCAGTCAGGAGGTCGATTTCGAGGCCGAGCTCGTCGTGGTCATCGGCAAGAAAGGGCGGCACATTCCCCGCGAGCGGGCGCGTGAGTACGTGGGTGGTTATGCTGTTGGCCACGACGTATCAGCGCGTGACTGGCAGCTCAACAAGCCGGGCAAGCAATGGATGGGGGGCAAGACGTTCGACACCTTCGCTCCGGTTGGGCCGCAACTGGTCACGCCCGATGAAGTGCCCGACCCTCAAGATCTCGGCATTCGGCTGCGGCTGAACGGCCAAACCATGCAAGACTCGAGCACCAGCCAGCTCGTTTTTGGGGTCGACGAGCTTGATTGCCTATCTCTCGCAGGTCTTCACGCTCGAGCCGGGCGATTTGATCTTCACCGGGACGCCGCCCGGCGTGGGCATGGCACGTAAGCCGCCCGTCTGGCTCAAGCCGGGGGACATCGTCGAGGTCGAGATCGATCGGCTGGGGACGCTTCGAAATACCGTCGTGGCGGAAAGCATTCCGGGTTAGAATGGGTGGTGAAGCAGACCGTCATATTGGGCCAACCCGGGTCAGCCGGTGCCAGCCTCAATCACAATGAACGGCCGATACTCAGGAATCTCGCGATGAACCATGCGCCGGACAAGTTGCGCGTACCCGAAGGAGTCATCCTGGGCGAACCAACCTGGGACATTGCGCGACTGTTTCCAACCCAGGGGAACTGGAGTGAAGCGGAATATCTGGCCCTGGACACCAACCGGCTGGTCGAATTTTCGCACGGCGTTGTCGAGTTTCTGGCCACGCCCACATTCCTTCATCAACAGATTCTCAAATTCCTTTTCAAAGCCCTCGAAGCATTCGTCGAGGCCCGGAAGCTCGGCGAGGTTTTTTTCATGGGTGTACGCGTGCGACTCGAGCCTGGGATATACCGCGAGCCCGATGTGTTATTCATGAGCGCGGAACACGCCGGCCGGATTAACAACGAATACTGGGACGGAGCCGACCTGGTGATGGAAGTCGTCAGCGCCGATGAAAAAGACCGCCGCCGCGATTTGAAGTCGAAACGCGAGGAATATGCGCGGGCTAGAATTCCTGAATACTGGATTGTCGACCCGCAGCTCGAGACCATGACCGTCCTGACGCTCGATGGCCAGTCTTACGTCGTGCATGGTGAGTTCAAACGAGGCGAACGAGCGACTTCGAAGCTGCTACCGGGTTTCGCCGTCGATGTTGACCAGGCGCTAATGCCACGACGGGTGAACGGCTAGAAGGCTTGATTCTCCTGGGCTACTGAAAGCGAAAAACGGCCTTTTTTACTGACCGGGGCTCGATGGCCGGGTCGCGGCATCGGGCTTGAGCGCGGTTTTCGCCTTCACGGCGGCCGCGTTCGCGAGCGCGAGGCGTTGTGATAGCGTTCGCGCGTCGGCGAAATCCGGAGCGAGACGCACGGCCTGCTCGGCCGCTTCGAGCGCCTCCGCTGTTTTATGGGTGGCTTCCAGGGCCAGGGCCAGTTGATAGCAGACATCCGGCCGGTTTTGCAGCCGTTTGAGCGCGAGCTGAAAATCCTCAACCGCCTGGGGGAAATGTCGCAAGGTGAGATGAGTGCGGCCGCGTAACTGGTGGGCTTCGCCGTTCTCAGGTGTCAGCTCGATCACGTGGTCGAGCCGCGAGAGCGCCTGATCTGGCTGGCTCTGCGCAAGCTGGATCGCGGCGATGTTCAGACTCACTTCGACGTTGTTCGGTTCGATTTCAATCGCGCGAAAATACTCGGCAAGCGCCTCGTCGGTGTTACCGATGGATTGAAGCAAGGCGCCCAGCGACGAGTGGGCCTTCGCCAGATGCGGGTCGATTTCAATGGCCATCTGGAAATGTTTTCGGGCCAAATCGAATTCGGCGGCACGGTCTCGACCTGCGCCAGCCCTGTCAGCGCCTCGACATAATCCGGGTCGCGCTCCAGTGCGGCGCGGAAGCATGTTTCGGCTTCAGGCAGCCGTCCCTCGAGCTGAAAAACCGTCCCTAAACGTTGCTGGGCGTCGGGCGAGTTGGGCGTTTCGGTCGCGAGCTGCAGCAGCTCGCGACGTGCCGCTTCATAATCGCCGTGGTCGATGGCTTCCTGGGCACGTTCGCTCGATTTTTGATTTCTTGCAAGTTGCTCATGTGTCAGTTCATGACGACCCGCCTTGGGCGCAGTCCCATCCCACTACATCCGGCCTGAGCCGATAGAAGGCAAAACAGCAGACCCCAGCCGGCGTAGCTCGCCCGCCGCATAGGAAACCGCCCCTTCCATGGGATTCGGTCAATCATCAACCAAACCGACGTGCCGCCGCACCTTACGTCACAAGCCGTTCCTGGTCAATGTCGGTCGTACCTCCTCCACTGGGAACTTCAGGTCGCAATCGATTGACACATGAGTGCGATGATGGTTGTGCGGTTTGTGTGCTCTCGCCTCTTTTATCGGCTTTGCGGTTTGGCTTTCTCTCGCTTGTGCGGCTTTTCGACCGGGTTGAAGCGTGCGCGTGTTCAGGTCGGTAGCACCGTCGACATTCGGTCCGGTGACCGTTTAGCCCGAAGTGCAAGCGAGCGTGATCGAAATCTCTCGCTTGCGCTTCGGGCCTTTATCCCAATGTCACCAGGGGCGCATGCGCTAGCGATTCGGACTCGAAACGTCCCGATCACTCTCGTTGTGCGCAGGCGACTCGCTGATCGAGGCGATGCGAGGTGAAATGACCGGATTCCATTAGAGACTTGGCAGGGAGGGACAGGGCGGAAAAGGACGCTCGCCACGGCCAAGAGCCACGGACGATTGAACGTAGTTTCTCACCGATCAGTTCGGGTCCCCTACCAGGTAAAAGGCGGCCCAGTAGTAAGGATGCTCAAATGGCCGATCCGACGTGACTGGCTCTCCGTCCCTGGAACGTGGCACTCCCCGTTCGATCCGATTCATCTTGATCGCAGCTTCGGCACTCGACAATTCTCGCAGCCATTGCTTCGCCTCATCCAGGGCCCTGGCCTTGTGAGATCGCTGCGGGAGTCCGTCGCGCCTGACCAGCAGATTCTGGTAAAACCGCGTCATCAAGAGCGCCGTGGCCCGATCGTCGACCCGCCAACGGCTTAGAACGAGGCTCCATGCCCCCTTGACGAACAACGCCTGGGCGAAGCCGAGATATCCTTCGCCGCCGGCCTCACGGCCCAACCCGCTCTCGCAAGCGGAGAGCACCACAAGGTCGGCGTCCAGTTCCCAGGTCCGCACGATCTGTTCGGCCGTGATCTCACCGTCCAGCGCCGGCGCCCGCCCCGCCGGATCGGTCGGCGAAATCGGGGTGGAGGGCACGGGCGCGAAGAAAAGTGCCGAGCGGAGCGCGGCGCTCGCATCCGACCTGCCATGGGTGGCCAGGTGCACGAAGCGGTAATCCTTCAGTTTCCCTGACTCGGCAAGCCGCTGTAAGTTGGTCTCGGTCGCCTCAAAGCCCAGCAGCGTCGTGACTTGCTCTCGGGGGAACAGCGCGGCGATCATCTCCACCTCGCGGCGAGTGCCCGGCAGCGGGACAAAATTCTCAACGCGGACATCGGGCTTCGTGATGCCGGCCGCGGCGCTTGAATATTGAACGCCCTTCGACGCGGCGATGCCGGACGCCACGGCCTTATCGGCGACGTCGTCGGCCGCGGATTCGATTCGGGCGCTCGCAACCGCCCGCGAAAGAGCCGGGTCGCCGATGGCTAGCAACCGCGGCGGCGCGGACGGCTGCGACCGGGAACCGCTCAGCCTCGCCAACATCGACCCCGAGGGAACGTAACTGACCAGCGGCCGCGGCGAGCCATTTGGCAAGGCCGCGACAAGTGCCTCGACCGGTACGCCCAGGACCGGTCCCGAAGGAACCACGATCCAGTGATCGACATCCCTCAGATGCGGAAGCAGCGGGATCAGAAGTTCCCGCGTGAGTGTTTCCGCCGGTTCCCGCCACTCGGGTAGGTTGTCGGCGAGAGCCGCTCGCAGCCGCATGGAAGAGCCGACGTTCTCGCTGGGCGAGCGTTCCGTGTGTTCCGGCGCGGGCATCGAGACCCAGATCGGATCACCCTGCGGCCGCACGACGCACGCCCAGCGATCCTTCGTTCCATCGAGCCAGCCAACAACCGCGGCGCCGGCCGGGATCCCCTTTTGAACCTCCTCGAGCGTCGACGGCTTGCCGACACTCGCTTGATACCGGCTGCCGAGCGCATTCTGAAACTCGACCCACTGGCCGCGAGCCTTGTTCCGGCGATTCCACAACTCGGTGACTTCTCGCTCCTCATCCGCCGTTCGCTCTGCCCTGGCGGCGAGTGGCGCGATTCGCTCATCGAGCGATTGAAGTTGGCGATTCAACTCGGCCTCGCGTGTGCGCTCGTCCTTGGTCAAGGGTCGGAGCTCGCCGCCGAGAGATCGTCGAGCAGCCCGCGAGCCAGGTGGGCCTCCCAGCGCGCCCAGGCATCGCGGGGTCGTCCCTGACGAGCCAGAGCCACAGCCAGCGCGGGGAGACATGAAAATGCCGGGTTCAGCGATCGTTCCAGTCCCGATGCGCCTCGCAATCCATGCGTCCGCTGGGAGATCGCCGCGGCGGCCGACCAGTTCTCCACGGCTTCGGCAAGACGCCCCTGCTCGTCGAGGTTCGACGCGAGGTAGCTCAAGGTCGCGCCCGTCGAGGGATGGTCTTCGCCGAACAGTTTGATCCTGACGCTCAACGCCGTGCGCCACAGGTGTTCCGCTTCGCCAAGCTTTCCCTGCGCCTCCAGGGTGGCGGCGAGGTCGTGATAACAGCCACATGTGTTCGGATGATCCGACCCCAAGGTTTTCTGGCAGCTCGCCAGTGCCTGGCGGAGCAGCGGCTCGGCCTCGGCGTATTTTCTCTGGGCCAGCGCGATCGAACCGACGTAGAGATAACCCGTGCTCGTCTTGGGATGATTCTCGCCCAGCGTCTTGAGCCAGATGTCCAGCGTCCGACGATAGATCGTCTCGGCCTCGCCAAGTTTTCCCTGCTTCTGCACGCAGTACGCCAGGCTCAGCAAAGTGTGCTCGGTACCGGGATCACCTTCGCCGAGCACCTTGAGCTGGATGCCGAGTGCGCGATGCAACAGGATCTCGGCCTCAATATACTCCCTTTGTTCGATCAATGTATTCGCAAGGCCGTCGTAGCAGACGGCCGTTTCACGATGGTCTTCTCCAAACGCCGCGAGACAGTGCGCTACCGCCTTGCGATAGATCGTCTCGGCGTCTGCGAACCTTCCCTTAAGCAAGAGTATGTTAGCGAGAGCGCAGTAGCTGTCGGCGGTAAGGCGATGGCTCTCGCCCAGGGCCTTCTGACGGATAGCGAGCGCTTTGCGGAACAGGGGCTCGACCTCGTCGAGTCTTCCGGCCGCGACGAGGTTGCTCCCGAGGTCGTGGCAGAGCTGGGCAATGCGAATTTCGCCAACATCCCCGGCGTTCTCATGAATCGCGAGTCCATCGCCCAGGAGGGCCGCAGCCTCGACGAACTTTCCCTGCCTGGTGAGGTTGCCCGCGAGAAGCTCGCAGCTATCGGCGACGACGTCGGGATGCTCCTTGCTCAAGAACTTCCGGCTCAGGATGACCGCGTCACGGAGAAGCGGCTCGGCCTCGGCACTCCGTCCCTGTGCGTTCAGGTTGTTCGCTAGCCTGCGGAAGTTGTCGACGATCGTTACAGGTGCCTCGGTCTGCAGTCGCTGGCGAATGGCGAGCTCCTTGCGGAGCAGACGCTCCGCCTCGCCGTGCCGGTCCTGCTCTGTCAAGACCTTCGCGAGGTGCCCGGAGACGGTGGCCACGGTGCGCGAGCTTTCACCATGCGCCTTGGTCCAAATTGCGAGCGCCTGGCGGTCGAGTGACTCGGCCTCGGCGTTTCTTCCCTGAAGCGCCAGGATGAACGCCAGCCTATGTAGACTGTCGGCGATACGAGGATCGTCCGCGCCGAACGCTTTCAGGCGGCTGGCCAAAAGCTCACGCGCAAGGACCTCGGCACTCTTCACCGTGGCGACCGGTTCAACCTGCTGTTTCCCTCGGGCGATCGAGACGGGTGCGGCACTGCGCACCTCGGGTTTCTGAAGCGCCACCCTGGACGCTTCGCTCGAATTCGTCTGCCCAACCGAGCGCGCGGCAAGCAAGAAGGCGTCCGTTGCGCCGACGAGAATGAACAATAAAGCGCGTGGAAATCGTGCCACTATCTTCATCGCGAGATCCCCGGCAAGAACGTTCGTGCAAGAACAGGGAAAGCGATGGCCCGCACCGCGTCGATGCCGTTGAGCCCTTTGGTCCAGTCAGACAATCCTTTGAACGGCCGTGGAGCGCCTTGATGCCTCCGGGGCTGACCGCGCCGGCCGTCCGACAGCGGCTCGACAACGCTGCCGTCAAATCTCCACAGGCCCGCTTGATCGGGCGCGACCGTTTCCCAGCGGAGCGCACGCTGGCACTCCCACTCCGCGAAAGACGGCAATGGCGCTCGCGACACCAGGAGGACGAATGCTTGCAGGCCCGTTCCGTCGTTGAGCGGGAAATAAAGGTCTCCGAGCGGATAGGCCAGATCGTGGAGGCGCGGCGGGACCTCGGCGGGCGTCGCGGGATGGCAAAGCTGGATCTTCCCGTCCGGATTGAGCGCGATCAGGTAGCAGAACGCCGCGGACGAGAATCGCGCATGCACTCGCACGTCGTCGTCGAAAAGGACCGGCTCCGAAGAGTCGCCGATCGCGCCGAGCACGCGGGGAAGCTTGTCGCCCCGGAAATGTTTCACCTCGAACGACTCGATCCGCACGGGGGCGGCCGGTGATGAGGTGAATCCAACAATCGGCAACGTGCTCACCTGAGCCAAAGACGGCTTCAAACCAGGTCCCGGGGACCGAATCGCGAAGATCGCTGAAAGCGCCAGACTGAGAACGACGATGACCCCGATGGCGAGAACGATGGGTCGCCGCAGGTAGAAGCGAAGCGCTCGCTCGAGCTGCGCCGGTCTGATAGCGGCGGTCAGGATCAGGCGCCAGGGCCTTGAGGCAGATGCGCTCGAGGACGCGGGGAATGCGCGGATCGACAACCCGCGGTGCCGTCTGGTCGCCGCGCATTGCGCGATCGAATGTGGCCGGCAGTGATGCTCCCGGGTAAACCGGCTGCCGCGTCAACAGAAAGTACAGCACTCCCCCCAGGCCGAAGACGTCGCTGCATGGACCGATCCGCTCGCGCTTTGCCTGCGCTTGCTCCGGGCTCATGTAGGCAGCCGTCCCGCCGATCGTGCCCGGCCTCTCCCCTGACCACGCGTCGCGGCACTGGGCGAGGCCGAAATCAATCAGCCGGGGACGGTTCTGCTCATCGATCAGCACGTTCCGCGGCTTGATGTCGTGGTGAACGAGGCCTCGAGCATGGATGTACCCAACGGTCCGCGCCAGCTCGGCCACCAGTCGCGCGCTGGCCCGCGGTCCCGGTCGGCATTGCTCGACATATCGCTCCAGGTGCACGCCGCGAACGTGATCCATGACGATAAACGGCCGGCCTTTGTGAAAGTCCAGATCGACCACGCGCACCAGGTTGGGATGATCGCAGGCAGCAAGCAGCCGTCCTTCGCGCAGCAGCCGCTCGCGGCAGTCGCCATCGATCCCGTTGGGCTCCGTGCTCAGCTTGAGGACGAACTCCTTGCCTAACTCCGGATGGACGACGCGAAACACCTGGCCCTGACGTCCTTCATCGAGCATTTCGACAACGAGGTACCGACCGATCCACTGGGCCGGCCCGACGCGGTCTTCGCCGCCAGAGGCTTCGGCGTTTTCGTCCGCGCAAGCCGCTCCGGCGCTGGCCGGTTCACACTTCGCCGACAGCTTCGATAACCCCAGGAACGCGTAGAGCCGTTTTCGCTCTTCGATCCGCTGGTTCAGTGCCGCCTGGAGCGATGGGTCATCGACACCCAGTGTTGCAGGCGTGGCGATCTCATTCCTCCGATACAGCTCGTCCCAGCGTTCCAGTAAGTCGAGAAGGCGGTCATCGTCTTCGAGGACGGCCGTCTGGGTTCTCGTGAGGTCGGTGCCCGCCGAGTCGATGGGCAATTTGTTGTCGGAGTCCTGATCGGTCTCGTCGTACATGAGTTGTGCGCTCCGGAGTGACGTGACAGATCAGATCAATTCAACCCCTCGCGGTCAGTGAGCCATTCGGCAAGACGTCCGGTGGCTGCGACCCACAAGCGGCTGACCCGCTTCGGATGTAGCCTCATTAGCCGTGCGGCTTCGGCCTGGCTGAAACCACCGTAATAGCACAGATCAAACGTCCGTCTCTCGTCCACCGGGAGACTTTCGACCCGCCGATGGAACTCGGCCAGAATCGCGGCGCTCACCGGCTCATCGGTCATATCGGGACGGTCAAATGCTCGGAGCGCGCCTGGCTCGCCACCGTCGAGTGAGCCGCCGAGGCGGCGGGAGTCATGCCGCCGCTGCCGCCTGGCTAGCTGGAGCAGCGTGTGCCGCACTTTCACGAAAACCAATCCGAAAAAGCCCTCAGCCGTCGCCGGCTGGGTTGACTCGAGTGCGCTCATGATGCCGATCCACGCTTCATTGACGACGCTGTCGACGCCGTCGCGACCTCGTAACGTGCGAAAGTCCCTGTGAAACAGCGCCGATGCGATTCGCTCAAGCCGATGATGAGCACGTTCCAGCAGAGCTCGGCGAGCGCCGGCATCGCCGCGGCGAAGGCGTTCCAGCAAGCCCTCGATGTCTGTCATCGTGCCCATGTTCACGCTTCCGACGTCAGGATCTCACGTGGCAAGCACAGTATTAACACATGTCTGGCCGCGTCCTCATGATCTTGCGATCAAGCAACAATGGTACGCGCAAAGCGCCCTGGCCGCAACGGACCATCGCCAACCGCCAGGGGCGTTCCATTCTTCCTCAGCAGGGGCGAGATTGCGCCGACAAAAGCTTGGACTTGAGACCGCTGAGCCCTCATTCCAGCTCCCTGCGCGGCTGTTCATACTCCTCTCCCCCGCGGGAGAGGAAGCCCGAAGGGCAGGTGAGGGGCGGCCTGCGGCTCGGCGCAACAGGAGATGTAATTTCCAGATAACGTTCACGATGGTGCTGAGCAAGAAATCTTAGAAAGAATTTGTCCGAGATCGCGTTTCAGTGAACCTTGCTCAATAGGGGGAGCGCGCAGCGCCGACGCCAGGTCAACGATCATCGAGCGCGCTCGCGGTTTCTGCGCGATGGTAACACCCAAAAATGATAAGAGTCGCGTCTTTCGGATCACGCGTCCTGGAACCCTGACAAAGCAGGATCGCTTAGAGTCAACGAGTGCCATTCTCCCGCGTGTGTCTAAGATTTTCATCCGATTTTTTGTGAATTGACTGTGATGCAAGACGGCGTCTGCCGGCTCAGGCATGCCTGAGCGAGGCCGCTGGCTGGCCACTGCCGCGAGGATGCGGCGGGTAAGTTCATCTCTTTCAACTCCGGTTTGATTTCGACGTCCGTCTTCATTGGTTCAGCGCGGAACAACACGATTCCTTGGCGATCGACCTGGGAGAAACTCCATCATGAGCCGCCGTGACGTCCAGCCTGGAATTCAGCAACGTCGGCGCCTTCAACACCGGCGACCATCCCGTACGAGATTTCTGATTCCCTGGATCGAACGTCTTGAGGATCGCCAACTTCTATCGACATACGACGTCACCAATGGCAATGACAGCGGCGGCGGGTCTCTACGCAGCGTGATCGACGCGGTCAATCTTGACCCGTTGTCCAACGGTGCGGACATCATCGACGCCGGTTCGATGAGCATTGGCACCATCTCCGCGCAGTCGTCATTGCCCGCCTTGACTCGAGGCGATACGACAATCCAGAACCTGAACATTGACGGCAGCGGCGCGACCGGAGCCGACGGGCTCGACATCGAAGGGAACGGCGACGCGGTCGCCAACGCGACTATCACAGGGTTCGACGGTACGGGCATCGACGTCACGGCGAACGGGGTCCAGATCACGCTCTGCCAGATCACCGACAATGGCGGCGCGGGCGTCGTCGTCTCGAACGGCGGCTCGCTCGTCTTGAATTCTTATTCGACGATATCCGGTGGAATGTCGGTCACCGGCGGCGGCGCCGTCAGTGTTTCCGGATCGAATAACTCGATCGCGGGTCGCGTATCGCTCACGCAGAACGGTTCGATGACCGTCTTGGGCGCTGATAATACGATCTCAGGCGGACTGCTCGTCAGGTCCGGCGGCGCCGTGAGCCTCTCCGGCTCGGACAACGCGATCTCCGGCAGCGTAACCGCGAGCAGCGGCGGCACCATCAAGGTGTCCAACTCTAGCAACCAGATTAGCGGCAGCCTGTTCTTGAGCGCCGGCTCTCTCACTATCTCCGGTAGCAACAACACACTGGCGGCGACCGGGTCGGTCGAGTCAAGCGGGATTCTCAGGATCTCCGGATCCCAGTGTCGTGTTTCGGGAAGTGTATCAGTTGAGGGCGATGGCGCCATGCAGGTGGTGGGTTCGGGTAATACGATCTCCGGAAGCATGGTGGTCGCTGGCGTAGCGTCCCTCACATTAGGCTCGGATAACGTGCTCGCGGGCAACGTCGCCGTCAGCCAATTCGGCTCGGTGTCACTCACGGGCTTGAACAACCGGATCTCCGCGGGGATCTCGCTCAAGGGAGGTGGCTCTCTCAACATTTCCGGTTCAGGCAACATGATTTCCGGCAACGTCACGGTTGGTAGCTCTTACTCTTTTAGCGCGAGCGGGATCAATGTCTCGGGGTCTTCGAACGCGATCAGCGGAGGCTTGCTGGTCAATTCGGGCGCGTTGACGATCTCAGGCAGCAACGCTGAGCTCCACAGTGAGCGGTCCCGTGACCCTCGGGGATGCCGGCCTCTTCGCCTTCGATGGTGGAACCTTGAGCCTACCGGGGCTCACCTCGGTTGCAGGCGCGAATTTTGTCGGGATCACTGCTAACGGCGGCGGCAGCGCGATCGACCTGCCGAACTTGACGACTTTCACTGACGCGTACGACGGCTCGATCGGCGTGACCGACGGCGCGATCTTGAATCTCAACAGCGGTCTGACCGACGTCGACCACATATCGATCACCGTCGACAGCACCGGCGGCGTTCCGCTCGATCAATTTAGTTCGCTCAATGATGATACTCTGACGATTGAAGGAGGGACCTACGACTTACCCAACTTGACGAACATCGATAACACCAGCGTTGACGTCGAAGGGGGCGGCAGCCTGACCCTTCCGGGCGTGACCGGATATACGAGCGATAATGGCATAGGAAATGATCTGGAGGTGATCGACACGACCGCGGGGGGTACGCTTGCTCTGCCGGGTCTCCTGACAATCACCGGGCAAGATCGCATCAATGTCTGGGCCGCGGGTCCGGATAGCCGGATCGACCTTCCGTTGCTCACGTCGTTCAGCTCGACACGCTCATTCTATTCCGCAGCCTCCAGTCTGAGCGTGACGCAAGGCGCGACAGTCAATGATGGCGATCTCACCACCCTCCACGGCGTGGTCGTGACGCTCGATGGAACGGGAATGCTGGCTGTCAGCCAGTTGACCAGCCTGACCGACGGCGAGCTGCAAATCACCGGGGGTCATTACGCCCCCACTTCAGCGGGTTATACGCCCGCGAACTCATTCACCAATCTCAGCAATATCAACGGGACGGGCATTTACGTCACCGGCGGCAGCCTCAGCTTACCGGCGGTGATCCATTACGACCTACAGGGCCGGAACATCGACTTCTCGGTTTCCGGCGCCACCGGCACTTTGACCCTGGCGAACCTGACCACGATCGACGCCTCTTCTTCCGGATCAGGCGGCTCCGGCTCTTACAGCGGCGCGGGCCTGAACTTCAAGGCCTCGGCCGGCGGAAAGTTCGTGGCGGCGTCTCTGATCTCGATCGACGACAGCAGTTCCGAGCCCATCGGCGCAGGCGACCGGTGGCGGCAGCCTTGTCGATCTGCCGAGCGTCGCGTCGTTCGGAACGTACGACGGAACACTCTCGGCCGCCCAGGGAGCTACAATCGCGCTGGGCCCGAGCCTTACCAGCATCGAAAACATAGTGATCACCATCGATGCCGCGAGCAGCATCTCGCTTGGCCAACTTACCTCGCTAACCTTTGACAGTCTTACAATCGAAGGCGGCGCCTGGTACTTGCCCAATCTGATCGATATCAACAACACGAGCCTCGACGTCGCCGGCGGCGGCAACTTGACGTTGCCTGGCGTGATGTCGTACAGCAATAGTTATGACTATCTCTTTAATAATAGCTTGAAGGTGGTCGACACCGATTCGGGGGGCACGCTCGATCTGCCGAACCTCCAAACGATTTCCGGTGCGCAGCCCACCCTCGTCGCGGCAAGCGGTCCGCTGAGCCAGATCGACCTGCCGGCTCTCACCTCGTTCAGCACGGCTTACTCGTATTATGGCGTTCCATCCAGCCTGAGCGTCACGCAAGGCGCGACGGTGGCCGACGGCAGCTTGAATAGCCTCACCGATGTGAATGTGACGCTCGACGGGACCGGAACTCTGGCGATCACCCAGTGGATGACGCTGACTGAAGGCAGCCTGGCAATCACGGGCGGCGACTACGCGCCGGACCACGGCACGGCTACGCCATCGAATTCGTTTACGAACCTGTCCGGTATCGACGGATCCGCGCTGCTTGTCTCGGGCGGGGGCAGCTTGTCGTTGCCGAGCGTCACGGGCTACCTCGCGGCCGGCGATCCCTATGTATTCTCACAATATGGCGACGTCTTCGAGGCGACCGGGGCGAACTCCACTCTCGGCCTGCCGGGGCTCATTTCGATCAGCGGAGACGATACATCCTCCTATGCCGACGCAGCGCTCACGATTGACGCGGAAGCAGGCGGGCAAATCGGTCTCGCCTTGCTGTCATCAATTAACTCCGCCGGTTATAACTCTCCGGTCAGCGTTGAATCCGACGGCCCGGGCAGCCTGGTCGCCCTGCCGGCACTCACGACCTACGATGTGGTTGACTACAACGAGTTCAACGGCGCGATCCTCTCGGTCACGAACGACGGCACGGTCGAGCTGAATAGCCAGCTTACCAGCCTGAACGGCGTCGTGGTTACGCTCGACGGCACCGGCAACATCCCGATTGGCCAGTTCACCGACATCAATGACGGCGGTGTTCAAATTAATTCGGGTGATTACGCGCCGACCTCGAGCACCGCGACGCCGTTGAATTCGTTTTCAAGTCTCTCCAATATCAACGGATCAGGGCTCATGGTCTCCGGGGGCGGCAACTTGTCATTGCCGAACGTCACGAGCTACCGGGCCCTCGTCGATCCCTATGTGTTTTCACAGTGGGGCAACGTCTTCGAGGCGACGGGGACCGACTCCACGCTCAACCTGCCGGGCCTCGATTCTATCAGCGGGGGCAACAGCGTTAACTATGGAGACTCGCCGCTCACGATCGAGGCCCAGTCAGACGGCCAGGTCGACCTGGTCGCCTTGATGTCCATCGACACGTCCGGCTATGCCTCACCGGTCAGCGTCGAGTCCACGGGCATGGGCAGCTTGATTGTCCTCTCGGCGCTCACAACGTACGACGTGGTGGGGTACGACGACGAATACGATAACGCTACCCTGTCCGCTATGAACTACGGCGCGGTCGAGCTACGCGCCCAGCTCACCAGTCTGGCAGGAGTCGATCTTACACTCGACGGCGCGGGCATGATTCCGGCCGGCCAGTTCGCCAGCATCACGACCGGCGGTATCACCGTCGATGCCGGCGACTATGCCACCGGGTCCCCCCTCGCAAACCTCACCGATATCGACGGGTCGAGCCTCGCTGTCGACGACGGGGGTGCCCTCGATTTACCGGGCGTGAAGACTTACACGAACACGCAAGCCGCCACCTCTTTTCAGGCAACCGATGAATCCGCCGCAACCATGGCCACGCTCGGCCTGCCGAGCCTGACGACCATCACCGGCGCATTGAACATCGCCGCTCAAGGGAACGGGAGCGCGATCGACCTGCCGCTCATCATGTCGCTCGGCAGTGGCTCTTTGGCCGTAACTCAGCAAGGCACCTTTTCGGCACCCGAGCTTACGACACTGTCGGGCGTGGCCGTGACGCTCGATGGCACAGGCACAATCGCCACGAGCCAGTGGGCACGCCTCACGGGCGGCAGTCTGACAATCACGGGCGGGGACTACTCGTCGGCGTCCTCGCCCCCATTCGCAAGCCTGAGCGACATCGACGACTCGAGCCTCTACGTCTACGGTGGCGCCAGCCTCACTCTACCCGGCGTTACTTCTTACACGTCCGACTATAATGCCTTCCAGGCGGAAGAAAACGCTTACTACGACGACGACGGCACGGTGGGCACAATCAGCCTGCCCAAGCTCACATTGATCGGCGGTTATGGGTTAAGCATCTTCGCGTACGGACCCGGCAGCGAGATCGACGTGCCGGCGCTCACGACGATGGTCTCCACCGGCCATTATGACTCGTTGAACGTCACCGACGGCGGTACGGTCGATGACGGCAGCTTGACTACGCTGAATGACGTACGTGTGACGCTCGATGGCACAGGCACAATCGCCACGAGCCAGTGGACCACCCTCACCGTCGGCAGCCTGACTGTGACCGGCGGCAATTATGCCTCGACGGCCTCACCCCCATTCGCCAGCCTGAGTGACATCGACGGCTCGACCGTCTACGTCTACGGCGGCGGCAGCCTGAGCCTGCCCGCAGTCGTCTCATACGATAATAACAACGGCTATGATGTTTATCTCCAGGCGTATCAGCCAACCGACTACGGCCCGACCACGGGGATGCTCAGCCTGCCCGAGCTCACGACCATCGTCGGCTCGTACCTCTACGTGCAGGCTTCTGGTGGCGGCAGCGAGATCAACCTGCCCGCCCTGACCAGCGTCGACTTCAGCTCGAACGGTTACCTGAGCTTCACAAACCAGGGCATTTTTGATGCCCCTAACCTGTCAACCATCGTGAATGCCACGCTCACCACCGATTCGACGGCCTCCTTCGCGGTGGCGGCCGGCCAGACGGTCGATTTCCCGGCCGGAACTTCGACTATCAACACCGGTGCGGTCGTCGATCAAGGCAGCGTCGATCTCGGGCGCGGTGAAGTTTTCACGCTGGCGGACTATCCCGGCGGCGGGACCGGGATCATCCAGACCGCCGCGGCCAGCCAGTCCAGCCCCAGCACGTTCGACATTCCGGTCAACATCGCTGATCCGACGGAAGTTTTTACGCTGATCGACGCAATCTACGGCGAGTATGGCGCCACGGTGGGCGAGGTCGAGTTCGTAGCCACCGGCGGACTTGTTGACACGGTTGACCTGGTGGAAGGCCAGAACATCCGCGATTACAACAACGACGGCTATAACGACATCATCGGCCAAGGGACGCTCGGCGCCACTTATCTGGGTAGCGTCTCATACGAAGGGGGCCAGAGTCGCCTCGATGAGCAGGGCTTCGTCCTGCCCGCAGATTTCCAGACGGCCACGCTGACCGATATCATCCTTGTCGGCTATGGAAACGCGCCTGACGGAGTGCCCTTTCTCGCCGGGGCGACCGTGGCCACGTCGAGCGGACCGTCCGAGGTCAACATCAGCTCACTCGTCAACGCCAACCTCCAAACCTACGCGAACGGGACGAACTATCCACCTGGGGGAACAAGCATCTCCGCCAACGCGACAGTCGCGATCGCGGGCGGCCTGACGATCAACGGCGCGGGTGCCCTCTCGGTCGGGCTGGGGAGCACGCTCGATATCAGCGGTAACCTTCTGGGCGACACGACTGATGCCGCCGGGTTTAACATCATGGGGACCGTCGTGCTCGACGGCGCTGGCACAAGCGCCTCGCCGCAGCAGTTGGAAGTCATGTCGCAAGACCTGGGGAGCACGGCGGCGGGATTCACCCAGAACTTCGTCTTTAACACACTGGAGCTTGCAAACGGTACCTATGTCGACCTGGTCGACGACGCGGCCAACTCGCCCGGCGGAGCGCCCGAGGCACTCTACGTCGACGATCTGGTCGTTCCGGCCGGGACCACGCTGAACTTGAACGGTCTGAACCTCTATATTCACTCGGCGCAGATCGACGGCACGATCATCGGCGGGGCGATCATCACCGGCGGCGTCTTTGACGACGTGAGCGGCCTCGCTTCGTTTGTCGCGGGCGATCCGGGACTGACGGGCTGGACGGTCGAGCTCGTGAACACCACCACCGACGCCACCTACACCACGATCACCGACGATAACGGCAATTATGCCTTCGCTGGTATTCCGGCCGGCCAGTATACGCTATCCGAAGTGTTGCAGCCGGGATTCGGCCAGACCGCGCCACTGTCTCCTGGCACCTATGCATTGACGATCTCGACAGGACAGGTCATCACGGGCGAAGAATTCGGCGACCATCCGGCGGCGTCGATCGCCGGGGTCGTGTTCAACGACGTCAACGGCGACGGCAAGCTCGACAATGCCGAACCGGGCCTCGCCGGATGGATCGTCAACCTGCTCAACGGCGCCAACCAGGTCATCGGCACGGCCACGACGAATGTGGCGGGGAGCTATTCCTTCAGCAACCTGCCGCCGGGAACCTACACCGTTCAGGTCGACTCACAGTCGGGATACGAGGCCACGTCCCCGGCCAGCGTGACGCTGACGGACGACAACGATCAGGCGGAAACCCTGAACTTCGGCGAATTCATGCCGGTTTCGATGGGCGGCGAGGTATTTGACGATCCGACGGACAGCGGCCAGTTCATCTCCGGCGACAGCGGGCTCGCCGGCTGGACGGTCGAGCTGGTTCAGGGCTCGACCGTCGTGCAAACCACGTCGGGCGCTGGCGGTGTGTATTCCTTCAGCAATGTCGGCCCCGGAAGCTGGACGCTCGAGGTCATCCAGCAGACGGGCTGGGTGGCGTCGAACTCGCCCGTCACCATCACCCCGACGAGCGGGACGGCCATCGCCAACGAGGACCTCGGTGAGTTTCAGGGTCTTTCCATCAGCGGTCAAGTGCTTGAAGACATTGCCGGGAGCGGCAATTACGCAGCCGGCGACCCCGGCCTCTCGGGATGGACCATCGACCTCCTGAACGCGGCCGATAACCTGGTCGCCACCGCGCAAACCGATGCAAACGGCGACTTCACACTCGTCGGAATTGCGCCGGGCAGATATACCGTCGCCGAAGTCCCCCAGTCTGGCTTCGTGCAGACCACGTCGCCGGCAAGCTATAACGTGACCATCGTCCTCGGGCAAAGCCTGAGCGGCCTGACGTTCGGTGACTTCCCGCTGGCGACCGTGAGCGGCGAGATCTTTGACGATATCCACGATGACGGAACCCTGGACGCAGGCGACCCGGGCCTGGCCGGCTGGACCGTCCAGCTCTTGAACAGCCTCAACAAGGTCGTCTCGACGACCGCGACCAACTCCAAAGGTGATTACTCGTTCAACCACGTGGGGCCTGGCATCTACGGCATTGCCGCGGTCGCCCAGCCGGGATATGTCCAGACTGCGCCCGGCTCCGGCCCGATCACGATCAGTGCCACCGGCGGCGCCGCGCTCGGCGGAGAGGACTTCGGCGAAGTCAAGAGCGTCTCCCTCGCGGTGTCGAACCTCACGACGACGCCCGCGGCCGGCTTGCAATCGGGCATGGCCCTCGTCGTCGCGTGGACCGATACGAACACGGGCACGCAGCCGGCCTCGGGGTCGTTCAGCGATCATATCGTGATCACCAACATGACCACCGGCGACGTCCTGGCGACAGGCAACGTCCTCTACAATGCGGCGAGCCTCGGCAACCTGGCCGCCGGGGCATCCGTCACGCAGCAGTTTGCCTTCAGCCTTCCCAGCGGCGGCGCGGGCGTCGGCCAGATTCAGTTCACCGTCACGGCCGACTATGGCCAAAACGTGTCGACGCCGTCCGGCGAGCTCAACGACACACGCATGCTGACCGAACCGTCGACGCTCGGCCCCTACGCCGAGCTGGTTCCCAGCAGCATCACGGGACTCGCGAGCGTCGACCCGGGCGAGCAGACGGCCGTCGGCTGGACTCTCACCAACAGCGGCACGGCCGCCGCGACGGGACCCTGGACAGAACAGGTCTTTCTGGCAACCGACGCGAGTGGAGACAACCCGACCCTGCTGTCCGCCCAGTCGTTCACGGGCACCCTCGGCGCGAACCAATCCGTCTCGCGGTCGATGACCGTGCAGATTCCCAGCCTGCCCCAGGGCAATTACTGGTTCGTTGTCGTCGAGGATGCCTTTGGTGAAGTCTATGAGCTCGTCACCGCCAGCAGCACCGCAATCGCGGCCCAGTCGACGAGCCTGGCGGCCGGGCTAACGCTCACGCTCGCCAGCAACACTGTTAGCAACGGCGCGGGCAGCAACGCGACGACGGCCACGGTCACCCGCAACACGGGTACGTCGAGCCCACTCGTGGTGACGATCGCCAGCTCCGATTTGACTGACGTTGCCGTTCCTCACACCGTGACGATCCCGGCCGGCGCCACGTCGGCCACGTTTGCGGTCGGCACGATCAACGCGGGAATCGCTGATGGAAGCCAGACGGCCGCGCTGACAGCAGCCGCGCCGGGCCTGACATCGGGGAGCGCCGGCCTCACCGTGACCAATGTCAATGCGCCGGCTTTGACCGTCACGTTGAACAGTCACACCGTCAACGAAACCGACACCAATCCGGCCACTTTTGGCACGGTCACGCGCGACACACCGACGACGAGCGCACTCACGGTCTCGCTCTTGAGCAGCAATACCAAGAAGCTGACGGTCCCGGCGACCGTCACCATTCCGGCCGGCCAGCTCTCGGCGACCTTCCCGGTCACCGTCGTCAACGATGGCACAATTGATGGCAACGCGTCGGCCACGATCACCGCCGCCGCGAGCGGCTTTCAGAACGGTTCCGATAGCGCGACCGTGGTCGATGATAACGTGCCAGCGCTTACCCTGACGCTCGCACAAACGACCGTCAGCGAGGCCGCCGGCGCCGACGCGACAACGGGTTTAGTTTCGATTGCCAGCGCGGCGACCGAGCCGCTCACGATCGTTCTGGGCAGCAGCCTCACGAGTGCGGCCACGGTACCCACGTCGGTCGTGATCGATGCCGGGCAGACATCGGCGAGCTTCGCGATCGCGGCCCTCGACAGCGGGCTGGACGTGGGCAACCAGACAGCCGTCATCACAGCGAATGCCGAAACGTATGCCGGCGTCGTGGTCACCCAGGGCTCGGCCGAGGCGAGCCTGCTCTTACTCAACGCGAATGGACCGGCGCTCACGTTGAGCTTCGCCACGCCCACCGTGGCGGAGGGATCGACGGTGTTGGCCACCGTCACGCGCAACACCGCCACGACAATCGCACTGAACGTGACTCTGGCGAGCACCGATCCGACCGCGACCAGCGTTCCGCCGATGGTGACGATCCCGGCCGGACAGACTTCGGTTTCATTCAGTGTCGACGCGGTTCAAAACGACGTGGCGGCAGGGATGCAGCAGGTTCAGATCTCGGCGACGACAACGGGGCTCGACACTGGCCTGGCCACGCTGGACATTACCGACGTGCAAACGCCCGACCTGGTCGTGACCAATGTGACCGCCCCCGCGAGCGGCGACGACAATTCGCCGCTTTCAGTCTCATGGACCGTCACCAACAACGGCGATTATCCGGCCACCGGCGCGTGGGTTGACGAGGTCTTTCTCGACCCGGCGGGCGGGTCGGAGAGCACGACACCGGTCGACTCCCTGACATATACGGGCTCGCTCAACCCTGGCCAGAGCTATACGCAGACTGTCACGATCCAATCGCCTTCGTCTGTCGGCCAGTACTTCGTGCGCGTCGTTGCCGACAGCGGCCAGAGCGTGCAGGAGCTGAGTTATACGAACAACACCGGCATCGCCGGCCAGCCGTTTAACGACCAGGCGGCGTATACCGCGACGGTCACTCCGTCGGCGTCCGTGGTTTCGGCCGGCATGCCGGTCGTGCTCTCGGGCGTGGCGACGCTCGCTGGCGACAATGGCCCGGCCGCCGATGTGCCCGTGGCCGTGCAAATCCTGGTTGACGGCACGTCGCGGACGCTGACCGGCACGACTGACGCGAGCGGAGATTATAGCGTCACGTTCCAGCCGCTGCCGGAGGAGGCGGGTAGCTACTCGGTCACCGCCGCCGACCCGGGCGTTAGCAACCCGGCCGTGCAGGCTCAGTTCGAGATCATTGGCATGTCGGCGGCGCCGGCGACCGGCAACGTGACGGTCGTTCCCGACACGCCGCTCACGGGCAGCTTTTTGCTTACGAACCTCAGCGACGTGATCCTCACTGGCCTGACAGCGACTTACAGCGGCGCACCGAGCGGCATGACCGCCCAATTGACGGACCCTAGCGAGATCGCGGGCGACGGCACGGCGACGCTCAGCTACACCCTCAATGATACGTCAACACAAGGTGCGTCGGGCGTCATCACGATCGCTTTGAAGACAACTCAAGGCGCTGTGCTCGACCTCTTGCTGGGCGTCTCGGTCGACCCGCTCAAGCCCGTGCTGGCGGCGAACCCGGGCTACCTCGATACCGGCATGGTCGTGGGCGACCAAACTGTGGTCTCGTTCACGGTCGTCAACAACGGCGGCGCGCCCAGCGGTACGCTCGACGTTTCTCTGCCCTCGACGTCGTACATGACCTTGGCGTCCCCCGCGACGATCCCCTCGCTGGCCCCCGGCGCCTCGACAACAGTCACGGTCGAACTGACGCCGCCGGCGAATCTGCCGCTGGAAGAGTACACCGGCACGATCGCCGTCGACGGCGCCGGCACGTCGATCAACGTCCCGTTCACGTTCACCTCCATCACGACGGCCACGGGCACCGTTTCGGTTCTGGTCGACGACAACTACACGTTCGAGGAGGCCGGTACGCCGCATGTGGAGGGTGCGACGGTCAAGCTACTGAATCCGTACGATAACACCGATATCGTCGAGACCGGCACGACCGATGTGAGCGGCTCGGTTACGTTTACGAGTGTGCCGGCGGGCCCTTATGACTTGCAGGTGACGGCGCCGGGCCATTCGAGCTATGAGAACTCGTTCATCGTCACCCCCGGCGTCACCAATAGCGATGAGGTCTTTATCGCCGAACAGTTCGTCACGTATACCTGGAATGTGGTGCAGACAACGATTCAAGATACCTATCAGATCCAGCTCCAGACCACGTTCCAGACCGATGTGCCTGCCCCCGTGGTGACAATCACCGCGCCTTCGTCGATCCCGACTTTGGTGCCGGGTCAGTCTTGGACTTTCGACGCCACGATCACCAATCACGGCCTGATCGCCGCGCAGGGCGTCACGGTCACCATGCCCACCGATCCCGAATACAATTTCACGGCTCTCTCGACGGATATCGGGGTCGTTCCGGCCGAAAGCTCGATCGAACTTCCAATCACAGTGACGCGCGTTGCTCCGCAATCGCTCAACGTCAGCACCGGCGGCACGACATTCACGGCAAAAGTGGTGGTGCCCAACCCCGTCGGCCCGGATACCGCGTCGACGGTGTACGTCGATTACACCAACATGGGCAATGTGGCCGTTCCGGCGCCGCTGTTGATGCTGACGGCGACGCAAGGGAGCAGCCAGGGAGGCTTCCTATCTCTGGATTCTTCCGATTCTGGGCTGGCCTACGACTCGAACGTCACGCCCGCCGGCTTTAGCAACGGCGTGCAGTTCCTGGCCACCGGCGCGACTGCCGGCTTAATCGAGCCCGGCGAAACCGAGCAAATCCCCGTTTATTATGGCGGCTGGCTGTCGTCGCAATGGAGCTCCTCGACTCCGGTCACGTTCAGTCTCACCGAGGTCGATACGACGGACACGGACGCCGTCGACTGGCCCTCCGTGTTGCCTGGTCTTCAGCTCGGTTACATCAACGACACCGCCTGGAACGCGATAGGTCCGATCTTGGCGGAGAATATGGGCTCGACCTGGGGCCATTACGTACAGACGCTCGACGATGATGCCGCATATCTTGCTGGCATCGGCCAGCCCACAACCGACGTCAGCGAGCTTCTTTCGTTCGAAGTTGAGAAGGCCGACGACGCTTACTTCGCGCAGACGCTCACCTCCGTAACCGCCGACGACTTGCCCGCCCCCGGTATGAACCTGACGTTCGTACAGTCCTACCAGGCATCGATCTCGGGCCGGTACACCCAGTGCATCCTCGGCTTCGGTTGGACTACTAACTGGAATATCTCCGCCACGACCATGACGAACGGCGACGTGGTCGTGAATGACGATGGCGCAGCTGATTACTTCAGTCTGCAACCTAATGGGAACTTTGCGCCCGAGGCGGGCGAGGAGGGCATGACGCTGGCCGGAAGCGACGGAACTTACAGCCTCGTCCGGGCCGATGGCACGTCGTACCAGTTCAACGCCAACGGCACCCTCGACTACGTCGAGGACGTCAACGTCAACCGGATCACGGCCGGCTACAACGCCCTGGGCGAGCTTGATTCTTTGACTGACTCGAACGGCGAATACATCGACCTGGCCTATAACGCCCAGGGAGATCTCGCCGTTCTGACCGATTCTACTGGACAAGCCGAGACCTACGGTTACGATCCCACCGGCCAGTTCCTGACCAGTTTCACCAATGCCTATGGCACCACGATCTACTCCTATGTGTCCGGGGGATCGACCGCGCAGAACGACGCACTGGCGACGATCACGAACGCGGCCGGCACAGAGACCTTCTTCGGCTATGACTCCGACGGTCGACTCGTCGGCAAGCACGAGAACAGCGGCGCCGAGGACGAAACAATCTCCTATCTCAGCCCCGGGGGCTACGTCGCGACGGATGGGGATGGTAACCTGATCACCGTCTATTTCAACCTCGACGGCGCTTCTGCCGTGACGATCGATCCTCTCGGCAACGTCACCCGCGATTATTACGACTCCAACCTCGACTTGACCGAGGTCGTCGGCCCCGGCGGATCAACCTACACCTACACATACGACGCCAACGGCAACCTCACCAGCGAGACGGACCCGCTCGGGTTGACCACCACGTTTACGTATAACGCAAATAACGACATGACCAGCTACACGGACGCGATGGGCAACACCACGGAGTATTCTTACGACTCCCAGAACGACCTACTCTCAGTCACGTATGCGAACGGAACACAACAGTCATACACGTACAACCCACTGGGTGAGGCGATATCATTTCTCGACGCCGACGGCGACGCCATTGGATACGCCTACAATGCCGAAGGATTGGTGACACAGGAGACATTTGGCGACGGCACGTCCTACAGCTTCACCTACAATGCCCAGGGGAACATGACAAGCGCGACCGACGCCGAGGGCGATATTGAGACGTTCGTCTATGGTGATTCGAGCAACCCGGACCTCCTCACCGAAGTCGAGTATCCCGATGGCACCTGGCTTAAGTTTGCCTACAACGTTGTCGGACAGCGCACCCAGAGCGTCGATCAAACGGGCTTCACGACGAATTACAATTACGACACGCTCGGTCGGTTGTCCGAATTAACCGACGGCAACGGCGACCTGATCGCCCTCTATACCTATGATGCCGCCGGGAACCTCATCCAAAAGGACGATGGCAACGGAACCTTCACGATTTACACCTACGACGGCGACGAGAACGTCCTGAGCATTACCAATTATGCGCCGACCACGGGTTCGACGAGTTACGATCCGGCTAACAGTAAGGTCAACTCGTTCGACGATTACGCGTACGATGCGCTCGGCAACGTACTGACGGACACCAGTCAGGACGGCGAGTGGACCTACAAATATGACGCCGACAGCCAGTTAATGCAGGCTGCCTTCATGCCGAATAGCGCCGACCCGGATGGCCTGACGGCGCAGAATCTTCAGTACGTTTATGACGACGCCGGCAATCGGATGTCGGAGACGGTCAACGGCGTGACGACCACGTATGTTGCCAACAACGTCAACGAATATACCAGCTCAACAACTGACGGTGTAACGACGACTTATCAGTATGACGCAAACGGGAACATGATCGCCCAGACCGTCGGCGGGAGCACCACAACGTACACGTTCAATGAGCTGAACCACTTGACCGCCGTCAATGGGCCGGGTTTGACCGCCAGCTATGGCTACGATCCACTGGGAAACCGCGACACGCAAACGATCAACGGCGTGCTGACCAGTCTCCAAATCGACCCTGCAGGTCTGGGAAATGTGGTCGCTACTCTTGGCGCCGGTGGCGCACCGACAGCGCATTTCACCTACGGCCTCGGTCTGGTTAGCCTGGTCAGCCCGACTGGGTCGGCCTATTACTACAACTACAATTTCCAGGGCTCAACCGTCGGGATCACAAATTCGGAGGGAGCTTACATCAATCGATACAGCTACGATCCATTCGGGCAGGTCACGACAATCAGCACGGGGATTGCAAACCCGTTCACTTTCGTTGGACAGTGTGGCGTGGCAATGGACGGAAATGGCCTATATGACATGCGGGCGCGGATTTATAACCCAGTAATTGGACAGTTCCTATCAGCGGACCCGACAGGACTTGATGGTGGGGACACCGACCTACGGCGCTGATGCCCGCAATGCGCCGACTGATTCCTTAGACGTCACTGGCCTCGGGCAATGGCTACAGGATATTCCGAACGTAGTCTTATACGCAGGGTCAAGTTACAAACAAGGTGAGTTTGGCGCCCCCGCCTTGGCAGCTCGAGGACGGATTTGCAGCCGTCCAACCCAATACCGTCTACATTAACCTTAATTCAGCCGACTCTACAACTGTGGCCCATGAATACGCCCACGCGGAAGGCGCGAATGAATTCGAGGCACGACTTGACGGCGCGGAGAGCGCGGTCCAGCAAGGCGATTTTGCAGCCGCCGCAAAGACTTTATCCAATTGGGACCTACAGGGAAATCCCTTCGCGCAAGGGGATTCTTGGCTGTACCCCCCTGGACCGCCTCCGCTGCCCCCCAATCCGCCCCCGCCACCCAACGGACCTTGCACACTCGGTCTCAGCGGCACCTGGTATTACGAGTGCGGAGGCAATGACGTAATAGGCCAATTCTTGACGCTCTTCGGCATCCCAGGCCGCGATTGCAGCGCACAAGGTGTCGACCGTGCGCTCGAATTGCTCTTGCCGGGAGCAGGAGGTGGGGGGGTTCCGCCAGGTGTTGTAAGCGAGGTCAATTGCAACCCCTTGCTCGTTCCCACCCTCCAGCAAACTGAGGAAGCCTCCATGGACGCCGGCGTGCCGCCGTCCTTTTTGGCTCCAGGATTCACGGAGGAGACTGATGACGCTGCAGATGGCTCCGGCCCGTCCGGAAATTCAAATCCCACGCTCTTTCTTAAGACTGCTTTGGGCATGGGCAGCCTCGGCGGCGTCTCCATACCGACATATCTCGGCCAATTGGTTTCTACGACCGCGACGTTCGATCAGGTGGCGGCCGACTTGGCCGGCATCTTCACAACGACATCTGGCGAGGGTGCGAGCCTTGGCATTACCAGTGACATCGACCTGCTGCAAACGGTAGACAGTCGGCTCGAGGCGGTCACGACCGCCGAAAACCTACTCTTTGGCGGCGATGCCAGCTGGCTTGATACGACCCAATCGGCAACACTTCAACAATGGTTAACGGACTTCTTCACTGACGCCCAGAATTCGACTGACGCCGGCCAAATTAGCGTCGCCGAAACGACGCAGCTCCTCGCGACCACCTTGCCTGGCTCGGTCTCCGTCAGCGAGGCCCAGGAGTTCATCGACCGCTGGAACCGCACCGTCCAGTACTGGAGCGAAGGTATCTTCACCGCTGCCCAGGTCCCGTCCGGTCAAAGCACCGACTTCCTCGATATCGGCGCCATTCAAACAGCGTTTGACGCGGCCGTGACCGCCGAGCAAGAAGCCGAGGTCGCTGGATACAGCGACGTCGGTACCGAAGCGCGAGGTGCCCTGGCGCAGGTTGCAAGTGACCTGCAGGGACAGGGGACCTGTGCGACAATCAAACTCCAAATCGACCAATCCGCGACGCTCACGCAGACGGCCTTCAGCGGCACGCTGACAATTACCAACACCGAAGGCACCGGCTCCATGTCCAACGTTACGATGGACATCAACATCACCGATGCCGAAGGGAACCCGGCCAACGGCGAGTTCTATGTCTCCAGCCCGAGTTATAGCGGGGCGTTCGACGTCGTCGACGGCGTTGCCACACTGCCGGATGACAGCGGCGGTACCATCTCGTTCACGTTCATTCCAGCCAATACGGCCGCGGCCAATGGGCCTACGCAGTACAACCTCGGTGGCACGATTGGTTTCACCGACCCGTCGGGCGGGGCCGTCACGATTCCGGTCTTCCCGTCTACGATCACGGTTGACCCGCAGGCCGAGCTCCAGCTCAATTACTTCCTCCAGCAGACGGTCGTCGGCCAGGACCCGTTCTCGTCGGGCGTCCAGCCTAGCGAGCCGGCCGTCCTTGGCTTGCTCGTGACCAACGTCGGCGGCGGCACGGCCAACAACCTGTCGATCACCACGGCCCAGCCCCAGATCCTCCAGAACGCCAAGGGCTTGCTCGATACGTTCCAGATCATCGGCACCCAGGTCGGCAACCAGCAAGTGTCGCCGTCCTTGACCGTCGACCTCGGCGATATCGCGCCGGGCCAAACGGCCGATGCCAGCTTCTTGATCGAGTCGCTGCTCGCCGGGTCATTCGACAACTTCACGGCCACCTTCAGCCACTCCGACGCGCTCGGCGGCACCGAGACCAGCCTGATCGCCAGCGTGACGACTCATACTCTGATCTATGCCGGCGATTTCAACTATCCCGATAGCATCGGCGCCACCGATTACCTGACCGAAGAGACCCCCAACGCCAACAACTTGCCCGACACCATCTACTTCTCCAACGGCACGACCGCCGCGGTCAATATCGCGACCGACATGACGGCCAACCCGGTCGGTCCCGCCAGCGCACTCACCTGCCAGGTGACGGCCAGCGTCACCAGCGGCTGGGATTACATTCAGATCCCGGACCCCGGCGCGGGCTTTACGCTGTATAAGGTCGTCCGCGCCGATGGCACCGTCATACCAATCAACGACCAGGCCTGGCAGACCGACGTCACCGTGTCGCCCACGGGCAAGCAAACGACCGAATACGAGCTGCACATCCTCGACGACAACAGCACCGGCTCGTACATGGTGTATTATCGACCCACCAGCTTGACGCCGCCCACGGTCGCCTCCGTGTCCCCGGTCTCCAGCCCGCAGAGTGGGCCCGTGGGGTCCGTCGATATTTCCTTTTCCGAGCCCATCAACCCTGCGACTTTCACGACTCAGAACCTGTTGCTGACGCTCAATGGCGGCGCGGATCTGATCGGCTCGGGCGTGACGATCACACAGGATTCGCCGACGACCTTCACCATCGGCGGCCTCCTGGACCTCACGGGCGACTACGGCAACTATACGATGACCGTTGACGCCACCGGGATCAGCGACTTTTTCGGCGATATCGGCACGGCGGCGGGCTCGGCCTCGACGTCCTGGGCGACGGGCACCAATGTCCCGGTGGTCGTCAGCGTGGGGACGGGAAGTCCCGCGCTTCGCAATACGCCCGTCGATGCGGTCGACGTTGTTCTCTCCGAGCCGATTAATCCGGCGACGTTCAACTATCAGGCGCTGAGCCTGACGCTGGACGGTGGCTCCAACCTGATCACCTCGGGTGTGACCGTCACCGAAGTCACGCCAACAACATTTAGTGTTGGCGAACTCGGTTCTTTGACCGCGGCTGATGGCACTTACGACTTGACGGTGACCGCCGGCGGACTCGTCGACGGCGCCGGCAACGCGGGCGTCGGTTTCCTGTCGGAAACCTGGACGATGAGCACGGTCGGCCCGACCGTGACGTCGATGCCGACCTATATCCAGACGCCGCGCAACATCGTCGTGCCCACGATCGACGTCGTCTTTTCCGAGCCGGTCGTTGCCTCCACGTTCACCTACCAGAACCTCACGTATTCCAAGCCGGGCGAGCCGAACCTGATCACGCCTAGTATCACGATCACGGAGCTCTCGCCGACCGAGTTCGCGATCTCCAACTTCAATAACCTGCTCCTTCCCATCGACGGGACGTACACGTTCACCGTGAGCGCGGCCGGCGTCATGGATCTGTTTGGCAACACAGGAACCGGCAGCGCCTCACAAGCCTGGACGCTCGACACCGCAGCGCCCGCGGCCCCGACCGACCTGGCGATCTCGCCCAGCACGGGTGTCTCGACCGGCGTGACCGACACGGGCTCGGTCACGCTCACCGGCACGCTCCCGGAAACGGGCCTGTCCGTCGAAGTCATGGACGGTAATAATGACGTCGGTTATGCGAACGTCGATGGCACCACCTTCTCGATCGCACTCACGCTTCCGGCCGGCGTGAACGACCTCTCGGTCACCGCGATAGATGCCGCGGGCAACGTCTCGCCGGCCGCGAGCTTGAGCGTCCTGGTCGACGAGAGTCCGCTCACGATCACGTCGATCAGTGGTCCAGCGTCGAGCGCGACGAACACTCCGGTGGACTCGGTCACTGTCACGTTCTCCGAGGCCATCAACCTGAGCACGTTCACGACCGCCAGCCTGAGCCTGACCGACAACGGCGGCGCCAACCTGATCACAGGCGTTATCACGATCAGCTTGGTCACGGGCACGACCTCGACCTATGAAGTCGCCGGCCTGTCGGGCCTGACGACCGCTGATGGGACCTATGTGCTGACGGCAGATGCGTCGAGCGTTCAAGACGAGGCCGGCAACTCCGGCACGGGCTCGATGTCGACCGGTTGGTTGATGGATACGACCCCGCCGGTCAGCGCGGTCGCTTCGCTGCCCGCGCAAACGACGTCGACCAGCTTTGTCATAACAGTCGGCGACATGGGCGCGAGCGCCTTGGTTGCGCTGTTCGCCGCCGAGAGCCAGCCGGCGAGCATCGCGTCGTACGCCTTTTATGTGTCGGATGACGGCGGCGCATTTAGCCTCTTCACCACCGTGCCGGCCGCCGATCCGTCGGCCGTCTTTGTGGGCCAGGCCGGCCATACCTATGGCTTCTACAGCATTGCGACCGACGACGCAGGCAACGTTCAGCCGACGCCCACGGCCGCGCAGGTGACCGTTGAGATCCTTGCGCCGACGACGGTCAGCTCGATCGCCGCCGTCGCGCCCAACCCGCGAAATCAGCCGGTCTCGAATGTCGACGTCACGTTCAGCCAGCCCGTCGACTTGACCGGTTCCTCGTTTTTTGCGCTCAACCTCACCGACAACGGCGGCCCGAACCTGATCACGAGCGCCGTCACGATCAGCCTAATCTCGGGCTCGACCTATCAGATCGGCGGTCTCGGCGCATTGACGGCGGCCGAAGGCAGCTTTACCTTGACCGTCAATGCCCCGTTCATCAGTGACGTCTATGGCAACCCCGGATCCGGCAACGCGTCAATTTCCTGGCTCATGGATTTGACCGCACCGATGAGCACAGTGAGCCCGCTGCCGTCGGAGACGACATCTTCGAGCTTTACGGTCTCGGTCACCGGGTCCGATCCAAGCGGGGCCGGCGGCAGCATGCCCTCGGGCATCGTCTCGTTCGCAATTTTTGCCTCAACCGACAACGGGCCGTTCATCTACCGGACGACCCTGACGCCGTCGGCCCCGTCGGCCGTGTTCACCGGCCAGGCCGGCGACACCTATGGCTTTTATAGCATTGCGACCGACGCCGCTGGCAACGTTCAGCCGACGCCCGCGGCCGCGCAGGTGACCGTTCAGATCCTTGCCCCCATGACGGTCAGCTCGATCACCGCCGTCGCGCCCAACCCGCGAAATGAGCCGGTCTCGACCGTCGACGTCACTTTCAGTCAGCCGGTCGACTTGACCGATTCCTCGTTTTACGCGCTCAACCTGACGGACAACGGCGGTCCCAACCTGATCACGAGCGCCGTCACGATCAGCCTGGTCTCGGGCTCGACCTATCAGATCGGCGGTCTCGGCGCATTGACTGCGTCCGAAGGCACCTACACGTTGACCGTCAATGCCCCGTTCATCAGTGACGTCTTTGGCAACCCCGGATCCGGCAACGCGTCGATTTCCTGGCTGATGGATTTGACCGCCCCGATGAGCACCGTAAGCCCGCTGCCGTCGGAGACGACATCCTCGAGCTTTACGGTCTCGGTCACCGGGTCCGATCCAAGCGGGGCCGGCGGCAGCATGCCATCGGGCATCGTCTCGTTGGCGATTTTTGCTTCAACGAATAACGGGCCATTCACGTACTGGACGACCGTGACGCCAACGGCCCCGTCGGCCTTATTCACTGGCCAAGCCGGCGATACGTATAGCTTCTATAGTATCGCGACCGATGCCGCGGGCAACGTCCAGCCGACACTCACGGCCGCGCAGGCGACCACGCAAGTGGTCCGACTGCAGCCGCCGCCGCCGCCCGCATCGCCGAGTTTGGTGGCCGCCGATGACAGCGGCAGGCAGGGTGACGGCATCACGGACGACGACCTGCCTGCATTTTCCGGCACCGCACAGGCCGGCACGACGATTCAGCTCTTAATCGGGACGAATGTCGTGGGCACGGCGAACGTTGATGCCAGTGGCCGTTACACCGTTTCGGTTCAGAATCCGCTCAGCCCCGGTATCTACGATTTCAGCGTGGTAGCCAGCGACTCCGGCGGCTCGAGCGAGGCTAGCGAGCCCTTCACACTCACGATTGTCGCTGCACCGGCAACGCCGGCGGCTCCAACACTGCTTCCGGCCGACAGCAACGGCAGCTCCGGCGGCGAGACGACGACGTTGACCGACCCCTACCTCGTCGGTACGACGTTCCCTGGTGCGACCGTTCTCCTTCTCGACGCAAGCGGGGTAACGGTCGACACGACGGTGGCGGATGGCATGGGCCGCTACAATATTTGGATTTCGAGCCCGCTCAGTCTTGGTTCGCATACCTTTACTGTTGAAGCGATCGACCAGTACAGTGACGTCAGCAGCCTGAGCCCCGCGCAGACTATAACCGTGGTGAGCTCCGCCTACGCCTGAACCCATTCCCTCGCCGACGCCCACGCCCGCGGTGGTGACAGTCGAGTCGTTGCACGTGGAAACGATCAAGATTGGCAAGGGCAAGAAGGGGAAGAATGAGACGGAGGTCGTCATTCAGTTTAGCGGAGCGTTGAACGCGAATGCCGCCGAGAATGCGAGTGCCTACGAGATCGCCCCAGTCATCACGGTCAAGGCCGCCGGCAAGGGGAAGAACCACAAGCCGGGGACGACCAAGTTGGGCGCGCCCGTGGCGCTGAGCTCGGCCGTATATGACTCGTCGAATCAAAGTGTGACCCTCACGTCCAGAGTAACGCTTTCCGCAACGAAGCCCGAGGAGTTGATCGTCAATGGGTCGCTCCTGACGGACACGCTGGGCCGCGAGATCGATGGGAGCGGCGACGGCCGGGCCGGCAGTGATTACATCGCGACGATTAGCGGAGGCCGCGCGGCAGTTGGGGAAATTGCAGTGGCGCGAAGGGCGGAACGGCACGCAGCCGTGCGCGCCGCAATTGACGATTTGCTCGCTCGCGGCGAGCTGACGCGGTTAACCCGCAGGCACCGAGTTGAGTTGAGAACACGGTGATCGCGATTTTTTGCCGAGTTCGGGATCGCCCGATGGATCGATCAACCGCGAGGCTTAAGTCGAATCGGTCGTGATTTATGCGATCGGGAGGCAGGATCAGAATGAGGTTTATGTTTAAGTAAACATGTCGCGATCGGATACACACTCGCTGACGCTTCGGGCTCGTATCCTCGTATCCGCGGATGTTACCCGAAAACTGAACCATGCCGGCGTTTTGTGTTGTGGCCTGAAGCATTCACTCATCGCGCCACAAAAACTGTTCTGGCACCAATTTGCGTGCGATGATCTCAATGGACCGACACCCCGCCCTTGCTGACCGATTTCTTCATGAGGAAGACCAGCGGCAGGGCAGCGAGCGCCATGATCGCGAATATCCAGAAGACGTCGAGGTAGGCCATCTCCCGGGCCTGGTTGTGGACCATCTGCGTCAGCATGCCCATGCCTTGCTGTTCGGCGACGGCCTTTGTTGCTCCACCGCGGATCATGCGGGTCTGCGCGAAGTAGTCGGTCCACTGGTTGACGGCCGGGTTGAGCGGTGTGACGTGCTCGGCCAGACGCAACTGGTGGAACTGGGAGCGGCGGTCGACCATCACGGTGACGATCGCAATGCCCAGGCTGCTCCCCTCGTTGCGGAGCATGTTGAAGATCCCGGTTGCATTGTTCACCTGGTTCTTGGCGAGGTATTGATAGGCGGCATTATTGAGGGGCACGAACAGCATGCCGACCCCGGTCATCTGCACACAGCGTGGCGCGATGAACATGGCCGGCGAGGTGTAGAGGTCCAGATGGGCCTGCCAGTAAGCCGCTCCGGACAGACAGACCAGGCCGATCGGGATGATATAGCGGGCATCCACCTTGCGGCCCAGCAGGAACCCGACGATCGGCATCATCAACATGGTGAAGAACGCCGACGGCGAAAGGATCAGGCCGGCGCGGAAGGCGTCGTATCCGAAGAGTTCCTGGAGCATCTGCGGCGTGTCGACGTTCGACCCGTAGAGCACGGCGAACGAGACGTAGATGATCAGCCCGCACGCGAGGAAATTGCGCTCGCCCAGCAGGCGGAGGTTGACCATCGGGTTGGGATGCCGCAGCTCCCAGATGACGAAGGCGGTCAGCCCAATCACCGTGGCGATGAAGAAGGTCTGGACCGCGCCAGAAGGGGTCGCCGAACCAGTCCCACTCCTGGCCCTTTGCGTAGAGAACTTCCAGCGAGCCGAGCCCGATCGAGACCAGAACGAGGCCGACGTAATCGATCTTGAGGCCGCGCCTCCAGTTCTTCCGGACCTCCTCATCCATGCCCGGCGGATCCTGGACGATGAAGCTCGTGAGCACCAGCGAGGCGACGCCGATGGGGACGTTGATATAGAAGATCCAGCGCCAGGAGTAGTTGTCGCTGATGTATCCCCCCAGCACGGGACCGAGGATCGGCGCGACGACGACCGCGACGCCGTAGATGGCCATCGCCATGCCCAGTTGTTTCTGGGGGAACGTGTCGACCAGGATGCCCTGCTCGGAAGGTTGGAGCCCGCCACCGCCGAGCCCCTGGAGGATCCGGAAGAGGATCAGCAGCTCGATGCTGGGCGCGGCACCACAGAGGGCCGAGCTGATGGTGAAGAGCAGCACGCACGTCATGTAGAACCGCTTGCGGCCGAGCAGTCCCATCAGCCAGCCGGAGAGAGGCAGCACGATCGCATTGGCCACGAGGTAGCTGGTGAGCACCCAGGTCGCCTGGCTCCGCCCGACGGAGAGGCCGCCGGAGATATACGGCAGCGCGACGTTGGCGATCGACGTGTCGAGCACCTCCATGAACGTCGCCAGGGTGACGGTCAAGGCGACGAACCAGTGATTGACGGGCGCCTGGACCTTGGGCCGCTGCCCGCCTCTGCGCGAGTCGCCCGATGACTCGCTCATGACCGGGGCGACTCCCGGGCGTGCTCACGGTTTCTCGGCTGCGATCCGGCCGGCCCGCTGCCAACGTCGGCGGGCCGCAGCCGTTCCATAAGTATGCAGCCGCTGCCCGGCGCCCGGGCCGGTCGGCGGTTCCTTGATCCGGACGTGCGGCACGACCGACAGCCCGGCGAAGAGGGGCGTGTCGTCGGGGTTCGGCTCGGTCAGCTCGATCCGCACCGGCAGGCGCTGGGTGACCTTCACATAGTTCCCCGTGGCGTTCTCGGGCGGCAGCAGCGATTGAGACAGCCCCGTGCCGGGGCTGAAGCCGGCGACGCGCCCGTGAAAGACCCGGTGCGGGTACGCGTCGACATAGACGTCGACGGGCATGCCGATGCGGATGTCGTGGATCTGAGTTTCCTTGAAATTAGCGGCGATCCAGACATAGGTGGGCCGGATCGAGAGCAGCGTTTGCCCTGGCTCGACGCGGTTCCCCGGGTTGATCTGGCGGTCCTGGATGTATCCGGCGACCTCGGATCGGATCTCGGTCCATCGGAGCTGCAACAGGGCGTTATCAAGCTGCTTGCGGGCGCGTGTGACAGCGGCCAGCGCCACCTTGACCGCCGGGGCCGCGTCGATGACGTTCTCCAGGCCCTCGCCGGCCGACTTATCCCCCTCGGGCGCAAGAAATCGTCAAAAGCCTTGGCCTGAACCGCGTCCTTGGGGTCGAAGGGGATGCCGGCCTGTGCCAGACTCGAGGCGATCTCGCTCACGGCCGACTGGACGGTCGACTGCTGGTTCTCCAGTTCTTTGGGGATATCCAGCGGGTTCTTGTAATCAGGCGGCAGGCCAAGCTGGGCGCGGGTCTCCTGGAGCGCCTCCCACGCCTCCTTCTCGCGCTCGGCGGCGACCTTCAGGGTGTTGTTCCGCTGGTCGAGCTCCGACTGGCTGGCCGAGCCCCGCTTGACCAGGTGATCGATCCGCCGCTGATCGACCTCGGCGAGCCATCGGCTCGACTGCTGGGCCTTGAGTGTGGCGAACTGGGCTTTGAGCGCGGCGATCTGGCGGCGCAGGGTCTCCTGCGCGTTCTTGCGGCGGTAATAGGCCCCGCGCGCCTGGGCGATCTGCGAACGGACCTGGGCCTGCGACTGCGTGACGTTGGCCTCGGCCTCGTCGAGCCCCGCCCTGGCCTGCGCCGCCGCCACCTCGAACGGCTCGCGGTCGAGCGTGACCAGGAGGTCGCCGGGCTCGACCCGATCGTCCTGGTCGACCAGCACGTTGGTGACCACGGCCTCGACCCGAGGGCTAGCGTAGGTGATGTGACTCTGGACGAAGGCGTCGTCGGTGGAAACCGTGTCAAGCTCGTACCGGGCCCATGGCACCCCCCAGTACCAGCCGGCGCCGAGGATCGCGGCGACGATCACAACGATCACGATCAAGCGGACCGGGTGCCGCTTTGGCTTTTCGGGCTTCGGGAATGCGGGATGACCCTCATTCGTCAGCCTCGTGCCCCCCACGTCGGTGACGACCTGGAAATCGACCGGGAGCCTTACCGGCTGGTGGCCATCGCCAGGATCCTGGTCGCCCCACGCCGAATCAAGGCCGTCGTGTGCGGAGTCTGCTTCCAGGACGGCCCCATTCTGGGCCGATCCGTTGTACTCAGCCATTGTTCGCCCTTTGGTCTACCCGGACGGACTCTTAACTCGATTGCATCGTTGTGCAATGCGAGGAATTCAAGGATGCCCAAGCCGGGAGTAGGAAAGGTGCTCCGGCGGCGCCGGGAGCGAAAAGCTCGCAGCTCGGTGCTGACACAGGAGTGCAGCTCCGACTGCAAGAGCAGAATCTCCTTGAAAGGATGGCACGCGGCGTCCTGACATCTCGATCGAGAAAATGAGCAACCGCTGTGCCAAGAGACGAGAGGCTGCCAGGAACCGAGGTCGAGATCCCGCGGCAACGGCTGTTGCGGCTGGCCTCTGTGAGACTGGGAGGATGCCGCGACTCAAGGGTGTGTGCGAATTTATCAAGGCACCTGGATAACCGCCGGATCGATGGCCGGGCACGAAGACGGGGCACTCCCGGCCTCATGGAAGCCGGCTACAAGAACCAACATGGCTCATATCAGGCTCTAACCGCCGCGTGATCAGCGGTTACAGATCACCGACGGCTCGGTGGAGGCGAAAAAGGGAGAGATTTTCGTCGTAGATGGCGTTGTAGAACTGATTGAGCGACTGGATGCGGCGGGTCTCGGCGTCGAGTACTTCGGTGTATATGCTCAACTGCTCGCGATAACGGTCGGTAACGACGGAGATATTTTCACTGGTTTGTGCGATCGCCAGCCGCGCGACGGGGATGCGGCGGCGTGCCTGCTGAACGTCGAGCCAGCGAGTGCGCACCTCGAGTGCGACATTGGCGGCGGTGTCAGCGCGTTGCTTGAGGGCGGCGATCTCCAGCTCGTTGATCGCGGTGGCCCGGCGGCGCGTGGCTCCGAAATCGGTGATGGTCCAGTCGAGGTAAAACGAGGCGACGCCGATTCCCTCGGGGATCTGGTTCCTGTTGCCAATAAAGGCATAGGCCATCGCGAACCCGACCTGTGGGCGAACACCGGCGCGGGTCGATTCGGCCTGGGCGCGAAGGCCGCGCGCCTGTTCGGCGAGCCCGGCAAGCTCGGGACGTGCGCGAAAGGTGCGCTCGGTGAGATCGTGCGCTTCGTTTTCATCGACGGATGCTTCCTTGTCGAGGTCGGAGATAGACTGCTCGGCGAATTTCCGCCATTCGCTGGCGGGCGGAATCGGGGTCAGCTCATCGAGTGGTGTGACTTCCCACAGCGGTCGGCAAAGATATCGGTTGTACGTGGCATAGGCTGTTTGCAGGGCCGTCTGGGCCTGGATCTCGGAGAGCCGGGCATTGGCCAGCGACACCTGCGCGGCGAGCTCTTCGTTGCGGATCGCGAGGCCTTCTTGCCGGCGATTCTTCACGTCACGGGTGAAGGAGGTGAGCTGTTCGACATTGCTCCGGGCGACATCGAGGCTTTTCTGAGCCCGTAACACCGAAACATAGGCTTCCGCGACGGTGAGTTTGAGGTCGAGAACCGACCGGAATTCCTCATCGCGCCGGGCGCCAATTTGGGCATCAGCCGCATCGATATTTCGCAGGAGTCGGCCGCCGGTATAAAGGGGAACCGTGGCGAATGTGAGCGAGATCGGTAGGTCTGTCTGATTACGGCCCAGCAGCGGGGCCGCTGAGGGCAATCCGGACATCACGCCCGTATTGGCGAGTGGAACCCCTCCAAAGCCAAGCCCGGGCTGTCCGGGAAGGCCCGCGAGCCCGGCCGCCGCACCACCGTTGGTCGCGGTTCCGTAGAGAGACCGCGTGCTGATCTCGGGGGTCGTCGTCAAGAACGAGTTCACGGTGAACGTGCGCACGGTCGGCAGCCGATCGGATTTCGCTGCTTTCCAGTTCCACTCAGCGGCCGCCGATTGGGCCTGACGAGATTGCACAAGCTGGTTGACATTGAGTGCGATTTCCCAGGCCTGCGTGATATTTTCAGCGCAAGCCCGGTGGCCGTCTGTCGCGAGATAGAACGCGGCGACCGGTCCAATCATCAAGACCCATGATTTGTGCCTCATGCGCCATCCCTGCTCTTGTTCGGTATCCCGGGCCGGTTCGTCTCCGCGCCTGCCGCGAACTGCACGCTTACCACCTTCAACATACCCCCTGCCAGCCGAAGACACCTGTCAACCCTTTCGACCCTCGGGATCGACCGAATTGATTCCAAGCACACCCAAGGGCCGGCCGCGCGGAACCAACGTAGCGGTTGTGGCGGTTAGTAAACGCATGATCTGACAGGCCGCGTATCGGGCGCAAAATATGAACTTAAAAGCGTTCAAAGCCGATCCTGCGCATTGCTCGGGCATTAATGGTTCTTCTGAATAATCGCGAAATAGGGTAAAGATGTGGGTGCGCAAGGGTCGATAGAGGCTGAAGACGGCCTGACCCAGGCGGCGGCGTCATTGTGCGCCGCGTTAGCAGGGAAGGCCGAACACCCCTCGGTTTCTCGCGGCGCATGGACGCGTGTGCGAGAACCGGGCCGTTTTTGGTTCGAAGGGATCGATCCGGACTTATGCGAGGGATTGGCGCAATGTCCTGGTAGCCATGCACTTGTTCCTTCTAGGAACCGGCGGCGCCGCTGCGCGACAACAACCTGGTAACGAGCTTACGCGAGCCGGCGGCGAATCGATCCGCGCCACACTGGAAATCACCTGGGGCATACAGGGAAACGAGGCAAACTCGGCGGAAGCGCGAGCCGCGCGAGAAGGGGAAAGCGGTCGAGAGGCTCATCGTGGAGCTGAGCGAAGGGCGCGTGATTGACGCCGCGAAGTGGCCCCTGGATGCGGATGCAAAGTCGTCGGCCACCACTTCGCTGGAACTTGCGGCGGGGGCCGATCGGGGGCCGGGCCCCAACGGGAGCTGGCGCCTGGGAAAGCAGCCTGCGGGGCGGATGCGGGTTCGCGTTGAGGCGCCGCTCGACGCGGTCGTGATCGTTCGCGGCGGTGATGACCTGAGCGTCGCGCTGCCTTTGCTGGCGATCCTCGAGAAGCCGCAACACACGCCGCAACAGTCGCCCTTGGTGGTGAGTGTCGAGCGACTGGCGTGGGATCCGCTCTCGATCGAATTTGGCAAGGCCGCGCATGATGGAATCGTCGCGCCGGGGACCGAGATTCCGGTGACGGTCGGCTATAACATTCTCTGGCCCGAGTCGAGTGAAGCGGCGGTTCGCACTTCGGCGATCGTCCGTCCGCTGCGTGGCGGAGAGCCGCTGGGCCGGTACGAGCCACGAGAGCGTGATGTCGTCGCGACCAATCGGCTCGAGTCGACGGGCCGTACATGGAGCATCAAGGCGCCGCTCGCCGAAGGCACCTACGTGCTGGAAGTGAGCAGCTCATGGGCCTCGATGGGCACGCGAGAAGGCTCGGTGATCGGGCGCTTCATCAGGCGGCGCAGGCCCGCGGCCGTGCCGAGCTCGGCAACGCGGCGGGTGGTTTTCACGGTCGTCGAGCCGGCGGCATCCAAATTGAGCGCGGCGTCCGAAGGTCACGGGCGCGCGACTGACGTCGATGCGATCGATCTGACGCGTTCACGTATTTACCGGCCGCTGGCGGCGGGCCGCTCGGCCGCGGCCGAGCCCGGCCATTTCGCCTGGTCCGTGCCGGCGGCCGCCATGATCGAGCCGTCGCGGCGCGACTTGTTGCTCGGCTGGATCACGCGGACCGGCGCCGAGGCGTCGAAGCTCGATCCGGCCAACGCCTCGGGCCTTGCCTGGTCGGCCATGGGGCTCAAGGTTGCTCATCCCGACCGGCCGCACCGTCTGACGATCAAGGTTCGCGGGGGCGAACCAGCGGCCTTGGGTGTGGCCCTGATCGAGCCGGGAGGAGCCGGAGAAACGGCCCAGCCGCGCCTCCTGCTCGACGCCTGTGCGTCGGGTCCGCCCATCCTTGTTGATGGCCCGGCGGCCACCTTCTCGTGGCTCGTCTGGCCGCGGGCCGCGGAGATCGCACTGGTGTTGATCAACCGCAGTTCCGAAGCCGAGGTCAGGCTGGGAACGATCACCTTGGCGGAGCTCGATGGCCTGCCGCCGGCTCCCGCCCCCGCCCCCATCGATGCACGCGGAGCCGACGCCCGGATGCTGGGCCTCTATTTCAGTGACGCCCACGCGATCGAGCCTTTTGGCGGCGATCGCGCCACTTACGACCCGGTGAAGACCGCTCAGAACCTTGTCAGATATCTGCAATACTGCGGGGCGTCGGCTGTGGTGCTGCCCGAGCGATTTGGCAGCCGTTCGCACCGCCGGGCACTCGACGGCCAGCTTGACGAAGACTCGACCGGGCCCGATCAACTGGAGATCACCCGCCGGCTGCTGGCACGCGCCGGTCTGTCCATCTGGCTGGAGCTCGGGTTCGACGGCCCGGATGCACTGCCGGGCTTGCCACCGCCCGACTCGGCCGAAGCCATCGAGCGAGGGCTCGCGCGGATCGATCGCGAGGGAAAGCCCGATGGGTCAGCCTACCATCCGCTTCATCCGGACGTTCGGGAAGCGATGAAGCGCCGTGTGACGCAGGCCCTTGTCAAGAACAGACTGTCACCCCCCGGGGACCCACGAAAGAAGACCGGTGTGTTGATTCGACTGGGACGGGGCTCGACGCTTCTGGGAACGCCCGACACCGGTCTCGACGATCTGACTTATGAGCGCTTCGTCCGCGAGTCGTTCAGCGTCGAGACAGCCCGAAGCATCCCCGGATTCGACAAGGCAGACCCCAATCGCTTCGCCGTGCGTGGCGCGCTATCTCGCCGGGATGGGGCGGATGCCCTGGCTCACGTGGAGGGCGCGTGCGATCGCTGCACTCTACACCGAGATGGGTGAAGCCGCCCAGGCCGCGTCGCCCGGTTCCGAGCTGGCCGTTGTTACCCCTGGCCTGGAAAGCGGACCCGCTGGAAACGAGGCGCGGCGCGTCGATCGAGCAGGATTGGCCCCCAGCCAGGCCTGGCGGAGCGTGGGTCTCGATCTCCAAACCTGGCCGAGCGCGCCCGCTGCGCTGCCGGTCTTCCGCGGGGTCGAGCTTTCAACCGACGCCCTGGGGCGCGACCTGGCCACGAGCCCCGACCTCGATGCACTCGTGGCCGCGCGGTCGCAACGCGGTTTGTTCCTCACGATCCACGACGGCTGCGGAACAGCGGCCGGAGCCTCGGCCATGACGCATGACGCCCAGGACGAGACTTCCGGCATCGCGACGACGGCCGGATCAGCCCGGAGCCTGTTTCCACGCGGGAGCGAGCCCATCCGCTTGACCGCCCTGCCGCTCGGCGACGGACCGGGCGCCGATGAGCTTCTGGGGCATGCGGTCGCCGCGCTCGACGCCAGGTGGGTCTTCCTCGACGGCAAGGCGGTCGCCGGCCAGGAAGAACGCCTCAGGCGCTTCTCGACGGTCTTGCGCGCTGCCGGCATGGCCCCCCATGCCCGTCGATCATGCCCAGGCCGATGCCAGCTCCAAGCCGTTTGGAGTCGCGGTGCGGCATCTTTCCGATGAGACTCAGACGTTTCTGGAAATCGCCAACGATTCGCCCTATCCGATCCGTCTCGCCGGTACGCTTAATGTCAGCGGCACGGCCCCGATCGATGACCTGGGTCGCAACCTGCGGCTCTCTCCCGTGACCGAGAAAGCCGGACGCAGTCTGGTCCTCGACTTGCTTCCCTATGGCGTCAAGGCGATTCGAATCGGGGCGCCACACGTTCAGCTCTCGGGCGTGACCCCCTACCCTTCCGAGCCCGTGCTCACGACCATGCAGTCGCGGTTCAACGAGCTCTCGGCCCAACTGGCGCGGCTCAATCACGGCCTGGCCGTTGCGCCGGTGGGACCGACTAACCCCGGTTTCGAGCCTGGCACGCGTGCCGAAACGAACACGCCTACCGAGTCGAACGTGATCAACCCGGTAACGACAAAGTCAAGCACCACGCCCGGTCACGCAAGCGCGCTCGAATCACGTCCCGAAGGCTGGCAAGTCGACACGAGAACTCCGGGCGCGATTTCCATCGCCATCGACTGCGAACATTCCCATGCCGGAAAAGGGAGCCTGAAGCTGACCGCCCCGGCGGTGCCCGCGTCGGTCGTGAGTGACCCATTTGTACCTGTTTACCAATCAACCCTGGACATCCAGGTTTTCGTTCGCGCGACGAAAGCCCGCTCAAAGTTGCGCGTCTGGATCGAGGGCGAGTCGGCCGGTCAGCCTTATGTGCGGCGAACCGAGCTCGATGTCGCGGCAAACTGGGAGCTACGAACGGTGCGCGCGTCGGACATTCCGCCCGGTGGTCTCGACACCGCACGCATTCGCTTCGAGCTGATGACGCCCGGCGAACTCTGGATCGACGACTTGCAGATCCGCGGCGAGACGACTTCGCGATCGGCACGGCTCAACGCCCAGCGGACGCTTCTCGCGGCCTTACAGGCCTATCGCGAGCAACGTTATGCCGACTTCGCACGCCTCGCGAGCTCACACTGGATCCGCCACGCAAGCCCCATTGCCAGCGGTCGAATCGCCCGGACGATTGACTCGCCGGCCGAGGAAAGCAGCCGGACAAAACGTTAGGTCAAGCCATCGGCCGGACAAAACAAGAAGTCAAGCCTTCCGCTTGAGGTCTGCCCTACCGTCGAATCGGCCGCTCAGGTAAGATCGGAGCGGCTGGCCAGATCAAGGGATATTCGTGATCGAATGGCCAGCTTCGCGTTCATACCACCCTGCGCGGCGTGGTCATGGCGATTCGTTGCGTAAGAAGGGAAGCACCTGTGCCGTTGGTCGCCCGCGGAAAGGGCCGAAGAGGAGGCTTGGATGTTCGTTGCCTGCAGTACGCTCTGCTTCGCGAGGGAGCCCCTGGAGACGGCCCTTCGACAGATCGCCGAGCTGGAATTCGACAAGTTCGAGCTGGCCCTGGTCGAAGATGGCCCCCATCTGAAGCCCTCCGAAGCCGGTGACAATCCTGAAGCCGCTCTCCTGCGGCTCCGCCAGGGGCCCAGCCTGATCCCTTCCTCTCTCTACATCGACTTCGGCAAGGTCGACTGGTCCGACCCGGCGATTCGCAAGCGATTCGATGGCCTTTGCCGATTTGCCAAGGCCCTGAGCGTCGCCGTGATCACCATTCACGCTTTGCCCTCCGACACCCCGTTCGACGCCGAGGTCGCCCGGCTCGCTCCCCTCGTCAGTTTCGCCATGCGCGAGGGGTTGGTTCTATCCTTACTGACACATGTTGATACGCTCACAGCCGACCCGCGTGTGGCCGTGGAGCTTTGCGAGCGCTTGCCGGGCCTCGGCCTGACCCTGGACCCCAGCCACTTCCTGCAAGGCCCGAACCCGGCTATCGACTACGACGCCGTCTTTCCGTACGTCCAGAGCGTTCACCTCCGCGATACGGGCTCGGTACCGGGCGAATTCCAGGTGCGCGTCGGCCAGGGCAAGATCGAATACGCCCGGATCGTCACCATGCTCCAGAGATACGGCTACAATCGCTCGCTCACCGTCGCCATTATCGACCGGCCCGATAATCCGTTCGACCGCGAAGTCGAGCTTCGCAAGCTCAAGCTCTTGCTCGAGACCTTGATCTGAAATCCGGGCCGAGCATCTTGTTATCAATAAAGGTTCATATCTTACGTATCGATCTATTTTTCGACTTGGATCTTCCTCGGTTCGGTTGACACGGCTGTTTCATTCTCCCCCGGGAGGGCGAGACTCCGTCGAGCTGAGCCATAGACTCACGGAACTGAAGAGGCTCGAAAGAGGCTCGCCCTCCCCGGTCTGGTTGTCGGCCCAGACTGAAGAGGCTCGACAGAGTCTCGCCCTCCCAAATCTGTTTGTAAATCCAGAATGAATCGCGATCAGTCGACCTATGGCGTTTTCTTCAGTCCGCCAGTTTGAGGCGGCCAAGCTCACGCTCGAGGAGCACCAGATCCCACACCTCGACTAATGTGTCCATCCCCGCGCTCGAGAGCCGGCGACTCTGTGCGTCAAAAGTCAGGTTCGAGACCAGCCCACGATGACCGGGCAAGTGATACTGGAGCCTCGGCTTTCTCGGGTCGACGACCGACCAGAGCGAAATGATGCCTTCGGGTGAGCCGATCGCAATACGCTGGCCGTCCGGCGAAAACGTCGTCGCGAAGAAATTGCTGTCCGAATCCTGATTGACCGGCGGAATTCGCCCCACGATCGTCGCTGTCCGGGTATCGACCAGGGTGACGGTCCCCGTGCGGTCACCCACCGCGAGCAGGCCGCCGTCACCGCGAAGCGCGATACTGATCGCGGCGTCGCCGAGCGGCAAATTCCAGTGCAAATCGATCGCCTGAACGCTCGAGGAATCGGCAGACCGCGAGATCGCCCAGGCGTGCACGCGGCTCCCCTGGCTCTGACTTTGTTCCAGCAGATACACCCGCTCGGCAGAGGGCGCGAGCTGCACGGCTCGCAGTTGCGCCACGCTCGATTCCGGGCCGGCCGCCGTCCCCGCACCGGCTGTTCGAGACGAGCCCTTGTTCGCGTCCGTGCTCGCATCATTGCCCACCACGCCGGCCGGCCGTGTAATGGGTGTGACCTGCCCGGCGACATCGGCATTCCAGAGAAACATCGCGGCCGACCGAACGAAAACCATGAACTTGCCGTCGAGCGTCCTGGCGCTCAAGGGCCATCGCGACGGGCCGGTCCCCGGCGCGGTTGACCGGGGCAGCGGGCGCTCGATAACCGGAGCCGATTGCGTCGACAACGTCCCCTCCGCCCAAACCTTCAAACCCTGCGCATCATAGGCGACCAGGCGGTCCCGGGCGTCAAACGCGATCGACCGCAGCGAAAACATCGATCCCCGCCCAGGCGGCCGCCCGCCGTCACGGCCACCTCGCTCGCGATCGGGCCGCCGCCCTCCACCATCGCGAACCGAATGATCGCCGCGGCGCGCGTCGGCCGTATCGGCAGCGGCGCCAGGCGACACCGCGGCCGTGGACATAACGGCCACTTGAGGCATCGGCGGCCCCACCTCGGGGCAGTGGCCGCTGCGCCAGAACCAGACGTCGCCGCGCCCACCCGAGCCGGCCAGCACGCCGTCGGCGCGAAAGGCCATTGAATAGGGAGCCGACTCGAAGCCGCTCAACTGCGTGCGCACCGACGAATCATGGACCGTCCAGAGCGAGGTCATCGCCGCCGGAACCCCCGCCGCCAACGTGCGGCCATCAGGCGCAAAGGCGATGTCGGTCGCCTGGTCGTTCGTCCGCAAGACGGCCACCAGGCTATGGGCCAGAGGATCCCATAGCTCGATCGGACCGGCCCCCGCAATCGCCAGCAACGTCCCCTTGGGACTGAAGCGCATCACCCGCGTGAAGTTTTGATACAACGGAATCAAGCTCGTCGGCACGTTGCGCGGATCGGCCCAGTTCCAGATCTTGATGACCACGCTCCCGGTCGCCGTCCCCGCGATCGCCAGCGCATCATTGGGGCCCAGCGTCAGCGCCGACAGCTCGGCCTGGGTGTCGATCTCGATCTTGTCCGACCGCCCGTCAAATCGGCCATCGCCGCCCCTGCTGGCAGGCCGGCCATCGCCGCCACCGCCGCCCCGCCCTTCACCGCCGCGCCCTTCACCGCCGCCGCCGCGCCCTTCATTTCTCACGAGCTGGTGACCGTCGAGCGCCGAGAAGAGTCGAATGTATTTGCCCCGGGTCGCGCCGACGGCCACGGTCTTGCCGTCGGGACTGATCGCCACGAGCGGAAACGGCAGCCGCCCCGGCAGTCCGGATCGCACCCACTGAAGCTTCGCCACGGGACCATCGAGCCGGTCCGGATCCCACAGGTTCACCTGGAAATCATGGGGCACGAATGGATCACCCATTCCGAGCCCATCAAAGGTCGCGAGCGGATCCTCCACCTGTTCAATCGTCACCAGCCGCTTGCCCCCGGCATCGCCGACCACGCCCAGAACCGTGTGATTCGGCGGACTGATCGTCCGCGGCGGTGCGCCGGGAACCGGGTCGAGATCAATCAGCGAGAGCCCCCGATCATCCGGGAACAAGGCCGCGATCGACTGGCCGCTTTGCGCCAGACGGTGGTTGACCGACCAGGTCGCCGGGCGCCGCCCGCCACCCGGAAATGGCGATGGCATCGGTGCCATCGCGAAGCTTCGATTGGCGCGCGCACCACCCGATGTCCCAGACAGAAGCTCCGACCGTTCGGCATTGCCGCCGTCACCGGCCGTCGGCTCGCCGGCATTCGAGCCCGAGAGCGAACCGGAGCCAGATCCAGAACCCGAGCCAGACCCGGCGCTCGTCCGAAGCGGGATCGTCCACTGGCGGTGCCGCCGCTCGACGTCCCACAATGAGATCTCTTCATCGTCTTCCGATAGCGACGCCAGGCGATGACCCGTCGGGCCAAACACGAGGCCGTGCGTACGGCCCGTGGGCAGCTCGGGCCGCTGCGCCTCGACCTCGCGCAACACCAGGAACTTCACGGCCTCGTCACGCAGCTTGGGGCGAAGCTCGGCCTCCGGTCCAAGGGCCACGGTCTCCGAGATCAACTCGAGACCCTGGCTCCGCCGATTGGGGAGCGCCGACTGCGCGACCACCTCGACCGACTTGACCAGCTTTTCCTTCATCTCGGCGCGTTCCTTGCGGTTGGCTTCTTCGGCTTCATGAAGCGCCTGGCGCGTCAATTCACCGGCAACCAGCAGCTTGTCGCGCTCCGCACGCACGCTGGCATAAGCAAACGTCGCGATTGCGAGAATCGTCGCCGCGGCGACCGTGGTCACGCCCGTGATTCCCGGGTGCCGCCGCGCCACCCGCCAGAGCCGGCCGATCGGACTGATCCGCCGGGCCTTGACCGGCTCGTGATTGAGGTAACGCGCCAGGTCTTCAGCCAGCTCGGTGGCCCCCAGATACCTGTCCACGGGCCGCTTGGCGAGCGCCTTGAGCACCACCGTCTCCAGGTCGCGCGGCACGCGGCCATCAATTGCGCTCGGCGGTATCGGCTCGTCCTGGTTGATCTGTTCGATCAGCTCGGCCGCCGACCGGCCGTCAAACGGCGGCCGAAGCGTCAGCAGCTCGTAGAGAGTCGCCCCCAGGCTATAGACGTCGGAACGCCCGTCGATCGAGCCCGTGCGGGCCTGCTCGGGGCTCATGTATCGCGGCGTGCCCAGCAGGCTGTCATGATGCGTCAGCCCCGGGTCAGCCAGCTTGCGGGCCAGCCCAAAATCGGCCACCCAGATGTTCCCTTTGCCGTCGATCAACAGATTGGAAGGCTTGACGTCGCGATGGATCACCCCCTGGTGATGCGCGTGCGCCAGCGCATCGGCCGCTTGCAACCCGACGTCAGCCACCCAGCGAAAATACGACGAGCCCCGCGGCGGCTCAAATGGCACCGGTCCATCATCGGCATGCCGGTGCGCTGCGCTTTCCATTCCGCTCGGCCTCAGCCCGCCTCGCGGCGCGGCAGCAACGGCCAGGGCCAGCGGATCGCCCGTGATTTCGGATGCCGACTGATGGCTTTGGCGGCTCTCAATGGCCCACGACGCGGTCGAATCGCCAAGCCCGAACCCAGGCTGTAACGCCGATCCGCTCAAGACGCTTGACCGCGGCCCCGCGACGGCCGGCCCAATGACAGCGGCAATCGCCCCGGTGCTGGCACTGGCAGTGCCACCAGCACCAGCGCCTGGCTGTCTTCTGTCGCCAAGCGGAACCTGGCGACGGAGCCACCCCGACGAAACCCGAATCCACAAATGGCCGAGCCGGGAATTGATCGACGAGGCACCCGAAGCCCCCAGCAAAGCGTCAGCCGGCAGAAACCGGCCGCTCGCTGTTGTCGTCGTCGTTCCGGGAGGATTCTGCCGCGTGCGGCGCAGATGGCGCAAGACCAGGTCGAGGCCGCTCCCCTCGATGCGCTGCATCGCGTAATAGCAGAGGCCCCCCACCTGGCCGACGTCGAACACGGGGACAATATGCGTATGGTGCAGCCCGGCGGCCGTGCGTGCTTCGTTCAGGAACCGCCGCCGCGCCGACGAGTCGGGGGCGGCGTGCACGCCCAGCACCTTGAGGGCCACAGGCCGGTCGAGCCCCATGTGCACGGCCTCATAGACCGTGCCCATGCCGCCGCGGCCGAGCTCGCGGACCACGCGATAGCCGGCAATGCGCTGGCCCGATTCGATCCGGTGATCGAGGCCCGGCGCGTGGCCGGAGGCCGACCCTTGCCCCGAGCCGATCCCCAGCAGGCCGTGCACCAGCTCGAGCCCTTCGAGGCCCGCCTTGACATCGTCTTCCAGCCCGGGATAACGCGCGGCGAAGTCGTCAACGGCCGGGGCCGTCCCCTGCTCGGCGAGGGCCAGATAGGCCTCGATCGCCTCGCCGACGCGTTCGTCCTCATCGCTGAAATCAAGCGGCCGATCGTCGTTGGCGGGCGGCGGCTCGTCGTCAGTGCGCTGAACCATCGTTAAACCTCAGCGGGCCGCCCGGCGGCCCTTCCAGCGAACGTTTCAAGCGTTTCAGCCCGCGTGCCCAGATCCCCCGGATCGACTTCCGGCTCATCCCCATCCGCTCGCCAATCGCCTCGAACGACAGGCTCTCGGCCGAATAGAGCCAGAGGATGTCGGCCTCGATGGTGGGGAGTGCCGCCAGGGCATCGGCCAGCAGCACGATCTGTTCACGGCGGCTGACGGCCTGGCTCGGGCTCGTCTGAGAAAGAGCCAGCATATCGAGCAGCCGGCCGTTCTCCTCACCCGGCCGGAACCCACCCGCCGCGTCGGTCGCCGCCCCCTCCAGAGGTAACGCCGTCGACGCGCCCGCGCGCTTCGCTCGACTGTGATAGCGTCCCAGATCGGCCAGCTTTTGCCCCACCAGCCGCCGCAGCCAGCCCACCAGGGCCGCCTCGTTTTGCCCTGTGAACTGGGGGAATTGCCGGACGACCTCGACGAGAACTTCCTGAACCACGTCGGACATCTCGACCCGCTCTCGCAACCGTGGCCCCAATCCGGTTCGGACCACCATGCGCAAATAGTTGCGATAAAGCGCGGCACAATTCACCCAGCGCGTCGACCTCGCCGGCACGTGCCTTGGACAGTAAGTCGATCGGTCCGTCAGCCATCAGCATCGGCTTTCGTTCCGTGGGCACTGGACGGCTGAGGCCGTGGGACTGTTGCGAAACGATTCAACGGGTGCAAGGCTTCAAGAACTCGAGGGTGCGAAGTGCGCCAAGATGGTTGTTCAATTGACGGCCATCCTGTCTCTTCCACATTTCCGTCGTTCGTTCGGTTGCGATTTCACCCGGTGACTCGTGCCCGCTATTCTCAATAGGCGACAACCCAGCCAGCGCCGGTCCTGGTAATCTCCAAATCAGCCGTCGTTGCGTCTTGTTTCGGTGATGCTCGTTATTCCGCTTGGTGGTCTTTTCTCGGTCATACTATCAATGATCCCGCCATTCGTGCCCATGGACAAGCCACACGCGCGAGCATCTCGTTTCATTGCAGATTGAATTGGCAACTGCCCAGGCGGCCGTCGACGCCCAATTGGGTTCGTTCGGCGCCGCACGATGGCACGCCAACAATGGCTCCGTCCGCGAAAAATGGCCCCCTGCCGCAAAATGGGTTCGTTCGGCGTGCCTGGCTGGCACCAATTGGCTTCGCTTCGCACGCCGGCACGGCCGTACAAACCACTTCGTTCGGCACAATCGATCGTTGAAGGCCGGAATTGGGTTCGTTCGGCGCACCTGGCTGGCACCGAAATTGGCTTCGTTCGGCGCAATCGATCTCTGAACACCGGAATTGGCTTCGTTCGGCGCATTCGATCTCTGAACACCGGAATTGGCTTCGTTCGGCCCCCCTGGCTGGCACCGAAATTGGCTTCGTTCGGCGCAATTGATCTTTGAACACCGGAATTGGCTTCGTTCGTGCGCCTGGCTCGCGCCAATTGGCTTCGTTTCGAATGCCAGCACGGCCGCACAAACCGGTTCGTTCGGCGCAACCGATCGTTGAACACCGGAATTGGCTTCGTTCGGCGCATTCGATTGTTGAACACCGGAATTGGGTTCGTTCGGTGCGCCTGGCTGACACTGCAAATGGCTTCGTTCGGCGCATTCGATTGTTGAACACCGGAATTGGGTTCGTTCGGTGGCGCAACACCCGAGACTGACCCTGACAGCACGGTCGACCCTTGAAGGTCGTCAACCACAACGACCATGGCGGCGCCACCGATCGCGCCGGTCTTCGCGTTTAGGCGTCGTGTCACGGTCGATCTGACCGACAATATGATCGTCTGCGTGAGCGCGTGACCGCCGTGCTCCGCGTGCGTGCGCGGGCCCGCGTTCATCGCGATCTCAGGGAGTCGTCGTTCACGAGCGATCATCGATCAATCATCCCCGCAAGCCGCCGTGGGGAGACCCTTTCGTTGACGTCAGCCGCTGAAGTGCATCAACTGTAAAGATAGCCCGCGGTCGGCCGACGTGCGGGAATTCTTGCTCGAAAATTCGATGCTGCGAGAGGATTATCGCGGATGAATCGGTGAACGGGGTTCTCGCGATCGACACCACGCCATTTTGCCTTGTAGCAGGCCGCTCCGAGGCCGGGGTCGCCTCGTCCGGCAATCTCACAACAGCGATCCAACCTCCCCACACCAAACAGAGCCCAAGACAGCCGCACAACGAGTGCCCACTCGTGCAATTCGTAATTCACGGTCTACAATGAAATCAACCTTGGACGAACGGCTCTTGGCAGAAAAGACGCTTCAAACCGGAGACACGATCCATGAGTGCCACGCACGTGGTTGTCGCGGGCACGCTCAAGGCGGACGGATCGCTTGAACTCGACAACAAGCTCGATCTGGCGCCGGGCCGTGTGCAAGTTATTGTGCAGCCTCTGCCCGAGTTGCCAAATGACGACCCGTTCTGGCAGATGATGGAGGGGATCTGGGCTGCGCAAAAAGCCCGAGGCCACGTCTCGCGCACGAAAGAGGAGATCGACGCCGAAATCCGCCTGATGCGCGACGAGGGCGAAGCCGAGATGCAACAGGTCGAATGACTTCAGGAGGAACGCCGCCTGGCCAGGGAACGCAATGAGTGGACCTCACCGAGTGATAGAAACAATCGCCGACATGGAACTCGAAGGGGGCGGCATCACGATCCTTGGCAGCCAGACGCTGGACGGCATCTGGTCGTTCTGGACGGGCGGCATTTCGATCGATCTAGACGAGAATGACCATGAGACCTGGCATGCGTGGTCGTCTCAGCCTGTCAGCCACCTCGACCTCGTCGTGCCCGATAACTGGCCCATTTTCTACCCGACAACAATTCACCCGGACTTTGTCGAATGGTTCCGGGCGCATTACGAACATGCACGGGCGTCACTTCCCGCGAGTCAGCGCCAATATCAGGAAAAACATCGGCACGGGCATTGGCGGGGTGTGCTCGGTCTACCGAGGTGACGACAGACGAGGGAATTCGCCAGCGGGAACGGACGTCATCCCCAGGCTCGCCCGTGAAGTGCATGATGAACGAACTCCCTCGAGTGAAAGGCTTCTCCGAGCGGAACATTGGCCGAATCGATCGCTCTCCATCGCGAGTACCCCAATCCTGGGGTGATGAAAGTAGACTTGACTGAGTCTTTCAGGGCGCCGGAGTCCGCCCGTTTTCGTTGCGCGGCGGTCCGTTGAAATCTCGCACTCAGGCGCAATCTTGGGTTCGTCAGAAGCCGCCTGAAGGCGGACTTCCAGCAGGCCACCGTTGGAGTTCTGGCTTTAGCCGGTCCGCTCTGGCTGATATCGTCAGAAGCCGCCTGAAAGGCGGAACTCCAACAAAGGCGCGGCGCTCTAAGTGCCGCGTGGTTCGTCCATGAAAACGCGATGAACGCAAAAGCGCTGCAAGCCAACCTTTCGCCACGCGACACCAACCCTGCCGGGATTTTGCCGCAGGTTGCGGCAAAATTGCACTCGGCCAAGAAAGTGCCGCAGGCTGCGGCACAATGACTCATGACGCTTCTCAGATCGATCCCCTGGTATCGTCACATTATCTGGAGTGCCATACATGATCGGGAAAGGCGAGAAGCCTCCGCAAAGTACCGGCCCGTCACGGCGCACCGATCCGACCAGGCGGGAGGCCGCTCTCGAAACTTTTGGAGGAATGGCTCCGGGATGAGTCGGGATACGATGAGGAGACATGGCCGCACTTGAAGGAAGCCCTCGATCGCGATCAGTTATCGGTGAGGAAACTCTGTAATAATGAGTAGAGTCGTCTTGCTCGACACCGGCCCACTCGGCATGGTCTCTCATCCCAGGCCAATTCAAGACGTCATCGATTGGGTCAGAAACCTGCTGATCTCAGGGGCCGAGATTCTGGTGCCAGAAGTCCTGGATTACGAAGTTCGGCGCAAGCTGCTTCGAGCGAGCAAATTCAAAGGAAATGGATCATGAGCAGCATTAACGCCGTCGTCCGAAACGGCCGCATTGAGACCGACGAACCGCTTGACCTGCCCGAGGGGACCGAACTCACGATCCCGATCCCCGATCGTATCGAAGCCGAAGCCAACGAAGGAGACTGGGATAGCAGCCCGGCGGGCATCGCGGCCTGGCTCAAGTGGGCCGACTCGCTCGAGCCGTTTGTCCACGCTGAGGGCGAAGAGCTCGAAGCCGAAGACTGGCTGAAGCGTTGCGATCGGCATGCCGCCCAGACGCTGGCGAAAGATGTCGAGGGGCTGTTTTGATGCGCCGCTACCTGCTCGACACCAATGCCGTCGGAGACTGGATCAATCGGCGGCACGGGGTTGATCTCCGGGCTGCGCGAGGCCCGGGGGCGCGGGGCATAGATCGGGACCTGTGAACCGGTGGTCGCGGAATTGTGTTTTGGCATTGAAAATAGCACCACACACGACGAAAACGCCAGGCGTCTGGAACACACTCTGGCGGGCCTACGGTGCTGGTCGCTCACACGGGATGCGTCCTGGGAGTTCGGTCGCGTCATGGCGAGACTGAAACGAACAGGAACCATGATCGGCTCGATGGACGTTCTCATCGCCGCCATCGCGCTGACGCTCCCGGAATGCATCGTCGTATCCAGGGATACCGACCTGCTGCACATTCCCAGGCGTACGGTCGAGAACTGGGCAGAAGCCGTGTGACGGCAGACAATAGACCAAGAAAGAATTTTACGAGACCTATCGCGGCCAGCCGAAACTGTCGGCACTGCTGACAGAATTGAGCTGGACCAACCAGATGATGGTCTCGCTCCTGCTTCCGCTCACACCCCAGTAGCCATCGGACGAGATCGTCGTGCGCCAGATGGGGATTCACGTCCCCTGAGCACGAAAGCCGGATCATCGAATTTTTTGGTATTCCATACCCAGAGCAATCTCGACGAGCCGCCTGAAATCAGCGTCATGCCATCTTTTGAAACCGCGACGACATTCGCGTAACTGCCGCCCGTATCGTTGCCATCAAGGTCGGCTTGACACAACGCCCGCTTTTGCTGGCCTGACTGCCAATCCCAGATCCTCACAGTCGAATCGGCGCTGGCGGAAATGGCCCGCTTTGCATCCTGGGTATAGACAATCGTGTTGACCTGCCCGGCATGTCTTGTGAAATGAACGATTAATTGTGCAGGGAAAAGCTTGAATGCAAAAGTTCCATACATGGCACCGACCAACATCGTCGTATTGCCTTCGTTGATCGCCGCGGACATCACGTACCCGAGCGATGCGTGAACTCGGTCGCTGATCGTTTCGACTAATTCCCCCGTGGCCTGGTCCCAGACGCAGACCCTTCCGCCATGCCCGCCCGCGACGACGAATCGCCCGTCCGGCGTGAATGAAACGCTCTGGAATTTCTCAAGGCCCGACATGACGGACGGGTCTTTCTCAATCTGAAAAGTCCCACACACGACCCTATCGGCGATGTTCCACATCGTCACTCTCGGCAAACCGTCGTCTTGAAACACACACTTGTCCGTCCGGGGAGACGCAAGAAACTCGCAGGGCCGGCTCGAACTGCCGGACCATCTCGATGCCGCAAGGAATCTGAGTGGTCTTCATAAAACCGCTTACGATAGGCACCTTAATCCGCTCGACGTTGCTGAGTTAAATCCTTATCAATGTCCCTATTGTCACGAGCCGCTCAAAGTGCTCTTCCACCTGACCCGGTAACTTTCCGCCCTTCGTTAGGAGGCCCAACTCCATGTTGATCGTGAAGGCGTGCCTCGTTAAGTTCGCCGACGACAGGAACAGCCATTCGCCGTCAGCCACGGCACATTTGACGTGCAAGATGCCAATTTTGTTATTGTCACCGACCGGACGAGCCTCCTTCGGCCAGTAATAAACCGTCGAGCACCTTGCTACATCGTCGCCCAAGGCTCGGAGAGTCGAGTACTCGCTCTGCACATCGAGCTTGTCAGGGGTCTCAACGATCACTGTGATCGTCACGCCGCGCTTGGCGGCACGAACGACCGCCTCCTGAATGTTCGGGATTGAGTACACCGCGTAGCTCACGAGCAAGATCCGGGTCCGAGCCGAATTGAGAACTTGCAGAATGGCTTGTTCCGTGTGCCGGAACGACACATCCTCGTCGCGCGGTCCCGTCCATACGATCTCGACGGCCTGATCGGTCTCTCGTGACCATTTCGCTCGGGCCGCGGTCCGCAGGGCAATGGCAACCTCCGCGGGCGAAACGCATGGAACTCGCGCCTGCCAGTCATGGAAGAACCCCAGATAAAGACTCCGGTAATGTGGGTGAGGGATCGAATCAACAATCCGGGACCGGGCGTCCGGAACGTCGTAAGTGGCGATGATCTGAGCGCCACGTTCGATGACATCGCCCGGAAGCTTGCCCGCGAGCTTCAGCGCGGCTTCGATGATTATCAGGGAAGAGTTCATCGAGGAGTCCGATCAACACCTGATGGACATCGGACCGGACGACGAATCCAGGTCTTGGAAGAAGGCAAATTCGTCCCGGTCGACGGTAGGCACCAGCACGGTGCGATCCAAATACTTGTTGCCTCGTTCGCACGATGTCTCCGGGGCGAAGAGGCAGGCGTGGCACGAGGCTCCGTGCAGCGATGTGCCCTCCTTGCCTGGATGGTGCTCGGAGCACAGCGGGTCGCTCGAGCATAGCCGCATGCAATCCATCGCCTGATCGAGATGCCGCTCCAGGATGCCCGGCTCTCCGAGCGAAACCAGGCCACCGAGCGTCCCTTCGCTGTCAGGCGCAGCCGTATAGATCAAGACACCAGCCATCTCGGGGCGATCGGTGCCGGGATTGCGAGAATAAATTCGTTCGCGAAGCGATGCCGCCGTGTAGCCGCACTCCAGCGAGAGCTGGCGGATCAGGGCGTGGGCAAACGAGTGTAATAGGACGTACCGCATGCCCGGATAGAAATCCTCCGGAGGTTGTAGCCCTCGATCCTTGCGCCACTGCTTGTGAGCGCTGAAAAACTCGACGTGCAGCCGCTGGACCCGACCCAGCCAATCCTGGATCTCCGATTCGGAGAACTGGAACAAAATTCCCTCACCCCGAATCTCGTTCGCGGGAACCCACGCCGGGTTACCACGAGCGATCTTCATCCTTTGAGCTTCGGGAAACTCGGCGGGGCTCTCGTAGTCACCCGGAGACTCGATCCGGGTAAACCCGACGAGTGCCCGCACTTCTCGCACCCGTTCGACTAGGACGACCTTGTCGAAATACCGTGAGAAACGGCGTGGGGCACACACCTCACGGAGCCGAAAATCCCTCGTCCGCTGGGCGTGAGCCGGGTCGATGAAGACCATCCACTCCGGGGTCTTCAGATCATTCAAGTCACTATCTGTCGCCGTTTCGGCTTCGGATTGCTTGTGCTGAATAGCCTCCCAGAGTTCGGCGTCGGAGATGGCGGCAAAGTCGCGCAGAAGATTTCGACGACGCATCTTGGCGATGTCGGCCTCCCCCTCCAGATCGTAGAGTTCACTCCAGTGGTCGGTGACGAGTTGCTTGAGCAAATTCGAGCTTTGCGGGACCGATAGGGCCGACAGCATGACCGGAAACCAGGCATTCGACGCACCCTGCAATCAGCGCCCGCACGCGAATCGGTCGGTTCTGCTCGTCCTTGCATCCCCCTTCGTCGAAGTCACGCAGGTGGGGGCGACTGCGCCCGGCACACCGGTAAATCGCTATCCTGAAGCCTGAAGGCGTCGGACATCGGGCGGGACTTCTCACAGGTCTCGCAGTGGACGTAGATGTCGGCCGCTTCGCCAGACGCTCCCATCTCCAGGAGTTGAAGCTTGTATGCATGATCGGGCGGACCATCGTGGACAAAATTGACCCACGGAAAATCATCAAGATGTCCGTTCTGGCAGGCCACGACGAAGCGCGCCGGGACAGCCGTCGGCAGCTTGGCCGAAGTACGGCAGTTCTCGTGAACATACCGCACGCGGTCGGGCCGGTAGGGATCGGGCTTTAGCTTGAACTGGCCGCTGCTGAGCGGAGCCAGGCGATGACAGCGCGGGCAAAGCATCCAGCGCGGGAACGGCGCGACCGGGACGCCGACATAAGATTGCTCCTCGAAGGGATTAACGCGATCCGAATCGGGAATGATCGGTGGCGATCGAAGAACATTGACCTGTCCGCCTAGCGTACTGCGGACAGATGCCAGCAACCGTTCCTCGGTGATCTCTCGGTAGTCGGAGTTGGGCCAGTCCTCAAGCCCCATGACCATCACCGAGATGTGGGGCAGATCGATGATCGAGCCGATGCCGAACGTCGTGAGGATCTGGCTGGGACGCAGCTCGCCGACCCGGGGTTTATCCCGTCCCGTACTCATGACTCGCCTCCCCGTTCATCCTCTGCCGCTTCGTTGAAGTCGGCTTCGTCGTCAAGGTTGTGATCGTCGAGGATCAAGAGGGACGTGGGCTCGACTTCGCGAAGCGAATTGAGGCACGTGTATTCGTCCCACGTCTCGATGCTCGGCTTGCGCAAGAGCCCAATGGTCTCGCTGTCCTTTTTTCCCTCATAGCCGAGCCGGCTCCCCCCAGAGAGCCGTAGCGCCCGCCGCTGCCATTGGTCGACCTTTTCCTTGAGCTCCGCCTCGACTTTCTGGCAATCTCGGTGTTGCCCACGAGCGCCGCCCGCCGCACAATCCAGTTGATCGCCTCCGTCACGTAGGGATGGGCCGTGTCAGTCCCCATTCGCATCGCTGTCTCGTTCCGGTTGAACTCGAAGCCCCGCAACCGAACGAGCGAGATCAACAAAGCGGCAAGCCCCCGGTAGGTCGCCCCTTCCGAGAACGGAGTGACCGAAAGTGCCTCGACGTGCTGGTAAAAAGTGGCGTGATAATGCTCGAAGGTCTCGTAATGGCTCAGGTCCCGAGGTCGAGCCCAGTTGTAAACAGTGCAGACCAGACCGGGAAACTTGCGGCCGACGCGACTGGTGGCCTGAATGTATTCGGAAGTCGTCTTGGGCTGCCCACTGCACGCCATCATTCCCAACCTGGGGACGTCAACCCCGACCGAGATCATGTTGGTGGCAAGCAGCACGTCGAGCGGTCGTGGCTTCAAGTCGGGCGGGTACTGGTGGGTCCGGCCAGCCTCCTTGCGTCTCGCGTCCATCACCGGATCAAAGATGTTCTCCAGCCGGTCGAGGGTTTCGGGGATCGCCGCCGAACCCAGCCGCGAGGTTAGCTCCCTGACCGAATCGGGCGAGTAAATGGTCCTCTTGGCGAGCCCACGGTCAGCCATCTTGCCGAGGCGCGTTCGCACGTCGTCGTCCACCAGGCGCCTCATGCCGCCGAGCTCGCGCAGGCTATTGAAGTAACCGACGAGTGTCATCCAGGGATCGGCGGCTTCTCCGTAATCTTCGTAAACAGCCTGAGCCGACGAGAGCAAAGCGACGTAAACGCGGATCATGGCGAGCTTCAACCGCCGGCCCGGAGCACAGACGCCGATGTACTTCCGTCCTGGCGTTAGCTCGTTGGATGATCGTTGCAACGAGAAGAAGTTGTCGCGCACATCCAGCCCGTTGGGCGGGAAGATGCTGGTATCTCGCAAGAAGAGCGCGTGTACCTGATCCTTCGCCTGGCGAATCGTCGCCGTCGATGCGATCAGCTTGGGCCTGACCGTCTTGCCGCCGCACTTCCAGGAGCAGAGCCGGTCGATGGCCGTCTCGTAAAGTCCAACCAGTGTTCCCAGAGGCCCGCTGATCAAGTGCAGCTCGTCTTGAATGATCAAGTCCGGAGGCCGCAGGGCATTGGCGGGAATCGTGCGGGCGGCCGGGAACTTGCCGTCCTTGGTCCTGGGGTGACTCGACGTGTCGTCGATTTCGGGCGACCGGAACCCGTGCCGCTCACAGAGGCCGTCAACCTGCCCGAAAAGCATCTGAGTTTCACCCTTCCACGGCATCTGAGCGAACTTGTCGACCGTGGCGATCAACAGGGCCGGAAGCTTGCGATAGATCTCCTCGTCGACGACCAGAATCGGGATCCCCTCGTCGGGGGATTGCCGTCTACTGAACGCACACTGGCCAAACTTGTCACCGCAAAAGACAAACGTCCGTCCCCGCCCCTTGCTCGGCGTCTCGATGTGATAACACCTCGGGCTGAACTCGATTGTCGAGCCGCACCAGGGGCAATTGGTCAACTGGTGCGGTGAGCCTCCGCCGCCAACCGCGCCATGACGCTTCCGGTCTCCGCTGCCCGTCACGGTCTTGAGGGCCTCGTCGCTGTGGATCGTACGGTTGGGTGTCGTGGCGGCTCCAACCCAGAGGCCGATGCGGAATGGGGTCTTGCCCCAGCGGTGCTCGCCCCGCGTCTCGGCCTGGCGGCGCAGGAACTCACAAGCACAGATCAAAGCGGTCGCTCGCTGAAACTGCTGAAGAGTCAATAATCGCAACGTGTACCGCATGAGGACCGCGACGCCGTCTTCGCCCGATCGCCCTTCGACGGTCCCTTGCAGGCGGCGGATCGCCAGGGTGAAGGCAGTCAGCCCAAGATAGGCTTCCGTCTTGCCGCCGCCGGTCGGAAACCACAAGAGGTCGGCAACCGCGTCGGGGCTCTCACCGCGGTCGGGGTGATCGAGCCGGGCGATGCTGGGAAGATTGATCAGGATGAACGCCAACTGAAACGGATACCACGAGCGGTTCGCGGGCACATCGACATCGTTGTAATCGACGTCCTTCCCCCGGCGCACGCTCTCGGAAAAGAGCGAGCGAGTGCGCTGGAGCCACATGGCGTGATTCAAAAACCGAAAGCCTTCGAGGACCGGAGCATCTGTCTCCAAAAGTCTTAGCCCCTCCTCGATCCGCTCGAGAGTCTTTTCGCAGCGCTCGATCGACTTTCTCGCCGCGGCTTGATAATGGCCCAACCCCTCGGCGGGATCATCGATCCGCGCCTTCTCGCGTTCGATCCACTCCCGATACGCCGAGACCAACGGATCCAGCCTGGATCGAACCTGGTTCCGCGTGAGGTCGGAAAGACTCTTCATGTCGAGGTCGAGCCCCGCCAGTCTGGCGAAGGCCGGGTTCCGGCTAGCGTCGTCGATCGTCGGAGGAGTCGTTTTGGGGATTTCGTAAGTGGGAACGGATCGCGACGACAGTCTGACTGCTCGGTTCGGGTTATCGGGGTCAACGTCGGAGTGGACGGCGATATTATGACCCACGCCAAATTCGACATGGTGCCGATAGAGCATCGCCAGCATTTCGTTCTCTTGCTTGAACGCCTCGTCGGTGCCTGGCAGGTCAAGGCGATTCTGGCGCTTATGAAAGATCGCCGAGCTGTCGGTAGCCTCGACCACCATCTCGCACTGGAACATCCAGGTCCGCTCGCGGTTTGGCGGCCGGGGCTCGACGCCGTCGTTTACCAGGAAGAGAGTGACGCTCCAGTGATCGGCCCGCCGGCGGATCAGTCCCTTGATCCGGGCATCGGGAAAGGTCGGGTCGGCCATGATCGGGCCGACCGCACCCGCCATAAGGGGAATCTCATGAGCGACGTCGCCGCACGGCCGCCGCTTCCAGACGCGTTTGGGCGTTCCGGTTTTGGGATTGGTGAGAAAATCGCTTGGAGCCTTGTCGTAGCAGCCCCAGCGCGTGGTAACTTTTAGCGATCCAGCGTCGACCGGGACACAAAAAGAAAGCCCCAGCGACGACGGAAAAACCGGCCTGGACATGGGAGCCGATCGCTCGGTCGGACCATCGTCGCCACTCAGACTGCCGCGACCGACGCCCTCGATCCCCAATTCCTCGCCGGGTGGGAAGTCGCCTTCGAGATTATCGTCGTCGTCGCTGGCAGGTGCGGCCGGCTGCTCGAACAGAGGCAGCGGCAAGTCTTCAGCTCGCCGCCGCGGGGCGAGGATGCCGACCAAATACCGGTCCCGGATGCGCTCGGAAACTTCTTCCTCCGCCCCCTCGGCCGGTCCGTGGAGCTCCTTGATTGCCTTTTCCTCCAGCATGTCCCGCAGGACGAGGGCCGAAGGGATCGTTTCCCTGAGTGTCAACTGAGCCATCATGCGACCGTCACTTTCTCGTCGTGACTTTTTTATGTCCGGATCTCATCGGCTATGACCGGACGTCGGTCCTAATGCCCGGAGCTCACATCGTTAATGCGCGGAGTTCCAGAATGTTCAGTCTGTGCAACCATACATTAAATGAACCGAGTCTTCGAGTCTATCCATCCGCGCGGATGTACGCCTGATCGGGACGGTTGGGCTCGTCGGGATATTTGCGCTTCAAAAGCCCTTCTTCAACCATGGGCGTGAGGAACCGGCCGCGGAGATTATGGCTATTGCGACCCAGGAGCTCTCCCAGATCCGCAGCGGTTTGATAGCGGCGATCGCTCAGCTCGAGGATGATCTTTCGCATCCCTTTCGAACGCAAACGTGTCTTGACTGCGGGAGCCGCAATCGCCCTAAGTCGCGCAAGTTCCTCGGTCGGCAAGCTTTCGAGTTGATGAGCGGAGTCCTCCACGCCTTTATGAGCGGAGTCGCCCTTATGAGTGGAGTCGCCTTCGCTTTTATGAGAGGAGTCCTCGGCGTAATGAGTGGACCTCACCTCTTCGGGCTCAGCAAACGGTAGATGATACGATGCCCAGCGCTTCTGGCCATCTTGACGGAGGAAACCTCGCGTCACAAGCTGATGAAGCCGCTTCGTCAAGTCGGCCGGGTGTTCCTCACACACTTCCTGGAGCCGTCGATTCGAGACCGCGCCTTCGAGATCGGCCGTTACGAGTGCCTGAACCTCCAGGTGATCGAGCCGGTCGAACTTCGAACCGAACCGCGCGCGTAGCCGCTCAAGCGATTCCTCGGGCAAGAGACTGACCATTGGCAGTATGATCTTCACGCGGTCAGGCCGGACGTGCTCGCGAATGTTTGGCACCCGCCAGTGCTGCGCCCGCCAACCCTGGCGAATCTTGTCGATCCCCGAACCGGCTTTCTCGCCGCCGCCGATCATCAGGAACATTGTCTGAAGTGATTTGTTGCGGCACTCGCTCACGCCACCCTGATAGACCTGGTCGATCGAGAGCAAAAGCGAGCCAGGGTTCGACATCTCAATCCGGTCCCGGTACTTTTCGATGACGATCCCGCCCAGGCCGCGATAATCAGCATGAATCAAGGCATTGACAAGCGCCTCCCGGACCGCTTCGTGAACGAGGGTCTCATCCTTGCGGAACATATCGGGCTTGAGTTGAAAAGGAACCTTGAGGTCGGCGAACAGCCTCATGATCACGCGCTGATAGAACTGAAATAGATTCGCCGTCCAGGTTCCGTCGAATGTGATCCGATCCGTCCAGCGGACTTCCGGATCGGCGGACAGCCGCTCCCGGTAGTCGACGTGAAACTGCGGAACGGCCGAAACATCGCGGATCGCTTCATCCTTGCCGAACATGAGAAGACCGGCCACGGTCAGCCCCTCCAGACTGGACGCACGCTCCTTGCGCCAGGCGCCGAGCCTCGTGAGGAACCCCCGATGATCCAGCAACAGCCACGGGTGGTCGGGCGGTCGGGCCGAGAACCGCTGGCGGAATTGCTGGACACTTGCCGGATCAATGTCGTCGATGCCGAAATGCTCGAGCACCCGGCTATCGGCCGGTTCCTCGGTTTGATCCGCCAGCATCCGCCCGACCTCGTCGGGAGTGCAGCGATAGTCGCCTTCGAAGTTCCGGCGAAACGTGCCGGCGATCGGGTTCTGCCCGGTATAAACAGGGCGCTGGCGGCGGTCGGCCCTGGGCACTTCCACGAGCAAGATGAACTGCTCGCCCGAAGGCACGACGCGAATCTGGTCATTTGAGAGCAGGTTGATGCTGACCTTTTCCCGGTTATTGAGCAAATTCCAAATAGTCTTCTGCACCTCCGCTGCGTCGGGCAAACCGCTGATCGTACCATCGTCCTCGACGCCGAGGAGGATTGCGCCGCCGTCGGTGTTCGCCATCGCCGAGTACGTTTCCCACAAATTGCGGGGGACCCCCCCACGGGCCGATTTGAACTCCCAGTCTCTGTCTTCTCCAGCATCCAACGCCGCCAAGATTTCGCTAACCTTCAAGCATCAATCTCCCTGTCAAACAGAGCGAATAGTGGCAGAGCGGGTATTGGCGCTTCAAGTTGCCGACCGAACAACGAGCCTTCTCCGCTGCTCAGTTTGAGCTTTGTGACTGATGAATTCTGAAGCCTTGCTGAGGGCAGTGTCGTCGTCGTCACGATATATTGATAGGGAATATCAACGCCTTGCGCGGACTGCTGCATGTTCGCATCAGCGACATCCAAAAGCCGCTGATAGATTTGCAGGTTCAGGTCGGCCTCACGAGGGCTGTCGTGAATCAATATTCCGGGATGGTGAGCGTGCAAGGCGTTGCTCTCAAAAAGCAACGCTATATCCCCCAAGAGAACTGCCAGAGTTTCGTAAGCCTCGCCGTAGAGCGACTCGCCGCGCTTGATACCGAAATTGACGCCATCCTCTACGATTTCTATCGCACCCTTGAATTGGTCGGTTAAGGTCTGCCGGACAATGCTATCGAATCGACCTTCGAACAAGGTCGCACGCTGCGCTTGATCTGCGATCAGTTGATCGAGCGTGGATCTGGTCGTTTCGATCTCCGCTTCTACGTTTGCCTCCTCCTGGTCGAGCCTCTGAAGCGCCGTGTTTGCCTTTTTTCCTTCTAGAATTCCCGTCCAGTCTTGAATCTCAGCGAGCATCGATGGAATCCGCCGAATCTGATCGTTGACGCTACGCCGCTGCTCCAAGAGATCGTTTTTCCGGCGATTCATTGCGTCGAGTCGCTGCTGAATCTCGCTAACACTGGTTCTTAGACGCGTCGCTTGTTCGGCCAAGCGAGCAGCCACCTGCTCCCGTTCGGAGACCGTTGGAAGTGTAGACCTTTGTCGGTCCCGCAACTCTTCATTGAACTGTTCGACTCGGGCTTGGACATAGCTGCATTGGCCGATCAAGACTCCGCCGTAACGACACCAGCCGAACTCGGCATTCCGGATCATTTCGCGGAGGCCACGCAGGCGATCGAGGTCGGCAAGAAGCGCATCGTTTCCGTCGCCTGTGACGTCGCTTGCCGCTTGCATTTGGTCGGCCAACTCAGCCGGCTCCAGCAAAGATGCTGATGTCAGACTGATCTGCCGGTCCAATGGCGCGAGTTGTTCTTCGACCTGCGCGACGGTTCGGCGTAGCGCTTCCAGCCGAGATTGAACTGCCGCAGGCAGTCCGAGCAGGCTCTCACAGTCAAGCGGTGCCCCGGCTGCGTCTTCGACCCCGAGGTCCGTCGCCAGACTATTCCTTAACCGAGTGACGTGGAAACTCGGTTCGAGCTCGTTTATTCCGTATCTCGGCCCGTGTTCGGTCCAAGGATACTTCAAGCTGCTCAAGTTTTGTTCTTAGTTTAGGTTCCATAGGATCGAGAAGGCCGATGATTGCCCGAACGCACAACCCCGCGTCGACCTTGGGCTTGCTGAACCTTGGCGCACCTGAATCACTTCTCGTGTGTCGCCAATTCCAGAAGCGGTCATATCGGCTCTCTTGATCCCTGCTGCACATGGCCAAAACGTGAAGCCACTGGAGGGTCTGGCCGCTTGATAGAGACTCGCTAACAGGGACATCTGATAGGATCAGGGCAGTTAGTCTCTCGATGAAGACGTCAAAGCGTCGTGTGCCAGCCGTATGCAGGAGCCCATCGAGGTTCACTCCCTCCAAAGCGTATTCCTTGATCCGATTCCCGAGAGGCCGTAGCACCGCCCATGCAGTGCCGTCGAGTTCAATCTCGGCACCTACATAGGCGTTCGGGAAACAGTGCCTGACCTCGTCGACGACATGCTTCTGTCCGAAAGACTTCTCCCCGAGGCAGTAACGGACGAGACGGCACACCGTCGTCTTGCCGATTCCATGACCAGATTGAAATGCCTCGCCCGACTCATTGGCTTCTCCTTGAACAACGTTCAAGCCCGTCGTGAAGTTGATTTGGCGGAGTTCGATTAGCGGATCAATCGCCTCATACAAAACGACCTTCTTCACCCATACCAACGGTCGTTTTCGGCCATCGATTCGTTGTTTTGAGGCGGCCGTGCGGCTCATGTAACTGCTCCGCAAAGGGCTCGTTTGTCCTGATAGAAGTTTGACAGAACTTCCTGATCCTCCGGCGAAGCTACAACATCGCGGTTTTGCCGCTCTCGCAAGTTCGCTGTTGCCTTATGGATCAGTTTGATGAACTCAAGATCACAAGCTGGATAGGCCCTGCGAACTTCGTCAAACCGGCTCCCACGCTCCAGGAACGCGGTCCCGCTCATCTGGAAGGCATCTTGTTGGGTTAGCAGGTCAATCAGGTCCTTCCAGGGAATCAAATCATATGGCCGCTCCTTGGCCACCAACAGCTTGTGTGCGAGGCCGGCGAACTTTGACCGGTCGTCACCGATGAGAAGAAGGCTGTGTCGGTCCGGGCGCACGGCGATCACGATTGCGTCCAGGTATGCGGTCGACGGCAATCCCGGTCGAGCATCGACCAAATCACAGAGCAAACCGCACAGATACTTATCTCGAATCGTATTTGGGAAGGCGGTGTCCACTTCGATCATGTCAAACAGGCTCGGACCGGTGCTAGCAGAAGTGGCCTCCTTTCTGCTTTTCTTAGAAGTCTGGTTCTTACCAGCAGCCGAACGTTTTGACTTTGGTCCGTGTAATCCTTGCTTCACCTCTTCTGCATGTCGCTCGTGGTTCAGGTTAAGCAGACGTTCTAGGATTTTCCAACGCATCGACTCAGAAACGGTGAACCGGAGGCCCTGCTTCGTTTCGTGAAAGCGGTGCCGGAGGTCGAGGTCCGACCAGCCGTAAGCAGTAGCGACGGCTTTGTCCATCTCGCAATGGAGATCGCGGATCGCTTGGATGTCGGATGAGGTTTCGGTCGGATTGTGAAAGCGACTGTAGAACCTCGTGAGGCCCTCTTTCCGAAAAAGAAGGCATTCCTGACGCATGCTATGATATTGGTTACCTATCCTGGCACCCGAGAGATTAGCGAACGGCAATGGAAACGTTTCAAAACAGTCGGCAGTTGTATAAGACATGTCAGTCCGCATACTTGATCCGTAAAATCGCGCCCACGCCTCATGGAAATTGCTTTGAGTTACTGCGAACTGGAAGTTTTGATCCATCACGAACACACACAGCTTGTTAGAAAATACAATTCCTGTACTCACGAATACCATCGCATGCGTATTACTAACTTCTGGTCGAACTAATATTCGATTGAAATCACGGAGTCGCGCGTAAAGCTCCGGTCGAGGTCGATTGAAAAGCCACCATCGCTGGGGCAGCGGAGTTCCTAAAATGAATTCGCCTTTCTCGTTCCGCCTCTGACGAATCGGTTTGACTCGCTCTTCGATGATCGACAAGCACTCGGGGTAGTCAGAGGCAACCGGCCCCCGATAATTCAATGGTGCAGTCGCTCGATCGAGCGGCCAGTTCAGGAAGTTAATTGTCCACCGACTGGCTGACTGGTCAGGACTAGAATAGAGATCCTCACCGTTGAGAAATGGCTTCACTACGTCTGTATTTCTTGCGTCAACCTCTAGTAAGCCTCTTGCTTCTACTTCCTCAATTATGAATCCTTTCCCCAGAGGGTCTGAGCCTTTGAACGAAAGACTTGCATTCGCCGCAAGTCGATAAGGCTTCTCCAATATCTCTGAAACCTGGGTGAGATAAGATGGGATAGTTGAGACCGCATGGCCGTCAAGATAACGTTGGCCATCAAAGCATCCTTTGCTAATCCAGATGTGAGCGATCTCAAGTGTCGCATCGCCTGGCCAGGGTCGACTTGCCACAGCGCGAACAATGGATGCTCCTCTGGTGGCTAAGCTTTCCAGACCGAATTCTCGTGTGTCCCCTTGAGCAATGGTGTTCGTGGCAAGTAGCCCCATCAAAGCGATTGAAGAAGACAGGTAGCCGGCTCTTACGAAGAAATAAGCACAAAGGTCAGCCCGATTGCCTCCACCATAGAGTTGATTCAAAAGGTGCAAATACGATTTTCCAAGTTGTCCGCTTATGCGTATTCCGCCTAAGAATGGTGGATTTCCCACGAGCCCGTTGAAACCGCCGTTTTCCCAGAATGTCTCGGGGAATTCTAAAGGCCAGTGAAATCGGCTCCCGATTTCGACGTTACGGAGCCGCTTCGCGGACTCTTCTGCCAGCAGTTCGGCGGGCGAGTCTTTGAACTTATATTCAACCTCGGCGAGTACTGAACTTAGGGCACTTTCCCGCTCTCTTGCCGACTTTGCCTCACAGGTTGCCGCAAGGAGCATGTCGGCGGCATAGGTAAGCCGCTTCGTCTGATCCACGACATTAGCGAACATCACCGTCTTTCGCTCAATGTCCTTTGGCGTGTTCGAAGGAAGCGTCTCGATCTGCTTGCGAAGCAGCATCGTGGCATTGAGCCGCTTCTCGATCTGCTGCCGTTGCTGTTCGAACATCGGCCGGACTTTTGCTTTCTCCGTCATCGAGAACCGCAGCAACTGGTCGATGCTGCTGAGCCCCACCAAGGAATCCCCGCACCGAATCGCATGGTCCACGAACGTGAACGGCTTGTCCTTTGCCAGCGTTAACAGCCATAGGGACAGCTTGGCCATCTCTACAGCTAGCGGGTTCTTATCCACGCCGTAGATGCATCGTTCAGCGACGAGACGCCGGCCGTAGATCAGCCGCTCCTGGCGATCGAGCGGGATCAACTGCTCCTCGGCCAATCCTTGCGAGACTTCGCCGTAGGGCGTTATCCGGGGTGAACCCTGGACTCGCTTCTCGGCTTCCTCCCATGCTTCGAGCAGTCGTAGTGACAGGTAAATGCAAACCTGGACCAGGAACGCGCCGCTACCGCACGCCATATCGCAGATTTTGAGGACCAGTAGCTCCTTCGGCGACTTTAGGCGCCATTGCTCTTTTGGCGTACCCTCGGCGGGGCCTTCATAGACCAGGGGCTCAAGCGTGTACCTCACGATCGGCTCTGTCAGGCTCTCGGGTGTGTAGTGCGTGCCGCTGGAGCGGCGATCGGTGCCCGCCGTGACATACACGCTTTTCGGCAAGATGACGACCGGATAATCGAACGAGTCAAGCCGCACAAGACCGGCGAACGGTTTGATCCGATCCCAGAGCTTTTCGTCTCCCTGGCAGGCGGTGCGAAATCGACTGAGAGTCAGGTCGTCGGGCTTACACACTAAGAGCCGCTTCACCGTTGCGACCGAGGATCGCCCGGTTTCGTCCTTGACGAATGACAGAAGTTTATCCTCTCCCTTTGCGGCCAGGGCCTCCAGCTTGGAAAGGGGTACCTCGGGCTCATGATCGCGAGGCCCGTTCAGACCCAGGACTGGCTCGGTCGCTTTGACCGCCGTGTGATCGAGCAAACCTTCGTAGACGTGTCCGATCTGGAGGATCGACAGGGCGCGAAAGCTGAGTTTGCGAGGCGTGGCGGGGCCGCCGCCGGGCAGTCGCACCTGGAGCACCTGAAGGGCTTCCAGGAGGTGGAGCACGGTGCGGTTATCGACGGGGATCGGCTGGCAGGGCGTATCTTGCCACTTTGTTCGGGACGTTCGTCCTTCGAGGAACGGAAACCGGTCCGGGTCGAACAGTTGACCCTGGTAGGCAGGCAGATTGAGCCGGTGGTGCTCGACGCCTCCGTACACGGCCCGGAACGTCGTCAGCAGGCGGCACCACGCATCGTGGCGGCGCTCGAGAACCTCCTCGCCGAAGTTGGTCGCCGTGCCCCGCAATTGCTCCCGCAGGGTCGAGACCGCGTAGTTCTTGTCGTAAAGCTCGTCACCCAGCAGGAGCAGATCCCGTTCCTCGGCGCAGAAGAGGAACACGAGCCGCATCATGACCGTGAGGGCGGCTTCATACAGTTTGTTTTCAGGTACGTCCTTGAGCAGTGCTCCGCGGCTGTCGCGGTTCGCCCTGTCGATCGTGCGCACCAGGACCTCGACGGCCTGCCGCACCTGGTAGCCAAGCTGGTCGGTGACTTCTTGCTGGTCTTGAGCGCTCTGAGCCAGTAAACGTTCGAGCGTCTCTTCCTCGGGAACTCCGAAGAACCGGTAGACGCCCAGCAGCGTGCGAAAGGCCTGGAGGGTTTTTGGCTCTTCAAGCCAGAGCGCGGCGCACCATGACGCGTAGCCGGTCGTTTCCCCTTTTGGGGCATCGACCAGCATCCACTGATCGCCGTTGGTGACGAGCCCGATGCGGACGCCTGTGTCGTGCAAGAGTTGCATCATGCGGGTATCGGGTGACGCCGCCCACGACTTCCCCTCGACCACCCGGCCGAGTTTTTGTTTCAGTGGGTACGTCTGGATCAATAGCCTAGCTTTGCCAGTCTCTGGCTCCATGACGACCTTGTCGGGACGCAGTGTTTCGCCATGCTCGGCGAGTTCGGCCTTCAGTGTCTGGGGGATCTTCTGCCCCTCGACTAGCACGTCGCCGAGGTCGAGCGTGTTGCGGAGCACCCAGTTGATCCACTGGCGATGAATCGCCGGGTCGGGTCGGTCGCCGTTCTGGTCTTGGTCCCACTCCTCGTATGCCTGGCGCAGAGCCCTGGCATGCTCGGCATCGTGGGCTTCCATTCCCTGGGGAAAGCGTTGGACGAGCACAGGCAGGCTCAGGAACGGTCCTGAGACTTCGATGAGTGAGAGCCATTCAGCGTGGTGCTTGGCGATGGACATCAGGCGGGCACTTTCTTGATCTGATCAAATACTTTACGAAAGTTTTCCCGCTCCGACAAGTTCTGCGTTTCCTTGAGACTCCGGATGTAGTTTGTAAAGTGTGAATCAATTGAATCTATCATAGAGATCGGATTGACGTAGATGATATCAGAGCTTTTTTCGATCCGTATCGCATCAGCGAATTGGGTGCGTAATAGTAGCGCCATTCTGAACGATTCCTGCATGATAGATGCCGCAACGAATTCGCCTGTAAATCGCCGTCCGGTCACTCTTGTTAAGATTGGGGAATACATATCCCAGGCCCCGCTTGAATGCGCGGCCCGGATTTCCAAAGCCAGTCGCCCCATCGATATACCTTCCGATCATCTCGAAGTATGAGAAAAGCATGGCGAGCAAGGCAAACTGATAATTTTCGAAACCCTCGCCAGCGATCAACGTGTCTCGCATTTGTTTCGCCGGGTCCAATTGCCATCCCCGAACACGATCCTCGAGAATGATGATCTTCTCGTCGAGCGTAGGATGTCCTCCGAACGATTTGTTCGTGTAGTTTCTACTGATGAAATACTTTGAATCCGATTTCATGACAGTTTCCTCGGCACCAAGAATGTGACCGCCACGGGAAACATCCGAGCCTGGGGATCAGCGAACCGAGCCCGGATCGCCGCCGTTTCCCGCTCAATCTCACCGGGAATTTGCTTCACTCGATCCCGCAGGAAATCCTTATTTCGCTCGAACTGATCCCGCTCGGGGTCGCTGAAGAGCTCGAGCTGGCGATATTCCGGCTCGTCGAGTCTCAGTTTCAATTGAACGTTTCAATTCCAGCAGGATCGACTCGATGTCACGAGCCTCCTTATCGGAGCGTTCGAGCAAGCGCTTTTGCAGCCCCGTTGTTCGATCGGCCATGCGAGTGCTCAGGGCTTGCTGAAGCGGCGGAGCGATCTCGCTCCAGAGCTTGAGGAACCGCTTCTTCGTTGGTTCGGAAGGCTCATCATCGGTGGCCGCCGCGAGTGCCTCGATGATCGGCCCCGGGTTCATCCGCGTGAATCGCCCCTCCTTGAGCAAGCCTCCCGCCGTGATGATTTCCTCGTGAAGCCGATGGCTGTCGCCACCGATGACGACCAGCCGAGCGTGCGCAATCACCGCTGGGTTCGGAATTACGTGATCGGGTACGATCCGAGCCTCGATCCGGTGCAATTTCTTGCGACCGGCGTCGGACCAGACTTCCGCCCGCAGCAGGCGCAGGCACATCTGCACCAGGCGATGGTTGAGGTGGACGAGCACGACGTCGTCCCGGCCGTTGGCCACGGCATGATCGAAGGTAATTGGACGGGTTTCCTTCGTGTGCGGGTGCTCGAGCCCCTCGGAGCAGACGGCCCAGCTTCCGCGCAGGGCGGGCAAGCGAAAGATCGGCCTTCGCCCCGAGTTTGTCACGGGGATGAGAGAGGGTTGATCGGCGAGCTTGAGCCCGACTTCCACGACCTTCTGAATGTTCGCGGGAGACAGTCGCAATTCTTTCTGGGTCTCCCGGTACTGATCAAGAAGCGCCTGGATTTGCCGCGCCAGGTCACGCTCGAACTTGAGCATTTTGCGAACGGGCTCGGAGCCGCGCTCGGCGGTCTCGGTGCGAGCCAGGGTGTAGCCACGCCCGAGCATGGCCGCTTCGACATCGTCGGCAAGCACCTGGCCGACGCTGCCGAGGTCCTCTCGAATTGTCTCGACTTTCTGGGCCACGCCGCATGAGGAACTCGAGATCGGCGTCGAGCTCGCTCAGGGGGAGAGTGAACGTACTTGACTGGCGCTGCTTGTAGCCCTGGGAGACAAAGTGAAAGACCTGGACGTGTGGGGCCTTTTGACCGTGCCGGTCGATGCGTCCGTTCCGCTGCTCCATGCGGTTGGGGTTCCATGGGATCTCGTAGTGGATGAGCTTCGAGCAATGGTTCTGAAGATCGAGCCCTTCCGAGGCGGCATCGGTGGCCAAGAGGATACGGACGGGGCTCTGATCGGGAGACGACTGGAACGCCGCCTTGACGGCCTCACGGCTCTTGGCATCCATGCCGCCGTACATTGTCATCAGCCGGTCTTGTCCGGTGAAACCTTGAGACGACATCACTTCGGCCAGCCACTTCTGCGTGGCGAGATATTCAGTGAAGAGGATGACTCGCTCGTTCGACCATTGGCCGTTCGGGCGTATGTGGTCTTTGAGCCAGGCGATCAACTGGCGGGCTTTCGAGTCATTCTGGGAGCACGCGCGTTCGGCCCAGTTTCGCATCCGCGTGATGAGCGTCCGTTCCTGGTCGCTTGGTTCGGAGAACAATCGGCTGGCGGTCTCGACGGCGTCACCGGTTGCTTCGTCGTATTCATCATCGTTGGCATAGTCCTCGTCGATCCGGTCAATTTCGCGTTTGAGCAGGCCGAATGTCGGCTGCGCGGGCGCCGTTTTCTTCGCGGCGTGACTGAGAGATGACTCGTGCTTGTGCAGCGTTGTGAGGAACGCCGCGGGGCTCGAGAACAGGCGTTTCTTGAGGGTCTTGAGCACGAAGTCGGTCGCCAATGACTCGGCGTTGTCGCGTGCCCGTTTTGACCGCATTGCGGCATACTGCTTCAAAGCGGCGTGGATTGCCTTTTCTTCGTCCGTATAGAGCACCTCCAGCGGCTCGAGCGACCGCCTGGGAAAACGAGGCGACCCATCCCACCGGGGGGGTAAATCGGATTTCATCCGACGCACCATCACGGCATCGAGCTGCTTGCGGTCGGGCTTTGTCCCTCGGGCGAACCGCTGGTTGTCAAGCAGATCGAGGAGTGCCGAGAAGCTCTCGGGGTAGCCATTATGCGGCGTGGCGGTCAGGAAGAGCTTGTGCTCGAAGTGAGGGGCCAGGAGCCGCAGGGCTTTGGTCCGTAGCGAGTCGGTTGCATACTTGCCGCGGCCTGACGGGGCGCAGTTATGCGCTTCGTCGGTGATCAAGAGATCAAATTTGCGGGGGTATATGGAATCGTTGGGTCCAGGCAGGATCTCCCGGAACATCCGCAGTGGTCGCTCGCGCTTCAAGAAATCGATCGAGGTGATCAATCGGGGGAAATGGTTCCACGGGTTGACGTGGATGCCTCGTTGGCGCCGCAGGTCTCTCATCATCTCGCTGTTGACAATGCGGAAGTCGAGGCCGAACTTGTCCCGCATCTGTTCCTGCCACTGGATCTGGAGGGAAGACGGGGTGACGACCAGGATCTTACGGGCACGGTGGCGGATGATGAGTTCGAGCGCGACCATGCCGGCCTCGATCGTCTTGCCCAGGCCCACGTCATCGGCGATCAGGAGGTTGACACGAGGCATCTGGATCGCCCGGACCACTGGGTCGAGCTGGTAGTCTTCGATGTCGATGCCCGATCGGAAGGGGGACTGGATGTTACGGACATCCGCCGAGGACGACGCTCCCCACCGAACGGCGTCGAGGAAGGCATTGAGTTGATCGGGTTTATCGAATCCGGTCGGGTCGGGTAAGGCAACCTTCTCGATCAGTCGGGCGCCGGGTTCCAGCTCCCAGACGACTTCGATCTCCTCGCCGAGCCCGTCGTCTTCGACGGACGCCAGCGACACGAGGGTCTGGGAATTCGAGATACGCTGCAAACCGTTGGCCGGTAGCGAGCTCGGTATGACCTCGTTGACGATCCAGTTCCGGGACCGAACGCTGACCAGTTGCCCCTGCTCCGGAGCGCCGGCAAGTGCCGTTGCCATGCCAAGGTTCCCCGTCGAATCAGGTCTGGCAGCACGAGAATTCGCTTATAATGCTTGTCTACGTTCCTCATTTTAAGTCGAGTGAGTGATTCACACAAGCATGAGGGTGGGATAGCCAACGCGATTTGTTGAACAGGCTCAGAAGCCTCTTGGCCGATGTCAGCGTTCTCCATTTCGTGGCCAACCGGTCACGGAGTCGCCGTGAGATCGCGGAGCATCTTGGGCTCAAGACCCGCAGTGGGCATTTTTACAAGGTGATTGATTCCCTGCGCAACCTCGGGCTAATCGAGCTAACCATCCCCGACAGGCCTCATAGCCAGAATCAAAGACCGAGAATCATGCGGTGAGGACGGCCGGGCTAGACAGTCAAACCGAACAATAGCGATCTGCATTTGTCGAACCGTAGCCGGTCCCTGGAGCTTATTGCCCGCCTTCTCCTCCAACATGTCTCGCGAGACCAGCGCGGAAGAGGTCGTTTCCTTGGGTGTCAACCGCGTCATTTTTCGGTACTTCGCTTCGTCACCCTGGGACCACTTTCGTCGTCCCAATCGAGATTGGTCCGATATGCCTGGCGTGGATGGTTCGGAGTCGCGGGAAATTTCAGCAAGAGTTGTCTGTCTTGCGCCATGGGCGCAACGTCCAGCGTTGAAGCCCTCCTGGTTCACGCTTCAACAGGGCGGCCAACTGGCGAAAGGTGAGGAACTGGTCGGCGCACAGAAGTCGGATGATCGGGCGCATGCTCTCGGGCTTCAGACGGCTGTTCCGCCGGGCCGGCTCGGCGATCGCCAGGAGCTTCGGATCTTTTTCGGGGTCAGGATCGGGGGCTTCTTGTTCCTTATATCCGGACCCGTCGTTCTTATATCCGGACCTCTCCGGCTTATGACTGGAGTTCGTCGCATTGTATCCGGAGTTTCTTCCTTCTGTGTCCGGACTGACAACAGGTCTAGCCAGTAATGCGGCGAGGCGATACGTGGTGGCGCGTCCGTGTCCGTCCCGCTCCAAAGAATCGACCTGTGCCTGTCTTGGCGACCTTGATTGCCATCTCCCAATAAGTTGCCGGACTGATCAGCACTTCATTCGTCGGATCACTGATCAAGGCATCTGCGGCACGGCTCAGTTGCGCATCGTTCAAAACGAACCAGAGGAACGCATGCGTGTCGAGCAACATTCGCACTACATGTACTCCTCGAAGTCCTCGAGATGCCCGTCATCATCGGCGACGATTCGGATCATGCCTACGCAGTTTCCCGCCTTTCGTGGCTGCCGAGGCCTCGGCGGGCCGCTCAACAGTTTTGCCACCGGTTGATCGTTCCGGGTCAGAATGACTTCGTCTCCAGGACTTAGACCGTCGAGGAGTTCCGGCAATGTCACCTTGATGTCTTCCAGCGCGATCGTCGTTTGCATCGCCGTCCCCTTTCCCTCTTTCACGGAGTCACAGTGTGGGACCACGGATCTTCATTGAGAAGGTCATTCGATTCCGTGCGTCTTACGCGCTTCAACAGCGCCTCTTGTAAACGTCTAGCGGCAAACGTCAGCTTTTCGGGGACCTCTTGCGCATAGGCATCCCAGGTGAAAAACATCTGTTCAATCAGCTCATTGACGAGTTGCTCGCGAGTCGGCGCGAAGACATCGATCCCCAGATCCTCATCAATGATCCTATAGAGCTGGCCGGATTCTTCGTTCATCACCGGGTCGAATGCCAGGGGCGGGTCGATTGCGAGTCGGCGACCATTCCATTCGACGCTGTCAAGAATGATCACAGATCCGCGACTCCGCCTTTTTCGTCTTCACCCGTCGAATTTTCGGGCCTTGTCTCCGGATTACGCATAGTTCTCAGGTGTATACTAGCTTGTCTGGCCCGTCAAGATAATATCTTGAGCGTGAGCCTGGAAAATGTGTCATGACAATCGACTGACAGGACGACCACCCCATTGTCGCTATCAACACGCGCGGGCGCTGCGATTGGAGATATACTGTCTCGTCGAGCTGCCCGTTTCTCCAAAAATGGAGGAAATCGGCCGGGCGCATGACGAGGCGCATGATGAACGGTCGGCAGCCGATCGATGTCGGCGTTCTGCGCCTCGGTCGCTAGCTCCCGAGCGGAGCCGCTGCCGAGGCCGGCCAGGGCAAGGCTACAATGAAATCGACTGGACGAAGGAAGACTGTTACAAAGAATTTCGATCAAGCTGAGTTCTTCGAGACCTGACGATGCCCAAGGCCAGGAAAATCAACCATCGCAGCCCGTTGCGTCCCCCGGCTCCCTCGGTGCCGGCTATTGCCGCTGATCGCCTGCTGGGCGACATCCGCGCCTTGATCGAGGCGGCCCGCGAGCAGACGGCCCGCGCGGTCAACTCGGCGCTGGTTGGTCTCTACTGGCACATCGGCAGGCGAATTCGCGAGGACGTGCTTCATGAGGAGCGGGCCGACTACGGCGAGCGCATTGTGAACGCACTGAGTTCACAATGGACTGCCGAGTATGGGCGGGGATTTGCACGTCGCAGCCTCTTTCGGATGATTCAGTTCGCCGAGTTTTTTTCCCGACGTGCAAATTGTGTCGGCGCTGTCGACACAATTAGGATGGGGCGGAAAGCGGGACAGGTCCGACATTGAAACAAGAATTTAACGCAAAGTTACGTCATCATGCCGACCAGCGGATAGGGCTCGACTTCGACGACGGCGTGAAGGTCATTCACGGCAAGTTCAGCAATCCCGAATACGGCGACATCCTCGCTGACGTGAAGGCGCTCACCAGCGGAAAGGAAGTGGAGTGATGTCAAACAACCGTATCAGTCGACTGGAAGTCGAGAACTTCAAGTCACTTGTCGATTTCAAGATGAACCTTCCCAAGTTCAGTTGCCTGATTGGACTGAATGGAGCAGGCAAGTCCACGGTTCTTCAATTCATCGACTTTCTCTCGCAGCTTGTTCGTGGCGATATGAAAGGCTGGCTGGCGGAACGCAAATGGAAGTCCGCCGACCTGAAATCGAAGCTGACGAAGAAGGTCAACATCGAGTTCTGCGTCCACTTCTGCGATAAGAACAGTGAACCCGCCGGAAGCTGGAAGGGGGTTTACAACCCGTCGAGGAACCATTGCACGAAGGAACGGGTTGAACTTCGCGATTTTGTGCTTCAAACGACGAGTGGCGAGATCGAGGTCTTATGCATCAAGCCGTCGCCGCCGAAGGGCTGGAAAGACTGGAAGTCACAGATCACGTTCAGTTACGAGGGCTCGATTCTCTCGTCACTGAAAGAGGACCTGCTGCCGGCGAGCATTCTCGATTGCAAGAAGCGGCTAGCCGAGATCAAGTCGCTCGACTTGCTGGCCCCGGAGCAGCTTCGGCAGCGAACCCGTGAAGCATCGGGAACCCTGGGCCTCGGTGGACAGAACCTGGCGTCCTTCCTTCACGAGATGAGCGGGGCCAAGCGACTCCATTTGATTTCGCTGCTCAGGAAGGCGTACCCCAGGCTGCAAGGACTTCACGCCAGGGCGCTTCGCGCCGGTTGGAAGCAGCTTGAGATCAGCGAGCGCTATGAAGGACCAAAATCGGGCTCCTTTCCGGCGATGACGACCGAGGCTCGGCATATCAACGACGGCATGCTGCGTGTGATCGCCGTCCTTGCCGAACTTCAGTCGGAGAATCGTTTCTTGCTGTTCGATGAGATCGAGAACGGCATCAACCCCGAATTGATCGAGTTCGTCATCAATATGCTGGTCGAAGCCCGCCAGCAAGTGCTCGTCACAACGCATAGCCCGATGATTTTGAACTACCTGGACGACGATGTGGCGCAGCAAGGTGTGATTTATCTCTACAAGACGGCGAGAGGGTACACGGAGTCGATCCCGTTCTTTTCGATTCCATCGCTCCGGAAAAAGCTGGAGGTCATGGGACCAGGTGAAGCGTTCGTGGATACGAATCTGACAGAACTCGCTCGGGAGATTGCCGGATTGACCAGGGAGGAAGCGTGAAATGTTCTTTCTCCTCAGTGGCGAGGGTATCACCGACATGGGGTCGGGCACGGCGGCTGCCACGATCTGTGAGGGCGAGGATTACTTCGCGGGCCCGATGGCGATGATCGTGGCGAAGATTGTTGAAGCGAAGCACAGATACTCCATCCTTGATGGAGCATGTGGCTTCATCTCCGAAGGTCATGTCGCCCGGCGAGCGAGCGAACTCAAAGCGGTCAAGAAGCAACTGCGTTTGCCTGGAAAAAAGCAGGCCAAGGAAACACGCTATTTTTTCAACAATGCCCGCATCCTGGCTCGATTTGCCAAGGAGAAAGCCGCCGTCCTGGACGACGAAGTCGTTGCCGTGTTGTTTCGTGATTCAGACGGAACCGCGTCAGCAGGACGCGGCGAGTGGAATGACAAATGGGAGTCCATGCTGGATGGATTTGAGGAAGAAGAGTTCGCCAAGGGCGTACCCATGATTCCCAAGCCCAAGTCCGAAGCATGGCTTATCTGTGCTTGGAAGAAGCATCCATACCAGGGTTGTCGCGCGCTGGAGAATCGGTCCGGCAACGACGAGTCTCGAAATCCATTGAAGGACGAACTCAGCGAAATCCTCGGCGATGATGTGACCCCGGACCTACTGGGCACAAGGGTCCGCCAATCGTTCGATATCGACAGGATGATCACGATGCCGAGTTTTCGGGCTTTTCGGGAACGCCTGGAAGAAGTCATCTAAATGCCCTTGCACGATCCTGGGAGGGCGAGTCTCCGCACGAGCCGAGTGCCAGTGCCGACCCGGGGAGCCTCGGCGTCTCGGAATCACGCAAGGCCGGTTAGAGCACCGTATCGCGACCGGGAAGGACGTACTTTCTCGTGGAGTTGCTGGTTCATTCAGAAATGGAGGGAATCGGCAGGGCGCATGATCAGGCGCATGACGAACTGTTCGCAGCCAACGTTAGCGTTCTTCGCGTCGTAGCCCACCGGTCGCGGTATCGCCGTGAAAAACCTGTTCGGCCGGCTCAACGCGATATACTGTCTCGTCGAGCTGCCCGTTTCTCCAAAATGGAGGGGGAATCGGCAGGGCGCATGAACAGGCGCATGACGAACGGCCGGCAGCCGATGTCGACGTTCTGCGCTTCGGTCCCTGGCTCCCGAGCGAAGCCGCCGCCGCGGCTGGCCGGCCCGGGCAAGGCGACAATGAAGGCGACCGGACCGAGGAAGACTGTTACAAAGAATTGGGATCAAGCTGAGTTCTTCGAGACCCGACGATGCCCAAGGCCAGGAAAATCAACCATCGCGGCCCGTCGCGCCCCCGGCTCCCTCGGTGCCAGCTATTGCCGCTGATCGCCTGCTGGACGACATCCGGGGCTTGATCGAGGTGGCCCGCGAGCAGACGGCCCGCGCGGTCAACTCGGCGCTGGTTGGTCTCTACTGGCATATCGGCAGGCGAATTCGCGAGGACGTGCTTCATGAGAAACGGGCCGACTACGGCGAGCAGCATTGTGAACGCACTGAGTTCACAATGGACTGCCGAGTACGGGCGGGGTTACACGGAGAAAAGCCTGCGCCACATGATCCGATTCGCCGAGGCCTTCCCCGACGAGGTGATTGTCTCCGCACTGCGGAGAGAATTGAGCTGGACGCATTTCAAGGAGATCATCTATCTCGACAATCCGCTGAAACGTGACTTTTACGCTGAGATGTGCCGGGTAGAGCGATGGAGTACGCGCACCCTTCGTCACAAGATCGGCCATCTCCTGTTCGAGCGAACGGCCGTCAGCAAGAAACCGGACGAACTGATCGCGGACGACATCGCCGCGCTGCGGGATGAAGACCGGATGACGCCCGACCTGGTGTTTCGCGACCCCTATTGCCTGGACTTCCTGGGATTGACCGGCCTTTACGCCGAAAAGGATGTGGAGCAGGCGATACTCCGCGAGCTGGAAGCGTTTATCCTCGAGATGGGGAGCGACTTCACCTTCGTTACCCGGCAGAAGCGGATCTCGGTCGACAACGAGGATTACTATCTCGACCTCCTATTCTACCACCGCCGCCGCCGCCGGCTCGTGGCCATCGAGCTCAAACTGAACCGCCTCCGGGCCGCCGACAAGGGGCAGATGGAGCTGTACCTTCGCTGGCTCGAGAAACACGACACGCGGCCCGGCGAGGAGCCGCCGCTGGGCTTGATCCTCTGCACCGATAAGTCCGAGGAGCACATTGAACTACTCCAGTTGGACGCGAGCGGCATCCGCGTGGCCACATACCTGACGGAGCTGCCGCCCCGCGAACTGCTGGAGAAGACTCTGCACGAATCGATTCGGCGCACTCGCGAACGGCTGGTGGTTGCCGAGCGGGAGACGGCCAAAGAAACGGGATCGCAAAAAAAAGCGCCGGCAACGCCGCTGCGAAAGCCCAAAAAAGGGCCGAAAGGATGAGGCGATAACCTCAGTCGAAGTTCGCCAACGTTGACCGGGCCGAGGCATCCCGCGTCTTCAACCATCCGTTCCCCGCGGTCGAGGAAGCGCTCGTCAATGCAGTCTACCATCGTGGTTATGAGCAACGAGAGCCGGTGGAGGTCCGCGTCAACCCTGATGGGATCGAGATCGTCAGCTACCCCGGGCCCGACGCCTCCATTCGCATTGAATCCCTCAATGGCGACAAGATCGTGGCGCGGCGTTATCGTAGTCGACGCATTGGCGAGTTCCTGAAGGAACTTGGCCTCACTGAAGGCCGATGCACCACCGGCATCCCGATGATCCGGGCGGCAATGGCCAAGAACGGGTCGCCACCACCCCGGTTTTCGACGGATCAGGGAAGGACGTACTTCCTCGTGGAGTTGCCAGTTCGTCCAGAAATGGAGGGAATCGGCAAGGCGCATGAAACGGCGCATGATCAGGCGCATGACGAACTGTCCGCAGCCGAAGTTAGCGTTCTTCGCTTCGTGGCCAACCGGTCGCGGAATCGCCGTGAGATCGCGGAGCATCTCGGGCTCAAGACCCGCAGTGGGCATTTTTACAAGGTGATTGATTCCCTGCGCAATCTCGGGCTGATCGAGCTAACCATTCCCGACAAGCCCCAGAGCAAGAATCAAAGAATGAAGATCACGCGGCAAGGTCGAGCCTGGCTGGACAATCAAAATCAACCGTGGCGAGCGGCTTCGGAGCCGGAGGAAGTGACCCGGGACCAATGATCGAGAGGGGAAAGGTCAATCTCTTGACGGTGCTTCACTCGCAGAAAGATGTCGCCGTCTTCCGCTCCTCGAAGTCCTCGAGATGCTCGTCATCATCGGCGACAATTCGGATCATACCAACGCAGTTCCCCGCCTTGCGTGGCTGCCGAGGCCTCGGCGGGCCGCTCAACAGTTTTGCCACCGGTGGAGATCAGCGAGGAGTCTCCTATTTAGCGAACTCAAAGCAAAGACGGAAATCGTCCCCAGCCGTCGGTCAGACAACCCTCGATGACTTGATCCCGAACCTTGACTAACAGGGTGCGCCATTGCGAGTACGGAATCTCTCCGCGGTGTTGAAGTTGGCCCAGGATGATCCCGGGATGCACTTTGATGCGGTTTGCAAATCTAATGATATGCTGTTGCGTATAGTGGGGCTGTACCCGCGCGATAAACGATTGAAGTTCATCCTGGGGAATAAGGAACTGGCACGCGAACTCGTCAGCAAGAACCTCGCACTCTGGTCTGCCTTGCCCACCGAGCGCCGAGCCATCGTGGACGAGGTCGTCGTCCAATGACTCGCCGTCGCCGTTCCTGATGTGACCCAGCTCGTGGGCCAGAGTGTGCCAGAATCCATCGATTCGATCGTAGCGGATTGAGAGACACACCACAGGGGACGAAGAGTCTAGCCAGAAAGCCGCGCCATCAATGCGCGTCTTCGGTAGGTGCTCGATGATGACGAGTCTGATGCCAAACTCGCTGAGCAGGTGCGAAAGCTTGCGACATTCGCTTTCATGAACGGTCAGAGAGCGAAGAGCGTCGAACAAATCGTCCAGCCGCTCGCTCTTGTAGGCATCCGTTTTCAGGGTTGCGGCGAGCTGCCGCGCTCGGTAATACCAGGCGATCTGGGACGGCGTGTTCTCCGAGTAATCGGTCTTCTTACGGGCCACGGCGTGGAACCTTGGCTGCTGATTGATATCCTCCAGCTCGAAAAACTTTTCAAGCTGCTTTTCGAGCGCTCCAATGCTGCTTGTGGCCTCAATCCATTGCCGTTTAAGCATGTCTTTGATCGGAGCGATCTGGTACATTCTCGCCTTGCGCGTGATTAACCCGCTCGCTTTGCGAGCCAGCGCGAGTCTGTACACGCTCTCGAGGTTCAACCAGAACAGGGGATCTGTACCGAAAGCCTCTCCCAGCCCATGCGCTGTCTCGGGAGTGATGGACTTCTTTCCCGAGATAATCTCGTTAACAAGTCTGAAAGGGCGTCCAAGGATTTCGGCGAGGTCTGTCTGTGTCCATCCCCGGGCTTCGAGTTCGTCCCGAATAAACTCCCCGGGCGGGAAGATTTCGGCCGAAATGCGTCCCGTCATGTCCGCCCTCCCCTCAGTGATAATCTTCAATTTTCACGATCCGCATTCTGTTCTTTGGACTTGAGTCGACGATTTCCAGTATGAGCCTCCATTGATCATTGAGCCTGATCGATCGTTGGTGGTCCCTTGCCCCCTGGAGTTTTTCAAAATGGAGCGATTTCATTGCATAGAATGTCCGTTCGTCAGGCGCGGCACGGATAAGCTGGATCTTCTTGCGAAAAGCCTTCACGATTTCTCGTGAAAAGCCGCCGTTGAATTGAAGATCGGTTTCAAGCCGGTCCAGGTCCTCGTCGGCAAACTCGACATCCATGCAACCGTCCCTTGGTGCGCCGGCAGACACCTTCAACGTGAAGTTTATAGCCATTTGGCTGATTGTCAACCCACACTATAACACTTAGTGTAATACTACGGCCCTTGGCGGATCTATTCTAACGCGATTCTAGATCAGTCACCATATATAAAGTCTCTCTGGTCAAGGTATTGTGGGCGTCCCCCAGAGCCCGCGATCATCCTTCTGATTTGCTCGAAAGGATGGGGGCAGCCCGAAGATTGAGACGGGGGGTTATGAGTCTGGCGTGGTGCGAGGTTGCGCTCGCACTGCTTTCGGTTTATCCCGTTTTCATTGACGAATCACGCGGCACCCAGAGCGGCACGCCTTTGTTGGAGTTCCGCCTTCAGAGATCAACTATCTCGACAATCCGCTGAAACGCGACTTCTACGCTGAGATGTGCCGGGTTACCTTCATTGCGCCGGACTTCGATGCTCCGCTGGACTGCATGAGGGAGTACGTGGAGTGAACCTCTTGCTCGACTCGCACACACTGCTCTGGCTCATGGAAGCGAATCCGAACCTGAGCGGTACGGCGGCGGCGTTGATAGCCGATCCGGCGAATCGGCTTGATCTGAGCGAAGAAAGGAGCCGCGATCAACGCTGGTGAGATAGAATGATCCAAGCGCTTCCTGTCGTGTTTGGTCTGCGGGATGCCGTGGGAGAGACAATGGAGAACGACCATGCAAACGACGCTGGCGGTTGAAGACATTACGCAGACGTTGCGCGAACTGCTCGACAGCCTGGCTCCCGGCGATGAAGTCATTCTGACCCGGAATCACCAGCCCGTGGCGAAGTTAGTCAGCGAGAAGCCACCGGAACGCAAGCCTCGTGTTCCGGGGTTGGGTCGAGGAATGATCACGATCATCTCCGATGACGAAGATCACCTGAAAGACTTTGCGGAATACATGCCGTGAGGGCGCTGTTGGATACGCACACCCTCTACTGGTTCATCGAAGGCGATCCACAGCTCAGTACGCCGGCTCGGACGACGATTTGCGATCCGGCCAACCAGGTCCTTCTGAGCCCGTCGTCGTACTGGGAGATCGCCATCAAGGTCAGCATGGGCAAATGGCAGTTGAATCGCCCTTACGAGGAATTCATCGACGTCGCGTTGAACCAGAACGGGATCCTGTTATTGCCCATCCTGCCCACCCATACAGCCCGGTTAATCGGGTTGCCATTCCATCACAAAGACCCGTTCGACCGCTTGCTCGTGGCTCAGGCGTTGACCGAACAAGTTCCCATCGTCAGTGCCGACGTGCAACTCGATGCTTACGGCATCACCCGGATCTGGTAACGACGACATGAGCGAGCTGAACCAAATCGATAGACCGAGCCCCCGGCTGCCGGCGCGGCCAGCGGTTCGGACGCTTCGCGATGACTTGCAAACGCTCAAGGAACTCGGGCCCGTTGATTCCGGACAACGATCAGCGGTTGTTCGATGGCGGCTAAATAGCCTTGCGTAATCTTGGGGCGGGCGTTGACATTCTCGTGCCCATGGTCCCCGTGAGCATGATCGTCGCGACGCTCCCGCGTCGGACCGCCAAGTCTTGGTCTTCTGCCACGGCAGCGGCCACTCCTGTTGTAGCCGGCCGCTCCGAGGCCGGGAACGCCGCCGCAAAGTCGCTTAACCGAGGCACGCAAAATTGCCGGTCGTCTGCCGAATCGAAGGCTCGGCGTGAAGACAGGGCACTTCCGGCCTCGCAGAGACCAGCCACATGAACCCCGCTGGTTTCCGTGCGCCATGGATTGTTGGGGCATGCATCGTCGTCTTTCCCGTCGCAATACTCCTCGCGCTGCTCCCATGCCGGTTCGCCATGACCGTGACTGGCTTTTCGAGCCGAAGCGAATCCCCGGCGGGCTGGCGGCTGACACTTCTGAAGGCCCCGCCAGATCTTTCTCAACGAAACGTCCCAGGATCGAGCAAGGCTATTGAGAACCAGGCCTTTACAGGCGCAATTGACTCGCTCCGCCAGCACTTTCCGATCAGGTTCAGAAATCTTTAAACAACCTTCAATGGAAATGTGAATGTATAGCCTATCGTGGGTACGGGCTCGCTTTATCCGTCTTCGGCGGTCGGCCAGTCTCGACTTTGAAACGGATCGTTTCAGCGGCGCGTGCTGCCGGTGCCAAGGGCGACATCGGCCTTGGGCATACCGCTCCACGCGAAGATACGCAGACCGTTGGCCGGAATCACGCGGGGGATCGTACTCAAGTCGTCGCCCACGATCGGCGGCGTGACGGGCCGGCCGTCGCTCCAGTAGCCCAGATGGCAGAAGGCGGCCTTGTCGCGCGTAACGTCGTCGAGAGTCTTGCCGTTGAAGCCAGCCAGGAGCGTCAGGTCGGCCATGTGCCAGAAGCCCGCGCGATCGAACGCGTTGACTTCACCCAGGCTGAGCTGGAAGGAATGGAGAATGCCCTCGCCGTTATCGAGGCGGGAGTTAGAGCCCGTGGGCGAGGCATGCTCGGCCACGAGAGGCGGATAGCCATGGCGGTCGGAGCGAAACAGGATGAATCGTTTGCGCGACCGCGGAATGGCCGTCGCCTCGGCGAAAATCTGGCGGCCGCGCAGGTCGCCGACGAGAAAATCTTCATCGCCCACGATGACCGTGAGCAAAGTCGTCGCGGGGATGTTCGACAGGCTGGGAACGCGCGTGGGGATGACCACGCCGGGCATGACGGTGACAAGAGCCTGGGGAATGGGGATCTCGACGTCGGGGTCGGCGGCGACCGCGGCGATCTGGGCCGCCAGATTGGCCCCGGCCGAATGGCCGATCAGGGCAAAGCGCGCGAGATCTGGCCGCACATGGCCGACGCCGCCGTGAAGAACGGCCAGGGCATCGCGAATGGCGGCCAGCGCATTCGGCAGAAATTCCTGGGGCATCGTGCCGATATCGTTCTGATAGCGAGGGAAAATCACGATGCTGCCGTTGCGGCACAGATGATCGATCCAGGCGCCGTAGCATCCTGGATTGACGGCGAACCAGCCGTGGAGAAACACCACGACGGGCGCTTTGGACTCGGGCTCGGGGCGCGGCTTGTCGGGTTCGAACAGGAGATAAGAGCGTGGTCCCTGGCCGATCTCGTAGCGCTTGACGCCTTGATGCGGAGCGGAGTCTGGCTCGTTGATCGGCTCGCGCCCGGCGACCGACGACGACGACCGTTTGGGGGGCTGGTCCTCGGCGTGCGCCAGTTGCGAGCCAGCCATGGCCGCGAGCAGCAGTACCCAGCTCATCCGGAATGCGAGCCTGGCGAGCGAGACTCGTTTGGCGGGTAAGCCTATCATCATCGAACCAGCCCTCAACATCCCTGTTCGAGGCGGCGGCTTCCTGAGCGGGAAGACAGCACAGTTTGGCTATCTCGCCGGGAATGTCAAGACGGGCTGGCGGGGCGTTTCATTCTGGACTTACAACTGGATTTGGGAGGGGCGAGACTCTGTCGAGCTTCTTCAGCTCGCCCAGCTTATGACTCAGCTCGACGGACTCTTGCCCGCCTGGGGAGAATGAAACAGCCCTGGCGGGCGATCAACGCGCGAGATGCTTGCATCAAAACAGTGTCTCGCTGGTGCCGCCGGGGCCGCATTCGGCGAGAACAGCCGGCGCCGCGGTCACGTCGGTGTGACGGTCATGGCTTCCGGGACGGGAAGCTCGCGCGGCGGCGACCATAGCGGGTGCGCGAGCTGACCGGCCAGTGTCTCGGGCAAGACCTCGTCAATGCCGTAAGCTTCGGGCCATTCGTTGCGCGGCAGGTAGTGGGTTCCGAAAAGGCGGTCGAGCCAGGGGAGGGTCGAGGAAAAGTTGCGGTTGATCGGTCCGTTCAACGTGTGGTGCCAGTGGTGAAAGGCGGGCGTCGAAATCAAGGATTCGAGGAACCCGAACCGCCAGCGGATATTGGCATGGATGAAGAATCCCCAGACCGTGCCGACCAGAGCGGTGAGAACCGGGACAAAGCTATTCGCGGGGCCTGTCGGGCCACCCAGGCCCAGGATATAAATGGGAATCAACCCGCAGAAGCGGCAAAAGACCATGTCGATCGGATGCGCGGGTGTTGACCAGGAAGTCAACGTGCTCGGCACTGTGGTGGATCGAATGAAAACGCCAGAGGAACGGAATCTCGTGGCTGAGGCGGTGCCCCCAGTAGTAGCCGACCTCACCGGCCACGAGCGCGGCCAGGGCACGCGCCCAGAGGGGCAGCGCGGCGGCCGTCGCCAGGAAACTTCCGGGCATGACCTGGTGGACTGTCCACGCCAGGAGACCGACCGGCACGCTCAGGAGCAGGGCCGGCAGCAAGCTGCTCAGAAAATAATAGCCGAGATCGACGGCCATCCCCTTGCGGAAGAACCTGTGCGGGTGGGCCGCGAAGAGACGCTCCAGGGCGCGAAGATCATGACCAGAAGCGCCAGCCACAGGCTCAACCGGATGATCGCGATCAGAGCCCCGGAAAGACCTGGACCAAGAAGCTGCAACATGATGAACCTTGTCCTGGCATGGGAACGAGAATGAGTGATACGCTCAGCAAGCCGTCATCAACGAGGCCTTGACTCGTTGATCGCGGCTGGTGCGTGCGAGGGTCAGGCGTGTTTCGGCGACTGACCCGGTCGGGTTATCTGGAACCCTCTACCGCTGACCCCGCAAAAGAATTGGCCGAGATACGCGGATTTTGAAAAAAAGAAAAACCAAACGAAAAAAAGCCGGGCGGATGTTTTCATCCCCCCGGCCGCGTTGCGAACGTTTTCGGTGGCGATCCCGAATCAGGCGGTGGTGGTGGTCGCCGACTTGGCCCGGCGACGGAGGGCGGCGATTCCGAAGCCGGCGGCCCCGATTCCCATGAGCACCATGGCCGAGGGTTCCGGCACGGCGTTCATCGTGACGCCGTCGAGCAGCGCGAAGGGAGGCACGCCCGAGGGAGTTCCATACGCCAGGAAGCTGAGAACTTCGCTCGTGCTGGTCGCGGTGTAGGTGAATGTCTGGCCCATCCAGCCCGTGAAGCCGTGATTGACGTTGTTAACGATGGCCGTAGACTGGGTGTCGCTGCCCAGGCTCACGTTCCACTGCTCCTGCGTCGGGCTGGTAAAGCCATACTGCTGCGCACCGGCCCAGTAGAAGCTCACGGCGTATTGCGAGCCGACGGTCAGGCCGCTGATGGTCTGCGAGATCGGGCCCACACTATAGGCACCATCGGCGGCGACGTAATTGCCCCCGTCTGGACTGCTGGCGGGCAGACCGTTGGCCGAGCCGTTACCCGGGCCCCAGAGCTGAAGATTGCCATATTGCCCAGACACGCCTGTGCCGTTGTCAGCCGTCCCGGACGGAAAGAGGAAGTTATAGCCGCTGGTGCTCCAGCCGGTGGCGTCCGTGTTGTATCCGAGCTGGCCGCCGCCATTGGTGGTGGTCTCGAAGCCGCCGTTGGTCACCAGGCTACCAGCGTGGGCAGCGCCTGACATGCCGAGGGCCAGGGCCAGAGCGGACATTCCGAAGACAGACAATTTCTTGGACATCATGATAATTCCTTCAAGTGTTGAGCGATCATCGATCGCAAGATCAAATTGCGAATCACACAAAGGCACCGAAGCCGGCATCCCACACGGAGGCCGGACTCTGTAATCATTTGGGCACTGAGACCCGCCAGCGGTCCCTGCTCCAGATGCAGGGCATCACGACAGCGGCGATCCGAACCGGCTGTGGTCCGTGGCGAATCGCCCTTCGTTCGCGCTACTTCGCGATCCAGGACTCGGCAAGTCGCGGGTAAGAAACTTGTCGTCGTCGGGCCGGAGGCGTCAACGGTTCAAGTTTCGGCGACTGACTCAGGGTTCAGCACCCTCTGCCACTTACCCCGCAAAAGAACCGGCCGAGATACGCGGATTTGAAATATTCCTGGAAAATGATCCGATCGCTCTGAAACCCGCTCGCTGGCCAAACGGCCCTGCATGATTCCGAGACGCCGAGGCTCCCCGAGCAGGCACTGGCACTCGGCTCGTGCGGAGACTCGCCCTCCCGGAATCGTGCAAGGGCATTTAGCCGGTGAAGAATAATCGGCTCGCGTGCGCGGGAACATGGCGAAGTTTGTTCAAAATATTATAATGTTCATCACAACATACACTAATCATCCGCGCGGGCGGCAGGATTGATCACGCGTACCGGTGCAACTGATGTCGCGGGCATCGCTGAGGTCGGAACCTCGATTGTCATGACGGCCGCTATCATGTTTCGGCGTACGCGGCGCCTCGTCGCGGTCCGCAACTTGACCGGCTTTTGATCGTGGTCCATAATATTGAGTTAGGAGCCTTACTCCCTCGCTGGCTCGATAAGTTACCCCGGCTAACCGGCCTTGCCTGATTCTGAAACGCGAAGGCTCCCCGAGTCGGCAATGGCACTCGGCTCGTGCGGAGACTCGCCCTCCCGGGTTTGTGCAAGGGCATGTTGCGTGGGTTTGTTGACGATCGGTCGTGATCTGCCAGGATCGGATGAGATTGGAATGTTCCTGTCGCGGCGGCAAAAACCGTTCTGGAGTTTGAGCGATCTGGGAATCGCGATCGTGATTCTCAGCACCGTGCATATTCCGTTGCCGCAGGCCGACTATCACAATATCCGCCATCACGACGCGCCGGGGGAGATCTGTGTTTACCACGATCACCTCCTGCGCTGGCACCCGCTCGCCGATCTTGACGACGACGTGACCATGTTGCACTGGCACTGGGTGATTCCCAGCTCTGATCTGGGCGACCATCATCAAGGGCCCGACAACGAGCACGAGGGGTCTGGGCCTTTTCTGCACGCACATTGGGGCGATTTGCCCGCACCCAACTGGCAAACGGAGCTGGCTTCTTATCCTGATGGTCCGGCGCGTCTCCTCCATCATCTGATCCTTGGCCAGCTCGCGGTCAACCTCTGTAATCTGGCCGACCGTGATGCCTCGCTCGACCCTCCGCCACGCGCAGGGCATGCGCATTCCCAATCGGCGTGGGGCGAGCTTCATGCCTCGCGATTCGCGTTCTGTCAGCGCTGGAATTGCTGACTCACTTCGCCTTTTTCTCGCTGGTCCGCACCGTCGTCTCACAGTTGTGACATTGCCGCATGGCCGCGGCGACGGGTGTCTCTGTCGCTTCGATCCATGCCGCCAAGCGGTCGTCATGGCCGGGCGCCTGCGTGTCGCGCGTGCCTGAGTTTGGTCGATCCGGCTCGCGCCGGGCTTCGACCGAGTCAAGTCATGCGGCATGAGCCGTGGTCTTGAGATGGGTGTGCATTGATTGATCCTGTCATCTTGATTCGTAACCAGCTTGCCGATTGACCAGAGTGAGGAGGCCTTTCATGTCCGTCGCCTTGCGCGAGACTCGAACGAGCAAGAGATCGATCACCGCCGTACTTTCGTGGACAGGACTGGGCGTTTGCGTCGCGATCCTGGTGGGGCTTTTTGCCTACAATCGCTTCGTCCGAACACCCGACGCGGAGGCGTCTGCCGAGTCTCAGACCGAGAAGAATGCCCAACCCGACGCGACGAAACGCTCGACCGTTTCGTTTTCACAGGCCAAGTTTGACGAGGCCAGGATCACGACGGAACGGGTCCGATTCGACTTTATCGCGACGGGGGCCATGGTTGTCGGCACCGTACAGCTCAATGCCGACCGGCAGGTCGAGGTGCGTCCCCGCGCCGCGGGCGTCGTGCGCGAGGTGCAAGCCGTTCTGGGCCAGAACGTCAAGAAGGGCGACACGCTGGTGACGCTCGATAGCCCTGAGATTGGAAGTGCGCGGCTCAACCTTCGAGCCCGCCAGCGCGAGTTATCGACGGCGCGCTTCGAGGCGGCGTGGAGGTCTGAGATCGCTGCCAATGTGGCCCTACTGATTCCCGAATTGAAAAGAGGAATCGAGCAGCGGCGGCATGCCCTAGCCGACGATGAGGCCCATTCCGAGACCAACGCTCACGATCCGGCCAAGGGGCTCGCCGCGCTGGTGACGAACTCGACCGACGCGCGGCTGATCGAAAAACAATTTGCCGACAAGCAGCTTGGAACATACCGCGGCACGCTCTTGCAGGCCTATGCCGAGTTTGACATTGCCAGCCACGAGGAACAGAAGACGGCCTCGCTACGCAGCAAGAACATCGTCGGTGAACACCCGGCGCTGGTCGCCCGGCACACGCGCGAGGGAATTCAGGCGAAACTGGAGGCCGCCATCGAACAGGTGCGCTTCGATGCCGCGCAGGAAAAGCGTCTGGCCGTTCAGCAAACCGAGCAAGCCGAGGCCGCCGTGATCGACGCCGCGCAGCGCCTGCGCATCCTGGGTGTTTCTGAAAACATCCAGGACCTTCTCGATCACGCCGCGGAGGCGCACACGCTGGCTCGCGACGAAGACGTCACGTTTTACCGGATCGTCGCGCCGTTCGACGGCACGATCATCAAGAAAGACGCTGTACCCAGCCAGCGAGCCGAGCCGAGCAACGTCCTTTTCATCGTGGCCGATCTCCGATCTGTCTGGATCAGCGCCAGCGTTTCCGAATCGGACCTCGCCAAGCTACCCAACCTCAGGGACGGATCGTTCCGCGTGACGGCCCCGGCCTATCCCGGCCGTGTCTTCACGGGCCGGCTCCTGTCGATCGGCTCGCTGGTCGACCCGCAGACCCGTACCTTGCCGATCCTGGCCCGCGCCGAGAATCCCGACGGACTTTTGAAGCCAGATATGTTCGTCCAGATTGTCTTTGACAGCGCCCGCGGCGACCGCGTGCTGACCGTTCCGGCTCGCTCGGTCATCGAGATCGAAACCGATAAATACGTGTTCATCCCATTCGGAAAAGACAAAGGCAAACATAAATTCACCCTTCGACCGGTTGAAACCGGGCGCAAGGCGGGTGAACGCGTGGAAGTGAAGGCCGGGTTGAACGAGGGCGACGTCGTCGTCTCGGAGGGTGCGTTCTTGCTCAAGAGCGACCTGATTCTTCAGAACGAGCCTGATGAAGAATAACGAACGACTGACGCTCATTTGATCAAACTGAGAATGAATTCATTGTTCACGTGAACAGGCCCGGGTAACGATGCTCAACTCCATCATCGAATCGTCGCTCAGCAACCGTTTTTTCGTGTTGATGGCCACCCTGTTGATTGCGGGGCTTGGTATTTACTCGGCGATCCATTTACCGATCGACGCGGTGCCCGACCTGACGAACGTGCAAGTTCAGGTCATCACCGAGGCGCGGCGCTTTCGCCCGTGGAGGTCGACTCGTTTCTGTCGTTTCCCGTATCGGGCGCGATGAGCGGGCTTCCCGACGTGGAAGAGACGCGGTCGGTGTCGAAGTTCGGGGTGTCGGTCGTCACGGTCGTGTTCAAGGAAGGAACCGACATCTACCGGGCCCGCCAGTTGGTCGGCGAACGGCTGCCCCGCGCGGCCGAGGCGATTCCGGCCAACTACGGCACGCCGACGCTCGGGCCGATCGCTACGGCGCTGGGCGAGGTGTTTCAATTTCAGGTGAAAGCGACGAAGGAGTCGGGCGTCTCCGCGATGGAGTTGCGCACGTTGCTCGACTGGTTCATCGCCTACCAGTTGCGCCGCGTCGAAGGAGTGACGGAGATCAACGCCCATGGCGGCGAGCTGAAGACGTATCAGGTGGAGGTCGATCCCGACGCGCTGGCGAAATTCAAGCTGTCATTCACTGATCTCTATAATGCGCTGCGCTCCAACAACGCGAATGTCGGCGGGGGCTATCTGGTTCGTGATGGCGAAGCGCGTTATATCCGCGGAGTGAGCCAGGTACGCAATCTCGACGACATTGCCGAGATCGTGATCGACGAGCGCAACGGCTATCCGGTGAAGGTTCGCAACGTGGCGAAGGTCGCCCCTGCGCCGATGATCCGAGCGGGCCTGGCGACGCGTGACGGCCAGGGTGAGATCGTGACGGGGCTCGTGATGATGCTGATCGGCCAGAATGGCCGCGAAGTTGTCAACCGGGTCAAGGCCGAGATCGAAGAGCTCAAGAAGAGTCTGCCGCCGGGCGTGACGATCGAGCCGCTCTATGATCGCACTCATCTGATCAACGAAACGTTGAGCACGGTCGTGCATAACCTGACGGCCGGCGGCGTGCTCGTGATGATCGTCTTGCTGGCCCTTCTGGGTAACCTGCGCGGCGGCCTGATCGTGGCTCTGGCCATTCCACTTTCGATGCTGTTCGCGGCCAATGTGATGCTGGCGACCGGAATCTCGGCCAGCCTGATGAGCCTGGGCGCGATCGATTTTGGCCTGATCGTCGATTCGAGCGTGATCATGGTCGAGAATTGCGTGCGACGGCTGGCGCATGAAGGGGGAAGCCGGCCGAAGCTCGACATCGTGCGTGACGCCGCGATCGAGGTTCGCCGGCCCACGATGTTCGGCGAGCTGATCATCGCGATCGTCTATCTGCCGATTTTGGCCCTGCAAGGGACCGAGGGAAAGCTTTTCCGGCCGATGGCGCTGACGGTCATCTTCGCGCTGGCGGGCTCGCTCTTGTTGTCGCTCACGGTGATGCCGGTGCTCGCGTCGATGGTCTTGAGCGCCCGGTCGTCGGAAAAAGAGATCTGGCTGCTGCGGCTCATCAAGCGGCTTTACGAGCCGGCCCTCGCGGCGTTCGTGCGGCATCCGGTCGCGGCGGCCGCCATGGCTGTTATCCTGGTCGGGGCGAGCGTGCCGGTCGCGCTCAACCTCGGGGGCGAGTTCATGCCGCGGCTCAACGAGGGCGATCTTTTGATCGAAGCGGTGCGTATTCCGTCAGCGTCGCTCGACGGAGCCGTGGCGGCCTCAACCCAGATCGAGAAATTGCTCAGAACCATTCCCGAGGTGCGGCTCGTTTATTGCAAGACGGGACGTCCGGAGATCGCCAACGACGTGATGGGCGTTCATCAGACCGACGTATGGACCATGCTCGAGCCACAAGATCAGTGGCGCCCCGGCCTGACGCGCGACGGTCTGATCGAAGAGATCGACAAGCTCCTCACCGAACATGTGCCGGGCGTGAAGTTTGGATTCAGCCAGCCGATCGAGATGCGGGTCAACGAGCTCGTCGCGGGTGTCAAGAGCGACGTCGCGGTGCTCATTTATGGTCCCGATCTCAGGGTCCTGCGCCGGCTGTCGCTCGAAGTCGAGGGCGTGCTCGGGCAGATTCGCGGCGCGCATGACATCAAGAATCCGACCGCGGGGCGATTGCCCATGCTGCGGATCAACGTGCGCCGCGACCAGTTGGCCCGCTATGGAATCAAGGCGTCTGACGTACTCGACGCGGTGGCCGCGCTAGGGGGGACGACCGTGGGAGCCGTCTTCGAGGAAGACAAGCGGCACCCGCTGCGCGTTCGGCTCCCCGAATCCTGGCGAGAAGACCCTGAGAAGATTGGCTCGATCCGTATTGTCGATCCCCAGGGGCGGCCGATCCCGCTCAAGGATCTCGCCGAGATCACCGAGGAAGATGGCCCCAATGAAGTCGAACGCGAAAACGTGCAGCATCGCGCGGTCGTCGGGGCCAATGTGCGGGGCCGCGACATTTCCGGCTTCGTGGCCGACGCCCAGTCGGCCATTGATGCCCATTTCCAGCACAAGTTCCCACCGGGCTATATCCTGCGCTGGGGGGGCCAGTTCGAGCACCTCCAGACGGCTTCGCGACGGCTGGCGATCGTGGTGCCCGTGGCCATGGTCTTGATCTTCTTGCTGCTGTACAGCACGTTTCACTCGATCAAGCTGTCGCTCCTCATTTACACGGCCGTACCGATGGCCGCGACGGGTGGCATCTTCGCGCTCTTCATCCGGGATCTACCGTTTTCCATTTCGGCGGGCGTCGGCTTCATTGCCCTTTTCGGGGTCGCCGTGCTCAACGGCCTGGTGTGGGTCAGCGCGGTCGAGCATTTGCGGCAAGAGGGTGTAGAGCCGCACGAAGCCGCGCGTCGAGGCGGCCATCGTGCGGCTGCGGCCGATCCTCATGACGGCCCTGGTCGCGGGTCTTGGCTTTATCCCCATGGCGATCGCCACGAGCCCGGCGCGGAGATCCAGCGCCCCTGGCCACGGTCGTCATTGGCGGACTGATCACCTCGACCTTGCTGACGACCCTCGTCTTACCCGCGGCCTATCCCTGGTTCGCTCCGAAAATCGAGCATCCTGAAACCACCTGAGCGAGCATGATGGACCCGCTCGCGTCACCGCGATTTGTTCCAGTATGTCAGAGAATTCGCGGCCACCCGGCGAGTTCTTGACGCCTAAAAGGATATCAGGGCACTTTGTGACAACGTTGAGATTTGCCTGACCCCCGGATCTCGCGGCACAAAGGGGTAGGACTCCCGCATTGAAGCGGGAGTTTCCGCGCAAGGATTCGCCCTACCCGGCCCTCTTTTCTTCATCACACTGTCACGAGAAGGCGACGTCGTTCCCGGTCCTATCCGTGACCGTTCGGGGCGGCCGGGCGGGTTGATCGTTCGGGGCAGGTTCCCTGTGCGGGAAGATTTCTCGGAGCGGGCAGCGGAAGCCCGGAATGAGATCCCCGCCGGTGAGCTCTTCATGCTCGTGCAAGTAGCTCGTCGAGCCATCAGCGTGATGGATCCGGGCGGTGCGTAGTCTGGGATAAATGACCCAGATCAAGGGAACTGCCACTTTCCGATAGTCTTCTAGCTTATCTTCAAGATCATCAACCGTATCGTTTGGTGAGACGACTTCAACCACGAGGTCGGGAGCGATTTTGCACCAGCCCCTGGGTAGAATTTCGCCTGGAAGCCGCCCATACCGCACCAAAGAGGCGTCCGGCTTTCGGACGCGGCTCGGCTCGTGCGAGAAGCACTGATAGCCAGTGTCGGATTGAAACACCCATCCGATTCGATTTTGGCGGCAAAATTGGTCGAGGCGAGTGACCAACTGCGTCCCAACCCAACTCGATTCCATGCCCACACTTCGCTCCACCAGTTGCCCATCGACGAGCTCGTAACTCTTGCCGTCGGGCATGGCCAGCAGCTCTTCGGGAGTGACTCGAGTTTCTGTCGCGACCGAGGTGCTCATGGTGGAGCTCCAACCGGTGGTGGAGAATGCCGTCCTTCACATCGTGAAAAATTGTACCATCAATGCGGCTTTGGGCGGAGCCGCGCTATTCAGACTCCTTTGGTCAGGGCACGCTTCATGGCGTCGATGAAGACGTCGACTTCATCGAGAGTCGTATAGACGTTCGGTGTGATGCGCACACCTTCGAACTGGGCGTGCTTTGTCGTCGTCGTGGTGATCTGGTACTTGTCCCAGAGATAGCCGCAGAGCTTTCCAGAATCGACTCCCTGAATCTGCACGAGTGCAATTCCGCCGGACGCCGTATCATCGTGGATCGGCGTCCAGAGCTTGACTCGCGCGTCGGCGGCGAGCAACGGCTTGGCCCAGCGGTCGCGCAGATAGCGAAGTCGCGCGATCTTGCGATCCACACCAATCGAGCGGTGAAAGGCCAGGGCCGCGGCGATGGCATTGTGATTGGCGGCGGGATGGGTTCCAATCTGCTCATACTTACGGATATCTTCATCAAGAGGTGCGTCGGCACCCATCAACGGCCAGATCGATTTTTGTTTCTGCTTGCGGACATAAAGAAAACCCGTGCCGACAGGAGCCAGGAGCCATTTGTGCAGGCTGCAACCATAGTAGTCGCACTCGAGGTCGTCGCGCTTGAATGGCAAGTGGGCAAACGCGTGGGCCCCGTCAACGAACACCGCGATGGCTTTTTCGTTCCCCAGGCGCACGACGTCGCGCACGGGCAGGATCTGGCCGGAGAGATTCGTGATCTGCGGAAACTCGATGACGCGGGTTCTCGGCGTGATGGCCTCGCGGACGCGATCGACAAAGACGGACGGAGACAGGAGCGGAATCGGGAACGCGATTTTTTTGACGACTATTCCCTCGCGGCGGGCACGCTGCTCCCAGCTCGTGATCATGCGCGGGTAGTTCTGGTCGGTGATGATCACCTCATCGCCGCGCTTCAAATCGACGCCGAAGATCAAGGTCTCCATCGCTTCAGACGCGTTTCGCGTGATGGCGATTTCTTCGGTATCGCAACCGAACTCGCGCGCGAGCTCCACGTCGCACGGACTCCACCCGCGGCTCGAGCACGCGCCACATGTGCTGCACGGGCGATTCATTGGTGAATCGCAGGTCGCGAATCATCTGGTCGAGAACGTGAGTCGGCGCCGGACAAACGCCGCCGTTGTTGAAATTGATGATCGACCGGTCGTTGTCAAAGGAGCGCTGGATCTCCGACCAGTAGTCTTCGTTAGCCGCTAGCTCACACGGAGCGGCCTGGCCGGCTGCCTTATCAACGCCGGCTGCCCGCGCCAGGGCTTCGCCGCGAAACGTCACGCTCAATAGCCCCGAGACGCCGGCACCGGCAAGGAACGTACGTCGTGTCGCCATCCTACACCCCTGGGAGAGGAGCCGGTGAATTCTGCAAACAGCTTCGCCGCAGGCAAACGCTCAAGCGTGCAAGAGTCGTCCGCCATTTCAAGTCACAAGAGACGGGATAGATTGCTCGGGCCTCGACGGAGCAAGAGCGACGGCGCCAGGCCCGAGCATGGGCTGAATGTCAATACTGATCGGCGCCAATGACTTCGCCGCCGTTGCGGGTCGAAAGAGCCTGGTAGACGCCATACGGGGTGCCCGCGGCGACCGAGTAACTTGTGGCGACGCCAGCACCATTGTAGGTGACGCCGTTAGGCAGGTACGTCGTCGGATTGATCGGCCACGACTGGATCGAATCCTTGACGAAGCGAACCGACCCGTCGCAAAAAGCGAAGTTAGCACCGCCCGGATGGTTGCTGCCGGCAGCCTCCTCGGTCGCATTACCGCCGCCCGGGACGTCAAAATCTTGTGCTTCACCCGTGATCGACTTTGTCGGATTGACCGGGTAGAGCGTGGTGAACATGGTGTCGCTATACGCACCCGAGAACCAGAAGAACCACACTTGCTGTGCGCTGGTCGGCTGAATCAAGTGAAAGTTGCGCTCGGCAAGCAGAAAGGTATTGCTCGTCCCGTCGGTGATGGCGGCGATCTTCGTCGTACTTCCGAAATGGATGATACCATTGGCCTGACTCAGAATCGACGAGTAATTCGGATCGCAACCGGTACAACCACCAGAAGGACCCGATGGATACGCTGGAAAAACACCGGCACTTCCTGCATACGTCACGTGATAGAACGACCAGTTATTCGGTTGGGTTCCCGACACGCCACTACAACTCCCCAGAAAGTTGCGCGGCATGTTACTGACGACGGGCGTCGAGACGTCAGGGTCGCTCGGACACCACAGGGCTGTGAGCCCGACTCCCTGCATCGTCGAGTTATCCGCCACGTAGGGATGGAGTGAAAAGTTGTAGGCGTTGGCGAGTGTTCCCTGCTCGATGTAGGGCAACAACGACAGATAAAAGCTCGGCCCCTGCTTCCAGCGATTACACGAGGTCGGATACATGTAATAAGTGCCCGACGGGAAGCACGAATGCGTATCCTCGTAATTATGGCACGCCAGGGCGATTTGCTTGAGATTATTGGTGCACTGCATTCGCCGCGCTGCTTCACGAGCCGCTTGCACGGCTGGCAAGAGGAGCGCGATCAAAACCGCAATGATCGCAATGACAACAAGTAGTTCAATCAGCGTGAAGCCACTTGCGTCGGCTCGGCGGCGAGAAGTCTTCATCATCGACATTACCCTCACTATGAACATAACACCTCAACAACCACATCGACAGGCCCGACTACGCAGTCGCGGCCCCTTCGTTTCGTGAAAAGATCAGGGGTGCACCCGTCTCTATGAGATCACGAGAAACACGCCCGATCGCAAGGCTTACGTCACTCGGCCTTGGCGATCAATGCGGTGTGTCCGCTTTCTTCTGGCCCTTGGGAGCCACGGCTTTGCCCAGATCGGCTTTGTCCCGGTATTCGCCCGGACTCATGCCCTTGATCTCTTCGGGCGGCTTTGATGCCGGCTCGGAACAACCACCGCCAAGTAGCCCGCACGCGAATAGCACCGCAATCATCGCATATCTTGTCATTCCGAATTACTCGCAGAAAGTGTCGGCGATCGAGCCGCGGTCGAAACCCGATGAGCGTCTTATTGGGTCAAGAATTCTCGTTGCGGTTCCCCATCGCACCAGTTGGTTGTTGGCAATCATCGATGGCCAGGGGCAAAAGGCCTCTTCGCACCCCATCGGGGACAGAATTCGTCGGCGTTTGAGCGCGCAGATCCGCGGAAACTTCGACCGCGTCTTTTTTCCAGATTTCCGCGTGATTTCGCGCACAATCAGCATGACCAGGGAGTGACGCTCTGCAAATTACTACGGACGCGCGCCGTGCGTCAAGTGTGCACTGAGCCATTATTACAACGTTAACATACTTTACTTTGGCCGGCTTGAAACGGACCTGACGTCGTTGCCGCAGGTTACGCTGGCCGCGGCACGACTGGCGGGCGGCGTGAATGCCAGTTGGTGGCCGCCTCGTAAGCGGCCGCCGCGCGAAAGAGCGTGGCCTCGTCGAATGGCCTGCCCACCAACTGCATTCCGATCGGCAATCCTTCGCGCGTGAATCCACAAGGGACCGAGATCGCGGGTTGTCCCGTCAGGTTGAAAGGAAGGGTCAGATCGAGGAAGGCACGAACGAGCGGAATGTCCTTGTCGGCGAGCCTGGCTGTCGTGGCCCCGATCAGAGGTGCGGCGATCGGGCTGGTCGGCGTGATCAGGACGTCGAAACCACGCCACAGCTCGCGATACTGGGCAATGGTCTTCTGTCGCATCCGCTGCGCCGTGAGGTATTGAGTCGCGGTGATGAACAGCCCTGCCTGCAAGAGCGGCCGTACCTCGTCGGAAAACTCGGCCGAGCGAGCACGGATCAGCTCTTCGTGCGCGGCGGCCGCTTCGCTGAAGATGATCGCACGATGCGCACCAACGACGGGGTCGAGCGGAGGAAAGCGCACATCAACGAGCGCGGCTCCTTGCTGTTTCAAGACCTCGATCGCCGCTTGCATGGCGGCTCCGACATCGGGTTCCATCATGGCGAGAAAATGGTTGTGGGGAACGCCGATGCGCAGTCCTTTTAGCTCTCCTTTAAGTGCACTGATATAGTCGGGCACGGGGCCGCGCCGCGTGGTTAAATCCTTGGGATCGAAGCCGGCCATGACTTGCAAGAGTGCGGCGGCATCGCCGACGGTGCGGCTCATTGGCCCTACAGTGTCCATCGACCAGGAAAGGGGAATCCCACCGTGCCGGCTGACACGGCCATAAGTGACCTTCACGCCGACAACACCGCAGAGCGCCGCCGGCTGGCGGTTCGAGCCCCCCGTGTCGCCGCCGACCGCCGCCAGCGCCATCCCCGTCGCGAGTGCGACGGCGTTGCCGCCGCTGCTGCCGCCGGGGATCCGATTCGTGTCCCAGGGATTCCGGCAGTCACCATGGTGGACGTTTCGGCTCGTGAAACCATACGCCATCTCATGCATGAGCGACTTACCCACGAGCACGCAGCCAGCCGCTTTCAGACGTGCGACGCTCGTCGCATCCTCGGCCGCGACCGTGCTGGCGAACAGTTTCGTGCCGCCGGTCGTTGGCAGGCCCTCGGTCCAGAAACTGTCCTTGATCACCAGCGGCACGCCGGCAAGCGGCAGATTGTCGCCCTGACCGGCCGCGATTCGCTTGTCGACCGCGGCCGCCGCGGCGAGCGCCTGGTCTCGCGTCACCGTGATGAAGGCACGAAGCGTCGGATTGAGCGTTTCAATCCGGCTGACGGCCGCCTGCGCCAGCTCGACCGCACTCAGTTCGCGGCGCCGCACCGACTCGGCCGCCGATCGCGCCGTGATAGCCATCAAGTCGATCATTTCGGCCAGTCCTCCACGACGATCGACGCTTCCGGCTCGGCTCCCGCCACGTCGCGCGGCGTGATCTGGCGGATCTCGTCAAGGAGCGGGTTGAGTAGCGTGCGCAGGGCATCAACTTCGGCCGGCGATAAAGAAAGCCTGAGATCCTCGGTGGCCACGCGGCCGATCGTCTCCGAGGTCAGGGACGGGCTGACGACTTGAGGCATGGCAGACTCCATTCGATACATCACCGGCGGCCAAACCCCGTGATCACGAGCACGCCGCTTCAAGAAGGCATCCGCATCAATTTGCCCGAACCGGTTGCCTCGAACAACAAAAATCCCCCAATTCTCAACCTGGCCCGTTGAGAATGGGGGATGAATTTGGCATTGAATTTCGAAGTCGACTGGCTCCGCGAGCACGCCGACGCAACCCGTCAGAACGGCGACCTGAATTAGATTTCCAGCGCGGCCAGCTTGCGGCTGCGACGGATGCACGTGAAAACCGCTCCGACAGCACCCAGGGCCATCAAGATCATCGATGAAGGCTCGGGGACGCTCGTCGACAGCAAGGCCTGGCGTGTTCCCTCTGTCGGGCCGCTGCCAAAAGAGGAGCCGACGATCGACGTACTTCCCAGGGTGGACCATCCCGAGAAATCGCTGCTCTCGAATCCAGCGTTGGCGATCGATCCGCCCGTCAGCATGAAATTGTCGAGCAAGAGACCCGAGGAATACATGTTGTCGGTGACGTTGACCACGCCGATACCCAGCAGATAGGTTCCGGCCGTCATGAAGGTCGCGGTGAATGTGTTATACCCGGTCTCCTGGGCGAATGATGTTGATGAATTCATCAGCGGCGAGAAATTATCGGCGAAGTCCTGGAGATCGGGTGTCGTGACGAAGGCGAAGGGATTAACGGCGTAGAGCGGCGGCACGATCGGCTCGTTCGTCAGGAAATTATAATCGAAGGAGAGCGTGCTTCCGGCGGACACCGTGATCATCTGGCTGATCGCCGATCCGTTCATCACGGGTCCGTTATTCAAACCATCGAGATCACCTTGCTGCAGACCGAGAAAAGTCTCGAGTTGCGATTCAGGAACCGACGACTGGGCGGCGGCATGGCCGGCGCCAAGCGCGGTGATGGCGGCACTCGCCATGAGCACCGCTGTGATCCCTGCCAATCGATTTCTCATATGCTTGTAAGCCTCAAAAGACGTGGGTTTGTGGTTGAATGTTCAAGACACAATATGTGACAGCCGTACCGGGTTGACGGCCGCGGCAAGGCGGCAGTGGCAGTGGCAGTGGCAGTGGCTGATCAAGTGAAATGCGGCACGTTGACGTTGTAGAATTCGGCTTCGAGATACTCGAGGGCCAGGGCGAAATTGAGGATCGCCACGTCGTTTGCCGCCGACTTCGTCGTCGAGAATGACAACGGCGGGCCGCCGTTCAAACCGGTGATGAAGGGCCCGGCCAGCTCAACCACATCTTGCTGGGTCAACGGCATCTCGAAACTCTGGGTCTCGCCGTAAACATTGGTCGTCATGATCTCGTCGAGCAAGACGTCGATATAGCCGGCATGGCGCGACTCAATGGTGAGGATCGTGCCGGCGGCGGTGAGGTAATCAGAGTTGTAGATGATCGGAGCCGCTCCGAGATAGGCACCGACGCCGGTATTTTCAAGGGCGCGCGACGTCTTGGCGAACGTGACGAGATCGGGCTGGAGCAAGTTCACGAACGACGGCTTTGGTCGGGCGTAAGATCCCAGGGCCGTGACGAGAAACTTCACGTGATCATTCTCGTGCTTCTGAATGGCCAGGAACTCCTGGGCGTTCTGACCGCGGTAAAGACTGGGCAAGTAATTCGGGTTGCCGGTCTGACCGAAAGCCTTGCTCCCCGCGGATGCCGCCACGGCCGAGGCGGCCGCGACCGCTCCGGTGCGCATGAATGCCCGACGACCCGATAATTTGAGAGCCGCAATCTCGCGACGCAGGTCGACGCCGGTCTCGATCGGGGCGCCCGTGCTCGGTGCCATAACGCGTGAATCCATCATTAACTCCTTGGGTAAAACGAGAAAACGAAGAAGCGAAGCCAACAAGAAACGAGGGTTCTTCAAGAAGAGGAGAGGCCGTACATGGATCGAATGAAAACTGAATAATGATGTACGGACCATCTCCCTGATTCCGTCCGGTACGATCACGGGCGGAATACGATCGCGGCGCGCAGTCCGGCTGTCGCCGGCAAGACCTTGCAGGCATTCCCTGGCCGAAGTGACGTAGAGTTACGCCGCTTCCTGGGTCATCCCAGACCGTTTGCTCTGGACATCCGTGGGCACGGCGGTGCACTTTCGCACCGCGTGACTCGTGGTGGCCGTGCCTGAATCACCCGCATTCGACGAACCGAATGTCGGTCAGATTGGCCGGCAATGTCGCGGGATCAATGTCAGGTTTCAAAGGATCATAAAACGAGAGAGCCGCGGAGCCGCCGGTGAGCCCCAGCACGATGGCCAAGACCGCGATCACCATCCAGAGCCATGGTCCACCCCGGCCGAGCCACGGCCGCGAATCGGGTGCCGCCATCCGCAGCGGACCGGCAAACCTGGCCTTGAGCGCGGCGTGGCGGCCGGCCGCTGTGAGGTTCATGGCCTGAACGGTCGAATCCACCAGCCGCTCAGGGACCGCCGAGGCTTTGCCCGGATTGAGCAACCAAAGCAAGAGACCCGCGCCCAGGCCGGCCCCGCGGCGATCGAGCCGATCACGGAGAATTCGACGGCCGCGCACGAGCCGCACCTTGACCGTTCCCACCGGCCAGCCGAGACGCCGCGCGGCTTCCTGATTGGTCAGTCCTTCCAGGTAGCAGAGCGTGAGCGGGTGGCGGTAATGTTCGGGAAGACGATCGAGCTCCTCACGCATGATCTGCCGGATTTCACTCGACGGTTCGTCAGGCGGCACCACGGCGTCACTCGTTCCGGCGGCATTTTTTTCGAGCACGCGTCGACGCGCCGCACGGCAACGAGCACGCAAGGCCGTTCGGTGGGCGACTCCACGCAGCCAGCTTCCCAGGGCCTGGGGGTCTTCAATCGATGGAGCTTTATGAACGAGCACCATGAAAGTTGCCTGAAAAGCGTCGTCGGCGTCATGCGTGTCTCGAAGCACGGCGCGACAGACCTGCAGCACAGCGGGGCCATGCTTGACCACCAGATCTCGAAAAGCGGCCGAGTCGCGTTCCTTGACGAAACAATTGAGCAACTCGCTATCGCTGCCAACGGCCGCTCGCATCGTTACCATTCACCACCCCGCTCCAAACTCACCAAACGTTTCCCGAAGCACGAGCGAATTACTTTACTCTGTCATGCCGGAGCTTTTCGGATTCAGCTTTTTGGAAAAAGTTTCGATTTCGATACGGGCCAGAAATCAGGCGCCGCGCTGAACCTGTACATTGACGTATTCAATAGGATAATGTGGCCACGTAATATTCGACAACGGACGCGCCGCGCAACGCGGCCGCATTCCAGCCCTTCGGAGTCCAGGCCGGAACACCATGGGAGCACCCGGCTCGACCATGTTCGCGCTGTCGCGGTTTGACTCCGCTCCGTGGCGCCGGCCGCCCCCACGGCTTCGGCTGCGTACAACGGGCCTCTTCCTTCTTGCCTTGACTCTCGGCTGCAATCCGAGCGATGGTCTGGATCGCCGGGCCATTTCAGGCGAGGTCATGCTTGATGGCGAGCCGCTTGCCACTGGAGCGATCCTCTTCGATCCTGTAAGCCCCGGCTCAGGAACGCTCGTCGGGGCCACGATTCGCCAGAGTGAATTTTCGATCGCGAGAGCAGAGGGCCCCGTGCCTGGTACTTATCTCGTCCGCATTTATTCGAGCTCAGGCGTGCAGCCCCCACTGACTAAAGGACAAACCGAGCGAACACCGCGCCCGATGGTCGAACGGATCCCTCGTGTCTACAATACAGATTCGGCGCTTCGCGCCGAGGTGAGCCAGAACGGTTCGAATCGATATCGGTTTGAGCTGAGCTCGGACGATTCGATCAGCGGGCGCTGAGTGAGCGGTTCGAGCGACCAGGGCTGGTACGGCACGCCCGGATTTTGCAAGGGATGTTCCCATGAGACCCCGTCAGTCCGGATTCACGCTGATCGAGCTTCTGGTCGCGATGGCCATTATTTCGGTACTGATCGCCATCTTCCTGCCGGCCGTTCAATCGGCCCGTGAAGCGGCGCGGCGTTCGCAATGCGTGAGCAACCTCAAGCAAATCAGCCTGGCGATGCACCAGTATCATCTTGGCAACTCGGTTTTGCCGCCGGGCAAGAAGGGGTGCTGCTGGGGCACATGGCTCATTTACACCTTGCCTTACGTCGAGCAGCAACCCCTTTTCAACGCGTGGAATTCCTGCGGGATCAACACGCCCGACGCACCAACCAGCTACGATCTTGACCTGCGTTATTTCGGCGTTGCCAACCAGACGGTGACATCCAATTTCATCAGCGTTTATCTCTGCCCGAGCGATCAGACCAACGCCCCGATCACGGCCACGACCGGCGACAGGACTTATGCATGTACGTCGCATAATTATGTCGTCAACTTCGGCAATACCCTGGTGAGCCAGAACGATTTCCAGGGCATCGTCTTTGGAGGTGCTCCGTTTGTCGATATCGGCTCACCGGTCGGCGACCATGACCAGCCGGGGCGGCCCAGCGTCGGCTTCAGCGCGATCACCGACGGCCTCAGCAACACGCTTCTCGTTTCCGAGGCCATCGTCGGGCAAGGGCAAGACTTGCGTGGATTTTCCTGGTGGGGCGACGCAGCGACTTTTGAGACGTTTGTGGCCCCCAATAGCTCATTTCCCGACGTGATTTTCAGCCCCTTTTATTGCATCAATCGCTCGCCGAACCCGCCCTGCGTCGGCGCGACGACCTCGCTCCCGGACAATTACGCCGCGCGGAGCCGGCACAGCGCGGGCGTCAACGCATCGCTGGGCGACGGCTCCGTTCGCTTCATCAAGAATGCGATCGATATTCGTGTCTGGCGCGCGATGAGCACCATCCGTGGCGGCGAGGTCGCAACGGCGAACGAGTATTGATCTCAACAAGAGCCCGAGAATCGAGGTGTCGAGATCGGATCGATCAGGCTCCTTGGTTTCACACACCTGGCTCGAGGTTCATTGTTCCCATGATACCTGTGCCCGCGTCCCGGTCGCTCGATCCCGAGCGTGAATCGGCCGATCCGGTCGACCGATTGGCACCGGCTCGTCGCCCAGGTCAGCGGGCCGTCATGCGGCAGTGCTGGAGCGACCTGTTGTTTGTCCACTGGCGGGTTCCGGCTGAGGTCTTGCGAGCGCTCATCCCGCCTGGACTGGAGCTCGATCTTTTTGAAGGCTGGGCGTACATCGGCCTGGTTCCGTTCACGATGACCGGGGTACGGCCTGTCGGCCTCCCGGCGGTCGCGGGACTTTCCAGTTTTCATGAGACGAATGTACGCACGTATGTTCGACTCGCGGATCGCGACCCGGGCGTCTGGTTTTTCAGTCTCGACGCGGCCAATGCAATCGCGGTTCGCCTGGCCCGCGGTCTCTTTCATCTCCCGTACTACTACGCGCGGATGTTCCTGGAGCATGAGGTTGGAGCGGACCAAACCGAATTCCCGACCATCCTCTACGCGGGTACGCGCCAGGGGCCGGCGCCGCTCCCTGCCTCGTACGCCATTCGTGCTCGGCCGAGTGGACCCGCCCAGGCGGCAATTCCGGGTACGCTCGACCATTTCTTGATCGAACGTTATATCCTCTTCAGTTCCTGGAAGAACCGCCTCTACAAAGGCCGCGTTCACCATTTGCCGTATGCTGTGCAGCCCGCGGAGTTGCTTTCACTTGATGAAACGCTGCTTGCCGCGACGGGTCTGACGAGACCCGATCATCGGCCGCTCGTTCATTTCGCGAAACGCGTGACTGTGGAAGTTTTCGCGCTGAGTCGGTGCTGAGAGTCTGTTCCGTAAACGCGAAACGGGGGCGTCAGCCCTTGTCCGGAGCCCGAGAAGACAGGGAGCTGACGCCCCCCGCTCGCCCAGATCCGGACTTCCGGAACAGACTCTGAATCGAAAGTGAATGACTGGCTCACGGCTGATCACGGCTCAGAGAAAGAGCTCGTCGCGGATGTTGGCCAGGATGGCTTGTTCAAGATGAGGGTCTCGTCCCCGGCTGAGCCAGCCGAGCGGAGCGGGAACCGGACCAACGATTTCACGCGCACGGTTGACGGGGAAATCGTTGATGAACACGGCACGACCGGCTGGTTGTCGATCGGGCTTGCCCATGTCTTCGAGGAACTTGTGTACTTCCACTTTGACGAGATGGCCCCCCGTTGGCGCCGGGTCGATGTGGATGATGGCCACGCGTCGCAGGGTTTGCAGGGTCGCTTCAACTCGGTCTTCGAACGTCGGTGAATCGAGGGCCCACGGCTCGAGAATGGTCGCCCCGGCCTGGGGTTGCGTTTTGATGGTGCGGGCGAGTCGGTTTTCCGTTTGGATATCAAAATATTTGTCGACGACCGCGACCGTTTTGTTCCAGACCTCCTCAAAATCTTCTGATGGCACGAGCAAAGGATTGGCGGCAATGGGAGCCGGCGAAAAGATCCGACTGACGCTCGGCGGTGCGTGCCAGCCTCCAGGGCCCGAATTGCAACCGAGTGGATAGGCAGCCAGGCCCGCCAACAAGATCTTCGCGAGTCGCGGCGCGAATCCTTGGCGTCGCTTCTTGGTTTGCGGGCGCATCGACCAGCCTCCGTACTTCACTTCGGCCCACGGCGAAATCCTGTGCCGCCGCGATTTTCCGCGCAAACTGAGCGCACGGAGCAATGCTGACGTGACGAACCGCATTCGACTCCGGCCTGCGAAAAGCGGCCGGCAACGATTCCGTTCCTTGGGGCGCGGCAAGACCAAGGAGGGTCAGGCCTGCCCAAACTGTTTTCGAGGCAAGATTTGATTCGATTCGATTCGATTTCGATTCGGTCGATCGCAGCGGCGATCCTGCCCGCCACCGATTCGATCTGGCGCGCATCCGGCGCGTTGACGATTATCAACAGAGATCGACCGATCGAGGCCGTATCCTCATCATTTTCATCGATCCTGGCAAGACCGTTTCCATCAAGCCGCGCGACAGACATGACATGACCTACAGTTGAACTGGGGCCCATTGTTTGAGCAAGCCTCGGTTCAAATAAGCACGGGCAGGCAGGCTCACGCGGAATCACGAGTTCGATTCGAGCCCGCTCATCGCACCGAGTTAAACCGCTTCCATGCCGCTTTTTTGCCTGGATTCAACCGATGCCGGAAATGATGATGACCGAACGTGCCTGGCGGCTCGACGCCGTCGCCGCGAGTGAAGTGGCTCTGACCGAGACCGACACAGCAACGTGCGAAGCAACTCGGGAATCGCCCGGTCGAGGGGCGAGCGCGAGGGTTCTCGATGGCTGGCTCGCGGCGCCCACGCTGCTGTCGCCTTCGCGGCCGCCCGCCACGCTTTGGCAACGATGCCATTATTTCCTTCGTATCCATGCGCCGGAACCGATCAGGCGATTCCTGGCTCCCGGCCAGAGTTTCGAGGCTTCACTCCGCGAGTTCATCGCGATCATTGAAGCGGCGAATACACCGGCCCGAGTCGAATCGGCCCTGGCACGGCACGCGCAACGCCTGGTGCCGGCCTATCGGATCGAGCTCAACACCGCACCCGCTTCGGCCAATTCAAACAAATGCGGATCTCAAGCCGAAGCAAGGTCGGCGTGTGCTTCTGACTGCGCAGTCAGGCGAGCTCGATTCGACATGCGGCGCTGCCACGTCCAATGCTCCTGATCCAACCATTTTGGAATTGCCGCTTCGGTTTGGCGCGACGACGCGCGGCCGACTCCGCGTGCGACCTCGCGCTCAAGGTGTCAAAGCGCTAAGAAAAGAAACAATCGACCGCCTGACCATGCTCTGCACGCTCGGAGCATGCGCACTTGAACGAATAGATTACAGGCGGCAGTGGCCGGAACAGAGCGATCGACTGGCGACGAGTGAAGAGCTGCACGATCCTTCGCGTGACGCTGGGCGTCCCACAGGGACTTCCTCCGCGAGCAACACGCGACTTCACGACGCGACCTTCCTGAGTGCGATATTGCCGTTCGCGCTCAACCAGGCACGCCGGCACAACGAGCCTTTATCACTGATCTGTCTGGCGATTGACCGCCTGACCGGGATGCAAGAATTGCTCGGTCGCCGCATGGCTGATCACCTGGTGCGAAGCGTGGGAGAAACGGTCGCCTCGTTGATCCGCGCCAGCGATATCGTGGCACGTCTCGACGATGATCGTGTCATTGCGGTGCTACCGCGAGCGCCCGGTGGCGGCGCGTTGCACGTCGCCCAGAAGATATGCGCGAGTATCGCCGAGCAACGCTATGAAGACTGCGAGATTTCGAGGGTCACGGTCTCGATCGGCGTCGCGACATTTCCCGCTTGTGCGGATGACGTGTCGTCGCTCTTCGACGCCGCCGACGAGGCATTATCGCAGGCGCGCAGCCTGGGCCGAAATCAGGCGATATTAGCCCCTCGCCTGCCGTCACCGCCGCCAAGCTCGCCAGGCGCACATTCATCGCCATGGCTCTCGACCCGGTCGTGATCCACGACCTGTGAGGGGTGGTGGGTGGTGGGTGGTGGGTGACGCGTTCATCGCCGCGCGCCAAGCGATTCCCGAGTGCGGCCCTCCGGGGCCGCCTTGCCCTGCCGCGCAGCACTCGAACATCGGCCGACGTCACACCGGGCCGCGTCCGCTAAATGCCATTCTGCCCGAGATCTTCCTTCGATTGGGGGTGACGACAGGTGGTAGAATCGAGTATGTCAGGGGAGACCGATCCCGCCTGACCGCGATGGCCGACGGCCCGAACAACGCCTGTTATCCGCGTGGCGCTTTGACGTCTAGACGGTAAAAGCCTGGCGCTCTGTCGGATCACCCAACGCCTGATGCGGCAGCGTGGGATCACTCCCCTGATAACCAGTGTGGCGAGTGGTGATTTTAAATTGCGACAGAGGTGGCTGTTGACCGTGTGGTTACTGGTCACTTGTCTTCGATAAACTCGCCTTGTGGCGAGCCCGGAGACGCTGCGCGCCGCGATCCACCACTCAAAACCCGCATGGCAGTCTTTTCCCTTCCCGAGCGGAAACAGCAGATTTGCTGTGATATGCACGAAGCGTAATGTTCTCACGAAAACGCGGTTGGCGAGGCAACGCTTATATCACTTTGAGGAGCGTTCATGAGCGACCCGGATCGCAAATCGGATGCTGACTCTTGCTCTAGCATCGAAGTCAAGACCGAATGGAATGCCGATTCTTGCTCTTCGGTCGACGCCGTCATCCCTTATTTATGGGGTTACCAAGATCCCACGGCAGACGGACTATTCAGGCATTGTGATCCGAACGGCCAGTTGAAAAGTGAGTATGAACAAAAGAGCGGCCGGATCGTGGGGGAGTGGCGGGTGTGGCATGACAATGGCGTTCTGGCAAGAGTGACCCCGTACGTGGCAGGGAAAATTCATGGAGTCGTCCGGCAGTGGGACGAGAATGGCAAGCTTCTTGATGAATACACGATGTCGGAAGGATACAGAAGCCAATGGCACCGCGTGCTCCACGAACGATACTACGAATGGGCCATCGCGGATTTTGAACGGGAGATCGCCCAGGACTTTTCATTCTTGCGCCAGGTTGGCGGTTCTACGAATTTGAGGATCATTGCCCTCATGAAGTCTGTCTCCCTGGAGGAGCGGCGGCAGCTCGCTTCCACGCTCGTCAGGAGGATGAACAAATTCTGGATTGGTTCCGAAGTTCCGATGAGATGGACACCGGAAGACGATCGAATACTCGCGTGGTATCACGAACGCATACGCATACCATTGCGGGAAGAGTGGGAGGGTAGCAGCGAAAGCCGCCTGGAACGGCACGCCACCTACATACGTGACAAACGGGAGCTTATGCGGGCCGTCCGCGAAGAATTGATGCTTGTTTTTCCAGGCAAGCCGCGCAAACAATCCAAAGAAGAACTGCTCTTTCACGCGACCGTTCACGGATTCGACATCGAAACGGTTGTATGGTCGGGGACTTCCTGGCAACTCTGGTACTTCCACCGGCTTCGACATCCTCCTTCCGGGCTCGAAGTCAGCGACATTACCTTGATGAGCTGGCTCGGCATCCAGACGCCGACATTATGGTGGGAGATTACCGAAGCTTCGATACCGGCGACGGCAAAGACAGTCGGAGATCTCTGCCGGCATTTCATCGCGGCGGCAGACCATTTTCTGGCGGAGCCGACGGATGGGTCATTGGGGAAAAACAGACCTGGCGCGGACCAACAAGAAATTGCATGAACGAGGTTGTATCCGGCGCCCGACTCCTTCGCTCAGACCAATGTTGATCGGCGACAATTACATTTCCCCTCGCATTGCCTCTTCCACACCGCATTCCTCCAAAAGCGTATCTTGAGTCCGATATCCAGCGCAAGAACAAAGTTGCCTATCTTCCCCACGTCTTGTAGAGTGGCGATTTCGGCCGTATTCTGACTCTAAGGTGACTCGAAGCGGGATTTCTGTTGAGAAGGGCATCGAAACAAAACACCGTTAGTTCAATCCATTACCGACGGTCGATGCAGAGCGCACATTCTTCGATTGACTGCTCGTCGTCGATGCGGCGGGCTGCCGTCAATAAGTGTTCGCGCGATTTTACTTGCTCCGGCGGAAGTGTCTGATACGCCGCCGGGGCAGCGCTCGAACCCTTCATTTCAAATTCGAGTTACCTCCTGATTCGCTTCGATACTTTGACTGTATGGAGAGCGACGCATGCCGGCGATCTTCCGCCAAATCCTGAGCCGTATGACAAGCGACCGCCGGCGCATCGATCGATCACGTTTCCGCCGCTTGCGGCCAAATCTTGTAATGCTTGAGGATCGGATCACGCCAACGAACGTAACCGTAGCCAGTCTGAACCCGAGTGTTGGTCCGACGATCGGCGGCACTGAAGTTACGATTATGGGGACCGGCTTCACGAACGTCACTGCGGTCGACTTCGGTCCGAACAATCCGGCGATAAACTTCAGCGTCGCCGGCAACGGTACGTCGCTGACAGCCTTTAGTCCTGCGGGCACCGGTACGGTCGACGTCACCGTGACCACTCCGGGCGGAGCGTCTGCCACGTCGGACGACGATCTATTCACGTATGCGCCGACGGTCTCGAGCATCAGCCCATCGGCTGGGCCACTCGATGGCGGCACATTGGTAACGATAACCGGGACAGGGTTCACCGCCAGCGCGGGAGTCGAGTTCGGTACGACGATGGCAACGAACGTCACCGTTGTCAGCAATACAACAATCACAGCGTCAAGCCCGCCGGGCACGGGCACTTTGGGCGTGACAGTGACCACTTCGAGTGGCACTTCGGCGATCTCGCCGGCCGATGTTTTCACGTATGTGCCGGCGCCGACTGTCGATGGCTTGAGCCCCACGAAGGGTCCCTTGGGCGGTGGCACATTGGTAACGATAACCGGGACAGGTTTCGATGGCGCCACGGCCGTCGTGTTTGGCACCAGCCCGGCGACCGACGTGACTGTCGTGAGCGATACCACAGTCACAGCCGAGTGCCCGGCGGGCACCGGCATGCCGGATGTGACCGTGACAACTCCGGGAGGCATGTCGGCTCCGAACTCGGCATATCAATTTAATTACGTGCCCGCGCCAGCCGTTTCTGGGTTGAGCGTGATTGGGTCGACGGCACCCAGCGGTCCGACAGCCGGCGGCACGATGGTGACGATTAATGGGACCGGCTTCACCGGCGCCACGGCCGTCGACTTCGGCAACAACTCCGCGATGATATTGAGCATCTCAAGCAGCGGCACGTCGCTGACCGCCGTGAGTCCCGCGGGCACGTCCGGTCCCGTGGACGTCACCGTGACTGCCGCAGGCGGAACGTCGGCAACCTCGATCGGCGATCTGTTCACATACGTTGCGGTGCCAGCGGCGGCGCCGAAAGTTACGGGCATCAGTCCGATCGTCGGTTCGGTTTCCGGTGGCACAGTGGTCACCATTATGGGCACCAACCTGGGCGAACCGATGGTGATCGAATTCGGGACGGTGCCGGTGACGAGCGTCATCAGCGTAACGGCCACGCAGATCGTGGTCTTCAGCCCGCCGGCAACGAGTGCTGGACCGATCAATGTGAGTGTAGCCACGCTGGCCGGAACGTCGGCAATCTCATCGGCGGACTCATTTTTCTACTTCTCAAACGCCGCAATCACACCCACGGTTTCGGGCATCAATCTGCCGGCGGGTCCGCCGAGCGGAGGAACTCTGGTGACGATTACCGGGACAGGTTTCACCACCGGCACTGCCGTCGAGTTCGGTACGACGATGGCGACGAACGTCACCATCTGCAGCGCTACCAAGATCACAGCCGACAGCCCAGCCGGCACCGGCAATGTGGACGTGACTGTGATCACGCCGGGCGGCCAGTCGGCGCCTTCGGCCGCCGTTGTATTCAGCTACGTCGGCGATGGACCAGAGGTGCTGAGCGTGCAGACGCGTGAGCAACACGCCCAGCCAACCGGACTGCTTATTTACCTGAACGGTCCCCTCGACCCGTTTCCAGCCCAGAAAGTCTCGAATTATCAGATCGTCGGGCCAAGCGGCCATCGCATCAAGGTCAGGTCGGCCCGCTACTTCTCGAACACGGTGACCCTGAGACTTGCTGGACGGCTGAATCTCCGTAAGAGCTACCGACTGACAATCAACGGAACACCGCCGTCGGGGTTGACGAACCAGGCGGGAAATCTGTTTCTGGACGGGGCCAGCATTGGTCAACCGGGTAGTAACTACGTCATGCCGTTCACGCGGAGCAACCAGAGTAGGATGGTGAAAATTAGTGATCTGCTGCCCACGAGCCATCTTGCCGTTTTCGTAAAGGGGTCATCGGATCCTCCGGCATGACGAGACGTATCCGTTCGGCCGAACCATACTTGCCGAGCATGATAGCCTGACCTCCGGACCTGCGCGAGGCGGCGGGAGGATTTCTCGCCAGGCATTGTTGTCTGGCCCCGGACCGCCTCTGTCGCGGTTCCGGAGAGTCATCATGGCTACGCCAACCCGACGAATGAACCACCAGGCGCGGATCGACTGGTGGCGCGGACAGTTCCAAAGGCAGCAGGAAGCCAGCCAGAGCGTCACCGAGTTCTGCCTGCGGCTCGGTGTCAGCATCACGACGTTTTACTACTGGAAGAAGCGGATCCACGAGGTCTCGCCGAGTCGTCTCGACCTAAACACGCTCGACCGGCCCTCGAGTTCCGTGGCCAAGATAGGCACCAGCACCACGAATTTCGTGCCGCTGTCGATCCTCGATTCCGGCACGGCCTCGCACCTCGAGATCGAGCTGGCCAATGCTTGTGTTGTTCGCCTCAAGGGGACCATTGATCCCGTCTTGCTTCAAGCCGCGATCGCCGCGGCCGGTCAACTCGACGGCTGCCGTCAAGGAGCCCAATGATGTTGCCACGGCTCCCCGCCGCCGTCCGGGTTTTCCTCTGCACAAAATCCACGGACATGAGAAAAGGTTTCGACGGTCTCTGGGGCATGGTGCACGAATTCCTTGGCCAAGATCCCCTCTCCGGGCACCTCTTCCTCTTCTTCAACAAACGCCGCGATCGCGTCAAGATTCTCTTCTGGGAACCTGATGGCGCCGTCATTTTTTACAAGCGACTCGAGGCCGGCACCTTCGAGAAGCTCGACCCCGCGTCGCATGCCGGTCGGAGCTCGGGGCCAGCCGGCCTTGAGCTCTCCGCGACCGATCTGACCCTGCTCCTCTCCGGCGTCGACGTGAGCACGGCAAAGCGCCGCAAGCGTTACGCCCGAGCAAGCTGAGCCGATCGAGAACAATCGTCAGGAATCATCCAACAAGTGCTCCGTCATCTTTGTAAAATGAAATGATGACGGAGCACAACGACCCCATCCCCGACGACCTATCCGCCTGCCAGGATCTGCTCCGCGCCGCTTTCCAGCGGCTGCGCGATCTCCAGCGCCAGCTCGACGAGTTCGCCGCGACGACCGACGAGCTCAAACAAGCCCATGCGTGTATCAAGGAAGAATACCTGGCGCTGAAGCGGCTGGTCCGCGGGCCACGCCGCTTTTAAGCTCGGTCCCACGTCGCACGCCGAGCCGATCTCGGGCCAACCCGGCTTCGAGCCCTTGGCGGCCGATGCGCCTCGGCTTTTTTGAGGCGTCGACGTGACCACGGCAAGGTGTCGAGAGCGTCACGCCCGAGCAAACCGAGCCCATCGAGAAAAATCGCCGGAAATCAGAAAATCATCCAACAAATGCGCCGTCATCTTCGTAGATATGATTATGACGGATTACAATAACCCCATCCCCGACGACTTGCCCGCCTGCCAAGAGCTGCTCCGCGCCGCTTACCAGCGGCTGTGCGACCTCGAGCGACAGCTCGACGAGTTTGTCGCGACGACCGACGAGCTCAAACAAGCCTATGCGTGTATCAAGGAAGAATACCTGGCGCTCGAAGCGGCTCTTCTATGGACCACGCCGCGAGCGGCTGGCCGAAGTGCCGGGCAACAGCACCTCTTCGATGACGATGTCGCACCTCCCCCGCCGGCGGAATTAGCCGCGGCCGACGATGACGAGGAAGTGCCATCGCGGAGCGCAAGGAGAAAGGGCACGGCCGCCGACCCATTCCCGACCATCTTCCCCGCCAAGACGTTCCCCATGATGTCCCCGCCGCGGAGCGGGTCTGCGGCTGCGGCCGCGATAAAACCCGGATCGGCGAGGATGTGACCGAGCAGCTCGAATACGAGCCCGGCAAGATGTTCGTGTTGCGACATGTCTATCCGAAATATGCCTGCTCTTGCTGCAAGGACGGCGTGACCTCGGCCCAGCGCGAGGCCAATCCGATCGAGGGGGGCCTGGCCGGCCCTGGTCTGCTGGCCCATGTCATGGTCAGCAAATTCTCCGAGCACATGCCCCTTTATCGTCAGCAAGACACGCTCAACCGGCACGGCATCTTCGTGGCGCGGAGCACACTCTGCGGCTGGCTGGCCCAGTGTGCTCAAATCCTCGGCCCCCTGGTCGAGCTCGATGAGTAAGCGAGTGATCGAGTCGGGTGTGATCAACGCCGATGAGACACCGGTGCGGGTCCTGGACCGGCAACTCGATTCGACCCGCCAGGGTCAGTTCTGGACCTACATCTCCCCTGGCGATCATGGTTATACGATCTTCGATTATACCGATTCGCGCAACCGCGACGGTCCAGCAAAATTCCTCGCGGACTTCCGCGGCTATCTCCAGACCGACGCCTATAGCTCGTACGAATCGGTCATTTTGGCATCGGGTGGTCGCATTGTGTCGGTAGGCTGCTGGGCGCATGCGCGACGCAAGTTCTTCGACGCCCGACTCAATCAGCCGCGTGAGGCGCATTATGTGCTGGGATTGATTGCGCAGTTATATGATATCGAGGACACGATACGGCTCCTGGGCCCCGACGAGCGGAAAGCGGTCCGCCAGGAGAAGAGCGTGCCGGTGCTCGATCGCCTGGAGGCGTACTTGCGCGACCAAAAAGCCGTCGCGTTGCCCAAGAGCCAGTACGGGCAAGCGATCGCCTATGTTCTGAACCGCCCCGCCGAAATGCGGCGCTACACCGAAGACGGCCGGCTGGCGATTGACAATAACACGTCGGAGCGAACGCTGCGGATCTGCGCGATCGGCCGAAAAAACTGGATGTTCCTGGGGAGTGACCAAGGGGGCGAGACGGCGGCGATCTGTTATACGATCCTGGCCAACGCCAAGCGTTACCAGATTGAGCCATTTGCGTATGTGCGTGCTTTACTGGTCGCTCTGTCGTCGGAGCAGGTGGATCTGGAGTCGTTGCTTCCCGACGTCTGGATCGCGGCGCATCCTGAGCACGTCCTCCAGTACCGTCGCGACGAGGCCGAGGTTGCCGCCAATGCCCGGCGTCGCCGTCGTGCCTTGCGGCGTGAGAAGGCCAGAGATCCAACCCCGAGTCTCTGACGCCGAGGCACTGCTTGTGGTGCCCGGCGTCAGAGACGCCTCGTTGCCTGCGAATTGTTGATGGGGACAAAGTACGCGCACTTGATCCGGCTCGGTCCGCCCAGCGCCGGCGGCAGTCGTTGTTTTCGGCGATGCCGCCGACAGTTCGCCTATGGACAAATGCGCGGCGCTAGCGTCAGCACAGGACCACAGGCAACGCCCGCCGCAGCGTGGGACTGTCCGGAAAGCGGCTCGTCTGGCTGACGCCCGGCGTACGCCTCCGTTCGGAGCTGGATCGTCGCACGTGTGCTCCTCAGCCCAGGGGGCCGCGCGACCGCGCGGGTATGGTTCGGCCGAACGGATACGACGAGACGAACATGCAGCTAATTTAGAAAGACTCGCGCATCGCGTAGAGTTTCGATGGCCGCGATGACACGCGAACCAACACGAAGGCGCCGCTGGCGGAGCTCTCAGCTCTCCGCACCTGGCGGTCTGCCCAGGGGAACCCAAGTTTTCGGCCGGTCTTTCGCCACAGCCTCTTGTTGTGGGGCCGCAGGCTCTTGCGCTGGGTGTCACGCTTTCACATTTTACCGATGCCGTTTGGCAGCTTGATTTTACGTTCTGAGCACTTGGTTCCACCGTCTGATAATCCGGCTCGAGATCTGGATTGCCCGCGTTTGGGAAAAGCGCCCAGCATCTCCCCGTAACCGTATCGATGACAATGGAATATGACAGTCCCCCCGTAGCGACGACTTGGTAGCGTCCCTTGCAGTCGCATGCCGCGTGCGGCCTAACGATCGCTTCTTTATGTTGGTTTTTCGACTGGCGAGTGTCAGCAATGTCATCCGCCACCGATTCGATCTCGTCTCTCGCTGTCTGCCCGATGGAGGACCGACTGAGCGTCAGGACACACAGTAAGCCGCTGAGCAGCACAGCCACACCCGTAGCTAATCCAAGGCGCCTGAACATAAAGTCTCCCTAGGCACAAGATATTGAAGTAAGCGGGAAGTCTTTATTCTGACAAATTTCAGAGGTGTTTAACTAGCAAACGTTTGAGGCATGCCTGACATTGGTCGGACCCAGCCAACTATTGCGCAGCAACGCGACAGCTGAACCAGTCAGTTAAGGGCCGGCTTCATACTCGCCGGTGGCGTTCGAGCTAAGCCGCCATCGGTCCGAACAATGTTGGAAACCTAGAGATCTCGCGTGGTGATCTTGTCAAACAGTCTATCACATAATAACTGCGCGAACAACGATTTGCGGCGATCACCAGTGGCGGGATCGTAACTGAGTCGAGAGTCCCCGGCGATAGGGAAACGACGCCGGCAGGATCGACTTCCACAATCATAACCGAGGTTTCGCGTGCACATTTGCGAAGAATCGAGATCGTTGTGACGATAATAACCGCAATTACCGCTGTAATCGCCAGAATCGGTGCCGTTGCCGCGACCTATTTCCCTTCATCCGAGGGATAGCGATGCATTTCAAATATTTGATATTCGCCGCGGCCATGGTGTTGTCCGGATGCGCCAGTCAGCAATTGCAATTCACCTCGACGAACCAAATGTCGAGCGAGCCCGATATCTACATTCAGCAAGTAATGGACAACCTTTCGAGGATTGCGGTTGACCCCACCGCTCTGCCCTACTTCAACACGCTCGACTCCGGTGTGCCACAAGTCACTGACAGGATGACGCTCGGCGGGTTTATCAACTTTCCCGCACAGACGTTGGTCAAACAATTACATAACCAGAGGGGTGGACAATTGGGGCCACTCTCCGGTGAGCGGGATATCAACGTGAACTGGACTATCAAACCCGTGAATGACGAGGGTCGGCTGAGGGCGATGCAAGGTCTTTATCTCTGGGTGCTCGGAAGACTCAATCCAACGGAACTCTGCGACGTCGAAAAGAAGATTGGCACCTTTTACACCGGTCAGAACGGCAAGGCGAACTTTAGCTTCGGGCAGGTCGAGCAAGGATGGTTCCAATGGGGAGGTTGGCACGACAAGCCCAAGGACGCTCGCTACTTCGTGCATAACCATGGAACGTATTACTGGGTTGTCCCAGGTCATGAGGGGGCGCTAACGGATTTGAGCCTGAGAATGCTCCGGGTCGCCCTCGTCGTCAAGCGGACGAAAACGGTCGTGCGCAATTATTATAATGTGGAAGGCCGGATCGCCCAGACGGAATCAACGGTCGAGGCGGTAGAGAAGATCGTCCCAGTGGGAACTGTTGTGCGACCGAATGCAAACGCAAATGCAGAGAAGCGAATCCGGCAGATCTTGGCGGATAAGGTTTGTGATGTCGTAGGGATCGTGTTTGGAGACCAGAAACTGATGCAGCAGATTTTCAACGAGTGCGATCAGCAGACTTTTGGCATTCAAGGAAAGTCTCCGGAAGATCTACTTACGACCAGACTTTCCGATCCGGTTTACCTCAAGCTTCTCCGTAACAATGAAGAAATCAAGAAACTAATCAAAGCCCAAATCCGTGAAGATGAAAAACAGTTAGAAGACGCACAGAATGAACAAACAGATGCCCAAAGCGGCGCTAACAAGAGAACAAAAGAAAGAATCAACAGCAAAAAGCAGTCTAGCAAGCCTACGCAATAAAGAAAATTCTGACGCCCACGCTAAGGCTGTTGAGGACGTCAGAAAGGCAGATGAGAAGCTTCAAAATGCGAAGAAGAAGTTTAACGCGGCGAATAGCCAAAAGATTTTGGATCAAGAGGCCGAGAGACAGCTCGAGGTCGACGAAAACGTTATGGAGTTGCTGGACTCCTCCCCTAACCCTGAACTGAACATCGATACGTTTACCAACACCGAGATTTCTCCCGGACTGATCACAGGAGCGCCGCATTGAGATGCTAGTTAGACGGGCGGGCCGTGGGTCTAGGTTGAAGTGTATGATCGATTTCCTGAGGGGCGACCCACGGCGGTGCCATCCAAAGCTGGCGAGTTAGCCGGTAGGCAAATTTCGAGGCTCACCTCCGCTGGGTCAAGAGGCACTCAAGCTGCGCCGACCGCGCCCCTAAGCTCACCATACGGATAATTACCATCCTGCTGCGCACCCGCCGTTGGATCATACCCGTTGTTGGTTTGAACTAGGACATAGAGATCCCCGGCCCGCATATCTTTGATGAGCCTTGCGAACCCTCCAGGGTACGCCAAGGGACCTTCGAGATACTGCGGCCGTATGACCGTCTGAAAGGTGGCGTCAGGAGGCACGGGTCCGCTGCCCGTCCCGGGATTGAGCAGCAAGGCAACGGTTTGGTCCGTATTTGACGAAAGAATTTGGCCGGTCTGCGTGGACTGCGCGGTGTTGACAGTGTTTGCCGCGTAATAGACTGGCGCGCGAGTCGTCGTCGGGGCCGGCGTGGACGCTCCTGAACCTGCCGGCGTCGGCGCCACGTTCACACTGGTCAGTGTATCCGTCGTTTGCGACGTGGAGCCGTTCGCCAATGTCGTTACTGGCGAAGCGGTCTGAGTGGTGGTGGTCGTCGTCGTCACGGGCGCCGGCACCGTCGTTGATGACGACGCGTACTGTGACGCCGTTGTGGTCATCAGCGTGGACGATGTCGGCGAGTTCGTTGCAGGTTTGATGGTGGTCGACGTGGAGACGGTCGTCGTGTTCGCCGCCAAGGCCGGGACGTTCGCCTGCACGGCGGGCGGTTGCGTCGCGGGTGACGCCGTCGACCCTCGGAGCGTGAACGCCGCCGGGTCACTGGTGTCATGGAGCGTCACGGCTGTGACATTGCTGATATGCGAAAGAACACCCGTAACTTTAATTTCTTGTCCGCCATCCGTAATCGTGAAGACGATCTTTCCCTTCGCCGGATCACCGGGAATCGGAGTCGGATAAAGCGAAGCGCCACCTCCGCCTTGGATCTGCGATACGTTAGTACCCGACCCAGACGGATTCCCCTCGTCCTCGGGTAGAACAACGTTCTGAGGCGATAGAATCGCGCGAAAGACGTCAGCGGACTCGACGTGACGACGATTTGAGGGCGAATGGGCGGTCGCTTGGACTTTCCCCCCACTCGGGAGGAGACGGTCCTCGATGCGTTCGAGAGTCAGCGTGCGCCGAAATTTCCTTCGTCCCTGGCTCATCGCGCTTCTCCTCGCGCAGAGTACCGCGGACATGCCGCGCGCATCTAGTGGGGAATCCTGTCCCGCGACTCTCTTTTCGACCGGCCACGTAGGCATATTGTCGGAAATCATTTGCCAATTCGGCGGGAGTTGCCAAATTGCCGGAATGATCCTTCTTTTCCATGCGATCGGTGCCATGCTCGGCAGCGACTCAGTGACATACCGATCTTATAACCGTTGATTCTGGTATCCTGGGCAAATACTGATGGTGGTGCGCTGTGGACGCGAAGCGCGGGCAGCGGGATTCTTGCGCTTCCGGACGCAGTTAGTCGGCGGGGTGATATAATCCGTGTTGAGCGGTTTCGCGGGTCATCACTTCTGTGATCTGAATACCCAGAACCGTTCTTGGTGCCATGCCACCCTTGAGCCGGCCGGAAGGCAAATTGTAGTCCAAGAGCCTGCGGTCGCCTCGAACCGGAAGTTTTGTCTTCTAACAGTGCGAATGAAGCGAGACTTCTTTGCGCGTGCTCGGCGTTTTCGTTCGTGCCTTATATAACGCTCAACTGGAATGGGAGCAGGGCAATGGCAGCGGGCGAGCGATTTCAGGCTCGACACAGACATAGACTGACGAAGTGGCACTCGATGCGAAGGCTCGTGCCGGGAGTCGAAGATTTGGAGTCGCGCCGGTTGCTCACGGGGACGACGATTACCCAGTTCCCGATCCAATTCATCAGCGCGCCCCAAGACGTAACGATCGGATCGGACGGCAACGTTTATAGCACCGATTCCAAGGCAAATGGCATTGACGAGCTCAATCTGACGACACACACAATCAGTGTCTATCCGATACCGGCGTCCAACTGTGCGCCGATGGCGATTACATCGGTGCCAAAGGGCAATATTTACTTCGTTGAAAGCAATCTGAATGCGATTGGCGAATTCAACCTGACCACGCATGTGATCACCCAGATTCCAATATCCACGGCGAACAGTCAGCCCGCGGGGATCACGACGGGTCTCGACGGCAATATCTATTTCACCGAGCGTGCGGCCGGTAAGATCGGCGAGCTGAATCTAACAACGAATGTCATCACGCAGACTCTCGTCCCGGGAAGCAACCCTCAGCCCACCGAGATCACCGCACTCGGCACGGCGACGGCTCCCCTTCTTTACTTCACGCTCAGCGGTACCAACAGGATCGCCGATCTTTCGCCGTTGAGCAGTACCGAGCCGGCTCTGCCTGTCCCTACGGTCCCCGTGGGTGAGACAATTTACACTCCCTCCGGGACGATATACACCTCGACTTCTCCCCCCGCGCCGCTACTGCTGCTGCCCATGAATACGATCACGGAGTTTAGCCAGCTTCCATACGCGCCGTCCTCGATCGCCGCGGGCAGCGACGGCAACCTCTATTTTACAGAGAGTGGTCAGAATAAGATTGGCGAGCTCATTCCAGCGGGAGAGCCTGCACCCGCGATATTCCCGAATAACGAGACGATCACCGACCCTTCGACGGGCACAACCTATAGTGCTACTTCTCTTCCGCCCCAGGGCTATCTGTTCGCCAAGGGCTCGTACGCGGAGTTCACGATTGGATCGATGGCGTGGATGCCGGACCAACTTACTGGCTTCGATAACTCGCTCTATTTCACGGACACGGTGACGAACAAAGTTGGCAAGCTTACCCCGGCGACCGGTTCGAACGGTGAATTGCCAGAGCCATCAAACGCGAGCTTGAACGGAGGGATCTCGTCGGCGCCCGACGGCAATCTCTATTTCACGGCGACCGGAGCCGACGGAGTCGGGGAGATCGATGCGTTGCCTCCAACGGCGGGACCGATCTCCGTGTTCGAGGTGGCGCCGAGCAGCGAACCGTCGGGAATCGTAACCGTCGACTCCCAATCTGGGACGGATGTCTATTTTACTGAATACTCGGCCGATGAGATCGGTGAGTTAAGCCTCGCGCCGGGAGCCCCCGTCTCTACGTCGGGAGCCTCGATGACGAGCTTCGGTATTCCAACTCCGAACAGCGAGCCCGAAGGGATCGCAGTGGGTCCGAGCGACGATATCTACTTCACTGAAAGCGCCACCGGCAAGATCGGCGAGTTGAATACAACGACGCTAGGCATCACGGAATTTCCCATCCCAACCCTCAGCGGAATTTCGCCAGCCAGTATCTTGCCACTTGAGATCGTGGACGGCCCCTCGAACGCGTCGAGCCTTTATTTCACCGAAGCGGGAAACGACGAGATCGGCGAGATCAGTACGGCGAATGAAGCCCCGCCATCGTCGATTCCTGCCGATGAGACGATCACCGCTCCGGATGGTAGCACCCACACGGCGACGTCACCGGTCCCCGTCGGAATGTCACTCCCCGCCGGAACAATCACCCAATTCATGATCCCGACGCAGAACAGTGAGCCAGTCGGCATTGCCCTCGGTACGGACGGGAATATCTACTTCACCGAGAGCGCCGGCGACAAGATCGGCGAGCTCAGCACGCAACCGGAGCAATCGCTGGGTTATGTTGCGGCGGGTGAGGCAATCACCACGCCCGACGGGACGACGTACTTGGCCGGCACGGCCATAGCGGCTCCGACTCTTCCTGCAGGAACAATTACCGAGTTCACGATTCCGGCTGGCAACGGGCCGAGCGTTATCGCGCCTGGGCCGGGCGACAACATCTGGTTTGCTTTGGACGGCGGCGGCGTTCTCGCTTATTTGAATCCAGAGACCGGGGCGATAACCGACCCCGCATACTCCCCTCAGAGCTTCGTGATTGCTGGGCTCGCATCCGGCCCGGCCCCAAACTATGAGCTTTATTTGACAGACGATGTTCATAACCAGATCGGCGAGGTGATCTCCATTGGCCAGCCGATCATCACGTTTGGGCCAGATACAGGCTCGTCCCAGCCGCCATTGGACCAGCCGCTAGGAATTACGGTTGACGCCAATGGCACGGTTTGGTTCACGGAATACGCCGGCAACGAAATCGGCGCGGCCCAAATTAGTGCCCAGTCAGCTGCGACAACCGTGCTGCAAGCAGCGTCCGCGGTGCAACTCAGCCCATCGGTGAGCGCGGCATATCCCGGTGAAACCGTCGAGTTCACGGCGGTCGTGGTTCCGAGCTCGGGAACGACTAATCCTACCGGCTACGTGACCTTCTTCGTTAACGGACAGCAACAGCCGCCAGTCGCACTTTCGCCGGTGAGTAGAGAGGACACCAGCTCCGCCACCCTTTCAATTGTAATCGTGAATCCCGGATCGCAGACGATCACGGCGGTCTACGACGGCGACTTCAATTACGCGACGAGCTCGCAAAGCATTATTCTTCAGGGGGATGGACCGACCATCCTTTACGTCCACCGATATGGCGTCCACGATCATCCGACATCGCTGGTCTTGGGGTTCAGCGAGCAGCTCGTTGCCAGCGTCGCCACGAATTCCGCCAATTATTTGTTGATGTCGGCGATGGGTTTACCGATCAAGATCGCGTCAGCGTCGTACGATTCGACGGACAATACCGTTATGCTCCGTCTCAAGAAAAAACCGAATCTCCACCGAGTTTATGAGCTCACGGTTATCGGAACGGCCCCGGGAGGACTGGTCGGGACATCGGGCTTGTTTCTCGATGGCGCAAGCAACGGCTCACCGGGCAGTGACTACGCAACGTCAATTACCGGCCGCGATTTGGTATTACTCAAAGCCAATGACGCTGACCCGCGGCAGTACCGGGGGGCGAAATTGGGACGCGGGGAGGTGAAGCCGGACGCGGTGAAACCAAGACGCGGAGGAATGAAACCGGGAGACGGTTAGTATCGACAGCAGCATTGCGCATTACTTGTCCTCGCGTTGCGCTCTGGCAATTCCCTCCTTGGCCGGAACTTCTACGCGCGGCGCGGGAAAGCGTGACAGGTCCCGCTTTCCGGACCTCGGAATCTTCGGACCTGTCCCGCTTTCCGGACTCTTTTTCGCCTCTCGATCTAATCAAGCCTCGGAGGCAAACAGGCTCTCGATGACCGAATCATTCCTCAGTCGTTTGGCGAGCCGATCTCCCAATCCCTTCGCAGCGCCTGCGCCGCACAAGTACCGATAGGAAATCCGCCATCGCCTCATCGGGCGGGAGGATCTGCAAGCTGCGATCACCTGCTGATTGGTTTTGGCATCCAACTCCAACGCCGCGAGGTGATCGTTCACAAGCGTTAGCCATTTGGCGTCGAAGAACGGTCGCGAAGCGAAGGCCATGGATAGGTTGGCGTAATCCTTGTCGCACCGTCTCCGCACGAACTCCATTGCGAATCGGTCGACGGAAGCAGCCGCCGCTTCGCGCGTGCGGTCGTCAGCAACAAACCGTCCGGCGAGATCCCAGAGATGGGCCGTTGAAAGCAGGTGACAAACACCCGAGCGGATACGATCAGCAATCAGTCTGGCGAACGCCCGATCATTCTTGAGCAGCTCCGCCGCGGCTTTGATGTCGGTCATTAGGATGACGTCGAGCAACGGCGGCGTCAATTCCTGCACCCTCGCGGTCACGGCATCGCTCGGTTTCGGCGGCGCGAAGGGCTGTATCGCCTCCTTGACCTTCTCTCTCGGCAGCGACTTGATCGATGCATCCTTGCTAATGGAGAAATCCAGATGCCGTCTCGACACCCAGACGTTCGCCGTCGCCTCGTCAACATCGCTGAGTATCCGATCGACCTTCTTCCTCGCCTCTTCCATGCCAATCTCTTCCGGCCAGTCTGGCGTATCCACTCGGGAATAGAGGTTGCCAGTTAGCCATCCGAGCTTATTGCGGAAGGATGGCCTGAGTCGCCCAACCCTGGCCGCCTTGACGATCCGATAATGCTCCTTCGAGCGTAGTGCGATACTGATCCGGAGCATTGCGACTGACGGCACGGCTAGCTTCAGGTCGCCGTCGGGTTCAAGATAGAACAGCCCGTGCGTCTGTTCGTTTTGGTTGATGATCCGTTCAACGAGATTCTTGATGTCACCTCTGCCGTCTTTGTAATAGACGCCGGGGATCTGCGTGCCGCAATTATCTTCGATAATCGTCGGCAGCAGCGATTCTAGGGAACGGATGACAGCGAGGTTGATGTATTTTGCTTTGCAGACACTTTCGCGCACGACAAGATCACACGTCTGCGACGTGACGATGAAGCCAAGGTATTTCGGGTCGCAGAAATAACCATGAACCGATCCAAGCACTTTGAGCAAGGAGGTGGTCCGGTCGATGATATCGCCCTGATACAGGTCGCCCGAGGGCTTCCGTTTCTTCTCGTATGTCCAGTGGCTCGGCACGACCCGGCAGCTTTCTCAATGGGCGGTGTTCTTGTCCGAAACCTTGGGATCGCGCGGAGCGTAGCGGAGGTCGAGCGAGCCACTGCGGGCCGTCGTGACGACGGTGCGCACCTGAGCGACGGACGACGCCGTCGACGTCTTCGGATTCACGATCATGCCGATCGCTTTGCTGTATTTCACGGCGTTCAAGGAGCCACTAGTGGAGTGTGATCCGTTACTCTTCTTCGCCATCGCTGATGCCGCCTTCTGAGATACGGAGACATTCGAAGAGGATCGAGTTTAGCACACGTCTGGCGTCCTTTACAGGCGTCGTCAGCCATTTCTTGAGAGTGAGGTGATCGGTCGATTCCATGTGAAAGTTCGTCAGCACGGTGAAGGACTGGTCCGGCTCTTGGCTGACCGACAGGCGGACTTCCCCACCCTTCCACTTCGCCGAACGCGCTATCGTGCGGGCCAGCACCTGCAGGTCATGGTCACTGAACGCCTGATCTAGTCCATGGCCGACGATGGCGGCTAGGGATGCGAGCGGCTTCTCCGAGACGTATTTGAAGTTGAACCCGGCGGCCGACACCGGCGTCTCAGGCAGTGACTCCAGGGCCTTGCGGGCTACCATCATCGCCTTTTTCATGCCCGTGTCGTCGCTTTTCTCCGGGCCGACGATGAGACGGTCGTTGGCAGCAATGACGCTCACTCCGTCGTGGCTGACCTTGAAGGGTGCGTAGACATCGAGCGGAACGAAAACCTCGATAGCCGTGTTCGGCGGCAGGCCGAGCAGGCGTTTGGCGATACCCGACGGGGTCAAGATGGCCCTATTCCAGGCACCAATGATCACCACGTTCCAATCGGTCGGCTCAATGGGCATCGGACCACTCAATCCGTCGTCAGGGAAGGATTTCGGGCGAACACGGCGCCCTCGGGGAAGAATCTAAGTCACCTGCTATCGTAAGTCAACTGAGCCTAGCCTTCCATGTAGTCATGCATTGCAACGCCACGGGCAAAATCCACCACTCGCCCAATTACGGGCCTTAAGCGATTATCGAAATTCCACGCTGATTTGGTCAGTAAACGACATTCGTCAGGTGTCGCTACTTCGCTGCCCGAAGGCGAAAAAAAAGGGATCAATTACGATGCGAAAAAGACTGCCATGCGGGTTTCGAGTAAGTGAGATCAGCGCCGATCCACGTGCTCGCCGCGAGGCGAGTAAGTGGGAGACATTTGACGAGCGAGCAGCCGCGGAGCCTACGGCCACCTCTGTCGCGCTGGCAATCACCACTCGCCACACTGGTGATCAGGACAGTGACCCCACGCTGCCGCATCAAGGCGTTGGGTGATCCGACAGGGCGCCACGCTTTTACTAAGAAACGCTAACAAAAAGACGAACTTGGTAGAGGTTGGCTACGTAGTATAGGTACACCTACGGAGGGAATTTCAGGATGGCCAAACCTTTACTTCCAGACGAACTATGGAAGCGTATCGAACCCTTATTGCCGCCGCCCAAACCGCGACGGTTTCGCTATCCGGGTCGAAAACCGGTTGATAATCGCAAGGCGTTGATCGGTATCCTGTTTGTCCTGAAGACCGGCATTCGCTGGGAAGACCTGCCTCAGGAGTTGGGATGTGGCAGCGGCATGACTTGCTGGCGGCGACTGCGCGACTGGCACGAGGCGGGCGTCTGGCAAGCCTTGCACGAACTCCTGCTGGCCGAGCTGAATGCTGCCGATCGGATCGATTGGTCGCGTGCGGCCGTCGATAGCGCGTCGGTCCGCGCTCTGGGCGGGGGTGAAGAAACGGGCCCAAACCCTACAGACCGGGCGAAGCCCGGGAGTAAACACCATGTGATCACCGACGGCGGAGGCATTCCGTTGGCGATGACATTGACCGGAGCGAACGTCGCCGACGTCGCCCGACTGGAACCGTTGTTGGACGCGATTCCGCCGGTTCGAGGCAAAGTCGGGCATCCCCGAAGTCGCCCTGATCGGCTCTACGCTGACCGAGCCTACGACTCCGAACCGCATCGCGAGCGCCTTCGACGCCGAGGAATCGATCCTCAAATTGCACGTCGCCGCACACAACACGGAAGCGGGCTGGGTCGGTATCGTTGGGTCGTGGAACGAACATTCTCGTGGTTTCATCGTCCGAGGAAGCTCCGCCTCCGAACCGAGTGGCGCTCCGACATGCACGAGGCCCTCGTGTCCCTATGCTGTAGCCTCATCTGTTGGAGTGTGCTTACCAGTTCATTAAGTTAGCGTTTCTTAGTAATTTCCGCCTTCTGATCGATTAAGTCCTTCTCTCTGTATTTCTCTACCCGAAGACGGTCGTACAGCTTTTCAGCCGCGGTGATCGCTTGCCGGAGTGCCGCAATCCTGGACGCTCGATCACCCCGGAGATCGTAGGCTCGAGAAAGGGCTTGGAAATGGCGGGATCGGTCGCTCAGCGACCCCACAGACTCCTCGGCTGGGACGGTGGTGCTACCCAGCAGCGCCAGGGCGAGGTCGAGCATCCGCTCATCGCGGTTCTCCGGGAGGCATCTCTCGTAATAATACATCATCGAATTGGCCGCGGCGTCGGACGTCAGGCAGCCCTTTGACCGCGCAATAACGGCCAACTCGAGCGCGAGGGAGAAGGCCTCCTCGCGTTGGCCGGGGATTAGCCCGAGGACGAAGAGCTTCCTGGCCCGGAATGCATTGACCTTGTTCGGAAGGTCGTGATAGGTCGTGATAAGTTGATCAAGCACCTGGACGGCCTGCTTAGCTTCTCCTTGCTGTATGAGGAGGGTCACACGTTGCCGGTTCTCCTCCTCGGCTCGACTCTCCCGTTCGTCGATCCGTTTCTGCAACTCATGCTCACGCTTCTCGATCCGCCGACGCATCTCCTCGACTGCATCGACTGCGTTGATCGGTTTGGCGGCAACCGCCTGAGCAAGCGGTTCGTCGAGATCCCAGGGATCGCCGATCCAGACGATCTTGCCGGCGCCATTCACCACGAAGACGTGCGGGATCTCAAACTGCGCGGCGGCGACCGACCACGCCTCCGATAGCGGCATGGTCCGGGTCGCAGACGACGCGCAGGGTGATCCCCTTCCCGGGGCCGTCGAGGTATCGGCGACACGCCGTCCACGGGCTCAGGAAACACGCTCAGAAAAACGACCGCTTTGTGCGTGCGCTGTAACTCCTCGAGATGCGGAATCGCTTTGCGGCACGGGGCGCATGCCGTCCCGCTGAACTCGATCACGTAAACTGTCCCGGACGTAAGGCCGGCAAGGGCCGGACCGCGGATAAACATGGCCGCCTCGAACTTCGGTGCCGGGCTGCCGTGAGACAGCAATGGCTCGCCCGCGACCGCTCCCGTAGCCAAGGAACTGGCCACGACGCTAATGGCGACAAGGCGGATCATGATGCAGCCCCTTGAAACATTGGTTCAATCGGAACGCTTGGACAGAACAACCGAGGACGATGGCGCCTGATGCAGGATACTGCACACTAGGGTTCTTTGCATCGGCCGTCCGCTGGGAGCGGAAAGCGGGACAGGTCCGGGAGCGGAAAGCGGGACAGGTCCGATATTGGCAAGACAGGGTGTACTTGATCACCAGATTGGCATGCCACGAACAGCGTGAAGGCACCTGGTGGAATGGTTTTTCACGTCTTGAATCGAGACGTGGCGGCGATGCATTTTTTGGAGAGGCTCCAATCAGCCTATCTACCGACCAGTAGCCCCCGGAAACTGAACTCGAATCATGATGCCTCTTCTAAACAACAGAGCTAACCCACTTTAGCAAAAGCGGACCCGTCCCGCTTTTTCCACCACGAGGTGATCCCATTCGGCCCGGCCGGCGATCAGGCTATCGCCGTACCCGGCGACTACGACGGCAAGGGGCAGACCGATCTCGCCGTCTACGAGCCTGCCACGGGCCTGTTCATGTATCAGCCCTCCTCGGGCGGTCCCGCCGTGTCGCTGACCGTTGGGCCCGGCAACGGCCTTGGTATCCCCGCCCCGGGCGACTATCTCGGCGACGGCTATACCGACTTCGCGGTGTACGTCCCGTCGCTCGGCCAGCTCATTTACGACGAGGCGACCGGTGGCCCGCCCGCCACACTGCAGCTCGAGAAGCCTGGCAGCCAGGCGCTCCCCGCGGCGGTCGACCTCGATGCGGATGAGTATTCGGAGCCCGCTCTCTACGACTCCGGGACTGCCGAGTTCCTGACGTTGCCGGAGTACTCGTTGTCCGGGACGATCAACAAGCAGTCGCTCGGCGTCGGTTCCGGCGAAGTGCCGGCTACGATGATCCTGACATCTCCCAACCCGTGGGCGCCGGCGGCCACCACGGCGCCGCCATCGAATCAGGGCACGCCGCCGAATCCGGTCGGGGGCACGTCGGCGAATCCGAGCGCGCCGATCTTCCTTGGCGAGACTGCGCATCATCGTTTTCACGGGCAAGAGAAACAAGAAGAAGCAGACCGCGTACGACCTGCGCTTCAGCGGCGCGGTGAGTACGGCTTCCGCAACCAACCGGTCGCTCTACTCGGTTTTTCAGATCCAGAAGCGCGGTCGGAACAAAGTGCAGCGACTGCCCGTCGCCGTCAGCTCGGCGGCGCCGGGCTCGTCAACGTCGGACGTGGTCCTCCAGCTCGGAACGCTGAAGAAGAACCTGGCCATCAGCCTACAGGCGTCCGGCCTCACCAGCGCCGACGGCACGGCGATCGCTCCGGTGTCGACCACACTCTAAATGACTTTGCGTGATGTTGGGACGAGCCCGGCTCGTGCCGTGGGACGGAATGGCATTCCGTCCTACGAAATACCCCGACCCGGTTGATACCCGCGTCCCAGGATCATGCAAGGCTATTTAGTAATGGAGACTCGCCAGATAGAAAAAGACTGCCATGCGGGTTTTGTGTGAGGGATCGCAGTGCGCAGCGTCTCCAGGCTCGCCACAAGGCGAGTTTACAGGAAACGAGTGACCAGTAACCACGCGGCCCATGGCCACCGCTATCGCGCGTTTGCAATCACCACTCGCCACACGGGTTATCAGGGCCGTGAAAGACACATTTCGCGTGGACATGCACCGCACTGCGCGTTGTGGCTTAACTAGCCCGCTCGAGTGTTGAACTTCCGGTTTGACCCCTACCTTTTCCGCGTGATAACCTGAATAGACTCAACGGAGAGAACACATGCCTAGCGAACGCGCCCAAGACATACACGCATTCAAGCATTTTATTGACCAACAGTTGAGCACCGATCCCCTACCGACGGTTGACCAGGTGATTGCTCGCTGGGCGGGCGAAACGCAGTCTGATGAGCCAGCGACCACGGTTCAGTCGCTCGTTGCTGACACAGAAAAAACTGTGGAAGAGATCAGAAAAAAGTTCGGCTTCACCACTGACGCTCGCAGTTTGCAAAGTAATCCGGAAGCGTGGTCCAAACAGCTCCAGGTCTGGGTAGACTCACAACCTCGTCGATGTGGACCTGGCACAATGGATGACAGCCGCGAGAGCATCTACGCTGGTCGCGGCGAATGAATTATCTGGTTGAGACCAATATTCTGACGCGCATGGCCGAACCGGTTCACGCCCTGCATCGAGAAGCTGTTGATGCCGTCAGGCGCCTTACCGAGCAGGGCCATTTGCTCCACATCGTCCCGCAAAACCTTTATGAGTTCTGGGTGGTCGCTACTCGCCCTGCAAGTGTCAACGGACTTGGGAAAACGACTGCCGAGGCCCTCGTGGACCTCACCAACTTGAAGGGTCTGTTCCTCTGGCTCGATGATTCGCCGCTTATCTATGGCGTGTGGGAAGGCGTTGTCACCGGAACGCCGATTGTGGGCAAAAATGCCCACGATACTCGCCTTGTCGCGGCCATGACCGTGCATGGTTTAACTCACCGGCTCACTTATAATACACACGATTTTCGGCAATACCTTGGCATAACGGCGATCACTCCGTCTGACACGCTGACGTCGTGAGTCTTAAAATGCCCCCGCGTGGATGACGTGACGGCCGCGAAGACACAATGAGGTCAACCTCGAAGCGGTTGATCACCGTTCCCATTCGGTCTGGTCCCAGTTGGAAAGGGTCAGACCGTGATCATCAAGCAGCCCGTCGTCGCCACGCGCGGCCATCGCTTCAAACGCGGCGGCCCATCCCGTTCGCGGTTTGTTCGCTGGCCGGATCACGAGGCAGTCGCCCTCGGCGCTGATCTCCACCTCCTCGGGCAAGCCCGTCTGTTCCAAAAGCAGCTTGGGGATGCGAATTCCGCGCGAGTTGCCGATCCGCACGACGCGTGTCTTCATGGCAAGAGACCTCCTGATAGGTGCAATGTGCCTACGTGTGCGAATCTTGGCGAGCTCTCACGCTCGCCACCGCCGCGCCTTGGTGCGCAAGAACGCCTCACTCCGTAATCAAATCCAAGTCGAGCTCGACGCCTTGTTCCCCGGGGCTCTCGGCTGCCGTCGGCAACGCCGGCACGGGCGTGGCGACAGGAAATTTTATCGAAACCAGTGAAAGCTTTTTGGCGGGCTCCGGCGTATTACTACGAAGAACAAGGAGAGGGACTGACCGTTAGAGAGACCGACGAGCGACACGACGTCACGAAACAATCGCATGCGACGCCGAGACTTAGCATGATTCGCCAGGCCAGGCAAGTGGTCGACAAGGATGCACCGGGGGATCAACGATGACTGGCTGCTCGAACGCCCTGATGCTGACGCTCCTCCTGGATGAGCAGCTCGGCGAAGACGCACAGGCCAGGCTCGTCGATCATGTCGAATCCTGCACCGATTGCCAGGCGCGGCTCAAGGAGCTGACCAGCAGCCCCTCGCAAATCATCGACACGGAACAGATCCGAAGATCCCTGGGCGATCCTTTGCTAACGATCGACTACCCCATTCTCGGCCTGGACGCGGCCGCGCGAACGGATCGATCGGGCCGAAAACCGCTCGACGGCCGCGCCGAAGGGCCGGCGGCTGATGGTGAATTTCCGGTCGTCGAGGGTTATCAATTTCTGAGCGTCCTGGGTCATGGCGGCATGGGCGTCGTGTACAAGGCGCGGCAGGAGAAGCTCAATCGCTGTGTCGCCCTCAAGATGATTCGCGCGGGCAACCTGGCCGGGCCCGAGGATCTCGCGCGGTTTCGCATCGAAGCCGAGGTCATGGCGAGACAACGCCATCCGCACATCATCCAGATCTTTGATATCGGCGAGGCCGGCGGCCTGCCGTATGTCGCGCTCGAGTTGCTCGACGGCGGCAGCCTTGACACGCGGCTGGGTGGATCACCGCAGCCGGGTTCGGCAGCCGCAGGGCTGCTCGCCACCCTGGCACGGGCCGTTCACGCTGCGCACCGCGCCGGCATCATTCATCGCGACCTCAAGCCCTCGAACGTGCTGTTTGATTCCGGCGGCACGCCCAGGATCACCGACTTCGGCCTGGCGAAACGGCTCGAGGAAGACGGCTACACCGCGACTGGCCAGGTGCTCGGGTCGCCCAGCTATATTCCCCCCGAACAAGCACTCGGCCAGGCCAAGGACGTCGGCCCGGCCGCCGATATTTATGCACTTGGCGCGATCCTCTACGAGATGCTGACGGGGCGGCCGCCTTTCAAGGGAATGTCCGCCGTCGAAACCGTGATGCAGGTGATTCACGACGATCCGGTGCCACCATCGAGCCTTCAGAATCAGGTGCCCCGCGACCTCGAGACCATCTGCCTCAAGTGCCTGGAAAAAGAGCCCGGGAAACGCTATGCCACCGCTCAAGATCTCGCCGACGATCTTGACCGTTACCTTTCCGATCGCCCGATCCAGGCCCGCCCCACCCCTGCCCTCGAGCGCGGCCTCAAGTGGGCGCGGCGGCGGCCGATTGCCTCGTTCCTCATGGCGTTCGGCGGTGTGCTCCTGGCGATGCTGGTCGGCACGGGTCTTTGGCTCGAGGCCGAACACCGCGGCAAGCGCAGACCGGATTGAACCACGGCTGGCCCGGGCCGAAATCGCCATGATCGACGGGGAATATCCGATTGAAGAACTCTCACGCCTGGAAACCTCGACCGACGACGAGCCCCGACTCTCCGACCTGCACACGCGGGCGGCGCGACTCCTCGTGAAGGCCCAGCGCGGGCTCCTGGAAAAACAAACGCGTGAGCGAGAGCAAGATCGTTTACGGGAATTCGCCGTCTTGCGCGACGATGCCCTGTTCCAGGACACGCAGCTCATGGGGCTCGACCCGACCGAGAACGTCGCGGCCGTGCGCCGAACAACATGCGCTGCCCTGGCGTTGTTCGCAGCCGAAGGCGCGTGCCATGATCGCTGGACCCTGGCTCCGCTTCATGATTCGCTGACCGCGACGCAATGCGACGACGTCGTGCGCGGCTGCTACGAGATGCTCATGGTCCTTGCCGAGGCCGTCGCCCAGCCGCTCGCGGGCGAATCGCCCCGGCGCAGGCCCGCGCGGCGCTCGCGATTCTGGAACGGGCCCTGCCGCTTCGTGCGGAACCCACACACGCTTATCACCTGCGACGGGCCGTGTGCCTGGAACGCGCCGGCGACAGCGACGGCGCCAGCCAGGCCCGGCGCACCGCCGAGCAGATTCAACCCGACGGGGCCTTCGATCATTTCCTCACCGGGCTCGAGCAATACAAGCGCGGCACATGAAAGACGCCATCCGCCACTTCGCCGAGGCCGTTCGCGCCCAGCCGAACCATTTCTGGGCGCAGTGCCTGCTCGCCCACACCGAGCTCAAGACCCGAAGCACACACGCCGAAGGCGCCCGAGCCTACCTGACGGCCTGCCTTCAAACCCACCCCGAGCTGCCTTGGCTTTATCTCCTGCGGGGCTTCGCATCGGGGCAAATGGGCTCGAAGGCGTCAAATCCAGCCGACGCCGCGCTCAACTTCGCTGACGCCGAGGCCGATTACCGCGAGGCGCTGCGCCGTGACCCCGAAGGACGGTTTCGGTACGCACTGCTCGTCGATCGGGGTCTCGTGCGTGTTCAGAGCCGCAGGCTCGATGACGCCGTCGCCGACCTCGAACAGGCCATCGCGCTCGACCCCGATGAGATCAGCGCCTACGTGACACTGGCCCAGGTCCATCGTCAGCGGAACGAGTGGGATCTGGCACTCGAAAACGCTCGACCGCGCAATCGCGCTCAAACCCGATCTCGCCCCACTTTACCGCACCCGGGCACGCTGGCACCGCGAGCGTCGCGAATCCTCGGCGGCGACGCGCACCCTCGCGCTGGCCGATCTCGACCGGGCGATCGAGATCGGCGACGGCCGGCAGTCCCGAGCAGGCCAGGGATCTTGCCGAGAAGGGCCGCGTGCTCCTCATGGACAAGCAATTCGGGCCGGCGCTTGACGCCTGCGCTGCGTCTTTCGCATCGACCCCAAGGATGCCGAGGTTCACCGCTGCCGCATCGCGGCGCTCCTGGAGCTCAAGCGGAACCAGGAGGCCATCGACGCTTGCGACCTGTTCTTGCGTTCGGGCCATCGGCCGTCGGCCGATCTGCTGGGGCTTCGCGGGCTGGCCCGAGCCCGCCGCAATGAATTCGCGGCCGCCATCGAAGATTACACGCTGGCCCTGGCGCTCGAGCCGTCGGCGGCCGTCCTGCACGCGCAGACGCGGGTGGGCGTATCTGGTATCCGACGCTCCGCAACTGGCCCTGCGCGACTTCGAGGCGGCCATCCGGCTCGATCCGTCGGCCGGAGACGGCTACAGCGGACGCGGCTCGGCCCTGGTGGCCCTGGGCCGACCCCGTGAAGCGGTGAGCGACGCCCTCGAGTCGTTGCGTCACGGCGAGTCAGACGCACGGTTGCATTACAGCGCCGCCCGCATCCTTGCCCTGGCCTCCGAATCTGGCCCGAAACCGGCCTCGACGGCGCCACCGCGATCCGGCCGAGCTGAAACGGCTCCGGGCCGATCAGGATCGGGCTCTCACCCTGCTTGGCCAGGCCGTCCTTCGAACCTCGCCCGACCAGCGTGCCGCGTTCTCGCGCGACGTGGTTCTGACCGACCCTGCATTCGCGGCGATTCGCCGGTCTCCCGCCTGGGCGGGATTGGCCGTTTCGGCATGTCCGTCCGAGCCCCGGTAAACCGTCGGGACCCGACCTCTATCAATCAAGGAATGGCAATAATGCTCATCCCTCGAATGTTCAAGAAATCGGATCTCCCGCGCTTTTCACGGATCCGGACGCGGAAACGCAATCCGCACAGACGCGTGATTGGCAGCGGCGGTTGGCTCGATTGCGAGACACTCGAAACGCGAACTCCCCTCGCGGCCGGACTGAATGCCGCCTTCCAACCGCTCGCCGGGCCTGACTTGGTCGAGCTGAATTTCTATACGGCGGCCGCGCCGGCCGTCGTTGATTCGGCGACCCTTGATCTCACGGGCGCGTTCCCGACGCTCTCGGCTCCGAGCGCGATCACGACTGGCACCGCACCGACGACGGCGCTGCCCTCCACGCAGGACCTGGATGGTTTGCCAGCGTTGCCCACGAATTCCGGCGGTGTGAATGCAAATGCTACGAGTGGCGACGGATCGGTTTCGAACAGCGCACTGGCCACGCTGCCGCTCCGGTCGCCATCGCAATCGACCGCGGATGCCGCCGCGAACAACACGCTCTTCGGGGCTTTCGCGACCGGGCGCAAAGCTCTGGCATCGAACAGGCCACACAACCCGGCCTCTCCGGCACTCAGAGCATTACGGGCGATTTCTACGGATCGCGCAAGATAGACCTCTCGGCGGCGGGACGCGCCCGACGGCACGGCGATGGCTCCGTTCGATCAGCAAATGATGCCCGGAACGATGATGAACCTGGTGTTCTACCGCGGCGGCTCGGCGTCCAGCTCCGGTGACGATGAGTCCGAGCTTGATTTCAGCTATTCCGGCCCGATCGAAACGGGCGACGCCGCCGATGATCTGGCGACTCCGATGAGCACCGCGGCGACAGCGACCGGCCACGCGGGCCCTCACTCGTTGAGCGCTTCGTTTCTCAATGCGTCGCTCCAGTCGGAAGCCAGTCGCGAGAACCTGGGTGCCAGCGGCCTGTCGTATCTCGCCCGCGACGATGGGTCGGCACTCGTCACGGAGACCGCGATTGCCGAAGCCGAGGCGAGCCCGATCCTCGCGCTCGAAGAACAAGATACGACCGAGCCGATCTTGCCGGTCTCGATCACGGCTGGCGGGGTTTCCTTGAACATGCTCTTGAACAGTGCGACGGAACCGGTTCGGGCCGAACCTGGCAACCTCGAGCCGGTGGCCGAGCTCGTGCCGCTGGCCGAAACGTCGCTGGCACTGGCTGCCACACTCTGGATGGTCCCCACTGATTCGCCGACAGCCGAGCCCGCCGCAACGCCTCTATCCGCGACGACGGCGCCGGCCTCGGGTGCGGAAACCGCATCGTCATTGACGCGTTTCGTGACGGGTCTCGATCGGGCACTCGACCAGGCTTGCCGCGCCGTCAGGGAAGAAGTCAATTCCCGCGACCACGCGACGACCGGATCCGAGCGAGACACCCGCGATAGTCATGAGCTTCTCGACTGGCACGGGCCAATCCTGCCCGCTGCCTTGCCTTCCTCGGTATCCAGGCCAGCGCGTGGCTCGCGCGTTGCCACGCCAGGCAAGACGACTCTCGTCGAAGCACGCAACCAGATCGCGCCGCCCGTCAATGCGGGCCAATCCAATGCGAGCCAATCAGCGTCGGAAGACGGTCCTCGGCTCGTTCTGAGCTCTCTTCCGTTGCTCTCGATCGCCTCGGTTTCAACCGTGGTCGCCGGCTGGCTCTGGAACAAGCGTCATCACGTGCTCCACTGGCGTCGGCGTCAAGAATTGACCGGACAGCGATGACTGACTCTGCGGCGGTGTTCCCGCGGGTTGCACCCAAGATCCCTTGTTTCCGATGCTCTGCGCGACGCTGCTGCGCCGGATTGCCGCCGCTGGAGGCGTACGTGCCCGGCAATGACGCCAAGCCGGCAGCACCGCCGGCTCATTCTTCGGCGGTTCCTTCGAGCTTTCGAATCTCTTCCTTGAGCAACTTTTGCACGCGGTGCTTGGCCACGAAAACGGTAGCCACGGGCATGCCCAGCGTGTGCGAAGCCTGGGCGACCGTCTGATTCTCGAACGCCAGCAGGTGAAACGCGTTCCAGGTTGATGCGGCGACCCGGGCACGAACCCGCGTGATCGCCAGGTCGAGCAGCTCGCGGTCGAGGATCTCGGCAATGTGCCGTTCCAGGTCGGCCCGGGCCTCGACCTGCTCGAGCACCGAGATCGCCAGGTTGCCGACCGACCGGCGGCGGCTGGCCACCAGGTCGCTCAGCACGCGCTGGGTGATCGTTTTGAGCCATGCGCGAAAACACCGCGATTGATCGTACTGGAAGCTCGCCATCTTGCGCGTGAGCTTCGCCAGCACGTCCTGGGCGACGTCTTCGGCGTCGGCCTCTTGCAGGCCCCAGGTGCGGCACCACCGGTAAATCGTCGGATGATAACGCCGAACGAACCGTTCCCACGCGGCTGCGTTAAGTGGATCAACGCGCAACACCTCCATCAAGGATAGCGACGTTTGCGAGTCAGTCGTCGGCGACATCATGTCCCCTTTCGGCATTCCGCGGTGCTCAAGATCGAGACCTTCCTTTTGACTATCGAAAAAACGCCGACTGTGCCGACGAGCGCGGCGACACAATCCGCGAGCGCGACATCGAGCCCCCGATCGATCCTGGGCACACGAGAAAGTATGTCGCAATCGACATCGAGACGGGAGCCTACGAAGTCGATGCGAGTGATCTGGCGGCGTCGGATCGCTTACTCACTCGCGTGCCCGACGCGCAAACGTGGCTCAGGCGAATCGGTTCGCGTTATGCTCGCCGCATCGAGTGCCACGCTTCACTCGAAGGCGTCAAAGCGCCGCGGCGATCATAATTCCCGCCACTAATCGCGCAGGTGTCCCCAGAACTTCATGTGCCATCGGTGTAATCGGTGGTCAATTCTCATCGAAGTTAGACCACGGATGGCCCGGAGAACACGGATCGGAGAAGAAGATCAACAGACGACGCAAAATCGCCGCGCACTTATCTTTGCGTGGTCGCTCGCTATCTGCCCTTGGTACAATTTCTCAACAAAGGAATTCCACGGAATTCCACGCGATGCTGGCAGCACAACGATGACCGAATACCAGGGGACAAGTCCCTTTACGGTGTCAACACTGGAGGCAGCTCGCTCGGCGCGTGCCCAGTTTCGACCGGATCGCAGTCCTCGATCCGAGAGCGAAAAGATTCTTGCGGGTGGACACCGCGCAGGCCCGCTTTGTTTCAATGCCTGTAGCGAATCGACATGTTTGCCGGCTCGTTGCATGATCTGGCGGAACGCCTATCTGAGCCATCAATCATCCAGGCCGGAACAGATTCGACCGCGTGGCAAGAGTTTTCAGAGTCATAAGCGGTTTTGACCCCACTTCGAGAGAGGAGCCGCGGGCCGTGGCCACGACAATGCGGCTTCCCGAGATCAATCGATACCATGACCGGATCGCGCCCACGCCTCTCGTTCAGGTGAAGCTCGACGACTCCGGCCCAGCCATCTGGTGCAAGCTCGAGTTTCTCAATCCGAGCGGCTCGACCAAGGACCGGATCGCCACCTATATCTTGAGCAAGGCCCTGCGCCGGGGCGAGACCCGGCCGGGAGGGCCTGGTCGTCGAGGCGTCGAGCGGCTCGACGAGTATCGCGATGGCTCTGGCCTCGGCTCAGCTTGGTTTGCAGTTTGTCGCCGTGATGCCCGAGGGCGTCAGTGCCGAACGGCGATTGATGATCGAGTCGTACGGGGGCGAGGTGATTTTCTCGCCGCGCAGCGAGGGAATTCGCGGTGCGCTCGCGCGGGCTGCGCGTGAGGCAAGCGACCGCGGCGGCTTCACACCGCTCCAATTTTCCAACCCTGACAACGCCGGCGCGCATCGGTATCGAACGGCACCCGAAATCATCGCACAGATCCCCGGCGGATGTGTCGACGCGGTGGTCAGCGGCGTGGGTACGGGCGGAACGCTCGTTGGCCTGTCTCAGGGTTTTGCCGATTTCGGCTGTGCGGTGGCCACGTTCGCCGCCCGACCGGTGAACGGTTCGGCCCTCGATGGCGCGGAGTGTTGTTCGTTCAGCGGCCGAATCCCGGGAGTCGTGGATGGCCTCTCGACGATTTACGAGACATTCCGTTCGGAATCAGACACCCTGCTCGAGCTCGACATCTCCGACGATGAGGCTCTTGAAGTCGCACGGACCCTGATCCGCAAGGGATTTCCGGTCGGTCCCAGCTCGGGGTTGAACTTTCGCGCCGCCATGATGGCCGCCGAGCGCCTTGGGCCGGCGGCTCATATCGTGACCGTTTTTCCCGATCGCATGGAACGCTATTTCTCGACCGAACTGTTCCGTACGCCCGGTTGACTGACGCTCAAACGGCGCCGAACAGGCGGTGTTTTCAAGCATTGCTGATATCGCCAAAATCCAGAATCGAAGGCCAGAACGACGCGGTATTTGGCCTGCGCAGTTGCGACGTAACATACTCACCAGAAAGGATTTGCCTAGAAGAACCGATTAAGGTAAAGTGGCTTTATCTAATTTTGGTAAAGCGACGTTATCTCAGGAGGGCGGTTTGGCAGACTGGAAATTCTACGGCCGAAAGGAACAGCTTGCGGATCTGGAGCGGATGCTCGAACGTAAGCGCTGGTTTTTCGCCAAAGTGACGGGCCGCCGCCGAATCGGCAAGACGACCCTGATCGAGCGGGCCAGGCAGGAGATAGACAGTCAGCAGCCGGTCTTCTACGTGCAGGTTCCCGACTCCGAGCCGGCCGGTGTCCTTTCGGCCGTGAATGACGCCCTGGAGACATTTCACATTCCGGCTGACCGGTATCCCAGGCCCCATGACCTGTTGCAACTGGCGAAGCTCCTGGAGTCGATGGCGGAAGGCGGCTTCATACTGATTCTCGATGAGTTCCAGTACTTCAGTCGCAAGGGCTATGAGCCCTTTTGCTCGTATCTGCAAGCCAGTGTGGATCGATTGGCGGCAAAGGCAGGTGAGGTGCGGGGTGGGCTGATCGTCCTCGGATCGATCCACACAGAGATGGTCGCTCTGCTCGAAGATCGAATGGCACCTTTGTACAACCGTGTCACAGACACGATCAATGTGACGCACCTGGACATCGGCTCGATTTTGTCCATCCTCAAAGATCACGCTGAGCCGAGCCCGCAGCGCCTGTTGTTTCTTTGGAACCTCTTTGAGGGGGTGCCGAAGTTCTATCGGGACTGCTACGAACAGAATGTGCTTGCCGTTGATCGCAAGGCGCGTAATCCGTCGAATCTTCTTCGAGAGTTCCTCACCTCTTCGGTCAGAAGCCGAGAATTGGTTCCTGCGTGAACTGCGGGGGCGATATGACGTCGTGCTGAAGCTGGTGGCTCGAAATCCGGGCGCATGCACAATGAACTTGTGCAAGCCGTTCGGGACGCCAGCGGCAATCCCGACGCCCAAGTAGGCGGCTACCTGAAGGTTCTTACCGAGCGATTTGGGCTGATCGAACGCAAATTACCGGTGTTCGCAAAACCGGAAGCAAAGCGGAGTCGTTACTATGTCACTGACAATTTCCTCCGTTCATGGCTAGCGGCGCTGGCCAATCCGGTTTCCGCGATCGCGTTTCGGCCAGTCGAGGAACTCATCGATGAAGCCGACCAGCGTCTGGCGGATGTCGAAGGTGGTTCACTGGAGAAACTGGCGGGCCAGCTCTATGAGGAACGAAGTCGCAAGGGGATAGGCGATTTCCCCCTTACCCATCGAGTTCAAGGTTTCTGGGACAAGGCGGACACCGAAATTGACCTGGTGGCCGTCAATGAGACGACCGGAACTATTCGATTTGGTTCCTGCAAGCGTTCACCGGGCAAGCTCATTTCCGACGTGAACAACTTCAAGCAGCATGTCGCGCGATTCCTCCAAACGATGCCGAAATACCAGGGTTGGACTCAGCAGCTCGTCGGCATCTCCCCTTTATTGGACGCAGAACAACGAGCTGTGCTGACCGGCCACGACATCATCCCGCAGGACTTGAACGATCTCACGCAGGGCTTGGGATAAAAGAATAAGGGAGTGCAAACCGTGAACGGGGCCGGCACGGACTCTCAACAGCATAAGTACCGAGGATACGGCGCCAGGGATAGATGCGTGCAGATGAGTAGTGAATTGTTCGAGTGCGGATGCAAAACTTCTCTGCACAAACGTTTATTAAAATTTGGTATCTTTGGTCTCTTCGTTGTGGAAATCCGATTGCATCTTAGCTGGGCGCGTGTATAATTCGGATAGCGACCAGTTGTGGGCCGGCAGTAGCCGACTCCGGGCCTAGCCCCTGGCCGCTATTTTTATTGGCTGTATCTCTGCGCCAGATGCGGCGATACCAGGAAAGAGCTCTTCGACGGATGATTCCAGATCCGCCTCGACGGCTTGCCAACAGGTCTCAGGTACAATCAGCGCACCGAGCACGAAAATCGGCTGTTGTGGATCGTTCTGATTATTGCCCGAGTTTCCCGATTCGTCGAAATAAACAAGATGCATGTCGGCGCACCTCTAGGAGTCCGATCTCCTCTGCGTGTAATATCCGTCAACCAACTTCCAGCACCACGATCTCGTTATGCGCAGGCTCCTTATTCAATGAACCGCGAATACCGATAATGTAGTCACCGGCTTTGATCAGTCCTTTCCGCCGACACCAGTCCAGAACGAAGGCGCGAAGCTGATCGCGGTTGGCCATTTCGGGTCTGAGTAAGGGAGTCACCCCCCAGTACAAGGTCATGGCGCGTGCCGTTCTCTCGTCGTACGCGATCGCCAATGTCGGCGCGGGATTGCGGTGCTTGGATAAGGCCAGCGCCGTTCGCCCGGACGATGTGAGCACCGCGAGGAGCGCGGCATTCAGGCGCCGTGAAATGAGGCTGGCGGCTTCGACGACGCTTTCGGTGATCGGCTGGACTTTGCCCGCCCGTGCGACCGACGGGTGGCTCGAGGTCGATCTCGAATCAACCACACCGCCGTGGTCGTCGGTCCTGGACGAGCTCATGGCCGACCACGTTGTCCAGGAGGAGCCCGAGCGATATTCCGAGAACAATAATGTTTCCGCCTCGCTGGCGATCCGGCTCATCATCGAGACGGCCTCGACCGGGTATTGACCGATCGCCGTCTCGCCCGAAAGCATCACGGCGTCGGTTCCATCAAGAACCGCGTTGAAGACGTCGCTGGCCTCGGCGCGTGTTGGCCGGCTGCTTGATTCCATGCTGTTGAGCATTTGCGTCGCGGTGATCACGGGCACGCGCGGTGTGGCACGCGTCGATAATCCGCTTTTGAATGGCCGGCACGCGCACCACGTCGAGCTCGACGCCCAGGTCGCCACGCGCGATCATCACGGCGTCGGCCTCGGCAATGATCGCATCGAGGTTGTTGACGGCTTGCGGTTTCTCGATCTTGGCGATGATCCGCGCGGGGCTGCCACGGCGATCGAGCTCGGCGCGAAGCTTGACGATATCCTCGGCCGTCCGCACGAACGAGAGACCGACATAATCGACGTCGTGCGATCTGGTCCACTCGAGGTCGTTCAGGTCCTTTTCAGTCAGGGCGTCGACGCGGAGGGCCGTGCCGGGCACGTTGATCCCCTGATTCGAGCGGATGTGCCCCGGCAACGTGACTTTGAGGCGCGCCCAGCCGTCGCCACGCGCCACGACGTCCATCGCCACCGTTCCGTCCGCGAAGAGCACGCTCTGGCCGATTTCGAGATCCTCGACCAGTGTAGGATAGGTTGAAACGAAGCAGTGCGCATCATGATTCGCGTGTTTTTCGGCGAACAGCACGAATTCGGCGTCATGGTCGCACTCGACCACGCCCCCAACGATCTCACCGAGCCGGATCTTGGGACCACACAGGTCCTGCAAGACGGCGATCTGGGTCTGGCTCTCGGCAGCCATGCAGCGGATGGTTTCCAGCACGGTTGAGTGCTCGGCGTGCGTACCGTGCGAAAAGTTGAGCCGAAAGACGTCAACCCCGGCGTCGATCATCCGCTTGATAACGTGCGGGGCACTCGAGGCCGGCCCGACCGTCGCCACGATCTTGGTCCGCACTTTCCCCGTTTGCTCTTTATGCAAGCCGCTCATCAAATTGGCCTTCCAGATTGAATGATTTTGCCTGGCGCGGTGTCAACGGCGAGGATGAACAAGGAAAGGAAAGGAAAGCCAGAGTACCAGGAGCGAAGCTTGGGGGTCCAAACCGAGGATTATAGATGGCTCGCAAGTGACCTACCAGGGAGTCGGCCGTCGATCAGGTGGAGCGACCAGCGTACGTTCGAACACGATAACGTGCGGCGCCCATCGACGAAGTGCGAGTGGCATCTCCCCAGCGCCAGACGGCCAGACCGAGCCCGGCCCCCGCACTGGCCGAGATGGCGTCGCTGATGTCGATGGACCGCTCGGGAAGAAACGCCTGGCCGACCTCGAGCATGGCGCCCAGACAGAACCCGGCCAGGATGACAGACACGAACGATCGCCGCCCGGAGCGCGCAGGCCAGAGCGCACCCAACGGGACGAACAACATCGCCTGGGCTATCACGTCGGTCAGGTCTTCGAGACTGCGGCTGCCGAAGTAAGACCAGAATGGCACGATCGCCGCGGCTTGCCAGACTGAGTGCGTGGGCCAGGCGAACTGGAGTGGGTTGCCCTCGGTCAGCAAGGCCGCCAGTGCCCAGATCACCAGCGCGGGAATCGTCCAGTCGCGCCAGGCGAGGTGCCGTAGGCTTGCAACGGCCGTGCCCCCCACGGCAGCGCCCGAACAGGCCAACACGACGGACGTGAGGTCGACGTCTCGACCCGGAACAAAAATCTGGACGCCTTCGATCGCCAGGCTCAAAGATCCGGCCGCAGCCACGGTCATGCCGACCGCGTGAAACCCTGAACGCCCTGACTCGCGCACCGCCGTCACGAGCACGCCCCCGAAAAGGGTATAGGCCAGGAATTCCGCACCCCAGAGACAGACTTTCGCCCGCGGCGTCGCCGCGCCGGGAGCCGACCCGAACGGAATCCAGCGCGCCGATTCAATGGCTGCAACCACGCCATGGCGCTCGGTTTTCACGTAGGCCGGGGTGAGCCCCGCGAACAAGAAGCTGATCATGATGGCCAGGGCACACGCCCCCATCGGCCGCGCCTCGAGCAACTGACGGATTCTGACCGAGACAACGGGCCAGATGAAAACGGCCAGGGGCCAACCGATCAAAGCCCCAACGCCCGCGCCGAAGGTATTGGTGATCAGGTCGACAACCGACGTCGTTCGCCCGGGCGCAAGGAGCTGCAGAAATTCGACGGATCCGCTGAGAGACGCTGCACTTAACAAGGCCAATGCGAGCGTGGCGAGGAAACCCGTGCGGCTACGGGCGCCTCGCCAGAGCCCCAGCAACAAACCCCAGGGCACAAAGAGAAGGATATTGCTCCACACATCGGCCCACGAACCGCCGAGCCCACGCACCGGCCGCTCCCACAGGCGCCTGAGCCGCCATTCGATGAGCGAGCTCCCCGCCGAGAAATCGAACGGGAGCAACGTGCCATACAGGATGAACAGGCCCCAGAGCGTGAGCAAGACAAGCACGAGCCGCGGTTTCCGAGACACTTCCGAGACGCGCATCAGGATATTGTGAAACACCAGGTTTTGACCTTGCCTACGAGAGCCAATGAAAAATGAGATCAACCAATGAGTGAAATTAACCTCGGCCGCGAGAATTGAAACCGGATGAGCCTGGTTTTCGGTCTGTATTCGAGAGCACGCGCAGGGGGAACATGACGTTTGTCGCGACGAGTCTGCCGCCACATTCTTGCTTGCCGGCCGCGTCTTGCCAATTTCGCCGTTAGAATAGTACGGGATCCAGGAGTGTTACCGCGACAGCCACGCCGGGCCATTGACCCGACCCGTTCGATCGCGGGCTCGCGAGCTTGCGCGTTGACGCGAATGAATGGTATCATGGTAGGTGGTCGCCTGCCGGATTCATGCTGGTGCCGAACAATCCGTGTCGCAAGAACGTTTGCGTGAATACGAGCGGTCGTAAGTTTAAGGGCAGACGCACGGTTAGCCCGTGGATCAGGGTTAGACCCGAGTCTTCGCAAGCGTGACTGCTTCAGTGCGGGGCCAAGGCAAAGACGCAGGATGAGAAAGAGCCGATGAAACGAACCCTAGCCTTTGCCGTACTTGTGATCGCGGGTGGGATCCTGATCAAGCTCGCCGTCAAGCCGGCCGGCCCGGTTGATCGCGAACTCGTCGGCTCGAAGTCGAGCGGGGAGTCGCTCACGCCTGCGTCAAGGTTTGACACGCAGACTGATCCGCGAAGCGTGCTCGGGACGAAATACGCGGGCGAGCCAGAGCGCGTGCGCGACTTGGTCAGTCGGGTCGCGACCAAATTTGGACGGAATGCTCAGGTCATCGATCGGACGGACGGCCTTCGGGGCCTGGTCTTGCTCGACCGTCTCGATCTCGAGGCGGTTTTTCTCTATGAGAAGCATCCTTCGGAATTTCGGCGGCTGCGCGATTTTCTTGGTTCTGACGCGGCCGCCGATATCCTCTTGCACTGGCGAGAGTATTTCGGGTTCAAACACAGCGACGACACCGATCGCGGGACCTTGATTGCCGAAATCGCCGGATTGTCCCCGGCTCAGAAACGGATCGGGGCGCGCTATCCGAGCGTGCTCCCCCTGCTCCTGGCCGAGCCCACGGCGATAACCGAGCTCGTCGAGCGCACGGCGGGCGACGAGAAGACCCTGGCGGACATGCTCGCCGCGCTGAGCTTCATCAGCCTCGAGCGCGGCTCATCCGACCTGCGCACCGCGATTCGAACGTTCGACCAGCACGGCGCTCTCGCGCTCGAGGCGTTCCGGCGGCAGGGACTTGAAGGATTCGCCATCGTCAAATTGCACGGTCCGGTCTTGCAGGCGCTGGGGACGTCTCTGCCGCTCGACCAGAGCCTGATCCTCTTGCGCGTCAACGCCGACTACGTCGACGAGTTACTGCAATCGCACCGCCCCGAGACGGTGGCCAGCCACCTGCGGCACGTGGCGGCGGCCGGCCTGACGGAGGCCGTCGGCGGCAGCCCGAACGCCTTGCGGCTCGTGGTGGAGCATGGTGCTTCGGGCGAGCAGGCGATCAAGCACGCTGGCCCTGACGCGGCGGACGTCGTCTTTGGCAGTTTCAGCGATGCGGCGCTCCGCAAACGCGCCGTCGCCGCGCTGGCCGCATACGGCCCGATGGCCCTGGCCATGCTCGACAAATACGCCCCGGACCCTGACTTCCGCGAAATCCTCCGGACCCAGGGGATCGAGATCATCCCGGCGATCGCGCAGGCCGATGCAGGGCCTGAGATGCTCGCCTATCTGGCGGCCAAGAACAGGCGTTCGTTCACGGAATCGATCGCCCTGGCCGCATTATTCGCATCTGGCGATAATGGGCAGGCCACGATCCGGACGATCAAGAACGATGGTCTGGAGCGCGTCGTGCAGATGAATCGCAGCGACATACGATTCTACCAGTTTCTCCCCCTTTACGACGTGATCCATCTGGGCAATGTGCTCGGCAAAGGCTATTCGCCCACGTCGGGCGAAATGACCTGGGCATTGATCGACGGCTGTTTTGTCGTGGCCGATGTGCTCAGCCTCGCGGCCATCCAGCCCGAGGGCGTGGTTGCGGCGGAGTCGATCAAGACCGAGGTCAAGGCCGCGGTTCGCGAGGGGGCCAAGGCCGCCGGGAACGAGGTTGCCGAAAGCGGAGCCCAGTCGGCCGTGAAAGCCATCACCCGCCGCGAAGGGGGGACCGCCCTTGGGGGGCTCGGGACGGTTAGCACGGCCAACCAGACAAGGAGAATGGCCCGCTGGTGGACGGTTCGATCGGCGGGCGGCGTCTATGAAGTCATGCGGAGAATTCCAGATGCCCTGCCCCGGCTCGGGCTGGCTCAAATCGCCGAGATGGCCGCACCCGTCTCGGCCAAGGCGGGTATGCGATTGAGCACGTGGCAACCGATTCGTCTCTTCAAGGATGGGGCCGAGGTGGTGCTGCGGATCCCGCCGCAGCGCGGATTGAAGTATCTCGCGGCCCAGGGTATGCAGGCTGGTGTGGGTGTCGTCGGGTTTCGGAAGATGGAAGAGCACCTGGCCTCAAGACGGCCCGACCATCGCTGATCGCTCGCGAGCCAAGCGTCGAAACGTGATTGATTGATCGATTCAATTTCTGAGTATCGTGACCGAGCATCAACAAATCCGTCCGCATGTCGAATACACTTCGTGAGTGAACAAGAAAGGGATGATGCGGGCATGCCAAATCGTCGACCACCCGTTCAAGGACATGAGTCAATGAGCTTTTCTCGCGAGCCCCGCGATCGCCGGATCACGAATGGCGTCGCTCCCGCTCTTGCATTCGCCATGGCTCTGATCCTTACCATGACGGGTCAGCCGCGTGCCTATGCGGGCAAACTGTCCTGGCTGGACGACGTGGTTCAAGAGGTCATTCTCGAGGCGAAAGCCGGCAGCAAGGGCGCGGTCCGCACCGTTGGCGGCGACGGCGCCCGCACCGAGCTTCGGGCGCGGGCCGCCTGTTCTTGAGGCACGAGGCCGATGAAACACTCGAGCAGCTCGTGCGCCGGTCGGATGATCTGGCGCGGGCCGGACGGCGGGTCGAGGAACCCGCGGAGGCGCTCTTGCAAGCTCGGTTTTCGCGGCTGCTGAAGCACGACGCCCAAAACCTGCCGCACCTTCGGGGCCCTGAAACCGGCCGAGAAACGGCTGGTGGTCGAGCTTGGTGAAACGGCGCAAATTCTGGCCCGCAAGTATCCCCGCGACGCGGAAGCCGTGGTCCGCCGGCTCGGTCCCGAAGGATTGACGGCCGTACGCGTCTTCGGCGACGACGTCGCCGAGGTCCTCGTCAAGGAAGGGCCGGAGAGCATCGGCGTCTTGCGCAAAACGGGACGGGGCGGCTGGGCCTTCTTCACGAAGCAGGTCTTGCCTCATAAGAAGAAGCTCGCCGCGGCTGGAGTCCTCGCGGTCTTCATGGCCAATCCCGAGAAATTCGTCGACTATGCCGGCCAAGCCACCGAATTCGCCGTGCACGAGTTTGCCAGGGCCGGCCTGAGCCTTGCGTCGGCCGTTGGCGGCGGCGCGGCCCGCGGACTCGAAACCACGATCGGCCAGACGCTGGCCGCTTACGGGCTCGACTTCCCGGTGCTTCGCTACGTCGGCATGGGACTCGCTGGGCTGGTTGTCGTCGGGGCGTTTCTGGTGATCGTCGGTATGCCGCTCGGATGGATGTTCCGGCCGTTTGGATGGGCGCTGCGCCGGACGATCGGGCGCGGACAATTGACCCGTGCGGCGCGATGAGCCGGCCAAATTTCGTCGAGAGGGATAGTTGATGTCCGCGGACGTCATCGTGGAAGGCCGTAGGTATCAACAAGTACGTCGTCGATGTCCACCAATTTCTCGGCTGGCTTCGACCCGAACCACCAACTTGACGATGTTAAAAGGGACAAGAAAAGCCTGACGCCGTCGACCGCGAAACGACCTTGCCTGGTTTGCGGAAAGCGCGAGGGATCTGAGTCATGAGCAAGACCAATCGCCCGACCGACCGTCTCGACGTCCTTGAAGCGCGCTTGAGCGGACCAAAACGGCTCGCGCTTTTTGGCCATCGCAACGTGGGCAAGACGACATTACTGGCCATGTTCTATCGCCAGGCCTCGAGTGGCCGCATTCCGGGCCTGCGCCTGGCCGCGGCCGACGCGAAGACGGCCGAGTATCTGGCCGAGAAGATCGCACAGCTCGAATCAAGCCAGCCGATGGCCGGGTCGCTCGCCGAGACCGAACTGAAGCTGCGACTCTACCATGGCCCCGCGCGATTCGACCTGATCGTCAAGGATTACCAGGGCGAACATGTCACCCTCGGCAGCGAAGAGCCGATCCAGGAGTTCTTCGCCGATTGCGACGCGGTCTTTCTCTGTCTCGACCCCGAGGGCTCGACCGAGCCGGCGGAACGGCGCCGCCGGCAACAAGAAGTTGAAAACTTGCTGGAACGCTATATCGAGCGATCGGACGACCTCAGCATGGGCCGGCCTGTCGCCCTCCTGCTCACGAAATTCGACCGCGTGCAGGCAACCGCCGAATCTTCAGCGGCTGATAGAAGCCAGGGGGCCGCGGCCGGCTTTGCCACGCCGTTTGTCGAGAAACTCGTCGACGAACGCTACGGGATGACGCGCCACGCCCTGGCCGCGCACGCACCCGATGGGGCCATTTTCGCGGTCAGCTCGTTTGGAACGGGCGCCAGCGGCGGTAACCGTCCGCCGAGCCGAGTTGCATCCGCTTGGCCTGGAAGGTCCGCTCGGCTGGGTGGCCGACCAGCTCGAAGCGCGCGATCGCGCGGACATGAGCCTCTTGTGGGAGCTGGCGCCTCGCGACTTGCCGCGGCTCGAGCGCTGCGTGGCCGCCTATGAGCGGCGCTATCCCCGCTCGAATCGATCGTTCGAGTTCCGCGGACGGATCAAAAAGCTGATACGTAAACGCCGCGGGCGCTGGCTGGTTCGCGGCCTGGCGGCGGCCCTCGCGGGGGTTGGCCTGCTGGCCGGGTCTGATCTCCTGGCCTTTTATCGCGCCGCCTCGTTCGAGCGGGCCGGCGATAGCGCGGCCCCGGCCGTCGCGCGGCGATGGTCGGATCTGCTCAATGAACACCCGTCGTTGCCGACGTTCTGGCCGTCGCTCGCCCGGGAAGCCCGGCAAAAGCGCGACGAGTGGCAAGTCAAGGCGGCCGACATCCAGGTGGCCAACGGCACGGCGCCGGCCGATTTACCAACGAGGCTAGGCGAGCTCAAGGACCAGACTCCGCGACTCGCCCCGGCCATCAAGAAAGTCGAAGCCGCGCACGAGCAGGCGCGTCATGACGAACGCTGGAGAACCGTCCAGGCCGAGGCCTCTGTCGCTCTCGGCCATCGATGACCCCGCGGCCCCGCTGGCGATCATCGATTCGTTTCTCCGCGCGTTCCCTGATACCCCGCGCCGCGCCGAGGCGCTCGCGCTGGCCACGGCGCTCAAGTCGGCCCTGGCCACGCGCCAATCCGCGGCCGAGCGGCGCATTGTCGACGACCTGATCCATTCCGAATCGCTCCCTGATGTCTCGCTGAACGATCAGATTGAACGCGCGCGGCAGTTCATCAGCGATCATCCCGAGAGTGTCGTTCGCCCCGAAGTCGAGCGGCGGCTCGAAGGCTATCTCCGGCGACTCGACGATCGCGATATCGAGCGAGCACGCGACTATTCTCGCCAGTATCCGACCCAGTTCGCCACGCCGCATCGAACGCTATCAGGAATACCTGAAGGCCCACCAGACCGGCGGTCGATTCATCAGCGAGGCCGTTGAAGCCAAGGACCAGATCTTGCGCGAGTGGGACAATTATGCCTATCGGCAAGCCTATGACCACGCGATTGCGCATCCCGATGACGTCGCCGAGGTCGCCCATCGTTTGCGCGATTACCTGCGCGACCAGCCCGACGGCCGGTTCGCCGCCGATGCCAAGCAATATCTCGACTGGTGGGACAAGGTTTCGGTTCCCGGACAGTATCGCGTGACGTTGCGCCGTGGCGTGGTCGAGCCGGGCGTTGGCAAGTACTTCGCCGGCGGCGCTCCGAACCTCGGTGTCGTCGTCGAGGTCGCCGGAACTGTTTACGGACCATCGCCGGTGATCCGTGATTCGCACCGGCCGATCTGGGATTACACGTTCCCCCAGCCCATCACGTGGAAGGTCGGTGATCCGATCACGGTCCGCATCATTGATTATGACTGGTCGGCCAGCGAAGTTTATACACTGCATCACGCCGAGGGCGACCCCCTGGCCATGAAAATCCTTTCCGGCACGATCAAGCCGGCCAAGGGGGGGAAAACATCCCTGGTATTCGCTTCCGACTTCTCGGTTCCGACGCTCAGCAAACCTGACTGATCACCGCGTGGTGATTGGGTCGGGTCGATATTGGGGTCGCCCTCACGATGATCAAGCTTCCTTTCAAAGTCTCATTTGAACAGGCCGTCTATGGGAGCTTTCCCTTCTGGCGGCGAGGGTATGCCGTTCTGACACAGTCGCCGGGTTGCCGTCCGGAATGGATCGCCGCGCTGAAATTGGCGGCTCAGCGATTTGGCGAACCCCCCGTGGGAGCCATTGCGGCCGAGAGTTTTTTTGCGCTTCAACTCGAGTCTGGGCCGTGGATGGTCGTGGGAGTCGCGCCCAGGGGTACGACGACGAGGGCCGCCCCGGCGCGCTGGCATTTCACGCGATTTTCATCGGTCCCTGGGCCTACAAGTGGCTGGGTGCCAATCCGTTCGGGTTCGCGGGTCTCTTGCGCCGCACCTGGAGTGCGGCCGATCAAGATCAAGGCCTACCGACAGGCGTTTGCAACGTTTCTCAGGTCGTTGAAACGGCCGCGCCGCTCGCGGCCGCCAATGGTGATCCACGGCTCACGCCGATTGTCGCGCGCTGGCGCAAGGGGGCCGCGTCATTGTTCAATCGCTCGAGCCGATTGATGAACTGGCCCGAAACGTCTGGCACTTGCTCCCCCGGGCCGCGCACCGCCGCGCGACTGTCGCCACATGGGCCTTTGATAATCTCAACCAATTTGATCTGGTCGCCATGCCCAAACTGAGCAGCACGTCGCTGACCGGCCGCGAATTGATTTTCCGCCTGGAACACGCGATCCATTGAGCAAACGCAGCTCCAGGGGATCACAACGATTTCGCGTGTCGTCTGCGCATGACTGTTCAACTGGCGGCGGTCGTGCCATGCTGGAGCAAGGCACAGCCGAGGTGGCTGTCGTGACGGGCGGCTAACACGAGTCCCAAAGAATTAAGACGTTTCGAAATGAGCCATACGACGGCGATACGAGGTCTTCGAACAATCACGCTGCTTGGCATTTTCGCGACGTGCGCCGCGATCAGCGGGTGTTCACGAGGCGAGGCACCGACGCCCGAGTCGCTCGAACAAGCGAAGGCGTTATGGACGAAGGCGGGGGTCCGGAATTACGACCTCGAATGGACGGTCACCGGTGCGCAAAACAACCACTATCTCGTGACGGTGCGCGATGGTGATGTTCGCAAGGTCGAATCGATCAGGCCGGATAACAAGCGGTTTGCGCTGAAGCCAGCCGACACGCGGTTTTACAGTGTGGATGGGCTTTTTCTCACGATCGCCGACGAGCTGGCGCAGCTCAAGAGCGATCATCCGTTCGATCAGCCCAAGGGAACCACGGTGGTGATGCGTTTCAAACCCGACGCGAAGCTCGGCTACCCTCACTGGTACCGCCGCGACGTGATGGGGACATCACTTTCGATCGCGATCGACGTGGTGAAGCTGACGCCGGAAGGCGCGACCCCCTGAATACCCTTGCACGATCCTGGGAGGGCGAGTCTCGGACGAGCCGAGTGCCCAGTGCCGGCTCGGCGAGCCCTGGTGTCTCGGAACGACGCAAGGCCGTTGAGTCACGCCACGCAGGTCGAAAGCCAGGTTGCGTGCACGTTCTTCGCTCCTGTCAATGCCGAGCGTGGAGGGGTCGGTCGACAATCCCTCGAAATTTCCTTTTTGATGCGATCTGTCGGTATCTTGACACACAACCCGTTCGGGTGGTAGGGTCTCATTTCACATTAAGCAACATCACTTAGAAAGTATCTCGCTTCGTCAATTGCTCGTGGCACCATCACCATTCGGTGCGCTGGCAAAGGATTCCACGCGCAGTTGTTCTGCGAGTCATGGACTTTGACAGTCAGCGGGATTGGCCGGTCTCTTTTTTAAACATGTAAGTTCAGTCGCTGGATGACTTGTTATTTTTGAAGGTTCGCTGTTCTGAACCAACATGTTGGTTTCATTGATCTTGTGCGATTTGTGCCAGACCATGCTCAGCTTTCATGAGTCGGTCAGAGCGTCTTGATCGGGCCGAGTGCCGGCCCAGGATGGGGCCATCCGAATTTCCGAGTAAGGGGGTTTTCCGTGAACGTGCTGCGCACTATCAGATCCGGCGTGATTCGGCGGTTTGCCATTTTCGGTGTGTCGGCTTTCTGCTGCGTGATTCTTCCGATCGGCTGCAGCGAGTCTGACTCGCGGGAAAGCACGATGCCGCCGGCGGATTTCGTCAAGAAGCTCGAGACGGAGCGACCCGAGATCTTCGTCAAAAAGGTCGGCAAGGGGAACAAGACTGAAGTACTGGGGGGCCGCGAGAAGCGAGCGGTCATCCGGAAAGAGTGGGAGAAAACGAAGCAAGGAACCGAGTAATTCCTCTTGCTCGATTCTGTTATCAATTTCCATCGAGGATCACGTCTCTGCGTTTGCGATCTTGCCCAGTTCCGTTGGCCGGCTTGTCGCCGGCGTTATCCGTTCGATTCCTATCTAACGTGTCGGAGGCCCTGTATGAGCACACCTGTCGGTCTGAAACCCGCTCGGCGCGGGTTTACCCTGATCGAGCTCCTCGTCGTGATTTCCATTATTGCCGTGTTAATCGCCTTACTCTTGCCGGCCGTTCAGGCCGCACGGGAAGCGGCCCGGCGCATCCAGTGTACAAACAACTTGAAGCAAATTGCTCTCGCTTCGATGAACTACGAGAGCTCCAACGGTTGCTTCCAGATCAACCGTCTGGCGGCGCCGTCCCTGCGCCGAATTACCGGGCGCACGTTGACGGCTGGGGCGGGTTGGCCCGGATCCTGGGCTTCACCGAGCAAACGCCGCTTTACAACGCCATCAATTTTGCGTACTGCCCGTATACCTTTGGCAATAGCACGGTCGTTCAGACCGGTTTGACGAACTACTGGTGCCCCAGCGATGGCATGATCATCGGGCTCGGCTTCTTTCAAACGGATCCGGGCTGGGACGGCTCGAACATGACCTTGCGCTATACCAGCTACGCGGGCATGGTCGGAACCTATTGCATCCAGGGCATCAATGGCTGCGACCAGCGTGCCGCGGCCCCTGCGGAGCTGACGCTTCAAAACGGCGCCATGATCGATACGGGTCTTCCCGTTAGCGCCGGAGGGTGTGGCTCCATCGGACCGCGTACCATCGCCGCCATCACCGATGGGACGAGCAATACCGTCATGTGGGCTGAACGTTGCCAGAGCAAGATGAGTATCCTCACCAACTACGAGTTTGAAGAAAAAGGCTGGTGGAGTGACGGCGAGTACGGCGACACGTCGATCTCGTCGTTCTACCCGCCGAACGTGCCGGCCTTGCCCGGCTATGCGACGAATACCAAACCGTACGAGAACCCCGATAATTGCGACGGCCACTCCGAAGGTGGAACCAGTCTCCAGGCGATCTCGGCGCAGAGTCTGCATCCCGGCGGAATCAACGCCGCCTTTTGCGACGGTTCGGTCCACTTCATCAAGAACTCGATCAGTTCGTGGAATTACAACCCGCCCAACATGACCCGAAGCGGCTCGAACACGACAGCCCCGTGCTTCCCGTTCTCGGCGTCAGGTAATGGCGTGTGGCAGTCGATCACGACGGTCAGCGGCGGCGAGGTCGTCAGCTCTGACTCATATTGATTTCGTCGAATGAGTGCGCAAGCCGGGAACAACGCCCTCAGCTTGAACGAGTAAACCAAAAAGGGAGGCCACACGACGAGTCGGTCGTGGGGCCTCCCTTTTCCCGTTAATGGCCAGATCATTTCAACGCGACATCCACCGACCGCGATTTTCTCAAGACAATCCTTCACTTCACGAGACGGCTGGCGCTGGCGTAACCTTCGACGCCCGGCTCCGGGTGGCACTAAACGCCAGGGCGGCGCCGACCATGAGCGCCAGAATCAGATAAGCAAATAACCGACTTTCCGGAGACGCCGGCAGCGGCCGGTCTGTTTGCGCCGCGGGAAACAGCCAGACGCCGGCAAACTCGTAGCTGAACGTCGCGCAGAGGGCTCCCGCAATCGCATAGGCCGCCGCCTCGACCGCGTGCCTGATGCCACCGATCCCGAACCCGAATGCCAGCCCGCCCGCAATCGCGATGGCCGTCCAGATCCCGCCGTGAACGAGCAGGGGAACGCTCAGGCTGACCGACGAGTAATGGCTGTAATACAGGGGCACCAGCACCCACGACGCGCCGAAACCGGCGGCTGCCCCCAGAATCCCGCCACCCAGACCGGCCAGACCCGCTATCCGAGGCGACCCGCGCAGCAAGCCCCCGCTGACGCCCAGACATAACCCTAGCGACCCGCCCAGAAGGCCGAGTGCCGTCACCGCGTTGCGCATGCCTTGGGCCACCGGTGAGACCGTCATGCCGGCTCCTCGCGATCCCCGTCCAATCTCGTCAACGCGCAATGACTCGCCGGCCACCCAGGTGAATAGCGCCGCAGCCACGGCCGCGGCGAGCGTGACTGACCACACGCGGGCCATTCTCCCCCACGTGGACGCAAGGTCTGGGATTGAAGCAGAGGCGGATCCGGAACCGGCCAGTTCTGTCATTGATGTGTCCCTGTTAATAATCCACGAATGTTCTTCTGAGCACTTCAATTGAAAGTGGGGTCGCTGAAATCTCATTATCGTACATGGCTTTGCAATGCGATAGAATTGACAGGAGCGGCGAATCGTTTCCAAAACGACGCAATCAGGTCAGACCGTTGGCCAAGCACAAGAACGAGCTGCAAGACCAGGATCACCACTGGAGCCGTCACGCCGCGCAGTACGGCGAGATCTTCGTCGATCCCTACGGCTCGAACGTCGATACTCCGCTCTGGCAGGCCCTCGAAGCAATCCCCGACGCTGGTTCGAAAACCGTGGCCGACCTCGGTTGCGGCACCGGCCCCCTCCTGCCCTACCTGGCGGCGCGGTTCCGGCGTGTGATCGCACTCGATTTTGCCCCCGAGATGCTCAAGCAGGCCGCGGCCCGGCTCAGTCCGGAGGCAGCCGCGCGTGTCACCTTTCTCGAGCGGCCGATGCACAGGCTCGATGACCTCGCCGGTCAGCTCGACGTCGCCGTCGCGATCAACTCGATCGTCATGCCCGACGTGCGAGTGATCGACCGAACGTTACGGGCGATCCACGCGAGCGTGAGCCCCGGTGGCCAGTTCCTGGGCGTGGTGCCGTCGATCGATACCATCTGCTATCAGATCATGGTGCGGATGGATCAGGCGCTCGAACAGGGACTCCGTCCACGAGAAGCCAAACGGGTCGCCGCCCTTCATGTCGAAAAACCTTTGTATGATTTCGCCTTCGGGGAATTCCACTTCGACGGCTTGCGGCAGAAGTTCTGGCAAGCCTTCGAACTGGAGTTTCGGTTGAGCAAAGCGGGGTTCAACGGCAACAAACTGGCCAAGGTCCTCTACCCTTGGGACGAAGATCCAACGGACAAGAATCCGCTGGCGGCCTATCCCCGCAGTTGGGATTGGTTTTTTCAGGCGAGGAGATGACCGGAGCTTGCTGATCCCCGGGCGTCCGGCGCTTTCCAGGCGCCGCTCCCGATTACGGGCCTTGGCGGGTCGGCGTTGCTCTCGAGCAAGACTTGAAAATTCCAGCAAGGCGATCGATCTCTTCTCTCATTACTTTCTCTTATTGAGCGGCGGCTCTCGTGCGAAAAACGACAAGATACGGCAGCGCCGAGCGTCCGTCGCTATCCTTGAATCCGCGAAACCGTTCGGAGTTGATGCCCAGTACGTAGGTTTTTCCGGGCTCCAGCTTCACTGGCATCACGCACGTGCGCTTGTCGGGTTCGTAATGGATCTTGCCTTCGAGCTTGGGAGTCGCATAGGCGCTTCCTTCGGTCCACGACCATGTCTTGTCTTTCATGGTCTTGCTGAATGTGACGCGAATTTCGCGAGTGGCTGGATCAACGTCCTGAGCGCGAGTTTCGGCTCGACGTTGACGACGACGGGGGGCAGGTCATCGGGAATTGCCAGGGTCTCCTGCGAAGGGCGCTGAGCGTTGCCGGCACCTGACTTCCTGGCGGTCTGTGTCAGCGATTGAGCGGCCAGTGGCAAGATGGCGGTGTTTGCCGGCGCCGGGCGAACAGTGGTGATTGGCCCCTGAGCGGCAACAGCCAAGGCACACCAGGTGGCGAGGCCTCCGAAGAGGACGAACGAAAGAGCACCGGCCCATTTCAAACTGGTCATCGTCGATGTGGCTCCTGCGACTAGCTCTTCAAGCCTGGCCGAGACGGTCGTGGCCAGCGCCTGGCCGACCGCGAGTCGCGCCGCGGTCCGGGCGGTGATCTCTATCAGTGAAGGGGTCAGGACGGCCCGGGTGCGATCGAGTGTCAACATCAAGAGGATGTTGCTCGGACGAACTTCGGGGGCCAATTCCGAGCGTTCGAGGTGTGCTTTGAGCAATGTTCGGCCGCGGGCGAGTCGGCTACGCACCGTTCCCACCGGACACCGCAACTGGCCGGCTGCTTCGGCGTGCGTCAAACCTTGCAAGTAACACAGGACGATGGCGGCTCGAAACGGAGCGGGCAGACGCGCCACTGCTTCGTCGACGGCCATCCGCAAGTCGCGATCCCCCGGCGAATCCGACGCCAAGGATCCGGCGACTTCGTGATCCAGCTCACTCATCGCGCGAGACGTCTTGTGGTCCCGCGCTCGGCGGGCGATACGAACACTGACGCCATAAAGCCAGGGACCAAGAGACGTTGCGACACGAATCTCTCCGGCACGCCGCACCAGCACGAGGAAAGTCGCCTGAAAAGCGTCATCGGCATCGGCCGGATCGCGCAGCATGCGGCGGCACACATTCATGACCATGGGACCGTGCCGCCTGACGAGCGCGGTGAAAGCAACCTCGCCCGACCGGTCACGGCACGTCTGGAAACGCTCCAGCAATTCGTGATCGGTCAACCCGGTGACCGTGCCGTCGCAAAAAAGGCTGTCGAGCATGAGCACTTTGGTGTCCCCGTTCGTTCTCGCGCGTGCCGCGATCGATCTCGCGTTGACCCCGACGACGCGCCGCGGCCGTTGCACTCACCTCCGATGAAGCTTCTATCTATAAGAGTGATGCATCGAACAAGGCAAACCAATCCCGGCGTTCCCGCGAATCTTGCGGAAAAAACGAGACGTACCGTAAGGTTTCATAATCCAGGGGTTTACAACACGAGTTGCTGCCGGTGCCAGTTCCCTGACAGGATTGAGGAATGATCCATGGGCGACAAACCTCCCGCAAGCTCTGAAAAACGCCCGCGGCGGCGTCTGCATGACGCAGCCTCGACCCCCGAGCAGCGTAGCGCCGCCGAGGCCCGACGTGCGGAACGCGAGACGACCGCCTACCAGGTCGATCTGGCCCGAGACATCGAGACGTACCGTCAAGACTTTCCTCCCACGGTCGATCGCGAGTTGATCGACGTCTTGACGTCGCTTCGGCGCGAACGAGAGCTTCTGGGCTTGAGCCTGACGGACATGGCCGAGCGAACCGGCATTGACCGCGCTACGATCAGCAAGCTGGAGACGGGCAGGATCTCCAACCCCACGCTTGGAACGATGCGAACCTACGCCAAGGCCCTCGGACGAAAGCTCGCCTGGAGTCTCTCGGAACTCGACGATTCATGATTACGGCCGTGTCGGCGTCTCTTCCAAATGCCCTTGCACGATCCTGGGAGGGCGAGTCTGGCGCGGTGAAACTTTGGGCTTGACTCGAAGTATCGTTCATCCCGGTTTTGTTGCGCCGGCCAGGCGACCATAAGCCAGTTGCCTCTGCGATTGTACCGACCGGCCCAACGTTTGGCGGCACCAGTCCAGGACATCGCGCACCCGGCATTGCTCCAGCGCCTCACCAATGGTCTCGGCCGTCCAATCCGAGACCATTGCGCCGAGGCTCAACACTAACCCGGTGAACCCCCCCTTCGATTGACCGTCCTCCAACGCCTTGAGCTTGCCGAAGCATGACTCCACCACCTCCGTCGTCCCCGGCAGCCTCTCCCCCGGCCGTGCCTTCAATCCCTCCGCCTTGACGAACTCCAGCAGATCCTCGCGCAATTCTCCGGCCGGGCCCAACCGCGGGGGAACCGTCGCCGCCAAGTCGATCTCGGCCCCCGCGTACAGCCCCCGCTGCCGCACGAAGCCCAGGGTCTCATCGATCACCGCCTGGTAACCCGACCACTCCTCCAGCGCCCCGCGATACGCCTGCAGCCAACCCAGCTTCTCCCGCACCCGTTCCTCTTCGATTGCCAGCGGCCCCAGCCTCGCCGGCTCATCGATCAACGCCAGCGTCTTGACCCCCCAGGCCACCAGCTTGCCCACGTTCATGAACCGAGCCTTGGACCGCTGGCTCGGCGGCACCAACCCTGCCAGCTCGGTCTGCTGCACCCGAAACTTGGCCTGCCCCAGCTCGGTGCTATAGGACTTCCACCGTTCATCCCTCTCCAGGCGCGCCTTCAACAGGCACGCCGCCTTGTGCGTGATGTCATACACCTCGACCGTCCCGGGATACGCCGCGCGGAAGATCTCGACCCCGCCGTGCAGGTCGGCCCCATGATCGTCGAGTATCACCCGCGGCGCCCCGGTCCGCCCCGCCGCCTCCCCAAGGCAGGCCGCGACCGCCGACTTGGTCGAGCTCATCATCGGGACCAAGGCGATCGGCTCCAAGTCGCGGTGGCACAGCGCCCGACCCTCGGGGAACTGGCTCAACCGGACGCCGAGAATGACCAGGCACTTGCACGTCCCGATCTGGATCGAGTGATCGATCATCCAGACCCAATCGTCGGCGATGACCTTGGGCCTCAGCAGGGCCGCTAACCCTAACCGCAGCAGCCAGAGTCGACCGGTGGACCGATCGGGGGTCAAGTCGTCGCAGCCGGCCGCCGCGCCGATCGACTCCAGCACTGCGGCGGCGCACCGAAATGAGGCCCCGCAGTCGAGGACCAGCATCGTGAACCACTGCACTACGCCCACGGCATACTGCTGGCCCCGGGCCACCTCGAGCTGCTCGGCGGTGAAGTTCAGCGGACCGGCTCCGGGGCTCGTTTTTTTTTATCCTCCGCCGCAGCGATCCGAGCCCGCAGCTCGGCGTTCTCGGCCTCCAGAGCGCCCAGTCGTTGGTTCGCCTGCTCGGCCTTGTCCCGCCATTGCTCCCGGCTCTTCGTGAGGTCGGCGATGCGATTCTTGAAGCCCTTGACGGTGACCTTAAGATCACGGTATTTACGCTTCCAGCCGTCGCGGCTCTTGCGGAAGAACCAGGCCAAGGCCCCGGGCCTGCTCTTGTAATCCTTCGGGTTCAGGTCCGGGTCCGGTGTCGAATCAGTGCGACCGTCCATAGAGGGGTCCTTCGCCTTGTATCCTGGAGTATCCTCCCATCGCCGAAGCGCAACAGAAACCGTAAAATCCCCTGTGCGAATTCGCCCTGTCAAGACCAACTTTTCACCGCGCCAGGGCGAGTCTCCGCACGAGCCGAGTGCCAGTGCCGACTCGGGGAGCCCTGGCGTCTCGGAATTACGCAAGCCCGTTTAGTTGAGCTGAAGGCCAGAGTGAAGACATATGCGTAAGATCGAGCGATTATAACACATCACAATGTCTGCACAAATAATCCGGTGGGGTCTTTCAGGAAACGCTCCTTGCAGCGCCCGGTGCGGAAGACGAATCACCAGCACGCCCGCGGAGAGACGTGCTGGCGATTGGCTCGAGAGAACCTCTTGGTGGACGGCGGCTTCAAGGCCCCTTGCTGTCTCCCGGGATCCGGAAGTCCACGCCTTCCTTCAATTCGTCGCGTTTGAGGGTCAACTGGCGCGTCGTCCCCTCGGGTGCTTGCCATGCGTCGAGCCAGAACGGAGCCACCTGGATGAACTGCGTGCCCGGGCGGATGAACTTCAACTCGTAACGCCCGTCCGCCATCGTTTTAACGGTTGGATCGTAGTATCGATTTTCATACCGGTCCGCCGCGCTGGCGCGTACCTCGCGACCGGGAATCGGGTGGCCGCTTGCATCGGTCACGCGACCGCGGACGGTGGCGGGCTGTGTGAGGCAAAGCTCGACGTCGCGAAAAACTTCGCCAGGCTTGGTTCGAAACGGCGGGAGCACGCCGTTGGCCCAGGTTCGCCACTGGCCGTACTTGCCGTCGTGTGCCACGAGGTTGTACTCGCAATCGCCGCTTGCCGGCAGGACCATGGTGAACTTGCCTTCCTTAACGGTCACGACGCTGAAACGAGTGTCGCCGGTCAGTGAGTTGCCGGTGCCGGTCCGCGCCGGGGCGACGGTGGCTCCGGCGACCGGCGTTCCATCGGGATCGACAACCCGGCCGGTCACCGTCACCCCGCGCTCGACGGTGATCGTGACCGGGCTCATACCAGGGCTCAGCTCGAAATCGACGTGGTCAAAGTTCCGCTGCCACCCACCACGAGTCTCATCCTTTTTGCGGCGGCTCCACTCGCTGGCCGCCTCTTGCGACCACCATCGGGTATAGCCCACGGCGTCGACCATGAAATCGAACCGTCCGGGGAGCATGCCGGCGACCTCGATGACCCCATCCTTGTTCGACCGGCCCTCAACGCCCGGGTGCTGCCAGTGCCAGAGGCGCACGCCCGGCACGGGCTCACCCGTGAGGCTGTCGACTACCTTGGCCCGAAAAGTCACACCCGGTTCGAGCCGGACGTCGAGCCGCTTCGCCTCGTCGGCACCGAGCGAGGTATCGGGCAACCGCGCCCCGCCGATGCCCGCGACGCGCACCTGGATGTCATAGATGTCGGCCTGGGCATACATCCGGTAGCGACCATCGTTATCAGTCTTGGCCTCGGTCCAGATTTCGGTGATCATCACCCCATCGGCGCGCTTTGGTCCGCAGTTGGCCCGAAGCAGGGCTCCCGCGACGGGCTTACCGTCGGGGCCCGTGACTCGGCCCTCGAAGTAGGTCTTGTTCCCCAGCACGATGACCCAGCCAGGCGCGCCGGTGGGCTGGGTCAGGAAGAGCTGCGGCGTGTAGCCGGGCCGGCGGATGACGACTTCGACCTTACGGTCCTTTTCCAGCCCACGGATTCGGAAGGCTCCCTTGGCGTCGGTCTTCGTTTCATGACCGGGGTACCAGGTCCAGGCGTCGACTTCGGCGCCTTCGATGGGTTTGCCTTCGACATCGACGACCACTCCGGCCAACTCATTCGGGGACACGTCATGGGGACCTTCGACGCCGCCAAGTGTCTCGCCCGCGATCGGGAGCTTGACCACGACGGCGCCATCCCTGGTAGGGAGAACGGCGGCCTCGTGTTCGGCTCCGCCGCGCAGCCGCACCAGTAACCGCGCGGCCGCGCCGATCGCCACCGTGTTATCCAGTGCGGGCGGCAAGCGGAACTCGCCATGGCTATCGGTGATGGTCTCGGCACCCGGAAATGGCCGGCAAACACTCCCCTGGCACATGCCCACAACCGTGGCACCAGCGATCGGCGTTCCACTGGCGTCAAGCACCCGCCCGCGGACGGTCACGGCCGGCGCGATCTCGATCGGCGGCACCTCGTAGCTCGGCACGCCGTCAGGGATCGTCACGGTGCGGCTCGAACCATCGTTAGGCAACCTTGTGAAGCCCTTCGGCGGACCCATCGCATAGAAATACGTCTCGCCGGACGGCAGCCGGTAGCGATATCGGCCCCGAGCGTCTGTCTTGGCCCCAGTCGTCATCGCACTGGTCCGAGGACGAAATGGCCCGTAGACTCCGACGTCAGCCCCTTCGACCGGCGTGCCCGTTCCGCGTGCAACGACGGTTCCCTCAACCTCGACCCCGCGAATCAAGTCGAGCGTGACCTCGGCCGTCGCACCCGGGGTCAAAGTGACATCCTTGGCCGCGCGGTAGGTCCAGGTTTTGTTCTCTCCGTCGCCTTGAACGAACACGTTGACAGTCCCTTCGCTAAGGCCGTCGAAGGTAAATCGGCCGTCGTCGTCGGTGCGGACGTTACGATCAAAATTCATGCTCCATCCAGAAACTCCGCGTGGGCGGCTTTCCTGAAAACTGGCCGTCAGCCCGGACACGCCCACACCCGGCAGCTCCGTCACAACCCTGCCGGCGATCCGCGCCGCGGGGACCGCGACAAGTTCGGTCACCTCGCCAGGCGCGGCGGTTACGAACCCCAGATCGTCCATCGTCCGCCGCAGCCGCGTTGACATCTTCGACTTCGACTTGATACGCAGCGATCGACCATCAGCGCTGATCGCTTGCAGCAACAAACCAGATCCGAGGCGCAGGTCGGTGAAGGTGAATAATCCGTCCGAGTTGGTTTTCGTCGCAAAAAGATTCTCGACCGGACTCCCGGCAACGACTTCCCAAGCGACATGAGCGAATCCTGTGCTTATCGTGGTGCTCGTGCCATTCTTCGACTCGCTGGAGTGTGCTAACATCCTCACTCGGATTTTCGCTGAGGCCACCGGCTTGTTTTCTGCATCGACGAGCACGGCGGCGAACGATTCGCGTTTACCAAGCCGCAGCTTCAGGTCGGAGTTATTTACTCCGGGACGGGCCACGGTTCTGACGACGGCGGTCGCCAAGCCCTGCTTGTGCGCGACGATGCAGGCGACTTCCGTCCCAATCGGCGCGATCCACTCGAACCGCCCTCGGGCGTCGGTCGAAAGAACCTGGTGACCCGACTTGCCATCGTCGCAAGATCCCACCACGAGCGTCGCGCCGGGGACGGGGCGGTTGTCAGGATCAAGCACCACGCCGCCCAGCTCATTCGGCGCCTCGCGCTGGCCGGCCGGGGCGGCGGGTTTCGGTGCCGGGGTTTCCAGCCGGGGTTCGCTCTTGCGCGAAGCAGATTCGACCGCCGGGGCCGCCGGCTTTGTGTCCTTGCCCGGCTGCTGGGCCGAGACGGCCGTGATGCGGAGCCCGCCGACGCCGAGGGCCACGGCCAGGACGAGTGGAACCAGCAAGACGAAGCGCGCGGTTGAAGAACAGGATAGGGTGCTCAGCATGTCTTTCTCCAGAAGCCGCTCGATGCGGACCCCGACAGTGCGGCGGTCGAGGAACGGGAGCGAGCCGTGATGGGACAGAGGCGTGACGGGAAAGAGCCGTCCGGGTCGGCGAGCCAGATCGAATAAAAGTCGGGCGTAGCCCACGGGATCAGAACCGAGGGCGACGGCCGCTTCGTCGCAGAGGAGCTCTCGCTCGCGGTCGAGCCGAAAAAGAAGCCAGCGGACTAACGGGTGAAAGAAGAAGTGAGCGCGGAGGAGCTCTTGAATGAGCTTGGCCCAATCGTCATATCGCACAAGATGCGCGAGCTCGTGCAACAGGCAGGCGCGGCGGTGCGACTCGGGCCAGTCGTGCCAGTCGGTCGGGACAAGGACCACGGGACGCAGGCCGCCAGCAACCACCGGTGAAGCAACTGCCGGATGCAGCGCGAGCCCCACGTGCCGCGATAAGCCGAGTCTCTCTCGGCATTCGCCGAGAAGGCCGTCCGAATCCGGGGTCACCTCCACGGCTTCACGCTTCAAGCGGGCGAGGACGAGCCAACCGCACGCCAGGCGTGACAGGAGCGCCAGGACAATCAACGCCCACGTGCCGGCCGCCACCAGGGCCACCAGCGGCCACGCGCCCGGAGACGGGCTCGTCGGTCGAGTGCGATGTAGATCGTCGGCGGGCCGCGCCGGTTTCGAGAAAGGAACAGGTTCCAGGGCCCGGTGATCCGGGCCCGACCCAGTTGACGTCCACGAGGCGGCGGGAGTTGCATCAGGGCCTTCAGGTCCGGCCGCGGGGGGCTCGGTTGCCGGCGAGCCGGTGGCGGCCCATGCACGCCACGATGGCCAGGGAACAACGGCGTTGCCCCAGCGCGGCGCGATCGGTAGCAAGAATCCCGCCGCCAACGCCGCGAGACATAAAAGGTATCGAAACGCCGTCCGCCGTGGCGGCCGCACCGTGAACCAGACCGCGAGCGGAGCAAGCACGGCGCCCCAGCGGATCGACCAGTCGGCTAGCAACATCAGCCAGGGGATGACCCAGTGGTCCACCAGATGCGTCATGGCGTCTTCCTCCTCGGCTTTTTCTTGGCCGCGGCCGTGGAATTCGCACTCCCTGTTGCCGGCGTTGATCCACGGCTCGTTCGATCGAGTCGGGCTTCGATTGACCGCAAGTCGTCAGGGTCCAGTTGCTCGGCATCGACCAGTCCGAGCACGAGCTGCTCGACCGACCCGTGGAAGAACCGCGCGACGAAATCAGCGAGCAGGCTGCCGGTGGCTTCACGACGCGATGCGGTCGACCGGTAAACGTGCGTCAAACCTTGTTTCTCATGGTCGACCAGACCGGCCTTTTCCATTCCCTGGACCAAACCGAGCACCGTGGTGTAAGGCTGCCGGTCACCCCGAGGCAGATGCTCCATCAGCCCGCGCACCGTCAGCGGTCCGTGCTCCCAGAGTACACGCAAAACGGCAAACTGCCGCTCCGTGATCACCGACGCTTTCCGACCCGCCATCACGCTTCCCCCTGCCACAACGAGTGTCTACGCCGTGTAACGTACGCATCATTGCGTAGGCAACGGCTCGGCGTCAAGGGGCGACTCTGGGGATCGATTCAACTGGCGGCCGGAGATCGGCCAGGGAGTCCGGCGTTACAGCGTTGCTTTTTTGGGCCGAGTTGTCGCAAGCCAGCAGCACGACCGCACACCTTGATGCGTGAACGCAATCCATTGCCAGTCGGCGCGGTTCCGCCTAGTCTAAAGAGGAAGTTCTCCGGATCGCGCAGGACTCTCGCGGCACTTCGTTGCGGAAACGTGGCCCATGGCTTCCGAAAAACAGAACATGTCCGAACAGGACATCTCGATCAAGGCTCGAGAACACGAGCTCTACGTCAAGAACACACCCGAGCGAGACGTCAAGCCGGTCAAATCATTCCCCGACTACTTACGCGAAACGCCCGCCGAACCATTCTCTCCAGGCACGAAAGCGATTCTCTGGATCGTGGGGACCGTCGTCGCTCTGCTCTTTCTGGCCGCGTTATGGCGTGTCTCGCACAACCACCTCAATCAACGCGCGCCCGGGTCGATTTCGGCCCAGGCGAAAAGCAACGCGGCGTGACCAAGCAGGTGTCTTCGGGCAGCCGGCAGGCAAACGACGAGCCGTCTGCCAGGGCAAAAAGCCCGGACGGTCTTGTCGCCTTCGGCGTGCGGGCTGGCGCCAGCCCTCTGTGGGCTCGCGATGCTCCTGGGCTTTCGGTATTCTATCGTTATCACATGGCATGCGACGTTTGACAAAACCTCCTCAAGGGTTGCTCCGACGATGAGTTTCTTCCGGATCGGTTCGATCGCCTCCGTTTTTTGCGCGAGCCTGTTTCTCACTCCGCTGGGGGCAACCCGGGTTCACGCCGGTTCTTCTCAAGACGAACCCGTCTCTGCACGGCCACGCGTCTCGAGCCAGGGAGCAGGCGCAAGCGGCAGTGGCAGCCTCAGTCTTCAAGCAATCCATGACGACTATGCGCGGCAGCTTCTCCAGCTCGAGCGTCAGCGGCTCGATCGTCTCGGGCAACTGGCCGCACGGCAGACGCCGAAAGAGGCCGCCGAGACCTATGAACAACTCTTTCGCCTGGCCATTGCCAACAATCTGTTCAGCGCGGCCGAGCCGGCTGCCCAGCAGGTCTTGAAAAGCACCGCGGGTTTGCCCGCGATGGTCATCTTTCTGGCCCGTACCATCGACATCATCGCGTCGGCCGACCGCGGGGCCTATGCCGAATCACTCGCCGAGTTACGCACGGTTCTTGACACCGTATCCAGGGAAAAACGCGGCGGTGAGCCCGTGACACCATCGCTCGATACCTCGGCCTTGATCGCAATTTGCGAAGCCTACTATCAAAGGCTGTTGCAGGGTGACCAGTTCAACGCGGCGCGTGAAGCATTTCAGATGTTGCTCAAGGAGTCGGAAAACCCGGGCGTCAAGAGCTTCAGTGCCGGTCGCTTGAATCAGCTCGGCATGCTCGGCAAGCCGGCCCCGGCAATTCAGGGGACCGATCTCGACGGCAAGCCGGTCAGCCTCGCCGGGCTCAAGGGGAACGTCGTGCTCATCGTCTTCTGGGCAAGCTGGTGCATGCCCAGCGCGGCCGAGGTCGCCACGCTCGATCAGCTTTACAGCCTGTATCAAAACCGCGGCTTCCGCATTCTTGGCATCAATCTCGACACCATGCAAACGGATCGACCCAAGCTCGAAACCGTGCTGCCGAACGTCAAACGCTTTCTGATCGACAACAACGTGCGCTGGCCGAACCTCATCAACGGAGACGGCCCTCAAGATTACGCCAGAGCCTACGGCATCTCCGAGATCCCGTCCAACGTTTTGATCAGTCGCGATGGCAACGTCGTGCACCTCGACCTGTCCCCGCGCAAGAATCTCGCAACCGTTGTCGCGAGAACTCTGGGACCTTGAAAGAGCAGGCCGGGTTGCCCTACCGCACAACCAAAGACTCGGCGGCACGCCGTTGAGCAGCCAGTCGTCGAGTCTTTCGCCGTGTGCCTGCCTCTCAAGAAGCGGGGGTCGCGGCTCCGGGACCGGTCGCTGCCACGGGATTGATCGCCTGTGCGAGCGACTCGTAGAGCGACAGCAAGAACAAGTGGAACGTGTCGGCGACGCGCGGCGTTTCATGAGAGCGGACATATTGCAAGCCGGGGCGCCCGTAGTCGAGTAGCTTCTGGCGGGCATCGGTCACGGTGGCGATCGAGGCGACGCCGCTTTTTTTCAGTTCCGAGAGGACAACCTGGCTGGTCTTGTCGAAGGTGGCCCGCTTCTCGGAGAGGTCGCCCGCCGTGGGTGCGTCGGCCGGCCAGACGATCTGGCCGCTCGCGTTGTAGAAGCTCGCCAGGGGCAACGACGGTGTTTGCTGCGCCACGGTCATCGATGTGGGAACCGCTGTCGTTCGCGCGTTGGAAGGACGAGTCGGCGGAGGAGGCGAGCCATAGTGGTAGTACGACGGATCGCGCCGCGCGACGTCGTAGTGCTCGACAAAGCCATTGTCGCGCACATGATTGATATACGAATTGGAATTGTTAGCGTAAACGTTGCGTGACGGAATGTGCGTATCGCGCTGGGCGTCGACCAGGGCTTGTGAGTACAAGTAGCTTTCGGGCTTGGGTACCTGGCTGAACGCCCCCCAGCCGAAGCCAAAGCCGCCGCCGCCGAATCCACCGAATCCACCAAATTGCGCCTTTAATTCGGATGGGCTGAATCCGAGCACGACCGCCGCCATGAAGCTTGCCGCGAGGATGGTGCGTTTCTGTCGGTGAAATCTTGTCATGGCCGGTTCCTCGCTTGAAGCAGACGCCAGGGTGCGAGCCGTCCATGGCGAAGAGACACTTCAAATAGCGCCGCGATTCTTGTTTTCCCTTGACTCTATTCTACGTGCCGGGCGCCGAAGAAACAGTGGCCGGCCCAAAAAAGCAGGGCCCGTCCTGGCGGCTCGGGCGTATCACGCCGCAAGCCGCCAGGACGGGCCCTTGACAGGTCAATTCTCACGCCACGAGACGTTTCTCGAGGGCTACCGGCCGGATTGGCACCGGCCAGCGAAGTCTCCTCCTCCGGTGGGCCTATGTGCCGAACTCCGGCCGCCGTGTCGAGAGTTGCGACTGAAGCCGTTGAATGATCGATGAGTGCATCTGCGAGACCCGCGATTCGCTCAGATCGAGCGTCGCGCCGATCTCCTTCATCGTCAATTCTTCATAATAATATAATATAATAATAAGACGCTCATTACGGCTCAGTCCCTTGGTGACCATGCGCATCAGGTCTTTGCGCTGAAGGCGGCGGGTGGGGTCTTCGCCCTTCTTGTCCTCAAGGATGTCGATTTCACGCACATCTTTATAGCTATCGGTCTCGTACCATTTCTTGTTGAGGCTGATGAGGCCGACGGCGTTGGCGTCGGCGGCCATCTTCTCGTATTCCTCCATGGGAATGCCGAGCTGGGTGGCAAGCTCGACGTCAGTGGGGGGCCGGCCGTGGCGAGCCTCGAGCTCTTTACGGGCCTCTTCCATCTTGGTGGCCTTGGATCGCACGAGCCGCGGAACCCAGTCCATGGTTCGCAGCTCGTCGAGCATCGCTCCTCGGATGCGCGGGACGCAATAGGTCTCGAACTTGACTCCCCGCGTCAGGTCAAACGCATCGATCGCATCCATCAGGCCAAAGACGCCCGCCGAGATGAGATCGTCGAGATCCACCCCTTCGGGAAGGCGCTGCCAGATGCGCTCGGCGTTATACTTGACCAGCGGCAAGTAGCGCTCGACCAGGTGATTCCGCATTTCCGTGGTGGGGTGTTCCTTGAACTCTCGCCAGAGTTCGGTCACATCCACATCCACCTTTGTTGACATCCTGACCTCCATGTCGGCTGCGCAAGAGGCTGCACATCCTGTGCAAAAAGGGCCACACCTCGTTTTCATCTGGTCAAGAAGGCATGCCCCGCCCCGCCCCGCCGGCTTTCTGTCTGTCGCCTGCGTGACGGACGGCCCAATCCCCACTCAACCCAGAAAACTCGATGATCGTTGCGGCTGACCCTTCCCTCTCGCCGTCCAAGGACCTTTTCTCTTTGATTTGTATCGGACGACCCGCTCAACCGGCTTGAGCGACAACATCGCAACAACCCGAAAATTCCGCACGATTACGCTAATTCCTGTCTTAATAAGCATTTCTGACCTCCATCTCGACACTCTTTTTTTGGCGTTGTAACGACTGAAGTGACGGGCTAGCCGTTTGGATCGGCTCATGATCGGATCAAACGGGCTAACTGGTGGCAACGAGCGCCAGCGATAAACGGGCCGCCAGAATCTTGAAAAATCCGGTATGGCGGCCACAGGTGGACGGTTGCCCCTGACGCACGAGCGTACGGGCCAGTTTTCGCACCCCGCGCGAGGCCGCCGAGCCAGGGTAGGCGGTCAAAAAAGGCGTACGGCCACGCACGGCGAGGGGGACGTGGGCATCGGCCCGGATGGCACCGGGGCCCAGCGGTGAAATGACGGTTCCGAGAAATTGCCGGCTCGATGCCACCAGACGGTCGATCACCTCGAGGGCTTCGGCGGCGGTCGTCGCCTGGTTAACAAGGATCCGGATCACGGGGGGGGCCGTCATCCGGCGGAACCGGGTGATGGCCGCGTGGGCATCGGCGACCGACGTGGGTTCGGGCGTGGTCACGATCACGGCTTCGTCGACGGCCGCCGCCAGCTTGGCGACTCCCGGTCCGAGACCCGACCCGGCGTCGACCAGCACAAAATCGGCGTCGGCCTCCAGCTCACTCAGCTCGGCGGCGAGCCGCGCCGGCGCATCGCCAAGTTCCTCGGCCGCGGTTCGTATCGCGTGCGCCGCCGGGTACGATTTGAATGTCGCCCGGCCCGGTGACCAGAGCGTCCGCAAGCCGACAGCGGCCGGCCAGCACATCTCCGAGATCAAAGTGCGGAGCCAGGCCGCAGAGAAGGTCGAGATTGGCCAGCCCGATGTCGGCGTCGACGAGAATCACCCGCTGACCCAGCTCGCCCAGCGCGATGGCCAGGTTCAGTATGAGATTCGACGTGCCGACACCCCCTTTGCCACTCGTGAAGAGCAACGACGCGGTTCGTGAGACGCCACGGGCTCTTCCGGCTCTGCCGCCGAGCCCAGCGCGATCGTGGCCTTGGGGCCGCCCTCGCTCTGAACCGGCAATATCGCCGCGGCCCGTCTCGCGCCAACGAGCTGTCTGAGCCGGTCAGCCTGATCAGACATGAAAGGTTTCTCCGGCCAAGCCGAAAAAGATTGGTACGAACGTTGACGCCGCCATACAACCAGTGATTTTGGGGTGCCCCCCTTCGCTGCCTGCCCTACCCTGCCCTACCCTGCCTTCATGGTCTACGAAAGGTTTTCATGTCTGAGGATCAATCGCGCGAGACGTTTGCGGTCGGCCGGCTCGATATCATCGGGGACGGCCTGGCCGGTCGTCAGATAGCTCAAGGGACGGCTCGAGAGGCCGAGAACGGCCAGAACGCCCCCCAGGCTATCGGCTTCATCGAGCTTGGTGAGGATGAGCCGGTCGACCTGAACGGTCGCGAACCGCTCGACGGCGGCACGCAAGTTGCGCTGACCGGCCACGGCACTCAAGACGAGGTGAACCTCGTCGGGCCGCGCGTGCATCAGAAACTCGGCAAGCTCGCGAATCTTCACCTCATCGCGCGGGCTGCGGCCCGCCGTGTCGATGAAAACGAGATCGACGGGCCCCAGCTCGTCGAGTGCCCGAGGCATCTCCATCGGATCGTTGACGACCGCCAGCGGCAGGTCGATGATTTCGGCATAGGTCTTGAGCTGCTCAACGGCGGCGATCCTGTAGGTATCCACCGTGATCAAGCCGACTCGCACGCCATGAGAGAGTTTGAAGTTCGCTGCGAGCTTGGCGACCGTCGTCGTCTTGCCGACGCCGGTGGGACCGACCAGGGCCACGACGCGGCGCGTGCCGACGACGGCCTTGATCGGCGGAGCTATCGGGATACTCAGCTCGACCGCGTCGAAGAGCGCCTCGCGAACCGCGTCGGGATGATCGAACTGATCGGGCTCGAGGTCCTCGGCGACGTGCCGAACCAGGCGCCTTGCCAGAACCTCGGGGACGTCGGCCTCGATCAACTGCGAATAAGTGGGAACAAGCACGCTGGGCAGATCGGGAAGCAGGTGATCGACCAGGCCATTACGACTCAAGGTCTCGACGATCGCATGGAGCCGCCCGAGCTCTTCACCGACACGCGACTGAACGCCTGCCGATGCCATGGGCGCGGTCGCGGCGGTGCGGCGTCGCGCGGCTGGCGACGTCGTGCTCCATCGGCAATTCGTCGGTGGCCGTCACCTCGACGAGCGACCGCGAACCCAGGCCGAACAGCCTGCGCCGCCTGATATCGCGAGACGAAAGGATCAGGGCGTCACCGCCCAGGTCCCGGCGCACGCGCGTCAGGGCCTCCTTCATCGTCTTCGCTCGGTAGGTTTTTGATCGCATCGACACGGCCTCGATATCATCATTCGAGCACTAGATTTGGTCTGTCCGCCTGCGCGGACGGCATGTGATCGGGCACGCCCTTGCGCTACGCACTCATACAATGGTCTCGGTGGTGGCGAATGTGCTCACGGCCTCTGGCTCTTCTTCGACAACGCTGCCGAGGATCTCGAGCGGGGTATCGCGCGTGATTTCGCGCTGGCTCAAGACGACCAAGCGGGGCAGATCGGCCCTGGTCAGGTCTTTCAAGAACGCCCGAGCACCCGGCGACGTGATGATGACCGGGATATAACCATTTTCAACGAGAGTGCCAACCGCGATCGCGACCGCGCGGACGATGCTTTTGGTCGTGACTTCGCCAAGCGCTTCCGACGGCCGCGTTTCAAGCTGGCTGGCAGCGACAAGTCGCGCGTCGAGCGGTCGCGCCAGGGTCACGGCCCGCAATCGGCCGTCGCTCCCTTTATAGCTCTCGGTAAGCTGCCGCGCCAGGCTCACGCGCACCAGCTCGGTCAGTTGATCGATGTCCCTGGTCTTGCTGGCGTGGACCGCCAGTGTTTCGAGGATGGCTTCCAGATCGCGAATGCTCACGCGCTCACGGAGCAGGTTTTGCAACACGCGTTGCAGCTCACCGGCTCGAAGCAAGCCAGGCACCACTTCACCGGCGAGCGAGGGGGCCGTCGTGCGAACGCGGTCGAGCAACCGTTCGACCTGTTCACGAGTCAAGAGCTCATCGGCATGGTTGGTGACGATCTCACCGAAGTGATTGGCGAGAACGCCCGAGGATTCGTGGACCCGGCAACCGGCCAGCTCGGCGACCTCGCGGCCGTCGGCATGAATCCAGACGGCCGGCTGGCCCGTCAGCGGATCGACACCGGCACGTCCGTCCGGACGCGTCACCAGGCCCGCGGGGGGAACCGCCAAGAGCCGGCCGGCGTAAGCCGTCCCCTGGCCGACAATCGTCCCTCGAATCTTGACGCGATATTCATTGGGCGGAAGCCCGATTTCGTCATGGATTCGTACCTGCGGAACGATCAGCCCGAGCTCGCGGGCAACGCGCTGGCGCACCGTCTTGAGCCGGCCCAGAAGGTCGCCGCCACGCGTCGGATCGGCCAGGCCGATCAAGCGGAAGCCAACCTCGAGCTCGAGCGGATTGACGTGCAGCAGATCTTCCATTTGCTCCGAACCCGAATCTGTCCCCGCGGCGGCCGCAATGGCTTGATGATCGATGGCCGCACTCGCCGGCATGCTCGCTGGCCTGGCGGTTCGCGCTGTCGCGGGGGCCGATGCGACCGCGGCCGGCCCCACTGACCGGGCCAGAGCATGGCCGCGCGGCGTGCCAGCGTGCCGCTCGGCGTTGTCGGCGATTTCATCGCGACTTTGATCGGTGCGCCGGGAATTGAGAATGAACGCGGCCGTGGCCAGGGCCCCGCCAAGCGTCAAGAGCGGCACCTTGGGCAAGGGCGTCAGGGCCATGAATCCGAGAAACGCGGCGGCCGTTCCCAGCACGCTCGGTTTCGAGAAAAGCTGGCCGACAACATCGCGGCTCAGGTTGGTCGATGCCGAGGAACGGGTCACGATCAGACCGGCGGCCAGCGACGTCAAGAACGCCGGGATCTGGCTGACCAGGCCATCGCCGATCGTCAACCGCGTGAAGACGTCGGCCGCGGCACCCAGGCTCATGCCGTGATTGATCATGCCGAGAAAAAGACCGCCGCCGATATTGACCAGCAAGATGACGACACCCGCGATCGCATCACCCCGGATGAACCGGCTGGCTCCGTCCATGGCCCCGAAAAAATCCGCCTGACGATAAACCTCGTCCCGGCGCCTGTGGGCCTCGTGTTGATCGATCAACCCGGCGTGCAAGTCGGCATCGATGGCCATCTGCCGGCCGGGGAGGCCATCAAGGGTAAACCGCGCGGCCACTTCACTGATGCGGGTGGCCCCCTGGGTGATCACGACGAACTGGATCACGACAAGGATTGAAAACAAGATCACGCCAACAATCACCTGATCGCCGGCGACAAACGATCCAAAGGCCCGGATGACGCCCCCCGCGGCCTCGACCCCGTCGATCCCGCCGCGTGTGAGCACCAGGCGTGCGGTGGCGACATTCAAGACCAGCCGCGTGAGCGTGGTCGTCAAGAGAATCGTGGGAAACGAGCTGAATTCCTGCGGCGTGCTGATCGCCAGCGTCGTCAACAGAACAACGACGGCCACGGTCAGGTTGGCCGAGATCAAGATGTCGAGCAGCATCGTCGGAATCGGCACGACGAAAACGAGAATCGCACCGATGAAGACGATCGGCATCACCAATCCGCGGAGAAGCCCGCCATCGGTGTTGCTCAACTGGAGGCTCGATGTTGTGGGAGGCATCATTTCCTATCCACAATTCCCGGAGCGTCGCGAGGGCCCAGGCCCTTTCTTCGCGAGCAGACTGGCATGAGCGTCCTGCCCATGGGTCGATACGACTGAAACCACTGAGCGAATCGAAGTCGGCCGGCAATCGCTCACCGATCAAACAGGCCCTTCATCGCCTGGCTCGATGAATTCAGAAAAGGGGCCAAGAATCGAAAAGAAAGCCCGCGTGAAGCCCGGTTTGATCCGGGAAAAGTGCACAGAACGTGATCACTGACCTGACCGAAGGGTGAATCGTTGGGACATGTGGGGGGGACGATACCGCCTGCGGCCATCGATGTCCAGAGCGAAACAAAGGGCGCGGCACGCAAGGCCGCGCGACACCGGTTTTGCACCGTCAAGGCAGCTGATTGGCTGGACTGCAACGAGAAGTCGCGAAATTTCGACTTCTCCGTTAATTCCGATTTTTCTTATTGGTATGAATAGGCACATCAGAGAAACGCGCGTGCGCTCGTCAACGCACTGTCACACGGAGCGCGCACACGGGCAGGCGCCCCAAAATGCCTCGGGGAGGACAGAAATTGCCCCATCGCTTTATGCCGCTTTGAGTTCCGCTTAGGCGCCTGAATAATCGGAAGGCATCGTCCCAAATCGCAAGATGTCAGCTTGACACTTTTTACGTCAAGCCGCGATGGCCGCGATTTTTGCTTTAGCCACGGCTTTGGCTTCGGTAAAGGCCGTGCTCATCTCAGCTTCCAGCAGAGTGCAGAAGTCGTAGCTAGGCAGTTTCAAGCCGAGGTGCTCATAGGGACAAAGGCCTTTCCGCTTGCCACCGCGGAACACCCGAGAGTTCCAGTACAGCCGCTTGAGATCAAGCATCCCCTGAGTTACTGTACGATGTCGCGATTGATGCATGCGCAGGACGCTATTCATGCACTCGACCGCGCTGCTGGCTCGCAGCGTTTGACTCAACACCGTCGCGACCAGCCGGTACGACTCACGCCAGTTCGAGTCGAGTCCCCGGCAGAGAAGCATTTGAATCAAATATAATATGTGTTCACGACTAGTAATATCCGTCTTACCCGATTTCCTCGGCCGCTGCCGACGTAGCCACCATAACAGTACCAAGGCGTCACGCGTAGCCGCGGGCACCGATAGCTGACCCAACTGATCGTGCAGCCGATCCAAGAACGTGAACGACTCCGCGCTCTGAAGGAGCCCACGGACCTTGGACCATTCCGAGCCTGGCAGCCGGGGCAAAGCCCACGCGACTTGCGCTGCGCCCAGGCCCGATCGTTGAGTTGACCGTCGGCACGAAAGACATCCAGAGCTGGCTCGACCCGCTTCCAAGCCGCTTCCCTCTTTTCATACAGTTGGAAAGCCAGCGTCGCCTTCTTCCACGCTTTGTTGACCGGGTGCGTCAACCCGCACGCACTACGGCCCAGCCATTGGGCTCGCTTGAGGGCTCGGCTCGCTTTCTCAGCCCGTTCCCAGAGCCGCTCCACTCGGCTCCAGAGGACGCTCAAGACCCGGTGGGCTTCCTTCTTGGTGTGGAAGACGTCCAACCCCTTCACCAGAGCAGCTTGGTCGATCTCGCGTTGGTGCTGTTGCATCTGGGCGATTCCCGACTGCAGTCCCGTGCCCGCGTCGCACGTCACGTAACGCAACGAGGTCCAAGGCTGCAATTCTCCAAACCAAGTCGAACCTTTGTAATTGGCCGCCTTTTTTCCCAGAAACCACACCATGCTTTGGGGATCAATCCCTACCAGGACCGGTCGGCGGTGGAAAAAGATTTCATCGAGACAGCCGACCAGTACCAACACCCGGCAACCGCGATCCAGTCCCTTGAGGACCGCACCGGCGGCTTTTCCAGCGGCTTGGGCCCAGCGATGAATCGTCGAGCGACTGGGACACGCCGTGGCCCCCAGGAGAAATGCCAATAAGTCGTGGATTTGGCTGTGGCTGAGCCCCATGCCCATGCCCTTGGCGGCGAACATCTGTTGCTTGGCCGCAGGAAGCTCGATGGTCTGAGATAACCAGTCCCACAGTTGGGCAATTTCCTGGCGGAAAGCCAAGTTCTCCCTGGTCAGCTCCTCGTGTGTCGGCCCGCCGCCGTGTTCGACTCCGACGGCCGCTTCCACCTTTTGAGCATGTTCGTAGACGGTCTGCCGACTGCAGTCGACCTGCTGGGCTTGGGTCGTGACCGAGCCGCGGGCTCCATGGAAGCGCGCGGCTGCATTGGCGATCCAAACGCGGAAGGGTATCTTGCGCATGGGGTGGGTCCTTTTGTGTATGGATCTGGTTGACAACCACACACATGAGGCCCATCCCCTCAAACATCAAGGAGTAAGTGGCAAAATCTTGCCAAGTGTCACCTTGAAAATGGCCCATTTCGGCAGTTTTTGGGACGATGCCAATCGGAAGTTCAAAATATCGCTCTAACTCGATGCGCATCATCGACTTCCACTTAGGCGCCTGAGTAACCCGCATGATCAAATCTTTTGCCATATCTCTCGAATTATCATCGTGTTACGGTTAGGCGCCTGAGTATCCGGCATAACCAGATGTTTTGCCATATCTCTTTAAGCATCATCATATTACGGTTAGGCGCCTGAGTATCCGGCATAAACATACGTTTTGCCATATCTCTTTAAGCATCATCATATTACGGTTAGGCGCCTGAGTAACCGGCACAGTTTAACAACCTAACGTATATCGAATCCCTAAAACGAGTTACGACTAGGCGCCTGAATGATCCGCACAAAGCGACGCGTGGCGAAGTGTGGCCATGACGAAGCTTCGCGCTCGAGCGAGGAGTCGTGGGTGCTGGATTGGTTCGGTGTTTCCGGTGTGCGGGTCTGGGGCCGATCGGTCTTGAACCCCGCGAGACGGGGCCTATAGCGACGCGGCCCCTTGGCACAACTGGTCCAGCTTCGCCAGTGCCTCACGATCGCCGGGGCACTCGGCCAGCACATCGCGCCATAGCCGCTCGGCCGAGCCAAAATCGCCGCGCTCGGCGGCCAGGGCCGCCAGATTGCGCCGGGTCAGATGCCCGTAGATCCCCTGATCCACACTGCAAAACTGATCGGGCCGCCGCAGGCCCAAAATCCGCCGCCAGCAATCCTCGGCGGCCATCGACTCACCCCGATGACGATGAACCACGCCTTTGCGAAACCACAACTCGGCATCCTCGGGGTCGAGGTGCAGGCCTTTGTCACAGGTCTCCAGGGCGGCCCGCGAATCGCCCAGCATCTGGTGGGCTCGCGCGATCAGGGCAAATAGCTTGCGTACGATTGAGTCGCTCGACGCCGACCCCGCCAGGCTCTTTTCGAGGTAACCCAGCGCCTCGTGCCATGTGCGTCGCTCGATGGCGATCGCGCCCAGGTTGAAGAGCACAAACGGATCATCGGGCCGGTCGACGAGCTCCTGCGCGAGGATCTTGGCATCGCGATCGAGCTTGCGGGCGCGCACGCGCCACGTCAACATAGCCGGTGTGGCGTACGGTCAGGTCAGTCCAACGTGTCGGGATGCCCACGCGTCGTAGCGACGGCAAGATTTGCTCGTGCACCCGGTACGTCCAGCGCACATCGTCGCGCCGCGGAAAGAGCCGGATATGGTCGACGACCGTCTCGCCGCCGGTGCCATCCGGGCTCGGGTCGCACGCGCAGCGCACGACGTATCCCGCCAGGTCATCCGTGCTGAGAGTGGCCAGCAGTGTCCGCAGCTTTTCCTGTTCCGCCGGTTCAACCACGTCATCGGCATCGAGCCAGAAGATAAAATCGCCGGAGGCATGCGCCAGGGCCTCGTTGCGGGCCGCGGCGAAATCATCGACCCACGCGAACTCGAACACCTTGGCCCCAAACGAACGGGCGATCTCGATGGTCCGATCCTGGCTCCCCGTGTCGACGATCACGATCTCGTCAAAAATGCCGCGTACCGATTCCAGGCAGTGCGGCAGATTGTTCTCCTCGTTCTTCACGATCATGGTGAGACTCACGGTCGCCACCGGCCTGCGCCCGCGCGGAGCCGCGGAAATGGGGACTGGCTCCCGGCCCTCGCTGGCCTCCGGACCTATCATGCTCCCCGGCCGGCCGGGTGCCTGTCCCCTTTTTCGCGCTGCCATCGCCAGCGGGAACGACTCCGGCCCGCACCACCGCGCCGCCGACAAACGGCCGCAACGTCATTTTGCGTCCATTGGTTTTCCCAAGCCCCCACTTCTCCGCGAACCGGGCGGCATTTTCATCGAGCAGCTTCCCCGCATCGACGCCATTACCTGCAAACGTGCGGCTGCCGAAGTGATGGACATAGCAATCATGGGCCACGGCCAGCTCAAACCTGGCCTGGCGCGCCCGTTCGGCCAGATCATCATCGTCAAAAAACCCGAGCCCAAATCGCTCGTCGAGCCCGCCGATCTTCTCGTAAACGGGCCGCTTCATAAGCAGGCAGAATCCCGACAGCTTGGGGACGGTAAACCATTCCCCACGATGATCGTCGCGCCAGCGCCGAGCGAACTCAGGCATCTCGGCCAGGTCGCGATAGGAAACGGCCTCCACCAATTGCGGCGGCGCCGCATAGTTCGACATCGGGCCGACGAGTCCGACAACGGATCGTTGGTAACCGCCGCTCACCGCTTCATCTCGCTTTTCCCAGTCGATCATCGTGACATGGGATCGTTCTTGCGAATCTCGCTGCGTGAAATCGGCGGTCAGCAGCCCGAGTAACTGATCGAGCCAGCCGTCGGTGACGACGACGTCATTATTGAGCGTGCACAGGTATTCGCCGCGAGCAAGCTGCAACCCCTGGTTGATAGCCGCGGGAAAACCGACGTTGCTGGCATTACTCACCAGGGTCACCGGCACGGCGGCCATGTCGCGTGCGCCGGCCAGATAAAATACGAACGAGTACCGTCTACGGTTCAAGGGTTTTCTACCGAGCAAGAATCACCCCTTTTCTCTGCTGTGGCCGAGTTCTTGTACGTGACCAGATACCCCATCGGGTCAGTCACATCATCGAACATGAAGGGGCATTGCTCAGGGAATTCTTTTTGTCTTAACAGCGAGGCATACGCATCATCCCTTCGAATGAGTCTGACAGCGCAACCGATGATACCGGTGATTGCAAGTAGCACCGCTGCCGAAATACTCTCGGCTATCAAAATCGGCAACGCAAAGTCGTTCTCGTCGCGAATGAGTGATTCGATGTGGGCGATCAAGCCCAATAGGACCGCTGCGACCGCCACAACCACCATTAACGTGCGTATTTGCAACGAAATCGAAGCACCCTTGGACATGCACCGTAAAAGGCCATCACCCTTGGACATGCACCGAGGGCCATCTTTCAGCCAATTTGAACCGGTGAAGCGCATCGGTCACTCGATCTACATTTACCATCTCAGTGCGGAAGACGTGGCCGGGGCGGTTCCTCTATTCATGGCCCGCGACCGGCATGCGCCGTGAACCGGCGTGAGATATACCCGTCGTTCGGCCAAGGAGCAGAGGATGTGGCGCTGATTTGTGGGCTACGGCTGACCGAGAGCAGTCGAGAGCGGATGGTGATCGATCCAGAATTCGTAGTTTCAGAGCCGCTTCACAATGCCCTTCATATCCGCAATGAGCAGGGTCCCGATCACGCCCTAGGGGGACGGGCGTCGTGATAAAATGAAACTAGCGGCCTTCTCAACAGTCGTCGCTTCGGCTAGCCCGACCGGGCGTAGCGCACGACAGGGATATGCAGCGGAGGACGGTTCTGCGCGGTGGTTCCGATCTCAACCGACCCGTTAATGATTTCAGGTGCGCCAGCATCTGGGGCGATGGTCACCTCACGGGTTGAGCTCACAACCGCCTTGACACCTGGCGGAGCCGAGAGAACACGCGTCAACTCAACGTTCTCGTCAGGGCAAATCAGAAACGCGCGAAGGGGCCGGGATCCAAGAAAAATCTTCGACGGGCTCGATGTCAGGTAAGGTGTGAGCTGCCATATTACCGAGGCTTCGACGATGTCATGTCCATCGTCTCCCTTCACCGTCACGGTCGATTTTTTCAGTCCATACTTCCTGTCGACCAACGACAGGACATATGTCGTATCGATATACGCTAGATCGGGCTTTTCCGGGACATCCTGCTGGTTAGAGCTACGCTTTCGGACCGAAAACTCGGGCGGGAAGACGATCGAGGGCTCGTTACGCGGCCCCGCCTTGTCGATGACCTCACGGTGAACCAATTCAAAGGAAATCTCTTTTTCACTGCCGTCTTCTACAATGGAACCGAGGTTGACGCTTCCGGGACTTAGTGGTCCGTTTCACAAATAACGTCGTGGTTGGCCTGTTCCTTCTTCTACACAGCAGGAGCTGCTTGAAAATGCGGCAATGCGCGTTTTAGCCAGTTCAGCATGTCTTGTCGAGTAAATTTCCACGCGAACGGTTTCGGCGTGCGGTTGCTCAACTCCTCGTATAACGCCAGGCGTACGCGGATCGCTTCGAGTTCCGTGAAGTCATTAGGCGTCAACACCTTTCTTTGGATGATCGAGAAATAGATCTCGACCTGGTTCAGCCAACTCGCATGGATTGGGGTGTGGACCAACACGATTCGCTTGTCGCATCGACGCATACGCTCGACCGACGCCTGCCCTCGATGCGACGAGCCGTTGTCCACGATGAAGAACAATTGGGTCGCATCCTTGTACGGCTCTTGTTGCAGCACCTGATCCACGAGCAAACCAAACGGCTTGATCCCCGTCTTCCTCTCGCATCGTCCCACGACGATTCCACGATGCACGTCCCACGCTGCCAAGTACTGCAACGCCCCGTTCCGGTCGTATTCCGCTTCGACCCGCCGAGTCTGTTTCGGTCGGGGTGGTGTTTCCTCGTGTTTGCGCCCTCGAGCCTGGATGCTCGTCTTTTCATCCATGCTCAGCACATAATTTGTCCGCTCCAATGACTTGCCTTCCCACATGCCTGCGTACAGGTCGAGAACGGGCCCAGCCTTCTCTGCAAACCGTGGATCTTTTGGAAAAAGCCAATGTTCATGTTGCCACGGTTTGATCGCCGACTCGTGCAACATCCGCCACACCGTACTGCGGCTGATCTTTTTACCCAGCGTCGCTCTGGAACGGCGTACTAAATCGGCGAGCGATTGCCGGCTCAGGGGCTCTTTTGTCTCTGCGATCAATTCGCACGCCATCGCTTGGATCAACGCTCGGTCCAGAGGGGGAAAAAACGGGCTTGCGCCCGCGTCTGGCTTGGTCTTCGATGGAGAAATCACCAGCAGCCCAGCGACTTCGCCAGCGCTGCACTTGCCGAGCGGACAACCCTACCTCCTTGGCCGCCTTGTCGTTTTTCATGTCCGGTTGCTCGTGAAGAAGCAATGCCAGCCGAAACCGTTGCACGACCTGGACCGCCACAGTTCGGCGGCGGACCGTCTCCAGCGCCACTTGCACGAAATCGTCGGGAAAAGTACAAGGAAGTGGGCGTGGTCCTGGCATAGCGGCGTCCTTTACGTGCCGGGATTTTTTTGGGGAGTTCATCTCCTTTTACAAAAAGTCCGTGACAACCACGACGTTATTTGTGAAACGGACCACTTAGGTTGTGGCGTGGAAGTGCGACGTGTCTCAATGGGAATTCCAAAAGGCCCCGATCGGTCGTGACGACAAGAGGGAAACGCTTCGGATCATAGGAACTTTCGCCAAAGATTCTAGCGGACAGGGTAACTTCGCTACCCGGGCTCAACTCCTTCGGAAGTGGCGACAGATCGAGCTTGCGGCAACTGCAGCCAGCACTTGCCTGGAAGACCTTGATCTTGTCGTCGCCATCGTTTTTCACGGTGATGGAGACGTTCAGAAGGCCCGCGCTTGGCTCATAGACGAGAAATGTCGGTGTCACCTTTGCCGTCAGTAGCGGCTTGTCAGCCTTTTGCGACTGGCCGCACCCCGAGCAAATTGTGAAAAGCCCAATCAAAAGGAAGAGTGAACGTCGGCGGCGGAGCACATAGAATCCACCTGCGAAAAAAGGGACGGTGAGGCAGACGCCTAGAACGGCATACCATCTGCGGTCCGACGCGACAGAACCTGAGAACCTCCTGAGCTCGTTCATGTCGACTGTTGGCATCCGAGGCTTGGGATGAACGAGACCCCGGTGGATCCGCGCATCCACCTCACCCAATCCCATCCGATCGGTGACAACACCGAGCGGCACTCTGCCTTCAGTAGTCGTGATCGTGGTGATTCCCGCCAGCTTTTCGAGAGCGACTGGTTTCTTGCGGTCAGTCAACCGCACGGCTCGATAATGTCCGATTCCGAGCAAATGAAAGGTGGGCTTGACGACCGTCTGCCAGTTGTACGAGGGGTATCGACGATCGAAGTCATCGACATAATAGCTTAACGCGTACCACTCGAGAGGGATGAACCCGCCCGACGCGCACGGCCTAGCATCCAACACGTATAATTCCTTGAAGGCCTGCGATGTTGCGTTTATGGGTCCAGTGACCCTGGCGTATCTTGGTATGTAGCCAATCGCCGGGTCGTAGTGGACCTCAAGCCTTCTGACGTCGTTGGTATTCTGCGAGTAGATCTCCAGTTCGGTACGGAACCCGTTGACCATTGACGAGATTCGTTCGCGACGTGCGTCCCTAAACTCGTCCTCGATGGTGATCGGAAACCGCTCACTATACCAGCAGAAAGGGGCGCCGCTGCTCGAGATCCCGCCCGGCGCCCGCTTCCTCGGGTAGTAGACGAGCATGGGTGCCCTGCGATTTGTTGATTGCCCCGTGAGGGTGTGATACGCGGTCCGCTCGCCGTCGAATATTAACTCGAATGGCTCCGTAAAAAAGGGTCGAGTCTCCCCATTACCGTGTTGCTTTCTAGCTTTCTGCAGGGCACTGTCGGGAGTCTGTCCCTCGTAGCGCTCAGTGGTGCCATCATAAGACCAGCGACCGACCACAGCGCGATTGGGTTGTTCGTCGAATCCGATGACCGCACCTTTCCAGAGCCCTCCGTTTTCAGCCGTGCGCGAATCAGCGAATCCGAACTCGTATTCGTAGTCGACATCCGCCCGGATCGAAGCAAAATTCGCTCTGAATCCGTCGAGCGGTCCGGGTGCGACTTCGCCGAAAGCGGCCAGAACCAGAAAAAAAATCATCGCGAGTTACCTCGGTCACTAATGATGCAGGGCGGGATGAGCGACGGACAGGTGACCTGGCCAGAACCACGGGCGTGGGTTGAACCCTTTAAGGAACGAGACTGGAATAATTTCCTGTGTCTTCTCAACGATTCGCTATCTTCCGAGACGGGACTAAACCAAAGTCGGGAAGTTAATTTGGTCCCGTTCCTTAGTTGTGTCAGTGCAAGCAGAAGCGGGGATGTTAGAAGCAACGATTCAGCGACGTCGACGGCTAGAATGGAGGCCTTGGGGGCCGATGCCAGGGCGGAGCCCAAATTGCACGCCAGCTTTTGGGGACACCCGCGATGCGCAAAAAGTGCTGTTAGGAGCCGCCGGGACAATCGTAAGGTGCGTCCATGTTGCACGCTTGCATCGTTACTTGCCCACAATCCGTGGCCTGTTGGCAATTGGCTCCCGAATACGTCTCGATCGTCCCACAGGCCTGCTCGGATGCGGTGCAATTGTAGCCGGGGGCAGAGCCAGCCTGACAGCCAGTAAAGGTATTGGAGTTTGTGCTTCCGCCATTTGCACTGGCTACGTTCTGGCCTGCAATATTATTACAAGGGATCAGATTCGAAAAGTGGCGGAAATAATCGAAGCAACTTTCAGGGACCGAGTGACAAGGATTATTTGCAAGGTTCACCGCGCAGTAATCACTGTCGGTTGGACTCGTGCAAACGAAGGTTTGGGACAAGGTGGCCTGGGCCCACAAGTAGCCCGGTTGCGCGAGAACCAGCAGTTGCCAACAGTGACACCGCAGCGATTGCGGGAAGCGCGATTGGGATCATGGGCTTGCTTTTCATGGCTTAAACCTTTCTGCGAGATGGAAGAGCGAAAACGTCACGATTGCACAAATGAGACATGTAGAAACCTCGTCAGCGGCGTAATAGGTCTCTCAGCCTCGTTTCTCAAAGGACCGCCGTCGCGGAACCTCAAACTCGCTAGAAGTGCGAAGCTTGATCGCCGAAATCGTATGTTCCGAGAGCGGTCCAGACCGCCTGGCTGACCGACTCGGTTATCCGCTCGACATGCCCGTCGCCAAACAACACGTTGACGCATCCCGGGTGGAATGATCGCGGCGGATCAAGTCCGCCGGCGCCACCGACTAAGTTCGGCGCACCAAAAGGGCCGCAAGTGGGACGGCGATCGTTCGGCGTTCCATTATGATTGTAGCCGGTGTTGACGAAGTCCCCAAACAGCCAGTAGCGACCGGCGCTCCACTCCCAGCCTAACGCTGGCGCTGCGAGGCAGTGGGAAATTAGTGCCTCATCGTTCAACGCGGAAAACCCCTGGGGATCCGGGATCTTCATATTGCGCGGAATGCTATCCGATCCCGGGGTGAAATCGCCGCTAAATCGCTCGCTGGCGAAAGCAGTGTTAGAGAGGCCGTCGCTGATCGCCGACGCACGAGGGATTACGCGCATCCCGAATGGGCCATCAAAAAGCGAGTTCGACCCAGCGCGACGGCCAAATCGACCTCGATTGAGACGGTAGGAACACGAGTGGTTCTGCTCCCCATCTCCGGGGCACAGATAGACGGACAAGCGAGTATTTCTGGCGGTGTGATTGATCACGAGCGGCTGCGACGCCGTTTCAAAGTCATGGAAGTCCATGTTGATCGAACTGAAAAGTGCGCCCTGCTCAAGGTAGGGAAGTACGAACGCGAATTCTGAGTAGCTATTCCGGATGGTCCCATACTGGTCTGTCAGTTGTCCGGGAGGAAACATGCCGTGAACGGATTCGTAGGAGTGCAGGGCCAAGCCGATCTGGCGCAGATTGCTCACGCACTGGGCGCGGCGCCCCGCCTCGCGCACCGACTGGACAGCGGGAATGACCAAGCCGGCGAGAATTGCGATAATTGAGACCGTGACCAACAATTCAACCAGCGTAAACCCTCCACGCGCCCCCGATTTCTGGGAAACAAAACATCGGGAGCAAGGCATTTCAGCCTCCTGGATGACGGACGTGCACCCTCGGCGGATGGGTTCGAGAACGTGGAGAAGTGAAACTTCGCACCGTACCGTGGCCGAGACTATCTCCCCCCCCTCGCCTCGTCAAGAAAAAAATTGATTGAATTTTTGTTGCAGAATGAAGAGGGTTGTATCTGGAGGGCCGGCAGACAGCATGGCTCTTGAGATGCCTTGTCGGCACTCCGGATACAACCCTATTGAACTGAGCCGCTTCGCGGACGCGGGCCTCTATTGGTATTTTAATGTCACGCCGGCTTCTTCGGCGATGAGCTTTTCGGGCCCGTAATTCTCTGGAAACGCTTCCACCTCACTTTCAAGTCCACAACGCTCGTCGTTTGGTGGCTCTCGGCCACTCGATTTCGCCCGTTTTCGCCCGCTTTTTCCGACTCAGTACAGGGATTCCCCGGTCCGCCTCTCAGAACGGTTGTTTTGAAAGCCAAAGCTGACCGCTTCCGTCACTCCAGGTTATGAACTATCGAAGGCGCGGCACGGCCCCGAACTCTCGTGAACCTTCTGTCCTGGCGGTAAAGGTGGGAATTCCTCGATCACGATCATCCTGCCGGCGCCGCAGACCGGACACACTCGGGCTGCTGAAGGGGACACTGGGCTGCTGAAGGGGACACTGGGCTGCTGAAGGGGACACTGGGCTGCTGAAGGTGTCAGGCGACACTAATTTTGACCCCCTCGAACCTGTACTGAACCCCACTGCCAGCATGCCTGGATGTTATCGGTTCTTGTCGCCTTTTGCGGTCGGTTTTTCTGTCCGTACCTCCGGCTCGCGTTGGGTCGGATCGGGATCGGCAGTCGCCAACCTCGATCGGATCAAGCCACTCTTGCGCTTTTCTCTTAATCGATAACTTTCTCCTGTGATCATCAGTGTGTGGCTATGATGAAGCAGTCTGTCCAAGATCGCTGTCGCCAGGACTTCATCTCCGAAGACGATTCCCCATTCCGAAACCCGCTGGTTCGTCGTCACCAGCAGGCTCCCCTTCTCGTATCGGCGGTTCACCAACTGGAAAAACAGGTGTGCCGCCCGCCGCTCGAACGGTAAATAGCCGAGCTCGTCGATGATCAACAAGCGGGGCTTGGAATACTCGGTCAGCTTCTCATTCAGGCTCCCTTCTGTTTCGGCTTTCCCCAGGTTCGCCAGCAGCGCCGTGGCTGTGGTGAATCGGACCGTGTGGCCCTGCTCGACAACCTTGCGGCCCAAGCCAATGGCCAGATGCGACTTCCCTACACCAGGAGGTCCAAACATCAGCACGTTTTCACCATGAGCAATGAAGTTTCCCGTGCACAACTCTCGGATCAACCGCTCGTCCGCCGATGGCTGAAACGAGAAATCAAAACCCTCGATGGTCCGCACGCATGGGAAGTGCGCAATCTGTAAACCCATGCGGATCCGCTTCCCCTGCTTGGCGTCCACCTCACGCCCCAGGATCTGTTCGAGGAACTCCAAATAGGTCCACTCTTGCTTGGCTGCCTGCGACAATACCGACGCCAGCGTTTCGCGCAGGTGAGTCAACTGAAGCCGCTTCATTGCCGCGAAAACCCGCTCCTCTCGTGGGTCGTCGGCCTCGCTCAGCGTGCTCATGGGCAGCCTCCTTCCACCACCTCGGAATAGATCGACAACGGCCGCGATACGGGATTAGAAATGAACTCGGAATGAGTCGGGGTCTGACTCTCCGCCTCCCGCCGGAACAGCCCCTCGAAGTGACTGGAATTGCGAACCCACGCGTGGGGCTCGAAGCTTCTCACGTGCTGCGCGATGCAATTCCCGCGAAGCCAGATCTCGACCTTCGCCTGCTCAATCACGACTTCCACGGTCTCGCGAACATGCTGATAGGGCACGCTATATCGAATTGTATCGATATCAACAAAGCAGTCTGTGCTGACGCGACGTTTCAAGCGGCGGGTGCGAACGGCCAGGGGGCGTACCGGCAGAGGGCGCAAGGCGTGTTGCTCGTCTCGCTCGAAGCGAACGGCGGGCCGTTCCTTGGTGGTGCCGTGAATCCGACGATCGGCGACCTCGACCATCCAAGTCGCCAGGTGACGCTCCAACCCCTCGAACGAGTTGAACGATCGCCCAGCCAAGGCGTTGTGCTTGACATAGCCAACACCGCGTTCGATCTTCCCCTTGGTGCGGGCACGACGAGGGCGACAGGCCTTGGGCGTCAATCCACGATCGCGGCAGAATATCTCGAATCCTGGATTCCAGACCACATGGCCGGACTCACGATCGTGGGACGTGACCAGAGGCGAAGCGTTGTCGCAGAGCACTTGCTCGGTGAGGCCGCCGAAGTGCCGGAAGGCCCCATCGAGCCCCTCGAGCCAGTCGTCCTGCCGCTGCGCAGAAACGCCCGGCAGTAGAGCCGCCGCGAGTATCCCAGGACCGCGGTCATCAGGTAAACCTTGACCGGTTGCCCGTTGATCCGCACGACCTTCTCGCCGAAATCGATCTGGATCTGTTGGCCCGGCGGGGTCTCGAACCGAACCGTGGCCAGAGCCTCAGCCCGTTGCGCCTGGCGAAGCGGGCCGACAGCGCGTTGCAATGTTCGTAGCTCGACGTGCAACCCTTGGCGGGCCAATTCCTGTTGAACGACGACCGTGTTTCCCTCGGCGACCGTGCCGAAAAGGTCCTGGACTTCACAAAGCGCGACGGCGTCGAGCCGACGAGCGGCAGGGCGTTCTTGAAAACCGACCGTGGCTCCAGCGAGATAGCGGCGGACGGAGTTGCGGGAGATCCCCAACTGTCGAGCGATCCGTTTGCTTCCGAGCCCTTGGCCGGAGAGCTCGCGGATTCGATCCACGATTTCCGGTTTGACCATCTTGGTGTCCTCCTGCGTAGGCCGCAGGTGAACACGCGTTGCGTCCGGCTGGTCCGCCTGCGAGTCATGCAGGTTGACCAAATTCGAGTCGACCTTGTCCATAGACCCTCCCTAGTCAAGCGTATAGGCGGGGGTCAGTTTTAGTGTCGCCAGGGGGGTCAGTTTTAGTGTCGCCTGACAGTTGACGAAGTCGATCCAATTTGCGCGGCGGAGCAGTTCGTCGGTTGTAACTCTCGGAGGGATTACCGAGGATGAAAAAGGCGCGCCGAAGCTAGACCATGGCCAGTCTTCGGCTCGGGTGACCAGGCCTGCGCGAACAGGATTGCGTTCCACATAACGCCCGACCGTAATCAGATGGTCGTCATCTTGGGCCGCAAAAGCCTTAAACCGGCCCTGCCATACGTGGCCGGTGTGGCTGTAATATTTAAGATAGCGTCGCACATGTGTAGTCAGCAACCAGTGCATCCAGCGTGAAAGATCTCGATCGCCGTGCGGCCTGACAACCAGATGAAAATGATTTGGCATCAAGCAATAAGCGAGCATGGGCATCGGCACACGTATCGTTGCTTCACAAATCACCTGTAAGAAAGCTGCGTAATCGGCTGGTTTGTGAAAGACTTCGGAGCGTGCGTTGCCACGGTTGAGGACATGATAGGTAAATCCGGCTTCACAGGCTCGTGCACAGTCCGAGGCAGGGATCAGGTTCTCGGTTAGCGGGCAGAATGAACAAGTTGTCATCCATCTTATCCAGACCGCGTACATCCCGTCGAGGTATAAGAAACTATCTCAAAAGCCTCTTGAACTCGGCGAACCTCTTGGTTTTTCTAGAAAGACCAAGGAGGCCAAGCGATGGGACGGAAGAAAAAGGCAGTCAAGCCACTCGAATCGATCTGGGAAGTCTCCGATGACCTTTGGGCGAGAGAGAAAAGCGGGACAGGAGAGAGAAAAGCGGGACAGGTCCGATTTTGGCAAAGAGAGAAAAGCGGGAGAGAGAAAAGCGGGACAGGTCCGATTTTGGCAAAAGAAGCACCCTTGGACATGCACTGTAGAAGCATGAAAGCATGCACTGCAAGAGGAAAAACGAAATCGAGAATTGAGCAACCTTGACACCTGTTCTGGCGATCCGTATATTGTGTCCGGATGATCAGGTTCAGGAGGCTCACCATGGCCATCGCTCGCTCTCGGCTCATCGATGTCTCTATTACTCGCTGGTATCACTGCATTACACGCTGCGTCCGCCGCGCTTTTCTGCTCGGCGAAGGAACGTCCGATCGCCGCGAGTGGCTCGAAAAGCGTATCCAAGAGCTCGCACAGAAGCCATTCGTGGACATGCACTGCGTTGGTATTGGGTCCTACCGACCGATCCACAGAGCCTATCTTAACGCTGACGCCTTCTACGATGCATGTCCCCGCGGACGCCTCAGGAGACAATGGCTGTCAGGGAGCCACACTCGTTTACAGACTTTATCTTGACTCGGCTGGCGTGTCGATGAAAACGCCCGGGTTGATTCGGAAGTACCGGGCCAGGATGCTGATGTGCCGGGTATTGAGCCGGCGACGGCCCGATAGGACTTCCGAAAGTGTGGACTCAGGCAGACCGGCCTCGACGGCGACGGTGGCCCGCGTTTTGCCACTCGAGTCGACAAGGTGACGCAAAGCGTCGACGCCCGACACACGCTCGATAGGGTAACGCTGGTCCTCATACTTTTCGACGAGATCGGACAGAACGTCGAGGTAATCCTGCTCATCTCCCGCCAACTCATCTCGGACCAGCAGCCGATCAATCATCACAATGGCCCGGTCGAGCTCCGCGTCGGAACGGATTGGTCGCAGAGGATACTCGTGGACCAAGGCAAAATAGCCGTCGCCAACCCGGCCTGCCGGATTGAGCTCAACTGTTTTTCCACGTGCCACGGTCATACTCCTTGTGCGTCAGCACGTGTTGAATGTAGACCTTGCACTTCGGATAACTGACGATCGTGATCAATCGATACTTATTGCCGCCGACGTTAAAGACGACGTACTTTGTCACCTGATCGGCGCTACCATAAGTGAATTTGAGGTCCGCCCAATCCTGCCAAACGGCCCTCCTGACAACGGCCTCCCACTGGCGAAGTGGTAGCTCGGCGTCCTTGTGCGTCCTCCAGAACTCTCGCAGCGCCTTCCGCGCGATGACATGCATTAAGTCACTCCGACGGCCAATCGCATTCTAACTTCGCGATATCGGAAGTCAAGGTGGATGCTGCCTGAGCGTTAAACTCCGGGGGTTTGGGGGCAGGCCCCCAAGTTGCCCCATTGCCGATCAACGTGCCGGCGGAATCGCAAAGCGCTTATGAGGCGTTTGCATTGTCTCATATCTAAATCTCGTTGCTCGAGCAGCGATGGTTCGCTCTCACGACAAAGGCGCTAGTCGAACCAGACGATGCAGCCGTGTTTCCGAATTCAAAAGGGTAAAACCGCTAGTGATGAATGGCCCCGGCAACGAAGAGGCGCTCAAGGCTATAATCAATACATAAGTCAATTCGTAATAGTTAGAATGTTACTTGTCGGTCTGTCAATGCTCTGACCGCCGCGCTCGAGCCAACGACGCAACGGGCGACGGCCATCAGCCCGTTCGATGTGCGCGCCGAGGCTGGCAAGCAGGCCCGCCGTCATCACACTCGACGGCTATTGACTTTCAATGGCACATCTGTCCTCGGATTCCGGTCCTCGCAAAATAGACCAGAGACGGCACTCGGATCCCGGCTCGCCTTTTCAAAAAAAGGGCGTGCTGGTAGTCTGCGGGCCGTTTGGACGCGACGCCAGGACGATTGCAAGCTCCGATCGGAGCAATCGACCCGTGCGCAGCACGATGCGGCGAGCCGTTGCCGGGCACGAGAGCGAGAATGACGTGAGGATCGATCAATCGATCATGACCGAGCCTCGCCATCACATGAAACGGCCGCGACGCGATGGGGCCGATCATCGGAGCCGACCGCGATCGAGATTGAGCCTTGTTCTCCTCGCGGCATGTGGCCTCAGTATCACGGCGGCCGGTTGCGTCGGCATCCGGGCCAATAATGACGAGCTGCGCATCGCCGCCCAGGACGGCTGGGACCGCTTTGAAGCCGCGCGCGGCCTGAATGTCTGCCCCGAAACGGCCCAGGTCCTTGCGCAGCACAACTTGCTGGTTTCTGCTCAGAAAGATCCTGCACTCGCCGCGCGGCTGCTCGAGGCGAATCTGGAAACGCAAGATCAGCCCGACGGCGCGCTGGCGCTGGCCGAGCTCTCCTACCAGGTCGGCCTCGGTGCCCAGACGGCTCGGCCGCTTGAAGCGATCAGTTCATTCCGCGATGCGGCGACCCTGGCCGCGCTGCAGCTCAACGACCCTGGCGGCTCCCGGCCCGATGTGGCGATGCAGGTGCATAACCGCGCTGTCGAACGAATGATCCGCCTTGCTGAATCAAGGCGATTGAAACTGACCGATGGCCGCGAGTGGCGTGAGATTCTCGAAGCAAACGGATTGATGGTTCGAACGTCGACCAGGTACCTCGCCCCCGAGCGTCTTGGCGATGTGCGCGTGGCGGGCGACCTGCATGTCGAGGGAATGGCCCATGTTTATCGCGCAGGCGGCCTGGGCGTGCCGCTGGTGGCTCATCGATTTGGTGCCAAGGACGGCTCGACCGATCCTCAAGACTTGCTGTACCCGCGCGAGATGCGGATCGCCGCCACGGCCGTTGTGACGCCCCGCGGCCGCCTGCTTGGTGGCGAGTGGCGCAAGAACCCGGCCACGTTGGCGCTGATCGATCCTTTCGAACAACATGCTCTGCGTGTGGCCGACCGCGAAGTCGTGCTCGCCTGCGATCGAACGACGCCGCTGGCCATGCAGGTCGCGCGCGGGCACCTTGACGCGCTCGAATGGGCCGGCCTCTTTGACTCGAACTTCGAGCGGCCCGGGCTCGACGCGGCTCTCTATATGTTGCGGCCGTACGAGCCCGGAAAGATCCCCGTCGTGTTCATTCACGGTCTGTTCTCGAGCCCGCGGGCCTGGGTTCAGACCATCAATGAGCTGCAAAATACACCGGCGATCGCCGCGCGCTTTCAGTTCTGGATGTTCATTTATCCCACGGGCATGCCGATCCCCGGCTCGGCCGCACGGTTGCGTGTGGCACTTGCCAATGCGCGGCAGTCGCTCGATCCGGGCCACGCCGATCGTGCTTTTGACCAGATGGTGTTGGTCGGCCATAGCATGGGGGGCCTGCTTGCCAAGATGATGGTGCAAGATTCGCAGAACATCCTCTGGGATGCCACGATCACCGTGCCGCACGACAGGATCAAGGCCTCGCCGCAGATCCAGGAATCACTCGATCAAGCTCTCACATTCAAACCGCTCCCCTTCGTGAAGCGGGCGATCTTTATCGCGACGCCCCACCGCGGGAGCCCGATCGCCGACAGCCGGTTTGGCCAGTTCATCGCCAGCAAGATACGCCGGCCGGAATTGCTCGACGAGCGCATCGCCGAGATCGAACGGCTTAACGGCCCCGACGTGATCTGCCCCGAGCTGCGCGGTCGCGCACTCAACGCGATCAACAACCTTCGAACGGATAGCCCGATCCTGGCCGCGCTTGACCGAATTCCCATCGCGCCAGACGTACCCTATCACTCGATCATCCCCTTGATCGGCGGTACGGCCGATACCGATGGGGTGGTCGAATACAAGAGCTCACATCTGGGCGGAGCCGCCTCCGAGCGGATCGTCGCCGGGACGCACGTTTCTCAGGAAGAGCCCGCGGTCACACGCGAGCTGGATCGGCTTCTGATCGAACACCTGACGGCCGCTGATGTGGGTTTGACCGCACTTCGTGCCGGGAAGTAAACGGTGCCATTTCGGAGACGACGTTGAGGTTGCGCTCTCACACGACGATTGCGGCGTCGTCCGATGTCGTGCGACCAAAGGGTAACGCGGCCGAAGAGGAATCCGGGAGGGCGAGACTGGCCCGGTGAAGAGTCGGTCTTGAATCGACTTCCGAACGCATTGAGCGCACGCCGATTCTGTTGCGCGGCTTCTTGTTGAAGTCCCGCCTTTCAGGCGGAATCGTCGGCTCGCGCACCGCCTGAAGGCGGAACTCCAACAAAGGCGCGCCGCTTTGATGCCGCGTGGTTGGTCAATGAAAACGCGATGAACGCGAAAGCGGTGCAAGCCCAACCTTGCACCACGCCAGTCTCGCCCTCCCCAGCCGGCAATGGCACTCGGCTCGACAGAGTCTCGCCCTCCCCAGCCGGCAATGGCACTCGGCTCGACAGAGTCTCGCCCTCCCCAGCAAGCTTTGCCTTGCTTTTGATACAAGGATCGCACGAGTCGACAGCTATTGTGGAATCGTCGACTCGAGCGGTCAACTACAGAAGTCGAACGCCTTGCCGCAAGGCGGCCAACCGCGGATGCGATTGTTCATAACACACTCTTTGAAGGCCTCATCACCCCTTGGGCCAGACCGCATTGAGCTCGTCCATGAGCGCGGCGGCGAGCGACGATCGGGCCGACGGTCGCCGCGCCAGCTTACGCGCAAGATCGTGGTCTTCAACCTGAGGGATCGCCTTCGCCTCGGCCGACCGCCGCACGCGCATTCCCGCTGGTCCTTTCACGGCGGATCGAACCGTGACTCGTTTTGGCGGCGGACCCCCTTCAAGAACGAGGGTCAACCCGGCGGCACCGCTCAGGATCAGCGTGGAGCCCGCGAGCACTTCGGGTGAATCGGCGCGAAGAGCCTGCGCGGCACGGCGCCTTTGGGCACGCACAGCCGGGTCACCGTCAATGACACGCTGGTCTTCGCGCTGCTCTTGCGACGTCGTCCGCAGCATCGATTCAAACCGGCGGTAACGGAGCCCGAAATCGATTATTCCCAGTATCAAGAGAACCGCGCCCAGCAGCCATGACACCTTGAGAATAATGTGGCCCGCACCAAGTACCAGCGACGGCGTCTCCAGACTTCCCAGGCGGAGGATCTCGAACCAGGCAGTGCGGATCGCCCAGCAGGCGCCGACGACCAGTACGAATGCCTTGAAGATCGCCCAGACGACACGTTCGGTCTGCAGGGCCAATCCGGCTTCGCTCGAAAATGCCCAGAGACGGCGAGGGGCGGGCACAATCAGGCTCGGTGCCCACAACCCGCGCACCTGAACCTGATGGGCGACAAGCGCACCAACCATGAAGCTGCCGAGAACCGCGGCGAATGGCCATCCCAGACCGATGAAGAGCTCGCGCACGCGCGCGATCGCCGCCCCGCGGTCGGCGATCAACATGCCCGGCATCGTCGAGGTCAAAGAGCCATGCACGAGTTTGGCGAGCCCCAGCGCAAGGTCGTCGCCCAGGAATCCGAGAAGTGTCACCGCGGCGAGCCAGCCCGCGGCCGCGGTCGCTTCGGGACTATGCGGCACCTGGCCGTGCTGCCGCGCCAGTTGCCTGCGTCGTTTCGACGGCGGCGCCGTCCGATCCTCGGACATCACGATCGCTCCGTCAGAAGGAGAACGACTCCCACGCAGCGGCGAGGGTCGCCACCAAGGTCGTCAGGCTCAGGATTACCAGCATCACGCCAAGCACATAACGAATCGGCATCGCCAGGGCGACGAACGGCAGTGACGAAGCCGCACGGCTCAGCCAGCCGAGAACAATCCCCGTCAGGGTGAGCGCCAGCGCGGGAGGCGCAGCGGCTTGGAGCGACAACGCAAGGGCGCGGCCAACCTGGCCGAAGGCCAGTTCCAGGGTCTCTTCAGCGAGCCTCAGCCCGCCGGCCGGAATCGCGTGGTAGCTCTCGACCAACGAGGTGACGAGAATCAGCGGACCGTCGAGTGCCAGGAAGACCGCCAGTGCCATCCAGCCGTAAAGCCGCCCGAGTACCGTCGTCTCTTCACCGGTCTCCGGGTCAAAAAGGGCGGCCGTCGAGAGCCCAGCGGGGGCCGCGATCATTTCGCCGGCCAGGCGTGCTCCAGAGATGATCAGAGCCGCCGACCAGCCGATGAGACTGCCAGCGAGCAGCTCGAAGATGACGCCCCAGGCGACCGCCGCTGCATCGGCCGGCGGCGTGATGCGCGGTTCCAGTACGGGGATCAACACACCGCCAAGCACGAGGGCCAGCACCAGGCGGAACCGCCAATCAAGCTCAGGGATCGCCAGCGACGGCGCGGTCAGGCAGAGGCCCAGCACGCGTGCCAGGATGAGGATCCACACGCCCGCGTGGCTCAGCACCCAGGCCCAGTTCGCCATGCTCAAGTCAGGTGCCATGAGTTGCAAAGCGTCCCTCGCTCTAGAGCAGGCTGGGAATCGACCCGATCAAATCCCGAGCGAATGAGACCCAGCGGTCCAGAAGCCAGGGGAGGATCAAGAGGACGACCAAGGCAACCGCCACGATGCGCGGAATCAAACCGACAACCGGTTCGTGCAACTGGGTGAGGGTCTGGCCGACGTTGACCAAAAGCCCGACGACAAGAGCGACCACGAGAAGCGGACCACCCAGGGTCAGCGCCATTCCCAGTGCGTCACGCGAGCAGTCGATCACATGGGTCGTGTCCACGTCGGGTCTCCCTCTTCATTCATGACGAGACTTTCATCCGTCGGTCGATCCAGATCAGTCCATTCACGGGCCTGCCCCGGCGATCTCGAAGCTCGAAAGGAGCATCGTCGCGATCAAGATCCAGCCGTCGGCCAGGACAAACACGATCAGCTTGATGGGCATGGCCACGATGCCGGGGGCAGCATGAAAAGGCCGGTCGCCGCCAGCACCGATGAAACCACGAGATCGATCACCAAGAATGGCAAATAGATATAAAATCCCATCATAAGAGCCGTTGTCAGCTCGCTGAGCAGATAGGCCGGCGCCACCACGCGGAGGGGAAAATCTTCGGGTTGGGCTGCGCTTGGGCTTTTTTCGGTATTCGCCTGGCTGGGATGAAGCGTGTATTCGTTGAGTGCCAGCAGGTAATCGTGGTGATTGGTCCTTTCGATCTGGTCGACCATGAACTTTTTGATCGGCTGGCTGCCGGCTTCCCACGCCTGGGCGAGGGGGAGCGTCCCTGTCTTGTACGGCACGATGGCATCGTGATAGACCTTCTCGCCCAGGGGCCACATCACGAGCGCCGTGAGCAGGATCGATAGCGCGGTGAGGATCTGGTTGCCCGGAACTTGCGGGCTGCCCAGGGCCTGACGCAGCAAGAGCAAGACGATGTTGATCCGCACGAATGCCGTCACCATGAGCACGGCCATCGGCGCCAGCGAGATCAGCCCGAAAAGAGCCACCGTCTCGACGGTCTTCCAGATATCGCGTTCGGGGGGCAAGCGTAATGGACTGACCGTCGATGCGTCCTGACCCTCGGCGGGTTGATTGATCGCGATCGCGGGCGTGGCGGCCGGAGTGATCCGCGGCAGGCTCGCGCCTTGTGATCGAACCTCATCGGCCGCCGCGAGGCGGCCGGGCATCGTGACGAGCGAAAGGGCTGCGCCGAGTGCCACGGCCAGAAGCCGGCTGGTGAGCCGTGGGAACCAGATTCTGGTTTGTCGCGTCATGTTGCCCTTTCCGAAGGAGGTTCCGGCTCGCTTTCGGCAAGATCGTCGAGCCTCGCTGATCAGGGCCGGCGCCCCTTGCGGCCCCGCTCCCAGGAGCAAGACGCGGTGGCCAACCTGAAGCATGTAGACGGTATGCTTTGGAGAGAGACTGACGCGGCCGACAACCTGAATGCCGGCTCCGCCGCGCTGGGGCGAGAATCGCTTGCCGAGGGCAAGCACGCCACCACATGCCGCCAGAGCCACCGTGATGCCGATCGTCACCGCCGACCATTTCTCGGGACCGGCCAGACGAGCCGGCCTTGGCAGGCTGGCGGCGAAGAAGCCAGAACCAGGATTCTTGTCGGCAGCGGTGGGCACGCGGGCCGGGCGGGCATGGGCTTGCGTCGTCACCATGACGAGTGCATCCGCGGCGAATCCCAGTACCAGTACGACCGCGAGCAAGAGGCCCGCCCGCGCCATCGCCCGGCGCCTCCGTCGTGCTTGCGCCATTGCCAGATCCTCTGCTTTCGTGCCGTGCCCGCGGTGCATTCCTGGCCGCGGCTCAGGTTTCGTTCGGCGTAAAAGCCGTTATTCACGCTTAGACAAGGACCTCGTCGCCGCCGCTGGGCTCGGGCAAGCTGATGCGGCCGTTGTCATAGAGCCGGCGAAAGAGCTCGGCGATCTCGAACTGGGCGCCTTCGGAGTCAGACAGGCGAAACGGCCCCAGGCCCTCGAGATGCTGGCGAAGCCGGCTGGCCACGGCCGGTGCAAGGGCCGTCAGCACTTTCGCCCGCACCGGTACGGCCGCACCGGCCAGTGCGAGCGCCCAGGTATCGGTGTCTTCTTCATGGAACGCCAGACGGATGTCGCCATCGGCCATCTTCACCATGTCGTCAAAAACGAAGCAGAGCCTGCGCAGGCCCAGTCCGTAGAACTCTTCGAGCACCGCCGCGCGGTCGGCTGCGTCCACTCGTTCGAGCCGGGCGATCTCCCACGTCACGGCTTCAACCGCGGGACGGTCGAGGTGGGATAGCAGTTGTGAAGCCAGCGACTGATCGAGACTCACTAGCACGATCGCCGCCTTGCGCACCGGTGAAATCGGCTCGTCACTCGCGGCGGAATCCGCGTGGCGGCCGGCAGGCCGGGCCGACGACGGGCCTGGATCATCGAATCCGTGTTCGTCACTCGCGTCGTGATCGGCCGAAGAGGGGCCTCGCGACCGTGGCGAATATAACTCCTGTCGCGTCGCTGTCATGAGCCTGCGCCTCCCTGGCCGGTCCACCGCTGCAAGACGCTGACCGCGGCCTCGGGATTGCGTCGCACCAGCTCGCGAACCCGATCCGACGGACCGGATTCCGACGCCGAATCAACGTGGTAGCGCCGACCGCCCCGCGCCAGGTCGGGAACCACCACGGGACGCCGCGCCGCCTTGATCCATGATCCGGCCGCGGCCAGGATCGAGACACCCGCGACCACGGTGCCCACGATGCCCCAATCAAGCACCCTGCGCCGTGTTTCGGCCGGTGATTCCAGGACGATCGGACGGCGCAGCGATCCCTCATCGGGAAATGTGAAAATATCGACCTTCCATGGCTCGGACGCCGGCGTGATCAGGCCGATCGCCGTCTTGATCGCGTTTTCGGTGCGGTCCTTGAGGATGCGGATCTCGTCAAGAGTCGGCTCGCGATTGTTGTGACTGGCGTTGGCATTGAGATAAAAGCTGCTCGGAACATAGACGAGTACGCGGCCCGACTCGGGCTTCTGCGGCTTTTCACGATCCTTGCCCCGATCGCGACCGTGAGACGTGACATCGGCCTCGTTTGTCGTCGCCAAACCGCCGCTCACGGTGGTTGTGGGTGTGGTTGACCTGGCACCTGCCAGGTCCGCGTCAAGCGATGTTGGCTGGTTGACGCTCATTGCCGCCACGGCGTCGCCAGGTCCGCTCTGGTGCGACGTTCCTTCGCCGATCCTGGCGGCATCCGTTGAATGGGTCGCTACCGGCGAATGCGCTGCTGCTGCCGCGGTGGCCGACGCCGCGGACAAACCCATTTCGGGCGTGCGCGGGTTCGTGACCTTCACCTGGACCCGAACGCCTTTGACCCATTCGAGGCGCTGGAGAATCTCTTCGATGAGCTCTTGTTCTCGAAAGCGATTTTGCGAGTCGACCCCGATGGCGACGTTGCCCGATTCAAAGTATTTGTTGCCACGCGTATCGATCACGGTGATCGAACCCGCCGATAGCTCGGGCTCGTATCCCTCGACGATCACGGGAATCTGTTGCACGCTCTGGTAGGGAAGACGCCGTTTTCCTTCGGTCTCGATGTAAACGAAAGCCGTTGGCCTGGTGTTCTGATGAACTGGCCACCGGCGTGCCGGCGGCACGTGGATCGACACGAGCGACCAGACGACTCCATCGAGCTGGCTGATCAGCCGCTCGACCATCTTTTCGCGGCCCAGGTGCTTGCGGAATTCACGCTCGCTGGACGTGTCGAAAAAGCTCGAGAAAATTGATTCTTCGCGAAGCTCATTGATCGAATGCAGACCCAGGTCGAGCTTGCCCACAACTTCGGTCGCCTGGTCGTACTGGTCGGAGGAAACTTCCACGCGCCGCAGGTCATCGATGCGATAGTCGGTGACGCCCTGCTTATCGAGGTTGCGGCAAACGGTGATCAGGTCATCCGTGGAAAAGCGCCGGCCCGCGAGAAGATAGTGCACGCTCACGGTGTTGAGCGATGTCGCGGTCCAGTAGACGGCCGTGGTCAAACCGCTGAGCAAGACAAAGAGCAAGGCCCACCGCAATGCGGGATGCCGGGCCAAGATCGAGCGCCTGAGATCGGCTACCTGCGTTCGCAGCCACGCCAGTGCCACGGTGAAAGACAGGCGATCTTGGGCCGCCATCAGCGTCCTCCGGACAACACGACCAGGGTGCGACGCGAGAAATCACGCCGCGCCGCGGGGAGAGTTATCCATAAACGCCTGGATTTGTCAATCGCGGTAACCCGGCGATGACCGGGCCGACGGGGCCAATGCGGCCGGCTTCTCGCTTCGCGATGTTCGGCAACGCGGGAGGGGGGCGGGGTTCATTGCATCAAGTTGGCAAACGCCCAAAAAGCCGCTACCCGGGTCGTTGGCCTGCCCCGGTTCAGATTGCTCTGATCCGAGGCAAGCCAACTTCCCGGGTAGACATGCTGACTTTCAGGTCAATCTGCGATCGACCGAAGACATGACACTTGCTCAGTTCCCGGCGGGGGTGGGCAAGAGCAGGCCGCCGGTCGGGGCGCCGATCGCCGAGGTCTCTTTGACTTCGGGGGCCGGAGGAGCTTCTTCACCGCCGCGGACGGCCGGGGTCATCTCGGTGACAGAAGCGATGGCCGCGGGCCGAGCAGGCTGGAAGGCGTGCTGGCCGGCGCCGAACACCTGAGGAGCCGCATAGGGAGCAGGCGAAGGTGCAATCACACCCTGGCCCGAGGGAATGGCGCCCTGGCCGGTCGCATAGACCGGTGCACAAGGAGCAGGAGCGCAGGTCTCCTTGGGGGCATGAACGAGCGAGAAGCAATGCTTCTTCTTCAACACCCACTCATAGCTTGTCGTGTGACAAATCTTGGGCAGGCTGCAATTGATCTTGGGCATGTGGAAGCTGAAGCAATGCTTCGGCGCACACGGTGCCGGATCACAGTAGCTCACGCCCTGGCTGCTGGGATACACACCGCCCTGGGGCGATGCCAGTCCGCAGGTCGTGCAATTCGGATCTAACCCGCCCGCCATGCTCATGCTGCTAAACCCAAGAGCGACGGCAAGGCTGAGGCTGAACGTCAAGGTCTTCAACATGGGAGAAAACTCTCCTTGGCTAACAATATTCGAGGGTGGCGATTCCGGCCAGCCGTCTCGCTCGACCCTGTTTTTCGTGTCGGTCGTCCATGGCATCGATCCGCCAGCGCGGTCTTCCCGGGACCAGAAGCCTTTCAGCCTCTTCCGCCGAAACGACGCCACCAGTTTCGCACTCCCGTGTCCTCGCTTTGGCATGACCTCGGCGAGCTAGTCGGATATATCGTCATCGAATGGATCACCCTTGAATTCGCTTCGTGTTTTGTATCAACACTTTAGGGCGATAAGGCTGCCGGTCGTCGGGGTCAGACAAAATGGGTAATCTGTAAAGACGAACGCTGGCCACATAACTGGCGCAACCCCACTTTTTGCGCCTGTCCGGCTTCGCCGATCGCTAGCGTCGCCGTGGTCGCTAAGGCCATGCGTACCGAGATTCCTTTGGAGAAACAGGCTCGCGATGGTTCTGCCCATGATGAGCCCATCAGGCAAGGAGTGAGGCGCGCATAGCGAGGCAAAGCTTGAGGATCGCGGCGTTACCACGGGTGAGTCAAACTCGCTTCAATCTGACGCCTCAAAGGGCGCAGCGGAGGAGACTGTCGCCGCGGGGGCAGGGCCGTTTCATTCTCGACTTACAAGCGGATTTGGGGAGGGCGAGACTCTGTCGAGCCTCTTCGGTTCGCGCCGCTTATAGCTCGAGCTCGACTTACAAGCGGATTTGGGAGGGCGAGACTCTGTCGAGCCTCTTCGGTTTCGCGCCGCTTATGGCTCAGCTCGACTTACAAGCGGATTTGGGAGGGCGAGACTCTGTCGAGCCTCTTCGGTTCGCGCCGCTTATAGCTCAGCTCGACAGAGTCTCGCCCTCCCAGAGAGCCGAGTGCCTCGGCAGCTCGACGGAGTCTCGCCCTCCCAGAGAGCCGAGTGCCTCGGCAGCTCGACGGAGTCTCGCCCTCCCAGAGAGCCGAGTGCCTCGGCAGCTCGACGGAGTCTCGCCCTGCCGTGGTGAAAAGTAGACCTTGACTGAGTCTTTCGAGGCGCTGGAGTCCGCCCGTTTTCGTTGCGCGGCGGTCCGTTGAAATCTCGCACTCAGGCGCGATCTTGGGTTTGTCGGAAGCCGCCTGAAGGCGGACTTCCAGCAGGCCACCGTTGGAGTTCCGGCTTTAGCCGGTCGGCTCTGGCTGATATCGCAAGAAGCCGCTTCCAGCAGGCCACCGTTGGAGTTCTGGCTTTAGCCGGTCTGCTCTGGCTGATATCGTAAAAAGCCGGCTAAAGCCAGAACTCCAGCAGGCCACCGTTGGAGTTCTGGCTTTAGCCGGTCTGCTCTGGTTGATATCGCAAGAAGCCGCCTGAAAGGCGGTACTCTAACAAAGGCGTGGCGCGCTGGGTGCCGCGTGGTTCGTCAATGAAAACGCGATGAACGCGAAACCGGTGCAAGCCCAACCTTTCACCGCGACAGTCTCGCCCTCCCAGGAGCCGAGTGCCTCGGCAGCTCGACGGAGTCTCGCTCTCCCAGGGAGAATCAAACAGTACTGGCCGCGGGGGCGAGATGCTGGTCGTGGCGCGGGGCGACCTGAAGTAGAACCAGCTCGTTCTAACGCCTCAAGGGCGCAGCGGAGGAAACTGCCGCCGCGGGGGCGGGATGCTGGTCGTGGCGCGGGGCGACCTGAAGCAGAACCAGCTCGTTGCGTTTCAAACCCGTTTCGCGGAAGACCGGAATGACGCGGCCAGCCAGATCAGAGGCGAATGTGTCGTAGAGGCTGCCTCGAATCAAGACGAGCGACGTGCGCGGGTCGCATTGATCGACCCAGTCAAGGAAAGCCTGTTTGTCGCGAGCCCGGCGCTTTGCCTCAAGGTTGGAGAGCGTCTCCGAGGGGAGGCGAGCCGTGAGGTAGGAATGGGCCAGGTCGTAGGCCGCATTATAACGCGGGTGGGTTCCCGGAACGGGACTCAGGTCGAGTCCACGCAAATAAAACCAGAGCCCCTCATCAATCTCGTTGAAGAATTTGAGCGAGCTGACGTTCGCAGGGACCAGGTCTTTGAGCTTGTGGGCGAGCATGCGATGACTGCGCTGGCCGTTTTCGAGCGGAGCGATGATTCCGTATGCGATCAACACGCCGAAGACACTCGCCGCCGCGAGGGGTGCCAGCGGCAGGGCGTCGCCACCATGCCTCCAGGTGCGAACACTCAGGACGACCGAGACAATCACGACCGTAGCAATCGCCAAGGTCCACGGCCAGTAGGCCGCCGGCAGCCAGTCTCGAAACACGACAGGTGAGATCGCCGCCGCGACGACCATCAGTACCCATTGCGCCTGCAAGATGCCCCGTGCCGCGACGGCCTCCTTATTCGTGCCACGGCCAATCCGCGCAAGGTGAACCCAGGCCGTGCCGATCAGAAGGGCCATTCCCGGCAAGCACGGAATGTAATAGTTTGGCTTGGCCACCATCCATGAGGAAAACACCACGAGGTTTCCCAGCGACCACCACCAGGCGAACCAGGTCGGGTCTGTTTTCATCGCGGCAGTGATCGAAGAGCGGAGTGTGATATTCGACTCGGTGGCCCAGCGGAAGAGCGCCGTTCTCACAGGGAGAAAGGTCGCGACCACGGCGATGAGCGTCCACGGCAGCATCATGCCGGGCCACTCTCCCACCAGGGGCGAATGCCAGCGGTGCTCGAGAATCCGGGAAAGGCCCGTCTTCTCCGACATTTCCAGCGACCAGACACGCAGCACGCACGGGATCGTCACGCAGCACGGCGGCCGGCCAGCAGAAGACCAGCGCCATGAAAATGAGCAGGCCGCGGCCGTCGAACAAAACCCGCAGACCGACCGTGAGCCGGCGGCCAAGCGCCAGGTAGGGTACGATTGTCATACCGACCAGTAACAGGATCACCGGGCCTTTGGTCAGGAAGCCCAGGCCAAGCGCCGTGTGGAAGAGAATGGCCCAGGATCGGTCGCCCCGGGTTCGCGCCGTCCGGGTCGGCGGTGAATCATCATCAATCTCGATGCCGTGAAAACATTGAAAGGCGGCATGGAGGGCGAGCGTCGTGAAGAGGGCGAGTAAGCCGTCGTTGCTGGCTTGACGCATTTCGCCGACGAAGAACCCGGTCGAACAGAGGACGAACGCGGAAGCCAGACCGACCGATCGGCCCCCCATGCGTCGACCGAGCAAATAGACGAGGGCGACGGTCGCCATGCCCGCGAGTGCTCCAGGAAGCCGCACGACCCACTCGTCGCGGCGGCCCGTCATCACCATGAGCGCGGCGATCGACCAGCGCGGTAGCGGCGGTTTCTCCAGACGGGGGCGGCCCTGTATTTGGGCGACGAGCCAGTGACCATGATCGACGGTATCGATCGCTTCGGCCGACGCGCGTTGCTCGCGCTTGCCCCACAGCTCGACCGAGCCGAGACAGCCAAGGAAGACCGCGGCCGTCAGAACGGCTAGCAGGGCTTCCGGCCAAGAGCGCACCGGCGTGGTTGCGAGTCGCTGGGCCCATGTCTCCGTCGGCATCTGTCTCCTCCTTGAGGCGCGCACCCCGACTCCGCCGGAGCGAGAACCCGGGCCCGCTTTGACAAGCCACTGGCCCGATAGCGGCGGCAAACTAACCGAAAATGCCGGTTCGGACAAGGGCGGCCGAAATGGCTGGCGACGGACGAGAGTGACGAGAGTGGCTTCAACTTTCGAGTGCCGGCGTGCAGGCCCGGATTTCCGCGGGGCGATCTTGCCTGACCTGACAGATAAGATAGGTGCGTGGAGTTCGCTGGAATCAACAGCACGAATCCAACGAACCCGGAAGCACCGTCGTCAGGGCACCACCCGAGGTTCCTCCCATGAGCGAATACCAGTACTACGAGTTCCGCGCGATCGACCGCCCGCTCAACGATAAGGAAATGGATAAGCTGCGTGCCGTGTCGACGCGGGCGGTTATCACGCCGACGAGCTTCATCAACACATATAACTACGGCGACTTCAAGGGCGATCCTGCCGCCCTCATGGACCGCTACTTCGATGCCTTCGTGTATGTCGCCAACTGGGGCACGCGTCACTTGATGTTCCGTATCCCCCGGAACTTCTTCGATCCCGAGGCGGCCGCGGAGTACTGCGTCGACGAAGTCCTCTCGTTCGAGATCAAGAAGGATCACATCGTGCTCGAATTCTCTTCCAATGACGAGGGTGGCGACGGGTGGACCGACGGAGAGCCCTGGATGGCGTCACTGATCTCGGTTCGCGCCGAGCTGATGCGTGGTGACTTCCGGGCCCTCTACCTGGGGTGGCTCTCCTCGCTCAGGTCGTACGGCTTGGACGAGGACGAGGACGACGACTCACTTGAGCCCCCCGTCCCGCCCGGTCTGGCGAAGCTCTCGGCGCCACTACGTGAGCTGGCGAATTTCCTGCGGATCGATGACGAGTTGATCGAGGTCGCCGCGTCTGGCAGCGTCGGCGAGCCTCCCGCCGAGCCCTCGCCCATGGAGTTGGCCCGGTGGATCAGAGAGCTTCCCGTCTCTGAGAAGGACACGTACTTGCTGCGCTTCCTCGCCGAGGAAGAAGACATCTTGCTCCGCGCCGAGCTGGCCAGGCGGTTCCGTGAGGCCACCCTGCCGAAAGGTGCGCGGCCTGCCCCCACCGCCAAGCGCCGCACGGTCGCGCAGCTACTCGCCGCCCACGCCGCCCTGGTCGAGCGCAGAATCGAAAGGAGGCCGAGCGGGCAGAGAAGGAGCGGGCACGCCGCGAGCGTGAGAAGGCCGAGTCTCGCGCCAAGCACCTCGATGAACTGAGCCGTCGCGAGCCGGCGGCCTGGCGTGAAGTCGACGAGTTGATTGCGACGAAACGCCAGCCGGATTACGACCGCGCTGTCGACCTTCTGATGGATCTGCGCGACCTGGCAGAACGCGAGGCACGCACCGCGGAGGCCGAGGCGCGGATCCGGGACATCCGACAGCAAAATAGCAACAAGCCCAGTCTCCTCAGGCGGTTCAACGACAAGGGGCTTGGAAGGTGAGGCCCGGCCCCGAGCCTCTCCGAGTGGCTGGGCTGGGTCAGTTTGCTCAATCGAGCGTGGTCAATGGAAATTCATGGCCAGGCGATGATGTCGGACACGGCGATGCGGCCTACCTCGATTCCATCGATCACGACCGGGACATCCTGACCTGGCGCGAAGTCAACCCGCGATCGGTAGCCGCCGCTGTCGGGCTCGGAGAAGACTTCAACTTGACGGTCGACCAGGTTGATAATCCAGTAAACAGGAATGCGGGCTTGCGCGTAGAGATTTGCCATTTCCGATCGGTCGGACGCAAGGCTCGCGTCGGCAATTTCCGCGACGAGCGCAACGTCCGCCGCGGTGATGGCCCGAGTCGCGTAATCTCTCTCGGTCCCACGCACGACCGAGAGATCGGGCTCGGGCTTGCTCCACGCCGATACGACAACGGGATCTTCCTTGGCGACGTGCCAATCAGGCGCGACGATTTGCGCGAATAATTTGAGCGCCAGCTTGCCTGTGAAGACGTGGGGGGGGTTCTTGCCCATTTTCCTTAGCAACAGGCCGTCTACAAGCTCGATTCGCTCATTGATACCGATAGTGCCATCACGGACCATCCGATCGTATTGCGCGACGGTGAACCGGTAGAGTGTCGGATACACTGCCGGTGGGCAAACGCCCCGCGGGGTCAAAGAGATCTGAGATTGTCCCGTGATGACCGACATGGCGAACATCCGCTCGGCGCGACCTCGATCGATCAATGGAATCTTGGATGCCGAACCAGTTTCGGATCCGGGACCGATCCCACCATCATACACGAAATGCCGACGCCGCGCGGATGCCAGAAGAGTTAAGACAGGCGACGGAATCCGCGATGCCCCCTGAACTTATGGGTGGGCCTCGAGGGCAAAGTACATCGAGAGGTGGGGAGGGGCCGTGGTGCGGTCGTACATCAGCCCCAGGTAAAGGCCGGGGCCGACGAGCCGGATCTCATCGCGATTGTCGGCGTAAAGCGTCGACGTTTGAACGTAGTCGAGGATCAAGGATGGGCGGCCGTCGAGCCAGCTCGTGCCGGAATAGAGCTGGCCGCGGATGATGGGCACGCCAAAGAAGCGATTGACGGCCGTGGTTTGGCCGTGCTCGATCACCTTACCCTGCCACATCAAGCGGGCGCCTCGGGACAAGGCGCGGGTCCGTTTTGTTCCTGGCGAGAGGATTGCCGTGCCTTTGATCGGACCCTCGGGAATACCGGCGGCGACGCCCTGCTGATAGATCGCATTGAGCTGCGCCGGGCTCATCTGGAGCAATTGATCGACGGTCAGCGGGGCGGCGGCCTGGCCGCGTGCCTCATGAAAAGCAAACGATCCCGCCGCGGTGGCCATCGTGAAGACGAGGGTTAACCACCGTCGCACCCGAATATCACTTTTACTGGTACGTCGCGGCTGTACGAACATGACCGAAGCCTCCGCAAAACGTTGCAAGCCTCTTCGTTGGCGGTTCGGCGCGACTTTATACACTAGCGCACCGCTAACCGTATCTTTGGTTATCGACGCGTCGCGACGTTGCACTTCAATTGTTTTCAAACGAGAGTGACGGGCGCACTGGCGATCGGCGCGGTGCGTTTTCGTCTTGAAATGAGCCAGAAGTGAGGGTGCGAATTCCTCGACCGCGAGAAAAATCGCGGGTCCGAGAATTGACCCAACCTCAAGCGTGTTCGCAGCGTTCCGCCGTGGCGACCGGAATCGGACCTGCCAGTCGGGTTGACAGGTCCGCGGAAGATCGGTTAAATCGCGGTGGCTGGTCGGAGGACACGGAACGCGAGGGCTTTGCTGGACGAAGCCGGCCTGGGAAACCGATCGGGTTGAAACGCGATTCAGTCGGCGCCCGGTGAGCAATTCGTGTCTTTTTCGATCACGAGGGAAGTCCCGGAAGCAACGCAGTGTCAATGGTCGGAAATACAGCGTATCAAGGATGGCGCGGCCGCAGCGGGGACTCTCCGGTTCACGGATGAACCGGACCCCCGCACTCTCGATCGAAGTGACCGAGCGAGAGCACCTTCGAGCAATCCCCATTCTGGCGTCCTGCCATCCTGAAGCGCTCGAGCCGTCAAGAGCCGCGCGTTGCCCAGAAATAGACGGAAACACGAAGCCGGTTCAGCCGGCATGGATTGGCCCGGGAACGTGTGCACGTCCTCAAGACGGGCGGGTATCACACGCGTCTCGCGGTCGGACCGCGGCACTCACGCGCAACGCCCGTGGATCGGAAAAGCCGGGAGGGGGGCGGACCCATGGGGGCGGAAACTCAAAGTTCAGTCGCATCACGGCCCAGGCGAGCGTTGCATCAGCAATATCTCCCCTGGCCGAGACCCGCGCAAGGGGCCGGAGCCGGACCACGACTTATCAGGGGCCTTTACCCTGGCGAGCCGGAAAACTGCCGGCGCAGCTTGCGGCCGTTCTTGCGCAACTTCATTTATCTGGCCCTCTTGCTCGCGGTCTTCAAGGTTTACCGGATTGAAGAACGGGCCTTTCAGGGCCGCGCCTTTCAGATGCTCGTCACGCTCGCCCTGGTCGCCTTTCCCGTGCACTATTTCGCGCCGTTTCGCTACAAGAAACCCGCGTTCGTGGCGATCTCGATCTGCGGCCTGGTGTGGATCTTCGGCGCCTCGGTCGCGACTGCCGTGCTCACCGCCAGCGCGATCCTGATCGGAGTTTGCTACTTGCCGATCCCCTGGATGGTCCGCGCCGCGGCGGTCGCCACGATTGCCGTCGCCATCGCCTGCACGCGGTCGATCTTGCCCAGGGCGGTCATCGCCGACAATGTCATACCGGTTGTCGCTTCTATGTTTATGTTCCGGATCATTATTTTCCTTTATGAATTGAAGCATATCAAAGGACGCGAGAGTCTGATCGACTCACTGAGCTACTTTTTCTTGCTACCCAATTTTTGCTTCATGCATTTTCCGGTGGTCGACTATCGAACCATGCAGCGCGGCTACTTCGCCGCCGACATTCATGTGCTACAGCAGCGCGGGCTGCAGATGATGTTCCGGGGAACCATTCATCTCTTGCTCTATCGCCTGATCTACCATGAGCTATTGATCCCGGCCTCGCGAGTACACGACCTGGCAAGTTTGTGTAGCTACGTGATCTGCAATTACCTGTTGTATCTTCAGGTGTCGGGCCAATTTCACATTGCCTGCGGGATGCTGCACCTGTATGGCTTTCAGCTTCCCGAAACACATCATCATTACCTGCTGGCGACCGGATTCACCGACTACTGGCGGCGTATCAATATCTACTGGAAAGATTTCATGATCCGGATCTTTTTCAATCCGGTCGTGTTTCGGCTCAAGCGCTGGCCGCAGCCGGCGGCGCTGGCCATCGCGACGATTTCGGTATTCGTGGCCACCTGGTTCTTGCACGCGTACCAATCGTACTGGCTACGAGGAAGCTGGGGGTTTTCCGGGCCTGACGCTCTTTTCTGGGGCATCCTCGGCGTGATGGTGATGGTCAACGTTCAAATCGATGCCCGCCGCGGCTCGAGCGCGGCGCGTTCCGGCGATCGCCATGCAAACCGGCGGACTCCTGGCGGGATCGCAATGCGCTCTGTCAAGGTGGCCGCGACTTTGAGCACGATCGCGATCTTGTGGTCGCTCTGGTCGAGTCCGAGTGTTCCAGCCTGGTTCGAGATGATCGGTCGAGGGCTTAACGGATCATGAGGCTTGTGATGAGCCGTCAGTTGATCGTCACACTTGTGATCCTTGCATGCGGGTTGGTGCCAGACCGGCTCTTCGGCGACGGCGCGTCTCGGCTGCGCGATAGCCTCAAGAGCAACTTGCTCAATCGTGTCGACCTGGATCGCATCGAACACGGCTATTATCAGCAATTGCTCGGCGCGAGCCGGCGGCTCGACGACCTGGCCGACCTGCCCGGCTTGCGGCTGCGTGGCAGCACCGGGAGCCCCTGGTCGGTTCCCTTCGACGATGCACCCCTGGTCATGCGTGTTGACGACGTCCGTGAGGTCATCTTGAAGCACGATGACGACGTCGTGCGCAAGGGCGTGCACTGGCATACCAATTCCCAGGGAATGCGCGACCGCGATTATGCGGTCAAGAAGCCGCCTCGAACGTTCCGGATCGCCCTGGTGGGCGATTCGATTGGCGCCGGCTGGGGCATCGATGTGGAAAAGCGGTTCGAGTCGATTCTGGAACGGGTCTGGAACACGCGGGCAATCGCGTCAAGCGGAACGAAGGTCGAGATCTTCAACTGCGCGGTTCCCGGTCATTCGCCGGGCCAGCGGTGGCAACACTTCAGCCAGGTCGGCTGGCCACTCGAAGCCAGACATGGTCATTTACGAATCGAACGCGGCCGACGTCGGCTGGGACGAGCGGCAGGCTCCGGTTTCTGCTGGCGCGTGGCATCGGCTGGGATTCGCCCATTTATCATCGGGCACTCGAGCGCGCGGGGTCGAACGATCGTTGAGTCCCGACGATTACAAGCGAGCCCTCCGGCCGCGCCACTGGGACATCCTCGGAAGCGTCTATCAGACGATGGCCGCGGATTGCCAGAGTCGCGGCGTTCCCATCATCTGGATTCTCCTGCCGCGCGTTGGCCGGCCTGGCGATCACGATGAAGAGCAAGCCCTGGCACGAACGGCCCGAGCCGCGGGAGTTTCGCAAATCGTCGACGTGACCGATACGTATGGCGGCCTTGATCCGGCCAGGCTGGCTGTCGACAGTCGCGATTTTCATCCCAATGCGCTGGCCCACCAAAAATTGGCGGAGCGGCTCGACGCGGCGATGAGTCTCCTCCCCGAGCTCAAACCGCTCTGGGCACCCGAACCAAGTGATTTCAAGACCCGCCAGGTGCTCGCCTCGAACCGAACGACGGCTGGTGGTCGTCAAAACGAACCCGCGGTTCCCCTCAACCGAGCAGGAGAGCCGCGATGACAACACCCGAGATGGCTTCGGTGACATCCGTTCGACTCGGCATCATCAATTCGCTGGGTCTCCTGGTCCTGGGTCTCTTGCCCTGGCCGACCGATTGGGACAAGGTGCGCGACACGGTTGACAGCGTACGATCGCCCGAGTCGAGCCGCACCGAGCGCGACGGCCATGCCACCGGCTATTACGAAGGCTTGATCGGTGGCGCGAGAAGCACGGACGGTTATTACATCGACGCGTCGCAGCGATTGATCGGCAACCCCGCTGGCCTTGTGCCCTTCAAGGAGGCAGACGTCGTTCATTATCTGGGAGGCGAATTCCTCCAGTTCGAGCTCAAGCCGTCGCTGGACCGAACCCTTTTTGGCAAGCCCTTTCTGACCAATGAATTCGGGATGCATGACGATCCCGTGACCCTCGAGAAATCGGAAGGAACATTCCGGATCGCGGTCCTCGGCTCGTCGATCGACATGGGTTGGGGTGTGTCTTATCAGGACACCTACGTTCACCAGCTTCAAGAGTGGTTGAATTCGCATGCGGCACGCACGGGGCTTGCCCCTGGCCGGCGGTTCGAGGTTCTCAATTTCGGCGTGGCCGCTTACAGCCCGATGCAACGGCTGGAAACACTGCGTACCAAGGTGATGGCGTTCGACCCGGACCTGGTCATCTATTCGGCCACCACCAACGATATCCGGCTGACGGAGATTCACCTTTGCGAGATCCTTCGCAAACGAATTGACTTGAAGTACGACTTTCTCCGTGAGGCCGTGGCCCAGGCGGCACTCAGCAAGGACGACACGCGCGTCGACGCCGAGGGAGAGCTGGTCAACAAGACCTGGCTCAAGCGGAAGCTTCAGCCCTTTTACTGGAGCCTCTACGACGCCACGCTCGCCACGATCGCAGGGGAGTGCCGCACGGCGGGCCTGCCGCTGGCGATGGTCATCGTCCCCCGGGCTGGGCAAAGCCGACATCCCACCAGCCCGGGCCGTACCCGTCGCGCGGATCAAGGCGATCGCGTCACGCCAGGGACTGGACGTCTTCGACCTGACGGACGCGTTTGACCCGTTCGACGCGACGCAGATCGAGATCGCCGTCGGCGACGACCACCCCAACGCGATCGGCCACCGCCGGCTTTTTCGAGCGCTGGCTCGCGCTGTCGTCAATGACCGGGCGATCTATCAACTGCTCTTCGACTCCGGCGACGCCGCAGACTTGCCACGCAATAGCGATGTCGAGCCCGAGCCAGGACAGAATCCCGGTGCGAAGAATGAACATTGCCACGCACGCGCGGAGACAGGCTCCGCCGCCATCCCGACGGTTCCGGTCGCTCCCGAACATTCATGATAAAGAGTAATGTTTGAGCATTTGCCAATGAATGATCGTCATCTCGGCCAACTGCTGGAAGCCGCCGCAAAGTGCGAGCCGGCGCGCCCCGCCGTCGAGGACGAGCATGGCCGACGACTGAGCTACGCCGAGCTCTGGCACGCGGCCGATCGACTGGCGACACGCCTGGCGAATTGGGGCATCGGTCGGGACGACCGCGTCGGCCTCTGGCTGCACAAGAGCCTGGAGGCGGTCACGGCGATTCATGGAATCTTGCGCACCGGCGCATCGTATGTTCCAGTTGATGCGACAGGTCCCGCGGTGCGTGCCGCTCGGATCCTCGCGACGAGCGCGACAAGCGCAATCATCGTCGCCGCGGAGTCCGTGCCGGAACTTCGTGCGGCGTGGCCGTCTGAAGCACCTCTTCCGCGACTGATTGTCGTCGACGCGCATGCCGCGACCGCGTCGAAGGCGCTCGGCGAGGGTTCGGTGCCAGAGCCAAAGGCCACTGGCGAGTCGTCCTGGCACGAGATCATGAGTGACGTTGCACCATCGCCCTGTTATCCGCCGCGTCACTCGGATGACCTTGCTTATATCCTCTTCACCTCGGGTTCGACCGGCCAGCCGAAAGGCGTGATGCTTTCACACGCCAATGCTTTGACCTTTCTCGACTGGTGCCAGGAAACGCTCGGACCCTGGAAAGCCGGCGACCGTTTCGCGTCGCATGCCCCGTTCCATTTTGACCTGTCGGTATTTGATCTCTTCGTGGCATGCCGCAACGCGAGCGACCGTCGTCTTGATCGGCGAATCCCTGGCCAAGGATGCCGTGCGTTTGGGCGACTTCCTCGCGGAAAAGCCAGTGACTGTCTGGTATTCGGCTCCCTCGATTCTGGCGATCCTTGCTCAGTACGGCCGGCTCGATCGCCCAGGATTTTCGGCGCCGCGGCTGGTTCTCTTCGCTGGCGAAGTGTTTCCGATCACCGCACTGGCGCGGCTGCGAGCGATCTGGGCCGATGCCACGCTCTGGAATCTGTATGGACCGACAGAAACCAACGTTTGCACGGCTTTTCGTATTCCCGATCAGATTGCCGCCGATCGAACGGAGGCGTATCCGATCGGCTCGGTTTGTCGGCCGCTACGGGCGCAAGTGGTCGACGAGGATAATCGTCATGTTCCACCGTCGGCCCTGGGTGAGCTTGTGATCGCCGGCCCTGGCGTGATGCGCGGTTATTTCGGTCAGCCCGAGCTGACGGCGGCGGCGTTTTTCGTCGCCGACGATCAGACCAGGTGGTATCGAACCGGTGATCTGGTTCAGGACATTGGCAACGGCTGTTATCAGTTCCACGGCCGGCGCGACCGGATGGTCAAGAAGCGCGGCTACCGGATCGAGCTGGGAGAAATCGAGTCGGCCCTCTACCGACATGATGGTGTCGATCGCGCGGGAGTCGTCGCCCGAACCGACGGGGGCGGGGTCTCCATCGCCGCGTTCATCGCACTCAAGCCTGATCACAAGCGGTCGATCATCGCCATGAAGCGGCATTGCACGAGCTATCTGCCCCATTACATGATTCCCGACACAATCACGTTTCTCGATGACCTGCCCGCCACCTCGACGGACAAGGTCGATTATCAGCGTCTGAGATCGTTGGCCGCCGAACAAGGAACCCGCTCTTGAGGCCACGAATGAAGTCAAGCACGCGACGGCTCGCACTCAGTAGTCAGACGCTGCGCCGCGTTCTAAGCTGGAAATTTGTGTTCTACGACCTGCTGCTGCCGGTGTTGCGTGCGTTAGGCCCGGCACGCGGCGACGCGATTCTCGGGGGGCTCGGCCGGCTGGCGATGGTGCTGAGACCCGGTCAGGTCGGGCACCTTCGGACCGTGCTCGAGAGAGCGAGGACGGCCCTCGACGCCGATTGGTCGATCGAGGCGACCTGGCCGCACCTGGCAGCGAACACGGCCCGGTTCCTCGCGCGCGATTATCCGCTCGATCGTCAAGATGATGAATCGGTCCTGCGCCGTTTCGAGGTTCGCGGTTACGACCGGCTACGCGCGACGCTGGCCAACGGTCGCGGTGCGATTCTGGTCGGCAGTCATCTGGGCGCACATATCGCGGGTGTTCACTGGCTCTATCGGAGTGGTGTCCCGCTTCGTCTGCTCGTGCAGCGGCCACGCCACGTTTCCGCCGAGCTCAATAGCCGCTTCGACGCCGGCGGCATCCATCCGCAGGCCGAGATGTTCCTGCGCCGTGATCTATCGCCTGCCGTGGCCATCGAGCGGGTCTTCCGCGCCGCTGCGCACTTCGGGACGGCCTGGCGATTTATCTCAACGGCGACATCCCCTGGTCGGGTCCGAACACCTGTGCGGGGAGCCTTCTAGGCTGGCCGCAGCGGTTGCTCGCCATCTGGACCGAGCTCGCGGTCTTGACCGGAACGCCCGTCTTTCTTGTGTTTTGCACCCACCTGCCCCACGGCCGGTTCTCACTCGAGATCGACGCGATTGGGCACTTGCGGGCCGGTGACGAAGAAAACGCGGTGGCAGACTATCTCAAGCAGCTCGAAGCACGGATCGCGACTTGTCCGGGCGACGCCGTCGCCCACCTGCTCTGGCCCTGCTACCAGTCGCCTGCCTTACCGCCGCACAAGCCGGCACGGAAGAGGAAGGTACTCAGTAGTCACGTGTGACGGCCGTGAGTGACGCAAATTCACTCAGTTGGTTCCAGCTTTCTACAACGTCGACTACAGCAACGGTATCGACCTTGTCGTATGCACTCTCGCATTCCACCACTAAAGTGGAATCCGGTGCGTCGTCGCCGGCTTCGGATTCAACGGCCAACCAGGAATCGACGCATCGGCGGGATCGACGCCTGCTCGGATCAATTCACCCGATTGCTCATAGAGCGCCGATCGCTCGTTTCGAAACCTGGGATCGTAGCGGATATACGAAGTCGCCTGAAAGAACGCGCGGCTGCGTGAACAGATTCTCTCCCAGCGCAGGCATCAAGCTCGAAGTGAGCGGAACACGCTTCGAGATCAACCACGGGAACGATTGCTCCCGCCGGCCACTGTAGTGCGTCGCGCGCTGCTAGTTGATGGAGAATCTCTTCAGCCAGGTAAGCGTAGCCTCGCAGGTTTGGGTGTTGAGCATCGTGAAAGAAGCGATCATCGACGATGCCGTGCCGACTCTTCGCGGCGAAGATTCCTGGACCATCAATCAACATCGCGGTCGGATGCCTGGCCGCGACCGAGCGATAAGCATCACGAAAAGGTTCAGGACAGCGCAGCGGCATCGCATCGGTTTCACGCGCGGCAACGTAGTGTGTTCGTGCCTCTTCCCAGAGGCCCGTTTCCTCGAGAAGTCGCGCCAATCGAAAATGGGTTTCGGCAAACTCCGGATGACTCGCCGTGAGCTCCCGATATCTGTTTATCGCCTGGGCCCGATCTTTTGTTTCGAGAGTGCGGGTTCGCGCGACGGCCCGGGCGAAGGCCAGGCGCTCGCTCCTTGGTGTGTCGGCGGCGAGGGTCGAGCGGCTGGGGTCGAATCCCGCGTCGTTCGACGGCGGAATGATCAGGATCGGGAGTGTGCCGATCGACTCGCAATACAGGACAATCGCTTCGAGCCGGCGCCCAAAATCAGCGAGGAGCTCGGCCGTTTCGGCCGCCGTGCAGGCGGGTCGATCAACGAGTTCGCGCGTGACCGCACGCGGCGGCATGATGTCGACCTGGTGCCGCTGGCACGTCTCCTCGATCAAGCGGCACAAGGGCGAAAACCGATGCAGAGCGAGCACCCACGGGGAGGCCGATAACCTGGGCGGCAGATCGGTGTCGAGGTAATAGTCGACGTAGCGCATCCAGGTATAACGCGCCTGGAACTCGTTATGACCGACATAAACGATGAGAGCGTCAGGGCGATAAGTCAAACGGGCAAGCTTCTGATGCATCATTTCGAGTGTCGCGCCGCCGGTCGCCCAGATGTCGACGTCGATCGCCCGCCCAGGGAAGACCCGTTTGAGCCGCCAGGCGACAATCTGCCCGACTGATAGCCAGGGGTGATACGGCTCGCCGCGGCCACTCGATTCGCCGATCACCAGGAGTTTGAGCGGCGCGGCGGGTTGAGTAGTCCCGCCAGGGAATCGATCTGGCAGCCTCGGTGCGGAGTCAGGCGGAATGCCAAGGGCGACGTTGCTGCCCGACGCGTCTGGCTTTGCCGCCGAGAGTTCCGCCGACAGCCGAGGATCGCGGTGCAGCCAGACTTGCCAGGCCGCGGCGCTGTTTCAAGAATCAGAACACAAACGAAAAGAGAGCCGCTGAGCAAGAGAAGCCTTGGCGACGGTCGAGGCAACGTCCGCCAGACCCGCCCGAGAATCAGGTACAAAGGCACGCCTAGCGCCATGCACGGGAGAATCAGATAAGTGATCAAAAACGCGTCGAGAAACGCAATCGCGGCGTGACGCCTGAGCTCGTGTGCGCTGGCCCCTTGAAAATAACGATGCCATGCCGGGACGACTTCGAGCAGAGCGTATCCAAGCACGCACAGAATGGCTAAGCCGGCGAGCCATGACACGCGTTTGAGCAGCAGTGCTATCCGTGTGGTACTCGCTACCACGAAGTCCTCGATGGCTTGACCAAAGTCGCTGAATCGATCACGCGATCGACTATAGTGACATACCTTGATGCCGCGATCCAATTGTGTCGATGACGGTCCTTTGATTCGCCAGGGACCAAAGGATCCACCTGGTAGGCATCGCGCTCGAAGCAAGACTCGCGTTTGCTCCAATTGATCCGCAATCGTGATCGCCCGAACACGCAGATTCTGCTATAGTGATCGCGTTGAGATTTTCCAGGTGGAATCGTCGTGCACGGAAGTGCGCTTTGAGTACCATATTGCACCCCCTGCCCCGAAGTCGAGTCCGGCGTCGGACGAAAACGACGTTGATCCGTACCGTTATGGCTGGCGGTATGTCCAGAAGACCCATCAAGAAGTCGCGGCCCGAAGCTTGATCACGCCATAAGTCCCGAGAGACGATGCCAATGCCAGTTGTCCCCCGGCTCCAAAATTTTGAAGCGAGTGATCCGTTCGGCCCGATGTTCGAGTCGATCACCGAGCTGACCGAGCGCATCAAGCGGCATCTCGAGGCCGATTTCGCCGAAGTCGCCTTGCACGGCGAAGTCTCGAACGTCGCCAGGCCCCGCTCGGGACACGTTTACTTCACCCTCAAGGACGACTCGGCGTCGATCCGCGCGGTCATGTGGAAGGGGGACAGCCAGCGCCTGGCATTTGACCTTACCGATGGAATGGCCGTGCGGGCCTGCGGCCGACTGACCGTCTATCCTCCGCGTGGCGAATATCAGATTGTTGTCCGCGAGATCGAGCCCGAAGGGATCGGCGCACTCGAACTGGCGTTTCGCCAGCGGCACGCCAAGCTGGCACTCGAAGGTCTGTTTGACCCTGGGCGAAAGCGTCCCTTGCCGCGCTTTCCGCGGCGGATCGTGATCGTCACGAGCCCGACCGGCGCCGCGGTTCGCGACCTCTTGCAAGTCGCAGCGCGGCGATGGAAATGCGCACAAGTCTTGATCGCGTCAACCCGCGTTCAAGGTGCCGGTGCCGACCGCGAAGTTGTGGCGGCGATCGAGCTCGGCTAATCGGATCGCGCAGGCCGATGTGATCATCGTCGCGCGCGGGGGCGGCAGCCTCGAAGATCTCTGGACGTTCAATGAAGAGAGCGTGGTCCGCGCGATCGTGGCTTCACTGGCGCCCGTGATCTCGGCCGTTGGTCATGAGATCGACGTGACTCTCGCGGATCTGGCCGCCGATAAACGGGCGCTGACGCCGACGGAAGCCGGTGAGTTTTGCGTGCCCGACTGTCGCGAAATCGCCCTTCATCTTGATCACCTGGCCGATCGGTTGCGCATGGCCGGCGCGGGCCGGCTGCGCGACGCGCGCGAGCGCCTCGTGCAGCTCGCCCAGCGCGGCGGTCAGGCACTCGAACATGACCTTGTCAACCGCCGGCACCGCCTCGCTCGGCTCGCGGCAAGCCTCGAAGCGCTGAGTCCGCTCGGCGTGCTCGCCCGCGGGTACAGCTTGACCTTGCTGGCCGACGGCAAGACTCTGGTCCGCGATCCTCGGGACGTCAAAGCCGGCGACCTGATCCTGACACGGCTTGCGGCCGGACAGATCAGCAGCCGCGTCGCGGCCGTCGATGAAGGAATGGCATGAGACCGACAATCGCTGTTTCAAGCTGATGGCAGCAGTGCACGGTTCATGCACTCCGTCGTCGAGGCCCGCCGCTGGGCAATGTCCTTGGGTGAGGCTAGCTTTTTGCATGTGACGGATCTTTCCCTGGCGAAGCGTCAACCACTGGCGTTTGCCGCGATTTCTCAATCCAAGTTTCACGAGATGCCCATGCCCGACGATCGTCAACTCGACCCCGACCTCAGCTTCGAGCAAGCCTTGAGTCGACTCGAACGGATTGTCGCGAGCCTCGAGCGCGGCGAGTCAGACCTCTCCCACGCACTGGCAAGCTACGAGACTGGGGTCGCCCTCTTAACCCATTGTCACCAGATCCTCGACAAGGCCGAGCATTCGGTTGCCCTCTTGACGGGTGTCGACGACGTCGGCAATCCGCTCACAGCGCCATTTGATGGCACGACGACGATTCAACGCGAGAGCGCCTCGGCCTCGGTCGATGGTCTGGTTGTGACCCCACGCGTCGCCAGAAAACGCAAGTCGCCGGAACGTTCAACGCCCCCCATGGGCATGACATCGACGGAAAACGAATCCGTACCGGGGTCGGATCCACCCTTCTAGCGCCACGTGGCGGTTCTCAAGTTGTCCCCGATATGGTTTCCAGCCAACAAGATGGGAGCACCGGGCAAAATTTAATGCCGTTTTGGGCTGGTTAGACTTTGCAAGACAAAGTTTTCCAGGGTCTTGGGTAGACTTTCGCGGGTCGAATGTCAACAATAACCAATCGACGAGGTGGCCCAGGCAGGGAAGCCGAGGAAGAATCGCTCCCACGCCGGGGGTGTCGGGGCCATCAATTCGGTGTTTCGAATAGGCTGGGTCTTGCTGATCCGAGCACTGCGAGCAAGTTGAAACGAATGAAAATGGCGAATACTCCCACGACATCAATCGAGGTGTCAGCGCTTGGCGAGTATCTGGAGAGTGCGCTGCGAAGAGTCGAAGAGGGCTTGAGCTCCTACTTGCCCGCCGTCGACGCGGCAATGGGATCGGCGTGTCCGGCGCGGCTTGCCAAGGCCATGCGTTACAGCGTGCTTGGAGGAGGCAAGCGGCTCCGTCCGATTTTGTGCCTGATGGCGACGGACGCTTGCGGAGGGGATGACGAGGCGGCTTTGCCCGCGGCCTGTGCACTGGAGATGGTGCACACGTATTCGCTCATTCACGATGATCTGCCGGCCATGGATGATGACGATCTGCGGCGAGGGCGGTCGACGTGCCACCGGGCGTTTGATGAAGCGACGGCCATCCTGGCGGGGGACGGGCTGCTCACGCTGGCGTTTGAGGTGGTTGCGCGAGAGGTCCGGCCGCACTCGGCGGCAATCCGGTGTATTACAATTCTGGCGGAGGCTGCCGGCCCCTCGGGCATGGTAGCCGGCCAGATGGCCGACCTTCAGGCTGAAGGTCGAACCATGATGTCGGATGAAGATTGGCCGGCCGAAGGCGAAGCCGTCGAACCGACGGCCACGCTGGCGGCCCTCGAATCGATTCATCGCCGCAAGACGGGGGCACTCTTGCGAGCCCCCTTGCGCATGGGAGGGGTGATCGCCACGGCCCCTGACGATTTTATTGACTCACTTGACCGCTATGGGAAAGCCGTGGGTCTCGCATTTCAAATAGTCGACGATCTTCTCGACGTTCAGGGCGAGGAGAGCAAGCTGGGCAAGCGCGTCGGCAAGGATTCCGAGCTGGGCAAATGGACGTACCCCAGGTTCTTGGGCGTCGAGGGTAGCCGCCGTCGCGCCCGGCAATTAGCGGATGAGGCCGTGGCGGCACTTGAGCCGCTGGGACATCGCGGTGATCGCCTCAGAGACCTGGCGCTAGCTCTTTTGGAAAGGGATCGTTGATGAACCATTCCGATTCGGTACTGGGGAGAATCCAGGCGCCTGCCGATCTCAAGGATCTTTCAGACGCCGAGCTCGAGCAACTCGCCGCCGAGATGCGATCGGAGCTCCTGGGCGTGGTCGGTCGAAGATCGGCCCATTTCGCCAGTAACCTGGGTGTCGTCGAGCTTTGCCTGGCCCTTCACCTGAGCTTTGATTTTACCGAGGATCGCTTGATCTGGGATACGGGTCATCAGATCTATCCCCACAAGCTGATCACGGGCCGAGCGTCGCGGTTGCATACGATCCGGACCAAGGGGGGCCTCATGGGTTACCCCAACCCGGCGGAAAGCCCATTCGACCTGTTCATGACCGGCCACGCCGGTTGTTCTCCCTCCACGGCCCTGGGCCTCAAGGTCGGCGATGAAATCACCGGCTCGCCCGACCGCCACGCCGTCGCGGTGATCGGCGATGGCGCCTTGCCTTCAGGGATCGTCTTCGAGGCATTCAATCACGCCAGCGGACTGCACAAGAAGCTGCTGGTCATCTTGAACGACAACAAGATGTCGATCTGCCCGCGGGTGGGCGGCCTCGCCGATTATCTTGATCGCGCCCGCATGTCGACCACTTACAATGACTGGAACAAGCGGGTCAAGTCGCTCTTACCCAACATCCCGCTCGTTGGCGAGCACGCCGAACGCTGGCTTCAGCAATTCAAGGATGCGATCAAGGCTTCGCTCCACCATGGAATGCTTTTCGAGCAATTAGGGCTCGTTTACCTTGGACCCATCGACGGCCACGATCTCAAGACGCTGCGCTGCTACCTCGAACGCGTGAAGACGCTCGATGGACCGGTCTTGCTGCACATCCTGACCAACAAGGGACACGGCTTCGAGCCGGCCGTCAAGGATCCCGTCAAGTTCCACGCTCCCGCGCCCTTTCAAAAAGCGGGCAACGGCGTCATCCCGCTCAAGACGTCGTCGAGCCGCGCGTACACTGACGCGGTCAGCGATACCCTGTTTGAAGCCTGCCAGCGCGACCCCAAGGTCGCGGTCATCACGGCCGCGATGTGCGAGGGGAACAAGCTTCAGAAGATCCGCGATACCTTTCCTTCGCAGTTTTTTGACGTGGGCATTTGCGAGAGCCACGCGGTCGCATTTGCCGCCGGCATGGCGAAGGCCGGCGCGCGGCCGGTCGTCGACATCTACAGCACGTTCCTCCAGCGCTCGTACGACCAGATCTTTCAGGAGGTCGCGCTTCAGAACTTGCCCGTCGTCTTTTGCATCGATCGTGCCGGATTGGTCGGAGCCGACGGCCCGACTCACCATGGCGCTTACGACATTGCCTATCTACGCGTGTTCCCCAACATGGTGATCATGGCCCCCGGCGACGAGAAAGATCTCGCCCCCATGTTCGAGTTCGCCCTGCAACACTCTTCGCCGGTCGCCTTGCGCTATCCACGAGCCAGTCTCGAGACGATCGAGCGCGACGTCCAGCCGGTCGAGCTGGGTCAGGCCGAGATTCTCGAATGGGAGACCGATGGAATGCTCGTGGCCTGCGGCGCCATGGTCGGCAGTTGCTTGCGAGTGGCCGAACGGCTGCACGAGCGCTACGGCCTGCGCGTGGGCGTGATCAATGCGCGCTTCGTCAAGCCGCTCGATCGCGCCACCATTGGCAAGGCCATCGAGGAATGCGGGTTCGTACTGTGCGTTGAGGAAGGCTCACTCATGGGAGGCTTTGGCTCGGCGGTTCTCGAGGCCGCCAACGACGCGGGCCTCCCCACCAACCACATTCGACGGCTCGGCCTGCCCGATCGCTATGTCATGCACGCCGAGCGCGATGAGCAGCTTGCCGAGGTCGGCCTCGATACTGAAGGCATCACTCAGGCCACGCTCTCGCTGGCGATCGCCACCGGATGGACGCCCCCCGACCGCGACGCCGACGTCAAGGCAAAGGTCGCAATCAAGCCCGTGGCGTCTACTTCAGTCACCGAGCGAGGAATTCTCGCCGGCAACGAACCGTTCCGCGCTCGATAAGTTTTCATCCAGCGCCGTGCTCACCAAGTCTGTCCACGAGGATTTTGGCCCAATCAGGGTGAGATAACGACGTACCGATCGTGGTTCGATGCAAGAACGCGCCGTGGATCAACGAGGAGCGTCTCTACGACCGACTTCGCCCACCAGGTGATGCTCTCATGGGACCCACGAATACAGGAATGCAGGCGCACGTCCATCCGCCGCTGAAATTGGTGATTCTGGGCAATGGAATCAAGCCCGACGTGCACACGCTAGCCAAGGAGCTGAGCGCCGCGCTCGCTCTCGCGAAGGGAATTGACCTCGTTGGGGTCGATCTTTCGGCCGAGTCGAATCTTTCCTCGCTACCGGCCGATGTCGCGATCGTGCTGGGCGGTGACGGCACGGTGCTCCACGCGGCCCGCCGGATGGAAGATCATCCGACGCCGGTCCTCGGTGTCAACGCGGGCCGGCTCGGCTTTCTCGCCGATCTGACGCCATCAGCGCTTCTGGAGCGACTCGATGACCTGGCAGCGCGCCGGTTCACGATTGACAATTTGATGACCTTGGCCTGCGTCGTGGCACCGCGCAGCGGCCCCGTGCGGCCATTCCGCGGCCTCAACGACGCCGTCGTGCGCGCAGCCCCGATTTTCCGCCTGGTCGACATCGGTTTGTCGATCGACGGCGAAAGTGTGATGACCTATCGCGGTGACGGTCTGATCATCGCGACGCCCGTCGGCTCGACGGCTCATAGTCTGTCGGCCGGAGGGCCAATCCTGCCACCAAACGCCCACATGTTCGTGGTGACACCGATTTGCCCGCACACGCTCACCCAGCGTCCGTTAGTCGATAGTGCGCACAAGGTATACGAAATCACGGTGCACGGTGAGGAGCTGTCGATCACGCTCGTGATTGACGGCCAGGTTCAAATTCCCCTGAGATCGGGCGACCGCGTCACGATCCGCCGCGGCAATACGCCGTTTCCCATGGTGCGGCTACCTGGCCACAGCTTTTACCGGACGCTGCGCGACAAGCTCGGCTGGGGCACGCTGCCGACGGCCGGCCCGCGGCCTGTTGTTTGATTGAAGGATGAACGCATTGTCGCCACGATGCTGGCGGCCGGGAATCGTCGACTTGCAAGAGAGTCTCAAGACAATGAGTATTTTCAAAGAGTCTTCATTTTATCAGATCATTGTTGCCGAGGGACTCGAAGAGGGCCAGAGAATTGGTGCACAAAAAGGCATGTTAGATGAAGCCAGGAGACTCCTCTTACGTCTTGGTCAGAAACGTCTCGGGCCGGTCTCGAAAAGGACGCGGACCATAATTGAAGCCATCGACGACTTGAAGCATCTCGAACGTCTACGCGACCGGCTTTTCGCAGTTTCGACCTGGGGTGAGCTTCTCAAGGATTCGGAATAGAGAGCCGGAGGCAGAAATCCTTTTTTCTGACTCGATTTCGCTTCTAATGGCTCGCGTTGACCTCGGCTCAGCGTGTTCCGTGAAACAACGCATCGGTCACGGCCTCTGACGATCGCTGCGTTCCTTACTGAGGCTCTTGAGCAGCTTACTGAACACCGGCAGAGGCGTCACGTCGAAGAGAGGAAACGACGGTGTTCCCTCAACCTTGACGACCAGGATGGGGGTGCTTGCCTCACGTGTCAGATCACTGAGGAACGGAATATGAAGTTGATCGCGCCCCCAGAGCACGTTGAGCTGAAGGTTCAGGTTGCCTTGGGGAGACATCGTTCCGTCCCCCATCAGACTGAAGGCGTTGCCGGTGAACTTGATCGAGTCAAATGTGGTTTCTCCATGAGCAATCGTGAAGAAAACGTCGGCTGAATCGAAGGCCGTTTTCCCGGTGGTCCGGGGTCTTTCGGCAAGCGCCAGTCCTGTAATATTGAGGAACCTCGCCATCGTCTTGGCGAGCCCTAAGAGCGGTGGCAGCTCGCCAAGTTCGCCTTCGGTGATGTGCGCGTCGCCACCACCGTCGACATTACGCACTTCACTTCCCCAGCCGTTGAGCTCGATCCGGGCGTCGACTTTGCCACGGTAGGTTTGGTGCCCTGAGATCGTGCGCGCGTATTCCTCGAGCTGGGCACCGCGGATCGAGAGAGCGGCGTGATAGCGTGGCGTGGCGTCGAGGCTGACCCAGCAGTTTTCGCCCAGAATCTCGCCCTTGAGATAGCGCCCCTTCACATTTTCGAGTGTCGCAACGCCGCGCTCGACATAAAACGGTGACTCGACCTTGGTGAGTTGCTGGCCAAGTACGCTCACACTCTCGAGCCGCATCGCTCCCTTGACCTTGATCCCCGTGCCGTCCGACCAGCCGCTCACGGAATTGAGCTGCCCTTGAATGTGATCGAGCGCAATTCTTGTCCGGATCGTATTGTCGTCGAAGACCACGAGCATCTCGTTCCAACTGCACCAGGCCGGCACGCCGGGCTCGCCCGTCCAGCCGATTTGAAGGTCGCCCCGCGCCGAAACGTGCGGCCATCATCGAGCTTCAGTGCGAATTGCGACATCAAGGGGGGCATCTTCTTGCGCAGGTCGTCGTCAAATCGCAGATGTTCGATCGAGAGGTCGTTCACCGCGAGGTCGAACCGGCCGCTGTCCTCGAGCACGACCGTGCCACGCGAGAAATTAACCGGAGCCTCGCGAAACATGAAGGTGACGTCATTCATCGTCACGCGACCATTATTGAAAACGAAGCGGCCATGAACATTGTTCATGGGCAGCTTGATCGGACCGCCGGGATCGATGCCGGGCTGAGGTGAGCGAGTGATCTCCAGGCGCAAGCTCGACTCGGGCCGGGGGATGATGATGATATTGGTGTAGTCGGGAACATTCGGCTCGATGTGCACCTTTGCCACGACGTCGCTAGCACCACCAGGATTGATGATCGGCCAGCTTTTTTTCCAGGCCCTTGGCAGCGCATCCTTGAGCTCGTCACTGAATGGCAAATTCCAGGCTTCGAGTTGAACGTCGATCTTGAGCGGCTCTTCGCCGTTGGGCAGCTTTTCACCCGGCAGTTTTTCGACCCTTCCGCTCGCCTTGATTCTGGCCTTGCCGTTGGAGCCGACCATGTCGTGGAACACCCAGTTATCGGGGTGAATCTCCAGCCGTCCTTTGAGATCACGAATGGGATAGGGAAGCCCCTCCCAGGTGATCTCGCAACGCTCCGTCAAGTCGATTTCCGCGTCGATCTTGACGAGGCCCTCGGGTTTATCGGGCCGGCCCGGCAAAGGCTCGCGATAGACCCTGGCATGGGTGCGGATCACACCGCTGGGTTTGAATTGATCGACGACCTTGCGAACATTCGGCGGCATCGCATTCTTGAGGGCATCGTCGATCAAGATCGATTCGGCTTGAATCTCGAGCCTGACAATCGCGTCGACCCCTGGATTCTTGATTGTCCCCTTGAGCCGTACCGGCTGCCCCCCCTTGAGCGTTTCAATATCGACGCTCAGCATCTTATTTTCGAGCTTGAGCGTGCCGGTCAGGTGATCGAGCGGATATGTGAAATGGCGATAGATTGTTGCCACATCGCGGCAGTCCACCGAAGCGCTCAGCTCGACCGGCGTGCCGATCCGCGGGCGAACGAGATGAACCGATGCGCTGACGCGCCCGCGTGGTTTGAAGACGTCCCAGAGTTCTTGATATTCGGCCGGCGTGTGGTCCCGGAGCCGCTGATCGAGCTCGAGGTCGTTCAGGACGACCTTCAGGTCGAGGGGGGTTTGCGTCGGGTCGCCTAGCGCCATCGTTCCCTCGGCGCACATCGTCGTCAATCCGTTGGAACCCTGGGCATGCTTGATCGTCAAGATGCCGTCGGCAATTCCGATCACAGCGGAAAGTTCGGTGACCGAAAACGGCAAATTCGGACACTCCCAAACACCCTCCCGCAGCCGGGCTGAGGCTTGATAATGCAAGCGCTCGCCAGGCGGTGCAGCCGGGAAGTACCGCAGATGGGTCAGATCGATGTCGGCCACGCCACTGTTGAGTGCCAGGCTCTTGAAGGCGTTCCGCGCTTCGCGCGGTATTCGCCGGCGGAGGTTTTCTGAAAGCGTCAATGCGGTCAGATCAGTCTCTTCAAGGGTCACCATTCCCGTCACCAGGTCGGCGATCCCCTTGATTCGCAATTTTTCGAAAACGTCGCCGAGTGCCGTACCTTCAAATTCAAAGGCGTTACTGCCATCGCCAAGGCCTTTGATATTGAGAGTGACATTACGCAAGATACTCGGATTAGGCCTGGTCGCCGCACGCGCCGGCCCCGGCGAACGGGACAAAGGCGCTACCGCCGGCGATTGCGAATCGTCCCCCACCTGAGAAATCGCAATGACCTGAGGCCCTGGATTAAGCGGCGTCCCGGCGGCGTCTGGCGAACAGGATTGCGAGTCTGGTGGCTCCTCGTCTGGAATGAGACTCCAACGTCCCATTCAAGACCGTGATCGGTGGTGTCTCGATCTTGGGACCGGGCCAAGGGTTGGCGAGCAAACCTTCAAGATTCCACTTGCCGTCATGACGCCGGCGAAGCCGCAGACTCGGCTGGCTGACCACGATCTCGCGTGCCTCGAACTGGCCCTTGGCCAGTTTCTTGGCGTCAATCGAGATTTTCAAATAAGGAACCGCCAGCGTCTCGAACGGCTGGCCATCGATTCGCTGGATCAACTTGAGATTTCGGAACGCGATTTCGCCGCCCGACAAACTGATATGGACGCGTCCCGGATCAAGAGTCGATCCGGGGAAAAAGCGCACGGCACGCTCGCGGATCAATTGCGCGATCGTGTCACCGTCGGTCAAATACCAGTAAGCAAACCAGAGGCCTCCCACCACGATGGAAAGACACAGCACGGCTCCCCAGAACAAGACTTTCACGATGCGTCGGCCTATGCGCATTGGTCGATATCTCCAACCGCCAAGAGTCACCGATAGCCAGTGATGAGCACACAGGGCAGCCCGCGACCCTACCGGCGTTGGCCATTCACTTCAGCGTGGCACCCCTGATCGCTGGACATGTCCCATTGATCAACTAGCATGTTTTTTAATGAGATGGCTCCATCCGATCGCCGCGAGACCAGCCGCGGGCACCTCCGCCGGAATGCGATAGCGCACCGAGCTGGCGAAGACCAGGTGGAGAAGACAGAAATAAAGAAGTGGGCCCGCCAGAATCGCGCAGCCGCGCAGGTCGCGGCGGCAATTCCACGCTCCCCAGGCAATGAGCGCGAGTAGAGGAACCTCGATTAGCGCGCTGGTCCCGGCAATCGCACGGTTGTGAAAGCCAACGGCGCCAGGCCATGGACTCCAGTAACGCCCCAGCTTGTTGGCGGCGAGCTTCAAAACCTGGCCAGGATTCTGGCGCGCGAACGCCAGTGCCCGATGCGTCAGCTCGGCATCTTGATCCTGTTCGTCGAGCGGCCAGATCTCGCGGTCGCCCAGAAATGACATGTCACTGGCTCCGGTGGCTCGCGGGTTGATCCCGTCGTAAAGGCTAGCCCCCATCCAGAGGGCCGTCGGCACAAATCGTCCGTAAATGCGCGCGTTGCGAACCCACCACGGGGCCATCGTGACCGAAACACCGAGCAAGAAGATGACCGCCCCGCGCAGGGCCGCGATCCGCGCGGCTCGATCCCCCAGCGCACTCACGATCCAGGCCGCCAGAATGACCGGCAGGAATAGAGCCCATGAGGGCCGCACGAGAATGGCAAGACCGGCCGCGGCCCCACTCGAGGCCGCGACAAGCGCGGCTGTTCGTTTTGACCTCACACCGGGCTCGCCGGGCTTCTGCCATAGAACCGCCAGGCCCCAGAGGACCGCCACCATGAGCGGGACGAAAACGGCTTCCGAAAGGATAAGCGATGACATCAGCACATAATAAGGATTGACGGCCGCGATCGCGGCGGCGATCAAGGGTGCCGGCCAGCACCGCATTGGAATGGCCATGCCACTGGCCATCGAAGCGGTCGCATTGGATCGAATGACTTGTTGCGTCAAACGGTAGACCAGATACACACTGATCGTGCCAAGCACGGCCTGCACGAGTCGCACAGCCAGTGTGCGGTCGCCGAAGATTGCCTGGCAACCCGCAAGAAAAACAGGGTACCCCGGAGTACGGAGCGCGAAATGGGGAATATCGCTCCATTCCACATATTCGAAGCGGGCTCCCGCGCGGATCGTTCGCGCCAATCCCCAGTAAATCACCGTATCGGGAAAGAGACACAATCGTGCCGAGCCGCCCCGGTGAACGTACAGGTCAATCGCGGCGGCCGCGAGTAAGCGGAGCCCAAGAGCGACTTGCAACACCATGCCAAGCTCGAAGGATTCAGGCCATGCGCAGCGCCATCGCGCGGTGCGTACCGGTTCAGTGCTCGACAGCGGTGGAATCGGCTCGGCCATGCTCGGCCACTCGCTCTTTGCGCCTGGTCGGGCGCGTCGACAGAGACAGGAAGCCCTTTGAATCCTGAGGCTTGCGACCGAGTCGCGCCCGGATCGTATTCCAAAGCCCTGGAAGGGTCAATCGCAAACGACTCAAGGCGTCGATGCCAGACAGTGGCGGCCAGTGGTGGCAGCCGGTTCCGGCCATTTTTCGATCGTCGCCCGATCGTTTGCCCCCGATCAACCCAGTTGCTACGATGGCTTTGATCTGAAAAACTCGTTGTCGGCCGGTCGGTCGCGGTGCCGCGCATTGAGAGAAATGCGGCAAGGCGAGAATCGAGCCGGTGCAAACAATCCCCGTCAGCCGTTTTCGACGAAAAGCGCTGCGACACGTCAATCATTCATGATAAAGGGCTACCGCCGTGGCGGGAGAGCTCGCTGATCGCGAACTTTTGTTTGAGGCCCTGGCGACTCACCTCGGCTTCGTCACGACCGAGCGGGCCGGAGCCTTGCGCTCGCACAGTGAAAGAGACGCGCCGATCAGCGTCACACCCGCGATCGGCCAGCGGTGGATCGAGCAAGCGATATTGACCGCCGAGCAATGTGCCATGGTGGAAGCCGCGACCAGCGAGCTGCTCGAGCGGCACGGCGGCAATCTCGCTCGCTGCTTTGACGCGCTCGGCGCCTTGGCACGCCTTCGACACAAACTGGAAATGCGGTCCGAACCGCCGGCCGGAGACTCGGGAATGCACGCGACAATCGATTCGATTCCCGTCAACGGCGACCACGATCGATCAGGCGCTGGGGCCGAATCAAATCAGTCGACATCCGACCAACAAGATGACGACGACTCGTTCATTGCCGTCGATTCCCCCATGTTGCCTGCCGAGGTGGAAGACAACGGATCGGAAAAAGCTAGCCGGTTCCTGGGGAAAACGACTTCGTCGGGAACGCGATTCCGCGTGCTTCGGCCGCACGCTCAGGGGGGCATCGGCAAAGTGTCGGTGGCCTTCGATGCCGAGCTGCAGCGCGAGGTCGCGCTCAAGCAGATCAAGCCGGAACGCGCCGATGACGCCGACAGCCGGGCGCGTTTCTTGCTCGAAGCCGAGGTCACCGGCCGCCTCGAGCATCCGGGGATCGTGCCGGTTTACGGCCTCGGTCGCGACGACCAGGGCCGACCGTTTTATGCCATGCGGTTCGTGCGCGGAACGAGCCTCGACGAGGCGATCAAGAAACATCACAGTGGCGGCCACGATTCCAGCGCGCGTGCCCGAACCCTGGAACTGCGGAATTTGCTCGACCGATTCGCCGCGGTCTGCCACACGATCGCTTACGCCCATAGCCGCGGCGTGCTCCATCGCGACCTCAAGCCGGCCAATATCTTGCTCGGCCCTTTCAATGAGTCACTCGTGGTCGATTGGGGCCTGGCCAAGGTATTCGACCGGTCGCCTGCGGCGGCCTCCGGATCGGCACCGGCATCGTCCCGGGCCGCCCAGGCCGATTCACCCGAGCGCGACAGTCAATCGACGACCCCGATCGAGCCCGACTCGATTTCGTGGGGCACGCCCGGATTCGAGGAAGATTCGTCGCCTCCACTTGGATTCTCGAGCTCGACGGACACGCAGGCGGGGACGGCGTTCGGAACACCCGCCTTCATGAGCCCCGAGCAGGCGGAGGGGCGCCTCGACCAGCTCGGCGTGGCGAGCGACGTTTATAGCCTGGGAGCCGTGCTTTATACGCTTCTCTGTGGCCGGGCGCCGTTTGAATATGTCTGGTGCGATGTGACGGCGCTGATCGACCGGGTTCGTTCGGGCGAATTCGCCCCCCCTCGCAAGGTCAACGCCGACGTTCCCCGGGCGCTCGAGGCCGTTTGCCTGAAGGCGATGGCCATGCGCCCCGAGGACCGTTTTGCCTCGGCCGAGGATCTCGCGGAGGAGATTCATCGCTGGCTGTCTGATGAGCCGGTGACCTGTTATCGCGAGCCCGCACTGGCTCGGCTGGGGCGCTGGGGTCGACGTCATCGACCCGATCATCGCCGGGGCGGCCGCGCTCTTGATCACGGCGCTTGGCGCACTCACGGTCGGAATCATCCTGCTCCAGCGCGAACAAAGCAACACGGAGATCCAGCGGCGGGTCGCCGTGCGCCAGCGCGAGCTCGTCAGCGAGAAGGCCGAGGCCCTTCGCCACCGTGACGCGGTCAACCGGGTGAATCTCGCTGCGCGCGAATACCTCGACGACAATGTCGCCCTGGCCGATTCGCTTCTGGACGAGGTTCCCGAAGACCTCAAAGCCTGGGAGTGGGAATACGCCCGACGCATGGGGCATTCCGAGCTCAAAACATTCTCGGGCTCGAGCATCGGGCAAGACGTCTGGAGCGTGGCCTTTTCACCCGACGGATCGCTGATCGCCTCTGGCTCGGGACCGTGGGGATACGTGGGGGGCGACCCGACCGGTGAGCTCATCGTACGCTCGACCGGAACGGGTCAAGAGGTTTTCACGCAGCGTAGATTGACGGGAGCCGTCCAGGCTGTGGCATTCTCTCCAACAGGCCGCGAGCTCGCCGCGGCCTGGGGATTCACGAGCAACCCGCAAGGAGCCAACCTCGCCGTATTCGAGATTCCCAGCGGTCGAAAGCTCTGGCAAAAGTCTGAGCGAGGGTTCCAGATTCTGAGCATGGTGTATGCGCCCGACGGCCGCTCGATCGCCAGCGGCTGCGGGCATTTCACCGAGCATTCCACAATCGGTTACGCGCGACTCCGCGACTCCGCGACCGGCGAGCCGATCGGCCAAACGATTCCGGGCGGGCCCGGCGGTGTGTTTTGTGTCTCGTTCTCGCCCGATGGCCATCAGCTCGCGCTGGCCAGTAGCGGCGTCGCCGACATCTGTGATCTTTCGAGCCCAAAACGGCGGATCGTTCACCACCTGCGCGGCCATGTCAATTTCATCTACGCGGTCGCCTTCTCGCCCGACGGCAAAAGCGTCGCGACGGCGGGGTGGGACAAAACGATCCGGCTCTGGGACCGCGCCACCGGTGCTCTACTGCAAACACTCACCGGGCATCGCGGCTTCGTTCGCTGCCTGGCGTATTCGGCCGATAGCACGCAGCTTGTCTCGGGCAGCGAAGACAAGAGCGTGCGGCGATGGGACTTGTTTGGCGGCGGCGAAAACGCCGCGTTTCACGGGCATACGGCCTTTGTGCACTGTGTCGCGTTTGGGCCGGACGGCTCATCGGCCGCTTCGGGGAGCCAGGATGGGACCGTCAAGCTCTGGCCGGTGGCCGCGCCCGACACCCAGGTGACTTTCCGCAACAGCACCGGTTGGGTTGGCGCGGTGGCTCTCGCGCCCGATGGCCGCCGGGCGGCCTCGGCCCATAACGGCAACGTTCGCGTCTGGGACCCGCGTACCGGCGAGGAATTCCAGCGCTTGCCGGCGCCGCAGGGCATGCTCGGACGTCTCGCCCTGGTTTTTTCACCCGATGGAACGACACTGGCCATCAGTGGCCGCGGCACCTCGGTCAATCTCTGGAATACCACTACCTGGAAAACCGAGCAAACCCTCACGGGGCTGCCGAGCTCACCCACGGATGCCGATTATTCGATAGATGGCAAGTTGTTGATCACCTCGTGCGGCGACGGCACGCTTCGTCTCTGGAACGTTGCCGACGGCGAGCCGCGCTGGACGATTCAGGGACACGAGAAAGCGGCCAACGCGGTGGTCTTCTCGCCAGACGGGCGCCGGGTGGCCTCCTGCGGCGAAGACAAGCAAGCCAAGGTCTGGGACGCGCTCAGCGGCTCGGAGCTCGCCGCTTTTTCAGGACATACAACCGGGGTGCGCGACCTGGCCTTTTCGCCCGACGGCCGGACGATTGCTTCGGTGGCCGGAGCCTATCGCGGACCGAACGCGGCCGAGGTAAAGCTCTGGGATTCAATGACAGGCCAGCCGCTCACGACCTATCAGGGTCACACGAGCCTGGTGACGGCTGTCGCCTATTTTCCCGGCGGCCGGCGGCTGGCGACAGCCAGCGATGACCGAACGATCAAGCTGTGGGATACGCGCACGGGCGAGAATGTTTTCACATTACGCGGCCATACCAGTGGCGTGGTGAGTCTGGCGGTCAGCCGTGACGGCCAGCAGCTTGTGTCAGGAAGTATTGACTACACGGCCAAAGCCTGGAGCATCGCGAATCCGGAACCCGACATCGCCGCCGAGCTGTCATTGCGACGCGCGGCCGTCGAGCGTGTTCAGGCTCTCATCAGCAGGCGTATGCTCAAGGCCCAGGTGATCGAGGTGATCAAGAGCAACAAGTACTTGAGCCCGCGGCTCCGCGCGGCAGCCCTCGAAGTCGCCGAGCGTCGCACGGAAAACGCCACGGGACTGTACCAGGCCGGCTGGCTGACGGTCCTCCGGCCCGGGGGCAAGACCGAGGACTACAAAACGGCCGAGCGCCAGCTCGCCGCCGCCTGCAAGGTTGTCGTCGATGATTATTCAAGGCTGGCGCAATACACCCGGGCCCTGGCTCTCGCGAAGTATCGCGCCGGCCGGCCCGCCGAGGCGATCGAAACCCTCAAGGCACTCGAACAACGAGCCCGGTCCGCCGAACCAGGCGCCGGGTCAAATTCCGCCAGTTCAAGCGCTGCGAAATCGCCCGAAAACCGCGAGGCCACGCCCGTCGAGCTCGCTGTCATGGCGATGGCCAGCCAACAGCTTGGGGATACGAAACAGGCTCAAACCGCGCTCGATCAGTTTCGGAAGCTTTCCCAGACGGCCCGGTGGAGCAACGATCAGGAAGCCCAAGTGCTACTCCAGGATACTGAAAGTGTCGTGAATTCGCCGACGCACGGCGAATTGCATAAGTGAAAGCGGTTTTGCTACCGCGACAACGGCCTGGCGGGTTCCCTCATGGGGCATGGTGCCATGACGGGGCGACATCCAAAGGCGCCGATCAGACCTTGTAGCCGGTCGCTTTGAGGCCGGCGACGCGAGCTTCCGTGCTCAGAGAGCCCGGCTGAAAAACTTGGGGGGAATAGACCCACTGGTCAGAACACGGTGCAAGGCAGGTCGACGATAACCGCTCAAACTGGTGACTCAGTGGGCGTCATTAGCTCATCCCAGTTCCAGACGACGAGGATTTTTTCGGCCAATGCACGGAGTTGACCGACGTCGTTCATCGCAGCGATCGTGAGTTGCACTTGCTCGCCAGGCGGGCCCAATTTCTTTTGGCCCACGATGAGCACGACGTCCCTGGCTTCCTCAAGGCGGCCTTCAGCAAGCCCCTGCGCGTAGCCCTTGGCGTAAATGTCCTGATAAACCGACGACTCCTCGATGCCGCGTATACCTAACCCCATGGCGGAGCCTCGGGAACTTTACGAACTACTTCAAATTACCAAGACGGTCGCGGCAGCACGACACTTCAGGCCGGTACGTGGCGACGACCACCAATCAGACCGACGGATCGGTGGGAGTCAACAACTCGTCCCAGCTCGAGGCGTTAAGGACTTTTTTCAGCAAAGCGTGGAGTCGACCGATGTCGTTCATCGCGGCAATCACAGTCTCCACTTGCTCGCCGGGCTGACCGAATTTCGTCTGGCCTAAGTCAAGAAGTACCTGCTTGGCGTCTTCGATTCGACCCTCGAGGCGTCCTTTGCCAAAGATGTCCTGATAAACCGACGACTCCTCAATGCCGCGAATTCCTAAAACCATGGCGGAAATCCCCTCGGTGAACGTTGCGACCTGCTCCAGCGAATAATACAACCCCATCAAGACTTCGGTTGCCCCCCAGATTGTTGCCCTCTGCTCTGGGCTCGTTTCTCGGGTCAACCGTGTGGAAATCGCCTCCAACACGTCGCGAACCCGCTCGGGCGCGACCCGCGATACGGGGGCGAGCGGCAAAACCGTCAAGCCGGCTGCCAGCACGTCGTCCACGGGTTGCTCCCAGATCCTCATGACATTATAGCGAAACCACATATAGACGCCGCCGTGACGATCCTTCACTCATGGACCCCTGTCAGCTCGGTGCCGTCGGCGGCCGGCCGCAGCAAGACGATCGTGGTGTGCACGGGCACCTTGCGACTGCGATGCAGCAAAGTGCTATACCAGTGCACCCGATCCGGCAGTTCGGCATCCCGGCCTGCCTGAAATTCCAATTGCTCGATCCAGGGCACCGGCTCATCGACCCACAGAACCTTGTCGGCCTCGGCCGTGATGGTTGAAAGATTCGAGTCGATCACTTGAACGCGTGCAGGATCAGCGATCGGGATGTGCAGGAACCGCAGCCACGCCGCGGGTTCGAGCTCGATCAGTTTACGCATCGTCGCGTCGAAGGGTTTGCTGCTCATTGTTGTCCTGTTTTCGAAACCAGTTGCGCCGGTCTTGTCCGCTCCGCCGGGCACGCTCCGGCCGCGTCCGGCTGGGCTCCGCCCCACGGCTCCGCCTGCCGCCGGACGGGCCTGCGCGACCCGGCTCCGCTCGCTGGTTTTGCCTTGTCTTGCCCTATTAACTGGCCGGAACTCGGGCCAGCCGCAAGCCCAGGTTGTTGCTCGCAGCCGTCGGCGTGCTCCCGTACCGGCTCGCCGCCCGACAGTACTCGGCAGAGTCGTCCCAGCCACCGCCCCGGATCACGCGGAGCGAGCCTGTCGAAGCGCCCTGTGGGTCGTCCACTGGCGATTGCTTGTAGTAATCATCCGCGCACCAGTCCGCACACCACTCCCAGACATTGCCAAGCATGTCGTAAAGGCCCCAGGCATTGGGCCGAAAACGCCCCACCGGGGCGGTGTACACATACCCATCCCGAGCGTTGATCGTCGACCAATTCGGGAACTTTTCCTTGGCCGTACCGTCCGCGATATTGCCGACCACCGCCAATCCCTCGGGATCGTCGCCACAAAAATAGCGCGTGGTGGTCCCGGCCCGGCAAGCATATTCCCATTCGGCCTCCGTCGGTAGCCGGTACGTCTCCCCCTCCTTGCGGTTCAGCCAGGCGATGAAAGCCTGTGCATCGTTCAAGCTCACGTCCACGACCGGGTGATCGTCAGTCTGATCAAAGCCGGGGTTCCGCCAGTTGTAGAGGTGATTTTGCTCCCATTTCGTTCCTTCCTTGTTCAAGCCCCAGCCACCTTTGCCGCTCTTTTCCGCCTCCGTTTGATAGCCAGCCTCGTCGACGAATTGCCGAAATTGCCCCCGCGTCACCTGGTGGATACCCAGATAAAACGGTTTGGTGATCCGCACGCGGTGCTTTTCTTTCCGGCCCGCTGCCGCGTCAACGAACTCGTAATCCTTCGCATGAGGATCGGTTTCATCCGAACCCATCATGAATTCACCGGCCGGGATCAGCTTGAGCTTCATGCCGATGGAATTGATGACTTCCCTTGCCGGCTTCTCTGGCGAACTGGTATCAACCTGGCGGGGTGACGCAGCGGGTTTGAGCGCGTTGCCGATGCGCTCGGCCAGTACCGCGGCGTCCGCCGGGCGATCTTCGCGCTCCTCGAAGCATGATTCGAGCAAATCAACCAACTCGGTGGCCATCCCACGCTCGAGAAACCGGCGCTTCCATCCAGTCCCGCCGGGCCGGCCCTTGGTCAGATCGCCGATGAGCATCTGGTACCAGATCACGCCCAGCGCATGCACGTCGTCACGCGGGTCGGGATCATCGCCATTCAATTGCTCGTGTGAGGCATAGAGAAATGTTCCCGAGCCGCGCACGGCCGTCGTCAGGAATTCGCTCGGACTGGTGGGTACGCGGCTGGCCTGGACGGCCCGCGCCGTGGCGATCCCGCCGATTCCGAAGTCGGTGATCTTGAAGGCGGCTTCGCCATTGCTTGAGCCCTGAACCAGGATATTGGCCGGCTTGAGATCGCGGTGCACGATCGGCGGCTCGGTGCGATGAGCAAATGCCACGATCTCGGCCAGTCGAAGCATGGTTTGTGCGATGCGCCGCGATGTCGGCTTTTCCGGCTGCCGATGCCAGTCGCCGATCAAGCCGGCGAGATCGCCGCCCTTGACGTATTCATATTGCAAGCACGGCGGATCGGCGCTCAAGTACGTCGCCTCCAGGCGGACGATGCCCGCATGCCTTCCTTGGCGCATGACGCGATCGAGGACTTTCGCTTCGTGACGCAGCAATCGCTGGCGCGCCGAGCGGATCGGTGCAAAATTTGAGGGCGACTGGCTCAAAAGAATCAAAATGGGCGTGCCTCGCCTTCCAGACCTCGCCGAACCCGCCCATGCCGAGCAGCTCGACCAGGATCCAATCGACGCCGGCCAGCGGCCGATCACCGGGCTTGAACTGAGGGAGCTGATCGGGAATGAACGCGATCAGGTCTTCGGCACGGCCAAGGGCAAAGCCAGGGCGCATCGAGCGGCCGGCGGGATCGGCCTGGCGGCGCTGGGATTGACGAATTTGACTGGGAACCTGCTTGAGAAAGGTGGCCAGCTTGATACGCACGTCCTGCGGTGAATCGGCGGCGATTTCGGCGGCGACCGCTTCGGCGGCCTGTTCGATCGCGTGGTTGTCAGCCTGAACGACGGCTTCGAGCTCGTCGAGCCGTTCTTCCGGGCTCTTTTTCCAGAGGTGCCAGGCAGCTTTGCCGATCTCGGCCGCATCGCCGACCACGCCGACACCGGCCACGTTGAGCGCGGCCTTGCCGATCGCCATCATCAACGTCAAGGGCATGCGCATCGATTCACTCTCACGCGGTGTTCAACCGATAGAAAACCTTGTCAGATAGTACCATTCGTTCGCGGCGGCCGAATCTTCATCAATCAGAACTCTTTACTTTCGAGCCTCGATCGTGGTCGTCCGACCAAGCCCATTCTGGTATGTTTGAGAGCGAGGGATTTGAACTGATTCGCTCGATGGTGGAGGTGCCCCTTGAACACGATACCGAAACCCCCTGCCTCGAGGACGCGGCCGACGGCGCACGACGCCGATCCGTTCCGGTATGGCTGGCGGTACGTCCGTAAGATTCGTCCCAATGGCACAGAGGTTTTTGACCAGATTCCGCTGACACTCGAAGACGTGCTCCATCCCGAGGTCGGGGATTTCATCGTGCAGACCGACCCTCACGACAGCGACCTGGTGTATCTCAAGACGGTGTTCAAGGCACGCGTGAACAAGAATTCGACGGCCGTCGTGCTTTCCGACTGCCGGGTCGACTGGAACATTCCCGGCGTCAAGCCGCTGGGGCCTGACATCGCCGTCTTTTTCGGCGTACGCCGCCATATCGCCTGGGCGACGTTTAATGTGGCCGAAGAAAAGGCCGAGCCGGCCCTCGTCGTCGAGGTCACCTCGCCCGATACCCGACAGAACGACGTCGGGATCAAGAAAACCTATTACCATCGGGCCGGCGTGCCGCTTTACGTCATCGCCGATGTCTTCAAGGAAAAGGACAACCAGTGCCGGATCGAACTGATCGGATATAGCCGAAAGCCAACGCGATACCAACGTATCAAGCCCGACAATCGCGGCTTTATCTGGCTGGCCCCGGTGCGCCTCTGGCTGGGCTCGACACTCGACCCTCAGGGGGGCTTCAACCGGCTCGCTTGTTTTGACCCTGATACGGGTCAAGAGGTGGGCGACTACACAGCGATCTGCCAACAACTCGCCGACGCGGAACAACGCGTTGCCATTGAAGTCCGCGCCCGCGCCGAAGCCGAGAAACGCATCCTCGAGCTCGAGGCCCAGATCAAGAAGTCGCGGGGCTGAAAGAGAGCCGCACCGGAGTGCTCAAACTCCTCGGCGTTACTCCGCGTGACCCGGGCAAACCCAGCGAAGCCCGAGCCTGCGTTCGGTTTTCTCGCTGACCTTGACCCGATCGGCGATCCGGTGCCCAACCACCCAGATGATGCCGTTGCGGTCGCAGACCAAGGGGACACGCGTACGCTCTGCAAGGCGCACATGTCGACCGCGAAAGAAATCCGCGAGGGGCATGCTCTGGCCCCCCATACCCAGTGGTTCAAAACGATCACCGGCTACCGCCATGCGGACGATTAGCGGGGGCACAACTCGCCCAGGGTCCATGGTCTCGTCAAAAGTCGCGTCAGGACCGGAGGCCGAAACAAACCGTGCATCGATCGCTCCCTTCGCCCAGGGGACGACTGTTAGCCCCGGCACGGCCAGCAAGATAAGCTCGGGGGCGTCAGCAATCGCAACCGCCGGAGTTGAGTCCGGAACCGGTTGTCGTCGAAGGACCAGGAACAAACGATCCGTCGATACTTCAACCCGCGGCGCCGACCTCCAGCGGGCGAAACTCGTCATTCTTGACCAGAGCCGCCAGCCGGCGCCACCGTTGACGTGACATGCTCGACTCGGGCCAACCTGCGTTTCGCCAGACCCGGCGCAAGACGGCCGTCCGCTGCATGGGCGGCAACGACCGTAGCGCGCCATGCTTGATCACGATGCAATCCTTCGTGCGGCTCACCACAACGGACTTCTCCAGCTTGCGGGTATCAGCATCGAGTCTGGCGCTCCAACGAAGATGCGAGGGAACCTAGTCGCACGAGTGCGTCGACGATTTCAGGGTTGTATTCGGCCGCCAGCTTCGGCAGAAGATCCTGACGGATCCGGGCCCGCGTACGCGATTGATCGGCGTTGGACATGTCTTCACAAAACACTTGATTCATGGAACCAAGATAATCGCGAATCTCACCACGCGAAACGCCGAGCAAGGGCCGCACCAGCCTGAGCGGGGGGCGAGAGCACAGCACGCGGTGCGTGGGAATACCGGAGAGTCCTCGCATGCCGGTGCCGCGGAGGATCCGGTGGAGAATCGTCTCGGCCTGATCGTCGCGCGTGTGGCCGGTCGCGATGACATCCGCGGCCGCCGGTCCCTTGGCAATCTCGGCGAGCCAATCATAACGAGCTTGCCGCGCGTCAGCCTCGAAATGAGCGGCGCGTGTCGGCTGCCACGTACCCAGGTAAAAAGGCAGGCCGAGTGAACTCGCCAGCGCCCCGACAAACTCGGCATCGGCGCGGGCCTCGGCGCCGCGCACGCCATGATCGAGATGCGCAACCGAGAGTCGCAGGCCAAGCGGCTCGCCTGATCGATGAAGCAGCCGCAGCAAGCCGACGCTATCACTGCCACCTGAAACCGCCACGAGCCAGGACCGGCCGATTCCCCGGCCGCACCAGCGCGTTAGCCGGCGTTCGAGACGATCGATCCACGAAACCGGGCCGTCCATTTGAACTCACCCCCCTTGGCCGGCTGATATACTAAGAGCGGGTCGCCACTCGATTGCGCCGCAAGACTGCGTTTATTCCGGGTCAAGCTTTCATGAATTCCGAGTCTGCTTCGACTTCTGCGGTGCCCGCACTGCCGGGTGCATTCGCTCGAGTTTACCGAGAATCCGTCACATGAGTTAGGATGTCCCTCGTGCGGCGCGCGCCTTCCCCATCGTCGACGGCATTCCCCGGCTGGCCGGTGACACGGGTTTGTATGCCGATAGCTTCGGGCGCCAGTGGAATCGTTACGATGTGGCACGAATCGAAGAAGATGAAGCGACTTTCTTCGTCAAAACCGGAGTGCTGCCCGGCGACCTGAAGGGTCAACTCGTGCTCGACGCCGGCTGCGGCGGCGGCCGTTATGCACGGGTGCTGGGTGCTCATCACGCCGGGGTCGTCGCCGTCGATTTGAGCTCGGCCGTCGCGAAGGCCCGCGCGTCATGCGCCGAGTTGCCCCATGTCCTCGTCTTGCAAGCCGACCTGCTCAATCTGCCGCTGGCTCATAACGCGTTTGATTTCGTCTATTCGATCGGCGTTTTGCACCATACGCCCGACGCCAGGCACGCGTTTCACGAGATTGCCGGCCGCGTCAAGCCAGGGGGCCGGCTGGCCGTCTGGCTTTACCGCCGCAACACGCCCCTCCAGGAATCGATCAACAACGGCCTGCGCACCCTGACGACCCGCCTCCCCACGCGCGTGCTCGAGCCGCTCTGCGCCGGCCTTGGTGCCGTGGGGAGCATTCCCCTGCTCAATCGTTCGCTCAACAAGGTGGCCAACTTTTCCAGCCATCCCGACTGGACGTTGCGCGTCTGCGATAACTTCGACTGGTACGCTCCCGCCTATCAGTCGCACCATTCCCTGGACGAACTCGAGACCTGGTTCACCGAGGAGGGATTTCGCGATATCGTCGAGTTGCGGCCCGCCAAGAGCGGCAAGCTCTACGACTGGGCATACGACCATAACCTCATCATTGGCAGCGGCGTGAATGTCACCGGAACCAAGAGCTAAGCTTTACTTCATCGGCGGCCAGAGACGGTAACCCGTCATCGTCGTCTTGATCCGGTAAAGACTCTTCCCGGCGCAGATGTAGAGTGTCTTGCCGTCATCGCCGCCGAACTCGACATTCGCGGGATCTTCAGGGGTGGGAATCATCGACAAGATGTTGCCATCGGGCGAGAGGACAATGACGCCGGCCTTGTCGCCTGTGCCGGCTGCCGCGACGATCCGGCCATCGGTGGTGACGGTCATGCCGTCAATGCCTCGTCCCGTTCCAAAATCGTGAATGACCTTCGTCTGACGCAATTTGCCCGTATGGCCGCGTTCGGCCGCGATCAAGACGCGACGGCGAGCGCCATTGTCGGAAATATACAGTGTCTTTTCATCGGGACTCAGCGCCAGTCCGTTCGGCTTGAGAGCCGTGGACACGAGCGGAATCACAAACCCCTGGAGGTCGATCAGGAACACGCCTTCAAAATCGAGCTCGCGCGGCTCGTTGCCAACATATCGAGGATCGGAAACATAAACACGCCCGTCTTTGTCAACGGCGACGTCGTTGGGGCTGTTGAAGCGCCTGGTGTCATAACGGTCGGCGAGTGTACGTATCCTGCCATCGCGTTCGGTGATCGAAACCCGGCGGCCGCCCCCGGTGTTGGCTCCTTCGGCGGCGATCAGCCGTCCTAACCCGTCAAAAATCAAGCCATTGGCCCGCCCGCTCGGCTCGCGGAACACGGTCGTCTTGCCGCTCCGGGGGTCGAATCGCATGATCCGGTCGCCAATGTCGGAAAAGAGGATCGCGCCCGTTTCATCAAGGGCTCCCCCCTCGGTGAACGTTCCCTCACTCCAAACTTTCTCGAGCTTTGCTCCAGGCGCAACGACATCGGCCAGCGGGTCATTTCCGGGGGCGGCACCCACAGCAAAAGACATCAGCAGGATCGATAACGGCGTAACCATGCGAAGCGCTCCCTGGATTGATCGGTCGCATCTTTTTCGTACCCTACGAGATCAACGGAAGGGGGTCAAGGAACTAGCCCCTCATCGAAGAGGAGACGGTGACCCCATTCGGCAACGCTCATCACCAGGTTCGAGCAAACGATGATGAGAAAGAGGAAGACCGGCAGCGCAACGAGCCACCAGCGGCGCCTCCGCGCCTTGGGTGTCGCAATGGCGTCGTCCTCTTCACTCGATCGGGTATCCGGCGCCGCTGTATCCACCGGCCGTACGAACAACCGTTTGATCCGGGGTAGCATCATCAGGACCAGCAGAAAGGGAGGCAAGAGCTTCGAGACGAGCTGCTCGGGCCAGGATGCCACATCGACGCGAACGCCATAGTACCAGAGCCAGACACAGACGATCGCGGCCAGCAAACTAAGCCACAGATACCAGACCAGGGCGACGCGACGCAGCCTGGGACGGCGACGCAAGAAGCCGACTGCCAGCATGACGTTGACGATCGTACTCACGAACGCGCCGACCAGGGTGATCAACGATTCGGGTATGCCCATCACGCGCAGAGTCAGTAGCTCTTGCACCAGGGCCAGCAGGCTCTGGACAGCCAGGCCGCAGTGGATCAACCCGACCATGAGCAGTACGCCGGCCGCGGTCTGCCAGGCCGGTGTGGTCGCGCGCAAGCGGTTGCGTACGGACACGGCGATCAGAACGACCAGGAGCAAAATCGGCAGGCCGTAGAGATTCCACCAGGCGGCCAGTGTGGAGAAATCCCATCCGGCCGCGGCCTCAACATCAGACATCACATGCCTTTGGCTCAACTCAACTTAGCGAGGCTTATCAAGCCCAGGATCACGAGGCCCAGTCCCATACGGGGGAACCGGCCAGGCCAGGCTACCTTGTAAAGGTACCAGAATACGGTTCGCGCCCCCAGTATCGAGTTGCGCCGAGCCCGCTTCGGTGCGCGATTTCACGACCATCGCCTCGTCGATGCCTTGCGGTGCCGCCAGGACCATTTCCGGGTCAATTTGCGGCGCGGCATTAATGAGAAAATGATCATTCGACTTCGCGACGGCCGCCTGGGGTCGGGGTGCCGGTGTACCTGGTTGAACGGTGCGGGGCTGTGCGCGGCCGCATGCTCCAGGCCTGTTGCCTTATGCCGAGAACGGCCACGAGCGCGAGTGCCAGAACCCCAGCCACGCCGACCCATCGTTGACCTGGCCGCAATAGAGCATCTCGGTCGACCGATTTCAGTGCCCAGTCTTTGTCTGAAGCAAACGGGATCGGCATCGGATTGTCCTTTCAATGTCGCCGGACGCAGAAGCACGCACGCAAGCACGCACTCGCAGGTTGCCGCGTAATATGCGATATATCCTGCCGGAATGAATAACGGGCCGGCGGGCCATTTCTTAGAGCCGTGGCCGGTGAGGCATTGGCCAATTCCGAGCAAGAATCGAAAGTTCAACTGGCAGTCGGATTAACGATCGCCAGTCGTGCCTGAACGAGAGTCCCCAAGGACGGACCATCCAGATCTTCGGAGCGGGCGATTGACCACGCTTGGCACAGTCAGATTGCCTGTTTGTTAAGCTTCATGATAGCTGCTTGCCCATACCGAAAGCCGGCGCGTATATTAGGGGAGGCATGGAAGATTATCGCCATGAAACGGGTGCTTCGCCACGAATAGATCGATCGCAGGTAAAAGACGGCTCTTGATGCCACTGGTAGAGCGAGAACAAACGCTTTCATGGTTTTGCGGGAAACCAAAATGCTGACCTTGAGAGCGGGACGATTTTGCTTGCAGCAGTTCATTCTCAATCGCGTTCCTCCGTTGGGGATTGACGATCGCGTAGGCGGGCAGAATCTTCCTGGTGATTATCGCGAAGGGACGCACTGAATGCCGGAACGTCCAGCGGTCATCCAGGCGTCGGTGCTCGAGCGCCTGGAAGGTCGGCTTGCCCTGAGTTCAATGACGTCGTACCCACTCTCGCGGGCCGACATCGCCGACGTGTTTCGCAACACCGCCGAGGTTGCGGTCGTAGGGTCGACATTCGACAATCGAGGAAGCAAGACCCTGGCCGCGGAATTATTCGATAGCTCGATTTCTGGCCAGACGCGTGCACGCGCGAACGTCGATCTGGGACTGACTTCAGAGCGCGAAGACCGCGGGGATCTCGGAAACACCATCGCGCTTCGACGGCCAAGTACACAGGTCGACTTGACAAGGGGCGCCTTGAATCCTATCGAGGCATCGCCGCGAACAAGAAAACTGCCAGGCCACTCGTACGGCCTCAGAAGCCTGGAGTCGGTTCCGGTGCCACTCGAATTGAGTGAAGCGGCTGGCGCCAGCATGTTGCCCCTGGTTGACAACACGCCAGGCTTGGTGTTATCCACCGACCCGGCGTCCGAGGATTCATCAGGAATGGTCGTCGGTTTTGATAGCCCGGTCGGCTCCTGGAGGTCGCTGGCGCTCACGGCCAGCGCCGCCTCGGGGGCCGGCACGGCCGCGATTGCCGGCCAGGACCTTTCAAGGCCGCCCCCTGAGACAAAAGCCGGGACGAATCACCCGGTCGATGATGTTTCGCGGCTCGATATTGCGGCACTCGTCCCTGGCGCTCAGCGCGCGGCCACGAATCTGGCCGACCTCCTGGAAGGCGTGTTTCAATCGGATTGGGACGACATCGAGCTGGAGATGCGGCAATTTCTTTCCCGGCTAGGCACGATGGTCGACGGCTCTGGCAGCCATTCGGTCGTGCCGAAATGGCCGGCCTGGATCGGCACCGCAGCGATCGCCGTCGTCTTACGACGATTCTCCCAGGGTATCCGACTGCGGGGACGACAAATCACCAGTGCACGCGGGCTCGACAGGCGGCAACACCCGTCCCCGCTGGGTCCCTGGCCACTGGACTCCGTATGATGCGAGCACTCGCATCGGGAACCTGGCGGCATGCGCCGCGGCCGAGTGCCCGACCATCGCTTCAGGATCGGAGGCGACATCACGGTCGCGCGAGCCATGAATGATCGAGCAGACATGAGCTCCGACTGTTCCGAGACGGTGATCGGCCCAGCTTCTCGGTGGCAAAGCCAGACGGCCGAACGCGCTGGGCGTGGGCACCAGTTCGGCGGCCCGGCCGGCCTTCCCAACTTTCCCGACGTGGGAGAAAGCCTGGGCGATTTCCTCCTGGAGGCCGAGATCGGCCGTGGATCGAGAGGCCGATGTTTCCTCGCGACTCAACCGACTCTCTCGAACCGGCAGGTCGTGCTCAAGATCGCCGACGACGACGAGGTCGAGCATCTATCGCTTGCGCGATTACAACATACACATATCATGCCACTTTATAGTGAACATAAATTCGCGGGTCGGGGGATCCGCGCGCTCTGCATGCCCTGTCTTGGCGGCGCGACCCTGGCCCGGGTTCTTGTCGCGCTCTCCGACGTGCCTGTCAGTGAGCGCTGCGGCCAGTCGTTCCTCGACGTGCTCGACGGCACACTGCGCATCCGGCAATGGTCGCAAGCTCGCGAGAGCCCGGTGCGGCGGTTTCTCGCACAGGCATCGTACGTGCGGGCCATCTGCTGGATCACCGCCTGCCTGGCCGATGCGTTACAATATGCCCACGACCGCGGGTTGGTCCACCTCGATGTCAAGCCATCCAATATCCTGTTGACGGCCGACGGCCAGCCGATGCTTTTGGACTTTCACCTTGCCAGGGCACCGATCGCCGCGGGCGATGCGGCCGCTGATGGGATCGGGGGAACTCCCGGCTACATGTCGCCCGAGCAGAAGACGCGGCTCGCGGCGCGATCTTCGGGTGAGCCCCTGTTCCCGGCCGTCGATGCTCGATCCGATATTTATTCGCTCGGCTGCGTACTCGCCGCGTTGCTCGGCTGGGACGCCCGCTCGAATCCTGGCATCTCGCCGGCCGAAGACAAACCGTTCTTGCGGTCGGTATCGCCAAACCTCGCTGATCTGACCCGAAAATGCCTCGCGCCTGATCCCGATCTCCGTTATCCTGACGCCGCCGCGCTCGCCGATGACCTTCGGCGTCATATGGCCGACCAGCCGTTACGCGGGGTGCCCAATCGCAACCTCCGTGAACAATGGGTCAAATGGTGCCGCCGCCAGCCGTACGAACTTTTCCGGATGAAGGCGCTGCTTGCGTCGGGTGGCGTGGTCATCGTGATCGCTATCCTGGCCTGGTCGATGTTCCTCGCGCCACGTTTCCGAGCGGCGGCCAGCGCGTTGCGCGAAGGCCGGCTTCTTCTCGATCGCCGTGAGTATACTCATGCCGCACGCGCACTGACGCGAGGCGCGGCGTCCGTGGAGGGGCTCCCCGGCAGTGGCCATTTATCGGGTGAACTGGCCGCTTTGCTCCGCCTGGCTGATCGATTGGAGGAGGCCGAGCAGCTCGATCATCTCGTCAATCGCCTGCGATTCCTCGATTCGGCCGCCGAGCTGCCGGCCGCCTCGGCAAGGGAAATCGAGCGCCATTGCGCGACCTTGTGGAAGTCGCGCCATTCGCTTCTCAAGCACTCGGGCGCGCCCTTCGAGGCCCAGATCGAGGAGCGGTTACGCAACGACCTGCTCGACCTGGCGATTGTCACGTCAGACCTGCGTGTCCGGCTCGCGGCCGGCTCGTGGCAGATTGACGATGCTCATCGTATCGGCCTCAGACTGCTCAACGAGGCCGAGGAATTGTTTGGTCCCAGTCACGTCCTTTACCGGGCCCGGCAGGCGCACGCTCGTGCGATTGGGCTTCGGCACATTGCCGAAACGGCCGGCCACGATGCCGATCGCGTGCCACCTCGCACAGCCTGGGAACACGACGCCGTGGGTCGATTATTGCTGGCCAACGGCGATTTCGCCGAGGCGGAGAATGCCTTCGCCCGGGCCCTCGCGCTTCGCCCCCAGGATTACTGGCCGAATTTCCATCAGGGTATCGCGGCGTTCCGGCTGGGGCGATATGCCGACGCGGTGAATGCGTTTCGCGTTTGCATCGCACTGGCGCCGGAGCGTGCCGATTGTTTTTACAATCGCGCCTTGGCTTACTCGGCGCTCGGCGACGGCGACCTTGCGGCTCGCGACTACCAGCGTGCCGTGCAGCTTGACGCCTCGCTCGCGGCAAGACCGCTCAAGAAGGCCGCTCAAACCCGCCCGGCCGATCATCGTGCCGTTGCCGGCGCGGCGCCGCCGGCCGCTCTTGACGCATCAGGCGAGCACGCCGCGAATGACATGGCCGTGAACGTCGGTCAATCGGCGCGATGTGCCATTATGATTAAACGTGAGACGTTCATGGTCGAGACCCAGCAAGTGCAAGATCGTGGCGTGAAAATCATGAACATCGACCACATTTTCGACGGCCTGATGGCCGAACTCATCGGTGGCGCCGAAGCTGAAGCCATGCTTGACACCGGCGCCGGCGAGCCAGGCGGTGAAACCCTTGGGATTATGATCTCGACCCGCGGTCCCCTTTTGAAACGTCGGCATGCGGCCAAACTCGGTCGTCCACACCACCAGGGTGTCTTCAAGCAGTCCGCGTGCCTTGAGATCTTTCAGGAGCGCGGCCGCCGGCTGATCGAGAATCGGACCATGGTGGTTATAATCTGACTCGATGCGCCGGTGGCCATCCCAGTTAAGCGCTCCCTCGCCCATGGCAAACGCGCCGTTGAAAAGCGTGATGTAACGGACCCCGCGCTCGAGTAGCCGCCGCGCCAAGAGGCAATTGCGCCCGAAGGCCGCCAGCAGGGCGTTCGGGTGGTCGAGACCGTAGAGGGTCTTGGTCGCGGCACTCTCGCCCGTGATGTCGCCGGCTTCGGGCGCGCTTTGCTGCATCCGCCCGGCCAGCTCGTATGCGGCGATCCGAGCGGATAGCTCTGTATCGCCCTGGTGCTGCTTCAGATGTTCATCATTGAGCAAGCGTAGGAAATCGCGGGCGGCCTGGTCGTCGCCAGGTGCGATTTCCGGCGGCCGTGCCAGATGATTGATCGGCCGGCTCGCGTTGAAAGCCGTCCCCTGATAAACGGCCGGCAAGAAGCCGTTGGTCCAGTTGGCGGGCCCCTGCTGGGGATCGCCACGCGGGTCGGGAATCGCGACATACGCGGGTAGGTCCTGGTTTTCGGTTCCAAGCGCATAGCTGACCCAGGCCCCCGCGCTGGGAAAACCCTCGAGCGTGAAGCCCGTGCTCATGAACATCTCGCCGGGTCCATGAGTATTGGTCTTCGAGGTCAACGAGTGCACAAAACAGAGATCGTCGGCGCATTCCGCGAGATGAGGCAGCAGGTCGGATATCAACTTGCCGGTTTGACCGCGTGGCCGGAATTTCCAGGGGCTTTGCGCCAGGTTACCGTTCTCGCCCTGGAAGGTAATCAGCTTTTCGCCCCCCGGCATCGGCTGACCGTGCCGCTTCACCAGTTCGGGTTTATAATCAAAGGTGTCGAGATGGCTGACCGCCCCCGTGCAAAAGATGTGCAAGACCCTCTTGGCCCTGGCAGTGAAATGCGGTGGCTTGGGTGCGAGCGGATTGAGCGGGCGAGCATTCGCTCTGTCGGGCGCTGGCGTGCGCGTCACGGCGTCATTCGCGGCGGCGAGCAACCCGTCCTCGGCCAAGAGCTGCGCTCAAGGCAATCCCGCCCATGCCGGTGGCCAGGTGCGACAGAAAGTCGCGACGGTCGAGCAAGTGGCGGCCGAGGAGGATTGGCGAACGTTTCCGCATGCTGAGTCTGTCCGTTTTGCGTATTAAAGCGGGTAACGTCCACATTACGACCGAAATGATGCGCCCGATACGGCAGCGAATGCACTCAGGCCGCTGATTGCGGTTCATCCGCAACCAGTAACGGTACTGTTTTCCGATCCATCACTCGGCGGTTCTAACTGGGCGGCACGGCGATAAAAAACCGCCGCCACTTCCAGTTCGCCCAATTTACGCCAGACATTTCCTCGATTGAAAGCCAGTTCCGCGGGACTTAGATACTTTCCCCAACGACGCAATAGCGTGAGGGCTCTGTCCCATTCACCTGCTCGGTAAGCATTTTCCGCTTCCAGCAGGTTTCGCTGAGCCTGGGGATTCATTGGAAGACTTTGATCCGAATTCTCACTGATCGAATACAAGTCTTCGGAAAGTCCCTTGATGCGTTCCTTTTCGACTTCCGATTGGGCATACCACGGGTATTCCAAACTATCGCGCACGGCATCCGCCGCGGGCGACTTATCTTCACCGGCCTCGCTCAGCGCGTGCAGACGCAGTAACCCACGTAGCGATTGGAGATATGCCGGTTCTATTGAGGACGCTGGATTTACTATCATTCATTTCTCGTCTACGATCCAATGATCGCGGGTCTTTGCGAGGTCGCTCTGATATTGCTTCAAGGAAACCGAGACGCGCGGAACGACAAGACCATGTCGAGGGACATCGACCATGAGATCGAGCCCTTCAGCGATCAGCCCACTCGCAAATGGTCCGTCGCCAAACGTGAAACAATAGAGGGCTTCTGAACCACGAGCACCTGGAACCCGATCGCGAAGCCTCTTTGGTATCAAGAAAATCGGCAAGTCACGCCATGATGGCGCGACTGACATTCCTTTACCATTTCGGATGACATTTCCATCCTGATCGAGATCAATATCCGAAACCTGATTCACGGGTACGCCGCGCACTCCCAAGCCTTTTCCAGTTTCTTCCACCTTCGGCTTTCCATCGGTGTCTTACTTCATGGCACGATAGATCTTTGGCATCGCAGGCTCAGTTGATCCCATTCTAATCAAGACAGGCAGCTTCGTAGACTTGAATTACAGCAATAATCTCAGGAATCCGCCACAGACCCGGTCAATCGCGATGGAGCTGGGCACGATGAGGCCGAGCCCCACGCCTGGACGAGGTCAAAAATGCGCTTCCAAATCTCGGGAGATAGAGGAGGTGCCTCGTTGAATTTAGCGGCCATCGTTCAGACGATTCTCGCAGACTACGCCCTCCCGGTTCGGGGAGACCACGGCGTGGTCCACTGGGCGCGCGTCCTCGAAAACGGCCAACGGCTCGCGACCATGACCGGTGCCAGTATCGAGGTCGTGACCTTGTTCGCCCTTTTTCACGATGCGCGGCGGATCAACGAATTCACCGACCCAGGCCACGGGCTCCGCGGGGCCGAGTTTGCGCGATCACTGCGCGGAACGCTGTTCCACCTTGGCGAGGCCGATTTCGAGCGACTGTTCGAGGCGTGCCGGCTCCATACCGACGGCCTGACAACCGGAGACATCACGCTCCAAACCTGCTGGGATGCCGATCGGCTCGACCTGGGGCGCGTCGGGATCACGCCCGAGCCCGAACTTCTCTGCACCGACGCCGCTCGCGAGCTTTTGGATTGGGCCGATGCGCGGGCCACTCTCGGCGTTGAGCCGGAGTTCCTGGCCGACGAGTGGAACTTGTGAGACGGCTTACAAGATGGGGAGGCTTGCTTGCAGGCCACGAGCAATGCCGTTGCCTTTTTATCCAGGCGTGCTAATGACCGCTGGCTCTTGCGTCTGGACCTGGCGGCGAGGGCCGCGGATCGGTTTGACGAAATGCACCTGTAAACAGGTTATCCTGGCGGCGGGCGACGGCGAAAAGTGCCCGCTGTTTATTCATGGGCCAGTATCCCTCGAGTTCGTCATGAGACAGGAAAGTCAACCGGCGGACCCGCGCATCGGGGCCATCAACACGGCCCGCGGCAATGGCGCGGGCCAGGTCGACGACGTCGAGCCGCCAGCCGCGGCCCCCCACGACGTTCTGCACGCACGTAAGTTGCCCCGACTCGTTGTCCCAGTGCAAGTTCTGATTGAACGGCCCGCACGGTATGCGATATTGCACAACGCCCTGCGCGGCCGACCGGCCCGCCGCGAACAAAGCCTCAGGATCATAGAGGCGGATCTCGGGAGTGACGTCGCCATAGTCGGCCGTCGCCAGGAGCGTGCGGCCGGCGAGCGCCACGAATTCGGGGCGGCTGCCATTCGTGGCGGCATCGTCCTCGATGGTACCCAGGACGGCTTTATCGAGATTGCCATCCTTCCAGATCCGTTCCCAATCAAGACGGTAAATCAAGCCACGCGATCGGGTGGGGTCGCTCGATTTAATCGTATCGCCGAGCAACGTCCCAAAACGCTCATTCCACGTCAGGCCGGTGGGATGGACAATTAGCGGCGTGCGGCTGCGTCGCAGCCATACGGCACGCCCCGTCGGCTGCAACTGCATGCTGTATTCGCGGATGACGCCGACCCGAGGCTCGGCGCGAGCCACGTCGCCATAAGCATAGACCATGTTGTCACGTACCACGACACCCTGAACGGCGCCCAGGCCAATGTCGGTGATCGATCGCTCGATATCCACGACCGCATCGGCGGTCCATGTCGCGTCTGGCGGGGGCTGCTGGGCCGCGGCCCCGGTCGTCAGGATCGCGCAGGCGATCACCCAGGCGGCCAAGATCGTGCCAAACATTAGCGAGCGTTTACCGACATCAAGAAGACGGGAACCCATTGATCGTCGCATCCTTGGCCAAAGAGCGATCAGCCGGTCGGTCGGTCACAACTCCCACAAGGGGATGCCACGCCTCGATCATGATTCGTGCGAACGCATGAGTCGAGTGAATTATTCGTGAATGTTTTGGTGTGAATTGTTGCGTGTCTCGTGCGAATGCAGTTTCAGACACCGCGGCAATTTCAATGGCTCTCACGAAAACGCGGACGTGTTGCTCGCCATTGTGAAGACCGCCATGGAATCGCCTTCAGATTGCTCGTTTGCAATAGGCCCATGGCCGAGCGAGCGGCCGTGTCGATACGATAATGGCTGCAGAGCCCGGGGGTTTATTCCAGATTCCCGAGAAGAATAGTGGCTCGACGGCAAACACAAGCGATGACCATGAGCGGAGATCCCGGATCTTATGAGCAAGCTATCGACCAAGCACGTTCGTTGGTATGCACCAGAATGGCTTGCCGCGGCATTATTTCTCTTCACGCTGGGGGTCGCGGCGGCCATCCTTGTATCGCAATCGGGACCGCGTGTGTATCGCCTGTCGATTTCAGGGGGGAACGAGGAGGGGCTACGCCATCAGATTGCGGAACGCCTGGCGGCCGAATCAGCGACCCATGGCGTGAACTTCCGGCTCGTCGCGACGTCGGGATCGCGCGAGGCCCTGGACCTCGTGGAATCGCGCAAGCTCGACGCCGCCTTTGTGCAAGGGGGGTTTGATCCGTGCACTCCATCCTCACGTTCGCCAGTTGACCGCGCTCCACGTTGAACCACTGCACTTGCTGGTCAAACCGGCGATAAAAGGGCTGGTCGCCGACAACTTGGCGGCGCTCAAGGGGAAGACCATCAATCTCGGGCCAACCGCTAGCGGTACGCACGAACTGGGCCGCGACGTTCTCAAATTCGCGGGGCTCGAATCGACCAGGGATGACGGCCAGGCTGACTATGTCGTGTCAACCCTGAGCTATGGCGAGCTGCTAAGAGAGACCGATGCGAGCCAGCTTCCCGACGCCATCTTCACCGTCTCGGCGCTCCCCTCGCCGGTGGTTCGCGCACTCGTGGTCCGCAAGCGATACCAGTTGGTGCCACTCCCATTCGGCGAGGCATTTGCTCTCGACGCACTCAACCGCGGAACCTCGACGCCCAGTCATGGCACCGGCGTACGCCTGAGCGACGTTTCCAAGATCGGAATCTACCCGGCCCAGATTCCGCCATTTACCTATGGAATCGAGCCCCCGATGCCGAACCGCGAGATTCTCACGTTCGGCCCGAGGATGCTCCTGGTCGCCAGCGAAAAAATACCAGCACGTGCGGTATTGCAGATCCTCGAAGCCGTATTCGCGTCACCATTCGCTCAGATCTCGAATCCGCCGCTCGAGGCGAGCCTGCTCGAAACGTCGCCCGAGTATCCTCTCCATCCGGGTGCTATGCGGTTTCGGGAACTGAACAAGCCGGTCGTGGCCGGCGATGTCATTGACTTGCTGGAAAAGGGGACGAGTCTCACCGGAGCAATCCTCGGTGCCGTATTCTTCCTCTGGCAGTGGGCGCGCCAGCATTTTCGCCGCAAGCGAGAGCTGGGCTTTGAATCGTACATGCTGAGGGTCGCCGCCATCGAAGAAAAGGCCCTGGCACTCGAAATGGAGGCTCGACTCGAGATCAGGGAACTCCTCAACCTTCAGCGCGAGCTCAACCTGCTCAAGAACGAAGCCCTGGGCCGGTTTGCCGAGGGGAAGCTTGAAGGGGGTCAATTGATTTCCGGTTTCATCGCGCACGTCAACGATGCGCGTAATTATCTCAATCGTCTGATCATGCACGAGCGCAATAACCTTGAAGACCAGGCGATCAAGGAGAGCCGTACCGCCGAATCGGTCTGGGATGAGGCACTACGCAGCCCGGGGTAGTCGCCGACGATGCCCGGGCGCGCAATGCGACCAGAAGCTTCAGTTGGCCGACCCTGGCTCGCCCAGCAGATAGCGGCGAAGGAACATCACCTCCACGGCCTGGAGGTAATCCTGGTTGACCTTCTTGGCGAATCCATGCCCCTCGTTGGTACCGATGACGTACCAGAGCGGCACGCCGTTCTTCTTGAGTGCGGCCACCATCTGGTCGGCCTCGGAGATCGGCACGCGCGGGTCGTTCTGACCCTGGACGACCAGAATCGGAGTATGGATCATGTGAGCACGATTCAACGGAGAAACTCGTTCCAGAAACGATTGCATCGCCGGGTCGCGCTCGTCGCCGTATTCAGCACGCCTCAGGTCGCGGCGGTAGCCCTGGGTGTTCTTGAGGAACGTCACGAAGTTGGAAATGCCCACGATATCGATGCCCGCCTTGATCCGGTCGTTATAAGTCGTCTGGACGGCAAGCGACATGAAGCCGCCGTAGGAGCCGCCGATCACGGCGACGCGAGCCTTGTCAAGATCTGGCTGGTTGGCGATCCAGTCGAAAAGAGCGCCGATGTCCTTGACCGAGTCTTCACGCTTCATGCCATTATCAAGCTTCAGATACGTCTTGCCGTAGCCCGCCGAGCCTCTCACGTTGGGAAAGATCAGCGTGATGCCCAGCTCGCTTATCAGATAATTGAGCCGGCCCAGGAACGCCGGCCGGAACTGCCCCTCCGGGCCGCCGTGGATCTGGATCAAAACGGGCCGCGGGCCCGGGAACTTGCGTGCGGATGGCCGGTAAACGAACGCCGGGATCTTCCGGCCATCAAAGCTCGAGTACTCGATCAATTCCGGCGTGGCGAACGCCTCGGTATCGAGGCCGCCGGTCTCGCTGGTCGTCCAGCGCTCTAAAGGATCCTCGCTGTCGACCGTGTAAGAATAGGCATCCAGCGACGCGGAATGCGTCGTGAGTGAAAAGCCAATTTCGTGCGAGTCGGGGGCAAACTTCAGACCCGAGACCACCCCCTTGGGCAAGCCCACCAGCGGAATCGAATTGACGCGCCCCTGCCCTGTATCGCGACCGACCCAGATATGACTGAACCCTTTCTCGTTGACCACCCAGGCGATCAAACTTCCATCGTCACTGAGATCGAACTCCTCGACGTCCCAGGAAATATCGTCAGTGAGCGGTTCGGTCACGCCCGTATCGAGGTGATGACGCACCAGGCGCCGGACTTCGCTCCCCTTGTCGGTGAGATAATAGAGCGAGCGGCCATCCTTCGACCAGAGCGGGTCGGACGCGGCCACCGTCTCGGCCTTGGAGTCCTGAGGGCGCGGCGTGATGGTTTCGACTTTTCCGTCGTCAAGCGTAATAATATGGATATACGATTCATTGATCGAAACATATTCGACGGCGACGATGCGGGTTTCATCGGGCGACCAGTCGCCGACGGTCCACTGGCCGGAGACGGCCTTCAAGAGCCTGGTGAAATGAGCGTCGCCGGGGGCCGCGATGTGGATATCCATGTCGCGGCCGTTGCGTGCGTTGCTGCTCCAGGCGAGCATGTCGCCGTTCGGCGACCAGACGGGGCTCATGTTGCGGCTCTTACCGTCGCTGATGCGGCGCAGCGCGCCGCCGGCCTGCGATTGAAGAAAGATCTGATTGTTCTCGGCCCCCCCTTCATCCATGGTGTAAAGAAACTGCTCGTGCCAGGGGCGGGGTACGACGTTTCCGACTCGCTCGGGGAGAAACGTGAGCTGCGTGCGTGCCGCGCCTGAATCGGCCACGAAGTGGACCTGGGGCACGTCGGCGAAGCGGGTCGTGATGTAGATTCCGGTGCCGATCGCGTTCCAGCCTTGAAAGCTCGCCGCGCGGATATTTTGATACTGGGCCAGCGCCCGGTTGAGCGCGGCCGGCACGGGAGGCACGTTTGTGGCCTTGATGGTCTCGGGTACCGGCATGGTCTGACCGCGGGCGGGGATCGTTGTGACCAATATCGCCAGAGGCAACAGACAGAGATTGGTGTATTTCATGAGTCAGTCTCGACGAGTCGAACGTGGAAAAGTTCGGACGATCCGCGCTCGGGGCACACGATCACGGTCTGAACTCGCGCGGAACACCACGCCCTTGAGAATGTCGCGCGGAAGCACTCCGATCAAGAGACGAGATCTGGGGGGCTCCGTGATTTCGCCGTCAGAGGTTGCTTCCAGGTGTTCTATCGGGTCCACTCTGAGAGCCATGAGGCCCGCGTGATGGCGGTGGGGTCGAGGACCGGAATCGGCGTTCACTTCATTTGGGGAAGGGAATAGACGGATGAAGATGGCTTCTGTCGCCGACGTGAAGGCACGATTCGACACCCACTTGAAAGAAAACGAACTGGGGCCGGTCGTCATCACGCGCAACGGGAGGGCCGTCGCGGTATTGCTCGCGGTCACCGATGAAGACGAACTGGAACGGCTGGTTCTGGCTCACTCGCCCATGTTTCAGGCGATGCTCGATCAATCGCGCCGCCAGATCGAGGCGACCAGGGGCATTCCGCACGATCAATTCTGGCATGAGGTCGAAGCCAACGCTGGCGAACCGAATACCGAGTACAAGCCACGGCGCCGCCCTACCAAACGCCGCAAGTGAGCCTCGACGGCATGATTCCGTTACACACCTGCGGTGCACATTCACCAACGAGCGTGGCCGCCGTTTACGACTGATGGCCGCAATCAGGTCGCCCAAGTCACCGGGTGCGTTTCGCGTCGGCTTCTTGATCGCTGAAGATATCGCGCGGCTTGATCACGACACGCTCACCCTCGTTGATGCCCTGCTTGATCTCCACAAACTGTCCGTTGCTCTGGCCGCACTTGACGGCTCGGCATCGAAGAGACCGTCAGCTTTCATCACGATGATGTGATCCTTGCCATCGTGCTGAACGATAGCCTCGACCGGCACGCTGAGCACGTTGTCATGCTCAGCGACCAGGATCTCGACCCTGGCCGTCATGCCCGGAACCAAGGGCACGGCACGGGGATCGATCTTGATTTTGGTCGTGTATAACTTCGTTTTCGACCTTTCCGTCGCCGGATCAGGGCGGCCTGCGATCTCCTCGACCGTGCCATCAAATGCGACATCCGTATAGGCGTCTACCTTGACTTTGGCTTTCATTTTCTCGGCGAGCTTGTCGATCTGCGACTCATGCACCTTGGTGTTGACGATCATCGGGCCGGTCCGGTCGACGACACTGAAGAGCTTCTGGCGTTCGCGCACCGTGACCCCTTTCTCGATCAAGGTGAAGCCACCGGTGCGATTCGGAAGTTCGGCGTAAAGCAAGGCGCCGTCTGTCGGGGCCTTGATCGTGCAGGCGGCTATCTGTTTTTCAAGCTTCTGGACCCGGCTCTTTTCAAGCTCCCAGGTTGCCTGCTTTGCCAGTTGGTTCATGACCGCCTTGTTGAGATCGCGATCCAATTCAGCGAGGATTTTCGGGCGAGTGAACTTTTCGTACCGAGTTAGCTTCTCCCTTGCCTGTCTCAGAGCGTGCTGTTCGCGTAAAAGTGTGAGCGCGGTCGCATCAGCGCGATCGTCGAGGTCGAGGTCAGCGACAATATCCGTTGCAGCGCGTTCGGCTCCTTTCGCGGCCAAGATCGTATTGAGCTTTTGTCGGGCCAGTCGGATGCGCGCCTGTCGCGTTTCGGCTTTATTGATGGCCGACTCGGACGCGGTGATCGCGTCTGTGAGAGCCGTCATTTCCGATTTCGAGATTCCATCGGCGTATTCCGCGACGGCGATCTCAGCGGTCTCACGCGAGAGCTTGGCGTTTCGGAAACTGGCTTCGGCTGCATTTTCGGTAATGATCTGGTTGATGAGCTGATCTTTCAGGCTTGCCGAATCAAGCTCGCAGATAATCTGGCCCTTCTTGACGACCGATCCTTCCGGCACGATTTGCATGACGGTCGTCTGACCCTCAATGCGAGAGTAAATATCCGCGGTCGTTGGCGCCTCGAGGCTGCCCCGCTCAATCACGGTAACACGGAGCTTGCCCCCCTTCACCGTGACCGTGGGCACCTCGCCGGTACGGGCGGCAAGGGGTTTTCCCCCCGGCGCGGCAATGGCACTGCCCTTCTCCTGAAGAGCCATCAAGCCGACGCCCGACGCGCTGGCACCCAGGACGAGTAAAATCGAACCGATTTTCAAGCATTGAGTGAAATACATCGATTTCAAAACTCCCCTGGCAAGAGACGCGGCCGAACCCTGGACGAGTATTCGAACAGCCGCAAACTGACTCGCGACCTTGGCGGTCGATTGCGCCAGCATCGGTGAAACCAACGAAGGAGATCCGCCCGAGCGGATCACGGCGACGACCACCTCGGCCGACGGCGTAACGCCGCGCCGCAACAGCCGTTCGCGCAGCCGCTGCCGTGCACGGGCCCGCCGGCTCTTGACGGTTCCCACCGGCCAGCCCAGGTGCCGGGCCGCCTGCTCGTGCGAGCGCCCTTCCATGTCGCACAGGATCAAGGGAACACGAAAGCGTTCCGGCAGACGCTCGATCTCCTGGTGGAGAATACCCGAGAGATCGTCGTGGTGATCGACGCGGGCTTCCTGCCTCAGGAGAGACGCGCCTTGTTCGTGACGGCGCCGGCGGGCCGCGGCGACCCGTGCGCACGACGCCGTCCGATAGGCAACCTGGTGCAGCCAGGGGCCAAGTGAATCCTGAACCCAGAGCGATCGCCCTTTCTTGACCAGGACAAGAAACGTGGCTTGAAAGGCATCCTGTGTTTCATGGGCGTCAGCCAGAATCGCGCGGCAAACCCGCAGGACCATCGGCCCATGCCGTTCCACGAGCGTGGCGAACGCCATCTCGGCCGCTTCGCCCTGGCCACTGAAAAACAGCTCCAGGAGCTGGCCATCGGTCAAATCACCGCTTTTCCCAATGTGGAAAAGTAAATGGAACTCTCTGAAGACTCGTTGATTCTTGCCGATCGCCACGATGGGACGTCTCCATCAAGCACTTCCGCTCTCTTCCTTTACTGAGAGTAATGTAACGGAATGCTCGAATGGTTCCGGAATTTTGCAAAAACGCCGCTGATCGACGTTCGTGCGCGTGCCAGATCCGCAATTGGAATCAATGCGCGTAATCGGGCATCGGTGCCATGCGCTCAAAACATGTCGAGCACGAAATCGCCGCCGTGCTTGGGGTTACCTATGAGAGCTTCGGCTCGGGGATCGACAACAAAGTCGAGCAGCTCGAGCGGAATGGTGCCGATCAAGACAGGACAGCCCTCCGCGACTTCCGAGACGTCGATGGAACACGCCAGATCCTCGATCGTCAGCCGCACGGGACCGAATATCCCAAAAGTCTATACCCCTGCCGTGGTCTGAGCACGCGCCCTTCGGATTTGAGGGAGCCCCGATGCGTCGATCAAACGTCGGGGCATGCCAAGGAGCGTTGCACCCGTATCGACTCTCGCGTCAGAGACATTGATGCGGCGCACCTGGGAATCGGCCAGCCGCCCCTGACTTGCTTCGTACAGGTCGAGCACGTTTTCGACTTTGGCCGAAACAACGACGTTCCCCACGGTGGCTCGCTCCATTGTTTCGCCCTCGCGATCTCAATGCCCTTGCACGATCCTGGGAGGGCGAGTCTCCGCACGAGCCGAGTGCCAGTGCCGACTCGGGGAGCCTCGGCGTCTCGCAATCACGCAAGGCCGTTCAGGGAACGTAAACGAACTCATTGGCATTATACAGAGCACGGCAAAAGGCCGCGCAACCGTGGGACCGGATCAATGAGACGGCCGCTTGCCGTTCGGCTTCCGTTCGCGCACGACCAAAAGCCAGGCGAAAGCCATGCTCGGCTTGCTGGGAGACATCCGATCCACACGCCGCTTCGAGTCGCTGAGCGAAATAGCCCGCTTGCTGAATGACAAAGCGGCTATTGAGCAAGTTAAGGGCCTGGAGGGCTGTGGTCGACACATTACGCCGCGGGGCGACCAGGGCCGCATCAGGGCAGTCAAACGCGCTGAACGTTGGATCCGGCTGACTCCGCGGCTTGAACTGGTAGACCATTCTCCGGAACGTGTCTGGTCCCAGCTCGGCGCGTGGTTTGTACACAGCGACGTAATTGGTGTTTGGCTCCCAGATGTTATAGCCGGGACCTCCCATGCGCGTATCGAGCTGTCCGCTCGTCGCCAGGATCGCGTCGCGGAGCGATTCGGCTTCGAGACGGCGGGGCGTCATGCGCCAGAGCAAGCGATTGTCGCGATCGACGCTTTCTGCCTTCGGATTGAGCCGGCTCGACTGGCGGTAGACGGCCGACGTGACGATCAAACGATGAAGCGGCTTGAGCCGCCAGCCATTGGCGATATACGTCGCCGCCAGCCAGTCGAGCAGCTCGGGATGCGACGGCGGTGCGCTCGTTGAAGCCGAAGTCGCTGGGGGTCGACACGATCCCCCGGCCGAAATGATAGTGCCAGACCCGGTTGACCATCACCCGCGCCGGCAACGGATTGGACGGATCGGCCAGCCAGCGGGCCAGGGCCGCGCGACGCTCGGGCTCGGGCGAGCCCGCGTCAAGCGTGAGCCTGGGTGCCAGCGCGGCCAGCGTCGACGGCGGCACCACTGGCCCTTTTCGCGTTGGATCACCACGAACAAGCAGAAACGTCGGGCCCGGCTGAGTGAACGTTCCCGCGTAAACCTTGCGCGTGGCGCTGAGCTGAGTCAGGCGCTGGCGAAGTCTTGTCTGCCGAGCAGCCAGTTCGGCTCGCTCGGTGGAAACGGCCGGGCCAGGACTGGCCGCCCCCGGGGCTGGCTGAGCGGTCGGCGGCACCGCACTGGGGTCGTAGCGAAGACGGTCGAGCGAAGAGGCCACCACATGCCACTGGTCCGGCTCGAGTGCCGCTTCAATGTAATACTCGGTCGCCAGACGGTCGCGATAGACTTGCTCGCGATCACGCCCCCAGACGATCCGGTCGATCGTCGTCGCGTTCGGCCAGCGGATGGTCACGCTCCCCTTGCCGGCGGTCCGTGAAATCCAGCTTCGACCATTGCCGAGGCGGCCGTCATTCAAGTGGGCGATCTTGTGAAGTGCCGAATCGGGATATTCCGACGATGCCGACGCCATGCCCCCGGCTGACGCCAGGGCGACGTTGCGCGGTGTTGGCTCGCCGGGCCGGGCGACGCTGTAGACCTCGATCTCATCGACACAGGGCTCGACGCGGTCGGCCGTCGCCAGGATGGTGAACCGGACCATCCGCGCACGCACCGGCATGAACCGCTCGACGTTGCGCCGTGGATTGACCGCCGGACGAGCCGGAACGTCGCTGCCAGGCTGGGCCAGGGGCTCGCCGGCGTCGAGCTGACGCTCGATCTGGGCAAGCTCCGATGCGATCATCGCAATTTCACGCAGCCGGTCTTCCGACTCGGGAATGCTGAGCTCGCGTTCGGCATGATTCACCCCGGCGAAGATCGCCTGCAAACTGTAATAATCTTTTTGCGCGATTAGATCAAACTTATGGTCATGACACCGCGCACACTGGATTGTCAGACCGAGAAACGTGGTGCCGGTCGCGGTGATCATGTCGTCGAGGTCGTCGGCACGCTGCTGGAGCATGCCTTCGACCGTCTGGTTGCCGACGATATCATGAGTGCCGCCGACGAGAAACCCGGTGGCTGCCTGGGTGAGCCAGTCGCCGCGTGAGAGATCGCCGGCAAGCTGGTCGAAGACAAACGAGGGAAACGGCGTGTCACGATTGAATGCACGGATCACATAATCGCGATACGGCCACGCCCCGGGGCGCGGCAGGTTGGTTTCATAGCCCTGGCTTTCGCCAAAGCGAACGACATCGAGCCAGTGGCGTCCCCAGCGCTCGCCGTATTGCGGTGACGCCAGGAGCCGGTCGACCAGGGTCTCATACGCCATTGGGTCGGAGCCGCTGGCGGCGACGAAGGCCTCGACCGCCTCAGGACCCGGCGGAAGCCCTGTGAGATCGAACGTGACACGGCGAATCAACGTCGCGGGATCGGCTTCGGGTGCCGCGCCAAGCCACTCGCGACATGGCGGGCCTGAATGAACGCGTCAATGGGCGTCTTGGTCCAGCCCGCGGCCTCTGTGGCGGCACTGGAGCCATGACCAGACGCCTTTCCCGAGTCATCGACACCCCGCCCCTGGATCGAATGAGCAGCCAGGCGCTGGGCGTGCCAGTCGGGGACCGCGACGGTTCGAATCGGCCGCAGCGACCACCAATCCGACCCGGCCCGACGCGGCTGGAGCGGCTCGCCGACATAATGCGCACCGGCATCAACCCAGGCACGCACCGCGGCGAGTTGTGCGGGCGCGAGCGGTCCCTTGGGGGGCATGGTGCCCTCGGCGAGCTTTTCGACCAGCACGCTCTCCTCGGCGGAGCCGGCCACGATCGCCGGGCCGCTCTTGCCCCCCTTGAGCGCGGTTGCCCTCCGGCTGAGATCAAGGCCCCCTTTCCGCTGTGCGGGGCCGTGACAGCTCACGCAATGATCGATCAGAAGCGTGCTCACGTCTCGCGCCGCTTTTGACGCATCGGCGGCGGCACGGGGAGGCTCCGCAGCTTGCAGCACGGTCGAGACGAGGCATTCGACCGCGACTGCGATCACAATGAGTGACAGCGACGTCTTCAACACGGCTCACTTTCCAATCGAGTCTGACGCCAACAAGCCCGGACAGCCCAAGATCTTGGGGGCAAACCCTTTGGTCCGTGTTAAACGTTTCCGCAAGAAAAAGCAAGCAAGCGAGTTCCGCGTTTCCATGAACGGCGGAGCTCGCTTCAAGATTGATGCGGATGAAGGTCGAGCGGGCGTGTCTTGAAGGTAAAAAACACGCCCTTTTCTGGCTAATCGCCTTTTTCCAGAAAACTGGCGATTGCCGACTCGCGATCATCAGAGAACTCGGCATAATCTCCGAGCCGGATGACACCGGCGCCGAAGCGAACGAATTCGTCCATGTTGGCGATCGTGACCTGGCCGCCAGCGTGGCGCACTTTCAGGATGAACGACACCAGGGCTCCGAAAGCCGTGCTCGAAAAGGAGCGAACGTCTTCAAAATCAAGGACAAATCGGTTGGGAAGCTCTGGCCGCAAGAGCGAGTTAAGCTGCTGGCTCAGCTCGGCGGCGTGTGCGGGATCGGCAATGGCCCGGCTCAAAAACTCAACGATGACGACCCGAGGATGGCGTTCGTCATTCAAATCAAACGCGATATGGGCACGGGTGTTGTCGTCGGCTTCGAATTGCTTGGTCGACGCGTGAGACAGCATATGGGTAGACTCCACTGTCGCCTGTCATCTTGCTATGAATTGTTAAAAGAACTTCAACCGCAAAACCCATGCCATCAATGACTAGCAACAAATCGGGGGGGGGATGATTGCGGGCGATCTGGCGCAGCGATCCTGGACCAACTCTAGGTCGCGTTCGGTGGTTTTGCCGGAAAACTGCGTGCTTCCCAGTTTGGTTGTTCTCCAGGACTTATACGCGTTTTCAACGCCTCTGTGACGTGACATGCTAGCAAGACGGTGTTGTTGCTTTGATTGAGGCGAATCAGGAGACTCGTTGGAGACCCTGTCCTTTAGCTGCGGCGATATGGAATAGCGTAGCGCAGCGGGCGAACGATTCATCGCCTGGTCAAGAGCGTTGATCGGGCAAGAGTCGAGTGAAGGGGCGCCGTACGAGTTCTGCCGCGACCGTCGCCGCGGCGTGCGATTTGAAGGTTGAATGTGATGAGAGGCTCCGGTCGGAGTCGAACCGACGTATAACGGTTTTGCAGACCGTCGCCTTACCACTTGGCTACGGAGCCGGCACAAAGGATCTTAATCAAGACGCCGCTCGGGTTCAAGCGCAACGGAGTCTCCCTGCTGGGCCTATCGTGGTTCTATCAGCCTCTCAGGGGAAACGTCATGGCTCATCGCGCTGACCGGCGGCTCGACGGCGAGCTTGAGGCGTTCAATCCCGAGGATCCATCGCAGAACGTGCGAGAAACCACCCGAGCCCGTTCGCCTCAAGACTTACGCTGAATCCTTTGTAAACTCGGAAGCTCTCGGACCGAGCCGACCCCTGGGAGTTTGCAATGTCGCATCAAGTGATCCTCCACTACGATGAACGACTGATCCGGCGAGCCGTGCTTCGCTTCTGGTGGCGCATGGTCGGAATCCGCTTTCTCGTCGCGATGGCGGTCTTAGCGGCCAGTCTGGTTATACTCGTCTTCGACGGCAATACATCCTGGTTTGTCGGCGTCCTGGCAACCACTCTTACTGCTGGCATCGGTGTCATGGTCATGCTGTACGTTGTTCACTACCGCAACGCACTGCAAAGACTCAAGGCGATGGGCCAACCTCAAGCAACGCTGACGCTGTCCGAGGCAACTCTGTCGACAGCGTCCGGCGCGGGTTCAAGTACGGTTCCCTGGTCGGCCGTCTCCGAGCTCTGGCTGTTTCCCGATCTCTGGTTGCTATTCATCTCAAAAAGCCATTTCGTCACGCTTCCGCTCTGTGGCTTTACTCCCGAGGCGAAGGCGTTTTTCGTCGAGCGTGTGCAGACTTCCGGTGGAAAGATCCGCTGACAGCAAGCTGCGGATAATTGAAAAGCAAAGCGTCTCGAAGGACGCTTACTTGACGGATCGGGATCGACTTACATTTCGGGAATTTCCGACGGCCCTGATGGCTCAGCGCTCGGGGAGGGTTCCGGGTGCGTCGGGTAGGGCGTTTGCGGCGGTGTCGGTCGCGGAATCTCCGGTGATCCGGGCTTCGGCTGGGTGACGGGGCTATCGGATTTATCCGGTACGGGAATCATGTCGGGAGCCGGTTTGTCGGGCATGTCGCTCTCGCTGTCGAAGGTCGCAGTTCAAAATGGTTGTGCCGTGATGCATCTCGCATTAATGCCAAGGCAAACGGCGCGCCGGTGCGGAACAGCACAGTCTGATCGGAGGCCGTCACTCACACCCGACTTCGTACCAGACGCATAGTTGGCCCGGCTCCCTGACGCGCGGGAAGGATCAATAACCAAGGTCCCCGCATCATGCTTATCTTGCCGCGGCGGCGAAATTCCACACCTTTGACGCGAAACGCGGCTTGCCAAGGGTGATCAAGAGAATTATCAATGTCGCCGATCTTTGACCTGAACGGGGATGTCGACGTTTGGTCGCGGGGCGTCCTCCCAGCGATTTCGGAGACGCAAGAATGCCTGGCCTCACTTGGGATGTCCTGCTCTGGTCGTCGGTCTTCGGCTTTCCCTGGCTCCTCACACGGGCAGGGCGCGAGCGTGGGCGCGACCTGCCGGCCCTCGCGCTCTTCGTGAACCTTGTCAGCGCGTGCATTTACGTTCTTCTCGTCCCCGATGGCAAACGGGGCATGGCTGTTGTCGCCGGCGGCCTGTTCGCGCTTAACCTGGCCGCGTATTTCGCTCGACCGGCCCTGGTGCGTCGGATCACGGGTCTTGTTCGCGCGCGGCCCGTTCTGATCATGATGACCGTCTCAGCCGCGCTGGTGGTGCCGCTCGGCATGGTCGAAACCATGTGCCGTGTGCTGACCGACACCCACATTCTCAAGTACCACACGGGGATCGAAACGGTCTGGCGTTCGGGACACGACGACTGGCGGCTGGCCACGATCACGGGCGACGAACACCGTGAGCCCGACCCCGTCTTGCTCTGGCGGCCGGTCGCTCAGAAACCCTATAACGCCCAGCGCTTCAAGGGCCCGATTGTCAAGAATCCCAAGCCGGCCAACGTGGTTCGAATCATGTGCTTTGGCGATTCCCTGACCGACGGGCCGCCCAAGGGGGGCTGGCCAAGCTGGCTCAAGACGTCGCTCGACCAGCACCCGCCCGGCGGCGCTCCACAACAGTTCGAGGTGATCAATGCCGGAGTCGCCGGTTATTCGTCGCACCAGGGACTGTTGCGATTTCTCCAGGAAATCGATCGCTACAACCCCGATCTGCTTCTCGTTTCGTTCGGCTGGAATGACGCCGCCGAGGCGATCGGTCAGCCCGACAAGACATTTCAAGCACCAGCCTGGCCGGTCGTGATGTGCCAGCGTGCCTTGATTCAGTATCGAACCTATCTGACCCTGATGTATTATTCGAGCGGCTGCGCGCAAGCCCCCGACCACGACGGCTGGGCCCCTGCAGTCACGCGTGAGCATCGATGATTATCTCGCCAATCTCGACCGGTTTCGTACCGAGGCCGCCGCACGCAAGATTCCTGTCGCATTCCTGACACGCGCTCACAAGCTTCCCCCCGCGGCCTTGAGCCTGAGCGCAAGCTGGCGTGGATCGGTCCCCAGGTATAACGCGGCACTCGTCGCGTGGGCCGCGCGCCGCGATGTGCCGCTCCTCGACGTTCAGCGCAAGTTCGAGACACTCCCGGAAACGATGTTCTCCGACGAGTGCCACCTGACCACAAATGGCTATCAGCACATGGCCGAATTCATTCGCGGCCGGCTGGAAGTGGTCGGTAGCAGTGGCGGCTCCGGCCGATCAGGCCAGACGCTTGCGTGGGCCAAGGCTCCAGGCTCAGCCCCCGGCGCCGCACGAGAACCGGCCAGCCAGGGTGAGTCGCGAGTTTCCACAACGGAGCCCCGCGAGAAGAATATTCGCCGATGATCGCCAGTCAGGCCGTGGACCGTTGAAAACACGTGCGCCTCAGCCTCAGGTCTCTCGGGTCACGTCATCCACTGCCGCAAGACCGCGAAGAATGATCCGGATATGCACATACAGGCAGGCATCGTGAGCACCCAGGCCGTCGCGATGCGGTAGAGCGTTTGATATTGTAGTCCCGCGTGTGCGGCGTACATCGTGCCGGCCACGCCCGATGAGAGGACGTGTGTGGTGCTGACCGGCATTCCGCTGAAGTCGGCAAGGCCGATCGTGCAGACCGCGACGACCTCGGCCGATGCGCCTTGAAGATAGGTGAGATGACTCTTGCCAATCTTCTCGCCGACCGTGACAACGATGCGTTTCCAGCCCACCATCGTGCCGCAGCCAAGCGCTGTTGCGACACAAATGGTGACCCAGGTCGGAGCGTAATCGGTTGCTTTGCGTAGCTCGGCGCGGCAGGCTTCGATCAGCCGGTCATCGCCCTGGGTGAGACTTCCGGGCTCGAAGAGCGTTCCCAGATCCTGGAGCGATCGATCGATCCGCAACAGATCGGCACGGATCTGCCAGCGAACCTGCACGTCGGCCGTGCTGATCTGGGGGATGGCGTGAGCGTTTGGCGCACGTCGTCGAGCAGCGCGTGCAGGCGGGTATCGCGGTCATTGGCCGCGGAGGCACTGGTGTTGAGCAAGCCTTCGAGGCGGGTGGCGGCCACAATGGCCGTGTCAACCTGGGGAGCGCCATAATCGGGGTTGATCGCATAATGGGTGGGCAAGAGGCCGATCAAGATCAACATGATCAGCCCTACCCCTTTCTGGCCGTCATTGGAGCCGTGGGCCACGCTCACTCCCGAGCACGTGCCAATCAAGATGGCCCGGATCCAGGTTGGCGGCAGCTCGTCGCCGTCGGGCGGCTCATCAAGTTTCGGGTCGCTCACGAGCCGCATGACGATCAAGTACAAAACCGCGGCCGACGCGAAGCCGATCACCGGTGAGATGAGCAACGACGCGATGACCTCGAGGGCCTTCTCCCAGTTGACGCCAGAGCCGAATGGCTGCCCCTTGAGCATCGAATTCGTCAGACCAACGCCCAGGATGGCACCGATCAAGGTATGCGAGCTCGAAGCCGGCAGACCGAGATACCAGGTCCCCAGGTTCCAGATGATGGCCGCGGTCAACACGGCCAGCACCATCGCCAGGCCCGCGCCCGACCCGATCGACACGAGAAGATCGACGGGCAACAGGTGCACGATGCTGAACGCCACGGCCGTCCCACCAAGATGGACGCCGATGAAGTTGCAGATTCCCGAGAGCGTGACCGCATATCGCGGCGCGAGCGCCTTGGTGTAAATAACTGTCGCCACGGCATTGGCCGTGTCGTGAAAGCCGTTGACAAACTCAAACGCCAGGGCCAGCGCAGGAAGAGCAAAAGGAACCAGAACTGTCCCCCCATCGAGTCTCCGAGGAACGACAGACCTGTCACACGGCGCTCCAGAAATGGATAAGGGCTTCGCGCACGAATGCGTCGTCTTCGAGAACGCCGACAGCGAAGCCATGCTTTACACTATCCCGCCCAGTCTGAGAATACGAGACGGTAGCGCCGGCCAGACATACAAGACACGCTGCTCCCGCCGAACCGCAAAGCACGTTGCGCATTCATGCTGGGAGCGCGGATACGAGCGACAACCGTCAGCCGCTAGCCTCGGTTTGGCTGCACGTGTCGCGTCCCCGCCATTTTTCGCTCAGAACACCAGCAGCTCAATCCGTCGCGCAAAATGGCCGCGACGCCGGCCGCGTCTGTGAAGATGATATCGGGGAATGCTCGGCGAGCGGATCGGCCAGTCGTTTAGCATCCCATGGAAGCGGGTCTCGACAGAGACAGTCGCGGGGACGAGCACGCCTTGCCAGATGGCTCTGCCGCCGGCGGCGCCGCGGCCGATGAAACCGACGATCGAGTCGGCCCGATGCACACCGATCAAGACGGCGAGGGCCGCGGTATAGCCGGCGATCGTTCCGGCCGCGAGACCCCCCGCGGTCGCGACGACGTGAAAAGCCGCGAGGAAGGCCAGCGTGCTCAGGTTGCCAGCCGGCAAGACCCGGGCGATGCGCCATGCCTCAAACCGTCCCGCCTCGATATGAGTGACCGCGAGGACGACCATCGACATGCTGGGAAATGTACTGACCAGGCCGGTCCACCGCGGATCGGCCAGGTATTGTACGACTCCCAGGAGCACAACATAGGCCGCCGGCATGAGTGTGCGCCACGGCCATCACTTCCGGCGTCGAAGGACCCGGCGATAGGCCATCCGTCCGATCCGCTTCGGAGATGGGGATACGCCGGATCAGGGCTGCCACGGTCGCGATGGCGACGCACGCGACGCAGAGGCGCGGCATCAGTCCGGCAAGCGGGAGTAAACTCAGAAGACTGGCACTGGTGAGATAAACGGCGATGGCGGTCAGGAGAGCAAGCGGGAGCCGCCAGTGTCTCCAGGCCGTAAGCGTGTAAGCCAGGGGCACAGCCAGGGCCGCCGTGAGACCGATCACGTTCGTCTCGGTCATCGCGATCGCGGCGCCACGCCCCCGCTCCCATCCGCAAACGAGCAAGACCAGTACGGTCGTACTCGGCAACCCAAGCGCCAGGCCGCTCCACCGAGGACCCGCGATCCGGGCGATCGATCGAAACAGATGAATCATCAAGACAAGGGCGGCGCACTTCAGCAAGAGCCCGCACATGATTCGTGCCCCGTTTTTTCAAGCGCGGCCGGGACCGAGCATTCGAGTGAACGCGCAGCAGAGGCCAGCCAGGAGGCGCACAGGCCCCCGGCAAGGAGTCTCGGCTGCTGGCTCACGGCAACGCTCTGACCAGCCAAGTCAAGGTGTGTCTCAGTGTCATTGCAGCCAGGAGCGAACAGGCAAAAACGCGGAGGGGCGGGCCGATCGCCAGATCAGCTCGATCCCGATCGAACGAGGCACAGCGCGTTCTTTTTAGAAGATGCACTGCACTGCACCGCACCGGTCCAGTCCGCGAGAGTGATGTCCGCTCGTTGGTGGAGTTCGCTACAGATATTTTCGGAACGAGCGGGCGCCCGGAATGAGACTTTTTTGAATTTTCCGAATTCCAGGTCTGGGTCAACCGGATGGGTCACCGAAAAGTAGGGATGGATATGACAGCCTGGCAACGCCGGGTGGTCCTTTCACAGCTACCGTTCTTTCTGAAGTGGCACCCCCTGGGGCCCACCCTTGGTGGCGCGACGAAGCAAGTTATGTGTGATCATCTGCACCCGATCATCGGGTCCGTGAGGGCGCGACCAGTGAGACCAGGGGAGCGTGTGCCCCGGTGGCGACGACAGGGCCTGGGCCCAGAAGATCGTCGAGGCGTTGAAGACGAAGTTCCCTTTTGGGCCCGGATAGATCGTCGCGGTCCACTTCTGGGGATGCTCGCCCCCCTGCCAGGCGGTTCCGGCCGCCACGATTTCAATGCCCGCGATTGGCGCTGGATCACCGTGATATTCCCAACCAATCAGGCCCGGAATGCGGTCTCCGTTTTTGATATCCAGGCCGGCGAACATCCAGTGTTCGGGTTTGACCACGATCCAGTCGCCACCACCATTAACCGGCTCGATGTTCCGCGCACCAGCAAATACCCCTCATCAGGACCACGCTCGGGGAACGGCCCATGCTCTTTTTCCCGGAGAACCGCATAGTTGTTACCCGCTCCATATGGACCGCCACGAAACATGATGCGGTTGGGCCGGCCATCACTGCTGGCGCGATAGGGAGTGACCCAGCACATCGTGTTGCCCGAAAAGAACAGAAGGTTCACCCCCAGGTCGCGCATCCGCTCGACACTGCGAAACTGGCGAATATCCCAGTACTCGTCATGGCCGACGCTCAGGAACGCCTTGCACTTGAGCCCGCGCTCGGGACTGAGCATATCACTATTTGAACAATAGGTGACGTCGTAACCGTGCTCCTCGAGCCAGTAGGCCAGCGGAAACTCGAGCGGTAGAAACTCACCCGAGCCGAACGTGAGTGGATCGTTGACGACCTCGGCATGCTGAGCTTCGCGAGCATAGGGACGATCGAAGCTGACGTCGGCCCACGGCCCCTGCCCGCCCCTGGGATGGGTGTACACCGAATAATGGCTGGGCCAGCGGTTATAGGCCTGCCAGGTATTGTCTGAGCACTGGAACAAGAGATCGGCGGGGCGGTCGTCGCGCACGATGAAAATGACATAGTTCTGCCAGTAGGGCTCGGTGTCGGCGGCGACTCGTGTTGTCAAGCGGCCAAGGTAGACGCCGCTGGGCCAGTCGTCGGGAATCGTCAGCCGGGTCGCGGGCTCCCAGCGGCACTCGTATAAATTCTTTGGTCCCGGTGGTGGCACGGCTTGCTTCTTGCCTTCAAAGGTGCCGAGATCCTTCATGAGCCGGGCACCCGGCCGCCATAGTACCCCATCCGGAACACTTCAACCTGGAACGGCCGCGGCGGATCGGTCGAGACCATGATGTCGATCGACTCGCCGGCCTGGACGCTCTGTTTCGAGGCATAACCTTCAATCCAGGGTGAGCGGAAGCCATCCTTGTCGGCACGTACGCGGGTCAATTGCCAGTCGCGCGCCACCGGGCTTTTGATTCTCGTCACGAATAAGGTACGGCCGGCGATCGCTGGCAAGAGCCGGCGATTCCAGTAGGACGAGGATCAGAGCAACACACACTCCGCCCGAGAATCGTCGTAGCCTGAGATAAACCATCGGTTGTGCTTTACGTGTTCACTTCGCAATCAAAATCAACGCATCGATTGAGCTTCTTTTCATTCAGTCATTCGAGATTACGAATCTCCACATTGCGGAAGTAGAGCTCGGCGGCCTCGATCTCGAGCGCGATCCTGCCCCTGGTGATGGGGCGCGTGGTTCCTGGTTTATCAGGATCAACGAGCCTCGTATGAATTCCTCGATTGACGACTTGGCCATTGAGGATGTGAACTGTAGTATCGCCCTTGGTGATGATTTCAACGGTATTCCAGCCGTCACGCTCAAATTCACCAGCGAGATGCTTCTGGTAGGCGATCCCTTTGCCCCCCAGCACCCGGGCTTCGCCCCCTTTTTTCGGGTCTTTATACGTGGCCATCTGCTCGCTGCGCGTCGCCGGGTCGATCCAGGTGTCGACCGCGAAACCGTAAAGGGCGATCAGATCACCGACGTTGGTTTGCTCGATCTGATACTGGAGCGCCGCGGCCAGACTGCGTCGGGCCCGAGGATGTGGTAGTACAGTCCGGCGTCGCGCTTGAGTTTGTATCGCGGCTCGAATTTCTTGGTACCCCAACGATACTGTAGTCGCAAATGGTAGTTACCGTATTCTTTTTCAGTACCGATGTAGCCCATGACCACGTGGGACTGATCGGCGGCGTCTTTGTACAGGTGAATGGCACCATCCTCGATCGTGATCACGTGGTCGGGGTCACTATTCTTGCCGTGCTTTTGCAAGAACGTGTACCAGCCGTCGAGATTGTGGCCGTTGAACAAGGGTGTCCACGTCTCACGAGATTCACAGCTCGCGGCGGCGCCTTGAACCTTGAGCTCGGTCACGGCTGCCGCCGGCTCTAACGCCTCGGCCTGGGATGAACAATTCAGAATCGCTGCGCCGATCGTGGCTATCATTGTTACAAAGCCGGGTATCCTCGTTCGCATTTCAGCCGTCCTCTTCACCATCGAACCGAACCTGTTGATCCAGCACCAATGGAAGTTTAAGTAACACTTTGTAGCCGGCCACCATGAGGCCAGTGACACTGGCCCCGGGCTCACAGAGGCCGGCTACAACGGGGGTGAAACCAATTGTAGCTGGCCACTATGAGGCCGGCCACACGGGCCCCGGGCTCACCCCCCGGGCTCACAGAGCCCGGCTACAACGGGCGTGAAAACCTATTGTAGCTGGCCGCTATGAGGCCGGCCACGCGGGCCCCTGGGCTCACCGAGCCCGGCTACAAACGCCGCCACGACCAGGACGCCCGGCTCACAGCTCATAACACGCTAGAATAGAACAATCGCCGATCGACCGCCACGCCGCTGATAGTTCTCTGTTGACTCGGTTCATTTCCAGAAATCTTGCCGCTCGTCCGGAACCGGCGTCGGCGTGCCCGGCCCGGGGCGTGTCAACCATCCGATCAAGCTCGGTTTCGTGATGCCAAGAAACCGCCGCAAATCCGCCGCGAGCTCGGTCATGGTGCCGTAGCGCGCGGCCGGGTCGATAGCCATGGCCTTCTGGCAGATTGCCTCCAGATCGGTCGGAACATCGTGGGCCAGCGTCCGCGGTGAGACAACCCCTTTGAGGCCCGGGTCGGGCTCGGGCACATCGCCCGTCAAGAGCCCGTAAAGAAGCACGCCCAGGCTGTAAACGTCCGTCTGAACCGTCGGTCTTGCGCCAGGCGTTCGCAGGAGCTCAGGAGCCGCGTACGCCTGGGCGGGGCCGTTGACTTCACCGAATCCGACGGTGCCGTCGAGCTTCCTAAGGTCGATACTCAGAAGGCGGGGCTTACCATCATCGCCAATGAAGATCCGCTCGGGCGCAAGATGGCCATGAACCATGAGCCGAGCGGCCGCGTGCTCGAGTGCCTCGGCCAGAACCAGGACGAAGAACACCGACTCCCGCAGGTCGGTCGGCGGCGGCGTGCGAAGCCGTTGCGCCAGGGCCAAAGATCCGGCCGATTCGCTCACCAGCGCGACGATCGGGCCTGCCGGCGATGGGCCAATCAGCTTCAACGCGGGCACGAGCGCCGCGTGCTTGAGCTTCTTCAACTCCTTCTCGAGCTGCCCGAGTGTGACCTTCGCATCGAGCGCAATCGGTTTCACCGGCAAATAAATCATGACCGGCCGCTTGCGGCCGTCACGACCGAGATACAGCGTGCCATGCTCATCTTCGGTTACCTTCGTCAGTAGCTCAAAGCCGGCCTGGCGCAACAGCTCTTCGGGAGTCAATAAAGACGGAGGCGGTGGTGGCGATGATCGCGGCGCCATTCGTCGACCCTTGTGCGACCTCGCCGGTGGTGGAGACGGCATTGGCATCATCGCGTCGAATTGCGACCAGGACGCCGACTCGGAATCGCAAGCTGGAGGCATGGCGGCCGATCGTGAAGCGGGCATACCTCCCCTGCCGCCACGCGGCATCGCCGCCGAAGCCGGGGCCGAATAGCAAGCTCCGGAATAAGTGCCGCACCTCGTCCCAGCCCGCCGGCATCTCGACCGGCTGCGTGATCGTGTGCGACTCGCCCCCTTCGTTGACAACCGCCGAGCGGTCGACAGCCAGATACGCCGTGAACCGGCACAAGACGCCAAAGCGCAACGAAGTGGCGACGATGGTTTGCTCGAGACCCGAGCTATTGCCGTGCCCGACGGCGTAGCGATCTTCAAGCTGACGCACCTGGCCGCGTGCCCAGGCCGACGCAATCGCCGGGTTATCACGGATACTCGGAACAACGCTCTCACGCCACTCGCCGCCGGCCACGGTTTGACCATGAACCTCGATGGGCGCATCCGGCCGGCCGTGGTAACGCCCCATCAGCAAGAGCGGCGACCCCGTAAATAAGCTCGGGGGCCGATCGGGCACAACCGTCTCGGCGAGCACGGAGACGCCCTGTGCGCCTGGTTCCAGGCGTATGTCGGTCACGACCGGCGTGGCGATCCGCCGGTGAATCGCGTCCATCACGGCGTCGAGGCGATCCTCCGACTCAACCGAGCTCGCACGAGCTGCCCCCCTGCCCCTGCTCGGCCAGCCGGCGCAAGAAACCTCCGTTGACCGCCTGGTCGATCCCCAGCGTGAAGACGCGAATCCTCTTCAAACGCGGGCCAATCGATCGGAGCACCTGATCCTCGTTGCCGACCTGCCCATCCGTGACCAGCACGAGGATGCGATCACGAGCGTCGTTGCCCCTTGACCGAGGCAAGTCGAGCAGCCCAAGCGCCGGCTCGAGCGGCTCCTTGATCTCGGTCCCCCCGCGTGATTCGAGCTTCGCCAGGAACTCGACCGTCTTGAAGCGGGCTCGGTCCGTCGCGCGATTCAGGCCAGGATCGGGCTTCGCGAGGTGCGGCGTCTCGACCCGATCGTCGAAAGCCAGGACCGCAAACCGATCAACATCGGTGAGAGTATCAATCATGCGGGCCAGTGCGCGGCGAGCCGCCACCATCTTCCAGCCGGTCATGCTGCCCGACCGATCGAGCAAGAACACGACGTCGCGGGGCCGCTCCGCGGAGGTATGATCACTACAACTCATCATCACAGGGGGCACGATCGTCAGTGCAAACGTCCCCTCGGTCCCTTCAATCGTATCAGGATGCAGCGAGAGCGACGTCCGCACCGAGTCGCCTCCGAGCCGGAATCTCAAGATGAAATCGCGGTCGAGCCGCTCGCCCGGCTGAAGGATCAGGCGGCGCATTCCGTCGTGCTCGACTCCCCAGACCGTGAACAGGCTGACGCGCAATTCCTCGGCCGGCTCGTACACGTCGATCGTCATCGACAATTTCACCGGGTTGGGAAACCCCGGGAGCAACACGGGGGGCGAGATCCGCGAGGCGTCGGGCACGGCGGTCGTATCAACGGCCGTGCCTCCACCGACGGACGGCCCGCCAAGCGGCACGCCCGGAATGTACCGCGGGGCGACCACCAGGGGGAACCGGAACGTCACCTCGCCATCTTGATAGGGCAAGATTCCAGCCAGCGTCAGCTCGACGGTGGCGACGTCGCCCGGCATCAGGTTGCCCACTCGCAGGCTGAAGACGCCCGGCCGCTCTTCCTCGGCGATCGAGGCCCGGTATCCCTGGTGCGTCGCCTGTGTATACTCGCGCCGGGCCTGGCCACGCTCCTTGAGCACCCCCTCGACCACGCGCCCCTCCACGGCCATGCGAAACGCACTCACCGCGGCCCGATCGGGCAAGGGGAAAATATAGGTCGCCTCGAGCGGCTCATCGCTTTGATTCACGAACGTCTGACAAATTGTCATCCGCGATAACAGGCCATCGACGCAGGCCGTCACATCGAGGGCCGTCAGCGGCAGCCGGCCACGCGCCGTTTCCAAGGCGCCAAAGCCAGCGTCATCATGCTCGGAACGAGCAAACGCCGTCGCATCATCAAGAAGCGGGACCGGCCCGGAACACCTCGTCGTTGTCGTTGTCGTCATCGCGCGTCTCCTTCTTCGGTTCGTGGTGAGGTGCCGGCGGCGATCAGCCCGCGCAGCTTGAGAATTTCAATCAGGGGGGCCGACGCCATGCGAATCACGCGCAGGTCGTCGTCGTTCAATCTCCGTGTTGCCGCCACAGACAGCACCAACCCATCCGCAAGCGAAACCTCGTGCCCGCCCGGGCTCGCACCGTTGTCCGGCTCGTAGGCAGCATGCTCAGGCGGAATACGCCAGAACGACTCTGCTCGCGATGCGGGAGAGGAAGCCGCGGCTTCCTCTCCCGCGGGTGCGCCTGCCGAATTCGCATCAGTCAGCCGCCGAAGCCCTCGATCCGACAGCCCCACGACCCGCTCTTGCACGGCCGCCAGGCTCATCCCTTGTGCTTGCAGCCGCTTGATCGCCACAAGCTGAAGCAAGTGCCGATTCCCATAAAGCGCCGTTCGTCCACGCATCTCGGCCGGCCGGTCGAGCAAGCCGAGCGTCGTGTAATAGCGAATCGTCCGCAGGTCTGGCACGTCTCGCACACGCCCGCTCGACACACCCTCATAACCCGGCTGGCTCAGCGCCCTTGCCACCTGCTCGCGCAGCTCGTCAATCGTCCAGAGAGTCGCGTCGCCGTTCTTCATGACAGTATTATCACGGCCTATATGACAGTGTCAAGATAATACTGTCAAATAGCGGCGGATTTCGGTCCGGCTCGGCGCGTGAGTTCAGTCGGTCGATGGGTCGATCGATCAGTCGCAGGCTCGCAAGAATGCGCCTCGATCGGCGACACTCACTGGTGGCGGCGTTCGATCCATTCGCTGAAATCGAGGACGTGGAGCGAGCCGTCATCGAGCAGTTTCATTCCGGTCGCGACCTGGATGGTGCGGTCGATCTCGGCGAAGGGGGCTTCGATTGGCGGGCGAATCATCCAGAGATGGGCCTCGTTTTCCTGGCCGCAGGAGAGGGCCGAGCGGCCGTCGGGGCTGATGGCGACCGACCAGACCTGATCTTCGTGGTGGAAGGCGGGGCCGATCGGTTTGCCCGTGGTTTTATCCCAGAGCTGGGCGGTGCGATCGTAGCTCCCGGTCAGGATCGCGCGGCCGTCGCGGCTGATGGCCAGGGCGCGCAGGGTGCCGTCATGGCGCAGGGGGGCCGTGATCGATAGCCCGGTCCTGGCGTTCCAGAGCCGGGCGACTCGATCCCAGCCGCCGGTGATCACGCTTTGACCGTCGGGGCAGAACGCGGCGACCGAGACCGGGCCGTCGTGCTGAAGGGGCCTCACCACGAGCCGGCCCGTCGCCACGTCCCAGAGCCGGGCCCTGGTATCGTCGCTGCCGGTGAGAACGGTGCGGCCATCGGGGCTGAACGTCACCACGAGCACGCGGCCGCCGTGCGGCAGCGCAGGGCCGAAGGGCTTGCTGTCGAGGGTTGTCCAGAGCCGGGCCGTCTTGTCATGTCCGCCCGTCCCGGCGAGGGTGCCATCGGGGCTGAATGTGACGGTCAGAACGTAGCTTTCATGGACAAGCGGCGGCCCCAGGGGCTCGCCGGTCGCCGGCGCTCCAGAGCCGGGCCGTCTTGTCGTCGCTGCCGGTCAACACGGCATGGCCATCGGGACTGAAGGCCACGGCTTTCAGACTGCCCGCGTGAACCAGGGGGCGGCCGATCGGCGCGCCGGTCGCCGCGTTCCAGAGGCGCGCCGTGCGATCAAAGCTGCCGGTCACGACGGTGCGGCCGTCGGGACTGTAGGCGATCGCCTCGACCGACGCCTTATGACGCAAGGGAGGCGCCGCGGGCTCGCCGGTCGCCGCGTGCCAGAGCCGGGCCGTGGCGTCTTCGCTGGCCGTCAGGATGGTCTGTCCATCAGGGCTAAAGAGTGCTGATCGAATGAAACGCTGATGCGGCAGCGAGAGGCCCATTGTCGGGGGCACGTCGCGAATCAAGGCGGTCTTGTCAAAACCGGCTGTCAGAACCGACCGGCCGTCAGGACTGAACGCCACGGCTGACACCGTGTGTTGATGGCGCATCGGCGGGCCGATGGGCCGGTCCTTATCAATCAGCCACAAGCGAGCGATGCCGTCGAATGATCCTGTGAGCACGGTCTTGCCGTCTGGACCAAAGGCGACCGAGCGTACACAGTGCTGGAGCCGAAGGGGGCGGCCGACGGGCCGGCCGGTCTGAAGGTTCCAGAAACGGGCTGTCCGGTCGTAGCACCCGGTCAGGATGGTCTGGCCGTCCGGGCTGATCGCCACCGACGAGACCCAGTCGCGGTGTTCCAGCGGCCGGCCGATCGGCGTTCCGGTGGCCGCATCCCACAGGCGGGCCGTCTTGTCCCAGCTAGCGGTCACGACCGTGCGGCCGTCGGTGCTGTAAGCGACTGCACTGACGAGTCGGCCATGCTTCATGGGCACGCCGATCGGCTCGCCAGTCTTCGCCTTCCACAGTCGCGCGGTATTATCGAAGCTGCCCGTCACGATCGATTGACCATCAGGACTCCACGCAACGGCCAGAACGGGCGCCTCGTGGCGAAAGACCAGTTCGCCCGGCTTGCCCGTGTGCCCATCCCAGGTCCGTGTGTAACCGTCATCGCACCCGGTCAGGATGGTGCGGCCGTCGGGGCTGTAAGCGATCGCCCCCACCTTGGCGGGATGCACCAGCGGCTCACCAACCGGCTCGCCCGTGCGGGCATCGCGCAACCGCGCCGTGAAGTCGTCGCCGCCGATCGCGATGAACCGGCCGTCCGGGCTGAAAACGGCCGCCTGGATCGCGCCGGGATGCTCGCACCGCACACGCAGAGGGTGCAGCTTCGGCCACCATGCCGCGAGGTTCTGGCGAAAAACATGCTCGAGGTCGTGATCGTGGGCGACGGATGCACTCTTCAAGCCCCGGACAAGCCAGAGCATCCCCTGCGCAACGTCGCCTTGTTCGCAGAGCGTCTGCCCGTGCTGAAACGCCAGTTGTGATGCGTGCTGGTCGACCTGCCGTTGTCTCGACTGCACTTCCTGAAGGGCCGCTCCAAGCCGCGAGGCCGCGCGATACTGGTGCACGGCCAGACTGATCGACAGGCCGATCGTGGCCGCGATTCCCACCAGGGCCGAACCAATCGAAATAGCCAGAGCCGGCTTGCGCCGGCACCACCGCCAGAGCCGCTCGCTCGAGGAAACCGGCCGCGCCTTGACGGGCTCGAGCCGGCTGAATCGCTCGAGATCAAGCGCCAGCTCGCAGGCACTGGGATAGCGCCTCTGGGCGTTTTTTTCGAGGCACTTGAGGCAAATCGTTTCCAGATCGCGGGGTACGTTGCGCCGCAGTCGCGAGGGGGGTATGGGCTCCTCGTGCACGACTTGAAGAAGAGTTTCCAGCGGCGACTCGCCCCGGAACGGGGGCCGGCCGGTCAACATCTCATAGAGAATCGCACCCAGGCTGTAAATGTCGACGGCTGCCGGCGTTTCTGTCTGTGTCGCGGCCGTCGCCGACAACGATCGCTGGCGAACGGCTTGCTCGGGTGCCATGTAGCTGGGGGTGCCGACAAGCTGCTCGGCCAGGGTCGGGAAATCGCCGTCACCATCGAGGCATTTCGCCACCCCGAAATCGGTGATTTTCGGGTCGCCCGTCGCGGTCAAGAGCACGTTGGCCGGCTTCAGATCACGATGGATGACGCCAAGGCCATGCGCCGCGTGGATCGCACGGGCCAGAAGGGCGATGAGTCTCGGCCGAGCGTAAGGGCGGTTGAGGAGTGCCCCCCAGGCCGCGCGCGAGGCTCTCCCCCTCGACAAATTCGAGCGACAGGTAGAGCCTACCATCGTGCTCGCCAATTTCATGAATCTGAACGATGTGCGGATGGCGGAGCCGCGAGAGCACCTCGGCTTCACGTCGAAATCGGCCGAGCTCTCGCGGTGTCGCCCGGGCACCCGAGAGAAGCATCTTGAGCGCGACCAGTCGATTCAAGCGGCGCTCGCGGGCCTTGTAGACGACCCCCATTCCTCCCCGTCCCAGCTCACCGAGGATCTCATAGCCAAACGGGGCCAGCCGGCCAGCCAGTTGCGATTCGATGCGCGACGTTGATTCGCCGCCGGCGTCGCCGAGGTTTTCTTCGCTCGAAACGACACTCGCGGGCGGCTCGGACTTGAGCGCGTGCAGGAAGTCGGTGTCGATCAACACGTCGCCTCGCGGCCACGAATTAGCCGGCGACGCATGAAAGTGCCGGGGCCTGACAAGAGCGGCGTTCGTGAGCTGTTCGAGCGAATTCTGGCAATGCGGGCAGTCTTCGACATGTTCTCCGATTTTATGCTCCTGCACTTCGCCAAGCTGGTCAGTCAGCAGGCGGCGCAAGAGATCGGGGGAGGGACAGTTTCGGGGCATCGAGACTCTCCACGGGAAGAATCGCTCAGTCAAGGATCGGGCTCGGGCCCCTCGAGGCGCTCATTTCCTCGCGAAGCATCCTTTGCACTTTGCTCTTGGCCTTGAAGACGGTCGCGACCTTGATGCCCAGTCGGTCGGCGACCGCCGTTCCGTGCATCGCCTCGAACGCCGTCAGCCGAAACGCCTCCCACGTATGCGGCTCAACCCTGAGCCGTACTCGCGCCATCGCCTCCTTGAGCAGCTCATGATCGAATTGCTCGTTCAAGAGCACCATCAGGTCGTCACGCGCCTCGACCGACTCGAGCCAATCTTCCCCATTTCGATGCCCGCCGCTGGCCAGAACACCGGCGCCGGGCGACGAGATCGCTCCACGTGTGATGAGTCAACGTTCGCAGCCAACCGCGAAAACTGAGACCCGGATCGTAGTTAAAGGTTTTCATCTTAATGCACAACGTGGCCAGAACCGCCTGGGTCACGTCCCGGGCGTCAGCGTCTTGCAAGTGAAAACGCCGGCACCAGCCGTAGATCCGGGCGCCGTAGCGGTCGACAAACTCGCTCCAGGCCGCCTGGTCGGTAGGCTGGTCGCGCAGTCGGCCCAGGAGCGTCACGCTGGTTCGAAGATCGGCGGCTTCCCTCATGGGTTATTACCCCCCGAGAAT
>CAWFRS010000005.1:0-2511038 GCA_963818265.1 uncultured Planctomycetota bacterium | reverse complement strand
TGATGGCCAGGAAGAGCAAAAAGAACCAGAGCCGTCCCTCCACCGAGTCTCCGAGGAACGACAGGCCTGTCACACAGAGCTCCAGGAAATGGATGACGGCTTCGCGCACGAGTGCGTCCTTCTCGCGCATGCCGACAGCAACGCCATGTTTTAGCTTATCAGCCCAGTTCGAGAATACGAGACGGTACCGTCGTCCAAACACACGAGGTAAGCCGTTGCCGCCGAGCCGCAAAGCACTTCACGCACTCACGTTGTCAACGCGAGCACGAGCACAACCATCGGCCGCGGAGAGAATGCTCACATCGCATACCCCGGCGGCTGCGCTCATATTGCCAGCATCTCAAGCCCGGGGAAACTGGATGCGCCGCCGGCCGCGTTTGTGAAGATGATACTGGGTAATGCTCGACGAACAGCTTGGCCAGTCTGCGAGAATCGCATGAAAGCGGGTGCCGACGATCACACTTGTGGGCACCAGCAGACCTTGCCAGATGGCTCTTCCGCCAGCCGGCCGCGGCGAAGCAAACCGACGATCAAGTCGGTCCGGTGCACGACGATCAAGACGGCCAGCGCCGCGGAATAACCGGCGATCGTTCCTGCCGCGAGCCCCCACGCGGTCCCCACGACGTGAAAGGCCGCGAGGAAGGCCAGTGAGCTCAGGTTTCCAGCCGGCAAGACCCGGGCGATACGACACGCTTCAATCCTTCCCGCCTCGATATGAGTGACCGCGAGGACGACCATCGACATGCTGGGAACGTACTGACCAGACCGGTCCACCGTGGATCGGCCAGGTACTGTACCAATCCCAGGAACATCACGTAGACGGCTGGTATCAGTGTGCGCACGGCCATCGCATTCCAGGCGGCAGGACCCGGTGATTCGCCATCGGTAGGACCCTCTTCAGAGATGGGGATGCGGCGGATGCCGGCCGCCACGGTCGCGATGGCGACACACGCGATAAAGAGCGCGGCATCAGGCCGACAATCAGCAGTAATCTCAGAATGCTCGTCGCTGGCAAAATAAACAGCGACGCCCGTCAGCAGAGCGAGGGGAAGCCGCCAGCGTCTCCAGGCGGCGAGAGTGTAGGTCAGGGGCACCGCCAGGGCCGCCGTGAGACCGATCACGTCGTCTCGGCCATCGCAATCGCGGCTCCTCGCCCCCGTTCCCATCCGCAAAGGAGCAAGACGAGAACGGTCGTGCTCGGCAAGCCCAGCGCCAGACCGCTCCACCAAGGACCTGCGAGCCGGGCGATCAACCGAAATAGATGAATCATCAACACAAGGGCGGGCACTTCAGCAAGAGCCCGCACATGATTCTTGCCCCGTTTTTTCTGTGCGGCCGCGACCAATCAATCCGGCAGACGCGCAGCGGAGGCTAGCCACGAGTGAACGGGCGCCCGAGGAGAAGTCTGGCTGCTGGCTCACGGCATCGCTCTGACCAGCCAAGTCAAGGTGTGTCTCGAAGTTGCTGCGGCCAGGAGTGAGAACTGCGCATAACGCGGGCGGGCGATTGCGAGATCGTCTCGAACCCGATCGAAAGCGGTGCAGCCCTTTCTATCGAAACTGTGCCGTACCGATCCGCGAGAGCGTTGTCCGCTCCTGGTGGAATCCGCTAAGAAGATTTTCGGAAAGAGTGGGCGGCGACAATGAGACTTTTTTGAATTTTCCGAATTCCCCGGCTGGGTCAACCGAATACGGCATCGAATAGTGGAAAATAGTTACGATAGCCGGGCCACGCTACGGCCTGCCGTCGATGGCGCGGCGCAGCAAGTTGTGGGTGATCTTCTGCACGCGCTCGTCGGGGCCGTGAGGCCGCGACCAGTGCGACCAGGGGAGCGTGTGGCCCGGCGGCGACGACAGGGCCTGGGCCCAGAAGATCGTCGAGGCGTTGAAGACGAAGTTCCCCTTCGGGCCCGGGTAGATCGTCGCGGTCCACTTCTGCGGGCGCTCCGCCGCCGCCAGGCCGTCCCCGTCGGCGACGACCTCGAGGCCGGGGAGTCGGCGGCGGGTCGCCGTGGTATTCCCAGCCGATCAGGCCCGGGAATCCGGTCGCCTCTCTTCATGCCCGTGCCGGCGAACATCCAGTGCTCGGGCTTGACGCACGATCCAGTCGCCGCCGCCGTTGACCGGCTCGATGTTGCGGGCACCCATCAGATAGCCCTTCGTCGGGCCCGCGCTCGGGGAACGGCCCGTGCTCCTTCTCGCGTCGCTCGGCGTAGTCGTTGTCGGCCGCCGTAGGGGCCGCCGCGAAACATGATGCGGTTGGGCCGGCCGTCGCTGCCGGCCGGAAGCGGCGTGACCCAGCAGACGGTGTTGCCCGAGAGGAACAGCAGGCTCACGCCCGCGTCGCGCATTCGCTCGACGCTGTCGGAACTGGCGGATGTCCCAGTACTCGTCGTGGCCGACGCTGATGAACGCCTTGCACTTGAGGCCGCGGTCGGGCGTGAGCATGTCGCTATTGGAACAATAGGTCACGTCGTAGCCGTGCTGTTCGAGCCAGTAGGCCAGCGGAAACTCGAGCGGCAGGAACTCGCCCGAGCCGAACGTGAGCGGGTCGTTGACGACGCCCTCGAACTGGGCCTCGCGGCCGTAGGGCCGGTCGAAGCTGACGTCGGCCCAGGGCCCTGCTCCCCTTGGGGTGGGTGTAGACGGAATAGTTGTTGGGCCAGCGGTTGTAGGCCTGCCAGGTGTTGTCGGAGCACTGGAACAGGATGTCGGCGGGGCGGTCGTCGCGGACGATGAAGACGACGTAGCTCTGCCAGTAGGGCTCGGTCGTCGTCGGTCGGCGACGGTCGTGAGCCGGCCCAGGTAGACGCCGCTGGGCCAGTCGGGCGGGATGGTCAGGCGTCGTGGCGGGCTCCCACCGGCACTCGTGGAGGTTCTTGGGCCCGGGCGTCGGGGTGGGCTGGGCCTTGCCCTCGAACGGCCCGAGCGTCTTCATGAGCCGGGCGCCCCGGCCGCCGTAATAGCCCATGCGGAAGATCTCGATCTGGAACCGGCGCGGCGGGTTGGTCGAGACCATGATGTCGATCGACTCGCCGGCCTGCACGCTCTGCTTCGAGCATACCCTTCGATCCAGGGCGAGCGGAAGCCGTCCTTGTCGAGCCGGACCGCGCGTCAGTTGCCAGTCGAGGGAACCCGGCTTGCGATTCTCGTCGCGGATCGGCAGTGCCGCGCACCCCGACGCTGACGCCAGGGTCGCGATCAAGAGGCCGATCAAGATTTTGAGGATCAGGCAATACGTGTCGCCCGCGTAGTCGCTCGTGGCTTCTCAAGTGGGACATGCTTCGCCCTCAGCTGTCTCGATGGTCGCAACCAGGGTCGTCGTTCCCTTGTCGGATTATTAGTCAATATTCGAGGTTGCGAATTTCCACGTTCCGGAAATACAGCTCGGCCGCCTCGATTTCCAGCGCGATCCGCCCGTGCGTGATGGACCGGGCAGTGCCCGGTTTCTCCGGGTCGACAAGTCGAACGTTGCGACCCTCGTTGACCACATGGCCATTAAGGATGTGGACGGTGGTATTGCCGCGAGCGATGACCTCGACATTATTCCAACCATCAACCTCGAATTCGCCCGCCAGATGCTTCTGATAGCCATCGGCCCGACCGCCGAGCACGCGCGGCTCACCCCCTTCTTTCGGGCCTTGATAAGTGGCCATATTCGCCTGCGCGTGTCTTCGGGTCGATCCAGGTGTCGACCGCGAGGCCGTGAGGCGCGATCAGGTCGCCCACGTTGGTTTGCTCGATTTGAAACTGGAGCGCGCGGCCAGACCGCATCGGGCCCGAGGATGTGGTAATACAGTCCCGCATCGCGCTTGAGCTTGTACCGAGGCTCGAATTTCTTGGTTCCCCAGCGGTACTGTAGCCGCACGTGGAAATCGCCATATTCCTTTTCGGTGCCGATATAGCCCATCACCACGCGACTTTGCATCCACTGCGTTCTTGTACAAGTGGATTGCGCCATCCTCGATCGTGATCACTCGATCGGGGTCGCTGTTCTTGCCGTGTTTTTGCAAAAAGGTATACCAGCCGTCAAGATCGCGGCCGTTGAAAAACGGCGTTCACACCGGCAGGCGACTCAGAGGCGGCGGCTGGCGGAGTCCCTCGACCCACGCTTAACATTCGAGGCCCGCCGAGCCGATCATGGCCATCCTGATTGCAAGAGCCATCCTCGTAACACATCCCATGGTCCCCTTCACTATCGATCCAGTTGATCGAGCCTCGAATGCTCCGCTGCGCTACCGGTGGGCGAGCTCTCCGGGTGGCTCATGGAGTTGCGAACGCCATTCGATCATTAGCCGATCCAGCGTCTCGCGACCAGATGCTTGAGTCAGGCCGACATCATGCTGCGCGTGCGGCGGGAGGGGTTCGCTCCCCAGCGCCCTGATTGCCAGAATTCCGGTGCGGGGGGGTGGGGGAGGAGGGGGGGGGAGAAGGAGGGGGAGGTGGGGGGGGAGGGGGGAGGGTAGGGGGGGGGGGGGGGGGTGAGGGTCGGAATGGGTGTCGCCGAGGCCGCCGCCGGAAGAATCAGCCATGCGATCCGGCCCGGCTTCTTGATGCCGAGAAACCGCCGCAAGTCAGCGCAGAGCTCGGCCATGGTGAGATGCTGCGGGGTCGACGGCCTGGGCTTTGAGGCCAGATCGCCTGGAGGTCGACCGGCACAGCCGGAGCAAGTGTCCGAGGCAAGGTGGGCTCTTCATGGCCTGGCCCTGATATGGGCGAGATGCCCGTTAAGAGCTGATAAAGCACGACGCCCAGGCTATACACGTTCGCCTGAGCTGTCGGCCCGGCACCAGGCGCCGCAGCAGCTCAGGAGCCGCGAAAGGCTGAGTGTGCCCGGTGACGGGAGCCAATCCGGCCTTGCCGTCGAGCCGTATCAGGTCCATGCTCAGGAAGCGCGGCTTGCCATCATCGCCGATCAAGATTCTTTCGGGCACAAGGTGCCCATGAACCATCTGCCGGCCGGCCGCGTACTCGAGTGCCTCGGCCAGAACCAGGATGAAATGCGGCCTCGCGAGCATCGCTCGGTTGAGACGTGTTGATCCGCTGCGCCAGGGTCATGACCCCAGTGGATTCGCTGACCAGCGCAACGACCGGGCCTGCGGCTGACGGGCCAATCAGCTTCAGCGTGGGCACGAGTGCCGCGTGCTTGAGCTTTTTCAGGTCTTTCTCGAGCTCCGCGAAGCCAGGCGGGCCCGGCCATCGAGCAAGACCGGTTTTGCCGGTAAGTAGACACTGACCGGTCGCTTGCGGCGGTCACACCCCTCATAGAACACCCCCCATTCGTCTTGGCTCATCTTCGTCATTAGCTCGAAGCCAGCCTGTCGCAACAGATCTTCGGGCGTCGATGGGGGTGGGGTCGTCGACGGCGACGTCGGTGCCACTCGTCGACCCTTGTGTGCTGCCCAAGAACGCGGGGGCGGTGACGACAAGGCGTCGAGCAACTCGTCTGGCTGTTCAGACCAAGACTCTGGCGGCGCCAACTCGGACTTCACAGCGTTCATTGCTGAACGAGGCATGGCCTGACTGCGGAACATGGCGCTGCCGACGGAGGAACCGAATAGCGAACGCCAGCTTCGGTATCGCCTCGTCCCATCCCGCCGGCATCGCGACCGGCTGCGTAATCGTGTGCAACGCGCCCCCCTTCGTTGACAACGACGGTCGATCAATCGCCACATAGGCCGTGAACCGGCACAATACGCCGAAACCGCAGCGAGGTCGCGACGATGGTTTGCTCGAGGGCCGAACGGTGCACGGCCCGGCGGCATAGCGGTCCTCGAGTTGGCGTATCTGCCCGCGCGCCCAGGCCGACGGCGATCGCCGGATTGTCACGAACGCCCGGCACGACGGTCTCTCGCCAACGTTGCCGGCTCGCGGTCTTGCCGCGCACTTCGACCGGCCCACTCGGCCGGCCTCGGTATCGGCCCATGAGCAAGAGCGGCGAGCCCGCGAAAAGACTCGGCGGTCGATCGGGCACCAAGGTAATCAGCCAGGAACTCAAACCCGCGCACGCTGGCGATACGAGGACACACGTCGGTCACGATCGGCGTGCCGATCCGCCGGTGGATCGCGTCCATCACTGCGTCGAGCCGATCCTCCGACTCGACCAGCTCGCACGAGCCACCCCCCTGCCCCAGATCGGCCAGCCGGCGCAGAAAGCCTTCGTTGACCGCCTGATCGATCCCCAGCGTGAAGACGCGAATTCCCTTCAGACGTGCGCACCCAGCGCTCTGAGCACCTGGTCTTCGTTGCCGACTTGCCCATCGGTGACCAGAACGAGAATGCGGTCGCGGTCATGTCCACCGCCAGTCGAGCAGCCCAACGGCCTGCGTCGAGGGGCCTGGCGATCTCGGTGCCGCCCCGCGACTCGACCTTCGCCAGAAACTCGACGGCCTTGAACCGATTGCGATCCGTGGCGGCGAATAAGGCCGACGTCCCGGTTTCCCGAACCGCGGCGTCTCGATCCGATCGTCAAAAGCGAAGACGGCGAACCGGTCGGCGTCGCCCAGCGTGTCGATCATGCGGGCCATCGCCCGACGGGCCGCCACCATCTTCCAGCCGTCCATGCTGCCGGAGCGGTCGAGCAAGAGCACGACGTCTCGGGGCCGCTGCCGATCGCAGCTCGCCGGCGCTCGATACCGGCGGCACGATTGTCAGCGGCGAAAGGTCCCCTCGGCACCTTCGCCAGCGTCGGGATGAAGCGACAGCGACGTCCGCACGCGATCGCCGCCGAGCCGGAACCGCAGGATGAAATCCCGATCCAGCCGCTCGCCCGGCTGCAGGATCAGCCGGCGCATCTCCCCGTGCTCTTCCCCAAACACCGTGAACAGGCTGACGCGCAAGTCGTCGACCGCCGCGCCCGCCTCGCACAGGTCGATCGTCAGCGACAGGCGCACCGGATTGGGAAAGCCCGGGAAGCAACACCGGCGGCGAGATCCGCGAGGCGTCGGGCACGTCGTTCGTATCGACGGCGGTCCCGTCACCGACCGATGGCCCGCTGCAGAGGCACGCCGGGATATACCGCGGCGCGACGACCAGCGGGAACCGAAACGTCACCTCGCCGTCTCGATACGGCAAGACGCCCACCATCGTGAGCTGGACGGTCGCGACATCACCGGGCATCAGGTTGCCAACGCGCAGGCTGAAGACGCCCGGCCGCTCTTCCTCGGCGATCGACGCTCGATGGCCCTGGCGCATCGCCTGGCTATACTCCCGCGCGCGCCTGCCCGCGCTCCTTGAGCACCCCCTCGACCATCCGCCCGGCGACCTCCATGCGGAAGTCGGTCACCGCGGCCCGGTCGGGAAGCGGAAAGATGTACGTCGCCTCGAGCGGCTCGCCGGTCGCATTCACGAACGTCTGGCGGACCGTCACCTGCGATAACAAGCCGTCGATCCGGCCGTCGACATCGATGCCGTCAAGCGGGAGGCGGCCGCGAGGTTTCGAGGCGCCGAAACCGCGCTCGAGCTCATGCGATCGCCGAGCGAACAGGAATCTAGTGCGACCTCGTCCAACAGGGGCAGCGGCCTCGATCGGGTCATCGTCATCGCGCGTCTCCTTTCTTTGGTTGTGAGGGGCCGACGCCGATCAGCCCGCGTAGCCTGAGAATTTCAATCAAAGGCGCCGCCGCCATGCGGATCACGCGGAGGTCGTCTTCGTCCAGTGTCCGTCCCGCCGCCAATGACAGCACCAACCCGGTCTCCAGCGGAACTGTCCTGCTGCTCGGGCTTTCCGCTCCGCTCGGCTGTTCTGTCGTCCGGTTCCGGCTGAACGCGCCAGAACGATTCTGCTCGCGAGCACGGAAGCCGGACGGCTGCGAGTCCGACGTCCGCCTTCGTCGCCGTGCGCCTCCGCGTGCGGCGAGCCGCCGCAGCGCCGCGTCCGACAGCCCGACGACCCGCTCTTGCACGGCCGCCAGGCTCATCCCCCGCGCCTGCAGCCGCTTGATCGCCACGAGCTGCAGCAAATGCCGGGCCCCAGTACAACGCCGTCCGCCCTCGCATCGCCGCCGGCCGGTCAAGCAAGCCGAGCGTCGTGTAATAGCGAATCGTCCGCAAGTCCGGCACGTCACGCACCCGCCCGCTCGGCACGCCATCATAGCCCGGGCCAGCCAACGCCGCCGCGACTCGCTCCCCCAGCTCGTCGATCGTCCAGAGACGTCTCGTCGCCATTGTTCATGACAGTATTATCGCGGCCGAATGTGACAGTGTCAATATAGACACTGTTACATAGCGGCGATTTGGTGCGGCTCGATTGGCGAGTTCGGCCGCGTGCCCGCCAGAATGCACACGAGCCCCGACTTCACTCACAGGTCGCGGCGTTGGATCCATTCGCTGAAATCGAGGATGTGGAGCGACCCGTCGTCGAGGAGCTCCATCCCGGTCGCGACCTGGATCGGCGCGTTCGATCCGCGCGATCGGGGCCTCAAGGGCCGCGGGGACGCTCCACAGGTGGGCCGTCTTCTCCTGGCCGCCGGAGAGCACCGAGCGGCCGTCGGGGCTGAACGCCACGAACCAGACCTGGTTCTCGTGCTGGAAGGCCGGCCCGATCGGCTTGCCCGTGACCTTGTCCCAGAGCTGCGGGCCGTCCGGTCGTAGCTGCCGGTCAGCGACCGTGCGGCCGTCGGGGCTGATGGCCAGGGCCCGGCAGGGGCCCTCATGCCGCAGCGGGGGGGCGTGATCGACAACCCGGTCCTGTCGCGTCCCAGAGCCGGGCCACGCGGTCCCAGCCGCCGGTGATCACGTCCGGCCGTCGGGGCTGAAGGCGGCGACGGAGACCGGCCCGTCGTGCTGCAGGGGCTGGACCACGCAGCTGTCCCGAGGCCACGTCCCAGAGCCGGCCTTCATGTCGTCGCTGCCGGTCAGCACGGTGCGGCCGTCGGGGCTGAATGCCACGGCCATCACCCGGCCGCCGTGCGGCAGCGGCGCGCCGAACGGCCGGCCGTCGACGCGTGTCCAGAGCCGGGCCGTCCGGTCGTCGCTGCCGGTCACGACGATCGGCCGTCGGGGCTGAACGCGACGGCCTGGACCCAGCCGTCGTGCGTCAAGGGCGGCCCCAGCGGGCTCGCCGGTCGCCGGCGTTCCAGAGCCGCGCCATCCTGTCGCCGCTCCCGGTCAACGACGGTATCGCCCTCGGGGCTGAAGGCCACGGTCTTGACCCGCTCCGCGTGGCGCAGGGGCGGCCGATCGGTGGCCCGGTGGCGGCGTCCCAGAGCCGCGCCGTGCTGTCCAAGCTCCCGGTCAAGACGGTCCGGCCGTCGGGGCTGAAGGCGATCGCCTCGACCGTGCCGTCGTGGCGCAGCGGCGGCCCGATCGGCTCGCCCGTGGCCGCGTTCCAGAGCCGGGCCGTGCGGTCCTCGCTGGCCGGTCAGGATCGTTTCGCCGTCCGGGCTGAACAGCACGGCCCGGATGAAGCCCTCGTGCGAGAACGACCGGCCGGACGTCTCGGGCGACCTCGCGGATCAGCGCCGTCCTGTCGAACCCCGCGGTCAGGATCGAGCGGCCGTCGGGGCTGAACGCCACGGCCGAGACGGTGTGCTGATGGCGCAGCGGCGGGCCGATGGGCGTCCTTGTCGATGTCCCAGAACCGGGCCATGCCGTCGAACGAGCCGGTCAGCACCGTCTTGCCATCGGGGCCGAAGGCCACGGCGCGGACGCAATGCTGGTGCCGCAGCGGCCGGCCGATCGGCCGGCCGCTCTCGCGGTCCCAGAGGCGTGCGGTCCGGTCGTAGCATCCGGTCAGGATCGTCCGGCCGTCGGGGCTGAAGGCGACCGACGAGACCCAGTCCTGGTGCGCCATCGGCTGGCCGATCGGTGCCCCGGTGCGCGGCGTCCCAGAGCCGGGCCGTCTTGTCCCAGCTCCCGGTCAAGACGGTCCGGCCGTCGGGGCTGAAGGCCACCGAGGTGACCAGGTCGCGCGTGGACCATCGGCCGGCCGATCGGCCGGCCGGTCGCCGCCGTCCCAGAGCCGGGCCGTGTTGTCGATGCTCCCGGTCAGGACGATCGGCCGTCGGGGCTGAACGCCACGCCCAGAACGGCCTCCTCATGGCGGAACGACGGCCCGCCCGGCTGTCCCGGTGCGCGACGTCCCAGAGCCGGGCGATAACCGTCGTCGCATCCGGTCAGCAGGGTCCGGCCGTCGGGGCTGAAGGCGACGGCCCCGACCTTCGCCGGATGCTCGCAGCGGCGTCGCCGAGCGGGCTCGCCCGTGCGGCGTCGCGGAGCCGGACCGTGCAGTCGTCGCCGCCGATCGCGATCGTCCGGCCGTCGGGGCTGAAGGCGGCGGCCTGGATCGCGCCGGGATGCTCGCAGCGGACCCGCAGCGGGTGCAGCCGGGGCCACCAGGCGGAGAGGTTCAGGCGGAAGGCCTGCTCCAGGTCGTCGTCGCGGGCGATCGGCGCACTCTTCAGGCCCGCGGACCAGCCAGAGCATGCCCTGGGCGACGTCCCCTTGCTCGCAGAGGGCCTGGCCGTGCTGGAACGCCAGGTGCGACGCCTGCTGATCGACCTGCCGTTGCCGCGACTGCACCTCCTGAAGCGCCGCTCCGAGCCGCGAGGCCGCCCGGTACTGGTGGACGGCCAGGCTGATCGACAGGCCGATCGTCGCGGCGATCGCGACCGCCGCCAGGCCCATCGCGACGGCCAGCGGCGTCTTGCGCCGGCACCACCGCCAGAGCCGCTCGCGGCGGCGACGACCGGCCGGGCCTTGCACCGGCTCGCAGTCTGAGGAACCGCTCGAGGTCCTCGGCCAGCTCGAGGGCCGTGGCATATCGGCGGCTCGGGGTTCTTCTCCAGGCACTTCAGGCAGATCGTCTCGAGGTCGCGCGGGACCGTTGGGCCGCAGCCGCGACGGCGGCACGGGCTCCTCGTGCAGCACCTGGAGCACGGTCTCCAGCGGCGTCTCGGCCCGGAACGGCGGCCGGCCGGTCAGCATCTCATACAGGATCGCGCCCAGGCTGTAGATGTCGACGGCGCCGGAGGCCCGGCGCGTCGCCGCCGCCCGGCGCATCGGCCCGACCGCTCGCGGACGGCCTGCTCGGGCGCCATGTAGCTGGGCGTCCCCAGGAACTGCTCGGTCAGGGTCGGGAACGCCGCCTCGCCGTCGAGCCGCTTGGCCACCCCGAAGTCGGTGATCTTGGGCGTCGCCCGGTCGCGGTCAAGAGCACGTTGGCCGGCTTCAGGTCGCGGTGGATGATGCCCAGGCGGTGGGCCGCGTGGATCGGCACGGGCCAGCAGGTCCACGAGCTCGGCCGAGCGCGCGGGCCGGCTGGGGGGTGCCGTCGAGGCTGCGGGCCAGGCTCTCGCCTCGACGAATTCGAGCGCCAGGTACGGCCGGCCTTCGTGCTCGCCGATCTCGTGGATCTGCACGATGTGCGGATGCTGGAGCCGGGCGATCGCCTCGGCCTCGCGGCGGAATCGGTCGAGCTCTCGCGGCGTCGCGTGGGCGCCGCGAAGAGCATCTTGAGCGCCACCAGCCGGTTCAGCCGGCGCTGCCGCGCCTTGTAGACGACCCCCATGCCGCCCCGGCCCAGCTCGGCGAGGATCTCATAGCCAGACGGGGCCAGCCGATCGGCCAGGTGCGACTCGATGCGCCGACGTCTGATGCGCCGCCGGCATCGCCCCGGTGTTCTGCGCCCGAAGCGACGCTCGGGCGGCGGATCGCACTTGAGCGCAGTGCAGGAAGTCGGTGTCGATCACACCTCGACGTCGCGTGCCACGCTTCGCCGGCGACGACGTCGAGCGGCCGGGCCTGACGATCGGCGTCGGTCAGCCGCTCGAGCGACTCCTGGCAACGGGGGCAGTCCTCGACATGGTCGCCGATCGTGTGCTCCTGGACTTCGCCGAGCTGATCGGCCAGCAGCCGCCGGAGCTGATCCGGGGACGGGCAGGTCTTGAGCATCGGAGACTCTCCGCGGGAGGAATCGCTCAGTCAGCTTCGGGCTCGGACCCCTCGAGGCGGTGCGATCTCCTCGCGAAGCATCCTCTGCACCTTGCTCTTGGCCTTGAAGACGGTGGCGACCTTGATCCCCAGCCGGTCGGCCACGGCCGTGCCGGCCATCGCCTTCGATGGCCGTGAGGCGGAACGCCTCCCAGGTATGCGGCTCGACCCGCAGCCGGACCCGAACCATCGCCTCCTCGAGCAACTCGTGATCGAACTGCTCGTTCAAGCAGCTCCATCAGGTCGTCGCGCGCCTCGATCGACTCCAGCCAGTCTGTCCCCATCGCCGATCCCGCCGCTGCCCGCCAGGACCAGGCGGCGCCGGGCCACCAGATCGCTCCACGTGTGGTGGGTCAACGTCCGCAGCCAGCCCCGAAAGCTGAGACCCGGGTCGTAGGTGAAGGTCCTCATCTTGATGCAGAGCGTCGCCAGGACGGCCTGGGTCACGTCCCTGGCGTCGGCGTCTTGCAGGTTCCAACGCCGGCACCAGCCGTAGATCCGGGCGCCGTAGCGGTCGACGAACTCGCTCCATGCCACCTGGTCGGTGGGCTGGTCGCGCAGCCGGCCCAGCAGGGTCGCGCTGGTCCGGAGATCGGCAGCGTCCCTCATGGGTTATTACCCCCCGAGGAGCGAAGACCTGACAGTCGCATGCACATTTTGGCCCAGACGCAGCCCGATCGGCCTCGAATGGAATCATCGCACCGCGGCCGAAGCACGACCGTCTCACTGATGCACGATTGTCTGACAATGGCAATAGCACATACACTACACGAGGTGTTGAACGCCGCCATCATAATCCAGCGATAGCCGCTTCGGCTAGCCGCTTCCCGCCGAGCGGTATTCGATCAAGCTGACGCCGAAACCGTCGTGAAGGGCCCTGATAACGGCCGCCCAGCGCCGCACCACACGACATGCTCGGGCCAAATCGCGACCCAGTCGGCCTGCAAACCCTGAAAACTTTGACGACGGCTGTCAGGTTTTCGCACGTCGGGACGTACAGATCCAACAGGGGTAACCGCAATTCTCGCAAAGGTGCCCGGAACGAGAGACGATGCTCTCCGGTCGGTGATCGGGGCTCCCCCTCGCTTTGTTCGTGCGTTCACAATTCGTTGCTCTCGACGAAAGGGGTTTGCCATGCCCAGGTCACGCAGGACCCGCGCCTGCTGCCTGCTGTCGTGCTTGCTGGTCGCGAAACTCGTTTTCCTCAGCGGCTGCGGCGAGACCGATAGCGCCGGCGGAGTCGCCAAGACGGCGGAGGAGAGCCGCTTCAATAACCTGCGCAAGCTGGGTGAATCCAGCTCGAAAGCCGCGATCGCCGACAACAAGAAAAAGGCAATGGAAGAAAGCAAGCATAGTCCACGATAAATTCGCGAAAATGCGGGAGTGAATGCGCCGACCAGGACTCCGCCGCCATTGCCGATGGCGAAGACCAACTCATCTGGTAGCGGCCCTCAAGCAACGGGCGACGGTTCGCCGTGCGCGCTGATGATCACTGTCATATCCTTTATTCCTGAGCCCAGGAGAGAATTTCATGCCATTAACAACGTCTACGCGTCATCGTGGTTTCACCTTGATCGAGCTCCTGGTCGTGATTGCGATCATTGCTGTCTTGATCGCCCTTTTGCTGCCGGCCGTCCAGGCCGCCCGCGAGGCGGCCCGCCGAATCCAGTGCACCAATAATGTGAAGCAAATCGGGCTGGCGCTACACAATTATCACTCCGCCAACAACAGCTTCCCGCTCGGCCGCTCGTGCACCGGCGAGGGGACGGGCTTGATGCCCTCGCCGGGCTGCGGCGTCTGGGATGGGTTCAGCACCCAGGCCCTGCTCCTTGGGCAGCATGGAGCAGAGTTCCGTCTACAATGCACTCAACTTTGCGCAGTCCGTGACCCAGCCGGCGAACTCAACCGGCATGACCGTGAAGATCAACGGGTTTCTTTGCCCGTCCGATCCCAACGCGGGGACAGGAGGATTTTCCGGCTCGTGGCAGGTCGACAACGATTTCGTGAATGTGAATAGCTACAGTGCCTCGACAGGCACAACCTACGTTCCCGCCGATAACGGCCAGGGGGGTACATCGAGCACCGGACTCTTCTCGTATTCCTACGCTTACGGCATTCAAACCTGCACCGACGGCACGTCTAACACCGTCGCGTTCGCCGAAGCCTGGTGGGGGCTCCACCGTTTGCGCCGGTGCGCGGCAATGGCGTGGGAGGCTCGGGAGGCAACCCGTCATGGGGTAACCTGGGCTCGCCGCCGGTCACCGACGTTTATGCCAATGTCGCGCAAGTGATGGCCGACCTCCAGGGATGTAACGCCGCCTGGCAAAGCGGACAGATCATCTACAACACGCGCGGCTACGTCTGGGGGCTCGGGAGCACCGGCTTCACCATGTTCAACACGATCGTTCCTCCCAACTCGAAGCAGTATCCCTGGAACACCTGTGCATTTATCGGCTGGGGGAGCGGTGGAATTCCAAGCTGGCCGAACGCCGCGAATGCCTCGAACTTCTCCAACGCCACGAGTAATCACCCCGGCGGCGTGAACGTCGGATTCGGCGACGGCAGCGTCAAGTTCATCAAGGATTCGATCAACATGAATGTCTGGTGGGGACTCGGAACCCGGAACGGCGGCGAGGTCATCAGCTCGGATTCGTATTGATCGAGGAACGGCCAATCAAGATTCGACCCTCAAATGGCGCGGCGGGGGACACGCTATCCCGAGCGATCCCCCGCGCGCCATTCATGGAAGCTATTCCGGACGGGCCCGCATCTCGGCCACGGCCTCCTCGATGAGGACGTCGTAGCGCGCCCGATTTTCATAAGTGGGAGAGTACTTCTGCTGCAATGTTTTCAATGAGTTTAGCACCCTGTCCTGATGACCGGCTTCAAGTTCAGCGATGGTCGCATCAATCAGGTTCTTGCTGGCCACACTGAACCATGCATTGGCATTAAATCTTTCGGCCTTGCCGACAACCACGGCGACACCAAGGCTGAGCAGGATCGCGAACGACCCGAGGACCGGGCGCAGCCAGCGGCGTGCCTGGAATTCGGACGCGAACCATGCGGGAGGAATGCCGATAACGAGCATGATAATGAGGATTGCTATTGGGTTCATGGAGCGGCTCGCTTGATTCGATTGCACTGATCTGCGGGGCTATAACCTCTCGGGCCGGGTCGAAGCACCGTTTACGAGGCTCCGGGCGATGAGGCCGCGCCAGTATTCCGGATCGCCCTCGATCTCGCCCATGAACCGTCGCGCGATCGGGCTCGGGGGCCGCGTTCCTTGTTCCCAGGAGCGAACCGTGTTGGGAGCAACTCCAAGAAATCGTGCGAACAGAACCTGGCTCATCCCGAGCAGGTGACGCGCCCGCAGCACGTCCTCAGGCCCGTAAACGGGGCAGGTGAACTCCGCTTTGTAGGTGTGAGCGGTGATCGGGGTTGCCGCTGGACCTCCAGACCGCATCGCTTCGATCACTTCGTGAAAAGCCAACACAATCTTCGAGCTGGCGGGCGATAATTTCTCGCCTGGCGACGAAAGCTCACTGGCCGCCGGCATTTTACCGCGCCCGCGGTCGCCACGGCTCCCGCTTTTTCCCTTGATTTTTCTGTCCATCGACTTGCCCCTTGGTCTATCCGGCTCACACTTCGATTTTAACCGAATTCCCTTTCGAGCTCGTTACGACACGCTTCGACGACCGCTGAAATTGCGCGACAATCGGCGTGGCTCAGATCGTCTTTTTCGTTTTTCCCGAACACCGCGATCAGCGCAACGATGCTGTATTCCGGTAAGTAAACGTAGCAAACGCGACACGCTCCGCTCTTGCCGCGCGCTGCTCGCGGACCGGAAAATCTGAGGTTTTCGAAGTCCTCCCGTCCGGCGAATTACGGGCGATCGAATTGGGGCCTGAAGGATTTCAAGCTCAGCGTCCGAAGATCGTCGTCGTCGAGCCCGAGACGCTCCCAGTCACGAGTGAATGAGGGGAAGCGAACGAACTTCGGCCACTTTTCCGGATCGAACGCATCCAACCTGTCATACCTTTTATGGTCGTCCCCAACGATCGGCCTCTACAAGCCTTTGTACCACCGAGTGGTATAGACATCGAGTCGCGTTTTGCCCCGGGGTCGAACTCCTGAAGGACGGCGGCTTCAAGACCAGCCTTGCTCCGCGAGCAGGTTTAAACAATAATTCGACAATAAGCTTCGCCCCCCACGGATTGCGACGCGACGCGACTGACCTCGGCTGAGGGAGCCATCGATCTTGGAACACACCCGCACGATGCCCGATCGCATGCCATGGTTTCTGGCCGTCGTCGTCTTCGCCGCCGGGTTCGTCGGCGCGTCTGCTGCCGTGGCCGGCGAAATGTTGACCTTCGAGAAAGACATCCGGCCGATCTTCAAGGCGTATTGTCTCGATTGTCATGGCGGCGGCGAATCGCTCAAGGGACGCCTCGACCTGCGGCTCAAGCGGTTCGCCGAGCGCGGGGGCAAGAGCGGCCCGGCCATCGTCGCGGGCCAGCCTGGTGAGAGCCTGCTCGTCGAACGGCTCAAAAGCGGCGAGATGCCGCCGGGCGAGAAGAAGGTTCCCCCGGAACAGATTGGCTTGATCGAGCGATGGATCGCCGCCGGTGCGAGTGCCAGCCGCAACGAGCCCGAACGGCTCGAGCCCGGAATCAACCTCACGCCCGAGGAGCGTGCGTACTGGGCTTTTCAGCCCGTCCGCCGGCCGGCGCCGCCGTCAATGGGAACAGCCGATGTTCGCATCCGCACGCCCATCGACGCCTTCGTGCTGGCCAGGCTGCGCGAGCATGGTCTGGACATGGCCCCCGACGCCGATCAAGCGCACCTTGATCCGACGCGCCGCCCTTGACCTCACAGGGCTGCCACCCTCGCAAGACGCCATCGACGCGTTTCTCGCCGATCGACGCTCCGGCGCGTATGAACGAGTGCTCGACGCAGCTCATGGCCTCGCCACGCTACGGCGAGCGCTGGGCGCGGCACTGGCTCGACGTGACGGGCTACGCCGACTCCGACGGCAACGGCAACGAAGACTCGCTGCGCCCCTATGCCTACAAATACCGCGACTACGTGGTGCGCGCGATCAACTGCCGACAAGCCGCTCGACCAGTTCGTGATCGAGCAAATGGCCGGCGACGAGCTGGTGCCGCGCCCTGGAATAACCTCACTCCCGAAAAGGCCGAGCTGCTCGCGGCGACCGGGTTTCTGCGTACGGCCGCCGATGGAACCTCGACCGGCGCGGCCGACGAGCCGCTCGCGGCCAACCAGGTCGTGGCCGACACGCTCAAGATCGTCGGCTCGACGCTTTCTGGGTCTCACCGTCGGCTGTGCCCAGTGCCACGACCATCGCTATGACCCGATTCCCCAGGCCGATTACTACCGGCTCCGCGCCGTGTTCGAGCCGGCGCTCGATACCAACCACTGGCGACGACCCGCCGAGCGCCTGGTCTCCCTGTTCAAGGACGCCGAGCGGGCCCGGTGCCAGGCCATCGAGGCCGAGGTCGCAAAACTTCAAAAGGTGTTTGAAGACCACACCAAGGCTTATCTGGAAGCGGCGATCAAGAAAGAGCTGGCGAAGTTTCCGGAGAAGCTCCGCAATTCACTTCGCGCGGCCCTCGATACGCCGCCAGGCTCGCGGTCGGACGAGCAGAAGCGGCTGCTGGCCTCGCATCCGACCGCCAATATCACCGAGGGCGTTCTCTACCAGTACGACCCAGGCGCCGCCGACGCCCGCACCAAGGAGCTCGCCAAGATCACCGCCAAGCGCGCGGAGAAGCCCGTCGAGGATTTTGTCAGCGTGCTCGATGAGATCCCGGGCATCGTGCCCGTGACCAGGATCTTCCATCGCGGCGACCACCGCCAACCGACGAAGCCCGTCGGTCCGGGCGATCTGACGATCGCCGCTCCCGAGGGTGCGCGCTACGAGATTCCCGAGAAGGATCCGAAGTCGCCCACCTCGGGCCGCCGGCTCGCCTATGCCCGCCACCTCGTGCAGCGGCGACCATCCCTTAGTCGGCCGGGTGCTCGCCAACCGGATCTGGCTCAATCACTATCGGCCGCGGACTCGTCGATACACCGGGCGACTTCGGCGTGCTGGGCACCCGGCCGACCCATCCGGAATTGCTCGACTGGCTCGCCGACGAACTGGTGCGCCAGGGCTGGTCGCTCAAGCGTATGCACAAGTTGATCATGACCTCCACGGTTTACCGCCAATCGTCGCGCTGCGGCCAGACAGCCTCGGCGGCCGATTCGAGCAATGCTTTTTACAGCCACTTCCCGCTCCGGCGGTTGCAGGCCGAGGAGATCCGGGACGTCGTTCTCGCCCTGAGCGGTCGCCTCGGGGGCACGCTTTACGGCCCCCCCGTGCCGGTGGCCGAGGACGCCGTCGGCCATGTCTTGCCCGACAATGACTCCCCGCGCCGCAGCCTCTACCTTCAGGCCAGACGCACGAAACCAGTCTCCCTGCTGGCGACGTTCGACTTCCCCACGATGGCCGTCAACTGCGACCGCCGGTCGGCCACGACATCGGCCACGCAGTCGCTTGTGCTCATGAATAGTGATTTCATCCTGAGCCACGCCAGCCGCCTGGCCGCGCGCGTCCGCCAGCTCACGCCCGCGGGCTCACCCAGAGACCAGGACCGGCTCGCTCGCGAGGCCGCCTGCGCCTGGCAGCTCGTTTATCAGCGCCCCATCACGCCCGACGAGGCCGCCTGGGTCGCCGAGTACGCGTCGAGGCACGCCCCGCGATCGGTCCAGATCGCGATCTCGGCCTCCTCACGAATCTTTGCCAGCAGCTCCTTATATCAAACGAGTTTCTCTATGTCGATTGATTCGCTCTCTTATCCAACCCGGCGCGAGCTTCTGACGGGAACGGCCTTCGGGGTCGGTGCGATCGCCCTGGCTCACTTGCTGCGCGGTGATGGAGCACTCGCCGATACCGTCGCCGTGAAGAAGCCGGGTGAGAATCTCTCACTCGACTTGAAGCCGCGGGCGCCGCACTTCGCGCCCAAGGCGAAGGCGATGATCTCGCTGTTCATGCACGGTGGACCGTCGCACGTCGACTTGCTTGATCCAAAGCCCGAGCTATCCCAGCGCGACGGCACCGAATACGACGGCGACGTCGATCTTCAGCTTCGTGGCCCGCGCGAGCAAGAAGCTCATGGGCAGCCCCTGGAAATTCGCCCGGCATGGCCAGTGTGGAACCCCTGTTTCGGAGCTCTTGCCCGAGACCGCGGGCATCGTCGACGACATCTGCGTGGTGCGCTCGATGCACACCGGGCACAATGGCCACGAGGTCTCGATCCGCTTCTTTCACGGCGGGGTCGCCGGCATCACGGGCCGGCCGACGATGGGAAGCTGGCTGGTTTATGGCCTGGGGAGCGAGTCGGAACAGCTTCCGGCGTACATGATTTTATCCGACCCTGACGGGCACCCGGTCGATGGCACCCACAACTGGTCGAGCGGGTTCATGCCGACCATGTACCAGGGGACCGTGCTGCGGCCCCAAGAGCCGCGGATCTTGAATCTTGACCCCCCTGCCCACCTGCGCGGCGAGCCCCAGCGCCAGAACCTCGCACTCCTGAACCGCCTCAATCGCCGCCATCTCGAAAGTCATCCGGGCGAATCGGAGCTGGAGACCCGGATCAAGAGCTACGAGCTGGCCGCCGCCATGCAAACGACCGCCAAGGAGGCGCTCGACGTCTCCAACGAGCCGGCCTACATCAAGACCCTCTACGGATTGGACGAGAAGACGACTCGCGAGTACGGCACCCGCTGCCTGATCGCCCGGCGCCTGATCGAGCGCGGCGTGCGATTCGTCCAGATCTTTCTGGGCGGTCAGCCATGGGACACGCACACCGGCATCAAGAGTGCCCTGCCGGCCATCTGCCGGCGTACTGACAGGCCGGCCGCGGCGCTGGTGAAAGACTTGAAACAGCGCGGATTGCTCGACACGACGATCGTCCACTGGGGGGGCGAGATCGGCCGCCTGCCGGTGACCGAGGGCAACCCGACGCCTCGGCCGGCCGCGACCACAACGGCCAGGGGTTCTCGGCCTGGCTGGCCGGCGGCGGCATCAAGGGGGGCATGACCTTCGGCGCGACCGACGAGGTAGGCCACCGCGCCGTTGAAAACGTGGTGACGCCCAACGACTTCCAGGCGACCGTGCTCCACCTCTTCGGCCTCGACCACACCCGGCTCGTTTACCATGCCAATGGTCGAGAACAACGCTTGATCGACGGCGCCAAGGCGCGTGTCGTCAAGGAGATCCTGCACACGGCCTGATGGCAACACATCACATCCAGAGCCGCACCAACTCAATGGGGAAATCGGTGAAACATCAACAGTCTTTTCAGAAATGCAAGTGATTTGCCTATCTTCGTTTCACACAAGCACTTGATCGGTATCACTGCCGGAAGTCGTCACATGGCATCAGCCTGCGTCTTGGCGCTGGACAACTCCCGGGAAACCGGATAATCGCCGCAACACGACTGCACAAGTGGACAGAAGTGATCGCTTTGTGCAGCCGATAACCTGCGCAGTTGACCTGTGCGGATCAGCCAGCAAGCGGGCCATCGTACCGATGCAGGTCATCGCGGGTGCTACGATCAACGACTTTCGCCACGGGTCTGTCGCAGCCAGGCTTCGCCGGCCGGCGGCTTCGGGCTCAAGAGGCGGGTGCGTCGTTGCTCAAGCTGGCCGCAGACATCCACCAAATTCGCAGGAAGCGGGAGAAGAACACGGCACGCGATCCCGGACTGTCGTGCGCCACGCGACTTCCATTATGATTCCCTGGTCTGCTACCCCCGGCCATGGATAAACTATTGAACGGGATGGGACGGATGAACGCAATCTGGAGCGCGGTCAAGAACGGTCGTCATATGGAAGTGATTTGAATTATGATCGCGAAGCTTTGACTCAAATCATTGTGTTGTGAGCGTGTTGACGAGACATATCACCCAGGAAACGCGGCCATGGCCAAGTGCAAGCCAGAGAAAACTGTCCCAGCAGGAGTACCAGCGAGTCCGGTGGCGGCCCTGCGCCAGGCGCTGGCCCGGCGAACGAAGGCCGAACTTGTGGATCTACTGCTGGAACTCGCTGAGGCGGACAGAGGGATTTCCCGGCAACTCACCGCCCGGTTCGACGTGCCGGCCGCGCCCGAGGAACTCGTAGCCGCGACCCGCCAGGCCATCGCCGACGCGACCGACTTCGATGAGAGGGAGATCAACTATAATTTCGACTACGATTACAAAGCCTACGAAGAAGTGAAGCGAAATCTCGACCGCTTGATCGGAGTGGGGCAGTCGCGGCTGGCCATGCAACTCTCGCTGGAACTGATGAAGCGAGGAAGCTACCAGGTCGAAATGAGCGACGAAGGGTTGATGAGCGACGACATCGAAGACTGCTTGAGCGTGGTCTTCGAATATCTCAGGACGTGCGACCTGCCCGCGGCCGAGGTTATCGCCTGGTGCTCGGCGATGGTCGAGAACGACCGAGTGAAGTGCATCGCCAGCGAGCCAATCAAGTCATTGCGAAATCAATTCCAGGCGGTCGGCGCAGAATAACAAGCCGTCAGCGGCACTGCTATGATTCCCTGGTCTGTGACCGCCGGCCTGGGATAAACTGTCGAATGGAAGACAAGGGATGAATGCAATCCAGAGCGCGGTCAAGAGCGGTCGTAAGACAGAAATGACTCAGAAGTTTGAAAGGCCGCAGTCATTTCGCTGGCCGAGATAATCCCCGCGGTTCTTGCGCTGTCGCGCAGCGAGAAATTCCAGATTGCACAGATGTTGCTTGACGACCTGGCCCGAGATGATCGGCCGCCAACATTCCCTCAAGGACATGTTTTTCCGATCGACACATCGCAGTGTGCCGCTGATGCCGCGGCCCAACCGGCGAAGGCTCTTCTCGATGACGAGATCAGCACATGAGTGTTGTCGAGCCGTGTCCCTACGGCGACAGGAACCCGGCTTCAGGTGGGTTGGACTTGATGCCGGACCTTCCCATTGTCCTTCGCCATCAGTCCCGCTTGCTATCAGGAGTGGGGCTCGTTGTCGGATCCGCCAAATAGGCCAGGTCCTCCGCAATTCGAGGCGACCCACTCAACGGCGCCCGTGCTCGGCGATGGCCCAGAGGCGAAGATCTCCAAAGAGCTGTGCGAGCGCGGCGGGCTGGTAGTGGGCGTTGAGGCCGCTGGGGTTGGGGAGGACCCAGGCGTGGCTGCCGCCGAACGGGGCCTTCTGGAGACCGACACGAGCATCCTTGATGCCCGAGACGATGCGGAAAGGACCGATGCCAACGAAGGCGACGACGGTCGGACGCCAGAATTGAACCTTGGCCTCGAGGCGCTGGCCGCCGGCGCGAAGTTCTTCCGCGGTGAGCTCATCGGCGCGGGCGGTGGCGCGTTCGACGACGTTGGTGATGCCGAATCCAAGGTCGAGAAGCAGGGATTCTTCAAACGGCGAAAACACCCGCGGGGTTAAGCCGCCGCCGTGGAGGGCCGGCCAGAAGCGGTTGCCGGGGCGGCCGAAGTGGTGGCCGATGGCGGCCGTGTAGAGGCCCGGGTTGATGCCGGCGAACAGGACGATCAGGTCGCTGGCGATGAGGTCCGGGACGAGCCTGTCGTGCGCGGCGAGGAGCTGGGCCTTGGTCGGTTTCCAGGGAGTGGGCCGTGTCTGACTCATCAAGCAGCGTCCTTTGAGAGTATTTTGCGGGCGGTCAGAACGCTGCGTCCAGTCCATTTCAGAAGGTGGACGATTCGGTTGTTTTGACCAATAGGACGGCGTCGTTTTCCGTGTGAACGCTTCAATTCGCTCTTTCCGACAGTAGGCGATGAGCCAACGGCCGTAAATCCGATATTCCGATTCTGGGTTCTATCGCGTCTGTGATCACTGTCAAGAGGCGAAGGGACCGAGTTGTACGCGATTGCAGTTCGTGCGCAGCCGCGCCGATCCGCGGCCGTCCCAAGAAGTGAATGGAAATGTTCGCAAATATCGAACGTTGAAATTGATGCGTTCGCAAATATCGATCATGCTGTACATGATCTGGCGGGGGTGTTTCATGTGGGTCGTATCGCTGAGACGCCTGCGAGATTTTTGGGCTCTCCACGCGCATGCCGAAGTGCCGCTTCGGGCCTGGTTCACCCAGACTTCGGACGCGGATTGGCGCAGCTTTGGCGAACTTCGTCGCACCTTCCCATCCGCCGATCTTGCGGAAACCGGTACGGTCTTGATCCTTGGCGGCAACAAGTATCGTCTGGTCGCGCGGGTCATTTATGCGGGCCATAAGGTGTATGTCTTGCGGGTGATGACGCACGCCGAGTACGATCGCGACGATTGGCCAGAGCAATGTGGATGCCACCGGCGACCGCCGAATCGGTCCCCGGCCGCAGAGCCGAAATCGTCCCGAAAAAGGCGGCCAACGAAACGGAGCCCGAGATCATCATGAGGCAACCGAAAAGCGCGGTCCGGGCCGGCGCCGTTCCCGACAGTTATCTGGCACTTGTCAAACGGCACCCGCTCACGAGCACCAGAAGCGAAGGCGATCTGGATGCGGCGCAGGCCGTCATCGACGACCTGCTGCGCCACGATCTCGACGATGGCGAAGCGGCCTACCTTGACGCATTATCCGACCTGGTGATCTTGTACGAACAGGAACAGCACGCAGTGCCGCCCTTGCCGCCCCATCAACTGCTGGCTCAGATGCTGGCGGAGCGAGACATGTCGCAAGCGGAGTTGGCGCGGAAGGCCCGACTCGCCAAGGCCACGGTGAGCGACCTGGTGGCCGGAAAGCGGCCGTTCACGGTCCGGCAAATGCATGCGGTGGCCAGCATCTTCGGGCTGCCGGGTTCGGTGTTCTTACCCAGGGCCGAGAACGCGTGATCCGACGCGGACCGAAGCATTGGCTGCGCTCGGTTAGCCAGCCGCTACCGGGACGGAGGAAGGACCAGACAGCCAGGCGCAGCGGAACGTCCGCAAGACTGGTCCACTCTTCACGTCTTTTCCTGATCGGAGCGCCTGACAAACCGGAATCCAGACCTGACCCCTGGAGTGCAGCGAGCGTGTGACGATGCCGTTTGTGGCTGGCTGTTCTGACGCCGCCGACGCGAAACACTTTATCAAGTCTACGGTGCAAATAGGACGATTCCCAAAGTTGCTCTTACTTTGCAGAATTGCTATTTTGCTAAGTATGACTAAGCAAAACGACACAAAGTTAAAATGGCTAACTCATAATCTGCCTGATGGCCTCCTTGTTGATGCTTCCTGGCTGACCAGGCACGGTTATTCAACGTCGTTGCGGAGTCAGTACGTTGCGGCTGGCTGGCTGGAGCAACCGGCCCGGGGTGTCTACCGACGCCCGGGCGGACCGTTGACGTGGGAGCATGTCGTTATCTCGCTCCAGATGCTTCTCAAACGGCCATTCACAGTCGGCGGACGGACGGCTCTGGAGCTTCAGGGCTATGGGCATTATCTCCGTCAAGAGACCAGAGAGGTGCACCTTTACGGCCCGGAGCATCTCCCGAGCTGGCTCGAGGCGCTCCGTCTGGCCACCTCCTTCAGCTATCACAATAATCGCAGACTCTTTGGCGACGAAACGCCTTTGAGCGACAGCATCGATCTCGAGAAACACACCAGAGAAAACGACGGCCGCCAGCCGGCGTCGGCTCGGTATGACCTCATCCAGCAGGCTTGGGGGCACTGGAACTGGCCTTTGGTAATCTCTTCGCCAGAACGTGCGATCCTTGAACTACTGGATCAACTTCCGAACCGCGAGAGCTTCCACCAGGCCGACATGCTGATGGAAAGCCTCACGAACTTGCGACCGCGCTTTCTCCAGGAGTTTCTTGAACGCTGCCGCAGCGTGAAAGTGAAGCGGCTGTTTTTCTTTTTTGCCGACCGGCATGAGCACGCCTGGCGGAAGCACCTCGACAAGCAGGCGATCAACCTTGGCAAGGGCGTGCGGCTACTGGCCAGAGGAGGACGATTCAACAGCGCTTATCAGATCACCGTGCCGGAGGATTTGGATGCCGTTCAGTGATCAATATTACCAACAAACCGCGTTGCTCGTGCGGGTCTTGCTGTACGTTGCGCAAGAAACATGCTTCGCCCTCAAGGGAGGCACGGCGATCAACCTGTTCATTCGTAACATGCCGCGCCTCTCGGTCGATATCGACCTGACCTATCTGCCGCTCGAAAGCCGTCAAGCTGCCCTTGCTGCAATCGATGCGGCCCTGCGCGTATACGCACGTAGCGTGCCGCGCCGGAATTGCGGGTGCTCAGGTTAAAGAGACAAGACTGAATGGCCTGATCACCAAGCTCCTGGTGAGATCTCGGAATGTACAAACAAAGATTGAGGTGAACCTCGTGATACGCGGTTGCGTATTTGAGCCCGAAACGCGATGCGTCGCGAAGGCGGTCGAACACAAGCTCGGCTTTGCTGAAATGCAACTGGTTTCGTTTGCCGATCTTTACGCAGGCAAGCTGGTCGCGGCGCTGGATCGCCAACACCCGCGCGACCTCTTCGACGTGCGCGATCTGCTTGCTAATGAAGGCATCGACGACGCGCTTCGCCGATGCTCATCGTCTACTTGCTGAGCCACGACCGACCGATATGGGAGGTCCTTGCGCCGCACCGGAAGGATATATCGCACGAATTCACACATGGATTTGATGGGATGGTCGACGCGCCTGTTACCCTCGACCAGCTTATTGCCGTACGCGAAGCGCTCATCAACGAAATTGTAGGAAACATGCCGGATGAGCACCGCAGGTTTCTCGTCTCGTTTGAGCGTGGCGATCCCGACTGGTCATTACTGGAGGTCGCGGGAGTGTCGGAACTTCCCGCGGTGAAATGGCGGCTCCAGAATCTTGAACAGGCCAATCCGGAAAAGCGCGCCTCGCTCCTTGCCGCACTCGAAAGAACCCTGTTTGGTTAGGCCCGATGCTCTGAAATCGAGCGGGGCTTCGCGGTGAGAGACCTCAAGGAGTCGCTCGAACAGCTACGCGAGTTCATGGAATGAGGCTGTTGCTCGACACGCTGCCCGCGTAGGACCGGCGGCGAGCGTATCCAGCCAGAGATGCCGCGGAAATTGCGAACATCGTGAGCGTGGAGGGCTCGGGTACTGCGGCCGCCGTGGCGATGACCCAGTTTCCGCTTACTGGAGGGCCGTTTTCCCATTCGAGAGGAGGCCCGAAATTGGTAATCGCACGATATTCACCATTATCAAATAATATTTCATCGCTTCCGGGACCGAAAAGCCACAGTATATTTGCAAAACCCGATGACAAAGGCGGAATGTAAATTTCAGAGCTTGTTGCCACCACTAAATTTTGCACATAGACGCCACCCGCTCCAGGGTCCGTTGACGAAAATGTCTCGCTATCCGCGCCCTGAGAGATCGTCACGGACCACGCCGTGATGTCGCTCATTTGTAGATTGCCGATGGCTCCATCTGTTGTAATCGTACCGCTCAAAGTATTGCCATCCTGGACATCCGGGTAGTTCACCAGGTCATAAGTGATAGAACCAGCCGAAGCCTGCCCGACAATCCCCATGGTGAAGACGAATGCCGCTATGAACCGGCGATCAAGAAAGTAGCTCATTTTGAAACTTTCTGCGGGAAAAACGTTGGAAATCGGGAATAAAATCAAAGAATTCGCGCGACATCGCGGCGTGGCCCGCCCTTTACCTGCTCGCGGTCAACTTCAGCCCAGATGATTTCTCACCACGCCCTTGAAACAGCTCATCGGTCGCAATAGGATTCATGCTCGTCACAATGGATTCAGTCGCTCTCGGTCCTTCCCTCGATAGGCACTACCGAATCGTTGGACACGCCTTCCGACATTTTCCATTGAGCTGGTCCCCTGCACCGGAGACCTCGCTTCTGCCGCAATTTGGAGAGGCTTGCCATGCGCCACGACGACGTCGGCACAACCAGAACGGCTGAACTCAAGCTCGTCGGCGACTGGAAAAATGAGCCGGCGTGGCTCGCCTTCCAGGCCCGCTACGATCCCCATCTGCGTCGCTGCTGCGAACGCCTTGGTTTAAGAGGCGAAGCCGCTGATGACGTTTGCCAGGAAACCTGGCTTGAAGTCGCGAAACGCATGCGCTCGTTCGTCTATGATCCCGCCGGCACGTTTCGCGGCTGGCTCTGGAAGGTCTGCTACCACGAAGCCATCGATTATCTTGAGCAAACGAAGCTCGAACGCACCTTTTCTCTTGACCCCCGGCATGCGTCCCATGACGGGCCATTGATGGAGGAGGCTCCCGTTACCGCAGCCGGCTCGTCGGCCGATCAGGAAGACCTTGCCCTCGCCGGCCTCTTTGCCGAGGCCGAACGAATCCAGGCCGCGGTTCAAAAGCGCGTCGAGCCCCACACGTGGGAGGCGTTCTGGCTGGTCGGAGTCGCGCTTTGGAGCGTCGAGGAGACCGCCCGCTATCTCAATATGCAACATGCCTCCGTTTACAAAGCCAAGGCACGAGTGGCCCAGAAACTGCGAGACGAGGCGAGGTTTTCCACACGGCTGGAAACCGAGACGGCGTGATTTCCCAACGCACTCCGAGAACGACAGGTCATCGCTGCCATGGAGTCATGCCCGTCAGACAACACTTTGCGACTCCTCGGCGTCGATGGCCTCGATCCGTCGGTCGCCACCGAAGTCGAAGCCCATATCGAGGCGTGTTCGCTCTGTCGCGCTCGACTGGAAGCCCTTGCCTGGGAATGCCCTTCGCTTGCAACGGTCCCCTCGAACGCACTGGCCCGACCCGGGGAAGTTCCCGAAATCGCTGGCTTTACCATCGAAAAGGAGCTCGGACGCGGCTCGATGGGGATTGTGTATCTGGCGCGGCAACAAACGGTCGGCCGCCATGTCGCGCTCAAGGTCATGACCTCGTTACCGGGAGCCGACGAGTCAGCGCACAAGCGCTGGCGCAAGGAAGCCAAGGCGTTTTCATCGCTGCGCCACCCCAATGTGGTCGCGCTGCACGATGCGGGCGAGCAACGGCCCTGGCTCTACCTGGTTCTGGAATATATCCCCGGCCTGACCATGCAGGAGCGGCTCGGTGGTCCGGTGCCGCCGCGCCAGGCCGCGCGGCTCGTGGCGACGATCGCCGATGCCGTGCATGACATTCACCAGCAAGGATTTCTTCATCTCGACCTCAAGCCTTCCAATATCTTGCTCGACGGTGCGCCCGAATCGCCCCTCGACCAGGCGACGCCCAAGGTCGCCGATTTCGGGATCGCCCACTTTCTGACCGACGCGAAGCTCGGTGAACTGGAAACCACGCGCGAAAAGCGCTGGGGGGGCACGCCGTCTTACATGGCCCCCGAGCAAATCCGCGGCACGCGGCATCAACTGTGCCCGGCGACCGACGTGCACGCGCTGGGTGCGATTCTCTATCGCCTGGTGACGGGTATCCCGCCCTACAACGGCGAGACGGCTCTCGACCTGTTCCATGACCTCCGCATGCGTGAGCCGGTCTCGCCGCGTCAGCTCAACCCGCGACTGGCGTTCGATCTACAAACGATCATTCTCAAATGTCTTCAAAAGGACGCCCCCCGCCGCTACGTGACGGCCCAGGATCTTGCCGACGATTTGAAACTCTGGCTCGACGGCCGGCCCATCAAGGCTCGCCCGGTTCCACTGGCAGAGCGCGGCTGGCGATGGTGCCGGCGGCGGCCGGTTGTCGCGAGCTTCGGCGCGGCCCTCGCATTGACGATCGTGACCAGCGGCGCTGTTCTCTACGGCCTTTACAAGCGTGCGGACGATCAGCGCGTGCGTGCCGAGATGGCCCAAAAGACCGCGGAGCAGAATCTGGAAATCGCGGCCATGATGATCGAACGCTTCGAAGGTCTAGTGGCCGACACACTCGAAGGGTCGTCACAGTTACGACAGGATCGCCTGGAGGAGACCACGCGTCTCTTGACCGAGCAGGTGGCAAGAATCAGGGCCAATGCAGGAGTCAAGCCGGCGCTCCTGGCCCGCCTGGCCGAGATCAACGGGACGGTGGGAAGAAGACTCGTCGGTTTCGGCCGCATCAATGAAGGTCGAGCCATGATCCATGCAAGGCTCAACCTGGCTCGCGAATGTCGCGAGCAAGACCCGTCGAATGAAGAACATGTGTGGAAGCTCGCGGATGCCCTATTTGATGTCGGTACGACTGAATTGACGATCGAGCACGACGAGGAAGCCCTCGCGGCCTTCGAACAGGCAACCTCCCTGGTTCTCGAAAATTCGAGTACAAACCGCGCACGCTACTGGCTCGCGTCCCTCTTGTCGGACACTTACGTCGAGCTCGGCGACCAGCTTCGCCAAGATGGCGGCTTTGCCGAACTAGAGCGCGTGGCCCGTGCGCATTGCGAGTTGCTCGCTTTTTTCGATGGCGAGCCGTCGGACCGTCTCGATTTTCTAGTGCTGAAAGCATCCGTGCTCGCCGATCACGGGCAGATCAGCCGAGCGCGGCAACTTATCGACACGTTAGTCGCCAAGAATCTGGCGGTGCGATCGAGATCCAAATGGCAATCGACTGCCGCGTCAATCGCGATTCGTGCATGGTTCAAACGAGAGCTTCGCCATTGGAATCACGCCTGCGAAGGTCGTCCGTTTGATCAGGAATCTTTGCAACAGGATGTGGAGCGGATCCTCCTGCTCATGACACGCATCGGCAAAGCACTGAATATCGACGAATCGAGCCTCGACGTTCTTGCCCGCCTGATGAAATACGACCTCTGCACCTGGTCCGCGAAGTATCGGCTGACCGCCAGGGTCAATGAAGCGGACCGAGTCGTGTCATTTATGCAGGCATTGGGGCGCGGGCTCGTACGCGAATTTCCTTCAGCTTCCTTTCCCTATGTTTTTCTCGGTGACGCCTATCTTCAGCAATCGAAAAACGCCTGGAAGCAAAATGATGTCCGGACCGTGAAACAGGGGCTGACCGAATCGATTGAAACGCTCAAGCAGGGACTCGCATTCAGCGGCGACACCACGGAGATACAGCGACACCTTCGCGACTACAGCCAGCGGCTCGCGAAGTTACCGAAGGAGTGAACTTGTAAGCGGATATGGTCGAGATTCGGTCAATAAGAATCGGTGCTGGTGACCGCACCCAGTTCCTGGACTGGCGGCCCGAAGTCGCCGTTGATACGCTTGATTGTTGCTGCTTTCGGGAGGTCATTCCATTGTCGTTTAGCGAGCTCGTGCGGCTGCTTCACTCGCACGGATTTCGGTTGATCCGCGAAAAAAGGGTCAATCCGTTACTACGGCAAGGACGGTTGGCCTCGGCTCGTCCGGGTCGACTATCATGGCTCCCGCCAAGTTCCCAACGGGACCCTCCGTGCAATTCTCAACGCCGCCGGCATTGACCGGCGCTAGCCAAGTAAGTCAGGTGCATGCCATGATCGATTTGCCCTACTCGCTGGTGATCGAGGCGACCGACGACCTCACATTTTTCGGGTTTTTTTCGCCCGATCTCGAGGGATTCTCGGGGGTCGGGCATTCCGTCGAAGATTGTCTCTACCAGGCGCGCTGGGGCATGCGCGAGCATGTCGAATTACTGCGTGAGCAGGGCCTGCCAGTCCCGCCAGCCAGTCTTGATCCGACCGTCACGGGTGCGCAACGAGGCGCGGTTGGCGATCGCTTGAGCGCTAGGTGAGCAAATAAACATCGCAGGGATGCCGCCTGAAAAGCTCCAATCACGCTACGATCTATTGACGCTGGCCAAAATGTGGCGAGGGCAAAGAACTTACGTGGTGCACGTCTTGTGTTTTTCGGCACGGTTCAATTCCGGGTCACATCCACGGCATACAAGTTACACTCTCGCTGGCGCTTCGGGCTCGTATAGTCGCCGGGTCAAGTGCCAAAGCTGCAAACGAAACACTCGCACGCATGATCCACGCCGTCGTTTGTCCGGTAAAATGAGATGGCCCCCGGGTTTCGGCGAAATAAATGGAGGACGCGTCATTGCCATGACACAGGTCACGATCGATGAAGCGCAACGGCGATTGCCCGAGTTGCTTTCAGCGGCCGAGGCGGGGGAGACGGTGACGATCCGAAACGACCAGGGGCAAACGTTTATCCTCGCGGTCCAGACCGCCGCGCGTCGTTAATCCAGATTGGCCTGGTTGTCCGTATGCCGGCAGTGCCAAGGGATTAATCGAGGTCCCCCGTGATTTCGACGAACCTCTGCCGGAACTCAAAGAGTACACGGAATGAATCTGCTGCTCGATACCTGCGCCTTGCTGTGGTTTCTGTCGGATGACGTTCAATTGAGCGGGAACGCGAAAACGGCGATTCAGGACGCGACCAACGTTCGCTGGTTGTCGCCAATCAGTTTGCTGGAAATTGCCTTGAAGGTGCGTATCCGAAAGCGGCCTCTTGCTGCCCCATTTGGGTAACTATTCCCGACTCAGTTATCAGCAAACCGCATCCAGTTGATCCCGCTGCAGCCGCGCCATATCGAGCCACTGACCATCTTGCCGTTCCACCATAATGATCCCCTCGACCGGCTCATCGTCGCAACGTCGCTGGTTGAGAGTATGAAGTTGGCTTCACCAGACGCCGTCTTCGATGCTTACGGCGTGGACCGAATGTGGTGAGGTCGTGCCTCAATCAATACGAATCCGAGCTGACCACCTCGCCCCACGACCGCGTCGAGAGCGCCTGCCAGACTCCAACCCAGGCCCCGGCGTTCATCGACATGCCATAGGGAAACGACGGTGCCGTGTTCACGAAGTTGGGCGGCGGGCCGAAGCCGTTGGCCGCCGTGTTCGGCCAGGCGTTGATCGAATCCTTGATGAAATGCACCGAGCCGTCAGCAAACGAGCAGTTGACGCCGCCGGGATGCATGCTCGAGGCCGAATACGGCAAGACGTTGGCGAAGCTATAGTTGCTATCGGTCGCTGGTCCGGCATAGCGCTGGGGGTTGGGTGCGTATTCCGAGCACATGCCCACGCCGGGCTCGCCGCCGGAGGTCCAGAAGGTGAAATAGATTTGCGACCCCATATCGTTGACGTATGACATTGGCCAGAGTCCGTTGGCTTTCTCGCTGAAGAGAATCGTGTTGCTCGTGCCGTCGGTCACCGACGAGATTCGCGTGCGGCTCTGGGGGTAAATCACGCCGAAGCACGAGGCGTCGTTGGCCGCGGTCGCCATGGCGTCGGTCGGATACGAAAGATCCTCGAGCCCGCCGTAAAAGGGTCCTTCCATCGATCCATAACTCGCGAGATGCTGATACCACGTGCCCAGCGGCAGGTTGTAGCCGGCGATCAGGCCGATCGAGACCGGAAAGCCCCGCCAGTTGGCACTCAGGTTCACCGGGGTTTGCACGGTCGAATCGCTCGGACACCAGAGCGTCGCGATCGCGATCCCATCGACCGTCAGGTTGGGCGGGTCGAAAACCGAGTAACTCGTGTTGATCGCGGCGAAGACCTGCGCCTGCTCGAAATAGGGGAGCATGCGTGCGAAGACGCTCATATCCGACGAGCCACCCGCATAATTGGTCGAGCCGGGCGACAGCGGGCGAAACAGCGCTTGCGGCGGATACATCTGGTTGGCGCTTTCATAGTTCATCGCGGCCAGCCCCAGTTGCTTGAGATTGTTTGTGCACTGGGCGCGACGAGCCGCCTCACGCGCGGCCTGCACGGCCGGCAGCAGTAAGGCGATCAAGACGGCGATGATGGCGATCACAACGAGGAGCTCAATCAGCGTGAAGCCCCTGCGGGCTAGACGCGCGGATGTAGAAATACGCGAGTCGGGCATGGCGGCGAGGTCCTTTGGACTTGGCGAAATTCATCGAATGAGCGACAAGATAACGGCCGTCAGATCCGTTGGGAGAGATCGTCAAGAGCCGGATCGGGAGAGGAATTGCTGATGATCAAGACAACGCGGGCTCGCGCGACGTCGCCGCGAATTTCGACGTCGGAATCAACGGCCCGGCGGTGTCTTCTTGCCCAACGTCTTGGGAATGACCTTCGTTTCGTCTTTTCCGGTCATCTCGCGCTTCAGAAGTGCCCGCAGCTTGCGCGGATCTTCCTGGCCGGCCTGCACGGCCTTGACCGTTTCATCAATGCTGGCCACATCAGATGAGGCCCGCGGCGCCTGGCTTTCGCCACAACCCGACAGGCCGCACGCGGCGAGCACCAGCAAGATATTGAGCCCGAGCGTCCCGATACCTGCGCCAGAATGTGGGTGGGCGTTTTCGTTCAAATGCGGTGATTCCCCGTGCAAGTGCTTGTGATGAATTTGAATCACGGTCCGCAGTCAGTTCAGTAAAAAGCGGCATTTCCGGCCTCGCGGAGGCCGGCACCAGTCAGGCTTGGCCACGGACTTACGCCCGCATAAGAGTAAAGACGTCGCCGAACGGAAAGTCTCACGCGATCTTTCCCAGGTTTTCTTCGAATTTATTTCTGGAACAGCCTGGCCTCGCGCAGAAGGCGCAACCATCGCTGCCCCCGCGAGCTCGAAAACGGGGTCGATCGCTCGATCGCCTGGATGCAGGTTTGGGCCCGATCGGGGTGGCCTTCGCTTTGATGTAATCTTGCCCAGACGAGCGAGTTTAATGGATCGGCGGCGTCATCATCGGCTTGTCCGCTGCTCTCGAGCGCAGCGCGGGCTCCGGCCATGTCGTCAGCGTACACGCACGCCCAGGCCGCCGATGCCGCGACCTGGGGACTTTTGGGAAACCGCACGACAACCCGGGCCGCCAGGGCTCGGGCGAGAGCGGGATCGCGCAAGCGTGGGATCGGGCAGAAAATCAAGCCTTGTACACAGCGGCAACCCAGGTCGGGGTCGTTTTCCGCCTGCGGCGCGACCTCGCGAAATCGGAGCAATGCGGCGCTGAAAGATTGCTCGGCTTCAATGCGAGCGCCGGTCGCGAGCCGATACTCGCCCAGTGTCGCGAAAGCCTCGCCGAGCGACTGCCTGGTTTCGGCAATCGAGGGGCAATCCTTGCAAAGTTTTTCGAGTGTCGCAATCGATTGAACGAGTAATCGTTCGCCCGCCGGACCGCGGCCGGCCACCGCCAGGAAATCGCCGAGCAAGAGCTGAGCCCTGCCCAGCAGATGACGCGTATAGAGGCCGTCTGAATCAAGGCTCGCGAGATCGGCGGCCGCCCTGAGCGTGCGGCCATGGATCGATTCAAGCTCCTGAGGCCGCGACTCGTCCCACGGCGAGCTGGCCCTGCCGCCGAAGCGCCGATAACAGTGTGCGACGGCAATTGACAAGGTCGGGATGCCGGGCCGTCAACTTCTCGCTTTGATCGACATACGTTTGAATCAGCTTCATGGCTTCCGCATGATGGCCCATCTCGCGCGCGACATCGATCAGCCCGAGCTGAGTGTCGACGACGTCGACTTCGTAGAGCGGCATGTCGGGAAAATCGCCCGAAAGTTGCCTGAACAGGCGATCGGCCCGGCGGTAGGCGATCTCGGCTTCGGGCCAGCGGCCGACGCGGCCAAGCAAGTGGCCGAGATAAACGCTGGTATGGCCGATCCGGTGCAAGAGGTCATTGTGCGAGACGACCCCCTCGGGCAAACGGTCGGCAATGGCGATCGCTTCGCGGAGCGCGGCTTCGGCTTCGGGAAATCGCCGGTTTTCGATCAACACGAAGCCGACATCCTCGAGCGACCGCATCCGACTCGATAAATCGCGTGGATCGGATCGACCGGGGGAGTGATCTCGCAGGGCATCGAGCGTGGCCAGGCTGCCCGAGGCCGCCTTGAGAGCTTCTGGCGCACGTCCGGCGAGCTGGTATTGCAAGCCAAGCTGGGCCTGGTTGATCGCCAGCTCGATCTGATAGCGACTCTCACTCGGAAATTGCGCGGCCATCGCCTGGTGAATGCGAACCGTGTTTTCCCGGAGGGCATTGGCCTCGGCGAATCGCTTCTGTTCCGAAAGCTGCGAAGCCAGGGTCGAGCTGGCCGAGCCGAGCTCTTCGCGATAGCGGGGCCGATCGGGATATTCGGCGACCAGCTTCTCTAAAATCACGATGGGCTTGTAAAGCGTCGCTTCGGCGTCTCGTGGCTTGCCCAGCCGCAGTTGCAGCCAGGCCAGCCGCGACAGGGCCTTGGATCGCTCGAGCTGGATCTCCGGATCGGATCCGTCCTCTCGCGAAAACTGCTCGTATAACGCCAGGGCTTTTTCGAGAAACTCGCGCTGAACCTGCGACAGCTTCGGTTGATCGTAGAGCCATTTCTCGGCGACTTCGGTGTACATCACGTCGACGGCCTGCCGCGCCTGGCGCGAGCGTTCCTCGGCGCACGAACGCTCGGCTTCGGCGTGCTTCTTTTCATCCATCGCGCTCTGTCGCTGCACGCGTGCTTCGTCACGCTCACGCGCGATCAAGACGTTGCTAACGATTAGATTAATGACAATCATGAAAGATGTAAGAACGAGCGCCATTCCGAGGCCGGCCGAAACCGGCTCGCGGCGTGCCCAGCGCCAGATTCGTTCGGCCGGCTTGATGGGCCGCGCGGCGATCGGCTCGCCGGCCGTCCAGCGATCGAGGTCGGCAGCCAGGTCAAGGGCGCGTGGCATATCGTCGGGTTGGTTCTTTTCTGAGACATGTCAAGCAGATGGTTTGCAGGTCGCGGTCGAGGCGTCCGCTGCTCGGCGTCGGTGGATCGGGCTCGCGCAGTCGAACTTGTTCGATCGTTTCGAGAACCGAATCACCCCGGAACGGCGGCCGTCCACTGAGCAAGCTGTAAAGGAGTGCGCCCAGACCATAAACATCGGTGGCGATCGTGACGGCGTCACGCTTGCCTGAAGCTTGTTCGGGCGCCATGTAGCCGGGGGTTCCCAGAATCAAGCCAGTCTGCGTCGCGTCAGTGCCGGCGTCCAGGCGCTTGGCCAGACCAAAGTCGGCGACGTGACCGCGCCCCTCGTCATCCATCAAGATATTCGAGGGTTTCAAATCACGATGAAGAACCCCGCGCAGGTGGGCATGATGAACGGCCCGCGCCACCAGGGCTACCAGCCGCGCCGCCGCTTTCGGATTGTCTTGATATTCGGCCAGACGGCGATCGAGGCTGCCACGCTCGAATAGCTTCATCACGTAAAAGCAGTAGCCCTGGTGCTCGCCGACCTCGTAAATCGGCACGATTTGCGGATGATCGAGCTGTGCACTGGCGTTGGCTTCGAGCCGGAAGCGGCGCAGGTCATCGGCGGAGGCGAGATTGCCTCCCCGGATCATCTTGAGCGCGACAAGTCGATCGAGCCGTTTTTGGCGAGCGCGGAAGACAACCCCCATACCCCCCGCGCCGATGGCTTCGAGCAGCTCATAATCGCCGAAATCTCGGGCCCGTTGATCGCCCGGGAGTCCGAGTCGCGTGATCGCTTCGGAAAGTCGGCGCCCGGCTGTCGTGCTGGCGACGCGGCAGCGGAAGGCTCGAGGTCCTGGTCCGACCGAAAGCCCGAAGGCGGAGCGTACGGCGGCATATCGAGGTCCTGGCGCAGTGGCTCGGTGAGCTGCTGAAGCCGATCCTCCTCCGCGAGAAAGGCGGCCAGGTCGCCGGCCAGATCGGGATGAGCGCTCAAGAGCGCATCGCGAGACAGGGCCTCGCCCGATTCGACGGCTTGCAAATAGGTCGTCAAGACCTCGAACAGCCGCGCCTCGCGCTCGGACGTGACATCATGGCCGGGCCCGGCAAACGTGCCGGGGGTTGATTCGCGGCCCGGGATCGCTGGCTCGAGCCCGGCGGCAAACGGTTGCGGCTCACGCCGTCTTGAGAGATCGTCTCGAGCAAGATCGTCCATCTCGACGTCACTCGCTCTCACTGTTGTTCATTAATGTGCGCAAAGTACGTGTGCCACGATAGAGGAGACCTGTCACCGAAACGGGCGGACGTCCCATCCGTTCGGCGACCGCGGCGACGGAAAGGTTACCCAGATAGCGGAGCTCGAGGGCCGTGCGCTGATCGTCGGGAAGTTGCCGGAGGCAGGCGGCAAGCTGGAGGAGCTGTTCACTTCGCGTGACCTTCTGGCTGGGGCTCGATTGATCGGCGACGAGCAGCGCTTCAAGCCGGGCCGACGATTCATCGAGGGCCGCTTCGAGCGACCGGAAGGCATCGCCCTTGCGCCGGCGGTGGCCGCGCGCGGCGTCGAGGAGGTTGCGCGCAGAATGGCTCGCAACCAGCCTCGTAGCTCGTTCTCGGTCGTGCCGCGGAACTGGTCGTGATTTTCGTGGGCCTTGAGCAGGGTTTGCTGAACGATGTCGGACGGGTCGAGCTGACCACGGAGCCGGGGATCGAGCTGGTGGTCGGCCAGAAGGCGGAGATACTCACGAAAATCTTCGAGCGGCCGCGCGCTTTCTTGGGGAAAATCGGCCACCGATCGCCTCCTCCTCCTCATGGCGGGAAAGCTCGCCAAGCCTCCTCGCCTGAAAACGTAAGGCCCGTCAATCACGTTCGCCGATCCGCGGAACCTGATGCCGATCGCAGCCAACCGCGGGCCCACACTCCGGGGGGGCGGAGGGGATTTCCATGAATTATCATGCCACCGGGCGGTTTGATGCAAGGGAAGTAGTTTTCATGTCTTGACCACGTATCCCACATGGTCGAATCTCTCATCAGTTCGATCAAGGGCCTTGATGAAGAACGGCTGTCTCGCCACCGTCGATGCCAATGCGGAGCAAGCTGCCTCGCGAGCAGGACCAATCGTTGCGACGAATTAGTTCACCTTGGCCAGCGAACAAACAATGATTTCGATGAGGAACGCGATTCCCTTTTCCTGTTTGAGCTCGAAGAACCGACCACGGACGTCTCGCTGCGAAGGGTCTCCTGGGCGAAACAAGGCGATGCCGTTGGTTGGTTGACATCCCCTGTGTTCGGCCTCGAGCAAGTTCGGTCAAAGGAGGCGGAAGTCGCGATTGAGGCGGCTGAGGCATTCATGCGCGGTGACGTCGCGAAGCGTCCTTGACGAACGGCAAGCCGTGTTGTCGCTCGACCGGCTGCGAACGGTCGAAGCGGATTGACCGCCCGCGGAACGTCGCTGACTCTGGTTTGAGAAGGCTCACGATAGTCGAAAAGCTTCCAGACACAATAAACAATAGAAGCTGTCAGTCGCCTTATCACCTCTTCACTGAGCGATCCTCGAACTCCACTTTTTCACCGTCGTGAACCTGCCGGATCCCTTCGAGAATGACCTTGTCGGTGACGCCCACCCCCTTCTTGATGACGAAGAGGTCTTCCCATTCGTTCTGGATCAGGATCTCGCGTAGATGCGCGACATTGCTTTTGTCCACAACGTAGACGTACCGCTTGTCGCGGACATCGAAGGTCGCCCGCTGAGGGATGACGACGGCGCCACTGAGCACTCGGCTGATCAGTACGGTGCCTCTTTGACCGTGACGCAGCAGGCGGTCGGGATTCGGAAAATCGGCGCAGGAAGGGGATGGTGCCCGTCTCGCCGTTGAAATCGGCCTTGATCGCACCGAGCTTGCCGGCCTGCCCGAACTTCTTGCCGTTGGCCAGAATGAGTTCGATCTGAAGATCGCCATTGCGCTGACCCGGGTCGGTCATGTATTCGAGGTAGCGGGCTTCCGGGACATTGAAATAAACCCACACCAGTCTGTTATCGGACAGGGTCCCGAGAATTTCTCCCTCCATGACCAGGGCGCCCGGGTGATTCACGCGGTCAACGATGCCGTCGAAAGGCGCATTTGATCCTGGTGAAGTTCAATTCCGCTTCCGCCAGATCGGCCTTCGCCCGAGCTTTTGCCAGTTTGGCCTCGAACACTTTCACCTCATTCTGAGAGACACGCTGCTTGTCGGCCAGGCTCTTCGTGTTATTGAGCTCGAGCTGCGCAAGGTCGCGCTCGGCCACTTCGGCGTCTCTTTTTGCCTTGTACAGAACGGGCGCGATCTCGAACAACAGCTCGCCCTCTTTTACCACCTGGCCTTCCTTGATCGGGATGGCCTTGAGGTACCCGGTCTCGAGCGAACGGATATCGATGCGTCGACGTGAGTGGATTTGACAAACATATTGCTCGGTGATGGTGACGGCCCTCGTCATCGGGCTGATGGCCACGATCTTTCTGAAGGCTTTTGATTCGGCAGAATCACTGTTCGCCGTCGCGGCCGAGGGCGTGGCCACAGCAGACAGTGCAAACGCAACCGCCGCGGCAAAGGGAAGGATCATGGCCACAAAACCAACAGACCACCAGTTGCCCGCCGCGTCGACAGGTGCAAGCCCAAGCAAATAGCGGATTCGATTCAACAACTTCTTGTTCTTTCCACCGTTGATCGAAGTCGCCAGGAGCAGGTTTCCGCTCCCCATTCTGGCAACCGATTCCAGAGAACGCGCATACAGCACCCGGTCGAAACAACCGGCTGCCATCTCGTCGCAACACATCTCGCGTTCGAGACGGATTCGACCTGAGATCCACCAGACCGCGGGGTGGTAGAACAAAAGCGTCTCGATGATGCGTTGCAGAAGATTGACCCACAAATCTCGTCTGCGGATATGTGCCAGCTCGTGCGCGATGATGGCCTCGATCATCTGTGGAGTTAATTGCGTCAGCCAGGACGCCGGGATCAAGACAACAGGGCGAATGAATCCCACGGCGACCGCCTGACCAACTCGCACACATGCGAACACACGCTGTCGCGTATCCACACACAGTCTATCACTGAGAACTCGAATTCGCTGCTCGAATTCATCAGAAAGAGGTTTCAAGTTCGCCCGGATCCACAAGCTGACACAGAATCCAATCGCCAGTCGTGTACTGAGAAAGGACACTCCCGCGAGCCATGCCAGGAGGACATAGACCTCGACGCGGAAGCTCGCCGGAGCGGCCGATCTCTTTGGTAAGTCGAGCACAGTGCGACCAGTTGTATCGCTGGCGCTGGCGGCGGTGTGGTCGGCGATCAGGAAACCTGATTGGCCGGCCAACTCAACAGGGGAATGCTGTCGTGGCGAGCCGCCCTGATGGTGCAACATCACCGTGACGATGGGAGCCAGCCCCATCATGAGCAGTGTGCCAACCGAAAGCAGATATCGGAGCCGGGCCGTTCTCACGTCGAGTAGCTTCACTGTGGCGAGCAGAAGAAGCGCGAGGACGGCACCCTGCCAGACAAAATGAATCAAGGCCGCCGTGAGACACTCCGCGAACTCTGCCACGAAATTCATCGAGAGCGGACTCATTGAATGTGACTCCTACCTTCATATTCTTCGATGACTTTCCGGATCTTGTCGAGCTCCGCGGGCGTCGGTTTCGATTGATCGAGCACCTGAGAGACCAGGGATGCCGCTGACCCTTCAAAGGCACGCCCCAGAAGAGTGCTGACCATCTTGCCCAGTGTTTTTTCACGCGGCCGTCTGGCGGAGTAAATGAATGCGCGTCCCTGCGGCTTTCTGATCACTTGCCCTTTGTTCGCCATGATGTTGAGCACGCTCATGACCGACGTGTAGGCTCGCTGCCGCTCTGAACCCAGAACATCCATCACCTCCCGTCCCGTGCTGGGGCCACGCTCCCAGAGAACTTTCAGGATCTCCAGTTCGGCTTCCGTTGGAGTTGCTTGCGGCCGCCTCGCCATCGATGAACCACCTTCCGAAACAAGAACCACTTGCCACACGACCTTATCATACGGATTCTTCCGTAGATGTCAACGGATGAATCCGTAGATAGAGTCTGGCGGCCGCAACCGTTGATCGCCGACTTATTCGGGATCTCACTGTAATACTCATGTGATGACTTATAGAACTTTCACGACGAAGGTTGACTCGACCGCGAGGCAACGATCCGGAAATTCCGAATAGTTTAGATCGAGGGAGCCCGCGCGGTTAGCCGCCTGGTCAATCAACATAATCTCGACGCCATCTTGGCCGACAGCTACCGGGTGCGGTCGAACCGGGGAACCCCTCTTTTCTTTCGATCGCCCCCTCCGGATTCAGAGAGACCGGTAACACAAAGGTCGCCTCGAGACGGTCCACGCCCGGCTAGCCTGGAGTGCGATCCTCTGGCTGGTCTGGTAAAACAGAATGACGAAACCATTGAGCCAACCCAGCTTATTCGCTTGCGGCCGTCATGGGGAAAGAATGGTCCGCTCGCCACGACTCACAGCGCTTCCAAGGGAGATGCCGTCCATGCCCGAGTTCGCCTATCAAGAACCAACGCCCCTGGGTCCGTCGTCGACAAAGTATCGCCTGCTCACGTCAGATCATGTCTCGGCCGGATCTTTCGACGGCACCGAAATCCTCAAGGTCGACCCGCGGGCCCTGACCGAGCTCGGCTTGCGCGGCGTTTCGCGAGGTCTCGTTTCGGTTCCGGACGGCTCACCTGGAGAAAGTGGCCGCGATCCTCGATGATCCTGAAGCTTCGGCCAATGATCGCTCGGTCGCCCTGACCTTGCTGCGCAACGCGGCGGTCGCGGCCGGGGGCCAGCTCCCCATGTGCCAGGACACGGGCACCGCGATCATCTTCGCCAAGAAGGGCCAGCGCGTCTGGACCAACACCCGCGATGAAGAATGGCTGGCTCGCGGTGTGTTTGAAACGTACAACCGTGAAAACCTTCGCTATTCGCAGTCGGTGCCACTCTCGATGTATCAGGAAGTCAACTCGGGGACCAACCTGCCCGCCCAGATCGATATCATGGCCACCGATGGTGCCACATACGAGTTCCTTTTCGTCGCCAAGGGGGGCGGCTCGGCCAACAAGTCGCTGTTCTTTCAGGAAACACCCGCCCTGCTCAACCCGGCCAGCCTCGAAGCGTTTCTCAACCAGAAGCTGCGGTCGCTCGGAACCACGGCCTGCCCCCCCTATCACCTGGCCGTCGTGATTGGCGGCACCTCGGCCGAGTCGACCATGAAGATGGTCAAGCTCGCCAGCACGGGTTACCTCGATTACTTGCCGACCGAGGGCAATCGCCTGGGCCAGGCGTTTCGCGACCCGGGCATGGAAGACAAGGTGATGGAGATCGCCAGGAAGAGCGGCATCGGAGCGCAGTTTGGCGGCAAGTATTTCGCACTCGACGCGCGGGTGGTGCGCTTGCCCCGGCATGGCGCCTCGTGCCCGGTTGGGATCGGTGTCTCCTGCTCGGCCGACCGCAACTTGAAAGCCCGCATCGACAGGGACGGAGTCTGGATCGAAGAACTCGAGTGCGACCCCGCGCGGTTCATTCCGCCTCGATACCGGGCCGGTCTCGGGGCCGAGCACGGCGTGCCGGTCCGGCTCGATCGGCCGATGAGCGAGATCCGCGCCGAGCTTTCCGCCTACAAGGTCGCGACGCCGCTCAAGCTCACCGGCACGATGATCGTCGCACGCGATCTGGCCCACGCGCGGATCAAGGAGCGGCTCGACCGCGGCGAGGAGATGCCCGCGTATTTCAAGGACCACCCGGTCTATTACGCCGGACCCGCCAAGACGCCGGCCGGCATGCCCTCAGGCTCGTTTGGCCCAACCACCGCGGGGCGAATGGATAGCTATGTCGACTTATTTCAGTCGCGCGGCGGATCATTGATCATGATGGCCAAGGGTAATCGCTCGCAGGCCGTCACCGACTCTTGCAAGAAACACGGCGGCTTTTACCTGGGCTCGATCGGCGGGCCGGCCGCCTTGCTCGCGCAGGAGAATATCAAGAAAGTCGAGCTCCTCGAATATCCCGAGCTCGGTATGGAAGCCGTTTACAAGATCGAGGTCGTCGACTTCCCGGCCTTCATCCTGGTCGACGACAAGGGGAACGAATTCTTCAGCCAGCTTCCCGTGGTCTCGTAGTAAAAGTCGCGCCAGGCGCCGCCGTCACAAGAGCACGAGCATCCTCATAGCCACATAATTTTGACATCCAAATAAAACAAACCACCTTTGCGACACGTTGGAGCTCTTATCCGATGGCTCATGCGCCAGGCGTCGCCTGCATTGCACTTTTCGGGATACTTGGGCTGGTGGGCCGGGCTTCGGCTTCGCCGCCGGTCGTGTTCCGGGTATCGGAGGGGGTTGCGCCGGGGGGCACCGTCTCGCTTTACGGAGCCGACCTCACCGGTGCGGTGAAGGTCAAGTTCATCGAGGCCGGGAATACCGTCGTCGACCCGATTCAGACAGACCCCGACGGGCAGTTTGCGAGAGTTCAGGCGCCGGATGTCGCGCCCGGCGTGTACTCCATGGTGGCTTCCAGTGACGGCGGCACCACCTGGGGCAAGCCCGCTCTGCTGAACGTTCCCGACCCGCGTTGGCTTTCCGAGGAGCAGGGCTACCCCGGTCTCGAAATGAAGCTCATGGGGCGGAACCTCGATGCGCGGGAGTACGGCGGCCAGGGCAAAACCGGGATCCAGTTCGTCGCACGCGATGGCGGAGCGGTCCGGCCAATCGCCCCGACCCGGTTCTCGCCGTACTGTGTCACCTTTGTCTTGCCCGGTGACCTCCCAATGGGCCGGTATTTCGTCGAGGTGCGAACTCGCTCCGGGGGACTCGGCGATCGGTTCGTCCGGCTCCGCGACGAGGAGCGCCGGGAGAGCCTGCTGGAAGTCGTTGCACGGCCGGCCGATCCCCTGGCGAGGGCGCTTGGGGTCGCCTGGGCGTCGGCGTTTTCCTGGTCGCACACGTTCGACGTCAGGAAAGATTTCGGCGCATCAGGCGGAGGTTCGGCCGACGACACGGCCGCGATCCAGAAGGCGATCGACCTTGCAGCCGCCCAGGGGGGCGGCGTGGTCGACCTTGCGGCGGGAACATACAAGATCCAGGGATTGAACCTCAACCGCGGTGTCATCCTCAAGGGGGCCGGGACCGACACGACGGTCCTCAAGTTCTTTGTCGCGAACCCGAAACGCGATGGAACCGAGTACATGATCTTTCAAGCCCAGGGCGCGGGCGAGCGCGAGAGACGGATCGGGATCGCGAACCTGACGGTCACGATCGATCCGTCGTTGCCGCGCTCCGTCCCGATCCGGGTCGTGAATTTCGGAAATCTCTCTAGCCTCACCGCACGCCACATTTTCCTTTACGGCAACCGTTTCGACCTCCCGCTCGACGCCCCGAAATGGCGTGGCCTGTACATCAATGCCGATGCGCACGTTTTGATCGCAAAAAACCTGTGGCGGGGCAACAGCCCGGCGTGGAGTCACGGGATCAAGCGATATCTTGTTTGCCGCGATAACACGTTTGACTATGCAAATGATCAAGTGAGCCTGTCGTCGGACCGGATGCTCTTCGAGAACAATACCCTGACCGGCCACATCGTGCCGGGCGTGACCACGAACCTTCACGGGCTTTTCACCGAGTCGTGGGTCGGCTACAACGCCTGGAATCGGTACATCGCTCATAACACCGTGCGGAATGTGAACTTCGTCCCGGGTAACGACGGCGAGGCGTTCGCGCTTGATTCGCCGGGTTTTTATCTCTTTGGAGATGTCAGGGAGAGTGGGATCGAGCAAACCGTGATCGCCGAAGAATCCCTGGCGCGGTCGGGCTCGATCGGCTGGAACCAGGAGTGGCAGGCGCTCGTGATCAAGGGACGGGGCATGGGCCAGTTGCGCAAAGTCACCGGCCACGCCGAGCAACCGGGCAAAACACCGGTGCACTGGATCAACGTCAGCCCCCCCTGGGACGTGCCGCCAGACCGCACGAGCAAAATCGCGATCGTCCGGACGCAGACGGGAGTCGTCTTCGAGGACAACACGGCGACCGACAGCTGCGCAGGCGCAACACAGCTTTATTTCTGCTGCTATGATTGCGTTGCCGCCGGCACGGTCGCCGAGCGAACACTGGGCGTGATCAATTATGGTGTGTATGTCAAGAATCCCGTGACGCCGACCCACGACCGCACGGCATTCATGAGCTTCTTCACGAAGGTCCGCGGGTGCCGGGTTTCGGGAGCTTCGGCACGGTTCAAAAACACATGGATCGGTGACCGCGGCGAGGACGGCCTGGCCAGCGCCCGTGTTTCGCCCCGTGCATTTACGGCTCGGAGTTCCGCGAGAACACCGTGGACCGCACAGGTTGCGAGACGATCAGCGACTACGACGGACGAAACCCCGCGGGGTTCTGTGTCTCGATTCAGAACGGCTCGACCACGGGCCGGAGTGTCCTGGGCTCGCTCTTCGAGGACAACCTCGTTCGAAACAGCCAGTACGGCTACGCGATCAACGCGCCGGGCTGCGTGGGAATCTTGATCAGCCGGCCGAGGTTCGAGGGAACCGTCGCAACCCCCGTGCTCGACCACGGCACCCGAACCGTCGTGCTTGCTCGAAAAAAGGGGACGTAGCGAGATGGTCTTGATGTAGTCCGAGCCGAGCCGTCATAATCGGGCCGCGCGTCACTCTCGACGACGCGAGGTTCACATTCAAGAATGAGATCTCATGGCACTGGATGCAGCATCCCAGCTCTCGTTATTTCAACTGTTGCGCGATCGGCCGGCCTTGCGGGGCTTTATCGCCATGCGCGCGGCCGACCAGCTTGGCTCACAGATGCTCAATGTGGCGATCGCCTGGTATGTTTATTCCGTAACACGTAGCCCGATGAGCCTTGCGTATGTGGGCCTGGCGCAGTTCTTGCCCAATATTGCGATCGTGCTCTTTGCCGGTCAGGCGGCCGACCGGTTCGACCGACGTGTGATTGTCGGCCTTGTCCTGTTAGTCAAGACAGTCTGCTTTGTCGTATTCTGTGCGTGGTCGCTGACGAGCACGCCGTCGGCGGTGCCGGTGTACTTGCTCTTGATCGTCGTCGGCACGGCCCGCGCGTTTACACGCGCCCGCGATGTCGGCCATGCTGCCACACCTGGTCAGCGCCGAGGAATTTTCGCGCGCGGTCGCGGCGGGCTCGTTCGTCTTTCAAATCGGTGCGATCGCCGGTCCGGCCCTGGGCGGCCTGATTTATGCGCTGGGCGGCCAGGCCGTGTTCGCCGTGATCCTGTCGCTCTGGATTTTGGCTCTGACGCAAGTGCGCCGGCTCGCGGCCGGCCACCGAGCGCCCGGCGAATCGACGAGTGTTGTAGCCGATCGCAGCATCCTGGCGGGGATTCGTTATATACGATCAAACCGCTTGCTCCTGGGAATGATCTCGCTCGACCTATTCGCGGTTCTCCTGGGTGGTGCGACGGCCCTTCTGCCGATTTACGCACGCGACATTCTTGCCGTCGGGCCGCTCGGCCTGGGTTGTCTCCGCTGTGCGCCGGGGCTGGGCGCGGCGATCATCGGGCTCGTTCTGGCCCACCGCCCGATCGAGCGCGGAGCCGGGAAAATGATGCTCGCATGTGTCGCCGGATTTGGTTTCGCGACCGTCGTGTTCGCGGTCTCGACCGATTTTTGGCTATCCTTGGCCGCTCTGGTCGCGGCCGGCGGATTCGACATGGTGAGCATGGTCCTCCGCCAGACCCTGGTGCAGATTGCAACGCCCGACGTCCTGCGCGGCCGGGTGGCCGCGGTGAACTGGGTCTTCATTGGCGCATCCAACGAACTGGGCGAGTTCGAGTCGGGCCTGACAGCCGCGTGGCTGGGGACCGTCCCGGCCGCGTTTCTGGGGGGCGCGGGGACGCTGCTGGTTGTCGGGCTCTGGGCTCTGTTTTTTCCGGAGCTGCGGCAGGCCGATCGATTGACCCGACCGGAGGCACATCGGCAAGGGGCCACGCCATCGACCTCGTAGCGGCCGGCTACACGAGATATCACGCCGCCCGCCTCGTAGCGGCCAGCTACTGAATCCGCCCGGAGGCCACCACCTGCCCCAAGCCGGCCGGCCACAGAATTGTCACTTCGCATTTGTCAGATTGACTCGGGATAGCTCCTCTTGAAATAAATGACGATCGTCATACAATAATGCCGATACACGACAAGGGGGCGCGAAGGATCGTTTATCGAGGTGGGTGCGCAGTGGCGGGAGGAGGCGGGATTGACCATGAGACGGCGCGTGGTGATTTCCGGGATGGGAACGATCAACCCGCTGGCGCACGATGTGCCCGGTTTCTGGGATGGGCTCTGTCAGGGTCGCAGTGGGATCGGGCCGATCGAGCGGTTCGACGTTGCGGAGTTCAAGGTTCGCTTTGGCGGTGAGGTGAAAGGGTTTGAGGCGGAGAAGGTTCTCGATGCCAGGGCGGCCCGGCGGATGGATCGATTCTCCCAGTTCGCCGTGGCCGCGGCCAAGCAGGCCTTCGACGACACGGGCGTTTCGATGGCCCAGGAGGATCCTTTTCGGTGGGGTGTCGCGCTGGGGTGCGGTATTGGCGGCCTGACGACTTTTGAAGACGGATACGAGCGATTGCGAAACGCGGGTCCCAACCGGATGAATCCGTTTGTGATCCCGCGCATGATGCCCAACGCGGGGCCGGCCAATATCGCCATCGAGCTGGGCTTGCGCGGTCCCACCGTGGCGCTGGCGTCGGCCTGTGCGTCGTCGGGCGATGCCATTGGCGCGGCATTTCGAGCGATTCGCTGGGGCGATGCCGACGTGATGCTCGCAGGAGGAGCCGAGGCCGCGATCACACCTGTCGGGTTGGGAGGATTTATCGCCGCACGATCGCTGTCGTTGCGCAATGAGTCTCCGCAAGCGGCGAGCCGGCCTTTTGATCGCGACCGCGATGGCTTCGTGCTGGCCGAGGGTGCCGGGCTCCTGGTGCTGGAAGAGCTCGGACACGCCTGCCGGCGCCGCGCGAAGATCTACGCCGAGGTCCTCGGCTATGGTAGTACAAACGACGCTTATAGCATCACCGCACCCCATCCCGAAGGAGACGGCGCAGCCGCGCCATCAAGCTGGCTCTCGCCGACGCACGAGTGGCCCCTGACCGCGTTGACTACATTAACGCCCACGCGACGAGCACGCCGCTTGGCGACCTGGCCGAGGTCCGCGGGATCAAGCGTGCCTTCGGCCGTGATGCCTATCGCATTCCGGTCAGTAGTACCAAGAGCATGACAGGGCACCTGTGCGCGGCCAGCGGAGCGATCGAATTGATCGCGATCACACTCGCCGTGCGTCATGGCGTGATTCCTCCCACGATCAATTACGACACGCCCGACCCGGACTGCGACCTCGATTTCGTTCCCAACGTCGCCCGCGAGCGACCGGTCAGGTGCGCAATTTCAACAAGCTTCGGCTTCGGCGGTCATAACTGCTGCCTGGTCGTCGGGGCCATGGAACCTTGATTCGACGTTGATCCTATCGGAGCAAGCAACGATGCGGTACACGAGCGATCACAAAGAGAAGACGCGGATCAAGATCCTCGAGGCGGCGGCGACCCTGTTCCGGCGCCAGGGATTTCACGCCACGGGCGTCGACAAAGTCATGGCGGAAGCCGGTCTCACGCCCGGCGGCTTTTACGCGCATTTCGACTCGAAAGACAGTCTGCTTGCCGAGACTCTCGAGCATTTCGCGCAGAGCACAGGGACGACACTCTTACGCGGTCTGACCGATTGCTCTGACGCTGGCACTGACTCTGAGTTCGCGCACGTGCCGGCATCGGAAAAAGATTCGGCCAGAGCCATGATCGATCGGTATCTGGCCGCGGCGCACTGTGCCCAGCCAGACAAGGGTTGTCCGATACCCACACTGGCGGCCGAGGTCTGTCGAGCCGGCGAGGCACCCCGACGCGTGTTCGAGCGGCTGATCGCCAGGTTGATCGCCAGGATGAAGGCTCAGCTTCGCACGGGAGAAAAAGAAAGCTCGAAAACAAAGCAGGAAGACGCGATTGCCATGATTGCCCTTTGCGTTGGCGGCATCACCATGGCGCGTGCCGTCGCAAACCCGGAATTCGCCGACGAGATTCTAGCGGCTTGCCGGGCTTTCGCTCACAAATCGCTCGATCATCGGTCGCCGGGTGAGCGAAAAGAAAATCCAAGGAAAGCGGCCCGTTGAATGACGCCTCGCGACAATCTTGCGTACTTCTTACATTTTTTTATTAACACTACATTTCGCAGACCGCGGAGGGCATGATGAGAAACGACCGGCGGCGCGTGGTCGTGACGGGGATGGGTATGGTCACTCCGGTGGGAAATGACAGGGAGACGAGCTGGTCGTCGGTATGTGAAGGGCGTGGGGGAGTCGGGCCGATCACGCTCTTCAATGCGAGCACGTTTCCGACGCGGATCGCAGCCGAGGTCAAGGGTTTCTTGCTGGCTGATTACCGCACGGATGCCCAGCGATGGCGCGACCACTGCCGAACGACTCAGTTCGCCCTGGCCGCGGCGACCATGGCGATCGACGACGCGGGGCTGGCGAACCTTAACGGCCAGATCGACGCGCGGCGCTTCGGGGTTTATCTCGGCTCGGGTGAAGGTCAGCAAGATTTTCCGGCCTTTGTCGATCTGGTGCATCGGTCGACGAGTCGTGGCGAAGTTGACAAGGCGCGGTTCACCGATCTGGGAGTGGAGATCCTCGACCGTTCGCGTGAAGCCGAGCAAGAGCCAGGTACGCCGGCCGGAATTCTGGCCAGCGAATTTGGTGGCGCGTGGTTATAACGCCACGTGCCTCACCGCGTGCGCAGCGAGTGCCCAGTCGATTGGCGAAGCGGCCGACGTGATCCGCCGGGGGGCGGCCGACATCATGCTCACGGGGGGTACACACAGCATGATTCATCCGTTCGGGCTCACCGGATTTATCCTCTTGACGGCGATGTCGACCCGTAATGACGACCCCAGCCATGCCAGCCGGCCATTTGACCGCGAACGCGACGGCTTCTTGCTCGGCGAAGGGGGCGGCATGCTGGTACTCGAAGAGCTCGAGCATGCCTTGGCACGAGGGGCCCATATCCACGGTGAGATCGCCGGCCACTGTTCGACGGCCGATGCGTTTCGCATCACGGATAGCCACGAAGAAGGGCGCGGCGCCGTGGCGGCCATGCACGGGGCTCTGGCCGATGCGGGGCTTGAGGCCGGCGAGATCGACTACATCAACGCCCACGGCACGAGCACCAAGACGAACGATTCGGTCGAGACACTGGCGATCAAACGGGTCTTCCGCGATCGCGCGTGCCATGTCCCGGTATCGAGCACCAAGAGCATGACGGGCCACCTCGTGGCCGCTGGCGGCGCGGTCGAAGCGATCTTCTGCCTGCTGGCGATCCGCGATGGTATCGTTCCCCCCACCATCAATCTCGAACATCCCGATCCCGAATGTAACCTCGATTACGTGCCCAACGAGGCACGGCGGCAAGAGGTTGATATCGCCCTCTCCAATAGCTTCGGCTTTGGGGGGCAAAATACAGCGCTGGTAGTCCATCGCTTTCGCGATTGAGGGAGTCGCGGCGATCTTGGCCTCACGGAGGCCAGCTACAACAATGGCATTCTTTGGCCTTACTTCAAGATAAGCGCATATCCGGAGCCGACTGTGAAGCAGCGAATGGCGCGCGACGATTCAGACGTATCGGCCATGGTTGTCGAGATCGAGCCGAAGTCGTCACTGGCGGTGCCTCGGAAACATAAACGACGCGACGCGGCCGAGCGAACACAGATTCTCTTGAGTGCGCCGATCTTGCCGACGTTGCTTCGCCTGGCGGCGCCGATGATCGCGTTCATGGTGGTGCAGGCGATCGTGAGCACGGGCGAGGTGTATTACGTGGGGTTTCTGGGGTCTGATGCGCTGGCCGGTGTCGCGGTCAGTTATCCGCTGGTGATGTTGATGACCACGATGTCGGCCGGCGGCATGGGGGGTGCGATGGCATCGGCCGTGGCGCGGGCAATGGGAGCCGGGCAGCCGCGCGAGGCCGGTCGCCTGGCTGTGCACGCCTTGGTGATCGCGGTGGTGATGGGCATCGTCTTCACGGCCGGCGTGTTGCTTGGGGGCCGCACACTTTTTCTGCTCTTGGGCGCCGAGGGTGCTGCACTTGAGATGGCGTGGACTTATGCGCGAATCGTGTTTGCCGGGGCGATTTTGTTCTGGCTCTTCAATGCCCTTGCCAGCGTCTTCCGCGGCATGGGAGACACATCGACACCGGCGAATGTCGGCATGGTGGGGGCCGTGGCGGTTCTGGCGATCTCGCCGGCGTTTATCTTCGGCTACGGGCCGATCCCAGCCTTGGGAATCGCGGGCGCGGCGTGGGCCGTGTTGATTTATTATGTGGTTGGTGCAATGACTCTGGCGTTCTTACTCGTGCGTGGCAATAGCCCGCTCAAGCCCGCGCGTGATGGACTGTCTCTTGAGTGGCGGCTGTTCTGGGAGATTCTCCGCGTGGGAATCCCCAGCTCGCTCAATACAATTCAGATCAACCTGACGGTCTTGATCCTGACGGGTTTGGTAGGCCGGTTTGGCGGTATCGCGCTAGCGGGCTATGGTGCGGCAAGCCGCCTGGAGTTTCTCTTGACGCCCTTGGTATTCGGGCTGGGCTCGGCGATGGTGCCCTTGGTGGCGACGTGCGTGGGGGCCGGGGATATCGCAAGGGCGCGGCGCGTGGCCTGGATCGGCGCGGCCCTGGCAGTCGGGATCACCTCCACGGTGGGTCTGGTCGCGGCGGTGTCTCCTTCACTCTGGATGACACTCTTCAGCCAAGACGCCGAGGTCATTGCGGCCGGGTCGACCTACCTTCGCACGGTAGGACCCGCCTATGGTGCGATCGGGCTGGGATTGGCCCTTTATTTCGCGTCACAGGGGGCAGGGCGAGCGGTTGGTCCGCTGTTCGCGGGGCTCACGCGACTTGCCCTGGCCGCGGCGGGGGGTTTGCTGGTCACGCGGCAGTTTGGCGGCGGGCCGAGTGCGGTCTACGCGGTGATGGCGGCCTCGCTCATAGGCTATGGGCTGGCCATGGCGACCGTGGTCATTCGCGGGCCGCTGCATCGGGGAGGATCGGGGTTTAGACACGATTCCGCGTTTTAGGGCCATGCCGAGTATTCGACTCTCACGGGCCTATTTTGTCCAACACGGTGCCTCACTGTCGAGTGTACAATGTGGATACCAAAGAGGGGGCTCAACGATGAAAGTGGCTTCGATACACCTACGGAATTTCAAGCGATTCCAAGAGTTGAACGTCGATCTCAGAAGTCCGTCGGCGACGGATGTTGCTAATCGATTTTTGTTTCTGGGCGATAATGGTACGGGAAAGACCACCGTGCTTCAGGCCGTAGCGCTCTGTTTGTCACTGGCTTGCAAGCAAACCGAGAGCGTCAAGGAATTTCGCTGGCCCGGATGGGTCGCCAGCCGGTACGAACGCTGGGGGATGCCATCCATCGAACTCGAGGTCCGGTTCACTGACGACGAGATTGCGGCAACACACGAAGCCGCGCAACGATGGTTTAGTTCAGCGACGGACCGAGCCCAAGGGAAACGCTTGATCAAACCGGGCCACTCGAAAACGGTCCAATTGAGGCTGGAGGGAAACGCGCTACTTTGCGGGTCGTCTCGCCACGCCCTCTCAGAGGAATTGTTGCAATTCCGTGGTCGTTGGTATGCATCGAAGCTCCTGGCAGCAGATCCGAGTGCTCGTGGTCTTTTCGATCGCCTGCCCGGCGTGTTCTGGTTCGATCAGTTTCGCACTCTCGCCACAACCCCTGGTTTGAACAAGGATCACACCGGCGAGACAAACGGAACGAAAAATATGACACTCCTCGCCGATCCCCACCGTATTTTCAGGCGATTCGACGTGATTGTTGCGCTGTATGACATTGTTCGTTGCCACGTTCAACTGGCACCGTCGATTTGGTTGTCGTCGCCGTTGCCGGAGTCCACGCTCTCCAGATCGTGTCCAGCGTCAACACCACGAATCGCACCAGTGTCTTGCGCCGCCGCCATTTGTACCGCACTTTCTCTAGCAACCGGAACATCCGGTTGGTCCGCTCCACATGGTTGTTAGTTCGCACACGGCGGCTGGCCGGATTGCTCAGGTAGGCCATCAGTTTGGAAAACTTGTCATCGCTCAGTTGCTCCATCGCCTTGACCAGTTCCGGCACTGCCTGGAATGCCCAATCTTGGACGATCGCGGCCCGCCGGCAACGCGCCTGATGGAGATCCTTGGGGGTGTCGAATAGCCAGTAAATCCGGTCGGCGAACCGTCGCAACGTTGTCAGTTCTGGCAGATACTCCAGCATCTGGGTCAGGTCGGCACGCTCTCTCTCGGTGAGGTTCTCTCGGCGTTTCACGATCAAGTAGCGATGCTTGAACACGAAGTACGCCTTATCCTTGACAGACGGACCTCGGCGAGCGGCGGCCTTCTTGGCCTGCTTGCTCTTGCGTCCTCGCTTCTTCTTTCTCCCGGCCTTGGCCCGACGGGCCATCGCCGTCTTCAGCCGTCGCACGGCATCCAGGATCAGCTCGTTGATGTCCTTCATCACGTGGAATACACAAAGCTGATGATCGGCGTCGGGCCAGAGTTCCGCCAACACGGCCGGGTAGAGGTTCGAGCCGTCGGTGACGACAACTCGCGGCATGAGACCCCAGGTTCTGAGGTTCTTGAGGAACCGCTCCATGTGGCCTTGGTCGTTCTTGCCGACCAGTGCGAAGGCGACCGGCAGATCGTTGATTGGGTCGGTCGCCAGAAGTAATGTGAACTGGCCCAAGTGAAGTTCGTCCACACAGAGCGTGCCGCTGAAATGCTCGAGCACCTTGCGGCGATGAACCGCCATGTCGAGTCCGGCGGCGAAGTCGCGGAGCACGTCGTAGACGAATCCCGGCGAGAGATCGAGGAGGAACTCCCGCTTGATCGATAGCAGGACCCGTTCGATGCTCATACCGTCTTCGAGGATGCGCTCCAGCAACAAATCTCGGACCTTGTTGTCGTACTTGGCCTTGGGGAGGACATTCTCGGGTGTGGTGCGGAAGGTGGTGCAGCAGTCGCAGTTGGCTTGATACTCACCGTATGTGATCTCAAGAACGGCGACCGTCTTATACGCGACGGTGCGAACAGTTCGTTTCAGAATCCGCTTACGTCGTCCGAGTTTGCCGCAGGTCGGACAAAGAGCTTTCTTGGGCGCGTGGTAAACCGGTATAACTAGTGGTGTGGGTACGGGTACATCCGTGCTCATGCTTGTGTCCTGGGTGAAGAGGTCGTGTCCTAACCTCATTGCGCAGGACGCAAGCTCTATCTTTCAAGCCCAAAACGGCTTACCACGGCTTGATCGCCTGGTGGGGATCGGCGAGAAGTGTCAAAAATATTCCCTACGATTTTGGTGTAGCTCGATTCAGGCAGCATCTCAATCGATGGCAACTAAGCCATCTTGTACACACATCGGTCCAGCGTGATTACCTTCAGGAACTGGAATCGAGCTATCAGCGTATCTTTCCAGGTCGCTCGTTTGACGTGCCGGAACCGATCTATCGCGACGGGGTGCCATCGCCCGAAGACTATTATTTCATGATCAGGGAGGGTGAGCGTAATTATGATATTGAAGAGATGTCGGCTGGTGAGCAGGCTGTTTTTCCCATGCTCTATGAGTTTGTCCGCCAGCAGATCAAAAACTCCGTGGTATTGATCGACGAAATCGATCTGAATTTGCACCCTCCACTTGCACAGGGGCTACTTTCGAGCCTGCCTGCCCTGGGCCCTGGCTGTCAATTCCTGCTGACGACGCACTCCGAATCTATTAGCAGTATTTTCAGTCGCGACAAGATTTATCGGCTCGAAGGGGGCAAGTTATGCCTGTGAGCCGACTTTTGTGTGAAGGAACGGACGGCAGTCCTGATATCAGAGTCCTGACCAAACTTCTCGGAGGTCGGTGCGAAGTCCGGGCGTTGGGGGAAAATATGGCATGGGCGACCGGATCATCGCACGACGCGAAGCGATTGGAAGACACGATGTTTTCGGAATTCTGGATCGCGATTTTGTCCGGCAATGGGAAGAACCATCTGATAGCCCCATCGAGTGGACAAATTTGGACAGAACGATCCGTTTCGGATGGCGATGGGAGCGAAAGGAGATCGAGAATCATCTTGTCGACCCCGTAGTCGTTGATCGCGCGTGAAATCAATCTCAGCACAAGATATCGTCTCAAGATTATCAAAACATGCTTGAGACCGCGCGGGACCAATTATCGTTCTACCAGGCTGCACGAACGGCACTGGCGACCTCCCGCGTTCGGCGTCGCGATCTTCCGTCTAGCTTGGGTCGTCAACGAGGCCGAGAAAAGCATCCGTTTCCAGATCAGCTTGATGAGGTTGCTTGTCGCGATGGCATGCGCCGAGTGGTTTTATCTCACGGACAGTCGCAAGTCATCGATCCTGACGCGGTCGAAACAGCATTCACCGCCATGCTGGCCGAATTCCGGATCGGTGGTTCACGTCACCAGTGGTATATGCATGCCTTTGCAGGCAAGGATTTGCTCTGGGTCATGGATGGAAATTTGCGAAACCTGGGGTTTACTAGCGTTTGGAGCTTCCGCGACACAGTGCTTGACGCTATTGAGATGTCCCCCGACGACATCGCGGACTGGCTGCCCGAATGGAAGGAGCTTCAGCGGGCAATTGAAAACGCGTGACAACGTGAATCACCGACCAGTCAGGAGCGTGCCATGAAAGACAATGACGAGGATATTTGGTCGACATCGAGCGGCCGAATGACCGAAAATCAAGCGCTGACGCTTCGGAGCCCAAACTCAAGCATTATACATGGGTCTTGCCAGATTCGATCGATTGATTTTCGGCAAACGGGTTTCAGTCTTCTCTTCCTGGGCGCGTGCACTTTCGCCATGCCCGCCTCGCATGATGCGGCCGCCGCTGGTCCTCGGTCGGGCGACCTGGCCCAACCCACCGTCACTCAATGCAATAAGCCTGCTGATGACGACAAAGAGCTCAATGAGTTCCTTGCAATCTATCGACTTGTCCCCGGTCAAGATCTCAAGCTCGTGGAAGCCCCACGCCCGACGGGTTTTGATATCTGGTGGCGACGGAAACATCCCAACCCGGGCAACCGGATCAGCAATTATGGCGCCATGACCCTTTCCTGGACCGATCCCGAACGGCTGGAAAGGTGGAGCGTGAGCTCGGCCGGCGGGATCGCCGTGCGCCGCATTCCCTATCTACTCAAGGTCGATGTCGTTCCGCGTGAGATCGAGGGCGATTCGACGATTCTGGACGCCGTCGTCACGGGTGACTGGGTGTTTCGTGAAGGCGTGCGCGACGAGCGGACGATCGCCGCGCTCAGCTCGATTCTTCAGCGCGTGGTCAGGCACCGAATCAAAATGGAGTTTCGAAACGTCGACCGCGAAGTCGTTGTCGTGCGTGGGGAATATCGTCATACCCCCCTGCCCGGCCGTAAGCAAAACGAGATCGACATCTATGGAAACCAACTTTTCGCGGACAGCAGGGCCGGTGGCGGCACTGGCACGTTTTCGCAATTTCTCAGACGTGTTGGCACATGGATTGAGCACCCCGTGATCAGCGAGGTCGCTGCACCTCCCAAGGAACGTGTGAGTTGGTATCTGCACGTGCGCAGCGTTTTCACCAAGGAAATGCAAAAGGAAGACCACGACGAAGCCCTGGTTCTCAAGCACCTTCACGAGCAGACCGGCTTGACCTTCACGCGTGAGAAGAAGCCGGTGAGAATTCTGTTCGTCGAACGGGCGCGCTGAAAGCGTGTCTTCGTGGCGTGACCACCGTCTCATTCAGCCGCGCTGTCAAGTCTCGCCCGCCAATCGCCGATAAAGGACATGGGAAACTCTTCTTGCGTGCCGGTCGATTGATCGATCCTGGGTAGTTGGGCCGGGTTCGGTTGAGGGGTTGACAGCCACGGCATTTCCGTTAAAGTCTCCCCCGGAACACGTCTCATCCCGATCGCGGCCGATTCTGCCCAGAAGACACTTCCTGGAATCCAGGAGCCGCCATGGGATCGCTCCATCAGCCTGTCCTCATCAACGAAATCGTGGCCTGGCTCACGCCGCAAGAAGGGGCCAGCTCGATCATCGTCGACGGGACCGCCGGAGCGGGTGGTCATAGTGTGGCGTTGGCCCGCCGGTTGGGTCCGGCCGGCCGCCTGGTGGGCCTCGATCGCGACCCGGCCATGCTGGCACTGGCCGAAAATGCCGTCAAGGAGACTCAAATAACACTCCCCATTACTTTCGTACACGCCGCCTATCGCGATATCCGGCGCGTGCTCGACGACCTGGGGATCGGCCGCGTCGACGGCGTCTTGCTCGATCTCGGGCTCTCGTCAGATCAGCTTGGCTGGTCAGATCGAGGGTTTAGCTTCTCGACCGACGGACCGCTCGACATGCGGTTCGACCCTGGAGATTCCAGCGCGAGTGCGGCCGACATGGTCAATCGCATGCGAGAAGTCGATCTTGCGAACTTGTTTTTTGAGCTGGGCGAGGAACGATTCAGCCGGCGGATCGCGCGGCGGATCGTGGAAGACCGGAAGCAGAGCTTGATCGAGACAACCGGCCAGCTCGCCGAGCTCGTGCGCCGCAGCGTCCCCGCACGGGCGCGGCACGGGCCGATCGACCCGGCGACCCGGGTCTTTCAGGCCCTTCGGATCGCCGTCAATGACGAGCTCGGGCAGCTCGACGAGGTGCTCAAGCTGATACCCGACCTCCTTGCGCCGGGGGGCCGGGCGGCCATCATCAGCTTTCATTCGCTGGAAGACCGGCGCGTCAAATGGTCTTTCAAGTCTGATCCCAGGCTAACCGTCCTGACCAAGAAACCCGTGACCGCGACGGCCCAGGAACTGGCCGTCAACCCCCGAGCGCGAAGCGCCAAACTGAGGGTGGTGGAGCGATGCCCGAACCCGTCGTGATCATTGGACCGTCCCCATGGCCGGCCATGGAAAGCAGCGCGGAGACCATCGAAAAAAGTCACGCGGTGACCGCCGGCGCGGAGGCCCCGTCCGAGATTGAGACAGAGGCCGAAGCCGGAGTCGAGGCCGAGGGCGAAGATTCTCACGCCGCCGCGCCCAGCAAGTTCGCCGTGTTCGCGGTCTTCCTGGGCTGGCTCACTCAAGTCGGAAATCGTCTTTTCCGGCTGTCGGTTCGTGCCCTCTTTGCTCTTGCGGAAATTCTCACACGCCTGGCCGCTCGCTATCCGCGGCATTCAATTGCGGCCGTCGCGTCGCTCTTGATTCTGGGCGCCGTCTGGTATTCTCAAAGGCCGCTCCTCGACGAGGCGCGCAGCTCCGTAACGGGGACGCACGCCCCGGTCACGGCCTTCATTCCAGGAAATGGCCCAGCCTCGGCCAGTACGACCGACCCGAAAGTCGCGGGCGATCCCAAGGACAATTCCAAGGGCCAGGCCACGGCTGGCACGCCTGGCCAACTTCCGGCTGCCACTTCGCCCGAGCTTGCGCCGCCAAAAAATTCGGCCACCGTGATCGCAGCCGGTCAGCTCGGTGAGGGAGCGCCGCAGTCGGGCGCGGCGTTGCCCGCACCAGCACCAGCACCAGCACCGGCACCCGCTTCCGCCTCCAGCGACGACGATCCTCCACTGCCGTCGCTGGCGAATTTACCCCCCGGGACCCCGAAAGCAGGCGAGCCACGCCGGCCCCCGCGACGTCGGTGCAGCCGGCCGATCTCGCGGCTGCCGGTCTTCCGGAGCCGGCGCCAGCCCCAACGACCGCTTCCGCTTCCGCCGGTCGCTCTGACGCGGCCTCGCCCACTCTCCTCGCCACGCCGTCTCCAGAACCGTTGCCGGCGCCGGCGCCTGCTGAGTCGAAACCGATCGTCGAAAACGCCAAGGCCGATCGCGATTCTAACAAATTGCCGCAATCGCTCGACCCCCCCGCATCGGTCACCCTGGCGTCGTCATCGACACCACAAGAGAAAGCAGCCGCGGCGACCGCAAGCCCCTCGCCACCAGCCTCGTCGCCCGAGTCGCTCCCGCTCGCCACGAAGCTGGAGACCGGGAACAACCAGCCGAACTCGGCTGCTGGCCCGCCGCCTTCCGACCCGCCCCTTCCAGAAACCGTAAAGGCTGCCGCAGCGGCTTCGGCTCTCACGCCTTCAGCGGAGCCGCCAGGAAAATCGGAAAAGCCCGATTCCAAGGTTATTGCACAAAATGAAGCCAGTGCCAAACTCGAGCCCCCGGCCGCGGCGAAATCGTCCGAAACGGGTCAGCCCGGTCTTCCGGCACTCCCCATTCCGATAACCGTCGCGAGCGAACCAGGCAAGGTCGAGCCCAATCGACCCGAACCACCGCAATCCGCGCCCCAAAAAATCCAGGAGCTTGCGCCTGCGCCCACGCCCGGCCCGGGTGCTGGTGCAAGCGCGATCGAACCTGCTAATGGCAGTGTCGCCGCGGCTCCGGCAAACCTGCCGGCACCCGCGAGCCAGCCGATCGAAAGCCCCAAGGCGCCGGCCGAATTGCCGCTACCGAGTCCGGAGATCACCGCGCCGGGCACGCTGAGTGCCCCGAGCCAGGCTGTACCTGTACCGGTTCCCCCCCCCGCACAAAAAGCGCCGGCGGAGCCTTCGAGCACTGGCCCGCCGGCGTCGCCCGTCAAATCCAAGGAGTCTTCCGACTCGCAATCGATCGCGCCACCGACAAACTCAAAGCCCGCGGACAACCCGCCTCGTGACTTGAAAAATGAGAGCCAGGGGACCATCGTCTCGACCCCGATCTCTCAACTGGAAACACCGCGCGACGACGATCGCCGCCACACGGCTTCAAACAAGCCAGCAGCCACAACAACAACACGCGATTCGCTCGGCGATGGCTGGGTGGTCGTGCCGAACAGCGGCAAGCTGCCCCTCGATGACACCGAGGCCGCCGCCAGCGAAACTGGCTCCGGCTCTCGTGGCGACCAGGGCGACATCAAATCCCGCGATTTTCGCTCTCATGCCGCCAAGGACGTTCAATTCGAGCTCGAATCGCCCCGGTCCCGGGCGACTTCCGGTCTTGAACGAGCCGGCGCCGCCACGGCCGCGGCCGTCACCGGCGCCGCACTGGAAGCCGGCTCAAACAACACCGCCGAACGTGTCGAGCCCGTTCCCCATGTCGTCGAGTCGAAAGAAAATTTCTGGACGATCTCACGCCTTTATTACAGCTCCGGACGGTATTATCGCGCATTGTGGAAAGCCAATGAAGGGACGCATCCTAACATCAAGAGTCTCAGAGTTGGTGATGTCATCATCATACCGCCTGTAGAAGATCTTGATCCTAGCTTGATCGATCCACCGCGGCGTGGTAGCTCCCTGGCTGATTCGAGCGGCGGGCCGCGCCGTTCGAGTGTAAATGGCGGCAGCAGCACATCCCGGAACGAAGCGGATTCTTTCGCCATCGAGTCTGATTCGACGCCGGCTTCGAGGCGCGATGATGGGTTGACGGCGTCGTGCGCCAATCCCGCGATGGCCGCCGCGGAAGGCGTTCCAGTGCGGCGTTCGATCCGCACGGATCCCGATCTGGATCTGCCGCCTCCGGAACGAGTCGCCCGCCGCGGAACGCGTCCTGACGACCATAGTGGCCGCGTCGTCGATCGATCGCTCAGCGAGGATGATAGCATCGCGGAAGAGCCGGCGGCGCGCACCGTCACGCGAACCCGCGCCGCGGATTCGACCTCGGGAAAGCGGTCCGTCTACAAGATCCGTTCGTACGACACGCTTCGCTCGATTGCCCGTGATATGCTTGGCGACTCGCATCGCGCCAGCGAGATCCTCGACCTCAATCGCGACCTGATCGACGATCCATCGCATCTCATCGTCGGTCAGGTCATTGAATTGCCCGATGATGCCCGCCCGAGCCTCCGCCGGTCCGCCAGCCGCTAGCGGCTGATCGCTCCGGCGACCTTGCGTCGCGGCTTCAATTCATTTCGTCAGCCAGCCGCTGATTGCATCACGCCGCGCGCCGCTCGAAAATAGAAGGAGCTTTTCTGTCTCGTCATTCCTTGCTCACTCCGCGGTAACATCTTATGAACCGTTTTTCTCGATTGAACATATGCTTTTTATCTGCAACTGCTGGCATTTTGATCTGCATTCATGCCTCCCTGTCGGCGGCGGGCGAGGAGTACGGACCATGCCTGCCAGGCACCCGGCCCCTGACGCGAACCGGCGACATCGCCAGCGAGCTGGTCGCCGGAGTCGATCGATTCTTGTTGAAGCAGATCGAAGACTCGTCGCCAAAGCGGGAAAAACACTGGAAGCGCGATTTCAGATCGTTGGCGGCGTATGCAGCCTCGATCGAGCCGAATCGCAAACGGCTGGCGCACATTCTGGGAGTACGCGAGCCGCTTGCCAGTTTCGACACCGTCGCTTTGACCGACGGCGCTGGTGTTCCCGTGACCGCAGCCGCGCGTGAACCGTTCGCTTTAAGGAGCATTCGCTGGCCGGCGTTTGCCGACGTGACGGGCGAAGGGCTCGAAGCCGAGCCGATCAAGCCGAATGGGGCGTCCTCGCCTGTAACGATCATCGTGATTCCCGACGCCGACCAGGCCCCCGAGCAGCTCTTCGGGCTGACGCCAGGCTTGCCCGCCACGTCTCAGGTGGCCCGCCGCCTGGCCGAAAATGGTTACCACGTGGTCGTGCCCGTGCTCATCGATCGCACCGTCGTGGCGCGCAACGGGCGAGCGAAACTCACGAATCGGGAATTCATTTATCGATCGGCCTTTGAGCTGGGCCGTCATATTATCGGCTATGAGGTCATGAAGGTGCTGTCCCTGGTGAACCATGCGGCCGGCCGCCGGCCGGATCAGGGCGAGGCCGGCGAGCCCAGGGTCGGCCTGTTTGGATACGGCGAAGGGGGCGCGATCGCGCTTTATGCGGCCGCTCTCGACCAGCGCATCAATGCCGTTTGCGTGAGTGGTTATTTTGACGACCGCAATGACACCTGGCGGCAGCCCGTTGATCGCAATGTTTTCGGCCTTTTAGAGCAGTTCGGCGATGCCGAGGTGAGCAGCCTGATCGCGCCACGGACCTTGATCGTCGAAGCGGCCAAAGGGCCCGAGTTCCTGATTCCGCCAGGCACTGGTGGCGCGCCCGGCCGCTTGACAACGCCCCGGCTCGAAACGGTAAGAAAAGAGGTCGACCGGGCCAACACGCTGGTGGCACCGCTGGCTGGCATCGGAAGCCCGATCAAGCTGGTGACCAGTGGCGACGCTGGGACTGGCCCGTTCGGGTGCGACAGGGCACTCGAGCAGCTCGTCGCGGCATTATCCCCCGGCGCCAAACGGCTCGAGCCGGCCAAGGATTCGCTGACCGCCGTCTCCAGCCCAAGAGAGGCGACGCACAAAAAGGCCCGCCAGGATCGCCAGCTTCACGAGCTCGATCGACACAATCAAGAGCTTCTGGCCGAGAGCCCGGCGGTGCGCCGCGAGTTCATGAAGAAGCTCGATGTCTCCTCGCTCGACGCGTTCACAAGAACGGTCGAGCCCTATCGTGAATTTTTCGCCAACGAGGTGATCGGCAAATTCGAGCAAAGCCCCCTGCCCCCGGCCGTGCGGACGCGCAAAATTTACGACGAAGCGAAGTTCGCCGGTTATGAAGTGGAGATGGATGTATTTCCCGACGTGATCGCCTACGGCCTGTTGCTCTTACCCAAAGCCATCCCGCCGGGCGAAAAACGCCCTGTTGTGGTCTGTCAACATGGTCTCGAAGGGAGGCCGAGCGATCTGGCCGATCCCAAATTCGACAGCCCCTATTATCACCGGTTCGCGGTACGCCTGGCCGAAGAAGGGTTTATCACATTCGCACCGCAGAATCTCTACATTTTTCAGGATCGCTTTCGCACCCTGCAGCGCAAGGCCAATCCACTCAAGAAAACGTTGTTCTCGGTCATCGTGCCCCAGCATCAGCAGATCACCGACTGGCTCAAGACGTTGCCCGCGGTCAATCCGGCGCGGATCGCCTTCTACGGCCTCTCGTATGGCGGCAAGTCGGCCATGCGCATACCCCCGCTGGTGAAGAACTATTGCCTGTCGATCTGTTCGGCCGACTTCAACGAGTGGGTATGGAAAAACACCTCAACCAATAACATGTACAGTTATGTATGGACGCCCGAATATGAGATCTTCGAGTATGACCTGGGCAGCACATTCAATTATGCCGAGATGGCGGCCTTGATTGCGCCACGGCCGTTCATGGTGGAGCGTGGCCACTTTGATGGTGTATCGTCCGACGAGGCGGTCGCCTACGAGTATGCCAAGGTGTTTTTCCTCTACGACGCCAAGCTCGGCATCGGTGACCGCTGTGCCATCGAAGTTTTCAATGGTCCACACATGATCAATGGCAAGGGTACGTTTGCATTTCTGCATAAGCACTTGAAGTGGTGACAGTCTCCGCCGGGAAGGACAATTCAAGCCGCACAATGGCGGTTCATGGGGCCGCGTGAAGATGGTCGGGCTTCTTTGTAGCTGGCGGCTGAGACGCCCGCCTTGCCGGTTGCCAGACCCGGCCGAACTACAAACCAGCGAACCCTCATCGCCTGCGCGACCCTGTAGAAGATTCTGGCTTTAACGAATCCGCTGACGCGTCTCACCCGCCTGGTCCGCTTTGGTCCGCAAGCCAGACCCCTTTGCGGGCTCGCCCCTCTATTCTCCGTTATCCGATCGGTCTTCTTACTATTCCCTCTTTCTGTGACCACCATCTCCTTTCTTTGCGGACCAATTGGACCAAATTAATGAGAAGATGCTTAACATACTGAAAATAAAACGTTTACGCCGGTCCGCATTCTCAAGGCAAATGCGGACCATGAGTAAGTATTGAGGCCCAGGCAAGATCTACGTTGTGCGCAAATCTAATGCGAAAACGCCAGGCGATTACGAAGGAACGAGGGCCGCGGTCTGGTGCAGGTAAGTCGCGGCATAATAGCCCCCCAGAGCGAGCAGTTCGGCGTGAGTGCCACGCTCGATCAGACGGCCAGCTTCGAGCACCACGATCAGGTCGGCATTACGGATCGAAGCCACCTTGTGCGAGACAATCATGCAGGTGCGACCGGGCAAGTGTTGATCAAGTGCTTGCTGGATTCGTGCTTCGGTTTCGGCATCGAGCGCGCTGGTACAATCATCGAGGAGGAGCACCGCGGGATTCGCGACGATCGCACGTGCCAGGGCGAGACGCTGCCGTTGGCCACCCGATAGGGAATAGCCTCGCTCACCGACAAGCGTGTCCAGACCGAGCGGCATCGACGCCACGGTTTCGGCGAGGTCGGCGATCACGAGCGCTTGCTCAATCTGGATGTCGGTCGCGTTCGAATTCGCATAGAGCAGGTTCGACCGGATCGTCCCTTCGAATAAAAGGGCCTGTTGCGGCACAAGCGCGACGGCTCGCCGCAGATCGGCCAGTTTCAGATCGCGGACATCCCGGCTATCGAAGCAAACCGTACCCCATGGAGTTCCCTGGGCATCAACGCCTTCGGGCAGGTCATAAAGCCGAGGTGCCAGTGCCATCAGGGTCGATTTGCCCGCGCCGCTCTCTCCCAGCACACCCAGTCGCATTCCCGGCTCGATGCGCAGCGTGATATGGTCGAGCACTTTTGGACCATCAAGCGCATAAGCGAACGAGACGTCACGATACTCGACGACACCGCGCGGCCGAACGATCGCGACGGCCCCCTCGCGGTCCTTGACCGGTTCGGGCTCGTCAAAAATCTCATAAAGACGTTCGATGGAGATCTGAGTGGCAAGGGCCATGGCCTGAAATTGCGTCAATCTCACGATCGGCTGGTAAAGTTGCCCGACCAGGGCATAGATGGCCAAGAGCTCGCCGACCGTCAAGATCTCGCGCCCGACCAGAATGATCCCATATGCAATGACAAACACCGTTCCTAACCCGCTGATCAAGGTGGCCAATGCGCCCAGAGCGGCGGCCGCCCGCGTATTGGCCCACGAGAGCTGCCGGTGACGATCAATTCGCTCGTCGAGCTCAACAAGCTCGTCATCTTCCTTGGCGAAGCTCCGCACAACGCGCACCGCCGAGACACGCTCGCTGAGCAGGGCATAAAGCGACGAGACCTGCCCGCGAATCTCATCCGATAATCGCCTCAAAGTGCCGAAAAAAAGTCGTTGGTTGAGCGCATACAAAGGGACCGTCACCAGCGCGACTGCCGCCAGCCGCCACTCCAGCCAGATCAATAACACGGCAATCGCCATTGATAAAATCAGATCGTTCAGGAGTTGAAGAATTCCGCTACGGATGAACATCAAAATACTGCCGACATCACTGGTCACCCGAGCCATCAAACGGCCGGTTTGCTGCGCATCAAAATAGGCCATCGGCAGCCGCATCAGCTTGCGCTGAAGCGCGCCGCGCAGTGCGACAACGACTTCCTGACTGATTCGCGCCATCATCGCCGCGATCTTCCAGGCCAGGACCGCACGCACAACGTGGAGCACAATCGTACCGGCTAACGCCAGCAATATGGCCCGCACGATCCTCGTCTTCGAGGCAGCATCTCCGTCTCCACGCCAGACTTCGCGCCCGGCGCTTGTGTTGTCCATTGTGCACGACTCGATCCGTCGCCGGCAAAGCGTCGATGCCGCAGGCCCCCTTCCAACGGCCCGGCGGCCCCATCAACGCGGAAGTGATTGACTAACCGATCAACGACCAAACCTTGCAATAACGGAACGGGCAAGATCAAAACCGACTGAACGAGCAGACCCAGTAAACCAAGCAGGATCTTTCGGCGATACGGACGCAGAAACTCGACCTCAAATCGACGGAGCAACCCCCCGGACGGTGGAAAACTGTCCGCGGATTCTCCGCTCGAAGATGCTGCCGTAGCCCACAAAGCCACACCACCCTTGATCGACGCCGCTGTTCCTTGGCTCGGTCACCAGTGCGACCGCAGAGCACCCATCGATCGCTTCATCCGGTGAATGCGAAACAATCCGCCCATCATATCCCGGAAGCCTGTTTCGAACTCTATAGGCACCAGCGCCCTTAATCCAGTGCATCTCAGGCCGGTTTCATTCTCGCCTTACGACCGGATCTGGAAGAGGCAAGATTCTGTCGAGCTTTTTCAGTTCCCTCTCCTCCGGCTCATGGCCTGGCTCAACGAAGTTTCGCCCCCGCTCAGAGAGAATGAAGCCGGCTGGCCTGGAGTGCAGTTTGATCTCGAGCAGAGCGCCGTGCGCAGTGCGCAGTGCGCATCCAGAAAAATTCTGGAAAAAAATTTATCTCGAAAACTCACAAGAACCTTGGCCACGAGATTTCCTGTTCTGCGGCTTAGGTGCATTAATGAAATTTGGCAAACGGCGTATATTGTAGACAGTAGTCAAAATAAAACGGACAGGATTACCAAGGGATATAGGTAACTCCTGAAGGCAGGACACCATGGCAAACATCGATGATCGATTCTGTTTGACCGAGCGCCCTGATCGCCGATTGAAATCAACTGAAGACGTGATCAACACCGAAAATGCGGATACGCCAAGTGCCGAAGACCACAATGATGCCTGCGAGAGTGAAACGAGTCGGCGGCCGACCAAATTGAAGAGGACTTTTAAACCGCGAGCGCAAGAAGCGGCGAGCACGGGACTGCCGCACCATGACGCTGGCTGTCATGGCGAAAGAGTACATCTGGCTTTGGGATGTACGCCATGGAGTGAGCATCAGGGCCATCGCGATGCGCGAGAAGGTCGGCATCGGTCGCGTCCAATTCGGCGTGGCGCGGGCACGTGCCCAGGAACAGAATGGCGCCGAAGACGTCGCTGCGCGGCCGCCGCGGCTGATCCCGCTGTTCCCGGTGGGACCCTTCACGCCACAGTCGGCTTGCGGGCATTACCGACCGATTGAGCCAGGCTCGGCATTCTGTTGTGTCGTATGCCACTCGAGCGGCATTGATGACCACCCTGCTCTGAAGCGCGATCCACTGACGGACCCGAAACCCGAACCTGTCGCCGTTCCCATCGCTCCGCCCCAGAGTTCCCGAGAAACTCGAAAGCAGCGCAGGCAACGCAAGTTCGGATTGGCCACTCCGTCGGCGGCTCTCTGAAATTGGCCGTCCCTTCCCCGGCATTCATAAGGCTACGTGCGAATCCACGTTCCTCGTGTCGAATCAACCGCGACGCTCGCATCACTCATTCTCAACGGGCGCTTTCTTATGTGGTTTAACCGATGTTTGGCCTTCGCGTCACGCCGGCGGCTCTTCCTGGTCTTGGCGGTTTCAACCGTGACGACAGCCGTTCTGGCCTCGATCGCAACAGTCTTGCTTTACCCACACGCAAACCCTGGCGGGCCGCATGACGTGCGGTTCGTCGCCCTGGGCGAGGTTTATCTTCCTCAGCTTGGCAAGGCCTACGCGGCGGCATGGGAAGAAGGCGCGAGACAGCTCGATGCCGGTAAAGACGTCTCGGAGGCCCTCGACACAGTCGCCAAGGAATGGTCGATCAATCGCATCCATTTATATGATCGTCTCGTCACGCCGCAATTCTCGCTGGTCGTGCCCGAAGGTGCCGACGACGCCAAGTTGGGCCCCGGAGATCGTGCCGCCCTGGCGGCCGCGTGGCGCGGCTTATCACGCGGGCTGGCCAAGTGAAGATCCGGCCAACGGCCTGTGTCGAGCGATCACGCCCAGACAACCAGCACGCGGGCGACGTGAGAAGTCCGCATCAACAAACACACCGACTGGGGCACGACGTGTCGAGCGAGCCTGAGCAATATCAGCAAGATGAACCGACTGAAATCGATGATAGTGCCCACGTCAGGCTGCTCGCTCAGATCGTCGCGTCGCTGGACGACGCCGTCATCAGCAAGACCCTGGGTGGCGTGATCACGAGCTGGAATAAAGGGGCCGAACGGTTGTTCGGATTCATGGCTCAGGAAGCGGTGGGCCAGAATGTCGCGATCATCGAAACACCCACGGACAAGGATGAAATTTCTCACATACTTGAACGTATTCACCAGGGCGAGCGAATTGATCATTATCAAGCAGTCCGAAGCCGCAAGGATGGTCAGCGTATCGAAGTGTGGCTCACGGTTTCGCCAATCTGCGACACCTCGGGTCAGATTCTCGGGATATCGATGGTCGCCCGAGACGTGACCCAGGCCAGACGCGCTGAACGCGGACTCCTCCAGCTCGCCGCGGAACTTCAATTACGCAACAGCGACCTTGCGCGAAGCAACCAGGAACTTGACGACTTCGCTTACATCGCCTCGCACGATTTGAAGGAACCGTTGCGTGGCATTCACAACTATGCCACTTTCCTGATCGAGGATTATTCCGACAAGCTCGACGAAAACGGCCGGTCGAAGTTACTGACGCTTCGCGTGCTCACCGAACGGATGTATTCCCTGATCGATTCATTGCTCGAGTACTCGCGTGTCGGACGAGTCGGCCTGGCGATTCAGAAGACCGATTTGAGCGAATTGCTCGATACCGTGATTGAAACGCTGCATATCACGCTGGAAGAAAAGCAGGTGCAGATCCGTATTCCAGCACCGTTGCCAACGATCCGTTGCGACAGTATTCGGATTGGCGAAGTGTTTCGCAACCTGATCACCAACGCCGTCAAGTACAACGACAAACCAGATAAATTCATCGAGATCGGCTACCGGCAGGATGCACCACCGCCGCCAGCCGCGGGCGCTGAGAGCCATGCGCCGAAGGGGGCATCCGAGATCGTGTTCTGGGTGCGTGATAATGGCATTGGCATTCCGAAGAAGCACTTCGATGGGATTTTCCGGATTTTCAAACGGTTGCACGCTCGGGACAAGTTCGGAGGCGGGACCGGCGTCGGTCTCACGATCGTGAAGAAGATCGTTGAACGACACCATGGCCGGATCTGGCTCGAATCGACTCCGGGCGAAGGGACCACCTTCTTCTTCACACTCGCCGACGAGGACTGTGATGATGGCGACGCTGGCAGCGATCTTGGTCGTCGAAGATAGCCCCGAGGACTTCGAAGCCACAACCAGAGTCCTGGCGAAGGCCGGACTGGCAAACCCGATCTACCGCTGTGGTGACGGCGACGAAGCCCTCGATTTTCTTTTTCAGCGCGGAGCGTATTCCGATCCAGCGCGGGCTCCCCGACCCAGCGTGATTCTTCTCGACCTCAATCTCCCTGGCACCGATGGCCGCGAAGTGCTCGCGGAAATCAAGCAAGATAACATCCTTAAATTGATCCCTGTCATTGTGCTCACAACATCGAGCGATGAGCGCGATATCGAAAAATGCTACTCTGTCGGCGCCAATAGCTATGTGAAGAAGCCGGTCGACCTCGCCGGCTTTGTCAATGCTATCCAGCGCATCAAGGACTTCTGGTTTGAGATCGTCTTGCTTCCCAAGCTGCATGCCGAGTTTGGTTCCTCCCAGCATCGTCGATCAACCTGACAGCGAGCCCGCGGCTCGATTCCAAGAGCGATTGCAAGAATCAAGATGAGGTGAGGTGATGGAGGCAAAATCGCGAGTTTACAATATCTTGATCATCGACGATAGCGACGAGGATCGAGCGCTCTATCGGCGACTGATCGCCCGGGGTCGTGACGACGAATTCGATTTCAGCGAAACCGCGTCGGGCGAGGAAGGTCTGCGACTGTATTACTCCGAGCGACCCGACTGCGTCTTGCTTGACTACAGCCTGCCCGACCTGAGTGGACTCGAATTTCTATCCCGCCTGGATCAAGGGGGCGAAGATGAGACCACGCCCATCATCATGCTCACGGGTCAGGGCACGGAACGAATCGCCGTGCAAGCCCTCAAGATGGGCGCTCAAGACTATATCGTCAAGGATCATGCCGGCGAGACCGTCAAGTTCTCGGTGCATGCTCTGATCGAAAAGGCGATGTTGTCCCGCGAGATCAAGGAGCAGCGTCGCGACATGGCAGACGCGACCCGGGCTCTTGCCGAGAATGAAGAGCGCTATCGATTGTGGGGTGCGCGTACTCATCGTGAGTTTGCCGCGCGATATCGCATGCTCGTGGAAAATGATCTGATCAGCGCCATCATCATCCTCGATCGTGAAAACCGCATCAGCCTCTGGAACTCCACTGCCGAGGCACTATACGGCTACCGGGCCGACGAAATCATTGGCCGCCACATCGCGCGGCTGTACACTCCCGCGGAACTTCGCACAGGGCGTGTGCAGCAACAGTTTGATCTGGCTACCTCCAGCGACTCGTCTATCCATGAGGGTTGGCGGCTCTGCAAGGACGGTTCGCAGTTCCTCGCCATCGTGAGCGTGACAGCGCTCAGAAACGAGTCGGGCGACCCGTGCGGATTCGTCGAAGTGACTCATTCCATTTCCGAACGAGCCACTGCCGGCACGTGATATGTCACGAGTGCCGGTGGGCGAGCTTTCCCATCGCGAACTCCGACGCCGGACACCTTTCCAACTCCCAGCGATCCTGTTCGGATTCGCGGTTCATTCGAGGAATTCATGATGAGTGAAAAGCGACCGTTCCAGTCACTCTGCGGTTGGCGCGGCATCGACCCCACACAGAAAGTTTTCGCGAGCCAGTTCCCCGCGCTGCGCCGGGTTGCCCCACGCCTTTTTGGCGACCCGGCGGCGGCGAGTCCAACCTTACTGTACAAAGCCTGGGAAGATACCCTCGGAGCATTTCCCAGTTATCCGGCTCAGCAGATCGGCGATTGCGTGTCGTTCGGGCATGCCCACGGCAACGATCTTTTGCAATGCATCGAACACCAGCTCGGAGCTCCGCTCGATTTCCGCGAAACCGATACCGAATTCATTTACGCCGCATCGCGCGAGGTGGCCGGCATCCTGGGGAGCGGCGACGGGTGTTACGGAGCCGCGGCCGTCAAGGCGATGACGACGATTGGCATGGTATCACGCGAGATGCTCGGCGCGGGGGAACCTACTCGGGCGATCGAGCCAAGGAATGGGGCCAGACTGGCCCTCCTCGAGATCTCGAGGCGGAAGCCGCGGGATATCTTCTGGGCTCGGCCGCCCTGGTCTCGACGTGGGACGAACTGGTGGCCGCTCTTGGAAATGGTTATCCGGTCACAATCTGCACGAGCCAAGGATTCACGCTGACCCGCGATCCCCAAGGATTTTGCGAAGCCAGTGGAACGTGGGGCCACTGTATGTTGCTCGCGGGAGTTCGGTTCGACCGGCCGGGAGCCTGTATTATCCAGAGCTGGGGCCCCGATGTTCCCGGCGGCCCGACAGCTCTTGGACAACCCAGCTTTTCATTCTGGGCCGAGAAGAATGTGATTGAGCAAATTCTCGGAGAGGGGGATAGCTGGGCTCTCTCGAAAGCACCCGCGTTTCTGAAACGCGACTTGCCGCCAGGTTGGAAATATGATGTGGCCGCTTGATGGCCGAGCGGCCAATCACTCCACGACAGGACCTTCGCAATGATCGTTGACTGGCTCGTCAAACTCTTCGATGCGACCGGCTTTCTCACCCGCAATCACTGCGGTCCCTGGTCGAAGTCACTCATCAGTGTGTATATCGCATCCAATATCCTGATCACTCTGGCCTACTTGCTCATCCCGCTGGGGCTGGTCTCGATCTGGAGCAAGTCGCCGCCATGACTTTTCCTATAGCTGGCTGCTCATCCTCTTTGCGGCCTTCATCAGTTCCTGCGGACTGACCCATGTCTGCGACATCCTGGTATTCTGGTGGCCTGGCTACAGACTTTTTACATTGATCAGTGCGATTACCGCTTTGCTGTCGGTCTTCACCGCGATCTGGATTCCTCTGGTATGCCGGGTGCTCGCCGAGCTTCCGACACTCTCGAGTTTTCAAGACATCAATGCCGAACTGAAACAGGCGAGCGACCTCAAGGAAATGGCCATCAATGAATCGCGGGCCACAATCCATGCGCTTCGCCGTCAAGTTGACCATCTCGAGCGAATGAGAAAGACAGGACTCTGGGTCGCTGAGCAGGAATCAGCACTTCGCGACCTGAAGATCGTGCTGGATTCTCCTTTCATCAAAGAGGCGCCGCAATGAACGGCTTGGTTCATATTGGCCCAGGCGGCGAGTCCCATTGATACAAGTGGGATCGGCGGCTCGATCACCGGCCTCGTCGGCTCCATGGGTGCTGCCGGGGCGGCCGTCGCCGTGACCTATTACTTCCTGGTTTTTCTGCGGGACCAGAGCGAAAAACAAAGCAAACTGTTTGAAGACTATAAAGACTACCACGCGGAGTCGCAAAAAAAGTTCCAGGATCAGTTAGACCGTTTGAGTGATCGCCAGGAGCAATCTCAGCGCCTTTTTCAAGACCAGGTCACTCGCATCACCGAGGCTCAGAACGCCTTGCTTCGCGACGCCATCCTGGCGATGAAAGCCGTTGAAAAGAGCCAGGAGGGAGCATCGGGGACAATTCGAGGAATCGAGAAGTCGATCGCCATCCTTCAGGGGGCCGTCAACACCATCGATTCGCTCGTCCATCGAGCCTTCGACATGCGTCCGCCTTCCAGTTTGCGCAAGAATTCGATTCTTCCCCCGCAAGGCGACTGAGACCGAACCGTCACAGTTCCCCCCGATGATCAAGGCCTATCGGCGCCTCATATCGTGCCAGTCGTTCGAGCGAGAACCAGGTGCCTTTCGTGCATGACACACGACGTCTTCTCACCCCAGAAACGAGTTTTTTCGAGGTTAGCTTGATATGAAGTACACTGCATTTTTGCTGACACTGATCAACGGATACAAGACCTATTCGGCCGCGATTCTCACCGCGGCCACGGGGCTCGGTGCAATCCTCTCGAAGAACTACAACGTCGGCATCGCTGATCTGATGCAGGCGCTAACCCTGATCTTTGGCACGGCCTCGATCGTCGGCCTGCGTCATGCCGTCGCCAAGGTGCCGACCGGCGTGCTCGAAGCAGCCGGTCACCACGACTGACCCTCGTGGTTCGACGCTCGTGAATGACGGCACCGGCCGCTCGGCGTACGGACAGACTTCGCGAGCCGTTGAACCACTCACAAGCGAGCGCCATCCAGAAATTGAAGAGGTCGATCGACGTGGGCGAGCCCAAGAACAAACCGGCCGGCGACGAGGACCACGCCGGTTCCAGCAATGATCCACCCTGGTCTCCCCTGGATCCCGAGACCGCGCGTGGCGATCGTGGCCTGACAGCCTTGCTCCGCCACCGCCTCGGGGACAGGAATGACGAGCAGTTAACATTCGCGCAAAGGCTGACGCAAAAGTTGATCAACGGTGCGCTCGCCGGCAATGCCCGCTATCTCGAGGAGATCCTCGTGCGGATTGACGGCGAAGCCAAATCGCGTGAGCCGGCGGCAAAGTCGGCGAAAGCCAGCGTGAATGTCGATGTCGACGAAGTAACAGCGCTGAGGATCCTCGATGCCTTGCACGACGAACCAGATCACCTCGCTGGCCATTGAGTCGGCGCGGCATGTTCGGCCCAGGACCCCAGATCATTTATGGAAGTGGGTACACCGCTATACCGGAGTGCGAATTCCGGTTCACGCGGTATGCTCGGGCCACACGGGGCTCTTCGATCTCTTTGCCCGGCAGTTTCTGGAACGGCCGTCGCTCGCGCTCTGGCATGGCCCGCGCGGCAGCGGCAAGAGTTTTCTTTCGGCAATCGAAACCCATTTGACGAGCCGTTTTCATCCCAGGCATAGCACGCGTATTCTTGGTGGCTCGTTGTCGCAATCGGAGCAAATTTACGACGCCCTTCAAGAGGCGATTCGCGACGGCCGAGGGCCGTACGGATCAGACGCAGATACCCTCGAGCGCCTGCTCAAGACCGAGGCATTCTACCGCAACGGCAGTAACGTCGCATTGCTGGCTGCAAGCCCAACCTCGGTTCGCGGCCCGCACGTGGCCAGCCTCAAGCTTGACGAAGTCGACGAGATCGAGCCTGATATCCGCGAGTCGGCCATCGGGATGGCCATGGAGAAGCGCGGCTGCAGGTCGAGCATCCTGATGACCTCGACATGGCATCGCGTCGACGGGCCCATGGCCGACCTCATGGCCCGCGGTGAGGACGGATCATTTCCCGTTGACACCTTTTGTGTCTTCGAGGCTCTCGAGCGCTGTCCCGAAGCGCGTAGTGGAGCTAATTACGAGCACTGCCCGCGCTGTCCGCTCGTCAATTGGTGCCATTCCGATCGCGATTCGCACCCGCAAAACCTTCCCAAAGCCAAACGTTCAAACGGACATTACACGATCGACAGCCTGATCCAAAAAACCAGGGCCGTCAGCCGGCGCGTCTTTGAAAGCGATTACCTGTGCTTGAGACCCAAGGCGGCCGGCACCTGGTTCACGACTTTTGACGATGCGCTGCATGTCAGCCCCGCCGCCGAATACGACCCGTGGCATCCTATCCACCTATCTATTGATTCGGGCGTGCACACAGGTGCCGTCTGGTTCCAGGTTCGACCTCGTGCCGATGGCCACGGGCACAAGGTCAGCGTGTTCGCCGACTACTTCGCGGAGGGACTTTCAGCCGAAACCAACGCCCAGGAGATCCGCGAGAAAACCCGAGTCGCTTGTGGAATTGGCATGGGCCGTCTACGCGTCTCTACCGACCCCGCGGGAAACTCGCGCACGGCAGTTGGTCCGACCGTTCGCGGCGAGTACGAGCGAGCCGGCCTCTCCGGTCGCAACGGGCTCGAATCGTGGCCAACCGGAAAAAAAGCCGATGGACTTCAGCTTCTCGAAGCCCTGCTTCAATCGGCTGACGGAACGATCAACCTGACCATTCATCCGCGATGCCGGCGGTTGATCGCCGCTTTTCGTTGCTACACTCGCGCGAAATTCAGCCGTCAATGGATGGATTACCCTGAAGACCCCCAGCACCCTCACGAAGACTTGATCGATCCACTTGCCGGCGGCCTCAAACTCGAATTTCCCCAGGGCCGGGCACCACAACCGAAGCTCCACACCATCCATGCCTCGAGGATGTAGCAATGCGCTATTCTTGGTTCGATCTCGCTCTGTATCTGATTGCGATTGTCCTTCTGGTTCCGCTCGTGATGCGTCTGGTCGAGACGATACTTAACGCGGTTGATGGAATAAACTAATGCCCTTCGACCTTTTCAAACGACCGGCTCCCAGGAACGGCGCTCGTCCAAAAGACACCGGGACGATGATGCGGGACGCGGCAGAGCCGCGGGCACGCCGCCACGCGCCTCGTGAATCCTGCGACGGCGAGCTCATCGTCCAGCGACGGCACGTCGATTGGCTCGAGCATCAGATCCGCTGGCGCTGGCTCATGGACTCCCTGGAAGGGGGCGACCGCTATCGCAACGCGATCTACGGCATGGATCGGCGCGGCTTGCCTTGTCGCAATCTCTTCCGGCACAAGCGCGAGTATCCCGATCCGCAGCAGTTAGCGCCGGCTCATCAAGGCTTGGCCGGATATCTCGGGGCGGGTGACGGCTCATTGTCCGAAAGCACTGGCGGTCCCTTTCCCGGCATGGTCGGCGCCGATCCCGCGGCAACGGCCATGGACGACGACTACGAGCTGCGCCGGGCCCGAACCCCGATTCCGGAATTCGTGGCCGAGGCCATCGAGATTCACCTCGCGAAAATTTACGATCAGGAAGTCAGCCGCTCTGGCTCGCAAGTTTTGACGGCATGGTGGAAGAACGTCGACGGCTGCGGCACGCCGATCGACGACTACATGAGAGAGACCATCGCGCCGCTCTTGCTCGTTCTGGGCTGTATTGATATCTGTCTCGATCATCCGCAGGCGCCGCCTGGCGCGGTGATCAAGACCCGCGCCGACGAGCTCCGGTTCGGGCTCGACCAGGTCGTCGCGTCGTACGTCCTGCCCATGAATATGGTGTGGTGGCGAACGGACCCCGCGGGCCGCTACCTCGAATGCCTTGTTCGCGAATATGTCGATCCTGCCGACCGGATTGATCACGATGAAAACGGCAGCTCGATCGATCCTGAAAACTCTGGAGCGGCCGCCGAGCAATGGCGAAACGACTACGTTCACTGGCGGCTCTGGACTTGCACAGAGTCAATCTTATTCAATTTCGACGGGTCCGAGGTTATCAATCGCGTTGCCCACAACTTCGGTCGAGTGCCCATCGTACGGCTGATCGATCTCAAGAAGCATCGAACGCGCACCGTCGGCAAGTCGCGGTACGAGGCGATCGCCGAGTATCAGCGCGAATTCTACAACCGCGACTCCGAGCTCATTTTATCCGACACGCTTCAAGCCCACCCATTCCTCTCCGGCCCGGAAGACTACTGCAAGGCCGATAATACACTCTCCGTCGGACCCGGTTACCTCTTACCGAAGAAAAAGAATCCCGAAAACGGCTCGTACGAGGGCTTCGACTACGTCAGCCCGCCCAAGGATCCAGCCGAATCGTTGCGGCGCAACAAGGACGATTTGATTGACCTGAAAGACCGCCGCGCCTGCCTGAGCAAACCCGCCGGCTCCGGTTCGTCGGGAACTGTTGGACAGTCTGGCTTGAGCAAGCAGATTGACGCACATACCGGGCACAAGCTGCTAACCTCAATCGCGCGGAGCCTTGCCAAAGCCGAACGACTTCTCGCCGAGTATGCTCTCACCGTCATTCGTGACAGGCCGCCGACCCCCGCCGATCGAGATGAGATCAAGGTTTGCTATCCATCAAGGTTTGACCTTCGTGATGCAAGCGAACTGATCGAGGGCACGGCCAAATTGCAACTGGTGCTCGAGGCCTGCGGAAATGCACCCAACACCGAGCGAGAGCTGATCCAGGCCACGATTCGTCAACTGCTGCTCGGCCTCGATGATGGTGAATACAAGTTGCTCGACGACGAGATCGAAACGCTCGTCAAGCTCAAGAGTCGTTTGAAAGAACGACCTCGTGAGCTGCCGAGCGCGACGATCGAATCACACGCCGAGGCGCATCGAAGGACCGGGAAGCATCGAGCAAGGGGCAGGCAGGGTTCCGGTCGGACAGAACGACAGATCTCTCATATCAAGATAATCGGCCTGGTTGTGCGGCACGTGGTGAGCTCGGACGTGGCGACACTGTGCACACTGAACCGCCAGCCGGTGAGTAGTGAACCGCGGGCAGACGAGACGAGTACAGGCTCCAAGAGATCACTCAATAACGGTGGTTGAATCATGGCGTTCGTCGACCTGCTTTACCTGCTGGTGGTGATTGTTGGTGCCGATGTCGTGCTTCTGCTCATCATCTCGACACTTCTGGTAATCGGACTCACGCGCAAATGAAAACCGAGGCTGTCATCGTCTGCGTGGGATATGGAGACTTTCTCGACGCGACGCTTCCTGAGAACTTGCCGCTGCTCGACGACGTGGTCGTGGTGACCTCGCCCGATGATGTCGAGACCCGGGCTGTCTGCCGCAAGCATTCCGTGCATCATGTCATTTCCGACGACCATCGCCGTGGCGGACCTTTCAATAAAGCGCGCATGATCCAGCGCGGGTTCGATCAGATCGGTGCCAAGGACTGGATTCTGCATCTTGACGCCGACATCGTTCTACCTCGGAAGTTCAAGCAATATCTCGATTGGGCGCATCTTGACGAGCAAGTTATTTATGGTGTCGACCGCTGTAATTTGACGAACTGGGAGGAATGGCAGCGACTCAAGCAGTATGCGGGGGCGTGGGATAACCATGCACACGAGTGTGGTCACTGGTTTCATCCCAAGTTTCAGGTTGGCTCGCGCTGGGTATCGAAGATTCATGGATACGTTCCGATCGGATTCTTTCAGATGTTTCACGGATCGGCGATGGCCGACAACGGCTATCACTTGCGTCATTATCCGCTGAAGCATGGAGATGCCGCTCGAACCGATGTGCAGTTCGCGCTCCAGTGGGATCGCCGTCATCGGCAGGTCCTTCCTGAAGTCATCGTCTTGCACCTCGAAAGTGAAAAGGCGGCACTCGGTGCAAACTGGCAAGGTCGAACGACCCCAAGATTTGGGCCGCCGTCGAAGCATCTGAAGCCAAACGTTGTCAGCAACCCACTGTAAGCAAGAACGACACTGATACTCATCAACGCCCAGGCGTGCGCGTCTCTTGCCAGTTCTGGATGAGCATTAGCACACAGCGAACCTACCGACGATTCGACAACCGACGAGGAAGCCATGTCCACCGAACCTCAGACGAGTTCACCGGCCGCCGCACCAATGTCGTCTCAAGCGCAAGCGCCTCGGCGGGCGCCACGCAGCCCCAGACGGTGACGATCCCGCTTGACCAGCTTCAGGCGTTCACGGCCGTTCAAGCGCGGCTCGCTCAGATGGAAGCCGAGCAGCGAAGCCGCGATGAGGCCAGCCGCGCTGAACAGGTGAAGTTGCTCGCCCAGAAAGGTGAAATCGAAAACGCGCTGCGGATTCAACGCGAGGAGGCGCAGCGGCAGATCGAGGGCGAGCGCGCCAGCCGATCGGCCATTGAAGAACGTGCGAAACGCTACGCGCTTGACGGTGAGGTGTCTCGAGTGCTCGCTTCCCAGACGCTGGTTTCTGGGGGTGCTGAACAACTGAGCCAGCTCTGGCGCAGTCAATTTGTCGTGGAGCCGCAGGGAGACTCATTTGTGGTCCGTACTCCGACGTTTCAGTCGGTGAGCGACTTCGTGGCGGCGCAGCTTGCTCGGCCGGAATATGCTCATTTCATCCGCGCGTCGAATCCCGGCGGCGGCACCGCGGGAACGACCGGTGCGCACCAGGCCGCCCCGACGTCGCCGGCCAATCCGCCGGTTGCGGCCCAACCCAAGAACTTCGGCGAGGCGATCGTCTTGCAGATGCAGGAACTTCAGAAATCGCAGCCGATTGACCCGCGGCTGAACCCGTCGGCCGCGATGGGCCTGAATTCGCGGTCGATGGTTCGTCATGCATGATACAAGCCATCGAAGCGGTTTGTACTGTTTCTTCAAGCCCTTCGAGGGCAAGCCGGCCGTGGTCCGCAGCGCCACGAGAACCGCGATTGCTGCATCTGGAGGTTGTCGGTCTTCTCTGTTCGGTCGTCTTGCGTGATTCACGCCGCTTGTCTGGCTTGTTGCCACAGGCGATCAATCTGAAAACGGACGACGAACATCGAACGACTGACGCATAAGCCAATGGCCGACTTTCTTCAAGGTTTCCTGGGCACCTATCAGTCTGGTGTCGAGGCCCGCAACGATGTCACGGTCGCGGTTCGCAACTGGTTTGCCAATCGCAATCCCCTGGTCACTCGCTTGCCTTATGTTCCGGTCGAGCGGGTCGACTTCTTGATGTACACACACAAATACCGGGCGCGGTCGACATCACTGAGCGCCGCGGTGACGTCGAGCTCGCAGGCGACGCTTTCGACGGCTGACGCGACGTTCTTGATGAACCACGACGTGCTTCAACTGGTCGATTCGGCGACGGGGAATATGGAATATGTGCAGGTCAGCGGCGACCCGACCAGTGCGACGACTTTCAATGTGGTCCGCGGCTCGGCCGGAACCACGGCGCTGGCGAACGTCGCTAGCGGCTCAACGGTGAACCTGATTGGTAACAGCCGCAACGGCGCTGAAGTCAATCAGACCGGGCTCACAACGATCGGCGTTTCGCGTACCCAGTTTTGCCAGACGTTTCAGATGCCGGTTCAGATCGGCGGCTCGGCGCAGACGGCCCGCGCACAAGTCATGCCCGGAGGCATCCAGACTCCGTTTGATTTCAACATGACAGTTCAGCTTCAAAACCTGATTGATGACATCGAGAATTGCTGCTATTACGGGCTCGCCCAGGCGCCAGTCCAGACAACACCGTCACCGCGAAAATGAATGGCCTGCGCACGATCTTGCAGACCAACAGCACGACATCGCCGATCAATGGGTCTGCTTATGGGTCGACGGATTTGATTCGGGACACCCTTCAGGCGGCCCGTCAGAACGGCGGGGAGCCCGATTTACTGGTTGTCTCGACCAATTTCATGAGCGGCTTTGCGACCTGGGGCCAGGCCATTCAGCGCGTTCCGGCGGGCGAGACGGTTTTCGGCACGCCGATCAATGTTCTGGAGGCTCCATTCCTGCACGGTGTGACGATCGTGGAGGCGCCCTCCTGCGGCCCTACACGGCGATCGCACTCACGTCGAGCGAGATTTATATCCGGAACAAGCGGAATCCGTACTGGAACTTGCGTGGCAATCGCGGCGATATGGTCGAGGGCGACTGGATCGCCGAAATGGCGATCGAGGTCGTCAACGAGTCGCACCACGCGTGGGTTGAGGGAATCACGGCCTTCAGCGCGAACTGATCTTTTTGTCCGTGGTCAGTCATCCGTGGTCCGCCGTGGGCGTGCTCGTCGTCCCACCGCGGCCACGGCTGCCGCTCACTCAAATCACAACGGACAACGCACGACGGACAACGGACAAAAATCAATGTGGAGATTTCGTGGCTCACCGCATTATCTTGACCAGCAGGCCCACCGGTTGGGTATCACGAAGGTTCTGGCCGACCGCGCCCGCAACAATGCCGAAATCTACCGGCTTGCGGTCCTTCTGGCACAGCTCTCGGAACGATACCATCGGGCGCGAAGAGAAAACGGCAAGCCCGTCTTCTACATGACGGACCTGGCCCAGATCAAGGGTACGCTCGAGCAATGTGAGCTCGAGCTGCAAAAACTTCACATGCTGGCGGCCTCGGCCCATGCGATGCTTGACGAGGCGTGGCAGGCGTTCGGATACACACAGCCGCGACGCGACTTCGAGGTGTTGTGTAACCTCGATAAGACCAGGCAGGTCGCGGGCGAAAGTCTCGTACTCCCACTCCCATTCGGCGACGGCACCGCGGGTATTGCCGATGGCGAATCCGAGGTCTTTGCTCAATCACTTTGAAGGCGGTTGAAACATGTCGTACGCCAATCCCAATATCATTCCTTCCGGAACGTCGTTCCCTCAACTTCAGGCGGGCGGTGCGTCCGGGCAGCTTGAACGACTCATCACGGCGAATTCGGCCGCGACGGCCAACCCGGCGACGGCGGCCACGCTTTCGGCGACCGCGGGGGGCGTGGCGGGCGGGTTGCTCGCTCCGGGCACTTACTACGCGACATTCACCGAATCCAACGGCCTTGGTGAGACGAAACCGGCTCCCGAATCAGGTCCCGTCACGGTCGCCGCCCAAGCCCCGCCCGCTGCGCGCACCCACCGTCACGATTTCGGGATCGGGGGGCACGCTCCCCGCGGGCAACTACCGTGGCAAATTCACTTATGTCGACTCGGCCTTGAACGCGGCGAATGCGTATGGTGAAACCACGCCGGGCACCGAATTCAGCTTCACGCAAACCGCCGGCTCGCAGCCGAGCATCGCGATCAATGATGGCGGACTGCCCGCGTGGGCATCAGGCCGAAATCTCTACTTGACAGCCGCTGGTGGCGCGACAAATTCCGAAGTCCTGGCGTTCACCAACATCGCCGGCTCGACCTTCACGATCGTGTCCCCTCCCCCCGCAAGCTCGGTTCCGCCGCCGTCGGCAAATACGACAACGACAAATATTCCCAAGATCACGGCCTTCCCTTCACTTCAGACCGGCAATATCGCCAGAAACGTTTATCTGACATCGGCGAGAGGCATTTCCAGAACCGAAGTTCTCTACTATCGCGAGTCGACGGCGGCAACCTTCGCGTTCGCGAGCCCTGCCCCGGCCGCCAATGCCGCGGCGACGCTGCCAACGGTCAATACAACCGGGTACAGCGCGCTCGATTTCCAGCTCATCCGCGATGCCAAGAACGGAAAGCTCGACGACAGTTTTCGACGGCTGCGCCAGTTGATCTCCGACTGGAACCGTGGGACGCCCGTGGCACAAACGCAGACGATTGCCAACATGAAACGCTTGCACAACGTGTTCGCCGTCCTGAATCAGCTCTGCGCCGAGATGGGCGTCCTGGTGGAGGCCAATCCGGGCCATTTGACGAGCATCAAGACGGGAATCGGGAATGCCGGTTCCATGAGAGTCTGGCCCTGAACGTGAATCGAGTGGCACGCGGTAAGAGCCCGGCTTGTATTGTTTGTAACGAAACAATCGCCGGAGCGCAACGTCGGCTTCGAAGCAAATATCTTTCACAACGGGAAACGACTCCAATGGCCAAATCGTCTCATGGCATGATTAAAGCGCCCGACCAGGCGCTTCAGGGCCTGGCCGCCACCAGGTCGCAAATCGATCCGGCCTCGAAGCCGAAGACGCCCCGCGCGGACGTCTCTGCGATCAAGCACGCGGCCGGCGGGTCGGCCAACCTCACACCGCTGCCGAGCCCTATCAAGCCAGCCGACCATTGCTTCGACATCAAGGCCGCCGCCATGCGTCAACCGGCCGCGGCGGTCGAACCCGGAAAGGGAGCCGTTCCGATCAACCCGTTCCTCGCCTGTGGTCCCGGACTTGCACGTGCCACGACCCTCTCCGATGACGCCAAGCCCCGCTAAAGCGCCATCAAGGGTCGATACCTGTCGGCCTCGCATGCGTCGAAAGAGCCGTATCATGTCGCCACTGACTTCCGTTTATTCTCACAATATTTTATGAGCAATCTTCCGCAACTGACGAGTCCGGTGTATGCGACCGATGAAGACATCGCGGTGCGAGCCGGCGGCGATTTCACCACGCTCTGCCCTGGCTGGCAGCAGATGGCTTTCGGCACTGACGGGTTCTTCCTGCCAGGGACGCCCTGGATCCTCAATTCGACCGCCACGAACTTCGCGGCGAACAACGTCATGCCCAATCAGGTCGTCGTGCTCTCGCAACCCAAGAGCCAGTTTCCGGGCGGCGGCGTCCTGCTCGCCGTTGATTCCGTTAATGGAAACTCGCTCACCCTGAGGCGCTTATACAAAGATCTGAATGTAGGGCAACCTCCGGCCCCCGCGGCCGGCTTGAGCGGCGTGACATTCGCGATCAATACTTTTGATCCCCAGATCGAGGAAGCCTCGTTCGACCTCAAACGCCGGTTCGGCATCGATGAAAACATTGTCGACCGAACATCGTCGTGGATCTACGATCTCCGCGACCTTTGCGCGGCGACCGTGCTCACAGTTCTCTTTGCCCGATACAGCCAGGAGGCCCGGAGTGACCGCGGCGATTTTCCGCGCAAGATCGAGCAAACGAAGATTGAGCTCGAGCAGGTGCTCGCCCGCGTTCAGATTCGCTGGGGGCCGCTAGGAAACTCGGCCGAGCCAGCGACCTTGTTCTCGTGCAAGCTGTCGCGTTAGTGCGTGTTACGAACCATGTTGGATCTTGTAGCCGGAGGCTGTGAGGGCCGGAATGCCTTGTCTTCGTACCGGGCCGACGAATCGGCGGTGATTCAACCGCCTTGATGAGATCGCAGATGCCGTTGAGCCACGGCATTCCCGGCCCATAGAGGCCAGCTACAAGAGGGCACTCCCGGCCACGCGGAGGCCAGTGACAGCAGCAGAGGCAATTCCCGCCTCGCAGAGGCCAACGACAACTGGCTGAATAATATGCCCATTTCTTATTGTGTTTATGCAAATACAGGTGCCGGCGATCCGATCAATTACGCGTCACCCGTGGCGACGGTAAGTACGCTCACGTGGTCAACAGCGAGCTTGACCTATCCTGGCACCTGGTCGTTCGCGGTCCGCGCAGTTCGACACGGTCACGGGACTGGAAGAAGAGAATCTCGATGCCAGCGTTTTGCTCATTCTCGACTCGTCCGGCCAGGATATCACCAACCAGCCCCTCGCTCCCGCAGGCGTGCGCGCGCTCCCCCTGGCGGGCGGCACGGTCCGGATTGAGTGGTTCTATCCGGTCGTGAATCGCGCCACGATACCTATTGGTTTTCATATTTACATCTCTACAAATGGAACACCCGACTATTCTACGCCGGCCGCGACCGTATCATTCGCGGCAGGGATCGCCAGCACGTTTGGCTCTGATATCCCCGGATTGTCAAACAATACGCAATACACCATTTGCGTCAGAGCGTTTAACGGCACGACCGAAGAGACGAATACGAACACGGTTGCCGCCACGGCTGATGCGACGGGGCCGTCGGCCGTGGTGTCGCTCACCGCGGCTGCCTCATCCTGACCCTGAGCCTTGCCATCTCGCAAACGCGTCGCTACGGGCCGCCGCTATCAACGCTATTTCCGGGTCACGATCTTGCGGGCTCAGCTTACCCGTCGACCGGTGAGACTTCTCGGCATCGCGGTCGCCGCCATTACCATCTCTTTAGTACAGTTAGCAGGATACTCACCATGCCTCTGACAGCCGATCCTTCCGTCACGATGGGCACGACGGCCGGAGCACTGGCAAGCCAATCGCTCGCTGCCAGCGCCGCCGTCTCCTTTATCGCCGACTTCTCGTCGAGCCTGCTGGGCGGCGTCATCCAGGTCGGCTCCAAGGGGGGCGTCACGGTCGCGGCCACAAACGGGTGTCTCGTCCAGGCGTTTTCAACGTGCGACGGCGGCACCACCTACGACAACATCGCGTTCGGCGGCGTCAACTTCATCATCGCTAACGCAGTGAGCACCCAGTATTACCAGTCGTTCACGCTGCCCACCGGCAAATACAAGATCACGCTCACCAACCAAGACGCGACAAACGCGATCACGGTCCAAGCCACCACCTCCACGGTAGCCTAACCATGCAATTCGGCTGGCCACATTTCCAAAAGCCCCCGATTGGCACCCCGCTTGACCGGACGCACCCGCTTTGCCGGGGAATGATCGCGTTCACGCCGCTCTGGGCCGCAAACGGCCTGATCGCGGCTGACCTGATCGGCGGGAGCAACTTCACGATCACTTCGGGCGCGACGTGGGTTCCCGGATACTTGCCGCAAACGGGCACGTCGCTGAAGATGACTGCGGCGCCCGACCTGCCGCGCGACGGCCGCCGTACCCGCCCCGTTCCAGACCAACATCCCGTTCAGCGCCGTCGTCGGCTATCGCTGGAACGGCACCAACGTCGCGTCGGGCTGCTCGCTCTTCGGGATCTCGCAGGCGATCAATAACCCCGCGCCGGTCCTCGCCCTCACGATGACGGGCAGCGCGCTCACTCTCCGCGCGGCGGGCGGCTCGTCGGCGACGGGAGTCTCGCTCTCGGCGAACACGGATTACGTGCTGGCGATCTGCATCACGTCCAACCTGTTCACCCTCTGGATCAACGGGGTCAAAGTCTACTCGTACAACCCCTTCGCGAGCACTCCCTCCTGGGGCACGACTCCACAGTTTTTCATCGGGACGCTCCCCGATTCGTCGGGATACACTCCCAACGGTCAATACAGTTTCGGGGCATTCTACAATCGCGCAATCACGCTCCAGGATGCCGCCGCGTGGGCCACAAACCCGTGGCAGATCATGCGGCCGACGCAAAGCGTGGCCGCACTGGCGACCTCCGGCGGCATTGTCGCGTCTCCCACGACCATCTATTCGGTCAACTCGTCGGGCCAGACGATTAACCTGTCGGGGCTCGCCACGTCATGGTCAAGCGGCTCGACCACGTTCAGCGTGTCGGGCGTCGCGGGCGTCACCAAGACCGCCCAGACCGTGACATCGACCACGGCTGGCACGATCACGCTTGACACCAGGTCTAGCACCGGCTCGCTTGCCATCACCGATGGCCAGTGGACCACGCACGTCACGGTCGCGCCTCCCTCGGTCACGGCTTCGCCGGCCGCGATCCCCATCAACCATTCCAACCCGATCACGCTCACCTTGGCTGGATTTGGCACGTCATGGGGCGGTGGCACCACGTTCAGCGTGTCGGGCGTCGCGGGCGTTACGCAAGTATCGCAGAACGTCGCGTCGACCACGGCGGCCACCGTCGTCGTCGAAACCGGGGGCACCTCGGGAACGCTGGCGATCACCGACGGGACCGCCACGGTCAACGTCCCCGTCGAAGCGACGACGTTCACGCTCTCTCCCGCGTCGGGGATCTATACCGCGCCCGTCTCGATCACCGCCACCGGCAGCGCCGGCTCGGTGTGGACGCAGGAGACCGCCTCCACCCTCTTTACCACGCCCGGCACTCACGGCGATTCGATTTCGACCATCGCCGTCCACTCGGACACCTCGGCGACATTCACGCTCAACCCCGGCACGGCCACTGGCAGTCTCACCGTCACCCAGACGCCCGGCGGCTCGACGCGATCCTACACGATCAACGGCGTCCCCGGCAGTTTGCGCGTCACCGGACAATGGAACGTCCAGACGGCTTCGAGCACGCTTCTGGCAAGCCAGCCGACCATCTCGATCAGCTTTTTCATTCAATACAACACGATCCCGGCGACGGGGAACCGGCTGATCGATACGACGAATCAATCAGCGATCGTTAATATCACCACTTCAGGCAAAGCCAGTTACCCGGTCTACGGCACCTCGGGCGGCGTGGGCAGCTACAACGCCACGATCGTCACCGGCCAAGTCTACCATGTCGCCGTGACGTGGAACCAAAGTCTGAACCGACGCCGGATCTACGTCGACGGCTCGCTCGTCTCGTCGGGCCTCGCGGCCACCGCGTATGGGTCGTCAACGTCGCAATGGCTCCAGGTTGGCTCCGAGCTTGTCGGGTCCGGCAGCAGCAACGTTGATTACCAGATTGCCAACCTTGCAATATGGCAAGGCTACGAATTGACGGGCACCGACGTCGCCGGTTTGTGCAACGCGATCTACACTCCGGGAAACCTGATCGGCTCGGCTAGCGGCATCGCGCAACCGCCAACCTCGTGGTGGCTCCTGGGGGACGCCACATCGGGCACGCCTTCGGTCACTGACTACAGTTTCACCGATATTGGAAGCAGCGCCGCACATAGCTTCAGCACGTTTTCGAGCGGAGCGGGAACCGCCTCGAACGCATCGTATGCGGCTCCGCTCGTCTATGTGTCACCGATCACCATCACCCCGTGCGTGACCAGGAGCGGGCAACTGGCGGTGTTCTTTGCCACTGCCACCAACAGCGCCACCACGGCGATCGGCGGCACGGTCTCGGTCTCTCGAGGCTCGGCGGCACTCACCACCAGTGTTGTGCAACCACCAGTGGTCGCGCCACCCGCCTTGCCCCTGGTCTGGATCAACTCGCAACTCCAGATCACGGGCGACTCGTCCAATACGACGTACACGATCACGGGCGGCTCGGGTAAGACATGGACGATTTCGCCGGCCTACGCGGGCTCGACGAACGCCGTCGGCGCAAGTGCCACGCTCATCCAGGCGGGCACGCCCTCGGTGATCACCAGCATTACGAGTTACCCGACGATCAAGGTCCAGTTCGGCGGCATGGGCTCGCCGAAAGCCGTGCAAATATGGGGGCCGGTCTGGTCTCCGGTTTCCCAGGTCTTGCCCTACGCGGCATGGCTTCTCCAGTGCGGCCCGGTGCAATCGCTCGTCATCCAGAACCCCGGCGCGAATTACACGTCGCCGTCGGTTTCGGCGACGGGTGGGGGCGGCACGGGGCTCACGTTCGGCACGCCCGTTCTCTCGGGAGGTGTCACGTCGTTCACCAAGGGTTCGGGGGGTTCGGGCTATACCAGTGCTCCCACGGTCACGATCGCGGCTCCGTCGCTTGCTATCACCGGCACGCTCACCAGCGGCTCGGCCGTGATCACCAGCGTTTCGAGCACGGCGGGCATCGTGCCGGGCATGGCCATACTGGGCACGGGCACCTATCCCAATTTCGTCGCCTCGGTCGGCTCGGGCACGATCACTCTGATCTCGCCGGCCGTCGTCTTGACCGGCACAGCACCCCCCGTCGCCATCAACGGCACGGTATCGGCTGGCGCGACGCTCGCCGTGGTGGGCAAGCAAGCGATGGCGACCGCGACAATATCAGGCGGGGCGGTCACCGGGCTCAACGTGTTCGTGCCAGGCGCGGGCTACTCGGGCACAATCGCGGTCACGCTCACTGGAGGTGGCGGCACGGGCGCGTCGTTCACCGGGAACGTGTCCAGCGTGATCGTGTCGATCCCCGTCACCAATGGCGGCAGCGGGTACACATCGCCTCCGACAATCACGATCACCGACATGGCGGGCTCGGGTGCGGTCGCGTCGCCCGTCATGGGTGGCGTTCAGGCGTCGGACGTCGTCACGTATTCGGCTGGAATCAGTTGGCTCACGACAGGGTCAGGGGCGGCTTCCGGGGCCACGAATGGGAGCGTCGGAAACTACGCGGGCGAACTTGAGCCCGGCCTGGGCGGGTGCTATGACTTTGGGCTCTCTCCGGATGCCCGCACGTTGCCGATCGGCATGAACACCGGCGACGCCGTGGCCCAGTGGGGAGCGAATCAGCCCGTGAGCAACTGGCTGACGCGCGCTCCAATCGCGACGAACCCATCCGGCCCGATCGTCACGGTCACGCCGGACGGCCGCCCCGAGACGATCATCGCCACGTCCGGCTCTCCCGTCGTCCTGCTAATCTCCGACCTCGACAAGAACAACGGGATCGACTCATCGGATCTCTTTCCGATACCGATCGCCAATGGTGTCAATGGCAACCTCTGGACGTTCATCGCCGACGAATTGAACCCGTCTCAGCCGCTCACGGTGGCGATGACTTGCCAGGGCGCGACGGTCACCGGCGGCCTCGTCTCGGGCGGCACGTCCACCACGGGCGTCACGGGGCTCACGCTGACCTCCGGGGGCTCGGGATTCACCGACGTCCCCACGGTGACGATCACCGGCAACGGCACGGGCGCGACCGGCTATGCCTTGGTCAACGCCAGGGGACAGGTTTACTGGGTCGGCCTCCTGGCGTGCGGTGCCGGCTATTCGGGTTCGGTCATGGTGACGATCTCGGGCAACGGCGGCACCGGCGCGACCGCCACGGCCACGACCGGGAATGTCTATCGGCGTCGAACATGGCAATGGGCCGTCGTGCCAACCACGACATCCAACAAGATACCCTATCTGGCGCTCTACAATCCGGTCGGCGTGGGAACGTACAACTACACGCTCACGAACGAATGCCTGTTTAGCCCGCTGAGCACGGCCGCCGCCTATCCGTCCATGCCGACTCGCGCGACCGCACTCACGATCGAGCCCTCGAACGCCGCATGGCTCACAACGCCATCCGCGAAGTATCCTTCCGTCATCCGTTGCATGAGTTCGGAGATGGTGTACGCGCTCTCCAACGTCGTCGATGCGTGCGACCTCAAGAATCCCGCCGAGTACACATGGAACACCCGTCCCGTCGTACCCGGTTATCTCACGTCGAACCCGACCGGCCCGCGCACGATCAACATGACGGCCATCCGCACCTATGCCGTCTCGACGAGCGGTTATCCGGCCGGATGGAACGTCACGTGGTCGAACCCGCACGTGTACATCCCCTACCAGGGGGCCGGAACGGTAACGGCCTCAACCGGGTGGAACGGCTACGGCGCGTCCAACACCGACGGCGGCCCTTACTATGTCTCGCCGGCCGATCCAGGCTGGATCAACATGTTCGGGGCGGCGAGCAAATACTACTGTGCCGAATTTGTGACGTCAGTGCCGCACAACTTGAAGACGGGCCAATATATCTCGATTGGCGGGAGCGGTGCTTTCAGCGTGGGCGATGGCACAAACACCTACTCGTTGACGGGGTCTAATATCGCTGGCGGCACTCCCGTTGTCTATGTCACAAGCCCCACCACATTCGTTTGCTTGTTCTCGCCGTACAATTTCAGTCCTGGCGTTCCGAGTGGGTTGCCCGGCAATATTAACCATGTCGCCGGCACGTTCTCGGTCAGTTTCATGGCGACCATCGTTATTCCTGATTTGCAAAGCACGCCGCACGAGACGTGCGCCGCATACGCGGGCAGTTTCCCCGGTTGCAACCTCTGGACTAATATCCCCTGGGCGGCGACCGACGCATGCGTGACGGCGATTGCCAACCGCATACTCCAGGCGTTCCCGCCCGGCCGCAAGGTCTATGTCGAGTATGCTAATGAGCCGTGGAACGCGCCGTTGCGGCCGACCGGCCTCTATTGTTTCTCGATGGGCAGCCTGGGTGTGTGGAGCAATATCAGCGGGCTCACTTCAATTCAGGCGTACACGATCAGGGCATCCCAAGTCCAGACTGTCTTCAAGAATGCTTTCGCGGTAGCCGGCCGAGGCTCGGAGGTCGTCAACGTCTTTGGCTCGCAGTACACCAATACGTCCCAAACGACCACGATCCTGGGGACGAGCTCATCGATTGAAATCGACGCGATCGCGGTCGCCCCCTACCAGGACACCGTCGCGGATGTGACGTCGCCAACGACGGCCGCGAGCGTCGCGTCAAGTTCGGGAAGTACAGGTCTTTCGGCGGGCACTTACTACGGTTATTACACGTGGGTTGACGCGGTCTCCGGGATCGAGACGAGCGTCGGGGCAAGCCAGTGTTCATTCACGGTCTCGTCAGGCAATACATACACCATGACGATCCCGGCATTTCCCACCTGGGGGAGCGTGACGGCGAACATCTACTTGACGCCAGCCAATGGTGCGCGCAGGAACAGAGACTCTATACATAACCGGTGTAAACAGCACGACAAGACTCTTATCTAGTGGAACGTGGGCAGGCCCATCGACATCACCGCCAAGCCAGAATCTCTATCCGTCGTTGACGCTGGCCGCGTCGATGCTCGCCACGCACTGGCCGACGTCGCTCTCATACATGAGTAACGTCAACTGGTCGCGCACTGCGTACATGGATTGGCTGCGGTACGGAATGAAATACTCGACGAAGAATTCCTACGCGGTCAACCACCAATCGCTCATGACCCAGTACGCGATGTTGACCTCGAACCCCACGGCGGCGATCCCGCAACTTGTCTGCTACGAGGGCGATCTTCAAACTTTGGTCCCGACTGGCGTGCAAACCGGGACTGATCCGGCCGGCAACTATCTCCGCACGGCTCTAACGGCGGATCTCTATTTCGAGCCAACTCTCTACGATTGGGAAACGGCGTTTTACGAATTCTGCCAGCAATCCGGCATCAGCGTGATGACGTCGTTCTTCTTGAGCGGAATCATCGGCAATATGGGCGGCGTCGACGGGAGCATCGCGGCGTTGTGGGCGTTCACCAACTGGGCCAGTCAACCCGTCGGAAAAGGCGACGGCTCGGTCGCGTCCAACGGGCTCAATGTGACGAACAAGTTCTGGGCGAACACGCAAACGTCGCCCTACAACAGCAACGCCTCGGTGCGCACGAAAGCGTGGCAGGACTGGGCGAACACGACGAGCCCCTATGTGATTCCGTCGGCGGTCTCCGTCACGCCGGCCAACAGCGCGACAAGCGTATCAACTCGCGTCGTGGTCGTTGTCGAGTTCGACGAGCCGATGCTGTCGTCGTCGATCACGAGTGCCACGTTCACGCTCAAACTGGGCACGCAGAGCGTCACGGGCACGATCGCTTACAACCCCGTGACGTGGACGGCGACGTTCACGCCGCTGGGCTCGCTGAAGTCCAGCCAGGTTTACACCGCCCGGCTGACCACGGGCGTCACCAACACCAACGGAACGCCGCTATCCAGTCCCGTGACGTGGGAATTCTCGACGGCCACCAGCACGAGGTCTGGGGCCGCCGGGTGGTTTCCAGGATTGGGCAGCGCTCGAGCGAGGATCAGCTCATGAGAGACCGCGATGTTCGCAACGCGATCGTGACGGCGCTTCAGGCGACCGGCGCGTTCGACGCCGGGGGCGTGTGGATCAACGGCCGGCCCGAAGATCACGGCGCCGGGGCGTCGAACGTCGCGGCCGCCGCGATCGAGCCAGTATCGTCGTCGCTCGATGATCGCTGGGACGCGCCGGTCGAGGGAGGGCTCGTCGTGACAAGCGTGGTCGCGATCACGCTCTTTTTCCGCCATGAGGACGCCCAGCTTCGCGACGAGGCCGCCGAGCTGCTTTTTGACACTGCCGCCAACGCGCTCAACGGCCAGAGCTTGGCTGGCTTCACGCTGCCGGGTCTGACCCGATTCACAAGCTGGCGATGGGAAAAGCCGGCCCCGCCCGAGCGGCGGATCACGGCCACGTTCACCTACCAGTACATCATTGAGGGTTGGTACGATTTCGATATCAGTTCTTAGTTTACCTTTCACGCCTCGTGGTCCGACACGCATCGCGTGCAATACCGTGACCAAGAATTCAATCTCAGCGTCTTCGTGAATCGCAACCTCCTTTGGACAAATCTGATGAGTGTAACCAAAGCACAACTCAACTGGGCGTCGGTGGCTTTCGGCTCAACGGCAATCACCCGAGTCACGACCGGGGGATTCGGCCAGGGGGGGAAGCTGCTGAAATTCAAGGGCGATGTCGACACTTACAGCACGATCATCGCCAACGTGAACAATGAGCCGCACGCCACGTTCACCACGGCCGATATTGGTACGATGATGGGTATCACGCCCGGTACGACGAATACACTAACGGCTACTCTCAACGATGCCAGGGGTGCTAGTGGCGGCTCGGTCGTCTTCACGATGATCAACTCGGTTTTTGAGAACGCGGACACGACGGCCCAGCATGCGCAGTTCGGCACCGTGACCGGAACCTGGCAGGCTTATTCATCGGACGGTGTCACCAATCCGCTCTCGTTCACACGTGTCTGACCATGCCATGGCCCGCCTTGAAAGACAGGCGGAGCCCGGCCCGGCGCACGGCGGCCGAAATGAGAGTCGTCACACGTTTCAACGGATAAAGGTCTCATGAAAACTCCTGACGCCCTGATGCTTCCCGAAGGCCGCAAACAGGGAACGCGGATGGTCGAACGCGTAGCGTCGATCGCCGATATTGCCGAACCCCTCCTCCAGGTCGACCGCGCTCAGGGCGAACACGCCTATATTCGACTCCAGAACAACGGCAAACTTTTTGTTTCGAAGTCTATCTTTGACACGATCTATTTCCCAAAGGATCATGAGCGTGACGGCCAGCCGCGCTATCGCTGGGTTTCCCAACCCGACGGCTCGGAGTTTGGTTACCTGGTCGCTGACCAGTGCCCCATGGGAAGTGGATGAAGCCACGAGCACGATCCACTTCTGAATCCTCGGCTTCAAAGCTGGTCGACCACGCGTTTCAAGGGGAGCCATGAATGTTTCTGGACGAGAAGGCCCTGCGCAAGCCTGAATTCAGCGAGGGCATCAGCCTCACCCTGGCCGATGGACAGGAATGGGTTCTGCCCAAGCCTCGACTGCGCTTCAAGCCGCGAATCGTCAACGGCAAGGTCGAGATTGGCGGCGGCTCGTCATTCGGTCCCGAATTCGATGACAAGTTCGACGTCCTCTTTGGAATCGTCGACGCCGATCCAGCCGAGCGGCTGCGAGTCAAATTTGAAGTCGCCGTTCGCCTGCTGGCGACGAACTATCACCTCCAGCCCGACGACTTTGCCAGGCTGATCATTCTTGAACCCGGTGAGCCCGAGAGCGAAGAGCGTTGGGATCAGCTCTGCGATGCGATCATGGGTATCGCCCCAAAACCTTCGCCCGCTATCTGAGAATCTGTGCTCGGATGGCGGGTGAAACAAGCGAGATCGAGATCGAGGACGCCCTGGCGATCGCTTCCTTTCAGATCGCGATGGGCCGCGTGCCGCCGGCTGGCGTCTGGGTCGACGGCCTGGTTGAACGAGGCCAACGCGACTCCATCGAGGCTTTCTTCTGATGGGGCTGCTTCCGGATACGAAACGCCACGAATGATGCGATCCCCGGCAGCTCGCATACACCAATGAAAGATCGCGGATATCTTATGCATTCCAAGTTACGCGATAGTTCGACCCGGCACTCTCCTGAGCGGCCATACGCCCATGAGCAAGTGCTGGATGGTGTGGCGAAACAACAGTCCGAGCGTGACACGCGCAGACACGCCGATGCCAGCGCCCTGGCGCGGCAGCTCGCCGCCGCGTCTGAACTGAAAACGACCAGCTCGTCAATATTAAAGACCGTCGACCTTCCGTCTTCGTCTGATCCTTTGCTTCCTGCTTCGTCTAACGAATCGCAGGCCGATCCAGATCGGCTCGTCTCGCAAACCGGTCAGTCTGTTCAAGCCCCTTCGGCGGTCGATCTTCTCCGTCAATCTGAAGCCGACAGCGCCGCGAGTTTCCATTTGGCCTCGGCGATATCCCTGGCGGCGATTCACGGCCGCCGCCCGCTTCCCAGATCCGATCCGATCAAATCGAGTTCAATGGATTCAGGCACCAGCAGCAGTGGAAACGGCCAAGACCTAACGTCGATCGCCGCGGCAAAGTATGGTGCCACTCTTCATGGAAAACCAGATACCGCCGCTCCAGCGCAAGGGCCGGTTGATATCCCAACGGAATTAGCCGCAAGACGCCGCGATCATTCGTCGACGAAACGATCTCGTGCCCAGCCCGAGACAGACGTCGATGCCCACGATGGCCGTGACGATCGCCCTCGCGATAACCGCGGTGCGACCGATCTCGGCACGATTCTTCAGCCGTCACGGCGAGCGCAGGACAATGAGGCAAGCATCCTTGAGCGTGCGACTGACCGGGACACCGCCCCGTTTTCATTGAACTCGGCTTTCCATGCCGCGAGCAACCTTCCCAGCCAGGGCAATCGAAGTTCGCTACCGCTGGGTGTTGAGACGACGATTGGTCGAAATGACGAACGCCATCGCGACGATGGTCGTTCGCCTGGGGTGGCGACCGGTGGTGCCGTGGAATCGGCACTGACAGACGCGACCGACGAGCTCGAGCGACTGAGAGTCGCGGTCGGCCGAACGATCGACGAGATGGAGAGAGTTCGTGGAATCGTCCAGGCGCCGCTGCCGGCACTTCCGCCCAATCGGGGTGCGTTTCGGATTTCATGACCGCGCCTTGACTGCGCGTAACGCCTCCCGGCCTGGGCGAGCCCTCAGACATTCAACAGGCGAGCGACAGTGTTCGGAAGGCCCATCAAGCAACTTCATAAAAAGTGATGATGACTCGTGACGACACTTGACGGCAATGCCATTTTTGGAACCGCGGTCAACGTGATTCACAGCCCGCGCCCGAATGCCCAGCAAATTAACCAATTCTTCGGTGTCGATGGTCAGCAAACCTTGTTCGGGGGAACCCGCGGGCGCACGTTTACCGTCTCGGGCGTGCTATGGGCGACAACGATTTTGAGCCTCAACGCGGCCGAGGCGTCGCTCCTGTCTTTCGCCGACGGTTTAACTCATACACTGGTCGACAACCGCGGCCGTGTATGGCCGAATGTCATCTTTCGTGGCGAGTATTCGCCATCGCCAATGGGACCACGCCCCCTGGCTGGCGGCGGCTGGTGTCTACCTTACCGACTTGTCATGGAAGGGCTGACCTGACGCTCGCTGGCCGCGTGGTCAAACTCAGGCTCACCGTCGCCCAAAGCACGCTGAAGGACCAGGCGCGTTCATGTCGCATGGTCCGCAACACTCCTGAATCCCGACAATAACAACAAGAACAATGAGCTTCAGTCAATCCAGCATTACCAGTGTGAATCCTCCGGTCCAGAATGGCACCCAACTCCTGCTATCGTGGTCATCAAACGCACCCGCGGGAACCATCCACCAGGTTTATCTCGATCAGCGGCTCGTCTGGAGCGGCGTCGGATTGTCGTGCTCGATCCCCCTGCCGCCTGCGACCGCGCGGATCGACATCGGTACCATCGATGCAGCCAGTGCGCAGATCAATGCCGGATCGGCACTTCCGGCCACACCCGCGCGGTGTGCAACCCTCACCTGGATGGGCGGGACATTTCTCGGAACCGATATCGCGGGGTTCCACGTTTACGGCGAGAGCACGCCGGGCGGGGGCATCGACTACACCCATGTGCTAGCGATCGTTCCAGCCTACATTGCCGGAATCGTCACGGACGGCTTCGGTTATGGAGGGTTCGGCCAGGGAGGGTTCGGCCAGTCGGCCGGTCGGTACACCTGGACGTCTCAGCCGCTTTCGGGCGGCTCGTGGAATTGGGCTGTCGAGCCCTTCGACACCGCTGGCAACAAAGGCGCAGCGCAGACGACAGTCGTCACGATCGTCGTACCGCCGCAAGCACCCGCGCCATTCGCGAACAAGACACGCCTGCAGCACGCCTATAACGCGTCGCACAAACAGGTCACGCTCACGTGGAATGCCTCACCAGGCTGAACGTCGATCCTCGTCGCGCAAGAAAGAACTCATGTCAAACTCTTACACACCGAATGTTCAGCTTGCCATGCCTGGCACGGGTGACCGAACCTGGAATGTCCCCGTCAACGGCAACGCCCAGATTCTCGACGGGCTTGCCCCCGTCGGGGCACTCGCCGTCGTTACAACGGAAGTCCCGTCGGCAACACTCTGCGTGCGTGTGGCCGCAGGAAGTTATAAACGGCAGGACGGAACAATCGCGACCTACGCGGGCATTTCCTCGCAAACACTCGGTGCCTCGGCGACGAGCTACCTTTATCTCGATCTGACAAGCGCAGGGGCTTTCACCGTCAGCACCATTGGCTATCCCACGACGGCACACGTTCGGCTCGCGGTCGTTTCCACCGGCGCCTCGACCATCACGAGCATCACCGACGCACGGATCGCGTTTGTCGTGGCCGGCTCGATGGTCGATGGTGCGAATCTGTCTTTAGGAACAGCGACGGGAACCCAGATCGGCACCGCAGCCAATCAAAAGCTGGCGTTCTTTGGCAAGACTCCGGTGGTACAGCCGACCATGGGCGTGGCCACGGCCGGAACAGCTTACACAAGCAACGAACAGGCCATGCTCAATGCCGTCTACAATGCGATTCGGGCACTCGGGCTGGGCTCCTGACGCTGCCCAGGGCCGCGACGAGACACTCAGCGGCGTCCAGTTCAAAGGAAATCGAGAGGGGGAGAGTTTCGCAATCTTCAGCGGCGCGGTTTTTCTTGCGGTTCGTGCGACTACCTTCCTCTCCTCCTCTCTTCTCATCTCTCTTCAATTTGTTTTTTCACACGCGTGCATAATAGCAGATCCTAACTTTTTGGCGGCAACATCGTGCCTGGCTCCTTCGACTACGATCCCTATCCGCCGCAGCTCGCGCTCGACGCCATTCCCATTGGCGTCTTTTCGTACGATAGTAGCTCGCCGGGCTCTGGTTATTCGTTCCTCCCCAATCTCTGGTGCGAGCAGATCCAGTACAAGGAGGGGATCGAGCCTCCGGCGGCGCGTTTCTCTTATGTCCTCGATGAGGTCGCCGCCGGTCAGTTTGGTTGGCCCTCTCAGTTCGAGCAAATCTGGCCGCTGACGAGGGCGCCGAGTCCCTATGTGGTCGGCAACGACGATGAACTGGTCGTGCTTGCACTCTTGCCCGACGGCACAACGCGCGTCTTGTTTCATGGGTTCGCGCGAATTCCACAGACCAATCTATCGCCTGCGAACCAGGGGGTCAGTTTCGTCGCGGTGGGCGTGGCGATTCTCTGCTGGAATATCCCGGTCGGCGGCCGCATCGAACGCGACGCCGACGATCCGCAAAACGGCAGCAACGTTCAGACGGATCTGCCCGTTCGTTTCAATCCCGCGGGCACGGGAACGCGGGCCATCGGCGGGTATTTGCCCAATTGCACTCCCGACGGTTATGACGTCGGCGAAACGGAACCGCGCCGCATCCCGTTTTTCTCGATCCGTCAATCGATCGCTCGACCGATCCACGCACGTTCTGGGGGCTATCCAAGGCGGTGCGTTACCTTCTGGCGACCTGGAATTCAGCGACGTCACGATCGCTGGTTGCCAATCCTGATTTCGGAATGCTCAACTCGCTACTACAGAATCGCCGGCCCCTTTCGGGATCCGAATTTTTCGACGCCAGCAATGCGGCCACCTACCAGACTGACCACAACCGGATTCGCGACTATGATGCGACCAACAGGCCATGGCCCGAGGTCGTCGCCGAGCTTCTAGGATTTTATGGCTTCGGCATGCGCTGGGTGTGTGTGACCGACGGCGACGGCGAACCCTACAACTACCTGGATATTTACCGCAAGGATGCCGCCGGGCCGACCGATCCCAAGCCGATCTATCTCCCCGGCACAGGATCGGACGTCGCGTCGGCCCTGGTCAACGTGGCCACCTTGCACGCCGGCTTCGACTATCAATCGGTGGCGAACTCGTTCTTTATCGAGACCGCGCCGGCACGCTACGAGGTTTCGGTGATCCTTGCGCCGGGCTATCAGCCTCAGGCCGGCGACGGCTTGGCCGCTAATCGCGTCCAGTTTCGCAAGAGCGCGCTCGATGGCGCCAGCGCGACAGCAGCCACGCGAGCCAAATACCGCTTCTACATCGCCGACGAGTGCGGCGACGGCCACTGGAGTCTCGCAAAACGCGATTGGGTCGCAAACCCCATTGATTTCTCGTCGGTTTTCCAGCTTCCAGATAGTGGTACTGGAAGCGGCAAAGGCGGAAGCAACAACGATCCGCCGAGCTATGTGCACCGTTATCGTCCGGGCCGCAATACTCTTTTTTCCAAAGACCTGAATAACAAATCGCTCAAGGCCCAGCTCGCCGTGTCACGTGATTATGCCGGTGCGGATGCTCCATGCATCTGGGACACGGTTTCGGGTACGTGGCAGCAAATCGACGGCGGCTGGACCTTGATGGAAGATCGCCTTGGCATCGAGCTGACCGTCGATGACCCCGAGATGTGGAATATCGGCAAACCACCAGCCGGTGCGTCCGCCCAGGAACCGACCGGCGTCCTTCATGGGATTACATCGTTGTGCAATCCCTCGAGTTCGGTCGAGTCGGAAAAGATGTTCTGGCTGCGGCTCACAACCGTCATTGAAGCCGACTACGGCATCGAGGCGACGGCAACGCGGCGGGACGCCTCTCCCATGGCATCGACCATCCTCCGCCGTGTCGATGCGCGCGATCATTTCCACAAGGATGTCGTCGACGCAAGCTCGGCGTTCAACGCCTCGCCAGGGACTGACGTGATCGTCCAGGACGACTCCGACGCGGCAATGGCGCACGCTTGTCAGCTTCGTTCGGCCCACGAATTTCCGCCGCTGGCGGCCGCGGTCACGATTCCGATGCTTGTGGACTACGTTCAAATTGGTGATCGCATCGATCAGATCAACGGCCGCGACGTGTCTCTCGTCGTGAACGCCGGCCTCGAACAAGGCGAGGCTCCTAGCTATCCATTCGTGGTCGGCCTCACCTGGGACTTTCAGGGGAACAAGCAGTCGACGACCCTTCAGCTCTCTGACCGCCGCTGGGAAACTCAACGTGCCTGAATCTCGAATCGAGCGCGAACGGCAAAAGGCACTGGCGGGCGTACTCGATCGCGCTGCGCCGTTCAGTGTCAATGGCTCGAGCGCCTCTTCTGGTCACGACAACGACTGTGACCACTTATCCCACGACGGCCAGCGCCTTCTTCGCGTCCAATCCGACGGAGATTGACGGCACGGAGACCGAGGGGAACGCGGCTTCATACACGCCGGACACAAGCCAGGTCGTCTATGCCTTCAATGTCGGCACTCAGATTCCGCCGGCCGGCACGCGAGTCGTCGTTCAGGCCGTCGGGGGCCGCTGGGTATTTCGTTATGACGGTTGAGTCTGGAGTCACACAACTATCGGAACTGAAAGTCGGGTTAAGCCGTGTCCTTGCCCGCCCCATGGTGAGTGCGTTGTGGTCGCGAAATCAAGCCGACCATTATGGAACACTATCCATAAGGACAAAAACTCACGGTCGGAGGTAACTGTCAGTTCAACGATGCACCTTCTGCGAAGAAGTGTCGATCGCCGAGCGGCGGCTTTCTGGTTGCTCGGCTCGGGCCGGGAGGCGGAATAAGAATTCGGCGTGATACCGCTGGCAGAGTCGGCTCAGCAACACAGGTAGGGCGATGCCCCCGGCCGTCCCGATCGTGACGTGCACCGCGATGTTGCGTATGGCAAATCCCTTGACGAGCGCGATGCGGAGTCCGGACGACGCAATCGTATGGGCAACGTAGATCTCGAGCGAATGGACGCCCATGACGCGGACGAAATCCACGCCTCGCATGCGGCTGAGCAGGATCGCGAGCGCGACCGAGGCGGTGATCCCGCAGAGGGCGATGGCCGGCTCCGAGACGGAGTTGAGACCGTATCCCAGAGGTCGGGCGACAGCAGCAGCAACGGCTCCATAACCCAATGCGGAGACCACGGCCAGCGCTGCCGATGACGCTCGCCCGATCCGTCCCGTCCATCCGTAGTGGGTCATGAGCGCACCGCAGCGCAAAAAAGACCCCGTGAATCCGGGCCAAGTTGATCGGCCACCAACCCGCCAAGTCCAACCAGCCTTGGGTCGCCCAGAAGGCGGTGAATACCCCAAACGCCCCGAGCGGCCCGAGACCGATCCGGTGAAGCACGTAATAGCCAACATAAATCAGGAATAGAACGTATAAGAACCAGAATTGCATGATAGGATAAACGAGGATTCCGACCAGTTCAGTGAGGTTTACCTTGGTGGTGACGTAACGGCTGAAGGCGAGTTGCATCAAGGTCTGGAGCACCGACCAAACCAGGTAGGGATAGGCTATCGAACCGAAGATCTCGCGCAGAAAGATCCCCCCGCTACGCCCGATCCTGCGCTCTACAAACAGCCCCGAGAGCAGGAAGAACAGGGGCATGTGGAACGCATAAATCCAAGAATCGATGGAACGGAATGCCAATCCGTCCTGGATGATCTCTCCGGAACGGAGACCGCGAAGGGCATGTCCCAGAACGACGAGGAAGATCCCGACGCCTCGTGCATAGTCGACCCAGGTGATGCGGACGCGCTGCTCGGTCGCCACGACGTTGGCCCTTTAACGTACCTCTGGCTATCACTGTCCGGCCCACGGCAGAACGCCGAACTCTCATGGATTATGTATATCAAATCGATGGCCACGTAGAAAGAGTGCCGGGGGCCGGAGCCCAGGACAGGGTTCACGACCCAGCTCCGACGACCTCTCCTTCTTCAATCCAGTGCGTCGTCCGCTACCGAATGCGAGTTAACCCGGTCTTCCTGTTCCAATGATTGCCGGACCCCAGTCTCAAGCGCGATCTCAATTTTTCACTCCCCGGTAAGCCAAGGGGAGCCAAAATGTACAAAGGTTGCATCATCGACACAAATTCCGATGACCGAAGCGCGCGTCTTCTTCGTGCGCGCCATGCCGATCTGGCCGCCCGGATCGATCGCGCATCCTCGCTGGCGGCGACGGAAACGCCGCGCCGGCTGGTGCAGATCTATAACGGCGGAATGATGCCATCCACGGCTGATCATTTTTTCCTCGCCTTTCCGATCGAGCTCGATGGAGTCGAAACAGAGGGGGGCACGGCAACAGTATCGAATGATGCGTCGCAACCGATCATCGTCGACGTTCTCGGGCACGCTCCGTCGGCCGGCGATCTCTTGACGGCCTACGCCATCGGTGGCCGCTGGGTGGCCGAGCGCGGACTCCCGCCGCCGGCAGGATCTCTGACCTGCTTGCCTTGCAACATTCCCTTGAAAAACCTCACCGTATCATGGGTCAACGCCGTCATCGGTAACGGTTCGACAACACTGACTTATACGACCAACCCCATGGCGTGGACGTCGGGTTGTGCAAATGGTCTGATCTACAAGCTCCTTTGCACGGGCGGCCAGATCGAATTTCGCACGACATATTTCACCAGCGGTTCGTGTCCTGGAGGCACGCCACAGTATTGCTCGAACCTGCGGTCGGCGCCACTGGGCCTGATTTTTTCAAGTCACACATGTTCGCCTTTTTCCCTGACATTCCAGGCGAGGTCATCAGCCTGCCCGACAATCACCAGTAACGGGTTCACGCAATTCACGATCACAATGTAGCGTGGCGGGGGACGTGATTTTGGATTCGTGACGATGCGACGCTCATCCGGCAACCTTCCCTTTTTTCACGAAGACCGACGGACGCCTGACAGATGGATAGCGGGAAAAAATGCGGCTTTTGCCCGACCGATGAAACCCTCGGCTGCGCGGGGCTGGACGTGCGCCGGTTCTGCGAACTGATCGACCCAGCGTGCACACAGTATGATCCAGGCTACCGCGAGGTCATCGTCACTGCGACACGTCGCGCCCTGGCAGACATGAACCTTCTCGACGAGTGGAGGCGCGAGCCGGTCGACGAAGGGGCAGGAACACTCGTGATTCCGACGGATTGCTGCGGCGGTCACATCCTGCCCGATGAATTGGGGGACGACTGACGCGGGCGATCAAGAGGCATGCTGGGAGATGCATGGAATCATCAGGGGCTGCCGCGCGACCCGGCGATGGCCCTTCTCAGATCTTGGGCCGCCATTCGAGCGATGAACAAGGCGTTCCTGGAATAACGGCCCACGAGCCGCCGTGGTTCGAGCCCGAGGCGAAAAGCCCACTCCATGCCGCACTTTTGCATCCAGCGCAGGGCGCGGCGAACGCGATCGGCGGCAAAGTCGAGCGAGGCACCGATTTGAAGACTCACCGGAACCGTGAGACGGCCGAGATGACGAACGATCCAGCGCTCGCCCTTGGGCTGCCCGAACGCGACCAGCAAGATATCGGCCTTCGACTCGTTGATGCCGTCGATCAGGGAGGCTTCTTCCTCGGGCGTCGGCTCGCGGAACGGCGGGCACGCCGTGCCGGCGATTTGAAGCCCCGGGTATCGCTCGCTCAACCGCAGCGCTGCCAGCTCGGCGACTCCGTCGGCACCGCCCAGAAGAAAAAGACGATAACCGGCTCGAGCCGCAACAGCGCTCAACTCAAAGATCAGATCGGCGCCGGCCACGCGCTCCGGCAACGGGCATCGTAGCCAGCGCGATGCCCAGACGAGCGGCGCTCCATCAGCCAGAATGAGGGCCGCTTTCTCGTTGATCGCCCCCAGGTCGGAATTCTCGTGCGAAAGCATCGCATAGTGAACATTGGCCGTGATGACATAACTCGGCCGGCGTGCCTCAATCAAGTGTTCGATCGCCCGGACCGTCTCGGCCATCGAAACCGGCGTAAAGGGCACGCCCCAGATCCAGATCGGCTCGAGACTCCCCGCGCGTGGCTGATCCCGATCCAGCCCGGCTGTTGCCCCTGGCGAATCTCCCGAAACGGCATCCGAACGTCCCACATCGTCCAACGACACTCTGAGCTCCTCAATCAATCAGGGAAGCGTTGCCGCCCGCCGATCAGCCGACCCGCGCCACGGGAACGTATCAATCTAATGGCAGGCGTGGCGCGAATGAAGCCGGCGGTCCGACACGTTCCAAAAACAAGCGTCTCGATCTTGACCACCCTTTTCTTCACGTTCTTGATCCCATTGGCGCGAGCCGCGTTCGCTACTTGACCTGGAGGCGCAAATTATACGCCCGGTATTGGAGCGATTGAAGACCTCTGCCCCTATCCTGTGTCGCGCGACACGTCACCAAGTTCGGCCGGATGGATTCAACGCCCCAAACCGCCAGAAACTCGCCGCTGCCGGAAATGGAACGTTCCTCATTTTCGGGCGTGCCGTCCGTCTCCTATTCGTTTGGTAACCTAACCCGCCCGGCGGTGAATAGACACGAGGTAGGCCATGAATCCGGAAACGATCGCCGTCGACCACGACCTTCAGGATGACGCTCCCATTGATAATGATCGTTTGGTCGCGGAGCTGATCGATCTCGAAACTCAGAAGCGACTCTGGCTGCGCGCTCGTCCCGCTCTTGCAACTCCGTTCCCAAGAGTCTGATCCCAGCGGCCGCGTGCAACTCGCGCAAGACATGATGCACATCGCCGCCTGCGAGCGTATCAGCCGCATTCTCGGCAGCGATCTACCGCGCAACGCGAACTGACCACGCAGCGAGCTCTCGGCATTCATGGCCTAAATAGGCATCGCGGCGTGCGTTCGGGCCAGAATCTCCCCCCCCGCCCTTGCATTGCGTGCAGCGTCGAACGGGGCGGTCGCGCTTGCCCGTGCGCTGCGCACGCGGCCCGCGACTTCGGCTCCGAAAACGGCAATTCGAGCCGGCGTTTTCGCCTCGTGTCGCCGCGCGCAATGGTGACGCGTCCAGACCCGTTCCACGGGTCTTCATCCCTTATTCGCAAACGGGGCTCTCCCAGACGCGACCCAAATTCCGCCATATTGGGCAACTTTTATGCAATTTATCTCTCGAAATTGAAGATCTTATTTAAGAGAGCGATCCCGCCGACGGCACTGCGAGGCGGAATTGCGGAAAGCGCTCGCGCTTTCCCGTGGAGTGAGTGAGTCGGTTCGCTTCAGGCCGCTTAAGCACGTTTAAGGGGCCCAGGTCCGAGGAGGCAACAATCCATGTGTCGCTTCAGTTTGCTGGATCATTCTTGGTCGCTGGAAAGGCTCGAGCTGAAGCTCAGCCCCACGGCCGGCTCGGTCGCGGCGGCCGCGGTTCTTCCTTACACCGTGGTGACCGTTGACGACGGCGATGATGACGAAGGGAAGGGCGGGGACAACGGGGAAAATGATCCGCTCCCCAATCCCGAACCCCCTCCGCCTCCGGACGCCGGGAATGACCCGCCCATCGTGTACCCGGCGCTCCCGCCATCGGGGCCCGCTGGTCCGGGCTATTAGTTCTTGAGTCGTTCCGGCCCGGCATCTTGATTGAATGCCGGGCCGGAACGCATCGCTGTTTCATGCCGTTGCGCATGCGCCGTGTCAAGAAATCGATTGCTGAAGAAAAGGAGTGGTGAAACCCATGGACGAAAAAAAGCGCGTTTCTCTCTGGGCCGCCTGTCTCCAGATCGGTGGCTATCCCGAGTTGCTCTTGAATCTGGCTCAACAGCTTGGCCTGGAGGTGAGTGTCATCGGACGGGCGCGCTATGTCAACCGCACCGACTTGGGGCGACTCGAGGAGCGTATGGAAGCCTGGTTGAAACGGCCACGGATGTCGCGCCGGGGAACGTCGGCCACACGCTCTCCTCACACGGCCGCGGCCGGCCACGCGGTGAGTGAGCGGGCCGGCGAGGGACTGTAGCAGAACATGCGGCCTTGCCCCTGTCTTTCGCGCTCGCCGGCCCTTGTTGCCGTGGACATGCGTGCTTCAGTGATGGCCATCGACAAGGGCGTTCTCCAGGGCACCGCTTCCTTCCGCGGGACGCCCCGCCAAGAAGTCGAGGCAGGCAGGCGCAATCGGCGGCCAGGAAGTCGAACGACGTTTTTCAGTCGAACGAAGTTTCAATCAAACAAAGGATTTCGCTCAAAATGGGGACGGTCAAGGACTCGATCCAACCTGACGCTGGCTTCTCGGCGGCTCATCCCGACATGGCCGCGATGCCCTCTAACGGCCCAGGCCCGGTGACTGACACCTCCGGCCGCCGTGAGAAAGACGCACCGCCATCCTCCGGGCCCGCCGCGTCCGTGATTGGCCGTCGATCGAAGGGCCAGCGATCGGCCAGGCAACGGCCAGAGCGAGTTCCGGGCTGTGTCGAGGCGCTCAAGATGCTCACGCTCCGGCCGGTCTTTGCGACATCCGTGCCGCGCCACCATGTCGACGCACGAACCGCCGACGGTTCGCGCCTGGTTCTCGATCGAGCGACCAACCAGCAGTTCGTGGTTTATCTGCCTCGGTTCGTGAACGAGTTTCGCGCGGGCCATCGCGCCGGCCAATGGTACCTGCGCTGCACGACCGATCACGGAGCCGCGCCCGCAGAGCGCAGCTTTCCCAGCGCCCATGCCGCCGTTGCCGCCCTGCGCAACGGCGACTGGGCCATCGCGGAGCCACGCCGCGAGCGGGCGCGCAAGAATTGTCGCATTATATGGTCATAGCTTTGAATATGGGCCTGTGATATTGACCCGTAACGCGCCCCGGTGATCCAGCGAAAGAAAGAAGTGTCATGAACCCCCGAATTGTCGTGGAATTCAACCCTGCTGGCGAGCCTGCGAGCTTCGAGTCGGCCAGGAACCCGGACGCGGGGCAAAAGCAGACCCACGATTCCGAGCCGTCGAAGGGACGACGATTCTTCAGGAGGGCGTGGACCGGCGACACACCGCGGCGCACCGCGACCGCGGCCAGCGTCGATCGTGCGCGATTGCTCTCGGCGGCCGATGAAAGCGCCCTGGCCGAGCGCATCAAGGCCGGCGATAAAGACGCCGAGCAAATACTGGTCACGGCCAACCTCGGCCTGGTGCTGCACGCCGTCGGCCACTACAAGACTTACGGAATCGCTCCGGACGACCTGATCCAGGAAGGCAACCTCGGCCTGATCCGCGCAGCCCAGCATTTTGACCCGCGGACGCATACCGCTCGTTTTGCCACCTATGCTAATTACTGGATTCGCTGTTACATGGTTCGCGCCCTGTCCAGTCATAGCCCCTTGATCCAGCGGCCCGAGAACTTGCGGTTGCAGCGCATGCGATGTCTCGAGGCGCTGAGCGAGCTGCGCACGCGTGACGCGGCCGCCGCCGGCGAGGACGCGTCCCATTTGCCAACGCTCGAGGAAATCGCCAAGTACCTGGGGGTCGCGCCAGAACGGCTCGAACAGGAAAGGCTCGTGGCCGGCGATCACGCGAGCTGCCAGAGCCTGGGGGACGATCTTCTGCCCGATGATGGTCCCACGCCCGATGACCACCTCGTGATCAACGAGGAGCGGGCGATCGTCTGCGCGGCCCTCCGGCGATTGAGCCCGTTCGAGGCGTGGGTCATCTGTGAGCGGTTCGGTCTGGGGGATGCGATGCCCCGGCGAAAACGGCGGGCCAGTCGCGAGCAACCCTCCGATCGCGAGACGCCGCCCACCGCGGTGCTCGCTCCTGATCCCGATTCGCCCTCGGACGGGCGGCGGCGGCCCAGCGATGCCTATTTTCAACGCTCTTATATCGAAATGGGGCGCGACTGCGGACTCAGCGTGTGGCGGCTCCGCCAGGTTGAGAGAACGGCCATCGACAAGCTCCGAAAGGTCCTGGCGCAACGCAGCCCCGACGCAACATAAAGGAAACATGACATGACACGGAACGTCTCGAAGAATCCGACCACCCTGGCGCCGCCGCCAGCAAACGAGATCGGACGGCCCCGGCCGGCGCAGCGCACCGATCAATGGGCCGGTTGCGATATCAGTGTGGCACGACGATTCCTGGAGGTTTTGAGTGCGCCGCGCCACCGGATGCATCGAGCTCCGCGTGCTCCGGGGCGTCGTTGATCGTTCCGGCCGTGTTTGCAAGGGCGATCTCGCGACCGGCGGCTTCGCCGGAGTGACGCTCGCCGGCTGGTTCGAGGATGCCCGGCGATTGATCGAGCAGGCTCGCCGGCTCGCCGGCATTTCCGGCTACGTCACCATCAACCCGGTTCGCTCCGACCTTCTGGCCCGCGCCGACCACTGTTTGGTTCGATCCCGCCATACCACGCGCGACGCCGATATTCTTTGTCTTCGCTGGCTCTATCTCGATATTGATCCCCTGCGTCCGGCCGACATCAGCAGTACCGACGCCGAGCGGAACGCGGCCATCGAGCGCCGCGATGCCATTCTGGGGGATCGCCCCGAAATAAGGAGCGCCAGCATCTGGGGCTCTTCGGGTAATGGGGCCTGGATCCTCGTGCGGCTCCCGGATTATCCCAACGACGCGACGCACGTCGCGCTCGTCGCCAAAGGCCTGGCAACCTTTGACAGGGACTATAGCGACGCAACCGTCAGGATCGACACCGCGACCGCCAATCCCGCGCACTTGATCGGCTTGCCCGGCACGTTGAAAGCCAAGGGATGCAACCGGCCCGAGCGACCATGGCGGCGTGTCACCCTGGATGGGATTGGTCTGCTCGCGTCTCGATAACGCCAACCGCGCAAGAAGGATCGGCCGCAGTGGTGGAGGCGTTCTCGAACGATGGATAGTTCAACGAGGCACCCGGCGACCGGGGGAACGCAACCACCGAGCGATCCCGCGCCCACGGAAGGCCTTCGACCTCTCGATTTGATCGCATGGCTGGGCGCCCGAAGCGCCACGAGCCGCGAGGAGGCCGCCGCGCCGTTCAAGGGGGACAGGACAACTCCCGAGCGGGGCATGGAAGGGCCTGGCTCAGCGGCTGGCGGCCCCGCCATCGCGCCAGACGCTCGATCATCGCGCTCGGATGCCCGGCCCGGAGCCCCGCCGCGTGCTCGGGATTCGCGAAATGGCCTCCACCGTGATGAAGCCCGTCCACCGGCGGACCCGCGGCGACCCGATGATCGCTGCACGCGTGCGGCCGCCTATCTCGCCAAGATCCCCCCTGCCGTGGCCGGCCAGCGCGGCCACGATCGCACGTTCCACGCAGCGTGCGTCCTCATTCAGGGCTTCGAGCTGACCATCAATGAAGCGCGGCCCCTGTTAGAAGAGTGGAACCTGGGCTGCGTGCCCCCCTGGTCGCCGGCCGAGCTCGAGCACAAACTGCGCGACGCCGAAGGGGCCGCGGGCTCACGCCCCCGCGGCTATCTTTATGACCAGTCAAAGAGCCGCACCGGCTCGTCCCTGCGCCGCGACCGCCCCCACGGCCTCGAGCCTGCCAGCCTCTCGCCGGCTCATCACTTTCAGCTCGCCGACTCTCCCCACACCGATTCGATCCCCATTGGCCAGGAAGCCAACCCTCATCGCCTCGCCCACCAGTTCATCATATCCGAATTTGCATGTCCAGGAGGAGTCAGCCTGCGCTACTGGCGGGACGAATTTCACATATGGGATAAAGTCGCCTATCACCCGGTTCCCGCAACCGAGATGCGAGCCCAGACAACACGCTGGATCGCCGACGAATTCGAACGTCTCTACCGGATGGCTCTGGCCGAATTTGATGGCAAGAACGCAATCGGCCCCCTGCCCGGCACCGGCACCGGCGCCGAGCCGCCGCGCCGGTCAGGAGCCGCGGCCACGCGCGTGGTTCCGCGGCCAATTCCCGTCACGGGGCGCGTCGTGAGCGACGTTTTGCAGGCGCTGGCAAGCCTGGTGATGGTCTCGTCACGCACCGTCCCGATGCAGCCGGCCTGGATTCCCGCCTGGCCATCGGGGTTGGCCGCGCCGGGAGACGGCCATCACGCCGAGACCGATCAGTGCGCTCTGAACTGGCTGGCCGACCAGGTCTTACCGGCGAAAAACGCCATCGTGCACCTGCCTTCGCTGGTCGCCGGGCTGCCGTGCACAAGCGCGCCGAGCCCCTGTTATTTCAACGCCCATGCGCTCGAATACGACTTTGATCCCGCCGCCCCGGCCCCGCGTGAGTGGCTGAGATTTCTCGATGAGATCTGGGGGGCCGACGCCGAGAGTATCGCGGCCTTGCAGGAATGGTTTGGCTACCTGCTCACGCCCGACACGCGTTATCAGAAAATCTTGATGATGGTGGGGCCCAAGCGCTCCGGCCGAGGCACGATTGCCCGGATCTTGAAGGCTCTCGCCGGTTCTAACACGGTGGTCAATCCGACGCTTTCCACCCTGGCCCGGCCTTTTGGATTATCCACCCTGATCGGCAAGCCCATTGCTGTTTTCCCCGATGCGCGGCTCTCCAGCCGCCCCGATAATGCCGCCATCGTCGAGTGCCTGCTGTCGATCAGCGGCGAGGATGATCAAACCATCGACCGCAAGCACTTGCCAGCCTGGACGGGCAAGCTCTCGACGCGATTCGTGCTGATCTCAAACGAGCTCCCCAGGCTCCGCGACGTCAGCGGCGCGCTGGCGGGCCGTTTGATCATCTTGCGCTTCACCCGTTCTTTTTACGGCCGCGAGGACATGGCGCTTTTCGAACGGCTGCGTCCCGAGTTACCCGGCATCCTGCGCTGGGCTCTTTCGGGCTGGGAACGCCTGAACCGGCGCGGCCGGTTTATCCAGCCGCGCTCGGCGAGATCGACTCGTGACGACGATGGACGAGCTGGCCAGCCCGATCGCGGCCTTCCTGCGTGACCGCTGCATTGCCGACCCTGAAGCGACGTGCCCTGTTCCGGCCATCTACGACGCGTGGCGTTCCTGGTGCCAGGAACACGGTCGCGACGCCGTCGGCGATGAACACTCCTTTGGCCGCGACCTTCACGCCGCGATCCCCGCTCTCGCCACGATCCGCCCTCGCACGACGCAGGGGCGGATCCGACATTACCGCGGCTTGCGCCTGCGAACCGACGCCGACCGCGACCCGGAATTCGTCGACCCCGGGCCGTGACGTGCGTAGTGGTTTACCCATCGCGACCGGCGACCGAGCCCATTCGCGTGCCTCATCAGCCGGGCGTGATGGTCTTGCCCCCCTTGCCAATGTTCAGAACAACACTCGAGGCAAGGAAACCGCCGTCAGCACTTTCGACCCCCTGCGCCTGGACCGTGATCTCGCCCGTCTTCTTCAGGAAGGGGTTGCCGGCCGGTGTCAATCTCACGGAATCGCCAGTCGTCGCCGTGACCCCAAAACCGATGGGTTGGAGGATCGTCCGGCTAGGCATTTTCTTGGTGTGCTTCGTGACTGTGACGACATCCATGACATAGTTCGCGGAGTTGCCGAGCGTCCCCTGATTCATCGCCGTGCTGAATGTGATCACGTAGCCCGAGAGAACGGGCTTCCCGGTCTTCTTGCCCTTGCTGTTGGTCTTTTGAGTAAAGACGGCGGTCTCGCCGACGACGATGGGAATTGTCGGTGACGGAGTCGGTGTGGGCGAGGGCGAGGGTGTCGGCGACGGCGAAGGTGTCGGAGACGGCGAAGACGAGGACGTCGACACGTTAAAGCCACTGGTGGTCGTCGAGGTCAGGCCCGTGGCCGAGAGTGTGAGCGTATAGCCGTTACCCGGGTTGTTGAGCGTCAGGCCGCTGAAGGTCGCCTCGCCGGGCGTGGCACCTGTCGAGCTAATACTCGCGGACTTGGAGCCACCCAGGCCGCTCCCGCCGGGATTGCTGGCGAGTGCGACGGTCACGGTGCCGTTAAAGCCCGTCGCGATATTGCCGAAATTGTCTTCGGCCGCGACGGTCAGCCCAAATCCCGCGGCGGGATCAACACTGGCTGGCGGTGCCGAGACGATGACCAGATGTGTCGCCGCGGCCGGTATCACGTTGAAGGCGGCGGTCGTCACGGAGGCGCCCCCCTCGGAAAGGCTCAGCGTGTAACCGTTCGCTACCTTGTCCAGGGTCAGCCCCGCGAAGGTGGCAATTCCAGGATTGCTGCTGGAAGAGCTCACCGCGCTGGTCGTCGTGCCGCCCAGCGTGCTGCCGCCGGGATTATTCGACAAGCTGACCGAGACGTTGCCGTTGAAGTTAGTGGCAAGATTGTCGTAGGTGTCTTCAAGCTTGGCCGTCAAGCCAAAGCCGGTGCCGGCCGTCACGCTTCCGGGGGGAGCGGCCGTAATGACAAGTTGAGTTGGAGCGGCCGGCACGACCGCGATCGAACCCGTTGTCGCCGCGGCGGGGGCACCACTCGCGCTACTCGCGACCTTGATCGTATAGCCGGAACCCACGGTATCGAGCGTGAGACCCGAGAATGTGGCCACGCCATTGACGGCGGCCACCGTCTGGGTGCCGACGCTGACATTTGATGAGTTGTAAAGCGTCGCGGTCACACTCCCCTCGAAGCCGGCGTCAACATCGCCCGAGCTATATTCGGCCGTGGCGGTGAAACCAAATCCCGCACCCGCGGTGACGGTCGACGAGGGAGCGGTGGTTACCGTGAATGCGGGCGACGTGTCCGGGACGACGACGCCAATGGCACCAGACGAATCGGCAAACCAGAGGTTTCCGTCGGGCCCGGCCGTGATCCCATGAGGCGTGGGATTGCTCACGACGCCCCCCGTCTGGCCGGTCGTTGGGATGGTGAGCGAGGTGCCCAGGGTATCAAGGGCCGGATTCGTGAAACTTGTCACGTTGACCATGCCAATCGCCCCGGCGCCCCCCTCGGTGAACCAGATATTCTGATCTGGTCCGGTCGTGATGCCGTTGGGCTGGGCCGACGCGGAGAGTGAAAACTCCGTGTCATATTTTTGGGTCGTCGTGTTGATCACGCCCACAGCCGCGGCGGTGGAAGAGGTCTCGGTGAACCACATATTGCCGTCGGGCCCGATGGTGATCGCGGTCGGCATCTGGGTACCGCCGGCCGTTGGCAAGCTGACCTGGCCGATCACCGTGTTGGAACTCGGGCTGAAGATTCCAATTGCGCCGGGCTCGGTGAACCAGAGGTTGCCGTCCGGTCCGGCGATGACCTGGGATTGGAAGCCGGCCGTATCAATGTTGGCCGGAGAGAGTGAGTAAACATTGGAGTCGCTGGTGGACGGATCATAGAAACCGACCTCGTTGTCCGCGGGCAGCATGAACCAAATATTGCCGCCGAGCGCCGCGATGCCGGCCGCACTGACGTAATCTCCCGACAGATTGAACGTCTCCGGCGAACCCCCCGGGGTAACTTCGCCGAACTGGGCGGAATTCTGCATACTGAACCAGACAGCGCCACCGGCACCGCTGGTGCTCGTGACCGCCGTGGGGTCGCCAGCCGTTGCGGATGTGAAGATCTGGCTCGCGACTGTTCGGGTTGTCGGATTGAAGGACCCGATCTGATTGGTCGCGGGTTCCGCGAACCAGAGGTTGTCATCAGGCCCAACCGTGATCTGGGTTGGGCTGCCATTGTTTCCATTCGAAAGCACCGAGTATTCGGTGATGGTGGCGGAGAGCAACTGTCGCGTCTCGAGCGCGTCGAATTTGAGCGCCTTGCCGGGCCGCCGCCGCTGGCCCGCGTCTTGAATCCATGCGGACCAGCGACCGCGAGCCTGGAATGCCTTATAAAGTGCGGGACGCCTTGTATCACGAGCGAATCGGTCGAACATCGGATGAGATCCAAAAGCCAAAGGCCGTAACGTCATACTCACGTTTGCGTAACTAAACGATCTGACCACGTTTTTGGGACGGTCGCCCTGATCGTTTCGAGAACTTACGATCAGGAACGCAAACCTGCGGTGCGCAGCGTTAATTTTGGGTTTGATAGCGCCCAAAAGGCAACCCCCACCATCAAGATTGCATGCGAGAGCGATGCCAACCGCAGGGTCGAGAAGCCGTCAGAGCCCGCTCAGCTCATGACTCTGGAACCAATTGGCGTGCAATGAGGCACTGGAGGTTCGGTTCACAATTGCAACGTGCGTGCGACGGTGTTGTTTTGCCGCAACAGTGCACCTCTGGACATTAAACCGCGCCGGACGATTTTGGAAATGGGCTCTAATACCTTTAATTAGACACAACTGCCCGCGTTTCAGAAGCACGTCGACAGTGTGCTCGGAGGGCGTTGTTGAATGATAACACTAAACTGACAAAGAGTTTACATGCACGATGCTCGCTTCTTCAGAAATTTATCATGGGCTTATGAAGTAGGCGCGTGAATTGCACGTGCCAAACATGCGATCATTGGGGGCGTGAAAAAAGGATTGTCAGGTTGTCACACGCGACATATCTGAGTGGTACTGATTGGGATTAATTTCGACAACCTGAAGGTCAGGGAGTAAAGAAAGGACTTTTTTATTGAAATCGGAATCCAGACCGGTTAAATCTATTACCGACGTGAAGGTTGTGGTGCATTCACTCAGTCAAACGACTGGGGCGACTTTTCTGCATTCTGGCGAACCTTTTATCTCTCCACTAAGGACCTCGTCAAACCGCCTTTGAGGCAAGCTAACCTGAATTCGGTCAGTAGCTAGAGTAATGGAAGGCTGTTGGGAGCATTTGTGATTTCCTGGGACGACAACTCGATCATTTCGAGAACTCACTGTGGTCTCCTGCCCTGCACCTGAGACTTTTCAACGCCGGCCGCCCGAAGCCATCGGGAAGGTTGGTTGTTGAAATCGTTCTTAAAGGCGTTGGAATGCAAACCCCCCAGCTCGAACGCGATGGCGTTTGCGGAATTCTGTCTCCGGAAAGCATTGCAGCCTCTGGACCGTTAACGTTTTGAACCAATGCCGAGACGGGCGTCGGCTATCGGATGGATCCTCGAGGTCAAGCGTTGGCCCGGACGTTTGTTTCCGTTTCCGTCCCTGTGTTTTTGCGTGTCTTGCTAATTCTTGGGAGGTTCCGCCATAACCACGCGGCAACGAGGATAGGGTGGATAGAAAGGCTCAAGCCTTTTTTCCGCTCCGGTCAGCTTGCATTCAGCCGAATGGAGATGACTCACAGGAATCATGCATCCTTGCCAACGCTTCCAGGAAATGTCGGATCAAGCCCTCAGCTTTTCGACGAGCCCCAACTCGTCGAATCCATTCTTTCCGGGACAAACGATGTCGAGTTTTCTCGGAAGGTCGCAGGCAGAACTGTTCGACAAATGTTCAAGAGTTTCATTTTGTAGGAGATTTGCATGAGTAAGAGACTGCATTTTTCGGCTTTGGCCGTGGGGCTACTGGCCAGCCTGGCGTTTGTCACGCCAGTCCATGCGTCGCCCACCCAGGTGACCCAGAACGTAAGCTTCGGCTCACTTGCCAACACGACGAGCCTCACGGAAATCGACTTCACCTACACCGGTGCGGGTACGATCAGCAGTGTTAGCTCGTTCTCAGGTTTTGCCTTTGAGAAGTCGGGGTCGAACTACAATCCGGTGTCGCCCACCGTGGTGTTCGTCTCCCCCAAGCTGATTGAGGCTCAAGTTTGGTACGGGGGCCACCCTCGCCAGCGGCTCTTTCACCTTCGATTCTTCGACTTCCTACGCCAACGCGCCGGGAACGATCACGGTGAGTGTGGCCACGAAACCCGCTGGGCATGCGGGGCTCGTGACCGGTCACTCGCTGTCATTCTCCGTCGTTCCCGAACCGAGCTCCATGGCTCTGCTCGGCATCGGCATGACCAGCTTCCTGGCCTTCCGCCGTTTCTTCAAGCGCACCCCGCTTGCTTGATTCGGACTGTGCCACTTGCTAGAACTCATCTCCTTGGAAACAAGGAGTTTGCGGCCACCGAGCTAGTTCAACGAGACCTCGGTCAGCTAGCATCACGGTAACCCACACAACCTGGGCTATCGATCCTGCGAGCCCCAGGTTGCCTCATTCCGGAGCGTTAACGGCAAGAGAGCGATTTCGCCTCTCTTGCCGTTTCTTTTTCGTCGCGAGTTTAGAGTCGCTAATCGACTGATCAGTCCATCAATCAATTCCTTGAAGAGCTTGATTGATTGATCCGGGCCGATATCTGGCGAAATGGTTGAATTACCATTTCTATAGAACCGAAATCATCTGTTATCAAGCTCGACCGGGAACAGGCCCATGGATTCCCAAGAGGCTTACGACGCGCTGATCCGCCGAGCCCGCGAACAATCGATACTGGGCTCGTGCTCGGCCCTCTTGAGCTGGGACGAGCAAACGTATATGCCCACTGGCGGAGCCGTCCACCGGGGCGATCAGGTCGCTCTCATCGCGGGACTCCAGCACGAACGAGCCACCGATCCCCGGGTCGGCGAGCTTCTGGCGGAGCTCGAAGGCTCAGGGCTTTTGATGTCCGTTGATTCGGTCGAGGCCGTCAATATTCGCGAGATCAGACGGCGTTACAACCGCCAGGTCCGCCTGCCACGGTCGCTCGTCGAGGAGCTGGCGCGACACCACGTCGCTGGCTCAGTCGGAATGGGTCGCCGCTCGCGCCGCGAGCGACTTCGCCCGCTTTCAGCCCTGGCTGGAAAAGATCATCCAGCTCAAACGGAGCGAGGCCGCGTGCCTCGGAAGCGCGGGCGCGGCGGGCCATCCATCGGCCCAGGTGGCTGAAAACGCCCGCAACGGCGAGCCAGCAGCAGCAGCCCCACCAGCCAGCGGCGCACAAGCGGATGCGTCCGACTCGGCCTATGATGCGCTGCTCGACGAGTATGAGCCGAATGCCAGAAGTGCCGACCTGGCCCTCCTCTTCCAGGCACTCGAGCGCGAGCTCGTGCCGCTCGTCGAGGCGATCAGCGAGGCCTCCCAGCGCAAGGCGGCCAGCTCCGCCCAGCCCGGAGCCGCGGCCGCGGCCGCCCACCGGGCCGGCGGCGAGGCTGTTCTCAAGCGTTTATATCCACGTGAACGCCAGCGTGTCTTCGGCGAGGCCGTGGCCGCGGCGGTGGGCTTCGATTTTCATCGCGGCCGGCTGGACGTGACGGCCCATCCGTTTTGTACGGGAATCGGGCCCGGCGATTGCCGGATCACCACGCGGTTTGACGAGCACAATTTCAGCGATGCCTTTTTCGGTATCCTGCACGAGGTCGGTCACGGTCTCTACGAGCAGGGGCTCGACCCGGCTCATTATGGAACACCGATGGGCGACTCGGTCTCGCTGGGCGTGCACGAATCGCAGTCGCGGCTCTGGGAAAATGCCGTGGCACGCGGCCGGGCTTTCTGGACGTTCTGGTTTCCCATGGCCCAGCGCATCTTTCGCGAAGCACTCACGGGCGTGACCATCGATGAGTTTCACGCGGCGGTCAACCACGTCGCCCCCTCGTTGATCCGCGTGCAGGCCGACGAGGCGACTTATAATCTGCATATTATTGTGCGTTTCGAGCTCGAGCGTGCCCTGATCGCGGGCGACCTAGCCGTCGCCGATGTTCCCGCAGCCTGGAACGACAAGTATCGCGCCAGCCTGGGCATCGTGCCTCGCAATGACGCCGAAGGCTGCTTGCAAGACATTCACTGGAGTGCGGGACTGATTGGTTATTTCCCGACCTATACCCTGGGCAACCTCTACGCGGCCCAACTTTTCGCACGCGCAAGCCGATCTCGGCGGCCTGGATGAGCCCTTCGCGCGGGGCGATTATCGCGGGCTCCTGGGCTGGCTGCGGACGAACGTGCACGCGCAGGGCCAGCGCTACCACGCCGCGGATCTGATCGCCCGTGTCACCGGATCACGCCCCGATCACCGCCCGCTGATCGACGGACTGCGGCGGAAATACACCGAGCTCTATCAGATTTGAGCCGGCCTCGGCGAGCGAGGATCACGATGGAACGGGCGAGCGTCCCGGCCTCGCACGAGCCAGCCACGGGTGGCTGAGCGTTACCACCGCGCGGCCGGCTCGCTATGATGGGACGCTCTGACTTCATTCGCCACGCTTTGGAAGCGATGCGATGTCTCTCCTTCTGGCGTCTTCCACCGAGACAAAGTGACCCATCATGAGCGACGCGTTCATTCCGTCAGAGACACGGCCGGACCATGTTCGAATTCGGGCTCGACGTCTGACGTCGACCTGACGACTCCCTCTGTGCCGCCCGCTGAACGCGTCGCGGCCGTCGATGCCTACCGCGGCTTCGTCATGTTCCTCATGATGGGCGAAGTGCTCAACCTGTGCGAGGTCGCGTCTCGTCTGCCGGGGAACGCCGTCTGGGCGACGCTCTGCCATCATCAGTCGCATGTCGAATGGGTGGGCTGCTCGCTGCACGACATGATCCAGCCGTCGTTTTCATTCCTGGTCGGCGTCGCACTGCCGTTCTCGCTGGCCGGCCGCCTGGCACGCGGTCAATCGGCTGGAAGGATGACGGCGCACGCGGTCTGGCGATCGCTGATCTTGATCTTCCTGGGCGTTTTTCTGCGGTCGCGCAGCAGCTCGCAGACGAATTTCACGTTTGAAGACACGCTCAGTCAGATCGGCATGGGTTATCCATTCCTGTTTGTCCTGGCCCTTTTTTCAAGGCGCATCCAGTGGGCCGCGCTGGCATTGATCCTCGTCGGCTACTGGGCGGCCTTCGCGCTTTATCCGCTGCCGGGCGCATCATTTGATTACGCGGCCGTGGGTGTTCCGGCCGACTGGCCGCACCATCCCCCTGGGTTCGCGGCGCACTGGGACAAGAACAGCAACCTGGCCTGGGCCTTCGACACGTGGTTTCTCAACCTGTTCCCCCGGGCAAACCCGTTCACTCGAAACGGCGGCGGCTATGCGACCCTCAGTTTCATTCCGACCCTGGCCACGATGATCCTGGGCCTCCTGGCCGGGGGCACGCTCCAGAACAGCCAATCCACCCGCTGGGCCAAGGTCTTCTGGCTCTGCATGGCCGGCGGCGTCGGCCTGGCCGCCGGCTGGGGACTCGGCGAGCTGGGCATCTGCCCGGTGGTCAAGCGGATCTGGACGCCAAGCTGGGTCCTGTTCAGCGGCGGCTGGTGCTTTCTCTTTCTCGCCGGCTTTTACGCCGTGCTCGACATCATCGGCGTGCGTTTCTGGGCGTTTCCGCTCCGCGTGATCGGCATGAATTCGATCGCCGCTTACTGTATGGCCGGCCTCTGGGAAGGATTCATCGCGCGAAACTTGACCATCCATCTGGGCAAGGCCCCGTTTGGCGCCATGGGCCATCCTTACGAGCCCCTGTTGCACGGCGCAGGCCACTCTTCTGGTGCTCTGGCTGATCCTCTTCTGGATGTACCGGCGCAGGCTCTTCTTGAGGATATAATCGGTGTCGCAAGATCGATGAATAGCGAAGCCTCGAATCGCGGCAGAACCAAACAGGGAGGCAGACATCATCGAAACCTCCATGATGGGCAAGTTCCTGGTCACGGCGAAGATCGAAAACCTCGAAGATCTCTACAGTGCGGAAAAGGGATTACTGACAGACGATCAGGTCCGTCGGATCGAGGTCCACGACGCCCTTGTCGATACAGCCGCGTCCACGCTCCTGCTCCCCAAACGCATTGTTGCCGCGTTGGGGCTCAAGCCACTGCGCACGCGTCATTCACGGGGCTTGGAAGGTGATTTCCTGGTCAACGCGTATGGCACCGTGCGGCTCACGATCCGGGACGTGATTGTACGCTCGACGTTGGAGAGATCGGTGATGAATATCCCGTCCTGGTCGGCCGGATCCCTTTGACATCGCTCGATTGGGTTGTCGACCCCATGGGTCAACAACTGGTTGGCAACCCTGAGCACGGCGGCGAATGGGGCATCGACGCGTTTTGAGTGAATCGGCCCAGCAAGGCGCAGTGATCCTTACCAACGAATGAGCACGAGTACCGTTGCCATGCGATATCACATCGTTTCAATATATATCATGTTCTTGACGTTCACGGGTTTGGGGCCTCCCCGAGCGCACGGGGGCGGCCAAACGCCTTCGTCTTCTCCGGTGCGGCTCGATGTGACGCGTGACGCCTGGGTCTGCGAGCTCGGCTCAGAGGCCAACGGCAACAACGGCGGCGCTCCGCGGCTCAAGCTCAAGAGCATTCAGGAAATGAGCCTGGTCGACATCGACACCAAGGCGCTCGTCGGCCGGACGATCCGCTCGGCCGCGCTCTACTTGAAGAAGGCCGGCGACGAACGTCTCGAGCGGGTCACGGTCAGCAGCGTCGGCGCCGACTGGTTTGAAGGGACCGGCACCGGCTACGCCGTCGAGCCGGGCGGCGTGACTTTTCGCCATCGCCGCCATCCCGATCTCCCCTGGTCGATCGGCGGGGGAGATCTCTGTCACGTGATTCTCGGCAACGGCGGCACCCTCTGGCGCATGGCCGATGCCTCGCCGCCTGATGGTGACGGTTGGCAGCGCATCCCCGTCGATCCGCTCATCATCGCGGCGCGAGTGGCGGGCTTGAGCCATGGCATGCTCGTCTTCGACGACACGGGCTCGGAATGGAAGCGCGACGGCGAGCACTTCGACTTCCGGCTTTTTCCTAACCGTTTCGTGTATAGTCGCGAGCAAAATCGAGCGAGCGCCCCGTATTTCACGGTCGAGCTCGGACCAACCGATCGCTCGCCGCCTGCCGCTCCGACTCAACTCAAAAGTGACGCGGCCGCGACGGCCACCTTGCCGGCCGGTGAAGTGCTTGTTTCATGGGTGACGCCCAAGGATAGCGGCCCCGCGGGAACCCTCGGGTTCTTCGCCACGCTCAATGGCACTCCCCTCCCCCGCGAGCTGATCCCCCTGGCCGGCGCGCCGGGGAGCGAGTGGTAATGCAGGTACACGACATGAAACTGGCCGCCGGCGCGACCGTCAAACTGGAAGTCAGAGCCGTCGACGCGGCCGGCAATCGTGGACCAGCGGCGTCGGGAACAATCACCGTCTCAGGCCGTGTGCCGGCCCCCCTCCCCCCGATCGTTGAAGCGTCGAGCCCGCCACGCGGCGTGGCTGCCAGGGCGTTGCCGCGGATCGCCGGTGTCGAGGTGGCTGTCATCGACGAGCTCGACAAGGTCAATCCGAATACCGGCGAGCTGATCCCGGGGCAACCCGATGATTACCTGGCCGCCAACCATCTCTGGAGCGCGGCCGACCGCCGCATCAGCTTGCAGGCGGCGCGAAATGAGTTTGTCGCGTTTCAGATCGTCTTGCGCGGCGACGCCGCCTCACGTCAGTACAAGCTCGTTTTCGATGGGCCCGCAGCCAAAAAGCTCGACGTGGCCTTCGGGCGTTATGGTCTCGTGCCGACCAAGCAGGGACCCTTGCCGGACCCGATTGTCCCGCTCAGTTTTCCCGATCGTGCCACGCCGAAACTCAAGAGCCAGAGCCTGCACGTCGAGATTTATGTGCCACACACATTTCCCGCGGGCGTGCACCGGGGGGTTCTCAGTTTACGCACCCCTTCCGGGGCGGATGCACTTGATCTGCCGGTCGAGCTGACGGTCTGGGATTTCACGCTCCCCGATCATCTCAGCTTCCTGCCGGAGATGAACTGCTACGACCTTCCCGAAAATGAGCGTGATTATTATCGATTGGCGCACCGGCATCGCACCGTGTTGAACCGCGTGCCCTACTCGCAAACCGGCCGGGTCAAGGATGGTTGTGCACCGCGCTGGGATAGTCAGCGGCTCGAATTCGACTGGACGGCGTGGGACCGCCGTTTCGGCCCGCTGCTCGATGGATCGGCGTTCGCCGATTTGCCTCGCAAGAGTGTGCCGGTCGAGCGGTTCTACCTGCCACTCAACGAAAATTGGCCCACCCCGATGGAAGGCAACTACAACGGCGATTACTGGGCCGACCGTGCGTTTCCCGCGGCTTATCGCCTCGCGTTTGTCGCGGCGGCGCGGCAGATCGCCACGCACTTTCAAGCCAAGAGATGGACCGAGACCCTCTTCGAGGGCTTCTTGAACAACAAGAACAACTTCAAGGCCAACGGCTGGTCACGCGGTTCCTCGCCGTGGCTACTCGACGAGCCGGCGAGTTTTCAAGACTACTGGGCGCTGCGCTACTTCGCGCGGGCGTTTCACGAAGGGATCAATCAAGCGGCCGACGCAGTTGGGACGTCACGTGCATCAGCACCGGCGGCCGGGCCCCGGCTGGTCTTCCGCGCCGATATCTCGCGACCGCAATGGCAGCGCGACAGTCTTGACGGCCTGCTCGACGATCTCGTGGTCGGCAGCGCCATGCGCGTCTATCCCCGGCTCGTCCAGAAGCGCAAGCGAGCCTATGGCGAAATCGTGCTGGAATATGGCTCGACGAATCCGGTCGAGGGGCCCAACGTGCAGCCGGTGGCCTGGTGTCTGGACGTCTGGTCGCTGGGGGCCGACGGCGTTATTCCATGGCAAACGGTGGGTAACACCGAATCGTGGAACAAAGCCGACGAGCTGTCCCTTTTTTATCCAAGCCCCGCGGGCGCTGCTGCGAAGTCGGCAAAAGGCAACGATCCGATTCCGTCGATCCGTTTGAAGGCGTATCGCAGGGGCCAGCAAGATGTCGAGTATCTGGCGCTCTGGTCACACCTGAAAAAAGAGCCTCAGTGGGCCGTGGGCCAGCAAGTGCGCACGGCCTTGAAGCTGGCGGGCAAGCGCGAGGGAACCAGTTATAGCGGCGGCGAAGACGCGGGCCGGATCGACTACGGACGGCTGCGGCCGCGTGATATCTGGGCGCTGCGAGTTGCGCTGGGCAAAGCCCTGTCGCAGGCCCACCCGGCACCGACGAATCGACTGGTCGATTTTCGGACGCCGCGCCGCGATCCGGAGCATGTCAGGCCTGCGATGGTTGGGGAGGATTCGCGGCCGTGAAATCATCATTGTTCAAAGCTGTCGACGGCTGCCCTCGATATATTCAATTACCGTTTCCAGGTTGGTGTATGCCTTTTTCCGTTTGGGGGCCTCGTCTTCCTCCCAGGCGAATGCCGAATCGAGAGCGTTTCGTAAAGTCGCAGCATTGAGCTGGCCTAAATCGCAAAGGATTTGCAAATCTTCCCGATCCTTGGCGTGAGACCGGCTCAGCTTTGTGACAGCCAAGTCGTTTGGATCTGGCAACTTGGGTCTGAGGACTTGCCACTCGCCCGGAATATCTTCTGATCTGTTGCAATAGCCGCCGGGGATTGGCGGTAACCCCTGGGCACTTGCTCGAGGTAGAAACCCAGACGTTTCGCGTTTGATGTTCCCTTTCCGAAGAACTCGATCGCCTTGTTTTCCAGCTTACGACCATGGAATTGAACGATATCAACATCTTTGGTCATCAAGCTCAATCCATAGCGTAGGATGAGGGCCGACCTTCCAATCAAGTGGAACTCAAGTGTTTCGCCCTCATCAGCATATTTGACCAGTTCGGAATCGACGGTCTTGAGGAATTGCAGAATCTCGTGGTGTTTCACTCAATCGCCCTCATGAATTTCCAGGTGATCGTACGGCGAACTGCACTGCTGATAATGGCTTGCGGAGTTGATTCAGGTGCCGAGCTCGCTCTCGAAAATCGTCCAGGCGCGAGTCATGGTTGATCTTCCATCGTTTCCATAGAGGCGACGAAGGCCGCTTTGTCATCGGACGGCCGAGATTATCCCACGCACCTTGTTCGTTAACAGGAGCCGAAACGAGCCGGGCAAAACGCGTCAGGGCTTCTTTGCGACAACCTCCCGGAAATCCGCCTTGCTTGTCGATTGTGAGCGTCACGTCGGCCAACCATGCTATGCGCCGACATGTGTTCTCGCTGTTTGCGAGCGCGAAAGCATGAAGCAGAACGGGGTCAATTTCGTTCCATGCAAGTATGGCTGGTACAGTTTCAAGAATGTGCGCGGCTGGTTCGTCAGGCGCGACGACCACTGTAATGAGTTCTTCGGACCTTCGAAAAGCTCCAGGGACACGAGCATCTTTAATCCAGAGGTCGACAGCGCCCAGCCGGTGAAGTTCGACGGCCAGATCCCTTAAATCCGTCCCCGGTCGGTCCGTTCCGCTGAGTAATCGTTGAACAGGAATCTCAAGAGCCCGCGCCAAACGAAGTAACTGGTCAAGTGACGGCAGTCGATCGCCGGCCTCAAAATAAGAGACCTGAGCTTGCGACATTCCAGATCGCGCTGCTAACTCGGACTGGCTCAAACCTTGCTGAAGCCGCGCAATTCGCAAGTACGACCGCAGATTTTCGAGTTCCGAAGGTTCGCTCGCATCCGCTGTAATGAAGTTAGCCACACTGGCCCCCGGCTATGCCACGGCTCATTCCAGGGGCGTGGCGGTCTGCGATTGAGCCTCTTCGGGCACGACCCGAGCCAGGATTTTCGCGCGCTCACGCATGAAGCGTCAGGCCGTCGCGTCAATCGGGTCGACCCGAGCCGCAGCCTGCTGCTACTCAAACCCACCGGCGAAGTCCCCCACGAAGGGGGCCGGCGGTTCACCAGCGACTCGTGGGAATATCAGGTCATCCGCGCCTGGATCGAGCAAGGCGCCGCCCGTCAGCCAGGCAGCGGAGCCGTCGAGACAATCGCGATCGAGCCGGCCGAGCACCTGTTCAGCGGGCCCGGCGACACAATGCCGCTACGGGTGAATGTCACGTTTCGCGATGGCAAAAGCGCCGACATGACTCCGTTTTGTGAATTTCGCGCCCGCGATGATTCGATCGCCGAGGTCATGCCGAGCGGCCAGGTGCGGAGCATCCGGCCGGGCGTCACGGCGATCATCGCCACCTTCCGGGGTGTCCCTGCGTCGGCGACGGTGCTCGTACCGGTGGTTGCAGCGCCCGAATCAAGCGTGGCCCATCATCATGAGCCGATCAAGCAAGCCACCACGGTAACGACCCCGCGCCCGGCCAGCTTCATTGATCAAGCCGTGTTCGCGCCTTGCCCGGCTGCGAATCGCGCCTTCGGCCCTTTCCAGCGATGCCGAATTCCTCAGGCGCGTGACGATCGACACGATTGGCTCGCTCCCCTCCCCTGAGGAGGTCAGGCGGTTTCTCGCCGACAAAGACCCCGGCAAACGAGCCAAGACCATTGACCGGCTTCTTGCCCACCCGCGGCACGCCGCGCTCTGGGCGACCCGCTTTTGCGATATCACTGGCTGCGACATCGCGGCCATGGAAGGACCGCCCGAACTGCGGCCCAAGCGAGCCAAGATGTGGCACGACTGGTTTCGCCGCCGGATTGCACGAGGCGAACCTTATGACCAGATTGTCCGCGGTGTGCTCTCCGCCACCAGCCGCGATGGCAAGGACATCGAGACCTGGCTCAACGAGGAAGCGGGGCGACTCGAAACAGCCAGGCGCGGGTTCGATGCCGACTATGCGCAGCGATCAAGCCTCGACCTGTTCTGGCGGCGGCTGGTCAACGACGAATTCGAGCCGCTGGAGACCATGTCCGAACGGGTGGCCGCGGCGTTTCTGGGCGTGCGGATCGAGTGTGCGCAATGCCATAAGCATCCCTTTGATCGCTGGACCCAGCGCGACTACCGCGCGTTCGCCAATATTTTCGGCCGCGTTCAGTTCGGCGGCTCGCCCGAGGTCGTGGCCGCGACCGCGCTCTTGCTGGAGAAGCGCCGCAATGCCGCCGCCAATCACACGCTACCGCCGGTTCCCCGGCTCCGCGAGGTTTTTGTGTCAAGCGCCACTGGCCGCTCACTCCCGGACCCTGAATCCCACGCCAAGCTGCCCCCCGCGCGCTCGACGGACCGGCGATTCCCGGCGGCGGCGACCCGCGGCTCGCACTTTTCTTATGGATGACCGAGCCAGATAATCCCTACTTCGTGCCGAGCTTCGTCAACCGTGTCTGGGCGGTCTATTTTCACGCGGGGTTGGTCGAGCCGGTCGATAACTTCTCCGTCGCGAACCCGCCGAGCAACGAGCGGCTCTTGAACCTGCTGGCTGACGAGTTCGTCCGCTCGCGTTACGACATCCGCCATCTCGAACGGATGATCCTGTCGTCAGCGACCTATCAACTTTCATGCGCACCAACACGTCGAACCGCGGCGAGCAGACCTGTTACTCGCACGCGATTCCCCGGCCGATGATGGCCGAGGTGATCGTCGACGTTCTCGGCGCGGCCCTGGGCGCGTCCCGAGACTTCGGGTCCGACGTCCCGCCTGGAGCGCAGGCGATTGAAGTCGCGCCCAATCGGGTGCAAGACCCCGAGCTCGCGCGGATCTTCCGGATCTTTGGCCGGCCCGAGCGCACGTCAACCTGCGATTGCCAGCGCGGCCGCGCCTCGTCGGTTCCCCAGACCCTGTTCCTCATGACCGACCCGAAGCTTCTCGACCAGATCGAGCACGGCCGGCTGCAAGCGCTCGCCCAAGATGAGCACCAGCCCGATCGCAATATCGTCGAAGAACTTTTCCTGGCCACATTGTCGCGATTTCCCGATGAACCCGAAATGCGATCGGCCCTCGACCAGTTCGCTGCGCAGTAAGAACCGCGCGGCAGCCATGAAAGACATTGTCTGGGCATTAGTCAATACACGTGAATTTATTCTGAATCATTAACTCTCTCTATCCTACATCCCTGGGAGGCGCTTCAATGCGCGGACGAAACGCGATCAATTGTGACGGTGTGCGCCGCCGCGATTTTCTCGCGATCGGCTGGTCCGGGCTGCTTGGCATGAGCCTGGCGGACGCACTGCAAGCCGAGGCTCAGGCGAGGCCGGCACGTCGGGCGCGGCAGGCGATCATGGTCTGGCTTTCGGGGGGACCGGCCACGATCGACATGTGGGACTTGAAGCCCGACGCCACGGACTCGATTCGCGGTGAGTTCCGGCCGATCGACACCGGGGTCCCAGGGGTACAGATCGCCGAGCCGATGCCGCGGTTGGCGCGCCAGATGAACCATTGCGCCCTGGTGCGTTCGGTTCATCACACGATCTCGGCGCACGGGCCAGGCACCACGTACATGACAACCGGCAACCCGCCCGCCGCCGCGATCGAATACCCGGCGTATGGATCACTCGCAGCTCGACTCCTCACGGCCGCGCCGGGCGTGCCGCCGAACGTCGGCTTTGCCGCGCTGCGCGACGGAACGGCCGGCTCGCCCGGCTATCTCGGGGCGGCCTACGGTTCATTCGAGATCGAAGGGAACCCCGCTCAGGGACAACTGCGTGCCCAAGGGATTGCGCTGCCATCGGGTTTTACACTCGGCGAGCTCGATGACCGCGACCGCCTCCGCCAGCGCTTCGACGCCGGCCTGGCGGCCCTCGATCGCTCGGAACAGGGTTCCGGCCTCACGCGCTTTCAACATCAGGCGCTGGATGTGCTTCGTTCCAACCGGGTGCGAGACGCCCTCGATCTCGATCGTGAAACGCCCCAATTACGCGATCAATACGGGCGCACACCGCTCGGCCAGGGGGCCCTGGCGGCCCGTCGTCTGGTCGAGGCCGGGGTTCGCTTTGTCACACTCGGATTTGGAAGCTGGGACACGCACGCCAATAATTTTGGCACCCTGCGCAACCAGCTCCTGCCGACGCTCGACCAGGCGCTGGCCGCCCTGATTGAAGATCTCGAAGAGCGCGGCCTGCTCGACTCGACCGTCGTTTACTGCGCCGGCGAGTTTGGCCGCACGCCCCAGATCAATAGCACGGCCGGGCGCGACCACTGGTCCAATGCGATGGCCGTGCTCCTGGCCGGCGGTGGTGTGCGCGGCGGCATCGCCTATGGAAGCACCGACGCCCGCGGCATGGCCCCCACGCTCGACGCTTGCTCGCCCGATGACCTGGGTGCCACATTATTTCATTGCCTGGGCATCGAGCCCCGGCATGAAATCACGATTGGATCGGGCCGCCCCATCATGGCATTTCGCCAGGGCAAGGTCCTCGAGGGACTGCTGGGCTGATCGTTGGTTGAAAACGCCGATTGTGCCGGCCGCCTCGGCGTCATCGGTGGAAGCGCAGTACGATCAAGTTTGTGTTCCGGCCACGGGATGAACCGCCTCGGCGGCCGCTGGGCTGGCACCTTGTATCTCGGCCGCCCTGGCGAGCCGTCGCGCCATTCCCCGGAAGATAAACCAGTGCACGGGATAGAGCACGTACCAGTAGAGATGCCCCCAGAACGGCGTCGGCCGAAAATAGGCCGTCTGAATCAATTCCGAGCGGTCTTCGGCCACCGGTTGCGCGCGAAATTCCAGCCAGGCATCGCCCGGCACCTTCATTTCAGCGTGCAATAACAACCGCTTCCCCGGCTCGAAATCGCTGACACGCCAGAAATCGATCGCATCGCCGATCCAGATTCGTTTGGGATCGCGCCGGCCGCGCCGCAGCCCGGCGCCGCCGAGCATACGGTCGAGTCCACCGCGAATCCTCCAGAGCAGGTCGGCGTAATACCAACCGACCTTTCCGCCCACCCGGCTCACTCGATCGAAGAGCACCGCGGCCGGTGCCTTCACGGCCACGCGCTGCTCGTCGCGGATCAAATATCCCGCTGGATCAAACGTCGCCACGGTGGGAAATCGCCGGTTGCCAGCGTCCGTCCAGCGCGTCACCACGTCGTCACGCTCGATACGGTCAAGGGCCAACTGAACGGCCCGATCAAAGCCTGTCGGCTCGATCGGGATCAATTGTCGGATATGGTTATTTTCACAGATCATTTCCGACTCGAGACCTTCGATCAAGGGAAATGCAAGCCCGGCCGGCACGGGCGTCATGAGGTTGACCCAGTAGGCCGAGAGCCGCGGCGTGAGCACCGGCACATCGATGATGAAGCGTTTCAATCCCAGGATGCGGGCGAAATGGAGCATCATCTCGCGGTACGAGAGCACATCAGGCCCACCAATATCGAAAATCCGCCCGCGAGTTTCGGGCGTTTCCAGACAGCCGATCAGGTAGGAAAGAACGTCGCGAACGGCGATCGGCTGACTGCGCGTCTTGACCCAGCGCGGGCAGATCATGATTGGCAGGCGTTCGACCAGGGCCTTGAGCATCTCAAACGACGCACTCCCCGACCCGATGATCATGGCGGCGCGCAGCTCGGTCACGGGCACGGTGCCCTGGCGGAGAATATCCCCCACCTCGTGCCGGCTCTTCAGGTGTTTCGATAGATCTGCCGATCGTTTTCCCAGGCCCCCCAGGTAGATGATCTGGTCGATTCCGGCCCGGGCGGCCGCGTCGGCGAAATGGTGGGCCGCCTGGCGGTCGCGGTCTTCAAAGCCGCGCTCGCCATCGGCCATGGCATGGACAAGGTAATAGGCCGCCTGACAGCCTGCGAGCACGGGTTGCAGCGAATCCGCGTCGAGCACGTCGCCACGCACGACCTCGGCCAGGTCGCCCCAGCCGCGCCCGATAAGCCCCGAGGATTGCGCCGCCATGCAACGAACGTGATACCCCTTCGCGGTCAGTTGCGGCACCAGCCGCCCGCCGATGTAGCCGCTGGCGCCGGTCACGAGAATAGGCTTCAAAACGGACTCCCCGATTCCAGGAAAGCACCTTGCACGCCTGCCTCTTACTGTAGGCGGCGCACCCAAAACGACCAGGTGAGATTGTACGCGGCGCCGATCGCCGCGACGGCTTTTGCACCGAAATCCCACCTTGATCGCGCGCGAACCATGCCGTCGCGCAGGATGAAAGAAAGAATTTCCTCGGACACCGCTCCGGTGCTTATCATCGGCGCATGGTCGATTTCGAGAACGGAACGCGAATCAATACCAGACCAAACAAGGCCGTGTCATCGCAAAGGCTTGTCACCATGCCGCCGCCGAGACCCCGACCGAATCGCCATCATTATCGGTTCTGGATCAAGCAGGTTGTCGAATCCGATCTCATCGAAAAATTGCCGAAGACGTATGAGTCGGGTGAGCCCGATGGTCCGTACGAGACCACGCGCTATGCCCGTAAATTGATGGCCGAGCTGGGTGACCCCAGTGCCTGCCCGCGGCCGCTGGAGGAAATCGTGGCCGACGCCCGGGAGTTCAAGTCCTGGGTCGAGGCCCGTCGCAAGGAGATCCTTCGCCGCCTTCTGGTCGAGAGCCGGCCCGAGGACCGGATCGTCGAGATACCGCCAAGGCGCAAAGCGGCGTCGCCTGATGAAGAATCACGGCCCGAGCACCGGAACGCCCCGAAACGAGTCCCAAATTGCACCCGATGTGGGACGATTGGATCGATAGAATAGAATCATAATGGGTCGATCGATCAACTGGTTGATTGATCGAGTGTTGATTACACGGTTTGTTGCCGCTTCCGCGAACGCTCGACCAACGGCGACGAGACCCCTGGCACCGCGATCGCGAGAAAAGAGGAGAAATCCATGGCGCTGACCCCTTCAACGATGCTTCCGCTCGGCACGCTGGCGCCGAGCTTCGAGCTGCCCGACACGGAGGGCAAGCTCGTCGCGCTGGCCGACTTCAAGGGAGCCCCGGCGCTGCTGGTCGCCTTCATCTGCAACCACTGCCCCTACGTCAAGCATGTGCGCGACGAGCTAGCCCGCCTCGGCGCGGAATATCAAGCCAAAGGTGTGGCCGTCGTGGCCATCAACTCCAACGACGTGATCACGCATCCTGACGATAGCCCCGAAATGATGGCCCGCGAGAAAGCCGAGTTCGGATACACGTTTCCTTATCTTTTTGACGAAACCCAGAAGGTCGCGCTGGCCTACCAGGCGGCCTGCACGCCCGATTTCTACGTCTTTGACGCCAACCAGAAGCTCGTCTATCGCGGCCAGCTCGACGCCAGCCGGCCCGGCAATTCGATCCCGGTCACGGGAAAAGACCTGCGCACCGCGCTCGACGCCGCGCTGGCCGGCCAGCCGGTCAGCGAAAACCAGCGGCCCAGCATGGGCTGTAATATCAAATGGAAGCGCGGCAACGAGCCAAGGTATTCGTGAAGACGATCGTTCGTGATGAAGTGACTTCAAGACTGCGGGCGGCCGTCCGTCAATGTGGTCGCAACGTAAGAGCAGCACGCCGAGCGATTGAAGGTTGCCCTTGTCTGCGCTCGAATAAGCGGCAGGGACGGCATAACGTCGAACAGGGCTAAAGGGTATTAGCCTGCAACGTCCCAGTCGCAAGCGGCCCGGCGAGCCCTCATCTCTGCGTTGGTGAACGATCGAGAAACCCCCTGGCGTCTGCGGAGGCGTGGCACGCGTTCCGGATGGGTGGCGGCGAGGGCCATCCTCGAGGTCAACGCGAGAATACGTCGTCCGGGAAGGCCAAGTCGAGCACCAAGAGCTGAAAGTCGGGGCGATTTCGAAGCGGGTCGAGTGCGGTCTCGGTGCGGAAGATCTCGGTGCCCTGCTTCTTCAGCAAGGCCATCGCCCGGTCCGCCTCGGCATCCCTCTGAGCGGCTGACAACCCGGCGCCCGCCTGCTCTGCGAGTCCCGAAAGTGAGGCGTGACAGCACGCCAGGAGAAAGCATTCCTCACCCGTGAGACTCGGGAGAGCGTCATACATCGCGATAGCCCGCCGCCAGTCGGCAGTCGCCCCGACGAGGTCACCCTCCAATCGGCGCACCTGCCCGAACCGCAGCAGGCTCTCCGCGAGATTCCTGTGATAGTTGGGAACATTCGGATTGTCGCGGACCAGGACTTCGCCAAGCGCCAGGGCTCGCTCGCACCGGGATCGCGCCTCTGCCGTCCTGCCAGTTCTGATAAAGACTGTGGATATGTTATTCTGGCAGTTTGCCATGCAGCTCCGATGATCGGGGGAAGAGGGGTGTGCGGTGACCAGCGACTTCAGCAGCGCCTCTTCCTGTCCGAAGGAGTCGAGGGCCTCGTCCGCCCTTCCGGTCTGTAGCAGTCCGTACCCGATCACCCCATGAATGTTCGCCAGGTGTGAGTTGAGAATCGTAACCGCGGGGTTGTCGTCGACGAGTCTCTGCGTCGCCGCGAGTGCCTTGCGCAGCTCGGCATTCCGCTCATTCGAATCCCGCGTGACCATGGCCAGATTGAAGTGGCTCTCCGCCATCCGACGGCGGAATTCGGAGTCTGTCGGGTTCTCCTGGCTCAGTCGCTCGCGGATTCCTAGCGCGACGCGGATGTTGGTCTCTGCCTCGGACATCTGGCCTTCCCGAAGCATGAGTAGCCCGATGCGGTTGGTCGTGTCCGCCAGGTCGCGAAGGTGCGCACGTGTGGCACCTGCGGTCTTTGTCAGTGCTTGTTGGTCGGAGCGCACCAGACGGTAGGCCACCAAGGCCTCGCGGTACTGTCTCGCATTGGTCAGTAGCCAACCTAAACTGGAGCGGCTCTCAGCCAACGCAGCCCGCGTCATGGACGCTGCTCCCTTCGGTTCCAGGACCGCCAGGAGGGCCTCCGACCGGCGGTACGCTGCCACCGCATCATCCGTTTTGCCCAATGTGTCGAGCAGGCCGGCGATCGCCGTCAGACTTCTTCCGACTTCAATCTTGTCGCCGATGTCGGCACCCGGCTCGGCCGCTAGCGCCTCCCTCGCGGCTAGCACAGCCCGGTGCGTCGTCAGGGCATCTTCATGACTGCCGACTTTGCCGGTCAAGTCGGCCAGCTCGAAATTCGATTGAGCCAAAACGCGGCGCGAGGCAAGGTCGGATCGTTCCTTCAAAAGGACGCTCAGTCGCCCGTAGAAATCGGCAGCCGATCTCAACAGCCGGTTACGAAGCTCCTTGAATTGATCTTGCGTGAGCAAGAAGTCCTCGCTGACGCCGGTGTGGAAGGTCTTGATCGCGTCCATCGCCAGCAGATAGCGGGCCTGAGCGTCCTGCCGCGCCGCCTGTTCGTTTCTGTAGTTCCGCTCGGCCCGAAGCCACAGGGCTGTACTGGCGATGCTGCCGCCCACGATCGCGATCACCACGGAAGCCGCCAGCGCCGCCACGGCCGGGTTTCGCTTGCACCAGAGCCAGGACCGTTCGGCGGCCCCGACGCGGCGTGCCGAGATGGGTCGACTGTCAAGCCAGGCGCGGAAGTCATCGGCCAGCGCCTGGGCGCTGCTATAACGCCGTCGTGGGTCTTTTTCCAGGCACTTCAGGCAGATCGTTTCGAGGTCGCGGGGGGTGTGGACGTTAAGCTTCGTCGGTGGTTCGGGCGGCTGATTCCGGACGGCGTCGAGTGTTTCCATCACGCTGTCGCCGCTGAAGGGGGACTTGCCTGTCAGGAGGGCATAAAGAATGGCTCCGAGCCCGTAGATGTCAGTTGCCGTGGTGATCGTGCCGCGATGCCCGACGGCTTGCTCGGGGCTCATGTAAGCCGGCGTGCCGAGGATCGCACCGCTGACCGTCATCTCGATGTCGGCCTCGACTCGCTTGGCCAGGCCGAAGTCGGTGACGTGGGGGCGCCCTTCCGCATCGACGAGAACGTTCGCCGGCTTCAAATCGCGGTGCAGAATCCCGCGCATGTGGGCGTGGTGGACGGCTTCGGCCGACTCGGCGAGGAGGGTAGCCGCGGCCTTGGGATAGTCTTTGAAGGAGTTGAGCCGCTCGGCGAGATTGCTCCCCTCGACGAGTTTCATGGAAAAATATCGCTGCCCGTCGTGCTCACCGACCTCATAAACCGGGACGATCCCGGGATGATCGAGCAGGGCAACGGCCTCAGCCTCGTTCTTGAAGCGTCGAAGATCGGCGGCGTCGGCGAGGACGCCGGCCTTGATCACCTTGAGGGCGACCGGCCGGTTGAGGCTGAGCTGCCTCGCCTTGTAGACGACGCCCATGCCGCCGCGTCCGAGTTCCTCCTGAACCTCGTAATCGCCGAAGTAGCGGATCAGAGTACGGCGCGTGAGGTCGCGTGAGGCGGCGAGACCAGCGGCCTTTTGTCTGGGTGTTTCGGCGTCGGGCGTCCGGTTGCCGGTGGCATCGGTCGTGCCGGCGATGCTCGTCGCGGGGACGACTTCGGGGTTTTCGGCGGGTATCCCGGTGGCGGCAATGGTGACGACGCCGTCTGGATTGGGAGTCTCCGCGCCCGCGGCCTGAAGCGTCAGGCAGCGCGAACAGAAGGCTTCCGGAACGTTCGCGGGTCGTTCGGCGCCACAATTTGGGCAGGGGTTCGCGTTGTCAGCCATGGGAGACTCCATCGGGCACGGCATCGTCCCGGCTCGACCGGCTATGGTGCCCGAGCCCGGGCTGAGAGCAGCGTCGCGTTAGGCGCATTGTCACACAACCCTGCGTGACGTGGATATGAGCCGGGACCCCCATCATCCCTGGCCGTGTGCGTTTTCCGACGCAGATCGCAGAGACCTGAATCGACGCTCACATCCGAGCGTTGGCTTTTGTCCGTTCGCTATCGTAAGGCCAAATCGTTGGAAAGAAGAACGAAGCACCGGCGATTCCGGCCTTGGCCGGCGTTTAACACTCCACGCCAGGACAATCAACGCATTCCACCGCTCCGCGCAGAATCAGCGCCGGTCTTATTCGGGTCGACCGAGCCACCCGCGAAGGTCGAGGGCATCCGCTTTAAATACGGTCCAACCAGCATGGCTGGCGACGGTGGTTCCGTGCCATGATCGCGGCGATACAGCTCTGAAGCCAGCAGCACGAGCAATTCCTCGTCGTTGGCCCGCTCCGTGAAGCGGACGCCGCTGGCATTCAAATAGACGAAGACTTTTTGCGCGTCATAGGCACTCTCAAACCAGGCATCCATGGCTTCTGGCGTGAGGGCTCTTGCGCTGGCCGGCGCCTCTGGCCCAAATGAATAGAAATCAAAGGGCACGACGCTGGGATCGGGCCTGGGACGACGCTCGGGGGGTAAATCTTCATAGGCCAGCCAGTTCGCCGTCAGCAGGCGGATCACTCGCCGGCTTCGCTCGGGCTCGCGCCACAAAGACCGCCAGGTGTCCCAGAGCGACTGCAATTGCTCGGGATTGAGCGTGTACCGAGGATTGTAGAAGCGCGCAAACCGCGCCAGCGGTACCTCACGTCCTGGATTGCTCGGACTATCGAGCAACCACTCGGCCTCGAGATAGCCCGCCATGAGCGAATCTCGGTCCGAGGGGAGCAACGACTCGCACGCTGTCAGATCGTCAAGAGCCTGGCGCAAGAGCGCGGGGCTCGTGCTCGAATCGGCCGACCACACCGCCAACCGATTGGCGAGCTCACGATGCCAGCGCAAAAACGGCCCGTCTCGAAATCGAACTACGCATACTGACATGATGTGCTGACCGTAACACGGCGCGATACCAGCCCCAGGCGCCGACCATTTCGTGTTTCTCTTCGAGCCGTGACGCTTCGAGCAAGCCCATCAGACGGAACAAGACCAGCGCCTGGATCGTCTTGTAGCCTGGGCGCTCATCGTTAGCGACGACATCGAGTGCGTCGGGCCGCTCCGCACCCTGGCGATAGAGTGCCAGCGCCGGGCGATTGTCTTCGACCCACTGGTGAAGTTCCGGCACGGCCTTCGACCACGAAGCGATGACGTTAACCCTGTTGTTTTTTGCTTTCTGCGTGTAAGACGCAAGGGGCTTCTGGAGAGCCGCGGCCTGGCGATAGAGGACAAACGCGTTGCGATCGTCGGGGATCGCCAGCGTGCGAAACGTGGCTATATCAAACGGCTCGCCAATGTCGGGCAGCCCGGCCAGTTGCGTCTTCCACCAGATAGGCGGCGCCGCGACCATGGCGATCAGGAATATCACGGTCCCCAGAACGCGCCGCCGGCTCCGGCCGACCCACCGAACGGGCGCCAAGAGCAACACCAGCGTCGGAAAATTACGGCGCACCGCGACAAGACGCGTCATCCTGATCGCCCCTCAAGAGCCTGGTTCGCCCTACGCCCTGCGTTCGAAACCAGTTTAATGACGGGTAAGCACGCGGTCAATGACATTCGTAAGGGGCAGGCATGAGCTGCGAGCGGTTCAACCATCAGTTCTCACCGTTGAGCGAATCGCGAAAAACCCACGCGGGCGATTTTGGACACGTGGCACACCCCTTTCTCTTTCGGGGTTTCGGTGACAGCCGACGATGGTTATTTCCCGCGCAGGTCCGTTGCATTTGCACGCAATCTGAATTATTGATGGCATGCGTGTCCCGCGTGCGTTTCCGTCCGATTTTCGACCGGCCCGTGGCCACGGCCGAGCCGCGGGAAACAATCGATTGCCATGCCTTGACACTGGAATATCCCGAATGCCTATGTATCCGACCCCCATTCCGTCCATCGTCATTCTCGCCCTGTGCGGGGCGTTCGCCATGCTGTCGGTTTCGGCTCGGGCCGCCGAAGCTCAACCCGAGCCCGTGCGGCTCATTTTCGACACGGACATCTGCGGCGACTGCGACGACGTCCTGGCCCTGGGGATGATTCATGCGCTGCAATCGCGTAACGCCTGCCGGCTCCTGGCCGTGACGATCAGCGTTGAAAATCGGCTCGTCGCACCCTTTGTCGATGCGGTCAACACGTTCTACGAGCGCGGCGATATTCCGATCGGCGTCGTGGGCAAAGGGGGCGTGGTCGAGAAGAGCGACTTCCTTTCTCTCGTCGAAGTGCAAGACGAGGGCCGCTTCCGCTACCCGCACGACTCGCCACTCGGCCAGGCGGCCCGAAACGCAACCGACATCCTCCGCGCGACCCTGGCGGCTCAGCCCGATCACTCGGTGACGATCGTTCAAGTCGGGTTCGCGACCAATCTCGCGCGATTACTCGAATCAAAGGGCGATGCGCTTTCACCCTTGACGGGCCGCGATCTGATCGAGCGCAAGGTCAAGCTGCTCTCCCTCATGGCGGGCTCGTTTCAACCGATCGAAAAAGATCAACATTACCGGGAATATAACGTCGTCAAGGATATCGCCAGCTTCCAGACCCTGGCCGCGAAATGGCCGACGCCCATGGTTTACAGCGGCTTCGAGATCGGAATCGCCGTCCCCTACCCGGCCGTGAGCATCGAGCGCGACTTTGGCTATGTGCGGCATCACCCGCTGGCCGAGGCCTACATCATGCGCAATCCACCCCCCCATAACCGCCCAACCTGGGACCTCACGAGCGTGCTCCATGCCATTTATCCCGACCGCGGCTACTTCGACATCTCGGCCCCCGGCACGGTCACCGTGGAACCCGACGGCTTCACGCGGTTCGAGGCATCGCCCCAGGGCCGGCATCGCTACCTGATCTTGAAACCCGAGCAAAGACCGCGCGTGCTCGAAGCCCTCGTCCAGCTCTCGAGCCAGCCGCCATGCCAGGTCGTTCGCTCGGCTCGGTGAAATGGGCATAACGAATTTCATCATACATGAAAGAGTAAGCGTGTTTCACGGGATGCATGTCTCTTCCGGCAAATTCGACACTCAAGCTCCTTAGTTAAGCTGACAGCATCAAACTTTCGCCGACCCGCACAAAAGGATTTGCTTATTGAAAGGGCTCGCTGTACATTGGAACGAGATCGTGCAATGAGAGCGGGCACATACGGTAAGACGCCGACGCGGAAAGTCGAACGCTGAAGTTCGCTAAAATGATGAAGCCAAGACGTAACCGGACGAGGTTTCCCGTCCGTGCCCTACTCAAGTGGGCACTCATGATCGCTGTCGTGCTCGGTGGCGGCTACACGGCCGTCGCGATCTTGAATGCGCAGCGGCTTGCCAGGAACAACGACCATGTGATCGGGTCGGTTGCGCTGCTGGCGCGGTTGACGGAGTTAGAGCTCCATCTCAAGGATATCGAGAGCGCCCGCGCGGCTTATATCGCCCGGGGCGAGAGGCCCGCTTCTTTCTCGTTCGACACGACGATGGCCCAGCTCACCGTGGCACTTGCACGTGTTGAGGAGCTCGCGCCCAGGACGGGGATCTCCCCGTCCGACCTCGATTTGCTGAAGCGTTCGGTACACCAGAAACTTGCTGATCTGAAACAGATCATCACCGTTGGTGTTGAGCAAGGCGTACAGGCCTCCAAGGCAATCGCCACGAATGGGCACGAGCCAGCACCCTTGAAATCGATCGGGCCGCTTATTGGCGACCTCAAACGCACCGAACGAGATCATCTGACTCATCGCGGGGTGGAATCGGCGGCGGCCATACGGGAAGCCACGATCGCCGTGATCGTCATCACCATCCTGTCGCTTCTCTTCATGGCTGGATTTTACATGTTCATCAATCGCCTGCTCACCGACCAGGAACGGGATGAGCACGATCTGAGGGAACAGGCCGAGCGGTGGCAAGTCACGCTGGGCAGTATCGACAACGCCACGATCGTCACCGACGCGGCCAGCGCGATCACGTTCATCAACCCGGTCGCCGAATTCCTTTGCGATTGTCATCAAGGCGATGCGATTGGCCTTCCGATCGAAGCCGTCTTCCGGCTCGTCAACGAAGTCACCGGCGCGATCCTCGCAAACCCGGTCGCGGAGGCGATTGCCCTTGGGCATGCCGGTTTTCCGCGGCGGGCGAAGCTCGTCACCCGACGCGGAACGGAACGGCCGGTTGTCGCGCGTGCGGTCCCGATTCATGGCCCCGAGAAATCCGTGAGCGGCGTCGTGCTCGTTTTTCGCGACGTCACCCAGCAACTGCACGACGAGCAAAACCACCGCCTGAGTCTGGCCCGCGAGCAGGAACACACGAGGCAGCTCCGCGAGCTCGCTCGTCTTTCGACGCAGCTTCATCTGGCACACGACTTCGACGCGATTCTCAACCTGGTGGCCAAGGAATCATCCAAATTATTTGACGTTCATCGGGTCGAGGCCACCATCGGGCCCTCCGCCGAACCGAGGGCTGAGAACGCCATCGAACTGCCGATCACCGGACGCGACGGAAGGAACCTGGCGTACCTGCGGGTCACGCTCGAGCAGACAGGCCAATTCGACGACCAGGACCGGGCGATTCTCGATCAACTGGTCCAGATGACCTCGGTCGCGATCGAAAACGCGGGGCTTTATCGCGAGCTTCGCGAAAACGACACCAGCAAGGATCGTTTCCTGGCGATGCTCGGCCATGAGCTTCGCAATCCCCTGGCGGCGATCAGTAATGCCGTGACCCTCGGGCGGCACGCGGCGCGGCCGGAAAGTCTTTCCTGGTCGATCGACGTGATCGACCGCCAGACACTCCGGCTCACCCGGCTGATCGACGACCTTTTAGACGTATCTCGCATCACCCAGGGAAAGATCCGGCTTCATCGCCATCCTGTCGAGCTCTCGGCCGTCGTCGATAGCGCCATCGAAGCCGTGCGCCCCTTGATCGAGCAGCGCAAGCACACGGTCGAGACCGTGATCCCTTCGAGGGCCTTCTGGGTCGAGGGCGACACAACCCGGCTCGAACAGATCTTCACGAACCTCCTGACCAACGCCGCCAAGTACACCAGGAGCCGCGGCCGGATCAAGCTGGCCATCGTCCGTGAAGGAAATGAAATTGTCGCGCGTGTTAAAGACTCGGGGATCGGCATCCCGTCCGATCTCTTGCCCCGGATTTTCGATCTTTTCACCCAGGGCGACCGGTCGCTCAACCGTGCGGAGGGGGGTCTGGGCATCGGCTTGACCCTGGTGAAAACCCTCACCGAATTGCATGGCGGCTCCGTGCGTGTGACCAGCGACGGCCTCGACACGGGAACCGAGTTCATCGTGCGATTACCCGCAATCCCCGAACCCTTGCTCCAGTCGTCGAACAACGGTCAGCCGGGTCATCGACCGGAGACGCCGCACCGGCCGATCCGGGTGCTCGTCGTCGACGACAATATCGACCTGGCCATCGGGCTCTCGAAGGTGATCATGCAGCTTGGTCACGCCGTCCAGATCGCCAACGACGGGCCCGCGGCGCTCGATCTCGCCCGGACATTCCGCCCCGAGGCCGTGCTCCTTGATATCGGCTTGCCCGGCATGGACGGTTTCGAGGTCGCGACCCGCCTCCGCGCTGACGAGGAAGTCGGCTCGATGGTGCTCGCCGCGATCAGCGGCTATGGTCAAGAAGAAGATCGCCGCCGCTCCCTTGAAGCCGGCTTCAACTTCCATCTGGTCAAACCCATCGACCTCGACGCACTACGGCAGATCATCAATCGAGTCGCCCGGCCCGCGCCCTCGCCACGCCCTGCCATCACGCACGGGCAACCGGCACGCCGATAGAGAGATAGACTGACTCGATCGATAAGGCCGACTTTACAGTGGTTTAGACTTGGGGCCGATCAGCGACTTGAAGTCAGTTTCGATCAGCAAGACGGCAGCGCGCCTGGTGGCTGGAAAGGGTACGGACTTTCCTTTTTGCACGCTCGTGATATCATGTACGTTTATCCAGATTTACGCTCCCCGGATCGCGCACACTGAGAGTGCGACTTTTTGGAATGCTGGGTCAGCTCGATGGCCGACACCCTGATTGAAAACCCGATCCTCAACTCGCCCTACTTCGAGCCCGAGCGGCACTTCAAGTTCACCGACGAGGGAATCAGCAACGAAATTGTCGAGGGCCGGCGCTCCAGCTCTTACTTCATCCCCATCGCCCGACCCAAGAAGAAGGGAAAACAGCTCGCCTTCGATACCGAGTGGACCCAGGACCGGATCGAGGAGAACAGGACCGTCAACCGAATCCGCCAGCGTGTCGGCATGTGGAGAGAAGGGGGATACGTCGGCGTGACCCCCACCACAGCCGCCTTGCTGCGTTACTGGACCGACACCAAGCGTGAACGCAAACTCTTCTTTTGTCAGATCGAGGCCCTCGAGACTCTCGTCTACCTCACCGAGGTCGCCAAAAAATTCGGCGACGCCTGGATCGAAAACGACGTCCATGCCGCCAATGACACGTCGAACCCAGGGCTGCCACGGCTCGCTCTCAAGATGGCCACCGGATCAGGCAAGACCGTCGTCATGGCCATGCTCATCGCCTGGCAGGCGCTCAACAAACTGGCGAATCCCCAGGATGCCCGTTTCAGCGACACCTTCCTGATTGTTAGCCCGGGCATCACCATTCGCGACCGCCTGCGCGTGCTACTACCCAGCGACCCCAACAACTACTATCGTCTGCGTGACATTGTTCCCGGCCATCAGTTTGAAAAGCTCGGTCAGGCCCGGATGGTCATCACCAACTTTCACGCCTTCCAGCTTCGCGAGAAGATCAGCGCCGGCAAGCTGACCAAAGCGCTCTATCTCAGGGCGTTCCCGGCATCTTCACCGAATCACCCGACCAGATGGTCCGCCGAGTGTGCCGAGAGCTGGGCACAAAGAAGAATATCGTCGTCATCAACGACGAGGCACACCATTGCTATCGCCGCAAGCCCGGGGCCGCCGAGGCGGAAGCGCTCGCGCTCGTTGGTGATGATCGCAAGGAGGCTGAGAAACGCGAGGAGGAGGCGCGCATCTGGATCTCGGGCATTGAAGCCGTGAAGGCCAAGATCGGCGTCAAGGCGATCTATGACCTGTCGGCGACACCCTTCTTCCTCAAGGGCTCCGGCTACTCCGAGGGGACGCTCTTCCCCTGGGTCGTCTCCGACTTCTCGCTGATCGACGCGATCGAGGCCGGTATCGTCAAGGTGCCGCGAGTTCCGGTATCGGACGACTCGATGCAGGGCGATCAGCCGACATACCGTGACCTCTGGCTTCGCATCCGCGAGCACCTCCCTCGCAAGGGACGTAAGACCGAGGAGCTCGACGAAGAGCCCAAGCTCCCCGCCGAGCTGGAAGGAGCCATTCAAAGCCTCTACGGCAACTACCGAAAATATCACGAGCTCTGGCAAAAGAACGCCGATGCCCAGGCGAAAGGACTGACGCCGCCAGTTTTCATCGTCGTCTGTAACAACACCAACGTGTCCAAGCTCGTGTTCAATTACATTTCGGGCTGGGAGAAGACCGTCTCTGACACCAAGACGATCGTCGTTCCGGGCCGGCTGCCGCTGTTCAACAACGAGCAAGACGGTGGCTGGAGCTCGCGGCCCAATACGATACTGGTCGACAGCGAGCAGCTCGAATCGGGCGAAGGAATGAGCGCCGAGTTCAAGAAGATCGCCGCCTGCGAGATCGAGGAGTTCAAGGCCGAATACCGCGCCCGTTTCCCGGGCCGCGATGCCGACACCCTGACCGAGGAAGACCTGCTCCGCGAGGTCATGAACACCGTCGGCAAACCCGGTAAGCTCGGCGAGCACGTCAAGTGCGTGGTGAGCGTGTCGATGCTCACCGAGGGCTGGGACGCCAACACCGTCACCCACGTTCTGGGCGTCCGTGCCTTTGGCACTCAGCTCCTCTGCGAGCAGGTGGTCGGCCGCGCCTTGCGGCGCATGAGCTACGCCCCCAACGCTGACGGACGATTCGATCCCGAATACGCCGAGGTCTACGGGGTGCCGTTCTCGTTCATTCCCTGCTCGGGTTCGATGGCCAACCCCAAGCCCGGCCCGATGCCAACGAGAGTGCGGGCGATCGAGGGCCGAGTCGCCTGCAAGATCACCTTTCCGCGCCTGCTCGGCTATCGGTATGAGCTGGCCACCAAGAAGCTGATGGCAAAGTTCACAGACGATTCCCGACTGACTCTCACCACGGCTTCGCTGCCGATCAAGACCGAGAACGCACCGATCGTCGGCGAGAAGAGCATCCACTCGCTAGACGAGCCTCAAGGGCCGACGACTCAACGAGGTCGCTTTTCTGCTGGCCAAGCTCACCATAGAGAAATATTTTCGTCAGGACGGCGAGACCCGGCCCGAGAAAACCGCCGTCCACAAGTTCGACAGCGAGGTCCAGGCCTGGCTCTTCCCGCAAGTGCTGGCGATCACCAAGCGCTGGCTGGAGGAAGGCTATGTCCACTGCAAGGACCACACGTTTCCGCAGCTCTTGCTCCTGCTAGAGTTCGCCCACGATGCCTCCGACCGAATTTATGGCGCGATCGTGCGCGGCTCGAACGGGTCGCCGGACGGTCCGCCGTCGCTCCGGCCGATCCTCCGGCCCTATGACACCGTTGGCTCGACCCGCTATGTCGACTTCGACACGACCAGGCCGGTCTACGCGACCCGCGCCGACCGGTGCCACATCTCGCACGTCGTTGCCGACACCCACAGTTGGGAACAAAAGATGGCCCAGACTCTCGAAGACATGAGCGAGGTGATTCGCTACGTCAAGAACCATAACCTGGGCTTCACGATTCCCTATACAATCAATGGTGAGGAGCACCAGTATCACCCTGACTTTATCGCCGTGCTCGACGACGGCCGTGGCTTGCTCGACCCGCTCAATTTGATGATCGAGGTCACCGGCGAGAAGAAAAAGGAAAAGGCCGCCAAGGTCATGACGGCGCGGACGCTCTGGGTGCCGGCCGTGAATAACCATGGGGCATTTGGCCGGTGGGCATTTATCGAGATCGCCGACCCGTGGGACGCGGAGTCAACCATCCGCGGGACAATCTCAACATGCGCGACCACTCGGCGGTGAGACAACGAGGGGTTCTGATCGCAGGACGGAAGAAAATTGTCGATGGAAGGAACGGAAGAGGACGGGAGGGAGCGGTAAAAACATGAGCACCGGACATGTTAATCAATCGCTGGCGACTAGACTTCCGCTCGAACGAATTGCCGAGCTTTGCCAGCGGCACGGCGTTTCCGAGTTATACGTCTATGGACTCGGCCCGGAGGGCGATGCAAAACGCGCGGAAGAGCGGCTTTTCCTTGTGACGTTTCACAACAATGATTTTGGCCCATGGGGGTGCAAGCTCGACGAGCTCGAAAACGATCTTTCGGGCGTCATGCACGAAAAGGTCCATGTCGCGTCTCGAGGGGGGATCGAGGACAGCTGTCCCCCTCCCCGTCGCGATCACATCCTGGCCACGGCACAACCCATTTATGAATCCTGATCTTCGCCCTGCACTGGAGGCCGCGCCATGACCATGAAGAGCACGACTTCACGACCTGGCATTACCTTGCCGATGGATCAGATCACCGAGTTCTGTCGTCGGTGGAAAATCCGGGATCTCTCGATCTTCGGCTCGTATCTTCGGGACGATTTCCGACCCGATAGCGACGTCGACTTTCTTTATACTTTCGCTGACAACGCGGGGTGGTCTCTGTTCGACTTGGTCCGGATGGACGAGGAACTAGCCGCGATCGTTGGACGTGCTGTCGATCTGGTCGACCGCGAAACGATCGAGAAAAGCGAGAATTGGATTCGGCGACGGGAGATTTTAGGGACGGCAGAGGTGATCTATGTCGCGTGATGAAGCATCCCTGCTCGACATCGTCAGCGCCGGGAACCGCATTCAGAAGTATGTCGCTGGTCGAGACAAAGACGCGCTAGAAGCCGACAGTCAGGCCCGCGCAGCAGTCCTCTACGAGTTTCTCGTCATGGGCGAGGCGGCCAAGCGGCTCTCGCCAGGGTTCCGTGCCGGCAAGCCCGAGGTTCCCTGGAGTCAGATAGCCGGCATGAGGGACGTTTTGATCCACGGCTATGACCGCGTGAACTTTGACCGGGTCTGGTCAACGATCAAAGGCTCGCTACCTGATATGCTCGCAGTGCTGATTCCCCTGATTCCCAAGGAGCAAGAGGACTGATGGCCCGCAAGAAAGCGCCACCGAAACCAAGGTCGAGTCGATCCGCCACAAGGATAAGCGGACGAACATCCCGACTGAGGAGCTGCGCGACTTCATCGCCGACGATGAGCAGGCCCCCAAGACGATGCTCTACCCCCGCGACCCGTCGCTCGACCCGCAGCTCGTATGGAGGGGCAAGGACGAGCAAGACCGCCAGGACCTGGCCGTCCCGGTGGTGCCGATCTACATCCCGCAGGCGATCATCGACGACCTGATGGCCCAGCGCACAGCAAAGCCGGGCGAGCAGCAGTTGAGTCTCTTCAACGACTTCAACGGCATCGACGACTTCGACAAGAAGATCGACTTCTACCATCACGCCCAGCACTGGTCGAACCGGATGATTCTGGGTGACTCGCTGCTCGTGATGACCAGCCTGGCCGAGAAGGAGGGTCTCAAAGGGAAAGTGCAGACGATCTACTTCGACCCACCCTACGGCATTAAGTTTGGGTCGAACTGGCAGGTGAGTACTCGGAAGCGGGATGTGAAGGATGGGAAGGCCGAGGATGCGACGCGGCAACCGGAGCAGATTCATGCATTCCGCGATACCTGGAAATACGGCATACACTCGTATTTACCCAGCCTGCGAGATCGCCTTGTAGCCTCGCGTGAATTGCTCACTGACACCGGCAGCATCTTCGTTCAGATCGGCGACGAAAACGTGCATCTTGTGCGATGTGTGATGGATGAGGTGTTCGGGCATGAAAACTTTATTTCTCTGATATCATATGCGAAGACGACAACGACCACTGGGCGGTTCATTGCCAAGACCACCGACTTTATACTCTGGTACGCAAGGGACATTGAGCATGCAAAATACGACACTTCTCGCCGATCCCCACCAGGCGATCAAGCCGTGGTAAGCCGTTTTGGGCTTGAAAGATAGAGCTTGCGTCCTGCGCAATGAGGTTAGGACACGACCTCTTCACCCAGGACACAAGCATGAGCACGGATGTACCCGTACCCACACCACTAGTTATACCGGTTTACCACGCGCCCAAGAAAGCTCTTTGTCCGACCTGCGGCAAACTCGGACGACGTAAGCGGATTCTGAAACGAACTGTTCGCACCATCGCGTATAAGACGGTCGCCGTTCTTGAGATCACATACGGTGAGTATCAAGCCAACTGCGACTGCTGCACCACCTTCCGCACCACACCCGAGAATGTCCTCCCCAAGGCCAAGTACGACAACAAAGTCCGAGATTTGTTGCTGGAGCGCATCCTCGAAGACGGTATGAGCATCGAACGGGTCCTGCTATCGATCAAGCGGGAGTTCCTCCTCGATCTCTCGCCGGGATTCGTCTACGACGTGCTCCGCGACTTCGCCGCCGGACTCGACATGGCGGTTCATCGCCGCAAGGTGCTCGAGCATTTCAGCGGCACGCTCTGCGTGGACGAACTTCACTTGGGCCAGTTCACATTACTTCTGGCGACCGACCCAATCAACGATCTGCCGGTCGCCTTCGCACTGGTCGGCAAGAACGACCAAGGCCACATGGAGCGGTTCCTCAAGAACCTCAGAACCTGGGGTCTCATGCCGCGAGTTGTCGTCACCGACGGCTCGAACCTCTACCCGGCCGTGTTGGCGGAACTCTGGCCCGACGCCGATCATCAGCTTTGTGTATTCCACGTGATGAAGGACATCAACGAGCTGATCCTGGATGCCGTGCGACGGCTGAAGACGGCGATGGCCCGTCGGGCCAAGGCCGGGAGAAAGAAGAAGCGAGGACGCAAGAGCAAGCAGGCCAAGAAGGCCGCCGCTCGCCGAGGTCCGTCTGTCAAGGATAAGGCGTACTTCGTGTTCAAGCATCGCTACTTGATCGTGAAACGCCGAGAGAACCTCACCGAGAGAGAGCGTGCCGACCTGACCCAGATGCTGGAGTATCTGCCAGAACTGACAACGTTGCGACGGTTCGCCGACCGGATTTACTGGCTATTCGACACCCCCAAGGATCTCCATCAGGCGCGTTGCCGGCGGGCCGCGATCGTCCAAGATTGGGCATTCCAGTCAGTGCCGGAACTGGTCAAGGCGATGGAGCAACTGAGCGATGACAAGTTTTCCAAACTGATGGCCTACCTGAGTAATCCGGCCAGCCGCCGTGTGCGAACTAACAACCATGTGGAGCGGACCAACCGGATGTTCCGGTTGCTAGAGAAAGTGCGGTACAAATGGCGGCGGCGCAAGACACTGGTGCGATTCGTGGTGTTGACGCTGGACACGATCTGGAGAGCGTGGACTCCGGCAACGGCGACGACAACCAAATCGACGGTGCCAGTTGAACGTGGCAACGAACAATGTCATACAGCACAACAATCACGTCGAATCGCCTGAAAATACGGTGGGGATCGGCGAGGAGTGTCCTTTTTTCCGATAGCAGCGTTTTACAGCGGATGCAATCCGCCCCCGCTCACCGAGTCAAGCGGGCGAGAAAAGCCCTGCTCGGGCTCGTCGACATTCCGGGCAGTACGATCTATGTGCGTCCGGAAATCTCGCTTGCCGATCTCCCGCCGCTCGTCCTCCATGAGACAGCTCATGCTTACCTTGATTGGCAACGCGATCTCTACCTCTACGTCCAAGAAGACGACGCATGCTGTATCGCAAGCGACCTTAAAGATCAGTTCGAGAGCGAGGCGAATCGCTTCGCATGGGAATTAATCTTCCAGGTAGATCGATTTCACAGAGATGCGGAGAAGGGTCCTTTTTCGCTTGAGACGCCCGTGAAGCTGGCGAACCGGTACGGAACGGGTGTCTATCCCGCAGTTCGCTGGTTCGTCGAGACCAACTCTAGACAATGCGCCTGTTTATTTACAGCCGCTCGGGCCAAGGCAGGCAGCAGCGATGGCGGCCACGAAAGCCTATTCAATCGCCAACTTTTACGCAGCGTTTCGGAAACCTTCCCTGGTCCAAAGTTGTCAGCGAAGGCGGATCTGGTATCCTTCTCGGTGGTTATGGATCAAGGTACACGCTCTCGCTACCCGATCTCGACACGCGGACCGTTGAATGCGAAGTCCACTCGCTCGCGCAGGTTAATCATAGTTTCACTCTATTGTATCCGAGGTCTGTTCTGTCGATGGTCTCCCTCCCTGGAACATAATGAAATGCCCTAGGGTGGTGGCTTCGCGGTGTCAGCCTTGGTTTTTTGTTTTTGGCTTGACGGTCGCTCTCCCAAACTCTCACCTTCCAACACCCCAAGAAGCTTGCGGATCATTCGCGGAAGTGATTGATCACGCGACGGCGCGCCATCATGCTCGTCGCAGGATCGGCCGCGAAGATTCCGACGGACGGCCACTGGTCATCGAGCTCGGCCAGATCGTCGTCTACACGTGCTGGAAGTTGCTCCAAGTTGTCTCGCAAATCAGTCGAGTTGCCGAGCCTTTCGCGAGCCGACTGCGGGCGCGACCTGACGCGCCTTTTGTCCCTCCGACGTTTCCGCGATCAGGGCTCGGGTAAGAAGACCGCCGGGGAGACGTGGAAGTAGGTGGCAAACGCCTCGATGTGCTTGCGTCCGATACCGCGCTTGCCACGTAGGATGTCGGAAACCGTCGAGGGCGCCATACCCATCTCTCTTGCGGCCGAGGCCTGGGAGATGCCTCGTTCTGTGAGCAAGTGCCGCAGCATTTCCGGTCCGGAGAGATCCGGTATCGGATGATGGGCCGCCTCATAAGCCTCGATCAAGTCGGAAAGGACATCGAGATAATCGTGCTCCCATCGCGAGAGATTTCCACGGACCGCCAGCTCGTTCGCAATCTTGGTGGCGCGGTCGAGATCGCGCTCCGAACGGAGCGGACGGAGCGGGAATCGCGCGACCAACGCCATGTATAGGGCAACGCCACGAACGTTACGAGTTTCGGGTGTTTGGCCTACCGTAACGCTCACGATGCCACCTCCAGATGTTGAGCTCTACGAACAATTACAATCGTTTTTCCAGGCGCCCTTATCGTAATCGCGGTGAGTCAGCACGTCGCGAACGTACACACGCCCCTCGACAACCATGCCGTTCCGGTCACGTTTCTGGTAATGAACGGCCGCGATCAGACGATACTTGTTCCCGCCAATGTTAAACACGACACACTTGCCGGCGAGATCGGCGCTTCCGAAAGTCTCGCGCACCGAGGCAAAGTCGACCCATGCCGCTTTTCTGACCGTTTTATACCAACCCCGAAGTGCCGTCTCGGCGTCAGGATGGTCGTCCCAGAACGCCTTGAGCGCTTTGATAGCGATGACGCGCATGGACGCCCTCAACGCACCGAGACACTACCTCCGTGAGATTGATGTTATTCGCAAAAACAGAACGCGCCAAGGGATCGTCGTCCGGCAATTACCCAGGAATTCCAGTCACCCACCTTCAAATCCATTCACTCGTGGCTCGCTCGTTCCTCGCAGCTCCAAGGCCTCCCGGTCGTTTCGAAAACGCACAACGCCCGTGGCCGACGCGTCCGGAATAGGGGTGTCTGACATTCCTTAATATCGGAGGTCCATATTCGGCTTCACAAAGACAGACCAAACAGCACGTCGATAAAAAATCGGCCGCGAAATCGCTTTGTGCGGGTCAATCAGGCGCCCAACCGTAACTCATTGCCGGTATTCGACATGGGCCAGAATGTTAAATGTTGCCGGTTAATCAGGCGCCCAACCGTAACTCATTGCCGGTATTCGACATGGACCAGAATGTTAAATGTTGCCGGTTAATCAGGCGCCCAACCGTAATATTTTGGTACTTCAGGAGATACGACAAAAAATCGGAATGTGCGGATTAAGTAGGCGCCCAGGTGGAAGCCGTTGATCCACATGGTATTAGAGCGATTCGGCTGACCTCCGATTACTCAGGCGCCCAGGCGGAACTTAAAGCGGCGTACAGAGATGAAGGCGAAATCCTCTTTTGCCGAGACTCTTTCGGCGCGCGGTGTGTGTGTGTGTGCGCAACGCGTGACGGCGCTCTGACGAGCGACACGCGCTTCCCGTGATGGGCGACCGAGTGCTGCCCTCCAAACGATCGAAAGCGTGGGCGGATCCGAGATCGGTCCCACGTTCACGACGATTCCAGCTCGCTGGCTTTCTTCAATTTGCTCGATCGACCCATACCCAGGAACGCTTCGACCGCCTTGCGCAAGAAGGCTTCAAAGCCCGAGGTGTCGAACTCGTCGAACGCGTGGCCGACGATCGTGACCTCCTGAAACGGGCCGATATCCGTGATTTTCAGCCGGGGCTGATCACACAGGATGGGTGTTGCACTTTCATCAAACGGCACGAGACCAAGCTGGCGTGCCAGCGAACCGCCGTGAAACGTCGCTCGCGGCACGAAGAATCGCAAGGTGACCACCCATTCGGCCGAGGTCATCGCATGGAAGAACGGAAAGCTGATCCGGGCCGGATCCGCGGCGATGATCCGCACGACGTTTTGGTGCGACCATTGCGTCGGGGCGAATCCCCCGCTGGCGGCCGTGGTGCCGGCGTCCGCTAACGAATTTCCCAGAAGCTCGGCCTGATCGACGATCCGTTCCAGGATGCGGCCATCCCAGCGCACGGGCTGGCCGTTGCGCGCGGTACGCCCGCTGGTATGCCACTTGCGGCCGTCCATTTCCCATGGCGCCTTTGAGAGCTCGGCTGAGCCCGAGCCCGCTTTTCCGGCTGCCGCGCCGGCCTTTGGCACCTCGCCGTTCCTCGGCTCACGCATCCCATTGCTTGATGCGGGCCGGTCATTCTGCCCGGGGATCCCGGTCTTGCGAAGCTGACTCTTGGCCTGCGCGGATCGAACCGCGGGCGCTCGGCGGTTGGTCCGGCCGCCAGGACGGGCTTCAAGAATTCGCCCGTCTGACTGCGCGGGTTCTCGACGATCTGCTCGGGCGTCCCTTGAGCGACGATTTCGCCGCCGCGCACGCCGGCCTCGGGGCCCAGGTCGATCACCCAGTCGGCCGTCTTGATCACTTCGAGGTTGTGCTCGATCACGACGACGGTGTTACCCAGGTCGGCCAGGCGGTGGATCACATCCAGAAGTTTGCGAACATCATCAAAATGGAGCCCCGTGGTCGGCTCGTCGAGAATGTAGAGCGTCTTTCCCGTGTCGGGCCGTGCCAGCTCGGCGGCCAGTTTCACGCGCTGGGCTTCACCGCCTGAGAGTGTCGGAGCCGCCTGGCCCAGGGGAATGTAGCCAAGGCCGACGTCGTGCAGGGTCTGGAGGATCTTCCTGATCCGGGGCACGTTGGCAAACAGTTCGAGTGCCTCGTCGACCGACATGTTGAGAACATCGGCGATCGTCTTGCCGTGGAATGTGACAGCCAGGGTCTCGGCCGTGAACCGGGCGCCGCCGCAGGCGTCGCACGTGATCCAGACGTCCGGCAGGAAGTGCATCTCGACCCGCTTCTGACCGGCCCCCTCACAGGCCTCGCACCGGCCGCCGGCCTGGTTGAAGCTGAACCGGCGCACTGCGTAGCCGCGCACCTTCGCCTCGGGCAGCTTGGCGAAGAGCTCGCGGATCAGGTCGAAAACACCCGCATACGTGGCCGGCGTCGAGCTCGGCGTGCTGCCCAGCGGAGTCTGATCGACGCTGATCACCTTGTTGATCTGGCCAAGCCCCTCGATCGTTTCATGGGCCCCCGGCGTGAGCTGGGCGCGATGCAAAACCTTCGCGGCGGCCTTCCAGAGAATGTCTTCCACCAGCGAGCTCTTGCCCGAGCCCGACACCCCCGTCACGGCGGTGACCACGCCCAGGGGGAAGCGCACGTCGATGTCTCTGAGATTATGCTGCCGCGCCCCCTTGATCACGATGGCCGGGCTCTTTTCGTCGGCGGCCGTGGCGCGGCGGTTGGTCGGCACCGGAATCGCCGTCTTGCCACTCAGGTACGATCCGGTCAACGATTCGGGGTTTTTCCTGACCTTCGCCGGCGTGCCGGCCGCCGTGATCCGGCCCCCTCCCGCGCCCGAAGCCGGACCGAAGTCGACCAGGTGATCGGCCGCCTCGATGACCTCACGGTCGTGCTCGACCAGGACCAGCGTGTTGCCAAGATCGCGCAAGTGCCGCAGCGCCTTGAGCAGCCGGCCATTGTCACGCGGGTGCAGCCCGATCGTCGGCTCGTCGAGCACATAAAGCACACCCGTTAATCCGCTGCCAATCTGGCTGGCCAGGCGAATTCGCTGGCTCTCGCCGCCGGAGAGCGTCGGCGTCCCCCGCGCCAGCGACAGGTAATCGAGGCCGACGTCGACGAGAAAGGTCAGGCGGTCGCGCACTTCGCGCAAGAGGTCGCCCGCGATGTGTTTTTCATCGGTGTCGAGCTTGAGCTCCTTGAAGAACGCCAGGGTCTGACTGAGCGGCCATCGGCTGATCTGATCGAGTGTGAATTCCTTGAAGCGTACCGAAGCCGCGTCGTCGCGCAGCCGCGCCCCATGCAGCTTGCGCAAGGGACATCGTCGACCATGCCCTGAAGCTTGAACCGATAAACAAACGAAACGCGCCCGGCTTCCTCGATGGCGGGAAACAATCCCTTGTATTGAAATGAAAAGCTACCTGGCGGTGCCGGCGGCAACGGCAATTCCTTGCGCGTTTGCTTCGTCAATGCCGCGACGATCTTGCCGATCACCGGCGATCTCCGGGGCGGGATCGTCGTCTTGCCTTGTTTCCCCTTCGCTTTGACCGGCTCGGCCTGATGGAGGCTCGCTTCGGGCTCGACCGTATACCAGGTCTCGCCGGCCCCGTGCAAAACCAGGCGGCGGCTGCGTGCGTCGAGATCATCAAATGGGGTGTCCAGATCGATTCGCTCGCCGCGGGCCATGGCGTCGATCATCGTGGCGAACAGAGGGTTCGTGCCAAAATCGGGCCAGACCGCGACGGCCCCCTGGCGAATGCTCAGGCGGCCGTTCGGAACGAGCACCGCCGGGTTGGCCCCGTGCTGGATGCCCAGGCCCTCGCAGACGGCGCACCAGCCAAGCGGGCTGTTGAACGAAAAATGATGGGGCGCCAGCTCATCGAAGCTCCGCCCGCACGAGTCACAAACCCGGTGCTGGCTGTAACGATCGACGGGCCACGCTGCTTCGTCGTCGGGCTCGCCGACTCGCGCGATGTGCACCACGCCCTTGCCGAGATCGAGGGCCGATTCGATCGAATCGGCGAGCCGTGACCGGGTCGACCGCCGCACGATCGCGCGGTCGATCACCACTTCGATCTTGTGCTTGCGACGATGGCTGAGCCTGGGCGGCTCGTCAAGGCTCACCGACTGGCCATCGACCCGAACCCGGGCAAAACCCGACGCCCGCAGCTCATCCCATAAGGCCTCATATTGCTCGCCATCGCGGCGCTCGCAAGGGGCCATCACGTAAACCTTGGTCCCCTCGGGCAAGTGCAAGACTTTTTCGACGATCTCGTCGGCCGTCTGCGTGCCGATCGGCACGCCGCACCTCGGGCAATACGGATGCCCGAGCCGCGCGAACAAGATCCGCAAGTAATCATAAATCTCGGTGACCGTGCCGACCGTCGACCGCGGGCTCTTGCTCGTTGTTTTTTGCTCGATGCAGATGGCCGGCGACAGCCCGTTGATGCGCTCGACCTTGGGCTTTTGAAGCGGCGCCAGAAACTGCCGCGCATAGCTCGAAAGGCTCTCGACGTACCGCCTCTGGCCCTCGGCATAAAGTGTGTCGATGGCCAGCGAGCTCTTGCCCGAGCCACTGGGCCCGCTGCACACCGTCATCTTGTCGCGCGGGATATCGAGGTCGATCCCCTTGAGGTTGTGCTGTGCCGCGCCCCGAACCTCGATGGCGGCCAGCCTGGCCTCGGATGACTTGCGGCCCCCCTTCTTTTTGGGTTTGCTTGGGCCGTCGATCTTACGCTTGCGGCCCGGCCGTGCCGATTCCCGCGCACGCTCGAGAACGCGCCGCAGGGCGTGGCCCGTGAAGCTCTCTTCGACCTGGGCGACCAGCTCGGGCGACCCCTCGGCGACGATCGTGCCGCCGCCGCCCCCTCCTTCAGGGCCCAGGTCGATGATCCAGTCGGCCGTCTTGATGACGTCGAGGTTGTGCTCGATCACGACCACCGTGTTCCCCGCGGCCGTGAACCCTTGAAGCACTTCCAGAAGCTTGCGCACATCCTCGAAATGGAGCCCCGTGGTCGGCTCGTCGAGGATATAGAGCGTCTTGCCTGTCCCTTTTTTGACGAGCTCGCGAGCCAGCTTGATGCGCTGCGCCTCGCCGCCGGAAAGTGTCGGCGATGCCTGACCGAGCTTGATGTAGTCGAGCCCCACGTCGTGCAACGTCTGGAGCATGCCGGCGATCTTGGGGATATTGGCGAAATGCTCGAGGGCCTCTTGAACGTCCATGTCGAGCACGTCGCTGATGCTCTTGCCTTTGTAGCGAACATGCAGCGTCTCGCGGCCAAACCGCTTCCCCTGACAGACCGGGCACGTCACCCAGACATCGGCCAGGAAATCCATCTCCAGCCGGTTCGAGCCGTTCCCCTCGCAGGCCTCGCAGCGGCCCCCCGCGACGTTGAAGCTAAACCGCCCCGGGGCGTAGCCGCGCACCTTGGCTTCGGGCATCCGGGTATACAGGTCGCGAATCTGGTCAAACAGCTTGATGTAAGTCGCCGGGTTCGAGCGGGGTGCGGCCGATCGGCGATTGATCGATGTCGATCACCTTGTCGAGATGCTCGATGCCCTCGATCCGCTCGTGCGCCCCGGGCTCGGTGATCGCGCCATTCAAGTCGCGCATCAGCGCCTCACGCAAAATATCCCCGACCAGCGAGCTCTTGCCCGAGCCCGAGACACCCGTCACGCAGACGAACAGCCCCAGCGGGAACGTCGCGTCGATGCCTTTGAGGTTATTGTGCGTGGCCCCCTTGATCGTGAGCAGACGTTTGTCAGGAACCTTGCGCTCCTGGGGAACGGCGATCGCCCTGGCGCCGAGAGATAGGCCCCCGTCACGCTCTGGCGGGCTCGTCCCAGATCGTCGATGCTTCCCTGGGCGACGACCTCGCCCCCCTTGACACCCGGTCCTGGCCCGAAATCGACCAGGTGGTCGGCGGCACGCATCGTGTCTTCATCGTGCTCGACGACGATCACCGTGTTACCCAGTTGCGCCAGCCGGCGCAAGGTGAGCAGCAAGCGATCGTTATCCCGCGGGTGCAAGCCGATCGACGGCTCATCGAGAATGTAAAGAACGCCCACGAGCCCCGCGCCCACCTGACTGGCCAGGCGGATGCGCTGGGCCTCGCCGCCGGAGAGCGTCGGTGCGGCGCGATCGAGCGCCAGGTAATGCAGGCCAACGTCCATCAAGAACGTGAGCCGCGCGAATTTCCTTTAGCAGCTCCTCGGCGATCGTCCGCGAGACGGCGTCAAGCGGCGCCGCCGCGATTCCGTCGGATGCCGGGCCAGCGTCGTCGGCATCCGGGGCCGTCGCGGTCGCCGCCATCGTGTCAAAGAAGCGAGCGACCTTGCCGATCGGCAATGCCCCGAGCTCGACCAGGGTCTTGCCGCCGACCGTGACGGCCCGGGCGCGCGGATTGAGCCGCGACCCCTGGCAATCAGGACACACCATGCTGCGCATGAACGGCTCGAGCTGATGGCGAACCGGCCCCCCGCTGGCGCCGCGATACTTGGCAAGTAACTCGGTGACGATCCCGGGCCATTTCTCGGCATGCGACCAGCTCTTCTTGCGACTCCGCCAGCGGTGCACGATCATGCGGTCGCCCGTGCCGTAGAGCCAGGCGTGGCGGGCTTTTTCATCGAGGTTGCGCCAGGGGCCGCGGAGCATCGTTCCCTTCTTGGGACCGTCGGGATCCGCCTCGAGGTTGGCGGCCAACCCTTCAAAAAGGTGCCGCCGCCACCGGCCGACGTCCTTGACGGGCCCGAAAGGCGCGATCGCGCCATCCCAGACGGATAAGGCCGGGTCGGGAACCAGGAGCTCGGGGTCGAAATCGTGGCGAATACCCAGGCCGTCGCAGGCCAGGCACATGCCTTGCGGGCTATTGAAGCTGAAAAGTTGCGGGCTGGGCGGATCAAACCCGATGCCGCAAGCCGCACAGGCATAATGCGACGAGAGGAGCCAGTCGGGCTGGCCGTCGGCCGCGATGATCAGCGTGCCGTCGCCCAGTTTCAGGGCCTGCTCGACGGCTTCAACGAGCCGTCCGCGCTGAGTCGACGTGAGGCTGGCCACGGCCTTGAGCCGATCAATGACGACTTCGATCTGATGCTTGATCTGCCGATCGAGCGACAGGTTATCCGACAGGTTGACCACCTGGCCGTTGACCCTGGCTCGCACATAGCCTGCGCGTGCCAGGTCGTCAAAGAGGTCTTTGTATTCCCCCTTCTGACCGCGGACGACCGGGGCGAGCACCGAAAACGACGTGCCAGCCGGCAGATCCTCGATGACCCGGGCCACGATCTGTTCGCGGGTCTGGGCCGCCACGGGGCGCCCGCAGTTGGGGCAATGCCCCTGCCCGACCCGGGCAAAGAGCACGCGCAAGTAGTCATTGATCTCGGTGATGGTGCCAACGGTCGACCGGGGATTCCGCCCGCCGGTCTTCTGCTGGATCGAGATCGACGGCGAGAGCCCGTCGATGCGGTCGACCTCGGGCTTGGGCATCTGGCCCAGGAACTGCCGGGCATAGCTGGAAAGGCTCTCGACGTAACGTCGTTGCCCTTCGGCATAAAGCGTGTCAAACGCCAGCGAGCTCTTGCCCGAGCCAGAGACCCCGGTCAGGCAAATGAGCTTACCCCGCGGGAGGACGAGTGACACGTCGCGCAGGTTGTGCTCGCGCGCGCCCGAATCACGATGTCCGTCGCGGCCATCCTTGGTGGATCCTCTCAAGGAGAAATCAGTGCCGACCAGTGCCGTCGGTCCAGCATCGTAGTATACACGTGTCGCCGTTGAGGTGTCTACTTGATTCTGCGGCAGGTAGGTGCGGACGATCAGAACGGCTGGGGCGTCGATTCGTGCCCCATACTTCGCACATAATCGAGAACTTGCTCAGTCGTGTACCGTGGCTGATCCGATACCATTCGCTGTTTTGCAAGCGCCAGTTCCGACTGGGTGAACGCACGCTCAACATATCCGAGAAGCCGCCCGTGGAGATCGCGAATCCCCACGCTTTCCCTTGCTTCGGAAATCAGCTTGGCCTGCCGCGCGTCGACAACGATGTATTGCATCAAGCCACTTCTCCCCGTCGAAAATGCAATTCTCCGCGCCGGGAATTGATAACCGCTTGGAAGCGAGCACGCAAAATTGCGCACCGCCTACAATTCGGCCCCCAATTTGCTGGCAGCCGTAACTAGACATTCCGCGACGAATGTTCAGTTGCCCAATAAAGTATTCATCCCGTACCGATGATACACTGGCTTGGGCCCTGTGTGACCGCGTCGCCGATCATCATTCTTTCAACTATTGGCGTGACGCCTTTCGACCGCCGGGGCCTTGCCGTGCGGCCCTGGCGCCCGATTCACTCGGTGCACCACCATCTCCGCGGAGTCTTCCCGATGGCAACGACCCAGGCAAAAAGCGCCGAGGACGATCCGATGGCCAGGGGCGAAGGAATCACCACATCGGTGGCAGCGACAAACGGACACTTCGATGCCAGAAAGCTCCTCGCGGCGCTCAAGACCCTCAAGAAGGGAGATTTCAGCGTTCGCCTCTCGCTCGAAGACACCATCGTCGGAGCCGCGATCACCGAGGCGTTTAACGACCTCGCCGACATGCTCGAAAACGACACCCGGGAGACTGCGCGGATCGCCATGGTCGTTGGCAAGGAGGGCCGGATCACCCAGCGGGCCAACTTCGGCGCCGCCACGGGCGCCTGGGCCGACCGCATCGAATCGATCAACACGCTCACCGGCGACCTGGTGCAGCCGACCGAGGAAGTCGCGCGCGTGATCGGCGCCGTCGCCAAGGGCGACCTCTCGCAGCGCATCCCGCTCGAACACGAGGGGACACCTCTGAAAGGCGAGTTCCTCCGCATCGGCATGACCGTCAACACCATGGTCGACCAGCTCGGCTCCTTCGCCAGCGAGGTCACCCGCGTGGCCCGCGAGGTCGGCACCGAGGGCAAGCTCGGCGGCCAGGCTGACGTCAAAGGAGTCGCCGGCACCTGGAAAGACCTGACCGATAGCGTCAACAGCATGGCCGGCAACCTGACCGCCCAGGTCCGTAACATCGCCCAGGTGACGACGGCCGTCGCCAACGGCGACCTCTCGAAGAAGATCACCGTCGACGTCAAAGGAGAAATCCTCGAGCTCAAGGATACGATCAACACGATGGTCGACCAGCTCGGCTCGTTCGCCAGCGAGGTCACGCGTGTCGCCCGCGAGGTCGGTACCGAAGGCAAGCTCGGCGGCCAGGCCGACGTCAAAGGGGTCGGCGGCGTCTGGAAAGACCTGACCGACTCGGTCAACAGCATGGCCGGCAACTTGACGGGCCAAGTGCGCAACATCGCGGAGGTCACAACGTCGGTGGCCAATGGCGACCTCTCGAAAAAGATCACCGTCGACGTCAAGGGCGAGATTCTTCAGCTCAAGAACACGATCAACACGATGGTCGACCAGCTTCGATCATTCGCGGCGGAGGTCACGCGCGTGGCCCGCGAGGTCGGCACCGAAGGCAAGCTCGGCGGCCAGGCCGACGTGCGTGACGTCGCCGGCACCTGGAAAGACCTGACCGACAACGTCAACTTCATGGCCGGTAACCTCACGAGCCAGGTCCGTAACATCGCCGACGTCACCAAAGCCGTGGCCAATGGCGACCTCTCGAAGAAGATCACCGTCGACGTCAAGGGCGAGATCCTCGAGCTCAAGAACACCGTCAACACGATGGTCGACCAGCTCAGCTCGTTCGCCAGCGAAGTCACCCGCGTGGCCCGCGAGGTCGGCACCGAGGGCAAGCTCGGCGGCCAGGCCGACGTCAAAGGGGTCGCCGGTACCTGGAAAGACCTGACTGATAGCGTCAATTCGATGGCCGGCAACTTGACCGGCCAGGTGCGCAACATCGCCGATGTGACGACGGCCGTCGCCAACGGCGACCTCTCGAAGAAGATCACCGTCGACGTCAAGGGCGAGATCCTCGAGCTCAAGAATACGATCAATACGATGGTCGACCAGCTCCGATCATTCGCGGCCGAAGTCACGCGTGTCGCTCGCGAAGTCGGCACCGAGGGGAAGCTCGGCGGCCAGGCCGACGTCAAGGACGTCGCTGGCACCTGGAAAGACCTGACGGACAGTGTCAACTTCATGGCCGGCAATTTGACCGGGCAGGTCCGTAACATCGCCGACGTCACCAAGGCCGTGGCGAGTGGCGACCTCTCGAAGAAGATCACGGTCGACGTCAAGGGGGAGATCCTCGAGCTCAAGAACACCGTCAACACGATGGTCGACCAGCTCAATAGCTTCGCCAGCGAAGTCACCCGCGTGGCCCGCGAGGTCGGCACCGAGGGGAAGCTCGGCGGCCAGGCCCGCGTCGAGGGGATCGCCGGCACCTGGAAAGACCTGACCGACAACGTCAACCTGATGGCCAGTAACTTGACCGGCCAGGTGCGCAATATCGCCGAGGTCTCCACGGCGATCGCCAATGGCGACCTGTCCAAGAAGATCGCGGTCGACGTCAAGGGGGAGATCCTCGAGCTCAAGAACACGATCAACACGACCGTCGATCAGCTCAACAGCTTCGCCAGCGAGGTGACGCGTGTCGCGCTCGAAGTCGGAACCGAGGGCCGGCTGGGGGGCCAGGCCGTGGTGCGTGGTGTGGCGGGCGTCTGGAAAGACTTGACCGACAGCGTCAATTCAATGGCCGGCAACTTGACGGCCCAGGTGCGGAACATCGCCGAGGTCACCACGGCCGTCGCCAACGGCGACCTCCGCAAGAAAGTCACCGTCGACGTCAAGGGGGAGATCGCCCAGCTCAAGAACACGATCAACGCGATGATGGACCAGCTCAATAGCTTCGCCAGCGAGGTTACCCGCGTCGCGCGCGAAGTGGGAACCGAAGGGCGCCTGGGCGGTCAGGCTCAGGTCCAGGGCGTGGCCGGCGTCTGGAAAGACCTGACCGACTCGGTCAACAGCATGGCCGGCAACCTGACCGGCCAGGTGCGGAATATCGCCGAGGTGACCACGGCCGTGGCCAACGGCGACCTGACCAAGAAGGTGACCGTCGACGTGCGCGGCGAGATCCTCGAGCTCAAGAACACGATCAACGCCATGGTCGATCAGCTCAACAGTTTCGCCAGCGAGGTCACGCGTGTCGCCCGCGAGGTGGGAACCGACGGACGCCTGGGCGGCCAGGCGATCGTGCGTGACGTGGCGGGTGTCTGGAAAGACTTGACCGACAACGTCAATTCGATGGCCGGCAACCTGACCGACCAGGTGCGGAATATCGCCGAGGTCACCACGGCGGTCGCCAACGGCAACCTGTCGAAAAAGATCACCGTCGACGTCAAGGGCGAGATCTCGCAACTGAAGAACACGATCAACGCCATGGTCGATCAACTCAACAGCTTCGCCAGCGAGGTGACGCGTGTCGCCCGCGAAGTCGGCTCCGAGGGGCAGCTTGGCGGCCAGGCGCAAGTGCGGGGCGTGGCGGGCGTCTGGAAGGATCTCACCGACAGCGTCAATTCGATGGCCGGCAACTTGACAGCGCAGGTGCGGGGCATCGCCAAGGTCGTCACGGCCGTGGCCAACGGTGATCTGAAGCGCAAATTGATCGTCGAGGCCAAGGGAGAGATCGCGGCCCTGGCCGACACGATCAACGAGATGACCGACACGCTGGCCACGTTCGCCGAGCAGGTGACCACGGTGGCCCGCGAGGTAGGCGTCGAAGGGCAGCTCGGCGGCCAGGCCAAGGTGCCAGGCGCCGCCGGAACCTGGAAGATGCTCACGGAGAACGTCAACCAGCTTGCCGCCAACCTGACGACCCAGGTTCGCGCCATCGCCGAGGTCGCCACGGCCGTCACCAAGGGCGATCTCACCCGCTCGATCACGGTCGAAGCCCTGGGCGAAGTGGCCGCGCTCAAGGACAACATCAACGAGATGATCCGCAACCTCAAGGACACGACCCAGAAAAACACCGAGCAGGACTGGCTCAAGACCAACCTGGCCAAGTTCACGCGCATGCTCCAGGGCCAGCGCGACTTGATGACCGTCACCAAGCTCATTCTCTCGGAGCTGGCGCCTGTTGTCTCGGCGCAGCACGGCGTCTTCTTCCTGATGGAGCAAGTCGACGGCACGGCCATGCTCCGGCTGACGAGCACTTATGCCTATCGCGAGCGAAAAGGGCTGCATAATGCGTTTCGTGTCGGCGAGAGCCTGGTTGGCCAGTGTGCGTTCGAGAAGGAACGGATCCTGATCTCCGAGGTGCCCGACGACTATATCCGGATCGGCTCGGGGCTCGGCGAGGCGATCCCCGCAGAGCATCGTCGTGCTCCCCGTGATCTTCGAGGGCGAGGTCAAGGCCGTCATCGAACTGGCCTCGTTCCACCGCTTCAAGGAAATTCACCTGAGCCTCCTCGACCAGATTACCGAGACGATCGCGATCGTGCTCAACACGATCGAGGCCAACATGCGCACCGAATCGCTCCTGAAGCAGTCGCAATCACTGGCCGGTGAGCTGACGACCCAGCAAGACGAACTGAAGGAGACCAACACGCGGCTTGAAAAACAGGCCGCGACACTCCGGCGTCTGAAGAGCTCTTGAAGAATCAGCAGGACGAGCTGAAGAGGGCCAACGAAGAGCTCGAAACCAAGGCCGGCCAGCTCTCGACGCAGAAGGCCCAGGTCGAGGGTAAGAACCGCGAAATCGAGCTGGCCAAGCTGGCCCTTCAGGAAAAGGCCGAGCAACTCGAGCTCACGTCAAAATACAAATCTGAGTTCCTCGCGAATATGTCGCACGAGCTGCGGACCCCGCTCAACAGCCTCTTGATCCTTTCCGAGATGCTCGCGGAGAACGCCGCGGGCAACCTCTCGCCCAAGCAGCAGGAATTCGCCAGGACCATCCACGCGGCCGGCTCCGATTTGCTCTCGTTGATCAACGACATCCTCGACATGGCCAAGATCGAGTCGGGAACCATGGCGATCGAGGTCGACGAGTATTCGTTCGCCGACCTCCGCGATTACGTCGAGCGCACCTTCGGACCGATGGCCGAGAACAAAGGGCTGGCGCTCGGGGTCGAGCTGGCCCCCGGCGTGCCCGCGACCATCTCGACCGACGCCCGGCGGCTCCAGCAGGTGCTGCGGAACCTGCTCTCGAACGCCTGCAAGTTCACCGAGACCGGACGCGTCGACCTGCGAGTCGAGCTGGCCTCCGACGGCTGGTCGGTCGATCATCCCGTGCTCGGCCGCACCGGCCGTGTGGTCGCCCTGTCCGTCAAGGATACCGGCATCGGCGTCGCGGCCGACAAGCTCAAGATCATCTTCGAGCCATTCCAGCAGGCCGACACGGGAACCGGCCGCATGTACGGCGGGACCGGGCTGGGGCTTTCGATCAGCCGGGAAATCGCCCGACTCCTGGGGGGTGAGATCCGGGTCAAGAGCACCCCCGGAACGGGAAGCACCTTTACCCTTTATCTGCCCCTGGCCTATCTTCCCCCCGTCCAGCGTCCCCCGGCGGCATTACCGTCAGCATCACCGAATGAAGCCGAGACCCCGGGCCTCCGCCGCGATCGCGACCCGAGCCGCGGCATTCACGCGCACAACGGCGGACCTGCCACCGACACCACCCGCCCAGCCGCTTTGCCAACTGTCGCACGCATGGACGTCGGGGGCGACCGTGACCAGCTTCAGCCGGGCGACCGCCTTGTCTTGATCGTCGAACATGACCCCAAGTTTGCCTCGATCCTTCTCGACATGGCCCATGAGATGGGCTTCAAGGGTCTGATCACCTCGCGCGGCGAGATGGCCCTCGAGCTGGCCCAGTCGACCAAACCCGACGCCATCACGCTCGACCTGCGCCTGCCCGACATGGCCGGCTGGGTGGTGCTCGACCGCTTGAAACACGACCCCAGCACCAGCCACATCCCGGTTCACGTCATCTCGGGCGACGAGAGTGGCCGCCGCGGTGTCAAGCGGGGCGCCTTCGCCGTCTTGCAAAAGCCGGTCGATCAGAGATCCCTGGGCGACGTCTTCAACAATCTGCGTAACTTTCTCGATCGGCACATCAAAGCGCTTTTGATCGTCGAGGACAACGAGACCGAGCGCCAGAACCTTCTTCGCTCGATCAACGATGACGACGTGCGTGTCACGGCCGCGGCGAGTGGAGCCGAGGCCCTGGCGGCGCTCAAGACGCAGTCGTTCGACTGCGTGGTCGTCGACCTTGGCCTCCCCGACATGCCGGGCCTGGCCTTGATCGAAGCCATCAAGAAAGACCTTGCGTTACACAACCTGCCGGTGATCGTCTACACGGGGCGTGACCTCACGCCCGGTGAGCACGCACAGCTCGAAGGGCTGGTCGAATCGGTCATCACCAAGGATGCGCGCTCGATCGATCGCCTGCTGGGCGAGACGACGCTTTTCCTCCATCGCATCGAAAAGGAACTGGACCCGGCCGTCAAGGCGGCCGTCCAGGAAGCTCGGCTTTCCGACGAAGGAATCGCTGGCAAGAAGGTCTTGATCGTCGATGACGACCTGCGCAACATCTTCTCGTTGACCAGCATGCTCGAGCACTGGGGCATGGAAGTCCTCCACGCCGAGAACGGCCGGGAAGCGCTCGACCTTCTCGCGAACTCGCCGAACATCGACGTCGTTCTGATGGACATCATGATGCCCCTCATGGACGGCTACCAGACCACCCGGGCGATCCGCGAGCAGCCGCGGTTTCGCGACTTGCCGATCATTGCCTTGACGGCCAAGGCCATGAAGGACGATCGCCGCAAGTGCCTGGACGCCGGCGCGTCGGATTACATCGCCAAGCCGGTGCAGGGCGAACAACTACGGTCGCTCTTGCGTGTGTGCCTCGATCGCCCGCGCCCGGTGGCACATTGACACTGACTGACACCGACACCGACGACACTGACACCGACGCCTCCAAAGGAGTAGAGCCTGTGCTGACTGAGCCGAAGGTCAACATCCTCATGGTCGACGACACGCCCAGCAACCTTCTTGTTCTGGAGGCCACCCTGGGCGACCTCGGCCAGAACCTTGTCCGGGCCAATTCCGGCTTCGAGGCACTGCGACGCTTGCTCGAGCATGATTTCGCCTTGATCCTGGTCGACGTGCAGATGCCGGGCATGGACGGCTTCGAGGTCGCCGATCTGATCCGTCAACGCGACCGCTCGCGGCACACCCCGATCATCTTCTTGACCGCCTACGAGCGGACTGATGTCGAGATGTTCCGGGGCTATTCCATCGGGGCGGTGGATTTCCTGTTCAAGCCGATCGTGCCCGAAGTGCTGCGATCGAAGGTTCGTGTGTTCGTTGATCTTCATTGCGCGACCGAGCAAGTGCGCCGGCAGGCCGCGCAGCTTCGCGAGAACGAGCGCCGCGAGATGGAATATCGGCTCGCCGAGGAACGCCGCCGCGCGGCCGAGGATCGTGTCAAGCTCACGCTCCAGATCGCCCGCAAGATCCAGCAGAAGCTCTTCCCGGCGGCCCCCCCCTCCAGCTCGGAGTTCGAGATCGCCGGGTTGTCGCACCCGGCCGAGCTGACCGGGGGCGACTATTTCGACTACATCGACCTGCCGGACGGCGGGCTCGGCATCGCCATCGGCGATGTCTGCGGCCACGGCGTGGGTCCAGCCCTCTTGATGGCGGCGACCCGGGCTTATCTGCGGGCCCTGGCGCTGACCAACCCGCGGGTCGGCGACATCCTCCGCCTGGCGAACCACGCTCTCGCCTCCGACGTCGACGACGGCCGCTTCGTCACCCTGTTCATGGGCCGCCTCGACCCCGTCGCACGCACGCTCGTCTACGCTAACGCCGGCCACCCTCCTGGATATGTCATGGGGCACGACGGGGCGATCCGGGTCATCTTCAATAGCACGGGCCTGCCGCTGGGACTCACCGACGACGCCGAATTCCCCGAGGCCGAGATCGTCGCGCTCGAGCCGGGCGACCACATTCTGCTACTCACCGACGGAATTATCGAGGCCACCGCACCCGATGAGACCCTCTTCGGCACCGAGCGTGCCATCGACATCGTCCGCAGCCACCGCGGCGAATCGGCCGCGCAAATCGTCGCGGCCCTCCACCAGGCCGTGCGCGACTTCGCCGGCAACAAAGACCTGGTTGACGATGTCACGAGCGTGGTCATCAAGGTCAGTGCGGGCGAGAAAGAGAGCTGAAAAGCCATTGATAATGGCGTTTTCTGTAGCCGGCCGCTCCGAGGCTTGTCCGTTCAGCGGCGGCCGTGCGTTCCATCCCGAAAGTTACCGCCGCTTGACGCAAAATCGTGACAACTGACCTGGATCGGTCAGGCACGTTCGCCTTCGACGAGCCGTGGGGCCGGCATCATGGCCGGCCCCCGTACGCGCGCCATCACGCTCCGATCGCCAGGGGCGATCCATTCTCAGACGCTACGACCTCGTTGACGTGGCGTTCTTCGTTGACATGACGTTCTTCAGGAAACAGCGGCAGTAAGTCCGTCGCCTTTCGCTTGCGAGGCAATGCGGGGGCCTTGCCTGCGAGAACATCGAGCTTGCGCCGAAGCCGGGCACTCACGCCCGCGTGCGCGGCCTGACTTTGAAGGGCATGATAGAGCAATGGCCCGAACTCCGGACCGTACTTTCGGACGTAATTCTCCAGGCGTCTCATGGTTGGTTTGTCCTTTATTCCGAAGCCCGTTTCCGGGGCGTTTTTGGTCTCCTGGTTTCCTTCCTTAAATACGTTTCTCACAGCACTTTCGTTCAGCAAAATAGAGGCTTCGAAGACCCCCGGAATTCGAACGAAAAAGACCCCGTCATGTTTGTATGAGGAGGTCTCCAGGAGCAGGCTTTGCGCGGACGTCCGATTCGCGTGACCTAATTCAAGATCGCTTGTATTGCATCGACATCCGCGCCGCGGCCTAAATTGACCACAACGGTCTCGGGAACTCCGTCGAGCGAAATAGCGTTCTCGTCAACCCAATACCGAATCGCATTCCTATCAAAAAGTTGGCAAACATCGGAAAGCTGAATGACAGGTAAGACAATGTAGGGCCCGGCCGTTCCGTCAGTCGAAAGCTTCAGAGGCGCGTGCGATATTGCATCAGTCATTGGTTGCTCCTTTCGTCGGTCGCTGGCCGGTTGCAAGCACAGCCATCGTACTTGAACGGCGGCTCCACGGCAATTTCCCGGGGGGGTCAGGGATCAATGTGGGCAACGCTGATACACCTGCTCCAATCGAAACGGGAACGCAGTACCCGTCCCGATCTTCCGTGGATGATAACGTACCACTGATTTGACTGAGGCGAAGATCTGGCTCGATCACGCACTCCGCGCCAGCGCATGCCCCGCCAGCTTCTCGAGGATCGCGATCGGCGCTTTTTCGGCGCGGCCAGGCTCGACCTTCTGATGATGAAAGTCTGTTCGAGGGCATATTGACCACTCAGGCAGGCATGGCTGGCACTATCGGTGAAGACCATCCAGGTCGATCCCGCCGGAAACTCCCAGCGATCCTTGCGGCAGGTCTCTTGAAAGCGCCCGTCTTCCTTCATCGCATGATGGATCTTGAGCATGAACCGATCATAAGCCGGCCGATCCACCACGGGCAGGCCCAGTCCGGCCGCCGCGCGCACCGTCATCTGCTTCACGTGATCGAGGGCCCCGGGCTTGCGGTGCAGCCCTACCCGATCGGCAAACTGCGAGGCCAGCACCTCGAAGTGGTCGGCCGTCAGCCATACGCGCGCCCGCTCGGGATGAATATTGGTGAAAATCCGCAGCAACCGATCGCCGTGCGACGGCCGCGTCGGGAACGAATCAAAATGGAGCAGGTCGTTCCGCGAATGAAGTGCCACCTGACGTCCCGACTCTTCAATCGGCCGAAAACTCGCGAAGTCGATCTTCCAGCTCCCCGCATAGCGATTCAAAAACGTCGACATGAAGACGATTGCACGCTGCGAGTAACCACGCATGATCTCGTGAACGCGAGCCTTCTGTGCGGCGTCGTCCTGATCGACGCCTTTCAAGCGATCTTCGAGCGGGCGGTAGCTGATGTTCTTGTGATAGGAGGCGTCAACCTGTTTCTGGGTCACGAGAAAGGCACGGTCTGCCTCGGGCAGGAGGGGAGGCGAGACCGGGAAATAGAGGATGTCGCCTGCTTCGAGTCCGCGATATTCCGAATTCTGGGCCTCGGTGTTGAACCGGTCCGCGCCTAGCGTAATGCGTGCCATTGAAGATCACTCCGTGATCAGAGAACGGTGTATCCTTTGCTTTGGGATCATACCGTGATCCGGAAATCCGAAAAGAGGAACTCACCAATCGAAACTCCAGCACATCTGACGCGGCCATCGCCGCACTCGGATTTTTATAGGCTTGCATCAATTGGCCAAAGTAGGCACACCAAGCGGCCGATATCTTTGTCTGCGGGCGACGCTCATTATCAGTCGGGGGGGAGCGCTGACGCAGATTGCATCCAGCAGTGCCCAAGGCTAAACTGCCTCGCTGGGGCGATCGGGAATGCCTCGATGCAATGAGGTCGCAGATTGCACGTAAGTGCGATTCAACGCTGTCGTCTGTGTAAGGTGGCACTCTCGTGGAGGGCACTCAACGGGTTCACCCGTTCAGATACCCCAACAAATCTCCGGAGGACGAGTGTTTTCCGGTCATCAAATGCAAGCTCATAAATGTATGTGGGCGATGGAAAACTCAATCGCCATCCGGGAACCCTAGAACGGCGCGGGGTGTCCATATTTTTGGGGATCGTCCCAAATCGCTCCCCGTCGCCTTGACGCTGTTCAGTAGTGGTCATCATCCGGATCACAGGTTCCGTAACGTCAAATCTGATAGCACTTGCGGTCTCGGACACTCATGTCCTTTTGCTCGCAAAGTGTCAAGTTTGTACACTATGCCCCGGAGCGATTTTGGGACGATCCCTATTTTTGTTGTTCGATTAGACTCTAAACTTGTGTTATCCAGGCCCGTCGCTTTGAATTGGCAACCACGGCGAGTCGGACACATTGATCTCGCTGACGGCGAACCTATAATTTTTGCGGGCGAGATCATGTTCGGTGGCTCTTATTCGGGTCGCGGCGTTTTGCGTTGGTGGAATGACCGGACAGGCCATTTGTTAGCAGCGGCCGACACACTGGACCTCGAGACCTACTCATACCTTGCGCGAAAGATCGTTGAACGGTTGGCAAGCGACGGGAAATTCGACGTTGTTCCGCGCCAGATCGCTGGTGAACTGCTTGAGACGATATGACTTGATCAGGATGGCGAAAGGGTCGAAAACACGCTCGCGCAAGCTCTCGTCGAATTGGTAAACACGCTCTTGATCGCCCATTGCGGTGAAAACGAGTCCAGATCGCGCCTTACTTCGCGCCTCCAACTACCAGTGCATCACATAGCCGCCATCGACGTTGATCGTCTGGCCCGTGATATTGCACGCCTGGCTCGACGCCAGAAACACAGCCATTGCCGCAATATCCTCGGGCTGTTGCCAGCGATTCAGCGGAACGAGCTTCTTGATCTTCTCGGCCGTCCACGCCTCGTAACCCGGCCGTTCACTCTCCGGCTGTTCCTTGGCCCACGCTTCATAGACGCTGCGGTTGAGTGGAGTCTGCACCATGCCGGGGCAGAGTGTGTTGACCCGCACGCCCGACGGCGCCAGGTCCTTGGCGGCGCACTGCGCGAAGTTGATGAGCGCGGCCTTGGCGGCACTGTAGGGCGGGTCGGTCTGCGAGCCGATCTGGCCGGCGACCGACGACAAGAACAGCAATGAGCGCGTGCTCATGCCGTTCTGAGTTCCTGTGGAGGTCTGGCCACGATCGGCCACACTGGCACTTGCCATCGCGGGGGCGAACGCGTGCGCCACGTTCACCGCGCCGATCAGGTTGATTTTCAAGACCGATTCCCAGTCGGATGGCTCGAGTTTCCAGAACGGGAACCCGAATTTGCCGGAGCCGACGCCGACGGCGAAGACGACGTGATCGCACCCGCCGAACCGAGTGTCGATCGCCTGGGCGGTTTGGCGCACGGCCGCATAATCGGTCACGTCCGCGAGCAGGCTCTCCGATCGCGGAAATGCACCGACCAGGGTGTGCACGCTCGGGTCGCGATCGATGGCCACGACTCGTGCCCCCTCGGCCGCAAACCCCCTGGCGATCGCCGCGCCGATCCCCGCGCGGCCCCGAAAACCACCACCACGCGGTCGGCCAGTCGCAGATCCACGGCGTTGGGCTCCTTCAGGTTCGAGAAAAACGAGCGATCGCGTGACCCCGCTCCGGCACCGCACCACCCGCTAAAGGTAGCTCAGCCACCGGATGTCGCGACGTCGCCGACGCAGCCCGGCAAACCACCAGCACGGCCCAAAGAGAGCGGCCACGGCCACGATCCAGCAGACGTAAACCAAGGGCAGACCATAACCATAGTCAGGGGGATACGCGATACTCCAGTCGAAGACGGGAATCGCCTTACCCGCGATCGCATTGACTACCAGGGTCAGCAGATGGATCACCACCCACTGAAGAATATAGAAAAAAAGCGGCACGCGGCCGAGGATGTCGAGGAACCGCCAGACTGGGTTCATCCGCCGCGAATCGCCGGGCGCTCCACTCAACAGGGCGTCGAAGACGGCCAGCATGAGCAAGCCCGGCCCCAGCGTCATCAAAACGTAAAGCGGTGACGGCGGTTGCTTCTGGCAGTTGATGAACGACAGCACGGTGCGTACAAAGCTCGACTGCCAGGCCCAGAGCGTCGGGTTTCCGAACACGTTGCTCGATCGTAATAAAACAAACGCAACCGTCGCGGAAACGCCCACGACGGCCGTGACCCGGATGCGCGTTGGCCGCGGCTTTACGAGCACTTCGCCAAACGCATAACCGAGCGCCATGATTCCAAACCAAGGCAAGAGCGGATAGCCAATGAGCCAGTTCACTCCGGGGGCGAGTGTCAGAAAGCCGGGGCGAAAAAGCAGTGTTGACAGCGCGATCATGGCGATCGACGGATTGGCGCCGGAAGCTCCGCCTTGCGGAACCAGATTGATCGCCTGATAGGTGAGCAAGATGGCCGCGCCCAGGAGCCCGATCCATCGCGAGGGAACGCGGCAAGCAACAAGGGCCGACAGCACCAGGAACGACCAGCCGATCACCCAGATGACCGTGAGGAGCATGTCCTGGTAGTTCCAGTTGAAAAAGAAGACGAGCCGCACGACGGTCAGCTCGAGCACGACGAGCACGAGCCCGCGTGTGGCCAGGTAGCGTGCCAGCGCGGTTGGCCCGCGCACTTTGCCCATGGCGAGGGCCAGGTAGGCCGAAGCCCCAGCCAGGAAGCTGAAAAGCGGAGCGCAAAAATGCGTGACCCACCGGGTGAGGAAGAGGGGTACGGTGGTCGTGGCCAGATTGGTGGGATCGACGCGCACGCTGTCGATAAAATCACGCGTGTGATCGAGCACCATGATCACCATGATCAATCCGCGGAGCACATCGACGGCCGCCAGGCGGCCAGCCAAAAGCGCCCCGGGCTCGACGGCGGCGGCTGGCGCGACGCAGTTGCCGACGGCTCCGCCATGATCGGCGCGCTGATCAGCGCTTGATTGATCGTCGTTCATCGTTTACTTGCCGCGCTGGCGGCCGGCCTGCTGGTTGCCACGGCCGATATCCACCATATGATCGCGGATCGAAGCCTCGGCATTCTTGGCCTGGTCGCTTTCTCCGGCTTCGCGAACCTGTTCGGCGGCCAACTCGCCTTCGATCGCGGGCTTGCCTTTGGCGGTTGCGCCTTTTCCTTTCCCCTTGGACTTGCCGCGGCCGCTCACGGGCGGTGCCGGCCCGCTCCCTAGAGACTGCGAGGTTTCGATCTCCGAGGGCTGTGCGGGCAAAGCGTCGGTCAGCTTGAATTTTCCAAATCCTGCCATCGTCGTCTCCTTTGTATTGCGCCAGTGTGGCCCATCTTTCATTAACGGCTAGTAGAGCCGAAAATGATCGGGTTTTCACTAGCAAGTTGCGACTTTCGCCATCGCGAAGCACTCGCCGGCTTCTTGTCCGACGCGAGCAGTTGGATTTCGATGGCGCCAGATTACGGGAGGCCCAATGCGACCTTCAAACAGTCATTGATCTGTGCCATGCTCACCGACGAGAGGAAACCGATCTTCTTGACGACGAGTCGCTAATGCACGGAGAAGAGACTCTCACAGGCCACCGCGGAAATCGCCACCAATCCCGACCCAGTTTTCCAAAGCAGGATCAATGATCAGGCGGGTGATTCCGGAACGTTGGGTATTGCTCGTAATCAGCGCGATGATCGTATTAGCTGAGGCTACTCCGTCGCCCATGACGACCAATGCCGGTCTTCGCTTCGCTCGTGAAGCGTCCGAGAACGGAAAATCGACAATGACGATATCGCCCCTCATAGATCGTTATACACGTTCATCGCGGGATCGTCCCAACCGACGCTCTTGCCTGAGCTTCGGAGAGCAAATGGCTTTGCTCGACAATCGTCGGCCCATGTCCTTCGATCAGTGGCCGCACACGCTCGTAGAGGTCGCTTCGCAATATTACGAACGCGCCGTTCTCGATCCGTATGACTCCCTCTTTCTCGATCTGTTGGCGCTGGTCTGGACTCAAGATACCCATGGCGTCAAATCCAACCTGTACCAGGTGTCTCGAGTAAGATCATCACGTGTGTCCGGCGATAAACCATACACTGATTTAGCGACATCCGGCTACGCCATTCCGTGCGGGATCAAAGACCTAGCGTCCATTGAGCGCCTGGCGAAACGCCGGATTGTCGGCCAGGGGCAGGAGGTCGGCGTCCTGGCGTGCCGACTCGCGGAGGTGGGGGTCACGGGTAACGGCCCGTACGAACGCGGTGAGAGCTCGGGCTCGCAGATGCGACCACCCGGCAGAATTCGCGGGGGCGGCGGCCGACGCCAGCGCAAGGGCACACGAAAGATTATAGCAGTCGATCGCCGCGAGATCGGCCCGATCTTCCAGGGGGACGGCCTCGTTCGCGACCGCGCGATGGTCGCCGGCGCGGGCCAGGCAAAGAAGGCGGCCGATCGTGTGGCCGATGACCACCTGCCCGGGCTCGTCCAGCGCAATCACGCGGTTCCAGTCCTCGGATGCCTCCCGGAAGCGGCGGGCTTTCTCCAGTGCCAGCGCCCGGGCCCCGTGCAGGTTGATCGCGGTCGCCTTCAGGCGGGTCACGTTCGGCTCGGCATTCAGGATCGGGCGAAGATCGCGGAGGCCGCGGTCCAACCTGGCGATGGCGGCATCGACCTGGCCTCGTTCCACGTCCAGATTGCCCCAGTTGACGAGCAGGTCGCACCGGGAAGCCACATATTCAGCCACGCCGGGTCGGGCGGCCAAGGCTTCGTCCAGAATCCTTTGGGCCTCGCCGTAGTTGATCTCGGCCTTGGCGATGTCCTTGGTCGTCGCGTGGACCAACCCCAGGTTGATGACGCTCTGTGCCAGCTCGACGCGGAGGGACACGTCGGCGGGGGCCTGGCGCATCGCCTTTTCATAAAGCTCGACCGCCCGGACGTAATGCGGGACGGCCCGCTCGTTGCGGCCCGCGAGCTGCCAGGCCGTTCCCAGGTTGTGCTCGCACCAGGCAAGATCTTGATCGGGGTGGTTGTCGGCGCTCGGCACCAGATCGGCCCGACGTCGGGCCAGGGCCAACGCTCCTTCGAGCGCCGAGACCGATCGATCGAAATCTCGCCTCCTCCCCATGAGGAGGACGCCGAGCTTGATGTGCGCGACCATCTGCTCGCGCAGCAACCCTGGATCCGAGGAACCGGCCGCCATCAGGTCGTCGTAAAGCCGTTGGGCACGCAAGAGATTCGCCTCGGCGAGCTCGGGCCGTCCGAGCGCGATCTGGAGGTTGGCGGCCTCGACGGCGGCCTTGGCCGTGTCGCGCCGGATCAATGGGTTGGACGAATCGGTCCGCCCGAGAACCCGGTCGTAGAAGCTCAGCGCGGCCTCGGCCTGGGCGCGATTGACCTCGGCCAAACGTGGGCTCCCGGCAAACCTCGGGTCGCTCAGGGGGGCCAAGATCCTGGTAATGGCGTCGCGGGCATCTCGGTAGTTTGACTCGGCGAGACCGCGTTGACGGCGGGCGTCGGTGGCGGCCGCGGCCTCGCGCTCGAGGGCCGCGCCGAGCCTCGCCTGGTGGGCAAGCAGCCCGATAATCGTTCCAGCCAAGGAAACGGCGAGCAGGGCCGCAAAAGCGGCCTCGGCGGGCCTGCGGCGAGCCCACTTGGCGGTCCGATCGAGCCGGCCAGCAGGCCGGGCCAGGATGGTCTCGCCGCGTGCGAAACGGCCGAGATCGCCGGCCAGCAAGGCGGCCGAGGCATAGCGGCGGGCAGGGTCCTTCTCCAGGCAGGTCAGGCAGATCGTCCTCAAGTCGGCGGGGACGGCCGGGCGGAATCGGGTGGGGCTCGGGGCCTCGGCGGTCCGGATCAGCTCGAGCGTTTCGAGCGGGCTCGAGGCGAGGAACGGCGGCCGGCCGGCCAGACACTCGAACAGGATGGCACCCATGGCGTGGATGTCGACGGCCAAACCAACGGCCTCGGGCCGCCCCACAACCTGCTCGGGTGCCATGTACGATGGTGTGCCGAGGAGCATGCTGGAACGGGTCGCCGCCGCGGCGGAGTCGGCGTCGAGGCGCTTGGCCAGACCGAAGTCGGCAACCTTGGCCGCCCCCTCGGCGTTAAACAGGATGTTGGAGGGCTTCAGGTCGCGGTGGATGATCCCCTGGCGGTGGGCGTAGTCAACCGCCAGGGCCAGACGCTCGACCAGCGCGACGGCCTCCGCGATGGGGAGAGGGCCGGCGGCGAGACGGTCGGCGAGTGAGCCGCCTTCGAGCAGCTCCATTGCGTAGAACGGCACTCCGTCACGGACGCCCACATCGTGAATCGGCACGATCGCCGGATGATTCAGGCTGGCAACGGCCTCGAACTCGCGGTGGAACCGCTCGATCAGGTGAGGGCTGGCGTCGCGGCCGGCCGCGATCGTCTTGAGCGCCACGCGGCGATCGAGGCCGAGCTGGCGGGCCCGGTGGACGACCCCCATGCCCCCCCGCCCGATCAAGGCCTCGATCTCGTAGCCGAGCTGCAGGGCCGGGCCGTCGGCACCCGGCGCATCGGGCAGGCCGACGACCCGCAGCAGGGTGAGCCAAGGGTCGTCGGTCGGCGCGACTTCCAGTCTCCGGAGGCACTCGGCGCAGTCGGACAGGTGACGCTCGATCGCCCCCGCCAGGTTGTCGTCGATCTCGCCCCGGCCGAAGTCGGCGAGCTGCTCGGCGGTCGGATGAGCGTCGGCCGCGAAGGAGATTTCTGACATGCTGGCAAACCTCGCTCCGAGAACCGTGTGGCCCGCCCGAGCCGGCGGCCAACGTCAGGCCGACAAGACCCGGCGTCGAGCCCTGGATACCAGGGCCGTGCCAATAGCTCCGATCGCGACCAACACAATCGAGGAGGGCTCGGGTACAGCGTTCGGCCTGAGGAAGCCGTACTCGATGACGCCATCTTGCTGATTATCGGCTCCGCCCCCAGGTCCGACGTTGATGTTGGCGCCGCCGTCTTGGATCGTCGCGGTGTCGGTGAGAAAGAGGATGCGCCCGCCGCCGCCAAAGAAAGACCCGCCCTGCGCCTCGACATTAGAATTGTAATCGAGGTCGATGGTGGGGGCGTGGATCAAGAGCCCGCCGCCGGAGCCGCCCCCGGCGTTCGCCGCGAAGGCAGAGCCGACTCCTCCACCGTTGGCGATCAGTCCGCCACCGGCGAAGGTGATCGACCCGAGCGCCCCGAGCTCGACCGCGCCACCGCCGCCGCCACCCCCCGCGCCGACGCTCTCGAAGGCCGAGGCACCCGTGCCACCGCCGCCCGAGCCACCCTGGAGCAGATGCCCGAGATCGCCGTAGGTGGCGCCGGTGAGGCCCTGGGCGCTTTGGCCCCCCATGCCGCCGAAGCTGCCGCCGGCGCCTTGGACGTAGCCGATGCCGCCAGGCCCGCCGGGGCCGCCACCGGGCCCCCCTCCTGTGGCCCCGGGGTAGCCGCCGCCGTGTCCCCCTTGGCCGGCGCCAGGCCCGCCTGCTCCGCCATGACCATCGCCGCCGAAGTGGCTGCTGTCGCCCCCGTTGAAGCCGCTGGCGTTCAGCGTGCCGGCGAGCGTGACGGTCGAGCGCGAGAGCAAAGCCAGGGGATTGTCACCGGAGACCCGGATGCTCACCCCAGCCCCGATGTTGATGGAACCGAAATCGAGGACCGAGACCGTGTCCTTGAACGAGCCGCCCTGGAAGTAGGTCGTGCCGGTGTAGAGAATGTTGTTGGAGGAGTCGCGCAGGGTCGGCGCGCCGCTGGTATCGATCGTGTAGTTGCCACTGGTCAGATTGAGCGTCCCCTGCGAGGAAAACGCTGATGGGTCGAGGTATGCGCCGCGGGCGTCCGGTGAAGTCGCCAGCACGGCCAAGGTCCCGACTAAAATCATCCCGCTGCACTTCAACATCGTATGCACTCCTTGGTTGTGGAATCAAGCCAGACCGATGACCCGGTCTTGGAACCCGAATAGGAAGTGCGCTACGCTCGAAATCCTTTCACGCTTTCGTCGAGAATGAGGTCAAGGAGCATCACTCGGCGTTGAGGCTCAAGCGATCAGGCCCCGTCCCTCCTGGCGCAACCGCCTGAGGACGCGGGACTTGGCGATCAAGACCGCGTTTACCGACAAACCCAGACTCGCGGCCACGTCGCAAGCCGGCCGTTCTTCGAGCACCAGGAGGCGGAAGCACTTCCAGGTCGAGGGAGCGAATTCTGGCTCGATCAGCTCCATGAGCCGGCGGACGATGTATTCGTCGTGCTCACGGTCCCAGAGACGGCCAAGCGCGCTGTCCGGGTCTTCGAGCTGGGCCAGGTGCTCGTCCAGACCGTTGAGGGGCCCGGATCGACGCGCCCTCCAGTAACCACGGAGTCGGTTGGCCGTGATCGAGCGAACCCAGAGCCGGAAAGCACCCGGCCGGCCGTTGTGATCGAAGCCCGCCAGATCCCTGGCCAGGACGAGCAAGACCTCCTGCGCCAGATCGTCGGCGTCGGCCTCGGACGTGTCGTGCTGGAGCAACCAGCGGCGGATCAGCGGGGAGTAGAGCATCGTCAGTCGGCGCCACGAAGGCTGGTCGTGCGGCTGGCGACGTAGCCGATCGAGCAAGCTGAGCGGCGTATCATTCATGCCTCACACTCTTCCCAGGGCTCGTGAACACGTGCTCCGATTCCGATACAGCCTACCCGTCGCCGCACGACTTCACAATCTCGGCGACCGTGACATCGCCAGCGGACGGGTATCGCGACAGCACGTTCGTCCTGGCGCCATCTCCGGCATCATGAAGAAGATTGCCGGCAAAGGTGGGACTTCCATGGGAGCGAGCCAGAAGGAGCCAGTGACAATGGTGAGGCAAGTTCATGGCGTGATTCACGGCCGGACTGATTTGAATCGACCGAAGATCCAGAGGTTGCGAACGGGCAGCGGGTCGAGATCCTCACCAAGATCATATTCGAATCCGAAGCCTTGGGGCGACGGACCGCGCGATTGCGCAGCGCCTCTGCGTCGGACTGGACCGGGGACGATGATCAGATATTGGAACAGCTCCACCAAGAGCAAAAACACGACAGACGTCGTAAAATCTCGGAGTGAACTTCCTGCTGGACACTCCCCAGGCAAATCGTCTCATGCGAAATGAACCGCGTTCGAGCGGTTCACGGCCGAAGTAGGGAGTCAGTGAAATGCCTAATACCACACACACAACCGACGCCCTTGCTCGTTCCCGTGGCATCGCCAGACGTCTATCGCATGACGGTCGATGAATTCGAGAGGATCGCCGATTCTCTTGACGACGATCATGTCGAGCTAATCGACGGGTATATCGTGGGGAGTGACGAATTGAGGCCCGCTCACGTGCTCGTGACCGAACTCCTGATGCGAGCCGTCGGGCCACTGCTTCCAGTGGATCGACTCCTCCGCGACGACAAGCCCGTGCGAATTCCTGACTACGACGAGTCACGGCCTGACATTGCCGTGGTCCACGGCGATATCAGAGTCTACGCGAATCGCCATCCAGGCCCCGACGACATCTCGCTCTTGATTGAGGTCTCCGACTCGACGCTCGCAAAGGATCAGGGCAAGAAATTAGCGATCTATGCCCGAAGTGGCATTGCCGTCTACTGGATCGTGAATCTCGTTGACAACCGGATCGAAGTCCATGATGCCCCTGCTTCTGGCCAGTACGGGCGGACCGATTTTGGACGAGGCCAGTGAGTCCCGGTCATCATCGACGGCACCCAGGTCGGCCTGATCGCCGTGACCGACATCCTGCCTTGGCCGGATTGATCCAGCCAAGGCCTTGATCCCGATCCGCGCACAGGCATCGCGGCGTCGCGCCTCGCCCCCTTGAGCTTGGCGATCAGAAACTCGGTCGGGCTGGCGTATTCGGGGTCTTTATGGCCGGGGTAGACGAGATGGACCTCGTCGCCCTCGGCCTTGAGCTTCTCTTCGAGCAGCAGGCCGAGCACGGCCGAGTGCGTCGGGTCCTTCTGGGCTTCGCCCTTCTACGGGCGGCTTGTCCTGCGCCGGATAGTTGAGGAAGACCGGCGGATCGCCGGGTCCGGCATGGGCATAGGGCGAGTATTCCTTGATCCAGTCGAGCACCTCGCCGCGGTGGTCGTAAAACTGCTGGAACTGCGAGTCGCGGCCGCCGCCATTGCCGCCGGTAAATCCAAAGGCATGACCGCCATACCGCATGTTGGGTATCCACTCGCGGAGCTGCAAGGGTCGAGCGACGTCTGGGCACCGTTGACGGCCGCGGCCGTCAGCCGGGTCGACTCGCGGGCGACGGGGTCGTCCGTGCTGCCGGGCTTGGCCATGTCGTCGTGAAAGGCGAGCCAGAGCGATGAACAGGCGCCGGCCGAGCCGCCGGTGGCGGCGACGCGGGTCTTGTCGATGTTCCACTCGCCGGCCTTCGACCGCAGAAACTGCACGGCCCGCGCGGCGTCTTCCAGCGGCCACTTCACCGGCGGCTTGATCCCGGCCTCCTGGGCCTGGGTGGTGAAGCGATAATTGATCGACGCGACCGAGATCCCGCTGTCGAGCAGCTTCTTGAGATCCCCCACGCCAACCTTGTCGCCATTGACCCAGCCGCCGCCATGAATGTGCACGACCAGCGGAGCCGGCTCCTTCGTGTCGGCCTTGAAGAAATCGAGCACCTGACGCGGATGCGTGCCATAGGGAACGTTCGAGAACGTCGGCGGCACACTGTAGCGTGGCGCGGCCTTGACCTTTGGCTGGGCTTTCGATTTCGACGGGTCTCCTTTCGGCGCAGCGCTTGATTGTTCCTTTGGCGCCTGAGCCCGCGAATGAGCCGCTGGAATCAAGAAGACCACACCGGCCATGAGAGCCGCGGCCCGGTAATTATGACAAAAGACGCACCAGGTCGTCACGGTTTGAGCCTCCCGCATATCAAGGTCCTCGGATAATTTGATCTCGATACCGCCGCGAGCTTAACATGGGCCGCCGTACAATTCATCCGTCTTGACCCCGTCGCTGGCAAGCCAGGGATCCCTTTGCAAAATGTGCCGAGACCGCCCCCCTGCGGTATGGCCACTCGCTGGTTTTCCTGGATACACTGATCGTCACGATCTGGCTCACGTGGCTGCCGCTCTTTTCTCAACGCCCCATCGCTCTGGCTCCTTTCGGAGACCGCTCATGACGATACAGGGACCCAAACCCGAACCCATCAGCCGCCGCGACTTTACCGGAAACGCGCTGAAATCCCTGACGGCCCTCGTGTTGATCGAAGGGCTCTGGTCGAGGCGCCTTTTTGGCGACGATGTTCGCCCGATCATCGACGCCTGGTTCAAGGAGCTCACGGCGATCAGCCGCGACGTGCACGATCATCGGCAAACCGACATCGCATTCCAGCAATCGCTCGAGCACCTCTACCAGCGTGTCGATCTCGGGGCCTTGTTAAAGACGCTCGACTTCGACCGGCTGGCCGCTGGGGTCAGTTTCCCGGCCAAGGGAGCCAAGAGCTTGCCCGTCGACTTCTCGCACGTCGCTGGCTTACCCGTCAAGCTGCCATTCGGCGGCCAGATCTTCGCAATGCGCAAAGGGCGATCGGTCGTCCCCCACGGCCACGATAACATGGCGACCGGCTTCCTCGTCATCAAGGGCAACTTCCGCGGCCGGCATTACGACCGCGTCGAGGACCATCCCGATCACTACCTGATCCGGCCGACCATCGATCGCGCATTCCGGCCGGGTGAATGCTCGACCATATCTGATCATCGAGATAATGTTCACTGGTTCACGTCTGAAAGTGAAACAGCGTTTCTCTTCAACATTCACGTCACGGAAACCAATCCTGAAAATCCCAGGCGGCCAGGCCGTGTGTATGTCGATCCGATGGGTGAGAAACTGGCTGGCGGCTTGATCAAGGCTCCCAAGATCTCTTATGGCAAGGTCAACCAGCTTTACGGCTAAACGGCCTTGCATGATTCCGAGACGCCGAGGCTCCCCGAGTCGGCATTGGCACTCGGCTCGTCCGGAGACTCGCCCTCCCAGGATCTTGCAAGGCCGTTGAGCCCGCCGGCCGGAACAGAAGAAGCGAAGCGCAATCGCGCCGTCGTGACGACCGCCAATCCTCGCAGCCCTGGCTCGAAACGTCTTGAATTGCGGGATCTGGTGCGTGCGCGATGACTCAAGATCGCACCAAATCTGCAACGGTATGATCGGATCATTGTGTGAATCTTCACCGTATCTTACATTAGATGACTCGACACGCAGACGACGTGGACATCAAGAAGGCCCGGATCGGAATAGTTTCGCGCACGCGCGAAAGCGTCTTTCCGCGCTGTTCTATTGTGACTTTCGAGACGACCCCAGACGCGGTGGGAGCCTCACGGTGATCCAGATTGGCACATTGCTCAAGGAGAGGTTCCTGCTCGAGAAGGAGCTCGGCCGTGGCGGGATGGGGGCGGTTTACGCGGCCAATGACGAGGTCCTCCAGCGCCGGGTCGCCATCAAGGTTCTCAAGGAGCAGAGCGGCGAAGAGGTCGGCAAGAAGCTACGGCTAGAGGCACAGATCGCCGCCCGGCTGCTGCACGAACACGTCGTGCGGATTTACGATTTCGGCGAGGCCGAATCGACGTGGTACCTGGTGATGGAAGAGGTGCCCGGCACGAGTTACTCCAAGCGCTGGCGCCACCTGCCGCTACCCGACCGGCTGAGGATCCTGGCCCAGGTCGCCGAGGCGCTTGATTATGCTCATCACCAGGGAGTGGTGCACCGCGATGTCAAGCCGGCCAACGTGCTGGTCACGACGAGCGACGTGCCCAAGCTGTCGGATTTCGGGCTTTCGATGCTCGCCGAGCAGGGTGATCAGAGCGGCGTCATCCGCGGCACGCCCCATTACATGAGCCCCGAGCAAACGCGCGGCGGGCGTCTCGACCATCGCACCGATTTATATTCCCTGGGTGTGATGGTCTACGAATCGGCAACCGGAAGCGTGCCCTTTACCGGAAGCTCGATCTCGATCATGTCGCAGCACTTCTCGGTGGAACCGGAAAAACCCAGGGTGCGCAACCGGCTCATCTCGGCCGAGCTCGAGGCGATCATCCTGTCGTTGATGGCGAAAAAGCCCGACGGCCGGCCCGCATCGGGATCGATCGTCGCGCAATCCTTGATGGCCGAGGTCGCGCGGATTCGCGAGCGCGAACAGACAGGCGCCGCCACCACGACGACCCTCGGGGCGTCCGCGTCGAGCGGCGCCGTGGGCACGACGGCGCCCGCGTCGGTGCCCCTTTCGACCGAACCGCTCGCCTCCTCGAACCATCGGATCTCGAACGGCCCGAGCACCGACAAATCACCTCTGACCCTGCCGACCGGAAAGTCGACGGCCCGGCCGAGCGGCTCGCAGCACACCAGTGGCGACAGTGTCTCGAGCGTGGGCTCGCTGAGCGGCCCGCCGCCTTCGGTCACCCTGCCGACGGCCTCGGTGGGGAGCACCGGGGGTGTCACGGCCCTGATCCGCTCTCCCCTGGCCCGCCGCATGCTCGAAGTGGTTCTGGCCGAGCCGATCCTCCTCTCGGCCGAAGAACGTTATCTTCAGGGGCACTACCTGGCTTACCTGCTCAGCGGCGCGCGGCGGCGCGGCTTTTTTCTCCGCCGGCCCTTGGAACCGCGCAACGCCGACCGCGGCCGCCTGCTCCTTGGCCTGACCTATGCGATTCTGGCCGGTGGCGGCGAAGAGGCCGTGCGCGACGCGGCCGCGCTTCTGGACCAGCGCATCGAGGTGCGCTCGATCCTCTGCCCGATCGTGGTCGCCAAGTATCTGGCCTGCCGCGAAAGCCCGGCCAAGCGCAAGCTCTTCCGCCAGACCAGAAAGGCCCTGGCCCAGGCCAGCACTTACGCCCGCAAGAAAATGCTCGACACCAAGGGCATCTTGAACCCGGGCTTGATGCCGTTGAAGCTTGAAGACCTTCAACTGATCGCACCCGTGCGTGAAGAGGTCGACGATGTCCTGGTCGAACGCTGGAATCGCGTGACCGAGGTCTGGCGGCACGAGGTCTCGTTCCGTACGGCCGTCTTGCGCTACGCCACCAGCGACGCCCACCGCGACCCGGCCAGTGCGGCCTTGTGGCCTGAAGTCGTTTACCCCTTGATCGAACGTGCCCGCTGGCATCGACGGATCCGTCCCCGCGCCGAGGCCATGTGGGATTACATCTGCGGCCAGTTGCGCGTTCCCGATGCCGGGGTCGCTCTCGACAAGGTCTTCCATCGGCCGGCACAGGCCTCGCTCTTCGACCAGTTGAGCGATGAGCTCGACCTCTTCGTGGATAATCCCAAGCTCGACGACGAGCTCGTCGACCCATTTGCCGTGGCCTCCATCGAAAAGGCCGACGAGCTTGCCGCGTCGCTCACTCAGACCCAGATCAGCATGGCCGAGCTGACCGAAAACTTTGATCCCGAACCAGAAAAAGCCCTCATCCAGCTCGTCGATCTCAACCCGTTGCGGTTTTTTCAGGGCCAGCTTCATGACCTGTGGAAAGAGGCGCTCACGATCCTCGAGCGGCAGCCGCAGACCCGTCCCGGCGCGAAGCCAGCCGGCCACCGGCATGTGCCGGTCGGGCCCTATCGGCTGATCGTCATCCCCTCGCTGCGCGGCCGCGCCGCCGGCCAGATCGCCATTCAAGGCATGTCCAACAAGCAGATCGAGCTCCTCATTCCGCCCGTCCGCACCCGGGGCTCATCCTCCAAACCGCTCCTGGCTGTCTGGGTCTATGAAGATAACAGCCTCGCGATCATTCACCTCGACTTCATGAACACCGAGCGCTACGTCCTCTGGCATGCGCCCCGAGGCCACCAGCTCAACTTCGACGAGGCCGGCGACCTCAACCACGAGCTCTATACCCTCGGCATGGAAATCCCCGAACAGATCGACAAGGTTCTCACGCGACGGTTCAAACCGCGCGTATCTTGAACCAGCCAAAGGACTTCTTCTACATTGGCTTGATTCTCCCAGAGACGCGTCCCCGTCCGTCTTGCGAGGCGGCGAGGCCGTGGCGATAAGAGCCTGTTGCGTTTCGACTTGAATGTTTGACTGGGGAAGCCGTTCCGGCCGATTTCAAGGGAAGAACGCGGCAGCGACGCATCGAATTTTTCCGGATTTCCTGGAAGTCGTTTCCACCTTGGTGGTTCCCACGATTTCGGATAAGATCCGCGCGAACGGAACGTGACGTTCCCTGTGGAGAGCCGACCGACATGACGTCGAATGATGATCCGAATGGAATCGGGCCGCGCCATCTCCCCGTCTCTTCGCTGCGAGTCGATGCGGGGACGGGGAAGACTTCCGAGCTCGCCGCATTCGGGGCCCGCTCCGTCCGATGCTGAAACCGAAAGGCTCGAAGCTGGGCGCGGATCGAGCGCGCCTGGTGGGGGGCGTTTCTCGTCGCGGTCATCGTGTTCTCGGCCTTCCCGATCGTCAATCTTTACCAGGGATATTCGACGAAGGATTACGGCCTGTGGTATCAGGTCGGCCTGGCCACGAGGCAGGGGCTGGATATCTATCCGCGCCCGGAAACGAACCGGCTCTTCCCGTTCATGTATCCCCCCGCGGCCGCCGCGATTCTTGCCTGGGTCAGTTTGCTCGGACCGTTCGGGTCGATGTTGACCCTGGTCTCGATCAACTCGCTGGCCTGGGCGGTTTGCATCGGGCTTTCCGTCTGGCTGGCGACGGCCGGTGCTCGCGCGCACCGCCACCCCCTGATCGTGATCGTGCCGTCGCTCTCGGTGATTGTCCTGGTTTACAACATCTACCTGCTCGGTCAGCCCAACCTGGTGCTCCTGGCGCTCTTGCTCGGGATGTTCGCGTGCGTGCGCCTCAACCGCCCCTTCGCGGCGGGCACGCTCCTGGCCACGGCGGCCGCCATCAAGGCGTTTCCGATCCTGGCGATCGGCTACTTGATTTACCGCCGCATGTGGAAAGCCTCGATGGCGACGGTCGTCATGCTGGCGGCCTGGCTCCTGGTTGCCCCACTGCCGTTTCGCACACCCAGGCAGGCCGTCGACGACCTGGTGGTCTGGTCACAGGGGATGCTTTTCACCTATAACACCCATGGAATCGCGCAGCGGCCGTTCCGGTCGTATAGCTACAAGAATCAGTCGATCATGGCGTTATCGCATCGCCTGCTCCGCGACATGCCGGCCGATGGCGAATCGGTCCTGTCGAAGCGGGCCCGCGCCGGCTCGCCGGACCGCGGCCTACAAAAGGATTACCCCCCCTCGACCCGGCCACCGACTTGCTCACGTTCCTCAAGCCGCACGCCCAGACCGAGGCAACCAAGCGCGCGGCCGCGGCAGGCGAAAGCCTGATCGTCCCCAGCGGCGAGCCGGCCGCTCAACAACATCCAGTCGATCAGGGCGGCCGCTGGGACGACGCGCTTCAAGGGGCCGAACCGGCGCTGCGGGCCGCGTGGCGGGTCAACATCGCCGATTTGAACTTCCGCGCCGTGACGGCCGTGACGTTGGCCCTCATGCTGGTCTTATCACTATTCGTCCTGGCCGTATTGCCCCGCAACAATCGACGAACCGCGCAGACCGACGCTCTCGAATTCGCGATTGTCACCCTGTTCACCGTGATGTTCTCGCCCTTGTCGTTCAATTATGCTTATGTCTGGCTCATGTACCCGGTCACGCTGGCGCTGCACACGGTGATCAGCGAGCCGTCCGATGCGCCGCGGCACCGGCTCAAGGTCGCCTGGATGGGTGCCGTGATCTTGATCCCCGCGCTGGCGATCCCGATGCCGCTGCAAGCCCAGGCCTATGGCAACCTGTTTGTCCCGGCGCTTCTGCTGGTTTTGGGCTTCGGCATGATGCTCTACACGGCGGGCCGGCAGGGTACGCCATCGTCGACTGATCAGGCTGCGACGCCTTTCGCTCCGCACGAAGATCGAACGCACGCGAAGGGCGAGAAACTCACGGCACTGGCTTGAAAGGCCGGCGAGTGGCTGGCAAGTTGATCTGACAGCGAAGGGCCGTCGTGCGATTCGACGAGTCCTTTCGACATCGTCTTGGCCCCATTAAAAGGCCATTGGGAGATTGCCTGCACCTCATGCCGATGAACGACCGAGAAGCACTGACTCCCGCGGGCGTTGAGATCGTCGAAGCACTCACGGAGTTTTACGAGACGCTCAGGCAGGGTCGGGAAGGGATCGAGAATCGGTTGACGGTTCGAACCGTTGAAACGGAAATTGGCCGCGTGGCCCGATAAAGTTGACGCATTGAACGATCCTCAGAGGAACAGCAGCATTTCAGACCGCCGCGAAGGTTGAAGCAAACGCATTGGGAGGGGGCCTTGAAAACGGTGCTCCAAGCGCATTGCGACAAACGGGAAGCGGATTCTTCACGGGCTCGGCGGACGAGGCATACAATGCGATTAGGGCATCAACTACCGACGTGAATGCGATCGCCAAAAACACAGGGATCAAGCCAGCGAACATCCAGAAAGTTAAGGATCATCTGTTCTATCAAGATCATCTACTCGATAGGTATGTCCACCTTGGAGTCCCAGCAGAGATGCGTCCTTTTAAGTCGGACCTGGATCAAGCGAATGCCTGGAAACGCCTGGAAGAGGGCACGCAAACTCCGGCTGATTTACAATTCCTTCGGCATGAGGCTGCCGAGTCCCACCTAATGAATCGATGGGGTGACCCCAGCTACGACCGAGCACATCGTCGGGCACAGCAAAGCTATCCCGCACCGAAGTTGGAGGACCAGGCATGAATGTCGTCAAAAACGATGGAATGTATAAGACAGCACGCATTTCAGGGACCAAGCATAATTATTTGGCTTTGGCAGTCACCACGATCGCTCCAATAAAAATAGATGTCCGGCCGCGTGTTATTCATGAATGCGAAACATCCGATATTGACGAGTCAAAACTCCTGGCAGCGGTCTCCGAGGGAGTAGAAGATGGGAATCGAGATACGGGAAGAACCCTGTCTGTCGATTGCCTTGAGTATGTTCCCACGGACACGCCCGACTACAAGGTCTACAAGGAGCTTGCAAGAGCCATCATTCGATCGGCGTCGCAGGATTTTGGCTGAACAGGACGCCACACCGCGATTGGATTCTGCCCACACTACGCAGAATGCGTGCAGGTATAAGAATGTTCCCATCAGCCTTCCGCGACCAAGTGTCCCGATACACGAACGGAGTGCGCCAGGAAAATCAAGCCGCCGACCAGCATGATGACGGGGGCACTCGTGGACATGCACTGTGTTCCGGGCAGTCGTGACGCAAGAATCGTGGGACGGATTGGCAATCCGTCTTACGTTCGTTCGTTCAAGACTCGTCGAGCTTCCAGCCCAATGACTCCCAGGACGGTCGCACCCACCGCCGCACCAACTTCTCGGCGGACAGGCACGCGCCGACAGGTGCGCTGCTCGGGCAGGCACCAAAAGACGGCTCATCTCGGTCAATCCGTGCCATCGGTGTAATCCGTGGTCAATTCTCCCCGGAGTTTGACCACGGATGGCGCGGAGAACACGGATGGAGAGCAAGATCGAGGACCCTCAGGGCCCCCCCGGTACTGGAGACCCCAGCGCGCCCGGTGCCCGCGGTGGGACCGGCGGACAATCCATTCTGGATGACGTACTCGATCGCGGGGCTTCCGCTGGCCCCAGAAAGGTACTTGTGAACGTCACGCCAGCACGACAGCGGCCCAGCATGCTCCGAACGACGAGAGCGACTTCAAGCCCTGTGCGATCAAGGATCTTCAGTCCATCCCCGGGTCGATCACCGCGCGGATCCTCTGATCTTCCTCGAGCTCACCGCTGCGTGGTGACGGCCGTGCCGGCTGCGGTCGTGACCACCGATGTCCCATCGTCGAGCGTTCGGGGCGGACGTACGACGATCTGGTCGTCTGGTCCGACTCCGGTCAGGACCTCGACCGAGGTGCCGTCATCCAGGCCGACCGTGACCGGCACGCGGTAAGCCTTGTCCGCGCGTACGACGAAGACCGACGCTCGGCTGCGCCCCTCGTGCCCGACCACGCAGGCCGCGGGCACCGTGAGGTGAGCGGTGGGCGGCTGGAGCTCGATCGACGCCTGTCCGTACATTCCCTCGACCAGGACACCATCGCCATTGGTCAGGTCGACCTCGGCCCGCATCGTCCGGGTGCTCGGGTCTTCCCGCTTGCCCAGTCGAGCGACAACGCCAGTGTATTCGCGTCCCTTGAGGGCATCCACCACGACGGTCGCCTTGTCGCCGGCGTCGAGCAGCGGTACGTCAAGGTCGGGAACCTGGATGACGACCCGCATCAGGTCGGTTCGCATCACTGTCAGGAGGGGCTCGGATACCCCGTCGGCAGCGGAGCGGATGAACGCCCCCGGATGGAAGGTACGCCGGGTGACGACCCCGTCGAACGGGGCGACGACTCGCGTATAGCCTGCCAGGACCCTGGCACGGGCCACGCGGGCCTCCGCGACCCGCACGGAGGCCCGGGCCTCCATCTCGTCGGAATGGGCCTGGCGGACCCGGGCATCGGCCGCGGCCACCTGGGCGTGGGCCGTCAGGGTTGCTGCGTGCCCCACGCGCTCGGCTGCCTTTTCCGAATCCAGCTTGGCCTGGTATTCGTCCACCAGCACCCGCTCCACGGCATTGCGGCCATTGAGGTCGTTCATCCGCGAGAGTTTCTTCTCGCTGAGCCCGCGATTGGCCGCCAACCGCGGAATGTCGGCCTCCGCCTGAGCCAGCGCAGCAACCCACGCCTGGCGCTCCGCCTCGGCGGTCGCGACCCGCGACGACGCCTGCTCGGCCCGTGCCCGGGCTTGCTCCAGGGCCGCGCCCGCCTCCTCGAGATCCCGCTCAAGTTCGGGGGCGTCGATCTCGGCCAGCACCTGCCCGCGTCGGATCGGCGCCCCGATGTCGACCACCTGGGTTTTGAGAAATCCAGACGCCTTGACGAAGAGATCGACCGACTCAAACGCATGAATCGTGCCGGGCTGGATCGTCAGCCGCCGTATACCGCCACGAACGGGACGGATCGCGCTCACGCGCACCACCGACGAAACATGGGCCGCATGGGCATACGAGACAGGTCCGTGATCGGCCCGGCCCGGCTCGACCCAGAGCAAGGGCCAGAGGACTCCACCAAGGGCGGCCAGGCCGAGTATCGCGCCCACGGCCCTCCCCGGTCGCATCGGGACACGCCATCGCCGCCCCGTCGCCACGGTGTTTCTCCCCGCCGGGGGTGTCGGATCAACCTCGTTCGTCACGGTGAAAAGTCCCCAAGAATTACGACGCCTGTGCGGCAAACCCCCGGTGCAGGCCGCCACCGACGAGAGACTTTGCATCGCTCGCTCGCTGCGCAACGTCGGTAGACATACCGGTCGAGGCCCTCTATTATTATGAAGAATTCGTGAAGGAAGACAAGGCCGCTCGCGCCGGGACGATTTTCCCCGACCGCGTCGCCTCCCGCCTGGCTTCTCCGTCCACTGGCCCGCCGAGACGACCGACCGATGAATGAACTGATCCGGGTTTCCCTCCGCAACCCGATTGCCGTGACCGTGATGACGCTGGCCATCGTCGTGCTCGGCGTCCTGGCAACGCTGGCCATCCCGGTGGATATTCTGCCCGTTTTTCGCAGCCCCGCGGTCCAGGCCCTGACGTTCTACGGCGGCATGCCGGCTGCCAGCATCGAGAAGAACATCACGGCCCGAATGGAGCGCGGCGTCGTTCAGGCCTCGGGGAGCGAACGGGTGGAGTCGCGCTCGATTGTCGGGGTCAGCATCGTCCGCGATTATTTCGGGGGACACGTCGACCGTAGCGGCGCGTTGACCGAGGTGGCCTCGTACGCGAGCTGGGAATACCCGACGATGCCTCCGGGAACGTTCCCTCCCATCGTGCTGCCCTACGACCCGACGAGCTCGACGCCGGTCTGCCTCGTGGCGGTGAGCAGTCCGACCGAAGGCGAGGCGGCACTGTTCGACTCGGGCCGGTACGAGGTCCGGCCGATGATCATGTCGCAGAAAGGAGCGCTGGCCCCGCTGGTCTACGGCGGCCGGGTCCGAGCGGTGATGGTCTATCTCGACCGCCAGAAGCTCCAGGCCCGCCACTTCTCGCCGCTCGACATCCTCAAGGCCATCGACGAATCCAACGTCTTCCTCCCGACCGGCAGCGCCAAGTTCGGTGATACCGACTACGCCATCGATTCCAATTCGATGTTCGACCTGGTCGAGCGAATGGAGGAGATCCCGCTGCGCAACGAGCACGGCAACGCCGCGTATCTCCGCGACGTGGGCGAGCCGAAGGACGCCAGCTTCATCCAGACCAACGTCGTGCGGGTCGACGGCCGCCGGCAGGTTTATATCCCGGTCTTCCGCCAGCTCGGCGCCAGCACGCTCGATGTGGTTGACACACTGCAAAACAGCCTCGACACGATGACGGCGCGATTGACCCGGTCGGGGATCGACCTCAAGGTGGTGATGGACCAGTCGGTCTACGTGCGCCATGCGATCCGCAGCCTGATCGAGGAGGGCGTGCTGGGGGCGGTCCTGTGCTCGCTGGTGATCTTGGTGTTCCTCGGCCAGTGGCGAATGACCGCCATCGCCGCGCTGACGATCCCGATCTCGGTCCTGGTGGCCGTGGCGGGCCTGTACGCCACCGGGCAGACGATCAACGTCATGACGCTCGGCGGGTTGGCGCTGGCGATCGGCCCGCTGGTCGACAGCGCGATCATCTGCCTGGAGAACACCCACCGGCACCTCGGGCTCGGAGCCGGCCCCGAGGAGGCGGCCTACAAAGGGGCCAGCGAGGTGGCACTACCCGAGCTTGTCTCAACGCTCTGCACGTTTCTCGTACTCGCCCCGCTGGCGTTGATGCCCGGCCTGGGCCAGTTCCTGTTCCGACCGATGGCGACGGCCGTGGCGTTCGCCATGATCGCCGCCTATCTTCTGTCGCGCACGTTCGTCCCTTCTCGCAGCGCGCGCTGGCTCCGGCCGCACGGCGTCTCGGCCGAGGATGAGTCGGGCGGCCGTGGCTGGCTCGCCCGGGGCTTTGGCCGGTGGGAATCGCTCATCGATCGGGGCATCGCCGCCTATGCCCACGGGCTCGATGCCGTTCTTCGCAACCGCCGCCTGACCGTCACCATCGCCGGCGTGCTGCTGATCTCGACCCTGGCCTCGATCGGGCCGCGACTTCGCCGCGAGTTCTTTCCCGAGGTCGACGCGGGCGCCTTCGAGATTTTCGCGCGAGCCGCCAGCGGCACTCGCATCGAGGTCACCGAACGGAAGATCCAGGGGGTCGAGGATCTCGTCCGCGAGACCATCGGCGACGACCTCCAGATGGTCATCTCGGAGATCGGCGTGGTCCCCGACCTGTCAGCCGCCTATACCCCCAACGCCGGGCCGATGGACGCCGTGATCAAGGTCCAGCTCGACCACGAGCGTCAACACTCGGCGCAGCAGTGGGTGCGCCGGCTCCGCGAGGTGTTCGCCTCCGATCGCCGGTTCGCCGACCTCGAGTTCGGCTTCGATGCCGGCGGCATGATCCGTGCCGCGATGAATCAGGGCAAGTCGACCCCGATCAACGTTCGTGTCACGGCCAAGGATGCGGCCAAGGCCCGCACGGTTGCCGAAGCGATCCGCCGCGCTGTCACGCGGATCGAGGGCGTGGTCGACGCCCGGACGATCCAGCGCTTCGACTACCCGCAATATGTCATCGACGTCAACCGCGCCAAGGCGGCCGATCTCGGTCTCTCGCAGGCTGAGGTCATGAAGAATGTCGTTGCCGCCCTCAACTCGAGCATCCAGTTCCACAAGAAGAACTTCTGGATCGACCCGGTCAGTAAGAACCAGTACTTCGTCGGGGTGCAGTATTTCGAGGAAGACATCGACTCGGTCCAGACCCTTCTCGACATTCCGCTGACGGGCCCGAAGCAGGACCAGCCGATCCCGCTGCGGAACATCGCCACGCTCAGGCGGAATACCGTCCCCACCGAGATCACTCACAACAATATGCAGACGACGGTCGACCTGGCGGCGGGCGTCGACGGCCGCGACCTGGGGCACGTCGCCGACGACGTCGCCCGGGCCCTCGAGGATTTCGGTCGACCCCAGGCCGACGGAACGTGGCTCCCCTACGATCCCGACGCGACCGCGACCCCCCGCCAGACCATGAGGGGGGCGAAGATCGAGTTGAGCGGCGAGTACGGCCGAATGCAAGAAACCTTCCGCAGCCTGAGCTTCGGTTTGGTCCTCGCGTCGCTGCTGATGTACTTCCTCATGGCGGCCCTCGACAAGTCTTATGTTGTTCCATTCACAGTGATGCTCACCGTCCCGCTCTGCCTGATCGGTGTCCTGCCGATGCTCTTCTACACCGGCACCGCGCTGAATGTGCAGTCGCTGCTGGGGATCATCTTCATCGTGGGGATCAAGGTGGCCAACACAGTGCTGATGACCGATTACGCGCAGGAGCTGCGCCGGCACGAGGGACTGACCCCGATCGAGGCGATTCGCAAGGCGGCCGTGATCCGCGTCCGGCCGGTGACCATGACGGCCCTGGCGGCCTTCTTCGCCATGCTGCCGATGGCTCTGGCCTGGGGCCGCGGGAGCGAGGCGAATGCCCCGCTGGGGCGGGCGATTCTCGGCGGCCTGCTGGCCGGCGAGCCGGCGACCCTGTTCGTGCTCCCGGCTCTTTACTCCCTGCTCGTGAAAGAACCAGCGAGTGAAGGCGCAAGCCACGCGCAGGCCCATGACGCGGAATCAGGATCATGACGCTCCGGCCCTTCCCACTCGACCGTCCGAAATCACCATGACCGACACGACGCGCGGATCACGTGCGTCCTCTCAGGATCGCATGGATCGTCCAGATTAACTCCCAATGATGGTCAGGTCGCAACGAAAGATCGGCATTTTTCAGACTTGTCCGGCGGCCAGGTATAAGTTGATAGATCATCAAGACTTCCGACTCGTTCGTTGCATCGCGAGGTGAGGTTCGCGGGGTTGTCCGGCATTGGCGCCGTGCTTGAAATAAGCAACGAAATGGGCCTCGTGGTCGCGACACGGACGACCGGGAATGGCTTTGTTCGTGCGGCTGCGATCGCGGAACAGGGAGGGGCCGGTGTGTCTCTTGAATAGCCCGAATCAAGGCAACAAATCTCTATCGGCAAATCATTCAGTCTGACATTGCCTTTTTCCGGACCTTGGCCAACAATGCCCTCTCTTCAGGCGAGACATCCAGCGCAAAGGATTGCGGCGATGGGACGGCTCAGAGATCGCGGTCGCGGATAGATCGTGATCAAGTTCGTGGCTGACTGTTAGATCCGAAATGGGAGCGGGACCCACCCCTCATGGGCTCCCTTTCCCGACGAGCGAGGCCGAGAAGCGTGGATTCGGAGTTGATGCTAGCCTTGGCTCAACCCGGTGTTCCCCGCGAGCAGGCAGCCAGGAACAGGACAAAGACGAGGCAAGGAGGCGTATGCCGATGGCGCTGGTTCGTTGACCGTCTGCCCCACCGAGGTATTCCGTCGATCAGTCTGAGGCGTCTGCTTCCCGAAGCCCAGTTTGTCGGCTGTGCCGACTGGGAAGTCTTCGGTTGCACCGACGATCACCGCCGGCTCGAGCCCGGCCAGGTGTTCGTCGCCGCGCGGGAAGCACGCCCAGGATACGATGGACATCTCTTTATTCGTGAAGCCCTGGAACGGGGGGCCGCGGGTGTCGTGGTCGAGCGCCCCTGCCCCGAGGCCGGCCGGCTTCAGGTCGTCGTGCATGATGCCGTCGCCGCGCATGCGCGGATTTGCCAGGCACTCGCCGGCGATCCGTCGCGCCAGCTCGTCACGGTCGGCGTCACCGGCAGTTTCGGTAAAACCATCACCGCCTTGATGGTGCGCTCGATCATCGAGGCCGCCGGCGATCGTTGCGGACTCCTTGGCTCACTCGGTTTCTGCGATGGATCATCCTCCAGCATGCGCACGCTCGGCGCGGGTTTCGATCCGAGCAACGCGGGGGTGGGGATGGGGATGGGAAACAGTATCCACGGCGGGTGGAACAACGGCTCGGGCAACGGCAACGGTAACGGTAACGGCAACGGCAACGTCCGTCATCATTCTTCCCGTACGTGTGAGCCGGGCGCCTTTATCCCGGGGGCCGTGGGCCTGGCGGCCCTGCTCGCCGAGATGGTCAAGGCACGCTGCAAGGGGGGCGTACTGGAAGTCTCCACCGAGGCCCTTTCGCACCGCTCTTTCGATGGTGTGGCGTTTCATGCCGCGGTGGTGACCGACATTGCCGTGCCGCTCGGATTTCCGGCCGAGGTGCTCGAGCACAAGCGCCGGGCCAAGGCCAAGTTAATCCGTCAGGTCGTGCCCGGGGGCGTGGCCGTCGTCAATGCCGACGATCCTCATGCCGAGATCCTGGGAGGAGTCAACCTGGATGCGCGCCGGGTGGCCTTTGCACTCGATCCGGCGGCCACGACGACGCGCGGACCCGTCGATGTCTCGGCGCAGCTCGAGCGCATCGATGGCTCGGGGACCCGCATGTTGCTTCACGGCTTCAACCGTGAGGCCGTTGTCCATTTGCCCCTGGTGGGGTCGCGTATGGCGAGCTGTGCCCTGGCCGCGGCGGCGCTGGCCTGGGCCATGGAAATCGACCTGGCGGCCGTCGTCGCGGGCCTTGAATCGGTGCAGACGGTCGCCGGCCATCTCGAGGCCATTGTCGAAGGCCAGGATTTCGACGTCCGCATCGATGCCGCGAAGACGGCCGACGCCACGGCCGAAGCTCTGGCCGCGCTGCGAGCCATGGCCACTGGCCGCGTCCACTTCGTCTTGAGCGCCGAAGGAAACACCGACCGGGCCGAACGCCGGCGGCTCGCCGAGATTGCCGAGAATAGCGCCGATCGCGTGATCTTGACCTTGAATAACCCACGTACCGAAGACCCGAACCAGATTCTCGACGATCTGCTCGCCGGCTTCCGGCGCCCGGGCAAGGTGCTGGTCGAGCCCGATCGCCGGGTCGCCATCGAGACGGCGCTGGCGCACGCGCGGACCGGTGACGTGGTGCTCATCGCCGGCAAGGGCCGCAATGCCTACCAGATCTTCTCAAACACGGTGACTCCGTTTGACGATCATGCCGTCGCACGGCAATGGCTGCGCACCCGGGCGGCCGCTTTGCAGGCCCGGCAGATGTCGGCTTGAGCTTCGAGCCTGGGCCAGACAATGAAAACCCAGCGGCGGCGGATGCCCCTCGATGGCAAGGGGGGAAAGCCGCAAGCTGATGCACTCCCGCCCGTTTTCGTTGCGCGGCGGTCCGTTGAAATCTCGCACTCAGGCGCAATCTTGGGTTCGTCAGAAGCCGCCTGAAGGCGGACTTCCAGCAGACCACCGTTGGATGTCGGGCTTTAGCCGGTCTGCTCTGGTTGATATCGTAAAAAGCCGCCTGAAGGCGGAACTCCAACAAAGGCGTGGCGCTTTGAGTGCCGCATGGTTCGTCAATGAAAACGGGATGAACGCGAAAGCGGTGCAAGCCGGACCTTTCACCACGACACTCCGGCCCTGTAGAGGCCAGCTAGCGATACGCCGCTCGCTCCAGCTTCAACCGAAGACGGCGACAGCACAGATTCGCCATCCCCCCAACCTGACACGGGACGGCTGCAAGAAAACGGCAGCCGATCCTGACCGGGCCATGGCCGAGCGAACCATCGGATACTTTATCGCGTCTATAGAGAGTCAGTATTCACGGAATCGCGGACCAGATTGGCACGGCCGGCTCAAGAATCGACTTTGCGAACCGAATAACAACCTAAATATCAGTACGCCGAATTAAAGCGTCGTCAGAACTCAGGATTCATGGATTGCGAGGATTGCACGATGATCACAAAACACGCCCCAGCGACCCTGCGAAAACCTCCGAAACGCGAGCACGGCACGGGTGATCTCGACCCGGCCAAGCTCAGTGCGACGCTCCGTACACTGGCTTCGCGGGCCCATCAGCTTGTCCGTACGGCGAGTGACACGGGCTCGCAAGCCGTTGACAGCGCCCCCCGCCGCGAGCTCGCCGAAGTTCACGAGCAGATTGTTCGTCTCCAGCGCAATCTGAGCCTTCATCAGATGCACAGCCTGGCCACCTATGTCTCCGCGCTGCGAGAGCGTGTCGAGGAGTGCCTTGCCTGATAAGTAAGCGAGCGAGTGACTGAGAGCCCCCCGATCTGATGGGCCGGCATCGGGCACTCGAATGCCGGCAGGCGGGCAAACTCGCTATTCATCTGGCCGTGCTCACCGTTGCCGGCAGCCGCGCCCATGCGACACAATGGTCGGCGGGTGCAAGTGTTTCGGTTTCTGGAGCAACGGCCATGACTCACGAAGACGCCAGTGGCGATGCCAGCGCCAGGGTGCTGCGGTCCGTCCTTCACTATAACGAGGGGCGCAAGCGGAAGCTCGTCCGGCTCAAGCTGCGGCGCATGCTCGAGGGACCGTTCACCTTTTTTCGAGCCACCAACCATCTCTTCGTCGCGCACTGGTCCGAGCTAGAGCCCCCGACCTCGGGCCCGACATCCTCATTTGCGGCGATTTGCACCTCGAGAATTTCGGCGCCTACCGGACGGCTGACGGCGACTTCCGCTACGACATCAACGACTTCGACGAGTCGATGGTGGCCCCGGCCACGATCGACCTGGTCCGGTGTGCGACCAGCATCTTCCTCGCCGCCGAGGAATGGCGGCTGAAGCCGAGCCAGGCCGCGAGCATGGCTCTCGCCTATCTCGAGCATTACCGCAAGTCGATCCTGGCGGCCGTTGAGGCGGGAACTGTCGGCGAAATCGCGCCCCGTAGCGGCCATGGACCCATCTGGGAGCTGCTGGGCTCGACGGCTTCCGGCAACCAGAAAGCGCTTCTGGAGCGGAACATCGAGCAAAAAGGCTCGGGCATTTGCCGCCTGCGCGCGATGGATAACCACCCGCGCGTTTCGCGCAAACGCTTCGAGCTCATTCGCGAGGCCCTGAACGCGTACGGTCAGAAAGCCGACGTGCCGAAAGCCTATGAGGTCAATGATATCCGCGGCCGGATCGCGGGCGTGGGCAGCCTGGGCGTGCGGCGCTACCTGGCTCTTCTTGAAGGCGAAGGACCGCCAGACGGCTATCGCCTGCTCGACATCAAGCAGGCCGAACCGTCGGCCATCGCTCCCATCACGAGTGCCCCTCAACCCGACTTCGGCGGCAATGAAGCGCGCCGCGTCGTCGACGCACAGACCTTGCTTCAGGGACACCCGAGCGTGGGGCTCGACACCCTTTCGATCGACGGAACCGATTATCGAATCCGCGAAATGATCCCGGAGGAAAATCGCTCGAGCCTCGATCGCTTCCGCAAGCAGCCGGCCAAACTGCGCGAAGCCGTCGAGACGGCCGGCCAGTTGACGGCGTGGTCGCACCTTCGCGGCTGCCGCGTTACGCTCGATTCAGGCGCGGCACAGAGCCGCTGGCACGCGCTGGCGACCTGGTCGGCCGGCGCCGGGATCGATGCGGTGCTCGCCGCCGCGGCACGCTATGGTGAACGCACCAATCAAGACTACGCCGCGTTTCGCCAGGCCGTGCGCGACGCCGGTGGTCCCGCCCGGTCTCTCAAAGACCATGGCGAGGTGAGTTGTTCAGCCGCGTCATCGCCTGGAATTCCAGCCTCGTAAGGGCTGGCCAATAAAGCCGCGGCCGGCTCCAGGAAAGCGGCGGCCAGCTCGACAACGCGCGCGACTCAAACGGGCTATTTCCCGGGCTGTTCCAACGTGACAATTGTTGAGCTAGCCTTGATTCGATAAGCTGAAGACGAGCAGGAGGTGCTCGTTTCATGCTGAGAATGTGCGATAGCGTGGTGGTCTATCTCCGGGGCAACCGGTCGGCCCGGTTGACTCTCGTGGTCGTTGCCGTGCTGGGTCTTGGCCTCTGGCCGCCGAGTGTTTTTCCCGGCCGATCAGCCGACGCTCAAGAACGGGGCGCGACACCCGCGAATAGCGGCAACAACGTCCCGACGGACACCGATGCCGGAGCCGACGCCGGTGGAGAAGGACCCAGTAGCGCGGCACGCGGCAATTCGTCCGAATCGGTGCTGAGCTCGGTCGCCCATACGTCGACGCCGATCCTGGTGGTGACGATCTTGATTGCCCTGATGTCGTTTTACCTGATCGCGCTTGTGGTCTGGATGGCGATCCACTATCGAACGCAAGTGGCCATTCCGCCTGGCCTGCTGACCGACGTGCAAAACCTGCTCGAACAAAACAAGTTCAACGACGCCTACCACCGGATTGCCGAAGACACGTCGTTTCTGGCGCGCGTACTGGCCAGCGGTGTGCGCAAGCTGCCCTCGGGGATGGTGCTGGCGCAACGCGCCATGGAAATGGCCAATGAAGACGTCACGATGGAAATGGAGCATCGCACAACCTATCTGGCCACCGTGGGAACGCTCGGGCCGATGATCGGACTGGTGGGCACGGTTTACGGCATGATCATGGCCTTTCAGGTCATAGCCGTCGAAGGGAGCTCGCCCCAGGCCAGCCAGCTTGCCGCGGGCATCTCGACGGCCCTTTATGCGACACTCGAGGGGATCGCCATCTCGATCCCGGCGATCTTCTTCTACGCGCTTTGCCGCAACCGGATCGCGCGGCTATCGCTGGAAGTCGGGATGACCGCCGAGCCCCTGCTCGAGCAATTCGCGCCGGGAGTGCGCCCGGCGGCGGCGGCCCCTGGTTCGACCAATAGCCATGCCCCGCCAGTAGGCACGCCGGCGCCTCCGGTCCATGCGCACCCCTTTGCGCTCACGGCCACGCTCGCGGCGACCGGGTCGCATTCGCCCCGGCCGGCCTTGCCGCCAGCCGAGCCATCTTGACGTCCGTCCAGCCCAGTTCATGAACTCCCGAGAGTCATCACTCCAAACAGGCAACAGATCGCAAGAGGCCAGTATGCCCCGCCGGCGGCGCAGCGTCAGCTCGAACGTGCTCAACCCCAACCTGACACCCCTACTTGACGTGGTGCTTCAGCTCATCACGTTCTTCATGATGCTGGTTCATTTTGGCACGCGGCTCGAGGGCGCGACGAAGGCGGTGCGCTTGCCCGTGGCCCCCGCGGCGCTCCTGGCTCGGAGCTGGCCATCGATCGACTCGGCGTGGCGATGGATGCCCAGGGCCGGCTCCTGGTTGGCGGCCGCGCGCTCGAACAGGAGGCAGCATCGGCGTGGTGGGCCGCCCAGGCCAGAAGCCGGCGCGCGGGCCTCGAGATTCTGGGAGCCCGCGACGCGGGCCGCGACGACCTGCCGACCGTGGTCATCCTTCGCGCCGACCGGGCTGCCTCGTACGGCTCGGTGCGCCGGGCACTCTCTGATGCGCAAGACATGGGCTTCGCGAATTTCAGCCTGGTCGTTTTGCGGAGACGCGGGCGATGAAGAGGATGCTGGGTATCGGTACCGATGCGAATGCGAATGTGAATGTGAATGTGAATGGGGGGCTCGGATTCGGCCCAAGCCTATCGGCCGCGGAAAACGCCCCGGCGCGGGCGGCGGCCGACATGACGGCCGCGCCGCGGTTGAAACGTTATCGGCCCGGGCTGCCCGAGGATATCAGTTTCCCGGTCGCCCCGATGCTCGACATGGCGTTTCAGCTCCTGGCGTTCTTCATTTTGACATTCAAGGCCCCATCGGCGGAGACCCACCTGGACCTCCATCTGCCAGCCGCGCCTGTCGCCTTACCCTCGGCATCCGAGGGCGAAGCCCGTCCCAAATCGGCACGCAATGTCGACACCGATCTTGAAAACGACCTTCTGGTCCGAGCCGAAGCCGACGACCTGGGCGATTTGAAGACGCTCCGGCTGGGCGAAGCACCCGTGCCCGACGTGGCCACGCTGGGTCGACGCCTCCGCCGTTATACCGAGCTCCTCGACGGCCGTCCCTTGCGAGTTCGCCTGGTCGCCGACGATCGCCTGCGCTACGAGCGGGCCGCGAACATCATCGCCACCTGCTCGGCAGCCGGCGTGCGTGCGATCCGTCTGACTCCGCCAGGGGCCATGCCCCCCCTCCCCTCCGGTGGGATCGGGCAGTAGACATTTCAGCATCACGTTCCGCGACATTGTTGGAGGACCACGGTGCTTCCCGCTTGAAGAGGACCGAATCCTTGATCCTACGCACCAACTCGCCTCAACTCTCAGAGCACTCCACACTCGTTCCCACGGTCCTCCGTGGGAATGCCGTCCGGGACGCTCTGCGTTCTCTTCTCCTGGTTAGAGGCCGCGGTGGCCGGACGACGCGGAGCGTCGCAGACGGCATTCCCACGCAGAGCGTGGGAACGAGGAGATTGTGTGCAACACGCGGGAAAATCGTTGTAGTCAGCACGCTGCTGGCGATGGGATGGACCGCCTGCCGCTGCCACGCCAACGCGAACGACGAGGCCGAGCCCGCCCAGCAGATTGGCCTGGCTGACCTCCCAGCCTATCGGACCGCGTTATCCGGCAAGCCGACGGCCGACGACGCCCGGCCCTCCGACCCACCGCTCGAGGCGAGTTTCCGGGATCTCTGGAACCGGCCGGCCGCGTTTCAAGGGCGCCGGGTGATCGTTGAAGGGCGTGTCGAACGCATCTTCCGTCAAGGGTCCGTCGGCAGCTTCCCCCCGCTGGCCGAAATCTGGGTCACCGCGCCCTCGGGTGATCCCTTTTGTCTGATCGTTCCCCAGGGAACAGACGCGACCCCCGCGCTTTCGCCCTTACCCGCACAGTCGAAGGCGCGTGAGCCCCAGGCGGAAAGTCGTCCGGGCTTGCCGCCCCCACGGATCGCGGAACCCGGCACGATCGTGCGATTCACGGGCACGTTCCTGAAAATGGTCCGCTACACGGCGGGCGACGGCGCTCGGTTAGCTCCGCTGATCGTGGGCAATCGGCCGCCACTTCCGGCTCGGGAGGCCGCCCCCCGATCCAGCGGTGAAGGCGCAAGCCGGACCCCTGCGAATCAAGCGATCGATGCCAGACCGGCCGGGTCGTCATTGACCCGGTTGCTCGTCTTGGTGCTGGCGGTACTGGCCGCCAGCCTGGTTGGCTGGCGTGTATTACATGGATTCGCTCATCGGCAAAGACTGCGCAAGCAGCGTGCCGCGCCAGCGGCGAGCCGCCGCGGTCGCCGACCCCCCGCTGGAATTCATCGAGCCATGAGACGGGCGTCGTCGAAGCCGCCCGGCGCCCTGGAAGTCACAACCTGTTCGCGGGATGCTATCTAATTAATGAGGCCGCTCTGCGATACCTTGCCGCCGCTTACGGGTTAGATCTTTAGATAGAGAGCACATCGACGACGGCCAACACGGACGATTCGGCAATGACACCCGCTCGAGGGTCTATTCGCATGATCACGCCCTGGCGAGAGGTTCGCGACGTCATATTAGCGGCTTCAATGATGGGACTTACGGCGGTGCCATCCACCTTCGCCCACGGAGGCCACGGGGCCGCTCACGCCGCGAAGCCTCCGCATATCTCGGGAGGAGGAGGAGGAGGCGGGCAGCAGCACGCCTCCAGGGCGCCGCACATTGCGATTCCCAATTTTAATAACAATAACTTCAATAACAATAACGGCAACAGCGCCGGTCGTTATCGACCGCACGCCAGCGGCAAGGCCGCAGCCCATCGAGCAAACGCTCAGGCTCTGAACGCGGCGACGCCGAATCTGACGACCCACAACACCCAGAACCACGCAAGTCTGGCATCATCCAGGGCGGGCACGGCCTCTCCCACGACAACAGGGAGTACCGGCGCAGGCCTGTCGCGCTCCGCCACCGCGTCCACGGCCACGGGCGCGGTGCGCGTCTGTCGCGCTCGGGCACGACATCCGCGGCCATTTCCCCGGGTATCAGTACGGGCCTGTCGCGCCCCGGCGCCGCATCCATCATGGGAACGACGCCCACGTCCAGGGGAACTGTGCCGAGCACCTACACCTATGGCACCGGCCAGGGCGCGCGTCCCTATCGAGCTTACGGCTATGGTAGTGGCTCTCGTAACCGTCGTTACGGCAGCAATTATGGCTATGGTCGATCGCAGGGGAATAATCGCGCGATCGTCGGCCGCTTACGGTCGGTCCATTCAAGCCTCGCGCGGCTCGATCGCGACTACCAGGGACATCGTGTTCGCGCCATGCACGCGGTCTCGATGGCGATCCGGCAGCTTTCGCACGGCTCCATGGGCAACCGTGGCGGCGGCGGTTTCGGTGTCTCGATGATGGGAAACAACGGTCAAGGTGGCGGAATGGGAATGGGAATGGGTCGGCGCCAGGCGGGGGGCGGTGTCAACGGTGCCGGCGGTGCCGGCGCTGGCAATCGTCAGCGCGGTAATCTCAGTCAGGCCCAATCCGATGCCCGAATGAGCCAGGACCTCCGGATCCTCCAAGGGGTCAACATGCAGCTCGGCAACCAGGCAAACTCGATGAGCCATCAACGCGCAAGCGGCAGCGTCCAGCGCGCCATTCATGAGCTGAACGTCGCCCTGACGATCCGCTGAGGAAAACAAAATCGGCCGGTCATCGCGATGCTGCGACCGTCACTCCTTGACGGCCTCGAGCGACACGGAGATCAACGTCCCGTCTTCGGCAACCTCGATCGAGTAAACCTTGGTCTTGAGCTTGATCTCAGCCTCGAACGTATGCTGGCCGATCCCGCTGAAACGCGTGATATCGCCAATTTCACCCCCCTTGGCATGCTCGTGCAAGGCGGTCCGCACGGCTGCGGGGCAATCGTTCAACTTGATATCGTCGTCGTTGATCACGAGAGCCTTTTCGACCAACGTCCCGTCCTCGGCGACGACGATCTCGTATGAACGCCCGTTATGCGCGACCACGGTCTGATAGATAATGACTCCGTACTTTCGATCCTTACCGACCGTGTCAGTTCTCCCGCCGAACGACTCACTCCGAATCGTCGCCTGGACCGGGGCCGGACAGCCGTCGAGCGGGATATCGTCCTCGTCGGTCGCCAGGCTCATCTCCTTGAGCGTGCCATCGTCAAGGAGAGGGCACGCGTAGACAGGCACCGCGCGGGCGATCGGCGACCGTCACGTAAGCGTCCGAGTTGCACCGTCAGGGTGCAATTGTCGCAGCAGTGCTGCGACTTTCACCGAGGAGAGGCACGCGCGGACAGACACCGCGAGGCAATAGGTCCGCCGGCGAGCGCGGGCCGCGGCGACTCCCGATTCCGCTGGCAGCGCGGAAATGGGGACAGGCACCCGGCCGACCGGGGAAAATGATAGGTCCGCCGGCGAGCGCGGGCCGGGAGCCAGTCCCCGTTTCCGGGGCTCGGCGCGCTGGCCGGCGGCCACCGCAGAGGGCACGCGTAGACAGAGGGCACGCGTAGACAGGCACCGCGCGGGCGTTGTCGTCGAGGGCAGAGGCACGCGCGGACAGATACCGCGAGGCAAAAATGACGTAGGCCTGTTCCGCGATGAGACGTTGGGCCGGCGTGAAACTGTCGAGCGAGATTAGAAGGGAGCATGGGTGCATCATGTTCAAAGAGTTTGGCCATCTGGTCGTCCCTCCATTTACTTTGTAACCGCCTCAATCGAAACGTCAGAAACCGTTGGCGGCGCCCTCTCCACGATGCCAACGCGAAAAATTCGAAATACCAGTTGCTTCCCGAAACGCATTGCGTTACTTTCCGGACAAGTCAAGAAAGCAAAATATGGCCGAGAACATCTCGTGGGCGAGTCGGCTTCCGAAAATGGAGAGCAACGGATCGGCATATCGTCGCTGTGTCACGATGCGGCGGAATTAGCAATTCCGGAGCAGTATGTTCACACGTTTTGTACCGAAATCCGCCCGCTTGGCCTCCTGCACGAGGATGCATCTCTTCGACAACCTACAGTCCAGTCTTCAAGTATCCAGATAACGTAAAGCGCCAGGTAACTCCGAAATTTTCAGCCAATTGATTTGATGAGACTTCCACACACGCGTCTTCGCTTTAATCGTACATTTCGCGTTGCAACCGCCATTGGTGCGCTCGTCGGGATCGAAATATATCTTCCGATCGCTTCGCGCTGGCGAGGACTTCGTATCAAAACTTCGCAGTGAAATCGCGCATATCGCCAAAAGCATTAATTCAGTAGATTTTACTGACGAGGAATATAATGTCGATTCGAATGGCGTCATTGACAAAAGCCAGGGGTGGACCCGCCACGAGGTCACGGCGAATTTCGAAGGCATGCGAAAGCACAAGATGTATTCGGTATGGAATGATAGGACGGCGGTAACCGGTGAATTCTGGGAGAACGGTGAATATCATTACGGTATTAACAGAGTAAAAAGTGATCTTGGAGTTATCGATAATGTTATTGTCAGCAAACAAGCCAATTCGCCGAGCGATTACCGCGGCATTATGTGTGTACCTTTGTGGTTGATAAGCCCGGCAGGTAGAGCCCTGGGAGACGTATTGGAAAAACAACATGAATACAAATTCAGCTATGTCGCATCAACCAAGTCTGCACTACTGACCTTTACACATCACCAAATGCATATCAAGTGCTCACTAGATCAATCGCATGAATGGTTGCCATCGGAAGTTATCGCTGAAAATGTGCTAAGGATAGAAGTGGATGGCTTTACTCGTGCCGATGGACGATGGTTTCCTGCCTCCGGAACATATGAACGGCTAACCGACCATTACAAGCAACGCTTTGTAGTGACTAATGTATCCATAAACAGAGTTGGCATGCGTAAACGCGATTTCGATCTCATTCCTACGCTTGGCCCCGGCGTTCTGGTCTTGGATAGGGCGACGCGGGAAGGCGAATTTGTCGGCGGGCAGCAGGCCAGAGACGAGCACGTCAAGCGAACCAGGTCTCCGGGCGTTGAGCTTGTGAGTTCGACTGATGATCATCCCAACGCGACAAGGCATTCCCACAGTGGGCTCGTTGGCTGGCCGACGTATTTTGCTGGCATAACTGCTATAGTGTTATTTGTACTCTCTGCGATCCTAATTAGGTCGTCTAGAAAATAGCAACGCTTCGGTCGCCGTCTTGCACTCCTTATTAATGGCAAGTACAGTCTGTCGTACTTTCGATTGTGTAATCGAAACTGTCAATTCTGTCAGCCGGGAGCGCTGCGTTTGCTCAGGCGGCACCATGTTATTATTGCGTTCCAACGGGGACAAATTGCCCTGGCTGTACGTTGAACCCGGGGCCGAACGACGTGGGCTGCAATGGCCAGGCGCCGCATTCGTCAACCTGTTATGGTCCGGCTCAGTCCGGGACTTGCGTTGGAAACAACTATGATTGCGGTTCGTTTTACTTCTGCCAATCGGGGTTCGTGACAACGAATCCTCCGACATCATGCAATCAAGTGGTTCCCGGCTGTCTTGGACAACGCGGCCCTTCGTGTAACGGTGGATCTTGACTTGCCTCGTTGGTGGCGATGAAGGTGCGGAAGAAAAAATTCGGACTGACGATCCTTGAAGTGCTTGTTGTAATCGGGGTCATCGGTTTACTGATGGCCCTCACTATTCCGGCTGTCTTGCAGTCCATCGAGGCTTCTCGCAAGACACTCTGCCTGAACAACCTGCGCCAAATCGGAATCGCGCTCAATTCTTACCATGATGTGTTCGATGCGTTCCCCGCTGCCAGCGGAATGCCAAACTATGGGATCGTCGGCGGCAATGTCAGTATCACACAGCTCAAACAGTATTCGGTGTTTACACAATTACTAAGCCAACTTGAACGCACTCCCCTTTTTGATGGTCTCAATTTTAGCAATAGTCTAGACGATTTTTATAGATTCCCGGCCACTGGTTCATCATTGGGCATAGAGCAAAATGCTACGGTCTTCGGCACGGTAATCTCAACTCTCGTGTGCCCAGCAGACACGGGACGCGGATCGCCAGGTTGGACGGGGCCGACCTGTTATCGCGTTAATCTGGGCACGGGCCATTCGATGGCCGTCGGCGCGTCAAGGTGCGGGCCAATCTCAGCCTACCGTAATTCAACTTACGCAGACATTTTAGATGGGTCGAGCAACACAGTGGTCTTCTCAGAGCGGCCTGTTGGCGGATTGAGCCGCGATAGCTTCTCCCCGTTTTCCGACTATGTTAGAGGGAACTTCGTCACATTTGCGAAAACCCCTGATGATGCTCTTGCTCAATGCGCCCAATTGACAGTCACAGGTAGCAACTTTGAAGGATCCGCCGGGCTGACCTGGGCAGTCGGCACGTTCGGTCAATCGTGCTACTCGCACGCTGCGCCGCCAAACCATATAGATTTCGATTGCGAGACGTCGCCTTCACATCCAAGTCTTGCGGTGATCGCAGCCAGGAGTTATCACCGACACGGTGTGCACGTAATGTACGCAGACGGCACTTCGCGATTTTGCGCGAACGGCATAAACCTTTCGCTTTGGAGAGCGATTGCCACGCGAGGAGGTCATGAAGTTGTCACCGAATATTAGATCTAGCAGGAATGTCACCCTGCGCGTTAAACGAAGTGGACTGCATGTTCACGAAGCGTTAATCGATAGATCCTGTTGCTATTAAGAGGCACGGTCAAAAAAACAATTATGGATGTTACAGTTCGCTTCAATGCCCGGGTGATGGGAGTAATGACATTGATTTGCGCGTGCATTCTCACCGCAATAATCTTCGCGTCACACTCCGCATTTCGTCATTCAAATAATTTTGTTTCCGTTACCTGCGAGCCAATTATTCAGACCGTAAAGGCGCCTTCCGGGTCATCGACAGTCTACGGGATCTATCGAGTTAGAAACCGAGGCAACGATGAGTTGCGTCTAGGTGAACCCTCCCTGTCTTGCGGCTGCACTTCCGCATCGATTGTTCCTCCTATTATCAAGCCCGGTGAAGAAGGCGTGATCAAATTGGAAGGACGGGCACCGGACTTTGGACGTCGATCAGTTTCGGTTGTGGTGTCAACGGGCAGATTCGACGTGCCTAGCTTAAATCTAGAGTTTGTCATGATAAGTTCGGCAGTACCGCCCTATCTTGTCTCGAATTCGGGCCCGATCAACTTTGGAAGACTGCGGTCGGCACCGCAAAGCTCTCGCCTGGAAATTTTCACGCACGAACGCTCGCGTTCGCAGCCGTGGCTAGCGACCGTCGTATGTGACTTGCCTGGCATCGAAATACATGGAGACCTCGAGCAGGAGATGGTAAGTGAGCCAGGGGTTACGCTCCGCCGATACGGTTACACAGTCACATTAACAAAGCTACCGCCCCCGGGCCCTTTTCGTGGATATTTGACGCTTCATGGTGCTGGTACAGTTGATGGGGCATCCCCGGTTGCGGAAATTCCTGTCCTCGGATCTGTTCCGACAGCCCTTACTGTTTCACCTTCGCATTTGTATCTGCACGCCGACTCCGCAGGAGTGTGCGGCAGGATCGCGTTTATGGTCCTCCACGATCAGGTTAAGCCGATCGAGATCGAGCCGGATCCCCAGGTAATAGCGAATTTTGAGTGCAGGCTTGAACACGTTACTGGAGCGACTCGTGTTGAATTGAATCCGAAACATCCTTTCAAGGAAGACACAAGCACAACTTTAAAATTCAAGACGAACGTTTCGCAGTTCGAAGGGATCGGAGTGCCGTTGCTGATACGAAGGGATCCCTAAGTTGATGACGTTCTAGCCTGGATTCCCATGCTCAAAAGAAGGGCTAACATTTAGCCTATATAATTGACCACACTAGCAATCGATGATGTTAGTTTTTGACTTTACACCATGCTCACCTGAAGCGACCGTGGGGCTATCCGAATACGAGCTGCAATCGCTTGCGCCCCAGCCATGGGATGACCGTCTCTGTCGTATCGAAGCCGGCCGCGACGAGCAAGGGGTTATGAGCGCGCTTCTGATAGCGCACCACAATATCCGACTTGGTCATCGTGACATGGGCTGTGGCATCCACGAAATCGTGAAACAGATGTCGCGACTTGGCGTGTTCGTAACCTTGGCCGATGCGACCGGCCAGCAAGCGATACAGGCTGCTGGCCATCAGCGTCAATTGCAGATCACAGTTGACCTTCATCGCCACGGCAGAGCTCAGTGCGTCCATGTGAAAGAAGTCGATCCCGTCGGCGATGCTGTTTTCAATGATCATCCGCTGAGCGTATCGCTCGACCAGATTGGCAGCCTTTCGTGTCAGTTGGTTGGTCAGAAGGATTGTCGGCTCCTCATGGCCCAAATCGGTGACGGTCACTTGACGCAGAGCGCCGTCGTAAGCGGCCAGAGCGATCCGTCCATCGAGGATCCGCGGATTCTTGTATTTCCGCGAGACGCCCTTCAGCTCGATCTGACGCCATGCGGAGCTGGGCGTTTGGTCGATCTCCTGCTTAAGTCCCGGCGAACGTCGTCGCAGAGTGATAAATTGGATTCCCAGTCGATTGAGTTCACTGAGATTGGCGTAGGTCGTCAACTTGGAATCGAAGATCAATTCCTCGGGATACCGTCCTGTCCGTTTCTTCCAGAATTGGACGAAGCGGAGAATCTCATCGTTTTGCTGGTCCTTGCGCAATTCGCCGTTGGCGTAACAGAAGACGCGGGTTTCGGCATCTTGCGCCAAGAAGGCCAGAATACCCTTCTGTCGCCGGCTCCGCTTGGACACATAATGCTTCTCGATCAGAGCTTCATCGCCATGGAAGGGGATTGTGTGAAAGTCCAGGTCGAAGGAACGACCGCGTGGCAAACCGAGCTGGCCGACGGCATCGAACCAATGACGCATCAACTGCGGGTAGCAGACCGGATTGATCCTGCAACTGTATTCCGTCAAGAAGGATCGCTTTGGGATGACGTTCAATCCGGCGAAGAGCGCCAATCCTTCATCCAAGACCACGCTCATGACATGTCCATGGCGTGCCGTCCCAAACAGCTTCAAGGCCAGGAGCGATCGCATGGCCGAGCCGGGCGGGATCATTTTCGAGCCTGGAAATCCCGACTTCTTGAGTATGCGATCGAGTGGAATCGAAGCCAGCGTCGGCAGAAAGAGAAACAAGCCGCCGAATTTGGTCCGGAAGGATCGCGGGCTCAGGTCGAGTTGTCGAATGTCGGCGACATCAGCCGTGGTTGGCCGCGACCCCGGCGGGCGCTCGTCATCGGCCCGGCGTGGCAATCGCGCGAATCCTTCGTCTTTGAGGATCTGTGCGACGGCGACCGCGCTGAGGGGATGCCCTTGGTGGGCCAGGCTGCGGCTGATGTCATGTATCCGTTCGGCCGAACCATACCCGCGCGGTCGCGGGGCCCCCTGGGCTGAGGAGCACACGTGCGACGATCCAGCTCCGAACGGAGGCGTACGCCGGGCGTCAGCCAGACGAGCCGCTTTCCGGACAGTCCCACGCTGCGGCGGGCGTTGCCTGTGGTCCTGTGCTGACGCTAGCGCCGCGCATTTGTCCATAGGCGAACTGTCGGCGGCATCGCCGAAAACAACGACAGCCGCCGGCGCTGGGCGGACCGAGCCGGATCAAGTGCGCTGCTTTGTCCCCATCAACAATTCGCAGGCAACGAGGCGTCTCTGACGCCGGGCACCACAAGCAGTGCCTCGGCGTCAGAGACTCGGGGTTGGATCTCTGGCCTTCTCACGCCGCAAGGCACGACGGCGACGCCGGGCATTGGCGGCAACCTCGGCCTCGTCGCGACGGTACTGGAGGACGTGCTCAGGATGCGCCGCGATCCAGACGTCGGGAAGCAACGACTCCAGATCCACCTGCTCCGACGACAGAGCGACCAGTAAAGCACGCACATACGCAAATGGCTCAATCTGGTAACGCTTGGCGTTGGCCAGGATCGTATAACAGATCGCCGCCGTCTCGCCCCCTTGGTCACTCCCCAGGAACATCCAGTTTTTTCGGCCGATCGCGCAGATCCGCAGCGTTCGCTCCGACGTGTTATTGTCAATCGCCAGCCGGCCGTCTTCGGTGTAGCGCCGCATTTCGGCGGGGCGGTTCAGAACATAGGCGATCGCTTGCCCGTACTGGCTCTTGGGCAACGCGACGGCTTTTTGGTCGCGCAAGTACGCCTCCAGGCGATCGAGCACCGGCACGCTCTTCTCCTGGCGGACCGCTTTCCGCTCGTCGGGGCCCAGGAGCCGGATCGTGTCCTCGATATCATATAACTGCGCAATCAATCCCAGCACATAATGCGCCTCACGCGGCTGATTGAGTCGGGCGTCGAAGAACTTGCGTCGCGCATGCGCCCAGCAGCCTACCGACACAATGCGACCACCCGATGCCAAAATGACCGATTCGTACGAGCTATAGGCGTCGGTCTGGAGATAGCCGCGGAAGTCCGCGAGGAATCTTGCTGGACCGTCGCGGTTGCGCGAATCGGTATAATCGAAGATCGTATAACCATGATCGCCAGGGGAGATGTAGGTCCAGAACTGACCCTGGCGGGTCGAATCGAGTTGCCGGTCCAGGACCCGCACCGGTGTCTCATCGGCGTTGATCACACCCGACTCGATCACTCGCTTACTCATCAGCTCGACCAGGGGGCCGAGGATTTGAGCACACTGGGCCAGCCAGCCGCAGAGTGTGCTCCGCGCCACGAAGATGCCGTGCCGGTTGAGCGTGTCTTGCTGACGATAAAGGGGCATGTGCTCGGAGAATTTGCTGACCATGACATGGGCCAGCAGACCAGGGCCGGCCAGGCCCCCCTCGATCGGATTGGCCTCGCGCTGGGCCGAGGTCACGCCGTCCTTGCAGCAAGAGCAGGCATATTTCGGATAGACATGTCGCAACACGAACATCTTGCCGGGCTCGTATTCGAGCTGCTCGGTCACATCCTCGCCGATCCGGGTTTTATCGCGGCCGCAGCCGCAGACCCGCTCCGCGGCGGGGACATCATGGGGAACGTCTTGGCGGGGAAGATGGTCGGGAATGGGTCGGCGGCCGTGCCCTTTCTCCTTGCGCTGCGCGATGGCACTTCCTCGTCATCGTCGGCCGCGGCTAATTCCGCCGGCGGGGGAGGTGCGACATCGTCATCGAAGAGGTGCTGTTGCCCGGGCGCTTCGGCCAGCCGCTCGCGGCGTGGTCCATAGAAGAGCCGCTTGAGCGCCAGGTATTCTTCCTTGATACACGCATAGGCTTGTTTGAGCTCGTCGGTCGTCGCGACAAACTCGTCGAGCTGTCGCTCCAGGTCGCACAGCCGCTGGTAAGCGGCGCGGAGCAGCTCTTGGCAGGCGGGCAAGTCGTCGGGGATGGGGTTATTGTAATGCGTCATAATCATATCTACGAAGATGACGGCGCATTTGTTGGATGATTTTCTGATTTCCGGCGATTTTTCTCGATGGGCTCGGTTTGCTCGGGCGTGACGCTCTCGACACCTTGCCGTGGTCACGTCGACGCCTCAAAAAAGCCGAGGCGCATCGGCCGCCAAGGGCTCGAAGCCGGGTTGGCCCGAGATCGGCTCGGCGTGCGACGTGGGACCGAGCTTAAAAGCGGCGTGGCCCGCGGACCAGCCGCTTCAGCGCCAGGTATTCTTCCTTGATACACGCATGGGCTTGTTTGAGCTCGTCGGTCGTCGCGGCGAACTCGTCGAGCTGGCGCTCGAGATCGCGCAGCCGCTGGAAAGCGGCGCGGAGCAGATCCTGGCAGGCGGATAGGTCGTCGGGGATGGGGTCGTTGTGCTCCGTCATCATTTCATTTTACAAAGATGACGGAGCACTTGTTGGATGATTCCTGACGATTGTTCTCGATCGGCTCAGCTTGCTCGGGCGTAACGCTTGCGGCGCTTTGCCGTGCTCACGTCGACGCCGGAGAGGAGCAGGGTCAGATCGGTCGCGGAGAGCTCAAGGCCGGCTGGCCCCGAGTCCCGACCGGCATGCGACGCGGGGTCGAGCTTCTCGAAGGTGCCGGCCTCGAGTCGCTTGTAAAAAATGACGGCGCCATCAGGTTCCCAGAAGAGAATCTTGACGCGATCGCGGCGTTTGTTGAAGAAGAGGAAGAGGTGCCCGGAGAGGGGATCTTGGCCAAGGAATTCGTGCACCATGCCCCAGAGACCGTCGAAACCTTTTCTCATGTCCGTGGATTTTGTGCAGAGGAAAACCCGGACGGCGGCGGGGAGCCGTGGCAACATCATTGGGCTCCTTGACGGCAGCCGTCGAGTTGACCGGCCGCGGCGATCGCGGCTTGAAGCAAGACGGGATCAATGGTCCCCTTGAGGCGAACAACACAAGCATTGGCCAGCTCGATCTCGAGGTGCGAGGCCGTGCCGGAATCGAGGATCGACAGCGGCACGAAATTCGTGGTGCTGGTGCCTATCTTGGCCACGGAACTCGAGGGCCGGTCGAGCGTGTTTAGGTCGAGACGACTCGGCGAGACCTCGTGGATCCGCTTCTTCCAGTAGTAAAACGTCGTGATGCTGACACCGAGCCGCAGGCAGAACTCGGTGACGCTCTGGCTGGCTTCCTGCTGCCTTTGGAACTGTCCGCGCCACCAGTCGATCCGCGCCTGGTGGTTCATTCGTCGGGTTGGCGTAGCCATGATGACTCTCCGGAACCGCGACAGAGGCGGTCCGGGGCCAGACAACAATGCCTGGCGAGAAATCCTCCCGCCGCCTCGCGCGGTCCGGAGGTCAGGCTATCATGCTCGGCAAGTATGGTTCGGCCGAACGGATACGATGTCATATATGGAGAGATTCTGCTTGCGCAAGGCGACGACACGCTCCCGGAGGGGATCGGACTTGGGTGCATCCTGAGGCCCCTTGGTTGGGCTGAGGAAGAAGTCTCGTTGCGGATTCTGGCGGAAATGGTGGACGAGAACTCGGAAGCTCCCTGGAGTGTAACCGAAGCTTCGTGCGACCTCGGCACTGGGTGTGCCATCGACGAAGAATGCGCGGAGGGCCTCATACTGGCGGTGGATGGAGTTGGCCGGTTCTAGAAAGAGCCGAGAGAGATCTGTTAGTTTTTTTGCTTTACTGGTAAACATAGCCCCCAAATGTCACTTTGGGGAAAACTTGTAAAGCCCAAAACGGCGGAATACCAAGATCAGGCAAAAACAAGGCCCACGCGAATGATCAACGATGCCGCATGCGACGTCAAACAGAGTGGAACTCAGTATATGAGTAAAGCCAAAAAACTGCGGTGACTAGCCGCTTATAGCCGAAATTACGCATAAAATCAGGCAAATTGTTAGGCCCTATTTTTTGCATGGGAATCCAGGCTAGAATGAGCCTCTTTTTCCTCTTCATTCCTTGACGGCTTCGAGCGAGACGGAGATCAACGTCCCGTCCTCGGCGACCTCGACCGAGTAAACCCTGGTCTTGAGCTTGATCTCGGCCTCGAAGGTATGCTGGCCGATCCCGGTGAAACGCGTGATATCGCCAATTTCACCCCCCCTGGCATGCTCGTGCAAGGCGGTCCGCACGGCCGCGGGGCAATCGTTCAACTTGATCTGGTCGTCGTTGATCACGAGAACCTTTTCCACCAGGGTCCCGTCCTCGGCGACGACGATCTCGTAGGAACGCTCGTTGTGCGCGACGACGGTCTGATAGATGACGACACCGTACTTGCGATCCTTGCCGACAGTGTCAATTCGACCGCCGAACGACTCGCTCCGAAACGTCGCCTGGACCGGGGCCGGGCAACGATCGAGCGGGATATCTTCCTCGTCATTCGCCAGGCTCATCTCCTTGAGCGTGCCATCGTCAAGGACGCCGATATAATAGGTCTTGCCGCCGATGGCCGCTTCGGCCCAGTAGACCGTGAAGTCGTCGTCGTCTCGTTCCCGGTTGACCGTTTCAATCTTCGCCCCCTTCGCCTCGGCCTGAAAGGCGCTTTGCACGGCTTTGGGGCAGTCGGCGAACTTGATCTCCTCTTGAGCCGATGCCGAGGACGAAGCCATCCCGAAGATAAGCCCGGATAATAGTGCGGCGATGACAATTCCCAACGGCTGCATGACCACCTTCTCTCTCGAATTCAAAACCCATGACATCGGCAAACGCGCGAAAACGCGCGTTGCTTACTAACAGGATAAGTTTTCGGGAGTCCGGCGGGAACACACGAGTGCATCGACATCGATCAATGAGAGCCTCCTGATATCCGGGTCAATCCGGTCGGGACACTCGCTTTCCATCGGCCGCGTGCCCGCGATGACCAGGGCTATTTGGATCTCCGGGCGGGCGAGACGCTGTGGAGGCTAAGCCACAAGCCGGGCGCCGCGGGATGGCGAGACTGTCGTGGTGAAAGGTTGGGCTTGCACCGGTTTCGCGTTCATCGCGTTTTCATTGACGAACCACGCGCCACCCAGCGCGCCACGCCTTTGTTGGAGTTCCGCCTTGAGGCGGCTTCTGACGATATCTGCCAGAGCAGACCGGCTAAAGCCCGACATCCAACGGTGGCCTGCTGGAAGTCCGGCTTTAGCCGGCTTCTGACGATATCAGCGCGAGCAGACCGGCTAAAGCCAGAACTCCAACGGTGGCCTGCTGGAAGTCCGCCTTCAGGCGGCTTCTGACGAACCCAAGATTGCGCCTGAGTGCGAGATTTTAATGCACCTCCGCGCAACGAAAACGGGCGCACTCCAGCGCCCCGAAAGACTCAGTCAAGGTCTACTTTTCACCACGCCAGTCTCGCCCTCCCAAATCCGGTTGTAAGTCCAGAATGAAACGGCCCTGCTCGTCAGAGGGGCTTCACTTCAGTCCGGCCGCCTGGTCGCCTCCAGTCGCAAGATGACCGGCGCCGCCACCGGTCACCTGCTCAGGATCTTCGCGAACAAAAAGAACGCGGAACGCTTCAAACGTTTTAGCTTGGAGGTTTGAGTATGGTAAGGAAGTCGCAGGGATTCCGCCTGATCGCGGGATCGGGACGAGCTCGTCGCGCCGGTCTCGTTCGTCTGGTCTATCGCCTGGAATGGCTTCGTGAGCAATATTCAAATTGGAACTAGGTCTGACCCCACTGCTGCTCGGATCAGCGATCGATGGAATGGCTCAGCTATCGCTCTAACCCAGGTTGCGTCTGGCGATGCAATCCTTCGCTTGTTTCGCATGTTGCGTTGGCTGCGTTTGCTTGCTATGCTCCTGGGAGACAGGAGAAACCAACATGGCCATCATGCTCGCCGATATCCAGGAAGCCGTCCCCCCGACGGTAGCAGACGCCCAGCTCGCCCTGGAATCCAGCCGTCGGCTGACCCAGTTCCTTGCGGCGAGGCCCAAGAAGGCTCTTCGTGTCCGAATCGAACCAGAGAACGAACCGGGAGAATCCATCTCGATTCCCGCGACGGCCTTTCGATTGCTGAATAGTATCCTCACCGAGATGGCCAAGGGGAACGCGGTCATGCTGATCCCGGTGCATGCGGAACTGACAACCCAGCAAGCGGCCGACATCCTGAATGTCTCGCGGCCGTTTCTGATCGAACAGCTTGAGAAGGGTGTCATTCCCTACCGGAAAGTGGGGACCCACCGCCGGGTTATGTTCAGGGATTTGATGGAATACAAGCAGACAATGGACCACAACCGCCTGAAGGCGCTTGACGAATTGTCCGCCATCGATCAGGAACTTCGACTCGGCTACTGAGCAATGAGCCATCTCACGGTCGTCTACGACGTTTGCGTGCTTTACCCGGCACCGCTGCGAAGTTTCCTGATGTACCTGGCGATGACCAAGCTCTACCGGGCGCGGTGGACTCATGATATTCACGAAGAATGGATGCGTAACGTTCAAAAGGACTATCCAGACTTCACTCGCCAACAGGCCGAGAAAATCCGCGACCTGATGAACGCACACGTTGTCGATTGCATCGTAACGGGCTACGAATCGCTCATTCCGTCCCTGATTCTGCCCGATCTTGACGACCGCCATGTCCTGGCAGCCGCGATTCGTTGCGGGGCCAGCATCATCGTTACCTCGAACCTGAAAGACTTTCCCGAGGACGCCCTCAAACCCTATGGCATCGAGGCCCAGCATCCTGATGACTTCCTGACCCACCAACTCGTCCTTGCTCCGAATATCGTCTGCGCGGCGGCCAAGCGCCAGCGTCAGAGCTTGAAGACGCCTCCTTTGAGCGTCGAGGAGTACCTGGCGTCGCTCGAACGGCAGGGACTCGCCCAAACGGTTTCAAGTCTGCGGGAATACGCGGAACTTATCTAACCACTGAAGCGTGGCAGCCAGGATCTGGCTCCCAGACGCTCGCGTTAGAGGCCAAACCCAACTTCCTGATACGGCTGCTCCCCAGGCTTGTGCTGGGGCCAGCTTCGTTGCTTCCGCGTAGCGCCGCGCACAGTCAGGACCATTGTGTGGCTTCGAGACTCGATTCGGGTTCGATCCAGTCGTTCACGCGTGTACACAACCTCCAAAAACGTCGCGTGATCCAGGTGACTTAACAGGATCAACCCGCTTCACTACAAATCCGAATACACCAATTTTTCCCGCCGCACTCATTTTTCCGACGACAACCCGAAAAAAAGAGCACTTACAACACCGCCTATATCGCCTAAATAGTCTATTATCTCCAAGTAGGCTGCTTTATGTATCTGGTAGACTCTCAGTCATCGTCCGGCTCGCTTGCAGGGGCGATCACTGTTTGATCCATCGTGTAGGAGGCAAGTCATGCCAGTCTCCGCGGCCCAGATGGAAGCCAATCGGCGCAATGCTCAGAAGAGCACCGGACCGCGCACCGCCGAAGGCAAGAACAAGTCCAGGTTCAACGGGCTCAAGTACGGCCTCGCGCACGAACGCCCGTCTTGCCCGGGGAAGATCCTTTGGAACTGCGCGAACGCTTCGAGGCCTGGAACGAGGCGCTCTCACCGACCGGCGCCGTCGAGCAATCGCTCGTGCACGACGCGGTCCAGTTTACCTGGCAAGTCGACCGGGCCCGGCATGCTCAGGTCGCTCGCATCGAGTTCAACATCGAGAATAACGGTCGCGACGACGCCCAGCGCCAGGCCGACGAGGTGCTTTACCTGGGCCAGCTCCTCTTTGTGGACCGCCGCGGGCCCCTGAATCTCTTTCCGCACTTCGACCGCACTCGGGCCACGAATCCCGACGCCGTCTCCCGTATCTCTTCCGCACCTCTTGAAGTGGAGCCTTCCGATCCGCCACGGCTGGTGCTGCGCCTCGAGTCGACCCTCGTCGGCTGCCAGTGGCTACTCGACCAGTGGGCCGAGCTGCGGTCGATTCTGGACGAGGGCCGGAAGTGGCTGCCGGCCGACAAGCTCAAGGCGACCCGCCTCCTGGGTCGCCAGCCCATGGACGCGGTCAGCGATCGCCGGGTTCTTTTGATCTTTGCCGCGTGCCAGGCCGTTGAGGAGTGTCCGGGTACGACCATTCCGGAGATCTTCTGGGAGCTTGGCTTTATCGAACGCAAGCCCTATGCCAAGCATCTGGCCGACCGCGGCCTGGACGAACTGACTCCCAAAGACCCCGCCTCGGGGCGCCAGGTGCTGCTGGGAATCGTCGATCAAGCCACACAGGCGATCCAGATCAAGGCCGACGACCATCGCCGCCACGCCGAGGTCAACGCGGCACTGCTCGGCGATTGCCTGTCGTTCGATGACAGTCAGGAAGGCGAGCGGTTGCGCCGCTACGAGCTGGCCGCCACCCGGGGGGTTGCTCGCAGCCTTGATACGCTGCTCAAGCTCCGTCGCAAAGGCGCCCAGGTCGACCAGGCAAAGCCTGCCGAAATGTCATTGTTTGCCGGGGGAATCGCATCGGCCGAGAAACCCGAAGGTGCTGGGGACGCCCGCCGAGAGGCCAGCAACGGTTGCGATTGCGAGACTTCCGAAGCGCCCGGTGTGACAACCACCGAACCCGCCGTGGAAGTTCAAAACGCGACGACCGAACCCATTTCGGCTAGCAAGACCGGAATGGCCGACCCGGTTGAAGTCGAACAGGCATCGACGGCGGACGCTCCAAACTCGACGATCGAACCCGATTGTGCCGGCGAGATCGAAACGTCGAATGCGAATGATGGGGAGTCTTTACCGGCCGCGGCCGTCGAAAACGCGACGACCGAACCCATTTCAGCCGGCGAACCCCAGGTGACGGAAGCGGCCGAGTTCGGGCACGCACCGGCCGCCGAAATGAAAAACGCCACGAACGAAGCCAATTGCACGGGTGTCGTTCCTGAAAATGGCGGGCCAGCGCCGGGCCAGGTCGAACGGCATTGCCAGCCAGCGGCGCGTGCTTTTGCGGAACGTGAGATGGCCAGCGGGGCCGAGGCCCAAGACGTTGAGAAACCGGACAATCTGCCGCTGAGGGTGCCGGATGCCTTGTTGAAGGATGCCCTGGCTCTCCAGTGGCTGCCGGGGACCCTGGTTCAGGAAATCCTCGAGGCGGCTCGCGAGGAGCGCGCGCCGCGACCTGGCGGAAGCGCCCGGTTTCGCGCCGACGATTCTTGAAGCCCGTCGATCACCCGGGCGGCCACTGGCTGGACGACGAACTGGCCACCGAGCTGAAAGGTCGGCTCCTGACGACATGTTCAATCCGGATGATCGATCTGTGTGCATCTGTGTGCATCCGTGGCTCATTTTCTTGTTTGGGGGCAACTTGCACGGAAGAACCGAATGCGAAAACGTTTTGAGCCACGGATGCACACGGATGCACACGGATAAGACATGATGACAAACAGAGATCGGGTGCCGCGACTTGGAAACGATCTCAAGACGGCCGGGGACTGTCCCGATCTTGCGTAGTTTACGGAGCATCGAGGACTGCGGCACCAGAACGTGGCGCGAGCGGATCCACGCGCAGTGGGTACAAGCGAGGTCTTTGGCAATTCGGCGTCGGAAAAGCAGTGCCCATGCGGGAGCGGCGGCCTGTCGTTTTGCAAGGGAATGGCCAAGTAGTGCGGGGCTGGCGTGGTGAAAAGTAGACCTTGACTGAGTCTTTCGAGGCGCTGGAGTCCGCCCGTTTTCGTTGCGCGGCGGTCCGTTGAAATCTCGCACTCAGGCGCAATCTTGGGTTCGTAAGAAGCCGCCTGAAGGCGGACTTCCAGCAGGCCACCGTTGGATGTCGGGCTTTAGCCGGTCTGCTCTGGTTGATATTGTAAAAAGACGCCTGAAGGCGGAACTCCAACAAAGGCGTGGTGCGCTGGGTGGCGCGTGGTTCGTCAATGAAAACGGGATGAACGCAAAAGCGGTGCAAGCCAACCTTTCACCACGCCAGTCTCGCCCTCCCGAGTTGACTTCGGCCGTGTGCGTCCTGTTTGCTGGGGGGCGAACGTCCCCGCGAGCCGGGTGCCTGCGCCTGCGCGGCGGAGCCTTGTCTTCCCAAATGAGTCGTGAGCCAAAAGGAAACGGCCCCGACGTATCGGTCTCGCGCTCTTGACCAGCCAGGCGGTCGTGTCACAATTCTGATAGGCCCCCATTCAAGGAGGTTTTCCCTCGCGTGCCCAGATCACCCGCGTCGATCCCGCTCGGCCAGAACCCCCTCACCGACCCTCGATCGGTCGGTAGCTCGGCCCTCTTTCATGCGCTCATTATTCTCCTGGCCTCATTGACGGCTCTCAACGTCGCCCTGCCAGGCACCAGGCAAGCCCCCAAGGCCCTGTATGCCGAGATCGATCCGGTCGACAATCGGGCCGATGTTCCCCCCTCTCCCGGTCAAGGCGGTGGCAATCCTGGCGACATAGGAGGCATGGGCAATTTGCCTTATGTGCCTCCATCTGATGGAAGCGCGCCGGATGGAGCGACGCGAGATCCGGCTGCGGACATGCTGCTGGCGGAGATTTTGCCCCGTGTTTCGAAGCCGGCCGAGACGACGCAGCGTGCTCTGCCTGGCCCGCAGACTGTGGGACAAGGGTTGATCCCCGGATCGGGAGCCGGTGGCGGCGGCGGGGCTGGCGGTGGTTCCGGCGGCGGGGCCGGACGTGGGATCGGGCCGGGAACCCAGTTTTTCGGGGCACGCGACCATGCTCATTCCTTCGCTTATGTGATCGACTGTTCGGGAAGCATGGCCACTCGGAATTCCCTGGACGTCGCCAAGCGTGAAATGCTTGCCAGTATTAACCAGCTACCCCCGGACGCGCAATTTGCCGTGATCTTCTATAATCTTCAGGCTCGGATGCTCATGGATCCGCTGGGCCACAAGGGGTTGATGGCGGCGACGGCGCCGAACAAGGCTCGGGTGCAGAGCCAGTTGTCGACGATTGCCCCGGATGGCGGGACCGACCACATGGCGGCCTTGAGGGAAGCTCTCAAGCTGACGCCCGAGGTCATCTTCTTTCTGACTGATGCCGACCTGATGACCAATAACGACGTCAACGAGATTCTTGCCGAAGTGGGCAAGACGCGGATCCAGGCCGTCGAGTTCGGGTTGGGCTCGGAGCTGGGGGCACGCACGCCGCTGGGCGCCTGGCCACCACGACGGGGGGCTCGTATCTCTACATCGACGTGAGCCATTTCCCGCGATCGGCGCGGGGGTTTTGACGCCCCTCCAGTGCCAGTTGGTCGTCACCTTTCGAGACCAGGAACGCAGCCGCCTCGGCCCGCGTGAGCGATCGGTCACGAAGGGCCGTCGAACTCGTGGCATCGTTTGGTTGAATGTCGTGGCGCTTCCGTGCTACCCTGGGTCCCCCGCGATTTTTTGAAGCGAATCACAGGCTGGTCTCTTTCAGAGCGGTCGGTGGTCGTGTTTAATCGCGAGGTGAAGGCGGGGAATTGGTGATTTTCGAGTTCTCGATCTCATCGACAGTACGGTAGTGAAGACGCAGAATGATCCGGCGCGAGGAGCCGAGCCGAGCCCAGCCGACCGCACGATGGTCGATCGATGCGTGCCGGGGCTTGCTCGGCTGGCCAGCGGGATCGAGAAGAAATGGAAAGTCCGGCGCTGCCTGGTCAAAGGAGTGCGTTCCGGCGTGAGTGCGACCGCCGGCGGCCGTTTCTGAGCGTGACCCGACCTCGTGCGTGGTCGCCTCCATTCGATTCGATCCAGTTCCATCTGATCTGATCTGATCTGTGAGTTTCATCGACAAACCCACTGAGATTCGACTTGAGTTGATGCCAACGGTGCCCGGCCATGCATGCGACAAGGGTCGCGGCGCTCGCCGGGCAACCGACAATCGTCAAGAATTTGAACAACCTGCAACCGGAGACAAGGATCATGCGACGTTGGCGTTTCCTTTCATTCGCGGCCCTCGCCCTGGCGCTTCTGGCGGCGCCGGCGTGGCTGATTGCGCAAGAGGCGGCCAAGAAGGCCGTGGCTCCAGCTCCAGCTCCAGCTCCGATATCGGCCACCGAGGCGGCGGCGACACCCGCGGTGGCCGTGCCTGTTGCCGAGCCGCCTTTTCATTACTTTGGCTTCATGAGCGATCCGGCTTACGGATTCATGGAACAAATCGCCCTCTGGGTGGTGCTGGGTATTGCGGTCGCGGGCCTGGTTTATGCGCTTCATGCTGGTCAATCAGGTCATCGGCGCCGACCAGGGGACCGAACGGATGCGCGAGGTCGGCGAGGCGATCCGCCAGGGGGCCAACGCGTATCTGGCCCGCCAGTTCAAGGCGATCTTCTGGCTGATGCTCGTGCTCACGATTTTGATCTATTTCACGACGGAGTCGATTCAGCAGGTGGCGATCGGCCGCGCGGCGGCGTTCTTCGTGGGGGCGACGTTCTCCTGGCTGGTCGGATTCGTGGGAATGAGCCTGGCGGTGCGGGGCAATTTACGGGTCGCCGCGGCGGCACGCACGAGCTACGGCTCGGCCCTTCAGCTCGGCTACCGCACCGGCACGATTACCGGCATGCTCACCGATGGCCTGGGCCTCCTGGGGGGGACCATCATCTTCATGATCTATGGCGTGCGCGCTTATGAGGTGCTGCTCGGTTTTGGCTTTGGCGGCACCTTGCTGGCACTCTTCATGCGCGTTGGCGGCGGCATCTACACCAAGGCGGCCGACGTGGGGGCTGACCTGGTAGGCAAGGTTGAGGCCAATATCCCCGAGGATGATCCACGCAACGCCGCCACGATCGCCGATAACGTGGGCGATAACGTGGGCGATTGTGCGGGCATGGCCGCCGATATCTTCGAGAGCTATGAAGTGACCATCGTCGCGGCGATGATCCTGGGCTACGCCAGTTTCGGCCACAAGGGTGTGATCTTCCCGCTCCTGGTGCGAGCCATCGGCGTTCTCGGCTCGATCTGGAGCACCTCCACGGTCCACGCCGGTCCTGATAGCACCAGCGACGAGGCGCTTCACTCGGTTCACCGCGGGTTCGTGCTTGGCTCGATTTCCAGCGTCGTCGGCTTCGTGGCCCTGGGCTTCCTCTATCTCCATTTCGACGCTCAGTACTTCATCGACTACCCGCAGGCCAAGGGCGGCCTGGTCAACGGCGCCCTGCCGGTCTGGGCGGGGCTCGGCACCGATTGGCTCGACATGCGGCCCGCCTGGACGTGCATGATCGGCATTGTCCTCGCCATCGTGCTCAACAAGGTGACGAGCTACTACACCCACACCCAGTTCGAGCCGGTCAAGTCGCTGGCCAAGGCCTGCCAGACCGGCCATGCGACCAACATCATCCAGGGCTTCGCGGTCGGCTACGAGTCGGCGGTCGTCTCCACGCTGGTTATCGCGGCGGCCATCTTGCTATCCGTTCTGGTCTACGCCGGCGCGACTCCGATCTTCGTGGCTTATGGCGTGGCGATGTGCGGCATCGGCATGCTCACCCTGACGGGCAACACCATCAGCATGGACGTCTTCGGCCCGGTGGCCGACAACGCCAACGGCATCGGCGAGATGGGTTACGACCGTGAAGAGATGGGCGAAGAAAACTACAAGCGTGCGCGCCAGATTCTCGCTGACCTCGACGCGGTGGGCAACACCACCAAGGCCGAGACCAAGGGCATCGCGATCGGCAGCGCGGTCATCGCGGCCGTGAGCTTGTTCGCCAGCTTCATCGCCGTGATCGCCGTCGGCAACGAGGCAGATATCGACAAGATGACCCTCGAGCAATACACGGTCGAGGCCGGCAAGCTGTCGGTCGCCTATCCGCAGGTCTTTATCGGCGCCCTGATCGGCGGCGTTGTCCCCTTCCTGTTCAGCTCGATGCTGATCCGGGCGGTCGGCCGGGCGGCGTTCCTGATCGTCAAGGAGTGCCGCATTCAGTTTCGCGACAAGGAAATCTGGGCGGGAACCAAGAAGCCCGACTACGGCCGCGTGGTGAATATCTGCACGGCGTCGGCACAAAGCGAGCTGATCGGCCCGGCCCTGCTCGCGATCCTGATGCCGATTCTGGTGGGAATCTTCCTGGGTCCGCAATCGCTGGGCGGGTATTTAGCCGGCATGATCATCGTCGGCCAGTTGTTGGCCGTGTTCATGGCCAACGCTGGCGGTGCGTGGGATAACGCCAAGAAGACGATCGAAGACGGCATTTACGGCGGCAAGGGCTCAGAAGCCCACAAGGCGGCCGTCACCGGCGACACGGTTGGCGACCCCTTGAAAGACACCGCTGGCCCGGCCTTGAATCCGCTGATCAAGGTCATGAACATGGTCGCGCTTCTGGCGATCGTGCCGATTCTCGACTGGTCGAAGAATGGACCGATCTGGCTCTACCTGGTCGGTATTCTCTGCATCGCGGGTGTCGCCTGGGCCGTCTGGCGGAGCAAGACCGAAAGCAAGGAGCTCCGTGAGATGGGCGAAGAGCTGGCCGCATCGGCTGAGGCCGCCAAGAGCTTTGAAACCGTGGGCAGCTCGCACTGAGTGAGTGAGTCGACCGAGCCAAGCTCGATTCGAGTCAAGACGTCGCCGGTTGCGGTTCAATTCTCTTGACGCGCGTCCGGCGACGCGGTGATCCAAAAGCCTTTCCGAACCGTTTCTTCCTGGTTCGGAAAGGCGGTTTTTTGCGTACGTCTTGAGCGCAGAGCAGGCTATTTTCGCAAATCGCTAACGGCCTCATTCAATGGCACCGATCGACCCGAGACCGGTTTACCGGAAATATCAAACCAATCTTGCAGGCACGAAGACTCTCTTGATCCGGCAAAAGCGTCTTCACGGTCACACTCCGCCATGAGCCATCTTTCGCGGGGCGTTCAGGCAGTCGTAGATTATTTAAAGCGTCAACATGCGTTAACTTGATAAATTGTGCCGGTTACTCAGGCGCCTAAGCGTAAGCTGATGAAGCTCTGGGAAATACGGTAAAAACGGCAAAAAGGTCCAGTCATGCCGATTACTCAGGCGCCTAACCGTAAGTCGATGATACTTCGAGAGATACGGCAAACGATCGGGTCATGCGGAATACTCAAGCGCCTCACTGGAAGTCGATGACCCGCATCGAGTTAGAACGGTTTTTCGGGGTTCCGATTAGTCAGGCGCCTAACTGGAACTCGAAGCCGCATAACGAGATGGGAAAGAATCATGTCTTCCCGAGCCGTTTTGAGGCGCCTGGCTTTGTGCGCGCCATGCGTCACGCGACGATCGCCTTGTGGACGATTCCCTTGACGTCGGTCAGCCGCATGTCGCGGCCAGCGTAACGATAGGTCAGGCGCTCATGGTCGAGCCCCAGCAGGTGAAGGATCGTTGCGTGCAGGTCGTGCACGTGCATCGGGTTCTCGACGGCCTCGTAGCCGAGCTCGTCGGTCTGGCCGTACGTGATCCCTGGCTTGACGCCCCCGCCGGCCAGCCAGAGCGAGAACCCCTTGTTGTTGTGGTCGCGGCCGTCAGCGTTCTGGCCGTGCGGCGTGCGGCCGAACTCGCCGCCCCAGACCAATAGCGTGTCGTCGAGCAGCCCGCGCATCCGTAGATCTGCAAGCAGGCCGGCAATCGGGCGGTCGACGGCCCGGGCATTGCGGGCGTGGCCCGCCTTGAGGCCGCGATGCTGGTCCCAGTCGCCATGCGTGGAGCTCGACGAAGCGCACGCCGGCCTCGACAAAACGCCGGGCCAGCAGGCACTGGCGGCCGAAGTCGGCCGTCACGGGGTCGTCGATGCCATAAAGCGCGTTTGTCGCCGCCGACTCATTCGCGAGGTTCATGACGTCGGGAAGCGCTTTCTGCATGCGAAAGGCCAGCTCGTAAGAGGCGATGACCCCCTCGACTCCAGGCTGCACGCGCTCGCGTTTGAGCACCGCACGGTTCATCGACTGGATGAGGTCGAGCTGCCGGCGCTGGGCCACGGCGTCAAGTCGCAGGTTCTTGATATTGCCGACCTGCGCCTGCGCGATGGGAGTGCCTTCGTTGCCGATCCGCGCTCCCTGGCAGGCCGCCGGGAGAAACGCACTGCCGTAATTCTGGGCGCCGCTATTACGCGAGGTTGGCTTCACCGCGATGAACCCGGGGAGATTATCGTTCTCGGTGCCGAGGCCGTAGAGCGTCCATGCCCCCAGCGAGGGCCGGATGAACTGCGAGCTCCCGGTGTGCAGCATCAGATAGGCCTCCGGATGGGCCGGAAGATCGGTGTGCATACTCTTGATGACACACAGCTCGTCAGCATGCGCGGCGACCTGGGGAAACAACTCTGAAACCCAGAGCCCGCTCTCGCCGTGCTGGCCGAACTTCCACGGCGAGCCCATCAGCCTGGCGCCCGGAATGCGGCCCGGCCGGTTCGACGCCTTACCGTCGGCCGTGGCCAGCTCCGGCTTGTAGTCAAACGTGTCGACGTGGGAAGGCGCGCCGTTCATGCAAAGAAAGATCACACGTCTGGCGCGTGCCGGGAAATGCGGCGCTTCGGCGCAAGGGGTGAATCCTTCAAGCCCGGGCCCGTAGCCGCCGCCAACGACGATAGCCCTGCAAACGCCAGATAGCCGAAGCCCGAAGAGACACTTCGCAACAGGTCACGACGCGAGAAGGCATAGGTATTCATGGAATTGTTCCTCGACCAGGCCGAGCCGAACCGGCGGCACCGACTGTCTGCTTCTTCAGTCCAGATAACGAAATTCGGCGCTCGCGAAAAGCGCCTGGCAGAATGCCGTCCATGGCTGGCTCGCTGGCCCGGATCCATACGTGGGCGACGAGAAATCATGAAGAAACGCGAGAGCGTCATCGCGCTCCTCGGCCGTGGGCAACCGGGCGAAGGCAAGCCGATACGCTTGCTCGATCTTGCGAACATCGCTCCCCTCGGCGGACCGCAGCCGTTCGGCGAGTGCCTCGGCCTGCCGGGTAACGAAGGAGCCATTCATGAAGTAAAGCGCCTGGGCCGGTCCCGTCGTCAAAGCGCGCTCGCCGATCACCAGGCTCGGATCGGCGAAATCAAACAGGGCGAGCGACTCGAAGACCTGATCCCTGAGAATCGGCAGGTAGACCGACCGGTGCGTGTCGGTGTTGTCCAGGCCGGCGATACGAACAAACGCGGCCAGTCCCTCACCGGTACGAGCCACGGCCGACCCGACCGGCGGCTCCAGTGCAAGCCGGCCAGCGACGAAGAGCGCGGCATCGCGAATCGCCTCGGCCTCGAGCCGGCGCTTGCTCATCCGCCAGATAAGCGCGTTATCGGGGTCGGCCTCATCGTCGCGATCATCGTGAGTGGAAGCAAGCTGGTACGACCGGCCGAGGACAATCCGGCGAATTAAACGCTTGACCGACCACCCATCGGCCATGAACTCGACGGCCAGGGTGTCGAGCAGCTCGGGATGACTCGGCGGCTGACCGGCGGCACCAAAATTGTCAGGGGTCGGTACCAGGGCGCAGGCCGAACAGGTGCAGCCAGACCCGGTTGACAATCACGCGGGCCGTCAGTGGATTGGCCGTCGAGACAAGAGCATCAGCCAGCTCGCGACGGCCGCTGCCAGCGGCGATCGGCGTGGGTGTCTCGGCGCACAAAATGCCCACGAGCCCGCGAGGGACGATGTCCGCCGGCTGGTCGAGCTCGCCTCGCACATACAGTGGGCTGTCAACGGCCTCGTCTCGGTCGCGAGCACCCATGGCGAACGCACGCAGGGGTCCGTCACGACGGTCGATGGCCAGGCGATAGCGGAGCATCGCGATGACCGAGTTCGCCCGCCGCATCCGATCGCGATTCGCCTCGCCGGGCGGGATCGAATCGCGCTCGCGAACGAAGGCGGCAAGCCGTTCTTCCATCGCCGAGCGCTGGGCGGGGGGCAGCGCGGGCGTCGCCGTGGCGACATGCGCGCCTTGCGGTAGCTCAATGAGCGGCGACGCATTGAAATTCGGGAAGACGCCCGGCAGAGTGCCCGAGTAGGTGCGCAGTGCTGCGGAAGATACCGGAGAGGGCATAGTAATCGCGCAGTGGGGATCGGGTCCATCTTGTGGTCGTGGCAACGCGCGCAGGCAACCGTGAGCCCGAGGAAGGCGCGCGTGGTCGCCTCGATTTGCTCGTCGATCACGTCGAGGATGAACTGCCCACGGTTCTCGGCGTCGTGGGCCTTGCTCCCGATGGCGAGGAACCCGGTCGCAATGAGCTGATCGGCCCGGTCGCGGTCGTTGCCGGCCGGGAGCAGATCGCCGGCGACCTGCTGGCGGACAAACTCGTCGTAAGGTCGATCGGCGTTGAACGAGGCAATCACCCAGTCGCGATACCGCCAGGCCTGGGGATAAGTAAAGTTCGTCTTGCCGCTCGATTCGGCAAACCGTGCCACGTCGAGCCAGTGCCGGCCCCAGCGCTCGCCAAAGCCAGGAGCGGCAAGCAGCCGGTCAATAACCCTGGTGAAGGCGTCGGGAGCGTCGTCGCGTATAAAGGCATCGATCTCTTCGAGCGTTGGCGGCAGGCCGATCAGATCAAACGTCACCCGGCGAAGGAGTGTCGCTCGTGAGGCGTCGGCAACCGGAATAAGCCCGCGGGACTCGAGCGCTGCGAGGAGAAAGCCATCGATCAGACCGCGTGGCCAGGCCCGCTGTTTGACCACTGGCGGCACTGACTTCCTCGGTGGCCGGAACGACCAGAACTCTCTTGTTCCCACGGCCGCGGCCGGCCGATGATTGGCGGCGTTGCCCTTCACTTCGGTCCTCGGGTCAGGCGCGCCCAGCTTGATCCATTTTTCGAAGTCGGCGACGACCGCGTCGGGGAGCCTTGTCTTGGGAGGCATTTTCAGATCCTTGTCGCGGTAGCGGATCGCCCGGATCAAAAGGCTCTCCTCTGGCTGGCCGGGCACGATGGCCGGCCCCGAGTCGCCCCCGCGGCGCAGGCCTTCCCGGGTATCGACTTGCAGGCCGCCCCGCAATTTCTCGGCGGTGCTTGCGTGGCACTTGCCACATTGCGACGCCAGCACCGGGCGGATCTTCGACTCGAAGAATTTCTCGTCCTCGAGCGTCAACGAAGCGGCCAGGCCCGAAGCGGCCGCTGGCGTGGCGTTGCGGGGCTCCTTCGCCCTTGGAGTCTGATCCGATTTGACGACGCCATCGCGGGGAGCCGGGCGAAACGACCGCGAATACTCGGCCAGCGAGAGAAAGCCGTCGTGATCCGTATCGAGCCGTCGGAAGAGCGGCTCGATCGTGGCACCCGCATTCTTCATGCGTGGTGACGACCGAATCAGTTCCCGGTATTCCTCGAGCGCGAGCCGGTCGTCGAGGTCGGTGTCGCCAAAGGTGAAGATTCGCTCCGGGTCGAACGCGGGCAATCGCCGATTCTGGGGCTGAGCGTTGGCCTCGCCGGCTAGAAGTAACACAAGCAGCAGCACGATTCGAAGCGATGAGCCGGCCATTGTCGAGCGTTCCTCTGTTTGAGTCTGGGTCGTCCACAGGAAAAAAGTCACCTGTCCGACCTCAACGACTGAAGGTACGCGAGCAGGTCGGCGAGTTGCTCGGGTGTCAGATTGCCGGCCACGCCTTCAGGCATCGCCGACGGTTCGTGCCGCCGGCGTTCTTCGATGTCCGCCCTCCTGAGCTCGTGCCGCTCTCCTGAAGACTCGCGAATCTGGATCGTTGCGGCCCCCTCGCTGACGACGAACCCCGTGAAGACCCGGCCGGTTGCCATCGCGAAGCTATAGGCCTCATACCCCTGCGCAATCTTGGCGCTCGGCTTCAGGATCGACTCCACAAGCTCCGCGGCGCTCGATCGCTTGCCGATATCCACCAGATGCGGCCCCCTGGGGGGCTGGCCATCGGCATCGGTGTGGCAAGCGCGACATGACTGAGCGTCGAACAGCCGTTTACCGCGAACCACATCTCCTTTCGCCGCCAGCGCGCGCCGCGCGGCGGCTTCGAAAGACATGTTGGCGATCTGGTCTCGATTATTTGTGTCGGCCCTGCCAATGACCACTCGGATTTCGGCTTCGGACGTTGTTGTTCTTGCCTCTGCATCGGCTGGCAGCCCTTCGATCTGGACGCGCATCCGGGCGAGCTCGCCGCGGAGAAACGTCACGGTTTGCGGATCGCCGTCGAGCACGGCCGCCCTCAGGAGGGATGCGATTCGCGGGCTCGCCTCCCACTCCCGGGGATCAAAGTACGGGCCGGTCGTATCAGGGCGAATCCCCCACCAGCTCCCTTGATAATCGGCCTCGCAATGGTAGAGACGCACCAGGGTCGTCAGCACCTCGCGGCGCCGTTCGCGCGAACGGGTCGACATCAGTTTGTGAATCAGTCCCTCCACGACCCTTGGCTCGTGTAACGACCGCAAGGCGCGGAGAGCCCCCGCGTAATGAGGGCCGTCGATTGCGTCGAGGCAGGCGTCGACGGCCCGGAGCATGATCAACGCGCGCACCGCCAGGTGGGGCACAACCCGCTCCGGATCGGGCTGGGCGTTGATGGGCCGGGTCGCCGGCATTGCCGAGCCCTGAGGGCGCGACGTCAGCGGCACGAGACTCGACGCCACACGCGCATCGCCGAGCCTCGCCAGCGCGATCACGGCCTGTGCCTGCACCCGGGGCGACCGATCAGCCAGGGCAGCGAGAAACGGAGCCGGCTCGACGCCATCGAGCTCGGTCTTGCGATCGGCCAGAGCACGCAGCGCAAACTCGCGGACCGCTTCGTCGCCGATGAGTTTGAGCAAGACGCCATGCGCCGCGACGCCATCAAGCTGCTTGAGCGCAAAAATCGACGCCACGCGTCCGTGCAACGGCCTGGACGATTCGGTGGCGAGCTCGGCGAGGGCACGGGTCGTCTGCGCATCGCGTCCGCGGCGCAAGATTTCGCGCTGACAATCGAATCGCGAAGCCGCATTCGGGCCGCACAGGCCGTCAATGAGCTCAGACATGACGGATTCCCTCGGGTTGCGGCGCAGGCCCGTGGCTGTCCACCCAGGCGGTGCCACGCACGCGATGAACCCGACCTGCGGTCCGACGTAGACGCTCGCTTCACCCCCACGCCAGCTTGCCACGTAGAGCCGGCCGTCGCTCCCCAAGTCCATGCCGGTCGGTCGCGGAATCGACAGGAAGACGCTTTGATCGGCTCGAAACGTGGCCCCGGCGGGCTTCAGATTGTGCCGGTAAACCTCGCTGCGGCCCCAGTCGCCGGTGAGCAGCGCTCCGCGATAGGCTTCTGGCCAGCGCTCGTCGTGCAACGACAAGGCGCCCGTCCCACCCCCCTGCCCGAAGGCGCCTAAAGGCGGCATGATCTCGTCCGGAAAGTGGGCGAAGCGCTGTGAATATCCGTAGTCGGCCGTCTCGATCAGGTGGCTCACGCGCACGTCCCAGCCGGCCCCGTCGTTGGTGTTGTCCCGCGTGAAGAGATTCATATACGGATCGATCGCGATGGCGAACGGATTGCGAAGCCCGGTGGCGAAGACCTCCAGCTCGTTGCCATCGGGACGCACGCGGAGGACGCCCCCGCCGCGCTGTGACAGGGTCGTCCCGTCCTTTCCTTTCGCACGGTGGAATCCATAATCGCCGACAGCGATATATATCCAGCCGTCGATCCCCATGCGAATGCCGTTGGTCGTGTGATCGCCCCCTCGTTCATCGATCTGGCTGGTTGTCAGGCCCGATACGAGAACGTCGTGGCGGTCGGAAATGCCGTCGCCATTCTCATCGCGGAAGACGCTGAGAAACGGCGGATGCAAGACCCACACCTTGCCATCCTGGGCGATCAAGCCGCGCGGGTGTTCCATCTTCGCGAACAGAGTCACGCGGTCGGCCTTGCCATCGCCGTCGTCATCGATGCAGCGCATGACCCGGCCGCCTCCGGGGGTGCGGCCGAGCGACCCTTGCTCATCGACCGCGACATAGACGGCGCCATCTGGCGCGACGGATACAGTCACCGGGTACCCAACCCTGGGCGGAGCCGCAAAGAGACTGACCTGAAATCCAGCAGGCGCCTTGACGATTTCGCCGATCGTCTTGTCATCGATCGGCCGGGGCGGTCGATTGCCGCCCGGCGGCCCGAAGTTGAACTGAGGACGATAGCCGTCTTTCTTGCCCGCGAGCTGATCGGCGATCAAGGCCGTACGCTTTGTGGCGAACGTCCGCAAGTCGGGGGCCGACGGCGCGGCACCCGGCGGACCGAAGCCGGCCGGAGGCTCGGTGCGCTCGGCCCGCGCTGACGTTTCACGCTCGATGATCGCCTTTGTTGCCTGCTCGATCACGGCGATATCGGTCAGCAAGCGATCCTTGCGGAAGACAGTCGTCGCAATCTCCCTGAGAACCTTCTGATAGGCGTCACGGATTTCCTTCACGCCCAGCAGCCGATCGACGAGCCGGTTTTCACCTCCGTAGGGACGAGCCAAACTCATATCCATGAGCTGATCGGCTGATCCCATCATCGCGAAGTTCGCGAACGAGAGCTCCTGGTCGCCCGGAATGAAGATGAACCGATTCGTCGCCGGGTCGAGAAAGAGGGCGTAGTTGTAACTGAGCGTGAAGAAACCGTCGGCGTTGGCGATCATCGCCTGGACGGCCATGAACCGCAGGAACCGGTCGACATCAAGGTACGAAGCAATCTCCTTGCGAAACGTGGGATCGTCGCCTTGCTGGATGAGGCGAACGAACGCGATGAGGCGCCTGATTTCATCGGGACTCGGCTCGGCGAGCGGCCGATATGGCCCACGGTATTTCGCCCAGTCATCGCCGAGATAATCGAGGCCGCGGAGCCCTTGTGGCTTCAACAGCAGCCCCTTATCGGTGTGGAAACGGTCTTTCAGAAACGCGCGGTCAACGGGCTCGACGAGCGTGTAGAGACCGAGAAAAGCCTTATCGTAACGGCCGGGCACAGTAAGCGTGACCTCGGCCAATGCCGTGCGCGGGGCCGGCACACCCGCCTCGCGAAAGAGGGCAAATGCCAGGGCCTCGCGCGCCTTCGCCGGGTCGAGTGCCCCACTTTGCAGCCCGAGCGCGTGGAGTTTGTGGAAATCCGCATTGCCGGACGATTCCAGATCGACCAGAAACGATCGCTTGAGGCCCCCCGCCGAGGCCATGTACGAGGCGTTTCCTGAGTAACGCAGGCCCACGCCCTTGTACGTCTTGCCCTCGGCGCTCACGGTCGCACGCACCCAGGGGAACTCGAGCCCAAAAAGGTTTCGCTCGGTCTTTCGTGCGGGCAAGCGTTTGGGCCTCGGGCCCGGCGGGGGCCCGCCGGGAAAGCCGGCCGGTGGTGCTGGCTGCATGGCCTGGTATTCCTCGGCCGGAACCTCGATGTGCAGGTTCAAGACCGTGCTCAAGCCAAAGATACCTGGATCAGCCGGCTTTTGCCGTGTGTCACCACTGCCTGTGCTCGCCGAAACCAGCGCGGGCGGTTTGGCGAGGAAGATCGCAAAGCAGGCCAGCGCCATCGCAACAGCCAACATAAATTGACGCATGGGTGATCTCTTCCGGAATCATCGGATCAATGGCACGGGCACGTTGCCGACAATGCGCTCTCTCCCTGTGTAGAGATGCGATCCGCGGCCGAGTGTCGCGCGCGGGACGCAAAATTCCCTGTCACGCTCGAGATCCGGCGCATGCTTCCACTTGAAACTTGAACGTACAGTCAGCGAGCCGGCCGCTGTGTTTCGCGTTGCGGACGAAACGGCGTGGGGAAAGCGTTGAGCCGGCCGACGATCGGTTTCCCGATCATTTCTTTCCAGTGTCGCGCCTGGTCCGATGTGAGCACACTGATGATGCGTTCGATCGCGGGCTTGCCCGTGGTGTCGAAAGCCTTTCCAAATGGCATCTCGCGCATCTGGCTGACGCGGAATTCTTCCTCGATCGCGCGAATTTGCTCGCGCTGAAGGGGCGATAGCGCCAGCGCCTCCACGACCTCTGGCTCGCGGAAGGCGCCTGGACCCTCGGCCTGGAGCGCAAGCTGGCGGAGCCGGACGTGTTGAGAATGCGTCAGGATCGTATCGACTTCAGCCTCGTTGGCGCGGGCCTGCTCGAGGGCAAGTTGAACACGCTCGCCGGGTGGACGCGGATGAGCCGGGTCGCCAAAGGTTTCAACCCAGCGCCGGCCGGCGCGGTCGGAAAGGTCGGCCACCCTGGCCCGCTGACGTTCGTCGAGCCGAAGGTCGTCGTGCGCCGAAGGCTGAGCGAGAAGATAAAGCTCCCCGGCGGCGCGAAGCACCGCCAGATCGGCGAGGATCGTCTCGACTCGCCGCGTGGTGTCTCGCAGCTCGGCCTGCGCGGCCGGATCACTCGTTCGCTGCTCGATGAACTCCTTGTAGTAAGCCAAGGCCGACGCCAGGAGCCGTTTGCGTAGTCCCTCCATTCCTGGTCGGTGCGCCAGCTCCTCCTCGCTGACGCGGATCAAGTCGTCGACCGACCGCCGGGCCAGGCGGAACCGTGCCTCGGCCTCGCTCGCGTGCTGACGCTCGAGCCGGTAGGCCGATTCGGCCTTCCGCTGCTCGGCCAGGGTCTTCGCCTGTTCACGGCGGACGAGCGCCGTGCTGATCATCGATCCGACCGAAACGAGGATGAGCCCGACGATCCCGATCCCGACGAGCGAGGGATGCCGGCGCGACCACGCTCGCAGCCGCTCGGCCGAGGTCGGCCGGCGCGCCAGGATCGGCCGGCGGTCGAGAAACCGCCCCAGATCGTCGGCCAGCTCCTGGGCCGTCCCGTAGCGATCGCCGGGCTCCTTGCGGAGTGCCTGCAGGATGATCGTCTCGAGCGCATCAGGAAGGGACAGCTCAAGCTCACGAAGCGCGGGAGGATCGTCGTTGGCAATCTTTTGAATGAGCGCATTGCGGTCCCGACCCTCGAACGGAGGCCGAAGCGTCAATAACTCGTAGAGCGTGACCCCTAATGAATAGATATCGCTACGGTGATCAACGATCCCGCGCCGGGCGAGGATCTGCTCGGGGCTGGCATAACGAATCGTGCCCAGAAGCTCCCCGGTGATCGTGAGCCCAGGGTCGCCGATCATCTGGGCCAGACCGAAGTCGGTGACCCAGAGCTGCCGCGCAGGTCGAGTAGCAGATTGCCCGGCTTGACATCGCGATGGACGATCCCCGCTTGATGAGCGTGCTCCAGCGCGAGTGCCGCCTGGCGCCCCAGGCTGGCAACCCGGTCAAAGTATTGACTTCGACAAAGCGACCGTTCGCGCGAGATCGTCGTCGCCACGACCGTGACGTCGCTCTCCGACCGCGACTCCGGAAAGTCGCCACGACGGTGGTCGACGGTCGACCCGCCGGCCTGATCGTGTTCCGCCTCGAACGGGATGGCTTGAGAACCCTGCTCATCGCGAAGGTGGCGCAGCTCGCCGATCAAGGCGGCGAGGCTCTGGCCGTCGATGAATTGCATTGCGTAATAATGCACGCCACGCTCGCAGCCGACGGCGTGCACCGGCACGATGCGCTCGTGCTGCACATGAGCAGTTGTCAGCGCCTCGGTCTTGAATCGCTGGAGCCGGCGCTGGTCGAGTGCCGCGGCGAAGGGGAGCACCTTGAGCGCGACCCGCCGCCTGAGCGAAATCTGTTCCGCCTCGTAAACGACTCCCATACCGCCTCGCCCCACTTCGCGCAAAAGGCGAAAGTCGCCGAGCTCGCCAAGACCTGGCGCCATCTCCGCTGGATCAGCGTGCGGCACGTTTCTCGTGCTCGACTCGGCAGAGCTGCGTTCCCTTGCCGCACGCAAGGGCCCGGCGAGCCGTGCCACCTCGTCGTGACCGGCGAGAAACGTCTCCAGGTCGGGCCGAAGGTCGGGATGCTCGGCCAGCAACTGGCCGCGATCGGGCTCCCTGCCGGCTTCAAGTGCCTCGACATAGGCCAGAAGGATCTGATTGCGGCGCTCTTCGCGTTCAGAATCGACAATGAGTTCATGCGTCATGGCGAGGGTCTCCCTTCCCCGGCTTCGGAAAGCAGCTCGCGGAGCCGCTTCAGGCCGCGGAAGAGCAGGCCGACGGCAGCCGGACGCGTGCGGCCGATCTGCGCGGCCACGTCGGCGACTGTGAGCCCGCTCAGGTAGTGCAGCTCGACGACCCGCCGCTGGTCCTCCGGCAGCAGGACGAGAGCCTGGGCCAGCCGCAACAGCTCCTCGCCGCGGACGGATCTCTCGCTGGGCGAGGTCTGGTCGGCCGCGAGCAGACTCTCCAAACGAGACGATGAACGCTCCAATTCCGCCTCGAGGGATCGCTCGCGGCCGGAGTCGCGTGCCTGGGTGTCAAACCGCCGAACCGCGGTTGCCAGTGCATTGGCCAGGATCGCGCCAGCCAGGCGAGCCACTCGCCCTCGGTCTGGCCCTTGAACTGGTCTTGCCTTTCATGCGCCAGGAGAATCGCCTGCTGAACAACGTCCGACGCGTCGAGCTTGGCGCGTGGACGAGAGCCCAACTGGAGCCGCGCCAGCAGCCGCAAATAGTCGCGGGAAGCTTCGATGGACCGGATGGCTTCGCCAGCGGAGTGTTGCATGTTTCAGCATGACGAGTTCACGGCGACTCGAGTAATCGCTCGCGCATGATTTTCAGGGATGAAAGATGTCCACTATCTACTTCACGGCGGCGTTCTTCCAACTGGCGAAAAGGCTCGTTGTCCTCGAGAAAGCGATCAATGAAATCCGGATCATCTGTCCAGACGGGGATCAATTCATTGGTCACCAGAATCTCAAATGGTTCGGGCACCGACACTCGCTCGACATCAACGAACCACCAGCCCCATCGCCCGCTTTAGCCCGGCTTATCCTCACCCAGAAGGTGCTGGCTCGATTGCAAGATCCGGTGCTGGCGGGTCTTCGAGGCATGGCCGGCGGCGGCCGTCTGCGACTGGGCCTTCAAGTCGGCGAGATTGGCCTGGCAGAACGGGCACTCGACGACTTCGAGGTGAAACGTCAGATACGACGCCAGCTCGGGATCGAGCACGTCGAGCAAGAGGCTGCCTAGTTGCTGACGGGTCGGGCAGGTCAGGCGAGAGCGTAGCCAGATGGCTCCCAGCGTATGAAGCTGGCCGTCAGCCCGGTTCTGGCGAACTTCCTCGAGGCGGTTCCGCAGCTCGGCCGAGTCGCGCAGGGCCTTCTCGACGCGGGCTGATTCCTCGGAAGATAAGGCATCGGTGAGATAGTCGCGCAAGACCGTGTCGTCGATCGGCGTGGGGGCGGGGGCATTTTCACGCCCGCCTCCGTGCGCGCGGTCGACCGGCGGAGCATCCTCTTTCTTTTTTCTCTTATCCAGAGCTTCGCCACTCATTGTTCGCTCAACCTCCGCCAAACTCCTCGAGCGAGAGCCCCGCACGACGGGCCATCTCCTTGAGCCGCGCAATCGTCTGAAACTTGTAGCTGGCCACGGCTTGCTCGGTAATGTTGAGATGCTCGGCAACGTCTTTGTTGGCCCATCCCTTGACGATCAAGAGCTCCATGCAGCGCAGGCGGTTGTAATCGGCCCGTGCCAACCACTCGCGAACGAGCTGGCCCATCGCCTCGTTCAGGTGTTGTTCCTCGGCCTTGCGCCGCTCGCCGCTGCGGGCGATGCTCGAAGCAGCCCGGCCGCCGCCGGGTACTTCATCGAGCGGCCTGCCATGATCGTCCGACCCGAACTGATCGATGGGCCGCCGCCCTTGCTTGCGCAGGTGGTCCGTCAGTTTGTGCGCCGCGATCGAGAACAGATAGGCCTCCATGTCCCGCTTCTCGTCGTAATGCGGCAGGCTGGTCAAGAAACCGATGAACGTCTCTTGAACCACGTCTTCGCTGGCCGCTCGATCGCGCAGCCGGCTATCCACAAAGGCCAGGAGCCGTCCCTCGAACCGCTCGATGAGCTGGCGCCACGCCTCGGCATCGCCGGCGCGCACGTTCCGCACCAGAAGAGCATCGGTCTCGGTGACAGCCATCGGTTAAGTCGGCCCTGGAACGGAAATTCGCTTTCAGACCAATTCCCACGCCTGATTGTAATCACCGTCCGGGCCGTTTGCCTATCCTCTCCGTCATCACCGATTCAACGATGAGCATCGCCTGAAGACTTCTGTCGATCTTGATCTGATCATACGCAATGGTGCCGGCCAGATCGCGAGCAAGAATCATCAGCCAATCAACTGGTAAATGACCACGCCCGAGGCCCCGACGCCCGCGGCGGCCAGCATCCGCAGCCGATTGGTGTAGTAACCCTTGGTCGCCTCGTCAGCGCGAATATATCCCGAAACAGCGGCGAGACAGATCAAGACAAACGCCAGTGCGGCGCCCATTCCCATCAGCCGACGCTCGACGAGTTGCCGGTTATAAACCTCGATCATGCGGGCACGCGTTTGCGGCGGTGCGGAGACGGTGAGCGTCGCCTCGAAGAGGTCGCCGTAGTCTTTCTTGATCGATTTGATTCGCGGGCTGCCCACCATCATGGCGTCGAGCAGCCGCGCGGGGGGCGTCCACGTGTCGGGCACGTCGGGACGTAGCCAGGCCGCGATGTCATCCGCCAGTTTGCGACGGGCATCCGCCACGGCACGGTCTTCGGTGGCCGAGAGCAAGCCCGTCACCGTCCATTGACTCGATTGAGCCGACGCGTCAGACGCGACCATGACAGGCACAGCCGGCGGAACCGGCGGAGCAAGAGCCGGCGGAGCAAGAGCCGGCGGCTTGGCCACCGCATGAGTCACACGCGTGCCCGGCACGATCGCGACGGGAATGTCGTCGGCGACTTCAACGTCAACGGCGGGCACCGCCGGCAGGGAGTGAGCCGGCGAACGATGATGGGGCGCTTCATCCGAAATGAGCGTGTCTTTCGCCTCGGCGAAAGCCGCATGCACTTCATCACGCGCCTCGGCGAAGGCCTGGCGAACCTCATCACGCGCTTCAAAAAGCGCCTGGCGAACCTCGTTGCGCGCTTCGGCCAGGGCGCGCCGGGTCTCGCGGCGGGCTTCCGCGGCCAGCCGATGCCCGGCATGCGCGTCACGCGCGTCGACCTCGTACCGCGGCGGGCCGCCCGACCGCCGGAACGGCGTCCGATGCGACGCCGCGAGCCACGACACCACCATCACAAGGACGATCAGGAACAAAAACCGTTTCATTGTAGTCCAATCCCGAAGTAGCTAGCGGCCCGGCGTCGGCTAGGGTTACGTTGAGTTTTCAGCCTGCGGATAGCGACTAGCAACTAGGCAACTTGACCTTTCCTTCGCTGTTTGTCCGTGACGCGAACATAGCGTGCGTAGACCGCCGCGGCCTCATTCCAGGGGCTCACCAGTTGCACGGCCGTGGCCACCAAGACGGCGATCGCCATGCCGTCTTGCCGGGTATACGGCCAGAACGGCACGAGCGCGCTGGCGAGAATTCCGGTCCACAAAATGGGCCTGATCCGGAACCGGGCGGCCCGGTCGCGCACCGCCAGCGATGACCACCCCCCCATCACCGCGTAGAGCACTCCAAAATAGATCGGAGCCAGGTGTCTCGAGTTCTCGAAGAACGCCCGCTGGGGGATGGCATCCAGCCTCAAGATGCGTGCGAGCACAAGACCGACCCCGCCGACAAGGACACCCGCGGCCAGCGCGATCAAGCGGCGGTTGGTTCCATCAACGTTGCGCGACTCGATCAACTTGCTGGGAATGAGCGTGGTCCAGGTGCCCAGAAGCGTCATCCCGTAAAGAAAAGCCAGTTGCTGCGGGTCGCTCGCGACGTCGATACCCAGAACGGCCGCGGCGGGAACGCTCAGCAAGGCGACCAGGGGCGCGGCCCAGAGCATCGAGGCAGCCAGCTCGGCCGTTTGGACCCGGCCGCTCGGCAGGGGCGACTGCTCGGGCGGCGCCGGGGGCAGAGGCGCGACGCGCTGCGCGGCTGGCGGCGGCGGCGCCGCCGGACGCGTGTACGCGGCTTGGCGAACGACACCTTGATGATTGTTGTTGTTGCGTCTCGGGTCGGCCGGCCGCGGCGGAGCCACCTGGTTGTGTGCCGCGGCAAACGCGCGGCCGCCGCAGAGCATCCCAGTTTGCGCGAATCCGCTCACCGATCGCGCTCTTGCCAGGGCCGCGCGGCGGGCGCGTATCCGGCCCGATGTAGAAAATCGGCTCCTCGGCCTCGATCCGCAAAATGTCGTCCTGAACGGCCGGTGGGACGAATCCTCCCCCATCGCGTGACGCGACCTTGGCCCCGGGGCCGGCCTTACCATCGCCGATGATGCGAACGTCGGGCGTGCGCGGCGCGTCCTCAACGGGGAGCAAGTCGAAGACCCGGCTCGGCCGCTGGTTGGGGTCCTTGGCCAGTGCCCGGGCCACGATCGCCTGAAAAGGAGGCGACAGCTTCGACAGGTCGGGCCGCGCGGTCAAATGCTTCATGAGCACCTCGTTGACCGTCTCCCCTTCAAACGGCACCCTCCCCGTGAGCATTTCATAGAGGATCACGCCCATCGCATAAATATCGATGGGTTTGTGATACTTGCCCGACCCGATCTCAGGCGCCATGTAGTGGCACGTGCCGATGCTCTCGGAGTGATCGGTGCCCTGGCTCGGGGTGATCAGCTTGGCCAGGCCGTAATCGCCGATCTTGACGATCCCTTCTTCCATGAAGAGGTTGGCCGGCTTCAAGTCGCGGTGAACGATGCCGTGGTCGTGCAGATAGGCGACGCCATCAACTAACCCCTTGAGCCAGTGGCGAACCTCGGCCGGCGGCAGTCCACCCGGGTATTGCCGCAAGACACTGGCCAGGCTCGGGCCGGCGACATACTCCATCACGACAAACGAATCACCGGCATCACTGGTCTTCATGTCGAAAATGGTCAGGAGATTGGGGCACTTGAGGTTCATGCACTGCATGACGCCCCGCTTCTCGACATCAAGGTTGCGCAGGATCAGCTTGAGCGCGACTTCCTTGCCCGAGTCGGACGTCGCGTAATAGACCTCGCCGAAGCCGCCGCGGCCGATCGCACGCTTGATCGTGTAGCCATCCAGAGGCCGAGCCCCGGAACCAAACGTGTAGCGACCATGCGCCTGCGGCGAAGGATTGGCGAAAGGCATGTCTAGGCTTCCATTAGAGTCGTCAGACCCTGTGACCAACCGGGTTCTTGGCTCGTACGCGACTGTTTCTTGCATGGGACTATTATTTTTATTGTTGTTGTTGGCGTTCTCGTTCACGTCCGCGCCCGTCAGGTCTTTCGCCGTCGCAGTCATGAGTTGTGCAACTCCAACAGAGTGGCCGCTTCAGCCAGCCAGAGACTCCCACCGGTCATAAGAAGGTACGCAAAGTCTGCAACCGACCTGAGCCGGCAGGGTCGCCAGTAAGGGATTCGCTCGTTAAACCGAGTGATTTCCCAGAGGCTCGAGACTGAACGAGAAACCATCACCCAGAACACTCGACTGCAAAGTTAGAGGCGCACGCGAGGCACACGTTCGCCCGTCGACGTCAAAGGCCCCCGCGGCGCGGCACCATACCGAACCGGCCTGGCGGTAAAGAACAACGGGATTCTTCAGAGCCGGGGCCGGGATGTGCGCCTGAGCGGCCTCGCCGACAATGCACGTCTCGGCCATCAAGAGAACACCGTCGACAGCCAGCGGCAGGCGGTGCCGGCTCAGAATCGACAACCGCGCCGTGGCGCTCACCGGGCTGGGCTGTCGAAATTCAAGCTCGACGGTCGAGCCCAGGCGAATGATGTCGCCGTCGTGCAGGATCGCCTGCTCGACGACCGGCTTGCCGTTGACGAACGACGCGTGATGGGCTTGCAGCAAATAGCTCTCGCCGTTGCGCAGGAGTGCCGCATGATTCCGCGAGAGATCGCCCATCAAGGGGACATCCGCGTGGCTATCCGAGCCGGCCCGGCCGAGCACGATCCGCTCGTCCAGGCAGACGAGATAACCGCCGACGGCGTCGACCCAGAGGAGAAACCGGCCCTTGAGACCGGCCGTCTCATCGCGGGCCAGAGGCCGAGAGGGCACTGCAATTCGCTGCGGGACGGTGACCCAGGGATTGCGGGCCGCCGTCGGACTGACGGCCGCCGCACCCGCCGGTGATGCCCCGAGGCCGGCGTCTGGCCCGGCCGATGCGCACAACCAGACGATTCCCTCGGTCTGGCTGCCGCCGGTGCCCGCCGGCTGTTGTTGTGTCTCGGTTGATTCGTTGTCGATGGCCCCCCCCGTGGCGGCCGCGGCCTGTGCCGAGCGTGCACCGCGCTGCGGCCACTGCGACGTGGTTCCCGGCCCGATCGCCGCGATTTGCTGCCACGCTCGCGATCGTGCCTGCCGCGCCGCCGGATGCTCGGGCACGTTGACAAGAACGGCTTCGGCCGTCGTGAGAATTTGCGGCCATTTTCCTTCGGAAAGAGCCGTGTATAACGCCTCGACCCTGGGTGCCGCCGCTTTCTGGCGATTCTCGAGATCCGTCTTGGCCAGGGCCACGGCCTGCTGCGTGGCGATCGCGCCGGCCCCGGCGGCCAGCCGCTCGGCCCGATCAAGTTGCTCGTGCGCGCGACCGAACTCACCGCGCCGGCCTTCGGCCAGGGCCGTACGCCAGGCCTCGGCGATCTCGCGGGCCCGCCGCAAGGAGGGACCGCCAATTTTATGTCGTGCCAGGTCTTCGATCCGCTCGAGCGCCCGCACCGGCTCGCCCGCGTCGAGGTCGCCACGCACCTCGTCGGCGACACGGTCGGCAAGGCTCAGGCGAGCCGCGGCCAGGGAATCAGGCGGAGCGCCCATGCGCTCGCCCAGATCGAGGTCGTCGATCGCTCCGGCGAGGTCGTCGACCGCGCCGCGTCGCGTCGCTCGGGCGATCAGGTCGAGGGCTAACCGGCTGCGAAATTGAACGGCATGATGGTGATCCATCACGTCGGGCCGGCTCGCCAAGGCATAAGCCTCTTCAAACCGGCCAGCTCGCGCGGCTTCCTCTGCCTGTCGCAGAACAATGCGCCAATGTCCCAACATGGTTGATTCACCGCCCGGGTTGACCATGGGGATTGTCATCTCCTGAGCGGCTGACGGCCGGCGGCCATCAGCCAGTCGCCACCGGCCACCCGCGAAGCGGATGGCCAGTGGCCAGTAAAGCCGAATTGCATCCCGTTGTCACTAGCCACCGGTCACAAAGACCATTTCACAACGCTTTGAAAGCTGTCGCTTCCACTCGATCGTGGAACCGCTCAAAGACTCTTGTCACCCGTCTTGGGGGCCGGCTGGCTCGACTGCCCAAACTTCTCTTCAACCTCCTTGACGACGTCGCGGTGCGGATCGACATAGCTCGACGGGCTCTCGATGTCGCCGTAGCGTCCATCGATCTCGGCGCGATGGGCCATCACGTTGAGTCGCTTCTCGAGGTCGGAGATCGTCTGCTTGGCGCGAGACAGGGTGCTGCCGTCATCGAAATTGAACTCGTTCTTGGTCTGGGTCGCCTCGAGCACCCGTAGCTTGGCTTCGATATTCGCAAGCCGGGCCAGAAGGGTCGTCTTCTGCTGGCGCAGGTTCGAGAGCTGCTCGTGGGCCGTCTGAATGATCTTCCGCTTGGCCTTCAAGACCTCTTGCTTCTGCTTGAGCGTGTCGGCCGTGTAATCATAGTGATCGAGATGCTGGGCCAGATCGGCCTTGATGTTGTCGGCCGTGTCAACAATGCGGCCGGTCAACCGGAAATCACCCGTCTTGAGCCTGTTCTGCATCGCCAGAATCGCCTGCTTCTCCTTGTCGAGGCTGGCCTGCATCGTGCTGACTTCGCTCTCAAGGTTCTCGGCCTCGACCTCGGCACGCGCCAGCCGCTCTTTGTTCTCGTCAAACATCGGCTTCAGGTTGTCGATGTCGTGGCGGGCCCGATCGATTTCAAACTGAGGATCGACCGATTCCTTCACGTTCTGACGAACCTTGTGAAAGGCCGTCTTCACGTAGCTCGGTGCCGAGGTGCCGAACACCAGGAACAACGTCCCAGCACCCAGCGCCGTCCCCAGCACAGCCTTTCTTGATCATGGAGCATACCATTCAAGTTCTCCTCTTTTTCCCAGAACCCGTAATCTTCGGCGCTTCTCTGTTATCGTGGTGAATGGCGGTCGCTTCGTTCCGAGTCTGGCTTTCGACCGCGCCACACAGGTTCTTCGCGGTCAGTTGCCAAAATATTGGATTGAAGCTGTTCGCAAACAAGGGAGTTGGGAAAATTGGCGGCGATCGCCGGCGGCCGTGGAACGCCACCCTCGTGACGAAGATCCGTCCGAGCGTCTGTTCAAGAGACGGAACGCTTTATTCAGCAAGTCTTTAGCCGGCAAGATCGTGAGCCACGACGGTCAGGGATCCGCATGACCGCCGAGGCGCAGCGAAAAAGCCCCGGAGCAACGCCGTTGCGGCGCCCCGAGGCTCTTGCTTGTGGTATCTTGGCCGATCGTCTTTGCCGACGAGAATGGGCCGGGCCAGTCAATTATCCATCTGGCTCGTTTCAGCCAGCGCTTGCATCAGCTTCTGCAATGCCTGGCTTTCGAGCTGGCGTACCCGCTCGCGAGTGAGGCCCAGGTTCTCACCGACCTCGCGGAGCGTCATGGGATTGAAGGAGTCGAGCCCGAACCGCATGCGGATGACGGCGGCCTCACGCTCCTCGAGCGTGCTCAAGAACTCGAAGATCCGCTCCATGTCATCGGCCTCGATCAACTGCGTTTCGGCCCCCTTGTTGCGGTCGTCGGTCAACACGTCGTCGAGCGCTGGACCGTTCTCTTCGGAGTTTTCCGAATGGGGCGTCAAGTTGTTGATGCGTATAGCCTTGGCGACGATGCCCATCTTCTTCTTGGAGAGCCGCAGCGCCTTGCCGACCTCCTCGTGACTCGGCGATCGGCCCAGACGCTCCGAAAGCACGTTCGTCGCGCGCCGCCATTTCGCCAGCAGGCTCACCATGTAGGCCGGCAGGCGAATCGGCTTGCCATTATTCATCACGGCGCGACGAATCGATTGCTTGATCCAGTAACTGGCATACGTGCTGAATCGCGTGTCCATCGTGCCGTCAAAACCCTCGACGGCCCGCATCAAGCCTAAATTGCCTTCCTCGATCAGATCATCCAGATTCAGCCCTTTGCCCAGATATCCACGCGCGATGTTCACGACCAGACGGAGGTTGGCCTTGACCATGTGGTCGCGTGCCAGGGGATCGCCGAGTGCCACGCGCTCGGCCAGATCACGCTCCTCCTGAGCCGACAGGAGGGGCGTATCGTTGATGTCATGCAGATAGATCTGCAAGGCCGTCGAAGTGTAAGTCTCCCGGCGCTCCATCCGATGCAATGTCATGAGGCAAACGCTCCCTGAGGATGATTCATGAGATGTGTATCAATGTGCAGTATTCGTGAAGGGAAGGCTGATCCAACGGTCTCGATTCAGCGTCGAACAAGCAGCCAGGTCTCCGCAAGGAACCTAGGACATGGTTGGCCGATCGTCAATTCTGTCTATCAAGCGACCTCAACTCTGACTATCAGGCGGCTTCAACGGCGCCGTCTGGCGGGAGCGACTCGAGGTTCTGGCCCGTTCCCATCCGAACGCGTGCAGCCAGCAGGGCTCTCATCCGGCGCCGCGGGACCGGGAAATGAACGAGCCGGCGACTGCCTCGACTCCAGGCGGGGCCTGGTTCGGGCGCTGGCGTGCGAGGCGCTGGCGCGGAAGGGGCCGCGAGTGAGGGGACGACCATCTTCAGCATGAAGTGAATATGACAGGCACTTCCGGCGATCACGAAGAAATGAAAAAGTTCATGTGCCGCGAAAACCTCGGGGATCAAAACAGGCCAGCGGAGCATGTTCAAGACGGCCCCGACGCTGTAAAAAACGCCTCCCAGCGGCAGAGGGAGCAATGTTGCGTGTGAATAAGTCTGGGCCAGGTGAAAGTAACAAAACAGGGCGCCCCAGCCCAGGACCAGGTAAACGGGTGTCGAGATCCAAATTGGCATGACGCCGCCGTACCAGACGCGGGATGCGCACACGATCGCGACGGTCCAAACGGTCAGCAGGGTGCCCCACGTCCAGGTCCGGCGCATCAAGGCCCAGGCGACCGGGGTATAGGTGCCGGCGATCAGCAGGTAGATTCCCACATGGTCGAGCCGTTGAAGGCGATAAAGGGCCTCGCCGTCAACCAGCAAGCCATGAAACGCGGCGCTCGATCCATAGCAGAGCATCAAGGTCGCGCCAAAGACCAAAAGGCAGAGGGCTTTGATTTCCTGATAGCGTGACGCGGTGAAACGCGGCTGCGACTCCAGATGCTGGTCTCGGCCGACGTTGCGGCAGCGTTTCCAGAGAATCCACGTGACCGGCACGGCAAGCACCATGCCTGTGCCATGGCTTAACGCATTGATCGGCTCACGAAGCAGGTCGAACAAAAGCATGACGCCCCCGGCGGAGAAGTGGTTTCCGGTCGGGCCGGATCAATGAATGGGCGCGGCAAGGCACGACGCGACATGCCCATTCAGTCGGCGTCAGCCCGGTGATTCCTTGACGAATTATTCGCTGGCGAGTGGCCGCAGGAAAGACCGGTAGCGATTCGTGCGGACGGGATGGAAGGGCCTTGTCTTTGAGCGGCGGTCGCCTGTTCAAGATCTCGGCGCGTCTTTTGCCCGGGTATTCTGTGGGACGGAGGGGATTGTACGCCGGTTGCCGGTTTCGGTATCGAGCCTTTTTTCTTCACTCCGGCGTGACGGAAGGTTCCAGAAGTTCGTCCCAGGTCGAGACATCGAGAATCCGGTCGAGCAAGGCGTTCAGCCGATCGAGGTCGGTCAGCGCGTTGATCGTCGCTTCCACGGTTTCGCTCGGTGGACCAAACTTCTTACGCCCCTGACGCAGCAGGGTCGCTCGATCTGCCTTGATTTGCCCCTTGGCTTCGCCCGTGGCCTCACCCTTCCCGAAGATGTCTTGATAGACCGACGACTCCTCGATCCCATTTATTCCCAGGATCATGTCTGATATCCCCGTGTCAGCTCTTCGATTCGTTCCGCTTCCTTGACTGGCTAACCTTGCTCAGCGGATAGACTGGAAAACGACCAGGCCGCCGATTTCTTCCGGCGTGTTCACTCAACCTCATTTCCACGTCACGCGCCGCGGGTGATACCAGCATCGGGCGGGGCTAGCAGATCATCCCATGTCGGGACATCGAGAATCCGGTCGAGCAAGGCGTTCAGACGATCGAGGTCTGTTAGCGCGTTGATCGTCGCTTCCACCGTTTCGCTCGGTGGACCAAACTTCTTACGCCCCTGACGCAGCAGGGCCGCTCGAACCGCCGTCACACTCCCTTCAATAAGCCCCTTATCGCGTCCCGTGGCCTCACCCTTCCCGAAGATGTCTTGATAGACCGACGACTCCTCGATCCCATTTATTCCCAGGATCATGTCTGATATCCCCCGTGTCAGCTCTTCGATTCGCTCTTTTCGAATACCGCAACCCCATCAACATCTTCGTCGCCACCCACAAGAGCGCCGCTTGATCCTCGCTCGTCGTTTCCGTATCCAACCGCTCCGATATCGCCTCCAGCACGCCACGCACCCGCTCCGGCTCGACTTTCGACACCGGCGCAAGCGGCAAGATCGGCAGGCCCGCGGTCAATACGTCCTCGACCGGCTGCTCCCAGATCCTCAACACATCATACTAAAATCCAGGCAATTGTCCCGGACGCAAGGCGAATACCGACCACAGTGCGCCGATCGAAACCAGGGCGGTCCGTCGTACCAAGCTACTGGCGATTTTGTACTGTGTGTCAACGGAGGGAGAAAAGCCGGGCCCGGCCAAAGTCCTGACCGCAAAACGTGCTGGTCGATTTTTCTCGTCATGCCGGCGTGACGGAAGGTTCCAGAAGTTCGTCCCAGGTCGAGACATCGAGAATCCGGTCGAGCAAGGCGTTCAGACGATCGAGGTCGGTCAGCGTGTTGATCGTCGCTTCCACCGTTTCGCTCGGTGGACCAAACTTCTTACGCCCCTGACGCAGCAAGGCCGCTCGATCTGCCTTGATTTGCCCCTTGGCTTCGCCCGTGGCCTCACCCTTCCCGAAGATGTCCTGATAGACCGACGACTCCTCGATCCCATTTATTCCCAGGATCATGTCTGAAATCCCCCGTGTCAGCTCTTCGATTCGTTCCGCTTCCTTGACTGGCTAACCTTGCTCAGCGGATAGACTGGAAAACGACCAGGCCGCCGATTTCTTCCGGCGTGTTCACTCAACCTCATTTCCACGTCACGCGCCGCGGGTGATACCAGCATCGGGCGGGGCTAGCAGATCATCCCATGTCGGGACATCGAGAATCCGGTCGAGCAAGGCGTTCAGCCGATCGAGGTCTGTTAGCGCGTTGATCGTCGCTTCCACCGTTTCGCTCGGTGGACCAAACTCCTTGCGCCCGAGACGCAGCAAGGCCGCTCGAACCGCCGTCACACTCCCTTCAATAAGCCCCTTATCGCGTCCCGTGGCGAAGATGTCCTGATAGACCGACGACTCCTCGATCCCATTTATTCCCAGGATCATGTCTGATATCCCCCGTGTCAGCTCTTCGATTCGCTCTTTCGAATACCGCAACCCCATCAACATCTTCGTCGCCACCCACAAGATCTTCTCTTGATCCTGACTCGTTGTCTCCGTCTCCAACCGCTCCGATATCGCCTCCAATACGCCTCGCACCCGCTCCGGCTCGACTTTCGACACCGGCGCAAGCGGCAAGATCGGCAGGCCCGCGGTCAATACGTCCTCGACCGGCTGCTCCCAGATCCTCAACACATTGTAGTGAAAGACATCGTACACGTCGCCGTTGCGATTCCGCCGCTCGTATTTTCCCGTCAGCTCCGGTCCATCGGCCGCCGGCCGCAACAAGAGGATCGTCGAATTCACGGGCACCTTATTCGCGCGGCCGAGAGTCGTGTTGTAATAGTGCGCCCGATCGGGCAGATCAAGATCGCGACCAGCCTGGAACTCGACGTGCTCGATCCAGGGCTCGGGCTCGGCAATCCACAACACCTTGTCAGCCTCGGCAATCACCGTCGAGATGTTCGAGTCGATCACCGTCACCCGGCCGGGATCGGTGAACCTGACGCGCAAGAAGCGCGCCCATTCCGCGGGACCTATCTCGAAGAGCTTGCGCGTCGTCGCGTCAAACGGCTTGGGCATGAATCGATCGACCTCTTGAGAACGCGCGGCTCGCACGTCGACGTGTTTTGGGCGAACAGAGCGCGGTCAACGAGAAAAAGGCGGGTGTGCCCGCCCGCCCGCACATTGTCGTGAGCTGTCACGCCAACCTCACCGAACGCCAAGCCTTTGCCGAAAGAACGCCCCGCCGGCGAGCAATCCCGCGAAGATCATCCAGGTGCTCGGCTCGGGGGCCGGCACGGGCAATACCTCTCCGCTGATCGTCTGCGCTTCGAGATTGAGCATCGGCTTGAGACTGGAGATCGAATTGGCGCTTTTCGTGCCGTTGATGTGTAGCAGCTTCGCCAGGTCGTTCATGCCCGTCTGGGTCAATTTATTGAACTGATTCGAGCCGCTGTTGAGCAGATGGTTGAGCTGATTGACCGTGGTCGTCGCCGCGTGCGTGGCCTTGCTGACGGTCAACCTGGAATGAGAATGCGCGTTTCGCTGCAGATGCTCGACCAGGTAGTTCTGGCTCGGAGTGTCGACCACCGCCAGCTTCGACGTGGCGAGCGTGGTATCCAGATTCGTTTTCACAATCGAGTCGAAATTGAGCGGACCGACCGGGTTTTGCCCAGCCTGAGAGCCGGTTTCAAGCGTGGGAATGCTGCCGGGCAGATGCTCGCCGCCATGCAGCGGAATCGCCAGATAGGTGGGAACCGAACCGCTTGCCAGCTCGGGATGCCGGTCGTGCGCGCTTGGAAGCGTGATTTGCTGGCCATTCTGATCGAGAATCAATCGTCCCCTGATATCTTCATGCGTAAGGAAACCGTCGACTTTCGCCGCGGATAAGTTGGTGGGCGCCATCAGGCCAAGAGCCAGACTCAAAGCGACGCGGATCAAGGACGTGGTCGCGACCGATCCGGCGAAGAACGGCAACCGAAGACGAAGACGACGAACGGTCCGTGTCATCACAGAGCCTTCCTTGGATATCTAACGTGCAAATTGAGACCCGTCCCCAGGCGTCGCGGCCCGTGCCGCGAACAGCGAACATTCACACGGGACGTCAGAGTGAACGAAGAGATTTTTGGAGCTGACTCTGGGATATGCTCAAGAGGAGGGACTATCTATACCGAGTTATCGAATAAGGTCAATCCTAGGTTATGCGTGGCTGGCTGGCCATTTGAAGGCACAAAAGAGCAAAAATAAGCACTCGGCCAGCAAGCCACGCCCCCGAATTGAACCCGTTCACCGCACGAACCGCAGCCGTTCTTCTACTTCACGTCGAGCAATTCGACTTCGAAAAGCAGGGTCGCATTGGGCGGAATGTCATGGCCGGCGCCGCGCTGGCCGTAGCCCAGATCAGGCGGGATGAGCAATTCCCGCTTGCCCCCGACCTTCATCGTGGCCACACCTTCGTCCCAGCCACCGATGACTTCCCTCTGGCCGATCGCAAACGAGAATGGCTCGCGACGATCCACCGAGCTGTCGAATTTCTTCCCCTTGGCATTACGCCAGAGCCAGCCTGTATAGTGCATCACGCAGGTTTGGCCGCGTCGGGGCGACGGGCCGGTTCCCACCTTGATATCGCGGTATTGGAGGCCGCTCTTGGTCCTGGTCATGACGCCCAGGAGCTCAACCTCGAAGAATAGCGTCGCGTTGGGCGGAATCACGCCACCGGCGCCACGCTCGCCATAGGCCAGGTCTGGAGGGATCAAGAGCTCGCGCTTGCCGCCAACCTTCATGGTCGATACACCTTCATCCCATCCGGCGATCACCTTCTTCATGCCCACGGGGAACATGAATGGCTCGCCGCGGCTCTTCGAGCTATCAAATTCCTTGCCCTTGGCGTTGTTCTCCCAGAGCCAGCCAGTGTAATGCACGACGCAATTCTGGCCCGGCTCGGGACTTTCACCGGTCCCCTCGACCTCGTCGAAATATTGAAGGCCGCTCTTGGTTTTCGTCATCACTTTGCCCTTTTTCTGCTCCGCCTGGCGAGCACCGGCTGTGCTCGTTCCGGCCGATAAGACCGAGAAAAACAGCACAGCGATCACCATCGCGATGGCTGAAATCGAAATCGGGGACCTGGTGATAGTCAGTGTCCTCATCATGCCTTTGCGCTCTGCGTCTTGAGTCAACAGTCGATCAATTCCTTGTGCCGCTCAATTGAGCCAGAGTGGTTGGTTGGTCCGAAAGCCTTGAACAGGTTGGATCGGTCCACACCGCACTCGAGCGCTCGCGAACCTACCATAACCCCCGTGTGCCTGAGAATGGCCTTTCGGGATCGTTTTAATTACACGCAGAGGCCGAACCCCATACGGCACGTCAGTTGTGCCGCTCATGAAAAACCTTCGCGATCAGGTTCGCCGGTGGTATGCTTGCAAATTCAAGGGAGTCGACTTTCACATCAAGTTCACGGACACGCCATGTGCCGTCCCTGATCGGATGTAGCGCACGGATCAAACGATGAGCTTCAATCTCAACGCATTTGCATGTCTTCACAAAGCTGCTTGCATTCGTCTGCGGCCTGCTCGTGCTTATTCCCGCGATCGCCACGGCCCAGGAAGAGGTCACCATCTTGAAAACGTTCCCGGGTGATTCCGGACCCGGGCCCAAGGATAACCCCGACAACACCGGCGGCGTCGGACCGGGCCACATTGTTGACTGTACAGATGCCAATATCGTGATCCATGACAAGAAGACCGGCGAGGTTCTAAAACGCATGACCCAGACGGAATTCTGGAAGGACGCGAAGCCCGGTTTCACGCTCCCTGTCTTGAACGATCCGCGCATGACGTATGATCCGCTCGCCCGGCGCTGGTACACCGTCGTCCAGGCTCAGGATGCGACCCCTTATGGATTTCTCGCGGTCTCCGAGTCGATGGATCCCACGCAGGGCTGGCGGGGCGTGCGGCTCCCCATGAAGCCGGCCAATCTGGGAATGAAACTGGGCTTCGACAGGAACGGAGTCTATATCACGTTCATCGTCATGACCGGCAACACGCACACGATGCACGGCTGCTTCGCGATCCCGAAGCAAGATGCCATCGCCGCCGACGGCCCACGACTGGCCAACCTCCAATCGTTCGCGAACCTGGAAATCGAATCCTTCCCCGCGACCGACATCAACCCGAACAAGCCGGCCGACGCGCCCGAACTGATCCTCAACCGCGAGTTCGGCAACAGCTTCTCGAAGATGTTCCTGTACAGGCTCACCTGGTCGGGAAAGACCGCGACGCTCTCGAAGGCCCAGATCATCCCCCTGAGCCGGACGTACCAATCGCCCAACGGTTCGTCCCTGCGAGGCCGGGCGATCCAGCCCGCTCCGGGAGAGAAACTCCGGGCCGACGAGGCCCGCCGCACGACGTGCGTCTACGCCCATGGCGGCAGCATCTTCTCCTGCAATGCGCGCCAAGAACACGCGTCGACTCCCGGTGCGGCATCTTCTGGTGCGAGATCCGGGCGAGCGACGGCGCGCTCCTCCAGGAAGGCTTCGTCGACGCCCCGGACTGCGACTACCTGATGCCCTCGCTGGCCGTCGACGCGCACGGCAATATCGGCCTGGGCTGCACGCGGACGTCGGAAACGGAGTTCCCCTCGGTCTACGTCATGATGCATGCCGCGGGCGATCCCAAGAACACGATGCGGCCGCCCGTCCTGGCCGCCAGGGGCACGACGGTCTTCTCGAGCAACCGCCCCAGCAAATACGGGCTGGCCTGGGGAAACTACAACAGCACGTGCGTCGACCCGTCCGACCCGACGATCCTCTGGACGTACCAGGAATACGCGACCAGCACGGTTCCGTCCCAGTACACCACGTGCTGGGTTGCCTTCAAACGGCGGCGAACCGATTCGCCACGACCGTGATCCGCCGGAAGCGATCTGCGTCGGTCGCCACGAACACGAATTTCGGCACTCGTCGAATAGCGGACTGGGCAGAGTCGTCCTGAGCCGAAGCTCGAATCCATCCCAGGACCGATAACCGGATGATTGAGGCCTTCTTTCCCGGTGCGACTGGCGATACCGTGTCTTGCGTACGGGCACTCGACTTATTCGCTGGCGGCCTGCCGGCGCGAGGGGCTTCGTCGCTCAGGAATCGACCGATGCGCAGAATCCTTCTCGCGTGCGGCCTTTGCGGGTTCCTTTCCACCGGGATGGCGCATTGGCTTTACGCTCAGCAAGCCGAGAAAAACGAGCTCGGGCTGTACCGGCAGGCCGGCCAGAACGGCGGCGAACCGACACGCGGCAAGGCTGTGTTCGAGTCGGACAAAGCAGGTTGCCGGAAGTGTCATGTCGCTGCACAGGGCCGTGAGCGACACGCGGGACCCGTTCTGGGAACGATCGGCGACAAGTACGGGCGGGAGCAACTGGTCCAGGCGGTGCTGGAACCAGGCGCGGCCATCCACCCTGATTACGCCACGATCGTCGCGACGACGAAGGATGGCAAGCTGCACACTGGCGTTCTGCACAAACGGACAGGAACCGACCTCGAGCTCTTCGGGCACCGAGGGTCAACTGGTTCGGCTGCCGCTTGCCACGATCGAACAGGAACAGCGCCCCGGCACGTCCTTGATGCCGGCCGGGCTGCACAAGTCACTCACGCTCGAGCAGTTCGCCGACCTGATCGCCTATCTCGCGACGCTGCGGCAACCTGCAGAACCGGCGATTTGTCCATCGCGGGCATGCCCAGCGAGATCCCGGCGGTCGAAAAACCCATCCAGCTCGTGCCTTTGAACAACGACGCGACGCGGTTTGACCATCCGGTCTGGGCGATTGTTCTGCCTGGCCGGACCAGCGAATTCCTCGTCGTGGAACAGAAAACTCGCAAGATCTGGCGATTCGAGACAGCCGCGCCCGAGCCCCGCAAGGAACTGTTCGCCGACTTCAGTAATGAAGCGACGACCGGCGAATTCGAAGGCGTCGTGTGCGTCGCGTTTCATCCGCGGTTTCTCGAAAACCACAAGTACTATGTCAATTACCATGTCCGTAACCAGGGCAGCTACTTCTCGCCGGTAATCGTCGAGCGGCAGGCGACCTCCGACCTGAAGCGCGACGCGGGCGTTCCATCCCGTCGCGTATTGCAGGTCCACCAGGATACCGACCTGCACTGGGGCGGCATGCTGGCGTTCGGTCCTGACGGGTTCCTCTATATCGGCGCGGGCGACGCTGGACCGCAAGAAGACCCCGAAGGCCACGGCCAGGACTTGAGCGTGCTTCCTGGCTCGATCTTGCGAATCGACGTCGACCGTCAGGACGCGGGCAAGCCGTATGCGATCCCGGGGTCAAACCCTCTTCGCAACAGTGTTCCCCCGGTCCGTCCCGAAATCTGGGCGTCGGGTTTTCGGATGCCCTGGCGCTTCAGCTTCGACCCGGTCACAGGCGACCTGTGGGTCGGCGACGTCGGCCAGAATCTCTTTGAAAAAATCACGATCGCCCGTGTGGGCGAGAATCACGGCTGGAACGTCTACGAGGGATTCGTCTCCTTCTCGGATCGGTACCGCCGGCCGGGCCAGACGTACACGCCCCCGGTATTCAGTTATCGCCGCAAGGACGGTGTCTCGGTCACCGGGGGCTACGTTTATCGAGGGAAGCGCAACCCGTCCTACTACGGCTGCTACATTTTCGGCGATTTTGAATCGAAGCGGATCTGGGCATTAACGCAAGCCGATCGTCGACTGACAAAGGTTCAACGGATTGGCGAGTCGCCGCAGCGGATCGCTTCGTTCGGTGTCGACCCCGATGGCGAGTTGCTCCTGGTCGGATATGAAGGGACGATCTACCGGCTGGCGCTCGAAAAATCAGATTTCAGCCCTGCCCTGAAAAAGGCTCGTGTGCGGCTTGTTCGCAACAGCAACCCCGCGGCCGCCCGCGTTAGCATCGTCGGCAGTGATGACCGGCCGTACGCGTCAAATGGCGCCGCGACCCGCAAGACGAAGCGCGACGAGTCGTATTTCTACGCCGAGAATTCATTCGACGTGATGTTGCCGCCGGGCCAGGCGCGGCTGCGCGTCAGCGGTGGCATGGAGACAATTCCCCAGACAGCCACGCTGGATGCCACTACGGAAACCGAGATCACGGTGCCAGTCAAGCCCTGGATTGACATGGCGGGGCGCGGTTGGTATTCGGGCGATTCCCACGTCCATCTGCACACGGGCGGCCCGATCGAGGTGACGATGGCTCAGGCGCTCGTCGCGGCGCGGGCGGAGGACGTCAACTACGTCAACCTGTGTGTTTCCAACAACACGGGCGATGACATCCGCGACGCCGAGCTGATCACCGGTAAGCCGCACACGGTGTCGGCGGACCAGCATCTTCTCATCTTCGGGGAGGAGATGCGCAGCACGATCTATGGGCATATGCAGTTTTTTGGAATTCACAAATTGGTCGAACCCCAGTACACGGGCTTCGACGAAACGCCGCACCGGTTCGATTTTCCCGCGAACCACGCGATGGCCGCGGAGGCCGTGCGCCAGGGGGGCGTCGTCACTTACGGACACCCCATGTTCGCCGGCCAGCCGTTTCCGTTCGATCAAGATTTGACGAAAGGCAGCGGCGCCGCGCGGGAATTGCCTGTCGACGCCGTCCTGGGCCTGGTTCACGCGGTCGATCTGATGTCGTACAACAGCGATGAGGACAGCTCGGCCGCACTCTGGTATCGACTGCTGAATTGTGGGCTCAAGCTATCGGCGTGCGCCGGCACCGATGCGCTTCTGGATCGGTCGACCGAGCCGCTCGGCGGCGATCGGGTGTATGTGAAGACGGACGGCCCATTCACGATGAAAACCTGGCTCGACGGCTTGAAGAGCGGCCGGAGCTTTGTCACGAATGGCCCGATGCCCGCACTTCTAGTCAACGGCAAGGGTCCAGGCGAGACGTGTGAGCTCGCGGCCGCCGGCAACGTCCGCGTCGTCGCGACGGTGGAGAGCCATGTGGCCTTCAGCACGATCGAAGTGATCGTCAACGGCAAGGTCGCGGCGCACGAAGAAATCGCAATCGCGGCGACCGCTACCGCCGTGCCGCGGGTCACACGCTTCAACGTCGATTTACCGATTGGGCAAAGCAGTTGGATTGCCCTGCGCGTACGGGGTCCCTCTGGCGCGGCCGTCTTCGACGGGCCCGCGTGGGCCCATACCAGTCCGGTCTACGTCAAGGTCGCCGGCCAAGAAATCACCAGCCGGCAAGACGCCGCGTACTTCGTTGACTGGATCGAGCAGTTGCTGCGAGTCGTCGCGGCCCGCAACCGCTACGCCAGCCCCGCGAATCGGCGAGAGGTCGAAACGCTGTTTCGCAAAGCGCAGAACGAATATCGCAAGATGAGAGATGCGAACTGACGCGCAGGGAGTGCCTGCCCGGGCAGGATGTCTTAATCTATCAAACGGCGTCGATAATCATGGGCATGAAGATGCGTTGGCCCTGGCCATGATATTCGTGCTCTTCGAGGACCGCAGGGGTGGGTGGTGCGTGGCACGCTTCGAGCCTCCTGGAATCAAGACACCGGCATGAGCCGACGAGTTGCCTGCCTGCCTCTCCACTTCACCCCCGCGTCGACATTGACACCGTGCACCTACAGGGATTCGCCGCTCTCATGGTTTCTTGGGAGGAGGGCTCGATTTCACCGGAACGGCCTTCGGAGCCGCCGCCTTTTTGGGCTTCTTTTTTTCCTTGCTCTGCGAGTGGTTGCCTTTTCCCATCGTCGTCGCCTCAAATCAGGGGTGTGAGTTGACCAACCAAGAATGGCCATTCTAATCGATCGCCGCCGCGGAGTCGCGATCAAGATCAATCGGGACGTCGAAAATTATCTGACGAACTCTCAGCGCGGTGGCCAACCTTGTTTGACTCTCCGGACGGCCAATCTAGAGCTGGCCGGCCGAGCCGCGGCCGTCACATACCCTCGGCAACCTTCCAAAAACAGCTCGGCTCCGTCGTGTTGCCTCAACCAGCTCAGCCCAGCAACATCCCCGAACCCAGCTTTCGACCTTTAGAACGCGTCGCGAGCGTCGCGTCCAGCGCCGACACCGAGCCGTCGCCGTTCACGTCGGTATTCAATGGTGACATGCCCGACTGGAACGACAGGCCGATTTCCGCCGCAATCTCGTTCAAGTCGTTCTGGTCGACGATCCCGTCGCCGCTGACGTCACCGAGCAACCGGTAGAAATGATGAACGGCGGTCTGGCCGTTCGGCAGCTTGACGTCGACCTCGTAATAGCCGTCCGCGGTTGTCGTGTTCGCGTTGCCGCCGATCCCGCCGGCATGAAAGTCGAGCGCGATCGCGTGGTCGATGACCGACACGCTCACGCCTGACAGCGGGACGGCCGTCTTGCTCGGAGCGGTGCCGTTGAGATCGTATTTGTAGATCAGGATTTCAGGAGCCATGCCAGAGACGGAATTGGCGATCTGCGTGAGCTCGCCGCCACTTTGACTGTCCGACTCGTTGAATCCGATGTCCAGATATTGAATGTATGATCGCTCGACGGCGCCGTTCGAGACAATCAGATTCGTCACCTGGAGCGCCGAGGGCTTGGCGAACGTCTCCGTGAGGCTCAGGTTGGGAGTCGGAGGCATCGGCTGCACGTTGCCGGCGCTGTCGAAGCCGACGCTCTCAAACGTGTAGTGATGCACCGCGCCGTCCGTCAAACCCTGGTAAGGCATGATTGCGTGGCTATTCCCTTGACTGTCCGGCGGCCCGGCCGGGATCGCCGTGCCGTTGACCATCGTATAGGCGCCCGAATCGACCGAGACGAAGACCTCGAAGTAAGTCACGAGCCCGCCGCCAGGGTCGCTGCCGGTGATGTTGAGCGTGAACAGGCCGGTCGTGGTGTTGACCGTGCTGGCGTTGGTCCCGGTGATGCCGTCGACGGTGGTCACCGGCGCGGTCAGGTTGGGCACGTAGGTACTCGCCGAGATCGCCGGCGTCTTGACCTCGGTGTTGCCGGCCATGTCATGGGCGATGCTGTAGAACGCATACGTCGTGTTGCTCTGGCCCGTGTAGCTGGCAATCGGGCTGGCCGCTGGCACATTGATCCAGGGTTTCCAGGCTCCGCCGTTAATCGATACGAAAATGTCGTAAGACGAGATGCCCGACGCCGGCGAGCCCAGATCGGAACCGGTCGCCGACACCGGGAAGACGAGGCTGGTCTCACGAACGGGCAACGGGCTGACCGTGCTCTTGGGAGGGGTCACGTCCATGAGCCAGGAGCTAAAGACGGTGCCGGCGCCGGCGACACCATTCTGATCGTTGATATCCTGGGCATTGACGGTCAACGTGTACTGGCCCTCCGCGCTGGTGATGCCCGACAAGCCGCCAATGGCGTAAGTCGCTGTCGTACCCGGGACGAGTGTGATCGTCATGCCACTACTGGTATTGAACACCTGGCCAGAGCTAGCGCGACTGAGAACCAAGGCCCCCGAAGTCAGGCTGCTGGTGTCGATCGGCGCGCTGAACGTGACGTTGACGGATGAAACGGCCGAGTTGCGTGGGCTGGGCGAGACAGCGGCGATCGACGTGACGGATATGGGATGCGGTGCAATGATATCGAAAACAGTGCCGATGGCGCTCGCGTAGTTCATGGTCCCCGCGAACGTCCAGGTGTCGGTGAAGGTGCCGGGAGTGGTGTGGGTGGTACCGCTCAAGTCCAGCAGGCCGCCAAGGTTGATCGGGCTGGGCGACTCGACGCCCGCGGCCGTGCCGGTGGCCGTGTGCGCCTGGGTGTCGTATGGCACGTTGTAGGGCGTTACCATGATCGAGGCCGGGGCCTTGCCAATGGCGATGGCCACGTCGCCGCTCTGGTTCTTGTAGTTGCCATTGCCGGTGAAAACCCAGTGCGCTGTGCCGCCTGGCACGTTCTTGAACAGGGCGCCCAGTGTCAGGACGCCGGCGTCTTCACCGCCCAGGCCCGACTCGGAACCCGTTGCACCGTGGAAAGCGCCGTCGTACATCCCCGTGTAGCCAGTCACGCTCACTGTGGCGTCGGCCTGGCCGATGGTGAAGGGCACCACGGCGCTGGTGCTGCCAAGATGGTTGGCGTCGCCAACGTAGGTCGCCGTCACCGTGTAATGACCGGCATTGATTGGCACGGCGCTGCCCAGATCCGTTGAGGTGTCGGTATCGTAATAATCGAAGCTGGTGGCAATCGTGCTCAAGCCGCCAGCTCCCGTCACGCCGGAAGTCGCCTCGAAGGCCGACCGGTTGTAAGTGCCCCCCGTGTCGGCCACCGTCGTGACAGAGTTAGCCAGGCCGACAATCTGTATAAAAGGCGTCGCGTTCGAGCCGTCCGTGTAGTTGGTGCTATCGCTCGTGTAGAAGGCCACGATAAAGTGGCTGCCGGCAGACAAGGCGGCGGTCGTGAGCTCGGCGCTTCCATCGCTGAGTAGCACCGGCGCGCCGGAATCGACGCCATCGATCTGGAACTGCACGCTCCCTGTAGCTGTCCCCTCGTCGCCGCTGGCGGTTGCGGTGAAGGTCACGGACTCATCGTAGTCGATCGCGGCATTGGAGGTCGCGAGGGTGATTGTGGGCGATTCGGCTGCTACGTTCAGGGTGCCGTCAACATAGTTGATCGCGTAGTCTGAATCCACGGCGCCGCTGGGCGCGATGAGATAGAATCCAATCGGGCTCGCCGAGGTAACGGCCGTGCTCAAGGTCGGAGGAGTCGGCAGGCTAGCGGCGGTGTCGCCGTTCACCAGGCCGGAGTAGCTGGCCGAGAGCGGCGGCACCGCCGAGCCAACGACCATGCTCTGGTTATCGGCCGTGATCGTGAGCGGCGCCGGCGTGATGGTCAGCGTACCGGCGACGATGGTAATGCTGTAATCACTGTCGACGGCGCCGCTGGCCACGATGCCATAGTTGCCGGCATGGCTGCTGGCCGCGACCGTGGCCAGCACAAGTCCGCTGACCGTGCCGGGTGTGTCGCCGTTGACCAGGCCGGCGAAGGTTGCCGTGAGCGCGGGGAGCGTGCCGCCGTAAACCATGCTCTGGTCGTCAACGTTGATGGTCAGCGGCGCCGGCGTAATGCTCAGCGTGCCGTTCACATAGATAAACGTGTAGTTCGGATCCACCGCGCCGGCGGCAACAATCGCATAAGAGCCGGCATGGCTGCCGGCGGCAACGGTACTTAGAGTGGGCAAGGCCGTCAGGCTGTTGACGTTATCGCCATTGACGAAGTCGCTGGTAAAGCTGCCCGTCAATGTGGGCGGTGTGCCGCCGTAAACCATGGTCTGGTTGTCAACGGTGAAGGTCAAGGGCGCCGGGTCCACGGTGAACGACTCGTCCAGGGAGACCGCCTCGTTATCGCTGTCACCAGGTGCCGCGGCCTTCACCACGACGGTGCCCGCTCCGGTGATGGTTAACACGTCGTCCGCAATCGTCGCCGGGCCCGAGGCGACACTGAAGCTGATCGCCTCGCCGGACGAGGCCGTGGCGCTAAGGAAGATGGGGGCGGCGCCGTAAGTCAGTTCGGCCAGCGCTCCAAAGTTGATCGTTTGAGTCGCGGCGGTGACCGTCAGCGGGAGCACGGGAGAGGTGCTGGGGTCGAAGTTTTCGCCGACCTCCAACTGGCCGGCGTAGGACGCCGTCAGCTCATGGGCGTAGGCGTCGAGGTGCGCGATGGTCAAGGTGGCGACACCACTCACCAGGGGCTCTGTGCCCAGGACCGTCGTGCCGTCATAAAACGTGACCGAGCCCGTGCCCGCGTCCTGGGCGGGGTCTTGATCGGTGACCGTCGCGGTCAACGTAACGCTTTGGCCAAAGGTCGGGGTCGGGAGCGAGGAGGTCAGGGTCGTGGTCGTGGCGAAGTCGGTGTACTGGATGTCTCCCACGCCGACTGTGGACTCGATGGAGGCATTGACCGGATTGGAAAGAACGACGTCGAAGAGCTTGCCGGCCGCAATGTCGCTGGTCGGGCTTACCGGCACGGTGATGGTCTGGGGGGCAGTATCTCCCGGCAGCCAGGTGAGTGTGCCGCTCTCCGGGGTGTAATCGCCGTTGGCCGCGGTTGCCGTACCGTCCTGCGTGGTGTACTGGACGCTGACGGGCTGGGTGAGCGGTCCCGTCGTGGCCAGATAGACGGTGAACTGCATGGTAGACGGATCGCCGTTGCCGACCGGCTGCTCGACCTCGTTGGCGATCAAGACAGTCGGGCCATCCAGGTCGACGTTGCCAAACGACGCCGCGGCGATCTGATTGGCCAGGGGCTGCCCGGTTTCATCGGCGACGACGGTATCGATGCTGACCGATCCGGCCGCGACCTGGGCGAGCAGCGGAGCAATGATGTTCTCGGCCACCACCTGCGCCTGGACGACCTGATTGAGGTAGGCGGCGGAACCGGTCACCGGCAGCGCGGCGATATATTGATTGACGCCGGCCACGATGGTGGCCGCCCCGGCCGCAACCGTGGGATCGAGACTCACATCGACATCGGCGGCCGTGGCCAGGATGAGGGATTGCACAACGGCAGGGTCGGTCAGGTCGAGCGGGGCGCCCCCCAACTGGGCAATCATGGCGGCCACGTTATTAAACAGATCAGTGCTGATCGAAGCCGGCGTGCCGCCGCCGGCGGCACTGAGCATGGCATCGACCTGGTACGACAGCGCCGTGAGCTGGACATCGGCGGCAAACATGCCGGCGGCATTGGGGTCGCCGGCCAGGGCTTGCTTGATGTAATCGTCGGTGAGCGGATTGATGGTGGTCGGGATGCCCAGGGCCTGTTGAACCTCGGCAATGGCCGCCCCTTCAGAGTCTCCGGTTTGTTGCTCGATGTCGTTGACGAGGGTGCTGATCGGCGTGATCGTGGCGGCGCCAAGCGGGGCCGTGAGGATGGCGGCATTGGCGAGCCCTGTCGATTGGTCGGTACCGCCGACGACCACAATTTGGCCCCCGGTGCTGTCCGGCGGGATGGCCAACTGGAAGGTGCCGTCGCTCGCCGTCATGGCCGAAGGGTCCGTGGCGAAATCAAAGTTGTCGTCGGCATCGTAGTAGACGGCGGCGCCAGCCAACGGGCCAAAGAGCGAAGTAAAGTCGCTCCAACCCTGCTTGATACCCGCCACGGCCTCCTGCGCTACGTTTTCAATCGATTGCAGTACGTTGATTCCCGGGTTGAGGCTGAAGTCGCCATTGAAGTCGATTTCGACGCCCACCGTGGTATTGAGGACCGTTGTGTAGAACTGAAAGTAACTGTCCTTTTTGTCACCTGCGATGTCGACGACATTGACACCGACCGAAGCCAGAGTGACGGTGTTGCCGAACGCGAACTGGAGAAACGAGGGAACTTGAACGTTTAGACTTCCCATCGCACTGAACGTGAATTCGCTGTTGCTGGCGGCGTAGCTCGCGGTTGCGCTGATCGTGACACCGATCACGTTCGGAATACCCATTGTCCCGCTGACGGTCAGGTCAAACTCGGTGAGCTTGCCGTTCACGATGACCAGGCCCTGGGTCCCGCCGCCGCCCAGGTCGACGGTGACCGACCTCTCCAAGAACTGGGCCGTTGCGTCGCCGGTGATCGTGGACTCGGGGGGAACAACGAGCGTGATCGGTGTACCGAAAAAGTTAAAAGTCTCGATGTGGGTGCCCACGTAATTGACGACCAGGCCGCCCGTGATGCTGGCAAAATCGGCCACCGAGAAATCGACGTTCACCGACGCGTTGAGGGTGGTCAGGACACCGTTCGTGACGACGATTCCTTGGGTCCCGGGACCGCCGAAATCGACGTCGGCACTGCCGATCAAGGGAATGGTGACCGAGGCGTCGCCGGTCATGGTGAATAAAGACTGATTATTGGCAGTCGTGTAAGCGATGACACAGTCCGTGACGGTGAAGGTCAGGCCCTCGAAGGCAAGGTTGCTCGTGACCGTCATGTTCAGGGTTTGCAGCTTGCCGTCCACGATGACCAGCCCCTGGGTCTGCCCGCCGCCGAAATCAACCACGAGCGAGCCGATATCGGGCAAAGTGACCGAGGCGTCGCCCGTCATGGTGAACGTCTCGTCGGACGCGGCATAGGTCATGAGAAAGTCGGCCTGGGCGAACGTAAGGGAGCCGATACCGACGTTCGCGGTAACTGTCATGTAGAGGCTGGACACAGCACCGTCGGTGATGACCAGGCCCGGCTCGGTTGCCGTCCCGAAGGTGACATCAAGTTGCGCCAGTCCATCCAGGCCGGAGATATAGGCGGTGCCACTCAGCGTGAAGGTATCGGTGGCCTGCACATAAACCAACTCCAGGTTCTGCGTGCCGAAGGTGACGCCGCCTACCACGAAGTCGGACGTGACGGATACATCCAGGCTGACGAGATTACCGTTGGTGATGACGAGTCCATTGTTGGCGAAGGTGACGTCGATCTGGTCGGCGCTCTGACCTGGCACACCGCTGATGCCGCCAAACGTCACAAAGGTCGTGCCGGTCAACTGGAACGTATCGGTGGCCACCACGTAACTCAACTCAAGGTCGTGGGTGCCGAACGTCACAGGGCCTACCACGAACTGGGAGGTGATGGACACATCGAGGCTGACGAGCGCACCGTCGGTAATGACCAGGCCATTGTTGGCGAAGTCGACGGTGACTTGGGCCACGGGACCGGCACCCGGCACACCTTTGATGCCGCCGACCGTCACAAAGGCCGCGCCGGTCATCTGGAACGTATCGGTGGCCACGGTGTAGCTGAACTCCAGGCCATCGGTGCCGAAGGTCACTTTGCCTATCGTGAAGCTGGAGGTGACCGACACGTCCAGGCTCACGAGGGCACCGCCGGTGATGAGCAATCCATTGTGGGCGAAGTCGACGCTGATTGAGTCGGTGTTGGGCCCGACCTTGATGTTGGCGAAGGCCGCGCCAGTCATCTGGAACGTGTCGGTGGACTCCACGTAGATGAAGTCCAGGCCGTTGGTGCCGAAAGTCACTGCGCCTACCGTGAAGGTGGAGGTCACGGTCACATTCAGACTGTCGAGCACGGCCGTGCCGCCGGTGTCGGTGATGACCAGGCCAGGCTGGGCCGGGGTGTAATCTGGGTCGCCCGCTTTGCCTATGGCCAATGAGCCGAAGGTCACGCTGAGCTTCAGTTTCGTGCCAACATTCACAAACGCGTTGCCGGTCAGCTCAAACGAGTAACCGCCGGCGATGGTCTCGTAGTTGAAGTCCAGGCCATTGGTGCCGAAGGTCACGCCACCCACCGTGAAGCTAGAAGTCACGCTCAGATTCAGGCTGTCGAGCACGGCCGTGCCACCGGTGTCAGTGATGACCAGGCCCGGTTCGGCCGGGAGGTAGCCCGGCTTGCCATAGGTGCCTTCGGCCAATGAGCCGAAGGTCACGCTGAGGTCGAAGTCGCTGCCGATTTGCACAAACGCGTTGCCGGTCAGCTCAAACGAGTAACCGCCGGCGATGGTCTCGTAGTTGAAGTCCAGGCCATTGGTGCCGAATTTCACACCGCCTACTGTGAAGCTGGAGTTCACGAACACGTTCAGGCTCTCGAGCTCGACCGTGCCGCCGGTGTTGCTGAGGACCAGGCCCGGCTCGGCCGGAAGGTAGCTGGAGGTGCCCGGGACGCCTTGGGCCAATGAGCCGAAGGTCACGCTCAGGCTCAAGTTGCTGCCCACATTCACAAAGGCGTTGCCGGTCAGGTCGAACGAGTAACCGGAGGTGGTCGTCTCATAGTTGAAGTCGAGGCCATTGGTGCCGAAGGAGACGCCGCCTACCTTGAAGCTGGAGTTCACGGTCAGATTGAGATCCTCCAACGTGCCGTTGCGGAGGACGAGGCCCGGCATCGCTGGCACCGCCGGGTGGGCTGGCATGCCGGTCGACGCGGGTATCGCTGCGATCGCCGCAGTGCCGAAAGTGACGCCGAGGCTGAATTGGCTGCCGATCTGGACCGAGGCGGTGCCGCCGAGCGTGAACGTGTAGCCGGGGTTGGTGTAGGCGTAGCTGAAATCCAGGGCATCGGCGGTAAACGTCACGTCCTCGACCGTGAAGGTGGAGTTGACGGTCATATTCAGGTCGTCAAGCGTGCCGTTGTTGATGACCAGGCCCGGTTGGGCCGCGACGTAGCCTGTGCTGCCCGGGGTTCCCTGAGCCGGCATGCCGAACATCACACTGAGGCTGAATCCGTCGCCGGTCGCGGCGCCGATCTGCACAGAGGCGGCGCCTCCGAGCGTGAAGGTCTTGTCGGGGGTGTTGTTGATGTCGGTGTAGGTGTAGCTGAAGTCCAGGTCGGTCGCGGTGAACGTCACGTTCTCGATCGTGAAGGCGGAGTTGACGGTCAGATTCAGGTCGTCAACCGTGCCGTTGTTGATGACCAGGCCCGGTTGGGCCGCGACGTAGCCGGTGCTGCCAGGCGTGCCCTGGGCCAGCGTGCCGAAGGTGACACTGAGGCTGAATTCGTCGCCGGTCGTGTTGCCAATCTGGACCGAGGCGCTGCCGCCGAGCATGAACGTGTACCCGGTGTTGGTGTCGGCGTAGTCGAAGTTCAGGTTTTTGGCGTTGAACATGACGTCGTCGACCTGGAACGTGGAGTTGACGGTCATGTCGAGATTGGACAGGGTGCCTCCGGTGATGACCAGCCCGGGATTGACGAAGGTGACAGACAGGCCATTCACGCCGCCGACGGTCACACCGACCGTCCCGGTCATCGAAAAGCTGCCGCCGCTCGCCGACTGGTAGTCGAAGTTGAGGTCGGTCGCGTTGAAGGCCACATCGTCGACGCTGAAGGTGGAATCGATGGTCATGTCCAGGCTGGTCAAGGCCCCCTGGGTGATCACCAGTCCATACGCCGCGTTGGGGTCGTTGTCCAGGGCGGTCGTGTTGGGATCGCCAAAGGTGACCGTCACGCCTTGGTTCCCCTTGCTGGAGACACCGCCGATCATGGCGCTGGCCGTGCCAGCCATCGCGAAACTCTGCGGGTTGGCCGTGTAGTCGAACTCCAGGCTCTGGGCGGCGAAGGTCACGTGATCGACGGTGAAGCTGCCGCCGACGATGACACCCAGCGAGTACAGGGCGTTATTCTGAATCACCAGCCCGTCGGGTTGCGCCGTCGTGCCGAAGGTGACGGACAGGTCGAAGTTGCTCCCGACCTCGAGAGTCGTGGCACCCGACATCTTGTAGACGCCGCCCGAGGCTGTGTAGTCGAATGCCAGGTCGCTGGCCTCGAAGGTCACGTCATCGATGGTGAGGGCCGAGGTGATCGACAGGCCGAGGCTGACGAGCTTCCCTGACTGGAGCAGCAGGCCCGAGGGGTTGGCCGTGGTCCCAAGCGTGGCGGTGAAGCTGCCCAGGCCGGAGTAGGAGGCCGTGACCGATCCGGTCAGCTCGAAGGTGGGTGGGTTCGCCGCGGGTTCGTAGACGAAATGGAGCCCATCGGCGTTTAAGGTCACCCCGGCGGCGGTGAGATTGGTCGTGACGGTCATGTCCAGGCTGGTCAATGAGCCGTTCTGGATTACCAGGCCCGTGCTGCCCGGGTTGCCGTCCGAGCCCGTGCTGCCGAACTGCACGCCGACCATGCCCAGCGCCGAAATATCGAAGCTGGTGCCGCCGGTGATCGTGAACGTACTGGTCGAGACATCCTCCGCGATCGCGAGATCCGACGCGGAGAACTGCAAGCCGCCCACGGTCAGAGATGCCGAAGTGACGGTCATGTTCAAGCTGGAGAGCGCGCCGCTCTCGAAGACGAGACCCTGCGTGCCCGCCCCTCCGAAGTCGACGTCGATGGTCCCGACACTGCCGAGGTTGAAGTCGCTGGGCCCGGTGACGGTGAGCTCCGAGGTTGGCGAGCTGACGTAGGTGATGAGCAGACCGCTTGTGTCGAAGCTGATATTACCCACGGAGAGGCTCGCGGTGATCGTCATGTTCAGGCTCTGGACGCTGCCCCCCGAGATCACCATCCCGGTCGTCCCGCCGGCACCGAAGTCGACGCCGATCGTCTGGGACGAGCCGCCGATCCTGGCGCTCAGGCTCGCGGCGCCGGTGACGGTGAACTGGTCCGGCGTGCTGTTGTAAGTCACGTTGAGCCCGGAGGCCGCAAATGAGACACCGGCGAACGATGCATTACTCAGGCTGGCCGTGGCATTCAAGCTGGTCAGGCCACCGTTGCTGAAGACCATGCCGGGAGCAGCCGAGCTGCCCAGCGTGAGATCGAGCTCGGGACCGTTCGTGATGCTGAGAACGGCGCTGCCGGCGACCGAGAACGAGGATGGCGACAAGCCAGCGGCGGCCACATAATCGACGCTCAGATCGCTGGCCGTGAAGGTCGCGCCGGCCAAGGTCGCGTCCAGGCTGCCTGCGGCGGACAGGCTGTTTAGTTCGTCGTTTTCGATGACGAGACTGTCCAGGCCGAGCGACAAGTCGAACTTGCTACCGAATGTCAGGCTGGCGGCGCCGCTCACGACGAGCTCGGCCGGCGTGCCGGCGGTGGCAGCCTGGTAGACCAAGGTCGGCTCATCATTCGCCGCCGTTTGCAGCGTGCCCCCAGCCAGCGTGGCGTCGAGCGAGACGGTGGCATTGACGCTGGCGAGGACCCCACCTGAAATGACCACCCCTTGGTTGGCGCCGCTCATGTCGACCGCGACACTCGCGAGCGATCCCACCGTAATCGAGCTCTGTCCGCTGATCGTGAACGTCTGGCCCGCCGCGGTGTAGGCGACGGTAAGGTCCGTCGCGCTAAAGGTCGCACCGGCGATGCTGAACGAGCCGCTGAAGGAGGCCGAGATTCCAGTCAAGCTGATGCCGGACGAGCTGAGGTCGACATAATTACCATCGTTGACGGCGACGGTCACCCCCCCCGCGATCGGCAGGGCAACCGAGCCCTGCAACTCGACCATCGGACCGCTGGAATCGAGCTGGATCGATGCGAGGGTGAAGGTGGTGTCGGCCACGGTGAGACTGTCGCCGGCCGACGTCGAGAGGCCGTCGATCAGGCTCGCGACCGGAGTCGGGCTGCCCAGATCATTGGTCAAGAGCGGGATCGTCGTACCGGTGACGACCGCGGAGAGTGTGCCCGTGCCTTCCATGGTCGAAGCGTTCGGGTCAGTCGCGGCATTGGTGTTGGTGTCGATCGTGACGGTCCCATTCGAGCTCGGCCAGCGCGACGAATGTTTCGCCGGCTGCCGGCACGAACCCGATCTGCACGCCTGCGCTGTCGCTCGTGTAGACACCATTCGCCACCGCGAAGGAACCCGATCCCGCGGGCAGAAACTCCAGGCCGTCGACCTGGGCGGAAGTGGCAGCGATGGAGAAGGTCGCGGTGACGCTGTTCTGTCCATAGTCAGTGCTTCCCGCGAAGCTCGCCTGCACGGTAAACGTCCCTGGACCGGCTGGCGCCCCGGTGAGAGCCGTGCCCGTGGCCGCCGAGCCAGCGTAGTAAAGGAGCGTCAGGCCGACCCCCTCCAGGCTCGTGCCCGCGACGTCGGTCACGTCGCCGATCGGCCCACTGGGAGTGAGCGTGGCCGTGGCCAAGGTGTACGGGCTGCCGTTGTAGACCTCGTTCGGAGCGCTCAGGTCGATTGTCGGGACCGGCTCGGCGCCGACGGTGAACGAGAACGGGCCAGCCGTGGCTCCTGCGTAATCCGTCGATCCCGCGAAGCTCACCACGACTGTGTAGGAGCCGCTGTTTTGCTCCACGTAATTCAGGGTAACCGGCATTGCCCCGCTGTAGAAAGTATAGACCAGGCCCACCCCCTCGAGTTTCTGGCCATTGCTACTGGCGTCGCTGGGTGTGATGGCGGCGGCGGAGCCGATCCCCGCGAGACTCGGCGAGTTGATCAGATAGCCGGAGGCGAACGACGGAGTGATCGTCGGCGTCGCCCGGATGATGGCCAACATGCCTGTGCCCGAACTGCTCGCGCCAAAGTCGACATACGTGCCCGTATCGGCAAAATCGGCCGTGATGTTGTACGTTGTTCCCGCGGCCAGGACGTTCTCGGTGGTCGAGAGCGTGGCCTTGCCCGAGCTACTGACGCTCGTGCCGCCGAGCGTGATCGCCGAGCCGCCGCCCTGGGGCGTTGCGACGAACGTCACCGTGCCGCCCGGCGTAACAAAGGGCGACTGCTCGTGCGTGTCCGTATCCTGGACAGTCGCGACGACACTCAAGGTGTTGCCGTAGGTCGCCTGGGTCGGGTTGGTTGCCGACAGTGTCGTTTGAGTCGGGGCGGCGCCGATCGTCAGCGTGCCGTCGTTCGTTATGACGGAATAATTCCCCAACTTGTTGCCAGGATCGACCAGAGTGAAAGTGATGGGATATGGGCCGACATTCGAGGGGGGAGCTGAAGTAACCGTCGTGGAATAAGTGGCCGTGATGTTGTCGTTATTGACCAGCCCGCTGATGCTGCCCGTGAGCGTCGGCAAGGGATCGTTAAAGTCGATCGCCTGGCTATTTGTTGTCACCGTCAAAGTCGCCTTGTTGACCGTGACCGGCGTTGTCGCCGATGTACTACCCGCGATCGATGAGCTGCTTCCGCTCGGCGGGGTGTACTTCGCGGTGATGGAATCTGTCCCGGCCGGCAAGGTGCTCAGCGTCAACGCGGCCGTGGCCGTGCCGCCGGAGATCGTCACGTCATTGACGTCGCCCCCCAGGTAGGTCGAGCCGTTATAGAATTTCACAGTGCCATTGGCCACGGAGACATTCGTGTCCCCAGACGTGACGCTGGCCGTGAGTGTGACCGAAGTGCCATAGGTAACGGAGTTGGAGCCAGACGACGACGATACCGTCGTCGTGGTGCCAGCCTGGGCGGGAATAATCGAGACCGCCGGGGAGGAAGTGCTCCCGGCCAGGTCGGAACTGCTGGTATCCGGCGTGTACACCGCCGTGATCGGGTGCGTATTGAGATCGCTGAAGGCGTACTGGATAGTCGCTTCCGCGTTGATGCCCAGGCTGACCGTGCTGAACGCCTTCGTGGACTCCAGGGGATTGCCATTGTCGAAGAATTCCACCGAACCGGTCGGGCTGCTGCTTCCCGCGGGCACGGTGACCGTCGCCGTGAATGTCACCGATTGTCCATAGACGGGACTGGTCGTCGAGGCCGACAGGCCTGTCGTCGTTGGATCGCCATTGATCGTCACCGTGCACGACTCATTCGAGTTGGGCTGGTTTGGCGGCGCCGTGTAATTGCCGTCGCTGTTCGTGTACGTGGCCGTGATTAATTGATTCTGCCCCACGACCAGGCTCGATGTGGTGATCGTGGCCAGAGCCTCGCCCGGGATCGGATTCTCGCTGGAGTCCAGAGCCTGTTGCAGCGTGGCGGTGCCCAGGTCCGTGGTCCCGTCATGGAAATCGACAGTGCCGGTCGGGGCCAGGGTCCCGCCAGCGGAGAACGTTTCCGCGAACGTCACCGAGGCCCCGTAGACGTAAGACGCGTTCTGCGATTCCGTCGTGCTCGACGATGACGATGCGTAGGATTCCAACAGTCCCGGGTTAACCTGGGCCGGGCCGACCGTCGCCGCGATGGAGAAGCTTCCCGCATCACCGTCGGCATCCGAGACCGTCACCGTGATCGTGTCGGTTCCCCGGGTCGAATAGACGTGTGACAATGAGGAAGCCGGGGTCGCGGCGGAGTCGTCGAGCGAGGTTGTCGAACCGAGGGTGTAACTGGTGGCCGTCGTGCCGTCTCCCCAATTGATCGTCACGGTGTAGGTGGTCGGCGCCAACACCGCGGTATCGCTGAATGTGCCGAGATCGCTCTCATTGCTCGCGGAAGGGTTATTGGTGAACGTATAAGGGATAGCCACCGTCGCCACAATCGACGAGAGGTCCGTGCTGGGCAAGCTCATCTGATCCTCGAACGCCCCGATGTCCACCATGGCGTTGACGATTCGCTGGAAGCCGCGCTGGTCGTTGCTGCTGACCGAGCTGAGGTTAGTGCTCCCGTGGCCGATGGCCGGGCTGCCGGGCAAGATCGGGATGGTTTGGGTGGGACCGCCGTAATTGCCCAACGTTCCCAGCTTGGGATTGAGCGGACTGGCAGTGGTGCCCGTCAAGTCCCCGGTCGCGGTAAACCCGGAGCTGCCGTCTCTCTTGCCGATCAGGTTGTACCCGTTGGAGGTAAAGGCCCCGTCGACGTCCGGGCCGGTGGTGGCCGTGTTCGTCGCCACGATCGTGTTGCCGAGGGTCGCCGAAGTGGTCGAATTGTTGAAAATGCCGCCGCCGCTGCTGGCCGAGTTCCCGGCGACTGTGCAGTTGGTGAGCGCTGCCGTGGCTCCGTTGAGAATTCCGCCACCTGCGGAACTGGCCGAGTTGCCGGCGACGGTGCAGTTGGTCAGCGTCGCCGTGCCTTTGCTGAAAACGCCACCACCTGCGGAACTGGCCGAGTTCCCGGCGACGGTGCAGTAGGTCAGCGTGGCCGAGCCCCCAGAGCGGTTGTACAGGCCGCCGCCGTTGGTGGCGGAGTTGCCGCTGACGGTGGAGTCGGTCATCAGCGTGATCGTGCCCTTATTGTACAGGCCGCCGCCGTTCTTTGAGGCCGTGTTGCCGCTGACGGTGGAGTCGGTCAAGAGCTCGATCGTGCCCTTATTGTACAGGCCGCCGCCTCCTGATTTGGCCGTATTGCCGCTGACGGTGGAGTTGTTCAGCGTCAGGGTGCCTTTATTGTACAGGCCGCCGCCGTTCTTAGAGGCCGTGTTGCCGCTGACGGTGGAATAGTTCAGCGTGAGCGTGGCGAAGCTGGAGTTGTACAGGCCGGCGCCGCTATTGGAGGCTGAGTTGCCCGAGACGATGCAGGTGCTGAGCGTCACCGTGCCATCGTTGAGAACGCCGCCGCCAAACCCGGTGGTCGATCCGCCGGTGATCGTCAGTCCCGAGATCGATGCCGTCACGCCCGAGTCGATCGCGAAGACGGTGCTCTTGCCGCCGCCGCTAACGGTCACTCCCGGACCGGTGATCGATGTCTCGCCCAGGATATCGGCCAACGCAAGCTCGCTGCCTCCAAGGATGATCGACGTGACGCTCGAAGCAAAGGTGATCTGGGTGTCCGCATAGGTATTCGCCAGGCTGATGGCGCCGGGCAGCGTCATTCCGGACGCGGTGGTGACGGCCGAGTTGCCGTTGCTCTCGACGACCACGCTGGTCTGGAAGGCGCCGATGTCTACCGTGGTGCCACGGATCAGGCCGCGCTGGTCGGTGGTGACGCCGTGGAGAATGGCCCCACTACCGATGGCGGGGCTCCCGGGCAAGAGTGGGATGGTCAGCGTGGGACCACCGTAGCTGCCCAACGGCCCGAGACCCGCCTGGAGCGGCGACGCCTGCGTTCCCGTCTTGTCCGACGCAACCCAGCCGGAGCTCTCGTACGCATCCGAGACCAAGTTATGACCGAGCGAATGGACCGAATTGGCAACCTCCGGTCCGTAGGCACACGAGTCACCGTAGAAGATCGAATTCCCGACTGTCACGGTGTAACTACCGCTGGGATTGTCGATGGCGCCACCACCACCGCTCGTGGCACCAGCGGCATTTTCAGCGAACGTAGTCGAAATAACCGTAATATTGTTGTCAGCCTCGATGCCAGCGCCGGAAATAACGGCGGAATTCGCGGTGATCGTACAGTCATATACGTTTAACGAGCCACCCTGAGTACGAATACCTCCACCGTACCGAGCAGAGTTGGCCGAGATGGTCACACCGGTAAGGGTCAGCGCGCCATAATTGAGGATGCCACCGCCGCTAGCGCTTGTCGAGCCGTCGGTGATAGTCAGTCCCGAGATCGACGCCGTCACGCCCGAGTCGATCGTGAACACGCGGCTCTCGCCGCCGCCGCTGATCGTCAGGCCCGCTGCCGGGCCCGTGATCGTCTGGGTACCGGCGGTGCTGCTGAGCGTGAGCGCGGTGCCGCCCAAGGTGATTGTCTGGGCCGTGGCGAAGACTGTCGTATTGAACGAGATCGTCTCGGCGGCGCCCGGAGATCGGCCAGCTCGACGGCCAGGGGCAGACTCAGGTCGCCGAACGGCGTTACCGTGGCTCCCGTCGTCGTGTTGACCACCAGCAGGGTATTGGTCTGCCAGGCGCCAATGTCGGGGCTGGGCGAGTCGAGCGCGAATCCACGCTGATCGGTCGTGGGAACGGTGAGTCCGGCGAGGGAATTGCTCCCTTTGCCGATGGCGGGGCTGCCGGACAAGATCGGGATGGTCTGGGTGGGGCCGCCATAATTGCCCAACGTTCCCAACTTGGGATTGAGCGGACTGGCCTTCGTGCCGGTTTTGTCTCCGGTCGCGGTGAATCCGGTACTGCCGTCGGTCTTGCCGATCAGGTTGTACCCCTTGGAGGTAAAGGTCCCGTCGACATCGGGGCCGGTGGTGGCCGTGTTTGTCGCCACGATCGTATTGCCGATGGTCACCTTGAACCCGCCGTTGAAAATTCCGCCACCGGACGAGGCCGAGTTTCCGGCGACGGTGCAGTTGGTGAGCGTGGCCGTGGACCTGTTGTAAATTCCGCCGCCGTCGGTTGAGGCTGAGTTCCCGGCGACGGTGCAGTTGGTGAGCGTCACCGTGCCTTCGTTGTAAATTCCCCCACCGTTGGTTGATTTGGCCGAGTTCCCGGAGATGGTGCAGTTGGTGAGCGTCGCCGTGCCTTCGTTGTAAATGCCGCCGCCGTATCCGGCCGAGTTCGCGGCGACGGTGCAATCGATGATGGTCGCCGTGCCTTCGTTGTCAATTCCGCCGCCCCAGAAAGGCGCCGTGTTCCCGGAGACCGTGCAGTTGGTGAGCGTCACCGCGCTGAAGAGGTTAACGATGATGCCGCTGAAGTGGCCGCCGGTGATCGTCAGTCCAGAGATCGACACCGTCGTCGCCGGGCCGAGGGTCTGGCCGATCTGGAATGTTTCGATCGGCCCGCCGCCGCTGACGATCACGCCCGCCGCCGGGCCCGTGATCGTCTGGAGCCCGCCAGTGTTGTCCAGCGTGAGCGTGCCCACCCCGCTGATCGTCTGCGTGCTGGCGAAGACGACCGGGTCGAAGCTGATCGCGATGGGACCGGGGTACGCATCCGCCAGGCTCACGGCCCCGGGCAGGGTCAACACGGACGCACTCTCAAGAGCCGACCCCAACGTCGACTCGACGACCAGGCTAGTCTGGAAGGCGCCAATGTCCACCGTGGTGCCGCGGATCAGGCCGCGCTGGTCGGTGGTGGCGCCGGCGACGCTGCTGCCCTTGCCGATGGCCGGGCTGCCGGGCAAGATCGGGATGGTCTGGGTGGGACCGCCGTCATTGCCCAGCGAGCCAAGATCCGCGCCCTGACCAATGATGTCGGAGCTGATCCAACCGCTGCTGTTCGCAGTGTTGGAGATCAAGTTATAACCGTGCGATATCGCCGCGTTGGCGACCTCGGGCCCGTAGCCGCACGAGTCACCCGAGAGGATCGAGTCCTCGATCGTGATGGTGTACTCTCCCCCGTTGGGATTATCGATCGCGCCGCCGCCGCCGCCGCCGGAAGTGGGGCTGGCCTGGTTCGCGGTGAAGGTGCAGCTCGTGATTGTCACCGGGCCCTGCGCTTCGATGCCGCCGCCGGAGATACTCGCGGTGTTCGAAGCGATCGTGCAGTCGGTGAGGCTGAGGAGGTTCTGGCTCTGCGTCAAGATTCCACCGCCATAGCCGCGGGTACTGGAGCCGCCGGCGGTGTTGCCACTGAATGTGCTGTCACTGAGGGTTGCCGTACCTTGGCTGAACAGACCGCCGCCTCCCAAGGCCGCCGAATTATCGGCGACGGTCGTGCCCGTGAGCGTGGTCGTGCCATTGCCGTTGAAGATTCCGCCACCGAATTCGGCCGAGTTCCCGGCGACGGTGCAGTTGGTGATCGTCACCGTGCCATCGTTGAGAATGCCGCCGCCACTCGCGGTGGTCGATCCGTCGGTGATCGTCAGTCTCGAGATCGACGCGGTCACGCCCGAGTTGATCCCGAGCACGCTGCTCGTGCCGCCCCCGCTGATCGTCACGCCCGCCGTTGGGCCCGTGATCGTCTGGGTCCCGCCGGCGTCGCTCAGCGTGAGCTGGCTGCCGAGAAGGGTGATCGTCTGGGCCGTGGCGAAGACGGTGGCATTGAACGAGATCGACTCGGCGGCGCCCTGGAGATTGGCCAGGTTCACGGCCTGGCGTAGGCTCAGGTCGCCAAAGGGCGATCCATTACCGTCGACCGTGGTGTTGACCACCAGCAGCGGATTGGTTTGGGTCTGGAAGGCGCCGATGTCGGGAGGCGAGTCGAGCGCGAAGCCACGCTGGTCGGTCGTGATGCCGCTGCCGGAGCCCGCGCCGATGGCCGGGCTGTGGGGCAGCAAGGCCATCGCGTCGGTCGGGCCGCCGTAACTGCCCAGGGCTGCCAGCAGGGGGTTTTTTGGACTGGCGATGGTGCCGGTCAGGTCGGAGGCGAGCCAGCCCGAGCTGCCGTCGATCTTGCCGATCAGGTTGTGGCCCTTGGAGGTAACGCCCCCCGCGACATCGGGCCCGTTGGTGGCCGTGTTCGTCGCCACGATCGTGTTGCCGATGTTCATCGTGCCAAAGTTGAGAATTCCGCCAGCGGTTTGGGCCGAGTTCCCGGCGACAGTGCAGTTGGTGAGCGTCGCCGTGCCTTTGCTGTAAATTCCGCCACCTTCGGAACTGGCCGAGTTCCCGGCGACGGTGCAGTTGGTGAGCGTCGCCGTGCCAAGGTTCTCAATTCCGCCACCGACGGATCCGGCGGAGTTCCCGGCGACGGTGCAGTTCGTGAGCGTCACCGTGCCTTTGTCGTAAATGCCGCCGCCACTCGCGGCGGTCGATCCGCCGGTGATCGTCAGTCCCGAGATCGACGCCGTCACGCCCGAGTTGATCGCGATCACGCGGCTCTTGCCGCCGCCGCTGATCGTCACGCTCGCCGCCGGGGCCGTGATCTGAGCGAAGACGTTGCTCAGCGTGAGCGGGCTGCCGTCCAAGGTGATCGTCTGGGCCGTGGCGAAGACGGTGGCATTGAACGTGATCGGCTGGGGGTGCCCGGGACGTCGGCCAGGTTCACGGCCTGGCGTAGGCTCAGGTCGCCGAAGGGCGATCCATTCCCGTCGACCGTGGTGTTGACCACCAGCGAATTGGTCTGGTAGTTGGTCTGGAAGGCGCCGATGTCGAGGCTGGGCGAGTCGATCGCCAAGCTGCGCTGATCGGTGGTGGGAACGGTGAGGCCGGCGAGGGAATTGCTCCCCGCTTCGATGGCCCGGCTGCCGGGCAGCAGGGCCATCGTCTCGGTCGGGCCGCCGTAATCGCCGAGGGCGGCCAGCTCGGGATTGAGCGGACTCAATGGGTAGCTGCCACCCGTAAGGTCGGAGGCGACCCAGCCCTCGCTGCCCCACGTATTGCCGATCAGGTTGTGGCCCTTGGAAATAAGGCCTGCCGCGACATCGGGAAAGAAGGAGGCCGTGTTCGTCGCCACGATCGTGTTGCCGATGTTCACCCCGGCACGGCTGAAAATCCCGCCACCTTCGCCTGCGGCCGAGTTCCCGGCGACGGTGCAGTTCGTGAACGTCACCCCGTTGTAGATGACGGCAACTCCGCCGCCGTCGTACCCGGAGTAGTTCCCCGCGACGGTGCAGTTGGTGAGCGTCGTCGTGGCATCGTTGAAAATCCCGCCACCGAAGGAATTGGCCCCTGCTAAGTTCCCCGAGACGGTGCAGTTGGTGAGCGTCGCTGTGCCAGCGGTGAAAATTCCGCCAGCGTTGCCACTGGCCGAGTTCCCGGAGACGGTGCAGTTGGTGAGTGTCACCGCGCCCAGGCTGTAAATTCCGCCACCGGATCCGGCCGAGTTCCCGGAGACGGTGCAGTTGGTGAGCGTCAGGTTCCCTATGTAGTTGATAATTCCGCCACCACTCCCGGCGGTCGAGCCGCCGGTGATCGTCAGTCCCGAGATCGACGCCGTAACATTCTGGTTGAGCCGGAGCACGCCGCTCTTCCTGCCGCCGCTGACCGTGACGCCCCCCGCCGGGCCCGTGATCGTCTGGAGCCCGCTCGTGTTCGTCAACACGAGCTGGGTGCCGCCCAGGGTGATCGTCTGCGGCGTGCTGAACACGGTGCTGGAAAAGTTGATCGTGTTGGCCCCCGTGGTCGAATTCGCCGAGGCAATTGCCTGGCGCAAGTCGGTCTCGCCAGTGACCGGCGTGTCGGTGGCGTTGTTCACGGTGAAGGTGGACAATAGGCAGCGATCCTCCAGCGTCATCACCATCGGCCGCAGCGGCTGACCCCGCCAGGGCCGGCGCTTGGTCGTCCCCCGCCCACCCCGCCGCTCTACCGTCGCTCCGTTGCGTCTCATGGTCTTCTCGCTTCCTCGGTGATGAACAACCTCGGACGACGAACAAGTATGTCGCCTACCCACGGTGTAGATTGCCCAGATGCGTCGGTCCAGTTGGAGGGACCGCTCCCATCTGCTGTGTTACCGCCGCGCTGCCAGGTTCGCACGAAGGACGAAGACACCGCGCGGGTCTCGAGTTGTTCGACAGCCGATTGGCACCACGCGATGCGGGGAGCGGAGCGAGATTTGCCGAACAAGCTATGCTCGGACCTCTTCTGCCGCTTGCAACATCGGCGTCATCGCAACTGTCTTTCCTGCGCCGGGCATACTTCAACCTTGAAAAGTGTACTGGCAGTAAGAGGAAATAAGCCAGACAAAGAAAAACCGACACGGTGGAACTCCGTGCTCTGTTCCGCCACGCCGGCCGACCGGCTAAGCGAGCTCGCGCCCGATGTCATCTCGTGGATCAGGATGTCGGCCGTGAAGTGGCTGGCGAGCGCTCCGGGCATGCTATCGAAAAGCGCGCGACCGTGCTGGTTGGCGGGGTCCGAAGTCGGGCAGGTTGGTCTATATTGAGTAGACATGTCGGTTGCCCCGTGCGCACCACGGTCGTGCCGGCAAGCAGTGGTCGGTGCGCTTGATTTAGGATTAAATAAGATAGAAAGGTGTCGATCTAGCGCACGAACCACGCACCTGGTTGCCTTCAGCTTGGTGAGCGAGACACTTGGCGGCGCGGCCTCGCCGGCCAGTTGGGCCTTATCCTCAAGACGAAAGCGGTGGCGGACGCATGCTGCGAGATCAGGGCTTACGCCCTCACAGTGGGTCGCGTTTCAAATCGGCGCGACCATTCGCTCCATCTCCCCACGACTAGTGAGAACGAGGATCAAAGCCGAAACCTTACAGCAGTCGGAAAAAATTCGCAAAAATCCTTTAGAGCCGGGGCACAAGGATGGTATCATCCAGTCATGAACGAGACCCGTCAAAGCCTGCTGCTGCGCGCCCAAACCGGTGAAACTAATGCCTGGAAGGACCTCACGGCCCTGTATCGTCCGCTGATCATCGGTTGGCTCAATCGCCAGGGCGTGGCGGCGCACGATCTGGAGGACCTCAGCCAGGAAGTCTTGCTCAGCGTGGTCAAACACCTCCCTGGTTTTCGGCATTCCGGTCACCGGGGCGCCTTCCGGTCGTGGCTGCGCACCATCGTTTGCAGCCGCACGGCCGATTACTGGCGCGCGATGGACGCGGGCACCCAGGGCAGTGGCGGCAGCGGCGCCACCGCGGCCCTCCAGGACATCGCCGACCCCGATAGCGAGCTGAATCGGCAATGGGATGAAGAGCACGATCGCTACGTGCTTCAATGCCTGCTCGACATGGTCGAAGAGGAATTCGAGCCTTACACATTGCAAGCCTTCCGGCGCCTGGCCCTCGACGGAATCAGCGGCGCGGAAACGGCCCGGGAACTGGGGCTCTCCGTGGCGGCCGTCTACGTGGCGAAGTCGCGCGTGCTCCAGCGCATCCGTCAGGAGGCGGAAGGCCTCATCGACTGACGGCTGTGGTTGAGTGCGTTCGAGTCGTGCCCAAAAAGGACGTGTAAGGTTTTCGATCAATCAAGCGTTTCTCTTGGAGGACGCGACATTGTCGTCCGTCCATTCGACGAACCCTGACAGTCTTGTCATGACCGAGACCACGTTGGAACATCCGGGCGACGAAGCGCTGCGTGAGCTGTCACTGGGTCAGCTTACCGAGGCCGAGCTGGCTCGCATCTCGACCCACCTGGGCGACTGTCAGGCGTGTTGCCGCCGCCTCGATCAACTGACCGTCGTCGATCCTTTGCTCGGTCGGCTTCAGCAACTGGCTGCCAGCCAGCAGACCGTGCTGGTCAGCGCTGCCCAGCGCCGCTCGGCGGTTCGCGCCTTGCGCTTTTCGGAAGACGGCCGGTCGGCCATGCGAGAAGGAGACCTTGACCCTGTGCCGGTGCCGTGCCCCGTCCCCAGGTTGATCGGAGACTACGACATCCTGGCGGAGGTCGGGCGTGGTGGCATGGGCGTTGTGTACAAAGCGTGGCACCGGAGACTCCGCCGGCTGACGGCCCTGAAGATGGTGCTCGCCGGCGAGTTCGCTTCGCCTGCCCAGGAGCTGCGTTTCCGGCTGGAAGCCGAGCTGGCGGCGCGGGTGCTGCACCCCAACATTGTGCAGGTTTACGAGATTGGCAGCTACGAAGGCCGGCCGTTCCTGGCTCTGGAGTGGGTCGAGGGGGGCAATCTAGCGAACCGGGTGGATGGCAATCCCTGGCCGCCGGGCAAGGCGGCAGCGCTCGTCGAGACTCTGGCCAATGCCATCAACGTGGCGCACAGCGAGGGCGTCGTCCACCGCGACCTGAAGCCTGCGAACATTCTGTTCGCGGTGGAGGGCTCCGGGAGAGTGGAGAGTGGAGAGTGGAGAGTGGAGGGATCGGGGCGGAGGGCTTCGGGAGGGTGGTGGGTGGAGGGTGGAAGACGGAAGGACGAGCAGCACGGTGAAGGAGATGTCCATCCCCCCGCACCCTCGACCCTCCACGCCCCACCCTCCACGCTCCACCCTGAGCCCTCCACGCTCCACCCTCCACCAGGAACGCTCCACCCCAAAATCACCGACTTTGGCCTTGCCCAGAGGATTGAAGGCAGCCAGACGATGACGCAAAGCGGATTCCTGGTGGGCACGCCGGGGTACATGGCCCCCGAGCAGGCCAGCGGCAAGCGTGCCCTGGTCGGGCCGGCGACGGACATCTATGCCCTCGGAGTGATGCTCTATGAGCTCCTTACAGGCCGACTGCCATTCGAGAGCGACAGCACCCCTGAGCTGCTGGGGAAGGTGACGTCCGACGAGCCGACCCGGCCGCGCCGGTTGCAGCCGCGCGTGCCGCGCGACCTGGAGGCGATCACCTTACACTGCCTGGAGAAGGAGCCACGCCGTCGCTACCCCAGTGCCCTGGCCCTGGCCGAAGACCTGCGGCGCTTCAGGGAGGGGAAGCAAGTGCATGCGCGGCCAGTAGGAATCGCCGCCCGGCTGGCCCGCGCATGCCGCCGCCGGCCGGTGGTCGCGCTGCTGGCTCGCGCTCCTGGCCGTTTCTCTCTTGGGTGGACTAGGTGGGGTGAGCTGGAAATGGCTGGAGGCAAACGAACAACGGGATCTGGCCAACGCCCACGCGCGCCAGGCGGACGCCGAAAAGCAGGCGGCCCTGTACCAGGCCTACAGGGCCAGCGTGGCAGCCGCTAGCGCATCCTTGCAGTACAATGATGTGGCCGACGCAGCCCGCCACCTCGAGTCAGCGCCGACAGCTCTACGGGGCTGGGAATGGCGGCACTTGAACAGCCGGCTCGACGACAGCTCTTCGGTGGTCCCAATCGTCGCCGGGGGGGCGGCTTCGTGTTCGGCGCCCCCGAACGGCTCAGGATTGGGGTCTTCACCGGCGCCGGCTTTCGCCTCACTGACCTGGAGCGCGGCGATCACACGACACTGCCGCTAGGTCCCGAACGCAGGCGTCAGCTCAGTGTCACCGAGACCCGCCGGGGACTTCGGATCGCGGCGTGGATCAGTAACACGGCCTTTGACTTGCTCGACGACGTCGGTCAGGTGGTTTGTCGAGTCGAAGTATCGGGGGACAAGGACTATGAGCCCGCTAGCGTCGTCGTGAGTCCGGACGGCACCCGGCTGGCATGTCGGACTAACACCGATTGGAATCGGGTCGCGGTGTTCGACGCCACTTCCGGAAAGCAAACGTTTGTTTGCACTGGCCACACTGGCGCCATCCGGCCGGTGACCTTCAGCCCGGACAGCTCGCGGCTGGCCACCGGCGCCGAGGATGGAACGGCGGCGCCTGTGGGATCTGGCCAGCGGCGAGCTGCTGGCGGTCTGCCGGGGGCACAAAAGCAAGGTCCATGGCACCGCTTTCAGCCCGGACGGCGCGCGCCTGTTGACGGCTACGGCGAATGGGAGCGTGCACCAGTGGGACGCCAGGACCGGCCAGGAAGTCGAACCCCCTTATGACCGCCATTCCGGCGAGGTCTACTCGGCCGTCTACAGCCCGGATGGACAGTGGATCGCCTCGGCGGGCGACGATCGTACGGTTCGGGTATGGCAGGCGAGGGGCCGCCAGGACGTGGCGGTCTTGCACGGCCACACGGGACGCGTGGTCGATTTAGCGTTCGCACCAGACGGCCGCCGGCTGGCCTCCCTCAGTCGGCGCTCGGTGTTCGTCCATCACGGGGACAACACGGTGCGCGTCTGGGATGTGGACACGCGGGCGACCTTGCCCGTGCTGCGCGGCCATACCAGGGCCATTTACCCGGTGGCCTGTAGTCCCGACGGCCGCTGGCTGGCCTCGGGGAGCTGGGATACCACCGTACGCTTGTGGAACGCGGCGACCGGCGAGCCCGGCGCGATCTTGCCCCACCCCTCGTTCGTGTTTGGCCTGGCCTTCGGCCCCGACGGAACATGGCTAACGACGGGGTGCCTGCTGGATGATCGGCTACGCATCTGGGATGTGGCGACGGCCCGTGTCCGCAAGGAAATCCCATTTACCGCCCGGAACTTCCACTGGCTGACGATCAGTCCAGACGGAACACGAGTGGCCGCGTCGGCGCACGACGCGAAAACCAAGGCGCGAAGCCTGAGCGTGTGCGATATCGCGTCGGGCAAGTTACTCTTCTCGATGAACGGCGCGGCCCTGGCGTATAGCCCGGACGGCCGCTGGCTGGCCGCCCTGGCCGCGGATGAAAAGACGGTGCTACTCCTTGATGCGCGAACGCACGAGACGATCGCCCGATTCCGCGGTCACGAAGACACCGTCTTCAAGGCCGCCTTCAGTCCCGACAGCCGCTCCCTTGCCTCGTGCAGTCGGAACCACATCGTTCGCGTCTGGCAGACCGAACCCATCAGCATGGCCTCTGCCTCCGCCGCAGGGGAAGAGGCCACGGTGAGCAGGTGTCAGGTGCTGCGCGGACACAGCGACGAGGTCTTCGCCGTCGCTTTTCACCCCGACGGTACACGCCTGGCCACCGGCGGTCGCGATGGGGCGGTCTCGCTCTGGAACCTGACGCGTGGCGAGGAGGTGGTGCGGCTGCCGGGGCACAAGAGCTACGTCTGGTCGCTGGCATTCAGCCCCGACGGCGCCACGCTGGTTTCCGGCTCCGGAGACAGCACGGTTCGCCTCTGGGATACAGCGCCCTTGAAGACGCGCTACCAGGCCCGCCGCGCTGCGGCGGCCTTGCGATCCCATGCCGATCGCTCGGTCGGAGAATGAAACCTCGACACGCAGGCCTTCCGCGCGCCATTGTTCCCATGGCACGAGAATTCTCACCTTTGACCTGATTCGCCGTGACCAATCCTTGGCCGGCGGCGTCACGCGTAGTGACCAGGCGCCGACGCGATATCCACGGTTATTGACTTCTCGTCTGGCCCGCGTCAAACTCCCACTTGTTAGACAAGAATCCAAAGCTTGTTGATCAACGGGGAGCTCCGCGTCATGAGTCGCGGTGAAAAAGCGCGCGCGGCCACGACGATGACCCGCCGCGACCTGCTGGCCGCGGCGGTGCCAGCCACACTGGCGGCGAGGCGAGCGGATGTCGCGGCGGTTAATGTTGATATTCCGAACCGGCCCCGAATCGCGGCGCTGGTCACCGTGTATCGCAAAGTTTCACACGGGCAAGGGATCGTCGACCGCTTCCTCGACGGTTACGGCTATGAGGGCCGGCACTATCGGCCCCAGGTCGATATCGTTTCGATGTATGTGGATCAGCGGCCCGCGGGCGACCTCACCCGGGAACGCGAACAGCGCCATCCCGGGTTGAAGGTCTATCCGACCATCGCCGACGCCCTCACGCGCGGCACGGGCGAGCTCGCCGTCGACGGTGTCTTGATCATCGGCGAGCACGGCAAATATCCGCGCAACAGTAAGGCCCAGACCCAGTATCCCCGGCACGAGTTCTTCCAGCAAACCATCGAGGTCTTCAAACGCAGCCGGCGATCGGTTCCGGTGTTCAACGACAAGCACCTCTCCTGGAACTGGGAGTGGGCCAGGAGCATGGTCGATACCGCGCGGGCGCTCGGTTTCCCCTTCATGGCCGGCTCATCGCTCCCCTTGACGTGGCGCATGCCGGCGGTCGACCTGCCCCTGGGGGCCGAAGCCGTCGAGGCGGTTTGTATCGGCTATGGCGGGATCGACAGCTACGATTTTCACGGCCTGGAATCGCTGCAATGCCTGGTCGAACGACGCAAGGGGGGCGAAACCGGCGTCAAGGCGGTCACGGCGCTTCGTGGTGAAAATGTATGGAAATCTTTGCGCAGCGGCTCATGGTCGGGCGGTGGATGCGATCCCCAGCTTGTTGAAGCCTGCCTCTGTCGGAGCTTCCGACTGAGCTCACCCCGCCCTGGCTTCGGCAACGCCTATCCCGAGCTGGAACAGATGCCTGCGCTTGTGCGTAACCCGGTGTTGTTCCGGATCGAATATGGCGACGGCCTCAAGGGAACGCTCCTGATGCTCTCGGGCCTGGTTCAGGATTTCACGGTCGCCATTCGCATCAAGGACCAGGAGAGCCCACTCTCGACCCAACTGTATCTTCCCGGCCTATCGCCCGGCCAGACGCTCCCCAATTTCTTCAGCCCGCTGGCCTATCACATCGAGAGTATGTTCAAGACCGGAATCCCCCCCTACCCCGTCGAGCGGACCTTGCTGACGACCGGCGTGCTCGCCGCGGGCATCGATTCCTTGCACGACGGCCAGAAACGGCTCGTCACGCCCCACCTGGAGCGCATCCGCTATCAGGCTCCTCGTGAATCGACCTTCTGGCGGAGTTGAGGCCCAGCCCATGCGCTCTTCGCAGCCGAAACCCGCACCCGCAATCTCGGCTCCTACCACCGTCACGGGCCGACCGCGCAAGCGAATGGCGATCATCACGACCGTCTGGCGCTATCTTTCGCATGCACAGCACATGGGTGATCGTTTCCTGGTCGGCTATCCCTGGGAAGGCCGATGGCACCGGCCGGCGATCGACGTCGTCGCCCTCTACGTCGACCAGAAACCTCGAGACGACCAGAGCGCCCAGCGCGCTCGCGATTTCGGCTGCAAGGTCTATCCGACGATCCCCGAGGCGCTCCGCCAGGGCGGTAAAGAGCTCGCCGTCGACGCGGTCTTGATCATCGGCGAGCACGGTGATTATCCGCGCAATAACAAGGGCCAGATCCTTTACCCGCGTTACGAGTTCTTTCGCGAGACAGCCCAGGTTTTCGAGCATGACGGCCGGGCGGTCCCGGTCTTCAACGACAAGCACCTTTCGTTCAGCTTCACCAAGGCCAGGGAAATGGTCGAGACGGCGCGGCGGCTCAAGTTCCCGTTTTTGGCCGGCTCATCCTTGCCGGTCACCTGGAGGCTGCCGCCGATTGAGCTGCCCCACGGCTGCGTGATCGACGAGGCACTGATGGTCGGCGTCGGCGCTTCCGACCCGATGGATTTCCACGCCCTCGAAGCCATGCAATGCATGCTCGAGCGCCGCCGCGGCGGCGAGACCGGGGTCAAGCGCGTGCAGGTCTTGGTCGGTGACGCCGTCTGGAAGGCGGCCCAGGAAGGACGATGGTCGAAAGAGCTTCTCGAGTCGGCCCTCTCACGCTCCGACACGATCCAGGGACTGACGGTCGTCGACGGACGCACTCAGAACCTCACCGAGCACGATCAATTGCCCCGCCTGGTTCGCCACCCCGCGGCCTATTTCATTGACTACATCGACGGCACCCGAGCGACCTTGCTCATGCTCGACGGCGCTGTCGCTGATTACACGTTTGCCGCCCGGCTCCGCGGCGAACCACGACTTCAATCGACCCAGTTCCTCTTGCCACCCAATCCTAACGTCGCCTATTCGGCCTGCCTGATGCACAAGGTCGAAGAAATGATCGAGACGGGCCACGCGCCGTATCCGGTCGAGCGAACCCTGCTCGTGAGCGGAATGCTCGAGAGCTGCCTCGACTCAAAAAGCCAGGGGGGTCGTGCCCTGGAAACGCCCCACCTCGACATTCGATACACAGCTCCGGTGACGTCGCAATTCTGCCAGTCGTGATCCGACGTTAATTGCGCAATCAATCAGCGCGAAAAAACCCTCCGGTTCCCACCGCCATATAACCTTTCAGGCCTGTTGTACGATTTCAGCCCTTGTTTTTGAAGGAATCAATCGCACGAACCCGCGGCGACGTTGGCTTGTCGTATTACACGTTCGTCAACGAGACGATATCAGACGTTCCTCGGTTTTCGTGTTGAAGATCGGGATTGACAAGAGGCTCCAGGATGATGAATCACTCAGACGATTCGCGATCCCGCGACGCCGACATGCGTCAGCGCCAACGGAATCCCGGTGCGTCTGAGTGTGACGGCTCACGTCGCAATCGATGGCCGGGGTTGCGATTGGGCCCCATCACGATGATCGGCATCACCGCGCTGGGATTGACGGTCGCCTTCGGACTCAATAACAACTGGTTCGTTCTCGGCCGCCACGAGCCAGCGACGCGCTCGCCTGGCGAAGTCGCCGACAGCCTGTTACAGCGACTGCTCCGATCGCAAGTGACCGAGAGGCTGGCGCGTGAGCCTCGGCTCGACTCGGCTTCTCCGGGCAAACCGATGACGGTTGCCGATGAACTCGCCCGGCTCCGTACCAACCCGGTCTACGAGACGATCAGAACGATGATGACGGAGCATCTCCACGACACTGGATATGACGACCGCATACCCATCATCCATACCCAGTCATCGATCGTGATCGTCTCCGCGGTCGACGCGGAAATCAGCTTGACCGAATTTTCCGATTCGATGCGCGTGGTCTTTCCGGCGCCGAACGAAAAAGTCGCGGCCTATCTGCGGGACCAGGAGCAGGCTCATGGAAGTTCCGTCGTCGCGCATCGTGATGCCGGGCACTACGATGCCACTCTCTATTTTCTGATCAAGCTTCTTGGCGAATTCCCGGACGATCTCGCGACCGTGGCCCGCGACTTCAGTTGGCATCACTCAACGCCCTGATCGTTCGCCTGGCCGCGGCCCTTGCTGAACTCAGGACCCGGCTTTTCTCGGCGGTTTCGACATGCGAGAACAGCAATGCCTGTCAATGCGTCGTCTCTTGGTCTTGTTCGGTTCGTGGACGCACCACTTCGGGCAGGAACCCGCCGTTGTTCGCGCCGACCTCCCTGGACATCAGGTCATTGAGCATGGCGTTCATCCGCAGGATCATGTCCCTGTTCTTCTCTGGATCAATGGCGAGATTCCGGATCTCGGAGGGGTCGCTTTTCAAGTCGAATAGCTGGACGTCATTGTGTTTGAAGAGCTGGTCGAGCGTCCTGGGAGTATTGAAATCATTCGGAGCGTAATAGCGGGCAAACTTGAAACGGCCGTCATAGGCAAAGGCGAGGAAGCCGCGCTTGTTCAGCTTGATCTCGGAGAGTGGCGGTGACCCGCGATGACCGAGAAACCGGCCTCCCGTACTCTTCAGCAGGTAGTCCGCGTCAACCGCGAGAAGTGCGACGTAATTGAACAGCACGCCGGGACGAATCGCATGCAGATCGGCCTTCTCAGGCTCGGACAGTAGTCCGGAAAAATCGTGACCCGGCAGCCCCTTGATTGCGGTCGGTGGATCAGCGCCCGCCAGACCGACGAGCGTGGGCAACAAATCGAGATGACTGGTGAGCGCCGAACACGTTGTGCCCGGTTTGGCATCGGGATGCGCGATCAAGAGCGGCACGTGCGCGTTGGCCTCGTAACAAAACGGCCCCTTGCCCATCTGGCCGCCGTGGGCGCCCGCCAGCTCGCCGTGGTCGGGAGCTCAGTATGACGACCGTATCCTTCCACAAGTTCATCTCGTCCATCACGTTGATGACTTCCTGGAGGTTACGGTCGTTGTCCCGGATGCAGTTGAGGTAGTAATTGTAAAAACGAGTCCACATATCCTCGCGATCACTGGGGATCAGACCCAGAAGGCTCGACCAGCCCTTCCGGTACTCGGCCAACGCGGGTGGCATGCCGGGGCCGGTCAGCGACTCGTGGAGGCTCGGCGCAAGCGAGAAGCTCCATTGTTTTTTGTAAAGGGCATTGTCTGGGATAGGAGGCAGCAAACGCGGAGCGATCGCCTTCTGTACCTGCGATTGGCTGCTCACATTGGCATTCGCATACATAATGTCGTGAGGGTTCAGAAAGCTCAGGACCATGAAAAAGGGGTCGGATTGCCCGCGTGTCTCGGCATCGCTGGCACGCAACCATCTGATGCCCTCGGCGGCGATATGGCTGTCACTCTTGTAGCCTTCGAGTGGCCCGCTCCCGATGTCGCCCTTTGCGCTGAAGACGTCGAATCCGTAGGGTTTTAGCGCCGTGCGATAATCCGTCCCTTCCTCGGCGACGAGAAGCTTGGCGTCCATCTCGAACTTGCCGAAATAGGCTGTCTTGTAGCCAAGTTGCTTCATCACGGAGCCCATGTTCGGCATCGCCGGGTCGAGGCTCGGCACGTAACCGCACCCCATGTTATCGAAGACCCCGGTCACCTGGGGCGGCTGCCCGCAGAGAAGCGCGGCACGCGACGGACTGCACATGGCCGACGCGATATAATGATTGAGGAACGAGACGCCATGCCTCATGAGCGCTTGACGCGCCGGCAGTGGAAAGTCTCCCCGGGCGGCCAGTTGGCCGGTTTCCTGGTCGCAGATCACGAGGATGATATTGCGGGGCCGCTTCGCCGCGGAGTTGCTTGCGTGAACCTGAGCCTGGCACCCATTGCCGATCATCCAGGCCAGAACGAAGGTCGCAGCGAACCCGAGTCGGGGATGATACCGCATGGGCGTCCTCATTTTCCGAGTGCCAGAGAAAGAAGCCGATATTCACTCGAGGTTTGCAAACTCAGCCTCAGCCCCGGCCATTTTCCGGCGCTCGACTCATTGACCTCATTTCGGATCGTGACACTGATTTCAGCTCGACTGGCCGTCACGAACGGAACCACGATCGTCAACGATCACCTCGATCGGCAGCGGGTGATTGATCACGTAGCTGCCGTAATTCGGATCATGCCGGTCGGGTTGAACGCACCCGCTGGCGTCGGTGGCGCGGGCCAAGAGGGTGTAAGACCCCGGCTTTTGCGGTGTGACCCAGTCGAGCTTCCAGCGCCGCCAGGCGTGCCGTTGCGCCCGATCGATAAACTCGGCGGCCACCCATGTCTGGCCGCCGTCGGTGCTCACGGCGATCTCGATAATCTCCGACTCACCCGACCAGGCCGCGCCCGCGATCGTATAGGGCGTGTTCGGCGCGACCGTCTCATAGACACCGGGGCGCGCGATCTCCGATTTCACCTGCATCTCTCCCAGCGCGCGTCGCACGGGCACGCCCGAGTCATCATCCCGCCAATACCCGTAGTCAGACGTTTGCCAGTAGCCGTGAAACGGCTCCCGCACGGCTTTGATACGGGTCAGCCATTTGACCGAAGCCATGCCATAATGACCGGGGACAATCGCGCGAACGGGAAACCCATGATCCAGTGACAGGTCGTCGCCGTTCATCTGGTAGGCAATGAGCACCTCACGTCGCATGGCTTTGTCTCGATGAAGACTGCGAGTGTAGGAGATCGGGTCGGGCGGTATGGGCGGCTCTTTGGGCGTGCCTCGGTCGGCTCCTTCGAGCACGATCTCGCAGGCGTCTTCCTCCAGGCCGGCGCGGTCCAGCAAATCGGCCAGGGGAACGCCGGTCCACTCGGCGTTGCCGACGGCACCAAGCTCCCACTGAGCCTCCGCTAACCTGGGGCACCAGAAAGACCCGGCTGTTCCCCGCGCATTCGAGCGTGGCGACCCTCGTCTCCGAGGGCATCTGGCGCAGCTCTTCGTAGCGGAAAGAGAGCGGGTTCCGCACCGCTCCATCGATCTTTAGCTGGTAGGAAGCGACATCCAGCGAGGGGGTGGGGAAATGACTACGAATGTAGAACAACTCGGTCGGCGTGAGGAACGAATCGACTTGACCGAAGGGGGTCTCGAGATTCTTCGGCTCTTTCTGTCGGGTAACCAGTCCCATCGACGGCAATGGACGAGATGGGTTCATACCATGACGGTTGGTTTCGGCCACGATCCTCTCCCTGTAATGGCTCAGCGGTGCCAATCACGAAGGAAAACAAAGGCGGTATCGCGGCGCCTCCCTTCCCTTCGGTCTCGGTCGCTGGATCGGGGCCGCGGTTGTGTCGCCGCGTTGCCTTTCCTCCGCCGAGGCGATTCCTCATCGTAGCGCCGTGTCGCCACCGGCACAAGAACCGAGGCTAACCTCGGTGGGGCGGTTTCATCCTCCCCGGGAGGGCGAGCGTCCCGCGAGCTGAGTGCCTACGCAGCTCGACGGAGACTCGCCCTCCCAGGATCGTGTAAGGGCATTTAGTGCCGTGCACATCCTTGTCGATGGACTCCATCGTCATCGAATGAGAGCATAAACAAGAAGGCGATGCCGGTGACAAGTCGCCAGGATTCAGAAGCGTGTTTACGATTTCAGAAGCGTGTTTACGATTCGAGTGATAGTGAAGCCATAAACAACCTGACCGCCGGACGGGCTGATGGATACGCCGTTACCTGATGAAACCACCATCTTTGACCACGCCCGCCAGATTGCCAAGGCAGACGCTCGCCGCCGGTACGTTCAGCAGGTCTGCGGCGACAACCTTGCGCTGCGGGCGCAGATCGAAGCGCTGCTCGGCGCGCACGAACAGCCCGGACACCTGCTTGACGCTCCCCTCGTGGTCAATTCGAACCGGATGGGTGCCTATTTTTTGTCCGTTGGAGTCGGCGCGTTGATCGGCGGCCGCTACAAGCTTCTGGAGAATATCGGCGACGGGGGTATGGGAACGGTCTGGGTCGCCGAGCAGACCGAGCCGGTTCGTCGGAAAGTGGCCCTGAAGCTGATCAAGCCCGGTATGGACTCACACGCGGTGCTCGCCCGCTTCGAGGCGGAACGGCAGGCCCTGGCTCTGATGGACCACCCGCACATCGCCAAAGTCTTTGACGGCGGGCTGACCGAGACAGGGCGGCCGTTCTTCGTCATGGAGTACGTCAAAGGGTCACCGATCACCGAATATTGCGACTCGGCGAGACTCAGCGTCCCTGAACGCCTTGCGGCCTCTTTGTCCAGGTATGCAGGGCCGTGCAGCACGCCCACCAGAAAGGGATCATCCATCGTGACCTCAAGCCGTCGAACATCCTGGTGGCACCTTATGACGGCATGCCCGTTCCCAAGGTGATCGACTTTGGGCTGGCCAAGGCGATGGACGAGCCGCTGACCGACCGCACGCTGCACACGGCGCACGGAATGGTCGTCGGCACGCCGCTCTACATGTCGCCCGAACAGGCCGAGCTGAACAATCTTGATGTAGATACTCGTACAGACATTTATTCTCTGGGCGTGTTGCTCTACGAGTTGCTGACCGGCACGACCCCGCTTGAGAAACGGCGATTCAAGGAAGCGGCCTGGGACGAGGTCCGCCGGATCCTCCGTGATGAAGACCCGCCCAGGCCCAGCGCACGCCTGCTCTCGACAGATACATTGCCGTCGCTGGCGGCCTGCCGGCAGAGTGAGCCAGCACGATTGACCAGGCTATTGCGTGGAGAGCTTGACTGGATCGTGATGAAGGCGCTGGCCAAGGATCGCAGCCGGCGCTACGAGACGGCCAACGGCCTGGCGCGCGACCTCGAGCGGTACATGACGAACGAACCGGTCGAGGCCCGGCCCCCCAGTGCAAGCTATCGTTTGAGCAAGCTCCTCAAGCGAAACCGGAAGGCGGTATCGGCAGCGGCCGTGCTGCTTCTGGCCCTGGTGGCAGGCATTATCGGCACGAGCTGGGGCCTGGTGCGTGCCAACAGTGCCCGTCGCGACGCCGTCATGGCCCAGAAGTCGGAAGCCAGGCGAGCCGAAGGCGAACGGCAAGCCCGCGAACAGGCCCAGGCCGCGGAGAACCGCGCCCTCGAAGAAAAACAACGCGCCGAAGCCCATGCGCGACGGGCCCTCGAGGAGAAACGGGTTGCCGATGCCGTGCGCGACTTCTTGCAAACGAAGCTCCTCGGCCAGGCCGACATGCGCACCCAGGCTGACGCCCTGTTACAGCACGGCGGTCTTGCGTCGGCCGCCGATCGAAATATCACGGTGCGCGAGCTCCTCGATCGCGCCGCAACAGAGCTGGCACCCGAAAAGCTCGAGACCAATTTCCCGGGCCAGCCGTTACTCCAGGCGGAGCTCCTGCGAACGGTGGGCTGCACGTATCGCGGCGTGGGTGAGCCGGCGCAGGCCGTCATCGTTCTCGAGCGGGCGGCCGCGCTCTGCCAGCGATCGTCGGGGCCTGACTCGCCCCAGACGCTGACGACTCTCGATAACCTGGCGCAAGCCTATCACTCCGCCGGAAAGCCACGCGAAGCGATCGTCTTGCTCGAGCGGGTGCGTGATACCCGCCGGCAAAACCACGGCCCTGACCATCCCGACACGCTGGTCACACTCGATCACCTCGCCGTTTCATACCAGGCCAGCGGCAAGCTGCAAGAGGCGATCGCCCTGTACGAGCAGGTGCGCGATGCCCGTCAAAAAGCGCATGGCCTTGATCACCCCGATGTTCTGCCCACGCTCAGTAACCTCGCAGGTGCCTATCGCGCCGCCGGCAAGCTGGACCAGGCCATTCCGTTGTACGAACGTGTTCGCGACGCCGAGTTGAGGCAGCTCGGCCCTGGCCACCCAGACTCTCTGGCCACGCTTAATGACCTGGCCCTTGCGCTCGAGGAATCGGGAAAGCTGCCGGAAGCGATCGAGCGGTATCAGCAGGTGACCGATGGCCTCGCCAGGAAGCTTGGACCTGACAGTCCCGAAACTCTGGATGCGATCGGAAACCTCGCCAGGGCCTATCTGCGGGCCGGGAGACGGACCGAGGCCGTTCGTCTGTTCGAGCAAGTTCGCGATGCGCAAATGAAGAGGCTCGATCCCGACCACCCTCACCTGTTGCACACGCTCAACAACCTCGCCGCGGCCTACTACGATGGGGGCCAGTTCGCTCAGGCAATCCCGATTTTCGAACAGGTGCATGACGCTCAGGTGAAGAAGCTCGGACCGGACAGCCCGGACACTCTGGTCACGCTTCATAACCTCGCCGTAATTTATGGAAGAGCAAAACAACGCGACAAGTCGATCGCAATGTTCAATGATGTGCTCATTCGAGAGACAGCGAAACTTGGTCGAAGCCATTACAGCACCGTGGCGACCGTGAAAGACCTGGGCATAGCGTACCGTGAAGCCGGGCAACTCGACCGAGCGATCCCCTTGTTGGAGGAGGCCTATCACAACACCCAGCCGGCCGCGGCGATCAAGATCGGCGAAGAGCTCCAGACGGCGTACCTCGCCGCGGGCAAGACGTCGGACGCGACGAAACTGGCCGAGGAACGCCTGGCCGCCGCCAGGCAATCATTCAAAACCGACGATCCGCGGCTCGGTAGCGCGCTGGCCTCAGTCGGTAAGGCCTGGCTCGAATTGAAGCAATACGCAGTCGCCGAGCCGATCCTTCGCGAATGCCTGGCGGCCAGCGAGAGGCTTCTGGGCGACAAGTCGATCCGACCCTGGCAACTGGCTAACGTCCAGAGCTTGCTGGGGGGCGTTCTCCTGGGCCAAAAGCGGTTTGCCGAGGCCGAGCCGCTCCTCAAAGCGGGCTACGATGGCCTCAAGCGGCCGGACAAAGACATTCCTTTCATGATCAACGCCCTTCGGGCCGACGCGCTGCGCCGGCTCGTTGAGCTCTGCCGCGCAACCGGTAAGAACGATGAAGCGGCAAAATGGCAAAAGGAACTGGAGGGCATTTCACGTTAAAATGACCCGGGTCTCTTGCTCGGATTCCAGAGCCCGATGCACCGAAGGCGAAACGGGTGCTTCGCATCGGCATCGAAGGGGCATCCTCGGGTACTCGAATTGTTGGCATTCGCGTGCTGACAGAGAGGGGGCACATGAGCGACGTGCGCGGCATTCTCACAGCCGTTGATCGTGGTGACCTGGGCGCTGCCGCGCAACTTCTGCCACTCGTTTATGATGAGCTACGCGTCCTGGCAGCCCGTAAGCTTGCGCGTGAGGTGCCTGGCCAGACCTTGCAATCGACGGCCCTGGTTCACGAAGTGTATCTCCGCTTCATGGGCGAAGAGTTGCGGGGGTCGGGGCAGCCGTGGAAAAGCAAGGGACACTTCATTGGGGCCGCCTCCGAGGCGATGCGACGAATCCTGGTGGGGCGGGCGACACAACGAAGTCTAAAGGGGGGTGGCGCCCGCGGCCGGCTTGAGCTGGAGGATGTCAACGCCAGCGTCGAGCCCCCCGATATCGAACTCCTCGCGCTCGACGAAGCTCTGCAAAAGCTGGAACGAAAAGACAAGCGAAAGGCGGATCTGGTCAAGCTTCGGTTCTTCGGGGGACTGACGATCGAAGAGGCCGCGAAAGCGCTCGACATCTCGACATCAACCGCCGATAGCGACTGGCATTATGCCCGCTCGTGGCTTCGAGTCGAAATGGAGCGGACCGAACGAGACCCGATTCGTGATCGCATCGACGACCGCATTGCGGCGAAAGACGATATTGACGCAATGCGGGGCCGGATAATAGGCGATGCCACGGGTTGTCGCGGCGAACAATCAAGGAGCAACACCCGGCGATAGACAACATACCATGATGACAAGCTGTCGAAGAAGCGAGAGGCATGAATCGATTCGGTCGCAGGATTCCGGTCGTGACGTACGTTGTCTTCCTCATGGCCGTCTACCTGATGATAGAAAGATACGTCACCGGCCCCTGGAGTTTGGCCTCGATCCTGACAATCGCACCGCTCATCTTTATCGTGGCCTCCAGCGTCTGGACCCACCAGTCGCAGGGGATTTCGATTGATACCGAGCATGTCTCGATCAACCCCGAGGGCCCGGGAATGCTGCGGGAGGTCTCGGCGTATTACCGGCACGCCGTCGCCGGGCTCACCCCTCTGGGCTTCAGGCCCGTGCTGAGCTACAGCATGACCCCCGTCTCCAACGCCATCGGCTTCGCGACGGTGTTCAAGAACGACAGGACCTCGGAGGTCGCGACGATCATTAATTCCTTTGTATCAAGCGGGATCAATACGAGCTTGCTGCTCTTCCGGACGGATTTCGCGGACGGGACGATGGTCACGACGAACAACAACAATTCCCTTTCCTACTTCCCGACGCCCAAGCCGCCGGTCCATGTCTTCGCCTTCCCGCAGGTCCGAGACCCGGAACGGCTCTACGAGGTCCATCAGGCCGTCGTCGGCCAGTTCGACGAGGGTAGCCCGCGTCACGACCCGATCGGGGATGACCCCGGCGCCTACCTCAAGCGGTCGCTGCAACGAGAGTACGCCCGCTTCGTCGCGTGCGGATACCAGTATCTGGATGAGGCCAAGGGGGTCCAATGTCTGACCTGGAAGGGTGCGTTCATGGCGACCCTGAAGTTGAACTGGCCGGTGAGGCAGATCCGGAAAGTCTGGCGCCTGTGGAAGGCCGCGAAGATGCTTCGTGGACTCGGCCTACGGTGAGGAAGAGGTTCAGAGCACACCGTGCCTGACTCGGTTCCGGAGGGTTCCGGGATTTCGGAGACACCTGACTCGGGCCCAGTAGCCGATGTACGTCCCGCCTCATTCCGGCCTGATTCCGCGAACACCATACCTATCTCCCAACTCTGCCTGCCGGAATGGCCATGGGTGCGTCAGATCGCCGTCTTCATCGGCATCCCGATCGCTGAGGGGCTCTTCGAGAAGCGTCGCCGCGCAGTGTGGTTCGTCAACATCGAGACCGGCCGGTTGGTGTCGCTCGTGACTTTCGAGGACGGGCGAGCGATCAATGAGGGTGCGATTCACCTCGAGTCGCTGATACCGAAGGTGCGACTTGAACCCACACCGATCGCGGCGTCGCCGCGATAGAGCAGGAGAGCAGAGAAAGTAGTGAGGAGAGCAGGAATACGCTTCGCCGGGTCTCCTGCAGTCCACTTTCTACTTACTACTTTCCACCGGATTTTGAGTCCGGTACGTCTGCCATGGCCGTCGCATTGGAAACAGGTTGCGGTAGTACTTAAAGTCTGCGAATCCAGGGCTCGCACGTCGCCACCTTGGTGTTTTCGCATTGTGGCCGCATGGGGCTGACGTTGCCAATACTGTCCCCAATTTGTTCCCAACTCGCGCCCGATTAGAGGTCGGTACAGGCTTGATCATGGGTGATGGGCTGCCCGGCAGTGGCTGCTGTCGGATCACGCCTGTAGACCCCCGTCCCAAGTGATCCGTGAGCGATGGCGGAACGGTCTTCCGAGCGGATAGACACAAAACCCCGCTTAGGAGGGGCCCTCGGTCGTGCCAGCCGGGGGTTTTTCGTTGGCCTCGGCTTTCGGCGTCGGCGTTGCGCCGGTTAGGATCCGGTCATCGTGGCCCGGTGGCGTTGCGTCGAAAGTGAACCCGGAATCCGGGTTCGATTTGCTAATACGGTGGTCGGTTAACGCGGAATGCCTCCCCGCAGTCTGGAAGACAGTCTTCTTGGACGCCTTTCGGACGACTCGCAGGATGCCGTTGATAAAGTTAAAGGTGTAGTTCTTGTTGATAAGCGCGAGCGTTCCTTGCTTGATGACGATCGAGTACTTCCCGATCGGACTCTTCTTGGTCGCGGTAGTGGACAGGACCGGCGCGCCGTTGAAGTCCATCTTCGCGGATTGGCCAAGGACAAAGCCCGACTCGGTGAAGGTCAGGCGCGGGTTGCGAGCCATCTGACTCTTGACCTTGTTGACCGCAGTGAGGGTCAGGACCGCCGGGTCGACGCTCAGCACGCCGGGCTCGTAGGAAATCGCATAGTTCTGCGAAGCGAGGCCGCTGGCTCCGACGGCGTATTCCCCGACGTTGCTGCCGGGCACGGCGCCTGTTCCGAACGCCAGAGCACCGGACAGCACGCTTGGGTCCTGTCCGGCCACGAAACCAGCGTAGCTCACCGTGAAGGTCGGGTTCGCCTGGCCGTAGGTCCGGCTCGCTCCGTTGACGACGACAGTCAGAGGCGCGGCATCGACGCTCAGCACGCCGGGCTCGTAGGAAATCGCATAGTTCTGCGAAGCGAGGCCGCTAGCTCCGACGGCGTATTCCCCGACGTTGCTGCCGGGCACGGCGCCTGTTCCAAACGCCAGAGCACCGGACAGCACGCTTGGGTCCTGTCCGGCCACGAAACCAGCGTAGCTCACCGTGAAGGTCGGGTTCGACTGGCCGTAGGTTCGGCTCGCTCCGTTGACGACGACAGTCAGAGGCGCGGCATCGACGCTCAGCACGCCGGGCTCGTAGGAAATCGCGTAGTTCTGCGAAGCGAGGCCGCTGGCTCCGACGGCGTATTCGCCGACGTTGCTGCCGGGAACGGCGCCTGTTCCGAACGCCAGAGCACCGGACAAAACGCTTGGGTCCTGTCCGGCCACGAAACCAGCGTAGCTCACCGTGAAGGTCGGGTTCGACTGGCCGTAGGTCCGGCTCGCTCCGTTGACGACGACAGTCAGAGGCGCGGCATCGACGCTCAGCACGCCGGGCTCGTAGGAAATCGCATAGTTCTGCGAAGCGAGGCCGCTGGCTCCGACGGCGTATTCGCCGACGTTGCTGCCGGGCACGGCGCCTGTTCCGAACGCCAGAGCACCGGACAAAACGCTTGGGTCCTGTCCGGCCACGAAACCAGCGTAGCTCACCGTGAAGGTCGGGTTCGCCTGGCCGTAGGTCCGGCTCGCTCCGTTGACGGCGACAGTCAGAGGCGCGGCATCGACGCTCAGCACGCCGGGCTCGTAGGAAATCGCGTAGTTCTGCGAAGCGAGGCCGCTGGCTCCGACGGCGTATTCGCCGACGTCGCTGCCGGGCACGGCGCCTGTTCCGAACGCCAGAGCACCGGACAGCACGCTTGGGTCCTGTCCGGCCACGAAACCAGCGTAGCTCACCGTGAAGGTCGGGTTCGACTGGCCAAACAGCCGGCTCTGATTGTTGACATCAACGGTCAACGGCGCCGACGTAATTGTGAACGCCACATTCATGGAACCGGGAGCGTAGTCGGCGCTCCCCGCGAATGTGACGATGACCTGATAGGAGCCGGCATTGACGGGTGGCACCGCACCCAGGTCCGCCGTGACATGGCCGTCACCGTCGAGCATTTGGTAATCCAGGCTCAGGGGTACTCCTTCCAATGTCGCGGAGGGTATCCCATCGTCCCGGGCGATGGCGGCCGTCGCGCCAATGGCCTGTCCGCTGTACACACCACCCGGCGCGGCCACGGTCAGCGTCGGCGTGGCCACGGCGACCGACACGAACAGGTTTATCGAGTCGACCTCGTAATCATCGTCGCCGACAAAGACCGCCGTGATGTCGTGGACGTCCGGCATCAGGTTGTTCGTGGTCGTGCTCGCTGTACCGCCCACAACCGGGACGGTCGTCAGCAGCGTCGACCCATCGTAGAATTGCACGACGCCTGTGGGCGAGCCCGAGATCGCCGCCAATGTCACGTTCGCGATCAATGTGATGGACTGGCCATAGGTCTCGTCTCCGGTCGCCGACGTGGTGAGGTCAACGTTATCCACTGTGGTGACAATGGGCTGGATAGTGAGCGTTGTGGCCGCGGAGTTATTCGTCATGAAGTTGGCATCGCCGTTGTACATAACGGTCAACATATGATCGCCGACGCTCCAGTCGTCGCTCGAGAGCGCGCCACTCCCATCGGTGAGGTCGATGGTTTTCAACTCCACGCCGTTGTCATAGAACGTCACGCTTCCGGTAGGTGTTCCCGAACCCGATGCGTGGGCGACCGAGACGTCGAACGTGACGACTTCGCCCTGGGTCGTAATCGCCATCGACGGCGAGAGCGTCACCGCGCTGATCGCTTGCGCCACGGTCAGCATGCCCGCGACATAACTGATCTCGTAGTTGGCCGCAGCCGCTCCACTGGCGCTTATGACGTAACTTCCGGGAGCGCCGACCGCCGGATCGACGGTGAGCGTAGGCGGGGCGGCGATGCTGGTCGCATCGTCGCCATTCACAAAGCCACTAAACGATCCCGTCAAAGTCGGAATCGTGTCGCCGTAGCGCATGCCTTGATCGTCCACGGTAAACACCAGCGGTGCCGGCGTTACCTGGAAAGACTGCTGCATTGGAATCGCGGCATGATAGCCGTCATTGCCCGGTTGTGACGCTTCGATCACGACATCGCCAGCGCCGGTGATCGACAGCACACCGCCTTCGATGAACGCTGGTCCGGAAACCACGCTGAACTCAACCGGCAATCCGGACGACGCCACCGCATCCAGCAAGAATGGTAAGTCGCCGTACGTATGACCGGCCACCGCCGCGAACGACATCGTTTGATCGGCGGCGTTGACAGTCTGCTCTATCACCGACGACGTGCTTGCCAAGTAGCTATAGCCCGGAATTTGCCAACCCGTGTACTCGACCGTGATGGAGTGACTGCCCACGCTCAGTCCAGGGACCGTCAACTTGGCCTGGCCATTCACCAACGCAACTTCGCCCAGTTCCACGTCGCCATCGAAGAAGTGAACCATGCCGATACCGGGGCTGCTCGCCGCATCGGCATTCGTCACGGTCGCCGTGAACGTCACATCCTGGCCATAACTGACCTCGGTAGAGGAACTCGTCACCGTCGTCGCGGTCAGGAAGTGCGAGTACAGAATGTCGCCCACGCCGACGCTGCTGGCCACGCCCGCGTCCGTAGGGTTCGATAGCACCACCTCGAACAGCTTGTGCGGCACGGCTTCCGTCTGGCCAAGAATTGGCACGGCAATGGTCTGTTCGGTTTGGCCGGGCAGGAAGGTGAGCGTGCCGCTCCGGGGGACATAGTCGACGTTCGCGAGTGCCGTCTCGTCCTCCGTGGTAAAGTCCACCGTCACCGGCCCGACGGCCGGCGGATTGGCCAACGTTACCGTGAAGAGCATGCTGGCCGGAGCGTCCGCGCCGGCTCCCTGCTGGACCAGTGGGCTGATTGTGAGTGACGGCCCACTGTCAACGATGCGTTCGCCGGCCGCCGCCAGATTGGCGGCCAGGGCAGCAGCCGCCGCCTTCTGTTGGAAATAGGACACAAACTGGTCGTTCGTCACATAGACATCAGCGGGGTCGACCTCGCCATTAGACGCTTCTACATAAGCCGCGCCCAAATCATCCAGCGAATCCATGTAGGGAGCCGTCGGGTCGTATGTCAGCAGGACGGGATCCCCGACAGCAAGCGACACTGCCCCCGACAGCGTTATTTCGATGCCAACGTTTTCATTCCTGAATTTTCCATATAAGTAGACATAGCTAGAAGCAAGCCCCGAGCCATCCAGGAAGATAGTCCCGCCGAAGCCCCCCAAATGACTGTTCCCGACAACGGGTGTCCCCGACGGCGAATAGGCATCGACAGAGCCGCCGAACGCAAACTCCGCTCCCGCTGTATTTATGCTCCCACTGGCGTTGAGCGTGATCGAAAAACCTGCAATCGAGAACGTATCGGTCGTGGCTACATTCAGGTACGTTACCACGCCGTTGGTGATGATGAGCCCTGCATGCTCAAGGTCAGAACCCATCGAGACATTCAGCCCGAACAGGCCGGGAACGGCAAACCGGACAGCTCCATAGCCATTGAAACCGCTTAAGCCAGGTAGATAACCGAGAGTGAAGCCGCCTTGAATCTCGAATAGGTCACCTGGACCTTTGAGCGTGCCATTGACCCCGATCACGATTTGCGTGACAAGACCGTCGGTGATGATCAACCCGGGATTGGCGGCGCTGCCAAGACTGACACCAAGACTGTCGCCTAGCCCGAAAGGATCTTTCATGGTGCCGTCGCCCCAGATCGACAGCGTATCCCCCTGAAGTTTCAGGCCGCCGGTAAGCCCGGCCAGCGTCAGTCCGTCGTAAGTGACATCCGCCGTAACGCTGGCACTGATGCTTGTGATCGCGCCCTTATAATCGATGAGCAGGCCGGGGTTGGTGGCAGTACCGAACTCGAGACCAAGCTGCGCGGAGGGCAGATATGACAGATGGGGAAGCTCGGCCGTCGCCCCGCCGTACATCTGGAGAGTGCCGTCAGTCTTGTCGTAACTGAAAGTCACATCACTCCCTGTTGTCGCCTCAAATAGGCCGAAATCCAGCTTCGTACCCGTACTCAGCGTCACGTTCACGCTTTGCAAGATGCCGTTGTTAAAGCTCAGCCCAGGGTGAGCGCTGTCGCCCAGCGTCACGTTCACGGAAAAAACGCCGAGATCGTCGATTTCAGCGCTGCACGCACCCGTCACCTCGAATGTGCCCGAGGCGACGTCGTAACTGAGGGCGAGCCCGGAGGTGTGCAGCGTCAGGAACCCCGCCAGACCCAGATCGCCGTTGAGCTCGATGTCCGCCTGGATTGGCAGGGCGGAACCGGGCCTGAACGTCAGGCCCGGCGTGGAACCAGAGCCAAAGGTCGCGTTCAGCCTCGTCCCCGCCAAGTCAATGGTTCCGCTGCCGCTCAAAGTAAGTGTTGGTGAGAAGCTGGTCAGATCCAGGCCGATGCCAATTTTGGCGTTCAACAAGCTTGCGCCGAACCCAGCAAAGCCGATGGGGTACGTGCCGAAGAGGGAAAAACTCGCCAGATTGCCATTCGTGAAATCGATCGTTGGAACCGGGAAGGGGCCGAACGATTGGCCGAAAATACTGGCCTTGAGCTGACCGCCGGCAGTGAGGATCGGGCTTCCATTGGGTTGGTAGTTGAAAGCGAAGTTGACGATATTCACAGAGCCCACGTTGGGAATAATAAACCCGGCCTGGAAATTCCTTAGATACGCGCTTTGCAGGGCGCCGTTCTTCCACACGAGGCCGGGCTGAGTGCCGTCGCCGAGGTCTACGCCCGCCGTCGCAAAGCTGCCGAGACTCGCAGAAGCGGAGCCACTCAGGCTCAGAAACGCGGGATTCGCCTGGTACGAGAAATCTGGGTTCGTGACCTTCAGGGTGAAAACGCTGAACGAGGCGGAGAGAGAGCCCATCACATCCAATGTTGCCTGGTCGATCACACCCGCGCTATTGACTCCAAGCAGGAAGCCGACGTCGTAGCTGGCATTTGTCAACCCTGGTATGCCGCTGACGCTGAGTTCAGCGTCCGCGAGCGCTTGAGCGCTGGCCCCGCTCACGGCCAAATGGGGAGTGCTGCCAAACCCCGTAACCGTGATGGTAATCGGGCCGCTGAGTTCGCCTTGAATCCGTGGACTGGTTCCGGTGCCAATCGGTAAGGATGCGTTGAGGTGGAGGAACGAGGCGTTGCTCAACCCGACAAACAAGCTTTGCAGAGTGCCGTTCGCAAACGTGCCGCCCAGGGAGACGTCTGTCTTCAGCTCGTCTGTGTTCAGCCCGAGCAGGTTTACGACAACCCCGGCCGTGCCGCTAATGCCGAATTGCAGCGGACTGGCATCGTAGGTAAGCGCTAACGTTTTTGGGGTGATGCTGACACCCGGCATGACTGTCCACGGGGAGCTGTTGCTGAGAGACTCCGTCAGCGTGAAAGACGTCAAGGCGTTGTTGCTCACGGTGCCTTTCGCCGTTACCGCCAACGAGCCGAGCGGGTTCGGGAATATCACGTCGGCCGATCCGCCCACCATAAAGGTGGTGCCCGCAGCCGCGTAGCTGAAGGTTAGCCCGAGCGGTGCGATCGTAGCGCCCGCGATCGTGAACGAGGCCGTCGAGGTTGTGGTAAACGTCAAATTTTTCAATGTATTTGCGCTGACGGTGCCCGCAGCCGTGACGGTGAATGTTCCCAGGGTTGGAACCGCGATGCTGCCGGTTCCTCCCACCATGAAGATGCTGCCCGGGGCTGTGTAGGAGAAGGTGAATCCGGCCGGAGAGACCTTGACGCCCGCGATCGTGAACGAGGTCGTGGAGATCGTGGTGAACGTCACATTTTGCAACGTGTTGTCGCTGACGGTACCCACGGCCGTGACGGTGAATGTTCCGGGGAGGCCTGGAACCGTGATGCTGGCCGATCCGCCCAGGAGGAACTGGTCATTAGCGGCCGTGTAGGTGAAAACCATGCCGCTCGGACTCACCGTCAAGCCCCCGGGAAGGGTGACCCGACCGTTGGCCGTCGACGCCGTGAAGGTGAGCGTTTGCAGCACGCCGTTCAAGACAATACCCGAAAGACTCGTGACGATGGGGGAGCCAAACTGGGGAAAACGAGCGCTGGCCGTACCTGCCGCGGTAAACTGATCGCCCGCCGCCAGGTGCTGGTACGTAATCGTCATGCTCGTGGGACTGACACTGACACCGCCAGCCAGCGAAAGGGTCGAGTTGACGGAAGTTGCTTCGAAGGTAAGAGAAATCACAACGCCATTAACGATCTGGCAGGAGATCATCGTGTGATAGGTTCCCAGGATGGGGAGGCCCACTGTAACAGCGCCGGCCAGGTAGAAATTGTTGTTGCCATACACAATCGTCAGGTTCGTCGGCGTGATGCTTACACCGGAAAAGTCATACGTCGTGGCGGCGGTGACGGTGACGGTAAAGTCTCGCAGGACGTTTCCGGAGAAGGAGTCGCTGTAGAAGTTGCCCGCAAACGTGACATTGACCAGGCCGACGGCAGGGAAGGTCGCGCTGCCGGCGCCTGCCATGTGAAACCAGCTAGCGGCGGCATCATAGGCGAACGTCAACTCGCTCGGCACGAAGGTCACGCCGCCCAGCGAAAAAGACGCCGTGCTGGAAGCGGTCAACGTCAAGGTCTGGAGGGTGTTGGTCACGGTGCCCGAGGCCGCTACGGTTATGGCGCCGGTCGTTTCTGGGATCGTGAGAGTGGCGCCGCCCGATAGGGTGAGTTGAGCCGGTGTGTACGAAAGAGCAAAGGACGAATTGCTCAAGGTGACGCCGGCGACCGTGTATGGCGTGGACGCCAGGGCCAGAGTCAGGCTTTGCAGCGTGTTGTTACTGACCGTGCCAGTGGCGGTCACGTCGATGTTGTTGCCGAGCTGAGCGATGCTGACGAGGGCATGGCCGCTCACGGCAAACTGATTCCCGGCATCGTGCTGATAGCCAAATTTGAGTGAAGTGGGCGTCAGGCTGAGGCCGTCAACGCTGAGCGCCGCAGTCGTCGCCGCAGTGAGCGTCAAGCCTTGCAGCACGTTGGCGCTTACCGTGCCAGCCGCAGTTACGTCGATGGCTCCACTCAGCTCCGGAATGGAGATGGCGGCGCCACCCGTCAGCGTGAACTGATTGCTCAAGGACGCCACGTAGCCGAACGTGAGCGGGTTATCAGTCGAGGTCGCGATGCTGACGCCCGCAACGGTGAGCGTTTGATCGGACGCAAGGGCCAGGCTCAGATCATGCAGTTCTGCGGTTCCGGAAAGGTCGACGACCGTGCCTGAGGCCGTAATTGAAAACGGATTACTCACCCCGGGCACCTGGATGCTCGCGTTCCCGGTCACGGTGAACTGCGCGCCGTTGGCGGCCAGATATTCCAAACTCATTGTCGTCGGGGAAATGCTGAGGCCGTCCATGGTGAAGGTCACATCCGTCGCCAGGCCCAGGTCCAAGCATTGAAGAATCCCGTTGCGCACGGTTCCCTGGGCCGTCACAGAAAGCGAGCCGTTCAGGCCCGGCACGTCGGCGATCGCGCCGCCCTGCACTATCAACCGGCTCTTCGGGGTCAGGAAATCAAGGAACGTCAATGACAAGGGATTGGCTGGCGTGGTCGTGACGGTGACACCCGCGACGCTGAGCGTCTGACTGGACCCGACCGTGAATTGCAGACTTTGCAGCGTGCCGTTACTGATTGTTCCCGCTGCCGTCACGAAGAACGGATTGTCGCTCAATCCCGGCACGCCGACCTCCGCCCCGCCGCTCACGGTAAAACTGTCGTCCGAGCTGGAATAGGTGAAAGTCAGCGGTTTGGCGTCCAGGCTTGTGACGGTGACGCCGCCGGCCAACGCGAACCCGAAACTGGATTCCAACTGAAGCGCAAAAGCCTCCAAGGAGTTGCTGGTGACCGAGCCGCTGACGAACACACTCACCGAGGGCAACCCGTCGACAGTGATGAGGCTGTCGCCGGAGATGGTGAAGACGTTCACCAGGCTGCCGCCTACGTTGGTCTGGCTGTCGGTGAGGGACAGGTCGGGCAGCGAAATCGAAATGCCCCCGACAGTGAGCGCGCCGCCCAGGCTGGAGCCGCTGCTGGTGCCGGTTTGGACAAGTCCTGCCTCATCGAGATCGACAAAGTTGGTCGGCCCGGCGGTGATCAACAGGTCGTCGGGCAGCGTCAGTTGACCTTGCAGGTGCATTTCGGGGTTACCCGCGACATCATGAGCGAAAGTGACGGCGCTCGGCACAAAGGGGGAGCTTCCTACCAACAGAGTTTGGCCGGCCACAGGTATGCCTTCGCCAGCCGGGTCGACAAGAGCCGCAATCGAAGAGCCTGCCGTGAATCCGGCGGCGAGCAATTGCATCGAGCTGCCGCTAAGTGCTTCACTCACCGCTCCGGAGTTGCTGAACGTCTGGTCGTTCGCGTCGATCGTCGTCCCCCCATCGAGCGTCGCGATGGGCGTGAACGCTGCTCCCGGCGCCGGGCTAAAGCCGACTTGCACGGTGTCACTGGTCGTATAGACGCCGCCCAGGTCGACGAAGTCGCCGCTGGTGGTGAACTGAAGCCCGTCAATCAAAACGACCGTGACCATGTCAGCCACCACGACAGGAATGGCCGGAGTGCTGACGGGCGCCAGGCTGTCGTGTTGAATGGCGACGTGGAAGTTGCCCGCCTGCAGCCCTTCCTGCGTGTACTGATGCGGTGTGCCACTGGCGTTGACTGTGAATTGGCCCGGCGTGCCGGCGTAAGCGATCGTGCCAGGAGTCGTGCTGCCGTCGCCCCAGGTGATGGCGGCCGAGTAGTCGGTAGGGTCGATGGTCGGGGCGGTGGGCGATCCCAGGTCGGTGTCGGTGAAGCTGGCGACGGTTCCGCTGAAGTCCTGTCCCTTGAAAGGGATGAAGGGAACATTCACCGCGTCGGCTAGCGGAGAATCGGCCACGCTGGCCACGCCAGTGACGAGGGCCGTCAGGCCGCCGCTGTCAGTGACGGTAATGGTGAAGTTTTCCGATCCCGTTGTGTAGTAGAGGTGCGAGTCGTTGACGGTAAAGTTGCCGTTGCTACCCGAGATTGTGGCAGTAGCGTCGGGCGCCGTGCCATCGCCCCAGTCGATGGATGCGATGAAGGAGAAGGCAGTGGCACCAAGGTTGGAGTACGTGAACGTGGCGTTGACCAGCGAGGCCGCGCTGACACCGTCGACGCCGCCGGTGGTCGAGGCCGCGCTACTGCCGGTCAGCGTGGCTCCCGAGTCAAAGATCGAGAATGACTGGGTATCGTTCCCATACGTATAGTCTGTGCTGCTGCCAAAGAATGCATACACCTGGTAGTTGCCGACCGCCGTCGGCGCTTCGGGCAGCTCGATCACTTCCTGGTTCGGGCCGACGGAGAAGTACGTCAGCGTCGGCGAGACTCCTTCCAGGCTTGCGGCGGGCACGCCATCGATCCCTGCCACGGTTGCGCGATGGTATAGGTCGCGCCGAAGGCGTACGACCACCCCGCGCCGCCGTCGCTAACCGTGACCGTTGGCTGCGCCTGGAGGACTTGCACTTGGCCGGTGCCGGAGTCGGGAATGAAGCCGCCCGTGGGGTTGTAGGTGGCCTGAATGGAATGGTCGTCCGCGCTCAAGCCGGATAGCGAAAAGGCCGTGAAACCATCGGTCAACGACTGGGTCACCGGCAACCCAGAATCCACGGTCAATGTGACGCTACCGGTCGGGGTGCTGCCACCGGCGCTTGTCACAGTGACCGTCGCGCTACCGGGTTGGCCGTAGATGAACTCCACTGCGCCGATGGCGACGGTCGTGGTTTGAGGAAGCACACCATCAAGCTGGAAGGCGCCGACGTCCACCGGGCCAATTCGGACCAAGCCGCGCTGGTCGGTGGTGGGGATGCCTGTGCCGCTGGCGCCTTTGCCGATGGCCGGGCTGCCGGTCAAGAGCGGCAGCGTCTCGGTCGGGCCGCCGTGGTAGTCCAAAGTGCCGAGCAGCGGATCCTGGCCCTTGATGGTCTGGGGCAAGCCAAAACTGCCATCCTTCACCAGGTTGTTGCTACCAAGGAGCGGGGCCCCGATAGCCTGGGCATAATCTCCGCCCGTGTTGTTGGCCAGGATGTTGTTCGTGAGAGTCAGCTCGCCGCTGTTGTCAATGCCGCCCCCCTCGTCGCTGGCCGAATTGCTGGTGATGGTGCAGTTGGTCACGCTCAGCGTGCCATCAAGATCGTTGGCAAAGCCGCCGCCGTCGTAAGCTGCGTTACCGGTGAAGGTACTGTTGGTCACGCTCAGCGTGCCGCCAGTGTTGGAAATGCCACCGCCGTCGTGGGCCGCGTTTTGAGTGAAGGTACTGTTGGTCACGCTGAGCGTGCCACTGTTGAGAATGCCGCCACCGGCACCGCTGCTCGCCGAGCCATCCGTAATGGTCAGGTCGTTGAAGGACACCGTCGCACCGCTATCGATCAGAAAGACGCGGCTTTGGCTATTGCCGTCCACGGTAACGGCCGCCGCGCCGCCGTCGATGGTCACCACGGCCGTGCTGCTTGGCAGGCTCAACTCCAGTTGGCTGCCCGCCAGGACGATGGGCTGCGTCACCTGCGTGGGGTCGAAGTCGATGGTGTCGTTGCCGCCTTGGTGCAGTGTGCCGCTGATCTGGCTCACGATTTGCGCGCCGAGGTCGTTCGGCACCGTCGAGCTGTCGACGATGACGACGGCCTCACGCAGCGTCAGGTAGGCGGCGCTATCGCTGGCGGTATCAAGCGGGCTGTTGACGGTCAATATTGCCGGCGCCAGCCGATCTTCTAACATCAAGATGCCCGGGCGGGCGGGCGTGCGCCGTTGCTTGCGGTAGTTGCGCCGGGACCCAACTCCGAAACACCTACGCCACGAGAAACGGGCCATGATGGTTGTCCTCAGCTCAGAGGAGTCGCGTCTTTTCGACAGTGGACGGGCGCTGCCTGGCCGAATTGGTAAGGACTACCGCCGAGGGTGCGACAATGTCCGACTCAGACAGGGATCAATAAGAAAGGCGAAGAGCCGGACAACCCTGACATGATTCCGGAAAAAATCGCGAAACTCCGCATTTGAGGGGTGGAGAGAATCTCTCGCGGAAGCTGCGGATTTCCCCGTCACCGATAGCCTGCGGGGGGAGAGGGGAGCCTTGCCGTTGCAAACGGTGTCGTGCACCCCGGAAAAAACTTTTGCTTGCAGCGCCGGTCGCCGCCTGCGATACTCACACTCGAGATTTCCTTGCCGAGGGACGGCATGCAAGCAACGTCGCTTACCCTTCTCGACCGCGTCAAGCAGCAAAGCGACAGCGACGCCTGGCGCGCTGGTTGCGCGTCTATGAACCATTGCTCGGCAACTGGCTGCGTGGGCAAGGCCTGCAACCGGCGGACGCGCGCGACGTGGTTCAGGACATCCTGGTGGTGATGTTTCGCGAGCTGCCGAACTTTGAGCACAACGGCCGCATCGGGGCGTTCCGAAACTGGCTGCGCCTCGGTCATGGTAAACTGCTTGCGGTCGTTCTGGCGCAAGCGGCCGGTCGGCGCCGGCGCGGTCGCTGACCTGGCCGACCAGCTTGCCGACCCCGGAAGCGGCCTCATCGGCCAGTGGGATCGGGAGCACGACGCCTTCGTGCTGGCCCGGCTGACCGAGTTGATTGAACCCGAGTTCGAGCCCAAAAGCTGGCAAGCTTTTGCCGGCACGGTGTTGCAGGGCCGGCCCACGGCCGAAGTGGCCAGGGAGCTAGGGATGAAGGTCAACACCGCCCTGCAAGCCAAATCACGAGTCCTGCGCCGCTTGCGCCAGGAGCGGGAGCAGTTTGAGGACTAGTGTCCTCGTGATCTGAGCAGTTGTGTGCCACTGGCGGCTGGCCGCCAGTGACGTTCGAGCAAGCGATTCACGGGCGGACAAGCCGCGCGTGGCACGCATCAGTTCATTCGTGGCAATGCACTGGCCTCCTGTCAGGATCGGCGGGCTGAGCGCCTTCATTCTTGTCCTTACCTGAAGGGATCATGCCGTGCGCCACGACGAACACGTTTCTCCAGAACAGCTTGCCGCCTACCTGGCGGGTTCGCTGGACGATCGCGCGGCAGAACAGGTGCAGGCCCATCTGGGCGAGTGCCCGTCGTGTTGCACCGAGGCCCTGAGCGTGCCGGAAGATCCCCTCGCGGCCGAAGTCCGTGAGGCCTGGAGAGTCTATCGTGGCGCCATGCCTGATACGCTATTCGAGACGCTGCCCCTCGCCGCGCCAGACGCTGCTTCTTCGTCGTTGCCCATTCGCGAGCGGCTCGGCGAGTACCGCCTGCTCCGCGAGATCGGCCGTGGCGGCATGGGCATCATCTACGAGGCCGTCCATGAGCCGCTCGGCCGGCAGGTGGCCCTCAAGGTCCTGTCTCCCCAGGCGACCCTCGACCCCAGGTACGTCCGCCGCTTCGAGCGGGAGGCCAAGGCCGCCGCCCGACTGCACCACACCAACATTGTTCCGGTCTTCGGTGTCGGCGCCTGCGACGGAGTCCAGTTCTACCTGATGCAGTTCATCCGTGGCCGGTCGCTCGACCAGGTTCTGCGCGACTCGGGCCCGCGACCACCGGAAGAGGTGGCACGCCTCGGCCGGCAGGCGGCCGAGGCGCTGGCTTACGCCCACACCCAGAGCGTGCTGCACCGCGACATCAAGCCGTCGAACCTTCTCGTGGACGAACAAGGGACCCTGTGGGTCACGGACTTCGGCCTGGCCAAGCTCGAAGATGAGACCGCTTTGACCAGGTCGGGCGACATGATGGGGACGCTACGGTACCTGGCGCCGGAGCGCCTTGACGGCCCGGGTGATGCCCGCAGCGACGTCCACGCCCTGGGCTTGACGCTCTACGAGCTGCTCTGCGGCCGGCCGGCGTTCGACGCGGCGGACCACACCCCCTTGATGAAACAGGTCCAGCATGGGGAAGCGACGACGCCACGGCAGTTGCGGCCGAATGTCCCGGCCGATCTGGAAACGATCATCCTCAAGGCCATGGCACGCGAGCCGGGCAACCGGTACCCGACGGCCGCGGCCCTGGCTGACGACCTGCGCCGCTTTCAGGCCGACGAGTCGATTTTGGCCCGGCCGCCGTCCGTGGCGGCGCGTTGCGGCCGTTTTGCGCGGCGGAACAAGGCGGTGGTGATCGGCCTCGGCGCCGTCATGGCGTCGCTGGCCCTGGGGTTAGTCATCGCGGCCGTCTTCGCAGTGGGCGAGGCGCGGCAACGGGCGCTGGCCGACGCCGCGCGCCACGAGGCCGAACGGGGCAATTACCTGGCCCGCGTGTCCGTGGCGGCGCGAACGTTGGAGGACCTGGGCAGTCGCGAGCTGGCCCGGCAGCTCGACGCGGCCCCGGTGGACTGGCGGCACTGGGAGTGGTTTTACCTCCGCGCCCGCCTGGACGAAAGCCTGGCATTCTTTTCGGTGCCGACCCAGGTGCACGATTGGGTGCTGGGGTTCCCCGCCTTCTACCCGCCTGGCGAACGTCTGGCGACCTGTCAAGGCCGTCAAGTGTGGCTGGTGGACGCCCGCACGGGCGTCCGCCTCCGCCGCCTGCCAGACGCCGACGGAGTGTTTGCCGCGCAGACCGGCCGCGGGCCACTCTTGTTCCTGGACCAGAACGACGGGCCGCTGGCCCTGGTCGACGAATACGGGCGGACACAGCGCACGTTCATCGAACCGGGCAAGCGCACGACGTACTCGCTCGCCGTGAGCGCGGACGGCCGCCGCCTGGCCGTCACGTGGACCCGCAAAGACCAGAACAAGGTCCATCCCCTGATCTTTGACTTGACCGCTCCGGAGCAGAGGCCGAAGGTCGTGCTGGGCGCGTTGGGGCCGGGCACGCTGACCCTCAGCCCGGACGGCAGAAACCTGGGGATCAGTTCTTCGGACGGCCACCGCGTGATCGACCTGGAGACCGACCGGGAACGGTGGTTCAGTCGGGAGTATAAGGTATTTCTGTTTGCCTTTAGCGCAGACGGTCGGCGCATCGTGGCCAGCGCCCCGGGGGGCACGGACTTGCGGCAGATCGACCTGGCGACCGGGGCCGTGGTGGACGTCTACCGCGGCCACAAGGGCGACGTGGCCTGTGCGGCTTACAGTCCGGATGGTCGGTGGCTGGTCTCCGGTGGGAGAGACCGCACGGTGCGTCTGTGGTCGCTGGAACGTGACGAACCGCTGGTGTTTCACGGCCACGCCAACGATGTGCGGCTGGTGGCCTTCACAGCCGACGGGGCCCGGCTGGCCACTCTCGACGAGCAGGGCGAGGCCCGCATCTGGGACGTGCGGGGCCCCGGCGTCTTGCGGGGCCACACAAACTTTGTTTACACCGTGGCTTTCAGCCCCGACGGCCGCTGGCTCGCCTCGGGCGGCTGGGATAAATGCGTGCGGCTGTGGGACGCCGGCACGCGCGCGCCGTTGGCGGTGCTGACCGAGCATGACTTCGTGGATCGCTTCGTCAGCGCGCTGGCGATCCACCCCGACGGGACCCGGCTGGTGTCGCTGTGCGGAGATTATTCCCTGCGTGTGTGGGATACCGGTGGCGAGCGGCGGGGGCGGGTTTTCGCACGAGGTCCCTGGGTCCACCCGTCTTTACCCCACCAGATCCAGTTCAGTCCCGACGGCCGCCGACTGGCGGTGGGCGACAAGAAGCGGGTGCGGCTGTGGGACGCGAGCACGCTACGGGAGTGCGAGTCGCTGCCTGTACCGATCGGCGACGTGCGGCAGGTCTTGTTCAGTCCGGACGGCCGGCGGCTGGCGGTCGGGGGCGATCTGGAAGTGTTGATCCTGGACGCGGCGACCGGCCGGCAGGAGTGGGCCTGCCGGCACGAGCATGAGATAACGGCGGTCGCATTCAGCCCCGACGGCCGGCGCTTGCTAACGGCCGACCGTCACGGCGAGGCGCGTCTCTCGGACGTGGCGAGCGGAGAAGTGCAGGCCACTCTGAGGGGCCATGTCGGCGAGGTCTTCGCGGCGGCCTTCCACCCGTCGGGGGAGCGCCTGGCCACGGCCGGCCGCGACCGGGCCATCTGCCTCTGGGACGTGGCGCGGGGTGAAGAAGTCCTCAGGCTCACCGGCCACACGGACTACGTCTTCGGCCTGGCCTGGAGTCCCGACGGCGCCACGCTGGCCTCCGCCTCCGGGGACCAAACCGTGCCTCGCTTTTGGGCAGCCCTGCCGGTACCGCAGTGATTCCGTGTTACGCTAGTACCGAAGGTGGGACTTGAACCCACACGGGTGTTACCCCACCGGATTTTGAGTCCGGTACGTCTGCCATACTCGTGGTATTGGAAACACGTTGCAGTGATACTTAAAGGCTTTGATTGCAAGGCAGTTACGATACTGCCCCAACGCACGTACATTGTAGCCGCATTGGGCTGATATTGCCAATCCTGTTCCCATTTTGTTCCCAAATCGGCCAGCCGGTTGACACCTGACTATCTAGGTGGGGCGGCAGCGCATCATGGCCGCCGACGCGATGTCGGGGGGCTCAAAGGTGCATTCAGCGGGGAGGGTCAGCAAGCGATTGACGATCTTCCGCTGGCGGTCGTTGAACGACTCCCCGACGTGAACTTCCCAGAATCGGGCCTTCCGGAGCAGTGTAGCCGGCGGCGTTTCATCGTGCGGCTGCGGCGGTACTTTGTCCAAGGTCGTCGGCGGATTCGTCGGTTTGGTCACGATCGTTCTCGATCACCGTCTTCAGATCCGCGATATGGGTTTTGGTGAAGTAGATGGATGCGTCTTGCTGTGCGAGCATGATTTGGAGCTCGTTGCTGGCGAGTGCGAGGAATTTCTCCATCATCGATTCTCTCGATCCGTTGGCATGCTGGAACATCGCTGCGTGGTTAGGGCAAAGCGCCAGATAGTTCTGGTAATGACGCTTCGTCAGGTCTGGAAGGAACTCGACCTTCTCGAAGTAGTCGCTGCCGTCATCGAGTTTAAATGGCATTGGTGCTTTGCAGACCTGGCAGATCAAGTGGCCATCGGTGGTGTATTGCTGGCGAAGATACCTGCGCGGCATCTTCCTTGACTGCTTCCCGGCCGACTGAAATTGACCGTGTCCGCTCTTCGGTTAGACGCTCCGGCGCATCCTGGGCTTGTCCACCGACACGCTGTGCCCGGCGTTCGGGGTTGGCTGGCTCATGCTCGGGCAGTTCAATGTCTCGGCTGCGCTCTCGTTCCGAAAGGAATCGCTCCTGCTCGTCCCGTGGCAGGGCGGCGAATCGCTTGGCGCGTTCCATGTTCTCAGTGTTCCCAAAGCCAAATTTCTCTGCCAAGGACTGCTTCTGCAGCTGTACCTCGGATCGATTGACGGCATCCTGTCCAAACTGGATAGCCTTAATCCAGGGCCAGCCTGGGTCGAACGGGAAGCCTTCAGGAAGCAGGGCGGGTGTGGCTTCGGATGGACGGACGAACGATCCATTGGTTTGGGGAATCCAGGCCACATTTCGCAAGTGGTGGACGAGCTGAGAATCAGCATATCGAGCCCCCCACCGCTCATTCTTTTGATAGGTAGCTTGCAGAAAGTTGGGGTGACTCGGAAGCGATGACATCGTTCGCCAAACGAGCTTTGACACCTCCAGCGCGGGAGTAGCAAGAAAGTCTTCGATGCTAGCAATGGTGTAGTCCCGATCGATCGGAGAGGTATAGCGGTCACCAGAGACGGAATGCAGATATGATCGTTGCGGATTGCCCTGACAAGTGGTGGTCATTAACTCCAAATGAATTCTTGCACCGACCGTCTCCGCAAACTTCGCGATACGCTTCACAGAAATGCCGAAGCTAGCATACGACTCAGCCAGGGCAGAGCACTTGGTATTGGCCCCAATTGTGTCGTAGTATGTGGACAACCCGGTATCCATGAAGGGCTGGTCGAGGAATATGCCAGCGGGCTGATGCCACTTGCCGTCGTTGCCCTCAAAAATGAAGTAATTCGCGAAGAGCCTCGCTCTGTGCGGCTCTGTCTCGACCAAGGCGATGAACCGTTTCAGTTCTTGCTTCTTCGGCTTGAAGTTCTCGCTCTTGTATTTCTGATTGAGGATAGCTTCGACCTGCTCTGCTTCACCGACCTCCCGGACACCGATTTCTGCAAGGAATTTCTTGGCATTCTCCTGCTGGGGCTTGCTCCTCCCTGATGAATAGACGCCAGAATCCACGCGTGGCAGGACGTCATCGTGCTCGACGCCATCACTCGGAAAATAACAATGGCTGCCGACGCCATATGCGCCATTGCTGAGACGGACCATTCTCCGGCCGTTTAGGCGGCGGCATCCGCCGGTCGAACTGAGTTCGCTATATAAGAGGGCATAGAACTTCTGGTGCCATTCAGGCGGCTGTGCGCGAGCCAGTTCATGAAATCTTCGTCCGGCCCTTGGACGAAATGAGGCGGCGCGGAAATGTAACGAGACCCTTCCGATGTTTGTTCGCTGAGCAGCTCAACAAATTCTTTGATATCCCATTTGGTAATGGCCAAACCGCTAAGAAATCGATCTGCGTCGCTGTTCTTCTGCGCGGCGCTGATAGCCCATTTTGGAGACTCCTCGTCATAATCGACGAGACACTCGAGGTCCTCCTCCGTCAGCAGTTCCTTGAGTGATGCCTCGGCCTGTAGCAGGTGTCTGGCTGGGGCGTGAGACTTGGAATGAGTGGGCGTAAGTGGCTGGGAATTCATCTCCTCGACAACGGAGGATCTGATGCCCGTGTAGCGATCTGGGAGGGCGTCCTTGGGGTTTGGTAGGACAGCGAGAAAATCAGCCGAGAGGAGCCCAAGGTCGCGGATCTGATGCAAAGAACCGGCTGTGAGCGATGCGAGCTGTTGGAACAAGGGCTGGTTGGCTGGCGTCTCCTTGATGCTGGCTCGGCTAAGTTCGGGTACAAAGGGCGCGTGAAGGTGGAAGCGCAGACCCGATGTCTCCTTCTCGGCCGGGAAGAACACCGCCACCTGTCCAGGCACCGCTGGGATAATCCTCATTTGTCTGCTTAGTTTTTTCTTCGGATCGAGCTGTTGGACCCCGGGCATGAAATCGAGGGAAAAAGCCACTGCAACCCGCTGCTTCTCAAGTCCTTCTACGGGCTGGTCGAATTTCAAGAAATGCGAACTAGTCGTCGTCTCGCCAGCGGATTGCTTGAGCACCTCGAAATGGTGGTCGGAGTGCTTGATTCGTATTACGTCTCCGGAACTGTCCTGGCCAATTTCCCATCGGATCGACTCAAGATGCGTCAGGAACAGCAGAGTCGTCTCAGCCAGTTCTCGAAGGCCGGATTCAACCTCGGCCTGGGCGGCTTCAGGCGTCTTTTTTGGATTATTGAAAGGGAGCCAGAACGAGGTCTTACCACGCGCTTCGGTATCCGACTCAACGGGCTCGGGCAAGACAAGCCGTGAAATTCTGAAAGCAAAATCCCCAGAATGGATGGTCGGACAGAGGGTGTAGACGAATACTGATTTAAAACCAACACCGAATTTGCCGATCTGGTCAGGGGCCTTGTCCTTGGTGCTATTGTGGATGCCGGTAATAGCTCGGACATCGGCTTCTGTAAATTCTCGGATCCCGTTATGCTCGAATCGGCAACCATCGCGCAACAACGAGAAGGTCGCCTTCGTCGCCCCGGCGTCCTCCGCATTCTGGAGCAGTTCGAAAACAAAGTGAGCCTGGTCTGGGTAAAAATCCTCGAAGATGTCGAGATTTATATCGCCCTCATTCGCGTCGAGGCCTTCGAGGAACTTCAAGCGTTGCGTGGCGAGCCTCTCAAGGAAAGTGCTCATGGTATTAACTGATCCACAGAGATCGTGCCGAGGACGACCGGATTGGCGCGGATGTCACCAGTATTCGCCGCCTGCTGAAGCTCGGCCATTCGTCGACTGAAATCGGCATTGGCCCTTGCCAGTTCGCTCTCCTTCATCAGCCGGATCTTGTCGTTCGTTGCGCGAGCCACTTGATCGTCGAGTGCTTTGCAGCGAGCGCGGTGGCTGACCGTCAGGCTTTGGATACGATGCTCCGCCAGCTCCCGGTTCTCTGCGATGTGATTGGCCTGCGCCTCGGACCATTTGCTGTGATGACTGCGCATCGAGTGCGTCGCATTCCGCCGCATCGGGCAACGGAGCCGATCCGGGTTCGCCGGCGTGTCGCAGTATTTCCATAAGCGTGGCCTCAAGGTTTGGCTCAGTGGCAACAGCGACGAGCGACTCGTCGGGTCTTATCCCGTGCTTGGTCCATCTGTACAACGCGAAATGGTAAACCCCGGGGGGAATCTCGGTGCTGCGCGTGGTCAATTTGAAGTACTTGGCCTCAGTGATATCGAGGAAATGCGCGGCTTGCCGTACCAGTGGGTGCAGCACGGAGAGATGGACTGTCTTGGGATTCTCCGAGGCAGTTTCCTGCTCGAACGTGACCGAGAGCGTAGGTTGGGAGCCCTTCAACCATTTCTCCCATTCGCGTGCGATCGGCTCGATGGAACGGGGTAACCGCCGGTAGTCCGTGAGCAGTAACGCCCGTGCCTCCTGGTTCAGCCGTAGCGTCTTGCTGGGCTTTTCCCCGAGCAGGTGCTCTGCCTCGCTCCCAAGGCGCGTGTTCAGATAGGTCGTCACGCTCTGTTGAATGGCATCGGGGAAAAGCCAAAACGTCTCGACGGTTTGGATCTCTTCTCGCCATGATTGGCTGGGGACGTTTAGGCCGAACAACGACGACTGCTTCGTCTCCAGTTCCTGTTCTTCGCGCACCTTGCGGATTCCATTGTCGGCGAGCTGTTGGAGTCGCCGCGCTCGTTCCTCAGCACTGAGACTGAAGCTTTCCGCGATATCGTGCAGCTCCTGGGTAATCGTCCCGAGTATTTCCTCACTGCCGCCTACCGCGTGGTGAAACACGCCGATACGCAACAAGCAGCGTTCATAGATGTCAGCATCGACGGTTCCCGGTGTCACGAAGTTGACAATTACCACGGCCAGACTCTTCTGGCCATAGCGGTCGATGCGGCCGATGCGCTGCTCAATCCGCATGGGATTCCAGGGAAGATCGTAGTTAACGAGAAAGTCGCAGAACTGAAAATCCAAACCTTCGCAGCCGACCTCGGACGACAGCAACACATCGATCGCATCGGTGTCTTCCTTGGGTAGAGCGAAACGGCGACGCAGGTCAGCTCTTTCTTCATCGGGCACGTCGCCATGAATTAGACCGACTGCGCATCTTCGTGCGTCGGGCGTGTGAATCAAGATAAGCAAGGGTGTGGCGGAAGGTGCTGAAGACCAGCGCTTTGTTATTTGGCAGTTTGTTCTTGTCGAGCAGAACTTTGACAAAGGCCTCTACCTTGGGATCGTGCGTGTCAAGGTTACTAGCCTGCTCGATCAGGCCCTCAATGTCCGCTTTGACTTGAGCGACAAAGCCGTATTCTGCCTCCTCGTCGCTGTCGCTCGCTTCCATCAACTCGAGGCGGTCCAGCTTGCCGCTTAGGATGTCGGACAGGAAGGGCGCGAGCCCGTAGAGGCAACTCGCTGCCTGTCGGCGGATGGTGGTCATCATGAATTTCACATTTTGCTGACCGTGACAGCGTGCGAGGATTCGCTCGATCACGTCCAACAAGCCATCGTGCAGGAGTTGCTGGTCGGGAGTGAAATCGATCGTAACCGTCTCAGGCTTGCGAGTAGTGAACTCTCCTATATCCCGACGACGCGTGCGGTTTATCAAGTGACTGAAGGTATACAGCTCTTCGATGGCTCGGGTGAGCCCGACACGGTCCGTGTCATCCAACGATTCTTCGTGCAGCCGGTCAAATATACCTTGAAACGCGGGCGATTCGCGAAGGAACAATCGCCCCCATTCCGTCTGAGCCATCTCGCCGAGGCAATCGCGAGCCCCTTTCTGCCACCCCTCCCGTGCCATGCGGCAATGCTGAACAGCGGCGTTGATATGGCGGTTCGGCTCGGCCATCTGCTCGAAGCTGGCGTGATCGATCACGAGGTCGGGGCGCAGTACGTTGAGCAGAGTAAACAGGTCGTTACTACCCAATTGCACCGGTGTCGCGGTCAACAGGATCACGGCCTGGGCGTTGTCGCAAAAATAGCGCACCCCCTGATGTAGGAAGGTTTGTGAATTTCGTATGTGGTGGGCCTCATCGACGATCACGAGATCGAATTTCGGCGGCGGGTCGAGCGCGAGCAGCCCCTGATCCTTTTTCTTGCCGCGACCACCTTTGCCGAAGACGAGGTCGGAATCGAACAGCGAGAAGGGCAGAATGGCCTTGGCGTATTGCTCGGGCCATTCCCCTTCCAGATGCGTTTCCTGCAGGCAGTGCCGCAATAACGATCCATCCAGGGCAGTGAAATGCTCATCGAAGCGCTTCATCTCGGTGAACCACTTGCGCTCGGCGACCAGAGCCTTAGGGCAAATGACGAGAACGGAAGTGATATCCATCCGCGCCCGCAGCTCTTTGATGATCAGACCGGCCTCGATGGTCTTGCCGACCCCGACTTCGTCGGCAATCAGCAGACGGGGCCGGTCCGCTCTGATGAGACTCAGGACCGGACGGTACTGATAGGGGACGAATTGCACGCGGCCCGATCGCAGCGAGAAAAGGTTTGCCGTCGATGGTGAGAGGATTTGGAGGCTCGTCAAATGGGCATGCAGCTCGGGAGCGCTGAGGAGCATGCGCTCGTCGGTTGCGACGACCTGAGCCTGTAGCTGGCTCTCGTAGTAGGTGGTCCTCGCATTGTTCTGGAACACCCTGTACCTGGGATCGGCACCGCCTGGGATCACCTCCATCACCGGAAGCAGCGTTCCCGGGTTTGATCTCAGTGCGACGAGGTCACCGACTTTGAACAGGGGCATCCCAGCGCCCGATGGCCCTTTCGGTGTCCCTTTGAGTTCATCCGTAGGGGATATTCCGGCCCCAGCCATGGCCGCCAGGGCGGCCGTCTTAGTCGACTCGACGGCCCCCATCGTTTCTGCGTCGGCACCCAGCGTCGCCAATAATCGGCCGAGTGTGTCAGCGTCACGGTAGGTCTCACTCGCAGGCATTGATTCCGCCGAGAGATGGGCCCACTTGTTGCGCACCGTCTGCAGTTCCTTTACCCAGGAGCGGGCCTCGCGGGGGAGACTTATCGGATCGCTCAACTCATACCAGTTCTGGTCGAGGACCCGAAGGAGCGCTCCGAAGTCGAGTTGTTGAAGCGTCTTGAACCCGCGCTCACGAGCTGTGCGCTGCTGGTGGAAGCTTAGCCGGTCCAGAACGAGCTTCGGCCACCAGTCGGGCGATAGTTCTGGCAGTTTCGCCGAGAGAAGGCGGGCGATGCACGCCGTCGCCCTGTGAATGAGATCGTTCATCGATGCTCCCTCTCGGATGACGTCCTCGTGCTGCTTTCGCCTCTCACTTTCAAACATAGGACCTTCTCCCTGTGCTATCCACTTTTGGTGGCACGGCTTGCGCTGGCCAGCGGTGAAGTATACCAAGTCATAGACCGAAACTCATTCCCTCGCAACGCATGTTCATGCCACTTGTGGGCTGGCATCAAAGACAGCGGAGTTTGGCAGCCTGGCACGGGAAGTCAGGCAACGGGTTATGGAACCGGTGCGGTCTGGCCAGCCGATTCAGTGAGTGAGTAGCTCGTGCTGCGACCTCCGGCCGCATCCTTCGCGAGAATACCGCATTCGGCCAGGTCGTTGATGTCGCGGTTGGCTGTATCCTGAGAGCATTTCGCCAGGCTTGCCCATTTCGACGAGGTGAGCCTGCCCTCGAACGCGTTCAGCAGCGGATTGACGACCATCCGCTGCCGGTCGTTTAACGACACTCCGGCGTGAAGTTCCCAGAACCAAGCTCTGTTCTCCGCACAGGATGCGGAGAATAATCCGTGCAATCTCCGCATAGGATGTGCTCGACCGTCCTTGAAGCCGTGTGGAGATGGAGCTTACAGCAAAAAAACCAAGAAAGACATCAAAAGTGATATCACTCTGTTGACAAGTCTGATATCACGTGGTACATTTCAGAGGTGCCTTATTATCGTCACCAAGAAGAAGGAGATACCCATGTCCAAGACACGGCGAGTCGTGTTCAGTTTTGACGAACGTAGCCTGGAGAGCCTTGAAAAGCTGACGGAGCAAGGCCGGTTCTCGTCGATGGCCGACACGGTCCGGGAGTCCCTCCAGATCAGCCGTGCTCTGCAATCACAAGCCGGACAGGGATTCACCGAGGTACTTGTCCGAAACCCCGAAACAAACGAAGAGCGGGTATTGGTTATCCCTGCACTTCAGTCGACCGGTACCAAATCCGAGGGATGAATCTGATGAATGAAGAACGCACGGACGAGACTCAACCCGATGAACAGCCGCCGATTGATGCTGGCGAGGTAGGAGAGTTACGCGACGTCGCATTTCACGAAGCCAAGCACCGGGCAGAAACAGCCAAGTCGCTCGCAAAACTGCTGGTATACATCCTCGTGCGAGCGTGCTTCTGCATTACGTCATGACTGTTACCCTAGCCTTCGGAGGCAAAGAGGAAGCTATAAAGAACTTAAACTCGATTTTCAATGCATGGCTACCAGCCATTTCGAGCTTGGTCAGCGCGGCCGCAACGTACTACTTCACGAGGGACAAATGATGCTAACTACGACCACAACACATCCGCTTTCACACAACTCGCGCACCGTCGAGGTTTTACCGGACACATTCCTCAGCTGTTACGAAATTGTTAACCGAGACGCCCTCCGTTGGGGTGTACGACTGTATAAAGTTAGACGAGTCGGCGGCGGACAATCCCACGCCGAACGTGGGGAAGCAAAGCAGGCTATCTGGTCGCTCCGAAAGAAGTATAAGGATTTGTGCGGCGGGTACGGTTTCGTGGTCGACGTCGATGAGGAAACCATTGCAGTTCCTTCGAATTGGAATCTGCCGAGCGGTGTGCGTGAGGGTGAGTATCAGGTCGCCCTTGATTCTGAGTTCACCACGGAGCCGACGAACCGGCAGCATCGGGCCGTCATCGCGGGAATCCTCCGCGAAGGAATTAAGAAGCACTTCAAAGACAACCGCTCCGATGTACTTGGCGACTGGTGGCAGGACTTCGACCGTTTCTGTGAGATGCCCGACTACCAGAACGCTTCCGAGTTTCACTTTTGCCGGAAATTTGGCGCGGCTGCGAAAGTGCTGATCGGAGATCGCTGGGTGATCCAACCCCTAATCTCGACTACTTCTGTGGACGGCAGAACATTCGCGGAATATTTCCGCGACGGCGAAGTGGCGGTACTGACGGAGATGATCGAAGCGAAGCAGGCTAACCGAATCGATCGCCGAAACCGTTCCACGGCCGTGCGGCGTGTTCCGGGATCAAAGTACAAATCACCAGACCAAGGCCGGCGTGTCGGAATTGGAGGAACCCAACTTACTCAACGGCATCGCATCACTTTCTCGGCACGAGCAAGCCGAAAAATCTGGCGGGACCATACGGTGCCGTGGGTTCAACAGTCCTCCCATCGAGGTGCCGCTCCACCAGTTGCGGCTGATTCTCGATACCCAGATCACGCAAAGCGACCACTCGGAAACAATCCTCGATCCTGCGGATCGCCATCATCTGGCCGGCATCCTGCGCGACTTCGTCAACGGAGTCGATGTAAATGGAGTGCACGTCCAGTTGACTGAATTGCCTGTCGATGTCGCGTCGCTTCCCGGCGAGATTGTGACTTTCCCTTCGCTGCGGGTTCGAGATGAAGGTGCCAATGAGCGTGTGCTCCCAGCGCCTGAACCCGTTACTAAGGATGCGTTGCGAACCCGGGGGCGGCAGAGAACGGATGCAATAAAACGCTTCGGGTACTTGCAGGGCAGGCCCATCAATCCGCTCCTCGCTTGGCCGAAGCGATTCGGACAGGATCGTGCGAAGAGGATGGCGGATGATCTGAATTACCTGATGCGAAATGCTGGTATCGGATACAAGTTCAATTGGACGCTTTATGATAGCGTCGATGAGCTGGGTCGTTTCGTAGGACAAAACGGTTACGACTCGATGCTAGCCGTTTTGCCGGAAGGCTGGAGGAAACCGCATCGCGACGACAGTACCCACGAAAAAATCAAACAGCGGATTGATGTGCCGTCGCAGTGCATCCAATTCGACCACACGTTGCCGGACGCTTGGGTGAATCGCCCTCACCGAGACATGGTCCAGCAAGATCAAAAGTTAGCCCGACGTATTCAGCAGCGGTACGAACTGTGCTTGTGGAACCTCTTTGCGAAGCTCCACTGGATTCCATTCGCGCCGCTTGATGCGTTCAATTACAACGTTCACATCGGTCTAGACGTGGGTGGCCGCCACAATAACCGTGCGATGGCCTGCCTCGGCTATGGCTTTTCGTCACCCAAAGACGGTCTGATATTCCGACCGGACGAGATCGCCATCGACGTGCAGAAAGCGGAGCCGATTCCAACCGAGTGTCTGACGCGGGGGCTGCTCCAGTTGATTGAACACGTGCATTCGGAACTCGTCTCGCTCCACGTTACGCCCGATCTTGAACGGATGCTCTTTTTTCGTGATGGTAAGCTTTCCGGAGACGGCGCTGATTGGAACGAACTTGATGCGATTCACACAGTCTTCCACCAATTGCGCGAGCGCGGCTGGGTCAGCGATCGAGCTGTATGGACGGCTGTGGAAATCATGAAAAACGCTGAGGAGTGGCGTGTAATGAGTGAAGCCGACGGAATATCTAACCCCCTGGTAGGGCGATGCCTCTTCCCATTCGATGATCAGTCAACCGGCCTTGTCTGCACAACCGGGGTACCGTATTTGCCGCAAGGAACCGCGTGCCCGCTAAAGATCAAGGTCATCGACATCGCCGGAACAGCCGACCGTCGGGAGGTGGTGCGGGATCTGGTGTGGGAAGCCGATATGTGCTTCACGAAACCTGACATTGGCATGAGCTTGCCATGGGTGTTGCATGTGTCGGACGTGGGCGCGCTGCAATCTGCTCGTTCGTATAAAATCACCGGCATCACTCTGTGACGTCAGCCACAAGGCTATCGATAACCGCTCGTTCCCATTCTTCATACGCCGCCTCGGTTGACGTGCTACGAATCAGCCAAGCCGAGAGAATTACATCTGTGCCGAATTCGAGGGGCGGTCCTTGTCTGTGCCTTTCTTCAAGAGCCGTGATTCGGGCGGGTGTGCAACAAGGAAGGGATAGTTCCTGGCAAGACTGCATAGCCGCCGAGATGACTCCTGTCAAAAGACGTGGGTCTGCACATGCTACATGCAGGTTAGTTCGCTCGGCCGCTGGTGCCGTGGATGACCATCGGTCGGCCAGAGTTACGACGGCCCCTGTATAGTATGCCCACCCAAGCCGGCCAGCCGCTTCGATCAAAGCGGTGGCACGAATTTCATAAGGGGGATGACTCTGTCCGAGTTGATATGGGTTTAGGTCATCGGCCTCCATCACATCTTGTAGGGCCGCTAGATACGCGGGACCGCAGAGCCAAAGCGAAATCACATCAACGGCGATTTCATGTGCCCAGTTATACTGATCGGCACTCGGAGTCCAGTATCGTCGGACCTGTTCGGCAGTGCTGTCGGCCACCTGTCTTGCCGATCCGCGAATCCCGAGGGTCTGTCTCTGGGTCGCCGCTAGCACGTTGTCAAGTTCTTTACGGAACGCGGTAATGAAGGCGTCTCCGGCGCAAAACAGGATGTTGTGGCCTAGCTCATGACAGGCAAATGCGTAATCAAGCAGGTCAATATCAGCTAGATTGTCGTCGCCGGGCATGTGGATCACGTCAATTACATGAGCGGCCCTACGATCGAATGATGGCATCCTAATCTTCTGATGTCCCCAGACTTGTGATGGCTTTGGAACCAGCATGTTTGAGAGCTTGGTGGCACCTTGCGAATACTCCACGGCCAAACTATGAATGAGTTGCGCATCGAATGTGAAGCGATCTCCGAAACTCGTGGGTAGCCATTCGAGAACCTGGGCGACATACGTGGAGAGGCTTTCTGCGTCCTCCGCAGAAGTGCATCCGGCCGCGATTGACCGTTGCACCTCTGAAATGACATTCACAAGCATTTCGCCGATGGCCGCCAACCGGGTATCAGCGAAGCGGCGTTCTACCTGAACCAGCATCTTTTCCAGGTGATCTTGCCTGTTTCGATTACGCCGAGCCAAGGTGCACTCCTACGCAATCGCCGTTTGATCGTCGTCCAGAGCATACTACCTTATCGCTTCGCTCTTCCCCGCCCGTTGCAAACTCGACGAGTTGACAGAATTTGTTTACCAATCTCAATTGATCGATCGTCCTACAAGGCGTTTCGAGAAGTTTGGGGCTGGCGGCGACTATTGCCAGACATTGGGCACGAGATAAAGCGACGTTGAGACGGTTGGCGCTGAATAGGAACTCAATGTCGCGCGGCAGGCATTCGGCATCTGATGTGACCATCGAAACAAGAACGACCGGTGCTTCTTGTCCCTGAAACTTATCAACCGTCCCGACTCTGGCCCCGGCTGGCAGAACGGCCTTCAAGTGGTTGACCTGCACGTTATAGGGACTGACGACGAGGATGTCCTCGGTCGATATCAGCCGAACCGATCCGTTCTTGTCCTCGAATTTCTGCCCCACTAACTGCTCATAGTATGCCTTGATTACCTTGCCTTCCTCTTCGCTTTTCTGCGAACAGCCTGAATGGATCACCGGCAGAAAATGAATTCCGACGGGCGTAATGCCGTCGATCGGCGACTCGAAGATCAGCCGGCGCTTCGCGTTTGCAGGATCGGGCGAAAGTCGGCCTTCATAGAACGCCTCGGAAATAAACTGGCACACGGCCGGGTGAAGCCGTCGAGTATGGTTAAGGAAAATGCCCCGATTCGGTGCGACCGTAGCTAGGTCTCCAAGCAGGAAGTCCAGAATCGACAACCCGGCTTCTCCGGGATGGACGCCCTGGATGGGCTGGCCGAGCTGCATTTGGTCACCTACCAATACGATGTTTCGGGCGGCAGTCCCCATAGCAACGACGTTCGCAACCGAAACCTGACCGGCTTCGTCTATGAACAGATAATCGAGATGGCGGTCGAATCGTTCGTGCGCAAATAGCCAAGCGCTCCCCGCCAGCAATTGGACATTCAGGCTAACGTTTTCACTTTTCTCTTCGCTGTGGATAAAGCGTCCATCGTACATCGACTCGGCATTTCCCATCGACGATTTCTTGATTCCCTGGAAACGGACTCCTAACTTTTCGGCCATCTCCTCGACCATGTCGAGTAGGTTGTGGATCGCTTTGTGCGAGTTGGCCGCGACCCCTACTTTCTTGCCCCGGCGGATCAGTTCGACGATGACATGGGCACTGGTGTGGGTCTTGCCGGCACCGGGTGGTCCCTGGATGAACAGGTACGAATCGGCAAGGCCGGCAACCGCCTCGGTGGTTTCCGCCAGCAAGTCATCACCGCCAGCAACGATCGCCTGCCCATCACTGTGGGCGCGGATTCGAGGCAAAGCTTTGCTCAGGATGTCCCGGATAGCAAGGTAGCTGTCTTTCTCGGCAAGCACATCCGCGGCAAAGCGATAAATCGCTTCCCGCAGAGCATCGCTGTTGATAGGACCGCCCGGTCCGATGTTGAGGTTTTCGGGCAACGGACCGCTCTTGACGCCACGTTTGATACCAACGCACAGATTCGTCTCGTCGATTTGCTCGATCGTGCCAGCAGCCATCAGCGTTGCCACGTCAAAGATTTGATCGCCGGCCTTCCGCTTGGTCTCCTGAGCTGGGAACCGGAAAGTATGAAGAAGGGATTTCTTTACCGGCTCGGGATGTCCTGTGAGCGTCAGGCTAGCAAGGCATTCCGTGTCATCGAGCAATTCATCTTCGAATCGGCTTTGCCGGTCAAAGAACTCCCACCATTGCGGCCTTCCCTCGCGGGCGTGGAATTCGAGCAGGTCGGCGAGGTGACGGCGATAATCTGGTTCTCCGTTTGTCGCTGCTTCCATGAGCCGTCTTTGATGCGCGGCGTACCGCGCTTCGCGCTCTACGCGAAGCGCTTTCTTGTCGGCGGCACCGTTAGCGTCTATTGGTGCGGGCGGCCGATCAAACCAGGCGATATTGCCAGCACGGTGCGTCAAGAGCCAGTCACGGAGCTTGGCGGTTGAGACACAATCGACCTCGTTGTAGTCAGCGATCTGTTTCAACAATCGGGGTTCGCTTGTCTCGCGCCAGCGGTTATAAACGACGATGCTGTCGCCCGCAGTCGCTACTTCACCTTCGCGTTTTCCCATGTAAAACGCTTCAAGGTTTTTGATCGAATACGCGGGTTCGGACACACGGATGGCTTCGCGGACCACCGTGTAGAGATCAACGAATTTCTTGCGGCGCAATAGGTCGTCCAGCTGATGCTCAGCGACGGCATAGCGGCAGGCAAGTCGCTTGAGTGCGGTAGTTTCGTAATGGTTATAGTGGTAAATATAGGCCCCAGGACGCGCGGTCAAATGGCGGGATAGGAAGTCCATGAATTGGCTAAACGCGGCACGTTCCTCATCGTGGTCGTGCGCCCAGAAAGTTCTAAATGGCAGTTTGCCGTCTTTCCAAGAGCAAAGGCCGAACAGGTATTCAAGGCCATCTGGGTATAGAGGATCTCCCTCCATGTCAAAAAACAAGTCGCCCGGATCAGGCTTTGGCAAGCGTGCAAACCCACGCCCCGGTTCGTAGCCGATCAGCTCGACCCTGTTCTCGCCTGTCCGCCGTTTATGATCCTGGAGTACGGCTTGGGCGCGTAATCGTGCAAAGACCTGTGGATTCAGGTCGGGAACCCGTGTCTCTGCTGATAATGCGGCTAACTTGGCGACCGATTGCACGCCGGCCCGTTCCAATTTGGCCGCCTGGGATCGTTGAAGGTTGGCAACCAAGCTCAGATGGTCATCATTTTTCCATTGGGCGGTGCAGGTTTCCTGCCAGTGGCACGTTGAGCAATGGGCGCACGGTTCTGGATAAGAATCAGCAGGTGGTGAACCAGCGAAGTCCTCGAGGCGTTGCTGGGCATGGCGAATGTAGGATGCGAAGCCGCCTACCGAAAAGCTGACTTGGCTGCGGTCGCCGAGGACAAGGTGGGACTGCGCTGGCGTCGTGCCTTGCTGATTGGTCAAGAGGTTGGAATAGACTCCAAGTTGAATGACATGCGTGACCTTGGGATGCCTGGCCAACTTTGTGTCGGTTGTTTCATAACTGAACGCTCCCAATCCCGACAACCGACCTGTTTTGACGAGGAAGTCGGCATAGCCTCCCCAGTTTTCGCCAAGCAATGCCGCTTGGTAAACTACATCGACGCCGGCACTCAGAGCTTCCTTGGTCCGGCGTGAACGATCAGCGATCGAAAGATGTGAAGGAATTTCAGCGACTATCTTACCCGCGTCTTTGAGGCTTTGCAGATAAGCGGCCTCGTGTTCCTCGCCCTTTCGCCGTAGGAGTTTATCGCTGTCGGAAACTTCATCGCGTTTGAGTGTCTCCGAGAACGCTCTGAGATCGAGAACGGTCGAATGGGAACAGCCAAGGAAGTTAACAAGGTCCGTCGGTGAGAAAAGATAACTTCCATCGTCACGTTTCTGCATGTGCGCTGCCTGGTCCTATTGCCACAAAGATTAACATCCGTTGGGAAGTAGACCCGAAAATCACCGATGTCGTCGGCGACGGAACGTCCTATGTGTGGATGCCTGTATTCATCACTGAAGCTACACGTCATCCGTTGAATCGACAACTGAAAACGGGTTGGAACGGGTCTCAACGTGCTTCCGGCCACAGCGAACCTGTCGGGCTCGCTGGTGCTTAGTGGATGCAGCAGCTTGCATAGGTTGCGGTCTCTTCACTGAAGCAGACCTTGGTCTCATAGATGGAGTACTTCCTCAAGCACTCCAGTGATTCTAGAAGAATCAATGCTTCCGTTGGCTTCGTCGCGAGTAACGATTAGCGTTCCTCGCGAACCGCCTCCCTCTTCGTGCGGCAGGATGCCGTTGGTCCGATACCATGCGAGCTTTTCCTCCCAGCGGCGGCGATAGCTCGGCACGTGCAGCATTCCGCAGTGCTCCCAGTAAAAGTTTTCGCCGGACTCCATATCCTCAACGGTGAAGTCTGGATACTTGGTAACGCCGTCTATGGAGAGCGGTTGTTCGTAGGAGTACTCAACGCCTCGGTGCGCCAAGTGGTCCGCGATGATAACTTCGGACTTGGAGCGGACCATCTCTCCGCGTTCTGTACGATGGATCAGGTACTCCTCGAAGAAACGCCCATCGATGTTAACAGGAGATGGCGGAAGGAAAAGGTTGGTCAGCCGACGCGCGGTTTCGGAGCGGTCATCAGAGGAATACTTGCGCAGGTCGGACCGTGCCCCCTGATGCAGAATCACTACGCGGTCTTTCTGCCGAGTCAATGCGGTATAGAGCAGTTCGCGCGAGAGTAGCCGACACGGGTTGGGCAGCACCAGAACGACCGTGCCAAACTCGCTTCCCTGAGATTTGTGAACGGTGAGTGCGTAAGCTAGTTCAAGGACAGGACTGCCCTCCTCGCCGAAGTCACGCTCAGTGAAGTCATATTTATAAGACGGCTGCGAGGAGAACTCGACTTCAAGTTTCCATCGCAGATCGGGTAGCCCTTTCTTCCAGAAAAAGCCGATGGCCATCCCGATCTCGCCATTAGCGATGTACGGAGAGTCCTTGTCTGGGTAAACGCGACGATGCCGGTTCCACGGCAGGCTCGGGTCGGTATTCACGAGGTTGATTACTTTGTCGCCATAGACGATCTCCTCCGGCCCCATAGGTTTAGGGTATTTGCGGTTTCTCTCTTTTCTCGCGGTGTCGATCATCGACTGCCGGAACTGCTTGTGAACGAGCCGGTTGAGGTCGGGCACGCCATGTCCTCCGGAGCGCACCGGGGAGAGTATCTGCCAGCCTTCGGCCTTCTGTGCAGTGCCGAAGTTGAAGAACCGCATATTGTTCCAGTCGGTGCCACCCAATCTAGCGTCGAAGCCGGCTGTATCCTCAGGCCCGGTGAGCTTTAGTTCCTCAACGAGCACGTCAATGACGCGCGTGCGCAGGTCATCGACACTGTTCCATTCTACAAACCTGACGTGCTCGCTCTTGCCAGTTTTCACGACCTTGTCGAAGACGTCATCCTCGCCGGGCGCAATGGGCGAGCCGCTGAACCACTCTGCCAGTTGCAAATCCTCGCGTTCCTCGCCGGCCTGCCGTCTGCGGATAGTCAGCTCGGCATAGCCAGGCCCCACGCGCGGGAAGCGCTCCATTACACCTTCGGGTGAAAGATGGCTGACGATGTCAACGAACGGGCGTCCCGACCCAATGGGAGGTAATTGGCGGGGGTCGCCTATTAAAACAAGGCGTTGTACGCCTTTGAGCGCCTGGATCAGCGCCGCGAGCATCTCTTCCGTCAGCATCGAGGCTTCGTCAATGATGACCGTGCGAGCCCCGACTTCCGCGGGTTTGTCGGAAAGACGATAACGCCCTGTGCCGGCATCGTATCGGTGCGGACTCAAGAATTGGGCGATCGTGTAACCCTTGAGCTTCAGATCGCTTGTGGACTGCTCCATGCGCACTCGCGCCTTTCCGGTGGGCGCTAGCAGCAGAATTCCATCCTCCGCCACCTGCGGATGCGTACACAGCACCGAAAGCAGCGTCGTCTTGCCCGTGCCCGCCGGTCCGATCAGCACTGAAACGCGGGACTCGGCTAACTCCTTGAGCGCGGCGGTCTTTTCGCTGCGTGCACTTTCCTCCAAATCATCAGCTTTTTCCGAACTCTTCGTAGCAAGATGCGCGTCAAGCATTTTCCGCCAGTCTGCAGCTACCGTGAGTCGCTTGCCCTGTATGCGCTTATCGATGGCCGTGCGGACCATCTCGCCCGCACGCGAGAGTCGGTACAACTGCAATGCAGGAGCATTATTAGCCATGGGAACTTCACAAATCACACCACCGAATTCGTCCTTGGCGACGTTCATCAGATCGCCGTCTACTTCGCAAGAGGGCTGAAGTGTGAGACCGCGAATACCGAGGACGACTTGGTCCTGCGGCAGAAGAGTGTTGCCATTGTTCGCCGCATCTTCGAGGACCTTAATTGATAGTGCACGAACTCGTCGGGCATCCGTACCGGCATCCAATGCCGTGGGCTCGGGAAGCGGATGCTTCTTCCTGATAACATCGTCGGGGAAAATGCCGCGGTCTACCGACCAGATGCTGATCGGATCGACCGTCAGCCTGGTCAGTTCGTAGAGCAGATAGGGGTTGCCGAGAATATCACCGTCACTGCTTTCAATCCCGGCCTTGGTACGCTCTTCCTGCACATAGAGACGTGTCGCTTGGTCGCGTGTGAGCTCGAAGCGGCTTATCAGTTTGATCAGCTTGCGTCGCTCCTCGGGCAATCGGGTCCATTTATCCCGTAGAGTCTTACCAACACCCTCCGCGAGGTGTTTCGGTAGGTGCCGGCTAGGTTCGGCGAACATCTGATTGACCAACGGCCAAGGATCAGCATGCTCTCCAGCCTTCTCAATGATGGATTGTGCGATGAAGTTGCCGAGTTCAAGACCGAATGCCGAGAGCGCAGCCCCCAATCCCGGGCAGGGACCGCGCACCGTCCAGAGCTCTCCAACTGCGCTGGTCGATCCATTCGAGGCAGCGGTCCCAAGGACCAGCTATTGCTTCCTTAGCCTTTCGTAATGACTCCGCACAGGCCAGCAGACCGCCGATCGCACCATCGTGCGTGACGAGCTGTGAGACATGGGAGAATTCGAGAGTACGATCCTCGGGGGAGAACGCTGCGATATCGCTTGGATCAAACCCGGGGTCCTTTGCTGCCAGATCGAGAGCAGCATGGTATGGAAGCAAGAAGCCGTCCTTGAAGTCCGGGCGGATCGAGTGTTGGATCATACGCTCCCACAGCATGGAGCGCAGCTTGCCTTTGAGTTCCTTCGTCGCGTACCTGTACTCGACACACGGCGAAATATGAAGCACTCGACCGACGCCGATCAGAATACGCTTCGCGCCAGCGTCTTCCACGAAGGGGACCTGTTTGGCGTAGAAGAAACACAGGGACTTCTCAGGTTTGAGATGACCGGTGAAGCAGTCAAGAAGCGATGTCTGGTTTGCATGATCCTGGACCCACTGGGTGTTGAAGCCCAAGTTGGGTTCCCTCTCGGCATGGATGTCTATGCCGTATTCTTTGCCGAGGGAGTCCATAGCGTCGTTAAGCATCCAGGCGAATGGGACTGCCGGGGCAGAGAACGGTGGATGACGCAAAGGAGTAGGCTCGAAATGCCCGTGGCTAGTATCGGGACCTCGGTTGTACGGGTGATTGGCAAGCCTCGTGTATTCGAAGGGTGCCATAAATCCGACTCGCTCGGTGACACAGCACGGCCATTTCTCCTGCGGTAGATCCTGTAGCGACTGACCGGCGACGGCTTCCTCTGCCTCATCGTTGCGACTCTGGCCGATACGTTTTAGCTTTAGACAGGCTCCATTCAGACGAGGGTTCGCGCAGACACGGCCGTCCCAACCGCTGTCGTGCCAGGGAACGCGTATAGAGACGTGGCGTAGCGGATACGTCATGACATGCCCCCGACGAACTCTCTGATCGGAAACAACCAATGCACCGGTCGAACTGGCACGCCTCGTTGATTGAGAGACCGATTTCCCATCATCTGAGTCTTAGCCTTGGTCCTCGTCGAAAAAATCATTCGACACTTCTTTCAGTTCGTAGGTCTTGGTTTTGGTAACTCCGAGATTGTGCTCGATCATTAGCTCGGCGCAGGTTCCGGGGACACCACACCTATCTCCGGCCTCTCCTCCGGGCGGAGAGCAAAGTCAGGAACCACCAACCTGGGCGGACTTGGACTTGGATTCGTGCTCGGAGGCTTTGCCAAAGGTCAGATTGCGCTGCGTACGGTGGTAGCTGAACAGAATGCGGTAGCTGCTACCACGCTGCTGAATTCCAGCCGTCATCGCGACTCCAATGTCACCGCAACGCTGTTACCAATTTGTTAGGCAGCCCGGCACGTTGCGATTAGACGCAAGTCTATAGTACCGAAGGTGGGACTTGAACCCACACCCCCCTTGCCAGGACCGGATTTTGAGTCCGGTACGTCTGCCATACTCGTGGTATTGGAACGCGATCGTCCCAAACTGCAAAGTGCGAACTTGACACTTCTTACATCAAGCCCCGATGGGCTGTCGTTTCGCCTTCGCCACGGCCTTAACTTCCACCATGGCAGCTTCCATTTCGGCTTTCAGCAGGGTGCAGAAGTCGTAGCTTGTCAGCTTCAGCCCCAGCAACTCATAGGCGGCACTGGCCTGTCCTCTCGTCGAGTTCTGAGATCGTTCGAAATCGTCCCCGGAGCCAGAAGCCGGCCGCGACGTCGGGCTCGCAAGCGTAGCATCTCGACTCGGGTGACCGGGCACGCGGACAGGCTCAGACCCGGGTCAACATGGTGCGTCGGTGCGTCGCTTTGGTGTATATTGGCACCCAGGAGAATCCATGCCGCGGCTCGGTCGTTGTCGTCATTAGCGACGGTCAGTCGCTCGCTCGGGTGGCTTGATTTAGGGAGCCTTGCCCATGTCCACGATCGCGACTGATCCGCGACCGCCTATCGCACCGTCGTCCATGGTGCCGACCGCCCTGGTCGAAGAACGGGGTGTCATGCGAGGTGTGTCGTGGAATCTCTACGACCGGTTGACAGACGCAATCGGCGAGCGATCATCGATCAGGGTCGCGTTCGATGGGAAGGATCTGGAGATCATGGTCGTTGGACCAGTGCATGAGGGTGTCCGGGGACTCCTCGACGTGTTCATTAGCCTGGTCGCCGAAGTCCTGGACCTCGATTTTCACCAACTTGGAGCAACGACCTGGAAGCGGGAGGAGGCCGGACGTGGACTCGAGTCCGACGTGTCCTATTGCTTTGATCCGGAGAAGGTGGCGATCTGCCGGTCGGCTCACTCGCGCGGTCTCAATGACGGCGCCATCTTCCCTATCCCGGACTTGATGGCTGAAATTGACATCTCGCCTCCGAAGGTTGACCGGGATGCGATCTACGGCAAGTTGCGGCCGCCTGAAGTCTGGCGATTCAGCGACGGCGCTGTCTCGATCGAGCATCTCGGCGCTGATGGCAAATACGTCGTGGCTGATGCGAGCCAGTTTTTGTACTTGCGGCCCGAAGAAGTGACGCACTGGTTGCGAAACGCGAACTCCATGCCGCGGCCGGCGTGGATGCGCGCTGTCCGGGACTGGGCTCGGGCGGAGTTGAGGGTCAGGGCCGGGATCTGACCGGCGCGGATGAGATCAGCGAGAAATGATCGACGAACCGCGCCCGCGGCTTATCGCTTCGACAAGAACGGACGGCTGGCTGCGTGACGCGCGACTCAAACTCGCGTCAACAAGTAGGACGTCCCGCCAGGTTTTCAACGTGCGTCAAATCCAGGCGATTGGGATCAACGATCGAAACCGGCTCCTGATTGGCGACGAGGAGTGTGACTCATGAGGATTGCCCCACTAGCCGATGTGAAAACCCGGTTGAGTGCCTATGTGGACGAGTGCGGCGCCGATGGCCCATTGTGATCACTCGCAACAGCAAGCCGTCGCCGTGCTTCTGGTGCCCAGCGATGACGATGATCTGGAACGGCTACTCCGGGAGCGTTGTCCGCGCTTCCAGACGATGCAATCGTTCGAGGCAGAGCATCAAGGAAGCACAAGGAGTATCCGAGCAGGATTTCTGGAAAGCTGTGCGGAAACGATCGCAAGAACGAAAAGCTGGGGCTACTTCAAATTCAAAACGCCCCACCAAACGCTGAAAAGACGAAGTGATCGGCGGAGCCAAGCCAGTTTTCCTTGATCTTGCAGGCCAATGAACACCTTCCGGCTAGCTTCGCCTGGCCGCCACGATTTTCAGGCAGGCGGCTTGTTGTAGAAAACCAGGTCAATGAAGAAATGCTCGCCATCGAGCGTAATCCGCTGCTGGCGTCCCATAAAGGCGAACCCTTTGCCCAGTTCAAGCAAGAACTGCTGCAGCTTGGAAATCAGGGCGTTCTCGAGATCGGACTCTCGGAACCGCTCGTCCTGACGGAGACCTGCGAATTCCAGCACAAGTGGGTCTTTCACGAGGTCCGACGGATGGTTGATCTCGTGCCCCTTTTGGGCCAGTGCCATCACCCCTCCCTTGTCCCGGCTCAAAGCTAATCGCTCAAAGAGGAGTGAATTAATCTGGCGCTCGGTCTCGCGGGTCGACCACCGCGCGTTCACTGCTTCCACCTCATAGAAGGCCCGTGCGTCAGGGTTGTTGACGCGCAATAGAAGACGGTAATGAGTCCAGGATCATTGTCGACGCAATGCGTCGACTTTCGGGTAGGCGAGGAAGAAGGCTCTCATGTGAAAGACGTTGGAACGGTCATAGCCCTTGCCAAATTCTGTCCGAAGGCGTTCGGAGAGGCTGTCGACGACGCGCTTGCCGTAGTCGGCTCTCCCTTTCCCGGCCTGTTCTTCCTCGATGACAACGCGGCCTATCTATCTCCCAGTATGTTCGATCATAGTCGCGTTGATCGCATGCCAGGCACGACCTCTGGCCGAAGTGAGGATTTCACGGACTTGGCCGTAGAGCATATCAAGCCGGGAGTCGGCCGGCGTCGGGTTGCTGGCCTTGAGGAGACTCCCGCGGGGCTTGACCGATGTCTTCTGGAACGGGGTGCTTTTCTTCGCCATGCCAAGGATATACCCTTGATCTTGCCAGCCAACAAGATCGATCTCGCGGGCCAATTCTCATCGGCGATGTGACGTTTCAAGTCCATTCCGTCGTGGAGCACGCGATCGATATCCACTTGGCCGCAGTGGCGGGTTCGATACACGAGGAAGTGTCGCGGGCGATGAATCGCTCAGTGAAGGAAACGGCATTGTGATCGAGCCGACGGCCGAGCGGGAAATTCGATCCGTTGTTCGATGGAAAAACTGAGCACGCTTTTCCACCATCGCCGCACACTGGTATCGCGGCCTCTGATTCAGAAAGATTGAGACGCTTCGCGGTCATCTAAGCCGCTGCACGCTGGCGGCGAAGAACGACAAATTCAACGAAGAAATGAACAAACCCTGATCCCGTCCCGGTTTCACGCTCCCGCACCAATCTGGCCGATTCTGACGCCTTTTTCGCCTCTTCTGTTTCTAAACAGCCGAGGAGCATCGATTGTTTGAGGGACGAGGTTACTGACGCGCCTCGGCATGGTGCTGGTGACGGCCGGGGCCGCGGCCTGGCCCTTGGTCCAGTTCAGGTCGCCCATGCCCTGTTGAACCTGGGCGGCCGACGCTGTCAGCGTGTGCGTCCCGATCGGAACCGCGATGCCATGAGGATCTTGTGTGGCGGATACTGTCGAGGATGGCGCCTCGATCGAATGCACCTTTTTCGGCGAGACGACGGACTCGATCTGGTAGATCACTCCGGCCCCCACTCCGCTGGGAGCGAAGAGCTCGCCCGTCGAGGAGATGTCAGCCACGAACAGCGAATTGCTGGTCGACAGCATCTCGTCGAGATGGCCGATATTGGACAGATTGTTGCTGACGAAGTCGAAGTAATGGCCCGTAGCGGGGTTGGCGAAAACCATCGGATTCTCGTCATTCGCGATTCCCCCCTCGTCAAACAGGCCATGAAACCCGATGAAGACGCCTTGGTTCAGCCCGGTCGGGAATTGTGGGGGAGCGAGCGCGAAGCCTGACGACCCTTCGCTTTCCGAGCCCTCCTCGGTCAGGACAGGGTCGGGAAGGGGCTCGAACGCCACCACCGGCTGAATGCCGATGCTGGGATTGACCACCGTCACCGGATCACCGGGCGCATCGATGGTCTTGACATAACTATATTCAAGGTGGCCTTTATACATGGTCGGGAAGCCGAAAAATTCGACGGGGCCTCCGATCTGCGCGGCGGGGATCCGGTCGAGTTCGTCGGTCGACCACGCTTCGTTGCCCCCGTCATTGCCGTCGATGCCGTTATCGGCGAACCAGAGGTCGCCCGTCGTCGGGTCAATGGCCATGCTCGCCGCGTTGCGCAGACCGCTGGCGATCCGCGTGAGGTTCGTGAGACGTGGGGTCCCGTGGACGTCGTGGACCGTCACCATATAGATCGAATCCCCGAGCAGCGGGGCCGATACCAGGCCCGAGGCCTGTACGGAATCAACCGTTGGCTGATAAGTCGGGTTTCCATTCTGATCGAGCACAACCTGGCCGTCGCTGCCGATCACGACGCCGTTATATTCAGAGCCGATGTTGAAGAAGACATCAAAGCTCCCGGGCTGGCCGGGGGTCGGACGGACGGCCAGGGCATACGTGGTATGCTCCCAATCGGGGTTAGAGAAGCTGAAATTGATGCTTCCGACCAGAGACAGGGGATTCGAGGGCGTCAGGGCGTTACGCAAGAACGAAATGCGTCGCTCCCCGCCTGGCTGCTCGTCGCCACGATGAAGGAACCGGCCTGCTTGACCGCGGTCACCTCACCAGGTAGTCCGTTGTACATGACTGAACCCGCCGGGTTGTCAGCGACGCCGTCGTGGTTGGCATCGGTGAAGCGCAGCAACTCGCCGGTCGTGTCGAAGAAATTGGCTCCTCCGTTGTTGGGATTGTTCACGGCCACGAGCAGTGAGCCGTCGGAGAGGGTCGTCATTCCATGGGGATAGTTGAGTCCGCTGGCGAAGGTCGTGACCCGGAAGTTCGCCGGGTTAACGATCGGATCACCGCCGACAGCAAACGGGGGCGAACCGCTGAGCAGTTGCCGCGCCTCGAGCCGTTCAAGACCAGGTCGACGAATGCGATGGGCCCTGGGAAGTCCCTGCCCCGCCAAACTACGCTCGCCCCAATGTGAAGGCATCATGCGAAACCTCGGTTGTATCATCCCAGGTTGAGGTCGCTGGACATTATTTAACCCACGTACCCGCTGTCGAACGGAAGTGGGATTATCAGTTCGTGGGACTGCGGAAAGCAAGGGACTGCCTCATGGGCCCGATCGCTTATTTTTCCCCTCCAGCAGCCTGCGATGGCCGACGGCTTCCACGGTAGTGGTGTCACGCCGCTTGCGCGTCCTCAAAGCCAATCACCATCACCTCGCCCGCACCCGAACGGTCAATCATTGTGAACGCCTGGGCCCGGCCGCCGTACGAGCAGGCAGGCATTGGCCTTCCGGGTCAACGCGGGTGTTGACACCTTTGCTCGTCCGTCGGGCGAGGTTGTCCTGTCCCATCGCGAAAACATGACCGAGCAATGCGGCCGCAAATCAGCACGTTGCGCTCGACCTGTCCAACTCCAAGCGGAACATTGCGCCGAAGGCAACGAAGGCGGTCGACCAACGCTCGGCACACGCGAGTCCGAATAGACCTGCTTGGTGTTGTCAAGACCGCACGAAGCGGCCACTTGGGTGCGTTTCCAGGGTCAGCTCGCAACGGCTATCCGGGTTTTTCAGACTTTTCCAGTGCCCAGGCGTAAACCCTTTCCTCAGCACGGCATAGGACATGAGCCACCCTCAAAATTCAGTTTATTCTAAATACTCCAGCGCCCAGGTACAAAGTCATGATGCAAATCAACTTGCGTCAGCGAAGACGCTCAAAACAGGGTTTTTCTGATTACTCCAGCGCCCACGCGGAAACTCAAGGGAGTTCTCTACTTCGGGCGTGCCAATCGTCTTTTTTCACGTTATGACGATTACTCCACCGTCCACCACAAGTCGTTTGTTGATAACCACATATAAGCCAAAAAAAGTATCGATTATTCCAGCGCCCACCACAAGTTCTTCGTCATAAAACAGATAGGGAATCCGTCGCGATTGTCGAAGAGGCCGTTAACGTTTCATCGGTTTGCGGAATGAACTTCGTCCTGATTCGTTGTGTCGAGTGAACGCTTGCGCGAGCCTTGAATTGTGATTCTTCAGGTAATGGCAAGAGCAACAACGATCGGGTTCGAGCGGCTTCGCCACGCGAAAATCAGCGATGGGAAAGCCAGGGCTTTGGGCCTGGATCATGCGCCTCCCCGGCCGGCCAGATGCCCTTGGCCGGCTCGACGAAATCTCGCGCTCCCGAGCCAGTTCTACGTCATGGCGGAGAACTGAAGAGGCTTGGCAGGAGATTCGCCTTCCTGATCTCGTCATGACGCGAGAACGAAACAGCCTGGGGGCCGAGTCGCGCTGGCGGATTGGGCTGATTTGTCTATCCTGGAAGAGACCGGTTCCGCCGAGATTGCGAGATGATTGATCGTGAACACACTGCGCCGCATTGGAGGCTGGCTCGCCCCGTATCGAGGGCGCATGGTGCTGGCGCTGGTTCTGACCACGCTGGCTTGCCTCTTCAACTTGCCGGTTCCCCTGCTCGTTCAAGAGCTCATTGACCGCGTGGTCACGCAGAACCGCTGGAGTGCACTGCCGCTTTATGCGCTGGCCCTCTTCGGGGTCTTTGCCGTTCAAGCGGCACTCGCACTCCTTAATAACCTGGTCGTTGGCCAGATCGGGCAAGGCATCGTGCGCGACCTGCGCCACTTGCTTTATGAGCGGCTGCAGCAATTGGGGCTGGCTTATTACGACAAGACCTCGAGCGGCTCGATCATCGCGCGGGTCATGGACGACGTCGGCGCGATTCAGGTGTTCGTGACGGGGCAGACGTTCTCGATCCTCACCGATCTGGGAACCACCGTCGCCATCGCCACCTTGCTGCTCGTGCGCGACTGGCGGCTGGCCCTCGTCGTGCTGGCGGTCGCACCGCTGTTCGCGCTCAACTTTCGCTATTTCATGCGGCGAATTCGCGCGACGAACACGATCGTTCGCGAGAAGATGGACGTGATTTTTGGCAACCTCAAGGCCAAGCTCGATGGCTCGATCGTGATCAGAGCCTATGCACGCGAGCCGCAGGAGATTGCCGCGTTTGCCGCGCAGCTTGATGATGCTCATGTGCCCAGGGTGCTGGAAAGTCAGTATGGCGCGGCTTTTTCCAATATCAGCGCGGCGATTGGCGGCGTGGGCACGGCCTTGGTCTTTGCCGCCGGGGCGTGGGAGGTTCTCGAGGGGCGGCTGACGCCGGGGGGCGTCGTGTCGACGGCCGCGCTGGCCGCATTGGTTTTTGGACCGGTCGCCCGGCTCGCTGATTTGGCCTATGTTTTCGAGCAGACCGCGGCCAGCGTCGATCGCCTGGGCGAGATTCTCGACCTCGAGGCCGACGTCGTCGAGCCGTCGTCCGCCGATATTTTGGTTCTTCCGGGTCCCGGCGGGCGGGCACGCGGCAAGGTCGAGTTTGACCGCATCGGGTTTGGCTACCGCACGGGCGAGCCGGTCGTGTGGGATATTCGCCTCAAGGTCGAGCCCGGCATGAAGGTCGCCCTCGTCGGGCCGACGGGCTGCGGCAAGAGCACCCTGGTCAACCTGCTCATGCGGTTTTACGACCCGACGTGGGGCGAAATTCGGCTCGATGGCGTGCCCATTCACCGGGTGCCGACGCGCGAGTTGCGCTGGCAGATCGGGGTTGTTTTACAAGAGCCGGTGGTCTTCCGGCTGAGTGTGGCCGACAACATTCGCTATGGGGCCGTCGACGCGACCGATCAGATGGTGGAAGACGCGGCACGTGCGGCCCTGGTGCATGAATTCGCCATGGCGTTGCCCGAGGGGTATGCCACGATCGTGGGTGAAGGGGGTCATAAACTCAGCCAGGGGGAACGCCAGCGGCTGGCGATTGCCCGGGCGCTTTGCAAGGACCCGGCCCTGGTGATTCTCGACGAGGCGACCAGCTCGCTGGACACGGCCGGCGAGGCACTCATCCAGGCGGCGCTCGCCAATCTGCTCTGCGATCGTACGGCCTTCATCATCGCCCACCGGCTCTCGACGATCATCGACGCCGACCTGATCGTCGTCATGGACGGGGGTTTGATCGTCCAGATGGGAACGCACGCGCAGCTTCTGGCCGATCGTCATGGGATCTATCGCCGGCTTTGTGCCCGGCAATTTGGCGAGCCGGCCTCGGCGGCGGCGGCCGCGTCGTCAAACCTTCGTCTGGCCAGTGTATCGCCAGGTCGGCCGCGGGCGGCCCGTTTTCCGGCGTGATGAACCGCCGGACACTTTTCCGTCGCGTATACTTTGATAATCACTTGCGCCTTGGCTCGGAGGGTCGTGCTCGGGCGAAGCGCGGATCAGATCGGTCAGCAACCGGCGGAGTTCCCTCCCATGGTGGGTGCCTACTCGGTAGGAGACTGGATCGGAGGCCGCTTCCAGGTCTTCGACGTCCATGAAGGCGGGATGAGCCTGGTCTATGTCGTGAATGACCAGATGGGTGGGTCCGGTCCTCAGGTCGTGGCCCTCAAGACTCTGACGCAGTGACTCTTTCGCAGTCGGATCCGCGTCAGCCGGTTCGCGGCCGAATGCCGGCTCTGGGTGCAGCTTGGCGAACACCCCAATATCGTGCGAGCCCACTCGGTGGAGGTCATCGACGGCCGGCCGTATGTCGTTCTCGAGCTGATCCAGGGGGGCGAGCTCAGTCGCTGGATCGGCACCCCGCGGCTCACGCTTCAACGCGCCCTGCGGTTTGGGTACCAGTTCTGCCTGGGGATGGAACACGCCGTGAATCACGGCCTGCACTGTCATCGCGACATCAAGCCGGGCAACCTGCTCGTGACCGAGGATGGCACGCTCAAGATCACCGACTTCGGGCTGGCGCGCGTCTCCGAGGAATTATCGCCGGGGTCCGCCGAAGGGGCGGATGGCTCGATTCCGCTGGCCGAGACCGGCGTGTCTCAACCGATCATCTGGAGCGACCCGCGAGACACGAGCAAACCCGCACCGGCGCCAACGCCAATGACGACGCCAGCTTCGGCGACTCCCGTTTCAAGCAAACCGGGCGCGCCGCGTGTCGCGACGCGGGGGCCGGGCTTGTTACCGGATGGAACCTATCAACTGGCTCCCACCGGGACGTCGAAGGATCGAAACTCCGTTTCGACGGAAGACATGAGCCGCGGCCGACGAGACCCGGAGACGTTGTCCACCGTCGATCGAGAAACGAGTGACTACACGCCTCGATTGCCCGAGAGCGAGAATCCGCGGCTGACGCGCACGGGCATTCGCCTGGGAACGGGCCCCTACATGGCGCCCGAGCAGTTTCGCGATGCGCGGTACGGTCGATGTTCGTGCTGATATTTATGGGTTTGGGGTCGTCCTCTTCGAGATGCTGACAGGCGGCCTGCCGTTCAAGGGCCGGTCGATGGATGCCCTGGGCCATCAACATGAACTTGAAACGCCGCCGTCGATCGTCTCGTCGGTGCCGCACCGTCATGCCAAGCTGGCGCGGCGGCTCGATCAGATCGTCCATCGTTGTCTGGAGAAAGATCCGAGAAACCGCTTCGGCTCGGTCACCGAGCTGCGGCATGCGCTCAAGCAGCTTCTCGTGCGTTTGCCGTGATGATGATCGGCGACTGTCATGGAAAGACGTCGTGCGCCTGGCGGTCGGCTTCTTTTATCATCGGTGCTGGCCGCCCCTTACCCGGCTTGCGGGCAACCTCTCGATGCGGGAGAGGAGAACAAATGCCCCTCAGCACAGAAGCGTGCCTTCGCCTGCGCGTGGGCCGCGCCGCCGTGTGACCAGGGCCGATTGTCAGCCGTCGGTTGGGCGACCCTGGCGATTCGAGTGCGGTGGATCCCAGGCTTCGGGTGGATAGTCTCGGTAGGTTTCTGTCCAGGTGTGGAGGCAGCCGGTGATCGATAGACTGACGATCACGAGCAGCGCGACCGCCAGAGCACGTGCGATCCTCGCCATGGGGAAGTCCTTTCCTTGTGATGAGGCGACGCCCTGCCGACCGATTCCTGGCGGAGGGTTGCTTGTCTCTTTCGACCGGAACGACGACGCATCGGGCTGCTGATCACCCCGGGTGCCGGGGGCATTATTCGATTCATGCAGCAGCAGCCCGAATCGCCGGCCTGCGTTTACGGGCGGGGCATTGGCGACGCCGGGGGCTGGGCGAGCGTGCCCGTGCCAGGGGCCGACCCTGCTGGCACGGCCGGCGCGGCCGGCGCCTCGGCTGCGGGTCGAGCGGTCGGCACCCGCTCGGCAGGAGGAACGACGCTGGGATCCATATCACTCACGCCCGGCTGGGTCCCATTCAGGGGCTCCCGGCCGCCTGAGCCTGTGTAGGTGCCCGGCATCATCGAATCGCCGGGTCCATAAGCGGGGGTCGGGAAGTCGTCGCATTCGTCACAGTGCCAGATCGAGTAGTGGGCGACGTGGGATCCCGAGACGGCACACCCCATGACGCCGGTGCCAATAGCCACGGCCATCACCGCAGAGCGAAGCCTCACCATGACCGAAATCCTTTCCGTGCCAGTCCCGACGTAACGCCACCGGCGATGGTCGTTGAGCGACCTGCAAATCAATCATCCGTGTGCAACATGGCGGGAAAGGGTCATCCCTATCCCGTGGCTCGACAGCGCAGCTCCGACGCCTCTGTTGCGCGATCAGGAATGTTCATCGACCAACTTGACACCCAACAATGAGCCGAATTTCCCCTGGAGCCGGCCATTGGACCATGGCCTATCCTCGCGACGCCCCCTTTTCCGGGCTGTCCCTTTGGCGTATGATCGACTGTGGCCAGAGGAAGCGAAAAATCCTTTAAAATAATGGGGTGGACCGGAGGAAGGACCCACGGCAAACCGACGTGACGTGATGTTCCGTTCCGCCCGGCCTGAACTGTGCTTTGATTTGCTCGTTGATCTGATCCGGTTGCGGCCCGACTGTGATTCGTATTCGCCGTTGTGCTCTCTTGCGGCGCCCGGCCGGCCGGCTACGTTTCGCGTGTGACGTCTTGATGGAAGCCACCCACCCACGTCCGCGCACCCGAGGGATGAGGCTGCCTGATGATGACCCGACGATCCCGGGGCCGTGAAGTCGCCCTCCAGGTCCTTTATCAGGTCGAGCAGAATCCCGGGATGCCCCCCGATGAAGTCAGCCGATTCATTCATCGGCGCCTCCTCGACGACCGCAAGCTCTGCGAGTTCACCCAGGGCCTGGTCGACGGTGTGAAAGAGCATCAGGCCGGGATCGACGCCATGATCTCCCAGGTCGCCGAGAACTGGCGGTTGGATCGGATGGCGGCCATCGACCGCAACATCCTTCGCCTGGGCGCTTATGAAATGCTGTTTCGCCCCGAGATTCCCGCGAAGGTCGCCATCAACGAGGCCCTCGAGCTGGCCAAGCGGTATAGCACCGCGCAGTCGAGCCGCTTCGTCAACGGAATCCTCGATCGGGTGCTCCAGCGGCAAGCCGAGGAAACCGCGGCGGCATCTCAACCAGACCCGGACCCAGGAACAAGAGCCCAGGCCGAGCCCGAGCCCCCTTCATCGGGTGAGACCGAGCCCCCTTCATCGGGTGAGACCGAGCCCCCTTCATCGGGCGAGCCGGGGCTGTTTCATTCTCCCCGGGAGGGCGAGACTCCGTCGAGCTGAGCTACAAGTTGGGGGATCTGAAGAGGCTCGACTCGACAGAGTCGCTCTCTCCCGAATCCCGTTGTCAACAAACTGAAGAAGCTCGACAGAGTCGCGACGGCAATGGCACTCCCTTCATCACGGCCGCGGCACGGGCGTGAGGGGGCCGACCTTCACGTCCATACCACGCATTCCGACGGCATCTGCTCGCCGTGCGAGGTGGTGATCGCCGCGGCACGCGTCGGCATCGACGCGCTGGCCATCACCGACCATGACACGGTTTCCGCGATCGAGATCGCCCGTGCCGAGGCACAGCGGTGGGGCATCGAGCTGATCAACGGCGTCGAGCTGACGTGTTCTCAAGATGGTCGCGAGCTCCACATTCTGGGCTATTTCTTCCGTACCGATGCCCCCGCGCTCCTGGCGCGATGCGTTCGCTGCGGGCCGGCCGCACCGAGCGCTTCGAGGCGATGATCACGCGGTTGCGCACGCTCGGATTCTCGGTCGATTTCGACGCGATTCGACGCGTCTTTCCGCGTGCCAACCTGGGGCGCCGCCACCTTGCCGATTATCTCGTGCGTACGCGGCAGATCGTCAGTTCGCGCGACGTCTTCAACAACTACCTGGGCGACGGCGGCCCGGCCTGCGTCGAAAGGCCGAGGCTCGCGAGCGGCGAGGCGATCGCGCTCATCAACGAAGCCGGCGGTGTCGCCGCACTGGCACACCCGCCTCAAGACCTGCGTGAGAGCCAGCTAAGGTCGCTTGTCGACGAGGGCCTGCGTGCGATCGAAACGAATGGGCCCGGCTTCTCAACCAGCAAAAGCCGCCGGATCAACCTCCAGGCCGAGCGGCTTGGCTTGATCGGGATCGCCGGCAGCGACTTCCATTCGGCTGACCGCCCTGGCCGCTGGGTCGGCGCGATCACCACGCCGCGCGTGAACCTCGAACGGTTGCGGGCCGCGGTCGGTCGTCAGCCGGAAACCGCGAGCGTTCCCGCAACGAATTCGACTACGGGCGAATCGACGGGATCGGTAGAATAAATCGATTGAGCGATAGAAAACCAGCGACCCGGGTCTCGACCTCGATGAGCCGGCCTGTACTGGTTTTGATTTTGTCTCGTTTCGTCTCATCTGGTCTCGTCAGGCTTCTGGCATTCTCGGTCGAAGGACGGCAATGGCGATTACTGGTTTGTTGGAACGGTTCCGAAAGGGCCTGGCCAAGACGGCGCAGCTTTTCAATGTTCGCTCGTGGTTTGGCCGCAAGGTCGATCAATCGTTTCTCGACGACCTGGAAAGCCGCTTGATACAGGCCGACGTGGGGCTGGCCGCGACGTCCAGGATCATCGATCTGGTGCGCGAGGCGTATTCCGAGCAAACGGCCGACGAGAATCTCGTTGAATTCGTCAAGGCCGAGCTCAAGAAGCTTCTGGACGACCCCAAGCCGGGAGCGCTCCGCGTGGCCGCGAAGCGGCCGTCGGTCTACCTGATCGCGGGTGTCAATGGCTCGGGCAAGACGACCTCGATTGCCAAGCTTTCGCAGTATCTGAAAGATCAGGGGCACTCGATCTTGCTGGCGGCGTGCGACACGTTTCGCGCGGCGGCCGCCGATCAGCTTTCGATCTGGGCGAGTCGCGCCGGGTGCGAGATCGTCAAGGGGGCGCCGGGGGCCGACCCGGCGAGCGTCGCGCACGACGCCTGCCAGCGCGCGCTGACGCGGCGATATCGATATCTTGATCGTCGACACGGCCGGGCGGCTGCACACGCAAACGCACCTGATGCGCGAGCTCGAGAAGATTCGCAACGTGATCCAGCGGCTCATCCCGGGCGCCCGCACGAAGTGCTCCTCGTGCTCGACGGCACCAATGGCCAGAACGCGATTCGCCAGGCCGAGGTATTCACCAAGAGCATCGGTTGCACGGGCGTGATCCTGACCAAGCTCGATGGCACGGCCAAAGGGGGCGTGGTCATCGCCGTGCGGCAGACCATGAATCTGCCGGTCAAATTCATCGGCGTGGGCGAAGCGCTGGACGACCTCCAGCCGTTTGACGCCGATACCTTTGTCGAGTCATTATTTGTGTAGGAAGAGCGGCGTCGACCGGTTGTCGTCGCTCCCCCGCGATTCAAGCCATTTCCGGGCGTATCCTGGCCGAAATCGTTGCCGGCGGCGGGAGGCCACTGCTATAATGATCGGCGGGTGATCGCAAGTCGATCCCGCTCCTCCCTTTTGGTTCGGTTGACGACCTTCGCGGCGAACCGAGAGCCCGAACCAAGAAGCTCCCCCACATTCCGACTCAGATTGCCAGAGGGCCAGTGCATCGTGACAGGACTTTGGGCAAGATATCGCGACGAGCTAATGAGCGACCCGTTCATGATCCTGGCGCTCAGTGCGGCCCTCTTCGCGCTGGCGAGCACGCCCCTGGTATTTGCGGTTCTGGGGCGGATCAAATGGTTCAAAGCCCGGCGTGGACGGGTGATGCAAACGCCCGAGTTCTCGTCGATCGTGGCCGGCATGATGCTCGTGATGGCGATCCCGGCCATCTTCGCGGCCCTGGTCCTCAAGAGCCGGACGTTCGACCGCAACCGCTACGAGTTCGACCCGAACCAGACCTGGTCGGTGCTCGATCAAGGGCGTGAGTTCAAGAGCTTGAAGACGGCCGACGCGGCCGTGAAGCAGGAAATGGAACGCCTGGCGCTCGAACGGAAGAACCTGGTCGAAAACGTCAAAAAGCTCGACGAGGCCATGCTGGCCCTGCGGGGTGTCGCCGGAACGTCAGCCGCCGTGGCCCAGCGATTCCCCCACGTGTTGCAAACACTGGCCGGAGTTCGCAAGAGCGTGGGCGTCGACGGCCCCCAGCAACTTCTCGACTACACCGCGCCCCCCGTCGACCTGCGTGCGATGGCCGCGAACGCCCCCGCAGCGAATAACCCCGGTCTGGCGATGGCCGCGGCCCCTGCTCTGCCCGCCGCGGCGACGCCACTCGCAACACCGGCGGCCGCCAATCCCAACGAGCTGAGCCCGCAGCAAGTCGAATCCGAGCTGGCCACGGTCCCTGAGCCTCAGCGCAAGCTCGCCGCCATGTTGCCCTTGACGGGCCTGCCCCCCGAATGGACCGTCGGCAAGTCGGGCGAGAAGCATCTGGAAACGTTCAACGCCGACAACCTCTACGAAAAGATCGACGGCCGGGCCGAGAGCTTCGTGCAATACGGGGTCAAGGGCATGGCCTACGCGTTCTATCACCCGACCGGCGACCCGTCGAACGAGCTTCAGCTTTACATCTTCGAGATGGCCGACCCGCTCAAGGCCCTCGGCAAATACGGGTCGGAAAAGCCCGAGGAGTTCAAGGTCGTCGCAATCGGCAACGAGGGGTATACGACCGCCGGCAGCACGCTATTTTACTCGGGGAAATACTACACGCAGATCGTCTCGACCCAGGATGATCCCAAATTTGGTGCCTTTGCCCTGGAGCTGGCCAGGCGTGTCGCGGCCAGCCAGAAGCCGGGCGGAGCGCCCGCCGCCGAAGCAACGAAACCGGCCATGACCACGGCGGCGACGACATCCACCTCCACGACGGCCGAGGGATCAGCGGCGGCTCCGGCCTCGACTCCGGCGACCGCGAAATCAGCTACGGCGGCGGCAACCCAGCCAGCCCCGACCCCGGCCCCCGCCGAAGTTACCCCGGCGACCTACTTTGCCTTTCTGCCGGCCGCTCACCGGCAGGGAGATCCGAAATACGTCGCGCAAGACGTGTTTGGCTATAGCTTCCTCTCCGACGTCTTCATGGCCGATTATAAGGAGGGGAACGATGCCTGGCAGGGGTTCCTGCGTCCTTATCGCGATGCGCAAGAGGCCAAGTCGATCATGGAAAAGTACATCGCGGGCGTCAAGAAAGACGGAGCCGAAGTGAAGCCCGTCACGGCCGAGGGCATCGAGGAGATGGTCTTGAGTGATAATATTGGCCTGGTTGATGTTGTCTTCCGCAAGGGGAACACCGTGGCGGGAGCCAACGGCGCAACCAGCGCGGCCAGGGCCGAAGCCTTTGCCCGCGCTTTGGCCAAGACCTTGCCGGCCACCGTACCGACCCTCGACAGCGCCAGGTAGTAGCAACCCAGGTTAAGTCAGTGAGCCAGCCAGCGCGAGTCATCGCGCACGCGACGCAAGCCGAGCCGAATCGAATTGAATTGAATTGAGTGAATTGACGTGATCCATCTGGTCCCTGCTTTGCTTTGACTTTCCGTTCTCGTCTCCGTATCAATGCCGCGAAACCCGCTTTTCCAACGAACCGAGGTCTCCCGATGGGCGAAAAACTGACCCGGACGCAATTGAAGAACCTGGAACGTCTCGGCGGGGTGAACCCGGCGGACCAGCCGTTCTCTCGCCGGCAATTCGCCGCCCAGGTTGGCGGCTATGCGCTGGTGGCCGGCGGTGCGGTGGCGGGGGGCCTGGTCCTGCAAGATCGCTGGGGGATGGAAGGCGTCAAGCCGCCGCCGCCGGTGCGGCTCAAGGACTACTCGGTGAAGCTGGCCGTCGGCAAGCCGAGCCTGGTCGTCGTTCGCTCCCGCCCGGTGCGCCCCGAGGACCATCAATCGAAGGATGAAGAGCTCAAGGCGCGCGAGGAACAGGCCTTCTCCATGGTCAAGGCCGCGCTCGATACGATGGGCGGTGTCGGCCACTTCATCAAGAAGGGGGATGTGGTCGTCATCAAGCCGAATGTGGCTTTCGACAAGAATCCCGACCTGGCCGCGACGACCCAGCCCGACACGGTGGCCGCCGTGACGCGGCTCTGCTTTGGAGCGGGAGCCCGCAAGGTGATCGTGGCTGATAACCCGATCAATAACCCCGAAAGCTGCTTCTACAAGACCAAGGTGGGCGAGGCGGCTATTCGCGCGGGAGCCGAGTTGATGCTCCCCAAGGACAGTTACTTCGAGCAGCTCTATGTCGGCGGTGAGACGATCACCAGCACGTGGCGGATGTTTTATCGCCCGTTCCGCGAGGCGACCAAGGTCATCGGCATTTCGCCGGTCAAGGATCACAACCTCTGCAAGGCCACCGTGACGATGAAAAACTGGTACGGCTTGCTCGGCAATCCGCGCAACCAGTTCCACCAGAACATCCACGGGATCATCTCCGACTTCGCGCTCATGATGAAGCCCTCGTTCGTGGTCGCCGATGGCCGCAAGCTCTTGATGCGCAACGGCCCGACCGGCGGCAGTCTGAACGACGTCAAGCGGGGCGACACCATGGTGATCGGCACCGACCACACGGCCGTCGATAGCTGGTGCGTCACCAAGCTTCTGGAGCGGCAGCGCGACCAGATCATCTACCTGGACAAGGTCATCACGCGTGGCCTGGGCCTCGACTGGCGGCCTCAGTGGACGCAAGAGATCACGGTCTGATCGCGAAGTAAGAAAACCCGACCAACCCCCAGCATTCCCGCAAGCTCAAGATTAATCCCCCCTCTGGAGGGACCGATGGTCAAGATCCGCCGCGCGTATGAAGGCCTGTTCCTGGGCCTCTTCTTGTTCTTCCTCTTCATCACGGATCTGCGCTATCTGAAAGGGTGGCCGGTCTCGCTCTTCCTGGAAGCGACACCGCTCGTCGCCGTCGCGACCGCGCTGACGACCCACACGATCTACCGCAACCTCGTGTGGGGCCTCGTGATCATCGCCATCACCATGATGCTGGGCCGGGTCTGGTGCAACTGGATGTGCCCATTTGGCATCCTCCACCATTTCTTCGGCTGGATCGGCAACCGGCGCAACACCAAGCAGATGATCGAGGTCAACCGCTATCGCAAGATCTACGCGATCAAGTACTACATCCTGGCCGTGATGATCGCGATGGCCAGCCTCTGGATCATTCCCACCGCGATCGACGCGCCAGGGCAGATGTGGCAGGCCTATCAAGGGGCCGAGCTGCCGCAGACCGGGATTTCGCGCGTGTTCGCCGCGATGGAAACAGGCATCTCGCGGGCCGCCGAAGAGCACAAACGAAGCAATAGCTCGCTGCAAATCGGGCTACTTGATCCGATCGCGCTCACCGTGCGATCGATGACAACCAGCGTCTTGCCGACCGTGCACAAGGCGACCGAAAGCGTTTACACCGAGCCCCGTGAGTACTGGCAAGCCTGGATCGTCGGCCTGATCTTCGTCGGATTCCTCGTGGCCAACTGGTGGATCCCTCGATTCTTCTGCCGGGTCGTCTGCCCGCTGGGCGCATTGCTGGGCGTCTTCAGCCGTTTCGCTCTCTGGCGGATTGACCGCGATCCGGTTCGTTGCACCGACTGCGACCTCTGCCTGAAGAGCTGCGAAGGAGCGTCCGACCCCCACGCCGACTTGCGCAAGAGCGAATGCTTCGTCTGCCTCAACTGCATCGAGGATTGCCCGCACGACGCATTATCGTTCCGCTTCCTGCCGCGCAAGGCCAGCGAGGTCGCCTACCCGGCCGTCGGTCGCCGCGAGCTCGTTCTGGCGGGACTCTTCGGATTGTTCTTCTTCCCGATGACCCGGCTCTCAGGCGGTGTGCGCAAGAACTTCCAGCGCACGCGTGATCCGGCCCCCTGGCTCGGTCGCCGAAGACGAATTCCTGAGGCGCTGCATCAAGTGCGATCAGTGCATTCGAGTCTGTCCGACCAACGTGTTGCAGCCGGCTTTGTTCGAGGCCGGTCTGGAGGGGCTCTGGACCCCCATCATGATCTCGAAAATGGGGTGGTGCGAGCTCAACTGCACGCTTTGCAGCCAGGTTTGTCCCACGGGCGCGATCCGCGAAATCTCGATCGTCGAGAAGCTGGGCATCGGGCCATTCGAGGCGAAGGGACCGATCAAGACGGGAACCGCCTTTTACAATCAGGGGCGCTGCCTTCCCTGGGCGATGGATACAAGCTGCGTCGTCTGCGAGGAAGTCTGCCCGGTCAGCCCCAAGGCGATCTTCACGCGCAACGTCGAAGTCACCGATCGCTGGGGGGCGACCATCGAGCTCAAGCGCCCCTACATCGATCCCGTCAAATGCATAGGCTGCGGGATCTGCGAGCACGAGTGCCCCGTGAAAGACGATCCAGCCGTCTATGTGACCGCGATTGGCGAATCACGGAGTAAAGACCGCTCGCTCCTGCTCTCGCTGGTCGACGGCCAAGCACAGGAATGGGTGTCTGTGTAGGAAGGGTCAGGTTATTCGAGGCGAGGCGAGGCGAGCCAAATCGAGCCGTTTTGCTGATGGGGACAGTCGCCGCGGCTGTCCCTTTTTCTATTGCGGCCGGAGGCGGGTGCAGTCCCGGATCATGACGGCCGAATCCTGTTCACGGAAAGGGCGTGCCGTCGTCTCCGTGACCAAGAAGCAGCCGTAAGCCGTGGAAGACGACGACCAGCGTCGCCAGGCAGCTCACCAGGAGCAGACCGCGCCCCCAGCCTGGCCGCTGGCGCTCGACGATTTCGCCGATGACGACGACCAGTCCCATGGCACTCAACTTGAATACGGCCATCCCGGCGATATTCCAGCGCACGAAGAACCACTGGGCCACGGGGTTCGACTCGTAAAACGCCGGCCCGCGGCGCAACAGAAAATAGGTCACGAGCAGGTCGGCCAGGCTGAGCAAGATGAGTCCGAGATTTTCCGATTCCAGGCGGCTCGAACCGCCGATGTTCGTGCGAATCGAATGGCGCCAGCCGTGTTGAAAAGCCGCCTGTCGGGCTGCCGGGCCCCTGGCTCGTATCGGGTCATTTGTGGTGGATACGGGCCCGTCACGCCTGGGCACATCATGATCTGGCAACGGCTCGGGAGCCAGGGGATAAGTGTCTGCCGGCCCTTGCGGCGCCTGGCTCACTCGCGTGGGAATGCGCCGGATCGACCCGCACGTCTGACACCGGATCGCCCGGCCGGCCAGATCGTCGGCGACCGTGAATTGTTTGCCACAGCCCGTGCACGGAATGACAAAACTCATGTGAGTTCATACAGTCCAGAACATCGACGACCGTATATCTTCAAGGAATTCAAGGAATTGTTCGATCCGTAACCGTCACAGTGTACCGCGCGTGCCGCTGGCTTTTCACGGTAGCGGACTGGAGAGTTCCTCGAGGATGGCCTTGCGTCGACTCTCGTCGAGAACCGGGCGGGTCACCCGCGGAGGCACTTCGTCGTAAGTGCGGCCGTCGAGCATTCGGCCGGTCTTGGCCTTGCGCGTGCCCCCCCATTGTTTGAAGAAGAACGGCACACCGGCCGTTCGGCACTGGTCGCGAATGGAAACAACCCAATCTTCTTTCATGGGCCGGGCTCCTGGACCGCTTTCACCGCCGACGATCACCCAGTGAATTTCGCTCAGGTCGAGTGGACCAAGGTCTTCGAGCAAGGGCTCGATCGAGAGAAAGCGCGTGGTCGCGGGCGCCTGGCGTAAGTGATCGATGCGCGGCAAGCCGTCACGGCGATTCTCGACGCTTACACCCCACCAGATCTGAGGGGCGATCGCCGCGTGCCGCAGGCTCGTTTGCAGCATCTCTTGCATCCGCGCCGCACGCTTGGTCAAAACTTGATACGTGTGCCAGTCGGCCCGGAGCATGATCTTGACGACTTCGTGAATATACGCGTCGGGAACATCCTGATGAAACAGGTCGCTCATCGAGTTGACGAAAATCATCTTCGGTGTTCGCCACCGCAACGGGTCGGCCAGTTTTTCGGGAACTTCGCGGAGGTCGAAACCTTGCTCATAAGGATGGCCCGGAACGCCGCGAAAGCGTTCGGCGAACGTTTCGGCATAGCAATGAGCACAACCGGGACTGATCTTGGTGCAGCCTCGAATCGGATTCCATGTGGCGTCGGTCCATTCGATGCGAGAATGGTCGCTCATCGGCCCGGTTCCAGAACGGAGGTAGACTCATCGATTGCACGCCCGGAGCACGCTCGAGTGTAACGGATTTCGTCTTTGAGCGCAGCGCCTCGCTTGCTCAGGGTGGTTGCCTGCGACTGGAGGCGATTGATAAACTGAGTTCGTCTCGTGCAGGTGCCCGGGCAGGGCATCGTCCGCTCGGGAACGGGTCAAAATGAAATTGATGGTGATGATGACGGGAGAGTCACGCTTTCAAGCGTGACGCGGGTCGTTGTTTTCCCCGTCTGTTTTTGGTTTCCCGAAGGGTTTCTGACCGAGATGGAAGCCGCCGCACCGCCTGCAGCGGTAAACCGCCAGGTGATAGCCCTTGCGAACGTGGCCGGTCGCTCGATTCCAGAATTCCAGGGCGATCCGGTGCTCATCCGCGGCGCGGCGTTCCTGAAAGAAAGTCTTGCCACACTGGACATCGGACCGAGGAATGATTAATTGAGCTCTCGTCATCGCGACTAGCCCTCCGGTTCGATCGGCGTGGATCCGAACACGATTAAGACGGCGAGGATGAAGCTAGCACCCGAGATTGTCGACTCGGAATCGCGCCATCGCTGCTCCTTCCGGCCGCGTGGATCCAGGAGGAATGGAAATCAGCGTCTTTCACGGCCCGCTTAAATCGGTCATCATTTCTGTAACGCATGCGGATGCCGGCGGTGACACGATCGGCGCGGGAACAACATGATGTCGCGTGTACGCCACACACACACACAGACAGCCACGCGCCCGCTGGCGAAGGAATTGATCGACGGCAAACAACGGCCCGCGACGCCGAGGGAAAGGCAAAGGTAGCGGCAAAAGATCCATGGGCGAACAGGTCAAGTGGGTTTTTGTCCATGCTCGATCCGAGGTAGCATGTCAAGCGGTGATAGACTCAATGAACGGGTAGGCGATCCGCCAGCGTCGGCGTGGCGGCTTCTTGCTTGCTGAACGTGACGTGACGTGACGTGACCGACGGCGCAAGTGCAGGTTCAGGAATAAGTATGCTCGATCCTCAGGCGTCGCGATTCTGGCAAGCCACTCTCCTCAGCGGCCTGATGGACGCCCAAGGTCTGACAGCCTGCTGGGAGGCCATCGCGGTGCCCAAGCGCGATTTCCCCGAGCACATCGATCGGCGGCTTGCCCGACAGGCCGTTCAATTGAAACTGCTGACGCTCTGGCAGGCGCAACAACTCCTCGCGGGGCGAACCGCCGGCTTCAAGGTCGATCGCTATACCTTGCTCGACCTGATCGGCCAAGGCGGCATGGGGCGCGTCTACCTCGCACGCGACACCCGGCTCAACCGCCACGTGGCACTCAAGATCCTCTCCCCCGAGCGCATGAGTAATCCCCGCGCCATTGCGCGATTTCAGCGCGAGGCCCGAGTCGGGCGCAGCTCCAGCACGAAAACCTGGTGCGTATCTACGATTTTGGAGAATCGAGCGGCCGCTACTACCTCGTGATGGAATACATCGAGGGGAAGACGATTGGCACCCTGATCGCCGAGCAGGGCCGCATGCCGCCGGCGACCGCCGTGCGCCTGGTTCGCCAGGTCGCCCTCGGCCTGGAACACGCCCATCGCAAAGGGCTCATTCACCGCGACGTCAATCCCTACAACGTTCTCGTCACCCGCGATGGCACCGCCAAGCTGGCCGATTTAGGGCTGGCCATCGATCTGGCCGAGAACGATCATGTGACGCGCGATGGGGCCACGGTCGGCACTTTTGATTACGTGGCCCCCGAACAGGCGCGGCATTCTCATTCGGTCGACATCCGCAGCGACATCTATTCGCTCGGCTGCACCCTCTATCATATGTGCGCTGGCCAGGTCCCTTTTCCTGGCCCGAGCCTGCCGGAAAAGCTGTTTGCCCATCAGGGGCTCGAGCCGACACCGATCGAGCAGATGGTCCCCGGCCTTCCCGAAGGGCTCGGTGAGATCGTCCGCCGGATGATGCGCAAGTCGCCCGATGACCGTTTTGCCACGCCACTGCACGTCGTTCAGGTTCTCGAACAATACGCGGATGAAACGCCCTTCACACTCAATAATGAAGGCGAAGCCCTCCCCTCCCCGGCCGCCGGTCGCGATGCCGAGCCGGCAAAAAGCTCGTCTTCGCCCACGCCCGAGCCGGCCAGGGAGCCTGCGCCGCCAACCGCGCAGGTCGAGCCCGCGCCTCCTTTGATCAAAACGATCGCCGCGATCGATCGGCCTGAAACTCCGCCGATCACCATGACCGAAACCGGTTCCGATCCAGCGGCCAATGAAACCCGCGCGACGCCCGAGCGGCCCAGTTACGATTACGGTGAAAGCGACCCCGACTTTCCTCTTTTCGTCGAGCTCGACCCCGAGCTGTCGCTCCGCGACGGCCTCTTGCGGCCCAAGCCGGGCTCGGCGCGGCCCGCGCCGTACCGGCAACGGGCGATGCGACCTCGTCGACCAGGCGGCTCGGCGTCCTGCCGCTCTGGGCGGCTCACCGCCCTGGCAACCGCCGTTGTCGTGGCCGTGACGTTCCTCGCATGGGTCAAGCCATTCGATCCCACGCCAGCGTCCGGATCTTTATCCGGCTCGTCGATCGCCGGGAATAAAAAAGTGGCGGCGAAAATAACAAAGCCCGAGAGCCCGGCTCTATCCCCGCGAATATCGGCAGCCCCCATCGTCGTGCGAACCGAGGGGGGCCACGAACAAGAATTCCCGGCCAACAAGCTGTTCGACGCCATGCAAACCGCGATGGGGTCGCATGGGTGGGTCGAACTCAACAACCGCGAACCCATTCGCTTGACCGGCGAGAAGCCACTCGACTTCATCTCGGCGCGCGGCCGCCTGCTCGTGCGTGCCGCGCCGGGGACCCACCCCATTATCGAGAGCCAGCTCAAAGGCACCATTCCCTTGCTCACAACGGGCTCGGGCGTATCGCTGGAGCTTTCCGGACTCACGTTCAATCTCTCCTACCCCGAGACGCCGGCGCCCCCGCGCCGGCGGCCGTCATCAAGGCGGCAGGCAGCGCGAAAATCGACAGATGTGCATTTAACCTCAATGGTGCCACGCACCCCAGGGGGTCGTGCGCGGTCCTCTCGGAGGGGGGGGTGCTTGATGTCAACCGAAGCTGGTTCCGCGGGTTCGACGAGACGTTTCATGTCATTGCCATGAGCAGCGCCTGCGCGAATCCGTCAAACGATGATCGTGCCGGCCTCGGCTCGGGGGGCCGAAGCCCAATCGGCGGCACCCTGGTACGGCTGGGGCGTCCGACTTCAGCTCGGCAGCGTGGGAGCCGCAAGGAAGGGAGGGCCGCCGCCCCCTCATCTCATTCTCGAGTCGTGCACGGTCGAATCGGCGGGCGTGATCGACGTGACACCGAGCACGCCGGGCGCGGCACTCGACGTGGAGGTCAATCACTGCGCCGTCCGCGCCGAGACACTCCTCGCGTGCAATCGCGACGTCCCGCCCTCGTCCCAGATCCGCTGGCGCGGCGAGGGGAATCAATACGACATTCTGGGCCGCGTCTGGATCGTGCTCTCGGCACGCGAAGGGACCCCCTCCTTCTCGACGACCATCACCGACCTGCCAGGCTGGCAGCGCTTTGCGCCCGGAGATATCAAGTCGATTGCAGCCAAGCTCATCTTCATGACCGAACCAGCGGCACGGCTCGAGTCACCGCAACCCGGAGACTTTCAAGTCCGGGCCTCGACGGCGCTGCCGACCAAGCCCGGCGCCTCGGCCGAGCTCGTCGGCCCATGGAGCAATCCCTGAGCCATGAGGCGTTCGAGATTTTTTGTCATGATCCTTGAATTCGTTCTCACCATCAGTCGATGCGATTATCCTGAGAGCTGGCTGTCAAGAATGACCCGTGCGCGTGCGAACTTCTTCTCTAGCCAGGCGCCGTGAGGCCAGCGGCGCAAGCCCCAGCACGTGTCACAATTTCGCAGGCGGCCGCGGTGTGGATGGACTTCAGAAAGACGAGAACGTTCATGGCGACAGACGAAGAGCTCAAGCGGGCATTGAAGGCATTCAAGAAGCGCCTCAAGCTGATGAGGCTCGACGATGAATCGGGCCTGAGCCGCGGCGGCGGCAAGAAGACCGGGATCACCGGGATCACGCCCCCGGCCGGCCATCCCCCCGGCATCTGGGACGAGCTCGTCGCCCTGGGCAAGCTCAAACGCGAGATGTCCAACACCTATTCCGTCGTCGAGGGCGCTTGAAGCGCCGGCTCCGGTCCAACCAGAGGCAAATCATTTCCTCAGCGGCCGTTTTCGCCATCTCGAGACTTCTCACTGATCTCCACCAAGAACGACCCGAGAGTCGGCCGTTTTGGGATTGAAAGTCAAAGCCCGCGCCATCAGAGCTAAAGGGTTTTCGACGGCACCAGCGGCCGAGGTCGAGGTTTGCAATCCCGTGGATCGTAGCGAGTCACAACCTCAAGCCAGCTCAATGTTTCGTGGCGTCGCGTGCAAATCGCCCGGACTTTGCCGAGAAGTCGCAAAATCCCGAATTCTCCTTGGCCCCGACTTCACTCAACCGGTATGACCGTCCCATCATGGAAGCGCGCGCGCTCGTCACTGCGCCGTGGCGCGTGGCGCGCACACGGCGCGGCGCCGAAATAGGCCTCGGGAAGATAGAAATTGTCCCCATCTTTTTATGCCGCTTCGAGTTCCGCTTAGGCGCCTGCATAATCGGAAGTTCGAAAAATCGCTCCAACTCGATGCGGAGCATCGACTTCCACTTAGGCGCCTGAGTAATCCGCATGACCAGACCTTTTGTCGCAACTCTATAAGCGTCATCATGTTCCGTTTAGGCGCCTGAGCAATCGGCATGACCAGACCTTTTGCCGCATCTCTCGAAGCATCATCAAGTTACGGTTAGGCGCCTGAGTAATCCGCATGACCAGACTACTTGCCGCATCTCTCGAAGTAACATCATGTTGCGGTTAGGCGCCTGAGTAACCGGCACAATCTAACGATTTAACGCATGTTGACGCTTTAAATGATTTACGAGCGCGCCTGGATGATCCACACAAGGCAATGCATGGCTGAGTGTGACCATGAAGACGCATCGCGGAATCGAGAGAGGCCTCGTGGATGTCGGATTGATTTGGTTTTTCCGGTAAACAGATCTCGGCCTATTGGTGCGCTTATAAGCATGTAACCGGTCCTGACCTTGCGAACCGCCTGGATCGGATCTGACGACTTAGAGAGGAACAGGGGTGGCGACGGCCGACTCGACAGTTCCTGCCAAAAGCGGCAACGGATGAGGTCAGACAGTACAGGCATCATGTGAAGCCGCCTGAAAATGCGCTGGGGATCGGCGAGGAGTGTCCTCTTTTACTGTCGTGACGCGATCGTCGGTCTCCCTGGCGGAATGCTTCTGGGGATCGGCTCCGGTAGACGGTTGATTCAGCAAACGCTTGGTCTCGCTATAGAACGTTGCGCACCGCCTGTACCTGCATAACATCGCGCATTGCCTGTCCCTGCATCGTGATCCAGTCCCTGCATTGTGATCCACGTCCACGAGTGGCTCCATTCCAACGCAGTGCATGTCCACTACCAACGCACTGATCGGGCTCGAACGGGGCAATGACCGGCTCGTCATGGAGGCGCTGGCGACATTGAGGGCCGACGCCGCGACCGCAGCCATTCTTGAGGCAAAGTAACAGAGACAAGGGTTGGAAATTGCCGGACATCGAATTGCAGGGCCAGCCATGCGACCGTGCTCACCGGGCCGATGGCTCCGCCAACAGTGCATGTCCACGTGGCCGTGTGTCCACGTGGTCGCGTGACGTGGCCCCTCAAAGTTTGATATCTCATACAAACCTTCAAACCCCGCCACCGGACGCCATTCTTCGGTTGCGCCATCCGTAGCTCCTGATATCATAACCCCTCCAACTTTGACATTGGAGAGATTAGCCTTGTGTGCCTCGGTGCGCAAGGCTTTTCTTTACATATGGTGTTTGCCGCGCTGCTCAGCACCACCCAGACGGTCGGGGCATGGTGGAGCTTAACTGGCGGCGGAAGGTCCAGGAAGAGCGGGAGGAGCGGGAGGAGCGGCGGGAGTGCGGCCGGTAGCTCACGTCACTCTGTTTCGTCTACTTCTTCCGAACTTTCAATTTCAACAACTTCCGTTTCTTCGATTACCAGTTGTTTGGCGGGCTGATTATCCGGCAGGCGAGAGCGGATCGTTCTTGCAAGACTCTTTGTCGACTTGTTCCAAAAAAACCACATTACCGACAGAACAACGCCGAGGCCAAAGAAACACATGCAAATATGAGGAAAGCTAAGAAAGTCTTCCAAGCGTCGGGTGCAACTGTGAACACCGTGCCGAACGCGGTAGCCGATACGCCAAAGCAGAAAAGCGCTCCGCTTAATAGGTAGGAGATAGATGAGCCTTGCTCCAGCTTCTCCAGCTCATGCTCATGGACAACGAATGCCCTGAGTTCGCCGGGGCTGGATAATTTGATGACCTGTCGATACTCACTTCTCATATTCATCGGCTTCTGCTTCGAAGACGGCGACGCACTAATCGCAAGCTCGCGCGAACTTCGCCAGGCCCGCCCCCAAGGTCGACGACGGCGTGCCAAGTCCCCGCGCTCGGAACAACGAGTCGGAACGGGCTGACCGTGGCGTGTCCGCCGTAGTAATTGTAAGGCTGTCCTTGCTGGTAGGCTGCGTAGTTAGCGGGGTCGAGCAGCAGCACATTCGCAGCGCGATCCAAAGTGACCTCGGCTATCGTGCCGGGTTTGCCAATGAATTCAAAGTCCAAGTGATTGATTGCCACGTTTTATCTCGCTGGCAGCTTACGTCGCATCTTTGGGACTATTTGAGGCAACCTGCGGTTCAGGGAATCGCTAAGCTTTCCTCATTATAACAAGTTTCAGTCTCTCAACGACACTTAACTTGCCCGCGCCCTTGAACGTTCCGCGCTCGCTCGGTGAGCAACGTTTCGGCCTTGGCGGTACGACGCGAGAGCGTCGTGAGGAGCAATCCCAGGCAGACCAGACCGAGCGATCGTCACATAATTGTGGGCTGGGCGCGCGCGAAGTAGGATGATCCAAGCCGACCGCCGACGACGAACAAACCGTTTGGGCAAAAAACGGCGAGGGCTCGTTTTGCCGCGCGCGCCGCAGGCAGTTCGGGCGTCTTTACCGATGGTGGACTACATGTCCGATGCTGACTTCCCCGGCCGCCCGCTGGAAAGCTACCGGGAATATCTCATGTTGCTCGCACGGTTGCAGCTCGACACGAAACGACAGGCGAAGCTCGATCCCAGCGACATTGTCCAGCAAACGCTGTTGAAGGCGCACGAGAAACAGGACCAGTTTCGGGGCAAGACGGACGCCGAACGAGCCGCATGGCTGCGCGCGATCCTGGCCAACCAGATTGCGGACGCCCTGCGCCAGCACGGGCGGCACCGCTGGGACCGCGAGCAATCGCTGGAGGCGGCGCTCGAGCAGTCGTCGGCCCGACTGGACGCCTGGCTGGCGTCCGAGCGGCCCTCTCCAGACGAGGCGTTCCTGCGCGAAGAGCGGTTGCTTCAGATGATCGAGGCGATGGGAAGACTGCCGGTAGACCAGCGAACAGCTCTGGAGCTCCGGCACCTTCGGGGTCTAGCAGTGCCCGAGGTCTGCGAGCAGGTGGGCAAGAGCCTGCCGGCGGTTGCGGGGTTACTGCACCGAGGGCTCAACAAACTGCGAGAAACGCTAGGTGAGGAGGACCATTAGCAATGGCGACCGAGAGTGGCGAAGACGTCAGTGAGCGGCGGTGCCGGCTCTATGAAGTCATCGGAGCCTATTACGCGGCCCTCGCCGCCGGCCAGGCCCCCGATATTGAAGAGATCTGCACCCTCCACCCCGACCTGGCTGCCGATCTCAAGGGGTTCTTTGATGATCAAGACGGGTTCCATCGCGTCACGCAGCCGTTGCGCCTCGTTGCTCGACCGTCCGCCGACGAGATCACAGCAACGGTTTCAATCGAGGGCGACGCGTCGGGGAACAACGCCCCAGCCGACGGTGCCAAGACGTGGCGACAGTACGAGGCCGGGGCGTACGACGCAGGCACACATGTACGGAACTTTGGCGACTATGAGCTGATCGAGGAAGTCGTGCGCGGGGGCATGGGGGTGGTCTACAAGGCGCGGCAACGGAGCCTCAACCGGCCAGTCGCGCTCAAGATGATGCTGGCGGGCCAGTTCGCCTCGCCCGACGACCTGCGGCGGTTCCGCAACGAGGCCGAGGCGGTCGCGAATCTCGATCATGCCAACATCGTGCCGGTCTACGAGGTGGGCGAACAAGAGGGGTTTAGCTATTTCGCGATGAAGCTGGTCGAGGGGGGCAGCCTCGCCGGGCGACTGACGGAATTCGCCGCCGACCCGAAGGCCGCCGCCCGGCTCCTCTCGGCGGTTGCCCGCGCCGTCCACCACGCGCACCAGCGCGGCGTGCTGCACCGCGACTTGAAGCCTTCCAACATACTGCTCGACGCCGAAGGCCAGCCCCACGTCACCGACTTCGGGCTGGCCAGGCGCGTGGAGGGAAACCCCGGCCTCACACGGACGGGCGAGATCATGGGCTCGCCGCCCTATATGTCTCCAGAACAGGCATCGGGGGGGAAGGGTTCGGTCACGACAGCGACCGACATCTACGGACTCGGCGCCGTTCTCTATGCGGCGCTGACCGGGAGGCCGCCGTTTCAGGCGGATTCCGTCGTCGAGACTCTCGACCAGGTGCGGGAACGATCACCCGACCCGCCGAGCGCAGTCAACCGCCGCGTCGACCGCGACCTCCAGACGATCTGCCTGAAATGCCTGGAGAAGGACCAGGAGCGGCGCTACAACTCGGCGCTCGGGCTGGCCGAGGACCTGGAGCGGTGGCTTCGAGGCGAGCCGATCGAGGCGCGGCCCGTGACCCGAGCCGAACGAGCCTGGCGATGGTGCGTCCGAAACCCGCTTGTGGCCGGGCTGAGCGGCATGGTTGCGTTGCTGATGCTCGCCGGCATGGCAGGGCTCGCGGTCAGCAACACGATGATTGTCCGGAGGAATGCCGAGATCATTCGGAAGAATCGTGAGGTCGTCCAGGAGCGCGATCAGGCGCTGGCGCAGCGGCTGCAGGCACGTCAGGCCGTTGATGATATGTACACGCAGGTGGCGGAGAAGTGGCTGGACCAGCAGCCGAAGCTTCAGAAGGTCCAGCGCGAGTTTTTGGAGAAGGCCCTCGCATATTACCTCAAATTCATAACGAACGTGACCGACGAACCCGACGTGCGCTACGAGATCGGCGTGGCCTATGTGCATGTCGCGCAGATCCGCGAGAAACTAGGCGAGAGCGGCCAGGCCGAAGCGCCACTGCGGAAGGGCTTGGAGCTGTTGGGCTCGCTGTCGCTAGAGTTCCCTGACCAGAAATACCGGAGCGAGGAGGCCCTGGCTCTGGGGATCCTCGGTCGCCTCTTGTTTTCGACGGGGCGGATGGCCGAAGCCGAGCGCGTGCTGAGCCGCGCGACTGCCCTCGGAGAACGGCTCGTGGCCGAGTCGCCCAACAACCCCGAATATCGTCTTGGTGTTGCCGCATCCTATCACACCCTCGGGGCCGTCGCGGTCATGACTGGCCGGAGCCGAGAAGCGGACGAGCGTTATCGACGCACGCTCTCCTTCCACGAAAAGCTTGTGGCCGACTCTCCCCATAATCCAAAATATCAAGCGGGACTCGCGAAGATCACGCACACCATCGGCACGCGACAGTCGGATGCCGGGCGACTAGCTGAAGCAGAGGTCACTCTTCGCCGCGCTTTGCAGCTCTATGTAAAGCTCGCGTCTGAGTCGCCTGAGGTTCCGTTGTACCGCAGTAACCGGGCGCTGACCCAGATGATTCTCGGGCATGTCTTGATCGCCCTCGGCCGGAAAGTCGAGGCCGAGGCGGCTCATCGGGACGCGATCGGCGGGTTGGAGTCGCTGGCGCGCGATTTTCCCGACGTGATGGCGTACCGCGTGAACTTGGGTCTTTGTTGCCTGAATCTGTCCGCGGCTTTGGCAGACGAACGAGCGCGGGAACAGGAGACATTCCTTCTGAAAGCTCGTGACCACCTTCAGAAGGTTGTGAAGGACAATCCCGCCGCTATCGCTCCGCGGGCCTACCTCGCAGGCGGCCTGAAAAATCTCGGTGAGATTTACGAGCGTATGGGCCGCACCCGGGAATCGGAGTTGGCACTCAGGCAGGCGCTGGAAATGCTAAAGGCGCTCGCGGCGAGCCAGCCCGACTCGCCCAAGGTTCGGCAGATTTTCGCGGACGTGAGGCGCAGATTGGGCGTGTTGTTAAGAAACCGTAGCGAGTTGCAAGAGGCTTGCGATCTACTACGCGAGGAGATCCGCGGCCTGGAGGCCGCGCTCCGGGCGAAGCCGCGCAATCCTCGATACCGCGACTTTCTTCGCAAGACCGAGACGGACCTGGCCGAGACATTGGTGCGACTGAAAGATCACTCAGCCGCAGCAGAAACCGCCGCGACCCTCGCCCGAAAGTTCCCAGAACGGGGCCTGGACGGCGCAGTGGCTTCGGTGCTCCTGTTCCGCTGCGCTGAGCTGGCGGGACACGACGAGAGCATTCCGCGCGAGAAGCGGGATACGACGGTCCGCGAATACACGTCGCTGGCCCGAAAGCTGCTGGCCGAGGCTGTCGTCCGGGTTGCCAACGACCCAGTCGAACAGTGCCACCTCGCGTGGATCTTATCAATTCACCCCGACCCTCAGCTCCGTGACCCGGCTCGTGCCCAGGCGCTCGCCGCCAAGGCCGTCGCGGCGGAGCCCGGGGAAGCGCTGTACTTCGGCGCGCTCGGGGCAGCACGGTACTGCGCCGGAGATTGGAAAGGCGCGGCCGAGGCGCTCGAACGCTCGACAAAGCTTGCGCCCAACGGTCAGGCCCACTGGTTCTTTCTGGCGATGACACGCTGGCGGCTCGGTGACAAGGATGAAGCGCTCCGTTGGTTCGACAAGGCGAATCAGTGGGCGGCGAAGAATGATCCGGCTGACGCCGATGTCGTCCGCTTGCGCAGCGAGGCGGCATCTTTACTTGGTGTCTCCGAACCGCGGAACCCTGGCGCGCTGGATGCTACGCGTTCGAAGGGTTGAATTTCGGAAGGAGCGGTAGGGTGATGCCGAGCCTCGATTTGTCGAGGCGAGGCCCACCGAGCCGGCTGGGGCTCTCGGTACGCCTCGCGATCCCAACGGTCGTTCGGCACTACCCTACGATCGGTTGCGGCGGTGCTGCATTCGGCACGTCGGGCGCCAAAGCCTGCCGTACGGCAGTGCACGTGCCGGCCCTTCGCGGGGAGAGTTACAGTGATACTTCGAGTATTTGAAAATATATTGGGAATGTGAGAGCACCAGCGCGCGCAATGCCTCGAATCGACGTCTTGGAAGGTAGGGCGTCATCGTCAAAGGGTGGCGAGTACGTCGGCCACTGCACGATATGGCACCCAATAGCTTTTAATAGACGCGACCTCGCTCAAAAGACGGGGCGAGCCCAGACAAATTCGACGTTGCCGATCAGGAGCAGCCGCTGTCAGCGGTGCGCGTCTTCGGGAATTGAAGTTCATCCACGCATTTCCAACCAGCGCCCTTCGCCGCCGAGAGGAGCCCGACCGATGTTGCAAAGTCGCAACGAAGATGGTGACCGCCAGGCCCATGCCCGCCGTCGCGTGGTCATACCCGGGACGGGAACGTCCGCGAAGCGGGGCGACGATTTTTTCCTGTGTGCGTGACATTCGACTGAAACGGGCGTCCCTCTCTATGTAAGGAACGGCATTCGCGGCATCACGGGCATCCTCGGGACAGGCGGCACTGACGCCCGGCGTTCCTGCGCTTTTGCTCATCGACGATGATTTCAGCCCAGAGAACAGAAAGACGGCATGAAGCTCATCCGCTTTTCCTGCGGCGTTGGCCAATTTCGCAAGTCGTATCACCACATACATTGGCTCGCGCCGATCGTCCTTGACCGGAGCCTGTTCGTCGACGTGCTCATGAGCATTAGTCGCCGCGTCTATTTATCGATGACGATTTAGCATCAGGCATTTTTTGACCCCAAAGAGCCCGCACCGATGTCGTTTCTTGCTTCTTCCTCACGCGACCGTTTAGCAAGCCGATCGCAAAGCCGGCGTCGCCTTCGGGGCAGGCTCTGCATTCGGAAGGTTTGGAGGACCAGCTCTTCCTACCAGAAAGTACGACAACCTCAACTTCGCCACCGCGCGGTTCTTGGGCAATTCGACGAGCGGATCCACGACCCTCGCCGCCGCGGGACCGGTTTCGGCAACGCACGCTCTCGACCCGACCGTCGGGCCGATTGTCCTGGATCAGAGTCTGTTCGTCGACGGTTTGACGACCAGCAAGCGCCGGCGTGCTGACTGACGACGGCACTTGCGATGCTCAGCAAGTCCCGCTTTCAACGAGGAGAAACCAACAATGGCGTCCCGTCCAGTGATCCGTGCGCTGAATGCCGGTCGAAAACTCTCAAACCTGTGCCGAGTACGCCGGGCTCCGGGACGTGGGGTCAGGCGAATTTTTCGTCCCCATTGGGACCTCTTCGAGGACCGGGTTTTGCTTAGCACGTTCCTGGTCACGACGGCCGCCGACAGCAGCGAAGGAAGTCTCAGGCAGGCCATTCTCGATGCCGACGCCGATACCTCCACTTCAAGCACCGACACGATCGAGTTTGCGATCGCTGGCGCCGGAGTGCAGGATATTCAGCCGACAACCAACTTGCCCGCGATCACGCGTCCGGTGACCATCGACGGCACGTCACAGCCGGGATACGCGGGCGCTCCGCTCATCGATCTCGACGGCACCCACACGGGCGCAGGAACCGACGGCCTGGTCCTCGCCGCCGGCTCCGACGGCAGCACGATCCGCGGCCTGGTGATCAACAACTTCAATGCCGCCGAAATCTCGATCGCTACGACGGATAACACTGTCCAGAGCTGCTATCTCGGGACCAACGCCACGGGCACTTCCGCCGACGGCCAGCCGATTGCTGATGGGATCGTGGTGACGGCCGCGAACAACACCATCGGCGGCACGACAGCCGGCGCCGGCAACGTGTTTAACGGTAACGGCGGGACCCGAGTCGAGATCATCGGCAGCGGTGCGACCGGCAACCTGGTCGAAGGTAACTCGATCGAAGGCACAACCACGTCCGATTCCGTCCAGGAGTTCTCCACGCAGCAGCCCGCGATCAACCCGGACCAAATCGTGTCGGGCCCGGATGGCAATGTTTGGTTCGTCGAGCTCGCAAGCGGCGCGCCGACCGGCACGATCGCCGAGATCACGCCGGCCGGTCAGGTCTACCCTTTTCCCACGCCGCACCCGGTGGGCGGCCTTGCCTTCGCACCGGACGGCAACATATGGTTTTCGGGGCGCTATGACATCGGAGAAATGAACCAAGAAGGCGAGGTCCTTCGAGATTACGACATTCAGTCGGCTCACTACCTTGACCCTCCTGACACCGGGATAAACATCACGCTCGGTCCCGATGGCAATATCTGGTACACCGAGCCTTACGTGCAAAGCGACATTGTCGGAAAGCTGAACACAGTTGACGGCCAGATTTGCGAATACCCGATCCCCTTTGGAGACGAAGGCGCGTGCGACATCATCACCGGTCCAGACGGCAACCTTTGGTTTGACTCCACCGGGGGAAATGCCATGGGGCGGGTCACGCCAACTGGCATCGTCACCATATACAACAATCCGGCCTACGCGCGGGTCTTCCGGGGACTCACGTCCGGCCCCAACGGCAACCTGTGGTTGACGACGAACGAAGACAACACGATTGTCGAGATCAACACGGCAGGGCAACTGGTCGCCACCTTCAGCGCCAGCGGCTCTCCCTACGGAATGACGATGGGGCCGGACGGCAATCTTTGGTACGACGAAAGCTCCGCCAACAACATCGGACGTATCACCCCGCAGGGCGTCGTCACCGAATTCCCGATTCACACTCCCAACGCCGTCGCCGACCCTCCCACAGTCGGACCTGACGGGAACATCTGGTTCTCGGAGTTCGCTGCCAATCAGATCGGTGAGGTGGTACTGAGCACTGGAGTGGCCATCAACGGCGCGTCCGGCAACACTATCGGCGGCACAACGGCAGCGGTGCGCAACGTGATCGGCGGCGGCATGAGCGAGGGCGTCCTGATCAGTGGATCGGTCGCTACTGGCAATACGGTCGAAGGTAACGTGATCGGAGACGCTCTATCCGGGATGCCGACTTTGGCCAATGGGCCAGGCGTTGTGATTGACGACGGCGCCTCAGGCAACACGATCGGCGGAAACGGCGACGGCGCCGGCAACGTCATTTCGGGCAACTTCAACGCTGGTATCGAGCTAAGCGACACGGCGACGAGCGGCAACACCGTCGCGGGTAATGCCATCGGCACCGATATTACCGGATCAACACCGCTCGGGAATTACGGGCCGGGCATCGCCATCCAGGGCGCGATCGACACGCAGATCGGCGGCCCCGGCAGCCTGTCGAACATCATCGCGTTCAACAGAGGCCCTGGCGTCCTGATATCTTTCGGCATCGGCAACACAATTCGCGAGAACTCGCTCTTCGGCAACGAAGGAGGGATCGACAGCAGTAACAATAGCCAAGTAAACGCCCCGGTCCTGAGCGCCGTTGTGGTGGGCAATTCCAGCACGACGGTTTCTGGCACGATCATGGGCGCGGCCGGTAAGACCTTCACCCTCGACTTCTACGCCAATACCGGGAAGGACCCCGGCGGCTATTATGAAGGTCAGTTCTGGCTCGGCTCCTATTGTGTAACGACCGATCAATCTGGTAATGCGACTTTCAAAAACGTGGGCGTAGCGGGCGCAAGCCCCGGCGATTGGATCACCGCCACGGCCACCGACTCTGCGGGCACTACATCGGAGTTTTCCGCCGCGTTCCAGACGCCGCTGGCCGTCCCCGGGCCCAACCAGACGTTGATTGAAGGGACAACCATCACACTTAACGGCAGCCGATCGACGCACGCCGTCGACGACCCCTTGACGTATTCCTGGAACTTCGGTGACGGACAGACGGCCTCCGGGCCAATCGTGACCCACGTCTACGACGCGGGAACTTATTCCGCCACCCTGACTGTGAGCGATGCGTTCGGCAACACCTCGAGCGCAGCCGCGACCGTGACCGCGATCTACGTGCCTCCGCAGGTCAATGCGCCGGTCGAAAACGTCCCCGAGGCAGCCAGCATCACCGTTCCCGATCCCTTTTCCAATCCCTACGCTGGCGGCCAGTATCGTTATCTCTGGCATCTGATCGGAAGCACCAACGGTGACACGGTTCCAGACAGCAGCGCCCCGGACCTTACCTTCGCGCCATACGACGCGGGCTCATATACATTTCAGGCCACGGATACCGACAACGGCAATTTCTCGACCCTGGCTTACGTGACTGTCAACGTCTCGGATACTGCGCCGACCGCGTTCATACCGGTGCTGGTGGGGTTTAACCCGGGCGTGTCTGAAGCGATCTCGCTCGCCGATGCCTATGACGTGTCGCCTGGCGAGACGGCTGCCGGCTTCCACTACGCGTTTGCCACCGATGGCGCGTCTCTGTCTGGCGCGACCTATGCCAACAGCAGCGCGAGCCCGACAGCGATGTTCGCCTTCGCGACGCTTGGCGACCACACCATCACGGCCCGGATCATCGACAAGAACGGCGGGTACACGGAGTACACGACCGTCGCTGACGTCGTCCTCGCGACAGTCTACGCCGTGGACCAGACAACTGACCTCGGCATCGGGTCGGGCACGACCGGCGATATCAGCTTCGTCGTCGAGCAAGCTAATCAGAATCAGAACCCCGTCGGCAGTTTGATCTATTTCGCGATTCCGACAAGCGATCCCGGCTACGATGCCGCAACGGGGTCGTGGACGATTACGCTGACCCACACCGTGGAGCTGTCACAGAAGGCCGGGCCCGTAGTGATCTATGGCCTCGGCGCCGCTCGGTTGACCTTGAGCGGAAATGATCAAAGTGGCGTGTTCCTGGTGGATAACGATGTGAACGCCTCGCTTTCCGGAATGACGATCACCCAGGGAGCGGCTGTTAACGGCGGCGGTATTGCCAATATGGGCGGTGCCTTGACCATCGAGGCCTGTACGATCGAGGACAACACGGCCCGCAAGACGGAGAGCGCAACGGACTCAGGAGGTGCCACCGGCTCTTCCTCCAGCAGCAGCAGCTCGAGTTCGTCTGCCCAGTATCCCTCCACCGGCAACGGCGGCGGCATCTACGATTCGGGCAGGCTGGTGGTTGACGACAGCAATATCAACAACAACTCAGCCAGTCGTGGCGGTGGCATCTATGTCAGCTCAGGGTCTCTGACAGTCAACGGCGGCACTGTCGACGGGGACTTCGCCGGCTTCTCAGGTGGCGGCATCGCCAACGAATCCACCGGCGCGGTGACGATCAACGGCAGCTATCTCCAGAATTGTTACGCTGGCAATGCCGGTGGCGGCATCGCCAATGATTCGACCGGCACGGTGACGGTCAACGACAGCCATGTTGAGTATTGCATCGCCTCAAGCGCAGGCGGTCAAATCGCGAATGCCTCCGGCGGCAACGTGATTCTCAATGACAGCACCATCTTCGGCAACTTTGCAGACTGCCCCGTCGGCGACGGAATCGCCAATGAATCCGACGGCGCGGTGATGGTCAACGACTGCATTTTCCAGAGTTGCGAAGCGTTCGATGCCGGCGGTGCAATCGTTAATGAATCGACCGGCACGGTGACGATCGATGACAGCGAAATCAATCTATGCCAGGTTGTCAACGGTGACGGCGGTGCAATCGCCAATGAATCCACCGGCACAGTGTCAGTTATAGACAGCACTTTTCGTGGAAACGTCGCCCAAGGGAACGGCGGCGCAATCGCCAATAAATCAACTGGCACTGTGACGGTTACAGGCACCATCGTTGAATTTAACTCAGTGTACAACTTCTATGGCGACTATTCCAAGCCAACCCACGGCGGCGGCGGTATCGCCAACGAATCCACAGGCACGGTGACTGTTATAAGTAGCACTATCGACGGCAACTATACAATTTCCGGCTACGGTGGAGGCGGTATCGCGAACAGTTCGGGCGGAGTGCTAGCACTCGTCGACTGCACCGTCGAGGGCAACAGCGGATCTGGCGGCGCCGGCGGCGTCTACGACTCAGGTACTCTGACAGTCGATAACTGCACAATTGCCAACAATTTCGGCGTAGTCGGCGCTGGTATCTATGTCAATTCCGGCTCGGTGACCCTCTTCAATAGCACCATCGCCGATAACGGGTTCAATGATCTATTTGACGGCACAAACGGATCCCTGACCCTGTACAACACGATCGTCGGCGACCTTGCGGGGGCACCCGTTTCAGCGGCCAGCGCGTACAACCTGGTGAGCACCGACGAGAACGGCAGTATCGCAAATGGAACCAATGGCAATCAAGCTGGTACGACCGCCAAACCGATCGACCTTCTACTGGGCCCACTCGAGGACAACGGCGGTCCGACCCAGACGATGGCCCTCTTGCCGAACAGCCCCGCCATCGACAACGGTGCCAGCACCATCCCCGGCGTCACCATTCCAAGCACCGACCAGCGCGGTGCGTTGCGCGGACAGGCCGGGCTCAATGCCGGTTCGAACGTCGATATCGGGGCCTACGAGGCCAGCTCGTCGTACCTGGTCACCTCGACCGCCGACACGGGTGACGTCGGCACGCTGTCGGCGGCTAACGGCTGGGCGAGCGTGAGCCTCAACGCCAACCCCGCGAACCTCTCTGCCGCCGGTCCCGCCGCCAATACCATCGTCTTTAACTTACCGACGCTGGCCGCGACGCCGGCTCAGACACAGACCAATCTGCAGCAGGTGGTTTCGGCGATTCAGACCGTTCCATCCGGCACGGCGCCATCCCCCATCGTGCTCCAGCCGACGACAGCCAACGAGGTCGCCACCGTCATTACCGCGATTAACAACCTGGCACCCGCGACGGGAACGAATTCCGCGACGGCGATCATTTCGCTTGACCTGGGCACGCAAGACATAACGAGCACGATGCTAGCGATCCCGGCCGGAGTGCAGGTCGTCCTGACGTCTTCGACCTCGAGCGGAGCCACCGTCAGCGGTGCGACGGTCAGTGGCGGGACCGTGGTGATCGACGCCAGCGTCGCACCCATCGATTGGACCGTCAACGGGGGTAATGTCACCGTCGAAGGGAGCGCGCATGCGCCGGCGACTTTATCGTTAACGGCGGGACCGTCACGCTCGACGACGGAACGGTCATCACGGGTAATTCGCCGGCGATCATCGTCAACGGGGGAACGGTGATCCTCCAGGGAGTGACCGCCCGGACCGCGACGAATTCACCGACCGTCGTGGTCGAGTCCGGAAGCCTCGTGGTCCGCGATAGCACGATCCAGGAGTCGACCGGTTATGCCCAGGCAGCCATCGTGATTACCGGCGGCACCGTCGATCTCGGCACCACCGCCAGCCCCGGCGGCAACACGTTTAACGTTAACGGCGCCGGCCAACTGCTTGAGGACACGACCCCCGGCCCCGTGCCAGATATTGGCAACACGCTGGAAGTCAATGGATCGCCGCTTCCATCGCGATTCCTGAGCTTCACGAGTCTGGGCAGCTCGATCGCTTCATCGGTGTACGGTCAACCGGTGACCCTGACCGCGTCTGTCCAGGCCGCCGATCCGACGGACGGCACGCCGACCGGAGTCGTCGAGTTCACGGACACGACAACCGGCGCCGTCCTCGGGACGGTACCGATATCGAACGGGGTCGCGGCTCTGACTTCGTCGACGTTGACGGTTGGCAGCGATGCGATCACGGCCGAGTACGACGGCGGGGGCAATTTCGCCTTCAGTTTCGCGGCCTTGGCCCAAAACGTCCAGCAGGACGCCACGACCACCGTCCTCGGTTCATCGGCTGGCTCGCCGAAGTACGGGCAGACCTTGACCTTCACGGCCACGGTCTCCACCCAGGCGCCGGTCTCGGCGCGCCCACGGGCACGGTCATCTTTTACGACGGGGCGGTCAGCCCGGCGGACGAGATCGGCACCGGCACGCTGTGCACGAGCTCGAAGGGAGTGACGACGGCCACCTTCAGCACGCACGGCTTGCCCGCCGGCGCCGAATCAGTCTCGGCCGTCTACGGCGGCGACATGAACGACCTGGGAAGCACATCGACCGTCGTCAGCGAGACGATCACCCAGGCGCCGCTTGTGATCACAGCCAATAACCAGGCGAAGGTCTACGACCAGACCAACCCGGCTCTGACAGTCAGCTACTCGGGGTTCGTTAACAACGACACGCCGGCCAGTCTGACAGCCTTGCCGTCCGTCATCACGGCGGCGACGGCCTCCAGCCCGGTAGGCAGCTACGCCATCACGGCCAGCAGCGCCGTCGATCTCAACTACGCGATCACCTACGTGGCGGTGCGCTCACCGTCAACAAGGATGGCGCGTCGGCGACCGTGATCTCGTCAATGAACCCATCAATCTCTGGCCAGTCGATCACTTTCACGGCGACAGTGACGGCCAACGCGCCCGGCGGCGGCGCCCCCACCGGCACGGTGACTTTCTACAACAACGGCACCTCCATCGGCACCGGCACCCTCAGCGTCGTTAGCGGCCAGGACCAGGCGACCTTCGCCACCGCTGGCCTAGGCACATCCAGCCAGTCCATTACCGTGGCCTATACAACCGGCGATGGCAACTTCAACGCGAGCCCCGTCTCGGCAATCCTCACGGAAGTGGTCAACAAGGCGAGCACGATTACTACCGTCGCCACGGCGGCGAGTCGATCGGTGTCCGGTCAGGCCGTGGCGTTCACGGCCACGGTCTCCATCGTTAGCCCGGGCAGCACAGCCGTCGCCAGCCCCACCGGCACGGTGACTTTCTACAACAACGGCACCTCCATCGGCACTGGCACCCTTAGCGTCGTTAGCGGCCAGGACCAGGCGACGTTCACTACCAACTCCTTGAGTACGGCGACTCACGCGATCACCGCCGCTTACACCAGCGGCGACGCCAATTTCAACGCGAGCCTTTCTTCCGCTTCCATCAGCCAGGTCGTGAACCAGGACAGCGCGACCACGACCGTGAGCGCAGCGCCAACCTCCGCGAACGTCGGGCAGAACGCGACCTTCACCGCGACAGTCACGGCCAATGCGCCCGGTTCGGGCACACCGACCGGGACCGTCGACTTCTACGACACCAGTACCAGCACCGACCTCACGCCCGGCGGGGTGGCGCTGGCGGGAGGCTCAGCCAGCTTTTCCACGACCAGCCTCGCCGCCGGCAGCCACACGGTCAAGGCGACATACACAGGCGACGGCAACTTCGTCACCAGCTACGGAACGGCCGGCGCGGTCACGATTGGCCAGACGATCTTCGTCCTCGATCCCTCCGCCGGCGGAGCCCTGAGCCTTTCTGGCAGCGCAAGTATCAACATCTCGGGTGGCATCTACGTCGATTCCAGTTCGTCGTCGGCCCTGTCGGCAAGCGGTGCTCCCTCGATCAAGGCGTCGGTGATCGACGTGCACGGCGGGGTGCAGAAGAGCGGCAGCCCGTCGTTCAGCCCGGCGCCGGTTATCGGCGCAGCCGTCGTTACCGACCCGCTCGCGTCGCTGCCGATGCCGGGCACATCAGGCCTGACGAGTTACGGTGCTGAAAATCTTTCCGGCAGCTCCTCCGCGACGATCAAGCCGGGCATCTATTCGTCGATCAGCGTTTCCGGAAGCGCCACTCTCACGATGGGCGCCGGCACCTACATCATCAAGGGGGGCGGATTCACGGTCTCGGGCGCTGGCAGTGTCACTGGCTCGGGCGTGATCATCGTGAACGCGGGCAGCGACTACCCCAGCGCGGGTGGGACCTTTGGCGGCGTCAGTCTGAGCGGCAGCGGCACCTACAAGCTGACGCCGCCGACCAGCGGTACATATGCCGGTATCGTGATCTTGCAGACTCGAGACAACACGAAGGCCATGACCGTCTCGGGGGCGGCCTCCGGGATGACCGGCACGATTTACGCCTCGGCGGCCGCGCTCACCATCAGCGGCAGTGGTCAGTTGAGCGCGTCACTCGACGTCGACACCCTGACGCTCAGCGGCGCCGCTGTCGCCAACGCCGTCACGCTCAATGCACCATTGGGTACCGTCGCCTACACGCCGGCCCAGATTCGGGCCAGCTATGGGATCAGCTCGCTTGCGCAGGACGGTTCCGGCCAGACGATCGCCATCGTCGATGCATATAACGACCCGAGCATCGACCAGGCTGTCGACGACTTCGATGCCCAGTTCGGGCTCACTGCCTCCGGACCAACGCTCTACAGTCAGTACGCGTCGGCATCGTCGTTCTTGACTGTGCTCAACCAGTACGGCCAGGCGACGTCACTTCCCTCAACCGACCCGAACGGCCCCGGCACCGAAAACTGGGAGCTAGAAGAAGCCCTCGACGTCGAATGGGCTCATGCCATCGCTCCCGGCGCCCGGATCGTCCTGGTCGAAGCCAGCAGCCAGTCGCTCTCGGACCTGATGGCCGGCGTGGCCACCGCCGCCAGCCAGCCTGGCGTTTCGGTGGTGTCGATGAGCTGGGGCTTCGCCGAGGGACAGGCCGTCCTTGCGAGTGATGAGGCCACATATGATAGGGTCTTCTCCGTTCCAGGCGTGACGTTCGTCGCCAGCACGGGAGACTATGGGGCCGCCGATCCGGAGTACCCCGCCTTCTCGCCGAACGTGGTGTCGGTCGGCGGTACGAGCCTCACCCTCAACTCGGACAATTCGTACAACAGCGAGACGGGCTGGGGCTATCAATCAAGTTCGGCGGGCGCCTTCATCGGCTCGGGCGGCGGCCTGAGTTTGTACGAGCCCGAGCCGTCCTATCAACAGGGCGTCCAGTCCACCGGCAGCCGAACCACGCCCGATGTCTCGCTGGTTGCCGATCCGGCGACCGGCGCGTGGATCGCCGACCCTTACAACCTGGATCCCAGTAACCCGTTCGAGGTCGTGGGCGGCACGAGTTTGTCAGCGCCGGCCTGGGCGGGCTTGCTGGCCCTGGCAAATCAAGGCCGAGCCGCCGGGGGAGAGTCGACCTTGAACAGCGTCACTCCGACCGACGCGCAGCAAGCCCTCTACATGCTTCCCCAGAGCCATTACAACGCGATCGATAGCGGCATTAACGGGTACAACGCGGGCGCCGGCTACAACCTGGTGACCGGGTTGGGCACACCCGTCGCCAATCTCCTGGTCCCCGACCTGATCGCCTATCAGGGAAGCGGAACCACGTATTCGGGCCCGACCGTTGCGCCGTTGCAGAATGCGGGGCTGGTCGACGCGGGGATGAGCGGTGGCAGTCCGATGGATGTATTCAGCGTTTTTGACGCCATCACCGCAATGAGCGACTGCCTCAATTACGCCAAAAACACGGGTCGCCCCGGCGGGTTGAACGCACAAGGCGCAGGGAATCGAGGGACGGAAGAAGGCACCCGGAAGGCTAGCACGCACGACATCAGCCTCCAGAGCCCACAGGCGACCGTCAGCGAGGGCGCGATGATGCCGCTCGACAGCACGGCTGTGCTCGACTCGGTTCTGACGGGTTGGTCTGCGCAGGCACATCGACATCCCGGCGCCATTTGGTTCGCAACGGCGCCTCCACGAGCCGGAACATGACAGCCTTGACGATCTCGGGAGGTCGGCGGATGCCGGTCCTCGACGCGGGATCAGTCGATGCCCTGTTTGGTGCCCTGGTCATGCCGCGCTCTCTGCTCGATCGCGATGGAAACGGCCTGCCCCTCACGAAGCGGCTGTCGATCTCAGGCGTGTGACGATATGCTGGCGCGAACCGGCGATCTTCTGGTCGTGGAAGCCTGACATGCCTCCGTCTTCTTCCGATCCGATCCCTGAGCTGCTCGTCGCGCAGGCCCGCGCAGGCAGCCAGGCCGCGCTGGGGCGGCTTCTGGAGCTATACCGCAACTACCTGCGCGTCATGGCCCGCACCATGATTGGCCAGACCCTGCGGGTCCGGCTCGACGCCTCGGACCTGGTCCAGGAGACCTTCCTGAAGGCCCATCGAGAATTCGGGCAGTTCCTCGGTACGACCGAGCCCGAGCTGGTCGCCTGGCTCCGGCAGATCTTGGTCCGGACTCTGGCCAGTGAAGCACGGCATCACCGCGGCAAGGGGCGTGATTACAAGCGAGATGAACCTCTGGAAGTGCTCCTCGATCGCTCGATCTCGGCGGCGCAACGCGCGCTGGCCGCGCCGCTCTCTTCGCCAAGCTCCATCGTCGCTCGGCGCGAACAATCCGTCTTGCTGGCCGACGCTTTGGAGAGATTGCCCGCCGACTATCGCGAGGTCTTCCTGATGCGTAATCTGGAGCACATCCCGTTTGAGGAGATCGCCGTACGCATGGGCCGCTCTCCCGGGGCAGCGCGGATGCTTTGGACCCGAGCCCTCAAGAAACTCTCCCAGTTGCTGGAGGAGGATGCGTCGTGATCCCGAAACATGATCACTCTGCCGGAAGTGAGAATGTAGAAGCCTCTGAAGAGGCCGAGCTGGGCCGTGTTCTGGAAGGCTATCTGGCCGACGTCGAAGCCGGTCGACCGGCCGACCCGGAACGGCTATTGACCGCGCACCCGGCGATCGCCGGGCCACTGCGCGCGTGTCTAAGAGTGATGAACCTGGCCGATCGCATGGTCGATGCGTCGGGCTCGGCGTCCGGGGTGCGTTACCCTCTGGGTCGCCTTGATTCCACGGTCATGCCCGCCGGACAAAGCGCCCTGACCACGCTCGGCTTCGGGCAACTTCCGAAGGTTCACCTCCGCGACCTACCCGATGAATCGGAACCACTGCTCCAGCCGAGATCGGCTGAGATGCCGGCCCAGCACGGGGCAAACCTGGGCCGATACCAGCTTCAAGGAGAAATTGCCCGGGGCGGCATGGGAGCCATCCTCAAGGGCCGCGACGTCGATCTGGGTCGCGAGCTGGCGATCAAGGTCCTGCTTGAGTCGCACCAGGACAGCCCCGAGGTCGTGAGCCGGTTTATCGAAGAAGCGCAGATCGGCGGGCAGCTTCAGCATCCCGGAATCGCTCCGGTGTATGAGCTGGGCACTTTCCCCGAACCCGAGCGCCGTCCCTACTTTGCCATGAAACTCGTGAGGGGCCAGACACTCGCTGCTCTCCTCCAGGAAAGGACCAGTCCGGCGCACGATCTGCCCCGGTTCCTGGCGATCTTTGAACAGGTCTGCCAGACGATGGCCTACGCCCACGCCCGGGGCGTGATTCACCGCGACTTGAAACCCTCGAACGTAATGGCGGGCCCGTTCGGCGAGGTACAGGTAATGGATTGGGGCCTCGCCAAGGTGTTGCCCCGCGGCGGCATCGCCGACGAGGCCAGTGCGCAGCCGGCTCAGGAGACGTCCGTCATGACGGTGCGGAGTGGCTCCGGCTCGGGTAATGAGTCGCAAGCGGGGAGCGTGCTGGGGACGCCCGCGTATATGGCGCCCGAGCAGGCGCGGGGCGAGGTGCACCAGATCGATGAGCGTGCAGACGTTTTCGGCCTGGGGGCGATCCTGTGTGAGATCTTGACCGGCCAGCCCCCTTTTTCAGGAGCGACTCGGGGAGAAACCCGCGCCCAGGCCGCGCGGGGCGACTTGACGCATGCTTTGGGTCGGCTCGACGACTCCGGAGTCGATCCCGAGCTGATCGACATTGCACGCCTTTGTCTCGACGCGGAACGAGTTCGACGGCCGAGGAACGCGAGCGTCGTCATGCAGAGTCTCGCCTCGTACCTGGCGGGGGTACAGGAGCGGCTCAAGACGGCAGAACTGGCGCGGTCGTAGCGCAGACGCAGGCAGCGGGGGAGCGCAGGCGCCAGCGGTTGACCGTGGCGCTGGCGGCATCGGTATTAGTCACCGCGGGCCTGGTCGGCGGCGGCTGGGTTTTTCGGGTGCGCCAGCGGCAAGAGCGGGCGGCGCTTTTCAACCAGGCTGTCGGCGAGACTGAGGCCCTTTACACCGAAGCCAAACGCGCCGGGGATGACATGGCTGGGTGGCTCACCGCCCGCGACGCGGCACACGCGGTCAAACGTCTGCTGGCTGATGCCCCCGACTTGCGAGCTCGAACGCGAGTGATGAAGCTCGTAGAAGATGTGATCCAGGCGGCCGCGGCCGCGGACAACGACCAGAAGCTGCTGGCCGCACTGGTGGAGATTCGCAGCGCAAGGTCTGATGATCCCGACGGCACACTGACCCAAATAGCATACGAAGATGCTTTCCGCGAAGCCGGGATCAACATCGCGACCCTGACACCGGCCGAGGCGGCGGCAAAAATCCAGGGCCGCCTCCCTGCCCTGCGGGTGTCTCTGGCGGCGGCGCTGGATGAATGGCCGGCGGTGGGCCAGCACCTGCCAGGCTTCAAGGCCGCGCGCAAAGGCGGACCGAGTTGGCATGCCTGGCTGACCCAGATCCCTGGCGGAACCGGTTTCGGGCGATGGTACTGAACCTGGCGAAGCCGGACCTACTGACAAGCCTCAAAGAACTCGCCAGGTCGGCACCGATCGAAGAGTTGTCCCCGATGAGCCTACACTTATTGGGGAGAGCCTTGTTCAATCTCGGAGACGCGACGGCAGCAGCGGCGGTGCTCTACGAGGGCCAGCGTTTGTATCCGGGTGATGTCTGGCTCAATCTCACCCTCGCCAAATGCCTGGAGCGATTGGGGCGCCGGGAGGAATCGATACGGTACTACATGGCGGCGCGGTCACTCCGGCCTGAGACGGCACATGACCTGGCGCACGCCCTGGAGGCCGGGGGGGAAACGGATCGAGCGATTACCGTCTTTCAAGATCTGGCGCGACTGCGTCCGAAGAACGGCAAGAACCTCCGTTGTCTGGCGGTCGCCTTGCAGCATCAGGGACGCAGTACCGAGTCGAAGACCGCCCTCGACGCGTCGATCGCCGTCTCGCGCGAGGAGATTGTGCGCCGACCCCGTTCTGTCACGGGCTATCACAATCTCGGTTTCGCGTTGAGCAAACAGGGGAAACTGGACGACGCGATCGCCGCGTACCGTGCGGCCCTCCGCGTCGAACCGGCGCTGATCAGTGCCCGCATCAACCTCTCCGAAGCCCTCGCCGATCAGGGCAACACGGACGCGGCAATCGCCGAGTGCCGCGAAGTGCTGCGACTATCGGCGACAGCTGACAACGCTCACCGTATCCTCGGCAACACACTATTCAAACAAGGGAAACTTAACGAGGCAATCGCCGAGTACCGTGAGGAGTTGCGGCTTAATCCTGGTTCAAGCCATTGCCACCACAACCTCGGCTCTGCCCTCAATCAACAGGGCAAACTTGACGAGGCGATCGCCGAGTACCATGCCGCCATCCGCCTCAAACCGGATCTTGCCGCGGCCCAACTCATGATCGGCGTCACCCTCGACCAGCAGGGCAAATCAGACGAGGCGATCGCCAGATACCGCGATATGCTTCGCCTTAAACTTGATCTGCCCGTCGCAAGCGGTTGCCACTACAACCTTGGAAACTGTCTCAAGGCGCAGGGCAAACTTGACGAGGCGATCGCCGAGTACCATGCCGCCATCCACCTCAAACCAGATTACGCCGAGGCCCACGTCAACCTCGGCGATGCCCTCGACCAACAGGGCAAATCGGACGAGGCGATCGCCAGATACCGCGATGCGCTTCGCCTCAAACCCAATCTCCCCGAAGCTCATCATAATCTTGGAAAGTGCCTGACAGAACAGGGCAAACCGGTTGAGGCGATTGCGGAGTTCGGCGAAGCAATTCGGCTCAGGCCCAATTCCCCCGAACTTCATAAAACCCTTGGAACGTGCCTGACAGATCAGGGCAAATTAGTTGAGGCGATTGCGGAGTTCGGCGAAGCAATTCGGCTCAATCGCGAGTATTCCGAAGCTCACTTAGGGCTCGGCGTGGCACTAAAGACACAAGGGAGGCTGGATGAGGCGATTACCGAGCTCCGCACATTACTACGGCTCAAGCCGGATAGCGCCATCGGACACTTTGACCTTTGCATCTGCCTTTTCGAAAAGGGCAGAATTGACGAGGCGGCCGACGAGTGCCGCATTACCATTCGCCTAAAGCCGGATCACGCCGAAGCCAAAAGCTTCCTCGGAGAGATGCTTTTGCAGCAGGGTCATCCCGTCGAGGCCCTTGCCGAATTTAAACGGGGTCACGAACTGGGATCGAAGAACCCGAACTGGCGTTACCCGTCCGCAGAATGGATAGGTATTGCTGAACGACAAGTCGCAATGGATGCGAAGCTCCAAGCGGTCCTCAGCGGTAAAGCGAGGCCTGTGGACAATATCGAAACGCTAGGGTTTGCGCAGCTTTGCTATGTGAAGAAACTCCATGGAGATTCCGCGCGGTTTTGGATGGAGGCGTTCCAGGCTCAACCTGGAAGTGCTGATGACATGAAAGTCCAAAACCGTTACAACGCTGCCTGCGCGGCGGCATTGGCTGGCTCGGGACAGGGCAAGGCTGATCGTCCCCTGGATGAAGAAAAAAAGACCCGCTGGCGGAAGCAGGCCGTCGACTGGCTCAAGGCCGACCTGGCGGCATGGACGAAAATCCTGGAAAGCTGCTCGCCCCAGACACGACCGGCCGTCATTCAGACTCTCCAGCACTGGAAAGCCGATACCGACCTGGCCGGACTCCGCGACGCGGCCGCACTGGCCAAGCTCTCCGACGACGAGCAGAAAGCCTGCCGCGCACTCTGGGCCGAGGCCGACGCATTACTCGCAAAGTCCCGCGTCACCAATACCAAGTAGGGCTATTTATTAGCCGTTAATCGGGATATTGCGCGGCACTTCGTCGAGGCCGAAACAGTATTCAATCCCAATTTCGGGACCGCGTGCCGGCACGCTTCGGCACTGGAACGACGACTCAAGCGTATTTGAAGTAGAACCGTAACACCTGACTCGGCCCACGCGCGGGGCCAGGACGAGGGCTCTCGACAAGGAAATTTTGGGGCTCAACCATGTACGGCCGCTGCGTCAAAGGCACAAAGCGGTAACGAGCCTGGCAGCTTGTCGGGGTCGAACCGCTTTTTTACTGTCTCGACACGATCGTCGGTCTCCTTGGCGGAACTCTTCTGGGGCTCGGGTCCGGAAGACGGCTGATTGAGCAAACGCTTCGCCTCGCTATCAAAGTAGGCAATCTCCGGATCACCCGGATTGCGTTTCAAATAGTCGGCAGCCCGCTTGAAGAGCTCGCGCGCTTCGGTCAGCTTCCCCTCGTGCCAGAGGGTCATGGCCAGGAAGTAAAAGTCAATCGCGCCGCCGCCGTCATTGAGCTTCACCGATGTCCGGAGGGCGTCGGCGGCCGCTTTCCAGTCTCCGGCGCGAAACGCGACCACGCCCAGCGTATTCCAGTGCATCCAGTCCCTGGGCTTCAACTGGACCGATCGCCGGGCCGACGCCAGCGCCGTCGCCGTCGGAAACGGCGACGGGTCGGGAAACCTCATCATCGCCCACGCGAGATTATTGTGCATCGTCGCGTTGTCAGGATCAAACAGCGTTCCCAGTCGAAAATAAAGCGCGGCTTCGGCGCGGCCTTCGCGGCCCTGTTTCAATAATTCATTGCCTTGAATGATGAATTGATTGATCCAGTATGATCTCGCTTCTCCCGACACGCGCGCTGAAAACCGGGTCGCACAGAAGACGACATCGGCATCTAATTGCCGTCGCAATTCGTCGGCCTCGCCGTGGTTTGCCTCTTTCTCGAGGATCAAATTGAGCGCCGCGACGGTGCGCACCAGAGCGATCACGTCGTGTAACTCGCTGGCCGCGTCGTAAGGCGCTGGTATCGGCGCCCCCGCCGCCGGATTCGCTGCTCGTGCAGCGGACCAGGCCGCGCCAGAGTCTCGATTGCGCGACCGTAGAGGGGCCTGGCTTTTTCGGGACGATCCATCTTGCTGAGCTGCCAGGCCCAGCCTTGCACGCCGAGGGCATCGGCATAATAGCGGCAGATCTTGCGGTCCGTGGGATGCTCCGCGTGCAATCGCTCGAAGAGTACAAGCGATCGCTGGTAATCGGCTTCGGCCTGGACCCTGCGCGGCGATCTCGATCTGGTTTCGGACGTGTTGCCGCTCAAGACCATTTGAACGAAGCCCAGGCGGTTGTAGGCGCGCGCGATGATCGCCCGCGATTCCACGTCGGCCGGCAGCAGCTCGCTGGCCTGCTTGTAGAAATTGAGCGCCTGTTGATGGACTGGTATCGCGCTCGCGTTTCTCGGCCGAGAATCGCTTCGTGGCCTGGGTCATCGACTCCATGGCGAGCGTGTCCAGAAGCGGAAATGTCTCGACGATGTACGCGTGATGGTTGCGATTGGCCGCCTCGGCTTTCCGCGCTTCTTTCCAGATCGCGAATGTGCTCACGATCATGGCGAGCAAGCCAATCACCGCCGCGGCCCGGAAGAGGTCGCGGTGGCGCCTGGCCCACCGTCGAGAACGCTCCCAGACGCCAGGACGCCGGGCCAGGATCGGTTGATCATCGAGGAACCGTCGCAAATCGGCCGCCAGCTCCTGGGCGGTCGTGTAGCGGTTCGATGGCTCCTTGGCCATCGCCTTTAGCACGATCGTCTCCAGGTCGCGCCGAACGGCCGGATTGTGGCGGCTGGGGGGCACCGGCTCGTCGAAAGCGATCTGGCGAGACAGCTCCTGATGGTCGCGGCCATCAAACGCCAGCCGAAGAGTCAAGAGACTCGTAAAGCGTCACGCCCAGCGCATAGATGTCCGTCCGCTGGTCGACGACTCCGCGCTGGGCCAGGGCCTGCTCGGGACTCATGTAACGCAGCGTGCCAACCACATCACCGGTGTTCGTCAGGCTCAACTCATTGGGAAACCGCGCCAGGCCAAAGTCGGTAATCCAGAGCGCGCCATCAGGATCGATCAAGAGGTTCGCCGGCTTGATGTCGCGATGCACGATCCCCAGCCCGTGCGCGTGGTCGAGCGCCAGCGCGGCCTCGATGCCTAACCGGGCGATATCGCGGCAAACGGCCTGGTTTCCGTGTACATGGCGAATGGTCAGTGGAGCCGCCGACGATCTTTCGTGCGTGCCACGCCCCGCGACTGGCAATGTTTCGGCGCTGGTCTCACCGGGAAGCGGCAGCGGCGTTTCGGCCGGTGAGTCTCACTTCAGCCAGGGTCGACACGGTGGAGTGCTTCAAGGCATCGATCAAGCGCCAGTCGCTCGCTGACGAATGAGGTTGATCGGCGGCCGGCCGCCGCTCGACTGAGGCTGGCCCCCAGGCCGACGTCGATGTCGACAATCCGCCGGCTGGCCCACCGTTTTCCGAACGCGCCTCACGAAGGATGGCCGCCAGGCTGCGCCCTTCGACGAATTGCATGGCGTAATAGTGAATCCCCCTGTCGCAGCCGACACCGAAGATGGGAACAATGTGCGGATGATGCAACTGCGCGGCCGCCTGGGCCTCGATCTGAAAACGCTGGCGCTGCTTGGGATCGATGGCCGCTGAAAAGGGGAGCACCTTGAGCGCCACGCGGCGCCCCAGTGAAACCTGTTCGGCCTCGTAAACCACACCCATTCCGCCGCGGCCAACTTCCCGCAGAATGCGGTAGTCGCCCAGCCGGGCGTACGGGGGTAGCAGCCCCGTCGTCGGATCCGACGCCGACGATGGCGGCGGCCCACTCGCAAGCTGAGCGGCCGCATGGTGAATCAATTCAAGCCCGGAAAGACATTGCTCGAGCGCGGCGGAGATGTCGGCGTTTTGAGCCAGGAACTCATCGCGAGAACAAGGATGGCCCTTGCCGAGAACCTCCAGGTACGCTTCCAGCGCTTCAACGATACGCGGATTGTTGCCTGCAACGCCCAGCAGGCATAACGAAGCCGAAAGCGAGACCGCCGAGTGACCATCAACCGAGACCGCCGAGTGATCATCGGGGCGATCCAGGGTGGGCGTCACAGCGTCTGCCTGTTGTCGCTCCGCCGGAGGCCCGGCGTGCACGGGGGCAACGGTCCCCCGCGGCTGGCTTTTTTCCTTATCACGTGTTGCCGGGCGCACATCGACGTTGGGTTTCCCGCTCATCGAAGATCCTCCAGCGTGTGCCGTAATCGAGCCAGAGCCCGCAGCCACACGTTCTTGACACTATCCTCCGTACGACCCAGGCGACGGGCCACGTCGGGGAAGCTCAGTCCTTCGAGCTGTCGCAAGATGATGACTTCACGATAGTCTTCCGGAAGGTTCTGTAGCGCATCGGCCAGAAGCACGGCCTGCTCGCGTTTGACCGCTTGCTGGCTGGGCGAGCTCTGAGCCGCGACCAGGCTGGCGTTCAGCGCGCGTGACGATTGATCGAGCTCGTCGGCGAGCGCGCGCTCGAGCCGCAAGTCACGCCCCTTCGTCCCGATATAATGCCGTACTTGATTCGCCAGGATCGACCCGATCACGCGGCGCATCCAGGTAAGAAACTCCCGCTCGGACCCGCCGCGAAACAGGGGGATCTTGCGGTGAATCTCGAGCCAGATTTCCTGAAGCAAGTCTTCGACGTCGACCTTGCTGCGCAGCCGGCGGCCGACCTGTAGTCGCACCAGAAGGCCCACATAATTGCGATATCGTTCTAAAAGCCGCCCGAGAGCGGCCCCATCGCCCCCCTTGGCCGAGATCAGCAAGAGCTCGGGATCGAAACCGGACTCATCAACTTCGTGGGTCTGGTCGTGATTGTCGCGCCCGCTCATCGAATATCGGCCCCCTGCAATCATATATGGTCTGGGTCACGCTCGCAGGCGAGAATGCGCCGAAAATATTAATAGTTCGAGGCGTTTCGCAGGCTCATCGTCGTGATGGCGTCACCGCTACGAGGACGCTCTGCGACCGGCGAGCTCATTGCGTGACGGCAGAGGCGCGCGGTCCCTTTTTTCAGGCTAACGCGCGATTCTGAGACCAACGTCCTGTAAAAAGTTCGCCGAGCCCCGGCCGACATTTCGAATATTCCGCGTACCGCGGCGAAACCAGCCAAAACCGGCACTTCTGTACATCCAGAGGCCCCGCCTCAATCTGGGTCTCTACAGGGTCGCCACTCACCGGGCGCTTGATCATTCCCAAACGCTGGCGAGCCTGGGGGAATCGAGAATCCGGGTCGACTGCCATGGGGGCCGTGTTGACGGACCCGGCCATGCTTCTGGACAATCAATACCGCCAACCGGCGCGTGGGTGCGGGCAGGCGGGACCTGGCTCGAAGCCGGAAATGTCAACAACATTCAGAAAGCACCCCATGAAGTTGATCATTGCAATCATTCAACCCACGAAGCTTGAAGCGGTCAAGGAAGCGCTTTCCAAAGTCGAGGTGTTTCGCCTGACCGTCATGGACGTCCAGGGATTTGGCCGGCAGAAGGGTTATACCGAGGTCTATCGCGGTCATGAGGTTACGGTGAACTTGCTCCGCAAGATCGAGCTTCAGATCGCCGTCAATGAAGATTTCGTTGAACCCACGGTGAGCGCCATCCTCGAAGCCGGCCGCAGTGGGCCCGACGGCAAGATTGGTGACGGCAAGATTTTTATTCTACCGCTCGATGACTGCATCCGGATTCGAACCGGCGAGCGCGGCCCCGAGGCGATATAAATGAGCATTGGCGCAGTGATTTTCGATTTCAATGGCGTTCTCGTGGACGATGAGTCGGTTCACTTCGCGCTCTTCCAGGAAGTGCTGGCCGAAGAAGGGGTCAATATCAACGAGCGCGACTACCACGACCGCTATCTCGGTTATGACGATCGCGGATGCTTCGAGGCCGCGCTGGGCGATGCCGGCCAGACCGCCGACCGCACGCGGATCGACCGACTGATCGCCCGCAAGGCCGGGCGTTATATCGAGGTTGCGGCGCAGGGACTGCGCTTCTTTCCGATGGCGGCGGAGACTCTGGCCGCCGTCGCGGCCCTGTGGCCGGTGGCGATTTGCTCGGGCGACTTCGCCCCGAGATCGAATATGCCTTGCGCCGTCTCGGCCGGCTCGAGCAAATCGCCGCGATCGTTTCGGCCGAGGATACCACCCGGGGTAAGCCCGATCCCGAAGGTTACCGCCTGGCCTTAGCCGCGCTACAGGCACACGAGGCAAAGAGAAATCGCGATCTGGCGGTATCCGGGCCGAGCCAGGCATTCTCCTTGAAAGCGGGGAATTGCCTGGTCATCGAAGACAGCCTGGCCGGCATCGTCTCGGCCAAGGGGGCCGGGATGATGGCCGTCGGCGTGCCCAATACCTACACGACCGAGCAGCTCAGGGAGGCTGGCGCCGACGACGTGGTCGACGGGCTGGCTGCATTGACGACGGATTGGATCGAACAACGATTCGCTTCGTGACATTTCTGACATCACGACCTTCAAACAACCAACCAAAAGTGCATCGCCAGATTTGCCCGTGCGATGTAATCGTTCCCGTGCCACAAAGCCTCCGCCAGCGTCTTGCGATCACCGCTGAAACTTCACGCCCCTGGCCCGACCGGCCTGTCCCGATCGCTCTTGTCATCACGGACCTCGACGTCGGTGGCGCCGAGCGTGCCCTGGTGATGCTGGCGACCCATCTCGATCCTGGCCGCTGGCAACCGCACGTGTTCTGTCTGGACGGACCCGGCCATCTGGCCGGCGTCTTGCGCACGGCGGCCATTCCCTGCGAGTGCCTGGACGTGAGCCGCATCAACCCCGTGCAGGCCGTCGCGCGGCTTGCGCGTGCTCTGAATCGCGTCAAACCATGCCTGGTTCAGAGCTTCCTGTTCCACGCCAACCAGGCGGCGCGGCTCGCGGCCCCCTGGGCCGGCTCCCCCTGGGTCCTGGGTGGTCTTCGCGTTGCCGAGCACCAGAAAAAGTGGCACCTGCTCGTCGATCGCCTGACCGGTCAACTGAGCCTGGGTTCGGTTTGCGTGTCAGAAGGCGTGTCGCGATTCAGCCGGGAGGTCGCCAAGCTCGACCCCGAGCGGCTAACAGTTATTCCCAACGGTATCGACCCGGGGCCCTTCGATCGGGCGCTGGCTCTCCCGCGCGCTGCGATCGACGTCCCCGACGAGGCCCATCTTGCTCTCTACGTGGGCCGGCTCGACCCTCAAAAGGGATTGCCCGACTTGCTCAAGGCCGCGGAGAAAGTCGTCGACAGGCTTCCTCACTGGCACCTTGCCTTGGCCGGCGACGGGCCGAGCCGGCCCTGGCTCCTCGATCGCCTCGGTGAAAACTCGCGACTACGGCAAAACATTCACTGGCTCGGGCGCCGCGACGATATTCCGGAGTTACTGCGATCGGCCAACGTCTTGGTTCATGCCTCACTCTGGGAAGGGATGCCCAACGTGGTGCTCGAAGCCATGGCCGCACGGTTACCCGTGGTGGGCACGGCCGTCGAAGGAACCGAAGATCTCGTGATACCCGGCCAGACGGGTTGGCTCGTGCCGGCGACACGATCCCGCCGCGCTGGGCCACGCCCTCATCGAGGCCGCGAATTCGCCCGAGCGCTGCCGGCGCTATGGCGATGCCGGACGGCTTCGCATTGAACAGGAGTTCTCGCTGGCGACAACGGTCGCGGCTTACGAACGCCTGTGGGCTGGCGTTCTCGGCTTGCGCCTGCCGTCAGGAGATGAAAAGAAATGAAAAACGGGCCATGCGTGCCATGCCAGGATCAATCGCTAGCAGAACCGAGAGCGGATCGGCTGCAATGGCAAGCCGGCTTCTCCTGCTGGATAGACTCAACAATCGTATCAACGGCCGCCATCTGGCGCCGGTCATGGTCTGAGCTCGGTCGCAGCAGCACCACTACACAGTGCGCATGTGACCTCAAGTTCAATTCGCTCAATCGACACCCGCATATCATATTTTGACATTCGGGTTTACACTGAAGGATGGTCGTCCGCCATCAGGGTAGTCTCGCCCAGGCTGAGCCGGGCCATCGGCGTTCCGGTGTCATCGGGACCGTGGTATGCGTGGATGGCCGGGGCGAGCGTCTACGATGACCAAAGTGACCCAGATCCTCGCGGCGATCGAGCAGGGTGACCCGCGGGGTGCCGTACAGCTTCTCCCCCTGGTGTACGATGAATTGCGCCGATTGGCCGCGCAGAAGCTGGCCCAGGAGAAGCCCGGGCAAACCCTTCAGGCCACGGCCTTGGTCCACGAGGCGTACCTCCGGCTGATTGATCCTGGGGAAGAACGCCCCTGGGACAATCGCGTCCATTTCCTGGCCGCCGCGGCCGAGTCGATGCGCCGCATCCTGATCGACAGGGCGCGCGACCGCAAGCGTCTGAAACGAGGCGGTGACCGCCGTCGCCAGGATCTGGATCTGGAGGCGCTCCTTGACGATGATGCTCCGGCCGACGACCTGATCGACCTGGACGATGCAATCGTCCGGCTCAACGAGACCGACGCCCAGGCAGCCGCACTCGTCAAGCTGCGCCTGTTCGCCGGGCTGACGATGGAGCAGGCGGCCCTGGCTCTGGGGATCAGCCGACGTACGGCCGAGCGCGATTGGACTTTCGCCCGCACCTGGCTCTTCGGCCAGCTTGGCCCGCGCGACGAGCTGGCGTGAGCTCCCAAATCGAGAATCCACCAAATCGTTTGGCGGACTCCGGCCCCGGACGGAGCATGATGGAGTAGAACGGCTCTGTTGCGGAGGCATTGATGGATTCGCCCAGGCTCAAGACGATTTTCACCGAGGCTCTGGTTCGGCAAAGCGATCCCGAGCGCGTGGCTTACCTGGACGAGGCATGCCAGGGCGATGCGGAATTGCTGGCCGAGGCCGAGGCACTGTTGCGGGACCACGAGCGGATCGGCCGATTCCTGGGGACCGCGACGGGCTCAACCCGTTTGTCGGTCGAGGCCGCTGGCCCTGGACCTGGTGATCCGCAGCCTGGCGACCTCATGCAGGCCGAGGCTCTTGGCACATCTGCCGCTCCGATGGAACCGGGCGCGGAAGTCTCTGGCACGGTCATCGGCCCGTACAAGCTCCTGCAGCCGATCGGCGAGGGGGGCATGGGCACCGTCTACATGGCCGAGCAGACCACGCCCGTCCGCCGGACGGTCGCCCTCAAGCTCATCAAGGCCGGCATGGACAGCCGCCAGGTCCTCGCACGCTTCGGGGCCGAACGCCAGGCCCTGGCCCTCATGGACCACCCCAATATCGCCAAGGTCTTCGACGCCGGCACCAGCGACAACGGCCGCCCTTACTTCGTCATGGAACTGGTCAAGGGCATCCCCATCACCCGGTTCTGCGATGAACGCCGGCTGACGCTCCGCGAGCGGCTCGAGCTGGCGATCCCCGTCTGCCAGGCTGTGCAGCACGCCCATCAGAAGGGGATCATCCACCGCGATCTCAAGCCGTCGAACGTCCTGATCGCCTTGTACGACGGCAAGCCCATCCCCAAGGTCATCGACTTCGGTGTGGCCAAGGCAACTGGTCCGCGCTTGACCGACCAGACGCTGTACACCGAGTTCGGGGCGGTGGTCGGCACGCTCGAATACATGAGCCCCGAGCAAGCGGAATTGAACCAGCTTGACATTGACACCCGTAGCGACATCTACAGCCTCGGCGTGCTGCTGTACGAGCTTCTGACCGGCACGACACCATTGGAACGCAAGCGGCTGAAGGCCGTGGCGATTCTGGAAATGCTGCGGGTGATTCGCGAGGACGAGTCGCCGCGGCCGAGTATGCGGCTCTCGACGACGGAGGAGCTGCCTTCAATCGCGGCGTGCCGGCACGTCGAGCCGCGGAAGCTGAGCGGGCTCGTGCGGGGCGAGCTCGACTGGATCGTGATGAAAGCCCTGGAGAAGGACCGCGACCGCCGCTACGAGACGGCCAACGGCCTGGCGGCCGACCTGCGACGCTACCTGGACGACGAACCGGTGGCTGCCGGTCCGCCCACGGCGGCCTATCGCCTGAGCAAGTTCGCCAGGAAATATCGCGTGGCACTGGCGACGGCATGCGCTTTCGCCATCGTGCTGATCGCGACCTCCGCGATCAGCCTTTGGCAAGCGGCCCGTGCCGATCAAGCCAGGGCAGAAGCGATAACGGCATACGCGGCTGAGACCAAGCAACGCCTCCTGGCGCAGGATCAACGCGACCGGGCATTGAAGGCTGAGGGTGACGCCGAGGCGAACCTGTCACGGGCACGTTCCGCCGTGGAGGATTACCTGACGACGATCAGCGAGAGCCGACTCCTCAAGTCGCCTCTGCCCGGCCTTCAGCCTCTTCGCAAGGAGCTCCTGGCCACGGCTCTGAAATATTATGAAGACTTCGTCAGCCGGCACCAGGAGGACACTGGCTTACGAGCCGACCTTGCCGCGGCCTATCTTCGCGTCGGGGAGATCACTGATCAGATCGGCTCGAAGGACGACGCTCTGAAGACATTCCAGACGGCCTCGGGCATGTACGCTTCACTGGCCGAAGCCGAACCCTCGCCCTCGAGCTGGTCTCTCAGAGCCAGCCAGGGTCGCTGCCTCGTCCGGATGGCGATGATCCAGTCCAACCATGGCCAGTCGGACAAGTCGCTCAGCTCGTTCGATCGTTCCATAGCCCTGCTGGATCGGCTCCGCCACGAACGTCCCGAGGACCAGATGGTCCGCTCCGACCTGGCTCTGGCCCACCATTTCATGGCCAACGACCTCATGAGACGCGCGAACCCGGAAAGGGCGGTAGGCCACCAACGCGCGGCCATCGATCTGCTCAACGGCCTCGTCAAGGACTTCCCGAAGCAGCTCTCATATCGCATCGATTTCGCGATGAGCTTGAGCGATCTGGGCGGGATTCTGAATCGTAGCGGACACCTCGCCGAGGCATTCGATTCCGTCAGCGCGGCCAACGCGGTTCAGCGGACACTGGTGACGGAGCATCCCGAAGACTCGCAGCTTCGCTATACCCTTGCCTTGAGCACTCGAGGTGTGGCCTGGGTCCTCAACAGCCTGGGCCGATGGAAGGAGAGCAAGCCGCTTTATGTGGAGTCCACCGAGATGATGGCCCGGATCGTCGCCGAGAATCCGGCCGTCACCGAGTTCCGGAGGGTGCTGGCGACCAGCGCCTCCGAGCTGGGTCAATTCCTGATCGACCACGACGAGATTGACGCTGGGCTGGACGCTTTCGGCAAGGCGAGAGATCAAGCGGAAACGGTCCTCAAGACGAACCCCGGCGACGTCAGGAATCTGAACGCCCAGGCCTCGATCCTCCGCGGGATTGGCAAGACCCGCGCGAAGCAGGGGAACCTCGACCTTGCGCTGAATTCGCTTGGTCAGGCCATCGCCATCGGTGAGCGGATCAGTGGCCATGACAGCATTTTTACCTACGACCTCGCCTGTGGTCTCGCGCTCTACGGCGAAGTCGTTGGGCGCGTTCAGCCCGCCCCGGGCGAGGACTCGATCGCTCTGACACGCCGTTACTCCGACAAGGCGATGGAGGTTTTGCGGCAGGCCGTCGACCGCGGATGGAGGGAGGCTGACTGGACGGAGCGTGATGCGGAACTCCAGTCGCTTCGAGCTCGCCTCGATTTTCAGACCTTGATCAAGACGATTCGCCAGACATCCAGACCTCATCCGGCCGGCCCATGAGAAGCTTGGGCGGTTCCGGGCTGAGGCCGCGCCGTGATGGGAGTGAAGGCCGAGAAGAACTTAACCGGCAAACTCCGACGACTCGGAGCCTGACCCCCAGCGAAGGACGCATCGCCTCGCTGACACCAGCCTGAGCACGGATTGCCTTGATTCGATCTGAAGCGAGTGGACGTTGAATCATTGCGTTGCGCAGTGCCCTCATCGCCCTGGGGACCGGGCTGCGCGCCGGGATGTTGGCCGAGTCATTGAACCGTGGACCAAACCTCGAAAAGGAGATTTCAACCATGTTATTCACCGATTGGCTACACAACCCGTCGTGGGCCCGGCCGAGCCAGGTGCAACGACACCGCCGCCGGCCCGGGAGTTGACTTCTTCAACGTCGGCGCGGATGGCCTGGCCTTCGGCGTGGCCAAGAAATCCACCCTGACCGTTCTTCAACTGTTGCAGGCGGTAGACCGGAAGGTCGTCTCAGGCGTGCTCTACGACAGCGACCCAACCCTACACCAGGATCCGGCGCCACCTGTTCCACACACTCACCAAGGCCAGTTCGATTTCGTAATTGACGTTCTTGACCCACTACCACGCGACTCAGAGACACTGGTTGGCCAGGCCGCAGGGTTTCGGCCACCAGTCTCTCTTCCAGGAAACCTTCCCATGACGCGCAAACAAAGACTGACTCAGAAGTTCTTTTCCCTCGAATCCCTGGAAGACCGTCTCTGCCTTTCGACCCTGCCGGTCAGCGCTTCGACCACCACGCCCGATACCGCCACCCAGGCTCATCTGACCGCAGCCTACGGCCAGCTCCCGCTGAGCTTCCAGATCAACAAGGGCCAGACCGATCACCGGGTCAACTTCCTGACCCAGGGGGCCGGCTACACGACATTCCTCACACGCTCAGGCGCCGTGATGGAGCTGCAACAAGCCAGTGGCGGCAACGTCGTCAAGATGGAGCTCCGCGGGGCGAATCCTGCCTCCCACGCCGTCGGCCTCGACAGGCAGGCCAGCGTGAGCAATGACTTTGTCGGTAACAACCCCGCGAAGTGGCACACCAACATCGCCAACTACGGCGCGGTGGCCTACAAGGGTGTCTATCACGGCGTCAACCTGGTCTACCACGGCGACCAGCAGCAGCTCGAGTACGACTTCGTGGTCCAGGCTGGCGCCAGCGCCGGCGTCATCCGGCTGGCGTTTGGCGGCGCCCCTGCGAAATCGCTTGATGGCCAGGGCAATCTCATCCTCCATACCTCGGGCGGAGACATGGTCGAGCAGGCTCCGGTCGCCTATCAGGTCGTCAATGGCGTCGAGCACGCGGTGGCCAGCCGGTTCACGCTGGGACGTAAGGGTCAGGTGGGCTTCCAGGTCGGGCACTACGACCATGGCAAGTCGCTGGTGATCGACCCGGTCTCGAGCCTGAGCTATTCGACCTACCTCGGCGGCGCCGGAGCCTACACGAAGGGCTCTGGCATCGCCGTCGACAGTTCCGGCGACACTTACGTGACGGGCGTGACCCTGTCGCCCAAGTTTCCAACCACGAAGGGGGCTTTCCAGACATCGGGGGCCTTCATCAACACAATCGGCTTTGGCGGCTTCGTGACGAAGTTCGATGCCACGGGCTCGGCGCTGGTGTACTCCACGTTTCTCGGCGGCATCAGCCCCTCTGGCATCGCCGTTGATTCCACTGGCAACGCCTACATCACAGGCTCGACGTACGATGCCCCTCCTCTGAAGAACGCCTTTCAGGCCACGGCCGGCGGAGGGGGCGATGCTTTTGTGACGAAGCTCAACGCCAGCGGCTCCGCGCTCGTCTACTCCACCTATCTCGGCGGCAGCGGTCAAGACTCCGCCACGGGGATCGCGGTCGACGGCTCGGGCAATGTTTACGTGTTGGGCAACACCGTTTCGACCAACTTTCCGACGACCGCGGGCTCCTTGCAGCCGGTGTTGGGCGCCGAGCAGGCCTTCGTGTCCAAGCTGAATCCCACCGGGTCGGCTCTGGTCTATTCGACATACCTGGGCGGCACGGCGGAAACCTATGCCAGCGGCATCGCTGTCGACAAGTCCGGCGACGCCTATGTGACGGGCTGGACCCCGTCGTCCGCGTTCCCGACCACTCCAGGGGCCTTCCAGTCCGGCTCTTCCGGCGGCGCCATCGTGGCGAAGTTGAACGCGACAGGTTCAGCACTGGTCTACGCCGCCCAGCTCGGGGACGGCAAGGGCTCTGGTATCGCGGTGGATGCCTCGGGCAATGCCTATGTGACGGGAATCGCCGTCGCGCCCGACTTCCCGACAACCGCGGGGGCCTTCCAGACCACCTTCGGCACCCCCACGGATGCCTTCGTGACGGAATTGAATGCCGCCGGAACAGCGCCGTTTATTCCACTCGTCTGGGGGGCAGCGGCGGTGCATCGTTTCTGGCCACCTTCCCCGGCGGCGTCGCTGTGGATAGCTCGGGCAATATCCACGTGACGGGCATCACCGGCTCGACCAATTTCCCCACGAAGAACGCCTTGCAGGCCACTTACGGCGGCGGTCAGTATGATGCTTTCGTGGCCGAGATCAATCCCTCACAGGTGGGAGCCGCGTCACTCGTCTACTCGACCTACCTCGGCGGCAGCGACGAGGATGAAGCTGATGGCATCGCCCTTGACGGCTCGGGCAATGCTTATGTCACAGGTTTCTCGTTTTCACTGGACTTCCCGACCAGGAACGCCTATCAACCGCAAAGGACCGCACAGACGACCAAGCACGCCTCGATCGGCGATGCTTTCGTGACGAAGATCACGTTCAACTGAAGGATAACGTGGCCCGGCCACCACTGAGCCCGCAGCCGGAATGCCGGCTCCTGGCTCGGTGGCCGCTTTACTCTTGAAGTTCACCGGCGTCTTGCTGCATCCGGCTTCGACAGAGACACATACAGTCGCTTTGATCTATAAATCCACATGTGAACACTAAATCAGCTCGTCCAGATGGCGGGTGGCGACATGACTGTGAGATCGGCCCTTACTGGTTGCCCAGCGTTCGTGCCTGGGCCAGTGCCAGGCGTTCAACCGTGCCGGGATAATCGAGGAAGATCTTCGAGATGGCCGCCGTGCAGCCATCGGAGTCAAACGGCAGCATCGCCTGTGCCTGAATGGCCCGGTGAAGCGACCGGGTAAACTCCGGCGCCAGCGTCACGCCTCTCTGGGCCTGAATGATCCCGTCGTTGGCGCTCGACGAGCGTGATCCAGAGCAAGGCCCGAGCCTCGGGAGATGGATCCACCGAGGGGACCATGCGCCAGCCTGCCGGCTGTAAGTGCCACGAATAGGGGATGTCATCCCAGGGAATGGCCTCGCCAAAGCGGTAAGCAAAGACAATCAAGGGGAGCTCGACGACGAGTGCCAGCTCGACCTCGCCCTTGCGAACTTCGCTGACAATGGCCTCACTAATGTTCGGATGAAAAATCGTTAATTCGATACCCCCCTGGCTGGAATTCAGTCGCCCACCAGGAGGCCAGTGCCGCCGCCCGCGGCGTAGCGGTTCGCCGACACGATAAACCGGCATCAGCGGCCGCTTCGCCACGCTGCGTTTCCGCATGGCTTGCAGCCAGTATTCTCGCTCGACATCCTCAAGTTGCTTCATCGCGATTCCTCGAGAGCTTGTGCGAACGTGGGGAGCAACGTCCTTAGCCATTTCAACACCGAAGGCCGAAGTGATCATAGTAAGTTTAGGCCAATTTCGACGCAAGTGAGCACTCGTCTTTGCAACCATGATGTTAAATTGTACCACTTGACGAACGTAAGAACGTTCTAATTATTCACCAAGTGACAGTTTCTGGACGCAAGAGCATAAATGAGCCAGAATCGTCGCGCTGCCATCCCCGTTATAACTTGACTAAGTCAAACCTCTTGTTTAAACTGAATCCTCTTGTTTAAACTGAATTTTGTTAACAATAACAGTCAAGAATCGGCAATTCATTCTCCGACAGTTGCCTTTCGACCCGTTTTGCTTGGTTCGGTCGTGCTTTTTCTCGCTAGGTTACTAATCCGTTCGCAACAAGCCGCCATGTTTCGCCACCTGGGCATCCCGTTTGGCCGTTTAGCCGATTGGTCTTCGGGCCGTGTTCCGATTAGATGATGCTCACGTGTATTGAATGAAAAGCGTGGTCAAGACGAATCGGTCGAGCGATTCTCCTTGACGTGATTTCACGCAAGTCGTATACACACCTATATAAGGGTCGTGAGATCGACAGACGAGAAATCGACTCTTGCGTTTTTCTTCATTATCCGTAACTGGGATTTTCGATGCGACCATTTTCAGGCAGGCGTGAAGTCGATTTCGAACTGCGTTCCATGAAATCGCCAAACTTCCCGCAAGTGGGTGAGTAGGTCCAGGCGGTCTTTTGTTCACTTGAAAGCGAGATCTTGAATGGATTTGTCAAGGCGCATCCGCGATCTTCGTTATGCAAAGGGATGGGGACCAGACGAGCTGGCGAGTCGTGCTAAGATCTCGCGAACGGCGCTCTATCAGATTGAACGGGGGAATACCAGCAAGCCGCAAGCGGGAACACTGCGGCGGATTTCGCGAGCGCTCGGGGTTCCGCTAGAAAACTTGCTCGATTCCACGCTTGTCGCCAGTGAAGGACCCCCGGCGCCGCCTGAGCTAGTGGCCACGGCCCCTTCGCCGCCAATCGGCGGCGGGACCGCACGCACGGCCTCAACCGAACGCGCCGAGGAATTGATCGCGAAGTTTCGTCTGATTCTGGGATCGCCGCTCGCTGAGGGTGTGGCCCGGATCGTCGAGGAATCGTTTCGCTTGCTGCCGATCATTCCTCCTCCCACCGCCAGCGAACCCTCGCGTTATGCAACCCCTATTGAGCTCAAGTCATCTCGAAATAGCCGGGGGCGATCAACGAGCAATTCGATCGGGTGAATCCCGTCGTTACCATAAAGACTCCTGGCGGTCGGGGCATACGTTTTGCTCAATATCAAGGCAGCTCTGGCTCACCCTCGGGCTCTTGATACGACCTTCACGGAGATCCTTGATGCTCCTTCACATCATCGCTGACTATGGACACGGTGATCTCGCCTTCGCCGAGGTCGTTCAACGATTTGCGGTCCTGCTTCCCGATGCCCGCACTGTCTGCACGCCTGTTCCGCCCTTTGCCACCCTGGCCGCCGGCTTCTGTATCGCCCAGCTTGGCCTCAACGACCCCCCGAAGGGCACGGTCATCTTCCACAATGTCGCCCCGCGCGAGGATGACGATTCCGAGCGGCAAGCCAACGCGGGTGAACGACTTGCCTTCGCGCGCTTGAAAAACGGCGTCCTGGTCGTGGGAGTCAATGCCGGATACGTTTACTCGTTCGTCCGCGATGCCGCTTCCGAGCTCGGGTGGGCACCGGCCTCCGACGCCGGGTCGCAATTTCGCTCACGCGACATCTTCCCCCAGGCTGTTGCCGACCTCACCGCCGGGCGTGGCCGCGGCGGCAAGGCAGCGGCGGCTGAACCGCTCGGAGCAAACGATGTTCCTGTTCCCGACGTCCCGGCCGGACGGCTCGCCTATGCCGACGGTTACGGCAACCTCAAGCTCACCCTGACCCGCGCGGATGTTCCGGGCAAGCCCGGTCAGACGGTCAAAGTCACGATCGGTAAAACGAAACATGACGCCGTGCTCAGCGACGAGTCATTCGGGGTCGCTCCGGGCCAGCTCGCCTTGGCCCCGGGGAGCAGCGGGTGGCCGCTACCTGATGGAGGAGGCCGGGTCGAGTGGCTAGAGCTGTTTCTCCGCGGGGGTAACGCCTCCGAGGTGTTCGGCACGCCCGCGCCCGGGACCGAGGTCCGTATCCGAACCTGAGCCTGACTGCATGCTTCTTCGATTCGATGACGCTGGCAATGACACTATCCAGAGCCTTCCCAGCAAGTTTAGATTTCTGTGAGAGGCTCGCTAAAATACTGGCGCAACAGCTCGGGTAGCTCGGCGGAGAATCGGCTGCGTGGCATGACAACATGACAGCCGGCCGACCTGGCGCCGGCCAGGGCTTCGCCGTCGACGTGAGGACCAAACGCGACAAACCAGGTTGCCGGACCCGCCAGCGCCTGGTAGGCCACAAGCGCGGTTGGCGCAACCAGGGGTCCCGCGGTCAAATCGATCAGGATGAGGCGCGGCCGGTGAGCCTCGATGAGCGCCCTAGCCTGCGCATCACTGCCGGCGACCATGATCAAATAACCGAGATCGGCCGCCGTCCCCTTGATCTTGCTCGTGAAGATCAGATCGCGGCTCAACAAGAGCCCGGTTGTCGAGGAGCCAGCCAGCTCGAGAACAGGCGCGGCCTCAGTCGGACGTGAAACAGGTTCCATTGCGGTCACCCGGACAAAATAAGAAAATCATCACAACTGGATGGATGGATTGAAGACACGACAAGAACGATTCGACGATGGTTGCGAGTTCATCATTATACGCCCGGAGCCTCATCCCATCACTTTCTTGACGGAACCGGAGCCCACGTTTCTCGCCATCCAGCGTCGTCATGCCGCGGAGGTCAATGAGCATGCTTGTCTCGGAATTTGACTTTGACCTGCCGGACGACCTGATCGCCCAGTACCCGATCGAGCCGCGCGATCAAGCCCGGTTGATGGTGATCGATCGCCAAAAAGGTGGCTGGGAGCACCGCACGTTCGCCGAGCTTCCCGAGCTTTTGCGTCCCGGTGACGTCCTGGCGCGGAACAACACGCGGGTCTTGCCCGCACGCTTGCTCGGCCGCCGCGTGGCAACCGGCGGCAAATGGGAAGGTTTGTTTCTGCGCGAGCGGCCCGATCAACGTTGGGAAATCCTCGCAAAAACGCGCGGCCACCCGGCCCCCGGCGAGCATATCGTCGTCGGCGAGGATTTTCACCTGGTGCTGGAAGCACGCGGTGACGCCGGTCGCTGGATCGTCGCACCAGAGCGCCACGGGCCAGGTGACGTATCGACGGTCGCGTTACTCGAGCGCTACGGCCAGACGCCCTTGCCCCCTTATATTCGCCACGGCCGTGAGGCCGAGGGCGATCGCGTGTCGTATCAGACGGTTTACGCCCAGCATCCCGGCTCAGCCGCGGCGCCCACGGCCGGACTGCACTTTACCCGGCAGGTTTTCGATCGTCTCGCCGAGTGCGACATCGCGTGGGTCGACCTGACCTTGCACGTCGGTATAGGCACGTTTCGACCGATCGAAGCCGAACGGATCGACGACCATCTGATGCACGCCGAGTGGGCCGAGCTATCGTCGCTGGCCGCCGATACCCTTCTGAGCCGACGACAAGCGGGCGGGCGAATTGTCGCGGTGGGAACCACGGCCGCACGAACCCTTGAAACCGCGGCCGCCGGTGGCGAGCTGCAAGCCTTCTCGGGCGAGACGTCGATCTTCATCCGGCCGGGGCACGTGTTCAAGGGCGTCGACGCCCTGATCACCAACTTCCACTTGCCCCGTAGCAGCCTGCTCGTGCTTGTCAGTGCGCTGGCGGGCATCGAGCTCACGCGTGCCGCCTATACCGAGGCCATCCGATGTCGATATCGATTTTTCAGCTACGGCGATGCCATGTTGATTCTTTGAAGCCATCCAGGGCAGAAGCCCCCACATCCCGTCCCCGTCAATGATATGGTGGCGACCGTGGGCGCTGTGCGCGATGAACGTGTAAAATCCGCCCGAATGCCCGACCCGCTGTTTGTCGGAGTCGAACATCGAACGGATCGCGGATTCCGAACAGAGGCCGCGTTTTGAGCACGGTGCGGCTCGGGCGCCTCAAGGACGCTCGATCCGCCCGCCGGATCGCCGAAGCGACCCCGCGCAAAACCCGGCCTGTCCGTCGGTGCTCCGCTGGCGATCCGGGCCGTTGCTGCTCCATGGTTTTCGCCGGCGCCGGAGCGTCGAGCTCGACCACGGGGCTAACTTCCACCAAAATGGTGGTGTCCTGTTCAAACCTGGCGACTTCCCGACTTTCCACCGAAGGTGAGACTGGCGGGATCAGTGCAAAGGCAGAGGGTGCGATACCGTACTCTTCAATCACCGATCCAGTGGCACAGTCGGCAGGCGTGACAGCACATCCTCCCCCCTCGCCGGTTGCGATCTCCGGCGCATCGAGAGGCGGTTGCTCCACCAGCGAGTCATCGGCGATCGCCGGCAATTCGTCGGGCAGCACCTGCTGCGCGGGCGTCGTATCCAGCACGGGATCGAGGGCCGCCGCGATCTCTTCGGGAACAGTCTGAAGCTCGACGGTTTGAGCATGAACATCGGCCCGGACAAACTGACCTGGACCCACGCGGATCCAGGTGACCGAACCCGCTTCAGGCACGGCTCAGCGGCGGCCGCCTTGGCGGTCTTGGCGGTCTTGCGTCCTCGACCACGGCCGCGACGAGGCTTGGCCGTGCTCGCTTGATTCGCCAGACCTGGCTGGAAATCCTCTGGCGGCATCGCGGATGCGTCGGCCTCTTCACCCGCGGCCAAAGCGAGGCCCAGATGAGGATGCTGATCCCCAAGATGGGCGGCCTCGGCACGAAGAATGGGGCGATCATCGGGCGAAGCGTCGCCATCGGATTTTTCAAGAGGCTCTGACAAGGACGCTGACGCCCTGGCCGACGCACGAGGGCGCCGACCTTCGGGCGTGACGAAGATCAAGACCATGAGTGCGAGATAGGCCGGCACCCAGCCGATGGAGACCCACCAGGCCACGGCACACGTCGTCACGATCATGAGCGCAACCGTTCCCAAACTCACCCCGGCGGCTTTTGGCCGATGCCCGTCGGCACCCGCCGGCGCACCAGACTCGAGGTGAGCACGGACCTGGTTGTAACACCACAAGATCGCGGTGCGTGGCCGAGCGTCTTTTGTGCGTGAGGTCGCCATCAGGGAAGGTCGTCCTGCCTGCCGCACGAGAAACCGGCAAATTCGGTCGAACCGGCCGGGTTTACCCCTGCCTGCTCAACCTCACATCCGGTTTCCCAGGTCTATCAACGACGTTGGAGAGGCGCGACAAGCCCGTCGGGCCCATCAACCTCTCCGTCGTTTGGTATCGGCCCGAACGACCTCGGCACTCGCGTTTTTGATCGAGATCGCGGGCTCAGCCGCCCGCAATCAAGTTATGTTAAGCAAAATCATTCAAAAACGACGGTGCGGATTCCGTGCACGGACACCCGGTCTTCCAGATGCCATCGCACGGCCTGCGCCAGCACGCGGCGCTCGACTTCGCGGCCGATGCGAACCATATCATCGACGCCATCGCGATGAGAAATATGAGCGACATCCTGATTGAGAATCGGCCCCGCGTCGAGCTCGGCCGTGACATAGTGGGCGGTTGCTCCGATGATTTTCACGCCCCGCTCGTAGGCCTGCTGATAGGGGTTGGCACCGATAAACGCGGGCAAGAACGAGTGGTGAATATTGATGATCGGCTCGCGGTAAGAATCGAGGAATTGCGGCGACAGGATCTGCATGTACCGAGCGAGCACCACCACATCGATATTATTTTGCGCAGTAGTTTTTGAATCTGGGCTTCCTGTTCGGCCTTTGACGATTTCGTGACAGGCAAGTGATGAAATGGGATCCCGTGGGCCTCGACCTTGGGTGCCAGGTCGGGATGGTTGGAGATCACGAGAGGAATCTCGGCATCGAGCTCGCCGGCCTCCCAGCGCCAGAGCAAGTCGATCAGGCAGTGGCCCTGCTTGGAGACCAGGATGGCCATGCGTTTGGGTCGATCGGTATAGCGCACGCGCCAGTTCATTCCATGTTGCCGCGCCAGGGGTGCGAATGCGGCGTCGAACTCGTCGCGGGTGAGTCCGAACCCTTTGCTTTCGATCTCCATCCGCATGAAAAAGGTGCTGTTGGGCGGATCGCTCACGTGCTGGTCGGCACTCAGAATGTTGCCGTTGTGCAGGGCAATGAAATTCGAAGTTGCCGAAATCAAGCCTTTGTGATCCGGGCAGTCGATCAGGAGACGGATGTTATAGCTCATGGTCAAATCGGAATGCGACATAATCCGCCATCGTCAGCGGCGCTCGCGGATGATCGTCTCGGAGAGAGGCTCCCCCTTGATTTCGACCGGAACGTCGTCGGGATCGTCGAAATCAGCCTCGGTGTCGGGAAGCTGGCTCAGCAGGCCGATATCCAGCAAGTGCTGGTCGAACTCCGCGCGGGTCATGGGCTTCTTGAGATGCGACGCAGCGGACTTGGCGCCTCTGCCGTCCTTGGCGGACGCCGGGGCCACGGGCTTCTTCGTCTGAGCAAGCTGCTGGCGGAGCAAGCGCGCCTGCTCGGGCGGCAGGGCCTTGATCTGGCTCGACAGGTGGTTAAACTCCGTCTGCGTCATGGGGCTAATCGCATGATCATTTTGATATCCATGCTTCACAGAGTAGCATGACCGGCAGCGTTTGCCAGTGCAAAGAGTCGATAAACCTCCTGAGCCCGGCTACGCGCGTCAAGTCTATAGAAGACGCGTTGCGCCATCAAGTCTCACGGCTCCTTGGGCGCGAGTTGCTCCGACAGAATTTGCAATTGCTTACGGTCGTCCTTCGTGAATTTCAGATAGGCCGTTCTGGCCCCGTCGGAACCGACCGTGCTGAAGTTGTAGGCGACGCGGATAGAGTATTCGTCGAGGTTTTGACCGGCCGTCTCGGCGACGATCTGACTGACGAACTCGCTCACGCTACCGATACGCGTGCGGCCGACCATAAAGAACGCATAACCTTCGGCGAGACGCCCAATTTTCAGACGATCCGAACCTTTGCCCGGATCGATTATCAACGCACCGCGCTCACCGAAAAGATCGTAGGTGGATTGCAACTCCAGCGTGACGTCCGCGAGTTGCATGCCGAGTACCGAATACGTCTGCAGGTTGGCGGGCAACTCGATTGGTTTGAGCCGTACTTCAAGATCGAGCTTGTCGCTCTTGACGGCCATCGGCAAGTGAGTCTGCTGCCTGACCTCAAGGGCCCGGGCCGTCAGCATGATCAGGCCGCCGCTGACTCCGCGCAAGGCGAACGATCCATTCGCGTCGGTCGTGGTTGCTTTGCGATGGGTCTTGTCCTTGCGGATGGCCTTGACCATCGCATTGGGGACCGGTTTGCCGGCGTTATCCATCACCCTGCCTGTCATGTTGTAACCCGCCGAGAGGACGACTCGCAGGGCTCCACGCTGCTTTGGTTCGATCGCATAGAGATCGTCGATTTCGCGATCGATATAATCGGGATGGAAGAACTTGATAACTCCTTTGCTCACAGCGATGCCTCGAAGAAAGACCGGATTTTCGGGATAGTTGAAGAGCTCGAACGAACCGTCCGGACGGCTTTCGGTTCTCTCGATATTCGCCGTCTCGCCGGGACCATGGGCGTTAGCCGCAATCGTCACGCCCTGGATCGGCTTTCCCTTTTCATCAACGATCACGCCGGCGAAATAGAGTGCGGGCTTGAGCACGAGATCGGCCTTCGCAAGCGAGCCCGGCGCGACGTCGAACCTCCTCGTGTCGCCAAGGGCCATCAGCGGTCCCCTCAAGCTGTGATAGCCTGGCTTGAACGCATCGACCAAGATGAGCGTTCGCTTCGTGATACCGGGAACCTCGAGCCGGTAATTGCCCGTAGCGTCTGATCTGGCGAACGGTTGCTTGGACCATGCGATTACATTGACGGCTCGCGTTTCCGGGTCGCCGAGCTTAACGACGCTCACGCGAACATCAGCCAGCGGAGTGCCTGCCTCGTCGGTCACGCGACCGCTGATTGTTGGAGCTGCGACGCCCGAGGCAGCCTTGGTGGTCTTTCCTGAATCGTCGGAACTGGCACCGTCTTGCGGAAGAGCTAGAAGTCCAGTAACGACCATCAATCTGAGAGCACCGCGCCAAGGCACTCGCGTGAGGGCCAGCATGCGAATTCTCCCCGAAGATGAGCCCGTGAAATCGCGGTGGGCACCGGCTCGTTGGGACAACAACGTGTGGACAGGCAATGTGCGATGCGAACCATCACTGAGCGCTTCATCGATGAAACAGGGCCAAATCCTTCTCGTGGCGACCCAGACTATCCCCGAGAAGCGTGGCCCGCAATCGCCAATCGCTTCAAACACCGCGAAGAAATAATGAAATGACAATGACCTCTCCGTGCGGATGTTCGCTTTGACGCCGTCTTCAAAGGCTGGTATTTTCAAGCGGAACGCACCCCGGCCCATAGCACGTGACGAAGACCATGAGCGCGATCACCCTCCGACTTTCCGCCGACACAGAGCAGAAACTTCGAGACAAAGCCAGGAAACTCGGACTGACTATCGAAATCTATCTCCAGCAGTTAGCCCAACGGGTCGCCGAGGACGGGACAATTTCCGGCCCCACCCACCTTGACACAAATGGTAGCAGCACCACGGCTCAGAGTGAGTCAGAAGGGTTTCCGAAGTTCATTTCGCGACCGGAGCTGACGGCCGACGAACGAGAAACTCTGCTCGACCAGTTTTCGGCCCCGCCATCCGGTAAGGTACTGCCGCCTGACTTTTCCCGGGCCGACATCTACGACGACCACGATTGATGCTCATCCTTGTTGACAGTGGCGTACTCTTGCGGCTGATGGAGCGGGCGGACCCCCAGCACGGCACAATCCGCACGGCCGTTCGCAATCTCATTGCTCGCGGTGATGAACTGGTTACCGCAACTCAGCACATGGCCGAGTTCTGGAACGTGTGTACCCGCCCGGCGACCGCCCGCGGCGGGCTTGGCCTTTCCATTGCCGAAACGGACCGCCGCTTGAGAGTTCTCGGGCGACTCGTCGGACTCATCGCAGACGTGCCGGCCGCATACCCGCTGTGGCGTCAACTCATCGTGACATGTTCCGTGCAGGGGAAGCAGGTCCACGATGCCCGACTCGCCGCTCTCATGCAGGCTCACGCGATGACCCACATCTTGACGCTCAACGGGACGGACTTCACCCGTTACCCGGGCATCACCCCGATAGACCCATCCAGCCTGGCCGGTTTCCGGACCGAGTAGCCCTGCGTGGTCGCCCCCTGTGCTGGGCCAGGGTCTACAGACATCGCCCGAGTGCCTTTGACCGTCGGGAAATGACGCGTGGACACGCAACGCGGCGCACGCATGTCAATCGGAGGCTCCCGGCTGGACGTCGTCCCGTGCCCACCTGAACGGGTCAAGCATGGATCAGCGTTTGTGCGACTGACTCGCTACTTTCCTTGATCGAACGCCTCCGCGTCCTCTCGATAGTCTTTGAGCGCACGTTCAACCATCTGGCGGATCACTCGTTCGACCTCGGCAACGTTTCGTTTATCCTCCGGAAGCATCATCCAGGCGAGCTGGATCGCTTGCCGGATCAACTGATCAATGTGGCCCGGCCCCATCAACGACCGCATCCGATCACTGCTCTTGGGGTCGTCACTTGGAAATAACGCCATCGATCACCTCCACGATTAAGCATTGACGCGACAAGCCTCGACCATGGATCATCACTTCCACCTCCGACATCATCCCGTGCCCGGCCACGGCCTGACGACGATCCCGTATCATCGCTCCCCAGCGGCGGGATCGGGTAACTCCACGAGATACACCATCGCTCCCGGCCGGCGGGAGAAGTATCGGGGCAGACTCACGCAGAATCCCAGGAGGCCGAGGACCACAATCGCAAGGAACTCGACCTCAAAGTGTTCTAAGAGGAACCGCTTCGCGGCGGGTACGAAGAAGCAGACAATCGCTACGGGGTACGCGACGAATAGGAATTTCATTTGGAAGAACCAAAAGAATCCTTTCGGGATCAGCGGTTTCATCCCGCAAACCAGGTGACAGGATTCACCGGCGACGAGATGCAATTCGACCTCGTCGGACTTCATGTGGTTAGCCTTGATGAAGATCCGGTGCGGCCCCTCCGTCGTGATTATCGGGGTCACTCGTTGGCCCGTTACCGTCCAGATGGGCTGATCGTCCACATACACGTCGAACCACGCCAGGTAGCCAGGTCGTTCGGGAACCCACTCAACGAGGACGGCGGCCAGCGGGCCGGTCGGCATAGCAACCGCGGCCTCGGGAGGGTTTTCGGAAACCATACCGAATGCAGCATCTGCTTCCGCGTTTGACCCGGTCCACCACTTCCTCAAGAAATGCCACAGCAGCGTCTGCACGCCGAATAGCAGCCCGATCGCGAAGCCGACCACCGGCGTCAGCAGCATTCGTTCGGGGTGCCCAGGCTGGCACATCCAGGGCGCGGTCGGGAGCATGACTACAAGGGTATCAACAATCGCCAGGAGGAGCAGCACGGGCAGCGGCGGGAACAGAGATATCTGACGCCGGTAGGGATGACCCATCGTCCCGCCTCTTCACGCCGAGCAAGGGAGGGCCCCGTCGGCTGTCAACTTTCGATACTGAGAGTGGCGCGTGGACAGGTAACGCGATGCAATGCATGTAGACGGAACGCTCTCGAAATCCACGAGCCGAACCTCCGGACAGAGGCCCCACCCACGGTACAAGCTAACCGAAAACGCCACGATGACGTTGACGCTTCTTGTCCATCCGCTCGACCTCCCAGCATCATCCAGCGCGGGGAGTGTTCGCGCCAACGATAGAAACACCTTTTGCGCAAGCGCATTCAACATCGAGCTAAACAAACACCAGAGTGAGCAGGAGGACCCCGACCCCGAAGGCGAAACCAACGCCACTTACCCATCTGGCCAGTCCTGAGCTATTCGTTCTACTGCGAACGTACCAGGCTAAACCAACTGCGAGAAAGCCCAGAATTACTTGGGCCAGGCTGCACCATCCGGCCAATACGGCAAGGCGGTGGGCTTCTGCCGGCGTCCCGAATGAAATGGCTCGGATCGCACCGCCCGCGTTCCGGGCGTAGCCGATCCAGGCGGCGACACCCACAAGCGCGCACCCGACACTTGCAATTGCGAGGGTCAGAGATGACTCCGCAGCAGGCAAAAAGCCACGCACCGTTATTTGTGATCCAATGTTCTCGCCTTTAATTTCGAACGACCCGCGGCGATCATTCACCGCGATCGAAACGCTCGAATGCCTGCAAGAAGTAGAGCTGCCAGGCGAACCATACCGTGTCATCGTCGGGTCTGGCACCGGTGGACACGATGACCGTGCCCCCGGGCTGGCGTCCAATCTTGAGCTTGTCACGCACGGCCGGAGTCTCGAATAAGTTATCAGGCAACCATTGTTCGCTGATGTCTTGCATTTTGAAATCAGAGCCCATCCTGGGAATGTAAGTGATCTGGAACCCGTCCCTCGTGATCGCGGTCGTCACCCCGGCGCCGCGGGTCTTGCCGGCGTTTTCAGAGATATGCCGGAGCATCCAAACCGGGGCCTCGAAGTCCACCTGCTTCCACTCCTGCAAGTCGTCGGGCAGCGCCCGAGATGCGGGGACGCCATCAGCTCGTCGCAGGACCGCTTCGAGATAGCGAAGGTCGGTCGCGTAGAGAACCGTGTCAGGGCCCAGGAGGAGCAAATAGGTGGATTGGCGGCACCGCGCCGTCAGCGAGGGAAAGACGAAGAGTTCACGACCGACCGAGGTCCGCACGGCGCTCGCTCGCTTGCGAAGTATTTGGGTCCATTGCTTGGCCACATCGCCGAGGTTCTTCTCGAAGACGATGATGGCGCAACTTTCGCAGCACAGGCTCCCGGGGGTGCCGACGGTCCAGAAGTTCCTGGAGCCGTTGACGACGCATTCGATCTTGCGGCCACGTAGCCGCTCCGCAGCTTTCCCCTCATCCACCAGGTCCAGATCGCTGATTGCGAGGCCCACTCCGAAATCCAGCCAATTCGCGTCCTGGGGCTTCCTCGGAGGCCGCTCGGGCCAGGTCACGGACCGGGCCACGATCAAGGTCTCCGTGTCTTCGGGGAGCCAGCGGAGGAGTCGCGCGACCTGAGGCGACCACGCTCTGATTTGATCGGCCGCTGTGAGCGGAGTGGGCGGACTGATGGCCACGAGCGCCAGGCCCAAGCGCAACCCCCAGCGAAGGCCACATGGTCTACATCGAAATCGAGCGGCTCTCATCTCGGCTCCTCCGATAAGCCTGGTTTCTCAATCGCCCGCATCAGGTTCCTGCACCTCTCGCGCTTGGCTGTCCGCGCCATCTTTCGTTCAGACATTGCGCCTATTCTCTCCTTGTGTTGTGAGTGCGGCGAGCCTGGGAGCGATCTCCTGGACCGGTAGCGATTCACCGACGCCGCCGAATTCGACCGCGCGTCGAGCCATCCCGTAGACTAGCGAAGTTTGCTTGTCCTGAGCGATCGTGTGACCGTCCGCGTCGCGGACCGCCTTCATCGCCTCCCCGCAGTTCTCGCCCATCCCGGAGAGGATCACGGCTACGGCCCCCGGCCCGAGTTCCCGCGCCATTGTACGGAACAGCGTAGGCATCGTATCGCACACCTTCGGCTCGAGCTCGGCAAACCGGAGCCGTCCCTGTTCGAGGAGCAGGCGGCGGTCGGTCCCCGCGACGTGGACCGTGCCTGGCTGGGGCACCTGACCATCCCCGACCACAACGATCGGCAGCCGGCTTGTCTGGCTGGCATACCTGACGAACCAATCGACGTTCTCGTCGGGCATGGAGATGACGACAACGATCGGCACGCTAAACGTGTCGGGGAGCCCGCTCAAGATGATCGCGAGGGCGTCAGGGCCACCGGTCGCCCCGACGATTGCGACCATGTGGGGCACGCCCGACTCTTGCGATTGGTGACCCATTCGGCTCGCCTTTGTTCTTGCACAGGACCTGTCAGATTCGGACTTCTGTCAACGTGTCCCCGCGCTCCTCGGCCCGCGCCCGCCTGTCCAGGACAACTATCGGCCACCCGTTCCACGTTCCGGCCTCGTCTCGACCCTTGACTTTTCGCACCGACTGATGGTTATCTGTTGCCCCGTTCTGCTACACGAAGGCCGAAGTTAAGCGCGAAGCAACTTTTTGTCGTGATGGAACCAAACATGACCGACGCGCGAGTCGAGATGGACTCCGCCCATCCAGTCCTCAATGCCATTGAGCTCGACGAAATTCAACTCGGCTTTGAGAAAGTGTTCGCCATCCGGAGTAAGATGGGCTTCGGTTCCCCGAATCGTCGTTTGCTCACCTGTGAGTGCCACAGCAGGATGCGGAAGTGTAGGGTCGGCAAGGCCGCGCAATCTCCAGAACAACCAGTTATCGCCGACGCATTCATTTTCATCGACGAAGAATGCTTTCATCGAAGACGCGATCACACTTGCGACTACCGGACCCACGTCTCGCGTGTTCGCAAGCAGGCAAGCCTCGTATCGATTTAGACCGGAACGGACATCCGGATACCGCCAAAGGATTCTCTCAAATGCGGCGCGAACGAGTGGGAACGGGCCGGAGACCTGGTCGACGAAACTAATCAGCGAATCTGGATGGGACGCAATCACTGCGTTCCAGGCTTTGTCGAGATAGGCAAGTTCCTCGCCGTCAATCGGGCGCGGAATCGGGCCTTTCTGAAGTTCGCCGCCGCTCAGTATGCGGGTTGTCGGGATTGCTGTTCCGGAAACCGTTCGTTCGAACTGCACGATGCGCAACGAATCGGCCCGGCCACCGATCGCACGTAGTAACTGGGGCATCCAAGCGAGTGCGAGTTGTTCCGCGAGTCCCGTTCCGAGCCAGAGCACGACTTCGTGGGCATCGGCGAGGCGATCCAAGCTGCCGAGTACGTAATCAGGCGTCACATTTTTTGAATGCGGCTTCCGCTTCCTGGTCTTTGCGGGCTTTCGTGCAGCGTGGTCCCAGTACGCCTGCCGCATCGCACACCAACTGTCGAGATCGTCGAGCGCTGCCAGCGGACCACACGACAGGTCATCACGTAGGGAAACAATGTCCCTCGACGAGATCGAGAGTGCCTTGTTCAGAACGTAATAGCCGCAAGTGACATGGATCGTTCCAGACACCGTTCTATCCTCGTTGTGCCTGCCTGACGACTTTTGATATCTGGATCACCATCTCCACGGCTCGACATCGTCCCGCTCCCACCTGACCGGGTCTCGCATGGATCAGCGTTTGTGCGACTGACTCGCTACTTTCCGTGATCGAACGCCTCCGCGTCCTCTCGATAGTCTTTAAGCGCACGGTCAACCATCTGGCGGATCACTCGTTCGACCTCGGCGACGTTTCGTTTATCCTCAGGAAGCATTATCCAGGCGAGCTGGATCGCTTGCCGGATCTGCTGATCAACGTGACCCGGCCCCATGAACGACCGCATGCGATCGCTACTCTTGGGGTCGTCGTTTGGAAATAACGCCATCGATCACCTCCAGTCTGGCGGTTGTCTCCTCAATTCCCGATCAGATATCAACTGGCAAGAGCTGCGGATCGGCTGAGCTCTCTCGTCACGGTCGTCCTGCATAATCTGGATACTGTTTGTTTCGACTCGACCCGTCGCGCCGAGCCAGAATCATCGATTGGTCATCACACTCGACGGATGAGCCTGCCCCTTCACGATCGCTGCGCGAATCGTAAGAACGAGCATGAAGAAGCCGATCAGTGGTATTGCCTCCAGGAGGACTTCCAGCGCCCACCTGGCCAGGGCGTCAAAGTCTCTGTAACGATCGATTGGCGGGAACTCAGAAAGCATGGGAAACAGCGGTCGACACGCGGCTTGGTTGTATTGGTCGGAAAGAGTCGTGTGAAAAAGCACCTTCTGGTAATCCAACCACACAGCCGGCCCGCGTCGGCGATAGGACGCCTCGATTGAGGCTGGCGTCGCTCCGGATTTGCAGATGCGCCCAGCTCGGTCGAGGCAGGCGTCCATTCGTTCACGGTGTGCGATCGAGAGCCGCACTAGCCGGTCACGCCGCTGTCCAATCTCAGCCATGACTCCAGCAAAGATCGCCACTGCGACCATGATCTTCCAGAGTCGAAACCGCACGCAGGGCAATCGCATCGCTTCCGCCTTGAATGCGTGAATTGATTCCATCCGTTCTGACGTTCCCGCATCGTCCCGCGCACGCCGGTCCGCGCCAACTAGAGTTCAGCCGTCGCAACTCAGTGCTTGCCAAATTGCTCATTGGCTATCTCTCTGTTGACTCGCCGCGACCGCCCGAACACAACTTTGCCGACCAACCACAGGGTTAACGAGCCAATGAGAGTCGCTATGACAAGGAAGTTAGTTTGGACAATCGCCCGGTGATACCCCCACTTCTTCCGCTCATGCCATTCCGCTTGGGGCGTCTTGAGGTGCGGTGCCGACCAAGTTCCGTCGAGCAGCACGCTTCTGTAGGTGATGAGCCCCTGAGCCTGGGCCTGAGGGGAGACCGGAGCAATGGATTCCAGGTACTTTATTTCGTGATATCTTGCTCGTGCCGTCAGCCGTTGCTCGTATGCGACCAAGGCTGAAATCAGGCTGGCGACGGCGACACCGATCATGAGTGAACGTAACGTGAACCGAAGCCGAATGTCGTGCCATTTTACTCTCACGTAGACTCGCGGCAACCACATGACAAGGGTCTCCCTGAGATATGAGTCCCGGATCATAGTGCGTTTGACTATCGGGCCACGGCGAGAATAAAAACTCTGATCTCTGGATCACCCTTTGCACGTGCGGGCATCGTCCCGCGCCCGCCGGTCCGCGCCAACTTGACTTCACCCAATACAAGGGAAGGAAGACGAACCGACTCAATATGGCTCGGGCTTGATGACCTCTCCCCCGTTGCGGGTCATCAGTGACCAGAGGACGCCGGGGTCGATCGTCGACTTGATAAACCGGATTGACCCGTCGGCCATCGCGGCGTTGAGCCCGCCGGGGTGCCCGCTCCCGCTGGTGCCGAGACTCGATGCGCTGGAGAACGCCACGTCGTGCGGCGCCGTCCACGGCGCCAGGTCGTTCGTCTCCACGACGAGGATCGTGTCAGCGGTCCCATCCGTCACGTCGTCGCGGCGGACGCCGGCGGTTCCGCCCGTGAACATCGTCTGGGGACCGACGATCACCTGGTACGTGCTCATCTCCGCCCACCCCTTCCGCCCTTCGTTGAGCGGGCAGGCGAACGCCGCCGGCATCTTGCCGAGCAGGGTCCTGTTGTGCGGGCTGTACCAGGGCTCGTTCAGGCGGAACTCACGGTAAAGTGCGTCCTCCCCCATGAAGGGCAAGATCGTAACGCGCCAGCTCAAGAGCGGCTTCCCCCGGTCGTCGAAGGTTGCGACGGCCGGGAAGCACCCGTGGCGGTCGTGGTAATTGTGCATGGCCAGCCCAATCTGCTTCAGGTTGTTGGGGCAGACCATCCGTCGCGCTCTCTCGCCGGCGGTCCGCAGCGCGGGAATGATTATCAGCCAGATGAATAATGCCAGAACTGCCACAACGCCGAGCCATCGCTTGATTGTCATCTGAGGCTGCCCCGAGGGATTTCCGTCTCACTTGATCGATGACTCATACATTACGCTGGGGGCGCTGCTCACCCTCCAATCCCTCCGCGACGAACCCCACCCCTGGCCATACTCGGCCTCGGTACTCTTCGGGCTCAGGAGAGATCCGTGTCCAGGGTCGAACCGAGCCGATTTCATACTTTACTCGAAAACGGCCGTACTCAGCGGCACTTTCGCGTGCCATGAGGGCCCACTGTCGGGACCAATCGGTTTCTTCTCCTATGTCCGCCGCTTGCTTTAATGCTTCTCGCTCACGGCTCGCCCAGTAGGCAGCTCGTTTTTGGCAGAAGGCCCTGTGCTCCCGCACCCGCTCGCCCAGCGCAGGAGGGCAACAATTGCCACTGCAATCATAATCTGCCGCAGCAATGTTCGAGCGCGTGCCAATCGCATCGAAGGACCCTCCTGCCAAGTCTGATCTCCAAGCCACGCGTTATGCCATGGATTTGACGTAATTCCTCGCTCGGCGGGACAAGGTGTGAACAGGCAATGGGCGATGCGAGCCATCAGTGAGCGCTTCATCGATGAAACAGAGCCAGATCTTTCTCATGGCGACCCAGACTATCCCCGAGAAGCGTGGCCGCCAATCGCTTCAAACGCCGCGGAGAATTGATCAAATGACAATGGCCTCACCGTGCGGAGGTTCGCTTTGACGCTGTCTCCAGAGGTTGATATTTTCAAACGGAACGCACCCTGGCCCACAGGACGTGACGAAGACCATGAGCACGGTCACCCCCAACTTTCCGGCGACACCGAGCAGAAGCTTCGAGATAGACAAAGCCAGGAAACTCGGACTAACGCTTGAAATCGACCTCCAAAAGCTAGCCCAGCGAGCCTTCGAGTACGGGACAATTTCCGACCCTGATACTCGAAGCAGTCGCTACGATCAGGCTGCCGGCGAGAGGCGGTGGTGGTATACTTTCTTGACTTACTTCAGGCATCATGGACCGGCAAGGACTTGGCCGTGAACCACATTGCGTTGGACAAAGAAGACGAAGCGATCAAGCGGTTCGTGCTGTCACTCCCGGTTGGTGCCAACGGCGCGGTACTGGAACTCGGCGGTCGGGCCGTCGCGTGCGTCGTGCCCGTCGTCGAGGAACCCTTCGGGGAACGCACGGCCTGGAGTGAAACGAAGAACGCCCGCCGTTGCGCGCTCATTGACAAAGAAATCGACGGCATGCTGTCGGCGGAAGAAGCCGTGGAGCTGCACTTGCTGCAACGCGAGATGTTGGCTCATCGCCGCAAGGTCGCTCCGTTGCCGTTGACCGACGCGCGTAAACTCCGCCAGGAACTGCTGGCGAAGGTCCGGCGCCGGCGAAGCGAGTGATCCATGACGGGCTTCACTTATCCTGCCGAGCCGCACCAGCGCCGACATGGACCAAGAGGCTATTCCAACCCGGTCAGCTACCGGCCGTGGCTACGCGGCGCGTTCGCCTTTCGTTGCGTCTACTGTCTGGTCCGAGAGCAATGGGGAAAGCTCCGCGGCACGTTCACCGTTGAGCATTTTCGGCCGATCGCTTCAAATCCTGGCGAGACGCTATCCTACGACAACCTGCTTTATGGCTGCTCGGCATGCAACATTGGCAAGGGAAAACAACTGGTCCCAGATCCACTTACGGCGCTCGTGCTGCGCCGACGTCCGGGTGAACGACGACGGCACCATCGAGGGCCAAACGCGACAGGCGCACGGCTCATTCGCGTGTTGGGACTGGACGATCGCGAGTACACCGAGTTCAGACTGCTGTGGTTGGAGATTGTCGATCTGGCGGATCGAGTGGACCCCGAATTGCACCGCAAGCTGATGGGATTTCCCAGCGGCCTGCCTAACGTCGCCCGCTTGCGACCACCCGGCGGCAACAGCCGGCCAGAAGAGATCGAGCAATCGCACTTTGTACGAAAGCAGAAAGCGATGCTGCCAGAAATCTACTGACCCGACGTGACATTGATCGAAGCAGCGGCCGCCTTCGCCCCGCGGATAACAAAGAAGGCAAAGCGAAAAAGAGGACGACCGCATAGCGTTGCTCGACCTGAGTTGCATGCGGCTGGAGTCGCGCATCTAACGACTACGGCGTCCCGGACCCTATGAAGGCCATGAATGGCGACGAGAACGCGGCCACGCTGATTGTTGAGGGCGACATACAGCCGTTCTGCAAAACGAAGTCCGGCTGCAAGCTCAACGAGATGCACCTCCACGAACTCGCCCTCCCAACAAAATCTATCTCTAATTTGGATATTCCGATTCGCAATCCTACAGATCTTTGTCAGGTAGATTACTTGAATCTAAGAATGCCGCGCCAATAGAGGCAAGGCCCCCTGTTCAAACAGAGCCTGCGCGGCCTTGCGGCCGAGCTCGTCGGCCTGATCGCGCGGGCCGCGAAGCGCGACCGCCACGCGCACACGGCCGTCTGGCTCGAACACCGCGGCGTTGATCGCCAGCACCGGAACTTGCAAGTCATCGTCGTCGCCCTCGGCATCCCTGGCCCAGGCTGCCATCGGGAGCGAACAACCTCCTTCGAGCGCGGCCAGGGCCGCACGCTCGGCGATCACCGCGCGCCGTGTGGCTGGATCGTCGAGCTGTGCGAGCAGGGCCATGATGGGCTCGTCGTCACGCCGGCATTCGATGCCCAGCGCCCCCTGCCCGACCGCCGGTAAAAATCGGGCGGGATCCAGACGCTCGGTGACGTGATGGTCGAGCCCCAAACGGTGCAGGCCGGCCTTGGCCAGCATCACGGCGTCGAGCCTCCCTTCGATCGCGTGGTTCAAGCGCGTTTCCACATTGCCGCGAATCGATTCCACGTGCAGATCGGGCCGCAAGAACAATAATTGCGCACGACGCCGCGGCGAGCTCGTGCCGATCCGCGCGCCTTGAGGTAACCGCTCAAGAGTCTGATACACCGGGGCGATCAAGGCATCGGCCACGTCTTCGCGGGCCGGCACGGCCGCCAGGATCAATCCGTCTGTCTCCTGCGTGGGCAAGTCTTTTAGACTATGCACCGCAATATCGACCAGGCCGTCGTGAACGGCGCGCTGGATTTCCTTCGTGAACAGGCCGGCCCCACCAATGGCCGCGAGTGGTGAATTACGGTCGCGGTCGCCCTGGGTCTTGATTTCGATGATCTCGACGGCGAGGGTTTTGTCGAGCATTCGCAATCGCTCGGCGACCCAATCGGCCTGCCAGCGGGCCAGCCGGCTCCCCCGGGTGCCAATCTGGATGAGTCTGTCGGGACGCGGTGAAACACTCATGAGGTTATCGACCTACCTACCTAGATGGTATGCCGCTCGGTTCGCGCGATCACGACCACAACAACTCGCGCCGCGCCGGCTTTCTTGAGGGCTCGAGCCGCGTCACCGCACGTGGCACCGGTTGTCAAAACATCATCCACCAGGATGATCGTACGGCCAACCAGCCGGCGACTCGACCGGACCCGAAACACGCCATGCATGGCCTCGGCCCGCGCGGTCCGCCCTTTGCGGGCGAGGCGATCGGTCGACACGACACGCTTGAGCGGCCGGCGAAGCGGCAGCCCGAGCCGTTTCGCCAGTGTCTGTGCGAGCGCCTCCGCCTGGTTATAGCCCCGCTGCCATTGGCGACGCCAGTGGAGTGGGATCGGCACAACCCAGGCGTCACGCGCGATCGGCGCGATCGCGGTTTGTCTGGCTTCGACAAAGAGATCGACGAGCCAGGGGGCCAGCCAGGCGTTGTGTTCGTGCTTGAGCTTCAGGCAGAGCTCCTGGAGATCGCCTTCGTACGAGCTCAATGCCAGCGCCGCGTCGAAGCCCAGGGAGCGGCCGCGGCACGCGGCGCAGCCGCCGCGCAAATCCGCAAAGGGACCCGCCGACATGGCGCACCGCGGGCAGGCCAGCGCGGTCGTGCGCATCGACTGCTCAAGCAATTCGGCACGGCACGAGCCGCAGAACGGGCTATCCGAGCCCTCCATGCCGCAGACGGCGCACGACCATGGGAACACCAGGGCGTAGACCGCTTCTCGCACCGCGCTGAGCGAATCCACGAACCTCTTCCGCAAGGCAAGCGGCGGGGCGGGTTGTTCGTTCAAGAGCACGAAACGGAAGGAAATCATAACGTGATCGACCTGGAGCCAGATGCGATTCATGCCGCCCGGCGCGGCAAAGGCGGTTCCGTTGCCTATCCCTAATCCAACCCAACCTGATCCGATCCGATCCGATCAGGAACGCTCCATCATGACTCCGCCGCGCCCCGCTGACCGGTGAGCAAGTAAGGCTCGAGCTGTTCGCGAAGTTGAGTGCGGGCCCGGGCCAGGAGCGACTTCACGGCCGCCGGCGATCGGCCCATCACGTCGGCAATCTCGGCGTAGCTCATCTCCTCGAACTTGTTGAGCAGGACCGCCAGCTTCTGGTCTTCATTGAGGACGGCCAGGGCATCACGCACCAGGTCGGCAAGCTCGGCCTGACGCATCTGAGACGAAGGCGTTCCCTCGCGGCCGGCGAGCTGCTGCGCGACCGAGGCGACCGCCTCGGAATTGGCCGAGGCACCCCCCAAGGGAACGCTCGGGTTACGGCCCTTGTTCCGCAGGTGGTTGAGCGCCAGATTGTTGGCAATCGTGAATAACCACGTCGAGAACTTGGCCCGCGGCCGGTAACCTTTGCGCGCCTTGTAAACCCGGAGAAACACTTCCTGGCAGAGATCCTCGGCTTCCTCGCGGTTGCCCACCATGTGAAAAAGAATGCCCACCAGGCGATTCTGATACCGCTCCACGAGCGTCTCGAAAGCTCCGACGATATCGCCACGAACCTGGACCATGAGCCGAACATCCGGGTCGCGCGCCTCGAGTTGCTGTTCCAGGTTATCGGCCGCTTGGACCACCGGGTGCTCCTCCGCGAAGGTTGGCTCAAAATACTCGTGCTGGTTGGTTAGCTCGTTCGTGGCATCGATTGACAAACACCCGGCACTCGTCTCTTCTCGTCAAAGCGCCGTGACGCTCGCCGTGGCCATGCTCATGTTAAGCTCAGTGCAGTGCCGCGCACCTGGTTTGTATCAGGGCTGCCACTTTCATCTCGGGCCTGATCGAGGCGCCGGCGTAACTGGCCGCACGCCGCATCGATGGCCTGGCCTTTCGTCTTTCGCACCGTCACGTTGACATTCGCGTTTCTGAGAATCGCCGTGAATCGTCGCACACTCTCGGGCTCGGGTCGTTCGAACGGCAAACCGTGCACGGGATTATAAGGGATCAGGTTCACGTGTGCCCGGCGCGCGGCCATGAGCCGGGCCAGGGCCTGGGCATCACTTTGGCGGTCGTTGATGCCACGCAACAAGACATATTCGTAGGTGACCTGCCGCCCCGTGCGCTCGAAATACGCGTCGGCCGCCGCGACCACGGCGGTCAGCCCGATCTTTTCGTTCACGGGCACCAGCGTATTGCGCAGAGCCTCGGTCGGGGCATGGAGCGAGACCGCCAGATGATACTGGCGATCGAGCGCGGCCAGCTTCAAGATCTTCTCGGGCAAACCGACCGTCGAGATCGTCACCCGGCGCTGGCTGATCCCCAGCCCCTCCTTGGCCGAACAGATACGATCGAGTGCCGCAATCAAATTGTCGAGATTCGCCAGGCTCTCGCCCATCCCCATCACGACGATGTGCGACACCGTCTCGCCCGGCGGCAAGAGATTGCGCAGGCGAAGCACCTGCTCGAAGATCTCAGCGGCGGTCAGATTCCGCTCGACCCCCTTGAGCCCGCTGGCGCAAAAGACGCATCCCATCCCGCAGCCGACCTGGGTGCTCAGGCAGACCGTGCGCCGCGATCCCTCGGTCATCAAAACCGACTCGATCCGCCGGCCGTCGCGGCACTGAAGAACCAGTTTGTCGGTGCCGTCAGGGGCCACGCCATGATAGGCCACCTCGGTGCCAAACACCACCCAATCGGCATCGAGCTCTTGACGTAACGTCTTGGGTAGATCCGACATCGGCTCGAACGAATCGGCTCGCCGATGAATGATCCAATCGAGAACCTGCCGTCCCCGATATGCGGGATAGCCCCGCTCGGCGAACCAGGTCTGCCATTCCGCGCCGCGGCTGATAGCACGGATCGTTTCGCTGGTGAAAGCGGCGCCGCGGTATCGTCGGGCCGGGCCGCGCTCTCGGAGGCATCAGCGGTCAGACGCTCATGACCTTCAGCCTCCCGGCGGCTCATGCCAACCTCGAATCGCAAAGTGTTCATTGGCTCAAACTGAATGTCATCATAACCAGGTGGTCCTCCCGCATCCAAGTCCAGGCCGACGATCGATCAGCCAGGTGGGAGGAGGAGGCCAGTGCGCCCACAACTATTGTAACTCGCCCGGAAAACTCAACCGATCATTTCCTTGCGAGCCGTACGATCCATTCTAACAGGATTCGCGTGCAAGATCGCGGCGCGACCGGTCGGATGGATCAGTAAGCGGCCTCCATGTGGCCGTCGGGCCCGACATACTGCGGCAACCAGGCCAGGGCCACCCGCTCGATCGTGATGTCGGTTTTCCGCGGGCGGATGGGATAGGGTTCGATGGCCAGGATCTCGGGCCGCAGCGCGGTATCAACGGTCTCAATTTCCTGCTGGAACTTTGTTTGCAGCTCCGTATACTGCTGCCGCAGCGTGTCGAGCGATAGATAGGCCTGGCTGGCATCGCCACGCTGTTGCACGGCACGAGTCGCGGCCTTGGCGGCGGTCGCCGCCTTCGACACGTTCGTCTTGCTCATGGTCTTCTTGCCCAGCAGGGCACCGAGCACCGAGTTGCCCATGGCGATCGTGGCGTCCCACGTCGACCGGCTGGCTTCGGCTTGCTCTCGCTCGAGGCGCTCGTTGGCTTGCTGGATCCGAGCCTGAATGCGTTCCAGCTTGGGCGCGTATTTGGCCCGCAAGGCTTCAACCTCCCGGTCGCGCTTTTCACGCGATGCCTGGACCAAACGCAGCCGGAAGGCACGCTCGGATTCGAGCGGGGCCGACCATTCCTTGAGCGCCGGGCACGCCCACAATGGCAATGTCCGCTCACGGTACAGGTAGTTTTTCAGGGCCTTGGTCCACTCGGCGTAGCTCTTGGCGCGTGCGAACTCAGCCGGCAGCGAGGCAAACGCAGCGCCTCCCGCCTCGGGCGTCTTGTGCAGCTCGGGCACGGCGTCGTCAAACGGCTCGCTCCCCTCCCAGACCTCCGCCGGCAGCGCATCGTTGATCCGCCGCACGAGGGTCAGCGTCTCCCACTGGTCGACGCCCGGTTTCTTGTCGGCGTAATGAAGCCGGGCCACACCCAGAAGCGAAGGTGAATAGAAAAGCGACTCACCAGGGCGGAGACGCGCCCGGCACGGCACGAAGAACTCGGGGACGCCCGGCGGCATCACGGGACGAACCGACCTGGACGACGATCGCGCCGTTGTAGACGGAACCGGAGCCGAGGCTCCTGGCGGCGCCGACTGTTCCAGGTTGCCGCCGGTTGTCGGCGCAGCCGCTGACCCGGGTACCAGTACCGCCGCCGATGCGGCTGCGGCCGCGGCGGCCAGCGCCTGTTTCCGGGGCGCCATCAATGTCTGAATCTGCTCGCGCGTGAGCGGGCCGCGCAGATAAGAGAGGGTCCAGCGCGTCTGGAAGACGATGGGCTTGTCGTTATGAACATTATTAAGAACGAAGACTCGATTGCCGAGCCCACTGAGAATCTCGTCCATGGTTTTGCGGTCGAACGCGTGCCCGGCCACGTTCGAGGCGCCCTCCAGGCCCTCGAGGACGCGATCCTTGTCGCGCTGGGTCTGCAACCGGCCAAGAAACCAGGTGCCCGCGTTCGATAGTCCCTTGTAGTCGAGATCGACCGGGTTCTGGGTCGCCAGGATGACTCCCAGACCGTAGGCCCGTGCCTGCTTGAGCAGGGTCAGCATGGGGACCTTCGACGGCGGATTCGCCGTGGGGGGGAAATAGCCGTAGATCTCGTCCATGTAAAGAAGCGCGCGGAGGCTCGAGGTACCCGGCTGCGTGCGTACCCACGCCAGGACTTCGTTCAAGAGGATCGTCACAAAAAACATCCGCTCGTTATCCGAGAGATGCGCGATCGAGATGACCGAGAGCCGGGGCTTTCCTTCGCGGGTGTAGAGCAAGGTGGCGACGTCGAGGGGCTCTCCCTCCATCCAGACCGAGAAACCCGGCGATGCCAGCAGGTTATTGAGCTTCATCGCCAGGGCGAATCGCTCCTTGGCCGGGTAAAAGGTCTCGACGTCGAGAACTCCGACCTTTTGAAACGGCGGCGTCTGGACCGCGTGAATCAAGGCCGCCATGTCGAGGCCTTTGCCCGCGCGCCACGAGTGGTCGAGCACATTCGCCAGGAGAATGTGCTCGCGGCTCGTCAGGGAATCGACTGTCATACCCAGAAGGGCTAACAAGCCCGAAACGGTCGACGCGATTTTTTCGCGGTAAGCCTCGGTCTGTTCCATCAAGGCGTGGGGCGGGGCGTCGAACGACCGGAGCACCGTGAGCGACAAGCCCGCGCTACTGCCGGGCGTATAGATCGCCAGATCGACGGTCTCGCGGAGGCGCTCGATGCGCTCGCTCGTCTCGCCCCAGTTTGCCAGCCCGGTACGCCACTGCTCGGCCGTTTGAGCGGCCAGTTGCTCGGCCGTGAGCCCGCGGCGAGCGGCCTCGTCGCGATCGACCCACGGTTGAAAATCGTCCGCCTGCAGCCTGGGAAAGGTCAGCAGCAGGTTACCCATGTCTCCCTTGGGGTCGATCGCAATGACGGGCACGCCGTCGATCGCGGCTTCCTCGAGCAGGTCGATCCCCAGCCCCGTCTTGCCGCTGCCGGTCATCCCCACGCAGACAGCGTGCGTCGTCAGATGCTTCGACTCGTAAAGCACCAGCTCGGACGTGACCTGGCGCTCTTTCCTGTCATAAGTCTTGCCAATGTAGAAGAGCCCGAGCTTTTCGTAGTCGTGCATGGATTTGCTGGTCCCGCCAGGCGGTCGTGATCCGGGGATACCGTGAAAAGTTTACCACACGAACACCCCGAGCCAGACCCTTGCGCCGGGCCTTCATTTCGTGTCGGTGATTGCATCGCGCCCGTGGCTCGACGCGGTCCCCTGGCGCGATTGCCAGAGATCGACCAAGCGATCGACGACCGTGAACGCGGCTTGCGGCCTTCCCATCGCCTGGGCGGACTGGCTCATCCGGGCCAGCTTGCCGGGAGTTTCCAGGAGCGCGTCGATCTTGAAAGCAAGGGCCGGCAAATTGTTGCAGCGGATGGCCACGCCCTGTTCGAGCAGATGGTCGGAATTCCGCTCTTCCTGGCCGGGAATCGGATTGATCACGACCATGGGCAGCCGCTTGGCCAAAGCCTCCGACGTGGTGAGACCGCCCGGCTTGCCCACGTAGAGGTCGGCCGCCGTCATCAGCTCATCCATCCCCGTGGTGAATCCCAGCAGCATGAAAGACACCGCCGAGGCCTTGTCGAATGTCTGCACCCTGGCCGTCAGCTCGACTTTCAATGCGTCATTACGGCCGCAGACCACAATGACCTGGGCCGGGTGTGAAAGCTCGGAAAGAGCCTGGATCAAATTTCCGACCGGCCCGACGCCAAAGCCCCCCGCCGAGACGAGGATCGTGAATCGGTTCGGAGCCAGTCCGTGTTTCTGCCGCATGGCCCTCTGGTCCTTGACCTCGGCGAACACCGGATCGATGGGGATTCCCGAAACCGTGATCAGCGATGGCGGCACACCCAGCGCTCTCAAGTGAACACAGGTCTCCTCCATGGCGACAAAATACTGTTCGACATGCGAGGCAAGCCACATCGCATGAACATCGAAATCGGTGACAACCACCGTATTCAACACCTTGAGCTTGCCTTCAGCCTTGAGCGAGGAGATGATCCCCGACGGCAAGAAATGGGTGCAAATCGCGATATCGGGCTGATATCGTTCCATGTAACGAATGAAAGGATTCGCATTCAATCGATCAAACGCCTGGCGCATCGGATCCTTCCGGGCCGGGTCGTCCAGGTGGTCGTAGATCCATCCGAGGATCTCGGGAGGCGCTGTTGACCAGATCGAGATAGGCCTTGGAATAAAAGTGCCGGAAGACCTTGTTGGTATATTTGAGCACATCGACGTGCTCGACCTGGGTCGCGATGCCGCGCAGGCGAATGGCTTTTTCGATTGCCTCGGCGGCCCGCAGGTGACCCGCGCCCGCACTGGCCGAGAGAACCAGGACCCGTCCCAGCATGATCCGACTCTTTTCTTGACCAGAGAGAGGCAACCAGGAACTTCTTGAGGTGCACACTCAGCAACCAACGAACAAACCAACCAACCCGCCGGCACGGCACAACACGGCACGGCCAATTTAGCTAGTGAAGACGGGCGACCTCGACAATGACTCCGCCCGGCGCCTGAACGTAAAACGCGTATCGGCCTTGCAACTGCTTCGGTGGCTCGGAGGCGATCCCATCCGCGTTCATCCGGGTGAAGAGGCGATCGACCTCGGTATTGGTCTCCAAGAAGAATCCGATATGAAAGTCTTTATGATAATCGACGTCGGCCGATTGCGTCTTGTCGAAATGGCTCAGGTTGAGAACCATTCCCGCCTCGTCCGTCAGCATTGCCAGGAAGTTTTTACCGATCTCCAGCGTGGTCACCATGTCGAAATAGGTCGTGAAGAAGTCGCGGGCCGCGGCCACGTCACTGACCGGCAGATTGATATGGTTGAGTTTCAAGGTTCTCGATCTCCTCCGGAGCGATCATTCCGCCGCGGGTAGTCCCGCGGCCTGTCGTCATTTGGACCTCGTAACATCACGGCTCACGGGAAAAATGGCATACGTCCCATGACATACCATGTCAAGGCGAGGCCGACAACTTGATCCAAGGAAACGCACAATTCGTGCCTACTTCCAGAATTGCCACCAGGCCTTCCTGGAGGCTGAACCCACCGCTTGGCCCTGACGGTAACTATCGGTCATGCCAGCGGGACGGCCTTGACTATCCGTCGGGATCAGGGCTGCCAGCCGCTCCTTGAAGACCTCGACGAGCTGTGGGTCGAAGCTCCAGGGCTCGCCCTGCCGCCGGCGCTCGGCCATCGATTCCAGCGCCTCGCGGGCGACGCAGTTATCAGAGACGATCAGCGATCGGGCAAGCTGCTCTTCGCCCTCGGGCTGGTAGCCGCAATTCGGGCACGCCGACCAGGCACCCGTCTTGAGAGTGCCACATTCAAGGCAGACGGCGACGGTCATCGGTGTGACACCCTTTGATTTTCCCACGCCTCACGCCACGGCTCAGTGAGCCGGTCCACCCGCCGAAATACCACCGAGGTCAGGCGACGTTTGCCGATGAGGCAGCCAGCAGACGCGGCACGTCGGCCTCTGGCACGGTGACCACAACGAACCGGGCGGCGGAGTAAAGGTAGTCCTCGCCCGAGTCGTCAACGATGCGCAACAAACCCTCACCGGATGCCGCCGCGTCGGGCAGAACACGATAAAGCATGCCGATTGACAGGTCATCGCAACTGTCGTTGGACACGCAGATGGCGAAGCTCGAATTGGCGTCGATCGAAGGCATGATGTCTGTTTGTCTGTCAGTAAAGGTTAAAACGACGTGTCAGGCCTGGTTGTGGCCGCGGATGAGCGACCGCAACGCCTCGTTGACGGACTCATCCGTGGGGAACGCCGCGCGAACATCGGGCGCAGAAGCGCGAGGTTCGTCCCGGCCCGGTACGGATCCAGGTACCTGCCGCGGACACCCCTTTGAGTTCCGAAGCATCGTACTCTGGGCATAGGTCCTTATCGACAGGCCGGGTGTCATGATCCTTCTTCATACAGCTTCCTCTCCTTTGCCCGGACCATCCAGGGCGGACAGCATACGCTTCAAGGCCACGAGACGATAGCTCTTGCGTAAGAGATTCACGAATTCGCTCCGGTCGATCTGACTATCGGCACGCAGACAGATCCATCCATGTCGGCCCGCGTACGGGGCCTCGAAGAATCGGGCATCGGCCAGCAGCGCTTCACGCTCCGCGGGCATGGCTCGGAAGGCGACGCACGACTCGCCCTCATAGTGGTCGAGCACGGCAAACATCTTCTTACCCGCCTCGAATGTCGGGTGCCCCCATTTCACCGTCTCGCGGACTTCCGGCAAGTTCAGGCACTCCTGCCGCAGAACCGACAACAAAACCGATTCGTCTTCGTCCATAATTCCCCTCATCATGGCCTGGCCGCACTCACGATGCGCCATAACAGTCCGATCCGTCAACCAAACGCAACAGATGAAACAGCGCCGGTGATGCAGAACGTGAGGGTGGTGATTCCGATGGCCATCAGGCAGCCGCCGATCGAGCGAAGCATCGCCAGGTCCAGCTCGGCGAACCGCTCGCCGAGTGCCCCCTCGGTGTCGCCGAGATAATCTCGATGGTTGGCCGGGACGGCCGGCACGAGCAGGTCGTAGAGAGAGCCGGCGATCACCAGGACCCCGGCCAGGTTCAACAGCATCAGACCCACCCACATGCGGCTCACGCCAGGAATCTCCCGATGTCTCGCGATAAAGCCAAGGGACCGGTCGCCTGATCGGCTTCCGATTATGAAAAATCGATGCGGCGGATGAGTCGCTGCAGCGCGAGCCTGGGCGGTAGGCAGGCCACCGTCACCTCCGCCTGCTCAAGATCTCCCACGGTTCCCGTCCCGCTCCAGGAATTTGCTGATTATATTCGATGCCGCCGCGAGCCGCGAACAACTCGATTGGAATGTCGAAGACAAAATCGGTGTCCTCGCAGCCTGTCTGCTCTGCAAGTAGTCGATCCCTGATGGACTGGAACTCTCTCGGAAGAATTCCGGTTACCTCAAGATGCTCTATGCCCTGCTGGGCGTCGTGGTAAATGGACCATTGCACCATTCCTTTGTTCCATTCGCAGGCGTAACTGTTCATCACTGTCTCATTCGCGTAGCAGGCCACGAGTGAAGCATTTTCCGAGAGGCGAGTGAACACTTCGTCATCCGGTACAATTTCATCGTTGATAAACAAGAGATAGGCACCGCTTGGCAACACCGCCCCGACGACCGGGGACTCTGGTACCTCTTCGCAACGGCCGGTCGGGACGACGCCGTACTCGCGCTGAACCATGCCTGGTTCCTTGCCGCTCACAGCGATCAGTTGCACGCGGAATCCCATAGAGGATCACCCTTTGCTTGACGAAAAAAACCGTCGTTGGACACGCAGACGGTGAAGTTTGAATTGGCGACGATCGAGGGCATGATATCCGTCAGTCAGTCGAAGGAGCCTGACGACAAAGCCCAATGGGCTTCGGACCGACCCGACCACCGAGCACCGAAGAATCGCAAGCCCCTGCGGCCGGGCTGCGCTTTAAACGGGCGAGGTTCGGCGTCCGCTACAGGAAGGTGCCGGTCGTGTTCATCGCTGCGCCAAGAGCAAACATCGCCGTAACGGGGATCATAACAGCCACCACGCCCCACGCGAGCAGACGTGTCAACCAAGACCGCGAGAGCCAGAACACCGCGGCCGATGCGACGGCGGAAGCGACCAGGTGAGCCACGCAGAGGCCATCGACAATTCGTGTGGGTAGGGGCCTTGGCTCGTCGAACGCCAACGGACCATGGTGCTCGAAAGCGGTGCCGATGACCGCCATTGCAATCGGACAGGCCGTGAGCGATAGCCACCAGAGGGCCCAGAGCAGTTTTCGGGGCACAACTCTCCTCCCTCCGCGTCGCCGAACGTCAAAGCGCAGCGGACCCCGACCAAGAACCACCAAGCATCGGCACCTTGGCACGCGCGGCCCGCGGTCGGGTTCCGCCGCAGCGATGTTCAGGCTATGCGCCACGACTCCCATCAGATCATCCGACCCAACTTCGCCGATCAACGTCGCCCACGCAAGGGCTTGTCCCCTACGCGCGACTTCACTCACGCCTTGCCGAGATGATCAGCCCCGTGCCCAGGCAACCCATGATGAAATCTGCATAAGTATCAAGCTCAGCAGCGGCCGGAGGGGGCTGAGAAGCGTAAACACTTGAGAAAGCCGTCGCGCCCCCGTCGTCTGGCGAAGCGCCTGGTTTGGCGCTTCTGCTACGACTCGAACGGATTGTCCCTGGACCTTTGCTTCTTGCCGGGCGGGCGATACTCCGCCAGGCGGGGACAACTCCCTGCGGATGTCTCGGCCGATCCACGCCCCGCCGATCAGGCCGAGGACCACGGCCATCCCGAGCATGGGTACCGCTCCGGACCAGAACTTGGACCCGAGCATTGCCGGTTCGAACAGGAGCATGCAGGCGATGAAGAAAGCGACCATGACCGCCAGCCCGACGATCGCGTCCCCGGCCATCCCGAGCCGCCGGTACAGCCCCCTTCCGGCCCAGACGATGACCCCGCACAGAAACCCCATCCCGAAGATGGCGGCACTAAGATTCGCGGCCTCGCCCCACTCGGTATTGCCCGCCGCTCCGCGGACGATCGCGCGAACCACTTTGACCGCGGTGGCGCACCAGAGAATGCCACCGCCGAACAGGCCGAACTGCCACCATCGCATAATGCCGCCCCTGCGTCGCCGGATTGACAAAGCTCAGCGAACCGCACCGCCGAGAGACGGTTTGATAATACCAGAAAGCGCGACGGTATCCGGGCCCGCTGCTGCCCGAGGTCAGGCTCCGGCTCGACTCGCGGACAACTCACGCTCAGACGCGCCCGCACGACCCACGGCGGGGCCCGCGACCACCGCCCCGACGACGGCGAGCACGGCGAAGCCGAGCGGTCCATACCAGGGCGAGCCGAAGGGGTACATCCGATAGGCATTGTTCCCCTCGGACATGGCCACGAGCACGGCAACGCTCACCCGAGCCCAAAGCTCCCCGCGGCGGACCGGGCCGTTGGCCAGCACCAGGGTGGTGATTCCGATGGCCATCAGGCAGCCGCCAATCGAGCGAAGCATCGCCAGGTCCAGCTCGGCGAACCGCTCGCCGAGTGCCCCCTCGGTGTCGCCGAGATAATCTCGATGGTTCGCCGGGACGGCCGGCACGAGCAGGTCGTAGAGAGAGCCGGCGATCACCAGGACTCCGGCCAGATTCAACAGCATCAGACCCACCCACATGCGGCTCACGCCAGGAATCTCCCGATGTCTCGCGATAAAGCCAAGGGACCGGTCGCCTGATCGGCTTCCGATTATGAAAATCGATGCGGCGGATGAGTTCGCTGCAGCTCTACGTCAGGCGTCGGCCACCCGCCGGGCCAGGTCGCTGCGGTGCTTCTCCATCACTGCCAGGAGCCGGTCATCCTCGACATTTCGGAGAGAACAATCGGTCTGATCCTCGACCAGGAATCCAATATTCGCCAGCAACTGGCCAAATCGGATGTCTGGCGACAGATGATCGATGTCGACCAGTTTCTCGATCAACTCGTGCTTGGTCGTGGGAATCATGGGAGGAAATCTCCGACTTATTGAGCGATAGCTTGCCGGCGACTATCGGCTGAAACGGCGATACTGTTTCCAGGCAATGTGCGTCTTGGTTTCGTCTTTGCCACGAGAAATGATGAGCGTTGTCGACGTATCGCCCGTGTTGATCATGATGGTATGAAGGGCGAACGGCCTGCCATCGGAGTCGTCGTCGAAAACCACCGAACGTCCACTGGAAGGGGAAGGCTCCGATTTGTCGCCGTCGGCTTTCGACGTGCGCAAGAGTTTGGTTCGGTAATAGTCCAGAACCTTTTCAACGGGGGCATCTGTCTTCATGACGGTCTTGCAGACGATTGATGGCACGGTGCGTTTGCCACTGGCGTCAATGGTCGCCCCGTCGGATGCTTGACTGGCATGCAACTCCGAACCCGGGTATTGCCATTCGGCAATCATCTGGAGCAGAGACGGTGTCTCGGCCGACGCGGATGGCAGCGTTCGTACAGAAGAGCAGGCAAGCGCGAGAAGGACGAGAGCGATCATGCGTTGCATTTCGGGTCTCCGTGATCGTGGTTGGAGGGTCCGCATGTTGGTATAACGCAGCAATACGCGACTTCTTGGGGATGGCCTTCGTAACTTCCGCCGCCTGGTTATAAAGCTGAGCACACTAGCCCGCACGAGCGACACTGGATCGTAGCAGCAACCGCCGCGGCCCGCCGGGGCCGCTGCGACGCGAGTCAACCTTCATACCCATGGCAGCCACCAGACATCGCTCAGCGGGCAATTGTACTCGGATCTCAGCACATAGCCCTCATAGGCCATGCAGACCAACGTTGCCACGAAGGTAAGCGTGGCGGTGATCGTGTAAGCCGGCCAGCGGCGCGCCTCCAGGCTACGGAGTACTAGCGCCACGTTTGCGACGGCCGCGAGCGGGGCCACCACATTGACGAGTAACATATAGGGGTCGAGGATGACGTTGCCGCACCAGAGCGTGCCGGGGGGCGCATGAAGCCACCGAATTGCTTCGCCATACTGGACGGCGAACAGTCCAGCATAGGCGAAGATGAACGTCGCGAGCAGACGGTGCATGGGAGAAGTCCGGCTAACGATCAAGCTCAACGGCCCGGCACCGCCGGGTTACAGCATGATAACAGGAAAGCCACCGCCGCGGTGTATGGGTCCACTGGAGCGACGTCGGGCGGTCGTTATCTCACGGATCTGGAATACCAAGCTGACGGCAGATCGCCCGGGCAGTCGGGTTGGGAATCTCACGATGACGGGGCACGGCCGACCGCCAGCCGTTCACCGGGTTCTCCCAGATCGCGTGGTCCGCACCTTCGCGGGCGAGCACGCAGCCGTGAGATCGCAAATGCCGAATCAGGTCCCGACGACTCAAGGAACCACCACGCCGGCCGGCTGCACCTCGACGCCCGTACTCGCCCGCAGGTGCAGGTGAATCGGCTCCTCAATGTCCGCGTCCGAGTCAGAGATCGACGGATCGGGGCGGGGGAGCGATTCTCCGCGATCCAGGGCCAGTCCAGCCATGTCAAGCAGGGCGGAGGCGAGCAACCGCCGGGCCTCGGCCAGGTCTGAGCCGCAGGTAATGGCCCCCGGGAAGTCCAGGACATGGGCATGCACCCCACCTTCGACGAACTGGTAGGCCGCCTTGTACGTGAGCATCGGGGTTGCCTCTACCTGATAGGTGATCGCCAGCGGATCGCCGAAAACGGTCGCCGCCTCCGAAAAGGTGACGCCGTGCTTGGTCGAGTTGGCCGTGGCTTTCTCCGGGTCCCACTCAAACTCCACGAGATCAGCGTAATCCGACCCGACAGATCGGACAAGGGCCGCTCCCAGTCCGCTGCGCGCGAGGTCAGGCGATGATGGCACACTGAGCCAACGCGATGGCACCACAGACCCCCGCGTCGTCCCCGAGTTGCGGAGGGACGATGTAATCGTTGATGCCACCCTGCAGCGAGGGGGAGACCACGTACCCGTTGAGCTTGGACTGAACGTGCCGCCGCACGTTGTGAAAGAACGCGTCCTCACCAAGCTGACCGGCCTTCCTGACGCTGCCGCCGATGATCACCCGCCCTGGTGATAGCGTACAAACGATGTTGGCGATGGCGTGCCCGATGTATTCGGTCTCGTAGGCCCACGCCGGGTGATCGGCTGGAAGTCGTTCGGCCGGTATCCCGGTTCGCCCGAGCATCGCCGGCCCTGAGCAAAGGCCCTCCCAGCAATCGCCGTGGTACGGACACTCACCAGCGAACTCATCGCCGGCAATGCGCGGGAGGAGCAAGTGTCCCATTTCCGGATGCACCAGACCATGAAGGAGTTGACCGCGGGCCATCCCGCCGCCACCGATTCCAGTCCCGATCGTGATGTAGACGAAGTCGTCGAGCCCCTCGGCCCGACCCCAGAAGTACTCGCCGAGGCCGGCTCCGTTGACGTCGGTATCAAAAGCGACCGGGACGTTCCCAAATGCATCTCGGATCGGCCCGACGAGGTCGGTATTCGCCCAGCCTGGCTTGGGTGTCGTGGTGATGTGTCCATAACTGGGGGATTCTCGCACGAGATCGACCGGGCCGAACGACGCGATCCCGATACCATGGAGCGGCTCACGCTTTTGCTGCTCTTTGAACCAGTCAATGACCTGGGCGATCAGGCGGCCAGGGTTGTCTCCAGTCGAAAACTCAACCCGGTTTTGGGGCCGGCGCACATCATCGGGGCCGCGTCCAATCGCGCAGACGAATTTGGTTCCACCGGCCTCGATACCACCGACCAGGCGATCCTTGCGTTCGCTTCGCATCGATAAATCCCCTCCACGGCCTGACGACGACGCTCAGCCGACCGCCCCGCCCGAGCATCGCCTGTCCCCACGATAAAGCTCAACGAACCCGGCCGCCGAGGGACGCGATGACAACACCAGACCGGCGCTCCCTGAACGACACGCTCGGCGGACGAGCCGTCAACCATCAACATTGACAGTACCAGAAACCGCCCCACGGCGGGCGGCATCCGCTGCAGCGAGCGCAACGTCAGATGTCGAGCCTCAGACTGGCCAGCACTTCCTTTGCGATGGCCGAGCCGTCATAAAACGACTCGCCGACTCCATCGAGTGACCAAACATCACGCAGGGCAGACTCCAACGATGCGGCATCAGACGCGCCGACGAACCAATCCGCCGCCTTCCCCTCGGTCGACCAGACCAGGATGCCGTGACGATCCCCGGCGTACCGATACTGCGCGTTTCCTGGCCAACCAGTCGTCCGGGGCTGTTCGTCGAGTGACGCGGCCAGCGTCTCGAGGGTACGCGCGCTAACCGGGCCATTTTGCGCCTGGACCAACGCCGGACGGCCAAGGACCACGCGATAATCCCAGACGCACGTATAGACATAAGTCGAGAATCGCGGGGCAGACAATTGCCAACTGGTACCGCCCGAGTCGACATCGACAAAAACCGGCGGGTCGTCCGAGCCATCGAGGAGGACCGCCCAGGTGCAGACTCCTTGATTCTCCCAGCGAACAGGCAGTAAACGACCGACCGGCGATTCTTGCAGGCTGAACTCTTCGACGGTGATTGGCGGATCGTGGTTGCTATGCTCGGCGAGAATGGACACGGTGATCGGCGACAATTACATTTCCCCTTGACGACAATTAGAATTCCCCACTGAACTGTTCCATTGTTCATTATCCTTTCTCGCCCGAAGCACCCAATTTTGCGTTTAATTTGGACGACAGAACATCCCCTACGAGTTGGCCGCGCTCTGAACTCCTTTCTGACCGCCGTCGCGGGGTTTCCGTTGTTCGATTGACGACGATGACCGATGCTCACGCGAACTTTTCTGATTCAGCCGCCGTTGGGCTCAAACGCCACGGCCTCATCCGCGATCTCACCGTTCCTCAAGCCTCTGGCGCTGAGGGCGCTCGGTCTCGGGCTGTTGATCCTGCTTGGCCTGTTCCAGGCGATAGCTCGCGACGTTGAGCCTCCAGGATCACGCTGTGATGGACCAGCCGGTCAATCGCCGCCGCAGTCGTCATCGGGTCCTTGAAAATGCTCTCCCATTTCGAGAACGGCAGATTGCTCGTGATCATCACACTGCCACGCTCGTACCGCTCCGCCAGCAGCGTAAACAAAACCTCCATTTCTTCGCGGCTCTGCTGAACGTAGCCCAGGTCGTCGATAATCAGCACCTCGAAGCTCGATAGCCGTTTGAGATATCGGCTCAATTTCAGATCGCGCTTAGCAATCAACAGATCTTGAACCAATAAACTGCACGGGCTGAAAAACACCTTGCGGCCCGCCCGCACCAGCTCTTGCGCAATCCCGCATAACAAGTGCGTCTTGCCACTCCCGGATCGTCCAAAGGCCAGGACGTTCTCCCGTGCCTCGACGAAGGCCCCGTCCAACAACGTGCGTGCCTGCCGCGCGACTTTCGCGGGCAGCCGCTTCATGTCGAACCGAGCCAGACTCTTCTCGACCGGCAAGTCCGACTCGCGTAACCAACGCTCGATCCGATTTGTCCGTCGCACCTGGCACTCCTTTTCCGCGAGCTCGCCAAGATATTGCTCGTAGCTGAGCGATTCCTGGACCGCGCGGCGGGCCGCGTCCTCGAAGCTTTCACGAAACGTGGGCAGATGAAGCTCCCGCAGGCACTCCAGGAGCCGCTGCTTCACCTCCGTCGGCGACGCCATTCCATACCTCCTTGTGATCGAACAAGACATCGAAACTCAACAAATCCGTTGCTTCCACTCGAACGTCCGTGACCGGCCGGGGGGACACGTGACGGCCGATCCATTCGCTTACCCCCTGCGCCGTGATCGTCTGCTCCTCCTCCAGCAGGGTTCGCAGGGCATCGTCCACCAACGACTCGTTTTCGCGGGCCGCCAGTTCGAGGATCTGAAGATATTCGCGTGAAGCTCGGCCGGCCGCCGTTTCACGCAGCGCGTCGTAGGCCATGCGAAATCGACTGGTGGGAAAGAGATCCTCTCGGTAGCGATAATTCTCGAACGCGCCGGGCTTGCGCACCAGCCAATCGATGACGTGCCGATAATTGACGCGATGCTTCCGCTGGCCGCGCAGGCGAGCAATCCGCTCGACGGCCTTGCCGGCAAACCAAACTTCGAGCTCTTCGGCGTAGAGCCGGACGTCCACCCATTCGCCGATCAATCTGCTATCAACTGAATAAATATTCCGATCAACATGAATAATGCTTCCAGATTGAACTCGCGCACGCACTCGCTTATAACTCTCGAGCCGTGCCGATGGCAGCGGACGGAGCACGGCCCGTTCCTCGGCAAGTCGCGCCTGGCGGCCCGCATTGCGCTGCTCGAGAATCGTTCGCAGGAACCGACCGTAGGCCGCGCGGTCGGCGAAATCGCGGCTGCCACGCAAAAGCAGCGCTTGGTCCACGGCTTCCTTGAAGCGGTTGTGGCTCTGCTCGGCGTCGCCGTTTTCATGAGCTTCGCGTGCGTTGATCTTTTCGATCTTGAGATCGTAGTGCGCCATCAACGCGTGATACCGCGCGGTGAACTCCTTTTTTTGCGACAGGTTATTCACAGCCGCGCTCATGCGGTCGGAGCGGTGCCGCTGCGGCGTTCCGCCCAGCTCCCAGAAGGCTTGCTGCAAGCCGTCGCAGAGACTCTCGAAACTCTCGGAGAAACAGATCGAGGCCGTCTCCCAATTCGAGTAGGTCAGGACGAAGTGATAAACCATGTGATCGAAGGGCTGGCCGCCGAGAGTCACGCCCAAGGTGGTCATGTGCGTGAAATCGGATGCGCCCAACCGGCCGGGATAGTGAGTCTGTGCGAAGAACACCTCCTTGGGGGGACCACTCGTCGCTTCCCACTGCCGCACGCGGCGCTGAAGCGTGCGTAATTGACCGTCGTCGAAGCGGCCGGGGTAACGGAGTTTTAACCACTCGAACAAGGTTTTTGCCTGCAAGCCGGGACTCTGTTCCAGTTGTTCTTGCACCTCCTTCCAGACCTCGGCGAAGGGATCTTCGCGCGTTCGCCATGCCCGCGGCCAGGTCTGCCGCTCGCTGGGGAGCTTGGCCTGCTCGCGGTACTTCCGTGCCGTCTTGCGATCCATGTCTGCCCTCATCGCCGCGACCAACAGCGGCTTGCCGGCCTTCAATAACGCCTGTAAGCGCCGCACTTGCCGATCCGTGACCTTCGCCATGGTGATCCTCCTAGGTTTTGGAGAACCACCAGCAGAAACCATTGCCCCGTCAGTGGGGAATTCTCATTGTCGCCGAGCGGAACCACTCCGCGGAAACCGCCATATTGAGCGTTCTGGCCCGAAGATTCGTGACGCCGAATTCAATCGCGGTCAGTGGGGAATCTTAATTGTCGCGGTGGGGAAATGTAGTTGTCGCCAATCAGACACGGCCTCGTCGCAGGAATACCACTCGCGCATGGAGTCTGGTAGCCGCACCCTGAGTCGCCGCTCAGCGCGTTCCAGGGCGTCACGTGCCGCGGGCGTGGTCCGCGGGCGACAGCCGAGCAATCCGAAAGTCGCGTCGTGGTACGAGGACATCAACTTCGCCGCCCGACGATCAGGTTCAGCGGACTCACTCGTCAAACGTGGCTTTCGAGTAGACCAAAACCGCTATGGCAGGCGGGGAGACGACCACAGCGCACGGCCAGGCGGCGGGCTAGCTTTCGACGCGGACACAACGCCCGAAGATCGCGCCGGCCGACACCCAGCCGTTGATCCGACCGCGGTTGTTGCCGATCTGGAACCGCTGGCCCTGGATGGCCTTGACCAGGTGGAGATATTCGCGGCCGTTGACCTTGCAGAGCACGATGTCACCGACGCCGAGTGAAGCAGGATCAACAGGCTCGACGGTGCAGAAGCTGGCCCGACTCGACCTTGCCCGTCATGGAGTTGCCACGAGGCCGGAACGAGACGGACTCGCCGCTTCGCAACTTCTCGATGTACGCCAAGGCCCATCCCACGCTTCGACTCCCGAGCCGCCGAACCATAAAACTCAGCAGCCGCGCGGCGGCGTGGAGCCTGCTGCACTGCGAGATCAGGTGAGTCACCAAAATGCCGATAATTGCTCGTCGGTAGGCAAGTGGAACGGTACTGCACCATCGCGCGCATACGCTTCAAGGCTCGACATGCAGCCTGATTTCGCTCGGAGTATGAGCCCGATCGCTGTGCCTTCGGGGGAGCGGCCCTCGACATCGGAGAGTATGCCTGACTCATCATTCACGAGCATTTTCGGCGATTCGAGCGACAGGTCGATCGACGGGCAACCGCAGATGCAACTTGCTCTGCCGCGGAGTTCGTCAAGTTGGGGCAGGTAGGCTGCGGCCCGCGCTGCGTTCGTGCCGGTGATCTCGGCGCCGACGGTCAGGAGCCACCTCAAGACACGCCGTTCATCCACAGTAAGAGCCCGCGACTCGGTCATGCGGCCACAGCCATTCATCATTGGTCCAAGGCCGTGACGTTCCTTACTAGCGATCGGCCTCGGATTCCACGGGCGGATTCGTCGATAAGCGCGGCAGCGATTGGCGGGTCAACCAGACGATCTCTGTGCCGCTCCTGCAACTTAATATAATAGGCAATCAGCCGCGCCGGATCGTGACCAAAGCGGGCTGAAATCCGTTGTCGAACCTCGCGAACCTCGTCGATCACGGGGTCAATTCGTTCCTGCGTCATCACGATCTCCAAGCAATTGCAGGGGAATTACGAACGCCGGCACGAAAAGCCCGAGCATCGCGGTTCATCGGGAATGCAAAGTCCGCCTGAAAGATCGTGAAATTGCAGGCATAGACTTATTCGGTCGACTCCGTCGCGTGATCTAATTCTCTCTTCAAGTCTTCATGACTTATTGTCTGCCCCGCTTGCACCTGTTTACGGGCTCTTGTCAGTGATTCGAGGAATGCTGGATCGTGCTCGCGCGCATACCAGGCGAGATCATCGTCATCGAATGGTGTCATCAGGACAAATGGATGGCCGTCACGCAGGACAACCACATCTTCTTCACACGCTTGCTGAAGGACTTCCTCCCAAGAGGCGTTTTCCGTCCACGTCACGGTCTTCACGGCGGCTCTCCTTGCGTTTGATTCGTTGTCTTCATCAATATACGAAGAACATTGACGGTCAGGTCGGGGTGATCGACGTCATAATAGATGCGAAAATCGCCAATCCGTAGACGATATTGGCTCCAAAATGGCTGCACCATGGCTTTGATGCGGCTTTTGCTGATAAGCGTGGGTTGATGACGAAGATGAAGCTCGATCCCGTCCATGACCTGGCGGCGATCAAACGGTGCAAACCGCGGAGGTCGTTCGCGGCGTCAGCCGCGTATCGGATTTCGAAGGGACCGCTCGGCATCGATTCCTCGCCAACGTTTTGAGTAGCCCCTCATGGTAAGGAGCAAGCGTCCTGGCGCAAATAAAAAAAGGCCCGCGCGCAAAAAAATCCGCCCTGAACCAAAGCAACTTTGGTCCAGGGCGGATTCATGTGAAGGATTCCGGCGATAACCGACTTTCGCGCCAGAGGCACTATCATAGGCCTGGCGGGCTTAACGGCCGTGTTCGGGATGGGAACGGGTGTGACCCCGCCAGTATGGTCGCCGGAAAAGCACTCCGACCGGCGGTCAGGCACGGTGGAGCACGATTTTCCGAGGTCAGTCATACAAGAAGACACAAACCGGTTTTGATTGCACTTGCAATCGCAAGAGCCTTGCAGATGAGTGGCTTCTGCTCCACGCCAGTTCAGATCAGATCGTGTCAAAAGCGCCTTACGGCAATGATATCACCGCCGATCGGTTCGTGGACGTTGGCCGCCTTGTTTGCTCTTTTGCAAGAGAAACAAAGTGAGGCAGCGCCCCGATCGGGGTGGTCAAGCTGCTTGGCTGTTAGGACCGGTCGGCTGAAGCGATCACTCGCCGTGCACGCCCGGCCTATCGACCTGGTCGTCTTCCAGGAGCCTACGCATTTCTGCTGGAAACCTCATCTTGGAGGGGGCTTCGCGCTTAGATGCCTTCAGCGCTTATCCTGTCCCGACCTGGCTACCCGACGATGCCCCGAGCGGGACAGCCGGCACACCAGAGGTCGGTCCTCCCCAATCCTCTCGTACTAGGGGAGACTCTCCTCAAGTTTCCTACGCCCACGGCAGATAGGGACCGACCTGTCTCACGACGGTCTGAACCCAGCTCGCGTACCGCTTTCATTGGCGAACAGCCAAACCCTTGGGACCTTCTCCAGCCCCAGGATGCGATGAGCCGACATCGAGGTGCCAAACCTCCCCGCCGCTAGGGACGCTCGGGGGAGATCAGCCTGTTATCCCCGGAGTACCTTTTATCTGTTGAGCGACGGCCTTTCCATCCAGCACCGCCGGATCACTAACGCCGACTTTCGTCTCTGCTCGACTGATGGGTCTCGCAGTCAGGCACCCTTCTACGTTTGCGCTCCTGTTGCCCGATTGCCGACCGGGCCGAGGGTACCATGGCGCTCCTCCGTTACTCTTTGGGAGGAGACCGCCCCAGTCAAACTGCCCGATGAGCATGGTCCCGATCCGGGCTACGGACCGGTGAGGACCAACGTGATTTCAGGGTGGTATTTCACCGATGGCTCCGCGAGAGCTAGCGCTCCCGCCTCACTGCCTCCCACCTATCCTACACAGAAATAACGCTGGACCAGTGCCAACCTGCAGTAAAGGTTCACGGGGTCTTTCCGTCTAACCGCGGGTACGTGGCATCTTCACCACGACTACAGTTTCACCGGGTCCCTCGTGGAGACAGTGCTCCAGTCGTTACGCCATTCATGCAGGTCGGAACTTACCCGACAAGGAACTTCGCTACCTTAGGACCGTCATAGTTACGGCCGCCGTTTATCGGGGCTTCGGTCGGCAACTACTCTTTCGATCATCGCCTTCCTTAACCTACCGACACCGAGCAGGCGTCAGACTCTATACGTCCTCTTGCGAGTTGGCAGAGTCCTGTGTTTTTGATAAACAGTCGCTAGAGCCGATTCTCTGCGGCTCCCCCGTTGCCGAGGGAGCACCCCTTATACCGAAGGTACGGGGTCATTTTGCCGAGTTCCTTCACGAGGGTTCTCCCGAACGCCTTCGGATACTCGCCTAGCACACCTGTGTCGGTTTGCGGTACGGGCCACGTGAATCGTCCCCGGTTGGCTTTTCGTGGCCGGAATGTTCTCAGGCTTCCAGAACAAGCTGTCGGCCTTGCGGCACGGAGGCGTCTAACACTCCGACCTGAGTTCACCCGGCGTCCCCATCCGGTTCAACCTTTCCACGCGGGTGGCGGAATATTAACCGCCTGTCCATCGGCTACGCCCTTGGGCCTCGCCTTAGGTCCCGACTGACCCTGGGCGGATTGACCTTCCCCAGGAAACCTTGTGCTTTCGGCGGACGGGCTTCCCACCCGTCTTGTCGTTACTCGTTCCGGCATGCGCACTCGACGACGCTCCACGGCTCCTTATCGGTGCCGCTTCGCTGCGGTCGTCGACGCTCTCCTACCATTTTAGGTAAACCTAAAATCCGCGACTGCGGCACGACGCTTGAGTCCCCGTCATTTTCGGCGCAGGATGGCTCGACCGGTAAGCTGTTACGCACTTTTGAAATGATGGCTGCTTCTAAGCCAACATCCCGGCTGTCACCGCGATCCCACTTCCTTTACCACTGAGCGTCGCTTTGGGGGCCTTGGTCGGCGGTCTGGGTTGTTTCCCTTTCGAGCATGAAGCTTATCCCCCACACTCTGACTCCCGAGGTCCGTGTACAGGGTATTCGGAGTTGGGTTCCGACGGGTAGCCGGGAAGGCCCCCGGGCGGATTCCGTCGCTCTACCCCCCTGACATATGCCTCGAGGCTGGCCCTAAAGCCATTTCGGAGAGAACGAGCTATCTCCAGGTTTGATAAGACTTTGACTCCTCCCCACGGGTCCTCCCCCAGTTTTTCAACACTGGTGGGTTCGGTCCTCCACGGCCGGTTAAGGCCGCTTCAACCTGCCCATGGGTAGTTCACCTGGTTTCGCGTCTACCACGCCCGACCATTTCGCCCATTTCAGACTCGCTTTCGCTTTGGCTCCCCCCCTGAAGGGGTTAACCGGGCCGGACACGGTAACTCGCCGGATCATTATGCAAAAGGCACGCGGTCAGGCTGAGCAATTGCTCAATGCCCTCCCACCGCTTGTAGGCGCGGGGTTTCAGGTTCAGTGTCCTCCCCTGATCGGGGTTCTTCCCACCGTTCGGTCGCCCTACTGGGTTCGCTATCGGTCGTCATCGCGTACTTAGCCTTGCAGGATGGTCCCCGCCGATTCAGGCCGGGTTTCACGTGCCCGACCCTACTTGGGTACCAGATAGGAGAACCTTATCAAAGCCTACGGGACTATCACCCGCTCTGGTGCCATTTTCCAAAGGACTTCGGCTCGACTCGATTCATTCCACGACTCTGGCCCCGCAACCCCGGGCGGTGTCCCGCCCGGTTTAGGCTGGTCCCCGTTCGCTCGCCGCTACTAAGGGAGTCTCGGTTGATTTCTTCTCCTCCAGGTACTGAGATGTTTCAGTTCCCTGGGTTGCTCGGGTATTCCGGGCTTAACGCTCGTTGGGCAGCTCCCCCGGACTTTTCGCAGCCTTCCACGCCCGATCTTCTGATGACGCCTAGGCATCCCCCCCGCGCCCTTAGGAGCTTGACCACGCCGATCGGACCGCCGCTCCCTCTGCGAAATGCTCCAGGCCGGTAAAAGCCTGAACCATTCCAAAAGGTCGCATCGACCGATACGACGGGCATTCATTCGAAGCCCCGGAGTACCCGGCCCAGCGTCTCGCGACGCGGCGGCCGTTTCCTGGCTTCTTCTATCCGTAAGGGTTCGTTCGACACGATCCGCGCGACTCACGTCGAGCAAGACCGTTTTCTTTGATACTGTACTGTAGTGGAGATTGCCACTCACCCTATTTTGCGTTCGCTTGACGTGGATCGAGCAAGCCCGATCCCCACCAAACTCACGCGGGTGTGTGTTTCGTGTATGACCAACACCGGATTGTCAAATAGCGACTGCGTCATTCGTGTGATACCACCACCGTGACGGCGGCCGTATCAACAAAAGAGGCAGTTTCCTGGTCTGGCCAGGGGGGAAAGCCGTGAGGTGAAATCCGGCACTCCCCCGCGGTCAGGCGAGGACATTCGGTCGGTTGTATTCGTGCTTCGGCCTTGGCGGTGCGACGCGGGAGCGTCGCGATGTGCGTTCCCACGGAGACCGTGGGAACGACGAACATCGAGTGAGAATCATTTCGCGTCAACATAACCCTCAGGGGAAGCCGGCGGGCTAGTGGCCGGTTCCTGAATATGCGGGATGGTGCCGATGTGGCCTTGTTGATGTCAAGTGACGGCTCGGATGGTTGCCCATCCGTGGCCGGCTTGGGCTCGCGGACTTTTGAGGTCCACTTGCCAGAACATCTCAGGCCAAGTTTTCTAAGTTATCCTTAGAAAGGAGGTGATCCAACCGCAGGTTCCCCTACGGTTACCTTGTTACGACTTAGTCCCCATCACGGGTTTCATCTTCGGCGCCTGCCTTGCGGCTCCGACGACTTCGGATGCCCCCCGCTTTGGTGGCTTGACGGGCGGTGTGTACAAGGCTCAGGAACACATTCACCGCCGCAGTGCTGATCGGCGATTACTAGCGATTCCGGCTTCATGCGGGCGGGTTGCAGCCCGCAATCCGAACTGGGGGACGATTTTTGCGATTAGCGCGACCTTGCGGCCTGGCAACGCTCTGTCCGTCCCATTGTAGCACGTGTGCAGCCCTGGGCATAAGGGCCATGATGACTTGACGTCGTCCCCGCCTTCCTCCGGCTTAACGCCGGCGGTCTGATCAGAGTCCCCGCCATGACGCGCTGGCAACTGACCACAGGGGTTTCGCTCGTTAGGGGACTTAACCCAACACCTCACGGCACGAGCTGACGACAGCCATGCAGCACCTGTGCACGTTCCACCTTGCGGCGTCACCGACGTTTCCGCCGGCTAATCCGTGCATGTCAAGCCCAGGATAAGGTTCTTCGCGTAGCCTCGAATTAAGCCACATGCTCCACCGCTTGTGTGAGCCCCCGTCAATTCCTTTGAGTTTCAGCCTTGCGACCATACTCCCCAGGCGGGGCACTTCACGGTTTCCCTTCGGCAGAGAGCCCATCGGCGAGCCCCCTACCCAGTGCCCATCGTTTACAGCTAGGACTACCGGGGTATCTAATCCCGTTCGCTACCCTAGCTTTCGCGTCTCAGCGTCAGAAAACGTCCAGGACCTCGCTTTCGCCACGGGCGTTCCTTCCGATCTCAACGCATTTCACCGCTCCACCGGAAGTTCCAGGTCCCCCTACGTCCCTCCAGACGGGGCGTTTCGGCGCCACTTCCCCGGTTGAGCCGGGGGATTTCAACAACCGACGTCCCCATCCGCCTACACGCGCTTTAAGCCCAGTGATTCCGAATAACGTTCGCACGGTTCGTCTTACCGCGGCTGCTGGCACGAACTTAGCCCGTGCTTCCTCCAGGGATAGGTCAAGGTTACCCCTTCCTCCCCCTCGACAGGAGTTTACAACCCGAAGGCCTTCATCCTCCACGCGGCGTCGCTCGGTCAGGCTTGCGCCCATTGCCGAAGATTCTCGACTGCAGCCTCCCGTAGGAGTCTGGGCAGTGTCTCAGTCCCAGTGTGCCGGGCCACGCTCGCACGCCCGGTAGGCATCAGAGGCTTGGTGGGCCATTACCCCGCCAACTACCTAATACCACGACGGCCCGTCCCACGGCGCCAGAACTTTGGTTCACACTCGGATGCCCGATACTGAACATCGCTGGGAATTACCCGCAGTTTCCCGCGGCTATGCCCAACCATGGGGTTGGTTGCCGTCGCCTTACTCACCCTTACGCCACTGGCCTGGTCCGAAGACCAAACCCGTTCGACTTGCATGCCTAATCCACGCCGCCAACGTTCATTCTGAGCCAGGATCAAACCCTTCACAAATGAGTCGGTGCCTGCAGAATCGCCTTGTAAACGAGGCTTTCTCGCCGGCCGCCGATCCTCACCCACAAGGGTTGAGGAAAAAATACTGGTCGCACGACACTCTTCGCGGTGAATGACGATCTTTCATCTCATCCTGTGCCGGACCTCCCCTTGCGGGCGCCGTCAGCAAGATAATCCGAAAGCCGTTTCTTCCCCACGAGAAGCGTGTGCCGGTCCTTGCGAGCCATCCCGCCGCCTGTTGATCCAGGGACCACCCAGGATCGGGCGTAACAGGATCGACCACTCGCACGCCGGCTTCCCTCAAGGGTTATTAACGCGACGATTCTCTACTTATCTCGTCTCGTGTTTGGCTGACGAATACAATCGACCGAATTGTCAAAGAGCCGCCGCGAGTCGGTTTGTGTTGCGCCAGCAAGACTAGCACGACCACACACGACCTGCGGAGGGGTTGCTTCACTTAATCCTACCGACGCCATCGGCCGGTTCAATACTGCTGTTCTAGCAGCTTGCCCCGGCCGTCTAACGAACGTGAGTTATTAGCGAAGCGAAGGCTATACTAACACGCAAAACTCCAAGGTCAACTCCCCGCCTCGGAATTTTTCCAAAAGAACACCTACCTTCCACAAATCCGTCGCGATGCGAACGCCGATGGGCACGCACTATCCCCTTTGGGATTTCGGCTTTCAGTCGCGGCCTTGAATGGTCGATAGAGACGCGTGGTCCGCCAGGGCGTCACATGCGGGAGCCAGGCTCGGATCTCCTACAGACACGGTGTCGTTCTCAATTCAATTTCGATCAAGCGAGTGCTTCCGATCATGGCCGTCGCGATGCCCCAATCCACGTCGGACGACTGGGTGAAAACGGTTCTTTTCGACCGCGGCTATCTGGCCCGGATTCGTGGCGAGGCGATCAAGGTTTATCTTGCGATCATCGAAGCCTGCGGGGGCATGCCCGACCGCAGCGTGACCATCAGCCTGAGCCTCCTGACACGCCGGACCCGATTGTCTTGCCCCACGATCATCGAAAGCCTGGCGCGGCTCGAAGACCTGGGTCTCGTCGTCTCGACAACCCACCAGCGCGGCAAGGTCAAGACCTATTACGTGTCTGACCCACCCACGGGAATGACTGCCTGAGCGCGATTGTTTTCATTTCCATAAACCAAACTAACGAAACCATTTAGGACTTAGGGGCAATTTCCAGACGACCACGAAACCAAGTCCTGCGCGAAGTCGGCCAAACCGCTCTCAACGCACCGAAATCACGTGTCACAGGCTTCCATGAATCCGTCGTCCTACTTTTTCCGGGTCGAGCATGATCTCCTTCGCTCCGAGGCGTTCAAGACGCTGGGGGGTTCGGCGATCAAGGTCTATCTGATGATCGGATTGTATTCGGATTTTGGAACCGACTGGGCGTATCCGAGCATCCGCACCATTGCCCTCAGGCCGGATTAAGCCGGCAGACCGTCCTCAACGCCATCGAGGAACTGAACAAGCTGGGTCTTCTCGTCGCCAACAAGTCAAAAGGGCGATCGACGGCCTACCGGATCATTCGCCAGGCACCGCAACGGCCCCCCGGCGCCCGGCCGCGTCTCGGCCGTCCGAGCGCGCCCGAGATCCTCGGAGCCACTGGTCCACTCTTTTTAGAGGACGAGCCCCCAGAGTGGTCCAGAATCTTTAGAGGCCCCCCTCCGACTGGTCTAGAATCAAGACCAGTGCAGGCCCAGACGCCCGGCCCTCGCGGCCACGAAGCTAGGCCCAAAGGAGATTCAACATCGAGAGACGAGACAGCATCAATCCCGATTCCAGGAACACCGTTCCGTCTCACGGCTGAAGGCCGACTCCATGTTGCTGTTGATTTGCAAGAACTCCTCACCAACCAAGGCATCCCCTCGCAGCTCGCGGAGCGGCTGATCGAGCAGAAAGATCCCGAGGCTGTGGCCAAGGTGCTACTCAATGCACTCTATCTTCAAAGCCAGGGCAAACTTCAGAACGGTCCCGGGTATATCAGGGCGGGCATTGAAGACGGCTACGAGCTGCTTCCCCAAGTCGCCAGCAAGCTTGAAATCCGCCGCCGCGAGCTCGATGAACAGCTCCGGCGAATCGAGACCCAGCAGCGCCAGAACCAGGAAAATCGCCAGCAAGTGGCCGAGCAGGCCGCGATATCCTATGTGCTGGAACAGCTCGGTCCTCACGAGATCGCCCGGCTGATCGAACAGGCTCTCGGCCTTCTTCCCGAGCCAATCGTCAGACGCAATCCGACGCTTTCCAACCCCTTCGTGCGCGGCAAGGTTTACGAACTGGCATGCGGCGATCCGGAAATTGAATCGCCCTAAACCATATTCTGGCTTAGAGAAGTGGCGTCAGCCGGTCTCCACCTTGCCGTCTGTTCGGCCGGGATGATTCTCGGTTGCGATCTCAAGTGTCCCGATCCACTGTCAAATTGGCATCCGCTGCGTCGCCTGCCAAATTGGCGCAGACGGCGGTGTTCGCGTTTGCTGATACGCAAGAACCCGGGTCCTGCAAGAAGAGAATGGCATCGCCGGTTTGTTCCCTGGTATGCAATGGCTTGCGCACGACCAGGAGGTCACGGACCTGTCCCAGCAGGCGGCCGTCGGTTCGCGCGCGCCGAACGTGCTGGGGAAGGTAGGCTCCATCCATCGGGCAACTGATACGTCGCTCTGGAAGGAAGCCCGCGCGAAGGCCCGCCATGTATCCATAAAAGGCGTGATCGAGATAGCCATAGCCGGCGGGCAGATCTTTTTCGGTCTGGGCGGCCAGCAGGAGCGCGAAGTAGCCGCCTGGGCGTAGCGCCAGGAAAGCATCATGCGCCAGCTTGTGCAGAAACGCGACCCATTCCGAGAGCGGGGCCGTCGCGATTGATTCGGCGGCGTACTGTTGCGCGAGCATGGTGTGATAGGGAGGGTCGCAGAAGATCAGGTCGGCCCCGACACACATCGACCGGAAATCCGTCACGGATGTCGTGAGCGCGGATATCGGCACGGCGTGGAGTGAGGTCATAGGCCAGACACCGGCGCCCCATCGATTCGCAGACATCGAGCGTCGTGCCGCCGCCGGCCATCGGATCGACGACCAATCCGCCAGGGGGTGTGAAGTAATGGAGCGTGTGGGCGACGAGCCCGGGGGGAATCGCTCCAGGATGAGGAATACCGAAGGCTCGGTCATGCCGGAACGACCAGACGTCGTAAGGTGTTGGTCGGAAGTCGGCGCTGAAGCGATCGCGTCGCCGTAAGTCCTTGTAGGCCGCGTGAATCGTCTTGGTGCCGGCATCAAGTTGCGCGACACCGCTTTGAGCCCGGATATCGCCCGATTGCGCGAGTCGCCAGATTGCGCGTGCCTGTCGATAGAGATCCTTACCGCCGATCTCGATCTGCCGGGCCATGGCGGCGTCCGTTCGGCCGGGCTCTCTCTCTTTCCCGCAGCGCGATGCGTCATCGTGGGTGGTCGCCGAGTCCTTGCAAACTCCCCGATCGTCGGAATTCCGACAATCGGCAAGATCGCCGCCTCCTCTCGTGGAATGACACTGGCCTCGCCGTAAGTTGCCCAGGCGTCGTGATTTCGCATCCGCGGTCCAGAATTCCTCGATGGCGTCGGCTTCGCGCATTCGCTGACTGAATGATTTGCGGCGCTGGCGGTTATATTCCAGAACCGCGCGGCGGCGGGTCTCGCTATCCGGGAAATGACGGATCTCGCAAGGGACTTTTGCAAGGTGGAGAGCGCGTGCGCAGGCGAGTCGCCGGTGTCCGGAAATCACTTCCCAGGTGCCCGGCTCGGAGCCAGGTTCGGGCGTCACCACCAACGGAACGAGGATGCCATGGTCGCGCATGCTCTCGAGAAGGTCATCGATTTCAGCGGCCGGATCACCGTAAATCGATAGGCTGAAATCGTTTGGATTGAGTTTCTGGAGCCCAAGTGCATGGGTTCGCGGTGGGCGCAAGGTGGTGGTCGTGGCTACGGTCATGAGCGGGGCATCCTTGTCCTCGTCCTCCACGGTGCGCAGCGTGTGTCAGTTGGGAAACGAGTCGACCGAAGAGGCGGCGAAGGCTAACAGAGGACCTGGCGCCTGTCCAGAACGGTTTCCTTCCCATAAAAGCGATTCGCTGTTAGCGATCGACGCGGCCGCCCGCTCCATGGTCGGAGAGAAGGAGCGGTCAACTTGATTTGGGATGGACGGCCATGCGGATCCCGGACAATATCCGCATCAAAGTGAAAAGGCCGGCCCACCGACCGACGTGGCGTGTGGCGGCGTTGAGAGTTGGCATGGCCTGCGGGCGTTACCCGTGGTGAGGCTGAGGCCGGGTGGGTGCGTTATCGGCGCCCTGTTCGACGGTGCAGGGCGCTTCGAGCGTCGATGCGAAGGAGGAGGCCTGGCATGTCGTCGCAGCGGTATGACCGGCCCGAGCGTCCGCGGCCTGCTGGTCGCTGGAATCAGCCGGCGCGTGCGTCGCATCGGTCCCTTCTCGCCGCGGGAACGTCGAAAAGGCTTGAAAAGAGGAATGACGCCGAGGGCTCCTTCTTGTCGGTCGTCGTGCCGGCCAGGAACGAGGCGGCCAGCCTTGTGCAGCTCGTCGCGGAGATCACGCGTGCCTTGCGTCCGCTGTGTGGCGATCGCCCCGGTGATCTCGACGGCTTCGAGATCGTCATCGTTGATGACGGATCGACCGATGCGACGCCGATCGTTCTGTCCGGAGCTGGTGGAGGCCTATCCGGAATTGAGACCCGTGGTGCTCGCAACGAGCGTGGGGCAATCGTCGGCGACGATGGTCGGCATCCATGCCGCCTGGGGGCACTGGATTGCGACCCTGGATGCGGATTTGCAGAACGACCCCGCGGATCTGGTGCGTCTGTGGCGAGCCTTGCCGGGCCCCGGCCACGCCGTTTTAGGCTGGCGGGTGAGGCGCCAGGACAGTCTGTCAAAACGATTGATCAGTTACGTGGCCAATATGCTACGGAACTCGGTGCTGGGCCAGTCGATCCGAGACACGGGCTGTTCGGTGCGAATTTTCCCGCGTGCCCTGGCTCTGCGATTGCCGGCGTTCGACGGCATGCATCGGTTTTTCGGATCACTTCTCTTGCGTGAAGGCTGCCCCCTGGTGCAGATCCCCGTCCACCATCGCGGCCGATTTCATGGCCGCTCGCATTATCATCTCGGCAATCGCTCGCTCCGGGTGATCGTCGACCTGGTCGGCGTCGTCTGGCTCATGAAGCGGCCATTGCGTGATCACGCCATCCCTGAATCGATTTCGCCGGCTTCAATGGCCGAGCCGCGGAGCGTCGCCCCGCGCAAAGCGCTCGGGGCCGTGGCCGATGTCTCCCTGGAGAATTGATCACCCGTGACAGGCCCGACGTTCTGGTTGACGATCGGTTTTTTCGGCCAATCGGTCTTCACCGCGCGTTTCTTGATGCAGTGGTTCGTCTCGGAGAAGAAGCGCGATTCCGTGATCCCTGTCGCGTTCTGGTGGCTCAGCTTGCTCGGTGGCTCGGCGCTACTGGCTTACGCCATTTCCCGACGCGACCCCGTGATCATCGGCGGCCAGGCCATGGGCCTCTTTGTTTACGTGCGAAATCTGATGCTGGTCAGAAAGTCCCGGTCCGGGTGTGCGCGAATGCTGGCTCATGACGAACCGGCGAAGCACGGCGTCGACACGACGGATGATCGTGGATGTGGCGCTATGTCGAAACTAGAGGGCGGCTGAATCAGGACGAGCGGCCTCAGGGTTCAGGCGCATGGCCGAGGAGCCGGTCAACCGCCAGTCCAATGTCATCGGAACGCATGAAGAATTCACCAACCAGGATTGCGGCCACGCCCGCGGCCGCGAGCCGTTCGACATCGCGCCGGGTCCGAATACCGCTCTCGCTGACGAGAAGGATGCCGGGGGGAATCTGGTCGCGAAGGCGAAGGGTATGTTCAACGTCCGTGCGGAAATGTTTCAGGTCGCGGTTATTGACACCCACCAGATCGGCGCCCGAAGCCAGAACGCGGCTGAGGTTAGCCTCGTCATGGAATTCGACGAGGGCGGCCATGCCCAGGGAGCGCGCTTTCTCCAGCAAGCGGCTGAGCGTGCTGTCGTCGAGAATCTCGGCGATCAAGAGGATGGCGTCGGCGCCGGCCGATCGGGCCTCGACGACCTGGTATTCATCGATCAAGAAATCCTTGCGCAGCAGGGGAATGGCGACCGCGTCGCGAACACGGGACAGGTCATCGAGGCAGCCCTGGAAGAAAGGGGCGTCGGTCAGCACGCTCAGGCAGGTCGCCCGATGCGTTTCATAAGTACGTGCGATGGCGACCGGATCGAAATCGGCCCGGATGATCTGGGCGGACGGGCTGGCCTTCTTGACCTCGGCGATGAGACGAATTGGGCCCGCTTCGGCTCTCGCCAGCGCGGCCCGAAATTCGCGGACCGGCGGTGCCACGGACGCACGCGCCGAAAGCTCTTCCAGCGGTAGCCGCCGCCGTGCCGTTGCAATTTCCTCTTGTTTTGATGCGACAATTTTGTCGAGAATTGTGGTCATTATTAGATCTGTCTATCAAGCGATTCTCTGCTGGCCCCCTCTCCGCGGTCGCCATGGGAGAAACGACGAACCCCAAGATTGCGGCCATGTGGTGCTTCAATCAAGAGGGCATTGTGCCTGTCACACTTTAACGAGATGGCCCTAATTCAACGAGAGGAACGATTTTCCAGGACGCATCCGTTTCATTGTCGCACCGGGGTGATGGAAGGGCTTTGGAGGGGGCGAGAAGTTGTAGGGAAAATATCGGGACTGACGGTTGCCGGTTGATATTGGTCGCAATCTCAAGTCGATGAGGGTTTGCGAAATCTCGTCAAGACGTTATAGGAATAGGGGATCAATTTCGCAAGGCTTCCATGGATTCAGGATTGTTTATCGGTCGCGCGGCCAGACTCGAGATCTTCTTGAACGGAGCGAGCCTCCGCGCGAGTTGCCGGGCCGGCCTTTGGTTTCGACCTCATCTCGCTATAACTTCAGTCAAGTGAACCCTTTGCTTGGTGCCCGTGAGCGCACGTTGACGATTGCATCTCGCACGCGGACTGCTGCGTCGGCGTCGATATTGACGCGACTCGGTGGTCGTGGTGCGGACGGAGAGTTTATGACAAAAACAATCGTTCAATGTCCGAACGCCGCATGCGGGCGCGTTTCCGGGCTCGCCGAGGATCCGCTCGGACGGATTTTCCGATGTCCGCGCTGCTTGACGAAGTTACCCACCGCGGCGGCGAGCGCCGCGGACTCGGGCTGGACTGCCGTGATGGAATCGTCACGCTTCGGCAATGGCGGCCGCAGCCTTGCAAAAGTCGTTCAAAGCCGGCGTCAGACGCCGTTGAATCCGGCGGTGGGCGGCGCCTCAAACGGCCGCGACCGGCGGGCCACCGTGTTCGATGCCGTCGAGACTTCACTCGCATTCGGTGCGATGCCGTTGGGCGCCGCGTCGTCGCCGTCTGACGATGACTCGTCTTCTGAATTAAGACTTGGGCCCGACGACAGTGGTGAGGTCGTGATCGCGCCGGTCTCGTCTCGTTCGCGGTCGGGTTCGACCTGGGAGAGCCAATCCAGGTCGTCGGCCACAATGACGGCGGCGGCCTCTGGCGCCCTTGCGTCGCCATCGGGAAGCCTGCCCATGGGGCTGGGAACCGTGCTGGGCCGGTTCCGGATACTGGGCTTTCTCGGCCAGGGAGACCATGCGACCGTCTACCGCGCCTATGATCCGCTTCTGGAGCGGGACGTGGCCCTGAAGGTACCCCGCCAAGGCGTGCTCAAGACGACCAAAATGCTCGATCGGTTTCTCGGCGAGGCCAAGGCACTGGCGCGACTGCGGCATCCGCGTATCGTGCCGGTGTATGAAGCCGGTTGCGCTGGCGACCGCCACTATATCGCCATGGCCTTGATCGAGGGGCGCAGTCTGGTCGAACAGCTTGCCGAACGGCCGATCCCGGTCGACCGGGCCGCGGCGATCATCACCGACCTGGCCGAAGCGCTCGCCTATGCTCACACGCAGGGTGTCGTCCACCGCGATATCAAGCCCGCCAATATCCGGCTCGATCAACACGGCGCCGCTCATCTGATGGACTTTGGAATTGCTTACCGGCCTGATTCCGGCGAGACCCCGTTACCGCCCGGCATGATTCTCGGAACGCCTGCCTATCTGGCTCCGGAGCAAGCCCAGGGGGGGCAGACCCATGTGCTGCCGGCCAGCGATCAGTACAGCCTTGGCGTGGTGTTTTACGAGCTGCTCTGCGGCCGTCCGCCGTTCTGCGGGCCTCCGCCTTTTGTGCTCTTCCACACGATCCACCACGCTCCCCCCTCGCCGCGCACGGTGGCCCGCCACGTGCCACGCGCGTTGGCCGCCATCTGTCTCAAGGCGCTCGCGAAGAGCCCGAGCCGTCGCTATGCCGACTGCCAGCACCTGGCCGACGACCTGAAGCGCTGGCTCGGTGGCGAGACGCCCCGGGCCTACCGTCGCGGCTGGTCGGCACTCGGAGTGAAAGGATGAGCACTTGTTGCTCATTCGGCCGATACCGCGGCGGCAAGAACCGGCCATCATGGTGCGCGATCGCGCTGGCGGTTCGATTCGATTGATTATGCCGGTTTGTCGTTGATCACGGCTCGGTCGCGTTCACGGCCCCCACGGGCTCGGCTTCGGCCACACCAACGCCTGCTCCGACTGGCTCGAGTTCGAGCTCGGGCTGAACGCTCAGGGGCTCGTCGATCGCCTCGGCCTTCTTGGACGAGTTGGGGTCTCCCATGGCGGTCGGCCAGATATGAAACCCGCCTCGCCAGGCCGGAGGTATTTCCCAGAGGCCCCAGATCCCTTTTCCCTCGTTATAGCCGTGATAGGCGACGTCGTGTTTGCCGACATACCGCTTGCTCCACCAGCACTTGCCGTCGTCAAGGCTATATTTGCCGCGGATCAGGAATTCGCCGATCATGTCGCGCCCCTCGCCGGTCATCACGCCCTGCTGAAAGTTCAGGTGGAGCTCCATCTTGTGCCGGCCGGGCAAGTGAGCCATGAGAAAGAACCCCTGCCATGGTCCGGATGGGAAGCGGGGATCGGTCTCGGCGGCAGGAGGAGTATCGACGGGGGGTGGGGTCATGGGTTTCACGGGCCTAGCGAGTTGATCGGTTGACCTGGAAGTGCGTCGCGTCGAGAGCCTCGGAACGATTTTCCCCGTTGAGTTTGGCGCACGACATCAGGCCGTGTCAAGCGTCGCTCGCTAAGTGCGGAACGACCGCTCACGCATCGTCTCGGGCGGCCGGGGAGCCGGTGGCAGCCCCGATTATGTGAGGCTGATGTTAACTGGCACTCAGGGAACAACGGCCCGATCGCTCAGACAAGCTCGGGAATCGGAGCCGTGGTGGGGGGCAGGATGCTGACGGGGCGGTTGGCCTTATCGCTGACGAAGGCGTGAGGGTCGATGCCCAGGTTGTGATAGACGGTCGCCAGAACATCAAGGTAATGGATCGGCCGGCTGGCGGCCGAGCCGCCGAGTTTGTCGGTCGAGCCAATCACCTGGCCCACTTTCATGCCGCCGCCAAAGAGTAACGCCGAATTCACGCGTGCCCAGTGATCGCGGCCGGCCGCTTTGTTGATCTTCGGCGAACGGCCAAATTCGCCCCAGACAACCACGGTGACATCACGGTCGAGCCCACGTGCGTGAATATCTTCAACGAGCGCCGATATGCCCTGATCGAAGAGGGGAAGACGCTGGCGCAGCCACGGAAAGTTCTGGCCGTGCGTATCCCAGAAACCATAGGCAACCGTGACGCAGCGCGCACCGGCCTCGACGAGCCGCCGCGCGATCAAGAGCTGGTCGTTCCACATCGGTGCACCGTCGCCCAGGTGGGTTGCCGAGCCCACGCCGTAGCGATCGCGCAGCCGTGGGTCTTCACGCGAGACATCAAGTGCTTTGGCCACCCGGTCGGACGTCAGGACGTCGAATGCGCGGCGGTAAACCTCGTCCATGCCGGCGAGATCCGCGTTATCGACCTGACGCCGGTACTGATCGAACCGATTGAACAGGGCGCGGCGGGCATCGAACCTTTCCGGCGGGACATTGGCGGGCGGCTTCAGAAGTGCCAGGTCATCGCCGTCAACGCGTGCCGCGCGAAACGGATGCCCGAGAAACCCAGGGCCCGGACTGTTATACGGCCGATGTTGCATGACGGGGAAGAGGTCGACAAACGGCGGCACAATCGGATTGACTTCCCCCTGCATGCGCACGATGACCGACCCGAAACTGGGCTTCCCCTCGCGCTGGCTCTGAGCCATCGGAAAGCCTGTGATATTCTGGAAACTCGAGTGTTCGTCGCGCAAGTTGACGATCGAGCGAAGCACGGCGACCTTGTCGAGCACGGTGGCCATTCTCGGGAGCATTTCGCTGATCTGAACGCCCGGCATACACGTGGCAATGGGCTTGAACTCGCCACGGATCTCGGCTGGAGCCTCGAGCTTCAGGTCAAACGTATCCTGATGGGCCAGGCCCCCCGCCAGGTAGACCATGATCACAGACTTGTGCGACGACCGCGGCGACACGCCACTCTGAGTCTCGGCTCGCAACAACCCGGGCAAGCTCAAGCCACCCATCCCGATCCCGCCGACTTTCAGGAACGAGCGCCTCGAGACGCCATCACAAAAGCGGTTTTGCTCGCCCGGAATGGAGAAAGTGAACATGCTGGCTCGCTCTCCGCGTCAATCACCCTACACGCGTCACCGAATGACAAGGGTTGTGATAAAAAGTACAACATTATTTTAACATGAATGTAACGAGAAGTTTAGTTTCGAGCAAGGCAGCAGAAGAGAAGAGCGATATCCTCGTCTGTACTCGGCCTCGTGTGGAATGCCCGGCTCCAGCCGAACCTATCGAGAAGAAGTCTCAAAGGCAGCCTAATGCCGATCAGGCATCGCTTTTTCTTCAATCTGCTTGACGAAAGCCTGGAAGTCGGGGCGGTTTCGTAAAGGGTCGAGGCTCGGTGTCGGTCTGGAGTATCTCGGAGTTGAGCAAGCCGCCGCGGGCACTTTTGCGCAGGGCTTCAAGGGCCCGGTCGCCCAGGAGCTTGCGGCGAAGCTTGTCGCCATTGCTCAGGTCTCCCGGGGGCGTCGCGAGCTGTGCACTTGATTTAGCCCCGACGAGCGGAATGCACGAGGCCGCGTTGATCGCCAGGTTGTAATCGTCATACGAGTCGGGCCGTGAGAGACTTTCGATGAGATCAACGGCATGCTGGAAGGAACGCAATGCCCTGGGCAATTCGCCCGTATTTGTGAGCAAGCGACCGAGGTTATGATACGTCTTCGCCAGTGCGCGCCGGTAGGACGGGTCGTCGGGATAGTCGGCCATCAAGGGCTCGAATTGCGCCTGGGCTTTCTGAGCGAAGGCCAGGGCTTCGGCGGGATCATTGCGCTGGCGCTGAATTTCGCTCAACAGGTTACAGGTTTGGCCCAGGCCGCTCCGGTAGGCGACCACCCGCGGATAGAACGAGCTGATGCGCTCGTAGATCGACAGGGTGCGGCGGAGACTTTCGAGAGCAAGGTGAGGCTGGCCGATTTTTTGTTGCAGGCTGCCCAGGTCGCCCAGTTCGGTTGCCAGGTGCCACCATTGATCGAATGAGTCGGGGTGTTCTTGCACGAGGAGCTCACGAGCCGCGATGGCCTGCTGGAAAGCCGCGACGGCGGGAATCAATTCACTCGGCTGCGCGGCCAGAAGCCGGCCGAGCAGCGCGTGGGCCGCGGCCAGGGTGGATCGAAATCGCAATGAGCCAGGAATTTCCTCCACCAGTTGCGACTCGATTGTCAGCACGCGCTCGACGGCCTTGATCGCCGGCTCGAGATGGTCGCGTCGGCGCTCGATTTCGGCCACGTTCAAGAGAATGGTGCCGAGCGCGGCACGCGGCAGGACCGATTGCGAATCAATCGCGATGAGCGCTTCCGCCTGCTCTTGCGCGCGCTGGAAAGCCGCTGATGCTTCGTCGAGCCGGCCATCGAGCGGCAAGAGGGCCTGGCCCAGGTGAATCAGCATCTCGACCAGTTGCATCCGGTAGTCGTCGTTGCCCGGATCGGCCGCGCACAGGTCTTTCCAGAGCGTGATCGCACGCTCGCAGGGCGCGATCGCCTCGGGGCCGGGGTTCAACTGGCCGGCGATCCGCGCGATCCGGCTCTGGGCCATGGCCACCTCGACGCGCTGCGAAGGGTCGGTGCCCTGTTGCTTGACGAAGTCCTCGTAGAAGTGCTGGGTATCCCGCAGCACGGCTTGGCGCGCAGGGTCGATGCTGAGCCCATCAACGAGGCCGTCTTCATCGACATGCGAAACGATCTGATCGATTGCACGGCGGGCCTGGCGGACGGACAACTCGGCACGGTCGCGCTCTTGCCGTGCTCGCCGCAGGCTGAGCGTCGTGGCGATCAATCCAAAAATCAGTGCGAGAAGCAAGACCCCGCCAACCGCGAGAACCGCGGCGTGCCTCCGACCGAACTTTCTGGCGCGATAAAGCAAGGAGTCAGGATCGGCGCGCAGGGGGAGCCCCTTGAAATACCGTTCGATGTCGTCCTTGAACGGCTCGACCGAGCGATACCGCCACTCGGGCTCCTTGCGCAGGGCCTTTGATACGATCTGATCGAGGTCAACGGCGAGGAGTCGTTTCAAATCGCGGGGCGTCAGGCCGCCGCGGGCCGCGGCGATCTCTTCGCTCAGCCGGGTCGACGGCGATCCGGCTGTCGCTTCCTGCTCGTCGCCTGGATCGGTGGGGGCGGCGGTTCGCTGTTCGGCCAGGTGACGGACCGCGGCCGCACTGGGAGGCTCGGGCACCTGTTCGCAGATTGCCTGAATGATCTCGTCTGGGTTTGATGACGACGTGACGCGGTAGGGCCAGCGGCCGCACAAGAGGCGGTAAAGTACCACGCCCAAGGCGTAAACATCGGTCGCCGTCGTCACGGTCTCGCCCTTGACCTGTTCGGGACTGGCGTATTCAAGACATGCCGGCAAGGCTGCCGCCTCGGCCAGCGCACCCGGCCTTCCTGGAGCATGACCACGATCAAGACCGCGTGCGGACGGCTCGGGGGCTGAACGGAGAAAACCGACAAGCCTCGGCGTACCGGCGGCCGTGACGAGGATCGTGCTCGTCGTCAGTTGGCCGTGAATGATGGCGTGCTCGTGGGCGGCCTGGACGAGGTCACACACCTGTACAAACAGTTTGAGACGCGCACTGATCGTCAGGCGTGCTTGATCACAATATGCATCGATCGGCTGGCCAGCATCGACACTGGCCGGCGAATCGGGTTCGAAGGCTCCAGGCTCGGAGGGGAAATGAGGCGGTACCTGGTCTGATCCGGACTCGGGCCGGACGACGAGTGATTCCAGGGCGATCGCGTCAATCAGGTCATCGCCGCGGGCCGTTTCCCCAATGACGGGATCGGAGTCGACCGGCGATCCGGTTCTCTCCGCGGCACGCGGACTCGTCCCAGCATCATCACCGCCGGTCGCTGCGACTGGCGAACCAGGGCCGTTTTGAAGGGGCCCGGCTTGATCCGCGCTGGTGGAACCCGGCGCATGGTCGTTTTCGTTGGGTCCATCTCCTTGATGGTGGGGGACGTTCATCGGCTCACGGCTCCGGATCGTCTGCAATTTCGAGTTCGCGGCGCTTTCGCGACCCCTTTGATTAGATCGGACGCAATTTCACCTGACCAGCGAGTCGCTCGGTTCGGTGATTTGCGTTGACAGGCCAGTCCGATCCTGATCAACTTTGGCTAGATTGTCTAGATTTTGGAGGCCTCGATATGGACTGGCGATTGGCTGATGCCAAGAATCGTTTCAGCGAGCTTTTCACCCAGGCGCTGACACTGGGTCCGCAACGCGTCCGCCGGTTCAAGGACGCTGTCATCGTTGTTTCCCAGGAAGATTACGAACGGATGACGGGCCGCCGCATGAGCTTCAAGAGCTTCCTCATCGAGGGTGAGTCGTTCGAGGGTCTGGACCTCGCGCGTGCCGTTGATCTGGACGACAGCGTTCAGGAGAAGATGACCCGATGAGGGTGCTGATCGATACCTGTGTGCTCGCCGAGCTCCGCCGTCCGCGAGGTCACCCGGGCGTCAAAGCGGCCGTCGCCCTTTTGGCCGACGATCAACTGTATTTGAGTGCCCTGGTCGTGGGGGAAGTCGCGGGGGGTGTCGCGCTTCTGGCCGACGGCCGCAAGAAGCAGGTTCTGGGCGCCTGGCTACTGGGTCTGGAAAGTCAGTTTGCTGACCGCGTCTTGCCCGTCGATCATGAGACGGCCCACCTGTGGGGTGATCTCTCGGCGCGCGCACGGCAGACCGGGCAGATCCTTCCCGCCATCGAGGGCTTGCTGGCCGCGACAGCCCTGCGCCATGGACTGCACCTGATGACGCGCCTGACAGCCCGGCTCGCCGCAACCGGAGTCCTTTTGATCGATCCGTGGAAAGAGGCCCTGAATGATGAAGATAAAGCAGAATCAGCCGTGCCGACCGGATAAGATCGTTGGCGTCTGATCGATCGCTCGCTCGGCCAGTTGATGGCGCGTGAGCAAAGCGGGCCTTGTTTTTGGAAATAAAAATTTGTCGCGAATGAAAGGACGGGTGATGTTGAGGCGTGTCGTGGCGATTGCGGTCACCGTGTGTCTTTGGGCTTGCGCCGCGGAAACCGCCATGGCTCAGCAACCGCGAGCGCAGCGCGGGCCCAGCCGCGAAGCCGGTGCCCGCGAGGTGATCGCACTCAAGCCCGCGCGGGTCTGGGACGGCTCGGCGCTCGAGGCGCACGACGGCTGGGTTGTGATCATCCGGGGTGATTCGATCGAGGCGGCTGGCCCGGCCGGCGAAGTGAAGGTTCCCGAAGGAGCGCGCACGATTGACCTGCCGGGAACGACCGTGCTGCCAGGGCTGATTGACGCGCACACGCACGCCTTGCTTCATCCCTATGACGAGGCCAGGTGGGACGACCAGGTCTTGAAGGAAGCACTCGCGCTGCGGGTTTGCCGCGCGACCAATCACCTTCGCGACACGCTCTTATCGGGGTTCACGACGATTCGCGACCTGGGGACCGAGGGGGCCGGGTATGCCGATGTCGGGCTCAAGCAGGCTGTGGCCCAGGGGATCATCCCGGGTCCGCGGATGCTGGTGGTCACGCGGGCGATCGTCGCCACGGGGAGCTACGCCCCCAAGGGATTTGCCCCGGAGTTCCGCATTCCTCAAGGGGCCGAGGAGGCCGACGGGGTTGACTCGTTGATCCGGGTTGTCCGCGACCAGATCGGCAAAGGGGCCGACTGGATCAAGATCTATGCCGATACGGCGATGGGCGGCGCGGCCGTGCGCCCTCATTTTCTCAGGAGGAGATCACGCGGATTGTCGAGACCGCGGGGTCTGTCGGCATCCTGGTCGCGGCCCACGCCACCTCGAAGGAAGGGATGCGGCGCTCGGCTCTGGCGGGTGTCGCGACGATCGAGCACGGCGACGGCGGCGATTCCGAAGTTTTCAAGATCATGGCCGAGCGTGGCGTGGCCCTCTGCCCGACCCTGACGGCATTCGAGGCTTCGGCTCGCTACCAGGGCTATCGGCCGGGCATCGATCCCGAGCCGCGCCGCCTGGCGCGGGCGCGAGTGACATTCAAGCAGGCGCTCGACGCGGGCGTCACGATCGCCAACGGCAGCGACATGGGCGTATTCGCCCATGGCGACGGTGCGCGTGAGATCGAGCTGCTCGTCGAATTCGGAATGAAGCCCGCCGAGGCCCTGCGGTCGGCCACCTCGATCGCGGCCAAGACTCTCCGCCTCGATGATCGCCTGGGAACGGTCAGGCCGCGGTTGCAGGCCGATCTGATCGCCGTCGAGGGCGATCCAGCGCGCGACATCAAGGCCCTGCGCCGCGTGAAACTGGTGATGAAGGGAGGAGTTCTTTACCGAACGCCATGATGGGTCTCGATCGGCCAACTCGGCGGCGGCCGCGAAGCTCCCTGAAAATTCTCGATGTTTCACGACTCCGACGGCGCATCGACAATCAGCCGCCCGAGAGGTTGCGTCGGAACGATGGTCAGGCCGGGGCGCGTGCGCAGCGTTCGCGAGAACGCCGTGACGAGAACGCGATACTGGCCGTTGCGCAGCGGATGGCTCGTGGTCAGCGACCACTGGCCGTTGCTATCGGCCGTGGTGGTTCCCGCCACGCTCGGCTTCGTCGTCTTCGTCGCCGAGCTGAGGCCCAGACGAATGATCGAGCCGGGCGCGGCCGTGCCCGTGAACTCGGGTTGAGCGGTTTGCACGACATTGACCGACGCGTAAGGGCCATCCTGGGGGACCGAGGCTGCTTTTTGAATGAGACTCTGGTCGACCGCGCTTGTCGCCGCGGCCGGCGCCGGGTTGGCAATCTGCCCGTTCAACTGAAGCTCTTGAACGAGGGGTGCCTGGTAGCCCAGAGTGGGGGCGATGAAGTCGCGATACCAGTAGTTGACACCCGTCTTGCCCGAGTGCGTGGCGCCCATGTCGGTCAGGTTGTAGTAATGAACGAGCGGCCCGTCGCTCTTGACGGGAACCTGGCCCCAGAGATTGTAGATCTCGCCCGAAGTCGCCTGGGAGTGCTGGAAGAAGACCTGAGCCCGGTCGACGATTGAGGGCACGAACGCCGCGGGGTCTTTCGCTCGGGACTGGTAGTTGGTCACGATCGCCCGGGCCACCCCGCCAAGCGCGCCGGCGAAGCTCATCTGCTGGCCGGGAATACTATTATTGGCGGCGTGGGGATCGAGCAGCGTGTCGTCGATATAGCCTGAGGCGAGCTGAGGCGTCATCTCGCTTTCGAGCTTGACCATCGCATAGGCGTTAACCACCGTGCCTTCACTGTGGCCGATGAATTCGAGGTCGATCGGATCGCCGGCCGGCGCCTGGTTGGCGGCCGCCAGGATGATCCGTGCGAGCTTTGGCGACTGCTTGATCGCCTGGCCCGGTGTGCCGCTCTGGTTCACCCAGTTGTAGCCGATGACCGAGTCAAACCCCTCGTGCCTCATCAAATAAGCGGTTTCCAGCTCCCAGGGGGGGCCGTGTTTCCAGCTCGTGTCTTGAATGCCGCCGTGGGTGACGATGCCAATCGTGTAAACCCGAAACGACGCGGTCTGCTCGGGCTGAGTGGTGGCTGTGGTCGATCCAGGATTGGCGACGACCAGTACATACGGCTTTTCGGGGAAAGGGGGTAATCCCTGGGCCAGGGGGATCGTCACCTCGTGGGTCCCGACGCTCGTCGCCGCCTGACCGCTCTGGTCGACCGTGATGACGTTCTGGCCGGCCGGGGCGCTGCCGCCACCTGAGGGGGCCAGCGTGACCGTGGCGACCAGCGAATCGCTGGCGTCGAACTGAGCGTCACTGGAACGATAGATGCCAAGCTGGGTCGGGCCCGAGGTGCCGAGCGGTTGATTCACCCGGTAATCAACAGTGACGCTCTTGGAGTCGGTGGTTGTGGCCGATAGAACCTCGATCGCGGGCAAGGTCGTGGCCGCCGCGCTCATCGCCAGGCGTGCCTCGAGTGATTCGGGCATCGCGATCGACAACGATCGTGCGCGGCGACGCGCTCGGGGGCCGACGCGGTGGGCCAAAAGCCTGGCCGCGCGTTGGCGCAAGAAGGAGATCGACATCCTGTCGTGACTCCAAGAGCCAGCCGAAAAAGCAGCGAATTACGAGGCAGACCGACAGACGGTTGGGAAACGCTCAGTCAGAAAGAAAAGGAGGACAAGCAGAACAGAGCGATCGATCGATCGGCATCTTCCGTGAAATTGGCCTATCCGATTAAACGGCACCCTGGGCCGCATTCATGAGAGTTTCCACGATTTTCGTGGCAAAGCGTCGTTCCAGAATGGAACGGAGCCGCAAGTTTGGCTGCGACCTCTTTATGGCGAAATGATTTGCGTTGTATAGCCTGATGAATCGAAGCTACAAACAGCGTCGGCAACATACGGCGCCAGGCGGAAAAGCACAAGGGCGTATTCAGGCGCCCTGAATTCGGGAATTCGGCTATCCAAACAGGGCGCGGATGGGCTGGCCGTCGGCGAGCTTGTAAGGGCGGCCGGTGAGGTCGCGAATCTCTTGTTCGGGGTCGAGACCAAATCGCCAGTAAAGCGTGGCGGCGAGATCAGCCGGAGTGACCGCCTCGGTGTCGGGATAAGCACCGAATTTATCGCTTGTTCCGAACGTCATTCCACCTCGAACGCCGCCGCCGGCCATGGTGATGGTGTAGCAATGAGGCCAGTGGTCGCGGCCGGCGGTCGTGTTGATCTTGGGGGTACGCCCGAACTCGCCCATGGCGATCACCAGGGTCTCTTCGAGGAGCCCGCGACCGCTCAGGTCGTCGATCAGGGCCGCGAACGACTGGTCGGCCGGCGGGATCAGGTTGTTCTTCAGCCGGTCAAAGACACTGGAATGAGCATCCCAGTTGGCGTCCTGGCCATTGTGCTGGCCGTCAAAAACGGTGACGAACCGGACTCCGGCTTCGACCAGGCGGCGTGCCAGGAGAACACTTTGGCCGAGTTTATGCCGGCCATACCGGTCTCGAACTTTCGGATCTTCGCTGCCGAGGTGAAATGCCCGCCCGACGGCCGGCGAATGAAGCAGGCGGAAGGCCTTTTCCGAATAGACATCGCGCGGGTCGGCGTTGGGAGACGTTGAGTCAGACCGGTCCGATGCGTTCGCGAGACTTGCCGGGAAATCGGCGTGCTTCTGGGCTCGGGCGTCGGCGTCTCGGCGCCGGGCGTCGAGCATGCGCAAGAGCGTGGCGCGGTGGTCGAGCCGGTCGATGGGCAGATCGCCCGGGAGATCGAGCTCGTCGAGATGGAACTCGGGCGCGCTGGGGTCGGCGCTGACTTGAAACGGGTTGTGGGCCGACCCGAGAAAGCCGGCGACCTGACCGGGAAGCTGAACGACGTTATACATCACGTGAGGTAACGCGACAAACGTGGGGAGGCCCTTTCGCTCGCGCAAAGTCGCGCTCAGCGTGGCACCCAAGCAGGGCGGATCATTGCGGTCGTTGCTCAAAAGCTCGAGGTCGCCCTTCAAGGGATTTCGGCCGCAGAGCGCCGTGAATGCGGCCGCGTTGTGGTTGGTCATCGGGTGGTGCATGCTTCGAACGACCGCCACACGGTCCATCACCCGCGCCGTGATCGGCAAATGCTCGCAGACGCGCAGGCCGGGCACGCTCGTCGCGATCGAGCCGAACTGGCCGCGGATCTCGGCCGGCGCGTTTGGCTTCATGTCGAACGTGTCGATGTGGCTCGGGCCGCCATAGTAGAACATCAAAATGCACGAGCGGATCGGCCGTGCCGTGCCGTTCGCGCTTCCAGCCGCACTCGCGCCTCGCGTGGCCTCGGCACGCAGCAATCGAGGCAAGCTCAGGTTCAGCGAGCCCAAACCGCCGATCCGGAGGATCTGGCGCCGGCTAAGATGTGGCCTTGGCCGTTCTTGTTGAGTTCCCATCCCCCGACCTCTTTCCCAAAAGTCACGCCAACCGCTCCTGAGAAGGGGAAGTTGGCGAGCGACATTTGTTTAACGTCTTTTGGAGGATAGAGGTTACCCGGCCGAAATTCAAGAGGGGGACGACGTCCGCATACGCCGCATGATGATATCTCATGGCAATGCGGAAACGAATCATGGGTCGAGAGTTACAGCGAAACTCGCCGTCTTTGGCCCGGAAAAGCGAGCGTTTCAAAAGTGGAGAGGTGACACGCGGAAGATTGGTTTCTGTATAGACATGAGGCCCCACGGCGTTTTTGCCTGCCCGTGCGCCTATTTCTTGCCTGGTGGACGAACCACCCGATTCGCGACCTGGTTGCGGAATCTCCTCGGAAGAAAAATGATTCGACGACGCCGACACCGATCTTGATGTCCGTGTGCAACGTAGCAAGTGAATAACCACTCGAAATGCGTGATTGGCAGACGATTTGCTTACTAACAGTTTAGTAGACAGGATGTCAGTGCGGCCCGCGGGGCTGGATTGGCCGCTATAATCGCGTCAGCGATCGGCTTGGATTCGTAATGGAAGGGACATGACGTTCTCATGGGCTATCACTCGTTCTCTCTCGACCCACGGACGGTTCTGGGGGTGGGGCCGAATGCGTCGCTCGACGAAATTCGCGACGCGTATCGTACGAAATCCAAGAAGCATCATCCCGACCTCGGCGGTGATGAGTGGGCTTTTCGGATGGTCGCGCGTGCCTACGAGGTTCTCAAGACAACCGCGAGCGTCACGACCCCGGCCCCTGCGTGGGCTGGTCCGCGTGTCGCCGATGTCGGGTCGGCCGACCAGGCGCCCGACTGGAACGGAATCTGGAAGCACCCATTCAACAAGCCGGCCCCCACGTCGGGCTCGCCGTCGTCGTCGTCCGGCCGCAATTATGCCACTAATGGCGGCGAGCGAAAGAATGGCGGCGCCAATGGTCAAGAGCCGAGTGCGGTCGATGTCAATCTTGATGATGAGGATCATCCCGAGGCGGCCGAACCCGAGCCTGAAACCAGGCCAGTCGTCCCCGAGCCAACCGGCATGCGGAATGTCGATGTGGAGTTGATCTGGACCCGCTTTGAAAAAGAAGGATCAGGCCGGCTCGTCACGACCCAGGAGGGAGATGACGCCACGCTCAGCGTCTGCATCGTGATCTCATGGCCTCCGCACGACCTGGTCGACCGGGCGGCCGAGTTTCATTCCACGGGGGAAACCTTGCGCACGCTGATCGATCTCTTCGCGCGTGCCCGCACGCAAAAATCCGTCGTCGCGGCCCGGTCACGCATCGAGGACGGCCAGTTCGTCGGCTGGCTCAGCTATATCGACGTGCTCACCGCCCAGGACGCTTTTCTCGCCCTCCGCGATTCGTTCCGCAGCCGAGGCTTGACAGTCAAGCTCTACACGCGTGACGAGCGCGTGCCGTTCGACTGGTACGGTGCTGGCCATCAGCCTGTTATGTCACACGCCTCGTGACGGATATCATGTTGAGTGAGCCAGACTGACCTGATTCCCAGGAGTGCTTACTCAGCATGAGGATCGCGCCCATGACGATTTGCCGCGCCAGTGTCGCTCTGATCGTGGCCACCGCCCTGGGCCTCGCACGCCCGTCCGTGGCCGCTCCAGACAAGGCCCAGACCCAGGTCACGCTCGAGTGCAAGTTTCCCGAAGGCCAGCGCCTGTCTTACAAGACGACGTCGCGGGCACGGCAACTCTTGAGGTTCATGGGCGTCGATGTCGAGAGCGTGAAGCGCGAGACGAAGGATTGGTCGCGATCAACCGGCAAACGCCGCGATGACTCTCGCTTGCCAGTCGAAGAAAAAGTTCAAAACCTGCGTGTCGAGTACACGCTCTCCGGCGGAATCAAGCTCACGTTCGATTCGACCAAGCCTCCCACCAAGATCGACCATCCCCAGCTCGCATTCCTGGGCGACGTGTTCCGGTTCGAGACGCGATTGCCTATACGATCGTGCTTGACAAAGCGAGCGCCGTGACGTCGATTGAAGGCGCGGAGGCACTCAAGAAAAAGGCCGAGCAGCTCCCCTACCCGATCGCGCGTGAAGAACTTCAAAGTGAAGTCGACGCTGAGCGGCTGAAGCGAAAGTTCGAACAATCGATTCGCGCCTTACCCGATCACCCGGTTCGTACCGGCGAGACCTGGGAGCGTGCCGAGCTTCTTGAAATCAATGGCAAGACCCTGGCCGTTCGCAAGAAGTATGAGTATCGCGGCACGGAGAAAAAGGCGGACAAGACCCTTGAGAAGATCAGTTGCAAAGTGCTCGAAGTGAAATATGACGCTGGCTCGGCCGCGACGACGGAAAAGCTGCCGCTGAAAATCACCAAGAACGATTTGAAGGTTGATTCTTCCGATGGCACGCTCTTGTTCGACCGCGAGCAGGGGCATTTCTTCAGCGTCAAGGAGCGAATCCGGATCAAGGGTGAAGTGAGTTATTCCGGGGCAGGCGTTGACCAGAAGAGTGAGTTTGACCTGAGCTTTGACAGCGATACGCAACTTCAGCCGTCGACAAAATGATGGGGCAGGCAGGATGACGGCTCCGGCCGTCGCCCCGGATTGGGTTGCGATCGGTCCGCCAGCCACGAGAAACAAGCTCTCCGAGCCGGTACAATCGGCGGCGAGGCCATGAAGACGCCGGACGAAAAGGGCCTCATCCATGTCCCGCGAATCGCGACCCTACCTCGCCGGCATCCGCACGGCTTGCGGACATCCCGACTTCTCTTTGACACCAAAGTCTCTTCGCCTGGATTTGCCGATCACGGGAAGCACGCGCGTTGGTTGTCGAAACGCCGTGAAGCGTGGCGCACCGCTACCCGCGCGAAAAAAAGGGCCTCGGAAAAGCGGAGATTGTCCACATCTCTTTATGCCGCTTTGAGTTCCGTCTGGGCGCCTGAATAACCGGAGGCATCGTCCCAAAAACTGCCGAAATGGGCCATTTTCAAGGTGACACTTGGCAAGATTTTGCCACTTACTCCTTGATGTTTGAGGGGATGGGCCTCATGTGTGTGGTTGTCAACCAGATCCATACACAAAAGGACCCACCCCATGCGCAAGATACCCTTCCGCGTTTGGATCGCCAATGCAGCCGCGCGCTTCCATGGAGCCCGCGGCTCGGTCACGACCCAAGCCCAGCAGGTCGACTGGCAGTCGGCAGACCGTCTACGAACATGCTCAAAAGGTGGAAGCGGCCGTCGGAGTCGAACACGGCGGCGGGCCGACACACGAGGAGCTGACCAGGGAGAACTTGGCTTTCCGCCAGGAAATTGCCCAACTGTGGGACTGGTTATCTCAGACCATCGAGCTTCCTGCGGCCAAGCAACAGATGTTCGCCGCCAAGGGCATGGGCATGGGGCTCAGCCACAGCCAAATCCACGACTTATTGGCATTTCTCCTGGGGGCCACGGCGTGTCCCAGTCGCTCGACGATTCATCGCTGGGCCCAAGCCGCTGGAAAAGCCGCCGGTGCGGTCCTCAAGGGACTGGATCGCGGTTGCCGGGTGTTGGTACTGGTCGGCTGTCTCGATGAAATCTTTTTCCACCGCCGACCGGTCCTGGTAGGGATTGATCCCCAAAGCATGGTGTGGTTTCTGGGAAAAAAGGCGGCCAATTACAAAGGTTCGACTTGGTTTGGAGAATTGCAGCCTTGGACCTCGTTGCGTTACGTGACGTGCGACGCGGGCACGGGACTGCAGTCGGGAATCGCCCAGATGCAACAGCACCAACGCGAGATCGACCAAGCTGCTCTGGTGAAGGGGTTGGACGTCTTCCACACCAAGAAGGAAGCCCACCGGGTCTTGAGCGTCCTCTGGAGCCGAGTGGAGCGGCTCTGGGAACGGGCTGAGAAAGCGAGCCGAGCCCTCAAGCGAGCCCAATGGCTGGGCCGTAGTGCGTGCGGGTTGACGCACCCGGTCAACAAAGCGTGGAAGAAGGCGACGCTGGCTTTCCAACTGTATGAAAAGAGGGAAGCGGCTTGGAAGCGGGTCGAGCCAGCTCTGGATGTCTTTCGTGCCGACGGTCAACTCAACGATCGGGCCTGGGCGCAGCGCAAGTCGCGTGGGCTTTGCCCCGGCTGCCAGGCTCGGAATGGTCCAAGGTCCGTGGGCTCCTTCAGAGCGCGGAGTCGTTCACGTTCTTGGATCGGCTGCACGATCAGTTGGGTCAGCTATCGGTGCCCGCGGCTACGCGTGACGCCTTGGTACTGTTATGGTGGCTACGTCGGCAGCGGCCGAGGAAATCGGGTAAGACGGATATTACTAGTCGTGAACACATATTATATTTGATTCAAATGCTTCTCTGCCGGGGACTCGACTCGAACTGGCGTGAGTCGTACCGGCTGGTCGCGACGGTGTTGAGTCAAACGCTGCGAGCCAGCAGCGCGGTCGAGTGCATGAATAGCGTCCTGCGCATGCATCAATCGCGACATCGTACAGTAACTCAGGGGATGCTTGATCTCAAGCGGCTGTACTGGAACTCTCGGGTGTTCCGCGGTGGCAAGCGGAAAGGCCTTTGTCCCTATGAGCACCTCGGCTTGAAACTGCCTAGCTACGACTTCTGCACTCTGCTGGAAGCTGAGATGAGCACGGCCTTTACCGAAGCCAAAGCCGTGGCTAAAGCAAAAATCGCGGCCATCGCGGCTTGACGTAAAAAGTGTCAAGCTGACATCTTGCGATTTGGGACGATGCCTAACCGGAGGGTCGAAAGATCGCTCTAACCCTGTGTTTGTCATCAACTTCCACCTGGGCGCCTGAGTAACCGGCACAGTTTAGCGATCTGACGTATGTTGTGAATCCAAAAAGAGTTACGCTTGGGCGCCTGTAAAGCTTCGCCGGTCCCGTTTGTTCAGTACGGCGCATAGTCCGGCCCAGTCCAGCTTCCGGCGAGAAGGAGAAGGGAGTTGGCTGACTTGCCACTTGTTGTTGAGGTGTCGGCGTCGGTGTGCGATGCGCGATCGATCTACGAAGTGTCATTCGCTTCAGTCGGAGCGCAGCCACCCAGTTCCACCTTCTTTTCGGGGCTCAGGTTCCAGGGCAAGAACATGCTGATGTCGCCGGGGACCTTGCCCCCGGCCGCCGCGCAGTGCTCGAAATACCATGTCAGCCACTTGCGGGGGTTGAGTCCCCATAGCGCCAGTGTGGCGAAGATCGAGAACGCCGCCGCCGTCAATTGGCCACTCCAGAGAGACCCCGAGCCGTAGAAGTTCTTCCGTGCCACTGCGGCGCCGCGTGCACGGCGTTCCGAAGTATTGTTGTCCATCGGGATCCGCGGGTCGTCCACGAACAGCGTGAGCCCCTCCCAATGCACTGCCAGGCTCTCCAGGACCTTCCGGCATGGTGTCGCGAGATCCGTTCGGGCCAGCTCCGTCTCCCTCTGCGCTTTCAGCTCGGCCACGGTCTGGCGCAGGCAGCATTCCGCCTCTGCGAAGGCCTCCGAGCCCTTCTCAGCCGCCAGCCGGCGGTGGTTGAGTTGGTAGAGGACGCGAATCCGCCGTAGCCATTCCAAGGCCCATATCTTCAACTCGGGCCAACCCTTGCCCACCCGGATGAAGTCGCGCCTCACATGAGACCAGCAAAACGCCAGGACGATCACACCATCCTTGACCCAGCTCATCGCCTTGTAGGCGGCATAGCGATCGACCACCAGCACCCCAAGCGACTCGGCCTGATAGTGGCCCTCGGGGACGACGTGGCTGCGACTGGCATCCAACACATAGGCTACCGTGTCGGGCCCCGACAAGACCCACAACCACCAACCGTATCCTTGCTTGCCTTGCTGGACGACGAACACCCGCCATCGCGTTTCATCGGCCAGATGCAAATCCCCCTGAGGATTCCGCTCCTTGATCGCCTCGTAAATCGGCCGCAGCAGAACCTCCAGCCGCTGCAAGCCATGGGTCACGGTGCCCGCGGCCAAGTCGAGGTCTCCCAGCCGCCAGAAAGCCAGGAAGCGTTCCGTAGGCCGATAGCTGGAATACTTGTCCAAGACGATCTCGACCCAGATCGAAGTGCCGTAGAGGCTCTTGGGAATCAGCTTGGGAACCGGTGGGGCGGTGAGGGTACGCTTGCCCTGGCAAGTGCAGCGTCGCTCATACCGCCGCCGATGAATCACGCGGCGATAGGCACAGACGTCGATCTCGATTTGTTCGGAGTCTTCCGTATCACTCCGGAGACGAAACGGTTCTCCGCAGTCGGGGCAGACACATTGCTCGGGGGGAGCTCGACGAATTTCTCACGAACCTCGAGTGCGGAATAATCCCGCCGTTTCGGTCCGGGATTTCCCGGTTGCTGGCCCCGCTTGAGCCTGGGTATCCGCGCGTTGTCTCGGGGGTCGTCCAGGTGATTGGAACGATCCTTCAGTGATATGGTCTCGGAGCGTCGACCGAAGAGGTCGGCCTGGAGCTTCCGTTTCTCACCCTGGAGTTGTGTGACTTGTTGTTCCAGCTCGCCGATGCGACGCACGGCATCGCGATGGCGACTCTTCCAATAGCCAGCCTGCTGACGCAACTCGAGGTTCTCTCGCTCCAGATGATCGACCCTGTCGCGCAAAGCAGTAACGTCCCGGCGCAAATCTTCCAGCAGCGTCATCCACTCGGTGGAAGAGCGCTCGGGGCAACAGACTTGAGCCAGTTGACCATTCATAGCCAACTGGATGTACCCGAATTGAGTCCAATAGTATAGAAGTGGCAATTCGACCACTAATCCCGGAAGTGATCGACCGGGCGTTTCCTGAGCGAGAAAAAGAACTGAACAAACGGGATCGGCGAAGCTTTACGGGCGCCTGAGTAGCCGGCACAGTTTAACGATCGGACGTATGTTGTAAATCCAGAACGAGTTACGCTTGGGCGCCTGAGTAACCGGCACAGATTAACGATCTGACGTATGTTGTGAATCCAAAAAGAGTTACGCTTGGGCGCCTGAATGGTCCGCATAAAGTGACACCTGGCGGAATGTGACCGATGGAAAAGCGTCGCGGGATCAAGAGAGCTGCGCGGATGCAGGATTGGTTTGGTATTTCCGGTAGACAGGTCTCGACCGATCGGTGCGATTGAAAAGGAGACACCGGGCCTGACCGTGTGAAGCGACTGGATCGGATTTGTCGAACTTGGGGAGGGCCAGAGGCGGCGGCCGAATCGACAGTTCGTGTCAAAGGCACAACAGATAAGGTCAGACAGCGCGGCAATCGCGTGAATTCGCCTGAAAATACGGTGGGGACTGGCGAGGAGCGTCATGCCCGGGGGATTCTTCAGAGACGGTACAATTGGTGGCGAGGCCATCAAGACGCAGGTCGAATTGGCTTCCGAGGAATGAGACCATGAACCGTCAAGCCATCCTCGAGCGCCTGAACGCCGAAGCGCCCGGCCTGAAGGAGAAGTACGGGGTCAAGTCGCTGGCCGTCTTCGGCTCGATGGCCCGAGGCGACAATCACGAGGAGAGCGACGTGGACATCCTCGTCACGTTCGAGGGGCCGGCCACGTTCGACAACTTCATGGGGCTGAAGCTCGAACTGGGATACCTTTTCGGCAGGCGGGTGGATCTCCTCACGCCGAGGTGCCTGAGCTCGAAAATGCAAACGGAGATCGACAAGAAGGCCATCCTTGTCGCGTAAGCCCGAAGATCGGATCGACGATATCGTAGCCTGCTGTGAGAAAATTCTCCGGTTCACCTCGGGGATGAACCAGACGCAATTCTTCGAGCTCGAAGACCCCAGGAAGTCGTACCACGCTGCGCAGAGGCTCGGTGAGGACTACATCTTCGAGTAAGCTAGCGGCAATGCCAACGGTGGCGTCAGATGCGTACTAATCTTAAATAACCTCATCTCAAGGTAATGCTAATGGCGCATATCTTGATTAGCTCCGTCATGCGAGATTACACAGCCGAACGGGCTGCCGCCAGGGAAGCAATCCTTCGACTCAGACACACACCTGTCATGGCGGAGATTTCGGTGCCAAACCCATCAGTTCACAAACGGCTTGCCACGAGGGCGTACTCAGCAGCAATGTTTATGTCGGAATCTATGGCACCCGATATGGGTACGTCGCCCCCAAGTCGAAATTCTCGAAGCCACACAAAGCGGCAAACGGCGTGACCTCTACGACGCCCAGGACCGGATCGACAAGCACCGTGACGAACTGATCGGGCGCATCGAGGCCCAGTTGAAGCAGAAACACACTACGGTTATTCTGTTCACGATCCGATGGCGTATCATTTGAGCTAGATGGAGGAGTCAACGATGAGCGACGAGCAACTCCACTCGCTCGGCGGCAAGTCGTTCGAGGCGATGAAGATGACGAATGAGCACGGGGCCGACTTCTGGAGCGCCCGTGACATCCAAGCCCTGCTCGGCTACGACCAATGGCGCAACTTCGACGGGGCGATCAAGAAAGCCCAAACTTCTTGCCATCAGTCGGGTAACGACTGCGACCATCATTTTGCCGGCGTCGGCAAAATGATCGAGATCGGCAAAGGGGGCGTTCGACAAGTCCCTGACTATCACCTCTCCCGCTTCGCCTGCTATCTAATCGCCCAGAATGGCGATCCTCGCAAGCCGGAAATCGCCCACGCCCAGCGTTACTTCGCCATCCAGGCCCGCCGCCAGGAACTCACGGACGCCCACGCTGCCGACATGGAACGCCTGGGGCTGCGGAAGCAGACGGGGGAGGAGTTCAAGAACCTCTCCGGGGCGGCTCGGGCGGCGGGGGTCACGAATCCGATGTTCGGCATTTTCCACGACGCCGGGTACAAGGGCATGTACGGCGGGCTCGGCCGGGACGCCATCAAGCGGAAGAAGGGCGTGGCCGAGAAAGAGAACCTCATGGACCGGATGGACACGACCGAGCTGGCGGCGAACCAGTTTCGGATGACTCAGGCTCGTGAGAAACTGGCGAGGGACAACGTTCGCACCGAGCAGCGGGCCATCCAGACCCATGAGCAGGTCGGCAAGGAAGTTCGTGCCGCCATCCAGAGGATCGGTGGAACCCTTCCGGAGCACATCCCGCCCGCCGAGCCGATCAAGGTCGTCGAGAAGCGACTCAAAGGTGCCAGGCCGAAACTCGTACTCGACGGGCCGGACGCCAAGGGGCTTCGCGGAGACGGTACAATCGATGGCGAGGCCGCCGAGACGACGGATGACTTGCCTTCCCAGGAATGAGACCATGAACCGTCAAGCCATCCTCGAGCGCCTGAACGCCGAAGCGCCCGGCCTGAAGGAGAAGTACGGCGTCAAGTCGCTGGCCGTCTTCGGCTCGATGGCCCGAGGCGACGATCACGAGGAGAGCGACGTGGACATCCTCGTCACGTTCGAGGGGCCGGCGACGTTCCGACGCTTCATGGGTCTGAAGCTCGAATTGCAAGACCTCTTCGATCGGCGGGTGGACCTCCTCACACCAAGGTGCCTGAGTCCGAGGATGCGGGTTGATATCGAGAAGGAGGCCATCCTTGTCCCGTAAGCCCGAAGATCGGATCGACGGTATCGTCGCCTGCTGTGAGAAGATCCTCCGGTTCACCTCGGGGATGAACCGTGAGCCACTCTTCGAGCAGGACCTCGTCATGGATGCCGTCTTGCGGAATATCGAGATCATCGGCGTGGCGACGGAGCCTATCCCCGACGACATGCGGGCCCGGATACCGGGGATCGAGTGGAAGAAGATCGCCGGGATGAGGGACTGAATTTCGCACATGTACTACCGGGTCGATGACGCCATCGTCTGGAATGCGGTCGAGACCAAGGTGCCGGACTCTTGCGGATGCTCCGAAACTTCAAGGCCGAGAACCAGTCATAAGCGGCAAGACGAATTTGAAACTGATCTGAATTGCGAGGACGACCGCCCCGCCTGAGGCCCCGCATCTCAGCCTATGTGCACGGCTGCTAGAGACGCCGGCCCGCGTCCTCGCTGTGCTTCGCGGTTCGAATTCGCCGACAAGAGCAGCACTTTCGTCAAGATATCGGATTTCGGCGCGAATACCCACCCAAGTCGCCCTCCGGTCTGCCACTAGCTGCCCGGAGGCGAGAACCATGCCCTCTCTTATAGCCAACGTTTATGAGGCGGAGAACGCGTTCGCTCCTGCCGCTCGCGGCGCTCCCTGGAAAGGCCGCCTGATGGCGACCGTCCTGGACCATCGCTTAGACTCATGCGACGGCAAAAACTCTTGGTTACATCATGATTTCCCCCATCCAGACTTCAAGGTAGACCCGCCATGCTTGAATTCGTAGCCGCCGTGGCCGCCGCGATTGCCGTGGTGGCTCCTGTCGTGAAAAACCTTGGCGAAATCGCCAAGGGGGGCCGGCATATGCTGGACTTCGCTGATAATATCCTCGGGCGTTTCGCCAAGAAGAGCCTCGAATGGAAATCAGCAGGTCGAGCTACAGCGAGCGCTCGCTCAGGTCGCCGCGATGCCCCGTATTGAATTCGACAAGAAGGCCGAGGAGATCATCGACGTCGAGCTCGCCGACAAGCCGCCCGAATATCGCCGGGCGGTGACCGAATACGTCAAACTGATCCCGGCCCAGATTCGCTCGAGTTTTTCACGTCCCGAAGACCCGACCGGCACGACGGTCCCCGCCAGATGGTCGGCAACGCGTCCCGAAGATATTTTGCCGTTCCTGCCACCGCGACCGCCGATGTTCCGCGAAGGCGACACTCCGCCAGGGGCGGAACAATGGGCCCTCACGGAGCGCCTCGGCATCGGCGGCTTCGGAGAAGTGTGGAAGGCGCGCGGCAAGACAATGCAGAAGACCGACTCCGCCTTCAAATTCTGCCTCGACCCGGTCTCGCAGCAACGCATTTTCGAGAATCGAGCTCGAGAACATCGAGCTCGTGCAGAATGAGCTGACCGACCACCCTAACATCGTCAAGTTGCTTGATGCCCATCTCGAGGGCGATACGCCCTGGCTTCGCTATCAATATATCCCCGGCGGCGATCTCGGCCAGCTCGTGGGCACCTGGCCAAATGACCTCGCGATTCGAGCCGCGCTGGCCGTTCAGAATATTGGCATCCTGGCCGCCACGCTCGGCCATTGCCACAATGAGCTCTCCAGGAAGGTCATCCACCGCGACATGAAGCCGGCCAACGTTCTTGTCGGCCCCAAAAGCACGCTCAAGATCACGGATTTTGGCATCAGCAACACCCAGGCTCGCCAGGCGCTGGAAGAAGCGATGATCGCGACCGCCGCGGGCGCCAGCATGACCACCCCCTCGCTCCCTTCGCAGGTGCGCTGGGCCAGTACGCCCTTGTATGCGTCTCCTCAGCAGCGCAAGGGCGAAGACCCCCACCCGTCCGACGACGTTCACGCTCTCGGCGTGATGCTCTACCAGATGCTGCTGGGGAACCTGAACTTGGAGCTCGGCATCGACATGTGGCAGGACCTGGAAGAGAAGCACGTTTGCCCCGAGTTGCTGCACATTCTATCTCGCAGTGTGGCCTCGAGTGTCGAACGCCGCTTTCAGACCGGCACCGAGCTCGCCGAGGCCCTCGCCGGCTTACCCAAGAGGCTGATCGTCGAGCCCGTCGTCATCAGCGTGGCGGATCGGGAACAGCAGCTTTACGAGGAGTTCGATCGGCGTGTCGAGGATGCCAGGTCCAAGAATGAGCAGGCCCGGCAACAATACGATCGCCGCGAGTGGAAGGCAGCCACGGGGACGCTCGAGACGGTCTTTCATCCGATCTTGCGCGACCAGGACCTGTATGCCCGCGCTGTCCAGCACCGCGATGGCAAGCGATTTCTCAATGGCCTCGGCATGGAGTTCGTCCTCGTGCCGGCCGGCACATTTTGGATGGGGGGTCAGGACGGGAAATGCGGCGACAACAAGGTGACCATCGATCGGGACTTCAGTATCGGCGTATTCCCGGTCACGCAGGAAGAGTGGCAAAAAGTCATGGGTAATAACCCAAGTGCCTTTCAAAAGGGGGGCAGTGGGGCCGACAAGCTGGTCGGTGTTGCGGACGCCGACCTGAAACGCTTTCCGGTGGAATCGGTCTCGTGGAATGATTGCCAGATCTTCATCAAGAAATTGAATGAAACCTTGAAAGAGACGGGCTGGATGTACCGGTTGCCGCGCGAAGCCGAGTGGGAATACGCCTGCCGAGCCGCGGCGAATACGCAGGCCCTTTGTGCCTGGAATTTCTACCTGCGAACGCCAACGAATACGTTATCGGCGCAGCAGGCCAACTTCAGCGACGCGGCGCTGGGCCGCACCAGCAAAGTCGGCTCATACGAATCCAACGCCATCGGTCTCTTCGACATGCATGGGAACGTATGGGAATGGTGCGAAGATGCCTGGGATGGCTCGAACCGCGTGTTCCGGGGCGGTGGCTGGAACGGCTCTGCCGAGAATTGTCGGGCGGCGGACCGCTACAGGCTCACGCCGACGGCTGCGTTCCACGACCTGGGCTTGCGGCTGGCCCGAGTTCCGGCCGGGAAATAATCGTGCGGGAGCGGGGGTTTGGAGCGTAGCCTCGAAGCATAGGCGGAGCCGGAGCGAAGAGGAAGGAAGTCCTCCAGATCCTGAGCGATCGCCAGTCCTGGCGCTTTCGGGAGATCCTCGCGCGGATCGCCGATCCGCATGCCCCACGGACACTCCGAGACGACTTGCAAATGCTCAAGAACGTCGGGCTGGTTGATTCGGGCGGACGTTTCGTAGCGGCTCGGTGGTGGCTCAAGGAGTCCTCCATCGAACCGTGAGAAAGGCGGGGAAAGGCGGAGTAGCGCAGCGAGCAAGGAGATTTCTGAATAAGCGAGAGCGTGTCCACCGCAGTTGACCGCACTCCCGCTGGGACAAGTGACCTCGACGATCATGACGAAATCGACAGGCTCGTCATCGACAGGCATGTCCGTCGGCTCTTAATATTGGGAGTTCTCCGGAGAATATCCGCACTCATCAACGGGCGGAAATTCATCCCTGGTGTTGAGCGTGGCGTCCCCGGAACTCTCTAAGCCGGTTGGGGCTGGTCGGCTCTCGAGGACGAGGAAAGTTTGCCCGATGGTGGCTCAAAATCCCCGTATCATAAAGCCGTCGAGCACGCTTCACGGCAATCCACGGCAATTTGATGGGCCGCCATCTCGTGAACGGCCCATTGGAGCGATAGAGTGGCGAAATAGGGTCGATGACAACCCATCCGGAACCACGATCAGGTTCGCGGACGCCCTTCCAAAAATCCCGGGGCCGTCCGAGTAAGCGACCAAGTGCAGGCGACCCCGATCAAACCAAAGAGGAAAGGCGATCATTGGGAAACGTAACGGCGACGGTGGAATCGACTGACGAATCGAGAGGCGGCACCGTGGGCGCGAAACGGATAAGCTTATGCAGATTTCCACGCTCTCGTTGAAGAACTTCCGGTGCTTCGATCACCGCGAGTTTTCCTTCGGTTCCAGGTTCAATCTGGTCATTGGCGACAATGCCAGGGGGAAGACGGCCCTGCTCGACGGTCTTGCCGTCGGTCTGGGATCCTTGTTCCTGGGCATGCCCGATCCGGCGATACCTCCCAGCATCCAACGCGACGATGCGAGGCTTGCCTTCTACAGTCATGGCGGTGTCTGGACGGCCGAAACCCGGTACCCGGTCAGTATCGCTTGCAAGGGTGAGGTTGCCGGCCGCCACGGCGAGTGGAGTCGGGCGGTGTACAAGAGTGCCGGCAGGACGACGCGGATCGAGGCCGCCTGGATTCGGCGAGAAGCCTCCCGGCTTACCGAGGACGTGCGTACCGGCAAGCCCGTCGTGCTTCCTCTGATTTCCTATTACGGAACCGGCAGGCTCTGGACGCAATTGCACCAGCGCGAGATCAAGACGCTCAAGCCCGATACGCGATTCATGGGCTATCTCGACTGCCTCGATCGGGCCTCTGACGTGAAACGCCTGGTCGCCTGGTTCAAGACGCAGGAAATCGCCGCGATCCAGCGCGGCGCTCCCATCGCCACGCTCGAGGCGGCTCGCCGTGCCATCCTGGATTGCGTCGCCGAAGCGACGCGCGTTGCCTTCGACGTGGCGCGCGACGCGTTGATGATCCACTTCGGCACACACTCCCTGCCGTTGAGCTACTTGAGCGACGGCTATCGGAACATGGTCGCCATGGCCGCCGACATCGCCATCCGGTGTGCCACGCTCAACCCGCAACTGCAAGAGAACGCCGCCCGGGATACGCCGGGCATTGTTCTCATTGACGAAGTGGACCTCCATCTGCATCCTCGCTGGCAGCGCCGCGTGGTCGACGACCTTCTCCGCGCCTTTCCAAAAATTCAGTTCTTCGGAACAACCCATTCCCCGTTCATTATCCAGTCACTTCGCCCGATCGAGGGCGTCCTCCTGCTGAATCTCGACAATCCGCAGGCCCGCGACTTCACGAACAAGAGCGTCGAGGACATCACCGAAGAGGTCCAAGGAGTCGATCTTCCCCAGCGCAGCAAGCGATTCAAGGATATGATGCATGCCGCGGAGGAATATTTCACGATACTCCGCCAAGATAACCACCGCTCTCCAGCGGATTTCGAGCGGGCGAAAGCGCGACTGGACGAGGTTAGCATGCCCTATAGCGATGACGCCGCTTTCCAGGCGTTTCTGAAGATGCAACGCATTGCGTCGGGAATTGATCGAAACGGGGAGGAGACGTGATGCGGCCGGTGGAGCGCGGGCCATGCCCGTGGGACGCGAACCAGGCACCAATTGTTCTGACCCACTACCGCGACGCGAGGGATCCGCTGATCGAACGCGTCGGTGACTATTGTTCGTATTGCGAGGTCTGCCTGCACAGCACGATCCACGTCGAACATGTCCGCCCCAAATCACCCCGGCCGGAACTCGAACGAGAATGGACGAACTTCCTGCTGGCGTGTGACCAGTGCAATGCCATCAAGGGCGACACCGACGTGAACCTGGGTGATTACTTCTGGCCGGATCGGGACAATACGGCTCGGGTATTTCGTTATGACCACGACGTACCGCCTCGCGTGGAGGATGGCCGCACGGCGGACCAACAGGCAACCGCTAATAGGACCCTCGAGCTCGTGGGCCTTGACCGAGTCCCCGGCCATCCGAAATTCAGCGAACGAGACCGCCGCTGGAAGAAGAGGCTGGATGTTTGGGGAGTCGCCATCCTCGCAAGGCGCGATCTCCAGCAACACGACTCAACCGCGCTGAGAACGTCGATCCTGCAGACCGCGATCGCGCGAGGGCACTGGTCAGTGTGGATGCAGGTCTTCAATGACGATGTCGCAATGCGCACGAGCCTGATTCGTTGGTTCCTCGGCACGGCCGAGAACTGCTTCGACGCCCAGGCTCGGCCCGTACCGAGACCCGGCGGGCGGGTGTGAACTAGGAGACCACGACCATCATGACCCAGCAGACCGGCTCCCGTTCAACAGGCTCTTCCATCGGCGACTGGGCCTTCAGCTCAAATCATGGAGAGTCCGTGCGTATCCTGGACGTCGAAACGGTCCGGAACCACGGTGTCTATAAAAATCTGGATTCCGCGGCTGGCGGCCGTCGAACGAGTTTCCGCCGAATCGTCCTTGCCCGCTCAGGCGGCGAAAACGACTGGCCTCGATCGCATTGCCTACGCCGTCGCCGCGGCTCGGATCGCCGATTCCTTGACCCAAGACGTGCTGCTCGCCCCGCTCGAAGCGGGCGTCATTCCGCTTCCCCATCAATGACACGCCCCGACCCGTGCCGTCACGAGCGACCGGGTCCGATACCTGCTCGCCGATGAAGTCGGCCTGGGCCGACGACGTGGCCAAGACGAATGTCGCCGCGATCTTCAAGCAGAACGGGCTGGAAAACGTGAGGAGTCTGGAGGCATGGCGAAGCGAAAGATCGCCTCGGATTCGCCGTCGCCGATCCTGGCATCTTCATCCCGATCCGCTTCTCGGCGCGATTCGCGAATTGATCGCGGCAGCCCAGGCACGCGTGGCCACGGCGGCGAACGTCGAGTTGACGATGCTCTACTGGCGGATCGGACGGCTGATCCATACCGATGTCCTCTCCGGAGAGCGGGCTCCCTACGGACAGACGATTCTTGCGACGCTGTCGCAACAATTGGTCATCGATTACGGACGCGGGTTCACCTACACCGCCCTGACGCGGATGGCCAACTTCTTCGAGGCCTTTGCCGATGAGCAAATTGTTGCCACGCTGTCGCAACAATTGTCGTGGTCACATTTCCGGGAGCGTCGATCTCGAGCTCCCCGACCTGCTCACTGACATCCCGGACAAGACCCAGCTCACCCGGCGGAGCCTCGTGCGGATCCTGACGGAGTCGAATCGGCTGAATGACTTCAAGAAGAATCCACAGCAGTTCATCGATCAATCCGCCGACGCCATCAACTTCCCTACGTAGACGAAGCCACACGCTCTCGCATGCGCTCGGCACCAATCTCCTCAACGGGGAGCCATTGTTCGATGAGGAGTTTCGATCCGGGCTTGCGTCTGATTCCAATCGAGGTCGTGCGAGACCAGCGATCAGTCAGCGGAGATGCTAGCGAGGCCCAGGCGTTCGAGGTAAGAGGCGGCTTCTTTGACCTGCTCCGGCGTGACCTCCCAACCGAACCGGGTGGCGAGTCGGGCCAGGTCCTTCTCGCTGGCTTGCCCGTTGGTCTCCTTGAGCATGAAATAGGTCTTGGCGGCAATCGACATTTTCACATAGTCGAGATCGCCGGAACGCATCAAGCGGTGAGCGGCGTCCTGGAGCTTTCGCCAGAGGTCGGGGTTGCGGCGGGTCGTGGCCTCGGCGAATTGCCTGCCCTGTTCGTTCAGCCGGAAGTCGTACCGGCGGATCTCGAACCCCGAGTTGTCGACCGTGCCGACACCCGCGGACGTCTGGTTGATGGCTCCGATCGTGCTCAGCCAGCCGATCGCATCGGCCACCTCGTCCGAGTACGGGCCATAGAAGTGGGCTCGATAGCCGAGCTCATCCAGACAGCCGGTCATCAATCCCAGGAAGTAGACTGACTTCTGGAGCTTCGTCTTCCCCTGGATCTCGGAGCCCATTGCCAGAAGTGAGAGTTGCACGAACTCTTTCGTATCCATCATGACTCTCCTTGGAGCGTCGGCCCGACGATCGACTCGATCGCCAGGCGGACCGGGGCGTTGAGCACTTTCAGCCACTTCGCCCGCTGGGTCCGGTCCGACCAGGCCAGCGGGGCGGGGGCATAGACCTCGACGAACCCCTCGGTATATCTTTCGTTGATCGAGGCAAAGAGCGCCGACTCGTCCTGGAACGAGAGCGGTGCCCCTCGAGTGGCGATCGGAATGCCCGACTCGTCGTTCCGGGAAGTCGTCCGTACCGACTTAATGTCAAACACATGCAGGATGATTTCCAGGGGGTCGACCTTCTCGTTGAAGTGGGTGGTCAGGATTCCGGCCAGGGCCGACTCGATTTCTTTCCGCAGCTTGTCGTTGGCCGTCCTCTCCTCGTCGGTCTTGGCCTTGCCGCCGATTTTGAGGAGTTTGTCCCTGACCTCAAGCTCGGCGAACTTCTGTATCCGCTCCTGGAAGACCCTCTTGAAAAGCCGCCTGGCCTGGAGCCGGTCGAAGATCCCCCCGCAGAGGGTGCCCGGCTTCGCCTCCCCGCGGAAGGCGGCCATCAGCCGGGCGTCGTTCCATCTCGTGTACCGGCCGAAGAACTCCGGCGAGTTGTCGAACGTGTAGAGGGCTCGGAGGTCCTCTAGCTCGTCTTCCTCGATCCCCAGGATGATCGCCCGGACGATCATCTGGTCGGTGATGAGCCGGACTTTGTGCCGGTAGACGTTCGTCGTGAGGTAATACTTCGCCAGGACGTACTGCTCGACGGCGTGGATGCCGTCGGCGTCAATCATCAGTTCCTTCTCGTTTGCAGGGCCGTCGATGACCAGGGAGCGGTGAAGCTGGTGGAGATCGAAGACGCCGTACTCGACCCCGCAGAAGAGGCTGTCCCGAAGCAGGTAGTCCTGCTTGTCGGCATCGAGCGGCCCCGAGACAATCGCCTTCATCGCGGGTTGCCCGTGGCCGACGGACAAAAGCTTCACGACTTCCGTGCAGGTCTCCTCGCCGAGGATCTTGAGGATGTGGGGGTCGTTTTGATCAAGTACGCCGTCACCAGTTCGTGGATCTTCTCTTTCTTCTGGCCCTCAGGGAGCTTCGACCGGTCGGCATAGCGCTCCAGGAGGTTCTCTGAGACGTGGCTGAAGGGGCCGTGCCCTAGGTCATGGAGCAAAGCTGCGAGCCTGACAAGCGTCGCCTCGGCGTTCTCGTCGAGGCCCAGTTGCTTCGACAGCAGCCCGGCGACGTGGCAGACGCCCAGGCTGTGATCGAACCGGGTATGCAATGCCCCCGGATACACGAGGTCCGCCATCGCAAGCTGGCGGATTCCCCGCAGGCGTTGGAAGAGCGGCGTCCCGACGAGCCGGATCTCTTTCTCCCATAACTCCACGAAGTTGTGAACAGGATCACGGATCTGGTGACGCTCGGCCAACTCGATCTCCCCCCGCCGTACGGTTCGAATGTCCTTGACGAAACCCGCCACGGATACTGAACACAAAATCACTTCGCCGCAAGCAAAATCCTCAGGGCGTTCTGGGACCTCGAACTCCTTACGGCGTCCGTGACACTGCTAAACCAATTGTAGGCTTCCTCTTCGGTCATCCCCTGGATCTGCTCGACGATGTCCGACATCCGTGAGGGCTTGTAGAGCGGCTCGACCGAGAGAAACGGCAGGCCCAGCCGGACGCCAAGCTTCTCCGAGAAATCGAACGGCCCGGCCCGGCGTGAAAGTTCGGAAGGCTTGGACCCGGCCTGCTTGATGGCCGTGAGGACCTGATCGAGTACGGCCTTCATCGGCGTGCCGTGGACCTTGACGACCATCTTGGGGACTTCGGACCGCCAGCCGGCGTCCCGGTCCCCCCGCTGCGACTTCTGGAACAGGGCCCGTCCATATTGGGCGTTACCGTCCGCCATGCCCCGGAGTTCAAACGGGCGTTCCGCCATCCTTGACCTCCTTGGTGGCGGGCATGCCCTCGACCGAAATCTTGCCCGTGCCCAGGCTCTCCAAGACGTCCCGGATCGTCTGGAACTGCTCGCCCCCGACGTCCAGACTGGACTCGAAGTCGGTCCTCAGCATGAGCTTGACGTTGGCGCTGGACGCGCCTCCTGGCTGAGGGCGTCGGTCAGGGTCTTAATGCACTTGTATCGGTCCAAGGAGCCTGAGAAGTTGACCTTGAAGTTTTCGGCGGCCCCGAATTCGAGCACCATCGTCTGTTCCAGAGCCAGGTTCGCCTTCCATCTGCGGAATGGCGGGCCCAGCGACCGGGCGGCGTTCGATTGGCGAGCCGGCGGGACCCTTTCCGCTCACCCTTTCCAGGGCTTCTTGAAGGAGCGATTTCAGACCCTCAGTGGCATAAGAGTTGGAGAAGAATATCATCGCATCGCCGTAGATTCGATCGGCTTGGCCCCGGAGCACTTTTGTCAACGAGGCGGCGAACTTGTTGGTCCCTCAGCTCGCCCCTCAACACCTCATCCCGAGGGACACAGTTATCAAAAATCGTCTTCGAATTGATTTCTCGGAGATTGGGAGTCGGCACCTCAATGCGTGCGGGCCCTGTATGGAAACCTAGGCTTTTCCCATCATGGACCGCTCGGGGTGGCAGTAGGCTTCTTCCATCACGATACGGTCGGGGCGATCACCGGCGTAGACCCAGACCATGGCCATCGGTTCCAAAGTCAGATTGATGAAGTAATGGCAGCGGCCCTGTGGTACGAGGGCCGTGGCGTTACTCGAGAGCTCGTGGCGGTGGCCTTCGACGATGCAGGTTGCCGTTCCTTTGACGATGGTGATCGATTCGTCGAACTCATGACGGTGGCATGGCAGCCGCGCACCGGGCTCGAATAAGCCGTAGCCTCCGCAAATTCCTTTTGCCCCGAGGTCGGCTCCAAAGAGGTCTTGAAAGCGGGCGAAGGGAGCGAGATCAAACCGCGCCTGGGGATCATTGCGGCACAGGTGCTCGGCGCCGGCGACTCCGGTGGCGGTCTCCGGTTGTTCGGCGACCGCGAAGCGGCCGTTGACCCACGTTTGATCGGGTGTTCCCGAGGCCATTGAAACGTGAAAAACGGCGGGTCGATCCGCCGAGAGGTTGATCAGGCTTCGTGGCACGCGCGGGCCGACCATCATCGCGTCGAGTGGCCTCATGCGGTAGCGGCGATCCTCGACTTGAACGGAGGCATCACCGTCCAGGAGGACCAGCGCCTCGGTGAACGGGCGGGCGTAAAACGAAAACGTCTTCCTGGGACCGAACGTCAAAAGCGCCGTGAACAGATTGTGCGCGCCGAGAATGCGCCGACGAGCGGGCAGAGCTCGATCCCGGGTATCAAGACCGTGGTCTTGGCTTCCGCCGGACGCGCGATGATCTCGCTACGAAGATCAGAGGGCCAGTCTCGTGGTAATGGTTTTGTCATGATCGGCAAACAAGGCACAAGAGAGAAAGAAAGAGCCAGGGATCGAACCGAAATTGTTTCACTCACAAGGCGGAATGGGCTTGATGCTCACATTCGCGAGTGTAACTTGCATGCGACGCGCGATCAACTCGAACCAGGATGAGGCCGAAAGTCTCTTTCGCGGCAAGGGACAAAGAGTATGTATATTCAAGACAATATGATAGATATGGTCCGTGTTCGGCTCCCCTGTTTGCGAGGAGCCTGCCGCGGTTTATATATAATGATTCAAAAATGAGATAAGATCATGAATGAGACTGTCGATCCACGAACATATCACGAGTCATTCTACCATGGTCTTTCAGAGCTTGCTCGGTCGCGGCGGCGGCGGCGCCTGCGCATCGGCGATCTGATGGTGGGCGTCGCGATTGCCGCGATCGGATTCTCGGCGCTGGGCCGATCCGAAGCTGGCGGCCAGCGAACAGCGATTCTTTGTCGCGGCTTCCTTGATCTTGCTCGCCTTGCAATGGGCGCAGTGGCAACTTGCAGGTGTATCGATTAAAGAATCCCAGACGGCAAAGGCGACCATGCTGGGCGTGGTGTCTTCGCTCCTGGCACTGGCCATGTTCGTCTTGCTGTTCGTGCTTGGGCTGGTCTACCCCCAGGGCGCGGCGCTCGAGAGCGTGCTGATCTTGATCCAGGTCGCCTTCATGTCAACCTGGGACTGACCGTTTGCCATCGCCTGGCAATCGTGTATCGACTCCGGCCTCTGTTAGAGCGAAAGTGCTACTTTCAGGATGTTTTCTTCATGGTGAACACAATCTTATATCAGCAAAAGCGACATCCTCAATTACTATGATAATTCGTCTTCAGTTGTGTTCAGGGTTATGGATTAGTACAAATGAGCCTAAAAATAGGAAAATCCATCGAAATCCATCTTTAACGTCTGGGTTAATCTGTATAGATTGACTTAGTGATTCCACAGCAGATCGGCGCATTATCCGATCGAAGAGGTTTCAATACTGACAGAGGAAATGACATCATGCCCGTGAACAAGACCGCAACCGTGACGAAGGCGAAACTTGGCGCGACGCCGAAGAAGGCCGCCGTCCTCAAGAAGGCCGCGCCGAAGAAGGCGGCCGCTCTCAAGAAGGCGCCCCCCAAGGCGGCCAAACCCGCAGCCGCGCTGTCACTCAAGAAGGCGGCCCCCAAAAAAGCGGCCGGTCCCAAGTTGACCGAGCCGCAACACGAGCTGCTCAAGAAGGTCGTCGCCCACAAGGGGGCCAATGGTTACCACACCGACAAGAAGCTCGAGCACCGCGTTCTGGAGACGCTGCTCAAGCACAAGGTCGTGAAGAAAGGCGCGAAGCATCCCGAGACGAAGTATTTCCACTACCAGGTTTCCAACCTCGGAAAGAAATACCTCGAATCCGGCGCGACCCCCAAGAGCTGAGCTCCATCGTCCCGGCCGCGGGCTTGATCTCAAAGGCCAGCGGCACGTGATGGGCCAGCGCTCGTCACGCCACGATCAGACACAGCCCTTCATGCTCAATCCCATTTTGACGCTCCTGTCGCGCGATCAAGCGGCAGGGGCGTTTTGTCTTTGGATGAGCTCTGGCGACCACTTGCAGCCGCTCGTATTGAACTATGTTCGTACAATTCAGCCAGGCCAAGCGGCCTGCCTTGAATAAAATCTCGCGTACGGCCATCATGGCCCGGCACGCCGCGCCTGCGGCCAGCCGGGCAGGCGCGTCGGTTGGCCCTGGCCTTCACGCAAGAGATAGCCGGTATCCACCGGCAAATTAATGTAACGATCTACATGTCCGGAAGGCCAGCGAACCTCGATCTCGTCGACCTTGCTGGATTTGCCGAGGCCGAAATGAAGCCGTTTATCGCTGGCCGAGAGGAAACTGCCGCCGCCAATGCATTGTGCGGCCTGGCGGCGCTTGCCGGCCGTCAGGATCACGCGCGCGCCTGTGGCATCGCGGTTCGAGCCGGGCGCTTTCCCTGAAAGGGCCAGCGTGATGAAGTGGCCCGCCGGTCCTTGATTGTGCAAGTAAACGAGTGGCTCGCCTTCGGCGACGAAGAGCAGATCAAGCCGGCCGTCGTTGTCGACATCGCCCATTGCCATGCCCCGCCCCACGTGGGGAACTTGCCAGCAGGCACCTGCCGCGCTTCTTTCGGACACCACGGTGAGCCGGCCGCCACCGTCGCCGAGGAACAGTTGCGCGGGCATGGCATAGGGGATGGCCGGGCGGTAGTCGTTGACGTGTCCGTTGATCGTGGCGAGGTCGAGCCGGCCATCATTATTGACGTCAAGGAAGCCGGCGCCGAAGCCGAGAACATAGCGGCTCGGCACTTTCAACCCGGAGGCCGCGGTTCGGTCGGCGAAGAAACCGCCCCCCTGGTTGAGAAAGAGCGAGGTCGATTCGCCATGGAAGTTGGTCACGGCCAGATCTGGTTTTTCGTCGCCGTTCAAGTCACCGCAGGCGATTCCCATGCCGGCCTGGTATCCCCCCTCGCCGCTCGATGCGACGCCGGCCGTCTCGCCTACTTCCTCGAATCGAAATGAACCAATACTCCGAAACAGGAAATTCGCCGTCATGTCGTTGGCAACGAAGATGTCAGGGGAGTGATCGTCGTTCAGGTCGGCGATCACGACGCCCAGGCCGCGGCCGTCCCGATCGACAATGCCTGCCTCGGCCGTGACATCGACGAAACGACCACGATCGAGGTCATTGCGGAAGACATGATCGGGCCTGGATTCAAAACCGCGTGGTACGCAATAGAGATAAGCGTTGGGCCGATCGGGATCAGGGCAAGAATGGGAGCGCTCGGGGTCCCAGTCGAGGTAGTGACATACGTAAAGATCGAGGTCGCCGTCGCCGTCCAGGTCGGCGAACGCCGCCGAAGTCGGCCAGTCGCGCGGGCCGTCCAGGCCGCTGCGCTTCGTCGCATCCTCGAACGTGCCGTCGCCCTTGTTATGGTAAAGCGCGTACGAGCGCCATCGGGTGATGAAAAGGTCGGGGTGGCCATCATTGTCATAATCGCCGGCGGCCACGCCGTGTCCATATCCGCCGGGCATGGCCGCGAGGCCCGCCCGCGCGGTGACGTCTTGAAACGTTCCATCATGCTGATTTCGAAAGAGCCGGTCGCGCTGTGTCGAAGGCAAAAGCGTGGGGACCGATTCATGAGATAACGTGCCCCCTTGAACGGCGTAAACATCGAGCCAGCCGTCGCCGTCGTAATCAATCAATCCCACGCCCCCTCCCATCGTTTCGGGGAGCCGGTGAAGCCGGGTCGGATCGTTTTGATAGGTGAAATTCAATCCGGACGGTGCGGCCAGGTCGCGAAAGGACGGAATCACGAGCGCCGCCGGGGAAGGCGCCGGATCGGCGGCATGATCGCGGTCAAGACCATGCTTGCCATCGGCGATCAGGTCGGCAAGCATCCGGCCGGCCGGTGGAGAAACCGGTTTCGCACGCGCCAGTCGATCGAGCGCAGCGCGCATCGCGATCATCGGCGGCCTCGAGCGCGCGCAGCGTCCACCAGCCCCGGGCCTCGAACCATCGACCCAACCGCTCGGCAGTCCGCCCCAGACCGGCCAGTTGCGATTGACCGCCGGTGGAGAGGGTGCCCATGAGCTTGCGGTAGTCGTCGCGCGCTCGGTCGATCTCGGCCTTACGTTTTCTCAACAGGGCGCTACGATCGAGTTCACCGGCGCTGGCGGCGATCTCGGCCAGGCGCTCCCAGGCCGCGGGATGACCCGGATCGAGCTCGAGCTGGCGCTCGAGCGCCGCGCGTTCGGCTCGAACGTCGGATCGAAGCACGGCTAGCTGGACCTCGAGCGCGGCGAGATCGCGTGAAGAGACGCCGTCGGATGGGATCTGTTTCATGAGTTCCATCGCCTGGTTCGGGCGCCCCATGGCGAGGGCCCACTTGAGGCGTGCGTGCCTGACGTCGGGGTCGTCGGGCCGTCTGGCCTCGCACCGCTTGAGCCATCGATCGGCTTCTTCGTGATGGCCCGAGCGCAACTCGAGATCAGCAAAGCCGAGCCAGAGGCGATCGTCATCGGGAGACTCGCGGAGCATTTTTTCCAGTGACTCTCGCAAGGCGATGATGGGGACCGGCTGTGAGTCGAGCAGCCAGTGGGTTCGCAAGAGCCCGGCCTGGTCGCGTGCCGCGCCAAAGCGGCCCTCGATCGAGCGGCTGATGGCCTCGCTACGGCCGGAAAGAAAATAGAGCCGTTCAGACAGCTTGCCGGCTTCGTCGCCAACCTGGCCCGGCTCGTTCAAAATGCGTGCAAGGCTCTGCTCGGCGGCGGCCAGCCGGCCGTGCTCGAGGGCCAGCCGCGCGCGTGCCAGTGCGGCCGGGGCCGCCAGGCTAGACGGGCGTCGCACGCGGTTCCACGCCGCGAGGGCGGCTTCCACATGGCCCAGTTGCGACTCGCATGATCCCAGCGCATATTCGATGTCGGCCTGCCCGGGCCACCGTGAGGCGAGCCCGGCGAGCGTGGCGCGTGCAAGCTGATACTGCCTCGAACCCATCTCCCGCTCGGCTCGAGCCAGCTCGACGCGGTAGCGCCAGCTCGCGAACCCCTGGGCGATGCCCCATCCGAGAGTCGCGAAAACCAGGGCGGACGCCAGACCACGGCGCATTGTGAGCCAGGCTCGTGAACGTTTCAAAACACTTTCCATGATGATTCAGAATAACCCGCGTGCGATGTTCTCGCGACCCTTGGAGAGTGAGACAATCAAGTATGACCCTGGTCGCTCCGGATCGAAGTAACGACCGCCGCGAAACGCCCACGGATTTGACAATCAACTGACTCCGCTCGACAATCGACCGACGCGGACCAATCGAAAGCGAACCACATAACGGGTCATCTCATGCCATCGACAGGGCGCCGGAGGCGCTGGCATTTCGTCGCCGTCTTGATCCTGACCGCCACCACCGTCGCCGGATGCGGTGGCGTGCTTTTCCTGGCGCGCGCCTGGTTCGTTCCGGGGCTGATCGATCAGGGTCTGGCTGCCTATGATCGTGGCGACTGGAGCATGGCCGCGGCACTGGCTGAGGCGTGTTTGAAGTCGACTCCCGGCGATCGTCAAGCCTTGCGACTCCTGGCTCGATCCTCGGTACGCCAGGGGCAAGATAAGCGTGCTCGAACTCTTTACGCCCGGCTCGGGGGAGCAGCCGAGATGCAGCCCGAGGATTACTATCTTTTCGGCACCGTCATCGACCGTCTCGGCGATCACGAGACGGCGCGAGAATGCTGGGAACAAGGTCTGCGTGCCGATCCCGATCACGCCGGGTTGCTCTTCGAGATTGCTGCGCGTACTTTCGGATGGGCCGCAACTCGGCGGCCGCGAAACTGGCCAGCCATGTCGCGGGGCGCCCGGGCTGGGAAAGCCGGGGCAACTTGCTCCTTGGCGATATCAAGTACAAGGAAGATGATCCCGGGGGGGCGGCCGCGTGCTTGCGCACAGGACTCGATCTGGCCACGCCGGCGGTCGCTTCAGATCGCGCGAGTGCTCTCGCTTTATCTTCCCATCACAGGTTGCTGGCCCGGGCCTTGCTGCGCAGCCAACGAGTGGACCAGGCCGCCACCGAGGTGAAAGCCATTCTCAACCAGGGATCCGACCCCGAAGCGTGGTGGCTCTTGAGTCGCGTCTATTTGCAAAGTCAATTGCCGCGCCAGGCCGTGACCGCACTCGAGCAAGGTGCGGCTTATCGTGAGGAACATCCCCTGGCGCCGGAGCCGGCCCCCCACGTGGGCTCGGCACTGCGCAACGTGTCACGCGGCCATTTACCGGTCTCAACAGTCGAGCCTGCACGCGCTGACATTCCAGCGTGGTGGCGAGACTCAATAGACTCAAACTTCCCGATCATCCGATTCGTGACCCGGCGCGGGCGGAGGTCACTCACACGATCACGCGTGCCGATGGCCAGGTCCGGTTCGAGACGATTGATCGCGGTAAGATTCATGCGGCTGTCGTCGATTATGCCTTTGGATCGGGAGACCGTGGGCTGACCCTGGTGGGCCGCGACATGTCAGGGCGGCCGCGCGAACTACGATTTTCGTACTATGCCGACGGAGTCGCCTGGGATGTGACGTCGGGCCATGCGGCCGACGCGCCCGAGGGTGAAAACTGGCTGGGCCGGCTGCTGAGCGTGGATGATGTTCAGAGTTGTTTATTTTGCCATACCACCGTCGCGCGTTCAGCGCGCGATCAGACGGGCCCGGAATCGGCCGACCGAGGGATCGGCTGCGAGCGGTGCCACGGGCCGGGAGACCATCATCTCACCGCGGTCGAGCTCAAATTTTCCGATCCGGCGATCGCCCGGCCCGCCCCGGCGGGCTCAGGTGCGCAGGTGGTCGCACTGTGTGCGCAGTGTCATAGTCCTCTTGGAAAGGAAGTGACGCGCAGTCATCCGGTCGCGGTTCGCTTTCCGGGTACGACCCTCTCCTGGAGCAAGTGCTACACCGAGAGCAAGGGGACCTTTGACTGCTTGACTTGCCACAACCCCCATCGCAACGCTGAGAAGTCGGCTGCGTTTTACGAGAAGAAGTGTCTCGCATGCCATTCGCCTCTCGGGGCGTCGCCCGCCCACTCCGATGGACGACCCCGGATTTCTTGCTCCGTGAGCCCGAATGGTGGTTGCCTCCCGTGCCATATGCCCACTGTCAAGACGGCCATCCCTCATTCCTCTTTCACCGATCACGAGATCCGAATCCATGCTCATTCTTAAACAAGGGTTTCTCCCGTGACACAGCCGGACCATCCCCACGCGCACCCGGAACCCATGCTCACCGGCGACGCATCCGCGAGCCTGACCAGTCGCGCCGGACATCGATCCGCCGCGCCGGCAATTTCGCCCCTGCGGCTTTGTCTCATGGCTTTGACCGCCGGACTCGCGGCTGGCGCCGCGTCCTGGTTTGTCGGCGAATCATTCGTCGAGCGCTTCAAGCCCGAGATGCACTCGGTGGAGAAGTATGGAGTCACCAGCCAACTTCCGACCGCGGAGTCGCTCGTTTCCTGTGAGATCAACAACGCCGCGCTGGCGTTTGCCATCCTGGGCGGGATGCTCGGTGCGGCTCTCGGTTTTTCGGGGGGACTGGCGCGGGGAAACGTGCTGGCCGCGGGGAAAGCGAGCGGTGCCGGGCTAGTCCTGGGCGCCATGGCCGGTGTCCTCGCGTCGCTGATCCTGGTGCCCGTTTTCCATGATCATTTTGACATGGTAGGACAAGGTCTGACGGTTCCGATCTTGATGCACGCTGGAATCGCGGCGGGCATTGGCGCGGTTGCGGGGCTTGCCCTGGGGTTTGGCCTCGGCGGCTGGCACCGGGTCATCCGCTGCCTGGTAGGGGGCCTTGTCGGAGGGATCCTGGGAGCGTTGCTTTACGAGGTCGCCGGCGCATTCTTGTTTCCACTCGACAAGACCTATCAACCGCTTTCGGAATCATCAAGCTCGCGGCTGCTCGCGCGGTTATTGATCGCCTTCAGTGTCGCTCTCGGGGCCATCCTGGCGACGCAAGTTTCGATGCGTAAACCGCCGGCCATTGAGGGAACAGAGACCGGCGAGGATTTCAGCAGCATGATCGGCTCATCGCGGCGCATTGATCGCGCCGCGGCCAGTGAAGTTCTGTTAGCATGGCTCTCACCGCTTTTGTACGAGGGACGTTCGTGCGAGCAGCGTGTCGACCTCGGCCCAGAACGCCTTCCACTCGACGCGCTCGGCTTCGGGCAAATCAAGGAGGGCGGCCGGATCGCGAATTCCGTTCAAGTCGACATCATTTTTCCAGAATTGGACGTTGTCAAAAACGCGCTGGTGATCCCTGGCTGCTTCTTGAGTCCAGCGGGCCAGATCGGCCCTGAGCCATTCACGGGCTTGTCGCCGAAAATCCGCCTGCTCGCTGGTGGTGAGCGCTTGATTGTGGGTCTGGTTACAGCCGGCCAGCGCCGCGAAGCACGCCGCGTTGTATCGGTCAAAGGTTTGCAAGTTACTGGCGAGCTCGGGACGGGCCGCGAAGGCGGCGGCAAAAAAGCGTGCCGCGGCCGGCCAGTTGCGAGCGTGCTGGGCGTACAAGGCAAGATCGCGCCACACCTGGGCTTCGGCTGGTCGCGCTTTTCCCTGAAGAAAGCCTGGCAACTGGTCTTCAATCGCCAGCAAGCGGCCGCAAAGATCGAGACTCGCCTGGACACCGGCGCGCATGGAATGATCGACGGCGAGAAGCTTGAGACATTTTTCGAGTGTAGCGCGGGCCTCATGAAGGCGGCCCTGGCCGAGGAGCACGCCCCCCAGGTTCTTCTCGGCGAGGGCGGCTTCCGCGGGATTGAGCTCGATCGAACGGCGATAAGCGGCGATCGCTTCCTCCACGCGGCCGGCGGCGAAGTGGGTATTGCCGAGATTGTGGTAGGCCGCGCTCGATCGGGGATTGAACTCGGTCGCCTTGCGATAAAATTCGGCGGCTTCGGAACTCCGGCCCAATTTCCAGTAGACCGATCCGAGGTTATTGTAGGCGGAGCTATTCTTGGGATCGAGCTCGATGGCCTTGCGATAGCACGAGATGGCGTCCTGATCGCGGCCGGCGGCCGCCATGGCGTTGCCCAGGTTGTTGTGAACCTTGCTGCCGCGTGGTCTGACCACCAGGGCCGCCCTGCTGAATCCGACGGCCTCTTCGGGCTTGATGTCGCGCAGCAAATTGCCAAGCTCGAAGTTGAACCAGAGGTCGGCGGGTCGCTGCCGCTGCGCAGGCGCAAGAGGGCCTCGGGATCGCCGCCATTCTGTTTGAGCAACACGCCGAGCGTCGTCAACAACTGCGGGGGCGACACATCACCGAGCATGGCGATGGCTTCAGAGGCGAGGCTTTCGAGTGCCCGGCGATCGCCCCAGACCGCCGGATCCCGCACTCGATCGCGCCAGACAGGATCGGGGTCAGCCAGCCGGGCCGTGCGAAGAAGCTGGATGCGCAGAGGGAGATCGGACGTCACAAGGGCCCAATCGTCGAGCGCGGCAACCAGCTCATCGCGGATCGCCGAGTCTCGAATCTCGGCGGCCGCTTGATCGCCCGCGACGGCCAGGCCCGCCTCGGCAAACGCTGTTTCATATCCACGTGCCACCGAAGCAAGATCGAGGCTCGGCTCCGAAAAAGCCCCTCGCGACTCATCCGGTTCTCTTCAAGCTTGTCGACGAGATCGAGGTCGGCTTGCAACCGCTTCAAGCGGCGCGTGCAGCCGGGGCGAGTGGCCATCCTCGAGCCAGCCGCCGGCGGGCCTCAAAACGGCCTTGGCCTCGGGCCAGCGCCCCTCGTGCAAGAGGCTCGTGGCCTGATCGAGGGCGGTTTCCAGCGCCTGGCGTGCCCGTCCTTCGCGGCCGGCGGCCTCGGCGCGGCGTTCGGCGTGCTGCCGCTGCACCCATAAACCCATTCCAATCGCCACGCTCAAGAGCGCCACGATGGTCGCGACCAGGATCGCGTCTGTCGGATTGCGCCGGCACCACCGCCAGCCTTTTTCGAGCAGGCTGTGGCGCCGCGCCGCGATCGGGCGGTCATCGAGAAAGCGGCGCAAATCTTCCGCCATGGCCCCCGGCGTCTGGTAGCGGTCGGCTGGATCGCCAGCGATGGCCTTGTGGACAATCGTCACTACGTCTCTGGGCAATGCCGGATTGACTTCGTCGAGGCGTCTCAGTTTGCCGAGCGTGATCTGGCTCACGAGGTCGGCCTGAGCATGGTCGTCAAACGCGGGGCGCATGGCGAGCAGCTCATACAACGTCAGCCCCAGTGCATAAACGTCGCTCCGGACGTCGGCCCGGCCCTTGAACCGTTCCGGCGCCAGGTATCGCAGGGTGCCAAAGAGGTCACCCGTATGCGTGAGATCGGGCGTATCGGTCGCCTTGGCCAGGCCGAAGTCGGTCAACCAGACGGTGCCAAAGACGTCGAGCAGTAAATTCGACGGCTTCACGTCCCGGTGCAAGACCCCCTGGCCCGCGCTATATTCCAGCGCATCGGCCACTTGCACTCCCGCACTGGCGACGCTTCGTGCATAAGATTCATTGGGATCCAGTGAAACACGTGATGCACCACTCGGGGTCGAGTCGCGCGCCCCCGGTTGACTGTTGAATAGCAAGACGGCCGCTGCCATCGGAAGAACCTCTCTTTCGAGGCTCGCACGAGCTCGGTGAATGCGACCGGATCGGCTCGCGGAACGAGCCTTCCCACAGCGAGCGGGCCAGGTGCATCGACGACGCGAGGCCATTTGATTGAAGGGCCCGGTCATCGGGCCAGTCATCGGGCTCCCATCTCGTCGAACCCGGATTGGGGGCTCCGATCGAATGATTCGCGGCTTGCTCACGCAGCCGCCGCAGGTTGTCAAGAACGTCATCGAGCGGGCGTCCATCAATGTGTTGCATCACATAATAGTGGGTCCCGTTTTCTTCACCGACTCCGAATACAGGGACGATGTTCGTGTGATGCAGCCGCGCGGCGGCGCGGGCCTCACGTCGAAAACGCTCGACCTGGCGGGCATTCTCGAGTTTCCCGTGTGGCAAGACCTTGAGCGCGACGCGACGGCCAAGCGACTCTTGCTCGGCTTCATAGACAATTCCCATGCCGCCGCGGCCAATCTCTCGCACGATGCGGTACTCGCCAAGGCGGTGCGGGGGCCGGGCCGACCGGGCCGGCTCGAATGCCGCGGCTCCCGGGCGCGGCGGGACCGGCCGCGCGTCTTCAAGCATGACCAGGGCCGGGAAGAGGTCGCGGATCTCGTCGGCCAGATGGGGATGACGTCGCGCATAATCGCTCAGCGCGGGCCGTTCACCGCGGCGATAGCGGTCGAGAAACTCGTCGGCCAGCCCGGCCATCGGGTTCGCCACGGAGTCGGCGTCAGTCTGTGAGAAATCGACTTGATCCACGCGTCATCCCGAGGATCGGGGAACTCCGTTTGCACCATCAATCTGGTCGTCGAGTCAGAGAGACAAACCAGTTTACTCCACGCTCCGCTGACTTTCATTAAGGCCCGGTACGTCGGACAGAAGCTGTTTGAGACGCTTGAGTGCACGCAAGTGGCGGTTGCTGGCGGCCGACGGCTTGATCTCCAGTATCCTGGCCGCTTCCTCGTTGCTCAGCACTTCAAAATGACGCAGGACCAGGATCTCGCGATCCATCGGATCCATATCGTTGAGCCGCATTTTGCACAAGGAGTTGAGTTTCGGCGCGGATTGCCGCCCGGCTCGGCGAAGTCAGGCGGCTGAGCAAGAGATGCGCGATTGATTCGGACGAAGCCCTGGGAAACGCGTCGTTCTGAAGCGAGACTTCCACGGCGGCATTGCGCATTTCGCGCCCAGGTGCTGGCGATGAAGATCGACCAGCTTCTGACCGGCCAGGAGGCGAAGCCAGAGGTAAAAAGGGAGCGTTGGAGCGGCGGCGTATTCGGGCATTCGCCTGGCGAAATCAAGATAAACTTCCTGAAGAACGTCAGCCGGGTCGAGGCGGCCTCGCAGCCGCTGGTCCATCCGCAGACGCACCATCTGTTCGAGTCGTGCCTGATATTGCTCGAAGAGTTCGGCCAGCGCGATAGCATCCCCGCTCGCGGCCTGGGCCACCAAGGTCTCGTTGCCGTTCTGATTGTCGGTCTGCCTGTTCACGGCAATATGACCCGAAGATCATCGTGAATTCAAACACAAAGCTCAGAACGAATTATATCGATCACGCGGATCAGCGAAAAGGGCATGGAGCATGCACTCACGACGTGCGGGGCGACGGGCCTTTTTCATGACTCACGGCATGACCGAAAAAATTTCGATGAAAAACCGGCCGGAGGGTGTGTTGGAATCGCATTTGTAACCGGATAGATCAATAGAAGGTCTGGATCAATTGAGCAAATCCTCAACGTTTTCCATACGATCGACGAATTGGGATCGAGTGATTGCTCGCTTCTTCAGATGAGGGGTTTGCTGATGTTGAAAGCGCGATCCGGTCGCATGCTGTGTACCCTTTTTGGTTTGGTCCTTGTTCTTGGCGGCTCATTACCCGGTTGCGGGACTAGCCAGGAAACAGAAGTTTTAACGCCGCCCCAGCCCCGGCAAGGCCGAGACACGATGGACGCTTACAAGGCTGAGATGAAAAACAGGCCCGCGGCCAAGCCGAGCCGGTAAGTCAATTGACTCGAGCGCGACTTTTCAGGCTCTTTGAACTCGTCCGTCACATGGAATGTCGAAGAGTCATTATACCCATCAGACCAGTGTTGTAACGGATTCATGTTGATAAGGCGATCTGGCCGCCTGAAAATTCAGGCAACTTCGGCTCGCCCCTCCGGCTTTAGACAGGATTTCGGAGCTTCGCGCTGCTGTTCTAGTCCGTTCAGGATATCTCGGCCGCGTTCTCGCACTCGCATGATTTGCTTTCATTTTTCGTTCTTCAAGAATCGATTGGGAGGAAGCATGAGCATGAAGCGTGGATTCACACTGATTGAACTATTGGTGGTGATTGCGATCATCGCCGTGCTGATCGCCTTGCTACTGCCGGCTGTTCAGGCCGCGCGGGAGGCCGCGCGACGGTCTCAATGCACCAACAATCTCAAGCAGCTCGGCCTGGCGATGCACAATTACCATACGGCCATCAACTCCTTCCCGATGGGCGCTTCGGCTTCCAATAACCCGCTCGATGGCAACGTCAACTGGATGGGATGGAGTGCTCAAAGTCTGCTTCTGGCTTATCTCGAGCAGACGCCGCTTTACAACGCGGCGAATTTCAGCTTCGATCCCATTCAGAACGTCGGAGGCCACGTCAACTCGACCGTTGTGAACACCAAGATCAATACGTTTCTTTGCCCGTCTGACGGCAACGTCGGCAAGGCTTTTACCGACTTCCTGGTCATTAACAGCTACTATGCCAGCCAGGGCACCTCGGTTCAAAATACCCCGACCATGGCCTCGGGAATCTTCTGTTACAATAACTCGTACGGAATTCAGAACGTGACAGACGGAACTTCCAATACGATTGCCTTCTCCGAGGGTATCGGTGGAAATGACAAGTACTCAGCCTATCCTGGCAATGGCGTTGTTGGTTGCACAAACAATGGATGTACGACACTGAATCAGAGGGCCAATGAAGACGCCAATGATCCGGGTATTGCCGCTCAGGTTTTGAACAATATTCAGTCGTGCGCGGCGGCTTTCCGAACGGACGCCCAGAATCAATCGAATATCAGTGGAAATCGCGGCGAGGTCTGGGCGTGGGGAGCGGAAGGGACAAGCATGTTTAATACTCTTGTTCCCCCCAATGCGACTTCGTACGGCAAATTTAACCAGTGCCGGCAAAGCTGCGCGGGATGCGGCCTCGGAAGCGTGGATCACTCCGATATCGTCAATGCGAGTAGCCTGCATCCTGGTGGTGCTAACTTCGTCATGTGCGACGGCAGCGTGCGGTTCATCAAGGAATCCCTCAACATGAAGACCTACTGGGCGCTGGGAACCAAGGATATCGGCGAGACAATCAGCTCAGACAGCTATTGATTGCTGACATCTCGTCGCCCGCCAAAGCCGCCGAGCAATTGGCGTCGAATGGATTTGAATCAACACAACCCTCAACGGCTCATGCCGGCTTTTTATACGATGTGAAAAAGCCGGCATGAGCGTATGATTGTTCCTGAAGCGATTGCATCCGCGCTTCGTCAAAAGGTTGAAACGCTCGTGCGTTATTCGCATTATCGTCGACCTCGGCGGGGCTCGAGCAGCCGATGACGACGGTCGAGACCCCGGCCAGGCTCAAAACATATCCAATGGCGTCAGCCGGGGTCACCGATGCACGACCCGCATGCAGCAGGGCGCCGGCCGCATAGACTTTCATCCCGATCACTCCCATGCCGCGCTTCACCGCGTCGGCCAGCACGGTACGCGCAAACGACAGGCGATGGATATCGGCCACGTTGAGTGCGATCAGCACGGTATCAAAGTCAAATCGCCGCATCGCCTCCAGCAAGATGTTCGGATCGTGATGACCGGTCAGACCGAGGAACCGAACGCGACCTTCCTCGCGTGCCTGGGTCAGGGCCTCGAGTGCACCGCCACGGCCAAAGATCATCGCGAGATCGCTCGGCGTGCGCAGGTCGTGAAGTTGCCATAAATCGAGGTGATCGGTGCGGAGCCGCTTGAGACTCTGTTCGAGCAGCCGCAGCGAGCCGTCGCGCGTGCGGTCGTGCGTCTTGGAAGCAAGGAAAACCTGGCTGCGGCGCTCACCCAGTGCCGCGCCATAATAGTCAAGGCTGCCCGCGTACGCAGGCGCGGTATCGCAATACGTGACCCCTTGATCGAGCGCGCGGTGAATCACGGCCACGGCTTCCGCCATGCGGCCATGAGTACGAAGCACCCCTTCGCCCCCCAGCGCGAATTGCGTGACGTGACAACCCGTCTGTCCCAGCGGACGAACCGGGATGGGCGGAAAGGGACCGTGGCCGTTTTCGACCCTGGCCGGCGCCGCTGACTCGAATAATGGCATGGATTGGCTCCGATTGAAGTGAGCGGTTTGTTCCTCTCAGAGGAATCGCATCTCGACGATCGAACAGTCGTCGACAAACTCGTCGCGCCCCTGAATCTCGCGATCATACGCGATCAAACGATCCATTTTCGATTCGTTGGGGGCGTCGTGCGGTCCTTGTTTCATGAATTCGATGAAGTCATTGAACGGCCACATCGAGTTATCGACGCGCTCGATTTCATAAACGCCGTCGCTGTAGAGAAAAAGGTTGGCGTAAGGGCCAAGAGACGTGCTGGCGGGGCGAAACTCGAGATCGGGTATGGCGCCGATCATCGGTCCGCTGGCTTCGAGGACTTCGAGCTGGGCCGAGCCTGCGTCTGGCCCATTGAAGAGAAGGGCCGGGGGATGGCCCCCTCCGGCATAGTCGATCCGCCGCTCCGGCTTGTTGAGAACGCCGTACCAGATCGTGAAGTACAGGCCGTTTTGCTGGTCCATCTGAAACGCGTTGTTGAGCGCCGACAAGACTTGCCCGGGTGCGCGAAAGTCGGTCTGCGGCAGCGCCTGCGAGCGCAAGGCATTCATGGCCGAGACGGAGAGCAAGGCCGACCCGACGCCATGCCCGCTGACATCGAGCAAATAGAAGGCAAAATGGTCGTCATCGAGCCAGTGGTAGCCGAACGAGTCGCCCCCCAGCTCGGCCGAAGGGATGAATCGCCAGTCGGTGAGGATCTGACCCTTTTTGAGCTTTTCGGGTAAGAGCGATTGCACATAGTGCGCGGCCTGTTTCATTTCGTTGGCCAGACGGCTCTGGCTATCCAGGAGGGCCTTGTAAGCTTCGTTGCGCTGGAGCAGATTGATGTAGCCCTTCGAGTGATAGCGGATGCGTGCCAGGAGCTCCAGGCGGTCGGGCAGCTTGACGATATAGTCGTTGGCGCCCAGCGCGAATGCCTCGGCCTTGACGACGGGCTCTTCCTTGGTCGAGAGAACGATCAGCGGCGTTTCGCGGGTCGGCTCGTAGGCCCGGAAGGTCTTGACCAGGGTCAGCCCGTCAATATCGGGCATGACCAGGTCTTGAAGGATCACGGTCGGCTTGAGTTGATCGGCTGCGTCGCGGGCCTTGGCCGCATCGCGGATGTAGTGAAATACGATGTCGGGCTCACCGGAGAGCATGCGGCGCACGGCCTCGCCGATGATCGGCTGATCATCGATGAGTAAAACGGTGACCTTGTGCTGAGTCAAGGCGGGTTCGGTGCTCATGTCTGGCTCCCGGCGACTCATATGGAATTAATAAGACGCCAATCGTTGAGTTTTTGATGCTGCCAATATCATAGAGAAAAGTTTGTTGCTTGTGCGGTGACGTGGCGGCCATTAACTAACTTGCGGGCATCAGTCTCACGATCGCTTCGGCGATCCGCGACAGGGGGAGGATTTCCTCGGCGGCGTTGAGATCGGCGGCCGCCTTGGGCATGCCCCAGACGACGCTCGACGATTGGTCCTGGGCGAGTGTACGCCAGTTGAGGCCGCGAAGCTTGAGCATGCCGGCTGCGCCGTCGGGCCCCATACCCGTCATGAGCACGGCGACGCCGGGCCGGGGCCAGTGCCGGGCCACGCTCGCGAAAAAGACGTCCACCGAGGGACGCCAGCTAACCGCACGCGGCTCGGCGGAATAATGGAGCCGGCGATCCTCGCCCATGACGAGGTGGTCGTCAGTGCCGGAGAGCAAGATTTCGCGAGCGACAGGTTGGTGGCCATCGGTGATCAAGGTGACGGGCCGCCGTGCCTCATTGGAGAGCCACTCCCCCAGGCCAGGCGCGAAGGCCGCATCGACGTGCTGAACAATGATGATCGGCGCCTCGACACTCGCCGGAAGGTGCGTGAGTACCTCGGCCAGGGCGTTGGGGCCGCCGGTCGAGGCTCCCAGAACGATCAAGGGGTCGAGCTTGCACGAGGCGGCGTGGGCAGGGTGTGCCGACGAGACCAGCGATGAAGCCGTGCCGGGCGTATTCCGCGATCGTTCCGCCGGTTTGCCGAGCAGCTTGCCGACGACCGCGATCTTGCGCAAGAGAAGCGAGGCCCCGGCCACTTCTCCGAGTGGTCCGAGGGTCGGCGTGTCGATGGCATCGAGGGCTCCATAGCCCATTGCCTGATAGACCTTGCTCAGGTGACCGCTCACGGTCGCGGTGACGACCAGGATCGCGCAGGGTGACTCGCCCATGATCCGGCGCGTCGCCTCGACGCCGTCGATCCCTGGCATGAACAAATCCATCAGAATCAGATCGGGCTTGTCCACGCGCGCCAGAGCGATCGCCTCGCCGCCATCGCTGGCCGTCCAGACAACCTCGTGTTCGGCCGACGAGAGGACGGCGCGGCGTAAAGCCTCTCTCGCCATTCCCATATCGTTGACGATCCCGATTCTCATGAAGGGCGGCTTGACTCCGGCAATGGAATACCTGAGCGGGTCAATGTAATGGAGAAGCGGTCAGGCACGCAAGCGACTCCCTGTCATTCTCGCCGGGGCTCGCCCGCGGTTCACGCCGCGATTGGCCGCGGTCGTTCGTTCATTGTAGCGTCGCCTCTTCAGTCGCGTGGCTCTCCGATCAAATCAGCCACGGTCGTCAAGAATGTTTGGTCGTGGAAGCTGCTTTTCGTCAGGTAGAAATTGGCACCGGCATCGAGCCCGCGAATGCGGTCTTCCTCGCGGTCCTTGTAAGAAACGATCACCACGGGGATCGCCCGGAGCCGCGCATCATCCTTGATGTGCTGAACGAGCTGGATGCCGTCCATGCGTGGCATATCGATGTCACTGACGACCAGGTCATAAGAGGCGCTGCGGACGGCGTTCCAGCCGTCGACGCCATCGACGGCGACGTCGACGCTGTAACCGCGGTTTTCAAGTAATTGCCGTTCCAGCTCGCGGACCGTGATCGAATCATCAACCACGAGAATCCGCTTCGGAGCCCGGGCGAGCATTTCGCCCTGCTGGGTGCTGAGTTTACCGAGCCGGCGGCCGGCGAGCAGGTTATCGATCGAGCGGATCAAATCCTCGACGTCGACCACGAGCACGGGCCAGCCGTTTTCCAGCACGGATGAGCTGCTGATATTCGGCACCTTGCCCAGCCGGGGGTCGAGCGGCGAAACACGCAGGTCGCGCTCGCCCAGGAACCGCTCGACCACGACTCCGAATCGATGGCTCCGATCGCTGGCCACCACGACGGGCAGGAGCTCGCCGTCGGCGGCAACCTGCCTGGAAGGAAGCCCGAAGACCCTGGTCGCCTCGACCAAGCCCGATCGGCTGATCGTCGATCATCGCGTGCTGTTTGCCTTCGAGCTCCCGCAGGTCGTTGCGATCGAGCATGAAAATTCGATCGATGCGGCTCAAGGGAAACGCATACGGTTCGCCGCCGATCTCGACCAGCAGGGCTCGAATGACCGACACGGTGATCGGCAACTGGAGGATGAACCGCGTGCCCCGGCCGACACGGCTGGCCACGCGCACCGAGCCGCGCACCGCGTGCACCATGCTCTGAACGACGTCGAGCCCGACACCGCGGCCGGAGACCTCGGTGACATTTTCCTTGGTCGAGAATCCGGGCAGAAACAGGAAGTCGAGCAGCTCGGCCTCGCTCAGTCGAGTCGCGACCCCGGCCGTGGTCAGGCCACGCTCGACGACCTTGGCGCGGAGCCGGTCGAGATCGATGCCCCGGCCGTCATCGGCCAGGATGATCTGGAGCATGCCCGCGCGATGGCGCGCCTCCAGGTGAATGACGCCAGTCGGCGGCTTGCCCGCCGCCTGGCGCTCGTCGGGCGTTTCCAGCCCATGGTCGAGCGCATTGCGAATCAGATGGTTGAGCGGCGTCTCGAGCCGATCGAGAATGTCGCGGTCGACGCCCGTCGTCTCACCGACGATTTCAAACTTCGCCTGCTTGCCCAGCTCACGCGCCAGATCGCGCACCAACCGTGGGAATCCCTTGACGCCATCGGCCGATCGGCCGCATCCGGCTGGCCAGTACCTCGTGATGCAGCCGGCTCGAAATATCCTCGCTCGATCGCGCGAATTCCTCGATCGCCTCGACGGTCTCGCCGAGCCGCTGCAAGTCCTGGGCCGCTTGCTCCCTGGATTTGACGAGCAGCTCATGGTCGGAAGCCGGCAGGGTGATGTCCTGGCCCGCCAGGCGATCCTCGAGGCGCTGAAGTGCTTCCAGAAGCCCTGTCTGTCTTCCCTTGAGCCGCCAGAGAGATTCCACCAGGGGGGGAAGCCGGTGACTTTGCACGAGGGCTTCCCCGGCCAGGCCCATCAGCCGGGTCAGGCTAAGGGCGGCGACCCGCACCACCCCATCACGGCCGGGGTTCGCCGCCTCGGGCTTGACTGGCGCACCTGCGTGGCGTGTCATCGAGCGGCGTGCTTCGTTGCAATTCACCTCGGTCGCCGGGAGGCTCCGAGGTTGGCGCGACTTCCTCTCCGTTGGCTCCGGGATGTTCGGTCCCGGGAGCAACGAACGCCGGCGGCGGTGGGATCGTCGCATGGGGCGGCGGCGGCGGCGGCAGACCGGGTGCCAGGGCCGGCGGCACGGGCTTCAGCGTGCTATCCGCGGGCGCGATCGGCGCCGGCCGCGCCGCGGTCCTTTCCCTCTTGAATGGCCGTCAGTTCGGCGACAAGGGCATCGATGACGGCCGCGCACTCGGTCTGCCACGCCTCGACCTCTCCCTCGTCAATCTGGCTGATCTGAACGAGCAGGTCGACGCCTTCCAGCAGGATGTCAACGTGCTCCGGCCGCAGGATCACCTTGCCCTTCTGGGCCGCGACGAAGACGTCTTCCATGGCGTGCGCGACTCTGACGGCCGCGTCGAGACCCACGATCCGCGCGGCCCCCTTGAGCGAATGCGCCGCACGCATGAGCGGCTCGATCATTTCCGACGTGGCCGACGCCCCCTCCAGGGCCACCAGGCCAGCGGAAAGCGTGGCCGAATTGCTCTCGGCCTCCATGCGGAAGAGCTCCATCATCGAAAATCCGCTGAGGTCGTTACTCACGGATCGAGACTCCCAGCGCCGCGAAGATCCGCAATTCATCGAGCAGACCGATACTGCGATCCTTCCAGGAGAGAACAGCCTGGCTGAAACCGATGCTCGGATTGACGAGCGTCGAGGGAACGCTGCGCCACCGGCCGCGCGGTACGTGCTCGACGCCGAGCACCTCGTCGGCCGCGAACGCCCAGCTCTCGGACCGCTCGCGATCGCGCAGCACGATCAGCCGCATGGGAGTCGGCGCGGCCGTCACACCCAGCAAACCATGAAGTGATACGCAGAGCTGAACCTGACCCTGAAGGTTGACGAGGCCTCGAAAGATGTCGTTGGTCCGTTGCGGAACCTGATGGACGGGCCGGGTCTTGGTGACTTCGGCAATCGTGCGGGTGCGGAAGGCCAGCCATTCCGGACCGAGCCGAAAGATCAAGACGCTGAGCCGTTCATCCTCCGCGTAAATTTCATTGTCATCGTTTCCGCCTGCCTCGTTATCGGAATCTCGCACGCCCGAATCGGCCAGCCACTGCGACCAGCCAGCCAGGTATCCCTCGGGCGCGGGCCGGTCGAAGAACGACCGCGCGGCCGCCGCGTGGACCGGACAGTTCCGGCAGTGAATAAATGTGGCGAGCTCCGGGCAGAGCCGGTTGCCGGCCACCCCGATTTTGTTCCAGCAGTCCCGCTCTCCGGGCTTGCAGACGGGAAGCTCGTCCTTTGCGTGCATCGGGGATGGAGGGCCATTGGTCGTCATGTCAGTTTACTCGCTTCCTGGCCACGGCCGCGGACCGCTCGGCTCGCCGGCGGAAGCCCGAGGCCGCGCGCTGATCTCCCCGGCGCTCGGCGAGCAGCGCCAGTGCCAGCAAGGCTTCGTCATGCGTGGGGTCAAGATACACGGCTTTCTGGAAACACGCTTCGGCCCGCTCGCGCTCGCCGCTGGCCTGCCAGATCATCCCCATCAAGTAGAATGTCGTCGCGGAGGAGCCCTTGAGCCGGATCGAGCGCTCGCAGGCTGCGATCGCATCGTCAAAGCGACCCTGATTGGCGAGCTCCGACGCCTGCTCCAGAAGCGTCTGTTCGGCCACGGGTGACGGAACGCTCGCCGCTTCAGCTCGAATCTCGGCTCGAGCGGCGGCAGGTAACGGCGTGGAGCCAGGTCGTGGGGCAGGCGGCGACGGATCGATGGCGATGGGCATCTCGCTCCATGCCGGGTTGTGGTTGATCGCGTCGAGCTCGCTTCAAGTCGCCGCGAGCGAAATGCTTATTGCCGAGAGTTCGCAACTGATAAGCAAAGCAGGCCGGGTCTCCCACAGGCACGAATCGCGGCTCGGCTCCTCCTGTGTCGAGGCGATCCGCGTGGCCGATGAAGAGGAGGCCATCGGGGGCAAGGAGCCTTTCCACGGCCGCCAGCACGAGCACCCGCGCCGGGGCATCGAGGTAGATCAGCAGATTGCGGCAAAAAATCACGTCGTAACGGGGCGACCCCGCGAGCAAATGCGGGTCGAGTGCGCTTCCTTGCTGAAAGTGAACCGCTTCACGAACCGCGGGATCAAGCTCGAAGCCCTGGGGATGCGCGCGAAAATGGCGCTCCCGAAAATTCAGGTCACAGCTCCGGAATGCGTTGGATGAATAAATGCCGCTCCGCGCCCTTTCCAGGCGGTGAGCGCTGATATCCATGGCATCGATATGAAACCGACCGGGAGGAAGGCCCAGGTCGAGCAAGGTGATCGCGATCGAGTACGGCTCTTCGCCCCCGCGCAGGGCAAGCTCAGGATGCGAAGCGGAGGGCGCGCGGGGTTGTTCATCCAGCGCGCGCGAACATGGTCGCGGAGCCACTGAAACGGCCGCTCGTCTCGAAAAAACCAGCTTTCCGAGACCACTACTTGCTCGACAAGCTCCTGGAGTTCCGACTCTGACTGCCGCAACCGGTCTGTATACGTCGCCAGGTCGGCCAGGCCGAGCTCCTTCATGCGCAGCCGCGCCGCGCGAACGATCAGTTGCGAGCCGACCGAGACCGGATCCAGTCCGATCCGTTTGGCCAGCAACGTCTCGATCTCGTTCGGCTCAACCGGCATTACAACTCCTCCTTTTCATGGCGGCCCTTCAGCCATTGATTGACCTGGGCCCAGGCATTTCAGCTTAGCCGGAACCGACTGGTCGCAGTGACGCCTCTCTGACTTTTTCAACGACGATCAATTGCACGATCCCCTGGTCGGTTTGAATGAGCGAACCCAGGTAGGGGGCGTGCGGCAGATAGACGCTGACCGCGGCCGCCTGCTCCGGATCGGTGTAGGTCAGGTCGCTCACCCCTTCGGCGACCAATCCGAGCAGGCCCGAGGAATCGTCTTGTTCAAGGGCGCTACCGCGGAGTCATCATCGTGATACGAAGCACCGGCCCTTGCCCTGTGCGGTCGTGGCGGCGGGCCGAATCATCAACGAGGATAATGCGGGTGCTGAGACGGTCGCGGCAAGGATTGGCGTCGAGCAGGATTCCCAGATCGATCACGGGAACGATCTTGCCGCGATAGCCGAGCAGGCCGGCCAGGCACGCCGGCGCATGGGGAAGCTTGCGGAGCTCGACTCTGGGAACAAGCTCGACGACCCGGCCAACATCAACGGCGTAGCGATTGGCACCGGCGGTGAATGTCAGGATGAGCATCGGTGTTTACAAGACGGAATGGGTCGGATTCAAGACAAGGCTCGCGCTGGCACGGGTGTGACGGCAAGGGCCGGATCGACGGGACCAAGAGTGAATCCCGAGACTTCTTCTTTCAGACCGCCGACGGCTTCGCGTAAACGCTCTGTCGCCTTGTTGAACTCACGGATCGACATCGAGGTCTGGCTGGCCGCCTCGCTCAAGCGCGACATGGCTTCACGGATCTGATCGGCCCCTTGCGACTGCACGCGCATGCCCTCGGTGACCTGGTCGAACCGCGTGTGGAGGCTCTGGGCGCCCGAGATGATGTGGCCAAGCTGGCCGCCGATCTGGCCGACCTCGCCCACCACTTTACGCACCTGCTCGCTGAATTTATCCATCTCCATCACGCCGGCGGAAACGCTGTACTGCATTTCCTTGACCATGCGCTCGATATCGAGGGTGGAGACCGCCGTCATATCGGCGAGCCGGCGGATCTCGCGGGCCACGACCAGGAAGCCGAGGCCATACTCGCCGGCTTTTTCGGCCTCGATCGCCGCGTTGATCGAAAGCAGATTGGTCTGATCGGCGACCTTGGTGATCGTGGTGACCACGAGGTTGATGTTGGCGGCTCGCTCGCTGATGACCGATAGCTTCGAGCTGATCGAGCTCGGTCGACTCGGCGAGCTGCCGCATGGTCTGATCCATGCCGGCCAAACTCTGCTGGCCCGTCGACGCCATGCGCGAAGTCTGGTTGGCGACCTGGTTGACCTCGTTCATCGTCTTCAAGAGTTCCTGACTGGTGGCCGAGATCTGGTTGACGGCGGCGGCGGCCTGGTTGGTCGAAGCGCTGTAGTCGTAAACCGATTGTTCTTGCTGCCGCGACGTCGCCGCGATCTCGGTGGCCGTCGACAGGAGCGTGATGCTCGATCGCTGAATCTTGCCGATCAACGAGCGCAGGTCCTGGATCATCTTGCGGATCGCCTGCAGTAATAATCCGGCCTCTCCGGGTGCCTCGCCACTACAGGTGACGGTCAGGTCGCCCGAGGCGACTCGATCGGTCACGATGGCGGCCTCGCGAATCGGCCGCGTGATCGTGCGCGCCAGCCAGAGCGCGATCACCGTGACGCACAAGACAACCCCGGCCAGGAGAAACGCGACCACCAGACGCTGCTTGTAGATCAAGGCGAAGGCTTCGTCGCGGTCTTGCTTGACGACCATTCCCCAGCGATAAGAGGGGAGATAAGACCACGCGGCGACGGTGGCGTTGCCCCGGTAATCAACGGTCTCACCATAGCCGCGCTCGCCTTGCACGGCCTTCTGTATGGCGGTGGCCTTTTCACTCCCCATCTGAACGTGATACTTGAAGGTGGCATCAGGCTCGTAACGGGGGGGTGCCACGAAGATGAGATCATCGCCGTTGCGCATCACGACCATCGTTTCGCCGGTCGTTCCCAGTCCGTTGAAGTCGTAAAAGGCGCGGAAGACATGGCGGTTGGAAAGCTCCAGGGCCACGAACGCGATGATCAAACCGTCATGGTTGAAGACCGGGCCGGCGATGAACGCGGCCGGGGCAACCCGCCCCTTGTATTCGTACAACTGGTAATCGGAGACTTCCGTTTGGAGGAGCGTACGCACCCGATCAAACACTTCGGCCAGCTCGCTATTCTTGAGACTGCCGGTCAAGAGATTCTGGCCGATATCGAGGTCGGAGTTGAGCTGGAAGAGCAGCGTTCCGTCGGTGTCGAAAATCAAGGCGTTCGAATATCCGAACGAATCGGCGAAGTTGGCGATGACCGGGTGAACGGATTGCTCCACGTCGCGGTAAGTCTTGGAGTCGAATGATTCCTTCGGACGGATTTGCTTGAGCTTGGGGACGGTGTCGACAATGACGGGATAGCGGCTCGCCACGGCCAGGTCGCCGCGGCGCTCGCGCATGTAAGTTTCAAGTTGAGATGTCTTGGCATCGGAGATGGCCAGTAAACCGGCGCGAACCGTTCGCTTCAAGGACTGGTTTGACAGGTACGAGATGATGCCCGTGAGGACCACGCAGGGAATCAACGACAGACAAAGAAACCACGCGACCAGTTGGGTCGTGATATTCGTACTGGCTAGTCTGGAAGAAACCCATCTCGAGATCATGGCTGGTCTTCTCTTAACGAAGTCGAGCGAGTGAGCGAGCGAGCGCGATGGCACGGCGGTCTATCCCGCGATGGCTCCGGAAGGCGGGGTCGCGGCGGTGCCGACCCGCGACGGGCCACCCGAGCTGGGCACGGATTGGCGAGCCGAATTCTTGGTTCCTTGCACGGCCCCGCGCGACCCTGGGTTGGCCCAGGTGTCCCCCCAGGACTCATACAAGTTATTGAGAAAAGCATCCCATTCCGCATGCGAGCGCGAGGTCGGATAGGGAATCGGCCGTACCGGCTTTTCCGAGGTCCAGACGAGGTCGAACTGGCGATCCTCCCGGATCTGCCCGATATACACCGGCCGCCAGGTGTGCTGCGTCTCTTCGTCAACCGAGATGATACCCTCGGGCGCGTTGAGGCTCTGGCGGCGCAGCACCTTGAGCACACTGGCGATCTCCGCCGATTCGGCTTCGACCACGGCATGGGCCCACAAGAGCACACTCGAATAGGCCGCTTCAATCACGTCGCTCGTGACCCGATCGGGGCCATATTCCTTCTTGAATCGGCCGACGAATTCGCGGTTTTCCGGGCTGGGGATCGACTGAAAATAGTCCCAGGCCGCATAGTCCCCGACCATCTCGCGAACAGGCAACTTTCGCAGCTCGTCCTCGGCGATACTGAATGACAGTACGGGCGCGCTCTGGGGTTTGATTCCCGCCGCGTGGAGCGCCTCGTAAAAGGGCTTGTTGCTATCCCCCACGACGGTGCTGATGATCACGTCGGGGTGGGCCTTCTTGATCGCCTCGATCGCCGCGGCGACTTCGGATGATCCAAAGAGCAAGTACGACTCGCCCACGCACGTCGCCCCCAGGGCTTTCAGTTGGTCTTTGACGATCTCGTTGACGCAGTGCGGCCATACGTAATCAGAGCCGATGAGAAAAAACGTCCGTGCCTTGAGCTTCTCATAACACCAGCTCACGGCGGGAATCACTTGCTGGTTGGGCGCGGCCCCCGTGTAAATGATGTTGGGCGACTGCTCGAGCCCTTCATAAGCCATGGGGTAAACCAGCAAATGCGCATGCTTCTCGACCACCGGCTTGACACTCTTACGGCTCGCGGACGTCCAGCATCCGAAGATGACACTGACTTTTTCGACTTCGATCAATCGCTGCGCTTCCTTGGCGAACGTCGGCCAGTCGGAACGACCGTCGGCAATGACGCCTTCCACCTGTCGCCCGAGCAGGCCGCCGTTTTGATTGATCTCTTTGAGAGCGAGCAGCTCGGCGTCGATCATCGAATCTTCGCTGATCTGCATGGCGCCGGTTCGGGAATGAAGGAGCCCCACGCGAATCGGCGGCTCGACCTGGTTGCGGATGTGCAACGGATCCCAGTATGCCAGGCCCGACAGGACGGCCACCACCATGATCAAGAGCGCGGTTAGCCACCACTTCATGGTGCGTCCTTAATCGTCATCCATATGCAGCGGCCGACGGCCTGAACGCCCTGTCGAGCGGCCGGCTGCTGCGCGATGCATGAATGCGCCTGGGTGAATGTTAAACTAGATGCTATCCGTAAAGATTATAGCCGATGAACAACCTCGGTCGGTCGAGAGCAGTGTCGAAATTGCGATTTCAACGGCAGAATCGGTGCAATAGGACGAAACCGATGGAAAAGAAAACGGTTGTTTTCGATGGGATGGACCTGAAATGGGAGAGTACGAGCCGCACTTATGCCTGTCCCAGGCGGGTTTCGTCAACTTTGGGAGCGGATTGCGTTAGCGTGCTCTTAACGTGTGATCGGAAGATCCTTGAGTGAGCCACCCAGGACGAACAGCCCACGAAACATCAAGTCGAGGGAAACGTCGGAGGCACCCGACTCGATTTTTGCAACGCGGGGCTGGCTGGTTTTCAGCTTTTTCGCCACCTGGGTTTGAGTCAGGTTTTGTCGCTCGCGTAGCACACGAACAGCTCGACTGACCACGACACGTAGTTCGACAAGCTGCCGTTCCTCGGAAGTAAGATCGAGAAAGTCTTCCGCATCTCCGACGACCCAACCCGCTGCTTCCAGGGCTTGCCTCTTATCCTCATTCATCGCCCATTGTCCCTTTCGGGCTTCTCTTGCTCGCTCATCGTATTGGCTCAGTCGTTTCTTACAGGTGTCGATATCGCTTTGATGTGGTCCCATCCCTATATCGTATCCGGTATAAGAATTCCGGTCAGCTCAAGATCAGTAAAAGGTGGCAACATCACTGTGATCAGGCGTCAAATGGACCTGGCAATACCTCAGGACAGTCAGTGTCCCAATACGATTCCGCGGGCTCGAAGCAATTGGCCTGGCGATCAATAGCACCCAGTACCGCGCATTCGAATCCTTCCATCCTGCCGCATGGGTGCGAATAAACTTGCTGACCGAGCCGACTTCAGGTAAGAATAAAAGGAAGTGATATCCAGAATAAAACGCCATTGCTATTCGAGGGTCCTGCCTCACGATCGCTGCCCGCGGATTGGCTTGTATCCGACCGCAGTCCGCCGTCAGTCCCGCCTTTGGTTGAGGTGGCACGCCACAAAGCAACGCGGAAAATTCCAACTTATCCCCCTGGTTGGCTTTCCGATGGAAACCAGACAACAGGCCTTGCCCGATTCTTCGCAGCCCCGCGTGCGGAGGGGCGCGACGTTTTTCGTCGTCCTGCTGACGCCCTTCCTGGCCGCCGCGGCCCCCGACCGCTCGGGCGAGCAGATTTACCGCCAGCAATGCGCATCGTGCCATGGCCCGATGGGCGAAGGGACAGACGACCATTACCCGCGTGCCCTGATTGGCGAGCGCACGGTTCCCGGGCTGGCTCGCTTGATCGCCAAGACGATGCCCGAAGACGCCCCCGGCGAATGTGTCGGCCCGGATGCCGAAAAGGTCGCAGCCTACATTTACGACTCGTTTTATTCCAAGGCTGCGCAGGCGCGTACCCAGTTTCGCCCTCCTCGAATTGAGCTCGCGCGTCTGACCGTGCGGCAATACAAGAACACGGTCGCCGACTTGATCGGGAGCTTCCAGGGGCCGGCCCGCTGGGAGGGCGAGCGCGGCCTCAAGGCCGAATATTCGAGCCGGTCAAGGCGCCGGCGCGGTGGCGGCGGTGGGGGAACGCTCAGTCGTGTCGATCCCGAAATCCATCTCGATTTCGGCGCGGTGAGTCCGATCCCCGAACAAGCCGCGCTCAACGAGTTGACGAATAGCTGGCAAAGAGCGCCTCTGCTTTTAGTCCCCTTGTCGGCGTTTCGCGGGTTCTCTCAGGATTTCCGGGTTGATTGGCGCGGTTCTCTGCTTGCGCCGGAGACCGGTGAATACGAGTTCGTCGTCAAGACCGAGAACGCCACGCGGCTCTGGGTCAATGATCGGGTCCGAACGCTTGATCGACGCCCAGGTGAAGTCGGGCAATGATACCGAATATCGCGGGTCGATTTATCTCCTCGGCGGGCGCGTCTATCCGATCCGACTGGAGTTAGCACGCACAAAGGAGAAGACGTCGTCGATCGCACTCGAGTGGAAGCTGCCGCGGCGGCCTCCCGAGTTGATTCCCCGCCGCAACCTGTCAGCCACGTCCGGTCCCGAAACCTTCGTCTTGCAGACGCCGTTCCCGCCCGACGATCGCAGTGTGGGCTATGAGCGCGGTACGTCGATCTCCAAGGCCTGGGATCAGGCGACGACCGACGCCGCGATCGAGGTCGCCGCGTATGTCAATGCGCACCTCAAAGATCTGGCCGGAGTTGGTTCCGACGCGTCTGACCGCGAGTTGAAGTTACGCGATTTCTGCCGGCGATTCGCCGAGCGAGCGTTTCGTCGGCCGCTGTCAGACGAGCAGAAGGCATTTTTCATCGATCGCCAGTTCAAGGAAGCCAAGATCGCCAGACGCCGCGGTGACGCGCGCTGTGCTCCTGGTCCTGAAGTCGCCCCGATTTCTCTACCGCGAGATTGGCAACGGCAACCCCGATGGCTACGACGTGGCATCGCGCCTCTCGTTCGGGCTCTGGGATTCGCTTCCCGATCAGACGTTGCTCGATGCGGCCGGGGCCGGTCAGCTCAAGACTCGCGACGATGTGAAACGCCAGGCCGAGCGCATGGTCGGCGATCTTCGTGCCCGCTCCAAGCTCCGCGAGCTGTTCTTGCAATGGCTCAAGGTCGAACAGGTTCCCGATATCGCCAAGGACCCGAAGAAATATCCTCAGTTCAACGAGGTGATCGCTTCGGACCTCCGTACCTCGCTTGATTTGTTTCTCGATGACGTGATCGGCAGCGACGCGGCCGATTTCCGGCTGCTCTTGCGTGCGGACTATCTCTACCTGAACGGCAGACTGGCGAAATTTTACGGCGTCGATCTCCCGGCGGATGCGCCCTTCCAGAAAGTCGCCCTCGATCCCAGCGAACGGGCCGGGGTGTTGACGCATCCTTATTTAATGGCAACGTTCGCGTATACCGCGGCCACCTCCCCGATCCACCGGGGTGTTTTTCTGGCGCGCAATGTGCTTGGACGAGTTTTACGGCCACCACCGGAAGCCGTGGCACCCGCTGGCTCCCGACCTTCATCCCAGCCTGACGACGCGCGAGCGTGTGACCGTTCAAACGAAGCCCGAATCGTGTCAATCGTGCCACGGAATGATCAATCCGCTGGGATTTACCCTGGAGCACTTCGACGCGGTCGGTCGATACCGAAAGGATGAAAAGGGCCGGCCGATTGACGCCACTGGTTTTTATGAGACTCGTGCAGGGGATATCGTCAAGTTTGAAGGTGTTCGTGAGCTGGCCGCATTCCTGGCCGGTAGTGAAGAGGCGCACACGGCGATCGTTCAGCAGCTCTTTCATAGCCTGGTCAAGCAGCCGGTCCGTGCTTTCGGGCCGCAAACCCTGCCTGAACTACGAAAATCCTTCGTTGCTCACGATTACAACGTGCGCAAGCTCATGGTCGAGATCATGGCGACGTCCGTTTTGACGTCGCGTGGGGCCAAGTCGTAGATTATCTTAATTGTTTAGACAATAAACGTTAGACAAAATAAGAATAACCGTACAGCCGCGCCAGTAAGCCGTTTATGGATTGGAGAGTCAGGACATGGTCCACCGCAGTCATCGCCGCGAGTTCATCCGCGATCTTGGCATCAGCGCGGCGGCGTTTCCCTTTATCATGAACCTGCCCAGCCTGGGATTCGCCAATCAACAGCGGCGCAAGCAGCGGTTGGTCATCATGTTCAGCCCCAACGGTGTCATTCCGTCGGCCTTCTGGCCCGATGAAGAGGGGCCGAAGTTCAAGTTGAAGGAATGCTTGAAGCCGCTCGAGCCGTTTCGCGATCAGCACCCTGGTTCTTCACGGGGTATGCGACCAGCTCAAGGGCGATGGCGACAACCACATGCGCGGCATGGGGTGCCTGTTGACGGGGATCGAGCTCTTTCCCGGCAATATTCAGGGCGGTTCCGACACGCCGGCCGGCTGGGCAAAAGGGCCATCGATCGACCAGGCGATCAAGAACGGGCTGCAGAGCCAAGCCTGACACGCGCACGCGGTTCGGCTCGCTCGAGTTTGGCGTGATGGTGCCGGACCGTGCCGACACGTGGACGCGCATGGTCTACGCCGGCGCCGAACAAGCCGTTGGCGCCGCTCGATGATCCCTATCAAATGTTCGCCAAGTTATATGGCCGCATGAAAGATCAAGAAAGCCTGAAGAGCATTCTCGACGATCTGCAAGACGACCTGCACAAGGTGGGCACGGTCGTGAGCACCGAGGATCGCAAGCTTCTGGAAGAGCATGCGACCTTCGTGCGTGAGATGGAGCAAGAGCTCGAGGCTCCCGCGAGCCGCGACCTGGGCCACGCGGTCCCTGAGATTGAGCCGGGCGTGAAGCACGAGAGTGCCAACATGCCCAAGATTTGCAAGATGCAGATCGACCTGATGGTCAACAGCTTCGCCGCGGACTTCGCTCGCGTGGCCACGCTGCAAATCACCAATTCGGTGGGCGACGCGAGGATGCGCTGGCTGGGCGTGACCGAAGGACATCACGAGCTATCTCACAACCCGGATAGCGACAAGGCGTCTCAAGAAAAGCTGATCAAGATCAACAAGTGGTATTGCGAGCAGATGGCCTATCTGGCGAAACGGCTGGCCGAGACGCCTGAGCCCGGCGGCGGCGGCAGCCTGCTCGATAACACCCTGATCGTCTGGACCAACGAGCTGGGCAAAGGTAACTCGCACACCTTGAATGACATTCCGTTCGTGCTCGTGGGCAACGGCCTCGATTTCAAGATGGGTCGCTCGATCAAGTACAAGAAAGTGGCCCACAACCGGCTCTTGCTGGCCCTGGCCAATGGCATGGGTCATCACATCGAGAAATTCGGCAACCCCGACCTGTGCGGCGGCGGTGTGCTGACTGGTTTGATCTGAAAGACGACAAAAAAAGGAATCGCCATCAGCCGGCGCGCGCCGAGCTTGCAACGCTTGTAGCCGGCGACGTGAGCCCCGGCCTTGTGCCGTTGGCCACCCAATCTCGCACTCGAAACTGAGCGGCCACGCCGCTCGCGTGGGGCTATTTGTTCAAATCCTTCCAGCGCCGATAAACCTCGATGCCCTCGGGATGAGGTCGATGCTCCATGGGCAGCCGGCGCTCATTCCACGTTTTGGCAAACTCATCGTAGAAATTGGCCAGCGTAAAATATCTTCGATCATCGATATAATAACGTGAATAATCATCACGTGTCGTGATGAAGACCACGCGTTCCGGACTGCAATAATACATGGCCGCCAGGCACATCGGGCAAGGATGGGCGAGGATGTAGAACTCGCAGCCCGTGAAGGTTTCCGATTGCAGCTTCGCCGCGGCCTTTCTGATGGCCACGATCTCGGCATGGGCCGTCGGATCGTGCGTCTGGGCAACCTGATTGACACCTTCGGCGAGGATAGCTCCATCCTTGACGATCAGGCACGCGAACGGCCGTCCGCCATCTTCCACGTTGGCCCTGGCCAGGTTGATCGTTTGCTGGATGAAATCCACGTGGGATGCCTCCAAGTCGAAACGTTTAAGCGTTGTCGAGCAGGATTGCAAAAAACGGCCTTCAGCGACAGTTTTCAATGGTTCATTTAACAGGTCGAAACAAAAGTAAGTGTAACGCTTCACGCCAGTAACTGAGGCACGACCTTGGCCTTCGTCACTTCGGCATCGGTGAGACTATCAAGCCGTCCTTCGTGCGGGTAGGTCAGCCTGCGGTGGTCGAGGCCCAGTGCGTGAAGCAGCGTGGCCTGGAGATCATGCACGGTCACGATATCGCTCACAGCCTTGTAGCCGAAGTCATCGGTCGCCCCGTGAACATGACCCGGCTTGAATCCGCCGCCGGCCAGCCAGAGGGAAAATCCGTGCCGGTTATGATCGCGGCCATCATTCCCTTGAGAAATCGGGAGACGGCCGAATTCTCCGGTCCAGAGCACGATCGTCTCGTCGAGCAGGCCGCGCTGCTTCAGGTCCATCACGAGGCGCTGCACTTGGTTGATCCGTGCGGGCACAGAGCGACTTGAGCGTCTGGGCATTCTTGCTGTGTGTATCCCATGGTTGACTGTTCAAGAAGAGTTGAACGAATCGCACACCCCGCTCGATCAAGCGGCGGGCGATCAGGCAACGGGCCGCGTATTCGTGGGTATGCGGACGGTCCAGGCCGTAGAGGCGCCGGGTGGCGGCCGACTCGCGCGACAGGTCGAGGGCCTCGGGCACGGCCGTTTGCATGGCGGCGGCGATCTCGAAGTTGGCGATCCGGGCTTCGAGCTCCGTGTTCCCTGGGTGTCGCTTCTCATGGGCGCGATTGAGCTCTTCGAGGAATCGAAGCTGGTGATCGCGAGCCCCGGCCGTAATGCTGGTAGGCCGCTTCAGGTTGAGGACCGGAGCATTGCCCGACCGGAATGGTGTTCCCTGATCGATGGCGGGCAGCCAGCCACTCGACCAGTTGCGCACACCGTCGACCGGCAAGCCCGCGGGGTCGGACAGGACCACATAGGCCGGCAAGTCTTGATTTTCGGTCCCCAGTGCATAGACGACCCACGAACCCCAGGTCGGTCGACCCGCCAGGATCTTGCCCGTGTGGATCAACCGCAAGGCGGTTTCATGATCGACTGATTCCGTCGTCATCGACCGCACGAGGGTCAGCTCATCGACGATTCGAGACATGTGCGGCACAAGCTCGCTGAGCACCATCCCCGACTGTCCATGCGGCCGAAACCGAAACGGCGAGGCGAGAAGGTTGCCGGCCGCCTTGTCGAAATGAACCTCGAGCTGGCCCGCATAAGGCTTGCCGTGGTGCCTGGTCAGCTCGGGCTTGGGGTCGAACAGATCCATCTGGCTCGGGCCGCCGTGCTGAAACAGACAGATCACAGACTTGGCACGAGCTTTGGGATTGGCTTTACCCGGAACATGGAGAGCCGTGTCGAAATTGGCACTTTGATTTCGATCGCCCGCGCGGGCTTCTGATTTCTCGAGCAGGTGCGCCAGTGCGAGTGTTCCGATCGCCCCCGCATACTGGCCCAGGAAAGCCCGACGATTCAGCGGGAATTGTTTTTCATTTGTCGAGCGTGCTGGCGGTCTCATTGGCTTCCATCATTCAACATAGAGAAATGCGTTGCTGGCGAGGATCATCTGGCAGAAGTCGACTAACGCCCGGTGGCGACTGTCGTTCCTGGCCAGCCCAGGGTAGCGGGAAGGTTGCGTTTCAAGGAATCGCCTCGCTACGGTGCGTTCGGTGGCGTCGGGTTCGCGACCGACGGTCAATTTGAAAGCGTGATTGACCATCGAATCCGTCGGATCATCAGCGTCAGTATCGGCCGTGCACTCCTGCTCGAGCCGGATGGCCAGCCTCTCGGCACGCGCGACGATGAAGTCGGAGTTCAACAAGCTGAGTGACTGCAAGGGAATAGTCGAGGGAACGCGGCGCGTGCACGTCGTGACAATCGACGGAGCGTCGAACACCTCGAGGAGACTGGCGATCTCGGTGCGGCGCTGGCGCAGATAGATCGAGCGGCGCATCGCGCCGGGCGTCGATTCGTCGACGACAACTTCGCCAAGATTATTGCGCTCGACGGGCACATACTCGCCCCCCTGGCGAAGGTCGAGCTCACCGGTGACGGCGAGCATGGCGTCGCGAATGGCCTCCGCATCGAGCCGGCGGAGGGGATAGCGAGTCAGCCAGTGGCTGTCGGGATCAAGTCGTAGGCGGTCTGGCGGCGCGATACTTGATTGACGATAGACCCTCGACCCGAGGATCACGCGATGGAGCGATTTGGCACTCCAGCCGGCCTGTGCCAGTGAGCCCGCCAGAAACTCGAGGAGTGCGGGATGGCTGGGCGTTGAGCCCGAGTAGCCCAGGTTGTCGGATGTCGCGACGAGTCCGGTACCAAAATGGTTTTGCCAGATTCGGTTTGCCAGCAAGCGAGCCAGCAGGGCCGCCGGGCGCGAGCCGGGTTTCGTGAGCCACGCGCCAGGGCGAGCCGGCGCCCGGTCGAATAGCTTCCGGCAACCGGCGGCCTTGGCTCGTAGCGATTATCGGGATCGGTCAGAAACGCGGGTACTCCTGGACCAACCTTGGGGCCCGGCGTAGCCAGGTTGCCGCGAATCAGGAGTGGAATTTCCGCGGGTTCTTTGTAGACATCGCCGAGCCAGGCGATACGCCCCGGGTTTGGCCAGCGCCGGGCTTCGGCCGCCTCGATCACGCGTTTGAGCGTTTCTTTCCGCTTGTCTTTGCCCGGGCCGTTGATGACGTCGCGTTCGAGTGCTTCGAGCTGGGCATCGATGACTTTTTCGTGAATCTGCCAGCGTGTCATCGCCTCGCGTGGTCCGGCGATCACGGTTCGGTCATTGGGTTTCTTCCAGTGCTCGACATTGAACGCCGGATAGAGAATGGCCTGAAGCTGGTAATATTCGCGCTGGGTGACGGGTTCGAACTTGTGGTCGTGGCACCGGGCACACTGGAGAGTCAAACCCAGAAGTGAAGAGCCGATGATCTGGATGGCTCCTTCGAGCACGGCGTATTTGTCGGCGCGCACCTCGTCGGGATTTCCATCGCTCTCGCCCGTGCCGTCTTGACCATTGCGCAAAAAATGGGTGGCAACAAGCAGGTCGATCTCGCGGGGGCTAGCATCCATGGGCGAAACCGGACCAGCCAGCTCATCGCCAGCAAGTTGTTCGCGGATGATCTGATCAAGCGGGCGATCGCCGTTAAAAGCACGCACCACATAATCGCGGTATCGATAGGCGAGCGGCCGATCGGTATCGGCGCTGAAGTAGCCGTTAGAGTCGGAGTACCCAGCCGCATCCAGCCAGAACTTGCCCCAGCGCTCGCCATAGTGCGGCGAAGCGAGGAGGCGGTCGACGAGCTTTTCAAACGCATCGGGATCGGGGTCAGCGACGAACGCCGCGACCTCGTCAGGTCGGGGCGGCAAGCCTGTCAGATCAAAACTGACGCGGCGAAAGAGCGTGCCGCGATCGGCCTCGGGCCCCAGGGTGAGCCCGCGGTCTTCAAGGGCTTTTTCAACGAGCTGGTCAATGGGATTGTGGAGCCGACGACAGTCGCGCGGCGATGGCGGCCGCAGGCGAGCAATCGGGGCAAACGCCCAGTGATCGGTGGCCGGCGCCTCGGTTTGAACCTCCGCGGGGCTGGGCAGGTCTTTGGCCCCCTGCTCGATCCAATGGCGCAGCAACCGCTTTTCATCGGCCGATAGCGGCTCCTCGGGTTTTGGCGGCATCTCATCGGTCGAGACTTGCTCCCAGAGCACGCTCTCGTCGAGGTTTCCCGGTACGATCGCGGGCCCGCTCGATCCGCCGCGGGCGAGCGAGCGTGGGCTGCTGAGATTGAGCTTGCCCTTCGATTTGAGAGGGCTATGGCATTTCAAGCAACGTGCTTTCAAGAGCGGTAGCACGTCGCGGTTCAAATCGGGATGAAGGTCATCGGCGAAGCTGCGTACCCCGCAAGGTGGGAGGGCCATTACAAGGGCCACGATCAGAATTGAGCGAGGTCTCCAGCCAGCCATTTGCATGATGGTCATTGTCTCGCGCGTCTGATTCGTCCTCATCTCTCCGCGTTCACGCCCATTGTATTATCAGGGATTTCAAGACGCGTCGACAACCTGAGAGCCAAGAGGATCAACGATGACCTGAATGAGCTTGAGAAAAGTTCCGATCGTCGTCGCCTGAGCGGCAAGCTTCAGAGCGCGCGCTCTTCCGAGATTCCCAGGTCAGCAAGAGAGGCTCCCGAGTTGAACGTCGCAATCGTATTGCGCGATGCGGAGATATTCCTTCTGCGGCGGCCCGTGGTAGCGGAACACCGGTTCTTCGACGCCGAGAAGAGCCTCACCTCCGATGACACGTGCCGCATCAACCAACTTGGCGGCAATCGGATCCGAGGTACAAGGCCAGACCACAACCGTTCGCTCGCCAGCTCTCGTTCGCACGAAAGTGTTGGTGTCCAGAATGATCGATTCGACCTCGACGTCCGACGTGTCGCTCAAGACTTCGCGGTTTTCCAACACGAGGATTCTGAGTGCTCCTTCGAAAGGCCCGATGCTCCGGAGGACGTCCCGGACGGAATCGTCCCGCTTGATCGAAATCGTCTGAACTCCTTTTCGAAACAGTTCCAGGGTGTGCAAAAACGTCGTCTTGCCCGATCCCGTATCGCCTCTGAGGATCAGGAACGCACCGCATAGCGACGCCGTCATGTCATAGTGAATCTGGTCGAGTTTTTTCAGCCCTTCGTCAACAGGAATGATCAAGGAGATCAAGTCATGACCAATGTCCATCTTCTTGACGCTCTCGAACCGAAATGGGACCTTCGGTTTTAATGCGGTCATTCAACGAGCCTCTCGGGACGCGGGTTGCCCGGAGGGGGCCAAATCAAATTCGGTAGAACAAACACGGAGATCGACAGTCGTGCCAATTCGGTCGATCGGCACGAGACTGATTTTCCCCATTCTCCGAAGTCGGGCGTGACATGCAAGCGATTCCGTTAGCCGGAATGCCGGGCGCATGATGCTACATCGGCTTTCCCGCGTGTCGCGCACAAAATCCCTCGTTCCCATGCTCTGCGTGGAAATGCTGTCAAGGGCGCTCGGCGTCGTCCGGCCGCCGCGCACTTCGAGCGGGAGAAGAGGACGCAGAGCGTCCCGGACGGCATTCCCACGGAGGACCGTAGGAACGAGTTTCGAGTGCCCCGAGAGTTGGGGCAAGTCGCTGCGCGGGAACAAGGACTCGGTCCGCTTCAAGTCTCGAAGCGACGACGGGCCTGACCGTGTGCGATGCGATCGAAAACCGCTGTAGCTCACGATTTTCAGGCCCTTGAACGGCCGGCTGGAGATAAGATAATCATGACACGCGTACCAGCGATGGCATCATGAATCGATAAAGAAGAATAACGTCAGTGAGGCGACGCCAAGCATGGCTCTGGCACACATCACCCTGGCAACCCGCGACGTTTCGCATTCCCTGGCATTCTTCCGCGATGCCCTCGGCTGGCGGCCCGTGTCGCGCCCGGGCAATGTCGAGGTCACGGCGGCCTGGCTGGAAATCGCGCCGGGCGTCGAGCTGCATCTCATCGAGGATCGCGCGTTCGAGCCGTCTCCTTTCGAGAAAGAATTCGGCCGGCATATCGCCGTGAGCTTTCCCGTCGCCGAGTTTCCCCGGCTTCAAGATCGCCTTCTGGCTCATGGTGCCACACTGATCGAGCCGCTGCGGGAAACGCCGTTCGCGCGATTCTTTTTTCGCGACCCGAATGGCTATGTCTTCGAGGTCGTCGACGAACAACACGACGAGCCGAGGCCCATGAGCTGAACGCCTCGCTCCCCTTCGTGTTGTTCGCCTTACTCCCGCCCGACACCCAGCGCGTCGGCGACTCGATTGATGTAATTGAACCAGGATGCGATCAAAGTGATCTGCACGATGGCCTGATCGTCGAATCCGGCGGCGTGCAACCGCTCGTGATCCAGGGGCGAAACCTTGGTCGCGTCCTTCGTGAGTTTCACCACGTAGTCGATCATCACGCGTTCGGCGTCCGTGATCGGAGCCTTGCTATAGTCTTCACGCAACGCCTGGATGAGCGCATCGTCCAGGGTCACCCGACGCAGAAACTCTGCGTGTGAGACAATTCAGTAATGGCACTTATTGGTCAAGGAGACCATGGTGGCGATCATTTCATGCTGACGCCGCTCCAGTGGCAGTTCGGGAGCCATCAAGGCGCCGAACGTCGCGAACGCGTGATAGAGCGCCTGCGGAATCAACGTGTGCGAGGCGACAATGCCGGGCAGCCCTTGATCGAGCTCCTGTACAGGCTGCGCATATTCGATGGGATAGAGCGTGCGCTGGCCGGCCATTGCCTGCTGCAAGCTTTCATCGGCCTCTTCCAGTGGAACAGTTCGAATCCAGGCCATGGAACTGGTCTCCTTCACATTTTCAGAGATTGATAAGCCATCATCGACACAGACCAGGAAGATCAGGAGACTGACGGAGTGACCGTTGTCTCATTCAGCAATGAGCGCCGTTTCATCATCCATCCGGAGACGGGCACGCCCAGCAATAGAATGACAAATCCAATCGAGGTTCGCAGGGGATCGCGCAATGTTCTGAGCACAATCAAACTCACGATCGGGATCAAGAACAAGAGGGGCGAGATCGGAAACCCGGGGGTCGCCAGCCCCGGACGATCGGCCGAAGGACGCCTGAGCACGAAGACGGCGGCCACGGTCAACGCCACGAACGCCATCGTCGCCACCATGAAATAGTCGAGAATCTGGTCGAAGGTTCCCGTCAGGGCCAGTAACGAAGCCAGGGATGCCTGGATGGCGATCGCCCGCGCGGGCGTGCGCCAGCGCGGGCTCACCCTGGCAACGCTGTTGAAAAACAATCCGTCGCGTGCCATCGCATAGTAGACGCGTGGAAACGCCATGAGCACGGCGGCCAGGCTGCCGGCCACGGAGACCAGCACGACGAGCGTCAAGGCGACGCCCCCCGCGCGTCCCATGAGGGCCTCGCCCGCCATTGATGCGAAGGCCGTGTCGTCGGCCGCAATGCGATCAGGGCTTACCAGATAAAGAAACACCACGCTGACGGCCACATAAATCACCGTGACGATCGACACCCCAAGAACCAGCGCCCGCGGCAAATTCCGTTTCGGATCCTTGATCTCGCCCGCGAGCTTGCTCACATCCCACCAGCCGCCAAACGAGATGAAGGCCCCCACCAGGCCGAGCGCCAGCGCCGGCAATAAGGGGTCGGATCCCGGGCGCTGGGTCCAGAACGGAGTGAGGTTTGACCAGTCGCCGCGTCCCAGAAACAGGCCAAAGACGATCAAGAAGCCGAGCAGACCAACCTTGAGTGTCACCAGCGTGCCCAGAATCCTCGATCCGATCGAAACGCCCGCCATATTGACCGCGGCCATGATCACGATCGCCGCGACGGCCACCCCGCGGTGCTCCCACAGACTCAAGGGAACAAGATATTTGAGATAATTAGCCAGTCCGACGGCCAGCATGGCGGTCAGCCCGGGATCGGTGACGAAGAGGGACAGCCAGCCGTAAAGAAACGCGACACGCGGCCCGTAGGCTTCCTTCAAGTAGACATAGCCGCCGCCGGCTTCCGGATAGCGGGCCGCGAGGGCGCCGTAGCAAAGGGCGCCGCCGATGGCGCCGGCTCCCATCGTCAGCCAGACGATGATCAGCCAGAACGGCGAGCCGAGCGACCTGGCCATCGCGGCGGGCGTCAGGAAGATGCCAACGCCGATCACCTCGCCGACGACCAGGGCCGTCGCCGTCGTCAGGCCCAGCCTGCGCTCCAGTTGGGGTCGCTCGGGTATGCCGGCCGCTCGTCCAGGATCATTCATTATCCAATATATCCGAGCCCGCTCAGGCGGTCGCGGATGATCGTTTCATCATCCTCGCCGTATCCTGCGAGATCTCCGGCCGCCATCGATTTGTCGGCGACGAGCGATTTTCCTTGCATCGACGGCGGAATTTCATACCCGCCCAGTTCGAGCAAGGTCGGCGCGATATCGAGCAGACGGGCGCCCTTCACCTCGCCCTGGAGCGGACTGTTAGAAGCGGCCAGGATGAACGAACCAAACTGAGCATGATTGCAGTCGTCGGGTCCGGTATCATTCTCACGGATGTGGATACTTGGATATCCGACACCGCCGATCGACCGCCAGTAGAGGGCTCCGAAGTGGACGATCAAATCGGGCGCGACATTCTTGACCGAGTGGTAGATCTCCTGGGGCTTGAAAACGAGTGTTCCGAGCGGCCGGCCGTCGGGACCCACGGTCGCCTCGAATTTGGCTTTGATCTCGTCGCGAAACGCCTCGTATTCTGTCGGCTCGATCACCCCCTGGGGCTCGCGTCCCTTGACGTTGAAGAAGACGCGAGCGTAGTAGCCCCCTTCGCTCCAGACTTTGGTCTTTTCCCAGTCGACGTCGAGCTTGCCAAACGGAGTGACCTCCTCGGGATAGCTCTTCAAGACCAGAAGACCCTCCTTGACCAGCCATTCATTGACGCAAAACCCGCCGTCCAGCCGCTGGGCGCCATGGTCGGAGACAACCAGGACGATCGTATCGTCGCTCAGGAGCTCGAGCACGCGGCCGATCTCGTCGTCGATGTGACGGTAATAGTTGTGCACCGTGTCGCGAAACGGGCTATCAGGTTCATGCAGGACGTGCTCCGGGTCGTGATATTTCCAGAACCCGTGGTGAATGCGGTCTAACCCGATATCGACAAAATGAAAATAGTCCCACTCCTTGGTCGTCAGCAGGTGCCGCACGACCTGGAACTGGGTGCGGCTCATCGCGAAGATTTCGTCGCGGAGCCAGGCCTTGTTGTCGCTCCGAAATCCCTGAACATCGACCGGGTAATGGCCCACGAGCTTGCGGATCTCGTCCGAGATCTCGGGCGGGTGCGTGAAGATATTTTTGTCGGTATCGGGCGTCAAGAAGCAGCCGACCGAGATCCCGTTGATTCGCCGCGGCGGATAGCCCGGGGGCACGCCGACGATGATCGAGCGTTTGCCTTCGCGGGCGAGATGGTCCCAGATGGCCGGTTCGGTGATCGAACGCGCCGACGCGATGCCCAGGCCGCTATACGTGTGATCGATCCGATTGCGAAAGCCGTAAATGCCCAGCGACCCGGGGTCCTGGCTGGTCGCCATGCACATCCAGGCCGGCACCGTGATCGGCGGAATGACGCTCTCGAGCCGTCCATAGACGCCGACTTCCATCAACCGCCTGATGTTGGGTAAGTCGTCGTAACCAAAGAGCAGTTCGGGCGCCGCACAGTCGAGCCCGAGCACGAGTATTTTCATGGGAGTAACGATTCCCCTTCCATCGCGGCCCCCTTGGGTACGCCCAGGGCGGCCAGGATCGTGGGAGCCAGGTCCAGAAGCCGCGCCCCTTCGCCCGTGAAGGGCCGGTTCATGAACAACATGCCGGGAACATGGTCGGGATCAATGATATGATCGCCGCTCCATTTTTTGATGTTGTCCTCGAGCTGGGTCTCGGCGACTCCGCCCATCGACGACGACCACGAGATCCGATAGCCAGGGGCGAAATCGACCAGGATGTCGGGCGCTTCCTCCACAAAAGGGCCGTGGTAAACGGCCTCACGCGGCAAGGCGCGGTGGATGGCGACCGCATTGTCTCGCCCGGGGTCGGTCAGGCCGCCCAGTCCCCGGGCCAGGGCCGCCTTGATTCCTTCGGCCTCTTCGGGCGGCGACGATCCCCTGCTCTTCCCGGCCTTTTTGATTGATGTAAATGCCGCCGAGGCCAAGGGCGTAGGCACGCGTGCGGCTCCAGTCGACCTGCCGCAAGAGGTCGCCGGCCGCCTCACCGGGGCTAACCCCCTCGCGCAGGCTTAGAAAGCCATTTTCATAAAGCCAGGTGTTGACGTTCACACCGCGCTGGAAGCTGTTGAATCCATGATCGGAGAGGGCCATGAAGAGCGTCTGGTCGTCGCTATATTCGAGTGCCTTGCCGACGATCGTGTCGCAACGGCGATAACAGTCGTCGATCACGCGGGTGAAGTCGCCGCTGGGAGACGCGCCGCGATTGGCCGGATGATCGGGCTCCGTGAACCGCCAGAACAGATGCTGGATCCGGTCGGGCGTATCGATACAGGCAGTAGAAAAAGCCCTCGTCGTGCGCAGCCAGCTCGTCGAGCATCATCTGTTCACGCTCGCGCCAGACGATTTCGCATTGCTCGAGATAGGTTTCTTCGGAGATTCGCTCGTTGTTGAGCCCCGCGTGATCCTCGACCATGCCGGTCGTGTAATAAAGGCCGATTCGCTTGGCGAGGTCGGCCGCGTATTCGGGCGGATCGCTGATCGGAAAGAGCGGAGCCTGCGGATCGAAATTGACCGGCGAAGCATACAGGGCCAGCTCGGGCTCGCAGGTCTGAAGATAAAAGCGCACCATGCCGCGCATCGACTGGAGCAGGCCCGCCTTGAACTTGACGCGGAGCCAGTCGCTCCACTCGCCCTGTCGAATTTCGAGCTCGCGCGGGGTGCCGTCGGATTGAAGGATAATCTTGCGGGCATGGCGATCGACCTTGAGCGTGACGTCGACACGCAGGTCGCCCCCCCCTTTGGGATTACGCGGGCCGATCAGGTGAGTCGTGAAAACCCCGTCGCCGGCCGCCTGGGGACGAACGACCTGCTCGCTTTCGCGGGGTGTCAGGTCGCCACTCGTCGAATAAAACGTCGCCGTACCGAGACCGCCGCGCAGGTCAGGAACTCCCATGCCGGCTAGCATCTGGCCGCGCATGCGATCGGGCGGGTACGTACACGGACAGCGCAAGACCGTCGATCGTTGGCCGGCCGCCCCGAGCAGATCCCAGAACGGCACGCCGCGGCGGAGATTGACGGCCTTGGGAGGGAGAAAAACGTTCTTTTGCTCGTAGCGGTTGAGCGCCAGCTCGGGCAAGTAATTCCTGGGGTTCCGGCGCAAGAAATCAAAAACGCCGTGCCCCCCTGGGTTCGTGCCCGTCGCGAAGGTGGACCACGCCACGGGCGTTTGCGCCGGACGTGTCGTCGCGACGCGTGCGAATCCACCCGACTCGCGGAGGCGTGCCAGATGAGGAAGTTGGCCTGCGTTGAGCAATCGTGAAACGATACCGGGATCCAGACCATCCAGTCCGATGACAATGACCTTCTTGATGGCTCCGTCCTTTTCCTGAAATCCTTGACGACACGAATCGACCTGAAATGAGCGCAGCCCGTTCTTCCCCCCCTCACGCCCGGTCGGCCTCTTGGAGGGGAGCCGAGACCGAACTGGCTGAACCAGCAACGTGCTTGCTCGTCATCAGACGCCGCCGCCGGGGATCACTTTCGTTTTCCACCAGGCCGAACGCGATCGATCACATTGCGGCCGATCGAGAGCACGTTGCGGCCGAACATCATTACCACACCGGCAACCGCGGCCACGATCGACGCCACGGGCATCATTGTTTCGGGACCAAAATAGGCGAACAGCATTCGCAAACCTCGTAAAGACCAAGCGAAATCCATGTACTGGCGCAAGTTGCCGCCACATACCAAACCAGTTTATTCTCTCGAATGAAGACAAACCAGTCCGGAGCCCCCGGGTGCCGCCGCCGATCACCACGCGGCAACCCGAAACGGCCGCCGAGCATGACGAAAAACGGGCGCGGGCCGGGTTGATTTCCAACTCGTACCGCACCCGTTAAATGGGTATCGTTTTTTGAGGCCGAACGGACGTTCTCAATCAGTCAATGATTCGCTCGCCTGACTGTGCGGGCCGTGCGTCGCGTGAATTTGATTCCTTGTCGGGGCTCGAAGACTTCTCTTCCTTCAAACTCTCGAGCCTCTTTGAGCAGGCTTTTCATTCGTTCTTCGAGCTGCTGGATGCGCCGCTCGTTGGCTTGCGGGGCATTGCGTGCATTACGTCGACCCGCTGAACCGGGGCGTGCGTCGGATGGACGGCGTGGATTCGAGGATGCTGCTGGCGGCGCGGGCGCATCGGGTTCCCGGGGCGGCTCAGGCGAAGTCTCGAATGCGGCGGTTGCGGCGGAACGGGCGCGGCTTCTGGTTCGGTTGCCGCTTCTGGTTCGGATTCGGCCTTTGGCCGTGCGCTGAAGCCGTTGCGTGGCATGCGCTCGCGCCGGGGGACGGGCACGCGCCGGCTTTCTCGGCGCTCGAGCTCCTCGAGCCGCCGCGTCGATTTCCGCAAGAGCTGTTCGAGCTCGCGAATCTGCTTGCGCGTGGCTTCGAGCTCGCTGCGCTCGTCTCTCGGTGTCTGGTCAGGCGCTGAATCCTTCGCCACGCTGTCTTTTGCTCGAGCGAGGTCGTCACGAGCCTGGTCGGCCAGATCACGCGACTTATCCTTGAGTGTTTCAACCTGGTCGCGCACTGAACCTTTGACATGGTCAAGGGCCTTCTGAATCTCGTCGCGCGAATGTTCGATCGCGTCACGCAATTCCTTGTTGACCGCTCCTCCACTCTCGAACGACTTGCGCAAGTCTTCTTGAGACTTCTCGAGCGCCTTGCCGAGCTCCTCGGCCGAGAGGCCTTCCTTCTCGAGTGATTGGTGCACTTCGCCGACGGCGCGTTCGAGAGCTTTGCGGATCTCTTCGGTGACGGGAGTCAACTGTTTGCCGAGCTTGCCAATCAGATCTTTCAACTGTTCCTGGATCTGTTCGGCGGCGTCGCGGGTGGCTTCTTCCTTGTCGTCCTTACCATCGTTTGTCAGCTGCGCGCGGATCTCCTTGTATTTTTCTTGCCACAAGGCGTCATACCGCGCCAGTCGCTTTTCGAGTTCATCCCGGACTGCCTTTCTTGCCGGGTCATCGGATCGCCGGGCAAGGTTCTTTGCGTGGTCATGATGCTCGTTTAGTTCTTGGATCTCGTTAAGCAAATCTTGAACTTCGGCATCCTTCTTGAATTCCTCCGTGATCCTCGCTGCGAGATCCTTTTCACGCCAGGCCCTGCTACTTTCTCCTCCCTTGGCCTGACTCAAAAGCTGTTGTTTGACCTCGAGCATCGACTGTGTGTCAAACAGCTCGAGATCCGTTGCAATCATTGCATCCATTAACTTTTCGATCTGCCTCTGCTTGAGCAACGCATCGTGTCTGTCGGCCAACGAAATAGCAGATGGCACCGGCTTTTCGGTCAATGGCTGATTGCCGGCTCCAACTGGCTGATTTGAATCGATCAGCACGGCTGTCCCATTTCGAGCCCAGCTTGGCGCGAGCGGCAAGAACAGTGCGGCCGTCCCTAACACGGCGATTCGTCCGGCCCAGGAGAGGCCTTTGGGGGTCTTGGCACGTACGATCATTCTCAACCTCCTTTTCAAGCAGGAAACATGGCCGCTACCACTCGTGGCCGACGCGGCGGCCGGAGCAGTTCGGTATCCAGACACGAATTCAACGGCCGCCAGCAATGCCGCGGCGTAAGTGCGAGCACGCTCGGGCATCGCCCAGACGACCCAGGCGTCGCAGCACTGTTCCTCAGCCTCGCGCAGGGCGCGACGGGCCCACCACGCGACGGGAAGCCACCAGTACAAACCAAGCACAACCAGCTCGAGCCAGCGGACCCAGTGGTCGCGCCGCTTCAAGTGTGCGAGCTCGTGCAGCACGAGCGACGTTCGCTCGGCTTCCCCCATTTCGTCCCAGAGCTGCAAGGGGACCAATACGCGCGGCTTACCACCGATCGCCCATAACATCGGAGGAACCCGGCCGGGCACGAGCAACACCGCTGGCCGCCAGCCGAGGCCGAGCTGTTCGGCCAGCGCGTCAGCATGCGTTTGCCACTCTTCGGGCACCGGCCGCACGTGTTTGAGCAACTGCTGGAACTGCACGATCCGTAGGCTCGCGAGGATCCACCAGCCCAGCGCACCTGCGGAGACAATGACCAGGAAAACCGGCTCCCATTCCCATGACGAGACATTCGCAGCAAAGGTCTTTGTCGTACGCGGCAACGGATCGTTGAATCGTGGGACGACGTCGTCACCGGGCGCGAGATTCGCAACGGCCGGTGTCAGATGGTCGGGCATTTCAGACGATAATAATTTATTATGAAAATATATGGATTCGTCTGATTCGAGCAATGGCGGCCGCTCCGCGGGCTCAAGCGTAACGGCAACCGGATCGGCCACCGGTACCGCCAAATTCGATCCCGCGGGCCAGAAGGGGGCGCCCGGGATCGCGACCGGTAAAAAGGGGGGCGTCACCAGCTTGAGCAAGACGATCAGCCAGAGGCCGTGCGTGATCGCCGGGCGCCGGCAGATACGGCTCACGCCCGCGGCAACCACGGCCAGAACCGTCGCGGCCAGCGCATTGCTCAAAAGCGTGTGCACGAGCGATTCCATGAAGGGTGAGCCTCCGCGCGGTGTCGTTCATGGCCGGCGTCGATGATCATCACTTCGCTGCTTCCTTGCCGGGCGGCCGGGCGCGCGGTGCCTCGCCGCGCCTACAAGCGTGTTCGCCAGAAGATCTTGACTATTATCGATTTTTGACAGGCCCGCATCACACTCGGACTCGGGCTCGTCGACAATGGCCCGGAGAGCCAGTCGGTCTTCGTCCGTCAAATCCGAGGCCCGTGCCAGATGGGTCAGAAGCGGCGTGAGCGAGCCCTCGCACAACATTTCGGCCAGTGATCGCAGCCGGCGGCCGATCAGCTCGTCGCGATCGAGCACGGAACGAAAAACATGGACGAACATCGTGCGGTCACGCCGCACGTAACCCTTGGCTTCCATCCGATCGAGCAATTTTTGCACGGTCGCGTACTGAGCCGCCTCGCCTCGGGGGTACATGACATCCGTCAATTGCCGGATCGTGGCCGTCTGCCGATCCCACAAGATGCGCAAGACGGCCAGTTCCGAATCGGTGATGTCCTGCGCGGGACGACCCATGAATTTCCTCAAACCTAGTCGTTTTGTCTGAACATTCAGTCATTTTGTCTGATACTGAGATTAAAGGGGGGCGTTGTGTCTGTCAAGAGGGGCGTTTGCATGGTCGTCCCTTTTCGTTGCTGAACGTTTTTGAGACCGTCGGGAAGATTGGCTCGTTTTGGGTTTATAATGGAAGGTGAGCCCGGTTTTTAATCTGTAAAGTCACTCACGGCCGCTAGTTTTGCGTAGCAGTCGCAGCGAAGCCAGGACGAGCGCGCACCTGGTTCGAGACCGATCCCACGAGCGATGACTGATCAATAAAGTTTGATTTCTCTATGAATATCAAGACCTCAAGCGAATTGGTGATGGTCGGGGCGGATCCCAGGCAGGGGGATCGATTCGAGCTTGCCGCGACGGGCACGCCGGGCCGGCTCAGCCTTCCCGCGGTCTTTGGGCCGGGTGGGTTTACCATCGAGCAAGTCGAAGACAGCAATGGCAACGCCGTGAGCTGGAGGATCGATCCTCTTTTGAATTCGCTCATCGTGCCGGCGGCGGCCGACGTCGGGGCTCTTCCGGCCGCGACCACGGTGTGGCTGGAAAATCGTGCGCCGGGCCGCTATCGACTGATCAGCGAGCGAGGCGCGTCTCTGCCGCGCAATGGCGAGCTGATCACCGAACAGGGAGTGCCGATCGTTTTCAACGCGGGCGACTGGTCGGTGGTTCAACAGGCGAGCGACTCAACGGGCGGTCTCGAAGCGTTCGACCTGGCGATCCAGGCGGCCAGGCTCGCGACACACGCCGGGTTCGACCGGCTCATCGCGCTTCCCTTGGTGCGCGACATCGAATTGCTCGAGCACCAGATCCGCACCGCCAAGACGGTTTTGCGACGGTTCCGCGGCCGGGCCATGCTCTGCGACGAAGTCGGCCTGGGCAAGACGGTCGAGGCCGGACTGATTTTGTCGGAGCTGATGATCCGCGGGCTCGTGCGCTCCGTGTTGGTTCTCGTTCCGCCATCGTTGATCGAGCAGTGGCAGGGTGAAATGAGGCGCAAGTTCTCGATCGAGCTGATCAGCCACGACGATCCGGCTTTTCGCGATCGCGGGCCCGGCGCATGGACTGAGTTTGACCGCGTGATCGCCTCGATCCACACGGCCAAGCGCGAGCCGCACCGATCGTCGATCCTGGCTCGGCGGTGGGACATTGTCATCGTCGATGAGGCCCATCACCTTCGCAATCGCAATACTCAGGCCTGGAAGTTCGCCAGCGAAATCCAGAAGCAATTTGTCCTCCTGCTGACGGCAACTCCCGTGCAGAACAATCTGGAGGAGTTGTTCAATCTGGTCACCTTGCTGGAGCCCGGGCTGCTGAACACGGCGCGGCAGTTCCAGCGCCATTTCATGGACAAGCACGATAAGCTCACCCCGCGCAACGTCGGCGAGCTTCACGAGCTGCTGGCCGAGGTGATGATCCGCAATCGCCGCAGCACGGTCGGCTTGCAGTTCACGAGGCGGTGGGCGAGAACCGAAAGCCTCGCGCTTTCGCCGCCCGAACATGCTCTTTATGAAGATGTGACCGGATTCGTGCGCTCGCATTTACGCGCGGCCCAGGAACGGCAAGCGGCGAAGACCAAACCGAAAGGCGAGGAGGGCGCCGGCGTGAATCGCATGGCGCTCTTGAGCCTGCAAATGGCGATGGGCAGCTCGAGCCAGGCCGCGGCCGGAACGCTTCGCAAGATCGCCGAACAGCCAAAGCTCGCAGCCAGTGATCGGGCACAGCTCATTGATCTGGCGAATCGAGCCCTGGCGCAGAAAGAAAGCACCAAGGTCGATCGCCTCATCAGCCTGGTCGATGAAGTTCGCGACAAGATGGTCGTCTTCACGCAGTTCCGGGCGACCCAGGAACTGCTCGAGCAGCGGCTCAAGGCGCAGGGGCATCCTGTCGCGGTCTTCCACGGCGGACTATCGCGAATGGAAAAAGAGGCTGCCATCGAACAGTTTCGTGGGCCGGCCCGGCTCTTGCTTTGCACCGAGGCCGGCAGTGAGGGCCGCAACCTCCAGTTCGCGCATGCCATCTGCAACTTCGACCTGCCCTGGAACCCGATGAAGATCGAGCAGCGCATTGGCCGGCTCAGCCGCATTGGCCAGACTCACGACGTGTACGTCTTCAACCTGGTCGCCGCCGGCACCGTCGAGGCGGCCGTGCTCCACCTTCTTGAAGCGAAGTTGAACATGTTTGAGCTCGTCATCGGTGAGGTCGACATGATCCTGGGCAACCTCGAGGACGAGCGCGAATTCCCCGATGTGGTCGCCGACCTCTGGGCCGAATCGGCCAACCAGGATGAGTTCAGCCGCCGGATCGATGAGCTAGGCGACCGGCTCCTGGAGGCCAAGCGAGCTTACTTCGAACAGCGCCCCTTGACGACAAACTCTTCGGTAGCCGCTTCGCGCCCGATCAATAAGAGAAGAGCAAAATGTGACGCAGGAGCATACGACTCGATGAGCACCAATGAAACCACGGCCGAGCCTTCTCATTCACCGCTGGAAGAGTTTCTGCGCAACTACGCCGAGGTCTCCGGCGGCCTGTGGGATGAGATCGAGCCGCGGGTTTATGACTTGATGCTCCCCGGTCAGAGCAAGGCCGGCGAGCCCGAGATCATGCGCCTGGCGTTCGATCCCGAGGCGATCCCCGAGCATCCCGGCACCAGCTCGCCAGTTATGGAACGCCGCTGATCGACCGCCTTCTGGCCGACGCCGTCAGTCGGGGCCGGCATATCACGCTCTACATGACTGGTCTGAACCTGTCGCCGCAGGGGGTGGAAAATCGATTGCGGCGCACCGCCGTGTTGCCACCGGGTTACGATCTGAGGCTCGAGCAAACGCGGCCCTTGCACTTTCCCCAGGCCGTCTTCTGGTTTGAGGCGACGTTTGTGAGCGACCAGAAGGAGCAAGATTTATTGACCGTGGCCGTCGACGTTCACTACGGCCGGCAAGTGCGCCACCTCGATCGTTTGCTCGATCGCGCCACCTCGCCGATAAACCCTGGTCGCCACTGGCCGAGGCACCCCACCCAGGGCTGCGTACGGCCTATCCGATTGCCCGCGACCGCGTCGTTCGAACACTCTCATCGCTGGCAAACACTTACCATCGTGAGCTGCACGAGCGACTCGACCGGCAGCTCGAGCGCATCGATCGATATTACGGCGACCTGAGAGCCGAGGTCGAAGAGCAGCTTGAGAAGGCGCACCACCGTAAGGCGGATACCGCGAAATATGTCGCGCGGCTCGAGGCTCTGACGCGTGAAGCCGAGCTGCAAGGCGCCGATCTGCGGCGGAAGAGCCAGTTGAAGGTCAACCTCCGCCTGCTCAACCTTTTGGTCGTGCATCAACCCAAATTGCTCCTGGCCACGTCGGTGGTGGCCGCGAAATCGGCAACGATCATCGGCCGGCTGGAGTGGGTATGGGATCCATTACTCGAAGCGATTGAGGCCACGGTTTGCCCTCAATGCGGGCATCCCACCTTCGAGATCAGAGTCACCACCCCTCAGGGCCGGCTTGCGTGCCCGGCCTGCGCCTCGACTTCAAGCCCGGCCACGCGATCGCCGCGGCGGTAAGGTAACAGGCGTCATAATGGAACGGCTCTGGTAAAATTGGCGAATGCGAAGCCGTCGTTTCAAGGTCAGGAGGTGATGATGCGTACGTTTGTCGCCGTGATCGAGCAATGCCGGGATACGGGACTGTTTGTCGGCTACGTTCCCGGATTTCCTGGAGCGCACTCTCAGGGTGAGACGCTTGATGAGCTCAATCAGAATCTTTTTGAAGTGATTAAGATGCTTCTGGAAGATGGGGAACCTGAATTGGATTCTCGGATTGTCGTCACAACGCTGTGACTCCTTGATCCGATACCCTACCAGAGTCGCCCACCGCGATACAGATGAGATATGCTGAGGTAAATGATCGTCGCGATCAAGAAAAGCACACCCATCGCAATCGCGTAGAGAATAAACAGAATCGCCGGTCCAAGCCGTGGTTCGAATCGCTGTGAGGCCCACCAGCCGATCCAGCCGATGATGCCGTAAAGCATGAGGCCGCCGGCGGCCAGCGCGATCAAAAATGGCTCGCCAATGCGCTGGTTTTGAATATCGGTGATCGCCACCGCGACGAAGAAGACGAGCACAATGAAGTGCCAGATCCGGGGTTGAGCCCAGCCCGGCACCCGAGCGGCATGACGGGTCAGGTCATCAGGTTCAGACATGGTGACTCATGCTCCCCGAACGATCGATCAGGCAATGATATCCTTGACCACTTGACCATGAACGTCGGTCAGGCGGAAGTCGCGGCCGGCGTAGCGATACGTGAGTTTTTCATGGTCGAAGCCCAGCAGATGAAGGATCGTCGCATGCAGGTCGTGAACGTGAACCCGGTCGACGGTTGCGGCGAAGCCAAGGTCGTCGGACGCTCCGTGCACATGGCCGCCGCGAACGCCGCCGCCCGCCAGCCACATTGAAAAACCGTAATGATTGTGATCGCGACCGGAAAGACCCGGTAGCTCGGCCACCGGCGTGCGGCCGAATTCACCTCCCCAGAACACGAGCACCTGTTCCAGAAGCCCGCACTGCTTGAGGTCGGTCAAGAACGCGGCGATGGCCGGGTCCCACTCCGCCGAGAGCTGGCGATGATGGGCCACGAGATTCTCATGATCGTCCCACGGTTGCCCGGCGCCACTCCAGACCTGGATGAACCGCACACCCCGCTCGAGCAAACGACGGGTGATCAGCAACTGGCGGGCCTGGAGGCCGTCTCCATAGAGCTTGCGAATCGACGCGGGCTCTCGGCTGATGTCAAAGGCTTCCGCCGCCTCACCCTGCATGCGGTACGCCAGCTCGAATGACTGGATCCGTGATTCGAGCGCAGGGTCGTGTGATCGCGTCGCCTTGTGCCGCTCGTTGAGCCGGCGTACCAGGTCAAGCTGAAGGCGTTGCTCGCTCGGGGTCGTCGCGTCATTGCGGATGTTCTCGATCAGCTTCTGAATGTCGGTGTGCTGGGTGTCGATGTAGGTTCCTTGATAAGCACCCGGCAGAAAGGCGGACCGCCAGTTCTGGGTCGCGACGATGGGATATCCTCCGGGGCACATTGCGATGAAGCCCGGCAGATTTTGATTTTCTGAACCCAAGCCATAAGTGACCCACGATCCCATACTGGGGCGCTGGAGGCGGCCGTCGCCGCAGTTCATCAGCATGAGCGACGGCTCGTGATTGGGCACATCCGCGTGCATCGAGCGAATGACGCACAGGTCATCAATATGTTGCCCGGCCGTGCGAGCGAAGAGCTCGCTGACCTCAATGCCGCTCTGACCGTACTTCTTGAAGCGAAACGGCGAGCCCAGGGCCGCGCCGGTTTTGCGCTCGGTGCGGAGGTTCGTTCCCGGGATAGGCTTGCCATGGTATCTGGCAAGCAGGGGTTTGGGATCGAAAGTGTCCACATGCGACGGCCCGCCATTCATGAACAGGTGCACAACCTGTTTGGCCCTGGCGGCGAAGTGAGGAGGTCTGGAAGCCAGCGGCCCCAGCGGCCGGAGTGTGGGTGAGGCGGCATAGGCTTTCGAGCTCAGGCTCAACCGATCGTCATCGGCCATGACTCCCGCCAGACCAATCAAGCCCAGCCCCATGCCGCAGCGCCCCAGCAGTTCCCGACGGTTCAAGAAGACGGTCGAGTCGACTGGCTCACAGGAATCGCTTGCCATGGCTACCTTCCTCTGGCTCTGCATCAAGGACGCTGCCCGGCGGCACGAAGGTAAGATGTTGTCCACTCGGCTTCCTCACGCGCGAGGTGGACCTCGGGATCCTTGGTATAGTCAAGTTCCAGATCGTAGCTACTGAGATCATATACGATTCTGGCATGACGGTTGCCACGCGAACCGGAGCCGTGGCGACCGAAGAACTCTCGCGATCATTCGACACAGTGTCCGGTCCTACGATGCCAACGTCAGGATAAATTAACGCTTTCGGCGCAGTCCGGCTCGATCGAGATATCGGCAAAAAAGCGTTCAGTCAAGCGTGCCAGATATCGCGGCCGAAGCTTGGGTCCGAGTTGCCGCGCGATCTCGGCGCACAGTTGACCGTGGAAATTCATCCACGTTGAACCTTCCAGGTACGGGTCCATTCCCGGAAACGGCGACGGCATCGCTCTGGCCTACCCCTCGATCGTTCGTTCAGACCCGCAAGAAGATCTTGTTACGGTAGAGATGGAGCAGGAATAGCCACTCGAGGACCACAACACCGATCGGCACCAGGACAGGCCCGAACGAACCGGCATGCCGTACTGTACCGCTGAGGAAGAAGCGCACGATGTCGTCAAACGGTATGATCCGCGCGGCGATATAGATGGTGATCGCGTTGACGCCGATGACAACGAAGAAGAAGGCCCACGCGCGGAGTTTGAGCACGTCGATAATGGTGTAGAACAGTGAGAGCAAGAGCAGACTCCAGCCCCCCGCGATCAAGACGTAGGTACTCGTCCAGAGGATCTTGATGATCGGAAACTCCTGGGCCCACAATGTGCCCACGCCGAGGCAAGCGAGCCCCATTGCGGCTAACCCCGCGGCCTTGATCCACGGGCCGCGACCCGAAAGCAGCCACTGGCCGGCCAGCAAGCCGAGGAGGGTCGTTGCCACGGCCGGAATCGTCGAGAGCAGTCCCTCGTTGTCGCCAAAGCCGTAATACGACTTGTAGATCTTGCCCGGGAGGTAGTGGCGGTCGATGTAGCCAGCCAGGTTGGTTTCGATCGAGAAATCGCCGGCCTTCTTCGTCTCGGGGGCAGGTACGTACATCAAGATGGCCCAGTAGCCGACCAAGATCGCGGCGAACAGGATGATCTGGGTGCGTGCGGTGGTCAGCAAATAGATGACGGCTACGATTCCGTAACAAATCGCGATCCGCTGCAAGACGCCCGTCATGCGAAGGGTCGCGAAATCAAAGCGCAAGAGGTTGTTATAGATCAGGCCGAGCAAAAGTAAGAGAGCGACGCGTCGCAAGAGCCGGCTGAACGCGGCGGCCTTGGGGTGCTCGCCCGTCTGATATTTGCGCAGGGAAAACGGCAGAACCACGCCGACCGTGAAGAGAAAGAGCGGGAAGATCAAATCATAAAAGCGAAATCCTTCCCATTCGACGTGCTCGAACTGGTCGCCGAGTGTCTTGCTCTGCGGAGTGCCCCACCATCTGGTCAGGGCCCGGGCGATGTCGTCGCCCCCGGCGATCCAGAACATGTCGAAACCGCGCAGGGCGTCGATCGAGGTCAGGCGCTCGGGGCGAGCCGTCGGTGCGCCAGGCGGCTCCGACGACACGCTCCAGTTCGCTTTATCGCCATCGGTGACTGCGGGGGAAGGATCAAGTTGCATCAGCTTTTGCTCCGTCGGTCGAAATTCCAGACTGTCAAAATTTCGTCAAGTGAGCGGCCCCCCGGGTCACGCTCGAAACGGTCGAGATCTTCATTCGTGAAGGGAATATCCACGTCTCGGTACGGCGACACGATCCGTGGTTGCTCCCCGGGGGGCGTGAAGTAGCCGACCAATCGCCCTGCTTGATCCCGAATTTCCACAAGTCCTTCAGCTTGCCGGAGCCGTGCGAGCGCCTCAGAATCAAGAACGACACTGGACATTGTTGATCTCCTGAAAAGGCCATGAACTCAGCCATTCCTCACGTGCTGTAGCCCGTGCCCACAAAGGGCGTCTCCGCATTTTCAATCATAGCGTACGGATCGTGTCTTCCGAAGGTCCGAACGTCGGGCATCTCCGGCTCAGTCGACAAACAAAAACTCATTGGCCATCAAAAGCGCCTGGGCAAACGATGGCCAGCGATCGAGCGCCGGCGTCGAAGCGGCCAGGAACTGCCGGGCCCATGCTCGCTCATCGTTGCCCGGTAATCGGCCGTAGATCGTGCGATAAAGCTGTTCAACCTTGTCGTCAATACTCCGGGCCACGGCGATCTCGGGGCGGGCCAGCATACCACGTGCGGCGCCAACCACAAACGGATGGTTCATGAGAAAGAGGGCTTGAGGGGCCACTGTCGTCGTGTCTCTTCGTGGGCTGGTCGTGGTGGGATCGGGAAAGTCGAACGTGCGATACACGCCCGGCAGATTGAGGCGGTCGATGAAGCCGTAGAGCGTGCGCCGATCGGCCCCGGCGGCCGTCAGGCTCTTGATCGGCGGGCCGCCGATCGTGCGGTCGAGCCGGCCGGAAACCGTCAAAAGCGCATCACGCATCGCCTCGAAGTCGACCCGGCGACGATTCATTCGCCAGTACAAACCGTTTTCCGGGTCAACCGCACGCGCCTCGGGGCGATCATCGCTTGTTTGCTGATAAGTGCTTGAAAGCATGATCGTTCGATGCAAGCTCTTGATCGACCAGTTGTCGTCCATGAAACGCGTGGCGAGATGGTCGAGCAGTTCGGGATGCGAAGGCGGCTCGCTCCTCGTTCCGAAATCACTCGGCGTGGCCACAAGGGGCGTGCCGAAATGGTGCATCCAGATCCGGTTCACGATGGCACGCGCGGTGAGTGGGTTGGAACGAGCCGCAATGGCTTGAGCCAGCTCGAGGCGGCCGCTGCCGTGCTGAAACGGCCGTCGATTCAGTCCGGCTACCACGGCGAGGAACTGGCGCGGCGCGGCTTGACCAAGATTTTGAGGATTGCCTCGGATAAATACGTGTGCATCAAACGGGACGGCCGCCTCTTCGACGCACAGCACGCGCGGCGGGGCACCCGGCCCGCCCGTCAGCCAGTTTTGAACCGCATTGCGCAGTTGCTGGAGCTTGGCCTGCGAGGCACGGTCGGGGAGCAATCCGAGGTCGCCATAGGCGAGCATCACGACGTTTGGCGGGCTATCCGGTCCGTAAAAGACCTGGCGGATTGCCTCGAGGGCCGGCTCCGGAAGCGTGGTTGGTACTCGTCCATCAAGGGTTGCGCGATGCGCGGCGTCTTGCCAGAGGTGTTCGACCTTTCGCAACACATGGGCATACAGCGAGGCGAGCTCGTCCAGCGACCGGGGCGGCCGCGCGGTCAGTTCGGCCGCGATGACCGGGTTGACCGACGACATTCCTGAATCGCCCGATGATTGTCTGGCCAACCCGGCACACCAGCGGGCAGCGTGAGCCGCGAACTCAGTGGGCGGTACACTGGCCAGGGCGTGCCAGGGGGCGAAGACAGGATCATGGTCTTTGCGCGTGCGCAGCAAGTAAGTTTGCCAGCGTACGACCATCGCCGGATTCAAGTCATTCCCATCAGCGATCAGCATGAAATCCTCGGTCGTCGGCCGGTCGAGAGCCTGCTGGGCGGCGACCAGGTATTCGGCCACGCGGGTCTTGGCATTTTCCACGAGCTCTCGGTGCTTGGCCGCGACGAAGTCAGCCAGCTTTTGCTGCCGCCTGGCCAGCTCATCATGGAATTTCACATAGCCCGCGGTCGCTGGCGGCTCGATCGCCTCGGGGGGTATGGCTGGCTCGCGAGCACTCGCCAGCACGCCATAAAGCGAATAGTAATCCTGGGTCGGGATCGGGTCGAATTTATGGTCGTGACACCGCGCAGGTCACCGTCAGGCTCATGAGGCCGCGGCAAACGACATCGATGCGATCGTCGATCACGTCGTGAACATTCCCCATGAAACGCGCGCCCAGCGTGAGAAAACCGAGTGCGGCCAGGGAGGTCTTGCCCGAAGTCGGCGGTGCAAGATCAGCGGCGATCTGCTCGATCACAAAGCGGTCAAAAGGAAGGTCGCGGTTGAATGCGTTCACAACGTAATCGCGATAAGTGTAGGCCCAATGAAAATCCGCGTCCTGGAACAGAATATAACCCTTCGTATCAGCATATCTCGCCACGTCGAGCCAGTAGCGCCCCCATCGTTCACCGTGATGCGGCGAGTCGAGCAGCCGATCGATCAGGCGCTCGTATGAGTCGGCACGTTGATCTGATTCAAACAACTGCACGTCTTCGGTTGACGGCGGTAATCCGATCAGGTCAAACGATGCGCGACGAATCAGCGTTCGCTTGTCGGCCCGAGGTGAGGGATCAAGTCCCTTATTCTCGAGCGCCGCAAGGATGAACGGATCGAGCGAGGTTCGCGGCCACGCCCTGTTCTTGACTTCGGGTGGCGACTGATCCTTGATCGGCTGAAACGACCAGTGTCCGTTCATCGTGGTGGATGTACGCGCCGTCTGGCTCCCCCCTGCTCGGCTCCTGGCCGCCGCGGTGCTCACTGGCCAAGACGCTCCCATGCGAACCCAGGTCGCCAGATCGGCGATGGCCTGCTCGGGCAATTTTGACTTGGGGGGCATCTTGACAGCGGCGTCGTGGCGAACGGCCCTGATCAAAGGGCTCTCATCGGGATTCCCGGGCACGATCACGGGCCCGCTATCAGCGCCCCGAGCGAGGGCCTCTTGCGAGTCAAGCCGCAGGCCCGACTGCTGCTTTTTCGGCCCGTGACAAGCGAAACAGTGCTCGGCCAGGATGGGACGGACGCGGGCCTCGAAAAACTCGACGTCAGCGGCCGGCGACGTCTGGGATTTCGAGCCGGTCGCTTCGGGCCTCACAACTTCATCAGCCGCATCGGCCCAGGCCGCGGCCGAGAAGAGTCCAAGGAGAAACAGATAATAACTCAATGCGTTCATAACGGCTGGGTCTCGATCTGGCGAGCTCGGGTTGTCTGGGGGACTGCGGTGCGGGTGTCAAACGATCGCGGTTTCTGACTACGGATCGAGCATCGCGAGACATTTCGTGCGGTCAAGGTTGCTTCAATTTCGCAGCAACCCGCGGACCGGGCAACTCATGGACAAACACAATATCGCGCGGCAGATGGGCACACGCCAGATCGACGATGTGCCGGTGGTGCGTGAAGAACAGGACTTGCGTTTGCCTCGATAGCTCGGCCAGGGCGTCGAGCGCGGCGATGGCACGACCATCATCGAAGTTGAGCAAGATATCATCGACGACAAAGGGGATGGGTTCGTGCGATTGAATCCACGTTTCCAGGCTCGCGAGTCGGAGTGCAAGATAAAGCTGATCGTGCGAGCCGTCGCTCATGGCCTCGACGCCGATCAACTGGCCATTGGGCCGAACGCCCTTCAAGACCGACCGGCCGTCGCCATCATCGTCAATTTGGAGACGTGCGAATGAGCCACCGGTCAGCTTGGCGAATAAGACGCTGGCGCGGGCCAGGATCGGCCCTTGATTCTTCTCGCGGTACTTTTCGATGCCTTTGCGCATCACGGTCTCCGCGAGCTTGAGGGTCGCATAGCCGCGACGTCGCCGTGCAGCCCCGCTAGCAATGTTTGAATTTCCTCGGCCGCTTCGGCGGCCCGGTCACTGCCGTCCATCCGCGCCAGCTCGGCCCGTTCAGTGCCGATCGTCTGATCGAGGTGGCTCAACTCTTGTTCCTGGATGGCGATCCTGGCTTCGAGCTCCTGGATTGCATCGTCGAGTGAAATCGGGTCGGATTGCTCGACCTGCAGGCAAAAGGCGGCGAGATCGGTTCCGGCCGCCGCGATCAAGAGTTGGTCCTCGCAATGAGCGCGTGCCTCTTCCAGACGGATTCGCCGCTGTGATCGTCGCTCGGCCTCGGGAAGATTGTCGAAATCCTGGCATCCCGCTTCGTCGCAAAGTCTCTTGAGGCAAATGCGGGCCGCTGCAAGCTGACCCTCCGCGGCGCGAATTGTTTCTTCGTCGCGAAGACGCTCTTCCGCAAGGGTGTTGCCCTGGGTTGCGTCGGCCTGGGCTTCACGAAGCCGCTGCGCCAGTTCTCGGGCCAGTTCGCGGGCCGGTTGGTCGGCATGGTCGGGGATCAGACGGGCTGCCAGGGCAAGCACGTCGCGCGCGAATGTGTCGGCATCGCGATCGATACCGCGGATTCGCGACTGGTGGGCGCGGCGATCATGAAGCTTCTCGACGAGCTCGCCGATCTTTTGCAGGAAGACCTCGGCCTGCTCGGGCGTGGCGTTAGCCTCGAGCCCGATGCGGGCCATCACCCCGGTCCATTCGGCTGCGCCAGTGGGTCAAGTCGGTCTCCGCCGACTGACGCGAGAGCTCGGCCGCCGCTCGCTCGTTTCGAGCCGTCGTGAGCTTGGTTTCCAGCTTCGAGCGCCGGAGTGCCGTGTCGTCGTGGTGCTTGAGCACGGCCTCGGCTTGATCGAGCACCTCACCAAGGTCGGTATTCGTCATCGCGACCGGTTCGGCCAGGCCGTCGAGCGTCTCGATCACGAGTGCGCGCTTCTTTTGAAATGTCTGTTCCAGCGGCTCCAGGCCTTCGTGAATCTCGGCGGCTTTTTCCAGCAGTTGAATGACCTCGTCGCGCTGGCGTAACCATGCGCGAAGCTCGGCCGGCGTCTTCGCTTCGGCGCCGATCGCGAGCGGTGTGACCAGGGTTCGCCACTCCCCGTTGATGTGCGCGTGCCGTTCGTCGAGCGCCTGTTGTTCTTTTTCGAGCGCCGCACGCGCTTTTTGATGTTGATGAAGCTGAGCGAGCGCTTCGGCCTTGTGCGCGACGCGATCGGCCTCACGGCGCAGCCGGTCGGCCAGGGCATCGGCATGGTGCACGCTTTGCTCATAGGCGGCTGCCAGTGAGCCCTTCGGATCGAATTCGGCGACAAAGGTGCCTTGCTCTTTTTCCGCGATTGCACCTTCGAGCCAGGCCGCTTTGACGAGCTTCCAGCCGGCATCGCGCCGCTCGCGTGCGGAGATGAGCATTATTTCGGTCGGTACATCTTGCTCCAGCTCGAGCGATTGCAGCCGCGATTCAAGCTGGCGAACCGCCGTGTCCAGATCGATCATGCGCTCCGAAAGCGCGCGGCCCCCCGTGGCGATTTCCTGAAACTGAAGCTCGAATCGATCGATCGTGGGGCCCAGGGGGACCGCCAGAGTTTGCAGGTCTTCGGGCGAGCCAGTCCACCCGTGAAGCTGAGCGATGGCGGTCTTGGCTTTCTTCGCCGCTCGCGTGTAACGGGTACGGGCGTCAGCAAGCTGGGTATCCAGGTCGCCCACTTTTCGGGTTTGACTGATCACCTTGCGAAGGCGTTCCACGTCGCGAGGTTGTGGGAGAGCCTCCAGATCTTTTTCGTGACGCTGGATTTGATCGTCATGACGAGCGATCGTTCGAGTCGCCTCGTCGACCTGACCGCGAAGCTGGGCAAAGCGCTGCCCTAATCCGCGAATCAGGGCGGGTTCATCGACGCGGAGCCGTAGTGCGTCGGCCTGTTCTGGCTCCGTGCCGCGGCCCAGCTCGCGAAGGATTCTTCGGATCTGGTGTTCGGCATCCTGTTGAAATGTATCGAGGCGAACCCGGTCGTGGCTGGCTTTTTCTTCAGCGCCCAATCGCTCTTGAAGAGCCTCGATCTCACTGGCCGCGTCGAGCAAGGCCGGCGGGGGGTTGAGCTGTTCGAGGCGAGCGTCCGTTTGCTCGAGCGCGACGGTCGTTTTGGCGATCGTGCGCTCGGCCATGCGAAGCTGATCGTGCGCTTCGCGATACTCATCGCCAAACGAGTCGCGAAGGCGGATCACGTCACCAAGCTCGGCAAGCTCGGTATTGAGCCGCCGCCAGGTCGCCACCTGGGGAACAGCCAGCTTGATCCGCTTCAAGGTTCCCTGTTCGAGGCGCGATTTGCGAACCTGTTCTCGAATCTTCTCGGCGGCCGCCGCCGTGTCTTGATAATTGCGGTCGTGCCTCTGCCACTCCTCGGTCGACAGCAACCGCCGCTTGAGCTCGTCATTTTTACCGCGAAGATCGGCCAGGGTCTTGTTGATACGGGGATTCTGACCTTTGGGCCTGAAGAGCTCATCGAGCCCTTTCTGTAGTGTCTCGCGTCGCGGTTGAGGCCAGCCAGCCCGGCCCCGGCGGCGAAGAGCATCTCGCCCAGATGCCCTTGGCCCGTGCGGATCTCTTCCCCGGCGCGCGCCAGCCGTGCATGGTCGATTCCGAACAAGGTCTCGAACGTTTCCTGGCTGATGCCCGCGAGAAACCGGGCCAGGCGCTCCTCGGGAATCACGGTTGAATCATCGCGGCCGCGCAGCGAGCTCTTGCCGCGGCGCCTGACAATCTCGAGCTCCTCGCCATCGCTATGGCGAAGCGTTCCCCCGATCCGAAGTTGCTCGTTCGGATGCACGAAGTTATCGGCCGAGAGGTGCGGAAAGCCGAAGAGCAAGTGCGAAAGTGCGCGAAGCGTCGAGGTCTTGCCCGCTTCGTTGGGTCCGTGAATCAAGTGCAGACCCTGCTCGCCCCCGGAAAGCTCGATCACGACGTCGGTGAAAGGACCAACAGCCTTCAAGTGCAGCGTTGCCAGTTTCATTTTATTGGAAGATCATTTCGTGGCGGTGCTTTCAAGATTCGTCAGAAGATCCAGAAGTAAAGGCTGGACCTGGCCCATCAACGATAAAAGCCACTGCACGTCGTCGAGCCGCGGGCCGTCGGCGTCATGAATGAGGTCGCCAGGCAGTTTGCGTCGCAGCTCGGCCAGCTCGTCGACGACCCCGCTCATCGAGGTTGGATCGGAGTTGAGCTGTTCGATGACTTCCAGCAAATCCTCGAACGGGCCGTCGAGTTGGGCCATGGAACGCACCGGCCGAGCCTCGATTTCGATCTTTTCGATCCAGATCCGCTCGCAACCTTTCTCGGCGGCGACATTGCGCAATTCGGCTGCCAGGCGATCGCGATCGGCGAGAACTCGGCCATGGAGCGTCGATGTGCCATCAAGTGTCAGCCGCACAGCGAGCATGACATCGGGCTCGGGCTCGGACGCGAGCAACCGGTCGAACGTTTCGGCGGCGCGTTCCCACAGCTCGGACTCGCTTTCGAGATTCGTCAGATCGATGTGTCCTCGTTCCCAGCGCACCCGGTCGAGACGTTCGAACACGGTTTCAATCGTCTCGTCTGATCGAACCGTCACGAGCAAGCATCCCTTGGGACCTGTCTCGCGGGCGTGCCGTCCCTGCACGTTGCCGGCGAAAACGACGATCGGTTCCTTGCAAAGAACCTGGCGCGTGTGCACGTGCCCCAGGGCCCAGTAGTGATAGCCCCGCGATTTCAGCTCGTCGAGCGTGCAGGGCGCATAGCGTTCGTGGCCATCGACGCCGTTCATGGCCGTGTGCAAGAGGCCGATATTGATGTTTCCCTTCACGGCGCCTGGATACGTCGCGGCGAGATTTTCCAACACCGCGGCCTTGGCGAAGCTCTGTCCATGAATGGCCACGCCGAGCTTCTCGAGCATGACCGTCTCGGGCCGGTTATGGGTGAGAAAGCGCACGTTGTCAGGGAGTGACAGGGTTCGCGTCATCTTGTTCGCGGCGTCGTGATTACCGGCGATCAAGATGACGGGAATTTGCATATCGCGGAGCCGGCGGAGCTCTCGAACCAGAAAGAGGCCCGTGTTGTAATCGCGCCAATCACCATCATAAAGGTCGCCCGAGATCAGAACGAAGTCGACGGCCTTCTCGATCGCCAGGTCGATCAGCCGGCTGAAGGCGCATCGCGTTGCCCCGCGAATGCGGTCGATCGGAGCGTTCTCATAGCGTTCCAGACCTTTGAGCGGGCTATCCAGGTGAATATCAGCCGCATGAATAAATGAGATTGCCATGAGAAGAAAACCCGAGCCCTTGAGCTCGCCCACAAAAGACCAATCACGGGCGCCCCTTGCCCATTGCGATCAAATGCGGGCAACTCGCCAATTCTACACTTTCGCGAGCCAAGGAGGGATGGCGGATTTGAATTTGTTGCCGCCCGTTACAGCGGTTTTCCCGCGTGTTGCACACACAATCCCTCGTTCCCATGCTGCGTGGGAATGCCGTCCGCGACGCTCCCGCGTCGTGCGGCCGCCTCGGCTTCCGACCAGGAGAAGACGACGCAGAGCGTCCCGGGACCGCATTCCCACGGGGACCGTGGTGAACGAGTGCGGGTGCCTCAGTGTCAGCGCGGGTCGGCGCGTAAGAATAAGGATTCGCTCCTCTTCAAGTCTCGAAGCAACGACGTCGCTGACTGTGTGCGGCGCGACCGACAACCGCTGTAACTGATGAGCGAATTCGTTTGCGTGCCGCTTGGCCGCGCGTGTCCGTCATGGTCTTACCTGGGTGACTCCGAGGTCTTGACCTCGCTCGCGGTGGGAAAATCGTCGGAAATGGGGATCGTCACCTTGCCCGTGGCGGCCCATTCGGTGCCGCGGAGCACCACGTTCTTGAAGCCGGTGCATTGGATCGCCGTGATGTCGTTACCCATCGTATGCCCCATCACGGTGGTGAAGACGCGTCCTTTGCCGTAGGGGATCACCCAGATCATGGGCTCGTTGGTTCCCGTGCCCCCCTTGGACTTATCAGAATAGGCCGTGGCCAGGATCGTCATGTGCTCGGCTGGCCCGCGCTGGCCGTGATACAGTTCATCCTTGGCGTGCATCCACTCGGCGGGCATGCCGCGCGTGACCGGGTGATTGGCATCGCGAATCTTGATCTTGTAAGCGTGAGGCGCCCCGTGCCCGGCGCCGGGCCCCTGGCCCTTGGGAGTCCGCACGACCTCGCCGCGATCGTCGACCGTCAGCCGGTCACCAAAACCAGGACCTCGCCACCCGAGGCCGATCATTTCGTTATAGGCGGGCCAGTTTTCAAAGGCGTTATTGGCGGCGTGCAGAATCACCAGGCCGCCCCCCTTGGCGACGTATTCCTCGATCGCCGTGCGCACGTCTTTCGGCCATGGTTCGCCGTTGTAATTGCTGAGAACGACATCATATTTGGAGAAATCGGGATGAAACGACTCCCACGCCGATGGGGATGACCTGCGCCCGGGGTCGTGGCGACATCGACGCTGAACCGGCCCGAGTGCTCGAGGTCGGCCTTGATGGGCGGCGTCATCGCGCGCCAGTTGTGATTATTCTGACCATCGACGATTAGCACACGGATCGTAGGCTCGGCGCTCTGGGCAAGCCCCATCTGGCCAAGGCTAAAAGCCCCGGCGACCATCATGCCGGCGGCCAAAATCCTGGTACGAATCGCAATCATTTCTGTCGTCTCCTCGAGGTCGTCGAGCTGTTGTTCGTCGGGTCCGGCCGCACGCGCCGCGCAGGGTTGCAAGCCAGTCTCAGCATACAGCACAACGGATGTGATGCAACGGTCGAGGCCGTGTGATCACATGATCGTCCGCACAGGTTGCGACGAGGTGGCCTGAGAAATATCATTCAGCCTGCGTGACTTGCCACCCATTCGGGCAATGACCATGTTGCGCCACGCAGGATTCATTTGCGCGGTCTGGTCTGGCGTGGGAAGAGGGACTGAGCCAATGTCTGACCGAGCAGTGTGCACACATCGGTGGACTGGACCCCGCTTACGTGTTCGGAGCCTGATGTGCGCCATCGCCATTGTCTGCTGCGCCCTCGGCGGGTTCATCCATCGAGTGCAGGTTCAGCGCACCACGGTGGCGACCATCGAACGAGCTGGCGGCACAGTCATGTACGACTGGCAGTGGCAATGGAAGAAGGGCCGGCCGATTCCGACCGGCATGAATCCTCGGCTGGCTTTGCTGTTCGAGCCAATTGGTGTCGATTACTTCTTTGATGTGACATACGTCGATCTGAAGTATCGCGGATCCGACGACCTACTCGAGGAGATCGGGCAGTTCCGCCGGCTGGAATACCTGTGTCTCGCTGGCTCACCGGTCACCGACGCCGGCGTGGCGAATTTGCAGGGCCTGACTTCCCTCAAGTGGTTGTCGCTCGATGATACGAAGATCAGTGATCGCGGATTAGAGCGACTGAAGGGCCTCGATCAGCTCCACACGCTCTCGCTCGGCCTGACGAGTGTCAGCGATGAAGGCCTGCCACACTTGAAGGCGCTGACCGGACTGAAGAGGCTATCTCTTCACTTGACCATGGTCAGCGACAATGCGGGGCACGGCCTGGCGCGGGCAATGCCCGGCACGTTCATCGCGGCAACCGGATGGCCTGGCCGGAATGAGGGCGCGCGATCGAGCTTAGCGAGAAGGCGGTGACGCCCGGCGGCCGATTCCCAGCAATCGGCCCGCTAGTAGCTGAGTCGAATCCTACCGCTTGAAATGATGGTCGGCAAAATCCATCATCACATCCCAATCATCAGCGGTGACCTGATGTTTGCCGGGGCGGTAGTGGTAACCAATCGTGCTCTTCACCAGTTGGCGCGGGCTTGGTGCGGGCATCTCGGTCACCGCCAGGCCATCGGTGCCTAGCAAGCGGTAGACAGGGTCGGCGCCCAGCGCGGCCAGAAACTCGCCTTTGGGATCGGCACCCAGATCATCGGCGGCCGAGCAAATCAAAACAGGCCGCGGCGCGATCAAGGCAATCAACTCATGCTGGTCGACGGGGAGCTTGTCTTCGTGGTTGTTATACCGCCGGAAGTTGGTGCAGAACCAGTGCGGGAACGACGTGTTGATCTGCTCGACGGTCTCGCCAAAGATCCGCCGCGACAGGGCCGCGCCGCCACATCCCGATTGTACCGAGACCACCATTGCGAACCGAGGGTCTTGCGCCGCGGCCCAGAGTGCCGTCTTGCCCAGCCGTGAATGACCCATGACGGCGATTTCACGCGGGTTGATCTCGGGTACCGTCTCGAGATAATCGAGGGCCCGACTGAGTCCCCACGCCCAGGCGGCGATCGAGCCCCACTCATCGGCGGCCGGCCGCGATTGCCCGGACTCGTAAAACCACGGATGAATTCCATTCTTGAATCCATCATCAAAGTCGGGGTCGACGTCACCATAGTAGAACGTGGCCAGCGCATAGCCGCGGGCCAGGATCTGCTCGACCGGCCAGCTTGATGAATCCGTCCCCCGCGATGACTCGGTCGCTCGATGTTGCACAACGCCCTTGCCACTGTCGCGCATCCACCGCGGCGAGAGCGTGATCGCGGGGTCGGGCTCAATCGAATGATTGCCCCGGAAATTCAAACCGAGAAACGCCGGTGCCGGGGCGGCGCGGGTGGCAGTCAGCGGCAGATAGAGCAAGAGGTTGATGTGTTCCCCGCCTGGCTTCCCACTCAGGAAAATCAAGACTTCACGGCGAATCGCCTTGCCACCGAAGGCCCGTCGATCTTCGGATCGCAACTGAAACCGCGGCGTAAAGCCCGTGGCAGTGCGCGGCACGCGGCCGTAAACTTCCGTCTCAAAGAGGCGCAAGAGCGCCGGACGTTGCATTTTATTCCATTGTTCGACCGTTGTGACTTTGCGGCCGTCCGTCATGAGCAGAGGGTCTGGCAGTGCATACGGGCCAACCTTGCTCTCATCGAGGTTGCTCACGGTCTTTTGTTTTTGTGCGCGGACGGTCGCTGGATTCAAGCTCGAGATCAGCAAAGCCGCCGTCACGCTCGCTATGGTATACAACAAACGACCGGTCTTGTGATGCAAACGTCGAGTCATGGAATACTCCATCAATTTTCGGGCGGTTTCGCGGTCGGCGCGGCGACGGCCATGCGCTGCGCCATCCGTGCCATGAGCGTCGAGGGTGAAATTCCCATCCAGCAGTGGCCTTCTCGGGCTCCATACGTGATTGAGCCGCCGTGAGCCGGCTGGGCCTGTGCGAGGAACGCGTCGAGCCGGTGGACGGCATTGTTCAGAAAGTAATCGTCGGCCTCGCCGACCCAGATGTGAAGCTTGCCCTGGAGCCTGGGACCAATCTGAAGCCACCTCTCCTCGAGCACGCGGCGCAGGTCGTAGCGTTTCCACGACGCGACAGCCGCACGATCGATCAGGCCGGTACGCGGATCCCAGAGTGGGATCGGTTGGCCCAGAGCGCCTCGAGGACCGTAGGTCGCGTTCCAGGCGCCCCACTGGCCGCCGGAGAGTGCCCATGAGTCGCCACGGCCCAGAACGTTTTCAAGCTGGCATTCATGCCGCATCGTATAGCGGACCTCGCCTGATACGTCGTGCGCGGCCGGCCGCTCGAAACCATGGCGGTTGGTATACGCGTTCGTGTCTTCGTAAATATTCACAAGTTGAAATGAGCGAAAATCGACACTGTCCGGGCAAAAAGCCCAGGCTCCGTTGAAGAAATCGGGATAGAAGACCTGAAGCGCCAGTGCGACCCAGCCCCCGGTCGAGCCGCCGTCGAGCACGCGGGCGTATCCCTGGCCGATTCCCCGGAATTTCGCTTCGACGAATGGAACCAATTCTTGCGTGATGGCTGCGCCGTAGGGTCCATGGTTGTCGGAATCGATCTGATAGGGGTCGCCGAGCGGGCCGGCTCCATCGAGGTGGATGAGAATCATGGATGGTGCCTTGTCGGCCATCCAGGCACGATGAAATGCCGAGCCGTCTTGCATCATCTCCGCGACGTCGGTGAACCGTGAACCGTAGCCCCCAATGTGAACCCGCACCGGGAAATGTCTCCCGGGCTCGCGGTGGTAATTGGATGGCAAGATCACGCCGGCGCAGGTCGATCGGCCGTTTGTGGAAATCACTGAGAAGGGGGGAGCGGATCTTGACGTATTTGATCGAATCTTCGTCGGCGGGCAAGGTCTCCTCGGGCATGCGCTCGGATAGTTCCAGGCGGACGGTCGTGGCATGCGCGGGGTTGAGATGGACAGTGGTGACCCGGCTGTGGAGATCGCCAGGAGCGTTCACCAGATTCAAGTCGCGGTTCGTGTGGAGCAAGGCCTGAACGGCATAGGTTCCCGGCCGAACCCGGCTCAAGCTGTCGATCGGGAAGATCGATGCTCGATCGTCGAGGACGACCTCGGAACCGGCTGCGAAATCATCGACGTCACAACCAAGGATGGGCGCCGCGGTCAGGCCGGTCTGACCGATCGATTGTCGCGGCTGGGTGGAATCGGGCTTTCCGAGAACGACGAGTAACCGGCCGGAATACGGCGGCACGCGTGATGGCTGGCGACCTTGCTGCGTCGGTGCAGCCGCCTCCTGGCCGAGCCGAACCTCGAATCGTAGCGCGCTATGTGGTGACGGCACAATCTCGGCGGCGTTGGCGAGCATCCAGAGCGACAACCAGGTGACCGTGAGAACGGAGATCGCCAGACACGCCGGCGATTGCAACGGGACCATACAGACTTCCTCTCGCGCCGAGATCGAGCAATTCGATCTCGTCTGGCTTCGGCCCGTATCGTACCGTCGTCTCGTTGATGAGCGAAAGGGGCAAGCGAATTGATGATGCTGGCTCTTCAATTCATGCAATGATTCGCATCGGATCACGCCTGGGTCAATCCGGCGGCCGCGCGGCGATCATTGAAATGGGTGACCTGGTTGCGTCCGATTTGCTTGGATACATAAAGTGCCTGATCGGCTTCATCGACGAGGGACGAGGCATCCGCGGTGGTGGCGCCGGCGGTGGCGACTCCGATGCTCGCGGTGATTGGGCGGTGGGGCCAGATCCGGCAGGCGATGGCCAATCGCAATCGATCGGCGACTTCAAGTGATTCCGCGGCGGCGGTGGCCGGCAAGAGGACCACGAATTCCTCGCCACCGTAGCGGGCGACGACGTCATGGCTGCGAACAGCTTCGCGCAGGATCGATCCCGTCAGGCGCAGAACCTCGTCGCCCGCCAGATGGCCGAAGGAATCGTTGTACTCCTTGAAATGGTCGAGATCCAGCATGATCAGAGACAGTGGAGTGAGCAACCGGTCGGCCTGGCCGAAGAGAAGCTCGAGATCTTCGCGAAAGCGGCGACGGTTCTTGGTTCCGGTCAGCTCGTCGACGGTGGCCAGCTCGGCGAGCAAGGCGTTCTGACGCGCGAGTTGTTCGTGCACCTTGAGAATACGCTCGGCAATCTCGAGCCGAACGGCCAGCTCATCGGCGTCGGGCGGCTTGGTCAGGAAATCATCGGCGCCGGTGCGCAGGCCGTTGAGTCGGTCTTCACGCTGGTCGCGTGAAGTGAGCAGAATAATATACGTATACCGGTCGCTCTCGGCCGCGCGAATGCGCCGGCAAAGCTCCGGCCCATCGAGACGCGGCATCATCCAGTCCGATATCAAGACGGGCAATTCACCGCTCTCTACTTGATTCCATGCCAGTTCACCGTCGGCCGCGATCTCGACTTCGTGTCCCATTTTTTCGAGTGTGCGGCGCAGGTAGAGGGCCGCCGGTGGTTGATCCTCGGCAATGAGGATTCTCATTTCTGAATTCCTGTCATGACAAGCTCTTGCAGGGCGCTGCGTACCTGTTCCCATGCGAATTCGACTTGCGCGGCCGTGGCCGTGGCGGCCTTGACGTCACTGCGATTGGTGGCGTCTTCCAGTTCGCCGCAGCGTGCGGCCAGGTCATGGGCTCCAATGGTCCGGCTGATACCGCGAAGCGCGTGCGACTGGGCGGCGAGCAAGCGGGAATCATCACATTCAAGGGCCGTCGCGATCGCGGCCAGACAGCGGGGTGCCGATTCCAGAAACGACTCCGCCAGCTCGCGGCGGAAGGCCTCGTCGCCTCCGCAGATTGCCCTCAACGGCTCGACGTCGAAGCCGCGGGCTCGCGCGGGACGCGGCAAGTCTGTTTCATAAGAGTTGAGAGTCGCTGCGAGCTCGCGTTGATGGATGGGCTTGGCGAGATAACTGTCGAACCCGGCATCCAGACAGCGCTCACGGTCGCCCTGCATGGCGTGAGCCGTCAGAGCGATGATCGGCATGTGCCGTCCGGTCGACTTTTCTTGCTCGCGGATCAGGCGTACCGCCTCGAAACCGTCCATTTCCGGCATCTGCACATCCATCAACACGACGTCGAAGCTTTCCGCTTCAAGGGCCTCGATGGCTCTGCTGCCATTGAAGGCAACGACCACGTGGTGTCCCAGATGTTCCAGCATCCGAACAGCGACTTTCTGGTTGACAGGATGATCCTCGGCCAGCAGGATCCGCAAACCGCTGCGAGCGGAATGTTCAAGGGCGAAAGTCGCGGCTGTCTCATGGGCATTCAAGACCGTCAGCTTCGTCGTATCCGCGTGATTCAAGTAGTCCATGGGTGCCATGACTTTCATCAAGGTGTTGTAAAGCTCGGATTGCCGTGCGGGCTTGGTTAAACATGCGGAGATATCCAGATCACGCAACATCGCCGGTTCGTCGGGTTGGCCGGCCGAGGTGAGTAAAACGAGTCGGACACCGGCAATCGCCGGGTCGCGTCGGATCCGCTGTGCCAGTTCAAATCCGTCCATCGCGGGCATCATCACGTCGACCAGCGCGATCGGGAATGCTTGACCGCGTCGGGCCGCGTCTCGAAGAAACTTGAGCGCGGCGAATCCACTTTCCACACAAGATGGGTGTGCTCCCCAGTTGTTGAGAACTTCCTCGAGAATGAGACGGTTGGTGGCATTATCGTCGACGACCAGCACGGGCACGTTGACCAGGTTTGTGACCTCGGGTTCGTCGCGAAGGGAAAGGTCGGCGTGGTGAGCGCCGAGTACCACGGTGAACCAGAATGTGCTGCCGATCCCCGGCTGGCTCTCAACCCAGATGGTGCCCCCCATGAGCTCGACGAGCCTGGCCGAGATGGAAAGGCCCAGGCCCGTGCCGCCAAAACGGCGCGTGGTCGAGCCGTCAGCCTGCTCGAACGGCCGAAAGATTGTCTCCAGCTTGTCACCACTGATACCGACCCCGGTGTCCGCGACCGAAAGACCCAGGCCCACCCTGTCGCCTGCCAGCTCCTCGAGAACGACCGACACGAGGATTTCGCCTCGCTCGGTGAACTTGATCGCATTGCCGACCAGGTTGACCAGAACCTGGCGAAGCCGTCCGGCATCGCCCACGACGATCTCGGGAACGTCGAGGGCCGTGCGGCAAGCCAGCTCCAGCCCTTTGCTATGCGCGGCGTAGCGCCAGCGTTTGCAGCGTCTCGTCGACCACAGAGCGAAGCGAAAAGGGCGCGTGCTCCAGGCTCAACTTGCCGGCCTCGATTTTCGAGAAGTCGAGTATATCGTTGATGACGCAAAGCAAAGAGTCGGCCGAGCTCTTGACCAGGCTGAGATACTCGTGTTGTCGTGGCGTCAGCTCGGTATCGAGGGCCAGTTCCGTCATGCCGATGATTCCGTTCATGGGAGTGCGGATCTCGTGGCTCATATTGGCAAGAAACTCGCTCTTGGAGCGACTCGCGGCCTCGGCGATATCCTTGGCGATCCTGAGCTCTTCCTGCACGCGCTTCATTTCCGTGATATCGGTGCGCAGGCTCACCACGCCGCCGTCACTGGTGGGAAAATCGCCGATCCGAATCCATCGACCCTTGAGTGCCTGTTCGGAAACGTAGCGGCCGCGACGATGATCGGTGAGCCGCTGGGTGATCCAGTCGTCTTCGCTCATTCCCGAGTGGCGATGCCCCCCATTGCGGCAGAACTCGCGGAGGATTGTTTCGTAGGACGTTCCCGGCGCGAGAGCATGAGCACATTCCGGGTAAAACTCGCGATAGCGATTGTTGCAGACGACGAGCCGTTCCCGCGCATCGTACATCACCAGGCCCGAATCGAGACTCTCGATGGCGTCCATCAGTTGGGCGCGGGCCCGAGAAATCTCTTCTTCATGGCGCTTCCGTTGCGTCAGGTCGTGCAAGACCACCAGCAGCACGCTGCAGCCGGCAACGTCAACCGGGGTGAGGGTCACCTCGCAAGGGAAGACAACGCCGTTGTCCTTGCGCTTGATCCACCAATCAAACCGATGAAAGCCCTCGCGCCTGGCGGTGGCGTCCATGTCCTGGCATTTCTCCAGGGAACGCCTGCCGTCGGGTTGGAATTCATCCGACAGGGCCGCGGGATGCTGTCCTATCAATTCGCTTCGATCATGGCATCCGAGCAAGTGGAGCGCGGCATCGTTACAGTCGAGGACGCCATCTTGCTCATGGAATAGTAAATGAGCGTCCGATGATTGTTCGAATAGAACGCGAAACTTGTCCTCGGCGTTTTTGCGGATAGTGACATCTTCAAGTGTTCCCAGCACCTGAATTGGCCGGCCGCAGGGGTCGCGGCGAAATACGACTTCACGGATGCGAACCCATCGCCAGGTGCCATCCTGGTGCCGTGCCCGAAATTCGGTCTCGATCACCTGCCCGTCGTCAACCTGGTCGAAACGATTCGCCCAGTCGCCCCGGTGAAGGCGCCTCGAATCGTCAGGATGAACGATTCTCGAGATCAGGTCTTCGGTTTCGCGGGCCCTGGTCCATTCGTTATCGTAGCCCAGCAAGTTGGTGACGCGGTCGTTGACGAACGTGGTGCGGTTCGTCGTGATATCGTGGAGATAAATTAGCGATGGATTCGCATTGCTGAGCATCTCGACAAACTGCTGGCGTTCGCGTGCCCTTTCCTCGGCGGCGCAGCTACCCGCGCTCGCTGTCGCAACTCTTCATTGGCTCGAGAAAGGTCGGTCGTTCGCTGGGTGATTTGGGTTTCGACCGCCTGATGAGCGGCTTCGCTGTCAGCCTGACGTACCGCCAGCGCATACTGGGCGGACAGAGATTGACGACAGCCCACGATGAGGACCGAGTTCTCGAACACGACCCAGAACACATGCTCCGCCCAGCGCCAGGTGCTGGCGTCGGAAATTCCATAGATTGATCGCGGCCACAAGAAGCCACGCGCAAAGTGATCCCAGGCCACGATGATCGACGCCGTGACAAGCACCTTCCAGTCACGATAGAGAGCCAGAAACGCCATTGACCCGAAAATATGAAAATGAGCCTCGATCCTGCCACCCGATAGATGAATAAAAATAGCGCTCGATAATATTTGCGCACAGGCTATTAGCTGCCTGGTGAGCTCTGTTCCGGGTCGAAGCCATGCCAGGGCGACCGGGAGGCTGATGATCGCGGCCCCGAGGACGGTCGCGATCCAGACGTTCGCATGAATCCGGGCGGTCTCACCGGCCCACGTATAAGGCGATATCAGGAGTGCATAAAGAACTTCGGCGACCCACTCGACAACGAGCAGAACCACAAAGAGGCGATCAATTGAGCGAGATCCCGCGGTCAGTTGCGATCGATACAGAGACTCGGCTCGAATGACGGTCGCCATCGTCGGCTTTGAATGTCTGCTGAGTCGTGAGAGCGAGCGCGTCATCACGGCCGCTCCCCGCCCGGCGATGGCTCGCTAGCCATGAGCGGGCACCCGAAGACACCATGGCTCGAAGGTCGCCGTTCCGTGCCAAGAACGAGCCCGATGACCGCGGCTCGCCCTGGATTATCACCTCGATGACCGCGGGCGTCGGTGATGCCGCCGCTGTACATTAGCCGGCCATTCTGGTCATAAAGCACCACGTGTCCCGACGTCGCCACGCGGAACCGATGCGCCAGTGCTCCTCCCGGATCCTCCCACTGCCGCACCTCTGACAAGAGCGCCAGCGCATTCTTGAGCGGCGACCGTTTCCAGGCCTGGTGCGAATGCTTCGAGGAGAGGAGCACGGCGTGGCACGTGACGCGCCGGAGGCTTTGACTCAAGATGACGCCGAGCTCGGTGACGCTCGCCTGAGAACACGGGCAACCCGGGTGCAGAAAGATGAGCAGGGTCGAGCATCGGAGATCACGCTTGATTTCGGTCTCGTCAGGCCAGAGAACAGGCGGCGATCCCGCTTCTCCCGGTACGGCTGTATAGACGGCGATCGAGAAAAGGCCCGAACCGATGATCAAGACCCAGGCAACAATGATTCCTGGAATCGAAAATCGAAATCGCCGCGGCGGGATCATTCTGAAGAACTCTTGGGAGTGGATCAAGGCACTGCGACGGGGCAACTCCTTTCTGAACATAGAACGTGGGCTCGATCGGCGGAACCCAGGAAGCACGAACGCCGAAAATCGTATTCCCCAGCGCAAGGGATCGCCGGAATCGCCACCACGAGAACGTACCGTGAGCGCCACGCCGACCTTCATCCTGCGTGCAAGAAGGAACTTTATCCTGGTAAGTCCGAGATCAACGTAGCCGCTCGGGGCGTGAGGTTCAGGCGTTACCAAACAGCGACTTGAAAAGACTATTGAGGCCCGTTACCGGGGTCACTGTGTTGTTATGATGCGCCGGCGGGGCATAGTGGTGAATCAGGGTGCGAATAAGTTGTTGCCGCTGTTTGAGACTTTGTGTACTGCTATTGGCTACGTCGTGATTGGCCGTTGAACGTGTGACGATGTTGGAAAGGTGGTTGATCTGCGCCGTGACAGCGTGCGACGCGTGAACTTGCATACCGATTGCCGTGGGTACAATCCGGGTTTCCATGCGCTCGAGATCAGGCCGGGCGGCACGATTGCGATGGTTACGCATCGGCGAAACTCCCCTACTTTTTCAATAGAATCGGCCCGACAACGTTTTTCGAGGATTGGTTCTCGGTGCATGGGCATCGTCGCACACGAGCGTGGCTACCGTCGATCGACGGAATCTTGATGGGAAAGCACGAACGAGGCAGACGTGAAGAAAGGGCCTACCTCAATTCGTTATCGGCTCCATCGGGCGACTTTCATCAAGGAATTTTCGGCGCATGGCAGGCGGGCGTGACAGAGCCTTTTTCCGGAGCCTTTCGATTGGCCCGAAAGCGACCAATCATGAATGGCTGCCGGCTTGAGGGGGCGCTGTGCTGGCGCAATCCGTGCTGAGAGTCTGTTCCGGAAGTCCGGATCCGGGCGAACGGGGGGCGTGAGCCGCCTGTCTTCTCGGGCTCCGGACAGGGGGGCTGACGCCCCACGCTCGCTTCGTGTCAGGCGACACTAAAACTGACCCCCCTGGCGACACTAAAACTGACCCCCGCCTATACGCTTGACTAGGGAGGGTCTATGGACAAGGTCGACTCGAATTTGGTCAACCTGCATGACTCGCAGGCGGACCAGCCGGACGCAACGCGTGTTCACCTGCGGCCTACGCAGGAGGACACCAAGATGGTCAAACCGGAAATCGTGGATCGAATCCGCGAGCTCTCCGGCCAAGGGCTCGGAAGCAAACGGATCGCTCGACAGTTGGGGATCTCCCGCAACTCCGTCCGCCGCTATCTCGCTGGAGCCACGGTCGGTTTTCAAGAACGCCCTGCCGCTCGTCGGCTCGACGCCGTCGCGCTTCGTGAAGTCCAGGACCTTTTCGGCACGGTCGCCGAGGGAAACACGGTCGTCGTTCAACAGGAATTGGCCCGCCAAGGGTTGCACGTCGAGCTACGAACATTGCAACGCGCTGTCGGCCCGCTTCGCCAGGCGCAACGGGCTGAGGCTCTGGCCACGGTTCGGTTCGAGACCCCGCCGGGCCAACAGATCCAGATCGATTTCGGCGAGAAGGTCGTGCGGATCAACGGGCAACCGGTCAAGGTTTACCTGATGACCGCGGTCCTGGGATACTCGCGGCGGCTCTACTGCCGGGCGTTTCTGGCGCAGCGGCAGGACGACTGGCTCGAGGGGCTCGATGGGGCCTTCCGGCACTTCGGCGGCCTCACCGAGCAAGTGCTCTGCGACAACGCTTCGCCTCTGGTCACGTCCCACGATCGTGAGTCCGGCCATGTGGTCTGGAATCCAGGATTCGAGATATTCTGCCGCGATCGTGGATTGACGCCCAAGGCCTGTCGCCCTCGTCGTGCCCGCACCAAGGGGAAGATCGAACGCGGTGTTGGCTATGTCAAGCACAACGCCTTGGCTGGGCGATCGTTCAACTCGTTCGAGGGGTTGGAGCGTCACCTGGCGACTTGGATGGTCGAGGTCGCCGATCGTCGGATTCACGGCACCACCAAGGAACGGCCCGCCGTTCGCTTCGAGCGAGACGAGCAACACGCCTTGCGCCCTCTGCCGGTACGCCCCCTGGCCGTTCGCACCCGCCGCTTGAAACGTCGCGTCAGCACAGACTGCTTTGTTGATATCGATACAATTCGATATAGCGTGCCCTATCAGCATGTTCGCGAGACCGTGGAAGTCGTGATTGAGCAGGCGAAGGTCGAGATCTGGCTTCGCGGGAATTGCATCGCGCAGCACGTGAGAAGCTTCGAGCCCCACGCGTGGGTTCGCAATTCCAGTCACTTCGAGGGGCTGTTCCGGCGGGAGGCGGAGAGTCAGACCCCGACTCATTCCGAGTTCATTTCTAATCCCGTATCGCGGCCGTTGTCGATCTATTCCGAGGTGGTGGAAGGAGGCTGCCCATGAGCACGCTGAGCGAGGCCGACGACCCACGAGAGGAGCGGGTTTTCGCGGCAATGAAGCGGCTTCAGTTGACTCACCTGCGCGAAACGCTGGCGTCGGTATTGTCGCAGGCAGCCAAGCAAGAGTGGACCTATTTGGAGTTCCTCGAACAGATCCTGGGGCGTGAGGTGGACGCCAAGCAGGGGAAGCGGATCCGCATGGGTTTACAGATTGCGCACTTCCCATGCGTGCGGACCATCGAGGGTTTTGATTTCTCGTTTCAGCCATCGGCGGACGAGCGGTTGATCCGAGAGTTGTGCACGGGAAACTTCATTGCTCATGGTGAAAACGTGCTGATGTTTGGACCTCCTGGTGTAGGGAAGTCGCATCTGGCCATTGGCTTGGGCCGCAAGGTTGTCGAGCAGGGCCACACGGTCCGATTCACCACAGCCACGGCGCTGCTGGCGAACCTGGGGAAAGCCGAAACAGAAGGGAGCCTGAATGAGAAGCTGACCGAGTATTCCAAGCCCCGCTTGTTGATCATCGACGAGCTCGGCTATTTACCGTTCGAGCGGCGGGCGGCACACCTGTTTTTCCAGTTGGTGAACCGCCGATACGAGAAGGGGAGCCTGCTGGTGACGACGAACCAGCGGGTTTCGGAATGGGGAATCGTCTTCGGAGATGAAGTCCTGGCGACAGCGATCTTGGACAGACTGCTTCATCATAGCCACACACTGATGATCACAGGAGAAAGTTATCGATTAAGAGAAAAGCGCAAAGAGTGGCTTGATCCGATCGAGGTTGGCGACTGCCGATCCCGATCCGACCCAACGCGAGCCGGAGGTACGGACAGAAAAACCGACCGCAAAAGGCGACAAGAACCGATAACATCCAGGCATGCTGGCAGTGGGGTTCAGTACAGGTTCGAGGGGGTCAAAATTAGTGTCGCCTGACACTTCGGGCCGCCCCAGAACTGGTTTTGCGGAATGCTTGCTCACAGGGCGGCGTAAAGCGCTCTCGTATTATTTATGGTAGGGAACCCGTGCGCCGCAACGGCTCCGGGCGCGAACGCGGTACTTTGGGCTAAATCTAGAACTCTCAACAGGTTATGCGAAGAAGCCGGCGATCTCCTGATCTGGCCTGTCCCTTTTTCCTCGCCAGGTCCGGCGCGAGGGCTTTTGTTTCCCGCAGGAGGTGAGACATTCTCAAACTCGTTTCGGCCGCACTCAAAATCGGGAAAAGGTGTCAAAAAATCTTTTTCCGCGCAAGTTCGTCGACTTTTGAGCGTCCAGTAGTGACGGCATTCGTGTTTCGTGTCCTCGGTTCTTGCTGACCGAACGAGGGGGGTTTCTCAACCTCAACCGGAGAATTCGCCATGGGCGCCAGCGCCGCCGTCCATCCAACCAACCAGATCCTGCGATCGTATGGTATGGGCAAGCTCGACGATGCGGCATTTTTACCGGTGAGCAAACACCTTGAATCCTGTCCGGATTGCAGCCAGAGAGTCGCCGTGATGTCTTCGGATACAGTCACGGGCCGTCTCCCCGATACGCCGATGCAGGCCGATTTGCCGGTGCCCGTCATTTCTTCGGACGATGGCTTGTCGACGCTCAAGGCTGGATTACGCGCGCCGGCGTCTCCTCCGGCGGGGACGCTGCCTCCTGGTTTGGCTGACCATCCTGATTACGAAATCGTTCGTGAACTCGGCCAGGGGGGGATGGGGACAATTTATCTGGTCCTCAACCGTCTGATGGGCCGGTATGAGGTTCTCAAGGTCGTGAGCAGCCACCTTGTCAAGCGCCGGGGCGCTGTTGACCGTTTTCTCGCTGAGATTCGCCACGCCGGTCGGTTGCACCATCCCAACATCGTCACGTCCTACGCGGCGAGTCGCCTTGGCGCGACCCTCCTGTTTGCCATGGAGTATGTCGATGGCCTTGATCTCGCCAAACTGGTCGAGGCCAAGGGACCACTGCCTGTGGCCAGCGCTTGCAACTATATCTACCAAGCGGCGCTGGGGCTCCAGCACGCGCACGAGCTCAGCATGGTTCACCGCGACATCAAGCCGAGCAACCTGATGCTGATGCACCAGGGAAGCCGGGCGGTCGTCAAAGTGCTGGACTTCGGGCTGGCCAAGGTCAGGAGCGAAGGAGCGAGCGACCGCGGCCTGACATATGAAGGCCAGATGCTGGGCACGCCCGACTTCATCGCTCCCGAGCAGATCGGTGACGCGCGTCAAGCCGACATTCGCGCGGACATCTATAGCCTCGGGTGTACGCTTTATTACTTGCTAACGGGACATCCTCCGTTCAAAGCATCAAATCTTTACGACATTCTGCAGGCACATCACTCGATGGATGCCCTGCCCCTCAACCTGGCAAGGCCCGAGGTGCCGGTTGAGCTGGCGGCTCTCGTGGCCACGATGATGGCGAAGGAGCCTGACCGGCGCTTCCAGTCACCCGACGCGGTGGCGCAGGCGCTGAAACCGTTCTTCAAGCCCGGGAGAGCACGGCACGGCCGTCCAAGCTCGGAACTGTCGTCGCACACAGAGGAGGGCCACGCGAGTGAGACACCCGCGACGGCGTCGACATCAGGGCCAGGTTCGATGCCGAACAAGCCCGCTCCCGTGCAGCCGGATCCCAAAGTGCCTGATTTCTTCGATGCTGGGTCAGAATGGGATGGGCTGATCGACCTCGGAACGACGGCACCACTCGTCGATCGCTCAAGGGTCGGTGCGAAAGGGCGCGGCCAAAACCGGGATCGCCATGGCCGATCGTCGTCGCCCTCTCGGCCTTTGGCGCTGCCTCGATGGGCGTCGGGGCCGTGCTCACGTCAATCGCAAACGGGGGGATCGGTTCGCCAGTTCAGAGCAACGAAAAACGGGCGTCCGAGGTCAAGGCCAGCCGGTCAACGGTTGTGACGCCCAGCGACGACGCCCCGCATTTCCCAGGAATCGATCGGGCGACCGGGAAGATCAATCAGGAGAACCAGAGCGGTCTATTCCCGGTCGGTGAGCCCGGTGATAAGGCTTCGGAGTTGACCGAGCTCGGAACCAGAGTCCACGCACATCATAGACGAGAGCGATCAACTCCCAGATCTGCTCATCGATGCCGACGATCTTCGTGAACGCACGTCACTTCTTGCCGGGCATCCAATCGGCCCCGTCACTCCGGGGCCACTGGTGCCCAGGGAAACGTCAGACTCCTGGGAAGATCAACTCCAGAAGCTCGGCTTGAAACGCGACCGCAAGATCTGGATTCTCGCACAGGAGTCGGACGTCACGCAGAAGTTCCGTGTAGCCTACCGCTTGTGGCAAGACTTCGCGTCCAGTAGCGCCAAGAGAACGCAAATCAAACTCGACGTCGCAAGAATGCACGAGCTGAAAAAGGAGATCATCGAACTTGATTTCGAGATCGACGAACTCAAACATGAGTTGGACCATCGCTCCCCCCAAAGCGATAGTCAGCAGATCGCCCGCTTCGACGACATCCAGAATCGATACGAACAACTCCGCAAACAGCGGAATTTAGATGATCGCGACGCCAAGCGGATCGAAAGCGATCTTTCCGTCCTGGACGACATCAATACGCTAGACGCCAACATCGAGCGTGGCCGCAAACTTTGCCGATCGGCTCTCGATGATTTGGGTAGAATCATCGAAGCGACGGATAAAAAGTATGCCGAATTGAAGGCCAACGTCGCGGTCCAGAGTGCGCTCGCCCAGGCCGGGAGCCGGAAGCTCGAGCCATCCCTCATATATAGACGTATCGTCGCCTGGAAAGTACAGGCGGAAGGGTACTTGAAGTGACCCGTCCAGCCCGCCATCCTGATCGATCATTCCGACAGTGGCCCGAACGTGTCTTTTCAGGAGCCGCTTCATCTGATAGGCTCATCCCGCTCGACGAATGGAAGCGATGGCGGCAGTGAGCGGGGACCGTTTCACGAGGTCGTCGCCCGCGAAAAGGCGGGGCTGGCTCGAACGAAACGACCAGGGCGACATTGAGCAAGGAAGCGAGTCGTCACCATGCGCATCTTCATTTCGGCCGGAGAACCCAGCGGCGACCTGCACGCCGCCAACTTGATTGGCTCGTTGCGGAGGCAGTATCCCGACGCGCGGTTCGAGGGTTTCGGCGGCGAACGAATGACGGCGGCGGGAGCCCACTTGCTTTATCCGCTCGCCAATCTCGCTGTCATGTGGTTTTTGCAGGTCTTTTTGAACATCGTGACGTTCATCCGCCTGGTCTTCATGGCCGATCGGCATTTTCGCGATCACAAGCCCGATGCGGTTGTGCTCGTTGACTACCCGGGTCTGCACTGGTGGATCGCCGCCCGCGCCAAGGCGAGAGGGATTCCGGTTTTTTATTTCGTGCCGCCGCAGATCTGGGCCTGGGCCGGCTGGCGCGTCAAGAAGGTGCGCAGGTCGATTGACCTGGTGTTATGTAGCCTGCCGTTTGAGCCGCCCTGGTACCACGCGCGGGGGTCTCGGCGGCCGTTCATGTCGGGCATCCGTATTTCGACGAGCTGGCGGAGCGTGTGCTCGATCCCGCTTTTCTCGGCGAGCAAAGTGCGCTCGGGGGCTCACTCGTGGCGATCCTTCCCGGCTCGCGGACGCAGGAAATCACGCGCAATCTGCCGGAGATGATCAGGGCCGCCATCAAGCTGGCCCAGAAACGCCAGGACGTCCGTTTCGCCGTGGCCTGTTTGCACGAGCGTCACAAAAAGCTGGCGGAAGGGATCATCGCCGACACGCTGGCAAATGCGGGCGCTCAACCGGGCTTGGCGATCGACGTTCATGCGGGACGCACGCCTGAGCTCATCCGGCTCGCCCGCGTGGCGTGGGCCGTCTCGGGCTCGGTCGGGCTCGAGCTCATGATGGAAGCCCTGCCCACGGTTGTCCTCTATAAAATCAAGCGATTTGATCTCTGGGTGGCTCGCTGGTTCATCAAGGCGAAATACATCAGCCTGGTCAATCTCCTGGCCGATGCCGAAGTGTTTCCCGAGTATCTCACCTGGCGCGATGTCTCGAACGACCTCGCCCGCTGGGCAGACGCCTGGCTCGGCGACTCTGTCGCCCGGTTGGAGGCAACGTCCGCCCTCATCAAATTGCGGGATGTCGTCGCTCAGCCTGGTGCCTCGGATCGGGCCGCCCAGCACATTGCAGCCTGGCTGAGCGATCGTCACGCATCGACACTGGACGGATCAGTATCGAGGAGCCTCGACCTCGCCCTATCGCGGTCCCCACGAGCACGTTCAAGAAACAAGATCCGCACGCGATACCCAGTAGCGAAGCGAAAGACTCGAGCGCGCGACACGCATGGGGCGTCTCGCACCAGCCGGGTTGTCCATACCATGCTCTTTCTCTGGTCCCCCTTCCTGTCGGGGCGTTTCAGCCGGCCAGCCTGTCAGTCAGTCAGCGCCACAAAATTCCGTATTGCCGAAGGGCCCCCGAGCATGGATGTGAAGGGGCTCTTTCGGTATTTCTTCGAGTCGCTCGCAATCTCGAACGACGTGACGCCGCGCGCGTCAGGGGCTGTTTCATTTTGCCCGGGAAGGGCGAGATTCCGTCGAGCTGAGGTGAGCCATAAGCTGGGCGAACTGAAGAAGCTCGACAGAGTCTCGCCCTCCCAAATTCGGTTGTAAGTCGAGTATGAAACAGCCCTGCCGCGCGTCAGGCCCGGAGTGCGCCTTTGAGTGAATCTCACGAGCATGATGGGTTGGCCCCGAGTCATTGCTATGGCTGGCCGGCCGCGTCATCGCCGGGTTCATCGTCGGGAAGGTCAAGTTCTTTGATACGGCGATAAAGGCGTGGGCGTGAGATACCCAGCACCTCGGCCGCGCGCGACTTGTTGCCACGCGCTTGCCGCATGGCGGTCTCGATCAATCGTCGTTCGACCTCGGTCAAGAGCTCGTCGAGCGGCTTGATGGCGTTGGCCAGCGTGGGGGGCGTGTATCCTCCGCCGAAATGGCCTCGTATCGATGCTGGCAGATCATCCTCGGCGATCCAGGGACCATCGCTGACGGTACGCGCATGATCGATGACGCGTCCCAGCTCGCGGAGGTTTCCGGGCCAGTCATAGGCCATCAAGACGGCAAGGGCATCGGACGTGATGGCGGCCTTTTGTACTCCGCCGCGTTGATTGGAACGTTCCAGAAGATACTGGGCGAGAATGGGCAGCTCGTCGCGGCGCTCGCGCAGCGGCAAGAGCCGGATCAAGAACGTGGTGAGAGCGAAGTAGAGCTCGGGGCGAATGCGATCGCTCTTGAGTGCGGTTTCCGGGTCGAAGGCCGTCGTGGCCAGGATTCGAACGCCTGGACTCACGGATGCGGCCAGCCGGGCCTGGAGGTCGCGCGGCAGCGAGAGCACCTCGCAAATCAACAAGGTCGAGCCATCTCGAAGTGACAACCGAGGCCGGGAAGTCGGGTCAGCCGGCGATTCCGGCGACTTCACTTCGGCACTTCCGTGGGCGGCGAACAATTCACGTTCCAGGATCTCCGCGGGGAGTGCTTCGCAATCGAAGGGGATCAGCGGCTGCTGTCGTTCGGGCCCATTTTGATGGATGGTCCGCGCGACCTGGCGTTTGCCCGTGCCGGGCTCGCCCACGATGAGCACGGGTGCTGTCGTCGCGGCCGCGAGACGCACCTGATCAAGCAGTCGTCGATGTGAGGGACCCGAGCCGATCAAACGATCGAACCCATACTTCTCCTGTGTCTGCCGCTTGATTTCCAGCAAATCGAGATGAAGTTGATTGACGGTCGAGTCGGCTCAAGCTCGACTCCTGGCCCGCCGGCGCACAGTCCCAGCAGACCGAGCAAAACACCCTTTTCATCTCGAAACGGCCAGTAGTTGAGCCGGTGCCAGGCCGGCTCGCCACTGGCGTGAAAAATCAGAGCACGGGTGGCCGCTGGCTGGCCGCCGAGCGACTCGACGGGCGGATAAAAGCTCGCCATGAAGTCGTTGAGATCACCGGCGCGTGCGGGACCATGGGCCTGGCAAACCAGGCCCACCACCGATTCGGCCGCATAACCGGTCCATTTTTCCCACGCTCGGTTAACCCAGATCAATTTGAGCGAGGGGTCGAGCCAGAAAACCGGCTCGGATGCACTTTGCCAGAGCTGATCCGGGTCGAATGGCGAAGAACGTGTAGGCCGCATGGAACCCCACGATCGTTTCAGAGAAGCTATCGCGGAGTACCAGCCAGGAGAACGACAGGAAAAACGCCGGGGCCCTGGGGCCGCCGTCACCACGATGGATTCCGCCTCAGGATCGCTCCGGAACCACGCGAAGGCAAGCAAAAACTAAAAACTTCGCGGACGGTTGAGCTGACAAGACGAAACAGGTCAGGCTCGAGCCGGTTCTCGGTCTGATTTCCTTTCCGCTCAGTTTTGCCCGAATCGACTCCACGACCAGACCACTCGGCCGATGATGAAATGGTGATTCTGGCCGTCGTACTCAACCGGAATCGGTAGAAAGTCTCTGGCCGTTTGGTTGGGTCGAAAGATCATGTGACGATCGCTGACGTCGAGCCAGCGTATCAAGGGGTGCTTGGTCGGGCACGCCGCGACAATCTGACCTTGAAGGTCGTCCGGATTGGTGATTGACCGGTCGACGGCCACGATTGAGCCGATGGGCAAAATCGGGTGCATCGCGTCGTCGGTCAAACGCGTTCCGACAGTCTGCGCCTGGATTGGGCAGCCAGTTGCGATAGGCCAGCACGTGTCCGTGAGCGTTCGCGTGATCGAGCCTGGGATTGGCGATCTCGGAGAGAGGATATAGCCCGATCGCCACGAATTCCGAGGTCTCATGACTGGGCAGGTTTTCCGGAGCGACAATCGCGACCCCATTGGGTATCGACCGTTCAAGCTCTTCGAGTCCCCGCCGAATCATCTCGACAGGAGCCATTTCAGAGAGTTGCCGTTCTTCGCGGGAATGGCGGTATCGTGCGCCTTCCCCGGTCAAGAGCCATGTTGGATTGGCTCCGGTCTGATCGATGAAGCCCAGCAACACTTCCGCTGGAACCGTGACACCCGTCTCGTAGTTATACCATGTCCTCGCGGGAAGATTGAGGCGACGCGCAAGCTCCGGGACCGCCATGTTCGCCGAAAACTTCCTGGCGAATGTCTCTCAAACGTCGCGATAAAGAGGCTTTGACATTAACACGCACGTTCGACGTTTTCTTACGGGCCACAGTGCTCGATCCCGCAAGCGGGAACCCCCCACTAGGTCCGCCTGATACGATCGTCGAGACTGCTCCGTGACAGGGACGAAGCCTGGCAATCACAAACCCTGTGATGCGGAGGTCAATACATTGACCTGCGACGAGTCAATTCAGACGAAGTCCAACATCGCTTCATAGTTAGCCGGATAAATTAGCATAAATCTTCCGCTGCGCCACCAGTACCGTCATTAACAATAGAAGTTCTCAACATTAGGTTGTAAAACAGCATCCTGAAAATGATTTGTTCACAAATTTTATTTATTATTTGCTTCCAAAGAGCACGCGAACGTTACAAAGATTGACAATCCAGAATCTAGCTGCCTGTGCCGACAGATAGATGTGTCTAGTGAACAAGAGCGAATGAGCCGGCGATGGAAAGACGATCGAAACGGTCAGAAGAAGCCGAGCTCGTCTCGGGCCGCGTCCGACATCTTCTCGGGTGACCATGGAGGCGACATCACGAGTTTGACGTTCGCTTTGGAAACCCCCTCGACCTTTTCGAGAGCCGTCACGGCGTTGCGAAGGATCTCGGGTCCGACGGGGCACGCCGGCGACGTCAGTGTCATCTCGACATCCACTTGATCCTCGCGCATCTGCACGGAATAAACCAACCCCAGATCGACCACGTTGACATTCAACTCGGGGTCCTTGACCGTTCGCAGCGCCGAGAGCAAGTTTTCTTGATCAATCATCACCGTGTCCTTATTATCAAAACCAGCATATTCTCACTTGTAAACGATCGCCTGGGGTCGCTGAATGGGCACAACCGGAAATTGTCGTCAATCGTCGGTCGCGACGTAGATATCGTCGCCGCGTAATTCGACGGAATGGACGGCCACCGGCTCGATGGCCGGCATGCAGAGGGCTCGCCCGGTACACACGTCAAAGCGGGCGCCGTGACGCGGGCACTCGATCTCGCAGCCGATCAAATCGCCTTCGGCGAGAGGGCCGCCGTCGTGCGTGCAGACATCGTCGATCGCATGAAAAGTCCCGTCGACGTTGAATACGCGCGATGGCACGCCCATCGATCTCCGCCAGTTTCTTGCCACCTGGAGACAATTCCGAACGCGTGGCGACCTTGACGAATGTTGACATGCCTCGAGATATCCTTGGAACAATGTGACCGGCCAATTGCGCCGGTGAGTCTTTTTGCTCTACCATGGTGGCCGGCCGGCTTCAGGTCGGCAGGCATCCGCAAACAGGATCTCGAGTCGGCTCACGCCCCGTTGCCTGGGGGCGCCGGCGCTGTCGACGAATGATCGGCGGCCGACCGCGCCCGCTCGATCGCCGCGCGTGTGACTTCGGCCTTGAGGCGGCGCAAGACACCCGTCAAGCCGCGAACCCGCAGCATCCCCAGGATCTCTCCCAGACCGCAACGCTCGACCAGATCGGCCGGCACCTGGAGGATCTCGTCGGTCGTCGAGCCGCTGAGTCCCTCGATCAGTAAAGACACGAAGCCACGAACCGTCGGGGCCTCGATCGGCGCGTCGGCATAGAGTGCCGCTCGATCACCAGCAAATTCGACGAACAGATAAACGGGCGATTGGCATTCCTCGACGCGGTGAGAAGCATCTTTATGCGCGACCAGCCGTTCAGGAAGAGGGGGCAAGCTCTTGGCGAAATCGAGCAGCATGTCGATCCTCTCTTGCCGGTCGCATGCGCTCAAATCGGCCACGATCAAATCCAGTGAGGCCGGCATAGTTCCCCTCGTGAACGCGGATGACTGACTGCTCGATATCAACGGATTCAGGCGCCCTTGGCAATCGGGGCACGCACGAGATTTCCCCATTCGGTCCACGACCCGTCGTAATTCTTGACGTTGGAATAGCCCAGCAGGTAAGTGAGCACAAACCACGTCAAGCTCGAACGTTCGCCTATGCGGCAGTAGGCGACGACCGGGTCGGAAGGCTTCAGACCGATCTCGTCTTCATAGATCGCCTTGAGCTCGGCAACCGACTTGAACGTTCCATCATCATTGACAGCCCGGCTCCAGGGAACGCTCTTGGCGCCCGGGATGTGGCCGCCGCGAGGGCCCCTTCTTGGGGATAGGCCTCCATGTGCAACATCTCGCCGGTGAACTCCTTGGGGCTACGCACGTCGATGAGCGGCAGACCTGCCTTGGCGTGTGCCGCCACGGCGTCGCGAAAAATCCGGATCCGCTCCTCGTCTTGACTTTGAACCGTGTACCTGGTCGACGGATAACTCGGGATCTCGGTCGACGTGGGGCGGCCCTGATCGAGCCAGAGCTTGCGGCCGCCGTTCAAGATCCGGCAATCCGCGTGCCCAAACAGCTTGAACGCCCAGAATGCATAGCAGGCCCACCAGTTGGATTTGTCGCCGTAAAAAACGACCGTCGTATCATTGGAGATTCCCGCCTTCGAGCACATGGCGGCGAACTTGTCGGCGCTGATGTAGTCGCGAATCAACTGGTCCTGGAGGTCGCCCTGCCAGTCAATGCGAACCGACCCGGGGATATGAGCAAGATCGTAGAGCAGAATATCCTCATCACTCTCGACGATACGGACCTTGGGGTCCCCGAGGTGATCTTCAACCCAGTCGGCCGATACCAGGACTTCCGGATGAGCGTAGGGTTCTCCCATTGATGCAAGCTCCTGAAGGTTTCTGTGTCTGAGGCTGAGCTGAGCGGAATCAATTCTGTTTCTGAGTTGGATGACCATCCGCGAGTTTGGCCGCCACGGCCTGGCGCAGGGTCTCGCGGACCGGCTCGATCATGATGCGATCGTAAACATTGGCGAAAAATCCCTCGACGATCAGCCGGATCGCGGTCTGGCGGTCGACTCCGCGGGCCTGTGCATAGAAGATCATCTCCTCGTCGACCCGCCCGGCAGTCGCGCCGTGGGTGCAGCGCACGTCGTTGGCTTCAATCTCCAGCCCGGGAATCGAGTCGGCGCGGGCGGCCTCCGAGAGCACGAGGTTGTCGTTCTTTTGATAGGCATTGGTGCGCTGCGCGTCTTTCTCGACCCGAATCATGCCTTTCCAGACCACGCGCGACTTGTCCTTGAGCCCCGCCTTGTAGAGCAAGTCGCTCGTGGTGTGCGGGGCCATGTGATCCTGGCGTGTGAAATAGGCCAGATGCTGGCGGCCCGTCGTGAACATGACACCGTTCACCTGGGCGTCGGCCCCCGCACCTTGCAGGGCCACCTCCTGGTTGACCTTGGCGACACGCGCGCCAGCCGCCAATCGTCCACTGAAGCCGCGCATCACGGCCGATCAGGGCACGCTCGCGACTAAAATGCCAGGTCGCGTTATCCCAGTTCTGGATGTTGACGAGCTGCAGGTTCGCGCCATGCGCCAGGAAAACCTCGATGGCACCGATGTGCAACGACGCCCCACCCCCCTCGCCCCGTCCGGCCGATTCGCGAACGAGGGTTGCACTGGCCTCGTCTTCGAGCACCACCAGCGTATGGCTCAGGTCGACACGCCCTTCCCGAGCGAGACCAATCAGACTGAAAAGAGGGGCCTCGAGGCGCTCTCCCCTGGGTACGTAAAGCAAGGTTCCGCTCGTCCAGAACGCGGCGTGAAGCGCCGCGAAGATGTCGTCGGAGGGCTTCACGGCATCGGTCAGCAAGTAGCGTTTCAATAGTTCGGGATAGTCGGTCACAGCGCGATTGAGGTCGACAAAGACCGCCTTGCCCAGGCGCAGCGGATCGGGCGAACGTGCAAGCGAGCCATTCACGTGCTCGATGCCCGTGGCATAGTGCGAGCTCAACGTGCCCCACAGGTCGTCGAGCGCCGCTCCTGCGGCCGGATCAAGCTCGCCGGCCGCGGGGGGGCCGAACGCGTCGAGCCGCAGCCCGCGGATATCGGTCCGCCGCCACTCCTCCTCACTCGCCTTGGGCCACGCAAATGCCTGAAACCGCGCGAACGCCTCGCGACGCCGCTCGATCAGCCATGTGGGCTCGTCGCGCTCGCGGAGAAAAGCCTCGAAAACCTCTTCGGTGAAACCGCCCGTGTTGCGAGCGGACATCGTTCCCATTGCACTGCTAGTCATCGTTGGTCTGTCTCTTCAATCGCCCAGTCAGGATGGCACGTCAACCGTTTTCAGATCGATCCGTTTCACATGAATGAGCCGGTGCCCCAGCATGTCGACGGCCGCTTGAGACTGCTCGAGCGTGATATAACCAATCAGCGGCTCATAACCCCCGTCCCGCGGGGCCATGTCCACAAATAGAACCTCGCCAAACGTGGGCGGGAATCCCTCGATCTCGATTCGAACGGGGCCACAGATCGAACCCTGAACTACCTCTTGCGTGGCGATCTCCAGATCGACCGTGCGGATTTGCTCGAGCACGCCTAGTCGTTCTTTCCAGGCACTGGGAAGAGTCAGATAGGCCGCACCCGTATCCACCAAGGCATCACAGCGCAGGCTGTGAGCGACGTCGACGGCGTTCTTGATCGTCACCGAGGCTATGATACGCCCCATCTTTGATTGATCACCTTGTCAAGCGTCGTTCCGAGACGGTCGGTCAGACAGTGCCAGCGCCCGGCCAAGGCCAAGCCCCACTGACGCTCAATTGCTGTCTTCGGATCTGCTGCGTCTCTGTCGCCACATCACGGCTCCAGAGTGAAAATGTTCCATCCTCCCTCATCCACCCGTCCCGCCTCACCCCACCGAGCCTTCCATCTGAAGCTGAATGAGCTTGTTCATCTCGACGGCATATTCCATGGGCAGCTCTTTGACGAGCGGCTCGATGAACCCGCTGACGATCAGGGTCGACGCTTCGGCCTCGGAGAGACCGCGGCTCTTCAAGTAGAAGAGCTGTTCCTCGCCGATCTTCGAGACACTCGCCTCGTGGCCGATCTTGACGTCGTCCTCGTCGATCTCGATATAGGGATAAGTGTCCGAACGGCTCTGCGGGTCGAGGATCAGGGCATCGCAGACGACGTTGGACTTGGAGCCCTTGGCGCCGGCGGCGACCTTGAGCAGCCCGCGATAGCTGGCGCGGCCGCCATTCTTGCTGATGCTCTTGGAGATGATCCGCGAGCTCGGTGTAAGGGGCCCCATGCACGACCTTGCCGCCGGCGTCTTGATGCTGGCCCTTGCCCGCGAACGCGATCGACAGGATCTCGCCGCGGGCCCCCTTGCCCAGCATGTAGACCGCCGGGTATTTCATCGTCAGCCGGCTGCCGAGGTTGCCGTCGACCCATTCCATCAGGGCGTCTTCATAGGCGACGGCCCGCTTGGTGACCAGGTTGTAAATGTTATTGGCCCAGTTCTGAATGGTCGTGTACCGGCAGCGACCGTGTTTCTTGACGACGATCTCGACCACGGCCGAGTGCAGGCTCTCCGACGAGTACATGGGGGCCGTGCAGCCCTCGACGTAATGGACCTGCGCCCCCTCCTCGACGATGATCAGCGTGCGCTCGAACTGGCCCATGTTCTCGGCGTTGATCCGGAAATAGGCCTGCAACGGCACATCAACCTTGACCCCGGCCGGAATGTACACGAACGAGCCGCCGCTCCAGACCGCCGTGTTCAGGGCCGCGAACTTGTTGTCCTGGATCGGGATGATCGACGTGAAATACTGCTTGACCAGATCGGGGTATTCGCGCACCGCGGTGTCGGTGTCGACGAAGATCACGCCCTTTTGCTGCAAGTCTTCACGGAGGCTGTGATAGACCACTTCCGATTCGTACTGGGCGCCCACGCCGGCCAGGAACTTGCGTTCGGCTTCCGGAATGCCCAGCTTATCGAACGTATTCTTGATCTCGGCCGGCACGTCGTCCCAGGTCTTTCCCTGGCGGTCGGCCGCCTTCATGTAATAGTGAATATCATCGAAATTGAGTTCCGACAGGTTGCCCCCCCAGATGGGCGTGGGCTTTGACAGGAAGACTTCAAGCGCCTTCAGGCGGATCTCGCGCATCCAGAGCGGCTCGTTCTTCATCTCCGAGATCTGGCAGACGATCTCGCGTGTCAGGCCCTTGCCGCTCTTGAAGGCATAGTTCGCCTCCGAATCGTGAAATCCGTACTTGTACTCGTCCTTGATTCCGGCAACCTGGAGGTTCAGATCGGTCGACATCTTCGGTCCCTTCTTACTAGTGAGAATGAATTCTGGCGCGGCCCGAGAAGCCAAGGCAAGCCAATCGTCTTCGGCCCATGGCTGGGCCTTTTTTTCAACCGGTTGTCAGGAGCGGCTTCTGCTGCAAAGCGGCTTCCATCTCTTCCTCGTCCTTGGCCGCGTCGGGATATTTCTCGCGGACCCAGTTATATCCCTCTTTCTCGAGCAGCTTGATCAGTTCAGGGCCGCCGTTTTCGACGATCCGACCGCCGAAAAGAATGTGAACGAACTGGGGTTTGATGTAGGTTAAAATCCGTTCGTAGTGGGTGATCACCAGGATGCCCGTCTGATGACGAGCGGCGACCCGGTTGACCCCCTCCGAAACGATCCGCACGGCGTCGATGTCGAGGCCGCTATCGGTCTCGTCGAGAATCGCGAAGGAGGGGCGGAGCATGGCCATCTGGAGGATCTCGGCCCGCTTCTTCTCGCCGCCGGAAAAGCCCTCGTTCAAATACCGCCGGGCGAATTCCTGATCGACGCCCAGCTCATCCATCTGTTCGCGCAATTCCTTGCGGAAATCACGCATCGGAATCAAATCTTCGCCTTCCTTGCGAGCCGGGTTGCGAACATTGGTGACCGCGTGCCGCAAGAAATTGGCCACCGACACGCCGGGAATGGACGTCGGATACTGAAAGGCCAGAAAGATTCCCGGCCTTGGCACGCTCGTCGGGCTCCATGGCCAGGAGGTCGACGCCATCGAGCGTGATCGAGCCGGCCGTGACCTCGTAGTTAGGATGCCCCATCAACGCATAGCTGAGGGTGCTCTTGCCCGAGCCGTTGGGGCCCATCAGGGCGTGCACTTCACCTTGCTGGAGGGTCAAATCCACGCCCCGCAGGATCTCTTTGTCCCCGATGGCCACGTGCAGATTTTCGATACGAAGAACCTTGCTCATCAGTCTTGTCACTCTCTTGACACTCAGTTGGCGAAACGATGGAGCGGAATAAACGCCCCGTTGCCGCGGATCACCGTACAGGTCGGATCAATCAATTGCTGGCAATCATCCAAGCTGAGCCGGCTCCGGGACGGTGATCGGCACTGGCTTGGCCTGGAAATCGCAAAAACGATCGCCGTCGAGCCGGCACTGGCTCAGACGGAGGCTCCGCCCCAGCACTTTCTCGAACATCTTGCGCTCGAGAGCGCAGATGGCAGGGTCAGACTCGGCAAGCTCGTAATAAGGGCAGGAGTGCTGACGAAGGATCGGAATTACCCCGCCGGCCTCCCTGGCCACCTCCGCTTCCACCCCTCGGTCGTGAAGCAAGTTGGTTAACTGCACGAGCCTCCCTTCCCACTCCGGTCCGCTCACGTGAGAGCGGTAAATCTCGGCAAGGCGGTCGGTGATCCGGATGAAAAGCAGCCGTCGCAGTTTGCGATCGGCGACCGTGCTCATCATTTCGTCCCAGAGCACGAGCGCTAAATCGGCGTAATTCTGGCCCAGCCGCTTTTGCGCGGCCACACTCACCCGATAACTATGCTTGGGACGGCCCCTGTCTTGATGCTGGACCTGGCGCTCGACGAGTCCGGCCCCGAGCAGCCGTGTCAGCCGGTTGCGGACCGCGGTGGCCGTCACGCCCAGGCCTTCGGCCATCTCGGCCACGGTCAGCGGACCGCCGCGGCGGATCAAGTCCAGAAGCGCTCGATCCGAAGACTCGGCCATCGAAGCCACCCCGTCCCGAAAACATCGACCAGACAGAAGCCGAACCCCGCACGCCCCAATTCACGCCGCTTCCCTTTTATTCTAGGGGTAAAGAAAGGCGTCGTCTATCAGCGACAGCCGCTTTGGCGCAGTTTTTTACAAAAAAAGGTGTGAAAAAGATTGTCTGAGCCTCATGCCGTGTGTCCCGGCTCCCCGAAGGGGTGAACGGACACACGGCATGGCTCATCCGCTGGCGACGACCGCTGGGCAGCGATCGACACACTCCTTAGCCTTTGCGGAAAGACCCTCGAATACCTCGAGTGGTGGCTTCGTCACGCGCGTCGGGCCTACCTGAAGGCTCCGACGATCTTCTCTCCGTGTCGGCCCCCGTTCAAGCGGCCGGTTCACCCGTGACTTCGTTCGTCCGCGAACGACTCCGAAGCCAGTGGTGGGAACAATCCGATCTCACTAACGGTCGGCTGCCGCCGTGGCGGCGTTCGCGCCAGGTCGCCCCCTCCAGCCTGGTACACTCATGCCCCCTTCCCAAAGGCTCTCGAATTGGTTAAAATTTATAAAAATATAAATATGAACAATATTGTTGATTATCCAGCCGTTGCGGGCATCCGGCCGTTGAGTTTCCTCTCCCAGGGCTTGAATTCGGCCCTCCTCGGGAACTACGCCTTGCTCCAGGTATCTCGAATCGGGCGGTCAACAACTTGCGAGCCAATGAAGTGGTTGGTGCTCAGGGGTTGCTACTGGATCCTGGCAGCCGGATGGCGGGTTGCCTCCCGCAGTTCAGGCCGGTAGAATCCACCGTATGGCCCTTCGGGTGTATGTTGAGACGACCGTGCCGAGCTTTCTAACGGCTTGGCCCAGCGGCGATTTGGTCCGCGCGGCGCAGCAACGTCAAACGGTGTTGTGGTGGGCACGCCGAAGCGAGTATGAACTGCTCGGGTCCGAGCTGCTCCTGGCTGAGTGCGCGGCGGGTGATGCATCCGCGGCCGAGGCGCGGCTCGCGGTCCTGGCGGGACTGACGCTCTTGGAACAGGGGGTTGAGGTGGCCGTCTTGGCGTCCGCGCTGCTGCGGTTGGTGCCGCTACCGGAGCGAGCGCTCGCGGACGCTACCCACATCGCCACGGCTGCGGTGCACGGGGCCGACTTGCTGGTGACCTGGAACTCTCGGCATATCGCCAACCCGGTGCTGCGTCCGCGCATCGAGGCTGTCTGCCGAGCTGCGGGGTATGAGCCTCCGACGATCTGCACACCTGGGGATTTACTCGGGGAGGAGTCTAGCGATGCGTGAGGTGGACGAAGTGGCTGCCCTGAGGGCGTTACGGGATCAAATAGCATGGAAGCATGGAGGTGACCCGATGTCGCTTGTCCGGGAACTGTCCGAGCGGTCGTTGGCCGCGGGTCGGGAACTAGTGCGGCTACCACGGCGAGAACCGCAGCCGCTACGATCATCCGACTCGCAGCCAACCGCGCAACCTCCTGTTGCAGCAAACCCGGCCGCCGCGGCGGTTTTGGTACAATAGATCGTCTCCGGAGCGCGAGGCGACGCCAAAATGCATGACGTTTATGAAAATCCGTTGACCAGCCGATATGCCGGCCGGCGCATGGCCCGGCTCTGGTCGGCGCAGACCAAGTTCTCAACCTGGCGGCGTCTCTGGGTCGCGCTGGCCGAGGCCGAGCGGGCTCTTGGGCTGAAGATCACCGAGGACCAGATCGCCGCGCTTCGCAACCAGGTCGAAACGATCGACTTCGAGGCCGCCAACGCCTACGAGCGGCGGTTCCGCCACGATGTCATGGCTCACATCCACGCCTTTGGCGATGCCGCGCCCGTGGCCCGCCCGATCATTCACCTGGGAGCCACAAGCTGTTTCGTCACCGATAATGCCGACCTGATCTTGATCCGGGAAGCCCTGCGGATCGTCCGTGACAAGACCGTCGCCGCCATCGATGCGCTGGCGACATTCGCCCAGTCCTGGAAAGACTTGCCCTGCCTGGGCTACACCCATTTCCAGCCCGCGCAACTGGTCACCGTTGGCAAACGCGCCACGCTCTGGTGCCACGAGCTGGTCCTCGACCTGGGCGAGATCGAGCGCCGGCTTGCGGATTTGAAGCTGCTGGGCGTCAAGGGAACAACGGGTACCCAGGCGAGCTTTTTGGCCCTCTTTGACGGCGACGATGCCAGGGTCGACGCCCTCGACCAGATGGTGGCCCAAGCGTTCGGATTCGACGGGTCTTACTCTGTCTCTGGCCAGACCTATTCACGGAAAATCGACGCCCAGGTTCTGGCGACGCTCGCCGGGATCGGCGAAAGTGCCCACCGGTTCGGGGGCGATCTTCGACTGCTGGCTCATGAGCAGGAAGTCGAAGAGCCCTTTGAAGCCGACCAGATCGGCTCCTCCGCCATGGCTTACAAACGCAATCCGATGCGCGCCGAGCGCATGTGCTCGCTCGCCCGGTTTGTCATGTCACTGCCGGCCGCCGCCAGCCAGACCGCGGCGACGCAGTGGCTGGAGCGCACGCTCGATGATAGTGCCGTGCGCCGGTTGATCGTGCCTCAGGCCTTCCTGGCTGTTGACGCGATCTTGAATCTCTATCAAAACGTCGTGCCCGGCCTGGTCGTTCACCCCGCGGTGATCGGCCGCCATGTCGCCGATCAGCTCCCGTTCATGGCGACCGAAAACCTGCTCATGGCCGCCGTTTCGGCGGGGGGCGACCGCCAGGATCTTCACGAGCGGATCCGGGTGCACGCATTGGCGGCCGCAGAACGGCTCAAGGCGGGCGCCGCGGATAACGATCTGATTGACCGCATCCGCAACGATCGCGGCTTTCCCCCAGTTGGACCTTGGTCGCGTGCTCGACCCGCAGGGCTTTGTTGGCCGCTCAGCCCGACAGGTCGATGACTTTATCGTGCGGGAAATCGAGCCGATTCGAGAGCGCTACCCTGGCCGCCGCCCCGCCGATGAAGACTCCGCGGTTCGCGTGTAGCAAGGCCGATGCCCGGATGTATTATTTCGATCGTCAAGGAAACTTGGTGGCAATTAGACGCGCGAGGTCTGGTGCTGGCGCGCCTTTCGCAACCGTTTGAGTTCCTCACGACGGCGGCGCTCACTGGGTTTTTCATAATAGGCCTTGCGACGCATTTCCTTGCGGAGCCCGCTCCGCTCGCAAAGCTTGCGGAAGCGGCGTACCGCCTCCTGGATCGACTCACCAGCACGAACCCGTAACTTCACCACTGGCCAGATCTCCCTTTCGAGAACGTCCAAGAACCGCTGAATTCGACACGTGCCAATCCGCCGGTGTCGACTCGAACGCCAGCCGGCCCATCGATCGTGCCGCGCCTTCCGTTCAAGTTTGCCGCGTCTGAATGAATCCCTCCGCTTTGTTCGCGAGAGTGGCTCTCTCACGAAATTCGTCAGGCCGCGGCATTCAATCAATCAACCCAGAGACGGCGGGAATCTCTCAATGTACTGGCTGCGGGTTGCCACGCCAAGGGCAGAAAATCTTTCGGCAGTTCGTAAACCCGTCTGTTCGATCGGGCCATTCTCCAAATCAGGCCTGGCGTCGGTACCCGCTTGTGACCCCGAGGATGACGATTGTCGCCAGTGCGGCCGCGACGGCATGGAAACTGATAACCGTCATCGCGGTGGTCCAGTTGCCGGTTTGCATGTTGAGCAAGTCGAGATCGGCTCTTGGCAGCAGCGATTCGACCGCGTGCTGGCCCCAGTAGACGGTGACAAACCCCCTGGCAAGATACTGCAAAACTCCCTTCAAGGGGGCAATAAGGCCAGCCAGGATGATCTGAGGAATGACCGCGATCGGTATCAGCGCCGTGGCCACTTCCTCGGTGCGTGCAAAGGCCGAGATGAACAGGCCAACGGCTGTCCCCGCGGCGGCGAGTGCGGCGAAGGTCAGCCACTGGGCGGCCGCCGGTCCCGGAGGGTGGCACCACACGCGAATGATGCCGAAAAGCAAGGTGGCCTGGAGCAGCCCGATCATAGTCAAGACCAGCAACTTTGACAGGAAATAGCTCATGATTCGCAGGTTGTAATCACGCTCGCGGTGGAAAATGACGCGTTCCTTCACGAGTTCCTTGGCGGCCGTGTTACAGCCAAACCAGAAACACGAGATGACCATCATGTTGAGCAAGTTCAGCTTCATCTGCACGTGCTCTCGTTTTCCCAGCACTTCGTTCAACCTTTCACGCGTCGAAGTAGGCACGGGAGCCGATAAACGGATCCACTCTTTTTTTTCCGGCGGAGCATCGAGGTTTCCAAACAAGAGGCCAAGCAGCAGCGATACCAGAACGCTCTGCGCGAGCAGTGCGAGAAGCGCCAGGCGATCGCCCTGCCAGATTGCCAGATACCGCCGGGTCAGTACCCGGGCCTGACGCAGAGTCTTCGAGCCGGCGGGGGTTGGCTGCACTTGAACGGTTCGCGACACGTGGCTGGGAACCGCTTCGCCGGTCAGTCGTTCGGCCACGTAATTCTGAAAAAAGGGGCTCGACTGGAAGCGGTCGTGCCAGTATGCCGGCTGCTCCTGGGCCAGTCTTTCATACACGTCGCCCAGATGGGTAATGCCGAAGTAATCCTTGGCTTCAGCAGGGGTACCGACAAACGCCAGCCGACCCCCCTTGGTCAGGATGACAACCAGGTGGCAGGTTGCCTCGACGTTGGCCAGGCTGTGCGTGATGCACACGACGGTCTTGCCGCCATTGGCGATCTGGCGGAACAACCGCATGACTTCCCGGTCGGTCTGCTCATCGAGCCCGGACGTCACTTCGTCCAGAAAGAGAAGGCTCGGCCGCGCGACCAGCTCGTTGGCGAGACTCGCCCGCTTCACCTGGCCGCCGCTCAATCGCCTGATCCGAATGCTCTGCTGGTCGGTGAGGCCGACCACTTCGAGGATGTCGGAGACGCTCGCTTCAAGGTCGTCGCGAGTCAGGTCGGAAGGAAGCCGGAGCTGGGCCGTATACCGAAGGGCCGCGCCCACGGTGAGCGAATCATGCAAGACGTCTTTCTGGGGCACGACGGCAATCTCGCCCTTCAAGGCATCGAATCGGGCATACAGGTCCTCGCCGTTGACCGCCACGGTTCCGGCGCTCGGCGGGTTGCGGCCGCTGAGAATCGCAAGAAGAGTCGATTTTCCCGACCCACTCGGACCGAGCACGCAGACAAATTCCTTGGGACGAACGACCAGGCTGATGTCCTCGAGCAGGGTCATCGCCTTGCCGCTTTCCGGGTCTTGAACGATGCGCCGCAATCCACTCGCGGCGAGCTCGATGTTATTGGAACGTGACCGGCTCACCAGTGCGCCGCCGTCGAACTGGATCGAGAATGGTCCAATATCGATCCGGTCGCCGCGGACCAGGGTCGTCGGGCCTTTGATCTGACGCCCGTTGACATACGTGCCGTTTGAGCTTTCCAGGTCGGTGATCACGACACGCCGCGCTTCGACTGTCAAGCTCGCGTGCCGCCGCGAGACGTGGGGATGGTCGAGATGGTAGGCGACCGATTCGGCTTCTCGGCCGATCACTCCGCCGGCACCGACCTCGAACCGCTCCGCGCTTTCCGAGCCCCGGAGCAAGGCTCGATGGCGCACGTCGGCCCGGACGGTCTGAATGTATTCACCAACGCCAGAGGTTGCCGCCGGCCCCACTGGCTCAGTCGACTCGTGCTCGTTCGTGATCGGACGGGAAGATGATGCGGCCTCTCGGCCAAGCGCCGCATCAGCGAGAACCCTGACTTCGCCGACGCGTTCCTGGCACACCTGGCAGTCACCCAGGTGCGCGCCCACATCGGCTGCCGCGGGTTCGTCGAGTTCCCCGGTGCCGTAAGCCTTGAGCACAAGGTCACTAGGGTGCCGCGGTAAAGGGGTGTCCATCGGGGACGGTCTCCGCTTGCCGATCAGGTTGTCTTGAACGACCAGGCGCTGCGCGTGAGTCGGATCCGCGACCGATGAGTTTCACTCATGGTCGAGCCCGAAATGGGGGGGCTTGCCGGAAGGCGCTTCGCATTCCTGTCTCGGCGTGTACGCTCGCTTCGCCGCAAAACTCGAACCGCCGCTGCCGGGGCCTTCGAGTATCGTAGCGCGTCGGCGGCCCTTGCACAACCGTGCGGCCATGGACCTCGCCCTTGTCGATTTTCGCAGGTCCCGAAGGGGTCGCACTCGAACGGTCCGCTCACTTGAGCCGGATTGTCCTCGATTGTGGGTCGGCCGTGCTGACCACGGCACGGGCGGTGTACTTGCCATCGTTGCTCGTCGCAAACACTTCGCGACGCTCTCCCAGGGCGAGGACCTCGGCTTCAGTTCCGTCGAGAATGATCGTCATCGTCAGTGGCTCAGCCAACAAGCCTTGCACCCGCACGCCGCGGATCGGGCGTCCATCAGGCCCCTCAAACCGCAGAGTGCGCGTCGCGCGCGAGGGATTGAAATCGTGAGATCAAGGGTCTTTGCACTCGCTGCTGGGTTGATGACACGATAGGCATGATAATCCGAGAGTGGAATTGGGCCCATGAAGCCAGGGTAACTCCGCGCATCTCCTTCGGGGGCGCCATCACCCTCGGCTCGGGTTTCGAGCGTCCGGTAAGGGTATCGGCGGTGGAATCCCTCGCTTTCCTTCCAGGCTCCCGCTTCGGCGAACATGGGCAGGCCGGGAGCGGCCTGAACGACGAGCACTCCCGGTCCAGGCGGGACCGCAATGCGGAACTCCCCGTCACGGCCGATCGCAACAGTCTCGTGCCGGTCTTGAATCGCTCGAAGTACAGCCCCGTCGGCGCACCGCGGAGGGCCGTGTTTGTGGCCAGAGGAAAGTAACGCACGGTGCCGGCCAGCAGCAGGCCAGAGACCGTATCGTGCCGCCGAGATATCAGGAGCCCGAACCCGGCTTGGTGGTTGCGACTGACGGCATCGATGAGATCCGACTGAAAAGGGCTCGGTCACGGACCGGCGAAGACGTTGGCGGGTAGATCGGCTAGCCCGAGCTTGAGCTTCCACTGCGCTACCAGGCCCGGTTTGTTCCAGGCTTCATAGAGACGAACGACACGGTTGGCGGCCTCTTTCAGGCGAAGAGTCCGATGACTTATCGGGATCGTCGTTTCGCGGGACTTGATTCCTTCATAGCCTGAGACGACAAGCGGCTCGGCTTCGGCATATCGCTTTTGACCCAGGAGCGCGGCCCCCAGGAGTGAGCGGGTGTTGAACGTGCTCCAGGCGTCGGGCTCGCTGGCTTCGCGCTGCGAGAGAAGCTCGCGCAGGATCGATTCGGCCTCGGTCCATTTCTCCAACCCCAGCAGGCTGGTACCGAGCGAAACCCTGGCTGGTGCCGTGCGGACGTCATGGGATCCGAACTGCTGTTGGGCCCGAGCAAGTCCGTCGCGGGCCAGGGGCTCCAGCTTGTCAAACGCGCCGAGGCGCTCGTAGGTGTTGGCCAGAGTGGTGAGGGCGGCGAGGGTACCGGGATTGTTGCGGCCGAGCTTCTGTTCAACAGCCTTGAATGTCGCCTCGAGCAAGTCGACTGCCTCGGCTATTCGACCGTCTGCCTCGTAGGCTTTGGCGAGGTTATTGCGACTGATGATCGTATCCGGGTGGTACGGTTCGAGCGTGGCTTCGCGTATCTTGAGCGTGGCCTTGAACAAGGCGATCGCCTCGCTCGTTCGACCGGCAGAAAGGTAATAGTGGGCGAGGTTGTTGCCGCTGATGAGCGTATCCCGGGCGGTGGGCCCGAGCGCGACTGTCGCCCACTTGAGCGCCTCTTCATCCATCGCGATCGCGTCGGCCAGTCGCCCGATCTGGAAATACTCATAAGCGAGCCTCGATGCGGCTCTGAATCGTGTCAGCATGGCTGGGTCCGAGCGTTTTCTCGCGCAACTGGAGTGTTTTCTCGTTGAGCGCGATCGCCTCGGCGAATCGCCCCACCTGAGTATATTGGCCGGCGAGGTTGGATCGGACCATCAGTGTCGTGAAGTGCTCCGGCCCGATCTTCGTTGTCTTGCGCCTGAGCGTGTCTTCGTTCAAGGCGATCGCGTCGGCCACGCGATCGAGCTTCTCGTACACCCAGGCGAGCTGGCCCTGGCTATCGAGAGTGTCCGGATGGTCGGGCCCGAGCTTGGCGGTTCGCCGCTTGAGCGTCTCCTGGAGGATAGCGGCGGCCTCGGCGACCCGTCCGATCTGGGCATACTCGTGGGCCAGGTCCGTCTGGCTCCAGATCGTGTCCGGGTGGTCGGGACCGAGCGTCGCGATCCTCCGCCTGAGCGTCTCTTCGTCCATCGCGATCGCGTCGGTCGCGCGGCCGGATTGAAAGTACCACCAGGCCAGGTTGTGACGAGTGTTAAGCGTGTCGGGATGGTCGGGGCCGAGGATCTCCGTGCGGATCTTGAGTACGTCTTCGCCCATCGCGACGGCCTCGGCTAAACGGCCCATCTTCGAGTAATTCGAAGCGAGATTGGCGCGGCTCAAGAGCGTGCGTGGGTCGTCAGGCCCATACGCTTTGGTGTTGATCTGGAGTGTCTCTTCCTCGAGCGCCATCGCCTCGGCGACTCGCCCCGCCGAAAAATAGGCCGTTCCCAGGTTAGCCCGGCTATCGAGCGTGTCAGGGTGGTCAGGTCCAAACTTCGCGGTTCGGGTCTTGAGCGTTTCCTGGTTGAGCGCGATTGACTCGTTCCAGTAGCCGGCTTCCGCATAGGCCCTGGCAAGGGTGCTGGCGCTTGCCAGCGTGTCGGGATGGTCGGGGCCGAGCTGATCGAGCCGCGTCGCTCGGGAGCTTGATGCGAGCCTCGAGCGCTTTGGCGGGATATCCGAGATTCAGGAGGCAGATCCCCAGTGCTCTCTGAAGCTTGGCGACCGTGAGCGGATCATCGGCGTTCAGGGCGTCGAGCTGGCTCGCGGCTTCCTCGAGCCGATCTCCCAGGAGTGCGTGCAGGTCTTGTGAATCCTTTTGCTTGACCCGCGGATCGAGGTCCTGAAAGATCGAGGCCAGCAGATCGTTGGATTTTTCGATGTGCTCGAGCCGAGTCTGCGCGACCGTGCGGGCCTGACGCTCTCGGCCGGCGATCTGGCGCTCACGCACGGCGAAGCCCGCCGTCGATATGACCACGATCACCAATGCGGCCGCGGCCGAGCGGATCCACGCGCGGTTGCGCCGCGACCACCGGCCAAGGCGCGCGCCGACGCCTTCCGGATACGCCGAGACGAGCTCGTCGGCCATCCAGTGCTCGATGTCTCGCGCGAAATCCTGAGCCAACAGGTATCGATCATCGGGGTGCCGCGCCATGGCCTTCTGGCAGATCGCCTCGAGACGCCGATCAACCTCGGGCCGAACGGAGCGCGGCGGCGGGAAGTCGCCACGCCGGACGGCGTCGAGCACGGCTTGAATGTCGGGCTGTGGCTGGATGGCCGGGCGGCCCGTGAGGATCGTGTAGAGGGTGGCGCCCAAGCTGTAGATGTCACTCGCCGGCCCGACGTGGTCGAGATCGCCGGCAGCCTGTTCGGGACTCATATAGGCTGGTGTGCCCAGGGCCGAACCGGGCAAGGTATGCTGGCCGCCGCTGCCCGACGACGGCCGTAAAGTCAGCTCCTCGGGGTTGACCTGCGCGATCACATCGTCGCGGCCGACGGCCTTGGCCAGACCCCAGTCGACCACGAGGGTCTCACCGAACTTACCGAGCATGATGTTGGCCGGCTTGATGTCGCGATGGATCACACCCCGGCTATGGGCGTAAGCAATCGCCTCGCAGACCGCGACGAACCGACCCAGCAGCTTGCGCAGCTCAAGCGACCGTGTCGCAGGGTCATGGCGGGGGCCGCCGCTCGGTTTGTTGTGAAAGGCGTCAATGGCGTCTTTGAGGCTCGCTCCCTTGATGAACCGCATGGCGTAGTACGGGCCGTGTTGCGGGTCGTGGCCAAGGCCGTACACGGGGACAACCCCAGGGTGCTCCAGTCCGCCCGTGATCTCGGCTTCGGCCACGAAGCGCGACTGGCTGTCATGATCCGTGCAGTACTGCTCCTTGATCTGTTTGAGCGCGACCTCGCGGTTGAGCTCGTGATCGCGCCGAGGGAGACTTTTCCAAGGTTCCCGGCGGCGTGGGCGCGGATGATCTGAAATCGTCGGCCGAGCGAAGTGGGTGCGCCGACGCCATCGTTGGGCTTGCCGGGAAGCGGGCTTCCCACGTCGTCGCTCGGTTCTGGGATGGGAGCCAGGCTCGCGACGATGTCGGCGTCGGCCAGGCGGTTGCCCAGCACCTTGACGAGTGCCGTCGTGCTGATTGCGGCGAGACTTTGCTCGGGGTCGTCGTTGTGCTGCTTCAGGTGGGCTTTGACAAGCGCTTCCATCACGAACTGATGGTCGGGGGCCATGTCGCCTTGGCGGACGAGAATCTGGCCCAGAGGGGTTTGCTTGTCGGCGATCCAGGCCGACATGGCGCGAATCAAGGCATCGCGGTTGATGAAGCCATTGTGCAGCGCCAGGATGCCGAAGAGGAGGTTGCGGTCGCAGTCGGAGTTCGCCATGTGTTCGACACCGGGGGACAAGACAGCGATGGCCCCTTTGGATCGCGCAACAGCCTGCGGCGCCGGGGCAACCCAGGATGACTGATCATGACTGAAGGACGGCTCCGTCTCGGTCGCCTTGCCGCGCCTCGTCCATGGAATGGATTCGACGGCATCGCCAGGTACCACGCCAACACGGGCGGCGAACGCAGAAAGACAACTCGTTGACTCGTTTGCCCGACGAAGACAGTCACGCCGCGGCCAGTGGCCTCGGGTGAATGAAAATTCGCATCACGGTCTTTGCTTCCCACATCTTCGATTGGGGCAAAGGGCCATTCTCGTTGCTGAATGTTTCACAGTCCAGTGGGACGTTGCGAAGCCTTCGTCTCGTAGACGCAATGGTCTCGACGAGGTGACCGCTGCGCAAGATGGATTTGTAAACCTGGTTTCCCGGTATTCTCGTCTGGAGGCGTGGTTCACGCCGGGGCTGGCGTGGGCGGTCTGGGAGCGGCCGGCTCTAGCAGAGTAGCGTTGTGTGTAGCTGGAAATAGAGACGGCCAGCTCGACCGCAAAAGCGCGATCGGCCGGCCGTTTCGTCACAAGTTTGTTTTTGAGCCACGCTCTCAGCCGAGAAGCTGATCGGCCCGTGGCAGCAGTTTGGCGAAGTCGAGCTTGTTGGGGCAGGCTTGCCGGGCCGCTTCGAGATTGGCGCCGCGCCAGTCGCGTGCGGCGTCGGGAAGCTCGGCATACAGCCGGCGGGCCTCGCCACGGTAGCCGTGATGCTCGTGATAAGTAAGGTAGCGTGTCAGGTTGCCAAGCTCGGCTCCGGTATTCGCAGCCAGGCTGCACTGGCCCGTACAGTCGGCGCACATCGTGGGGGCGGCCGCGATGCAGGCGTCGCGCAACTGATCGATTTCAGCTTTCGTGAGCGGCGTGAAGGCGCGGGCGGCCGCGGCGTTTTCACGAACCTGATCGGTGTTCCGCATCGAGACACAGCACGATGCGAATCGCTCGTCGGTCCAGATCGCATGAAGCAGGGCCTGGTAGGGCGAGAGACCCTTTTCACGCAGGTCGGGAATCGCCTTGCCGATTTTTTCGAGATCGGTATGCCCCGCGACCTGCTTCATGGAAATCAGGCCAATTCCGGCCTTGTAGCAGGCGTCGAGGGCTCGATTCATCTTGTCTTCGGCCGCGATCCAGGGGTTGTTCTGGACCATGATCACATCGACGAATCCCCCTTCGGCCGCGTTTTGAAGAATCACGTCGCGATTGGGATGATGCGTCGAGAAGCCGACGAACCGCGCCTTGCCCGACTTGCGAATCGCGTCGGCGGTTTCCTTGAATTCCTTGCTGCGCGGCCACTCGGCTTGTTCTTTGAAATGGGGGCCATCACCGACGTGATGAATGAAGATCAGGTCAACATAATCCGTTTTGAGTGCCGCCAGACGGTCATCCAGTTGTTTGATCAGGCCGCGGGGAGTTTGAGGGTGATCTTTGGTGACCAGGAAAATCTGCTTGCGCACTTCAGGCATCGCCTGCAGCCACTGCCCGATCATTGGCTCGGAGCCGTAGCTCTGGGCCGTGTCGATGTAGCGAATCCCGTTCGCCCAGGAAAAGCGAAGGATGCGGTCGAGCCCCTCACTTTTCCAGGTGCCGAGGTTGAGCATGCTCACCTCGACGCCCGTGCGGCCCAGCGTGCGCTTGGGAAGCACGCTCATCTGGGTCTTCTTCGGCTCGGCCTGGGCCAGTGCTGATCCAGTCGCTCCGAGCGTTGACGCAACGGCCAAGGCACCGCGCCCGTCTCCAGAAACCCGCGACGATTGATCGATGATCCCGCCGGGGCCTGCTCGTCATGCATCGAAATGTCTCCGCTCGTCAACAGGTTAAGGCGACGTCTCTTGGCTTTATCCGCCTGAAATCACTCGGTTCAGCCTAATCGACGTCGCCCACCTTGTCGAGCAGAAAGCCAACCAGTCTCAATCTTTTCTTGAACCTTTGTCAAACCTCGTCGTGGTTTGCCAGTATCAGTCATTCGAGCTCCCTGTTAGACGCCGGCTCCGACCGCTTGATCGGCGGTTCGTCTCGACGCGCCGGCGATCTCCTCGCGGAAGACGCGGACGTTTCCAGGGGCTTCGATTCCCAGGCGAATCTGATTGCGATCGATCTTGACCACCGTCACCACGATCCCACCGTCGATGACGATCTTCTCATTCAGCTTGCGGCTCAGGACCAGCATGGCAATCTCCTACTTGCTTCTGGAATGATACTCGAGGTCAGATTTTTAAAATCCCGCGCTCCCTCGCAATCCTCGAAATTCCCGGCATTCCTCTGGTCCGGGACACCCTTTGCTTGGGCCGCGTTCTTCGTTGTTACCATACTGCATTACCAGTGCCAGTCGTGACTACGCAATTGCACGATTTGCCCGAACTTGTTTCCATGTCGAACTTTAATTTTTCCAGGTTGATCTTGCATGAATCGAGTGCCATGAAGAATGAGCCCCTGAACTTGAAACTTTTCTTCTCAAATAACAGGAAGATGTATCGCGATTGGGAACGGAGGGCCAAGTCTGGCCTCGGGATAGCCATGCGTCAGACAAAACGCTACGATTCTCGCTGACGCGTGTAAGTATAAGATAGGGTAGTATCACGATCAGATCGGTCAGGTCAGACGAGAAGAGCCTCGGTCCGTCGCCGAAGATGGAGACTCGACGTGCGGGTTGGGATTGGAGATGACACGCATCGGCTTGGTGAGGGCCGGCCCTTGATTCTGGGCGGCGTTCGGCTCGAGCACCCGCTGGGCCTGGGCCTGGTGGGCCATTCCGACGCCGACGTCGTTTGCCATGCGGTGGCCGACGCGGTGCTTGGTGCTTCCGGCCTGGGCGACATTGGCGAGCACTATCCGGATACCGACCCAGCGTGGCGTGGCCTGGACAGCACCCGTTTACTGGCCGAGGTGGTTGAGCGGGCCGCGCGGGCGGGGTGGCAAACAGTCAATTGCGACGTCATCATTCACGCCCAGCAGCCGAAGCTCGGTCCCCACAAACGGACGATCGGGGCCAACCTCGCCCGCTTGCTGGGCGTGGCCGAAACGGCCGTCAACGTCAAGGCCAAGACCGGTGAGCACGTCGGTCCTATCGGTCGCGGCGAAGCAATCTCTTGCCAGGCCGTCGTGCTCCTCGAGGCCTGTACACAGGGCTAGACCCCGCGGCGGCACGAACGCGAATCTCCATTGATGTGTCCGGAATGGAGAACGAAACCACGAGCCGGACCAAATCGATATGGTATATTTTCATGGCGCTGCGCAGTTTATAACACATTGAGTCAGACCAAGGAACCGTTCGAGACCGTTCGACCCGGCGAGGTCGGGATGTACGTCTGCGGGCCGACGGTCTACTCGCCCAGTCATATCGGCCACATGGTCGGGCCGGTGATCTTCGACACGATCAAGCGCTACCTTGTCTACCTCGGTTACAAGGCGACCTGGGTCGTCAACATCACCGATGTCGACGACAAGCTGATCGTGCAGGCTCAAAAGGATGGAACGACCGTCGCGGCGCTCGCGGAAAGCGTCACGCGCGACTATCTCGACTGCCTGGCGGCACTGGGAGTCGACGGCATCGATCACATGCCCAGGGCGACCGAGCACATCACCGAGATCATCGCGATCAACTCGGCCTTGATCGAGAAGGGATTTGCCTATGAGTCAGGCGGAGACGTCTATTTCGACGTCGGCAAGGCGGCCGAGTACGGCAAGCTCAGCCACCGCGACCCCGAAGCGCTCATGGCCGGCGCACGGATCGAGCCCTCGGTGCTGAAGCATCATCCGGGCGATTTCGCGCTGTGGAAGAAATCGAAGCCGGGTGAGCCCGCGTGGCCGAGCCCCTGGGGGCCCGGGCGCCCTGGGTGGCACATTGAATGCTCGGCCATGAGCATGAAGCTTCTTGGCAACCACTTCGATATTCACGGCGGCGGCCTCGACCTGGTCTTCCCGCATCATGAAAACGAGCTCGTGCAGTCGGAGTCGTTTTCCGGAGTTCCCTTCGCCACCTACTGGATGCATAACGGATTACTCACCAAGCAGGGCCGCAAGATCTCCAAGTCCGACCCGGGCACGATCGTGCTCATGAGCGACTTGCTCAAGGTGCATTCGTCTGACACGTTGCGGAGTCTGCTCTTATCAAGCCATTATCGCCGGCCGATTGATTTCGGCTCCGAGCGGCTCGAGGAGATCGACCGCGGCCTCCAGACATTTCACCGGGCTTTCGAGCGTTTTTCCGAGCTCACCGGCGAACGGTTCGACCAGATCGCGGCACCAACGCGGCGCGAGGAATTCGTGGCCGGCGACTCACCGTTACTTGCCGAGATCGCCGAGCACCGCGAGCAATTCCTGGCAGCCATGGACGACGATTTCAACACGGGCGGCGCGATGGGCGAGCTGTTCGAGATCGTCCACGCCTTGAATCGGTTTGCCAACGGGCTCACGCCCGACGCGGCCGATCAGATTGCTCAGTATCGCAAGGGGATGGTGGTTCTCAAGGAACTGAGCCAGATTCTCGGACTCTTTGGAAAGCCGGCCGCCCCCCGTCAATCAACGGAAGATACGCTGACGGCCCCCTTGATGGGCCTCTTGATTGATTTGCGGGCGCGGTTGCGAAAAGACAAGAATTTCGCACTCGCCGACGAGATTCGAAAACGGCTGACGGAGCTAGGCGTGACGCTCGAAGATCGCGCCGACGGCACACGCTGGCGTGTCGAGCCCCGACGCGAGAGCGTATCGTAGTAGACTCTCTTGTAGCCGGCCTCTGCGATGTCGGTGACTTGCTGCTTTGTAGCCGACCTCTGCGAGGCCGGTGACCGCTGCTCTTTTGTCGCCGACCTTGATGAGGCCGGCGACTGGCTCGCCGTTTATCAATACGCTCGAAGCATGGTAGGCCCACGCAGGAGGGAACCTGATGGCCTTGAATGCGACAGAGGCGCCGGAATCATTACCGCAGATCATCCCCCTGGCTGGCCGGGTGCTGGGAATTGATCCCGGTTTGAACGTGACAGGCTACGCCGTCGTCGAGCCATCGCCGCGCGGGCCGTTCGTCGTCGAGGCGGGGGTGATCCGCCCCCGCTCGGCGCGCGGCGAGATGGGCCAGCGATTGTTCTATATCCATCGGGCGCTGGTCGAGGTGCTCGACGCGTTCCCTCCGAGTTCGGTCGCCATCGAGCATATTCACAGCCATGTGCGCTTCCCGCGAACGGCGATCTTGATGGCGCATGCCCGCGGCGCGATCATGCTCGCGGCCGCGCAGCGGCAAACGCCGGTATTTGGATACGCGGCCACGCGTATCAAGAAAACACTCACTGGAAACGGCCAGGCGCCCAAGGCGCAGATCCAGCATGCCATCATGACCGAGCTAGGGCTTACGGATCTACCCGAGCCCAACGATGTGGCCGATGCCTGCGCCGTGGCCCTCTGCCACTTCTATATCAGCCGCAACCGCAACGGGCTGGGTGCGTCTTAGGCTGGGGAGCCGGCGATGCCTCGACTATTCGACCGCGATCATGCTTGGGATGACGATTTTGACTCGGGCGGCGATGACGATGACGACTACCCCGATTTCGGTGATGACGAACCGACGGTTAGCTGCGGCTATTGTGGTGGCGACATCCACGACGAAACCGAACGATGTCCCTATTGCGAACAATTTATCTCAAGAGAAGATGAGCCGGTCGCCCGCAAGCCCTGGTGGGTGATCGTCGGCGTCGTGGTGTGTTTGTACGTGGTCTACCGCTGGAACGTCTGGTGGTGAAATTCGAATGCGGGCCAGATGGATTAGCTGAGGCCGCGCATTCGGAGAACTCCCACGCAGACGACTCCCATGTGCTCCGCCGAAGAAACGCGCGGAAATAGTCGACGATGGCGCGTTCTGCCTGGTTCGCACTCAGCCAACTTTGGTAACTCATTCTTTGGCGTCGACTTGGCACGCCAAGCAACGTCGCGCGAAATGTCTGGCTGCGCGTTTCATGACCGGGGCAAGCTTGATCGCGACAACGTTATTTTCGCCGAATGCGGCAATAGCGGCGGTGTCCCAGCATCAGACACAGCGCTGAGGCAGCAAGCAGGAGCGTGGAAGGTTCCGGCACGGCATCGACGTCGTTAACCCTGATTCTCGGGCTGTGATCGAACGGATTCGGATCACCGGGAAACGAAATGCTGCTGGCCACATAAATTCCAGCGGTCGGATCCCCGCCCGTCGTGTTGCTGAAAAGCGTCGTGCCAAAAGGGAGTGGCGTGAAGTTGTTCAGCGAGTTAACTGCGCCGGATTCTCCGTGAACGTGGTGCCATTGTCTGCGACAAAAACGACCCCTCCGCCAGCGGACGAGATGTTGTTCGGAGTGGGTAGGATCGTGCCCGTGTACTGCTGCATTTCGATGTAAAAGTCGAACCGGTTGTCTCCGAAGTCATTACCGTCGGGCGGATTAGGTGTGAAAACATTATATGTGTATTGACCAACATGTCCGGCAAGGATATACAAGCTGGCGCTGGCCAGGCCGTTCGAACCGCCATTGCCGGCGAAACTTGCGAGGTCGCTTGCGTCAGGTCCCACTGGAGTGATGCTTGCAAACGCATAGTCGACGAGCAGGGTCGTGCCCGTGTTATTAGTGACCTGAAAGGTCATCTGGAACGAGTCGCCACCTTCCGTGACGCTCACGTTTCCCGGTATCGCCAAGGGGAGGATGCCCGTGGCCCTTGCCTGTACACAGACAAGGCTCGATAAGCCTATTGCCAGAATAGCGGAACGTAGTTGAATGAACGCATGCTTCGGCATGAATATCTCTCTTTAGCAAACGATGATATCGGGCAGTTGCCGTGTGAACGCCGGCGGATTTGGCAAGGCGTACACGCTCAGACGCAAGCGTGGGCTTGACCAATTTTTCTAGTTTCAATCTTTACCGTTCACGTCTGCAAACCTGATCACTTCACGCACAAATCACGTCTGCCCATGAGTTTCAGTGGGAACGGATTGTGCGCACGCAACGAGCGACCGAATAGACTGACTCCCTGGAAACCGTTGGTACAGCGAGGCCGGCTTTAGTGTCGCTAACCTCATACCAACTTCGCACGAAACTTCAATTCGATCAAAGTTGCACATGGTTTGTAGCAACGTTTGTTACCGGTTTCAATGCGTTCGTTTCCGATTCGATCAGGAAACCACCAAATTCGAGTGGCGCCACGATCAAATTCAGGTGGCCGCGTGCTACCTTGCGCTCCTGCACCGCCAGGAAGGCCGTGCAAGGCAATAAATCTTTACGCGACGAATCCTGATCGTGGCGGGATCCGCGAAATTCAGGGGGAAGGACGCCGCACGAGCGTCCTTACAGATTTTCTTGTGGCTTCATGTCGCGTTGTGGCTTGGCATCGACGCGCACTCGGTCTTTCGTTTCGGCTTGGGCCGAGAACTTCGCGTGGTCTTGGCGGCCGGTTGAGAAGCCAGATTCGTGGGGATCGTCGAGCCTGGGTGCGCCGGTTCGGGACCCCCGCAACCATTTGAAAGAATGAGTATGCCGATCAACGCGGCATTAACAAGGATAACCCGGGTCATGCTTGATTCCTTTTCCATTGTGGGCCGTAAAGTACCCCCGCCGGCCGCGATCGAAGCGAGCGCTCGAACATGAGGCGCGCTGGGTCTCGATATCGCGGCGCGAGGAGAGAATGCCGGTTCGTATAGATCTTCAATTCAATACTGATCGGCGCTGACGACTTCGCCGCCGGCCCGGGTCGCGAGGGCCCGGTAAATCGGGTAACTGATCTGATTCTTGACGAATTTGACCGAGCCATCGGCCATGGCGAAGTTGGCTCCGCCGGGGTGAAAACTTCGGAACCCCCCCTGCCCCCACTGCTGGCAAGCTGGGATGGTCGTGAACTGGATGGGGGCGGGATAGGTCATGGGTCCGAAGCAATTGAGAAACGTGTTGCCCGTGGTGTCGGCCGGAGCGTTCAAATAGGGAACGCACGTCGCGCCGCCGGAGTCGCGATAATCGTAGGGCCACTGGGGATCGCCGGTCCAGGGTGGCCCCGCGAAGGCGATCGCGAGGAGATTGAACAAGAAGTTGGATCCCGCCGGCTCATTGGGAAATCGGGATTGTTCACCGAATAAGAACGTGTTGCTCAGGCCGTCGGTGACCGCTGAGATCGGCACCACGCCCTCGGCTCCGAACATGCCGTCACCGAGACCCATGTTGCAGTTACTGGCATAAAGGCCAGTGGGATCGGGTGGATAGTTTTGATTGGCGAAGTCAAGAAAAATGGTTTCTTGCAAGCCTCGAGCCGCGCCATAAGACGCCTGGGAGATTTGAAGGTAGCCCGGCGGCGCAACGGACGCCTGCGTATCGGAAGGACACAAATAGCCGGGGACCGAGAGAGTCAGCGCGGTCAAGTAAATTGAGGGGCTGTTGTAGGGGCGGATAAGGTTGAACGTATTGTAAATGCCCGGTTGCTCGACATAGGGCAAGATGAAGACAAAAGCCGAGTGCCCGATATAAATCGAGCAAGGGTCCGGCGACGACGGTCCGAAGTTGTACTCGAGCCCACGGTTTCCAAACGGGAAACTGCCGCTGGCCGATTCGTAGTTGTGGGCAGCAAGTGCGATCTGCTTCAAGTTGTTGACGCACTGGGCCCGGCGCACCGCTTCGCGGGCCGCTTGAACGGCCGGGAGCAAAAGCGCGATCAAGACGGCGATGATCGCGATCACCACCAGAAGCTCGATGAGCGTAAAGCCGGAGTCTCGCCGGCGTTCGACGATCCATTTCATGGTTCTATCCTCATCCAGAAGACGTTCTCGAAAGACCGAATCCGCACACCTGCCTGTCCATCCGGCACCGTCGCGCCGAATGTCCCGTTGGCGTTCCCGGGAATCATGACAAACGAATTCACCAGCGGTCCCCTCGATGCGCCGCGATTGCCATGACGGCGCTGCGGCCAGCGGGGCGGTGACTAGTTCATTCAGAGGGAGGATGGGGACGGCCAGGAGGCTCTTCGCCAGAATTGAGAGAGCGGATGCCCTGGGGAGGGTTGGATGCTCGGATCGACTTCGCGAAGCTCATTCCATCGTGACCTCAGAGTCCGATGCACAACCTCATAAATTATGAGTGAGGATATTAAATAACAAGACCAATTTCTAATTTTTATAAGCTCGAAACATTGAACGCACGCGGACCCGTCTTTTCCGCGCCGCGCCGCTACCACGCGCGGTCTCTGGAAGGGCAACGTCAGCCTGGTCGTGTCGTCGTTGGCGTTTGCGCAATGGCCAGTCAACGACGCGTGCGGCCCGTGGTGTCTCCCACGTGCGAGTGATGCCCGCGCGCTCGATCGGCCGGGGAGAACGCGCGGTTGTGATGGGCCGGCACTGGTGTGCGGTGTCTGTTTGAAAGTTGCTCTGATTCGCCGCAAGGACCGGGCGAGTCCGATCTTTTATTCGGCGGCCTTCTTCATGACGAAGTACAACTGTTTCTCCTTGGTTTGAAACCTGGTTGGCACTTCGCCGTTGGGCAGGGCATAAATGAGCTTGACGGTATCGCCTTCCTTTTGAATCAAGCCGCGCGCGACCTCTCCGGTTGAGTCTTTCACGCGGCTGGTCATCGTGATGTCACAAGGATTGGTTGTGCTGTTGAGCTTGTAGGATGCCGAATAGATCTCTTTCTTTTCCTTGTCGGCGACGACGACCGTATCCTTGGTGAACGTCACGGCGATTCCGTCGAAGCGATCCTTGGGTTCCTTGGCTCCTTCTTTCTCGCCATCGACGATGTTGTAGCGCCCGATCAGTGACTCTGGAGTACACGTCTTGTCGGCCTTCGACGGCGTGGACCCGGTCTCCTGGGCCACGGCCAGGGATGTCAAGAAAGCGACCATTCCGACTGCCATGGCGATTTTGAACACAAGCATGATTGGCTCTCCCTTTGATGAATCGTGGATTTTGCCGCACGGAAGCGAACTAGACCGCTAAAGCAACTGCGATGCCGCAGTTTGCTTTCCGGCGGCTTGACCGGCCTCGTCCAGCGGCGATACGATGGCAGAGTGCACCCGAAAAAAGAGCCAACGCCAGACCGGGTCAGGGAACGTCCTTTCTCTCTCAAGAGGGCGGTGGCGACACAAACAACAGGGAATGGTCTGTTCCGGACCCGGAGCCGACCGGTGGAATCCGTTGTGCAGATCATCTTGAACGGCGAGCCACGCGAAGTTCCCGAATCCGTCTCGGTAGCCGACCTGTTAGGGCACCTCGGGCTAAAGCCGGAGCACGTGGCCGTCGAGGTCAATAAAGGGCTGGTGACACGCGCGCGTCATACTGAGACGACGATCGCGCAAGGAGATGTCCTGGAAGTCGTCACGCTCGTTGGCGGCGGGGGGGGCTCAGTCGAGCTGGACGAGAAACCGCTGACGATCGGGACGCATCACGTTCGCAGCCGGCTCCTTGTCGGCACCGGAAAATACTCGACGCTCGAATTGATGCGCGATTGCCTGGCCGCCAGCGGCGCCGAGATCGTCACGGTGGCCGTGCGGCGCGAGCGGTTGTTTGACAGAGAGGGGCGCAGTCTCCTCGATTTTCTCGACCCGCGCAAGTACACGATTCTGCCCAATACGGCCGGCTGCTTCTCGGCCGAAGACGCCCTTCGGACCGCACGGCTAGGCCGTGAGCTGCTGTTGGGGCTCGAGAATCCCGGGGCCGACTGGGTCAAGCTCGAGGTCCTGGCCGACACGCGGACCCTCTTGCCCGATCCGGTCGCGACCCTGGAGGCCACGCGCGTTTTGGTCAAGGAAAGGTTTCAGGTTCTCTGTTATACGAGTGACGACCCGGTGATGGCGCGCCGTCTGAAAGAGGCCGGCGCGACCAGCGTGATGCCCGCCGGCAGCCCGATCGGCAGCGGCCAGGGGGTGCTCAATCCCAACAATATCCGGATCATTCTCGAGGATCTCAAGAATGGCGATCCGTCTTACCCGGTGATCGTCGACGCGGGTGTCGGAACGGCCAGCGATGTGACCGTCGCGATGGAACTGGGTTGCGATGGCGTGCTCTTGAATACGGGAATCGCCGGCGCGGCCGACCCGCTGCGCATGGCGCGGGCGATGCGATTGGCCGTCGAAAGCGGCTGGCTGGCGGGCGGAGCTGGCCGTATTCCCAAGAAGCTCTACGCGACCGCGTCCAGCCCCATCCAGGGGCGGATCGGGGCCGCGTCTTAGGTTTGTGTGCTGCCTTTGATCGCGAAGAACGGAAAACATCTCTGGCTCGGCCAATCTCTGGCTCTTGGGGTGGGGGCGGAAAAGTTCGCAGATGACTGAACTGGACCCAAGCTCGATCCTCGGCCCCAATGGCAACATCGCGCGGCGATTGCCGTCGTATGAGCACCGCTCACAACAGCTCGAAATGGCGCAGCGCCGTGACGCGCGCGATCGAGCAGCCCGGACACCTGGTTGTCGAGGCGGGCACGGGCGTGGGCAAGAGCTTTGCCTACCTGGTTCCTTCGATCATGGCGGCCGTGCAACAGAAGAAGAAAGTCGTCATTTCGACCCATACGATCGCCCTGCAGGAGCAGTTGATCAACAAGGATATTCCGTTTCTGCGGTCGGTCATGAAGGAGGAGTTTTCGGCCGTACTGGTGAAGGGACGTTCGAATTACGTCAGTCTGCGGCGCATGAACCTGGCGATCCAGCGTCAAAATCTTCTTTTTCAGCAGGTTGAGGAAGCCGACCAGCTTGCCACGATCCAGAAATGGGCGACCAAGACGGGCGATGGCAGTCGCTCGGACTTGAGCTTTCGACCGTTTCCGTCGGTGTGGGAGTCGGTTCAGAGCGAAGACGGCAACTGCATGGGCCGGGATTGCCAGACGCACAAGAGTTGCTTTTTCTATCAGGCCCGGCGGCGAATGCAGCACGCCAACATCTTGATAGTCAACCACGCGCTTTTCGTCACCGATCTTGCGTTACGAAGCGCCGGCGAATTTGGCATTTTGCCCAAGTACGATGTGGCGATTCTCGATGAGGCGCACACGTTCGAGGCGGTCGCCGGCCAGCACCTGGGCTTGCAGATCTCGAGTGTGGGCGTCGATATCAGGCTGGCGCGGCTGTATAACGATCGCACTCAGAAGGGCCTGCTTGCGTACAAGAATCTCACCGCGGCCATCAATCAACTGAAGCGCGCTCGCCAGGCGGCCGACGAGTTCTTCGCACGGATTGAAGCCTGGTACTTTCGCCAGGGTGCCAATTTCAACGGTCGCGTGCGGTTGCGTCTGGACATTTCTGAAACGCTGCCCGAGGAGCTGCGCCGGCTGGCATCGGCCATCAATGAAGGTGCTCGCGAATTTGAACAACCCGAGGAGCGCATCGAGCTCGACGCGGCCGAGGGGCGCTGCCGTGCCCTGGCCGATGAGATCTCGGCCTGGCTTCAGCAAAGCGAGTCGGAAAGCGTTTTCTGGGTTGAGATCGAGCACAAACCGGGCGGCCGCGTGCGGATCAAGCTGGCCTCCGCACCGCTCGACGTTGGGCCCAAGCTGCGGAGCGCTCTGTTTGACAAGGTTCCCACGTGCGTGCTCACTTCGGCCACACTGTGCGTCGGCTCGCCGCCAAAATTTGATTTCGTCAAGTCGCGGCTGGGCCTGACGACCGCCGAAGGGCTCGCGCTGGGAAGTCCGTTTGACTACGCACGGCAGGTGAAGGTTCATCTGCCGAGGAACCTGCCCGACCCGGCCGATCAGCCCGACTCGTTCGAGCAGGGAGCCATCCGCGCGATTGCGCATTACCTGGGCCAAACACAGGGCAAGGCATTTGTCCTGTTCACAAGTTACAAGATGCTCGACGCGGCCGCTCGGGCGCTCTCTCCCTGGCTGGCTCGCCGCAATATCGCCTTGTTCGCCCAGAGTGACGGCATGCCGCGTTCCAAGATGGTCGAAGCCTTCAAGGCCGATATCAACAGCGTGATTTTTGGTGCCGACACGTTCTGGCAGGGCGTCGACGTGCCGGGCGAAACACTCTCCAACGTGATCATCACCCGGCTGCCGTTCTCGGTGCCGAGCCATCCGCTATTGGAGGCGCGGCTCGACCATATCCGCCGCCGCGGCGGAAGCCCGTTCTCGGAATATCAGGTGCCCGAGGCGATCATCAAGCTCAAGCAAGGCTTTGGCCGCTTGATCCGGACCAAGACCGACAGCGGCATCGTCGTGATTCTCGATCCTCGCGTTTTGACCAAGGCTTACGGGCGGCTGTTCTTGAACTCCCTGCCCAAGTGCCCTCAGATCGTCGAGACGCCACCGTTTGGTGATGCCTTGTCGTAGCTCGATTTCGCGGCGGCAAGTCTCGCCTTCATTTCGGGCTTCAGTGCACGTTGAGAAAAGCGAAAATCTTGTAACCGCTGAGGCCGGCCGGCCCTCTTTTTAGACGAAGAGCCATTGCCGAACAGTGGTCTTGCTCTTGCGCAACCTCGTCGACGGATTCATTTTGCCGGCATGATTCTCATCAGGAATCTCCGTGAGGCGCGATCCGCGAGGCCGATCGCGAGAATGACTCGGCTCGGCATGACTACCGTTGGCAAGCCGGCCAGAACCCTCGTGGCCCGACTCAATGGTGAACGGGCTGAGGGGTTTCGGGCGGAGCCTTTGATTTTATTGCAACGAGACGCCGGCGCGGCGTAGCATGAGACGACCGGGTATATGGAGTAGCAAAATGGCCAGCGCGCTTGCGAAAACGCACGCCCAGCATCCGTTTCGAGATGTTGTCGACGAATTGTCGGACGAATTGTTGCTCGAGCGATTCTTGAACGCGGAGGAGGACTGGGCTTCCCAGGCCGCATTCAAAGCATTGGTCGAGCGGCATGGGCCGATGGTTCTGGGCATTTGCCGTCACGTGCTGAGCCAGCAGCACGATGCGGAAGATGCGTTTCAGGCCACGTTCCTGGTACTGGCGAGGAAAGGGGCCTCGATCCGGAATCGAACGGTCCTGGCCGGTTGGTTGCACGAGGTAGCGCATCGCATCGCGGTCAAGGCACGTGCCAGCGCGGTTCGTCGTCGAGACATTGAAAGGCAGGCTGTAGCGATGGCGCTCCCAGCGTTTGAAGAGGACAAACAGGATGAGGCGGCTGCGTGGAATGAGCTGCGGCCCGTGCTCCATGCCGAGGTCGAGCGGTTGCCCGAGCGTTATCGCGTTCCCATCATTCTGAGTTATCTCGAGGGCAAGACCAATGAGGAAGTTGCGGCGCTACTGCGCTGGCCGGTCGGCACGGTCAAAGGCCGGCTGTCGCGTGCCCGCGACTTGCTTCGCTCGCGTTTGACGCGCCGGGGCCTCACTCTTTCCGCGGCGTTTCTCATGGCGGCTCTCTCGCGGGGAACGGTCTTCGCGGAAGTTGTGCCGGCCGGGCTCATCAGACGAACCGTGCGCCTGGTGGGCAAGTTCGGCCCGCGGTCCTCGTCAACAGACGGTCTCAACTCCGAGCTCGCCAGTCGAAGCGACGCCGAGCGTCTTCTTTTCGGCCGAAACGAGGCCGAGCATGTCGCGTCCCTCGCGACGATTCACGGCGCACGGTTCCGGTGTGCTCGCGCTGGCGATTCTGCTGGTCTCGATCGCGACTGGAATGCTTTTTGCCGCTTTGGGTTCCAGCAAGGTCTCGCACATCCAAGGCGCGGTGCCACCGATTGCCGCCAGCCGAGAGCCCGGCGACGAGCGTGCGTGTCACTGAGAAACGGCGGCTCCTCATTTTTGGACCCAGGCAACGCGCCAGCGTGGTGGTCAGGCGGCGGATCCGCTTCGTTCGTGCCTGGCGATGGTGCGAGGCGTGCGCGCAAAAAAACCGAGCCCGAGGATCGGCCTGATCGGTGTTCGCCGGTCAGGTTCGGTCCGCTGGGCTCGTTTTTGGGTCTCGGCCTGGTTTACCGATCGACGGTTGATTGTGTTCCCTTTGGCGTGGTGCCTCAGGGTTCGTCGGCCTTTTTCTGGGAGATCAGGCGTCGGACGCGCTCGGCCAAGAGCGCACCGTCGAACGGCTTCTTGAACCCATCGTTGAAACCAAGCGCGAAGGTTTCCTCGCCCGGTTCGTCGCTGGTCAAGGCGAGCAGAATCGTACCCACATGGTCGGGGCTTTTGCGAAGATTCTGCGCGATCTGACCGGCTTCGATACGTCCAAGGGCCATGTCGATGATGATGCAGTCGGGATGAAAGCTCTCAGCGCGAATCCCCGCCTCGAAGCCCGACGCGGCCGTCTCGATACGGAAATCGTCGGTTTCGCGGAGATGATCACGCAAGATCGACTGCAGCGGAGCATCAGCCCCGACCACCAAGCACCTTATGATAAACCTCGGCTTCAAGATCGCCCAAGGGCATTCCATGCTCCTTGAGGAACCGCAGGAGATGCTCCCGCGGGATGCGACGATCCTGCGAGCCGGGGATGCGATAGCCACGCAAGCGGCCTGAATCGAACCACTTGCTTACGGTCCGAGGTGCGACTTTACAGATTTTCGCGACCTGGCCGGTTGTGAACACCTTTTTCATCTCGAGGACTCCACTCGCCCAGTTTGGTGCGAGACCACGGAGGTTTCCTCCTCCCTCCGGATAGGAACCATGTCGGCGCGGTGACAGTCCCGGCTCGGCGGTGAGGCTCATGCCCATAAAGAAATGCGCATAAACCGCCGCGAGAGACGGCAATCGTGCAAGTCGCTCCGACCCCGCCTCCGTGCTTGGTCCTGTCTGGCAACAAAGTGGTTCGCTCGGTCGACTCGACGGCAAAAGCCGCTGACTCGCTCGAGATCGCCGCAATCATTCCTCGGAGTTGAGCGACGGATCGGGAACCCGCACTCGACTCCGACCAAGTACGGAGACCCCTCCGCCCCGGTGTGCGCGGAGAGCGGTCTGGCACGCGGCCAGCAAGGGGTGTCGCTCGCCTCCTTGCTGTAGCGAACCTGACCGTCAAGACTAATATTCGAACCGCACGGCGTGGGACTTTAAGAGGGGCCAGGGATAGCCCCACCACGCAAGCCGGTATTGGGGGCTACCAGGCTTGCGAAGTTCCTGCTGGCGTAGGAGTTACGTCCGTGTTGCAAAATTAGACAAAAATGCGATGGGAAAGGCTCCCAGGGTGGGTTCGCACGATCAAGACCGATGGTGCAGGTAAAACCGCGGCCCAGTTCGATTCCACAAAGAGAATCGGATGTTCCACGCGTTTCACGACTTCCCGAGTAACGGTCGTTTGACTTATCCCTTTAATAGAAAGAGGTTTAGAGCAAGACGTCTGCTCAATCACGATGGGCGCGGCGATCTCAGGGCTCGTCGTCGCGACGAAACAGATCGAACAACCGGCGACGCGGGGGTGGGGTGTCGTCGAGATTCGCCTTCTGGAGTGCGTCATCCTTCTTGGGAGACGTCGTCTTGGTGTCGGTGTCGCCTTTCTTGGCATTGGCATCGCCGGTCGGTTCGGTCGCGTTGTCTCGGTTAACCGGGCTGGCTGACTTATCGTTCGAGGTCGCGTCTCGATCCGGATCGGAGGCAGCGCTCTTGTTTGTGCGATCGCTGGAATCGTCTTTGTCGGGATCATCGGAATCGCGGCCGAGAAGTCCGAAGAACCGCCAGCGTGCGGGTCGTGTCGATTCCGTAGACGCGCGTTTCAGTGAATCGTCGCGTTTGGCAGTCGTGTCTTTGCCGAGGACGGCTTCGAGGTAACTCTTGTTGGATACGGGCACGGCGTCAACGACGAGCTCGCCGGCCAGATTTTTCTGACGTTTGGCCGCTTCGAGGATCGCGACGATCTGCGGGTAGGTCGCACCGAGGCTGGCTGTCTTCTTGACCACGTCGGCGAGCTCGAGCGACGAGGCGGTCTTGACGTCGCGCGTCGCCGAAGCGGCTGGGGACGATTTTGCTGAGCTCGATCTTGTCGTCGGCGTCGGCCGCATTGAGGAAGATCGAGCCCGTGTCAAGCACCAGGGGTGGCAGCAGCTTCTGTTGACGGCCAAAGACCACGATCTCCGATCGCCGGCTCCGCGATACGTGAATCAGGGGCGGCCCTTCCGAATCGACGACATAAAGGCCGAACGGATCGTCTTGCCTGGGGCGTCGTCGGCGCCGCGGTCTTGATGGCGACGGCCATCGAGTCGGCCGGCTCGTCCGTCGTCTTCGTCTTGCTTCGGTTCCTCGAGCACGCGGACCAATCCCAGAAATGGATCGTGCGGATCGAGCGTCCGCAGGGCGTTAAAGGCGCCGTAACGCAGCTCGATCTCCGGTTCGTCCATCAATTTTCGCAGTTTCATGTGCGAAGCGGGCTGGTCCATGGCCGCGAGGGCCGCCAGTGCATAAACGCGAAAGATCGGGCTATGCACGGCCGTATCGCCAAGAATGTCGACGCCGGCAGTATCGTTGAGATAGGCGAGGGATTCGGCGCAGAAGAAGCGAACCTGGGCGTTGGAATCCTTCAGGCCGGCCTTCAGGGGTTCGACGCCCGCGGGCCCGAGTCCCTCGAACTTCATGGCCGCGACGCCGGCCTTGGTGGGATCGGCCAGCTCTTTTGCCCACATGTCGGCGCGGCGGGTACGCAGCTCGGGGCTGTCGATCATGGGCAGAAGCTGAACGACGCGGAAGAAATGCTCCTGGTTCTGGTGGTAGAGCGCCGGGACCTTGAGCTCCAGGTACCTCGGGGTTTTCGCGTTCGCCACGCCCTTTTGATGGCCGTTCTCAAACTCGTGGAATCGCTCGTTCACCACGGTTTCCAGCATTTTCGCGGTGCGATAACTCTCGCGGTTTTCCTTGATCACGAGCGTATATGGGTAGTTTTTCTTGACCTTGGCGCCGCCCAGGACGCGGCCGACCTTGGGGTCGTTTGGCTTGGCCGGGGTGCCGATCATCACGGGCCCCTGCGCCAGGGCGACGTCGAAGCTCTCCTTGGGCGTGCCGCTGCCGGCCAGCAAGACCTCGCGCAGACGGGTCGTGAGCAAATAGCCGCCGGCCAGGCTCGTTGTGCCGCAAGCGGGGGGCACTTCGACCTGAACGTCGAGCCGGTCTTTCGGTGTGATTCCGACCGGGATCGTGAGCCGCACGATCACCATCGACACCTGCGGTTTGGACAGGTATTTGTCCGCTTTTTCGACGCCCGCCTTGCTCATCTCTTCGACGAGTTGCTTGCGTTGCCACGACGGCGGCGGATCGACGCCCGTATTATCGAGCCCGACCACCAGCCCGACTCCCTCGACCTTGATTTCGCCATGACTGAGAACGAACGAGAGGTCGCCGACGGTCTCGTGCACCTTGGGAGGCAGTCCCTCTTTCTTCTTCTTGCCGGGACCAGCACCCATCGGAATCAGTGCCAGTACGGCGATCGCGACCAGGGCTCCACGAGCCCAGGGACGCCTGGGAACCGTCATCCGCATCGAACCTGCCTCCTTAGCGCAACGGTCGGGGAGAACCCCCGGACACGACTTGAGAACCAAGCCGCGTCGTTCGCGACAATTCCGGTCGCCCACTTCCCTGTGAGACGAACGGCCGTGGGTCGAGGTAACCCGACGACGGTCGAAACCTAACCTTTTTGCCCAAATGGGTCAAGCTTGGTCGTTCAAAAGAACACTCAAGAAACTTGAGCCTGTCTGTTCGGGCAAAAAACGCCATGACGTGGAGTCATGCAGCGATTCGTGAAATCGTTCCGGGGTGTCGGATCGGAATCTGCGAAAAGGGCGGGAAAACTCTCAACCCGGCGCCAAACGGCCTTGCGCGATTCCGAGACGCCGAGGCTCGCCGTGCCGGCACCGGCACTCGGCTCGTCTAAATAGCCTTGCATGATCCTGGGACGCGGGCATCAACCGGGTCGAGGTATTTCGTAGGACGGAATGCCATTCCGTCCCACGGCACGAGCCGGGCTCGTCCCAACATCACGCAAAGTCATTTAGAGACTCGCCCCTCCGAGGATCGTGCAAGAGCATTTGGCCCGGTAGGCATGGCTATTCAAGCCGAAGGTGCGTAGCGGCAAGCATCATACCAGGCCTCGAGGGTCTCTTCGCCGAGCACATCGTAAACCAGGGCGAACTGTCTCTCATAACGAGCGCGGACGCGCGTTTTCGTCGGTGGGGATCACTTCGGCGGCATCCGCCGCGTCGTCGTCGGTAGGAAAGTGGTGGAGGAAAAAACCGAAGTGACGCTCGCAGAAATCGGCATAGTCTCGGGTGTACATCAAGAACGTATGCCACATCCAGTCGAGCTTTTCGATCTCGGTCGAAACCGCGAAGCCGAAGTCTTCCGCTTCGTCGGTCGCGGCCCAGTAACAGACGTACAACATCTTGAGCATTTCGCGAAAGATGTCCTCGGCTTCCCGCGGCGATGCATCATGTTCCCTGCAATAACGGCGCAAGACTCCGGGATGGCGATAAGCGAGAACCTGGTCGAGCGAGGTCGGCCGCTCGATTCTCATACCATTCATGTCGTGATCCTCCACGAAGGGAAAGGCACGATTGCCTTTCCCGGTGCCGTCTGGTCAGTTGCTCGTGTTGTTCGATTGCGATGGAGGCGTGGCCTGCACGCGCTTCATCATCATGCCCAGGCACGGAACGCAGCCGCGTTCTCCCCGCGTGCTCGAGGTCATCTTGCGGTCCACCAAACGCTTGACGATATTCTCACGATTGCGATTCATGATGCTTCTCCGATTACGGGTTGAGTTAAATACCGGGTATTCGCGTGGTCAGTTTTCAGCCTTTGTTTGATTGCGACACGGGCACGCGCAGGGCGTGCTTGGCCCCGGCGTCCGTGCCGACGCACGTGTTGCACATGATCCAGCCCATAAAGCAGGGGAAGCAGCCGCGCTCCCCCCGCGAGCCAGCGGCCATCTTGCGATCCACCAGACGCTTGAGCAGATTCTCACGATTGCTGTTCATGGCGATTCTCCGTTCTGAGTGATTAAAAGCGATTCACACAAGTTTTTGCACATGCGGTCCGCGACGCCAGACCACTCAAACACACGAGCGAGCCTGGATTTCGACCAGCCGGCGCCAAGGTCGAACACCGGCCACTCAACTGGTTGACGGCTTCGATCGCGACGCGGCCAGAACTCCGGCGGCTTGATTCTTGGGGCTGGCAGCGAAGCAAACGCAGAAAACTTTGCTGGGCGAGCCAGCGGCCATCTTGCGTTCCACCAGTCGCATCACCAGGCTCTCACGTTTGCCATTCATGACGATTCTCCTTCACTTGTCCCGAAAAGATCCGTTGATACCCTTCGATCACCCTTGCATTGATCCTTGCATCGATCTAATTCTCTTACGTGCGAGACCCCAGGTTTGTTACACGGTTCGAGCCAATTTTTTTTCAAGGAAGTTGGCTTCTCGGTATGCTCGAGACCATGTCATGGGCTCAAGTCGTTTCAGGAAGGCTTTTAACAACGGTGGGACTCACGGCCGTCGTCGGTTTTCGATTTGAGGAATCGAATTCGCACCCTTGGCAACTGTAGGTTGCGCGGCGGCTTGTGCGGCCACGATGTTGTCTTTCGACAGCGCGGCGGGTTGAAAACGGTCATATGGCCGAGTCATTAACGGTCGAGGCCGCTCCGTCCGCCTATTCGATCGTCGGCTCGGGTTCAGTCCGCGATAGCGCCATCATTTCCATCAAGGGATGACCTGGTCCAACTTCGCGGCCTCCAATGGACCGGCCGGCACGCTGGAGCAATTCGTGATTTCGCACTATCATCGGCCGGCATCAGGATCCTCGGGTGTGCACGGACTCTCCGGACGGTTGGCGCTTTTCATTCATTACTTCTCAATCACGAGAACTCCGTAAGGCGTGATGGCCGAGGATCTCCCGTCAAAGGACAAGCAGATCTGGTTCACAACGCCCGTGAGTCCCGGGAGGTTCGTCATGAGCGGAATTCCGTCGTGACCGGTTGAATCGCCGCCATCGCCGAGGATCCAATCAGAATTCGGCAAAATCTTGAGCCTATTGAAAACGAACTCGCCGTAACAGCGCGTAGAGAATCCAGATCGCAGATCCGTCAGTAGGCGTGACGTCGGCTCGCCCGGTTATCGGATCAATTGTGACAGAGTCGCTCGGGCAGAAGAACACCACGTAGAGGTAACTACCCATTGCTATCGAGCCGAACGTCGAGAAACCCGCCGAGAAAGGGACAGTGCGGCCCTGGCTGCGGATCAGCGACATGATGCCGACTTGCAGGCTGAGCGCCATCAGTGCGACTCCAGTGAGCAACTCGTGATCATCATCGTCGGGAAGGGCGCGGGTGGCTGCCATGTCAAACGCGGCGATACCCATGACAGTCATCATCTGGGTGATCGAGAGTCTGGGCAATTTCATCACTTTCCTCCTGTGAAACGCGACAAATCCTTGCGCCTTGAAATCTCACCCAAGACGCCCGGCGACGGTCGCGGAAAAGGCCACAAACTGGCGTGCACGATACTGTTCCTGACGCAGTCAAGTCTGTGCTTGGCCAAATCGGACGATTGAGGTGGTAACGCCAACGCGAACTGACTTTTCTTGCCTGATTAACCAGATTCCCAGCGAATGGCTTATTTGTGGTAGACTTGATATCGACGAATTCTTCCAAATAGACGACGTGACGCGGTTGGCCAAAGCAAGACGCGATCGAAGAAGGGGGTACGTCGGATGACCGAGATCCGCGCCTACGATGAGTTTATCGAGTTCATCGCCGCTGGGCCCTCTTCAGAGCGGGTAGCGTCGTTCCAACCGTCGGAGACGTCTCGCCAACGCATTCGAGACTTGCTGGCCCGTGAAAAGCTAACGGGTCTGAGCCGTGATGAGACCTCGGAGCTCGACTCTTACCTCCAGTTCGAGCATCTGATGCGTCTGGCAAAGGCGCGGGCACGCCAGCATCTGGCGCCATGAGCACGACCTCATATCAGGCCAAGGAGGTGCTTGAACCTTTCCGCACGAGCGGTCCGCCAAATGGAGGTCACATGGTGAGAAATCTGACTGCCATCATCGGAAGGGACGGAGATGGGTATGTCGCTCTTTGTCCCGAGGTCGACATCGCAAGCCAGGGCGATACGGTCGAGGCCGCACGCGACAATTTACGGGAGGCCTTGACGCTCTTTTTTGAGATGGCACCACAGGAAGAGGTCGAGCGGCGTCTCAATGGGGAAGTGTATGTGACCCAGATCGAGGTGGCCGTTGGGTAGCCTGCGCGTCCTTTCCGGACGGGAGGTCTACGTGATTCTGGAGCGGCATGGCTTCTCGTGACCGGTCAGGTACATTAGGGCATCGACCCGTGGCTCGTTTGCAAGCAGACTCGCCATATCGGAGGCTCAACCATGTCAGACCATCTCCACCGCCGTGCTTTCTCCAGGACGGCCATCACGGCCGTGACTGCTACGGCCGCCGCGGGTATCGGCCCGGCCCCTGGCCGCGTGCTCGGCGCCAATGAACAGGTGCGGCTCGGCTTTATCGGCGTCGGCAACCGCGGCTGCCAGCTCTTGAAGGGCTTTCTCGCTCAGTCCGACGCCAAGATCGTGGCCCTGTGCGACGTGTATGAGCCCTATCTGAGCGGCGCTTACGACCGGCTCGATCCGCGTTTCGCTAGTCTGGGCAAACGCATCGCCCAGATGCCCAAACTCGAGGAAAACGTCGCCCGCGTCAAGGACTTCCGCACACTTCTCGATCGCAACGATATCGACGCCATCGTCATCGCGACTCCCGACCACTGGCACGCGATCCAGACGATCGCCGCGTGCAAGTCTGGAAAAGACGTCTACGTTGAAAAGCCGCTATCGGCGACCATCGTCGAAGGACGCGCCATGGTTGACGCCGCGCGCAAGTATGAACGCATCGTCCAGGTCGGCACGCATCGGCGCTCGTCGCGGCTCTATGCTCGACTCGCCGAGGTCGTGCGCTCGGGGGCCATCGGCAAGGTCACGGTGGCACGCGCAGCGTTTACAAACAACATGATGCCCGCGGGCATCGGTCATGCACCCGAGACGGAGCCCCCCGCCGGCCTCGACTGGGATTTATGGCTCGGGCCTCGTCCGGCCCGGGCCTTCCAGTCGACGATGATGCCTTATAAGTTCAGGTGGTGGCATCTCTATTCGTCGCAGATCGCCAACTGGGGCGTTCATTATTTCGACGCGATTCGCTGGCTGACCGGCGAGCTGGCACCGGCGTCGGTCACGACGCACGGGGGCCGATTCGCGGTCGACGACGATCGCACCATACCCGACACGTCGGAAACCATCTTTGAGCATGCCTCGAAAATGCTCACCGTTTTCAGCGTTTATGAAGCCAATGGCCAGCCCGTGCTCGACCGAGGGGCCGAGGTCGAATTGAGGGGCACGCTCGGGACGGTCTATATCCGGGGCAATCAGTACGAGATCGTCGGCGAGCGCGGGGCGCCTTTCAAGACCCGAGCCCCAAGCGCAAGAGTGAGCTTGTCAAGGCGACCGACGGCGATCTCGACCAGCAGGCCGCACGCGACTTCATCGACTGCGTCAAGAGCCGCAAACGGCCCAATGCCGATATCGAGGAAGGCCATCGGTCGACGACGTTCGCTCATCTCGCGAATATCGCCCTGGCCACGCGTCAGCGGTTGGATTGGGACGCTCAGGCGGAGCGATTCACCAACTGCGACGCGGCCAACCAGCTCTTGCACTATGAGTATCGTCAGCCCTGGAGTCTGGTATAAGCGATTATTCAAGTGTGATATTGCGATCGAATACAAACTCGATCGCACTATCCCGGGCCCAGGTTCACCGCGATGAATGTGAGAGCCTTACTTCTGGCCGGCCTGACGTGCGTGGCGCGTGATCCGGGCGCGGACGGAAAGCCGTGCCATCCGTCCGATGAAGGTGTTGCGCGTGCGTGCGTGCGGCTATCAATTCCGAGCACGTACCCTGAGGCGCCCGCGTTCACTGACCAGATGCAAACCTTCAATCCACCGCTCCAGCCGACAGGGCGATCGCCGGTTGGGCCTCCTGCGGCGTGCGCGGTAGCCATTCGTTGCCGCGTCTCGTCGTGGCAAAGGTACCCTCTTCCTCGTCATCCGGGTTACGCACCGTGCGTCCAAAGGCGAGGTAAAGCGCGGGCATCAAGCAGAGGTTGAGTAACGTCGACGTGACGAGGCCCCCCAAAATCACCACGGCCATGGGGTGCTCGATCTCGTGACCGGGCTTGTTACCCGCCCAGGCCAGGGGCACCAGTGCTAATCCCGTGGCCAGGGCCGTCATCAAGATCGGGGCCAGCCGTTCCTCCGACCCGCGGATCACCAGTGCCAGCCCAAACGGTTCGCCTTCCTCGATCTCGAGGTGGCGATAGTGGCTTACCAGCATGATGCCGTTGCGCGCCGCGATGCCCAGAACCGTGACGAACCCGACCAATGACCCCAGCGAGAGCACCCCACCCGTCCAGATCGCGCCCACCACGCCGCCGATCAAGGCGAAGGGGAGTGTCAAGGCGACCAGGGCCGTCAGGCGCATCGAGCGAAAGTCGGCGTGAATGATCAGGAGAATGCCCAGGAGCGACAGGACAGACAGGGCCATCAGCCGCTGTCGCGACTCTTCGCGCGCGGCATATTCACCCAGGAACTCGGGATGATACTCACGCTCGAAATCGAGCGCCCGCACCCGCTTTTCGACCTCGCGTGCGACACTTCCCAGGTCGCGCCCTTGAACGTTGCATGTCACGTCGATGCGCCGAGATGCCCCCTCGCGCTTGATCTCGTTAGGGGCCGGAACAAGGGCGATCTCCGCCACGTCGCCCAGAGGCACGTGGGTGCCGAGCGGGGTCTCCACGGGCAAGGTATTCAATTTTGATATGTCATTGCGAGTGTTTTCGGCTCCCCAGACGAAGACGTCGTAAATCTTCTGATCGCGGTAGAGCTCGCCGACCTTCTGACCCTTGACGAGTGTCGTCGCCGCGCGGCGGATGTCGCCGGCCGTCAGGCCCAGCCGCGCCGCGGCTTCGGGGCGAAGCCGGACGTCGAGCTGCGGTACGAGCAGTTGCTGCTCGACCTTCAGGTTGGCCACTCCCTCGACGGACTCCATCACCTTGGCGATCTCTTGCGCCTTGGCACGCAGAATATCCATATCAGGGCCGAACACCCGCACCACGACCGTGGCCCCGGCCCCCGTCAAGACTTCCTTGATGCGTTCTTTCAGGTAGGTTAGCACATCCTGATACAAGCCCGGGTAACCGGCGACGATTTTTTCGATCTTCTTGAGAGTCGGCTTGTGGTCGGCCTTGGGGTCGACACTGATCCAGAGCTCGGTGAAGTTGGGCCCGACCACCTCGTCAGCCACCTCGGCCCGGCCGATGTGCGACCCGAAGTTGCGCACTTCGGGCACGCCCCGCAGCTCCTTGCTGACATTCACGGTGATCCGCCGCATGGCCTCGAGCGACGTGCCCGGCTTCTCGATCCAGTGCATCAGGAAGTCATTTTCCTGAAAGTCAGGCAGAAATTCCTCGCCCAGACCCATGACGGCCCAGGCCGACGCGCCAAAGGCGACGACCAGGATCGTCACCGCCCAGCCAGGGCGCCGCGCCAGCGGTGGCAGGATCGCCCGGTAAGCGGCCTTCAAGATCCGCACGATCGGCGATTCGCGCCGCCGCTCGGTCGCCCCGGTCAATAACAAGAGCGAAAGGGCCGGCGTCACCGTGAGCGCGACCAGAAGCGAGGCCACGATGGCCAGAACGTAAGCCAGGGCCAGGGGACGGAAGAACGAGCCGGCGAGCCCATCGAGGAAGAAGACCGGCACGAACACGAGGATCACGACGAGGCTCGCGTACACAACCGCGCTACGCACTTCGAGCGACGCGTCGAGCACAACGCGAAACGCGGTGCGGGGGTGGGGTGAAGCGCGGTTGAGCCGGAGCCGCCGGACAATGTTTTCCACGTCGATGATCGCATCGTCGACGACTTCGCCCATCGCGATCACCAGGCCCGCGATGACCATGGTGTTGAGCGTCGCCCCCATCGCCGTGAGCACGAGCGTGGCGGCGATCAGCGAGAGTGGGATCGCGGTCAGACTGATCACGGCCGTGCGCCAGTCGAACAGGAATGTCAGCAGGATGACGATCACCAGCACGCAGCCGATCATCATCGCTTCCGACAGGTTATCGAGCGAGCGCTCGATGAACGTGGCCGGGCGGAAGATCGTCGGGTCGATGTCGACGCCCTTGAGCCCTGGCTTCAAGTCCTCGATGGCCTTTTCGACGTTGCGGGTCACTTCGAGCGTGTTGCCCGTCGGCTGTTTTTCGACGATCAGGAGCAGGCCCTCGCCGTCGTTGATCACCGCGTCGCCGATCGGCGCGGGGAAGCCGATCCTGACGTCGGCGACATCGCCAAGCCGTAACGGTGCGCCGTTGCGAAAGGCGACCGTTGTCTTGGCGAGATCTTCGGGCTCCTCGATCGCGGCGCGGTGGCGTACGGCGATCCGCTGGTTGGGCATGTCGATGAAGCCCCCCCCTGCCACGGCCGCCGTATCGGTCACCGACTTGACCAGCCCATCGAGCGTCACGCCGTTGAGCCGCAGCCGATCGGGGTCGACGAGCACCTGGTACTGCCGGTCGCGCTGGCCCCAGATCGCCACGTTCGCCACGCCTGGAATGGACATCAAGCGCGGGCGGATCGTCCACTTGGCGAGGATGGTCAAATCCATCTGGGAGAGAGTTTTCGACGAGACCCCGATCTTGAGGAGACGGCTCGTCGACGACAAAGGAGAGAGAATCACGGGTTGGTGCGCGGCCGCCGGCAGCCGGGCGGCTTCGACGGACAGCCGCTCTTGAACCACCTGGCGCGACGCCATCAGGTCGGTCCCCTCCTTCAAAATCAAGACGACCGACGACAGCCCCAGGACCGATTTCGAGCGGATCGTCTTGAGGCCAATCGTGCCGTTGAGCGCATTTTCCAGCGGGACGCTGATCAAGCTCTCGACTTCCTCGGTCGAGAGACCGGGCGCCTCGGTCTGAACCTCGATCAAGGGGGGCGCGAACTCGGGGAAGACGTCCAGCGGCGCATGTCGCGCTTTCTGGTAGCCGACGATCATCAGCACGACCGAGAGGGCCAGCACCAACACGCGGAGGCGTAATGCGGTCGAGACAATCCAGTTCATCATGAGCGGGAGATCCAGATCGTGAAGTCGATTGAAGTTTTCGAGGTTCCGATTCTCGGTAGGAGCTCGCTTATCTGACTAAAGTCTGTCTCATAAGCCGCTTTTCGGGAGGGCGAGACTCTGTCGAGCCGATCGGCGGCGGCAAACCAGGGCTCGTCGGAGCCTCGCCCGCCCCTTCCGGGACAGGCCCTTACTTGAGGCCGCCGAATTCCGCGCCATAGAGCTCGGCCACTCCCTGGGTCACGACTTTCGTACCGACCTTGGGCCCGGTGGTCAGGGCGACGAGATCGCCCACGACCCGGTCGACGAAGACACGCTCGCGAGCGTAGGCGTGCGGCGATTTATTGATATAAACCCACGTGCTTCCATGAGCGTCGCGCACCAGGGCCGAGAGCGGGACAACCAGGCTGGTTTCCTCGCCGCGCAGCGGCAGCGTCACGCCGACGCGCTGGCCCGGCCGGAAGGCCCGGTCGTGGTTGTCGACCTGGTAGAAAACGAACACGGTTGCGGCCAGTGGATCGCCCGAGGGGGGCGCGGTGACCGGATTGGCCGGTCGAGTTTTCACGCCCGGCGGGTCAGCCAGGCTGCCGACGCCGGCCGGTCGGTCGGGCGCCAGGCGGTCAAGATCGCCGACATACACGGGGACCTTCACCCAGACCGGGTCCATCTCGGCGACGTCAAAGAGGATCGCTCCGGCCGGCACGGGTTGGCCGATCTGCGCGTGCAGGTTCTGGAGCATCCCCTGGACGGGCGATTTGAACGACAAGGTCGACTGGTCGGCCGCACTCGGATCGAGGGCCAGTTTGCGAATCTCGTTGAACCGCTCCTCGGCGGCCGAAACGGCCGTCTGGGCCGCGTCGTGCTGGGCCCTGGCATCCACCAGGGCGGCCGCTCCAGCCAGCTTCTGATGGACCAGATCCTCTTGCCGGTCCATGTTGATCCGGGCGATCTTGAGCTGCTCGTTGGCCTGCTTGACCTGGCCTTCCGACTCCTTGAGGAGCGGGGCGAGATTGGCGCGGGCCTCGGGCGAAAGGATCGGCTTGACGACGCAAACGGCTTGCCCGCGTTTCAATACGGTGCCCGGCTGCGGCACCGATTCACCGGGCGGCGCCTCGACGGTCCCCAGAAACGGTGAGGCCACGCTGATCAGGCGCCCCGGGGGGATCATCACCTCGCCCCCGTAGCTGACCGCCCGGGCCACGGGCTTGCGCTCGACGTCGACGAGCGTCAGGCCCAGTCGTTTTTCCGCGTCGGGCGTGAGCTCGACCCGCGTCAGCTCGACCTCCTTGACGCCGCCAATCACCTTCGACGGTCCCGCCGCCGCGGCGCTCTTCGAGGCCCCGGCCGCCGCCGCCTTGGGACTCGCCGGCTGGCAACCCGCCAAGGTTCCCAGCACCAGCCCAAGACCATTCGCGGCGACCATCGCCCGTTTCACCCAGCGCCACCGCCGTGCACCGATCGCCGGATGAGCAAGGCCAGCGGTTTTCAAAGAGCGGTCGTTATTCATGAACATGGGCAACAAATTCTCCCAGCCGCTCCTGGACTCTCGAAATTGAACCGGGTTTACCGATTGACCGGTCGCGCCCTGCAAGGCTTCTAATCTAGTCTCTGTTTGTCTAGGCAGCATGGGCAATCCGGTTAATTCTTATTAACATCGTGGTCCCGGATTTCACTTCCCGGCCAGAGTGGGCTTCGGGAAATCGCGCGGTTCGCGAGAACCAGGGATCGCGGTTTGAGGCCACGCCCACTTTCAGATGTTCGCAAATCCGACTCGCGCTGTCACCGGGGCATTGAGGCGGTAAGCTGAATGGTCTGAAATCGATCGTTTTCCGCGAACCGAACCTCCATGGCGGCGAGTCTCTTCTTTCTCCGGCCGCCGTCTGAACTGTTTTGGGACGATGTCATCATGGACAGTGACCCTGCGCATTCCGAGCTCGCGTCGATTCGCAACATTGGCATCATTGCCCATATCGACGCGGGGAAGACGACGACCACCGAGCGCGTCTTGTATTACACGGGATCGATTCACCGCATGGGGGACGTCGACAAGGGCAACACGACGACCGACTACCTGCCCGAAGAGCGAGAGCGGGGAATCACCATTGTCGCGGCCGCTATCACGTGCCGCTGGAAGGATGTCGACGGTAAGCCGATCACGATCAACCTGATCGATACGCCCGGGCACGTCGACTTCACGGCCGAGGTGGAGCGGAGTTTGCGCGTCCTTGACGGGGCCGTCGTCGTCTTCTCGGCCGTCGAAGGCGTCGAGGCGCAGAGTGAAACGGTCTGGCGGCAGGCGTCGAAGTACCGCGTGCCGCGGATCTGCTTCATCAACAAGCTCGACCGCATCGGCGCCGAGTTTGAAAGAGTCTTTGAAGAAATCCGCGAGCGGCTGCTGGAAAGTCATCCGATCGCCGTGCAGATCCCGATTGGCGCCGGTCCCGAAGGAACGATGGGGGAGTTCAAGGGCCTGATCGATCTGATCACGATGAAGGCCCTCTTCTACAAGACCGAAGACCTTGGCTCAACGATCACCGAGATCGAGATCCCCGAAGACCTGCGCCCCGAGGCCGAGCTCTCGCGCGAGAAGATGCTCAACGCTCTTTCCGAAAACGACGAGGTCTTCACCGAGGCGTATATGGCCCACCTCGAAGGGGCCGAGCTCGGCCCACATCATATTATCGCGGCCCTGCGGCGAGCCACGTTGACCGGCCTGGTTCACCCCGTCTTGTGCGGGTCGAGCTTACGCTACGTGGGCGTTCAGCGGCTTCTCGACGCCGTCGCGGCCTATTTGCCCAGCCCCCTGGATAAGCCCCCGGTCGTCGGCCACCATCCCAAAAAGGGGACGGAAGTCACGCGCAAGCCCGACCCTGATGAGCCATTTTGCGGGCTCGTGTTCAAGGTCACGAGCGACGCCCACGGCGATCTGTCGTTTGTACGGGTCTATTCGGGGCGGCTCAAATCGGGCAGCCGGGTTTTCAATCCCGGCAAGGAGAAGAAAGAGGTCTGCTCGCGGCTCTACCACATCCGGGCCGACGATCGCGAGCAGATCCAGGAATCGATCGCCGGCGACATCGCCGGAGTGGTCGGCCTCAAGGACTCGGTGACCGGCGACACGCTTTGCGACGCCGGCCACCCGATCTTGCTCGAGCGCATCGAGTTTCCCGAGACCGTGATCAGCATGTCGATCGAGCCCGTGAGCTCGGCCGATAAAGGGAAGCTGTCCGAGACCCTCGGTGCCCTGGCGCACGAAGATCCAACCTTTGCGTTTCGCGTCAATGAAGAGACCGGCCAGACCTTGATCTCGGGCATGGGCGAGCTGCACCTGGAGATCCTCAAGAACCGGATCAAGCGCGATTTTCGGTTGAACGTGCACGTGGGCCGGCCGCGGGTCAGCTATCGCGAGACGATCAAGCGCGGCGTGAAACGCATTGAAGGGAGCTGCATCCGCCAGACGGGGGGCTCGGGTCTTTACGCCGCGCATTTCGATCGACGTCGAGCCCGAAACGCAACCGAAGGGGGCTCCCGTGCTGCACATTGTCAACAAGCTCAAGGGGGGCGTGATCCCGTCGGAATTTCTTCCCGCGATCGAAGCCGGCCTGCGCGAGGAAGCCAAGTCGGGGGGCCGCACCGGCTACCCCTTGGTTGATTTGAAGGTCACCCTGATCGACGGCGATACGCACGATACCGACTCCAACGAACCGGCCTTTCGCAGCGCGGCCGCCGATGCCCTGCGCAAGGCCGTGCAGGAAGCCGGCTCAGTCTTGCTCGAGCCGATCATGCGGATCGAAATCGTGACTCCTGAAGACTACCTGGGGGGCATCACGGCCGATCTCGCCAGCCGCCGCGCACTGATCGACCATACGAGTAATCGCGGCAAGCTGATGGTGGTCGACGCCCGAGCCCCGCTCGAAAAGATGTTCGGCTATTCGACGGCGGTGCGCAGCTTGAGCCAGGGCCGGGCTGGCTACACGATGGAGCCGCTCGAATACGCGGCGGCGCCTGATAGCCTGCTGGAGGCCATCGCGGGGATGTAAGGCGATTTTTCGGTATAGACGGTCACCGTGAAATCAAGAAATGTCATGGCCAGTAGAACAGTAGAGAAATCATCCGTCCCGGTTTCGTCCTGTATCGTAGCCGGCTCTGATCACTGATCCAGCAATTCATCACGCCCAAGAGCCTTGAGGGTGAGATCCGGCATGAGTCGCACCGCCGTTCTCCGTTCGAGCCAGTGCAAGACTCGGTGCTCGGGTATGCTAATTGGTGCTGGCCATAGGCCCGTCAAACCGTCATCGAAGCCGATCAGTAGAGTGTGGCTATCGAGGCTAAACGCCAGGGCGGTGGCCGTTCGTTTGTTTTGGAACGACTCGATCGGGCGTCCGAACGTGTGCTGAAACAGATCAAATAGCAGCCGCGGAACCTTTTGGTCCGGCTTTCGCGACGAGCCGATTCGGCGCCCGGTCGCGACTTCCAGGATCTCGATTGTACCATCGTCGTGGGCGACCGAGTAAACTCGACCGTCGCCGCGGAAGGCGATCGCCGTGACTCCTTTCGCACCGGCTTCGCCCGCAACTGGCTCTGGCCTCACACGGGGCGGATCCTCCGACAAATCCCACAGTCGGCCCGCGTGGCGGCCTCCGACATAGAGATATCGGCCGTCGGGACTGAAGGCCGCGACTCCGCCCGGTCGCGTCTCGGGAAGTTGTACGTGTCGGCTTGTTCCTTCCTTCCAGACAATATGGCGATGGCTCCATTCGGCGTCGGAGGCTGGCGATTCCTCCACGTAGATCGTGCCATGTGGGCCCATCGCGACCTTGACGACGATCCCGCGGCATGACCCGGGACTGCCGACCGGGCCTCCGGTGGAGGCGTCCCACACCTGGAATGACGTTCGCTCCGACGTGACAACCTTCTTGCTATCAGGTGCAAACGATGCCAGACCCACAGGCTTTGAGTGGTCGAGCGGCGGTCCTATCTCGCGACCGGTCTCAACTTGCATGAGCCGGGCAATTTTGCCTTCCCCCACAACAGCGAGCCGGCCGTCGGGACTGAGGCTCAGGATCGTTCTCTCCACGCGTCTGGAGATCGGGTCGATAACGCGGCCGGTTGCCAGGTCGCAACGACGCAGTTCGGCCGGCTCTGCGACCGCGACCACTGTCCGCCCATCGGGCTCGAATGCAACCTGCCGTACCGATCTGCCCAGCCGCGGCAGCCGATCGTTCGCGTTTGTCAACGAGACCTGCCACGCAACCGAGCCAACGAGAACCATCTGCCCGTCGGGGCTGAAGCCGGTCGTCGCGCCCGGCAGTGGTTGGCCGACGGGCTTACCCGAGGCCGCATCGTGAAGCCGGGTCCAGGCCTGCCCCGCCATTCCATCCGGCCCGGTGAGCGATTCGACCGCCAGGATCCTCGCGTCCGGCCCAAGCGCAAGGCCGGCGACTCCGGCGCCCAGGCTGAACGGCTCGCCCACCGGCTGACTCGAGGTCGCGTCGAGAAGCCGATATCGCTTCGTTGCCTTGTCCTGGCCCTCCACTCTATCAGGAGGGTCAGGTCCGCTGGGTAGGGAGGCGAGGATTCTCTTCCCGTCATGACTCCGCGCAACGACTTCGGATGCATCGTCAAAGGGATAGTATGTCCCTCGTTGGGTCCCCTTGCTCAGGTCCCAGACTCGCGGCCCCTGCGCTGAGTTCGTCAGAACCACCGCGCCGTCATCGCTCGACAGTACGGGCTTTCCTTCGACCAGACACGGAGGTCCAACCGGACTCCCGTTCGTGGCGTCCCAGAGGCGAGTTCGCCCGGTATACGGTTCCTTGGTCAAGACTCGCATGCCGTCGGGGCTCACGGCCGCACCATGGGGAGTGTACTCGTTGAAAAGACCTTGACCCCCTGCCGGCAGAGGCGGGGCAAGCCGACGCCCGGTCTCCGCATCCCATAGACTGGTCGAATTCCTCGAGACCGTCATCAGCGTCCGACCCTTCGCGACGTAGACGATCCTCATTATGGCGAAGCCGACCGTGAGGGGCGGGCCGGCGGCGAGGCCGGTGGATGTGGACCAGCGCTGCAATGTGCCGTCCGACCCACCTGTGGCCAGCGTTTTGCCGTCCGGGTGGAACGCCACGGCCGGCACAGAGCCCGTGGGCTCGGATGGCCACGAACCGATCAACCGCCCGGTCGCCGTGTCCCACAGCCGGGCGTCATCCTGATCGCCGCGCGTCAAGATCGTCCGTCCGTCTGGAGAGAATTCGGCCAACCTGATCCTGGAACCGTGAGAGAGCGAAGGACCGATCGGTTTTCCGCTGGCGATCTCCCAACGACCGACCTCGTATCGCGCCGGTGCGGCAAATTGAGGGTCTGGCAGGCTCCATGTGAGTGCGAGCTTGCCGTCGGAGGAGAACGAGAGTTGAGAAACCGGTTCACCCCTGGTGTCAAGTGCCGCAATCAACTCTCCCCGGATCGTCGACCAAAATTTGACCAGGTCGCCCGGCCCACGGGTTGCAGCGACTTTACCATCGCGAGTGAGGTCCAGGATCGATCGAGAGGCCTGAAAGGCCGGGCCTCTCGGTTCGAGCGACGCAACGTCCCAGAGACGGAGACTGCCGTCGAGCCCGACCGTCAAAACCGCTTCGCCGTCGCGACTGAAACGGACCGGCGAATCTCCACCGCGCATGCTCCTGCTATATTCGGGAAGGATTGCGAGGCGCGCGAGTAACGGGCCGCGGACAATCCCCGCCAGGATCGCCGCCCCATCCCATTCGATGTTTCTTGTTTCCTCCCGTATGGAATACATCGGAAATGGATGTCCGAGCGGGCGGCCTTCTCTGTCGTAGAGCTGTCCCGATTGCTGCGGCGGAAGCTTGCCCTTGATGACTCTGAGTAAAGTCCGTCCGTCCGGGCTCGACGCGATCTTGATGACACTGGCTTCGTGCGCGACGGGAACGCCCCGGGCCGCACCGGTCTCTGCGTCAAATTGCCTCTCGATGCCATCACGGCCGAGGGTCATGAAATCTTTGCCGTCAGGACGGTACCATAACCGCTCCACCCCCACCGGGTGTCGGAGTAGCTCGGCGCCGGCCGAGCCGGTGGTCGGATCGATGCGCCGGACGACCCGGTCTCGCCCGGCGGCAAGGGCTGAGCGTCCGTCCGGCGCGAAGGCGGCTGCTTTCACAACACTCGGGTGTCGGACGAAATCCCCTGATGGCTTTCCCGCCGTAACATCCCAGAAACGTATTGTACTGTTTCCATATGCGACAAGGACGACGTGGCCATCGGGCCTGAAAGCGGCCGCGCTGCAACCGGAGGGCTCGTCGGGCGCAAGCTTCGCAAGTGAGCCGTCTGCGGAATGCCAGATGCTCTGGGGAAGCAGAAACGCAAATTCATCATTCGGTGCGACGGCCAGGGCCAGTTCTCGGCCTGACGCCGCCAGATGCGTCTCGCGTAAGGTCGCGGGCCAGCGACGTGTCGGATGATCGCTCTCGATCCCCAGCCATTCCGTCAGCTCGGGGACGACAATCGTCGGCACGGGCCCGCCAAACCTCGGCCACATCGAAGGCTGAGAGACCGGGATCAAGCCGCTAGCCAGACCGGCGAGCTCGTCCCTCACTCTTTGTTTCCGCCTTTCATGCCACGATTGCTCGCCTCGATCGAGGGCGGCCGCCAGGTGAACGCACGCGTTCAAGACGTCGCCGGCAGCCGCGGATGTCTCGGCGTGGTGCAAGTGCAACTGCGCGAGTGGCTGTCGAAAAGAGGCCCGTTCCTTCTCGAACAGAGCGGCTTGCTCCGCGCGATCGGCGTTGAATTCGCGGGCCTTCTGGTCCAGTTCGCCGATTTTTGCGTTGAGTTCGCCATCCACGCGGAGACGGTCCTGGCCCAGCCTGGCGATCGTCGAGGTCGTGCGCCTCCACTGGACGACCAGAAGAATCGCCAGCACGAGGGCGACGGCCAGGGCCGCCAGGAGCGCCGCATGCCGCTTGAGTGCACGTGCCAGGGGCAGGCGCCGCGGTTTGGCTTGGGTTTTCTTGCCGGCCAACCAGCGGTCCAGGTCATCGGCCATCGCGCCAAGATTCGAGTAGCGATCAACGGGCAAGGGCGACAGGCCCTTCAGGCAGATTGCTTCCAGCCTCCGATCCACGCCAGGGCCCATCTGACCGGCGGTCGGCGGTTGGATTTGCGAGTGGCCGGGGCCCGAGTCAGGATAGGGCCGGCGGCCGGTGAGGAGCTCGTAAAGGACAACGGCCAGACTGTACTGATCGCTGTGCGGCCCGATCCGCGTGGGATCGCCCGCGATCTGCTCGGGCGCCATGTAGGCAGGCGTCCCATAAAGCGCACTCGCCCGGTTCAAGTCGTAAAGATCGAGGGCGAGCCCGAAATCGGCCAGTAGAGCCTCCAACCGCGACGTGATCAGGATGTTGGCCGGCTTGACGTCACGGTGCAAAATCCTTTCCTTGTGGGCATACGCCAGCGCCTCCGCCACGTCTCGTATCCAGGAGGCTGCCTGGCGTGGAGATACGCGTTCCTCGGCAAGCACGACCGAGAGCGGGTGCGCGTCGACTAACCTCGAGACAATGTAATACTCGTTTCCGTGTAAGCCGTCTTCGAAGACTCTGACGATATTGCGGTGTCGAAGTTGCGCAAGCGACCGTGCCTCCTGCCGCAACTGGCGAAGAATCTCGGGATGACTCACGTCGCGTTTGAGAATCTTGAGCGCGACCTCACGCCCCAGATCCGGGTCGAAAGCGCGATAGACTTTACCGTAGGCGCCTTGACCCAAAACGCCCCGGATCACGAACCGTCCGAACCTGGCCTGGTCGGCGTCCGCCGTGGCGACAACAGGCCGCTCATCCGACCTGTTCTGCTCCGGCGATTCGGCAACCTGATAAACGAACAAGTCATCGCTCTCCGGTGAAACCGGGACCAGCGCCGGGCTCGAGCCCGGTGCGGGGCCAGCCTCGAGAGGTGCTTGATCAAAACGCAGCGTGTCGGCGCTGGAGCGCGCCGGCGAATCCAAATGGTCTGGCCGCAGCCCGTCTGCACTGGCCGGCTGTTCGATCGATCTCGGTTTCTCGGAAACGCCCTGGCATTCGCGGCAGACCGGCTGGCCTGGGGCACTGACTTCGCTTGCGACCAGGGGCCTTTGACAGACGGCACAGCGTGTCTCGATGTCCATCTGGATCAATCTCCCCACTCGAGGTCGTTCTCGATCATTTCGTTTCAAGGCCCCTTCAGAGCACGCTGGGCGGAGGGTTGCGAGGCGTCAGTCCGTGGGCGAACGGCAGCAGGGCAAGACGCATCTCGGCCGCGGTTGGAAAACGATCGTCGGGTCGCCTGGCAAGCGCCCAATGCACGATTTCCGCCAGACCTGGTGGCAAGTCGGGGCAATGTTGAGCCAGGGGAACAGGATCGGTTTCGGCGATGATGGCCAGTGCATTTCGCGACGAGCCGAACTGATAAGGGGGCTGCCCCGCCAGCAGGCAATACAACGTGGCTCCCGCCGAGTACAAGTCGGCCGCCGGCCGAACGAACCTGGCATCCTGCGCCTGTTCCGGCGCGATGTAGGCCAGTGTTCCCATCACCCGGGCTTCCGTGGTGATACCCGAGAAGCCTGCGTTTGTGAAGCTCTTGGCCAGGCCGAAATCGGCGACCTTCACCGACGGCAGCCCATTTTCCCAGGTCACCAGAAGATTCGACGGCTTGAAATCCCGATGGATGATCCCCTGCTCGTGCGCATACCCCAGGCCCTCGAGCGCGTCGGCGACCACCGAGCAGGCGAGCGCGACCCGTTCGGATTGAGGCGTAGAATCGATGAGGGCCCGCAGGTCGACAGCCGCCACATATTCCATGACGAAGTAGAACTGCCCCTGGGTCTCGCCGATCTCGTGAAACCTGACAATCCGAGGGTGTTCGAGCTTGCTGAGGATGCTGACCTCGCGGAGGAAGAAGTTCAGGGCCGACGGGCCAAGCGCCGACTCGGGCATGACGAGCTTGAGGGCGAACTCTTGCCCGTTCGAGCTCCGGCGAGCGAGATAGACGCTCCCCATGCCGCCCTCGCCGATCATGCGCACGATCTCATAGCCGGGCGGGCGCAGCAACGGAGATCGGTCCAGGATCGTCTTCCGCTCCTGAGATTGTTTTAAAATAAAATCATATCCATGCGTATCGGATGAGCCCGTTTGGCCCATGGCGGCCGTGCTAACCGGCCTGGCGAGTTCCGAGAAGCGGATCACGGTCTGACCGCCGGAGATGGTGTCGCCCTGGCGCAGGAAGCAGTCCATGACTCGCACACCATTGACCTGCGTGCCATTCGTGCTTCCCAGGTCGACAAGGCGACAGCGTGGCGGATCGAACTCGAGTTGAAAATGGTGACGGGAGAAGTACGGATCGTTGACTAACTGGAGTCCGACGTCATCGCCTCGCCCGATCAGGAGGGTGGCTCGATCATGAAAGTTCATTCGAATACCACGATGAGGCCCGGCGATGACTTCCACGCTGAGCCCCATGACCGCGGTTTCGCGAGCCTTTGTCGCGATCTCGGTGTGCCGATCAGCCGCGTCGACCTTGCCCGCGGTGATGGAGGTCGACTCGATCGACGTCGAATCGCGGCTCAGGCTCTCTGACGCTTGCGCTCGTAATTCGTTCAATAACGGCTCGTAGTCATGCTTCTTCTGCATCTTCAGTCCTCCAGATCCGGAAGTCGTTTGGCTTTCGCCCGCGATCGGGGCCGCCAAGGCGAGAATCTCGCCAGATGCTTCGAATGCTCCGCGCAGTTCCTCGGCGAACCGGAACCAGTTCCGACTCCGTCGGCGACAGAGGACGCCGACGACGACCACGACCGGGGCGTTCACCAGTAATGTGAGGATGACGCGAGCGGAGGGGGTTGTCGTGGTGATGAGCGCCAGGCCGGTGTCGAGAAACGAAGAATAGAAAACGCTGGCGACCGACGCGATCAGGCAGGTCAAGAGAGCCGCACCCCAGGCGATCCACCGGCCGAAGAGCAGGCCGGAACCGACCCAGTAGAGCCAGATGCTACTCGCCAGGGAGGCCGCGACGATGACGTTGAATGCGGGAGAACCGATCGGGAGGGCATCAGCCTGCCGCGCGATCACGAAGCCCCCGACGACGATGACGAGGATCGCGAAAAACTGGAAAGTGAAGACGACGGCGAGGATCTCCGCCGGCCGCTCGGCGGCGATCTCACGCTCGTCCAACCTGTAACGATACGGGGAGGCCTCGACCCTCTTGCCGGCGATCCACCTCTTCAGGTCCTCGGCGAAGTCAGCCGCCGAGGGATAGCGCTCGTCCGGATCCTTGGAGCTGGCCTTGTGGATCACGCCCTCGAGGTCCCGGGGAACTCCCGGGTTGAGCCATGAGACAGGTTTCAGTTGCTTGGTGAGAACCTCGCGCAGGATGCCCTCCCGCGTCGTCGCCTCGATCGGTGGCTGGAGAGTGAGCAGCTCATAGAAGAGCAGGCCGAGCGAGTAGAGATCGGAGAGATGGTCGGCCGTGATGCGTCCGGTGAGCAGCTCGGCGCCAGATACATGGGAGTGCCAACCACGGCTCCGGTCTTGGTGACGGTGGTGTCCTCGAAAAATCGCGCGATCCCGAAGTCGATGAGATGCGCCCGACCTTCGGGGTCGATGATCAGGTTGGCCGGCTTGAGGTCGCGGTGGACGACGCCATTCTGGTGCGCGTGTGCGAGCGCTTCGGCCACGTCGCAAATCATCTCGGAGCAGCGCCGTATGCAGCGCCGCGACACGATCAGGCGTAAAGCGTCGTCCGATCTCGAACCGGGGCTAGACTTGGCGGGGCCAACCTCCAGCTCGCCGTCGGGGTAGTCAGCCGGGCCGTCGAAGCGCAGTGCCATGGCCGGCCCCTCTTCCAGCGGCGTCTGCTGAATGACGGAGTCAATGGTCAGATCCGGTTCATCAATCGCGGCCAGGGCCGCGATCAGACGGTCGAGCGGGACGCCCTCGACGAACTCCATGGCCATGTAACATGTGTGCTGGTCCTGCCCGACATAATACACCGTGGCGATGCCCGGATGGTCGAGTCGAGCGACGGCCCTCGCCTCCCGCTGCAAACGCGCGATCTCGCGTCCGCCGACCAGGGGGTTTCCCAGGACCTTGAGCGCCACGACGCGGTCGAGAGAAATTTGCCGCGCACGGTAAACCACCCCCGTGGCGCCGTGAGCGATCCGCTTCTCGATCCTGAAGTCGCCGATACGTAGGCCCGTCTCGAGATCCATGGAATTTGATTCGGTCCGTTCGGGTTGCCCGGTGCGCCGCGGAGTCACTCCAATCATAACGACGAATGGTGGCATTGATAACTGGACCGCAGAGCTTTGAAAAGAGTATGTTAAAATTGAGGATATTAAGATAAATTATTTATGTACTGGGCCGCCGATGATGCCCGACTCGACCGGCCCGCGCGATTCGTACCTCAGCTTGACGCGGTGTTCTGTTGAGTCGTGTGTTTCGGCCGCTTATGATGTGTCTCGCGTACACAACTGATGAGGGCATCCTGGCAGGTATCAGAGCGTAAGTCTGACGGAGGGCCCGATGGCAAAGCGCTCTTCCTTCGTGCTGGGCATTTTGCTCGCCTGTTGCGCGAGCGACCTGCAAGCTCGGCCGATCTCCTCCGAAATGCTCGACCGCGGCAAGAAGGGCACGGCGCTCGTCGAGGCCCTCAACGACCAGGGCCCAGCGATAAAAGTTGTCACGACTGGATCGGCCTTCTGCATCGACAGATCGGGCCTGTTCATCACGTGTGCCTCCGTCGTCACGGCGACATCCGGTACGGTTCATGTCAACGTCGTGATTGACGCCGGTAAGGACTCGAAGCGCAAATTGCCGGCCACGGTCTTGCGCCGCGACCTTGATCTCGATCTTGCCCTCTTACAGGTCAGTGGCGCCGCGATGCCGACTCCGCTGGAACTTGGCAGTGAAGCGGGCCTGAGAGAGCTTTTACAGCTTTACACATTTGGATACCCCTCCGCCGCCAAGGGGCCGGCGGTCGGCGCCGGCGCCGGCGCCGGCCTTCCGGAGGTCGCGGTTCTGCAGAGTCGCATCACCGCGTTGCGCAAGGAAACGGGCCGGCTCGCCGACATCGCGTTCGATAAAACGATCAACCCGGGCTATTTTGGCGGCCCGATACTGGACGAATCGGGCCGAGTTGTGGGGGTTTCCGTGTCGGCGGCGGACAACGCCGCGCAGACGCTCGCGATCCCGGTCGGATCTCTGGGCGATTTCCTCGCCGCGCCCAACATTGTCTTTGACATGCCGACGATCCCTTTCGAGACCCGCAGCCAGCCAGTGACGTGGACGGTCCGGGTGCAACCGCCGACGCCGGTGGCCACGCTGCCGCAGCGTTTATCTGTCGCCGTGATCGTCAAAAGCAATCGCACCAGGCCACGCACCTACGCGGCGCAATCCGTCGGGAGTGGAGTTTTCCGGGCCATGGTCATCCCGGATCCGGAAGTGGAGGTTGGCGTGCGCGACGACGCGACCGCGAAGATTCGGTTTGGAGCGATTAACTTCTCGGGTTACTCGGCTTATCTCACGGATTGCGATGTAAATGTTGGCGGTAAGAATTTCCGGCTGAGCGACCTCGCATTCCTCGTTGGCGGCGCGTCACCCCACGTCAGGACCAGGCAGGGTCAGGTCGTCCACGGCGAGATCCGGGGATTGAGTGCGGCGACGAGAAATGACGAGAGCGAGAAACCGGCGAATATCGACTTGAAAGACCCGATCGAGGTCGCGATTTCCGATTATCCGAAGGAACTCACGGTCGTCGTCGAGGTCAAGCAAGATTCCAAGATCGTGGCGACCTTGAGCCAGCGCAAATCGGTTAGTAGCCGAGCGGTCGCCATTGCCAAATCCACCGCATCAGGCACACCCAATGCTCCGACGGTGGTGGCAAAGGCACCGAGCCCACCGCCAATGCCTCGCAGTTCCCCTGTTCCAGAGGACAAGCCGACGCCGGGCAAGACGCTGGCGATCAGCGGCGTGCCCGTAGGCGCTGGCAAAGACATTCGGCCGCCAGCGGTTGCGATCGCCGATGCGCGGTTGACGCCTGGCGCCGGCCAAGCTCCCTTTGTGCTTCAACTCCGGGGCACCATAAGCGATGTGGCGAGTGGGGGAGCCGGCCGATTCTTGCTGCTGACTCTCAAAAATGAGCGCAAGATCGCCGTCTTCGACGTCAATGCCGCGGCGGTCGTCAAGCTGATCAACCTCACCTCCGAGCATGCCCTGGTTGCCGCCGGGGCGCGGAGGTTGCTCATCCTGTACCCCAAGGAGCGGCTGTTCGATCGCTGGGACCTGGTGAAGCTAGAACGAGAGGGAGGCACGCGGCCGTCGCCGATCAAGAGACCGGTCAACCGGCTGGTCATGGGCAGTGATAGCGCTGGCCCCGCACTGGCCTACTCGTCAAGCGGAGGAGGTCTGTACGGGTTGAGCTTTATTGACCTCGACTCACTCGCTGTGCTGAAAGTCGGGTCAATCGGCGGGAACGGCAGTCACGCAAGATTGTCCAGCTCGAGCGATAGCTTCTCGAGCGACTGTTACGATAACGAACACGTGCGGGTTCGCGCCTCGGCCAACGGCTCGTTGTTCGGCTTGTGGAACCCGGGGGTGAGTGGCGGAACTCCAGCCACCTTGTCGGTGCATGGTCACACGATCACGGCGGCCCAACCTGGCGGATCCTCCTTTGGCCCACTTTTCCCCGGTCCCGACGGGCGCACGGTCTTCACTGGCTCGGGTGTGCGCCTCGATGACCAGGGCAGGCCGCTCGACCACATTGACGCGGCGGACCGGCTGGGTGTGCGTCCCATGCTCATCCCAACGCCCGACCCTGCGTTTTACCTGAGTGTCGGCGGCCTTCCTGGTGCCGCATTCGATCCAAATGTCCGCCTGAGTTCGGCGCCTGGAAATGTGACCGTCACGGTCCACTCCGCCGGCGATGGATCGCCGCTGCTCACGGTGCACGGCCTCGGTGAGATGACCGCCTCGGGCATGCCAGAGGATTGGTACCGCGATGACTTCACGGCAGAGAAACGCTTCCACGTCGTCCCTGCCGCGTCCCTGCTGGTGACAATCCCGCCGACCAACGATCGTCTGGTGCTGCGCCAGCTTGACGTCCGGCAGGCTTTGGCTGCCAAGGGGCGCGAGAGCCTGACCATCATCTCATTGCCGACCGTGACGGCAAAGGCCGGAAGTCAGCTCATGCACCGGATCGAAGCACGTTCGAGACAGCTCCCGATCAACTATACGCTGGCGCAGGCCCCGAGGGCCTCAAAGTGGACAAGGAAGGGCAGTTGACCTGGACCGTGCCGACGGCGTTGAAAGGCCAGGACATCACTGCCGTGATCGTGGTGGGAGATGCGTCAGATCGGGAAGTTTTCCATACACTCAGGATCCACGTCGATTGATGGATGAAGACGCGTTGACAGGATCAGTCTCGACGACCCCCGCGACGATTTCCGAGATCCCAGTGAGAGTGCGAATTCATGGCGAAGCGCGGCTTGCAGATGTTTGGCCTCTTCCTCGTCGTGATCAACGCTGCGCCAGCCCTGGCCCAGCTCGGGCCTGAGATCATCCGGCGGGGTAAGCGAGCGACCGCACTGGTGGAGGTGACCCGCGCCGACGGCGGGGCGCACGGCTCGGCCTTCTGTGTCGACGAGGTTGGGCTTTACGTGACCAATGCCCACGTCGTCAGCGATGCCCTGGAGGAGGCAGGGTCGGTGCGCCTCGTACTTGGCATCGGCTCGGCGACCGAGCGCAGCGTGCCCGCCGCGCGTCTTGCGGTATGACGACCGGCTTGACCTGGCCCTGCTCGAGGCCGAAGAAGGCCCCCACCCGGCGGTCCCGGAGCTGGGTCAGGAGGCCGCGATCAAAGCTTCATTACGTGTAGTCACATTTGGATATCCATTAGGCAAAAAGCCGGCCGTCGGCGGCGAGGAGTACCCCGACATCACCGTCTTGCCCAGCCAGATTACCGCCCTGATCCGGCGCAAGGAGAGCTGGTGCGGTTCGAGTTCGACAATCAGATTAATCCGGGCAACTCGGGGGGTCCGGTGCTTGACGAGTCGGGCCGGGTGGTGGGGGTGGCCGTGGAGACGCTCCCCGGCGCTGAGCTAAACCGCGCCATCCCGGCGAGCCAACTGGCCCGATTCTTCGAGCGCCCTGGCCTGGTGTTTGATCCGCCGCCCTTCGACTATTTCTCCCGCGCGCAACCGGTGAAATGGACGATCCGCCTCGTGCCTCCCAAGCCCAATGCCCAGCTTGCCCGGGGATTGTCGGTGGCCGTAACACTGTCTGACGGCGCGGGCCGCCCGCGGATCTACCAGGCGCGGCAGTCAGACGACGGGACGTTCGAGGCAACGCTCGCCGCGGTCCCGCGTGAACCCGACTGGCGCGTCGATGTCAGCCCGACGCCGATGCCCGACACGTGGGGAGGAAACCCGCTCGTCCTGCGAGTTCCGGACGAGGACGTGCGCGGAGGCGGCACGCAGTTCATGTTGAGCGTTTTGCGCAAGCTCCGGGCCGGCCGGCCGCTGCGCGCACCGGAGAAACAGGCGCCGCCTGGGAGCCAATCGTTCCTGCGGCTGGGCAAGGCGACCAAGAAAGTCGGTTCGAAATCGGAGGCGATCGACCTCAATCGAGTGGAAACGCTCGATGTTTGGGCGCGAAATCCGCCGGGCGTCCATCATGTCCATACCGTGGTGGAGGCCAAGAATGGTTCGGAGGTGCTGGCGACGGTCAAACTCGAAACGGTCCTCAACGCGCCGCCGGGCCTCGAAGTGGGTTTGAAGTCGAATGTCATCGTCGTCATCACGCCCCGGCCAAAGGCCCCCCCCCAGTACAGCAGGCCTCCGGTCGATCAAGACCTGCTCAAGCTGGGGGGCGTGCTCGACCTCGACGGCACGACGCGAGACGCCGCCGCGAGCATTCGACCCACGCAAGCGGCCATTCCGGCCGCCCGGCTCATGGGAGATAACGCACCGGCTACGATGCCCCCTTTGGTGCGCCAGCTCGGCGGCAAGATCAGTGACGTGGCCGTGGGGGGCGGCGGCCGCTACTTGCTGCTCTTGCTCAAGGAGGAACAGAAGCTTGCCATCTTCGACGCCAACGTCGCCGACGTCGTCAAGACGATCAACCTGCCGTCCCGCAGTGCGATGGTTGCCGCAGGCGCTACGAGGTTTCTTGTCGCGTTCCCCGATGAGAAACTGATTCAGTGCTGGAACTTCGACCCGCTTGGGCGCCGGGGTAGCATCAGCCCTTCGCCCATCGATGGCCGGCTCAAGACACTGGCCATGGGGAGCGATGCCGACGGCCCTGTGCTGGTCCTCTGGTCGCGCGAGGGGCCTTTCGTCGGGGCACCCGACACCCAATTCAGCTTCCTCGACCTGGACTCACTCGCGGTACTCAGGGTCGGATTGATCGCCGCCAGGGGCGCTCGGGGCAGTATCTCCACCACGGGCGGCAGCTTCAGGATCAGCTCGTCCGCGTCGGACCTGTCCGATCGGGCGCGCCTGCGCGTCGGCGGGCGGCGCTCTCTTCGGGATCTGGCCGACGGCGCGGACCCTGAGTGTGCTCGGCAAGGGGCTCCTGGTGATCGACGAGCATACGCCCCTGGGCCACCTTGTCCCCGGCCTCGACGGCGAAACGATGTTCACCGGATTAATCGGCCGGCTGAACACCGATCTACGCCCCGGCGGCGGCGCGGGCTGGCCGCAGCGAATTGCACCTGTCGTCAGCATGCCATCCTCCGACCCCAGCTATTTTCTGACCGTCAGCGGCCTTCCAGACTTCGTGACAGGCCGAGGCGACTCGTCGTTTTCGTTCTTATGTCCGGCACCCGGCACCGCGGTGACGGCCTCGGTCCACGCCTCGGTCGACGGTTCCCGGCTGCTGGGCATCGATGCCCTCGACGAGATGAAAGTCGAGATCGAGGATCGGCAGAGGATCGAGACCGAGTCGTTCGCGACCGACTTCACTCTCGATAAGCGATTCCATCTCATTCCGCAAGCGCATCTGTTCATCACGATCCCCCGGACGAACGACTGTCTGGTGCTGCGTCGGCTGGACATCGAATCGGCGCTCGACCGCGCGCCGGGAATTATCTCGTCGTCACCAGTGCGCCGACTCTCACCGTCCCGGCCGGCGGGAAACTGGAGCACCGCGTGACGGCGCGGTCGAAGCACGGCGGCATCGACTACTCGCTAACCAGTGGGCCAGCCGGCCTGAGCGTCTTGCCGGATGGCAGGCTCTCGTGGGAAGTGCCGCAGACTCTCGCGGGCGAGGACGTGTCGGCCCTCGTTCGCCTGCGTGATCAGTCCGGTCAGGAGCGGTCGCATCCGCTTCGCATTCACGTTCGATGAAATGACAGGCAGCGACAAACCAGTAGGACGCCTCGCCTCTTTGAGTCTTGTTGGAGTGATTCCATGACCAGCTTCACCCGCGCGAGCCTCCTGGCGATGCTACTGGCGATCGGTCCGGCGCGGGCACAAGAGCCATTCACGCCCGAGGTCATCGAGCGAGGCAAAAAGGCCACGGCCCTCGTCAAGATTGGACTGAACAGCCTTTGCGCCTCAGCTTTCTGCATCGACAAGACGGGCCTGTTCGTCACCACGGCCCACGAGCTGGATCAAGGTCTGGCAGCGAAATACGAGATCAAGCTCCTTTTCGACATCGGTCTGGAGACCGAGAGGAGCCTGCCCGCCAGGCTGGTCCGCCGCGACGACAAGCTCGACCTGGCCCTGCTCCAGATCGACAACAGCGGGGCGGCGCAGGATGGGAAAAGCGCGGGTCGTTCTCGCGACGTGCCCAGCGGGTCGTCCCGGGTCGCCGGGTTGACGGCTCTGGAACTCGGCAAGGAGAGCACACTCGTCGAGCTGGCGCCGATCCTGACGTTTGGTTATCCGTACCGACCGATGCTGCGCGGCGGCCGTGGCCAGACCCCAACCGTCAGCGTCTTCTTGAGTCATATCACCGCGCTGCGCCAGGATCAGGGGCAGCTTTTGGGAATCCAGCTTGATAACCAGCTCGACGCCCGCATGGCCGGTAGCCCGGTCGTCGATAAGTCCGGCCGGGTGATCGGCGTGGTCGCGACAGCGGCGACTGGCACGGCCATGAACGTGGCGACCCCGGTGGGCCGACTGAGCGAATTCCTGGCTGCGCCGGGTATCGCCTTCGATCCGGGTCCGCTCACCGATGTCGAATGCGCCGGCCAGGTTAACTGGACCGTCAAGCTCGAGCCACCTCCGAAGGGCAAGCTCCCGGAGCGTGTCTCGGTCGCGGTGACGCTCGTCGACGGACCGGGCAAGACGCGCACCTTCGCGGCGGAGCCCGCCGATGCCGGCACCTTCAAGGTCACGCTGCGCCCGCAGCCGCCCGGTGAAGAGCTCATGCTCTCGGCCCGATTTCACACCGGCCGGCCGACCGTCACGACCAGAACCAAGGATCGCGAGGTCACAACCAGCGGCGATGCGACGCTCAATCTGCGGACGCGGGATCGGGACGTCATGATCCGTCGTTCGATTCGAGAAGCGCAGAAAAAGATCAAACTCAGCGAGCTGCGAGTCATTGTCGGCGGCCAGAAGCCCCACGTAGAAGCCGTGGGGGGACAGGCCATCGAGGGTGAGGTCGACGGTCTGGGCAAGGCGCGAGTCCGGTCCGGCCGGACTGTCGATACGCTCGACTTGCGGAACGCGGCCGAGATCAAGATCAGCAGCTACGCCCCCCGCATGACGGAAGTCACGGCCCTGGTGGAGGTCAAGGACGATGCAAAAGTGCTCGCCACGCTCCGCCAGCGAATCCATGTCACCCTGACGCCGCCCCCTGAAATGGTCGCTGCGATGAACAATGCACGGACGAAACCGGCGCCCCCCGGCCCGCAGGCCCCGGAGAATGATGGCATACTCAAAATGGAGGGCACGCTCGATGTCGACGGTGTGCCCCGGGGCGCCGGCGCGGCGATCCGGCCGCCGCCTGACGACATCCCGGCTGCGCGGTTGACGGCCACCCTCACAGGAGAAGCGGTGGCTCCGCCCGAGCGGCGGCTCGAGGGCAAGATCACCGATGTCGCTATCGGTGGCGGCGGCCGCTACCTTTTGCTCACGCAAAAGGCCGCACGCAAGCTCGCCATCTTCGACATGAACGCAGCCGACCTCGTCAAATCCATCCCCCTGGCTTCTCCCAATGCCCTGGTGGCCGCGGGAGCCAAGAAGTTTCTCATCGCCTTGCCGGATCAGAAACGCATTGAGCGCTGGGACCTGGCGACGCTCCAGCGCGATGGTGACAGCCGCCCGATGCCAGTGAGCGGGCCGCTTTACGCACTGGCGCTGGGGAGCGACTCGGATGGTCCTGCCCTGGCCGTTTGGTTTGGTGATCCGAAGCCCTTCGGGTTCCTGGCACGAACCCGGTGCAGCTTCATCGACCTCCAGTCGCTCGCGGTCCTTCGGCTCGACGCGGCGCACGCCATCGCCCCCGAGCGGCCCGCCGGCAGCTTTGCGCTCAGCTCGAGTGAGGAGCGGCCGCATGTCCGCGCCTCGGCGGGTGGTGGGTTGTTTGGCATCTGGCAAGCCGCGGGGTCCCGTGAGTCTCACGCCCTGTTCGCGCACGGATCGTCGATTGACAGGGCCGTGTTCGAGCGAGGAACACGTTACCTGGTACCCGGCCCCGACGGCCGCACAGTTTACACCGACTCGCTCGGCCGGCTTTACGCCGACGGCCGGCTCGTTGGCCGCAGCGAGCGACTGGGCGATAACACATTCACGCCCGGGCAGACGCTTCCAACAGCGGACCCCGCGTATTATCTGAGTGTCAACTTCCGCCAGTTGAGGCCCGGCAGTCCGGGCCAGCTCCCGTACTCCGAGGTGACCCTGTCGGTCCGCGCGTCCACTGACGGTGCCCGCGTGCTCATCGTTTACGGATTTGACGAGATGACCAGCGTGGATCCGCACACGTTTGGCGGCGACGACTTCACGATCGACAAACGATTTCACTTCGTGCCGGCCGCGCGCCTGCTGGTGACGATCCCGGCGGAGAATGACCGGCTGGTGCTCCGCCGCCTCGACATCGAAGAGGCCATCTACCGCGCCGAGAGCGATCTCTCGATCGCGACTTCGCCCCCCAGTCTCGTGGCGAGCGCCGGTCAGGCCGTGCAGCACCGCGTCGTCGCCTGGTCAAAGAACGGGGGCCTGAGCTATGAGCTCGTCGCTGGACCCGAAGGAATGAATGTCGCGCCCGACGGCATTCTCACGTGGAACGTCCCTCGGCAGCTCAAGAGCGATGAGGTTACGGCTGTGGTCAAGGCGCGGGATGAGAAAGGACAGGAAGTCTTCCTGACTCAGCGTTTTCACGTGAAAGGAGCGGACGTTTCTCGGCGCGCACCGGCACCGGCGTCGCGTGCTAAATCGCCAGCAGATGCGGAATTGCCAGCAGACGATGTTGCGCTGCTCCGCCTGGGTCCGGCGCATCGATATCACCGGCACGCCCCTGGGTGCCGGCCGCGAAATTCGCCCGCCGCGCATGGCGCTTCCCACCGCCCGTTTGACGCCGGGAGTCGAGAAAGGGTCAGAGCCGCCGCTCGTGCGTCCGCTCGGCGGCACCATCGGCGACATCGCCGTCGGCGGTGGCGGCCGGTTTCTCCTTGTGGCTCTGAAAGAGGCGCGCAAGCTCCTGGTGTTCGATGTCAACGCCGGCGACGTCGTCAAGACCATCCCGCTCCCCTCGACAAGCGCGCTCATCGCCGCCGGAGCGAACAAGCTACTCATTGCTTTTCCCGAACAGCAGGTTCTCGAGCGCTGGGATCTGGCAACGCTCGAGCGGGAGGGAGGCAGCCATGTCTCGCCGATCGACGGGTGGATCAGGGCGCTGGCACTCGGGAGCGACTCGGACGGCCCTGCACTTGCGCTCTGGTACCCCAGGGTGCGTAGCGACAGCACTTATTTGAGGGCGAATCTGGGTTTTGGCCGCGGTCCGGAGGCTCGGTTCAGCTTCATCGATTTGAACCGGCTCACCGTACTGAGGGCCGGCTCGATCGAGCTCGGTAAGCAAAGCGCTTTGAAGCCGAAAGACAGCCTGTCGAGTTCAGGCGGCAGCTTCATGCTCGACCCGAACCTCGGCTCTCGGTACAAGGTGTATCTCCGAGCTTCGGCGGGGGGCGGCGCAGTTTGAGGTCGTCGTCTTGCCCATGGAGTTTTTCTTCTTGAAAGCCAGCGGCAAAGACGTCAGGTTGGCTTCGCACGAAGTGCTGTACGAGGCGGACCCCCCACGCGGCTTCATCACCCGGCCCGTCGTTGAGGCCGTTCCGTCGGGGCTGCGACCGATCTTCATCCGCTCGACCGACCCTGCGTACTACCTCGGCATCAGCGGTCTGCCGTCCAATGTCGCGGGGTCAGAAGGTGGCCTCGGCAATACCGAAGCCATAGTCAGCCCGAACGGGCCAGTCATGGTCGCCATCCACGCCGCGGGCGACGGCTCCCGGCTGTTCACCATCCACGGGCTCGATGAGATGGCTCTCAGTGTCAAAATGAGCGAATGGTTTTACGATGACCTGACGATCGAGAAGCGGTTCCATTTCGTTCCCGCCGCGAAGTTGTTGATCACCGTCCCGCCGAGCAACGACCGCCTGGTGCTTCGCCACGTCGACGTCGACGACGCCATCGACCATGTCGGCAACGACAAACTGATCACCCTTTCGGCGCCCACAGTCACGGCAAGAGCCGGTCTCGCATTTGAGCATCGGATCATCACCCGGTCCAGAAAGGGTCGCGTCACGTACTCGCTCAGTGACGGTCCCGACGGGTTGAAGGTGGCGACAGACGGAGCGCTCACGTGGGCGGTTCCGGCGCAACTCAAGGGACAGGTGGTGACGGTTGTCGTGACTGCAAGCGATGCGTCGGGCGACGAGCGTTTCCACACCATCAAGATCATCGTAGAATGACCGGGCAAGGTGTTGGGGGTCAGGCCAAAGATCGGCCAGTGATTCTAGAATGATCCCTTTTCCGCCCCATCGCGGCGGTTTGCCCGCGCCCTGTATTGAGCGAACCGCGCCTCAAGTCAGTGACCATGCGTATTACACAACCTCCGGGAGACAACAGCCGTGGTTTCTACGCTCACTTTGATTGCCGCGTTGATCGTGGGACTACAGAAAACCCCGGACGACCCGGCGGCTAGATCCGCTCAAAAACTAGCTCGGGCGTGCGCCGAGGCAACGGCGAAAAGCGATGTCGCGAAGGTCATCGACCTAACCCATCCCGGGGCCGTGGCCGCCATGGGAGGCCGAGAGAGAGCGATCAAACTCGCACAAGAACAAATTAAGAAGACCAAACAAGACGGGGTCAAGGTCCTCTCCGTGCGCGATGTTCTTGTGCCGGATAAGATTTATTCATCGAAGCGAGCCGCAGTACTGCGTTGTCCCGATCTCGTTCAAGGTCAAGATCGACGACGCGGACTACCATCTCAAATCCGCTCTGATCGGGATGTCGATTAACTCTGGCAAGACCTGGAAGTTCGTTGACATCTCGATGGGTGAAAAGATCGTCCGAAAAGTGCTCCATGATATGCCGGCGGAATTAGAGTTTCCCCCGAAAGCCGAGTTGATACCTGAGTCCGCGGTGAAATGAATGCCTCGAAACCGACTTGGTCACGGATCGGCTTACCGTGGGCAAAAAAGCGGAAAACCTCAGACTTTCTCCGCCAATTGAAGGGAAGCGGGCAATCCCGTTGTGCTGACAGTTAACGGGAAGGCCGAGTTGGTCGTCTAGGACGCCGCGTCATATCAGAAGCTTTTTGATCTCGCCAAGCGCCTGGAAACCATCCAGGCCGTCAAGGAAGGCATCGCTTCAGCCGATCTTGGCGAGGGCAAGCCGATGGACGAAGCCTTCGACGCGATTGAAAACGATCTCAGGCGGACCAAGCTCCGTCGATGAAGTATAAAATCGTCGTTCAGCCTCGGGCAGACCGGGACATCCGCCTGACGGCCCAATGAAATCTCGGCCAGTCCGGGTCGGCGACAGTCGCGCCACGGTGGGCGAAAAGTATCCGAACAAAATCGCCACACTGAAAGCGAATCCGCGGCGCAGTCCGATCGACCCCAAGCCACTCCGATTGCTTCCCCCCTCGGCTTCGGTCGTCGACGCGATGCCGCCTATCAGCGAATTCGCGGTTGCTGCTCAGACCTTTGAGTTACTCAGCTTCGAGCGACGCTCGCGATCGGCCTAGCTCCTGTGCGCAGGTGCGCAAGTAGATCGCGATGGCGAGAAACAAATCGAGACCATCGGATCGTATGTCCAATCGTGGACTGGAAAGAGTCTCCAGGAGTGCGGCCCCGGTTACGAAACCGAGACGGCGGAGGGCCGTCGCCTCGGCCGAAAGCATCTTGGCGTTTCCGGTTCGCCGAGAATCGAGTCCGGACAACAGCGTGGCAATCCAGCGGCGCTTGAGTGGATCGAGCGGATTGTCCGTGTCGTCTGCCCAACTCGGCGCACCCACGACGACAGGCGCTGCCTGCGCATTGATAAGGAAATGTCGCTGAATTTCATCGAAACCGAGACAGATTCGGCCGGCCAGGGTGGGCGGGATCTCGAGGCGCGGTTCGTCATCGCCTGTTCGGTCATCATCACTCGGAGCAAGCGCGAGTGGAGACAGGGTCGTCGGATCATGCAGGTTCACGCGGGCGATGAGCTTCAGTCGCAGTCCAGGTGCGTGGCTGAGCATCCGAAGATTTTCGCGGAAATAGAGTGTCTCGCTTTCGTTCTCGATGGCCAGGCGGATTGGTCGCGGATCCGATTCGACCCTGAAGACCAATTCCGCACCTGACGCGCCTTTGATCGTGCCAGCGACAAAAACGAGATCCCAGCCCGCGGGCCGCGCATCGACGGGGAGGGCGGCTGCCGCATAGATCCGATCCCTCTGGTCTGAAAGTGAACGCTGAAATCGCTCGCGGATCGGACCGGCTTGCCATGTTGACGGGCCCTGTTCGACGATCCTGGTGTCTTTGCCGCGGCCGAGCCGTCCGTCACTGGAAGCCGTGAAGTCGGTCCCGAAGTACAGACTTCGAGCGAGCTGCTTGGCAGGTTGAATCATCGCCCCGATTTCCATGCCCCCGAGGTAGGCATTGCGGGCATGCGCAGGGTCACCCGGGCGGACATCAGCGGCAGAGTAAATGCGATCGTCTTCGCCAAGAAAATAAGCCGCTGCTCCACTGAAACCGCTGCGCGTGATGATCGGTTCGGCAAGCACTCCGTGCAGCCGACGAGGGTGAACGGGTCTCTGTTTGCGTCGTGCGGTGCCGATCCAGAAGCCCGCGATGGCACCCTCGCGGAGGACGCGACGGCCCGTTTCGAGCAGGTCAGCCATGTCGTCGGCCAACTGCCCGGGATCCGATGTCAGCGCACGCGCACGAAACTCGCTGGTGCCAGCGACAACCTTCAGCCCCAGCGCGGCCAGGCGATAGAGCCCCTCGGCACGGCATTGATGAACCGCGCGGAGCACGCCCGATTGGACGACGATGCCGGCGTTCGCCACACCGACTTGCAATATCTGCGCAACACTCCTGACCAGCTCTCGAGCCGAGCGCCGCTGCCTTTCGTCGGGCTCGGCAAGATCGTCAATTTCGTCCCGCGCGGGCAACTCGACCTCGGCGGTTGGCTCCGGCGGGGCGGAGTCGACACTGGCGACGTCCAGGCACATCAAGCAGGCCAGCACATGAAAACACCTGGGCGAAAGGAGGCATGTGCAGTTGAGTTGCTCGATGACGGCGGCGTGGCCGAACGGTAGGGTGACCGTTTCCGTCCCTGTATGCACTGTCCAGCCTTCGTCACATGGCTGCCAGATCCAGCTCACCGCGGCAACGGGGGTGCGATCGAGGCGGCCGCGCACGCGCTCGGGGGCCGATTCGATCATGGCCGCGATGAGATCAGGTGATGCCGTGGGCCGTTGCACGTTCATGAGTGGTTTCCGCGAATCTGGTCGCCGACCCACTGGGCGAGACGCTCCGGGCTGACAGCCGCGACCGGCATCCCCGCGGATACAACACTGGCCGCATTGCCGGTGTGGTAGCGCGGCCGGGCATCGTCGTCCAGTGTCGCGAGTCCGAGCAGCCTGGCACCGGAGTCGGCCAGAGCCCGGATCTCTGCAAGCATTTCCGGAACCGAGATGCCCTCCTCGAAATCCGTGACGAGCACGACCAGCGACCGCGCCGGGTTCTTGATCGCCGCGCGTGCAGCCCGCAGGCCCAGGCCGATATGCGTTCCGCCACCGACTTGCACTTCCAGCAACAGCCCCAGCGAATCATCCACCGAATCGGACAGATCGATGACCTCGGTGCTGAATGCAAAGAATCGAACCGCGATGGCCGGCAGAGCCGAGAAAATGCCGGCGATGAGCGCACTGTAGATGACCGAAGCTTCCATCGAGCCCGACACGTCCACAACGAAGATCAAATGCCAGTCCATGTGGCGGCGCGCCGGCGTCCGGAAAATGATCTGGCGCGGCGCGACCGCGATGCGACCGTCGCGCCGGCGGTAAGCCGTGTCCAGGTTCGTATTCAGCGTGCGTGCGAAATCGATCCGCCGGCTGGGCCGGCGAGTCGGTCGAGCCGTGCTCAGGCCTGTCAGGGCTGGCCGCAGTCGGTTCGCCAGTTGCTCCGCCAGGCGCTCGGTGATCCTTCGCGCCAGTTTTCGCAACTGGCCGAGCTCGCGCTCGGGGAGCGCACCGCGCAGCGCAAGGACCTGCTCCAGAAGCTTGACCGACGGCCTCACCGTGTCGGGATTGAGATACTCGAGTACCGCCGCTCGCCCGCCGGCGGCTGCGTCGCCGAGCACCTCCTGGTAGACATCCGCGCCAAAGAGGTCATGCACGTCATTCACCCATTCCCGTGCCGAAGGAGATGCCGCTTCGGAACCGCCTCCACCGGCGAGGTCGTTTTTCTGGCCGCGGCCCGCACGGGCGCTCGTGCCATACAGTTGATCGAGCGTCGAAGCCGCCCGTCTGCCCTTGCTGCCGCGGGCGCCTTTGACCCCGAGAACCAGCCTCCAGCGATCGGCCAGGGTGATCTCCCCCGGCGGCTCGTTGATGCGAAAGGGTTCTGCGTGGACGTTACTGGTCCTCGCTTCTCGTAACAAGAGGTCGGGCAGTAGCTGAGCGATCGCTCCGCGCGCGGCATGATCGGCGGTCTTCGCCGCGGCAAACGAGGCGGGATCGCGAATCGGTTGGACGGCGTTGGCCGCCGGACCGCCGGGCTCCAGCACGGCGAGCCGATCGCTGAGCAGAAACGCTCGCTCCGCGGGCGTCAACGTTTGAAATCCGCCACGCAGCGCCGGCAGCCTGACGAGAAATTCGTCGTCCGTGGAGCTTTCGAATCGACTTTCGAGGCCGCTCAACCAGTCGGGGTCGGAGGAAACGAGCGGCAAAAGGGGAACCATCAAGCCCTGCAAACGTAAACGCAGGTGCGCGCGTCCTTCCGCCGTCAGGGCACCGTCGTACCAGCTCGCGAGCATGGCGCCGGCAGCCGGGGCGGCGGCCTGCGCGAGCATCGCCAGGGCGCCCCAGGCGGCTCCCTGCATTCGCGGCGAGCCCTCACGCTCGAGTCGAACCAGATGAGACCTGAGCGCCGGAAGAAGCGGCGACGTGTCGTCCGTACCCGTACGGTCCCGGCCCCGACGGAGATCGCCCCGAATGAGCGCAGTCAAGTCGACGAGTGCAACCACATCCGCGGGCTCGTCTGATCCTTTCAGTCCATCCAGACCGCGCAGGGCGGCGTGCAACAGCGGCTCGTCGTCGAAGAGCGCCGCCGGCGCGTCAAACCGTTCGGCGTCTGGCGGTGCGGCCTCATCGTCGCGGAGTGGCAGGCCGACAAACTGGCCTGCGGCGATGCGCTCGATCAGAGCCGCCGCCCGGATCAACTGCGCGGCCGACGCCGTGTGCAGGAAGGGGCCGGAAAGCTCCGCGAGGAGTGCCTTGACCAGATTTCCCAGTCCGCATTCCGACGCCGCGACCAGGCGTGCGAGAGTCGTTGCTGGATGCGGGCACCCGGGCGATCGTCGTCCAGACCGGCCGCCTCGGGCTGTCGCGGACGGCGCACCGCGGCCTCGCAGGCTTGCACCAGGGTGACGCCGCGGATGCCGGCCGCCTCGGCCATCGCGCTGGTGCCACTGGTCCATTGCGCCTCCCAGGATTCCGTGAGGTTCTCGCGATTGCCGAGCGGCCTCGACATCGAGCCGCCGGGCGTACTGGATGCCGATCAAACTCAGGCGCCGAAAGAAAACGGCGCGGCCCCGATCAAGTCGGGACCGTAACGGATCGAGCCGGAACTCGCGCGGTTCATCTCCGAGTGCGTCGGGACCGGGCAGCTTCAGACGCGTCAGGGCCGCATCGATGTGTACGGCCAGTCCATTACGTGGCGTGCCCTTTTGGCAATCGGCCACGCTGCGTGCCGACGAAAACGGCCTGTGCCGCGGCCGCGATCGCCCGGCCTCGACCGAACAAATCGCCCTGGACCAGGCAGGTCTCGATCGCTTCAAGCAGCTCGCCGCGGCCCGGCGCGGCGTGACCGCGCAGCCGGCTCAGGTCGCGCGCCAGACGCACGATTTCGATCGCGTCGGGCGTGCCCGCGACATGACCCGCCTGCCGCAGATGGCGGCAAAACGCCACGGTCAGATCGGTGATGAGACGATGAGCCGCCTCGGGATCGCTCGCGGCCAGCATCATCTGCTGAAACATTGGGTCCATGATGCCGGCCGGGTATCCGCTGCGTCGTCGAGCTGTGCGAACGAATAAGCGATGAGCGAGGTGACCGGCTTCTCGAATTGCTCCTCGCCGATTCCAGCAGGCTCCGGGGCCGACCAGAGCATCGGCTCGGGCAACAGGGCCGCCGCGTGATACGAACCGACGATGGCAACCGAGTTCCTGGGCGCCGCCGCAACCGCGGCCCGCATGGCCGCTTCGCGATGCGCGTCGGTCAGTGACGGTTCTTGTGACGAATGACGGACCATCCAGCCGAAAAAGAGTGCCGCTCGACGAATCGCCTCTGGAGAAGAGCTGGTCGCGGCCGCTTCGACCAGTTTTTCCCACAGTTCGCCGGTATCGCGCACAGCGAAGCGGTTCAATAACTTGCCCAGGGCGGTCTGTCGATCTGGATCGTGCTCACGCCGATGACCCTTGTCGCGTTCGAGCCGATCAAGCCGATGCATTTGCCTCAGGCCCAGATCGCACGGGATCACGGGAATGTGGTGTTTGGCCGCCCAGCGAATCGCCGCGAGCTCGGGCGAGAAATCCGCGAGCGGATAAAATGAGAGCATGTGAGTCTGGTCGCACGCCGCCAGGGCCACGGGTGCTTCCAGGTCATCCCGGCCCAGGTATTCCAGCCAAGGTTGAAATTCAGGGGGCAGTTCGATCAAGACCGATTCGGGTGCCCGATCCGCGAGCAACCTGGGAATGACACGCGCGAGTGCCGCCGAGTGGTGGCGCACGCCGATCAGAAAAGGATCGCGGCATTCGGCGAGCCGCTCGAGCACGTCGTCATCGCGGATGTCAGCCACGGGTTTCAGAATCCAGGAAATGGGCAGGCTCGAACGGGTCAGTCGCCGCTCGAGCCGACTGAATCGGCCAGGATCAATCACCAGACGTCCGCGCCGCGATGCGGCTCATTCGCGTTCCAGGTCCTCCAGCACATGGCGCAGGTCGTACATGCGCTTCCACAACGCGTCGCTCTCTCCACGGCGCCGGATCGGGCCGTCCCAGTAAGCGAGCACGCGATCGCGATCTTCCTGATTGTCCTTGAGCACGGCACCAAGGAGGTAGCCGGGCAGCAGGGACACCGGGTCTTTCTGGGCGGCAAAGAACGTCCCTTGACGCGTGATCGCCGTGGCAACGGTGATGGCCTCGGCAGTGCTCATGACGGCGGCCGGCCGCTCGACGTTCCAGCCTTCATCGGTACGCCCCTCGCGCAGGTCGCGGAAGGTCGTCACGAGAATGTCGAGCAAACGCCTGTCGACTTCGGCGTCCGTGCCCGATTCGCGGAGCAGGCTGTGCAGCGCGGCGCCGCACCGAGCTCGATCTCCTGCCCGGCGTCGGCGATCGGTGGAATTGTCTCGAAATTCAAACGCCGCTTGAGGGCCGCCGACATTTCCGAGACGCCCCGATCGCGCAAATTGGCGGTCGCAATGATATTGAACCCAGGCGCCGCGAAGACACTGCCGTCTCCGCCCTCGAGCTCGGGAATCATCATGCGACGTTCGCTCAGGACGCTGATCAGAGCATCCTGCACTTCAGGCAGACACCGCGTGACTTCCTCGATGCGAACCAGTTTCCCCGACCGCATGCCGGTCAGAACGGGCGACGCGACGAGCGCCTCGGGTCGCGGCCCGCGATCGAGCAGCATCGCGTAATTCCAGCCATAGCGCAGATGGTCTTCGTTCGCCCCGGCCGTGCCCTGAATGGTCAAGGCACTCGTGCCGCTTATCGCCGCGGCCAGGAGCTCGCCGAGCATGCTCTTGGCCGTGCCAGGCTGCCCGACGAGCAGCAAGCCGCGCTCACCGGCGAGCGTGACCACGCACCGTTCCACCAGGGCACGCGAGCCGACGAACTTCGGCTCGATGAGCATCGAGCAAGGCGCGTCCGCGGGCAGATCGGCCGACGCCGGGCCGCGGATCGTCGGCGCCCGCGTGCCACACACGAAATCAACGACCCGCTCGGCCGAGAGCAACCAACCCGGCGGACGTGGCGACGGCGTCGGTCGGTGCGAGGAACGCCAGCTCGCCCGCATACCTTTCCTCGGCTGGCGGTTGCTGTATCGACCTCGGCGGGCTCGGCCGGGAATCAATGGGCGTGGGTGCAGCGTCGTCGGTCTTTTTCTTGGCCATCTTTATTTCGTCTTTTTCCGCCGAGTGACTTCCTCATAGCGCGGACCGTCGCCATCCAGCACGCGTTGCCAGGCTGCTTCAAAAAGGTTTTCGAAAGGCCTGAGCACCAGGGGACCGCCGGCCGGACAAAGCACATGTGGGTTCATGTCCAGCTCGGCCAGATGAGCAAGCTTCCAGGTTTCGATGGGCAACCACGGGGGCTTCAGTACGGCCCACTCACCGGGAAGGAACAGCGACCGACCCGCGCGGCCGCGTGTCGCTTCGAGCACCAGCTTGCCACCGGCAAGCTCCGCCGCCGCCGCTTTGAGTCGTGCGGGCGTCCAGCCATTCCACTTGCCGATACCGGCATTCGTGGGATCGGGCAGAGCAAGCAACTCGGCGTAGAGCACGGCCGCATCATCACTCAGCTCGTATTTCTTCGCGATCGCGCTCACGACGCCCTTTGCCGTATGTTTGGGGTTCTCGGGCCACTGTCCATCCGGTGTGTTTTGAGCGAGGAACGCCTTTGCCAGTTTCTGGAACCCGGAACTCTTGATCGCGGCGACCACCGGGATGACGCCGTTGCCAACCGTGGATCCGTCCGCGACGTCGACCGCCAGGATGCCCTGAAGGCGGTCGAGATCGCTTTGATCCCTGAGCTTCGCCGGTCGAAAAGCGATCAGGAGCTGATTCTGACTATCCAGGCCGGCGGCTGCAATCAAGCCGTCGTCGAAACGTACGCTTCCGTCTTTCGGGTCGGCCTCGGTTTTGCCCAGGTGCTTGTTGAGCCATTCGCTGGGTTTCAACGCCTTCTTCTGTCCGACGTCGTAAAGGTGAACCGCACGCAGCTCGAGCAGCGTACTCGAGTCGGCAAGGAACCGACTCGTTTGCTCGATCAGCGCGGGCATCCTTGCTCGGGCCGGATGCCCCGCCGGCGTTTCCGCATGAACCAAAGCCACCAGTTGCACCACGGAGCAAAAAAAATGAACGTCGACCGCTGACTCGTTCTTGTTCTTGACACCGAGCTGCAGACGTGTGGATAGATGGTCTTCGCTGATGACGATTTCCATGGCCTGTGGTTTGAGTGCCGGATGCTCGGCCGGGTCGGCGGCGATGGCAAGAAGATTGCCGTGCTCCCCTCGGTGCCAGCGCGTCATGGCGCCCAGCGCCGATAGACGACTCTGAAGTGCCGCGTCCAGTTCCAGCCGCCTGGGCCTGTTCGCCCGCCAGGCTTCTTCAATCGAGCGCAGCACCGGCCCACGATCGGCAGCAAACGGGGCAGCACATCCGTGCGATGCGACCGCTCGCAGAAGCTGAGCGAGAAAGGCCTGATCGAGATTTCGAAGGGACTGTCTGCCGGCATTGGCGTCCGTGGTCTTCAAGCCGAGAGCCGTGCGCAATTCACCGGGCAAGAAATTGTTTTGATAGCTATCGACGTTCAGACCACCCATCCAGATCAAGGCAATCTCCGCGGGCGAAATCGCGAGCTCGCGGGCAAGTTCGGCCAGCTCGCCCCGCGATGGCAGTGGCAGCTCGGCGCACGACTCGGCCACCGCGATGAACGCCGCTATCTCAGCAGGATCATACCCCGTGTTGTTGAGCCGACGAACGTTCGTGACCTGGTAGCCCGGTGGCGCACCCGGTGTTCTGGCCGACGAAGATCGCAACAGAAAGTACGGTGATTGTCCAAGGTGGTGGTATTGGTTCGCCACGACGATAAATCGATCTTCGCCATTCTGTATGGTGAATGCCGTTCCAGCGACCGCCACGTCGAACCCACCCCAGATAGTCTTCTTCACGCCCTCGGGGTGCCCTTCCATGACGTCAAACTGTCCAGGTCAGCTCGGCAATCCCCAGATCGTGCCACAGCCTGAGGAACTCGAGCCAGGCTACTTCACTGTTGTCCTCCTGTGTCATTCTTGCCACGCGGGCGCGCCAGAACGTCTGCCAGCACCGCAGGGGGAGATCTTCGAGCATCGGGAACCAGAGGTAATTCGTTCGCGGTAGATTGCCCCCCTCGGACGTTCCATTGAGAAACGCGGCCGCGGCCGCCAGGTGCTCGCTGATCGAGACGTTCTCGTCGCGAACGTAGATGTGAAAATTGGGCAATCCCCACTGGGTTGCCGCGGAGTCGATCTTCCGCTTGACGATGGGTGCCGTGCTCTCGGTTTCCCTGGTGGATTCGACGCTCGCTGCATCTCGCAGCGCGGTGAAGGCGAGGTTCGCCCGTTCTGCCTTTTCGATCAATCGCGCGACGCCGACAACCATGCGCTCGGGGGCCGTGAGCAACAACGCCTTCACCGCCGGAAGCAGGTTTGACAGCGGATTTTCCCGCTCGTCCCGCACGGCGCCGTGCGGCAGGTTTTTTTCGATCTCGCGATCCCTGGCGGCCGCTTTGAATAGCGCGGCGCACTCGGCGTGGCTGATCCCCCGCAGTTTCCGTGACGATGTGAGATCGCGTACCCTGAGAAAATGCCAGAAGTCGAGCGGCAGGACGAGGGCCTGCCCGGCCGCGTCATTGGTGTCAAAATCGTGCAGGGCGGCGATGACCGTCGAACCGTCCGGATCCCAGAGCCAGTAAGAGCCCGTACGCCCATCAGCGGTCGTCACCGGTAGAAACGCCTCGGTCCCAGGCTGACAGAGCAGCGCCGCCGGTACCGCCCATGTGCCGTCTTCTCGCACGAGCGGCTTGTCCCAGCGACGGCCGTCGATCCCCTCGCCAGCGTAGCGGCCATCGTTCCGCTTGACTGTCTTCCAGCCGAGCATGCCGTTTTTCATGCCTAACGGTGAATCCTCGGCGCCGGGAGGTGCGAGCCTCAAGTCGCAACCACCGAGCTGGACCGTGCCGCCGTCGCTTTCTTCGAGCCAGGGGGGAACACTCTGACGGGTCAATCTTCCCGACGGTGGATCGACCTCCATCATCTTCCAGGGAAATTCGCGTGATACCGGATCGAACTCGCGGCTCACGCGCCAGAACCGCTCGCCGTCGTGTACGTATGGATGCGACGGTGGCATCCGCTTGTCGCCCGGGCGAACGGCCTGGTGGCCGAGAAAGACGCTGCCATCTCTCAGCAACGTCGCGGTCCGAGTCGCGGCGTGCATGGCGAACGCATAACTGGCGTCGTCGAACTGCTGCGATGGATTACTGACCCAGTAAAAATGGGCCTGGTACGTTGTGTCGCGATAATGCACAGCCAGATCATCGCCGACCACGACAATCGCATTGAGGTGGCAATTCTTGGGGAAATGCAGTTCGTGCTTCCTGACCGTGCCGTCGCCAGCGATCACAAACGCGTGCACCGTGTTGGATAAAAGAATGTGAGGAAATGTGAGATGTGTGCTTGCATTGTAAGAGTGTCCGGACTGAATTTTTAGACCGTTTTGTTCGACCGTCGCTTCAAGGGCGGGCAAGCCATACTCATCGAAGACGCCGGCCCGAAGCGTTCGTTCAAGCATCGCCACGGCATCGACGTTCCTGAGCCGTTCCGCAAGGTCGGGGAACAATCGCAGCGCAACGGGCCAGAGAGTTGACGCGAGCCGGGTCTGGGCCATCTCGAAGCTCGCCAGGCCACTTTGCTCGAGCATGGCGATCGTGCTCGACATGTGCAGCCGCCACAACTCCTTGATCCCCGGGCGATCGCCGGCGGCGAGGGGAAAAGCCTTCTGTTCGCGGGCCCGCTGTCCATAGCCTCGCTGCTCGGGGCCGCCGCGACAGGCCAGCGCTTCGTTCAGCCCTTGCATGATCGCGGTTCTATAGCGTGTATCTCTGGCCGACTCGACGATGTCCCGGTTGCGAAAGGGATGGTCGACGGTTGTGGTTAACCAGCCGGTGAATGTCACTTTGAATTCTGGTTGCGGATCGCCGACCTTGACGCCCAGCCGAAGGCACGCTTCGAGCACGTCGATATCGATGGCGGTGCCGGCGTGGCGCCTGGCGATGGAGAGCTCAAGCGGGACGTTTTCCTTCTTCAACCGTGGCACCAGCTTTTCAAGCATCTGGAATGTGCGATTGAGGGCGGGCGTTTCCGCACGCAAGATGCGGCCAAACCAGGTGGCAACTGGCTCTCCCAGAGGGGTGCCGCTCCACGCTTATCGTTCCATAGATAGTCGAGAACATTCCATTCCGCGAGCAGCTCGAGCCACGGTTCGAGCTTGCTTTCACCGTAGAATCGCGGTTCCGGCCTGGTGTGCTTCAAGAGCGCGATCGCAAAGCCGGGATTGCGAGCCGCGATCCGTTTGCAATGGCCGCTGCACGTCTTCCAGAACTGGAGCGGCGTCCGGGCCATCGCGGGTGCTTCTATCACCTCTTCGAGCCATTTCTCGAGCCTCCGCATCACTGTCGAGCCCCGCCGCCTTCGCCAGCTTGATGAAATCCTTGGGGAGCGTGGTCCAGGGGGCCATGCCGCCCCGGGTTCGGCGCAGCACACAGGTCTCGAAAGATCGCGAACGCCTCGTCGGGCGCATGATGGCCCTGGAGGTCAGAGCCGTAATCGGATAACGCGTTGCTGCTCAGGCAGCCCGAGAGCACGAATTCGAGAACGACGTCTCGGCGGCGGGCACGATCCGATTCGAGGGCATGCACTCGCTCGGCTTCGAGCGATTTGTTGAGGGCCCGGCCAGCGTAGGTTGGATTGCCGATGTCCTTGAAGGTTCGCCCCGCTTCCTCCCAGAAGGGGGGCAAGAAATGAGGCGCCGAACGGCCAAGTTCGCCAGCCATTGCCAGGTACCCATCCCACGCGTGGCCGGGTTTCGACCTGGCCTGGCGAGCGGCCGCTTTCATGCGCTTGACCAGGTCGAGCGCAAACCGCGCATTGGCTGGATCATTGGTCAAGGCCCACGCCGCGAAGCCGAGGCTGCGGCGCTGTTGCAGAGCCAGTCGCGGCGACACCTGCGGAGCTTCAAACCCCAGGAACTCCATTGCCAGGTCTTCGGCCGGGCCGATACGCTCCGACGCCAGGCGAATCACCGGACGATCGCCCAGCGCGGGGTGGCGATAGGTCCGAGCGACCACGTGTTCCGTCGAGCTCGCGTCGACTTTTGCTTTGGGCAGAAGCAGTCCGCCGGCATCGAGCTGGACCGCGGTGGCGTTCATGCATCACCGCCTTCCTGCTTGTCGACTTTTCGCTTCGCAAAAATTTGCGTGGCCATCCGCACGCCTTCGCTGAACGTCACGCGCCCCACATCGGCGACTTTCAGCGGCTCTTGGTCGTTGTCCACAAAGATGAGATCTCCCGTGACGGTCTCTGCCTCGGGGGAGTCGGCACCAATCCAGTACCGGGCCTCGATCAGCCTGGCGTTTTCCCAGACTTTGCTGCACGCGTAACCGCCGCGAACGGGGTAGCCGAGCCGTCGGCAGAGGGCCGTCGCGAAATTCAGTTGCTCAAAATGTCCGTTGCTGAATTCATTGATCTGAGACGATGCCTGCTGGTCCTTCGTGGCAAGGAAGGTTTGGCGGAAAATCTGCTCGATATGTTGCGAAAACTCCAGGTCCGCGGCCATTTCACGCAGCTCGCCCAAGCCGTCAACGAGCACGGGATGGGGGATCAAGATCTGGGTCGCGCCGATCCACTGGGTTTCCCCATCGCGATCCACGATACCGATGCCTTTTCCGGTGTCGACATCGCGCAGGAGGCCGGTCTGCGACGCGTGGCTCTTGCCCTGGGCATCAACGGCCGTGACCACCAGGTTGCGAAGGATCTCAGCCCAATCGGGATCCGGCCAAACGGCCCGCACGACGTCGCACGGCACGGGCAGCGAGCGAAGCATCCAGGTCTCGATGCGCCGTAGACAATCCGTTCGATGCTCGGCCATCCACTCGCACAGTGCGGTGAGCTGCTCGGCTAATGCCGTCTCTTTCAGTTCTTTCGGAACCGAAGCCAGCCTCTTTCCGGCCGGATTGCGGCAAATCAATTTGCCGGCTTCAACCCCGAGGGCGTATTGGTTGTCGCACTCGAGCCAGAAGCCTGGATCGGTTGCGGCTTTTCCAACCGGTTTTTCTGGCGCGATCGAGGTGGCCATGGTCGACTCCTCAAGGTGCTTCCCGGAAATCAAATCGGCCCGCGATCAGAGAGCTGCCTCCATTGCGGCCAAGGTGATGACGGGCCTGAAATGTGGCTGTCGGCCCCCCTGGAGCTCTCGGCTCACCCGCCATCTGGACCGGCAAATCTGAATCTCCAGCAGTATACTGGCCACTCAGCGGCGATTCCATGCACGACACAAAGGCGCTCTCAATCGGCGAGGCGACGGAAAACGAGCCACGAAAATCAATGCGACTTCTGGAAAGGCTGTGAACGGTTCATCGGTTTGCTCTGCGAGATTTGTTCGTTTCCGTTGCGTCGGTCGATTGGATGGCTCGGCTGGTCCGGCCAGACCCGGGGGCCTCGTGACAGCGGCGAATTGCCGGAAACGGTCAACCGCGCGCGGCTGCCTTGGTGCGAGGAGGATGACGATGTGACCAGGGCCGGATCTGTCGAGGCCGGTATGGGGAGGAAGGACACGAGTGAGAGGGGAGATAGAACACGATGGGGGAAGCCGACGATCATCGCCATTAGCCAGACCATGGGGGGCATACACGCTTGGGGCTTTTTCTAGCTCAGGCCGTGGACGTAGTTGATGTTCACGGGTGTTCCTGGAGCCGATCGTGCTCATTCTCCCAGTTCGAATACATCCCGTACGGGCAGCCGGAATCCCGGCAGAACGACGCCTCCGTCGAGAACGTCGTCGACGCCCAGCATCATCATCTCTCGCGGCGCCGTGTGGACGCGGACGGTCTTCGTCTTCGGGTCCACGACCCACGCGAGACGTGTGCCGGCGGCAAAATATTCGTCAAGCTTCCGAACGATTTCGGCCTTGGTATTGCTCTTGCTGATGACCTCGACAGCCAGGTCGGCGGCAACCGACGGGATGCGCCGTCCGCCGCGCTGATAGCGCGTGAGCTTGCCCTGCGCCAGAAAAGAGACGTCGGGGACACGGACCAGCCCGGGGACGAGCCTCAGCATGCCGTCGGCACCCAGTACGGTTCCAAGCCTTCGGGGCTTGGCAAAGGCAACCAGGAAATGGCCGATCAAGACGGCGATGGCCGATTCTTCCCATCCCATCGGCTTCTCCACGAGTGTTCCGTCGACCAGTTCGCAGATCGCGGTCTTGAGCGGGCTCTCGTTGTTGAGAAGTACGTCACGCTCGGTGGCCGTGCCCGGAGCTGGATAGAGCCGCACTCGACGCGCCGGGATATTTCCCAGCCGCCGAAGCAAGTCGGCCAGCGTCACGGGCCGCGCCTGGGCGGATTCGGACCGACGATGCGCAGCAGCGGTGGCCATCCGCGGTTCCTCGGGACATGAAAAAAGTCGAACTTCGCGCACTTTTGGATTGTACACCGGCATGACGGACAGGTAAACGCGGTGACGGCGAGCGTGATTGGAAAGGGACCGTTCAGCATCAGGCGTTGATTCATGTCCACGCGTGCCTGCTTGTCATAGCCTCCACCGTTTCCCACAGATCCTAATCTTAACGCCAACTACCTTATTTTGCAGTGCATGTCCACGCGTGCCTTCAAAACTTGCCAATACGAGTGTTAAGTTGCCGGCTATCTGGCACAGTTTCTTCGACGATAAATGGCACCGAGGCCGATCTCATCCGACTGGGCCGCGCGTCCTAGCGTAAAGCCCGAGATGGACGACCGTCTCTGACTCTTGTAAGATCTACCGGATGCAGAGCCTCTCCCCAAGGAATGTCGTCAATGTCCGATCTGCCCTGCGAGCAGCCGCCCCTGTCGCAGCCCCTCGCATCTTCGGCTTGGAGGTCAATAGGCCCATGGCATTCGAACGAGGTGCGGCTACGGCCGTCGCGACGATCTTGCTGATGTCCGGCGTCGCGTGGGCCGGGTTCGACACCGGCGTCTTGATCACGAAGTCTCCGCAGTTCGAACAGGCTGTGAGCCACGTTTTGGTAGGACGGCTGAACGCGTTCCACGAGATCAAAGCCGCCCCTGGTCGCTACGTCGCCGAGATTGCGGTGTCCATCGTCGAGAAAGGGGCGGGGGTCAGATCCGGCGACCGGATATACGTCCGATTCACCTCCCCGAAGTCGTTGGCCCAGATCAGGACCGAGCGGCTGGTGTCAGACTGCGGCGATCGAAAGATCGACCCGCTGCCGGGGGAATGGATGCGAATCTATACGCGACTCAACGAAGATTTTGAATATGTGGCCGACCACCCGAGCTCGTTTCTTCTCGATCGGCCGCAAGGACCCCGCCGAAGCTTCGAAGAGCGTCACCGACCTCATCGACCTCCGTGCGGCCCTTACTATCACGTTCGCACTCGTCATCGGCTTCGTCGCGGGCTTCTTCGTCCGGGCGAGAGGAAAGGCTTTGACCTCCCGACCAGTGCAGGCTCGAGCTTGAATCAGTTTTTACTCTGCGAGGAATTTGGGTCTGATAATGCAGAGGATTGTATCTGAAGTGCCACGCGCAGAGCCCCGTGCTCGCGAAGGACCGTCTCGGCACTTCGGATACAATTTCTTGAACTGAGCCGCGCGCGACTGGCCTTCGCCTTTGGGGATCCAAGCGACGGAGGAAAGCGGGACAGGTCCGGTTTAGGCAACATGGGCCATTCTCGGACGGAGGAAAGCGGGACAGACGGAGGAAAGCGGGACAGGACGGAGGAAAGCGGGACAGGTCCGGTTTAACGGAGGAAAGCGGGACAGGTCCGGTTTAGGCAACATGGACGGAGGAAAGCGGGACAGAACATGGACGAGGAAAGCGGGACAGACGAGGAAAGCGGACGAGGAAAGCGGGACAGGTCCGGTTTAGGCAACATGGGAGGAAAGCGGGACAGGTCCGGTTTAGGCAACATGGGCCATTCTCGAGAAAGTTTTGGACCTATGCCGCGTTCTGGCGGTGCCTGTAAATCGGACCTGTCCCGCTTCCCTGTCTTCCCTGTCCCGCTTCCCTGTCTTCCCTGTCCCGCTTCCCTGTCTTGCCGCGTTCTGGCGGTGCCTGTAAATCGGACCTGTCCCGCTTCCCTGTCCCTCTGTCCCGCTTCCCTGTCCCTGTCCCGCTTCCCTGTCCCTGTCCCGCTTCCCTGTCCGGACCTGTCCCGCTTCCCTGTCTCTTGGCAAACGCTTCCCGCCATGATAAGCTCAAATAAAGGAGTTTAATACTTATGACTATTCATTTACCTCCTCATATCGAAAGCTCGATACAGGCGGCCGTGCATAGCGGACATTTTGCCTCAATGGACGAGGCGATGACCGAAGCCGCCCGCCTGTTACTACTCGAGCTGAGCCAGAAGCAACCGCCCGGTGCATCGCCAGCGGAGGAAGAGACGCCCGATCCGATCTTTGGCCTGATGCGTGACCATGCCGAACTCATGGACGAGATCGTTGCCGACGCCTATCGCCGTAGGCGAGAGGACAAATGGCGGGACATTGCCCTTTGAAAAAAGCCCTGCTTGATACCGATATTTTTTCAGAGATTACCAAGGGCGTGGATCAGATTGTCGCTGCCCACGCAAAACCTACCGCAGAGCGTTTGGCCATTACACCATCTCTGCTGTCACCGTGATGGAAATCGTGCAGGGCTATCAGAAAAATCAGGCGAACCGGCAACTGCAAGCCTTCCTGACCGCCATTCCCTCGCAAGATGTGCTCCTGTTTGACGTAGCCGACGCTGAACTGGCCGGTCGCATCGCGGGCGAATTGGAACGCACCGGACAGCCCATCGGTACGGCCGATTCGATGATTGCCGCCATTGCCCTGGAGCATGGCTTGGAGCTTGTCACCGGCAACGTCGGCCATTTTCAGCGTGTCCAGCAGCTCGGCTATCCGCTCGCACTCGTTAACTGGAGGGCCTGAATGCATGTCCGCGCGTGCCCGCGAGCCTCTCTGACACGCTTCCAGGAGAGCGGAGAGGACAGGACGCCAATTGATTTTTATCGCTGGGGTCCGGGGCTGGGAAGCCGGGCTGCGGCGGCGGCTGGATGACGGAAAGTCAAATGACCGTTGAACTTGTCTCGACGGAACGTCCTTCACAACGGGCTATGACCTGAGTACAAGTGGAAGTTCGGACTGTTCCAGGAGATGCCGATGCCTAATCGCAAGTTAACAACGGAAGAATTGACGGAGGCGAACCGGCTTCTGGATACGGTTCGGGCTCGATTGCTTGAACTGGCAGCTGGCGACCCCGACCTGCTGTTCGCATTCCGGCGAAGGTGTACAAGGAGTTAATTTACGACGAGCGGGATAAACCGACGGTCAGACGCTGCCTCAAGGCCAAGAAGCGGGAAAAGCAGAGCGGCATCTGCCCATTATGCAAGAACACTTTACCGGATAAATACTGCGTGCTGGATAGATTCGTTGCGGCGGCCGGATACACTGATGAGAATACACAACTCATCTGCCAGGATTGCGATGTGAAGACTCAGGCATCGCGTGGTTACGCCTAGTTGGCAGGAGGAAATCTCACTGTTCCTTCGCGGAGTTGCCCACCTGCCGTGGCGAGGCGGGCCTTCGCGAGTGCAATCACACGATTCCTCCACTCTTCCTCCGATCCTACCACCTCCTCGACATCGAAGTCCTGCACTCCCCCCAGCAGAAGCGAGAAACTGTCAATCCGCTTCTTCATGATCTGCACCAGCCGATGGTCCCGGGTTCCACGAAACGCAGGGTAGGTGTAACAGATCGGCTGACCGGTGGCGGCCGCCCAGCTATTGACGCGACGGAGCCGGCCGTTGCGCTGAACGGTGCGGATCGGGCTTGGGTCCAGCTCATAATGGATCAGGTGTCGGCAGTAGCGGTGCAGGTCGATTCCTTCGGATAGCTTGTCCGTGACAACGAGCACGTCCGGGCCGAAGGGGCTGTTAAAGATGGAAATGACGGTGTCGGGCTGCTGGTTGTGCAGGAAAAGTGATTTCTCTTCCTCATTGTCGCTCGGCATGCAAACGCCCAGCACACGGGTAGTGCCGTTGGCTCCTGGGAGAAGGTCAAGGCGGTCCGCTGCCTCCCTCAAGACCACTCGGCTCGATTTGGACCGGAGCAGCGCGTGGTAAGGCGCGTGCGCCGCCTGGGCCAGAGTCTCTGGTCCAGAATGGTGCCGGCCACTGGTCTTTTTCAGCGCCGCTGCCAGATTGGCTTTCGAGGCGGAGGCCGTACTGAGCCAGTTCCACGTCTGGGTGCGGATCAGGTCCGAGCATAGCCATGCAATGAACGTGTCTCGCAGGGTTTCCTCATGGTGGTCTTCACTGGCTGGCTCAAGGATCTCATCCCATGCCTGTCTCCAGGCAGTCGCCCCCGGCAATTGCGATGCCGTCGCTTTCGGCAGAACCGAGGCAAGGTGGGCCGTCAGTTCCTGTGCAGTGGCGTGATGGTGGCAGAAGAGAAGCACCTTCTCGCCCAGCTCGATCTTGGATTTCACCTCGGCATCAACGGCTGCCATCTTTGAATGAATCCCCACATGCTCGCGCAGTTGCTTGATGGCCCTGAGCTGATTTTCCACCACCGCCCTGGCTGGTTCGGCGAATAGCGGCACCTCGCGTTTCAGGTGCTCCCCTACCGCATCGAAATGACGCCACCCCACATGAAAACGCGGATCGTTGGTGGCCTTCGACGACTCGGAGCCATCCTGTTTCGCCACACGAAGCGCGCGGTCCATCCGCACTATGAGTTCCAACTCTTCGGGTGTTGCTGGCGGCACGTCGATATCCCAGTCCGCTCGTTCGCCAAACGACGGTTGCTCCAGCGTCAGGTCATCAATGCCGTGACGGATCACAAACGAGCTCGAGGGCATCGACCGCCGCGACGGCCTTTTCCGCCAGGCGTTCGGCCACGACTTCTGAGCTTTGGGCGGTGTTGCCCGAATAGAGTCTGTCGAGGGCACGGCTGAAGGAGCGAACCGGACCATGGGCCGCTTCGCCGCCGACGAGGGTCAGCATGCGCTGTAGCTCCTCAAGGCGGATGCTAAATGGCGTCGCCGTCAGGATCAGTATCCGACGCACGTGCTTTTTCTGCCGCTTCAGCGCGGTGCTGAAGGCGGTGCCTTCACCTTTCGCACGATGCGCTTCGTCCACGATCAGGAGGTCGCAGTCCAGGATGGAGTCCGACGCAGCGTAGGAATGCTTGACGATCTGAATTGAGCCTGCTTTCAACCGGCCGACCCTTCCGGCCTTCACCCGGTTTGCATCGACTCCAAGATGCTTTGCGCATTCCTGAAGAGGTCCGACATGCGATTCCATCTCTTCTACCCAACGCCGCATCATCACATCATTTGGGGCCAGGATGCGCACTTTCCTCTTTTCGCCCGCAGACGCCACGACCCATGCGACCAGTGCCGCGACCGTCGTTTTGCCCAGGCCCACATCGTCGGCAAGGAGAATTCCTCGACGCGCCTCTTGCCCATTGCTGCCATTGAGACGGGTGAGAATGTCACGCGCCGTCATGAATTGCCGCCGCGTACTCTCAGTAACAAGCGGGCGATCCGAGCGGCAACTCGCTTGGACGTACCGGTCCGGTGCCAAAAGAAATTGCCATTGCTTCGCCGACAGCCCGAGCGGTTCAGTAGGTAGCATCACGCCTCCTGGAAATGCGAAAGCCGGAGGGATAATTCCTCAGCGGCAAGCCCGGCACCAATCGCGCACGCCGCCCCTTTCTTGCTGTCGCGATCTGCCTGCCGTTTGAAAGCTTCGACGAGCAACTCGCCGTCGCGCCGGAGCACATGGAGTTCAAACTCTCCCGTCCCGCGCATGGCCGCACGCTTCACCTGATCGGCCCAGTTGTCGACAATGCCGAGGTGCCGTCGCGCGAGAACGAAGCCCGGCACCGCGTAGCTATCGGTATGTCCGGCTCCGTCTTGCACGCCGTCCTGGTCCAGTTCGTCCTCGCCCTGGGGCGGCTCTTGGCCCTCAGCGTCGGCGGCGGCGCAGCCGCCGTACAGTTCAAACAGCAATTCGTCGCGTAACGACTGGGCCACGTTCTCGTCCACTTCCGGCGGGATCGTGCCATCCCTGTCCCGGGCCGGCCGTCCATCAAAGACCGGTACGCGAACCGTCTCCTCCTTGCACGCCAACTGAACCAGCATCGGCGGTTGTTTTGAATCCGCCCACGGCACCTGCGCTGAGCGAAACCGGCCGTCGGCGTCAACCGTCCATTCGGTGACCGGGACCGACATGCCGCAATTCTGGACCTCGCCAGCAAGTTTCCGGCCAGCTTCGCATCGGCAATCTATAGCGACCTTGTTTCCATCCCATATAGCTCTTGCCCACAGGATGAGGGCGCTGACCACGACTCGGCAGATGCGACACGATTGCAACGTCATCCACGCTTGCGAACGGTTCCAGATCGTTAAACGGCCAGGCTGCCTGCTCAATGCACACGCCAAGCTCGAAATTCTCGATGGCGAGTCCATCAATGTCTGTCTGCCTTCCCCATGCCGCCGGGCTGAAATTGGCAGATGTCACGAGCAAACGGCGCGAGTTGCCCCGCCTGAGCGAATACGCCTTCGTATGGCTCCATCGGTCGTCCGCGAGCCGGTGTTCATCATGAAAGGCATCGGTCTCCTCCCGCTCGTCGGGCGAGTGCCGTAGTTTCAGCAGGGTGGCGTCCAGTTTGCCAAGCGTCTTCAACGTGGATTCCGGCAGCAGCCACTTCCCGGCGCGCCCACGGATGGCTCTGGTCGATCCAGACCAGGGTGAGACGATCCGGTGAGCCGTCGAACGCGGCGCACCAACGAATGAGGTCATCGGCACCCCACGACCCCACGAAAGGAGCGAGAACGGCAACGCTGACCGTGCCTCGACCCGAAGGCGCAATCTCCCGAAGCGCGGCAGCACCCCAGGGAGTGCGGCGCAGTTCCCGACGCGAATGCGTTCCCGGAACGCTCGCCACGAACGAAACGCCATCCGGACAATCCCCGCGTGCCAAAAGCTCAATGAAAGGCCCGAAATGCCTGTCATCCCCAGCAGACGCGGCGAGTTCACGCAGGAAGTCGGGCAGAATTCCCCAGCTATCGAGCCGCGCAGTTGGAACGATGCGGATGGAGTGCGATACACACCCGCCACGCCGCTTGCAACTGGCCCCTGAAGGCGGCGCGGGTCAGGTTGGCCGACGAAACGACCAGTTCCAGGTACTCGGCACCGTCCGCATCCGCTGCGCCCCAATGCAGCAGCCAGAGCTTCGCGTGCTGCACGGCCCTCCCTTTACTCCCGACGGTGAGATGCCGGATCGAGTGCCAGATCCATCCGTATGTTCCACTCTCACCTTCTTCTGCATCCGCCGGCTCTTCGCGTGAAGTCGATGACACCACGATGAGATGGTCGTGCAAATGCTTCAAACGCTGATCCAGCTCAAGCAGGAAGCATTGCCGTTCCGTGCCTTCGCCGTCAGGTTCGCGACTCAGCTTAAGCAGCAGTGGCAGGACGTGCTCGGCCAAGAGGCGCTCGTCGGCACGATCGTATGTAGTGAAGAGCGCGGCCTTGAGCGGGCACGCTGGCGGGGCGTCGGTGTGTAGCAGCGACTGCCAGCCGAATTCGGAATTACTCATTGGCGATCTCCGAGGCATCTTCCTCTCCTGCCTCGTCCTCAGCGAACAGGGCGCGCGGCATGTCGGCCAGGACGCCACATTGGGTAGCGAGCCGGCAGAGCGACCAGAGCCGGAAGCGGTAACGCGACGAACCGCCGCGCCAAGGCGTTCGCGGCTCAATCACGCCGTTGCGCAGAACGAACCATCGCAGGCCGCCCCCATACAACTCGTGATGCTCAAGCAGGGCGCGCAGGCATTCGATGGGGTCGGCACTCGTCATCGCACTGGCGAAGCGGTGCGCCGATTCGATGTGACGAAGCTGGAGCTGTGCGTCCTTCCGCCACTCCTGTGCGGCCGTCATCAGCTCGTTGCAGATGGAAATTGCTGCCGGGAGCGCAGCCACATCGGCTAGTTTAAGCTGGATATCGTTCTGCAACGCATTGGCGACCAGCTCCATCGCCACCATGCCCGCATCCGCGAGCCGCGAAAACCGTGGAAGTAAGGCGAAGGTGCTTTCTGCGGCGAATGTACGCCCCAGATGCTCACACACTTCGATGTCGGCGCGGGCCGAAGCCTTACCCACCTCAATCGCCACGTCGAAACGCCGTTTTCCGTTCCTGTCGTCCTCGAATATCATTGCCTTCAGGAGATCGGCCTCCGGTAACTTCTCGAAATCGTCGTTCCGGCGAGGAAGGGTGTAAGGCTCGGCATTCTTGCCGCCTTGAACGAATTTTGTCCATCGCCGCAACCACCAGCGGTGTTCCTCGCCTCGACCGAGCTTGGCGCTGCGAGTGGAGAGACTATCGTCGTCGTCATCGCCAGCCAAGAGCGCCACGGTGGCCGCGCCGCTCCGAGCTTGCCGTCCAGCCACTTCGCCAACCGGATGGTCGTCGGCCCCGGTGTCCAGCCGTCACCTAGCACGGTCATGCCAGGCCACTTGCGGAACACCACCCGGTATCCCCCGTACATTCCGGTTTGCCGATAGGCGCGGAACTGGTCTACCGACATCCCGAAGCGATCTGTGGACTGCTCGTCAAATTCGTACCAGGGCCGAACGCGACGCCGTCCAGCAAGCGAGCGCTCCCGCCAGTCCTCGGCTAGGGCGATGGTCCGGGCGACCCACATTAACTCAAGCGGACGCAGCCACGCATACCGCTCGCGCTGTTGGGCACGCGTCGCTACGGAGCGCCCGCCGCTCGCGTGGAAAACCTCTTGTGACCGCGCCAGAGACCAGGCGAGAATCGTTACCCAGCGCCCATCGCGTACCCGATTGCTGAGGTCGGGCGATAGAGCTTCAGCGAACTGATCGGCCAACGCTCGCAGCCCGAGCGCGTCGCCCCGTCGCACGACAACAGGCTCCCAGGGAGCGGTGAAGAGGTGGCGCGGTTCAAAGCCGGTTTCCGGGAACGCAGCGGCCAGGCCTAGTTTCAAGTTATTTGGACGGCCCGATTTCATCAAGAGCCCTCTCCAAGGAACGCAAATCCCCGCGGACTCGCCCGTCGGTTGTCAAACCGGCGCGGAATTGTCGTGTTAGGTTGGGAACGCTTTCCGGGCGGGATAACCCAAGGATCAGCGCGAGCTCCGCATTCGTCGCTGCTGTCCGGGCTCTTGCCACGTAGGCCAACGCCGCGCGGGCTAGCAGCCCGCTGCCCCGGCGTCCCAATTCCGCACGCTCGATGTCATAATACTCGCAGAGGACGTCAATGACCCGCGGCAGTGTTGTACCTTCGACTAATCGCGATTCCCGGCGCCGCTCGCGGCCGGGTTGAGCGCCGACGATCGCCTTGACCCGATTGAGGAACGCTTCGCTGCCGAGGATCCAGCCGTTGTATGCCTCCTTCCAAGGTGATTCTGGCGGCTCCGCGATTCCTGCTGCGACATACCGCCGGTAGGCACCAGCCGGATCTGAACCGCCGAACGCGCCGTCCCACGGCGCCAAGAGCTCGTCATAGGCCACCCACTCCAGGCGTTGGCCTCGATGAGCGTAGCCGGGGAAGCTCGACCAGGTCGAGGACGCCGGGTGTTCCGTCAGTCGGGCTCGGACAGGATTCAGATGCACGTATCGGGTTACCGTCCACAGATAGGAATGGAACGGGGACGCAGCTAGAAACATCTAGCTGCGTCCCCGTTCCATTCTCCGTCCCCGTTCCATTCTCCGTCCCCGTTCCATTCTCCGTCCCCGTTCCATTCTTTCGCTTCGCTGCAAATCCGAATACACCAATTTTTCCCGCCGCACTCATTCTTCCGATGGCAACCCGAAAAAAACAGCAGCGACAACGCCGCCTAGAGCGCTTAAGTAGGCTATGTTCTCCAAGCAAGCTGCTTTATGTATCTGGTAGACTCTCAGTCATCGTCCGGCTCGCTCGCAGGGGCGATCACTGTTTGATCCATCGTGTAGGAGGCAAGTCATGCCAGTCTCCGCGGCCCAGATGGAAGCCAATCGGCGCAATGCGCAGAAGAGCACCGGACCGCGCACCGCCGAAGGCAAGAACAAGTCCAGGTTCAACGGGCTCAAGTACGGCCTGCGCACGAACGCCCGTCTTGCCCGGGGAAGATCCTTTGGAACTGCGCGAACGCTTCGAGGCCTGGAACGAGGCGCTCTCACCGACCGGCGCCGTCGAGCAATCGCTCGTGCACGATGCGGTCCAGTTTACCTGGCAAGTCGACCGGGCCCGGCATGCCCAGGTCGCTCGTATCGAGTTCAACATCGAGAATAACGGTCGCGACGACGCCCAGCGCCAGGCCGACGAGGTGCTTTACCTGGGCCAGCTCCTCTTTGTGGACCGCCGCGGGCCCCTGAATCTCTTTCCGCACTTCGACCGCACTCGGGCCACGAATCCCGACGCCGTCTCCCGTATCTCTTCCGCACCTCTTGAAGTGGAGCCTTCCGATCCGCCACGGCTGGTGCTGCGCCTCGAGTCGACCCTTGGCGGCTGCCAGTGGCTACTCGACCAGTGGGCCGAGCTGCGGTCGATTCTGGATGAGGGCCGGAAGTGGCTGCCGGCCGACAAGCTCAAGGCGACCCGCCTCCTGGGTCGCCAGCCCATGGAGGCAATCAGCGATCGCCGGGTTCTTTTGATCTTTGCCGCGTGCCAGGCCGTTGAGGAGTGTCCGGGTACGACCATTCCGGAGATCTTCTGGGAGCTTGGCTTTATCGAACGCAAGCCCTTTGCCGAGCATCTGGCCGACCGCGGCCTGGACGAACTGACTCCCAAAGACCCCGCCTCGGGACGCCAGGTGCTGCTGGGAATCGTCGATCAAGCCACACAGGCGATCCAGATCAAGGCCGACGACCATCGCCGCCACGCCGAGGTCAACGCGGCGCTGCTCGGTGATTGCCTGTCATTCGATGACAGTCAGGAAGGCGAGCGATTGCGCCGCTACGAGCTGGCCGCCACCCGGGGGATTGCACAGCCTTGATACGCTGCTCAAGCTCCGCCGCAAAGGCGCCCAGGTCGATTCGGCAAAGCCTGCCGAAGTGTCATTGTTTGCCGGGGGAATCGCATCGGCCGAGAAACCCGAGGATGCTGGAAACGCCAGCCGAGAGGCCAGCAACGGTTGTGATTGCGCTTGCGAGACTTCCGAAGCGCCGGTGTGACGACCACCGAACCCGCCGTGGAAGTCCAAAACGCGACGACCGAACCCATTTCGGCTAGCAAGACCGGAATGGCCGACCCGGTTGAAGTCGAACAGGCATCGACGGCGGACGCTTCAAACTCGACGACCGAACCCGATTGTGCCGGCGAGATCGAAACGTCGAATGCGAATGATGGGGAGTCTCGACCGGCCGCAGCCGTCGAAAACGCGACGACCGAACCCATTTCGGCCGGCGAACCCCAGGTGACGGATGCGGCCGAGTTCGGGCACGCACCGGCCGCCGAAATGAAAAACGCCACGAACGAAGCCAATTGCACGGGTGTTGTTCCTGAAAATGGCGGGCCAGCGCCGGGCCAGATCGAACGGCATCGCCAGCCAGCGGCGCGTGCTTTTGCGGAACGCAACATGGCCAGCGGGGCCGAGGCCCAGAATGTTGAGAAACCGGACAATCTGCCGATGAGCGTGCCGGATGCCTTGTTGAAGGACGCCCTGGCTCTTCAGTGGCTGCCGGGGACCCTGGTTCAGGAAATCCTCGCCGCGGCTCGCGAGGAGCGCGCACCGCGACCTGGCGGAAGGGCCCGGTTTCGCGCCGACGATTCTTAATAAAGCCCGTCGATCACCCGGGCGGCCACTGGCTGGCCGACGAACTGGCCACCGAGCTGAAAGGCCGGCTCCTGATAACATTCTTCAATCCGGATCGATCGATCTGTGTGCATCTGTGGCTCATTTTCTTGTTTGGGGCAACCTGGGCGGAAAAACCGAACGCGAAAACGTTTGAGCCACAGATGCACACGGATGCACACGGATAAGACATGATGACAGACAGAGATCGGGTGCCGAGGCTTGGAAACGATCTCAAGACGGCCGGGGACTGTCCGATTTTGCGCGGTTTACAGAGCATCGAGAACTGCGGCGCCAGAACGTGGCGTGAGCGGATCCAGGCGCGGTGGATACAAGCGAGGTCTTTGGCAATTCGGCGTCGGAAAACAGTGCCCATGCGGGAGCGGCGGCTTGTCGCTTTGCAGCAAGAGAATGGCCAAGGCGTAATGTAGAGGCTCGACTCCCGCTGGGCACTTTTCTTCCAGATTGGCTGGAATTGTTGATGAAAGGCCGAGCCTCTGTCGAGCTGCCGAGGCACTCGGCTCGCCGGGACGCTCGCCCTCCCGGGGCTCCTGGGAGGGCCGGGCCTCGGTATGCGAGCCGACGGGCTTTGCCGCGGGTTCGAGACAGAACAGACGGCTTGTGCTCGAGTGCGCAACGATGGTGGAAGGCTTCGCGGGGTCAAGCTTTGTTTGTGGTTTCCGGAGGGACCGATCTTCCAGCGACCTGTTCTCGCGTAACGTCGGTCGGAAGCGGACTCCAGCCGGTGTGCTCACCCTCCTCAGGATCTCGGTCAGATCTTTGGACAGTTGGGAAGGAAAGCCGGCCTTGGTCGAAGGCGCCGCGAAGCAGAGCCAGGAACTTGCCCCGGAACACGCGGCTGAGCACGCGCATCGGCAGGAAGAATTTCGGTCGGCAGGCGATCCAGCGCCTGCCGTGGCGCGCAGCCAGCTCCGGGCTCGACGCAATGCACGTGAGGATGCTGTTGGAGGTTTTGGCCCCAGGTGTGGAGGATGGCCAGTAAGCTGATCTCGGTCCCGAGATGCCTGGGATCGGCGGCGATTGCTGCAACGTCTCGGCAGCGGCTCGGAACAGAAGGCCGTAGACCTCCCGTTGATTCTGAAGCGCGATCGGGCCGAACGCCGGGGGGAGCGTAAGAACCATTGGCAAATGCCGCCGGGCGTGCTAGGATGGTAGATAATAGGATAACATCATGTCACATAATGACTTCAACGAGCTATGCCAGACCGCCGCCGCCCTGCCTCCGGAGCAGATGCAACAGCTACGCGATGAGCTCGACCGGAAGCTGTCGGCAATGGCCGTCGCCGGGGCCGATCCTGACGCCGATCCTCTCTTGGGGCTTTGGCGGGATTATGCCGAGGAAATGGACGAGATCGTTGCCAACGCTTACCGCAAGCGGCGGGAGGAAAAGTGGCGGGACATTGACCTTTGAATAAAGCCTTGCTCGACACCGATATCTTGTCAGAGATCGGCAAGGCGAAGGACGCCACCGTTGCTGCCAACGCGAAGACTTACCGCCGGTCGTTCGGCCACTACAGACTTTCCACCGTATCGGTGATGGAAGTCGTCAGCGGCTTCCAGAGGACGCAGGCGGCTGCTCGCCTGAATGCCTTCTTCGCCACCCTTGCCTACATGGAAATCCTTCTCTTCGACCAGGCGGCGGCTCAACTTGCTGGCCGCATCGCTGGCGACCTGGAGCGAATCGGTCAACCCATCGGCGTGGCTGACACCATGATCGCGGCCATCGCCATCGAGAATGGCCTTGAACTCGTAACCGGCAACACGTCGGATTACCAGCGTATCCATCAGGTTGGCTATTCCCTCACGTTGGTCAACTGGCGGCAATAAGAGTTCAGGAGGCCACGAGTGGACACACACTGAGCCGTGCCTACGGCACGTCGACCTCGAGCTTGGCGTAGTAAATCGTTGAACGATCGTCGTCTTTCGCGGACTGTTCGAGCATGAAGCCGGGATCGGCCGCCACTCGAGCGCGGAAGGTCTTGGCGCCGTTGGTGACGACATGGATTGGTTGGTCCCGATCGAACATCCGGCGTTGCAGCAACAGGGTATAGCGTGCAATACCACGGGCCGTGACGTCGATGCGGTTGCCGTCGGTTTTCACTTCGAGCCGGCCGGCCGGGCCGGACCGCTTGAAGAGCGGCACCCGGGACAGCTCGGGGACCTCGACGCGGAAGGATCGGACCTCCCGGCCGCGTTGATATTCCCCGTGCACCGTGTCGCCCTTCTTCATGATGAGGACTTCGGTGCGATCGAATCTCCAGAAGTCTGCCCGGGTCTTGATCGCGACGCCATTGAGTCGGGTCAAGACGTCATTCGGCCTCAGGCCGGCCAAGGCGCCCAGCCCGCCGGTCAGGGCCTGCCGGATTCGGATCCCCGGGCCGGCGAAGGCCTCGTCCAGGGTCACCAGGAACTCCGCCGGACCGGTCATGACCAGGTTGGAGGGCTCTGGCTCACTCTTGTTGCCCGCGGCGCGAACCTCGTTGATCTCAATCCAGTCGCAACGACCCTCCCCGGGGTCGGCCGTCTCCCAGACGAGATGTTTGGGAACCGGGTCACGCACAGTCTTCAGGATGAACTGATTGACCTTCGGCACTTCGCGCCTCATGTAGCTCGGATCATGCCCCGACGCGGGGTATTCGGTCCAGGCGATCCGGGCGCCCAGTTTTGTGAGTTGATCGATAAAAATCTTTTCGAATAGCGATGGGTAAAGGAGGTCGAGTCCCCCGTTGGCTGCGTGGACTGGCCGGTTCGCGAGGTTGGCGGGGAAGGCTTGATCGGGCGCTTGGCTCGCGGTGACGATGCTCCCGGAGAGCGCGACGAAGCCCGCCCACGGCGTGGGGTGGTGAAGCGCCATGACCATGGAACCGGTGGCGCCATCAGAGATGCCGCCGAGAAAGACCCGGTCCTCGTCCACGTTGTACCGCCGCTTGACGGCCGCGAGTCTGGGCCAGGACGTTGCCCATGCCAACCCGATCGCGCCAGGTCGCTCCGCGCTGGCCCAGGGGGATGACCACGAGCCAGCCGTACTGGTCGGCATCGTGCTGGCCCTCGAGCAACTGGGCTAATTCCGCCCCCGACATCAGGTCTGGACGGTCGACTCGACCGTGCAACCAGACGAACACAGGGTGCTTCCGGGTTCGGTCATAGCCCCTGGGTGCGTAGACGTGGTACGGCCGCACCTTGCCGTCGGAGCCGGTGTGCGCAAACACCTGCCACCCTGGCCTGACGTCCGTCGGATAGCTCCGCCCCTGGCTGAGCCCCCGTTCGAGCACGAGCGGGTCGGGAGCGGCGGCGCGGATGGCCGCGATGGCGGGCTGGCGGGCTGGCGGATCGGCGGCCTCAAAAAAGGCCTTGAGCAGAAGATCGAGTTCCGCGGCCCTGCCCTGTCCCCGGGCCGAGGAGGCCACCAGGACCAGCAGTGCAGCGACGCAACACGCGCGAGCGAGATTTCTCGTCATCGAGGGGACTCTGATTCAAGGAAATTCGCAGTCCGAGGAAGAACGGCATCCTCTGGCGACGTTTGACTTCGCCGGCGGCCTGAACCGGTCAGGAGAAAACGTTGGCCCTGAATTCACCGGCAGGCCCCCCGTCATCGATGGTCAGGGCGCGTTCGCAGTCTGTGTGATAACGCGAAATCGACCCGGCTTCCAGCTCCCACTCCTCAACAGCCTCGCCGAACGAAGAAAACGGCTCGGTCAGAGACCTGTTTACCGGAAGAAAAGTCGAAATTTCGCGACTTCTCGTCGCAATCGATCCGATTCGCACACGACGCCATCGAGGGTTTGACTGGTTTGGGGTTGTGGCTCGGCAGCCTGTCAAGCTTCTCACCGGGAACGACGGCGGCTCGCTCGATGATTGGCTCCCAGGATTCGTTTGAACCATTGTCGACTCGGGCATGGAAACCCATCAAAGTGGAAAAACTCGAAAAAACCCTGAAAAACACCGACGACGTGCGTTGACTCGCGATTTCACGCTTGCTACACTTTTCCTTTCCTGCGTGAAGTGCGAGGATTGGTTTGGAACGATCCTGTTAATTCGGCGATCGCTCCGGTTTGATCGGGAAGGATTGTGCAGAGGTGGCGGGTACCAGCAACGAGAGAATTCGCATCCGGATGGAAGCCTACGATCACACCATCCTGGATCAATCGGCCAAGGACATCGTCGATACCGCGAAGCGGACCGAGGCGATTGTTCACGGCCCGATTCCGCTGCCGACGCGTATTGAGCGCTATACCGTGCTCCGGAGCCCGCACATCGACAAGAAGTCGCGGGAACAATTCGAGATTCGCACGCACAAGCGGCTGATCGATATCGTTCAGCCAACCAACAAAACGATTGACGCACTCAACAAGCTGAGCCTGCCCGCGGGTGTGGACATCAAGATCAAGGCCTCGCAGTCGGGTGCCTGATTGATCAATTAATTGATTGATTGATTCGCGACCGTGGTTTGAGGTATGGTAAAGCGGGTTTGATGGTTTCCTGGACGGCACGTGGCTTTGGAAGAAGCCGCGCGTGTTTGTCCGGTCGTATCGGATGGCTCGATCGGCATGCCCACCCCCGTGGGCTCCGTGCGATAGCTCCGATACCCGAGTCGCCGTGACGCCTGGCGGCGACTTGTGCTGAAACCTCACCTTTTCACCCCAGGTTCCCTGTCGGCTCCTGCTGACCCGCGACGTATGTCGGGGTCTGTGCCGGTGGGGCCGTGCATTCCCTCGACGGAGCTTGACGATGCGTGTGGGACTGCTGGGTCGCAAAGTAGGCATGACCCAGATCTACAAGGAAAATGGAGTCGTCGTGCCGGTGACCGTGCTTGAATGCGGTCCGTGCACGGTCCTCCAGGTTCGAACCGCCGAGCGCGATGGCTACCACGCCTTGCAGCTTGGCTTCGACGACAAGAAGCGCAAAAGTGCCAGTCAGGCCGCGCGAGGGCATGCCCGCAAGGTCAACGCCGAGCCAAAGCGCTACGTGCGTGAGGTCCGGCAGGATGGCCCGAGCGAGATCACCGAAGGGCAAACGCTCACCGTTGATCTTTTTACTCCGGTGAAGACTGTTGACGTGACCGGCACGAGCAAGGGCCGAGGCTTTGCCGGCGTCATGAAACGGCACGGCTTCCGAGGGCTCCGCGCCACCCACGGTGTCAAGCGCATGCATCGCCACCCAGGCTCATCGGGCCCGAGTGCCGATCCGGCCCGCACCCAGAAGGGGATTCGCAAGCCGGGCCACATGGGGCACGCGAAAGTCACCGTGCGTAACCTCCAGGTGGTGCAGATTGATCCGGCGAACAACCTGCTCTTGATCCGGGGAGCCGTACCCGGCCCCAACGGCGGCTATATCACGATTCGGCAGACAAACAAGGTTTAAAGCCCCCTGAGGCGGCCGACGCGGGAAGGACGCTTTTTGCCCTTCCGGCGGTTGGCCTCTCGAACCGGAAAATGGATCGAACCCATGCTGACCATACCGGTCTATAACCCCGCCGGCGAGCGGATCGGCGAGGAGACCGTCGACCCCGCCGACTTCGGCGGTGAAGTCAACAAGCAGCTCTTGCATGAAGTCGTGCTGATGCACCTGGCCGCCCGCCGGGTGGGGACCGTCAACACCCGCGGCCGCGCCGACGTGGCCGGCTCGGGCAAGAAGCTGTTCCGCCAGAAAGGGACCGGCAACGCCCGCGTCGGCTCGAAGCGCACCAACAAGCGCAAGGGGGGCGGCGTGGCTTTCGCTCGCCGCAACCGCGATTACCGCTACTCGATGCCCAAGAAGTCGGTGCGAGCGGCCGTTCGCATGGCACTCCTCTCCAAGTTTCAGGATCGTCAGGTCCTGGTCGTCGACGGCCTGGCTCTGAGCCAGCCCAAGACCCGGGAAGTCGCCAAGATTTTTCGGGCCATCAAGCGCCCCGATCTGACCGAGGCCGAATCATCCGAATCGGTCGGCGAGACGAAGGTCGCGGCGCGTCGGCGGACCCTCGAGCGCCGCTCGATCCTGTTTGGACTGCCGTCGTATAACCCGGTCCTGCACCAGAGCGTTCGCAACATCGAGGGCGTCAAGGTCGCCCCCGTGGCCGAGTTCAATACGTATGACATCTTGCGGCAACGCTACTTGATCCTGACGCGTGAGGCCTTCGTCGCGCTCAAGGAACAGGTCAAATACAAACCGGTCCGCCGCGGCTTGATCGCCGGGGCGGCCTCGCAGAACAAAACAGGCTGACGGAGACGCTCAATCACCATGGTCACCTTGCGTCGTCCTCCCCAGTATCAGCGATCGGGCCCCGCGCTCGAGCCTTACCAGGTCGTGACGCGGCCGCTGATCACCGAGAAGGCCACCCACCTCTCGGAACGCCACAACGCCTATACGTTTGAAGTCAATCCCCTGGCCACCAAGACCGAGATCAAGGCCGCCGTCGAGGAGCTCTTCGACGTCAAGGTCGCCGTGGTCCGGACCCAGAACCGCCGCGGCAAGCCACGCCGCTACCGGCTCAAGGTGGGCCGCATGCGGAACTGGAAAAAGGCCATCGTGACGCTTCATCCCGATTATCGCATCGACTTCTATTGATTGGGGAAACATACGATGGGTATCCGGGTTTACAAGCCGACCAGTGCCGGGCGCCGCAATGCGTCGGTCAGCGATTTCGCCGAGCTCACCGACAAGAACAAGAAGCCCGAGAAGTCGTTGACCGAGCCCCTGAAAAAGAAGGGGGGCCGCAACAACCAAGGGTTCATCACGTCCCGCCATCGCGGGGGCGGCCACAAGCGGATGTATCGGATCATCGACTGGGTGCGCAACGATCGCGACGGCGAGAGCGCGGCGGTCACTCATATCGAGTACGACCCCAACCGTTCGGCGCGGATCGCCCTGATCCAGTACGAAGACGGCCAGAAGCGCTATATCCTGGCCCCGGAAGGACTCAAGGCCGGCATGACGGTGGTCACGGGGGCCGACGCCGAGCCCAAGGTTGGCAACTGCCTCCCCTTATCGAAGATCCCCACGGGCCTGTCGATTCATAATATCGAGATGCAGCCAGGGGGCGGGGGCAAGTTGTGCCGCTCGGCGGGCGTCGGAGCCGTGCTCACGGCCCGCGAGGGAACCTGGGCCCAGATCACATTGCCCTCGGGCGAGGTGCGGCGAATTCCGGCGGCATGCCGGGCCACGATCGGCATGGTTGGCAACCCTGATCATATGAACGTTCGGCTCGGAAAGGCGGGTCGTGCCCGCTGGCTGGGCCGCCGGCCGCACGTGCGAGGCGTCGCGATGAACCCCGTCGATCACCCGATGGGTGGTGGCGAGGGACGAACCTCGGGCGGCCGGCACCCCTGTTCGCCCACCGGTAAACTCGCGAAGGGGGGCAAAACCCGCCGCCGTCGCAAACCGTCCAACAAGGCGATCATTCGCCGGCGCCGGAGTGTACGTTACGGACAGCTCAAGATCTGAACGGGTCGTCGCCTGGCCCTTGCGGGTCAACCGGCCCTTGGTGGCCGGAGTTCAGGGTCAAGCCGAGTTGGATTCGATTCGATCGATTCATCAGGATCTAAATTTCCATGGGACGTTCGCTCAAAAAAGGCCCGTATGTTGTCGAGCGGTTGCTCGAGAAGGTGGCCAAGGCCGACTCGGCCGGCAGTCGTGAGCCGATCAAGACCTGGGCGCGGGCCTGCACGGTCGTGCCCGAATTCATCGGCAAGAACTTCGCCATTCACAATGGGAAGACGTTCGTCAAGCTTTACGTGACCGAAGACATGGTCGGACACAAGTTCGGTGAGTTCGCCCCGACGAGAACGTTCCGGGGCCACGGCGGCAAGGCCTCGAAGGCCGGCCCCCGGAAGTGATCTGACTCGCGGTTCCTGGTTCTTTTCTGAATTAATGTGACAGGCGGCGGGACGTCCCCGTGCCTTTTTTCCAAGCTTCGCGCCTGCTCGAGACCCTGGCCATGAGCCTGATAGCCGATTACCAAGCGACCCACCGTTTCGCCCGCATCTCGGTGCGAAAGGTCCGGCCGCTCTTGGATCTGATCCGCGGCCATTACGCCGATGACGCACTCGATCTTCTCAAGTACATGCCGCACCGCGGCGCGCGCTTGATCGAACAGGTGCTCAAAAGCGCCATGGCCAACGCCGAGGACAAAGGCGTTCGCAACGTGGGCGAGCTGGTGGTCGTCGACGCCCGTGGCGACGGCGGCCCGATGTTCAAGCGGCTGATGCCACGCGCACGCGGCATGGCCTACATGATCCGCCGCCGGTCGTCGCATATCGCCATCGGGCTGGCTGATCTGGTCGCCCTCGGTGCCAACCAGGCGGCCGATGGCGAAGAGACAGACGCGTGATCGAACGATCAAGTTTACACATGAGCCGGTGGATACGCAGTACGAGATTCGGCCAGACACGACCAGGGGGCAAGTGACACATGGGCCAAAAGGTTCGACCGACCGGATTCCGGGTGGGAATCATGGACGACTGGCGGAGTCGCTGGTACGCCTCGCAGCATGAATTCGCCGACCTTCTGGTCGAGGATTTCAAGATCCGCGCGTTCATCAAGAAGAAATACGGGTTCGCCGGGATTCCCAAGATCGAGATCGAACGCACGCGTGACGCCGTCACCGTCTTGCTCTCGACGGCGCGGCCCGGCGTGATCATCGGCCGCAAGGGGGCCGAGGTCGAAAACCTTCAGAAAGAGCTTCAAGAACAGACCGGACGGCGCATCGAGATCAAGATTGTCGAGGTCGCCCGTCCCGAGATCGACGCCCAGTTGATCGGTGAGGACATCGCCGAGCAGCTTCAGAAACGCTCGAGCTTCCGGCGCACCATGAAACGGGCCATCGAACAGACGATGGACGGCGGCGCCAAGGGCGTGAAGATCCAGCTTTCCGGCCGGCTTGGGGGGCGCGGAAATGTCAAGGACGGAGGCGGCCGCGGCCGGCTCGGTCCCCTTGAGCACGCTGCGAGCGCGGATCGACTATGGCTTCGCCGAGGCGAAAACGGCGCAAGGCCATATCGGAATCAAAGTATGGGTCAATCAAGGCGACTATTTAAAGGTGGAGGCGACCGATGGCCCTGATGCCCAAGCGGGTCAAGTATCGAAAAAGCCAAAAAGGCCGCGTAAAAGGTAACGCGACGCGCGGCAATTACGTCTCGTTCGGCGAGTACGGCATCCAGACCCTGGAACCAGGGCGGATCAGTGCCCAGACGATCGAGGCCGGCCGCGTGGTCGCCAGTCAGGCGGTCAAGGGGGGCGGTAAGCTTTATATCCGCATTTTCCCTCAGAAGAGCGTGACGGCCATCCCGGCGGAGACCCGCATGGGAAAGGGAAAAGGCGAAGTCGAGTTCTGGGCCGCGGTCGTCAAGCCGGGAACCATCCTTTACGAGGTCAGCGGTCTGAGTGAAGACGCGGCCCGTACCGTGTTTGCACGCGTCGCGCACAAGATGCCCGTCGCCTGCCGTTTTGTGACCCGGCGGCCCACCGTCTAAAAAGGAAATTCGAGTATGTCCAAAGCCGGCCGAACTTCGTGAGCATACCGAGGAGCAGCTCGAGCTGCTGCTTGAAGGAAGTCCAGCACAATCTGTTCCGGCTCCGCCTCCAGAGCGAGACCGAGCGGCTCGAGGCGCCCAGCGAGATCGTCAAGGCCAAGCGCGAGATCGCCCGCATCAAGACGATCGTGCGGCAGCGTGAGATCGCCCAGGCCGCGACAACGCTGGCCGCCGTGTCGAAATGATCGAATCGAAGTGATGTGGCGCATCGCCGGCCCGCCTCGCACTCGCCAATGTGAGAACCGTTCAATGATTCTGAAGCACGAGAAAACCCGATGAGTCCAGCAACACCGGCCTTCCGATACGAAGACGCCCCCGCGAACCCGCCGCAAGACGGAGATCGGGACCGTCACGTCCGACAAGATGAGCAAGACCCGGCGCGTCGTGGTCGAACGGCTCGTGCCCCACCCCAAGTACGGCAAGATGCTCAGGAAACGGACCATCTGCCACGCCCACGATGAGGCCAATTCGTCGCACCTGGGCGATGTGGTCGAGATCATGGAAACCCGGCCGCTATCGAAAATGAAGCGCTGGCGGATTGTTCGCATCGTCCGCCCTGGTGCCCAGCAGGCCCTGGCCGGCGAGGACGAAGCCGCCAAGACGCCGAGCTGATCGCGCGAGCCACCGGGCGGATTGACTGGAAACTGCCCGGCCGATTGATTGATAGACCAGACCAGACCAGACCAGATATTTCTAGACACGAGTTGAGGTTGAGAATTCGGGAAGAGTCGGCCGCGTTTGCCCGAGGACGCCTTTCCCTGATGGCTCGAGACAAAGAGACGCTGAATTCGGCCGCGGGCCGGCCGCCACAAGCAGATGCGTGTAAAGCAAGGGTGGGTTGATCGATGATCCAGATGCAGACGAGGCTTGATGTAGCCGACAACACGGGTGCGAAGGAAGTCATGTGCATCAAGGTCCTGGGAGGGAGCGCATCGTTGTACAAACGACGCGCCGCCGGGCTCGGTGACACGATCATCGCCAGTGTCAAGAAGGCGTCGTCGGGGGGTGATGTCAAGGCGGGCGACGTGGTTCGTTGCGTGATCGTCCGGACCCGCAACCAGACACGCCGCAGCGACGGGTCGTATGTGAAATTCGACCGCAATGCGGTCGTCTTGATCGACGCCGAGAAGAATCCGCGTGGCACGCGCATCTTCGGAGCCATTGCCCGCGAGCTTCGCGACCGCCAGTTCATGAAGATCATCAGTCTGGCGTCCGAGGTGGTCTGAGTTGTTTTGTCTTTGAACGCGTGGAAGTGACGAGAGTGAGTGAGTGAACTAGGTCGTCGCGGTGAAAAGACCTACGAACGAGTGAGCAGCCGATCATGCATATTCGCAAAGACGACCAGGTAGAAGTGATCACGGGCGACGACAAGGGTGATGCCTCGGATCGCAAGATTGCCAAGGTGCTGCGCGTGCTCCCCGAGCGCAATAAGATCGTCGTCGAGGGTGTGAACCGGGTGTACAAGCACCTGCGGCCCAGCCAGAAGAACCCCCAGGGGGGCCGGCTGTCGAAGGAAATGCCGATCGATGTGTCGAACGTCTTGCTCTATTGCTCGAAATGCAATCGGGGGGTTCGTATCGGGCATCGCTTCACTGACGAGGGGCAAAAGCAGCGCTACTGCAAGGCCTGCGGGGCCAGCCTGGGGAACGTTGGCCCGCGCAAGCCGGCCCATGTCGCCAAGAGCCAGACCGCCGGTAGCAAGAGCCAGACCGCGACCAAGAGCCGCTAGCCGGCCAAACCGTTTTGCAGTGAGATGGTTGAGGCGCAGTGAAGTGAAATGAAGTGGCGCAAACGGGCTCGGTGAGCCGAGCCAAAGAGAGTGGAATCGCGATCGGAAGGTTGTTCGACTCGGTTTCGATCAAAATAGACGTGCGGTGCTCGACGACCAAGCGCTCCACGAGAGACGTACTGAAGGACGACGGTAATGGCCCGCCTGCTGGATCAATACAAGAACGAATCGCCAAGGCGATGACCGAGAAATTCAAACTCGACAATCCGATGGCGATCCCCAAGTTGACCAAGATCGTGATCAACATGGGTGTGGGCCGCGCGACCCAGGACAAAGCCCTTCTGGAGTCGGCCGTCGACAGCCTGAGCAAGATCAGCGGGCAGAAGCCCGTGCTCACCAAGGCCAAGACGTCGGTCGCCGGATTTCGGCTCCGCGAGGGGAACGATATCGGCTGCAAGGTGACCTTGCGCGGCCTGCGCATGTACGAGTTTCTCGACCGTTTGATCTCGATCGCCCTGCCCCGTATCCGTGACTTTCGCGGGGTCAATCCCAACAGTTTCGACGGCCACGGCAATTACAGCCTGGGCCTGGCCGAGCAGGTGGTTTTTCCCGAGATCGACGCCGACAAGATGCAGCACACGCACGGCATGGATATCACGATCGTGACGACCGCCACGAACGACGAGCAGGCCCGCGAATTGCTGCGTCATTTCGGCCTGCCGTTTCGTGTGCCGCCCAAGGCCAATGAGAAGTGAGTGAAGACGCGAACGAGTCGGGCCCGCCGCCAGGGCCCACGGCTTGATTCTTTTGAGCGTGCCGCAGCGATCGCAGGGTCTGGTTTGTGTGAGTGAGTCAGTGAGTCAGTCGTACGGAAGTCGAGTCAACGAGTTCAGGATGTTCTTTTCCGGGGGTTGGTGAGTCTCAGCATGTCGACCAAGGCCCAGAAAATCAAGTCGGAAACGCCGCGCAAGTTCGCGGTTCAGCATCGTAACCGCTGCCGCCTGTGTGGACGTCCCCGCGGCTTCTATCGCAAGTTCGGCATCTGTCGCATTTGCTTCCGGAACCTGGCCATCCGCGGCCTGATTCCGGGCGTGAAGAAGGCGAGCTGGTGAGATTCAGATGAGATGAGATGAGATCGGTGAGTGCGCCTGTGTTTTGTCAATACGGCGCGGATTGTCGCGAGACGAGACAAGTCGGGTCGGGGCGGATTCAAACTCGCCCTGGATCCCAAGCCAAAAGCCATAGTGAGGGGAGAAAGCCAGGTCAGTACGCCGGTTGAGACAGAAACGAAATCGGCGTTGCGGCCTTGGTCCCTCGAAATCAACGAAATCCTCCGAGACTGAATGAAGAGCCCGCCGTGCCGACGGTCCTGGTTTCTCGAATGTCCTCTTGAACACTCGAGTACAACCCTGAACGTTACCCGCGACGGTTTAAGAAGGTCCGTTCGCCATGATGACCGACCCGATCGCCGACATGCTCACCCGGATCCGCAACGCGGTTCGGATCGAGCGCACGATCCTCGATATGCCCGCCTCGCACGATGCGCCGGGGCATTGCGCAAGTGTTGAAGGACGAGGGTTATATCTGGGATTTTGAGGAAATTGAAACGGTTCCCGCCAAGACGCTGCGTCTGCACATGAAATATGGACCCAACGGCGAGCGGCTGATCACGCAGATCAACCGCGTGAGCAAGCCCGGCCGGCGCGTCTACAAGGGTTATCGCGATCTCAAGCCGATCCTCGGAGGCATGGGGATCCAGATCTTGAGTACGCCCCGGGGTGTGATCAGCGACCGCCGTGCGCGCACGGAAAAGGTTGGCGGCGAGGTACTGGCACTCATTCATTGATCTGGTGGAGCAGGCCGCGGCCAGCCGGCCAGCCGAGCCGAGCCGAGCGAACGGGCCGCAGGCGGCTCTGAACAGAGACTCGTGACCGGATTTTTCAACGAAGCGAAGGACGACAATCATGTCGCGGATTGGACGCAAGCCGGTGCCCGTGCCGACGGCCGTGAAGGTCGCGATCGCGGACTCGACGATTCAGGTCGAGGGGCCCAAGGGGAAGCTCAGCTTCAAGTACCGGCCCGAGATCGACGTCAAGTTCGACCAGGCGGGCAATCAGATCCTCGTGAGCCGCGGCGACGACGAGCGGGTCAACCGTTCGTTGCACGGGCTCACCCGGAGCCTGGTCGCCAACATGGTGCAGGGCGTCACCGCCGGGTACACCAAGAAACTCGAGATCGTGGGCGTCGGCTATCAGGCGCAGCTCAAGAAGGCCAACACGGTGGCGCTTCAGGTCGGATTCGCGAATCAGGTGGTGCTCGAGGCCCCCTCGGGCGTGAGCGTGGCCGTGCCCGATCCCACGCACATCACGATCAGCGGTGCGGACAAGCAGGCGGTTGGCCAGTTTGCGGCCGTCGTCCGCAAGGTTCGCCCGCCGGAACCGTACAAGGGCAAGGGCATACGCTACGAGGGCGAGTTCGTTCGCCGCAAGGCGGGCAAGGCCTTCGGGTCGAAGTGATCAGATCACACTTACACCGGGCTGTGCGGGATGAGGATCGAATCGTGAGTACCGCAAACAATCAACATAAACTTGTTCAAACACGCCGGCTCCGCCGTCAGCGGCGCGTCCGTAACCGTTTGTTCGGCACGTCCGAACGACCTCGGCTTGCGGTCTTCCGCAGCTCGAAGCATATTTACGCCCAGATGGTCAACGATGCGACCGGTACCACCTTGGTCTCGGCCAGCACGCTTGATCCCGAAGTCCGGGCCGAGCTCAAGTATGGCGGCAACAAGACGGCCGCGACGGTCGTCGGCCGCGTGGTAGCCCAGCGAGCCAAAAAGGCAGGTATTGACAAGATTTGCTTCGACCGCCGAAGCTACAAGTATCATGGCCGCGTCGAATCGCTGGCCAACGCGGCCCGTGAGGCTGGCCTGGTGTTTTGATGGGATGGATGCGGCCCGAAGCGCCGGTTGGGTGTTACTCGCCTTGCCGTGTTTGATCTCGAGTTAGAATTGATAGTCCCAAAGACAATCGGCTGAGGAGTTCGTACGTGGCGAGCGATTCTCGTGAACGCGACCGCGACCGCGGTGGGGAATGGACCGAAAGCGTGGTGTCGATCAGGCGCTGCGCTGCGGTCGTCAAGGGGGGCCGTCGATTCAGCTTCAACGCCCTGGTCGTCGTCGGCAATGGCCGCGGACAGGTGAGCTGGGGCTACGGCAAGGCCAAGGAAGTTCCCCCGGCGGTCGAGAAGGGCGTCAAGGACGCTCACAAACAAATGCGGCGGGTCAACCTCAAGGGGGGCACGATCCCGCACGCCGTTGTCGGCCGCTACGGAGCGGCCCGTGTCTTGTTGATGCCGGCCAGTCCGGGCACCGGCGTCATCGCTGGCGGAGCCGTCCGGGCCGTCGTGCAATCAGCCGGCGTGAAAGACATCCTCACCAAGAGCTTCGGCTCCAACAACAAGCTCAACCTGGTCAAGGCGGCGATCGACGCCATGCTCCAGTTGCGAACGAAAGACGAGATCGCTCGCCTGCGAGGAGTTCAGCTCTGATGCAACTGCACGATGTCCATCAAGGAATCCATCGCCGCAAGAAGCGGAAGCGGATCGGCCGAGGCGTCGGCTCGGGGCACGGCAAGACGTCGACGAAGGGGCACAAGGGCCACTCGTCGCGCCAGGGTTTCAAGCTGAGCCCGATCTTCGAGGGCGGCCAGATGCCCCTGGCACGCCGCGTTCCCAAGCGCGGCTTCGTGAACGGGGCCTTCAAGAAGTCTTACGCCATCGTCAACCTTGATGATCTCGACGCCCGGTTCGAGGCTGGCGCGGTCGTCGACGAGATGGCGCTGCGGAGAAGGGGTTGGTCAAGGGCCACGCCTTCGACGGAATCAAGATTCTGGGCGACGGCGCACTCTCCAAGAATCTCGAGATCCACGCGACCAAGTTCAGTGAATCGGCCACCAGCAAGATCGCGGCCGCCGGCGGCAAGACCGTGGTCGTCGCCTATCGGCCGCACGCCGTGCACGCTCGAACCCCCAAGCCGGATGATCAAACCGCCGCCGCAGTCAAGCTTGAGCTAAACCAGGCCCGGCCAGTTCAGATCAGATCAGATCAGATCAGATCAGAATGGCCGCTCAGCGATCGGCGCGTGGTTTCTGTCCTAGTTCCTCATAGAAGAACCTGGCATTGGAAGTAGCCGCTCATCGCGCATGGGCGGCCCAGCGCCCTGGAGCTCGATGACTTCCGGCTTTGACGCCGCGCCGCCTCTGTCTGGCGGTGATCTCGGAGGCGATGGTCCATGGATCGACTGCTCACGATCTTCAAAATACCCGAACTACGGCGCAAGATCCTGTTCACGGCCCTCTTGCTCGCCATTTACCGGATCGGCTTCTACGTCCCGCTACCGATCGTCAATCAGGCCCAGTTGAAGAACTGGGAAGAACAAACGAGTGGCAACACGGCCGGCAAGCTCTTCGGCACGGTGGCCATGTTCGGCGGCACCTCGATCGGGATGAGCACGATCTTCGGCCTCGGCATCATGCCTTATATCTCGGCGTCGATCATCTTCCAGCTCCTGGCGAGCGTGGTGCCATCGCTCGAGGCGATGATGAAGGAAGGAGAGAGCGGGCGCAAGCGCATCAACGAATACACGCGGTATGCGACGGTGATCCTCTGCGCCATCCAGAGCGCATTCTGGGTCCAGTACATGATGAGTCCGCAGATGAACGTCGTCCTCCCTGACTATCGTGATTTCTGGCACGGGATGGTCAGTGTTTGCATCATGACGGCCGGGACGATTTTCTTGATGTGGGTCGGCGAGCAGATCGACGAATACGGAATCGGCAATGGAATCAGCCTCCTGATCATGGCGGGCATCCTGGCGCGGGTTCCGGTCGCCATGAAGGGGCTCTGGGAAAATTCGACCTCGAAGTTGAGTCCCGAGCCGGGCAAATACGGGATCATCACGATTCTGCTTCTGCTGGGTCTATTCATAGCCGTGGTGGTGGGAGTCATCGCGATCACGGAAAGCCAGCGGCGGATTCCGACGCAGTCGGCCAAGCATGTGCGCGGCCGCCGCGTCTATGGCGGCACCAAGCAGTTTCTCCCGTTGAAAGTCAACCAGGCGGGCGTGATGCCGATCATCTTCGCGTCGAGCCTTTTGATCTTTCCGTCATTTGTCTTCAGCAGTCTGGCGCGGGCCACTTCGGGTCTGCGAACCGATTTGCGATCAGACACCTGGAGCTTTGGCTCGTTCATCGCGAGCATGTTTCAGGAGATCGCCGACGCATTTCAGCGGCAAAGTTATATTTACACGGTCTGCTACATCATCCTGATTTACTTCTTCTGTTATTTCTGGACGGCGATCACGTTCAACCCCAAGGACATGGCCGAGAATCTCAAGGATTACGGCAGCTTTATTCCCGGCTATCGTCCTGGCCGGCGCACGGCCGACTACCTCGAGAAGGTGATGCTGCGGATCACCTATGTCGGCGCGGCGTTCCTGGCCCTGGTGGCGGTGATTCCGTCGATCGTCCAGGCTTCGCTCGGGGTGGATTGGACGGTCGCCTCGTTCCTGGGCGGAACGGGACTGTTGATCGTGATCAGCGTGTGCCTCGATCTGGTGCAGAAGATCGATAGCCACCTGGTGATGCGCAATTACACCGGGCTCGTCAACCGCCGCTAGGCAAACGAAGTTTGTCGCGAGGCTTGGCTGACGGGCTTCCCAACTCGTCTGGGATCGGGGAAGATAGAGAAGGCGATGCCTGTTCGAGTCTTCATCTTGGCGTAGAGGAGTCCGCGACGTGTCTTCCCACCGAGGCCTGGGATCTCGGCCCCCGATTTCGGGGCTCTTATCGGGTTTGATGCGCGGCCCCAAAGGGAAAGGGGGCGGCAAGCGGGTCGTCGAAGCGCCCCCAGTCATCAAGCTCAAGAGCCCCCGGGAGATCGCGCTCATGCGCGAGGCGGGCCGGGTTGTGGCCAAGGCCCTCGACCAGGTGCGGCGGATGGCGGTCCCCGGGGCCACCACGGCTGACATGGATCAGGCCGTCGCCGCGATCTTCCGCGAACACGATGCGCTCCCCTTATTCCTCAACTATCCGAGCTCGACCAAGGGAACGCCCCCCTTTCCCGCGGTGATCTGCGCCAGCATCAACGAGCAAGTCGTGCACGGCATTCCCAATCGCCGGCCGCTCCGCGAGGGTGACATCGTCTCGGTCGACACCGGCTGCAAGGTCAACGGCTGGTGTGGCGACGCGGCCGTGACGCTGGCGATTGGCGAGGTCCGGCCCGACGTCAAGAAGCTGCTCGACGTCACGTCCGAGACGCTCAACCTGTCGATCCGTGCCATGGGCCGCTGCAAGACATGGCTGGAGGTGGCCGGTCTGATGGAGCGGTTTGTGAAGAGCCAAGGGTTTTACGTCATCGAGAAATTTGTCGGCCACGGCATCGGCCAGACCATGCACGAAGAGCCCCAGGTTCCCAATTTCGTGAGCAAGTCGCTACGGAAGTTCGATATCAAGCTCGAGCCGGGTGTCGTGCTCGCGATCGAGCCGATGGTCGCGCTCGGAACCAAGGACGTGCGAACCCTGGCTGACGGCTGGACTGTCGAAACCAAGGATCGCCGCTTCAGTGCCCATTTCGAGCACACCGTGGCCATGACCGAGGACGGCCCGAGGGTATTGACGTATCTGGAAGATTGATCGAGCGGGCCGTTTTGTTCTGAAAGTCGAGGCGAACGCGAGAAGACGTCAACGGAGAGTGGCGGTCATCGAGGCAGGACGCAAGAGGCGAAAGGCATCTTGCGGGGAGCCCACTCTTGCAGTATGGCAGGCGGGCGATTATATTGGCTCAATTCGGCATTGTTCCGGATGAGTTCGTTTTAAGGATTCATTGATGGCTCTCGGTATTTGGCCGACGGGTCGTCCAGAATGATTGAGAAGCCATGAAAGTGCGATCGAGCGTCAAACGGATCTGTGAAAATTGCAAGATCGTGCGTCGTGCGGGCAAGGTCTATGTGATCTGCACGAACCCCCGGCACAAGCAACGTCAGGGCTGAGCCGAACCGCTGGGTCAGTTGTTTGTCTGACTGATTAGTTGGTTTTTTGCGGTGGTGCAGCCGATTCATGCGGGTTTCCGCGTTGAATCGCGCGGATTGAAGCGGAATCAAGGGAGAACGTTCGGATGCCTCGTATTCTCGGTGTCGACATCCCCAATGACAAGCACACGGTGATCTCGCTGCAGTATATCTACGGGATCGGACCGTACCTGGCCAATGTGCTTTGCGAGCGAACGGGGATCGACCCTGTGAAGCAGGCTCGCGAGCTGACTGACGACGATCTGGCCAAGCTGGCAGCGCTTCTGGACAACGAATACACGGTCGAGGGGCAGCTCCGCCGCCAGGTGCAGCAGGCGATCGCCCGGCTTCGTGACATCGGCTGTTATCGCGGCTTGCGTCATCGCAAGGGGTTGCCGGTTCGCGGCCAGCGAACCCGAACCAATGCCCGGACCCGAAAGGGCCCGCGCAAGACGGTTGCCGGCAAGAAGGGCGTGAAGGAATTGCGGTAATTCGCCGGGCGGGTGGCAGGTAGGGCAGCGCAGCAGGCCGCGGTGTGTATGCGATCGCGGCCTTGCCGGACGGGTCGATCAGCCAGCCGCACCGGAATGGCTTTCATGCGGGTACCCGGCTTTCGCGGCTTCTGGAGAAGCTCGTGCGAAAGTCTGGGAGTCCCTCGCCGGGCCGGCCAGGAGCAAACCGGATAGCCGGCTGATCTTGATCCATCCGGTTTTGGCCTTGTTTTGCACGTGAGTCGCATCGAAGACGGCTGGGAACCTCGAATCATTTTGATTTTGATAGATCAAGGAGCGCCGGAAACGTGGCGAAGGCCAAGAAGCGGAAGACACGACGTAATGTGAGTCGGGCGGTCGTGCACATCAAGGCAACGTTCAACAATACGACAGTCACGATCACCGACCCGAATGGCGACGCGTTATGCTGGGCCTCGTCGGGCACGGTTGGATTCAAAGGGAGTCGTAAGAGCACGCCGTTCGCCGCCCAGCGGGCCGCCGAGACGGTGGCGTCGGCGGCGACGAAATACGGCGTCAAGGAGGTTGAAGTCAAGGTGAAGGGCCCCGGATCGGGACGGGAAAGTGCGATCACGGCGATCCAGGCCTCGGGCTTGTTGATCAAGGCCATTGAAGACGTGACACCCCTGCCGCATAACGGTTGCCGCCCTCCCAAGAAGCGTCGAGTCTAGGCGCCGGGCTTGTTCCGGTATGTCTGGGGTGCTGCGCCATCATCGTGACGGATATCGAAACGGGCGCATTTGTTAAGTTAGGGTCAAGCGGCCGACTGGCGAGAGCTGTTTCATTCTGGACTGACAACCAGATTTGCGAGAGCGAAACCTTGGGATCGGGGAAGGCGAGACTTTGTCGAGCCTCTTGATTTTCCCTGGTTTGTGGCCCAGCTTGACAGAGTCTCGCCCTCCCCGGGGAAAACGAAACAGCCCTTTGACTGGCCGTTCGCCCGGTTTTCGCAACGTCCAAAGATTGCTTCCAAGAGTTTTCACTTAAATTTCTTTCGAGAGTTTCATTCGACCGAGGACCGTTCTACCGCCATGGGACGTCATATTGGACCAGTTTGCCGCCTGTGCCGGCGTGAAGGCACCAAGCTCTTTCTGAAAGGGACGCGCTGCGATACGCCGAAATGCGCCGTTGATCGTCGCGACGGCGTGCCGGGGATGCATCAATTCCGTCGCGGTAAGGCCAGTGAATACGCGATCCGGCTCCGGGAAAAGCAGAAGGTCAAGCGCTATTACGGAGTGTTCGAGCGTCAATTCCGCAAATACTACGAGGAAGCGAGCCGCCGGCCTGGAAACACGGGCGACGCGCTCATGTCGCTCTTGGAGCGACGTCTTGACAACGTGATCACCCGGCTCGGCTTCGCCATGAGCCGGCCGCAAGCGCGGCAGATGATCACCCACGGACATGTCATGGTCAATGGCCGGAAGCTCGACATCCCGAGCTACATGGTTCGGCCCGGCGATCAGATTCAGCTCAAGAATCGCGAGCACTCATACAAGTTGGCGACAGAGAACGTGGCCACCGGCGGCGGCCCGCCGATTCCCGACTGGCTGGATCGGCTCAATACCACCCCGCCCGAAGGTCGCGTGAGCCGGCTGCCGGCGATCTCGGACGTCGGCCTGCCTGTCACACCTCAGTTGATCATCGAGTTGTTGAGCCGCTAAACGATGCGCAGGCAGGGTCGGTCGGTCGAGCATTTCAAGAGATGGGGGAGATAGACAATCATGCGTATTCGTTGGCGAGGCCTCGAATTGCCGAGCCGGGTCATTTGCAACCGCGAAACCCTGAGTGATACGTTCGGCGAGTTTCACGTTGAACCCTTCGAGCGCGGCTTTGGCCATACCGTCGGCAATAGCCTGCGGCGCATTCTCCTCTCCAGCCTGGAGGGGAGTGCGATCACCAAGATCAAGATCCTCGGCGTCCAGCACGAGTTTTCGTCGATTCCGGGTATGGTCGACGATATCACCGACCTGGTCTTGAACGTCAAGCTTCTCGTGGTCAAGAACCACTCCGAGTCGTCACGTACGATCCGGATCGATCGCGACCGCCGCGGGGTTGTCACGGCGGCCGACATTCTTCACGACGAGTCGGTCGAGATCATCAATCCCGACCACATCCTGTGCACCCTGACCGATGACGTGGCATTCCATCTGGAAATGACCGTCGAGAACGGCCGCGGCTATCGTACGGCGGCCGAAGGCCACACCGATGATCTCGAGATTGGCGTCATCCCGATCGATGCGAGCTTCAGCCCCGTGCAGCGCGTCGAATATCACGTCGAAAACACGCGTGTCGGCCAGCGGACCAATTACGACAAGCTGATTCTGCGGATCTGGACGACCGGCGTCCTGGGGCCCGAGATGGCCCTGGTCGAAGCGGCCAAGATCCTCCGCAAACACTTGAACCCGTTCGTTCAGTACAATGAGCCCGGCCCGGGGCTTCCCTCCGACGGACTCTCTGGCGACGGCTCGCAGCATATGCCGCTCGATGCCGAGCTCGAGCGCAAGCTCGACATGAGCCTGGCCGAGCTCGAGCTCTCGGTGCGTGCCACCAACTGCCTGGAAAGTGAAGGCATCACGACGGTTCGCCACCTGGTCAGCCGTAGTGAAGATCAACTTCTCAACGTGCGTAACTTTGGTGAAACGACCTTGAAGGAAGTTCGCGCCAAGCTCCACGAGATCGGCCTCGACCTGGGGATGAATGTCCCCGCCAAGGCAGGGGCATGATCGATCCCCCGGCTTGTCGCCGATAGCCGTGCGGATAGAGACACTAAACGCCTTGATACGATTCGGTTCGTGCCAGTTTACCGCCGCTTGCCTGGGTTCGGTTCGCACAAAGAGCGGGCGGAAACGAAGCGGTCTGTCCAGCAAACCATTAGCCACATAGCCCAAAACCATGCGCCACCAAAAAGCCGGCCGGAAATTCAAACGGTCACCGTCGCATCGCCGCATGCTTCTTCGCAACCTGGCCACTGCGCTTCTCGAGCACGGCAAGATCCAGACGACCCTGGCCAAGGCCAAGGAAGTGCAGCCATTCACCGAGAAGCTGATCACCCTGGCCAAGAATGGATGGAGCCTTGACGAGTTCCGCCGGGCGCTGGCCGTGCTGACGAGCAAGGAAGTCGCATTCAAGCTGTTTCACGAGATCGGACCGCGCTACAAGCAGCGCTCGGGCGGTTACACCCGGATTTACAAGCTGGCCAAGGTCCGTCAGGGAGACGCCGCGCCGATGGCCGTCATCGCACTACTCGGCGCGAACGAGACGATCAAGACTCCGGCCAAGCCGACGCTCGTGGGTTCCGGCCGCAACGCTTGACGCGGAAACTGGGGATCGATCCAGTCCGGTTTCGGCGGGCTGAACAGTTCAGTCAATCGAAAGGACTCCAGCTTTCTGAAGAAGGTTTGTCGAGTACGCCAAAGGGAGGATCATTTCGAGCCGGCAAGGTTCCCACGTGCGTAGGGCTCGCGACGCTCCCGGACGACCGGAGTTCGCTTCGATGCAACCGCATGATCCTCACTGCATCTTCTGCAAGATCGTTCGCGGCGAGATTCCCTCGGCCCGCCTCATCGAGACTGATGAAGTCGTCGTCTTTCTCGACATCAATCCCGTTAATCCGGGCCATACCTTGCTCGTACCCAAGGGCCATCACCCGCAACTGAGCGAGCTTCCCGACGACGTGGCGGCTGCGACCGGCTCGCTCTTGCCCCGGTTGTGCCGGGCCATCAAGGTGGTCACGAAAGCCGACGGCCTGAACGTCGTCATCAATAACGGCCAGGCTGCCGGCCAGACCATCGATCACTGCCACTGGCATATCATCCCACGCTTCCTTGACGACGCCGTGAGCTGGCCATGGCCGCATATCCCTTACGCCGGCGACCAGCTCGCGCAGATGAAGGCCGATATCGAACGCGCATTGAAGGACTGACGCCTCGGGCCGCCGCGATCTGAGCACCGAGGTTGCCCGCGGCATTTCAATCTGCCATCATCGACGTCTCGGCGAGCCCCTGCGCCAACGCGAGGCGAATCCAACTCGCGATCACGGCCGTCGATTCTGTTTCCGCTTCCGCTTTGTGTCGTGCGCTCGGAGGAAGGCCATGCCGATCTTGCTGACTTGCGCCGGTTGTCGGAAATCCTTCCAGCTCAAAGAAGAAATGGCAGGCCGGAAGGTCCGGTGCCCCGAGTGCCAGGTCGTCCAGGTCGTGCCCGCCATTGTTGACGACCAATTCGACGATTCACCCGGTAAGGTTGATGAATCCGCAGCAGATTCGTGCCATCCGGCCTTCAATCACGACCGTTTCTTGCTGCGTCAAAAGCTGATCACTGTCAGCGAAAAGTATGTCGTCTGGGACGATCAAGAACGGCCAATTCTGTTCGTCGAGCGTCCGGCCCATTTCTGGCGCAATGTGTTGGGGGCCATTGTCACTGCGATTGTGTCTGTCGTGATGTTCGTGGGTGCCATCGGTGGCGGGGTCGCGCTGGCTTCGAATATTCAGCCCCAGTGGCTCGCGATGGTCATCATGGCGGCGCTCGTTGGTGTTTCCTTCATCGTGACGGTCATCATGGTCGTGCAACTATCGCCGAAAAGGCATATCTCGTTCTATACGGATGAAAACAAGTCCGAGCTCTTACTTCAAGTACTTCAGGACAAGAAGTTTCAACCGATCGTCGCCACGTATACCGTGCTGACGCCCGCGGGAGATGTGCTCGGCCGCCTCAAGAAGAACTATCTCTTCAACGCCTTCCGCAAGAAGTGGGATGTTTTCAATGCGCGGGGTGAAAAGGTGATCATCGCCCGCGAAGACTCGCTGCTGCTGTCGCTCCTTCGGCGTTTTCTCGGTTCGATGATGGGGCTTCTTCGCACCAACTTTATCCTGCTGGTCCCCCAGACGGATGGAGCCGAGAAGGTGCGTGGCGAGTTCAATCGCAATTTCACGCTCTTCGATCGTTACGTGCTCGACCTCGGCCGAGATCGTCCACGCCTGATCGACCGTCGCCTGGCGGTCGCGCTGGGGATTCTTCTCGATACGGGGGAGAGTCGCTAACCGTCATCAACCGTGATGAAGCAGGCTCTCAGCGGTAATCAGAGGCCGCGGAATGGGGTCGTGTGCGATGCGAAGCCAAGACCAGGATTGGCTCGGCCAGGATACAGAAAACGACGACGATATTCCGACGATCAGCTCGGACATGCTCCATCACGATCGAATCGATTTCGAGCAAGGTCTCAAGCTCTTTCCGCCGGCAACGCTGCTTCTTATGCTCGCATGCATTGCCGTATATTCACGGCAGGTCTGGATCGGGGGTCTGGTCAATGTGGCCCGCGTGATCGCCACGGGTGCCGTGCATCGCGAACACGTCTTGCGTGGCGAGCTCTGGCGGCTGGTCTCAGGGGCATTCATGCACGCCAGTGCCGAGCACTTGATCGGCAACATGATCATGCTCTACATCCTGGGCATCGCTTGCGAACACGCGTTTGGACTGGGCCCGTTCTTGCTGCTCTATGTTACCGCGTGCATCGCGGGCTCGCTGGCGGCGATGATCACGGAGTGGCCAACAGTCGGAGCCTCCGGGGCGGTTTTCGGTCTGGCTGGTGCCACCGTCGCGCTCATTTTCATGCATCGCACGCGCATCGAGATTCGCGACCATCGCATCGGCATTGTTCTGGCTGTATGGGCGATTTACACGCTCGGGATGGGCTTTTTCAGCCCGATTATCTCCAACGCCTGCCACCTGGGAGGGCTTTTGCTGGGGTTGGTCCTGGGTGCGATTCTGCCCGTGGCAATGCTGGTTGATCGGAATCGCGACGCGAAACCAGTGATGGCTCCCGTCGCGGCCTGCTTGGCGGCCGCCATGGTGCTTGGCACGGCTGTCTTCTTTTTACCGTGCCTGAGCTGATGCGGTCGCTTGTTCGTGTGCGATAGGGGCCACGCGCCGTGGCGCGCAGAAATCCGAATGCCGGGGGCCTACTACCTGGCCTTCGGCCGCGTGTAGGCCAGCGCCAGCAGGGCATAGGCGGTCACCAGGTTCGGATCTCCTTCCAGGAACCGGTCGGCCGGGTTGACCCAGCTTCCTTCGGGTTGTTGGCGTTTGGCCAGAGCGGCGATCAAGTCGGAACGCCAGTCGTGGGCGACGCCCGTGGCGTCGGTCAGCCTGGGCTGGCCGAGGGCACTCATCGTCTTGGCGAACGTGTGGTAGTAGTAATAGAGTCCGGATTGGCCCAGCCCCGGGTTCTCATCGAGCGTGTAGTGCCGCGTGATGTAGGCGAGCGCGGCCTTGACGCGAGGGTCATCGGGCGTCAGCCCGGCGTAGATCATGCTCTTGAGCCCGGCATAAGTCATACTGGCATAAGATCGCAGGCCGCCGTCGGGCGTTGGCCCGGCCATGCTTTGCCCCCCCTTGGCCGCGGTATACACGAAACCGCCGTCATTGATCTTCGATGCCCAGGCCTGGTCGTTGAATTCGCTCTTCAGGTTCTGGCAACGTGACACGAAGACCATCGCTTTTTGCAGGTTAGGATCGTCGGCCGGCAAACCCGTCTCGCGGAGCGCCTCGATGAAGAAGGCCGTGTTCGAGAGGTCGGGGCGGCTGTTCGAGCCGCCGTAGCCGGCTCCGCCGTAAAACGAGTCATCTTTTCCTTTACCCTCGCCTTCGTCCCACTGCATCGTTTTGAGGAACGCCTGGCCGTCCTTGATGACCCGGTCATATCGGCCCTTGGCATTAGCTTCCTGGAAGGCCATGAGCGCGATCGACGTCGAGTAATTCGCATGCGGGGCTTCCGATAGACCCCCCTTGGGGCTGATGAATCCTTCAAGATAAGCGAGGGCCTTGTTCACGATTGGCTCGCCCGGCGCGACCTGTCCAGATCGTAAGAGTGCCGTGATCACAAGCGCCGTGATTCCGGGCTCGCGCTGGGTCGACCACCCCCCCTTGGCATCCTGCGCGGGCGCAGGAAGGCCAGTCCTCGCTCGGTCAGTTTCCGGGCGTCGGTGCTCGACCCTGGCGACGCTTTTGCCGTGTCATTGTCGTCACCACCACGGGAAGCCCGCGCCGGTTGCTGCTGACCGGCCCAGGCGAGCAGCCCGAGAGCCGGCACGCCTTGAAAGAGAAACTCGCGGCGGGAATTCGTTTCGGACATGGTGATCGATCCTTTTCCCAGCGACTCGATTTGGGCACGCGGGTCATCACAGAAGCGGTTCCGCGACCAGGCGCTTGGCCGCGAATCGCGAAACCTCGGTTCCTTGGCATCATTATAGCGGCAATTCCCATCCCGTGCGGGCGGCACTTGCGGAAAAACCGAGGCGCGGTGAAACTGAGGTCAGGACGGCTCCAGCCGATCGCGGTCAAGCGACATCCTCGTCTTGTTTTCGGGTCAATATTGATGATCAAACATCGACGATCACAGCGTGCCTTGGCTTTGATTTTGTTCCTGGGGGCCGCGGCTTTCTCGGCTCCTGCCGCCGAACCGCCGGCCAAACAGGCGGCGACTGCGCGGTTTGACCTCTCGGCCGATGCACAAGTCGGCGCGATCGAGCGTGGTCAGATTACCCAGGGCAACGGCTCGGTCGAGCGCAAGAACTGGGTTTCCGAGGCCGAGCAACCGCTTGGTTATACGGTGAATTTCGCGGTGACGCACCTGGGCTGGCGGTCGCTGGCGGTGCGCTTTGTCCCGAAAAAAAGCGGGACCGTCAGCCTGACATTGATGGGTCCGTATGAAGCGGCGTCATCGGGTGGACTTTACCGTCAGGAAGTTCTCTGGGACAACCTGCGCGCCGAGGGAGCGACCCTGAGCGATGGCGGGTTTGAAGCACGGCCGGGCCGGAAAGCGTCGGTCTGGCAAAACGGCGGCGGGGTTATCGAGACGCAAACCACCGCACACGTCGCGGCCGTCGAGGGAACCCACTACGCCCGGACCTGGCACAACCAAACCCTGAGCACATCAATGCGCGTCGTGGGGGGCCAGCCGGTCGTCCTGCATGTGCACGCTCGGGCGGTTCGCGTGGGCACTCTTGCCGACATGAAACCGATTGCGAGCCAATCGACGCCCGCCCACGTCGCGGCCCGTCGCTTCCTGCGTGGCGCCAATTTCGGCAACGGACTCGAAGCACCCCCCGGCATGGATTGGGGCGGCCATTATGGGCCCGAGGACCTCCGCCTGATGCGTAAAGAGGGATTTGATCACGTGCGAATTCCGGTTGGCTGGCACCATTACACGGGCCCTGGTCCCGGTTATCAAATCAAACCCGAGTTCTTCCGCCGGGTCGATCAACTGGTCGACGCCGGGCTCCGCGAGGGCCTGGCGGTCTTGATCAATATTCACCACTTCGACGATTTCACGACCGATCCCGCCAAGCAGACGCCGCGATTTCAAGCGATCTGGCGTCAAATTGCCACGCACTACAAAAATGCCCCGGCGGCCCTGGCCTTCGAGCTCTTGAACGAGCCCAAGGACGCCGCGACGACCGAGGTCATCAACCCGATTTTTGCCGAGACCATCAAGGTGATTCGCCAGGTCGACCCCGAGCGAACCATCTTCGTCGGCCCCGGCCGCTGGAACAATATTTCCGAGCTTCCCGAGCTCCGGTTACCCGACGACGATCAGAACCTGATCGTGACGGTCCACAGCTACGAACCCTTTTACTTCACGCATCAAGGGGCCACCTGGTCGGGCCCCGACACGAAAGTGACGGGAATCCGCTTTCCCGGCCCGCCGGATAAGCCGCTGGTCCCCGACCCCAAGCTGAAGATCAATTCCTGGGTTCATAAGTGGATCGACGACTACAATACCGAGCCGACCGCGACCAATCCGAGCAGCCCTCACGTCATCGAGATGTTGATCAACACCGCGAAGGAATGGTCGGATTATTACGGCCGGCCGATCCACATCGGCGAGTTCGGCTGCTTCACCACGGCCGACCCTGTCTCGCGCGCCAATTATTATCGCGCCGTTCGTGAATCCGCCGAGAACGCCGGGATGGGATGGTGCATCTGGGACTGGAAAGCCGGCTTTCATTACTGGAACGCACAAAAAAACCAACCCGAGTCCGGCATGCGCGAGGCCCTGTTCGGACACGCCACACAGGCGCGATCGCAATAATCTCTGGTTGTCAAACCAGGCGCAACCATGTGCGCGTCTTGATGCAAAAATCGCATTGCCACTGCCTGGTATATGAAAGTTAGTTATTATGAGTTCATCGTCATCAGATGCGGCATCCCACAAGCTCAACCGCCTGGCCGGTGAGACCAGTCCCTACTTACGCCAGCATGCGACCAATCCGGTCGATTGGTATCCCTGGGGGAGCGAGGCGCTGGCACGGTCAAAGGCCGAGAACAAGCCGATCTTCCTGTCGATCGGCTATTCGGCCTGTCACTGGTGCCACGTGATGGAGCGCGAATCTTTTGAGAGTCCGGCGATTGCGGCCGTCATGAACGAGCACTTCATCAACATCAAGGTTGATCGCGAGGAACGGCCCGACCTCGACCAGATTTACATGTCGGCCGTGATGGCGATCACGGGCCAGGGCGGCTGGCCGATGTCGGTTTTTCTCACGCCCGAGCTCAAGCCCTTTTTTGGTGGAACCTATTTTCCGCCGACCGACTCTCGCGGCATGGCCGGTTTTCCCCGCGTGCTCGCCGGTGTCAATCAGGCCTGGCAGGATCGTCAGGACGAGATCATCGAGTCGGCCGCCGAGATGACCCGGCAGTTGCGCGCATTTGGTGCTCTCAGCAAGGGTGAAGGGACACTGGATCTCCGGCTCCTCGATCAGGCCGCCCGCGCCATGATGCGCGGCTTCGACCCACTGCACGGCGGCTTTGGCCATGCTCCGAAGTTTCCCCATCCGATGGACCTGAAGGTGCTCTTGCGGCATCATGCGCGCACCGGCGACAGCCAGGCTCTGCATATCGTGAAGCATACTCTCGACAAGATGGCCCGCGGCGGAATTTACGATCACCTTGGCGGTGGTTTCGCACGATACTCGACCGACGATCGCTGGCTGGTGCCGCATTTCGAGAAGATGCTCTATGACAACGCCCTTTTGACCTCGGTCTATCTCGAAGCCTTTCAGGCGACCCGCGAAGAATCGTTCGGCCGCGTCGCTCGCGAAACGATGGACTACGTTCTCGACCGGATGACGGGCCCCGAAGGTGCGTTTTATTCGACCGAGGACGCCGACAGCGAGGGCGTCGAGGGCAAATACTACGTGTGGACCCTCGACGAAGTGAAGAACGTGCTAGGACCTGACCGCGCGAAAACGTTTTGCTACGTTTATGACGTGACCGAGCAAGGCAACTGGGAAGAGCAGAACATCCTGAATCTGCCGCGCACGATCAGCCAGGCCGCGAAGCTTCTCGGCCGTGATGAAGCCGAGCTCCGCAGCGAGCTTGCCGCCAGCCGCGCCCAGCTCCTCGCGGTGCGTGGCGAACGCGTGCCTCCCGCCACGGATACGAAGGTTCTGGTTTCCTGGAACGGCCTGATGATCGCGGCCCTGGCCGAAGGCGGCCGCATCGTCAAGGACGAGCGCTACCTGAACGCCGCGCGGTGCGCTGCCGGCTTTATCCTCGACCAGATGCGCATCGCCGACGGCCGCTTGCTTCATACCTACAAGGACAATCAAGCCAAGCTCGACGCCTATCTCGACGATTATGCCGACCTGATTGATGGCCTGACCCGGTTGTATGAGGCCACCGGCGAAGAGCGCTGGATTGTCTCGGCCCTCGAGCTCGCGCGGATCATGATTGCCGAGTTCGCCGACCCCGATCAAGGAGGCTTCTTCTTCACGGGCAACCGCCATGAAGCCTTGATCACCCGGCAAAAGGACGTGCACGATAACGCGACGCCTTCTGGCAATGGTATGGCGGCGACGGCCCTTGTGCGGCTTGGCGCACTGACGGGCGCGACGATCTGACACAAGCCGGGCGCAGCGCCCTGGAGTGTGTTCAGGCCGTTCTCGAGCGCCAGCCGGCCGCCGCCGGGCAGAGCTTGATCGCGCTCGACTTCTTGCTGGGCTCGATTCGTGAATTCGCCGTGATCGCGGGCACCGATCCGGCCGAGTTTCGTGCGGTCCTGGAGGCGATCGCGACGCCGTTTCGACCGCACAAGGTTGTGGCACCCGCGCCGGCCGAGAAGGCACCTGAGCTCGCCGCCGTCGTGCCGCTGCTTGAGCAGCGTCCGTCGCGCGATGGCAAAACCACGACCTACATCTGCGCACACTTCGTCTGCCAGGAGCCAGTTGTCGGGACCGCCGCAGTCGAGGCCGCGATGGCGTGATCAGAAACGGCCTTCTCCGTACTGGCGGACTGGCTCCCCGATCTTCCTGGCTCGCACGTCGCGCTGGCGTCGAACGACCCGGAGCAGATCCGTATTGAGGGGCGTGCCCCGCACGACTTCGATTCGGCGCGCTCTGTCATGAGGTGGGCTGCGTTGCTGCTTGTGAGACCGGTTCCCGATTGTCATGATGAATCCGCCGAATTTCGGCAAACGTCGACGTGGTCCGGTGACATCGAGAGCGCGCCCCGCGGATTCTCCTGCTGGCATTTCTGGAGCCGACCCAATGGTCCTTCCAACCCCCGAATCGTCGCCCGCTGACCACGAATCGCCGACCGGCGGCATCCTTCCGCAGGGATCTCCAACCGACCCCGGGCAACCTGTCATCGAGATGGGTCGACTTCTGCTCTTTGCTCTTGTGGCCGCTGCTTTTGCCGGCGTGGTCTCTGTGATCGCCGGCGAAGCGATCATGGACCATTACAGGAGCGATTTGAATCCTAACATCCAGAATAATCCCACCCCCGAAAGCGTGCGACTGTTGAAAGAGGCCCGGCTTTACAGTGCGGTATTCACCTTCACGACGCTCGGCGGACTCTTGGGGCTGGCACTCGGGCTGGCGGGCGGGCTGGCGCGGCGTTCGGTCGCGGCGAGCGCCGGGACGGCCATCCTGGGATTCTTGCTTGGTGTGGTTGGTTCCGCTTGTGCTTCGCTGCTTCTCGTGTCGTTCTTCTACAAGAATTACGACCCGGTCTCGAGCGACCTGATATTCCCTCTACTCACTCATACGACAATCTGGTCGGTGATGGGTGCCCTGGGCGGCCTGGCGTTTGGCCTTGGGCTTGGTGGATCCAGGCGCTGGCCGGCAAGTCTGATCGGCGGCCTCACCGGGGGCGCCGCGGCCGCGGTCATCTATGAGCTGGTCGGCGCGCTTTTCTTCGCTTCCAGCAAGACCGACCTGCCGCTTTCCGCCTCGAGTACGACGCGTGGAATGGCGATCTTTCTGGTCGCGGGACTCTCAGCGATCGGCGCTGTGCTGGCCGTGTGTCAACCCGCGAAGCGAAAGGCCAAATCTCGGTGGCCGCCTGACAACCCGCTGAGCGTGTGACTGAGGGTGCCGCAAGGAGCCGACTCGGGGCTAGCTCTCGGCAGCCAAGGCAATCGCTTTCAACGAAAAGGGCCGCGCAGGCCAAAGTGCCAGCGCGGCCCTTTTTTTCTCGTGTCACCAGCGAGCCATCGGGCCAGTATCAGTAACTATCCGAGCTGACGACTTCGCCACCGTTGCGGGTGCCGAGCGACTCATAGGTCAGCATGTTGATCGAATCCTTGATAAACCTCACGCTGCCGTCGGCAAACGCGAAGTTCGCCCCGCCGGGGTGATAGCTGCTCGCATTGATGAAACTCGAGCCCTCCGGCGCGCACGACAGGCAACTGCTTACCAACCGGCAACTGCGCCACGGATACTGTTTTGAGTTGGGCGGAACGACCGTGTTGAAAAGCGTGTAGCCGCGTTCACCCAGCGCCCATAGTTGACCGTCGTATTGCTTCACGCCGACCTGGCAACACGCTGTATACCCCGAGCACGTCGCCAGGGAGCTGCTTTTCCAGAAAGTGTTGCAATTCTGAAGAGCCTGGAGCACGGCGGCCGGATTTGATTCCGCGTTATTACCGGCGATGGCTGGCGTCGAACTCCCACTGACGACCGAGACGTCAGGTGCCCCCGCCATACCGTTTCCCCTGTAGCTACTATTCTTGGAATAGTCGCCCACCAGCCCTTCTCCGAACGCGATCGTGTTCGAGGTTCCATCAACGATGGAGGCCAGAGTGACAGACTGACAGGCCACTGCCGTAGGGTCGTAAACCTGGAAGACTCCGGTTGTGATTCCGCCGGCCGGATACTGGATCGTGGACGCCCCAATGCTGCCATGGTAGCTATTAATATTTTGTTGCCCTGCGAGACCATCGGACGGGCAAAGAAAGGCCGCGATTCGCGAGTTGTAGACTGTGGTGTTCGTTTTATTATTGCCGGTCAAGGGTGTATAGCAACAGTTCCAGTTAAAGTTGGCCGCATTGTAAAGCGGTCCTTGCTCGACGTACGGAAGCAAGAGCGACTGCGCGCTCCATGCCGTCCAGGTAGCCAGCGATCCGGGCGGGGCGGTGCCGGGGTAAGTTGTTGTATTCACGACACCGGGCGGCGCGGCGTTCGTGGCCGCAATGTAGTTATGCAGGGCCAAACCAAGCTGTTTCAAGTTGTTTGTGCACTGGATCCGGCGTGCCGCTTCGCGTGCGGCCTGCACGGCGGGCAACAGAAAGCGCGATCAACACCGCAATGATGGCGATGACAACTAACAGTTCAATCAACGTGAATCCGCGGCGTCCTCTCATAAATCGATTCCTTCATTATAGGGACAAAGGGAAGCACTGATAGCATGAATGATGTCAAAGAGACGAAATGAAGTAAACGGCCCAGCGGAGGAGTTTCAACTGGGCTTTCGCGCCCCACTTCCATGCCAAGCGTATCTACGCGAACGCCTAGCCCTTGTGTCCTTTGACTTTGGATTGTTTTTTGGGTGGTCCGCCCTTGTATGTTTCTCCTTTGGATTTTCGATGGGCGATGGCCTCGGGATCCTCGACAACCTGGGTACCCGAGGTTTTCGAATTATCGCAGCCGGTTAACAGGACCTGGGGGCCAGTAAACAGACTGACAAGCAGGAGGAGGATGCATCCGCGCCGCAAACGCGCTTTGCTCATATTGTGTTCCCGGCAGGGGCGAAGTGGAGAGGGCTTGCCCACGAGGAATCGGACCGAAAAAGCTTTCACCAGCGATGATTGCCTTACATTACCGCAAGAATGGCGCGATGGGAAGGAGGCAGATCGTTTCGAGTTTTCGGATAGCCTCCGCGCCAAATTTTCGAGAAAATTGCCGACTTTTCTTCGATCGGCCAAATTTCCCCCCCACAATCGGACCGTTTCGCGAATGATGGGATGTCAGTCGCTGTGGTTCAGTTCCACGAGATTGTATTCAGCGGTTGACGACCATATTGAGGATCCTGGGCAATTCGATGAACTCTCAGCCAGCAAGGGCTCAGCGGCCACCGTCCCAGCAAGCCGAGCGACAAACCGCTCCCGAACCGCGGACACGCAGCCTTTCACCGATGAAGATTCTCCTGGTCGCGATCTGGATCGGGCTCACCGGTGGCTTTCTCGACCTCATTTGTTTTCTCATGCGAACTCGCCTGTTCGCGACTGATTTCTCTCGTCTGAGCGACTATTTCTGGTGGATCATCCCGGCTGGTGTGACGATCCTTGCGCTGGTGCCTGGAGCGGCTCTTGCGGCTATCGCATTTGTGCGTCGTGGAAGGCTGGGCCTCGCCTGGGTCGTCGGCATTCTGGCATTCGTCGGCATTCTCGACGTGTGCGCACGCTTACCCCTGGAGCTCTGGGCGGGGCTGCTCTTGTCCGGGGGGCTCGCGGTTCAAGCGGCGCGATTGGCGGCGCGGCATCATGAGTCGTTACTCTGGCTCGTGCGCCGCACGACCCCTCTGCTCGTGTGCGCCTTAACGGCCAGTTTCCTCGTGAGCTGCGGCGGCCGGGCCTGGTCGGAGTACCGGGCGCGGACCGCCCTGCCCGCCTGTCCGGCCGGTGCCCAGAATGTGCTTTTGGTCGTCTGGGACACCGTACGGACCGACAACCTCAGCCTGCACGGCTACCGGCGAAAGACGACGCCCAACCTCGAGCGGCTGGCCGGCCGGGGCGTGCGCTCTCGATCACGCGTTTGCAACCGCGCCGTGGACGTTGCCATCGCATAGCAGCATGTTAACAGCGCGATGGCCTCATGAACTGTCGGCTGGCTGGCAATCGCCGCTCGACGGCACGCACACCACGCTTGCCGAGCACCTGGGCGCTCGCGGCTATGACACGGCCGGCTTTGTTGCCAACCTCGACTATTGCAGCCGGGAGACCGGCCTTAACCGCGGCTTCGCGCACTACGAAGATGATTTGATCAGGTTTGGCGACGTCTTCACGCGCTACATCGCCCTTGGCAGCCGGCTCGATTTGTTGACGCCGGCGTCCGTGCTCAACCGCTTCTTGAAAACCTATTTCGGCGACACTTACGACGTTATCCCGCGGTCAAAGGAACATGTGAAAAACGCCGCGACCATCAACGGGTCGTTTCTCGACTGGCTCACATGGCAACGCGGGCGCAATCGCCCTTTCTTCGCATTCCTCAACTATAACGATGCTCACTCGCCCTACGAGGTCCCCGATCGCTCGATCCCGGGGTTCGGTTTGCGGCCTGTCTCTTATGTCGATCGCCTCACGTTGCGGAGCTGGGACACGCTCGACAAGATGACACTTTCCCAGGCCCATGTGCAGATGGCCATCGATGTTTACGACGACAGTGTCTTTTATCTTGATCATCAGTTGGGCATCCTGCTCGACGAGCTGACCCGGCGCGGGGTTCTTGAAAACACCCTGGTGATCGTCGCCTCCGATCATGGCGAGCACCTTGGCGATCACGGCCTGTTCTTTCACGGTTGCAGCCTGTACCGGCAGGTGCTCGGCGTGCCGCTCGTGATCGTGGATCCGACACGAGTGCCCCCCGGCCGGGTGATCGCGGCACCCGTGAGCCTGCGCGATCTGCCGGCGACCGTGCTCGACCTGTTAAGGTTAAATGAGAACACGCCCTTTCCGGGTCGGTCGCTGAGTCGTTTCTGGACGTCGAAAGGGCCCGGTATCGAGCTTCACTCTGAGCCGTTACTCGTCGAAACCGGCAAGCCCCCCGGCTTGACAAACCAGGGGCGCGAGCCGGTCGCCAAGGGGCCCATGCAGGGCCTCATTGCCGATGGAATGCACTACATTCGCTCGGCCGATGGCGGCGAGGAATTGTACTTCTTGACCTCCGATCCCGACGAGACTTCTAACGTGGCGGCGCTGCCGTTTGCCCGCGAGATTCTCGAGCAAATTCGGACCAAGCTGGCGGCGGTGCTCAGGACGCGGTGACTGCACGGACGCATCAGCAGAATCGAGCCGTGTGAGCGCTTCCTCGCGCCGTTCCCATTTTAATAATCTTGGTGATCGCCACGATTGCCTTCGCGAGTGGCGCCCTGGGTGAGTAAGATCATGTGTAAGCCGCAAGCGAAGGCGCGGAGGGAATCGGAGACACCGCAAAGCAAGTGAAAAAAACGGTGAGCCAGGCGCGGAAGCTGTCGGAGAAAGCATAGCTCCGAAGACTTTTCGTTCGAACAGCATCCCGGTGCCGCAAGGCTACACCCGTGCTTATCGAGCAGTAAGTGAAGCCGAGTATCGAGATATTCTTGCAACTGGCAAGCTACGACAGGGACCGAACTCGCTGGAAGGCAAGTGGTTTGCCGACTCCATAGCGGGGGCGCAGGCTCATGGGAAATCCTTGTATCCCGATGGGAAATTCCGTCTCGTTGAAACGGATATTCCTGATGATGCGTCGAGCCTGTTCAGAGATCCGAATCTCGATGGGTTCGGCCCTGCCCGGTATGTTCACAATGACGATTTGCCGCCCCTCGTTCCACGCCCCTTGGAGTAATCGAAATGGTCGCAAGAAAAGCATTGATTGAGTGGATTCCCAAGGAGAAGGGTGGTCGGAGTAAGCCGCCACTTGGCGTGGGTATTCCGCCTTACTCAACTGTGGTCCATTTTGTTGACGAACCCTGGCCTCATACAAAAGAATCGTGGTCACTTGTCATCGTCAAGGATGAGCCACATAGCACCGAGTTGAAGTGGGTTGCCGACGTCCATTTTCTTGTCGAAGCGGCCCCTCACGATGCGCTTCGAGACGGAAGGGAATTCGAGTTGTACGAAGGTGGGAAGTGCGTTGCTCGTGGGGGCGTCCTTGAAAATTCGGCGCCAATGAGGTCGATCGCTCCCTCTGAGCTTGTGCCAGGCGATGAGGCAGGGGCCACCCGTGGCCATAAGTGATAGGGGGCTGACGGGGACATTCTTATACTTCGACGGGGAATTCACGAGCTCGCAGCATGACCGTGTTGCCCCATCGGCGAAAATTGGCCCGTCGAAGACCTCCGCCTCTGGGCCATTGCGGAGCAAGCGCGCCGCTGAATTAGGAACGACGCTCAGGCTCCGTGTATGCCGAGCGACTTGAGCGTGCGCACCGAGCTCATCGCTCATACAAATGTGCCAAAGCGTAGAAGGCCAGACCGAAATCCCGCGCCAGAAACTCTGGCAACCAGGAGCTGGCCGTGAAAACATCGGGATTTTGCTGGACGACGGCCGCGACGGTGTTGCGAACGTCTTCCAGTGGATATTGAGTCTCTTGCACGAACCGCAACGCCTGATATCGCCAATGACGCCGATATTTGCGGCGAGCAATCCGCTTCTTCCAACGGTCAAACCAGCGATTTGTCGTCCTCGTCCGCACGACTGCAATGTAGAATATGATCGCCGCGAGCACGACTACAACCAGCGTCGCGTTAAAAATGGCGTCAGAAATCCTCGGTTCGAACGGTAGCCAATCGGCAGCGGCGACCTGGATCAGCGTGACCGTCATGACGACCATAACCGCGAGAAGGAATATCGCCCCAACATCGAAGACTCCTTTCAAGATGACGAATAACTGCCACGCGCTGGGATTGTCCAGCGAATCAACTTCCCTCATGAACCGAATTGTCGCATCCCGCAGCTTGTTGAAATCTGGGGGTGCCCAGTCGATGCCCAACCGAACGTTGGTCGCATGCGAGACCCACCGCAACGTATCGTACGTGGCGGAGTAGTCCGCTTGGTCGAACGGCAAAGCGCCAAGTAGTGCGTGCGAATCGGCGACCAGCTCAAGCTGCGTCCGCACCAATCGCTCGGCCGCTTCCTGCTCATCGATCGTGCAAAACTCGCGAATGCAGCGGTCGATTTTCTCCCGCTGCGGGCTGCCGTCAACGAACGAATGGGCCGAGCGGCGATAGCGGTCGAGTTGCAAACTGAGCTCCATTTCATATTCCAGCTCGCCGCTGATTTGATCCTGATTCTCATCAAGAAACGCCAGCGTTCGCTCGATCCAAGGATCGCTCGCGCGCCAGATCGCCGCCCGCAGGATATGCACGTAAAACGCCACTTTGGCCCCGATGCGATGATCGCGCAAGTTTGCCTCGCAGTGGTCCAACGCCTCCACAAAACGCGCGGCGGAATCGCGCTTGATCAATCGACTCCAAAGGCTCTCGGTGAAATAGTAAAATTGATCTGACGGAAATAACTGGCTGATTTCCAGGAGAACCTTTGGATTTTCATCCCCAAAGTCGTCTAGCCGCAGCATTTCGTACAGCAGCGCAGACAAGCCGGGCTCCTGTGGAAACGCCCTCAGGCCCTCGAGAATCCATTGCAAAAAACCGAGCCGCTCCCGCGGCTGGCCAAGGTCCGCAAGCACGGCCAGCGCGTAATGGTCATGGACCGATTTGGATTCACGTCGCTCGAGCTCCTCGTAAAGCTGAGCGGGATCTTCGTGCTCCAGTCGCCTGACCAGGGAAAGCGCCTGGTTCGGTTCGCGGTGAACCGGTTGCTCACGCGAAGGGCGGGCGTCCGTGGGGTTCGCGCGGACCTCGGGAGGATTTGGCGTGGCCTCGTCGGTGGACCAATGATAGCGAACTGCCTGGTCTGTCCGCTCTTGTTGCCCGTATCGCAATCTCGCATCGAGCGCTTCGAAAGCGGCCCGAATTCGTTGGAATTCGCTCGGATGTTTTTCGGGTTTAAAGCGGCGGATGAGGTCGGTGTACCGCTGCTTGAGCGTCTTGCGATCGAAAGAGTCGGCGAGTTCGAAAAAGCCGACCGGGTCGTGCGGCAATAGCTCCCAGTGCGGCTCGTCTTGTTCGCTCATCATTTGAAAAGCTGTGCAAGCATTTTGAGCAGGAAGCTGATGAGCACGAACAAGATCCAGACCGAGGGGCGGTAGCTCGTATCGGAGTTTTCCACGGGGGCAGTTGTGCCACTCGCGGAGCCGATGCGACGTGCCGAGGCGATGTGATCGAACCATTCGCGTTCAAGCTGGTAGATTCGCGGATAGTCCCGATGGATCAGTCGCACCATGTTCTTGGCCGATCGACGTTCTCGCCGGCCGCACAGCTCATTTTCCTGCTGATTCTTCTTTTGACCCGCCGCGGCCGGCGGGAGTACGAGGATGTGCCGCAAAGCGTTGACGAACTGCTTGTTAATCTTGCGCTCGGCACCAAGCCGCTCAAGCTCGGGGCGAACCTCGGCGGCCCGCGCCATTCGCGTAGCCGAGGCGGCCAGATCGGGCATTCCGTCGAGTTTGAGGGCGGCCAGGCGCGACTGGATTTGCGGCAATGGCGTGATCCAAAAGTCCGAACGAATCTTGGCCAGTGCCGCCTCTGCCATTTGCCGCCGCCGGGGCAGTCCAGCGTCGACGCCGCGCGTTGTGGATGCCTGGTTTTCAAGCCCCAGATACCGCGCCCTCTGCTCCATGATCTGCTGCGCAGAAGTGTACGGATTGAGGCGCAGTAACGCCTGTGCATATTTCTTTGAGTCAATCTGCGTCATGGAGCGGCGTGCCTTCGTCTTCGTAGCCGAATCCCAGTTGCGAAAGGACCATCAGCAGGCCTGACCGGGCATGTGCAAACAATTCTCGATCACCAGAGGACATCGAGCGTTCAAACAGATCGAGGGCCTCCTCGAGCGACTCCCTGTGCGCGGGTGGAACCTCGCCGACGACGCGCTCGCAGTACAGGGCGAGCCGCTGGTTTTCCACGCGGTCGCGCGGTAGAACTTGATCTTGCTCAGCCGCTCGATCGCCTGCGCGATCTCATCTTCCGAGAGTCCCGCGGCGTTTTGCGTCAGCACCGTGCGAAAGCGCCGCTGCGAATTCGGCACAAAGGCTTCGATCTCGAGGATGCCGTTCAAATCGTAGGTGAATCGTACCGCGACGATCGTGCCTGCCGGGCCAGGTGGGATGTCGATCACCCGCAGCTCACCTAGCAGTAAATTCTCCTTCACCCTGCGGCTTTCGCCCTGGTAAATGCAGAGCAGCAATTCCCTTTGGTTCTGCGCGACCGTCGCCAGAAAGTCCTCCCGAGACACGGGGATGGTCGTATTGCGATGGATCACCGGGTGAAAGTATCCGCCCTGGTGATGCTGGGCAAATTTCTTGGAAACCTCCACCCCCAGTGTGAAGGGGCACACATCCGTCATGACCATGTCATCAACCGCGTGGTCGTCGGCGATCAGTGCGGCTTGCACCGCGGCGCCCAGTGCTACGACTTCGTCGGGATTGAATGTGATACGCGGTTCCTTGCCGAAGTAGTCGCGGACAAAATCCCGGACGCATGCCGTCCGCGTCGCGCCGCCCACGAGAATCACTTCGTCGACGTCTGCGGGTGCCCGATCGCCGTCGCGCAATGCCTTATCGATGGGACCTCTCAATCGCGCCACCAGTGGCGCAACCAACCCGGCGAATGCCAATCGCGAAATACGAACGGTTTTGGATTGCTCGCCCACCTGACCGAGATTGTCCGGCAAGGCGAATGACGCTTCCTCCGAATTGACGAGCTCGCGCTTGGCGACTTCACAGATGTGTCGCAAGCGAGCGACGCGCAACGGCTCTTTCAATTCCGCCGTTTCCAGCACGATGCCCTCGTCTTTGAGCACCGCCCCGACCAGTCGATCCGTGAAATCCTCGCCGCCCAGGAAACACTCGCCGGCGGTCGCGATGATCTCCAAAGTGCCGTTGCATACCTCCATCAACGTCACGTCAAAAGTCCCGCCGCCCAGGTCAATCACCAGGAATTGCCGTTCAACGGTTCGGTCGTGAAAGCCGTACGTCAACGCGGCAGCGGTGGGCTCATTGATGATTCGCCTCACCTTGAACCCGGCTAGCTCGCCGGCCCCTCTCGTGGCCTTGCGCTGGTTGTCGTTGAAGTAGGCCGGCACGGTAATAACGGCCTCGTCGACTTCGTGACCCAAATATTGCTCGGCATCGTGCTTGAGCGACTTCAGCACCAGGCTGGAGAGCTCCGTCGGGGAAAACGACTGGCCGGCAACGGGCAATTTCGTGGGCGTGCCCATCCGGCGCTTGAACTGCGAGGCGCATCGCTGCGGGCGCGTGACTCGCAATTCCCTCGCCGCCGCCCCTACCACGACCTGCCCATCATCGAGAATTCCGACGACCGACGGCGTCAGCACATCGCCGTGGGCGTTGGGGATCAGCTTTGGCGCACCGTTGGCAAAGATCGCGCAGAGCGAGTTCGTTGTCCCCAGGTCGATACCGACAATCGTGCCCATGTACATGAATGTAAGGGGCTCGCGACCAATGTGCAACGAGCGGATTCCAGTACGGGTCGTTTCGGGGTCCCGGGCCACCAAACTTAGTTCTGTCAACGAGGTTTGTAGAAAGCCGTAGATGGACCATCGTGCCGTAACGGCGTTCGCTCCGTCCCGTCAACGTCCCCGCACCTCGAATGGCCGCGCCAGCACTTGGCATTCGTCCGGGTCGGGCAGTGAAGGGGAACAATTCGGCGTCAGTACGTTCTTACACGGAGAGTATCGCTCGAGAATGCCGGTCAATCGCCGCGTGCTTTCTCGTCGTTGCCGATGTCCCGCCGGGGTTCCGAAAAATGCCGAATGCGAATATAATGATCCGTAAATTCCCTGTGCGATGAGTCCATCCGCACACCCGGCATGTGGCACTTGATGCACCCTTTCACTGGATTGACCGAGCAGACTCTCGGTCTTGCCTGGGGCACGGCTTGCGCGGGCGATCGCGGCCCGGCGGCTGGCGATGCTGCCGCGGCGGCGGCGTGGCAACCAAGGCATTTGGCCTCGTACTGCGCGGTTGTGGTCGAACGGACCGCCTTGTGGGGGTCGTGGCACGTCGTACAGCCAAAGGCGCCGGCGCTTTCGGTATTGCACCGGCTCCAGGTCCAGCCGGCTCCTTGCGAGCGAACCCACTCGGGTTTTTCGCGGTCCCCCTGGCGATACCGCGGGTCGAGGATGTGGCAGTTGTTGCACCGCTTTTGCGTGACAGCCTGGGGCGAGGCTGAGCCTGGGTTGACGATTGCTAGATCGGAAAGACCAGCCGCGACGGCCGCGACGTGGTTGCCGCCAGGGCCGTGACAACGCTCGCAGCCGATCGCGCGGTCGGCTGCCTCGGGGCCCGTGCGCTCGCGTCCCGCACGCGGGAACGTCGTGTGACAATCAAGGCAACTGGCAACCCCAGCATGCACGCCGATGGTTTCGCCCTGAAAGTCTTCGGGCCGCGTCGGATCGCCGACGTTCAAGAACGTTCGATCCCAGCCTTCGCCGTCAGCCGTGTGGTAATACGAAAGCCGCGCCATGCGGTACTCGTCGTGAGCATCACGGCTGACCATCGTCAGGTAGCGATCGCTCGTGCCAAAGGCATATTCAACCAGCGAGCGGAACACGGTGCTGCCCACACGCGTTTGTTCCCGGACGGCACCCCCCTGCTCCGTGATTTCGTGGGTGACCTCGGAGTTTGCCGGATCGCCCAGGGGCCGCTCTGGACGCGGCAGCCGCTCGAGCTGTGCCCCCCGGTGAAACGTTTGCGTGTGCCGATTGGCGAGCGAGTCCTGGAATACCGATTTGTGGCATTGCTGACAGCGGGCCTCACCCACGTACGGACCGGGCTCGTCTTCCAGGGGGTTGCTGGCGCGATACGACCCGGCGGCCGCCAGCGCCTCTTGCGCCTGGCCGATTGCCCCCTGCTGGAGGTGCGCACGGCTCAAGAGGAAGGCGGCCTCGGGATCGGAAACATGGGCCAAAATTGATTGCAAGTGCGGCTGCGCCTCGGCGGGCCGGCCGACTCGCAGAAAGGTCCGGGCGAGAAGTTTGCGAAGTTTATCTGGTTCGGCGTGGCTCTCGGCTATTTTCGGGTCTCGGTCGAGCAAGCGCCGGAACGCGTCGGCGGCTCCGTCCAGGTCGAGGCGATCACCGTCAACAATGCCAAGCAACAAGTCGCCGCGCGACTCCGAGCCTGGCTGCCGGGAAAGTCGCTCGGCCGCCCTGGCCGCCGCGTCCAGAGGGTGTGGTTTCGTGTCGCCTGGGAGCTCCGTCTCGACGGCTTCCACGTAGAGAAGGTGGGCGAGCTCGCCGAGCGTGTGCGCCGGAATTGCGCGTGACTCCAGCGCCTGGTTCCAGGCCCACATGGCGCCGTCATTTCGGCCTCGGCGCTTGAGCACTATCCCCAGAAGCACGTAATCTTCAGCCTCGAACTGCTCGGCCGCGAGGCGCCGGGTGTAGATCCCCAGCGCGGCTTCGTCGCGGCCAAGTTGTACCGATGATCGTGCCAAAAGCTTCAGCGCGGTGGGATCGTCTTCATGCGCCTTGAGGATGTCACGGGCCGACCGCGCCGCAACGTCCCAATCGCCGCGATCGTAGGCGCGACGGCCCGCGGTCAATGGGTCAGACGACAGTCGAAGCCGGTCCGCCAGAAATCCGACCGCCCCCCCGATCATTGTCAGCAAGATCAAGCCGATCGTCAGGCGAGCAGCCCATTGACTGGCCGTCCATCGAGTCGCGCCCTCTGTGACCGAGCGCGCCGATAAACCTGTTGCCGCGCTCGCTGATCGATTTCGTAATTTCATCGGCGATCGCCCAGTCCCACTTGTCGACGAGCCCGCGGAACGCGTGTTTGCAGTGCGCTCCTCAACGATTGAATCGCTGAGGCAAGAGCGGTCCACCAGTCAGATGATCGAGCGTCGCTCGCATTTGTTGCAAAACGGTCTGGGCGGCCGGATCGGTGGAGCGGTCGCGCATCTCGTGGGCATCGTCGCGCAGGTGAAAAAGCGCCTCGTGAAAACCTTCCTGCTGGCGGATATAAGACCACTCGCCGTTCTTGACGGCCCCCAGCGGGGGGCTCTCCTCGGGCAAACCCCAGTAATCTCGCTTGCGCGGGTTATTCGGAACGACCTCCGCCAGCGTCGAGCTCGGTCGCGATCGATTGGTTGAAGTTGAAATGGACGACGACGTCTCGTTCCAGAAGCGCGTCAGCGATTCGCCAGGAAACGGTGAGCCCGAAGCCGTTGAGCCCGTCAATTCGACGATCGTCGCCGCCACGTCGCGCAGGCTAACCGGCTCGCTGACTGTCTTTTTTAGTATGTGGTCGCCCGGTGGAATGAAAAGGAGGGGAACATGGAGCTCGGTGTCGAAGAGGCTCGACCCGTGAACGAAGATGCGGGGATGTTCGCCGAAGCTTTCGCCGTGGTCCGCCGCGATGATCAGCCAGGTGTTCTTCAATGCCCCGCGCTCTTCTAGCTTCGTCGACCAGCTTGCCGATTTGCTCGTCGAGATCGGCAATGCAATCGTCATACGCATCGACCGCGAACGCGATCCCGTCAGGCGAGAGGGTCGTCTTATCAATATCCCACCAGTGCTGGATCAGGATGCGCTGATACTGATCGGTGGGCTCGGTCCCGAACCGATGGAGCCGTCCCGAGGGCAACTGATACGGGTAATGAGCATCGAAGTAGTTGAGGAAGGCGAAAAACGGCCGCTCGGGTTGGGTGCGGTCAGAAAGCCAGCCCAGCAACTCGCGATTGACTTCCGCCGCCGCCTTGCGATCGGTGTCAACCGCTTGCCAGGCGCGTTCGACAAAAGGCAACAGGCCGGCATCCTCCAGCCAATCTTCAATGAAATAAATGATGGTCTGAAAGCCCGCGAGGGCCCGGCTGACGAGCACGCACGTCTTGAGTGCCGTGAGCTCGGGAAAGTAGAAATCGTTGTAGCGCGTGAACCCGCGGTCCAGCCCCGAGCTGTGCCCACAATAAAACGTGTTGGCGACGAAGCCGGCCGTCGCGTAACCGCGCTCGGACAGAAACTCGGCCAGCGTGGGGCGCTCTTGATCCAGCGGCGTGAGCCAGCCGACCGAGAGTTCATGCAGCCATCGTCCTGTAAACATGGTCGCATGAGATGGAAGCGTCCAGGATGAACCCGCTCGGGCCGACTCGAAATTGATTCCGCGTTCGGCGAGCTCGGTCAAGGTCGTGCTGGTGGGCCGATGGTAACCCAGGATTCCCAGGTGGCCGGCCGCGACCGTGTCGAGCACGATCAACAACACATTCGGCGAGCCCGAAGGCGGCAATGGTCGCGATGCCTCGCGCTTCTGGCGCGACCAATCACCCATCCCGATCGCGGCCGCCAGGATCGCCACGATCGCGACCATGGCTGGCAGACTGGCCCACACCACCCGGCGCAGGGTTCGGCCTTTTTGCTCGATGAGCGGGACCAGCCGAGTGGCGGCTCCCAGTGCCAGGGCCAGCCAGGCCAGAGCGTAAATTCGGGGAAAGGCGACCAGGATCGAGGGCAAGATGGTCAACGCGCACAAGGCACGCGAGAAGATCCAGCGACCCTGGCGCCGCCAGACCACGATGAAGAGACAACCCAGCAGACCCAGCACAAGGAACACGCCAAGATTCGAGAGCGGGATCAGCCATCCAAAGTGGCGACTCAGTTTGTACAATCGATCGGGATCGACCACGTGCTTGCGAAGCACGATCGTGCCCACTTCGAGCAAGCCTGCGAGCAGGCCGCACCACGCCGCCAGGAACAAGAGCCAGAGGATACCCGGCTCGTTCGCGGCCCTGGCCAGGGATGGCGAGTCCGCGAGTTTGGCCTTCAAGACGGCAGCAGTCCGACGGGTCATCGGCGTCCAGATAAAATTGCGGTTGATCGATCCCTGGGGGCCAAAGGGAGCGACTTGTGAGGCGCGTATCCGGCGGTTCGACAGAAAGGCCATCGACGTTGTGAGAGTAGACTAGTGCTGGCCCGGTGAAAAGTTGGTCTTGAATCGACTTCCGAACGCATTGAGAGCAGGCCGATTCTGTTGCGCGGCTTCTTGTTCGAGTCCCGCCTTCAGGCGGAATTTTCGGCTCGCGCGCCGCCTGAAGGCGGACATCCAACAAAGGCCTGGCGCTCTGGGTGCCGCGTGGTTCCTCAGGGAAAACCGGATGAACGCGAAAGCGGTGCAAGCCCAACCTTTCACTACGCCAGACTAGCACGACACCGTTTTTCCGGCAAGTTGGCGACCGCCACGTGACTTGTCCTGTCGGCAAACCAGCGTGCCAGACGGTTGTCGAGCGAGCGGGCCAGGAAACATACTATGGAAAAATCCGACCACTCGACGGCAACCGCCGCCGTGCTTTCACAACCAGGATGTCCAGGCCCGAAATGTCAGTCGCGTTTGTGGCAAAACAGACAACGAGCGCCAGAGGCTATCGACGTCGGGCGGTCGTACTCACGCTGGTCGGCGCGGCGATCCTGATCTGGGGCGGCTCGGCGTGGTGGCAAGATCGCCGCTACAAGCTCGCGATGGAGGAAATCGAAGCCGAGATCGTCGGCCGCCGCTACGCGATTGCCTGTCGAAAGCTCGATGAACTCCTGTCCTGGAATGCCGACCCCAAAGGTGGCATCGTCTACCTTCTGGGTTCATGTGAGCTGGCACGCGGGCGGCCACTGGCTGCAAGCGAAGCATGGGCGCGGGTCGTTCCCGGGACAGCCTTCTCGGACAGGGCGATCCGGGGGCGGATGCGGTTGCTTCATGAATCCGGTCGGCTCGCGGCCGCCGAAGAATTCATCACGGCCGCCGCCGCCGATCCTCGCAACGACCGAACGGCCTTGCTCGTGTTGCTTGTCCCGCTTTATGGCGATGAGGGTCGCATCGACGAAGCGCGACGGCTCATATCGGATCGCTGGGCGCACCTGAAATCGCTGGGCGCACCTGAACGCGATCGGCGAAGGCGCCCTCGAGCCCGCCATCAAACTGGTCCGCCAGCACATCGACCTGACTTTGATTGACACGCCCGTCGAAACGGTCCGCGCCAGGCTCGACCAGGCCGCCAAGCTCGCCCCGGAGGACGACCGCGTCTGGCTTGGCCGTGCCAATCTGGCGATCCGAACGGGAAACCAGGACGAAGCCGCTCGCTGGCTCGACGCGTGTCAGCGCCGGCGGCCCGCCGATCCGGCCGTCTGGCTGGCCCGATTGCGCTGGGCGATGGCCGCCAATCGTGCCGACGTGGTTGAGCAGGCCCGGGCCCGCGTTTCGACCGCGGCCTTGAAGCCGACCGAGCTTCATCGCTGTAGCGCCTGGCTGGCCCGGCAACGCGGCGATGTCGCCGCCGAGCGATCCGAGCTCGAGTTACTGGTGGCCGCCGATCCGGCCGCCGGGCCGGCTCTTGCGCGCCTGATCGAGCTGGCCGAGACGCAAGGAAACTCCAACCGCGCCGCCGACCTGCGCCGCCAGAAGGCCGACGCTGAAAATAGCCTGGCACGTTACCGCAAGTATCACAATCGCCGGCAGCCGATTCGCGATGCGGTCGCGCTGGCGCGGCTCGCCGAAAAACTCGGCCGCCGGTTCGAAGCACGCGCTTTTCTCACGATCGCCGTGTCCGAGGAACCGGGCCGCGGCGACCTGCGCCGCGACCTCTTGAGGGTGAGCGCGAGGTTCGAGGCGAGATCAATCGGAATCGCCGCGCTCCAGAGGAGGGGAAATGAACGACGGCACCTTGGCTGGTTCGCGTCGCTGTAACTTCTCGTACGCCTTTTGCGAGGCTTCGGCCCGCTTGCCTTCGGCCGACGTCTTGATGATGCCGCCACCGATCGCCATGACGAGCGAGCCGGCGAGAAAAAATGCCACGAAATCCTTCGTCTCATCCCAGTGTGTCATCACGTACCACCACTGGTACGGCGGACAGATGCGAAAGAAGATGGCCTTCAAGGGGCCTTCCTCGGCCACGAGCTGCGCAGGGCGGCTGATCCCAGCAGGTAGACGATAAAGCCGATCACGCACAGTGCGCCCCCCAGGGGGAACCGGAATTCCGGGTAGCCCCAGGCCAGGAACGCCAGCGCGGCCACGAAGGCGCCAACTCCGGCGACGAGCTTGAGCGTTTCCTTCGCATCGAAGTAGCCCATTTTCTTCTTCTTGGGCTTTTTGGGTTTACTGGTCTTCTTTCTTCTTTTGGATTCGGCTTCGGCGGCGAATTTCTCGCGTTCCTGCTCGATCAGCTCGGTACGCGAAGGCAAGACCGCCTCGGCCGACTTGGGCGGCTTTGCCTTCTCGATCCAACCGAGCTCGTCGTGGAGTGGCGAATAGTGGACCGGCTCGTGGTCGTCGCGTTCATCCGATTCATCGTCGTTTCTCGCACGCCGTTTGCGGGATGATGACGACGACGACGACGATGGTCGCTCGATACGCCCGGTTCCCGACACGCTGCCGACCGCCGAATTCGACAGCTCGGCCACCGATCCTTCGCCGTCGGCCGGCACACGCACACCCGCGCCGCAACCCGTGCAGCGGATTTTTTTGCCCGCCAGCTCACGTTTTATCGCAAACTTGCGACGACACGATGGACATCGAAACGTTCCCGGACGACACGATGGTGCGGGCGGGCCCACGGTCTCCCGCGGCACGGGAACCGTCATCGTCTTTTCACATCCGCCGCAGGTGATCTTCTGGCCGACCTGCGACCATGCGAAGTGGTTCACATGACCGCAATTGCTGCAACTGAAGGGAAAAGTCATGGCCTTGGTGTCCGAGGTTTACGCTGCTCCTGGACAGACAGCGGGTACACGTTTGCTCGTGTTTGAAACAGGTATCTCGTGAAGTGCCGGTTCCGTCCTTTGAGGAGACTATCCCGGATCGCACGCAAAAGCAAATGCGTTTCTCCCGATCAACAAGCCAGGGTTGTGCGTGGAACTGAGCAAATTGGTCGGATAGGATGAACCCGGACGGCCAGCGAGAACCCGTCACCCGTTCGCCTGGAGACGATTTCATGCACGGTGAGCACCAGAATGGCCAGAAAAAATTCCCGGTCCAGTTGAGTATCTTGCAACGGCGGCTCATCGCCGGATTGGCTCCGGAACTTGCTGTTTTTTTTCGACTGGACGAGCCGAGCCTGCGGGTCGTCGCGCTCGATCGTGACCAGTGGATTGCCATCTGCGGCCAGATCGAGGCCAAGGTCTCTCGCGCTGCCTTTGACATGAAAAGCCGGTCCTTGAAAACCGCTAGCCTGGTGATCCAGACCGTGCTCGATGAAGGCACGCGTCATGGTTACATCCCTCGCAGCACTGCGCCTCTACCAGTTCCGGATCACGCTCAAGGATTTCACGCCGACCATCTGGCGACGCGTCCAGGTCAAGAATTGCTCGCTCGATAAACTTCATGAACACATTCAAACAGCTATGGGATGGACGAATTCCCACCTGCATCACTTTCGAATCGGTGGCGGTCTTTACGGCGATCCGATGCTTCTGGACGAGCTCTTCGAGGAAATGAATTATCGTGACTCCACAACGTTCGCGATCATGGCGCTGGTTCCGAGCGGCGGAGCTCGTTTCGGATTTGAATATGAATATGACTTTGGAGACTCGTGGAACCACGAGGTGCTCTTCGAGGGATGTCTGCGTGCCAGGCCCGGCAGCCGCTATCCGGTCTGCGTCGAGGGTGAAAGGGCCTGTCCGCCTGAAGACTGCGGTGGCGTGACGGGATACGCCGACTTCCTCGAAGCCCTGGCCGACGCCGAAAATGAGGATGGACCGCGACCTCTCGAGTGGGCCGGCGGCCGATTCGATCCCGACGCGTTTGACGCCGCGAAGGCGACCAGGCGGATGCGCCGGGGATTGCCGAACTGGCGATTGTTCGACGATGTCGATCTGGCGGAGAGATCGTCAGAATAAGCCCGATTGTCGCGTGGCCTGGCCGTCGATTCCGCACGGAATGGATGGGCTGCCGGCCGATGTCAGGCATGACAGCGAAGAGACGTCAACAGAAGAGGTGACGGAAATGGTGGGCGGCCGTCGAGTTTTCTTGGGCCAGGCGAGCGCGCTTCTCGCCCTTCGATTCAAGACCTTCTCGGCCCACGCCGCGGACTACCCGGCAGCGGTCGCGCCGCCGCCCAAAGACATGGCCGCTACGGTCAGCGCCCTGATCCGCGATGTCAAGGGAGCCGATGTCGCCTTTGCGTTCACGAATCTCGCCACGCACGAAGAAGTGCTCCTTCAAGGCGACGTGAACTTCCATCCGGCCAGCACGATCAAGGTGCCGATCATGATGGAAGTTTTCCGGCAGGCCGAGGAAAAGCACCTTGGTCTCGATGACCGGATCGCTGTGAAGAACGACTTCGTCAGCATCGTCGACGGCAGCCATTTCGCCCTTCAGGCCGCCGATGATTCCGAAACCGGGCTTTACCGGCGAATCGGCGAGCGGCTGACCATCCGGGAGCTCGTGCGCCTGATGATCACCGAGAGCAGCAATGTGGCCACCAACATGCTCATCGAGATCATCGCGCCGGCCAAGGCAACCGAATTCATGCGCGCACTGGGCACAAAGGATGTTCACGTGGTGCGCGGCGTCGAGGACAACAAGGCCGTACGCGCGCGGGCTCAACAATGCCGCGACGGCCAGGGGGCTCATGTGCATCCTGGCGCGTCTTGCCGAGCGAACGGTCGTTTCGGCAAAGGCATCCGACGAGATGCTGGCGATCCTCCGCGGCCAGAAGTTCAACGAGGGTATCCCGGCCGGACTCCCCGCGGGAATACCCGTCGCGCACAAGACCGGGTCATTCGGCAAGGTCTATCACGACGTGGCGATCGTCGAGCCGCCCGGGAAGAAGCCCTTCGTCCTGGTCGTCTTGACGCGTCAAATCGACAAGGAAACAGTGGCCCACCAGCTCGTCGCGGACATCGCGAAATGTGTGTACGCCCACGTCACGGCCGGGCCGGGTGGACCGGCGGGTTGAATGAATTCGCGGTTGAATGGCCCAATCAAAATGTCGAAGCCTACGGAACGTGGTTTTGCCATTGATTGAGCGGAACCAGCGAACGCCAGCGCTCGACTGGAGTGTTCCCCGACTGGTCGAGTGATGACCGACCTGAACCTGACTCAACCCGCATGCACAGCCAGGAATTCATGAGGATTCTTCGAAGTCTTGCGGGACTCGATGCCGTTTTTCTCGGCCGAGCGTCTGCTCGATCAAGATGCCTGAAGCGATGCCCGCGGCGTAGCAGGCCAGGTCGCTCCAGAGGAAGCCCCGGCCCAGGACCAGACCTCCGAGGGTCGTCGCGCGTATCGAATCGATCCAGGGCGCACGGTACAACTGGCTCAGCTCGATTGCGAATGAAAAAGACAATGCCGACAGAGCGATCACCCAGGTTGAAACCCTGGCGAAGACCATGCCAAGTCCCAGAAAGACGACAAGCGCCCAGAGCGTATCGCCCGCGTACGCCGCGAGCCAGGCTGGCAACATCGGCCCGAACCGACGTGAGCCAAGGCCAAGCACGACGGTGACGGCGATGAGAGGGACCCAGACGACGGGAATACGTCCTGGCTGTCGCATGGCTGGCTTTACAGAAAATGATCCGAACATCGAAAATCATCGAGCCAACGCTTTTTTCTGGCCTCGACTTTATCTATAGTCAACAGCCACGTCGTTCTCCACAATGGTCCTGACCACGTTCCTTTTCGGTCGAGGATTTTTAGCCATGCCTGACGCGACGGTTCCGATTCCTCATGCGGCCGACGATCCTTCGATCGAACCCGATGTGATGCAGTTTGACCGTGCGGAATTTACCACGCCAGCTCCTCCCGATGGTCCGACGTGCGTGAGCTGCCAGCAGGCCATTGTCAGCGAATATTATGAGCTTGGCGGCAAGATTTTCTGCGACCGTTGCCATCAAGCGGTCGAGATATGGTCGCGCGGTGGATCGCGGTTTGCTCGGCTCCTGAAAGCGTTTGTCTTCGGGTCGGTCGCGGCGGCGATTGGCGCGACGTTGTATTACGCGATCTTGCGAGCGACCGGCTACAACATCGGTCTCGTCGCGGTCGTTGTCGGGGCGATGGTCGGAGGCGCGGTCCGCAAGGGATCGGGAAATCGAGGTGGACTATTTTATCAGGTTCTCGCCGTATTCCTGACCTACTCGGCCATCGTGGCGATGTATGTTCCTCTTTTGTTTGAAGAAGCCGTCAAATCAAATCGAGCAGAAGACGACCACGCGGCGAAGAACGCTCCTGCGGCGAAAGCAGCCCCCGAGAACAAGACGACGGCAGCGGGCGGGCCCGCGGAAAAGTCGAGCGTGAAAAATAGCGACAGCCCAAAGACTGACACCACACCCGGGAAGGTCGCAACAAAAGACGCGGCCGCGCCGAGCGTCGTTGCCGAGCAAGCTCCCGCGGCCCCGCCGCCACCAAGCGTCGCGGCAGCCGCGCTCTTGTTGCTGTTTTTGATCGGCTTCCTTTATACCATCCCGGTCCAGTTGGCGATCGGAGCGCCGATATCCGGATTGATTTTTGGCTTTGCAATCTGGGAAGCCTGGAAGATCAATAGACGCGCAAACATGACGTTCACCGGTCCTTTTCGCGTGGGCACCACGGTTTGAAAGATCGGGAACCCGGGGCTTGATTCTCATGCCAGATGAATTGACTGCGTCGCTGCCTCAACAGACCGGGCGTTTCTGTTCGTCGTGCGGCAGTGAGATTGCGCCCGGCTTTTAAATTGCCCGCTATGCCATCAACTTGTGCATGCCACACGGCTCAAGGAGCTGGCGGAAAAGGCCAATCTGGCCGAACAGGCCGACGATCTCACGGCGGCCCTGGCTTCCTGGAATGAAGCGTTGCCGTTATTGCCGGCCGAAAGCCGCCAGCACGCGGCCATTGTCGAAAAGATCTCGAAACTGGGCCGGCAAGTCGACGCCGGGCCGATGATGCGTTCTTCGCCCCCATCGCCGCTCAAGGAGCCGACCGGCACGACGGGCTCGGCCCCGTCTCGCTGGTCGGGCGGAGCCCTCTCGGGGGCCGCGGCCACGCTGGCGCTCATCGTCTGGAAATTCAAGTTCGTGATGGTGCTTTTGCTCACCAAGGGGAAGTTCCTGCTCCTGGGCTTGACCAAAACAAGTACATTTTTGTCGATGTTCGTGGCGGTCGGTGCCTACTGGACGATCTTTGGCGGCTGGTTTGCCCTGGGGCTTGTGCTATCGATTTATATCCATGAGATGGGCCATGTCGCCGCCCTGGCACGGTATGGAATTCATGCGGGTGCTCCCTTGTTCGTGCCCGGTTTGGGCGCGCTTATTCGTCTCAAGCAAGAGATGACCGACCCGAGGCAGGATGCGCGTGTGGGCCTGGCAGGACCCATCTGGGGTCTGGGCGCGTGCGCTCGGGTGTTACGGGGTCTATCTGCTGAGCCGGCAGCCGATCTGGGCCGCCCTGGCCCAATTTGGTGCCCTGGTCAACCTGTTCAATCTCTTGCCGATCTGGCATCTCGACGGCGGCCGAGCTTTCCGTAGCATGACGCGTGCCCAGCGCTGGCTCGCACTCGGAGCGATCGCCGCGGCCTGGTCCGTCACCGATCAGGGCCTTCTCGTGTTGCTCATGATCGGAGGGGCTGCGCGTGTCCTCACCGACCGGTCGAATCCCCGACCCGATGCCGCGGTACTCGGTCAATACGCTGTCCTGGTGTGGATTCTCGCGGCGCTGGCATGTCTGCCCGTGCCGCTCCACGGTTAAACGGCCGGTTGCGAGGTCGGCTGACTGACTGTGGAACGTTTGCCGCATTGGGGACGGCGATCCAGCGATACACACGATTTGCACCGTCAAAGGCGAGCGCACAGCTTTAAGGAGTCAGCCGACCTTGTGCGTATCGCTTCAAAAGACTATCAATAACCAATCAAGTGACACGTGCAGCGCCTATTTCAGCAGCGAGAGGAACAAGGATGTTCACCAAAGGACTTCGGCCGTTTGTCTTGATTGCCTTACTGATGGGGCAAGTCGCCCCGATTCACGCTGACGTGATTAGCTATGATTTCGGCGGTACGCTGTGGCAGCCCTATAACGGGGCCTCGACGTTTACCGGCACATTCACGTACGACACGGATCTTCAGCTTTCTCCAACCATCGCGCCTTCCGCGAACGGAATTTACTATTCCGGCACGCCGGTGAATTCCACCGAACCCCTGGTGTCGATGACATTCAATCTTGGAAACACACCGTCGTCGACTTTTGGCGCCATCAGTGACCAGGAAGTGTTCGTCAGTCATCAACAAGACGCCCATGCGCCGACATCAAGCCAGGATGTGTTCCAGATTTACGAGAATATAGGCACGGGTAACGGCACCGTGTCCGCGGAACTCACCTTGACGAATAATAATCTGGTTCAGCGGGCGCCTCTCACCTCGGATACTCCGCCGAGTCAATTGAGCTTATCGGACTTCAGCATGGGGGGCACCCTGGCCTTATGGGGAGACGGTGGCAGCGCGAACAATCTGGGGACAATCACCACTCTAGGCGATGGAACAGTCACTCCGGGGGGTGTCGAGTCGCCCGTCCCCGAACCGACGTCGCTCGCCGTCTTCGCCAGCCTGGGCGCCGCATTCTGTGCCTTCGTTCGGCGAAATCGAGATCGTCAAAAGCCGTGAGCTGAGTTAGTCGGATGGCGTGTCCGAGGCAAGGCGCGGGTTTATGCGATCGCTTTGGGCCGTGGCTTCGCGAACTCCGCCGCTCCGAGGATTGCCGGTCAATCACCCTGACGGGGATGATCCTTCAGAGAGCAGATGCTCGGCCAATGGCCTCCCGACGAGCCGTGGGCTGGGAATTATTGTCGACTCGCGCTCAACGAACAGCGATTCTACTTTGACGCGAACTGGTGGCTCTTCTTGTGCCGCTCCCTGACACCCGCTTTGACTTCAGTATATTATAGCGAAGTCAGCGAGCAACTGGTCCGCGCGTTGACGGCCGTCGATTACTCCTCGATCAGCAGGTGTGGAGTCGTCACAGTGGCAATGCGGACCTGTTCAAGCTCGCGGACAAACGTTGCGAACGCGGCCGGATCGGTCTCGGCGGCAAGTCGCATGATCGGGGTCCACTTGAAAAGTCGGCGCACGGTTTCCATCGCCTGAGCGTCATCCCGGCACCGCGGCTCCATGATGAGCGCAAGGTCGTCGTAGCGAAGGATCGTCCCTTTCTTTCCTTCAACGCGCTTCCAGAAAGCCACCCTTGGCTCCCCCGCCCGAATTTCGAGTCCACCATCCGTGTTGATCGTGACCGGATGCTCGGGATCCACGATCGTCAATCCGTCAGGGGAGTGGCCAGAATCAAAGTCGACCCGGTCGAACAGATCCTCGGCGATTGCATCGGCCCAGAGCAGCCAGTAGCCCTCCGCCGTGTCGATGTACGACCTGGCAACCGTGGCTCGGTAGCCCCGTTTGCCATGATGGGTCACACGATCGTTGAGCCCGACCAGGCCGTAATGACCCTCCGCTGCCAGTGACGCCATTGGACGAGCCTGGGCCGCAGCCAGCCCGGTGACGATGGACTGAGCGCCGATCCGCAAGACGATCTTTCCGCCTGGCTGGAACTCGAACCGGACCGCGTGGCCGGCGCGTGTGCCAGTTATCACGGCCGTGGTTCCCTGGTGGATGCCGCCGATCAAATCCGGCTGGACGCTGCCGGGTACTCCGTCGACCTGGGTCTGGATCAAGGTCCGAAATGAAGACTCGCGGACCACCAACGCCATGTCGGCTTCCGCCGCGGTATTGATGCACAGAGGGATGTACTTGCGAGCGAACCGTTTTTCCGGCTTCGGCGCATCGGCCAAGGCCGGAATCAGGGTCGAGAGCACGACGGCCGCAGCCATCATCACCACGCCAGCAGCGCAGCGGCTCGAGCGGAGGGGCCGGTGCTCCTCGCTTGTCTTTCGGATGAACGTCATGGCTGCTTGCGCTCCTTTAGACGTGTGACAAGCGTGATCTGTTAAAGTCCGCCGAGGTCAGAAGCACCTATCATAGCCTTCCAAGATCAGAATCGTCGAAAAAGCTCGAAACCCCTGGAGAATTGTAAACATGTATGTTGATATGAACAGACGTCGAGATTTCTGGATCTGGGCCCGGCGCCTCCCTTGACGTCACGCTGGACGACGCTTGACAGACCAGTCGACTACGTGACCCGGACAGATCAACGCCAGGTCGGTTTTGCCACTTCCGACATGGACGGCCAGACGCCACGCGAGGATCGGTCAGGGCCCCGCAAATGGCTCGGCTGGAAACTCCAAACCCGACAGGATCACCTGAAACTCGGATTCAGAGCGAAGGGGAGCCAGCCGCGGATCGGTGCGGAGCTGAGTTGCATCGCGGAAACCCGCGGCGATGGCCTCGTGAAGCATGGCCAGGGCGTCTGCGACGAATTGCCGGCGAAGGTGCTCGGCCCGGGATGCCTTCGACTGGGTCGATACGTGATCGAGCGGTTTGATTCGGTTGGCGTATTCTCGAGCGATATCGTAACAGAGTGCCGAATCACCTCGTGCCGTACTCAGGGATTGGCTGCGCCAGCTCATCGCCTCATCGTTCTGGCCACGAGCCGTCAGCTCGTTGGCGAGTTTTCGTCGGATGATGACCAGCCAACAGCACGCGTCAGATACCAGTTGGCCGTCGCGCAAAAACTCGGCCCAAAGCCGCTCCGCCCTGCGAAACAGCTCGAGGTCGGGCTTGTCGCCGTCTTCCTCTGCGTAGTACGCCATTTCGACGCAACTCACGGCATAGGCCACGCGCAGGTTTCGCGAGAGCGGTCCGACTACGCCCAGCTTGTCGCAAATCTCATAAGTCTCGCGGACTACGTCCTTTCTAGGACCGGCGTAGCGTACAAGGTCAGAGTCGTAGGCCTCCTTCAGGTTATGATCCAGCTCAGCCAGCCAGCCCTGAATCGTCGCCATTCTCGAGACCAAGTGTCCGTGTTTGGCCCGCATGTCTTTGAGCGTCTTCCGGGCCTCGGCGTAGCTTGCAATTGCCCCGTCCCAATTCTTGACCGACATACTCATGAAGCCGCTCTCGGAATTCGCCAGAAACAACTGGTGCCCATACTCGAAATTGGCCGGATGGTCAGCAACGAGCTTCTGGAGGATTGCGACGGCCTGCCGGCCGGCGGCGACTCCGTTGTCAAACTGCTTGTCGGCGTTGTACGCACGACAGAGGTAAAGCAGGTTTTTGGCTGCGAGCTCGAGGATCACCGCGCCGCGGTCGCCCAGGCTGTCGAGTTCGTCGTAAGCCGCCCGCGCGGCCAGAAAGGCATCGATTGCTTCGGATTTCCGCCCCTTCGCGTAGTGGTGATGGCCCCTGTTGTAATGATTCATGGCGATGGTCGAGATCCAGCCTCGGCGGTCGCCTTCGGCGTGCCCGGCACCAAACGCCTGGAAGATTTCGGTCGATCGCCGCGCGGCCGAGAGACTCTCGTCATCATCCAGCACGATCGCCGCCAGCCGATGGAGCGAGACGGCCAGACTGGTGCGGAAACGAACGGACGAGGAATCGCGGGCGACCAGCTTCTCGGCCATGGCGACCGCTTTGCGCTGATAAGATGGCGGCGGGTCGTTCGTTCGCGTCGAACTGAACGCGCAGACAGCGCATCATAAGCGTTGACAAGCTGGGTTTCCGCGCGTGGATCTCCCTCCAGTTCGCGAACCAGGGCCTGCGATGCGTTCAGGCCGGCGGCCATTAATTCCTGGCGATAGGGCTGCATTTCCTCGACACGCATCTGATCGTTTTCATTTCTGAAGAGCATTCTGGCGGCACCGAGGGCATGATCCCGCGCCGGACAGCGTGATCCCGTTCGTCGCGAGCGGTGACATTCGCGATTCGGGCTACGCGCTCGGCCGCGGTCGCACGGACCGCCTGCCACGTGCTGCCGACCACGCCAAGAGCCAGTGCCACAAGGAACGCGGCGACCCAGGGGTTGCGCCGGCACCAGCGTACGGCCAGCTCGACTTTGGAAGCACGCCGGGTCAGGATGGGGCGGCCCTGTTGGAACCGCTCAAGGTCTGCCGCAAGGGCCTCGGCAGTGACGTAACGCTTGCGAGGCTCTTTTTCCAGGCATTTCAGGCAGATCGTCTCGAGGTCGCGCGGTACACCGGGCCGCTGGCGTCGAAGGGGCACGACGTCGGTGGAAACGACCAGCTTGAGAGTTTCAATGGGCGACTCGCCGAGGAACGGAGGCTTTCCCGTCAAGGCCTGGTAGAGGATCGCGCCAGAGCATAGACATCGGCGGCCGGGCCGACCTGTTTCGAGTGGCCCTGCGCCTGCTCGGGCGCCATGTAGCTGGGCGAGCCCAGCACCTGGCCCGAGAGGGTTTGCGCCGAGTCGCCGTCCATCAGCTTGGCAAGACCGAAATCGCTGACCTTGAGAACCCCCTCGGCTGTCAGAAGGACATTGCTGGGTTTCAAATCCCGGTGCACGATGCCTGCGTGGTGGGCGGCGTTCATCGCGCGGGCGAGTGTCTCGACCAGCTCGGCGGCTTCTCGCGTCGTTGTCGGCCCCAGCGCCAATTTCTGGGCGAGGCTCCCGCCCGCGGCATACTCCATCGAAAAATACGGCCGCCCTTCATGGTCGCCAATCGAGTGGATCGCGATGATGTGGGGGTGCCGCAACCGTGCGACGGCCTGGGCCTCGGAGCGAAAACGTTCACGCTGGTCGGCCGTGGCGTACTGACCCGCGGAGATCGTCTTGATCGCCACCACGCGACCGAGCTTCCGGTCGCGCGCCTTGTAGACTGCCCCCATTCCTCCCTGGCCGATCTTGGCGAGCACCTCGTGGTCTGGAAACGACGGGAGTGGCTCGACGACGCCAGGGTCGCTGTCCACCAGCGTTTCCGGAAGCTTCAGGATCGCGTAAAACCGCTTCTGCCGCGCGATCAATCTGTGGAGCGCGTCAAGCAATGCCGGGTCGGTGACGCCGAGCGATTCGGGCCCAGGATCCTCCCCGAGCCGGTACCGTTCTTCCCACTGCTCGAAGAGCGCGATGAGCGGTTCGTTGCCCAGGGACTCATCGGCGGCCGTGTCAGTGCCCGTCGCCACGGGTCTTACCATCGTGACGCCGGGAAGCGGACGGATGGGTGTTCCGGTGCCGTGGTCTGGGGATCGCCGCGCCATCGATTCCGCCTCAGGTTAATCGATCAGATCAGCGCCTCGAGCCCGTCGAGCCGGTGCGCGAGCCTCAGAGTCGCGGCGATCCACAACCGGCTGACCTGCTTTGGGTTCAGGTCGAGGAGCCGGGCGATCTCGGCCTGGGGGAACTCGGCGAAATAGTGGAAGTCGAAGACGACTCGCTGCTGGTCGGGCAAGCTTTCGACCTCCCGGTGAAACTCGGTCCAGAACGCCAGGCGGGATGGATCGTAGGTGCTGTCGCCCGGATCAAAGGGGAATTCTGAATCGGATCGCTGGTCGTCTGGGGGCTCATCCTGCCGATGTGCATCGTCACGGCTCTGACGCCTGGCCATGTCGAGCAAGACATGGCGAACCTTGCGGAAGACGAGACGGTAAAAGTCGTCCACGGTCGCTAGCTCGGTCGTCTCGAGCGCCTTCATCAATTGCGCCCAGGCCAGGTCGACGACGCTGTCGACGTCATGGCGAGCACTCAGCCGGCGAAAGTCCTTCTGCAACGTCGTGGTCGCGATGCGGCGGAGACGGTGATACACGCGCTCGAGCAGCGCACCCCGAGCCGTCTCCTCCCCGCGGCGGAGCCGCTCGATCAGGTTCTGAAGGTCCGCGGTCGTATCGCCGTTCATGCTTCCGGGTATGCCCCTGATTGTCCATCCATCCTATCACAGGCAACCCAGCGGCGGGAAAAACAATTCTTTTTTTTCAACATGTCTGTCCGAAACCGCCATTCGGTTCGCCGTTGGAATAGGGGCCGCGCTCAGGGCCCGAGAACGCGATGCCGCGGCCGTTGGAAAAGTGGGACGTGACGAGCTTCGACTGGGATCTCGCTTCGATGCGCTCGACGCCCATCTGGACATTCTTTTGATTGTCGTGCGCGCCTTTCTGTTTGCACGGCTCGGACTCGATCCACTGCCAGGCGAACGTCTCGACTCTGCACCCGTGACCTTCTCGATTGAAAGGTTCCCAGGCGTGAAGATTTTCTCTCCCCAGCGTTGGTTGGGCGTGCGTCCGGGTACGATCCGAAGGTTGCGGGGGGCCCGGGGCCCGTTCTTGCGGCCGTTTCTCCAGCAGCTCGAAGACCGTGTCATGCTTTCGACGCTGCTCGTCAATAATCTCACGGATGCTCCCGTGGCGCACGAGACGTCGCTGCGCGAGGCCATCGTCCAGGCCAACACCGACGCCGCGGCGGGGATTTCGGATACCATCGCGTTCGACGCCAGCCTGGGAAGCAGCACCATCAAGCTCACCCAGGGACCACTGGAGCTAAGCGGGGCCGGGACCGGCACCATTACTATCGACGGCAGCAGCCCCAGCACGCCAATCGCCCTCAGCGCCGTCGGCAGCAGCGTCTTTCTGATCGACGGCGGCGTGAGTGCGGTCCTCACAAATCTCAAAATGGTGGGAGGCAACAGCGGCTCAAACCCTGGCGGCGACATTCTGAACGCTGGCACATTGACGGTCAGCAATGCCATCGTTTCGGGCGGCAAGGCCTCCTCGGGGGGCGGCATTGAAAATGAGGGCGAGCTGACCCTGAGCAACGTGACGCTGACCGGCAACAGCGCCGCCAATTCCGGCGGCGCCGTCGACAGCACCGGCACGCTGACGGTCAACGATTGCACGTTCACCAGCAACCAGGCCGGCGGCGGGGGGGCCATTTCGACGGATGGAATGCTGACGGTCAACAACTCGACCTTCTCCGACGACAACGCCAACAATACCGGCGGCGCGATCGCCATCGTTTCCGCCTCGGCCATCATTACCGGCAGCTTCTTCACCAGCAACTTCGCTGCCTCTGGGGGAGCTCTGGAAAACAACGGTGGCACCGTCACCCTCACTGGCGACAGCCTGTCCAAGAATAATGCGTACACGGCTGGCGGTGCGATCGAAAACGATTCCGGCTCCGTGACACTGGCTAACACGACCATCGCCAGCAATATCGTCGACGGCAACGGCGGCGGCATCAACAACAACGCCGGCACGTTGACGATCACCGACAGCACCCTCTCCGCCAATCAGGGCTACGGCAGCGGCTCTGGCGGCGCGATCGAAAATAGCGGCGGAGCGGTGACGGTGACCAACAGCACCATCGACGCCAACATCGCTTCCGGGGCCGGCGGCGGCATCGACAATGAATCCGGCGGCAGTTTGTCTTTGACCAGCGCCACCCTATCGGCCAATTTTTCTGACAACGGCAACGGCGGCGGCATCGACAACAATGGAGGCATGCTCAGCCTGCAGAACACCATCGTGGCCGCCAACATCGACTATACGGTGAATGAAGACATCGTCGGCGTGATCACCACCGACAACGGCAACAACCTGCTGGGCACGGGCGCGAACAATACCACGACGAACCCGACGCCGGGACCGAACAATGTGTTCAGCAACACGCCGATGCTCGGCACCCTGGGCGACTACGGCGGGCCGACGCAGACCATGGCACTGCTGGCCGGCAGCCCGGCGATCGGTGCCGGCAACGCCGGCGCCGCTCTCCCCTCCACCGATCAGCGCGCCTTGCCGCGTGTCGTCAATGGCAGCCTCGACATCGGTGCATTCCAGACGCAGGCTCCGACTCTGGTCTTCACGACGCTCGGCCAGACCGTCGACGCCGGCCAACCGATTGGCGCCATCACGGTCGCGTTGGAAGACCTGGACGGAAACCCGGCCCTGGCGGGCAACGGCGGCACGGCGGTTTCAATTTCCAGCAGTTCAACTGGCGGCAGCTTCTCTTATCCGAACGGGTTACCGATCAGCGGCGGCCAACTTATCATTCCTCAGGGTAGCAGCAGCGCCACGTTCGACTACACCGACGGCCAGCCGGGAACGCCCACGCTGACGGCCTCCGCCGCCGGTTTCGGCTCTGCCACGCAGCAGGAAACAGTCCTGGCGGCGCCGATTGCCGTCACTCCCGTCACCGACATCGTCGTTGGCCGCACGCTCTCCGCCTATTTTGCAGGTGACGTGGAGAACAACGAGGAGACCATCACGTTCACGGTTTACAACCAGCAGGCGGACTCGATCACAGGCGTGCTATTAACCGATACCTTGGCCCCGGGTGTCACTTTGGTGAGTGCGTCGCAGCAGCCGGACCAGAGCGGGCAAAACCTGGCCTGGAGCGTGGGCACGATTGAAGGGGACTACTGGGCCAGCGTGAGCATCACGGTGTCGCTGGCGAATTCCGGTATCTTGCAGTTGGACAGGGGCGCCAGGCTTTCGCGACGCTCGACGCCGGATCGATCTCGAATTCCACCCCCGCTGCCGTACTAACGCAGGGCACCGTCGATCCCGACCTGATGGCCTCCACGCCCGACGCCAACACGACTGATCCGTTTATCCAGCAAGAGGCGGCGGTCCTGGATTACAACGCGCAGAATATCTTCAACTTCCTTGAGCAGAACATCACTTACAACGCGTACGTCGGTTCTCTGCGCGGTGCCCGCGGTACGCTTTGGTCCGATGCCGGCAATGCCCTGGACGTGGCCAGCCTCGGCGTGGCGTTAATGCGCGCCTCCGGCATCCCGGCGCAGTATGTCGAAGGAACGCTGACGCAAAGCCAGGCCCAGCAGCTCATCCTGTCAATGTTCCCGGCCAGCTTTCAGACGGTTGGCTACGTCCCGTCCGGCACGCAGACCGCCGACCCGGCGGACAATCCGCAGTTGCAGAGCGAGACGGAGAGCCATTACTGGTTCGAGTTCGATACCGGCAACGGTTGGTTAAACGCTGATTCGCTCATGCCGGGAACCATGCTGGGGCAGACGTTTACCGTAGCGACGGCCACCTTCACTGTGGTAGCACAAGCTTTGGAACAGACGACTGAGGTGAAACTCACTGTCGAAACATACAGCCAAGGGGCGGCCGAGTTCGTGGCGTCGTCGGCTTTTCAAGACTCCGTGGTGTTGGACCTGACGTTTGACGATGCCGACCTGGTGGGACGTTCCTTGTCGATCGCCAATTTCGTCAGCAGTACTGGAAGTGCGGCGATCTTTACCTTTCAGACAAATACCTATACTCCCTACCTTGAAATCAACGATCTCGATGATGCTGGCGCCAACCAAGACACGGTCATCATGGGCCAGGCCTACCAGGAGATTTTTACTAACTTCCCCGCTGTGACCCAGATCGTGACAGGCCTGTTCTTGAGCGCGACTCTTCGAGGACCGCAGGGCGCCGTTCAAACATACAACAAGACGCTTGCGGATCGCATCGGCGCTCGGGCGCGACAGTCAGACGACGCCTCGAGTATCCACCTGGGTACCGATCCTCAGCCCATCGTATCGAGCGACTTTGTAACGACAATTCTAGCAGCCGGATCAGTAATCTCAACCGAAGCGTTGAATCAGAGGCTGAACGCTCTTGGTATACTGGCAGACCAACTCACAGCGGTGCTCAACAACGACAATTCGCTGCCGGATGGACCTGACGCGGAAATTGCGGCGAACACGCTCGATACGTTGTCTCACGAGTTTAGCGTTTCGGATAATACATATCTTGGCGATTTATTCCTGGTCCAATCTGATGGAGCCGCGCAGACCGCTGGAACGATTTACCAGACTCTCTCATACGAAGCGGCACCGCGTATTGTCGTTGTGAGCGACAACTTACCGCCCGACGCGGAAAGTGGCGCAGCGACACTTGACCTTCAGCTCGATCTTCTCGACGACACGAGCCAAAGTCTCGCAGCTCCTGGTCAGGTAGCTGCCGCGGCCCAGCTGTTGAACTACACCAAAGGCCTGACGGACAGCATTATCGAGACCGACGTCATCCAAACCGTCGCCTCTGGCGACGACACCGTCGAGTCGTCGATCGACATCCTGAATCAGGCTCTTGCCGTCGCGGGCTCGGTCTTGCTCCCGGTTACGACAAAGGATCTGGATCAACTTTCTGCCTTGGGTCTATCTCTCGACGCGAATGCTCTCATCACCCAGGAGGTGCAGGACGGTGAAATCGTACTCGTACCCACCAAGACCGTGCAGATCAATGGCGTAGCACGCACCGCTTGGCTCGAGCTTGATCCAACGACGGGATTCGTGATTGCTGTCTCGGACAACGGCAGCCATGACGTTACCGAATATGGCGGATTGACTGATATCGTGAACGACGAAGACCTGACTCTGGTGGATAAGATCAATGAGGCGTCAAAGCTCGCCGACAGGCAGCTCGTGCAATTCTTCAAAGCTCTGAGAGCCGGTAATCGCGAGGAAGCGAAAGCTCTTCTTGACAGTTTTCTGAAAGAGGCAGAGGCTCTTCAGTCGTTTGCGCCGCAACTTGTTGCCTTATATGCACAGAATCTAGAGTTTACGCTAACTAATTACACCAACAGCGCAGCCGTGTTCGGTTCGATCGATCCACCCGTGGGAGATTTTCTCTATTCGCCCGCACCTCCGCCCGCAAATCACGTGCAGACGGCAGTGGTGACATCGGCCAATCTCGTTGGTGGTCGTGTTTCCGGCAATGCGGCAGTCACAGGGCTTTCAGTGGCGGGCCAGCTTCAGTTTCAGTGGCAGAGGCTCGGACGGCAGCACCGTCTTTATGGCAAATGCGCTGACCGCCTCCAATACCACGGTGAGCGCGGCGGCCGGCCTGGTGGGGAGCGGTACGATCGCATTGGCCGGAATGGCAACGGTATCAGTGGCGATCACGGGTGATGATCAGTACGTGGTGACCGGATCCGGTGGTCTCTCTTCCTACGGACCGGCGACCGGCAGCCTCGGTTTTGCCGCCGATTGGAGTGACTTCGCTGCGACGGTTACCGGCGACATGAATATCACCTTGACCACCGCCGACCTTATACTCAATGGCCAGCTATTGCCGGCCGGGACGTATACGATCGCCGCGTCTTCGACGAGTCTGACAGGTAGCGGGGTCAGTTCCTCGCCAGGTTTCTCTGGCTCCGCGTTGATCACGATTACCGGCGGCTTGGTTAGCTTCGGGCCAGGAAGTGGAACCGTGACCGTTTCCGGTAACCCTCTCGACCCGGCGGAAGCGCGCGAGCCTCGACGGATATTCGGGCACCATGACCGTATCGGCCGGCGTCAACGGCGTTGACGCCCTCTCGCTCGACGGCAATACACCAAATGAGATTCAAATCTCGCCGAGCCAAATCGCGCTCACCACGGATCAAAATACACCCGTGGCCTTCCAGGTCAACGTGGCAACTAGCGTCGCTGATACGTATCAACTCACGGTCCAGGCGCCTGTCGGCTGGACCGTGGCCATTAGCGAGAACGGCGACGTAACCGTGACACCAGCGCCCGGTTTGCAAGGGGGGACTTATCCTGTTCAAGTGATTGCACAATCACAGTCCGATCCGAATTTGGGGGCGCAAACAACTGTTGATGTCAACGTCACTCCCACGCAGCCAGGCATCACGTTAACAATCAATCCCGATCCCCGATTCTCGATCCCCTTTGACGGCACGTACGTGCCCACGGCCTTCCAGGCTGTCATTCACAATAACGGGCCTGTTAAGGATGCTTATGACCTTACATTGTCCAATATCCCTAGTGGTTTCATGATTCTGACGAGTGGCCCCAGCGTCATCATTCCAGCGGGCCAAACCGGGACCGTTGGCATCTATCTTCAGCCGACCGGCGGCACACTTCCTCCGCCGGGAGCCTCCATTCCGTTTACTGTCACCGCAACCAGCGAGGGCGACGCGTCAATCACGCAGACCACTACGGAGTCGTTCAGTATGCCGTCCGTTGATGCTCTAATCATCACGGGCAATCCGACGGAGGTCGGCACGCCACCAGGGGCTGGCGTCAGCGACACGATCACGCTGACCAATGTCGGCAACGTGACCGAAAGCAATATAACCCTTACTGCCGAATCATCGCCGGGGCTCACGATCACAGGGCTCAGCCCTGTCTCGCTGGCTGTCGGCCAATCGACGACGGAAACAATCACGCTAACTTCCGATCCGTCGACGCCGGTCAACGACTACCTCGATGGCATTGTAACCGCGAACTTCGGTCCGTCCGGATCGATAGCTTCGAGTGTTGATATTCCTGTACTGATCATCGTCCCCGGCGTCGAGTCCATCGCGACTGCTTCGATCGCGGCGCAACAGCTCGGTGACAAACAGCTGGCACTCATCCTGAACGACCTGAGCACCGATCTCACCAGTCTGGTCCAGGACACCACTAATGTCGTCTATCTGAGCCAGGTCCAGGCAAACATCACCCCCCTGATTGGCCTGCTCGGCGCCGATCCATTCCTGGCCGCCAACACCACCGCGCTCAGCACCGCCAGCGTCGCGCTGGCGAGCGCCACGACATCCGCCGAAATCGATACGGCGGTCATTAATCTCGGAACCGGACTGGCAGCGCTGGCTCAGGACATCACCGACGAAGTGCAGAGCCGTTTCACACTCGGGCTGGCGAGCAGCGTGGCAATCGTCACACCCGGTGCTCCCAGCCTGTTCAACATCACTCTGCAAAACACCGGCAGCACCACGACGACGTACGCCTTCAGCGTCTCGGGGATTCCCGCGGGGGCGACTGCCTCGTTCAGCCAGCCGTCCATCACGCTGGCCCCCGGCGCCCAGGTCCCCAGTGGCAGCAATGTCGTCACGGTGAGCATCTCGGAGACTGGCGATACGCTGGTACCGGCCACAATTCAAGTGATCGCAACGGCCGTCGGAGCGCCTGAAATCACGCTCAGCACGCCCGGCCAGCTCATCCTCGAGCCCGAGGTGCTCCAGGTCGCCGGCGTGGCCAGCACGCCCGCGTTTACCAATGCGGGGGGCCAGGTCGATGTGACCGCCAAGATCGAGAGCGTCGTCAATGAGCCGAAACAGATCGCCGTGTCGTATACCATCACCGATTCCACGAATGCCGTGCTCTTCACGTCCACGCCCATGATGGTTGCGCTTGGCATCACGTCCGGCCTGACGACGGTTGACCTGGGCATGCTCGACACCACCGGTTTCGCCAACGGTTATGACACCATCACCGTGTCGGCCGTGGACCAGTCGAGCCAGCCGCTGCCAACCGCGACCGGCCAGGGCAGCTTGTTGATCGGATCTCCGGTTAATGCCACGCTGACGGTGAATACCCCGGTGGTGGCCCAATTCCAGGGCACTGAAACCGTCACGAATTCGCTCGCGCTCAGCAGCCTCGTCAACATACCCGATCCGCTGACGCTCGATGGCCAGGTGCAGACGACGCCGACAGCAACTTCGGTGGCCCTGTTCCAGGACAGCACCTACAACCTCGCCTATGTGGCCGGCTCGAACGGCATCGACATCGTGGACGTGAGCAACAAGACGGCGCCGGTGGACGACGGGTCCTTCGGCGGCAGTCTCATTGTCAAAGGCGGCTCCTCGGTCGGCCGCGTGGATGTCATCGGCGGCGACAATTATCTGCTCGTCGGCACGACAGCAACGCGCAACGCCAACCAATTCTCGCTCCTGATTTATTCGCTGACCAGCCCTTTGAGCCCTCAGCTCGTCAGCAATACATTGATTGATTACCAGTACATGAGTGACATGCTTGTCGAGGGGAACACCGTCCTGATCCCGACCAGCGGGGCCAACTTCGGGGGTTTCGGCGGCTTGATCGGCTCCTTTGGCAGCGTGCTATCCATCGACGTGAGCAACCCAAATGCTCCCACGCTGGCGAATGTGCTCTATAACGACAAGGGCTCGCCCGACGGCGGCGATACGCGCCAGCCTGGCGGTGCGATCGTCAACGATCACATCGCGTATATGGCCAGTACGACTTTGACTGGGAACAGCGTCGCCAACGGCGTGGGACGCATTCTGGTGGTCGATTATTCCAATCCCAGCGATCTGTCCGTGCTGCGAGAAGTGGACATTCCGGGTACTGTCCAGGCGATCGACGTCGGCATCCAGGGCAACCGGGCCCAGGTGGTGAGCACCGCGAGCCTCGACACGGGTCTGAACAGTAAGGGCAACATGATACTGTCCGTCCTGGACATTACCGATCCCGCCAACCCGATTTTACTGAGCACCACTGTCACCAACGCCCAGTTCCCGCCAGCCAGCTCGGGCGGCAAGATTTCCATCCTGTCGCTTGGCAACGGCTTGTTCGCCGTCAGTGAGGCAGAGGTCAACGGCACCCCGGTCCTGCTCCTGGTCGATCCCAGCGATCCCACCAACGTCGTGATCACGGCCACGCCGGTGCCCGCCCTGGTAGGCGAAATGGCGGTTTCGGGCAACCAACTTTACACGGCCAGCGCCCAGGGGCTAACGATCTTTGACATCGGCAGTATGGTCGCCATCCCTGTGACCGCGTCGGTCGTCGTTCCCATCACGGGCGCGACACTGGTATCAGGTTCGTTCAATACGCCACCGAATCAGATCATCCAGGGAACCAACACCGACACCTATGTCTGGGACACGACCCTGACCTTCGGTTTCGCCAACCCGACGTTCACCTGGCGATCGCAGCTCACCAGTCTGACAGTCGGCGAGGTCCAGCCGGTAACGCTGGACGCGACCGTCGATTTCACGAGCCAGGGAACCGCGGGCACATTGCAGTTACCGGGCACCGCCGTCACGGCTGTGTCGTTCATCAGCATCTTGCCCGCGTCGCAAACGGTGATGCCCAACGGGACGGCGACGTACGACCTACGGCTGACCAATCCGGCAAGCTCACCTGTGACGTACATCGTGAACGAGCCTTACGGCTTACCCGGATTCACGTACTTGCAGATGGACATCGACGGGCAGACTGGCACCAATGGGAACACGGACGCCTTCGTCACCGTCGCCCCGGGTGCGACAGTCGACGTACCCTTACAGGTGTTCGGTAATTCGTATGATGGCATCAACCACTTTCCGATCGAGGCCTACTCTGGGTTCCTCGGTGGCCAGGTCGGCGAGACGGCCAGCGCCAATTTGGTCGTCACGGGTCAGGTGGCTCCGGCGCCGAACCCCATCGCCTACGGCGTTGCGGCGACGCTCACGCCAACCCAGGCTACCGCCGGGCAAGGCACGTCGGCCCAGTACACCCTTCAGATCACCAATACCGGCAGCGCCGCCGATTCGTTCTCTTACCAGGTCAATGGTCTACCGAGCGGGATCAGTTTCAACGTCGATCAAAATAGCCTGGCCGTGCCTCCGGGTGCGAGCAACTTCCGAGACTTACCGCTGACGCTGACCGTTCAGGCAGGGACCGCGCCTGGGCCGTATCCATTTACGGTGCGAGTCTTCTCAGGTAACGCTTCGACCATGGTCGCCGGCACCATGACGGTGGTGGCGGAGGGAGTCAGTGTGACCATGAATCCGCCGAGCGGCTCCCCGAGCGGAACCTTTTCGATGCTCGTGACCAACACGGGCACGGTGGCGGATACGTACAGCCTGTCGCTAGCCGGCCCGGTCGCCGTGGTGGCCAGCCTCTCTGGTGCGACGACTTTGACGCTCGAGGCGGGCCAGTCGGCGTCGGTACCCATCACCGTCGGGGCGATCAACTATGCTGACGCCGGCAACATGATGTTGATGGCCGTCGCGACATCGAAAGCGAACCCGACCGTCCAGGCCAGCGCCTCGGCCAGTGTTTCCATTCCCACCACTGTGGGAATGACCGCGCAGTTCAGCCCGGCCACGCAGACGCTGCAGCAGATTGGGCCGGCGACATTCTTGCTGGAAGTCAACAACACCGGCAACCTCCAGGACTCTTACACCGCCACGATCACCGGCACCACGGGGCCGATCCAGGCCAGCCTCACTGGACTCGACGGCCTGCCGACGCAGACGGTGCCCATTTTCATCCTTCCAGGACTTTCCACCGGTGTACTCGTGATCCAGGCCAACCTGACTGCACTCGAGCAAGGGACGGTGACGGTACAGGTTCAGTCGTTGACCGATTCGTCGATCATCGCAACGGCCATGGCCACGATCGCGGTTGGCGCGGCACTCCCTGTGCCGACGATCAGGTTCACCAGCGGCAGCTCGTTTACCTACAACGGTATGCCCGAGGCGGCCACGGGAACAGTAACCGGCTCGTCGGACGAAGACCTGGGTGCGCCCGCCTTCACCTACACGGATAGCAACAATGTCATTTCGAGCACGCCGCCGACCAACGTCGGCACGTACACGGTGACCGCGATCTTCGCGGGCAATAGCAATTACGCACCGGCCACGACGACCGCCACGCTGGTGATTACACCTGCTACACCGGCTGTTTCGGTAGCCGACAGCGGCGGCGTCTACACGGGCGGCCCGTTCGCCGCCAACGCCACGGTGACCGGCGTGGCAAGCGATGGAACACTCGCCACATCGCCGAGCGCCACGATTACCTTCGTTTATTACAGCGGCAACAGTGCGAGCGGCCAGGGTGCCTCGAACGCGCCAGTTAACGTCGGCACGTATACGGTTGTCGCGAATTATGCCGGCGGCGACAACTACGCCATTGCCGCCAGTGCGCCGATCACCTTCGTGATTACACCAGCGACACCGACTGTCACGGTGACCGACAGCGGCGGTGTCTACACGGGCAACGCGTTCGCCGCCAGCGCCACAGTCTCGGGCGTGGCAAGCGACGGTGCGCTCGCCACGTCGCCGAATGTTGCGATCACGTTTGTTTACTACAGCGGCAGCAGTTTGAGCGGCCAGGGGACGTCGGGTGCCCCCGTCAACGCCGGCACATACACGGTCGTCGCGAATTATGCCGGCGGCGGCAATTACGCCAGTGCCGCCAGCGGGCCGCTCACCTTCGTGATTACACCGGCGATACCGACGGTCACGGAGACCGACGGCGGCACTTACACGGGCAACCCGTACGCCGCCAGCGCCATGGTGACGGGCGTGGCGAGCGACGGCACGATCGCCACATCACCGAATGCCGCGATCACCTTCGTTTATTACAGCGGTAGCAGTGCAAGCGGCCAGGGGACGTCGGTTGCACCGGTCAACGCCGGCACGTACACCGTGGTGGCGAATTACGCCGGCGGCGGCAACTACGCCAGCGCCGCCAGCACGCCGCTCACCTTCACCATCACTCCGGCGTCAACGCTCCCCGTGCCGACGATCAGTATCACCAGCGGTGGCTCGTTTACTTACAATGGTATGCCCGAGGCGGTCACCGGAACAGTAACAGGATCGTCGGGTGCAGTCCTGGGTGCGCCGACGTTTACCTACACCGGCAGCAACAACGTCATGTCGAGCATGCCGCCGACCAACGTCGGCACATACACGGTGACCGCCATCTTCGCGGGCGATAGCAATTACGCACCGACCACGGCGACCACCATGCTTGTGATTACGCCGGCGACACCGACCGTCACCATAACCGACGGTGGCGGAACTTACACGGGCGACGCGTTCGCGGCCGGCGCCACGGTGACGGGCGTGGCGAGCGACGGCACGCTCGCCACATCACCGAATGCCGCGATCATCTTCGTTTACGACAGCGGCAACGGCCATGGAACGTCGAACGCGCCAGTTGACGCCGGCACGTACACGGTCGTCGCGAATTATGCCGGCGGCGGCAATTACTCGAGTGCCGCCAGTGCGCCGATCACCTTCTCGATCACTCCAGTGACACCGACTGTCACCGTGACCGACAGCGGCGGTGTCTACACGGGCAATCCGTTCGCCGCCAGCGCCACGGTGACGGGCGTGGCGAGTGATGGCACGATGGCCACATCACCGAACTCCACGATCACCTTCGTTTATTACAGCGGCAGTAGCGCCAGCGGCCAGGGGACATCGGTCGCACCGGTCAACGCCGGCACATACACCGTGGTGGCGAATTACGCCGGCGGCGGCAACTACGCCAGCGCCGCCAGCACGCCGCTCGCCTTCGTGATTACGCCGGCGACACCGACCGTCACCATAACCGATGGTGGCGGCACTTACACGGGCAATCCGTTCGCCGCCAGCGCCACAGTGTCGGGCGTGGCAAGCGACGGCACGCTCGCCACATCGCCGAACCCCACGATCACCTTCGTTTATCACAGCGGCAGTCGCGCTAGCGGCCAGGGAACATCGGTCGCGCCGGTCGATGACGGCACGTACACCGTGGTCGCGAATTACGCCGGCGGCGTCAACTATGCCAGCGCCGCCAGCGCCCCGCTCACATTCACGATCAGTCCGACAGCGGTGGCCCCCGAGCCCGATCTCACTGTCACCGGCGATGTGCCCACTTCGGCGACCCTGCCGGCCAGCGTGACCTATACGCTCACCGTCACCAACAACGGCGCAGGCGGCTGCAACCGGCGTGATCTTGACGGCTCCCGTCCCGGCTGGGATGAATTTCGTTTCCGCCACGGGCGGAGTGACGCCCGCCCAGGGCACTGTTAGCTTCGATATCGGCAGCCTGGCCGAGGGCGCCGCTGTCACGGAAACAATCACGGTTACCCCGACAGTCGGAGCCGCGAAATCCACCGTGAGTGCCACCGCGACCGCGACCCAGACCGATGCCAACCCGGCCGACAATACCTTCACCACGGCGATCCAGATTATTGCGGCCCCATCTTCGCCGACATCGCCGACATCCTCGCCCACATCGACGGCGCCTTCGTCACCAGCGGCGACTTCCCCTGCGTCCACTCCGACGGATGGGCCAACGGTCATGCAGGTGCTGCGCTATGGCTATCACATGTTGCCGACAACACTCGTTCTTACTTTTGACCAGGCACTCGACGCCGTCACCGCGGAAGCCACCAGCGACTATCGGATCATTGGCCCGGCCGGGCGACGTCATGGGGGTCAAGTCGGCCACGTACGACCCGGCCAATGATACCGTGACATTACGGCCGGGCGAACGGATCAACATCCACCATCGCTACACGTTGGTTGTCGACGGCACGGCACCCGGCGGCGTGACCAACACTCAGGGCCTCTTGCTTGATGGTCCAGGTCGCGGCCATGCCGACGGCGATTACCGCGCCTCCGCTCACCTGGCGCAATCTGGTCCTCACCGGGCCGGTCGCGGCACGGAAGTCGCGGCCACGGATCAAGGCTGCGGGAAAGGTCGCGCGGGAAATTCCAGGCCGGCCGCGTTGGGACGAAACTCGGTCTCGGAGTGAATCGGCTTCAGGACGCGATCAAAGCGGAGCACACGAGCATCGCTGAATGGTCGGTTTCACCATTGGCCTCAAGCGCGTGGACGAAAGTGCACGCGGATAGGCACCACCGAGATGAAGGGCAACGCAACGACAAAGCGGATAGAAATCATCGCGGAATCTCGAGAGTCGCGGCGATCCGGTGTCTGCGGCGCGCGATGTCATGCTTGCGTCGTTCGAGGCCACATTACAAGTTGCGTGCTCACTTCGGTATGGATATCCAACGGCGTGGAGCCGCGACTGTGGGCATCGCCCCCGAGAGAATGAAACAGTTCCCGAAACAGCCGAACGGCCGCGCCCATGACGATGAAACTGCTTGACAATCGTGTCGGTTACGTTATTCTTGAAACTTCGGCACTTTGGAAACCAAGCCCTCTGCGCGCCGTGCCGGATGGTACGCGCGGCCGGGTCGGACTGTCAGGCCGCGTCTCGGGTGCCAAAGCGATTGCAGGCGATTCACTGCGTTCGAAACCGTCCTTTCAGGGGTTCGAGCGCGAGGGATCAGTGGCAATATCAATTTGAATCAAGAGAGATAGCCCCTCGCCAGCGAGCGGCGATTCGAGGCATTGCGAGAGTTCGCGACGCCGAGGATTCGACTTTCAGGACGTATCGCCTCGCAACAGGGTGAATGGAACGGAACGACGGACTCATGCCCACGATCAATCAACTTGTGCGCAAGCCGCGCCGGCCGGTGAAATACAAAACCAAGTCGCCGGTGCTGGAAGCCTCTCCGTTCAAGCGGGGTGTCTGTCTTCAGGTCAAGACGATGACGCCCAAGAAGCCGAACTCGGCGCTGCGTAAAGTGGCCCGCGTGCGGCTCTCCAACGGCAAGGAAATCACCGCGTATATCGGCGGTGAAGGACACAACCTCCAGGAACACTCGATCGTTCTCGTGCGGGGCGGCCGTGTTCGCGACTTGCCGGGCGTTCGATACCATATCGTGCGCGGCGTGCTCGACTGCCAGGGCGTTGCCGAGCGCAAGCAGGCCCGATCCAAGTACGGTGCCCAGAAGAAGAAGGCCGCCGCACCGGGCGCTTCCAAGAAGAAATGAGCCGTATCGGTTCAGTTCGGTTTCCATCCGCCCCGGCAAGCGCCATCAACAATTTGGTCCACTGGCCGGCCGGTGCGTAGCGAACATCATCAAAATCACTCTTGTATTTGATAATGAGCAGGAACGACGCAGATGTCCCGAAAGTTTACCGCCAGCAAGACTCATCTTCGCCCTGATCCCCGGTTCGGCTCGAAGCTGGCCGGGAAGTTTATCAACTGCGTCATGCATAATGGCAAGAAGAGCGTGGCCCAGCGGCTCTTCTACGACGCGATGGATTTGATCCAGAAGCGGCTCCCGAACGAGAACCCGATCGACGTTTTCAACCGGGCCGTCGAGAACGTCAAGCCGGCCATCGAAGTTCGCTCGAAGCGCGTTGGCGGTGCGACCTACCAGGTTCCCATGCAGGTCAACAAGAATCGCCAGCAAACGCTGTCGATTCGCTGGCTCTTGATGGCGGCCCGCGAGAAGAAGGGGCGGCCCATGGCCGTCAAACTGGCCGACGAATTGATGGCCGCTTATAACCGTGAAGGGGCCGCCGTTACGCGCCGTGAGAACGTGCACCGCATGGCCGACGCCAACAAGGCGTTTGCTCACTTCGCCTGGTAAATCCAGGTGAAGTCGGAGTAAGGGCGAAGTCACGCAACCACGGCTCGCTCGGGCTCGGCTTTCGCGATCAAACGATGCTTGTCTCGGCTTGTTGGGACCGCGCTTTTCATGGCGCAAGACCCGCTGCACGTGCTCTGGGTCGAACCGGGCTTTCCAGGCCGCCTGGGCATGGTGGCTGATTGGCTGATACGGCGCCGCGGCTATCGCGCCACATTTTATTGCCACACCGTTGATCAACGAGCCACCCCCCTGCCCTCACTCGGCAAGGGGCTCGACGTTCAGGTATTTGGCGTCGGCGGGGTGGCACGCGACGCATCCGTCGCCTGGACGCGCACGCTCGAGCGCAGCCTCTGCTATGCCTACGGGTGCTGGGAAGTGCTCGAACAGAAGCGGCCGCGGGCGATCGACCTTATTGTCGGCCGCTCGGCTGGGTTAGGATCGACGCTCTTCGCGCCGGTCTACTGGTCGGCCGCACCCGTCGTCAACTTCCTCGATTACTATTATCACGCCCATCAGAATGATCTGGCCGAGGAGGCGGGGCCGGCGACCGCCCCGGCCTATTTTCACTGGCGGCGATCGATGGCGGCCATCGACTTGCTCGATCTCGAGCAAGCAGCGCTCGGCTGGACGCCCACGCGCTGGCAGCGCGACCTGTTCCCGGCCGAATATCGCGACGATTTTCTCGTCTTGAACGCAGGCGTCGACACCCGGTTTTTTGCGCATTCGCCCTGGCATGCGACCGGCACCGGCGGTCGTTCGATTGCTGGCAGAGTGATCGGGGACACCACGCGCGTGGTCACCTTTGTCGCTCGATCGCTCGACCGGCTCCGCGGCTTCGATCGATTTTTTACTCTGGCCAACGCTCTCTTGCGCAGAGCGCACCGACGTTGTGTGCGTGGTTGTGGGTAACCCGATCGTCCAGCGCGGGCTCGACATCGAGTTTCATAACCGTGATTATCTGGCCTATCTGACGGCTCAACAACCCGTGTTCGATCCGGAGCGGTTCTGGATGCTGGGTCCGTCACCGAGCAAGGTCGTCGCCGAGGTGCTGGCCGCGAGTGATGTTCACGTCGCGCCGGGCCGCGTCTACCCGGTTGGCCACTCGGTCTTGGAGGCGATGGCGAGTGGCTGCGTCGTCGTAGCCTCCGATACAAGTCCGCATCGTGAGGTCATCGCACCGGGGCAGTCTGGGCTCCTGTTCCGACCCGACGATCCGGTTCATTTATTCAAGACCGTGTTGGCCGCACTCGACGACCGAGCCGCTCACCGTTCGCTCGGTGACGCGGCGTCGCGTGCCGTGAACGAGAAATATGCCCAGGATGTCTGTCTGCCACAGCTCGCGGAGCGGTTCAGCACGCTGGTCGCATCGGCAGGGAAAATGTCGTGAACATTCTCTTTATCCATGATGCATTCCCCGCGCAGTTTGGAGGGCTGGGGCTCGAGCTCTCGAAGCGCCGAGGCTGGCGGTGCCAGTTCCTGGTTCAGAGTCTTTCGAGCTGTCCGACGCCGTCGGTCGAGATGCTCTCGATGCTCGAGATCCACAAGATTCCGCTGGCGGCCGAGCATCGCGCGAGCGATGGCGTGCCCTGGCCGCAGATTTTCGGGCATTATCTCGAGCAGTGCCGCGCGGTGCACGATGCGGTGCGCTCGAAGCCCGAATTGCGACCCGACCTGATCGTGGCGCATGGCGGCCGGGCGCTCCGTCCCTCTTGTTGCGTGAAGTCGTCGATTGCCCGATCATCATCTACTGTGAATATTATTTCGCGAACAGCCATCGCGACATCTCGTACAGGATCGATCTGCCGCCAGCCGAGCCGTCGGCGTTCTTTCCGCGCTCTATCAACGCGCCGACCCTGACGACCCTGGTCGATTGTGATGCGGGCTACTCGGCGACCGAGTGGCAGAAGCAGACGTTTCCGCGGCGTTTTCATTCCAAGATCGCGGTTTATTTTGATGGGATTGCGACCGACTTTTACCATCCGGGCGCCGCGCCCCGGAAGATCGGCGAGACGACGATTCCGGCCGGAACGCGCGTGGTGACATTTGTGTCGCGCGGCCTGGAGTCGATCCGGGGGTTTGACGTGTTCATGAAAGTGGCCCGGCGGATTGCCGAGGTTCGCGATGACGTGGTCTTCGTCGTGGTTGGCGGCGAGGAGATTCATTACGGCTGGGACAAGTTGCACACGGGGTTCGCGAGTTTCAAGCAGTGGGTCCTCAGCCAGGACCACTATGATCTGAGTCGATTTCTGTTTGTGGGACGGATCTTGCCCGAGCAGCTTGCCGACATCTTTCGGATCAGCGATTTGCATGTTTACCTGACTGCGCCTTTTGTGCTCTCGTGGTCACTCCTCGATGCGATGGCCAGCGGTTGCGTCGTGCTGGCCTCGGATGTGCCGCCAGTGCGCGAGGTGATCGAGCCAGGCCAGAATGGCCTGGTTGAACCATTGTTTGACGTGGAGTGTCTGACGGAAACAGCGCTTCGGGTGCTGGCTGATCCGGCCGCGTTTTCACCTTTAGGCCGGGCGGCTCGGCGGACGATCGAGGAGCGCTACAGTCTGGAAACGTGCATTCCGCCGCTGGGTGAGTTTCTTGAGCGCGTGGCGAATCGAAATGTCAAAGCAATGTGATATCTAACTTGGTACATGGCGATTACGATCCCGTACGAGTTGATGATTGGTTCGCGGTCTCCCATTAATTTTCGGTGGCGTTCGGCTCAATCAGTTGGTCGTGAATCCGTGGTGCCTGAGTCGGGACAAAGCCGACGAGACGCTTGGTGAAGTCGAGGCCGCTCGGCTCTTGCTGGAGCGAGCGGTGATTTCGGAATACCGTTGGGCCAGAGGATCTTAACGCCGCTCCGAGGATGTGATACTGTGCAAGAGCACGTAGAATCCACGCGTCGGAGACAATCTCATGCAAAATGGCCAATTGGTTCTGGTGAAGTGCAAGATCCGAAGGGGGGCCTTCTCCGGCGAGCGGGTCTTCCAGCTATCGATGGCGGGGGGCCAAGGCGATTACATCGGGATTGCACCCGTCGATCACTGCCTTGACGAGCAGCGGAACCCACTCAATCGCGACCAACCGCCTACCGGAGTTGATGTCGACGGATATCTTGAAGCGTTCCTCATTGCCAATGGGAATGCCGAAGCCCGCATTGAACTGCCGGATGGCGAAGCGGTCCGTGTCTCGATCGAGCAGTTACCATATCGGAAGGAGTCCGACCGGGGGTTCAAGTATGTACCTGTCGGATCGTGACGCGCGATGGGCGATTGAGAGGAAACTACTGATCGTTGAATTGCCTGAGGGTGATCATCCGCCCAAAATCGTTGCGACTTTTGGTTTCATCGAGGTCCTACGATGAGCGCATTGAGCTTGCATTTGCCGGAATCGCTTCAAAAGCAGGTCCGGGAGCTTGCCGACAGAGAAGGTATCTCGATCAATCAATTCGTCACGACGGCGGTGGCTGAGAAGATGTCCGCGCTGTTGACAGAGGAATATCTTGGTGGACGAGCCGAACGAGGAAGCCGCGAAAAATTTGAACGGGTGCTGGACAAAATCATGATCGCGCTCCCGATGCACAGGACAAGATTTGATGCTTCTGCGTTAATCTTCGGACAGCCTCGGAGCCAGTGCCACCGTGCATCATGGCGATGGACGGCCGATCACAACGACTGTAAGATGCGGATTATGGAGGCCGTCATGATCGAGCTGACCGAACAACAGCTTCAGGCAATTGAGAGTTCTGACGCCACGTCGCCACGACTCGTCAATCCGCGGACCAAGGAAACATTCGTCTTGCTCCGTCTCGATGAATACGAGCGACTCAAGGAGGGCGAGTACGACGACAGCCCATGGACCAGAGAGGAACTTCAAACCCTGGCATGGGAGGCAGGGAAATACGTAGGTTGGGAAGACATGGACGAGTATGATGATGTTCCGGAGAAGCCATGAAACGCGGTGATGTCGTCCTGGTTCGCTTTCCGCATCCGTCGGGGCTGCGAGGGAAAAAGCGACCAGCGGTCATTGTTCAATCCGATGCCTACTCAGGATTGGTAGGAACTGTTGTTATCGCGGAAGTGACGAAGAATCCGAAGTTGGCGAACGATCCTGCTTGTCTATTCATTGATGTGAATACAACCGAGGGGATGGCGACGGGTCTGGCGCACGACTCGGTCGTCTCCTGCCTGGTACTTGTGACTGTCTATGCGGACGCCATCGCCCAGGTCTTGGGATCATTGTCGCCTTGACATGAAACAGAAGCTCGATGACTGCCTGGAAACGGCTCTGGCTTTGCCATGAACGCCTTCCCTGGATTGCAAAGGTTAGCGACGCGAAATGACTTCCGAGGAAAAACAGGGCCAGATTGATCCGCGGGTGCGAGCGGTCGCGGAAGAGGTCGCCGCACTGGCGGCTACGGCCATTGATGAGATCAACCAGGCGCCGGCCGTTGATGAGCTCGAAAAACTCCGCGTCAAGTATCTCGGCAAGAACAGCCGGGTCGTGCTTCTCTCGAAAGAGCTGGGCAAGGTGCCCGCCGAGTTACGGCCCGCTTTTGGCGAGGCCGTCAATGCCGGCAAGAAGCGCCTGCAAGAGGCCCTGACCGAACGCAAGGCCACGATGGAGGCCGCGGGCCGCCGCCCCAAGAACGCGCTCGATGTCAGCTTGCCGGGCATTCGCAAAGGCGTCGGCCGCCGCCATCCCCTGATGCAGACGATGGAAGCCGTCAAAGGCGTGCTTCAAGGAATGGGGTTTCGCTATGACGATTACCCCGAGGTCGAAACCGAATATCACAACTTCGATGCGCTCAACACGCCGAAGTGGCATCCCTCTCGCGACATGCACGACTCGTTTTACACGAGGGCCGGGGGCGTCTTGCGCACGCACACGACGGCCTTTCAAGTGCACGCGATGCAGCAGCAAGCGCCGCCGATCCGCGCGATGACATCGGGCCGCTGTTATCGCCGCGACGAGATCGATGCGACGCATTTTCCCATCTTCAATCAACTGGACGTGATCGCGATCGACCAGGCCATCAGCTTCGCCGACCTCAAGTGGACGCTCGACCGCTTGATTCGCACGCTCTTGGGCCAGGACGTCCGGCTCCAGTTTCGGCCGAGCTTCTTCCCGTTTACCACCCCCAGCGCCGAGGTCGACGTGTTTTACCGCGGCCGATGGATGGAGCTGCTCGGGTCGGGCATGATGCGCCCGGAAGTTCTTCGCAACGGCGGGCTCGATCCCGAGCAATATCAGGGTTTCGCGTTTGGAATGGGCATCGATCGGCTCACCATGGCGCGCTATGGGATCGACGATATTCGCCTGCTTTATGCCAATGAAGAGGCGTTTCTCGCCCAGTTTTGAGCTGATCGCCGTGCCGTGCCGCTGTGCCTGGCCCTTATACTTGCGCCGCCGGCAGACCTGCCGGTGATTGTCTGTTTATCCATTGCAAGCGAGTTGTCCGATGCCGATGACCGTCAATACCGCGTGGCTCCTTGAATACCTCGAGCCGCAATGCGCGCACGAGGATTTGCTCGACGCATTTCCGCGGCTGGGCCTGGAGGTCGAGCAAGTTCATGAGCTGAAGAATGATCTGAATGCCATCCGGATCGGCTTCGTTCGCCGCAAAGAGCCCGTCGCCGAAGCCCCCGGTTATTATCTTTGCGACATCGAGATCGAGCGAAATCGCCTGATCCCGGTCGTCTGCGCCACGGAGCATGAGATCCAGGAGGGCTGGGGCGTGCCAGTGGCGCCGGCCGGCACCGTGCTTGCGACCGGGCGGTCAATCAAGGCCGCTCCTTTTCACGGAGTTCGCTCCGAGGGCATGATTTGCCTCGATGGCGAGCTCGGCATGGTGGCGCGCGACTCGGGGATGCATCACTTCACTGATGAATCGCTCCTGGGCGCGCCCTTTTCTTCGGCCGTCACGATTCCGGAATATCTTCTCGAATTGAACGTGCTGCCCAACCGGCCCGACTTTCTCGGGCTGATCGGGATCGCTCGTGAAGTGGCCGCGCTTCTGGGGCTCGAGCTCAAAATTCCCAACGTGTTCAATCCGTCTCGTGATGGGTCGCGCTTGCCTCTGAGCGTGGAGATTCGCGAGCCCGAGCTTTGCACGCGCTATCAGTGCGGCCTGGTGCGCGGCGTCACGGTGCGGCCTTCACCCCCCTGGCTGAAAGCTCGCCTGCTCTTGGCCGGAATGCGGCCGATCAACAACGTCGTCGATGTTACGAACTATGTCCTTTACGAGTGGGGCCAGCCGCTCCACGCCTTTGACTTCCAGAAGATCGCCGGCCCCAAGATCATTGTCCGGCGCATGGCTGAAGCCGAGAGCCTGGAGCTCCTGAGCGGGGCCGTCATCGGTGGGCGTGGTCAAACTGGCGGCAAATCCTTCGAGGCGCCGCCCCTGGTGATCGCCGACGCGGAACGTCCGATCGCCCTGGCCGGCATCATGGGCGGACGGTTCGCCGAGACGGCCGAGACGACCGCCGATGTCTTGATCGAGGCGGCCCATTTTGATCCGGTGCTCATCCGTCAGACCGTGCAACAGATCGATCTGGGGATGGAAAGCCGGGGGACCGCCGCGTCGTATCGCTTCGAGCGCGGCACCGATCCCAATCGAATGCTCGAAGGGGCCTTGTGCCGCGCGGTGGGGTTGATCGCCGAGCTAGCTGGCGGCACTCCCGGGGCGACAATTATTGACCAGAACCCGCGACCACGAGAGCCCCGCGTCTTCGATGTGAGCCCGGCGCGCACCAGCTCTTATCTCGGCATGCCGGTTGACGCCGCCACCATCCGCGATAGTCTGACGCGCCTGAGCATGGAATGCACCAGCGGCGACGACCAGGTCGTTCAGGTCAAGGTACCGACCTGGCGGGCCGACGTGAATGATGCGGTCGTCTTGATCGAAGATGTCGCGCGGATGATCGGCTACGACAAGATCCCGGTCAAACCGCAGCCGTCGACACCGACTGTCGGACTTCGCACGACGACCGATCAGCTCAGGCAAGTGGTGTCGGATCATCTGGTTGCGGGAGGTTTCTTCGAGTGTCGCAACCCATCGCTCGAATCGGCCAAGATGACTGAGTGGCTGGGCGATCCGGATGAAATGATCGCGGTACGCAACTGGGCGACGCGCGAGATGTCGGTATTGAGACGGACTCTCTTGTCGGGCCTGGCGACGACGGTGCAAACCAATGTTCGCCGCGGGGCCCAGTCAGGTTGGTTCTTCGAATGCGATCGACTTTTCGGAGTGGGCGAACCGGCCGGGTCCGGCGGCAGCGAAGCGATGAAAGGTCGTTGGCATGTCGCGGGCGTTGCCGGCGGCCGGCTTCAACGATCGAACTGGCGTGCCGATAATGCCCAGGTGGATTTCTTCACCTTGAAGGGGACCCTCGAAGACTTGCTCGAGAAGATCGGCGCGGGGGGTCGAATTTCATCCAGTCGAGCGGCCGCCGTTCGTGGCGGGGACCGCGGCGACGGTCTTGCTAGAAGCTCAGGGTTCGATCGGGGTCATCGGTGAAATCGACCCAAAGGCGGTCGAGTTCGAGCGTGTCCCCTTTCGCGTCTTCGCGTTCGAGATCGATCTCGAGCCGCTCGAAGCCGTGTTCAAGGTGCTTCCCGTTTACCACCAGCTTCTCCGTCAGCCAGCCGTCACGCGCGACATGGCCGTCGTGGTCTCGACGGGCGTGCCCTATCAAGAGCTTGCGGACGCCATCCGGGCGACGGCCGGCAGCACGCTCGAGCTCCTTCGCCTGGTGGACCGCTATCAGGGGGCCCCGGTTCCTGCCGGGCACCAGAGCCTGGCGTTTCACATGCACTTCCGGCACCCCGACCGTACACTCACGGCCAACGAAATCGCCGAAATCATGGAGCGAGTGGCGGCCGTCTTGAAAGAGCGGTTTGGCGCCGAGCTGCGCGGCGAGGCCAAGTGAGGCCGGATCGATTCTGCTGGCGTCGTACTCGACGTGCCCCCGCCGTCCCTCCGCGGCAACCCCGGCTCGTGCTCAAGGCGTGTACGAGGGGGCCAGGACGGGCCCCTGGTCCGGCTTTTCCGTCGCTGCCAGCTCGACCTGCGGCGCCGGTGCCGGCGCTGGCGAATCGCCGCTGGTGGTGGCTGCCGGGCTCGCGTCGACCTCCTCGGCCGATCGAACGAGCTCGGCGAAGACGCCGCCGAGTTGAACGAGCTCGTAATAGGTGCCGATCTCGGCGATCTTGCCGTCATGAAAGACGAGAATGCGATCGGCCTCGCGGAGTGTGCTCAGTCGGTGCGCGACCAGGATGACCGTGCGATCGGCCCGCGCGGCCGTGATGGCGCGCTGCACGAGGCGCTCACTGATGTTATCGAGCGCGGACGTGCCTTCATCGAGAATCAGGATCGGCGGGTTCTTGAGAAAGACCCGGGCCAGGGCGACTCGTTGCTTCTGGCCGCCCGAGAGGTTTTGACCGCGTTCCGCCACGGGCGCGTTATACTGCTGGGGCAGCGCCATGATCTCGTCGTGAATACAAGCGCGCATTGCCGCGTGCCGGATCTCCTCGAGGGAGGCGTTGGCGCAGCCATAGGCGATGTTTTCAGCGATTGTGCCGGCGAAGACGAATGGATTCTGGCCGACGTAGCCAATCAGGTCGCCGATCACTTCGCGTGAAATGTCGGTCAGCTCGATTCCGCCCAGGGTGGCGGTCCCTTCACTCGCATGAGCCAGCCGCATCAGGGTGCGAAGCCAGGTGGTCTTGCCGCATCCCGAGCGGCCGGCAACGCCGATCGTTTCACCGTGCTTGATGGAACTGGAGAGCCCGCTCAGGGCCGGTTTCAACACGTCGTCGACTCCGCGGTAGGCGACGTGCAGGTCACTCGTCACGAAGAGCGGCTCTCCCATCACGAGCGCCGGCTGTTTATTGGTGGTCACGCTGAACGAGAAATCGATCGGTTCAGCGAGCAAACCGAGCAAATCGCCGACACGCAAGCTGCTCTCGTGCGCCTCGTCGATGAACCGGTGCACCTCGTTCAAGGGGGCCATGACGCTCAGGTACAGGTACGAAAACGTGAGGATCTCGCCCGCCTTGAGCTGGCCGTGAACGAGCAGGTAGATGGCCAGCGCCAGGACGACCAGGTGAAAGAATCCTTCGTTGATGGCCTTACCAGATCCAAAGAGCGACATCTCGAAATGGTGCCGGAGTTCCCTGGCGCGGCGGTACTCGGCGGCTTTCTCGACGCGGCTGACCTCCTGGCTGTGAGTGTTGGCGGCTCGAATATAGTCGATACCGCCAAGCTGCTCGACAACCGTGCCATCGATTCGCTCGCGGCTGTGCAGCAAATCGAGCCGGATCCCCTTCTGGGTGATGAGCTGCCAGATCGTCAGACCGAGCGAAACCGGAATCACCCCCGCCATGGCCAAGGCGATCTTGGGCTGCTTGAGGCACGTCGCGCCGAGGGCAAACGCGCCAATAAGGAGTGCTGGTACAAAATCGAGGAAACCGACTCGCATGAAACGCACGAGGCCATCAACACTGCGGGTGATTCGCCCGTAGAGAGCACCAACCTGCTCTTGCGCGAGAACCGACAGATCGACCTTCAGCAGGTGCGATACCACTCGGACGTACATATCACGATCGATGCGTGTACAGGTATCTTCGACCAGGAACCGCCTCAGTACATTCATGACTTCACGCATGAAGTAGGCGCAACCGATCGCGCCCAGGTAAAAGGCGGCGACGCGGGTGAGAGCTGGTAGCGATTGCGTCGGATTTGTTTGCGGATCGACGACGTCGATCAGTTTGCCCAGGCAAAGAGGGATCGCCGTGTTGGCTGTGCTCGAGATACTCATGATACCGACGGCGCCAGCCAGGGACAGTCGATAACGCCAGGGAATGAGCTTCCATACCTCACGCGTTTGCGCGACGATGGTTTTGAGCTCATGGCGAACACCCAGTGAGACGCCAGTATTCCGTCGTTTCATCATCGATCCTTTACATTCCGGCAGCCAGGGTCGCGTTCGGAAATTCGCGGTAGCGTTGGCTAAGTCAAAAATCTTGGCGATTTTTCGTTCGCGTTTGGGGTTCACAATTCCGTATCATTTGCTAACGAGGCAGGCAACATGCTCATGAAGTTAGCCGAGTGATAATCTGGGAAGTCTGCCTTGCTCCCATCTTCTCCATTTTTAAAATAGAGAAACACCGTCTTTGATGAGCGACTGATCAACCGTTCTCGACGAGTGGCTCCAGGATTTACTGGCGCGGCAGTTGCCCGGTTCGGCACGCGAAAAAAATCGGCCTCTGACCGGTTTTTCCGTGAGTTGTCTTCCATGAGATCAAACGCGTTACTCACCACATGTCCAATCAGAGATACGTAAGATCACGTGAACAATGAGAAGTGATATCGATTAAATTCTGTTAAAAAAATGCGTTCAATTGATTTGCCGTTTCGATTGGTACGAATCTTGCCACTAACGCTCGACTTCACTTCGTGATCGTTCGCAATTATCTCCTCGAGGAGGGAGCAACCCGACATGGCCCGCATTCAATCGTCGAGTACCAACTCTACGACGTCTCAGGCAGCCGTTCTTGGATCACCGACCCCGCATGACTTCTCAGACACGAGCCGGCACGCACAAGGCCGCTTCGCTGTGTCCGAGCTCTTTTCCGCTTCCATGCCCGATGAAGTCCTGGTCGTCGAAGAACGCGCCCATCTTCGCCCCGCGCAAGTCGTCGAATCGCGATTAACCCATTTACTGCAAGGGGCCACGATCCCTGCAAGCCATCTTCAAGCAAGAGGCCTCCTCAAGACTCGCTAGATTGCCCATCTTCTCGGCCGACTCTTGCGCCGTGCCATGTTCTTCGACTGATTTCCAGTCAAAGGTTGGTCAAGGGGCTGCTTGTCGACACATCATTCATGCCGCCCCTTTGTCGGATTGTCGCGCGTCGACCGCACCGTTCAAGCGATCCCGTTGTTCAGTCATTGGTAGCATCCCGACGGGATCTCGCCCCTTCGATCGAAGTGGCGTCATGCCATGAACGGTAATAACACATTGCGGTTTCGCTGATCGCTTTATCGCGGCGCACGAGTGACAAGCCGTAAAATCATCCGAGTCGAAATGATGATTTTACAAGCCAGGTGTAAATATGACTGACATGCCGCCGGGCATGTCAGTCTCCGGCTCTTTATCCGCAGCCGGATTGCCATGATTACCGGTGCGCCAGGATGGAAAGCCAATTCGTACCGCGGGCAAATGAGTGAGATAACAGGACGTCAGGCAATCACCACACGGACCTCATGCGACCGATCGTCGCTCACGAGCGGGATGCTGGCTTGCTCTTGAAGTGCGCCGTCGAGCCAGACGGACACCTTGCCTGCCTGGTTGTGCGTCTGATCCTCGAACTTGATCGCGTAGGCCGCGCTTCCGAATCGATAGGCGATCTCGAAATTTGACCATTCCGCCGGGACGCACGGCTCAAACACGAGGCGATCGCCGCGGCGCTTGAATCCGAGGATCGATTCGAGAACAACCTGGTAATACCAACCCGCCGATCCGCTATACCACGTCCAGCCGCCGCGGCTTACGTGAGGCGGCGTACTGTAAATGTCGCCGGCCAGCACGTAGGGCTCAACCTGATAGCGCGCGACGCCTTCGGCGTCTCGGGCGTGCAGAATCGGGTTAAGTATCTGCATGAGCTCGAAGGCCTGGCGTTTCTGACCGAGCATCGCAGCCGCCAGCAAGACCCAGACCGAGCCATGCGTATACTGACCGCCGTTCTCGCGAATTCCGGGGAGATAGCCTTTCACGTAGCCGGGGTCGAGCGTGCTGTGGTCGAACGGGGGAGTGAACAGAAGAATCAGGCGATCATGATGTCGCACCAGGTGATCGTCGACGGCTTTCATGGCCTGGCGGGCTCGTTCCGGATCGGCGGCTCCGGAGATCACGGCCCATGTTTGTGCCAGCGAGTCGATGGTACACGCGTCGTTCTGGGCCGACCCCAGTGGCGTGCCATTGTCGAAATAGGCACGCCGGTACCACGCACCGTCCCAGCCGTGCTTCTCCAGGGCGGCTCGCAGGGCCTCGACGCGCTGCCGCCATGGTGACGCATGTTCCGTATCCTGGCGTGATTCGGCGATGGTGATGAACGCATTCAGACTCGTGATCTGGAACCACGCCAGCCAGATGCTCTCGCCTTTGCCCTGGTAGCCGACCCGGTTCATACCGTCATTCCAGTCGCCATGGTCCATCAGGGGTAGGCCGTGGGCACCCAGGCGGTTGGTGTATGTGAGTGCGCGGCAGCAATGGTCGTAGAGCGAGCCGGGCTCGCCGGCCTTCGGTAATCCATAGTCATCATTTTGATCGGGCCGCAGCACGGGAGCATTCAGGTAAACCACGCTCTCGTCGAGGACAGCCGAGTCGCCGGTGATCGCGACATAACGCCCGACGATGAACGTGAGCCAGAGCGGATCGTCGGCGATCCTTGTACGAATTCCTCGCCCCTCGGGGGGATGCCACCAGTGTTGAACATCGCCTTCGGCGAACTGGCGCCCCGCCGCGCGAAGGATGTGGGCCCGTGTTTCCCTGGGAGCGGCGTGGATAAACGCCAGCGCGTCTTGAAGCTGGTCGCGAAAGCCGTACGCACCCCCCGACTGGTAAAAGGCCGATCGGCCCCAGAAGCGACAGCTCAAGACCTGGTAAATGAGCCAGCGATTCATCATGAGATCGAGGGCCGGCTCCGGCGTGCGTACCTGGATGGTTTGTAACAGCGAGTCCCAGTGCTCTCGAACGGCCTGCAAGGTCCGCTCGGCCTGCCCATCCTCGCGGTAGCGCTGGATCAAGTTGCGCAGCCTGGCTTCCCTCGGCCTCGCCCAGAATGAAAACAAGCTGAATTTCCGCGCCGGGTTCCAGATCAAAAGACGTCTGAATCGCGGCGCAGGGTCGAGCGCCTCGCCCATGGTCCCTGAAAGACTCGTACGCCCCAGCGCCGCCGGGGCCATCATCGAACCGTGGCGGCCGACGAATTCAACGCGGTCGGTCGTGACCGTTCGCGGCCGGCGATCGACGTCGGCGAAAGCCACGCGGGCCGCGAAGTCGGTGCGAAATGAGTTCCGAGCGAAGATGGCGCCTGTTTCCGGATCGAGCTCGGTGACGACGTGCATCGCCGTCGCATCACGCGTCGTTCCCAGCACCGAGATCGGCAAAGTACGTCGCCGAGAGCCGCCGGCTCTGGTCGGTCACGTTCTGGATGCGCAACTGGATCAGTTTGATCGGGTCGTCCGGGGGGACGAACAAGGTCAGCTCATGGCTCAGGCCGTGGGTGTTCCGCTCGAAATGTGGAATAGCCCTGGCCATGGCGCACCAGGGTCGGCTCGGGTGAGGCGATCGGTAGTGGCGTGGGGCACCAGGTTTCACCGGTGTCTTCATCACGCAAGTAGACGAATCTCGCCAGGCGGATCAGAGACGGGGTCGTCGCTCCAGGGTGTGAGCCGGTTCATCTGGCTGTTTTCTGACCAGGTGAAACCCGACCCGGCTCTCGGTCACGAGGAAACCGAACGACGGATTGGCGACGACATTGCTCCAGGGGGCGGGAGCCAGCCGAGGGTAAATAACGCTCTCGGGAACAGGCTGACCGTTGCCGAACTTGTGCGGCAACACGTCGTGTGCCTGCACGAGCAGACAGTATTCCCGGCCATCGGGGGTAAAGCCGCCCAGGCCGTTGGCGAAAACCAGATCGCCCGGCAAATGGACGGGCTCATCCAGCCAGCGACCGCGGTCGCGGATCGGGGCCACGGGAGCGGGCAACGGGTGGTGCCACTCGGTGCGGTCGAGCTGGTTGGCGAGCGAGCCGCGATCGTTCGCCAGGACAACCCGCGCCGCGGCCAGAAGCAAGATCTTTTCCTCGTCTTGCATCACGGCCGACTTGACCACGAAAATACCGCCTGGCTGGTCGATCCGGTCGCCTCCGCCATCGGCCCGCACGAGACTCACAAGCTGTTTGCTGAGCTCATCTTCGTAGCCGCCCGGCTCGTCGATGAGCAAGACGACGTCGAATTGCAGACCCTTCGTGGCCAGATAAGTCTGGGCGGCCACGAGCTCATCGGCCAGGCGGAGCGAGTTGGTGCCATCGAAACTCGCCAGCGACGATCGGCCGGTCGCCGGAAATTCCAAACCGCCAGAGTCCTTCCTGGCCCAACTGATTGCGCGGCGAGGGTAGCGCGATCGGCCCGCAGTGCCGACCCGGCGAAAATCAGGTGCGAAGCCAGACGCTGGTATAAATGGGCGTTCTCGCCGAGCTGGTCGCCGTGGCGATGCTCGATCTGGCTGTGTGCCCATGCGAGCTCGAAGACGCGTGAGGCCGCGCTCGGCTCGCGATACTGATCGGCCAGCGACATGGCTTCGGAGCGAGACCCGGCGACGGCCGTCGCCAGCGCGATGACGGCCGAGCCCCCCGGCTTGAGCCGGACGCGGTGCCGCAAGCAAAAAATTGGGTCGAGAACCGGCCCGGTCGTCCCCGATAGAACCACGCCATGATCGAGCGCGGCCGGGTTGGCCACGGTGCGGCCGCGGCCGATGAACCGGGCGCGGTCCGATCTCGTACTGCCGCGCTCCGACCAGAGGGTTGCCCGCCGCCGACAAATCGACGGCCGCCACGTGAATGGCGAACACCGGTTGCTCTTGCGCCGAACGCGATCGCCGCCAGCAGAGCAAGGCGCCCGAGCTGCTCAACCATTCCGTCTCGAGAAAGAGCTTGCCAAACGCCGGTGCGGCGAGGTCTTCGCGATGCGGGCCCAAGGCCACCTCGGCATAGCTGGTCAGCTCTAGCTCGCGCGGTCGCGAGTCGTGGTTGACAAGCGTGACGCGGCGAATCTCGACAGGCTGTTCGGGTGAGACGGTGACCTCCAGCAACGTCTCGATGTCGGCGTCGCGGCGGCGGATCGCCGCCTTGTCGCTCGCGAAGATGACCTCGTAGTGATCGGGCGTGCGGCAGACCGGCTGATATCCGGCCGACCAGATGATGTCGCGCTGGAGATCGCGTACATAGCAGAACTGGCCCCAGATTTCACGCGTCGGGTCTTCACGCCATCGCGTGACAGTCGATGTCGCGACATTTGCTGTAGCCCGATCCCGCGTTGGTGATCATCACGTGATAGGCCGAGTTCGAGAACAGGTTGGTTCGCGGAGCGGGCGTCGCCGGCGAAGTCAGCCGCCGGCTGATCGGGGCTGCCGTGTTGCTGCCGCGGCGTTCGTCCTCGGCCGACGAGGGCTCGGCTTTCGTTCGGGCCTCGGTCGTCTCGACGATCGGCGGATCATTGGGAGTTCGCTCTTGAAGAAGCAGGTCGATGGCCGCGGACCATCGGCTCGGCGTGAAAACGCCGCGGCATCAGATCGTTCAAGATGGCGTTAGCCAGCGCCACCAGGCTCATTCCTTGATGGTGCGCCATGTACGACCGCACGACGACACGCCGCTCCCCCTTGGGCAGGCGCTCGGCCGTGTAGTCGATCGCCTCGTAGAGACCATAGACTCCTTCAGCCCCTTCCTTGATGAGATGGCGGATGTTTTCCAGTGCCTCGTGCGGCGCGAGCATCGTGGCCATGAGCGTCGCATAGGGGGCGATGACGTGATCTTTTTCCAGGCCCTGCTTGAGCCCCAGCCCGGGCACGCCAAAGGCCTGATACTGGTAATCGCCATCGGGATATTGCGCCGCGAAAGCCGATTCCGAGACGCCCCAGGGCAAGCCCAGTTGGCGGCCGTATTCGATTTGCCGCGCCACGGCCGTTCGGCACGCGTCGTCGAGAATCGTGCCGGGCAGGCTCCGCAATAGCAGCCGGGGCATCAGATACTCGAACATCGTGCCCCCCCACGAGATCAAGCCCAGGCGGCCCGCCGCGCGGATGAAGTGGCGGCCCAGGTGGAACCAGTGCCGCCGCGGCGCTTCGCCACGCGCGACGGCCAGATAGCTCGTCAAACAGGCTTCCGAGGCGAGCAGGTCGTAACAGGCGTTGTCGAGCTTGGCCTGAGGGAGATTGAAACCGATGGCAAAGAGGTTGCGATCGACACGGAAGAGCGGCCGGAAATCCATCGCGCCGGCGAGGCTCGCGGCCCGATCGGCCAGCCGCTCGAGCCGTGTCTTCCATTCCTCGGCCTTCGATTCGTGGAATGCGGCCAGCTCGGCTCGCCGCGCCCGCACTTGAGCCAGCAGGCGCTCGGCCCAGACGGCTGTACGTCCATCGCTCTTGCGGGTCGAATCGGGATCACCGGACTTCGTCTCTTCGACCAGGGCGGCCGCCTCGCGTTCCACTTCGTCGAGCCACGGGCCAGACGCCAGGAGATCGCCGGGTGGTGAGTCGAAGAGCGCCTCGAGCTTGCGGCAGTCGTCGCCCCTCTGTTCGGCCGCCAGCGCGAGCGTGTCGGCCATTCCCTCGATGATCGCGGGGGTGAAAAACGGGTCCGTGGCTTTCTGTAAGAGCCCCTGCTTGAGCGCCACCAGACAGCCCAGAAGGTTGCCGCTATCGACCGTCGAAATATACCGAGGAGGCAGCGGTTGAAGCGTGCGCGTGTCGTACCAGTTGTAAAAGTGGCCCCAGTGCTTTTCCAGTCGATCAAACGAGTCAAAGGTTCGCTCGAGCCGGTCCAGCAGGGTGTCGATGCCGATATATCCCAGGTCGTGGGCGGCCAGGGTCGAGACCAGGAGCAGCCCCGTATTGGTGGGAGACGTTCGGTGAGCGATCCGGCCGTCGGGAATTTCCTGGAAGTTGTCGGGGGGGAGCCAGTTGTCCTGGTCGCCGACGAACGTCTCGAAAAAATGCCAGGTCTTGCGTGCCATTCGCCGCAAGGCGCGGCGCTCGGCGTCACTGAGCGAAATCGGCCGCCGGGCGCCTGGGCTGGCTCACGCGAAATGCCACGGCCGGCGATAAAAGCCAGAGCCCCAGAATCGGCGCGGCGGCCGGCAGCGCGGACAATCGCATCACGACCACCAGCGCGCCGACCGCGACGGCAAGGGCCGGCGCCGTCCACATGTCGGCGATGAAATGCAAGAGCCCGCCTTGCAGCCGGCGCTCCGTCGACGCGGCCGTCTCCCATTCCAAAAGCTTTTGCCGCGTCCAGAACAGCCGTGCGAGCGTGCGCACGATCGCATCGACAAGAAACGCCGCGCGATACGCGAGGAACGTGATCTCGAGCAGAATCTGGCCGGCCATGGCCGGCAAGATCGCGATCCATTGATAAAGCGGCGACAAGGAACGGCCTCGCGCACGTATCGACGATACTGCCCAAGAGCGACTGAAAGAACGGCAGCGCCAGGGTCGCGACCGCGGTGGCCGTCCAGAGCCAGGGGGACCCGGGCAGAATCGTCCAGCCAAGCGCCAGAAGCACCAGGAGTCCAGGAGGCACCAGACTACGGCGAAGATTGTCGAAGAGCTTCCACCGCTCAAGAAGCGGCAGCGGATTGGCACGCCATCCCTCGGGCGTCGGCACACGACGGCCCAGCCAGGGAAGTAGTTGCCAGTCGCCGCGAACCCATCGGTGCTCCCGCCGCGCATAGGCGTGATATCGAGCCGGGAAATCGTCAAAAAGCTCGGTGTCGCTGATCAGCCCGCAGCGCGCGTAATTGCCTTCGATCAGATCGTGGCTGAGGATCGAATTATCCGGAAACGTCGCACCCGTGGCCGCCTCGAACGCATCGACGTCATAGATTCCTTTGCCCGTGAAACTGCCGACTCCGAACAGGTCCATGTAGGCGTCGGACGCGGCCGTCGAGTAGGGATCGATGCCGCCGGAGGTCGCCAGCAAGGCGGCGAACGGCGAATGGGTCGCGGCCGTCAAGTGGAAGCTGATCCTCGGTTGCAAGACCCCGTAGCCCGACACGACGCGCGATCGCCGCGGGTCGAACCGAGGGCGATTGAGGGGATGGGCCAGAGTGCCCACCAGGCGGCTCGGCGGCGTCGCGCGGCATCTGGGTATCGGCGTCGAGCGTGATCACAAAGCGGATGCGTGGCAAGGTCGCCGGGTCGGCACTCAACACGGCGTAACTGGTGTCGCGCGCTCCGCGCAGCAGGCGATTGAATTCGAGCAATTTGCCCCGCTTGCGTTCCCAGCCCATCCAGCAGCCCTGGGCCTCATTCCAGAGGCGATGACGGTGGAACAGGAAGAAAATGTCGGTGCCGCCGTTACTGTACTTCTGGTTCAGGGCGCGGATGCGCTCGATGGCGTCGTCGATGAGCCCCTCATCCTGGGGCAATGTCTCGCGCGGCGCATCGGTAAAATCCGTGAGCAGGGCAAACCGAAGGTTGGGATCGGGGTTGGCCAGGTAATGAAGCTCGAGGCGTTCGAGCAAGACCGCCGCGCTCGCTGACCGCGCCAGCATCGACGGGATGACCACGAACGTCGCATCCTCGCTCGTGATGCCATTCTTCACATCGAGCTTGGGCAACACCCGAGGTGGTAAGAACAGGGTCAAAACCTGATTGACCATCCCCACAGCCAGCTCGGAAAGCGGCAGCAAGAGCACGGCGAAGAGAAGGATCACCCACCACGAGATGGCCGAACCCCCCAGCGTCAGGGTCACGACTACCGCCATGAACAGACCGATGAAAAGCGCGATCGACCCGAAATACACCCATACCGGCCGACTGAGGGTCCAGTCCAGAAGCCGTTCACGCCACTCCGGCTGATAATGGAAAGCCGACCGGAGTTGTGCTCGGCCAGCGTCGATCAAGTAAAACCCCACATGGTCGACCGCTTCGGTCGTCGCGTGCTCGCGGCCGGCCAGCTCGACGGCCTTTCGCGCCACGGCGATCTCGTCGGCCTGAGACCCGCGGGCGATCATCTCGACGGCCCGGCGGTATCGGTCGCTCGTGGCGAAGTCTTGTTGCGCAGTACAGTCCCGATGGATCCTCGCGGAGAATCGCCTCGACATAGCTGGCCTGCTCGAAAAACGCATTCCAGTCGAGGGCCGAGAGCAGCCGCAAGCTCAAGACGCAATTGCCGACCGTCACCTGATTGGCCGCCTGGCGACCCTGCTCGCGACGCAAGATGTCATTGGGGTCGCTCCCCTGTGCGACCAGCTCGTCTTCAAGATGCTCGAGGACCTTGACCCCCCGGCCTTGATCGCGCAAGAGCTGAAGCAGCCGCACGACGAACGGATCGCTCAATTCGCCCAGCGGCGGCATGGCGGCCGCTCCAGCCGCGGTGGTGGTGCCAGCAGTCGCGCTGCCGGCGCCATTGCCATTGCCGGCTTCGCCCGTTTCGCCGGCGGTCTTTTGAACCTCGCTAACTTCGGCCGCCCAGCGTTCGGCGCGGCCCGTTTCCTCCCATCTCCAGAGCATCTTCTCTGACAGGCGCCGGAGATTTTCGAGGAGAACCAGGCGGAGCATGGTGGGCAGCGCCCAGAGCTCGCCGATCGACAGCGGGGTCTGCTCCTGAAACGCCTTGACGAACCGGGCAATGCGGGCCTCATCGAGCGCACTGTCGGTGTGCGCGACGAGTGCCAGGGCCAGCGCATAAACCCGCGGATAGCCCGCGAGGGGCGCTACCGCCAGCTTGGGAAGCTGCAGGTCGTACCCCGGCGGCAGATCGCGGCGTACTTCGCGTAGCGAATCGTCGATGATATGAAAATTGTCGACCAGCCACTCGGCGTCAATGCCGTGCCGCTCAGTCGTGGTGTTGAGCTTCTCATGAACACGACTGAGAATACGTTGATTGGAAACGAACTGGTCGAGCAAGGGGCTATTGGCGCGGCGGCGCGGCGCCAGTGTGCAAACGGCCGCCAGCGCGCGGGCGTGACTTTCCAGTCGCTCGAGACCGAGAAGCTCGGCGCGGATCGGTTCCACCGCGAGGGGATCGATCAGCACGATGGAACTGCTCTCAAGCTGGGACGCTTTGACCGGCTGCTGCGAGAGAACCGAAGAAGACGAGTTCATGCTTGGGGCGTTCTGCTTGTGTTCGGTGCGACCCGGAGATCGACGAAAGAAAGGCGTCGTGAACGGCTATCTTAGGAGATCCTTGGTCCGACGAAAACGGGAGTCTGAGGTTTATCGGCCTGTGGCGGTCATGTGCGACCGCCGCAACCGTCACTTTGGCAGCTTGACCACAACCCGCGCAGGAGCCGCAAGCCGGGGATCGCCACGCTCTTCGAGCGATGCACAGAAGGTCTCGACATTGGCACGCGGCGGCACGGTAACCACACCGGCGGCCGCTCCCTGAATGGTCACGGGACGCGTCAGATCGACGAGCGGCGCATCGAGCCAGACGACGACCTGGTCTTGATGTTCGGCGGCAATCGCGATCGTGTTGCTGTCTTTGACGGTGGCCTCGATCCGGCCCGAAGACGAAGGATGCGGAGCCTCGATCCAGTAGCAATGCCTGAGAACATCGTCCGACTGCGCCAGACCAGGCGCCGCGGACGAGTATCGCGCGTGCCGGCCGTGAGCATCTCGGCGAGCTTGTCACGGTCAGGAACCTGATGGCCGACTCCCGGCAGCCACTCGAACCGGCCGGCATAGCCGCCATAACGAGCTCGCCAGGTTTGAATCGCACACTCGAACTCAAGGCAACGCGCCGCGCCCATGTGCGGTGTCTTGCTCGCCGACCATGAAGGTGAAGCGCACGTTACGCAAGTTCTCGCCGCGTGTCTCTTCGGGCGTCGGGGCCGCGGCCGACGCGTGAATTGCCGCGAACCGGTCGGGCATCTTCGGTCCAATCACGAAAGCGCCATAGCCACCGTGCGACGCGCCCAGTATGCAAACCTGATCCGGGTTGACGTCTCCCAGAATGACAAATTGGCGGATCAAACGGGCCACGAGCGGACAGATGGCATCATCGTAAAACCCGTTCCACTCATCGTTCGGAGCACGCAGGGCCAGATAGACATAGCCGCCGGCTTCGGGGTGATCGCGATATCGTTCAAACATCCCATGCCACTGCTTATCATTAAACGCCGCGGCAACGCCCCCGCCGCCATGCATCGCAATGACCAGGCCCCAGCCTTCAGGCGGTTTCTTGCCGACGTGCCTCCAGAGATAAGGGCTCTTGCGATCGGCGGTCGCCACCGTCTTCGCCTCGAACTCACGGCGCAGCGAATCGTGCGCCGGTGAGGCCTTGTAAGTCGACCAGGCCAGTTCGCGCAGCTCGGGGTCCCACGGGAGCTCGGCCAGAATCTTGACGGCCTTCGCCCGCCTGGTCGCTTCGGTCCCGAACCGATCCGTCAAGAGGCGTACGATCTCGCTTCGCGCCTCGTCGGAAACAGGGTGCTCGCTATTGAGGCGAATCAACGTGTCGCCGCCGGCTGTAGCCGGGGCCGACGTAGCGCCGATCGCCGTTCGACCCCTGTGGCTCGCGACGACGAGCAAAGAGTCTCCCGGCGGAGCCTCGCAGGTCAGGTGTCGATTGACGTCGGCCTGCGGGCCAAGGCTTGAGCCGATCGCGCGGCGGGTGCCCGTTTTCAGGTCGATGATCGTGATATCGGCCTCGACGCGATTTGTCCCGTCACGGACTTCAACCATGAGCCGCGGCCGCGCCAGGGCGATGGCGCCGTTGTTTTTCGCATAGCGATCGGTCACGTTTTCGGCGGGCATCTTGACGGTTGGGGCCCACACGAGCGGAAAAAACTCGCCGCGGTCTTGATAGGTCACGGCATAAATCGCGTTCTGCGGACTGAGCTTCTTGGCTTTGGAGGCATCGTCGACGAACCAGGCGTGGTCGAGGCCCTTGTCATCGGGTTCGGCCGCGCCCACGAAGTGCCAGCCGCCGCCGTCCCAGATCTCGACCCACGTATGGTTGCCCCCGCGCCCTGGCCACGCCGCGATTCCCGCCAGCCGGGCCGGCACCGCCACCGAGCGGCAGGCTTCAACCAGCATGATCGAGAGCCCCGTGCACGTCGCCATCCCTTGCGCGATCGACTCCCTGGCATTTTGATCGGTACGCAAACGCCGCGTGTTGTAGCGGACCTTGTAATCGGCGAAGAGCCTCTTGTTGATCACCAGGGCGGCCTGCCCGGGTGTTTTGCAGTCATGCACCAGCGGCCAGTAGCGGTCATGAAATTCCGAGCGCAACGGGTCGCGCGGCTCGGTGACGCTCGCATGCGGCAAGACTGCGTCCAGGAAGACGGCTTCCGGCAGTCCTGGCCCCCATGTCACCTCGGATCGTGCCTGGTACGCCAGGGCAACATTTTCCGCCAGTGCGGCGGGCTTCATTGTCTTCAGGTCGTTCAGCGGCAAATCGCGCAACAAGTAGGCCAGCCCCGCGCGATGAGCCGCAGGGCATTTCTCGAGCAGTTGCTCCCATTGAGCTTTTTGGGCGGGTGCGCGGTCGAGCGAGGTTTCGACGCGAACATCCCACCAGGCAGCCGCCAGCGGTGACGAAGTCGTCGCGGCCATCGCGACACCGATCCACAACGCGAACCCCTTCATGATTCCTCCGAGCGAGCTGCCATTGATCGACCGGACGCGCACATTCCTCGGCCATGATCATTGTCGCGTGTCGCGCTTCATGAATCATGTCAGGACGACCAGCGGATAACGATGCACCTATTCTCCAGGATCGGGGGTCAATCAATCAAGCGGCGTATTTCCGCGGAGCCAGAGAGGTTGAAATGACGGCGGTTTCCATAGATTCAAGGTGCACTCGTTGCAGACAGCAGACCGCTGACGTCGTTTTTCGTCTGACACTCAGGCCGAACAAGTCGCCGTTGCCGATTGCAAGGTTGATGGAGATGCCGATCGTCTGAGTCAACCGACCTCTGTGGGCCTCATAAATTCCGATGAAATGAGCCTGAGATACGGACATCAACCTCCTTGAACCTTCCAACTCTCAACCGGCCGGCCTCACTGCCGACGGCCCAAGCACTGGCAGTCTTGTGCAAGCGCTGCTGGAAGACAGGTCGATCAACGCGAGCGTCGCCCGGCATTTCCGTCTCACGACCTTCAGCCGAGCTTTTTCCTCAGAATCGCCACTTCCTCCTCCAGCATTTTCAGAACGCGGTGCTTGTGAACGAACACGTTGGAAACGTCCATGTTCAGTCGCACGGCGGCCTCGACGCCTTGCAAGTTCTCGACGGCCGTGAGCCGGAAGGCCTCCCATGTGGTCGGCTTCACCCGCGACTCGACTCTGCGCATTGCCAGGTCGAGCAGCTCCTGTTCAAATGCTCGCTCCATCTGGTTTTCCAGATCGTCAAACGCGTCGTTCGAAATCGGCGATGGAGTTGATCGACTCCGGATAGGGGTCTGGCCTCCGACGCGAAGCCGCAAAATCGAGCCAGGCATTGCGAGTGACCGTCTTGAGCCAGCCACGAAAGCCCGAGCCGGCCTGACGGCCATACTGCTTCATGGCGGTCAGTAGCTTGAGCAGGACCAGCTGCGCGACATCGTCAGCGTCGGCCGGCTGCGATCCCCAACGCAAACACCACGCGCGAATCATCGGTTGATATTGCTTGACGAACTCTTCCCAGGCACGAGGATCGGCAGGGTCCGCCTGGACCCGCACCATCAACGTGACCGACGTGTCCTGTTCGCGGTTGTTCGACATCGAGCGAATCTTCGTTCCAGCGCGGCGCGGCGTCTCACATGAGCCGCCACCCACTTGGCGAGCGAAGTGCGACGCGAACGAGACGGCGACGGTCGTTGCCAGGCACGATGATATCATGTCCACGACGCCAGCGAACAGGAGCCATCTCAGAACGCTTGCCAACGGCGCGACCCGCTCCAGCGATCGCTCGATCCGGCTCGCCGTGCGGCCGGGCGGAAGCAAACATGCCACGCCACGACCGACGCGAGAACCAGGGACGCCGACGTCGCTATCGGCGCCGCAGCGTTCCGTCCGGACAGCACCCAGCCGTTGTCGCGAATTCGTTGGATCGGAAGTCGCACCGCGGCATCCTGATCCATGGGAGCCGGCGTGTGGCGATGATACACCGTCAGGGAGCGGAGGAGGGCCGAGCATGTGGCCTGAGCCGTCGCAATTGGGTCTGTAGCCGCGAGTGCGAGACCCGCGTAGACCTTTGCGTCTTCGCGCCACCAGCTTCGATTGATTTCGAGCCGGTCATGGCCACACAGGCGATCGATGACCGTGTCGGCGGCTTTGACCCGGAGGTTTTGCGTGACTGTGGAGATCCAGTTCGGCCCCGGAGCACCCCCTTCCTCCGGGGCCAGTTCGGCCTCATTCGGTGCCTCGTCGGGATCGGTTGCCGACGGCGCAGTGTTGGTGCCCGGGGCAAGTTCAGGATGCTCACGGTCAAACCGTTCGATTGCCTCGTCGGTGCCGAGTGTATAACGTTGCCATGCGGGATTATTGGGAGTGCCCGGCGTGGCGGCCGCATTCTCGGGCGCGACAACCTGCTGGTCATTTCCGTCACTGTCCAGCCCGCCGTTACCTGCTCCTCGACTGTAAACGGGCTGTCCCAGTGAGGCAGGTGCGGCCGATGACAGGGCCAGCGCGGAGATCGCTCCGATTTCGCCGGCGTTTGTCAGCTCGCCGGTGGATAACTCCGACGACAAGGCCAGCGCGGAGATGGCTCCGAATTCGCCGGCATTCGTCAGCCCGCCGGTTGACGATTCAATCGTCACGGTCAAGAGCGTGCCGACCAGGGCCAGCGACGATTCTTGCAGGGGGACAAGTTGCGCGACGCCGCTGGAGATCAGCGATGCGGGAGCCGAGAGGGCCGAGACCGCGCCACCGCCCAGGCTCAAAGCCACAATGGCTGCGGCTTCCTCCCCTTCGGTTGCGGCGTAAAACTGGACCTGCCCGTCGCTCAACGATGCGAACGCCAGTGACGTGGGGCTAGGCAAATCGGAGACGGTCTCGCTGGAGCTGAGAGTGAGCCCCTCGGCACTCCCCTCAAAGAGCGCCAGCACGCCGTTGCCGCCGTTGCCCACCACCAAGTCGTCAAACCCGCTATCGGAGCTAAACTCGAAGGCCGTCGCCGGATCGACTCCATCGGAGGCGATGGACGTGCTCACCGGATCAGGCCCGATGAAGCCGGAAATCAGCGTGAGGTCGTTCGACCCGGCGTTGACGGTGACCAGGTCCGTCTGGCCGCTAAAGTCGCCGACGAAGGTAGGGCCGGGATCGGTGCCCACGGAGAAGGTCCGCGGATTGGTGTCATTGAAAAAGCCTTGGCCCACTCCCGGCAAGAGCGTGACGTCGTTGGACTGGCTATTGGTGACCAGGAGGTCGGGGAACTTGCCGCCGGTGAAGTTGCCCACCACCGTGGACACCGGTCCCAACCCGCCGGAATCGAGCCGTGGGCCTGCCGAGAATGAGATCGCGCCCGCTTGCTGTGACTGATTGATCAGGATCGACACCTGGTTGGAGCCTTGATCGGCCACCAGCAGGTCGGGCAAGGCGCCTGTGAGGTTGGCGACGGTAATCCCCACGGGATTGGTCCCCACGAAGTAGCCGTTGCCGTCGTTGATCGCCGGGCCGAACTGGCCATTGCCCAGCCCGGGGTAGATCAGCACATTGTTGCTGCCGCTGTTGGCGACGATCAGATCGGGGATGCCGTCGCCATTCAAGTCGGCCAGCGCGACGGCGCCAGGGTCGAGCAGTCCGGTCGATTGGTTCGCCAGAATGGCCGAATTGCCGGCGCCGTAATCGACGACGACGCGGTCTAACCCCTGGTCAGCGTAGATGATGTCCTTGGAGCCATTGCCTGTCAAATCGGCCACGGCCAGCTCGACGGCCTGGTTGGCTTCATGGTAGGGCGCGAACGTACCGTTGCCGTTGCCCAAGAGCACCAGGACATCGCCATATGCGTCACCCACCAAGAGGTCGAGCTTCCCGTTGCCCGTCAGGTCGACGAGGGTGAGCCCGTCGGATTCCGCCGGCACTGCATAGGTGGTCGGGGGCAAGAAGCCCCCCTGGCCGTTGGCCAGGTAGATGCTCACCCCGACGGCGGTGAGCACGGCCAGATCGTCGAGGCCGTTGCCGGTCAAGTCGCCCATGCGGACGATCCGCGTGGGGGACTGCGTTTCCAACGCGGTCGGGTTGGCGAACCGGCCGCCGCCGAGTCCGTCCAGGACGTCCATCGTGTACGACCCCGGGTTGATTGTCACCAGGTCGGTCGGGCCGCCGCTCGTCAACACTCCAGCGGTCACGCCCGCGGTCTCATCCAGGTTGGTGACCTCCGGCGCACTGCCCGCATCGACGGCCGCCAGCCCAGTTCCGGCACGGTAGGTCAGAGGCGCGGCGAAGGTGTCATTTCCCAGGTTGTGCAAGATACTCACCTGGCCGGTGCAGCTCGCTGGTGACCACGAGATCGAGCCGACCGCTTCCCGTCGTATCAACCGACTCGACGTCGGATGCGCCAGGCCGACAATCAGAGTGACGGCCGGGAGAAAGCCTGAAAATGGGCTGGGTGAGCGTCCTGGACTGATCAAACTGGCGGGGAAGAAAACGGACAGTGTGCTGTTGCCAGCGTTGCGGACAACGAGATCGTCCGATCCGTCGCCGTTCAAGTCGGCGGCAATAATCTGTGCCGGGAGCTGGCCGGTCGCGAGCGAGCCGATCCTGAGGAAGCCGCCACCGTGCCAGGCGTAGAGCGAGACTGCATCGTCCCGGGCGTCGACGCTGGCGAGTAATCGGCCTGTTCTCGTGGTGACGAGGGCGATGTCGCGCGACGGAAAGCCGGGGTTGATCATCACGGGAGGCTCGAAGGTCCCGGGCTGACCGGGAATGCCCGGGCGATAGAGGATATCCCCTGCTCCGTCGACCACCAGGACATCATTGGTGCCGTCACCATTGAAGTCCGCCACCAGCGGTGTAGCGGTGGACGCCGCGTCAAACTGGCCGGCGTCTTCAAACGTGCCGCCGCCGTTGCCCATCAGGACCGAGACATCATTGGAATTAAAATTGGCGATGGCGAGGTCGGTTCGGCCGTCGCCGTTGAAATCGCCCGCCACGATGGCGTCTGGACTTGTCTCCACCGCGTAGGTGACCGGGGGCTGGAACGTGCCGTCACCGTTGCCCAGCAGGACGGCGATCTGGCTCGCGGATGTATTGCCGAAGTCTTCCGCCACGGCCAGGTCGAGGCGGCCATCACTATTAAAGTCTCCCGCGACGATCGCGGAAGCCGGTTGTGCTAACGGGTAATCGACGGCGGGCTGAAACGTGCCATCGCCGTTGCCGAGCAACACTGATACGTCGTCACTTGCACCGATCGCCAGGTCGATGCGGCCGTCACCCCTGAAGTCACCCGTCACCATCGTGCCAAAAGATCCTGCCTCGTAAGTAACCTGGGACTGGAAGGTGCCGTCGCCGTTGCCCAGGAGCACCGAAACCGTGTTATTGAAATTGTTGACGGCCAGATCGAGGCGGCCGTCGCCCCGGAGGTCCCCCGCCACGATGGCACCCGGGGACGGCCCAACCGCGTATTGGACGGCGGGCTGAAACGTGCCATCGCCGTTGCCCAGCAGCACGGAGAGATTGTCGGAGCCAGTGTTTGCGATGGCGAGGTCGATCTGGCCATCACCGGTGAAGTCCCCCGCCAATATGGAGTCTGGTTCCGACCCGACCGCGTAGAGGACCTGGGACTCGAAGGTGCCGTCGCCGTTGCCCAGGAGCACTGACACATTGCTGGAGATCATGTTCGCGACCGCGAGGTCAAGGCGGCCGTCGCCGTTGAAATCTTCCGCCACGATGGCGGCCGGCCACGTCCCCACGGCGTATTGCACTGCGGGCTGGAAGGTGCCGTCGCCGTTGCCCAGGAGCACTGACACATCGTTGGAGCCGTAACTGGTGGTCGCGAGGTCGATCCGGCCATCTCCGGTGAAGTCCCCCGCCACCATAGCGAGCGGGCCAGACCCGACCGTATTCTGCTTTTCGGATTGTGACTGGAATGTGCCGTCGCCCTTACCTAGCAGCACCGACACTGTGCCGATGGCCGAGCCGAAAAAGATGCCGTAATTCGCGACGGCAAGGTCGAGCCGGCCGTCACCGTCGAAGTCCCCTGTCACGATCCCCAATGGAGTGCTTCCAGCCGCGTAATCGACTGCGGGTTCGAAGGTCCATTGCCGTTGCCCAGTAATACCGACACGTCGTTGGAGAAGGCATTGGCGACGACGAGGTCGGTCCGGCCGTCACCGCTGAAGTCCCCCGCGACGATCGAACTTGGGAATTGCCCCACGGCGTAGGAGACCTGGGGCTGGAAGGTGCCATCGCCGTTGCCCAGGAGCACCGACACGCCACCGTCGCCCCCGAAGCTCGAGTTATCGACGGCGAGGTCGATCCGACTGTCGCCGTTGAAGTCACCCGCCGCGAGACCACCCTCAAGTCCCGTCGCAACCGTGCTCGCTGGCTGGAATGTGCCGTCGCCGTTGCCCAGGAGTATCGCCACGCCGTTGTCGTCGGTGAGGGCCAGGTCAAGCTTGCCATCGCCGTTGAAGTCCGCCGCCACGATGCCGGCTGGATCCGATCCTACTGTGTACGACACCGCGGGGCGGAACGTGCCGTCGCCGTTACCCAGCAAGACGGAAATAGCAATAGAGCCATAGTTCGAGACCGCGAGGTCGATCCGGCCGTCGCCGCTGAAGTCCCCCGCCACGAGAGCACCGTCAAGTCCCGCCGCGACCATGCTCGCTGGCTGGAATGTGCCGTCGCCGTTGCCCAGGAGTATCGCCATGCCGTTGTTGTCAGTGAGGGCCAGGTCAAGCTTGCCATCGCCGTTGAAGTCCGCCGCCACGATGGCTAATGGGCCCGCCCCGACCGCGTAGGTGACCTGAGGCTGGAACGTGCCGTCGCCGTTGCCCAGCAGCACAGAAACATCATTGGAAGAAGAGTTTGAGATGGCCAGATCGAGATGGCCGTCGCCGTTGAAGTCCCCCGCCACGATGGCTTGCGGGTTCAATCCAACCGGCAGAGTCTGAAACGGCGCCGCCGATGGCGTCAACATGATCGTCAGCATGAATGACCCGGCGCCGCTGGTCTCGGAAACCTGGAGCGCGTACGCACCGGGTACGAGGTAGGTGTCAATCGCGTCGATGGGCGCTGCCGCCGACAGGCCGTCGCTCTGCATCACGACATGACCCTCGGCGTCGAGAAGCGATAGCGACACGGTCATACCCGCCGCCTGGGCCGTTGCCACCAAGTCCTCGCCCGCCGGCACAACGAGTTGATAAGTGACGATACCTCCCTGCGCCTGGGAGAGCGGGACGGACTCGACGGTGAGCATGGTCGAGGCGCTCGCGATCGAGAAGCTCGAGCCGCCGATTGCCAGCCCCCTGACAGTGACATCCGAGCCCACGGTCAACGGATCGGCATCGCCCGCCGCACCGTCGGCGACGGCGATCAGAGGTATCCCTGTATAGCCTGGTTGCGAGCTGGCGTCGATGATCAAGGGGTTCGTGATCGAGGGTAAGGGCGAGCCCAGCGCGATCGTCTGAACTCCAGAGCCCGGGATGACGAAGTCGATCGTGTTCGTGCCGCCCGTGGCGACGTTCGAGTCAAGGATGGCCTGGCGGAGCGATCCCGGACCGCTGTCAGCGATCGTCGTGACCTCGAATTGACCGCTCGTGACAACAATCCGTACCTGAGCCTGGATCGGTGCGGTTCCTTCCGACTGCGCGTTCAGGCTGAGCGTGGGGTAGCCCTGGTATCCCGGTGGCGGCGCGAACGTCATTCCCTCGAGCGCCGCGTTCAGTGCCGAGAGTGGCCCGCTATAGGTTAACGATCCGGTCCCATCGCCCGTACCGGCCACGCTGGCAGTCGTCGAGAGAATCAGCGTCCCGGCGGTGACCGAAATCGTCATCTCCCATGCCGGATCAAACGGGCCGGCTCCTGGGTCTTGCAGGGTGATTGCATGACCCGACGCAGCCGAGAACCTCACCGCCTGACCAGGGGCCGCGCGGATCGTCTGCGTGGGAACATTCAGAACGCCTTGGCGTACAACTGAGACTTCGGAAGTGTTGCCGTTCGGGTCGGTCGCCGTCGCGGTGATGATCGGCAGTCCGGCCGGCGCCGCGAAGGGAATGGCGAAGCTCACCTGTCCGTACGCATCGGTCGTCGCTTCGAGCGATCCCAGGTCATCCTGTGCCTCCCCCGCGCCACCGGGACCGTAGGCAGCGCTCGCGAAAACGTCGATCTGGAACGAAGTATCGGGTGCGCTGCCGCCCAGCGAGGCCTCGAGCTGGCCGGTGGCGATGGAGACGATGACCGGGAAGTTTTGAAGGTTGTTCGGTCCCTGGCGCGGGGTGGCGCTATTGCCAGTCACCCCGTCGTCACCGAGGTCGATTGCCTGTCCCGTATTGGCGAAGATGCGATTCGCAGTGACCATGTCGCCAACGGTTGTGTCGCCGGCGGAGTTGCCCACCACAACGCCAGGCCCGGCGTTGTCGGTGATCAGGTTGCCCGCGGCGGCCGTGCTCCCGCCGATGGTATTGTTGCTCGCCCCCGCCGCGACGAGAACTCCGGGCCCATTGTTGGGGATGGCCGTGGTATCGGTCCGATTGGTGCCAACATCGTTCCCTGCCACCAGATTGGCGCTACTCCCCTGGCCCGTAATGACGACGCCTTGTCCATTGCCCGAAATGACGTTTGCCGCCTCGACGGTGGTACCGCCTATCGCGTCATCGACGCTCGAATCGATTTCCACTCCATTCACGGAGTTGCCCACGGCAACACTCCCCGCCACATCCGCCCCGATCGTGTTTCCCGCGACGACATTGTCGTTTGACGCGACGTCGATCTGAACGCCGTCGTTGCCGTTGCCGGAAATTACGTTTCCTTCATCCCCGACTGCCGTCCCGCCATTCGGATTCACCCCGACCCAGTTGGACGAGGCGCCCTCGGCGAGGTAGACGCCGTCTCGGGCGATGCCCAGGGAACGAGTTCCGGTCACGTCGGTCCCGATGAAGTTGCCTGCGACGACATTTGCGTCAGTCCCAGTACCCCAGATGTCAATCGCATCATTGGTGCTCCCCGCGATCACGTTGCACTCGCTGGTATCATCAACGCTCCCGCCATCGGTCCCCACGCGATTACCGGCGGCACCCGCGGAGATCGCCACGCCGCCGCCGAAAACGTTGCCCAGGGAATCGCTCACAGGCTGCGTGCCATTGTTCAAAGCCACGGACCCCGTGATGTCTGTCCCGATGAAATTGCCTGCAACGAGGTTCTCATTCGTCCTCTGGCCATTGATCCAGGCGCCAGCGAACAAGTTGCCGCTGAGCAGATTTCGCTCGGCCGCATCGTCGATCCCGTCGCCGTTCGTCCCGATGAGGTTACTGGCAGCCCCTTCGTCGATCTCAATCCCGGCGTCGTTGGGCTCGGCCTGTGTGCCAGTCGGATCGGTACCGAGGAAGTCGCCGTAAATCCAATCGCCCGTGGCGCCGGCGCCCGTCAGGTGGATGCCCGCGCCTGCACTGAAGCTGTCGATGTCCAGACCGCGGACGGCGACGTCGGGCGCGGTGATTAGAAGACCATCGCCGCCGCCGGCCTGACTTCCGTTGATCTCGACTAACGGTGCGCCTGAGTACCCGGGTTGCGATTCGCCATCAATCAGCACCGGCTCGGTGATGGCGGGCAGAGGTGAGAGAGGGGCGATTGTCTGCACACCGCTCCCCGGGATGGCGAAACTAATCGTGTTCGAGGGTCCGCCAGCGTCGTTCGAGTTGATAATCGCCTGGCGGAGCGAGCCCGCTCCGTCGTCGCCGGAATTGCTCACGAAGAAGGTGGAAAGCAGCGTCCGGTCTTCCATGAAGTCGAATCCGGGGCGGAATGGGAATGACCTGACGATCCGACCGGGCGCGCGGTGGCGACGGGTCTCCAGGGGGAAACACGTTGATGCTTGAGCGAGCGCCACGCATCGGTCATCGGCGGAACTCCGGAGACGGCTTCGAGGCGGTCATGAGTCTGGAATGGAGCAAGACTGTTCAGTTTTGCGGTTGGGATTCAGAGCGATTCGACGGAATCGTTGATTCGACCAGTTGTAGCGACCGGAGCCGATGGCGTAGAGTGACGAGCACCGGGTCGTTTGCGACGACGTCTCGCACGAAAGTCGGTCGCTTCGCCGCGGGGAGCACGCGCCACGCGTGCCGCAACAAGTCGACCGCCTGATCCTGATAGCGTGAAACCAGGCCCAGGGCATCTTTGCCTGTCTTTTTGACCTCGGCGGACGCCGCGATCGCCGCCCGGGCGTAGATCCGAGCGGCGTTGTATAGCCTCTTGTCGGTTGGCTCACTTTGCCGCAGGGCACGCGACGCGTCGGCCACGGCCTCGCGATGCTGGCCGAGGGTCACGCGGGCAAGGCCGCGGCCAAGGTAGGCATCGACGCTGTCGGGGCCCGAGCCGTCGAGACGGATCGACTCATCAAAATCACGCAGTGCGGACCGTGGCGCATCTGTGATCAGATGGAGCCCGCCGCGTCGCGCCCGGAGCACTGCACTCTCCGGTCGCATGGCGATCGCCAGGGTGTCATCTTCAATTGCGCCCTGGTAGTCGCTCAAATCTTGCTTTGCCAGCGCGCGGAGCTCGTAAAGCTCGGCGGTTGGCTTGGCTCGCGTCAAAAGAGCATCGCACGAACTGATGACGTCGCGATGTCGTTTCAGCTTCCGCAGCACATCGATCCGCAGGCGATGGGCCTCGACAAAGTTGGGGTTGAGCTTGATGGCCTCGGCGCAGGCCGTCAGGGCCTCGTCTTCCCGCCCGCCGCGATGCAGCAACTTGGCACGATTCGTTTGGTCATTGGGTAGAAAGGGGCTGCCCGCGGGCTCGAGCCGGATTGCCGTATCGAGGTCACGAAGGGCGCGGTCACGCTGCGATGGAGTTTGTTCCTTGCGCTTCCGATCGACATCGCCGCGGGCGCGGTAGAGCGCGGCCAGATCGGGTTTCAGAGTGATCGCCCGGCTGAATTGCTCAATCGACTGATCGGGCTGACCTGCCCTGTCATAAACCTGGGCCAGTATCTCGTGAGCCTGCCATCCAGCCTCGTTGAGCCGGATCGCGGCCTCCAGGTCGCCAATCGCCTTATCCGATTCCCGACTTTCCAGCCAGAGGAGTCCTCGGTTGACGAGTAATACGTATTGCAGCTCGTCATTGGGCTTCTGCTTGAGAAGCTCGAGCGCCGTCGTGAAATCGGCTAACGCCGCCTTGAGCTGCAACTGTGCCTCGGCACGCAGTGTGCCGCCCTTGGTATGGAGGCTATCGGCCGCCAGTCGCGCCAGCGTGGCGACCTGATACGAGGCGAAGCCCCGCAGTTCGTAGAGCCAGGCGAAACTCGGTTCGGTCTGTAAACAGGCATTGAGCTCGGCCTTCGCCTGAATCGGCCGCGAGAGCTGCAAGCCGCAGATAGCCGACAGGCAGTGAGCCCAGAAGTGATCGGGCTGCATCAAGAGCGCCTTGTCGAAGTGCGACAGGGCCGTGTTCCACTCGCGGCGCTTGTACTGTTCCTTGCCGCTCAAGAAATGATCGAGTGCCGACGAAGGCTGGAGGGCCTCGGCCCGGGCACGCTCGCCTTTGGCGGCGGTTGCATCGCCGCCGCGGGCCAGGTGATCGGCCCGCCGCAGATGATAGACCTGGGTCGGTGGCCGCAGTTTCGCTGCCTGGTCCAGAAGCCGCAAGCCCTCATCCGGCTGTTCAATCGCCGCGGCCAGAATCAGGAGCAGCTCGTAACAGCCCTCCTTGATCTCTTCGCGTTCTCGCGGTTCCAGGCTTGACGGCAGCGGTCTCATGGCCCATGAATCGGCCGAGCCAGGGAGGGCGTACAACGCGAGCGCGGTCCGCGTCGATCGTCGGACGGCTTCCTGATCGCCCGGTAGATCAAGACCAGTGAAGTGCGCCTCGTGGAACAGGGCCTCTTTTCGATGCAGTCGAAATGCTTGTAATCGCTGCTGGTCCTGATTCCTGGCTCCTTCGACGGCCCGTAGCTCTTTGGTTTCCGCTAGCATTTCATCAACCCGCTTGCTCAGCTCATCGAAACCTGTTTCGTCGCGGATCTCGGCCTGGATCGCCGTGAGAATGGGCTCGGCGTCGCTCCATTGCCGCTGGGTGAGAAAGTCCTGGGCCTTCAGCAGCTTCATGAAGCTCGAGCGTTGCAACTCGGCCCTGCGCTGGATTTGTGCTGCAACTCGATTTTGTTGATGAGTCCTGTATTGCAGCCACGCGCCGCTTGCCGCGAGCGTCCCGACGAGGCCGAGCGTGCACAGGGTCGCGGCCACAGGTCGGCGCCGGGCCAGCTTGAGCCCGCGCTCCCAAAGCGGCGTGCGCCGCGCTCTGATCGGCTTGCCGGCGAGAAAACGCTCGAGGTCCTCGGCGAGCGCCAGGGCCGAGTGATAACGCCGGGATTGCTCCTTGTTCAGGCAGTGCAGGCAGATCGTTTCGAGGTCTCTGGCAACCTTGGGTACGAGGCGGGTGGGAGGGACGACATCGTCGTTGATGACCTGGCGAACCGTCTCCATCGGGGTTTCGCCCTTGAACGGAGGACGGCCGGTCAACATTTCGTAGAGAATGGCTCCCAGGGAATAGATATCGGCGGCGGGCCCAACGTCCCTGGTGTGCCCCATCGCTTGCTCGGGCGCCATGTAGCACGGCGTTCCCATGATCTGGCCGGACTCGGTTTGCCGGCTGTCCGATTCGAGCCTCTTGGCCAGGCCGAAGTCGGTGATCTTGGCGACGCCGTCGTTGGTGAAAAGGACGTTGCTCGGCTTGAGGTCACGATGAATAATTTTCGCGTCGTGGGCCATCTGGATCGCCCGGGCAAGCGTGGCCATCAGCTCGGCCGCTGAACGGCTCGGCTGGGGATCACCGGCCAGGCGGTCTTCCAGCGTTCCCCCTTCCAGCAGCTCGAGCGAGAGGAAGGGCAGGCCGTCGACTTCGCCGATCTCGTAGATATGGACGATATTCGGGTGGCGGAGCCGGGCGACGGCCTCGGCCTCGACCCGAATGCGGGCGAGCTGGTCAGGTCGCACGCCCCCACGCCCACGGATCATTTTCAGGGCGACCAGGCGGTTCAGACCCCGCTGCCGGGCCTTGAAAACCACGCCCATGCCCCCAGATCCAATCTCCTCCAACACTTCGTAGGCGGGGATCGTCGACCGCCCCTTCGGTGATTCCCTACCCACCTCAGGCTCTGTATCCAGGGTGGATTGAACTTTGAGCTGATTACCGTCGGCCGGTGCAAATTCCAGGGTCTTCTCACCTTTGATGTCGTATGGGTCAGTTCGCTCCCAATCGGCACCGCGATCCCATGCTTGATCGACTGGATCGGTGCGCTTTCCTGCCGATGATCGCTCGCAGCGCTCCGGTCCGAGATCGGTGGTCTGCTCTCGGCGAGTGGCCGGGTCGGCGGTTTCCAACATGTCCAGGTGCAATCCACTCGGCGGACGCTGGTCTAACCCCTCGAAACCATAAGCCTGGGGCCGGGTGAGCTCTTCCAGTGTCGTCTGGCACTCGTTGCAGGAACTTACATGGGTGCCGATATCCACTCGCCGAACGTGATCGAGCTTCTCCTCCAACCAGCTTTCGAGCTCTTCAACGGTCGGACAAAGATCTGCATTCATCGATGGAATGTCCACGTTGGGCCGAGATGAAAAGATGGCGCGAATTGACACGGCTCGATGAGTATAACGTCCCGAATTGAGTGAACTTACACTTAATGTTGCGAAATCACTCAATTTCGGTGGGAATGGAAACCGCTCAGGGACGGAGTGTGGCACGGCAAGAAAACCAACGACCAGAGACATGGCCGGAACTCTTGCCGACAGGGCCGGCACGTGTGTCGCCTACTCGGAGACCCCTGTTGTTAAGCCATGTGTTGTGTGGTTGGTGAAAACCGGCCCTTCGTCAAAAACCCAGTGGACCGGTCGCCTCCGATCATCGACCATGGATCGGACCTTCTTCTCCAACGCAATTTTTCAGCCTGAAGGAGCGACCCACTCCTGAGAGTGGGACCCTTTCACCGCCGGCGGTCCGTCGGGCGATCGCCTATTGGGCGAAGTGAAGTGACCACCCTGGCGCGTGTCTTGGGTAAGAATGATCGCACCGTGACCCGCATATCCCTTGGGAGTTCCCGCCCATGAGCAGCTTCATGCAGACGCCCATCGTCCTTGTGCATGGAATTCTCGGCTTCGATCGGCTCGGCCTGCCCGACTCCCCGATTTCATATTTTCGAAACGTCCCCAAAACCCTGTTGGATGCCGGTTACACGGTGCCCGAGCCGCCAATGTTAAACTCCGCCGGTACCATCGAGGAGCGAGCGAATGACCTCAAAGATTACCTTGAGAACAACGAGGCCGTGAAGGACAGCACGGTCCACCTTATCGCGCACAGCATGGGGGGGCTCGATTCTCGTTACGCAATTTCGCAACTGGGAATGGCAGATCGGGTCATGAGCCTGACCACTCTCGGCACGCCACATGGCGGCACCTCGATCGCTGACCTCGATATCTCGGTGTTCGGCGGTCTTCTCAACGTCGCAGACTCGACCCACCTCGTCGATTTGCAGGGATTTTTCGACCTGACCAGGCGTTACAGCCTCGAGTTCGAGCAAGCCGCCGTCGTCGACTCGGGGTCCCTTCGTTATTTCTCCGTCGCCGGGTTGTACAATCCAAGGCTCCTCGACCTGCTCGAGCTGACACACCACTATGTGCTCGAGAAGGAGGGGCCCAACGACGGACTCGTGTCGGTGACCTCAGCGACCTTCGGGACTTTCCTGGGCACGTGGCCCGCTGATCATTTTCGCCTGATTAACTGGCCGACCAACCTTGCGGAGCCGGTCGAAGAGCTGTTCGGTGATTCGGTGCTCACGCTCTACCTCAGACTGGTTCAAAGCCTGTCTCTGGAGATGCCTTGAAGGAAAAGGAAGAGGACGCCACTCGTCGACCGGGAAATGAGGGGCACGCTACGGGGTCGGACGGCCGGACGTCTCAATCGCTTACCTTGTTCGCCAATAAATCGGCCGCAGCCCCGAATAAGGCATGTGGGCAGCATCACACGATTCACGACGAACGCGGGGCCAGTGTCATGAAGATCTATCGCATTTCGCGCTTTTATCGCGTGTCGAGGTTTGCGGCCAAGGCGGTCCTGACATTGATCGGGGGCGGTCTTTATATTGCCGCGGTGACCCATCCCACGCCGTTGGGGTTGCGATTGCTGCTATTGGCCGGCCTGGCTCTCTTCGGTTGGCTGTTCTATGTGCGGATGCCCAAGATGCCGACCGAGATCACCGTCTTCGACGACGGCTGGGTGAACTTCCGCAGCCCGCGGGCAACGACGCGCGTGCAGGCGGCCGATATCCGGTCAATTGCCCAAAGCTTCGGCCGACGAACGCTCCGCGTCGATTACGCCGGCGGAAAGCTTCGTTTGCCCAACCGCTACAACAAGCTGCTCGATTTGCTACTCACAATGAAGGGCCACAACCCGGCGCTCGAGATTCAGGGCTTTTGAAAGGTCAGTGCCGCCGGCATTCCCCCGCTTGGAGTCGGCCACCCTTTTCCGCGCCGCGCTCAAGCCAGGATTCCCTTGACGACCTTCCCGTGCACGTCGGTCAGCCGGAAATCACGTCCGGCGTGCTGGAACGTGAGCTTCTCGTGATCGAAGCCCAGCAGGTGCAAAATCGTGGCCTGAAGGTCGTGTACGTGCACCGGATTCTCGGCGATGTGAAAGCCCAGGTCGTCCGTGGCGCCATACGTCGTTCCACGCTTGATGCCTCCGCCGGCCAACCACATGGTGAAAGCCTGCGGGTGATGGTCGCGCCCCAGGCTGCGGCCCAGGGCCGCGTTTGATTCGACCATGGGCGTGCGGCCGAACTCGCCCCCCCAGACAACCAGCGTGTCGTCGAGCAAGCCGCGCTGTTTGAGATCGATAATCAAGGCGGCCGAGGCCTGGTCGGTGGCGCCGCAATTGGTCTTGAGGTTGCCCGAGACGTCCGAGTGCGCGTCCCAGCCTTCATGATAGATATTCACGAACCGCACACCCCGCTCGATCATCCGCCGCGCCAGGATGCACGCCCGGGCGAACGAGGGTTGATCCAGATCGGCACCATACATCTTCAAGGTCGCCTGGCTCTCGCTTTTCAGATCGGTCAATTCGGGGGCCGACGTTTGCAAGCGAAACGCCATCTCGTATGCGGCGATGCGCGTGGCGATCTCGGGATCGCCGACGGTTTCGAGGCGGCGCTGGTTCAGCGCGCCGAGCAAATCGAGCGAGTCGCGCTGAAGCTTCCTGTCGATGCCCGACGGGCTCGACACGTTGAGAATGGGATCGCCCTGGTTGCGCAGACGCACGCCGTTGTAAAGGGTCGGCAAGAACCCGCTCGACCAGTTCGCCGAGCCGCCGCTGATGCCGCTGCCTGTCGACATCACGACAAACGCCGGCAGGTCTTGCGCTTCGGAACCGAGCCCGTAAATCACCCACGAGCCCAGGCTCGGCCGCCCCGGTTGGGAAAAGCCGGTGTTGAAAAAGATCTGCGCCGGCGCGTGGTTGAACTGATCGGTGTGCACCGAGCGAATGATGCTGATCTCATCGACGATCTTCGCGAGATGGGGCAGCATTTCGGAGAGCTCGGCGCCGCTCTCGCCATGCCGGGCGAACTTGAACCGTGGACCGAGCACGGCCGCATCCGGTCGAATAAACGCATACCGCTGACCCCGGATGACCGAGGGGGGTAGAGGCTTTCCCTCCAGCTTGGTGAGCTCGGGCTTGGGGTCGAAAAGGTCAAGCTGGCTGGGTGCGCCCGCCATGAACAGGTGAATCACGCGTTTCGCCTTCGGTGCGAAATGCGGAGGCTTTGGCGACAGGGGATTGCCAGAGCTCAAGGCACCGGGAACGATCGAGCCGAACGCGGACGGCCCAAAAGCCTCGGTCAAGAGACCGGCGAGCGCCATCTTGCCCGCGCCGATGCCACAGTCTCGCAAGAAATGGCGACGGGAAACCGCGCTCGCTGCCGCGTCCGCCGCCACTGGCCACATCGGATGTCGAATCATGAAAATCAGCCCTTGGTCACGGCTTCATCGAGATTGAGAAGAACGCGCGCCATGACGGTCCAGGCCGCGCGGTCGCGAGCCTCGTTACCGTCGCCCCCGGGGCCGGCAATCGTGGCGGCATTCAGATCCTTACGCTCAAACCGGGTTCGTTGTGCGTGAAAGAAACGCTCGAGGCGGTCTAGCTCGTCCTGGTCCGGCTCACGACTCAAGCATTGCCGGAAAAGCACCTTGATGCGTTCCTTCACGGGCCCGCTGTGCATGGCCATCAGTAGCCCAAGTGCCTGCGCGGCCTCCTGAAAGACCGGGTCGTTTAGAAGAGTGAGCGCTTGCAGCGGCGTGTTGGAAACCTCGCGACGGGCGACGCAGACCTCGCCGCTCGGCGCGTCAAAGGTCGTCGCCATCGCAAAAGGGGCCGTGCGCTTGGTGAATGTGTATAATCCACGGCGATAACGATCACCGCCCGGGCTGGGCTGCCAGGCGAGCCCGCCGTAGGCTCCCTCGGTGCTGACGCCCGGCGGCTGTGGGGGAAAAACGCTCGGCCCGCCGATGCGCTCACAGAGTAAGCCACTTTCGCGTAGCACCGCATCGCGGATCATCTCGGCTTCGAGCCGCACACGCGGCCCGCGTGCCAGCAGTCGATTTTCAGCGTCTTTCGCCAGGTGCTCGGAGCTGGCCCGCGATGTCTGGCGGTAGGTCGCGCTCGTCACGATCAACCTGTGCATCCGCTTGATCGACCAACCTTGCCGCTCGAGCTCAAGCGCCAGCCAGTCGAGCAGCTCGGGATGGGTCGGCGGCTCCCCCTGGTATCCGAAGTCCTCGGCCGTCCGGACCAATCCCTTGCCAAAAAATGCGGCCCATTGGCGGTTCATCACGACACGCGCCGATAGGGGATTTTCAGGTGACACCAGCCAGCGCGCCAGTGCCAGCCGATTCGCGGGTTCGTTCTTCGGCAACGGAGGCAAGATCGAGAGCACCCCCGGCTCGACGCGCTCCGTCGGCTGGAGGTACTCGCCTCGATTATGCATGAACGTCGGCCGCGGGTTTTCGGGCGGTCGCTCCGTCAGTACCAGCGTCGTCGGGCTTGTCGGCATCTGCTTGCGAATCGCATCAATCGCCGCGCGTTCCTTGGCTAATTCGGGCGCGACCGTCAGATAGTGTGGCGCAGGGCATCATTCTGTGCGGCGCTTCGCCGATTCGCAGGGATCAGGAGCAGCTCTTCGATGGGGACCGGCAAATGGGGTGCAATGATCGGGCGCGGATCCGTGGTGACCGAGATCCGAAATCGCCCCAGACCGGCGGCGTAATAACGCTCGAACAGGAGCTCGATTTCGAGGTCGCGCGCATCCTCGATGGGCGTGGCCAGCGCGAAGATGGCCGTGTGCGGCTGGCCGGGAACGGTTCCCGTTGACCAGCCCGTTTGCGGGTCGCCGTCGATCGCCGGCGCGGCTGCGCCCGGGTTAGGACCGCTCACCATCACCTGCTTGATGGCGATTGGCTTGCCGCCGGCTTTCGCTCTGAGCTCGCTCAGAAAGAAGTCGCCGAAGGGTCCCTCATAAAAGATCCGCCCCGGCCCCCCCTTGGGCAGACGTTCGTCAGGAATCGCTTCGAGCCGGATGGCCGTGATGGGCCTCAAACTTGTGCTAAAACGCAACGTGTAAAGATCACGCTTGCTCTGATCGCCGCTGGCAAGGATCGAACCATCGTCGAGCACGCTGAGATGAGGAAGGTTTGACGTGGCCTTGACCGCTGGGAGCACCGTCCAGGGCCTGGCGTCGGCCGCCTCACGCTTGGCCCACTCTTCAAACCGGGCTTCGAGGTTGGCCTGTCTACGCTCGGCCAATGTTCGCGCGTCAGTGGCACTGGCTTTCTCCGCGGGCGGGAAGTGATTCGGCAGATCGGCGACCAGCGCGGCGATCTGCCGCTCGATCGCGTGCCGGCGGTCGGCAGCCTCGCGGGTCGGCACGGTCATTTCGGGCTCATCGGCATTGTTGAGCAAGGCCATGAACCGGTAATAGTCGCGATGGGGGATCGGGTCGAACTTGTGGGTGTGACACTGGGCACAGCCAAGCGTCATCCCGAGCCAGACCGTGGCCGTCGTGGCGACTCGATCCGTCATGGCATAAAACCGAAATTCCTGCGGGTCGATGCCCCCTTCTTCATTGAGCATCGTGTTGCGATGAAAACCCGTGGCGATTTTCTGACCCGGCGTGGCCCGGGGGAGCAAGTCGCCCGCAAGCTGCTCGATACTGAATTGATCGAACGGCAAGTCGGCATTGATGGCCTGGATCACCCAGTCGCGGTAGGGCCAGATCGAACGGCCGCGGTCTTTTTCATAGCCATTGGTGTCGGCATAACGTGCCAGGTCGAGCCAGCGCCGCGTCCAGCGCTCGCCGTAATGGGGCGAGTCCAGTAATGAGTCGACGAGCTTCTCATATGCGTTTGGAGACTGATCCCGCACGAACGTATCGACCGCCTCGGACGTCGGTGGCAAGCCGATCAGGTCGAGCGAAACACGCCGGATCAAGGTCGAGCGGTCGGCCTCTTCCGAGGGCGAGAGATTCGAGCCGGATGATTCCAGTCGAGCCAGAACGAACGCATCAATCGCGTTGCGAGGCCAGGTTGCGCGGCGAACGACCGGCGGCAGATCGGGCTGTGGCGGAATGAACGCCCAATGCGCCTTGTACTCGGCGCCTTCGGCGATCCAGCGCCTGAGAAGCTCTTTGTCGGAATCGGTAAGTGGTAAGTTAGCCGCGGCCGGCGGCATCCGCTCGGCCGGGTCATCGGCGAAGATCCGGCTCACGAGCTCACTCTCATCGGGCTTGCCCGGAACGATGGGAATCGCACCCGAGGAAGCCGGCTTCAGGGCATCGGCGCGCGTATCCAGACGCAGATGGGCTTTCCGGGCCTTATCGTCCGGACCGTGGCACTTGAAGCAATGACGCGCCAGCACCGGCCGCACTCGACTTGTGAATAAGTCCTGCTGATGACTCGCCTTTTCCTCGCCACGGACAGGGCAAACGGCCATGACGGCAAGCAAAAAAACAATGAGTCGCGACCGATCGCATGCGTCCTCCAACGGCTGGTATTCGGGGAGGGAGGGTCAATCCTGGAGGAATGGAAAGTCAGAGCGTTAATCCTCGCGGTGGGGCAGCTTCTTGAATATTGTACCGGATTCGCACCGCGAGCAACCACTCTGTTAGCGTATTCCCCGATGATGTTACGGCGTGAGGACTGTTTTCGTTTCAGTCACGGTCTCGACCTTGGCGCGTGTGAAAAGTGCCGGGAAATACTCGCCGTGCGCCCAGGGTTCGAACAGGTCGCCATAGTGGGGATTCTCGGGATCGCCCGACTGGCCGGGCGAATTCGTTCCGACAGCGCGGTCCCAGTCGCCCGTGTCGGCGATGATGCGGAACGTGGCGCCGGCCGACTGGTTGAGACCATTCGACGTGCTGTTGACGGTGTGACTGTTGCCGCCCCGCGGCAGCGGTCCGAGATCCAGGCGCTGCCGCCATTGCGACGTGACCGCGTCGCTCAGCGGGTGCTTGAGCTCAACGTGTTTGAAGTTCGCTTGCCCATACTGCCAGCGACTCATCTCGGGGCCCAGGAGGCGCTCGAGGTTGTGCACGGCTCGAACGAGGGCCACTGACAGCACGGCATCACGCAGCGCCTGGGGATTTTCTCCGAATCGCTCATCAGGGTATGTCAGCCACGCGATGAGCTTCTGAGTCGACAACGCACTTCTTGGAAACACGGCCAGCGCTTTCTCGGGCACGACAATTGACCACGTCGCGGCTGCCAGCGCGTTTTCCCAGGTCACGTAGATCGTGGCCGCCACGGAATCTGGCGCGGAGCACGAAGTCCCAGGTCAATAATCGCGCGCGAGCCTCGCTCGGCCGACCCGGCGGAGCATTGAGGCCACGAAGTAGCGGCACAAGCGCCCGTGCCGGCAGCGATAATTCATCCTGCTGCAACGTCATCATATCAGTCAGCGTGAATGAACGGCCCGAGCCGAGCACTTCCTCGATGCGATTGAATCGAAACGGATCGGTCCACTGAAAGCCGACGGCGAATGGAAAGCCCGGCGGCAGGTTGTTTTGATTGGCCGAGGCAAACCAGCCGCGCGGCGGATCGACCACATGGGGCAGTTCCAGCACCGGTAGAAAACCTTCCCATTCATAGCGCCCGTCACCCGGCACAGGGAGAAGTCCATCGGCATCATTATTGCGCCGTGGTGCCAGGCCCACGGCCTGCCAGCCGATGTGTCCATCGACGTCGGCCCAGACCATGTTTTCTGAAGGAGTCAGAAAAAACCGGCACGCCTCGCGGAACTCGGGCCAGTTCTGAGCCTGGTCGACGCGCAGGCTGGCCAGGTAGGGTGCGGTTCCCGGTTCGAGCCACGCCGCCCGCAAGGCATAGGCACGGTGATGCGCCGTGTCTTCATGAATCACCGGCCCATGGCGCGTCAATTTCAGGTCGGTCTCGACAGCGGGATCGCCTTTGACGGCAATCGATTCGTGAATGATCCGCATCGGCTCCCAGCCGTTGCCATACCGATAGCGCGACGGATTGGCGGGATCGGTTTCATAGACGTAAAGATCTTCCTGATCGATGGCGAAAATCGTGAATCCCCAGGCGCCGCGCTCGTTATGCCCGACGGAAACGCCCGGCAAGGCTGGTTCGCCCGCGCCGATCACGTTCCAGCCTGGCGCGATTCAAGTGAACCCAGTAACGGAGCGACGGCAGTTGCAAGGCCCGGTGCGGATCGTTTGCCATGATCGCGTGCCGCAGAGTCGTGAGTTGGCCCGAGACGACCCAGTTATTGCTCCCTTCGAGCGGTTCGTCCCATCTGGCCGCGAGCCGATTATCGACGAGATTCTGGCTCGGTGCCGACAAGGCCCCCCTCCCCTCGTGGGCGCCGCCGGATGGCTTTCGATACATTGGCTCGACATCCTCGGGACGGAACAAAATCGGTGCACGCGATGACCGATACGTTTCCAGAATCGGGTCGCCGAGCAGCGATAAGTCGAGCCCGCGATCGGGCTCGAGGCGCGGCGTGCCTGGTTGCAGGTTGAGAAGCTCAACGGCGCGCACCGCACCAATCGCGTACACGAGCTGGGCATTTTGAATTTCATGAGTGGCGTTGCGAAAGAGCCCGTTGTGCCGCGAGATCACGACCTCGGGCGTCCATTTCCCGGGCTTGATGCCGAGTATCCGGAACTCCAACGACAGCCGGGCCGGCTCGCGTTCGGTGAGGCTGATATAGGCATTGATCCCAGCAACGAAGGCCGTGATGATTTCATATCCCCGCGGGTGATAATGGTTCAGCTCACTCTTGATATCACCACGAAACTGAAGCAGGCGCGCACCGATATCCGCCGGGACAGCACGCTTGCCGACAAGCTCGGCCATGCTTCCGGTCGCCTGCCGGCGCCAGAGTTCCAGTTGAAAGAGCCGGTCGCGCGCGGCTCGATAGCCCTGGGCCAGAAACAGGTCATGCTCATTGTGCGCATAGATATGAGAGATTCCCCAGCGGTCGAGCAAGACCTCGACGGGTTCCCGTAGCTCGGCGACCATTTCTTTTTGCTCGGCGGCCCCGACTGGCGCGGAGATTGTGAGCAGAACAGTTACAGTAGCCAGCCATGTCCCATATCGCCGACGCCGAACGCCCATCAGTGTTGCCCTCGTTTGCTGACGCGAGTCGAGATTGTTGACATTCAGCTTTGACCTGTCTTGAGAAAGCGATCAAGAAGCGCGGCCATTTCGCTGGCGTTGGGAATCTCCTTGAACCGCAAAATCGGCGCATCGAGCTCGTCGAGTGCTTCTTCGTCGACCTTCAGCCGTTCGGAGATGGCCAGTAAGAACCGAGGCGGACCGTTCCCGGGGAGCAGGCGTATCAGTCGTTCCAGGCTCGAGCGTTTCCAGAACCCGACGACCTCGATGAAGACGTCGACACCTGTCGCCACGTGAATCACCCGGTAGTCGGGGACCCACACACCCTCACGCCCCAGCTCGATGACGTCAGTGCATTCGCTGATCTCCCATGCCGGCGCGACCTGGCGGAACCGCTCGACAAACGCCTTGAGCTCGACCGGCGTATACATGCCGGTATCCGCCTGGTGCGAGACCAGGCCGTCGCGCGGCTCCAGCAGAAAGCTCCGCGGCTCGCGTCTGGGTCCCCAGCGCAGCTCGGCCTCGATGCGAAAATCCGCACAACGCAGGATCGCCGGCAAGACCAGCGCGACTTGCAGGCCGTACTTGGTGGTCGCGCTGAAGAGGCTCAAGGGACCGTCGATGTGGAAAACATAGCCGTCTTGCATGCTCCCCTCGACCCGGTAGAGCAGGCGGTGAAACTTGAGCCGCCGAAAGAGCTGCACGATACCGGGCCGGCCGTTCATTGCGAACCTCGACACGCACAATCACCGATCGCAGCAAGACGGCCTGGGCCAGGCCCGACGTTGTAACGATCGATCAGGCCCTGCGCGTCCATATCGTCGAACGACAACAGCCGGTTCTCATCGCGCAGGTCGGCGAATAACGAGTTAGCGACGGCGTCGGGCGTGAGATTCAAGTCCTGGGCCACGCTGCCCAGGATCTCGTCACGACGAAAAACCTCGCGATGCGCGGGGCCTGCCGCGGAATTCGACCGCATCTGACGACGATAGTCGGCCGCGGCGGTAAACACCTTTTCGCGAATCACGTCGGGGCGCACGTCGGCCACCACCTCGAACTCGGCGCGGTCCTCGAGAATCTTGGCCAGCCCGCGATAAACCTGGGTCGCCTTGCCGCCGCCGCCAAAAAGGGCGTCGATCTCGTCTTCGATCTCGCCGCGCGTCATGCCGATCCCCTCGCGAAAGAGGAGCAGCAGGCTCTCGGCCGCCTCGAGCCAGCGCGCGGTGTTGCGGTCGATATAGAGCGGCACGACCCGCTCTTTCGCGAGCTTGACCCGGACCAGGTCGCCAGTGAGCATGAATTGAGCCTGTCAGAAACAAACAGTTGGATCAAAGCGTGATAGGAACCAGTGCGCGTCGATTGTAATAGTCGTCGAGCCAACCATCAGGCTCCGTCGCGAACCAATGAACGCAGCCAGGAGAAGCAAGACGAGGACGGACAGAAGCACCATCAAGTTTTCGACGAGGTGAGCCTCTTCTTGACTTCTTCGTGCGGAACGGTCCGGCCGGCGTCGACGTCGCGCGTTCCCTCTTCGATTGCGGCAAGGATGGCAATCTCTTCGGCGATTTCTTCGAGGCTCACGATCTCGGGAAGTTGGCGGATGGCCTCGATGACAAGGTCCTTATTTGACATGGTACGTTTCCCCCTGCGTGATCCTGTCGTGACCTGGAATTATACAGAATTTCCCGGTCTTCCTCAATTTCCATCATACGCATCGTGTTGGCGCCGCCGATTGGACGTGTATTCTTCGGCCGTGCCGCGTGTGATCACTTCGTAAAGCGTGGCTTCCTTGTCGCCTGACTTGCGAAGAATGCGGCCCAGGCGCTGCACGTGCTCGCGCACCGAGCCCGAGCCGGAGAGGATGATCGCGACGTTGGCCTCGGGCACGTTGACCCCTTCATTGAGCACGCGCGACGTTGCCACGATCGGATACGTGCCGGCGTTGAACCGCAGCAAGATATCGCGGCGCTCCTTGGTCTTGGTCTGATGGGTGATGACCGGGACCAAAAACTGGCGTGCGATCGTGTAGACGGTCGCGTTGTCGTGCGTGAAGATCAAGACGCGATCGCCGTTATGGCGCTCGAGCAGCCGAGCCAGCAGGTTGAGCTTGGCCGGCGCGGCCAGGGCCAGCTCGCGCTGCTCGCGATAGGCGCGAAAGGCTTCGCGCCCTTCGGGCGAGCGGTGAGCCAAGAAGATGAACTGGCCCCAGCCGTTGGGCTGGCTCATGTTGATGCCGGATTGCTGCACAAAACCGCGATAGATCTCGCGTGCCTCTTCGTAGCGAGCGCGATCGGCGTCGCTCAATTGCACGTACAGGATCATCGCGCGATACTCGGCCAGATAGTCGGCCGCGAAGCTGGGTGATCTCGCGGCGATAGGCGATTGGCCCGATCAGTTGGTCCAGATGGATGTGTGCGTTATCGGCCCGCTCGGGCGTGGCGGTGAGCCCCAACCGATAAGGGGCGATCGCACAGGTGGCGGCCAGGCCATAGGTCGGGCCGGGCAGGTGGTGGCACTCGTCGAAAACGATGAGTCCAAAGCGGTTGCCCAGGCGATCCATGTTGAGATAAGCCGAGTCGTAGGTCGTCACGGTGAGGGGCTGGATGTCGTAATAGCCGCCGCCGAGCAGCCCGACGTCGACACCGAAGCTGAGCGTCGAGCTCGTCGTACCACTGGTTCATGAGGTCGATCGTCGGTGTGATGACCAGCGTGGGCCGGCCCACGCGCTCGATGGCCATGTTCGCGAGGTGGGTCTTGCCCGTGCCCGTCGGCAAGACGACGACGCCGCGGCCGCCGGCCTGCCACCAGGCGTTAAGGCCCTCGACCTGGTGCGGAAACGCCTCCTTGGCCACTTGCAGCCGCCAGGCGGACGGCTCATACGCACGCGCAGTGTCGGTATAAGGCTGTTTGTGCCGCCGCACGTGCTCGACGATCGTGCGGTACCAGATAGCCTCGGCGCGGTATTGACGCGTCCGCTGGTCGAACTTGACGCCTGGCAAATTCGGATCGTCATCGGCGCCCGGCCCTTCAACGACGAGGGTGCCGCCTTCAAAGAGGAGACGCATCGACTGGCCTGCCGCGCCATTGATGGTTTCGCCAGTCGCACTCACGCTCATGACAATCGCTCTCCCGGCTCACGCCGGTCGCAGACAGACAGAGAAACGGACTGGCGCAAGCCGCTTTTTGGAATCCGTCTCACTTCATCCAGTGTACTAAAGTTGATGACCGACCGTGAGACGAATCGCTTCAGTTGCGTTTACGGGTGTGGCAACGGATTCTGAAAGATGGCCCAGGCACCCACCCTGGGATTGCGTTACGGCCGGCGCGATCGTTGGCCGCGTGTTCGGTGTGTCGGTCGCGGCGATAGGTCGCGTAGTGCCGCCAGGGCGGCGAGCTCCTGGCTGGTCAAGTCGCGCCATTTCCCGGGACCAAGATCCCCGAGCGAAATCGGGCCAATGGCCACGCGAATCAATCTCAAGGTCGGATGGCCGACCGCGGCCGTCATGCGGCGGACCTGGCGATTGCGTCCTTCGCGGATCGTCATCCGCAGCCAGGCGGTCGGCACGTTTTTGCGAAACCGGATGGGAACGGACCGATCCGGGACATCGATCTCGTCGGCCAGCCGGTCAATCTGCGCGGGACGGGTGCGGCCGTCGTTCAAGCCAACGCCCTGGCGCAAGCGTTCGAGTGCATCATGGTCGGGGATGCGCTCGACCTGAACGAGATAGGTCTTGGGGTGCTCGAAGCGCGGATCAGTCAGGTGGTGCGCCAGCAGTCCGTCGTTTGTGAGAAGGAGCAAGCCCTCGCTATCACGATCGAGCCGGCCGGCCGGATAGACTCCCTCGACGGAGATGAAGTCTTTGAGCGTCGATCGCCCGGTGGCATCGGTGAACTGACACAAGACGTCATAGGGCTTGAAAAAAGCGATGGTACGGCAAGATCGAGTCAATCCCTGAGGCCCTAACGGTTGAAAGACATTATTTGAATAGCCGAGTTAGCCACGCGAGCAAGCTTTGAACTTGTGGACATTCTGCATCGAAATACCTCTTGGTAATCGCCTGCCCCAAAGGTGTTCCTGGGTCCGCTTGCCAGGCGAGCCATGTGTGAATCAGCACTTTTGTTCGATGGGCCTCTGAAAATCTTCGGTCCTCGACAGGGATATTGCTGACGCAATGCTTGGCGTACCGGAAGAGAGAATCATTTGCGGGTACAAGGAAGGAAAGGTAATCCTCGAGCATGCCGGGCAATGTGTTGTCTGGCATGATCCATACCCCGACACGCGGAAGGTCCGGGTGTCCAAGCAGCGTCCCAAGAGATTCCGGCTCATGGGGCACGTTGGCGTAGCCTAGTTTCCGAAGAATATTCTTCAGTGATTCCCAACGGCTGCCGATGCTAAGATCTCCGTCAACGATCATTCCAAAGCGCTCGAGGTCGGAGCCAAGTTTGAGATAAACGGGCAACCGCTGAATAAGGTTCTCGAATCCACCCTCATCTTTCACTTCGAAGGAAGGCTCGAAGTGATGGTATTGGAGGATTGCCCATAGTACGTGTTTGTCATCTTGCCCCTCGACGACGAGCAGTCGATCTCGCATCATCGCACCTCGATCTGTCCATCGATTGCGATTCCCAACTCCCTTTCGTCAAATTCGCCGACCAACGTGCGGTCGACCTTCCGCGCCAGGCGCACCGAAGACTCCGTCATCATCTGTCCGCAGGGCTGCCGTTTCGAATGCCCTGATGCAATCGTAACTATGCGTGGTTGCGAAGACCTGAGCATTCAAACGTGAAGCCATCTCGAATACCAACCGCCAAAGATCGGCCTGAACAGAATAGTGAATTCCGTTTTCAATTTCGTCTACAAGCAAAATCCCATCTTTGGCGTGAACTAATGATAATGCAATGCCGAACAAACGATTGACGCCGTCGCCGAGAGCTCGTAGCGGTATTGGTTTCTCCGTGCCTTCCAATTTGACGAAGGGAATTCTGCTTGCTGTTTCGCGGTCAAGAGCGTCATTGTCCGTTGCGTCTCGCCATGATTTGAGCGCCACGCGCTCGACTTCCGGTGAGATGATCCGCAAGGCGGTAATGACGTCTTGCTCGAGAAGAGACAGAGAGACCTGATCCCACAGCTTGCCCACCTCCGCCAACTCAAGTCCGTTCGGCGGAATCGAGTAGTAGGGAATTGTGCGAAGGGGACTGGCAGTTGCTTCTGTCGTGTCGAGTACCACGCCCTCTGTGTCAGGCCCGGCGGGAACAACATGTCCGGTCGATTTTTCAATCGGAAAATTCTGACTCGAAATCCCGATTCGGAATGTGAGCTCTGTCGCTCGGAGGAAGACGATAAAGGAGGGCGTGTCCGGCTGAGCCGGCTTGCCGATTTCCAGATAACGTGCATCAGGTGCTTTGAACGTTCTCGCCCGCTTATTCACGTCAATGCAAAGCGTTTGTTCCGGCGAGTCGGCAGGTCCGATCGAGATCGCCCCCTCGGCTCCCAGAGTCATTCGTCGGCCGAAAAATAGACTGTCGATGGGTATCGGGTACGTATGGTGGCGTTTCCAGCTCTCAAATTCGGCGGGAAAAATCTCGTTTCGGAGAGCAAGGATCCTGAGCAGTTCGACGAGCGAAGACGGATTTGCGAACAACCGCAACGCTTCGAGAAGGGTCGATTTGCCGACGTTGTTTTTTCCGACGATCAGGTTCACTCGACCCAATCGCCCTATCCGGAGTTCGCGAAAGCATCGGAACCGGCGGATCTCCAACGAGCCGAGAAGGAGCTTTTTTGACATTGTCGACCTCTGCGGTGCGCTGATTCTGAACTCGGATCCAAGTGGATCGCAGAGCGGACGATGCCCTTGCCTGAAGTGAAAGAATAACACGGACCGTTGCGGGACGACAAACAAGGAAATGGGAACCGCTACCCGGCCGGACGGCCGATTCATCCAACTCGACACCAACGCAACGACCGAAAGAAAGCAGACTCTATTTCTAGTATAGCCAGTCGCTCGACAGAAATCCTGATGACTTTGGGGGGACTAAACTTGGACAGCGCAGAGAAACGTGGTACGAAAGTCGGAATCGTCGGCACGGAGTGAATGAGCAGCGAAAAGTAGCTCTGATGGCGGTAGATCCCAGGCTTCGGGACCGTAGATACGTACAGCGACGAGACCGAGGCGAGTTGTCCCGCCCCGGGTGGGCAGCGGCTCAGGAGAGGGCAGCGATGATCCGCGGGTCGGTGGGTGGCGTGCCGCCCCAATTGATGATTACGGCGTCGGCCCACGCCCGGTAATCTGCGGCTACGGGGCCAATAGGACGGTCACGCTGATCGAGAAAGCGACGCGGTACGTTGTCTGGCTCGTTGCGCTTGCGGAACCAGGCGCGGCAGAGCGCGCGGGCAACGTGTTCACCCTGTCCATCGTAATTGGCCCACTTGCTGATGCGATAGTGAAGGCGGCGGGAGAAGAACTTGTCGTCCAATGCCCGCTGCAACTCGCCGGGCAGTGCTCCGGCGTTGTAACGACGGTGCTTCAACTCATCGATTAGATCTTGGAGTGTCTCGTTGCGAAAGTGTTCTTGGTTCCAACCAAGCCCGATTTCGTCACCGATCAGCATATACTGATACAGAGAATTTTCCTCCACGGATTGGCTTTTCAGCCCCTCCAGAAGTGGATAAGCCAAATTGGCTTCTCCGTATAAATATCATGATCTCATCCAATCGCCTGGCACAAGCAGAATTTGGGAACAATTTTCGTAAAGGCGAGATCGAACGCTTCACGGCCGGCGCAATCGTTGGCCGCGTGTCGGTCGCGGTGGTCGCGGCGATAGGTCGCGTAGTGCCGCCAGGGCGGCGAGCTCCTGGCTGGTCAAGTCGCGCCATTTCCCGGGACCAAGATCCCCGAGCGAAATCGGGCCAATGGCCACGCGAATCAATCTCAAGGTCGGATGGCCGACCGCGGCCGTCATGCGGCGGACCTGGCGATTGCGTCCTTCGCGGATCGTCATCCGCAGCCAGGCGGTCGGCACGTTTTTGCGAAACCGGATGGGAACGGACCGATCCGGGACATCGATCTCGTCGGCCAGCCGGTCAATCTGCGCGGGACGGGTGCGGCCGTCGTTCAAGCCAACGCCCTGGCGCAAGCGTTCGAGTGCATCATGGTCGGGGATGCGCTCGACCTGAACGAGATAGGTCTTGGGGTGCTCGAAGCGCGGATCAGTCAGGTGGTGCGCCAGCAGTCCGTCGTTTGTGAGAAGGAGCAAGCCCTCGCTATCACGATCGAGCCGGCCGGCCGGATAGACTCCCTCGACGGAGATGAAGTCTTTGAGCGCCGATCGACCGGCGGCGTCGGTGAACTGACACAAGACGTCATAGGGCTTGAAAAAGGCGATGGTGCGGTTAGCGCCGGGCGATGCCGCGTGGTCTGAAGTAGGAAATGACATCGTGGGGATAGTTGATTGGCGACAACTACATTTCCCCACCGCGACAATTAAGATTCCCCACTGACCGCGATTGAATTCGGCGTCACGAATCTTCGGGCCAGAACGCTCAATATGGCGGTTTCCGCGGAGTGGTTCCGCTCGGCGACAATGAGAATTCCCCACTGACGGGGCAATGGTTTCTGCTGGTGGTTCTCCAAAACCTAGGAGGATCACCATGGCGAAGGTCACGGATCGGCAAGTGCGGCGCTTACAGGCGTTATTGAAGGCCGGCAAGCCGCTGTTGGTCGCGGCGATGAGGGCAGACATGGATCGCAAGACGGCACGGAAGTACCGCGAGCAGGCCAAGCTCCCCAGCGAGCGGCAGACCTGGCCGCGGGCATGGCGAACGCGCGAAGATCCCTTCGCCGAGGTCTGGAAGGAGGTGCAAGAACAACTGGAACAGAGTCCCGGCTTGCAGGCAAAAACCTTGTTCGAGTGGTTAAAACTCCGTTACCCCGGCCGCTTCGACGACGGTCAATTACGCACGCTTCAGCGCCGCGTGCGGCAGTGGGAAGCGACGAGTGGTCCCCCCAAGGAGGTGTTCTTCGCACAGACTCACTATCCCGGCCGGTTGGGCGCATCCGATTTCACGCACATGACCACCTTGGGCGTGACTCTCGGCGGCCAGCCCTTCGATCACATGGTTTATCACTTCGTCCTGACCTACTCGAATTGGGAGACGGCCTCGATCTGTTTCTCCGAGAGTTTCGAGAGTCTCTGCGACGGCTTGCAGCAAGCCTTCTGGGAGCTGGGCGGAACGCCGCAGCGGCACCGCTCCGACCGCATGAGCGCGGCTGTGAATAACCTGTCGCAAAAAAAGGAGTTCACCGCGCGGTATCACGCGTTGATGGCGCACTACGATCTCAAGATCGAAAAGATCAACGCACGCGAAGCTCATGAAAACGGCGACGCCGAGCAGAGCCACAACCGCTTCAAGGAAGCCGTGGACCAAGCGCTGCTTTTGCGTGGCAGCCGCGATTTCGCCGACCGCGCGGCCTACGGTCGGTTCCTGCGAACGATTCTCGAGCAGCGCAATGCGGGCCGCCAGGCGCGACTTGCCGAGGAACGGGCCGTGCTCCGTCCGCTGCCATCGGCACGGCTCGAGAGTTATAAGCGAGTGCGTGCGCGAGTTCAATCTGGAAGCATTATTCATGTTGATCGGAATATTTATTCAGTTGATAGCAGATTGATCGGCGAATGGGTGGACGTCCGGCTCTACGCCGAAGAGCTCGAAGTTTGGTTTGCCGGCAAGGCCGTCGAGCGGATTGCTCGCCTGCGCGGCCAGCGGAAGCATCGCGTCAATTATCGGCACGTCATCGATTGGCTGGTGCGCAAGCCCGGCGCGTTCGAGAATTATCGCTACCGAGAGGATCTCTTTCCCACCAGTCGATTTCGCATGGCCTACGACGCGCTGCGTGAAACGGCGGCCGGCCGAGCTTCACGCGAATATCTTCAGATCCTCGAACTGGCGGCCCGCGAAAACGAGTCGTTGGTGGACGATGCCCTGCGAACCCTGCTGGAGGAGGAGCAGACGATCACGGCGCAGGGGGTAAGCGAATGGATCGGCCGTCACGTGTCCCCCCGGCCGGTCACGGACGTTCGAGTGGAAGCAACGGATTTGTTGAGTTTCGATGTCTTGTTCGATCACAAGGAGGTATGGAATGGCGTCGCCGACGGAGGTGAAGCAGCGGCTCCTGGAGTGCCTGCGGGAGCTTCATCTGCCCACGTTTCGTGAAAGCTTCGAGGACGCGGCCCGCCGCGCGGTCCAGGAATCGCTCAGCTACGAGCAATATCTTGGCGAGCTCGCGGAAAAGGAGTGCCAGGTGCGACGGACAAATCGGATCGAGCGTTGGTTACGCGAGTCGGACTTGCCGGTCGAGAAGAGTCTGGCTCGGTTCGACATGAAGCGGCTGCCCGCGAAAGTCGCGCGGCAGGCACGCACGTTGTTGGACGGGGCCTTCGTCGAGGCACGGGAGAACGTCCTGGCCTTTGGACGATCCGGGAGTGGCAAGACGCACTTGTTATGCGGGATTGCGCAAGAGCTGGTGCGGGCGGGCCGCAAGGTGTTTTTCAGCCCGTGCAGTTTATTGGTTCAAGATCTGTTGATTGCTAAGCGCGATCTGAAATTGAGCCGATATCTCAAACGGCTATCGAGCTTCGAGGTGCTGATTATCGACGACCTGGGCTACGTTCAGCAGAGCCGCGAAGAAATGGAGGTTTTGTTTACGCTGCTGGCGGAGCGGTACGAGCGTGGCAGTGTGATGATCACGAGCAATCTGCCGTTCTCGAAATGGGAGAGCATTTTCAAGGACCCGATGACGACTGCGGCGGCGATTGACCGGCTGGTCCATCACAGCGTGATCCTGGAGCTCAACGTCGCGAGCTATCGCCTGGAACAGGCCAAGCAGGATCAACAGCCCGAGACCGAGCGCCCTCAGCGCCAGAGGCTTGAGGAACGGTGAGATCGCGGATGAGGCCGTGGCGTTTGAGCCCAACGGCGGCTGAATCAGAAAAGTTCGCGTGAGCATCGGTCATCGTCGTCAATCGAACAACGGAAACCCCGCGACGGCGGTCAGAAAGGAGTTCAGAGCGCGGCCAACTCGTAGGGGATGTTCTGTCGTCCAAATTAAACGCAAAATTGGGTGCTTCGGGCGAGAAAGGATAATGAACAATGGAACAGTTCAGTGGGGAATTCTAATTGTCGTCAAGGGGAAATGTAATTGTCGCCGATCAGGATAGTTAAGTTGAACGCGCAAATCCGCTCTGTTTTCGCAGTAAGTATCCAGGTTCAAATACCACATTATGATGGATTTTGCTTGCCTTAAAAGGGTGTTGTCGAGAGAGAGCCAATTTCTGACGCCGGCCTCCCAAATCGATTTGACAGTACCAGCCTCGAGTCGCCGACGATGCTGATCAATCCGAACACACCGATCCAATCGAACGAATGGGAGGCAGGATGAAGGAATAAAATTCGATGGCGCGACCGAGACTTAATCGATTGAAAAAGCCTTAGCGATGGAAATCCCAGTGGCAATCAAGCGGACTTGTGCTCGTAAATCAGACAAGCCGGAGGATGGTGCGTCACCTGGCATTCGCCATCTTCGGCGACCTTGATTTCGCAACAGCCGACGGTTGTGGTGGGGTTTGACGCCAGGCTTTTCCCGGCACTTGCTGCCTTCAGCTTAGCAAGAGCCACGATCCGCCAGGTCTCGGTGCGCTCGGCATGACCGCTACGACTTGCCGAATGGATTGAGCGGACATGATCTTGGATGTGTTCAAGGGCCGCGGGGTCAGGAAGCTTGAATCGCTTGTATGGGGTCAGCGCGGCGATTGGTCGACACGAACCCTGGTTCGACAATACGGTCCACAATTCGGGGCAGTAGCCGGTCGTTGATCCGTGGTGACTGATTTTCACGAAGTGAGAGACCAGATCCTCTTGTGGATGCTCACGGAGAACAGAGTTCCAGGCTTCCTTTTCGACATCCCCACCAAGGAGGACTTTCGCCTGGCCGAACCGAATTCTGAGGCCGATCGAGATCGTGTTGTGTTTTGCATGGGGCATCGCCTCGACTTTCGCAGGATTCTTGAAAAGGCTGTTCATCAGCGACTTTTTGTAGATTCTGGCCCGATCATCGGTCGGGGCGAGCCCCCATATCTCAACGTTGAACACACTATTTCTGGGCACAGGGTACATGGCACGCCGCGAGATCACGGTCTGTCGATCGATTCCAGCCTGTTCCACCAAGTCGAAGACGGACGCAAGTTCCTCGGCCGATTCCTTGAACACGGTTCGATCTGCTTGTTGGGCCTCTGCGAGGAAATAGCTTTTCAGAAGTGAGATGTCTTGCGGGTCCGGCCCGATGAATGTCCAGAATTGCTTGACTGAGAATCCCTTCAGGAGCTGGCTCATTCCCCGAAAATGGTCGTCGTGAGGGTGGGTCAGGCAGAGGAACTCAAGCTCGGTCACGTTCTTCTGCCTGAGCAAACCGAAGGCGGGATTCGTGCTCGGATCTTTCAGGGAAGGAGCGAACGAATCCACGACCCCCCACTTGCCGTTGGGAAGGTGGAGGACAATGGATTCCCCCTCGATTGATCCAAAAACATAGATCTTGAGCGGAGCACTGTCACTCCCCAACATCGTCGAGCTCACCCGTGGATCGGTAGTGCCTCTTCAGGTCATCAATCGCGTCCTGCAAATCTTCGGAAAGTGGATGCAACTGGTCGAGGATGAACTCGTACTCCAGCTTGTTCCCCGCGGTCATCGTCTTGAGAATGAATGGCTGGCGTTCGCCGATATTCTTATTAGCAAGTTCTGTTTCATCCCACTCAATCTCGACACGCTGACCGTCGCGAGTTTCCAGAATCAGATAGGCAAAGCCTTCATGGACGGTCTCAACAACGCCCTTGTAGATTTGAATGATTGCCGGAGCTTTGGGCGGAACACGTGTCTTGCGGGCGCCGCTCATTCGGTTGGGGGAATGAATTCCTGCTGCGAGACGAACAAAGCGGCGTCGGCGATGTGGGCTTGGCTTGTTGCGCCTCTTGAACAGTTGCTCCCGCCTGGATGGTTTGGTTGCGACTGGTCCACTTATAATTAGGATGTCTTCGCCGAAGTTAGATAAGGTATCTTCGTCGAATTCCGATTGAAAAGTCCCGTCAAACGGACTGGCGCCCATTCCAGACGCACCGGTCCGAGCGGATACTTGGGCGTTGAGGGCCATCCCCAAAGCCTTGCCTTCGGGCTGAAAATCATAAAGTCTGGTATTCTGCTTCTCCAAACTTGGCTCGTATGAGCGAGTGATCGGACGTTGGGATCGAGGTTCCTTCAAAAGCGTCATTGTTCAAACTTTCCTGTGATTTCAATCCGAGTATCAGACCGGCCCGACTCAGAAAAATGGGCTCGAGTCGTTTCCGCCTTTTTCAAGGCGCGTCGACATTGTTCCTGGAGTTTCTCGACATCGTCCGCATCCATCGCAAGACTCAAGCTGTGAGCGGAATTACCATTCTGGTAACTCATCCTGAGCGTGAATGAGACAATGGCTCCGATAATGTGATCCGCATCATCGTCGAAGACCGGCCTGACGTCGGTGATGACGTTGCTGGATCGCACGAGGTTGGCGTAATCATAGAGAAGCTCGAGAGACTTGACCGTCGTACGAATCGCGCGGGATGTCAGGATGTCGTTAAATAGCGGGGAGATGAGATCCCACGCGGCCAATTTTGGAGGGTCAAACTTCGCTTCCAACGAGCTTCGCAAAGCCTGATTGAGCTCATCATATGGGCGATCAGAGCGGTATTGAAGTCCAGCCAAGGCCAGGACTTGTCGAGTGAGAGCCTCAGCTCTCGCTTGCTCCGGGATAACCCCTAATACAACACGACGTACTTCTTCCTGAGACATCGGGACGGGAGTAATTTCGTTCAGACGATCAAGGATCGATCGCATCTGAGTCGCGGGAATCGTGACAAGCGACCGGAAATCGGACAACTGCGTCTCGCTCAGGCGGAGTTGTCCAGCCATCATCCTCCCCTCCTCTAACGAGATTGATGGCTCGCAGATGACGGAATCGAGCCCGGCCGCCACATATGCATTTTAATCCTGCGGACCCCGTTGTTGGGGTCGTTCGGAAGTGTCCAGACTAGGCCTGAACCAAGCGTGATATATATCCCGAACGGCAAGATTTCCGGGAAATAGCTCGAAAACCCCGCGAGTTTTTGGAATAATAGAGGTAAGAACACATCCTCACTATTCCAAGACAAGGGGGTTTTCGAGTGAGCGCTACTCTCCGAAAAAAACACGCGGCACGCAAGAAGAGATTCTTCCAGGAAGCGCGACGGCGAATCAAGAACCGACTCGACAACACGCCGGGGCCCGAGCGGCCTATACCGATGATGACCGCGACCAATATCCACTACGAACACGCCGATCGCGTCCGCGGTCTCAGTGCCGGCGGGATCGGCGCCATTTTGCTGCTGGCCCAGAAGGTCGGCCTGATCGACGAGATCGATCACACCCTCCATCTGCTCAAACGCCATCTCCCCTATCACGAATCCGATCATGTGTTGAGTATCGCCTTGAACATCCTTGCCGGCGGCCGCCGCCTCGAACACCTCGAGCTGCTGCGCAACGACGAGGTGTATCTCGATGCTCTGGGGGCCCAACGGATCCCCGACCCGACCACCTCTGGCGACTTCTGCCGCCGCTTCAGCTCCGAGGCCGATGTCCTCGACTTGATGAACGCCTTCAACGAAGCGCGTCTGCGGGTCTGGAGACAGCAACCGGACGAGTTTTTCAACGAGGCGATCATCGACGCCGACGGCACCATCGTCGCGACCGATGCCGAGTGCAAGCAGGGAGTGGACATCGCCTACAACGGCCTCTGGGGCTACCATGTGCTCTTGGTCTCGCTGGCCAATACGGCCGAACCGCTGTTCCTGCTCAATCGCAGCGGCAATCGCCCATCGCAGGAGCGGGCCGGCGAATACCTGAACAAGGCCGTGGCGCTGTGCATCCGGGCCGGCTTCAAGAGGGTCTTGCTCCGCGGCGACACCAAGATCGCCGAGAACAAGGACCTGGATCTCTGGGACGAGCGGATCCTGCCACGGGATGGCTCGACCATCGCCGAGACCGCTGACCTCGATTCCTGGGACGATGCGGGGAACGTCCGCTTCATCTTCGGCTATGCGGCCCACGACTGCCTCAAGGCCGAGGCCGACGCGTTGCCGGACCAAGCGTACAGCTTCCTGGAACGACCGCCGCGATACGTGATCCAGACGGCCCCCCGCCGGCAACCCGAACGAATCAAGCCGGCGATCGTCCGAGAGCGTGGCTTCAAGACCATCCATCTGCTCGAGGAGATGGTTGCCGAGTTCAATTATCGGCCGGCTGCCTGTAAGAAGAGTTATCGGATGATCGTCGTCCGCAAGCGGCTGGGGATCGACCAAGGGCAGATGCGGCTCTTCGAGGAGTATCGCTACTTCTTTTATATCACCAATGACCGGGTGATGTCGGCCGAGGAAGTCGTGTTCTCGGCCAATGACCGCTGTGATCAAGAGAACCTGATCGCCCAGCTCAAGACAGGCGTGCATGCACTGACGACGCCGGTCGACAACCTGTTGAGCAACTGGGGCTATATGGTGATGGCCAGCTTGGCCTGGACCCTGAAGGCCTGGACTCGCCTTGCTGGTCCCCGTGTCCCCGCGGCACGAGGCGAAGCACGCGACTGAGAAGCGAACCCTCTTGCGGATGGAGTTCGCGACGTATCGTGCGGCGTTCATTGAGATGCCCTGTCAGATCGTGCGGGGCGGACGCCGGTTGATCTACCGCATGCTCTCCTGGAACCCGTGGCAAGGCGTCTTCCTGCGATTGGTCGAGCGGCTCCACGAGTGCAGGTTGTGCTGAAGGATTAGCCACTGAAGTCGGGGTCCGGATGCCCCGATCCCTCGAGGCCGCCGAGCAAAGAAAGGGGACTGATGCATGAGTCGAAACAGATCGAGACCGAATGTCGGGGCCGGAAGGCCCTCGAACTTAGAAGGTACGTCTACACATTTGACATGTGTTGTTGTGAACTGTACAGAAGGTGCCTAATATATTACGCTTGTTTTGGGACTAGGATAACCGCGCACGGTTTGCAATCAGATGGGCTGCCGCCGATGGCTCGTCGCCTTGCAGAGATCATCAGGCGCAAAAAGATGCCTTGACGTTCTTCGAGCGGTCCACGACCTGAGACCGATGAACGGGCTTACCACATTCACCCGATCTTTTTTCAAGAGGAGAATAAGAGCGATGCCGGCGAGACATGGTGATCTGCGAGGTGTAATGCGTTTATAATCAAAGTAAGACGATGAGACGATAGGAAATGCCATCGCGTCGCATCGTTAAGATCGTCGGCGGGCGAGGAGCGTGAATTGAAAACAATCCATATGGAAATCCCCGACGTTCTGGACCCGCCGGAATGGGGTTCGGGCGAAGATCTGGTGAAGGAATTCGGGTTGGCGGCGGCGATCCAGTGGTATTCTCGGGTTGTTCTTTCGCAATCGAGGGCCGCCGAGATCGCCGGTTTGGATCGGACGAGTCTTCTACTGGCGCTCGGCAGGGCCAAAGTTGACGCCTTTCGGATCACCGACGACGAGCTGAACGAGGAGGTCACGCATGGCCTTGAAGCGCATCGTCAACGCCTCGCTTTGCGTTGAACGAGGTAAAGGCCATGTCCGCCGAGCCCAACCAAGTCACAGGCAACCCGATCGAAGACGTGCTCATCCACGATAAAGCCCAGACAGCCCGCGAACTGTTGCCCTTGGTCTACGGCGAATTACGACGCCTGGCCGCATTGCGCTTGGCCCACGAGAGCCCCGGCCAAACGCTCCAGCCCGCGGCACTCGTGCACGAGGCCTATCTCCGTGTTGTCGGTGCCGATGGCGCCAAGCCCTGGGACAATCGTGCCCACTTTTCGCCGCCGCGGCCGAGGCCATGCGGCGGATCTTGGTCGACCGTGCCCGCGACCGCAAGCGCCTTAAGCGTGGCGGCGGCAGCCGGCACCGGGCGTCGCTCGACCTCGACGGGCTTGTCGCTGACGACGCCCACCCCGATGATCTCATTGACCTCGACGTGGCCCTGGCGGAACTGGCCCGGGTCGATCCCCGCGCCGCCGAGCTGGTCGAGCTGCGTCTCTTCGCCAGGCTCACACTCGATGAGGCAGCTACGATCCTGGGCGTGGTCCGCCGCACGGCCGAGCGCGACTGGGCTTTTGCGCGTGCCTGGCTGTTTCGGCAGCTCGGTCCGCGAGAATTTTTTCGACCAGGAGGTTTTTCGTGTCGGGTTCGGAGCGCAGACGGAGCATTTCAGAGCAGGTATGATCGTCCCGGACCTCATGACACGGGGGATTTCGCCGATGAATCCGTCCGAAGCCGACCTGAAATCGATCTTCTGCGAAGCCCTCAACCACCCGGCGGGTGCCGACCGCGCCGCCTATCTCGATCGAGCCTGCGGAAGTAACACGGCGCTTCGCCTTCAGGTTGAATCGCTCCTGAAAGCCCACGACGAGGCCGGCTCGTTCCTCAGCTCGGGGGTCGCTCAACCGGCATCGGCTTCCGCCGCGAACTCCACGCGCGACCACACGCCGGAGCCCGCGGTCGTGTCCGAGTCGGATCCGACCGCCAGCGCCGGCGGCTCAGAAATCGCCGAAGGCCCGGGCACGACGATCGGCCCGTACAAACTGCTCCAGAAGATTGGCGAGGGGGGCATGGGTGCCGTCTTCATGGCCGAGCAGGAGCGGCCGGTGCGACGCAAGGTCGCGCTCAAGGTCATCAAGCCGGGTATGGACACGGCGCGGGTGATTGCCCGCTTCGAGGCCGAACGTCAGGCCCTGGCGATCATGGATCACATCAACATCGCCCGCGTTCTCGATGCCGGCGCCACCGCGACCGGCCGCCCCTTCTTCGTGATGGAGCTAGTAAAAGGGGTGCCGATCACCGAGTACTGCGATCGCAATCACCTCACGCCCAGGGAGCGGCTCGAGCTGTTTATCCCGGTCTGCCAGGCTATTCAGCACGCCCACCAGAAGGGGATCATTCACCGCGACATCAAGCCGTCGAACGTCCTGGTCACGCTGCACGACGGCACGCCCGTCGCCAAGGTGATCGACTTCGGCGTGGCCAAGGCGATCGATCAACGGTTGACCGAGAAGACGTTATTCACCGAATTTGGTGCCGTGATTGGCACGCTCGAGTACATGAGCTCCGAACAGGCCGAGATGGTGCGCTCGATATTGACACGCGCAGCGACATCTACTCGCTCGGGGTCATGCTGTATGAACTGCTCACCGGCTCGACGCCGCTGGAACGTGCCAAGCTCCGCCAGGCCGCGTACGCGGAGATCCTCCGCCGCATCCGCGACGAAGAGCCAGTAAAGCCCTCAACCCGGCTGAGCGAGTCGAAGGATGCTCTCCCGACGATCTCGGCCCAGCGCAAAATGGAGCCGGCCCGGCTGACGAAGCTCGTCCGCGGCGACCTCGACTGGATCGTGATGAAGTCGCTGGAAAAGGATCGGACGAGAAGGTACGAGACAGCCAATGGTTTTGCCCGGGACGTGCAGCGTTACCTGGATGGCGACCCGGTCGAAGCGTGCCCGCCATCAGCGCTTTACAAGATGCGGAAGTTCGCCCGCAAACATCGCGCGGCTCTGGCGACCGCCGGGGCGTTCGCGTTCTTGCTGGTTGTGGCCACCGCGATCAGCGTGGGCCTGGCCCTGTGGGCCAATCGCGAACGAGTCCGCGCGGTGAACGCCGAAAACCTGGCGAAGAAACAGCAGGACCGCGCCGAAGAGCGCGAGCAGATGGCCATCGACGCGGTGAAGCGGTTCGGTGGTGTGGTTCGCGAGACACCCGAGCTCAAGAACAACCCGGCTTTATCGAAATTGCGGGCGATGTTGCTGAAGGAGCCGCAGGCGTTTTTCAAGCGGCTACGGGAGCAACTGCAGGACGATAAAGAGACGACCCCCGACTCGCTCGCTCGGCTCGCGGCAGCCTGTTTCGAGCTGGGTTATCTCACCGATGAGATCGGTGACAAGCAGGAAGCGATGCACGCTTACGAGGAATCGCTGGCCATCCGGGATCGCCTCGCGCGGGAGAACCCGTTGATCGCCAGGTTCCAGCGAGACTTGGCCCGAAACCATATCAACATCGGGAATGTCCAGCGTGCGACTGGTCAGACTGGCGATGCGCTGGCGTCATACGAAAAGGCCCGCGCGATCCTCGAGCGGCTGGCCCGCGAGAACCCGTCGGTCACCGAGTTTCAGTACAACCTGGCCGCAAGCTATCTCAATATAGGGGGCCTCCAGAGTGAAACGGGTCGAACCGGCGATGCGCTGGCGTCAAACGAAAAGGCCCACGCGATCCTCGAACGGCTGGTCGGCGAGAACCCGTCGGTTATTTGGTTCCAGCAACGCCTGGCTGGAAGCCATAACAATATCGGAATCCTTCAGCGTACAACGGGTCGGACGGGCGACGCGATCGCGTCACACGAAAAGGCCCGCGCGATCCTCGAGCGGCTGGCCCGCGCACATCCCGATTCGCCCGACTTCGCGAGCCAGTTGGGGGCGGCACTGAACATCATGGCGACGATTGACCTGGACCAGCAGCGATTCACTGAGGCCCGAGTCAAGCTAACACAAGCCGTTGAGTGGCAGCGAAACGCCCTGGCAGCCAACCCCAAGAATTCGCAGTACCGGCAATTCCTGACCAACCATTTGATCGACCTGATCAAAGCCGCCCAAGGGATGGGCCGCGCCGACGAGGCCACAAAAGCCCGTCGCGAGATCGTCGAGTTGAACGCCTCCGACCCAGCGAAGGCCACGCTCGATGCGCGGCTGGCCGTCGTTCTCGTCGGTAACGAAAAGCCCGAGGCTGACGGAGAGCGGCTCACACTCGCATATCGGGCCTATGAGAAGACGATGCACGGATCCTCAGCACGACTCTACGCCGAGGCATTCGCAGACCAAAAACTCGGAGAGGACCGATCGACCGAACACCGCTACAACGCCGCATGCGCCGCTGCGCTCGCCGGCTGTGACCAGGCCAAGGACGAGTCGCGCGTTGATGACGCCGCGCAGGCAAGATGGCGTTCGCAAGCTCGCACCTGGCTCGAAGCGGAACTCGCGACTTGGACCAAGATCCTCATTGACGCCGGCCCAGCCGAGCTCAAAGCCCAGATCGTGCCGACACTCAAGCACTGGAAGGCCGACAGCGACCTCGCCGGCATTCGTGACGAGCAAGCCGTCGCCAAGCTGCCCGAAAGTGAACGCCTAGCATTCAAGCAGCTCTGGAAGGACGTCGATCAGCTCTCGGCCAAGGCGGCCAGCAAATAGTCCATGACCGGACGCCACTTCGCGACAGTTTTGACCCGTGAGAAGCGATGGAGGCCAGTCCGACATCGCAAATCCGGATGGCCGTCACACGCTCCGTTCTGTCGTGGATTGTGTCCTTCGGCCCATGTCTTGGCTCCCTCTGTTCATTGCTGGCTCTCGGTGTTGAGGGATCGTTCGAGTTCGAGTCTCAACTGCTCGCGGTCGGGCAGGTGAAGCTGATATTTCGAGACAAAGAGTTGATTGTCGATACCAGCGAGGGCGTATTCGACCAGGGAGTGGTCTTTCGCGGCGCAAAGCAGGATGCCTATCGGCGGGTTGTCGTCGGGGGCCATCACGTTCTTTCGATACCAGCTTACATAAGTATTGAGCTGGCCGATATTCTCGTGGTTGAACTCATCCAATTTTAATTCTACGAGTACGTGACACTTGAGAATCCGATGGTAAAACACCAGGTCCACGAAGCCATGCCCATCACCGATGCGGATGCGCTGCTGGCGGGCCTCGAAACAGAAGCCGTGGCCAAGTTCGAGAAGAAATTCCTGGAGGTGGTCGAGAAGCTGATCCTCGAGGTGGGACTCGCTCATGACCTCTCGAGGTTTCAGCCCGAGAAACTCGAAGATGTAAGGGTCGCGAATCGCGATCGCCCGCTCAGATGCCTCGGCTCGAGCCTGCGTCAATGACGTGAGTTTCGCCTTGTCGTAAGAAAGGGCGGTTCGTTCGTAGTAGAGGCTGGCAATCTGGCGCCTCAGTCTCGCGCACCGACCAGTTTCCCCGGATCGACTCGGCAGCGTAAAAATCCCGCTTGTGGGTATCGTCCTGATCGACGATCAGTTCCAGGTGGCTGTAGGACAGGCAATTCAGAAGGGCTTCGGCGGCGTGGGATGATTGTGGGGACGCCGTCAAAACTTTTTCGCTTCGGGCGAAACGCCCCTGGGAATGAGAGCTCGGAATTGTGGGGACAGCGCCCCCACAATTCCTGGGTAGATTCGGTAGAACCGAAGGTAACGATAGAGTTGACGGCGGTTGCTGTTGCTGACCTTGAGCCTGGACAGCTCGATCGCCAAGGAATCGAGCAGCTTCTCGCCGTAAACGGCATGATCTTTACCCCGAAGTTCGTACTCGGAGATGTAGCACCCAATGAGCCAGTTGCGCAAGGTGAGATTAAAGTTGATCGCGCGATTGGCCTGCACCGCTGCTTCTGAATGAACGACATGAATCGATTCGACCAGACGCTCGAACGTGAAGTCTGCCGAAGCGGATCGCGATCGGCTCGCTGTCTTTTGAAGCCGCGCCGTCGAATGATCCGCCGGCGACTTGGAAATCGACATCTTGGCTGGGTTGCGTTTCCTTGCCGTACTACTGGTCTAGCACAAAGCAACTTTGCAAGCGAGATGATTTGCGCCAACCATCTGGCCCAACTCATTCCATGAAATCCAAGTGATTTGGCTTGAGTCAATCTCATGTGCTTCGACTGTGCTCTCAATCCCGCTCTGACCGATGTCTCCCCCGAGGTCAATGCAAATCGGCTGCTTTGGCGATGGTCGCCCATCTCTCGAACCTCGTGGACATCACATCACATCACATCATACCCCTTGCCCTCTTCGCAAAGCTGTTCCTGAAAATCGAGGGACTCGAAGGCACCGCCGCCAGGATGTTCGGAGCCTACGACGAATTTCTATCGATCCTCAACGACGAAAACAAACGCAGGCATCTGGACCGGCTGGGTCAACCCGACGTGGCGACTGACGAGATCTATCAGCGCGTCAGGGCTCTCGGGCACGACTTTCAAGATGCACTCGACTCCGTGTTTTTCAACCCGGAAGACTGCCCTGAACTCTACGGGCTGACCAAGACATATGGAGTTTTTTAATGCGTCCGTTCGGCTTTTCCACGGGGGCCCTGGCCCCGGGTCATTTCGATCAAGCACTGAAAATGCTCGATGGGATCACGGTCGAAGCGATCGAGCTTTCGGCCCTCCGGATTCGCGAACTGCCGGATCTTCTAGAGTTCGCCAGTCAGGCCGACCTGACTCGCTTCTCCCACATTTCTGTCCATGCGCCTACAGATTATCGAGACGATCAAGAGGCCGCCGTCGTTCAGCAGCTTACCGCCTTCAGAGAGAAAGGGTGGCCGATCGTCGCCCACCCGGATGTGATCCGCGACTTTACACTCTGGAAGCAGTTAGGGTCGTTCCTCTTCATCGAAAACATGGACAAACGCAAGCTAGTAGGGCGGACGGCCGAGGAATTGAAGCCTGTCTTTGAAAAACTGCCTGATGCTTGTCTCTGCTTCGACATCGCCCACGCGCGCCAAGTTGACACTTCGATGACTGTGGCCTACCGCATCGCGCGAACTTTCCGCGACATAATTAAACGGATTCATATTAGTACTGTTAACAAAAGTAGTAGGCATGACCTCATCACTCCCAACGCTGCTCATTCGTTCCAATCCCTGGCGTCCCTCATTCCCGGTACGATCCCAGCTATCCTGGAAACTCCTGTAAGACACAGACAGCTCACGGAGCAACTCGAGATGGCGATCACCTCGCTGGGCATGCCCTTGATGAGCCACTCCCGCTGACTAACCATGTGATGAAAGTACACAAACCGGACTTCCCCGACTTGAGACACTTCAATGACACACGAATGAAGAAAGGCGGGGGTTCAATCCGGCGGTTGTATGCGTATCGGTTCATTCGAATCCCTGTTGCTAACCAGGCGCGGAGAGGGGACCCGGACGACCGGACTCGGCTGGTCCGTCACGAGGATTACGAGAATGGGGATGTACCCGAATCGTGCATAAGCACGCTCGGCTACCTCGATTTGATCATCGCCCGAATCGACCACCTGGCCGTCGTGGATCGCAACATACCGATCGGGGTGCGTGCGCAAGAGGCTCTGGCAAGAGCTGGCGGAAGATCTTTTGCTCCTGTCGAAATTTGTTTTCGGGAGGAGAAGGCAAGACGGGCGCGGGAAGCGTCTCAATCGAACTCATGGTCATGTCGTTTTGGCTCCGAGGGATCGAGATCCGGATCACATCTCACTTGCGACGAGTGCACGGGCGGATCAGCACTGACCCCATCAATCGCGACCGCGCCTCTTTGTGAATCGGATGACATCTTACCCTCCGCATCGGTTGAAACGCTGCTGTGAGCAAAAATGCATGACTGGGCGGAACAGAAAAGCAGTGAGGAATGGTCTACAGTTCCCGTCCATTCGAGGCTACCGGTTACGCTTGGTCGCTCGCTTTGATTGTAACGCGTGACGCCGAAATCACCAATTCTTAGAAGAGGTGAAGCTGTCCCGACCTGGGCCGCGGTATCTGAAACCGCGAGCAATCAAGAGGCAGCATGTGGCCATCGAGACCTTGACGCTTCTGAAAAAGCCGAAAGAGATCGGCGATGCCAGTTGCGATCCTTCCCGTGCCGCTCATCCGGGTCCCGAACTGCGAGTCATTGAACTTGCCGCCGCGCGCCTCCTTGATGCGGCGCTGGACTCGCCCGAAGCGGCCGGGATGAGTCCGTTCGAGCCACTCCCAGAAGACGGGAGCGACCGTCAGCGGCAGACGCAGAAGCACATATCCCGCACCGGTGGCTCCGGCGTCTTTTGAGGCAGCGAGGACGGCCGGGATCTCGCTCTCATTCAGGCCCGGGATCACCGGTGCCATGAGCACACGAACGGGAATACCTGCTTCGGCGAGCACTTTTACCGCACGCAGCCGTGCGGCCGGGGTACTGGTGCGCGGCTCCATCGTTCGCACAAGCTCGGCATCGAGCGTCGTGATACTGATATTCACTTGCATTAAATTTTGCGATGCCAGGTCACGCAGCAACTCGATATCGCGGAGGATCAAGGCGTTCTTGGTAATGATGATCATGGGTTGCCCGAAATCCGCCGCCACTTCGAGACACTGGCGCGTCAGTTGAAACTGACGCTCGGCGGGCTGGTAGCAGTCAGTGACACCTGACAGGGCGATTGGCTGCGGGACCCAGTTGCGCCGGGTCAGGAATTCGCGGAAGCGCGCGGGGGCCTCTTCCTTGACCAGGATCTTCGTCTCGAAGTCGAGGCCCGCATTATAGCCGAGATACTCGTGGGTCGGTCGCGCATAGCAATAGCTGCAGCCGTGCGAACATCCGCGATACGGATTGATGCTGAAGCGGAACCCGACGTCGGGGCTGTCATTCTCGGCGACAATGGTCCGGGCACGGTCGGGGATATACTCGGTCGCGACGCTCTTGAGGCTTTCCAGGTATTCGATGTCGCCTTCCAGATCCGCGAAATCAAGCTCGTGATGCGTACCACCAAACCGGTTCGGCGGGTTGATCTGAGACCCGCGCCCTCGGGCCATCGGTCGCTTGTCGTCGGACATCGCCAGACCCCCCTCGATCGCAGTTTTACTGATCTTGTGTGCACTAATCATAGCGAAAGGCCGAAGCCGAGCAAGCCAGTGATGGGTTGATGGCGGGAAATCGTCGTGGCGTGTTTTTAAATCTCGTTCCGAAAACGAGTTGTACTTTATTCAATCGATCGCCAAATTGCGGTTGGCCGAGTTGCCGTTTTTTATTAAAGTTCGTCGGCCTGAGTTTCGACATCAAATCACGAGCTCGGGCTTTCCTCTCGGCGTTGACACTTCGGTCAGGTTCGACGCGACGCGATGGATCGATCAAGGGCGCTGTGAATCGCCGTTGGTGCTTTCGTATTCGGGTGTCGAAGCCAGTTTTGGTCGCGTCTGTCGCCCTTTTCTTGCGGCACGATGACGCGCACGCTGAGTTGCGGTACAGGAGACCCTTCATGCGACAGAATTGGTTCCGCGCAACAGGGCCGCGTCGATGCCTTGGCGTCGTGCTGGCCTTCGGATTGGCCGTGACGGGAGTGGGTTGCCACCAGAACTACTATTACTATGGGGACGCGTGTGCGCCGGGGACGGCCATACCGAGCACGGTGCGGACGACAGGGCCCGTGTGTGACGTGCCGACTCAGGAAGTAGAAGGTGGAACCCGACAGGCGAACGGATCAAGCCGCTCGACGGTCGTCAGCGGTGCGAAGTCAAACACGTCCTCGCGCGTCGTCGTGAGCGAACCGCGTGAACCGGCGAAAGACGCTTGGCGGCGCTCCGACCCGGATAGCGGTCTGGCCGCGAGCACCAGCGTCGAGGGGGCGATCAATGAATCGACCGTTCGCTGAGACATGAGTCGAACGAACGTGATTGATGAGATGTCATGTGATATGGTGTGATTTCTCTCGGGTCGCGGTTCATGGGCTCGCGAGCAATTCGATCTGGTCTGGTCCGATCCGACGATCACGAAATTTCCCGACGGCGCGGAAGGCGCTCGCCACTCCGATCATGATGCTCATCTCAACGATTCTGTGGAGCGCGATGTTCGCGTCGGCTGATGCCGCCGTTTCGAGTCGGCTCGCCGACATCGCCCCGGCGCCTGCGCACAGTCCTGGTCGACTCGGCTGGTAAACCATTTGACCTGGCTTCGCTCAAAGGCCGGGTGGTTCTCGTGTCATTCATTTACACGACGTGCAACGGTGCATGTCCGGCGACCACGTCGTCGCTCGTTCGGATCGAGAAAAAGCTCGAGGAAGCCAGGCTCTGGGGCAACGCGGTGCAATTTGTCTCGATCACGCTCGACCCCACGCGTGATCGCCCTGACGTCCTGGGCGGCTACGCACGCAACTTCGGTGCTGACACCAAAGCGTGGCATTTTCTCACGGGGTCGCCGTCCGAGGTTGCGTCGGTCATTGCCGCCTGGGGAATGTGGGCCAAGGTCGGTGCCAGTGGCGTGCTCGACCATCCGTCCCGCATCTTCTTGCTCGACCAGCGAGGGCGCCAGCGCGAGATCTATAATCTCGAATTCCTCTCGGCCGGATCGGTGCTGGAAGACGTCCGTGAGCTGCTCGCCGAAGCGGCCGCTCCTCGTTGATTGACTGACGTGACGGGCGAACCCCCCCTTCCCCGCGGCTCGACAGCCCGCTCAGCAAAATGGCTTGAGAGCCCGGCGCATGGTGGTTGCGTTGGGGTAGCGGTTCTTGGGGTCGCGTGCGACGCATTTGCCGATGACCTCGGCCAGGGCCGGGCTGACATCGGGGCGCCTTTCGCGGATCGGAACCGGGGTCTCCTCCAGGAGCATGCGGATCAGGTCGCCGCCGCCGACGGTTTCGTCATACATGTACTGGCAACTCAGAAGATAATAGAGCGTGGCGGCCGTGGCGTAGAGGTCGGCAAGCGGCGTGACCGTTTTGAAGTCGAGCATTTGCTCGGGAGGCATGAACGGCACGGTGCCGCGCATCTCGCCCGAGAATGTCAAGCCGGAGAGGCCGACACCACGGAAGCTCTTCGCCAGGCCGAAATCCGAGATCTTGACGTTGAGGCCGCTCGGCGTCTGGGCGATCAGGATGTTTTCGGGTTTGATGTCGCGATGGACAAAGCCAAGGTGATGGGCCTGTTCGAGCCCCTTGAGCATCTGGCAGGTCAAGCGGCAGGCTTGCTTGATCGGATATCGGCCCTCGTCGGCCTTGGCAAGTGTTTCGAGATTGGTGCCGGCCACGTATTCCATCGCGAACCAGAACTGGCCGCGAGTCATACCCTGTTCATAAAGCTCGACAATATTGGGATGGCGCAACTGACTGATGACGGAAATCTCGCGCTGGAAACGATCGATGGCGGCACGCGTGGTTGCCGTCTCGGGGACGATCAGCTTGAGTGCAACCATCTGGCCGGTGAGATTGTGGCGTGCCTGATAGACGACGCCCATGGCACCTCGGCCGAGCTCACGGAGCGTCGTGTAATAGGGAACCGGCTGAGGGAGCCCCGCCGCCTCGGAGCGGCAAAGCACGCACCACCATTCGACCTTTTCCTTCTCTTCGGACGCTCCGGCTCGTGGGCCGACGATCGTCAGGTTGGGCGGAGCCATCGCGCCGCAACCGGCGCACCGGATCGGGCCCGACGAACCCGGGACGGGAGCCGTGAGAGACTGCGAGCCTCCATCGGCCGACGATAAACCCTGGTCCTGCTCGACCTGAACCCGAAAAACACTTTGCCCGGCGGCGATGATGTCTCCCGAGATCAGCCGGACACGGTCAACCCGAGCATTGTTCACAAACGTGCCATTGGTGCTGCCCAGGTCGCGCAGCTCGCACTGAGGCGGATTGATCTCGATCATGAAATGATCGCGCGAGAGAGCCATGTCCTCCGGCATCGGACAATGGACGAACACCGAGCGGCCGACAATGAATGTGTCGTGCCGTTCGAAGGTGAACGACCGGCCCTTGAGCGGCCCTTCCAGTACCGTGAGGATCACACGCATCAAATCCTTCCGTCAGTTCCCACGCCCAAACCCAACGTCCCCCGCCCTGCTCATCATGCGAATCAATCTATTATTGAATATCGCGATTCAGGAGAAATCGACGACCTCACACTGTACAGTGTCTTGAGAGTTTCCTTCTGGCTACGTCTTAATGCAAAAATTATGGCGCCCACGCGGAATTTCAGAAAATCATTGCGGAATTAACGATTAATCCATTCAATCAAGATGCGACAAATTCAGACAGCGCTGGCGGCGAAGAGTCGCAAGCACGCCCTCAAGAAAGCCTACGGCTCACGTCAAGTCGATGCTGACACGCGGTCTCACGAAGTCCTTTGCCATCGCTCATGGTGGGATTTCCCAGCCGGCGATTCGCGGCCCCGGCCAGGTTGTCTGACAACGCACACTTGGTCGCGTGACATCCTGGCGGAACGCCTGTCGCATGGGTCGCACCCACCTCGGTCCGACTGCGGTTTACGAAATGCGTGACAAAACGTGACAGCCTCGGAGAGCGCCATGAATCACCAGTATGTTGCCGTGGCGTCCACTGTGGCGGCGGCCCGAACCGCGGGAAAACCGGTCGTCGCGCTTGAATCGACGGTCATCGCCCACGGACTTCCCTGGCCGGAAAACCTCGAAACGGCGCGTGCCGCCGAGGCGGCCGTTCGCGAGCTTGGAGCCATTCCGGCAACGATCGCCGTGCTCGACGGCATGGTGCGTCTGGGACTCGACGATACCGACCTCGTCGCGATTGCCAGGTCCGTCGCACCAGGCCGTGAAACGCAGGTGGTTGGTCACTCGGAGACTCACGCATCACCGTCAAGAGACAGTCTGTCCAAGGCGAACCGTCGCGACCTGGCGGTCGCCATCTCACGAAAAGCTCGCGCTGCCACCACGGTGTCCGCGACGCTCTGGATCGCACGCAAATGCGGGCTGGAGCCGCGCGTCATGGCCACCGGAGGCCTGGGGGGCGTCCACCGCGATGCCGCGGAGACGTTTGACATCTCGACGGACCTTGACGAACTGGCCGAAGCCCATGGAGCGGTCGTCGTCTGCTCGGGGTTCAAGTCGATACTCGACGTCGCGGCCACCCTGGAGGTCATGGAAACGCGCGGGGTGCTCGTCGTGGGCTATGGTACAAGCGAGCTGCCCGGATTCCTGACGCATTCCAGCGGGCTCCCCCTGGAGCATCGCGTCGATACGCCCGCCCAGGCGGCGGCACTCATCCGCGCCCATCGCGCCCTCGACCTGCCCGGGGCCATCGTTCTGGCTCAACCGGTTCCAGCCGAGCAGGCCCTCGACCCGAACGTCTTCCAGCCGGCTCTCGAAAACGCTCTCAAACTGGCAAATGCCCAGGGCATCACCGGAAAACGCCTCACTCCCTTTCTGCTCGGGTTCATCCAGCAGGCCACGGCCGGTCAGAGCCTTCGCGCCAACATCGCCCTGCTGGTGGCCAATGCTCGCCTGGCGGCCGAAATCGCCGTCGCCCTCAATGAAACCAATTAAGGGCTTTGCATGGCATGGGTTACCTGGGTAGTATGCGCTGATGTTCTGGAAGAGTGATGGCGATAACAACTCTACTACGGTGTCGGCGGGGCAGCGGGCGCCGGGGACGCCGATGCGGATGCCACGGCCGACTTGCCGTTCCATGCTCCGAATCGAAAACTCTTGATGATGGCTTCGGCCTTTGATCGAAACGCGACGTGATCGTCGCGCACGGTCATGCTCTGCACCTGGAAGCATTCGTTGCGCTTGGAGAGAACCAGGTAGTTATCGCTGAAGATGCGCTGGACGCTCTTGGGCGCGTCATCGCTACTTGGCGTTTTGACGGCAAACTCTTTGCGGTAGACCCGCAAGGGCGCCCAGTTCGCCTCGGGCAGCCATTCAGAAGGACCTCGCAGAATTTCGACCTTGCGTGCGGCCCAGTCGTCGCTGACCGCTTTGTCGAACTGTTTGGGATCGCGGAATTTGCGATCGGCCTGGGCGTCGGCCTCACCGGGAGGTAGTAGAATGACGAAGAGATCCTGTCCAGCACCGGGGTTTTGATCGGTGAGCATGAGGACGTTTGACGGGCCGGCGCAGGGCGCTCAACACCAGCTCTTGCGGATGGAGAAAGTAAAACCGGCCTTCGGGGTCTTCATGAAGGACCCACGAGTTGGCTTCATTCGCCTTGGGGGGAGGGTCGGGGATGACGAGAGGGGCATTCGGGCCGCCGGCGGCTTCAGTGCCCGGGTTGGCGAAGCGTCGTTCCAGGTTGAGCTCATAGCTGATGGTTTGTTTCAGCCGGCCTTCGCCGTCCGGGATGAGGTCGGAGACGGCCCATAACATGAGCAAGCGAGTAATCCGGCCACGCACGTCGACGATACCCTCGTCGAGTTTCCTGGGGTTGGGGCTTGAGTTGGCCGGGGCGTCGCCGGGGTTCGGGGCGGACGTCGCTCGGTCCGGGAGCGGCGGCGGGTTGAAGGTGAACTGGATCTGAGCGTTGAGCGCACTGAGCCCGATCGACAGGTTCATCTGGCCTGAGATCGCAATGATCGCGGTGACCGCGGTTCCCGGGCCCGTCTTGCGCAGCTCGTTCAAGGTGCCCGTCATCTGGTAATCGTTGACATCGGGCAATTCAGCCACCAGGCACTGCGCCGCCTGTCGCGAGATCGTCCACGAGTCGCCCACCCGTCGCGGGGTCGGTGGCAAGAGGGCCGTCAGTTGCGGCACGAGCACTTGCTTCGTGATGTCCGAGTATTCGATTTCACGAAGCGGCCGGTCGCTGGTCAAACTGAGAACCTGAGGCTTCTGGCCCGCTTGGCGGCGCAGCCAGACGGTCAAGCCCTCGAAGACGGGCCGCCGCGCAGCCTGGGTTGGTGTTGCCAGTTCTTTCTTCTGGAACCTGTCATAACGGCGCACGGCGGCGGCGACCTCGCCCAGCTTGCTGACCTGGGCCGCGCGTTCGGTGTAGATCGTCTGGTGGGTCACTTCCGAGCGATCCGGAGCCCCCTGCGCCTTTTCGCGTTCGATGCGTTGCGTCTCGCGCAGACCGACACGGTACTGGGTGATCACCTCGGGATGGTTCGGATCTTCCGTGACACTGTATTTTTCGATGAACCGATAGCGCAAGCTCAGGGCATCCGCCGTCACGGTCGCCGATTCCTGGGTGGCCGGGGCCCGCGGCGTATCGGCGGCCTTGGTGCTCGCGGCCGGGGCGCCAGACTTGGGAATGCCAGCGGGAGCCTGGGCGCGCGCCAGCGAGCCTTCCTGGCCGATCATGGGGGCCGCGATGAGAAGAACGACGACCAGGGCCCTCGCGCCCTGACCGAGCCTCGTTTTCAAGGCTCGGCCATCGTGACCGTCATCCGGGTTGCCTCGCAATCGCGCCTTGACCGACTGTATCGTGTTCCTGGCCATCGTGCACCGCTTTCGGCTCTCTTGCCCGCGAGCATGGCGATCCGGATCGCTTGAACGATCGGACCCGTTCCACGAATCGCTCCGCTTACTTGATTAGACCATATTGTAGCCAGGTTTTGGTACGGCCGAGACCGCGAACCTCTCACGTTTTTTTGACCCGTCTCGCGGCCCGCCATCATGGCCGGCGGCTCCCGCGGACATGTCGGAGTCATCCCTTTGAATCGACGCCGATTCCGACGCGTTCCCAGCGCTTGATGACGAGAACGTCGCCTCGAAAAACGTCACTGGCTCGACTCGGCGGTGGTCGTGGTGGGTCTCTTCAGCCATTCGAATGAGCCGATCATCTCGAGATCCTGACTTCCAAAAACCTTCACGTGATCTTCGGCCATTGTAAACGTGGCCATGAGCTGCTCGCCCTCGGGGCTTGCGACCAGGTAGTAATACCAGACGATTCCGAGTCGTCCTTCGCGTCCTTGAACGGCCACTTTGTATCGAAAACCGCCGGCCGGGTGGCCATCGACCTCACCGGCCCCCAGGAATTGCACGAACCGACCTTTGAGCCCGCGCTTGATGTCGTCGCGAAACTGGGTGGGATCCTGGTGACGGCCTTTCCCCGCGTCGGGCCCCACCATGAGATTGCACTGGGCGATCACCTGACCGTCCTTGAGCCGCTTGAGCACGATCAATTTGGGGTCTTCCCAGAACATGTGCCAGTTGCGATCGTGCAGAAGTGCTCCCTTGGTTCCCGGTGCGTTCAGTCGCAATAACTCCCGAGCCGGGGTGACGTCGAGTGGCAACCCGGCGAGTGCTTTATCCGAGAGCGTGGGAGGCAGATCAGCGGCCCCGCGGTTGACAACCAGCGTGCTCTTCAGGTCAAGCCCCGCCTCGACGGGTCCGGCTTGCCGGCTTTCCGTTCGACTCATCTCGAGATGATCGACGCGGCTGGCGTTGCGATCGAACGTGAAAAAGCCATCGCAGGTCATCTTTCCCGGTCCACCCGCGCCGAGCCTTGAATCTGGCCCTTGAGCCGGATCTTCGCCCGGGCAGGGTCGGCCGCTTCGAGCGTCGCCTCGAGGCTACTGGACGTGATGCGGTCATACTCGCTCAAACCCTTGGCCGCACTGTCGCGACATCGCCAGCGCTCGCCTACCTTGACCGGCTGATCGGGAAGCAGGTCAGCCAGGCAGAGCGAATCACCGAGCCCCTGCACGAGCTCCAGTTCATACCAGGTCAGCGGGCCGGCGGGGCTTACCACCACGACCGGTCCGTCACGCTCGCGGCGCTCGGCCACCAGGAGCCGGAGTTCCGGGCGGATCAAGGCCGAGATCTGTCTGACTTCACCATTGATGGCCGAAGCCGCCTGAATCACGTGCCGCACCGTCTTCCGTGGCTGTCCTGCCGCCGAGCTATCACCGGCGGACGCAGCGCGGTCGCCTCGGGGCGAACCCGACGATCCGCCACGATTGACCTCGAGCACGCGTTCATCGAAGACGAAGCGAGTCTCGATTTCGACGGAAAGCGGCTTGGGCATCTTGGCGTCGCGCGTCGTGTCACCGGGAGGCAGGCCCGGCCGGTAAAGCCCGTTCGCTTTCAATTCGGTATGAACACGCGTCGAACTCCCAACCAGCACGGATTCTCGTAACGCGATCGCGGCTTCCCGGTGGCCGGCCCGCGCGTACGGCATGCATGGGAACGCCCCTGTTAATAAGGTCGCGATCGTCAGGCCGACCGTTGCCAGTGCCCTCCCACTTGCCTTCCTGGTCATTCGCTGCTCCTTCGATGCGCGGTCTACCAATAAATCGAAACCGTGTCCGCCCGGTACGCCTCGTATTATGGAAACTTGCCAGAAGCTGTCAATTTGGCGTCCGGCGATCCCGGCCCCTGACTTTTCGTGTCAAACCACAAGAAAGCAGCCTCACGCTCGATCCACGCCAGGATGTTGCATCCACTCACGTCGCGAGACGCCCTCGGCTCGCGTAATTCGCAAATACCAAAAAGGAAATCGACGAGACTCTAACGGTTTGCTGGAAATGGGTTAGTACGAAAGTGGCCTGAATCGGAGACGAATTCCTTGGAATAATTGCGAACAAATCACGAAATTAAAACGTCTGTTTGAAACGAGTGTTCGAATTGATCGCGATCCGGGAGTTTGTGGGTTGTTTGGGATTGAGGATCGCCGCGAGGAGGCATTCTAAGCTTTTCTTCACTCAGGCAGGGTGGCGCGGAAATTGCCATGAGTTGCCATACGAACAATGGTCGCGGCGCACAGGGAGAGGTCAAGCTGATCAGTGTCACGAATCAATGACATGACCTAACTTTAGATGAATCTCGTAGTAATAGCGTGGGACCGGATGGCTGGTTTCGCGAGAAAGTGAAACATGGTCACGAGCACGAATCGGGTTTTGAAAGTTTGCAGGAAGGTCTTTTGTGGAAATGACATCCGTTCTTGGACTGACTTCTCTGGATCGTGGTGAACGTAATGACTCCTAAATTCTCCGTCGCCCGCGACGAGGCAACTTCGACCGTGGAAATGTCGGCGACGGGAAATGAGGGTTCCCAGAGCGGGCTCTTCTCGACTGCCAAGAGCCGCGCTGGAGGTGGAGAGAGGCCGCGGATGGGTAATGCGTACCGTCATCCAGCGATGAAACAGTTGAAGGATCAGCAGACGCGGTACGCGCCCCGGGAGCGGCGGCTCGAGCAAGTGGAACGGGCCGAGATGCTGCTCGGCGAGATCGAGGAAGCAAAGCGTTACCCCTACGAATACCTGTGCTTTCGGATCACGGGGTTTCGGCCGGATGGCTGGCCGGCGCTGGTACTCGAAGGGGGAGACGTTCAGCATGACCTCCGGCTGTTTGTCGAGGACCTATCGGCGACGGCCCGCCAGGCCGTCGAGCAAGTTGAAGAGCCCGTCTTGACGGTCGATGACGTCAGCCGGCGCTTTAACGTGTCGTCACGAACCGTGGCACGCTGGCGGCGGCAAGGACTGGTCGCGCGTCGATTTGTCATCGGCGGTCGCACCAAGGTTGGCTTTCTGGAATCGAGCCTGCGTCGCTTCGTCACGGCCCACTCCACGCAGGTTGAACGCGGGTCAAGGTTTCGCCAGTTGACCGAGGCGGAGCGGGATGAAATCATCCGACGCGCCCGCCGCATGGCGCTTGTTCGTCCAGGTCAGGCTGGCCTGGTCGAAATCGCCCGGAGGATCGCACGCAAAATGTCACGCTCTACAGAAACAATTCGACTCACCCTGAAAGCCTACGACCGCGAGCATCCGGACCGGGCTATTTTTCCCAGTACCCTTCCGCCCCTGGACGATGAGGCGAAAGCCCAGATCTATCGGCGATTCCGGATGGGCGTTTCGGCTGAAGCCCTGGCACGGCAGTACGGCCGCACACGCTCGAGCGTCTACCGCTTGATCAACGAGATGCGGGCTCGCCGCATTCTCGAGACCAAGCTCGAATTCATCGATCATGCGAGTTTCAGCCTCGCGGGCTCGGCCGCTCAAATCCTGGCCCCCATGCCCGAGCCGGCCGACGGCAAGGCCCCGCGCCGCCCCAAGGCCCCCAAGGGCTTACCCCCTTATCTCTCTAGCCTTTACGAGGTTCCGTTACTCGACCGGGAACAGGAAATGCACCTGTTCCGCAAGATGAATTTCCTCAAGTATCAGGCCAACGAAATTCGCGCGAAGCTCGATCCGACCCGGGCCAAGACCACCGACCTCGACCAGATCGAACGGCTTCAAGAAGACGCGCTGGCCGTCAAGAACCAGATCATCCGGGCCAATCTGCGATTGGTCGTGTCGATCGCCAAGCGCCACGTTGGCCCATCCAACAACTTCTTCGAGCTGGTTTCCGATGGCAACATGTCCTTGATCCGCGCCGTCGAAAAGTTTGACTTCTCGCGCGGCAACAAGTTCAGCACGTATGCCTCGTGGGCCATCATGAAGAACTTCGCACGAACGATCCCCGAGGAAAACTACCGCCGCGACCGTTTCGTGACGGGTCATGAAGAGATGTTTGAAGCGGCCGCCGATAACCGGACCGACGAGCACGAGTACGAAAACGCCTTGAAGCGGATGCAAGAGGCCGTCAAGGGGATGCTCGGGCACCTGGATGAACGCGAACGCAAGATCATCATCAGCCGGTTCGGGCTCGGAGGTGCCAGCGAACAGACGCTCGAGCAACTGGGCGCGAGCTCGGTATCACCAAGGAGCGCGTCCGCCAGATCGAATCGCGGGCCCAGGACAAGCTTCGCAAGATCGCCAGCGAGGAAAAGCTCGACTTGCCCATGCTCTGAGCCGGATTGACTGGCAGATTGATCCAGCGCGGCCGCACGCCAGGGCGTCCGGCCTTCAAAAAACGACACCTGCGCGGCGGGCCTTTCCGGCCCCGCCGCTTTTTTTTTGGTGGCCGGCGAACGGGCCATCTCAGTGGCGCCCGCGGTATCGAAGCAAAACGGCGCCGCGCGAGGATCACTGTTTGCTCACCGAATTTTCGAGACGTCTCACTGATCTCCACCAGGAACGACCCGAGAGCAGGCCCCTTTGGGCTTGAACGTCAAAGCCCACGCCAAAAAGGCTCAAGGGTTTTCGACGGCACCAGAAGCCGCCTCAAGGCGGACTTCCAGCCGGCCACCGTTGGATGTCTGGCTTTAGCCGGTCTGCTCTGGCTGAATTCCTCAGAAGCCGCCTCAAGGCGGACTTCCAGCAGGCCACCGTTGGATGTCTGGCTTTAGCCGGTCTGCTCCGGCTGATATCGTCAGAAGCCGCCTCAAGGCGGACTTCCAGCAGGCCACCGTTGGATGTCTGGCTTTAGCCGGTCTGCTCTGGCTGATATCGTCAGAAGCCGCCTGAAAGGCGGAACTCCAACAAAGGCGTGGCGCGCTGGGTGGCGCGTGGTTCGTCAATGAAAACGCGATGAACGCGAAACCGGTGCAAGCCAAACCTTTCACCTCGACAGTCTCGCTCTCCCAAAAGCCCCGGGAGGGCGAGCGTCCCGGCGAGCCGAGTGCCTCGGCAGCTCGACGGAGGCTCGGCCTTTCATCAACAATTCCAGCCAATCTCGAAGAAAAGTACCCAGCGGGAGTCGAGCCCTACATTACGCCTCGGCCATTCTCTTGCTGCAAAGCGACAAGCCGCCGCTCCCGCATGGGCACTGCTTTTCCGACGCCGAATTGCCAAAGACCTCGCTTGTATCCACTTCGCCTGGATCCGCTCGCGCCACGTTCTGGCGCCGCAGTCCTCGATGCTCCGTGAACTGCGCAAGATCGGGACAGTCCCCGGCCGTCTTGAGATCGTTTCCAAGTCACGGCACCCGATCTCTGTCTGTCATCATGTCTTATCTGTGTGCATCCGTGTGCATCCGTGGCTCAAAACGTTTTCGCATTCGGTTCTTCCGCCCAGGTTGCCCCAAACAAGAAAATGAGCCACGGATACACACAGATGCACACAGATCGATCAATCCGGATTGAATAATGTCGTGAGCCGGCCTTTCAGCTCGGTGGCCAGTTCGTCGGCCAGCCAGTGGCCGCCCGGGTGATCGACGGGCTTTATTAAGAATCGTCGGCTCGAAACCGGGCCCTTCCGCCAGGTCGCGGCGCGCGCTCCTCGCGAGCCGCCGCGAGGATTTCCTGAACCAGGGTCCCTGGCAGCCACTGGAGAGCCAGGGCATCCTTCAACAAGGCATCCGGCACCCTCATCGGCAGATTGTCCGGTTTCTCAACGTCTTGGGCCTCGGCCCCGCTGGCCATGTTGCGTTCCGCAAAAGCACGCGCCGCTGGCTGGCGATGCCGTTCGACCTGGCCCGGCGCTGGTCCGCCATTTTCAGGAACAACACCCGTGCAATTGGCTTCGTTCGTGGCGTTTTTCATTTCGGCGGCCGGTGCGTGCCCGAACTCGGCCGCATCCGTCACCCGGGGTTCGCCGGCCGAAATGGGTTCGGTCGTCGCGTTTTCGACGGCCGCGGCCGGTCGAGACTCCCCATCATTCGCATTCGACGTTTCGATCTCGCCGGCACAATCGGGTTCGGTCGTCGAGTTTGAAGCGTCCGCCGTCGATGCCTGTTCGACTTCAACCGGGTCGGCCATTCCGGTCTCGCTAGCCAAAATGGGTTCGGTCGTCGCATTTTGGACTTCCACGGCGGGTTCGGTGGTCGCCACACCCGGCGCTTCGGAAGTCTCGCAAGCGCAATCACAACCGTTGCTGGCCTCTCGGCTGGCGTTTCCAGCATCCTCGGGTTTCTCGGCCGATGCGATTCCCTCGTTAAACGATGACACTTCGGCAGGCTTCGCCAGGTCGACCTGGGCGTCTTTGCGGCGGAGCTTGAGCAGGGTATCAAGGCTACGCGCAATCCCCCGGGTGGCGGCCAGCTCGTAGCGGCGCAGCCGCTCGCCTTCCTGACTGTCATCGAACGACAGGCAATCACCGAGCAGCGCCGCGTTGACCTCGGCGTGGCGGCGATGGTCGTCGGCCTTGATCTGAAGTCGCTTTTGTCGCTTGATCGACGATTCCCAGCAGCACCTGGCGTCCCGAGGCGGGGTCTTTGGGAGTCAGTTCGTCCAGGCCGCGGTCGGCCAGATGCTTGGCATAGGGCTTGCGTTCGATAAAGCCAAGCTCCCAGAAGATCTCCGGAATGGTCGTACCCGGACACTCCTCAACGGCCTGGCACGCGGCAAAGATCAAAAGAACCCGGCGATCGCTGATTGCCTCCATGGGCTGGCGACCCAGGAGGCGGATCGCCTTGAGCTTGTCGGCCGGCAGCCACTTCCGGCCCTCATCCAGAATCGACCGCAGCTCGGCCCACTGGTCGAGCAGCCACTGGCAGCCGACGAGGGTCGACTCGAGGCGCAGCACCACCCGTGGCGGATCGGAAGGCTCCACTTCAAGAGGTGCGGACGAGATACGGGAGACGGCGTCGGGATTCGTGGCCCGAGTGCGGTCGAAGTGCGGAAAGAGATTCAGGGGCCCGCGGCGGTCCACAAAGAGGAGCTGGCCCAGGTAAAGCACCTCGTCGGCCTGGCGCTGGGCGTCGTCGCGACCGTTATTCTCGATGTTGAACTCGATACGAGCGACCTGGGCATGCCGGGCCCGGTCGACTTGCCAGGTAAACTGGACCGCGTCGTGCACGAGCGATTGCTCGACGGCGCCGGTCGGTGAGAGCGCCTCGTTCCAGGCCTCGAAGCGTTCGCGCAGTTCCAAAGGATCTTCCCCGGGCAAGACGGGCGTTCGTGCGCAGGCCGTACTTGAGCCCGTTGAACCTGGACTTGTTCTTGCCTTCGGCGGTGCGCGGTCCGGTGCTCTTCTGAGCGTTGCGCCGATTGGCTTCCATCTGGGCCGCGGAGACTGGCATGACTTGCCTCCTACACGATGGATCAAACAGTGACCGCCCCTGCCAGCGGGCCGGACGAAGACCGCGAATGTGCGGGATACATAAAGCAGCTTACGTGGAGACCATAGCCTATCTAAGCGTTTTGGGCCGAGTTGCGGGATTATTTTTTCCGCACGACCATCGAAACAATGGGCGCAGCGGGAAGAATCGGTGCGACTGGATCGCAGCGAAGCGGGCTTATCCCGTTGCGGTGATAAGCGGAACATCGGTTTGCGAATCAGGGAGGCGGCCGGCGCATTTCGCGGTCGCGCCGAACGCACACGCCGGCATGGCTCGGCGTTCAACGTGTCATGTCCCTGATGCTGGGAGATATCACGAAATCCTTTGAACAGAAGGGAACAAAGAGAACGAAGGAATCAAATACCCATTGATCGAATCGCGACGACATTCTGGGTCGCCGATCTGGTGCGAGTCGTCGCTGCCAATTCATCATTTCATGATTCGTGTTTTGACCGTTGATTGCCTGTGGTTGGCACACTCACGTGGTTTTCCCCTGCTTTTTCCTTCCGCTTAAGTTCTGAGCCCCAGCGCCGTGTGCCGTCGGTCAATCCGGCGTGGCTCGATGTATTGTCTTTCTTGAATGAAACCTTCGTTATCTTCGTTCACTTCTTGTTCAAAATTCTGGAAGACCATACTCATCGGAAAATGAACCGCCGCGCGATGAGTTTGGGCGGCAGCGGATCGCATCAAGCATGGCCCTTCCTGGCATTGTCCGGCCCTTCCTGGCATTGTCCTGGCTCTCTTGCCGCATCCGAACTTCAAATGCTGCGCATCGGCTTTCAATCCGTGAGCGACAAAATTTTGATTTTCTGAAGAGGTAGGACAACCTGTGTCCTACCTCTCGTGTAGAATCGGGTGAAGTCGGCTCGAAGAGATGTGTCGATTTCACTCGGGCGGATCAAAGCGGACCCGCCGGCGCTGGGGCCGGCGACAAGGCAAGGCAAGGCAAAGCAAGGCGGTGCAACGGATGTTGTATCATTGCGCGCGGCCGCCGCTGGCGCGTTTCCTCAAGATCGACGACGCTCTGCGCGCCCGAGGCTGGCCCAACACGCGGACGCTTGCCAGGGAAATCGAGGTCGATCGCCGCACGATTCGCCGCGACATCGACTACATGCGCGACCAGCTTCACGCGCCGATCGCGTTTGACGCGGCGCACCGAGGCTACTACTACACGGAGCCGACATTCCGCCTGGCCTTTCCTCAACTGACCCAGGGTGAGCTGCTGGCCCTTTACCTCTCCGAGCAGACCGCCCGGCATTTTCGCGGAACACCCTTCGAGCGTGACCTGCGCCAGGCGATCGGCAAGCTGACGGAATTCTTGCCTGATCGTGTGAGCCTCTCAGTCGATGCGATTGGCGATTCCCTGTCGGTGCTGCCGGCCATCCAGGTCCATTATGACCCGATCACGTTTTCGGCCGTTCTGGGCGCCGTATCGGGGCGGCGTCGGCTCGAAATCGTCTACTGGACGGCGAGCCGCAACGAAACGACGAAGCGGCTGTTCGATCCGTACGAGGTCTCGCTCGTCGACGACGGCTGGTACGCCTTCGGCCATTGCCACCGCGCCGAGGATATCCGGATGTTCGCGATCCAGCGCGTGCGCTCGGCGCGCGAGACGGGCGACACCTTCGACCGCCCGGCCGACTTCCGGGTCGACGAGTTTCTCCAGGGGAGCTTCCGCGCGATGCCCGGCGAAGGGGCGCACGACGTGGTCTTGCGCTTCGGCCCGAAAGTCGCCGGCCGCGTGCGGGAAAAACGCTGGCACGGCAGCCAGATTTTCGAGGATCAGCCCGACGGCCATTTGATCGTCCGGATGCATCTGTCGAGTCTGATCGAAATCAAACGGTGGATCATGTGGTGGGGGATCGAGTGCGAGGTCTTGGAGCCGGAGGAATTGCGCAGCTGCTGATCGCGGCGGAGCTGCGGGCGATGCTGGGTCGGACGGAGGGAGATCGTTTGAGGAGGCCGCCGTCAGACACCGCATCAAAGCGAGGTCGATCGACGCCGAAGAGGGTGATCAAACCCTGAAGTGGCAAAAGCGGCCGGGAAGCGGGTTGGGTGTTGAACGCTTGAGTTTGAGGTGACAAAGTGCCTTATTTCGCGCATACAGTCGACGGCAGCCTTGAGAAGGGTCAATATCTCGTTACACACCTGACGAATGTCGCCAACGGAGCGCATGAACGCGCAGCCAAGGCGCTTCCCGAACGCCGCACGATCGCGGCCGCGGCTTACGTGGCTGGGCTGCTCCATGACATCGGCAAATATCGTGACGGTTTCATTGCTTATCTCAAGAAACTTGTCGTTCCCCAAGTCGATCGATACCACAAACAAGCGGGAGCCGCGTGGGCGGAAACGCTCGGTCTCGGGCCAGTCGTCATGGCGATCCTTGGCCATCACGGCGGGATGCCCAATGAACACGAGATCGACGATCTGCTGAAGGGGTGCGGCCTGGACGCCCTGCGGTCGAGAAAATCCGTGAACGAGCGATCGACGATTGTCCGTCCCTCGCAGCGGTCGGGCCCGGTCTTCCCGACGATTTCGAAAGTTTCGGAGCGCTCGGAGAAGAGCTCCTCACACGCTTGATCTTCAGTTGCCTCGTCGACGCGGACTGGGAAGACACCGCGCTCCACGAGCAGCGGGCCAAGGGCCTGCCGCCAGATCCTGTGCCCCCGCCGCTCTGCGCTCGGGTCTGGCTGGAGAGCGTGCAATCGTTCATTGCCGCCAAGGCAGCGCGCTCAACACAGGCTGTTGTTGCCAACGCCAGAGCCGAGGTTCTCTTGAACTGCCTCCGGGCCGCCGAGAGCCGCCCTGGACTCTTCTCCCTCACAGTGCCGACCGGTGGCGGCAAAACGCTTTCGGGACTGGCTTTCGCACTTGCCCATGCGAAAACCAATAATCTCAGACGCGTTATTTATGTCGTGCCCTACCTGAGCATCCTCGACCAGAACGCAAAGGTGATCCGGGAGGCTCTGGGCACTGCTGCCGGCGAGTCTCGCGATCCTGGAACATCACAGTCTCGCCGATCACGGTAAGGTTTCCGGAACCGGGAACGAAACCGAAGAGACCAGGATCGAAGACGCAGCACGTCGGGCCGAGAACTGGGACGCACCCATTGTCATCACAACGAACGTGATGTTCTTTGAAAGCCTATTTTCGAACCAACCGCGACGATGCCGAAAGCTTCACAACGTCGCCCAGAGTGTGATCCTCCTCGATGAGTGCCAGAACATTCCGCCGCCGTTGCTCGCCCCCACGATGGGGATGCTCAAGCAACTGGTCGACGCTTTCGGCTGCACGGTCGTCCTGGCGACGGCAACCAAGCCTGCCCTCGATCATCGCGATCTCAAGGAAAACGCACTGACGGACGTTCGAGAAATTATCCCCGCTCATCTCGATCTTTTCAAATGTCTGAAACGCGTTCGTATTCAGTGGCCCGAGTTGGGTGAGTTGACCGATTGGCAATCCATCGCTTCGCGGATGTGCGCCGATATGGCGTCACTTTGCATCGTGAACTCGCGCCGCGGGGCTCAAGAACTTTTCTGTGAAATCCAGCAGCTTGATCCTGAAGGGGCGTTCCACCTCTCGACCGCGATGTGCCCCGCGCACCGCAAGATGGTCCTTGAAGAGGTCCGTCGCCGCCTGGACGCGGGCTTGCCCTGCCGGCTGGTGTCGACCCAGTTGATCGAGGCCGGCGTCGACGTCGATTTTCCGCTGGTTTTCCGCGAGATGGCACCGTTTGACTCAATTATCCAGGCGGCCGGCCGCTGCAATCGCGAAGGAAAACTGATCGGGACCCTTGGACTCCTGGTGGTTTTCCGAAGCCGGGCTGCCGCGGAAAAACCGGGGCGTTACACACCTCGTGACCTATGGTACACGGGCGGGTGCGCTGTCGTTGAGGGCAACTTCCTCAAGGCCGGCCGTCAACCCGAGGTCGACGATCCAGGCGCAATTCAGGAATACTTCCAAAGAGTCTACACATTAGGATCTCTCGACAAGCATCGCATCGGGCCTCTGCGCGGTGACTTGCAATTTCGAGACGTCGCTCGCCTCTATCAAATCATCGACGATGCGGGGATTCCGGTGGTTGTCCCGACATGGGCCCAGCATTCAGACGAGATTGAGCGGTTGATCGATTCATTCCAGCCAACGCGAACCGGCTTCCGGAACCTCGCACCATTTCAGGTGAATTTGCGTTGTGATCCGGCCAATCCACCGTCAGGTGTTTGTGAAGAAAAGCCCGGTTTATTTGTGTGGCGGGGAGCATACGACCCCCACTCCGGTTGGATGGGAGATGACATTGATTCACGTTGGGTCGTGTAGCGACAAGATCCCAATTAGATTGGGATCCTGTCGCTATCCATGCGTGCATGATCCCTACGTAGAAAGCACGAAATGGTTTCAATCCGCGCACGAGAGCGCGAAAAATCTTTAAAACGCGAAAGCGGTGGCTTGACAGAGCCAAATTAAGTCGCTAGCCTGCGAAACATCATCCGTCCATTTAGTGATTCTACCTAAAAAGGCCTCGTGATGAAAATCGACGACGGAAAACGCCGTCTGGAGATTACTTCAATTGCGCAAAGCCGGCAAATTACCCAAAGACTGTATTCGGAGTAATTAACCATGCAAACCGTCTCGGTCAAGGTCTGGGGCGAGTATGCGCTGTTCTCGCGCCAGACTTAAAAGTAGAAAGACTCTCTTATCCGTTGATGACACCATCAGCGGCCCGCGGCGTGCTCGACGCCATCTTGTTTCGGCCGCAGATGAAGTGGCACGTTCGCAAGATTACCGTCTTGCAGCCGGACTTCCCAGCCGGTTTCCCCACCGACGCGAGCCGGCGGCCTTACCGGCTCGTCGGAGTCAGACGTAACGAGGTCCAGGGAAAGGTCTCGACCAGGAAGGTTGAAGCCTGGATGAAGGAGCCGTCAAGCACCACGCCATACCTCGTTGACTCGGCCGGTCGCGACGGACCACAGGGCGAAAACCGCACCCAGCGCAACAGCATGGTCCTTCATCACGTCGCTTACCGCATCGATGCGTCCCCGCTCTTGACGCCTCGTGCCAACCAGCCGAGGAATGGAACCGTATCAGGCGACGACGACCCAGGCGGACCTGATACACCCGTCAAGTACGCGGAAATGTTCCGGCGACGGGTTCGCAAAGGCCAATGCTTTCACCGACCGTATCTGGGCTGCCGTGAGTTTGCGTGCAATTTCGCCGAACCGACGGACCACGAGGTTGTGCTCCGAGAGTGGACCGAGTCATTGGGCCTGATGCTTTACGACATCGATTTCGCGAAAGGTGTCAACCGTCCCGGCTTTTTCAAGGCCGCGGTCGTGCAGGGCGTTCTTCATTGTGACACGGAGGAGGCCGGGGCCCATGGGCAACCTCCTGTCCAGGTTGTCGGCTGGAATGAAAGTGGGGCTCAAAAATGATTATCCAACGACTCAACGAGCTTGCCGTTCGAGAGCAGCTCCTTGACGACCCGGCCTTTGAGAGCCATCCAATCAAATTTGCGATCCAGATCGCAACCGACGGCCGGTATCTCGGCATCAGCGAGTTGATTGGCGATTCGTCGCCAACGACCGCGGGCAAGCCCACGCCAAACCGCGGTAAATCGCTTTCGGTTCCTCTGGCGCACGGCTCGCCGAACGCGGCAGGTTTTGCCCGGTTCTTCGCCGACACGCTGGCTCGCGTGCTACCGATCACATTCGACCTGGACGATCCCGACGGCCCAGCCTCCGCCGCCGAACGCGAAAAGCGTGGCCGCAGCCGTGGCACGTTTTGGAAGCAGATCGACGAGGCCGCGGATAAGACCGACGATCCCGCTCTCCGAGCCATTCAGGCGTTTGGGCGTCTTCTTTGTGATGACGACCTCGTCAGTCAGATCAATTCGGACGCACGCACGCGCAAGGCGACAGGTGCTGACCGCTGCACCTTCGCATGGGCCGACGATCTGGGAACCACCATCCTCGAACGCGAGGAGGTCAAGGCCTTCTTTCGCGCGTATTACGAGAAGTGGTCGGGTGGCAAAAAGGAGTCGGGACCCGTCGGAGTTTGCCAGATCACGGGCGAGGTTGGTCCGTTACCGACGACCCATCCGATGAAGATTCAAGGCGTTCCCGGCGGCTTGCCGACAGGCGTCAGCCTGGTCTCCTTTGATAAGGAAGCTTTCCAGAGTTACGGCCTGGATGGTGCCGCCAACGCCGGCATCGGGTACCGCGCGGCCGAGGGTTACTGCCGAGCGCTCATCGCACTCATTCAGGAGAAACTCCCGAACAACCCTCCAACCCGGCTCAGGGTTGGCGAGACCCTGTTCTTGATCTGGACCCGCGATCGTGACTCGATCGCCGCCGAAATTATTCCATCCCTCGTCGCACCAACGAGCGAAGCGATCGGCCGCATCAGGTCGAGTGCGCGGGCTGACCGTGAAGAACGTGCCCAGATACGTCGCGCCGCTGACTTGATTGAGGCAGCCCACGTTGGCAAGTCGGGCGTCTCAGGGCCCAATGAGCCAAACCGTCTTTACTGTCTGGCGCTGTCGGGCAATGCGGCTCGCGCCATCGTACGCAACTATCTGGAGATACCGCTTGCCGACGCGGCCGCCAACATTGCGCGATGGTTTGAAGATCTCTCGATTTCTGGTGTCGAGATGAAAGGGGCCGTATCCGCATCGGGCGCATTCCCGATCTGGATGCTTGCCGCCGCCACGGCCATGAGGGCCGAGGACGTCGCCCCAGACACGTATCCCCGCCTCCTTGCCGCCGCGCTCGAGGGCTCGGCGGCCCCATTACCCGACTCAATGCTCGTCGCGTGTTTGAACCGCAATCGCGTCGATGGCTCGAAAATTATGTTCAAGTCACCTCGTATGGCCCTCATCAAACTCTTTCTTCTTCGGAGGAACCTGAACGTGAGCGAATCTCTTGATGAATCGAATACCAGCCCACCCTACCTCTGCGGTAGGCTCCTGGCCCTGTTCGAGGAAATCCAGTACGCGGCGCTCGGTGAAGTCAACGCGAACGTCGGCGATAAGTTCTACGGAAACTTCAGCGCGACACCGTCGATGGTCTTTGGGCGTCTGCATGAAAATGCCCGGAAACACTTGCGCAAGATTCGAACCGAAAACCAGGGCGCCCACTACGGATTGACCGAACGGCTCGCCAATTTGATGGCGCTCATGACGGCTCCCCCCCCGGGAGTTCTATCGCCGCTTGAACAAGGTATGTTCGCACTCGGCTACTATCACCAGCTCCACAAGAAATTCGAGGGGATCAACGAACGTAAAGCCGCCGCCGCGGCGAAACGCGCTGATTCCGAGGCTACCATCACCGCCTGAACCGTTTCCCTAATTTCGCATCACCCTTTTCACACGTGCAGACAGAAAGCAAACCCATGACCGCAACCGCGACGACCGTTGACCGGCGATATGACTTCGTTCTTCTCTTTGACGTCACCGACGGCAACCCCAATGGCGACCCCGATTCGGCCAACATGCCCCGCGTCGATCCCCAGACACGTCAGGGGCTCGTGACCGATGTGTGCATGAAGCGGAAGATCCGCAATGCCATGTCGCTGCTCGGCGAAGATCGGCCGGGATATGAGATCTACTTCCAGACGCAAGACGCCGTGTACGAGAAGCGCATTCTCAACCTTCAACACCAACGGGCGTACGACGCTCTCGGGCTCAAGTTCGAGAAGCAAGACAAGAAAGCCGCCAAGGCCGATGGCGATCCCCGCTCGAAGGCCGAAAACACCAACAAGGCCCGCGATTGGATGTGCCAGAACTTCTTCGACATTCGCGCCTTTGGCGCCGTGATGACAACGGGCGTCAATTGCGGACAGGTACGCGGACCCGTTCAGATCACATTCTCGCGGTCGATCGATCCCGTGCTGCCACTCGATTACGCGATCACCCGCAAATCGGTGACGACCGAAGAGGATGCCAAGGGTCAGGCTGCTCGTGACGGCAACGTCACCGGCACGATCGGCCGCAAGGACAATATCCCCTATGGTCTTTTTCGTTGCTCCGGCTTCATCAATCCTTACCTTGCCAGGCAGACCGGGTTCACGACCGAGGATCTCGACATGCTCTGGCAATCGCTCAAGGGCCTCATCTGGGAGATCGATCGTTCCGCGAGCCGGGGGCTGATGTGCACTCGCGGCCTCTACGTGTTCGAGCACTCCTCGCCGCTTGGCAACGCCCCGGCTCATGAGCTGTTCGACCGGGTCTCGGTTGAACCGCTCGGCGAAGGTGTCGCCCCGCGCACATTCTCCCAGTACCGCGATCGAATCCATATCAATGTCGCGGGAATGCCTGAAGGAATCACCTTGCATCGGCTGGTGGAGGCCGCGTTGTGACCGTCGAGGTTGCTCGCGCCGAGGGCGATGATTATCCACCGCTCTCGGCGCTCAATCACCTCCTGTTCTGCGAGCGGCGTTGCGCACTACTGCGGATCGATGGCGTCTGGGTCGAGAACGTCCACACCACCGGCGGGACCCTCGATCACGCCCGCGCCCACACTGTTTCCGAGCGAACGCGGCCGTCGGTTCGTACCGTCAGCGGGCTTCGTCTCGTGAGCCACCGGCTCCGGCTCACGGGGATCGCCGACCTTGTCGAATTTCGTGACACCGCATCGGCCGTCGGCACGTCGCCCTACCCGGTTGAGTACAAGCGTGGTCGGCGCAAGCGCTGGGACAATGACGAGGTTCAGCTATGTGCGCAGGCCATCTGCCTTGAGGAAATGCTCGGCATGCCGGTCCCTGTCGGGGCCATCTATCACACCACGAGCCGGGGGCGCCGTGAGGTCGTCTTCAGTGCTCTGTTGAGGGCGAAAACCGAAGCTGCTGCTGCGCGGCTGCACGAGCTGCTTGCCGGGACACGGCATTCCCGCGCCGGAGCTCAAACCTCGTTGTCGCGGCTGCTCGATTCGGGGCGTGTGCCTGCCTGAGATCTTCAGTCGGCCCGAACGTGTCGAGCGTCTGGCCGCTCGCCTTTTCAGAGCAGATTTTTCCGACCCACCGCCGGCCCGTTGAGCGAGCACATCCTGATGGAAGTTCATCTGAATACGCTTTATGTCATGACCAACGGATCTTACGTTCGACGCGATCGCCAGAACATCGTCGTCGAGGTCGAAAAAAAGGTTCGCACGGCGGTTCCGATCCATCATCTCGATGGGATTGCCATCTTCGGCCGAGGGATGGTCAGCCCCTCGGCGCTGGCATTTTGCCAGCAGTCGGGGGTATTGCTCACGTTCCTGACGGAATCGGGCCGCCTCATGGCGCGGGTCGATGCGCCGAGATCAGGCAACGTTCTTCTGCGGCGAGAGCAGTTTCGTCTGGCCGACCGGCCCGAAGCCTGTGCAAACCTTGCCCGCTCGTTTGTCGCTGGCAAGCTCCATAATGCACGAAATACACTCCTGCGCGCGGCCCGCGAGAAACCGCCGGAAGCGGACAAAGTGGCTTTCGAGCGGGCCGCGTCGTTGATCGGAGGACACATCGAGGATTTACCCCGGGCGACGACGACCGACGCCATACGCGGACACGAAGGTGATTCAGCGCAGCGTGTATTTCGAGGTGCTTCCGCGACTCGTTCGTGCGCCGCGGCGCGGCGATTTTCCGATGAATGGCCGCACCCGACGGCCGCCCCTCGACCGGGTTAACGCCCTTCTTTCGTACGTCTATGCGCTGGTTCAGGGGGATTGTCTCTCCGGGCTGGTAGCGGCTGGTCTCGATCCCGACGTCGGCTTCTTGCATGTCGATCGACCCGGACGCCCGAGCCTGGCTCTGGATCTTCTGGAAGAGTTTCGCACGTTGGTGGCTGACCGTTTAGTCCTCGCACTCATCAACCGTCAGCAAATCGGACCGGCACACTTCCTCGATCGCGATGGCGGGTCGGTGGAGATGACCCTGGAAGGCCGCAAGGCAATCATCCAGGCCTATGTGGCCAGAAAACGCGAAATGATCCGGCACCCGCTCCTTGAGTCGGAAGTCAAGATTGGACAGCTTCCCTTTCTTCAAGCGAAACTGCTGGCACGCCACATCCGGGGGGATTGCGACGTCTACATCCCCTGTGTCTTGCGCTGAGCCGGCGAGTGGTTTTCGGTCAAGAATAATTCTGCGTGGAAAGGGCGATTTCGTTGCTCTATCTGATTGCCTACGACGTCGCGACGACGACCCCCGCGGGACGGCGGCGATTGCGCAAGGTCGCGCAAGTTTGTAAGGATTTCGGCCAACGGGTCCAGAAGTCTGTTTTTGAATGTCTTGTTGAACCACAGCAATGGTTATTGCTCAGGTGCAGTCTGCTTGAGATCATTAATCCCGAAGAAGATAGCTTGCGGATTTATCCGCTCGATGAAAACGTGCGGCGGCGAATCGAGCATATCGGCAAGAACGAGCCGATCGACTTTGAGGGTCCTTTGATCGTTTGATGGCCGCACAGTGCGCTCGATACTGCCTCGTGACGTCGCCCGCTCTTTGACAATTCGGAGTTAGACAATTTTTTGCGGCTGAAATTGTGATATGTGCGTCAGCGGGTCCGCGAACCCATCGCTGTCGCGCAAACCCAGGGAGGTTCGCGACTGACTTAAGGAGTTTGCGCAAAACGTGTTATGCCCGACCCTGTTATCGAGCCGAGCGAATCGACGAATTCAAAGTTCGAGGTTCGCGGGAATCGGATCGCATCCGGCGTTCCACTCGGGACTTAGGACAGGGCCGTTCCTCCCGGCCTCAGCGCCGGGGGCGGATTGAAACTACCTGACTTCGCCCGGCGGCGCGGCAGGGACGGGTTCCTCCCGGCCTCAGCGCCGGGGGCGGATTGAAACATGGTCGAAGGGGAGAGCGGCATCATGGCCGTCTCGCGTTCCTCCCGGCCTCAGCGCCGGGGGCGGATTGAAACAACGACGCCCTCGGCCATCGTCGCGACCTGCTTTACGTTCCTCCCGGCCTCAGCGCCGGGGGCGGATTGAAACCGAATTTGGCAGCCGCAAGACGGCCACGTTGCGGGTTCCTCCCGGCCTCAGCGCCGGGGGCGGATTGAAACAAATTCATCGAAGCCATCGCACTGGCATCCGCAAGTTCCTCCCGGCCTCAGCGCCGGGGGCGGATTGAAACTGATCACGAAGGTGGCACCCTGCTTGCCACTGGCGTTCCTCCCGGCCTCAGCGCCGGGGGCGGATTGAAACCGCTGGCTGGCCTCAAGATCCTTCCGCAACTCCCGTTCCTCCCGGCCTCAGCGCCGGGGGCGGATTGAAACTTGATCTTTGATCACGCTCTTGCTCTGGCTTCTCGTTCCTCCCGGCCTCAGCGCCGGGGGCGGATTGAAACCCGATTACATGCAACGGGACTAACCCGTTCAGTTTTGTTCCTCCCGGCCTCAGCGCCGGGGGCGGATTGAAACAGCTTCGTTGGCTAAGCCGGGTGTGTTGCTCAGCGTTCCTCCCGGCCTCAGCGCCGGGGGCGGATTGAAACGCTGGCGGCTATCCGACGCAGCCAGGCGTCTCTGGTTCCTCCCGGCCTCAGCGCCGGGGGCGGATTGAAACCTGTGCCGGCGGTCCCTGATCGGATTGGGCTCGCGGTTCCTCCCGGCCTCAGCGCCGGGGGCGGATTGAAACTGTCAACGCGGCAGTCCAACCAAAGATTTCGTCGTCTGTTCCTCCCGGCCTCAGCGCCGGGGGCGGATTGAAACCTCCGCCCCCCACGCGCGGCCCGGCGCGTGAGAGACGGCGTTCCTCCCGGCCTCAGCGCCGGGGGCGGATTGAAACCTCATCGGCCCATTCGCTTCATCTCCGCCTATCCAGTTCCTCCCGGCCTCAGCGCCGGGGGCGGATTGAAACTAGTAGGATAGGCCGATCATGATTGAGCCTGGCGAAGTTCCTCCCGGCCTCAGCGCCGGGGGCGGATTGAAACCTCGACGTGCAGCTCTTCCGACAGGCAGATGCCGCGTTCCTCCCGGCCTCAGCGCCGGGGGCGGATTGAAACAAGGTGGGCTCTTGCTCGCTCTCCGGGGCCAAGGAGTTCCTCCCGGCCTCAGCGCCGGGGGCGGATTGAAACATCGCCAGGAAGTCAGAGACGGAACGCCGCATCGAGTTCCTCCCGGCCTCAGCGCCGGGGGCGGATTGAAACTTCGACCAGTCGAGCGTCAGATCGGCATTGGGAAGCGTTCCTCCCGGCCTCAGCGCCGGGGGCGGATTGAAACGTCGGAGTGCTCGGTTGTGTAGCTGGCGAGTTCGGGTTCCTCCCGGCCTCAGCGCCGGGGGCGGATTGAAACCGGAAGCTCCGCGATCCCGAAGCCTCGCAATGGCTCGTTCCTCCCGGCCTCAGCGCCGGGGGCGGATTGAAACTCGGCAGCGGCGTCGCGGGAGCCGTCGGACTGATCGTTCCTCCCGGCCTCAGCGCCGGGGGCGGATTGAAACATCAAGGGCTCCGCGTAATGGCCGGCTCGTTCGACGTTCCTCCCGGCCTCAGCGCCGGGGGCGGATTGAAACTTGCCCATCGGCATCGATGCGCCGGGAGAACCGTGTTCCTCCCGGCCTCAGCGCCGGGGGCGGATTGAAACTCCGAATAAGGTTTATGTGGTTCAGAGCAGGCGCAGTTCCTCCCGGCCTCAGCGCCGGGGGCGGATTGAAACCCTACCAAGAGGACGCGATCACCGCGATTCGCGAGTTCCTCCCGGCCTCAGCGCCGGGGGCGGATTGAAACTTTTCCTTGGGCATTTGATCCTCCTTTGATGTAAGTTCCTCCCGGCCTCAGCGCCGGGGGCGGATTGAAACCTGATTCACGTTGCCCGGCGAGTCGGGATTCACGAGTTCCTCCCGGCCTCAGCGCCGGGGGCGGATTGAAACACCTCGAACACGTCGGCCATCGCGGCCAACACGGCGTTCCTCCCGGCCTCAGCGCCGGGGGCGGATTGAAACACGCCAACGGGGTTCTTTGCTCCGCCGGCTGAGTCGTTCCTCCCGGCCTCAGCGCCGGGGGCGGATTGAAACCGGCTTCTCGCGGTACTTGACCGGGATGTGCGGGGTTCCTCCCGGCCTCAGCGCCGGGGGCGGATTGAAACGCTCTCGCCGAGCGACTTGCAACGCGAGACGGAGTTCCTCCCGGCCTCAGCGCCGGGGGCGGATTGAAACTCGATCCTTGGCCGTCTCGTTAACCGCGAGCCAGGTTCCTCCCGGCCTCAGCGCCGGGGGCGGATTGAAACACGGTTCAAAAGAATGACGCAGCGGGGAAAGTTGTGTTCCTCCCGGCCTCAGCGCCGGGGGCGGATTGAAACACAACTCGTGCTGCGCGATCCCGCTTGCCTTGAAAGTTCCTCCCGGCCTCAGCGCCGGGGGCGGATTGAAACCTTGAGCGTGGCCGTGATCGCGTTTTGGGCGTGGGGTTCCTCCCGGCCTCAGCGCCGGGGGCGGATTGAAACACGCGCTGGGCGTTGTGCGAGAACAGGTATTCGAGGTTCCTCCCGGCCTCAGCGCCGGGGGCGGATTGAAACTGAATCACGTCGCGGGTGAAGTCGCTGGGCTTGTAGGGTTCCTCCCGGCCTCAGCGCCGGGGGCGGATTGAAACTCGTAGCGCGGGCTGAATCGGCTCTCGCAATGCGTGTTCCTCCCGGCCTCAGCGCCGGGGGCGGATTGAAACCTTTGACCATTAAATGACAAAGCCAGGCCCATCACGTTCCTCCCGGCCTCAGCGCCGGGGGCGGATTGAAACTTCCAGTATCAGGAACCGGCGGCGGTCTGAAGACACAGTTCCTCCCGGCCTCAGCGCCGGGGGCGGATTGAAACATCAGGGGCAGGGCAATCCGATCAGGGCGACTCGGGTTCCTCCCGGCCTCAGCGCCGGGGGCGGATTGAAACTTGTGATCGACGTTAAACAGTTTCCCGATCTTGCGTTCCTCCCGGCCTCAGCGCCGGGGGCGGATTGAAACTTTGTGACGCACGCACATGCGAAGGTGTTCCCCTGTTCCTCCCGGCCTCAGCGCCGGGGGCGGATTGAAACTTCGCCGACGCCGCCGTCGCCGCCGAGCGGCTCGCGTTCCTCCCGGCCTCAGCGCCGGGGGCGGATTGAAACCATTCTTCTGCTCCGCGGGAAATACCCTACATGCCGTTCCTCCCGGCCTCAGCGCCGGGGGCGGATTGAAACTCTGCCCTTGGGAGTGCTGTATAGGTCGGCATCCCGTTCCTCCCGGCCTCAGCGCCGGGGGCGGATTGAAACACCGTATTGGCCACCAAGCCGGTCGCCATTGAGGTTCCTCCCGGCCTCAGCGCCGGGGGCGGATTGAAACTCGGTCATTCCCGTAACACTGGAGTTTCGCATGCGTTCCTCCCGGCCTCAGCGCCGGGGGCGGATTGAAACTGATCATGGGTTGACTTCTGAAATCATGCTGCCGTCGTTCCTCCCGGCCTCAGCGCCGGGGGCGGATTGAAACCTCGCGATCGTTGACCAGGTCGACACAACGATGGCGTTCCTCCCGGCCTCAGCGCCGGGGGCGGATTGAAACCTTGAGTCGGTAGCGCGACCAGCCCATCGCGAGGGCGTTCCTCCCGGCCTCAGCGCCGGGGGCGGATTGAAACCCTTAATCCCCTCCGCGACGATCGCCATCCCGACGAGTTCCTCCCGGCCTCAGCGCCGGGGGCGGATTGAAACAGTTTCGACCTGGCTGACCCCGGTAGCCCGGCCAAGTTCCTCCCGGCCTCAGCGCCGGGGGCGGATTGAAACTGCGAGAACCACAGCGCCCCGTTCACGGCGTTTGCGTTCCTCCCGGCCTCAGCGCCGGGGGCGGATTGAAACGAAAAGAGCAGGTTGGGAACGACGGTTCCGTTGGGTTCCTCCCGGCCTCAGCGCCGGGGGCGGATTGAAACCATGTCTGACCAGTCTTCAAGCGGAAAACCCCCACGTTCCTCCCGGCCTCAGCGCCGGGGGCGGATTGAAACACCTCTCCCCTCGCGTATAATGCCTCAGCCGCTGCGTTCCTCCCGGCCTCAGCGCCGGGGGCGGATTGAAACTTCGGTTTCACCTTGACTGAACATGATTCACTTCGTTCCTCCCGGCCTCAGCGCCGGGGGCGGATTGAAACCGACCCACCGGTGTAACCTCTTCCTTTGCCTGGTGGGTTCCTCCCGGCCTCAGCGCCGGGGGCGGATTGAAACATGATCTGGGTGAAGCCTCCGGCGCGGAAATGGCGGTTCCTCCCGGCCTCAGCGCCGGGGGCGGATTGAAACTTCGCCCGACTTTGAGCTGCGGCGCTGCGACCTCGTTCCTCCCGGCCTCAGCGCCGGGGGCGGATTGAAACACTTCGCTTTCGCACGTGCTAACTTCGACAACACGGCGTTCCTCCCGGCCTCAGCGCCGGGGGCGGATTGAAACTTCGGGGTTGAGCTCGAGGAAGTCTTCGGCATCGCCGTTCCTCCCGGCCTCAGCGCCGGGGGCGGATTGAAACCAATGGTCCAACGTGCGGTTCTGTTCACTGACCTTCGTTCCTCCCGGCCTCAGCGCCGGGGGCGGATTGAAACTGATGCTGGCGAAGTCACCGCCGTCGGGAAGCTCTGTTCCTCCCGGCCTCAGCGCCGGGGGCGGATTGAAACTCGGGCCACTCGACGGTAATCGATTACGACGTGCGTTCCTCCCGGCCTCAGCGCCGGGGGCGGATTGAAACATTCTCAAGCCGTCGATAGGCAAGGAAACTCCTTTGTTCCTCCCGGCCTCAGCGCCGGGGGCGGATTGAAACTGATCAATCGAGCCCATGCTTCGCCCTGAGCCGCTGTTCCTCCCGGCCTCAGCGCCGGGGGCGGATTGAAACCTATCACGCGGGATTCTACAAGGCCAAGAGCGAAGTTCCTCCCGGCCTCGGCGCCGGGGGCGGATTGAAACTCTTCGTCGTGCGGTGATGTCACGACAAGCAGGTGTTCCTCCCGGCCTCAGCGCCGGGGGCGGATTGAAACAGCTTCTGCGGCGACAAGCCCAACGAGGGCAGCGGGTTCCTCCCGGCCTCAGCGCCGGGGGCGGATTGAAACCCTACGATGAAAAGCCGCATTCACGTGATCACCAGTTCCTCCCGGCCTCAGCGCCGGGGGCGGATTGAAACCAGAGCTATCGACGCTGATAGCCTGGATGATTCACGTTCCTCCCGGCCTCAGCGCCGGGGGCGGATTGAAACTTGATGGAGTGGTGGAAGGACGTCGACGGCTGCGGCGTTCCTCCCGGCCTCAGCGCCGGGGGCGGATTGAAACGATGATCTCGCTTGCCAGGCTATCCGTGGCCGTCGTGTTCCTCCCGGCCTCAGCGCCGGGGGCGGATTGAAACCACGTCGGAGCGGTCGGACGGATCGACGAACTCGCGTTCCTCCCGGCCTCAGCGCCGGGGGCGGATTGAAACACACAATCCACCCAACGCACGCACACGAAAGGATCTAGCGTTCCTCCCGGCCTCGGCGCCGGGGGCGGATTGAAACGGCTACCCCAGCCAAACGGCCGTGAGTGCTCACGGGGGTTCCTCCCGGCCTCAGCGCCGGGGGCGGATTGAAACTCGATCGAACGGGCATGAGCGGCCACGTTATCTCGTTCCTCCCGGCCTCGGCGCCGGGGGCGGATTGAAACCCCGAGATGAGGTTGGTCCACCCGTGCGTCGCGCCGTTCCTCCCGGCCTCAGCGCCGGGGGCGGATTGAAACAGCGCCGTGACTGACTGGAGCTTGGCAACCAACGCGTTCCTCCCGGCCTCAGCGCCGGGGGCGGATTGAAACAAGGATTCCGGTATCCACCGGTCGATCTTCCGCGGTTCCTCCCGGCCTCAGCGCCGGGGGCGGATTGAAACCCGCCGTCGCCGCTCGGCGTCGCGTTCGACAGCTCGTTCCTCCCGGCCTCAGCGCCGGGGGCGGATTGAAACAACATCGGCGGCACGACGGGCGGCGGCGCAGGCGGGTTCCTCCCGGCCTCAGCGCCGGGGGCGGATTGAAACCGTGTCGGCATTTTGCACGATCGATATCCATGGCGTTCCTCCCGGCCTCAGCGCCGGGGGCGGATAGAAACCCGCGACCTTGGCAATGGCAAGCGGATTTTCGATTGTTCCTCCCGGCCTCAGCGCCGGGGGCGGATTGAAACACGGGGCAGGGGTACTCGGGCTGGGCGGCCAGCACGCCGTTCCTCCCGGCCTCAGCGCCGGGGGCGGATTGAAACGATCAATACGACGCGATATCGACGACGAATGCGGCGTTCCTCCCGGCCTCAGCGCCGGGGGCGGATTGAAACGGCATGGTCCGGGATCGCATCAGGATTACGTCCCCCGTTCCTCCCGGCCTCAGCGCCGGGGGCGGATTGAAACCAGTCGCGGAGCCCGATGAGGTCGGCGATCTGGGTTCCTCCCGGCCTCAGCGCCGGGGGCGGATTGAAACAGCCTGATCGGCATCGTCGAGCAAGATCAGCCGTGTTCCTCCCGGCCTCAGCGCCGGGGGCGGATTGAAACCGGCGCACGACCACAACAGGATGAGGCAGCGGGTGGTTCCTCCCGGCCTCAGCGCCGGGGGCGGATTGAAACCTGGAATACTGGCGAACCACTGGCATCGGCGGAAACGTTCCTCCCGGCCTCAGCGCCGGGGGCGGATTGAAACGTTGTCCTGAAACTGCGGAACTCGCTCGCCGGCGTTCCTCCCGGCCTCAGCGCCGGGGGCGGATTGAAACCTTGAACGTCGCCTTGGCTCTTTTGAGAGCCTCGGGTTCCTCCCGGCCTCAGCGCCGGGGGCGGATTGAAACTTCGTCGTCGCGATCGGCTGCCTCTGTTACAACGTGTTCCTCCCGGCCTCAGCGCCGGGGGCGGATTGAAACAAAACCGACGAACTCGACGCGTTCGGCAAGCCGGTGTTCCTCCCGGCCTCAGCGCCGGGGGCGGATTGAAACCGCTTCGCGGATCTGGACGGCAGCAGCCGGATCGGGGTTCCTCCCGGCCTCAGCGCCGGGGGCGGATTGAAACATCAGATGGGCGATTTCCATGACGCGCTGCGCTGAGTTCCTCCCGGCCTCAGCGCCGGGGGCGGATTGAAACACCTGCACGTCGTACCGTGCGATGATCTCGGACACGTTCCTCCCGGCCTCAGCGCCGGGGGCGGATTGAAACCCTTTCGCAGCAAGCTCCGCCACCAGCTCCTGGAGTTCCTCCCGGCCTCAGCGCCGGGGGCGGATTGAAACCTCTGGGTGCGCACTCTGACGCCGCTGGTGCACGGCGTTCCTCCCGGCCTCAGCGCCGGGGGCGGATTGAAACTCCAAACCGCCGCGCAGTCCGCCGCGCTCACGCCAAGTTCCTCCCGGCCTCAGCGCCGGGGGCGGATTGAAACAGGATCGTGCCCTTGCTGATCGCGATGTACTGCGGTTCCTCCCGGCCTCAGCGCCGGGGGCGGATTGAAACTACGCGACCCCTGGCGGCCCCCCGCTTGCAACCGGGGTTCCTCCCGGCCTCAGCGCCGGGGGCGGATTGAAACTTGGTTCCGGTTTGGGCGGCTTGGGCTTGATCCCTGCGTTCCTCCCGGCCTCAGCGCCGGGGGCGGATTGAAACATGTTGCTCACCGGCGGCTATCACCCAGGCCCGCGCGTTCCTCCCGGCCTCAGCGCCGGGGGCGGATTGAAACGGGTCGCCGGTCGCCGCTTGTTCCTCGGAACCGTCGCGTTCCTCCCGGCCTCAGCGCCGGGGGCGGATTGAAACAACATCGCCGAGGGGCGCGGCACCGCGCTCGACGCGTTCCTCCCGGCCTCAGCGCCGGGGGCGGATTGAAACGGCAAGAGCAAACCGGCCGCGCCGGTCGCGGCGAAGGTTCCTCCCGGCCTCAGCGCCGGGGGCGGATTGAAACATGAGGACGCGGCGATGGCGCGTGAGGTAGTCGATGGTTCCTCCCGGCCTCAGCGCCGGGGGCGGATTGAAACTTTGAACTGGGCCTCGATCGACACACCGCCGTCCAGGTTCCTCCCGGCCTCAGCGCCGGGGGCGGATTGAAACAGAGAGCTCCCACGCGGCCTCAACCGCCGCGGGGAGGTTCCTCCCGGCCTCAGCGCCGGGGGCGGATTGAAACTTCACGCTGTTCCTGCTCGGCGCCCGGCCGGCGGAGTTCCTCCCGGCCTCAGCGCCGGGGGCGGATTGAAACTTATTTGGCGGCAGCGATGAACCGGCCGGCCAGGTTCCTCCCGGCCTCAGCGCCGGGGGCGGATTGAAACAGATTGGGGCGAGGGCCGGCGGAAATCGTAAACCTCGTGTTCCTCCCGGCCTCAGCGCCGGGGGCGGATTGAAACCGCGTAGGCTTCCCGAATCCACAAGGCTTGATCGGTTCCTCCCGGCCTCAGCGCCGGGGGCGGATTGAAACCACCTGGCCGCCCTGGAAGCCCGCCCACCGGCGATCCGTTCCTCCCGGCCTCAGCGCCGGGGGCGGATTGAAACTCGGCCATGACACCCAGCGGCAAGGGCGACCCGTCGTTCCTCCCGGCCTCAGCGCCGGGGGCGGATTGAAACAAACCGATTCGGTTTCGCATCTACCCCGAACGCCGGGTTCCTCCCGGCCTCAGCGCCGGGGGCGGATTGAAACCTGGTCGGACCCGTCGGACCCGACCAAGGTCACGGGTTCCTCCCGGCCTCAGCGCCGGGGGCGGATTGAAACACCACCATATATCCATTGGCACCATTTCCGCCCGGTTCCTCCCGGCCTCAGCGCCGGGGGCGGATTGAAACTGAGTCGCGCCAAGCGATCCGGTCGCGGAGTTGTATGTTCCTCCCGGCCTCAGCGCCGGGGGCGGATTGAAACACGACAGATGGCGTGCGAGAGTTGGCCTGAGTCAAGTTCCTCCCGGCCTCAGCGCCGGGGGCGGATTGAAACCCATTGCAGCGCGAATTGCACGTCGGTCCGCGCGGCGGTTCCTCCCGGCCTCAGCGCCGGGGGCGGATTGAAACCAGTGCGGGTGCATCTTCGGGTGCTCGTGAGGGTCGTTCCTCCCGGCCTCAGCGCCGGGGGCGGATTGAAACCTTTGGCGGTTCGGGAGCCGGCTTCATGGCCCGGTTCCTCCCGGCCTCAGCGCCGGGGGCGGATTGAAACAGGCCAACGCGTCGATTCCGATGGGGATCGGGTATCGTTCCTCCCGGCCTCAGCGCCGGGGGCGGATTGAAACACCGCTCAGCCGCCACCGACCGACACCCAGACGGCCGTTCCTCCCGGCCTCAGCGCCGGGGGCGGATTGAAACTTTCTTCATCGTGCAGGATCGCGGCCAGGACGGCGTTCCTCCCGGCCTCAGCGCCGGGGGCGGATTGAAACCAATGGCCTGACCACGCTTCGCCCCGAACTGATTGGCGTTCCTCCCGGCCTCAGCGCCGGGGGCGGATTGAAACTCGATCTCGTCGTCCATCGCCGCGTATTCCTCGTCGGGTTCCTCCCGGCCTCAGCGCCGGGGGCGGATTGAAACACGGACCGGAAGGCTATCGCACGGGTCACAAAGCGTTCCTCCCGGCCTCAGCGCCGGGGGCGGATTGAAACCGGGCTGGCAAGTACGACACGACCTATCTCGACACGTTCCTCCCGGCCTCAGCGCCGGGGGCGGATTGAAACTCTGGATTCCTGCCCAAAAAGACATGGACAGGTTAAGTTCCTCCCGGCCTCAGCGCCGGGGGCGGATTGAAACTCGCGATTCAACCCGCGCCGCTCGACGCGAATTCTCGTTCCTCCCGGCCTCAGCGCCGGGGGCGGATTGAAACTGCCGGAAATAGTGCTGCCAATCTTCGGCCGTCATGTTCCTCCCGGCCTCAGCGCCGGGGGCGGATTGAAACTGATGCCATCGGCTCAGTGGGTACGACATGGTCAGGTTCCTCCCGGCCTCAGCGCCGGGGGCGGATTGAAACACCAACCCCTCGCACGTCGAGCCGCCGTTGATACGTTCCTCCCGGCCTCAGCGCCGGGGGCGGATTGAAACAACCCAATCTCGACCACCCAGCCCCAATACATGAGTTCCTCCCGGCCTCGGCGCCGGGGGCGGATTGAAACTTGTAACTCGCCTGCAACGTTTCGGCGACGTTGCTCGTTCCTCCCGGCCTCAGCGCCGGGGGCGGATTGAAACCACGTAGGCTTCCCAGGCTCCGAGATAGCCGGCGAGTTCCTCCCGGCCTCAGCGCCGGGGGCGGATTGAAACATACTCGGGGGCAGTGTTCTGGAAGGCGACCGGCGTTCCTCCCGGCCTCAGCGCCGGGGGCGGATTGAAACCCCCTGATCCTCATCCCACAGCCGAGCCATGATCTCCGGTTCCTCCCGGCCTCAGCGCCGGGGGCGGATTGAAACTCGATCAGCATCAGGGGCAGCCCGGCGTAGTTTTGTTCCTCCCGGCCTCAGCGCCGGGGGCGGATTGAAACCGCAACCTGGTGCGGCACAAACGCGAATATCCCGACGTTCCTCCCGGCCTCAGCGCCGGGGGCGGATTGAAACATGACAACGCCGCCGCCCACGAACCGGACGAGTGATCCGTTCCTCCCGGCCTCAGCGCCGGGGGCGGATTGAAACCAGTCAGTCGTCGCGCTCGTGTCGAGCATGTTCGAGGTTCCTCCCGGCCTCGGCGCCGGGGGCGGATTGAAACAAAACGGCCAATTACTCGGCCGCGGCCGGCAACCTGGTTCCTCCCGGCCTCAGCGCCGGGGGCGGATTGAAACATCGACGAGCTCAAGCGAACGAAGGACAACCTGATGTTCCTCCCGGCCTCGGCGCCGGGGGCGGATTGAAACACCACGTCGGCGATCACGGCCGGGTCGATCACTGGGGTTCCTCCCGGCCTCAGCGCCGGGGGCGGATTGAAACTGTATACCAAGCAGGAACCGTTCAGCATTCCGCCGTGTTCCTCCCGGCCTCAGCGCCGGGGGCGGATTGAAACACCGACCGGAAGGCAATCGCACGGGCCACGAAGCGTTCCTCCCGGCCTCAGCGCCGGGGGCGGATTGAAACCATTTCGCCGGATCGCTCAACAGCTCGTGAATCTTGTTCCTCCCGGCCTCAGCGCCGGGGGCGGATTGAAACCTTGAGCGCGGCTGTGATCGCGTTCGAGGCGTGGGGTTCCTCCCGGCCTCAGCGCCGGGGCGGATTGAAACTCTGATGACGCCATGGCTATCTATGACGCAGAGAGTTCCTCCCGGCCTCAGCGCCGGGGGCGGATTGAAACATGCTCGGACCGTCGGACTTTGGGACTCTCGGATGTTCCTCCCGGCCTCAGCGCCGGGGGCGGATTGAAACTGGCTTGCTTCGTTTACCGAGGGAGGTAGAGCCCGTTCCTCCCGGCCTCAGCGCCGGGGGCGGATTGAAACATGGAAGGCTCAATTGAAAGGTGACTCCGTCGTTGTGTTCCTCCCGGCCTCAGCGCCGGGGGCGGATTGAAACATCGGAAGTGATCCCTGGTTATGCATGCCGCCGCGTTCCTCCCGGCCTCAGCGCCGGGGGCGGATTGAAACTTCGGCGTGTTGGTCGCGACGGCCGACCGAGCTGCGGGTTCCTCCCGGCCTCAGCGCCGGGGGCGGATTGAAACATCACGGCGCCTGGCTACACGACGATCTCCGGGAGTTCCTCCCGGCCTCAGCGCCGGGGGCGGATTGAAACACAACCGAGGGCGTGCGAGAGTTGGCCTGAGTCAAGTTCCTCCCGGCCTCAGCGCCGGGGGCGGATTGAAACACCGTGGCCGCAGGCAACGCGTAATCAGGCGAGCCGGTTCCTCCCGGCCTCAGCGCCGGGGGCGGATTGAAACGTCGTTCGCGCGTCGTGCTGGCCGCGAGCGTAGCGTTCCTCCCGGCCTCAGCGCCGGGGGCGGATTGAAACGTCGTTCGCGCGTCGTGCTGGCCGCGAGCGTAGCGTTCCTCCCGGCCTCAGCGCCGGGGGCGGATTGAAACGGTTCTACACGAGCGCGTTTCGTCTTCACCGCCTGGCGTTCCTCCCGGCCTCAGCGCCGGGGGCGGATTGAAACTCATTGGAGCTACAGATTAGCCGTTTTGAAAAAAAGTTCCTCCCGGCCTCAGCGCCGGGGGCGGATTGAAACTCGAACGTGCCTACTATGCCGCGCAACGAGCGCGTTCCTCCCGGCCTCAGCGCCGGGGGCGGATTGAAACTGAGACTCCGTGCCAAGGCATGGACGCCTTTCGGTGGCGTTCCTCCCGGCCTCAGCGCCGGGGGCGGATTGAAACCGTTCCATGACTGGTTCAAAAGATCGCCGAACTCGGTTCCTCCCGGCCTCAGCGCCGGGGGCGGATTGAAACTCAAAATATGCCACGTGTAGCGGTCGAAGACGACGGTTCCTCCCGGCCTCAGCGCCGGGGGCGGATTGAAACCAAATGCAGGCCCAGCGTATCCGCGGCCAATTCGCGTTCCTCCCGGCCTCAGCGCCGGGGGCGGATTGAAACCTCACCGTCAACGGCACGGCCTACAACCAGTCCGCGGTTCCTCCCGGCCTCAGCGCCGGGGGCGGATTGAAACCGAGAGCCGGGACAATGTTGCCAATCGAGCGATCGGTTCCTCCCGGCCTCAGCGCCGGGGGCGGATTGAAACGCCATCGCGTGCTCGTGAGCGAGGGTTCTTATGTCGTTCCTCCCGGCCTCAGCGCCGGGGGCGGATTGAAACAACTATGACCCTTGCCACCCGTGCCCGCGCTGGCGTTCCTCCCGGCCTCAGCGCCGGGGGCGGATTGAAACGACCTGGTCGAGGGCCTCGGTGAGTTCGCTGTCGAGGGTTCCTCCCGGCCTCAGCGCCGGGGGCGGATTGAAACGATCAAGGCGTAGAGCTGGTAGCACTTCGCGGCGTGTTCCTCCCGGCCTCAGCGCCGGGGGCGGATTGAAACCTGACCCACGTGCGCACAACTTCGCTGCATAGGTCAGGTTCCTCCCGGCCTCAGCGCCGGGGGCGGATTGAAACCATTGCGGTACGTCGACATACTGCGTTCTCTGCGTTCCTCCCGGCCTCAGCGCCGGGGGCGGATTGAAACCAGACCAACGTTGTTAGCGGCGTGCAATCGTTAACGTTCCTCCCGGCCTCAGCGCCGGGGGCGGATTGAAACTTGTATGTATCCGACAGATCGAACCGAAAGAGCTCGTTCCTCCCGGCCTCAGCGCCGGGGGCGGATTGAAACGTCATGCGCGGGTTTCGCGCGTATCGGCGCGGCGGGTTCCTCCCGGCCTCAGCGCCGGGGGCGGATTGAAACGGGTAATTCAGAATATATTGCGACATGTGTTGTCTGTTCCTCCCGGCCTCAGCGCCGGGGGCGGATTGAAACAGGATTCCGCCGGCACTCAGCGAGGCCGCGGAGCCGGTTCCTCCCGGCCTCAGCGCCGGGGGCGGATTGAAACCAGCAGCAAAAGCTCAGCCTCAAAGACCTCCTAGCCGGTTCCTCCCGGCCTCAGCGCCGGGGGCGGATTCGAGACCCTTTTTCGTATGGCTTCGTCGAGCCCGACCTGCCGTTCCTGTCAGGCGACACTAAAACTGACCCCCCTGGCGACACTAAAACTGACCCCCGCCTATACGCTTGACTAGGGAGGGTCTATGGACAAGGTCGACTCGAATTTGGTCAACCTGCATGACTCGCAGGCGGACCAGCCGGACGCAACGCGTGTTCACCTGCGGCCTACGCAGGAGGACACCAAGATGGTCAAACCGGAAATCGTGGATCGAATCCGCGAGCCTCTCCGGCCAAGGGCTCGGAAGCAAACGGATCGCTCGACAGTTGGGGATCTCCCGCAACTCCGTCCGCCGCTATCTCGCTGGAGCCACGGTCGGTTTTCAAGAACGCCCTGCCGCTCGTCGGCTCGACGCCGTCGCGCTTCGTGAAGTCCAGGACCTTTTCGGCACGGTCGCCGAGGGAAACACGGTCGTCGTTCAACAGGAATTGGCCCGCCAAGGGTTGCACGTCGAGCTACGAACATTGCAACGCGCTGTCGGCCCGCTTCGCCAGGCGCAACGGGCTGAGGCTCTGGCCACGGTTCGGTTCGAGACCCCGCCGGGCCAACAGATCCAGATCGATTTCGGCGAGAAGGTCGTGCGGATCAACGGGCAACCGGTCAAGGTTTACCTGATGACCGCGGTCCTGGGATACTCGCGGCGGCTCTACTGCCGGGCGTTTCTGGCGCAGCGGCAGGACGACTGGCTCGAGGGGCTCGATGGGGCCTTCCGGCACTTCGGCGGCCTCACCGAGCAAGTGCTCTGCGACAACGCTTCGCCTCTGGTCACGTCCCACGATCGTGAGTCCGGCCATGTGGTCTGGAATCCAGGATTCGAGATATTCTGCCGCGATCGTGGATTGACGCCCAAGGCCTGTCGCCCTCGTCGTGCCCGCACCAAGGGGAAGATCGAACGCGGTGTTGGCTATGTCAAGCACAACGCCTTGGCTGGGCGATCGTTCAACTCGTTCGAGGGGTTGGAGCGTCACCTGGCGACTTGGATGGTCGAGGTCGCCGATCGTCGGATTCACGGCACCACCAAGGAACGGCCCGCCGTTCGCTTCGAGCGAGACGAGCAACACGCCTTGCGCCCTCTGCCGGTACGCCCCCTGGCCGTTCGCACCCGCCGCTTGAAACGTCGCGTCAGCACAGACTGCTTTGTTGATATCGATACAATTCGATATAGCGTGCCCTATCAGCATGTTCGCGAGACCGTGGAAGTCGTGATTGAGCAGGCGAAGGTCGAGATCTGGCTTCGCGGGAATTGCATCGCGCAGCACGTGAGAAGCTTCGAGCCCCACGCGTGGGTTCGCAATTCCAGTCACTTCGAGGGGCTGTTCCGGCGGGAGGCGGAGAGTCAGACCCCGACTCATTCCGAGTTCATTTCTAATCCCGTATCGCGGCCGTTGTCGATCTATTCCGAGGTGGTGGAAGGAGGCTGCCCATGAGCACGCTGAGCGAGGCCGACGACCCACGAGAGGAGCGGGTTTTCGCGGCAATGAAGCGGCTTCAGTTGACTCACCTGCGCGAAACGCTGGCGTCGGTATTGTCGCAGGCAGCCAAGCAAGAGTGGACCTATTTGGAGTTCCTCGAACAGATCCTGGGGCGTGAGGTGGACGCCAAGCAGGGGAAGCGGATCCGCATGGGTTTACAGATCGCGCATTTCCCATGCGTGCGGACCATCGAGGGTTTTGATTTCTCGTTTCAGCCATCGGCGGACGAGCGGTTGATCCGAGAGTTGTGCACGGGAAACTTCATTGCTCATGGTGAAAACGTGCTGATGTTTGGACCTCCTGGTGTAGGGAAGTCGCATCTGGCCATTGGCTTGGGCCGCAAGGTTGTCGAGCAGGGCCACACGGTCCGATTCACCACAGCCACGGCGCTGCTGGCGAACCTGGGGAAAGCCGAAACAGAAGGGAGCCTGAATGAGAAGCTGACCGAGTATTCCAAGCCCCGCTTGTTGATCATCGACGAGCTCGGCTATTTACCGTTCGAGCGGCGGGCGGCACACCTGTTTTTCCAGTTGGTGAACCGCCGATACGAGAAGGGGAGCCTGCTGGTGACGACGAACCAGCGGGTTTCGGAATGGGGAATCGTCTTCGGAGATGAAGTCCTGGCGACAGCGATCTTGGACAGACTGCTTCATCATAGCCACACACTGATGATCACAGGAGAAAGTTATCGATTAAGAGAAAAGCGCAAGAGCGGCTTGATCCGATCGAGGTTGGCGACTGCCGATCCCGATCCGACCCAACGCGAGCCGGAGGTACGGACAGAAAAACCGACCGCAAAAGGCGACAAGAACCGATAACATCCAGGCATGCTGGCAGTGGGGTTCAGTACAGGTTCGAGGGGGTCAAAATTAGTGTCGCCTGACAGTTCCTCCCGGCCTCAGCGCCGGGGGCGGATTGAAACATCCTGCCCGATGGAAGCGTCATCACGAAAGTCGAGTTCCTCCCGGCCTCAGCGCCGGGGCGGATTGAAACCACGGCACCGTCTGGCCGGTGTTGATGCGCTGGAGTTCCTCCCGGCCTCAGCGCCGGGGGCGGATTGAAACCTGTATAGCTATATACGGGGCCGCGCTGCAAAGCGCGTTCCTCCCGGCCTCAGCGCCGGGGGCGGATTGAAACTTTGACCTCGGCGGCCCGGTGCCGTGTCTGGCTCGGTTCCTCCCGGCCTCAGCGCCGGGGGCGGATTGAAACAACCTGCCTTGCAAGTTCAATCCCGTCGCACCCGGCGTTCCTCCCGGCCTCAGCGCCGGGGGCGGATTGAAACGTGATCGTGTAAACCACCGAACAATGGTCGAACAATGGGGTCATTCTAGTTCGAACAATGGGGTCATTCTAGTTTTGAGAGGGCAAGAACAGTGACTCCAATAGTGTTCCGATTGCGAATCAGGGATGACGCCAAGTTATTTTGGCGGCTTTGCATATCGCGTCGTTGCGGTGCCGGTCTCCGCGTGCTTCCTGGCCGCTCGGAATCACCGCGTATCGCCATGTTTCTATCGAGGAGCGGCATTTCTCGATATTGCCCACGGACAATTCGCGTCGCGCATTGCCTCTCTCAGCGCTGCGTTCTTTCCCGGCGTTGCGTTCCTATCCACTACCGATATCGACGGGAATCCGCCCCAGAAATGGAGAGAGTTCCAGTCTCGGCCTGCGTCAGGCCGGACGAGTTGACCGACCGGGATCGGGGGCGAGGGTCGTAACGGGACAGAAAACCGAACACGTACGAGCAACCAGGCCCGCGGACGACCGATGATTATCCTGAAATCTCCAGGTGGACGCCCGATCGCTCGAGGATCGCCATGCCGCACTGCCGGCCGTTCAAACTGATCGATGCCATGATCCTGACTGCCGCGGCGGCGGGCTGGATGGCCCAGACGCGTATCGTATGGGCCGACCTCCAAAAGTTCGGGATGGCCAGCACGATAGGCATTCCCTGGTACATCTACGCCGGTAGTATCCAGATTAGCTTGACCAGGGCCATCTTGATGCTCGCCGTGGCCTATGTCTGGATCCGTTTGATACCGCCCCGCCTACCGACGTCGGAGCTGATGCGGCAGCCAGGTATGCTCGTTCTCCTGATTGGACTCTCGACCCTCTCGCTGACCCGGCCCGCGTTCGTCCCGTTCGACTCTCCGATGAACCTGATCGTCGCCCTTGCTCTCGGCTGGTCGTGGAGTGCGGCGTGCCGCCATCATCGTTCCCGTGCCGAACCGGGATGGATCGAAGGTTCAGGCCGATCCTTCGGAGTCGGCCTGGTCATTTCCTTCGCGACGAGCGTCCCCTGGTATCACCTGGCCTGACTCGACGTATCAGCTTACTTGTGTTTATTTGACGCGATCAAGGATGCGTTCGCGGATCGTCGACGGTTAGACCTTCGGCGACGGCGGCGTCGTTGAGGGCCTGGTCGGCGGACACGAGGGTAACGGGTGCGGAGCCTCCTGCTTGATGGAAGCGGTTGACTTCCAGAGCCACGGCGAGCTGCACGGCGTCGTAAGCACGGAGCGCGTGCTTGACCCCTGGCCGTGCGGCGTCGTCCAGCAGGTTGGTCGTTATCTGGGCGACGTTATACCGACCGGCGAGGTGCTGGCGGAAGCGGTGGAGGATCGACGACGCGCGTTGCTGCGTCAGCGTTCTTCCCTTGCGGCGGCGGGCGATCGCGCACGAGACCTCGACGGCGGTGATGCGGGCGACATAGATCACCGTGGATGGGCTGCGGCGTGTAATGCCACGCACCCAGAACGTGCCAGTCTCCTGGACGTAGCGTTTGACCAGGGCACTCGAGTCAACGAAGTAGGCGTTGGCCACCTCAGCGCCGCTCGCGGAGGATGGTTTCTGATAGCGGCTCACCCTTGATGGGGACGGGCTGGTCATCCGCGTCGTTGTCGTCGATGTCCAGGGCGGGGTCGGGAAGCGACGTGAGGAGACCGCTGGCCAGCATCTGCCGGTGGATTTCGTCCAGGGTCAGTGCCTTCTTGGCTTGAGACGGGGCGCTCCTGGCACGTTTAGCTACCTTGCCGGCCAGCTTCGTCGGCTGAGCGAGCCGACGGTCAAGCTGCTGGCGAAGCTGCCGCGCCTGCGCCGGCGACAGGGCGTCAAGGCTGCTCAGAAGGTGGTTGAAATCGATGTGCGTCATACGTCTACCTATCCCACATTGTCGGCTGGTTATGGTCCTTATTTTAGCGCGCAATGCTGGGACGGGCAATGTGGACACCCTTTTGAACGGTGCGCGTCTTCGCAGGAAAAACCAAATTGACACCGAATGCCATGTTCGGAGGAGGCAATGGGGAGGCAATGGGGTCAGGAGGCAATGGGGTCATTCTAGTTGGGGAGGCAATGGGGTCATTCTAGTTTTGAGAGGGGCACGGAGACGATCAAGGCTTTGCTGTCGCCCTGGCCGGTGGAACGGCCGGCGACCTGGAGGGCTCGCGTGAATGCCCGGTTGACCGCGAAGGAACTGGACCGGCTGCGTGTGAGCATCGACCGAGGACGACCCTACGGCGGCGACGACTGGGTGCGGCAAACGGTCAAGAATCTCGGCCTGGAGCAGACTATTCGCCCGGAAGGCCGGCCGCGAAAAGCGGGCCAGGCGGCCGCCGATGCGACACGCTGATCACGCTGTTTCCAGCCGCATCGCGCCGGGGTCCATTGCGCCGGGGTCCATCGCGCCGGGGTCCATCGCGCCGGGGTCAGACCTAGGAACAAGTTATTCAGGTCATTCACGGCCCTTGCAGCATCTCTTCCAGACTTCTCAACTGCTTGCGGATTTTCGCATCGGCCGATAACCAGTCACTAAATCGCCGGGTCAGGTTGGGCACACTTTCGGCTCGCGACAGCCCCAGCACGGCCGCGAGCTCTGCATTGGTCGCCAAACTGTGTCTTCTTGCGAGATAGACTAGCGCCGCTCGTGCGGGAAGGCGACTTCCTCGCTGGCTTAGTTCCGTGGGCTCGACCACATAAAAGGCGCAGACAACCTCAATAATTCGCGCGAGCGGCACGCTGAGCATGAGCCGTGATTCCCGGCGTCGCTTGCGGGGAGGTTCACCACGCACCATCGCCTTGACCCGGTCGATGAACGCTCCACTGCCGAGGACCCAACCCTGGTATGCATCCTTCCATGGTGACTCAGGCGGATCAGTCAAACCCTCCGTCACATACCGGCGGTAGGCTCCCGCCGGGTCCGACCCACCGAACGCACCGGTCCACGACGCCAGCAGGTCGTCGTAAGCCAACCACTCCAACCGGCGTGCGCGACGAGCATACCCGGGATAACTCGACCAGCCCCAGGCCGCCGGGTGCTCCACGATCTTCGCTCGAACCGGATTGAGGTGCACGTATCGCGTTACCGCCCAGAGGTACGTCTCATCCTCCACCAGCTCGGTCCGATACCGGCCCTGGAAAACATGCCCGGAAAACTGATGGCGATGCGCCCACACGTTGGCATAGCCGGACAAAAACGCCTGCATCCCCCGGGCCAAGTTGGGTTGAGGAGTCTTGAGCACAATGTGTAGATGGTTTGACATGATGGCAAAAGCATAGACACGCCACGAGCAGCGAATCGCTGCCTTGCCGAGGTCCTCTTGAAGCCGGCGTCGGTCTGCGTCATCGCAGACGATCTCCTGACGGCCATTGCCGCGAGCCATCAGGTGGTAAATCGCGCCGGGGTACTGAAGGCGTAAGCGTCGTGCCATGCCCTCCATTGGACTACGCCCGGCACCCGACGGCAAGGAAAAAACTTGTTCCTAGGTCTGACCCCCGGCGCTCCGGACCCCCGGCGTTCCGGGACGGCACAATGCCCGCGGCGACATTGCCTTGCGAGTTTAGAAAATAGCGGCGTTCATCCGCCAAGCGGCGGGAAGGGGACAGCGGCTCGATGGCAGTCGCCCGAAAGACCTCTTATTTCTCTTTATTCGTCAGGATTCGGTCGGCCGTGGCTCCATGATGGTGCTCCTCGGCGGCGGCGACGATGAGTGACAACACCCGCCATTCCGACTCCACCGATCACTCCCAGCAGCAGCGAGGGGGGCTCGGGCACCGCGGAAAAGCTCACGGTCGTCGAATTCGGAAAGTCAACGTCGACCACATTTCCGGGATGAAGGCCCGAAAACGACAGTGTCAAATGTTGATCCATCTCAATCGTCGTGGCTGCCGCAAAAAAATTGCCGAACGATTTGGATGCCGACTCCTCGAGCGCGGGCGGGTCTGACGGTGTGAAGCTACCCGGCGTTACGAATGGCAACAGTCTGGCGAGCCCGCCTGGCCCGGGCGATCCGACCTCAACCTGGCCCACTAGCGCGTTATTAATAAACAGAAAGTTGTCGGTTGAATACTGAGTCAACAAGATTTGGTTTCCAGTGCTCTCGGTGGCGAAATACCCATTGATCGAGGAGTTTAGATCGAAGTCGCCCGCGACCACTCCGAAGACGGTAAATTTGAGGAAGGCCGTGTAGGTTATGGTCGTCGTTGATGAGGCGCGGCGGTGAAACTGAAATCTCCCGCGACGTCAAGAAAACCTGTTGAATTGTTCCCGGCCCCCGTCGGCGATGGCGCTGCTGCGTTGAGCGTGCCCCCGTTGATCGTCGGCGCCGCTGAAAACCCGACCTGGACTCGGACGGCAACCGCACCGGCCGGCGGCGTCGCGAAGCCCAGAACCATCGCCGCGCCCATAGCCGTAATGAATGTATGTCGGTTCATCGAGCACTCCCATGTGTTGGTCGAAGTAGCAGACGCACCTACGTTTTTGAGTCGACGATCAAGCCCTGCGGCGTGACGGGAGACCAACCAAATCCTCCGTGGATAGCAGGCACCTGGCTGGGCGCAGGGCGCATATTGGTCGTGGACTCTAATGCTAGATTGCCGATTCGCGGTGAGATCTGGCGCGAAACGAAGAACTTTCTTGGAATTGTGAAATCAGACGTGCGACGTGCGCGAGAATGCGGCCCGACATCGAGGCGTGATAGCGAACGTTGATACAATATCAGTCGAGGATTGACTGCGTCCCAAGCCGTATCGTGTACGACGTTCCCTGTCGGCTTCGTCGCGGTGTCAAGCCTCAAGCCTGGACTCTTATTTTAGCTTGACGCGCGAGGGGGGTGCATCTCAACACGTTTGCGCGTGCGAGTTGCGTCGTCCACTAGGGCACCAGGGGGACATTGCTAAATATCTCCGATCTCCGGGCAATTTAGGCAATTTATCCTCAGGCCGGTCGCGGTCGGCCTCGTGGCCGAAGACCGTACTCCAAACTGAGGGATCGCGCCGTTTCCGCCACACGCACGCGGGGAAAGGCATCGCATAGCTCTCCTGATACGAAATGAGCCGGCGGCAAATCCGGCGGCGCAATGAGCCACGCTATTAAACATTCGCCATCGACGAGTCAGCTCAAGGTGAGAGCACCTCGGGGGGAATGCCGCCGAGCAATCCACACAGCCAGCGGCGGCCTCGTGGCTCTCGAAGGCACCGGCGCTCATGTCTGAATCGCAGCCCGAGGACGGCGCCTCTTGCTCAAGAAAACCCCGTTTCGGTATGATCAAGATTCGAATATCGTGCCGCGCGGCCCGTGCGCCCTCAGCGAAAGTGTCCGGAGGACGATTTTTTGACGCGGGCCGGAAAAGCATTGCAACTGTCCGTGGAAGGGGTATAGTAAAGAATTTCACGGTCCAGGGTGCTGGCGTAGCTCAATCGGCAGAGCATCGGTTTTGTAAACCGAGGGTTGAGAGTTCGAGTCTCTCCGCCAGCTCTGCGTCAGGCATGGCCGTTTGAGCGAATCGCGGTCGCGACCATGTGAGCCAACCGAGACAAGCAATCGAATCAAAAAATAACGGGAACGGGTGGATACCCAAGCGGCCAAAGGGGCCAGACTGTAAATCTGGTGGCAATGCCTTCGCAGGTTCGAATCCTGCTCCACCCATGTCAATCCTGATGGGAATGGAATGGGATTCAAAGAACGGCCGAGGTGTTGAGCAAAAATAATCATGGCGTTGCGGCACGATCGAGAAACAGGACACGGATCGCGGCGGCCGACAGGAGACTTTGTACCCAGGTAAGTCAATCTTGAGATCACGCACCCCGCTCGGCGATTGCGGCTGCAATCCATCGTGAGGATGCCGGTTGGGATGCCGACGACACCGCGGGTGTAACTCAATGGTAGAGTACCTGCCTTCCAAGCAGGCTACGTGGGTTCGATTCCCATCACCCGCTTTCCTCGGAATGGACGGCCGGGCCAGGGAAAAATCGTCAGGCGGCTGGAAAAAGACGACGAAATCGAGGAGTTTGATCAGCGAGCGGCGAACACGCATCGCGTGAGCCGAGTCAGATTGAGAAGAAAGAAAGACGTGTGGTCAAGCGCAGACGGCTGCTGCCGTGGCTCAGTTGGTAGAGCGCGTCCTTGGTAAGGACGAGGTCCTGGGTTCAAATCCCAGCGGCAGCTTTGGATTTTTGCGGCCCTGCATGAGAGGTCGGTCGGTGGGAGCCGCGGTGGCTTTGCCTGCTGTTCTGGGTCGGTCTGTCGCCGGCACAGCGAGACGCATCACGATTTTGCCGGGCAGCCCCTCTAGCTCGCCCTCAGTTTCTAGGAGACGACGGGAGTAACGATGGCCAAGGAAACTTTCACCAGAACCAAGCCGCACGTCAACGTGGGCACGATCGGGCACATTGACCACGGTAAGACGACCCTCACGGCCGCCCTCTTGGCGGTCCTGGCCGAGCATGGCAAGGCGAAGACGAAGTCGTATGCAGACATCGCCAAGGGGGGCACCGTTCGCGACTCGACCAAGACCGTGACGATCGCCGTCTCCCACGTCGAGTACGAGAGCGAAAAGCGGCACTATGCGCACATCGATTGCCCCGGGCACGCTGACTACATCAAGAACATGATCACGGGCGCCGCCCAGATGGACGGGGCCATTCTGGTCGTTTCGGCGGCCGACGGCCCGATGCCCCAGACCCGCGAGCACATCCTCCTGGCCCACCAGGTCGGCGTGCCGGCCCTGGTCGTCTTCCTCAACAAGATCGATCTGGTCGACGATGAAGAGCTTCTCGAACTCGTCGAGCTCGAGCTCCGCGAGCTGCTTGACCCACTACAAATTCCCCGGCGACGAGATTCCGATCATCCGCGGCAGCAGCCGCCCGGCCCTCGAAAACCCCGGCGATCCCAAGGCGGCCAAGCCGATCCTCGATCTCGTCAAGGCGATGGACGACTACATCCCCGAGCCGATTCGCGAGGTTGACAAGCCGTTCTTGATGCCGATCGAAGACGTGTTCTCGATCAAGGGACGCGGCACGGTGGGAACCGGCCGTATCGAGCGCGGCAAGGTCAAGGTCGGCGATGCCGTCGAAATCATCGGTTTCGGCGTCAAGAAAGCCTCGACCATCACGGGCGTCGAGGCGTTCCAGAAGACGCTCGATGAAGGCATGGCCGGCGATAACGTCGGCGTCTTGCTCCGCGGCGTTGAGAAAACCGACCTGGAGCGCGGCCAGGTCATTTGCAAGCCGAACTCGATCACGCCGCACAGCAAGTTCGAGGCCGAGGTGTACGTGCTCAGCAAGGAAGAAGGGGGCCGGCACACGCCCTTTTTCAAGGGCTATCGTCCCCAGTTCTATTTCCGCACGACCGACGTGACCGGCTCGGTTCTCAACCTGTTGTCGGAAGACAACTCCGAGGCCGAGATGTGCATGCCCGGCGATAACATCAAGATGACCGTCGAGCTCCAGACGTCGATCGCCATGCAAGAAAGCCTTCGCTTCGCCATTCGCGAAGGGGGCAAGACCGTCGGGCGCCGGCGTCGTCACGAAAATCCTGGAGTGAGCGGAGTGGAGCGGAGTCGGAGTGGGTCGACCTTGGAGAGCGGCCCGGCATTCCCGTTGGGTTTGCCTGGCCGGCATTCCTCCCGTGCTACCTGAGTCTTACCGAACGACCCCTGACGGCTTTGCCGGAAGTCCGGCACCGTCAAGGGGTCTTGCCACTAGTCGGAGGGCTGTTTCTTTCTCGACTGACAACCGGATTGGGGACGGTGAGACTCTGCTGAGCCTCTTCAGTTTGCCCAGCTTATGGATCAGCTCGATGAAGTCTTGCCCTCCCGGAGAGAATGAAATAGCCCGGCTACGGGTCGGATCGCGAGTGACACCGAGGAATTTTGATTCGTGACCCGTGCCGTTGCTCAGACTGGCCAGTGTGGGACAGGCCGTTTAACATGACGAATGAGCTTTGATTTGTCGGGTGTGGGGCCCCCCCGGTTTTGTCGCCCAGGGATACGATCGTCGTCGTCTCTCGGCGTGGAGCAGGAGTAATCGCATGCGGGAATATGTCTGGCTGGAATGCACCGGGTGCGGCGAACGCAACTACCGGGTCCAGAAGGAAACGCGGGGAGCCAACCGGCTCGAGCTCAACAAGTACTGTCGGCGCGAGCGAAAGCACACGCCACACAAGGAAACGCGCAAGAAGTGATTTCGAGCGTCGTGCCGCCGCGATCAAATGACCCGGGCAAGAGGCGGTCGGTTCGCGGCCAGGCGGCAAGTTTGTTATGGTGACGACGAAGGAGGCTGGCCGGGCGGCGGCGACCGTGGTGGCCCGGCGATGTCTCTGGCGGGGTCGATCGATCGAGCGAGCGTGTCGGCCGGTGCCGGCGGCGTCTGCGATCCGCGAGTTATCGGTTCCTGGCCGTCCGATGAATTCCGTTGTCACGAGTCAGTAAGTCAAGAGGCTGACATGGTTCCTGAGATACGAGCGTAGCTCAACTGGTAGAGCACCGGTCTCCAAAACCGGCGGTTGGGGGTTCGATTCCCTCCGCTCGTGCTGTCGCAAGGCGGCTTTTCGGGGGCCCTCGCGAAAGTCGACGCGTTCGAGATTGGCTCCGTTTACGTTAGGCGAGATCGGTCCCATGGGCAAAGTCAAAGACGAAATCGCATCGGCACCGAAGGTGGTCGAAACCGGGAAAGGAAAGCCCGGCGCCGCTCCGCGCGGTTTCTTTGCCTTGTTTCTTCTGAACCTGGTCCGGGCCGACCTCTACAAACCCGTGCAAGGCTGGTACGCGCGGGTGTACACGGCCGCCGGGTTGGGCCTGATCGTTGTTGCCGGAGCATGGAAGGTTTTCGACGCGTCGATCGAATACGCACCCGCCTTGCGTTTTGGCTTGCCGACCCTGTTCCTGGCCGTCCTGGGCTGGATGATCTTTCGGATCATTCATTTCCCTCCGTTCGCGGAATTCTTGATCGCGACCGAGGCCGAGATGAACAAGGTCTCGTGGACCAGCAAGGACGACTTGATCCGCGCCACGACGGTCGTGCTGACGACCGTGGTGCTCATGACCGTGTTCCTGTTTTTTGTCGACACACTCTGGACGTTTATCCTGCGGGTGATCGGCGTGCTTCAGTTCGGTGGCGGGGGAGGTTTCGGCTCGACCGCTTGAATGAATGGGCGACCTGGCCGACTTGAATCGGAAGAAGGTTGTTAACGGAACCTGACTGTCTGTCTTTCTTTCTTTCTCTCTCGAACGGTCGACTGCCCCCTGGTACGCCGAACTCAACTTCCTGCGAATCTTGTACGCCTCTCGCGACGTGATTTCATTATGAGCCACCCGACCGACAACCCTGCCGAGCGATCTCAACCCGAGGCGACCGAACCGATGAACGCCGAAGAGGCCGTGCCCGTCGATCTGGCCGTCGAGGTGAACGAACAGACTCCCGACGGCGGCCGCCCCGCGCCCAAGGTCACTGCCGCGGAAACCGCCGCGCCGGCCGCTGCCGCGCCGGCCGCTGCCACTGGCCCCGCCGCCGCGCCGGCCGTCAGCGCCCGGCGGTCGACTTGCAGCTCGACGATGACGAGCCCGCCCCGAGCTGGTCTGGTACGTGCTGAAAGTTCAGAGCTCGCGCGAAGATACGATCCGCGACGCTCTCCAGCGCCGCGTGAAGATCCAGGGCCTTCAGCGGTTTTTCGGCCAGATCGTGGTGCCGACCGAAAAGATCACCGAGATTCGCAACAACAAGAAACGCATCGTGGAGCGAAAGACGTATCCCGGATACATCATGGTTCAGATGGAGCTCAACGAGAAGACCTGGTTCGTGGTGCGTGAGACGCCCGGTGTCGGCGACTTTGTCGGCGCCCATGGAACTCCGACCAAGATGACCGAGACCGAAGTCAACCAGATGCTCCATCAAGAGGAAGAGAAGACGACGGCCGAGACCCCCAAGGTTCGCATCGATGTCGAGCATGGCGATCGCGTCAAGATCAAGGACGGGCCTTTCGAGAACTTCGAGGGGACCGTCGAAGAGGTGATCGAGGGCCGCGGCCTGGTCAAGGTGATGCTGATCATCTTCAACCGGCCCACGCCCGTCGATCTCGAATACTGGCAAGTGGAGCGAATCTAAGCACAGGCACCCTTGATCCACCACCCGGGCCGCCGGGCGCGTGCTGGACTGGGCTGGGCGGGGCTGGGCGGGGGGTAAACGAAGAGAGTTGCGCGGCTGGGAGCGGCATCGGGCGGCGAGATCGAGACGCCCCCGCGACGGGTTCCCGGCCCTTGAGCATGAAGGTTCAACGAAGAGAAAGAGAATTCGACGATGGCCAAGGTGATGACGGCAAAGGTCAAGCTTCAGTGCCCGGGCGGGCAAGCCACTCCGGCCCCTCCGGTGGGACCGGCGCTCGGGCAGCATGGGGTGAATATCGGTCAGTTCGTGATGCAATTCAACGAACGGACCAAGGAGATGAAGGGGACGACCATCCCGGTCGAGATCACGATCTACTCGGACCGGACGTTCGAGTTCATCACCAAGAGCCCCCCCGCGGCCGTGCTCCTCAAGCAGGCCGCCGGTATCGCGGCGGGCTCGGCGGTTCCCAACAAGACGAAGGTGGGAACCGTGACGCCCGACCAGGTCCGGAAGATTGCCGAAACCAAGCTGGCCGATTTGAACGCACGCGACATCGAACACGCCTGCCGGGTCATCGCGGGTACGGCCCGCAGCATGGGCGTGGAGATCAAGTAAATCGCCGGCCACCAGAGAACACCGTGATGATGACGGATCGCGCGACCGCCCGCGATCCGGTCGATTAATTTCCCTGATGGCGGCAGCTCCATTAATTTGAAAGGGAGCGTGAAAAGTTGGCTCAGCATTCGAAGCGGTTCAAAGCGCTGACCGATAAACTGAAGGTGACCGGCCCGGTCCCGGTGCCAGACGCCGTGCGGATCTTGAAGAACTTCAACACGACGAAGTTCAACCAGACCGTCGAAGTCTCGACCCACCTGGGGATCGACCCCAAGCAGACCGATCAGAACGTGCGTGGATCGGTCGCGCTGCCTCACGGCATTGGCAAGTCGGTCCGGGTGGCCGTCTTTGCCCAGGGAGATAATGCCGAGAAGGCGCGAGCGGCCGGCGCCGATATCGTCGGCGCCGACGACCTGGCCCAGCAGATCAAGGCGGGCACCATGGATTTCGACGTCGCATTGGCGACGCCCGACATGATGGGCGTGGTCGGTCCGCTCGGCCGCGTTTTAGGTCCGCGTGGGCTCATGCCGTCGCCCCGATCGGGGACGGTCACGACTGATATCACCTCGGCGGTCCGCGAGTTCAAGGCGGGCAAGATCGAGTTTCGCAACGACAAGGGGGGGAACGTGGCCGTGCCGGTGGGCAAGCTCGGCTTCTCCGAAGACCAGCTCGTTGAAAATATCAACGCATTCTTGGGCTATCTGCGGTCGCTGAAGCCGGCCACCGCCAAGGGGACGTACATTCGCTCGATCACCGTCTCGGCGACCATGAGCCCTGGAATCAGGATCTCGGGCTAACCTGAAACGGTTCCTGGTCGCGGAGCCAGGGCGCCAGCCGCCCGGTCGCGGACACGAACCCCAGCGGGCCGACGGCGAAGTCCGATCGATATCTCTCGATAACGAACATGCGGGGATCATAAACGAAGCCATGAGCAAATATGTCAAAGAAATGATGATGGATCAGCTTCGATCGGACCTCGACGGTAACCGGTCGCTGCTGATTCTCGATCTCAAGAATCTGGACGCTGTCGCCGAGCATGGGCTGCGCCGCGACCTGCGTAAGAAGTCGATCCGGTTGCGGGTGCTCAAGAACTCGCTGGCCCGCCGGGTTTTCTCCGAGATGGGGATGGACGGGCTCTCGAAATATTTGAAGGGGCCCTCGGCGATTGTCTGGGGGGGCGAGGGAATCACCGAGCTGGCCAAGGAACTCGCCAGCCAGGTGAAGACGCTCAAGAAGCCCGAGATCAAGGGGGGAGCCGTTGAAGGCGTGATCGTCGGCCCGGAGCAGGTCGAAGACATCACCAAGCTCCCCAGCCGCGAGGTCTTGATCGCCCAGGTGATTGCCCTCTTGCTCGGGCCGGCTCGCCAGGCGATTTCGATGTTGTCGTCGCCGGCCTCGACGGTCGTCGGCCAGCTCGAGGCACTGGCCAAGCGGCAGGGCGAACCAGCCGATCCGGAGTCAGGCACGGCGGAGTCGCCGCCGCCCCCCGCTGGCGAGGCGAGCTGAGCCCCAGCCACGAGCTGGGCCCCGGCGACGAGCTGGGCAGGTTTCCCAGGCAGGCGATCACCGCACCAAACGTCAACCCACAAGAGTCACCACTGTTGATCTCGCCGAAAATCAAGGCCGACACGGCCGCCGGCCGAGGATCGAACGACAATCTCACTTTTTAGGTTTTATCAGGAAAGGATTTGAGAGCGATGTCCACCGCGGAATCAACGGCGTTTGCCGACAGCATCAAGACCCTGGGCGACTCACTGGTCAATTTGAAAGTCCTCGAGGTTTTGCAACTGACCAAGTACCTGAAGGAAGCGCATGGGCTCGAAGCCGCGGCCGTCGCGGTCGCGGGCCCGGCCGCCGGCGGCGGGGCCGCCGCGGGCGAGGCGCCGCCTCCGCCCAAGACCGAGTTCGACGTCAGCCTGGAGGCCGTCGGCCCCAACAAGATCCAGGTCATCAAGGTGGTTCGTAGCGCCACGAGCCTGGGCCTGAAGGAAGCCAAGGACCTCGTGGAAGCCGCGCCCAAGGACGTGAAAACGGGCCTCTCGAAAGAAGACGCCGAGAAGCTCAAGAAAGAGCTCGAAGACACCGGCGCCACCGTCAAGATCAAGTGAATTGGGATGCAAGGCGTTCCCGCCCGCCGGTTCGTTGCGATTCTTGAGCGCTCAAAAATAGAGGCTCGAAATCGCCACGGATCTCCGGCGGGCCGCGGCACGCATGCCCCTTGTCACGCCCCGCCTCGAACGTCCCACGGTTGCGGGGCCGACGAGGCCCCTTTTTTCCAAGGCCCCTGCCCTGCGCCCGATCGATTTGATTCACTTCGATTCGATTCGATTTGGTTCGATGGCGCCGGCGGCGCGAGACACTCTAACTTTTGATTGACCGACACTGATCTTGTCTTGCTTTGCCTCTGGCCGACCAGCGTGGTTGGCGGCATCGGGGCACCTCGGCACACCCGAGCCGTACAGGGACGTTAAGCGCCCTGCGCCGCTTGCATTTCTCTTCTGCCCATGAGGAGCGCGATCCTATGCCCACTCCAATGTCCGTGCGGCGAATTGTCCCTCCCAAGAAGCGCAATTTCGGCAAGATTCCTGACGAATTTCCGGTACCGGATTTGACGCAGATTCAGACCCGAAGTTATGCGCGGTTCCTCCAGGCCGACGCCCCCGTCAACGAGCGGGGCGAAGCCGGGTTGGAAGGGGTTTTCCGCGAGATTTTTCCCATCGAGAGCTATGACAAGACACTGAAACTCGAATATTTGCATTACGACCTGGGCAAACCGCGGTACGATCCCGACGAATGCCGCCAGTTGCGATTGACCTACGGCCGCCCCCTGCACGTCTGGCTTCGGCTCAACAAGGGCGAAACGACCCTCGAGGAATCGGTCTACCTGGGCGACATGCCCGTCATGATCGGTGGCGGCGAGTTCATCATCAATGGTGCCGAACGGGTCGTCGTCAGCCAGCTTCACCGCTCGCCGGGCGTCGACTTTGTTGTCGAGATCGAATCGAGCGACAAGAAGCTGCACGCCTGCCGCGTCATTCCCGAGCGCGGGAGCTGGATCGAGCTGCAGGTCACCAAGAAAGACACCTTGGGTGTGCGGATCGACCAGTCGGGCAAATTCTCGTCGATGACGTTGCTCCGCGCCATGAGCCCGGCCTATTCGAGCGATGAGGCCATCCTCCAGGCCTTTTACGAAGCCGAAGACATCGATTCGGCCGATCCCAAGGCCGCCTCGCTGCTCGAAGGCCGGATCGCCTGCGGCGACATTGTTGATCCGAACACGGGCGAGGTCTTGATCGACAGTGGCAGCACGATCTCCAAAACGACGGCCCAGGTTCTCGCCGACGCCGGCAATCTCGGCAAGATCCGCGTCCTCAAGGATTCGCGCGATCCCTTGATTCTGCAATCCTTGCAGGAAGACCCGACCACCGACCACGAAAGTGCGCTTTTGCGCATTTACCAGCGGCTCCGGCCGGGCAACCCGCCGCAGCTGGAAAAAGCCCGCGAGCTCTTCCACGAGAAGTTTTTCGACACCAACCGCTATCGCCTGGGCAAGGTTGGCCGTTTCCGGATCAACCGCAAGTTCAATCAGGACATCCCGGAAGATCGGATGACCCTCGATCCCGAGGACTACGTCAATGCGATCCGGTATATCCTCAACCTGCGCAAGGGCAAAGGCCATATCGACGATATCGATCACCTGGGCAACCGCCGCCTGCGGACGATCGACGAGCTGGCCTCCGACGAGCTCCGCAAGGGGTTCTTGAAGCTCAGCGCGCACCGTTCAGGAGCGCATGAGTCTCAAGGACGCCGAGGACATGACTCCGCGTTCGTTGATCAATCCCAAGAGCATCAGCGCGGCCATCGAGTATTTCTTCGGCCGCGGCGAGCTCTCTCAGGTTGTCGACCAGACCAATCCGCTCGCCCAGTTGACGCACGAGCGCCGCTTGTCGGCACTCGGTCCGGGCGGTCTTAACCGCAAGCGTGCCGGCTTCGAGGTGCGCGACGTTCATATTTCCCACTACGGCCGGATCTGCCCGATCGAGACCCCGGAAGGGACCAATATCGGTCTGATCAGCTCGCTGGGAATTTATGGCGGCGTCGACGAGTACGGATTCTTGATCACGCCTTATCGCAAGATCAAGGGGGGCAAGCCGACCGAGACGGTCGTCTGGATGCGGGCCGATGAAGAGAGCGAGGCGTATCTGGTGCCGGCCGACACGCCGGTCGACGATCACGGCAAGCTCCGGGGGACGACCCTGTCGGCCCGCTATCAGACCGACTTCGTCACGGTGGCCGTCGACCAGATCGAGTACATGGACATCTCGCCCAAGCAGATGGTCGGTGTCTCGGCCGGGTTGATCCCGTTCCTCGAGCACGACGACGCCAACCGGGCCTTGATGGGCTCGAACATGCAGCGCCAGGCGGTGCCGCTCTTGGTCTCGGAGCCGCCGATCGTGGCGACCGGGCTCGAGAAGTCGGTCGCTATCAACTCGGGCATGATCGTCAAGGCGCAGCTTGACGGCACGGTGACCTATGTCGATTCGACCCGGATCATCATCGACCACAACCAGATCCACAAGCTGCGGAAATACGTCGGCCTGAACGAGCGGACCTGCCTGAACCAGAAGCCGGTCGTCCAGGTCGGCCAGAAGGTCAAGGCGGGCGAGATCCTGGCCGACGGTGCGGCGACGTTCAAGGGCGAGTTGTCCCTGGGGCGAAACGTCCTCGTCGCCTTCATGGCCTGGGACGGCTACAACTTTGAAGACGCCATCATCATCAGTGAAAAGCTGGTGCGTGACGATGTCTACACCTCGATTCATATCGAGGAATTCGAGATCGAGATCCGCGAGACGAAGCTCGGCCGCGAGGAGTTCACCCGGGACATTCCCAACGTCTCGGAAAAGGCCCTGCGCAACCTTGACGACAATGGTGTCGTGTTGATCGGCACCTATGTCAAGCCGGGCGATATCCTGGTTGGCAAGGTGGCTCCCAAGAGCAAGAGCGAGCTGACTCCCGAAGAGAAGCTGTTGCACGCGATCTTCGGGCGGGCCGGCGAAGACGTCAAGAATGATTCGCTCGAGGTGCCCTCGGGTGTTGAAGGGATCGTCATCAACACCCAGCGCTTCAGCCGCCGCATGAGCCTGAGCGAAGAGGAGCGCAAGGCCTTCGAGAAGGAGCTCAAGGATACCGAAGCCGTCGAGAACGTGCGGATCGCCGACGAGTACAAGCAGATGATCAAGGCGCTGGAGGAAGTCCTCGGCGGCCCGGTCACTGATCCGTCGTCGGGCAAACCTCTGGGCCGTGCCAAGGATCCCAAGGACCTTGCCGACGAGAGTGAACGTTTCAAGCTCGATGCGCTCGATATCCGCAGTCCCGAGGTGGTCACCAGGGCGCGAGAGACGGTCCGTCAGTACGCGCCCCGGATCGAGGCCTTGAAAGATGAGAAAGAGCGGCGGATCAACAGCCTGAAGCGGGGCGACGAGCTGCCTTCGGGCGTGTTGCAGATGGTCAAGGTGTATATCGCCACCAAGCGGGTGATCTCGGTTGGCGACAAGATGGCCGGCCGGCATGGCAACAAGGGCGTCATCGCCAAGATCTTGCCCGAGGAAGACATGCCCTTCCTGGCCGACGGCACGGGCGTCGAGATTCTCTTGAATCCGCTGGGTGTTCCGAGCCGAATGAACGTCGGCCAGATCCTGGAGACGCACCTGGGCTGGGCCGCGGCCAAGCTCGGTTTCCAGGCGATCTGTCCGGTGTTTGATGGTGCCAGTGAGGAAACGATCCGGCAATGTCTCAAGGATGCCGGCCTGCCCGAGAACGGCAAGGCGATTCTTTATGACGGCCGCACGGGCGACCAGTTCGACCAGCGGGTCACGGTCGGCTACATTTACATGCTCAAGCTTCACCACCTGGTGGACGACAAGATCCATGCCCGTGCCACGGGCCCGTACTCCTTGATTACCCAGCAGCCCCTGGGCGGCAAGGCACGGTTCGGCGGTCAGCGGTTCGGCGAGATGGAAGTCTGGGCACTCGAAGCCTATGGGGCCGCTTATATCTTGCAGGAGCTTCTGACTGTCAAGTCCGACGACGTCGAGGGCCGCACCAAGATCTATGAGAGCATGGTCAAAGGTGAAAACACGCTGGAAGCCGGCACGCCGGCCAGCTTCGACGTCTTGACAAACGAGATTCGCGGACTCGGGCTCAACATGCAGCTCGAGAAGAAGCGGGTTTGACCCGTTCGCCGATGAGTCAGCACCATGGGCGGCTTGCCTCGATCTGGGGGCAGGCCGCCATCTTGGTGATCAAGGGCGAGCGCACTTTTTCGGTCACGGACCCTCTGGGGCCGGGAGTGTCTCTGCCCTGACGACCTCCCTTTTTAAGGATCGGTCTGGCAACCACAACCGCAACGCGGGCAGTCTGTTTCGCCAAATGGCATGCCACGCTGTGAACTTACATTGATGGATATCGGCAACAGCCTGATCCCGATTCTTTTCAATGGCTCGCTTGTTTGCTAAACTCGACTCTCGCATAACGTCATCGTTGCGTGAAAATGACTCGCCCCAGGCCGACCGATTGCCCGTTCTCTCTGGGCAGCCCGCTTGGCTCAATACGCTCTGAATCGAACGGTTAGGAGACACGCTCCCGTGCCGCATCAAGATCGATACCTGTTTACGAGCGAATCAGTCTCGATGGGCCATCCCGACAAGATGGCCGATCAGATCTCCGACGGCATTCTGGATGCCATTCTGGAGCAAGACCCTTTCGCCAGAGTCGCCTGTGAAAGCTTGCTGACGACGGGCCTCGTGTGCCTGGCCGGTGAGATCACCACGAAGGCGATGGTCGATTATCCGTCGATCGTCCGCCAGGTTGTCCGTGATATTGGCTACACGTCAAGTGACATGGGCTTTGATGCGACGACCTGCGCCGTGATGGTCGCGCTGGGCAAGCAGTCGCCCGATATCGCCCAGGGGGTCAATGAAGATAGCTCCAGCGGCAAGGACATTGGCGCCGGCGACCAGGGGATGATGTTCGGTTTTGCCTGTAACGAGACCGACGAGTTGATGCCATTGCCGATCGCCCTGGCGCATCGGATCATCAATCGGATCACCGAGCTCCGCCAGGACGGCACGATTCCGTGGCTCCGCCCCGACGCCAAGAGCCAGGTGACGATCGAATATGACGGGTTTACACCCGTGCGGATCGACACGGTGGTGGTCTCGACCCAGCATTCCCCCGAAGTGAGCCAGGCCGAGATCGTCAAGACGATCACCGATCAGGTGATCATGCCGGTGTTGCCGGCCGAGCTTTTGAACGGCTCGCCGACGTTCCACATCAATCCCACCGGCAAGTTCGTGATTGGTGGTCCGCACGGCGATTCGGGTGTGACCGGACGCAAGATCATTGTCGATACGTATGGCGGCATGGGCCGGCACGGTGGCGGGGCCTTCAGCGGCAAGGATCCCACAAAGGTCGACCGCTCGGCGGCCTACATGGCTCGCTACGTGGCCAAGAACATCGTGGCCTCGCGGCTGGCCGAGCGCTGCGAGATCCAGCTCGCTTATGCGATCGGGGTTTCCGAACCGGTGAGCGTTCATGTCGATACGCAGGGCACCGGCACGATCCCCGACACGATGATCGCCGAGCTGGTGCTCAAGCACTTCCGGCTCAACCCCTCGGGCATCATCAAGCATCTCGACTTGCGGCGGCCGATCTATCGCAAGACGGCCAGCGGCGGCCACTTTGGCCGCTCGGAGCCCGAGTTCACCTGGGAGAAGACGGATAAAGCCCACCTTCTCCGCGAAGCGGCCAATACGTTCGCACCGTCGACAGTCGCCTGACGTGACCTGATCTGACCGATCGCTAAAGACATGCCCGAGACGCTCGATGCTTTACTCGCGCAAGCCCGCGCGGCGTTCACCACGCACTTTGGCGGTGAGCCGACCGTTGCGGGCCTTGCTCCTGGCCGCGTCGAGCTCCTGGGCAATCACACCGACTACAACGGCGGTCTCGTGATGGCCGCCGCGATCGATCGCTACACGGTCGTCGCGGGCCGGCCGGCTCCCGGTCGATCCGCCCGTATCGAATCGGTCACTTTTCAACAGTCCGACCACTTTTCGCTCGATGCGATCGAGCGCACCGAAGACGGCGCCTGGACGCGCTATGTCCGCGGCGTTTGCTGGGCACTGAGCGAACGGGCTTGCGCCTTTGACGTCGGGCTTTGAAGCGTCGATCGTTGGCGATGTCCCTCTGGGCGCCGGCCTTTCGAGCTCGGCGAGCCTTCAGGCATCCATGGCCCGATTCTTGATCGAACTGGGCATCGTACCGGGCTTTTCGAGCGACGCCCTGGGTGCCGATGATCACCACGATTCGCTGCGCATGCAATTGGCTCATGTGTTACAGCGATCGGAAAACGAATTCGTCGGCGTCGGCTCGGGCCTTCTCGATCAGTTCGCCAGCCTGTTCGGCCGAGCAAATCATGCGCTGTTTCTCGATTGCGAGACCCTGGTTCACGAACGCGTCTCACTGGGCACGCCCGCGCCGGCGATCATCGTGTGTGATTCGAAGACGTCGCGTCGGCTCGCCGATGGGATGTATAACACGAGGCGCGCCGAGACCGAGCGAGTCGTGACGTTTTTCCGCGATCGATTCAGCCACGAAGGATCGTTACGGCTGTCGTCGTTGACGCTCGAACACGTGATCACGCATTGGGACGCGCTTGACCCGGTCGGCCGAAAGCGGGCGAGGCACGTTCTGAATGAGAACATGCGTGTACGAAAAGGTGTCGATGCATTGAAAAGCGGCGATGTCGTCGGTTTCGGCCGCTTGATGACCGAGTCGCACGCGTCGAGCCGCGACGACTTCGAGAATAGCTCGCCGGCCCTCGATGCGCTGATCGAGGCCGCCGAGAGTGCCCCTGGCTTTCTGGGCGGCAAACTCTCGGGGCGGCTGGGCGGGATGCACGGTCAACCTGGTGCAAATGGAGCAAGCCGCCGGGTTTGCCGACGCCGTCAAGGCGGCCTATTGCCGTGCGACCGGAACCGTTCCCGATGTGCACATCTGCCAGGCGGCTGACGGCGCCGCGAGCCTGGATTTTCATGCCCAAGAAGGGCTGACGTTGGACCAATAAGATCAAAATAACACCGCTCATCGATGTTATTTTTTCGCTTTACTGGATCCTTACCGTCCCGTTCGTAGCTCTTGGGAGGGCGAGACTCTGTCGAGCCTGGAAAGGCACTCAGCTCGCGGCGACGCTCGCCCTCCCCAGCAATCTCGAACGACGCGACGGAGCGAAATTTGGGAGGGCGAGACTCTGTCGAGCCTGCGAAGGCACTCAGCTCGCGGTGACGCTCGCCATCCTAACAAACTGTGCCTTCATTTTGATACAGGAATTTCACAAGCCCACCCTATTTGTGAAAAGGACCCCGAGGCGGGGGATGGTCCGGACCGAAATCGGCGGTGCGCCGATCGGTCGAGTTTCTCTGGCCTTTTTGGCGCTGACGTTGGGCACCAATCGGGGCTCTGTTGTCCTCGGTCATTGGGCCGAGTCCAGCGCGGTGGCAAGCCAGGATCGGGCGTAGGACCACTCGCGAAAGGCCGTGGCACGGGAGACGCCCAGCGCCAGGGCAGCGTCGTCAATCGACAACCCGGCGAAGAGACGTAGGCGGGCGACCTCGGCCGAGGATGGGTCCTCGCGTGCCAGCCGCTCCAGCGCCGTGGCGACATCGAGCACCAAGTCGGGGTCGGCGCCTGAGGCGAAGGCATCCCCATCAAGGGCGATCGTCCGCGCGTCGCCGCCGCGCTTTGCGGCCTTACGGCGGCGGGCGCGGTCAACCAGGATCCGCTGCATGGCGACAGCCGCGGCGCGGAAGAAGCCGCTGCGGTCGGCGAATGACGCCGCTCCCAGGCGAAGATACGCCTCGTGGACCAGCGATGTGGCATCGAGCGATCGTCGGGCGGGCTCGCCAGCGAGTCGGGCGGCGGCCAGCCGCTTGAGCTCGTCGTAGACCACCGAGAAGTAGCCGCCGGGCGGCGCGGGGGGCTCGACCCCCTCGGGTACGCTCATGGCTTCGGTCCGCCGGCCTCGAGTTTGGCACGCTCGACCTTCCACGCCGCAACCTCGGCCTTGGTACCGGCCGCCTCACCGGCCGCGATCAGGCGATCGAGCGCCTCGGCCAGCCGGGGCCGGTCGACCAGCGGGACCGCCTTGGCCGACCGCGCCATCTCCTCGTAGCCCAAACGGAGTAGCGGCGCGGCCTCGGCTGCTTTCTTCTTCTGGCCCAGCAGGGCTCCGCCCAGGAGCGAGCGTGCCTCGGCGGTAACCCAGTGCTGGGACTTGTCGGCCGCGCAGACCGCCAGGGCCTCGCGGAGCAACGCTTCGGCCGCGGTCCAATCGCCGGCGGCGAGCCGCGACCGGCCCGACTCAGCCTGGGCCGTGGCGAGCGTATCGCGGTCGGTCGCGTTCTTGCGGGCCGATTCCAGCGCGGTGCGATACAGCGGTGCGGCCGCGTCACGATCGCCTCGCGACTCCAGCACCCGGGCCAGGGCGAGTGTGGCGGCGGTCGTGACCGAGTCGTCGGTACCGAGGCGGGCACGGCACTCCTCCAGGATCGCCCGATCGGCGGCAAGGGCGGCGTCGAACTGGCCGCGGGCCAAGTCGAGCTCGGCTCGGGAGATCCTGGCCCGCAAGGTGTCGGGATGACCGTCACCCAGGGTCTTGCGACGCGACGCGATGACCTGGTCAAGGACCGTGCCGGCGCGGTCGAGCTGCCCGGAATTCGCCAGGCATTGGGCCTGGTCAACGAGAAATGAGGCTCGATGAGGGTGGTCGGGTCCGAGCTTTGCCTTCATGAGCGCCAGGGTCTCGTCGAAAAGCTTCAGCGCCCGGTCGTTCTGGCCGGACACGGAATAGCTGTAGGCGAGATTGCCCATGCTCAGGAGCGTTTCGGGGTGATCGGGACCGATCTTCGTCTGCCGCAACGCCAGCGCCTCCTCGTGGAGCGTGATTGCCCGGTCGTTCCGGCCGGCGTCGGTATAGATGATGGCAAGGTTGCTCATGCTCCGAAGCGTATCGGGGTGGTCGAGTCCGAGCTTCGCCTTCTGCAATGCCAGCGTCTCCTCGTAGAGCTTCAGCGCCCGGTCGGTCTGGCCGGTGCCGCGATAGCTGTTGGCGAGGCTGTTCATGATTTGGAGCGTGAGGAGGTTGTCGGGGCCGAGCTTCGCTTTCGTCGATGCCAGCCCCTCTTCGCAGAGTTTCAGCGCCCGGTCAAACTGGCCGGCGTCGAGATAGCTGGCAGCGAGGTTCACCATGGCTACGAGTGTTGAGGGGTGGTCGGATCCGAGCTTCGCTTTCGTCGACGCCAGAATCTCCTCGCAGAGCTTCAGTGCCCGATCATTCTGGCCGGCGGCCCTACAGCTGATAGCGAGGCTTTCCATGATTCTGAGCGTGTCGGGGTGGTCGGGGCCGAACTTCGCTTTCGTCGATGCCAGCGTCTCTTCGCTGAGCTTCAGCGCCCGGTCGTTCTGGCCGGCGGCGTAATAGCTGTAGACGAGCTCGCTCACACTGCGGAGCGTATCAGGGTGGTCGGGACCGAGCTCGGCGGTAAAGGTGGTGCGTGCCTTGGTGAAGAGCGCGATCGCCCGATCCGGGTAGCCCAGACCGAGCTGCGAACTGCCCAGGGTCATCTGCATCCGGGCCACGGCGAGCGGGTCGCCGATGGCTTCCCCCTCGATCTCGGCCGTCGCCCGGTCGAGCCGCTCGCCCAAAACCGTCGACAGCGGCTTGTCATCCTTCTGCGAGTTCTGGGGGTCGAGGTCCTTGAAGATCGAGCCGAGAATGTCATTCATTTTCGTGACCTGGGCCAGCCGCTTCTCGGCCTGCTGGCGCTGGCTTTCAGCGACCTGCTCCTGCCGTCGGGCCTCGAACAGGCCGACGGTCGTGCCGACCACACCCAGTACCAGCACGACAAGCACCAGGGCCGCCGCCGTGACCTGGGTGCGGTTGCGGCGGACGAACTTGCGCAGGCGGTAGGCGGCCGTCGGCGGGCCGGCCGCGACCGCCTCATGGTTCAAGTGCCGCTCCAGGTCGTCGGCCAGGCCAATAGCCGAGGCATAGCGCCGTTCGCGCTCCTTGGCCAACGCCTTCATCACGATCCAGTCGAGCTCGCCGCGCACCAGCCGCGAGAGCCGCGCCGGCTCGACATGACGGCTCGCGGCCAGGTTCGGCAATGCCTCCGACGTACTGATCCGGCTCGACGGCGTCGGCGGCTCATCTTCGCGGATGACACGCAGCATCTCGTCGAACGCCGCGCGCTGCATCGTCTCGCGGCGGATCGGCGTCGAGCCGGTCAAGAGTTCGTAGAGGATCACACCGAGGGCGTAGATGTCGGCCCGGGTGTCGACGTCCAGCGCGTTGAAGGCAGCCTGCTCGGTGCGCCATGTACAGCGGAGTGCCTGCGACGCTGCCGAAGGCGGTAAAGAGGCTGTGATCGCTCAGCCGCATGCCGCTGGTGGCCTTGGCCAGCCCGAAGTCGATCACCTTGGGGACTGGCTTGTCGTCGTGGGCCTCGACCAGGATATTCGAGGGCTTCAAGTCGCGATGGATGATTCCCTTCTGGTGGGCGTGCTGCACAGCCGAGCAGACCTGACGGAACAACGCCAGCCGGGCCGGGATGTCGAGGCGGTGGGCATCGCAGTACTCCGTGATCGGGATGCCTTTGACCAGCTCCATCACGAAGAAGGGGTGGCCGTCGGCGGTTGCCCCGGCGTCGAGGACGCGGGCGATGTGGGGATGGTCCATGAGTGCCAGGGCCTGGCGCTCCGACTCGAATCGGGCCAGGACGTTGCGCGAGTCCATTCCCGGCTTGATCAGCTTGAGCGCCACCTGGCGGCGGACCGGCCGGAGCTGCTCGGCGAAGTAGACTGTGCCCATCCCCCCTTCACCAATCTCCTGGCGGATCTTGTAACGATCGGCGATGACCGTGTCGATCACGTTCGGGCCGTCGTGCGCCGGTTGACCGAGAGTGGCGCTGTCGTCGCCAGCTCCTGCTGGAAGCGGCGCGGAGACCGACCGGGTCGCGTCGAGCGCTTCGGTGGATAGAGGATCGGAAGCAAGGGGCCGATCCAGGGCGCCAGACGGTTGCTCATAGGCGGCCAGCAGGGCGTCGAGCCGGTCGCGCAGCTCGGCGTCGTCGCCGACTTCAGTGCGGAGGAATGCCTGGCGGTCGGCAGGGTCGCCGCGCTCGATGGCGGCCAGGAACAGGGCTTTGACTCGCTCGTGATCGGTCGCCATGCGAGGGTCTCCGAAAAGGATGTTTCTCCACATAGCGTAATCTGATCGCAAACAGTCTCAATCGGGCGAAAAGAATTCCGGGGACGGCCGAGGGCGGGTGAGATGCGACGTCGTTGCGGCGCGAGCATGGGAAGATCGCGGCGGCCGATGCAGTTACGCAGCCGGAAGATGCCGTTGCGCTGTCCAGATTCATAGAATCGCTGCGCCAGAGCCGCGAAGCGGCCGGATTGACCTTGACCGATGTTGCCGAGCGCTCGGGTGTCGACAAGGCGTCGTTGAGCCGGCTCGAGAACGGATTTTGTCCTAATCCGACGGTAAACACGCTGGCGCGCTATGCCAGAGCGATCGGCAAGCGTTTTGCGCCGACGTTTGAAGACTGAGCGGTGGCGGGATCAATCTCTTCCCCTCGTGCCTTCAGCCGATTGAGTCGGTACCATACGAGTTAGGCGAACGTTTTGCGCCGCCCGTCGACCTCGGGGGAAATGGTCTCATGCTGAGTGCCCGGATACTTGCGGATTTCATCGTCTTGATCCACGCGACTTATGTCAGCTTCGTCGTCCTTGGCCTGGTCGCCATTCTGCTAGGCGCGGTTTTACATTGGAGCTGGATTCGCAACATCTGGTTCCGAATGCTTCATCTGACGGCGATTAGTATTGTCGTCATCGAAGCGATGCTGGGCGTCCCCTGCCCGCTTACCGTGTGGGAAGCCGAGCTCCGCAAGACGGCCGGCCAGGTGGTCTACACGGGCGATTTCCTGGGCTACTGGGCTCACCAGTTGATCTTCTTCCGAGCCGAGCCCTGGGTCTTCACGTCGATTTACACGCTCTTCGGGCTGGCCGTCCTGATTACATTCGTTATGGCCCCGCCGCGCTGGTCTCGACCGAATGATCCGGTAATCGCGGCCGCCACGCCCGACTCTCATTAGAAAAGGACCCGAATGATGATCGGCGCCATGCGAATTCTGATCCGATACAAGGGAAAGCGGCCTGGCTCATCGATGATCTCGGCGGTGGTGCTCGGGCTCGCCGCTCTATTATCTTCGGCCAGCGCCGAGACCTGCTTATCCCCCTATGTGAAGCGGCTCGATCGGCCCGAGAAGTATCTTTACGTTTTCTGCGTGGATGCCGACGCGCGCGATAATGACTTTGTCACGGTCATCGACGTTGATCCTGATAGTCCAAGCTATGGCACGATTGGGCACACGCTGGACCTCGGTTCAAAGGGAAATGAGACCCATCACTGGGGCTATACCGACGACCGCACGCGCATCTGGGCGGGAGGTTTGTTCTCGAATCGCATCTGGATTCTCGACGTCGCATCCGACCCTGCCAGACCGCGGATCGAAAAGGTGCTGGATAATGTCCCTGCAATGACCGGCTTGACGAGTCCGCACAGCTACTATGCCCTGCCCGGCCGGATGCTGATCGCGTTTCTCGGGGGGCCTGACGGCGGCTTGCCCGCGGGTCTCGCCGAATTCACGAATGATGGTAAGTTCATCAGGCGGCTCGAAAACCCTGGCGAGGCTCCGTATGGCTACGATGTCGCCATCAAGCCGAGCCTGAATCGCATGGTCACGAGCAGCTTCACTCCGTATCGCAACTTCCGCAAGCCGCTCGCCGAGATGGACCTGAAAGACTTCGGCCGGGAGCTGATTGTCTGGGATTTCAAGAAGCGCCAGCCCTTGCAAGTTGGCAAGGTCGGATTGGCTCCTCTGGAAGTGCGCTGGAGCCTGAAATCGGAAAATAACTATGGCTTCACCAATTGCGCACTGGATAATTCGATCTGGCTCTTCAAAAGCAAGAGTGACGGGAATTACGAATTCAAGAAGGTCGCCGACACCGGTGCTCTGCCCGCCGACCTGCGACAGAGTCCTGACGACAAATATCTCTATGTGAGTTGTTTTAGCGACAATCTGATCCAGCAATGGGACGTGTCGGATCCGGAACATCCGACGCTCAAGGGCACGGTTTCGCCATGTGTTCAGCCCAACATGATGCATGTCACCGGCGATGGCAAGCGAATGTATGTGTCGAACTCGTTACTGAGCACGCTCGATCATTCGGGGCGGTTTTTTGTTCGGTTGGTCCATGTCGGACCGGATGGCATGAAGGTGGATCCCTTCTTCAACGTCGACCTGAACCAGTTCAAGACCGGGCCGGCGCGAGGACACGACATGTTAGTAAATTGATAGAAAATATGAGACGACGGGATACGCCGCGGCGAAACCGACGCACACCCCGGGGCGTGAACCATACCGAGCCACCGAACGGGTGCGGTGGCCGCGAGAGTGTCTGTCGACTTCGAGTTCGAGAACGTCGGCCTGGTTGAGCAGATCGCAGTGCGAAAACAAGCCTTCAGAGACCGATCGTCTTGGTCGCGTGGCATTTGATCTGGCTCCCGAGCGATTCTTGGATTGATTGACGGTGTTGGGCTTGTTGGTTTGTTCCAGGTGGAGTCGACGATGACAGAGCCTGGTGGTGGTGATCACGACCAGCGTCTCAAGGTACTCTTGAAGGAGTTTTTCGAGGGTTTCTTTGTTTGCTTTTTTCCTGAGTGGGCACAGAGGTTTGAGTTTCTCGAGATCGACTGGCTGGACAAGGAGTTATTCCTGGCACCGCCGCAGGGAGTGTCAGGCGACACTAAAACTGACCCCCCTGGCGACACTAAAACTGACCCCCGCCTATACGCTTGACTAGGGAGGGTCTATGGACAAGGTCGACTCGAATTTGGTCAACCTGCATGACTCGCAGGCGGACCAGCCGGACGTAACGCGTGTTCACCTGCGGCCTACGCAGGAGGACACCAAGATGGTCAAACCGGAAATCGTGGATCGAATCCGCGAGCTCTCCGGCCAAGGGCTCGGAAGCAAACGGATCGCTCGACAGTTGGGGATCTCCCGCAACTCCGTCCGCCGCTATCTCGCTGGAGCCACGGTCGGTTTTCAAGAACGCCCTGCCGCTCGTCGGCTCGACGCCGTCGCGCTTCGTGAAGTCCAGGACCTTTTCGGCACGGTCGCCGAGGGAAACACGGTCGTCGTTCAACAGGAATTGGCCCGCCAAGGGTTGCACGTCGAGCTACGAACATTGCAACGCGCTGTCGGCCCGCTTCGCCAGGCGCAACGGGCTGAGGCTCTGGCCACGGTTCGGTTCGAGACCCCGCCGGGCCAACAGATCCAGATCGATTTCGGCGAGAAGGTCGTGCGGATCAACGGGCAACCGGTCAAGGTTTACCTGATGACCGCGGTCCTGGGATACTCGCGGCGGCTCTACTGCCGGGCGTTTCTGGCGCAGCGGCAGGACGACTGGCTCGAGGGGCTCGATGGGGCCTTCCGGCACTTCGGTGGCCTCACCGAGCAAGTGCTCTGCGACAACGCTTCGCCTCTGGTCACGTCCCACGATCGTGAGTCCGGCCATGTGGTCTGGAATCCAGGATTCGAGATATTCTGCCGCGATCGTGGATTGACGCCCAAGGCCTGTCGCCCTCGTCGTGCCCGCACCAAGGGGAAGATCGAACGCGGTGTTGGCTATGTCAAGCACAACGCCTTGGCTGGGCGATCGTTCAACTCGTTCGAGGGGTTGGAGCGTCACCTGGCGACTTGGATGGTCGAGGTCGCCGATCGTCGGATTCACGGCACCACCAAGGAACGGCCCGCCGTTCGCTTCGAGCGAGACGAGCAACACGCCTTGCGCCCTCTGCCGGTACGCCCCCTGGCCGTTCGCACCCGCCGCTTGAAACGTCGCGTCAGCACAGACTGCTTTGTTGATATCGATACAATTCGATATAGCGTGCCCTATCAGCATGTTCGCGAGACCGTGGAAGTCGTGATTGAGCAGGCGAAGGTCGAGATCTGGCTTCGCGGGAATTGCATCGCGCAGCACGTGAGAAGCTTCGAGCCCCACGCGTGGGTTCGCAATTCCAGTCACTTCGAGGGGCTGTTCCGGCGGGAGGCGGAGAGTCAGACCCCGACTCATTCCGAGTTCATTTCTCATCCCGTATCGCGGCCGTTGTCGATCTATTCCGAGGTGGTGGAAGGAGGCTGCCCATGAGCACGCTGAGCGAGGCCGACGACCCACGAGAGGAGCGGGTTTTCGCGGCAATGAAGCGGCTTCAGTTGACTCACCTGCGTGAAACGCTGGCGTCGGTATTGTCGCAGGCAGCCAAGCAAGAGTGGACCTATTTGGAGTTCCTCGAACAGATCCTGGGGCGTGAGGTGGACGCCAAGCAGGGGAAGCGGATCCGCATGGGTTTACAGATTCCGCACTTCCCATGCGTGCGGACCATCGAGGGTTTTGATTTCTCGTTTCAGCCATCGGCGGACGAGCGGTTGATCCGAGAGTTGTGCACGGGAAACTTCATTGCTCATGGTGAAAACGTGCTGATGTTTGGACCTCCTGGTGTAGGGAAGTCGCATCTGGCCATTGGCTTGGGCCGCAAGGTCGTCGAGCAGGGCCACACGGTCCGATTCACCACAGCCACGGCGCTATTGGCGAACCTGGGGAAAGCCGAAACAGAAGGGAGCCTCAATGAGAAGCTGACCGAGTATTCCAAGCCCCGCTTGTTGATCATCGACGAGCTCGGCTATTTACCGTTCGAGCGGCGGGCGGCACACCTGTTTTTCCAGTTGGTGAACCGCCGATACGAGAAGGGGAGCCTGCTGGTGACGACGAACCAGCGGGTTTCGGAATGGGGAATCGTCTTCGGAGATGAAGTCCTGGCGACAGCGATCTTGGACAGACTGCTTCATCATAGCCACACACTGATGATCACAGGAGAAAGTTATCGATTAAGAGAAAAGCGCAAGAGTGGCTTGATCCGATCGAGGTTGGCGACTGCCGATCCCGATCCGACCCAACGCGAGCCGGAGGTACGGACAGAAAAACCGACCGCAAAAGGCGACAAGAACCGATAACATCCAGGCATGCTGGCAGTGGGGTTCAGTACAGGTTCGAGGGGGTCAAAATTAGTGTCGCCTGACAGGGAGAGAAGCGGCAGCTAGACCTGGTGGCGCGGCTGAAGTTGCGGCCAGGTGTGCCACCACCGCGTGAGGATGTGAGCGATCTGGTGGCGTTGGTCCACGTCGAGGTGGAGTCACGAGCCAGCACGGTGGCGTTCCGGCCGCGGATGTTCGACTATTACATTCAACTGCGGCGAGACAGTGGTCTGCCAGTGCTGCCGGTGGCGCTGTTTCTGCGTCTGGGACTGGATGGGATTGGCTGGGACGCATATGAGGAGCATTTCTGGGACCAACGGATCATCCGCTTTGAGTATGCCTACGTGGGACTGCCGGGGCTGGATGGTGAGGCGTATGCGACGGGTGAGAATTTGCTGGGAGTGGCGCTCAGCGCGATGATGCGGTTGCCGGCGGAGCGGCGGGCCGAGTTGTATGCGGAGGGATTGAAACGGATTGCGAGTTCGGGGGAGAATGACTTTCGGCGGTTCCTGCTGGTGGAATGCCTGGAGGCGTATGCCGACCTGGACGAGGCGTAGAAGGCACGGCTGCAAGTCTTGTTGCAGACCGAGACTTATCAAAAGGTTGCACCTCTCATGAAGACGACCTACGAACGGGGCGTGGAACAGGGTATGGAACGCGGTCTGGAACGCGGGCTGGAGCGCGGTATGGAACGCGGTATCGCACAGGGTGAGCGACGGTTAACTTTGCGGCTAATCGAAGCGAAGTTCGGGCCATTGTCGCTGGAAGTCAAGCAACAGGTCGAGGCGATGGCCGGCGAAGCGTTGGCTCAGCTTCAGATTGATCTTCTCAAGGCGCAAACTCTCAAGGAACTTGGCCTGGACGGCTGACGAGTGACTTTCGACGGTTCCTGCTGGTGGAATGCCTGGAGGCGTATGCCGACCTGGACGAGGCGCAGAAGGAACGGCTGCAAGTCTTGTTGCAGACCGAGACTTATCAAGAGGTTGCACCCCTCATGAAGACGACTTATGAACGCGGCCTGGAACGCGGCATCGCACAGGGTGAGCGGCGGTCAGCGTTGCGGCAATTGGAAGCGAAGTTCGGTCCGTTGTCGCTGGAGGTCAAGCAGCAGGTCGAGGCGATGGCCGGTGAAGTGTTGGCTCAGCTTCAGATTGATCTTCTCAAGGCGCAAACGCTTGAGGAGGCTCGGTTTCGACGGCTAAGCTCGACTTGTGCACTTTTTGGGGCCGCCTCGACGGTAAAATGAGGAGTTGAACAGACTTCTCAGGATTACCTATCGAGGACGGACCCATGGCTATCCTACCCGATCAATCCCTGGCTTTGCTGGACTCGTTCGCACCGGTTTTTACAGAGCCCACCTATCAGCGTTTCGTTGTCCTCATGGGCGCGGCCATTCTGACAACCGGCCGACGCATCATCGCCAACCTACTTCGGACCGCAGGCTCCCTCGCTCCGGGTCATACGTCCAGTTACCGTCGTGTTTTTTCCGAGGCTCGGTGGTCGACGCTTCAGTTGGCCTGTGCCTTGGCCCGTCTTGTTGTCGCTCTGCTCCCCGAGGATGCTCCCATTCTCTTGGCTGGCGACGATACGGTTATTGCTCATCCTGGACCCCATGTCTTTGGCAAGGCAAGACACCGCGATCCCGTTCGGTCGTCTCATTCTTACACCGCGTGGCGGTATGGTCATAAATGGGTCGTACTCGCCGTGCTCATCCGCTTTCCGTTCGCTACCCGCCCGTGGGCACCGCCCGTTCTCGTTGCCCTCTACCAGTCCGAAGAAAACGACCGTAGCCAGGGACACCGCCACCGGACCCCGGCCCAGCACATGATCCGGCTCTTGACGATCATGCTTCATTGGTTCCCTGACCGTCAGTTGATTTTCGTGGGCGATTCGGCCTACGGAACCCACGAGGTGGCAAGGTTCGTCGATCGACACCGCAAACGGCTTTGTCTGATCAGCAAGTTGCACCCGGAGGCGAATCTCTTCACGCCACCTCCGCCTTACAGGGGCAAGGGGCGTCCCGCCGTTAAGGGCAAGCGCCTTCCCAAGCCAAGCGAGGCGGTCTCCACTGCCAGACGACTTCAAGGGCATACCGTCGGTTGGTACGGTGGCGGCACGCGACGGGTTAAGGCTCGGACCGGGAAAGGCCACTGGTTCAAATCTGGAAAAGGCCTCGTTTCGATCCGTTGGGTATTTGTCCGTGATCAGGAGGGGACCCACCGCGATGAGTATTTCTATACGACCAACATCGAGCTGAGCGTCGAACAGATCATTGGATATTACACGGGGCGTTGGAACATCGAAACCACATTCGAGGAAACCCGCTCGTGCTTGCACCTCGAGACAACGTGCGGCTGGTGCGAGCAAACGATCCGCCGGGTGACCCCGTGCTTGTTCGGGCTGTATTCCGTTGTCGCGTTGCTCTTCAACGAACTGCCGGCCACTCGCCGAGTTCGGGCGATTGAGTGGCCCGGTAAAGTCGGATTCACCTTCGCCGTCGCGCTGACGTCCGTACGGCGGTGGATGTGGGCCGAAGGAGTTTTCACACAGGTCCAGGGAGGGTCAGCTATCGAGAAACTTCTCGACGCTTTGCGTGAGGTCTTATACTCGGCCCTCGCCCCAGCAGCGTAGAGCTGGAAAAGTGCACAAGTCGAGCTGAGAGTCTGTTCCGAAAGGCGAGCGGGGGGCGTCAGCCCCCTGTCCGGAGCCGAGAAGACAGGGGGCTGACGCCCTGGACTTGAACCCCTGACCTCTTGCATGCCATGCAAGCGCAAAAATCACCGCAAGTCGTTAATTTCCAACGAATCCCAGCGGTTATCCCATCGCATGGTTGCCAGGATTGATGACGTTTTACAAGGTTGGTGATCGATTTGGTGACAAGTTGGTGACGGAGTGGGAAAGGTGGAAATCATGGAATAGTGACCCCGGCAAGCCCAGCAACAGCGGGAGGACAACGTCGCTAGCGTGCAGGCCCGCCTGGTACCGAGCTGGAGGAAGCTGACTGGCTGGCCGGCCGAGCGATTCGAGCTGTGTGAGTCGTCCTTAGTTGCCGATAAGCGATACCACCTATCGGCGGCTCAACCTGCTTGCGGAGCGGGCCAGCGCTGGGCGACGGATGGTCAGCCCGATGCAGATCGGGGCGTAGATGCTGGAGGACGCACTGACCGGCATGCAGGAGACGTGACTGGCGCGGTGCTCGGTCCAATGGACGCCACAGGCGTCTCAAACCAACTCTCCCCAACATAAGTGCGTTAGCCACGACATTCCGCTTCTAGGAAAGCACTCTCGGACTCGCCTTCTCGCAAGTTTACGAATATCATGGGTTTCGAACAAAGTTGCTGGGGGGAAGGTCGCATGCCCGTCGGTTGCGCACGCGTCTCCACTAACAAGCATCTCGAGCTCGGAGCTTGGTTTGGATTCTGCCCCGTCGCCTCCGAAACCTGAAGACCGCTTATGGCGATGAACGACGTTACCCGGATTCTTTCGGCGATCAAGCAGGGTGATCCGCATACTCCCGATCAGCTCCTGCCGCTGGTCTACGACGAGCTGAGGAAGCTGGCCGCGCAGAAACTCGGCGCGAGGCACCCGGGCAGACCCTCCAGGCGACGGCCCTTGTTCACGAGGCCTACCTGAGACTGGTCGACACCGAACGGATTCAGAGCTGGAACAGCCGTGGCCACTTCTTTGCGGCAGCTGCCGAGGCGATGCGCCGGATCTTGATTGAGAACGCTCGACGTAAGCAGGCAGTGAAACACGGCGGCAGCAATTCTCGCCGGTCGCTCGATGAGCTCGACATCACGACCGAGACGTCCCCCGAAGACCTCCTGTCCCTCGATGTGGCACTCACGAAACTGGCGGACGAAGACCCGATCAAGGCCCAGCTCGTCAACTTGCGTTACTTCGCCGGCCTATCCGTGGAAGACGCCGCCAGCGCGCTTGGCATCTCCCGCGCAACGGCCAATCGCCACTGGCATTTCGCCAAGGTCTGGCTGTATTGCGCGCTGCACGGGACGGATTGACCGCAGGATTATTCGAGAATAGTCGTCGCGTCGTGAGCCGCGCCCGATTTTTTTTCGCATTGATTAACAGGGCCACGTCGGCTGTGGCCAGACTGTCGGTCATCTGGCCGATGCGCTGAGCCGCCAGATTCAACGCCCATTCAGGTGCCGGAGGGGACACTTCGGATGAATATGCCTCGTCGATATGCCTTTACGCTGATCGAGTTGCTGGTTGTTATCGCGATCATCGCGGTGCTGATCGCGCTCTTGCTCCCCGCGGTCCAGGCCGCACGCGAGGCGGCCCGGCGAACGCAGTGCACCAACAATGTGAAGCAACTAGGCCTGGCGATCCATAACTATGAGTCGATTCACTCCATGCTGCCGCTGGGCCGGGTGTGGGCGCCTCTGCCGGGCATTCCTTTCCCGTCGTTTTTCATGGGTGCCCAGAACACGACGTGGTTCACTCAGATGCTCGGGCAGTTCGAGCAGCAATCGCTCTATAACGCCTACAACTTCGACGTCGGTATCGAGGGTCCGTACGGCGGTGATGGCATGCCAGTCGGGTTCGCGATCAATTCGACAGTTTACGGCACAAAGCTGAGCGCCTTTCAGTGCCCGAGCGACAACGAGCGCGATCTGACTTTGACCTGGACCAACGGATTCCCGATCCGAGGCACGCGCGGGAATTACGTTGTGAGCTGGGGGAACACTCAGTGGGCCCAGCAAAACTCCGTGAGCGGAACTGCGACCCTCAACCTGCCCGTTACTTATTATCGCTCGGCATTCGGCCACACCTCAACGCGGCTGGCCGCGGTCACCGACGGTACGAGCTCGACGGTCTTCACCGCCGAGACGCTCCAGGGCCAGATCAACGACGTCCGCGGGGCAGTGTGGACGCTCGGGGCGGTATTCATGAGCCGATTTACCCCCAACGGCTTCCGAGATTTCTACGGCGTCGTGGACCCTCCGAATGGTGGCGGTGACCGGCTGGGTGAAGGATTCTGTCTCAACGACCCGGTGGGGAGAATGCCCTGCCTGACGGTGCCGTACCCATTCCTTGACATCTACTCCGGGTCGCGCAGCCGCCACCCCGGTGGCGTAAATGCCGGCTTCGGCGACGGGTCTGTGCATTTCATCAAGGAGACCATCAACCCTGTCGCCTGGATTGGCCTGAACACAATCCAGAGCGGAGAAGTACTTTCTGCCGACTCCTTCTAACCTCAGCTTGCGCCCCTGTGAGGTCACGCTTCTGCCGATTTCCTGCGCCGAGCCGACGACCGATCAAGCCTTGGATTCTGCGATGTAACGGGCGGTCACTTCCTCTCGCTGGACTTCCCGGAAAACGACCGATCTCTCGCGGCGATCAGTCTATGGTTCGAGCCGTTCGAAAGCCCCACGGCCATGCCCTGAAATTTGGTGGATAGTTTGACCGGTAACTGCATCGGGTTTGCCCCGACCCTTGGAAGCCCGCCGAACTGCTGACCAAACGAGGCTGACTGTTCGTCACCTTCTCTTCCCTGTCAAGATGTTCCGCGACTCCGCATTCCCGGCTAACACGAAAACCCATGAGATAGGCCCGTGCGTTCGGCACGAATCCTTGGTGATAGGCAGCGCGGGCATGTTCCAAACTTAAGATAAAGCTTGGACTCCTTAATACACGCCTGGAATTGTTACGAACGACCTCTGGCAAAAGGAGTTCACCGCCGAACTTCGTTTCGGGTGCACTGGAATGATCCCAATACGCGGTATGACACCAATCCGTGATGTTCCCTAACATGTCGAACAGGCCCAGGTCGTTCGGCTTAAAGGACCCTACAATCGATGTGCAACGTCCCATGGAGTTCCGCACGTTGCAGGCATAGTGATTGTCCAGGTCCCAGCTTTGACCGTAATAGCGACTGGTGACCGACCCTGCCCGGCAGACGAATTCCCATTCTGCATCGGTCAGCAGCCGATATCCGGATCGACGAAGACAGTCCGGGACAATTGACATGCCTTCGGCGTACTCGCCCTTATTATTGGGCAAGTAACACCATTGCTCCCGCGCAACACCGTCCTTCTCGTTCAACCAGTTGCAGTATGCGACGGCGTCGTACCAGGTGACGTTGTTGATCGGACATCCGGACTCTGGAGAAAAGGTAATTCGATAGGAGAAATCTTGACGAAACTCGAGAAACTCGGCCACCGTCACTTGATGACTCATGACCGCGAAGGCATAGTCGATGCGGACAAATCGCTGCATCTCATGATCCCCTTCGGGACCGCCCTCTCGCCCGACTTCTTTGGGCGGTGAACCGATCAGGAATTCTCCCGGCGGCGGGACAATGACCAGGGTGCGACGCTGACGGTTCACGAACCAGCGGCGGTTGCCTACGGGAGATCCGGTAGCAAACTCTTGATCGATTACCTGAAGGTCCGCCTGGCGACCCCATCGCCGGAGCGTCCAGGCGACGGCTCCATGAATTCCCGAATCCGGATCGTTGGCATAGAGATCGAGCAGGCGAGGCATTGCCCCCTCGCGTCCGGCCGGCGGGAATCGCTGGTCGCTGAATTCTCCCAGTGTGAGAATCAAGGCCCGGCGTATCGAAACGTCATCCTGCCTGTCAAGCTGGGTGAGGATGTGCCCCGGATCGGCACCCAAGGGGCCGAATCGATGAATCAGATAACTGCGGGCTCTGGGATCGGGACCGTGTTGGAGGATCGGCCAGACCTTGCGTTCGCGCTCTAGCTTCAAGAGCGATACGGCAGCGTTGGCCTGGCGCTTTGCGAGTTGTTCCTTGGCCTCTTCAGATACCAGCGGCCGGTGCCAGACCGTGGTGGCTATTGGCAGACCGTTCTCCCGTTCCGCCACCACCGAGATCGCAGCCGGACGAAAACCCTCCGCTGCTAACTGAAGCCCCAAGAGCCGTTGCTCCATGATGGACAGCCCGTGGAGTGCTTTGGACTCGAACTGCGTGCTGACGTTCCAGAGCGCGGTTGTCAACAGGACGGGACCACGCCGGCCGTCAACCTCGACCTCGCCCCAGAACAATCGCGCGTCGGTCAAAAGCAACCCGGGGCACTCGTCTTCGCGAAAATGCTCCGCGAGGTCGTGAAAGTGCCGGGTCGTGGATCTCTGCTGGTCCTTCCGGTACGTCCAGAGACTCGCGCCGTGAGGCCGCCCCTGGTCGTCGAGAGCGACCTGAGAGCTCACGCAGTTGAACTTCTGCTCGACCAGGCTCGCCAGCGCTTGCTGTTCCGGCTCGCCGAGGGGCCCTGCCATCACGCGAACTTCCGGGCCGGCGACGTTCGCCTGCTCCCAGACGGCCGTGTAGCGCGGCGGCGGCCCACCCGGGCCAGGGTCGACCGACACTTCAATCGGCACAAAGCCTCGCTTTCCCTGGTCGGCGTCACGCGCGAGGAGCTGTTCGACTTCGGCCTTGCTCAGCCATTCCCAGGCCACGTTGTCGCGCACCCAAACCACCGCCGCGAGCAACGAGGCGCCGACACGGTACGGCCGGACACAACGCGGTCTGTAGCCGCAACTGCGGAGCTGCCCGATCACGTCGTGGAGCTGTGCATACGGCAGCGTCTGGCAAACAACGAATCGCTCTTCGACCATCCCCGCAGCGGCCTCGATAACACGCCGGAGTTGAGCGGAAAGCTCCCGCCAGCCCGGGTCGGGCGGAGAGTCGGCCCAGTCGGGCGTCAACACCTTGTCCAGCTCTGCTTCGAGCGCCGTGATGGCGCCCTCACCGTGCCGGGCCAGAACCGGGAAGAGGCTCGGCAAACTGTCGTGGATCAGCATCAACGATCAGCTCCGCCAGCAGATGCACGTCTTCCGCGGCATAGTCTGCAAGTGTGGAGGTCGCCAGGGCTTGTTGCAGTTCGCCCAGCTCACGATCGCGAAAGATCGCGCCGAGGGGGGCAAGCAAATCGGTTCGGACCGGCCGCAAGGCTTCTTTCCAGTCTCCCAGGAACTCCGGTTTCACGCGGGTCAACCACAGTGCCGCATCGTGGCCAAGCGCGCGCCAGCCTGGGCTGACCGGCTCGTAGGTGGCCAGCGCGGCGGCCGCACGCAACCGCCGTTCCTCGCTCTCGCGCGACTCCGCGATCGACCACAGCCTCGAGGACAGGCTCTGCTGATGCTCGGCCAGCACATTCCGGAGAATGGGAAACTCGCCCGATGTCGCCTGCAAGAGCTGTTCACAAAGATAGTCGAGCTGTATCCCGTCGACCGCAAGCAGCGCCAGCGCCGTGTGCAATTTCGCCTGGCTCTGGTCCGCCGCGGCCTGCTGCTCCTGCCGCAGGATCGGCTCCGTGTATCCGCGGAGCAGGCGGCCCTGCCCGACGATCTTTGGCACATCAGCCAGGTCCGCTTCCAGAAGCCGCCGCACCTGGGCTCGAGCGTGATAGTGTGCCGCCTCCCGCATCATATACTGCTGCGGCTTCGTCCAATCCTTCCGGGCCGTGAACCGGCGGATGGTCCGGTAATCACGCCATCCGGGCAGTCGCCGGTTCTCCGGCTTGGCGTTCCACAAAGCCGCGAGCTCGGCCAGCCGCAGCTCAGCCCGGCCCTGGTGCGTTTCCTTCTGCTTGCGCGTCAGCCATTCCCGTAGCGACGGCACGAGGTAATCGTGAGTGAGCTGGTAGTACTTCGATCCCGGATCGCTGCCAGATTCACTTCGAATGCCGTCGGGATCGGTGGGCGTTATCAACCGCAACACCCCATCAAGAATGCGCAGCAAGTCCCTGAACTCGGCGGGACGATCCTGATATCCCGACGCGAGGAGGAGATCGGAGTGGGATCGCATGTGGCCCTTGATGTCCGTGCCGATTTCGGGAAGCAGCGCCTTGAGCACCTGGTGCGCCGCTAGTTGATGTCGTCGGTGTTCGGGGTTGGCCTTGCGGCTGCTAAAAGTCTCTTCCAGGAAGTTGACGCCGATGCCTTCGGTACCGCCGACCTCGTCCAGCGTAGTCGGAACCCACGGCTTGTCCTTGACCATCTCGGCGAACAGGGCCAGCCGCACAGAGACGACCTTGCCGTCCTGTGCCAGACCGGTCGCAGCCGACCGGATGAATGCGTGCTCGGCGTCCGACAGATTGCCCGGCGGCGCGGGGACCCGCTCGTAAGCCTGGCCGAATTGCGTCAGGACCTTGACCGCATGTTTGAGATCGAAAAGGTCGACTGTCGCAAAATTGTGCCCCTCGAGGATCGGGGTCTCCAGCTCGCGCATCATGCGAGACGCGGCCATCGAGAAATCGTCACGCACCATCACCACGGATTGCAACTTGCCGCCATCGCACTGCCTCAAGGCGTTCACCAGCTCGGTCTCCTGCTCGGCTCCCCGAGCGTGCAGCCACTGCTCGAACTGATCCATCACGACCAGGACTTTGCGGCTTCCGATCGCACCCCCGCCCCGCCGTAAGAGCGAGAAGGTCTCGACCAGTCTTAGATCGTCCGGCAGATCCGGCAGCCGTTTACGAAGCCCGCGCAGAATCCTGACTTCGGTATCCTCGGCCGTTGCTTCGACATAGATTGACACCACGGATTTTGACAGGTGGGGCAGCAGGCCCGCCTTCACCAGCGACGATTTGCCGCAGCCCGAGGGGCCGAAGATGAGTCCCACATCGAACGTTTTGTCGGGATCGGTTTCTTCGATCCGCGTCTTCCAAAACCTGATGTTCTCTGGCAGTCCGTCCCGGCCGCGACTGCCGGGCAAGAGGTCCAGGAAGAAATCGGCGTCGTCGGGGCCAAACGACCGAAGTCCCCTGGGAACGATGGCGACCTCCTTGTGGCCCTGTTGCGGCCCCCGCTGCCACTGCACCAATTCGTCCGCCAGTTCGATCGCCGTCGCGTACCGGTCCGATGCACGCTTTGAAATCGCCTTCTGGCAGATGCGTTCCAGCTCGGCGGGAACGGAATCGTCAAGCGCACGTGGAGCCGGGGGATCGACCGAGATCACCTGATGGAACACTTCCATCATGGTGCTGCCACGAAATGGTTTCTTGCCGGTCAGCAGCTCATAAAAAACGACCCCCAGCGCGAAGACGTCGCTCCGGCCATCCAGCCGATGGCCCTCCCCGCGAACCTGTTCGGGGCTCATGTAGGCGGGCGTGCCTGCGATGTTCTGTTCCGCGAGCGAAGCTTCCTCGGTGATCGCCAGACCGAAGTCGGTCACATAGGGGATGCCCGATGCTTCTTCGATCAGGATGTTGGCAGGCTTCACGTCCCTGTGAATCAGCCGCTTTCGATGGGCGTGATCGAGCGCCCGCGCGATTATCGCGACGAGCCTGCTCGCTTCGTCGGCCGCGGGCCGCTCAGCGACCCGATCGGCGAGCGTGGGGCCTGCGATGAATTTGGACACGACGTAGACCGAGCCATCGCCGGTGCGACCCAGGTCGTAGACGGGGACAATGTTGGGATGGTCGAGTATCGCCACGATTCGAGCCTCGGCAAGGTAGCGCTCCGCATCGCCCGGATTCTGGAAGCGATCCGGCGTCGGAATTTTGATCGCGACTTGCCGCTGGAGCTCTTCGTCGAATGCCAGGTAAACGCGGCCGAATGCCCCTTCGCCCAGCACGCGGATCAGTCGATAGCGGCCGAGCTGCTTGTTGCCGGTAGACTTGAGGAGGCTGTGGGTTTCCGCGAACTGCTGCCGCGATAGAGCTCCATCTTGCTCCGCTGCCGGCTCGGCACGTTCGCCGCGAGATACGGCGCGAATGTCTGCGTCCGGCGGCTCTCGCTGACTCTCATTCGTGGGCGACGGGTCGATGGCCCTCCTTTCGCGCGGAGAGGATCCTTCGGTGGTCTCGGTGTCTTCGCAGAGGCGGGCCACGTCGCCAAATGGGGTCGGGACGCCGGAGTGATCGCGCACGTTTGGATCTCGCGGCCGCTGTTCGTCGCGGAATACCTGGTCGACCAGCCGTGAATCGCCCGCGAATCGCCTGAGGTAGTCGCGGAGGTCTGGAGTACGTCCGGTGCCGCGCTCCAGCTCCAGCTCGAGCCCCATCAACTCGCGCAGCAGCAGCGACCGCTCCGGTTCCTCGGCCTCCTCGAGGTACATCTCGATCCGCGGGGCTTGACCGTCGTGCCACGCCTTCTCGAACCTGACGAGGGCGACGTCCAGCCGCTCCAGCCACGATAGCAGTGAACTATCGTTCTTGATCAGTTCGTCCCGGCCCATGGGCGTGTTCCCACTTCAGTCGGATGATCTTCAGCTTGTTCGCAACGGTGCGGACGGCGCAGCCCAATTCGCCGGCGATCTCCTCACTGGTGTAGCCCTCCAGCCGCCGCAGGGCCACGGTCCGCAGCGTCTCGTCGCCGAGCATCTCGAGCAGCCGCGAGTACTCCTCGGCGACCATCGCCGCAAACGCGGGCGTCGGCTCCGGCCCGGCGAGTTGGTCCAGAACGTCGATTTCGGAGTCATGGTCGCGAAGAGCGCCAGCCTGCACACGGTCGCCGCAGCGCTTTCGTCTCCCTTGCCGCTTCGACTGGTTGATCACCTTGCGACAGGTCAGGACGACCAGCAGTTGCCACAGGTCGTCGCGATCATTCAAGCGAGCGAATCGGCCCTGGGCGACTCCGCGGAAGAAGCTGTCGAAGGCACAAAGCGCTGCGTCCTCCTCGTCAGCTTCGGTCTCGGTGTGATGCGCCGCGTGTCTCAGTCGGGCCCGGGCCAGCGCGACCAGCCGGGCGAAGTAACGATCCCAGAGCGGGCGGGCGGCGCTGGAGTCGCCTCCCTTCAACTCGTCAATCCATCGGGTTACCGACCCGACGTTTTTCTCGGACACGTGCGTTAGCCCTCAGCGATCGGCAAGCGATCGACCGACCTAAAGGATTGCAGATTCATTCGTGAGGAGCCCGCGTGAGAGTTTTCCACTTCCAGTGCGGCTCGACGCGAAATCAAAAAAATCAATCGCGAGATTGCACGGCTTTCGGCCGGCCGGTGAGTTACACGTTAGGGAAGTTACTCGTCGGACCTAATGAGGGCAGGTCGCGAGATGGCCTCCCTAAACAATGCGAAAATTCTGCGTTGCGCGTCTCACGGACCACGAAGTTTTTTTCAATGGCACGCCCAGGTATTGCTGTTGACGATGCCGCGACATCCGGAGGCATCTCCCGTGAAACGGCTAATTCGCCACTGGTGTTACGCCAAGGTCTGGTTGTACCGCGAGTTGCACCGGACGGAATGAATGCGAGATCTTTTCAAGAGTTTTCGCCGCCCGTGAGACGATCCCGGAGCTTTTTTCGCATTGTTAGTTGGAGTAGCAACCGCGTCGACCGAGACTTCTTTCATCGAGACGGTGGAGCGTCCGCTCGATACCGAACGATTGCCTCGAAGGTCAGGCGATCAGGTGGCCGCTTCCGCCCTGTCACAGCCGCGACAACCCGGACAGGCATCATGGGAGATGGAGCATGACTTCGCGACCACAAGCACAAATACGAAACGCCGGCGCTCGGGCTCACCGCTCCCCTCGGAGACGCGACTTCGATGTCGAATCGCTCGAGGGAAGGACGCTCATGGCCGGCCTCCAAATCGTCGATTCCCCCTTCGCCTCCGCGGCGGTCCAATTGAATGGGGAGATGAATAGCGGGACGCAGGAGATCACCAATGGCCTCACCACGACAGATCTGGGTGTGGGCTTGCAGTATGTGGACCCAGTCTCTGGGCCCCTGGGTCTCTACGGCTCGGCGACCTACCTTGGGACCAGCCTCGGACTCCTGGCCACGGCCAGCGCTGAAAACCGCACAAACTTCGGGTTTTCGGTATCGGTTAATTTAGGAACGACATCCCCCATCACGTACAAGATCACGCCCGCGGCTAATGAAGTCGAGGGGCAACCCGTCGAGATCGAGCTGGATGGTAGTATCGCAAATATGGTTTCCGGCTCCCCGGTCAAGACCTCGGAGAACTCCGGGCTCGTCCCAACATACCACCTCTCATTGAACTCCACGAACGCGTTAGATGGAGAGGGAACGCTGGGGGCGAGCATCATCAAGTCTTCGGCAGTCATCCAGGCCACGATAGGCGACACTTTCCAGGTCGCACAAAGCCTAAGCGTAAGCGGTATCATGCCGGCGGGCAACGAGGGGCCTCCGTCCCTCGGGCTCGATACCGGAGTGACATATCAACTTGCCTTCAACTTACACGTCACGACCGCCCCGATCGCCACGACCACGACGCTGACGTCGTCAACTGACCATTCAGTCTACGGCGACAAAGTGACCTTTAAGGCAACAGTGAACGATGTGCCGCCAGCGACTGCTATCCTGACCGGCTTCGTGAATTTCTACGACGATGGAACTCTCGTGGGCATCGTCCCGCTCGACGGCAACGTCGCCACGTTCAGCACGGTGTACCTCACGGGCGGGAACCATACAATCACGGCCCGATTCGTAGGCCACGGGCCTTTCAGCACAAGTTCGGGTACCGTCACTCAATCGGTCGAGAGGGCGAACACGGCGATCAACGGCAACTTCAGCACCTTCTCGGACTATGGCCAGGAGGTCACGATCCAGGCAATTGTCGTGGTCTCCCCGCCGCCGACTTACCCTACGGGAGAACTCCTCCTCTTTGACTCGAGTCCCATACCCATCGAGACGATTAACCAGTTCAACGGCACCGGCTACGACTTTTCGACGAGTAACCTGGCGTCCGGCCTCCACAAGATGGAGGTGGCATACCTCGGCGATGGTAACTTCAAACCATGTGAATCTGTATGGGATCTCTCGGTGGCGAAGGCCCCGTTGACCGTCACGGCCGATAACCTGGACATGGCCCACGGCGATCCAGTCCCGACTCTGACCTGGAGCATCACAGGGTTCGTCAATGGCGATACGGTAGCCGTTGTCGGCGGCGAACAACCCAAGTTATCGACCACGGCGACATCGAGCAGTCCGGCCGGACATTATCCCATCGACATCGCGATCGGCTCACTGGCGGCAGACAACTACTCGTTCCCGGCATCTTGACGATCCACCCCAAGGTGATCGAGATCAAGGTTCATTACGGTACACAGACGATGACGATATTGCATCCCAGTCGCGTTCTGCCGTTTGTCAATATCAACGCCATCGACATCCTGTTCAGCGACGACGTGTCGGTAAACCCAGGGTCACTCGTGCTGAAAAGCACCACTCCGTCAGGTCACGTCTACGGATTCGCCGGTTTCAATGCTACGTCGCTCGACGCTACGTGGACGCTGCCCGCGCCCTGGGAATCGACCTCCTCTCGGCGTCCCTTGACAACCGACTGGGCGCAGCGGTCGACACAACGATCAAAATTTTGGGCCCCAGGACCTGGAATTTTGCCGTCCTGCCAGGCGACTACAACGGCGATGGGATCGTGACGATCGCCGACGCCGTGTCGATCCGCAACCAGACCCCGGGGTTCCTCGCAGCCGGTACCATTCCCTCAGTGTGGGCCGATCTCGATGGCAACGGGTTGGCGGACATCTTTAGCGTCAACCTGGCCAAGTCTCGGGTTGGGAATAAGTTGCCTCAACCGTGAAAGGAGATTCTCCCGATGACCCTCATCAACCGACGACGTGGCCCGCGAACGCAGCATCCGGATCGCTGTCTCGTCGCCCTCTGCTTATCGCTGGGACTCGCCTGCGCCGTACCGGCCCAAGCCGGCCTGGTGATATCGGTACCGAATGACATCACGGCGACCGCGGGGTCGAGCCAAGACTTCTTCGACGTCTCGTTGATCGTGACCGGCACCTACAAGATCAGCGCCTTCCAGTTCACGTTGAATCTTCCGAGCGGCTCCGGAGTCACCTTCATCGCAGCAGATATTACGTCGCCAAACTATATCTTCCCGGATTCATCGGGAATCGGTTGGACCATTGATAACGCCGGGTCGACGATCTTCGCTGGCGACCTCGAGTTCAACCCTCCTGGCTGTGTGACCCTCAGCGACACGACCGTGAGCTTAGGTCACGTCGCTTTCCAGGTCGACTTGGCGGCAACCGGTGGCACGGTTCCAGTAACGTTCGACACGTCTCCGAATCAGACGCTAGCCTGGATTCCCATGCAAAAAATAAGGCCTAACAATTTGCCTGATTTTGTGCGTAATTCTGGCTATAATCAGCTATTCACCGCAGTTTTTTTGCTTTACTCATTTATCGAGTTCCACTCTGTTTGATGTCGCATGTAGCATCGCTGATCATTCGCGTGGGCCTTGTTTTTACCTGATTTTGGTGTTTCGCCATTTTGGGCTTTACAAGTTTTCCCCAAAATGACATTTGGGGACTATGTTTACCAGTAAAGCAAAAAAACTAACAGATCTAGCTCGGCTCTTTCTAGAACCGGCCAACTCCATCCACCGCCAGTATGAGGCCCTCCGCGCATTCTTCGTTGATGGCACACCCAGTGCCGAGGTCGCACGAAGCTTCGGTTACACTCCAGGGAGCTTCCGAGTTCTCGTCCACCATTTCCGCCAGAATCCGCAACGAGACTTCTTCCTCAGCCCAAAAAAGGGGCCTCAGGATGCACCCAAGTCCGATCCCCTCCGGGAGCGTGTCGTCGCCTTGCGCAAGCAGAATCTCTCCATATATGACATCAGCCGCAGCCTGGCCCACCAAGGGCATCCCCTCAGCGCGGTCGCCGTCGCACAGATCCTCAAAGACGAAGGATTCGCGCGATTGCCACGCCGGGCCGATGACGAGCGCCCGCCGGGGTCGCGGCCAACCACGGCTGATGTCGCCGACATTCGACAACTCGATCTGAGCCCGCGATCCTTCCGGACCAAATTCGGCGGCTTGTTTCTCTTTCTGCCGACGCTGGCTTCGATTCCACTCGATCGCATACTCAAGAAGTCGGGATTTCCGGGCTCGGAGATGATCCCGCCCGGCCCGGCTATGCGATCGCTCCTGGCCTTGAAGCTGTTTGGGGCGGCTCGCCATGGACATGTCATGAGCGTGGTCTTGGATGAAGGACTGGCGCTCTTCGCCGGGTTGAACGTCATCCCAAAGCGATCCTTCTTGACGGAATACAGTTGCAGGATCAATCCGGTCTGCTATCCGCAGTTGATGCGTTATTGGTTCGATGCCGTCGGCCAACTCGGTTTGCCACGCGGTCGTTCCTTCGACCTGGACTTTCACACAATCCCCTTCCATGGCGATGAAGCTCTGATCGAGAAGCATTATGTGTCCAAGCGGAGCCGGCGACAGAAGGGTATTCTGGCCTTCTTGGCGCAAGATGCCGAAACCCGCGTCTTCTGTTACGCCAACGGCGAATTGCGCAAGGACCAGCAAAACGATGAGATTCTCCGCTTCGTCCAATTCTGGAAGAAACGGACAGGACGGTATCCCGAGGAATTGATCTTCGATTCCAAGTTGACGACCTACGCCAATCTCAGTGAACTCAATCGACTGGGAATCCAATTTATCACTCTGCGACGACGTTCGCCGGGACTTAAGCAGGAGATCGACCAAACGCCCAGCTCCGCATGGCGTCAGATCGAGCTGAAGGGCGTCTCGCGGAAATACAAGAATCCGCGGATCCTCGATGGACGGATCGCTCTGGCCGCTTACGACGGCGATCTGCGTCAAGTGACCGTCACCGATTTGGGCCATGAGGAGCCGACAATCCTTCTGACCAACCAACTGACACGAAAGGCTGCCAATCTGGTCGAGCGATACGCTCAGCGGATGATCATTGAAAACAGCATCGCCGACGGGATCGACTTCTTTCACATGGACGCACTGAGCTCTGCCGTGGCGATGAAGGTCAACTGTGATCTGCAATTGACGCTGATGGCCAGCAGCCTGTATCGCTTGCTGGCCGGTCGCATCGGCCAAGGTTACGAACACGCCAAGTCACGACATCTGTTTCACGATTTCGTGGATGCCACAGCCCATGTCACGATAACCAAGTCGGATATTGTGGTGCGCTATCAGAAGCGCGCTCATAACCCCTTGCTCGTCGCGGCCGGCTTCGATACGACAGAGACGGTCATCCCATGGCTGGGGCGCAAGCGATTGCAGCTCGTATTCGGATAGCCCCACGGTCGCTTCAGGTGAGCATGGTGTAAAGTCAAAAACTAACATCATCGATTGCTAGTGTGGTCAATTATATAGGCTAAATGTTAGCCCTTCTTTTGAGCATGGGAATCCAGGCTAGTGCTTGACGAAGCTGGGAGCCCGTTGGATTACGCCGCGCGATCTGGGTCGATCCAGGTAACCGCCGCGAGCGTTCCTGAGCCTTCGACGCTGTCGATGGGCTTAGTCGGCGCGATCGCGGTCGTGATCGCGCATCTCCTGCGCTTTCCTGTCATCGCAGCTCGACGGGCGCGTGAGCGCAACGATGAAACAATCCGAGCGGCTGAAGTTCCGTCCCATGCTCGCAGGCCTCGAGGACCGTCGGCTTCTGGCCGCGCCGATCACGGAATTCTCGGTACCGGCCGCGCGCGGGGAATCGCGGCCGGACCGGGCGGCGACCTCTGGTTCACCCTGGCCGACGATCAGATCGGGCGAATCACACCCGACGGACAGGTCGCCACATTCTCTATCCCTCCGAGCTACGGCGGGCCGACGAACATCACCGCCGGGCCGGATGGTAACCTCTGGTTCACCTACGCGTACGAACCTGGAATCGGACGGATCACACCAGAAGGGCAGTTCACAGCGTTCGCCGCAGGCACGAGCCCCACCGACATCATCGCGGGCCCGGACGGCAATCTCTGGTTCACCGACGCAGCGACCGATGCGATCGGCCGGATCACCCCGACCGGGGAGCTCACCGAATTCTCCATGCCCACGTCCCAGGCATCGCCGATGGGCATCACGGCCGGGCCGGACGGCAACCTCTGGTTCACCGAGCGTAACGGCGGCAAGATCGGCCGGGTCACACCGGACGGAGCGTTCACCGAGTTTAGCGAGCCGGGATTTGCAGTAGACATAGCAGCCGGGGCCGATGGAAACCTCTGGTTCACCAGCGCATCGGGCTTGATTTACCGGATCACCACGGCCGGTGAGTCCACCGTGTTCCCCCTGCCTCCGGCGCAGAATTTCGAATCGGCTACACGCCGCCCAATCCCGGCCTCGCGGACATCGCGGCCGGCCCGGACGGCGATCTCTGGTTCACAGAGTCGCAGACGAACCTGATCGGCCGGATGACACCGGCGGGTGTGGTCACCGAGTTCCCGGTTCCCACTGACAATAGCAAACCGTTCGGCATCGCCGCCGGCCCCGACGGGAACATCTGGTTCGCCGAAAGCAATGGCAACAAGATCGGCCGCTTCCGGGTATCCAGGACGGACCTCATGGTGGCCGTGTCCCCCCGGTCCGCAACCGGGACCGCCGGACAGGGACTGACCTACACCATTACCGTCACCAACGACGGTCCGGTCGAGGCGACCGACGTGGTCCTCACCGAGGATTACGTGCCGACGGCCATCCCCGTCCCGCAACCGGCGGCGACGTACTCGGCCACGACGAGCCAGGGCACCGTCAAGGCGGCTCCGTTCCTGGCGCAGATCGGCAGCCTGGCCAGCGGCGCGTCGGCCACGGTGACGATCGTCATGAACGTCTCCGCGCCTTTCACCTTCATGAGCCGGTTCGTCGTCCACGCCAACGAATCCGACACGAACCCGGCCAACGACACGGATATGCTGTCGGTCACGATCGGCCCGGCAACGCATTCGAACTCGCATTCGACCTCGCCGCTCGTCCTGGGCCTGCGATCGGTCCGCGTGAAGCGCAGAGGTTTGACCGCGATCGTCGTCAACTTCGATCAGCCGATGAATCCGGGTTCTCTCGGGAACATCGGCATCTATCACCTTGTCGCCGTGAGCAAGGGTAAGAAGTCGCGCGAAAGCCGTCGGCCTCTCCTCGGCGAGCTATGACGCGGTGTCGCGCTCGGTCACGCTTTCTCTGCGGAAACCGGTCAAGACGGGAACGCTTCGTCTGACGATCGATCGCGCCGGTATCATCGCAGCCAGCGGGATCGGGTTGTCCGGCGGCGATTACATCGCGCTTGTCCCGAACTGACCCGCGCCGGCTGGATCGTCATGCCTGCATCCGGGACGGGCATCCTGGTGGCGGATTCGAGCTCGGTCGAATACGCCGGCCTTGTCGTTCGGTGTACCTTACCTGCGAAAGGCGCGGTCGTTCGCGCGTATTTGAAAGCGCGATCAGGAGAGCACGTACGAGGCCTTGATGCCCAATGGATTGGCGGTCTTGGCTGAGTCCACGACACGGCCCCGGTGACCGACGGCAGACGCGCCGGACCTCAATTTGCAGGAACCAACCCGCCATGGCGACGTTGCGTTAGAGGTTCATCAGGATCCGCAGGCGATCCTCGACCGCGCTCATCGTCGCCCTCGACACCGTTCCCCACCGGCTACGCAGTCGGTCGGTTGAAATCGAGCGGATCGCTTCGCATTTGATGAAGCTCTTCATTTTCAAGCCCGCTTCGCCCTGGTCAACGGGCACTTGCGAGCGAACGTTCTTGTCCTTGGTCGAAATTGGCACCACGATCACGAGCCCGCTCGGCCCCTGGTTGAATGGGTCGACGGAAACGACCAAGACCGGCCGTGTGCCACCCTGTTCGTGGCCTTGCGATGGGTTCAAGTCCGACTCCCAAATCTCACCCCGAGCCGGTTTCCGCATGGCCATCGGCCGTCAATCCTCCAGACCGTCGGTCAGCGTCGCATCCCACATCCCGCGCTCGGCGAGTTCCTCCGCCCAGGCGGTCTTGTTCTTTCGCAACGCAGCAAAGTCGGCGTTGAGACCGGCCAAAAAACGCTGTCTCCTGTAGGACTCGATCGCCTTGTCAAGAACCTCCGTCATTGACTCATCTGTCTCCTCGGCGAGTGCACGGAGCGCCGCGTGCGTCGACCGTGAGATCCGGACCGTCAGACTTTCCATTGCTTTGTTACCCGGCGACAGGCCCTTCACGGCGAAGGAGGCGCGGGCCCCATTGGTGACTCACTTCTCATCCGATCGATACTTACTCATGCCAGGGAATCCTGAACCCGCAATGCTCGGAGCGGCATCATCGCCACTCCCTACGCGGCCGTTCTCCAAAACTGTATACCGAACGGAGTACAAAAAGCAATACAAGACGGTATTCGAGCGGAAACCGCGACCGGCGCATCGTCGCCTGACCTCAGGCTAGCCGATCGGTCCCTGGGTGCGGCTCGCGCACCCGCACCGGCCACCGACCGCTACGCCTCCTCGTTAGCAGCGACCTGCTCAAGAGCTCGGAATCGATTCGAGAGCCGCGAACTTCGTCGTCACCGCATTGCTCATCGCGAATCGCGCGGGGTTGGCTATGTCTCTCCCAGAATCGTATTCTCTACCATAATCCCGAATCAGCATCCGATAGAGGCGATGATGAATCGCACCAAGCTTCGAACATGAACGTTGTGCCTCCCACTATCGAGGACCTCTTCTTCGCCGCTTCGGAGCGGCAGGATCCGGCGGCAGCGCGGTGTATCTGGACGAGGTTTGCGGCACGGGTACCGATCTTCGCCGTCGCATCGAGGACCTGCTCGCGGCTGAGCCCAAGGTCGACCGGTTCCTCGAATCGCCGGTGGTGACCGCGCCGGTCGAGTTCGGCCCGGTAGCCGGCGCGGAAAGCCCCGACACGGTCATCGGCTCCTACAGGCTCCTGGAGCCGATTGGCGAGGGGGGTATGGGCGTCGTCTACCGGGCCGAGCAGACGGCCCCGGTGCGCCGCGAGGTGGCACTGAAGGTGATCAAGCCGGGTATGGATACCAAGCACGTCATCGCCCGGTTCGAGGCCGAGCGGCAGACCCTGGCCTTGATGGACCACCCGGGCATCGCCAAGGTCCACGACGCCGGGTCCACCACATCCGGCCGGCCCTACTTCGTCATGGAGCTGGTTCGCGGCATCCCGATCACCGAGTACTGCGATCGCGGGCAGCTCTCCATCTCCGGCGCCTGGAGTTGTTCGTGCTCGTCTGCCGGGCCGTGCAGCATGCCCACCAGAAGGGGATCATCCACCGCGACCTCAAGCCTTCGAACATCCTGGTGAGCCTGCAAGATGGCGTGCCGGTGCCCAAGGTCATTGATTTCGGCATCGCCAAGGCGATCGCACAGTCGCTGACCGACAAGACGCTGTTCACCGGCGTTGCACAGCTCATCGGCACGCCGCGGTACATGAGTCCGGAGCAGGCCGAGCTGGCGCTCTGGGCATCGACACGCGGAGCGATATCTTCAGCCTGGGGGCTATTCTCTATGAGTTGCTGACCGGCTCGACGCCGTTCGACGAACAGACCCTCCTGTCGCCGCCGTTCGATGAGTTCCGCCGCATCATCCGCGAGCAGGATCCGCCGCGGCCGAGTACACGACTGAGTAGTGCGGGAACCCGCCTCACGAGCGTGTCTGGGCAACGTGGATCCGACCGGCGAAACTGGTCAATTGCGTGCGCGGGGAGCTCGACTGGATCGTGATGAAGTGCCTGGAGAAGGACCGCACCCGGCGCTACGAGACGGCCAACGGGCTTGCAAGAGACCTGATGCGCTACCTGGCCGACGAGCCTGTCGAGGCCTGCCCGCCGTCTCCCTGGTATCGGCTCACCAAGTACACCCGACGGAACCGTGTCGTCTTGATGACGACTGGGTTGGTCTCGCTACGCGCTGATCGCTGGCACGACGATCAGCACGTGGCAGGCCATCCGCGCGACGGCCGCCGAAAAGCGGATGGCGGCCGCCCTCAAGGTCGCTGAGGAACACCGGCGCCACGCAGAGCGGCATTTCTATGCGTTCGGCCTTCGACAAGTGCAACAAACCATCGAGCAGGGGCAGGTAGAGACTCGCTCAGGAACGGCTCTTCTCGCTTCGAGACGAGCTGGGGCACATCGAGACCAGCGACTTTGCCTGGCGCTATCTGCATCATTTCATGTCACGCGAGAGTGAGCTGTTCGTGAGGCACCCGGCAGAGGTCCGTCTGATGACACTCTCACCCGATGGACGGCTCCTCGCCTCTGGCGACGAACGGGGAACCATCATCCTCACGGATATTGTTTCCGGGCAGACTCACCTCCGGTTGATCGGGCACACTGCCCTGCTGAAATCGCTTGCCTACTCGCCGGATGCAAAACTCCTGGCCTCGGTCGCCGAAGATTCGGTGTTGTCGAATCGACACGAGATCTGGATCTGGGACCTTGCCACCGGGCGTCGTCTCGCCAAGGTGGGTCCTTTCGCGTCGCGCCACCTCTCGGGCTTAACCTTCTCTTCCTCCAGCCGCCGGTTGCTCATCGCCTTCCATGAAGAAGACGGTGGACCGTACACGATTCAGCTCTTCGACCTCGGGTCGAATCGAGCTTCAACCCGTAATGATTCGGAGCTTCCGGGTCGAGCCTGAGTACCCGATTGCCCTCGAACAAAGCTACCTCGTCGCGCAGCCGTTTGAGGGTCTCCTCACGACCTTCGACACCGAGACGCTTGAGTCCCGCTGGTCGACATCGGCTCGAGACTTCTTTCAAAACTGGCCTGTTTTTTCAGCGGATGGCCACCGCGTCGCCATGCATGACCCGCGTTTTGCGGTGATTTGGGACACCGCGACGGGACGTGAGCTGAGTCGCTTATCGGTCGGCAAACTCACGCCCGGGATCGTGAATCTTTTCCTCAGCGCTGACGGACGGAAGCTGCTCATTCGCGGCAATCCGCTTCGATTAACGGTGTTCGATTTGGCCGACAGCGCGGCGAGCCCGCCACGCGATGTCGCTATTGAGAAACCAGAGCAATATGACCTGCGACAGGCGATATTCTCACCGGACGGTTCTAAGCTTGCCGTGATGTTCAGCCGCATCCGAGGCGACCACGGGCCGGTCACGATCTGGGAATCCGCGACCGCACGGCATCTGGCAACGTATCCTGGCCGACCGCTGGGTGGGTCCCATATTCTCTTCGCCCCTGGAGGAGAATCGTTGTTCGTGAGCCGTGGCAATGGAGTGCAGCGCTGGTGGTTCAAGCGCACCAGGAACGATTCCCCTCGGCGACTCTCGGGTCACCTGGACGAGGCATGGTCCGTCGCCTTCTCTCCCGACGGTCGCACCCTCGCCTCGGGGAGCGATGACACGGAGAAGGACGACACGATGAAGCTCTGGGACGCGGCGACGGGTCGGCTTCTGAAGGGATGGCGTGCGGATCCCGGCACCGTCGCGGCCCTGGCGTTCAGCCCCGACGGCCGCACCCTGGCTTCGGCCACGCTCAGCCGGTCAAAGAACCTCCGACTCTGGGACGTGGCGACCGGTCGCCTCCTCGCCACGCTTGACGGCCACACCGACCAGGTCCGCTCGGTCGCCTTCAGTCCCGACGGTACTCGGTTGGCCTCGGCAGGATCCGACCGCACGATCCGCCTCTGGGACGCCGTCACCGGGAATCCGCTTGCCACGTTTTCAGGTCACACCGACCAGGTCCGCGGGGTGGCATTTAGCCCCGACGGTCACACCCTGGCCTCGGCATCCAACGACCGGACGGTGCGGCTCTGGGAGGTCGCGACGGGGCGGGCGAGGCGAGTCTTCCGAAGCCTCAAGAAATGTGCCGCCATCGCGTTCGCTCCCGACGGGTCGATCCTCGCATCAGCCGACGAGGGCGGGGACATCATGCTCTGGAACTCCACGACCGGTGAATCTCGAACTCCTATCCACAGCGACCTGGAGCAGCTCTTCACACTGGCCTTCTCACCGGATGGACGCACCCTGGCCGCTGCCGGTTCAAGCCGGGTCATCAGGATCTGGGACGTGGTTACCGCTCAGGAACTTCTCACCCTGCCCGGTCATGTCGCTCAAATCAACGCCCTTGTGTTCTCGCCTGATGGACGCACCCTGGCCTCCTGCAGCCACGACGGCGCGGTGAAACTTTGGCGTTCCGAAGACCAACGCGCTACACACGGAAATCCTTGAAAAGTCAGACCTCAATCCTGATTTCGCGTCGGCTGGAAATCGACGCGGCGGATCGCTATCCGCAAGCGGGTTCTCTGAACATCGGTCCCGACAAAGTTCGAACTCGCTCTGCTTGGGCACCAGGGGGGCTCGAGTCGGGCCGGGCGGCCGGGCCGGCAGAGAATTTGTCGGTGTCAGCCATCATGCCGCCATTCTGGCGGCACCCAAACCCATGAAAATGGGGCCGCACCGAGGTTAAGATAGGCGTCAGCCGTCGCGCGGCCTTACGCCGTAATGATCTTGGTGCTTCGAGCCCGCGTGTCAGCCTGGCGAAGGCATCGCGCGTACCCAAACCTGTGGCCCAGGGGCATCGTTTCACGATGCCCTTGGAGCACGTCGAGCAGAATGCTTCCTCCCCGCGATGTCGTTTCGTGCGACGGCTCTTTTTTGGGGAGACTCGTCGATGGACGTATTGCATCGTTGTTGTGCTGGTCTAGATGTCCACAAGCGTACCGTTGTGGCTTGCGTCCGGAGGGTCGACCCCGCGGGCAAGGTCTCGAAATCGATCAAGACCTTCGCCACCATGACCACTGACCTGCTCGCTCTCTCGGACTGGCTCGCAGTCCAAGGCGTGCTGGTCGTCGCGATGGAGTCGACCGGCTCGTACTGGAAACCCGTCTTCAACCTCCTGGAGTCGCGGTTTGCGGTCGTCCTGGTCAACGCCCATCACATCAAACAGGTCCCCGGTCGCAAGACCGACGTCAAGGACAGCGAATGGATCGCCCAGTTGCTCCAGCATGGACTCTTGCGCTCCAGCTTCATCCCGCCCCGCCCCACGCGGGAACTCAGGGACCTGACCCGCCAGCGGACCCAGTTGATCAGGGAACGAACTTCGGTCATCAACCGGATTCAAAAAATCCTTGAAGACGCCAACATCAAGCTCGGTTCCGTGGCTTCCTATCCCCTGGGAGTCTCGGGCCGGTCGATGATCGAGGCGATCATCCGGGGAGAGTATGACCCGATCAAGCTGGCCGATCTGGCACGGGTGCGACTCCGCAAGAAGATCCCGCAACTCCAGCAGGCGCTGCACGGGTCGGTGACCGACCACCATCGGTTCCTGCTCCGGACTCAGATGAATCATCTTGATCATCTGGAGGGATTGATTCTGGAGTACAGCCAGCGCATCGAGGAGGCCCTTGACCCTTTTGCTGAGACGCTGGCCCGGCTGGTGACGATCCCCGGCGTCGACTTTCGCGTAGCGGAAGTGGTCGTTGCCGAGATCGGGCTGGATATGAGCCGCTTCCCGACGGCCGGTCATCTGGCGTCGTGGGCGGGCCTGGCCAGCGGCAATCATGAGAGCGCCGGCAAGCGACAGAGCGGACGAACGACGCCCGGCAACGTGTGGCTCAAGAGCGCACTGGTTCAGGCCGCGTGGGCCGCATTCCGCGCTAAGGGCACACATTTGTCGAAGAAGTTCCGCCGCATCGCGGGCAATCGAGGCAAGAAGCGGGCCGCTTTTGCCGTTGCACACACGCTGCTCGTGATCATTTACCATCTCTTGAAGGAGGATACGACCTACCAAGAAATTGCCGGGGATTGTGAAGCGGCTTGAGTTGATGGAGGACTCTCAGGACCGCAATCGGTTGCGCGTGACGCCCGTCCGCCGCGACAGCGTTCGACGTCCGTACATAGCTTGCCCATTAAATCATGTGATTTTCTGAGCAGTTCATTTTTCCTCGTTTAAATGAACTGACACCGATTTTTTCTTGAACTGACACCGATTTTTTCTTCAGGCTTGGGCTCCCCATGGATTAACGGGTGTCAGTTCGTCTTCCTCCGTTAAAATGAACTCACGCCGATTTTTTTGAACTGACACCGATTTTTTTCTCGGTGGCGTTCCGGCCGCGGATGTTCGACTATTACATTCAACTGCGGCGAGACAGTGGTCTGCCGGTGCTGCCGGTGGCGCTGTTTCTGCGTCTGGGACTGGATGGGATTGGCTGGGACGCGTACGAAGAGCATTTCTGGGACCAGCGGATCATCCGCTTTGAGTATGCCTACGTGGGACTGCCGGGCCTGGATGGTGAGGCGTACGCGACGGGCGAGAATTTGCTAGGGGTGGCGCTGAGCGCGATGATGCGGTTGCCTATGGAGCGGCGGGCCGAGTTGTATGCGGAGGGATTGAAACGGATTGCGAGTTCGGGGGAGAATGACTTTCGGCGGTTCCTGCTGGTGGAATGCCTGGAGGCGTATGCCGACCTGGACGAGGCGCAGAAGGCACGGCTGCAAGTCTTGTTGCAGACCGAGACTTATCAAGAGGTTGCACCCCTCATGAAGACGACCTACGAACGGGGCGTGGAACAGGGTATGGAACGCGGCCTGGAACGCGGGCTGGAACGCGGTCTGGAACGCGGCCTGGAACGCGGGCTGGAACGCGGTATGGAACGCGGTATCGCACAGGGCGAGCGACGATCGGCCTTGCGGCTAATCGAAGCGAAGTTCGGGCCATTGTCGCTGGAAGTCAAGCAACAGGTCGAGGCGATGGCCGGCGAAGCGTTGGCCCAGCTTCAGATTGATCTTCTCAAGGCGCAAACTCTCAAGGAACTTGGCCTGGCCGACTGAAGACCACGCGTTGATCCAGCATCCGCCCGTTCGCGTTTGGCGGCGTCTCTTGCCGGCCGGACGCTCTTCACAGTTGCGATCGAGGTGGGTCGAGTCACTTCCGGAGCTGTTCGTCGAACCAAGGTTTCAGGGAGTCAACCTGGTTCGGATACAATTTGAGCAACGTCGCAAATTCATCCTGGGCGCGCGGCGAGATTATGTTCGTGTATCAAACTTTGAATCGCGAACATACGGGCGAAGCGCAAGAATGGATTGAGCCGTAGTGCTTCACCCGACTCGCGGAAAGCGCCTGTCCAGTCGTGGTTTTCGACGCAGAAAAACGCCAGTTGTTCATGAAACAAGGATGACCATGGGTTCGCGGCGATTGCGCGTCGAGCTGGCTCGATGGCGGCGGCGGCGTCTCTTTCATCAACTGAGTACGCGAGGTATTGCTCGAGTGCCCTTTCATCAGTCGGGACGATTTTAAGCGCATCCTGGATGACGCGAATGGCTTCAGGACGGCGGCCCGAGAGTGCCAGGGCCCTTGCTTTCATCCGCCGGGCGGCCAGGTCGTCGGGATGCCTGGCCAGAGCCTTGTCAAGCAAAGTCAGGACAAGCGGCCCGATCGGCGTGATGGGGGGCCTTGCGCTGGGCCGCGGCCCTTCGAGCGCCAGCGCGATGGCCAGCTCGCGCTGGAGGGATTCGAGTTCGTCGAGACCGAGGCGATCGCCATTGAGCAAGACCAAGGGGAGTCCGCGGGCGGCGGACGGCGTGTCAGCCCCCGGCGCTATCGGTGGCTTGCGGGGAATCCGGTGATCCGTGGTCGCGGCGTGTCTGATCTCGATCGTCTCGGATCGTGGCATATGACACTCGATGCAACTGTCATCGCGACTCTGGCTCAGGCGTGCGGGAACCGGCATCGAGCACGGCTGGGTTTCGTGGCATGCGAGGCATTGCTGGCGGAAATAGGCCGTTTTCTCGTGAGCGGCCGGCGCCTGGTGGGGGTCATGACACGAGATGCAACCGAGCCGCCCCTGGCTGGCGCGAAAGCAACGGCTCATCTTCATCTGCTCTACCTGCCCGACAAACTTTGACTCCGCCTGGTCCGCGCGGCCGTAGATGGCGAAAAACTCGATCAGCGGCAGGCCTGGGCGGTAGTCGAATAATTCGCGGCCGAGACGCTCGACCCGATGATCGCCCTGAAGATGGCACTGCTCGCAGACGTTCAGCCGCAAGGCTGGCTCGAGGTGCCGGGGATTGACGATCGTTCGATCGCGACCATCATCAGTCAGGTCTTGATGTTGGATGTGCAATTCGCCCGGGCCGTGGCAGCGCTCGCAGCCGATCGCGTGGCCTTGAAAGATGGGCGGCTTGTACTGATTCACAGTGTGCTCGACCGCATCGACGCGGTTCGTGTGACAGAACAAGCAGCCGACATCGACGGGTCGATCGAAATGCGGATTATCGTCGCCGTAGCCCGGCGAAACGTCATAGCGATCTTTCTGGCTGTACCAGGTGATCGAAGATTGAAAGAGCCGCTGGTCGTGCTCGATCAAGTAGGAAAAGCCCCGAGTTCCCGAGCCCACGGCATACTTCACCACCGCTTCAACCTGGGCAATGGGTTGGCCCCCGGAATCGAGTCGGCTCTCCTTGTGGATTTCCCGGCCGTCGCGGCGCTCGACCGTGTAGTGCGACCGGCCAGCGTCGAACGACACCGGGATTTTGAATCGATCGCCAACGGCGGTCGGGCCGATCTCGGAGAGGGAATGCCCCATCGGATGCTGGCGAAACGTTGCAGCGATCTCCGCATGACATCGGCGCAGGCGGAGTCGCCAACGAACTTCACGTTCGGTTGCGTGTTCTTCCACGGCGAGCCTGGCCATGCTCGCGTTTGGCCTGAACGACTTGAGCCCGCCGGCTTGCGGACGACCTGCGCCTGCCAGATCATCCAGAGTATCGCCGTGCCCAGAGCCAGTAACGATGCCGTGAGGATGATCGAGCCTGCGCGTCGGCGCGGTCGTGGGCGAGCTTGGAGTTAGCCTCGCGTCGTCCAACCCGTTCCCGTCCATCACGTTCTTCCCTTCAGCGCGGCGGCAATCGCGTCACAGTTCGTCCAGGTGCCGCGGCCAATCATCCTTGAGCAGCCGCGAGAGCGACCGGTCGGCAAGGATCCGGCCTCCTGTCTGACAACCGGGGCAATAATTGGTTTCGTTGTCGGCGTAACGGATTCGCTGCACGGGTGCGCCACAAACCGGGCAAGGTTGCTCGAAACGGCCGTGCACGGCCATATCCGGTCGAAACGCGGTCACTTTCTCGGGCCATCCCTCGCCGGTCTCGTTGCGAAGCCGATCGACCCATTCGACCAGGACTTCGCGTGTGGCCAGGTATAACCGTTCGATTTCGTTGGCCTTCAACTTTCGGGTCAATGCCAGCGGTGACAAGCGAGCGCGATGGAGGATCTCATCCGAGTAGGCATTGCCGATGCCGCTCAAGAGGTGGGGATCGGCCAGGGCCCGCTTGAGCGTGTGATTTTGGCGCTGCAATACGGCTTGAAATTCGACCAGCGTCGCGTCGAACGGCTCGAGGCCTCCCGGGTCGTGGGCACGCACACCTGCCTCACCCTGGATCAGATAGAGTGAGGCCCTGTGCTTGGTGCCGGCCTCGGTCAGGAGCATCGTTCCGCTTGAAAAACCAAAAACCGCCAGCGCCGCCTTGGCGGCAATCCTGGCGCCTGGCTCTCTCCATTGAAGTCGCCCCGCGATCATCAGGTGAAGCACGAGCCATAAGTCGTCTTCAAAGCCGACGACGATTCGCTTGCCCAACCGTCGCACTTCGCGAACCAGTTTGCCGTTGACCGAATCAAGGGGCGGGTCAAAACGTGCGGAGCAAGAAGGGACTTTGAATCCGCACGCGTTCGAGCCGCGAACCGACGATTCGCCGCGCAATCGCTTCAACATAAATTGTAATATCGGGAAGTTCAGGCACGAGAGCCAGACCGGCCTTTCGTCTTTACATCGCGGCATGATCGAGCCAGGTGAAGTCGAGATTCCCGCCCGCACCGGGGTGTCTTGCGCGAGCGAGCTGGCTTATTAAATTTTGATTGTAACAATCCGACCCGGGGCCGCACACGTCGATGCCGCACGGCCGGAAGTGGCGGCCGGCTCCGTGGTGAACGAAGGCCGCGATGTTGACGGCCACGGCTCGGGTGTGTTGAATCAATGACACGAACAACAACGTGATACAAACGCGTCGGGGAGGGCGAGGATCTTGTCGTCAGATCGTTTGTGAGTGGGCTTGTCGTGGGATTGGTCCTGGCGTCGGCAGCCATGCACGCGACATGGAATGCGCTTCTCAAGGGAGGCAACGATCGACATCGCTCGGTCACCGTCATGGCGATGACGACCAGCCTGACGGCGGCCTGCGTGGCGTGCTGGATGCCCCTTCCGGGCCGCGATAGCTGGGTGTTTATAGCCCTGTCGGCGGTCCTTCATGTCGTCTACAACCTGCTCCTGGTGCTCTCCTACAAGCACGGTGATCTTGGCGTGTCTTATCCGATCGCGCGAGGATCGTCGCCCTTGATCGTGGCTTTGGGGGCCGCCGCGCTCGCCCACGAAAAGCTCGGCTTTCTTGCGCTCTGCGGCGTCGTGCTGATCTCTTCGGGAATCCTGGGACTGGCGATGGAAAGCCGTAAAGGCGTGTCGGCTCGCGCTTTGTTGCCCGCTTTGTGCACGGGCGCCACGATCGCGGCGTTCACGCTCGCCGACGGAATTGGCGGCCGGTTGTCGGGGCACGCTCCGGCCTATGCGCTCTGGCTTTTTATCACGTATGGACCTGTGATGCTCGTCATCCTGGTCGTCAGGCGCGGCGGCGCCGAGGTCGCACGGCTCGACCGCGAGACCGTCCGATCGGCGTTTGGTGGCATCGTCTCGATGACCGCTTACGCCATCGTGATCTGGGCGGCGAGCGTTAGCCCCATGGGACCTGTCTCTGCCCTCCGGGAGACCGGCGTCGTTTTCGCGGCACTACTCGGGCGAGTGTTCTTGAGCGAGCCGCTCGGTCCAAGGCGAATGACTGCCTGCGCGATCGTCGCGGCCGGCGCGGGTTGTCTCGGGTTGGCACACCGGTGAGTTCGGGCCTTTTCGGTGTTCGCCGACTCAAGCCTCGTGAGCGCAGGACAGAAAACTCGATGAACGTTGACCGACCTCAAAGCAATTTGCCATCGCATGGCACGGCAACTCGCCTCGATCCATTCGATGTCCTGATCCTCTCGCCCTGGTGCGGGCTGGCCGCCGGCGAGCTCGAGGTCGCCGCCAGGGTTGTCTATCGGGCTCTCAGCTCAACGCAACGTCTTTACCTGATGACGCGGCATTTCGTCTGGCTGGTCCCGCTGATCAACCTGGCCCTGTTCGTGATACTGGGCGCCGCTGTCGTCGCCGCCATGCGTGCTTCTGGCCGCGCCGCGCGGCCTGGGCCGGACCTCGCTTGATCGTGACCCTTGCCCTCTTTCCCACACTGGCACTCTGCGGGCGGAACATCTATGTCGAAGCGTGGCTATTGATCGCGCTGGGAATGGCTGTGCGCATCGTCCCGTTTCTCGAACGTCAGCGCGACCAGTGGCGCCGTCGCCTTGTGGCGACGTTTCCCGTGTTGCTGGTGCTTGTCTTTCTTCAGGCCGCTTTCACCCTCGGGCGCGACCGACTCAAAGAGTGGCGTGAAGACGGCCGTCCCCGGCCTTCCGCGGCCCTCACTGCCGCCGCGCCCAATGTCCTCTTGATCGTGCTCGACACCGTGCGTGCCGACCACCTGGGCCTTTACGGCTACCCGCGCCCGACTTCACCGAACCTCGATCGACTGGCCAGGCGAGGCACTCGCTTCGACCGTGCCCGGGCCGCCGCTCCCTGGACGCTCGCATCGCACGCGAATATGTTCACTGGGCGCTGGCCACACGGGCTCGGCCTCCGGTGGACGTGCCCGTTGCCCGCGAATGTTCCGACCATCGCCGAGGTTCTGCAAGCACGCGGCTATGCCACGGCCGGCTTTGCCGGCAATACCTTTTATTGCTCCTATGATAGCGGTCTCGATCGCGGCTTCACCCATTACGAAGATTACGTTCTCGATACGCTCAGTGCCCTGCGCACGGTTCACATGATCAAGGAATCACTCAAGACGCTCGACGATCTCGGCGGCTTCTTGCCGATTTCGCGCCAGAAGCTGCGATCGTTTTGCCTGGGCGACCGCAAGGACGCCCAGGTCGTCAATCGCGAGTTTCTCGACTGGCTTTCAGCGCGAAAACAGCCCGATCGTCCCTTTTTCGCCTTCTTGAATTATATCGATGCTCATGCGCCTTATCTGCTGCCGGCGGGCGTCTCGTACCGCTTCGGAAGTGCGCCGAAGACCGAGGTCCAGGAGCGATTGCTGGCCGATCAATGGACGAAAATCGACAAGACGCGTCTCCCGCGCTCGGCGATCACGCTCGCGCGTGACGCCTACGATAACTGCCTGGCGTATCTCGATGCGCAGTTGGGCCTGCTCATTGACGACCTCGAACGTCGCGGCCTGCTTGAAGACACGCTGGTCATCGTGGCGGGCGACCACGGCGAAGGATTCGGTGAACATCAACTCTTCGAGCATGGCGAAAGTCTCTATCGTCCCGAGATCCGCGTGCCCCTCCTGATGATTTTGCCAGCCCGCTACGGCTCGTCGGCGCAAGGTGTCGTCTCGCGGTTCGTGAGTCTTCGCGACATCGCGGCGACGATCGCCGAATTCGCCGGTCCGAAAATGAAGTCGCCAATCCCGGGACAGTCCTTGGTTCAATCGGCGACGATCGGATCATCGTCGTCCGCGCCGGCATCGACACCGGGGGCTCCGGGCATGGCCGCGGTGCTTTCGGAGCTGGCCTCACCCAATCCGTCTGATCCCAACCAGGGGCGATCGCCGGCGTATCGCGGGCCCCTGGCCGCGCTCGCGGAGGATGATCATGTTTATATCCGCACTGAAGGGAGCCGGAGTGAGGAATTATTCAACGTGCGTGATGACCCGAACGAGCTCCATGATCTTTCCAGGGACGATCAGATGCGGCCGGTCTTGCAACGGTTTCGTGATCGATTGAACCAGGTGTTGGCTGTCGATCCAGAAGCGCCACGGCCAGCCGTCTTGACCGGAGCCGCCACCGCGCCGGATCGCCCTTGATTCGCGCGACATCGGCCCGGCCGCCGATCGCCGCTAAATGGCCTTGCTCGATCCTGGAGGGCGAGTCTCCGCACGAGCCGAGTGCCAGTGCCGACCCGGGGAGCCTCGGCGTCAAGGGGTCACGCAACGCCGCTCTAGACAAACCGCATCAGGCCCGGAACGTCGGAGAACCGCCGTTTCCGGAGCTGCTCGATCAATCGTCTCGAGAACTCGCGCCAGCGGGCCGTTCTGGGCCTCGGGTGCGCACTGCGCAGCGCTTCGACCATCGTCGCGTAATTCTCCTTCCAGAACGGCCGGTTGCGCAATTCGATGCGATATTGAAGATCGCTCAAGACGGGGATACTCCCCAGGTCGGCCAGGATGAATTGCATCTGGGGATTGGTTGTCAAAGTCAGGATCAACCTGGCCGCCTCGATCTGTTCTCGCTGACGGCTCGATCCCTCGGGAATGGCCAGCACCTGGGCCCCCAGAAGTGCCTGCCGAGCGAACTGATGCAAGCCGACCCGCTTGGCGATCGAGGGATCGTTCCTCACCTTGGGCAAGATTGTATTGGGCCAGCCAAAGGTCATGGCCGGCCCGCGTCCGGCCGTCATGTTGTCAAGCAGCTCGCCACCGGTGATCCGGCGGTTCCATTCCGGATCGACCGCGTACATCCAGTCAGAAGCGCGATTGGCCAGGCTCGAGGGAATCTTGATCTCGCCGTCCGATCCGAGGCCGTAAACATCTTCGAGTCCATATCCACGCAGGAGCAACCAGAAATGCTCGACCAGGTCTTCGTCGTCGAGGTTGCGAACCGCGAATGATAACGCCCCGCAAGAACAGGGCTCATCACGTCCGGCCGCACCCTTTCGATGCTCGCACAAGAGTTCCTGCTTCAACTGGTCGGGATCAATGACCGGTCGATTGAGCAGCTCTCTGATCGGCTCGTTCCATGCCGCCGTCGTGTCGTAACAAAGGAAGTTCACGTCACCCATGATCGGCAGGCCGCATAGCTTGCCGCTGCCGCCGGGAAACTTGCAGAGCTCCAGCAAGGGCCGAAAGAACAGTTCCTCGAGCCGCTTGCCATCTTGAAACTCGTGCAGGGGCAACTGCCTCAAGTCGACCAGCCGCGGCTCGAATTCCGGGATCCATGGATCATCAATCATGATGATATGGTAATCGCTACAGTTCGCAAGGAACTTGCCGTAGACCTTTTCGCGGCTGCCCGGCTTGTCGATATCGATCTGGAAACCGCCGCCGTATTCACGGGCCCTGGCGTCGGCGCAGGCGGCGTAAATTTCAAACGCCAGCTCGAAGAGATCGGGGTAATCCGACGCGATTCCAATTCTTAATTTAATAAAATGTTCGTGTGAAGATGCACCTGTCAATAGTCCGGTATGCTCGCCGGTCGAGAGGTTTGATTCGCGGCGGTGCGAATTGAAGCGGGTGTCGACGGCGATCTCGAGGACATGGGCGATTCTCAGCATCCAGTCGGGGCGCCAGTGGGTATAGCCGCTCTCCGAGACTCCCATGTTGATATAACGGTTGAGATTCGAGAGCTGGTTGTTTTCAACGCCGATGGCCCGCGCCAAGGCCGTGATGGTCCACGGCGGCTGCCGGCTCTCCTCGCGCCGCTTGAGTGCCTGGCGCATGCGCTCGGAGAAGTCGATGGAAATGGGGTCGCCGATCCCCAAGAATTCTCCCTTGCCCATCGCTCTTTTCCTCTCCTTGCTTTGGGCCGCGGTCGGCCGTCTCCTCCAGAATACCGGATCTGTCTTTTTCCTCAAGAAACTTATTGCGATTATCGCACTAATGCGGCGGTCGCACATCCGGGTGTGCGAGAGACGCAATCGCAAACCTATAAAAATCAACGACTTAGGGAAAGTGTGCTATTGACACCAAGAATTTATCGTGAATAGTAAAGGTGATAGATCAGCTCTACGGATACGATCGCCGATTGGCCTATCGAAGCACAACTCGCGGCCACGCGGGGGACCAGACCGGCGGGATTCATCGATCAACTGACGAGATTCGTAAGCGAAGCCATCGCGATGGTCGCGAGACGGCATCGAGTTTTTGAGTTCCTCTGTTTTTTCGCGAGTTCGAGGTCTCCATGAGGGCACGCAGCAAGGGTTTCTCAATCGCCGCGCGGAGTTTGGCATTATTGACCGTGGTCTCGCTTCTTGGGCTCGTCTGGGGCTGTGATGGATCATCATCACCGCCAGACGAGGAAACGAAGGCGAAGATTCAGGACATGGAAAAGAAGATCAAGGAGATCCACGCGAAGAAACGGCCCCAGTGATTTTGGGGCCCGATTCAAGCCTGGGTGGGCGGGCCTTTATTCAAAGATCTCGCCAGGGCGGCGCTGGGAGCCGCTCAAATCGCGCTCGCAGGCCAGGCGGCCAGCAGTCTCTCGCAGGTTGGAGTGCCTCTCCCGGAGGTCAATGGATCTAGCCACAGATCCGTTTTATCGTCTTTTTTGATTTCCCTTCGGTCAAAGGAACATCCGCATGAATTTCAAAGGAATCATTCGTCGATGCGGCTTCACGCTCATCGAGACTCCTGGTCGTGATTGCGATTATTGCCGTCTTGATCGCCCTGCTCTTGCCCGCTGTGCAGGCGGCCCGTGAGGCGGCCCGGCGGATCCAGTGCACAAACAACCTCAAGCAACTTGGCCTGGGATTGCACAATTATCATCAGGCCGTCGGTACACTTCCCGCTTGGGGCCACGCTCTCGGTGACGAATTACGGAACGGTGACCTACGGGTGCTGGAGCGCGCAGGCGCTCATGCTTCCTTACACGGAGCAGTCGCCGCTTTATAACGCGGCCAATTTCAATCTGGCCGTCGCATATGGTCCGATTGGCCAAACCGCCAATTCGACGGTCGTGAACACGAACCTGGCCATGTTCCTCTGTCCGTCGGATGCGCTGGCGGGCACGGCGGGGGCCGGAACCGGCGGCTCGCCCTATACGGGCAATAATAACAACTACTTCGGCTCGATGGGCACAACGACCCGGCCGTCGAACGCCACCACGACCGGAATCTTCACGGGGGGCGGCTCGAACAGCTATAGCATCGCCGCGGTCACCGACGGCACCGCCAACACGGTCGCCTTTGCCGAATCGGTGGTCGGCGACGGGATGCACTACACGAAATTCCGCGACTCGGTCTCCTGGACGGCGAGCCCGCCGAACACGGGCGGTTGCGGCCATTATTATCAGTGTAATGACGCCTGGAGCAATCAGTCGCTCGTCGTCAAGGGACTCCAGGCCTGTGCGAACATGTTCAGCACCCAGCAAAATGCCGGCCTCGAGGACAAAGGCTACCGCTGGGCCGCCGGTGAGCCGGGCTGGACACTTTTTAACACGATCGCGCCACCGAGCTCGACGCAGTATCCCTTCAACGGGTGCCGGACCGACAACACCGGGTACAATATCTCCGAAGGCCAGTTCGAGAATGCCAACAGCTTCCATCCCGGTGGCTGCAACGTGCTCTTTGCCGATGGCAGCGTGCACTTCGTCAAGAGCTCGATCTCGATCAACACCTGGTGGTCGCTGGGTACGCGAGCCAATGGCGAAGTCATCTCCTCCGACAGTTATTGATGGATCGATTGCCGAGATTGATGCCTTCCTGAACCCAACGTGACGCGGGGCTGGCCAATCGAGGACAGGCCGACTAACATACCGGCTTGATTCTCGATCCGCCTGCCCTGCTCGCTCCTTCCCTGGTCACCTGCTTGATCTTGATCCGGACCGCAATGAAGAAGGCGACAGCGAAACGGGCGCGGCGTGGCATGCGGGACATCATCACCATCGTCGTCGATCGGCCGCGGCTGTGGGACGCGTGAGAATACCCGATGACCGTCTCCAGCCCCCAACCTGACTCGGGATCGCCCGCATTCGCGAATGGCCTCGGTGCGCTCGACATGCTGGCTCTTTCGGCCTGGTGCGGGCTGGCCGCCGGCGAGCTCGAGGTTGCAGTCAGGGTCATTCCCCGAGCTTTGAGCCCGGCCTACCCGCTCGTCATGATGACCCGGCACTTTGTCTGGCTGGTTCCGCTGGTCAACCTGGCTCTCTTTCTGACTCTTGGCGCGATCTTGCTACTTGGCGATGCGCCTCTGGCCTCGCCGCGCGGGCTGGCTTGGCCCTCGGCTGATCGTCGCCGGCATCCTCCTTCCCGCGCTGGCGATCGTCGGTAAGAGAATCTACATCGAGGCCTGGTTCGTGGTTAGCCTGGGCGTGGCGTTTCACACCGTTCGCTTGCTCGAAGCGGAATTCCCCGCGCTGGCGGCGCTGGCTGGTGCGAACGCTCCCCGTGCTGGTGGCGATCGTGATCGTCTCGGCCGCTTCGATCCAGGTGAGCGACTCTGTCAAACAGTGGCGTGAAGCCAGGCGTCCGATGCCCGCGGCCGGCTCATCCAACGTCCTCTTGATCGTGCTCGATACCGTGCGGGCCGACCACCTGGGCGCCTATGGCTACGGCCGCGCGACCACACCGGCCTTCGACCGCCTGGCGGCGCGGGGAATTCGCTTCGAGGAGGCACGTGCGCCCGCCCCCTGGACGCTCGCCTCGCATGCCAGTTTTTTCACGGGCCGATGGCCCCATGAGCTGGGCGTCAACTGGCTCATCCCCATCCAGAGCCATTTCCCGACCCTCGCCGAATACCTCGAAAATCACGGCTATGCGACCGCCGGCTTCGTCGCCAACGCGGGTTATTGCTCCTATGAAACGGGGCTGAGCCGCGGATTCACGCACTTTGAAGATTACATCCTCGCGCGACTGGGCACCTTGCGTGGCGCGTGCCTCTTCGATGCGGCCCTGAAGTCGTTCGGCCACCTCACGCTACCGCTCGATTTTGGTGTGATCCATCAATTTCGGGCCAACGTGAGCGACTTGTTTTTCACTCCGGAGCGCAAAACCGCGGCGCGGATCAATCACGATTTTCTCCACTGGTTCGACCAGCGCCCTGAGCCGGATCGCCCGTTCTTCGTGTTCCTCAACTACCTTGATACACATACCCCCTACCTCCTCCCGCCCGAAGCTCGCCCTCGATTCGGTATGAACCCCAGGTCCAGGCAAGACTATGTGGACGTCATGATGGAATGGGGTTCACTCAACAAACAAAAACTGCCCCAGCGCTACAAGGTCCTGGCTCGCGACGCCTATGATGATTGCATCGCCTACCTTGATGAACAGCTCGGCATCCTGTTTGAAACGCTGCAAGCGCGTGGCGTCCTCGATAAGACGCTGGTCGTGATCACGTCCGACCATGGCGAAGCGCTCGGCGAACACGGCCTGTACACCCACGGCGAGAGCCTTTACCGGCCGGAAGTTCGCGTGCCGCTACTTGTGATGCTCCCCGCGTCACACTCCACGAAAGCCGTGGTGCGCGAGACGGTAAGCCTGCGCGACCTGCCGGCGACGGTTGTCGACGTCGTCGGCCTCGCCGGGGCCGGGGCCCAGGAGGCCCCTTTCCCGGGCCAATCGCTGGCCCGGTTCTGGACGCGGTCGCCCACCCGGAAGCCCTGACATCAAGCCCGGCGTGGTGCTTTCCGAGCTTGCCGTCCCGAACCCGACCGATCCCAACCATGGCCGGTCGCCGGCCTACCGCGGTCCCCTGATCTCCCTGGCCGAGGGCGACTTAGTCTATATTCAAAACCAGGAGAACGGCACCGAGGAACTGTTCAACGAACGCGACGACCCTGACGAGATCCATGATCTCGCCGGCGCCGGATCGATGCTCCCGGTCTTGCGGCGATTTCGCGATCATGCGCGGCCGGCGATCGCCAGCGCCTGGGCCATGCCGGTGCCGGGCTCGTCGCGGCAACTCGCGGCCAGGCAGGAATCGCTTCAAGACAATCAAGTTTCCCAAGTGAATGAATGATGAAATGAACGACGGCGAGGTAATAACATCCGTGATTGATCGACCTCTGCGGATACTCATCATCGGCGCACATCCCGACGATGCGGATATCAAGGCCGGGGGCACGGCGGCCAAGTGGTGTGCCCTGGGGCATGTCGTGCAGCTAGCGAGTCTCACCAACGGTGCGGCCGGGCATCATGTCGCTCATGGAGCGCCCTCGCTATTCGCCGGCGATCCGAGGCAGAGGCGGCCGCGGCGGCCATCGGCGCGACCTACATGGTGTTCGATCAACCCGACGGCGAGCTCAACGATCGGCTGGTGTTACGTCACCAGGTGATTCGTCTACATCCGATCGTTCCGCCCCGACCTGGTGATCACGCACCGCTCGACCGACTATCATCCCGATCATCGGTTCGCGGGCTTGCTGGTCCAGGACGCGTCTTACTTGCTCACCGTGCCGGCGATCTGTCCGGATGTCCCTCACCTGGCGTCTTGCCCGGTGATCCTGTCGTTTTCGGATGCTTTCACAAAACCGTGCCGCTTCGAGCCCCACGTCGTCGTCGATATCGAGGATGTCTTCGACCGCGTGGTCGCCATGCTCCACTGCCATCAATCGCAGTTTTATGAGTGGCTTCCCTATAATGGCAAGTTCCTCGATCAAGTGCCGCGGGACGATGCGGCGCGCTTCGAGTGGCTGGCCCAGAATTTCCGCGAACGCATCCGGCCCCTTGCCGACCGGTATCGCGACCTGGTAATTCGCACCTATGGTGAAGAACGCGGCGAGCGCGTCCGTTATATCGAGGCGTTTGAAGTCTCGGAATACGGAGCGCCGCTCGATTCCGCAGCCCGGGCGCGGCTCTTGCCGTTCCTGCCGGCCACCAGCCTGGCGGGCTCGCCCTTCACACGGAAGATCTGGGCCGATATCCCCAACTGAAATGCAAGAAATAGAAAAATAGCGTGAGAATACCTACGATCGTCGATGAAACCTCCAGGCGTCGCCCGGTCGCCGTTTCGCGTGAACTTCGTGACGCCGTGATCTCGGGCGGCCAATCAAGAGGAACATTTTGATGTTCATGCGACTGTGTGGTTTTGCCGCGATGATCCTGGTCCTGCTCGTCGGTCGCACGCAGGGGGATGAGCCGGTCGTCAAGGAGCCGACGACTCCGACACGTCTCGTCCGCCTGTTTGATGGCCGCGACCTGAAGGGCCTTTCGCCCTGGCTCGAGCACACCAGACACGAAGACCCGCGGCGGGTTTTCCAGGTCACCGACGGTCTCTTGCACATCACGGGAGAAGACGCCGGCTATCTGGCCACCGATGCCGAATATCGGGATTACCGCCTGGTCGTCGAGTACAAGTGGGGCAAGAAGACAGACGGCGGCAAGTATGTTCGCAACTCGGGTATTCTCTTGAATGCGATCGGGCCCGACGGCAGTGCCGGCGGCGGCAAGTGGATGGCCTCGATCGAGTGCCAGCTCGCCCAGGGGTGTGTTGGCGACCTCATCTGCATTCGGGGCAACAACGCCAAAGGCGAGACGATCCCTGTGAGGCTCACGAGTGAAACGGTGAACGGCCCCGACGGGCGGCCGCGCTGGAAAAAGGGGGCGAACCGCGCGTCTTCACCAGTAAACAACTCTGGTGGGCGCACCACGATCCGGATTTTCAGGAGCTGCTCGACACCCGGGGCAAGAACGATGTCGAGAGCCCCGTGACCGAGTGGACCCGCGTCGAGTGTGTCTGCCAGGGGAGCCGGATCACGATTCGCGTTAACGGTACGACGGTCAACGAGTGCTACGACGTTTTCCCGGCGGCCGGCAAGATCTTGCTTCAGTCGGAAGGGTTCGAGCTTTACGTGCGGACAATGGAATTGCACCCCTTGGTAAAATGATCGAGAGTTCAGCATGAGACAATCATCACCATCCCGGCGCGACTTTCTCACGACGGCGACCATGGCCACCGCGGCAGCCGGGACACTCGCGACCGTCGCAAACGTGCATGCCGCCGGCAGCGACGTGCTGCGCGTTGGCCTGATCGGCTGTGGCGATCGCGGCACCGGCGCGGCCGCCCAGGCGCTTTGTGCCGACTCGAATGTCGAGCTCGTCGCCATGGCCGACGTCTTCGCCGATCGGCTTCAGAAGAGCCTCGAGACCCTCGAGAAAGACGACAAGGTCGCCGCGAAGCTCAAGGTCAAGCCCGACCATCGCTTCGTCGGCTTCAACGCCTTCGAGGAATTGCTCGGTAGTGGCGTCGACGTGGTCTTGCTCTGCACGCCGCCCCACTTCCGGCCGCAGCATTTGAAGGCGGCGATCGAGGCTGGCAAGCATGTCTTCGCCGAGAAGCCGGTCGCCGTCGATGTCCCGGGCGTCCATTCCGTCCTGGCGACGTGCGAGCTGGCCCGCCAGAAAAAGCTGTCGGTCGTCTCGGGCCTTTGCCTGCGCTCCGACAATAGCTTTCGCGAGGGCGTCAAGCGCATCCACGACGGCGCGATCGGCGAAGTTGTAACGCTTTTTGCCAACGACTATCGTAGCGGCCGCTGGGCCAAGCCTCGCCAGCCCGATTGGTCCGAAATGCTCTACCAGATGCGCAACTGGTACAATTTCACCTGGCTCTCGGGCGATTTCAACGTCGAACAGCATGTTCACTTCCTTGACGTCGCTGCCTGGGTGATGAAGGACAAGTACCCGGCGAAGGCTGTCGGCATGGGAGGCCGACAGGTCCTCACCGAGCCGGAGTATGGCCAGATCTATGACCATTTCTCCGTGACTTATGATTATGCCGATGGTGCGCGGCTCGTCAGCAACTGCCGCCAGCAGCCGCGCTGCAAGAACGACATGAGCGTACAGGTGATCGGCACCCGCGGCCGCGGCCGAGCTTTCGGAACGGCGCAAGGGCATTCAGATTCACACCAAGGAGAACACCTGGATTTACTCTGGCCCCCAGAACCAGATGTATCAAACCGAGCACGACGAGCTCTTTGCCGGCATCAGGAGTGGCAAGCCGATCAACAACGGCGAGTACATGGCCAAGAGCACCCTGCTGGCGATTCTCGGTCGGATGTCGGCCTACACGGGCCAGGAGATCACCTGGGAGATGGCCGAGAAGTCGAGGGAGATTCTCAGTCCCAACCGCTACGCATGGGACGCGCAGCCGCCCGCATCGCAGATCGCGGTTCCCGGTCAAACGCGCTTTGTTTGAAAGATCAAGATTTCCGCGCCCTTAGAGAAAACGGCCCGGCTTCAGGACGCGAAGTCAGGGTGTCGTTGAGGAGTTCCGGATGTGATTCGTGTAGATACTTGTATGCCTGATTCCAGCACCATGAAGCGCCGTGAGTTCCTGAGCGCAGCGGCCACTGGACTGGCCGCAATCACCTGCGGCGGCGCGGCCATCAAGTCGCGAGCCGTTGGTCTGGAATCTTCTGGCGCGGAACCGGCCGCGAGGCCCGGCAAACCAACTCACTTTCAGATCGGTTGCATGACGCTGCCTTATTCCCGCTTCCCGCTCGATCGCGCTTTGACCGGCATCAAAGCGGCCGGCTACACCTATGTGGCCTGGGGCGTGACGCACAAGGAGGGAGCCGCGCAGGTACCGGTCATCGCAGCCGATGCGAGTCCCGCTGACGCCAAGCAACTGGCGACGAAGTGCCGCGACCTGGGCCTGGAACCGATCATGATGTTTTCAGGCATCTATCCCGAGGCCAACAATGCCGTCGACGTCTTGAAATCACGCATCCGGCAAGCGTCGGCGGCAGGAATTCCGCACGTGCTCACGTTCGGCCACACCAAGGGGGGCAATCACAGGCTCTGGGTCGAGCGGTTCAAGCAGCTTGGACCGGTCGCGCGTGATCACGGTGTTGTGATCGTGATCAAACAACACGGCGGCGAGACCGGCACGGGGGCCGCGTGTGCGGCGATTGTCCGCGAGGTGGGCGACGAAGGAGTGAAGGTAAACTATGACGCCGGCAACGTCATGGATTACCTCGACGTCGATCCGATTCCCGATATCCGGGCGTGTGCCGACCAAGTGCGCGGCTTTTGCATCAAGGACCATCGCAACTTCCCCAGGGACGAAGATTGCGGCCCCGGCTTCGGCGAGATCGACCATTACCGGCTCTTACAGCCTGTGGCTTTTACCGGCCGCAAGATGCCCCTCTGCTGCGAGAATATCAGTGCCCCGGTGATCCCGCCTCCGACCGATCCGCTCGCGATCGACGCACTGGCGCGGCGAGCCCGTGAGTTCCTGGAGGTGGTGACGCGGGGTTTGCAGGTGTGAGAGGTGCCGGCGTCGGCCGGACGAGCCAGAGAGACTCGGACTGATCGTTGCCTGAGTTTTTCTTGCGCCAGGAAAGGCGACATCGCTGGATCAAGGTTCAGGCTTGCGGTCTCTTGATGCCCGTTTTTTCTTGGTCTCGGTCAGAACACCGAGTTCGCGGCGGAGGTCATCAAGCCCGATCCCGCCGTCCTTCTCGTAGTTTCGTCGCGATTCTTCAATGATGGCCATGAACCTGGGATTGGAGGCGAGAGAAACCGACTCCCAATCAGAGCCGGATACATCCTTCACTGCCAGGAGTGGTTAACCGTTTCGAGTCAATATCACGGTCTCTTCTTTGACCAGGTCCGCCAGTTCGGACATGGTCAAAGACGTTTCCTCCATGGACACGACTTTCATAGTTCGACCTCCTCGCCGCCAATTTGCAATCGGTTATGCAACTTTTGACCGATTCCAACAACAACGACCTTCTCACCTTGACGATCCACGTCGGAGAAGACACGAAAGTTTCCTACTCGCGATTCCCAAGGTGCAACCGGATTGTCCTCTAACCGTTTGCGATGTCGAGTCGTTCGATCCGGTTCATGAGCCAGCTGAAGGGCAATGGCGTCGACGACGATTCGCTGGTCCCTCTTGTTCAATCGCTTGACGTGGTCGCGAGCAGGCTTCGAGAACTCGATCGAGAATGCCATTGCCTCCTCATCCCTCAGATTCTCAACCGCCAACCAAGCTCCCGCTATTCGCGTCCGTTACTTCAGCGTCGTGATATTCTCCCAGAGTCATTGACGACAAACAACCGAAAGCGAATCCTCGGCCGAATCGTGAAGTCATGGACTCGCCTCGAATCGTCACCCGTACGATATTCTGCAATCGGGGCTATCATGGGGTGTGACAGAATCCGGTGCCGCTGGAAATCGATGAATTCACAAAACGGAAAGCCAGCGCCGACGCGAACATCGCCCATGCCGAAGCAAATTATGTAGGAACGCACACCATGTCGACGATTTCGCAGTCCGTGCAACACGCCGCTTGTCGACTGGGGCTTGTTATCCCCCGTTCCGGATGTCGATGCGACCAGTATGAAAAGCTGGTCGCATCGGGTGTTTTCACAAAGCGGGACAAGTTGCAGTTAATCGACGGAATCCTGGTGACCAAGGTGACGCAGAGTCCCACTCAATGTGTGGCCGACCTGCTTTGCGGTAAGGCATTGACGCGAGTGATTCCGACGGGGTGGCACCTTCGGCCTGATAAGCCGGTGTGATTGCCCCCCAACGGTGAACCCGAACTCGATCAATGCATCGTCCGCGGAGCAGAACGTGATTATCTGAACCGGCATCCCGGCGCTGCGGACGTCGGCCTTCTCGTCGAAATCGCCGATACCAGTCTCGTCGCCGACCGGGAGATGGCACGCATTTATGGCCCTCGCGGCATTTCGGTCTACTGGATCGTCAACCTCCGCGACTCGCAGATTGAGGTGCACACGATGCCAACCGCCGACGGTTATGGCTTATTGCAGGCTTTCGTGCCAGGTGACGAGATACCGATCGTTCTTGACGGGGTCGAGGTTGGCCGCATCGCGGTGAACGATATCTTGCCGTGAGGCGAGGGACGATCGCAAATCATGTCAAGCGAGCAGGCCAGGGATGAGGGCTCGGCGGTGTCAACACCACGCTTTCGTCATCTCAGTGTGGGGCTGGTTCTCGTGGTACGTGGGATTCATCATTGAATTCTCGGGTTTTCGTGCCGAAAGACGATGCGTGTCTCGGCGACGACGGAAATCTGGCGAGAACGTGTTGATGATCTTCGTAGGACTGGTAGGCGGTGACGGTACGGCAGACAGCGGAGCCGCACGTACCTATTGTCAGGGATCATCCTATCGCTGACGCGGTCGCTGGTCCAAGGACCTGGCATGATCGGACTGTTCCAGAAAGGAAGTGCAAGTTTTCGTCAGGCCGATCGTCTCAAACATGAAAAGGTTGTGAAGGATCGACATCACCTCCTCGCTGCGAGTTTTTACCACTATCAGACGCCTTGAAATCGGCCGTGTTATCTCACGGGGAAAGTGTTTCTTTTTCGATCGTCCTTGAGCGGTTGCGCCAATGTGCGGCGACGCTGACGATAAGAAACTTGCAGGGCCCCGGAAATTTTTTGCACCGATGCGATTGCGCCGGGGGATTCGCCTGACCGACCGCAGGCACGCCGCTGGAGTACAGGGTCCGCTTGCGTTTCGCTCGCCTCGGAGTTTTGTTATGACCGTGTTGAATGCCAGACTCGCTGATCTCTGCGACGACGATCGCCGGGCGCTCGATTCGTGGCTCCTCGAGTTTGATCAACGCTGGGACGAAGGTCTTCTCGCAAGTCGTGTCGATCTGATCCCGCCTGGAAGTTCCTGGCGACTGCCGGCGCTGGTCGAGATGGTCAAGATTGACCTGGAACGACAATGGCGGCGTGGCCGACAGGTCAGCCTCGAGTCCTACATTGAAGCGTTCCCCGAGCTGGGTAGCCCCGGCGACATCTCCGCCGATCTGATCAAGGTCGAGTACGAGGTCAGACTTCAGTTCGGCGCCCCACTGACCCTCGAGGATTACAAACGCCGCTTTCCGCATCAGGCCGCGGAACTCGCTCGCCTGATCACTTCTGACGTGGCGGAACTGTCGCGGCCCTCGTCGGTCGCCGCTCCGTCCCGCCCCTCATTCCGAGCCCAGAGATCCAAGGTAACGCCCGCGCAGCTCCCCGAACAGTTTGGACGGTACCGGATCATCAAGCGGCTGGGTCAGGGCGGGATGGGCTCGGTCTACCTGGCCCAGGATACGCATCTCGAACGCGCGGTCGCCCTCAAGGTACCCGAATTCGGTGAGCACGACGGTCCCGATGCGCGGAGACGGTTCCTGGAAGAGGCCCGCACGGCCGCCACGCTCGACCATCCCTACCTTTGCCCCGTGTTTGACGCCGGCGAAATTGAGGGACAGCCATACTTGACCATGGCCTACATCGAGGGCCAGTCGCTGGCCGCGTTGATCGGCCACGAGGGCTGGCCGCAACGGCAGGTGGCGGCACTGGTCGGCAAGCTCGCCTTGGCCTTGCAAGAGGCGCACACGCAAAAAGTCACTCACCGCGACCTGAAACCCTCCAATGTCATGATCAAGAAGACCGGGCAAAAGCGCGAGCCGGTGATCGTCGATTTCGGCCTGGCGCGCCGGGACAATCCCCAGGACCAGCGCTTGACCCGGACGGGCCAGGTTATGGGTACCCTCAGCTATATGGCCCCCGAGCAGGTGCGTGGCGATCTCAAGACGATCGGTCCGGCCTGCGACATCTATGCACTAGGAGTGATTCTCTACGAGCTTCTGACCGGCCGGCTGCCGTTCAATGATTCGGGTTTAGCCGTGGCGGCGCAGATCTTGGCCGAGGTGCCTTTGCCGCCCTTCAGCGCATCGGAAAGACATCGACCCGGCCCTTGAGGCGATCTGCCTCAAGGCGATGGCAAAGGCGATCGGAGATCGTTACACCTCAATGGCCGAGCTGGCTGCGGCCTTGACGGGCTTTCTTCAATCGTCAGTGAGTGCGACGCCATCGGCGTCCGTCGGTTCGCCTGCCTCGTCGTCGACCTCGAGTGGACGGCCCCGGCCGGCTGGAAGCGACTCCCTGATCGGCCAGTTCCTCGCTCAGTTGGCCGGGACCGAGGAGTCGGCCACTTTCACTCCCGTGCCGGAGCCGGTCACTTCTCGATCGCTGTTGTCCAAATGGCGCCACCCAATGTGGCCAACGATCGTCGCGGCCGGCTTGCTTGGTGTCGCCGCGCTGTTTGCCGTGCTCTATGTAACTACCGACAAGAGACAAATCACGAAAATCGCGGAGCGGCCCAAGGACGCCATCAAAGCCCCACGCGATTACGATGCGGCCCCGCAGAATAAATACGTCCCGCCGATTGAAAAGAAAAAATCCGCGGATGCGGAAAAATTTGCTCAGAAAAAGCACGTTAGAAAAGAAAAACTCGCGAATCCAAAAAAAGTTGCCGGGCAAAAGCCGATTATCGATGCGAAACCGGCAGTTACGGAAAAAGTTGCTGAGTCAAATCCTTGGCCTGAGGCCCTTGCCGAGGCGGGTCACTTGCTTCCTCTCTGGGACCGTATTGTCACGATGAGTTCCGATTGCCAGCGCCTGGCCGTAGCAACCCAGACGGACTTGAAGATTGTCGTTGCCCCCGACGCGTCGAAGGTTTTCGAGATGAAAGGACAACCACCGGCAAAAGGAGAGAACGCGGCGTACATCTGGGCCGCCGCTTTCAGCCCCGATGGCAAGTACCTGGCACTTTCCCTGCACGAGTTACAGGTCAGGATCTATGAGACCGCTGATAGCAAGGAAGTATGCCGGACTTCCCTATCTCCCGGGACGTCCCTCGCCTATAGCCCCGACGGCAAGCGGCTGGCCGTCTCTGGGCGTCAGAACAAGGTTGTTAGCGTTGGAGCAGCCGCGACAGGCAACAAGCTGTTCGATCTTGGACCCCATTCCGCCCTCACCGATTGCCTGGACTTCAGTCCCGACGGCAAGTGGCTTGCCAGCGGTAGTGGGGTGGAACCCGGAGATGATTGGGGGATGACGTTCGGAACGGGCTCCGACCTGAAGATCTGGAACCTGGACACCCGTGAGGGCTATGCCCTCGAAGGTCACCCGAGTCGAGTCAACGCCGTCACATTCAGTCCTGATGGCAAGAGGCTGGCCAGCGCTAGCAGCGACAAAACGGTAAAGGTCTGGGATCTGGCATCGAAAAAATGCCTGGCCACCTTCGACAAACATAAGACGCCCGTGAAAATCGTCCACTTCAGCCCTGATGGCCGCCTGATCGCGAGCGCCGGAGGGGAACGGGTTGTGCGAGTCTGGGACGCCACAAACGGCCGGCAGGTCACTGTCCTCACTGGCCTCCGAGAGAACCCCCAGTTCGTTCAATTCAGCGCCGCCGGCCATTGGATCTATTCCGGTGCAAGATCCACCTTGAAAGCGTGGGTAAGCCCGACTAGCCCAATGGTCGCTGATACGGCAGTTTTGTCTACACCTTCTGAGAATAATCCGGCGCCAACACAGGTGAAAAAGTCGTCGGCGCCTGAGGTCAAGGTCGAGACACCAAAGATCGGATTTCAGCCCCTGTTCAATGGCAGAAACCTGACCGGATGGAAAAGGGATTCGAAGCAGCAGGGCAACTGGCATGTCGAAAAACGGATCCTGGTTGGGTCCGGCCCGTCGATCAGTCATCTTTACACCGAACGCGATGATTTCACGGATTTTCACCTGCGCGTTGAGGCACGCTTCAGCGACGGTGGCAGCAGCGGCGTGTACTTCCGATGTCCGTTCGGTCCCAGGCTCCCCGCAGACGATCCGAAATGGCCTGCTGGATACGAGGCCACGATAAACAACGCCCGAATCGTACCCAATAGCAGCGGCGCGATCTATACAGGGGTGGGAAACGCTGTCTTTATCGCCGACTTTGGTATAGCGACCAGGCTGCCCTCCGAGCAGTGGTTCACACTAGAAGTGATCGCGGACGGAGACGCCCTTTCCGTCCTGGTGAATGGTGCAAGAAGTGGATATCACGTCGACCGGCGAAAAGAGCGATTTTCCAGCGGCCACATTGCCTTACAGTCCAGCCCCGAGACGCGGATCGAGTTCCGCAAGATCGAAATCAAGGAGCTGAACGGCTGGAACCAGAAGGATTTCGAAGGAGATAACGCGCTTCCCCGATGCCGTGGGTCGGGTTAATCGAGTGGCCTTCTTGTCCGATGGACTTGGCATCCTCTCGGGTGGAAGTCCTGTCGAATACACAAGAAAAACTGGCGGTGGGAACTATTACGGGCCCGGTCATTACTCGCTTCGACTTCGCGAGGTGGCAGGCGATGAAAACCCATTCGCCATGGCGGGAGAAGGAGTCGCCGTCCGAGCCCTAGCGCTTTCCTCAAACGGCGGGTATGCAGCTTCGTCAGAACGGTTAGTCTCAAAGCACGCGGTCCTGATCTGGGACCTCAAGACGCGACGTTGCATTCACAGATTATTACGTAGAGATGAGAACAAAATACAGCAGTGCATTGCTCTGTGTTTTTCCCCGGACGACCATCGCATCCTGGTCGCGTTGACGAACGGCACTTTAATCGTTTGGGACTTGGATAAAGAGCAGGAAGAATCCCCCATCACTCTCAAGGCTGGACCGATCACGCACGACGAGTTCCCACGCGCGACCTTCACTTCCGATCGACGGCATGTACTTACCGCGCGTCGTACAGGAGTACTTGAACTTTGGGAGCTGCAAGGCGGCAAGAGGTTGCAGAGGTTTGCTGGTCACAAGGGAGACGTTGACAATATAGCGACTTCGCCGGACGGACGACTCATCCTTTCCGCGGGGGTCGATAGTACCGTCCGCTTGTGGGACATGGCCGGCGGGAAAGAACTTAAGCAATTGAGAATCAATGGTAGACGCGTTACCTGCGTCGCGTTCGCACCGGACAGCCGCCGAGCCCTGTCCGCTGACGTCTATGGGGTCATCCACTTATGGGACCTTGCGAGCGGCAAGGAAGTGTGCTGCTTCGAAGGGCATACCATGGCGGTGAACTCTGTTGCGTTCTCGCCTGATGGGCGTCGAGCCGTCTCAGGAAGCGACGATAGAACTGTGCGCGTTTGGCAGCTGCCGGAACCGGGTGTTGCCGGTGGCGGGCTATCCACGGCGGGAGATCTCTTAACATTAAGATAAGCTTATCAACGGCCCTGCGGTTGATCCGAAAGGACCGCATGCTGGAAGTCACGAGCCAGCCGTGGTGGTGATCTTAACTCGATTGCAGTTTTCTTCGAAACTGGCCCGGCATGGAATGCCAAAGTCGCACGGAGCCAGCTCTGACGCTGGCTTCGTCTGGCAAGAAGACTTGGAACAGGAATAGTGCCGACGACGAAAGGGGCTCCAGGTGACGGTTTTCTCCGGTTGCGCAGCGCCGGCTGCCGGGATGACCGAAAAACAGGGAGAGAAATGCGGATTCCCTCCAAATACCCCTTTTTTCGCTTCCAAGATAGACGCATTGCCGCTCGCTCAGACATCGCTTGGAACTAGGGCCCGATGTCGTTCTGCTCGTCCTGGAGTGTTGACATGGCGGCCTTGGATCCTCGTTTCGACAAACAATTTGGCCGGTACCGGATCATCAAGCGGCTGGGTCAGGGCGGCATGGGTTCGGTCTACCTGGCCCAGGATATCCATCTCGAACGCCCGGTGGCCCTGAAACTGCCCGACTTCAGTCCCCATGATGGTCCCGAAGCACGAGTACGGTTCCTGGAAGAGGCTCGCACTGCCGCCACACTCGACCATCCCTACCTCTGCCGCGTCTATGAAGCCGGGGAATTTCAGGGGCAGCCTTACTTGACAATGGCGTACATCGAGGGCCAGTCGCTGGCCGCCTCGATCGGCGACGAGGGTTGGCCACAACGCCAGGTGGCGGCACTTGTGGGCAAGCTCGCACTGGCCTTACAGGAGGCACATACGCGAAAGGTCATCCACCGCGACCTCAAGCCCGCCAACGTCATGATCAGGACGACCGGCGGACGGCGCGAGCCTGTCATCGTCGACTTCGGACTGGCCCGCCGGGATATCCCCCGGGAGCAGCGATTGACCAGGTCGGGTCAGATCGTAGGCACGCTCGGCTACATGGCTCCCGAGCAGATCCGCGGCGATCTCAAGGAGATCGGGCCAGCCTGTGATATCTATGCGCTGGGAGTGATGCTTTACGAGCTGTTGACCGGCCGGCTGCCGTTCAGCGGTTCGGGATTTGCTGTAGCAGGCCAGATCCTGACCCAGGCGCCATTGCCTCCGTCGACGCATCGGAGCGACGTAGACCCCGCTCTCGAGTCGACCTGTCTGAAGGCAATGGCCAAGGCAGTTGGGGATCGTTACGCCTCGATGGCCGACCTGGCCGCAGCCTTGACGAGCGTTATTCATTCTTTATCAGCAAGCGCGGCGTCGCCAGAATCGGGTGATTCACCCACCCTGCCTTCGTCCACCTCTGGTGGCGCATTATAAACCGGCTGGGAGCGATTCACTGATTCGACAGTTTCTCGGTCAGTTGGCCGACAACGAGGCCTCGTCTCGTCCCGTCATGACGCCGGCTTCGCCCGTGTCTGAAGCGCCGTTACCGACACGTCGCCTGCCGGCAAGGTGGCTGATCGTCGCGGCTGCCTCGATCGGGGGCCTCCTGCTCGTCGCGATCATCTCTATCGAGAAGTTCTCGACCAGCTCCGCGGTCGAACGGCCGTTGCCAAGACCCGCCGAGGAGGCGGAGAGGGGTCTTGCCGCGGAGCCGGCGGTCAAGGCGGCAGATATGTCCAGGCCCCAGGCGGCTGCGCCTGACAATCCCCCGAAGGCGGTCGTCAACTCGATCGGGATGAAGCTCGTGATGATTCCGGCCGGCAGTTTCTTCATGGGCTCGTCCGTTGAGGACCAGGACGCGAGAGGCGACGAGGCGCCGCGACATCGGGTGCGGATCACGAGGCTGTTTTACCTCGGCGTGACCGAGGTGACCCGCGCCAGTTTCGCCGGTTCGCCGAAGACGCCGCCTATCGGACCGAAGCGGAGAAAGACAGCAAGGGGGCCTTGGGCTGGAACGAGGAAACGAAAAAGGTCGAGTGGAATCCTCGATTCAACTGGCGGAACCCAGGCTTCGATCAAACGGACGAGCACCCGGTGGTGAACGTGTCCTGGAACGATGCGGTCGCCTTCGCGCAATGGTTGAGCCACAAAGACGGGAAGACCTATCGGCTGCCGACTGAGGCCGAGTGGGAATATGCCTGTCGCGCGGGAACGACAACACGCTTTTCAAACGGTGACAAACTCGAAGGTGTCGTCGCAGTGGGCAACGTGAAGGACCGAACCGCCAAAGAGAAACAACCGACTTGGGGAACAAACATCGCAACCCGCGATGGTTATGTTTATACATCGCCTGTAGGCCGGTTCCAGCCTAACGCGTTCGGATTGTTTGACATGCACGGAAATGCCGAGGAGTGGTGTTCGGACGGATATGACGCAGATTACTATCAGCAATCACCCGTGGACGATCCGCCCGGTGCTTCTGGGGTCAGCGACAGAGTGAACCGCGGCGGCGGTTGGTACAATATCCCGGCAAACAACCGGTCAGCGGGCAGGTGGCACTACCCGCCGGGCGCCAGCGTCACCTGGCTTGGGTTCCGCCTGGCTCTGGACTCGTCTGGTCATTGATCACCTGGCGAAGGGGAGGAGAGCCCGGCGCATCTCCCGTACATTCGGGTAACGTGCAAGCGGATCGCGGGCCAGTGCACGGTGAATGATCGCGGCCAATCCCTCCGGGATGTCGGGCCGGCGGTCGCGGATCGGCACGGGGTCTTCGAGCAGGATCTTCATAATTTTGGCGTGGAGCTTCTTGGGAAAGTCGTAGATGAAACGGTCGGTCAGAAAGTTGTAAAGCGTCGCGGCCGCACTGTACTGATCGGCCGAGGGCTTGGTCGCGCGAAGATCGTTGATCTGTTCGGGTGCCATGAACGGCGCTGTTCCGCCAAATTCGTCACTTGTGCTCAGCCCGCTCATCTTGCTCGACAGGTAAATGCGGGCGAGTCCAAAATCGGAGAGTCTGACCACGTCGCGGCCTCCTTCCTGCGTCACCAGCATGTTGGATGGCTTGACGTCGAGGTGGACGAAACCCTTGGCGTGGGCGTAGTCGGTTGCCCAGAGCAACTGGCAGACAAGATCCACCGCGCGGGCGATCGAAAGCGGACCACCATGCTGGCGCAGCAATTGCGCCGCATCGGTTCCCTCGACATAATCCATCGCGAAATAGAGGAGTCCGTTCGACTGGCCCAGTTCGTGGAATGCCACAATGTTCGGATGATCGAGCTGGCTCAGGATCCGCGCCTCTCGAAGGAAACGGTCCATCTCGAGGGGCGTGGGATCGACGGCCGGTTTGATTGTCTTGAGCGCCACGAGTGCACCATCGGTCGAGCGGACGGCCTGATAGACGATTCCCATGCCGCCCTGACCCAGCTCGCTGACCACCTGGTAACCCGGGATGGTCCGGGATTGGTTGCCGATCTGTCCCCGGCAGGTCGGACACAGCCAGACGGTCGTGGCAGTCGGATCGATGCCCCCGGTGCGATCCGCCGTGATATCGAACTCGCCAAGGCCGCCCCCACAGAGGACGCAGCGGCACGTAGCCTTCTCGATCGGTCGTCGGCGTGACGGATCATCGGTCGAGGATATTGCATGTTCGAAAGGAGCAACGACCGGCCTCGCGACCAGGTCGGGCCGGGGGGATGTGTCGTCCTGCCCCGCTCCTCCAATGGCGACTCTCTCCGTCGGGACAGCGATGGGCTCATCACTGCCGATCATTGAAATGAGCAGCGTCGTCTTGCCCGCTGTGATCAGATCACCGTCCTTGAGCTCGGCCACGGCGACCGTTTGGCCGTTGACCTTGGTCCCGTTGGTGCTTTCCATGTCGGTCAGTCGGCACTCGGGTGGGTTCATCTCGATCATGAAATGAATCCGCGAGATACTGTTATCCTTGACCGCAAGTCGAAAGTTGGCGCGTTCGGACCGGCCGACGATGAAGTTGGCGCGTTCCCTGAACTCGAAGACCTGTCCTTCGTGCGGACCCGATTTCACCGTGAGATTGATGCGCATGGCCTCGGATCCATCGGCTTGAGTCGTTCGCACATTCGGGACGATAAGCCTTTAGTATTACTATTGATGTCAGGCTTCTCAACCCAATCGGGAGCAGCCGAGCTGCCCTGATATGCTAGGGCCGTGAAGAACCCGCGGCTGCCCGATCGGCCTTGATGCTGGCGAGCTGTGCGGCGCGATACTGCAAAGTGCGTTGGTGGGCGACCTGATCCGGGTCCAGGGCAAGCGATCGCTGGCTGGCTTCGAGCGACTGGACGAGGGACTCGAGAATGAGGTTATCGTCTTGCATGCGAAAAGCGTTTTTCTTCACCTGGTCGTACGCGTCGCTCAATAGTTCATAGGAACGCGCATTCTCGGGATATTCCCGGACCAGTCGCTGGGCGCATGCCATCAAACGCGCGGTCATTGCGCGGGCAACGTCAAGCCGGCCGGCCTCGCGCTGCTTCGACGCTTCCCATGTGCCACCTTTGCTCAGGATGATCATTGTCGCCGGAACCATTGAGCCGGGTAGGTCCAGTTTCGAACAACGGTCTTGCAGCACTGAAATCACCGACGTGGCGTCCGCTTCCTGGTCGCGTTGGTCAATCGTAAGGGAAGATGACGAAGTGAAGGAAGTGAGCGACTCGAGCGAGATGGCAAGCCACTTGGCAACGATTCTCTCGTAGTTGTCGCGAACCGATTTGCTTCCGTGCGCAGCCATTTTCTTGAGAACATCGCATCCAAACAGCCGGCGAAGCGTCTCGAGTCCAACAACAGGTTCATCCGTCGCATCCGCGTCTTTCAATCCACAGAGATGCCGCAGGATCTGCTCGTTTAGCTGTCGCGCATGTGCTTCTTCTACCGTCTGGCCGTTCCCTCTAAAGCGAACTGCCATATCTGTTAAATGTTCATCTAAGTATATAGGGATCGCGTCACTCCAATAGTCGCGCACGAATTTCTTCTTGAGGGCGATTAGTTGCGAGAAATGTTTCAAGGCGTCTGACAGGTCGTCAGCGTTTTTCGCCAAATTGCCCGAATAGAAAGCGCATTGCCAACGAAATGCCAAAGCTCGTCGTCTTCAGGTGCCTTTTCGAAGAGTGGTGTGAGATCCGCGGCAGCCTTATTGAAGAGGCCCCTCGCCTCTACCGGTTCATTGAGAGACAACATCGAATTGCCGAGCTCGAATTCCAGGGGCCCGAGCGTCGTCAATGGAACATTGCCTCGACTTTTCAATTCGTCAATGTAATGCCGCAGCCGGAACAATGTCGTTTTCATCACATCGGCACGGGCCCTGATATCGTGATTGGCCGTCGTGTCAGGGGATTGGACCTTAGCGGCGGCGGCCGCCGTATACATATGAATGGCCGTCGTGACAAGGGATCGGAGGTCAGCAGCAGGAGCTCGCCAGGAAACGTTCATCCGCTTCCGTCCGGCGACGAGACTCGGCAACCAGGAACTTTTCTGCGATGACCTGCGATCGCTCGGCCTTGAGCTGGCTCAGGAGCACAAACAGTCCCACGACACCCGTTGTCAGGGTGATCCCAAGTGTCATCAAGAGCCCCGCGACGGCCGGGTGCCGCCGGCACCACCGCCAGGCGTGCCCCAGCGGCGACACGCGGCGCGCCTTGATCGCGTGGCCTTCGAGCCAGAGACGCAGGTCGTCGGCGATAGCCAGAGCCGACTTGTATCGCCGGCTCGGCACTTTCTCCAGGCACTTGAGGCAGATCGTTTCGAGGTCGCGGGGAACCCGGCCGTTGAGCTGGCGCGGTGGAACCGGCTCCTGGTTGCGGACCTGTTCGAGCGTGTAGGCGCTCGACGCTCCCTGAAACGGCGGACGGCCCGTCAGCAAGTGGTACAAAAGCGCCCCCAGGGCATGAAGATCGGCGGCCGGACCGATCGTGCCGGGGATGGCGGCGACTTGCTCGGGGGCCATGTACGCGGGTGTCCCCTTTGGACCGTTGGCGCCGGTTTCGGTCGTGCCCGGCTCGCCTTCGAGACGGGCGATACCGAAGTCGGAAATCTTGGGCGAGGCGTTCTCCCACCCGGTCCCCGGCTCACCGTCGAGCAGGATATTCGACGGCTTCAAATCGAGGTGGCACACCCCGCGGCTGTGAAAGTGGCCGACAGCGCGGGCGATCGACTCCATCAGCCGGGCCGCGTCCCGCGGCAGCAGTGGCTCGGCCAATCGTTCCTTGAGTGTCCCCCCGGGCACACATTCGAGGACGAGCCAGAGCCATTCGTCGTTCTCGTCGACGCGATGGATCGCCACAACCTGGTCGTGCGGCACCCGTGAGAGTGCCTGGGCCTCGGCCAGCCAGTGCTCGCGTGCGTGGCGATCGACGAGGGAGTTTCTGGGAAAGAGCTTCACGGCGACGTGGCGTTTCAGCACGGGTTCCCACGCCAGGTAAACCACGCTGGCTCCGCCCCGGCCCAGCTTGCGCTCGATGGTGAGACCCGGAAGCGCCGGCAAAGTGTGCCAGGGTGTCGCGGGCTGGGTGGCAAGTGGATCGGCTTTCATCCAGGCATCGAGCACTTTTTGACAATCGGGACACCGTTCGACGTGCGCTTCCATCTTCGCGAAGGTGGCTTCGCCAAGACCCTCGGTCCCGATCAGCCGCAGGGTCGCTTCCGGAGGACAGGTAGTCATGGTCGCGCAAGTCTCCGATCGGTGCCCGAGTTCATCAATTCGGCAAGCCGCCGCTCTCCCTCGGCGGCCAGACGATCGACGACGCGTTTGTGCGCGGCGTGCGTGGCGACATAACTCATGTGCAAGGTGTCGGCCGTCTGCCGCGTGGTCCAGCCGTCGATCGAAATATGCCAGAAGGCCTGCCACGACTGGGCCTGAACCTTGTCGCGCACGGTGGCTTGAACTTGCTCGGCCAGATCGAGCAAGAGTAATTGCTCATGACCCAATGGATCATCTTCCTCGTCGATTCGCTCGGAAGCGAGGAGCGAATCTCCGGCACCGGTGCAGGCAGGATCATTGAGCGATCCGACGAGGATATCGTCACGACCGCGCTCGCGTAGCCCGTCGACGGCACGCCAGTGGAACGCCCGGCGGAGCCATCCGCGGAACCGGCGGCTCGGGTCGTAGCGAAACGTTCGCATCTTCTCGGCCAGCTCGATCCAGAAGAGCTGGGCGACCTCGGCCGCCATGTCGTCATCGAGGTGGTATTCGCGGCACCAGCTTTGAATGAGCGGCTCATAGCGCGCGACGAACTCGTGCCAGGCCTCGTGGTCGTGCCAGTCGGCCGTCCGTCTCAAGAGCGTCGCGCTGGTTCGCGTGGTGAGGTCGGAATGCATCGTCAAATTCCCGTGAATTTCGTGTCGAGCCTCGACGACCGTCCTGACAGTGACGGAATTCTTGCGATTGCGTGTTGACGGAATTCGTAGATCTGATAAAGAGCCATCAAGAGCCCCGGTCATGTGTGGGCACTGATGATTCTATCCATGGAGGGTTCGTCCGGACAATGGGCTGGCGTTAATAGGCCGAGGCGGCAAAACGCGGTGACTTGCGTTCACCCATGTTCGCGTGCGCATGTAACTTCTTGGTGAAGACCCACCAGGTCAGGTCCTCAGAGGTCACCAGCAGATAGCGATTCCGGGCTGCCATTGTTTATTTTTCATTCGGTCTGAGGTGCTCGATCGTCGCGGAGCCTTTCCGGACACGCCAGAACTCCGATACGCCGAGCGCGGCGTGAATTCCGGGCCGGTCGATTTTGGGCGTCGCGATAGCGATCCGGGCCGCGACGTCGGTGTTGCGATGTTCGACGTTGTCGGAGTGCGCCGCGGCCATCGCGGCGAGCTCGACGAGGTGTCAAATATGATAGGATTTGTAGTGCCGTACGACAGTCACCACGGGAGCGAACTCGTTGAAGGCACAACGGCCCGGCGTTCGAGGGAAGATCCGCACACGTGCCCATGTGCTCGCGGACCTTGGAGTGAACCATGTCGAACGCCAGGTGCTCTTGTGCGGATTCTCGGTGGAGCGCGTGCGGCATGACTACGGATATGATCTGACGATGTCGACTTACAACGAAGGAGGTGAGTTCGAGCCCGGCGGGGTCTACATTCAGGTAAAGGCGACGGATCGGTTGCCGCTTCTCTCCGGAGGAAAGGCAATCCCGTGGCTTTTTAACAAACGGGACTTGAAGCTCTGGCTCGAGGAGTCGTACCCGGTGATCCTGGTCGTGTATGATGGGCAGAACGACGGTGCTTACTGGATTCACGTTCAGACGCATTTTTTGAGCCGCCGGCGCACGCCTGATTTATTCGCTGGCGGCGAGACCATCTCGGTCCACATATCGACCGGAAGCCGACTGACACAGACCGCGATCCGTGGCATCGCACGAACGAAGAACGAAATTCACAGGCGCCTTCGTGATGGAGGACCGAAGCATGCATAACTCCAGAATCACGTTCGCTCAACTCCGCCGATTGTTGATCGACATGGGCTTCGCCGAGACCATCACGCCCAGGTCTCACTCGTTTTTTCTTCACGAGTCGTCAGGCGCGGAGGCTCGCACTGCCCAGCTATCGACTGAACCGGATCGTTCTTCCGCACCACCTGAGTACGGTGCGAACCACGCTGGATGCGAAGGGGTTGATGAGCCGCGACGATTTTGACGACCTCGTGGCGTCAGCGGCTTCGGCCCGACAGTCCGCTTCATGATTTTTTGAACGTCGTCTCCGTCGAAAAAACTCGTCCTTGCTCGCCATCAACGTGGCCAGGCGCCCGCAATAGTTGGATGGAACAGCACACATCGATGCGAAAGTGCGGAGAGATCGTCAGGCCAACAACCCGCCAGCCCCACCGCGAACCCATGCCCGCAATCGTTCCTCCCACGCGACCAGGCAGGCCGAGTCCTCGGTGAAGACCCACCGGGTCAAATCCTCGGCCGTCACCGGCAGATAGAGACTCCGGGCTGCCGTCGTGTATTTTTCATTCGGTCCGAGGTGCTCGATCGTCACGGCACCTTTGCGGACACGCCAGAACTCCGGTACGCCGAGCGCGGCGTGAATTCCGGGCCGGTCGATCTTGGGCGTCGAGATATCGATCTCGACCGCCAGGTCAGGGTTGGGGTAACGGTCGACGTCGTCTGAGTGTGCCGCGGCCGCTGCGGCGGCGAGCTTCGCAGGGTCAAAGTAATAGCACAGATCGGATTCGACCCCCCGCTTGATCGTCTTGCGCCGCCAGGTCGTCGAACCCATCGGCTGCCGCTCGATCTTGAGCTCGCCGGCCACGACCATCACGAACAGATCGACGAGCGACCGCTGGCGCTCATGGAACGGCCCGCCGCTCATCATCTCAATATCTTTCCCGTCATAGGCAATCCGGCAGTTCTCTCCGGCGCGGACCGCATCAATCAGGTTTCATAGAGATCCCACGTCACGTCGGCGATCACGACACGCGTGTCGGGCGGGAATCCGGCGAGGATGCGTCGTGGGTTCAAAGCTCGAGTTGCCGTGGCCATGGCTTCGAGGTTCCAGGGTTCGCGTGAGGTCTCGGGGCTCTCGTCAACGACGCCAACCCGATTGAGGCTACCCGCTCTTCACCGGCGGCCAGTGGAGTCATTCATTGCCCCTGAGCCATTCGTTCTCGACTTCGCCGAATGCGTGTTGATGATCCACGTAGGACTGGCACAGGACAACGATGGTCCCGGAGACACGCGACCGGTCCAACACTTCCCGGGCAAATCCATCGAGATTCCGCCACAATCAACGCGTATTCCCGACTCTTTTTTTGAAATGCGCAAGTTTCCGAGACATCAATCGTCTCCAACCTGAGGACATCGCGGCGACCTGGCTTGCCGCCCTGAACGCAGTGCTCACGTGGAGAGAGTATTCACCATGACCAAGCGAAACGATCATCGATCGATCGAGCGTTTATCGAATCCGGGCTCGCACGCGGGACGACCGTCTGGAACCCGCTCCGTAACCCCTCCCGTCGCTGGCCCGACATGCGAGCCTGCTGTGATCAATGTCGATCAAGATCAGCCTCTCGTGCAGTGCGGCCGACGAACGCGGCAACCGAGGCGCCTTCCAGCACGCGTCTGGTTCCGGCCCCAGGTCGGTCTTGTCGAACAGCGTACCCTCTTGAGTGCCTTGCCCACGCTCACGGCGCTCGTGGCCTCGACCGCATCAGCGTCGTCAGGACAAACGGTCACCTTCACGGCGACTGTCAGCGACCTGTCTCCCGGCGGCGCGACCCCCAGCGGAGGAACGGTCACTTTCACGGATCAAAGTGGAACGATCGACGTCGCGACACTGGCTAACGGGGTCGCGACGTTCGCCACGTCGAGTCTGGCTGCGGGCACGATGATCGTTTCGGCCTCTTATGGTGGCACCTCGGACTTCGCTCCCAGCAGCACGGGCACGATCGTGACGGCCGCGGGCACCGGCACGGCCGGCGACAAGAATGGCCCCGCGACGGCCGCCGAGCTGAGCCACCCCTGGGGCATCGCCGTCGATTCCTCGGGCGACCTGTTCATTGCTGACGCGGATAACAGCGTGGTGCGCGAGCTGATCAGGGCCACCAGCACCGTCGTCACCGTGGCCGGCAACGGCAAGGCCGGTTTCAAGGGGGATGGCGGCCCCGCAACGGCCGCCGAGCTCAATAACCCCAACACCGTGGCCGTCGATTCCGCGGGCGACCTGTTCATCTCCGACGCGAATAACAACCGGATTCGCGAGGTCGCGACATCGGGCACGATCACCACGATCGCGGGCAACGGCACGGCGGGTTTCAAGGGGGACGGCGGCTCCGCGACGGCCGCCGAGATCAATAGCCCGCGCGGCCTCACCGTCGACTCGGCGGGTGACGTCTTCTTCGCCGACAATCCCAACAACCGCATTCGCGAGGTCGAGGCGTCGGGCACGATCACCACCGTGGTCGGCGATGGTAAGGCCGGCTACAAGGGCGATGGCGGCGCCGCGACGGCCGCCGAGCTCGATGCGCCGAACACCATTGTGGTCGACTCGGCGGGCGACCTGTTCATCGGCGACGCCAACAACAATGCCGTCCGCGAGGTGTCCGGGTCGTCCGGCGACATCACCACCCTCGCCGGCACTGGCAAGGCAGGCAACAGCGGTGACGGCGGTCCCGCGACCGCCTCGAAGCTCAACGGGCCGCTCGGGGTTGCCGTCGACTCCGCGGGCGATGTGTTCATCGCCGACACCAGCAATAACCGAGTCCGCGAGATCGTCGCGGCAACGGGCGACATCATCACCGTCGCGGGTACGGGCACCGCCGGTGATACGGGCGACGGCGGGGATGCGACCGCCGCCGAGCTGAACGCCCCTCCCCGCATTGCCATCGATTCCGCGGGCGATTTGTTCATCACCGACGCGACCGGTAACGTGATCCGCGAAGTGACGCCGGCGGTCACCGTGGCGATCGAGCTCCGGGCCAACATCGACACCGTCGCCTACGCCCACGTCGACGCCGACACCCACTTCGTCGACGCCGACTTCCACGGCCACGGGCGGCACGAAAGCGACGCAGGTGTCCGGTCTAACGCCCGGCCCGACCTCGACCTCGAGACCCTGGTGGCAAGCGGCGGCCCGGCCGCTGCCGAAAGGATTCCGGCGCACCGCGCCGGAGATCGTCAGGGTCACCACGAAATTGACCGACCATGCGCCGGAGATCATTCTCCAGCTCGATCAAGGAGTCGTGCCGAACCTCGCACGCGAGAAAACCTGGTACAGCGTGGAAACACCCGGCGCCGGCGGCGGCCTGGAAGCGAGCGCCTTGCAGCGCATCGCGGTTTCGGACGTCGTCTATCAGGCAAGAACGCACACGATCCGGGTCATCATGCCCAGGAAGCCGAACATGCGAGGCAACGTCTTGCTCACGATTGAAACGCGCGGAATCGTCAATCTCGTGGGACGGCAGCTCGAAGGGAACGACGGAGCCGCCGGCGAGAATTTCGTTCGCGAAGTCGATTTGCCGTGATACGTTCCGATCGTTCGAGGTAGAGCATCACCACGTCCCCGTCTGGAGATCGCATTCATGGGCGCCAGCGGTGACAATTTGTTCATTGCGAGGGTTCGGCGGACGACGTATCCTTTGCGAGCAGCGCGAATGCCATTCCTTCCTGCGCCGAGGAGAGCGAAGCGAATGGCCCGATTTCCCGATCAGGGAGCGACCTTTTCCCAAGGCTGGGCATCAACGAATTGAGCCAGATGCCCGCCATTGTCGGTGGCCACTGTCACGATATCTCCGGCTCCCGCGGATAAAATTGCCTGAGCGGCCAAGATTACGTCACCGTCGAGCGCATCAGGAGAAGCCGTTGGCATTGCCGCGCGACGGGCCGCCGCCCATAACTCGGCGGCCCTGAGCATCACATCCGTTGTGATCGGGGCATAGTCGAATCCGACTTTGAGCCGGTCGAGCCGTGCCAGGCCCGAGATTGAGCCAGCGTGGCTCGTTGCTCCTCTTCATCGCCCATCTCGGCGACCTCGTCGAGTGCTCTGATCGCTTCGGCGTTCCGCCGGAGGATCTCTTGCTCGGTCATCGGGAGCGCCCGGCCGTTGAGATCGACTGATCGGAATGGCGAGACAGGTTTGAAGAGAATCGCCATCGTCTCAATCCTCCAGGCAGAATTTGTATCGCATTCCAAAGTGAAAAGAACCGATTGTTTGTATCCAGGCGACTCCTACGCCCCGGAATGAACTATAGTCAATCGCTGGGTTGGTGTAGATCGGACTTCGGGCTTCCACCGACGGCTCGGCAAACCTCGAGGTCAGCGGGGCCGTCGTAACTGAACTCAACGTCTCAACGGTCGAACAACCAGAATCCCGGTGAATTGACTCACCATGAAATTCTTCACCATCGGATACGGCGGCCGCGTGCCGGCTGACTTCGCGAGCCTCTTGGTATCGCACGGGATTCGGTCGATCGCCGATGTGCGCATCCATCCCGATCGGGCCAGCATGGGAGCCTATGTCAAGGCGCGCACGCCCGAAAAAGGAATCGAAAAGTTACTCGCGGATCGCGACATCGCCTATCGCTCGATCCTCGAGCTCGGCAATCTTTTCCGCGACTTGGACGACTGGCACTCGACCTATCGCGCGTTCTTCGAGCGGGCCGGCGATCTCCTGGTCGAGCGGCTCGACGATCTGCCGCAACCTTTCTGCCTCATGTGTCGCCGAAAAACGCGTCGCGGAGTGTCATCGGCTGGTGATCGCCGATTTCCTGGTGGCGACAAAGGGCTGGAGTGTCGAGCATATCGAGTGAAAGGCTGCGGAGACACCCGCACCCGCTTCGCTCATCCACGCGCGATTTTGAGCCCTATCACCTCAATGCCCTTGCACGGCCCCGGGAGGGCGAGTCTCCGCACGCGACGAGTGCCAGTGCCGACCAAATGACTTTGCGTGATGTTGGGACGAGCCCGGCTCGTGCCGTGGGACGGAATGGCATTCCGTCCTACGAAATACCCCGACCCGGTTGATGCCCTCGTCCCGGGATCATGCAAGGCTACTTAGAGGGGTGCCTCGGCGTCTCGGAATCACGCAAGGCCGTTCAGCACGGCATGCCGTACACTGGAGGGCGTGGGAAAAGAGAAGATAAATCACGGCTGAGTCGCTTCGAGTTTACCGCTCGAGGACTGGCTCACACCATGAACGGGGTAAACTGAAAGTCGCGCCGCAACGCGATCGCCCGTCATTCGTTCACGGCTGGTGCGTCGGCCTTGTGCCGGATGATATTGCCTTCCTGCAAGTAGACGACGGCCTGGGCGATCCCGGTGGCGTGGTCGGCAATCCGTTCGAGATTTCGCGCTGTGTTCATGAGTTGAAGCCACGAATCGAGCTGGCCGGCGGCCTGTCGGAGTGAATCCTTGAGGCCCTCGCGGAGCTGGCGATACTGGCGATCGATGGCCCGGTCGCCCTCGATGACCGAGCGCGTGCGCCGGCGTCGCGGCTCACCAGGGCGTCGTAAGCGGCGCACACCTGCGCGAGAACGTCGCGGGCCAGTGCCTTGAGCGGTTCGGGAACCGGCACGGCGTTGGGCTTGCGCGCCATCTTCCGCGATCGCCGGGCGACGCGGGCCGCCAGGTCGGCGATCCGTTCCCAGTCGCGATTGACTTTCAACACCGTCGCCATCCGCCGCAGATCGGAGGCGACCGGCTCGAAGAGAGCCAGGATGCGCAGGCACTCTTGCTCGATGCGAACCTCGGCGCGATCAGACGCTTTTTCCAGGCTCTTCACCTCGCGCACGACATCGAGCCGCCCCTCGCACACGACGGCAATGCTTTTCGAGACGGAGTCGACGGCCGTCAGGCCCATGGCAAGAAACTCGGCCCAGAGTGTTTCCTGGTCGCGCAGGGCGTGGCGGACCCGCGGGGGAGACGCAGGATGGCTCTCGCGTGGAAGAATCTGGTGGCCCGGCCGATCGGATTCGTCCATCCCTGCCCTCCTGGTCCAGCGTGCCTTGACGGATTGACGACCTGACTGATTCGCTCGTGGCGCAAAAACCGGGTTCGGCCGCGGCGGCGCTTTCGATAATTCACGGCCCTGATTGGTTTCCATTGTTGACCGGCGGAGATCGCAATTCAAGGCCGCGCCCGGGTCGTCGCGCGTCGCGCGCGTTCCCGGGAATTGACACGTCATGCTCGTTTCCCTACGATCCATGCTCGGAAGGCTCGACAGGAAGCAAGCGGTTTCGCGGGATCGCCGCGAGGGGGAGCTTGGGCGCGCTCATGAAATCGAGCCCATCCTGGCCTGGCTTGAGCGCGCGCCAGCGTGAGTTTGCGAGGCGCATCGGATGCTGGATCTCGATCTTGGAACCGCCGCTCAGTCGGCAGCCGGGGCGCCTCGCTCGGCCCATGACCCGGGTTTACCGCCGCAGCCAGCGCCGGCGGCTTCGCTGCGGGTCGCTTTTTTTTATGACATGGACGCCTGCCACGGGCCGACCGGCGTCACCCGGCATGCGCTCTCGCAGCTTGAGCGATTGATGCATCGGCGCGAAATCGCGTTGACGGTCTTGAGCGGCCGGATCACGCATCCTGACGGCCTGGCGTACTGGGCATCGCTCGAGGGTCAATCGCGGCGCCAGTTGCCGCTGCGCACCCGCGATATCCTTCGCTGGTGGCGGCTGATGCCCTGGCCATCGATCAATGAATGGGCCGGGCCCGTCGATTGGATCTATTGCCCGGCCGAGTTTTACGTTCCGTCGCGCGGCGCGCGCCGCGCGGTCACGAGCCACGATGTCTTGCAGGCGATCCAGTTTGAATCGCCACGCAAACGTGCTCGTCTTGGTACGATTTTCCGGGAGTCGGATCTGATTCTCTCGGTATCGCACTTCAACACCGAGCGCCTGATCGACGCTTTTCCCGACTGTCGAGATCGCGTGGCGTATGTTCCCAACGCGGCCGACGATCTCTTCTTCGAGCCTGCCGCCGATCATGAGCGAATGGCGGTTCGTGGCGACCTGGGTCTGCCGCGTGATGTTCCCTACTTGCTCTCGGTGGCCAACTTCCAGCCGCGCAAGAATTTGATCCGGTTTATCCGGGCCGCGGCGCGGCTTCCGGAAGTGGCGGCCGGTGAGCTCGCGGTTGTCTTGATCGGAGCGGGTGCGCCCGGCGAAGCTCAGGCGATCAGCGAGGCGGCCGCCGCACTTGGTCCGCGCGCCTTGATTCGTACTCCGGGTTATCGACAGGGCCGGGATCTTCGGGCGATTTACGCCGAAGCGACGGCCCTGGTGTTTCCCTCGCTCTGTGAAAGCTTCGGCATTCCGGCCGTCGAAGCCATGGCGCAAGGCGTGCCGGTGGCCCTGGCTGATTCAACCGCCCTGCCCGAAATCGGCGGCGAGGCTGGCTGGTACTTTGACCCGCTCGACGAAGACGCGATCATGGCGAGCCTCCGCGACCTGCTCGACAATCAGCCAGAACGAATTCGCCGCGCGGTCCTGGGAAAATCGATTGCCGTGATCTATCGTTGGGATAAGGCCAACGCCCTGCTTGTTCATGCCCTGTTGAATGACCAGAAATAGCAAGCATGGTTCAACCCAAGCCCAGATGTGCGGACCCCGCCCGGCATCACTTCGAGGATGTCGACGACCAGCCGGATCAAAAATTTTAAATCATTGCGAATCAACACCGTCGCGATCGATTCCTGGAGTGTAAAGTAGGTCGAGACAACAACCCCCAGGATCTTGCATCCCTGAGTCGCACTGGAGAATTCCCAAGCCGTCGCACGGGCGTACCGCGAGCGAATTTCTCAAATGGATTACGACACGAGTGATGCCGCATGAACGTCGAAGAAGTTCCGATTGCGACCCCGGAGGGTCTGCGACGTTTTGTAGCCTTGAACCGTGAGGCCGTCGATACGGTCGTCGGTCGATTCGACCAGTTTCCCTCGACGTCGATTGCGATGTTCGGCGAACGCGGCCGCGCGGCCTGCCGGGAAGATATCGGTTATCACCTGGAGTTCCTCCGGCCGGTACTCGAGTTCGGGATCCTCCAGCCGTTTCTCGATTACGTGAAGTGGCTTTCCACGCTCCTGGCGACGCGCGGTGTTCCGCCAAGCCACCTTGCACTGTCGCTTGAATGGCTGCTGGATTTCTACGCCGACCGTCTCACTGATGACGATCTCGGTCCGATCAAGACCGCCTTGAACGCCGGTCTGGCCGCGCTTCGCGATCCCATTGATATCCTTCGTTACTATGAGCGTCTGATGCCCGCGGCCTGTGGTGAATGTGACGACTTTCAGGCTGCGCTGCTCCGTGGCGACCAGCGCACGTCATTGAAAATCTTCCGCGAGGTCGCCAACGAGGGCGAGGCATTTCTCGACGCCGAACTGCATCTCGTGCAGCCGGCCATGTACGGGATCGGCAAGGGATGGCATGAGAACCGCGTCTCGGTCGCCCAGGAGCACCTGGCGACGGCCATGGTGCAAGGTCTGCTCGCTCGCGAGTTCGCCACGGCAAAGCCTGAGCCCGCCAATGGGCGCACTGTCGTCCTGGCAGGCGTCGAGGGCAATCATCACGTCATCGGCCTGCGCATGGTGGCCGATGCCTTCGAGCTGGCTGGCTGGGACGTTCGTTACCTCGGTGCCAATACGCCGGCCGGATCTCTGCTACAACTCGTTCGTGACGACCGGCCTAACCTCGTGGGTCTTTCCGTGGCGATGCCGCAGCATTTGAGAAAAGCACGTGAGGCCATTCAGATGCTCCACACGGAGCTAGCCGACGCGTGCCCGGCCGTGATGCTCGGCGGGCTGATGATCAACCAGTTCTCGTCCGCCGCGCCCGTGCTCGGAGCTGACGCCACCGCACCGAACGCCCGGTTGGCCGTGAGTGCGGCCGATCGCCTGGTCGTGTGCTCATGATCGATCCTGCCCTCATCATGGCCGGCTTGCGGACAATGACGGCCGTTGCGCTCGCTGAAATTGATTCGTCCGGCCGGCTCCTCGATGCGAACGCCGGGTTCCTTCGCTTGTTACCCGAGCCGGTGGCACGCGCCTTCGAGCCCGATATCGGGAACTACTTCCTGGCACCCCGGTTCGCGCCGCTTGTGGAACTCTCTCAAACGGGGCGAGAGCCGTTCTATGCCGGCCTCCTCACCATCGGCGACCCCGACGGATTGCACCGGTCGCTACGCGGAACCCTGTCGCGCCGCGATGACCGGCTCTTGCTGATCGCCGAATTCGAGATCGAGGAGCTCGAACATATCAACGACAGGGCCCTGGAACTTTCCAATGAACTGGCCGAAGCACAACGCGAGTTGCTATCGGCCCACTACCGGCTCAAACGGCGCGAGGAAGAAGTCCGGGTGCTCGCCCAGTCCGATCCCTTGACCGGAATCGCCAACCGTCGAAGACTGCACGACGTACTGGCCGTGGAATACGCCCGCGCGCGCCAATCGGGCGGCGCGCTCACGATCGCGATGGCGGATATCGACCATTTCAAGAGCATCAACGACAAGTTTGGTCATGACGTCGGCGATACGGTGATCCGCACCTTTGCCAACGTCATCAAGGGCCGGATCCGAACAACCGATCTGGCCGCGCGATTCGGCGGCGAGGAGTTCGTTGTGTTGATGCCGGAAAGTGACACGGCCGGCGCGGTCCAGTGCATTGAAGAGATCCGAACGAGATTCGAACAGACGAATATCCCGCCAATCCAACGGCCGGTGACCGCCAGCTTCGGCGTGGCGACCCTGGCGGCCGACGATACCGTGGCCTCGCTGATCAAACGCGCCGACCAGGCGCTTTACGCAGCCAAGCAAGGCGGCCGAAATCGCGTGATGACCGCATGAGGCGGCTATTCCATGACACGACGCCCCCGAAATTGACCGAATCAGAGATGTCTCGACCGGGTGTGCTTCATCCACTTCAGCCCGGCGACCGTTCTGATACCGCACCGGCGGGGCTGGGAACAGCAGTGGCGTCGTGTCCTGGCGCTGGAGGTCGGGCCGTTGGTCGCGGTCGTTCGATGGTCACCCAGTCAGACGAGGGCGTCTGCCCCCGGATGTCGATCCGCAGCGGAAGCTTGAAGACGAAGCGGTTTTCAGGGTGCCGCTGGGTGTCGTCGGGCCGGTAGCCGTGGAAGAGCAGCCAGGGTGCGTTGCCAATCAGAATCACGCTGCCCGCGCCCGGGCCGATCACCAGCTCGCCGCAATAATGCGGCCAGCCGTTTTTCTGCGACTGAAGAACGTAAACCACTTCGCACGCAGAATCCTGCTCGCCCCAGATCTTGTGCGTGTCCCGCTCGAGAACCTTCTGATACCGGGTGCCGTCAGGCGGGATCAGACGCTCGGCGTAGGCGACGCCCAGCTTGTAGTTATTGAGATGAAAGTCGCCGACGCTATAAAGCAGGATTGATTTCCCGCGATGGCGAAGGATATTCGGCCCCTCGACGAGCTGCATTCCGCCCGGGTCATTGCGATCTTCCGAACGCAGGCCCGAGGGCTCCAGGAGCGTGTGCAGCGGCTTATCGTCGTCAACACGATCGGGCGCGGCGAGCCGGCGGGCGACGATCTGATTGTCGCGACCCCGCCGCGTGACGTAGATCAGGTACAGACTCCCGTCTTCATCGACGACGGCCTTCGCGTCGTAGGCGTACCAGTCCCGGCGCTCGACGTTGCCGACGAGCATCCGGTCGAGCTTCCAGCCGGTGATCGGACGACCCGGAGACCAGACGGCGCCAATCCGCGGGGCGAAGTGGCCAATCACGGTACGGAACCCGCCGAGGTGGAGCGTCGCATAAGCATGATGCGACCCGTCGCGATCTCGATACACATGGAATCCCCAGATCTGCGCGACTGGGTGGGTGAAGCCGGCATAATCGAGGTCGAGCGGGACCTTGTGCATCGCGCCGGGGGCGAGGGCATGGCCCTGAAGTAAATAGGGCTTGGCCCCCGTTCCGAAAATATACCAGTCGGCGCCGTCGTAATAAGCGAAGGGATCAGGGCAAGGAACGTCGCTGACCAGGGCCGTGGGAGCGGCAGCAGGGGCGCTGGTGGTTGCAGTCGACGCGGGCCGCGGGCTGGCCTTGCGGCCCCTGGCCTCGGGCGTGACCTGGGCATTGGCGAAGCCGCATGGCAAGGAAAGAGCGGCCGCGACGATGAGACTGTGAGACAAAGCCGATAAGGAACGGGCCGGCAATAAGTTCCTTACTTCTCTCGAATGAGACATCACGTTCTTGGACCGAAACGTAACAAGGAGGGATGCACCGTGGACACCTTTGCGCGGAGAAACGAACGGATGATGAAGCGCCTCTACGACTCGCTGGCTGAAGATGATCGTAGGCGGTAGGCCGCCATCGAGTCAACGAAGCTGGGGCGCGGTGGGGTCGAGTACATCTCCAGGGTCCCGCAATGCGATCCCAAGACGATCCGCCGGGGATTGGCGGAATTGGAAGAGATCTGAAGACTATCAAGTACGACATGGCCAAGGCGAATTCGGTGCGCGAGCCTTCCGCGCCGTGGAGGGTCGCCAGCAATCACAAGGTCCAACAGCTTTTACCCATGCATAGTATGGAAAATTGCACAAATCGCGATCTCTTTTTCAAAGTGGCTCTCAGTTCGCGATGCGTTTTTGATTCATGCATAGCATGAAAAATCACACAAATCGCGATATTGGCAGTTCTCAGGTGAAATATCCCCGTCCGCATACTATGTTTACTATTGGTTCTTTTCTGCGTCGAATTTTTCTCCGTGCCTTCGAGCCGACGAGCGCGTTGAAGCAGCTCAACCGTCAGATTCGTCGAAGATGACTGGATCATGTCTGCGTGATCAGTTTTGGTTCGTGGGCGTACCGCGTCAATAAAGGTCGGCGCAAGTGCCCCGGCGTTCCCTTGCCGGGTAGATGTTCTGTTTTGATTAACCAATTGCTCATGAGGCGTGCGTCGGAATTGGTGCGCTCTGATTTGAGGGGGACAGCTCCAGACCGTCGGGGATGGGGTTGATGTTCACTGGGCCAGAACAGCGTTGCAGCACCCGGCCACTCGTTTCGAGTGGCCGACTGTCATCTATTGTCTTGTGTTGGCGAGGAATTCTTTCATGTCCGTTAGCAAATGGCGATCCCCGCGCACGACTCGAGCGCTTTCCTCCCAACGTAGCCGCGGGCGACGCTTCAGCCCGCTGTCGCCAGGCGGACTCCGAGACTGGCTGCTGGAAGTCCGCTGCATGCTGAGCGCCGTTTCCCCGATACCCACGGCGAACCCTGTTCTTTCAGGATTTTCCCTGACAAGCGGCCAATTCGAAATCATCGACGTCAGCAAAACACCACTAATCGACCTGAACGGCACCTTGAATAATCAAGGCACCATCTACCTCGTCTCCACGAATCCGGGAATGGACAGCGTCTCGATCAGCGCTCAGAACATATTCGATGCCAGCGGAGCACGGATTACCACCGTACTTCCGTCGGGCGGTCTGCCCGGCTATCAGAACGCCATCGACGACCTCAGCCTGACGCTCGTGGCTTCGCAGAATATCGTCAACAACGGCGCCATCACAAGCGCCGGCAGCCTCACCGCCCTGGCCGGCGGCACCATCACGAACGCAAGAGCGGTGGCGCTTCGACCAGTGCGCCGCAGATGCAGGCCGTCGGTGAGCTCGATTTGCTGAGTGCAACGGTTGCCAATCACGGTGTCGTGTCGTCCACGTCCGGCAACGTCGATGTTGCGGTGCCCTCAATCTACGCATCGGCCGCTGCGCCGTTTGCGGGCGGCACCGTACCGGGTTCATTGTCACAAATAATTAACATCGATAACACGGCAGGAAGCATTCATGCTTCGAATGGAACGATCGACTTCGGTGGAACGCAGCCAGGCCAGACGGCCCTTCTGTCGTTGACGGGAGGCGACCTCGATGCGCAAGCGATCGACCTGCAGGCTGGCACGGGCGTCATCCAGGCCGACGTGAACGACGTCACCGGTGTTCTCAATGTAGCCGGAGGCTCAGCTCATTTTGCGAGTAACTCAGCCGTCCTCGACCTGGGAGATCTCGATGTAACCGGTGATCCCACGTATTTCAATATGGGTAATATCGTAATTAATGAGGATATCACCGCCAGCCAGAGTCTCGCCATCCTTGCCACCGGCGACATCACGGCCACTAAAGCGGTCCTCATTCAGGCCACTAACTCGCTCCTGGGTGGACAGAACGTCTACATCGTGGCGGGCGCCATCCTCACGCCTTCGCGCACAGGCAGCGACAAGATCCCTCCAGGAACGACTCTGATGCCCGGACAGAGCATTCAGGTCATGGGCGCAAGCCCCACCGGCGGCATCATTTCTCTGGCCAACTCGACAATCAACACCAGTCCTGATCCTGGATCAGTGAATCAGCCGGGCGGCAGTGTGACTCTGGTGGCGTACGGCGGCAGCGGCACCATAGGCATCACCGGCGTCAACATCATCTCGGGTGGCACCGGTACCGGTGCCAACGGCGGCGTCACCTTGATCGCAGGGGATACCCTCAAGTTGACCACCACCGCGATTTCTGGAATTGCCGTCAATACGACAGGCGGTACCGGCCTGCCCCCGGCTGCGATCGGCATGTTCGCTGCGCAGCCGCAGGGCGCCGTCGCCTTTGACTCAAACGGCATCGCCACCGGCTCATTCACACCTGGTACTCCGACCGCACGCGACATCCTGCTTGGGCCGGTTCCGGGCGGCGGGATCACCACCGATGGTGGCACGATCACCATCAAGACCGGCGGGATGTTTTCGAATCAAATCGTTGTGAGCTCAAGCGGCGCGAAGCCCGGGCGCGACGCCGGCGACATCAGCATCATCGCCGGCTCAATCACCCTGAACGCGGCGTTGCTGGCCGTCGGTGCAAGTGGCGCGGGCGGAACAAATGCGACAGGGCCCGGGCTGTCCGGAGGGAGCGGACAAAACGGTGGCAAAGGAGGCATGATTACCCTTGAGGGCACCCACGGAATTACGATCAACGCCGGTATCCAGGCCGACGCCGGCAACGGTGGCGACGGCGGCAACGGCGCGATCTCCAGTGGCGGGGCCGGCGGGCTCGGTGGCAACGGCGGCATGGCCGGAACCGTCAGTCTCACGACCACGGACGCGGCCATCAGCCAGGCTGGGGGGCTTACCATCAGTGCCGACGGCGGCAGCGGCGGCTCGGGCGGTGCGGGCGGCAGCGGCAGTTCGGCGCCAAGGGTAGCGCTGCGCTCATCAGAAAGGCACGGAGAGGCAACAAACGGGACGCGCGGTTACTGAAAGGCATGGCCAGCGGCGGCAATGGCGGTGCGGGGGGCAACGGCGGCATGGCGACCGCGGGCGGCAGCCTGAGAGCCACCGCCGGTGCAGGCAATATCACCTTCAATGGCGCCCTCAATTTCGCCGGCGGCGGTGGCGGCGCAGGCGGCGGTGGTGGCAATGGCGGGAATGCCGCTATGCCACACGTTGAGGGCATATCCGGCGGCGTCGGCGGTGCCACGGGCGCTTCCCAGAACGGCGCCAACGGCGGCATGATCAATTTGCAAACGTCAAGCGGCGCCATCAGCCTGGCAGCGATTTCGGCAGGCGGCAGCGCGGGCGGCTCGCAGACCTCCTCGAGCGGCAGTGGCGGCTCAGGCGCTCGCGGCGGCAACGGCGGCGCAGTCGAGAACGCCGGCGCCGGCGCCCAGGGCGGCAAGGTATTCGTGATCTCGAAAAGCGGCACTGTTACCGTGACCGCCGGCATCCAGCTCGACGGCGGCGCAGGCGGCATCGAGGGCCTCAGGCAGGCCGCCGGCTCGGGCGGTACAGGATCGATCTCTCGCGGCGGCATCGGCGGCTCGATCGGCAATGGCGGCGATGGGGGATTGGGCGGTCTCTTCTCGATAAGCACCGCAGGCGATGTCACCACAAACGCGATCATCAATGTCGGCGGCGGCGCCGGCGGAGTGATCACCTCAACCGGCGGCGCAGGCGGCAAAGGCCCCGATGGCGGCTTCGGCGGCGATGTCGGCAACGCCGGGGGGGTGGTCAGGGTGGCAGCGTCTCGCTGACCAGCATGGAAAACGACGTGATCGTCAATAATTCGATCACTGCCCTGGGCGGCGTCGGCGGCTTCAATTCAGCCACAGGGGGCGCCGGCGGCATGGGCACCGCCGAGGCCGGCGGTTTCGGCGGAGGCGTTGGCAGCGGCGTGGGTGGCGGCGGTGCTGGCGGAATAGGGGGCAGCATTTCGATTTCGTCAGGCTCATCAGCAGGCACGCCCGACACTGGCCCGATCACCGTCGTCGGCCAGTTGCTCGCATCCGGTGGCGCGGGCGGCGCCTTGACGTCCACCGGCGGAGACGGCGGCCCTGGAAAAGGCGAAGCAAGCGGCGGCCGGGGCGGCAGCATCAATAACGCCGGCGCGGGGGGTATCGGCGGCTCGGTTCTCATCACCGGAAAAGACAGCATCTATCTAAATTCCATTGTTCTTTCCGGCGGCGCCGGCGGCGGACTGACGGGCACCGGCGGCTCTGGCGCTGACGGTCCGAAAGGCGGCAACGGCGGTGGCATAGGGGCCAGCGGCGGCGGCGGGGGCGGCGGGACGCTCACCGTCACAACCAGTCAGATCCCGGCGATTCATCCGGCACCCATCACGGTGTCATTCAACGACGTCGCCAGCGCCAGCGGTGGCGTGGCCGGCATCTATACCGGCAGAGCCGGCGACGGCGGCAACGGGTCCAGCGGCAAAGGCGGCGACGGCGGTGCCGCAGGCTCTCAGGGCTCGGGCGGCACAGGCGGCACGATCAAGCTAACCGGACTGAATTTGCTGATAGCCCCTACCGGTGGGATCGTGGCTAATGGCGGTGACAACGGTGCGTATCGGATCGCCCTATCAGGTGTTCCGACCGTCGTCATACCTGGCTACGCGGGTATCTCCGGCGCAGGCGGCAACGGCCCCCGGGAAGGCAAGGGCGCCGGCGGCAACGGCGGAATCGTCGGTAACGCCGGCTCAGGCGGCAACGGCGGCACGATGTTGATCGACATGGCAGGAGCCGTGAACGTCAACGCACCGCCGAATGCCGGCCCCTATGTGGACGCCATCGCCGTGCGCGGCGGACTCGTATCCGATGATAACGCCCAGAGCGGCCCCGGCGGCGACGGGGGCAGAGAGAGCGGCGGCGGCGGCCGCAGCGGCACCATCGGCACCAACGGCATCGGTGGCATCGGTGGCTCGATCACCATCACGGGCGGTGCCGGCGATATCGGCGGCATCGGAGTGATCGCCGTCGTGGGCGGCAAGGTTTATAATATGTCGGCTCGTTCAGGGGATGGCGGTGCCGCGGGAGAGTCCGGCCGAGGTGGTGACAGTGGATCGATCGGAAATAACGGAAGCGGCGGTAAGGGCGGCGGCATTACCGTGACGTCCACGTCCGGTACCATCGGACTGAGCGTCTTGATCGCGGCGGGTGGCGATGTCGACGGCACGTTCGCTCCGCAAACCGGCGACGGCGGCTCGGGTGGCAAAGTCGACGGCGGCGGCGGCTCCAGCGGCTCGATCGGCAACAATGGCAACGGAGGAAAGGGCGGCACCATCGAGGAGTCGAGCATCGCTGGCGTTATCGGCGTGGTTGGGTCGGTCCAGGGTCACTTTAACACGTTTATCGCCGCCGGCGGCGTGGTGGCACCCATCGTTCGGTTGCAAAAAGATGGTGTCACCGGCTTCAATGTCTACGCACCCTCACAGGCCAGGACCGGCAATGGCGGCAAGGCCGTCGTCGGCAACGGGGGCAACAGCGGCGGGATCGGCACCAACGGCTCTGGTGGTGGCGGCGGCAAGGTCGTTTTGACCACAGGTTCCGGTTATCTCAACCTCCCGACAGGAGCAATCGTCGTTGCAGGCGGCGATGGCGGCACTGCCTTCGATCAGACCGGCAACGGCGGCTCATCAGCGGGCAGGGGCAAAGGGGGCGACAGCGGCGATATAGGCAGAAACAGCAACGGCGGTAATGCGGGATCGATCATCCTCAACTCGACATCCGGTAACATCACCGAAGCGGCTCTCTTGATTTTGCGTGGCGCCATCGCGTCGAACTCGGGTGACCGCACTGGCAATGGTGGCAGCTCATCCGGTGGTATCGGCGGCGACAGCGGCTCGATCGGAAGCGCTTATAACGGCAAGTTCTACGCAGGAGGAACGGCCGGTAACGGCGGCATCCTGGAAATCACGGCCGGCGGGTCGATCTCCACGAACGAAGCCACCATTGCCAACGGCGGCGACGCCGGCGCACTTTCCCCGGTCAATCCCGATGGGCTGCCCAACCTCTATTATCCCGTGACCGGTAACGGCGGCGCCGGTAAAACCATTGGTGGCAGCGCTGGCGACATTGGCATCGCCGGCGTCGCGGGTATAGGTGGCTCCGACTCGATCAGCTCACCACCAACGACCAAGCCACCCGCGGTGCCGCCCGTTTTCAATCTGGATCACATCTACGTCGACGGCGGTCACGCCGGTACCCCGAACCCGCCACCCTACAAGGGTTTTTTGGTGACCATCCCGGCAGGTGACGGCGTGCAGCGTGGTGTTGCCGGCGAGGGGGGTGACGCCAAAGCCGGATCTGGAGGAGACGCCGGCTCAGTCGAAGGCGGCGTCGTCGGAGGCAACGGCGGCTCAATTGAAATTTCCTCGGCCGGTTCAATCCTGTCCGTGCAAAACCTTGCCGACGGTGGCTCGGGCGGTGACCAGGCCGGTACGGCAGGAGACGGAGGGCACGCCGCTGACGGAGGTTTAGCAGGCGGCAATGGTGGCTCCGTGGGCGGAGCAGGCAATGGTGGCGATGCTGGCGACATCACAGTCAAAGCCCAGGGCGGTATCTCGATCCAAGAGGTTGCAGCCTTCGGCGGCAACGGCGGCAACGTCGAAGCGATCGCCAGGGCCGGGAATGGCGGCAACGGAAGGAACTCGGCAGGAAATGGCGGCAGCCTGGGTTCTATTGGTGATGCGACCGACTTGAAAGAATTAGCGAATGGTGGCAAAGGCGGCGGCCTGACTGTGATCAATCAGACCGACGACCAGACGATCGCCGTGACGGCCGCCGAGGCAATGAATTTCAATGGTGGAAATGGTGGCAGCATGGCCGGTACCGCTGGCAAAGGCGGCAACGGGCTTGTCATCCCCCGAGTGGAAACCAAAGGCGGTAACGGCGGCAATGTCCTGGCGTCCGGAGCTGGCGGACCAGGCGGCTCGATATTGCTCAAGTCGCCTGGCGACAGCGGCTCAGTCAATTTAACCGGCGGGGCCAGCGTCAATGGCGGCAACGACGGGTCTTACTCGGCGACAAGCGGTGATGGCGGAACGAGCACGCTCAACAAACCCGGCGGCAACGGCGGCGATTCCGGCGGCCAGGGTGACGCTGGCGGCCAGGGCGGCATCCCCATCATCATGAACATCACGATCGAAGCCGGCACATTTACGCTGCCCACCAACAAGACCCTCTCGGCCAACGGTGGCAATGCCCTCACCTATATCAACACGCCCGGCAACGGCGGCAAGGGCGGCGGTCCCGGGGGCATTGGCGGCAAGGGCGGCCATACCGGCAGCGGCGGAGGCGCGGGCACCATCGAAATCACAACACAGCAGGCCCTGGCGATCAACGGCTTGATCATCGCCAGCGGCGGCACACGCAACGCCGAGTCAATCACGTCCGGCAATGGCGGCGATGCCGGCGCCAAAGGCGTCGGAGGCCAGGGTGGGATCATCCAGCCGGCCGGCTCGGCCGGTGGCGCCGGCTCGATATCGCTGTCGAGTGTTTTCAGCGACGTCTCGGGCACAGGCTCGCTCATTGCCGATGGCGGTAATGTATTTGACCAGCCCCTTGGAGTGCACCCAGCGCCTGTGATGACCGGGGGTCGCGGCGGCAAGGGCGGTGCCGATGGCAAGGGGGGCAACGGTGGCTCCGCGGGCGACGGTCCGGGCGCGGCCATCCTTGGCGGTACGATCAAGGTGGACGCGTCCTCGGGCATCAGTCTGGCTGATCTCGAGGCAAACGGCGGAACGGTGATCGGGACTTTCGATGCCGTCGGTGGCAAGGGGGGCGACGATATCGGCGGCGGTGTAGGAGACACCGGCGGCGGCAACGGCGGCCCCACAGGAGACAACGGCAACGGCGGCGCCGGCGGCTCCATCAGCCTCACGACGGCTCCTGGCAACATTGTCGTAGGGACGGTGTGGGCGATCGGTGGCACGGTTGGCAACATGTCAGCCATCGGCGGCAAGGGCGGCAACGCGCTCACCGGGCTCGGCAAGGGTGGATCAGGGGGCACTGCCGGTAACAACGGTAACGGCGGCACCGGTGGAAAAATCTATATGTCGACATTGTTGATAGGCATGCAATCATCAGAAGGCACCGTGCAAGCGACGGGCAACCTGGATGTCGACGGCGGGTCAGTCGGCGCCTACAGCGGTCGAAGTGGCGACGGCGGCAACGCCGGCCCGCTCGGCGGACAGGGTGGCGGTGCCGGCCGGTTGGGCAGTAACGGAAAAGCCGGCGGCGGCAACGAGATCACGATTGTCGGCTCCGATGGCAGTCTGACCTTCCTGGGCAGCTTGCTGGCTGACGGCGGCAGTGTCGCAGGGCCGTATACTGGCATAGCCGGTCAAGGAGGCAATGCTGTAGGACACCGTCCTGACGACAGCGGCGGTAACGGAGCGGAAACGGGCGGCTCGAACGGCATGCGCCGGCGGCGGTGGGAAAATCAGTGTCGGTTCGAGCGGCGGCGCCATACAGACCCAGTTGGTTTCCGCCAGCGGCGGCAGCACATCGCCACGGATGGGCGCGACGGGAGCTGGCGGCAAGGGCGGGAGAAAGGGCGGCATCGGTGGCGCCGTCGGCGCCGGCACCGCGGGAGCGGGTGACGGCACGATCGGGATTGAAAGCACCTTCGGCAACATCACGCTGAGCGGCAACGTGATGGCCACCGGCTCGGCAGGTGGTAACGTCAGCACAAAGGCGGGCGACGGAGGCTATGGCCTGGACAAGGGCATGGCTGGAGGCTCCGTAGCAGCCGCCGGCAATGGCGGCGCGGGGGGCGCGATCACCATCAAAGCCGGGAACATGCTGACCATTAACGGTCCCATCCAGATTGACGCCGACGGAAACGCCGGCGGCGACCAGTCAGGCACGGGCGGCAAGGGCGGCGCCAGCGGCGCCGCGGGCGGCAAGGGCGGCAGTGTCGAAAAACAAGGCAACGGCGGCCGTGGTGGGAACATCACCATTAACTATGAAAAAGCAAGTGAGCCGGCCATCACCGCTACGGTAAACGGCGGCGCCGTGGGCAATCAGACGGGAAAGGCCGGAGACGGTGGCAACGCCCCGGAGACGGAGGGTCCCGGCAACGTCAACAAGGATTCGGCAAAGCCTGGGGCTGACGGCACTGTCACAATAAACGGCTAGGAGTAGTGGCGATCATCACCCGACAGACGTGGGGGGAAACGAGAGTGGCCTTCGCCTGGTTCACGGGACAGATTGGAATCGGTTGGATATTTCCGATCCCAAGAACGGTCAGCTCTTGACTGAACGTTCGATAGGGCTAGATCGACCAGTCCTCCAAAATCGGCCGGGGCAACCGCGCCAAGTCGCGTCGATTCGCCGTGACAAAGTTCAATTGTAATTCGCCAGCGATGCGTGTAATTCGCCAGCGATGCGGCCTGCCAAGTTGACCGTTGGCCCGGTTGAAGTCGGCGATCATGACGTCTTCGAGGGCCCGATCGGAAATCGCCTTGCTCATGGAACCTGCCAGTCCTCGATCAAGAGATCGGGAACGCGGCTAAACTCAGTTGTATTATTGGTAATGAGCGTACATCCGTTTGCCAGGGCGATGGCCGCGATTTGCAGGTCCATCGAGCCGATGATCTGGCCGCTTGACTCCAAGTAGTGTCGAATGGTGGCATACCGGTCGGCTGCGGCATCGTCGAAGGGCAAACTCGGGTGAGCGCGAGTAGTGCATCGGCATCGGCTCGATTGGCGACCGGCTTGGCGCTGCGCAGCGCCCCGGTGGCGCAATTCCGCAACCACAATGGAACAGGCACGCAAATCGCCCGATGGGTCGATCATCCGAAACCTGGCCGCCAATGCCGGAGACGAATTACGGAGCAGCACCACCCCAACATTGGTATCGAGATGGTAAGTCATTCAAACTCCACGGGAGGAGACAGTTCCCCTTGTGGGGGCCGAATGAAAGTCTGATCGTCAATCGAGCCGATGAGGTCAAAGTAGCCGGGAGGCATGCCCAGCCGCTTGGTCCGGGCCGCACCACCATTTCGACCTCGAACTTCGCGTCGGACCGACCGACCGGAACCTCCAGATGCAGCTTGCTATCGGATCCACTGCGCGAACGAATCACGATGCGGTTCATATCGATTCCTCCCGCGGACACTCTACCACGAGATCCTGCTGCCATTCCGGTTCAATGACGTCCAGCCCGTGCCTGATGATCTCGTTGTAGAGACCTGCGCGAAATTGGAGCAATCGTTCGGGTGAAGCCGTGTCATTTCCCAAAACGGCTATGAACAGCGTCGATCCCGACCAGACCGGCTTCTCGCCGACCGTGGAAGAAAAGGGGGAACATTTAACCTACCTGTGCGGAAACAAGCACGCCAGCGTAGGTGAAACTCGTTGGGCCGCGTGCAGCAGAATGGTCCCTTTCCGCACCCCCTTTGCGCCCGCCTGGCAAGACCTCGACCGTTGTTGGTCTGAGGTCGAAGTCGACTCCGGCGGCGCCCCGCCCAAGTCGTGACGAACTGTATGATCGCGGAAGGGGACATTCGTAGAAGGTTATCCGCCGCTCGCTGGGGAAAATCCGGCGGGCCGCGTTCGTGCGTTTATGGTAATGGTTTCAGCGTGGTACTTCTTCAGCATGGAACCACCGAACCACGAACAACCGTCAGCCGGCCCGCCTCCTGCGATGATGGAACCGCCGCCGTCTGCGCGTAAACCGCTTGAGAAACCGCCTGAAGACCCCGGCGATCATGCCGAGGATTTCAGCCGCCGGTATGCCGTCGACCTTGAGATCGTCGCCGGGCGCGCCATGCTGGAATTGCGAATCACCAACTTCCAGATAGGCGCGAAAGACGCTGAAAGGGGCCGCGAGCATCATTGCTTCTTTCCGCAGGACAGAGAAGGAGGGACGGTCTCGCTGGCAGGACAGGTGACGCTCGATTCAGGATTGATGAACCCGCAACTCGTGCAGAACTACGACGAGGTGACCTAGCGCCGCTGGAAGTGCACCAGGATCGGCGATCGCGCTCAGGCAATCATCGCGCACGCAGCTCGCGGAGGCTGAATACAAAGACCACGAACTCGCGCTCACCGCCGGTCCTGAAACAGAAATGCCGATCAGTCGCGCGGCGAGGGAATTGCTCAAACAGATGGAGCGTGGCTGGCTTGTCCGTTAAGGCTTTCGCGTAATTCACACGCTGCTTCCGTCAACCAGAAAGCACCATTTTGGCCGCGTGCGAACGAATGCAGCGGGATCATCAAGGCTGCGTCCACCAGCTCCAAGTAAAGAGGCAGCGTCTCGTCAGTAACTTCGACCCACTGCCCGGCTAACCGGCGTTGCAACAACGCTTCTGCTTGGGGGGAAATCTTGATATTCGTCGACATGGACGTCTCCTTGCCGTGGCATTTTACGGGAACACGCAGTTCCCGACAACTTGAAGATTGTCAAGACAATCGGGCATAAACGCGCCTGGCTTTATCGGTGCCGACCAACTTCCGGCTGATGTCCAACGGCAATACGAATCGCGTTTCTGTTTCCCCCAAGCGCCAGGGCTATTTACTTTTCGCCTGGAATGGATCGATGGGAAACTCCAGGTCAAACGTGATTGCCTCAAACTCCGGCGTAGAGCGAATGCAATCAAACTGCGGCTCATTCCTGATCCGATCACGATCCTTGAACCCGACGTTGATCGCCTCGTGGAGCATGGAAATGACGTGTTTCTCGAGTCGGCCGCGGCAGTTTTCGAGCTGTAGACGATTGAGTCTCGTTGGTTTCCTGCCGAGAAACGTGAGTCTCGAGGAGAACGTCTTCGCGATCTCATAAAATAACTCGGCATTTCGGCGAGCAGTCGACGGCGCCAAGTTTCGCCAGTGCGAAGCCTCTTCGACATGCCCCATGGCCGCCAAGGCATCGGCAAGTCTTAGTTGGGCGACAATCAGCATCACTCGTGCTTCATCGTCTGACGGCGTGTCCTCGAGAATTGCTTTCCAAAGCCGTTCCGATGTGAAGAGACGCGCACAGTCGGGTTTGTCGCCGTCGTCCTCCTGATAATCCGCCATCTCCAGAGAACTACTCGCATAGATCCATCGCAGTTCTCGAGATCGGGACTTCACCAGGATGAGCTTGTCGCAGATCTCGAATGCCTCGCGAATGGCGTCGCGTCTGGAAATATAATAGCGGACGGGGTCGGCCTTGCCGTATGCCTCGGCCATATTGTGATCGACGATGGCCACAAATTCCTGGAGGGATGCGACACGTGAGACCACTTTTCCATGCTCCGCGATCATGGTCTGTAGAGTTTTCCTGGCCTCGTTGAAGAACGCGATAGCGGCTTCCGCGCCGCCGGTGCCCAAGTGGAGCAACCCCAGCCTCAGACTGGGCGAGATAGAGATCGATATGATTTAGATAGTTGCCCGGGTCTTGGTCGGCCAACGGTTGAAAATCGGCGAGGGCCTTCTTGCCCCACTCGATCGATTCGCGATTCGCCGCTGAAATCTGGTCTGGATCAAGTGGTGGGCCGGCCTGCATGCGATAAACACGACACAGGTAACGCTCGTTCACAGCAAACGCACTCAACAGTCCCTCACGTCGGCCTGTTTGCTTGACCCGCTCTTCGCAAATCAGAACTGCCTCGCGGAACGATTTGATCGCCCTTTCGACGAGCTCCGACCTGCTGCCGTCGCTTGCTGTCAGGCTTTCCGCGAAGTACCTGCTGCCGAGGTTGTGAAGTTGGGTGGCAATGAACCAGACCCACCCGTCGGCCTTTGGCGATTGAGGATCTTCGCGCAGCAGCGCCGCGAAGATTTCGTTTGCGCGGAGAAGATTTATGCGCACACCTTCCATGTCGTTGTTGACCTTCGTGTACAGGCCGTAGAGGTTTGCAAGAGATTCGCGATTGTAGACATCGGCCGGATCACGGGCGACGCGTGCCTCGAAAAGATCGACGGCCTGCTGCCACACATCAAGAGCCTTACCGTGATCGCCCTTGTCGGCCAGGATTTCGGCTTGCAGCATCAAGGCTAAGGAGCTCACTTTCGCCGCACGAGCGTCGCCTTCGGCTTCCTTGCTCATGTCACGCGACAATCGCAAGGCTTCGTCGAGCAACAGTGCGCAAATGGGCGCGCTTTCCTCGGTGAGCCTCACGTCCTTGACTGGTGCAACAATCGCACGCAACGAGCTGAAGGTCACATCTCGCGCATGCTCGGCACGATTACGCTCATCCAGGGCCTGTAGCCGCTGAGTGTCGATCTCGCGGTTCTTGCTGGCGAGCACAACCGCGGAAACCGCGAGACCGATGACCCCAACAACAATCGCGGCGGTGGCGCTGTATAGCAGGGTCCGATGTCGCTGCAGTGCGCGTGTGGCGCGGACCGAAAGTGGCTCGCGCCACGCCGTCACTGGCTCGTCCGCGAGCCAGTGCTCGACGTCCTCGGCCAAGGCTGTCGCCGTGGGATAACGATTGCCGGATTCATTGGCCATGGCCTTGAGCACCACGGCTTCTGACGCACTGGGAACCGCGCGATGGACCGCGCGAGGTGCAACAAGATTGCCCTCGATTACCTCGATGCGGAGCTTCTCGGGGTCATCACCAGCATAGGGCGGCTGGCCGGTGAGCAGGTGATACAAGGTTGCTCCCAGACTGTAGACGTCGCTTGCAGGGCCGAGCGGTCCGGTGGCCGATCGAGCCTGCTCGGGACTCATGTAAGGGAGAGTTCCCAGGACCGATCCGTGTTCGGTCATGCGGGATTCCTCATGCTCAGCTTGTTGCAAGGGCCCGTCGGCGGAATCGCTTTCGGGGTCGCCGATTCGTTTCGCCAGGCCCCAGTCGACGAGGATCGTCTCGCCGAACCGGCCCAAGATCACGTTGGCGGGTTTTATATCGCGGTGCAAGATGCCCCGGCTATGGGCGTATGCCACGGCGTCGCACACCGCGTTGAATCTCCCCAGCAATTTGCGGAGTTCGAGCAACCGCGCGTTGGCCTCGCGACCGGGGGCGTCATTTTTGCGGACCTGCGCAATCGCTTCGTGTAAGGGCTGACCTTCGATGAAACGCATCGCATAGAACGGTAACTGATCGCAATCCACGCCCAGGGAATAAACCGGTGCGATACTGGGATGTTCGAGCTGACCAGTGATCTCGGCCTCGCCGATGAACCTGTTTCGGCTCTTCTTGTCGTTGGCCAGCTCGGGCTTGATTCTCTTCAAGGCGACATCGCGGTCGAGATGTCGATCATGGGCGATGAATACCTCGCCGAGCCCACCTTCGGCATGCGGCTCAATAATCTGAAATCGCCGCGAACCGTCCGCCTGCTCGACGTATTTGAGGAGAAGTTCGACGGCGTCGGCTTCTCCATCACCACGAAAGAGCGCGCGATAGGCATCAGCGTCATACGATTCGGCGTCATTCTGACGCAACTCGCGCTCCGACGTCAAGAGCTCGCGGAGCAATACGAGCTTCTCAACGGAGTCGGCATCAGCGCCGGCTCTACGCACGTACTCTAGAACGATGGGTCGATCGCAGCGGGCCCAGTGATCCTCGAACTCGTCGCAGACCGCGCTCACCCACTGCACCTTGTCCGCAGAGAGCGAAGCGAGATAGGGGGGCTCGGAGCGCTTCATTCATGTGGCCTCAAGATGTGTAATTGCCCAAGAACTGATGCCCAATAGCCGCGGCATGCGCACTGGGCATTATTTTTCGTCGAGGCCGAAGAAGAGCTGAGTTTGCTTGTGGACGATCGTGATCGTTCGCCGGGCTCTGGATTCGGTAATCCCCAGCCTCTCGGCGATCTCATAATAGCAGTAGCCCTTCCAGATGAGCTGGGCCTCGTCGTACAAGCCTTTCTTTCCCATGCGATCGAGCCATTCCCGGCAAATGGCTTCCTCGAGTGGGTCTGGGTCGCGCCCTTCGGCTTCCAAACCGTGCTCCGGCTCGTTCTGGACGTGACCCCCTCCGGCGATTTCCGTCGTCTGGTCCCTGAGGTTGTGCGCGACCTTGCGCTGCATGATGGTGCCGAGCAGCCGTTCAAGCTCGCCTCGGTGGTTCATGGCTGAATATTGTCCGTTCCTCGCTCCTTTGAGAAAGCTTCTCAGCGTGCTCTGAACCAGTCCCTCGTGGTCGGCGTGGGGAAAAGTCCCCAGCTTGGCCTTGGCTTTGGAAAGCAATCGAGCGAAATACGCATTGATCATCTCGCCCAGCTCGTTGGCATTCCCTTTCTGAAATTCCGAGATTGCTCGAGCGACCGAGCCCGCCGGGCGAGAATCAATGTCTCCGCTGTGATTCGGGCGGTTCGACATAAGCCAGGTCCTGTTCTCAATGTCAGGAAAATCGACGAATCATGATCCCACTATTTTGAGAGGCAACATGCGCGTCTGGCAAGGAAAAAGAACCTTGCTCGAAAAAACCTCGCGCACGGGGATCCGCTTTGGGCATTCAATAGCGGAAAGATTGATCAGTGCCAGCGACTACGGAGTAATACACGATGCGAAGGCGGATCGAACATCTTGTGGTGATTTCGGCAGCGTGCATGTTAACAGGTGCCCCGGCAATTGCTCAGGATGTCGGAGCGGTGACAAGCGGTAATTGGGACAGCGTCTCGATCTGGACCGGCGGCAACGTACCGGGCTCATCGAATAACGTGTTCATCGGCAGCACGTATCCCGGCGCTGTCGCCAGGACTGCCACGGTGACCCTGAATCAGGCTCAATCGGCCAACAATGTTTATCTCGGCTCCGGAGCTGGCACCTCAGGGACGCTTGACTTGGCCGGCAAGGCGCTAACGATCACAGGAAGCCTCAACATTGGTGCTGGCGGAGCGGCATCGCTCATTGAGGGCGGCGGCTCGTTCTCGGCCACAAGCGCTTATGTCGGGAACGGCAACTCGTTGATCTTCGGGGCCAATGATGTCGTCGTCTATCTTTTTCTCACTGGCGCGTCGAGTGCCACGACCACGGCGACGGGGAACGTCACGACGAATGCCGGCGTCTTCTCGGGCAGCACGCTCAACCTGGGCGCCAACATGAACCTCGCCGGCAGCCTCGGCGTTGAGGACAGCGGCTCGGTCCTCAACATGAACGGCCACACGCTCAACGCGGCTGAGCTATTCCTCGGCTGGTCCGGTTCCTCGGCCGTGACCCTGCAAAATCCTGGCAATATCGACGTCGGCAGCCTCTACGTTGGCAACGGCCAGACTTTCAACATCAATGCTTCCGACACGGTCACCAGCTTCTCCCTCAGCGGCGGTTCGTCCACGCTCAATAACAGCGTTGGCACCCTGAATCTGTACAACGGGGCAACGGCCACGACCACGGCGACGGGGAGCGTCACGACGAATGCCGGCGTCTTCTCGGGCAGCACGCTCAACCTGGGCGCCAACATGAACCTCGCCGGCAGCCTCGGCGTTGAGGACAGCGGCTCGGTCCTCAACATGAACGGCCACACGCTCAACGCGGCTGAGCTATTCCTCGGCTGGTCCGGTTCCTCGGCCGTGACCCTGCAAAATCCTGGCAATATCGACGTCGGCAGCCTCTACGTTGGCAACGGCCAGACTTTCAACATCAATGCTTCCGACACGGTCACCAGCTTCTCCCTCAGCGGCGGTTCGTCCACGCTCAATAACAGCGTTGGCACCCTGAATCTGTACAACGGGGCAACGGCCACGACCACGGCGACGGGGAGCGTCACGACGAATGCCGGCGTCTTCTCGGGCAGCACGCTCAACCTGGGCGCCAACATGAACCTCGCCGGCAGCCTCGGCGTTGAGGACAGCGGCTCGGTCCTCAACATGAACGGCCACACGCTCAACGCGGCTGAGCTATTCCTCGGCTGGTCCGGTTCCTCGGCCGTGACCCTGCAAAATCCTGGCAATATCGACGTCGGCAGCCTCTACGTTGGCAACGGCCAGACTTTCAACATCAATGCTTCCGACACGGTCACCAGCTTCTCCCTCAGCGGCGGTTCGTCCACGCTCAATAACAGCGTTGGCACCCTGAATCTGTACAACGGGGCAACGGCCACGACCACGGCGACGGGGAGCGTCACGACGAATGCCGGCGTCTTCTCGGGCAGCACGCTCAACCTGGGCGCCAACATGAACCTCGCCGGCAGCCTCGGCGTTGAGGACAGCGGCTCGGTCCTCAACATGAACGGCCACACGCTCAACGCGGCTGAGCTATTCCTCGGCTGGTCCGGTTCCTCGGCCGTGACCCTGCAAAATCCTGGCAATATCGACGTCGGCAGCCTCTACGTTGGCAACGGCCAGACTTTCAACATCAATGCTTCCGACACGGTCACCAGCTTCTCCCTCAGCGGCGGTTCGTCCACGCTCAATAACAGCGTTGGCACCCTGAATCTGTACAACGGGGCAACGGCCACGACCACGGCGACGGGGAGCGTCACGACGAATGCCGGCGTCTTCTCGGGCAGCACGCTCAACCTGGGCGCCAACATGAACCTCGCCGGCAGCCTCGGCGTTGAGGACAGCGGCTCCTCGCTCAACGCGCAAGGCCATGGGTTAACGGCCGGCACACTTTTCGTGGGGTCCGGCGGCAACTCGTCGGTCAGCGTGACCAACCTCGGGCAGGTGACGCTCGCCAATCTGTATGTGGGCAATAGCACGACGGGTAGCGACGTGACACTGCACGGCGGCGATGTCATTAATAACCTGATCAATCTTCAGAACGGTTCGGTGCTCACCGTTGAGCAGACGAGCGGCATCGGCCTGACTTTGAACGGCACATCGCTTTCAAGTTTGACGCTTGACCCAAGCTCGATGGACCTGATCTTCAATCTGAACACGACGGCCAATTGGGACTTTCGCTGGGTAGATCCGAACGGCGGCAACTGGATCGACACGATCGACGGCATGATCGCCAGTGGCCAGCTCGTGATCAACGCTCCGCAAGGCTATTCGGTTGTGGATAGCGGCGGCTACACCTATATCATGGGTAGCGTGTCCTCGGTTCCCGAGCCCTCGTCGCTGGCGCTGGCCTGTCTCGCGACTGCGGGCATCACGGTGATCGCGACGTGGAAAAGGCGGCTCAAGGGCCGTTGATGAAGCAGGTTCGTTGTAGGACTTCGTGGGCCGGATCGCCCCGGAGATTGCTCCCTCGTTGTGCTACATAAATCCTTTCGGAGCGCATAATTACACATGCCCGCCTGTCCAGTCAAGATTTGTGCGCAACTTTTATGAATACAGAGTTTATTGACCGAAGACCCGTTCATGTGTCGAACAGGCAAGCAAGGTGTCGATCGGGAGCAATGACCGGCCGAGGATGTCGATTCGGCCGTCACCGCCTTCGCCCGTCTCCAAGTTCGCCAAATTCGATCCAGGCGCTTCGCAAGGTCAGGCCCGGTCTCTTATTTTCGATCGCACCGATCGGCACGACACTCGCTTACCCAAAACACGAAACCAAGCATGAACTCACGAAGCCGTTCTTGATCTCGCGGAGCTGTTTCGTGGTAACACTCCACCACGCGTCGCTTTGTGCGGGTTACTCAGGCGCCATAACGTAACTCTTTGTGCATATTTAGCATCGGTCGAATCGTTAAACTGCGCGGGTTACTCAGGCGCCTGAGCGCCTAACCGTAAAACGATGCTGCTGCGAGAGATACGATAAAAGGTTCGGTCATGCGGGATGCGCCGGCGCCTAAATGAAAGGTGATGATCTACATGGAGTTAGAGCAAGTTTTCGAAATTCCGATTATTCAGGCGCCTAAGCGGAACTTGAAGTGGAATCAAGAGATAGGGACGTGTCTTGGATTTCCGAGGCCTTTTTGGAGCGGGGCCGTCTTGTGTGCGCCACACTTCACGGCTCTCGGACACGCGACGCGCGCGTTTCCCGTGATGGGCCACTCATACCTGGCGTCAAAATGCGCCTTATGATCACGCGTCTCTTGTGTGCGCCGCGGAATACTCCCTTCACCTGGCCTTCGGGCATCCTCTCCCCGTGGGAGAGGAGAACGATGCCCGCGCGATCAACCGGGGCTTGAGGTCACGCGTCTTTGATGTGCACTGTCGAAGAATCTTGGAGCGCTGGCGCTCCCCTCACCTGCCCCTCGGGCGTCCTCCCCCGCGGAGAGGAAAACGATACCCACGCGATCAAGCTGAGATTCTGCATTCGGGGAGTCACGTTAAACCACGGTTCCACTGTCCCGGAGCGGGGCCAGCGGCGTGATTCTGTGTCAGCCAAAAAGAAAACCCGTCCAGCCGATGGGCGGGACGGGTCATTGAAACCAAACAGCGCTGCGGTTTTCGGGTGGGTGGGCCGCTCACGCCGAGCGGCTCCGCCCTGTTGGTTGCTCAATCCTTGCCGGCGCCCACAGGCGTCTCGTCGCGGTAGCGGGCATAAGCCGGCCCCTTGTCGGCCAGGGCTTCGAGGGCCTCGGGCCGGATCCGGACCTCGGCCTCCAGGTGAGCCTTGAAGCCCGTGCCAGCGGGGACCAGGTGGCCCAGGATGACGTTTTCCTTGAGACCGACCAGGTAGTCGACCTTGCCCGCCAGGGCGGCCTCGGTCAAAACTTTGGTCGTCTCCTGGAAGCTCGCAGCCGAGATGAAGCTTTCCGACTGCACCGCCGCCTTGGTGATGCCCAGAAGCTGGGTGCTCGCCGCGGCCGGCTTGGGCCGGATCCATTCGGCTTTGCGCGAGCCCGACGACTCGACACGCAGGTTCTCTTGCTCGAAATGATCGCGGGGCACGCAGTCGCCGACGCGGAACTCCGTGTCGCCCGGATCTTTCACCTTCACGCAGCTCATCAACTCCATGTTGACGCGGCGGAACTCGAACTTGTCGATCACCGAGCCCGGCAAGAGCGGCGTGTCGCCGACGCTGTCGACGCGCACTTTCCGCAACATCTGGGCGACGATGATCTCCAGGTGCTTGTCGTCGATTTCGACGCGCTGCGAACGATACACGTTCTGGATCTCGCGGAGGAGATACCGCTGAACGGCTTCCTCGCCCGAGATGCGCAGAATGTCGTGCGGGACAAGCGGCCCTTCGACCAGGGGATCACCCGCACGAACACGGTCGCCGCCGTGAACCCGCAGGTACTTGCCGTGCGGCACCAAGTGCTCGCGCTCGATGCCGCTCTCGTTGCGAACGATGATCGTGCGCTTGCCCCGGCGTTTTTCCTCGAGGAGTTCGACGCGGCCGTCGATCTCGGCGATGACCGCCGGCTCCTTGGGCCGCCGGGCCTCGAAGAGCTCGGTGACTCGCGGCAAGCCGCCGGTGATATCCTGGTTGCCCCCCACCTCGCGTGGCGTCTTGGCTAGCAGGGTGCCGGCCGAGATCATCTGGCCGTCGTTGACCTCGATGCTCGCTCGCTCGGGGATGTACTTGTAGTCGAGCGTCTTGCCCTCGGCATCGACGATGATGACCTGCGGGTGCAAGTCCCCCTTGTGCTCGATGATCGTCCGTCGCACGTGTCCGGACGGGTCCATCTCCATCTTCATCGTCTCGTTTTCGACGATGTCGTCGAAGCGGACCTTGCCGCCGACCTCGGCCAGAATCGGGATGTTGTGCGGATCCCACTCGCAGAGCATGCTGCCCCGGGCGATCGTCTGGCCGTCTTCGACCATCATGATCGCACCGTCGGGCACGTCGTACTTCTCCAGCTCGCGGCCCTTGGGGTCGAGGATCTGGATTTCGCCGTTACGCGAAAGCGCGATCTTCTTGCCCTCGTCGTTGATCACGATATTGAGGCCGACGAACTTGACCTTCCCCTCGCGCTTGCTCTTGACGTCCTTTTCCTCGACGCCGCGGGTGGCCACGCCGCCGATGTGGAACGTACGCATCGTGAGCTGCGTGCCCGGCTCGCCGATCGACTGTGCGGCGATGATGCCCACAGCCATCCCCGCCTCGACGAGCTGCCCGGTGGCCAGATCCATGCCGTAGCACCGCCGGCAAACGCCGAGCGACGCTTCACACGTCATCGGGCTACGCACCTGGATCTTCTCGATCTGCATGTCCTCGAGCTTCTTGGCCGCCGCCAGGGTGATCATCTCGCTATCCTTGACGACCACTTCATCCGTGAGCGGATCAACAATGTTGACCCGGCTGACGCGGCCGCGGATCGACTGCACGAGGCTGACTTCGACCTTCTCACCCTTGTAGATGACCCCCTTGGTGATGCCCTGCGAGGTGCCGCAGTCTTCCATGGTGATCACGACGTTCTGGGCGACGTCGGCAAGTTTACGCGTCAAGTAGCCGCTATCGGCCGTCTTCAAGGCCGTGTCGGCCAGGCCCTTGCGGGCTCCGTGCGTCGAGCTGAAATACTCGAGCACCGAGAGCCCTTCGCGGAAGTTGGCCTTGATGGGCGTCTCGATGATCTTGCCCGAGGGCTTGGCCATCAGACCACGCATGCCGGCCAGCTGGCGAATCTGCTCGACACCGCCACGAGCACCCGATTCGGCCATGAGGAAAATCGGGTTCAAGTAAACCTCGCCGTCGCGGCTGTCGTTGCGCAGGGCCTCCATCATCTCGGCCGTGATCCGCTCGCGAGCGTGCGTCCAGGCGTCGAGAACCTTGTTATACCGCTCCTGGTCGGTGATGATCCCGCGCTGATAGAACCGGTTTTGCTTCAAGACCTCTTTCTCGGCCTCGGCGATGATCGCGTCTTTCGACGGCGGCGTCTTCAGGTCGTCGGTCGCGAACGACAGCCCGGAGCGGGTCGATTCGCGGAAGCCCAGATCTTTCATGCGGTCGAGCAACGAGATCGTCTCGCGACGGCCGAGGATCTGGTAGCAATCGGCGATGATGCTCTGAAGCTGCTTCTGCCCCAGGGTGAGGTTGTAGAACGGCATCCGCGGGTGGAGGATGTCGTTGAAGACGACGCGGCCGACGGTCGTCTTGACGATCATGCCTGGCGTGAATTCCTTCTCGCCGTCACCCTTCAGGCGCCGCGAGGGGGGCAGGCGGAGGTTGATCTGCGCGTGCACGCCGACCTTCTTCTGGCTGTGCGCCAGGAAGACTTCATTCGGCGTGGAGAAGATCATGCCCTCGCCGAGCTCGCTCGGACGGCTGACCGTCAGGTAATAGGCACCCATGACGATGTCCTGGGTGGGGCTGATGATCGGGTTGCCGTTGGCCGGGCTGAAGATGTTGTTGGTCGCCATCATCAGGGTCATGGCCTCGACCTGCGCCTCGATCGACAGCGGCAGGTGCACGGCCATCTGGTCGCCGTCGAAGTCGGCGTTGAACCCCTTGCAGACCAAAGGGTGGATGCGGATGGCGTTGCCCTCGACGAGCACCGGCTCAAACGCCTGGATACCCATGCGGTGCAAGGTCGGTGCCCGGTTCAAGAGCACCGGATGGTTGCGGATCACCTCTTCGAGAATGTCCCACACTTCCTCGCTGCGGCGCTCGAGCATCTTCTTGGCCGACTTGATGGTGTCGGCATGCCCTAACTCCTTGAGCCGTCGGATGATGAACGGCTGAAACAGCTCAAGCGCGATCTTCTTGGGAAGCCCGCACTGGTGGAGTTTCAGGTCGGGGCCGACGACGATCACCGAGCGGGCCGAGTAATCGACGCGCTTGCCCAGGAGGTTTTCGCGGAACCGCCCCTGCTTGCCCTTGATCATGTCGGTCAACGACTTGAGCGGACGGTTCGAGCTGCCCAAAACGGGCCGCTTGCACCGGTTATTGTCGAAGAGGGCGTCGACCGCCTGCTGGAGCATCCGCTTCTCGTTGCGGATGATCACCTCGGGCGCGTTCAAGTCGACGAGCTTCTTGAGCCGGTTGTTGCGATTGATGATACGGCGATAGAGGTCATTCAGGTCGCTGGTCGCGAAGTTGCCCGAATCGAGCAAGACCAGGGGGCGCAAGTCGGGCGGGATGACCGGGATGCACTCGAGGACCATCCACTCGGGCCGGTTGTCGCTATCGCGGAGGGCCTCGACGACCTTGAGCCGCTTGGTCAAGTCCTTGATCTTCTGCTTGCTCGAGGTCTCGACCAGCTCCTGGCGAAGCTGCTTGGAGAGGGATACCAGGTCGAGCCGCATCAGGAGTTTGCGGACGGCCTCGGCCCCCATGTCGGCCTGGAATTCCTCGTTGTACTGGCCCCCGGCCTTGAATTGCTCCTTGGCTTTGCGGAATTCTTCCTCGGTCATGAGCTGCCGCTCCTTGAGCGGCGTATCGCCTGGCTCGACGACCACGTAGTCCTGGAAATAGATGATCCGTTCCAGGCTGCTGGTGCGCATGTCGAGCAGCGTGCCCAACCGGCTGGGCATGGCCTTGAAGAACCAGATGTGCACCACCGGAGCGGCCAGCTCGATGTGCCCCATGCGCTTCCGCCTGACGCGTGAATGGGTGACCTTCACGCCGCAGCGGTCGCAAATCATCCCTTTATATTTCATCCCGCGGTACTTGCCGCAGGCACACTCCCAGTCTTTCTCAGGGCCGAAGATCCGCTCGCAAAACAGTCCATCCTTTTCGGGCCGATAGGTCCGATAGTTAATCGTCTCAGGCTTCTTCACTTCGCCAAACGACCAGCTCCGGATGTCGTACGGGCTCGCGAGCCCGATCTTGACGGCACCGTAGTCATTAATCCGATCGTAGGCACTTTCGCCCATGCTCACGAGACACTCTCCTCTGCACGCCCATGGCTATGCCGAAGCGGGGTGGTTGGTGGGTGAAAGCGGCGGCCAATCAATCCCATCGCGCGAACTGCTGCACGACCGCCCAGATGTTCTCGACACCAAACAATTCAGATCAGGTTCAAATCAAGTCAGTTCAAATCACAGTGGTTGCGCGATTCACAGTCGAGTCGAGTCGGGTTGCGACCTGGCGCTCGGTCCTTGAGGACAGTCAGTCGAAAAAAAGTCCGCTGACTGTCCACGAACTACACGGCGTGGACGGTCGCGGTCGAAACGGTCATCCCTACCGAAGCTGCCAAACCGGCACACTCCTTGACCGGATTCAGACAGAACTCCAGCATCCGCGGGCAAAGGCAAAATCGCGCTTGTGGAACGCAAAACGCAGCCCACAGACTCGGCCCAAGGCGGGTTTTGGTGGAGTCGCATCCTGTGATCCTACGAAATGTCCATCCTTTTTCCAAGAAAAATCCGCTTGACATCAAGAAGATTTTCAAAGATTCTTCGCGCATTCGCAACATCGGTCTATTGTTCGGGCAAAATTAACCGCAATCAAGCACCGCGGTGAATGGTCGAGCACACGGCGATTGGGTCCACCGGGTCCAGAATGGGATCGGGCCAGACCGCGGCCGTGACGACTCACGAGTCGTCAGTGGTCTCCTCGACGTCATCATCGTGATCGGTGTCGTGAGCAGCACTTCGATCGTCGGGCGACGACTGGGCGGCGCGGTCGCGGCGGTACCAGCTCCACAAGAGGCGATGGGTCGCGTGCTCGAGCAGGGCCTGCGAGCTCGGAAATTCGTGCTCGGGCGGCTCGCGGCGCTCGAGCATCGAGCGGGTCGACGCTGTGATGTAGGCGTCGTCGGCCCGGGCGCAGAGATCGGCCACGAAGAGCGGAAAGTTATCGGCGGCCGATATGCTGAGCCGCTCGCCAAGATAGGCGTAATTCATCTGGGTCTCGACGACGCGAAAGGCGATCCGCGGATCGCGGCGCACGATGAGGACTTCGCCGATCGGGTCGCGCGGGATGCGCGAAGCCCGGCAGCGCCGGTTGGAAAGGTGGGGCTTCATCAGGGCCAAAGCACGGATTCCCGAGACGACCGCGGATGGCCAGCGTGGCCCCTGGACATCGCGAAACTCATCTTCGGCGCTGATTTTCCCGGCACAGATCAATTCAACCCGGTCCCAGGGAACCCAGTGCGTCGGCTCGGCCCGCAGCCCTTCGATCCGCAGCCCCTCTTTTGTGCATGCGGCCCGATGCACGGAGCGCGGCGGGCTCAGGTCGGGAAAAAGGTCCGTCCGCCACGCTTCGGCCGCGATCCCCGCGTCGTAGAGACCGTCGAGCAACGCGCGGACAGTCGTTTCGTCGAGCGGCCGCGGCCAGGTTCCCGGCGCACGCGCCAGCCACTGCACGACATCGGTCGGATGCATTCCGGTGGCGCGACAAACCATGTCACGCAGCTCGGCCGGCTCATCGACCGCGTCAAAGAATACCAGGCGATACTGATGGGGCGTGTTCGGCATGGTCGTTGCGAATTCCCGTCGGGATATTATGAAACGCAATTCCCTGGCGGCAGCGCCGTCAGTCGTTTTTCTTGTGGGAACGGGGACCGTTGCGCTTATCAGGGCCCTTACCGCCCCGGGGCTTCGCGGCCGAAAAGACTCGCCGACCGAGACGCTGAAGCCAGGCAAGACATCGCCGCCATCAAGCTCGGCCGAGGCTGTCAGGCGTTTGAAATGGTCGGGCGACGTGTAAACGTCGACGACCCGGCTGCGCGGCCGCACGTACCAGACCAGGCGGACGCCTTTTTGAAAATACTCGCGGAGCTTCTCGTCCATTTCCTTCTTGGTGTTGCCGCGGCTGATGACCTCGACGGCCAGGTCGGGAACGAGCCTGGGGATCGGTTCCTTGGGAACCTGGCCGCCGGGCAGGCGGTTCCATGAGATGAATGACACGTCGGGGATGCGCACGAGATCGATGTCGAGCTCGATGGTGCCGTCGGCCCCCGCGACCAGCCCCAGGTTTTGCGGATCGACGAAGTTGCCGAGCAATCGCCCGATTTTCAAGGCGATGCACGATTCTTCGAATCCCACGGTTTTCTCCACCAGAATTCCGTCGACCAGCTCGTATCGGCGGTCTTCCGAATCATTGAGCCGGACAACGTCCGCGACTGTTGCATGACCTGGGAGCGGGTCGTGGCGAATGCGATCAAACGCAATGGGGCCGAACCGGCGGTGGAGGTCGGCGACCGTCCAGCTCGGGCGCTGCGGCTGCACGATTTTCGCGGCGATCGTCGCACTTGACATGGTGATGACTCAGAATGACTGGCAACGAATCCAGAGCATCGTATCATGCCCGCCAGAGCACGCCAATCGAGGGAGTATCCACGAGATGTCGCTTTCGGCCAAGAAGCGATTCCGTCGTATGCGACCCAGCGAGGCGACCTGCCACGAACCATGCCGGGGCCAGAGCGGGCTCTGTCAATATGTCGCGCTCAACGCCGCCGCCCTCGGCCGTTTTTCTTGTTAGATCGTCGACCGTCTTGCTTGTCTGGCCCCTTAGCGCTGGGGGGCTTCGCGGCCGAAAGGAGGCTTCGCCGACCGAGACGCTGAAGCCAGGCAAGACATCGCCGCCATCAAGCTCGGCCGAAGCTGTCAAGCGTTGGAAATGGTCGGGCGACGTGTAAACGTCGACGACCCGGCTGCGCGGCCGCACGTACCAGACCAGGCGGACGCCTTTTTGAAAATACTCGCGGAGCTTCTCGTCCATTTCCTTCTTGGTGTTGCCGCGGCTGATGACCTCGACGGCCAGGTCGGGAACGAGCCTGGGAATCGGTTCCTTGGGAACCTGGCCGCCGGGCAGGCGGTTCCATGAGATGAATGACACGTCGGGGATGCGCACGAGATCGATGTCGAGCTGGATGGTGCCGTCGGCCCCCGCGACCAGTCCGAGATTGTGTGCTCGAGCAAAGGTGTTGAGAGCGGTCAGAATGATCCCGGCAATGATCGATTCCTCGAACCCCACGATCTTCTCCACGAGGATCCCATCAACCAGCTCACAGAGCCGATCTTCATGGTCGTTGAGCCTGACGACGTCGTCGACCGTTGCGTGGCCCGGGGGCGGGTCGTGGCGGATGCGATCAAACGCAATGGGGCCGAACCGGCGGTGGAGGTCGGCGACCGTCCAGGTCGGGCGCTGAGACTTTGCGGATATACTCATGCTCGACATGGCAATAACTCGCGATCAACGGCGAAAGGCCCAGAGTATCGTATCACGTCGGCGAAGAGACGCCAATCTGAGTGGACCCTTCGCAAATCGTTGTAAGATTGCAAAAAGTACATGCAAATACTAAGACATGAATTGACGAAGAGATAGGGCGTTTTCGTGAGCCGAGTGCCGTCGCCGGACGAGCCGAGCTTCGGCTTCGAGCGTGTATGTCCTTACTAACAAGAAAGAATTTTTGCACATTCTTTACAACTTGCTGGCACGACCACGAGGATATGCGACTGAAGAAGATTCCTGAATCGCTTTGGATCGATCTCCTCAACCTTGACTCTCCACCGCCAGGCGACGGCGAAATCGTGCCCGCCCTTTGCGCTGAGCTTGAGGAGATCTTGATTCCACCAATAGAAGCAGGGAAAGTGATCCCACGCCGCACCGCTCGAGATGGAGAAGGCAACAAGGCCATTGTGGGCGAAATCGGCGGAATTGGCGACACCTGCGGCGGCCTCGGTCGCCATGTTTCGGGTCAGAGTTCATTGGTTCCCTGCTTACGAAAGCAACACTGACGGCACCCACTGCGGGGACAACATGAACACAGACAAGAAAGATCCCGCCGAGATTGGAAGTCGCGTGATCACTCCGGGCGGACCTCGTCTCAAAAAAGACGTACATCTGATCCCGCCGGGTTCTACCGTCGTGTTTGACGAAGGGAAGCCGGCGGCAAGTCCTGATGCCCACGCACGCCAGCCATTGCAGGCACGGGCAACAAATGCGACCACGAATCTTGTGTTGACTCCGGGCGGCTATCACGAGCGTTCTCGCGTGCACCTTGTCGAGCCAGGACAGGCGATCAAATTCCATGCAGGCGGACCGGTCATTGAAGCCCGGCCGCGGACCGAGAACGCTGTTCGCGTTCGCCCTGAACCTCCGAGTGGAGCAAACTGGATCAGCGCGGGGTGGTGGCAGAATACGACGGGCATGGCCATCAGTGCCTTCCGAACAACCTGGAACGTGCCGCCGGCCCCGACCACTCAGGCCTCGCAGTTGATCTACCTCTTCAATGGGCTCGAACCCTCGGATTCTTCGACCATCCTTCAGCCTGTTCTTCAGTGGGGCGGTAACGACGCGGACGAGGATGGCGTGACGCGCGTCGGGCTATTCTGGACCGTGGCAAGCTGGATCGTGCCCGACGCCACCGGCAATGTGCATCACACGCCGCACGTCCGGGTCAACCCCGGCGACACCCTCATCGGAGTCATGACCCGCACCAGTATGTCGGATGGCAAGTTTACCTACACTTGCGAGTTCCAGGGCATCTCCGGATCAAATTTCACCGTTACCGATCTGCCAGAGCTCGTCTGGGCCGTTGAAACTCTCGAGGTGTACGAACTTGCCAGCACGGCCACACCGCCGTACGACCTCAATGCGCCGACCGAATACCCAGCCACCGATTACACGGCATTCCAGGACATTAACATTCAGACAGGAAATGTGAACCCGTCGGTGGTGTGGGAGCCCACCAATATTGTTACCAGCTACGGCGAGCAAACGGACGTCGTGAGCGATTCCGCTACCAGCGGCGAGGTTGATATTTATTACCGCCGGCCACCGTTGCAGCTCGACGTGACGGCCCTGATCCAGAGCGATTTCAGGAACGGCGATCACGGGAACTTCGAGGGCTGGTACGAAAGAGCGGCTTCCTCGTCCACTACTTCCACGACAACTCAAACGTGAAACGGCCGTGGCAGCGAGCGCAGACGATCACTTCGGGCGTCACGGGCCCGGCGTGCATCATCCAGAGCGACTTCAAGAGCGGCAGCCACGGCAACTTCGAGGTCGTCGTGCCGGTAGGGGAGAGTCTCGTCCATTTCTTCCACGACAACTCGGATGTCAACAAGCCGTGGCAGCGAGCGCAGACGATCACTTCGGGCGTCACGGGCCCGGCGTGCATCATCCAGAGCGACTTCAAGAGCGGCAGCCACGGCAACTTCGAGGTCGTCGTGCCGATGGGGGAGAATCTCGTTCATTTCTTCCACGACAACTCGGATGTCAACAAGCCGTGGCAGCGAGCGCAGACGATCACTTCGGGCGTCACGGGCCCGGCGTGCATCATCCAGAGCGACTTCAAGAGCGGCAGCCACGGCAACTTCGAGGTCGTCGTGCCGATAGGGGAGAGTCTCGTCCATTTCTTCCACGACAACTCGGATGTCAACAAGCCGTGGCAGCGAGCGCAGACGATCACTTCGGGCGTCACGGGCCCGGCGTGTATCATCCAGAGCAACTTCAAGAGCAGCAGTCACGGCAATTTCGAGGTTCTCGCGCTGGTGGGAGGCGACCTTGTCCACTTCTTCCACGACAACTCGAACGTGAATCTGCCGTGGCAGCGAGCGCAGACCATCACCTGATACCGAATCAAGAGCATCCTGGCGGGCCCACCTTCACCTGTCGCAAGCGCGATACGCCTTGGGTCCAAGGATCGGGTTGTCGGTGCCGATGATCAGATTCTCACGGAAGCCGAACGGGTGGGCGCGTCATGGACGCTCTTTCAGCAGGCCCGTCCGGCTCCGTTGCTTCCTGGTGTCCCGGGAACTCTCGAGACTGGGTCTACAGGACGAACGCTCCAGACGAGGCGGCTGTGCTGATGAATCAAGTGGAACTACGAACATATGATAAATGCACCGCCGAATTGTCGAGGCGCACCGGCGAGGCCCAGATCCAGACATCCTGGTCGAATCTGGGTCAATCGCGACGTACTGATAAGGAGAATGAAGCCGGGACACGAGGGTGGCGCATGGACAGATATCCAAGCAGCGTTGATTTTCCCCCTCCCATCGGTGTTCTCAGCGCCATCCGTGGTTCAACTCCGGGTGAGGATTGACCACTGATTACACCGATGGGCACGGATCGATCGAGATGATGGGGCCGTCGGCGCCTGTGGGCCAGTCATCGGGCGATGGCCGAACAGATCAATGCATGGCGATCACCGAGACGAGGGTGAGCACGATCACGAGGCTCAATCGAGCACACACACGGCCCATCCCTGTCGCGTGTCGGACTCCACTGATCGCGAATAACCCTCCGATTCCCAACAGCGCCAGCCCGGTCGGCGGCAGATAGGGTTCCGGCAGTCCTGACAGGATGGGCGTGCAGAACAACAGGACGAGGATCAGCAGAGACAAATAGCCCTCGGCCTCTGCAAATTGCGCCAGTCGCGGTCGCCGATGACCAATTGCTTCGGGCTTATTCACCCGCTGCGCCCGCCCGTTACGGAGCTTTTCCGCACGCGAAGCGATCAAGTCCTTGAGTGATTTCACGAACGCCTCCTCACATCGAGCCGTTTCGAAACCGATCAGCGTCATTGGCAATGAGCACCCGTAAGTTTAACCACGTGGCTGGGTGCCGTGGTCTCGTCCCAGAGATCAACGCCCGGCGACGCAGCATCGTCGTCAGGGCATGGGACTTTGTGGCCAGGTACCGGGAAGTCCCGAGGAGCTTATTCTTGCTCTCCCAGTGTTCTCCGCGCCATCCGTGGTCAAACTCACGAGTGAAACCGCAGCCAGGCGTTCAAACTCCTTCGCGAGGCCAATCGCGTCGCTGTTGCCAGGAACGATGCCGCCTTGAAGGGGGATTGCCGAAGGCCTGAACCGTGCAAGGCGTCTACGCCTGGAGCCTCTCGGCAGTGGCGACCACCTGGTGGGACGGTCGATCTCACGACAATTGTGAGACGCCTCGTTGACCCACGGGTCGCAACCGCTTATTTTGAGTTGTAGTACGTATGTCGAAGAGTCCCGACACTCGCCGTGGGGCCGGCTCATGAAATCTCGCAAAGGAATTTGGTACGGGGTGATTGGGTTACTTGCGACCTCGGCCATTCTGGGTTTCGCCGGCGCTTATGTTTTTCTCCCTCCGCCGAAGGGTTCGCTGGCCGAGGTCAAGTGGGAATACAACCGGGGCGCCGCGCAGGATCGAAGCCCGCTACAACCGAGCCAAGTCGGAAGCGGAACGTCAGGCCATCAACAAGGAGAGCAAAGACCTGATTCGCTCGGCCTTTCAGCGAGCCCAGGCTTGGGCCGCCGCGCACCCGAACGACCCCGAAGAAATCGACGCCCTGACCTGGCCGGTTCTCGACGTGATGGCATCCTATTATCCCTGGGCGGACAACGAAATCGAACGCACCTACGACCTCCTGACCGAGAAGAACGCGTTCGAGGGAGACCGGATCAGTTTCCTCTGCGCGATTGCCTATATGTCTAGTAATGCGAGCCCCGCGGCCAAGCGATTTCTTGTAACGGCGCTCGAGCAGAGTTCAAATAAGACGATCCGCGGGATCTCTTGTCTTTCGCTTGGGCGCCGCTATGCGCGACTGGCGAGCATCCGTCGATCGCTCGATGACCCGCTGATCAGGGACCTCGCCGTCAAGGCTCACTCGGCCACTCCACGCGGTTTCCTCGATCAAATCAAACAGTCCGATCCCGACGCACTTGATCGCGAGGCTGAAGTGTATTTCGAGCGCGTCGTCGACGAGTTCGGCGATGTTACGGTCCCCAAGCGCCGCCCACCGACGCCGCTGAGCGAGGTCGCGCGTGGTGAGTTATTCAAGCTACGCAACCTGGTGGAGGGTAAAGTGGCGCCAGAAATCGAGGGCCAAGACCTCGACGGCCGGCCGCTCCGCCTTAGCGACTTCAAAGGCAAGGTCGTCGCCCTTGTTTTCTGGGCCACCTGGTGCGGGCCATGTATGTCCAACGTCCCCAAGGAGCGCGAGCTGGTGCGGCGGCTCGAGACGAAGCCGTTCGTCCTGCTCGGCATCAACGGCGATGCCGATCGCGGCACCGCGAAGAGCGGCGCCGCCAAGGAGCACATCACCTGGCAGTCGTGGTGGGACGGTCAGAATGGTCCGATTGTCGAGCGATGGGGAGTGTCAAGCTGGCCCACGCACTATGTGCTCGATCCCCGGGGAATCATCCGCTACAAAAACCCTCAGGGCGATCATTTTTACCAGGCGATCGACCGCGTTGTCGCGGAGGCGGAAGCCGGGGCGAAGTAAGGTCGGATTGCAAAAGCGCGCTGAATCGACGACGCGAAGCCAGCCGTATTGGCCGCGTGGCATTTCCGATCCTCAAGTGCCCTGGGCGAGTTCCGGGAGCGCCGTGCCGAACTCGCGACGATAAGAAAATTGAATACGGCGTCCTGCGGACCGCGCAGCGAACTGACATTACTTCGCCAGCTCGCGGATGGCGGCTTCCAGCTCCTTGGCGTCGGCCAAGCGTCGCTTGGCGGTGAACGGGCGGAATGTGTTCTGGCGGCGTGAGAACCAGGTCTCCCACGGTCCGTCGGCGGTTTGAGCGCGGATGACGATATGGTGATGGAGCGGCGGCGCCTTCTGGAGTTGATGCTGGACCATCTCGGCCCAGAACTCGTGTTTGATTTCGATGATCGACTCGACCGGAATCCAGTAACGCTCGCGATCGCCCTCGAAAATGAGTGAGCGCTTTGCCTTGTTCAATTCCAGAAATCCGATGTCCGTGGCGTTCTCCATCATGGCCTTGCCCCAGTTGATGCGCGGCACGATGTCGACGAAGAAAAGGTCCGGGTTGTGCAGGTCGACCGCGGGACTGGCTCGGTAGTCAAACGCGTTGCGGGTCTGCCGCAACATGAATTTTGACGTGAAATACGTCGGAAAACAGAGAATCCATACCAGGTTCAGCAAGAGACACGCAAACAGCCAGCACACCGCGATTCCCCCGAGCCATTCGGGGGGCTCCGGGTCAAGACCGAACAAAATGCCGGCCGGCCCGAAAGCCAGGGCAAATCCTCCGAAGATGGAACCAACTCCAATGATCGTCTGGAGAATGGCGTTAGGGCGCGTCAGCACCTTGCCGGCGTCTTCGGGCTCCACCGCTTTGATTCGCGCCAACGGCTGATTCTGATTTGCCGGTCGCGACTGAGGTTCCTCTTGGCGCTTGATCTCCTCGGCCGCCAGATGGGCTTCGGCAAAGAGCTCGGGACTCGTTTTAATCATGTGCTTGAGACCGGGAAAGCTCGAGGCGAGCACGCCGACTTCCGCCGGATCAAGCTCGACCTGGTTGACCAGCGTGCGCAGGCCGGCGGACCACCGGGGCTTGAATAACGATCCGAGCTTGGCCGTGATGGGCTCGCTCGACCCCGGTGCGAGCACGTCTTTCACGGTGAGGAAAACAGCCTGCGACCTCTGTTCGGAAGCACAGTTCGGACAGTGCTCAACGGTGACGTTACATCCCAAGGAATTCTCTCGCGACGTGCTGGCGAGACACTTGCGGACCTCGTCGTAACGTCCCTCTTGCGCTGACTCCCAGAGTGGCGCCCCGACGCCCGGCGATAGCTTGAGAGTCTCCGGCTTCATCCAGCGTGCACATGCTTCACAATAAGCCCGCGATACGCTGTAATGCCCCACCGCGGCGATGACACCCATGGCAATGACCAGCTCGCAGCCGAAGAAGACCCAGTTGAACGTCTGTTGCACACGGTCGGGACCCCGGGGAGCCACGTTTCGTGCCTGAGCATGTCGGGCATCACGAGCTACGTCGGTCATCATCCGGATTTGCACGTAACGGGGGAGTAAATCGACACGAAGCGCGTTTCGCGGTCCGAGGATCTGGATTAAACCGATCTGGTAGTATCCGAGGTACAAGATGAGTCCCAGCACGAGCGAACTGAAAATGGCGACCTTCTTATTGCGGCAATGTGACCAGGTAAGAACCACAAACCAGACGCCGGCGACGACCCCGGATGCGAACAGCGGTGCGATAAATATCAGATAAAACCCTTTTTGGAGCACCCAGAAGAGGCCCCCGGCCATCGCAATCGCGGTGCAAACCGTCACGAACAAGCCGGGGAGAAACTTCAACCAGGCTACGCGACCGCTGGATCGGTAAACACCGCGGGAATCGTGCGAAGCGTCCATCACCGGGGCCCCGTTGATATTGTGTGCGTCTGAGATGAGCCGAAATGAAATGAAGCTGCGCCTCGCGCCTGCCAACATATCGGAGCCCGCCATCATGACGCCCGCCAGGCCGCAAATCAACCGTCACGCCAAAAACCCTGGCCTGGTTGATCGCCATGGCTCTGTCGATATCGCGTGCGTCTGAAATGAGATGAGACGAAGCCGTGCGTTGCGCCCGCAAACACCTCGGAGCCTGGTATCAAGCCCACTCGTCAAGCGGCCCCGGGTCATTTTGAATTTGCGCCCTATCCGAGTTCTCGGCGCCATCCGTGGTCAAACCCGGGGGACGATCGACCATTGATGACACCGATGGCCACGGATCGACCCAGATGATGTGTCTTACGGAACGGCCCGTGTGCCGGCGGCGTGGATGTGAGGCCGCGCGACCGATGATGACGCCGTGTGGACGTCGGAACGGCTCACTTTGCCGGTTCTGAAAGCCGTCGCGAACCTGGCATTATCAAGGCTGACAGCCGTCGTCTTCCTTGACACCCGTTGTCTTCCTCGAAGCGAAACCTTGCGGCCTGAATTGACTTCAGGCCGCTCGGGAATGACCGCTTCGTTGACTGTCTTTTCGACACCAGCTTCTAATAGGCGTCGCTGCTGATGACCTCGCCGCCGGCCATCGTCGTCAATTGCTGGTAGACGCCGACCTGCGAGCCCTTCGCGAGGGTAAAGACGCCGTTGACTTCGGTGACGCCGTTGGGATAACCAGTGGTCGCATTATACTGCCAGCAACTGATGGTGTCCTTGAGGAAGCGGACCGAGCCGTCCGCGAGCCCGAAGTTCGCACCGCCCGGGTGGTGAGCTCGAAGCCGATGGCAGCCACGTCGTGATCCCCTCCACTCCGACCGTTGGAGCGACCTTCTTGAATGGGTTGATCGGGAAGAGCGAATGAAAGAGCGTGTCGCCGGTCGCCCCGTCCGACCACCAGCACCAGTTGTCGCGTTCATCATTGTCGAGACCGGTCAACTGTTGGAGACCGTTGGCTTTCTCCCCGAAAGCGATCGTATTGCTGGTGCCGTCGGTGATCGCCGCAATCGGAATCGAATAGCAAAGACAATACATCCCATTCATGCAGGAATGAATCTGGGTCCATAGAGGGTAGCTTTCCGCGGGGTTTGGATACTGGAGCGGAACGCCATAGGCCTCGGTGCCCCAGGTGCCGACGCACGCCGCGTAGCTGCTGAAGCGGACGGTGATGGTGGGGGTCCACTGATAGCCTCGGCTGATCCCGGCGTCGCTGGGGCACCAGAGCGCCGTCAAACCGGTGCCGATCACGGTCCTGTTGAAATCGTCGTACGAGGTGTGCCAGAAGTTATACGCGTTGTAGATGCTCTGATTCTCGAACTGGGGCAGCATCGAGATGAACACGCTCTGGCCGGTGCCGCGCCACAATCCAGGGAACGTGGCGTAGGGATTCGCCATCGGAAAGGCGTTGTTCTGATCGTGGTAATTCTGGGCGGCCAGGCCGATTTGCTTGAGGTTGTTCGTACACTGAATCCGGCGGGCCGCCTCGCGGGCCGCCTGGACGGCCGGCAGCAAGAGCGCGATCAGCACGGCGATGATGGCGATGACCACCAAGAGCTCGATCAAGGTAAACGCGGGCCGACTGGTACGACGAAACGGCTTGGGCATGAAACGACTCTCCATGGGTAGGTAAAGTGATGACGTGGATCAGTTGATGAGAAGTGGTGATCGTCCGGAGCCGCCGGCGTTCAATGGCCCTTGGCGGCCTCAGCCTTGGTCGCGGCCCCCTTCTTCTGCAGCTCGTCGATGTATTTGAGATGCTTGGTGGCCGGAGCGCGGTTTTCCGTCAGGGCCGGTTCGGGCGAACACCCAGCGGCCGACAGCGATAACCCGAGCATGAGGGCCACCAACAGCGATCGACGAAGAAAAACGCGGAGCGCGCATTCATGCATGAAAAAGTCCTGACAGTGCTGTCATGGTGCGGAGGGATCTGGGACGGCGAGCGCCGACTTCGGCGACCGCGTGGAGCGAGGGAAAAGCTGATTGAATCGAGGGAGAGAAAGATTGAGAGAGGAGTCTGCCGTGGTCGTTTGCTTATAAGCTTAGCACCTTTCGCGTATCGCAAATGACTTATCTAGATGCGATTTATCGACTACGACAGTTAACTAATATAAACGCCGCGCAACAGGACCGCAAGAAGCACCTTCCGAAGATTTCTGAGAAAACCGTCCGTGGCCAGACGACCATGAGTAGGGCCACTCGTGAGTAGGCACCGGCGGAGCCTTCAGAGGTCTTGATCTTGCTCTGCCATCCGTGTTCTCCGCGCCATCCGTGGTCAAACCGCGGGGAGAATTGACCACGGATTACACCGATGGGCACGGATCGACTGAGATGACGCGTTTTGCTGCTTTTATCCGAGCGCCTTGGCCACGAGCCTGACCCCGCGAAGCCGCGACATCGCGCTTTGAGATCGCGGCGATTTTTGCAAATCTCATTGTCTCATCTCATCAGTGATGGCGGCGATAGCAAGCATCCTGCACATCTTTTTGGTACTCTCGTATTTCCGACAAGTTCATCGGAGAACCGGCCTTTGACTTCGGGCTCGCCGTGAGCCAGGTTCCGCTGAGTCGTCTGATGCTCCGTGACCCGATTCCTCGCTGCAAGGAAAAAACTGACGCCGGAAACCGAACGAAAAAGGGGACGCCGTGCGAGTCTTCAATGCGATAGGTCGCTTGATCACCAATCCGCTGGGTGCGGCTGTCATTTGCATGGGCGGAGGCTTCGCGATTTGGCTGAGCGTGGCGCAGCCCCGCGGCATAACGCCGGCGCCTTCCGGACTTGCGAGTACCGCCTCGGACAGGGCCGACCGCAACGGTAAGAAGCCGAACGCTCAAGCCCGGACCGGCGTATGGTCCCGCTCGGGTGCCAGGCAACCGAAGACGCGCGAGCGAGGCGACAGTCAGGTCGAGCACTTCGAGGCCGAGAACGAGCCTCTGGTTGACATGCCCGTTGACTCCGTCTCGACCCGTTTTGGGCAACGTTCACAGAAAACCGAAAAGGAATCGGACGCGGCATCAACGGTCGACACGATCGGGCCGCTCGATCCGAGGGCCGGTGCCCTTTCAGAGTATCCGTCGAAGAAGGCAGCGATCTCCGATACGGTCGCCGCCAATCTGGAACTCGCTCACTGGTGCGACCAGCATGGCCTGTGGGACGCGGCGAAGACGCACTGGGACGCCGTCGTTCGACTCGATCCGAGGAACGAGGAAGCCCGCAAGCGGCTGGGATTTCGCCTGCGCGGCCCAGACTGGGTTTTCGATGCGGCCCGTGCCGACGACCAAGCTCAGAAGAAAGCCCAGGCTTACTGGAGCAAGACGCTGGCGGTGTACCACGCGCAAATGAAATGCAAGAGTAAGCTCGCCGTGCCCGGCCGGGCTGGCGCGGTCGCCCGTGTCGAGGCGGTCGGCGATCCGCGCCGGCCGCGGCGATCTGGGACAATTTCGCGAGAGATTTCAGCCACCACGGGCTGATGGTCGGAATCCTGGCGCGGTTGAAGTCGCCAGCGACCTCGCAATTGCTGGCGGCCCTGGCCGTATATAGCCCTGACGAAAAGGCCCGAGTCACCGCCGTCACCGCACTTCGCGGACGCAGAGCGGCCGATTTTGGCGAGAAGCTCGTCAGCCTGATGCACGCCACCATGATTTGCACGGAACGCAACGTGCCGAATCCCGGCGGCGACCCCGTACGTGAGCTGTTCGTCGAGGGCGAGGCTCAGAACACCCAGTATCTGTTCTCGCGAGCAATGGTCCCTTCGGCGGATTCTCTCGACGGCTGTTTCCGGCCGCGGGCCAGCGCGGCCGAGATCGAGATGGCGCGGCGATTCAACGAAAACCAGGCCAGCATGGCCAAAGAGGCCATGAACGAGCAGATTGGGCTCGCCAAAGCCATGATCGAGCGGTGCAACAGTTCGATCGAAGCGTTAAATCAGCGCGTGGCCAACGTCTTGAACGAAGCCTGTGCGGCACGAATCCGGCCCGACCCTGTAGACGCGCGGCGGTGGCTGGCGGCAACGCTCGGAACCCGATACAAGCCGCCGACAGAGGTTTCGAAACCGACATTCACAGACTTTGTGATGCCGCTTTACAACCCGACGTTCCTACCGATACCCGTTGCCACCTGAAGGCGCTGACTCGCCGGTGCCCGGTTCGGGTGCCATCGCCAGTGAGCCAGTGGGAATTTTCCGCTGATTTGAATCGCGAGTTTAGCCGAAATGACCGGCGTTCTTGCTGTAAGAGTCTGTCTCACAAGTCGGACGGCGAGCTTGGCCGGCGACTGAAATCGTGGACCATGAGCGGAGCCGTAGCCAGCGCTTTTCAACAGTCGCGCCACGGCGTGCGTTTTGGGGTTCGGGCTTTTGTTTCTGAACCGCTTGTAGACAGCGACAGCAGAGCCTCGGCGAGCTTGATCTTGCTTTACCATCCGTGCTCTGCGCGCTATCCGTGGTCGAACTCCGACGAGAATAGACCACCGATGACACGGATTGATAGAGATGAAGTGAAGCCACGAACGTGTACGACCGGCTCTGACCGGTGAAGAAGGTTGGGTCGTGTGCGATAATCGAATCGTGTCAATGCCCTTGCACGATTCCTGGGAGGGCGAGTCTCCGAACGAGCCGAGTGCCAGTGCCGCCTCGGGGAGCCTCAGCGTCTCGGAATCACGCAAGGCCGTTCACGGCGATCGGCGGTCGGGCACGCGAGTCCGCGAATTGACCAGGCGCGGACATGTTTCAAGTGATCCCTTTATGGTAACCTGAGGGATCTTTCGAGGGTCGCGGCGACTCTCTTCAGCCGGATCATTTCGCGCCGCCGCGGCGCTGTTGAGAGCGACATCGAGAGGATTGACCGTTGCGCCAGATCGGAACAATGCCCAAGGGGATCGACCCTAACGTCTTCGCCGACTACCTTTTGACTCTTGGAATCAAGGCCCGCGTCGATGAAAGGCCCGACGGCTCGCATCTCTGGGTCTATCACGAAGATCATGTCGCCCGGGCCAGTGACGAGTTGCAAAGTTACCTGGCCACGCCCGACGAACCGCGGTTTCGCGCGGCGGCCGCAACGGCCGAGACCATTCGTCGCCAGGAGCGGGAACGCGACAAGGAGTTTCGAACAAATAGCCGCGATGTCGCTGACCTCTGGGCACGACCGGGTTTGCGGCGGCGGCCGCTCACGACGTTGCTCGTCACGATTTGTGTCACCGTCTTCTTGATGCAAGAAATGCCCGACCGGTTTCCCGACGTCGAGTCGAAGCTGAGCTTCTCAACCGGGTATATCGATCAAGACGGCGAAGAGCGTGGTAGTGGTATGAACGAGATCGCCCACGGCGAGTTATGGCGGCTCGTGACTCCGGTCTTCATGCATATCACGGTATTGCATATTTTCTTCAACATGTGGTGGATCGTCGACCTTGGCACGGCGATCGAGGTCCGCCGTGGCACTCTGCGCCTGGCGATCCTGGTTCTGGTCTCGGCGGTGATCTCGAATCTGGGCCAGTATGTCTGGATGGAGCGCGGTGATCCGGGCGCGCCCCATTTCTTCGCGGGGATGTCGGGGGTCGTCTATGCTCTGTTTGGCTACATCTGGATGAAAGGCGTTTATCAGCCCGAGCAGGGGATGATATTGCATCCGAACACTATTACGATCATGCTCTTGTGGCTGGTGCTCTGCATGACCGGGGCCATGGGGCCGATCGCCAACGCGGCCCATTTCATGGGGCTAGTGGCCGGCGTGGCGGCCGGCGTATCGCGATTCTAGGAAACGACTCGACGAGACAGACAAACAGACAAGACGCGCAGCGCGGCAGCGGCGGAAAAAAGCGACCATGAGTTCACCACTGGCGTTGTCGCGGGCTCCTGGAGCGGCCCTGATTGGCGGCGGTTTCATCGGGCCCGTGCACGTTGAGGCGCTGCGTCGGATCGGCGTCGAGGTTGTCGGCCTGCTCGGATCATCGTTCGAGCGCGGCAGCGGTACGGCGGCCCGGCTGGGAATAGAATGCGTTTACCGCGATATCGACGAGCTTCTGGCCGATCGGCGTGTCGGTGTCGTGCACGTGGCCTCACCCAACGCGAGCCATTTTGACCAGGCTCGGCGGGTGCTGGAATCGGGCCGTCATATCGTTTGCGAGAAGCCGCTGGCGACCTCGCCGCGCGAGACCGCCATCTTGCGCGACCTGGCTGAATCGCGGCCCGCCCAGGCGGCAGCCGTCAACTACAATATCCGCTATTATCCGCTCTGCCACGAGCTTCGGGATCGAATCGCCAGAGGCGCACTTGGTCGCGTGCTCAGCGTCACCGGGTCGTACGTGCAAGACTGGCTGCTTTATCCCGACGATTACAACTGGCGGGTCGAGCCCGACGGAGGGACCAACCTGCGTGCCGTGGCCGACATCGGCACGCACTGGATGGATCTGGCTCAATTCCTGGTCGGCAGCCCGATCCGCGCTGTTTGTGCCGATCTTGCCACGGTGCACGCGCGGCGATTTCGACTGCTCGGGCCGACCGGGACGTTCGAGGGTGCGGGTGACAGGCCCGATCCGACCGCGGCGCGGGAAGTCGCGATCGCCACCGACGATCAGGCCGCCGTTCTCTTGCGATTCGAGGGCACGGCGCGAGGCGCGTTTCAGGTATCGCAGGTCACCGCCGGCCGGAAAAACCGCCTGACGATCGAGATCGCCGCGACCGAGGGGGCCGCGTGCTGGGATAGTGAAGCGCCCAACTGTCTCTGGCTGGGCGCACGCAACGGGCCGAACCAGCTTCTGGAGCGTGATCCCGCGCTGCTCGGGCCGCGGGCCGCGGCGATCAGCCACTATCCGGGCGGCCACGCCGAAGGATTTCCAGACACTTTCAAGCAGCTTTTTCTCGACGTTTACGGGTGGATCGTCCGGGCGCGGAGGCCGGACAGGCCAGGACTTTTCCCACTTTTGTTGATGGCCACCGCGAAGTCGAGCTCTGCGCGGCGATCGCCCAGAGCGCCGCCACCGAGCGGTGGGTCACGGTGGCTGCTGAAGAATCGGCCAAGGCCATGCGCATTAGTTAGTCTTCCTGGAGAATGTCAGCAATGAAACTCGGCTTCGTGTCGGCGATCTTGCCGGAATACTCGCTTGAACAGGTTCTCAGCTTTGCTCGCGAAACGGGCTTTTCGAGCGTCGAATTGATGTGCTGGCCGCCGGGGAAGTCGGAACGCCGCTACGCCGGAGTGTGCCACGTCGATGTGACGAGCCTGTCTCCCGGCGCGATCGACACCATTCGGAACCAGTTAGCCGCCCACCGAATCACGATCTCGGGCCTGGGCTATTATCCCAATCCGCTCTGCGCGGATCGCGCCGAGTCAGACCTTTACGTGAATCACCTGCGCGCGGTGATCGACGCGGCCGAGGCCCTGGGTGTCGGCGTCGTGAATACGTTCATCGGCCGCGACCCGGCGCTTTCGGTCGAAGCGAACTGGCCGCGATTTCTGGAAGTCTGGCGGCCCCTGGTCGCCTATGCCGAGCAAAAGGGGATCAAGATTGGCATCGAGAATTGCCCCATGCTATTCACGGCCGATGAATGGCCGGGGGGCAAGAATTTAGCGACCACGCCGGCGATCTGGCGGAAAATGTTCAGCGATATTCCCAGCCCGAATTTCGGGTTGAACTTTGATCCCTCGCATTTGATCTGGCAGCAGATCGACTATCTGGCCCCGATCGCCGAATTCAAGAACCGGATCTTTCACGTGCATGCCAAGGACGCCCGGATCAACCGTGAGGCGCTCGATCAGCACGGCGTCTTGTCGTATCCCAACCTCTGGCATACTCCGAAGATTCCCGGCCTGGGCGACGTGCGCTGGGGGTCTTTTTTTGGAGCCTTGAGCGATGCCGGCTATACGGGGCACGTGGCGATCGAAGTGGAAGACCGGGCCTTTGAGGGCTCGCTCGAAGCCCGGCGTGAGTCTCTGATCATCAGCAGGCGCTTCCTGAGCCAGTATTGCCTGGGATGAGCGGACCTTGCGGTCGTTCGCTCGTTTTTCTTCGATATGAACTTACTCGCAACCATTAACCAGTGCCTGGCCATGCCCATCGATCTCTCGGTCTTGATTCCGGTATTCAATGAAGTTGATAACGTCAACCCGCTCCATGGCGAGCTCGATCGGGTATTGAGCCCCCTGGATTTTGAATATGAATTGATCTTCGTCGACGATGGCTCGACCGATGGAACGGCTGCGAAGCTCGATGCCATCCAGAATCGCGACCCGGCGCACGTGAAGGTCATCTTCTTGCGACGCAACTGCGGGCAGACAGCGGCCCTGTCAGCGGCTCTCGACCTGGCTCGTGGCGAGATCCTGGTGCCGATCGACGGCGATCGCCAGAATGATCCGGCCGATATCCCCCGCCTCTTGAAAGAGCTCGACGCCGGATACGACGTGGTTTCGGGCTGGCGGAAAGATCGCCACGACGCGTTCGTCTCCCGCAAGATTCCGTCGTGGATTGCCAATCGCCTGGTTTCCCGGGTATCGGGAGTGATGTTGCACGACTTCGGCTGCACGCTCAAGGCGTATCGCCGCCGGGTGCTCGAAGGCGTGCATCTCTATGGCGAAATGCACCGGTTCATTCCGATCTTCGCGGTCTGGCAGGGAGCACGGGTGACCGAGCTGGTCGTCAATCATCGGCCGCGCACGGCCGGGCGGACGAAATATGGCCTGGGCCGCACGTTTCACGTGATTCTCGACCTGATCCTGATTCGCTTTCTCCAGCGCGATGCGCAGCGGCCCCTGCACTTCTTCGGTCAGTTCGGTCTCTGGTCATTTGGACTGGGGATCCTGTCGTTTCTGGGAATGCTCTATTTCAAATGGATCTTCCCCTGGCCCTATCTGTGGTGGGGCCCGGACTATCCCAGCAAGTCATTTGTCGAGACTCCTCTTCCCTCGGTCACCGTGATGCTCTTCCTGGCCGGCGGCATCAGCATTCTGCTGGGGATTCAGTCTGAAGTGATCATGCGTACATATTACGAAACGCAACACAAAAAGACCTATTTACTCGATGAGATCCAGCAGGGCACGCGATCCGTCAAGGACGAGCCTTGAAGCGGAAGCGGATTGTGCTCGCTCGCCGCAATCGAAGGGGTGAGCCGAAAGAGCCGAAATGCCAGACGCGGTGACCGGGCCGAGGATTGATTCTCGTCCGCGACCACCGTTCCGGCACAGGACGTTTTTGATCCAGCGCAAGTGCGGTAATCCGAGTCTCTGATGCGTGGTTACGCGGGCCGCGTGGCCAGGTCAAGCTCGGCGAGATAATCCTTACCGGCTTTGAGCGCGCCGGTACTGTTGAGCGCGGCGCCCTGCGTACTGGCAATGCCCCCTGCCCCGCTATTGATCTGGAGCTGGGCCGCCTGCTTCTTGTGAAAGGTTGCGTGGAGTGTCAAGGTGACTTGTTGATGCGTGGCGTCGTAGGCCGCGGCGCGAATGGCGACGGAGCGCTGCGAGGCGACTGCTGTGCGATTGCGGCCGAAAACACGTATCGAATGCCGCGGAACAGTGAGGCTGTAATTGGCCACATTAGCGGCCGATGCTTGATCGAGCGGCTGATTGAACTGGATCACCAGTTTCGTGACGCCCCTCTTGCCCTTCACGGGCGTCACACTGGTGACGGTCGGGCCAGCGGGCTGGGCCACACTCTTGGGGGCTGAGGTCGACGTGGGCGTGGGTGTCGGAGTGACCGTTGGCGTGGGTGTGGCCGCGGCGGTCGTAGGGGCCGCGTTGGCCGGAGCGGCTGCCGAATTGGAAGGCGCCAGATTTGGAACCGGAGTCGGAGTAGGAGTGGGAGCCGGAGTCGTGAGGCTCGAAGTCAGGTTGAGCGACGCCGTCGGATAACCCAGGGTCGCACCTTGAGGATTTGACAGGAGTAAGGTGGCCGAGCGAGTGCCGTCGAACTGGTCAGCCGCAATCAGAGGGACGCTGAACGTGGCCGACGATTGACCGGCGGCGAAGTCGAGTGTGCCGGAAATGGCCTGGAAATCCGTGCCGGCCTGGGCGGTTCCATTCTGGACCGAGTAATCGACCGAGGCGGTCGACCCGGCCGACCCGTTGCGAACAACCGTGATCGTGGCCTGGCCGGCCGATTCGTCTGCCGCGATCTGCCAGGTACCAAAGGTCAACTGATTGGGCGTTTCAAATGGTGCGGAGGCCGCATAGAGTTCTGTCACGCCGCCGGGTTGGCCGCCGTCCGGCTGACTATCACCACTATTCGAATCAAGCTGACCATCGTCGCTATCGAAATAGAGCGTTTGGCCGTCGGGAGAAAGGACGGCATTCGGCATGGAACTCTGCGAAAGCTGGCCACCCGGAGTGGCGGAGATCAAAGATGTTTGCCCTGTTGCGAGATCGGTCATGAAGAGGTTGTTTTGATAGTTATATCCACCATAGGCATCAGTCGCGCTGCTTGACGGAGGGTTGCTCGTGAGGTTGGTCGCACTGCTTCCATAAAAGAGAGACTGACTATCGGGACTGTAAATAAGACCATAGGCAGTGCCGTCGGAGAGTCGGCCGCTCGTGGTCGCTGACACGAGCTTGGTGGCCTGCGTCGCCAGGTCGTATACGAAGACGTTCTCGAACCCGGCGGAGGACCACGGGTCGGGTGTCGAAGCGCTGTCAACCGGCATGCTCGGCGTAACCGCGGTCGTGGTCATGGTAGGCGAAACGTCAACCGCCATGGACGGTGAAACGACACTCGTGGTCACTGCCGGCGAAACGCCAACCGGCATGCTCGGCGTAACTGCGCTCGTGGTACTGGTCGGCGAAACGTCAACCAGCATGCTTGGTGAAACGACGCTCGTGGTCACGGCCGGCGAGACGTCAACCATGTTATCCGTCAAATCGCTCGCGCTGCTGATATAGGCGAGTGAATGGCCGTCAGGGCTGAAAACGAGTTGATTGACGTAGCCATCGGAGAGCATTCCCCCCGGGGTCGCGCTGACGAGCGTCGTGACACCCGTAGTGAGATTGGTGAGAAAGACATTGCCTTGGTTCGCCGGACCATTGTCGACAGACGTTGATCCGCCGGGCGCGGGCGTCGGGTCGAGCGGGTTGCTCGTCAGATCCGTCGCGCTACTGACATAGGCCAGCGCGCTGCCATCCGGGCTGAAGGCCATGCTGCCTGCAATCCCGTTCGATGCCAGCCCGCTCGGCGTCGCGCTGACGAGCGTGGTCGTGCCGCTCGTCAAGTTACGCGTGTAGATATTGGCTGTGATCGCCCCGTAACCAGGTATGTCCGGCGTGGATGACGATGCCGAATCAGGCGCATTGGGTGTGAGGTCGGCGACATCGCTCATAAACGCCGCGGTCTGGCTATCAGGGCTGAAGACGGCGCCAATGCTGCGCCCAAAGGGAGCTGACCGTCACTCGTCGCGCTCAAGAGCGACGTGGACCCCGTGACCAGGTCGTGGATAAAGAGGTTATAAGTTGGCAGCCCGCTTGATGCCCCGGCGCTCGATGAATTATCAGGCTGATTGGCGGTCAAATCGGTTGCATCACTGCCGAACACGAGGAATCGGCTATTGGGACTGAAGAGCAGATCATTCGTGCCGGAAGGATCGATGACCTCGCTGCCAGAGGCCTGGCCGGCCGTCGATAGACTCATGAGCGTTGTGGTCTGATCGGGCAAGTCGCGCATGTAAACATAAGTGGGTGACTGGTTGGAGCTCGGGCTTGCGAACGGGGTGCCGGGCGAGGCGGCCTCGACGGGGGCCGTTGTCAGATTGTCAGACGTATCGAGCCACGCCAGCGATTGACTGTCGGGACTGAAGACAAACTGCCCCGTGCTCCAGCCGTCGGAGCTCAGGCCGCCTGGCGTCTGATCGAGAAGGATGGTCGTCTGCGTCTGGAGGTCGCGAACGTACAGGTTCCCGACAGCCTGCGACGAATTCATTTTCGGCGTTTGGCCGCCAATGGTTGTCAGGTTCGTGGCCAGACTGACAAACGCCACGTAGCGGCCGTCAGGACTGATCTGGGGATCAAAAGAGGAACCGTTGCCCGCTGTGCCGTCCGGCGCGACGCTGACCAGGGACGTTTGGCCGGTGTTCGTGTTGCGTACGAAGACGTTGGTATCGACGCCGAGACCGGTGGCCGAAGCCCCGGTGTCAGGGGCACTGCTGGTGAACACCAACCTTGAGCTGTCAGCACTCAAGTTTTGATTCAGCGGGCGGCTCGAGAGTGAATAAGACGAGTCATCGACCGGGCTGGAATCCACAAAGTCCGAGGTATTGTAGCCGCTCCCCACTCCGGGCGCATTCGGAGCCGCTCAGGAGCGTGAGAGATAGCATTGTTCGGGGCTCGCAGCATTCCAGGCCAAGCACCGTGCGGCGGTGCGGTCGAGAGGGCCTGGAGGCCCGTCGTTCGTGTGCGGGGATCGACAAGAGCCCGTGGCTTCGTCGCGAGAACTTCATGTCCTGCTCCGAGAAAGAAGAGGAAGTCCACGATCCTCGTGGACGCGAATCCGCCGGCCATTGTCTCGACCCCGTTTAGGGGACGACAATCCAGCGTCTACCGAGCGACATTGCTCTGGCAGATCCCGCCGGGCATGTTTATTTGATCGGACGAATTACGAGAAGATGTGAGCCCACATCATACCAGGATGCCTATTGAGCGGGGACAGGACGGTTTGCTCAGAACTCTCGCGGCTCTGTTTTTACAAAGTAATCTAAACAAACGTGTTATGTCGCGAAGAATTGTGGTTGGCATGTTGGGTGGAATAGATCACTGAGAGCCCTTGCACAATCCAGGGAGGGAGAGTCTCAGGCCGAGCCGAGTGTCGGTGTCGACTCGGGAGCCTCCGCGTCTCGGAATCATGCAAGGCCGTTGAGCAGCCCCGGTGGTTGAGTTTTGGCCGTTCCACACAGTTTGATTCGACCCTGCTTTTGAGAAAGGGACGGTCACGGTTCAGTGAGTACCCGGCGTGAAGACCGGTCCGAACGCCGGAACCTGGAAGTTGCGCCGCGACACGCCGCTCGAGCCCGGGCCTCTTGATAGGGGGCGTTCTGCAACGGCTGAACTTGCGTCGTCATCGGCACTTGTGGCGACATCGAGGATCGCTAGCGTCAAGTTGGAAAGTCCGTCGATCCCCTCGGGCATCACCCAAACAAACGTCTCACCGAAGCGACCACTAAACAGGGCGTCTTTGGGAACATCCGCCTTGTGCCCAACCTTGAACCATCCGAATGCCGGGTCTCCGGCGGCGCGGCCGCGAATCGCTCGGAGGTAAATGGACTGCATACCGCGGATCTTGTCCGGACTCGTGATCGTGCCCAGGCTCCAGGTTCCCGTCATGTTCCGCGACGCACCCAGCGTCACGCTTCCCGGGCCAAACGACTTCGGCGGCGTGGTCAGCGAGAGCCCCGACGTGCCATTATCGGTGACCTGAACCGACCCATGGCCCGCAACGGCCAGATACGGCAAGAACCCGGGATTCGTCGCCATCTTTGCCAGATTATCGACGACCTGCTGATAATGGAGGTCGGGCCACGAGCTCACCGTTCGTTGCATGATGAGACCAAGCTGCCGGCTCATGCAGCCCGAATATAGCCAGAGCGTCGAGATCAGCAAAGCCATTCTTAAACAGCCAATGGCCCTCCAGGCGCATCGTTTCTTGCTCATCTCGCGACCTCCCTGGCTTTTCGATCCAAGCTTTCGCAAAGCCCTACGATAGGGCCGTCGTACGATTAGAATCGACCCTGCCAAATAGCTTTCTTAAGCACAATATAATGGATTAAACGGAAATGGCGGAGGTCCGGGGGTTTCGCGGCGGCTCCGGCAGCGTTCTTTGGCGACTTTGATGCAGAATGGAGGATGTGGCCTGGTCGGTGCTCGCTGGCTCCTGGCCGTCGAAGCAGCGCTGAGGAGGTGCAATTCCTTGGTTCTCTCTGGTAACGTGAATCGAACAGGACTGTAAGGAAGCGGAGGCATCGGAATGAGCGTGGTGATGATGGTGGTGTTGGCATTGGCCGCTCAGGCGGCCGACCCGATTCCCAAGACGCAAACACAGGTAACCGGGGCTCAGCCGGATGCTGTGAAGACGAAATTAGGAGAGGCCGAGCGGCTCTTGCACAACGGTCGCTATGCCGAGGCCGAGGAAAAGCTGGCGGCCGTCGAGTCCGAGATCAACAAACAGACGCCGCGTCCGGACACAGCGCTGCGGGTGGCGATCGCACTCGACAAGGCCGAGTGCCAGGCGAGCCAGGGTGCTTACGCCAAGGCGATCGACGGCCTGAAGGCGGCCGTCGCGGCCAATCCCAAGAGTGCTGAGCTCGCAGCAAGGCTAGCGGATCTTTACCTGACTCGCGGTGACTGGACGGCCGCCGAGACAGCCGTGCGCCAGGCCGAGAAGCTCGACCCCGACAACCTGCAAGCGCGGTGGGTCAGCGCGCGCCTGCTGGAGCTGCGCGGCGAGCTTCCAAAAGCAGTCGCGGCGTGGAAGTGGTTTGTCGACCGGTACAACGAAAAACGAGCGAGCATTGCCACGAGTGCCGAGTCGCTGCTCCTGGTCGGGCAGGCCGCCGAACGCTATTACCGCACCAGTGCGCGGGGTGAAGAGCTGAGTGATGCCCTCAATGACGTGATCAACGATATCTACGAGACAGCGATCCGGGTTGAGCCCAACTGCTGGCAGGCTCCGCTTCTGGAAGGCCGGCTCTTTCTCTCGGGCTATGATGAGCGGAAAGCGATGCGGGAGCTGGCGCGGGCGCAGCAGATCAATCCGCTGGCGCCCGAGGTGCTCGTGACTCTGGGTCAGGCCGACTTGCAGGGCTACCGGCTCGCCGCCGGCCGGGCCAAGGCCGATCGCGCTCTCGCGGTCAATCCGCATTACGCCCCGGCCTTCGTGCTTTTAGCCGACCTCAATATCTCCGACGAGCGCTTCGATGACGCCAAGGCCGCCGCGGTGAAGGCCGTCGCCGAGAATCCACGCGACGAGGACGCCCTGGCCCGGCTGGCGGCGACGTGCCGTCTGCTGGTCGATCCGGTCGGCGCGGCCACCGCTGAAGTCGCCGCTCTCTCGAACAACCCCCGCCCGGCGACCTTTTATGCAGCACTGGCCGAGCGGCTTGCCGATCGCCGCAAGTATCATTCGGCCGAGCGGGCGTTCTTGCTGGCGGCGGCGGCCGACCCGAGCCGTGCCGACGTGCCGATTGGCCTGGGCATGCTCTACATGCAAGTGGGTGCGAGACCGAGGCGAAGAGTCTCTTCAACGCCTCGTTTGACGCCGATCCCTTCAACGTGCGCGCCGACAACATGATCAAGGTCCTGCGGCACATGGCCGGTTACTCGAGCATCGACTCGTCTCATTTCAGCGTCGTGGTCGATCCGGCTCAGGACGATCTCCTGGGCCGTTACATGTCGCGCTACCTTGAATCGGTTTATCCCACCTTGACGACGCGGTTTGGCTACGTGCCCTTTGGCCGGAGCAAGATCGAGATTCTCAAGAGCCACCAGTGGTTCAGCGGCCGGACGATCGGGCTGCCTTTCGTGCCGACCGTTGGCGCGTGCACGGGGCGCGTGGTGGCGCTGGCCAGCCCGCGTACGACGCGCGTCCCCTTCAACTGGCGCGGGTCCTCACGCACGAGCTGGTTCATGTGATCACGTTGCAGCAGACCGAGTTCAACATCCCCCACTGGTACACCGAAGCCCTGGCCGTCGAGAGCGAAGGGTTTCCACGTCCGCAAGAATGGAACAAGATGCTGCTCGAGCGAGTGCCCAGCCGGAAGCTTTTGAACCTCGACACGATCAACCTGGGCTTCATTCGTCCCAAGGAGCCCGACGACCGCCAGATGGCCTATTGCCAGGCGCAGCTTTATGCCCGCTACATGCTCAAGCGCTTCGGCGATCAGGCCTTGATCAACATGCTCATGGCGTATCGCCGCGGACTGACGACCGACCGCGCGATCGCGGCTTGTTTTCACGTGAACAAGGCCGACTTCGAGAAGGGCTATCTGACTTATCTCGACGACACGATCAAGACGATTCGCACCCGCGTGAGCGAAGAGAAGCCAATCAAGTTCTCGCAGCTCGAGCGCACGCTCAAAGAGAAGCCCGACGATCCCGATCTGAATGCGCAGATGGCCTATGAGTATTTCGTGCGCTCGCGATTTCAAGGAGGCTCGACCATTCGTCGACAAGGCACTGAAGATCCAGCCGAACCATCCACTCGCCAGCTACGTGAAGGCCCGGCTCTTGCTGTCGATTGGCGATGATGAGACCAGCGCGATCGCCATTCTGGAGCCGGCCCTCGACCCCAAGCGGCCGAACGAGCGCGTGATCGACCTTCTGGCCGAGCTCAAGATGAAGGCCGGCGAGGCTCGACGAGGCCGAGAAGCTTTATGAGCTGCGCGCAAGGACGACCCCTTTCATACCAAGTGGATCGCCGGCCTCACACGCGTGCACCTCCGGCAAAAGAAGGGGGGCGAGCTGCTCAAAGACCTCGCCTTGATCGCGGCCAACGATGCCGACGATCTCGCGGTGCGCAAGGTTCTGGCCGAGCGGCACCTGGCGGCCGGTGACCCCGGGTCGGCCGAAAAATGGGCCAACGAATGCCTGTATATCGACGTGTATGACCCGACCGTGCATGTCTTGCTGGCCGACGCGCAGGCGGCCGGCAAGAAATTCACCGAGGCGATCGAGGAATTTCAGACCGCACTCGCCTTGAAACCAAAGAAGCCGGGCGACATCAAGCTCAAGCTGGCCGAGGCGCAACTCGCCGCCGGCCAGCGCGATGCCGCAAAGGCCACGGTGGCCGGCGTGCTCAAGGCCGACCCCGAGCATCCCGAGGCCAAGGCACTTCTGGAGCGAATCGACCACCCCGCGAACGATCGCCAATAAGCCTCCGAGCCTCGCGCGGTCAATGGATGGGACGCGCGTCGGCCTGACCTGCTTCTCCTGGCACCGTGCCTCTCCGATGGGACCGCGTTCGTCTGCGCTCGGCTCTGACCCCATTCGTCCGCAAAAACGAGAACGACTCATCGTTCCCGCGTGTCAAAGCGCCGTGAAGCGGAGCGCGCGCACATCCCGGCGCCCAAAATAGGCCTAGGGAAGGCGGAAATGATCCCCATCTCTCTACGCCACTTTGAGTTCCGCTTGGGCGCCTGACTAATCGGAAGTTCGAAAACTCGCTCTAACTCTATGCGGATCATCGACTTCCATCTGGGCGCCTGACTAACCGGTACAGTTTAACGATCTGGCGTATGTTGAAAACCCGAAACGAGTTACGGCTGGGCGCCTGCCTAACCGGTACAGTTTAACGATCTGGCGTACGTTGAACCCTCAAAACGAGTTACGGCTGGGCGCCTGAGTAACCGGTACAGTTTAACAGTCTAGCGTATGTTGGAACGGCAAAAAGAGTTACGGCTGGGCGCCTGAGTTATCCGCACAAACCGACGCGTGGCCGAGTGTGACCACGGTGTCGCTTCGCGGGATCAAGAGAGGCTTCACGGGTCGGGGCTTGAATGGGACCGATCAGCGACGTGGAGCCCGATTCGATCAACGAGACGCCGGTGCGCCTGGTAGCTGGACGGGGTACAGCGTGAACGGCGCGTACGCCCGCGCCGCGTGGCACGCTGCAAAATGCGTGGTGCCGGATCCAAGATGGGGAGTGGCGAAGTTCGCCGCAGCCGGGCCGGGCCGGGCCGGCTTTCGACTGCGGTGAGCCGGGCGTGCTGGACGGGGCCACCGCCAGGTCGTGCGCCGCGGGCCGCCTCGGGACACGACAGGTCGGCCAGATGGTCAAGACGAAGCCCGACCAAGCGGAGCTGCTTGCGGATTCTGGATCAGAGCCGGGAGCCATGCGGCACCAGAGCGCCATGCCTTTATTGGAGTTCTGCCTTCAGGCGGCTTCTGACGATATCAACCAGAGCAGACCGGCTAAAGCCAGAACTCCAACGGTGGTCTGCTGGAGTTCCGGCTTTAGCCGGCTTCTTGCGATATCAGCCAGAGCGGACCGGCTAAAGCCGGAACTCCAACGGCTGCCTGCTGGAGTTCCGCCTTCAGGCGGTGCGCGAGCCGAAGATTTCGCCTGAAAGGGCGGGACTCCAACAAGAAGCCGCGCAGCAGAATCGGCCTGCGCTCAATGCGTTCAGAAGTCGATTCAAGACCAACCTTTCACCGGGCCAGGACGAGTCTCCGCACGAGCCGAGCGCCAGTGCCGACTCGGGGGAGCCCTCCGCGTCTCGGAATCACGCAAGGCCGTCTAAGTTCGAGTTTCGCACACTTTGAGTAGATAAGATCCACACATAATAACACTAAGAGGCGAGCTCATGATTGGAATCAGGTCGTTGCTTTTATTTATTCGGTCACGACGCCGAACCGGGTCCACGTCGCGGCTGGCCAGTACCTGTACTGGACGTCGCCGAGCACGTCGCCGAGGGCCACAAAGCCGATCGTGCGGCTGTCGCGCGTATTGTTCCGGTTGTCGCCCAGCACGAAACACATCCCGTCCGGCACCTTCGCCCTGGGGTAGTCCGGTAACGGCTTCGTGTCGGTGGTGAGGAGAATTCGATAGCGGCGGCCGGCGTTGGTTTCCTCGAATAGTTCCCCCTTGACCACTTGCGCCGCGGCCCCGAGGCTCGCCCGCGGCGCCGGCTCGCGCGGCAACGGCCGCCCGTTGACGAACACCTCTTTGTCCTTCACCTCGACGGTGTCGCCGGGCAGCGCGATCACACGCTTGGCCCAGTTCATCCCCGGCTCCGACGACACGCGAAACACTACCTCGTCGCCGCGGCGCACGAATCGCCTCTGGTACGTCGTTTTGTTTATCAAGAACCGATCACCGGGGAGCAACGTCGGCATCTCGCTGGCCGAGGGAATCGCAAAAGCCTCGAAGACGCTGCCGCGGATGAAGTACAGCGCCGGCCGGGTACGTCAGTCCGACCAGGATGAACAGCGCATAGACCAGCGGATGGTTGTAATCCATTGACTGGAAGAGATCACGCTCGCGGCGGGCCAGGCGGAAGGCGTCCACGACCGCAAAGACATAGACGCCCAGCACGCTCAGCAACGCGACGATCAGGCCGACTAAAACAACGCTCGCAGGTGGCATCAGAGCGGCCAGCACGATCACCGGCGCGAACAGCAGCGAGCCGAGGAACATCACCAGGCCGCGGACAATACGGCCGCAGTAAATCTGGCCCAGTCCGGTGGCGGCAAGCGAAAGAATCACGGCGATCAGCGGACTACGAGCAGGTGCGTTCGGGGTGCCCAAGAGAAAACCTCCGTATTCGCGGAATTTACTGGACGAAAAAGACCCCAACAACGGCCGCCATGCGGTACAGGCAGGCGAGGCACGCCAGGATGCAGGCGGCGACACGCATGGCGGGTGATGACTGCAGTAAAACCAGCACGCCTTTCGAGGACGGCAGCGGTTCTCGGCGGACAGCGTCCATGACGCGGTTAGCAAAGCCAGCCGGTACCTCGGCATCAGGTCGTTGTGTCCACCGGTCAAAAAGTTCGTCGTTCATGAGTGCGGCTCTGCGGCGTGACGGAGGAGACAGCGAAGTTTCTCACGGGCCCTGGCGATTCGCGACTTCACCGTGCCCACACTGACGCCCTCGATCCGACCGACCTCCTCGTAGGAAAGACCTTGCAGATGCGCGAGCACGAAGGCGGAACGCTGCTCGAACGGCAGGGCGTCCAGGGCCGCGTCGAGCAGGCGGAATAGTTCCGCTTCCGAGGCCGCCCGCTCGGGCGACCGCGGATCGACAACGTCCGGCAGTAGGGCGCCCACGACCGGCCGCCGGCGGCTGAATTCGTTGCGGCAGCGGTTGCGGGCGATGGCGAACAGCCAGGTCGAGAATGCCGACCGCTCTGGGTCGAACGCTGCCAGGGATCGGTACACGGCCAGAAACACGTCCTGGCCGACTCCCTCATAATCGGTGCCGGGCGGCGTCAGGTTGCGGATCAGTGTCAACAGCGGCCCCTGGTAGCGCTCGACGAGGCAGCGGAACGACTCGACGTCGGCCGCCAGCACCCGCCGGATCGCATCGAGGTCGTCGGTCATGGCGCCCTGCCCTGCCCTGCCCTGCCCTGCCCTGCCCTGATCCGCTGCACTGAACTCCCGCTGAGAGGTTATACAGCCGGACCCGGAAAAAGTTCCCGCTGGCGTCGAGAGGCTCTGAAGCATCCACGAATGACGTAACCACATGGTCGTAGAAGTCACGTTGCACGCGGTGCCCCGACACGCCACGATGCGACTGGAATGCGATTCGACACGCACTGCGAGACCACGCCGCAAGACATATGCGCCGGCCTAACCGCGATTGCTGGTGCGGTTTAAGACAAAGCTTGGGGGATGCGTGCCACCGAGGAATCCCCGGCGCAGTGCGTGTCCTTTGGTCCTACCAGCATATCGAAAGGGTCTCGGCCTCGCGGTAACATGAATTGGGAAGCAAGAAGGACATGCGATGCAACCTTTCACGTGGATGCAGCAGTTCTCTTCGGGCCGCAAGCGTCTGCTGGATACACGGCTCGCGGCACCTTATTGTTATTGTGAGGCAGGCATCCAATCGCTCCTGGCCATCAGCCAGTCGGACTTCGTGGTCTTCGGTGTCTTTACATGCATCGCGCCGAGGGGAAATGGCACGAATCCCTGAATGGACCGGCTTTGCATCGCCTGTCCTTCGCACCTTTGGCGCGACTTCATAAACTCTTGATCACCAAAAATAAAAGGCAATATTCGCATGGGACGGATCTTCGAGAAGCGCAAGGCTTCGATTTTTAAAACCTCCGCTCAGAAATCGAAGCTCTATTCCAAGTACGCAAGACAATTGTACATGGCAGCCAAGAATGGCGTACCTGACCCGGATGCCAATCCGAATCTGCGCAGTCTTGTCGAAAAAGCCAAGCGCGATAACGTGGCGACTCATGTGATTGAAAAGGCGATCCAGAAGGCGGCCGGCGCGGGGGGCGAGGTCTTCCAATCCATGCGTTATGAGGGGTTTGGTCCCGGCGGCTCCTTACTTATTGTCGAGTGCTTGACTGACAACAGCACACGCACCATCTCCGATGTCCGCGGTTGTTTCAACAAGGCGGGGTCGAAACTGGCTGCCAATGGATCGGTTGTCATGTCTTTTGATCACGTGGCGGTGCTTTCTTTCAACGGTGATGACGAGGAGAAAGTGATAGAGGCCATGTTCGCCGCGGATGTCGCCGTCGAAGAGGTCGAGTGCAACGATGGCACCATCACGATCTTCGCCCCTCCTGCCGAGTTCTACAAAGCGAAAATGGCCTTGCTCGACGTGTTCCCCGGCTTGGAGCTGGAAATTCAGGAGATCACTTTTATTCCGCAGGCAATCCAGACTCTCAGTGGTGAAGATCTGAGCTTGTTCGAGAGATTGCTCGGCATGCTCAACGATTGCGATGACGTGCAGGAGATCTATCACAATATCGACCTACCCAGCTAGCCTGCGTCCCGATACAGCCCTCACCAATGTGCTCGATCGGACGGTGCGAATTCCGACGGATTCCGGGGACAGAGGGATTCCAGGGACACCATATCTACCTTTCTGACGCGATCCGCCGCTCTTGCACGGCTCTTTGGAGAACTCCGCCTCTGGGCCAGTGCCGAGCACGAGGGCCGTTGAATGGGTCCCCTCGAGTTGCGGCGGACGTCGCTCGTTTGGCGTATGCCGACCGATTGCAAACGGATGACTGATCCTGCCGAACGGTATCTTCTCGAATGTTCAACAGATGGCGATACGTTGGATCGTTTCGTTGATTGCGTTTGGTGTGGTCGCGTGGTAGCATTTCCCGAAGATGAAGGAGATGCGATGCCTGCCCAGATCCGTGAAACCACCGCACCGACGGAAGCCGACACCGTGCTGGCCAGGGAGTCCTTGCGACGCTTAACTCACATTCCCGGCGCAAACAAAACAGATCTGACAATCCACATCCAGGGCGACGATCGACCAGGCGAGGATATCCGATTGCCCATGCCTGTCTTTCGTCTTCTGAAGGACATCCTGGCCGAGATGGCCAAGGGCCACGGTGTGACTCTTCTCCCGGTCGGTGCCGAGTTGACGACTCAGCAAGCTGCGGATTTGCTCAATGTTTCCCGACCCTTTCTGATCGGTCTCCTGGACCAGGGAAAGATTCCCTTCCGGTTGGCCGGCCAGCACCGTCGTGTGCGGCTGGACGACCTCATGGCTTACAAGCGCAAAGATGATGCGGCACGTCTGCGGATTGCCGACGAATTGACAGCGGACGCCCAGGAGCTGGGCATGGGTTATTGATGGATTCGCCTCCGACGGCGATCATCGACGCCGGCGTCCTCTATTCCGCGCCGTTACGCGACCTCATTGTTCGTCTGGCACAGGCCAGCTTGATCCACGCCCGCTGGACTGACGAGATTCATGATGAGTGGATGCGGAACGTCCTGAAAAGCAACTCGAAACTCAGTCGCGAGCGCTGGAGCGGACCCGGTCCCTCATGGATGGAGCCGTCCGAGACTGCCTTGTCACCGGCTTCTCGGCACTGATTCCGTCGTTGGTCCTGCCGGACCCGGATGACCGCCACGTTCTGGCTGCCGCTATCCATGGAGAGGCTGGGTGATCGTTACGTTCAACATCTCGGACTTCCCGACTGAAGCCCTCGCACCGTACGCTGTCGACGTTCGTCACCCCGACGAACTATGCTCAGAACTAGTCGACGGGTCTGTGGACGAGTTCTGTGACGCCGTTCGGCTCCAAAGACTGGGCCTCAAGAACCCGCCGATGAGTGTCGAGGAATTCCTCACAAGCTTGAAAGCGGTGGGCCTCGTCAAGACGGTCGCACGCTTGCGAGCTTATGCGGACCGGCTATGATCGTCCACATGGTATGGAAACCGCGGCCTGGGGTTGTTGTTCGGAGAACGAAGACATCGCCGTATTAGTCGTCGGACGGCGTGGAATCGAATCGCGGCCGTGTTCTATTCCCGATCGCCGCAAGATCCGGCACGACGCGCTTGGCCCTTTCGAGCATCAAGTCAAACGGCTCGCGCTGACCCACATGGTCGATGAACGCCCAAGCCTCCGGTGCGATCGTCACGGGGACGGTCATCGTGGTCGACATTCGAGCCTCGCGGGTCTGGACGAGAACCGCCAGCGTATGCGCGAGCAAGCCTCCAGAAGCCTGATCATTCTACGTCGATCGTCCTTGGAGCGGAAGGTTGGCCCCTGCGCCGCTCAATCCCCTTTGCTTCACGCCGGTGAAGCGCAAATCAATGAGGAAACAAAAACATGCATCGCAATCCCCATCACTCGGCCTTCGAGCGGTATCACAAACCATGATCCTGACGCGGCATTCAGCGACCGACCGATCCAAGCCACTACGCGTTGGCGGATCGCCGTGCATGTCCTTGACGTCTTTCGGCATCCTACCGAGCGCTGCCATCCAAACGATCAAAAGCGCTGCCGGAGCCGAGATCCGTCCCCCTGGGCGGTAGCTTTCGCCAGAGTGACACGTAGACATCGCCCCCACGGCGATCAGCTCAGACAAAAACCAAAAACAAAGCTCGACCCCGCAACGCGACCCGAAAACATCCCGTCTTGCCACGGGCGGAGAGGACGTGTGTGACCGTGGGGATCACTCGTCGCTCCGACGTCGAGGAACCGAGTCGTCCTCATCGCAGGGCGAACTTCATGACCTTCTCCTCGCCGTTGCGGAGCACGGTCACGGCCACCTCGTCGCCCGGCCGCTTCTCCTGAAGGGCGTACGCCAGGAGTTCCGACTCGGACATCTTCCCGGACGTGCCGTCGAACGAGACGATGATGTCGCCCTTGAGGAACCCGGCCCGCTTGGCGACGGCGTGCTCGCCGTATTCGCCGACGTGCTCCACCCGCAGGGCCATGGATTTCTTCGGCAGCTTCGCCCGGTCACGCCCTTCGTCGTCGAGTTCCGCCAGCTTGAGCCCGCCGAGGCCCATCCGTCTCAGGTCCCAGGTCGTCGCCCGCCAGGAGATGTCACCACGACGCCAGCCCTCCGGCAGGTCGAGCGTCATATCCACCTCCTTGCCGTCCCGCCGCACCTGCGCCGGGAGCTTCGTCGTGGCGGGGGCGTTGTGGAGGACCCACTGGAGGTCGGCGATCGAGAGCAGCGGTTGCCCCGCCAGCGTCACGATCTCGTCGCCGACTTTCAGCCCGGCCCTCTCGGCGATGGATGCCGGTCGTGACCTCGCTCGACCCTCGCCATCGCCTTCGGGTCCATCTTCAGGCCCAGGACGGCGGGATCGGGGTACGGGAAGAGCACCTCGTCGGGGATCGGCTCCTTCGCCGTGCGGTAGACCAGCCGCTCGGCCTCCCGGATCTGGTGGCAGTGCATGCAACTCCTCGCCGTCTTGCCCTCGTAGTCGATCGCCTCCCCGTACTTGCCCGAGAGGCTCGGGTAGTCCCTGGGCGTCTTGTAGCGGGACTGCTTGACCTGCTTGCCCGCCAGGGACGGCTTGACCGCCCCGTAATCCCGGTGCATCCGCAGGGCCGCCTCCATCGCCTTGCGGAGCCCCTCCAGCGAGATGTCCTCGTGCTCGGGCCGCCGGATCGGGTGCCGAACCGCCCGTAGATGGTCAGGTCGGGGTTCATCAGGTAGGCGGCGAAGGACTGGTCGAAGTCGTGCTGGAAGCGGGTCAGGTCGATCGTGTTGGCCTGGACGATGCGGACGCAGACGAACTCGTCCAGGAGGTCACGGATGATCGGGTCACGGCGGGCCACGTCGTCGTCGAACTCCTGGCACGCCTCGCACGGGATGCAGCGGAAGACGACCAGCAGCGGCTTGCCCGACCCCTTGGCGGCCCGGACGCCCTCGCCCAGGTCGTTGTAGATCCAGTCCCTCGACGCCCCGAACGCCTTGCGGTCGTTGCGGACCTTGGTGTCCCGGTCCTGGGCGGTCGCCTGGGTCGTGAGGAGCAGCAGGCCGAGGAGGGGGAGCCAGGGTCGCACGGGGCGTCTCCTTCCGGTGTCGTCGGGGTCGCTCTCGGCATTATACCGGTACAGCAGTAGGGATGGAACCGGGTGCGAGTCTCCCTCCAAACCGAGGTGCAGCGGGTCGGCCCGGTGTCGCCCGATCGATCGCATCTCGTCCGACCGGGGGCCGGAAAGGATGAGTCCAGTTATTGCGATCCCCTTTGATTCGGCTCGTCCATTGATTCGTCCGCGTCCCCTTTTCCTTGCCCCGTCCCCTTTTCCGCGTCGGTGTCCGGGGACGCGGTGTCCGGGGACGCGATACCCAATTCAGGGTGCAAAAATCAGGTGAGTTGTCCCCGGAATGCGGCCTGACGGCAATCCGGTGCCTACCGCCAGTCGCCTGACAGTACGAAACCCGCCCAAAAAAAGGGAGGAAGGCGTTCGGCGTCCGTTCCCGCTCCGGCCGCCGGCGAATTCTGTCTTTTCGCAATTAGGCCCTTGGCTGCGATCCATGTGTAATCCGTCATCAATGTGCGTTGCGCCTGCCGCAAGGCTTCGAGCTTGGACAGCTTCTTGTCCCGCAGGTTCTTGTAGAACTCGGTCATCAAGGTTCGAGTCGCTCCAGCCTCGACACTCCACAGGCTGGCAATTACCGTGCGGGCACCCGCCAGGTGAAACGCTCTTTGCAGGCCGAAGACCCCCTCGCCACCGGCGACCGTTCCCAGCCCGGTCTCGCAGGCCGACAGCACCGCCAGGTCGAGTCCAGCGAGCGGCAGCCCCGCGATGACCTCACCCGTGAGAAGGCCCGCATCTGTGACGGTCGGCGGCGTTCGTGAGCTTTCCGATTTTGGCCCGCTCGATGCCAGGACAAGCCCCGAGAGAACCAGCGGATTGCGCACGATCACGCGCGGACCCTCGGTACGAAGTTGTTGGAATGGGTCTGTATCGGGAAATAGCACCGAATTCTCGCTCGGATCGGCGAAGAAACCGTGGGTATCGAAATGGGCCCATCGCGCCAGTGGCAGCTCGCGCGCACGGATGCCGTTGTCGCAGCGGCTCCGACCAGCCGGACAACCTTCCGGTCGCCGGCGAGCTTGATGACCATGTCGATCTCTGGCGACGCTCGCGATGGGTCTTCTCCTACGACACCGACGCCGACGCCGAGAAGTGTGCCAGCACCGTCTTCGTTGCGATTGGACGTACTTAGCAGCTCAAGGCCGAAAGGAGCGTAGGGAACGGTGGCCACCGCGTATCGATCCAGGAGCACCGCGCCGCGGTCGTTAACCGGCAGCGCCGCCCACGGGATGGCTGTCATCAATCCGTCCGGGGCGATGATGACCGTCGTCGTCTCGGGCGGCATCTCGCGCGCCAGTGGTTCCCACACGAGCCGGCGTACCGTCTTGGCTGCCGGAACAGACCTTCTCTCCACAATTGCCGATCGCCAGTCCTTCACAGCGTTATCGATCGGTGCGGACGGGCCGAGTTCGACGCGCCGGGGCTGACGACCGCGCCAAGGACAAAGCCCATATAGCTCAAGCGCTTCCGCGGACGTGCGATACCATTTTGCTCCGGGTCCAGCTCGGAAACCGAGTACTGCACGAGGTCGACCACTACCGTCCGCTCGGGCAGCACATTTTGCAGTTCGGTGTGGGTGCGGCGGCCGGCCTTTTGATCGCGGGCAAAGTCCGGCACGGCTTCGGCAAGTTGCCGCTCCAGGTGCTCTTTCGCGTCGGAAAGCTGTTGGATGCGCGTGAGCCGATCCTGATTGATCGTCCCGTCAGACGGGGCCAAGATCAGCCGGGACAGCTCGCGGCGAGAATCGGCCCACGTTGCGAACATCTGGCTAATCGCGCTGTCGGTGGCCGCTCGGGCGGATAGCGAAGCCTGGCGCCGCGTAAGCGCACGGGCGACAGCCGCTTTGCCACGCCAGAGATGAGTATAAAGCACCTCGTCGCCATTCGGCAGATTACGCGAACATGCGATCAACTCGGAACGCAACGATGGCATGTGTGACGCGTAATCGAGTGCGTCGGCCTCGGATGCGGCCGCGACGAAGGCATCCTCAAGATCGCAAACCATCATCGACGCTCGGTCGAGTAAACGCCAGGCATCGCCGTGTTCTCCGTGACTTTCGAGCAACGCGCCAAAATTCATCGCACTCCATGGCAAGATTGTAATGGCCGTGTGGATATCCTCGGCGCGGATACCACGCTTCGGTGATGTCGAGCACATGCTGCAGGTACCCCGCGAGCCTCGTCGAACTTTCGCATCGTCCCGAGCACCATGGCCAGGTTGTTCAGGCTTTGCGCCAGCAAGGGATGGCCATGTGGATACTGCTCCCTGGGAAACTGCGATTGGCTCATCTTGAGGGTAACTTCCAGGACGCGCCGTGCTGCGTCGAACATACCGAGGTGAGCAAATAATTTGCCGACAGAGGCCAGGCTGGCTGCAAGCTCGGCGTTGCCGTGCGGATATTTCCCCGGCGGATAAAGCTTTCGCCTCATCTCCAGCGCCCCCTCAATATACGGCCTCGCCTCGGCGTAGCGGTCCTTGCTTGCCAGCAGTTCGCCCAGGTTGTTCAGGCTGGTCGCCAGGCTGTGGTGCCCCAGGGGGAACCTGTCCTTCGGATAGAGCGAAGTTTGCATCTGGAGCGCCTCGCGAGATATTGTCGTGCCCCGGTAAAGTCTCCTTGCTGGGCTAGCAGAAGGCCCAGATTATTCAAGCCGGTCGCCAGCTCCGGATGGCCTCCCGGATACCTCCACTTGGGGAACAACGACTGCGCCATCTGAAGCGCTCTCTCGCCAAGGCGCCGCGCGTCTCCGGTGGCGCCTTGGGCCTCAAGAACCAGTGCGAGGGTCCTGAGGGTTACCGCGACTTGAAGATGACCAAGGGGGTATTTCTCCTTGGGATAAAGCGTCTTGTTGATCTCCATCGCCTGGTCGAGGCACTTACGGGCCTGCGCGTAGTTCCCGTTTTGGAAATGAAGGCCACCCAGGCTATTCAGGCAGAGGAGCACTTCAGGATGGCCGTGCGGATACTGTGATTTGGGGTAGACCGACTCTCTGACTGTCAGCGCATCTTCGTAGTACCGTTGTGCCTCGCTGTAGGCTCCTCTTACCGCTTGCAGCGTGATTGCCGCGTTGTACAGGCCCATTGCAAGGTCGGCGGTACCCTGTGGGTACTTTTTCCGGGGATACATTTCTTTTTTGAGCTTGAGCGCACGCTCCGCATATTGCCGGGCCTCGGCGAAGTTGCCCAAATCGAACTGGAAGTTCGCCAGGCTGTCGAGGCTGTTCACCAGATTGCGATGGTCGCCGGGATCAACCACCTGCCTGATTTCCAGTGCCTGCAGGTAAACTGGCAAAGCTTCGCGGTCCCGATTCAGGGCATGCAGCAGGTATCCGACATTGTTCAGGCTGGTCGCGTAATCGCTGTTCCGGTCTCCTTGCAGCTCCTTTCGAATCGCGACCACCTCGTGCGCGACTTTGAGCGCTGCGGCGTTGTTTCCTTGCTCTGTTAGCTGGCGGACCTGGCGCTCGAGTTGGTCTGCCCGTAGAAGTCTGCGGCGCGCGGGCTCGTCAAGCTTGGACAGCGCGAGAGCCCTGTCCCTTGACCAACGCGCGTCGAATACCTGAAAGTCGTCCTTACCGAGTCTTTTGATCAGGAGTTCCAGGAATTCAGACCGAGATTTGGCCGCAGCCGACCAATCCCCTTTCTCTTCGTTGAGCTGAGTAACCAGCACGAAGGAGAAAAGGGCTTCGTTACTCAACTCGCCGAACGATTCGCGATCAATGGCCAGCTTGTGGATCGCAAGCTCAAGTGCCTCCCCCGGTTTGCCCTGCTCGAAGGGCTTTGACTCTCGCATCGAGCTTGTCGCGTTCCTCGATCCGTTCCTGTTGTGTAGCGAATGGACTTGCCCCATGCGACACCGCGAAGGCTGGCGCCAAAAGCAACAGTGCCACGGCGGTGATGGCGATCGAGTTCGACGGGCGAGCGAGATGCACAAGGCGACGCATGAACCCGCACCTTTTCAACTTACAACCGGCAGTGATGAACCTGGCGAACGATGGTCGCTCATTTTCGGATAGCCGGATCCGCCTTGCAATAGCCTGCGATCGCACTGGAGATTTCGTAACGTCGGACTTGATCTTTGGTTTACCTGTGGCTTCGTGTGGCTTCGCGGTGTCAGCCTGGCTTCGTGTGGCTTCGCGGTGTCAGTCTCGTTTTTTGTTTTTGGGTTGAAGGTCCCTCTCCCAAACTCTCACCTTCCAACACCCCCAGAAGCTTGCGGATCAAATTCGAGAAGAAAAGGGGACGGGAAGCATTTCAATGACCAGTCAGTTGTGGAGCACGTTAATTGTTAGAAAAAGACTCCCGTTCCCTTTTCCTCGTGCCTGGTCTTCTCGCCATTGGTAGACTCCTGGGAAGGTCGGAATTGGTCCGATTCCCAGGCTACCAAGCCCTGTAACAATGGTTATTTCGGACGCTTACCGCGCGTACCTTCCTCCGTCCCTTTGCTCAGCGGCCAAAGGCTTGGTTCAGTTCCTGCTCCGTGAACTCCAGGTTCGTCGAGGGACCGGTGTCGTAAACAATCTTGGACGCGATCGTTAGGTTGGTCGGGTTGAGGATCGCATCGCGGGGGTCACGCATCGCGGGGGTCTCGCGGGGGTCAGACCTGGGTCTCGCGGGGGTCGTCGCGGGGGTCGTCGCGGGGGTCCGTCGCGGGGGTCAGACCTAGGAACAAGCTTTTTACCTTGTTGCCCAACGTCGTCGCGGGGAGCCAGGGACGCCTCGCCTCTGGCAACCCGCGACAGGCCAAGCCATCATTTCACTCCCGAGTATCCGGCGCAACTATTATCCAGGCAAGGAATCGATTACATTCTTAGTCGAGATATCTCCCCATCTGGAGCCCCGGGCAATGAAAGAAGAGGCCGCGAAGGCTTTGGCCGCCGCGCCGACCGACGCCCCCACTCTCGAAAAGCCGCTGCGTCGCGTGCGTTATCGCGGCCGGAATCCTCGCCACTTCCACGAGAAATACAAGGAATTCCAACCCGACCTTTATTCCGACGACGTGGCGAAGGTGATCGCCGGGGGTAAGACGCCCGCCGGAACCCACCGGCCCGTCATGCTGGCCGAGATCCTGGGCGTGCTCGCGCCTCGGCCGGGGGAAATTGCCGTCGATTGCACGGTAGGTTACGGCGGTCATGCCCGAGCCCTCCTCGCCGCAGTCCAGCCAGGTGGACGGCTGCTCGGCCTGGATGCCGATCCCATGGAGTTGCCAAAGACGGAGTCAAGGCTCCGCGGCCTTGGCCTTCCTCCTGAGTCGATCGTCTTGCGGCGCATGAATTTCGCGGCCTTGCCGCGATTCCTCGCCGCCGAGGCGCCGGAAGGGGCTGACTTGCTCCTCGCGGATCTCGGCCTTTCCTCCATGCAGATCGACAACCCCGCGCGCGGCTTCAGCTTCAAGGAAGCCGGCCCGCTCGACATGCGGCTGAACCCAACACGAGGCCGGCCCGCGTCGGCTCTGTTATCGGAACTGGGCGAATCGGCCCTGGCTGAGATTCTCGCCGAGAACTCCGATGAGCCCCATGCCCGTGAGCTCGCGAGCGCAATCCATCGCGCACACGCACGCGAACCTCTGATGACCACCCAGGCTCTTGTCGCCGTGGTGTGCGACGCCAGCGCCCGGTGGCCCGGCGTTTCTGACAGGACGGCAGACAATCCCGTCCGCCGAGTCTTCCAGGCGCTCCGGATCGCAGTGAACGACGAGTTCGGGGCCTTGACGGAGTTGCTCCGTACTCTGCCGACCTGCCTGAGACCGGGCGGTCGGGTTGCGATCCTGTCGTTCCACTCCGGCGAAGACCGTCGGGTGAAATCGGCGTTCAAAGAGGGTCTGCGTGCAGGCCGCTATGTCTCGGTTGCCGAGGAGGTGATCCGCCCCTCAGCCGAAGAGAAGCGGGAAAATCCTCGGTCGTCGTCGGCAAAGCTGAGGTTTGCCGTCCGCAGATGAGGGGCCGGAAAGGGGACGGGGGCCGGAAAGGGGATGATTATTGCGATCCCCATTGATCATCTAACACTGTTGGCCATAAATCATTTTCAGCCTGAGATTTGACAACGAGGATCGTCCTGACAGATTAAACTCATTCTGGTTAGGAGCTGACGCAAAATAAATTAGCCTCCGTCGATGCGTTTCCCGCCCGTTTTATAGGCTGGGCCGCGGAAAATTGACCAACTAATTTTGCGTCAGGTGCTTAGACAATCACCGTGAAATTGACTCGCAATCGATCTTCAAACGAAATGAGGCTCTCACTTTGTGTCGAATCGTATTCTGGAATTTACAACGCAAGAATCTGACGAACCTTGTCTGCGATTTGGCCTTGGCGACCGATGCGGACGTAATAATACTCAATGAATGCACAGAGCCGATCGGCAACACTCTGCGCGTTAGTTGCAAACGTGGACACACGTTTCTTCGTTCCAAGGTCCAATTCGGAAGAAAGGTTTCACTGCTTTTGCCGAAATCGCGCACTTGACCTAACTGAGGTCCACAGAGGCTTTCGAACGAGCGTTCGAAAATTAGAATTTGGATCAAGAAGGGCCCTGTTGGGACTTGTGCATGGTGTTGACATTAGAAACTATGATCTCGAAACTCGCCAATCAGTGGCACAATACCTCGCGGACGAAATACGATTTGTAAAATCTGAACAGGGCCACAACCGCCTCATTTTGATAGGCGACTTCAATATGAACCCGTACGATCGCGGAATGAACCTTGCAATGGGGTTGAACGCCATGATGACTCGGGCTTGTACAACTTCTGGTCACCGCACCTTTGCGGGAAAGAAGTACGATTTTTACTACAACCCAATGTGGAGTCTATTTGGCGATGGGACCGAAGGCCCGGCGGGCACAGTTTACGATATGAGTAATCAGGGACCGTACGGGTGGAGTATGCTGGATCAGGTTGTGCTCAATTATTCAATTGCCCATGAATTTGAATCTGTGCGAATAATGACTCATGCAGGCAGCAATTGTTTGACCGACGTGAAAGGTCGCCCCGACTCAAATAAAGCGTCGGATCACTTGCCGATTCTAGTCAAACTGAAAGGAGTCGATAGTGACTGACTTCTGGCCTTCAGGTCTTGATCTTAATGACACGATTAGCCCGCTCGAAATACTCCAATCGGCGCAACAGGAATGGACCGAGCAAAGCAGAGGAGTGCTTGGTTTGGTAATCCAAGAGGCAGAATCGACAAGTGGTAATCACTTATTGATTGTGCATGCCAAACATGTGCCGTCAAACCGGACGGTCACACTTTTTTCCGTTGTGCATCGAGTTGACGCACCTTACCCCGCAAGGATTCAACCAAGGGACAACGAGTTACCTGACATCTTGAAGAAATCCTACTACCAACCGGGTTTTGCCGACTTCACTACTGGTGGATTAGCCCTTAGCCAAGGCCGAAAGGTGACTAACAAATGGGTATGTGATACACCTTCTGAATTTCGCTCCCAGCTGAAAGATGTCTTTAACCTCGGAAGCGTTAAATCCGAGGTTCTCAGTTTGGTTTCGGGAGTTGCATCACCCTCACACACCGGCGACGGGACTGAAATAATTGGGAATGCGTCCGACGACGAGCCGGACAATAGTGGATCATAAGGCCAACCGCTGGGAAGAACGGGGTCCGAAGAACGCGAAGAACGGCAGAAGAATGAAGAATGGGGTCATTCTGTCTGAAGAACGGAAGAATGGGGTCATTCTGCGGAAGAATGGGGTCATTCTGCGGAAGAATGGGGTCATTCTGCTTTTCGAGGGAGGAAGAACGGGGTCACTCTGCTTTTCGAGGGAAAGTAGCATGACCCTTTGGCCGCCATGACCCCTCTGGCTGCTCCCGTTGATCGTGATCCGCAGACGGTTCCTCGGTTCTGGCTCTGCTCCCCGGTAATGCCTCCGGCACTCCTCCCTCGCCCCGCGAAGTTTCCCTCCGAACTCACCGAGGCTCTTCACCAGCTTGGTGATAAGCTCGTCCGCCGCTGTCTTTTTCGCTTCAGACATCCGTCGTCGTTCTCAAGACGGGACGGGCATTGGCTTTCCATTGTAGCAGAACGGACCAGCCGTTGGCGAACCGGCCTCTGGCCGAACTCCCGGCGTTTGGCGGGAGATCGTGAACCGCTCAAGACCAGCTCACCGCGAGCCGATAATTCTCTTGTGCTTTGCCAGTGCTCCGCGCCAAACCTTTATGCTACCCGGCGGTTCGCCGCCCGGTATTGCACCCGCCGCGAGCGGCAGGCGAGGCACACACAACTGAAGCCGGGTAGGCAACCCCTACCCGGCTTTCGGTGTTTCTGACGCTCACTCACTCACCACCTGTCATGCCCCTTCGGCGGCTCGGCACTCTCGCTTACCCGTCACCTCGCACGTCTCTCCTCCACAACCGCCTCGCCCGTCTGCTGATCGTCGCCCTCATGTCGCGGGCGGCGGCAAACCGCCCGGGTCGGGTGCGAACGAAATGGTCAACTCGAAACTCGATCGTGATGCGACATCCAGCAACCGACCGATCCCAGCCGCTGGCGCTGGCGAATTGATGTGCATGTCCATTCGGTGGGGCGCAATGCGTCTGGAAGTCAATGAGTGGTTCGCGTTTTGCGAACTTCCGTGTTGACTGATCGTGGTTTGCGAACGACTATGCATGCTGATTACGATTCGAGGAGCACTTGTTGCGGGTCATTTCGAAGGCTCGCCTGAAGGACTTCTGGGGTGTTCCAGGCCACCGCGGCGCCGAGGGGCCGTTACGGGCGTGGTACACCCATGTAAATAGCAGGACCGTCTCCTGGCAAGCGTTTGCAGATGTCAAGGCCTCGTTCGCCGCTGCGAGCATCATCGGCGACTGCGTGGTGTTCAACATTGGCGGTAATAAGAGCCTATCCCAGTAGGCTCGAATTCGCCCTGTTTTCTGGTGTCGAACCCGCCTACTGGGATAGGTTCTAAGTACCGGCTGATAAGCCGCATTCGCTACACCTCGCAGAAGGTCTTCGTCCTGAAGGTGATGACGCACCGCGAATACGACGACGACAAGTGGAAGAACGAATGTGGATGTTTTGAGTTGCCCCCGTTGCCATCATCGACAGTGCAGGCTGGACATCCCGAACGAAGGAGAAGACCATGACGGTGAAGACGAAATTTGGCCTGAAGGGGGTGGGTCGGGACGCGTACTTGAAGCTCGTAATGGCTTTTCCCCTCGCTTCCATCAAGTCCACCGCGCAGCTATGCGAAGCTCAGAAGGTTATGGACCGGCTTCTGGCTTCGGGTGAGTTGAACAGCGGCGAAGAGATGTACCTCGAGGCTCTCAGTGACCTCGTCGCTTCCTACGAAGACGAACACCACGCCATCGAGCCCGCCTCAGACGCGGACATGCTTCGCCACCTCATGGAAGCAAAGGCCGTCTCGCAGGCGCGACTGAGCCGGGACACGGCCGTACCCAAGTCGACGATCTCCGAGGTTCTGGCTGGAAAGAAGCGTTTCAGCCGGCAGTTGATTCGTAAGTTCGCTGACTATTTCGAAGTAGACGCGAGCGTTCTGGCAACCAACTATTGACGTTCGGCTCTGCGACAGCCATGGGGCCGTTCGCTGCGATCGGAGTTGCCACGGCGCGGTCTCATCGACATTCCCGAAGGCGGCGCCGGTGATCAGGTCCGGAAGCTGACACCTTTCCACAGCTCAGCACATTCATACGCATGTCCGGCCGCAATCACGCAAGCGAGGACATGCACCGCAATCCCCAACACCCGGCCGCCGAGCGATGTTACAAACCACGATCCTGAAGGGCATCCGGCGACCTACCGATCGATCCCAGCCGCCGCATACTGGTGGATTGCTGCTCATGTCCTTTGAACTCTTTCTTTTGCTGCGACATGAGCGGAGTCAACCTGGACTGGGTAGCGTCCAATCGGCAATTTTCAATCCAGGATCCTTGCGGAAGTCTGAGAGGTTTTTCGTCAGCAGGGTCGCGTCGTGTGTGAGAACAATCGCCGCGATCTTCAGGTCCATGGTTCCAATTCGGACGCGCAAGCGACGAAGCCGTTGATATTCGACGCCTGCGCGCTCGTCGAAATCGAGAAGGAGGATGTGTCGGAAGCTCTGGAGATGTGTCTTGAGCCTGGCATATGCCTCGATTTCCTGGACGACCGTCTTTGCCCGAGCCATATAGGCCATCCAGCCCCTGGTCTGCTCCTCGTAGGTCACAATGGTTGTGGCCCGCGGTTCGGCTTCAAGTCGATCCAGGCGATCCTGGAGGACTTGATTTCCGGCGCCCGGCTTCTTTCGAGCAGGGTCAGGTGATCCGTGTCGAGAACGACCATCGTTTTTCTTCTTCTGGGGTGCCTTGGGCCGGAATGACTCGCGCCACTGACGCCCTAGTCTCATGGCTTCCTCAAAACCCGGATCGTCGGCGAAGATTCCCGCAATTTCCTTCCACCACGGAAATTGCTTCCCGCCGGCAGTGCCCAACTCGGCCTTCACCTTGGCCAACTCGGCTTCCAAGGTAGCGACTCTTTGTTCCAGGTCTACGGAGGTCACGGGCATTCCCCTTCTCGGCTTTGAGCTTTTCAATATTCTCCCCACACGAATTCTGCGGGTCAACAGCACGACCGAGCCGAGGAAGCAACTGCTTCCTCTAGCAGCAGAAAAGGCGTCGAGGCGGGTATGGCATCCCCGGAATTCTTGGCGACGCCGCGTCGCAGCGGTAAGATCGTCGGGACGGCGGGTCATCGGGGCGCGGCCTCGGATGGGCGCCGGCAGTTCGCCGCGGTGAGGGACGTGTGCTCACTTTGGATCGCCTCGGCCGGCGTCAGTTCGACTTCAACGCGACCAGCCGAGACCAGTGGGAGGGGTTTGCCGAGCATCGGCGCTGCCTCACGGCCACGCTCGCCTACGAGGCGTCGGCGGGGCGATCGCGCCTCTGCGTCCTGGGGGCCGGCAACGCCAACGATCTGGACCTGACGGCCTTGCTGTCCACGCATCGCGAGGTGCACTTGGTCGACATCGACTCCAAGGCACTCTCCAGCGGCGCGGAACGGCAGGGAGTCGCGAGCCACCCGGGATTGCGGCTGCACGGTGGTGTGGATGTCACGGCGGCACTCGGCGTTCTCTCGGGCTGGACACCCCTGTCTGAGCTGGTGCCTGCGGACTTCGAGGCGATGGCGGCATGGCCGGCGTCCCGGACCGCCATGGTCCTGCCCGGCGGGTTTGATCGCGTGGCGTCGACCTGCCTGCTGAGCCAGATCCTCGAGACGGCCACACACTCGCTGGGCAAAGGCCACCGCCAGCTCGCCGACGCGGAGGCTGCGTTGCGCCCGGGCACCTGCGGCTGATGGCCCGCCTGGCTGCTCCCGGTGGCGAGGCCGTGTTCGTCACCGATGTCGTCTCATCCCAGATCCTGGCCGCGCTGCCGGCCCTGCCCGCGGAGGCACTCGCCGGGCTGTTGACGAGACTGGGGCGTGAGGGCGATCATTTCCGCGGGGTCCATCCCCGGCAGATACTCGCGACCCTGCGCTCCGACCCGTGCCTCGGGCCGCTCGTCGCGGGCGTGGCCCAGCTCACGCCATGGCGATGGCGGCTTCACGATCAGACATACCTCGTCGGGGCGGTCCGCTTCCGACTGGCGCCCACGTGATCCGGCGGGGCCTCGGATTCGAGAAAGGGAGTTTACGGGCGTCTGAAATCCCCGGCCAATACCAGGCTGCGGGCGAAATACTTGAAGAAGATCGTGGAGAAGGTCATTTACCTTTTCCCCGCGACCTTTTCCCGCGCGCTGGCCTCGGAAAGGATCCGCTCGGGGTGGTCTTTGAACAGGTCGCGGCAGCCGGTGCAGCAGACCCAGTAGGTCTTGCCCTTATATCTGACCTGGATCGTGCCGCGGCCCTCGGTAACGATGCACAGCGGGTACGAATCGTCCCTGGCGAAGGCGACCCCCTCGCGTGTGTAGCCGACCTCGCCGAGCCGCGAGAAGGTGTGACGCTCGGGGTCTTCGGCCTCCAAAAATACGAGCACGCGGTTGTCGTGCAACGGGTCTATCGAAATGCGCCGCAGGCCGCCGGTCGGGGCCCTGGAGTCGGCGGTCAGGGAGAGCCTCTTTCTGTCCCCTACCGCCTCCCCGGCGAAGGTGCGGGCCGTGCCGTCGACGAGGGTCGCCTCGAAGGCAAACGCCCCGGGCGTCTTCCCCGGCCGCAGCACGCCCGACTTGAGATACTTGCCCGTCTTGACCGTCATCTCCAGTCCGGCCGAGTCACCGGTGAGCTTCCACGCCCAGTCCGCCGACTCCCGCCAGAACCCTTTGGGCCGTCCCCGCTCGACCTGCCCGACTCCGCGCCAAGACCCCACGAGCGGGGCGTACGCCTTCAGAGCCTCCTGGTCGGCACGCCGGCCCGGAGCGACCTTGCCGTTGTCGTCGGCAGCCCACGCCATGACTGTGGCCGACGCCACCATGCCCAGCGCCGTCACCACGCCGGCGCACACCGAAGCCCTGGCCTTTCGCATCGTCAACTCCCCCCTTGAAGATCGATCGACCGTGCCGCCTCCGCCCCTGACTATCGTAGCAGCCCGGCGATCAGTCAGATACGCAAAGCGCAGACACGTCGCCGCCAGCCAGACGGGGCGCCTCCTCACCGACACAGCCGACATGAGTTTGTTCAATCCAAAACACACGGCCCGAAACAGACAACCTGCGTGGCTTCGCGGTGTCAGCCTTGGTTTTTTGTTTTTGTCTTGGTTAGAACAAATACTCCCGTCCCCTTTTTCTCGCCCAAGCGAGCGACCGCCTGACGATTCGGTGATGACGGGTCAGCACATCGATTTGCCGGCATGCCTGGCCAGAACGTAAGATCCCACACCGATCGGGCCGACCACCGTCAGGGCGGCGATCCGCTGAAGCAGGCCTTGGTCGCGGTTCAGGAATTCCTGATAGGCCGGCCATTCGTTCCCTGTCATCATCAAGACACGCTGGACCAGGCCGCTGAAGATGGGGAAAAGCAAGAGGATCAGCGCGACGTTCGCCGCGAACAGCACGTTCATCCACCGTCCACCGGGCCGCTTCCAAAGACCGGCAGGGATCAGGAACGGCAGCAAAAACCCGCTGGTCCCGACGATGGCGAGCAGGCCCGAGATGTGGCGAGGGTCCGGCAGCGGATAAAGGCCCGCGTTGACGGAGCTGAGCCCAAACGATATCAGGGCGAGGGAGATTGCCCAGGCAAGGACCGGATGGACGCCGCCGATGCGCCTCAAGGCGTGCAGGAAGCCAAACGCCGTGATCCCGCAAAGGACACCCGTGACCATCGAGGCAATGTTGAAGAGCGCCGGCCACCGAGAATCGGCCGACCCCAGCGTGCTGGCGTCCTGGCTCAGGAAGCTGTAACCGGGGTAGAAGGGGGCGGCGACGAGTTGAATGCCGAAATAGAGCACCGGGATTAGCACGCCTGACCACAGCGCAGCCGTGGCGAAACAGTCGCGGTTAATACGTTGATGCATCGATTCCTCGGACTGGGCTCGGGATGAGGGCTCTACGTTCTTACTTCGGGATGCGAGACCGAATATTCTCGCCGCGTGTCCCGACGTGTTAACAGCGGCCAAGACCTGAGCCATGATCGCAGAGCCACCTGAGCCATTCCGCGATCGATCGCGGTATTGGTCTTCCGCCTCACTGCATGCCAGTTCATTCCTGGTATGGATGAGGTGCCGCGGGTGGGAAACCGGGGGTGGGATGGGAAACCGGGACGCGGGGATGGGAAACCGGGACGCGATTAGTTGTTCACCCCAGGGACGAGAAAAAGGGATAAGTCCAAATAGTATTGAAACTTGGACTTATCCCCTTATTCTTTTCCTTTTTCTTTTCCCCGCATCAGCCTCCGTGATTGTCGCTGAACGATGCCGTTCACCAGCAGAATGTTTCCCCTGGAGCTTACCCACAATCGATCGAATGATGTCACGGATGCGTTGTTTTTCCGTGGCGGCGAAGCCGCCCGAAGCCGACGAGGATCAGCAGCCCGGTCAGGCCGGAGACGATCGAGGCCGGTTCCGGGACGGCGGCGGTAATCATCACGGTTCCGGACGTACTCGTGAACGAGACGCCGGACTGTTCGTTGAAGTTGCTATCCACCACGTTGAAGTACGAGTTTGCGCCTCCGATCGACGACCCCGTGCCCGTGGTGGGAACGAGGCTGACGGTGAATGACTCGCCCGCGCTGGTGATCGAGGCGTCCAGGGACAGGGTCGCCAGCAGGACCGAGCCAGCGCTCGTCGAGAGCGGGACCGAGCCGAAGTCGTTCGTGTTGTCGAAGCCGAGGAATGAGTCGTTGGCGTAAACCGTGGTCTCGAGAATGCCCCCGATCGGAGGGGGTGAAGCGAGGCCGGCGGTATAATCCGAGCTGTTACCGAAGAACACGTAGTTGCCCGAGTTGAGATAGGCGAAACTCTGGCTGGCCGAGAACGCGAGGTTCCCCGCGGTGTCGGGTGTGATCTGAAGGGTAAAGGCGGCATCGTTGATCACGTCGGGACTGGAGGGATCAGCCGTGCTGGAGAGGTATACGTCGAGCGTACCCGTGCCCCCCTGGGCGACCGAGGTACTGCCGATCGAGACGACCAGCTCGGCCCGGGCGGGGACCGCCAAGGCGACGAACAGGACGACGAGGTATCCCAGCCGAGTTCGCTTTCCCATCTGACAAGGTCCTTATTGGTATTGGTTCCGCGATGGTTCATCCGTTCGGTGATGAGACGGGGTGCTCCTGGCTGACATGTCACAGGGTCTGGCCTCGCGGCGCAACGCGGTCGATCGTTAATCTCTTCGAGCGGCGCGCCGTCTGGAAATCATGTTCAATTTCACGATAGAATCATATTTGCGTATGAATCATCCCAGGGTAAGTCCCGACTGCAGCTTATGGCCCTTCGACCGCGTCGCCAGGGTGAGGTCGAGCGCCGAGATGTTGCCGTCGCCATTGACGTCTGCACCCAGCGGTGCCATGCCCATCGGGTTCGACAGGTTGATCTCGGCGGCGATCGCGTTCAGGTCATTGTTATCCACGAGGCCATCACCGGTCACGTCGCCGAACAACCGATAGAAGTGGTGCACCGCGACGGTGCCATTGGGAAGCTTGATATCCAGCTCGTAATAGCCATCGGCGGCCGTCGTGTTCGGGCTGCCTCCAATGCCGCCTGCGCCGAAGTCGAGCTCGATCGCGTGGTCGATCACGGCGACCGACACTCCCGAGAGCGAGACCGCCGTCTTGCTCGACGCGTCATCGTTGAGGTCGTACTTGAAGAGCTGGATCTGGGGTGATGACGTCACAATCGAGTTGGCGATCCCGGTGAGCCGCGCCGCTCGATTGGCTGTCCGACTCGTCGAAGCCGATGTCAAGGTAGCGGATATAAGACCGCTCCGCGGCGCCGTCCTCGACGATCAGGTTCGTGACCTGGAGCACCGAGGGTTGGGCGAAGGTCTCGGTCAACGTCAGGTTGGGAGTTGACGGCGCGGACTGGACGTTGCCGGCGCTGTCCAGTCCGATGCTGTAGAACCGGTACGTATGCGCATTGCCGTCGGTCAGGCCCTGGTAGGGAAGCGTGGCGTTAGTGATCCCCTGGCTGTTCGGCGGGCCGGCCGGGATCGCCGCGCCGTTGACCATCGTGTACGCCGCGCCGCCGACCGAGACGAAGACCTCGAAGTAGGTGACGATGCCGCCGCCGGGGTCGCTGCCGGTGAGATTGAGGGTGAAGGTTCCTGTAGTCGAGTTGACCGTGCTGGGGTTGGTCCCCGTGGCGCTGTTGACCGAGGTGACCGGCGGCGTGAGATCCGGCAGATAAGTGCTGGCCTCGATGGCCGGCGGCTTGTTCTCAACGTTGCCGGCGTTATCGTTGGCGGTGCTGTAGAAGGCGTAGGTGGTGTTGCTGTGGCCGGTGTAGGTGGCCGTGGGGTTAGAGGCCGGTACGGTCGTCCAGAACGACCAGGAACCGCCGTTGATCGAGACGTCGATCGCGTACGATGCGACGCCAGCAGCGGGGTTACCACTGTCGGAGCCCGTGACCGAGACGGGGAAGCTGAGGCTGGTCCCGCGCTGTGGCAGCGGACTGATCGTGCTGGAGGGTGGGGTGTCGTCCATCAGCCACGAGGTCGAGGCGGTGCCCGTGGCGGCGAAGCCATATTGATCCTGGAGAATTGCAGCGTTGACCGTAAGCGTGTACTGGCCTTGAGCCGTGGTCAGGCTCGAGAGCCCGCCGATCGCGTATGTGTCTCCCGATACGGGTGCGATCGTCACGCCGCCGTTGATCAGGTTAGCACCGCCATTGTCGATCAGGGTCAAGGCGCCCGATGCCAGGCTGCTGGTGTTGATCGGCCCGCTGAACGTGACATCGATCGATGAGACGGCCGAATTGCGCGGGTTGGGGGAGACTGCCGAAATGGCGCTTACAGAAACCGGCGAAACGATTTGCACGGTCTGCTGCGCCGAGCTCGGCGTGAACTGGATGTTGCCCACAGCATCCGTGGCGATGCTGTAGAACCCGTAGGTGTCGCCAGCCTGACCCGAGAACGCGACCGAACCCGTATCGCTTGCCGGGTCGCCGGAGGGCGTGATGGTTCCCAGCAGGGTAAATAGACCGCCATTGACCGAATCGTAGACGGCGATCGAGACCAGTCCCGACGGTGGCCCGCCGTCAGCCGCCACGGGATCGATGGCACTCACCGGGACGCTGAAGCTGGTTGACATCGTCTGGGCTGGCAAGGCGCCGACTGTACTCGTGGGTAGAGTCCTATCCATCAGCCACGTGGTGGAGAGCGTGCCGGTGCCGACCAGGGAGTTCTGGTCGCGGAAGTCCGCGGCGTTCACGGTGAGCGAGTACAGACCCTGGGCCGCGGTCAGGCCCGCCAGGCCGCTGATGGCGTAGGTATTGCCCGAGACACCCGCCAGCGACAGGCCCGAGACGGCGACCGGGTTGCCGTTGTCGGTCAAGGTCACCGCGTCTGTTGCGAGCGCGCCTGTGGTCATCGCCCGGCTGAAGGTCACGTTGATGGATGAGACCGGTGCGTTGGTCGGATTGGGCGAGACGGCGGTGATCGAGGTGATCGAGAACGGCAGCACGTTGGTCAAGCCGATTGTCACAGACCCGTGCACGCCGGTTGCCGAGACCGTGATGTTGTAGCTGCCGGTTGAGGCCTTGGCCGTCGCAATGACCGAGGCCACGCCGTTGCTGCCGATCGTGGCCGTACTGCTCGAGAGGGCCGCGGACGCGACACCGGGCGGAGCGCTGAAGGTGATGACGCCCCCGGCCACCGGGTCGCCAGAACGAATGGCCTCGACGGTGACCGACAGGGGGTTGGCGAAGGCCGTGTTGATATCGGCCTTTTGGTTCTTACTGTTGCTGACCACCGTGAGGCTGAATCCCTGGGTCTGGAAGGCACCGATGTCGGGCTGCCCATCGAGGGACAAGCCGCGCTGGTCTGTGGAGATTGTTGTGTTGGTGCCGGGATACTTGACCTTGGTGCCGTTCCCGAGGGCGGGGCTGCCGGGCAATAGCGGGATGGTTGGGGTCTGGCCCCCGTAGTTGCCCAGCGTTCCGAGATACGCCTGGAGCGGCTTGGTGGCCGTCCCCGTCGAGTCGCTGATGGCGATCCACCCCGAACTGTTGGCATTATTGGAAACCAGGTTATGACCAAGCGAGACGACCGCGTTGGCGATTTCGGGCCCGTAGGGAGACGAGTCATTCGAGAAGATCGTGTCTTCGACGGTAATGGTATACTCACCGCCATTCGGGTTGTCGATGGCGCCACCGTCGCCTGCGGTGGCCACATTGTTGGCGAATGTGCTGGCAATGACAGTGATATTGTTTTGCGCCTCGATCCCCCCGCCGGAGACCGCGGCCGTGTTGCCGGCGATCGTGCAAAGGGCGAGACTCAGCGACCCGCCCTGGGTGAAGATGGCGCCACCATATCTGGCGGTGTTCTGGGTGAGTGTGACCCCCGTCAGGGTCAACGCGCCATCGTTGAGGATGCCGCCACCATTGCCGGACGTTGAGCCGCCAGTGATCGTCAGGCCGGAGATGCTGGCCGTCACGCCGCCGTCCACCTGGAACACCCGGCTGGCCTGGTTGCCGGTGATCGTCACCCCCACCTTCGACGGCCCGGTAATCGTGGTCGCCAGGCTGGTGTTGCTCAGTTCGAGATCCGTGCCCTGGAGCGTGATGGTCTGGGCCGTGCCGAAGACCGTCGGGTCGAAGGTGATCACAGTGCCGGCGTACTGGTCGGCCAGACTGATGGCCCCGGTCAGCGTCAAGGTCGCGGCCGCAGTCGAGACGGCCCCGCTGCTGGACTCGACGACCAGGCGGTTGACCTGGAAGGCGCCGATGTCGACGACCGAGCCCCGGCTCGCGCCGCGCTCGTCGGTGGTGACGCCGCTGACGGCGACGCCGCTGGCGATGGCCGGGCTGCCGGAATTGGGTGCCATGGTCGGAGCGGGGCCGCCATTGGCCTGGAGCGAGCCGAGTTGCGGAGCGGCTGTCACGGTACCCGTCAAGTCGAGGTCGGTTGCACCGTTAAGCAGGGTCGGCGTGCTGATCAGATTCGTGTTGCCGCTGACCGTGGCCGAACCCTTATTGATCTGATTGACCACCAGGTCGGAGACGGAGGTATCGCTCTGGCCGATGATGGAGTTTTCGATTTGTGCCGTGGCCGCGTCGTTGGTGCCGTCGGCGAGAATGACGATGTCGCGGCCGCCGTTGGCCAAGTTGAGGGAGAAGGTGCTATCGTTCACCGTGAGGCCGCCATCGTAGTTGAATACTCCGCCGCCTAGTCCCTCGCCGTTCCCTCCGTGAACCGCATCGATGCCATCGCCGCCGGCGCCGCCCTTGGCCGCGTTGCCGGCGAAGGTGCTATTGGTAATGATGACGGTGCCCTCGTAGTTGAAGACAGCGCCGCCCATGCCGGCCCCACCGCCGGCGCCCAGTTGAACGCCAGCGACACCACTGCCGCCGCCGCCATAGCCGCCGTTGATTTGACCAGCGGCCGCGTTGGCAGCGTCAGCGCCGGCCCCGCCGCCGAAGCCACCGTTGCCGCCTGTTCCAAAAGTTGATCCCCCCTCGCCGCCACCTCCGCCGCCGGCGCCGAACCCGCCGAATCCGCCGGACCCCGAGGTAGAAGAGTTGTTGCCGAACCCACCGCCGCCGCCGCCGCCGAACGCGCCGCGGTAACCGTTGGGGGCAAAACTCAAACCGCCGCCACCGTACTGACCGGCTCCGCCGCCATTACCCCCATAATTCACCATGTTGGGCGGCACGCTGTTCTGGGGCGGGTTCCCGCCAGCGTAGCTCAGACCAGCGCCTCCGGCGCCGCCACCCCCATGCAGCGACTGAGCTGATCCGCCGGCGCCTCCCTGAGCGGTGTTGCCGGTTAGCGTGCTGCTCTCGATTGTCAGCGTGCCCTGGTTCAAGATCGCACCCCCCAGGCCCGCGCCGCCGCCGCCGGCACCTCCGAGATTTGCATTGCCGCCAGCGAACCCCTGGGCGGTGCCGCCAGTGAGTGTCAGGTTTTCCAGGGTCAGGTTACCGGTGCTCGTCACGTCGAAGAGGCGCATCGTCGTCCCCGCGGCAGACAAGGTGATGCCACTCCCGCTGCTGCTGGGACCGTCGATGGTGATCAGGCTGTCGACCGAGAGTGCCGACAGCCCGAAGCTGTTGTTACCAACGATCGACAGCGTGATCGTTTTACCGTCCAGACTGGGGTCGAAGGTGATGGTATTGCCGTTCCCCGTCGCTGCGGTGACCAGGCCCGATTTCAGGTTGGTCAGCGCGCTTAATTTGAGGGTGCCATCGGCAAGCTCGATCGCCTCGCGCAAGGACAGCATACCGTCGGTGGTACTGGTGTCGTCGTTCGCGGTGTTGACGACCATGTTGTATGTCGTGCTGAACTGGTAGGCGCCGAGGTCCGCGGGGAGGTTACGGTAGACACCGCGCTGGTCCGTTGTCACCATGCGAAGGGAACCGCCCGGAACGACTCCAATGGCCGGACTGCTGGCCGCGAGAGCCATGGTCGCGGTCGGTCCGCCGTTGAGCGAGCTCAGCGAGCCGAGCAAGGGATTGCCGGTTATCGAGGACGAAAACGCGCTGCCGGGCACGGACTTCTGGTTGATCAGATTGAAGCCGCCGTTAAGGATACCGCGGCCAGTGACCACCAGGTCGGTCACGTTCGTGTCGCTCTGGGCGATGATGCTGTAGTAAAGAGTCGCGCCGCCACCGGTGGTGTAGATGTCGCGGCCGCCGCCAGCCGCCGTGTTGCCGGAGATCGTGCTGAAGTCGACCGCAAGCTGGCCGGCCGCGTTGTAAAGCGCGCCGCCCAGCCCGGGCCCGGCCGCGGTGCCGGTGCCGGAACCGGCAGAGCCGCCGACGGCCTGGTTGCCGTTGAAGGTGCTGTTCGTGATGCTGACGGTGCCCCCCTGGTTAAAGATCGCGCCGCCTTCGCCGGCTCCGCCGTTACTGTGGGCGCCGCCCTTGCCTCCCTGGGCTTCGTCGCCGGTGAAGGTATCGTCGAGGATCGTCAGCGTGCCCTGGCTATAAATCGCGCCTCCCAGGGCGGCGCCGCCTGTCCCGGAAGAGCCGGCGGTGCCCACGATGTCGCCGCCGCTGAGCGTCAGGTCTTGTAAAGTCAGGTTGCCGATGGCCGTCACGTTGAAGAGGCGCATCAATGCCCCGGAGGCGGACAGCGTGATGCCGCTATTGCCGCTGGGACCGTCGATGGTGATCTGGCTGTCGATCAGGAACGCCGACTGCCCGACGCTGGTATCGCCCACGGTCGACAGTTTGATCGTCGCGCCGCCCGGACTGGCGACGAGACTGCTGTCGAAGGTGATGGTGTTCGGGGCGTTCCCGGTATCGGAAATCAGTGCCAGTTGCGTCGCGGAGAGCGTGGGTGCGGTGGGGAAAAGCGTGCCATCGATGATGGCGATCGCTTCGCGCAAGGAGATCACGTTGGGGTTGGCGGCAGGGTTGGCAATGTCGGCCGTGGTGTTGACGACAATATGGAGGCCGGTGTGCTGGTAGGCGCCGATATCCGGGTTCAAGAAAGGGCGAGTCACGCCGCGTTGATCGGTCGAAGCCACGCCGGGGTTCCAGATCCCCTGGGCGACGGCCGGGCTGTCTCCCGGGAGTGCCATGGTCTCGGTCGGGCCGTCATTGTTTTTAAGCGGGCCGAGGAGGGGATCGGCCGTGATGACGCTGGCGGGGAAGCCGCTATAAATGCGGATCAGATTGTAGCCGTGGTCGGCAACGTCACTGACGCCCCCATTGCTCGACGCGGCTGTGACGTCCTGGACGGTGGCGTCGGGGTCGGCGCTATTGTCGGCCTGGCCGACGATGGTGCTCAGGATGGATAGGGTGGCGGTGTCATAGTTGCCGAGATTGTAGATGTTGCGGCCGGCCGCGACCAGCGTCGAGCCGTTCCCCTGGGTTACGTTGTTTTTGGAGAATGTACTGTTGGAGACCGTGACGGTGCCGTTTTCATTGAAGATCCCGCCGCCCAACCCCTGGCCGGGCGTGCCGCCGGCGCCGCCGACCGCCGAGTTGTTGTAGAAGGTGTCGTTGGTGATACCGACGGTGCCCGCGGCGTTATACACGGCGCCGCCCCTGCCCGGCCCGCCGGAACTGCCGCCCTTGGCAGTGTTGCCGGTCACCGTACTGTCGAAGATCGTCAGCGTGCCCTCGTTGTAGACCGCCCCTCCCAGTCCGGCGCCCCGGCCGACCCCTGGGCGATGCCGCCCTCGAGCGTGAGGTTCTGCAGGGTCAAATTCCCGGGGCCGACGACGTCGAAGAGGCGCATCGATGTCCCCGCCGCGGACAGAGTGATGCCGCTGCTGCCGTTGGGACCGTCGATCACGACCGAGCTCATGATTAGAAACGCCGACGGTCCGACGCGGCTATCGGCTACGTTGGAGAGCGTGATCGTGCCGCTCAGACCGCTGGCGAAGCTGATCGTACTGACGTTGCCGGCGACCGGGATGACGAGGCCCGATTTCAGGTTAGGCAGCGCACTGAGTTGGAGCGTGTCATTGGCAAGGGCGATCGCGTCGGGCAAGGTCAGGTTTTCGCCGGTGGGATCAGTCGCGGCGGTGGTGTTGACGACGAAGTCGGCGAACAGGTAGGTCTGATAGGCGCCGATGTCCACGGCGCCGCCGTCATAGACGTTGCGAGGCCCGCCGCGCTGATCGGTCAGCGGTACGGTGAAGCCGAGGCCGGAATTGACCCCCGCGCTGATGGCCGGGCTGCCCGGCTGGAGCGCCATGGTTGGAGTCAGGCCGCCATTGTTTTGCAGCGCCGAGCTCGGGGTCGGCACCGGAAGAACTCAGGCTGCCGGTCACGAGGTCAAGTCGACTGCTTCCGATCAGATTCGACTGGCCGTTAACCGTGGCCGAGGCGCCGTCGCCCGTGAACGCATGAACCACCAGGTCGTTAGTTCCGTTGTCGCTAATGATGGTGTTGTTGATGTTTGCGGTGACCGTGCCGCCCTTGCCGGAACCGAGCATGTATATGCTTTTGCCGTCGTTGGTCGACGTGTTCGCGGCGAAGGTGCTGTTGGTGACCGTGACGGTGCCGTTAAGGTTGAACAGCCCGCCGCCATATCCCGTGCCGGCCGTCGCTGCAGTCGTGTAGCCGTCGGCGAGCTTCTGAACGGCGCCCTTGCCGGCGGCGCCGCCGAAGGCCGAGTTGCCGGTGATCGTGCTGTTGGTGATCGTGATGTTGCCGCCATCGGTGAAGACGGCGCCGCCCATGCCGGCCCCGCCGCCGCCGCCGCTGCCGCCCCCGTTGGGTCCGGGACCGCCGCCCTCGCCTACGTTCCCCTCGTTACCTCCGCCTCCGTTGCCGCCGCCGAACCCGCCATCGCCGCGTTGATAGTAAACGAAATTTCCCTGTCCGCCGGCAGCGCCGCCTCCTCCTCCGCCGAAGCCGCCTCCTCCGCCGGCTTGCCCGAATGCGCCTTCACCATTAGGAGAGGCTATGACCGGGGGCGGCTCGGTGTACACTTCGCCCCCACCGCCGCCGCCTCCGCCGAAGCCGCCGCTGTAGCCCGGGCCGGTTCTTGGAATGTTACCAAAGTGCTGAGCATACCCGCCGGAGCCGCCGCCGCCGAAGCCGCCGCTTGTACCGGTTGGGCCGGTGAAGATGGTTGTATAGTGGTTCGTGGGGCCACCCGATGGAGGCCCGCCTGCGCCACCGTCAAGGCTGACAATACCTGCATGGGTTTGACCCACCTCTCCGTCGCCGCCTGGGCCACCCATACCGCCCCCGCCGCCGCCCCCTGAAGATTCCTGTGGAAACGGCACGGTTGCCTGTGCGTTTCCGCCGTTGCCGCCCTGGGCGGTGTTGCCGGTCAGCGTGCTGTTGAGGATCGTCAGCTTGCCCTGGTCGAAGATCGCGCCTCCCAGGCCGGCACCGCCGCCGCCGCCAGCGGCGTTGCCGGCGGTGCTACCGCCGTCACCGCCCTGGGCTACGCCGCCGGTGAGCGTCAGGCTTTGCAAGGTCAGGCTGGCGCCGGCAGCTACATCGAAGAGGCGGAACGGCGACGCCCCGGCGGCGCGTGCGATGGTGATGCCCTGGGTCAAGCCGGTCTGGCCGTCGATCACCAGCGTATCGTTAGTGCCGATGCAGAAGGCCGTTGGCCCGACCCCGCTCGAGGCGTCCGTGTTCGACAAGCTGATGGTCTGGCCGTCGATTGCGGCGGAGAACTGGATGGTGTCGTTGTGGCTGCCGAGCGCGCCGCTGATTTGATTTAGCTGAATCCCGGTCGGCGTATATCTCCCCTCGGACGCGAAGATGGCCTCGCGGAGAGTCAGATCGCTGGTGTCGGTGGTGTTATCGGCGAGGGAGTTGACGGTGAGCAGCGCCGGCGCCAGTCGATCCTCGAGCAGTTCTGTTCCCAGCAGGAAACGGTGCCGCGACGCCAGCCGGGACTTGCCGCGGCGCGACTTCCGCAAAGCCTCCACCAGGGGCGCGTACGGGTTGCGCAGCGATTGCTTGAGAGTCATCGCACGATCTCCTCGGTCAACGAAGGGTTTTTGGTCTATCGAGCCACATGACGCAGCGGCCGCGGCACAAGCTCCAGAGCCTCATCCGGCACCACAAACGAATCGGCGATCAGGCGCGGCTGGTCGTTGATCACGTCCGGGTGTTGCACTCCCGGCAGGACCTGCAGGGCGAAGATCTCCTGGACCGCGTCCTCGAACTTCACGAAGGCGATCGTCTGACCCGTGTGGATATTCACCACCCAGACGCCGCAGTTACGCTCTTCCAACGGCCGCTCGGCGATGGCGATGCCGCTGAAGGTGGCGCTTTCGCGCACCTGAGACAGGCCGATGAAGGCCAAGGGCCCGCAAAAGTCGAGCCCGCGGGTGAAGCCGGGCAGCTCGGCGATGGCTTCATATTTCCCCGTATCCGGATCGATGCAGCCGAATCCGCCGCTGCCCGATTCCAGGACCCAAAGGCGGCCGCCGTACCAGCGCGGCGAGTGCGGCATTGACAGGCCGCGCGTGACGACTTCTCCGCTCGCGACCTCCATCAGAACGCCGCCCCCCTTCTTGTCGGCCCGCCAGCCGCCGGGGGTGTCGGTCGTCCCCAGGGCGCTGACAAAAGCCGGGCGGCCGTCCGCCATGCAAAGTCCATTCAGATGGCAGCGGTCTTCCGGGGCCAGCGCCGAGATAAATGGCGGCCGCCAACGCGGCACGAAGCTGTGGACCGGGCTCCGCGTACAAAGGCAGGAGAAGCGCGTGTTGACGAACCAGAGTTCTGGTTCGGGGTCGAGGGTGGAGGGTGAAGGGTGCGGAGTGGAGAGCGAAGCGTTGATGGTGGAGGGCGAAGGGAAGAGGCGATTTTCTCCGTCCACCCGCCACCCGCCACCCTCCACGCACTCGCGGCCGCAGCCGCGGCCCCAGGCCATTTCGTGGATCTGGATGTCGCCCGTGCAGACCGACGAGCGCGGTAAGAAACAGGCGTCGTGGCTGCCTGCCGGCTCCAACCGGCGGGCGACGGCCGGGGCATTGTGGTATTCCCAGATCTCCACGCTCGTGCCGATGGCCAGCCGATCTCCGTCCACGGCCAGGCCCATCGGCTTGCTGAAGCCGCGGAAGTGCGTGTTCAAGCGTTCCCCATCGGGGCGGAGCATCACCAGCTTGCCGGCCTGGTAGGTCGTGACCAGTACAGAGACGCCGAGTTCCTGCAGGATCGCCGAAAAGTTGCTCGTATGGATGCTGCGCAGTGGCGGAGGTTGCGTCGTGCCGGATCCGGGCTCCGGCCGCTCGCCAGCGAGCGTAGTTCCCTGCGCGCCGCAGACGGGCTCGTGTTCGTTCGACGTGATCGTCTCCGATGCCGGGACGTCGGGCGTACCAGGCGTGAGCATGTTCTTCTCCCTGTCCACCTCAAGGTTGCCGGATCAAGTCAAACGGACTCGGACGTCGAACGACGCCAGCGCACCACTCGGTCTGTGAACGGAAAGCCACAAACTTTGTACGCACGAACACTACGGACGTGCGGACGAATCACGCGCCAATCGACGAACCGGCCGCCCGGGCAAGCTTTCCCAGAGCGAATGGGCCTGCGATGCGATGCAATGCCATGCGAGGTGCTCGGCGGCGCGGCCTCGCCGGCCGGCTCGTCGGTGTTTTCGAGTTGGAATCGGATGTCTGCCGCGGCGCGAGAGCAACGGGCCTCGATGCGCCGGGGGCCTGAGTGGTTCTGCCTCCACTCAATCCCCCACGAGTACAAGAAACGAAAGCCCGCGGAAAACCTAACATCGGTCGCTCGAAAACGAGAAAAAAATGTCGATTGCGCGGTACGAGGGTGGTAGTATCGAGATATGAACGAAACGCGGCAGAGCCTGTTGCTCCGAGCCCAGACCGGCGAAACCGATGCCTGGAAGGATCTGCTGGACCTGTACCGCCCACTGATCCTTGGTTGGCTCAATCGCCAGGGCGTACCGCCGCGCGATCTGGAAGACCTCAGCCAGGAGGTGTTGCTCAGCGTCGTCAAGCACCTGCCCGGCTATCAGCACTCGGGCCAGCGCGGCGCCTTCCGCTCGTGGCTGCGCACCATCGTCTGCAGCCGCACGGTCGACTACTGGCGGGCCACCAACGGGAACATCCAGGCCAGCGGCGGCAGTGGGGCCACCGCCGCCCTCCAGGAGATCGCCGACCCCGACAGCGCCCTCAATCGCCAATGGGATGAGGAACACGATCACTACGTGGTCGACTGCCTCCTGGACCTGGTGGAAGCCGAGTTCGAGCCGATGACGCTGAAAGCCTTCCGGCGCGTCACCCTCGATGGCGTCAGCGGCATCGAGGCGGCCCGGGAGCTGGGGCTGTCCGTGGCGGCTGTCTACATGGCGAAGTCGCGAGTCCTCCAGCGGATCCGTCAGGAAGCGGAAGGGCTCATCGACTGACTGACTGACGGCTGTCGGGCCAATTCGAATCGGAATCGCGCGTTTGCGGATTGTGTTAGGTTTCCCGTCCGTCTTGCGTTTCTCTCGGGACGAGCCGGCGTTGTCGTTCGGCGCCCGAGTCATCCCGACAGGTTTTCCATGACCGAAGGCCCGTTGAACCATCTGGGTGACGACGCGCTGCGTGGCGTCTCTCTGGGTCTGCTCACCGGGGTGGAACTGGCCGACGTCCTCGCCCACCTCGACGACTGCCCGGCGTGTTGCCTCCGCACCGATCAACTGGCCACCGGCGATCGGCTGGTGGCCCGGCTGCAGAGAAGCGCCTCCAGAAGCGAAGCGGCAATTGTCAGCCGGGCCCAGCGCCGCTCGGCGGTTCGGGCTTTGCACCACTCGCATGAGGCCGGGTCGGCCGCGCCAGGAGGAGACCCGGTCGCCGCGCCGGTGGTGATCCCCCCTGCCCCCATGCAGGTTGGGGAGTACGAGATCCTGGCCGAGGTCGGCCGCGGGGGCATGGGGGTGGTCTACAAGACGCGACACCGGGGCCTGAACCGGCTGGCGGCCCTGAAGATGGTGCTCGCGGGCGAGTTCGCGTCTCCCAGCCAGGAGCTGCGGTTCCGGCTGGAGGCCGAGCTGGCCGCGCGGGTGCGGCACCCCAACATCGTGCAGGTTTACGAGATTGGCAGCTACCTGGGCCGGCCCTTCCTGGCCATGGAGTGGGTCGAGGGTGGCAGCCTGGCGAACCGGCTCGATGGCCTGCCCTGGCCTCCGGGCGAAGCGGCCTCGCTCATCGAGACCCTGGCCCGTGCCATCGACGTGGCACACGGCGAAGGAGTCGTCCACCGGGACCTGAAGCCGGCGAACATTCTGTTCGCGGTGGCGGGTGGCGGGTGGCGGGTGGCGGGTGGAAGACGGAAGGACGAGCAGCAAGGTGAAGGAGATGTTCACCCCGCCGCACCCTACACCCTCCACCCCGGGCCCTCCACCCTCCACCCTCCACCCCCAACCCTCCACCCCCACCCTCCACTCCCCACCCTCCACCCTCCACCCTCCACTCATCGCCCTCCACCCTCCACCCTCCACCCTCCACCCCCCACGCTCCACCCTCCACCCTGCACCCGAAGATCGCTGACTTTGGCCTGGCCCAGCCGATCGAAGGTGGCCAGACGGTGACACAAAGCGGTATGCTGGTTGGCACGCCGGGGTACATGGCCCCCGAGCAGGCCAGCGGAAAGCGTGCCCTGGTGGGGCCGACGACGGACATCTACGCGCTGGGGGTCGTGCTCTATCAGCTCCTCACAGGGCAACTGCCGTTCCAGAGCAGCAGCACCCTGGAGCTGCTGCGAGCGGTGACGTTGGAAGAGCCGACCCGGCCGCGCCGCCTCCAGCCCCGGTTGCCGCGCGACCTGGAAGCGATCACGCTGCACTGCCTGGAGAAGGAGCCCGGCCGTCGTTACCCCAGCGCCCTGGCGCTCGCCGAAGACCTGGAGCGCTTCCGGGAGGGGAAGCCCGTGATGGCGCGGCCGGTGGGGGCGGTCGCGCGGCTGGCCCGCGCGTGCCGGCGTCGACCGCTCGTCGCGATGTTGGTCGCCCTCCTGATCATGTCGCTGCTCGGGGGACTGGCTGGAGTGTCCTGGAAGTGGCTGGAAGCGAACGACCAACGGGACCTGGCGAACCAGCAACGAGACCTGGCAAACGGCCACGCGCGGCGGGCGGACGCCGAGAAACAGGCAGCCCTGTACCAGGCCTACCGGGCCTCCTTGGCCGCCGCGATCACGGCGCTACAGAACAACGATGTGGCCGACGCTGGCCTCCACCTCAAGGAAGCGCCGGAGGACCTGCGAGGTTGGGAATGGCGGCACCTCCGCAGCCGGCTCGATGACAGCTCTGCGGTGGTGCCGTTGCCTGCCGGGGAAACCGGCTTCCTGATCCCCGGGCCGTACCAGCTCCTGGTCGGGCTTTGGACCAACGCCGGCTTGCGAATCACGGACCTTGCGCAGTGGGTAGGCTCTCCAGGCTTGACACTCGACCCTCCACGCCTTGTGCCGATCGGCCCTGAACGCAGGCGCTCGGTCATGAGCGTCACCCAAACCAGCCGCGGCCTTCGGTTAGCGGTGTGCGTCGAAAACACGGCAATCGAATTGCTCGACGAAGCCGGGCGGGTTCTCTGTTGCGTCGGGCCGACGACCGCCGAGGTCTATGGAGCCATCGTGAGTCCGGACGGCACACGGCTGGCAATCTCGGTTGCCGACGCGCAAAAGCCAATCGCGGTGTTTGACGCGAAATCCGGGAAACAAACGGCGATTTGCAAAGGTCACGCCGCCGGCTTTTCTGGCTTCATCTTCAGCCCGGACAGCTCGCGCCTGGTCACGGTCAGCGAGGATCGGACGGCGCGTGTGTGGGACGCGGCCACCGGCGCGCTGCTGGCCACCTGCCGGGGGCACGCGAGTAAGCTCATCGGCGCCGCGTTCAGCCCGGACGGCTCGCGGCTGGTGACGACCTCCGCGGACGCGACGGTGCGCCAGTGGGACCCCAGGACGGGTCAGGAGGTTGTACCCTATTACGACCGCCATTCCGGCGAGGTGGTCACCGCCAGGTACAGCCCGGACGGACAATGGCTCGCCTCGGCGGGCACCGACCGCACCGTCCGGGTCTGGCGGGCGGCGGATCGACAGGATGTGGCGATCTTGCACGGCCACACGGGAACTGTGAGGGGCCTGGCATTCTCACCGGACGGCCGTCGGCTGGTCTCCCAGAGTTACTACACCGACATCACCAAGGGGGCGGGGGACAGCACGATTCGGGTCTGGGATGTGGATCCGCAGGCAACCCTGCCGGTGTTGCGCGGCCACACCAGCTACGTCTTCCCGGTGGCCTATAGCCGGGACGGCCGCTGGCTGGCCTCGGGCGGTTGGGATAACACGCTGCGTTTGTGGGACGCGGCGACCGGCGAGCCGTGCGCCACCTTGCCTCACCCGTCCTTGGTGTGCGACGTGGCCTTCGGCCCCGACGGAACCTGGCTAGTGACGGGCTGCGGCGGGTATGACCGGTTGCGGATCTGGGACGTGGCGACCGCCCGGCTTCGCAAGGAAATCCCGTTGCCCGACCGATCCTTCTACACCCTGATTGTCAGTCCAGACGGAGCCAGAGTGGCCGCGACGATGTCCTACCAGCCGAATAACAAGTGCCGCCTGATTGAGTTCGACCTGGCGTCCGGCAAGTCGCTCTTCTCGACCGAAGGCGAGGCCCTGGCGTACAGCCCCGACGGCCGCTGGCTGGCGATTGCGGCTGCGGATGCGCAGACGATGCTTCTCCTGGACGCGCGGACGCACGACACGATTGCGCGATTCAGCGGTCACGAGAGCCGCGTCTTCAGGGCCACCTTCAGTCTCGACAGCCGCCGACTCGCCTCGTGTGGCCACGATTACACGGTCCGCCTCTGGCAGATCGAGAGTGGCGAGTGCCAGGTGTTGCGCGGCCACACCGATGAGATCTTCGCCGTCGCCTTCCACCCCGACGGCACGCGCCTGGCCACGGCCGGCCGCGATGGGGCGATCTGGCTGTGGGACCTGACGCGCGGCCAGACGGTTGTCCGGCTGCCCGGGCACAAGAGCTACGTCTGGTCGCTGGCCTTCAGTCCCAGCGGCGCGACGCTGGCGTCGGGCTCCGGGGACAGCACGGTTCGCCTCTGGGACACAGAGCCCTTGAAGGCGCGCTACCAGGCCCGGCGGGAGGCCGCGGCCTTGCGACCCGAGGCCGAGCGGTTGGTCGAGCCGTTGTGGCGCGAGAAAAAGGATCCGGCCGAGGTCGTGGAAGCGCTCCGGGCCGACCGGATGCCGAGCGAGGCGCTGCGCCAGGTGGCCTTGCGCGCCGTGCTGCGCCGCGCGCGCCCACCGGAACCCACCCCGAGCACTCCGCATGACCCGCCCTGACCGAGTATTTCTGGGTGACATCCAGCATCAACTCGACAACGCCTTCAAGATGGCGGTCAGCAGGAGTGAGTGCCTGGCGCGGTGAAAAGTGGCGATTGATTTGCCGAAAGCGCCGGCCGTCTCTGTCAGTTGTTGCGTCTCGCGAAAGCGCCCTGGCACTGGCGGTGACCGCTCACCCGCCCTATCGGGCGACCTCTTCCCGGGGAAGAGGTGAATCAATGCTTGCGCGACGTCACTGAGTCGAGAGGCTGCGTTTTTTTGCCTCTCCCCGTGGGAGAGGCCGCCCGAGAGGGCGGGTGAGATACAAGGGGACGGCGAACACCATGTCCGACAGGCGCGGCCTACTTTCGAGCGATCCTGGCTGATGCGCACTCAGTCGATCAACGGTCCGCGCGACGCGCAGAGCACCTGTCATCAGCGCTTCGGGCATCGTTTACTACCGAAACAGGGCAATGAGAGTCGCGCGACGGAACTGGGATCAGGCCCTGGATGTGTCAAGTCCAACGTTTCACCGAGCCAGCGCACCGCTGGTTCGACCGGGCCACAGATCAGTCGTCGGCATCTCCTGTAATAACAACTTGCTGTGCGGCCTGTCCCATGGCTGATCGAGGTTGAACTTGTTGTGGAACTCGGCTTGCTCAGCATAGGGCAGGATCGCGACTCTCCAACTCAAGACCGGCTTGCCCTCCTCGTCGGCGATCGCAGGTTTGGGAAAGCTAGTGTGCCCGTCATGATCCTTGTGCAGTACCAGCACGATTTGAGTGAGCTTATTGACACACTGCGCGTGGCTGGCCGTTTCGCGCGTCGACTGGAAGGCCGGAAGTGCGAGTGCTGCCAATGCGCCACCGAAGACCGGCGCGGTGAAAATGGGGATCGGCTCCCGTGCGATCAGTCTGGCACCCTCAGCATTAACCTCGAGCCCCATCATGGCGGGCATAAGCAAGCGCCGCAGCTCGTCGGCCGACGGCACCTGTGCCGGATCGATCTGCAACGAAAACCCAGGGCCGGGCCGCGCCTGCGGCCGCTGAGCCTGTTCGATTTCCTGGCTCAGCAGCTTGGCCACGGCGGGCAGGCTCTCGATGAGCGCCGCCACCGATTCGCGGGGATCCGTCACGTTGAACAGCACGAGCTCGGGCGGAAGTGCGCGCTGCTGGATGCCCCATCCAGGATTTTGCCTCTCGCGCTGGTCCGGGCCGCCATTGCACGCGGCCACGGCACGCTGCGCGGAGGCGGTCGTGGCACTGATGACGAGCTGGTTCTGCGCGAGCATGACCGTCGGCTGATAAATGCCTTGAAACGGGGCGGGCAGCAAGCCGGGGGGGATATCCAGCACGTAGCTCGGGTCAGGGCCGGCTTGTTTTCGGAACTCGAGGACCGGGGCCTTGCCGCCGGGCTGATCGCCTTGTACTCGCACCTGGGTCAGCACGCGATTGACGATCCCTATCAGGGGATCCAGGGCCAGCCTCGCTGCCCTGGCACGGTCGCGAACCTGGATCGACAGGGTGAGCCCGGCTAGCCGCAACGCCAGAACGGACATCGGGTCGGCCCCCGCTTTCGAAGCGGTTGGCTGCGCATAAACAGCCAGTTGGGGCCCGAATGTCGCCAGAAGGTCGTTACGCAGACTGGTACTGAATCCTTGCCAGATCGCGTCCTCCAGGCGAGCGATTTGATCGGCGAGCCGCGGATTGGACTCTTTCGCCATGGCGACGACCTGGTCAAAAGTCTTGGCGAAATCGACCGAGAGGACCGTAAAATCCGTCTGTCCGGGAGGCAGGGGAGGCAACAAATGGGACAGGAAGCTGGGCTGGTCGAGCAAGGCGAGTACCCCGCGACGAGGCGCCGGGGCGACGACGCGAAGCACGGTACGAATCAAGGCGCTACGGGGACCAAAGCCTCCGGTTGTCTGAAAGCCCCAGGTTAGCTCGATCCGCTTCAGACCGTCGAGGCCGAGCCGAGCTGCACCAGGAGACATGGGCGGAAGTGCGGATAGGTCGAGAAAGCCCCGCGCCACGACCCGGAACTCTTTCCGGGGCCTGGCGAGCGGGGCGCGAAGCGGATGGCCCACCGCGTTTGCGCGCTTGCCGTCGAGAACTTCCAGGATCTCATCGACCTTGTTTGCCGCGGTGAAGACCAGGTCGCCCTTTTCGACCCACCAGGTACCGTTCCGGCCCAATGGGTAGAGCGTTCGCCCCGATTTATTGAGCGCCGGCGCACCGGCGTTTGCTCCGTCCCCTTGGCCGCCCCCGGCGGCAGCCGCGGCCGCGGGCAATAGCCCGGACCCGGGCCGGTCCCCGTTGCGCAGCACGAAGACGACTCGCAAATCGTTGGGAGCCGTTCCCCATACCGCGAAGACAAATCCGTCGCGCGCAGGCGCTTGAACTGATTGATAATGTCGCGGGCCTTGACCTTTTGTTCGGGGTGCGACGACTCGAGAGCCTGGTCGATCACCTGCGTCGCCAGGTTTTCAAGCAGGGCGCCCAGCTTCGTTTGGTTGAGCAGCTCGTAAGCGGCCGAGCCATGCCAGGCAGCCGAATGCGCATCCAGTCCGTCGAATTCCAGGAGAAAGATCAGATCTTGACTCGGGACATAGCGCGCGAGCGATGGGGACGCCGCCTCTGTGGACTGTTGAGTTTTCGCGGCCTGGCCCTGGGCACGATCAGCCGACGCCGCCAGGAAGAGAACGACTCCCAAAGCCAATCGGGCCGTCCCACCGAGCCCGACACCACCGCCGACCTGGAACCGACCCATGGCGCAGCCCATTGCAATTTCCTCACACGGAGAGCTATCGACGCAAAAGTTGTTTCTGAGCGCGGCGACGTTGCATCACTCATATCGAATGGTCCACGTTATCCGCCGCCATGAGGATATGCCAGCCGCCTGCATCGCATTCACCGCCAGGTTCAAGAAACCCTGGTTCGGCAGTGCGGGCGAGCCGCTGACTTTCGGCCGGGCTAAGGGCGGCTCGCCGTCGCTCGGGAGAGCGAAAATCGTTGACTCGCCGGCCCAGTCGGTGTAACGTTGGCATCGGCCATGTGTGCAAGTGTCGAAGACGACTTTGTCCTGGAAATCCCGGTCGATTTGATTGAGGTGCATTCATGTCGGCGAATTCGGCCCTGCCGGACAATCCGCAGCGGATCTCCCTTGTCTGCGCGTGCGGGAAGAAGCTCGTCGCCAACTCGTTGCAGTCCGGTAAACGGCTGAAATGTCGGTCGTGTGGCCAGATTGTTGTCGTCCCACCTGTGGGGGCAGGTATCGTTCCGACTCCGACGACAGCAGCGCCGGAACCTCATGGAAAGGCGGGCAATCGGGGGCTGATGTTCGTTGTCTGGTCGCTGCCCGTCGTCCTTGCCATCGGCGGCGGCGCATCTGATTCACTTCGACTTGAAACGGAAACAACAGGCGCACGTCGACGCTGCCCGTACAGAAGTGAGGGAGGCAGTCAAAACGGCCGAGGGCCTGCCAAGAGAGAGTAGCGCGATCGTGGCTGTCGCGCCCAGCGATGCCGCGGGCGGACGGCGCGACGAGCAGGATCATAATCGTGGCGGGACGGGGCAACCGCGCGCCGAAACAGCAAGCAAAGCTGAGGACAAAGATCGCTCGAACGACCCGAGCCTGACGGCCGCCGAATTTTGGGCGGTTGGCCAGGCCGTTGCCGGTATCGCGGTGCAAGCTTGGGATCGCATCCAGACAGTCGCTGATGTTCCGGCTGTTAACGACGCCCCTGACCAGCGCGGCCGCCAGGAAGCAAATCTATTCGAGACGATCACCGCGGCGATCGCCGCTTCTCCGTCGAAGGCCAGGGCGGGTACGGAGAAGGATCGCGGTCGCCAGTTCGCAGCCAGGCCTTCCAATGACGCTTTGTCTTCCGCGGGATTGTTCACCATAAAGAAGCGTTATAACGCCGACACGCCTCGGCGCGCGGCTGGAGACAACGATCAACCTCCCGCGGCAGGAACCGATGCGTACCTCAAGCAGCAAATCCAGGAAATCAACGCTGGTCAAGGTCCGGGGGGCCTGTCGAAACAATCGTTCGAGAGACGGGAACAGGCCGTTGATAACCTCAAGGCACTTGGCCCGGCGGCCATCGCCGCGGTCCCCGCGCTGGCGCGGGCCGCGATGAACGAACGTAACTTGTACGTAAAGCGGAGGGCCATTGAGCTCCTCGGCGAAATCGGCGGGACCCGGGGAATTGTTGCGGTCGGCCAGACGCTTCTCCAACCAGGCAACGACTCCGAAATCTCCAGGACCGCTGAGGATTCGCTCGTGAAGCTGCTTGAGTCTACTGGCGGCGGCCTGACGATGGATGATGCGGTTTTCCTTTCGGAAGTGCGCCGCCTGGGCAATAAGCGTGTTTCGCCTGCGATTGGAAAAGCCTATGCAGCCAGCGGGATCACACTCTCCGCGATAGCCAGGGAAACCAAGAGGCGCGCCGCCATCGGGCAAGCGATTGCCGACGCGAGGGCGTACGCCGCCGCCGAGGCGAGGTACGCAGCCGAAGAGGAGAGGCAGAATCGAAGGGCGGCCCGGTTGGCACGCGACCAGGCTGCGTTGCGCGCGCTGCAGCCCGAGTCTCCGTTCGGTCATGGTTCTAACGTGAAATTTCCCGACGACCCGAAACCGAAAGTGCCAGAGACTCGCAATTCGTACGACCCCAACAAGGGGGGGACGCCGCAAAGACCAAATCAATAGCCGGCTCCGGCGGTCGAAGGAGACAACGGGTCTTGGATCATCTTGCACGCAAAAACGTTGCACACCAACCATCAAAAATAGGCAATCGGCGCAGTTGCCCTCTACTCCCAACACGAATCAAGTTGCGATCCGGACAATGTATGCAAGTGTTGAATCCGGAAACGAAGCCTTCCGCGAGATCCCGGTCGATTTGATCGAGGTGAATTCATGGCAGCGTCGAAACCCCATACAGCGGCCGGCAATCGCGGGCTGATGGTCCTTGTCTGGTTGGTGCCCGTCGTCCTTGCCATCGGCGGCGGCGCTCTGATTCACTTCGACTTGAAACGGCAGCAGCAGGCGCGCATAAACGCTGCCAGTACAGCAGTGAGGGACGCCGTTCAAGGGGCCGACGACTGGATAAAGCAGGGTCGCGCGAAAGATGGAGAGGATGTCGAACATCGATTGACCGAAGCGATGGGCGCGAAGGATGTTTCGGAAAAGGCCATCGCGGTTGCAGCTCTGGAAAGAGTGCGAACCCGGCGCGCCGAACAGGCCGCCGATGCCATCCTCGATTCGGCGAAAGCGAAGCTCGACGCGAAGGCAATCGACAAGGCGCTTAAGCTCTTGCACGGGTACGTTGCCGACCCTCACGCCACGAAAAAGCCCGAGGCCGAGCAACTGCTCGCCGATTGCGATGTGGCGACATCGGAGCCGGCGGCGGTCAATACGCTCGTTGCAATGAGCGACGAGCAATTCGCCCGGTTCAAGAACTCAGGGAAACTCGACGACCGCGTGGTCACGTACCCAGCTTTGCTCGAGATTCGAGCGGCAACCTTGCGGCGAAACCTTGAAACGGCCAATCAGCGCCGCGAAGAAAACAAGATCACGGCCAATCGGCGCCGCGAAGAAAACAAGATTGCTGAAGCGAATCGCCAGGCCGCGGAAAGGGCTGCCGCCGCGGCTGCAACCGACGAGTACATCAAACAGCAAATCCGGGAACTTGAAGCAGGTCGTAAGGAATTTGAAATGCGTTTTGCCGGATGGTCGCCACGACGGGAGCAGGCCGTCGACAATCTGAAGGCACTTGGCCCGGCGGCCCTCCCTGCTGTCCCCACACTGATCTTGATCACACTCAACGACGAAATGTGGGGCGTAAAGCGGAGGGCCATTGAGCTCCTCGGCGAAATCGGCGGGCTCCGGGGCATGTTAGCGATAGGCCGTGCCCTCGAGAAATACGGCTACGACAGCGAAGTCATCGAGTTCGCTGAGGCTACGCCGCCTGATTGGCGAGGACGAAACTTGCGAAGCTACCAGAACGAAGTCGTCAAGGCTGCTGAGGATGCGCTCGCGAAGATGCTTCCTGCCGTTTGCCGCGAACTAACGATGGATGATGCGATTTTTCTTTTCGACTTGCATCGCCTGGGCAGTAAGCGTGTCTCGCCTGCCATCGAAAGGGCGTGGGCGGCCAGCGGGCTCAACACGGACGCTGTCGTCAAAGAGATAAACAGGCGCACCCTCGCTGAGGCCAACGCCAGGAGCAGACGCGCCCTCGCTGCGCAGGCCATCGCCGATGCGAAGGAGATCGCGGCCGTTGGCAAGCTGAGGGCATTTGGCGAGAAGCTTCTCCCTCCACGCATAAAACTCGAAACACCTGAAACGATCAAGGTCGCTGAGGACGAGCTTCTGAAACTGCTCCCTGCCCTTGGTAGCGACTTGACCATGGACGGCGCGATTTTTCTCGTGGACTTGCATCGCTCGGGCAACAAGCGTGTCTCGCCTGCCATCGAACGCGCCTGGGCGGCCAGCAAAGTCATCCAGACGTCTATAACTCAGCTACGCGGCGTGGGCGTCCGGAACGTGCCTGGCGCGGCCGGGCAAACGGATTACATCATCCGAGCGATGAATCACATCTCTAATAATGACAATTACGTGTTCACGCGAGCAGGAGACCTCAAGAGATGGCCGAAGGAGGCGTATCAGATCGCAAACGAAGCGCACCCCAACAACCCCGTGATACGCGGCCCTTCCGGGAACTTGATGTCTGCGAACTGGAATGCCAATCAAGAACGTACAGCAGGTGACGGAGGGAAGACCGTTCGAGGTAACGCTGAAGCAGAGCGCTGGAAAGACAACGCGTGATCCAACGGCAGAACTACGAGCGCGCGGCAAACAGCGCGCAAATTCGATCTCAAGACCGACATGGTAACTGAGGTCCATTCACGGGGCGGGATTTTTGCACATCACCGTCAAAATGGGCCTCCGGCGCAGTCGCCCCCTATCCCGAGCGCGAATCAGGTCGCACTCGGGATGGTTCGCTGCAGAAGGGGGCTTCGCGGGGTCAAACTTCGTTTTGATTTGTGGCGGCGAGAGGTGGTCAAGAAGATCGGGCCGGTCCGCCCACTCAGAACCGGTGCAGAGACCGACGAGAGCCCGCCGGATCGGGAACGGAATGACGGTTCATGAGTATATTAGAAAAATAACTCATGTCGACGTGCAGAGGTCCACGGCCCACCGCAGGGGGACGATCGATGTCACGAGGAGAAGAAAAGGGGACGGGAATCGTTTCGGTGACCAGTTAGTTGTAGAGCACGTTAACTGTGAGAAAGAGACTCCCCTCCCCTGTTCCTCCCCCGATTCGGCAGACAACCGGCAATTTTGCGTGCCTGGGATAAGCGGCTTTGCCGCGGCGTTCCCGGCCTCGGAGCGGCCGGCTACAACAGGAGTGCCCGCTGCCGTGGCAGAAGACTGGGACCTGGCGGTCCGACGCGGGAGCGTCGCGACGATCATGCCCACGGGGACCATGGGCACGAGAATTTCAACGCGCGGCCCAAAATCACGCAAGGCTATTTAGATTTCAGATTGTTTCGGTGTTGTCGGATCATGCCCACGGGGACCATGGGCACGAGAATTTCAACGCGCGGCCCAAAATCACGCAAGGCTATTTAGATTTCAGATTGTTTCGGTGTTGTCGGACGAAGCGTGCGGAGCTCCGCCCCGCGGGTCCGCGGTGCTGGTCTGTAAGCCCAGGGACGAGCCGCGCCCGCGTCGCTTGCGCTCCTCTCAGCGAGGGGATTCGGCGCCCGACCGGGGCTCGGGCCGATCGGCTTGCTACGCCCCCCTCGGTCCGGCCGTCGCCCGCTTCCGGCGAATCAGCCCGGCCGCTCCCAGGAATCCCAGGATGGCCGAGATCAGCGACGTCGGCTCGGGGACGGCATTCGGCAAGATCGTGATCGTGCCGTTGCCGTTGTTCAAGGTATCGATACGGGATGTTGCCGAGGTTCGGGTCGCTCAGGCTGGTGCTCGGGTAGTCCGTGAAGGCCACAGTCACCGGGCCGGCCGTGGCCGATCCGGCGACGTCGAAGAAAACCCGGCCCAGGGCCAGGGTCGAATTCGCGCCCAGGTCTCGTCGAGCCCAGCATCGCGGCGTCCGAGGCATCCAGCGTCGTCCCGGTTGACATCGAGATCTCCGGACCGAAGAGCGAGTTGCCGGCGAAGATGTAGGCGTTCATCGCGGTATCTGATGTCCGCCCCGGTGAGCGTCACGCCGCTGCCTCCGGCCACCGAGATCTCGAACGAGAAGGACGCGATGTCCACGGCCGAGCCGCCGGTGTTCTCCAGGTCGACTTCCAGCGTATTGCCGGTGCTCCCGACGACGGCGGACACATCCTGCACGGAGAGGATGATATCCGCACGGGCGGGGAGGCCGATGACCAGCAGCAGGCCGGCCACCGCGACGGACAGGATCCTGGGCCACGACCGGGACGCGAGCGGAAAGTGCATGAGGAATCTTCTCTTTCATTGTGGAGTCTGGGAAGGGTCGAACCGGACGCCGAAGCGGTACGCTCGAGCCGGGATCGGTTTACAGTTTCTTGCCGATCTGGCTCCGGGCAATCTGCGTGTCGGTCGCATCGACCACGCCGTCGCCGTTGAGGTCGGCGAAGATGTTGTAGGGCTGGGACGTCGCATAGTACACGCCGAGGAAGTCGGCGCTGCTCACGACCCCATCGCCGTTGAAATCGCCGTAGAGGACTTTGAAATCTGAGCGAACGGCTCGGCGAGGGTGTTCCCTGCGGCGTCCTTGATGGCATCCGGCACCGGTATTGAGCAGGGTGGTCGAAAACGTTCCGAGGCTAATCGTATTGATTGACCAGGTCAGCGTGTTTGTACCAAGGCCGCTCAATCCGCTGGTGGACAGTCCCGTGAGGCTGTTGGCGTCGGCGGTGGTGATCGGCTTGCTGAAGACGACCTTGATGCCGGTAATCTGCCAGGGAAGGTCGAAACGGGTCGAGCCAATCAAGTTATAGGTGAGGTTCTTGGAGCCGAAGACGACGTCGTAGGCCAGGATCGTGGGCGCGGTCGTGTCGATGACGATATTGCTCTTCGAGAGCGAGTTAGCCGAGCCTGGAGCCGGTAGGGTGAGTGTGGCGGGATTACTGCTCGCGTCGTCGATCGTGCCGCCGTTGAGCGTTAATGCGGAGGTCGAGGCCTCGTCGAGCGGGTCGGCGTCTTGTCCGTCGGCGACGGTGTAGGTAAAAGTCAGGGTGCTGGTCCCGCTTCCCGAAGTGTAGGTGGCCTTGCCTCCGGAATTTAACGACAGCTCGGGCATGCCGGTCACGACCACCGGCTGGCTCCAACCGACGGTGATCGTGATCACCGAGCCGACACCGTAAGTGCCTGCTGCGGTTGTCGAGCTGACGCTGGTCACGCCCGTGGCCGCGGTGCTGATCACGATCGACTTGTTCTGACCGAGTGAGCCGGCATCACCAGGAGCGGGCAATGTGAGGATGGCGGCGTTGGGATTGGTCTGGACTGTGTCGAGAATCGTGCCGCCATTGAGCGTCAATGCAGACGCAGCGGCTTCATCGAGCGGGTTAGCACTCTGGCCGGCGGCGACGGTGTAAATGAAGGTCAACGTGCTGGTGCCGCTGCCCGTGTTGTAGGTGGCCATGCCGCCCGAATTGAGCGCCAGCTCGGGCGTGCCGGTGACCACCACGGGCTTGCTCCAGCCAACCGTGATATCGATGACCGCGCCGACTCCATAGGTGCCGTTGGCCGTGGTGGAGCTCACGCCCGTCACGACCGGCGCGGTGGTGTCGACGACGATCCTGCTGAACAAGAGCGCATTGTTCAAGCTCGTTGCCGGCAGTGTGAGGACAGCGGCGTTGGGATTGGTCCCGACTGTATCGTCAATTGTCCCGCCGTTCAAAATGAGGGCGGAGGTCGAAGTGTAGTTCAGGAAGTCGGCATTCTGGCCCGTGGCGACAGTATAGGTGAAAGTGAGAGTACCGCTGCCGCTGCCCGAGCTATACGTCGCGGTGCCACCCGAATTGAGCGCCAACTCGGGTGAGCCGGTTACCACGACATTTTCGCTCCAGTTGACTGTGACGTTAATTACCGAACCCACGCCGTAGCTCACGCCCTGCGGAGTTGAGCGCACGGTGGTGACGGACGGTGCGGTCGTGTCGACCACGATCGCCTTATTCTTGCCGAGCGAGCCGGCAGCACCGGGGGCGGGCAAGGTGAGGACGGCGGCGTTGGGATTGTTTGGCACCGTGTCGAGAATCGTTCCGCCATTCAAGCTCAGGGCGGAGGCCGAGGCTTCGTCGAGCGGATTGGCATTCTGGCCGGCGGCCACGGTGTAGACGAAGACGAGCGTACTGGTGCCGCTGCCAGTGGCGTACGCTGGCGTACCGCCCGAGTTCAGCGCCAGCTTGGGACTACCCGTGACGACGACCGGCTTGGTCCACCCGAGCAAGACCGTGATGACCGAGCCAACGCCGTAGGAGCCGTTGGCTGTGGTTGAGGAGACGGCGGCCACGTCTGGTGCGGTGGCGTCGACGATGACCTTGCTGAACGAGAGCGAGTTGGAACTGCCGGGTGCCGGAAGGGTGAGCACGGCCGGAGTGTTGGCTGTGTCGTCGATCGTTCCTCCGTTGAGCGTGAGTGCGGAGGTCGACGAGGTATCAAGGTACTTGACGTACTGGCCGGCGGCGACAGTGTAGACGAAGGTCAAGGTGCTGGTGCCGCTACCGCTGCTGTAGGTGGCGATACCGCCGGAATTGAGCGCGAGTTGGGGCGAGCCGGTTACCACGACCGACTTGCTCCACGCGACGGTGATATCGATCACCGAGCCCGCGCCGTAGCTGACATTGGCTGGTGAGGAGCGGACGAGGGTTACGGACGCTGTCGCGACGTTGGTCAGCGTGAAGGCGGCCGGATTGGCGATGCCAGTTGCCGAGGCGGCGACGGTGTAACTGCCCCCGGTGGCGTTGGCGGTCGCGGTCACGCTCGCTTGGCCGTTCGTGTTGGTGAGGGCCGAGCTTGCGCTCAGTGCGGCGCTGGCCCCACTGGCCGGTGCGGTGAACGTGAGCGATGCTCCCGGGATGGGGGCATGGGCGAAATTCTCGGTCAAGATCGCCATGAGCGGATTCGGAAATGCGGTGTTGACGTTCGTGGATTGGCCGCTGCCGGAGCTGGCGGCGACGGTATAGCCCTGGTTCTGGAAAGCGCCGATATCGACAGCGCCGGAGGTGGCGCGAGGGCGCCGCGCTGGTCGGTGGTGACGGCGCTGACCGATGCCGGCGCCGATGGCGAGGCTGCCGGGGAGCAGAGCCATGGTCTGGGTCGGCCCGCCGTAGTTGCCCAGCGGGGCCAGGCCGGCCGTCTGCGCGCCGCTCAGGACGATGTTGTGATTGACCCCATTGCTGAGCCCGCCCGATCCGCCGGTGCCGATCAGGTTGTACGAGCTGGAGCCGCCGACGTTTCCAGTACCTTGGATGTCTCCGCCGCCGTTGCCGGCAACAATTGTGTCGGTGAGTGTCGCCGTACCGTTGTTGTCCAGCCCGCCGCCGTAACTGGCGGAGTTGCCGTTGCCGCTGACGGTGACGTCGGTCAGTGTCGCCGTACCTTTGTTGTACAGTCCGCTCCCGAAAGACCCGGAGTTGCCGCTGACGGTGCAGTCGGAGAGCGTGGCCGTGCCGATGTTGTCCAGCCCGCCCCCGAAATCGGCAAAGTTGCCGCTGAACGCGACGTCGGAGAGCGTGGCCGTGCCCATGTTCTCCAGCCCGCCGCCAAATTCTGCGTAGCCGCCGGTGATCGTCATCCCGGAGAGGGACGCGGTGGCGCCCTTGCCAATCGAGAACACCTGGGCCTTACCCGCGCCGCTGATCGTCACCCCGGCGGCTGGGCCGGTGATCGTCGTCGTCAGGGCCGTGTTGCTCAAATTGAGCGTGCTCCCGGTAAGTGTGATCGTCGCAGCCGGGTTGAACACGGTTGGATCGAACGTGATCGTGTCACCGGCGAACTGGTCGACCAAATTGACGGCGCCGGGGAGCGTCAAGGTCGGGACACCGGTGTCGACCGAGCCGGCGGTCGACTCGACGACCAGGGATGCCTGGACGGCGCCAATATCGATCAAGTTGCCACGGATCTGCCCTCGTTGGTCTGTCGTGAGCCCACTGACGGCGATGCCCGCTCCGAGAACGGGGCTGCCGGGAAGCGGTACCATTGTTTGGGTGGGCCCACCGTAATTGCCGAGGGAGCTAAGGAGCGGGTTGCCGGTCTTCGTATTCGCGAGTCCGCCGCTGCCGTCCTGAATCAGGTTGAAGCTGCCTTTCAAGGTGCCCGCGTTCTTGATGTCACCACCGGTGCTGGCGGCCACGATGGTGTTCGTCAAAGTCGTGGTACCCTGGCTGGCGTTGGAAATGCCGCCACCGGAAGCTGTGCCGGCGGGACCGGGAAACACGCCGCCGCCGGCGGCGCCGGCCAGGGCCTGATTGCCGCTGAATGTGTTGTTGGTCACGTTGGCGGTGCCGACCGCCACGAACAAGCCACCGCCCGAACCGTTGCCGCCAGGTCCGCCCCCTCCGAGGGTGGTATCGCTGGCGAAGCCGCCCTTGGCCCCCTGGCCGATGTCGCTCGAGAACGTGTCGTTGGTCAGGGTGGCCGTGCCTCCCGCGACGTAGACGCCGCCTCCGGTGCCGGCCCCGCCGGCGCCGCCGTAGTTGACGCCAGCACCGCCGGCGCCTCCCTGGGCCGTGTTGCCGGCCAGCGTGTCGCCGGTCAGAATCGCAACGCCGGATGGCGCAAGGTACAAGACTCCGCCGGAACCTGGGCCGCCGTTGCCGGAGCCGGCGCCGGTGCTGCCAAGCGCGCCGGTTCCGCCCACAGCCTTGTTGGTGGCGAATGAGTCGTTCGTGAGGTTTGCGGTGCCGCCGAATACGTAGACAACACCGCCTGAGCCGGCGCCGCCTACGCCGCCATTCCCGCCGGTGCCTGCGCCACTTGTGCCGCCCTGGGCGAAATTGCCGCTCACGTTATCGCTTGTTAGAGAGGCGGTGCCCGCGGCGACATACAAGACGCCGCCGAGAGCGGCCCCACCGTTGCCGCCGCTGCCTCGGCCGTTCGGCAGTTGCATACCTCCCTGCTGGCCGCCGCTGCCGCCCTGCACGGAATCGCCGCTGAGAGTTTCGCTGGCGAGACCAAGCGTTCCGCCTGCCATGTAAATGCCGCCGCCTGAACCGGCTCCTCCGGCGCCGCCGTCGCCGGGATTCTGCCTTGAGTTCCCAGCCGCGCCGCCGTCGCCGGCGTCGCCTCCTTGTGCTTTGTTGCTCGAAAGGGATTCACCAGAGAGAGAAATGGACCCCGCGGCGATGTAGAGGCCTCCACCTGACGCCGCGCCGCCGGCTCCGCCGGCCCCGCCCCTGACGCTCGTGGCGTAGCCGCCATCGCCGCCGTTGCCTCCACGGGCGGTATTTCCGGTGAACGGGTCGCTTGCCAGGGTGACGGTTCCCCCCGCAAGGTACACGGCACCACCTGATCCAGCGCCGCCGGTGCCGCCCGCGCCGTGCGTACCCCCGGTTCCCTGGCCTCCATTGGCGCCAGGGCCGCCGTTGCCCCCTTGAGCAAGATTACCGCTCAAGGTTTCGCTGGTGAGTGTGAACGTTCCACCTCCAACGTAAATGCCGCCACCCGAGCCCACTCCGCCCCGGCCGGCACGGCCGTCCAGGCCATGGAAGACATTGCCGTTGCCGCCGAGGCCGCCCCGAACACTGTTCTTGCTGAGCGTGCCGTTCGAGAGGGTAGCATTGCCCGTGGGAGTCACATACAAAACGCCGCCGGAGGCCGCCCCGCCTGCGCCTCCGGCGCCCGCCGCACTGCCATTGCCGCCGACGCCGCCCTGGGCACTATTGCTGGTGAAACTGTCGCCCGACGTGTCGGAGACCGTTCCTGCCACGTACATCACGCCGCCAGCACCCACGCCCCCGGTGCCGCCTGCGCCTCCGAAGTCAGGGCTGCTGCCTCCCGCACCTGCCGCTCCTCCCGTGGCCGCGTTGCCGGTAAAGCTGTCGTTTGTCAGGGTGGCCGTAGTCGACTGCGCCACATACAGAGCGCCGCCGGAACCGGAGCCGCCTGCGCCTCCGGGACCCGCAGATAACGATGAGCTCTGTGCTCCGCCGGCACCACCGTTGCCGCCCTGAGCCGTGTTGCTGCTAAAGGTGACGCTCGAGAGATTCGCCGTTCCGCCCGCGATGTACAACCCGCCTCCAAGAGCCGCGGCACCGGCACCACCGACGCTACCCGCGGCGCCGGCACCGCCGTTTATGCCGACGGCCTTGTTATTCTCGACGGTGACCTGCGAGAGCGACAAAGTGCCCTTGCTATAGATCGCACCCCCCTCGGCCGCTACCCCCGAGCCAGATGCACTTCCGTTCGCCAGCGTCATGTTTTGAAGGTTCAGCGTCGCCCCCGCGGCAACGTCGAAGAGGCGGAATGTACCCGTGCTCCGCTCAATCGTGTCGCCGCTCCCCTTGATCGTGAGATTGTTCCCGGAGGCGATGACAGGCAGGCCCGTCGGTCCGTCGGTGGTGTTGTTGACGGTCGTTAACGCATAAGGCGATGACGTGGCGGCGGTCAGGGTGATGTTGTTCGTGCCGCCGCTCGTGTTGGAAAGGTTAATATCTTGAATCAAGTCATTGACATTCGCTGCGTTGTAGCTGGTCAAGAGGGTGCGGCCCTCGAGCAGCTCAAGGAGGGGGCGGCGGGCGCGGCGGTTGGACGGACGTCGGGTGCGTATCATGACGGTGTTCCTGGTGAAGCTCCAAGCATCCTACGAGGAGGGAGCGGCTGTGATCGGATTTCTCTGGCGGAGAGGGTTCCACGGCCGGCGACATGTGCCGGCGATTCTCGCCGCGAAGTCGAACATCGATCCGACCCGACCCGGGCAAGGGTCGGTGTGTCGAGGGGCCTGACACCCTATAACACTGATACTGCGGGCCGCCCGAATCCTCGCCGGCATCGGTTGAAGAATTCTGGGTACCGCCCATTCAGGACAAATCAAAGGCGGCCCAGGATCGGCTGGTCGGGGACCTTAGGTTGGTTGGTGGCGTGGTCGAAATCGGCGTCTCCGCCGCGTCTATCGGACCGACCGTTCGAGAGCCAAGACCAGGGTTACCCGATGGACCAGCGCTTCCGTCGGGCATTCAGGCGGCGACGACGGGCGTACAAGCCGCCGGCGGCTGAACTCATCGCCAGTAATGCAAGGGATGAAGGCTCGGGTACGGACGTAGCGCCCGCCGTTGCGATGTCGAGGGTCACATCGAACGGCGGAGTCGCCAGAAAAACAGTTGTCCCCAGATTGCCGGTGGATGCAGAAACATCAGCGTTAAAGGAAACATTATTCCACGCCAAAGCAGGATTTGGACTGCCCGACTGCACCATAAGAAGTGTGTTAACGTTATTGGTCGTCGGCACTGGAAGTTGAATCTCAGTGTTTGTTGCGGTGATCCCGATTATCTTGTTGATTGAGCTGTTGGAATCCGTGAATTCCAACAGTGTCGATCCGGTTGTCGAGAGGACAGAAATGTCCCAATGCAGGAAGTCGCCGGCGGCGAGCGTGCCCATCGCGCCGTCGGTGGTGATGGTCCCCTTGATCGACCCGCCGGTGCTAACGTTGGGAGGATTATTGATTGTGTAGGTGATGTTGCCTGCCATCACGTCCTTCGTGCTCAGGAACTGGGCCGCCGTGGCGACGAACAGTATGGCGAGCCACGCCTGGCGCGCGACACGGCGCTCGCCGGCAGTTCGAGCGAGAGCATCGGCTCGAAGTGTCGAAGGTTCGGGTCGGTTGATCATGGTGCGGGTTCCTCGTTTCTGGATGCAGGTTGGCAGAGCGTTGCTGAGACTCTCTTCGCCGGTGCGAAGAACAGGTCCTGAATGCCTCGACTGGGGTCGCAGTGCACGCGGCTCGTCAACGAGACGTCGGCCCCCGCGAGGGCCGTTTAAGGGACACGGGCCCGACCGTGCTCGGCGCGGTAAACCGCCGTGGGGGTGGGCGAACGGATCGGTGGTATTCCTACGGTCGCCGCGAGGTCGCGCTCCGGGTCCCCTTCGATCGGTCGGACAGCGTGCTCGTTCGAGTCTCGTTGCCATCGATTCGTCATCGCGTCAGGATCGGGCATGAGCCCGCGAAGGCCGACAGGCCCTTGGCCCGTCCGGGTCATCGCCCCCGCCGACGCGTACGCCACGCCGATCACCGCGAGGTTCTCATGCTTGCAGGCCGCTCAGCGGAGGCCCGGCTCCCGATCGCGACGCGACGCGATCGAACTCCCGGCGCGCCATCTGGCCATGCTTCTTGGGAATACTGCGAGCCGCCGGAATCCTCGCCTGCCTGTCGCAGGAAAACTCCGAATACGCCTGATATGGCCTTAATTGTGCAATCTATGACGACTACGTTCTCGCCGGGTGAGCCTTCCTTCTGTCCGGTGGTGAGCGGCGAGCGGGGGGCGTCAGCCCCATAGCGGTCAATTTAGGTAGTAACTCTTGCTCCGAACAGCAGTTGGCGCGTACTCGGGCGTTGGTGGCTCTTGGACCGGGCGGGGATCTTCCGCATCCGGGCCGCCAAACGACCGATTACGTCCAACAGTTCTGCCACATCGTCCAACGACGCCGCGATCTGGGCCGCAAATCGATGTACCTGCTGAGCTCGCCGGTAAGCGCTAACCCGGCTTAGTGGGCCGCCGTGCAACAGCGAACCCCAGTGCTGCACAAAGCAACCCAGCAGCTTGGCATAGGTCTCGCACAGCACCCGATAGGCCCGATGACCCCGCGAACGGCCCAGGCCCGCGAGGCTCTTCCAACGCTTGAAGAGGAGTTCAATTTGCCATCGAACTCGATACAGTATGATGATAGTATCAATCCCGAATTCGTCCGCGGACAGGTCGGTGATGAGCACCAGCCATCGGCAGAGTACTCGCTGGCGCCGGCTCATCGTTCGCCCCTTCTTTTTCAGCTTCTTGCGGAGGTCCGTGAGCCGCTTCCGGGCGACTTCCCGTGGCAATCGCACGGCGACCAGCCGACAATCCAGATGCGTCCGCGTCCCCAAGCGGACCGGTCGGTCGATCCGGTCGGCTTCCTCAGACTCAAGCCAATCGGCCAAGCCCTCGGTGTGGCCCCAGTCATCTTCCAGGTTCAACGAAGCCGGTACTCGACTGATCCACGAGGCTCCCTGTCGGGTGATCTCGGCCAGTTCTTCCAAGTCGAAGAAGCCCAGGTCGGCCAGATGCAAGCTGCCGGCAGACAACGAAGGCAACCGCTTGACCAGGGTGCGCTCGGAGTCTCGCCCTGCGCCGCGCTCCAGCGCCTGAAATTGGCCCGAGGTGACCTCGAAGCGAACCAGCAGCTTCATTCCGGCTTGGCCGGCCTGCTGATCGGGCCGCCCACCGCAACCGGGAAACTGGCAAGCCAATTCCGCAGGCAGTCCCAGACTGGTACAGTCTTCGATCACGACGCCGTTGAACCGCCGCAACACGGGAATCGCCTCGGGGCCGGCGGCAAAAAGCCGTTGCGAGGCGGCCCGCACGAGCCGCCAAAGGCAATCGGCGGCGTGGGCATCCAGGCGTCGATCGAGACCCTGTTTAGTCATACCCAGTTCGTTCGCCAGATCCTCGAGGATGGTCTCGGGATCGTCGAGCCAACCGAAGACCAAAGCCTGCGCGAAGCCGGCACCGGAGATCTTCCGCTGGCGACGGATCATGCCCGAGTCGCGAGCCGCCTGCTCGGCCTCAGTGGTGAAGAGCGTTTGCAAAGTATCGGCGAGCCGGTTTATGTTAATAGTCATGGAGGACTCCTTTCGTACGTGTCGTACGTAACTTCTCAATAAGTCCGGGGAAATGGTCTGAACATTTCGATACGTAGCGTGCAAACTAACTGACCAGTTGGTAGAATCGGGCCATGAGACTGCTGTTGCCCGACATTTCTGATGGGGAACGCACGCCGCTGGTGCTGCAGTTACTGGCAATCATTCACTTTCAGCACGAGCGCATCGAGCAGTTTGAAGAGCGTGTGCACCAACTCGAAGACGAGGTTGCCCGCCTCAAGGGCCTCAAGGCCCGTCCACAGATTGCCCCGAGCATTCTCGAGACACCGCCTCGCCTACCCCGCGACCCCGACGCAAAACGTCCCGGCTCCGCCAAGCGATCGAAGACCGCCGAGTTGACCATTACGGACGAGAAAGTCATTCACCTTGTCCCCAGACCACCTGGGGCCATCTTCAAAGGCTACGAGGACTTCGTCGTTCAAGATCTGGAAATCAAGCCACGCGTCATCCGTTACCGCCGCGAACGCTGGATGACTCCCGATGGGCAATACGTACTGGCGTCTCTCCCGGCCGATGTCCTGCCCGGCAGCCACTTCGGACCGGACCTGATTTGCTTTATCTTGCACCAATACCACAACCAGCACGTGACTCAACCGCTGCTGCTGGAACAGTTACGACAACTGGGAATTGACATTTCGGCTGGCCAACTTAGCCGCATCGTGACGGAGGGAAAGGACACTTTCCACCAAGAAAAGGCCGAAATCCTGCCGGCAGGCTTGGCCGTGTCATCCTACGTTCAGGTCGACGACACGGGGGCGCGTCACGAGGGGCATAATGGCTCCTGCACCCACATCGGTAACGAGCTGTTCGCCTTCTTCGTCAGCACAGAGAGCAAGAGCCGGCTGAACTTCTTGAATATCCTTCGAGGTCCGCAGGCCGACTACCGGATCAACAAGCATGCGGTCGCTTACTGGCAGCGGCAGAAGCTACCGGTCGAGTTGATTCACAAACTCTGCCGAGGCCCGAAAGCGTTCCCGGACACGACCGCTTGGCAAAGCCGATTGCGAAAACTGGGGATCCGCACACAGCGGCATACCCGGATTGCGACCGAGGGGGCGCTGCTGGGGAGCCTGATCGCCCATGGGGTGCCCCCGGATCTGGTCATCCTCAGCGATGGTGCTGAGCAGTACGACATCTTGGTGCATGCCGCTTGCTGGGTGCACGCGGACCGGCCCTTGGAGCGGCTGATTCCCTACAGTGATGAGCACCGGGCGGCTATCGCCAAGGTGCGAGGACAGATCTGGGACCTGTATCAAGACTTGAAGCGATATCGCCAGTGGCCCGAGCCGTCGCTGCGACGGGATCTCGAAGCTCGCTTCGACGCGTTGACTTTGCAGCAGACTGGCTTTCCAAGCATTGACAGCGTGCTCAAGACGATGCGCATGCACCGGGCTTCTTTGCTGCGCGTCCTTGATCGGCCCGAGATTCCGCTGCACAACAATTTGAGCGAAGGCCATATCCGAGACTATGTCAAAAAGCGGAAAATCAGCGGCAGTACGCGGAGTGATCCGGGGCGGGCAGCTCGAGACACGTTCGCGAGCTTGAAGAAGACGTGTCGGCGGTTGGGAGTCAACTTCTGGGTCTATCTCCAAGACCGAGTGCGGGGTGCAGGCCAAATCCCCCGCTTAGCGGACCTGATCCGCCAAAAGGCCGACGAGATGGCGGCCAGGAAGGCCGTGGCCGCGTCGTAAGCGTAGGCGGATGACGACGCGGTGGCCTCTACGCCAAAACGATCACGTCGCGATTCTTCCGCGCTAGCTCTGCGCCCGGCGGTGTGGGCGATGCCCTCACCCGCCGTTATTGAGAAGTTACTGTCGTACCCTCTAAACATATTGTACCAAAGGAGTTCCTCCTTAAGTTGACCGCTATGGGGGCGTCAGCCCCCTGTCTTCGACATCCGTTGCTCACCGGCCAGGGGGCTGACGCCCCCCGCTCGCCGGCACCGCCGCGTGCGGGTTAACCTGGAAGAGATGGCTGACGTGCCTCGCTTTCGCTTGTCCGCAATCTGTTCAATCTCGGGGGGTCTGATGGACTGGGAAGGGATCGGCCGCATCTGGTTCTTGACCTGGACGACGTACGGGACTTGGTTGCCCGGAGACAAGCGCGGGTTTGTCAGCCCGAAGTTCGACGGCGACACGCCCGAACGGCGGAATAATGAGCCAGGACGCCCCTACGATAAAGGCCGGCGCGACCTCCGCCGCATCGCCGAGCGAAAACTGGCCGGTGGTCCGGTCTGCCTGACGAGTGCTCAGGCCAAGGTGGTCCGCTGTCAGTTCGAGGAGACGGCCTACTACCGGGGCTGGCAACTCCTGGCGGGTGCGATCATGGCGAATCATGTCCATCTCGTCGTGGGCGTACCCGGTGATCCCGACCCGTCGGGGTTGCTGCGGGACTTCAAGAGTTATGCCAGCCGCGCCCTGAACTGCATGGATCGGGGATCCGCCAAACCGCGATGGTGGACCGAACAAGGTTCGAAGCGGAAGATCGCGGATTGGGACACTCTGAACACGGTGTTACGCTATGTGCGCGAGCAAGCGTATGCGTGGGAAGTCTGGGATGAGACTGCGGCGAGCGGGGGGCGTCAGCCCCCTGTCTTCGAGAGCCGTCGCTCACTTGCCGGCCAGGGAGCTGACGCCCCCCGCTCACCCGGAAACACCAACAGCCAGGGAGCTGACGCCCCCGCTCACCCGGAAACACCAACAGCCAGGGAGCTGACGCCCCCCGCTCACCCGGAAACACCAACAGCCAGGGAGCTGACGCTCCCCGCTCGCCCGGAAACGCGAGCGGCCAGGGGGCTGACGCCCCCCGCTCGCCCGGAAACGCGAACGGCCAGGGGGCTGACGCCCCCCGCTCGCCCGCACCACGGCTGGACGACGACCGCCGTTCGTCGACAGAGGGCTGATCCCCTGCTCGCCTGCGACCGGTTTCGCGAGTTGCGAAAAGGAAACGCACTTTGTCTCCGTTCATTGAAACCCGCAGTATTTATAAGTATCATGAATGATATGTCGCCACCGCCAGGACAGGTTCCGGCCCTCGTCGCGCGCGTCGCCGCCGGAGATCGTGAAGCCATCGTCGAGCTGCTCGAGCGTTACCGTCCCCGGCTCCGCAGGATGGTGGCTCTGCGGCTGGACCCGAGGCTCCGGGGGCGGGTCGACGCGTCCGATGTCATCCAGGAGGGGTACCTCGACGCGATGCGACGGCTCGAGGAGTTCATGCGGGATCCCGCCGTGCCGTTCTACATCTGGCTGCGGTTCCTGGTCGGCCAGCGCGTTCAGGAGCAACACCGCCGGCACCTCGACACGCCTGGCCGGGACGTCGGCCGCGAGGTGTCGCTGTACCGGGGCGCCATGCCCGGCGCCAGCACCGGCGCCCTGGCGGCCCGACTGCTGGGTAAGCTGACCGATCCCCTCCAGGCGGCGCTGCGGGCCGAGCGGAAGGTCCGGCTCCAGGAGGCGCTCAACCGTATCGACCCGCTCGACCGCGAGATCCTGGTCCTCCGCCACTATGAGCAGATGACCAACGGCGATGCCGCCGCAGCCCTGGGGCTGTCGTTCAAGGCGGCGAGCAAGCGGTACACCCGGGCGCTGGACCGGCTCGAGAAGATCCTGAATGCCTTGCCCGGGGGTGCGCCGGGGGCCGGGTCATGAGCGACGACTCGCTCGATCGCGATCCGTTCGAAAGTGTCGCCGAATCGTTCCTTGCAAAGTACCGGGCAGGGACATGTCCCGACATCGAGGAATACGCCGCCCGTCACCCCGAGCTGGCCGACGAGATCCGCCGGCTGCTGCCGGCCCTGGTGATGGTCGAGCAGGACCTCTCGGTCGACGTCGATTTCGACGCTGAGCCGCTCGCTGACGCTCCGGTCGCGGCTGGCTCAAGGCGCGTGGGCGACTACCGCATCCTCGGCGAGATCGGCCGGGGCGGGATGGGCGTGGTCTACGAGGCCGAACAGGTCAGCCTGGGCCGCCGGGTGGCGCTGAAGGTCCTGCCTTACCAGGTCGCGCACGACCCGAAGGCGCTGGAGCGGTTCCGCCGCGAGGCCCGGGCGGCGGCGAGGCTGCACCATACGAACATCGTGCCAGTCTTCGAGGTGGGCCAGGACGGCGAGACGGCTTACTACGCCATGCAGTTCATTCAAGGGCAGGGACTCGACCAGCTCATCGATGAGCTGGCGCGGCTGCGCCGTCGTGACGCGAAGCCAGCCGGGGCCGATCGCGCGGCTTCGGGGCGCACTGTAAGGGCGTCGGACGGCATCGGGACAGCGAGCGCGAGCGCGAGCGCGGCCATGCCGCGAGGCCGGGCGCTCGCTCGGTTGGCCGAATCGCTCCTGAGCGGCCGGCTGGAGACCGAGGAGTCGAGGACCACTGTGGGCGCCGTCGACGAAGAATGGGCGAGCGGGGGGCGTCAGCCTCCTGTCTTCGAGGGCCATCGCTCACTCAACGGCCAGGGGTCTGACGCCCGCCGCTCGCCCGGGAACGACGTTCCAGGACAGGTTTTTACATCCCCTTCGGCCGTGCCACCCGTCCGGGCGGCGATGGCGACCACTCCGCTCTCCGGCCGCGGACGGCCATTCTTCCGGAGCGTGGCGCGGATCGGCCGACAGGCGGCGCAGGGGCTGGCCTATGCCCACTCCCGCGGCGTCATCCACCGCGATATCAAGCCGTCGAATCTACTGCTCGACCACGCGGGCGTGGTCTGGATCACCGACTTCGGGCTGGCCAAGGGCGAAGACGAGGGGCTGACCCAGAGCGGCGACATCCTGGGAACCCTCCGTTATATGGCCCCCGAACGGCTCCGAGGCGCCGGGGATGCCCGCGCCGACATCTATTCCCTGGGGCTGACCCTCTACGAGTTGCTGGCGCTCCGCCCGGCCTTCGAGACGCCCGATCGGCTCGAGCTGATCGAGCGGATCAAGACCGACGAGCCGGCGCGGCCCCGGTCGCTGGACGTTTACATCCCGCTTGACCTGGAGACGATCGTTCTGAAGGCGATCGACAAGGACCCAACGCGGCGATACGCGACCGCCGATGCGATGGCCGAGGACCTGCGCCGGTTCCTCAACGACGAGTCAATTCTGGCACGGCGGGCGTCGCCCGCGGAGCGCTCCTGGCGGTGGGCCCGGCGCAATCCGACTGCCGCCGTGCTCGGCGGCGCGCTGACCACGGTTCTGTTGCTGGCCACGGCCGGCTCGCTCCTCTTCGCGGGCTACTCGGCACGTCTGGTGCGATCCGAGCGCTGGGAGCGCTACCGCTCGAACGTCGCCGAGGCGTCCGCCGCCGAGCAGTTGAGGAACAGCACCACGGGGGAGCGGCCGCTCCAGGCCGCCCCCGAGGAGCACCGCAACTGGGAGTGGCGGCACCTCTCAGGTCAGCTCGAGGGCGCGAGACTCGTCATGTCCGTGCCCGAGATCGACTACCTGGCCGTTCGGCTCAGCCCCGACGCCCGACAGATCGCCGTCGGGAACTTTGGGGGCGAGGTCCACCTGTTCGACGCGGCCACCGGCCGGCCCGGCGCTGTCTTGCGAGGGCACGCGGGCAAGGTGGGATCGATCGAATACAGCCCCGACGGCCGTCAGCTCGCCAGTGGGGACGCCAACGGTACGATCGCGACCTGGGATCCGGCGACCGGGCGGCAGCAGTTCGTCCTGCACGGGGGAGGAGGAGACACGCTCCTGCTCTACAGCCCTGACGGCCGGCGGATCGTCTCGAAGGAGACATTGACCGGGACGGTGAAGGGCCGGTTTCGCCTCTGGGACGCGACGACCGGGCGGCACCTCGCCCTGCTGGGCGAGTCGCGTCGAGCCGCGGCAATCGAACCGAGTCGGCCCATGGCATTCCGCCCCGACGGAAAACGGATCGTCGTCGCGGCCGAGGAGTTCCTCCGCGTGTGCGACGCGGAGACCGGCCGCCAGCTCTTTGACACGGGCCCCCCCGGAGCCGAGGTCACGCAGGTTGCATTCCGTCCGGATGGCAGGCGGTTCGTCGCTTGCCTCGGGAGAGGCTCTGCCATGACATCCCTGCGCGACGGCGAATCCGATGAGGTCGTCGCCTACCTGAGCGAGCAGAGCAATGGGGCTTACTTGCTGGCCTTCAGCCCCGACGGCTCCCGTGTGGCGATGGTGGGCAACTACCCCGACAACGTCGTGCGCCTCTGGGAGACGGGCAGGGGGAACTTGATCCGCGCCATGGCCGGCCATACGAACACGACCTGGGGCCTGAGATTTAGCCCGGATGGGAAGCGGCTCGCCTCGGCGTCTCGCGACCAGACGGGACGGCTCTGGGACGGCGAGACCGGGCGACAGATCGCCGTACTCCGCGGACACACGGCGTCATTGAACGACGTGACGTTCAGCCCCGATGGCACGCGACTCGTCACGGCGTCCGATGATCGCACTTTGCGGCTCTGGGACGCGGGAAGTGGCGAGCCGATCGCCGTCCTTCGCGGGCACCGCGGCAGGGTCCGTTCGCCGACCTACATTCCCGACGGCTCGCGGCTCATCTCGGCGAGCCTGGATGATACAGTGCGAGTCTGGGACATGAAGCTGGTGGAGCGGAACGGCGTGCTGCGCGGGCACACGAATTTCGTTTACGACGTCGCGTTCCGCCCCGACGGCAAGGAGGTGGCCTCGGCGGCCTGGGACGGGACCGTGCGGCTCTGGGACCCGGACACCGGACGCCAGACGGCCCTCCTCCGCAGCGAGAGCGAGGTCGCGACGTCCACGGCCCGCCGCGTCCATTCCGACGTCATGGAGTCGGTGGTCTACAGCCCCGATGGTGGGCGACTCGTCACCGTGCACCATGTCCTGGGCATGGCGGTCTGGACGCTCGCCGGCGCCCGGCGCGGGCCGACCTGGACGTGTGAGGGCGTCATCGCGCGGGCCGTGTTCAGCCCCGATGGGACGCTCGTCGCCGGAGGGAGCACGAGAGGCCCCGTCGGTCTGCGGGACTCCGCGACGGGGGAGCGCGTCGCGGAACTGGCCGGCCACGAAGGCGCGTCGTGCGCCGTCGCGTTCGCCCGCGACGGCGCGACGCTCGTCACCGGCGGCGAGGATGGGACCGTACGGCTCTGGGATGTGTCGACGAGGCGCTCCGTGGCCGTGCTCCGCGGGCACCAAGGAGTGGTCTTGCGCGTCGACTCCAGCCCCGACGGCGGACTGATCGCTTCGGGATCCGCCGACTCCACCGTCCGCCTCTGGGATCGCCGCACCCATGAGGCGCTGGCCAGCATCAATGTCGGCAGCGTCGTCCACGGGGTCGCCTTCAGCCCCGACGGCACGCGCCTGGCCGTCGGTTGTTCCGATACGACGATCCGACTGATCGACGTCGCGCATCGCCAGGAGGTCGCCGCCCTGCGCGGCCACACCGACTATGTCCGTGCCGTCGTCTGGAGCCCGGACGGTACCCGGCTGGTCTCCGGCTCGGGCGACCATACGGTCCGCGTCTGGGATTCGCTCTCCATCCAGGCCCGGGCCCGGGTGAGCCATGTCGATCCGAGCCATCAAGAAGGCCCGTCCCGACCCCTCTGAATCCAGGGGCTTCGCGGGGTCAAGCTTGGTATTTGATTTTTCGCGGGGAAGGGAAAGGGAATGGGAATAGGGATAATTATTGCGATCTCGTTTGATTCGGCCCGTCCATTGATTCGTCTATAGATTTATTGGACTTATCCCATGGGTGGCTCGGGTGCTCTCCTCGAGTACTCTGGTTACCGGCAGATTGCCAATTATTAAAAATGCGATGATTCGCGAACAAGATTGATGAGCATTAGAAAGTCCTTTTTTAACGACCTATTGTCAAAATCAGCAAAATAATAGGCAATTCCTGGCTCCAGTTGATTGAGCCAGGCTGCCGGAATTGTATCCCCGAATTCGCATAACCGATTGTATGCGCATTGATTAAGTTCTATGAGTCTTTCACTAGTCATTTTATCTACGATGATTTCATCGAGGTAAAGACTGATCAGGCCTGATCCACTCTGACGCAATGAAAGCGCCCATCGGTTGCGAATATTCGTGTACCAGGGGCTTGAAAACCCTTCGTCCTTCTCAATGCAACACGAAGCAAGATGCACCAGTATCACGATGTCAGCATCGTGCATGTCGATATATCTATTCTTGAAAAAAATTTGCGAAGCCATCATACTACCTTGGAAAAAGGCTTTGGCGCGTAGACATTCTATTGCCTGATAAAATAGACTTTGATGCCCCGAGTTCTTGTTCTGACCGTCTCCATTCGCGGTGTCAGCCTGGCTCCATTCGCTGTGGCATCCTTGGTTGCTTGTTTTTGGCTTCGTGGGCAGACAGGACATGCAGCGCGGCGCCGAAACCTTTGCGGCCGTCCGAGGATGTAGGCGGCGCTAACCCATTCAACCCAGGACTTCGACCACACGCACCACAAGGCGTTGACGACGCCAACTCCAAAGGTCTTGCCTTTCGCGGCGTCACTCCCATACCGTAAAACCAGCCCCGAAAAAGGAGGATCCCATGAGAGTATTGCTGGCCGCGATCCCGTTTGTATTCCCCGTCTTCGTCGCCGCCCAAGACTCCGTCGGCTCCGTCAAGGACGCCCCGCCTCGGATCACGCCCGAAATGAAGGCCAAGACGGAGACCATCGCCCTGGCACTCGAGGGTCTCACGCCCGCAGGCTTCACGAAAAAGAGCCTTGTTGAACGCTACACCGAAGCCAACTTGTACGAGAAGATCGACGGCCGGTCCGAAATGTTTCAGTCTTACGACGTGACGGGCATGACCTTCGTCACCTTCTCCAAGGCGGACGACCGGGCCAAATTCATCGACGTTTTCCTCTACGACATGACCACCCCCCTCGGCGCCTTCGGCGTCTATTCGGTCGAACGCCCGTCCGGCAGCAAAGCCATTGCAACCGGCGACGGCGGTTGCCGCACCGGGGCGGATTTATTCTTCCGGAAGGGTCAATACTATGCGACGATCCTGACGTCGGGACCCGATGAGCAGGTCCAGAAAGCGGTAACCGCCCTGGCCGACACACTGGCGAATCGCCTGAAAGGCAAAGCGCCCGCGCTATGGGGTCTTGCCATGCTCCCGGCGAAGAATCGGATCGATGATACGGTCCAGTACTTCATGGTCGATGCCCTGGGGCTCGACTTCCTGACCAACGCGTTCACAGCCCAGTACCGCGACGGCGAGGCCGCGTTCACCGGCTTCGTCGCGCGCTGCAAATCGGCCGATGATGGCGCAAAAGTCCTGGCCAAGTTCAAGGCCCACCTCGAAGAATTCGGCGACCTGGCCGAACCGGCCAGAATCGAAGGGGCGCCAGTCATGTTCGCCGACGTGGGCGGCGGCGACTTCGACGGTGCCTGCCAGGTCGGCGATGTCATCGCCGGCGTCACGGGGGTCAAGGGCCGCGACGCGGCCGTCAAGGCCATGACCTTTTTGCTCAAAGGACTGACGATCCCGAAATGACCTGGCGCGGCGGACAAAAAACGGTCGGCGTCGGTCGATCAATCAAGCCCTGACGAAGAGCTCCGCCGAGCGCTGAACGGCTGCGAGGTTATCCTTGAAATGGGCGAAGTTCTGCATGTCGGAATTAACCACGTCGACGCCGTGGGCGAGGACAAACGCGTAGGACCGTTGCCAGGGCGAAAGCCCCGACTGCATAACCTTTTCGCTGTAGTGCCCGTCGAAGGCGTTCTCCAGCTTCTTACCGCCGCCGGACGATAAGTAGCGGGCCGCCTTCATGCCGACGAGACCGATGCCGGCATCCCGGGCGCGCTGCAGTGTGGGCTGAAGCTCGACCATCGTCGGCGTGCCGTGAAGGACACCCTTCGAATCCCAGTCGTACCACCCGGCGGGGGTGATGGCGATCATGGCGAGGTCGTACCAGCCCGTTCCCACCATGGCCTCGAGCACTTGCTGCGCCCGCTTGTGGCTACTCACGCCCCAGTGGCCCACCTTCCCGGCCTGTTTCGCCTTGAGGAAGGCCTCATGCAGTTGCTCGCACTGGACGACCTCTGGTTCGCCGACGCCCATGAGGTAGTAGGCGTCGACATAGTCGGTACCCAGATCGGTGAGGCTCGCATTGAGCAGCCCCGTCCAGTAATCGGCCAGAAACTTGCCTTGCTCGACGGTCAACGGCTTGCCCGGTTCGTAGCCGTCAACCGGACGCAACGGCGCTTTGGACGTGACCCAGATCTTGCCGCGGTGCGCCGCGAGGAAGGGGGCGAAGGCGCGCTCGCTACCCTTGTAATAGGCGTTGGAGCCGAGATCGTAGAAGTTCACGCCCGCGTCGAACGCCGCGCTCAGCAACCGAACGGCCTTCCCGCCGATCAAGGCCGCCCCGCCGCCGAAGACGAGGTGGCTGCACATGAAATTCGTCCGGCCGAGCTTGCGGTAGTGCATGCCGCTCCGCTCGTTGCGGTGGATCAGGCCGTCGGCCGGCGCGTCCTGGGCCCGCGCCGACGGCGCGGCGGCCGCCGTGGCCGTGGCGGCGGCAGTGGTCTTGATGAATGCCCGGCGGTTCATCTCGTACGGCGCGGTCATGGCGCTACCCCTGCAGGTGGACGATTCCGGCATTATTACATCCCGTCACTCTAGGCTGGACGGGCGCATCACGTCAACCGCTGCCGCTTTTCGCCGAGTCGGTGTAAGCGTCCGAGATTCCCAGTCGAGCGCGGGCGGGCGACCGCCCCAGGTCTTAGCGTCGGACCCGAGACCGTCGCCCACGTCAACATTTTATTTGGAACGAGTATATTGGGAAGGAGAACACATGGCGACGTGCGGAGATCCACGGCCGCCGCAGGAGGCGCAGGAGGATGATCGATGTCACGAGAGAAAATCCGAACGAAACGATCCGCTCGCCCGAAGTCGGCCAGGGCGACCGAGCTAACTCCCGTCGGCGAATCGTCGCCGGTCCCATCGCCGGAGTGGCCCGAGGTGCTGACACTGGCCGAGGCCGCCGCCCACTTGCGGGTGCCGGAACTCGAGGTGGAACGAATCGCCGGCACCCAGGGTCTTGCGGGACGGCGAATCGGCTCGGAATGGCGATTCTCCCGCGCGGCCATCCAGGACTGGCTGCGCCGGCCGAGCATGAAAGAGAGCCTGTTGCGCCTGGCCGGCTCGTGGAAGGATGATCCGGACGTGGAGGAGATGCTGGCCGAGATCTACAGGCAACGTGGGAGGCCGATGATCGAGGAGCGGCCATGATCCTTCTGGACATAGACACCCTCTCTCTCCTGCTGGCCGGGAACGGACCTGTCCTCTCACGGCTCGACACACAGACGATGGGGCACCCAGCCGAATTCCCTTACCCCTCGCGACGGTCTGGGTCGACTCGGTAAGATGTCGTCATGAGCGAACCTTCGCAATCGTCGGGTGGCTTGACACTTTCCGCCTTGCAGCGGATGATTTTACAAATGTACGGCCAGAAAGACGCGGCGCGGGGCGATGCGGCCACGTTTCTCTGGCTGACGGAAGAGTTTGGCGAGCTGGCAACCGCGCTTCGTTCGGGCAGCCGCGAGGAACTGGCCGCGGAGATGGCCGACGTGCTCGCCTGGCTGGCCACCCTGGCGAATATTCGCGGAATCGATCTGGAAGACGCCGTAGAGCGTAAGTATGGGAACGCTTGTCCGGGCTGCCACTGCGCTCCGTGTGTTTGTGATCCGGCCGAGAAACCCTGATCGATCCAATCGATGCGCCGAAGCCCGCTCGTCCATTTTGACGGATTGATGCCACTTGATCGGGGCTCTTGCGTGCCTTTTCCTCTTCGAGACCGACTGTTTGCGAACATGATTTACACAGATTTCACACATCACCATTCGGAACGAATAAAGCGCCGGTCGAAATCAAGCGGCTTTTGCGTCTTGCCGGCTCTGGTCGCGGTGCTCGCCCTGGCAACGTTCGGCAGCTCGCCGGCGAGAGCGCAGCGCTCCTCGCGGGGTGTCGAAGTCGAGAACATGCGAGTGGGCTTCGACGCATCGATTTCGTCGCTCAAATCGTCGAATTCCTTCAAGGTTGGAGCGTGGACTCCCATCTGGGTTCAGCTTCGCGCCGGGAACGAGCGCGTATAGCGGGTTCATGGACGTGAGTGTCGCCGATGACGACGGCACGCCGACGTCTTATCGCATGCCCGTCGAAGTCGGGGCCAATCAGAGTGCCCGGTTCACGGCTTATGGCCGCCCGGGCTCGCGGCAGCCCGAGTTCACCGTGCGGCTGCTCGATGCGAGCGGCCGGCGCGTCGGGGGGGCGTCTCAGGATGCGGCCATGCCGCAGGCACCCGAGTCGATCATGCCTAATGAGACACTGATCCTCACGATGGGGCGCCCGCTGGGCGTGGAGATGATCGCCGAGCTACCCGGCTTTCAGGCGGCGGCCAAAGGGTCGCCCCGCTCGGGCGGCGTCGAGATCGTGACGGCGCGGATCGACCCGCAATCAGGGTCGATGCCCGGGCGCTGGTACGGTTACGATGCAGCGCGGGCCATCGTCATCGATACCACCGACCGTGAGACCATGTCGGCCCTGGATGCGCTGCGCGGCCAGCCGATCATCGACTGGGTGGCGCGTGGCGGGCATCTGGTTGTGGCCGTCGGCTCCAACTGGCAGGCCGTCAATGACAGCGTTCTCGGACCGATCTTGCCCGGTCGGCCCGCCGGCCGCGAGAAAGTGCCCTCGCTCGAAGCACTCGACACGTTCGCGGGCTCGAACAAGCCGATCACGCCCCCCGGCACGCCGGCCGTGATGGTCACCAAACTTGAGGAACTGACCGAGCGCCGCGGCAGGGTCTTGAGCACGATGTCGAAAATGCCGCTCGTCGTGCGGGGCGCGCACGGGTTCGGGCGTGTGACATTGATTGCACTCGACGTCGACCAGAAGCCCTTTAGCGACTGGGCCGACAAGGCGATGTTCTGGGTCCAGGCGATCGACCTCAAACGGCCGCGCGGCGATCAATCGGGAAGCGGCGGCAACGCCGGCGGGCCTCAGTTCTATCAATATGGAGTCTCCGACATATCGAGCCAGCTTCGGATCGCGCTCGAGCAGTTTCCTGGTGTGAAGCTCATTCCGTTTGGCTGGGTCGCCTTCTTCATCTTTCTCTACATCCTCTTGATCGGGCCGGGCGATTATTTCTTCCTGAAGAAGGTTCTCAAGCGAATGGAGCTGACCTGGATCACGTTTCCCACGATCGTGGTGACCGTGAGCGTGGTGGCCTATTACGCGGCGTACCTGCTCAAGGGGAATGACCTCCTGGTGAACAAGATCGATGTGGTTGACGTCGATCAGGGGACCGGACTGGTGCGTGGGAATACCTGGATCAGCCTTTTCAGTCCCCAGAACCGTGATTACACCATCCGGGCGATCCCGCTCCCCCTGGATCACGACGTACCCGCCGCGCCGGAGTCGAGCTCGCCGGACGAACCGAGTCGGGCGCCGGCCGGAGCCGAGGTCATCACAAGCTGGTTCAGCGCGCCGGAAGACCAGTTCGGCGCCATGGGCAATTCGGGCCGCCGCTTCAGCTTTGCCGGCAACGGTTACACCTACGAGCCGACCTCGGGCGTCGAGTGGCTGGCGAATGTGCGCATTCCCATCTGGAGCACCAAGTGCGTGTCATCGCGCTGGTTTGCGGCCGGGGCTCCGCTTGTCGATTCGAGCCTCGAGCCAGCGGGGACTGACCGGCTCGCCGGTCTCGTGACCAATCGCCAGACCATCCCACTCGAAGACGCGTTCATCGCCTTCGGGAAGCAGGTCTACCTGATTGGCACGCTCGCTCCGGGGGCGACGACCCGCGTGGAGCTCAGTAGCGACCGCAACCTTTCCGGGCTCTTGCGAGACAGGCAGTCGAAATACCTGTCCAACCAGCCCTGGAACCACGAGTTCCGGATCGATCGGGCCGACCTGATGATCGCGGCCATGTTCCATGACAGCGAATCGACCCTTTCGAGCGAGCGGTCGCTGGCCAATGATACGCTCGGGAGCCTCGACCTGACCGGCCAGCTTGCCCTCGAACGGCCCATGCTGGTCGCCCGGATCAATCGCCCTGGCGCTCGACTGGCGCTCGACAACGTGACGACACCGCCGAAGATCGACCAGGTGACGATCGTTCGCATCATCTTGCCTCTGAACAAGAAAGCCAAGCCCTAGCGGACCTGCTCGCGATGGCCTGGCCGCAACGAAGCCAGAATTCGATTTCATGAGCCGGCCGCGGGGAGCCGGTTGCTCCGTTCTCCCCACTGCTGGTTGGCCGAGTCTTCAAAAACCAAGGCGCGCACGATGATCGAAACGCATGAATTAACCAAGATGTATGGCGATCTATATGCTCTTAACCGACTCAACCTGACGCTCCAGCAGGGCGACGTGTACGGTTTCATCGGCCCCAACGGCGCGGGCAAGACCACCACGATGCGCATCCTGGCGACGCTGTTGAACCCCTCGTGGGGCGAGGCGACCGTCTGCGGCTATTCGATATACACCGGCTCGAAGGAGATTCGCCGCGTGATCGGCTACATGCCCGACTTCTTCGGCGTGTACGACGATATGAAGGTCATCGAATATCTCGAATTCTTCGCATCGGCCTACCGGATCAAGGGAGCGGCCCGGCGCAAGATCTGTGAAGAAGTGCTCGAGCTGGTCGACTTGACTTACAAGCGCGATGCGCTCGTCACGAGCTTGTCGCGCGGGATGACCCAGCGCCTCGGCCTGGCGCGCACCCTGCTTCACGATCCCCAGGTGCTCTTGCTCGATGAACCGGCGTCGGGCCTTGATCCCCGGGCGCGCATCGAGATGCGTGCCCTGCTCAAAGAGCTGCGCAACATGGGTAAGACGATCCTGGTCTCCAGCCACATCCTTCCGGAACTGGCCGACATCTGCAACAAGATCGGGATCATCGAGCAAGGCTGTCTGCTCGTCAACGGCGAAGTCGTCGACGTGATGAAACAGGTTCGCACCGATATCGTGCTCAACATCGCCGTCGCCGAGCGGCTGACCGACGCGGCCGGCTTGCTCGAGCACCAGCCGGAAGTGGAAAGCGTGCAAGACAAGAACGGTGTCCTCGTGGTGAAGCTCAACGAGGGGGTCATTCAATATAGCTTCCTGGCGAGCCGTCTGATCGAGCAAGGCTACGAGTTGACGCTCTTCAAGGAAGACGAGATCAACCTCGAAACGGCGTTCATGCACCTGACCAAGGGAATCACAAGCTGATGCCGCAAAGCGGCCCAGCCGATCCGTCAGGCTGAACGAGCGCCCGACCGGGTTCTCGAAGGCATCATCAGCCAGTCGACGGTTGGAAATGAGCGGAAATCAGGCCGTCTAAACGGCCTGGCACGATCCTGGGAGGGCGAGTCTCCGCACGAGCCGAGTGCCAGTGCCTGATCGGGAAGCCTCGGCGTCCCGGAATCACGCAAGGCTTTTTAGAATGGCGAAGCCGCGCATCCCGGGGGCCAATGGTCCCAAGATACGCGGCGGACTTGTCGGTCGAAGTCGATGGCCGTCGCAACGGCGGGGGCATTATTGAAAGCCGCCGATGGCCGTGACATAGAATGTATCGCTTTCTTGACCGAACTGGCTGAGCTGCGACTGGGTGAGCTGAGCGGGCAGGCCGCCAATCGTCAGTCGCGCCAGGGAGCCGAGCGTGGGCGACGTGGTCGGGTTGGGGTTCGGATTCGGCGTGAAGCCCGCATCGACGACGCCTTCGACGTACATCGTATTGTTGATCTCGGTGCCAATACTGAAGACACTTCCCGGCTGAATGATCACGCTACCCTGAATGAAGCTGCCGACCGGAGGAACCACGACCGTGACGATCGAGTTGGACACGCTCGTGTAGTTGAGCGTCAGGACGTTGGTGCCGGTGCCCGTTCCCTTGGGCGGCTGACTCAAGAGGCCGAGATCGCGGCCGATGTTGAACTGAGAGCCATTGGACAGATTGATGTCGCCGCCGACATTCAAGAGGTCGAGATCGCGCCCGATATTGATGTTGGTTCCCGTCAGGCCGATTCCATTGAGCACATCGAGGGTATACACATCGCCGCCGGTCGTGATTGATGCCCCCGGCTCGATCGCGTCAAACGCGATGCGGTTAACTGGCGCCGTGCCGCTGACAACAAGCGGACCAGACAGAACGGCGCTCTGGAAGCCCTCGATGTCGCCGATCTGACCGCTATTCACCGTGAGCTGACCGACATTCAGGATGCGGCCCTCCTTGGCCTGGCCATACGCGAAGCTGTGCGCAAAGCCTTTTCGTTGCTGGAGGCCGAGCGGATTGATCGTGAGCTCGGTGTTCGTCGTCGAGCCGTCGACAATGATCCCGACCCGGTGGCCTGGCATCGGATAGGCCCGCACAACGCCGATCGGTTGCGGGTAAGTCGTCGAGGCTTGAGAAACGAGCTGCGCGGACGTTTGGCTGGTGGCCGCCCCGTCTTGTCCGTTCGAGCCCTCGGCGATATTGGTAGCCACGGTGTTCGAGGTATACGACAGGCTGACCATGTAGTGCGATCCGCCCGAATTGACCTCGACGTTCTGGCCGCCTCGGGCGGTCTCGGTGGCGGCGACGCCCGCGCGGATTCGGTATTTCCCATTGATCTGGGGGGCATCAGAGGCGAGCTGAGGTGGCTTCTTGAGGAGATAGCCATTCCGCGCGGCGGGATGTCTCAGCAAAGCACCGGCAAGAGCGAGCTGGTCCTTGATCGCTGAAGTCGACGTCATGACCACCCGTTCTTCGAGCGGGGCGCCGAGCGATGGACGGAATGCGCGCAATCGTACGCGTCCGCCGTTCTTGCGAGATTCCGACATTCGTCGATCCTCCTGATCGTGGCCCATGCACCCGCGAAATCCGCCTTGATACCCGTCGGCCCTGGACCGATCGTCCCTCGCGCCGAATCGCCGGCATCACTCCCACGCCTCGGATTCCACCGAACATGCGAAAGCGTTGCCAGCGGGGAAAGGTTCCGGACTGCGTTCCTGCTTCCCTTTATCGGCCCAGGGCGCGCCGGCTCCGCGTCTAATCGTGCGTCCAATCGTGCGAGGGAGTCGCGAGAAATCGCTTGCGCTGAATTTGCCGGGTGTGCGGAATGAAACGATTGCGCGGGTCAGGGGCGAAGATGAGGCCGATGATCAGGTCCGTCGCTTCAGTGGAGATGGCGCCGACCAGCCCGACAGATTCCAGATGTTCCGCAATTGCTGCTGGCAGGCCGGTGAAAAGGATCGGGAAAAGGCCAGGGTGATGCGCCGCTCTTTCACCCGCCCGCGCACCACGCCGCGGCTGATTTGATGGCGCCGGCAGGTGTCATCGACTTCTTGCAGGAACGATCGAGTCACCGTCCCTCGCGCAACGCGGGCGTTTCCTCTCTTGATCCGGATGACGAACAACGACTGGGGGCGCAAGATCGTATAGAACGCCCACACCAGAAGCGCGACCAGGCCGATTTGGAGTAAGAGTGCCACCGATGGTACTGCCGTTGCGAGATCATCAGAGGGTGAACGGGGCGAAGACCAAGGGCGACAAGGGCCGAATGCTGGCTGGCTATCTAGCTGAACAACGCGGCAACCTGCTTGCCGCCGTCGACGATCTTGATCGGTCTGCCGATCGGGCTCATGAGCTCCTTGTTCGGGTCGATTTTAAGCGAGTGACAGAGCGATGCCAAGAGGTCGGGAACAGTGACGGGATGGTCCTTCACCTCGGTTCCGCCCGGGCTCGAGGCGCCGATGACCTGGCCTCCCTTGATACCGCCGCCGGCCAGGGCGACGTTGAAGACCTTGGGGAAATGATCGCGGCCGGCCGTCGCATTGATCTTCGGAGTTCGGCCGAATTCTCCCATCCAGACGATCAGCGTTTGATCGAGCATACCGCGCTGTTTCAGGTCGGTGACGAGCGTGGCGAATCCCGGATCGACCTGGCCGGCATTCTTGGCGACTTTTTCGTTGTTCTGTTGGTGGGTATCCCAACCGTTGGAGCGTACTTCGACGAACGTGACCCCCGCCTGCACCAGCCGGCGAGCCAGAAGGCACCCCTGCCCGAACGGCGTCCGCCCGTATGCGTCGCGCAATGGAGCCGGTTCGTCGTCAAGCTGAAACGCTCGCATCTGCGGTGAAAGGATCATCTTCGAGGTCTGGCGATAAAGCGCCTTGTGATCGCGAACACGATCGGCACCCCCGGTGCGCTCGAACCCGGCCCCTTCGATGCGCTCGAGAAGGCCGAGGCGTCGCCGAAACCGGTCTGCTCCCACTCGGGGTTGGGTGTTTTCAGGGGGCTGCTGCGGATTCTGAACGACGAACGGCTCGATCGCGGCGCCCAGGAATCCGGCTCCGATTGTCGGTCCGCCGATGCTGACGATATGCGGCAGGGCGAACTGGCTCTCACCCAGCTCGCTGACCATCGAGCAGCCGAGGTGGGGATGCTTGATCGTGGCGGACGGAACGTATCCCGTATGAAGCTGGTAGGTCGCGCGCTGATGATTGCCCTCTTTGTTGGTCATCGAGCGTACGAGGGCAATCTCGTTCATCACCTTGGCCGTGTGGTTCCAGCCTTCGGCAATCGAAATCGAGGGGACCGACGTCGCGATCGCCTTGGTCGCGCCGCCGTGCTCGGTACCCGGCTTGGGGTCGAACGTCTCGAGCTGGCTGGGGCCGCCCGACATCCAGAGCAAGATGCACGCTCGCTGCTGTTTCCGCAAGTCGGCCGCGTGCACGGCCATCCAATCGGTGAAGCTCAGCGGAATGGCCGCCGAAGCGGCCAGGCCGGCTGTCCCGAGGGAGATTGTCTGGAGAAAATGCCGGCGGCCCGATCACGCCCGCGCCGTTCATCGCCACCTGCACCATTTCTTTTTCGAGTGCCATCGTCGTCTTCCTCTTTTGTTCGCGGAGGGTGGTGTGGTTTATGATTGTCCCACCCGGCGAAAGGCCGCCGGGCACTCGAGCTAGCGGCGTGTCAAGAATTCGGTGCTGTTGATCAAGCTCCAGTAAATATCTTCAAATGCCTCGCGACGGTCGCCCACGCTGCCGAGATAGCGGCCGCAGATTTCGACCTCGTGAGTGGTCGGCTGGCGGGACAAAACGCGCAGGTAAAGCGACTCCCAGGGCGGCCCGATCGCTGGGCGCGCTGGTGAGGATCTCTCCCAGGGGCAGGCCCGGCCTGGCCTGCGTGCGATTATTGATGAGGGGACTGTTCATCAAGAACAAAGCCTGGGGAATCGTTCCCATGACGTCTTCATTGGCGACCGACGGGTCGACACCGAAGAGCCGATCGAAGAGCAATCGTTGCCCGCCGGATTTTCTGACCTCGGCCACCTTCTTGCCAATCTGCGACGCCAACCCGATGGCTTCGGCATTCTTCTTCGCGGCCCCCTTTGACTGCTGCATTTCAGCCTGCTTCCGCCCGGGATCGCCCTGGCTCGAGCTCACCTTGGCGAGCTGGCCGTTCTGGCGTTTTTCGGCCGCCTTGGGGCGGCCGCCGCCTGGCTTGGCCGGCACCTTGAGGTTGCCGTCGGCGTCGACCGGCAGTGCCAGCGCCTGGACGAGCGAATCAAAAACCTGGTCGGCGCGCAACCGGCTCGGGCAGCCAGACGCGAACGGCGTCTTGCCGGCCTCATTGGCCGTTGATCGAATCCGCCGCTGGTAAGCCTCGGTATTGAGTATCGTGCGAAACAGCCAGCGAATATCGTAGCCCCCCTTTTGCCATTGCTCGGCCAAGGGGTCAAGCACCTCCGCGGCTCTGGCCGTGCGCTCCGGGCCAATATCGTCGATGGGCTCATAAAAGGCTTCACCAAGAAGCGCGTACCAGACACGGTTGATGAACGCCCTGGCAAACCAGGGGTTGTCCTGGCCCGTCACGTAGGAGGCCACGAGCGCTCGCCGTTCAGGGACGGGCAAGCTTTCCGGAACGACCGGTGCCACCTTTTCGGCCGAGGCTCGCCAAGAAGAACCGTGGCGCGACGGGAACTTGCTTCGTGGGGTTATCCTTCTCGGGCATGGTATACCGGCGCGGCCCTTGCTGCACGACCGCCATCACGGGAAGCTTGCCGGGGGCCTGCTTTTCAACCTGGCGCGGCCGCATTCCCGCGAAAAACGCCGCGAATTCGTGAAACTGCCGCTGCTTCCAGGCGTCGGTCTTGTGATCGTGACACTGGGCGCACTGAATCTGCACACCCATGAAAATCCGCGATACCTCGCCGGCCATCTCGACCGGCTGGGCCTCGTACGCCAGGGGGAACGCGACCGCCCCGTTCTCATCGTTACGGCCGCTGGCGGTGATCATTCCCGACGCGATTTCGTCCCAGGGTGTATTGGCCTGGAGACGTTTCGTTAGCCAGTCTTCGAGAGCCTCAAAACGCACGCGTGCCTTGTTTTCATTGGTCGAATGAAACATCACCACGTCGCGCCAGTACTTGGCCCAGTTGCGTGCATGGTCAGGGGCGACGAGCAGGGCCTCGATGAGTCGAGCCCGCTTGTCCTTAGTGCGGTCGGTCAGAAAGGCCTGAACCTGAGCGGGTGTCGGTGGATGGCCGACGACGTCGAAAAAGATCCGGCGAACGAATTCGACGTCGGTCGTGAGGGGGGCGGGCTCAACCTTGGGGCTGTTTTTTGTGAGATATTGCGTGATCAGCCGGTCAAGCTCGGCCGAGGTCATCGAAGGAGGCGTGATCGTCCTGGCCGGTCGCTTCGGCGGCGGGGTCGTCACGACGTCCGCCGGTGGAGTCTCTGTCTTGTTCTTCTTGCGGGCGGCTTGCTTTGCCGCACGATTGGCCTGTGCTTTTTTGTTCGCTGGCTTGGCTGGCTTCTTGACACCCGCGGCCTCTGGCGGCGACTGGCTCTTCGCCTGGGCCGGCGTGGAATCGCCTGTCTGACTGGATGTCGCGGCGACGGTAAACACACTCGTGCCCAGAATCGCGATCAATGTCGGTATGAGTGCTCGCGGACCTTGCCGGATAAACCAGCCGCTCACCGAAAAGCCATTCATGCCATTCCCCCAGTTTCCATTCCACGCTACGACGATCGCGTCGCGTTTCGCCAGACGAGCCCGGTCACATCGCCATCACATCTGAATTGACGCATTTCGGAGTCGGCCAGTGTCTCTCTTCTTGATGAAACCCCGTGTTCGACTTTCAGTTTCGCGGCCACCCACACGAATGTTCGTCGTGGCGACCCGCGTTTCTCGGTTCGTCTGACCAGCGCGGCAGTGCTGTTGGCCCACCGCCCCTGGTTCCGCAGCCGAACTCAATACTCTTTTTGAAATTATGGACCAATCGGAAGAAGACCAAATCACTTTCGGCATACAGTTCGTATAACAGACAGAGGTCAAGCATCAGTGATGCTTACGCACCCTCACGGATCGAGCCTGCGACTGCGGGTTTCACGCAAGATGCGCAAACTACGGGGAGTGGGTCCATGCTGTCTCAATCACGATCTCAGAGGAAGTCGGCGGTCCTTGTCGGCGTAATAAGTGTCGGTCTCGCCTTGTCGTCTGGAACGATGGCCTTTGCGCATGGTGGCGGCGGTGGTCATGGCGGCGGCGGCGGCCACATGGGTGGTGGTTTTGGCGGCGGCCACATGGGTGGCTACGGTGGCGGGTACGGCCACATGGGTATGGGTGGCTATGGTGGCGGGTACGGCCACATGGGTGGCTACGGTGGCTACGGCGGTTATGGTCGCGGCTACGCCGGCTATGGCTATGGTGGATATGGCCGTGGTTTCGGCGGTTACGGCCTGGGTTATGGTGGTTACGGACTGGGATACGGGCTGGGCGGGTTCGGATTAGGCTATGGCCTGGGTTACGGTCTGGGTTATGGCGGCCTGGGCTATGGCGGTTTGGGTTACGGCGGCCTGGGTTATGGCGGTTACGGCCTTGGCTACGGTGGCTACGGTGGCTACGGTGGGTATGGCGGATACGGTGGTTATGGTGGTTACGGCCTTGGCTACGGTGGGTATGGCGGATATGGAGACTATTACGGCTATCCCGGTTACGTAACAACGTCGTACCCCTACGTCACGGGAGCACTCAGTCCGTCCACGGCCGATACGACGGCTTACACAAATTCTTACCCGGGCAATACGACCACGATGCCCGCGACGGGCGGATTTGGTTACAGCTGGCCTATAATGGTGCTCCCGCCACGAACGCGACCACGACCGCCATGACACCCGTTCAGGGCCGCATTCTCGGCATTGACGAAGAGCCGGTGACTGACGGTTCGAAGGGGATGAGGGTGACCAATGTCTACCCCGGTACCGCCGCGGAAAAAGCCGGGCTCCAGCCTGGCGACGTGATTCGTTCGGTTAACGGATATCTCACCGAACAGCGCGGTAATCTCGCATGGATTATTGCCAATGCGACACCCAGTAACCAGTTGAATCTCAATGTGCAAACCGCACGTGATGGGCAAAACCATCAGATCACGGCGATGCTTCCGTAAGCCGTGATAAGCGGTTCGGCGCGATCGAACCGCGTGCGGTGTGTTGCGTTGCGTCGCCAACATGAATTACTGGATTCGAAGAATCTCCCAAGCGTCGCTCGAGCCTCAATGGAATCCTCTGATGGGGGGAGCCAGACGGTAGCGGCGTTGTGGGAGATTTTCTCAAACTTCTGCCTGAATCAACGAACCGAGAGGGTAGACCTATGCTTTCAAGAATGCGGCACCCTGGCGTTCGGCGGTCTCTTGAGCTGGTGGCTCTGGCCATCGGCCTGGCGTCCATGACCGAGTCGTCGGTTCTGGCGCAAAATGGCATGACCCCCGCGCCCGGCTATCCGATGGGGTATTCCAATCAAGGAGCGGGAAACACCGGCATGATCCCGGCACCCGGCTATCCGATGGGGTATTCCAATCTAGGAGGAGGCAACTACTCCCCCTACTATGGCCGTCGAACTCCGGCTCCTGGCTACAATATCTACGGCAATTATGGCGTTTATGGGTATCCCGGTTCGGGAGTCGAGGGAGGGGCGAGCAATCCCGGGTATGATCCCGGTTACGGCGGCTATCCCTCGTACGGGGGTTACGGGATCGCGACCAGAAGTAACGCCACCCCCGCGCCGAATCGGCGGTTGCTGGGCATTGATGAAGAGCCCATCCTGGTCAGTGGCGGCGCCAAGGCGATGAAAGTGACCAAGGTCTATCCTGGCACGGCCGCCGAACAAGCCGGTCTGCAAGCGGGCGATATCATTCGCTCGGCGAACGGTTTCCTCACCGAACAGCGCGGCAACCTCGCCTGGATCATCGCGACCAAGACACCAACGAACGACCTGAATCTCACGATTCAAGCGGCGAAGGACGGTCAAACGCGTGTGGTCAAGGCCACGCTTCGTTGAATGATCGGACTCAGATCGCGCGAGCGCTCGAGCCAGAGTCAGCCCGTTTTGTGTGCGAGCGCTCGCGAAGATCGGCCGCGGGTCTCACGTCCAGTCCATGACGAGAAACATCACGGCCAGAACGATCAGGCTGGCGACCGCGAGGAGGCCGCTCGGCATGAATTTCCGAGTTTTCACGGCATAGCGGTAGCCAAACAAGATGAAGAGCGTGATCGACAGGAGTAGCCCCAAGGGGACGCCCAGGGCGTTGTTCCTCATCGAAAGGGCCAGCGCACAGATCGCGGCGATGGCGCTGATCGAGCCTGCGATCAATGAAGGGCGGCTCCCTGCTTTGAGATAGCCGACGAGGCCGCCGGCCGCCAGGAGCACGGCGTAGATTCCCAGGGTGACTTGACCGATGATCGGACTGACCATTTGATGCGATTCCTCGATGGATTGCGGTTTTCAAACACTCTAGAGATGACCCGAGACGCCGTCAACGCCCCTGGACCATCGGGCGGGGGTGTTTCATTCTCCCCTGGAGGCAAGGCTCCGTCGAGCAGAGCCATAAGCGGGGCGAACGGAAGAGGCTCGACAGAGTCTCGCTTTCCCAAAACAGCCCGGAGGGCGAGCGTTGCGGCGAGCCGAGTGCCTTGGCCAGCTCGACAGAGTCTCGCCCTCCCAAGACAGCCCAGGAGGGCGAGCGTTCTGGCGAGCTCAAGAAGAAAGCCGCATAAAAAGCAGAACGACGAGATGGGTCACGCCCGTTTTCTTGCCGCCGAGGCGTCGCCGGCCGGTATCCTACCGGCCGGCATGCCCCGGCATGCTTTTGGCGGGCGAGCCATCTCGTCGTACTGAAAGTATCGACAGCAGCGGATCTTAATCCGTCAGCGACATCAAGGGCCGGGGGGCGGCACGTCACCCGTGGGCGGCGCGGTCGTTCCGGGCGGGGGTGGCGTCGGCACGGCCGGCAAGGCTCCAGCTTCGGGTGGCTTCGGCTGCGGCGGAACCACGGGAGCGATCTCCGGCTGGGTGTTCACGTTGCTCTGGTATCCGCCTTGCCCGATCCGGTTCTGGGTTGGGTCAAGCGCACCGGGAGCAACCGGGGCTGTGCCAACCGGAGGAGGCGGCTCGATTCCCATGGCACGCATCCGGGCACGCTGTGTGGCCGCTTGCGTGTTGGCCCAGGGGAAGTCAGGACCTGACGGAAAATATTGAACATCATCGTGCATGTACCGGCCCGTAGGCAACGTCATGCCCGCGTACTCTACCTGGCAGCCGACCGAGGGCAAGATCCAGATCGTCGCCAGCGCTGTCCAAAGCGCCAAGCGCCGCCTCGTGGACCCTCGCGGCGATCTCATGCGGGGCAACCCCATAGCTTCCACCCTCCTTGGCGTCTTCGGCGGTCCCTCGGACCTGTTCCATGAGGGACGAAATACCGCCGTCGGGGAGTCCATTCCTGGTCCCGCCCGCCCGAGCTCGCCTACCAGGGGTCTTTTCGCCAGCGCCTCGGTCACGTTCATACGACGCAGGCTCTCTGCATTCTGATGAACGTGCCTGATTTGCGCGAAAGACCTTGCGGCGCGATTGTCGGGTTATTCACTTGGTTAAGGAATCGGTCGATGCGACCTGTCTAGCCCAATAATTCCTTCTGAATCCAGGAAAACTCGCCTGACAATCGTACGGAACAAGCGGATTCGGCCGGTTCACCAGCCTCCTTACTTACATCGGTAAAATCCGGCATCATGCTTGGCACGCAAACGCTGCGAACAAACGGGCCGCGCGGCGCTTGCCTTTCAATCCTTGTATACTACCTGTAAATCGCACTTAACTCTCCTTCACTGGATTACCAACGAGATGCGGCTGGACAAGCGGATCGCCGAACAATTTGGGCTCTCGCGGCGAGGTGCCCTGGAAGCCATACGACGTGGGCAGGTCGATGTCGCGGGCCAGACGTGTCTCGAGCCAGGAAGCGATATCGGCGTCGACATCCCGCTGACGTATGACCCGAATCGCCCGCGCTCCGGCGTTGCCAGGGAGCGATTACGGGTGTTGTATGAAGATTCCTCGATTCTCGTGGTCGACAAGCCCGCGGGCGTCCTGACACAGCCGACACCCGAACGCGAGCGTGACACACTCCTGGAGCGAGCCGGCCGCTACCTGACACGCAAGCGGGGCGTGACACGGCCCTATGTGGGAATCGTTCACCGAATCGACCGAGACACGTCGGGGGTGGTTCTGCTCGTTTGTGCGCCCAAGGCGCTGCGGCCCTTTCAATCGCTTTTTCGCGAGCACGCGATCGAACGCGCGTATGTGGCGATCGTCGAGGGGGCCATCGAGCCGCCGCGGGGGACGATCGACCGGCGCCTGGTCGCCGACCGGGGCGACGGCCGCCGCGGTTCGTCACACAGGCCCGATCTTGGCGTGAAAGCGATCACGCACTACGAGCGGATCGAACAGTTTGGCGGAACCGCCACCCAGCTTCGCTGCCGTCTCGAAACCGGAAGAACCCATCAGATTCGGATCCATCTGGCCGACTCGGGACATCCCGTGATCGGCGAGACAATCTATCGCGCGCGTAAGGCACCGCCGTTTCCGGTCGCGTTTCCGCGGCAAGCACTGCACGCGCAGACGCTTGGATTTGTTCATCCGATCACAGGAGAGAAAGTCCGCGTGGAAGCCCCCCTGCCCGACGATCTGGTCGGCTTGATCGGCGTACTCAAGGCGCGTTACGGCGAAAGCGAAAGCGAAGTCGGGCCCTCGTGATGAACCGTTTTGCCGGCTTCGTCGATCCGCTTTTTTCAAATGAGCGGGACCATGGACAAGGGGGTCGGCGGCGACAAGGCATCGGTCGACTCGGTCGTGGCGGGTGCCCGTGCGGCCTGTTCGCCGCTGGTCGGCGTGGCCACGGACGGAACTTCATAGCGGGCGACGATGACCGTGACGTTGTCCCGCCCGCCGCGATTGAGGGCTTCATCCACGAGCGATTGGGCCGCGTCGGGGGGATGATCGTGAGCGTTCATGATCCTCTCGATTGACGTATCGTCGACCATGTCGTTCAAGCCGTCGCTGCAGACGAGCAGCCGATCGGCATTCCGAAGGCGCAGCCAGCGGATATCGGCCTTGACCTTGCCGGCGTGACCGCCCAGGAAGTTCGTGAGCACGTTGCGTTTGTTGTGGTGGCGTACCTCTTCGGGAGCGATGTAGCCGGCGTCGGCCATCGCCTGTGCGACAGTATGATCTCGCGTCAACTGGACCAACTTCCCGTCGCGCAGAAGGTAGGCGCGCGAGTCACCCATATGAATGATGAACAGGTCAACACCGATACTATAGGCGGCCGTCAGGGTGGTGCCCATCCCGAATAACCGGCGGTCGGCCTCGCTGCGCTCGGTCAGAACCATGTCGATGTCCCGGAGATAGCCGCTGACACGATCGAACAGCTCGCGCGCTTCTCTCTTGTTGATCTTGAAGCCCCACTTGGGCGACTTCTGAAAGAGTCGCAAGCCGGTGGCGATGGCCATGCGGCTGGCAACTTCCCCGGCGGCCATGCCCCCCATGCCGTCGGCCACGATCATCGAATAGGCGATTTCGCCCGCCTGGGCGGGAAACTGGTCCTCAGGGACGTTCGTGATGAGAATTTCCTGGTTGCGGCCAATCTGAGAAACGAGGAAATGATCTTCGTTATGGGACCGAACCTTGCCGGTATGCGAAATCGCGCCGAATTCAGCCCGCACAAGAGTCGACGGGGGTTTGGGTAGAGCATTATCGAGGACCGATGGGGAGAGCGCGAATTCGAAGTTGGCTGTTTCCATCTCGGCTGGAATATTCATAATTCCTCCCCGGCATGGTGATGCTCAAGGCGAAGTGATTGCGTCAAGAATACAACCGGCGCCAATCGTGAACCAGGGGTCAAGATTCGCCGGCAAGAAAAGGAAATCGCTCGATAATGTCATTCAATCCATCTTCGTTCGGGCACCGGGCGGATCAGACTCTTTGCGACCCGGGCTCGAGTTCGGATTGGGCCCGGCCGGCTTTGATTGTTCGGCGGCCGGCTTCTCGAAGATGATCACGTGCTGCCAGGGGAGGAATTCGAGCGAATCCTTGAAGACGAAGCCCTGGGGCTCGACTTCACGGCGGACCTGAGCGAGCGTCATCTTGTGTTCGGGCTTGATCGGAACGTCCGGGTCCTCGCCGCGAAACTCCACGAGCACCAACCGGCCGAGCGGCTTCAGCGCCTTGAAGAGACCCTTGAGCGTCAACTCGGGATCAGAGCACTCGTGGTAGACATCCACCATCAGGATGAGGTCGACCTTCGCCTCGGGAAGCTTGGTGTCGGATTGGGTCGCGCGGATCGGTTTGATGTTAGTGAGACCCGCGGCGCGGCGCATTGTCCCTGAGCATGGTGAGCATTTGCGGCTGCAGGTCGGTCGCCAGCACGGTCCCCTTGGGCCCGACGCGGCGGCCTAGCCGGATGCTGTGATAACCCGCGCCGGCCCCGACGTCGGCCACCGTGGCGCCCCGCGGGATCTTGAGAGCGCTCAACATCGCCTCGGGTTGTTCTTCCTCGACGCGCGTCTCGCGGAAAAGCCACTCGGCCCCTTGCCACGACATCACGTCGGCGATCTGCCGGCCCATGTAGAAGCCGTCGCGATCGCGCCGGGGCCGTGGCTTCGAGGCCGGGGCCTCCTTCGCTTTACGCTTCGGAGCTCGGCTTGGCTGGCTCGCCCTGGCTATCATCGGCGGGCGCTGGGCGTGCGCACTGTCCGCCGGTACAAAGCGCGAATAGATCGATCGCTAGAAAGCAGGCGGTCCCCACGAGCACGCGCCATCGAGTTTTTCGATTCAGATCGAGCTGTGGCATGGCCAATTTCCTCAGTCGGCGAACGCGTAGCGCAAGATGCAGTAAAGCGCCTGGAAGCCGTCCTTGATACCGATCTTCTTGCCTTCGCGGTAAGTTCGGCCGTGATAAGACACCGGGATCTCATAGATGCGACAAGGCCGCGCCGGCCGGCCGTCTTGAGGTTTGAACATGAAACGCGCCACCTTGGCCGTCACTTCCGGCTCGAAGCCAAAGCGATCGCTCTTGAGCTTCAGACTCTGGATGACTTCGCGCCGGAAAACCTTGTAACAAACCTCCATGTCCGTCAGGTTCAGGTTCGTGAACATGTTGGATAGGAGCGTGAGAAACTTGTTCGCGAGCGAATGCCAGAAATAGAGCACCCGGTGCGTTTCTCCAATGAACCGCGAGCCATAAACGACGTCGGCCAGGTCGTCGACGATCGGTTGAATGAGCTGGGGATATTGCTCGGGATCGTATTCGAGATCGGCGTCCTGGACGATGACGATGTCGCCGGTCGCCATCCGAAATCCTGATCGCAGCGCGGCCCCCTTGCCTTGATTGATAACGTGGTAGACGACCGTCAGATCGCTGACTCTGCTGCTCGATCGCCTTCAAGACCTCGCGGGTTCCATCCTGAGAGCAGTCGTCGACGACAATGATCTGCTTCTTGACGGGGACCGCACGCACGCGGCGCAAGATTTCGTGGATCGTGTCTCGCTCGTTGTAGACGGGGATGACCACCGAGAGCGTCAGGCTATCAGGGATCGGGAAAATATTGAGCTTGCGGCAAAACGTCTCGCCCAGGGTTTGGAGAAGCCAGTCCCTGCGCTGGGAATCATCATGAAATTCGGGCATCGCTGTACGTAATGCTGCCTCGTTGGTTTCCAGCGCTGCTGGAGGAGAGAAGAAAGAAGACCACGTCAAACGCGTCGAGAACCCCCTGGATCCAATCCGATCCAATCCACTCTGATCCGACCGATCGGAGAATCAACCGCACGTCTCTGATTGTGCCAGTGTGACGGCAACGACCGTGAGCGCAAAGGCTCGGCCGACACATTTTCTTCCATCAAGATAAGCGAGGAGGCGATGTGTGGGAAGCCGGCATGGGGCAGGCGGATCGTCTGAAGCGATCGTCGCGGGAATAGCGAAAGCCGAGCCAAGCACTTGCGACCGTGCGATAACGGTACGGCAAGTGATTGAACCCGGCTTTGAATTGTGCAATCAGGCTGTCGCCGTGCGCGAGTCAAATATGAGGGCTCGGTCGGGCGGCCAGCGATCGAGGCTGTTCCCGACCTTTGCTCCCGATTCTCACTTCGGCTTCGCTCATGCGGACGGCTTGGTCGCCGGCAGATCGGCCGGCGCCGGTGGGGGCGGAATGGCCGGCGGCGTTGTCATTGACGGCGACGGCACCGGCAAGGACGGCTGCGGTGCCGTCGGGACAGGATTGGCCGGCACTGGCGGCGCCGCTTCCGACGGCATAGCCCCGGCGGGCATGCCCATGCCGGGCTGCGGCATGATTTGATTGTCCATTCCATAGGGAAACTGAAGAGCATAGCCGAAAACGGGCGGATCATAAGGCAAATCGTATCCGGCCGTGCCGAAATACGTGTCGTCGTATCCATAGCCGTATCCGTAGCCATATCCGTAGCCGCCACGGCCCCCGCCCTTGTTGCCGCAATGGAAGAAGCTGGACAACAGGCAACATCCATGATTACCCGAGTACCAGGCGTCAGAATCACCCTGGTACGGGCCCCAGCTATAGCCGGTGCCGTAGCCGCCGTTATAGCCACTCGAATAGCAGCCCGAGTAACACCCTGGCGCAACATAGTTCGACGGATAGACGTTCGCGTAACAACCGCTGCCAAAATCGCTGTAAGCCGGCGGTCCATAAGCGACATCACACTTCTTGTGATGGCAGCCGAGCCCACTGAGGGCAATCAACATCACCACTGTCCCCTGCATTGCATACCTCCCGGGTGCGAAATCGAGGGAATCGAAGCAACCATAAACCGTTGCCGACCAAGAACTCTCGTTCAGATACGGTCGGTATAAAGGGCAATTGACATGATCAGCGTCCTCCCGCGAGGGATTACCCCTTTTGGTAGGTCGTCAATCTCGGCCAAGATCTCAGAGGTTCTCTAAACCTCTCGAACTCTAGCTAACATCATACCCCAAAATCAATGGCCAGGTGTAAAAATGCGTTGTCAAAGTAGATTAGGTGATTTGCGTGGAGTATTATCGGGGGGAACGGTCACCGTTCGACGAGCCGGGGTGCATCGTTCGCTCGGAGGCATCCTCAGAATCCGGACGTGGTTGGTGTCCAGCAGAATCACGGCGCTTGTTCGGCCGACGCGGCCTGGCGATCGACTTCATGGGCGGCCTTGATTTCAGCGAGCGTGAGCCGCGTGAATTCATTATCCTCTGATATCCGACGACTTTTACCGCTCGTTGGTCGGTGCAGTGATGGACAGTTGCTTCTCATCCAGGCGGCGCTCGACTTCTTCGAAGCGGCGCGCCTATTTTTCTAGAGCCAGCCAGGGCAGGATGACGCAAAGCGAGCGCCCAGGCGTATAACCGCGATTTTGGTATAATTAGCGCAAAGATACTGGACTTGCTCGCTTCCAGCAGCCAGAAGGATTGAGCGATCAAGTCGAGCGGGATGACGAAAACGATCGCGTCGAGTGGGATGACTGTCTCGAACAGCATCGTTGGCTCTTCGGCGGAGTTTTTCTGCGTTCGCCCGACGATGATTGGATGCGCGACGAGAATGAGATTGTTCCACCCCGTCCAGACCCGGTCGGCTGGCACTGGCGGCATCAGCATATCAATGGCAACACCGACACCGCGTACACAAGCTGGAGCACGAACTGGGAAACCGCTCATATGTTCGGAGAGGAAGCTCGCACTGACGCCAGAGTTCGAGGTGAGGTCGTGATTTTTCGAGTGCGAATCGACGCCTTGACGAACCGCGTCTATCATGGCCGCGATGACGAGGACGAGATCTTAATCGAAGGAAGCGTGGAGGACGTCGAAATCTCGACTGGGCTCGAAGAGGAGGAAGAGAATGAGTGAATCTTCTCCCAAGACGACATGGGCGACCATTATTGCCGACGCCGCGAAAGTTGCGGGAATGTCGCTTCCCTCACCGATGCAGCGAGGCATGGGGAGCTTGACCTGGCGAAATCCCGCCAGCGATCGCTTTGTATCGTTCCGACCCCTCCTGGGAGTGCCCCCTGACCCGGCAAACGCCAGATCACGGTGGTCGCTTTGGCACGATGAGAATGACAGGCCAAGTTTAGCCCTTCTATTTCATCTGCCGCTAAGGCCTGCCCCTGAGTTGGCTCACCAGGTTGCCTCCGTTCTCCAGGGATGGCTGCTCCAGCAGTGGAACGATAAAGCCGCCGAGCAGCACGTGACCGGCTTCGCGAAAGTCGAGATTCCGCCGGAAACCTTGCAACTTGTCGCCGATAAGTATTGGCTCTGTGAGGATAATGGGTTCGGAGTGATCCTCAAGAAGGACGGCTGGGAAATTCGCGCGGGTACCAGGTCTTTCTCGACGTGGAAATCGAAAGTCGATGACAGTCAAGGACGATTGCTGACGCTGGAGCAGCTCGACCGATTGTGTGGCTGGCTTGCCCGCAACTGGGGTGTGATCGCATATGGGAATGACCCTCGGCCACCCCGGCTGCGCGGCCGAAAGGTCTCCGCATGCCAAGCCTATGAGGACGCCCGAATCGGCGCGACACCGGAACAGCTTGCAGAGCTTCAATCCTGGTGGGATACGCACGCTTTTCGCGCCGCCGATCCTGACTCCCCAATGTCTTCCTGGAGCGTCAGGCGGATGACATTGTCATTTCCTGGGACGAAACACCGTCCCTGACCCGTTCGTTCATGATCCCCGACGGGATGGAAGTGACGAATGCTCTCTTCGCTGTTCCGATCCTACGTCGGCTCGTTGGCAGCCGGATTGCGAACGTCGACGTCGCCCCTGAATTCCAGAAGCGTGTGATTGCCGTTGACCCCGAGATCGGCTTCCTTGCGCCTGCTCGACCTTCCCGGGAATTACGACTCAATGGCTGATCGATCACCATTTTACTGACGGCGATGCTCGTGATATGGCATTGACGGGAACGACGCGACATCCGGTGGTTGGATTGTTGCGGAGTGCCCAAGGAAGCACGATTTCCCTCCCTGATATCGAGACTATTCTGGCGATGCTGCAGCCCAATTCGGGCAACCGCTTTCAGGAACTCCGTGCGCTCGCCAAGGGTATGGATGCGAAGATCGACCTGCGCGTGCCGTGGCGATCGGGCTACCACCTGGCGAGACTGGTTCGAGCGGAGCTAGGAGAGAAGGAAACCGGATACTTTGACATCGAAGCAGCTGTACAGAAAATGGGTATCGACGTGCGAGACTTGTCGCTGACCGCCCCGGCCATTCTGGCAGCCTGTGTCGGCTCGCTGCAGTACGCACCCGTGATCGCGATCAACACCATATCTCCCGATGCCGCGGGTAAAAGTGGGCGACGAATCACGCTCGCCCATGAGTTTTGCCATCTTCTTTTCGACCGCTCGCGTATGCGAAGTTTCGCGCGGTTCGAGGGAGGGGCTGCGCAGAGCGATCGCATGATTGAAATGCGGGCAAATGCCTTCGCAGTCGAACTGCTCGCCCCGATCCGAACTTTTGTCAAACCCGACGGAACCCTGGTGACCGATGAAGAGGCGGAACAACTTTCAACGCGACTCGAGGTGAGTACAGTAGCCATTCGCAGGCACGTGCAAAATCACCGACGACTGAACGACGAATTTGTGTAGAAGTCACGTCGTTGCCGATAAAATTACAATACGCTCGTCGCCGAACGGAGTCTTGAGGGTTCGATCGGGCTTCTCGCTGTCGGCTGACACAACGTTCCTGGTCTCGCGGCGATAAAACCGCCAAAAACTAACACAAGCTTGACCCGCGAAGTCCCCGCGGCGCGAACCTCGCTGCCGGAACGACGGCGCACGAATCATGGTGTTGCGCGATAATACGGGTGTCCTGTCAACAACCCGGCTGTGGAAATGTTCCAAGTTTGAATACCCAGCGCCCGCGCTGGCGATTCGGGCCGAAGCCGTAGGTCACCACGCTTTACATCCACAAACATCGGATCTGCGGACAGGCTGTGAAGCTCGACGCCGTAGCGTCTCTGCTCGTCGATGTGCCGCTGTCCCCACTCGGGACCGGCGGGGCACCAAAACAGGTTGTAGTCGGTTTTTGTGTCCTTCAACCGATCTCCCGCGCCTGTGGCAAAACTCTTGTACTCGACGATGGGCCAGTAATCCGTGCGCGGCGACCAGATGATGTTGTGCATGATCCGGGCCCCTTCGATGGGCCATGTCGAACTCGGTATCGAGATGTATCCGTGGACGATGTTGGGTTTCGTGATCGGACGGCGGCTCGGGATCAGCTCGACGATGATGTTGTTCATGATGTGGTTTGCTTCCGTCATCGATATTCCTGATTGGGCACTACGAATCCTGTACAAAACATTGCCGTCGATGATTGTCTCGTACTGGTCATTGTCGCAGCGGATCCCTGAGGCCACTCCGTCGCCGTCGAGGTGGTGAATATAGTTCTGGTAGATGTGATTCTCTTTACCGGTACCCGAAATATAAATTCCGTTACCATCGCCGAGCGTCTCCATCACGTCACGGATCTCGTTCCATGCCACGGTGTTCTTGCGGCCGTGCATGTACTTTTCTCGGGCTTGCCACCATTCCCGATGTACCGCACTCGAACCGCTCGCGGCGCCTGGCAACGAGTTGTATGGCGGCAAGGTGACTTCCCACGCGCGGAAGGTCTCTTCCGTGTCGCTCGTCCAGCCCGTTCGGCCACTGACCGTGATGCCGGAATAGGGCGTGTTGTGGATCAGATTGTGAGTCACCTGGTTTTCGCCGCTTTGCCACACCATGATCGCCGGCGAGGCCCAGTAGATCTCTCCAACGTGATGGACCCAGTTGTTCGAGACAGCGTTGCGCTGATTCTCATCCTTCGTACCGGGCCCGTAGCCGGCGACCAGGATTCCGACGCCCCCGGTATGGGCGACCTCGTTGTCGATGACGCGATTGTCCAGGCAGGTGAGATCGAGGCGGAGGCCAGCTCCGCTCGTGTTGACGAGCCGGCAGCCGTTGATGGTGCAACCCCGTGCGCCCCGCAGACGCACCAGCGCGCTCGGCGAATCGAAGTGTTCCCACTTGTGCTGGAGTTCCCCTTTGGTGCCCCCATTCCAGGGCAATCGCTCGCCGCCAGTGAAAGTCAACCCTCGGAACGCGAGGCCCGTCACAGGCTTGTCCGTAGGCCCGCGGTAGTCGATGGTTCCTTCGATTCGCAGCAGTTCCGTAAGCAGCGGGGCGGTGATCGCCTTCGAGGGCGCTCCACGCGTAGGCCATAGATATAACTTCCGCTCGGCAGCGCTGAAGACCCACTCGCCCGGCTCGTCCAGCACCTCGAGGATGTTCTCGATCCAGGCCGTCTCGTCCATGAACTTCACCCGACCCATCGTGCGTGATGCCGGAACCGTCGTCCTGGCAAGACCAGCCTTTTCGTCGACGGCCGCCAGGGGCAACAGGCACATTTCATAATCGCAGGAGGGAATCACGCGGAGCTCCTCATTGCGAAGGTCGGGCCAGTTTTTCATGGCCCCAGGGGGGAAGGCGATCTGGTTCGGCGGAGTCGTCGCTTGCGCATACGCCACCGGCCTGAAGGGCTTCGACCAGGCCCGGCGCAGACGATTGTTGCCGTCGTGCAACGTCAAGACGGTCGGCAAACCCGCGGGAACATCGGCAGTCCACACCAGGTCGCGGGCGATCTCGGGCAAGAGTGGCGACGGATGCTCCGGCTTGATCCAGCCAACGATCGGAACGGCCGACGTGAAGACTGGTGTCTCGTCGCCGTAGGCAGCATACGTGATCGTGCCGCCAGCCGGTGCCGAATCCTCCAGTGCGAAGACCACGGTCTCCTTGAGCGAGTACAGGCCGCCTCGGATCAGCACAAGAATCTCTTGCTTATCGCCTCGTTGCTTCAACGCCCGAACAGCATCTCGAGCTCTCGCCAGCGTTGCGAATGGACCATCGGTACTCGTTCGATTGGGCTGATCCGATCGCCCTGACCATCGATCAGATCCATTCACGGCGACGAAGAAGTCGGCCGTTCTCTGCCCCTTCTCGCCCGAACCGCGAGCGGCCGCGTCGGCCGGAAAGCCGGCGAACAAGAGGGCACATGTCACGCCAGCAATAAGAAGCAGGCACAAGTCGCGGGGCCGATCACGTGCTTTCACCAGGGGCACTCCGAGGAAAGTCCGAACTCCATCAGCCGTCGCGCCGGGTCGCTATGGTAACGCGACCCGGGAGTGCCGTCACTCTGCGCGTGAGAACGGGTCGACCGGCATGGCCAGGTCGAGCACCAGGATGCGGAAGTCGGGAGGAGCGCGGAGCGGGTCAATCGCGTCCTGTCTCCGGTAGGCCTGGAGGCTGCGATAATCCATCGCGACGGCTGTGTGCAATAGCGACATTGCGGCGTCGGCCTCGAGCGCCGCCTCGGCGGCCGACATGCCGGCCCCCGTCTTGCCGGCCAGCGCCGCATGACAACAGGCCGTCAAGAACCATTGCTCCGCGCCCCGCGACGGCATGACGGTCAGGTGGCCCAGCGCCCTTTGGAAATCTACCATGGCGCCGGCGGGATCGCCCGCGCCTCGGCCGACCAGTCCGCGGTCGAGCAAGGTCGCGGCCAGGGCGCCTTGATAACTCGCGATTCCCGGGTGCTCGTTCACCGGACCAATTGCCTTGACCACTCACAAGCCGGCCTCGCTGTGGCCTCACGGTACGTTCCAGCAAGCCATCAGATGTTATCGATTAGCACTGAGCGTGATCGCAATCGATTGTCCTCAATGGTCTGAGCCCGGGCCATAGACGGATTCCTCAATCTCAGCCGCCGATGGGATGTTAGGGTCTTTCCCCCAGAAGAAGCTATAGATCGTCGCGTGGATCGCGCCGCCATGGGTCGGATAGAGGTCGATCGTGTCGTCGTAGCTCGGTCGTGGGTAGTGCGTCTGAAACAACAAAGGGTCGGGATACTCCTGAAAAAGTCCGGCGGGAGCAGCGGTCGTGATCGCCGGAGCCAGTGGTGTAGTCGCGGGGACGGCTGGCGCCGCTGTGGATGTCTGAGCCGGTGTTGTGGCCGCGGGGACGGCTGGCGCCGCTGTGGATGTCTGAGCCGGTGTTGTGGCCGCAGGGACGGCTGGCGCCGCCGTCGGGGCGATGGCCCCCGGCGCGGGTACATCCACCGACTGCGTCATCGGAGGAGCGGCTTCGGCCTGTGGGTCAACGTTCTTATTCTGGCACCCAAGGTTACATAGCGCAAATGCGACCACGAATGAAGCCAGCATGTCAGGGTCTCCTTTGTTTCAATGCAGACACCGGCGCTTCTTTGTCTTGCCCCGAGTCCCCGGGTACTCCAACAGCCGTCCGGATGGCAAAACCCCGCGTCTTATCCATTTGATCTCTGTTTCCAGTACCTGAGCGTTAATAAAAGTCGAACGAGTCGTAATAGCGTTAACGGAGATAGAGTCGGGTTTTTGCGTGGATTGCGAAGAATAACGCGACTTTGGCGGCGCTGGCAGCCGATTTCAGGGTATGTTAATCGTCAGAAGAACGAAAAGCCGATGGCGGGGCGGCGGCGTGAATCCGAGAGACTTCGGGGGTCGTGATGGCGCGTAAACCAGGGGCGCGTGCGGAAGTATCGGTGGCTGACGACGCGATGGCCGAGGCGTCGAATTGGCCGAGGTGGGCGCGTGTCATGGTCAGCGTCGCGGTCGTTTTTCATGTGGGGGCGGTGTTGGCGGGCGTACTCGGCGTGCCTCCGTCATCGCCTCTGGAGCAGAGCATCGCCGAAGCCTTCGTCCCTTATTTTGGGCTGGTCGACCTGGGCTACTCGTATCGCTTTTACGCCGAGCCGGGTGCGACTCCCGTGATGACCGCGACGCTCGAATTTGGCGAAGGGCATCCGGCCGAGACCGTGCGCCTGCCGGCGCGCGACGTACCGGGCCCGCCCATGCGCCGCCAGCGGCAACTGGCTCTCGCCAACGCCCTCTTCATGGACGTGCGGGAGGCCAGGGAGCGCACGGGCGACGCCGGCAAGAGCCGCGTGGCTCGCGCTTACGCGCGGCACTTGTGCTCGAGCCGCCCGGGTTGTCGTAGCGTGACCCTGCATTTGCAGCATCACTTGATCCCCGAGCTCGAGACCGTCCGTGAGGCGACGCGATCGCCGGGGCGCCCCGATTCGACCTGTTCGATGAATCGTTATTCACCACGCCCGAGTGGATTGGAGACTACCCGTGCGTCGGCTCTTAATCGAGGCCGCGGCCTATTTGCGCGATCTTGGCGACGTGCTTCGCCGCAGTTGGAACGCGTTCTTTTTCACGCCCGCTGATCCGACCTCGCTGGGAGTCATCCGGATCATCGTCGGCCTGCTTGCATTCTGGAGCTTGCTGGTCCTGGGCTTGGATCTTCACGATTATTTCGGATCGACCGGCTGGGCTCGTCCCGACGTGATCGAAGCCATGAAACGTCCACTCGCCTGGTCGTTCTGGTTTCTCGTGCCGGACGGATGGCTACTTCTGGCCTGGTGTGTCTGCCTGGCGGTTCTGGCGCTTCTTACCCTGGGTGTCTACAGCCGGGTGACGGCCGTCCTTGGCTGGATAATCGTGGTCTCGACAATTCGCCGGCTGCCGGTGGCCCTTTATGGGTTCGACCAGATCCTGTCGGCCCTGATGTTCTACCTGGCGGTGACCGGTGCCAGCGGCCAAGCCGTGTCGCTGGACCGGTTCTTGCTCCGCTGGCGGCAAGCGCGACGCGCGGCGGCGTCGAAGTCGACCACAAGCTCCCTGGCGCACCGCGTGACGCCCGACTCGCCCGGCGTGCCGCGGGCGACCATCTCGGCCAATCTGGCGCTGCGGTTGATCCAGATTCATGTGGTCATCATTTACGGGATCGCAGGCGTGGCCAAGCTGCAAGGGCCATCATGGTGGAATGGAACGGCGATCTGGAAGACGATGGTGACCGGCGAGTTCGTGGCGCTTGATTTCACGGGGCTGGCCGCGTGGCCGTGGGCGATCAATTTGCTCACGCATGCCTGTCTTGGCCTGGAACTCCTTTATCCGGTATTCATCTGGATCAAGATTGTGCGGCCGCTCTGGCTCGCGGGCGTGATCGCACTTCACGCGGGGATCGCGATCGTGAGCCCCGGCCTGACCGAGTTTGGCGTGGCGATGATCGCGGCGAACCTGGCCTTCGTGGCGGGCACCTGGCTGCGGAGCCGGGCCACGGGCCCGGTTCAGCCGAGCCTGCGCGTCCTCTACGACGGCGCCTGCCCGCGCTGTCGGGCCTCGATGGCCTTGCTCTCGGCGGCCGATCCCGATCGTCTCCTCGAGCCCGTCGATCTCACGGCCGTGGATGTCTCGCGCATTGATCCGCGGCTAACACATGAAAAGTGCATGCAATCAATGCATGTGATTTCGAGTACGGGAGTGATCGCGGTGGGCTTCGACGCGATGAGGACCCTGGCGGTCCGGCTGCCGCTGTTCTGGCCACTCGGTTTTTTGGGATTTTTCCCGGGGGTCGCATCGCTGGGCCGTCGCGGTTACAATTGGCTTGCAGCCATTCGGCCGCGCGACGCTACCTGCAACGATGACGTGTGTGGGCTTCACTCTCCGGCACCGCGCACCGTGCCTCGCGACCGTGGTCACGCTCCGCTCAACGACGCCACTCATCAAATGCGCTTGCGACAATGAATGAATGCCACCCGAGGAGGCAACCGCCAATGAACCCGCTTTCCGCTTTTCCCGATCAGCCCGAGCTTCCCGACCCCGGCGCTCGAGCTCGCCTCCGGACGCCGCATGTTCATTTCCGAATCAGGCTGGCGTGTGGGTGTCAAGACCGGCAGCACCCGCGAGCTCTGCTACATGATGGCCCCCGGCCAGGATTATTATCACCGACTTTTAGACGGCGAAGTCTTTCTGGTGCGCGACGCCGAACGCCTCTGCCTTTCTTGCGCCGCGCGCCGCGGTCTCATCAACTTCGAGCCCAAGCGGCTGCGCGACACGCTCATCTCGGTTCCCGCCGACCTCGACGCCATCCCTCTGGAAGTGGACTGGCAGGGCGCCAAGCGGTCGAACGGCTGAAACCCTGTCGCCAGTTTATCCGTCGGTTTGAAAGCCGTGGCGCGAGAGGATTCGTTTGTGCCCACGATCGGGTGAGGAGCATTGGACATGAGTCTGACCGAGGTCGCTGTGCCAGCCAAGCTCGGCCCAGGGTCCGCCGGGATCTCGATGACGGTCGAGGAATTCGAGCGAGTCGAAGAGTGGGACAATGCGTACCGCTACGAGCTGATCCATGGAGTGCTGGTCGTGAGCCCAGTTCCGCTGGAGCAAGAGGCCGATCCGAACGATGCTCTGGGTTATTTGCTGCGGCGGTATCGCAACGATCATCCCCAAGCCCAAGGTCAAGCTCTCGATAAGACGATGCCTGAGCGAATGGTACGCACCAGGACGAGTCTGCGGCGCCCCGATCGCGTCATCTGGGCCGAACTCGGGCGACGCCCTGACCCGAAACGCGACGTGCCGACAATCGTCGTCGAGTTCGTCTCGGACGGAAGGAAAACGCAATTCCCGACGGGATTTCGAGGAAAAGCGGATAGAATATCTTGCGGTCAGAGTCGTTGAATACTGGGTGATTGACCGATTTCGTCGCACCATGACCGTTTTCAGCGCGCGGCCCGGCGCCAAACCAGAAGTCATCATCGCCGCGGGCGACACCTACCAGACGCCTTTGCTCCCAGGTTTCGAACTCGCTCTCGCCGAGCTTTTGGCTGCCGCCGATGACTGGGACGACGTCAACTGAACGCACGGACCGCCGCTCGATTCACTCGCCGGACTTGTGGAACTTCGTTGATCGATCGTGCTCGCCAGAACGCGTTGAATTTTCACCAGACTTGATTTCTCCAGTCGGAATAGTAACGATTCCCTTTAACATGATCTAACGTGCAAAGGGGGTCGGCGCTGTGAGTGTATCATCGAAGTGTTATTATGCGCTTCGCGCAATTTACGCCCTGGCAGAACATTCTACCCATGAACCGATGAAGATTGCCGAGATCGCCGAGCGCGAACAGATCCCGATCCGCTTCCTGGAAGTCATACTCAATCAGTTAAAAGGGGGAGGGTTTGTTCAAAGTCGGCGCGGGGCTGAGGGGGGGTACTTGTTATCGCGGCCCGCGGATCAATTGACGGTCGGAGAAATCATGCGTTATGTCGATGGGCCGATCGCGCCTGTCGACTGCGTGAGCCAGACCCGGCCGAAGGTTTGTGAATTTCCCGGTGGCTGCAACTTTTTTTCCTTTTGGGGACGCGTTCGCCAGGCCATTTCGGACGTTGTCGACAAGACAACCTTCGCCGATTTGATTCGCGAGAGTCGCGAGCGCGGCCAAATGCAGGGCGGAGACTGGATCATTTAGGCCGGCCCCGGTCGCGTGAGACGGCGATTTTGGCCTGCGGAAACTCGATCATGCCGCTTGGCCCGAAGAACGACCCTGAACGACAAGACGACCCGGATCGATCCGAGTTCGCGACCAACATCGCCTTGATCGCCAGGGTGCGCGATTCGCGTGATATCGAGAGCTGGCGCGAATTTTACGAGTTTTACCGGCCGCTACTGACGCGATACCTGCGGCGGCTCGGGCTCAACGATCAGACCGCGAATGACATGATTCAAGATGTCTTCGTGCGGCTATTGCAGGCCCTTCCGCAATTTGACCTCGATCGCGAGCGCGGCCGGTTTCGCAGCTATCTCTGGAAGCTCTGCTATAACGCTCTGATCGACCATGCGCGGCATACGAAGGTGCGCAAGCGCGCCGAGGAAGAGTGGATCACACGATTCCGCCATAGCGACCGTGCGGATAGCGAAAAGCTCCATGAGGAATGGAACCAAGTCCATCGTCAGCAGGTCCTCAAGCGGGCTTTGCCCGCCGTTCAGGCGGTTACTTCGGCAAAAGCATGGACGTGTTTTGAAGGGCGGTTCCTCCACGATCGTCCGGGAAGCGCCATCGCGGCCGACCTGGGTATTTCGGATAAGGCGGTTTTTGTCTATGCATCGCGCGTGCTCAAAGCCGTTCGCGCGCAATGCGACATCATTGGCGAGCAACAAGAAGCCGAGGCCGTCGGCCGGCTCTTGCGGCGGAAATGACCGGTGACGAACGAAAAGTCGCAACCCTCACGTGTGCATGGCAATTGATGTGACTTGAGCGATATCGGGCTTGAACGGACTTTTCCCATCCCGAGAACGCATTGCGACGTGCCAACGTAACGAGCCGCGTCCGTCGGTAAGCCGACGCGTGATCTCTGGACGATCGGCATCGAGCTAGGCTAGAACAGAGCCATTCGACGCGCGAAACGGGTTGATCGCTGCTGTTGGCCAAGAACCCGCGCTCGTTGCCGCTTTGAAACACAGCCAAGGATTCGCACTCATGAAATGGATGACAGGCGGCGTTGTCGTTTTCAGCTTTGTCACGGCGCTCATGATTTCACTGGGCGAGGGAACATACACGCTCTTGGCCGACGAGCCGGCCAGCGACAAATCCAGAATGCCTCATATCCCTGAGCTCAAGATCGAACAATACACACTTGAGAACGGCCTGACGGTCATCCTCCACGAAGACCACAAGACACCCGTCGTCTCGGTCAATGTCTTGTACAAGGTTGGCTCGAAGGACGAGAAGCCGGGTCGAACCGGTTTTGCGCACCTGTTCGAACATATGATGTTTCAAGGATCGAAGAACCATAACACCGACTTCTTCGTGCCGCTTGAAAAACTTGGTGCCCAGCTTAACGGCTCGACGTCCGAAGACGAGACCGTCTATTACGAAACGGTTCCCAGTAATGCCCTCGAGCTGGCCTTGTGGCTCGAAGCCGATCGGATGGGTTTCTTGCTGCCAGCCATGAGCCAGCAGAAGCTCGACAACCAGCGCGACGTGGTGAAAAACGAGCGGCGGCAGTCGTATGACAACGTGCCCTACGGCCAGGCCGAGGAACTGCTGCTCAAAACGCTTTATGGTCCCGAGCACCCGTATCACCACAGCGTCATCGGGTCGATGACCGACCTGTCGGCCGCCCACTTAGACGATGTCGCGGCGTTTTTCCGAACCTATTACGTGCCCAATAATGCCATTCTCTGCGTCGCGGGCGACTTCTCGATGGCCCAAACCAGGGCGTGGATCGCCAAATATTTCGGCCCGCTGCCGGCTGGCCAGAAGGTCGCGCGCTGTTCCCCAGAATGTGCCGAAGCTCGCGACCCCCGTGCATGTGAGTGCAACTGACGCCGTGAGCCTGCCGCGTGCCCAACTGGTCTGGCCGAGCGTTCCGGCCCGCACCCCGACGAGCCGGCGCTCGACGTGCTGGCCGCCATTCTGGGAGGCCTGCCCAAGGAGAACCGCCTGTTTCGCGCCTTATGTACGATCGTCAGCTTGCGGCCTCCGCCGGTGCGTCGCATCCGACGCAGTGGATCACCGGCAAGTTTGAGGTCGATCTTTATGCGCGGCCCGGCGAAAAGCTCGAAGAGCTGGTCAAGATCGCCGACGCCGAGATCGAACGGCTCAAGAAGGATGGGCCGACACCCCTGGAGGTGCGCAAGGCTCAGAACGAGCGGGAAAGTGCGCTGATCATGGGACTGCAGTCGGTCACACGCAAGGCCGACGTGCTCAATCAATCGATGGCCGTGCACGGTGATCCGCTGGGTTACCGCACCGAGCTCGAAAAAGTGTTTCGCGTCACACCCGAGCAGGTGAAGCGGGTCGCCCAGAAGTACCTCGGACCAGGGCGGATCGAGCTGGATATCGTGCCGGTGCTCCGGCCGTGCGGGCTCCCGAGGCCCAGGTTGATCGGTCAAAACAAGCGCCGCTGATCAGTCCCAAGCTCGCGGATGTTACCGATTCCTTCGATCGAGGCGCGATACCCCCGCTTGGTCCCACACCGCGGTTTGTTCCACCTCGGTTCGAGCGCCGGGCCCTGTCGAATGGCCTGAAGTTGATGATCGTCGAGCGTCACGAGTTGCCAATCGTGACATTCGACCTGATCGTGCAGTCGGGTGAAACCTCCACGCCCAGGGGCAAGGAGGGCCTGGCGTCGATCGCGGCAAGCTTGCTCGACGAGGGGACGAAGTCGCGCGATTCCATGCAAATCGCCGGCGAGCAGGCCGAGATCGGGGCGTCGCTGGCCGCCGATGGCGGGCTCGAGGCCACGATGATCAGTCTGACAACCCTCACACGCCACCTGGAGCGCGGGCTCGATCTTTACACCGATGTGCTCCTGAATCCGACATTTCCCGAGAAAGAGCTGCGCCGGCTCAAACTTCAGCGTTTAGCCCTGTTGCGGGCGCGTGCCGATGATGCCGAGCAGACCGCCGCGGCGGTTTTTCCGCGCTTGATTTATGGATCGGATGCTCCTTACGGCCGTCCTGAATCAGGGACGCCGGCGTCAATTGCCTCGATCACGCGGGATGACGCGGCGGCGTTTTACCAGCGGATCATGGTGCCGGGTAACGCGAGTCTGGTGATCGTCGGTGATGTGAAACCCGATTCGATCACGGCGACCCTCGAGGATCAATTGCAAAAATGGGCCGCCGGTCCAGTGCCGCCGGCTCCGTCAGTGGCGCCACCGGCTTCGCCACCGCCCCCCGCGGTTTATCTGATTGACAAGCCCGCGGCCGCCCAGTCGGTGCTCAAGGTGGGCAAAATCGGCGCGCCCCGCAAGTCGCCCGATTTTTTCAGCCTGAGAGTCATGAACGCGATCCTGGGCGGCCAGTTCATGAGCCGGATCAACATGAATCTCCGTGAGGACAAGGGCTATAGCTACGGGGCCAGCTCCGACTTTTCGTTCCTGCGCGGACCCGGGCCACTCGAGGTGGGTGCCACCGTGCAAACCGCCGCGACCAAGGAGTCGCTCGTCGAGCTCATGAAGGAGCTGAACGACATCAATGGCCGGCCGCCCGGTTACCGACGCCGAGCTTACCTTCGCCAAGCAAGGAATCATTCAGGGCTTTCCCGGCCGGTTCGAGACAACCTTCGGTGTCGCCGGGCAGATTGCCGTACTCGTCATGTATGATCTTCCCGACGATGAGTTCGCCCACTACCAGGGCCGGGTCGAAGCGGTGACAAAGGCTGACGTCGATCGCGTCGCGCGCGAATACATCACGCCGGCAAGCATGGCGATCCTGATCGTTGGCGACCGTTCGCAGATTGAAGCACCACTCAAGACCTTGCCCTTTATCGGTGCGATCCAGCAGCTCGATACCGAGGGAAACCCGATCACGCCCGCGGCCGCGGCCGTGAAGCCTGGCTCATCGCGATGAGGATGACGCGCCTGGCCTCGCTCAACAGAGCGGTCACCTTGGCCGGAAGCCGACGCCGAATCACGGCGCCGGCTGTGAAATTCCGCGCATGATAATTTTCTTGTCCTGGCTCGGCAGCGCAGCGCAGTCTATTGAAATAATGGACACGAACGACGCTGTGGAAAGCATGGGGGAACAGACCAATCGCGACCAGGCTGCCGCGATCGGAGCCGACCGCGCGAGCTGGGGCCGGTTTCTGTCGGAGCAGCATGACCGCCTGCGGCGAATGATCGCGCTGCGCCTCGACCAGCGGCTCCGTGGGCGGATCGACCCGTCCGACGTGATCCAGGAGGCGTTTCTCGAGGCCACGGAGCGCCTGCCCGAATATATCCGCCAGTCCGATCCGATGCCGCCGTTCTTGTGGATTCGGTTCTTGACGCTCCAGCGGTTGCAGATCATCCATCGCCGGCAGCTCGATACCAAATCGCGCGACCCGGCGCGCGAGATATCGATCCACGGTGGAGCGTTTCCGGCGGCGAGCTCCGCGGCTCTTGCGGCGCAGCTCCTGGGGCGTGACACGCGTGCCAGCCACGCGGCGATCCGAGCCGAGGAGAAGCGCCAGCTTCAAGAGGCGCTCGACCGCATGGACGCGATCGATCGGGAAGTGCTTGTCTTGCGGCACTTCGAGCAGCTCAGTAACGGCGAGTGCGCGCGGGTGATGGGGCTGAGCGAGTCGGCGGCGACCAAGCGGCACCTCCGCGCCCTGGGACGGCTCAAGGCCATGCTGTCGGCTCTGGAAGGCCTGCGGAATGGAGGCCGGCGATGAACGGCCCATCGAGTGCCTCGGATGACGATCCCCTGGGCGTGATCGTCGACTCTTTTCTGGCGCGATACCGGCGCGGCGAACGGCCCGCCTTGACCGACCTCATCGCGCTGCACCCTGATCTGGCCGCCGAGATCCACGAGCTGATCCCGGCACTGGTCAAGCTCGAACAGTTCGGCGGCTCGGCGGACGGCGCTGTTGATTCACCCAACGGGAGTGCGCGTTGGTCAGAGTGCGGCGATGAGGGACCGTGTCCCGAGCGACTGGGCGATTATCTCATCATCCGACGGATCGGCGGCGGCGGCATGGGCGTGGTGTATGAGGCCGAGCACGAATCCTTGAAGAGCCGGGTGGCGCTCAAGGTTGTGCACCCGCGATACCGGGCCGACGCGAAATATCTCCGCCGGTTCCACGCCGAGGCGCGTGTCGCGGCCGGACTGCACCACACGAATATCGTGAGCGTCTTCGACTACGGCGATCACGACGGGGTTTGGTACTACGCGATGCAGTTCATCCAGGGTCAGCCCCTGGATCGCGTTCTGGCCGACATCCGTCGGCTCCGTGATGAAGAAACGGGCGACGGAGTGAAAGGCGACCCGGATGCCGTCCTCACGGTCTTGCCGCCCTCGCTGCCGACCCCCCGCTCCACCGCCGTCATGCACGGACTCTTGACCGGCCGCTTCGCCACGGCAACGCCGACGGATGAGCCGGTCGATGCGACCGAGCCAATCGAGGCATGCGCTTTCAATTTCCCGCAACAAGCCGGGGATGTCGCCGACGGCAGGGCGCCGGCGGACCCTCGCGCCGCCGAGCCGTCGACGCTCGGATCGTCGTTACTGGGCGATCTGAGCGAGCTGCGCTATTATCGCGAGATCGCGCGGGTCGGCGCCCAGGTGGCCGACGCCATGGAGTATGCCCATCGCCGGGGAGTCTTGCACCGCGATATCAAGCCCTCGAACCTGTTGCTCGACGCCCTGGGCAATGTCTGGGTGACCGACTTCGGACTGGCCAAGCTCGAAGAGGGGCATGACCTGTCGCACTCGCGCGAGCTGGTGGGAACGCTGCGCTACATGGCCCCCGAACGGTTCCGGGGCATTTCCAATCGGCGCGGCGATATTTATTCCCTCGGTGCGACGCTTTACGAGCTCTTAACCTTGCGGGCCCCCTTCGAGGCTTCCGATCAGCTCCGGATGATCGAGTTGATCCGCCACGAATCGCCGGCACCTCCGCGTCATGTCGGCCGGAACATCCCGCGTGATTTCGAGACGATCGTCCTCAAGGCACTGGCGAAGGACCCGCACGACCGCTTCGGCTCGGCCGGTGAGATGGCCAACGAGCTACGTCGGTTCATCGACGGACGGACGATCCGGTCGCGGCCGGTGTCGATGGCCGAACATGTCTGGCGGTGGTGCAAGCGCGATCCCTGGCTGGCCGGAGCGAACATCACCGCGGTGGTGCTCATCACGGTCCTGGCGATCGTGTCCACGGCCGCCGCCATCGTTTACCGCAACCAGGCCGAGTTACTCTTGAAGCAGGCCGACGCACTCGGGCGCCAGGCGACGGCTCTCGTGGACGAGCGCGGTCGTTCAGACACGGCGTCGCTTAATGCCCGATGGCGGGCCGTCGACGCGTACACCGCGCAGGCTCGAGCCGGTAAGTTTAGCCGGAGGCAAGGCCAGCGCTTTGATAGCCTCGAGGCGGTGAGCCAGGCCACGAAGCTCCTTGATGGCCTGCCGCCGGGTCCTGAAGTCGTCTCGCGGCGTGGCACGTTGCGCGACTTGGCGATCGCCTGCTTGGCTCTCCCCGACCTCAAACCGACCGGCCGGGTCATTACTCGGTCCCGAGGTGCGTTCGCGTCGGCTTTCGATCCCAGGATGAGCCGCTATGCGCTCTGGTTCCGCGACGGAGCGATCTCGATCCGCCGCTTTGCCGATGATCACGAGATTGCTCGTTTCTCATTCCCCGGCGCTCAAGGTGTGGGCGTGTTCGCTTTCAGCCCCGACGGCCGCTACCTGGCGACCACTCATAGCCCGACGTATGCCCTGAAAGTTTGGGATGTCGATCAGGGTAAGATCGCGGCTGATGACGTGGGCCCGGTTTATGGGGGCGCGGCCAAATTCAGTCCCGATAGCCGCAAAATCGGCGTGGCTCACAACGGCGATAGCCTGATCGTTTATGACCTTGCCACGGGCCGCCCCGGCCGCCGATTCGCTGCCGGGGTGAGCGACCTGGCCTTCCGGCCCGATGGAACTCAGATCGCCGTCTTTGACCGTTCGGCGAACCCTCTCACTTGTGAGATTCTCGACGGTGAGACGCTCACGCGCGTCGGGGCGTTCGCACTAAGGGTATCCGCGAATTCTATCTCCTGGAGCCCGGACGGTAGCACTCTGGCCTTTGTCGGCGACGATCTAAAGATCGACCTCTTCGACGCCGCCACCGGCATCCGAAGAGCGAGTCTCGAAGGTCATTTCAACGCGGGCATTCGCGTAGCCTACCACCCCGCCGGAACGCTCCTGGCGAGCGGAGACTGGTCATCTCAGCTACGACTTTGGGACGCGGCGCGTGGGCGGCCCCTTCTCAATTTAACCAGCTTCTGTGTGCCCGAAATCAGCGACGATGGTCGGATCGTCATTTCCTTCGAGGACCAATTGACCGTCTGCCAGCTCGAACCGGCGCTGGAATACCGGACGTTTACACGCGCTTCGGCCGAACTGAGGGGTTTTGCAGACTCATCGGTCAGGCATGACGGCCGGCTGCTCGCGGTCGGTGCGACGGATGGTGCCATCCTTTGGGACCTGGCTCGCGGCACTGAGCTCGCCTACTTGCCGATCGGCAATGCCTGGCACTTGATGTTCGATTCTTCGGGAGACTTGATCACCAGCGGCACTCTGGGGGTGCGGCGATGGGCCATCGATTTCGACGCCGGCCGCGGCGAACTGAAGATCGGGCCGCCGCGGCCGCTTCCGTTGCCAGCGGGAAATTGCGGGATTGCCGTCGACCGTTCCGGTCGGATCACGGCCAAAGCCGACCACAGTTATGTTTACGTGGCGACCCCGGAACGGACCGGCCGAATCGGTCCACTGAATGACTGCCGCTACGTTACCATCAGCCCGGACGGGCAATGGCTCGCGACGGGCACGCAAGGCGCCGGCCATGGCCCCGTAGTCTGGCGCGTCTGCGACCTCACGAAGGTCGCCGGGCTGTCCGTCGATGATGGTACGGGCGTCGCGTTCAGCCCGGATGGAAGATTGCTGGCGACGATGACTGCACCCTGCCGGCTCTGGGATGTTGGCACCTGGCGCGAAGTGAGGCGCATCGGTGACGGCGGCGGCTGCTTTTCGCCCGACGGCCGGCTGATGGTCGTCCAGGAAGCCAGCAAGGTGATCCGATTGGTCGAGACGGAGACGGGCCGCACGCTGGCGCGGCTCGAAAGCCCCGACCTTAGCGTCTTCACACCAAGCTTTAGCCCCGATGGGTCGCGGCTAGTGATGACCACGCCCGATGGCCCGTCGGTACATGTTTGGGACTTGCGGGCGATCCGTCGCCGGCTTGCCGGCATGGGCCTCGACTGGGATGCGCCGGCGTATTCTGATCACGATCCCGCCGCCCCGTCGGCTCCTCCCATTCGACGAGTTGAAATTCGCGATTTCGAACACGCCATTGTCCGGGGAGCCACGCTGGCCTCCGAAGGCCACTGGGACGAGGGGGCCGTCGCCTATGAGCAGGCCTTTCACTACGGGACATCAGACGAACCGTACCAGTGGTTCGAGCGGGCTATCCTCAACATGGCGGTGGGCGATCGCGCCGCCTGCCGCGCGGCCTGCCAGCGCATGCTCGACGTTTACAACGATAACAGTCAACCGCAGTGGCTGTTGTTTACGGCGAACGCGCTGGCCTTGGCCCCCGAGGGTCCCGCCGAGGAAACCGCGGCGTTGCGCCTGGCCGAGCACGGGCCGCCGCGTTTCCCGACGTATTTTCCGAGCACGTGATGGGGCTGGCCCTCTACCGCGCCGCTCGGTTCGCGGAAGCCGAGGCCCGAGAAATGGCCAACATCGCACATAATGCTCGCTGGCGATGTGAGGTTCTCGATCGTCTGGTTGTCGCCATGGCCCAGCAACAGCTCGGCCGGTCGGGCGAGGCCCGGCAGACACTGAGGCAGGTCGAGACCTGGGTCAACACGCGGCTGCGCGGCCGGCCCGGCGGACTCGACCGTGGCGTGCCCGAGACCTGGCACTGGCGCGACGCGATCCTGCTGCACATGTTGCTCCGCGAAGCCCGTGACTTGATCAGCGGGGGACTGCCAACGTTGCCCGAAAACGTCTTTGCTCCCGCGCCCTGAGCAGCGCACATCTCATTCGCTCATCCACTTCCCCCGAATATTTTCCGATTCTCCGTCCTGAACACGCCACCAAGCGCAGTCCTTCATTCGTGACGCGACGCGAATACGGGGTCGATGACAACCCGCGCTTGCCCCGTGGTCGTCCGTCCAGAGCCCAGGCAACCGGAATGAGTCGCACCATGTCGAGCAGTTCGACTGCTCCTTGATCTAGGGCAAAAGCACCATGCTCGAATCACCGCGGAATCGCGATTTCCGAAACTCGGAATTGAAGAGTCGTAAACTGGCTCAACGAAAGCGTTCGTTGCGATTCAGCCCGAACTTCCAGGGACTGGAAGACCGACCGCTCCTTTCGACAATCATCTGGAATACCATGGCCAGTCCTACTGGCGGCAAGTGGGATACTGGCGCAAATTGGCTGGGTGGCGTTATTCCTGGATCAGGAGACAACGCCGTTATCAACCTGTCAGGCGCCGGCACGGTCACACTCAGCGGCAGTGCCACGGATAGCGTCAACAGTTTGACGACAAACGCCAACACAAGCATCGGCATCAGTGGCGAGACGCTTTCGCTGGCAACAATGTCTGCCATCGGAGGCAACCTGAGTCTGAGCAGTGGTGTTTTGACCGGCGCGGGCACTCTCAGCGTCGCCGGTCTCACGACCTGGGCGGGCGGAACGATGTCGGGGTCGGGGACGACCATTGCCATTGGCGGTCTGACCATCGGCGGCACGGGCAACGTCAACTACTACGAGTCGCTCTCGGTCCGGACGCTGGACAACGACGGTTCCGCCACCCTGACTGACAATCCCGCCGATGCGGGTGCCTTGGGTTTTAGCAACGGGGCGACATTTAACAACGAGGCCGGGGCGAGCTTTGCCTTTGACGCCGACGTGTCGATCACGACCAGCAATGGCGGGGGCAGTTTCAATAATTCCGGCACGTTCTCGAAGTCAGCCGGCACCGGCCAGAGCATCATGGAATCCGTTCTCAACGACACGGGCACGGGATCGGTGCAAGCCGGTTCGGGCACGCTCAACCTCCAAGGAGGGGGTTCGCTGGGGGGAACCGGGGCTGTGTCGGCGGCCAGCACGCTGGAGTTCGGCACTGGCACGTTCACGATCGGGTCGAGTGCGTCGATCACCGGCAGCGGCACGGTTGATTTCGCGGGGGGCACCGTCACCGATACCGGCCTCTATGACATCACGGGCGTGACCGAAGTGACCGGTTCCGCGGCGACGGCGACCTTGAGCGGCACGCTTGAGGCGCTGGGGCCGACGCTGTCGGTCAACGGCGGCACGCTCAATTTGACTCCGACGTCACCTGATGGGCCCTACTCGTTGACCACGGTGATGGCGACCAACGGCGGCACGGTCAATTTCAGCACGGGGGCGGCAATCAGTATCGGGCAGTTCACGATCACCGGCGGCGTGCTGACGGGGTCGGATACGGTGACGGTCAACGGGCTGACGACCTGGGCGGGCGGAACGATGTCGGGGTCGGGGACGACCATTGCCATTGGCGGTCTGACCATCGGCGGCACGGGCAACGTCAACTACTACGAGTCGCTCTCGGTCCGGACGCTGGACAACGACGGTTCCGCCACCCTGACTGACAATCCCGCCGATGCGGGTGCCTTGGGTTTTAGCAACGGGGCGACATTTAACAACGAGGCCGGGGCGAGCTTTGCCTTTGACGCCGACGTGTCGATCACGACCAGCAATGGCGGGGGCAGTTTCAATAATTCCGGCACGTTCTCGAAGTCAGCCGGCACCGGCCAGAGCATCATGGAATCCGTTCTCAACGACACGGGCACGGGATCGGTGCAAGCCGGTTCGGGCACGCTCAACCTCCAAGGAGGGGGTTCGCTGGGGGGAACCGGGGCTGTGTCGGCGGCCAGCACGCTGGAGTTCGGCACTGGCACGTTCATGATCGGGTCGAGTGCGTCGATCACCGGCAGCGGCACGGTTGATTTCGCGGGGGGCACCGTCACCGATACCGGCCTCTATGACATCACGGGCGTGACCGAAGTGACCGGTTCCGCGGCGACGGCGACCTTGAGCGGCACGCTTGAGGCGCTGGGGCCGACGCTGTCGGTCAACGGCGGCACGCTCAATTTGACTCCGACGTCACCTGATGGGCCCTACTCGTTGACCACGGTGATGGCGACCAACGGCGGCACGGTCAATTTCAGCACGGGGGCGGCAATCAGTATCGGGCAGTTCACGATCACCGGCGGCGTGCTGACGGGGTCGGATACGGTGACGGTCAACGGGCTGACGACCTGGGCGGGCGGAACGATGTCGGGGTCGGGGACGACCATTGCCATTGGCGGTCTGACCATCGGCGGCACGGGCAACGTCAACTACTACGAGTCGCTCTCGGTCCGGACGCTGGACAACGACGGTTCCGCCACCCTGACTGACAATCCCGCCGATGCGGGTGCCTTGGGTTTTAGCAACGGGGCGACATTTAACAACGAGGCCGGGGCGAGCTTTGCCTTTGACGCCGACGTGTCGATCACGACCAGCAATGGCGGGGGCAGTTTCAATAATTCCGGCACGGCCACCCTCTCCAAGTCCGAAGGAACTGGCACGAGCGTCATTGAAGCCACGGTGTCGAATTCCGGCACCATCCAGGTTTCTTCCGGCACGCTCAGCCTGCAAGGGGCGTTCACCAATTTCTCGTCGACGACCAGCACGCTGACGGGAGGGACTTATCTCGTCGGCTCAACGCTTCAGTTCGCCAGCGCGAACATCGTGACGAACGCGGCGGCGATCTCCCTGACGGGCGCATCGGCGCAATTCACCGACACCGGCGGTCACAATGCTCTCGCCAACCTCGCGACCAACACCGCGGCGGGCAGCTTGTCGATCGCGGGGGGCCCGAACATCACGACCGTGGGCGCCTTCAGTAATGCCGGCAGTGTGACCGTCGGGGCTGGTAGCACATTCACCGTCACAGGCGCATACACTCAGTCGGCCGGAAGCACGAACCTGACAGGCGGGGGCATCCTCACCTCGAAAGCCAGTACCGTATCGATCAATGGCGGCGTTCTCGCGGGGACTGGCACCGTCAATGCCAACGTTACGAACGCGGGACAGGTGATCCCCGGCGGAGTCGGCGCCACCGGCACGTTGACGATTTTGGGCACCTATATCCAAAGCTCTGGCGCCAGCATGACCGTCAGCCTGAACGGTCCGACCTCGCAGTCAGGCTGCGGCCTGTTGAGTGTTGGCGGGATGGCGACCTTGGCCGGCACACTGTACGTCGACCCGAGCAGCAACACCCTGCCGAACGAGAGCGCGACGTTCCAGGTTCTCAGCTATCAATCCGCGATTGGGCAGTTCGCGACCGTCACTCCGCAAAACTTCCCCAGCGGCTGGACCTTTAGCACGACTTACAATCCAACCAATCTGGTGCTCACGACCAACATTCCCATCACGCTTGTGTCGCTCGCGGTGACGCCGACTCAAGCTTCGGTCGCCGCGGGATTGACACAGCAGTTTGACGCGACCGCCAAGTACAGCGACGGCTCGACAGAGGACGTGACCGACCAGGTCGCCTGGACGTCCTCGGACACGACGGCGGCGACGATCTCGAACGTGGGTTTAGCGAAGGCGGTCGCGCCAGGCTCGACGACGATCACCGCCGCGCTCGATGGCATGTCCCTTTCCACGACCTTGAATGTCACCCAGGCTACGCTGACGTCGATCGCCCTGTCGCCCTCCAGCCCGAGCGTCCCGCTGGGCAAATCCGAGCAGTTCACGGCCACGGGCCAATACACCGACGGCTCAAAGATGGTGCTAACCGACCAGGTTGACTGGATGTCGTCGAGCACGACGGTCGCGATCATCTCCAACGTCGCGGGCTCGCAGGGGTTGGCAGGTACGATCGGTCAGGGCCCGACGACGATCACCGCCGCGCTAGGCGGCGTGATCGGCTCGGACCTCTTGACGGTGACCGCACCGGCGCTTGTGACGATCAACGTGACGCCCTCCGACCCGAGTTTCCCGCAAGGTTCGATGAATCAATCGTTCACGGCCACGGGCCTGGACACAGACAGCTCGACCCAAGATCTCACCAATCAGGTCACATGGACGTCATCGGCTCCGGCCGTCGCGTCGATCACGAGCGCCGGAGTCGTGTCGGCGCTCGAGACCGGGAGCACAGTCATTACCGCGACCGACGGTGCGGTGAGCGGGTCAACGACGGTGACGGTCGTGACCCCGATGGTCGACTTCACGGTCCTGGGCCAGGCCCTCTTGGGAGACTTCACGACGATCTTGGCGAACGTGAACGGCGTGTTCCAGACGGCCGAGGCGATCCCGTTGATCGGCCAGACTCTGCTCAATAACGCGGCGATCAGCGGCGACTTCAGCGCGTTCAATGACTTGATCCAGGCCCTGGGAACGATCGCCACGCAACCAGTTAACGGCGCGAACCTGGTCTCGTCGATCGAGAACGAACTCTTCAGCGCACTGGGCCCGGACGGCGACGGCACGCTGGGCGCACTTGGTGGTGTCACCGGAGGAACGCTCTCGCCGAGCGACATTCTGGTCACACCAGGCACGAGCGCGGAAGGGTCTTTCTCCATCGAGCTGCTTCTGACCAAGACCGAGAGCACGGAGGTCGGCTTCAGCCTGGGTCTGGGCAAGTCCTTGGCATTGAGCACCGGCCAGAACTCCATTACGTTTTCCGTGACGACAGACTACCTGCTCGACCTCACATATAGCCCGATCACCAACACCTTGAACCTGGTCGACACGAGTCTCGCGACCCAGGACTCATCGCTACCGGCGACGCCGCTGGCGTTCGTCGTCTCGGCGAAGCCAACCGCACCGACCCTGGGCACGGCCCAGTTTGCCGGGCTCATGCAAGCCACCGTGACCGACAACGGCTCGGGCCTGACGGCCGATCTCGGCGTGGGCCTCGACGCGAGCCTGAACCCAACTGTCACCCTGACCACCGGCACGGCCACGGTCAACATCGGCTTGAGCCTCGGTTTCGGCTCGAACGTTCCCTTGAGCCCGACGATCGATACGGGGCTGAAGTTCACGCTCGAATTCAACAACAGCTCGCTCGACCCTTCCGACGCCTCGGATTTCGGCACGCTGAGCGCCCCCGTGACGTTTACCGGCGTGAACGTGACGCTTCAGCTTGGCATCATCGGCTCGATCATCTCCGACATCCAGAACGTCACCGAGCCGCTTCAGCCGATCATCAATATTCTGAACGCGAACATCCCCGGCCTCGACAGCCTCGGGATCGACGTGACGCTGATCGGACTTTTGGTCGGCGCCGCGGGGGGCAACACGCAAGAGGTCGAGACATTTTTTGATGACATTACCTTGATCAACAGTCTTCATCTCACGAAGAGCAGCACGCTCACCCTGAGTGTCCTGAGCTCCGTTGTGATCACCGATCCCCGCACGGGGATTCCCAGCGTCGTGAGCAACAGCCCGGTCACCAACGACGATCTCAGTTCGGCGCTCAACACCGCCGACGGCGATCTCTCGCAGCTCGACAGTGGCAGTCAGCCTCTCTTTACGTTCCCGATCTTCTCCGATCCGGTGGACACGATCATTCCCCTGCTGCTGGGGACTGCCAACGCGAACAACGCTCCCGACCTGTTCACATTCAGTCTGCCGACGATCTCGATCGGCACGGGCATTTCCATTCCCGTGGGTTCGATTCCCCCATTCGTTCCCGTGCTCTTGCTCGACATCGGTGTGAACCTGTCCCTCGCGGTGAGCGGAGGCTACGACGCATACGGCTTGATCGAGGCTCGCGCAGGGAATGGGCGATGCCGCCTCGGATATCATCGACGGCTTCTACCTGGATGACAATGCGACGAAACTCGACCTCACCGGGAGCATTGGTCTGGAAGCCGATGCCTACATCGTGTCGCTCACCGGCGGCCTTTCCTTGACTCTCGACCTTTCGCTCAAGGGAACGGGGGGCAAGACCCGGCTTTCCACGTTCAACGGCAACTTTTCACTCGGCAATGTGTTCAACTTGGGGGGCGAGATCGACCTCGGTTTCACGATCAACGTCGGCCTCGAGCTCGGGTTCATCCACGTCACCCTCTTCACCGTCAACATCGGGCCCTTCGTCATCGTCTCGTTCGAGCCCCCCAGCCCTCAACCGCTGTCGACCCCGCCGACAATTTACATCAACGAAACCAACACCAGCGAGGACATCCACGTCGAGCAGTTGACCTTCCCCGACCCGAACATCCCCGGCCAGACGGACAGTGCCATCGAAGTGGTTTATCCGACGTATAACGAGATCTACATGACCGGCGCCAGCAATGCGAACGGTCCCATCAGCCCCAACCCATACCCGACGTACAAACAGATCGTCACCCGCGTGGTCGACACGCCGATCGTGACGCCGCTCTTAACCCTTTACGAGCCAGAGCCAATTGTCCAGCCTCAGAGCATCACGATCGCGCCTGATGTCACCAGCTACGACGCGCAAGGCCAGCCGATGCCGATCAACGCCGTCTTGATCGGCGGAGCGGGCGACGACGACCTTGAGTACGACGCGTCCGGCCAGGCAGTCCTGATTGGCGCAGGGGGCAACAACACGTTAGGAGCCGGCGGCAAAGCCGGGTCGGTGATCGAGTACGGCGACACGATCGACCCCGATGTCGCTTCGCCCTTGTCCGGGAGCGACGTCCCCGCCTGGATCAATTCGTTACCAACCGATGTGCGGCAAGAACTCGCCCAGGAGTTGAGCGTCGCCACCGACACCACCACCAACGACACGTTCGCCGGCACCGGCGGCGCTGATTTCTTCGAGGGGGGAGCCGGGAGCAACAATTTCCAGGAGTCAGGCAACAATTTCACACTGATGGCACTCGGGCAAGTCGCCAACGTCTTCGAGTACACGACGCCGACCGGCTCAAACTCAGGGTCGGAATCGTCGACCCCCGGCCAGATCTATTTTGGGAACAACCCCAATGCCGAAAATATCATCGGCCTGCAACCGGCAGGCAAGAACAATCTGACGCTCTTACCCGTCATCAGCCCGGCGGGCAATTACCTTCAGATTAAAGGCAACGAAACCAACCTCGACGCCTACGGCGACATTCAGAACGTGTCCGTGGCGCTCGACGGCGGCACGATGCAGGTCGGCGACCTGTCGGCATTCCCGTCGCTCACGTCGATGTTCATCACCGAAGACACCGGCACCGTTCCCGCGAACCTGCCAGCGAGCGGTGCCAATACAATCACGTTCGATCAGCCGTCGAGTGGTGCATCCAGCAAGCTCGACCTCAATTCGATCTACTCGGTCGAGCAAAACGTGGTGAGCGAGCCCGGACTCGTGCCACCGAACCTGGTGGCTCCGCCGTCCTTTTACGACATGGAGGCCCAGGAAGCCGAGACAAACGACCACGTCATCTTCCAGGGACTCACGGCGGCGGACACAGTTCGTTTCAACATGAACGGGGGCACGGTCAACGTGTCGAACATCGACGAGCTCGGCCCCCAATCGGTCGTCATTGATGGCTCGGACCGGGGAGCAAGTGGCGATCCATCGGGCATCGCGGTGAACATCACTGGACCTTACATCGCCACACGTCCAGATATCAATCACGTTTACGGATCTCCATTGACATCGACGCTGCCTGTCTTCACCAACGCTGCCGGCGACCCGGAAATCATGTCCGGCCCGTATCAGGGCCAGTCGGGTCAACTCGCTGTGCACGGCTCAATTCCGGCGGACATCATCAATCTCAACGTCCCCGTTGAGCTCTCGTCATGGGGGGGCGGATTCGCACAGCCGCCATCCGCCACCACGCAGGTCCCTCTCGACGCGTCGGCATTCGCGGGGACCGTGAATGTCAACGCCGTTGCCGCCGCATTTACGCTCGGTGCGAGCGGTGCGTGGTATTTCACAAATACCGTCGTGAATATCAGTGCCGTGAGCGCGACTGGGTCCGTCGCGGTGACCGGGCTCGATCACGGCAACTTCCCTTATCCTGACGCGATCGACGCTGGCAACACCGGGCAGGCGATCGTCACCGTGGGCGCTGGCCTACTCTCGCGGATTGAGGGCAACGTGACGGCGAACAATGCCCAGTTGACCGTCGACAATTCCGAGTCGACCGACGCCGACATTCTGACCATGACGGCAACATCGCTCACCGGCTGGATCGTGCCGGCCGGCGTCGCGCCGCCGACCCTCTTCTGGACTCCGGTCCTCTACAACAACATGGTCGTCAAGGCCGGCAACGAGGAGGATATCGACGTGGAAGGGATGCCCACGATCGAGGTCTTGACCTACACCGGCGACCCCTATTCGACCTTCGAGGGATATTCCTCCGTGGCATTCGAGAACACGGCGACTTCGACCACGCCCGACTCGGTCTATGTCATGGCCACCAATCCTGCTGACAACCTGTCGCTCGGCGGCGATTATTCGCTCTATGTCGGCCAGCGCCTGAATCCCGACGGCACCGTGACTGAAGTTGACAAGGTCGACGGAATCGTGTCGCCAATTATCCTCGACTACACCGGTACGGGCGGCAACGCCAACGTGGTGTTCGATGCTGCGAACGATACCTACAAGCTGGGCGGTCAACTCTTCTACGACTACCTGCCGTTTCTTGTCACCCCCCCCGGCGAGACCACATTGAGCGGCGTCTTTCCGACCATTATCTACGGCGGGATCGTCTTCAACGCGTCGCACATCAACTTCACGTTCGACAGTACAATCTGCCCCGGATCGATTCTCGACGGTGGCGATACCCTTTATATCACGAACCCCGGCACGGATACCGTGACCTATAACGCCACGGCCATCACCGGAAGCACGCCAATCGCCAACCACGTGATCATCGAGAACAGCGGTGCGCCGATTGTGATCAACGGCAACGGCAACACGCAGGTCTCATTCGTTGAGGACCTCACTAACGACTTCAACCTTTACTCGGGCATCCAGGCGAACGTTGACATCAACGACGCGGACATCGATGTCGAGGAAAATTATGATGCCGCCGAATTGCCCGACCTGTCTGACATCGTGCTCACCGGAGGTAGCCTTACGGGTGCCACGATCGGCGCGATTGACTTCATCGATCCGACCGGCTTCTCGTACGAGGAGACGTCTCCGGTGGCGTCTGGCATCACGATGACGGTCGCAAATACGCCCGCCGGCTTTACGACCGCACTTTCGATCTCGGGCACGGACCTGACGATTCTGGCCACGACGGGCCCACTCGATGTGAATGGCTATCAAGGGTATAACGCCGAGAGTTTTGTGACGGTCGGCAACGGCACGCTCCAGGGCATCGACGGTGAAGTTGTGATTCGGGGCCAGAGCAGTGGCGTTAACGGATTCGTGACGACACTCGACGACCGGAACGACTCGCCGCACTCAAACGTCGTCATCGCAGATACAATTGTTCCCGAGACGATCACAGGACTGGCTCCCGCGACTATTGGTTTTGATGCCAACGGGTATTTGAATCTCGAAGGGAGTGCCGGCAGTACGTGCACGGTCGACATCTCTGCTGGCTCCTTCAATCTCGACGCCGGTGCGGGGAGTACTGTTAACCTCGATCCGGGTCCCTTTGCTATCGAATCGTTGACTGTCATCGGTGCCGCCCAGGTCAATGTCGGTCAGGGGGACCTCAGTCGGTTCAATAACGATACCATCGAAGCCAGTCCCAACGATCCAAACGCTCCCATCGCGGTCACCATCAACGCGACGGAAGATAGCGGCGCCTGGGGCTTCCTTCTCGGCGACGGCGCCCCGGGGCTTGACTCGTTTGAGTTCTACCATATCAATCCGGTCTACCAAACGATCAACTTGCAGCGGAATACGGTCCAGTTGACCCTGCAGCTCCCGACGTCTGGAACCACTTCGCCCGGCCTGACGGTCGATGATACGGGGACTTTCGCCACGACCATCGACGAGGGTAACGTGCCGACGACCGTCGCGGGGACCACCGGCCCGCTCTTGCTCGCGAGCAATGCCCCAGGCGAGATCTCCATTGGTAGCGCGGGCAGCGTGCAGGGCATCAACGGGGAAGTCGATGTCGTCTCTCCCGATCTGGGCCAACCGGCGGCCAGCCTGGTTGTTGACGACTCGGCCGATCCGTCTGCGCGATCGATCCTCCTAGCGGCGGCCGCGGGCGGCCTGTATTCGATCACCGGACTCGCGCCAGCACCCGTTGATTTCACGGGGGCCGAGTATAAGCTGACACTCGACGCGGGCACCGCCGGTAATGTCATCGTTATCCAAGATGTCGCGGCCGGCGCTGTGGTGATCGTGAATTCCGGCGCCGGCGATGACGCGATCGATGCCGAGGTTTCAGGCACGGGCGGCTTCGCGCCGCTCACCATCAACGGCGGCGCGGGGACCAACAACCTGACCGTCGCCGGCAGCGGCGACAACCCGGTGATTTCCAACTTGCCCACGGCCGGCATGCCCGGCGCGGGCGAGGTTCAGGCCAGTTACTCCCCCAGCGGGCCCACTCGCACCATCAATTACACGGGAATCGGCTCGATTCTGGGTATTACCCCGCCGACGATTTACACCGTGACCGACGACAGTGGCAGCGTCTCCGACACCGGTTCGCTCGCCTACATGGTCGCGCAAGCCAACGCCAACACGAATCCGGTCGGCAGCGAGATCGAGTTCGATCCGGGAGTCTTCAGTGCGTCGAGCCCGCGGACGATCGAGTTGCTGTTGCCACTTGTGCTCAACGAGATCGCGGGTCCCGAGATGATCGAAGGCTTTGGTGCGGGTGTCGTGATCGGTACCGCCGCCTCCAGTCCATCCGCGGCGATTGACGTCACCCAGGGTTCGGTGGTCATCACGGGCGTGACCTTCATCACGGCCACCGACACGCCGACGATTTTGGTCAGCGGCGGCAGCCTGACGCTTCGTGACGACGTGATTGAAGAATCGACCGGCTTCACCGATGCGGCGATCAGCCTGACAGGCGGCGGCTCGACCTGGGAACGACCGCCAGCCCGGGCGGCAACACGCTCAACGTCAATGGCCCGGGCGAATTCGTCCACAACACCACGGGCAATGGTGTGCCGGCGGTCGGCGATACCTTCGAGGTCAACGGTGCCGCAGTGCCGGAGCCCTATCTGAGCTTCACCGCCGTGTCGACGTCGAGTGCTTCGTCAATTTACGGCCAGGCGGTGACCTTGAGGGCCGACGTCGTGGCCAACACACCGAGCACCGGCACGCTGGCCGGCAGTGTCGACTTTGTCGATACGACAACCAATACCGACCTGGGCTCTGTGCCAGTCGTAAACGGCTCTACCACAATGATGACGTCGCGACTGGGGGCCGGCCAACATGTCATTCTTGCGTATTACAGTGGTGGCGGCAATTTCACATTGAGCCTTGATTCGGTCACGCAGACGGTGACTCCGGCGTCCCTGACCGTCACGACGGTACTCTCGACGACGGACATTGGCCACGGCGGCACGGCACCGACACCGACTGTGAAATACGGCGGGTTTGTCAACGGCGACACGGCGACCGTCGTCTCAGGCTCGGCCGGCTTCACGGGTCTACCGACCATATCGAGCCCTGCCGGACTTTACACGATCACACCGACGACCAACGGGCTTTCAGCCGCCAATTACACATTCAGCACGATCGTCTCGGCGACGCTCAATGTCCACCCGGTCATCACCAATATCCTGATTGAGTGGGGGTCGAAGAGCCTGTCACTTCTCAACCTGAACCGTGACTTGCCGTTCTCCGATATCACAGGGTTCGAGGTAACCTACAGCGACCCCGTCAACATCTCGGGTACGGGCCTCACGCTGACCAGCACGCTGCATGGCCCGAAGTACGTCCCGGCCAAGATCGGCTCGGGCCAGGGTGTGACGGCTGAGACCTGGACGCTCCCCACGGCGATTGGCATCGATCGGTTGATGCTGGCGCTCGACCAGGCGAACACGGTCGCGGCCAGTGCGCCATCGTTGAAGCTGTTCGGCATGACGAGCCAATCCTTCAGTGTCCTCCCCGGCGATTTCAACGGCGACGGCGTGGTTACGTCGGCCGACATGACCGGAGTGAATAACGCGACCGCTCTCCCCTACGACATCTGGGCCGACATGAATGGCGACGGCGTGGTCGACATCAACGACGTCAAGCTGGCGCGTAGCAAGATCGGGACATCGCTTCCACCATTGACTTAACTCCTTTACCTCCTCAAGGAAATCGACGAAGATGAAAAATGCAGAAATGCACACATTATTTGATCGCGTTGTTCTGGCGCTCTCGCTAATCTTGGCCTGGGGCGCATGCGGCGCCACCATGGCCCGCGCCGACCTGGTTTTTGGCATCGCTGATGCGATCGGGAACCCTGGTTCGTCGACCAACGGCTTCGATGTGACCTTGACGAACACGGGCTCCAGCGACGTGGCCATCGCGGGCTTCTCGTTCGAAGTCACGACCACGAGTAGCGACGTCAGCTTCAGCGACGTCAATGTCTCGACCCAGAGTGCCCCCTACATTTTCGTGGGGAACAGTCTGTTCGGGCCTGACATCACGAATAGCGCCGTCGGCGATACCTCAATCAGCGCGGCGGACAATGTCAATACGCCGAGTTCGAGTGCCACGCTGGCTTCGGGCGCGACACTCGATCTCGGGCATGTGGTTTTCGCGCTCAATTCGAATGCCTCATCGATACCCATCCCGATTTCGTTTTCAAACGACGCGAATACCGGGGTCAACGACCCGAGTGGGACGTCGTTCTCAAACCTGTCAATTCCCGCACCGGGTGCCATCACGATTCCGGTCGGCGGTGTGGTCGTGCCGGAACCGGCGTCAGTCGTGTTGGGATTGCAAACGCTGTTGCTTGCGGGCTCCATCGCCTATGGCGCACAGGCACAGGGCCAGCCGACCGCCCAATAACAAGTGTCCACCGGACAACTTGGGTGACACGCCGGCCAGTGCGTGAATCCCGACCTGGTTACGTTAACGATTCCTCCCGGCGAGTTCGTTCGAATCAAACAATGACGCGTAGTTTTCGCAGGCGCTCGGCGGCTTCGTCGAGTGTTTCGTCGCGCTTGCAGAAGCAGAATCGAACGAAAGGACGCCCCAGTGCTTTGTCTTGAAAGAAGCTCGAGCCAGGGACGGTGGCGACGCCGATATCGCGCACCAGGTAGCGGGAAAACTCGACATCGTCGGTCGCGGCGAACGCCGAGATGCCCGCCATGATGTAATAGGCTCCCTGAGGCGCCTCGAAGTCGAAACCTATTTCCCAGAGGACCTTGCAGAAACGGTCGCGGCGCGCCTGGTATTCGGCGGCAAGCTGGGTGTAATAAGTTCGCGGCAAACGATAGGCGACGGCCCCGGCTTCCTGGAGCGGGGCGGCCGCCCCGATCGAGACGAAGTCGTGAATCTGGCGGAACGTGTGCGTCAGGTGGGGCGGTGCGATGATCGTTCCGACCCGCCAGCCGGTGACGGCATACGTCTTTGACATCCCGCTGATCGTGACCGACCGCTCGGTCATCCCTTCGAGTGTGGCGAGTGCCACATGGGGGCGGTTGTCATAGATGATATGCTCATAAATCTCGTCGGTGATGGCGATCACATCCCACTTGCGGCAGAGGGCCGCCACGGCTTCGAGATCATCGCGCGAGAAGACCGTGCCAGTCGGGTTATTGGGATTGCAGAGGATGATCGCCTTGGTCTTGTCATTGAAGGCCGCAGCCAGCTCGGCCGGATCGAAGCCCCACGCCGGCGGGCGCAGCGGCACGAACCGAGGAATCGCGCCGGCCAGCACGCAGTCCGGCCAGTAGTTTTCGTAAAAAGGCTGGGTGAGGATGACCTCGTCGCCCGGATTGATCAGCGACATCAGAGGAGACCAGCATGGCCTCGGTGCTGCCGCACGTCACCGTGATTTCGGTTTCGGGATCGACAACCAGGCCAAGGTGCCAGCCGGCGTGCTCGGCCACCGCCTCGCGGAGATTCTTCGCGCCCCAGGTGACGGCATACTGGTTGATGTCGTCTTCGATCGCGCGGCACGCGGCGTCCTTGATCACGCGAGGCGCGGCAAAATCGGGCATACCCTGCGCAAGGTTGATCGCGCTATGCTTGCGTGCTTCCACCGACATGCCGCGAATCACGCTCTCGGTAAACCGAGCGGCCTTCTGCGAGATCAAGGGGCCATGCATCGCCTGCGGGTACCTCGGAGGAGGGAGAAAAGCGAGCGAGCTCTTCGATGGCCCGCCACGGGCTCGGTGCGGCGCTCGATGTCGTCGATTTCCCGCGGCCGGGACGACACGCATCTATTCTCGCGGCGCACAGCGGCTGACTGCAATCGGGAATTGCCTGGAAAATTGTTTCATCGACCTGACCACGGAATGGGCCGGACCGGGGTGCCGACCGACGAGTCAGACGGTGCGGTACCCCGGTCCGCCAGAGCCATTCAAATCGAAAAAGAAGAACATTCCATCACATCGGCCTGTGGCTTTTATGGCACGCCATGCATGAGTTGTTGATCTTCTTGGAAGCGTCGCGCGCCCCGCTGAGATCTTCTTTCTCGGCCGATTCCTCAAGCGATTTGCCGGCAGCCGCGTAGGCCTTGGCGAGTTTTTCGTACGAGGCCTTCTCGCCGCGCGGCGGATCGCTCTTGGGCAGATCGGCACCCAGGGTCGCAATCGTCTTGGCGTCCTTCTTGACTTTGGTCCAATCCGGTTCATTGCTCTTGAGAGCCGCTTTGACGGCATTGACCGGCGCACCTTGCCCTTGTGCAGCTTGCCCATCAGCTTCTTGATCGAGGGGGGTTCGTCGTCGCTCGAAGCTCCGGCCGGCCCGGAAACTAGCCCGGCAAGAAGAAACACGGCCAATACACCGCCACCACATAGCAAAGATCTCATTCCGCACTCCCATGATAAAATGAACGATCCCGGCAAAAACGAGTTAACCATGGTGTGATCGATCCAACAGCAAGTCAATGGTGTGACGTGAGAACGTGGGGGGTGGAGCGTGGAGGGTGGAGGGTGAAGCGTGTTGGGAGTGAATGATGGGGCCGGCTCCATTGAGGACCAGCCTCGGAGCGGCCGGCTACAGAGCCGTCTCACTCGACTCTCCTTGGATCGTCATGTGAGCAAGTTCGCCTGTGTGTACGGTCTGGTAGCCGGGCAATTCGCCGAGCGTCTGGCGGAACGCGGCTGAGCGTGCGACTTCGACCAGGGCACGCAGCCGGTGATCGCCCGCCAGGCTGGCCGGAAAGCAAATGTCATAAGCCTCGCGGCGCACGCTCATGAATTTGAGGTTGGCCTCTTCGCAGGTCAGTCGCAGGCAGATTCCGGCGTCGGCCCAGTGGCCGCGGATCGCCTCGGCGACGCCGCGATGGTCGCGTGCGCAGGGCATCACCGAACGATTGGATCGCGCATCCTCGGACCGGCCGAGTAATTCGTCGAGGCACTGCCGCGCGCCAGAGCCTGCCTCGCGGCCAATCCAGCGGAGCTTCGCCCGCAAGGCGCTTTTGATCGTGTTCAGACGCAGCGAAGGCGCCAGAGCGATCCCTTCCTCCCAGTCCGCCAGGCGGAGCAACTGAAATTTGTCGCTTGCACCCTTGGTGCGGGTGAGATAGGGTCGAATGGCCGCGGTATTGCCGCCGTCGTGCTCGGACCGGGCCAGGTGCACGCCGGCGGCATGAACCAGGCCCTGCGCCAGCAATTCAAGGGCCGCCCGGCTCGACCTCGGCACGACGATCAATCGCAGACTGGCCGTGTGTGCCAGCGCGGCCGAGAGGAAGGCCGCCGCCGGATCGCAGCTCGCCAGCACGAGAGTGCGCGCCGGATCGTTCTGGCCCAGGTCGTGTAGCACGCCATCGCGGGCTGTGCCGTCATGCGGAAGCAAGCCGAGTGACGAGGCTTCCACCGGGTACAGAAGCGAGCGGCCGGCGACTTCGGCGCGCCAGTACCGGCACGCGCCGGGTGGTGGATCCCACGCCCAGCAATCTCGGTTTGCGCCCGGGGACGTTTCGGAAAGGCGAAAGAGTGCTTCCACCGCGCACCCGAGCGCCGCGAGCCAGTGCGAGGGCCGCCGCGGTCGACGGCACCAGTCGTCCTGTCTCGACCGCGCTGATTCCCGCACGCGACAAACCCGATCGCCGCGCCAGCTCGTCCTGCGACCAGCCCAACCGTGTTCGAGCGGCTCGGATCTCATTCTCAAGCATGGGTTGCCTCGCCATGATCGTGGCATTCTTTGACAGGATTGTATCCGCGCTCAGCTTGTCCTACAATCGGCTGGCAACCTGGACGGGCTGCCTGGACGGGCTGGCCTGTCGAACGCACGTTCAATCGAGGACTTCGACTCTTATGTTGCAACGTCGCGGATTCACCCTGATCGAGCTCCTGGTGGTGATCGCCATCATCGCCGTCTTGATTGCGCCTCTTGCTCCCTGCCGTGCAGGCCGCGCGTGAAGCCGCCCGGCGGATGCAGTGCGTCAACAACCTGAAACAAATTGGTCTGGCGTTACATAATTACATGTCTTATTGCAACGTCTTGCCCCCGGGGCGGGTGAACAGTCATATCACGGGCCAGGGGAACTGCTGGGGAGCCTACGCCGAGATCTTACCGCAGCTCGACCAGCAGGCCCTCTTCAGCGCGTTCAATTTCAATTTACCTCCCGACACCGATCCCACGACCACGCTGGCCGCCGCCAATGTGACGGGCTTCAGCACGTTCTTGACCGTGCTCCTTTGCCCGTCCGATTCAGCGCCAACTTTGATCACGGTGAGTAATGGCAATTATGCCACGCATAATTATCCCATGTGCACAGGATCGGGGTATTCGGTGGTGCCCAGGCCGGCTGCGCCGCTGACTGATATTCCGAACGGAGTGCTCTTTGAAAACTCGGCCATTTCGCCGGCCGCGATCAGCGACGGCATGTCGCTCACGGTGGCGGTCGCCGAAACGATCCGTTCGGTCCCCGGCGCGACCTATGCAAACAATCCCTCCGCGGTGTTCCTGATCACTGGCAATAACAGCACAACCGGGCCACCGCTCACATCCGATGCTGACTACGCGAGCATGTGCCTGAGCTTGCCGTCGACCACGACCCAATTTCAGGCGACGCGCGGCGTGCGCTGGCACTATGGAGCACCCGGCCACAGCCTTTACAACCACCGCCGCGCTCCCAATGACCCCTTGCCCGACTGCCGGGGGGGCCTGCCGCACAGCAACCGAACCGATCCGATCTGGAACTGGCTGTCGCAGAATGTGACGACGCGCAGCAAACATCCCGGTGGTGTCAATGCGCTCGTCTGTGACGGGCACGTGCAATTCATCAAGAATTCGGTCAGCTTGCCCATCTGGCAGGGATTCGGAAGCCGCAATGGCGGCGAGGTCATCAGCTCCGACGGCTACTGAGATAAAAATGGATGGCACCACGGGACGATGTCATGCACGAGGGAAGGGCGATGATGCGGTCGAGGGTCTCAACAGGAAACGGCTCTTCGCCGTGACCAGAATCGATCAGGCGCACTCGGGGAACGGTATTGAATCAATTTGAGGATTATCCGCAAGACCAAACCGTCGCGTGCCGATCTTAGGGAATGTATGAGAAGGTCGTGCTTTGCGGGAGAGCCGGTTCGCGCGCCCCTGGTCGGGATGTCTTCCCGCCCATATGGCGCCTGGTAGCCCAATTCGTACAGCCTTTGGAGGGTTAATCCCCTCATTCTCGAACCGGGCGGACCCAGGATGGATCCGCCGGCCGAGTCATTTCCATGATCGAGTCAAGTTGAATCGGTCCCAGTGTGTGCAAGCTGTTTGGCGCTGCGCTGGGCTGTACCTGGGAAAGGAGTTCCCTGATGCGTATCCCTGCACGTTTGCTCCTGGGAATAGTGAGCCTGGCCTGTGCGATCCCCGCGGGGGTTTCGGCAGCCCCGTTCGGCGACGGCGACGGAGCGCCAGAATCTACCGATGGCCGGGCTGCCGCCCGCTCAATCGGCTCCGCGCCCGCATAGCCGCGGAATCTTGCATCGCCGCCACTGCACCGAGTGCCAGCGGGCCTATATCAAGGAACGTGAGGGCATCGACGTTCCCGCACCGCCGCCGCCGATCGAGGCAGGCGCCGTGGTGCGTAACGGTGGAATGATGATGCCCGCGGGCGGTGCGATGCACGCGCACGCCCCGGCCGGAGCCATGGTCAGAGATTGTCCCACCTGCCAGGGCTCTGTCACGGCCAGCGAACCGATGATGGCCGCCGAGGCACCGGGCGCCGCCGTCGCACCCGGTTACGCGGTTGTGAATGGTGGTCAGCCCGGAATGATGGCCGCCAATGCGAGTGCGCCTGGTTACGCGGTCGTCGGTGAAGGCATGCCGGGCATGGAGCCCAGCCCGATCGGCGTGTCGCGGTCCGGCCATGCCGCGCGGATGGATCCCCGCATGGCTGGGATGAGCGGTCCCCGGCCGGGCGGCGTCGGCAATTTCGACGCGGCCGTGATGCCGACCTCGGCCATCCCGCCGGCTCAAGTGGCCATGGCGGGCCCCGGCTCGAATCGTCCGCATATTCTCGGCCATCTCTTTGGTGTGCCGAAATTTGGAAAGCTCCGACAGGAGAGCCAGGATCGAGAGCGGTCGAAGCACGCCGCGATCGCCTACGACCAGCCCAATTCGGCAGTGACCGAGGTGCCGGCCTCTGTTGTGTACGGCAAGGGCCACTGAAAGCCTCGGCGGCTCGACGGAGTCTCGCCCTCCCGAGACGAGATGACCTGGGAGGTCGAGCGTCCCCACGAGCTGAGTGCCTCGGCGGCTCGACGGAGTCTCGCCCTCCCTTCCGGGACGGGCTCTTCATTCATGGTGTTCGAGCGGTGCCCGATGGAACGGATCGCCTTGTCGGCGACTTGACAGCACGTGGAACACGCGCCACGTGGAACGAGGATGAAGGCGCGAGCCAGGGCGGGCCTTCGCCTTTGTTCAGTGAACGCCGACGGGAAACTGGACCGGTCTCTCGGACTGTAACGAGGGGCCGGTCCTTTTTTACGTTCCGGGAAACGGGATTCGTTCGAGATCGAGATGCTTTTGCGTCGATGGACAGAAACAAGGCCAAGTCACGGACCGACGCGGCAGCCGCGCTTTGACCGGATCAGTCACGGAACGACAGGGTCACGCGCGGCATAATCCGAGTCGGCAGCCAGGGAGGAAAGACCGACCGACCGACCAATCGATCGCTCATGCCAGGCATGTTGTGTCTGCCGCCTGGCTGGCTGGCTGAAGTTGCTCTGGCCGATCGAGACACACAGATAGGTCATGTAGACAAACTGACCAATCGAAAGACAGACACACTGATCAGGTCGTCCGCGCAGGAAGCCCCGGGCACGTCCGTCGTTCGCGATTCCAGACATCCCAGGAGGGTCTCATGGTAGTTAACTGAGGGATAGACCATGCTTTTCGGAACACGACGAAGGATGCCGCTCACACTGGCACTGGCCACGATCCTGGGGCTGAGTCTGGGTCTGACGCTGGTGAGCTCGGTACGAGCCGACGGAATGCTCTTTCATCACACGATCCCCCGCGAAGTGGACGCCTGGAACTATGCGTGTGGAGGACCGTTCATGATGCCCCCGGTCCCCTACGGCCACTACGCCAAGGATTACGTGGCCGACGCGCATAAAGCCGCCGCTTGTCTGACGTCTCCCCTGCACTCCCTGGTAGGCAAATGCCTGGCGTGCTGCCCGATCCACAAGGGGGGCATCGGCTGCGGCCCGGGCTGTGGCTTCGCCAAGGGATGTAGCCTCGGTCATGGAGACGGCTGCGCGACCGCCGGTACCGGTATCGGGTGCAGCGGCATTCATGGACTATTTGGACATGAAGGCGGAGGCGTTTGCACGGCCGGCGCGGGCGCTGGAATTTGCGGCGGTGGTGCTGGGATTTGCGGCAGTGGTGGTGGAATTTGCGGTGGCCGCGCTGGCCTTTCTGGCGGCGTTGGCTACGCCACGACGGGACCGACGGCGAGCGGCCAGGTTGCTCCCATCGCGTCAAGCCAGTCCGGGTGCGGCGATCCAGGCTGCCATATCGGCGGCAAGCATTCGCATAACTCGGGCTTGATGTCCAAGGGCTGCGGACTTTGCGGCGGCCGCGGCTGCGGAGCGTGCGCCGGATTGGGCGGCGGCGGCACGGGCTGCGGACTTTGCGGCGGGATGGGCTGTGGAAAATGCAAGGGGGGCACGGGCTGTGGACTGTGCGGCGGGATGGGCTGTGCCAAATGCCTCGGGGCGCTCAAGGGTTGCCTGGCTGGGTTGCACGGGAAGCTCGCCTCGGTCTGCGGCATCGGCCACGGCCCCAAGATGCAGTGGTTCCTCGGTGCGGGTGGCCCGGTGCCCCTGACGCCGGGCTATGTGCCTTACATTGTCACGACCCGGTCACCCCGCGACTTCTTCAGCTTCGCGCCGATGAACCCCAACGACCGTTGATTCGACGGGGTACGACGCGACACGACACGAACGACGGGGCGGCCGGCCAGTGGTGCATTCGGGCCGGCCGCCCATCGACCTGTCAGGCTTTTGATCCGCTCAATGCCCTTGCACGATTATGGGAGGGCGAGTCCACTGCTGTGACCATCATCGGTCTGACGAAACTTCACGCAAAATTCACAAAAGACATGAATTTGGTTGCCTATTCCTCCTAGATCGCTCGAATTGACAATCGAAATTACGATATGTGCATGCGATCACAATATCGTATTTGCTATATTCTATCATGAAGATTAAGGGTTGCATCGATACGTCTTTCATAGTAAAGAGTTGCATGTTTTGCAAAGATGGTCACAGCAGTAGGGCGAGTCTCCGGACGAGCCGGGTGCCAGTGCCGACGCAGGAAGCTTTGGCGTCGCGGAATCACGTGAGACCGGTCAGGGACGGCCGAAACGAAAATCAAGCAAGGACACGCGTTGAAAAACGCCTGGCGCAGGAAGCGAAGTCAATCAATCGAGCTGATGCAGTGTGATCGTTGACCGGCCGTGACGTCGGCCTTGATTCGGTTCGCGAACCACAGGATGTGGAAAAAAAAAGAGCGAAGGAGAAGAGCTCATGAAACGCCCAAGAAGTCCGATGCCGGGGCACTCTGACGACCAAGGCAAGCGACCTGTTCGCCTCCAAGTTTGGTTGCGGTCGGCCTTGAGCGTCGCCGCGTGTTTGTTTGTCTTCGCGAGCGCAGCCGCCTGGGGCCAGCCGCCCCGAGCGTTTGTTCCCGAGACGACCGAGCGTAGCGGACTGCTCATGCGATTCGCGGGAACGCCCGAATTCCTCCCCCCTGACCCGCACCGCGACTTCTTCTACAATACACGCTACGACGACTGCGGACTGATCACCCATCCGAACTGGTTCAAAACCCAAGGCTTGTACGGGCTGGGGCTCAGGACGCCAGACACGCTGAGCGTCTACCCGTACTTTTACGGAATGCCCGGACAGGGGACGGTCGACGCGTCGAGCCAGCCCTGGTGGCGTCCCGCGCGGTTCTTGCAGAGCACCGTCCAGACATTCCGGCCTGTAGGCATGTATTACCAGTTCGGTTCGTATGTGCCGATTTACGACGGCAACCCGTTTGCGCCAGGCCCCGGCCCGTATCCCTATCCGTTCTATTTTAACTGGGTCCACGGCGGCTGATCGCTACCGCCGAGTGCCAGATGCGGGCCTCGTCTCTCCGGCGGCAGGCGATGCATGCCCATGAGATGCCATTCGCCGATGGCCGTGTTTTTCTCGTTCCCACGGGCGTCCCCGTGGGAACGAAAAGAAAAGGACAATCTATCGGCTGTGGCGATCTCCCCTCACCCGCCCTGCGGGCGACCTCTCCCGGGGGAGAGGTGAAGACATTTTCAACCCGTTGCTTCGCTTTTTTCCCGGCCCGCTAGACCTGCGAGGCATGCAGGGGCGCCGCCACGTCAGGGAGCGGCGCCCGGCGCCATCAAATGATGAGTGGCGAGCGCTTCTCGGCGGCCTCGGCCATGAACGATTGAACCCGGGCCACCATGTCTTCGGGCTCGGGCGTCAGGCCGTCGAGGATCATCGCGTTGGTCCAGAGCTGACGCGCGCATTCCTTGATGAAATCGTCGTGGTCGGTGTTGGCGCTCAACCGGCATAACCGGCGGATCAAGGGGGCCGACGGATTGACCTCGAGAATCCGCGCGGTCTCGGTGAAGTCTTTATTCGCCATCTTCAAGAGGCGCTGCATCTGGCTGCTCATGCCCCCCTCGGCGTTGACCAGGCAACACGGGCTGTCGATCAGGCGCTTCGATTCGCGAACCTCGCCGACCCGGTTTCCCAGCGCCGATCGGAACAGATCGAGCACACGGCTGAAGCCGCTCTCCTTGGCCGGAGTCTCTTCCTTGGTCTTGTCTTTCTCTTCGGTGGTGCCCGTATCGGGCAGCTCGAGATCGGCCGCGTCGATCGAGACCAAGTCTTTCCCCTGATACGAGTGAAGTGACGACACCGCGAATTCGTCGATCGGATCGATCAGGAAAAGAACCTCCACACCCTTGCGGCGGAAGATTTCGAGGTTCGGGCTCTTGGCAATCGTCGAGATATCGGGGCCGCCGAAATAGTAAATCTTGTTCTGGCCGGCCGGCATCCGGGCGATGTATTCATCGAGCGATACTCGCGCGGCGGCGTCTTCACCTCGCGACGAGGGAAAGCGCAAGAGCTTGGCGATCCGCTCCTTGTTCGCGGGATCGACGACCAGGCCCTCTTTCAAGGTCCGGCCGAACTGGTCGTAAAACAGGCGGAACTTTTCAGGGTCGTCCTTGGCGAGATGGTCGAGGCGATCGAGCACGCCCTTGACGAGCGACGTGCGAATCTTGCGGATGACGCTGTTATCTTGCAGCGTCTCGCGCGACACGTTGAGCGGCAAATCCTCGGAATCGACGAGGCCGCGGAGGAAGCGGAGATATTCCGGCAACAGTTCCTTGCAATCACTTTGCACCAAGACACGCTTGGCGCACAGGTTCAAACCGTGCTCGAGCCGGGCAAACCCCAGGTTTTCGAGGTTAGTCGGCGGGCAGTAGACGATCGCGCGGAACTGGATCGGCGAGTCGGCCGCCATGTGCAAATGCCAGATCGGCTTCTCGTCGGGAATATGAGTGAGATGCTGGTAGAACCGGAGGTACTGCTCCTCGGTGACCTGGCTCTTGGGCTCGACCCAGATCGGCTTTTGATCGTTGATGACCTCGCCGTCGGCCCCCAGCTTGATGGGATAGGGGACAAAGCTGGAATAGCGCTTGACGGTATCCTTGATACGCCAGGGCGCCGCGAAATCCTTGGCGTCGTCCTTGAGATGGAGAATCACTTCCGTGCCGCGCGGCCGGGGTTCCTCGATGGGGGTGATCGTGAAGGTTCCGGTCCCTTCTGATTCCCATTCCCAGGCCGAGTCGGCGGTGTAGCTACGAGTACGCACACGCACGCGGTCGGCGATCATGAACGCGGCATAAAACCCGACGCCGAACTGGCCGATCAGCGAGAGCTCGGCCTTTTCTTGTTCCGAGCGGGCCGACGCGAGGGCCTTCAAGAACTCACCCGATCCGCTATGGGCGATCGTGCCGAGGTTGGTGACGAGCTCGTCGTGCGTCATCCCGATGCCCGTGTCGCGAATGATCAACTGCTTTTCGGTCTCGTTCCCCTCCAGCGTGATTTCGAGCGGCCCCGTATTGCGCTGGCTCTCGTCGGTCAGCGCGATATAACGCATCTTGTCGAGCGCGTCGGACGCGTTGGAGATCAGCTCACGCAAAGCAATCTCGCGGCTCTGGTAGAGCGAATGCGATAGCAGGTGTAGGACCTGCTTGATTTCGGCTTGAAACGAATATTCCTGGCGATCGACTACGGTCGACATGAATGTCACCCTGTTGAAGGCGGGACTTTTTTTGCGTGGGCCGCCTAGCGTTACGGCACAGCGCATGGAATTGTCTCTCAATTTCTTGAGATGCTAGAACAGCAAAATGCAAGTGCTATACCAATGGGCGTTTCCTCTGTAAAGCCCTGGCAATTCGACAGATACGCGCGATGTGCCGATGTCTGTCTTTGAGCCCGGCTGCCAGGAAAGGCGAACTGGCTGACAATTTGGCCGGACCGAAGCGTAAGCTTTGGAGCGAAGAGTGAGCCGGTGGGGTTTACTGCCGGGTGAAACGCCCATCGATGTCTCCGGCCTGAAGCGAAAGCGAACGATGCGAGAGAAAACCGACCGTCGCTTCAACCTTGGTGACGCGATGGCCATGATCGCGGCCGTGACGCCGGGCTTGCTCCTGATCCGGACCGGCATAGGATTCGGCCTGTTCGAGATCGGAAAGCTGACCGAGGCTGGCGGCCAACCCTCGTCATTGGCCCGCCAGTTCGTCGAGTTCTTCAATGTCGGCGGCGGCTGCGTTCTCGCCGGGCTGGTGCCGCCCATCCTGATCCTCGGACTCTATCGCGCCCAACCCTCTCGCCTCGATGCGGCTCAGGGACCCGGTCTCATCGCTTGCTTTATTGCCCTGGCTTCGGCGTTCTTGCCGATTTCTCGGTTTACAGCGACAGTGCTGGTCGAGAGTCGACTTCCTTATCCCAGCTATTCCGTGGCCTTCAACAACGTATTCGGCCGCTGGATGATGGCTGCAGGCCCGATGGTCCTGGGAGCCTGGCTTGCGCTCGTTCTGGCGGGGTGCTGGCGTCCGCGTCCGACCTGGACGGACCGGGCCGGACGTCTCGTCGGGGCGTGCTTCGTGCTGATCTACCTTTACATGGAAATCTACTTCGAGATCGTTTTGCCGTACTCAAGAGTGTGCAAGTGGTGACCGTTTCGTTCCGGCCATACGCGATTCCCCGCGTTCTGAGCGGGTGAGCTAGCCCGTTCGACTCCGATCGCGCTGAGATAAGCTTCGTGCACGAGCGCCGTGGGCTGGAGAGGTCGGCCGGGGCTCTCGTCTGCCAGGCGCAATGCGGCCAGGCGTCGCAATTCGCCGTAGACCAACGGCAACAGGTCGCGCGCCACGCTCGGCGATGCGCCGATGAGTGCGTTGTGCCCGACTGTGAGATGAGAATTCCGGTATCGCTAGCCCCTACCCTATTTCTTTTCGAGGCTCGTCGGCCGCTTGTCGTGCGGCTTGGCGACTTTTTCGAACGGGACCTCAGGTTGCCCCCGGGCGCTGGGCGAACATCCAGCGAAAGAGGTTTGGGTCTTGAAGTCCCCTCTTGGAATCGTAGTGGACGCCGTGGGGGTAGATGGTGAACATCGGATGCCCGTGGGCCGCTTTGAGCGCGGCCATCAGCTCGCGCATGCGCTCGAGCGGGATCGTCGGATCTTTCTCACCGTGAAAGGCCCAGATGGCGACGCTTTTCGCGCCGCCGATATGCGCCGGATCGCCCGCGCCGGCCATGGGCGCGGCAGCCGCCCAGACGCGCGGCTCGCGCTCGAGCAGCTCCCAGATCCCGCAAGACCCGTTGGAGTAACCCATCAAATAAAGCCGGTCGACGTCGACAGGCTGCGTTTTGATCAGCGACTTCACAATTTCGTGCGCCATCATCAGACTGGACGCCGGTTCCTTGGTCAGGCGGATGGGCTTGTCGAAGACCGGGTTCTGCACCCATGACCCGTTGGACTGAGGAATCACCACGAAACAGGGAAAGTTCTTGCGAACTCCAGGCTTCAGAAACGCCGGGCCAAATTCCTTCAACTGCTTCTGGTTGTCATGACCGCGCTCGCCCCAGCCATGCAAGACCAGCACCAGGGGATATGTCTTGCCAGTCTCGATCTGGTGCGGCTTGAGCAGGCGATAGGGCATTTTCGCGCCGCCATGCCAGGCGAATGTGTGCTCCTCAAACGCCGCCGAGGCGTCGTCGGCACGGGCTGGAACGGCGAACAACAACACGACCAGGCTCGAAACGACGACCTTCATTGACCGACTCCTGCTGACCGGGCACCACTGCCGCGAATGGGCTCATCTGCTCTCATCTATCAAGGAGAGAAGCATCGCCCCGCGATCCGTGACGCCGAAAAACCAATTCCGGTCGATGCTTGCCCGGAAACGCTGCCGTCTGATCAGAATCCGGAACGATGGGTTCCCAGGTGAAAGCCCGTCGCGAGCACGGCATCAACGGCGCCGGCCGCGGGAGCAGGCAGCTTGGTGGATGGCCCGGCCACGACCGCGCTGCCACCAATTCCCCCGAGCGTCGTCACGAAGTTTCCGCCCGGCTGCCCGTCATCATTGCCGTCGATTGGCTGCCCCGATGGATCGAGGAGTCCGGCCGCGGCAAGGGTCAGTTGCAGGGGAAACTTCAGCGGTTGCTTGCCAGGTGTCAGGGTCACGGCATATGTCGAGGCATTGTAGGCGGCCGAGCTCAGACCGACTGGCTTGCTTTTCTTCTTCTTTCCCTTGGCCGCCGTGCTGAGTGTATAGTTGCCCGGGTTCTGTGCGTTCGAAGAGTCGAGGTTGCCACTGAATTGGATGACGATCACCTCGGCGCTCTTGTGTTTCTTGCTCTTGCCCGCACTCATCTTTCCGACCGACACGTTTTCGACGGTCACAAGCGTATGAGTGCCCGCCGTCCCGCCGGACGCGGGATTCACCGTGAGCGTGCCGCTGACGTACGAAATCGTGTAGTTGGGCGAAGCGGCGCCGCTGGCCACAATGGCATACGAGCCGGCGGGGCTCGCCGATGTCGCCGAAGTGTTGAGTGTCGGCAGGGCGGTCAAGCTGGCGGTCGAGTCGCCGTTGACGAATCCCGAGTAGGATGCGGTCAACACCGGAATGGCTCCGCCGGCAACGATCGTCTGGGGATTGGCCGTGATGATGAGCGCGGCAGGCGTCACCGTCAGTGTGCTGTTCACGAGGTCAGCGGCCGGAAAATCGTAATTGGCGGCCTGGAGCGTCCCCGCTCCAATGGTGATCGGATAAGTCCCGACGCCGCTGGATGACTTTGCGGAGGTCGCCAGTTGAGCGCTCCCATGAGCACACCGGTGTTGTCGGTGTAAGCGAATCCCGAGACCTGGTAGGTCAAGGCCGGCATGGAAGCACCGTAGACCTTGGTCTGGGCAACCGCTGTGACAGTCAGCGATGCCTGGCTTACGCTGAGCGTGCCATGGGCGTCAGTGATGCCGTAGTTGGCCGCCGTGCCGCCGCTGGCGGCGATCGTATGGGTTCCCGCGGTGGCCGCGGCGCCGGTTGCCGTCGAAAGGCTCACGCCGCTCACGACGCTGGGTCCATCGGCGTAATAAAAGGTGCCGGTCACAGTGTCAGTCAAGGTCGGATCAGTGGCGCCATAGACCTTGCTCTGGTTATCGGGGGTGACGGTCAGAGCGGCCGCCTTGGAGACGGTCAGAGTTCCCGGTGCGTAGGTGATGGCGTAATTCGTCGCCGTGCCGCCGCTGGCGTTGATCGTGTGGGTGCCGGCGGTGGCCGCGGCGCCGGTCGCGGTGGAAAGGTTCACGCCGCTGACGACGGAATCGGTGTCGGTGTAATAGAGTGTGCCGCTGACCGTGTAAGTCAACGTCGGATCGGCGGCGCCGTAGACTTTGCTCTGGTTGTCGGCAGTGACCGTCAGAGGGGCCTGTGCTACGGTCAGAGTGCCGGGGGCATCGGTGATGGCGTAATTCGTCGCCGTGCCACCGGTGGCGTTGATCGTGTGAGTGCCGGCGGTGGCTGCGGCACCGGTCGCCGTCGAAAGGCTCACGCCGCTGACGACGGCATCGGTGTCGCCGTAATAGAGCGGGCCGCTCACTGTGTAAGTCAACGCCGGGTCGGTCGCGCCGTAGACCTTACTCTGATTGTCGGCCGTCACGGTCAAGGGTGCCTGGCTTACGCTGAGCGTGCCACCGGCGTCGGTGATGCCATAATTAGCAGCCATACCGCCGCCGGCGGTGATGCTGTGGGTTCCCGCAGTGGCCGCGGCGCCGGTAGCCGTGGCAAGGCTCACGCCGCTCACCACGCTGGGCCCGTCGGTGTAATAGAACGTGCCGGTCACCGTGTAAGTCAAGGTCGGGTCAGTGGCGCCATAGACCTTGCTCTTGTTATCGGCCGTCACGGTCAGAGGGGCCGCTTTGGAAACGGTCAGAGTGCCGGGGGCATCGACGATGTTGTAGTTGGCCGCGGTGCCGCCGCTGGCGGTGATCGTGTGGGTGCCGGCGGTGGCCGCGGCGCCGGTTGCGGTGGAAAGGCTCACGCCGCTGACGACCGAATCGGTGTCGGTGTAATAGAGTGTGCCGCTGACCGTGTAAGTCAAGGTCGGGTCGGCGGCGCCGTAGACCTTGCTCTGGTTGTCGGCGGTGACAGTGAGGGGCCCTGCCTTGGAAACGGTCAGAGTGCCGGGGACATTGGTAATTGAGTAATTGGTGGCCGTGCCACCGGTGACGGCGATGGTATGGGTCCCCGCAGTGGCCGCGGCGCCGGTTGTGGTCGAAAGACTCACGCCACTCACCACGCCAGGCCCATCGTTGTTATAGAACGTGCCGGTGATGGAGTAAGTCAACGTCGGGTCGGCGGTGCCGTAGACCTTGCTCTGGTTGTCGGCCGTTACGGTGAGCGGAGCTTGCGTGACGGTCAGGGTATTCCCGATCAGATCGGCCAGCGGGAACACGTAGTTGGCGGCCGACAGTGTACCGACGGCGACGTAGATCTGATACGGGTTGTTGTTGACGCCGCTGGCCGCGGTGGCATTCGTCGTGAGGCTCGCCGCGCCCGAGACGACGCTGGCCGTATCGCCATTGACGAAGCCCGAGAGAGTATAGGTGAGATTGGGCACGGCGAGGCCATACTGCTTGGACTGAGGGTCGGCGGTAACGGTCAACGCCGCGGGAGACACATCGAGGTCTCCATAGGTTGTTGTGGGAGAGTCGGTCGCGTCGCCGGCAAAGACGGCCATGATGGCGCCTGACGCGGTGCCTGCCGAGAAGTCAGCCAGGTTGACGCCGGGCAAGGTCGCGACCCCGTTCGCATTGGTCGTGCCCGTTCCGACGAAAGTGGGCGTGCCTCCTTCCATCAGGTCGAACGAAACGGAGCTCATTGGCCAGCGGCGTGCCGGCCACGCTCAACAGCGTCGAGGTGAGTGTGGCGTGCCCACCGTAGGTCCCTGTGCCCGAGACGGCACCGAGGGTCGACCCCGGGGTGATGATCTGGTAATTGACGCCCCCCGATCCGGTTTCGGTGAAGGTCGAGCTCGGTGACATTCTGGTGGGGCGTCAGCTCGTTGATCTCGTCGTCCTGATTGCCGGAAGTCGACGATTTGAACGTAACCGTGAAACCATCAGATGACACGTTCCAGGTGGCCCAACTGGGGGTGGAGCCCGTGTTCTCGCCCGTGAGGTCTGGATGGGCCCAGTTGCTGAGCGAAACCTGTTTCGTGCCGTCGAACGCCTGGACGTTCACCATCTCGTCGCCGTCAATGTCACCCAGCAAGATTTCGCTCGAGGGCCCGATCGGAACGTTGTTGAAGTTGATCTGGAACGAGTCACCATCGCCGGCGATCAGAGAGTACATCGAGCCCGGTGTTCCGTTTCCGGTGCCTTGCGCGGGGTTGCCGACGAAACCTGTGAGCGCGGGCGGATTATTGTTGGTGTTTCCGCTCGTAGCCGTTGTTGTGAAGTCTACCGCGGTGTCCAGGTTGTAATTGTTGGGCGGGTTGCTGGCCGTCTGCTGGATCGTGACGTCGCCGTCGCCGAGGAAGCTGGTTTGGAAGATTTCACCGTTATTGAGAGCATCGTCGACATCACCACTGCCGTTGCTCAGGTTGATGATCGTGTTGGGAGTGGGCATCTCATTCGAGGTCAGATTCCCATCGGCGGCGGTGGAAGCGTGCGTGGCGTCGCCCGCGAAGACGGCCAGGACCGCGTTCGGGGAAATACCGGCGGGAAAGTCGGCCAGGCTCACATTGTATACGGTTGCGACGCCGGTGTTATCGGTTGTGGCGGTTGCCACAACCTTCTCGTCGCCCGTCTCTGGATTGGGCAGCTCAAACGACACTGGCTCGTTGGTGAGTGGGGCCTTCGGTGCGACGGCGGAGCTCGATGAGCGTCGCGGTCAGCGTGGCGGTGCCGCCGAAAATCCCGGTCCCCGACACGGCCGTGAAGCTCGGCCCCGGCACGAGGATCTGGTAGCGGATGACACCCCCTCCCGAGTCGGCAAACGTCATGCTGGTGACGGCTTGGCCGCTCGCCGGACTGAGCACGTTCAGCGGCTCCAAGAGCTGGTCATTACTCTGTAACGACTGCAAGGTCCCCGTCGTGTCTGGGCCGTCGCCGTTGGGGTCGCTTTGAGTCCATTGGGCCCAACCGTCGGTCCCGCCTGCCGGGGGTATTACGCCGGTATCGCCCGTATAGGGCGTCTCCGTCCAGTGTTTCATGGAAAGAGGACCGGTGGTACCCGAACCACCGGTGGTACCCGAGGCTGTCATGGTTAACGTCACGCCGACGTCGATATCCTCGATGACGAGCTCGTCGCCGTACACGAGCGGCTGACTCGGGCTGAAATTGATCGTGAACGCGTCGCCATTCGTGCTCGTGAGCGCGTCCCACGTGCCGGGATTGCCGTCGCCGTTTCCCAGCACCGGACTGCCGACGAAACCCGAGATCCAGCTCGGATTGGTGCTGTCTGACGAGATCGGTGGAAAGCTCAAGTCCTTCGTGAATTCATAATCGTCGGCGGTCGCCGAGCCACTGGGCGTGATCGTCACGTCGCCGCTGCCGAAGAGATTGGTCTGGAAGGTCTCACCATTATTGAGAAAAGTGGCCGCCTCGTCGCCGCTATCGTTGATCAGATTCAGCGCGTCGTTGGCACTGGCCGCCATGAGGATCCGGTCTTCCATGCACTCGACAAAGAGCGGGGTGCGATGGGGGAGCGTGATTCTCGATGGCCTGCTCACCGTGTCGAGGAAATTTGACAACAATTGCCGACTCGGGCGCGGGCGGAAAGGTCGCATCGTATCGGTTCCTCGTTGTGATCACGCGTCGGGAGGCTTGATGTTCAGTTCAAGATTCGGGACGCAAAATCATTCTCATCGTGGACTATCAGTAAGACCGAAGCCGCGCAAAGAGATCGATAGCGGCACCGAACACTCGTTGAAAACGTCTCGCTATCCGGGAGAGAAGCGACTCCGACAATCCGTGACGCGACGCTCGGCGATTTTTCTTGTTTGTTTGTCTTCTCGACGGTGGCAGCGACACCACGTCTGTGACATCCTGGTCCGAAGATCGGCCGCCGATTCTCGCTATCGAACCGAATCCGTCCCTGGTGGCTTGCCCGTTATCTTTCACTCGCTCGGAAAGTAACTGCGCAACCGGACCGAGCGTCCACACAAGTGGAAGGAATATTCTTGGCGGCCGATGATTTGTACCACCAGATCGGGCCTGGCGAAACTGAGTCGTCTGTTTACTGCGAGGCACTGGCACTGAACGAGAGGGAATAAGCGTAAACCGTTCTTTTAAATCGCAATTGAGCCACCACCTGTGGACAATACGGCCGGCGGCGCAGTTCTATTGCGTGGGGGTTATCTTCTCGAAGGGCTGCCGATGCTCGCGCGAGTCGTCTCGAGACGGCACTCGTTCCTGACCGGCCCCAGGGTTTCATTGTCAATCCGATCGATTTTCCGCGTCACTCGGAGAACGTGAGGGAGATTGTGGCAGGCGAGTCGGATGTGGTGACCGAACTGGAGCGACGCGTCGAACAGGGAGACGGTCAGGCACTGCTGACGCTCTTTGCCGTGCACCGCGAGCGGCTCAAGAACATCGTCCGGCTCCGGCTCGACGACCGCTTGCGGCGCCGCATCGACCCTTCCGACGTGCTACAGGACGCATTCATCGATATCGCCCGCCGCGCCGCCGATTACGTGGCCGCACCCGCCCTGCCCCCATTTCTCTGGTTCCGCTGGATCACCGGTGAGAAGCTACTGGCGCTGCACCGGCATCACCTGGGGGCTCGGCTCCGCGATGCCGGGCTCGAGGTCTCGATCCACCGCGGCGGGCTGCCGCACGCATCGTCGGCTTCACTGGCCGCCATGCTCCTGGGGCGACTGACTTCGCCGACGCGTGCGGCGCGGCGGGCCGAAATACAGCGTAAGATTCAGGATGCACTCGATACCGTGGAACCGCTCGACCGCGAGATCATCACGTTGCGCCACTTTGAGGAGCTCAGCAACTTCGAGGCCGCCAAGGTCTTGGGCCTCTCGAAGACGGCCGCGAGCAACCGGTACATTCGAGCGCTCAAGCGTCTCAAGGAAGCCCTGGGCGGGCTCGAAGAGCTCATGGACATCTGACGCGAGGTCTCTTTGCGATGACGTCCTCGGCGAGTGACGACGACAACCCGCTCGAAGAACTGGTCGAGGAGTTTCTCGAGCGGCAACGCGGCGGCGAACACCCGGCGCTATCAGTGAGTATGTCGCCCGCTATCCCGAATTGGCCGACGAGATCCGCGACATTTTCCCCATGCTGGCCGTGGTCGAGCGGTTCAAGCCGGCGCCATCTGAACTGGCGGGCCTGCCGCCGGCCGATCGCGGCGGACTCAGGGCGGCGCGGGGCCGATTGGGTGACTATCGCATCCTGCGGCACGATTGGCGGCGGCGGTATGGGTATGGTCTACGAGGCCGAGCGCGAGTCGTTGAAATGCCGGGTCGCCCTCAAGGTGATGCACCCCGAGTTTCGCTCCTCGGCCAGTTACTTGCGGCGGTTCCACACCGAGGCGCGGCTGGCGGCCGGATTACATCATACAAATATTGTCAGCGTCTTCGATTTTGGTGAGCACGGGGGTGTTTGCTACTATGCGATGCAGTACATCGACGGCCACGGGCTGGACGCTGTACTCGATGACGTTCGCCGGCTCCGCCGCGCCAAGGGCGGCGCAGGCTTCACACCAGCCGGTCAACGAGGAAAATTTTCCCGCTGACTGGGCCCGGCGGACCGTAACACTCGGTCTACTGACCGGACACTTCGCGGCCAAGCCGTTGCCTGGTTTGTCAAGCACAGTGGCCTGTTCGAATAGCGTCCCACTGGTTGAAACGAGCCTTGCAGGGTCGCCGACGCCGGAGTGTATTAGCGTACCAGGACCACTCTCTCAGAGTGCCGCGACACGCAACGCGCCGGTGTCAACAGTCGGATCGGCTGGAGAAGCGATTGCGGTGGGAACGTCTTCGTCGTCCCTGCTGGTCGGAACCACCGAGGAATGCTACCACCGCGAGGTGGCACGGATTGGCGCCCAGGTCGCCGACGCTCTTGAGTATGCCCACCGCCGCCGCGTGCTTCACCGCGACATCAAGCCTTCCAACCTTTTGCTCGACGCCCTGGGCAATGTATGGGTGACTGACTTCGGCCTGGCCAAGTTCGGCGAGGGAGACGACGTGTCTCATTCGCAAGAACTCGTGGGCACGCTACGGTACATGGCCCCCGAGCGGTTTTGTGGAATCTCCGACATCGGGTGCGATATCTACGCCTTGGGTGCCACTCTCTACGAACTCCTGGCGCTTCGCCCGGCATTCGATGGCAAGGATCAGCTCGAGCTGATTCAGCGGATCGAAAAAGAGCCCCCGGTGCCGCTGCGGCAGCTCGATCGTCGAATTCCCCGCGACCTGGAGACCATCGTTCTCAAGGCTCTTGCCAAGGTGCCGGGCGATCGTTTCGCCAGCGCGAAAGACATGTCCGCGGAATTGCGGCGATTCGCCGACAACCGGCCGATTCGTTCGCGGCCCATTCCCGCCTACCAGCACTTCTGGCGATGGTGCAGGCGAAATCCGGGTCTGGCGACGGCCAATCTGGCTGCATTTGTGCTCCTGACGCTCCTGGCGATCGTCTCGACGGTCGCGACGCTGATCTACCATGACCGCAACCAGCAAGTCGTTCTCGATCATCAACTGATCCGCCAGGCGAACACCGAAAATCTCGAGCACCTCGCCGATTTCTTGCAATCCCAGGTTCGCGCAGGCCGCTTGAGCCGACAAATGGGACAGCGCTTCGCTAGCCTTGATACGCTCCGCAGGGTCGCCAGCATTGCCAGGGACCTGCATCTCCCGACGGAACGGTTCGATTCCCTGCGCGATGAGGCGATCGCCTGTCTGGCCTTGCCCGATTTGAAGCCGATCGGGCGCACGATCACGCTTCCCCCGGAAGCGTCTTTGTTTGCATTTGACGCCACCATGTCACGCTACGCCCTGCGGTTCCATGACGGCACGATTCGCATTTACCAGGTGATCGATGATCACGAGATCGCCCGCTTTCAGCAGGCCCAAGGCGACCGCAAGGTTTCCGTTCTCCGCCTGAGCGCCGACGGCCGCTACCTGGCAACCTTGCAACAACAGCCTGCTGCTCCGCTCATGGTCTGGGACATCGACCGGCGGGCGCTGGCTCTGAAAGATGAAGGGCCCACCCGGGCGATCGCCGCCAAATTCAGCCCGGACAGCCGACGGATCGGGCTGATTCGCAAGGATGGGGATGTCGTCATCCGCGACCTGGCGACGCCGGGATCAACATCCGGCCGGCGCTGGCACAGCCCGGCGCGATTGACCTGGCATTTCGCACGGATGGCGCTCGGATCGCGATTCTGCATCAGCAACAGAAAAGCCTTTTCTGCTCAATTTCGCGCGTCGAAACTGGCCAGGTCGTCCGTTCATTTCCTCTGGACATCGCCGCGGGGGGCTCAATCGCATGGAGCCCCGATGGGGCCACCCTGGCGATATCGAACGATGCCGAGGCCATCTCTCTCTGGGACGCCGCGACCGGCATGCGTAAGACGCTTCTCGAAGGCACGGCCAACCACGTCGTCCACACGGCATTTCATCCCTTGGGTAACTTGCTGGCAAGCAATGGTTCGGACTCACAGCTCCGGCTCTGGGATCTGGCACTCAATCGCCCGCTCCTCACCTTGCGCGGCGCCGGGGTCGAGTTCAGCCGTGACGGCCGAATCGCCCTTCAGTCCGAGGGTCGATTGACGACCTATCAAGTTGATCCCGCTCTGGAATCCCGGACTCTCATCCACGCTTCAGAATCATCGTCTACTTCTTATACTTCTCCCTGCATTCGGCACGATGGCCGGATACTGGCCGTCGGTAATAAAGAAGGCGTGGTGCTCTGGGATCTGGCCCACGGCACGGAGCTCGTGTTATTGCCGATTGGCCGCGTTGGATGCGTTCTCTTCGAAGCGTCCGGCGCACTGCTCACGAATGGATCGTATGGCATTGAGCGGTGGCCGATCCGGCTCGATGTCGATCGCGGCGAGCTCCGCATCGGTCCACCTTGCCATGTTTCGTTGCGGACGGCCGTCACCGCGGTCGCCGAGGACCGCCAGGGTCGCGTAGTGGCCGCGGCCGGCTTCGCCAGGTCGTACGTCCTCACGCCCGAGCGGACGTTCCAGGTTGAGCCTCTGGATGAATGCCGCTCGGTGGCCGTCAGCGCTGACGGAACCTGGTTGGCGACAGGCAGCCCTCAGACCGAGGGCGTGACAATCTGGCGGGTTTCCGACGGCGCCCGCGTGGCCACGCTACCAGTCGACGAAGCAACGAACGTCTGCTTCAGTCCCGACGGCAAATGGCTGGCGGCGGGAAATTCTCAGCTTGGGCTCTGGGAAGTCGGCACCTGGCGCACCGGGCGGCGAATGAGCGGCAGTCGTTTTGGCTCTTTCTCCCCCGACGGCCGGCTCCTGGTCGTGGAAGACGCGACGAAGGTGATCCGCCTTGAGGAGACCGAAACCGGCCGGACCCTGGCGCGGCTCGAAGGCCCGCACCTGGATGCCATCAGCGGGGCCGCGTTCACCCCCGATGGCTCGCGCCTGGTGGTGACCACCAACGAGAGACCGGCCGTGCACGTCTGGGACTTGCGAGCCATTCGAGGACGGCTCACCGAAATGGGGCTTGACTGGCACGCGCCCCCCTATCCCGTTGACGACGCCGCCGGTTCATCCTCACCCCTGCTGGCTCGCATTCAATTGACGACCATGGATGACGTTTTTGCCGAGGCAACCAAGCTGGTCGAGGCTGGGCTATGGCACGAAGCGGCCGCCGCGTATGCCCGTTCCATGACCGAGTTGACGCCGGAATACCCTTATTACTGGTGCCATCATGCCATTCTACGGCTGGCGGTGGGCGACGCGGCCGGATACCGTTCCGCGTGCCAACACATGTGCGATATGTTCCGCGACACCGATAAGGTGCTCTGGATGGTATACGGAGCATACGTATGTGCATTGACTCCCGATGAGCCAGACTTGAGCGCACAGGCCGTGCCACTCGCCGAGAAACGCTTCGCTTACTGCCCCGACTCATGGACCGAGTACAACCTGGGGCTCGCTCTTTATCGGACCGCTCGGTTTAGCGACGCCAAGGCACGGCTCATGAGCAACCTCCAGCGCGATCCCGCCTGGGATTTCCACATCCTGGATTGGGTCGTCCTGGCGATGACCGAATACAAGCTGGGCCAATATGAAGCGGCCCGGCGCTGGCTCGACCAGGCCGATCGCTGGGTTGCCAGGCGGCTCCCCGGCCGGCCCGGCGGAGTCGACCGAGCCGTACCGGAAGGCTGGTCCTGGGATGTCGCGGTCGTCTTGCACTTGCAGCTCCGTGAAGCCCACGCCTTGTTCGGTGCGAGCCTGCCAGACTTGCCCACGCATATCTTCGGCCCTCCATAGTTGCGCGTACGATTTGAGTTATGATAATTCGTAACAAATGGGCAAGTGAACACAAACTTGTAGCGGCACGTTGCTTCCCCACACTTTCAAATCGGTATCTTGCAAAACAAGGTAGCTGGTATTGACAGTATCTTGCAGTGCCGTATAGTGGAGGCATGGACGTCGATAATTCGCTCGAAAACTGGAGTGTGCAGGCCCGCAAGGGTGTTTTGGAGCTCTGCATCCTGAACGCGCTTCGCGGTGAGCGGCTGTACGGGTACGACATTGTCAAGCGACTGTGTGTCATTGATGGCCTGGTCATTGGCGAGGGGACCATCTATCCGATCCTCAGCCGGTTCCGCACGCAGGGGCTGGTGGGTGTCGAGGCTCGAGGAGTCTCCCGGGGGGCCGGCTCGCAAGTACTACAAGCTGACGGCGCGGGGCGAGGCGGTTCTCACCCGGATGAACGCGTCGTGGGATCTTATCGAGGCGGGGGTCAAGAGTCTGCGAAAAGGAACAACGTGATGATCAATCTGACGGACGCGGCGAGGCGCTGCCTCGACGATTATCTGGCTAAAGTGCGGTCGTCACTGCGACACTGCCCGTCCGTTGACGTTGCCGACATCGAGCGCGACGTGATCGAGCACATCGAGCATGCCCTCACGGGGGCTTCGGGACCCGTTGATGCGGCCGAGCTTCAGGATGTCTTGCGCGATCTCGGCAGCCCGGCTCAGTGGGTTCCTCAAGACGAGTTGAGCTGGCACCAGCGTGCGCTTGCGGCGCTCAAGTCGGGGCCCGACGACCTGCGGCTGGGATACATCGCCTTCGGGCTTTTGGCCGGGACGCTCCTGGCGGCGGCCTGCCTCAACCTGATGGTCAGTTTTGGAAACACGCTTCCTTTTCTATTGCTGGGCATCGCGGCGAGCTTTCTCTTTGCCCGCGCTTCGCTGTCGGCGGAAGGGGGAGCGGGCCAGGCCGAGCGGTGGCTGATTTACCCGTGTCTGATCGTCGTGTACGTGCCAGTCACCGCGCTGATTTTGATGATCCCCCTGGTCGCCGCGATTACCACCGAAGTGATCCTCACCGATCCGGGCACGAACGTGTCGATCCTTTCGTGGGCGCGGTCGAGCCCCATGGGCACGATCACGGCGTTTGCACTCCTCACGCTGGGCTCGATCTGGGTAGCCGTGATCGGCTTCGTGGCATGGCGATGGCCGGCCGCCGTGCGCAACAGTTATGCGCCGTTTGCCCGCGGTTTCCGACGCCGGGGCTTTCTGCTCAGCTTGAGCATCCTGGGACTACTGACCTTTCTTGGATGCGCAACGGTCTGGGTCGCCACGGTGCGGCGCCATCTCGACGAGGCGTCTCGGTATCATCCGGTGGCGTCCCCTGCGCCGAATTCATCGGCCCCTTCACGGTCGCTACCGTCAGGCAATGGCTCTCGCCCGTTCTAGCCCAAGCACCAGGCCGTTCGTCGGATATTCGATCAATCGGCCAGGGCGCTGAAGAGCGCGCGGACTTCGCCATCTACATCCGCTGGATCTTCTAGCGTGCGTGCGACCTCTTCGCAGAGGAGCTCGCGGTAACGGCGGCGGAGCCGATGGGCGCGCGGCGCGCGGCTTCCTCGCTCAGACCCAGCTCGGCAGCGATCTGACCGTAGGGAGTGCGCTTGCCTTCTCCCAGGAGGGCAGGCCGCAAGGCTGCGAACTCGCGCGATTTACCGGCCGTGGTCATCTCGGCCGTCAACACGGCGAGTACATTGTCGAGTAACGTCACGGCCCATTGTCGTTCAAAGAGTCGCTCGGCTGTGAGCCGGTGCGTGGCTCACAGCCATAACGCCCTTCGGCCGTCAGCCCGTCGATCGGGATCAGCGCCTGGCCCCCTCCACGCTTCTTGGCGCGGACATAGTCAGCCTGGTTGGCCAGAAAATGGGTGCACGACGCCATCAGAAACGATCGGAACTTCCCCTTTTGCGGCGTGACGGCGCCCAGGTCACCTTTCTCCAGAAGCCTCGTGAAGAAGCCTTGAACCAGGTCTTGCGCGGTCTCGGCGTCGTAGCCTTTGCGACGGATGAACGCGTAAAGCGGGTACCAGTATGTCGTGCAAAGCGCAGCGAGGGCCTCGCTCGATGCGCCTGCACGCGCTGAAAGCACCATGCTCCAGCGTGTCGTCTGGAATTGCTGAGGCTCGTGATGGTCTCGGTTGCCGCGCGGATCATTCATGAAACTGAGTTTAGCGACGGCACGCCGAACGCAAAAGACCTTGATCCGATTCGCTCGCTGCGATTCAGGCGGCCACATCCCCAATCACGCGATCAACGACCGCCGCAGTTTGCCGACCCCTTTCTGCCCAAATCGATGTCGACTGAACGTGGCGGAGCCGGACGGCCAAGCCACTGGGCCCCGAATCAACTTTCCATTGCCGAGGCCGTCCGAAAAAGAAGGCTTCAGACGCCCAGGGTTGACACCGTAATTGGACTTATCCTGAATGGCATTAAGTCAGTTCTAACCCCAGAAGGGGTCGACTCTTGAGAAAAACGGGCCCCCTGCGCGTCATGGTATTTGTGACAACATCCATGGCACAGGAGGCCCCGCGATGCATCGCCGGATTTCTACCACGCTCAAGACCCTCAGACAAGACCTCGCCGCCAAGCTCGGCGGCGACTTTATCCACGCCGCCTGTCGAGCTGCCGGTCACACCTGGTGCGACAGCTGCCTGTTGACCCCGGCGGCCATCATCCACTGGTTCTTGATCCAGATCCTTCACGGCAATACCGCCTTGACACACGTCTCCTTGATGGCCGGCCGAGCCTTCTCCGCCAGCGCCTTTTGCCAGGCCCGCTCCAGGCTGCCGCTGGCCGTTTTCCAGGCGGTCCTCCGTGAGGTGGTCAAGGTCCTGATCCCGGCCACCGAGGCGGCCAGTCTCTGGCTCGGCCATCGCGTCTTCTTGATCGACGGCTCGTCGTTCTCCATGCCCGACGTCGCGGCGCTACAGGCCTACTTCGGACAGCCGGGAAACCAGGCCAAGGGATGCGGCTTTCCGGTGGCCCACATCCTGGCCCTGTTCCACGCCGGCACTGGCTTGCTGCTGGAAGTCACCGCGGCGCCGTTGCGGTCGCATGACATGGCCGGCGTCGGCGGCATTCTCCCTTTCCTGAAGGCCGGCGATGTCCTGGTGGCCGATCGTGGATTCTGTTCGTTCGCGCATCTGGGCCTGCTGCTCAAGAAGGGCGTTCATGCGGTGTTTCGCCTGCATCAGAAGCAGATCGTCGACTTCACGCCGGGGCGTGCGCATGCGCGGCCCGGCCAAAAGGGGACACCAAATGGGCTGCCGCGCAGCCGCTGGATCCGGGCCATCGGCTTGATGGATCAGGTGGTCGAGTACTTCAAGCCGCCAAGGTGTCCGAGCTGGATGAGCGAGGAGCAATACGGCGCTCTGCCCGAGTCGTTCCTGGTGCGTGAATTGCGGTATCGGATCGAAGTGCCCGGGTTCCGAACGCGAGAGGTGACGCTAGTGACGACCCTGCTGGACGGCGTCGCCTATACAGCCGAATCGCTGGCCAATCTTTATGCGACAAGGTGGCGCGTCGAGGAGAATCTGAAGTCGCTCAAGGTGACGATGAAGATGGATGTGTTGAAATGTAGGACAGTGGATGGTGTTCAGAAGGAACTGACGATGTATGCGATCGCTTACAACCTGGTGCGATTGACGATGTGCGAGGCGGCGGAGCGTCAGGATGTGGCCGCGGATCGAGTGAGTTTCATTGACGCCTTGCGGTGGCTGCGCGGGGCCGAGGAGGGGGCGGAGATGCCGGAGCTGGTGGTCAATCCGGAGCGCCCGGGGCGGTACGAACCGCGAGTGAAGAAGCGTCGTCCCAAACAGTACCCGTGGCTGCAGCGACCCCGGGCCGAATTGCGCAAAGAGTTGCGGGAGAAGGACTTGGCGGCCTGATCGAATCGAACAAGTTTATGTTGAAACAATTCCTATTTTGATAGGACGGGGAGGGGGAGAAGCCGTCCGTATTAATTATGAAATATTGATTTCATGATTTGTTGCCAGCCGAAGCCCGGGCAAATCCACTTGTATAATCTTGACATAATAGAATGCAGAACTTTATGTATCAGCAAGTCGTTTCATGCCAGGAACTTGCGCAATCTTAATGCCATTCGACTTATCCTCATTGGTTTCTCGTAATTGGACTTATCCCGAATGGCATTAAGTCAGTTCTAACCCCAGAAGGGGTCGACTCTTGAGAAAAACGGGCCCCCTGCGCGTCATGGTATTTGTGACAACATCCATGGCACAGGAGGCCCCGCGATGCATCGCCGGATTTCTACCACGCTCAAGACCCTCAGACAAGACCTCGCCGCCAAGCTCGGCGGCGACTTTATCCACGCCGCCTGTCGAGCTGCCGGTCACACCTGGTGCGACAGCTGCCTGTTGACCCCGGCGGCCATCATCCACTGGTTCTTGATCCAGATCCTTCACGGCAATACCGCCTTGACACACGTCTCCTTGATGGCCGGCCGAGCCTTCTCCGCCAGCGCCTTTGCCAGGCCCGCTCCAGGCTGCCGCTGGCCGTTTTCCAGGCGGTCCTCCGTGAGGTGGTCAAGGTCCTGATCCCGGCCACCGAGGCGGCCAGTCTCTGGCTCGGCCATCGCGTCTTCTTGATCGACGGCTCGTCGTTCTCCATGCCCGACGTCGCGGCGCTACAGGCCTACTTCGGACAGCCGGGAAACCAGGCCAAGGGATGCGGCTTTCCGGTGGCCCACATCCTGGCCCTGTTCCACGCCGGCACTGGCTTGCTGCTGGAAGTCACCGCGGCGCCGTTGCGGTCGCATGACATGGCCGGCGTCGGCGGCATTCTCCCTTTCCTGAAGGCCGGCGATGTCCTGGTGGCCGATCGTGGATTCTGTTCGTTCGCGCATCTGGGCCTGCTGCTCAAGAAGGGCGTTCATGCGGTGTTTCGCCTGCATCAGAAGCAGATCGTCGACTTCACGCCGGGGCGTGCGCAGTGCGCGGCCCGGCCAAAAGGGGACACCCAATGGGCTGCCGCGCAGCCGCTGGATCCGGGCCATCGGCTTGATGGATCAGGTGGTCGAGTACTTCAAGCCGCCAAGGTGTCCGAGCTGGATGAGCGAGGAGCAATACGGCGCTCTGCCCGAGTCGTTCCTGGTGCGTGAATTGCGGTATCGGATCGAAGTGCCCGGGTTCCGAACGCGAGAGGTGACGCTAGTGACGACCCTGCTGGACGGCGTCGCCTATACAGCCGAATCGCTGGCCAATCTTTATGCGACAAGGTGGCGCGTCGAGGAGAATCTGAAGTCGCTCAAGGTGACGATGAAGATGGATGTGTTGAAATGTAGGACAGTGGATGGTGTTCAGAAGGAACTGACGATGTATGCGATCGCTTACAACCTGGTGCGATTGACGATGTGCGAGGCGGCGGAGCGTCAGGATGTGGCCGCGGATCGAGTGAGTTTCATTGACGCCTTGCGGTGGCTGCGCGGGGCCGAGGAGGGGGCGGAGATGCCGGAGCTGGTGGTCAATCCGGAGCGCCCGGGGCGGTACGAACCGCGAGTGAAGAAGCGTCGTCCCAAACAGTACCCGTGGCTGCAGCGACCCCGGGCCGAATTCGCAAAGAGTTGCGGGAGAAGGACTTGGCGGCCTGATCGAATCGAACAAGTTTATGTTGAAACAATTCCTATTTTGATAGGACGGGGAGGGGGAGAAGCCGTCCGTATTAATTATGAAATATTGATTTCATGATTTGTTGCCAGCCGAAGCCCGGGCAAATCCACTTGTATAATCTTGACATAATAGAATGCAGAACTTTATGTATCAGCAAGTCGTTTCATGCCAGGAACTTGCGCGATCTTAATGCCATTCGACTTATCCCAATTGGTCGGGCTGGTGGCTGAGCGGTGACTCACCGCGGCGCAGTCGAGGAGGTTCACTCGAAGCTGAAATTCAGGTCGCATTGACAAGTGAAGACCTTCACGCTAGTTTCAGCCGCCCGGCGACGGATCGCTGTCACCACGGGAGTCGATCGCTTACTCTACGGAGGCCGGCATGAAGCCGCTTCAATTTGTCCTCGCGCTCGGTCTCGCCGCGATGATGCTGTTCGGTGCGGGAGCCATCGCAACCTACGATCAAATGGTTCCGTTCGTGGACCGCGTTGGACCAGGGTGGTTCCAATCTGTCTCGATGTTTAGCGGCAATGCGCTCTTGCTGGCGGCCATCGTACTCTCGATCGCCGGCGTTGAAATCGGGACTCGCCGGCACGGCGTGGCCGCAGCGCGCGGACTCCATCTCGGGCGGACGACACTCTTCTGTGGCGTCTGGTGCTCGTCATCGGGCTGGTTTCGCCGGTCCTCGTGTTCGTGAGACTCGTGCCGCCGAGCTTGCTGTCTCCGTCCTTCAAGCTCGCGCCAATCCTGATCGCGGTCGGTGTCGTTTTGCTGCGAAGTTCGGCAGCCGCCCTCGGCCGCGCGGACTCGCAACCGCCTGCGGTCCTGTCCGTGGGAGAAGCCTCTCTGCGCATCGGCTTGGTGCTGTTACTCGAGGGCTGGTTTCTACCCGAGGTCTTGCAGGGATTGGGCGGAGGTCTCGGTTTCTTGGGGACCCTGGTCTGGATCGATAGCTTTCCCGCGGGCTTGGTTCTCCTCGTTCTCGGCGCGATGATTCAGGCGATCGAAGTCAAGAGGAGGTCGATTCGAGTGGTTTTCGGTCTGGCCGCGACCATCCTGGCGTGCACGGGGACGGTGGTCTTCGCCTCTCGGCCGCCGGCAGGCCGTATCGGGGCGGGCTGGCTCCCGACGGTCGCAGAATTTGGAGACACGGCCATGCTGCTCGTGGGCGTGCTGGTCGCGATCGTCTCCGCTCAGGCCGGAGCCGGTCGTTACAAGACGGCACGACCGCGCGGGCTTTATCCCGGACGGAATTCGCTCTGGGTCGGGGCTTTGTGTCTCGGCGTGGGCATCTTCCTCTCGGTGTCCATGTACTTCAACGTGCTGCCCTTGGCACTTTATTATGTCTGCCGAAAGATGCCCCCGATCCTGACCGCGCTTGGTGCCGTCCTGCTGCTGAGGTCGATCGTCGCCGCCGGCCGCGTGGGGGACGACAGGGCCAGTGCCTCGACCCTCGGAGAGGCCACTCTCGGGATGGGCTTCGTGCTGCTGCTGTTGGGCTGCTCCGCACCTCTGGCCTCCTCGGGGCCGGGCCGGCTACCGGGATTCTTGGGGCTCATCCTCCGGTTGGACTGCGTCCCCGCGGGGTTGGCTCTGCTCATCCTTGGCGCGTTGATTCGGGCAGCGGAACGGCAATTGCCGCGTGTTGGGGTCCGTGAAACACCCGGGGATTCACGAAGCGGCCACGAGCCTCATGTCGGGATCGGCTCCCGACCGATGGTTTCCAGACCGGAGCCCGTTGGGGCAGATCGGCTCTCGCCGCTCGATCTCGGGCCGAGGAGCGTCGAATGACATGTTTCGGGTAGCTAGCCGAGGGGTTCGCTCGCGGAACCTTGCACCCTTCGGTGATGTCACATCGACCGAGGTGTGCCGGGTCGACTCTGACTTCGATGGACCGGGCAAGGACAAGGTCGCCATCTCCAGTTGCTCCATGATCTGCCCGTGTCTTACAAGGTTTCCAGGATTGCTGAAATCGTACTGGGAATAAGGGACGCCAGGGATCGGAACGAATGAGCAGCGTTGGGAGTGATGACGTCATGCCTGCTACTTGTGTTAACGCTACTGATATGAATTTGTTTGATCCTTTCGCGGAACGTTCGCGCGATTCGGTAGGCCACAGTCATCGAAGTGTCAACCTGGCGGGCGTGAGCGATGTCGAGCACAGACAGGCATCAGGCAGTTTTTCAAAAACGCGTTCCAGTTCCTCGGCCTAACAAGAGACTCCTCGCTGAACTCCGCCAGTGATCACGCGACTCGGCGGAATGTTTGACTGGCTTTGGGTTGCGGCTCACCGCAGTGATCGGGGGAGTTCGGGGGACACCATACTCAATTACAGCCGGCGGAGTTCGGGGGACACGGAGTTCGGGGAGTTCGGGGGACACCAGGGGAGTTCGGGGGACACCATACTCAATTATAGCCGGGGGAGTTCGGGGGACACCATGGAGTTCGGGGGACACCATACTCAATTACAGCCGGAATTACATCTAGCGTCCCCGGAATTCTGTAGCTGGGCGGGGCCGGCACCGGCTTGCCCGAGGGCATTTGCAACCACAGCTTCCGGGCCACCGGCATCACCGCCTACCTCGAATACGGCGGCACCATCGATCACGCCTATCAGATCGCCAACCACGAATCCCCAAAAACCACCAAGATCTATGAACGCACCAGCGAGTAAATTACGCTGGATGAGGTTGAGCGGTTCGTGATTTGATCTGGGAAAGGACGCATTTGCAATGGATGTAGGCGACGCTTTCGACGGAGTAGCGATACGTGCCGCACTTTTTATTACATCCGCTACTCAGTTGTCAGGAGTGTACATAATTTCTTTCGCATTTCTCGGTGGCCAGCGACGCCGGTGCTACTTTGCGATTGTAGCTCTCCTAATCCTTGCGGGGAGTCATTTTCTCATCGCGTCGGATCCGGGAATGTGGGGGAAAGTATTCCTGGGACGCGATCTGCCGGGCGACGGAGCCTGGCGGGCCAAGGGAATTGATCATTCACGGGGCGTGCCTTGGATCTTTCTCTGCTTTTCTGTCGCTGCTCATATCTATATTGTCGGTCTATTGCTACAGTTTATTTCTAGATATGATTCTATGAAAGCGGCGTTTCACAGAATAATAACGGATGAGGTATGAGCAAGCCAAGCTTGACGACGACGCCATAGAGTTAATCAACCGGCATTGGCTTATGCACCGTTTGCTTTAGCTTCAGATAACTTTTTGATTATTTCCCTCTAGATGGGAGCCGACGCCAATAGTGTGCATGCAGCCATCGAGAGCGTCGATTTTGGCTGCTGCTCGGCTGATTTTCTGGGCATCAATAGAATGCTGACTAGCCAAGGTCAAAGTAGCTACATTAATTAATGCGTTGGCAATATGGAGTATTTCTGGTAAACTAAAGAATCATATACCCCGACAGGGTTCACATATATGCACCAAATTAATGTCCCGACAACCGATGCCGGGATTATTGGCAGGCTAGGCAAGCCTGACCATAGTGATTTCTCGCCCGAAGCCGCCCGCGAGATATTGAGTATCCAGCTCAGTCCCGAAGACCAGCAGCATATGCGGGAGCTTTCCTGTAAGGCCCAGGACGGAACGCTCACCCCAGCCGAACAAGGCGAAGTGGAAAGCTACCGGCGAGTAGGATTCTGGCTCGGAATCCTTTGGTCGAAGGCGCGTCTTTCCCTGAAACACGCGGGCATGGACGCCTCGAATGGATGTAGCACTTGAGCGTCTGGTCTGGCAACGGGCCAAATCACGATGCGAATACTGCCAGCTCCCTCAAGCGTTCTCTCCGCTGCCGCACGCAATTGACCATATCATCGCCCGCCAGCACCGTGGAGCTACTAGCCAAGAACACCTCGCTTTGGCGTGTTTCTTCTGCAATAGCTACAAGGGTCCGAACATTTCGGGTTTGAATCCGCAGACCGGACGGACGATACGGTTATTCAATCCCAAGAAAGACCGCTGGAGCCGCCATTTTGCGTGGCGTGGCCCCTACCTTGACGGCCGCACTCACACGGGACGCATAACGGTTAGTTTACTTGCGATTAACCGCTTCGAGGCCGTTGAGTTACGCGAATATCTTATCCGCGAAGGATCATTTCCCTAGCACCGGCTCAGAGTTCTGATGGAATTCGGGAATTCTGGGACACCATACGGGGGAATTCCCGTGACATCGACGCCGCGGCGGCGCCGCGGGGCGTTCGTATCAGCCCGATCAGCGCGTGGCCCTATCTCAGACCCCGCCCCGTCGTCGCCTATTATTCATCGCGAGAAATACAGCTATATTGAGCGATTTTATTTACATAAAAAGCCAGTTTCTGCCGATTGTACCCTCTGTAAGAAATTTTGTTGGGCCGGCACGAACGTGGAGGTTGATGCGATGGTGCGCGACGGAGTTGCCAATATCGTCTGCAGGCTCCGCAAATTCGGGTTCGATCCACGCAAGGTCGGTTCCGACGCGTGGGAGTCGCGCTGCCCGGCCCACAGAAGCGCGGACTGGGCACTCTCTATCACCCGAAGCGAGCACAATCATGTCCTGCTCGAGTGCCGGAGCACGCAGAACTGCCAGGATTCGCGAATCTTGAGCGTGCTCGGTATGACGATAGACCATGTCTACGCGGAATCCCCCGATTGGTTGATCAGCCGGCTCGCGCTTATGTCCATTCAGCCCGCGCCTTCGACGAGCCCGAGCCCCGACGCGATCGACAGCAACGCGGCCGGCGTGAGTGCAGTTGAGGCACCGGAAGCATCGGACGGAACTTTGCCGCCGAACGAGGGAGGCTCGGGGGCCGGTGCGCTCACCGCGAGCGCCGACGGCTCGCGCGATGCCTTGCCGGGCCAGCTCGAGGTTCGCGCCGAGGGCGACTCGTTGCCATTCCAGGCACTGTTATCATCGCCGATCACCTCGCCAATCAGCTCGGACGCGTGCATCGAGCAGATGCTCGGCAGCCCCCTGGAACTCAACGAATCGAATAGGACATTGATTGGGGAAACCGGCGAAAAGCGCGAACGTCAGAACTCGGTTCAGATCCTGACCCGGGTTGCCTCGGGTGCGCGGTTATTCCGCTCGGCCGACGGCCACGCGTGCGCCCAGGTGCGGATCGGCGACCGGCTCGAGGTTTATGGGCTCAAGTCGGCCGGGTTCCGCCACTGGCTGATCGACGAGTACATGAACGGCCACGCCGAGCCGCCGTCGAGCTGGGCGATCCGCCGCGTGGTCGAGGTACTCGAGGCCAGGGCGCGATTCACCACCGGCATGCCCGACATCTTTGTCCGTGTCGGCCAAAATGGCGACGGCGCCGACACGGCCTACTTCCTCGACCTGGGCGATTCCACTGGCCGGACTGTCGCGATCGGGCCTCAGGGATGGAGTGTCGTGCATCGGCCCGGCGTCCACTTCCGGCGCCCCGCGGGACTTCTGGGGCTGCCCGTGCCGGCCCGTGACGGCTCGATTGACTCTGTTGCGGTCGTATGTGAATCTGACCGAACCCGATTTCAGACTCATGGCCGCCTGGCTGACGGCGGCGCTGCGGCCGGTCGGCCCGTACCCGATCCTGGTCTTGAACGGCGAGCAGTCGTCTGGCAAAAGCACGCTGGCCAGGATCCTTCGCCTCCTGATCGACCCCCACGCCTGCCCCGTCCTGGCGCTTCCGAGCAGCACGGAAAACCTCATGGCGACCGCTCTCAACGGCTGGCTGCTCGTATATGAGAACATCAGCACCATTCCCGGTTGGCTCTCCGACTGCATCTGCCAGCTTGCGTTTGGCGGGGGATTCGCCGGCCGCACACGCTTCACCAACGACGAACGAAGCACCATTTACGCCCAGCGGCCGGTGATCCTGGTGGGGATCGACGGCTTCGTGCTCCGCGGCGACCTGCGCGACCGCTCTGTCTTCCTGCACCTGCCCGATATCTCGGAGAGGCGTCGGCAAACCGAAAGGGCGTTCTGGCCGGCGTTTCGCGCCGACTATCCGCGAATCTTGGGGGGCGTGCTCGACGCGATCGTCGGCGGCCTGCGCGAGCTGCCGTCCGTCAAGCTGCCGGACTTGCCGCGCATGGCTGACTTCGCCGAGTGGGGTGAAGCGACCAGCCGGGCGCTGGGGTGGGGCGCTGACACGTTTCTATCAACCTACAAAGACAACCGCAAGGAGGCGACACAGATTCTGCTCGAGGATTCGCCGGTCGCGACGGTCATGATCGCTCTCGCGCGAAAGGGAGTCCAGTGGTCGGGCAAACCCCAAGATCTCTATAACGCGGTCGTGAAGTCCAAGGGCCGCGCGCTCGGACCGCGCTGGCCCAAAACGATCAGCCAGTTCGGCAGCGAACTGCGCCGCATCGCTCCCCAGCTTCGGCTGCATGGAATCGACATCAATTTCGGGCGGAGAGGCGACGACCGCGTCGTCACCCTGAAAATGGCAGGCGATACTACGGGCATGCCGTCAACGAAAGGGCCGGACGCACGGGAAAGTCGCGGTTGTGACGCCCGCCCCGATTATTTCGGCGCACAGACGTAAACACATACTAAATCATAACATGTGGTGAAACTCCGTCGCCGGTCGCTTTATGCGGGTTACGCAAGCGCCCGGCCGTAATATGATGGTGCTTCGAGAGATGCGGCAAAGAGTTTGGTCATACGGATTACGCGGGCGCCCGGATGGAAGCTGATGATACGCATAGGGTTGGAGCGATTCGTCGAAAATTCCTATTATTCCGGTGCCCAGGCGAAACACAAAGCTGCATAGTGAGATAGGACGAAGGTTCCTCTTGCGGCGGCGTTTGGGCGCCTTGTCCATCAATGCGCAACGCTTCACGGCGCCCTGACGAGCCACGCTCGCGTTTGTCTGTGATGGGGAACTCATACCGGCGGTCTGATTCGAACCCACACGGGCGTTACCGCGCAGCGGATTTTAGGTCCTCAGCGTCTGCCATTGCGCCACGCCGGCGCGTTGCCTTCGCGGTGACGTCAACGGCGCGTGGATCATCGCTGCGAGTCGCATTTTCTCAAAAAAACGGTTCGACCGGTTCGGTCGAACGCGCCGGATGAGACATGAGGGAACCATCCGCGTCGCAAGCGACGGCGTTCTCGAGCCGATGGGGATACCGGCGGCTAACGACTGAATCGCGGTTTAGTAACTCGGCCCGCGCATGGCTGATCATGATTCAGCCGCCGGTCCCGTGCACTTTTCATCTTCTTGCAGCCGGCTGCCGTGAAGCTCCTTGGCGCTTCTGCCTGGTGAAAACCTGCTCCGCGCTGGTATCTTGCACAATTCGAGAGTAGAAGTCTGTCCCAACACCAGACATCAGGAAACGCGACGCATGTCAGTCAGGGAGATGCTTCGAACCACGCTGGTGAACTTGCTCGAAGAAGAGATGGGTGAGAAGTATCCGCCGCCGCAGGACGATCAGAACCTGCGCGAATCGCTGGGCCTGGATTCGGTCGACGTTGTCGGGCTAGTGATGCGGATCGAGCGGGAGTTTCGAGTGCGGCTCGCGCCCGAGGAACTGGCGAATGTGAAGGTCGTCGGCGACCTGCTCGACTTGATGGAAGCGAAGCTCGCCGATCGAGCGGTCGCCGAATCAAACGGCAATCCCCAGGGTTCGACTGCTGATGCCGGTGCCGACGCTGAGTGAATCAAGACTTGCCTGATCGTCCGGGCGAAATCGCCGGGTTTCGACATCCATCCAGGTGAGCCAGCGGAGATCGCCAGCAAACGCGCTGTCGTCGTCGTGTCAACGCAGTTAGAGACATATTGTCATGAATGTGCTGCTCCTGGCCCTTCAATGGATCGTCTCGCTGATCGCCGTTCTTGGTGGGATCGGCGTGATCATTTATCTGGCGCTCAAGGAAGACTGGAAGCTCGGCGTCGCGTGCATCCTTTTTCCGCCATTTCTCGTCTATTACATTCCCACACGCTGGAAAGTGTGTCGAACTCCATTCGTCGTGTTCCTGGTCGGCTTCGTCGTGGCCGCACTGCTCCAGCCGCCAGGCTCGGGTAATGGATGTGGCCTGACGTCGAAGCGTGATTGACGATCTGAAACAAACCGTGGAATCGCCGCGAGCCCGGGTCGCTTCCATTCGACTCGACCCGGTCCCACGGATATTGGCGACACGGACCTCATCTCACGCGGAAAATCGGTCCCGGCTGAAGCGGCCGTGATCATCCGAGAAAGCCGCAAGCGCCATTTCCCGCGCGCCGAGAAGCTGGCGGCCTCGACCAGGTCGCTGAACGCCGTCAGCAAACCCTCGATCGAGTTTTCGCTGTGATTGGCGTTGCACTGGATTCGCAGCACGCCGCAGTGATACGGGACCGCCGGGAAGAGGACCGATTGAACATAGTAACCGCGATCGAAGAGGAACTTGCCGGCGCGGAGGGTGTCGCCTTCATCGCCGATAAAGACCGAGACGATGGGTGTCGCCCCCCCCATGATCGTCATACCGAGGTCGGTCAATCCGCCAGACAACCGCTTGATGTGGGCATCAAGCCGGGCCCGAAGCACCCCGTACTCGCTCGACCGGAGGATGTCGACGACCGTGGAGATGGCTTCGAGATAACACGGCACAACAGGTCCGCCGAAGACGTAAGGGCTCGACTTGATCTTGAGCAAGCGCTGAAACGGCTCAGTGCAGCCGATGAATCCGCCGGCGCACGAAAACGCCTTGGAAAGCGATCCCGCGACAAACGTATTATCATAACTGCCAAGAGTTTCGAGCACGGTTCCCCTGCCCTGCTCGCCGAGCACGCCGGTGCCGTGGGCGTCGTCGATATACAGCACGGCGTCATTATTCTGAGCGACGTCGTTGAGCTCGGTCATCGGCGGGACCATGCCGCTCATGCTGTAAACGCCGTCGATGCACACCAGGGCGCAACGATAGGGCCGAAGGCGGTTCAACGTGCTCTCGAGGGCTGCCGGGTCGCTGTGACTGAAGGTTGCAACCTTCGATCCATTGGCCTTGGCGATCTTGGCGGCCTCTTGCATCGAGCTATGCGAATGCTCGTCGAGAACGACGACGTCGGGACGGCCGACCAGGCCGGGGATGGCTCCGAGGTTGGCCAGCATGACGGATGGAAAGATCAAGACCGACTCGACGCCCAGCCAGTCGGCCAGTTTCTCCTCGGCTTCGATATTCGCCCGCACACTGGCAAACGCCCGCGATGAGCCGTTGTGAGATCCCCACCGCCTCAATCCGCGGCGGATCGCGTCTTGCACGCGGGGGTCGCGGTCGAGGCCGAGAAAGCTGTCGGAACCGAAATTGAACACCCGGCGCCCGAGCACCTTGATCTCTCGCCCGGGTCCGGCTTGCTCGATCACCAGATCCTTGAGATGCGAGTCGGGATGCTCATCACCAAGTTGTTCGACGATGCGTACGAGCGTGTTTCGACGTAAAGCTTCGCCCAGTTTGTCCATGGCGGCAGTCGCGGTCATGACGTCTCCTTGCGTAGCGGCCTGGCCCGATTTCGCACGATTTGCTTTAATCGCCCCCGCGGGCGGAGGAATGGCGATGCGTGGTCACTGGCCGCCTCTCTCCCTGAGAGTCCGGTTGAAAGCGGCATAATCCTAAAGTTAGACTAAAGCGCCAAGACGGTTCTTTGCAAAGTCTTGTGCAAAGTTGTGTTCGAACGTTGGCTTTCGACAACAGACCGCGTGCCTTCTTCCAGGACTATTGCCGACCGCGCCAGTGGCCTGTCTTGAATCTGTACGGCGAGACGAAACGACACGAAGCGCCGAGCTAGGGAAGGTTTTTCGATCTGATGGAACAATTGACGGAGCACCCGGCAACGCAGTCAGAGACGAACGCCCGCACGGAGCTGGCCGGCGATGTGTTGGGCTTCGCTCTTTCGAATGACACCCGGCGATGTCGCCGCATTGCGAAAGCGGCCGGGGCCGGTGCCCGCGGGCTGGTCGCGCGTACCGCCGTCGGTGCTCCGCTATTCCGACGAGCAGTCGATCGCGAGCACGGCCGCGGTTTTCACGGCGATGGAGGCGATGCAAGCGAGTCCCTCGCAATTTGAAGAATGGGGCGTCGTGGCCACATCGCGGTATCTGGGGCGAGCGAGTCTGGCAACGGCCTTGCGTAGCTTCATGAACGAGGGGGTCTGGGGTACGTCACCGCATTTGATTCCCCACTTCGCACTGCACTCGCCGTCGGGCACGATCAGCCTGGCGATCGGCTCGCACGGGCCGAATCTCGGTGCTGGCGGCGGTTTCAATGGTGCGGCCGAAGGGTTTCTGGCGTCTCTCACCTGGTTGGCCGCCGGCGTCGTTCCCGGCGTCTGGCTGATTTTCTCGGGTTGGACTCCGGAGCTGGTGCCTGATCCGGCGGGTGGAGCGCCCCGGGCTGGTGAATGCTCGGCGCTGGCACTGGCGCTCGTGCCTTCCGACATCGATTCGCCGCGGCGCGCAAGCTTGTTTCGGGCGGTCTACTCTGAAGGATGCGCGGCACGTTGATGCGCCCCTGGACATCTGCGACCTGGAAAAGCGGCTGCACGCGCGAACCACGGGATCATCTTCGCGGCTGATCGCGAGCGATCAGCAGGGCTTCTTGCAAATAGAGCTGGTTGTCGGATCGGACGGTCGAGAATGAGTCGTATCATGAACATGACGGCACCTGTCTGGATCACGGGCGTCGGCGCGGCGACGCCGCTGGGTCGCGATCTCGGCGAGATCGAGGCCAATCTCCTGGCGGGCCGCTCGGGCGTCTCACTGGTGACCCGCTTTCCCACGGATGATTATCCCAGCCGGATCGCGGCCCAGCTCAGCGAGCCGCTGCAAACGCCCGAGAGCCACAAGGGCGATTCGCTCGCCCGGGCCTTTGCCGGGCGGCAGCCTCTCGACCGGCTCGCGCACTGGTGTGTGGAATCGGCCCTGCGTGATGCCGGTCTGTGGGAGACCTATCGCGATGCGCGTGTCGGCCTGGTTCTTGGAATCGGTGCCGAGTGGATGCTCCACTGGGAAGCCGACAGCCAGAAGGGGGGCATGCGGCTCTATGATCCGGAACAAGACCGGGAATCGACGATCGATCGAGTGCATCACGAGTTCGGGTTCCGAGGGCCCGCCCTGGCCATTTCGGCCGCATGCGCCAGCGGCAATCATGCTCTCGAGATTGGCCGCCACTGGTTGCGGCTGGGCCTGGTCGATCTCTGCGTGGCCGGTGCGTGTGATCTGGCCGTCTCGCCGATCGGGCTGGCGACGTTCGGCAATCTCCGCGCGTTATCGCGGCGCAACGCCGACCCCGCCGCGGCCTCGCGTCCCTTTGATCGCGGCCGCGATGGTTTCGTGCTGGGCGAAGGCGGAGTGGCTTTTGTGCTCGAGCGCGCCGCCGACGCCCGCCGTCGCGTGGCGAAAGCCTACGCCGAGGTTGCCGGCTGCGGGTCGAGCAGCGATGCGCACCATCACGTGATTCCCAGCCCCGATCCGGCCCCCGCGGCGGCCGCCGTGCGCCGCGCCCTGCTCGATGCGCGGATCGAGCCAGGCGACGTCGATCACGTCAACGCGCACGCGACGAGCACGCCGGTCGGCGATACGGCCGAGGCGGCCGTCTTGCGCCTCGTCTTCGGTGACGATGCCGACTTGATTCCAGTGACTTCAACCAAGAGCCTGACCGGTCACATGCTCACGGCGGCCGGCGCGTTCGAGGCGCTCGCTTGCGTGACGGCGCTGCGGCATCAGGCGGTGCCGCCGACGATCAACCTCGAAGAGCCCGACGTCGACCTTTGCCTGGTCGCCAACGAGGCCCGGCCCCATACGATGCGCGTTGCCGTGTCGAACTCGTTCGGTTTTGGCGGCAGCAATACCAGTCTCGTACTGCGGGCCGTATAGCGAAATGCCCTCTGCTCTGGCGGTGCGCGGGTGACTCAAAGTGCTGGTCGATATTGCGCCTGGGCCAGCTCGCTTTGCGCTTCGATTTCCATCTCGAGTAACTCGTCCTTTTCGACGACACCGAGGTCTGGCTTGGTGGCGCCATGTCGCGGCCCGTTCGAATGAGCGAACGGCTTCAACCGATTGGCCCAGGTGGGCCTGGCTGATCGCCAGCAGGTAAAGGTCGCGGCTCTGGGGCTCGCCCGTGCTGAAATTCCTGAGAAGCACCTGATGGGCTTCCTCATATTTTCGATTGCGGCAGAGGGCCCAGGCAAGGTAACTCTGGATAACGCGGTCGAGCGGGAGCCGTGCCGCCGCCTGGCGGGCAAGAAACAACGCAACGGCGTCAGTCCGTTGCTGGGTGGGCGCGGTGAGGAGATACCAAACCTGGAAACCGAGCAAGGTACCCAGGATCCGTGTATTTGCTGGCTGCCTCTGTCAAATCGGCCGCGGCCAGGTCGGATCGGCCGCTCGAGCCGATAACATTCGGACCTGAGCACGAGCAATCCGGCCTTCTCGCGCGTCATCTTGCTCATCTGGATCGCCGACGTGAGATCATTGACGGCATCGGGGTAGCGACCGAGCTCGTGAAAGGCCCAGGCTCTCTTGAGCAAAATGTCGATTCCTGGTGGTTTTGTTTCCACTACGCGAGTCAAGTCGGCGACGGCTTCGCGCCACGCCTCGCGACGAAAAAGGCGATGCCACGCGCCAGGCGGGCCTCGGCCAGACGCTCGTCAAGCCGCACGGCCGTGTTGTAATCACGCTCCGCCAGATTGTCTAACCCCAGCCGATCATAGGCCCGGCCGCGAGCGATGTAGTCCCTGGCATCGGTTCGCTTCCATTTGATCAAGGGCGTCATCACGGCTCGGACGATTTCGCGGAATTCCTGGATCCTGGGATCAAGCGATTCCGAACCGATGAACTGGACGTTTCGAGGCTCGATATGAGTTTCACGGGGCGGATAGGACGGTGCGGCCCAGTCGAGCCCCAGGCCACTGAGCCCTTCGCGCAAGAGTCGCAGGTTCCAGACGCGTAGTCCCCTGGTATGGGCCATGACGATCCGGGTGCCGTCAGGCGTGATCGAGGCGAAGTGACACTGCACGTCTGAGGGTTCCGGATCTTCCAGGCGGCGATTTCGCGGTGCTTGCGACGTCGACCATGCGGATCTGCCCGGCTGCTGGCGAGAGCAGAGCCGTCTCGCCGTCGCGGGTAAAACCAGCGAGAGTGCCGGCGCCAAGCTCTCGCGCGAGCCGCCAGGTACCAACGGTATACACGGCCGTCGTTTCGCCGGCTGACGCCAGCCATCGACCGCACGGGCTGAAGTCGACACCGGGCTCGCGGACCTGGCAGCTCCGCGGCCAATTTGGCCGTCGCGGTGTCGTAAACGACAATCTTGCCCCCGAGGTCGATCCCGAACGCGGCCCACCGGCCGTCGGGACTGACCGTCGCGCAGGCGAAATCATGCGTCCCGCCGACCCGTCGCGGCTGGCTTCCGGGCGGGCCATGCAAGATCCACGCTCCTGTATTGGGTACGTTGAGCTCAAGGTTGCGGAGGGCGTGGGCGAACGTCAGTCCGTCATCGCTGACGCTCGATCGAGTTATTGCGCGGTTTGAGCGCGACTGGCTCGGGCGGACCAAACTGGATGAGACCGGGCTCGGCCGGCGTGTTGCGGACCGGCCAACGCTGGGTGCCGATCTCCGAGGCTGTATAAAGCCGGCCCGCGGCGTCAAATACGAGTTGCGTGCCATGCGCTCCCGCGAGGCGTGTGCTGGCGAGCTCGCGTTCTGTCTCGAGGTCGAATATCGTGATCCAGCCCTCTGTTGATGACACGGCAGCGAAACGGCCATCGGGACTGATGGCGGACCCGCCGATCGTGCCGCGATCGGATCGGGGAGCCAGGAGCTGGCATTCTCGGCCCTCGGCGACCGACCAGAAGCCCACGCGCCGCGCGAGATCGTTCGTCGTGGCCGGAAAGACGCGCGTGCCGGTCGGATCGACACGGATTGGCGGAGCTCCCCTGCGCGACGAATCTCGAGGTTTCCGTCGCCAGTCGCCTTGCGGTCAGATCGATCAGGCAGACATTTTGGTCCCAGCCCCGACCGAGCAAGCGATCACCTTTGGGATTGAAGCGGACCATCTTGCCAGCGCCGCCGCCGTGTTCGAGCGTTTTCACCAATCGTAGTGCTGGCCCATCGGGCTGGAAGTCGTAAAGGGCAATTTTTGCACCGCTGGCGGGAACGGCGAGTGTACGGCCATCGGCGCTCCAGTCGCAATCATGGGTGCCGTCGCCGTCCCACGGCGGCCGGAAAGGAAATTCCTCACCCGTCTCAAGGTGTCGGAGCACGAAGTGGCCGAGAAATACTCCGAGATCACCACGTAAGGTTCGCGTCGGATGGATTCGAAGCCGCGGCTCGCGCCGGAACTCGCCAAGATTCATTTCTTTCAAGAGGCGGCCGCTCGACAGGTCGTAAACCCTCAAGCTCTCTGCCACGGCGACGACCAACCGCTTGCCATCAGGGCGAAAATCCCATGCGCTGACGTTCTGGATGGCCGGGATCGGGTTGACCGGCTTCGTACCGGCAAGGTCCCAGATCCGAAACGTGCCGGTTCCGTCGCGATCCATCAGCCATTTTTTCGAACCGAAACAAGACCAGCGCGGGCCTGATATGTCGGGCAGCCGGAAGACCACGCTCTGATCGGAAACGCGGCGCACCGTGCAGTGGCCCTGGTCGTCGCTGACGCAAAACCACTCGAAGTCATCGGAAACATCAATGAGTTCCCCGCCAACTCGGTCGGCGAACGTTTCCGTGATCGACAAGTCGGGCAACGCCAGCACGGCGATCGCCTCGTTGCGCAGCGCGTGCGACCGTTCCGGCGGGTACCCGAGGTCGCGGCCGATTCGAGACGCATCCTTGATGGCGGCCAGGGCCGAGAAGCGTTGGCCCGAGCGGCGGCTGTGCCGCCACGGCGCGGGCTTCGGCGAGCTTCGCCTCCCAGAGCCGCGCACTCGCCTTCTTTCTCGGCTCTCTCGACCCGCTGAAGCTGGGTGAGGATCTCGGTGTTCAAATGGCTTTGCCACACATAAGCCGCCGTCGAGATGACCGCGACAGCGACCATCAACGCACCAGTAAGTGCTGTCAATCCGGCGGCCAGCCGGTTGCGCTTGCACCAGCGCCAGTATTGCTCGTGCAATGGAGACCGCCGCGCGAGGATCGGCTGGTTGGCGACGACTCGCCGCAGCTCGGCCGCCAGGTCCGCGGCGGACTGGTAGCGGTCGCCCGGCATCCGTGCCATCGCCTTGTGAACGACCGTCTCCATGTCGCGCGAAATTCGGGGCTCGATCTGTCTCAACGACCGCGGCGTGCCCTGGAGAATCTGACGGATCACCCGCACTCGATCCGATCCCTCAAAGGCCGGGCGTAACGCGAGCATTTCATAAAGGGTCACGCCCAGCGCATAAAGGTCGCACCGGGCGTCGGAGCGTCCTTCAAAACGCTCCGGCGCGAGGTAACGCAGCGTTCCCACGACGTCGCCCGTCTCGGTCAGGCCGTCGTCCCCTTCAATCTTCGCGAGGCCAAAATCGGTGATCCAGGCCGTGCCCTGCGCATCGAGCATAAGGTTAGACGGCTTGATGTCGCGATGCTGCACGCCCCGGCTGTGAGCATACTCCAGGGCGTCGGCCGCCTCGGCCCCGATGCGGGCCACTTCACGGAAGTAGCGGTCTCCACCAGAATCGGTGAGCGCCGTCGATGATGACACCGCGGATCGACAAGAATATTCGTCGTCTTGCCCGGGTTCACGACCAGGGTCGCGCATGGCAAGGGACATGTCATGGCGATCGAAGCTCTCTGGCGCGGTGGCCTCCATCGCCGGGTCACTCGTGTTTGACCCTGTTGAAAAGCGCCCGGTTTGAAGGGCCGCGGCGATCGTGAGGGTCTCGATGGCCCTCTCGTTGCTCGGAGCCCGCCAGGCCGCTTCGCGGATTCGCCGCACGTCCTGGAGGATGCGGTCGAGACTTTGACCCGCGATGAACTGCATCACGTAATAGAGTGTGCCGTCGTGTTCACCGAAGTCGAAGACAGTCACGATGTGGCTATGATGGAGCCGCGCCGCCGACCGCGCCTCATTGCGGAACCGGCGCCGGTATTGAGCGTCGTCGCGAATCCGCGGATGCAAGACCTTGAGGGCCACGCGGGTTGTCAGTGATTCGCGTTCCGCTTCGTAAACGACCCCCATGCCGCCGCGGCCGATCAACTGGATGATCCGGTAGTCGCCCAGTTGATCGGGGTGCCGGGAATGCGCGGCACGCATACTGGATGACGTTCCCCACGGTTCAAGCCCCCCCGTGGGGTGTTTGAGTCCCTCCATCTCGATCAAGGCTGGAAATAGCTCGCGGATCTCGTCGGCCAGGTCGGGATGGTTCTGCGGCGTACTGGGTAAAGCTGGGTGCGCCCCGCGGCGCAGATGCTCGAGGAACGATTCAGCCAGGCGATCGAGTTTTTCACCCCGTGTTGGATCGGTCATAGACGAAAACCCGCTTCTCCGCCCGGCATGTCTTCGATCAAGCCCTTCAATCGCCGCAAGGCCCGGATATATCGCTTGCTCGCGGCAGACCGTTGGATGCCCAGAACCTGGGCCGATTCCTCGGCGGTCAATTCCTCGAAGTGCCGCAATACCAGCACCTCGCGGTCGATCGGATCGAGCGAGTCGAGTGCCTGCTCGAGTCGGATTCGCCGCTCGGCCTTCGCCGCTGCCACACTGGGACGCGTGTCATGACCGAGCAGCCGCGCCGCCAGGGCCGCCGATGTCGCCTCGGGCATCGCGCCTTCATGAAGGCTCACCTCGCGCCCGCCGCGCGAGCCTGCACCCCGAGATGCTTCCGATGCAGCGATTGCAGCTTCATGGCGGCCAGCCAGCGAATCCAGAGAAAGAACGGGAGCTGCCGATCCTCGAGATAACCGGGCAGCACCTGAAAGGCCTCGAACATTGCTTCCTGAAGCACGTCCGAGGCATCGAGCCGGCCTTTGAGTCGGCGATCGAGGCGCAGCTCGATGATCCGCCGTAATCGGGCACGGTGCGGCTCCAGGAGCTTGGTCCATGCATCGGCGTTGCCGGCCGCCGCCTCACGCAGCACACCAAGCTCCCCGGAATCATCAGTTCCTTGCTCGTTTGTTTCCATCGCAATTATATAAGTTGGCACCGGTGGGACCCCGGGACAACCATCGCTGGAAATTTCTCATCCTGCGGAAGTCTGGCCGCCCGGTTATTGTGGTCTCATTCCCGCCTGACGTAGCGGCGACCTTGATGGTTCATTGTTCATGTATGATCGCGTTCTGGAACAGAGCGGCGAACGGAGGGCTCGACGACGGCATGGTTGCTTTCCCGCGGACGGTCATCATCACGGGTGCATCGAGCGGCATTGGCCGAGCCCTGGCCCTCAAGATCGGCAAGCTTGGCGGCCGCGTCGGCCTGATCGCTCGTCGCGGCGCCGAGCTCGAGGCCGTGGCAAGTGAAATCGGCACTCGCGGCGGCATCGCCGCGACGGCGGTCGCCGACGTGGGTGATCGAGCGTCGCTCCTGGCCGCGGTTGCCCGGCTCGAGGCGGTGCTCGGACCGACGGATGTCATGGTCGCCAATGCGGGCTTTGGCGCACCCACGCGGCTCGATCCGCTGAACACGGCCGAGGTCGAGCAGACGATTCCGCGTCAATCTGATGGGAGTGATCTACTCGATCGAAGCCGTCTTGCCGGGTATGATCGCTCGCGGCAGCGGGCACCTGGTGGCGATTTCGAGCCTGGGTGCCTTCAAGGGCTTGCCGGGCGAATCGGCCTATTGCGCCAGCAAGGCCGCCGTGAATGCCTACATGGAAGGCCTGCGAATCGCCCTGCGGTCAAAAGGAGTTGTCGTGACGACCGTATGCCCTGGATTTGTCGATACGCCGATGACCCCCATGGATTCGGCGATGCCCTTCCTGATGTCGGCCGACGCGGCCGCCAGCCGGATCGCGCGCGTGATCGACCGGCGTCGTGGCGGCGTCGTGCGATTTCCGCTGCCGATGTCGCTTTTGATGTCGGCTGATCGCGCGCCTGCCCGATGCGATCGTCGCCCGGCTCATTCGGGTCGAGCCCGTTCCGCCGCAGCCGGCTCCGTGGCGGAGCGGAGTGAGCCCCGATGATCGACCTCGCCCTCAAGATGCTGCTCGACGAGAAGGTCCGGTTCGCGGCGACCGTGTTCGGCGTCGGATTCGCCGCCGCGCTGGTCTTGATCCAGGTCGGCCTCTTCTTCGGACTGCTTGAAAACGCCAGCATCACGATCGAGCGACTGAACGCCGATCTCTGGGTGACGGCGCGGAACACGCCGAACGTCGATTTCGGCAACCCGTTCCCGGAGACGTACGTCGAGCGCGTGCGATCGATCCCCGGGGTCGAGCGAGCGGACAATCTGATCGTCTGGTATGCGATCGTCGCCCTGCCGAGCGGTGCCAAGGAGTCGGTGATTTATTACGGCTTGAAAGATTTCGGGGCCTGGCAGTTTCCCTGGAAGATCGAGTCGGGCAATCCGAGCGATCTCCGGCGCGGCCATTACGTGATGCTCGACGCCTCGGCCGAGCGCCGGTTCGGGCCGTTTCAGCGTCGGCGAGTATCGTGAGTTCCAGGGGCGCCGTCTCAAGATCATCGGCAAGACGCGTGATGCTCTATCGTTCACGACGAGTCCCGTCGCCTTTCTCGATTATGGGCTGGCACAGGCCCTTTCTCCGGTCGAGCTGCGCGGGCGAACCACGTTCATCGTCGTGCGGCTATCTCCCGGGAGCCGACGCGTCGGCCGTCCGCCGCGAGATCCGCCGCCGGCTGCCCTATAACGATGTTTACGACCGGGCCGAGTGGGCCGCCCGCTCACGTGGATACTGGATCGAGAGCACGGGGCTCGGGCTCACGCTTTTTCTGACCGTCACCCTGGGCGCCTTGGTCGGCGTGGTGATCGTGGCCCAGACGCTTTATGCCTCGACGACCGAGCATCTGGTCGAGTTCGGCACGGTCAAAGCGCTTGGCGGTGGCAACCTGACCGTGTATGCGATCATCGCCGAACAGGCGACCTACGCGTCGGCCCTTGGTCTTGCCCTGGCATTACTGCTGGCCGTGGGCCTGGCCCCGCTCCTGGACCATTTTGAGATGAAGATGATCATCTCGCCCACTCTGGCCGGCCTGGTGTTTATCGGTACACAGGCGCTGTGTGTCGCCGCTGCGTCGCTTTCGTTCCGTAAAGTGGCCGCCGTTGATCCCGCGCTTGTTTTCCGCGGGTAAACTCGCGAACCAAAAGGATCTGTTCGATGGCCGTGCTCGAAGGATGCGACATCACGAAGACCTATACCGACGGACGCCTTGAGGTTCCCGTGCTGCGCGGCATCTCGCTCATGGTCGACCGCGGCGAAGTCGTGGCGCTCGAAGGACCTTCGGGCTCGGGCAAAACGACGCTTCTGTGCATTCTCGGATGCCTGCTCACGCCCAGCGGCGGCCGTGTGATCATCGACGGCCAGCAGATCGACGCCAGCCGCCCCGAGCGCTTGCGCGACGTGCGGCGACGGTCGATTGGCTTTGTCTTTCAGCAATTCAACCTTTTCCCTTCGCTGACCGCGTCGGAAAATGTCGAGTACGCCCTGAACCTGAAAGGGTGGCGCGGCCAGCGCGCCCGAGCCGAGGCGGACCGCGTGCTGCACGCTGTCGGCCTCGGCGAGCGCAAGGCCTTCCAGCCGCGCGACCTCTCGGGGGGCCAACGTCAGCGTATCGCCGTCGCAAGGGCCATCGCGGGCCCCGCGTCGCTCATCCTGGCCGACGAGCCGACGGGCAACCTCGACTCGGAGAGCAGTCGAAACGTCCTGGAGCTCTTCCGAACCATGGCACGCTCCGAGAGCCGCGGCACTCTTGATCGTGACACACGACCCCCTCGTTCGCACCGTCGCCGATCGCGTGCTGACCATTCGTGACGGCCGGCTGTTCAGAAGGGGAGAATTGATTGATGTCGCCGACAATGTTCGTGGGACGGGTCTTCCTTCCCGCGCTGGGCCTCGTGGTGGCCGATCAGCATGGCGTGGAACCTGTTCAAGCCGAGCACCGCGCTTGACCGACGTTGTCAAGCGAGGCGAGGCCTCGAAGTCCGCCCCTCGACCGGCGAGCCGGATCGTGGCCGAGGGCCGAGTCGTCGCTTACCCGGGGGCCCAGGTCACCGTCGGCACCGAAGTCCTTGGCACGATCATCAGCATGCCCGCGCGGGAGAAGTTGGCCGTTCAAAAAGGCGACCTGCTCGTCGAGTTGCGGTCCGACGAGGTGAAAGCCGCGCTGCGCGAGGCCCACTCGCGCCTGGTCGAGGCCGAAACGGCACAGCGTCTCGTGCGCGTGCGCTCTCAACTCGACCGGATCTTTCCGTCTCCGACCGGCAAAGCACCCCAGTCGGACGCCCGGATCGACGAACAAACAGCCGCCGTCGCCCGGCGCGACGCCGCCAAAGCCGCCGTCGACCGCCTCGAGGCCGAGGCCGAAAAATACCGGATCACCGCCCCCATCGATGGCACCATCGTGACCCAACATGTGAGCGCGGGTGAGACGGTCATGCCGGGATCGCCCCTGGTGACGATCGTGAACCTGAGCCGGCTGCGGGTTGAAGCCGAAGTCGACGAATTCGATATCTCGAGCGTCGCCCTTGCCGCCAGGGTGGCGATCACCGCGGAGGGGTATGCCAACCGTGGCTGGGAAGGCCAGGTCGAGGAAATTCCCGACTCGGTCGTCAGCCGCCAGACTCTTTCTGATGACCCGGGCCGCCCTACCGACACACGTGTGCTTCGTCTGAAAATCGCTTTTCGAGAAGCCACTCCCCTTAAAGCTCGGCCAGCACGTCGAGGTCTCGGTCGTCGCCAGCCGCCGCTCCAGGTAAGTAAATCTCGCACGCAGCCCGCTTGGTGCAAGGGCGATTTCGACCGTAGAACATGGGCCGTCGAAGGTTGTCGAGGTAAGATAGGTGAATTGCGTGGAGCGCGCGGAGTCCGGGGAGTGAGATTGCCAGGGTCATTTTATTCTCCCTGCAAGGGCGTAACTCCGTCGACTTGAGTCGCAAGCTGGGCGAACTGGAGAGACTTGGAAGAGTTCCGGCCCCCCAATCCGGTTGTAAGTCCAGAGTGAATCGGCCGTGGCAAGAATGCTTGGCGTTTGGAATTCGCCAGGGAGGACTGTAGAATAAGACCCTTCTCCAATTCGTGGGGACCACACTGTCGATGAGATCGTCAAGCGTTATGTCTTCCAAACGCACACGAGGCACAAAGACGGCACTGGCCTCGGACGTCAACTCCTTGCGCGGCGAGACCGAACGTCTGATCGCGAAAGAATGGTACAAGGACGCCGTCAAGCAGGCGAAACTGTGCTACAAGGAAGAAAGCACGCCCGAAAATCACCGGCTCCTGGAGCGGGCCTATTTCCTGCGAGCACGTCAGCTTGCGCAATGGGGATGCAGGCTTCCTCGGTCGAGGTGGCCCAGCATCTGCTCGAATTCGGCGTGACAGCGAGCGACTGGGCTGATGAGTTTGTCCAGCTATTAATGAACTCTGGGGCTGGGCAAGGACGCCCTGGCGATTCAGAGTCGCGTTGGATCGCCCGAGATGAAAGACCGATTGGTTATCATGGCGGCCGATAATGCCGTGATTCATGCTGATCGGGCGCAGGCGGTCTCGCCGGAGGTTGCCAGTCATGCCGGGCTGATTCGCCAGGCACTCGAACGCCTTCAAAATAAAGATGAGGCCGGCGCGTTCCTGGCCTTGCGCGATCTGCCTCGTGGCTCGTTGCTGAGCGAATGGAAGCTGTTCGTGCGCGGGCTGGCTGCCTACTATCGTCACGATATAGCCGAGACGAAGGCAAACTGGGAGCGGCTTGATCCCAAACGCAAAGCCTCGGTGATCGCCGGCGCGGCTGCTCAGCGCTAACCCAGGCCGATGCGTCAGGCGCGATCAGCTCCAACACCGAAGCCGCCGAAAAACTCGCATTTGGTGAGCCAGTTCTGGGTCGGTTGCGTGAGATGAGGGGCCTGGCGGCGCAACAAGATTGGGAAAAGGTGATCCGCCTCCTTGGGCCTTTGCGGCACTCGCTGCGACAGATCGACCCGAAGCTCTCGATGCGTTTGACGGGGAGCCTTCTCGGGCCCTTGATCAAGGAAGCCGAAGATCTCGATCTGGATGACGCAGAGCGCTTGATCGGTGATTTCACGAGGCTGGCGGAGCCTCTGGCCATCGATCCGAAATGGAATCGCCTCTGGGCCATGCTCTGGGAAGGCCCCCAGGGTGATAGCGAACATTCACTGACCTACTGGTCGCGATACATCGACGATTTGAAGAACGTCGTCGTGCTTGGGCCCGCGGAGCGATCGCTCGCCCAGGCGTTGGTCTGGAACCACATGGCCAGGCTCCTCCGCGACGAGGCCGCCGATCTTTCCGACCCGGATGGACCGTTTGGTTTGCCCCTCTTCCTGGAAACGTCATCCTCGAAGGAGTCGCCAGAGTCGAGGCGGTGCGAAGCAACGGCTCATTGATTGTCTCGAACAGAGTCTTCAGCTCGCACCCGAGCATCTGCCGACCTACGAGCTGCTCACCGACGTCTATCGAAGCTGGGACGACAAGCCGAAACTCGAAGCGGCCGCGCGTCGGCTCCTCGAAAAGTTTCCCGACCACCTCGATACTCTTCGAACTGCTTGCCAAGCATTTCATCGAGCAAAATGACCCGACGTCGTCCTTGCCGTTTGTTCAAAAAGCTCGTGCGCTCAAGCCGCTCGACGAGTCACTCCGCGAGCTCGAATGGACGATCCGGATCGGCATGGCGCGTAACCACGCCCTGGCCAAGCGCTGGGACGCTGGCCGCGCCGAGTTTGACCTCGCCGAGCAGCTCTTGCCCGACTGCCGCACCCGCTACACCTATCTGGCCCGCAGGCTCATCTTCGAGTTGAAGGCGGGCCAGCCCGAGCTGAGCGATCGCTATCTGGAGCAGGCGCGCGCCGGCATCGGCGAGACCGGGCCCTTGTGGCTTTCAGTCTTGATCGAATCGATCCGGTACGCCACGACAGCCGCGACGCAAAAGGGCTATGCCCGGATGTGGGACCAGGAGCTCAAGAAGAAATTCGTGAGCGAGACCGCCGGCGAGATGGCTTCGATCCTCGACGGATTCTTGCGTGCGGGCATCGACTACAAGGGACGCGCCGGCCACGTCAAGAAAGTTGCTCTCGTATATCCGGCGCGGCCTGCGTGCCAAGTACCGGCGAATCGATATCGAGCGCATCTGCGATTTCCTGTCGAGTGCGCACGGTCAAACCGCCCTCTTTGGGAAAATTGTCAAGCTCGGAGTCAAACAACACCCAGACTCGATCGCGCTGAACATGCAGGCCGGGCTGCTCGAGCTGGCCAAAGGTCCCTTCTCCGGTGGCATCCAGCGGGCGCTTGATCACCTCGAGACCGCCCGCAAGCTAGCCGAGTCGTCAAGCGACCCGAAGTCGACGGCGATGCTCCCCCGGATCAGAAGTGCCCTGACCTTGATCAAGGAGATGACCTTGGGACGGTCGGCGTTCGGGCCGTTCGGCGGCGGTCCAATGGGCTTCCCCTTCGGGGGCTCGATCGATGACTTTGACATGTTCGGCCTTGGTGATGATGACGACGATGACGATGACGAAGCGATTGACGACGACTTCGACGGCGGTGCGCCCCCGGGCGGCCCCTTCCCGCGCCCTCGTCCGACCGGAAAATCCAAGCCCAGGAAGCGCCGCAAGAAACGGTGACAAGAATCTGACATGAACAACGATCCTTATGAAGTCCTCGGCGTGCCGAACGACGTTGGCGAGGCCGAAATTCGCCAGCGCTACCTCGAGCTCGTCCGCACTATCCCCCTGATCGCGAGCCCGAGCGATTCGCGGCCATTCATGCGGCCTACGCCTCCTTGCGCGACCCGGCCGAGCGGCTGCGCGTCCAGATTTTCTCCGACGGGGCAAAATCGGATTCATTCGAGGCGATCATCGCGGATTTACAGGCGCGGCTCCGCGACATTCGACTTCCGGTACAAGCTCTGCTGGCCTGGGCGGACTCGCCATGAACGATCGGTCGCACGTCGAAACGATTCTGGACCGGTTCCGCGACATGGCTCGAAGACGCTCGCCTCGAGGCCGAGGACGGCCACGAGTGTGCATCCGCGGCGGCGCTTCAGCCATCGCCGCCGCCGCGCGAGTTCGGCATTATCGACCTGATCGAGGAGTTCACTGCCTTACGGCACGAGTTGAAGCTTCAAACCAAGAGCGGCCGCAGTCTGGTCGACCAGACGGACACCGCGGTTACGGCTCTCAAGCAGGCCAGCGACTACTTGCGAGCCATCGACGCCAAGGAATCCCAGGTTGCCTGGTCGACCGGAAAAGTGCTGGCCGAAGCGCTCGCCGATCTCGATGAAGCCCTCGTCCGCGGCGAGCGCGAAATCGAGCGCAGCGCGCGCCTGATCGCCGACGAATCGCCACGCGTCGTCGAAGAATCGCTCACGAAACTCTTCCGAAAACGCCCGTGGATCAAGCGGCAAGTTCTGCGCTCGTTTTACCACGATGCCGTCGCGGCGATCCGCGACGACGCTCGCACCCGGCACGAGCTATTTGATTCCTTCCTTGAAGGCTACCGCCTCATTCAAAAACGGCTGCGGCGTACGCTTGCATCCGAGCAGATCGTGCACATACCATGCGAAGGCCATCCCGTCGACCCCGCGATGATGACTGTCATCGAGGTCGTCGATGGGCCGCGCAGCGCAGGCCGGGACCGTGCTCAAGGAGCTGAGGCGCGGCTACACGTGGCGTGGCCGCTTGATTCGCTTCGCCGAGGTTCAAGCGATCCGCGGCGCCATGGGCCCCGAAGATGAGATCGATGACGATTCCGATCAATCTGAAATGGATCCGGACGAGCTTGACGCTGAAAACGAAAGCCAGGACGAAGACGAAGATAGAGACGAAGACAGAACCGAGCCGGAGCCCGTTCATTTCCGATGATCGGGCATCCATTTCGGCTTGTCGCGACCGAGTGAGGAATAACGATCCATGAGCACCACCACTGAGACAATTATCGGCATCGATCTGGGAACGACCAATAGCGAGGTGGCCATCATCCGCGACGGCCGCCCCGTGGTTCTGGAAGAGGATGGCGATCCCATCTTGCCGTCGGTCGTCGGCCTCGACGCCCAGGGGCACCTTCTTGTCGGCAAGGCCGCGCGCAACCAGTATGTTCTGGCCCCCGAGCGAACCATTCGATCGATCAAGCGGAAAATGGGCCAGGAGGTCACGGTCACGCTCGGCGACCAGAAATACTCGCCCCAGGAGATATCGGCGATCATTTTGAAGGCGCTCAAGCTCCGCGCCGAGAAGGCGCTGGGCACCCCAGTATCGAAGGTCGTGATCACGGTGCCGGCGTTCTTCAATGATGGCCAGCGCCAGGCGACTCGCCAGGCGGGTGAGCTCGCCGGGCTGGAAGTCGTGCGAATCATCAATGAACCGACGGCCGCCGTGCTCACTTATGATCCCCACCCGCCCGAGATGGAACGATTGCTGGTTTATGACCTCGGGGGCGGCACGTTCGACGTATCGGTCGCGCAGGTCGAAAACGGCGTCGTCGAGATCCAGGCCAGCCACGGCGATACTCAGCTCGGCGGCGATGATTTCGACCAGTTGCTTCTTGGATCACGTGTGCGATCAATTCGCCAAGGAACACGGCGTCGACCTGAGACAGTCGCTGGGTGCCAAGGCCCGCGTTCTCAGGGCGTCTGAAGACGCCAAGAAGCGGCTTTCCACCGACGCGGTGACGACCATCGAGGAAGAGTTCATCATCGACAAGGACGGGAAATCGCTCAACCTGGTGATGGAGATCAGCCGGCCTGAATACGAAGACCTGATCCGCCCTTTGCTCTTGAAGACCCTCACCTGCCTGGACGAAGCGCTCACCGATGCCAAGGTGCAAGCCACGCCAGATCAACAAGGTCGTCCTGGTCGGAGGCGCCACGCGCACGCCCCTGGTGCACGCTCTACTCGAAGAGCGTCTCGGCCGCCCGGTTCATTGCGAGATCGAGCCCGACCTGGCCGTGGCCATGGGGGCGGCCGTTCAGGGGGGCCTGATTGCGGGCGTCGACGTCGGGCCGATCCTGGTCGACATCACGCCCCACACGCTCGGCATCAGTGCACTCGGCGACCTCTACGGGTTCATCTCGGAACACTATTTCTCGGCGATCATCGACCGCAACACGCCCCTCCCGGCCAGCCAGACCGAAATCTATTCCACGGCTTCGGACAATCAGAAAGTGGCCCGGATCCGGATCTTCCAGGGCGAGAATCAAGATTCGCGCTATAATACCCTGGTCGGTGAATTCGAGGTCGCCGGCCTCGCCGAAGTTCCCGCCGGCAACCAGATCCTGGTCAGGCTCGACCTCGATCTCAACGGGATACTGAAGGTCACGGCGACCGAGCGCGCCACGGGTCTCGCCAAGCAAATCGTCATCGACAGCGCGACCGAACGCTTCCGGCTGCGCCAGCGCAGCGATGCCGCCGACCGTCTCGAAGCCGTCTTCGGAACCCTCGAAGGAGGGCCAGGCCCCTTCGCCAGGAGCGATGATTCCGATCTCGACGAACGTGACGACGACGATGCCATCGACGCCAAGTTTGAAGACCCCGCCGTGAGCAAAGCCGTGGCCGCCGCCAGCGCCCTGATCGCCAAGGCCAAGGCCCTCTTACCCGGAGTCAACGAAGAAGACGCCGACGAGCTGCGCGCCATGCTGACCGACCTCGAAGCGGCCGTCGAGCGGCAATCGGAAGCCGAGATCGCCGCGGCGTCTCGCGAGATCGAAGAACTTGTATTTTATCTTGAAGATAAGTAAGTTCGATAATATCGAGCGCCGCACGCGCGTGTTGATGAGTGGTCGAGGCCGAGTGATTCGCGGTTTCTTTCTTGATCGAAGCCCATGCCAGCAGAAGCTCCGGAACAAATGCGATGTCCGACGTGCGGTGCGCGTCAGGTCTGGGCCGACACGTGCCGGCGGTGCAAGTCTGACCTGCGCCTGCTCCGGGCCGCGACGGCCGCTTACGAGACAGAGCGCCAGTGTTGCCTGGAGCAGTTGCAGTGTGGAGCGCGCCGAAAGGGCCCTCCAGCATGCGCGGCGGTGCCATGGCCTGAGGCCGGGCGTTGAGTCGCAACGGCTCCTGGCCATCTGCCACCTTCTCGACGGAAACTGGCCGGAGGCGTGGTCTGAAGCCATGGCCATACCCGATGACGATTCAGACGATCCCGCCTCGCGCGTGTCGAGTTGACAGTAGAGGCACTACCAGCCTCGCAGAGACCGGCTACAAAAGCGCGGCGGTTCATCGCCTGCGCTGGAACTCAAGACGGACCGAGCCGCGTTCTGTGCCAGCCGCTCCGCAGGTTGGAGTGCCTGCTTCTGACTCCTCGCCACCCACCCAGAAGGTTGACCTTTCCCATGCCGTGAGTTAGCCTTGAGAAGTTGAGTGTCATGATTCGGTTGCCGAATCCGACGCAATTCGATCCGATCCGATACGGGCCGAGGAGACATTGCCTCGTGGCCTCGTTGTTCGTCATTCAAGGGGCCGAGCAAAGTAAACGGTTCGAGTTCTCTTTCAGTCCGGTCGCGCTGGGCCGGGACAGCTCGAACACCGTGCGGCTCATCGATACCGAAATTTCTCGACGCCATGCCGAGCTCAGGCGCGATCGGGACGGGTATCGTATCGTCGACCTGGGTTCGCAGAATGGCACATTCGTCAATGGCAAGGCGGTCGACCAGCTTGCACTGAAGTCGGGCGACCGGGTCCAGCTTGGCTCGACGGTGCTCGTCTTTCACGACGAACGTGCCAGCTCCCATCACGATTTGACGGCGCGCGTCGACCTGCTCGCCAGGAGCAGCCCGGATGACCGTTCGGCCATTCTCAAGACGATCCCTTCCGACGAGGGCTCGCGCATCCTCAAGGCGCCCGATGCGGCGGCCGGCTGGTTGCGCGAACGCTTGATGAACCTGTCGGTCATGTACCGCGCCACCCAGGCCATCAGCGACACGCTCGATATCGAGGCTCTGACGCCCTTGATCCTCGAGCTGGTCTTCGAGTCGATCGGTGCCGATCGCGGCGCGATTCTCTTGAAGGATGAAGCCGGCGTCCTTGTTCCCAAGGCCGTTCGCTGGCGTGAGGGGGCCCAGCCCGACGAACGGATGTCGATCTCGCAAACGATCGTCGAATACGTGCTCGACCACGGCGAGGGAGTCATCACGAGCGACGCGCCCACCGACAAACGATTCAACACGGCGCAATCCGTCGTCGACCTGCAAATTCGCGAGGCCATCTGCGTGCCCATTCAAGGACGCCACACCAACCTGGGCGTCATCTACGCCGACATTCAGGCCGGCGGCGCGGTCACGGCCAAGGGGGGCTCGCGCGGCCGTTTCAGCCAGGATCAGCTCATGCTGATGGTGGCCATCGGCCATCAGGCCGGGCTCGCCATCGAAAATACGATTTTCTACAACGACAAGCTCCAGGCGGAACGGCTCGCCGCCGTCGGACACACGATCGCCACCCTCTCGCACCACATCAAGAACATCCTTCAGGGCATGAACGGCGGCAGCTCGCTGATCGACCTCGGCCTCAAGGAAAAGGACGATGTCATCGTCCGTCGCGGCTGGACCATCGTCGAGAAGAACCAGTCGAAGATTTACAACCTCGTGATGGACATGCTCTCATTCTCGAAGGATCGAGAGCCCGCCATCGAGCCGGCCGACTTGAATGAGACCGTGGGCGACGTCGTCGAGCTCATGCAATCACGAGCCGAAGAGCTCGGCGCCAGGCTCGCCTGGCATCCCGCGCCTGACATCCCTCAAGTCGCGATTGACCCCGAAGGCATCCATCGCGGCTGTCTTGAACATCGTCACCAATGCCATTGATGCGTGCGAAGGAGCGGAATCCGCCCAGGTCGTGATCAAGACCGAGTGGGACTCCGAAAACTCGATCGCACGCATCTCGATTAACGATAACGGCGTCGGTATCGAAGAAGCCGATATCCCTTCCATTTTTCAGATCTTCGCATCGAGCAAAGGATCGCGGGGTACGGGCCTGGGCTTGCCCGTCTCACAAAAGATCGTGCGCGAGCATGGCGGCAAGATCGTGGTCACGTCGCCCCGGTGAAGGGGCGACGTTTGTGATCGAGCTGCCGATGTCGAAGCGTTCTGACCCAGGGGCGACGGCTGAGGGGTGGACTATTTCCGATTGAGCCTATCCCAGATTACTGGAATCCTCCCGGCGGTTTGCCCTTCGCCGCCGCGCCGTCTTGAGGTTGCACGGCCTCCAGCTCGCTGATGGCTTCTCGCAGCTCTTCGTTGATCCCGGAAACAGAGCTGATGATGAGAACGCCATCACGTACGCAATACGCAAGACTGAGTTGCTTGAGCAAGAGACGAAGCGACGTCTTGAGCGGAACTCCGTCCAGCTCGAGTTGAACGGTCGACTGCAATGTCGCTTCCGCCTCCTTGAGACCCTTCGGGTCGACGTAAATGGGGATCCCCTGATATTTCTCACTGGTCGTCGCTTGCTTGATATACTTCAACACGTCTTCAAGAGGCGTTTCGTGCATGAAGCTCATCGAAACTGCGTCATCAAGGCTCTTGAAGATTATTTTGCTCCGAGGATCGACTTCGCGAGCGGCCAGATCCGCAGCGGAGGCGGCATTTTGTACCCGGAGCTGGCGATTCATCGCTTCCGGTGACATGCGGCCCATCATGCCACCCATGCCGTTCATGCCGCCTACACCCATCATATTTCCCATACCGCCCATGCCACCGCCTATACCGCCCATGCCCATGCCGCCCATGCCGTTCATGCCACCCATCATCCCCATACCACCGCCCATCCCGTTCATAGCACGCGTCATCCCCGTGCCGTTATCCGATGCATCGGGTGACTTGTCTTCTTCACTCGCGGCCTTCTTGTCCGTCACTGGCTTGGCGGTGTCCGCACCTTTGTTGGTCATGACGCCTTTACCTCCTTGCTTATCGCGCTTCTTGGCGGCATCCGCTTTGGAAGCAGGCGCGGTCTCCTTCGCTTTGGGCCGATGAGCACCATCCTGGGGCGCGCTGGCGACGGCCTCGTTTTCTGTCGAGTTAAAGGTCGCGCCGATGACGACGCCTCCCGCCACGGTTAACGCAACAAGCAACGACGTGAGCGTGATGGCCTTGAATTGGCTCGCAAACATGGTTGTGAGAACTCCCTGAACGAGGTGTAAAACCGGTAGAGAAATTGAGACCGCTGTCGACAGCGATGTGGTTCCGAAAGCCGCCATTTCGGCGGCCCTGAGCGTGGTCATTTTGAGAGAAGCTGGAATCGCAGCCTCGCCCTGAACCGCGACGAGTGTCGACGCGACTGTCGTCTCGGTGAGGACCATCCCACGTCGCCGCAGACGGCGACGAAGCAGATCCCGAGCCCGGCTCAGCCGGCCTTTCACGGTTCCGAGGGGAACTCCGAGCCGTGAGGCCGCTTCGATGTGTGTCAGCCCCTCGAAATAGCAAAGCACGACCGGGCAACGATACTTTTCCGGCAAACGACTCACTTCTTGGTGGAGCAGACTGCCGTCCTCCAAACTGGACGCCGGATGGGCGCCAGAAAGGGACGACCGTTCGGCGACTGCCAGGTTTTCCAGAGCGCCCTGCTCGGCAAGGCCCCCCCGTGCGAACCGCTGCCCGGCTTGCGACCGTGCGCGGATGGCCACTCGGTAGGCGACGCCGTAGAGCCAGTTACCCAGAAGCTCGCACTGACGGAGCGTCCCCGCCTTGCGAACCAGGATCAGAAACGTCGCCTGAAAGGCATCGTCAACATCGTTCGGATCGCGGAGGATTTGCCGGCAAACGCTCAGAACCATCGGCCCGTGCCTGATGACCAGCTCCTCGAACGCGGCCCCATCACGTCTTCGCACAAAGCGGTCGAGCAACTCGCCTTCGGTCGAGCCCACGGCCGTGCCGCGGTCAAATAAATTCGCGAGGTGACAGGAAAGGGTACCGCGCCGCGCTTGGCAGCTTCATCATCAGCCGATCCTCTTATTCCGGCGTTCATCGGGTCGAGTCGTGCTCGCTCTGCGTCTGACTCTCTGTACTCCCCGTAATCACGCGATCGGATACGCGAATTCCGAAAAAAGTTTCGGGGTTCCCGAAAGCAAGGGCTCAGGCGCCGCCGCTCGCCACGGATGGCGTCTGCTGGAACTTGGACGCGAAAGAGGTGCGGAAGTGTCGACGTCTTCAGCGCTACTGGCGGATTTGCAATAATTTGAGGGCGCGGTCTCGCAGGGCCGGCCACGGGTGTTCGAGGCTAACGGGATCGCCGTCGGGCTCCTCGGACAGAGGGACCGGACGACCATTGCCATCAACCTGGACAAATTGCATGAGGCTGTCCATCCAGGGCGACTCTTGATGCACCTGTGATGATCCTCGAAGCGCCACCACGATCTGGCGGCGCGCCCGATGAATGGCTCGCCCTCGAATCTGCACGACGCTCCCGACCGGAACCGGCTCATAGCAGCGGAGGTCGAGAACGCGCTTCAGAACAAGGTTGGCGTTCAAGCCGGCAGCCCGGAAGGCGGTGGCATAACCGGCTTCAAGCGCCAGAGATACCAGGGCCCCCGCGTAAAGCGTGCCATGATGGTTGGCGTCGCGTGGCAGCACCAGATGATGAGTGAGCGTTTCCAGATCGCTGCTCGGTGTCTCGATCATACACGTCAAATCCACCCGTCAAATGGATTGCCAGAAATCGCTCGGCGATTCTCCCGATCAGCGTAACGCGTCTGCATGGCGATCGCAACGTTCGACGGCGTTGACGTCGAAGAACACAATAGTGCGATAGACAAGAGTTCAATACAGACTTTTCACGCGGTCGCTTGCTCAATGCGTGGCAGAAAGCTTTCGAAACAAAAAAGCCTCGCGATCAAGCGAGGCTGGGTAGAATAGGTAATACTATTCGAGATTGCTGATTGCGCCGGTAGGAATCGAACCTACGACCTCCAGGTTATGAGCCTGGCGAGCTAGCCGCTGCTCCACGGCGCAATGCAATAGTAACCGCAATTTTCTTCGGAGGGAAAGGGAAATTACGCCGATGTTCGCTAAATTGTTGGGGGCTGCCACTGGTTTCGTCATTCATTTTGCGTAGCATCCATCAATGGGCGAGCAAATGCACGGACGCTGTCATATTGTAAAAGGCTGTGTATTAAAATGCCACTTAATAGCTTAGGCCCTGACTGCCCAAGCTCATTAAGTCAAAACGCTCATAAATATCGCGTGCATGCTGTCACCCGTGATTGCATGGCCGTAAGTAGTACAGTACGATGACATGCATCCACGCAAAATGTCTGGATCACGAAGGGAGCCGATCACGTCGAAAAGAAGAAACGAGCCATGAGTCTCGGAACAAACGGAGCGTTCGAGGTTTGAATAAGGGAGGTGCGTTGATGGATGGCACTGTGATTAGTTTCTTGAATCATATGAAAGTTGAACGGCAGGCATCCGCGCACACGGTCCGCTCCTACGAACACGACCTCAGCTTGTATTGCCTTTACCTACGCGAAGCGGTTGGCGAGGGGACCGAGCCCGACGCGGTGGATCCGGGACGGTTACGCCGTTATTCGGCGTGGTTGACGGGCCAGGGTTTCTCGAGTAGCACGGTGGCGCGCCGCCTTGCCAGTTTACGCTCTTTTTTTCGCTATCTCCGCCGGCAAGGACTGGTCGGTGCCGATCCGGCCGCCGGAATCCGCAATCCCAAGCAAGCGAAGAAGTTGCCTCGACTCCTCCGGATCGATGATGTGATTCGCCTTCTCGATATGGTACCCGTTGATACGCCGCCGGGAGTGCGTGATCGTGCCATGCTGGAGACGCTCTACGGGGGCGGGCTTCGCGTCAGCGAGTTAGTCGGCCTTGATGTCGACGACGTTGATGCTCGAACAAGAACTGGTCCGGGTGCGCGGCAAGGGTCGCCGCGAACGACTTTGCCCGGTCGGCCCCATGGCGGTGCACTGGCTCGAGTGCTGGATTCCGCTACGCCGGACCAAGACGGCCTTTGAAAAGGCTCTTTTTCTTAACCAGCGCGGTACGCGGCTGACCACGCGCAGCGTGGGTCGCATGCTCGAAGACGCATCTGTTACGGGCGGGTCTCGTGAATGCCGCCAGCCCGCACACTCTTCGCCACAGCTTCGCCACCCACCTGTTAGATCGCGGAGCCGATCTCCGTAGCGTGCAGGAAATGCTGGGTCATCGCAATTTGACGACAACCCAGATCTACACCCACGTCACGCAGGAGCGGTTAATGGATATTTATCATGATGCGCACCCGCGAGCCTGACCCAAAGACGATGGAAACCAGGAAAATGCGTCTGAACGGTCGCTGTTGGTTGATGTGTTCGTTCGTTTTAGATCGGTGCCGATCGCTTTGGAGCGACGTTCCTCCAGGGCTGCTCCCTGTGGAGTTCCTGCACTGTTATTTTCACTCCAAAATAGGTCGGCCTATCCGATCCACAATGGTAGCCACGCCGACAGCGAAATGTCGTCATGGCGCAGCAGCCGAAGTTTGGACTCATTGTTTTGACGATGTTGCTCCCATGACATACACGTTTATTTAGTACGACATGATCGGCCAGCCCGGTTGGCCGGGCGAGGCACATCGACGGTGAGCTGCACGACAAGGCACCAATGATTCGACTTTGAAAACACGCTTTGTACGCCGTCGACGCGTGAAGAGACGCACCAGGGGAAATTTGGGTGCAGCTCGCGGATCGTTCAGGGAGGACGGGCCGGCTCCGTGTTCGTGAACACGAGCGCATGCTGAGAGAAGAATTCCATGCACAAGCTGCGAATCCTGATCCTGTATCCTGACGCCGCGGGGCTAGCTCTGTTGACCTCGATGCTGAAGTCCCTGGGCCACATCATTGAAGAAGCGTCCAATGATCGAGCCGCCGTCAAGCTCATGGAGCGGAACAATATCGACCTGGTCCTGGCAGGTGTCGATCCACTTGATGCCGACGCGCTTGAGCTCTTGACCTATGTTCGCCGCAAGCACCGTGAGGTGCCCGTCATCCTTTTATTTCCACGTCTTCATCCCGAGCGGGCCAAGGAAGCGTTGCGGTTAGGCGCAATGGCTGTCCTCAAATACCCCGTGCCGGCGACCGAGCTGCGTGCCGCTGTCTTGCAAGCTCTCGAGCTTTGCCAGAGCGCAGCTCCCGGCCAGCCAACTCGGGCAGTGCGGCCATCTCGATCGCCCAGGCACCCGAAACGCCGATGCTGCAAACCGGCGGATCGGTCGCCACCCTCGATGGCGTCGCACCCGTTGCAACCACTCGCTCCCGCGTGCTCAACCCGCCCGTGGTCTCGATCCCGGGCCCTCACCTGAGCCCCGCGGCGGCCACCACACCCGTCATCACGACGGCTGTCAACCAGCGCGTCGACCTGGTCGCACGCGAGGTTGGCTTGATCGGAACCGACCCCACCTGGCGGCACGTGCTCGACCTCGCGGCCACCGTCGCTTCGACGCGCACATCCGTCTTGATCGTCGGCGAGCCCGGAACGGGCAAATCCCTGCTCGCTCGCTTGATCCACGCGCTCGGCCCAGCCGCTGATCGTCCCTTTATCACGGTCGAGCCCTCGGCCTTCGTCGACGAGCTCACAACCCCGCAACGAACCGAGCCCGCTTATTCCAGTGCGATGGCGAGCGGGAGCAGCCCTCAGGAATGGACCACCAAGCTCTCACAGGCCCACGGCGGCACACTCTATATCGACGAAGTCTCGGCGTTGCCGCTCGAGGTTCAGCACCACCTGTTCCGCGAGCTGCACTTCCGCGACTATGAGGCCAGCGCCGGGCCACCCCGCGTCCGTCGGGCGATGCCCGCTTCGTCATGTCCACGAGCGAAAACCTTCCCGCCCTTGATCGAGCAGGGGAGGTTTCGCCAGGAGCTTTATCATCGCATCAGTGTGATCAGCCTGATGCTCCCCCGCTTCGGCATCGCGGGACCGACGTCGAGCTCCTGGCCGAATCGTTCCGAACGCATTACTGCCCGCGAATTTCACAAGACTATCGTGGGTTTCACCCGGGATGCGCTCGACGTCTTGCAAAAACACGACTGGCCCGGCAACGTCCGCGAGCTCGAAGCCGCCGTTCAAGCGGGCGGTCGTCCTCTGCACGGGCCCCGCATCACGTCGAGCCACCTTGCCCCCATCCTCAATCACCAGCAGCAGGCCGGCAACAGTGGCGGCAGCGTTCCACGGCCTCACCTCCAGATGGAAGTTCGGCCCTGAAGGAAGCCCTCGAAGAACCCGAGAAGCGGATCATCATCCAGGCCCTTCAAGCCTTCAACTGGAACCGCCAGGAGACGGCCAGAGTGCTCGATATCAACCGCACCACGCTCTACAAGAAAATGAAAAAGTACAACTTGCTCATCGACGAGCCGGTGATGATGCACTGAGCGCCGGCGGCACGACTCCAAACCTGAGGGCAGCCCGCCGGCTGCCTCGTCTTTCTTCGTGCCGGCCGCTTCGAGTCCACTGGCACGAAGTCTCGCCATCGCCAGAGTCAGTCAGTCGGTCAGGCTGGCCGACCCGACCCCGTGGCGCACCCCGCCTGGGCTGAATGCCCCCTGCACGATCCGGGACGCTCTGCGTCCTCTCCTCCTGGTGGGAGGCCGCGGCGGCCGGACGACGCGGAAGCGCCCTAGACGGCATTCCCACGCAGAGCATCGGAACGAGTGATTTTGGTGTTCAACACGCAAGAAAACCGCTGGAGATGCTCACGAGAGCGAGGCATGTTAGCTCTTGATGATGTCGCGAACCGTCATGCCGGCGGGAATCATCGGCAACACGTGCTCCTGATAAGGAATCAAGACGTCAAGCACGTAGGGACCCGGGTGGGCGATCATCTCCGCCAGGGCGTCGATCACTTCCGACTTCTGGCTGACATGCCGGGCCTTGACGCCGAACCCGCGAGCAATTTGCACGAAGTCAGGATAAAGCGACTCGGGAATTTCACCCTCGCCCTGGCCGGTGGCTTCGGGGTGGTCGATCGGTCCGAGATAAGTATGGGCCCGGTTGCTCGCGTAAAACCGGTCTTCCCACTGCACGACCATGCCCAGGTGCTGGTTGTTGAGTACGATCACCTTGACCGGCAAGCTTCTCGCAATGAACGGTCGCCAGCTCCTGAATGTTCATGACAAAGCTGCCATCGCCGTCGATGTCGACGACCAGGGCATCGGGATAGGCGGCCTGTGCTCCCATCGCGGCGGGCAATCCGTAGCCCATCGATCCCAGTCCGCCTGAAGTGATCCACGTGCGCGGGATGCTTGAGCCGGGTCCACTGCGCGGCCCACATCTGATGCTGGCCGACACCCGTCGTCATGATGAAATCGCCCTTGGCCAGCTTGGAGAACTGCTCGAGCACGTATTGCGGCAAGATGACATCGTCGCGCTGCTCGTAGGCCATCGGGTCGCTGGCGCGCCATTCGTCGATCTGCTGGTGCCAGTCGCGATAGTCGCCCGCTGATACCAGGGGATTGATGACCTCCAGGAATTCCTTGACGTTGGTGTGAATCGGAATGTGGGCGAATTTGTTCTTGTTGATCTCCGACGCGTCGATATCGACGTGGACGATCCGCCCATGCTTGGCAAACTCGCTGAGCTTGCCGGTCACGCGATCGTCAAACCGAACGCCGAAAGCGAGCAACAAGTCGGCCTCATTGACGGCGTAATTCGCGTAAACGGTCCCGTGCATGCCGAGCATGTTGAGCGAGAGATAATGGTCGCTGGGCATGGCGCCCAGCCCGTGCACGGTCATTGCCACGGGAATGCCTGTCTTGGTGGCGAACTCGCGCAGTTCCTCGGCCGCCCCCGACGCAATGACACCGCCGCCACAGTAAATGATCGGCTTGGAGCTGGCCCGGATCGCCGCCAGCACGTCTTGAATTTTTTGCGGCGACGGGCTTGCCGGGCAGCCGATAGCCGGGCAGATCCATGGCCACGTCATAATTCGGGTTGGCGACGACCGTGTTCTGCACGTCCTTGGGCATATCGATCAAGACCGGACCGGGCCGACCGGTACTGGCCAGATGAAAGGCCTCCTTGACGATCCGCGCGATGTCCCTGGCATCTTGAACCAGGTAATGATGCTTGGTGATCGCGCGGGAGACCTCGACCATCGGCGTTTCCTGAAACGCGTCGGTGCCGATGACGTGGCGGGGCACCTGGCCAGTGATCGCGATCAAAGGGACGGAATCCATCTTGGCGTCGGCCAGGCCCGTGACGAGGTTCAAGGCGCCGGGGCCGGAGGTCGCCATCACGATGCCCGGCTTGCCGCTGGCGCGGGCATATCCCTCGGCGGCAAAGATACCCCCCTGCTCGTGGCGAGGCAGAATGGTCCGGATCCGGTCGCGATACCGCGTGAGCGCCTGGTGCAAGGGCATGCTTGCGCCGCCCGGATACGCAAAGACAACCTCGACTCCATGACGCGCCAATGACTCGACCAGAACGTCGGCTCCGGTGATGGGTGTTGAAGCGGTCTTGGTGAGCGTCTGACGATCATCGATGGCGGCCACGGCGAATCCTCTCTCCCAAGGCATCGGTCGAGCTCGGCCCGACTTTTCGGTTTTTTCAAGGGCTCTTGATTCTACGCAATAACAGGGCTTTGAACAACCGAGACCTCGCCGCGCCTGACGACCCGAGGCAAAGCGCATTAAAGGAAATGACAAGAAAAGGCGGCCGCGAGTTCGCGGGTTTTTCAGGCGAAAGCCAGTTCTTTTATCCCCTCATGCCGGTTAACTGGCGGCAATCAAGATGCTCGCCCTTCCCGACCTCGTAGCGACCTAATCTGGCCGCGGGCCATCCGAATTTGCGTTCTTGCTCTCGACGACAACCCGAAAAATGAGTGTACCGGCTTCCCAGAGCGTGCCGATCCGGGTGGCCGCGCCGTGGATGTTGGGACGGATATGGTCGTAATGCCGACCTCCGCGCGTTTTGTACAAGCGTCCTGAAGCTTCTCGGTGCACGCGTTTGTCTTTCTCGTCGGGCCCTCGCGGGTCAATCTGTTTCTCACGCACATTATCGGCCTTGAAGTCGCCCGTGATGTGCCAGCCGCCGCAAAGCATGTCGTACAGGCCCCAGGCATTCGGCTGCTTGGTCTGGACGGGCGTCTTGCTCGATTTGCCCCCGGTCTCGCTGATCTGATCCTTGTACTTTTCGCTGAAGCACGGGTTGGATGTTCCGACCCGGCAGGCGTATTCCCATTCGGCATCCGTGGGCAAGCGGACCGTGCAATGGTTCTGCCGCGACAGGATCTGGCAGAATTCCTCGATACTGGCGCGAGTCGCTCCCTCGACCGGAAGCCGCGGTCCTTTCTCGGACGACGGATTCTTCCCCCCCATGACAGCCTCGAAAATCTCCTGCGTGATCGGGATTTCCGACATGTAGAATGGCCTGGTCAAGACGACCTCATGGGGAAATTCATCCTGATAGCGCCGCTGATAAAAGGGCGAGCCCTGAAGAAACCGGCCCGCGGGAAGCAGAACGCATTTCAAGCTCAGTTTCTCGTTGATCTTGAGGACCAGGGGTTTCTCACCGGCCGGTGCGAAGGGTCGATCGGGGGCCAGCATCTTCGCCGGATAGGCCACCCTGGACGGTCGATAGCCGGTGAGCTTGATCCACTGCTTTCCGTCCTTCTCCGAAAGAGTGCCGGTCAGCTCCAGCAGGAGCGAGCCAGCTTCGACGCTCTTGTGGATCTGCTCAGCCATCACGCCGGGAGCGATATAAAATTTTAAGTGCTTGTCGAACTGTTGTTGGATGCGCATCGCCTGATCCGCGTCCAGGCCCGAGTTGGGGTAGCCTTTCATGATTTCAGCGAGCTGGGCAGCGATCTCGGGCGTGCCTTCGACCGCATAGATGACGGGCGTGTGGTCGCCGTCTTTCGGATCCCAGAACCAATCTTTCGCTTCGGTGGCCCGGCTGCAGATCGCGTTGCCCTTGAGCGTCACGACGGTCGACTGCGCCTGGCTAGCATCCTGGCCGCGAGTTACTCCGGGATCGAGTGTCAAGAGCAGGATCGAGGCGGACAGAATGCGCGCGGACGTTCGTAGGCGGCCCAAGACGTCAAACATGCGATGTCTACCTTTCTGCGATGTCACCACGGAGGAGACGGGCATTCTCGCGCCCAAACGATCAAATCTGAGTCCGCACCGCGTCCCTTCCTCCATGATGGCGGATTGCTTTCGTATCGCATGCAGTTTAATCGCGCGGGGCCTCTGACACGACTCCTTCCCCTGGCCCGGGGCGCCGGACGTCCCTCGTCACGATTCCGGCCCCAACATACAATTCATGTCAAGACTTCGGGATGCGAATTGATAATTAATGCGATGCCGCTGTGAAAATTCTGTCCGTTGCCGAGGGTAGATCTAAGAGGAGGTGATCGCGATGATGGCCGTGGGTCCACCGGATTCGGAACAATTGCTCGTGCGCGCCGGCCAGGGCGACGAAGCGGCCTGGCAAGAGCTGTTGGTCCAGCATCGAGCCAGACTTCGGCGGATGGTGGCGCTGCGGTTGGACCGTCGATTGGCTGCGCACGTTGACCCCTCTGACGTCGTCCAGGATTCGCTGGTTGATGCTCATCAGCGGCTCAATCAATATCTTCGCGACAGGCCGTTACCGTTTTACGCCTGGCTTCGGCAGTTCGCATGCGAACGTGTGGCCAAACAATATGAGCGCCACGTCAGAGCTCAGCGCCGAAGTGTCACTCGCGAAGAGGCACCTCCCTTGCCCGACGAGTCGGTGGCGGAACTCGCTCATCGGCTGATCGCCAGTGCGACGAGCCCGAGCCGCCGCATGGCTCGCGACGAGCTCAGGGACCGAGTTCGGATCGCTCTGGGATGTTTGAAGCTCCAGGATCGCGAGGTTCTCGTGCTGCGCTATCTCGAAGGACTGAGCAACGCGGAGGCGGCCGCGGTCCTGGGGCTCGCTGAGAGCACTGCCGGCATGCGTCACCTTCGCGCCCTGGAACGGCTTCGTGTTCTGCTGGGAGATGACGTCGGGGAGTCGTCGCCATGTTGAGAATTTCACCAGAAGCCGCGGTCCCGACACAGTCGTTGGACGACGATCCCGTGCTCGCTCAGTGGGTTGAAGCGGTCAAGGCCAGGTTCGAGGCCGGCGAGCCGGTGGATATGGAACTGTATCTGCGCGGCGACCCGACGCGGGCTGAGCGCCTGAGGCGGCTTCTGCCCGCGATCGGAATGATGGCCGAGCTCGGCCTGCGCACCGAGCCCTGACGCTTCCGGGCCACCGGTTTCACCGCCTGCCGCGCCCCTCGACCCTGGCTCGCTGGGCGATTACCGCATCGGGCCGGAAATCGGCCGCGGTGGTATGGGTGTCGTCTACGAGGCCGAACAAATCTCGCTACGCCGCCGCGTCGCGCTCAAGGTTCTGCCGTTCGCATCGGCGCTCGACCCGAAACAACTTCAGCGTTTCAAGAACGAATCGATGGCGGCCGCTCACCTCCATCACCCCAATATCGTGCCCGTGTACGCGGTCGGCTGTGAGCGTGGCGTGCATTATTACGCCATGCAATTGATCGACGGACAGTCGCTGGCCGCACTGATCACGGAACTGCGCCGGATCGAGGCCAGGGCCGGCGAGCCGCCGGCGCGCCCCGATGGCGAAGCATTCGCGATGGCCCGAGAGCTTACGTCGGGGCTCCTCATCGCTCGACAGCCGGGTCCTGACGCCAATCAGAGCACCGCGATGTATGATCGCGACGAGTCGATCCCCGCGGTACCATGCGTCCCTACGCCCCAAGCGGTTGCTTCATCAACCGGCTCATCGAACCGCGGCCGGGTCTTCTTCCAGACTGTCGCACGGTTAGATACTATGTCCGGAGCGACCGGGCTGAAAACTGTGAGCCGCTGACGGTAAGCTCCTCGGAAGAGGTCTTTCACCAAATCCCTCTCGACCACGGAGTCTCACCATGTCAGCGACCCACGACCTTGATCCTACCACGACCGGCCCGAACTCGCTCTACCTCGCGTTCGACCTCGGCTGGACATCCTGGAACCTCGCCTTCACCACCGCCATGGCCCAGAAGCCTCGGCTCCGCACCATCCCCGCTCGCGACCTCGAGGCCCTCGGGCGCGAGATCCTGCTCGCCAAGCAGCGCTTCGGCCTCCCAGGCGACGCCTGTGTCTTCTCCTGCTACGAAGCCGGCCGCGACGGCTTCTGGCTCCATCGCTATCTCGAACACAACGCCGTCAAGAACCTCGTCGTCGACGCCGCTTCGATCGAGGTCAACCGCCGCGCTCGCCGCGCCAAGAGCGATCGGCTCGACGTCGCCAAGCTCCTGACCATGTTGATCCGTTATCACGGCGGCGAGCACAAGCTCTGGAGCGTCGTCCGCATCCCCACACCCGACGACGAGGACCGCCGCCAGCCTCACCGCGAGCTGATCGCCGTCAAGGGCCAGCGCACCGAGCACACCAATCGCATCAAGGGCTTGCTCGCCAACCTCGGGCTCGACGTGGAGGTCGACGAACAGTTGCCGGACCGTCTGGGCCTGCTTCGCCAGTGGGACCAGGCGCCGGTCCCACCCGAGTTGACCGCCCGTATCCTCCGCGAGTTCGACCGCTGGACGGTAGTCGACCGCCAGGCCCGCGACCTGGAGAACGCCCAGCGGCGGGCATTCCGCGACGACGAGACGGTTGACGTCGACAAGCTGCGGCTGCTTCTCAACCTCAAGGCGATCGGTCCGATGAGCGCGACGCTGTTCGTGCGCGAGTTCTTCGGCTGGCGCCAGATCAAGAACCGCCGCGAGCTGGCGAGCCTGGCGGGGTTGGCGCCGACGCCGTACGCCAGCGGCGACAGTCAGCGGGAGCAAGGGATCAGCAAGGCGGGCAACCGCCGGCTGCGTTGGATGGCGGTGGAGATCGCCTGGGGGTGGCTGCGCTGGCAGCCCAACAGCGCCTTGAGCCAATGGTATCAGCGTCGGTTCGGCGAGGGCAATTCGCGGGCGCGGAAGGTGGGGATTGTGGCGTTGGCCCGCAAGTTGTTGATCGCGCTCTGGAGATATCTCGACCAGGGCGAAGTCCCCGAGGGGGCGGAATTCACGCCGTGGGAGAAGAAGCTCAACGGCCGGTTGCCGATGGCAGCGAAGGTCGGATGACCAATGAACTTGCTCACGTAATTGTATAATGAATATTAAATAAACAAAGAGCCTTGAGAGAAGAATCACGAGCGTACCAGGCTGGAGGGGGCGACCGAGTGAGAGCGCCTGGTCGGCGGCAGCCGACCGTTGGTTAGATGGGTTTGCCCCCGCCGCTGGCTTCGGAGTCGTCCGCGGACGAACAAAGTAACGGGTGCTTGGTCCCTTCGATGAGGACCGACACGGAGAGAAGGTAGTCGGGGCCTCCCGGAAGGCCCGACGCGCATGACGAAGCCACCAGTCGAGGTCTCGGGAGTCCTTCCGTAAGGGCAAGGAGAGTGCTGATCGCAAAGCCACCGGCGACGTCTGAGGTACGAGATACGGTGTGAGTCCCGGCTCGCCGCAGACGGCGAGCCGGGACTCACACCGTAGGACTCGGAGCGATCGCTGTCCGCGCCCTGCGGGGCGCCCAGAAAAAATCAGTCGGGGGGCTTGACTTCAGCGGGATCATAGAAGGCATGCAGGCGGCCGGCGCTCTTGAACATGCCCATGAGCAGGGGGTACTCCATCGTGACATCAAACCGTCCAATCTCCTCCTCGATGGTCGCGGCAATATCTGGATCACTGACTTTGGGCTCGCGCGCCTCCAGGGGGACGCCGGACTGACGATGACGGGCGACCTGCTTGGGACGCTCCGCTATATGAGTCCCGAGCAGGCCCTCGCCAAGCGCGTCGGCATCGACCATCGGACCGACATCTATTCGCTCGGCGCGACCCTCTATGAAATGCTGACGCTCGAGCCCGTCTATGCCGGACGAGATCGCCAGGAGATCCTCCGTCGGATCGCGTTCGAGGAGCCGCGTCTCCCCAAGCGCCTCGATGCCTCGATCCCCGTCGACCTCGAGACGATCGTCCTCAAGGCGATGGCCAAGGATCCATCCGGTCGCTATGGCGCAGCGCAAGAGCTGGCCGATGATCTGAGCCGTTTTATCAAGCACGAGCCGATCCGAGCACGACGCAGCACGCCCTGGGAACGGTCGGTGAAGTGGGCGCAGTGCCGGCCCGCGGTTGCGGCCCTGATGGCGACAATCGTGCTGTGCATCCTTGTTGGTTTCGCGGCCGTCACCTGGCAGTGGGTGCGGGCGGAACGCGTGAATGAGACACTTCGGAAAACGCTCTACTTCAGCCGGATCGCCCTGGCCGAGCGCGAGCTGGCAGTGACCAACTTGAGCCGCGTCGATCGGCTCCTCGCGGACTGTCCGCCCGACTTGCGTGGCTGGGAATGGAATTACCTCAAACGGGCGCGTATGGGTGATGTTCCGGTCGTCTGTCATGCTGGAACCCAGGTCGTCGACGTGGCGTTCAGCCCTGACGGCAAGTGGCTGGTCACCGCCCAGCTCGACGGTAAGGCCGTGATCTGGGATGCGGCCACCGGGGAAGCTGCGCCACAGCTTGCACACTCCGGGGCGGGACGTCAGGGGAGTCGCCTTTAGCCGCGACGGCTTGACGGTCGCATCGAACAGCTTTACCGGAACCACAATCTTTCACGCACTGACCGGGAAGCGGATCGCCGAGCTCAACAGCGGCGTAAAAAATGGCTGGGGGGTTGAATTCAGCCCCGACGGCCGGACCGTCGCTGTGACGGGATGGGATGAGGCAGCCGGCGGGCAGGATATAGCCATCTCCATCTGGGAAACGACGACCCATCAACCCATTCGAACTCTGCGTCAGGCTAACGGCTTCAAGCTCTTGACTTTCAGCCCCGACGGTACTCTTCTGGCCGCAACCGAAGACAAGAACGACGTAACCATCTTCGATGTCAAAACTGGCAAAGTTCTAAAGGCTCTGTCCGGGCATCCAGGCGGGGGCCATCGTCCGGCCTTCAGTCCCGATGGCCGTTATCTCGCCGTGGCCTGCGGGGGGGTCATCACAGAGAATCAAGGTTGCGTCAAAATCTGGGACGTGGCGGCCGGCCGGCTTGTTCGCGCGCTGGAGGGACACACCAAGATCGTTTGGGGCGTCGGATATACTCCCGACGGCCAGCGGCTCGCCTCCGCCAGCTTCGATCAGAAAGTCAAGATCTGGGACGCCACCACCGGGCAGGAGGTCCTTACACTGCATGGGCACACAAACACGGCTCTGGCCGTTGCGTTTAGCCGCGATGGCAGGAGACTCGCCACCGCCGGCGAGGATGGCACGATCCGGATATGGAATGCGACTCCGATCACGGATCCACCCGCTCGAGAGATCTTCACCCTCACGGGACACACTGATGTCGTTCGCGCCGTCGCCTATAGCCCGGACGGCCGTTGGATCGCTTCGGCCGGCGATGATGCGACTGTCTGGCTCTGGAATGCAGCCAGCGGTCGGTCCGCTCGCCAGTTCCGGGGACACCATCATCCCATCTCGGGGCTTGCCTTCCGTCCCGACGGCCGATCCATCGTCTCCGTCGACCACCACGGGACGATGCTTGTTTGGGATGTCGAGACCGGCTCTCTGGTGCTGGAGCTTCGCAAAGAAATCGACGAAGAACAATTGCTCATGGAAGTCGCCTATAGTCCCGATGGCCTGACCTTCGCCACGGTGGGGGGAGACAGTGTAAACGTCTTTGATTCGAACACCGGCAAGCTCGTCGTGACGGCATCAATACACGACTGGATGACCATCTGTCTGTCCTACACCCACGACGGCCGGCGAGTCGCCACGGGAAGCCGCGACTCCGTCATAAACGTCATCGATACTTCAACCGGCAAACTGGCAAAAACCGTGAAAGTGAAGGCCAGTCGAGTCAGCGTGGTGTCGTTCAGTCCAGACGACGGCCATCTGGCCGCGGTCATTTCCGATGGATCCATCAAAATATGGGACACGACGAGCTGGGCCGACCCCGACACCATCCGCGCACAACGGCCCCGCCCTGGCACTCGCGTACAGCCCTGAAGGTCGGTTTCTCGCCTCTGGCGGTGCCGATCAGACGATCAAGGTCTGGGATCTCGCGTCCCGCCGGGAGATTCTCGGCCTACGTGGGCATCTCGGCGAAGTGACCGCGGTCACGTACAGCCCCGACGGCACGCGCCTCGCTTCGGCCAGCGGCGATTGTTCGATCAAGATTTGGGACGTCAGGCCGCGACCCGACGCGAATCGCTGATCAATGGCGGACTGGAGGATAGGATCATGACCCTGGTTTCCAATCGATCGTACCGACGCCATGGCTTTACCTTGATCGAACTATTGGTCGTCCTGGCCGTGATCGCGATCCTGATCGGGCTATTACTGCCCGCCGTGCAGGCGGCCCGTGAGGCGGTGCGCCGCATTCAATGCACCAACAACCTCAAGCAGATCGCCCTCGCCGCGTATCAGTACGCCGACGTCTGGGCAATATTGCCGCGCGGTGGTTATCTCCAGCGTATAACGGCGGGAGGCGGCCTCTATGACTCGGCCGGCAATCCCATCTTGTCGGGGGGAGTGTTCCCCTCGTTGCTGCCATTCCTCGAGCAGAAACCGCTCTACGACTCGATGAATGTGTCAGTCAATATTTACACATCGATAAATGCAACGATTTCGGCTGTCGGGATCAGTACACTGTGGTGTCCGAGCGATTCGGGAATCGCCGACGAGCAATCTCTGCCCGACGGTAACTTTTATGACCCCGGCGCGTTCATCATGCATTACACCAGCTATGACGGTAATTTTGGAACCTGGCACATGGGTTGGACGCCAGGTTACAACGACCGGCTCAATGGCCTCTTCAACGCCGATGGCGCGGTTCGGCTGGCTTCCATCACCGATGGGCTGAGCAACACGATTGCCTTCGGCGAACGCACGCGGAACATCCTTGCCAGTGACGAGCGGATCTATTATCACTGGTGGATCTCGGGGTTCATCGAGGACACACTTTTCGTCACGTTTTACCCCCTGAATCCGAAACGGATTATGCCCAACAATCCAAACGATGCGATGGGGGGCGCATATTAATACGCTGCGTCGAGCCAGCACCCCGGAGGCGCTAACTTCGCGTTCGTGGATGGCTCGGTCCGGTTCGTCAACGAGACGATCGACTCGTGGGCGGTCGACGCGACATCGGGCTTGCCCCCTGGCGTTACGTTCGACGCGACCGATCTTGTCCACGTTGCTCCCGGAACACGTTTCGGCGTGTATCAGAAACTCTCGACCCGTAATGGAGGTGAAGTGATCAATTCGGCCTCCTATTGATCTCCGTCCACTTGCGATGACTGACGACACGGGCGGCGGAGTCACCAATCAGAAGTTTGATCACGAGAAGCGTTCCGCAATCTTCCGGCAAGCATTGGCGCTCGGTGTATGCGCCCCGATGTTCACATCAAACATTCAAATAAATAAGATAAGTGTTTGTGATGAGCTCCCGGATGCTGGCTTCATTCATCGCTCAGTGGTCCGTGACCCTCGGTGACATCTGGAAGGTCATCAGCCCGACAGGCACAACTTTCTTCGCGAATAGCGGCAAGTCGCAACACCAATTTCTCAATTGCGGGACGACCTCGACTGGACGAGTATTCGCCCCGCGGGCCGCGTCGACGGCTTGCTGCCCGACTGCAAGGTGCTTTCCGAGCCTGCCGCCCGGCGACTGGTACGGAGCCGCCTTGACCCGCCCTTGGCCCGGGAATACCCTGCACAAAGGTCGTTGTCACTGGGGTCATCGAGATCGCCAAATCGTCAGTGCTCGGCTACCCATTGAGATAGTAGGAACTCGTGGCCCGCAGGAAATCCCTGGGATCGCCAGGTTCACCCACAGGAGCGGCCTCGTGAGGCTCAAGATTCGCGATTCCGAGCCACCCGTCGGGGACGAACTGATAACCGAAATCGAGAGCCGGCTCGGGCTTGCCCTCCCGGCCGACTACCGAATGTTCCTGCTGATGCACAATGGCGGCATCCCGCGACGCGCATGGTTTCACCTGGGAGGTCAACACAGGTTGCTGTCGGCCCCGCAATCGCGAGGGAGCCTTTGGTGGTTCGGGCAGAAGTATGGTAACGAGTCGATGCGCAGAGCACGGCGTGACTGGCACCGCGTGTCACGGATCTTGGGGGTCGCCGCTCGTGCTGGGGCCGATCCGACGCGACTGGACTTCGAGCGTGCCTACCGGGACCGGCCCCCAGCGCGGCCCGTCCACCTCGCCCCGATCGCGACCGTGGAGGGGTTCAACGCGGACGGGTGCCTCTGTCTGGATATTTCGCCCGACGGTTCGGGGCGCGGGCGCGTCTTCTACTGGTCCGACGATCCCGCGGACGCCGGACGCCAGGAGCCCGTGCCCGTGGCGAATTCATTCGACGCCCTGCTCGAGATCCTGAATTTTCCTGGCAAGGGGCCCCCAGAATGGCTGTCGCTCGTACAGGACGGTGATCTTCGTGGGCTCAGACAGTGGATTGGCAGCAACATCTCCCGGGTTCGCGAGAAGGACGAGTGGGATTGGACGGCCCTCGACCACGCCGTTTTCGAGGGGCGCTGGGAGATCGTCGACTACCTGCTGGAGAAGCGGAACGCGACACCTGGCATGATCCTCTACGACGCGCTCGTCGACGGTCGGTTTCCAATCGCCCGCGGCATGCTCCGTTACGCGATCGATGCCGACCTGACCCGGTCGTCGCTGGCACGCAAAGCGGAGGTGTTCTGGACCGACCCCGAGATGGTGCAAGCATTTCTCGATGCCGGAGCCGACCCGCATCACATCGACGATGTCGCTTCTTATGGGAACTCGCCGCTGCACTATGCGGCCCAGGCCGGATCGCTCGAGGCCGTTCGCCTGCTGCTCGCGGTCGGCGCCGACCCGACTGTAGAGAACGAGACGGGCGAGTACCCACGCGACCTCGCCGCCAGGGCAGGACACGACGAGGTCGTCGCAGCCCTGGAGCAGGCTGAGGCGACACAGCCCCCCGGTCCGTCGTTTGCGGATGAGCCCGAGGACTTCGACCCCCACTCTGTCATTTTGAAGGGCTCGACCGGCGGGCTCGACGACGACGCCTTGGCCGCCCTCGAAGCCCGCCTGGGTATTCGGCTGCCCGGAGAATACCGCGGATTTCTCAAGCGGTTCAACGGTGGTGTGCCGCGACCAGCGCGGTTCCGCCTGCGCAGCGAAAACGGTTCGGGGATGAAGTGCGAGGTCAAGCGCTTTCTCAGCGTCGGTGGCGAGGCCTCCTCCTTCGGCGAGGACACCGACATCGAAGTAACACGTGCCCGCCTGGCTGACTGGGGGCTACCCCGGCGAATGCTGCCGATCGCCGCGGCCGACGACGAGATCGAGGGAGGTCAGCTCTGCATTTCCCTGCGCGGAAAGGACCGGGGCCGGGTTGTCTACTACGCCCCGACCGATGGCGGTGACGCATCGACCACTCCTGTGGCGAATTCCCTGAGCGCCTTCTTCGAGCGCCTGGGCCGGCAAAAGGACGCGACCCCGTTGTGGGTCCGCGCGATCGAGGATGACGACCCCGCGGCGCTCGGGGCCTGGCTCGCCAGCGGCGGCACGCTCAAGAAGCGCTATCGCGGCCGCAGTCCTCTGGAGATCGCCGTGGGCGAGGGGAAGCGCCGGGTCGTCCGCTGGTTCCTCGAGCAGGGGGCGAAACCAAAGGCCGTGTTCGCCCTGGCGCTCGAGGCCGGTCAACCCGCGGTGATGCTCGAACTTTTAGACCGGGACGGGTTCCAGCCCGCCATGCCTGCGTCGGCCCTGGGCGCCTTCTTCTTCGCGCCGGCCGTCTGGCAAAACGCTGATCTCATCGAGCGGCTGATCGACCTGGGGGCCGACGTGAACGCCGCGGCCGTTCCAGGCCAGACTCCGCTGATGATTGCCGCCCAGCATGCCACGCCCGAGGTCGTCGGCCGCTTGCTCGCTCGCGGTGCCCGCGCCCAGGTCTGGAGCGGGCAAGGCGAGATGGCCCTTCACCGCGCCGCTTGCTCGACATCGCGTGCCGAGATGCTAGAGAAGATGCGCATGCTGATCGACGCGGGCGAGGACCTCCACGCCCGAGCTCCCCTTTCCGCCCTACCGCCGCACGTCTTGAACACGGCCCGCGCCATGCAAACGCCGATTGTCGATATCCTCCGGCAAGGCGGCTCGCAAGTGCCTTTGCTCGGTCAACTGCTCGAGTCGCTGGGGGGCGACCCAGAGGGTTCGACAATGAGCTTCACTGATATACCCCACGGGCGAACTTACCTCGGCCAGTTCCAGCGCACGGCGGCGGAGTTCCTGATTGAGCACTGCAACGATGCAGAGGCGCTTGCGGAGCTGGAAACCCACTCTCTTCGCAACCGAACGGGCGATCGCTAATTAGCTCCCCAGGGTACGCGAGGGGGCATGACGATGCTCTATAAACCGCTGTAGAAAGATCGCTTCCTGTCCCAATTCAGCCAGCGGACGTCGTGGCGTCGGAGCACGAGCCGACGTTCTTTCAATCGGTGCTTTCCACGCCCCAACGGTTCCACATCGAGCAGGAACGCCGCGCAAGCGATGACCGGCCCAAGATCGCACCAGGCGTTTCACCGTTTCCAACACACGACCCATGGACACACCACCCAAAGGCAGACGCGCACACGGCCTATCATGCAGACTTGCCACCCGTGTCCTGCACGTACTGACGGCCGGAGAGGAATTCACGCAGTCAACACAATTCGAGCTGTCGTTCGATCAGGGCCAACGTGACCTCGTCCATTTTTACTCCACGGAAGTAAGTTGAAAGGATCGGTGCATGGGTCTACTGTTTACAGGCGCCGCGCAGGGTTCGGTGAGCATCTTCCGGCCCCCGCATCTGCCATCCTAACGAGCAGCGACCAGACGGTCCTGGAGATCCTACTTTTCGGAATAGGAGGTGATCTGATGCTGAATCAGCATGGACTTGTCACGCGAGTCATCGTCGCCCTCTCGGCAAGTGGACTTGTGCTCCTCGTCCATTCGGCAGCGGGCGAAGACCCAATTGCTCCGCCCCTCGAGCGGCCTCGCGACGCGATCGCCGACGCACAGACACCGAGAGAAGTCTCGGCAGAGCGACCCGAACAGAAGAAAACCGCACACGACCGGTCCGACATTTTCACCCCGAGCAAGGCGTCGCCTTCCTCGGAAGCTTTGAGCGCCCAGCCGGAGCGCGGCGGCATGACTGGCTTTGACTTCTATCGCGACCCTCTGGGCGCGATGAAACCGGGAACGACTTTCGACGAGATCTACAAGAAGGCAGTGGCCAGCAAGCCGGAGCTTCTCGCGCGGCAGCGAAAGCTGCTGGAAAGCCGCTACAATCTCGAGCCCAGGCTCGACCCGACCGCCACGATGTCGCGGGGCAAGCCCCTCGTGGTGGGGCCGACGGCCCGCCCGCCGCAGGGAACGGACTGGGCCATGCTGGCCGCCATGAGCCCGGCGGAAATCCGCCGTAAGAACGCTTTCCCGTACAAGGCGCTCCCCCACCCGGCGCAGGGCGGCGGGCTGGGTGGTCAGGTCTTTCCCCAGATGCAGACCAGGATGTTTCCCCGCCTTGAGCGTTACGATGTCGAGTTTGATCTACCCGAAGCCTTCCTGCCCGAGTTCCCCCCCGCGATGTACCTCCAGACCCGACCCGAGCTGGGGGACGTTTCGCGTGGCGAAGTCGTCTCGATCAACAATTACTATCGCCTGTTCAAAGACCTGCTGACGCCCGTGCAGCTCGACGGCTTGCGGCTGCTGGTGACGCCGTTTCCGCAGGAGGAGTTCAATCCGACTGACGACCGCAAGAGCGCCGAGCCGAGCCTGGGTGTGACCTGCCTCGACTGTCATGTCAACGGCCACACCAGCGGGCCATTTCACATCAATCCTGACACGCGGCCCGAGCAGCGCCGCATGCGCCTGGATACGGTGAGCCTGCGCGGCCTGTTCAATCAGCAGATTCACGGGTCGAAGCGGAGCCTGCGCTCGGTCGAGGACTTCACCGAATTCGAGCAGCGGACGGCCTATTTCAACGGCGACGAGATTCATGCCATCAAAAAGGGGATGAACATCCTGGATCGCATCCAGGTGACGCACATGGCCCAGATGCAAAACATTCTCGATTTCCCGCCCGCCCCCAAGCTGACCCCGCTGGGCCGCCTCGCCCCGGAGAAGGCGACCGAGAGCGAGCGGCGCGGCGAGATGCTGTTCTTTGGCAAGGCACAGTGCGCAGTCTGCCACCCGGCACCATCCTACCTTGACAACCAGATGCACGACCTGCACCTGGAGCGCTTTCTGGAAGGTGAGTCGGGCGACGGCCCGATCAAGAGCTTCACGCTGCGCGGCATCAAGGATAGCCCGCCGTACTTGCACGACGGCCGCTGCCTGACGCTCGAAGACACGGTCGAGTTTTTCAACCTTGTTCTGGAATTGAAGCTGACAAAAGATGAGAAACACGACCTGGTGGCGTTCTTGCGGCAACTGTGAGGCTGGCTGGCGCCGCTCCTGTCAAGCGTGCGCTGTATGTTACTCATGAGTTCGAACGCGGCGACTGTACTCTATTTTTTCGTTCCCATGCTCAGCGCGGGAATGTCTCGCCAGACGCTCCCGCGTCGTACCCCCTGGGCCGAAACTGTGCTCGTCGAGCGAACGCAGAGCGCTCACGGCTTCGCGTTCCCACGGGGAGCCGCACAAGCGAGGAACAGCGTGGCTCCCGCTGAACTTGTGGGTAATGTGTAGCGAGCACCGGGCTGTCCACGGGGCCGGAGCCAACCCGGCGCGGCGCTGTGAACAGGAACCTCAATAAGCGGAGGACGTCCGATGATTTCGATGCATATTATGCGAGGTGTCGGATGACGATATCCCCCACGTCAATACCTGCGGCCGTCAACGCCCCGCCGTTCACGCGCGAGTCGGCAATCCTCAAGGTCCGGACGGCCGAAGACGCGTGGAACTCGCGCAGCCCCGATCGAGTGGCGCTGGCTTACACTGAAAATTCGGTATGGCGCAACCGAAGTGAGTTCATCGTCGGCCGCGACCAGATCCGCGCGTTTCTGGCCGGCAAGTGGGCGTGTGAGCTCGACTACCGTCTCGTGAAAGACCTGTGGGCCTTCACCGACGACCGGATCGGCGTGCGCTTCCAGTACGAGTGGCACGACGCCGACGGCCACTGGCATCGCAGCTACGGCAACGAACTTTGGGAATTTGATGAGCGGGGCCTGATGCGGCGTCGCGAGGCCAGCATCAATGATGTTCCCATCCGCGAAGCTGAGCGCAAATTCTTCTGGCAGGCTCCCGGTCTTCGGCCGGCGGACCACCCCGGCATTCCTGACGTCAAATAATCCGGCAGCCTTCGCCGCCGATCTGGACATGGTTTGCCCGGGCCGGTGCCCGCCGACGGACAGCCCTACATCCAGTGACGCGAATGCGTCATCATTCAGAATAGTCCCCTCGACTTCTACACCTCAGGCATGCGAGCCGTGCCACCAAGCCCGGCCCGCGAGCGTTACGAGTCGGTCGGTCGGCGCCATCGTCAATCTCCGCGCTGACTTTCGCTGGTCACTCCGTTAGCATTTCCGAGAACCGATCATGCACGGCCGGGCAGAACCGGCGACCGCGCCGACGGACGGCGGGATACGATGATGAGATTGTAAGAGAGGCACGAGTATGTGGCAGCCGCGGATCTGGAATTATCAAGAGGGGTGGCAGCGGCGGCGGCGGGCCCGCGTGCTGGGGTGGCTGGCCCTCGGGGCGCTTCTTGTTCTGACAGTTGGCCTGACGCGCTTCTTGCTCGCGTCCGGTACCAGCCGGGTCATTCTGGCCGCGGGAAAGAGTGAAAGCACGGTTCATTGCTTTCTCTTGAGCCTTGCGGAAGATGCCGCGCGCCATCACCTCGACATTGAGCCGACGATCGCGACGGGGACCATCGACATGCTTGAGCAAGTCAATTCGGGTGCGGCCGATTTCGCGATCATCCATGGCGGTTTTGGCATGGAACAGTACCACAACATCCGCCAGGTTGGCGCCATTTCGGTGGCGCCCATTCACCTGCTTGTGAAGAAGGAGTATCACGCCACGGTGTCGGATGACTTGCGGAACCTGCGCGGCCGCACGATCAACCTGGGCAATGGCAAGCACACGGTGATGTACTGGCTGAGCCAGGAGCTTCTTTCTTTCCTGGGTCTCGCGGCCGAGGACTATCGGCCGCTCGTGGTCACGACCGAACAGCTTGCAAGCGAGACGGAGCTAGCACGTCTGCCCGACGCCATTTTTATCTCGGTGATGCCGCCGTCAGAGCTGGTTCGCCGGCTGGTCGTCAAGTTCGGTTATCGCCTGGTTGCCATGCCGTTTGGCGACGCCTTTCGGCTGACAGCGCTGCGGAACGCGGCGTTGCCCATATCGACCGACGAGATTCGCCGGGAGAATGTGGTCGACGCCAGGATTCCCGCATTTGCCTACGCGGCCAGCCCCGCGGTGCCACCAAACGACGTGGTGACTCTGGGCCTCAGAGTCCTCTTGATCACGAACAGCAAGACGGACAATGCCACTGTCGCCAAGGTGCTCGATCTGATGATCGCCAGCCGGTTCGCCGAGGCGATGCAGCCAACGCTCGATGCCGGGATCGTGCGGCAGCGTGCCGAGGTGCCGTGGCACCCGGGTGCAATTGAATATCGGCGTCGCGACGAGCCGATCATCACGGGCGAGCGGCTTGGAGTATTGTCAAGCGCTCTGCAAATTCTCGTGCCGGCCGGCGGCACGATCCTGCTCATCTGGGGATGGCTGCGCAACCGGGTTCTGGTTCGCCGCGAGCTGCGTTTCGACCGGTTTATCGCCCTGGTCAGCGGTGTCGAGCGGCGAGTGCTCGAACTGGAGCAACACGCGGACCGCGACCTCCACGCGATCGGTCAGCTCCACCGCGAGCTCAGCACGATCAAGGACGCGGCGCTCGAACGCATCGCGGCCGGCGAGGCCGGCGATAGCTCGCTGGTGATGAGCCTGTTCTCGCACATTGAAGACGTTCGCGGTTTGCTGGCACATCTTGAGCGAACCTCGCAACGGCCCGCACAGATGAGCCGTGACGGTTGAGCCAGGATGCGGCTGATGTGCTCGAGCGAATCGGCCATGGGGCATCGCGAAGCTGCCCAGCCTCTCGATATGCCCAGTCGCTTTTAGGTCCAAAAGGCCAGGGAACCCGTGACGACCACGTAGACCGCGATCAATGCGTTGGTCGTGGCGTGCGCCATGACTGTATCGCCAAGCTCTCCACGTCGATAAAGCGCGGCAGCGTAGAGCATTCCGGCGAGAACGCCGGCGAGCCAGCGGCCGTGCAACGCCCCAAACAGCACCGAAGAGAGCAGAAAGGACCACCATGTGAACCGGCCAAGCGGGACTCGCTGAAAATCCGTCGCGATCAAGCGACGGGTCAGGTATCCGCGGAACGCAAGCTCTTCAGCAATGGGAACAGTGATCACTGAGCCGATGATCCGGAAGACGAGCCATGCCGAGCCCCACAACGGTCCGAGCCGGGCGATGCCAAACCTCAATGTCGTCTCGGCCGACGAGTCGACCGCATTGGGCTCAAGTCGCGAACCACAACACGAATACGGTGATACCAATCATCACCGCCGACCAGGAAAATGTCAGCCGCAAGCCGGCGTAGTCACGCCGAAAGTACCAGAGGACCGCGGCGGCAACCAATACGTGCGCCGCGTAAAACCGGTCGAAGCCGGAGCTAATGGCCCCCGTCACCATGGTTGTGGCCAAAATGCTCAAAAAGGGAACGAGGAAAGCCGCGGTGGGGTTCATGTAGGACGACGAGACTTCTCCGGCCATTACGCCAGACCTTGCGAAATAGCGAACACGGCGGCTTGCCATAACCAGGCCGAGCCCAATGACGTTGAAAGCAATCCAGCCAGCGTGGGTGTGGGGGTGTGGAACCCCTTATCTGCCACAGATGGATAACCGCACGAGCCAATGGAGACAAGCATTACGATGCGCCCGATATTCGCGAGCCACATCAAGGCAACGCCCGTGGGCAGCAGCAATAGCGCGTGCGGGAAGCGACACGCCCGGCGGAAGATTGCAAGATAAGCGCCAGGAAGACGAGAATGAGGGCCATACCCTCGACCCCGGAACAAGGGCCGTGAACCTTGACCGCGAAAGAACGGGTCCCGACGGTCCAGTCCTCCGGGTCGTAGACCAGCGAGGCAAAGATCGGACGAGAGCGCCCAGTACACCGACCGGGTCGTTGATGTGTTGAGTGCATTGCCCCAATCGTGTTCCCAAAACTTGGACGCCTTTTCGGCGGCCAGGACGGCTAGAACTCCGACGAGTCCGGCCAGGAGCAGCACCGACGCTCCGCCGCGCCGGAGGAGCGCGCTCCACAGTCTGAAAGGAATGGCCGCGCTGGTCCAAAGGCTGATCGCGGCGATCCCCAGGCTTACCCAGGCGATGTTCCAGCACGTTGAATACCGAGAGGACTGGAGCTCTCCGGCTTGCACCCGGCCCGTCAGCAAGGCGAATCCACATAAGGCTGCGAGATGAACGAGCACAATCACAAAGCTCGATCCGGACGGGACTTTTAAGCCGTCGAGCTGCCGATGCAGTTCACCTCGCATCTGCACGCAGCCGATGAGCAAGGCCGCCGTGATGGACGCAACAGCGGGCCGGGCAATCCAGCCCCCGAGCGAGATCACGTACGTCCAGCCGGACCCGCCGATCCTCGGCGCTGTGCTGTGATCGAAGAGGCTGCTCAAGAAAATGAACTCGGCAACCAACAGGACCATGAGCGCGGCCCACCACGCGAGCGGCAGTGGGCAACGTTCCTGGAAATCTACATCGTCCCCAGCACGCAATCCCATAAAGAGGCTCAATGGACCCGCTCGTGGGAACAAATCTCGTCTCTAGCGACCCGGGTGATTCAGTTTCGGCGGCTCGCTCGAGTCGCTCCGACACCGGCTATCTAACAGAGCGAGAGTCGGGCCTCGAGGCAGAAACGGACACCGAAAAAACCTCGACTTGCTTGCGACCGGCCATCCATCGCGTCAGGATCGCGATAAATGAGGCAATCAGTCGGGTGGCCCCGGCTCTGAATCCTCGTGTTGAGCTCCATCCCTGACGCTGGCTCGACGTGCGCCGAGGCGGGCGGGTCGGAAGCGTCCATGCGGAAGGGGCCATGCGGTGGCCGCAACTTCACTCCGGCTCCTGGGCGCCTCCCAGATTGTGCTTATCGCCGTAGTCGGGAACGAATCGCAACCGCCCCGCAGGGTACAGATCCTGCGCACTGACGTCTCCTCTGGGTCGCAGCAAAAGTTTCAAGTTTTTGCGCGCCTCGACGTCGTGGGGACTGAGTCGGAGCGCCTCGTTGAAATGGACAGCGGCAGTCTCGTGCTTATTCTGGGCATAAAGAACGACGCCTAAGTTGTTGTGCGCTTTGTGGTAGTTGGGGCGAAGCCGCAGAGCCTCGTTCAGATGTGTAGCCGCCTCGCCGTACCTACCCTGGGTAATAAGGACGCTAGCCAGGTTATTGTGCGCTTCAGGGGAGTCGGCGCGCAGCCGAATGGCCTCGGTGAATTGAGCCTCGGACTCCTTATACCTCTGTTGGCGAAAAAAGACCGTCCCCAGATGGTTGTGGGCGTCGGGAAACTCCGGATCGAACCGAAGCACCTGTAAAAAATGAGCGACGGCGTCCTCGTCTCTCCCTTTTTCAAAATGCAGATAGCCCAGACTGAAGTGCGCCCAGACCTCAGATTGATCGTGGAAGGATAGCACATGAGTCGGGAAGAACGGGGTCATTCTACTTTGGCGTCGCATTCCTCTGTGCCGGCTCAATTTCGATGAAAACCTGGAATGACCCGTGGTATGAAGCTAGTCCCCTGGTAGTAGCCTCGCAGGTCTTCACTCTTCGCTCACCGTGAACGACCCCCGGTTCGGTGCTACACGTCGGCCTTGTCGTCCCAGTAACGGGCATTGTTCGCATACCCACGCAGGTAGAAGGCTCGCGGGACCTCGGCACCCACGGTGGGGAACGTCCGCGTCGCCCGGTCGTAACCCGTGATCCCGGCCAGGGACAGCAGGCGATCGAAATCCTCCGTGTCCCGTGATCCGAACCAGCGGACCGCGGCGTGCAGGTCGGATGCAAAGTCCTCCTCCACGATTGTCGCCATATCCCAGAGCTCCTCCAAGTCCGCCTTGATGTAGCGGGACTTCAGGCGATTCACGACCGCGGCAAACTGGTCGAAGGTGCCCCGGAACTCGGGGAAATATTCCGCCAGGAGGGCGCGGTTGCCGCGGAGCAACTCCCTCGCCTCGGCGAGCTCGGCTACGAGCGAGGGAACCTCGTGAGTATTCCCCTCTTCGTCCGTGAGCTCGAAGGTCGTGAAATGCCGATCGTCGAAAAGGGCCAACCAGAAGACCGGCACGGACATCGGACCGTCAGCCACCAAGTCACGACCTTTGGGCTTGCGGCCGATGTTGCAGCCGGCGGGACCGGGGATGTCATTGGCGATCAGCGTCGACATGTTCGACATCGAAAGTGCTCCAGGACCTGACGACCGCCGCAGGATCTTGTCGTTGTGCCGATACTCGTTCAGTAACAAGAAGCCTTTTGCCTCGTTGTGCGCGGCGGCTCTTGCTCGAGAGTCCCGATTCCGTGAGGGAATCGTCTGGCCCGATCCCGACAATAGCGCTTCTGGATGATAACCGCGATGAAGTGCCTCTCAGCGGGCCGCTTTTGCCTGCGGGTGGCCCCTGTTACCTCCATTGTCAAACTTCGTTGCCTCTGTTATGACACTTTCCCCACCGGCTTGGAATCGTTGAGTTTCCACAAAACGGAGTGAGTGCGCATGCTTCGATTACTTTTGCCGATTCTGCTAAGCGCGTTATCCCCTGGCGATGACAACTGGAAGCCGACGGACACCGAGCTTCGTCGAGCTCACGAGTTGCTCGCTGGTTCGTGGAAGTTTCTTTCGATCGCTGAAAACGGCGAATTACTCGGGCCGCATCTCGTCGAGACGCGCTTTGCCCGCGACGGGATCGTCACGATCGCTGATCGCAAGTTCAACATCGTCAATCCGGTTTCCGGCGAAAAACGCGCGGCGACGTTTCGGATCGATCCGTCAAAAACCCCCCGGCGCATTGATCTGGTCATGCACGATGACCGCCTTCTTCGCGGAATCTATCAGTTTGAAGGCGATACCCTGATCATTTGCCTGCAGCCTGACGAGAGCCGAGCGATCCCCAACGACTTCCTAAATTCCGATGGCCCGGACCTGATTACACTGCGATTGAAAGCGATCCCCGCTGCCGTTGCGACAACAGCATCGGCCAGCTCCGGGTCCGTCGGCGCGCTCAGGCCGGTTCCCTCGAACGCGCGGAGCATCGAGCCCATCCGTGAACAGGGCCCCAGTGAGAGTGAGTTGCGCCGAGCCCACGAGTTGTTGTCGGGCAAATGGGACATCATTTCAATGAAGGATGACGGCGAGCAACTCGGTTCTGACCTGATCCGCGCGAAATTTGCCGAGAATGGACGGATCGAGGTCGGAACGCGCAAGCTGAGGATCATTGCGCCAGGCAGCGGCGAGCGACGACTCTCGACCATTCGGATCGACCCATCCAAGACGCCTTCGGAAATTGATGTGACAACTCAGTTCGACGAGGTGCTGAAAGGGATTTATCAGTTCAACGGTGACCAGCTCATGGTTTGCCTGGCCAAGCGAGATGGTGACGACCGTCCGACGAAGTTCGAGGCGCCGAGGGGTTCTGGTGATCTCCTCTTCCAATTGAGAATGGCACCAACATAGACGAACTCGTCAGCCGAACCGGCTCGCACGACCGCTCTGCCCGCGCCGGCTCAGGCATCGACACCCGTCGATTCCGCGGCTGCCAGAGACCAGCGTATTCGCGAGAAAATCGTCGGTACCTGGAGCCTGAACGATCTGCAAGGAAACCTGGCGATCGTCTTCCGAAAAGACGGAACCTTCACCGCGACGCGCTCCTGGAGAAGCGGGCTCAAGCGATTGTTTGACGGCAACACAACGACGTCCGAAGGCCGATGGACTTACAGCCGCAGCCTGCTGGACGCCTACATCAATTCCACCGAGGACTTCAGGCTGTTGTCTCGCAACTACAACTTCTGGGTCCAGTCAATCGGCGACGAAACCATTGTGGTGAAGACCCTGACCGGACAGCTCCAGACGGCACGACGGCTGCGCTGACATTTCTCCGGCCGCAATCCGTTGCAAATAACGCCTGCTTTTCGACCCTCGGCCGGCGTCGCATCTTGAGCAAGTGGCCACCTTGCGCGCGTCCGAGGTCGGTGCCGGCCCCGCCAGAGATCCAATCGCCGAGAGATACTGGTGTGTCCTCACGAGGGGCGCTGGCGATGGATCTGGCGGTTTTACACGGCCATGGGCTCTCTATCAGACCGCGGCGCCGGATAAGCAGAGAGACAGGCGTAAGCCGTGAGAACATATATATCATTGACCTAACATTGAACCTCGCTCACTTTGCCCGCTCGGCCCGATTCAGTTCGTCGGTCGACACGTGGCTCAAGTCGGCGTGGAACGAGACGGAGTCTGTCGGCAGTTGCAGGTGGAAGCGGGCCGACGAGTCGATGGAGACATCACCGCGTCTGAGCACCAGGTCGAGCACATGGCCCCCCTTCTTGCGATCCTCGGTCAGAAAGTGAAAGTGAAATCCGGGTACGTTCATGCCGCCGGAGAAGTCAGGGAAGCGGAAACCCGCGAGCGTGCCATTGACGTCGTTCAAGTGGAAGATTCGCTGCGACCGCGATACCTCGGCGAGCCGGCGGTACGGTTTCTCCTGGCGGTCGACACTGCGCACCGTCAGCCTTGCGAAATGGCCGTCGACCCGAATGGCGTAGAACAGGTTTGGTCCTTTTGAGAGGCGTTCCATGGCCGATTGCAAGTGCGCGTAATCGAGCGGGCCGGAGAGCGCCTGCTTGAGCCTGTGGCGGAAGAACAACACGGTGGCAAACGGCGCACAAGTCGTCGGCCACTTGCAGGTGGGTCCGGATGTGCTTGAACAAGGCGCCGGTCGACGGAGAACGAGATCGAAGTGGTTGATCTCGTTTGTTGTCCGGACTTCCTCGGACCAGGAATGACTCGCCGACGGCCACCCAGAACGCTCTGCCCGCGGCCGCGAAAAGAAGAAGCCCGCCCTCGAAGAGTCGTACAAGGATCATTGGCGACGCGTACGGCAATTTCGTGTCGACCTTGACATCGACCTCGATTCCATCGCTTTGCCGAACGATCCGACCAGCCATGATAGCGACTTTTTGTGCTTCACAGTTCCGTGGTTCGCCGAGAAAAAAAGAAGGCATGATCAGGTGCGAGCCGACGCCTTTCGGCGGCGTGCTCTCCCGGCCGACCTCGGTGCCTCGATCACGACCCGGCCCGGAACTCCGCGGAACGCCAAACTCCCCCGGTACTCCCCTGGCCCGTTTTCGGTTCTTCAATTCAAGCGTCAACGGGAATTTCCCCTCTGGGGGCGCAGCGAAGCGCTCTTGTTACGAGTTATCCTGTATTCATCCGACACGCCACATCTGACTCAGCCTGCTCGACTTGGACTCAGGGGGGAGCTTTAGAGATGGCACGTGTGCTCGTCGTGGAGGACAGCCCCACACAGGCTTCCGAGCTTCTATTTCTGCTGGAAGACGCCGGTCTCGAAGTCGACACGGCGACTGATGGCGTCGCGGCCATGGAGGCCCTCGCGCAACGGGCCCCGGCGATCATCGTGACCGATCTCCACATGCCCCGCATGGACGGCCTTGCTCTCGTCGAGGCCGTGCGCCGGCAGTACCCGTCGGTTCCCGTGGTTCTCATTACGGCCCATGGCAGCGAAGAGATCGCGGCGCAAGCGCTTCGGGCGGGCGCGGCAAGCTATGTTCCTAAACGTTACCTGAGCCGAGACCTCGCCCCGGTCGTCCGCCAGATCGTGGCAATGTCGGCCCCCGATCCCTCGCATGAACGCATCATCGAGAGCCTCGACGAGACGCGGTGCCGCTTCACGCTCGCGAACGACGAGACATTGGTGGCCCCGCTGATCCGTCGGCTCGAATCACTCGTCCAGGAAATGGGCCTGTGCGATCAAACCGAGATCATTCGTCTGGCCGTCGCCCTGCGCGAGGCGATCGTCAACGCCATCGATCACGGCAACCTCGAGCTCAACTCTGATCTCCGCCAAGACGACGAGTCCGTCTACGAGCGCCTCGGAGACGAGCGTCGGCGATTGTCTCCATACCGAGAACGCAAGGTCAAGATCGACGTCGCGGTGACGCGCACCGAGGCCACGTTCACGATTCGCGATGAGGGCCCCGGCTTCGATCCCTCGACACTGCCCGATCCCAGTGACGCTGCGCAGCTATGCCGCATCGGCGGCCGCGGTTTGTTGCTGATCCGCGCGCTCACTGACGACGTCAGTTTCAATTCCACAGGCAACGCGATCACGCTGGTAAAGCGGCGATTTTTTCGCCAATAGGCGAAAAAATAGAGAAGGAGACGAGAGAGCAGTTGACCAGGAGAAAGAAACCGCAGACCGGACACTCGTGCCATTCCCGCATCACTCGCGCCCCCGCGCTCCTGATCAACTGATCAACGGCTCATCCTGTGGCGTGCTCGGCCAAGCTGGCCCGCGATGATCACGGTCAAGTCGGGACGCGTCGACGTTTCAGAGTAACAGCGCCAGGGCCGACGTGAGCCGACAGAGTTCGTCTTCGAGACACTCGAGCGCCGGGGCCGCTCCGGTGAGCTCGGCGGTTTCGCCGAGCGATTCGAGGGCAAAGGCCGCGTCGGCGACGGCCGTCGCGCCAAAAACGCCGACCGCGCCCTTCAGCGAATGGGCCGCGAGGTGGAGGCTCGCCACATCGCCGGCCGCGATGGCATTCTGCAAACTCAGCATGAGCGATTTTGCCTCATCCAGAAAGATCCGGATCACGGTTCGCAGACGGTCTTCCCGGCCGCCGAACCGCTGCACGAGTGCTTTCCTGTCGAGCACGAGGGCGGGACGCTCTCCCGCCTCGCGGCTCGGAGTAGTCCGCGGGACCGGAGCTCCGGCATCGCCGGGTCGCGGGTCTTCACCGGACTGTTCGCTGGCGAGGCGCGCCGTTGGCAATACTGTGGCGAGTGCAATGTTCAGTTCGACCAACTGGACCGGCTTGGACACGTAAGCGTCCATGCCGGCTGCCAGACATCGCTCGCGGTCGCCTTTCATGGCATGGGCCGTCATGGCGACGACCGGAATGTGATCGCCGGTCGCTCGCTCTCTTTCTCGAATCTGGCCCGTTGCTTCGAAGCCGTCCATTTCGGGCATCTGCACGTCCATCAGTACCACGTCAAAGGCGTGCGTTTCCAGAGTCACGAGGGCCTCTCTTCCGTTCTTGGCCGTGTGCACGGTATGACCGTCTCTCTCCAGCAGGGTCAGTGCCAGCATCTGATTGGTGGCGTTGTCCTCGACCAGAAGAAGGCGCAACGGTCGCAGCCGCCCGGCCGCGCTGGTCGGCTGTGGCCGCTCGGTTGGACCTGTCGTCGGCCTGGCATGTCGCGCCGCCGGGTCGACCGCACTCACGATGGCGTCAAAGAGCTCTGAAGGCTTGACCGGTTTGATCAAGTAGCCGGCCACGCCCGCCTGCCGGCAGCGCGCGGCGTCAATCTGCCGGTCGGCCGAGGAAAGCATGATGACGGCCGTCCCGGCGAAATCCGGGTGCCCGTGGATTTGCTCTGCAAGCGCAAAGCCATCGACCTCGGGCATCATCATGTCAGAGACGACGACGGCAAAAGGCGTGTTCGCGGCGACGGCCTTGTTCATGGCCTCGAGCGCCCCGCCGGCACTTTCGGCGACAACGGGTGCCATGCCCCAGCGAGTCAACAGTTCCTGGAGGATCAACCGGTTCGTTGCGTTATCGTCGACCGCCAGGACGGGCAGCCCGGACAGATCGGGCTGCTCACTCTCTTTCCCGGCGGCGTCGCTGCCGTGGAGCCCAAAACTCGCCGTGAAATAAAAGGTACTACCGTCGCCGGGCTCGCTCTCGAACCAGATGCGCCCTCCCATGAGCTCGACCAGACGTTTCGTGATGGTCAGCCCTAGCCCGGTGCCGCCAAACCGGCGCGTCGTCGACGTGTCGGCCTGCGTGAACGGTTCGAACAAGTGTGACTGCTTGCCAGGCGGTATTCCGATGTCCGTATCACGGATCGCAAACTCCAGAGTGACAACGTTCGCGGTTTCGAGCGACGTCGCCAACTTTTCCCCTTCTCGCTCGTCGGCTTCCTGGAGACGTGCCGGAGGGGCGACGGCGGCATCGGCATCCCGGACGGATACAATGACTTCGCCTTGCTCGGTGAACTTGATGGCATTGCCGACCAGGTTGATGAAGATTTGTCCGAGCCGGCCGGGGTCACCCACCAGGGAGTCGGGGACCATGGCCGCGTATCGACAGGCCAGCTCGAGACCTTTGCGATGGGCTCGGAGCGCCAGGGTTTTCATTGCATCGCCAAGACGGTCGCGGAGTGAAAAGGGAATCGCGTCGAGCTCGAACTTTCCGGCCTCGATCTTGGAGAAATCCAGGATGTCATTGATGATCGAGAGGAGCGAGTCCGCCGAGCTTTTGACCAGCTCGAGGTAGCGTCGTTGTTCGAGCGTGAGCTCGGTGTCGAGTGCAAGCTCGGTCATGCCCAGAATACCGTTCATCGGCGTGCGGATTTCGTGCGACATGTTGGCGAGGAAATGGCTCTTGGCCTCATTCGCGGCCTCGGCCATCGCCTTCGCCTCCCGGAGGATCGCCACGGACTCTTTCTGCTCGGTGACGTCCGTGTGCACTCCGATCCATTCGCAGATCGTGCCGTCGTTGTTGAGTATGGGAACGGCGCGGACCAGCATGTGCCGGTAAACACCATCGCGGCGCCGCAGGCGATGCTCGACATGGTACAACGAGCGGCTCGCCACCGCCGCCGCCCATACGCGGGCGGTGTTTGGCTGATCGTCGGGGTGAACCGCGTCCAGCCAGCCCCATCCCCTGAGCTGCTCGAAAGTCTGGCCCGTGAAGTCGGTCCACCTCGGCTGTAGAGCGGTAAACTCTCCGGACGCCGGCGTGCTCCACACGATGGCGGTAATGGCTTCGATCAGTGAGCGAAAGCGCTGTTCGCCCAGACGCAGCACCGTCTCACGCTCTTGAAACTGCGTGATTTCGCGCCGCAAGCTCTCGTTGACCGCCTCGAGTTCGGCGAGTCGCTCGGCCAGCGGCCTTTCTTCAGTCGGGCGCATCCTGGGACGCTCCTCGTGGGCCGTTTGGCACGCATGCGGACAGACGCTCGGCGCGTTCGGGGCTCATCTCGCGATCTTCTTTCGGCGCTTGTTTCGCCGGAATGCAGCCTAATCGAGCGCACACCGAGCGCTCAAGCCGGTTTTCGCCGATGATTTGAACGCGGCGTGTAAAACGCCAGCGAACGCACGGACGAATGATTATTAGTCATATCTCTGAATGATCAAAATTTAGAATTATCAAATTGGCGATATCGCGAGCGTGTCGCTGTCGATTATTCGGCGCCACACCACAAGTTGTTGTCTGAACACACAATAAAATTGTCGTATAAGGTGATGTGCTTATGTCTAAACGAGCCGGCACCCATTTCGCTGACAACAATTTCCGCACGCATGGCTGTGGCGTACGTGCTGATGCTGGACATCCCGGCTGGGCGTATAAGCGGCGAATCGGTCTCCAAGGAGATTGCGGTGGTCTCGCGCTTTTCCCCGACGTCGACCCTGTTTGCGCCGTTGAGTTGATCGGTTTACCGAGCGAGGTTCGTGCGTCTTCGTATCGTCAAAAGGATGGCGCGCTGAGCGGCCGAGTGCCGCCCACGGACGCGTGGCAAAGAGCTGTTGCAATAAAGTTCAAACCTTGAAATTCCACATGAACGGGGTTTGGCGATCTATCTCGGCGTTCGTTTCATGGCGATACTCGACGTTTAACAGTTTCGCGATCTCGTCAAGCGAGAAACCCGAGGCGTGCTGGGCATTATTGCGAATCGAGATTCCCGGGTCAGCTATAAGATGGCCGAGGGCCAAATGTCATGAGGCAGAGCGGTAATGCGGTGGTGACGGGTGCCTCATCCGGCCTGGGTCGCGAAGCTGGCGCGTCAGCTTGTCACCGAACGCGGGATGACCGTGCTGGCGACGGCCCGGCGGCTCGATCGCCTGGAGTCGCTGGCGGCCGAGCTGCCCGCCGGCCGGGTCGAGATTCTTGCCGGTGATATTGCGGACGCCGCGTTCCGGCAAACTCTTTGGGACCGCGCCCTTGCCATGCCCGGCGGCGTTGACCTGCTCGTCAATAACGCCGGGATGGGCAACTATGGCGACTTCACCGAGCAAGATCCAGACGTCATCCGGCAGATCATCGAGCTCAATGTCATCGCGCTTTTTGACCTGAGTCAGAAAGCAGCCCGACATATGAAGGCGCGCGGCGGCGGTCAGATCGTTCAGATTTCATCGGTGCTGGGCTTCATGGGTATTCGCGATTCGGCCGTCTATGTCGCCAGCAAACACGCGGTGAATGGTCTTGTAAAGAGCCTCAATCAGGAGCTTTGGGGCACCGGAGTGCGCGTCTGGGCGGCGTGTCCCGGACGAACGGCCAGCGAGTTTCGCCAGGTCGCCTTGGCCGACCGCGCCTCGGAAGTGGGCCGGCTTCCCAGGGGCGAGGCGACGGCCGACGTGGCCTGCGGGATTCTCCGCGGCCTCGATCGCAAGACGGTCTTTCTCATGCCAAGCTGGCGCGCGTGGGCCCTGGTGAACCTGGCCTACTGGCTGCCGGGCCCCTTTGACTGGGTCATGTGCCGCTGGGCGCCCGGCTCATACGGGAAGATTCTCAAGCGTCAGGCATAGTCTGGCAGGATGGGTTCCTTGACGGAGCGGACGAAGTGCATGCCTTTGCCGCGCGATTTCAACTGCGTGGCAAGGGCTTCGGCCTCGGCCTTGTTTAAATATTCGAACGTGGCCACGGTCCGTCCGCCGACGTCGCAAACAGCCCAGACGACTCGCATTCGAGGGGGAGCCGCCGCCTTGGGCCGTCGTGCCGGCTCGGACGGTGTGCGGGGCGATTTCTTGACAGCGGGCTCATTCGAGATTCCCATTGCCTCGGCCGCTTCGGCCGCGGCCCGCAGTTCGTGCCGATTCAGTGTCCGACGTGCCATACCGCTATCGCCTCAATGGAGAGAGTCTCATCGTATCTGAGCGTCATTTTTTCAGCACCGCCGCGGCGCGTACACCGCGGGGGCGGCCACCAGACTTTCTATCTGTATGTCCTATCAATATTAGCAGCCTCATCAAGCCCAACTTCGAGCCGGATCGAAGTTCGTTGCCCAGGACTTCATGCCGAGACTCACTGAGTCAGGATTCTTTGTACGGCGGAAGTCGATAAAGGGTCGACTGATCGACGGGTTGAAAACCGAGTGAAGCGTAGAGTGCCAGTGCAGGCTGATTGGCGTCGGACGTCGCGACGGCGACTGTGTTTACCATATTGTCACGCGCGCGGCGGAAGATTTCGGTGATCAGGAAGCGTCCATAACCTTTGCGGCGGTGTGCGACCGGTACATCGACGTTGATCAGGCCGATGCGGGTGCGGCCATCCTCGCGACCGAACCAGCTCATATCCCAGACCTGGGCTTGCGCGACGCAAGTCTTGTCGTTCTTGAGGAGAAGCCGCGCCGACATGAGCTGGAAGTCGCCGAGCGCCAGGTTTTGCCACCAGTGGCTGGGCATGGCGTCGTCGATGAATTCGACCACCGATTGCCGGCGTATGAGCGGCGTGCGGAGGTCGCGCGGCTCGGGGACGCCGAGATCGGCTTCGAGCAACGTGGTCGTGGCCACCGGCTCGAAGTGGCGCTCGAGAAGCGCACTGTGAAACCGGCGGTCGCTTGAAAGCACGCCAACGCCCTCGCTGCCGCCATAAAGGCCCCAGTAAAACGGGTTGAGCGGAAACGTGCCGCCCCCGTACAAAACCCTGGCTCCGCCGGCACGCAGATAGGAATGGGCTGCATCGATCAGGCCGGACACCAGCGCGGGTGAATCAGCCCCGGGGTCGACGACGAGCATGGCGATCGTTCCCATGTCGCGGCCGAGCTCGAAAGGGCGGGTGAGCTCGATGGGGAGATCGGGTCCGAATCCGGCATGGACAAAGCCCATGATCCGGTCGTCTTCCTCGGCAACGATCAATCCGGCGGCGTCGAAGTTGACCGTACCAAAGGCGTGCATATCGAGCTCGTGCACCCGCAGCGGTCGGACGCATCCGAATCCAGGGACGGCCTGGTTCCAGAGCTTGACCAGGGCTGGCGGATCAGAATTACGGAACGAGCGGAATCGCATCACCGGTCTGGATCACCGAGGTCGAGGTCAATTCGAGGTGAGATTCTGGCATAGGGTTAAAACGAAAGCGCCCGTGCAACGAGCAACGGACCAGCCACCCGGAATCGGACAGGGTCAAGCGCCGTGGTCGGATCGACTTCACGGGACGGCCACCAGCACGTCTTGATTCTCGACCTTGACCTCGTAGACGGGTTGCTTGATTTTCGGCCCGAGCGGGGTCTTGCCCGAGCGAACATCAAACTGCCAGCCATGCCAGGGGCATGTGACCATCGTTCCCTCGATAGGCCCATCGGCGAGCGGCCCTCCTTGGTGGGGGCAAATTCCGTCGATCGCCGAGAGAACGCCATCGATGTTGAAAATCGCGTACACGCGCCCCTCGAACTCCACTTCCTTGGCTGATCCGACGGGAAGCTCATTCATTGTCGCCATCTTGACGAATCGCGGCATAGACTGCTCTCTCCGGTCCTCACGCGTCCTGGGCCGGTTCTTTCGATCGTTGAAGATTGCCAGCAACCGGCTGGCGGCTCTGGCTAGCCAGTTGAGTTCCGGCTCCGTGCTGCTCATGGTCTCTTTCTACCCGATCGGACGACTTTTCTCAATTCGGGCGATGTCGGGCGAAGAGCGTGGCCGCTCCTGACGGTCTGTCTACAAAAGAGAAGTGACGACGACACGGCGGCTTCTTGCAGAAAGCCCGAGACTTTCTTGATGGCTCATGATCGCGAACGTGATTCCGAAGCCGTCTTCGACCTGGTCGTGGTCGGCGGCGGGATGGGCGGCCTGACCACCGCCGCGCTGGCGCAGCGGATGGGCCTGCGCACGGCCTTGGTCGAAGCACACACGAAACTCGGTGGATGCGCCGGTTATTTTCGGCGGAAGGCCTATGCCTTCGACGTGGGCGCAACGGCGCTCATCGGTGTTGACCGCGGCGAGCCGCTTGGCGACCTCATGGCGGTTCTTGGGTCAGACTTTCAGCCTGAGCCGGCCAAGGGCTATCGCGTTCATCTTCCCGATCGCGACTTTGAGATGGTCGCGACACCGGGCCAATTCGAGCAGTCGGCTCTGGCCGCCTTCGCGACAGACAACGCCCGAGATCGCACGCGGCACCGTCTCTTCTGGCGCTTGCAAGAATCACTCGGCGAGGCGCTTTTTCGGTCGGCCGCGCGGGTGCCGCGATTACCGGTTCGCACGCCGGGCGACTTTTTTCATGACTTGCGCATCCTGGGTCCGACCGGCGTGCTCGCGGGGGCCACGTCGGTCTTGACGGTTCGAGACGTGCTCCGCCTTCTCGGCCTGAGTCGTAACCGCGCGTTTTGTTCCCTCATCGACATCCTGCTGGAAGACACGGCGCAGGCCGATCAAGGGGTCGTTCCGTTCGCCAATGCGGCGGCCTGCATTCAGGCGTATCGGCGCGGTACTGCGCCGGCCGCGCGGCGGCATGCGTGCGATCGTCGAGGGCCTGGGTGAGCGATTTGCGATGCTGGGCGGCGACCTGCGCACGGCCTGCCTGGTCGATCGTATCGAGCCGGTGCCCGGGTTAAGCGGGCCGACCCCGGTGGGCGACGCCTCACGCCGCGATGGGTTCATGGTGATCACCCGGCGCCGGCAACGGTTACTGGCGCGGCAAATTGCCTTGAATCTGCCGCTCGACCTCGCGGCCCGGCTGCTGCAACGTCCTCTCGTGGGCCGGCTCAAACTCAAGGAGGCAAGATCACGGGCGACGTGGAGCGCGTTTACAGGCTACGTGGCGATCAATCGCGGCGCGGTGCCCGACGACACCCCCCTGTTCCACCAGGTGCTCCGTCGCTACGACACCGTCACGCACGACGGCAACAACGTGCTCGTCTCCCTTTCGGCGGTCGGCGATCAGGGCTATGGCCCGCCGGGTGTTCGTGTCGCGACCATGTCGACGCACACGCGGCCCGCGGACTGGCACGACCTTTACGGAGAAGCCTATCAAGCGAAGAAGGCCGAATTCCGGAGACGGCTCCTCGAGGCATTGGGCCGCGCACTACCAGAGGCGCCAGCGGCGCTCTTGCACGAAGAATTCGCATCGCCGCGCAGCTTCGAGCGATATACCCGGCGTGTCGCCGGCGCGGTAGGGGGAGCCCCGGTGTCGCGCGGCAACAGCAATTTCCTCGCTGTTGACTCCGACGTTCTTGGACCCGGAGTCTGGATCGTCGGCGATTCGGTTTTTCCCGGCCAGGGCACGATGGCCACGACGCTTTCGGCGATTCGCGTCGTCGAGCGCATCACGGGCGTTTCGTGGGAAAGCATGAGGCGCCGTGCTGTGGATCATCGCATTTCGACGGGTGAGCCGGATCCGGGCGGCCCGGCCCTTCTCGCGCGTTGGAAACGACGATGATCTTGTTTCTCGCTTGCCGAGCCTCTAGGTTTGAGCGCCTGGGAATTGCTGTATTCGAACGAGAATTTCGCGCATCCGCGGATTGATAACGCATGCTTGACGCACTGATCGTGGCCCCGCACCCTGATGACGCCGAGCTCGGGGTGGGTGGGACGATTGTTCGACTGATCGAGGGCGGCTGGAAGGTGGGGATTCTCGACCTGACCAGTGGCGAGCCGACACCGCTGGGCTCGCTCGAACGACGCGGCGCCGAGACGGCGGCCGCCAACGCCGCCCTGGGCAGCCCGTGGCGCGAGAACCTGGGTCTTCCCAACCGCAGCCTCGAGCCATCACTCGTTTTTCGGCGGGCGCTCGCGGCCGTCTTTCGGCGTGTGCGGCCGCGCCTCTTGTTCGCTCCCTACTGGGAAGACGCGCATCCGGACCACACCGCCGCGACCAAGCTCGTCGAAGACGCGCGATTCTGGAGCAAACTGTCCAAGTCCGACATTGGCGGCGAGCCCTTCCACCCTGCGCGGATCTTGTATTATTTCAGCGTTCATCTGCGTATCGTCGAGCGGCCGAGCGTGGTCGTTGATATCTCCGACCAGGTTGATACCAAGGTCAAGGCGCTCGAATGCTATCGGTCGCAGCTCGTGGAAAATCAGAAACCCGGCCAGCCCGGCGTGATCGAGACCGTTTGCGACCGAACGCGATTCTGGGGGCAACTGGCCGGCGTCCGGCATGCCGAGCCCTTTGCCAGTCGCGAGCCCATCGGGCTGCGCGGACTCAACGACCTGCTTTTATGACATGACAGACATGCCGGCACGTTTCTTCGATTCAGGCCGCGGCCGCGATCACAATTGCGGCGCGATGTGAACGTGCCGGCCTTCCAGCTTGAGGCGGCCTTCGGCGTAGAGGGTGATGGCTTCGGGGAGCGCCTTGCACTCTTCCTTGAATACGCGCGCCGAGAGCGATTCGACCGTGTCGCCGTCGAGGACCGGCACAGTGCGCTGGCAGATGATGGGTCCGTTATCGTAATCGTCATCGGCAAAATGAACCGTGCAGCCGCTCACCTTGACGCCCATTTCGAGCGCGGCTTTATGGACCTTTGAGCCGTAGAAACCCTGTCCGCAAAAGGACGGGATCAGCGATGGGTGAATATTGATCACATGGCCCTTGTAATCGGGCGGGATTTTGATGAGTGCGAGAAATCCGGCAAGGACGACAAGATCGGCCTTGCTGTGACGAATCGGCCCAAAGACCGACGAGCTGAATTCGGTGCGCGACCGCGCGTTATAGTTTGCCAGGGCGAGCGGAATGTGCGCGGCCTCGGCCCGCGCGATGGCGCCGATCCGCGGCTTGCTCGCGACAACCTGCACGACTTCGGCCTTGAGACGTTGAGATGCGATCTGATTGATCAGATTTTGAAGCGACGTTCCTTCGCCCGAAACGCATACGGCCAAACGGATTGGCGGGCTGGAGATCGGCGGATTGCGCGGTGAATCACCCATGGCGCGAAAATCTCCCGGTGGCGGAAGCGGCTTTTCTAAATTATGAAGCCTGCCGGGAGGAATTCAAATTGAAGCGCGAAAACGCATTCATTCGGTGGCGTCGGTCGTCGGCGCCGCGACCGGGCCAAAAATGTCGGCCAACGGTAGCTGCAATCCCGGGAGGATGGTGCCGCCGGTAAGATTGTCAGTCTCGCTCAAGATATGGACTTGTGTAATCGAATCATAAACGTAGATCTGTGCAAGTTCGGATACACGACCCATACTTGACTTACGCCAGCCTTAAAGTACTCATGAATTTTTTCGAGCGAGTCTTCCGTGAGGTCGTACGGGCTGACCAGTTCGATCGCGAGGTCGGGGACGACGTCCCACGCGTTATCGACAAGCGGAATGGGACGATCGAGGGGCCAGCGGCCGAACGACCGCTAATTCACACCGTCACGTGCGAGCTCTCGCGCTCTTCGAGAACACGCACACAACGCGCACACAGGCTCGGATGTTCGGCGCTCTCGCCCACGGTCGGCCAGTAGTTCCAGCATCGCTCGCACTTGGCGTGCGAGGCTCGCTTGGCCTGAACAGACTCGGCCGTTGCCGCGGCGTCGGTAACGATTTCCACTTCCGAGACGTTACACAGCGTCGCCAAAAGCTGCCGCTGCGGCGCCCATTCTTCCGACCGCCTGGTGGCGATCGTCACTTTCGCTTCCTGGGCGCTGCCGATCGTTTTACTCTTTCTGAGCCCCTCGAGCGCAATCAGGATTTGCTCGCGGAGCTCGAGCAGCTTGTCCCACCGGGCGTCGCGCTTGGGGTCGTCCCATTGCGGGTCGGGTTCGGGAAATTCAGTCAGGTGCACGCTCGCGGGGCTCGCGGCGCCGGCCGGACGATAGGCCCAGAGCTCATCGGCGGTGTGCGGGATGATCGGGGCCAGAAGCCGCGTCATATTATCGTGCAGCACGGCCAGCACGTATTGAGCGGCCCGACGATCGGCGCCGGCCGGAGCCTCGGCATAAAGGCGATCCTTGAGCACATCGAGATAAAAGCTCGAAAGCTCCACCGTGCAGAACTGGTAAATCCGTTGATAGACCCGGTAAAATTCGAACCGATCGTAGGCGGCCCGCACGTCGCGAATCACCTTGTTGAACTGCCCGAGGGCCCAGCGATCGATTTCGTGAAGCTGGTCGACGTCGACACCCGAGGGGTCAAAGTGCCGGTAGTCTTCCAGATTGCCGAGCAGGTAGCGGAACGTGTTGCGAATCTTGCGATAGGCTTCCGACATCTCCTTGATGCCGCGCTCGCTGACGCTCACGTCGTTGGCGTAATCCATGCTGGAAACGTAGAGACGCAGCACGTCGGCTCCATAGGTCGTCGTCATCTTGTCGGCCGGGATGTAGTTGCCTTCCGACTTGGAGATCTTGCGCCCTTGTCGTCGACCACGAATCCGTGGGTTAAAACCGTTTCAAATGGGGCTCGGCCCGTCGAGCCGACGGCCGTGAGGATTGACGACTGAAACCAGCCGCGATGTTGATCCGAGCCTTCAAGATACATGAATGCCGGAAAGCCCAGCTCGAAGTCTTTCGCGAGCACAGCGCGATGGCTTGACCCCGACTCGAACCAGACGTCGAGGATGTCTCCTTCCTTGCGGAAAGACGTCCCCCCGCACTGGGCACACGTCGCGCCCGGCGGCAGCAATTCCTCGACGGGCCGCGTGAACCAAGCGTCGGCTCCCTCGCGCCGGAACAAGTCGCGAAAATGCCGGACAGTCCCGGCCGTGAGCAACTGGGCATGGCAGGCCGTGCAACCGAGGGCCGGGATGGGCACGCCCCAGGAGCGCTGGCGGCTGATACACCAGTCGGGGCGGAGCTTGACCATCGCTTCGATGCGCGTTTGACCCCACGCCGGAAGCCAGCGCACGTCGTCGATCGCCTTGAGCGTGCGGCCGCGCAGGTCATCATGGTCGACCGCGATGAACCATTGCTCGGTCGCCCGGAAGATCACGGGCTTCTTGCAGCGCCAGCAGTGGGGATAACTGTGCGTCAGCGGCAGCTCATGAAAGAGAAAGCCGTTTGATTTCAGGCGGTCGATGATCGGGCGATTGCCCGCGAAGACCTGCTGGCCCGTGAGCCAGTCTGGGGCCTCCGACGTGAACCGGCCGGATTCATCGACGGGGCTCAACACGGACAGGCGATAGACGCGCCCGGTTTGATAGTCCTCGGCACCGTGCCCCGGCGCGGTGTGCACCAGTCCGGTTCCGTCTTCGACGCTCACGTAGTTCGCCAGGACGATCGGGCTGACGCGGTCGAGGAACGGGTGGCGATACTCGGCATGCTCGAGCTCGCGGCCCCGGCACCGGCCGATTTCCACGAAATCGGTGATCTGGCGCAAACCCATCACCCTGGCGACAAGCTCGGCGGCGATGATGGTCTGAACGGTCTGGCCAGACGCCGGGTCGACGTAGCGCACGCCCGCGTATTCGAGCTCGGGATGAGCGGCGATCGCCACGTTGGCGGGCAACGTCCATGGCGTCGTCGTCCAGATCATCGCGTTCCAGTCGCCGGCCTTGCCCCACGCGTGAGGCACCCCCACGACGAGCGGGAAGTTGACGTAGATACTCGGCGTCGAATCCTCGCGGTATTCCAGCTCGGCTTCGGCGAGGGCCGTGCGGTCGGTCATGCACCAGTGAATCGGCTTGAGCTGACGGTTGACGAATCCCGCCTCGATCAAGTCGGCCAGCACGTCGAGAATACCGGCCTCGTACCGGGGGTCCAGGGTCAAGTAAGGGTCATTCCAGTCGCCCATGACCCCCAGTCGCTTGAACTGGATGCGCTGAAGGTCGACCCATTTCATGGCCTCGGTCTGACACAAGGCGCGGATCTGAGCGTGGCTCATCGCGGCCGCCTTGGAACCGAGATCCTTGACCACCTTGTGCTCGATCGGCAGGCCGTGACAGTCCCAGCCCGGGACGTAAGGACTATCAAAGCCGGCCATGGTGAGCGATCGCACGACGAAGTCCTTGAGTGCCTTGTTGGTCAAGGTTCCCATGTGAATTTCGCCGTTGGCATAAGGGGGGCCGTCGTGCAGCACCTTGCGCGGCCGGCCGGCGCGGGCCTGGCGAATCTGTTCGTAGAGCCCCTCGTCGTGCCAGCGGGCCTGCATTTGCGGCTCGCGCACCGGCAAGTTCGCTTTCATGTCGAAGCGAGTCGTGGGCAGGTTGAGGGTTTCTTTATAGGGCTTGGCGTTGGTTGACATGGCGATTCACGAACTCGATGGATAAGTGAGAAGACGGATCCCGTCGATGGAAGCGGGGTCAGGAACGCGCAATCCGCGGCCCGCGTCGCGCTCGGCCGAGCGACAACGGACGGCTCGAATCCAACCCGGGCTCTTGTGTCATTGCACGCTTGTGCGTGTCGTCATCAGCCGTCATAACGCTCGAGGACGCCGCGCACCACGCTCCGGAGCTTGGCCTCCGCCTCGTTGGCCACGGCGATGATTTCCTCGATGCGAACCGGCTTGAGCGCATCAGGAAGACACATGTCGGTGATGATCGAAAAACCCAGGACCTTCATCCCGCAATGCACGGCAACCAGAGCCTCGGGGACCGTCGACATGCCGACCACGTCGGCGCCAATGCCCCGCAGGAAGCGATATTCGGCGCGCGTCTCGAGATTGGGGCCCACCACGGCAACATAGACACCGCGATGGGCAACAATGTTCTGCTCCAGGGCGACCTTCAAGGCGAGATTCTGAAGCGCGCGGTCATACGGCTCGATGAGGTCGGGGAATCGCGGACCGAGCCGCTCGTCATTGGGCCCGATCAAAGGATTCTGGCCCATGAGATTGATATGATCCTCGATGACGATCAGATCACCCGTGAGGCATTGCGGATTCAAGCCCCCCGCGGCATTGGAGACGATCAAGAGCTGGCATCCCAGCTCGCGCATCACGCGGATTGGAAATGTGACCTGCGAGGGCGTGTAACCCTCGTAAAGATGAAAGCGTCCTTCCATGGCCATGACCGAATGGCCGGCCAGCGTGCCGCAAACCAACTGCCCTTTGTGGCTTTCAACTGTCGATTTGGGAAAGAAGGGGATTTCAGGGTAAGGAATCAACGCTTCGGCATCGATTTCACGAGCCAGTGCGCCCAGCCCCGTCCCCAGAACGAGGCCCACGCGAGGCTTGCCGGGCCAGTGCGATCGGACCATTCGGCTCGCTTGCTGAACGTGTTCCCACTCGTGATGCGTCATGACCGTACCTGTGCGCGGATGAACCGGTTCCCTTGCGTTGACGTTGTGATCTGGAATATCCGAGTGAGCCGGCGCCGCTCAATCCGTTCCGCTCTGCGCTCGTCGTGCGGGATCGCTTGGCGGCGGCCCGACTTGGCGGCCCGATGGTGGCGTCAAATGAGGAATTCAAATCGCCGCAGGAGGTCGATGAATCGCGGGTCGCGCCTCAGGACCTTGAGATCGGGGTCGCGACGTAACCGCTTGAGATAGCGGTAGCCGAGTCGAGCGCGCGTTGCAGAGCCGAGAAAGCCGGCTCGATCATTCCCAGAACCGCGTAACTGCAAGCGAGGTTATACCAGGCAATCGCGTTATCGGGGATGAGCCTGACCAGCCGGCGATCGATCTGAAGGGCGCGACCGTGCTGTCCCTTGGCCGCGAGATTGTTTCCATGAACTCGCAAAGCATCAACGTAATAAGGATCTCGTTCCAGAACGCGCGCGAGAAAATCAATCTCGAACTCGATCTGACTCTGCTCGCGCAATCGCCGCGTCGACGTCTCGGGAGACGAATGTTCTGAAGACGAATCGCCAGGACGATTCAGAGGTGCGGCCATCGCAGCGTGCTCCCTCTTGATCTAGTGGTATAAAGCCCATGCTCGCAATGCTTTTGTGTCATGCCAGCAGGCTCAAGCCACATAAGCTTTAGTCGCGCATTCAGAATTTGTGAAGGGACGCAGACCTTGGGGCAATCGCGCTTCACCCTGAAGTGCGACCGCCACCATAACCCAGACGAAATTATGGGTCAGTGTGGCCCTATTCGGAAACTCTGACTTCCTACGATGCGCGTTACACGAGTCCAGAATAGCCGGAACACGGTTCGCCCGACAAGACGCCAGCTCGATATTGAATGCCGTGCGAAGGCCGTCCCGAGGATTATCCTGCCTGAATGGTTGAAGCAGTGCTGGTAAACTCGGTGGATCAGGGTATCCGGGAAAATTGGTGGATGTTGGTTGGGGAATAGAATGCGGCATCGATCATGGAAACCGAGCCGCACGGGGCCGAGCCGATTGGATAGGCCCCATGCGCTGCAAATGTAAGTTCAGTTCAGTCAGCGAAGGCCCCTCTTGGGGCCGGAAAACGACTTTGGCACCACGAACGACGGGTGCGGCGGATCAGATATCGTCGAGATCTTCCTCTTCATCGTCGAGCTCTTCGAGCTCGTCGTCGTCGTCGAAGTCGTCTTCTTCATCGTCGACGTCGATATCATCGATCTCGTCGTCCAGTTCTTCGTCGATATCTTCGTCCTCTTCGTCGTCGTCGAATTCCTCGTCGTCAAACTCCTCCTCTTCATCGTCGAAGTCGTCGCCGGCGAGGCCGTCCTCGTCTTCGATCTCTTCACCTTCCAGTTCTTCTTCTTCTTCACCGGGGTGGCGCCCCACAATGGGGCGCAGGGAATCCGGCCAGCCATAGCCATTCCACGTCGCGGCGGCGGCGTCCAGGTCGGCGAGCGTGGCGAGCGATTCACGACAGTCCAACATAAGTTCGGTCCTCAGGCCAAGGGAGTTCATCGGGAATTCCCCCTAACCAACGTTGCGGATGGCCGGTTCGCTCCTTGGTGAACGCTGTTCGATCCGAGAGCGGAGCCATAGTCGTAGTCAAGGAGACGTATGAATGTCAAGTGTCAATAACGGGCGAGATTCCATTGGGTTATAGCATGCCTTCCGTGGCCATGCCTTCGCGATCGAAGTCGTGCCGTCTTCCGGCATTGAGATCAAAGACTAACGGAATGGTCGGCACGGCGGCCGTGATACCTTGAAAGACTCTTCTTCATGTTGCACGCACATCATCCCGGGCGCCTTTCGCCGGTTGATCGTGACGGCCACGGGATCGCTTCTGGCTGTCATTTTCGTCGATTTCGTCGTGGGGTTCGCTCAAAGCTTGGTTCTTTCCTTTCCGATCGGGAGTGATTGACTCACGTGAGCCGGATGAGTTGACCGATTGTCGCGGAACGAGTGATCGCGTCGAGCAGGCGAACTGTGTCAAGAGCCTGTTCGGCCGGACAGCATAGTGCGGCTTGGCCGTTGATGGCGGCCACGAAATTGCCATCGATCGTCTCGCTCAAGCTAGCGAGAGGGACCGCCCGCCGCGGCAAGTCGGGATGTTCTTCCTCAAGAATCTGGTCGGTCGCGCAGAGCCGGCCGTGCTCGCCGAAATAATCGAACCGGAAAACGGGCCCCGGCGCGATCGCCGTGACCGCGAGCGTCACGGGCGTTCCGTCAGCCAGGCGAATGGCCGCCGCGGTGACGAGATCGACCCCGGATTGCCGCTGAGTTTGCACCGCGCCGACCTCGCTGGCGGCCTGGCCGGTTGTCCAGATCAAGGCGTCGACGAGATGGTCGCCAGCGTCGGAGAGAATGCCGCCAACTCCGCTGGCCGTGGCATCGAATCTCCAGGCACTCTCTTCATGGCCCAGGGTTTTTAGCCAGGGACGGGCGAGAAGACACGCCACCAGGTTCAAAGGCCCGATCGCCCCCTCGGCGATTCGCCGCCGTGCTTCAATCAAGCTCGGACAGAGCCGAAATTGCTGGCCAACGCCCACGATCAGTTGACGAGCCCGCGCCAGACCGACGATGTCGGCGGCCTCTTGAACGTTTGTTGACAGCGGTTTTTCGATCAAAACATGGCAGCCCGCCTGGAGAGCGTCCATCGTGACGCGGTAATGTCCCAGGTGCGGTGTGAACACCGCGACGGCGTCAGGGGCGAACTGGCGGAGGAGCTCGCGATGGTCGGCGACCGCCGGAATGGGCCGAGCGTCTGGCGTCTTGGCGGCCATCATGGCCCGATCCGCCAGCGCGGCGGCCGCCGACAGCCGGGGATCGGCGCAGCCGACGATCTCCACTCCATCGAGCGTCAAGAGGCGATCCATATGGATGCGTGCGGCCGTTCCGCAACCCACGATTGCGATCCGCACTGACGACTTAACCATAGCGCCCGTCGCAGCCTCCCCGCCTGGCCACCCGCGATTCATTCCAAACAAACACCAGCCATCGAGTTCAGGAATACGCCCGCCACCAAATTCACGGGCTTTATCCAAGCAATATGACGCCCGTTCGTCAAGAGTTTACAGGAGCATGTCAAGGGCAAGTTTTTGGTTTCCTCTTGTTGACGCAACTCCAAAGCCAATTCCGCTTTTTCCACACGCGGCCCGTTGTCGGGGCGATCGCTCGCCCAGAATCGAAAACGGCTGGCTGCATGGTATCACATGAGCTTCAGCGACCGACTTGACGAGAACCCAAACCAGGGTTTATCGTGTCACTAGAGACGGTGGGTGTGGCCTAGCGGTTAAGGCACCAGATTGTGGATCTGGGGATCGCGGGTTCGAATCCCGTCATCCACCCTTTGCCCGGAGACAGGCGTCGAGTCGTGTCGACATGGTGCGTGCGCGTCGCTCTACGTCATCCGACAGGACGGTCAACCACTCCGCCACTGCGAATGCTGGCGTGCGTTGTCGTCGCGTCTCTCTCGGCGTCCTGGCGATTCGTGAAATCGACAATCGAGCCGCGCGGTCACGTCTGCGGCGTGAAGACGATGATTTCAACACGCCGGGCCGCGAGGCTGGGAGACGAGGCGTCGAGTGTTCGGGGCGTGTGCGAACCGAAACCGACGGCGGCGATCTTGCGGCTTCGGAACCAGCCGGCCGACTGGATCGAGTGCTTGTTGACGAGATACCGTCGCACCGAATCGGCCTGGTCTTGAGTCAGAATCTCGGCGAGGTCTTCATCCCGGCTGTCGTCTGTGAAGGCCGCGATCACAACTTCGGATGTTGAACGACTCGCCGTGTGGCACCAGCGGCCGATCTCGTCGAGTCGCGATTGACCGACGGGTGTCAAGATCGCTCGCCCCGGCTCGAAAAGATCGTCGGCGCGCAGCACCCGACTGTTGCGTGCGGCGCCGGGTTGGTAGAGAACGCGTTCGCGATCGAGGTAGGCGCGCTGGTCGAAATAGCGCGAGAGGGGCCAGGTTTGCTTGAGCGCCGTGAGGTTTTCGTCGAGCGAAGTCAAGCTCCGCTCGCCTCGGTGCGAGAGTTCCAGCATGTGCTGATACACCGAGTCGTCGTTTACCAGCTTGCCCAGGGTTCCTTCACCCCGACGGATCGAGGCGGCGATCGCGCTGATTTCACCGACCCCCGCTTCGGCCGCGCGTGTGGCGGCTTCGAGCCGGGTGAGCGAAGCGGCCGCCTTGGCGAGCAAATCATTGATCTCGATCGGTCGCTCGGAGGCGATCGTGTCGGACTCGCCGAGCAAAGGGGCGTCGGGCCGTCCCGGTGCGAGATCGACCATCTTCGCGCCGACCAGGCCCTCGGACATGACGCGGGCGATGGCGTCGCTGCGGATCAACGGCTTGATCCGTTCATCGACCCGCAGCACCAGCTCGACGCGGTCACCCGGCCGGGCTGGCATGATGATCTGTTCGACCACGCCGACGTCGATTCCCTGAAACCGCACGCGATGGCCGGCCTGCAGCCCGCCGATCGTCTCGAACAAGGCGTGAACCCGGAAAGTCGGCTGAACCTTCCATTGTTTACCGGCGACCTGGTAAATTCCAAAACCACCCAGCGCCAGCACGGCCAGAGCAAAGACCGCGTTGGCCAAAGCTCGCCATCGCCCGATGTCGGCTCGCATCAGTATCGCTCCCGTCGCAAACGAAGTCAGTTACAGATCGCGGGGCTTGATCCTGGCCCCAAGGTGGCTCGGCTTGTGCGCTATTTCCCCGATTCGATCCTCGCTCATTATCGTCGTTTTTCGCAATGGGTTGACTTGATCGTTCAGCGGACCGATCGAGTCAAAGCGCGGCGCCTGCCATCAAAATCGATTCCAGCCAAAGAAGCGCGAGGCAATCTGAATACACGGAACCATCACGACGTTGGCGGCGAAGACGGCAAGGATCGACCGGACGACGCCGCGGATCGCCGCGTTACCGACGGCTTCCGCCGAGCGGTCGGCGTTGAGTCCGGTCCAGCAGGCGATCAAACTCACGAGTAATCCAAAAACGGCCGTCTTGAGCGTGGCCGGAATGATGTCTGATAATCGCAGAAAGACAAGAGCGTTGTTCCAGAACAAGGGAATCGTCGCCTTGCCCGCGGCCAGCTCAGCGGTCAGGCTTCCCATCAAGGCCGACGCATCAATGAGGACCGTCAATAACGGGACAGCCAGGGCACACGCGATCGCCCGCGGGGCCACGAGCGTCGGGATGGGATCGGCCCCCAGCGCGATCCGGGCGTCGATTTCCTCGTTGAGAACCATCGACCCCAGCTCGGCCGCGAGCCCCGCTCCCATTCGCGCCGCTACCAGGAGTCCTGCAAGAACCGGGCCGACCTCCACCAGAACGGCGACAGCCAGGAAACTCGGCAGCATTGACTCGGTTCCATGGGCCGCGAGCAAACGATAGGTCTGAAGCCATGCGACCGCGCCGACGCTCAGGCCGGCGCCGACCACGATCGGCAAGCTCCAGACAGCGACATGCTCGAACTGGCCGATGATCTCCCTGGTGCGTTGAAAAATGGCCAGAGGAGCGGCAACACAAACTCGAAAGACGAAACCGACGAACCGGCCGAAAGACTCGAGCGCGTCGACACTGCCCGCGATCATGGCACGATTCCTCGGGACGTGGTCAACGTCCGATCCCACGGCGGTCGCACGGCCGGCGGCTCCTTTGTTTGCGGATCAATGCCATAACCGGTAAGCTCTTCGCCAGAGACTGATCTCTATTGTCCAGAAGGATTCGAGCGGGGATGGAAATCATTGGAACACATGAGGGCCAGAAAATGCAGAGCGGTCCTCGCGAGGCGTTCACACTGGCGTCGCTGGCCGCGCTGGGAACATTTCCTCAGGTTCATCTCGCGCGAAGACTCGCACCAGGCGCCTTGAGTGCCGCGCTCGGCTCCTATCTTCGGCTTCAGGACGATGAGCTGCTCCTGGCATTGATCGACGGTCACGGTGGCAAGCTCGAGGGGCGCTGCGCTCTGACGACCGAGCGCATTTACTGGGTCAGCGGCGATCATGCCGAAGAACCACGACCGTCGAATGCGCCTCGACCGTCAAAACGCGAGAAGGCCCGTGCATTACGATGCTTCGTCATGCCTTACCACGCGCTGGCTGCGTCGGTGACAGCCAGGCGCCAGCCCGATGGCGCGTCGCGTCTCGACCTGGGCGGCGGCAATGTCTTGATCCGCAAGGATACCGATGGTCAACTCGCCCAGTCACTGGCCGGCTCGCTCGAAATGATCGGCAATGCGGCCCGCGCGGGAGTCGTTTCGAGCTTGTCCGAACGCGATCCCGACCTGGCCGCACGCGTGGCGCGGGTGATGCCGGCCGTCGAACTCCTCACGACGCAGGCCCGGAAGATGGGCCAGGAGCTCCACGAATTTCGGCAGGCGCTCGACGCGGCGACACCGCGCGTTTACATGACGCCCGCGTTCACCGGGGTCTGCGTCGCCGTTTTTATCCTGATGGCGTGTGCCGGCGTGCCGCTCGTGTCACCGACGGCCACGCAGCTCGTGCGCCGGGGCGCCAATGAGGGAACCCGGGTCATCTCAGGCCACGAGTACTGGCGGCTGATCACGAGCGTCTTCGTTCATGGCGGTCTCATTCATCTGGCGCTCAACATGTGGAGTCTCATGGCGATCGGGCCCCTGGTGGAGCGCTTGTATGGCAATTTCACCTATGCCGTTATTTACCTGGCCGCTGGCGTCGGCGGCGCCATCGCGAGCGTCGCGGCATCGCCCATACGCGTCAGTGTCGGGGCGTCGGGCGCCATCTGTGGCGTTCTGGGTGCACTTCTCGCGTTCCTGGTGGCCCACCGGCGTTCGGTTCCCACCATGGTGCTCAAGCCTCTGCGCGCAACGCGCTCGGCTATGTCGTATTCATCGCGATCCTGGGCATGCTGGTTCCCAATATCGACCAGGAAGCGCACCTGGGCGGGCTCGCGGTCGGATTCCTGGCGGGCATGCTCCTCTCGGGCCCCTGGCCAGTCGTTCGGAGCAAATGGGTCGTGGCGCGTCGTCTGCTGGTCGCGGCGTGCATCATCGCCGCGCTGGCTGGGGGGGCCGTCTCGATGCCGTCGTCGGGTCTGATGAAACTCTCTCCCAGGGCACGGGCGGCGGCTTTCCAGAATCAGATTGCCGGTCTCCTTGCGGAATTGAGCGCGATCGAGTCGAAGATGCCCAGACCGATCGACCTCACGCCTGGCGTTCGGAACGCTCGCGTGCAGCAGCAAAGTCTTGATGACCGCGAGATCAACTCCCTGATGAAACGCGGAGCGGCCAATTTAGCGGCCATGCAGGGCGTCGGTTCAACCGATCCGCGGCTTCGCGACATGATGGACGCCCTGATCGAGACGCAAACCCACCAGCTTGATCAACTGCGCGCCTGGCTCGTTTTGTTCAATCGGGCGATCCCAAGGATATCAATGGGCCAACCGGGTTTCTGTCGGAGAAACAGAAGGCCGATCGGTCCGCGCGTCGCTTTCGAGCGGCGCAATATTACCTCCGCAAACAACCGGAATCGGTTCTGGACGACGACGGCTCCGCCGAAAACTAGGCCCCGCGGGGAAACCGTCAAGCAAGTTGCGGCTGTGACTCGGGTCGTGATATTGTCACGGTTCGGTTCGATCGACGTCGTGTGGTGTGCGCAGGGCCGGGTCGTGTCGGGTCTGGTCGACGGCCCTGGTCGCCGCGGCGCCGAAAAGAGCCTGGTTATTCAAGGAGTCTCCGTCGTGGTTCCAGCGCATTGCCGCGGATTCGTGGTGCGTTTTTCGCTCGTGATGCTCGTGGGCTTTTGCGCTCGGGCGCTGGCCGAGCCCGGCGTGCGCGGGGCTCGACGACTATGTGAAGAAGCCCGATCCGGCATTTGCATGGTCAAAAACGGCCAGTCAATCGACGCCAGGCGGCACGATCACGACACTCGCGCTGACATCTCAGGTCTGGCAGGGAATCACGTGGAAGCACGAGCTCTCGGTCTACCAGCCGCGGGAACTTGCGCACGCCGACGCCATGCTCTTGTTCATCACGGGAGGGAACCACGAAAGCAAGCAGAGCGACGACGATCACAAGCGAGCGTTCATGCTGGCCCAGCTCTGCGGTGCCCGGGTTGCGGTGTTGCGCCAGGTTCCCAATCAGCCGCTACTCGACGGCAAGAGCGAAGACGAGCTGATCGCCGAGACGTTCGTGCGTTACTTGAAGACCGGTGATGAGAATTGGCCCCTCTTGTTTCCGATGGCCAAGAGCGCGGTTCGCGCCATGGACGCCTTGCAGGCCTTCGGCAAGGAGCAAGGTCAACCGGTCACCCGTTTCGTCGTGACCGGCGGCTCGAAGCGCGGCTGGACAACATGGCTGGCCGGAGCCGTCGACGACCGCGTGGTGGCGATCGCGCCGATGGTCATCGTGATCCTCAACATGGGAAAACAGGGCCCCAATCAGCTCAAGGTCTGGGGCAAGTACAGCGAACAGATCGACGATTACGTGCAGCGCGGGCTGATGGAAAAGACCTCGACTCCAGAGGGAACCAAGCTCTGGAAGATGGTCGACCCTTTGACATACCGCGCGGCTCACCAAGCCCAAGATGCTGATCAACGGGGCCAACGATCGGTACTGGACGCTCGATGCGCTCGACCTGTACTGGGCCGAGCTCGAAGGCCCCAAGCACCTGGTGGAGGTTCCCAACGCGGGTCATGGTCTGGAGGAGCATCGCGACTGGGTTCTCGGCGGTCTCGGCGCGTTCTTCCGCAGCGTGATCACCAATCGGCCGTTGCCGAAATTGACCTGGGATCTCGCCCGCGGGGCCGGTGGCGAGGCGACGTTGACGATTAACGCGAGTGTGGCGCCGATCGCCGCCAGGATCTGGGCCGCCAAGTCGGAAACGCGCGACTTTCGGGAATCACACTGGGAGTCGGCCCCGTTGAAGCCCGGCACCACGATCACGCGCTACGTGCCCAAGGTCTCCAGTGGCAATGTCGCACTCTTCGGCGAGCTGGAATATGAGATCGACGGTATTCCTTATCATCTGACGACCAGCTTCCTGGAGCCGGGAGCACCGTTGCCCACGGCTGGGACGACGTCTCCCTGATCCTCGCGGCCATCTTGCGCCGATTATCTGTCACATCAGGCTCGACTCGGAAGGCGTGTATTCCTGGATCGGTGACCCATGAGACAGACCCGTTTGCGCGGTTGGCGGACATATCTGATGGCGATCGGCCTCTGCGGACTTGCGCTGCCTGGGGCCGCCGCCCAGAACGCCGGCATGCCGGCCTCGCTGGGCGGCTATGGAGCGCTGGCGAGCGGCTCGATGGCTGCGCCCTCGATGAGTAGTAGCCCGGTCGTCCCGTATGCCGGAAGTTTCGCGGGCTTCATGCCCTCGCGTATGGCGGGGGCGGGACGCGGTCTATTTTTCGCATCACGAGGCTACTCCATCATGGAAACGCGGCGCCCCTCGTTCAGCCTGATGCCGATGTCGGGCGTCAGCGGCACGGGAATGGGCATGAGTTCGTCGCGCCTGCGGTCGTTCGATCCGCTGAGAGAGCGCGGCGCTATGGGCCTGGGTGGCGGCAGCCCGCTCATGAATCGTGAGCCAATGTCTGGCGGCAGCGGCGCGCCGGTCATGCCCCCCAATTTCGGATATCCGTTCTATCAACCGCCGAGCTTGCTGGGCGTTCCGGCATCGTCGGGCACCGGGATGTCGATGTAAAAAGCAGGTATCAGGCGCCGTCGAGTCAACGTGGCTCAGCCGCGTTTCGGGCGCCGGCGGATGTTGATTGATCTGAATGCCAACCGCGCGCTCGAGTGCGGCCAAGGCCTTGGCGAGCTCGGCCTCGACCTGGATGACCTGAAGCTGGATTTGCAACACTTCGCGAAGCGCCGAGAGCACGGTTGCGTAGTCAACGTTGCCTTTGGCGTAGTCGCTCCGAGCAAGATCGAGCGATTCGACGGTTCGCGGCAAGATGCTGTCACGAAGGAGGTTGAGGATGCGCTCCTGTGCCTTGGCTTGCACGGTGAGATCCTGAATCTCGCTGAACGTCTCGTCGCGCTGGGCCTCGAATAGTTTGGAATCGGCGATCGCTCGTTCCTGGGCCTCGCAGACGCCAGCCTGATACTTGTTGTGATAGACGGGAAGATTGAACCCGACAAACAAGCCGACGTTGGGCGATCCGCTCGCCGTTCTCGGAGTCACGGCGTTGGTTTTGTCCATATCCATATACGTCAAGCCGAGCGTGAGGTTGGGATAGAATCGCTTGCGTGCGAGCTCAATGGCCTTCTCGTCGCGCGCGATGGCGGCCAGTCGGCCCTGAAGTTCCGGACGCGCCTCGGCCGCCAGGGCGTGGAGGCGATCGATTTCCGCCGGTACCGACGCGCGGGGAAGCTCGGGTAAGGGCTTGAGCTCCAGGTCGGGTCGTACATGAAGCTGACGCCCCAGCGCCGCGCGGGCCATGGCGATGGCTTGCCCGTTACTGGCCCGTTCGCGGTCGAGCTCGCTGATCAAGACCTCGGCCCGGATCACGTCTTGCTGGGTTCCGCCCGTCTTCAAACGTTCGCGCGCAATGGTCGCGAAATCCTCGAGAATCTTGCGATTCTCGGCCAGGATGTCGTCGGTTTTTGTGCCGGCGTAGAGGTTGTAGTAAGCACGCTTGACCGCGGCGACCGTATCAAGCTGGGCGGCGGCGAGCTCGGCCAGGGCGACTTGCACATCACGCTCGGCGGCCTGGCCACGCAAGGCGAGAGTGCCAAACCAGGGGAACTGCTGTGCCAGCGTGACGTTGTACGGGTTATATCCCATGAGCGAATACTGAGGGGCCACGCTCGGGATCGGAAAGACGACGTTCGAGACCACCGGATCATCGAGCGCGGTGACCTGCGGAATGCGGGCCTTGAGCGACTCGACGTTATGATAGGCCGCCTGTACGGTCCGGTTTTCCATCAGGGCGCGGCGGATGAACGCGTCGACGGGCTGGGGATCAGACAGTTCAACGGGCAGGGCCATTTCGTCGCCGTTCGCGATGGCCGGCAGGTCCGGACCGGCAGCGGGGCCTTCGACTTGATGCGAAACCGAACTGACCGATGGGGCAACATGCCATGGCCCGCGCCCGCCGGGGAGTTGAACGCATCCGATCAAACCCCCTGCAAGAATCGCCAGGCAGGCAGGGCGCCACGGTTGAAACAAATCCTGGCCTCCCGGGGCGGGCCGCATCTCTCGGCGGCAGGCGTATGCACAGGTTATTGCGCGGGCGCGCTGTGCCCTCTCTTTCTTCGGCAAGGCGATCTTGGCGGCTTTGGCAAAATTACGGGATGACGCCAATTTTGATGATTTGCACAAAAGGGCTGGCCAAGTCGACTGTCGCGGCGAATCCGTTGCCGAGCCCAGGTACCTCGGCTACAATTCGAAATCGGGGGAGCGGACGACGAGGAACGACCGATGGGCCGACGACTTGATTTGATCCGCAACCATGTTGACGAGCACGAATACGTCGTTGGCAAACATGCGGCGGAGCGACTTGAGGAGCGTGGCATTCTCGAATGGCAGGCGGTCGCAGGGCTTGAGGACGGAATCCTGATCGTTGAGCGACCTGACGCCGGTCCTAATCCGACTGTTGAAGTACGTCAGCCCCTGCCCGATGGCACGGAATTCAAGGCTGTCTGGTCACTGCTGCGGCAATCCGGCGTAGCCAAATTAGTGACGGTCCACTTCTTCGACTAAAGGTGAACAATGCGAATCCCTGGCGAGCGAGTCAAGGCGACACGGCTTGTACGAGGCGGTCGCTACGTCGTGGCCATGGAGGTCGAGATGGTCATCCCGCCGGATGACCCGAGCGAGCCGTGCTATGAATCCGACGTCGTCGAACTGGTCCGCGAGGTGGCAGACCATGCCGAGCGAGGCGATACGGATTGGCTTCAGCGGTATGGCCAGGTTTATGAGTTGATCGGTCCGAGCGCTAGCTCCCGCACGGCACGGACCGCCTGACCTCGCACTGCAGCGGAACCGGGCCGGGGGCCACGCACCTAGCTCTAAGTTGCTCGGCGAGTCGCGAGCCGGTATGCTGCGACCCTGCCGACCGTCCCTGCGCAGCGGCCCCTACCGGCTCTTCTTCTACTCCGGCGACCAAAGCGAGCCGCCCCATGTCCATGTTGAGCGCGACGACGCGGGGGCGAAGTTCTGGCTCGACCCGGTGCGCCTGGAAGCGCAGCCGCGGCTTCGCCCGCAAGGAGATCGGCAAGCTCTTGGCGCTCGTCACGGATTCTCGGCTGACACTGCTGGAGACTTGGAATGACTACTTCCACGGCTGAGGCTACCGCGACGAACCTGGCAATCACCGAGGACACGCTGAGCGTTGAGCTGTCCGACGGTCGCTCGATCGCAGTGCCCTTGTCCTGGTTCCCCCGCCTCTTACACGGCACGGCCGAGGAGCGGGGCCGCTGGCGCCTGATCGGCCAGGGGCGGGGCATCCATTGGCCCGACCTCGACGAGGATATCAGCGTCGAGGGCCTGCTCGCCGGGCGGCCGTCGGGTGAGAGCCAAACGTCGCTCAAGAGGTGGCTCGGGCAGCGCGGCGGCCGCCACGCTCCGTCGGAACCCGCCTCGCCATGAACGCTGTGGTTAAGTACCTGACCATCGGGCGCACAAGCTCAAAAATAGGGGGATAAGGGATCGGGCACGCCGCGTGGAGACCCCGTGACCTCGGCATCGCGCGGCGACGAGTGAGTCCCTGGCTTTTCGGCGTCGTGCAGCGAACCCTGCCTGGCCACGGGCCGCGGTCACTTTGCTCTCTGGGGCAGTGGTCCATGTGCGGGTCCACTGAGCGCTATCGTGAAGCAATCGGTCCACGTCCTGGGAGGTCGGCCGGCACGTCCCGGATCACGCGGCAAGGATTGCCGACCGCGATCACTCCTTCGGGTATATCGCGCGTCACCACGCTGCCGGCACCGATGACCGAGCGCGATCCGATCCGAACACCCGGGCAGATGATCGCTCCGCCGCCGACCCAGACATCTGATCCGATATCAACCGGTTTCCCGAACTCCTGGATTCGCCGCAGCGCGGCATTTGTCGGATGCGCGGCCGTGTAGATCTGGACCCCCGGCCCGAAAAACGAGTAATCGCCAATCCGCACCTGGCACACATCGAGCACAACGCAGTTAAAGTTGAAGTACACCCGCTCGCCGAGCAAGATATTCGATCCGAAGTCGCAATAAAACGGCGGCTGCAACCAGGCGCTTTCGCCGCCCGAGCCGAAGAGCTCGCAGAGAATGCGCCGGCGCTCCGCGTGCTGGGCCTCGCGAGTCGCGTTCAAATCATGGCAGAGGTCGTGTGCCCGATCGCGAGCCGCCACGAGCTCCTGGTCAAGGGCATCGTAGAGCTCGCCAGCCAGCATCTTGTCTCGTTCGCTTCGCATCATGTTTCCTGCCGGAAGTGATTTGTGTCTGGTTCATAATTGTTGGCGTGATCCGTTTTACTCGGTGGTAAGACCACTTCATATTCCCCTGCCGTCTGATGATGTGTTCTCTCGAGAGTCGCACTCAATCGAGAGCCTTCGTCTTTCTCAGATTGTCAGACTGGATCATCGCCGTATAATGCACGATGTTCCGGAAGCTTGGGCAAGATGTCCTCGGCAGTGGTGCACGATGACCGACTTACGCAATGGTCTACGACTCGCTTGCCTCGCCTTCATCATGGGGTGCGCGGGTGTGTGGCTATTTGAAGTCGATGCAACGGCTCGGACGGTGACCGCGGGTCGCGTCGCGACCAAAGCCGGAGCGTGTTGCGTGAGTCGTGTGGGTCCATGCTGTTGCCGCGATTCGTCTCGTATGTCGCCGCCGCGGGGTCTCGGGCACGATCCTGCCCAGTTTGCTTCCGAAGTTCGCGTCGACGAGAACTCGGCCGGGAACTGCGAATGCGACTCTGCCGAACAACCGGCGCCGGTGCCCGGCAAGCCGGTATCGTCGCCAGATCACAATCGTGGCGAGCACCTTGCCAGCGGATCGAGCGTTCGGGCGGACCTGTCGACGCGCGGTCTCGCGTTTTTTGCGAACAGAACTCGCCTTACACACACATCTTCGCCGATCTATCTCCTTTGTGTGCGCCTTTTGATTTGAGTCTGTCAGCGCCAGGGCTTCCGGATCCGCTCGAGCATGACTGCCGACGTGCTCTTTCACGACTCAATTCAAACGCACATGGCTCCGGCGACATTATTCGATCGCCGACCGACCGGGAGATACCACGATCATGTCCGCCAAGGGCGTCACTGCGCCGCCACCAGCCTACGAGGCGGCGCACGAACCGTTGGATTCCGTTGAACTAGAACCGCCCCTATCGCGCTGGCGGAAGCTTCGATTGGTGATCAAGGTCATCGAGCTCCGCCTGCGGTTCGTTGCCTTGATGGCAAGCACCGGGCTGGTTTTCGCCTACTGGGATACCCTCTGGAATCGCTACGACAAATGGACACGGCCAGCCGCCGGGCTGCATGCTGCCGCCGCCGCACAGACTCTCGAGTTTTATTGTCCGATGCACCCGCAGGTGGTGCAGGATGAGCCCGGAAGTTGCCCGATTTGCGGTATGGCGCTGGCCCGGCGCAAGAAGGGCGAAAAGGCGCCTCTGCCAGCCGGCGTCACGGCGCGGGTGGTTCTCGACTCATCACGGGTCGAACAAGCTGGTGTTTCCACGGTCGAGGTGACGTATGCACCGCTGAATCAAACGGTGACGACCGTCGGGGCCGTTGCGTTCGACGAGCGGCGCATGGCCAGCATCGTCTCCAAGATTCCAGGCAAGACACGCGTCGAAAAGCTGCTGATCAATGTGAGCGGTCAACACGTCGAGGCCGGCGAGGTCATGGCCCTTCTGTACAGCCCCGAGTTATCGCAGGCCATCGAGGAATTGCTCAATGCGTCGCGCCGGGCTAACTCCTCGACCGAGGTTCAGACGGAGATCGCGCGGTCCCTCTTGAACGATCGCCAGGAACTTGTGCGGGCCTCGGCGCAAAAGCTGAAGCGCTGGGGCGTGACACAGGCCCAGATTGACGAGATTCTCGTGAAAGGTCAGGCGGATTTCACGTTTCCGATTCTCTCGCCCAGGAGCGGCCACGTTTTCAAGAAAAACGTCGTGGAAGGCCAGGAAGTGTCGGAAGGCGAGCCGCTTTTCGAGGTGATCGACCTCGATACGGTCTGGGTGCAGGCTCAAATTTACGAGCGTCAGCTCGCCATGATCCATGAGGGACAGAAGATTCGCGCGACGGTCGATGCGTTTCCCGGCGAGATCTTTTCGGGCCAGCTTGAATTCATGCAAACGCATCTCGATTTAGCCACGCGAACGATCGAAGCCCGGTTTGCCGTGCGGAACCCGGGCCACCGGCTTCGGCCGGGCATGTTCGCGACGGTGTCGCTCGACATTCCCGTCGCTATGATGCCCGTGTTTCACGATCACGCCGCGGCCTCGGGAAACCAAGCCACGGGCGGCGGACGATTCCGGCATGCCGCGCTGACGGTCGCCGAGCAGAAGAATTGCCCGGTCACGGCAGCAAAACTGGGATCGATGGGCGAGCCAATTTCCGTGACTGTGCTGGGGCGAAAGGTCTGGGCGTGCTGCGCGTCGTGCTTGCCCAGGCTCAATGCCGAGCCAGCTCGCTACCTGGTGCGGCTTGATCCCGCGCCTCCGGGACAGGTCTTGAGTGTGCCCGAATCGGCCGTCGTCGATACCGGCACGCGCAAGGTCGTCTACATCGAGACGGAGCCGGGCACGTACGAAGGCCGTGAGGTGGTGCTCGGTCCCCGCGTTGGCAACCGGTTTCCCGTGCTCGCAGGGCTGGCACCCGGCGAAAAAGTAGCCGCCGCGGGCGCATTCTTGATCGACGCCGAGAGCCGGCTCAATCCATCGGCGCCGCTGCCTTCCCGGGCACCCGCGCCCGCCGGCGATCCGGGGCCGGAACCTCGGATTGACCGGGAACCAGCCAAGACGGCCGCCGCTCCACAGAGCTCGGCCCACGAGCGGCACTAGACTCGACAGGCGGAGAACCAACCAACCATGATCGAATCGATCATCGAATGGTCGATCCGCAATCGAATGCTCGTGATCCTGGCCGCAATCGGCCTGGGCATCGCAGGGTTCTGCGCGATGCTGACGATGCCCGTCGATGCCATCCCTGATCTCTCCGAGAATCAGGTGATCGTCTTCACCGACTGGATGGGCCGCGGGCCCCAGGAGATTGAAGATCAGGTCACCTATCCTCTCTCGGTCAATCTGCAAGGTCTGGCCGGCGTCAAGGTGGTGCGGTCGTCGAGCGAGTTCAATTTCTCGATGATCACGATCATCTTCGATGACGCGACCGACTACTATTTCGCGCGCGAACGCGTGCTCGAAAAGCTCTCGACCGCCGCGACTTTGCTGCCGCCCGGCGTCATCCCATACATGGCTCCCGACGCCACGGCGGTCGGGCAGATCTTCTGGTACACCGTCGAAGGCGACGGGACGGATCTCGGCGAGTTGCGGGCAATTCAAGACTGGTTCATTCGCTATCAGTTGAGCAGCGTGGCGGGCGTCGCTGAAGTGGCGTCGGTCGGTGGAGCACCCCGCGAGTACCAGGTCGACCTCGACCCCAACAAACTCCGTGCGCTGGGCGTCAGTCTCGGTGAAGTCGATTCGGCGATCGCCCGGTCGAACTCGGCCGCGGGGGGGCGCGTGATCCACCAGGGGAACGCCGAGTTCTTGATCCGCTCGATTGGCTGGATCGAAAACCTCGACGACATTCGCGAGACGGTCGTCGCCGCGCGTGGGACGGGAACACCCATCACGGTCGGCATGCTCGGAACCGTTCAGATGGGGCCGGCCTTTCGCCGTAGCGTCCTCGAGAAAGACGGCAAGGAGGTCGTGGGCGGAGTCGTGCTCATGCGCGTACGGTGAAAACCCGCTCGAAGTCACGCGGCGCGTCAAGGAAAAGGTGTCAAGCCTTCAGGGGGGCCTGCCCGCCGGGATCCGGATCGTGCCGTTCTACGATCGCACGCCGTTAATCCATCAGGCCATCGAGACAGTCAGTGCGACGGTTCGCGAAGAATTGATCGTCTGCACGATCGCCATACTCCTGGTCATGGGCCACCTCGGCAACGCGTTCATCGTCGCCGTGACCCTGCCACTGGCGATTCTGTTCAGCTTCCTGATGATGCAAATCTTCGGGATCTCGTCGAACATCATGAGCCTCGCGGGCATCTCGATCTCCGTCGGCATCCTGATCGATCAGGCCGTGGTGATGGGTGAGAACGCCGCGCATCATCTATCACGCCATTTCGGCCGCGAGCCAATCAAGGGAGACACGACCGAGATCGTCATTCGCGCCTGCCGCACCGTGGGACGCCCGATCTTCTTTTCGGTCTTGATCACGATCCTGTCGTTCCTGCCAGTCTTCGCCTTGTCGGGCGCGAGGGGAAGATGTTTCACCCGCTCGCTTTTACAAAAACGTTTGCACTCGTTGGGGTAGCCGTTCTCTCGATCACGCTCGTGCCGGCTCTGATTCCGATTTTCCTCAAGGGGCGAATCAAGTCGGAAAACGACAACTGGCTCGTTCGGACGATGATCACGATCTTCAAGCCAATGCTCGCCTGGCTGCTCGACCGGACGACGCTCGTCTGCTGGCTGTTCGTCGTGATCCTGGGCCTGGGATATCTCGCGTCGAGCCACCTTGGCCGCGAATTCATGCCCGACCTCGACGAGCACGATTTGATGGATATGCCGACGACCGTGCCGCGCGAATCGATTGCGCAGGTCGGCCGCGACCTCCGCGTGCGCGACGCGATTCTCCGCGGCTTTCCGGAAGTCTGGCAGGTCGTCGGCAAAGCGGGCCGCGCCGAGACGCCGACCGACACGGCTCCGCTGGATATGATTGAAACGATCATTAATTTGCGCGAACGTGCCATCTGGCCTAAACGGAAGCTTCGTTACGTAGACGCTACGGACCAGACGCGCGTCGTGCTCGCGAGTCTGCGTGCGCGGGGCCTGGTCGCTCCCGAAACCAATCCTGACGACGATGAAAGCCTGGTGAGCGAAACGTCGATGGCGGTCGCTGGCCGGGTCGACGACGTCTTGCGCGACCTGGCGGCGCGGCGCTTGGCGGAGTTTCAACCCGAGCTCGGCCGCACCTTGATCGATGAAGCGCTCGACGAACCTGCTAGGCCGCGTCGACCGCCCGGCCAGAGCCCGCGAGATGACCCCAGCCGAACGCGCGAAGGTCGTCGAATCCCTTGCAAAAATTTATGGAAAACGGCTGGCGACTCACGTCTTTCCCGACGATGTCGCCGCACTCATTCGCGATGCCGCACGGCACTTGATCGAGCTCGGAGTCTTGCGTGAGCGGCTCGATCTGCTGGCGCCGGCCCCTGCCCTCTTCGAGCAAGCCGCTGACGTCGCTGGCGACGTGCTGGGATTGTCGCGATCGACGCTCTTGACCCGGGTCGCCGACGATCTGACCGCTGCGCACGAGCGTCTCTTGAAAGTCCGGATCAAATCGCTCAACTGGGAGCTCTTTGACCGAGCGGTCCGTGTCATCAACGACACTGAACTTGAGAAACTCCTTTCGCTGGGCGCGACCGTAAGCTCAACGTTCATGAGCCGCCTGGCGAGACCATCGAAGCGCTGCGATCCTCGCTCGAAAAGCCGATGGCCGACCGGCTCTTGCTCTGGCAGAAAACCAAGGCCGAGCTTATCGAGGAAATGAGTACCGTGCTCCAGATGCCCGGGTGGGGAAATAGCTTCACGCAGCCGATTGCCAACCGCATCGAGATGCTCTCAACGGGCGTTCGGCTGCCGGTAGCCGTGAAGGTGTTTGGGTCAAACCTCGAGACGATTCAGCGCTATAGCCAGGAAATTGCCGCGGTCGTGCGTGGGGTTCGCGGCGCGGCTGACGTGTTCGCCGACCAGATCGTGGGCAAGGGCTATCTCGAAATCAAGATCGATCGACGCAAGGCAGCGCGATATGGGATCAACGTCGGCGACATTCAAGACGTTGTCGAGGTCGCCATGGGGGGCCGGCCGTTAACCATGACCGTCGAAGGGCGCCAGCGCTATCCCGTGCGCGTTCGCTATGCGCGTGAATACCGCGACGAAATCGATGCGATCAAGAATATCTTGGTGGCGGCGCGTGGAATGGCAACCGGTGGAATGGCCACCGACGGCAAGAGCCCTGGTGCAATGGGGGCCGCGATGTCGGCGCGAGCGCAGGTTCGGGTGCCGCCGCGGCGCAGCCGCCGCGTGCTCAGATCCCGCTGGCCGACCTGGCCGATATTCGAGTCGTCGAGGGGCCGTCGATGATCAAGAGTGAAAACGGTCTCTTGCGTTCTTATATTCAACTACGCGTGCGCGATCGCGACGAGGTGGGCTTCGTCGAAGAAGCCCGGCGCGTCGTGGCCGAAAAAGTCGCGCTGCCGGCGGGAATGTACCTGGAATGGACCGGCACCTTCGAGCACCAGGTGCGCGCGCAGAAGACGCTACGGATCGTCTTTCCCGCCGTGATCGCCGTGATCGTCTTGATCCTCTACCTGACGCACAAGAGCTGGATCGATGCGCTTCTCTTGATGACGAGCGTGCTGGGCGCTCTGGCCGGCGGTGCGATATTTCAGTGGCTTTTTGGCCTTCACTTCAGTGTGGCCGTGCAGGTCGGGTACATCGCTTGCTTTGGGATGGCCGTCGAGACGGGCGTGGTGATGCTTGTTTATTTGCACGAAGCGATCGCCGAAAGCGGGGGGCTCGGCCAGATCGGCTCAATCGCCGCGCTGCGGCAAGTTATTCTGGAGGGGGCAATTCATCGCCTGCGCCCGAAGCTCTTGACCGAGGGCGCCGCCATTATTTCGATCGCACCGATGCTCTGGGCGACGGGCACCGGGTCCGAAGTGATCCGGCCGATGGCCGCGCCCGTTCTGGGAGGTCTGCTCGTGGCCGACGAGGTGATCGACGTGTTCTTGCCCGTTCTCTATTTCGCCGTGTGCAAGGGGCGCTGGAGGAAGCTTCATGCGCCAGGCGGGGGGCGGCGCCAGGCCGCGGGCGAATCGCCCGCGACCACCAGGCTCGACGCGACATCCGTCGACGTCATCGGTGTTGAGACGTGAACGTTGCCAGCGCCCGTGCTCGTTCTCATGACCGAGCGAATCGTGGCTGGGTCGTGGAAATGGGTTCCTTTTCACCGACCCGCGAGCTCTCGGAGGTGCCCACGATGCATCGTGGCCGGCGCCGTTGAAATCGCCAGCCGATCTGATAAGCGGGCCGCCGCAAATAGAAACATCCACAAGCCTGGAAACGACTTCCGACTCATCGTCGGCTCGCAATCGAGTTGCGGCACGGCGATCGCTATGGCATTGGTCTGAAGTAACGATGTCGCCACATTTTGCTTTGTCGAATCGGAAAGGACCAACCCATGAGTTTCAACTTGCACCGTTTCGCCGTGCTTTTCACGATGCTGTTCTCGCTTTGTATTCTGCCTGGATGTTCCGAGGAAACCGCTGCTCCCGCAAATAGTGGCACAATGGAAGGTGGCGCGATGAACAAGGACAAGATGGAAGGCACCATGGACAAGGGCAAGATGGAAGGCACCATGGACAAGGGCAAGATGGAAGGCAACATGGACAGCGGAAAAATGGACGGTCCCATGGACAAAGGCAAGATGGACGGCCCGATGAACAAGGGTAAGATGGACGGAGCCATGGATAAGGGAAAGATGGATGAAGCACCAAAATAAAATCATTCATCAGCGTTGATAAGCTGCTATATCGCACGATCCATCATTCAACGAGTGTTTACCTGGAGTGCGCAGCCATGTCGTATCTGGAGCGGAAGCACTCGCTGCCGACACGCTTATTCCACTGGATTAACGGTCCGATCCTGATCGTCATGATCTGGAGCGGGCTGTTGATCTACTGGGCCAACGATATTTACCGGATCGGTTTTGGAGAAGTTACGCTCTTTCACTTCTTTCCCGACGGGGTTTACCGGCTCTTGCAAGCCGATCATCGGCTCGCCGAAGGGATGGCGTGGCACTTCACGTTCATGTGGCTTTTTGCCCTGAACGGATTCCTTTATGTGGCTTATACAATTGGTAGTGGCGAATGGAGACATCTTGTGCCCGACCGGCACACGTTCGCGGAGGCCTGGCAGGTTGTCCGGCATGATCTGGGGCTGAGAAAAGAGCCGTTGCCAAAGCGAAAGTTCAATGGCGCTCAGAGGCTGGCTTATACGGGCGTCGTGCTCATGGGGGCCGGTTCCCTGATCACGGGCCTGGCGATTTACAAACCCGTTCAAGTGGCCTGGTTGACCACGCTTCTCGTAACTTCTCAATAACGGCGGGTGAGGGCATCGCCCACACCGCCGTGCGCAGAGCTAGCGCGGAAGAATCGCGACGTGATCGTTTTGGCGTAGAGGCCACCGCGTCGTCATCCGCCTACGCTTACGACGCGGCCACGGCCTTCCTGGCCGCCATCTCGTCGGCCTTTTGGCGGATCAGGTCCGCTAAGCGGGGGATTTGGCCTGCACCCCGCACTCGGTCTTGGAGATAGACCCAGAAGTTGACTCCCAACCGCCGACACGTCTTCTTCAAGCTCGCGAACGTGTCTCGAGCTGCCCGCCCCGGATCACTCCGCGTACTGCCGCTGATTTTCCGCTTTTTGACATAGTCTCGGATATGGCCTTCGCTCAAATTGTTGTGCAGCGGAATCTCGGGCCGATCAAGGACGCGCAGCAAAGAAGCCCGGTGCATGCGCATCGTCTTGAGCACGCTGTCAATGCTTGGAAAGCCAGTCTGCTGCAAAGTCAACGCGTCGAAGCGAGCTTCGAGATCCCGTCGCAGCGACGGCTCGGGCCACTGGCGATATCGCTTCAAGTCTTGATACAGGTCCCAGATCTGTCCTCGCACCTTGGCGATAGCCGCCCGGTGCTCATCACTGTAGGGAATCAGCCGCTCCAAGGGCCGGTCCGCGTGCACCCAGCAAGCGGCATGCACCAAGATGTCGTACTGCTCAGCACCATCGCTGAGGATGACCAGATCCGGGGGCACCCCATGGGCGATCAGGCTCCCCAGCAGCGCCCCCTCGGTCGCAATCCGGGTATGCCGCTGTGTGCGGATCCCCAGTTTTCGCAATCGGCTTTGCCAAGCGGTCGTGTCCGGGAACGCTTTCGGGCCTCGGCAGAGTTTGTGAATCAACTCGACCGGTAGCTTCTGCCGCTGCCAGTAAGCGACCGCATGCTTGTTGATCCGGTAGTCGGCCTGCGGACCTCGAAGGATATTCAAGAAGTTCAGCCGGCTCTTGCTCTCTGTGCTGACGAAGAAGGCGAACAGCTCGTTACCGATGTGGGTGCAGGAGCCATTATGCCCCTCGTGACGCGCCCCCGTGTCGTCGACCTGAACGTAGGATGACACGGCCAAGCCTGCCGGCAGGATTTCGGCCTTTTCTTGGTGGAAAGTGTCCTTTCCCTCCGTCACGATGCGGCTAAGTTGGCCAGCCGAAATGTCAATTCCCAGTTGTCGTAACTGTTCCAGCAGCAGCGGTTGAGTCACGTGCTGGTTGTGGTATTGGTGCAAGATAAAGCAAATCAGGTCCGGTCCGAAGTGGCTGCCGGGCAGGACATCGGCCGGGAGAGACGCCAGTACGTATTGCCCATCGGGAGTCATCCAGCGTTCGCGGCGGTAACGGATGACGCGTGGCTTGATTTCCAGATCTTGAACGACGAAGTCCTCGTAGCCTTTGAAGATGGCCCCAGGTGGTCTGGGGACAAGGTGAATGACTTTCTCGTCCGTAATGGTCAACTCGGCGGTCTTCGATCGCTTGGCGGAGCCGGGACGTTTTGCGTCGGGGTCGCGGGGTAGGCGAGGCGGTGTCTCGAGAATGCTCGGGGCAATCTGTGGACGGGCCTTGAGGCCCTTGAGGCGGGCAACCTCGTCTTCGAGTTGGTGCACACGCTCTTCAAACTGCTCGATGCGCTCGTGCTGAAAGTGAATGATTGCCAGTAACTGCAGCACCAGCGGCGTGCGTTCCCCATCAGAAATGTCGGGCAACAGCAGTCTCATGGCCCGATTCTACCAACTGGTCAGTTAGTTTGCACGCTACGTATCGAAATGTTCAGACCATTTCCCCGGACTTATTGAGAAGTTACCCGCTTCTCGGCGGCTACGCGATGGCCCGGCTCGAGCATTTCAGCCTGACGCTCGGATACATGGCCTTCTTCATCATCCACATCACCCAGGTGATCCGCGCTGGCTGGAACAATTTCCGCGCCATGGTGATTGGAGTCGAAGTCACGGAAGGCGGGGAGCTCTCATGAACAGGCTCGAAGGTGAAGATGAAGGTGAAACGCCTGACAATCTGGAATCTCCCCTGAGTAAGGGCGACGGTGCGAATCCTGTCACGCAGGAACCGTCTCCCGTGGATCCAGCGCTTCGTTCCGCGGACAAGCTCGAACTGGAGTTACGCCGGTTATCGCGGCGCGGTTTTGGCGTGGCGAGCGTGGCGGCGGTCGCGGGTTATGCGAGCTGGAAATGGCTCGTGACGCGGAACCAGGAAGAAGGTCTCCCCTGGCCACTGCGGCGGACGCTCGAGTGGAACGAGCGCATCGCCGGCGGCGTCATTTCGGCCGGCGAGTCTTGCCCCGCAATTTCCTCGCCGCGTCGCGACGCAACCACGTGTCAACGGCCAGATTGGACTGGCGTCGCCTCTCAATCTCGATGAGTGGAAGCTTCATGTCGTTGGTTCTCAAAAGGGGCGCGGTTTCGCACAATCGTTCGGGCTCGAAGCCATCAAGAATCTGCCGCGTGTCGAGATGGTCACCGAGCTCAAGTGCATCGAGGGCTGGAGTACGATCGTCCATTGGGCTGGCGCACGCCTCTTCGATTTTGCGAACATCACCGGCCTGGGCATTCGAGCCGATGGCCAACGCGATTGGCCCGACTATGTTTCTCTTGAGACGCCCGATGGGGCGTACTACGTTGGCCTGGACAGAGCGAGCGCACAGCACCCGCAAACCTTGCTCTGTTACGAGATGGATGGCCAACCTCTCACCGCCGATCACGGGGCACCGCTGCGACTGGTCATCCCCGTCAAGTATGGCATCAAGAATCTCAAACGGATCGGGACCATTCGCTTCGGCGACATCCGACCGCGCGATTACTGGGCGGAGCGCGGTTACGACTGGTACGCGGGTCACTAATTGAGGACAAGCGATTGCACCTGGAGCCGATCGCGTGAACCAGATCAAACGAAAAGAGGCCAGCATCATGCGCACTTTCATCAGGCTTGTGTTGCCTGCCGTGGCCGTCATCTTGATTGGCTCGAGCACCCGGGGCCAGGATGCCAGTCGCGATCGATCGCAACGAATGGTCCTGGTCGAGATCTTCACGTCGCAGGGGTGTGATATGTGTCCGGCCGCCGAAGAGGTCCTGGGCGCACTCGCGGACCGCGACCGCCGTCTGATCGTGCCCGTGGCCTTTCATGTCGACTACTTCAACACGCCCTGGAAAGACGTATTCTCCGACGCGCTTTACAGCCAGCGGCAATCGACCTATAACGAGCTTTACCGCGGTCCCAAGAATCCCGAATATGGGCTTTATTACACACCGATGCTCATGATCGATGGTGTCGAGACGGTCAATGGCCGCGACGCCGCTTCAGCCGAGGCGGCGATCCGCCACGCTCGCGAAGAAGCCGGCCGTCGCTCTCGATACGATACTCGAGATCAAGCCCGATGGGCTGTCCGCGGCGGTCACGGTCAACGTCACGAGCCGGTCGGCGCAGGTCGAAAAGAAGCCGTTGCTCGTGTGTGCCGTGCTCCGCGAGGACGGTGTCATCACCGACATTCCGGCCGGCGAGAATGCGGGCAAGTCGCTGGTCGCGCGTTACCCGGCCCGTCTGACGAAATATGATTTCATCGAGCTCGACGGCAAGTCGCCCGTGGCGCAAAAATTCGCGTTCACCATCAAGCCGAGCTGGAATGCCGACAAGCTTCGGCTCGCCGTGTTTGTACAGGACAAACGGAGCGGCACGGTTCACCAGGCCACCGATCTCGCCTGGCGTTCCACTCAAATAAAGCGGACTAGATCGACGTCGGACGACCGCTGATCGAGCCGCGTGTGGCTCTCCGGCTGCACGGCAGTCGCGGACTGGCTGTCCATCACGGCACGAAGCTGGATCGAGGTCTTCGCGAGCGGCCGGTTCCGTCGATCCCGCGACCGTAGCCGCCAGGCTCCGAAAAGAACCGAGGCCATGAATAGACCCACGGCAGCCATCACGATCGATGCCGCCATGACGATTTGATCGGACACGATTTCTGGGTTCACGAGAGTCGCCCCCCTGCTGACGCGCGGAAAAGTGAGTCGAAACACGACGATAGAGCCCATGCCGCGGATATAGAGTCGCTACCAGACCGAATTGGTTACGCACCATTTTGGGTCGGCGCACCATTTCGAGCCGCGACGTGCGCGCACTCCGTTCGTGCGTCGAGCTCGGGGCTCTTTCTGGTAGTGCCTCAAAATCCTGAAGCGACGGACGTGTCTTTCTCGCTTCCAGACCGGTGCGGCGTCGGCACGTCTTCCTGGTTTATCTCGACAAACCGCGTAATCCCCTCACCGGGGCAGGGTCATGCTGGTTCCTGGCGTCAAGGCGCCCGCGGCGCGGGACGGGACGGGGAGCATTACTGAAGAAAGCCGGCTCTCGTGGTTTGTCACAAATTCCGACGCACCGCATGTAACCTTTTCGCGCAGGCTCGTCATAAGTAAAGTAGACGCGGCCACCGAACGGTTTTTGAACGTGGAATACGCTTGCGCAATGTCTCTCAGCGTAGCCGATGATGGGCTGCCCACGGGTTTCTGGAAGGGAGCCCTTCCTGCTTTGAACCAACAGCAGCGAAGCGAAAAAGGTTCAAGGGCTCATGCTGAGCCCGGGGGGGCATGATATGACTCAGACCGGTTCGATCACTCGGTGCATTCGCGAATTGGAAGAAGGTGAGAGCTCGCGCGGGATGCCGCGGCGACGGAACTCTGGGAGTTTTTCTTTGCCGATTTGATGTGCTATGCGCGCCGCCGACTCCAGGCCGCCAATGCCTCGCGTGGGTCGGCCGATGAGGAAGACGCGGCCGAACGTGCTTTCACGAAAGTCTGTCGGGGCATCGAGCGGGGCCAGCTCAAACTGAGCAATCGCGTCGACCTTCACAAGATTCTTCGTTCCACGACGACGCGCGAAGTGATCACGCTTCTCCATCGATCGCGGCGTGATGCCGGCCGCTCCGGCGGCGAGCTCTTTCTTGAAAACATTCCTGACTCGGCGCATTCTCCCGAGCTTCTCCTTCTGGCGTTCGACGCATGCCAGCGGCTCCTCGGCTTGCTCGAAAATCAAGAGCTGCGGCAAATCGCGATCTGGAAGCTGGCTGGCCACACCAACGAGGTTATTCGCGTCAAGCTGGGGTGTTCCCTGGCCACGGTCGAGAGAATCCTGGCGCATATCCGCGAAACCTGCGCAAGAAATGGGATGATTCGCTACCCACTGGCCCCGCGAAGTCGGGCCGGCGCGACGTTTCGATGGGTGACCCCGGCTCTCCCGAGGCGCCTTCGCTCAATTTGATCACCGGTTCCGAAGCGACCCGTTTCTTGCGCGAGATCGCCGGCCTTTCGTGACGCTGGGCTCTCCATTTGACATGCCGAATCGCGCTCCCGGGGGCAATGCCCTTGTCCGGTTTGTAACGCCCTGTCGGGGCTAAAAACGCGCAATCGGCATGACTCCCACATCCCAATGTGGCAGCGACATCAGCCTAAATTATTGCCCTGGGGAACCTTTATTTGTTCGATTGATCGACCAGCTCGTTCACCTGCGTCCAGAGCGCCAGCCATTCTTTCCGTTCGCCTTCGGAGAGTTTCGCCAGGGCCTCGGGTTCGCGAACGCTTGCCAGGTCGAGATCGATCTTCCAGTGACGGAGAGTTTGCTGAACCTGCGTCGATTTCGCTGGCACGCCCTCGCTCAGCACCCGCGACCAGTGGATGAGATCAGTCCGAAGGTTGTCGCGGGCTCGTTGTCGAAGCTCGATACGTTCGGCGTCGGTGAGCCTGGAACGATCGCCGTCGCGGTCGCCGCTTTTCGCCCACTCCGAGGCGAGCACGAAAGAGCAGGCCGCGTTGTATCGATTCTGGGTGTTCGCGTCGCCGCTTTGCTCGGGATCTTGATCGAGTGCGTCTCGAAACAGGCGTGCGGCTCGAGGATATTGCTGACGTTCGTGCAAGAAATACGCCAGGTCAAGCTTTTCGGCCGCCGCTGGCGGCACCTGATCGCCGTGGATCATCGCGGGATGTTGATCGGCCAGAGCTTGCCAGCGCTCGGTCCTGGCAAGCTCAAGATGCAGTGTCTGGCGCAAGGATGCGTCTGAGGCCAGCTCGAGAGCCGAGCGAAACGTCAGAACGGCCCGGTCAAAGTCGCCACGCTGGCGCAGCGCGATACCGAGATTGGCGTGCGCCGCGGCATATTGCGGCGAAATGCGCACTGCTTCCTGATACTCGCTGATGGCCGCGTCGCATTTTCCTTGACGAAGTAAAGCGTAGGCGAGGTGCTGGCGGCCGTCGGCAAACTCGGGTGAAAGCCGGATCGCTTCGCGATAGGCGGCAATCGCCGAGTCAAGCTTTCCTTGCTGCAAGTATGCGCTGCCGAGGTGGTCGACGATCTGGCCGACAGTCGGCAAGAGCCGCGCGGCGATCTGATATTCGCCGATGGCCGTTTCGGGTTGACCCAGGCGCGAAAGATAATCGCCGAGATACACATGAGCCATCGTGAATTCAGGGGCGAGCTCCATCGCGTTGCGCGTGGCTGTGATGGCTTCACGGATCTTCCCCTGGTTGGCCAGCGCCCACATGAGATTGGCATGCGCCAGGTCGTAGGTGAGGCTCAAGCTGATTGCCCGCCGGTACTGGGCGATGGCGTCCTTGTCTCTCCCTTGACTCAATAGAACGTTGGCAAGGCTGTTGTGGATCGTGGCATCGTTCGGCGAAATGGCCAGGGCCCGTTCGTAACAGGCGATCGCCTGGTCATACTTGCCCTGCAAATGACATGCGGTGCCGAGCAGGTGATGTGCCGGCGCAAAGTGAGGCCGAACCGCCACCGCCGCCATGAAGACCGACTCAGCCTCGTGGAACCGGGATGCGGCCGTGCCCGTATTGACGGAGATAAACGAGCTGGTCGCGCCGGGACCTGACCGCTTGGCGTTGATCAAGACCAGGCCGAGCTCGGTATTGACCCAGTAGTCACCGGGGTGGGCCTGCTGCGCTTTCTTGAGCACGTCGAGTGCCCGATCGCGATCGCCCAGGACCTCGAGTCCGAAGCCGAGAAACCAGAGTCGCGTTGGCCCGTGCCGCTCAATCGCGGGTTCCTGGGCGAGCCGCACCAGTGGAGCAACGTCGTTTTTCGAGAGTGCTTCATGCAAGGTCACGCGCCACGGGTCGGGGTCAGCCGCGCGTGCCACCGCCAGCAGGTTTTGGAAGACCGCCCAGCCGCTGGCGTCGCCGGCCGAAGTCAGGCTGCGGCGAACCAGGGCCCACGCATCAAGCGCGCTGGCGACCGCGCGGGCGACGCCCTTTGGCCGCTCGCCCAGTCGCTTGCCGGCGGCTGCCGGATCGAGCCCTGGAGACACCAGGTCAAAGCCGGCCTCGCGAAACGCCCGTTGATAATCGGCATCCGATTTCGCGTCTCGGTCCATCCCCGCGCGAATCTCTTCGAGTCGCGTCACGAGCGTCTGGTCGACCAGGGCGGCGGCGGCTCCCTGGTCGATGCGAGCCGCGAGATCATCGTACCGCGCCTGCGTTGCCTTGAAGGGTACGGCTTCCATGAGCTCGCGCGCACGCCGGACGGCCGCGCGGGCCGACTCCCATTGACTGACGTTGCCACCGGGATCGCGCCTCGCGAGATCGGCGAGCACTTCCGATTCTCGGAACGCCAGCTCAACCTTGTTGAGCCGCGCCTGCCGCTCCTGGACTAGCCAGGTCGCCGCGCTGCCGCAAACGATGACCAGTGTGAGAATCGCGCCAGCCAGTGCCACGGACAGCCGGCGGCGCCGACGCTCAAGCGTGGCCCGCACCAGGGCTTCGCGCGCAAGCTGGTCGGCCAGACCGCGCCGTTTCGTTTCCTCTTCGGCGCGGGCGTGCGCTTCGGCCGCCATGAGCTCGGCCGTGCGCAGCTTCTCTTGCACGCCGGCGCGATACGCCGTGATGCGCATGGCGACGGCCCGGGCATCACGCGGACGGTCACCCGCGACGGGGGCCAAAGACTCTCTTGCCAGGGCGGCAAGCTCGGTATCGGCCGCACTGCGTGCGAGGCGGTCATAGGCGTCCGTCAGATCGCCATGCGCGGCAATTCGCGCGATTTCGGCCGACGTTTCGCCGACAAACGCCGGCCGGCCGGTCAAGATCTCACAAAGAATCGCTCCCAGCGCGAAGACATCGGCTCGTTCGTCGACGGCGTGAATCTCGCCGCGCGCCTGTTCGGGCGCCATGTAAGCGGGTGTGCCAATTACGCTCCCCGGGTTCGATCGATCGATGTCTGAATCACTGCGCCCCGTCCAAACGTACGGGTCCTGGACTTCCGGAATGGAGACCTTCTCGCCGAACGGTTCGGGGATCTGACCGAGAACCTTGGCGATCCCCCAGTCCATCACCTGAACTTCGCCGAAGCTGCCGACCATGATGTTCGATGGTTTCAAATCACGATGGATCACACCTCGCGTATGAGCGTAGGCCATCGTCTGGCAAACGGCTTCGAAGATGGCGAGCAAGCGCGGCAGGTCGTCGTCGACCCGAGACCGCCCTCTGAGCAGCTCGGTCAACGTGCGCCCGCGGATTAGCTTCATCGCGAAATACGGGCGGTGGTCGGGGAGTATTCCCAGCTCGTAAACCGGTACGACGCCAGGATGCTGAAGTTGGCCGCCGATCTGTGCTTCCTCGATGAAGCGGCGGACCATTTCGGGCTGATCGCGATATTTTTCGAGCAAAACCTTGACGGCCAGGTCGCGGCCGAGATCACCGTCCCTCCCCTTGAGCACGATGCCCATTCCACCGCGGCCGAGCGGTCCATGAAGCTCGATACGGCTGGAACGCCTCGGTACGCCCGCGCCGTCGTGCGACAGGCTCTCGGCCCGGTCGGGCGTTGGATTGTCGCTCCTGTACGCTTGACCTGATCGGTTGCCGGGCGTCTCGGAATCGAGTGAGACGAGGGGTTCGTCGTAATCATGATCGAGGACCGACGCTCCGCCGTGATGGCCAGCGCGGAGCAAGCAGATCGGGCAGAGCCCCGCCGGGGCATCAGCCGGGCGCTCGCGGCCGCAACCCTGACAATCGTTTCCCAGTTTCATGGTGCTTGTTCGACCCCTTTTCGCCGTCGGCTCTCGATCGACACAAATGGCTCGACATGAGGATGGAGCCGATCCGAAACCGGCTGATTCAACGGGACAGCGAGGTGATCAGATCGGCCGAGCTCGGCGTCGATGTCGGCCAGATCGACGACGGTGCGGCCGACTTCTTCCCGAAGCAATTCGCGATAGCGGGAACGCAGGCGATGCGCGGCGACCTTGACCGCCCCCTCGCTCATTCCGGCCGCCGCGGCGATGTCACGATAGGAATCGGCGCGGCTGCCCCCTTCGAGCATGGGGCGAAGCTGGGCAAAGAGCAGGGCGCGTCCCGATTGGCTGGCCTCGGATTCGAGCGCGTCAACACGTGCCCCAGGAGGTCGAGGGCCCAGCGGCGCTCGAAGAGCCGCTCGGCCGTCAACTCGTGGGCCGGTTCGTGAAGGTAACGGCCTTCGGCATCAGGCACGTCGATCGAGATGACACGCTGGGCGCCGCCGCGCTTGAGCGCTTGCTCACGCTCGCGCTGGTGGGCCAGGTAATGGGCGCAGGCAGCACGCAAGAAAGATCGGAATCGACCGCGATCGCGGTCGACGCCGGCCAGATCGCGGCGCTCGAGCAAATCGGCGAGGAACCCTTGAACCAGGTCGGCGGCGTCATCGGGACCAAATCCCTGGCGACGGATAAAAGCATAGAGCGGATACCAGTAATCGCCGCAGAGACCCTCGAGGGCCGACCTGGCCTCGGGGTCGGACTGGTTGCCGGCCTGGGCCACGCGGCTCCAGCACGTCGTCGGGAAGTGGGCGGACGGCGGGTTTTCAAACATGATCGTATCGAGCAAAAATCATAAGAATATTTTCGAACCATGTCTCGCCGCGAAGCGTTGTATCCTCAACACGATACGCCACGGCATCGTCGAGTTCCAAGTCCTCGAGTCGAGGGAAATGCTCATTGTCTCGCGAAACGCGATTTCCTCGATCCTGGCAAATTGACTTTTCCCCTGATGGCCTTGACAGTAAGCTAAGATTCTCTCGGAATGAGATAGTGACTTCGCGTAGTCGTGCGTTGGAAAATCGGGGGAATCGTTCGGATACGATGAATTTCGTGTCACGTTGTCGATCTCGACAGGTAGATCACAGTAACGACGGATCATGCTCTCCTGCTCCGATATCGCGGAGAGCGCAGTCAGTTGCCAAGAGAACCCGCGAGACACTCGTCCGCGGTACGCCAAAACGCTGATGAACAGGCGTCAGGCTCGGCCGCCACGGTCAAGCCGTCCGGTCTCAACAGCGTCGTCCTAACCTCCTTGAACAACAATTTGAACGCCTTTCTTTCGGGTCGGAATCCCGGCGATTCAGGACGTAATCGCCTGAAAAGCGGCGCGGGCCCTGTTGGCATGGGCGCCGTTTCCTCATCTTCTCTTAACGTAGGCCGGCGTCTTCCTTGTCACGCCGTTCTACGCTGTCTCTCTCGCAATGAATCTAACATCCAAGGAATTACGCAATGAATGTGAGAGTATCGCGATACACCCAACGTTCCCGCATCGCGACGAGGCGGTCAATCAGGCCGAGAATGGACGCTCTGGAATCGCGCTCATTGTTGAGCGTGTCGACATTGGAAATGCACCCGATGTTCAACGTGGGAACGCTGGTGACCAACGCGAACCCCCCGTCGGGCGCCTTTACGCCAGCACAAATCGAAACGGCGTATGGCTTTAACAAAGTCTTGTTCAATGGCACCGTTGGCAACGGCAGCGGTGAAACGATCGCCATCGTCGATGCGTATAACGACCCCAGCATCCAGGCCGATCTCAATAAGTTCGATTCCCAGTTCGGCCTGCCGAGCACGACCGTGACCCAGTACAACGAGACCGGCGGCTCGACCCTGCCGGCCAGTGATTCGACGGGCGGTTGGGAGCTCGAGGAATCGCTCGACGTCGAATGGGCACATGCGGTGGCTCCGGGCGAAAATCATTCTGGTCGAAGCGACCTCCGCTAACGATGGCGACCTCCTTTCGGCCGTGCAATTCGCGGCGACCCAGGCGAACGTCGTTTCGATGAGCTGGGGAGGTGGCGAATTCTCGGGCGAGTCTTCTTATGATTCTTACTTCAGCCACTCCGGCGTCGCATTTGTTGCCTCGTCGGGCGATTCGGGTGCACCCATTGAATGGCCGGCGGCTTCGTCAAACGTGCTGGCGGTCGGCGGCACGGCCCTGACCCTCGGCACCGGAGGCGCCTGGTCGAGCGAGTCAGGCTGGAGCGGCAGTGGCGGTGGGCCCAGTGCACAGGAAGCACAACCGGCTTACCAGCATGGAGTCGTCACCCAAACCACAACTGCACGCGCTAACCCGGACGTTGCCTACGATGCTTCGCCATCGACGGGCTTCGCTGTCTACGATTCGGTTCCCTACAGCGGTACCGCGTATGGATGGATCCAGGTCGGCGGAACGAGCGCCGGTGCTCCTCAATGGTCGGCGCTTCTGGCCATCGCCGATCAAGGCCGTGCCCTGGCCGGCAAAGCAGCGCTCGACAGCACGAGTCCGCAGGAGGTGATGACGACACTCTACTCGAATCAATCCGACTTCCACGACATCACGACGGGAACGAGCACGGGCTCGACTCACTATTCCGCCGGCACCGGCTATGATTATGTTACGGGCCTCGGCTCGCCGATCGCCAACCTGGTGGTCGGCTCGTTCGACGGCACGGTGACCACCGTCTCGAACGACACGCTGGTCTTGTCGGCACCGACATCGGCCACGGCCGGCGCATCGTTTAGCCTCACGGTGAAGGCCGACACCTCGGGCGGCGCGATTGACGGCAGCTACCGCGGCACGATCCAGTTTTCGAGCACCGATGTGAGCGCGGGCCTGCCAGCCAACTATACGTTCACGGCCGCCGATGACGGCTCGCATACTTTTACCATCACGCTCAAGACGGCCGGCAGCCAGTCGATCACGGCCACGGATACAACGACGTCGGCCGTCACGGGCACGCTGTCGGGAATCACGGTGAGCCCGGCAGCCGCCAGCCAGTTTATTCTCTCTGGCCTGGGTTCCACGGTAACAGCCGGCACCACGCAGAGCGTCACGGTTACGGCCGAGGATGCCTACGGTAACGTCGCGACCGGCTACGCCGGAACCGTGAATTTCACCAGCAGCGATGCGTCCGCGGTCTTGCCCGCTTCGTACACGTTTACCACGTCCGATAAGGGTATACACACGTTCTCGCTGACGTTCAAGACCGCCGGCACCCAGTCAGTGACGGTCGCCGATTCGACAGCCGGCATCACTGCCACCAAGTCGGGGATCGTGGTCTCGCCCGCGGCGCCGACAAACCTCGTTGCCACCGTGATCTCGTCGAGCCAGATCAACTTGACCTGGACGGGTGCCGCGGGTGCGACCGGCTATCAGATTCAAGAGAGCTCAAACGGGACGAGCGGCTGGACCCAGGTGGGCACAACGGCGGCCGGCACGACCAGCTATCAGCAGACGGGCCTCGCGGCTGGCACGACGTATTACTTCCGTGTGATTGCCACGGCCGGCAGCGCGAGCTCTGGCACTAGCAATACCGTCAGTGCGACGACGACCGGCACTTCGTCGTCAACGGTGGACAGCATCTGGAACAACTCCTACACACCGTCAGAGAACGCTTATAGCTATGGTTATTACGAAGTCGGCGTGAAGTTCACGTCGAGCGTGGCCGGCAAAGTCACGGGAGCCCGATTCTATAAAGAAAGCTTCATGAACGGCGTGACGCACGTGGGCCACCTCTGGTCGTCGACCGGCGCATTGCTGGCGACAGCCACCTTCACCAATGAAACGTCCGCAGGGTGGCAAACTGTCGCCTTCTCGACCCCGGTGGCGATTCTGGCGAATACCACCTATATCATCTCGTTCTCGACGGGGGGCGGTGACTTCGGCATCTCGACCGGCTTCTTCACGTCCGGCGGGGTGACCAACGGCCCCTTGCAGGCCGAGGCAAACAGCGTAAGCGGCGGAGACGGCGTTTATAATTCCGCTGGCCAGTTCCCCGACGTCAATAGCAATGGGATGAACTTCTGGGCTGATCTCACGTTTGCCCCGGCGACGAACCCGGTTGGCGGTAAGAGTTCGGCTGCCGTGGCCGCGGCGATCGCGGTATCGCCGACCACCGGGTCGTCGACCTTCACGGGAACTCTGGGCACGACGCCAACACCTGGCGGTCCCACACGCTTCAACAGTGGCACCAAAGCTGGCGTCGCCGCGGTTCTGGGTACGATACCGACTCGTCGCGTCGTCCCCCAGGTACGCACCAGCGCGTCGTGGCGTTCCCCTTCGTCGCTGGCGGCTGGATCGCTCGATATCTGATCGTGATGCTCTTCTTTTGACTCGAGAGAATTTCGCGGGTCAAATTGCTTCTCCGCAGCCGGCCGACTCTATCGGGTCGCCGGCCGGCGGAGGAGCGTCCACCACACCGCATCGAAGGCCTCCGCGAGCATCATCATCGAGATTGAGCTCCTGGGGGGGCACGCAGCGTTGCGTCGAATAGTTCGAGCCGGCTGGTTCCCACGATCGCCGACGTGATCCCCGGCTGCTGCAAGACCCAGGCGACACTGGCTGTTGCCAGGTTCCAGCCACGACGCTGGCAATGTTCCGAGGCAGATCTCCGAAACCATCAGGCCGGTTCGGCCGAGTCAGCGTTGATTGATGGTGAGGTCAACTCCAGGGCTGAAGCACGCCAGGCAAACCTCGAGGCTCGGGCGCGTGGTAGACTTCCTTGCTGTGCAATCGGGTTGGTGGTACCGGGCATGTCTTTCTGGTAACGGCCTGGGTGGGTTAGTGGGTCCGGGCGGCTCTGAACGAGGTTGGCCGTGATGACTGAGTCACTGTTGGAAACGGAAAGAGACGTCTCACGGGCGGATTCGACGATCATGTCGCCTTTGCAGGATTGGAAGGCCCTGCTCCGCGCGGAGGTCGACCAGGCCATTGTGCAAGGCGGCGGCCGCTGGTCGCGGGCCTTGTTGGCGGTCGGGTTGATTCATCTACTCGCGTTCGTGATTTGCCACAACCTGCACAGCCCGCACCAGGACAGCGATCCGCGGCACATCCTCGTCTGGTTCATCGAGCTGGTGGCTGTGTTCGTGGCCATGCGAATCTTCGCGGGTAAGGGCTGGTTCTGGTCTCCGCAAGCGATTCATTTCATTGGTCGGCTGTGGCTGACATTACTGATCTTGTCGTTCAGCCTGTCGACGCTCAATGCCACGATCGGCTGGCAAACTCTTTGGTTCAAGGCCGCCTGGGGAACGTTGGGAAGTTTCTTCTTCGCGACACTCGCCTGGCTCATCACGCCCCGGTTCTTGTTCCTCGCCGTGCAGATGTATGTCACGGCCCTTCTCATGGCGCGGTTCATGGATTGGAATAACTTGATTTACGGGGTCTCGTGGTGCCTGGCGCTCATGGAGATCGCCTGGGTGGTCCGGATGCGCGAGCGGCAAATCGCGCGCGGTGGGAACGTAAGTCTTTGACAGATGCGAGAACGCCGTCGGGTCCCTCTTTATAGCCTGCCGTTGTGGGGTCGGTGGGCGAGTGTCGCTGTTGTCGACGCACGGCGATGAAGTCAACGGGCGCAGCTCGTATTCGATGACCTTCGCGCCGTGTTGAGCCGGGGCACTTCCAGGGCCACGGTCCCGGGCGACCACATCAGACAGCCGACGCCGGGGTCAGCGCCTCGGTGTGGCGATTGGTTCGCAAGTCGATGGCCGGCGCCGCCGAGCCGGCCTCATCGGGCGACATCGAGTCCCAGGTTGGCAGCTCGCAGAGTCCGCCGCCGAGATAGATATGATGCCAGAGCTGGGTCGCGATCACGCACGTGAGGCTCAGGTCCATGATGATTCGCCGCGGGGTGATCCGGGGATAGTGGATCTGAGCGGCTCGCTCGCGGGCGACGGCTTCCGGGTCGAACCAGGCGGTCGCCTTGAGCGATTCAGGGCTCAAGAGCTGATCGACCCAGTGAGGCCGGCTTCTATCGAGCAATGCGTCGGAGCGGCTGGCACGGAACATGGTCTTCTTGCGGTTGGCGATCCGGGCCGGCAGCGTGCGCGCGGCGACCTGCCGCAAGAGCCACTTATCGGTCAATCCGTGCAGCTTGTACTCGGGGCTGATCGATGCGCAAAACGCGATCACGTCTTCGTCGAGGAGCGGGTAACGCGCCTCGACCGACGAATTCATCGCGACGCGATCCCCCTTGGCCAGAAGGAGGAGGCCGGCCAGCATCACCTTGTAGCCGACATAGAGCGACTGGTTCAAGGGATGCCAGCGATGGAACCGGTCATTGGGCAAGTCGAGATCATCATAGGCGGAGTACTCGCCCAGCCGATTCCAGAGTTGGTTGGAATAGACGACCGACCGGCTCTGGCTGAGGAAGTCGTAAAGATCTTGCTGCGCCGTGCGCGCGCCCTTGATTCCCAGCAGCGGCGGCCGGTGCTCGGTTCCACCGATCGATGTCAGTGCCAGGCTGCGCGCCCATGAGTCCGCGCACGATCGGACCGCGGCTCAGAAAATTGCGAATCTTCTCGGTCTTGAACCAGGCGTAGCCGGCAAGGGCTTCATCGGCCCCCTCGCCCGTGAGCACGACGCGATATCCCTGGTCGTGAACGGCACGTGCCAGCCGCATCAAACACGCAGCCGACGAGTCCATCACGGGACCCTCGGCGGCGCGGATCAGTTCGGGGTAAGCCGCCACGATGTCGCCGCGATTCATGGTGATCGTCGAGAGCGTCGATCCCAGGGTCCGGGCCGATTCGGCCGCGTGCGACCGCTCGTCGGGGCCGGCGTTGTCGAGCCCGATCGTGAACGAGGGAACCGCCTTCTGTCGTTCTCGGGAGCTCAGCCCGAGGATCACGGTCGAATCCAGGCCCCCGCTGATGTAGCTGACGACCGGAACATCGCCGCGCAGCCGGCGCTCGACCGCCTGGCGCATCCGCGCTTCCAGCTCGTCAACCAGCGGAGTCGGATCGTCCTCCCGCCGTTCGTCGCCGGCGTCCGGGAAATCGAGGTCCCAGTATTTCTTGATCTCGACGCGGCCATCGCGGATCCGCAAAAAATGCCCGGGGGGAATCGATTTGATCCCCTCGAAAAACGTCCGCGTGGTTCCGGCGCAAAACGTGTGGAAGAAGAGGTCGATCCCCCTCGGATCCGGCCGCGCCGCCACCAATCCTGACGAGAGTAATGCCTTGATCTCCGAGCCCCAGAGCAGCCAGCCATCGGCCTCGGTGTAGTAGAGTGGACAGATGCCGACGCGGTCGCGACCGAGGATCACGGTCCGATCGTGGCGATCCCAAAGGGCGACCGCGAACTGGCCGCGCGTTTTCTCGAAGAGGGCTTCGCCCATCTCTTCGTAGAGGTGCACCCACAGTTCGGTATCGCACCGTGTGGCCAGTCGGTGCCCGCGTGCCAGGAGCTCGCCCTGGAGCTCGGGATACTCGAAAATCTCGCCGTTTTGGGTGACCCAGATCGAGCCGTCCTCGTTGGCAATCGGCTGGCGCCCGCCAGCCAGGTCGACGATTGAAAGCCGACGAGCGCCCAGTGCGACTCCGGGCTCCAGGTGGATCTGTTCATCGTCGGGGCCGCGATGCGCGATGGCGCCTGTCATCGCGAGCAGCCGGCTGGCGGAAAACTCGCGACGGCCTCTGAGATCGATCGCTCCGGCGATACCGCACATGGCGTTGCGCCCTCCTCAAATAACCACTGCTGGCGACGCCCCCGAGCGCTTCGCTGATGTGATCCAACTCGACGAGAGGCCGATCGCGCTGTCTTTGAACTATACCATGCGATGCCAACGCGCGTCGCTTGCGGTCGCCGGGGCCTATGTCCGCGGCGGAACCGCGACGGCAGGCTGATGTTTCTTTCGCCCTTGGAACCGACGGCAGGCTTTTGTCTTTTTTATCTCGAGGGCTGTGCGTTCCTTTATTCCGGTCCCTCGTAGACTGACCATCCCTCCGCGGCCGCGTTGCGATTCTTGACGTAGATCGCCTCCCTGTAGAAGAGAATCGCGACAACAATTCCCGTGATGGCCCCCCCCACGTGCGCCAGGTATGCGACCCCGCCTTGATCTTGGCCGCCGCGATGAATCGAGTCGGCCCCGAGCCAGATCTGAAGCGCGATCCAGGCCCCGATCACGATCACGGCGGGGAGCACCGTGATGAAACGAAACAGCAACACGCGAATCTGGTTGTGTGGAAACCAGATGACATAAGCCCCCATGATGCCGGCAATTGCGCCGGAGGCCCCAAGCGTGGGAGTCAGCGAATCGGGATCAACGGCAATCTGCGCCAGCGAACCGGCCAGTCCGCAAGCGAAATAGACGATCAAGTAACGAAATGAACCGAGCACTTCCTCGACATTGTCGCCCACGATCCAGAGGTAGAGCATATTGCCGATCAAATGCATCCAGCTTCCATGCAGAAACATCGAGGTCAGCAACGTCAATCGCACCGGGATCGGACAGGGAACATGCGGGCGCGGCAGCGCCTTCTCTTCAAGACGGACACCGCGGCCGAACGGGTCGCGCACGCGTACCATCACCGTCGTCAAGACAGGTTTGTCGAGATCGACATCATGCGCGATCTCGTAGGGCGTCGCCGCGTAGGCGAGCGTGAACTCGTCCCCTTTTTGCTGCTGCACCAGGAAAACCGCGACATTGAGCGCGATCAGGGCATATGTGACATATGGAACGATCTGCGTGCGGTGAAGATCTCCAAGAGGAAGAACCATGTGGGGACCTCACGCTCGGGTAACGTGCCAGCGCAGGCAGTCGTGCCTCCACACCCATCGCTTGCCGCGATTTCGGGCAGTGGTCGCATAAACCGGGCATTGGCAATCCACGTTGAAACGACGCGAGACTCGCCGCCCGTCGGAGGATTGACCCGCCCGAACCTATCTAGTTATAGAGACGCCGGGCTCAAAGTGCAAACGATTCGCCGTCTGAGATCGGCGCGTACAACGCCCTTCGATCGCGGTCGCACTACGTTGCGCCACTTCAGACAACAACCGGACGCGCCAGTCCCGCCGGCGGTCCCTCGCTCTCGAACTTCTCCCACTCGCGGCGCACGCGTGAGAGCCCAAAGGCACACAGCTCGAACTGATCGCTGAGCCGGCGGAAGACGTAACCCTGGTCGTTGCGTTCGCTTAGCGTGCTCGCCAGGTAGTAAGACCGTTTCCCCTGCTGCTGATAATTCACGAGCGCATCCGGGGTGCATCCCCCCTGCAACTTGCTCAGTGCCTCGGGATAAACTCCCGTCCAGAAAAGTGTGAAATCACCAACGTGGCGATGGCATTCGCGGCGCCGCGCCTCATTGCTGGTCGCTTCGGCCTCGGCCACCATTTCTGTAACATGAGTGAGCTCACGGCCTTGCGCATCATGTAGCCGCCAGATCGACTGGCGTGGTACGAAGCTTGCGAGCAATTCGGCGACGTAACCGACCAAGGTCGGGTCGCCGATACCCAGCTCGTTCATGAATGCGTATTCGGTCAAGCCGCGGAAGAGCCGGTGCAACGGGTGCGATTCGGGAATTGCGCACGGGGTATCCATGGAGTGTGCTCCTTTACCCAATAGCGATTAGTGGGAAAGGTCAAAAAAAGACAAAGCGATGAAATGATTCCAGGCAGGTGCTTGCACCGAGTTGACTTGGAAAAGAACTCATGCACGTCTAGCAAATCTTACGCCGAGTTCTGAGGTTGTTCAACCGGTTTATCATGGAAGTGGTTCTTTGGCAACGCGATCTTGACGCTTTCCGTGCGGCAGTTTGGCGACATCCGCGTGCGCTTTGACTTGAACCGGCCGCAAGTTCCTGGCATGATGAGATGATTAATATCGACGGAAACAGAAGAAGGTGCCGCCGTGTCTGATCCTGCCGGCTGACGGCGAGGAAGGCTGGCTGGCTCAGGGACGATTGGCTGAACTCAGTGCCGATCGCGTTGCCCAGCCCTTACGCAGGCTGCGTGCCGCTGCTGCATCGCCGGTGCATGGATCGATCGTCGGGAGGTAGTTTGGTTGCGAATCACGTTTCACGGCGCGGCCCGTCAAGTCACGGGCAGCGCCCATCTCTTGGAGTTTGATTCCAGGCGGATTTTGCTCGACTGCGGCTTGTTCGACTCGGATCGGATTGATCCGAACAGCCCCAACCGCCAGTTCCCGTTTGACCCCCGCGCTCGACGCCGTCATTGTTTCCCACGCGCACAACGATCATATCGGCCGTCTCCCTTGTCTCATACGAGCCGGATACACGGGCCCCATCTTCACGACGCCCGCCACCGGTGATATCGCCAACGTCATGCTCCGTGACAGTGCGCGAATCCAGCGCGAGGAATTGCGCACCGTTCATCTCAAGTATCCGCACCTCGTCGACATCCCCGAGCCCCTCTTCGAGCTGGCCGACGTCGAATGGATGGTCGAGCGGCTCAAGCGTGTTCAATACAACCAGCCCGTCGAAGTCGTCCCTGGCGTCACTTTTGACTTATCTGGATGCGGGACATATTCTCGGATCGGCGATCGTTCAGCTCGATTACCGTGAAAATGGCCGGCCGCGGCGGTTTGTCTTTACCGGCGACCTGGGCCGCCGCAATACGCACCTACTCCCTGACCCGACACCCATTCAAAATGTGGATATCCTGGTTTCAGAGAGCACCTATGGCAACCGCGAGCTCGATTCCTATGACCGCTTGATCAAGCAGTTGCACGCGATCGTCGCCCGTGCCACGCGGCTTCAGAGCAAGATTGTCATCCCGGCCTTCAGCCTGGGGCGCACCCAGCGCATGGTCTACTGTCTCCAGGAGCTTTTCGCGGTCCACAAGGTACGTCCGATCCCGATCTACGTTGATAGCCCGCTGGCGACCCGTCTCACCGAGATTCACCGCGATCATCCCGACGCCTACACGCCGCTCGCTCGAACCCTGATGGATAAGGATCCCGCTTTATTTCGGTTCGAAGTACGTCGAGTATTGCGGAAGCTGGGATGAGTCGCGGCGGCTCAATCATATGAACGGGCCGATGGTGATCGTCGCCTCGGCGGGCATGTGTGAAGCCGGGCGTATCCGCCACCATTTGCGCCACGTCGTGTCCGATCCCGACAATGCGATCGTCATCGTCAGTTACCAGGCCGAAGGGACACTCGGGCGGCAACTTGCCGAGGGAGTCGAGCGCGGTTCAGATCTTCGACCAGTGGTACGACCTGAACGCGGCCGTTTACGTGCTCGATGGATTCTCCGGCCATGCCGATCGCGGCGATCTCGGATGGTGGTACGAGCAGACGGGGGGTCATATCGAGCACGCCTTTCTCGTGCACGGCGAACCCGAGTCGATGGACGCGCTGGCCCCCGTCCTCCAGCCCTTCACGGAGAGCCCTGTCCAGATTCCCGAGCTCAACGCCAGCTACGACGTCTAAGGACGTTCGCTCGGGAATGGAACGGGCAGCCAATGCTCAGGCTGGTCCACCCGGCGGCGGCGAAGCGCCGCCCGGCCCGGGCGGTGGCGCGCCTGGCCCGCCGCGCGGCCCGGGACCGAAGCCTGGTGGGCCGCCCCCGCCGCCGCGACCCATCCGACGATGCTCTTGATGGCACGCGTTGCAGGAATTCTTGAGCTGATCATGGGCGACAAGGGCGGTTTCCTTGTTCCTGGCCGCGGCCGCTTTCGCGAGCTCGGCCGCCGAGTCCGCGAATGCGCCACACAGCTTCGTCCAGGACTCTTGGGCCCCCTTTGGTGGATCATACTGTGCGAGCTCGGCCGCCGATTGCGAATACTCCTTGGTCTGTGTCTGTAGCGCCTCCCACGGAATCGGGTCGGCATTCAATTCATTGCCGATCACAGGGGTCAGCGATTGCGGCCCCTTGGCCAGCTTCACCATGATCCGTTTGATGCCGGGGCTCCTTCCACCGCCACCGTCGGGGCCGGGGCCGTTCGGCGGCGGGTCCATGGCCGATCCCGGTCCACCATCCTCGCCGCATCCCGCGGCCAGTGCGAATGCCGCGACCAAGAGCACGACCGAAGACCTTTTGAATATCAACCTCGTCATGTCGAAGATCCTTGAAAGCATGAGATTCTGGTGGCCGCCGCCCGACAAGAGACGGTTCGCCGTCATCTGGTTGCCAGTTCTTGCGATGTAACCTTATTTTCGTGCTGCGATCACGTTTGCCAGGATCATGTCACTCGTGGACCATGTGCTCGCCAGCGACGCGGCACGAATCGCCGTGGCCATAACGTGGTGCCAAACAACAACCGCGACTATTATCCCAGCCGCCATCGGGCAGTCTGTAAAGCTTTGTCAACGACAATCCTCTTTGATCGACGCAGAAGATCGAATGAGGGCTGTCACCAGACTACGCCCGTCAGCATGGTTGCAACGAGCCGGCAACACCTGCTCATTCTCTGCGATGACCCACCAATCGGCCTATTTTCGAACAGACTTGTGCTATCCGCGACGATCGATCACTCGTAAAATGACATTTCAGACTTTTGCCGGCCGCAGTCGATCTACCACGATCATGCCGGGCTCTGCGAGTGCGAGGCCGCCGCCGCGATTCGGGAAGTTCCTTCAATTTCACGAATGGCATGAATAACGAACACGTTTCGCAAGATTCGCGATTGATGATACGCCCGCTCGATTCGTGCTCAGCAGCGCGTGTGCTCGTGATTGGCGCGGGCGTGAGCGGGCTGACGACCGCGCTATGTCTGGCACGCGCCGGCTTCACGGTGACGGTCATTGCCGACCGATTTGCCCCGCGCGTCACGTCGGTCGTGGCGGGGGCGCTCTGGGAATGGCCGCCGGCTGTTTGCGGCCACAGCCAAGACGTGGCTTCCCTGAGTCGCGCCAAGATATGGGCCGCGCAATCGTACCGGGATTTTCACGACGCTGGCCCAGGAAGCCGGCACCGGGGTCTTCGTTCGCCGTGCCAACTTCTATTTCCGCACGGCCATCGACCAGACGGCTCATCAGAGCCAAGAAGATGGCCGAGCTCAAGGAGGTTGTCGGTGGGTTTGAGCACGCGGCCGGATTGATCGCGGCCAATGGAATCAAGGCGGGTCTCGGTCTTCGCGACGCGTATGCTTATCTTGCGCCGATGATTGACACCGATGTGTACATGCGGTGGCTCGAAGACCAGGTTCGCCGCGCCGGATGCCCCATCGTCGAACAGAAGATCGACGGCTCCTTGCGTGACCAGGAAGGCGAGCTCATGAGACGGCACGGGGTCGCCGCCATCATCAATTGCACCGGCCTGGGCGCCGGCCCGTTGGCAGACGACCTTGTCTACCCGCTCCGTGGTGCCTTGATTCGTGTTCACAATGATGGCAAGCGAATGAGACCGATAACCGAAGCGCACTGCGTGGCAAACGATGGCGACGCCGATTCACCGGGCTTCATTTTCATCGTGCCGCGGGGCGATCGGATGCTCGTCATGGGGGGCATCGCCGAGTCGAACATATGGAATCTTGATATCGGCATGGATAATTACGAACCGATCCGCGCGATGTACGCGCGATGCGTCGAGTTCATGCCGTTGCTCGCAGAGGCCGAGATAGACAGGGCGAGCCGGTGCGGGTCGGCCTGAGGCCGGTCCGGCCGCGTAACGTGCGCCTGGAGACCGAGGCCGGAACGTGCATCGTGCACAATTACGGTCATGGCGGGTCGGGAGTGACCTTGTCGTGGGGATGCGGCTTCGAGGTCATCGAGCATGTCAAGAATTTGACCGGCGCGGCCTCGGTGCGGCAACGGGCCTCGCTCGCACCAACAGCCGGCCTGGTGCGAGACGCCGTTTAGGTTGACTGACTCTGCTCAAAATTGTCGACGCTGGCGGCTCGATGGAATCGAGCAGGTTCTGGCGATACTTGGTCACGGTGCGGCGCGCCACTTTCAGCCCCTGAGTCTCCATCTCGTCGACGATCTCCTCGTCAGACATCGGGACTCTGCTTGTCCTCCTTGGCGATGATTTCCAGAAGCTTTTGTTTGATCGTATCCCAGGCGATCTCGTCGCCATCGGCGGTCGTCGTGCCGCCGCCGAAGAATCGCTTGAGCGCGAAGATCCCGCGCGGAGTCTGCACCCATTTGTCGTCGACGGCCCGGCTCACCGTCGTGACGTGCACGCCAACCCGGTCGGCGATCTGCTGCATCTTCAAGCGGCTCGATGAATTCCGGGCCCTTATCGAGGAAGTCTTTCTGGTGCTCGATGATGGCCCGCGCCACCTTCAGCAAGGTGTTGCGGCGCTGTTCGATCGAATCGATCAGCCAGCGCGCCGATTGAATCTTCTTCTGGATGTAATCGCGCGTCACCTGGTCGGTTTGCTTGTTCCGCAGCAATCTCTGATAGTCGCGCGAAATGGCAAGCTGCGGTGAATTCTCATCGGAGAGACGGACATCATAGCCGCCATGCTCGTTATGCTCGACGATCAGGTCGGGGATGACGTAATGCGAGTTGTCCGAGTCGAAACCGGCCCCCGGGCGCAAGCTCAAGCGGCGAAGGTGCTCGAGCGCTTCCTTGATTTTTTCAATCGAGATGCCGGTCTTCTTTTCGATGGCCGGTAGTCGATTGTGACCGAGGTCATCAAAATGCTGCGAGATCAAGACCTGGAGCACGTCGTGACAGGGCGTTTCGGGCGTAAGCTGCAAGAGCAAGCATTCGCGCAGGTCGCGTGCGCCGACGCCGGCCGGATCAAGACGCTGCACCAGCTTCAAGGCTTCCTCGGCCTGTTCTTGCGTGGCGCGGCCGTTGAAGTCGCGCACGACGTCTTTCAAATCGCTTTTGAACAGGCCCATCTCATCGAGATTGTGAATGATGTACTCGGCCAGCTCGCGAACGATCGGCTCGCAGTCGAAAAAGCCCAGTTGATCGGCCAAGTCATCATGAAACGAGCGAGGTCGCGAGGCCATGTTTTGCATGGCTTCCTGCTTACGATCGGATTCCTCGCTGAGCGATAACCGGCTCCGGCGCGGACCCTCGTCGTAAATCTCACTCCAGTTCTCATCGAGTCCGATCAGACTGTCGAATTCGTTGGGCTCGTTGTCAGGCTCGAGCTCGGCCACCGCCGGCGGCGCTTCGTCGCCTTCAACCTCGGTCGCGGTTGTCTTGCCCGCGTCTTCGAGAACCGGGTTCTCGCCAAGCTCTTGCTCGATCCGTTCCTGCAACGCCATGATCGGCAGTTGGAGGATTTCCATTGATTGAATCATGCGTGGCGCCATGCGCAGGCGCATCTCAGTACGCATTTGTTGGCTAGTGTCGAGTCGCATGATCCCCTATTTCCGTCGTCGGGTGAGCAGCCGGTCTTGTCAGGAATGACAAAAAATCCGGACACACCAACAGTCGCCGTGATTCCCTAGCAACTATTATGCCACAAATTCGTGGCAGGCACGAGGAGAATCGTTCAGAAACGAGTCAGAAAGGCTGGCGGCCGGAGAAGGCGTCGCTCAACATGTCGCGATTGGCGAACTCGAGGGTCCCGCCCGAGGCGAGCCCGCGGGCGAGGCGCGTGATTTTGACAGGAGAATCGCTCAATCGATTGGCGATCAGGAGAGCCGTGCCGTCACCTTCGAGATTGGGATTGGTCGCCATGATAAGCTCATGGACCGTGCCCGAATGAACCCGCGCGATCAGGGCATCGATCGTGAGCTGGTCGGCCCCGATGCCGGAAAGCGGCGCAAGGCGCCCCAGAAGCACATGGTAGACACCGCGAAACGTGTTAGCTTTTTCAAGAGCCATGAGGTCGCGCGATTGTTCGACCACGCAGACCGTCGACTGGTCGCGCCGCGGGTCGCGACAGATCGTGCACACGGGCTGGTCGGCTTCGGTGAGATGAAAGCAGACCTGGCAATGCTTGATCTGGTCCTTGGCCGCACGGATCGACTCCGCGAGCTCGAGAGCCTCATCGGTGGGGCAACGCAGGATGTGGTGGGCCAGTCGCTCGGCCGACTTGGCGCCGATGCCGGGCAAACGCCCGAGTGCCGTGATCAAGCGGTCGACGGCGGCCGCGTATCCCGTGGCCGCCATCGTCACGAGCCTCCGCCGCCAGCGCCCGGCATGAGCCCGCCGAGACCCGGAAAAAGGCCAGGCGGCAAGCCGCCGGCGAGCGACGAGATCGACTTCGCGGCGGCCTCACGCGCCTTGACCATCGCGGCGTTGACGGCCACAGTCACCAGCTCTTCAAGGAGCTCGTGATCGCCGTCGGTCAGCGTCGCGGGATCGATCCGCACCGAGATCACCTCGAGGCGGCCATTGGCTTTGACGGTGACAGCGCCCCCGCCGGCGGTCCCTTCAACCTCGACTTGCCCCAGCGCTTCCATCGACTTCTCGAACGACTCACGCAGCTTGCCGGCGTTTTTCATCAGGTCGGCGAGCATTCCCAGTTGGTTGAACACGGCTTCCTTCTATGCCTCTCGGCTTTGGGTGAGGTTCCGAGCATTCGCCCGATCAAGACCGACATATGAGAAGATTTTTTCAGCAGATCGTGCGCCGTTTGCCGGCTCACGCGAATCAATTCGAGCCGGGATCGTCATGTTCAAAATGGTGGGGCCGAGCCTCGAATAACTCGAGCACGCGCCGCACGAGGGGGTCGGCCGACAGGGCGTCCTGGCGTTGGAGGTCGGGTGTCCGGGTATCGGCAGCCGGGTCCTTGCTTTCGACGGCGCGCTCGTATTTCACGGTCACCCTCGTGTGGGTGAGCCGCTGAAGCGCCTGACCGATTTTCTCGAGCGACTCGGCGGTCCCACACTCGTCGGCCGCGGGATTATATCCCCCGGTCGCGGCAATGACCAGCACGTCGGGGCTGATCACGGCGACCGGCTCGACCTGGCTCAATCGCCACGCCAGGGTCGCACCGACCTTCTTGATCACATCCGGCCAGACCTTCTGGGCCGTCGCAAGATCCAGGGCCATATCGACGGTCGGCAGCGCGCTCGACGCCAGATGATGGTCGGTTGCCTCAAGCGCGACGGGCTTCGATTTCAATCCGGCGTTCGTCGCCGGATCGTCGCCGCCTGGCGTCTCGCCGGGCGGGGCCGCTCGGGAATCCGACCGGGAACGCGAGCCGCGTGGCGTGCCCCGCCGCGTCGGCGTCGTATCCGCGGGCGACGAAGCGGCGGGCTCGGCTCGACCGGGCACGCCGTTCTCGACGGCCGGCGCTTCAGACGGTACGACCGCCGGCGCCGGCTGCGGCTGCTCGACCCGTCGCGCAACAGGAAGCTCGGCCCGCCTCGGTAAAGGAGCCCCTGACTCGAGTGCGGCGAGCCGCTCGACGAGCGCGCCGACCTTGGTCAGGTCTTCGAGCCGCGCGATCCGCACCAGGGCCAATTCCACGAGCAGCCGGCCGTGCAGGCTGCCGCGCATCCTCGAACGGCATTCGGAAAGGATCTGCAGGGCCGCCAGGATCGACTCCGTCGACCAGCCCTTGACGATCTCGACCACGTGCGGCCGCTGTCGTGGCGAGACCCCCATCAGCAACGATTCGGCGCCCACGGCCAGAACAAGCGCATCACGCGTGAACTCGATGATGCCCGAGAGAATCTCGGCCGGCTGCACGCCCTCGCTGGCGCTTTGCTCGAGCAGCAAAAGCGCGGCGGCCGGATCGTGATTGGCCAGGGCCTCGAGCATCGCGAGCAACCGCTCGTCGCTTGCGGTTCCGAGCAAGCCATTGACGACTTCCACGCTCAAGAGCGGACTCCCCGAGGCCAGCAGGCGATCGAGCAACGACTGCGCATCGCGGAGCGAGCCGCTGGCGCGCCGCGCGACGATTTGCAGCGCTTCAGGCTCGGCTTGCACACGCTCTTGCTCGCAAATCTCGCCAAGCGTCTCGGCGATCACATCCGGCGTGATGCCGGCGAAGTCGTACCGCTGGCAACGCGAGAGCACAGTAATCGGAATCTTGTTGGCCTCGGTCGTGGCGAAGAAGAACTTGACGTGCGCCGGCGGCTCCTCGAGTGTTTTCAAAAGCGCGTTGAACGCCCCGGTCGTTAACATGTGGACTTCGTCAATATAGTAGATCTTGTAGCGCGCACGGCTTGGCCGGAGTGCCGCATTCTGCCGGAGCTCGCGTACCTGCTCGATACCATTGTTGGTCGCCCCGTCGATCTCGATGACATCGACGTCCTGGCCGGCCGTGATCGATTGACAGATATCGCAAATCTGGCAGGGTTCTTCCGTGGGACCCTTCACGCAGTTCAAGCATTTGGCGAAGATCCGCGCCATCGACGTCTTGCCGACCCCGCGGGTGCCGCAGAACAGGTAAGCCTGGGCGATGCGATTGAGCCGGATCGCGTTGCGCAACGCCCTCACGACATGATCTTGACCGACCACGTCTTCAAATCGTTGCGGCCGGTAGCGTCGCGCGACGACCGTATAGGCATCTTCGCTTCGAGTGCGCACGGGCGCTTCTGCAAACGGGGCGACCGCGACCTTCGCAGGGTCCGCCGCGTCAGGACGTTCGGATGCTTTGGCCCGTTTCGACATGCCGAACCCCGGGATTCTTGTGGTCGATCTTGAGTTGGAGAAAGCCGAGCACTCGCCCGCGGCAAGCCACGTCCGACTATCAATTCGGCCGCATCAGTCCGACCGTCCGTCTGTCTGTCTGTCGCGATCGCTTCGCGAGGGCCTGGGAGAGCCGGGGAGGTTCTCCCAGGCACATGAAGGTGTTGCTTATGGCTGCTGCGTTCCCGCCCTGACCAGGTTCACATACCCCCATTGCCCGGGTCCCCCCCGGCTCACCCTGACCCTCGCCATGGACGCGCGGTCGATGAACGGCTTATTGTCGGGGATCGCCAGAGTTGGTTCAAGGGCAAGATTCAAAATGGACGGATGACCACGTCGCGAACAAGTCGACACGGCCGTCCGTCAACCGCATTCCGCTCCTTCCCGGTCAATGGCCATGCTATACTTTAGCTCTTGTCATGACGCGCACGGTCAGTGACGTCGGACTGCATGGGTCAGCCGGCGCGGCAGCCGACGACTTCCGCCGCAAGTCAGTAAGGGGCACCGATGGCTCGACGTTTGAAATCCAGCCCCTCGTCCGATTCGCTCGAGGATTTGCCCGTTTCCGAGCGCCACGCTCGGCAACGGCATGCGTGTCCTGGTCTTGCCCGTGAGTCGAGCCCCGGTTGTTGTTTGCGACCTGTATTACCCGGCCGGGTCGTTTGACGAGCCGCCCGGCAAGACGGGGCTCGCCCACTTCGTCGAGCACATGCTTTTCAAGGGAACGGAGCGATTCCCCAAGGGTCAGATCGACCGCATGGTCTTGCTCGCGGGCGGGCAATCGAACGCCGAAACATCCGAGGATAGCACCCATTACTGGTTCGCCTTTCCCAGGGAGCGCTGGGAAATGGCTCTGGCGATCGAAGCCGATCGGATGCGGGGTGCGCGGTTCGACCCCCACGATGTCGAGGTCGAGCGGCGCGTGATTCTCGAGGAACGGGCGCGCGAGCTCAATTCGCCGCTAGGCCGGCTCGATCAAACTCATCTGGCGCTGACCTATTTGCGGCACCCGTATCGCAATCCGATCCTGGGATGGCCCGAGCACATCACCAGGATCAGCGCCGACGACCTTCAAGCCTTTTACCAGGCGCATTACCGTCCCGATCGAGCCGTGCTGGTCGTCGTCGGCGACGTCGACCCCCGCCGCGTGATGGACAGGGTTGCCGCGCATTTTGCCGACGTGCGGGCCGTCGAGCCCTTGCCGGCATGCCCCGGCGTTTTCGAGCCGCATCAATCGGGACGCCGCCATTTCGTGCTCGACGATGCCGAATCAACGGCTCGCGCCCTTTTCGGATCGCGCACGGTTCCTCGTGCTCATCGCGACGTGCCGGTGCTCGACGTCGTCGCCGATCTTCTTTGCGGAGGCCGCCGATCGCGGCTCTGGCAAACCCTGGTCGAGAACGAAAAAATCGCGACGTGGATCGAAACCGCGCACGCGGCCGCGTATCGCGCCGGTCAGTTTTTCATCCAGGTCGAAGCGGTTTCAGGCGCGGTGGCCGCCCGGGTCGAACAAGCGATCAGCACCGAACTGCAAAGCCTGCGCGAGTCTGGCCCGGCCGCCGACGAGATGTTGCGGTCACGCCGCCGGATCAAGGCCGCCTGGCGCTGGGAACAAGAGGACCTGACGAGCCTGGCCGGCGCTGGGCTCGACCGCGCTGTGGCACGACTGGCGCGACTGGCAAGCCGAGCTGCGCCGGGCCCTGGCCGTCGAGGCTCGCGATATCCAGCAGGTCGTTGATACATATCTGATTGACGCCAACCTGACCGTCGGCTGGTCGCTTCCCACGCTCGTGGCCACTCCGGCACCCGCGGTCGAAAGCACTACGGCAATCGCGCCGGAGTCGCACGAAGCGATTGCACTTCCGCCCCCGCGCCCTTGCCGGTGCCCAGCGTCAATGGCAGCAGCACCGTCATCACTGCGAATCAAGGCCATGCTCTCGCCGGTCCATTCACGTGGGCGAACATCGCGGAGATCGCGCGACTTGCCGATTACGCGCCACGGCGTGTGGTGCTCGACAATGGTCTTACCCTGATTTTCGAGCGGCACCCCGGGCCGGGAGTTGTCGCCATCGAGGCTCTACGCCGATGCAGGGCTCTTGCGCGAGGCCAAGCCCGGCCTCGCCTGTTTGACAGGCCGCGCTCTCGAAGAGGGAACATCCACCCGTACGCGCACGTGCGATTGCCGAGGCGATCGAGGATGTAGGCGGCACGTTTGAAACCGGTGCGACCGGGAGCTCGGTTCGAGTCTGCGATGAAGACCTCGCCCTGGCCATCGAGCTGCTCGCGGACGTGACGATCCGGCCGAGTTTCCCGGCGAAAGAGGTCAACTGGGTTGCCGAGCGGATCGCAGCCGAGCTGAGTAGCGACCTCGAGGACCCAGCGTTCCGCGCCGATCTGAGCTTCCGCCAGATGGTGTACGGCACGCACCCGTTTGCACGCGATCCCCGAGGCGGCGTGCGCGACCTGCGTCGGCTGTCGCGCGATGATGCGGTCGCCCACCATGGCCGCCATTTCGTCCCTGAGAGCACAATTCTCGTGGTCGTCGGCGACTTCGAGCCCCAGCGCTTGCTCCGTCTAATCAAAACGCATTTCGGCTCCTGGCCCGCAAGCGGCCGGCCGCGCGGTGTGCTGCCGCCGCTCGCGAAACCAGGCCGGCCCCGCGTGCGGCGGATTCATCGGCCCGGCGAACAGATTCATATCGTTCTTGGACACCTTGGCGTGGCGCGTCGCCATCCTGATTTCGACGCCCTGCTCATCCTCGACCACATCTTCGGCAGCGGCCCGGGCCTCTCCGACCGCCTCGGCCGGATCGTCCGCGACGAGTTAGGACTTGTTTATACAATCGGCGGCGGCATGACCGACTCGGCCGACCTGGTCCCTGGGCTCTTCCGCGTCTCGGCCGGCACGATGCCCGAACAGTCCGACCGTGTGGTCCATATTGTGAGCGAGCAGATTCGCGCGATGCATGCCGGAGCGTTTTCCGATGACGAGGTCGATCGGGCGCAGCGCTACCTGAGTGGTGCCTGGGTCTTTGATTATCAAACGGCCGAGCAGCGAGCCGAGCGGCTGCTCGAGATCGAGCGCTTTGGCCTGGGCCTTGATCATCCGCTGAAATGGCCCGAGCGGATCGCGGCAATCACGGCCCGCCAGGTGCGAAAAGCGGCACGGACCCATCTCCGGCCGGACGGTTTATTTCGCGTCGAGCTGGGGCCGGCGCGGCGGCGTGGCAAGCGGGTGCGGGCGGAATGTGCGTAGAGCGAACGTCATCGTTTACTTACAATGTCGTGGCCGATGTTAGCGTGAGAGCCGGGCGAGGGTCAGGCTCGCGAAGAGCGTGCGGGCTTCCCGTTTATTCAAAGGAGTCAACCCATGCCAAGCCCCTTCCCCGGTATCGACCCGTACCTGGAAAGCCAGCACTTCTGGGAGGATTTCCACCCCAGCTTTCTCACTTATTGCCGCGATCGACTCAACGACATCTTGCCTGATGGTTTTGTGGCGCAGCTCGGTGAACGCTTGCGACTGATCGAGGTTTCACAACGCACAGCGCGCGTTGTCCGACCCGATCTCGCGGTGATCGGGAAAGCGACGGCCCGGTCGCGACCGAATCCGAATCCGCCGCAAAGGCGTTCAGGACAGCCGCGCACACTCGAACCGGTGACCATCGCGTTGCCGTCGTTCGAAATGGAGGTAAGCGAAGTCTGGATCGAGATCCGCCGTCGCACGGTCCGCGTTCCGGTGACTGTTATGGAACTTCTCTCGCCGGCGAACAAGACCGGCGATGGCTTTATCGAATACAAGCTCAAGCGGCGGGCTTTGGTCCGCCAGAAAATCCATCTCGTCGAGCCTCGACCTCTTGCTTGCCGGCCGCCGCCTGCCAATGAGCCAACCGCTGCCGGACGACGATTATTACGCGTTTATCTCAAGAGCCCAGCAGCGGCCCAACAGCGACGTGTATGCCTGGGGCGTCCGCGATCGTCTGCCGTCGATTCCGATCCCGCTCTCGGCCAAAATTCCCAATGTTGAGCTCGATCTCTTCGACGTTTTCACCACGGCCTACGACCGCGGCCGTTACGCCAAGCTGATCGACTACGCGGCAACCCCATCGGCCGTCCGAGACCCGGAGGACCGCGTCTGGGCCGAGAAGGTCGCGCGGCGCGGTGCTCGACTCGGTTGAAGTCTTGGAGACTTCTCACTGATCTCCACCAGTAACGACCCACGAGCAGGCTGTCTCGGGCTTGAAACTCAAAGCCCGCGCCACCAGGGCTGAAGGGTCTTCGACGGCACCAGCGGCCGAGGTCGAGGTTTTCAATCCCGTTGATCGCGGCAGTCACAACCCAACCAGTCAAATGCTCCGTGGCGTCGAATGCTCATCGGCCGGACTTTGACGAGAAGTCGCAAAATTCCGAATTCTCCTCGGCATCAACTTCACTTCACCAGTATGACGGCCCCGTCATGAGAAGTGCGCGCGCCCGTCAAAGCGCAGTGGCGCGCGGCGCACAAACGGCCCGACGCCCAAAAAATGCCTCGGGAAGACAGAGGTTATCCCCATCTCGTTATACGGCTTTGAGTTCCGCTTGGGCGCCTGACTAATCGGAAGTTCAAAAAATCGCTCTAACTCGATGCGCATCACCAACTTCCACCTGGGCGCCTGAGTAATCCGCATGATCAGACTTTTTGCCGCATCTCTGGAAGTATCATCATGTTACGGTTAGGCGCCTGAGTAACCAGCATGACCAGATCTTTTGTCGCATCTCTCGAGGCGTCATCAGGTTAAAGTTAGGCGCCTGAGTAATCCGCATGACCAAACCTCTTGCCACATCTCTCGAGGCATCATCAGGTTAAAGTTAGGCGCTGAGTAACCGGCACAGTTTAACAATATAACGTATGTTAACGCTTTAAACAATTTACGAGCGCGCGCCTGAATGATCCGGATAAGGCGACGCATGGCGGAGTGCGACCACGAAGATGCATCGCAGGATCAAGAGAGGATTTGTGGATGCAGGATTGGTTTAGTGTTGCCGGTGGTCCCGATCCGTCGCGTGGGAAAAACGGCACCTGTGCAGAGGGGGCGGTTCTGGGGGGGATTCTCCCCTACGAGCCGTTCGTCAATCCTTCCAATAGGCCCTTGAGGGGTGCCGGAAAGTAATCATCCCAGGTCGTTTGATAAGCTGCCTCGTGCGGGACCGGAACATAAAAGTCCGGCCGGAGGAAAAGGGGCATATCGGGCAGTAAATTCCCGATGCCGACCGGTTGGATGTAGGCGACCGGAGGCGGCCCCGCATCATAGGCCGCCAGGGTCAGGCGTTTGCCGTGCGGGAGCTCAAAGTCTTCCTCTTGAAACTGATCCCAGATCGCCTTGTGAATGCCCCCGGGATTGCGTTGGCTCGGCGGGAAAAGGTCGATGACCAGTAGATGAACGCCCTGCATGATTAGATCAGCCGACTTCTCAGCAAACGATCGCAGCTCGCTCTGACTTGCCTTGTTGCCAGGCGAGACGATCTCAACCACGGCGATGACCTGGCCATGGCGATGTCGAACAGTGATCCGATCGGCTTTGCGTACGTAGATTCGCTCCTCGGCGTCGGACGACCAGAGTGCGCGGGGGTACGGCGGCCACGGCGAGCCCGGCACCAGCCTCGTTCGATCCCTCTTGTTTGGGCGACAACCTCAAGGTAAGAACGTCCGGAATCGGGCCTCGACTCGACTGCTCGGGCAGCGAGAAATAATCAGGCGGCAACACGCCCGCATTCAGCGCGCGAGAAAGCGTTGTAATCCAATCGTGGTGGAAGGCGTGAAACAGTCCGGCGTCAACGCGGGTCCAGTCGTGAATCGGCATCGCTGTTTCCTCTGCAAACCAGAGATCTCGTGCCGGTCAATTGTACCCGCGAGCGATCCGTTGTTTCGATGGCTACAGAAAAGTCGTGTAGTGGACCGCTGAAACCGGATGTACCCGCGAGGCAAGGCGTTCCAAAACAAAATGCAATCCAGCGCAACTCCAAGTTCGCCCGTCCCCCATGCTTGTCGAGCGACGATCCGATTTCAACGCCGGCTGCCCGTGTCTATGATTGTATGGAGAACGATTGAATCTCCGAGGGAGTATCCGCGTGGGTAAGAAAGCCGGAACCAAGAAACGAGCGGCCGGGCCGGTCGTCGCTGCGACAGCTTCGCAAGCCGATCGCCCCCAAGCTGGCGAGATTGACTGGCGAACGCTTGATCCGAGTTGGTTCAAAGGGGGCGTCGATGCTCCGCTGGCGACCGAGTTTGTGACCTATCGAGACTGTCTTGACGAATTGCTCCGCCACGATGGTCAATATGTCGTGATCAAGGGCCACGAAATTGCCGGCTACTTTCCGGATCGCGAGTCCGCGGTCGCCGCGGCGATCGCGCGATATGGGCGTGGCCCTGTCCTTGTGAAGAAGATCGTTGAACGGGAACCGATTCGACAAATCGGCCAAGCGACTTTCTGATGCCCAGTACTGAAATCACGCTGAAGTCGGATGGTGCTCTGGTTGATATCGATGTGTGCGTTCCGAAAAACTACGCGCCGTGCGGCGGTCCACCGGGCGTCTGGCGGGCGCTGATCGACACCGGGTCAACCATGACGACGATTAGCCCAGCGATCGTTGCCGCACTTCAGCCGATGCGGCTCGGAGCGCGAGCTGTTCGACGGCCATTCGGCGGCGTCGAATGGTGCGACACTTATGACGTTCGCATTCGTTTCGGACGCGCTCGAGGACGATGGTTTCACACGGAAGCTCTCGAAGTTCAACCCGTAGCGCCGGGCGTGGACGTTCTGATCGGCATGGATTTGTAGTTGAGCATGACCTTCACATGGGACGGCCCTCGTGGTGTGGCCGTCTTCAGCTTATGAGAATGACAGAACAACATCAGGTCGGCTTCGCCTGGCAGCAAGTCACGTCGCCGGGCTCTGGAGTTATCGGCGGCCACGGCGACCCGGCTGAATTTCTCCCATGACACCAATTTCCTCGGGCCGAAGTCCCCGACCGAAAGGACGGATCACTCGCCGGTTACAGACGTCCCAATGTGCGGTTCATTCCCTTACCTTTTCGTTCAAGACATTTACTCATGCGTGACTTACTTTGAGTTGCCGCGAGTATCGCGCACCCCAATGCCAGGATCGCGATGGACGATGGCTCGGGGACGGCCGACCCGTTGATCTGGAATGCTGCCGGAGAGCCGTAACTGATTGCATGCCATTGCCCACCATAATAGCCTGCCGTGGGGCCGGTATAGCCTGTCGAGTTTCCGAACCAGGCGTAGTTCGCGGAGGTCCTGTCGTCCAGATAAATCCAGTAGGGCGTACCTTGGGTCAAGGTGACGGCGGGCTCGATCGTCGGATAATCGAGCGTGACAATACTCCCCTGAGAGGTCACGGGCACCGCAAAGGCCCAACTCGAAAGTGTGAGACCCGGGAATCCGCCAATGTCGGTGGTAAGGTAAGCCACACCTGTCACGCCGGACGCGAATGCACCGACGGCGACCTCGACGGAACTAAGGGTTTCGGTTTGCGCGGCCGTGAACTCGAAGGCCGTCGGGTTACCCATCTGGATTGTCCAACTGCTTGACGAGCTGAACGATCCGCCCGGGCCCAAATCGCTGAAAACGACGCCGGCCTCGGCTTTGCCAGCGCCGGACAAGATCAAGACAACAACGGACACGATCAAATTGCCACGATTCATGGATGTTTACTCTTTGGATCGAAGGGTGATTGGCGGTGTTGATCAAATCAAGAATTCAAGATGATCGGTCATCCTCATCGCGCGCCTACCGACTGTTGCATTAACGATGATCCGATCATTCATGCGGTGGCTCCCGTGCGATCATCGAAGCCGCCGGACAACAACTGGGCGAGTCCGGTCTGCCATGCCACAAATGAGTGGACAAACGGTGTCAGCTCGGCTTCATCATCGCGCGAACCGTGCACGCTGCCGGCGGGCCGGCCGCAATGAACTGACGTCGTCCAGAGATAGAGATCCCCGAGAGATCAAACCGTAGCGCGGGTTTTCCAGATTTTCTTGGAGATGTGTGTCTTGGCCCCCGAAAGGGAGCCGGGACACACAGCGTGGACTCGGGGTAATCGTGGTTCGCGACCTACGGGTGCTTAAGTAACAATCAGTCGAGAGGCTTGGCTTCGGCGCGATCATGGAAGGAGGGGATCGGCGATCCACTTCGGCGACGCCTGACTTGACACATTACGGCCACGGCACCCATGCCGAGCAAGACAAGGCCGGACGGCTCGGGCACCGAGGAGGCCCCGATGTTCATCTTGATGGAGTCGGTGCTAGACCCGCCGTTCAAAGTCCAGGTGTATGACCCAATCGTCAGCCCGAGGTTATAAAAGGTTTGGTTATTCCAGGTTGAGGTCGAGTTCAGCAGCGAACCGGACACATAACCGGGAGCAAGGACGAGAAGGCTGCCGCCATCGGCCACACCTACGAAATCGCCCGTCGTGTTGCCGGCACCAAAAAAGTTGCTCCCGGGCCAAAGCTGGACGGGCCGGAGCTGAGATCGTAGTCAACGGCAACAGTGTTCGGCAGCGACCCACCAATGGTGACGACACCGAAAACGGCACCGAGTACCGAGCTAGTGTAAAAGCCGTTAGACGGACACAAGCCCTGTGTATCCTGGTGCCTCTGCGGGTTGCGGTTATTACCGTGCCATTCAGCTGCGTCCCTGTTTCCTTCCCTGATCAGATTGATGTACAGTCAATCGAGGAAACTACTGGCTAGTGGATTGCGTTTCATTGAATGTTACTCCCCTGAGAGGGTCCTGCAAGGTCTTCGTCGTATCGCGCCTAACGTTAAAGCTCAGCGGACCGGCCCGCCGAGAGTGACGCTGATGCTACCAGAAAACGCCGCATCGGGCCGGGTCCGCTGCACGCGCGAGGTCAGGCGGCAGGTTCGTCCGGAGTCCGGCCCGCTCGACGCCGGGCATAGCCCAGCAATCCGACGACCCCCGTGCCGAGGATCACGAGGCTGGCGGGCTCCGGGACGGCCCTGACGTCGAGATGGAAGCTCGATCCGACAAAGTCGCCGGCCCCCCCTGACGGCATGGCCTGAAGCAGCAGCTCGATTGTCGAGCCGGCGGCGATCGTCTGCGTGAGTGAGGCCACTCCTCCGGAGCCGTCGCTGAACAGGAACGGGTTCGAGCGATCGTGGCCGTCGCCCGGGTTCAGCAGCCCGGAGGAGACGGTCACCCCGTCCACGATCAGGGACCACTCATTCTCTCGCCCCGGCGAGACCCTCGCCTCGAAGACGTCTCCCGAGATCGTCACCACGCCCGCCACCGGGCTTGTCCAGAGGAAGTTCGCCGGGCCGTTGCCCGCGCCGTTGAAGGGGTCCGTGGTGTGGGTGACGATGTCGCCGATCTGCCAGTCCGCCGGCCCTGAGACGAGGTTGCCACTCATGTTGCTGGTCGCCTTGAACTCGGCCGGGAGGAAGTCGCCGTTATTATTCCCCGGGGCCCAAGCGGGCTGGGTCGTCGAGGACCCCAGGGGCGTCCAGTTGGTGTCCTGCGGCAGGAGGGACGTTCCCTGTCGGTAGCTCCATGTGCCGTATGCGCCGCTGTTCGGGTTGCTCGCGTCGCTCCAGTCCGAGCCTAAGTCCGCGATGATGTCCGCTCTCGCCGCCGTGGAAACAACAAGGCCGAACGCGATTAGGTGAACGGTCAACGTGAAGGATCTGAGCATCGACCTTGCTCCGCTATAGGGGTTGTGATGATCTCCGTCCTCTGCCGCCTAACGTGTATTAGACGGAACTCATTCTGCCTAATTCCGCAATGAGTTCGTGCTAACCCAGATTCGTTTCTGCCTAGTACTGTTGAGCGTAAAGCCCTGTTGTCTACCAGCGCTGCGTCGAGCTCAACTTCACCGCGCAGAGAGCACGATACAGGCGTGCCGGCGGCGAAGACTCAACATCCTGCAAGAGAAAAGACCCTCGAAACTCAAAACCCTGGCGCGGTTTCTTAAGATTTTCTTGCAAACGACGTGCTTGAACTGACATCGTCGGTGATCAGAGCCATCAGGCGGCCGCCTTGGATGCGTGGGCTATGGAAGATTGGATGCGGACTCAGCCGGCGTCACCCGCCAGAGGAAGATTTCCCACTTGTCGTCGGCGACCTGGGCGCCAGTCGCCAGAATCGTCCCATCCCTGGATAGCCGCATTTTGCGAAGGGCTCCGGAGTGGCCCCGGAGCGTCACAAGCTCCGCCTGGGTTTCGAGATCCCAGATGTGCACAAGCCAGTCGTCGCCACCGGAGAAGAGCGTCCGGCCGTCCGGAGAGAAGGCGAGACAATCGACGGGGCCCTCGTGCCCGTACAGTACAGCGAGTGGATTGAGAGACTTGACATCCCAGAGGATGATCCTGCCGTCAACCCCCCCCGTGGCGAGGATCGCGCCATCGGGAGAAAAGGCCTCGCTAGAAAGAGAGACCCTGTGGCCGTCGCCGTGGCTGATCCGCGAGCTTGCCGTGACGAGGTCCCATAAACATGGTCCGCCAGGGCCCGGCAGCCTCTTCGTAAAACAATCGCCTCGGGGAGAAAAGACAGGATCCTGCCAGAAGGCACCTGGAGGTATTTTCGATTCGGCAGTCTCCAGTTCCAACCGCGTCAGTCGTTTCGATGCGCCGTTCGCCAGGTCCCAAAGAACGATCGCATTGTCCAAGTCGATTTGTGCGAGCCATTTTCCGTTTGGCGAGAAGCTAGGCGCAGAATGACTCCCAGCGAGAAAAGAACCGTTGAAAGGCCAGTCCTTCATTCGAAGGCCGCTTGAAAGATCCCACAGCGTCACCGCTTCGGACTCTCCGTCGGTCGCGAGCCACTTTGCATCGTGAGACGGCGCAATACGCCACGTCCGCTTGCCTGAGTTGAATTGCTTTTCGTCGAGGAGACGGCCGTGGCGAGTCTCGTGACGATGCACCCTTCCAGAGTGATCAGCCAGGATAATGACCTCCCCGTCGGGCGAGAACGCGAGCGCCGTAAGCGACGACCTCGAGATTGTAACAGGTATACAGGTACGACTGCGCTCAAAGTCCCAGAGCTCGATCTTGCCGTCCTGGCTGGTGGTGGCCAGTGAGCGGCCATCCGGCGAAAAACTTGCTGACCAGAGCCTGCTCTGTCCGCTAGCGATGCGTCCCTTCGCGCCGGAAATTGGTTCAAAGAAATGGATGCCGCCGTTGATATCTACCGCGGCCAGCGTCTGATCATCGGGCGAGAACGCGACCGATTCAACGGGAGCTTTCTCAGGTCCAGGGATTGTCATCTTGAGGTGCCAGCCCGCCGTCTGCCACAATTTTATCGCACTATCCTTGCCTGATGTGACGAGGCTCTTCCCATTGTGGGAGAAGGCGACACAATTGACCTGGGATCGCTCTCGGCCGAGCCGAGTGACCTCGCGGTGATCGACCATGCTCAAGATAACCGCCTGATCACCACCAATCGCTAAAAAGCGACCGTCTGGGGATATCGCCAACGATTGCACAGTCCCGTTTTCGATGCGGAACGAAGCGCGTCGATGGGATGTCTCAATATCCCAGACGATCAAACTGCCTTTGCGTGCGACGGAGACGACCCGGCGACAATCCGGCGTGAAAACCGCGGCGACGACCGCGTCGCCATGTCCAGCGAACGTGGACCGGTTCTGGCCGCTCGTGGCATCCCAGAGCTTGACGGTCTGATCGTCGCTGGCGGTTGCGATGGCCCGTCCGTCCGCGGAGAAAGACACGCAATTGATTTCGTCAGTGTGTCCGCCGAGGATCAAACGGGTCGCTCGGCTCTCGAGATTCCAGATCCGAACCACCTTGTCGTGGCCGGCGGTCGCCAGGCTCTTGCCGTCCGGGGAAAAGACCGCGCAATAGACGTCACCCTCGTGGGCCGTCAGAGTTTCGGGTTGGATGCTGCAAAGGCGATCAAAGTAATACCAGGCGAAGCCCCGAGAGTCTTCTTCTCCAGGACTTGGGCGATGACGATCGAGAAGCGCACGCGCCCTGGCTGGCTGGTTTTCCTCCCAGCGATGGCTGGCGTGCTGGACATCGCGGACGTAACGCCGTCGACGTTCTGCGTGCTCGTGAAGCCGGACCTCATGGCCCAGGCGCGTGGCCGTCAGTCGGGCCCGAGCCGCGACGACGAGTCCTGTTGCACTCACGATCAGCAAGGCGACCACCGCGGCCGCCATGACGCTCATGCGAGGATGTCGACGGCAGAGGCGCCAGACTCGCTCGGCGTGACTGGCGGGGCGGGCCAGAATCGCCCGGCCAGTGAGCCACCGTTCGAGGTCTTCCGCAACTGCCAGCGCCGAGCCGTAGCGCCGAGCAGGTTCCTTCTCAAGGCATTTCAGGCAGATCGTCTCGAGGTCGCGATTGATCGACTGCCGAATGGCGCTTGGCGGTTCCGGCACTTTCTCTTGGACCTGCTGCAAGGTCTCAAGCGGTGTTTCTCCCCGGAATGGCGCGTGCCCGGTCAAAATTGCATAGAGAAGCGCTCCCAGGCCGTGGATGTCGGCCGCCTTTGTCACCGTTCCCTTTCGGCCGGTAGCCTGTTCGGGCGCCATGTAGGCCGGCGTCCCGAGTACGGCCCCGGTCTGGGTGAGCTCGCTGTCGCCTTCGACCCGCCGGGCGAGCCCGAAATCGGCCACCAGCGGTTGGCCCTGCCCGTCAATCAGGATATTCGACGGTTTCAAGTCGCGGTGCAGGATGCCCCGCTCGTGGGCATGATGGACAGCCCGGGCGGCCGTCGCCATCAACCGGGCCGCGGCCCGCTGATCACTCTGATACTCATTGAGCCGTTCCGCCAGGTTCCCGCCTTCGACGAGCTTCATGCTGAAAAAGCTGCAGCCGTTGACTTCGCCGACCTCGTGGATCGGCACGATGTGGGGATGGTCGAGGTGAGCCACCGCCTCGGCTTCGTTGCGAAGCCGCCGGGCGTCATCGGCGCTGGCCCTCGCTCCGTCACGAATCAGCTTGAGGGCGACCAGGCGGTTCAGACTTCGCTGACGCGCCCGAAACACGATCCCCATCCCGCCCCGCGCGATCACACCCTGTAAGTCGTAGTCGCCGAAAGCGATGTTCTCCTGGACTGTCGACCCGTTCGAGTGCGGCTCGCCGAACAAAAGCACTGTCGGATGGAACTGATTCCGGTTTCCGCCGTTTCCGAAGTCCGGCCCCTGAAAAACCATCGCGCCAAACGGTCTCGCCAGATGATTGAGCTCGTCTTGCACCGCGAAAAAGTCAGCGAGCTCGGCGGCGAGCTTGGGATGACGGTCGAACAAGATTTGCCGGTCCGAATCGTTTCCCTCATCGACGCTCTCGTAGTAGGCGGCGAGTACATCCTGGAGCTCTTGCTCGCGGCCGCAGTCGGCGTTGGGATCCTCCGTCATACGTATGGCTCACTTCATTGTGTTTTGCCCATGCGCAGGCGAAGTGCCTTGCTTCCACGGTACAAAAGCCCGGTCACCGACGCGACGGTCTTGTTCATGCGCCGGGCGACCTCCGGAACGGTGAAGCCCTGCAAGTTATGCATCTCGATCGCGTCGCGCTGGTCATCAGGCAAGCTCGCCAGCGCTTCCGCCAAGAGCCGCAGTTGTTCGGCCCTCGAGGCTTTGTGACTTGGAGTGGATTCGTCGCGGACCAGCCAGGCCTCCAGGCGGGCCGACGACTCTTCCACCGCCTTCTCAAGCGATATCGCGCGTTCCGCCTTCTGACCATGAAACCGCCGCGATGCCTTGGCCAGGATGGTGACCAGGATCACCCGCAGCCAGGCCGCCAGCTCGGCATCAGTGCCGCCGCGAAACTGGCCGAACCGCTCGTGCGCGATCAAGAGCGTTTGCTGAACCACGTCCGAGGGATCGAGCCGGCTGCGTAACGTGGGGTCGATTTGAAGTCGGGCGAGCAGTCTCAGGTAGTCGGCATATTGCTCCAGCGGGCGCGGGGAATCGACGGAATCGTCAGACATCCGGGCAATGCTCTCGTATGTGCCAGCGTCGAATCGGCAACGATCGTGTCGCCCAGGTTATCATACCGGCGTGTCGATCCGTATATCCTTTGTTAATCGAATCCGTTCGGCTCGTTGTCGGCGCCTTATAAAAGCCCTGAACTGGAATGCACACGTGGCGCGGGCGTTCCAAAACCAAACGCGATTAGCGCGACCCTGAGTTCGCCCGTGCCCGTACCAGTCAACGCCGCTTCCCATGTCGCCGCTGGCTGCCCGGGTGTATGATTGTGAACGGAAAAAGCGAACTTACGAGGGCATGTGTCGACAGCGGTCAGAAACTGAGCCATTATCGCGGCCAGATTGAGCCACCGGCGTCGTTGCCGGGCGGAGCGATGGCGAGATGTTTTGGGGAGGTGAGGTCTGCGGAGTGGTTGAAACGTCAAGAGCCGGAGCAGGCGATCACTGCCCAACTCCGGCTCTGACAGCGGGTCATTTCTTCGGCGGCTTGCGGTCTGAGGCTTGTGCAGCCCGGTGTGCTCGGTAGGACTTGCCGTTGATCTTCAGGATGGCCGCTCTGTCCACGATCCGGTCCATGAACGCCATGGCCAGCGGCAGATCACCCAGATACTCACCCCATTTGTCGAAATCGACGTTCGTCAAGAGTGCCGTGGACCGCTCGCCGCGCACGTTGATCAGCTTGTACAACAAGCTCGCCGCCTCGCGTGATTCCAGCCGCTCGACGCGTTCGAAGCCGAACTCATCAAGGATCACCAGATCGAATTTGGCGTAGTACCGCAGTTTCCGCGCCAGCGTGCGATCCGCGAGCGCAGCCGTTAACACTTCCAGGATCGAGGCGCTGGTCTCGTATCGCACCCGATAACCGAGCACACAGGCGCAGCGGCCGATGGCCTGGATCAGGTGACTTTTTCCGACACCGCTTTGTCCCACCCAGACCAGGTTCTGGCGACGGCCGATGAACTCGGCCCCGGCCAGCGTCTCGATCCGTACCCGATCGATGACCTCGGCATTGAACTGCCAGTCGAAGTCGGCCAGGGTCTTGCTCTCGGCGAACCCGGCGTCGCGGATGCGGTTGGCCAGCGCACGTTCGCGGCGGCCGTTGGCTTGCTCGTTGATCAAGGCGCAAGAATTCCAGATGCGACATCCCCTCGCTGTCGGCACGCCCTAACGCTGCGTCGAGCTGCTCAGGTTTCAGAGGAATGCGCATCGCCTGGAAGTCGTCAAGAATCTGCTGGCGCAGGTCCGTCGCAACCAGCTTCGCCGGACGTGGTTTGAGGGCTTTCGTCATCGTGTGGCTCCGACTCGCAGAGGTATTGGTAGCCCGATGTCGGCCGGGGAGAGACCAGGTCCTCGCCCAGCCAGGGGGGTATCTGCCGCCGTTCTTCCTCGGCCAACGCCTCGAGGATGGTTTTGGGACGGGCCTGGGCCGAGAGAATGCGTTCCACGGCCGCGTGAGAATACGCGCCGTACCTTATGGCCCGTTCCAGCGCCGCGATCAGGTCCACCCGGGCGTAGGTCCCCAACAGCACCAGCACTCGCTGCGCCTGGTCCTTGCCGTAACGCTGCATCCGAAGCAAGCCTTCCAGGAACCGACGGCCCGGCTCCCCCAGTTCGGCGAACCGCTCCTCCAACTGCGCCTGCCGCCGTCGCGCGTCCTCGACGGGACGGTGCTCCTTGAGCACGACTCGTTGCCCCGTGACCTTCGCCGCCAGGAGCGCATGGCGGGCGACCTCCTCGACGTGGGGACCGTAAACGATCAGCTCCTTCTCGGTGATCCGCACCGGCAGCATGCTGCCGATGTGCCGCCATGGCACCGAATAGCTGTTCTGGCAGTATGTGATCAAGCCCTCGACGTTGACCGTGCGATAGACCACAGGGGATACGTCATAGGCTTGGGCCGGCAGCGCAACGAGATGGGGCCGCTCCTGGGCATGCAACTGCAAAGGGGTCTGCTTGGCTTCGCGCAGCTCGCGGACGTCGGCGACATGGGCCAGCCACCACGCGGTCATCTCATTGAGGTGCTCAAGTGACGAGAAAGTACGGCCGTTGAACAAGCTGGTTTCCACATAATGAAAGGGCCGTTCAACCTTCCCCTTGGTCTGGGGCCGCCGGGGCCGGCAGGCCACCGGCCGGAAGCCGTAGTGCGTGGCAAACGCCAGGAACCGCGAGTTGTAGACGGGCACATCGTCCTCATACCCAGTTACGACAACTTTCATGTTGTCGTACAAGCATGTCGCTGCCACGCCCCCCAGATGCTCGAAAGCCCGCAGGTGCTCGCGTAGCGTGGTCGTCATGTCCTGGGACTCGACGAAGCGGAGGTACTGCCGTCGCGAGTAGCCCAGGATGTAGCTGAACAAGGAGACGCGGCGGCGGCCTTCGCTGGTGAAGTCGAGGTCGTAGACGGCGTAGTCCATTTGAGCTTGGTCCCCCGGCGCCGTCTCGAAGCGGACCACCGGCAGCGGCGCCGAGCGAGGACGCAACGCACTCAACCGCTGGCGAACCACGGTATATCCGCCCGTGAAGCCGCGGTCGCGCAGCTCTTGGAGGAGCCGCACGGCGGTCAGATCGGGATATCGGGATAGCAGCTCGCCAATGACCGGCTCAAAAGGATCAAGCCGGCTGGGCCGCGTTCGAGCAGGCGAGCCCTCGTGACCGCTGCGCTGGGCTTTTATCCGAGCCAGGACCTGGCTGACCGTGTTGCGGGCCAGCCCCAATTCACGGGCGATCTTCCGGATCGAAGAGCCGGCTCGCCAGCGGCTGATGATTTCATTGCGCTTGGGTTCGGTCATGAGTGTGAAGCTCCCCGATCAAGTCTTCGGCAAGAGTGGCCACGTTGTGAGCATCGCGAGCCAGCCGGGAAAAGGCTGGCAAGAGCACCAGTCGATCGCAGGGCGTCAGGCCGGCGCGACCCTGACTTTGAAGCCAGAGTTCCATGCGGCCCAGGCCATCGAGCACGCCGGTCAGGCGGCGTGTCAGACGATTGCCGGCTTGACTGAGCCGCGGGTCCCAGGCCCAGCCCTCCTGCTGCCGCGCCTGCTGCAAGGCACAGCGCGGTTGTTCCAGGATGTGCCGCTCTGCCGACTGGCTTCCCGCGGCGAGCACCAGATCGACGACTCCCTCGAGCTCGACTGCCGTCAACTCGTCGCGGTGTAATGTCGCCAGTACGTCGAGTTGGTTGCCGGCCGGCAACCGCACCAGCGCCCGCGCGGCAGTGGTAGACAAGAGCCCCAGGCGGAGATCTTCCCGGGCTTCGTTGGTCAGCTTTTCGACCAGCGCCAGTCGCCGGCAGACCCAGCTCTTGTGGCGGCCCAAGAGCTCGGCGACCTCGACCTGAGTCATGCCGTCTTCACGCACCAAGGCGTGAACAATCCAGGCCTCTTCCCACTCCTGGGGACGACGGCCAGTCTGGTTGAGCCCGTGAATGGCTGCCTTGGCCATACGCTCGTCAGCCTCGATTAGCCGAGCACTCAGTGTCTTGAAGCCGAGGGTCCGTGAAGCGGCGAGTCGTTTGAAGCCATCGAGGACCTCGTGCGTCTCATCGCGGAGACAAACGACAACGGGAGTGAGTTGTCCATAGCGCTGCAACGACCCTGCCATGATGGACTCGGCGTCGGGATCGGGGAGCCGATAGCGTCGATAGCGCTCGCCCAGTTGAGCCAGGGGCAGGAAGCGGACATCACCTGGATGCCAGTCAGCCATGGGGAACCTCGTTACCAAGCCCCGACTTCCGAGCAAGGAAACGGGGGACCGGCAGACCCGGCCCTCCCGCTTCCTCCTCGGTTCTTGGGGGCAAGAAAAACTTATTCCTCGCGGACGGCATGCTCAATACGCGGCGACATGACCGAGGTGGCTTGGTGGTGGTCCACGATGACGCAGATAACGACCACGGATGCCGCGCCGGCGTCTGAGTCTGAGGCGGGCTTCGCGCTGGTGAACTCGCCGTAATGCCTGGCGGCATGAGTGGCAACAGAAATGTTGATCGGGAGAACGGGATGAGGGCAAGAAGAGGACGTAACACCCGGGCCGACAACAGGGCGAATCGCAAGATTCTGGGAGAATTTCGGCTGGGCGCTGGCCTACGCCATGGCGGTCCTCGGAGATCATCGGGGCCGAATCGGACAGGGACTGAGCTTCGATCACCGGCAAAGTCGACTCGACGGCAGGTATGGAGGCCGCCGGTTCCGCAAGAGCGGCTCGATGCCGTTGCCGCTCACGACGGCGTTGGGCCTGTTTCCGGCGACGTTCCTTACCTCCGTCGGTGGCTCGATAAGTTTGACCGGCATGCCAGGACCGCCAGTGCTCGGCGGCTTGCCGGCAAGCAGGACTGCAATAACGAGCCTGGGGCCGAGGCGGCAGGAACCAGCGCTCGCAGCCTTTAAGCAGGCACCGGCAACAGCAAGGGTGCCAACGACGACCGGCGACTGGTTGACCCGGCACCAGCGCGCGGGGACACTTGAATTGGCCCACGGGAGGTTCGTTCCCGAGCGGTCAGGCGGCGGGAAGGTGGTACTTCCCGCCGCCACTTTGCGCCGACGGCACGGACGCCGCTCGTCCGCGACCCGGCGGCGGATCCATCCCAGAATAATTGCGGCACCTCATCCATACCAGGGATGAACCGGCATGCAGTGAGGGGAAAGACCAATACCGCGATCGATCGATCGCGGAATGGCTCAGGTGGCTCTGCGAAAATGGCTCAGTTCTTGGCCGCTGTTAACAGGCATGGGCGTGGGTAAGAAAGTCGGAACGAACTTAGGAGGGCATGGGCGTGGGTAAGAAAGCCGGAACCAAGAAACGAGCGGCCGGGCCGGTCGTCGCTGCGACGGCTTCGCCAGCCGATCGCCCCCAGGCTGTTGAGATTGACTGGCGAACGTTTGATCCGAGTTGGCTCAAAGGGGGCGTCGATGCTCCGCTCGCGACCGAGTTCATGACCTATCGAGACAGTCTTGACGAATTGCTCCGCCACGTTGGTCAATATGTCGTGATCAAGGGCCACGAAATCGCCGGCTACTTTCCGGATCGCGAGTCCGCGGTCGCCGCGGCCATCGCGCGATATGGGCGTGGCCCTGTCCTTGTGAAGAAGATCGTCGAACGGGAACCGATTCGACAAATCGGCCAAGCGACCTTCTGATGCCGAGTATTGAGATCCCGCTGAAGTCGGGCGGTCCACTAGTTGATATCGATGTGAGTGTTCCGAAGAACTACGCGCCGTGGGGAGGCCCGCCGGGCGTCTGGCGGGCGCTGATCGACACCGGGTCAACCGTGACCACGATTAGCCCAGCGATCGTTGCCGCACTTCAGCCCATGCGGCTCGGAGCGCAAGCTGTTCGACGGCCATTCGGCCGCGTCGAATGGTGCGACACTTATGACGTTCGCATTCGTTTCGGACGCGCTCGAGGAAAATGGTTTCCCACGGAAGCTCTCGAAGTTCAACCCGCAGCGCCAGGCGTCGACGTTCTGATCGGCATGGATTTGTTGTTGAGCATGACCTTCACATGGGACGGCCCTCGTGGTGTGGCTGCCTCCAGCTTATAAGAATGACCGAGAAATATCGGGGTCAATTTTTGCCTTTCCAGGCCAAATGCCCCAGACAACGATTTTAACCTCATCGGTAATTCGTCGCGCTCATGGTGAACCCACGATCGCGACGGGCGGTAGTCATTAGAAAGAATCGCCGTTCACGATCTCGCCCCCGGAAATGGAATTCAGCGCGATCCATACAGCGTGGGAAATGCTATTTTTTACCAGGCGCACTGAGCCGTCGCCCAAGAGGCAGTTGACGCCCGCCGAATGATAGCTTCGCGAACCGGCGAACGTCCGCACGAGAAAGTCGTCGCCGGAACATGGTAGTCCCATCCCGAGCTCGCTTTGGCAGAACGGGTTGAGTAATGTGTCCTCGCCATCGCCTCCGATGAGGTCCAGAACACCGTTGGGTGTGAATCTCGTCATGTAAAGGCTAGAGCCAGCCATGGTTGACCAAAGGAGGCCTCTACTGTCGGCTCCAGAGCCTTGGCGTATCTCGGAAAAGAAGACCGTCGAGCTAAGTCCATCAGCAACGCTTGAAAAGCTAAGATTACCTTGATGTCCGAACGCGGAAGCGAGTTGAAGCAAGGGAGGCTTGAAACCCATATTGACTTGTAACCAAATGCCGTTGCCCCAACTAACGGCATAGTTGCCGCGAGTCAGCAGGCCTCCATCTGGCATTGTGGGCGGGAATTCAAAAGTTGATTGCCGGTCGCTGGGGCACAATGCGACGCTTACCGAAGTCCTCATGACTGAGCTGTTGGCGCGCATTCCCTCAGGGAAACTACCTTCAGCCCCCAAGGCAAAATTAAAACTATTGGCCATTGGCTGCTGCTCGAGATACGGCAACAACAAAGGGAACCACGTTGTGTTCTGGCACGCTGTGAAGACCGTCGCCTCGGCGCACCCGTTGGTAACCGGTCCCCATATTCTGCCAGGAACGATCACGTTCAGAGCGGTGTGGTATTGGTGAACCGCGAGTCCAAATTGCTTGAGATTATTAGAACATTGCGCACGTCTTGCCGCCTCGCGGGCGGCTTGGACAGCGGGGAGCAATAATGCGATCAACAGCCCGATGATGGCGATCACCACAATCGCCTCGATGAGAGTGAAGGCGCAACGATACACGCGCATGCGACATGCTCCGCCGAGGGCCGTTCAGTCATAGGAAGGGCCAGGTCATCGTAGCAGGAACCGAACGCGGTGCCTATCCACGAGTGGCTAGGCCGAAATGCATGGGCATGAGAGGATTTCTCTCGAATATACGAACGGAATGCACCAGGCCAACCAGTCTTTCGCAGGTAGGGCTGTTAAACTCACGGACCTCTTCTTGACGCTTCTCGTCGCTTTCGCCGGAGCGTGGCTGACACGGAGCGTTGTGGTGAGGTGGTTGAGACGTGTGGCCGGGCCGGACGCACAAACCTTGGACGTTCACACAGACCAAGAACTCGGCGATACTCCTCTGGATGGCCGTCCTTGACCGAACTGTGGCGTCCGGCCCAAGTCCGGCATTGCAACCGGAACGGCCTCATTCCGCAAAGGTGTGCCCATGTGTCGGCGACGTATCGCACCAGGTATTGTTCTGGCCCTGTTGTTCGTTCTGGCGCCGAATCCAACCGCTGTCGCTGCCGCTCGTGAAAAAAGCGACGCCACGAATACCCATCGAAGCGGAATCATCATGCCCCTCGATGATTTCGAGGCCGAGCCAACCGGCTGGAAATTCGTCGGCGGCGAAGAATTTCCCGGCGCGAAGGGGTCGCTGCAACGCGACCTGAGCCGTGCTCACGGTGGCAAAGGCTCTTACCGGCTCGATGCCGACTTTCGCGGTGGCGGGGCCTATGTCGGGACGTGGAAAGACCTGGCGTCTGCGGGCTTACCCGACGTCGAGCAGTTCCGGCTCTGGGTCCGGACCAAGAACCTGAAACGCCTGGGGGTGCGGATCGTCGATGAATCGGGCCAGTGCCATCAGAAGAGTGTCAGCCTGCCGATCGGCGCCCGCGACGGTTGGAAAGAAGTCGTCCTGAACGTCCGCGAGCTGGTTGGAGGCGAGCACTGGGCGGGCGCCAATGATGGCGTCTGGCATGGCCCGCCGAAAGGGCTTGGCCTCAATATCGGCAAGGACGCGCTCGATGACAGCACAAATCATCGCGCGACGCTCTGGATCGACGACCTCCGCGCCGTGGGTGTGAAGTCGGGAACGCCAACGCTGAGCTCGGTGCATGTTCGAGCCCGCTTCCTGTCGGCCGGGATTTGGAACGCGGATCACCTACGCCTGGGATGCCGAGCCCCTGGATTCAAATTGCAATGTCTTTGTCCATTTCGTCAACGCGGCCGGGCAAATGATCTTTCAGGCCGATCATGAGCCTCCTGTTCCGACGAGCCGATGGTCGGGCCGGGTTGAGTACGGGCGGACCGTTGTCGTGCCGACGGATGCCCTGCCCGGACGCTATGATATCGTGGTCGGATTCTGGAATGGTAAGCCCGCCGATCGGGGCGGCGGCCGCCGGCCGTTCCGTGTCGGCCCGAGGTTAACCGCTCTGCCTGATGATGCCTGCCGCGTCGGCTCGTTATCGGTCGCGCTCGATGCACTCTTGCCGGTCTTGCCAGCGCCCAGTTTGAAACTCGACGAGTATCGCGTGACGTTCGACGAGGATTTCAGCGGTCCCTTGAGTGTCTCGGCCTGGGGACCCGGGACGCGCTGGATCGCCCACACGCCTTATGCCGGCGACTTTGGCGACGCGGCGTTTGCCGACCCGGAGCCAGGGTTTCCGTTTACCGTCAAGGATGGCATCCTCCGTATCGAGGCCAAAAAAGTCGGCGGCAAGTGGCGGTCGGGCTTGCTCTCTTCGGTCGACCCCAGAGGGGCCGGATTTTCCCAGAGGTTTGGCTATTTCGAGATGCGGGCGAAGTTTCCCAGAGGGGCCGGCACGTGGCCGGCATTCTGGTTGATGGGCGTTCCGCAGCTTGTTGAGCCAAGGGATAAAAAAACGCTCACCCAGGTTGAGATCGACGTGGTTGAGCAATATGGCGTTGGACCCAATGCGCTGCATTCGACACTGCACCTGTGGGGGCCCGGCGACTTCCACTGGGCCGTTGGGGACGCGTCGATTGTCGTGGGGATGGCCGACACGTTTCACACCTATGGCGTGTTGGTTGAAGACGATTTCATCACTTACTATTTCGACCGCGTGGCACTTCGCAAGGATCAGACGCCCAGGGAAGCGAAGGTGCCGCTTTATCTCATGATCGACCTGGCTTTAGGAGGCGGATGGCCCGTGGGGCAGACGCCCGACCCGTCGTATCTGCTGGTCGATTATGTGAGAGCCTATGCGAAAAAATGAGCCCCGTTCGCACCGGTCAACAGGCGAGAGGCGTTGCCAATTCTGGCGCCCGCGACGGGCCCGCGATGCGGATCAACGGGCGACGATCGCCGCGCGGGGTCGCCGTGCGGCCTGGTCGGCGCGGCTTGACAGGTCCCGGCAGGGTCTTCTAGGATGAGGCTGGCTCGTTCGACTCGGCCGGATCGAGATTGGTTGCAAATGCGTAAAGCCCGATCGCGGGCGAAGTTCGGGAAGGGATGCTTTCCGGATCGAGTGCCGCGAGACTGCGAGGGAAATCGCCACGGGATGCGGAAAGGGGATGGTCTCCCGCTTTCTGGCATCCCGACGTCGTTTTGAATGAGCATGAGTCCGGTCAGGACAAACTCAAGTCGTTGCGAGAGATGCAATGCGCGTAGCTTTGGACGCGATGGGGGGGGATTTTGCTCCCGGTCCGATCGTCACGGGGGCTTGCGAGGCGGTCAGCGATAATCCTGACCTTGCGGTCGTGCTCGTTGGAGATCGTGAGCGGATCGAGGCCGAGCTGGCCAAGGCGCCCGACGCGCCACGCGATCGATTACCGATCGTGCATGCCAGCGAGTCAATCGGCATGGACGAGAAGCCCGTTGACGCCCTGCGAAAGAAGCGGGATAACTCGATCTCGCGCTGCTGGGGCTTGATGGCCGCCGGCGACGTCAAGGCGGTCGTCTCGGCGGGAAACACCGGCGCCATGGTGGCATCGGCCCTTTTCAATGCCAAGATGTTCTTGCCCGGCGTGCGCAGGCCGGGCATCGCCGCGATTTTCCCTTCTCATCAAGGGCCCATCGTCATCATCGACGTCGGCGCCAACATGAATGCCAAGGCCGAGGATCTTTACCAGTATGGCATCATGGGCTCGATTTACGCCGAATCGATTCTCGGGGTGACCAATCCGCGGATCGGCCTGCTCAACGTCGGCACCGAGGATGAGAAGGGCAACGAGCTCACGAAGTCGACGTTTGCTCTCTATCAAGACAGCCCCTGGGCGGCGCGATTCGTCGGCAACGTCGAGGGGCGAGACATCTACGAGGGACACGTCAGGGTCGTGATTTGCGATGGTTTCGTCGGCAACGTCTTGCTCAAAGCCGGCGAAGGGGCCGTCGAGTTCTTGTTCTCGACGCTCAAGGAAGAGCTCGCCCGGCTGATGCCGACTTTACCCGGCGACGCCGGCCCCAAGATCGCGGCGAGCCTCAAGCGGCTCAAGCTCGCTTCGAGTATGAAGAGTTCGGCGGAGCACCCCTTCTGGGTATCCGCGGGGCGTGCATCATCTGTCACGGAGCCTCGGGCTCGCGAGCTATCAAGAACGCCCTGCGCATCGCGGGAACCATGGCCGAAGACCGGCTCGGTAAACGAATCATCGAGCAGCTTGCCGGCGCGTCACCCGAGGATTCGGGCGATAGCTCGGGTGAGATTGCCGCGCCACCGCCCGCCGCGCCGGTGAGTTGAGCCGGCTGGTCGCGGACCGTCGCCAGTTTCAAACAGCCGTCGCGCCGGTGAGCGAGCCGACGCCGATCGACTCCTGGCGGCCGGTCAATCCAATCTATCGAGGCCGTAATTGATCCCATCCTTGCTGAAGGATTTCGTCGTCCATGTCCAAGATCGCCTTCTTGTTTCCGGGCCAGGGTGCGCAGTTCGTGGGGATGGGTCGAGAGCTCGATCAAGAGCGCCCCGAGGTTCGGGCGCTCTTCGACCGGGCCGCCGAGATCCTCGGAATGGACCTACGCCGCGTCTGTTTTGAAGGGCCCGCCGAGGCCCTGGAGTCGACCGACGTCAGCCAGCCGGCCATCTTCGTGGCCAGCCTGGCGGCGCTCGAAAGCCTCCGGCAAACGCAGCCCGAGGTGATCGCCGCCTGCGCGGGCACAGCCGGTCTGAGCCTGGGCGAATACACGGCGCTCGTGTTTGCCGGTGCCCTTGATTTCGAGTCGGGGCTCAGGGTCGTTCAAAAGCGAGGGCAGGCGATGCAGTCGGCGGCGGTCGCCACGCCCAGCGGTATGACGAGCGTTCTCGGCCTCGACGAGGCGGCCGTCGACACGCTTTGCCAGCGGATCGCTCCCTTCGGACGGCTCTGGAAGGCAAACTTGCTGGGACCAGGCAATATCGTCGTCTCCGGCGAGACCGCCGCGCTCGAGCGTATCGAGCCGATCGCGACCGAGCTGGGAGCCATGAAGGTCATTCCGCTCAAGGTCGCCGGCGCGTTTCATTCGGAACTCATGAAACCGGCCGACGACCAGCTCGCTCAGGCACTCGCCGAGCCTCCCATCAAAACGCCGAAGGTTCCCGTCTATTCCAACGTCGACGCGACGCCCCACGACGATCCCGACGATATTCGCCGCACGCTCGTAGCCCAGGTTCTTCAGGGTGTGCGCTGGGACGACTCGATGCGCCGCATGATCGCCGACGGCTTTGATACGTTTTATGAAATCGGCCCCGGCCGTGTTCTCACCGGATTGCTCAAACGCATCGACCGCAAGGTTCCGTGCACCAGCATTCCGGCGCGGTGAGGGAGAGTCAGATGAAGCAGGCGATGTCGATTGAGGGTGGGCCGATCCGCGTTTGTCGCGAGGGGCGAAGATGAGCGTCGTCAAGGAAACAAAGGCAAGACGGCTGCGGCTCTCGCGGTCTTCCAACGGCATGCTCATGACGCCGGAGGAGTTCGATGCGGTCACTTGCTACGACCGGCGATTCGCCTATGAGCTCATCCGCGGAATTTTAATCGTGAGCCCGGCACCCGGCGAATCGGAGCGCGACCCAAACGAGGAGACTCGGTTACCTGCTACGCACCTACCGCGACAAACATCCCAGTGGGTCAACACTCGACAAGACGCTGTCGCAACACTATATCAACGTGCCCGATGGCCGCCGCAGGGTCGATCGCGTGATCTGGGCGGGTCTTGGCCGCGTGCCCAATCCTCGGAAGGACGTGCCGGCGATCGCGGTCGAATTCGTCTCGAAGCGAAACCGCGACCACACGCGAAATCACGAAGAAAAACGAGTCGTTTACGTGGCCAATCGGATTTCAGAATACTGGGTCATCAATCGATTCGACAGGACCATGACGGTCTTTCGCGCATCCGATCCGGCTAATGACATTTCTCTCGTGGTCAAGGAACACGAGACATATCGTACATCCCTGTTGCCCGGCTTCGAGCTCGCACTCGACCGCTTGCTCAAAGAGGCCGATGACTGGGACGCTTCGACAGCACGCCGCAAAGACTAAAATCCGGCGACATCGCCGAAATCGAACTTTTCCTGGCACGGCTTGGAAAAGCAGTGAATTCGGGCGAAATGGGCTATGCCATGCTTTTGACCGCAAGCCTGTTTTGGGGTTGATAGGGATTGACAAGGGTGCTTATAACGACGAGCGTACAATTGAACTTCCGAATTATTTGAAGTTGTTACGAACTTCTCGAACGGCCGCACCCCGGAGTGTCGTTGGGTCGTGGGGCGTGGCGCGAATCCGACCAGTCTTCCAGGATGTGATGAACAATGGCTGAGGGACCGAGCGCAACGGCCGCGGGTTGCCGCGTGGATTTGACGGGGCAAGTGGCCCTGGTGACCGGCGCGTCGCGTGGGATTGGCCGGGCGATCGCGGTCAAGCTGGCATCGTGCGGTGCCAATGTCGCGGGTGTTGCGCGTACTCTCGATGCCTTGCAGCCGACGCTTCAGGCGATTCGCGATGCGGGCGGGACGGCCGAGGGTTACGCGGCCAATGTCGCCGATTCGGCCGACGTTCAGCGCGTTGTCGATGAGATCGAGGCGAAATCGCCAGAAGATTCATGTCCTGGTCAACAATGCCGGCGTCACGCGTGATGGCCTCATGCTGCGGATGGAAGACAGTGCCTGGCAAGACGTGATGGATACCAATCTCAAGGGGACGTTTCTCTTCTCAAGGGCGGTTGGTGCCTGTATGATGCGTGGCCGATATGGCCGAATCATCAATATCAGCAGTGTTTCGGGGATCATGGGAAATCCGGGGCAGGCCAATTATTCCGCCAGCAAGGCGGGGGTGATCGGGTTTCAGCAAGACGATTGCCCGCGAGCTGGCGTCGCGCGGCATCACGGTCAATGTCGTCGCGCCTGGATTCATCACCACCGACATGACGAATGTTTTGCCCGACAAGATCAAGACCGAGGTCAAAGAGCGAATTCCAGTCCGGCGGCTGGGAACGCCCGAAGATATTGCCGAGCTGTCTGTTATCTGGCGAGTCCCGCGCGAGTTATGTCACGGGCCAGGTCATCGCCGTTGATGGCGGCATGACGGCGTGACCAGGGGCTGCATGAGGCAACGAGGCGTCTGGCGTTTTTTGCGTGCTCGAGGCGAGCGAAACCAAACGAGTTGGGTCGCGATCCGGGTCGGGGTCGATCGCCGGAAGCCAGGGACGACGTTCGATGGACATTCGCGGCCGGGAATGCTAACTTGAGTCGTATACCCAGGATGATCGCGGTCCAAGTGTCCGCCATCGAATTGGCTCAGCCGTGGTTCGCGGCCGAGATGCCGCCGACGGATTGAGAAGTTCTTGAATTTTATGAAGTGCTGAGCGGAATGCAAGTAGATGAGGAGGTTGGCCCGTGTCCGTGGAAGAGCGCGTGATTGAAATTGTCAGCGAACAGATGGGTGTCTCCAAGGATCAGGTCACGCGGGAGACCTCTTTCGTCAACGATCTGGGGGCCGACTCGCTGGATACCGTGGAGCTGGTGATGGAGTTTGAAGAAGAGTTCGACATCACCATTCCTGACGAGGAGGCCGAGAAAATCCAGACCGTCGGCCAGGCCATCGACTACATCGAGCAGCATGGGCATCCCAAGTAGTCAGTCAGTCAAGTAAACGGGCTCGAACGGAGGCGTTCGCTCGCTTGACCGGCTGGCCGGGAACAGACCGCGAACGAGCTTGCCTGCCGTTTATTTATCCACGACGGTGTTTAGCTCATGGCACATCCGCGCCGCGTCGTGATCACCGGCATGGGGGTGGTCACGTCGCTTGGTGATCGCCTCGAGCCGTTCTGGTCGGCCCTTTGCGCCGGTCGGAGTGGCGTCGGTCCGCTCACGCTTTTCGATACCTACCGAGTTCAAGGTCAGGTTCGGCGGCCAGGTTCGCGACTGGGACCCCGTCGCCCGATTTGGCGTGAAGGAAGCTCGTCATCTCGATCGATTCGCGCAGTTCGCGCTGGCGGCCGCCATCGCGGCCGTCGAAGACGCCGGGATCGATTTCTCGACCGTGCCCGAAGAGCAGTGCGGCGTCATGATCGGCTCGGGGATCGGCGGGCTCAACGAGTTCGAGTCGCAGCACACCGTGATGATGCAAAAGGGGCCGTCGCGGATCAGCCCGTTCGTGATCCCCAAGCTCATGGTCAACGCCGCCAGCGGCCAGATCTCGATCCGCTGGGGGTTGAAGGGTCCGTGCTCGGCGGTGGCGACAGCCTGCGCGTCGGCGGCCAACGCGATCGGTGATTCTCTCAAGCTGATCCAGACCGGCTGGGCCGACGTGATGGTCACCGGCGGGAGCGAGGCCGCGATCACCCACATGGGACTGGGCGGATTCGCCTCGATGCGGGCGCTTTCGACCCGCAATGACGATCCGACCCTGCGCCAGCCGCCCATTCGACCGCGATCGCGACGGCTTCGTGCTGGCCGAGGGGGCCGGTATCCTGGTCCTCGAAGCCGAAGAGGTCGCCCGCCGCCGCGGGGCTCGCATCTATGCCGAGCTCCTGGGCTACGGGATGTCGGCCGACGGCTGGCACATCACGGCCCCCGACGAAGAAGGCCGCGGCGCGGTTCGTTCGATGAAACGCTGTCTCGATGATGCCCGGATCGCGCGCCGAGGCCATCGACTACATCAACGCCCATGGCACCAGTACGTCGCTTGGCGACCTGGCCGAGACCCGCGCCATGAAGCAGGTCTTCGGCAATCGTGCCCGCCACCTTCAGATCTCCAGCACCAAGAGCCAGCTTGGTCATACGCTGGGAGCCTCCGGCGGTATCGAGCTGATCATCTCGGCCATGGCCATTCACACCGACGTTTTACCTCCGACCATCAATCTTGACCGACCCGGCGAAGGCTGCGACCTCGACTATATTCCCAACGTCGCGCGCGAGGCACGCGTCGATCATGTCATGTCCAACAGCTTCGGTTTCGGCGGTCATAACGCCAGTCTCTTGATTGGCCGCTACTCGCCGTCTTGAGCGATCGGGCCGCACCGGGCCTGGCTCGCCGGCTGGCTGGTTGATATGTCCGAAGTCTGCTGAAGTTTGTCCGTGCGTTTGGCGGATTCTCCGCTACAATCGGTGCGCTTGCCTCTCTTCACGAGACGACGTCGCAGCGTTGCACGGTCCGAGATCAGCGAGACGGCACCCATGAACCAACCCAACTGGTCGGGATTGACGCTCGAACCTGGTATCCTCATGGAACCGACCGCCGATCGCGGCCGCGTCATCCTGTGGGTTCCAGCCGAGCGAGACACGCGATTTCAATACTGGGAGCGCATCGCCAGCGGGGCACGCTCGAGAATCACGTGCGAAAACGGCCAGTGCCACACGGACGTCAGCTCCATCAAGGCCCGGCAAGGCGGCGGCCTGATCGGCTCGATCCGCAATCGCCTGCGCGGTGTGAAGGCCAACCGGACCTTCGTCATCCCCGGCGGAATCTCGGTCGAGCAATGCGCTGAAAAACGTGGCGGCTCGATTTTAGTCTGGCCCGAAGACGAGAAGACAGTCCTGGATCAAACACGGATCGAAGCGGGATGGCCCCAGGCGAAGCGAATTCAGAAGCTGGGCGCGGCCTTGTTCGTCGTTTCAGGGCTCGACGCGAGTTCGCCCGCCGCGGTGTCCGTCGCCCCGCAACATGTTGTCATGGGTGCTGATAATCCCCGCGCCGAGGCTGAAGCCATTCTCATCAAGGCGCGGCAGTCCGGAGCCCGTGATCGAGAAGCCATGGCACTCACCGACCTGGCGGTACTGGCGCTCAACGAGGGCAAATCGCAAGAGGCGATCGCGCTTCTCGAACAGGCGTTGCCAATCGCGACCGAGCTTGGCGATCGCGTGCGGCAAAGCGACGTGATCGGCAGCCTGGGAATGGCCATGCTCGCCGTGCGGCAGCCGCAGCAGGCGTATTCGCTGTTTTCCCGGGTGCTCGACCAGGCGCGTGCCGATCGCGATGTTCTGGGCGAGAAGTCCGCACTCGAACGTCTTGGCCTCGCCGCGTGGCACTTACGCGACTTCAACCGGGCGCTCGACTTTTTCGAGCAGGCCCTGGCGCGGGCGCGCCAGGTCGGCGACCGGCACCAGGAGGCCAACTTGCTCTGGCATCAGGGCATTCAACACGCCGAGCTCGGCCAGCGCGGGCCGGCGATCGCGCGGGCCGAGGAATCGATCGCGCTTTTCCGCTCGATGGGCCGGCCGCAGGCCGCGGCCTATGGTGCCTACCTTCAGAAATACCGCATGGGGCTCGATGATGAGCCCTCGCTGGGAATCTCGGCCGGCGACCGTTCGGCCGGGCTCTACCTGGGCGGCGCAACGGTGGCCAGTGTGATGGCGGGTGCATCGCCCGAGGAACCGTCCAGGGCCGCGGGCTCTGGCCCCAAGCTGCTCCGCATGGCCTTGTCGGCAACCAAGGCCATGGCCAATTTCGCCGGCTCGGGATTCAAGACGGTCTCCCCCGAACTCCAGCACAAGCGCCTTCAGACGTGCACGGGCTGCGAACACTACACCGGGGTGCGTTGTCGGATCTGCGGTTGCTTCATCAACGTCAAGAGTCGGATGGTTCACGAGGATTGCCCGATCGGTAAGTGGCCCTCATGAAAATCGATTGATGTGAATAGAAATCGTCCCGTTTTCCACCCGTTGCCTCATCAGGATATCAATCATGAACCGTGCCGACTTGCTGGGTGACCGCGTTTCGTCGGTCGCGCTGACTCCGTCCGAGATCAAGCGCTATGCCCGGCACCTGATCATGCCCGAGGTTGCCATGGACGGGCAAAAGCGGCTCAAGGCCGCGAAAGTCCTCTGTATTGGCACGGGGGGTCTTGGATCCCCGTTATCGCTTTATCTCGCGGCGGCCGGCGTCGGTACGCTGGGGCTCGTCGATTTTGACGTCGTCGACCTGTCCAACCTCCAGCGGCAGATCATCCATTTCACGAATGATGTAGGCCGGCCCAAGATTGTCAGCGCCGAGGAGAAGCTCACGGCGATCAACCCTGAGCTGAAAATCGTGCGCCACGAGGAGGCCGTCGATAGCTCGAATGCGCTTTCCCTCTTCGCCGACTATGACGTGATCGTCGACGGCACGGACAACTTTCCCACGCGTTACCTGGTGAACGACGCGTGCGTGCTTCTGGGTAAGCCCAACGTCTACGGGTCGATCTTCCGCTTCGATGGCCAGGCCACCGTGTTCTTCCCACCCGAAGGCCCCTGCTATCGTTGCCTTTATCCCGAGCCGCCGCCGCCCGACCTGGTGCCCAATTGCGCCGAGGGGGGCGTGCTGGGGATCTTGCCGGGTTTGATCGGGGTCGTTCAAGCCACCGAGACCGTCAAGCTGATCCTCGGCGCGGGCAATCCGTTGATTGGCAGGCTGCTCTTATACGATGCTCTTGAAATGTCGTTTCGAGAGATGAAAGTTCGCAAGAATCCGCGCTGTCCGATCTGCGGGACCAATCCTACGATTCGCGAGCTGATCGACTATCAGGAGTTTTGCGGCGTCCGCGGAGCCGAGCCCATGCCAGCGCAGCCAGCGAACGGGTCGCCGCCCTCCGACGAGATCACACCGCATGAGCTCAAGGCCCTTCTGGAGCGGCCCCGGCCCCCGCTGGTACTCGATGTGCGCAACCCGGAAGAGATCCAGATCTGCCGGCTTGCCGGCTCGACGGTGATACCCTTGCCGGAACTTCAAGAGCGTGTGGGCGAGCTCGACCCGTCAGCGGAGATTGTCGTGCACTGCAAGAGCGGCGTTCGGAGCGCCAAGGCCATCGCGTTTTTACGCACCGCCGGCTTCACCAGGCTCAAGAATCTTCAAGGCGGAATCCTCGCCTGGATCAAGGAAATTGATCCGAGCCTGCCTTCGTACTGAAGCGAATGCCAGGGAGTTCGGCTCGTTCGCCACGCGACCAAACTCGTCTCGATAGACGGTTTGATTCGCGCGACGTCCGGTTCCCTGGCATGCACGCTTGAAGGTCAGGTCAGTGAGGCAACTGAGATCTCATTGTTGGTGAGATTTACTCGCTCCTGATCTCGGTTGTCCGCTGATCGCGTTCGACACGGGTCTGTTTCCAGATGAGATCCAGTACGTGTTTGGGCTGCTCGATGCCGAGCAGGTATGCTTTGGGCAAGCTCTGTTCCGACGAGATGATGATGACATTTCCGATATCAAGCCAATTTCCCACGAGGGTCTGGCGGACGAACAGATCCTTCACACGAACCAGCTCGACCTGATCGACACGTTGGTGAAAGATGCCGGTGGTAATGAAGAGGCGGCGCGAGGTCAGGCGGTAGAAGAAGTTGCGCCGGGCACGGAAGTACTTGAAGCCGATGTAAAGCCAGTAGAGCACCAGGCCGATGCCCAATGCATAAATCAGGAACGTGAGATCGTTGCGCCCGCCGCCCCATTTCATCGCGGCCAGTACCACCCATCCGAGCGTCAACAGGCCCCCGACGAGCAGGCGTCCAAAAAAGTTTTTCGGCGAGTATCGGCCTTCCCACAGCACGTCTTCCGACTCGGACATTTCGGAGGGGGGGCGATCCGCTACGACGCCTGTTACCTCGGCCACCGGAACCACTCTGGGAGGTACGTCCGGTGCGACGGTCACGTTGGTTGTGACGAATTGTTCGGGCGAGATGGCGGTTGTGGCCGTTCGGTTATCCGTCGTCACGGCAAAGACCTCCCTTTTCACAGGGGCCAAGGGGTAGTCGGCTCGGGTTAGATTCAGATCGCTTCATCCAATTGCAATTTTCGAGCCAAACGCCAGTGCGGCCAGTCTGGCGCCGTGAGCGATGGTTCTTCGGCGCAGGAACTTCGCCGATATTGGTTCTCAGCCTGGGTTTATCAATCGTGAATAAGCCGCGATAATCCGGGGTAATCAGAGGGAATGCCCTGGCCGCTTGAGCGTGCCAGCGGCGATTGAACGGACGGGAGGAGGACTTGGCGGCCGACGGGACATTGGAGATACTATGCTACTTTCACGGAAGCCCGACGAAATCTGCCTTCGTGGATGGGTCGATGGGCTTACGGTTGGATGCTTTTCGAGTGAGCCGAAGCTGGCGCTTCGCAAGGGCTAACCGAGGAGGGTGAGGCGTTGGTTCGTCAAACTCAGTTGATCGACAAGCTTCGCGAGTTGGGCCGCAATCTCTGGTGGACGTGGCAGCCAAATGTGATTGCACTTTTTCGCGAGCTCGACCCGGCCCTCTGGCGCAAGGTCGATCACAATCCGGTCGAGTTTCTCAAGCGCTTGCCCGCCGAGCAACTGGAGCGGCGCGCCGCGGAGATGGCGCTCGAATCGCGAATCGATTACGCCTTTCGCCGGCTGGCCGAATATCTGCAGGACAACAAGTCCTGGGGCGCAGTGCATGCGACGATCTTGCGGGCCCGGCCGGTGGCCTATTTCTCGGCCGAGTTCGGGCTGCATGAAAGCCTGCCGATCTATTCCGGCGGTCTCGGCGTCCTGGCCGGCGATCATTTGAAGAGCGCCAGCGATCTGGGCATTCCCTTGATCGGGGTCGGCCTGCTTTATGCGCAGGGGTACTTCCGCCAGACCCTTGATTCCAACGGATGGCAGCAAGAGCTTTATCTCAATGCCGACACCGAGCTCTTGCCGATCGAGAGCGTCAGCGGCGACGACGGCCAGCCCCTCCTGGTCAAGATCGAGACAACGACTGGAACCTTGCACGCACGGGTCTGGCGTGTCGAGGTCGGCCGGACGATGCTCCTCTTGCTCGACTCCAACGTCCCGCAAAACTCCGAATCCGATCGGTCGCTCACGGCGCGGCTCTATGGGGGCGACGCCCGGGTGCGTATTCGCCAGGAGCTGCTTCTGGGCGTGGGGGGCGTGCGGGCTCTGCATGCCCTCAAGATCAACCCATCGGTCTTGCACCTGAACGAAGGGCATAGTGCGTTTGCCACTCTGGAGATGATCCGGTCGCTGATGGAAAGCACCGGGTTGCCTTTCGGAGAGGTCTTGCGTGACGTCTCGGCAATGACCGTCTTCACCACGCACACGCCCGTCGCAGCCGGACACGACCGCTTTCCGTCGTCGCTCGTCGAAGAGCATCTGGGCAAGATTCGCGAGGCGCTCCATCTTTCATACGATGACTTCATGGGTCTCGGAAAAGTGTATACCGGAGATCCCCACGAGCCCTTCTGCATGACGGTCCTGGCACTCAAGCTGTCGCGTCACGCCAATGGGGTCAGTGCGCTTCACGGCACGGTTTCGCGGCGGATGTGGCAGCCGCTTTATACGAACCGGCCCGAAGAGCACGTGCCGATCGGGCACATCACCAACGGGGTTCACGTGCAGAGCTGGGTCGCTCCCCAGATGCATTTGCTTTTTGACCGGCATCTGGGAACCGACTGGCCGACGCGGCAACGGCATCCGGAGACCTGGGTCGGGATCGACACCGTCACCGACGCCGAGCTCTGGGAAACGCAGCAAGTTCAGAAAGCGCGCTTGATCAATTTCGTGCGTAACCGGCTGACCTCGCAGGCCCGGCGCCGCGATGAGCCCGATTCGGCCGTCGAGAAGGCCATGCAAGCGCTCGACCTGAGCGCGCTGACAATTGGATTTGCCCGCCGGTTCGCCACGTACAAGCGGTCGGGCCTGATCTTGCAAGACATCGAACGGCTGATCGAGCTGGTGACCTCGATCGACCGGCCGATCCAGATCATCTTCGGCGGCAAGGCCCACCCCGAGGATCGCATGGGCAAGGAGTTGATCCAGAACATCGTGCGGATCACCCGGCAAGACCCCTTTGCCTCGCGTATCGTTTTTGTCGAAGATTACGACATGAACGTGGCGCGGCAGCTCGTGCAGGGGGTCGACGTCTGGCTCAACAACCCGCGGCGCCCCCAGGAAGCCAGTGGGACATCGGGCGAAAAAGCCGCCCTCAATGGCGGTCTCAATTGCTCGATTCTCGACGGCTGGTGGGCCGAGGCGTATGATGGAACCAATGGGTTCGCCATCGGCATTGGACAGACCCATGCCGTCCCTTCGGTCCAGGACGAACGCGACCACCAGGCCTTGATCGAGACGTTGACGACCCAGGTCGTCCCGCTCTATTACGACCGAGACGCGACCGGATTGCCCCGCAAGTGGATCGCACGTCAGAAAAACGCGTTCCGAACGCTCGGGTGGCGATTCAACGCCGATCGGATGGTGATGGACTACGTGCAGAACGGTTACCTGCCGGCCGCCGGTGGATTATCCTGTGCCATGTCCCGGTGATAAGCCAGGGCTCGCATTTCGCAGCGAACATTCGAAACAGCGACGAGACGAGACGAGATAAGACCATTGACCGACCCGTGCCCAACCCGTTGCGCAAGGTCGACAGGGCGTCAACGGGTACGATACGGTACGGTGAGGCGAGGTGAACGGCAAACGGGGTGATCGCGGTCATGGCTCAGAGTGAAGGCTTGCTCGGCGAAAAACTGGGATCGTTTCGCATCGAGGCGATCCTGGGCTCGGGCGCAATGGGTGTTGTCTATCGCGGCACGAACGAAAAGACCGGAAAGATCGCCGCCATCAAGGTTGTCAGCAGTGAGTTTGGCCAGGGGGGTAAGATCCGCGATCGATTCGATCGCGAGGCCGAGATCCTGCAGCAGTTTCGCCACCCCAACATCGTGCGGTTCCTGGCGGTCGGCCGCTTTCGGGGCACCTCTTATATTGCGATGGAGTACATCCAGGGCGACACCCTGGATAAGGTTCTGAGCGACCGCGGCCCGCTCCCCTGGCGCGAGGTTGTCGACATCGGTATTCAAGTTTGTGCCGCGCTGCACTATGCGCACGAGCACGGTGTTGTGCATCGCGACTTGAAGCCGTCGAACCTGATGCTCTCGGCCGACAACAAGATCAAGCTGACGGATTTCGGGATCGCCAAGGATCTCGACGCCACCGCCCTGACGGCCACTGGCCGCACCCTGGGGACGGCCGCGTACATGTCTCCCGAGCAGATCAGAGGTACGCCGGCCGTTAGCCACAAGACCGACCTGTATGCGCTCGGAGTCGTCTTCTACCAGATGCTCGTGGGCAAGGCGCCATTCGACGGGACGACGCCCGTCGTGCTCATGCACGCGCACTTGAATGAGGCCGCTCCGAGACCCAGCGCCAAGGTCTCGGAGATCCCCCGGAAGCTCGATGACCTGGTCGTCGCCCTGATGGCCAAGTCGCCAACCGACCGGCCGTGGGACGCGGCCGCGGCGGGGGCCATTCTGAGCGACCTGCGCGACAAGGCCGAAAAAGGCGGCTCGGTCAAGATGGTCTGGCCGGCCGCCGGCTCCGACGCTGCCAATCCACCCCGCGCCCATGCGCCGGCCAGTAACGCGGCCCATTCCGAGTCTGCTCCCCGGAAAGCGAAAAAAGGGGGCGCGGCGTCCGGCCGCGCCACCAAGAATGGCCGCACGCGCCTGGAAAACGAGCCGGATTCAAGCTGGATCAACCGCACGACTGTTGAGACCAGTCTGCTCATTGTGGCGCTCGTCGCGATCGGATCGTTCATCGTTTACTGGGTCTGGCCCCCGGGCGCCGAGTATCTTTACAAGCACGCCGAGGCACTCATGGCGTCGGACCGCCGGGCCGATCGGCGCACCGCGCTGAGCGATTACATCGACGAGCTCGACCGTCGGTTCAAGGACCATCCTTACCGCGAGCAGACCCAGAAATGGCGCGATGCGATCGCGCTCGAGGATGCCGAAAACCGCGGCGAGGCCCTCTTCAAATCGAGCAAGGCGGGCTTGACCCTGACCCGCCCGGAAAACAACGCCGAGCGGATGTTCCTGATCGCACAAGAAGTCGCTCTGGACGCACACGCCCGGAATGACGATCTGACCGCGATCCGCCAGTGGCAAGAATTCGCCGGCCAGGTGAAGGATCCCGACGAGCGGAAGTGGCAGTTGCTGGCGCAGAAGCGTATTGAGCAACTGGAGAATGAGATCAAGGATCGGCGGCAATATGTTGAGAAGCAGCTTCAACTCGCGAACATCGCCGATCGCGCGGGCCGCCACGGCGATGCCGAGACGATCCATAACGAGCTGATCAAGCAGTTCGGCAAATACACCGATCTGGCCGATATCTTCGGTTCGCCGGCCACGGCCCCGCCCGCGGATCCGAAACCATCAGCCGAGCCTGAGCCTGAGCCGGCCGAGAAGGCCGAGCCACCGGCACCGAAGAAAGCGGCATCAGCCGAAGCGAAACCCGCGCCGGCCGAGACACCCGCGGCGACGCCGCCCGGCGACGTCCCCCCCTAGCCCCAATACCGTTTAACGAAGTATAACCACCGTTGCGGCAAAGGGTTTCTTCAAGGGTTCGATCCGCCGATGTTGCGGGCGCTTTTTGGGCCATTTCGACATTTTCCGCTTGATGACTCGCGGATTGATGCGGTTGCGACGCGGCTCGGTGCGTTCTCTTTGCATTTCCCAGAGCACGCCTTTGTACCACACCTCGAACGTTGCGGGCGTTCTATTGTCACACTCAGGAAGGCGACATTTCAGGATTTGGAAGCAGCCACTGAAGGACAGCCGATCCGGGTCGATCCCCACCGTCGCTGCCGCCTCGACCATCGATGACCGAATGATGAAATGGCCCAGCGACAACGCATAAACCTCTTGCATCACCCCCGTCGGTGTCTCACTCCGCAACTGAGCCGGCTTGGTCGCTCTCCGCGGATCGTGGTGGGTTTTTTGCTCGTCGAAAACGAGTTCGTGCTCCCAGCGTTCGTGGTAAAGAATGATCAACTCTTCAGCAGGATAAACCGCTTCGTCAACGAGGTTCGTGATCAGAACATGTTCTTGGCCGTGTCCGACCCGCTGTGGGTCGTCCAGCGTGTAGCGGATCACCCGGACCTCGATCCCGTCGCGGTCTTTTTGTCGGTTGTAATCATTCTTGTAAATCTTAGCGATATACGATCCGTCAGCCAGTGTGCGAATCGGCCGCAGGATCAGCCGGCTGGACACACGCGCCAATACCTTGATGTTTCTCTCCGCGAGTTTTCGCCATTGTTCATAGCTAAAAAACCCTCGATCCAAGAGCAGGAGCATCTCCGGGGTAAGTCGTGGAAGTAAGTCCGCAAACAACGTGTGCTCGCCGCATCGACAGGATGCGGCGGTCAAGGCAACCTCGACGTGGGTCCCCAATTCGACCAAGCTGAGCTTGCGGATCTGAGGAAAGGCGCCATCGCCCCGCGGCCCTGCCGAGGGACGTCCGAAAGCCGCCGAGTTGGCGTCCGAGTCCGGGACATCGAGGACCGTGCCGTCGATGCCCATCAAACGCAAGCCATGGTAAAACGCTCCAGGTGTCTCGGGCAGGGCCAGCGGGCGAACGACCTGATCGAACAGGTTCCGGACGGGCTCGATTCCCAGCCGCTGACGCGCGACACAGAGGCTCGAACGATGGGGCGAGTCTTCACCGTAGCGAAGCCGTCTGGCCTGCTTGAAGACTTGTCGGATCGGCAGATCAGTAAACAATCCCATCGCAAGCACGACCCACAAAGTGACTTCATGAGTCAAAACGCAACGCCGCGAATTTACCCGACCGGCGGTCGCGAGAGCTTGTTGAATGTCATGGTGGCGGATAATCTGTTCCAGACCCGCCATTCGATCCAAAACCCGGCCGGTCTCATCGGCCGGCAATGCACATTGTCCTTGATGCATGCGAGTCGCAGCCTCCTTGTTGCCTCGGTCATTGACAAACCTAAGGTAACAAGAGGCTGTGACTTGCGCCTATTTCAACGGTATTGCCCCTAGCCCGGCGCCAAAGCGTTTCTGACATTTCCGATCGCTGTTGCCAAAGTCTTGAATGATTTTCGAGCGGTCCGCCAACGGTCGGCCTCCGAATTCCGTAGTTAGAATTGAACCCTGATTGACGCCCGGTTCGACTTTCGATACCTTGACTTAGCCTATCTCAGAATGAGGCGGCTCCCGTCTGTTCGCCTCGAAATTCACCAAGGTCTCGGCCAATCTAGGCCTCGAGGAATCTGATGCCTCAGTCCCAGTCTCGCGTTCGCTTCATTGGCAGTCGTGAACTTCACCGCGATCTACCCAAAGTGCTCGACACCCTTGAAAATCCCAATGCCCGTTTTGTCTTGACGATTCACAGTAAGCCCAAAGCGGTGCTCATCGGTGCCGAAGCGTTCATGGAAATCTTGCGAGGAGTGAGCTCGGAGGATCGGCTCCTGGCCCTCCAGCTTGGTGCTCTCGTACAGGGGCTCGAGTCCCCGTCGGCGCCGGCGGAAACTGAGCTGGAATCAGAATCGGCTGATATCGAAGAGCTCGTCGCGGTCTGACCGACGCGGCCTGGCCCGTCCTCAATGGACGTGTCGCGCCGCGCCCGCATTGGTATGAATACACACACAGATTACGCCGCCCCCAGGGATCTTTCCGCGGATCCTTGGGGGTTTTTCTTTTGGGAATTTCGGCTCGTGCGTGCGTGGGTGCGTGTATTGGCGGCTGAGCAGGCACGTGCGGTAATTTCGTTTGCCTGTACGCGTTTCAATACTTGTACCGGGCTGACGGAGATTCGGATTCGCGATGCCGGCGAATCCTGTTGGCCCCCGGCGTCGTAGAGAAGGAATATGTTAGACTCGTGTGTGTACGATAGCTCAGCATCGCTGGGCTGGGGGCGGATCGAAATTGGGATGATCGGATCACCCCGTCACTCCCCAAGAGAACTGGCAGGACGGCGCTGGAGGCGTTCTTCCGCCGCAACTCGAGTTAATCCACGATGTCCAGTCGGCCTTTTGTCCACCTCCATTGTCACAGCCATTACAGCCTCCTGGACGGTGCCAGCAAAATCCCCGACCTGTTCGAACGCACCAAGGCCCTGGGCATGCCCGCCCTGGCACTCACAGATCATGGCAATCTTTACGGGGCCGTCGAATTCTTGCGCGAAGCCAAGGCGGCCGACATCGTGCCGATCGTGGGCCTGGAAGCCTATGTCGCGCCCGGCAAGCGAACCGAACGCAGCGGCGGCGGTTTCTCCGGCCAAGAGCACGCGTTTCACCTCACCCTGCTGGCCAGGAACGCCGCCGGATTTCGCAACCTGATGCGACTGTCGTCGCTCTCATTCCTCGAAGGGTTTTACTACAAGCCGCGCATCGATAAAGAGATCCTCGAACGACATTCCGAGGGCTTGATCTGCCTTTCCGGTTGTGCGTCGGCCGAATTTTCCGACTATATCCTTCACGGCAAGACGGCCGAGGCCGAGCGCCTGTGCGCCTGGTATCAAAAAATCTTCGGCGAAGAGAATTTCTTCGTGGAGATTCAGGATAACGGTGTCGCGATTCAGAAAGACTGTGCCGAGGGCGCAGTCGACATCGCGCGGCGCATGGGGCTCCCCTTGGTCGGCACGAGTGACGCCCACTATCTCACACGTGAAGACGCGGCCGCGCACGATGTCTTGCTCTGCATCAACATGGGCAAGACGGTCGACGATCCCAAGCGGATGAAGTTCGACACCGACGAGTTTTACCTGCGCAGCCCCGACGAGATGTACGCGGCCATGCCGGGCCACGAAGAAGCCCTGGCAACCTCGGCACATATCGCCAGCCTGATCGAGCCGCACTACGAAAGCCTCGGTCTGGGCAAGCGCTGCTTCCCGTCGTTTCAGCCGCCGGACGCCAAGACGCCCGAAGATTATTTGCGCGAGCTTTGCGAACGCGGGCTCGTCGAACGCTACGGCGAAAACCCGCCGCCAGAAGCACGCGAGCGGCTCGAGCACGAGATCGGCATCATCAACCGCATGGGTTTCGCGTCTTATTTCTTGATCGTGTGGGACTTCGTGCGCTATGCCCGCGAAATCGATATTCCCGCATCGGCGCGCGGATCGGCTTGCGGCGCCCTGGTCAGCTACTTGCTCCGATTGAGCAATGTGTGTCCGCTCAAATACGATCTTCTTTTCGAGCGATTTCTCGACCCGAGTCGTTCCGAGGCGCCCGATATCGACATCGATTTGTGCCAGGCCCGGCGCTACGAGGTGATCGAATACGTCCGCAAGAAGTACGGCGATGCCAACGTGGCGCAGATCGCGACCTTCGGCACGCTCAAGACCAAGGCGGCGATCAAGGACGTGGGCCGGGCTTTGAATATTCCACTGGCGCGGGTCGAGCAGATCAACAAGCTCGTTCCCACGCGCCTGAATATCACGCTGGCCCAGGCACTCAAGGAAGAGCCGGCCCTGCGGCGCATGGCCGATGAAGATCCCGAGGTCGGCCGCCTGATCGATTTCGCACAACGGCTCGAGGGCATGAATCGCAACGTCGGCACGCACGCGGCGGGCGTCGTGATCGCCGATCGACCGCTCGAAGAGCTGGTCCCGCTTCAGAAGCTTTCCAATAAAGACAAGGCCAAGGAGGTCGTCACCACCCAGTGGGAAATGGGCGACATCGAAAAGGCCGGCCTCCTCAAGATGGACTTTCTCGGCCTGCGCAACCTGACGACCACCGCCGCCGCGGTGCGGCTCATCAACCAGCGCCATCCCGACGCACCCATCGACATCGACAACCTGCCTCTCGATGACGCCAAGACCTTCGAGCTCCTGCAGCGCGGTGAGACCAAGGGCGTCTTCCAGCTCGAATCGCCGGGAATCCGCGACCTCTTGATCAAGATGAAGCCCGACCGTTTCGCCGACATCATCGCGACCAACGCCCTTTATCGCCCGGGCCCCTTGAACGGCGGCATGGTCGAGGAATACGTCAACGTCAAGAACGGCCGAAAAAGTGCCGAGTACTTGCACCCGGTGCTCAAGGACGTACTCGAAGAAACGTACGGCGTGATGGTCTATCAAGAACAGGTGATGCGGATACTCAACCGGCTCGGCGGCATCGAGCTTTCGAGCGCCTATGCCACGATCAAGGCGATTTCCAAGAAGAAGGTCGAATCGATCGCCAAGAGCCGCGACCAGTTCATCGCCGGCGCAGGAACGCGGCTTCGACCGCGACCGCGCGGTCAAGGTCTTCGAGCTGATTGTCTTCTTCGGCGGCTATGGGTTCAACAAGTCGCACAGTACGGCCTATGCCATGGTCGCGTTTCAGACGGCCTATTTGAAGGCCCATTATCCGACCGAGTTCATGGCGGCCGTGCTCTCCTCGGAAATGGACGGTGCCGAACGAGACAAGTTTTTCGTCGAGCACATTGAAGACTGCCGGCGCATGGGAATCGAGGTCCTCCTTCCCAACATCAACGAAGGGAACCTCGAGTTTCGCGTCGCCGGCGAAGGGAAAATTCATTTCGGCCTGGGCGCGATCAAGGGAGTCGGGTTCAAGGCCGTCGAGACGATCGTCAAGGCACGCGATGAGAAGGGGCCGTTCCGCAGCCTCGACGACTTCTTCGAGCGTGTTTCGGCGCGTGATGTCGGCGCCGGCTGCGCCGAGACCTTGATCCGGGCGGGTGCGTTTGATTGCCTCGATTCCCGCAAGCCGACCCTGCTTCGAAGTCAGTTGCTCTCGGTCCTCCCTCGCGCGATTCAATCGGGGCAAGCCAAGCAGGATGACCGCCGTCGCGGGCAGCGTGGCCTGTTTGACGAGATCGAGACGCCCCATTCGAACGGCCACGCCAATGGCTCGGCTCATGGCGTGCTCGATTTGCCCGACGTGGCGGAGATGTCTGACGCCGACCTCCTCGCCGACGAGAAGAAGGCCCTCGGCTTTTACATGTCGAGTCACCCGCTGGCGCGGCATGCGGAATTGCTGCAGGCGCTTGCGACCCACCGGGTTGCCGACCTCGCGGCTTTGCCGGCGAAAACCGAGGTTATACTCGGCGGCATCATCGCGAGCGTCCAGGCCAGAAACGTTCAAAAGAGTCGCTCCGGGCTCACGCGCATGGCCAAGCTCACGTTTGAAGACCTGAGCGGCACGACGCCCGGGATGCTCTGGCCCGAAGAGTTCGCGAAGATGGGCGATCTCGTGCGTGCTGACCAAATTGGCTGGATCAAAGGCGTGATCGACCGCAGCCGCGACCCCGCGGAACTTGTGATCAGCAAGATCATCCCCCTGGCGAACGGTCCGTCGGAATTGACCCGCGGCGTGATCGTGCGCCTTCAAAAAGGCGTGCACCAGACCGAGCACCTCGAACGCTTGCTCCGCGCCGTGCGAATCCGGCCAGGGAACCTCGATCTCTACCTTGAAATCGTCGGCCTGTCTAATCTCCGTCGCGCCATCTACCGGGCCGGCGCCGCCTTGCGCATTCGCTATGATGAGCGGCTCATCACGGACCTGGAAAACACGGTGGGCACAGGCCATGTGCGGCTTCTTGGCCACCGCGGAGCCACCGCGCGGCTCGATGCCCTGACAGTCGAGCCGGCCCGGTCGTCGGCGCCCGAGCCGGTGCCAGGCGCTTTCCCGTCCGCCGGTGACTACCCCGGCCTCGACGACTTGAATATCGACGACGACGACGATTTTTGATCGTTGAGCCGGAATCCGCTTCCAGAGCGCCTGCGCCGCGTATTGTTTTCGCTTACTGGATAACGTGTCGGTTCATGGCGCCGAGTCCTGCGCGTGCGCGTTCGGGTGAAATCGATCCTTTTTCCCGTTCGATCTCCTCCATTTCGCCGCGATCGAATGCCCAGACGAGCGGGACACCGAGCTTCACCAGCAGCCGGCGCCTGTGGCCGTATCGGGCGATGAGCACTCGGTCTACCGCATCCATTGCCCCTGGTCGATTTTGCACGAGATACCACTGCCAGGGAAAACGCTCATCAAAGGGAACGGCCACGGGACGAAGCTGCCCTGATCGTTTCAGAAAGTAATAGGAAGTGGGCGCACCAAGGAATGCGATGGAACGGCCAGGCTTTGTTTGCTCGTTCACCCAGGCGAGCACATCGGGTGTCAGGGTGTCCCAGTAGTACGTTGGCTCAAAGCCGAGTAAGGCCGCTCCCGGCAAGCCCCCCACGGCGGGGCTGAAGTAGGAGAGGGGAACGGGCATCATGACTGCGATCGAAATCGCCCCTTCGACGAGCGCGGCGATCACCAGGCATCGGGAACGTAAAGGCGGCCGGGCGCCGACTCCGAGGCCGGCGAGGAGCGCGAGTGATCCAAACGCCGGGAGAATCTGACGGACACCGTCATGTCCGGGCGTGTGCGGCAGCGCTCGCAGGGCAAGCGGAAAAGCCCAGCAAAGCAGTGCAAGCGATGCGAATCTCGCCTCGCGCTGTCGCACCGCCGCGACCGAGGCGCCACAGGCCCAAACGACAAAACCTCGCGGGCTCGCGGCCAGTGTCCATGCCAGCGTGTTGTACCACCGTAACGACTGGTTCGGTGATATTTAGATTTTTCCCAAAACTGCACGGCGATCGGGGTGCTCTCGCCGCGCGTCAAGTTCGAGCGAAAGGACTGTGCCAAACAGCCTTGCCCGATGTTGGGGCGCGCAGATTTATGAGCGTTTGGCACAGCTCCTGACTCGTTATGTTGGCCGTGTTGCCCTCACGCAAGAATACTACCAAGACTTGTGGCATCGACCTCACACCAAGCATTCGGCCAGGTCATGAGCAAGGGATGACACACCATTGAGTAGTTGACGCGACGATAAAACCGCGACCCGCGACACCGTGGTTGGCCGCACCCTTTCTCAAACGCCGTTTTGGGTGGCATTCCGAATGAGGCAACCGTCAGGTTTCGGCAGCGCAAACGGTGAGTCAACGCGCATCGACGCGAGATGGGAACACGAGACCCGAGTGCTGCTCATCAGATGATCGAGCGCTGCCGAATCCGAGAGCGGTCCCATGCGTCGCGCATTCATCAAATCTACGCAAAATCTACTTCCGAACTCAACACTTCGCGCGTAACGATTGGCCTATAATCCTTCTCGACCCCAAGAAACGGTTTGCGTCGAAATGGTCGCCGTAAACAAAAAAGGGACGAGAGGTGTATCAGACCTCTCGCCCCCGTTAGGTCACCCCCAGTGTCAATTTGGGAGATTCCCTGTGCAGAGTAAATTTAGCCGTCCATGGTGGCTGAGTCAACCGGCCTTTGCCTCCGGACTCAACATTGTGCTTTTGGCGGCCTTAGTTGGCTGCAACGTAAGGAACCTCACCCCGTCGATTCCTGAGTGCCTTTTGGCTGTCGCAGTCGTCGGCATCCCGATGTGTCTCATGCTAGCACCTCGGGTGCAGCGGTATGTCCGTCGCCTGACCATCGCAAAAGTCACACAGGAATCGCTTTACGAGGACGCGGCCGACTTGTTCGATGCGTTCGTGGAAAAAGATTTCGCCGAGATTATGGAGACGGATCTAGATCGCTGGCGGAATGAAGGAGGTGCTTGACTATTCATCAAGCCGTCTCGCACAAGCCAATTACCACCTCCTCTAGCCGCCTAGGGATCGTTCGTTTATCCTCGAACAGGTCATTCGCTCGACCGGACTCTTTGCGGCTAGGGCCTGTGTTCTACAGCCATTCATCCTCTCGCTGTTTGTATTGAGCCTTGCTTAGCAAGGAAACCACAATAATGCTAAATGGCTATCCGTCCCTGACTCTCAAATCGAAACGGGACATTCTTATACTTCGACGGGCTTTACCCGATTTGGACGAGATTGGAGACGATCGCCTTGAATCTGAAAGGACGTTGGTAAACGGTTTGAGTTATTGATCTCTGCAATTGAGTGTACGTCATTGAGATAGGAACGGCGTCAGCAGACGTCTTGTTGGAGAAGATGGTGCGCGATTCAGAGGTGAACCTGTTCTAAATAGCCTTGCTCGATCTTGGGACGTTTCATTTGTGGAAGGACAGCAAGGAGTTGCGTCAGGGCTCCGAGAATCTCCGGTCACGAGCATCTGTGCCCGCATAACGAGCCAAGAGGTTTGCCAAACGCTCATAAATCGGCGCGCCCCAACATCGGGCAAGGCTATTTAAACCGTGCCAGGGTGCGAACCACCACGGGGGGCGTCACCGCGTAAACGGTCGTCGCCGCGACTATCAATCCGATGCCGGGGCATCGTTTCGCGGGGCCTGACTTCGCAACGGCCCGAACGTACGATCGCATCTTCACGAAAGGCTGGGGGGGCTTCGGTAGACTTTGGGGGTTTCGACCACGGCCCCTGATATTCATCAAATCTGCGTAAAATCCTCTCCCAAACTCAACACTTCGTCTCCGCTGCCTCGCCTATAATCCATGCTCAATCACTGTACTGTCTCTCGCGCAATTCGTGTCGCGTGAGTCAGTGTGCCGCAGCATTTGCTTTTATAATTTTTGTTCGAAAGATGAAATTGAACGAATGAGCATTGTTGTACCAGATTGGCCAACTATCGCCTGGACACGCACGGGTGCGCGAAACGCACGAGCGTCTGAACCCGCGGGATGAACGCCCGCCGCAAGAGAGATCACTGGCATTGTGACGCCATTCATCGGGAAGGCCGTCGGCAACCGCACCGAAAGTCACAAGATCAGCCAGCAAACAAATGAGGCATGATTTCATGTTACGGATACAACAATCTTGCAGGCGATTGAAAACCGGGCACGCGGCCGTTGCCATGGTTCTCGCCTTGGCTGGCTGCGGGGGGGGAGAAGGCAACGATTCTTTCCTGGGCATGCAACGATATCCCGTCAAGGGGAAAGTCGTGCTTGCTGATGGCAAGCCCTTGACCGGCGGTCGCGTTATTTTCCTGTCGGATGCGCCGCCCGGGTCGGCGGCGGCCGACATCGGCAGTGATGGTTCTTTTGAATTCAAAGGCGCTTCGGGTGATGGGCTGCCCGTAGCGAAGTACAAGGTGCACATCACCACCCCGCCCCCCGCCGGCAGCAGAACGGCCACCAAGCCGGCGTTCGCTTCCAAGTACCTTGATGAAGATACGTCAGGCTTGTCGGCAACCGTCACAAGCGACGAGAGCAAGAATCAGTTTGAGTTCAAATTAGACACCAAGAATGCCACCGCGCCTGGTTCCTCGCCTGGTGGTCGGAGATGAGTGTTTGGCAGTCTGATTCGCCACTTCGCGAATGAGACGAATCGGCAGGGACGCCACTCCCCTTTTTACCGACTGTGAATCGTCTGGATTCGTTCCCACAGTTTGTTTTTCTACCGCGCATCCATGTTTGAAGGAGAGCAAGTTTCATGAGATCTCGTGCGAAATTGACGTCCAATCGACACGCCTTTACGCTCATCGAGCTCCTGGTCGTGATCGCCATCATCGCGGTCTTGATCGCCCTCTTGTTACCGGCCGTCCAGGCGGCACGCGAGGCTGCGCGTCGCATCCAGTGCACCAACAACCTGAAGCAAATGGGCCTGGCGATGCACAATTACGCGTCCAGCCAGAATGCTTTTCCGCCTGGTGGCGAGTCAACCGACCTGACGACTAACCCTCCCCAATCCGCCTTCGTCGACGGCGACTGGAGCACCCTTGCACGCCTTCTGCCATTCGCTGAAGGAGGCAACCAGTATAACGCCATCAACTTCTCGGTCGGCTACTGGGAAGGGACCGGAATGAACTTCACCGCGACATCCTCGGTGATTGCCTTCTACCTGTGTCCATCGTCGGCCAGACCGGGCCAGAACCGCGACGCGGCTGACCCCGCCGATGCACTTTCGACGGCCATGGGCACGGGTTACGCCTATGTCGATTATGGTCCGACAGTGTACACCGACATCGATCCCACCGGTACGACCACCTATGCCACGAGCTATCCGGCGACTCCTTATCGCAACAAGTATTCCCGCGCCAACGGATTGCTCAAGGCGGGCAAGACCAATCTTGCCGAGGCGACCGACGGGCTGAGCAACACAATCGCAATCGGCGAGGACGCCGGTCGTGACGAGACGTACATCAGCCCCTACACTGAATACTCGAGCGGCGGTGGCAAGGGCTTTACTTCGCCCGCCTTCTGCCCGGCCGCCACGGGCGACTGCCGCGGGTTGGGACCATGGTCAACCTCCGCCGCTCGCCGCTACTGGCGTTGGGCCGAGCCCGATTCCGCCTATGGCGTATCGGGTATCCCCAACAACCCTTACAGGCCGAGCCATGAACAGGCATCGTACGAGGCCTATCCCGGGCTCTTGAACACCGGTGGCAACAACGCCGGCGCCAATGATGAACTCTTCTCGTTTCACCCCGGCGGTTGCAACTGCCTCTTCGGCGACGGCAGCGTCCACTTCGTCAAGACCTCGATCAACCCGGTGACCTGCCGGGCATTGGTCACCCTCAGTAGCGGCGAAGTGCTTTCCTCCGATTCCTATTGATTGTGATCACCCCCGGTACCGGCCAGTGGTCGTGACATCACTAGCCGGTTTGTTGAGAAGTTGGCTCTTCGTTCCGGCCCGAGGGCATGTCTGCCGACATGCCCTCGGGCCTTTTCCTGCGCCGGCGACCATGATGACGGCTGCGGCACGCCTGACTTCTAGTATCCACGGATACCGCTGCCGTGGTACAATGATTTGTTGATAACGACTGTCAAGCCATGCCGTTCTCGACGTGATTTTCAGAATCACCGCATGCTCACGTTTTCGTGGCCCGCCCACACGTGCTTCGAGGCATTGAACTGGTGCCGTACGGCGAGAGAGCGCCGATGACCTCCCTTCGCCGCGGCAGTCGTGCAACCAGAACATCGTGGATCAACACGCTCCTGGCGGCCGAGCTCGGGACGCTGGCCTTCTTGCTTGGCTGCTACGAGCTCTTCGACCCAGACATCTGGTGGCACCTGAAGGCAGGTCAGTGGATCCTCGAGCACCACCGTGTCCCATATCTTGACATCTTTACCTATTCTTCATCGGACCGAATCTGGGTCGACCTCCACTGGGGGTTTCAGGTGGTCCTGGCGCTGGCGTACGCCGCGGCGGGCGTGGCCGGAATGATCTTGCTGGCGGCCGCCGCCGGGTCTGCCGCGGTCCTGATCCCCTTATCGGCTGGCGCTCCTCACTGGCCGCGCTGGGTGGCCGTACTGTGCTGGCTTCCCGCGCTCGCCCTGATGGCGATGCGCTTTGACCCGCGGCCAGAGATCGTTTCGCTCTTGTATCTCGCGGGCTATCTGGCGGTTCTGTCGCGAGCCAATCGTCACCCAGGAGGGCTCTGGAGTCTGCCCTTGATTCAGGTCCTCTGGGTGAATACACACGCCCTTTTTGTGCTCGGCCCAATCGTGCTCGGCTGTTACTGGGTGGGGCACGCCGCGCGTTTCTTGAACGGCTCGAGACGTGAGGATCAAGACGCCGCGTGCCAGACTCAACCTTGCTGGCGGCCGCTCTTGATCGTCTCGGCCGCTGTCGCGATCGCGTGTCTCGTCAATCCCTATGGCGTGCGCGGGGTGATCTTTCCGCTCGAGCTTTTTCCGAAAATTTCCGACCCGGCGAATCCGTATAAAGCCTACGTCGACGAGTTCACGAGCCTGCGCGAGTTCGTTCAAGATCAGATGCACGCGGCGCCCGGGGCGCACTTACACGTGCGGGCGCAAATGTTTCTCCTGGTGCTCTTGCCCTGGAGCTTCGTGCTGCTGGCGGCCTCGGAGCTATGGCACTCAACACCCCTCGAACGTGAGGGATCGAAATCGCCGAGCATTGCCCTCTGGGCGTGCGTGCTCTTCTTGTCGGTTGTTTCGATCATGGCGGCCGCGCTTGGCATTTCACTACCGGGAACGCCTCCCTGGCTCGTCCCGATCGGTCGCGCAGCGCCGATCGCGATCTTGATCGTCGGAGCCGGCGTCGCGATTGTCCTGGCCGCTCGATCGCGATTAGCGGCGACAACGATGGCCGTTGGAGGGGCGACTGTAGCAGCCTGGACGGCCTGGTTGTTCCATTATTTCTTCGACGGCCGGGCAGCCAGCCAGGGGGTGGGCGGCCAGGGCCTCACCTACATCGCAGTGGGACTGGCTGTCATGTCGTTACCCCTCGTCGTCCGCGGGGGGGCAGCGTGTTCCGGTTGCTGGTCATGGGCAGCTTCACGTATCTTTCGTTTCAGGCGATTCGCAACATCAACCTCTTCGGGCTGGTCGCCGGCTCGATCCTCGCGTGGAACCTGAGCGAATGGTTTGCCAGGCTGACCGCGGGACGGCCGCCACGGCCGACGGCATGGGTCGCGCCCACGCTCGTTGCTGGACTTGTTGCCATGGGAGCGGTCGCCGTCGTCACTAATCGTTATTATATGATCACAGGTGACAATACGAAGTTTGGCCTGCGCGAACGGCCGCTGACTTTCGGCCACGAAGCGGCCCGATTCGCCGGCCGTGCTGGCCTTCCACAGCGAGCTCTCGTTTATGATCTCGGCCAGACGGGAGTTTACATCTATCATAACGGGCCGGACGGCAAGGTCTTCATGGACGCTCGGCTCGAGCTTCCCAGCCTTGCGACGTTCCAGACATACGTGCGGATCGAGGAATGGCTTAACCACGGCGATCCGCGCTGGGACGCGGCCGTCGCTCGCCTGGGTGATCCTCTGGTTCTCATCAGCCACGACGGCTGGACCGAGGCCGAAGCCGCTCTGATCACACACCCGCGCTGGCGTTGCATCTATTTCGACGCGATCGCGGCGGTTTTCGTCACCCGAAAGGGCCCGTCGTCGTCGCCCACGTTTCCCGATCACGACTTCATGGCCGATCATTTCCGTAGCGGGCCAGCAACGGTCGCTTCCGCCAATGTTCGAAGCGCGGCCGCCGAGGCGGCGACCCTCTTCCAACTGGGCCACGCTGTCAGAAAGAGCGGTGGCGACCCCTGGAGAACTCGCATCCCGATCTTGACCCGCGCATCCGACCTGACCCGGGCCAACCTCGCTCGCGGACCGGTCGATCCCGCCCGCATGTGGCGACTGCTCGGCCTCATCCACTGGGATTTAGCCCCGGACCTCTCGCATTCGCCGCCGCGTCCATCCGACCCGTGGGACCCCGCCACAGGCCTCTCGTGGTCTCGTGCGTCTTACTGCTTTCGCCGTGCCCTCGAGATCAAACCTGACGATGCCCCAGCCTTGCGGTCGCTGGCCGAGTGTTTGGCGATTCGCGGAATGACCGATGCGAAGCGGGAGATCGAACTTTTGTTGACCCGGAAGGCTCACGCCTCGCGACCTGGCACTCACGTGATCGAGAATCATGATTCGCAGGCGGTCCTGCCCTGGCCCGCGGCGGATCGGCAGGCTGTGAATAACCTTCATCTTGGTGACCCGGCCGCCGCCGGGCGCGCCTGGAGCGCAGCAACGGCACCGGCATCGTACGGCTTACGTCTGACGCGCCTGGCCTCGGCCGATCTCGTCGTATTTGATGCGAGTGCCGCGATAAATCGCTGCCAACGGGCCCTCGCGCTCGAACCAAGGCTCGGCGAAGCGTGGTATCTCTTGACGATCGCGAACCTGGATGCAGGGAACGCCGACGGGGCTCGCGCCGCCGGCCGAGAAGGCTTGAAGTACGAACTCACGACACCGCAACGCGACGCACTCGAAGGAGTCGAGCGCCTCCTCAGGGCCACCGCATCTTAAATTCAACACTTGAATAGGACTTTATCGCGATACTCATCATTTCCCGCACACTTCATTCGCTTGATCTCGATGCCTTTCTTACAACTGGTTTCGCGCTTGAGAAGCCCAAGAGCGAACCGTCTAATCACGCTCAGATTGGCCGGGGCGTGGTCGCGGGCCACGCGGCATTCGTCCTCGCGGAAGCTCACGTCCAAGTGCCAATGGAGATTATTTTCGATGCCCCAATGGCTACGGACCGCTCCCGCGAACTCCTGCGCGGTGATCAACCGGCTGAGGATGTAATACCGCGTGTCGAGGCTCCGTCGTCCCTGCGAGTCGACTCGCTCCGAGATGGCGATACCCACGGCCTCCAGGTCGCGCCACAACCCATCTGGGTTGACCGATTCCGGCGCCGCGACAATCGCATACGTCCTCGACTCTTGCCGACCATGCCCCTTCTCGAAAGTCTGGTGCTCATCGAGATCCTCCTGTTCGCCTTCCAATGCCTCGCTGATCGCTCCTTCGACCTGTTCATAGAGCTTCGGCTGGTTCTGCTTGACGGCCAGAACGTAGTCGCCTTTCCCTTCGCGAATCCGGTCAGCGATCTCCCGCTGGCAGCCCATCGCATCGATCGTCACTAAAGCCCCGGCGATGTCCAGGACTTGGAGGAACTCCGGGATCGCCGTGATCTCGTTGGATTTCTCATGCACGACGACTTGGCCCAGCGACAATTGGTTCTCAGTGGCCCAGGCCGAGACCATGTGAATGGCCGCGCGATCTCGCTCGTGATCGGACGAACCCCGGAGGGTCTTGCCGTCGATCGCCACGACACGATCTCCAGTTACCTCCTGCACGGCTTGAATCCAGCTCATCAGGCATTTCTCGAATGCGGCGGGATCGAGGCGGGCAAGGACGCGCGCCGAGCGTGTCTTCCGAGGGGATGCCATTGGTGAGGTCCAGGTAGCGGGCCAACCAACTCCGGCGGTCGATGGCAAATTCGTGAATCCCGGCGAACGAGTTGGCACCCGAGAGAACTCCACAGACGGCGATGAAGACGATATTGATGAGCGGATGTCTTCGAGTGCGCTCGACACGGGGATCCTGGAGATCTTGAAAATGTCGCTGAAATGAGGCCGATCCGCCGGTGGCCATTGGCTGCTCCGTCATCAAGTGGTAATCATCAGCTCGCCTTCACATTATCGAGTTGTACCGGGTTGAGCTTTCCCAGGCTACTGAGGATCGCTATCTTGATGCGGTGGCCCTGAGCGCCTCCTGAGCCGAGAGACACAGCCGAATTGAACCTCAATTGCTTTTGTTTTGACCGCAAGGTGAGTGAGCAACAATAAACGACTCGTGCCGATCGAGCGTTGGCCGCGACACCGGGCCAATCGTCGCTCGGGCGATCTCAGGGTTTCACCTCGACCAGTGCCAGTCCGTGCGCCGCGAGCGTCAATCGCACAGCGCCCCGTTCAATCGGCACGGTCTGCGGCGATGGCAATCGCCCGGCCGACCGGAGCGCCTCTTGCTGTTCGCGGGTCGGAAACGCCGGCTTGCCCATGCGCCGCCATTCTGTCAGGGCCGAGCCGTGCTGATCGTCGAGGATGGTGACTTCGGCTGTGCGCCCCCGCGAGATCTTGAGCTCGACCGACTTTACCGGGCCCTCCTTGCCGGGATCGGCGTAGTTCCAGACAGCAATGACCAGGCTGCCATCGCCCCGCTTGGTGATCAGAGCGTCCTTGAGATCGGGTGACAACCGCTGGTCGCCCAAACGGTGCAGCATCGCGAATGCGTTGAATGCGGGCTTGGGAATTCCGCCAACCGCGATCAGACCATAGCCGCCGTAGAATGGCGTCTTGACCACCCCCTGCTCTTCAAAGACGTCGGAGAACGTCCAGTATGCCATGATCGTGGTCAATCCGTCGCAGAGCCGGACGTTGTTCGCCAGCCATGGCCCCATGAACGCGGAATCCGTGATGTCCGGCTCATTTGTATAAGTCGAGTTATATTCAGACCAGATGATCGGCAAGTCAGGGCGCGCCGAGGCTTTGACCTGATCGAACACCTTCTTCGCCGCGCGGCCAACCATCTCGGCCCGCGAGATCTGTTCGTCGTTGTGGAACACATCCTTGGCCGTGTCATTGCCATAAACGTGAGTGGTGACGAAATCGACCGGGATGTTCTGCTCGGAGCAATGCTTGATGAAATCGCCCACCCAGGCCGCCTGGGCCGTGGCCGGCCCCCCGACACGCAGGCGGCTGTCGACGCCTTTGACTGCCAGGGCGGCTGCGTCGTATAGCTCAAAATACGTCGACTGGGCCGGCTTTCCCGTCCAGAAGTCGATATTCGGCTCGTTCCAGACCTCGAAATACCAGCGCCGGACCTCATCGGCCCCGTAACGATCTTCCAGGTGCCGCACGAAGTTTTCGACGAGGCTCGCCCACTTGGGATAGGAACGCGGCGGATTGGGCAGCGGCTTGTACCAGAACGGATGCGGTTTTTGCGAAGCCGCCAGCGCCGCGGGCATGAAGCTCAGCTCGACGAACGGGCGCACGCCGTTGGCCAGCAGGCCATCATAAATTTGATCAACATAAGACCAGTTATAAACGGCCTTGCCGTTGGCCCCTTCACTGTAAACCCCGTTATGATCGTGGAAGATGTCGTGGAAGCGGACGTATCGGAAATCGGTCACCGCTTTCGTCGTGCGAAGATCGTCGCGCCAGCTCTGCCGCAGCGTCAGATTCGCGCGGCCCGAGCCAAACATCTGCTCCCAGAAATGGGGGAACGGCCGGGATGGCGCCTCGCCGTCGACGGCAATCACGTCCGGCTCGAGCGCGACCGCTCCGGCCGCGGCGCCGGAGACACACAACCACAGAATCAGCATGGCGGGACCACTGGCCCCGAAGCCGCATTTTCGCACGTCCGCCTCCAAGATGAGAGGTTATACCGATGGCGAGTTGACTCGATCAAGAGCCCCCACGACAGGTCGCATCATACGTCTGGATCATTCGTTCGCCTTGCCCGTTGTTTCATTACTCGACTCAACCGGCTTTGATTCGGGCGAGTTCTGTTGCCGCAGAAACACCGAGAGAACCACGTAGAACGCAATCACGAGATATTCCGCCTGCCAGGTTTGTAATGTGACCGACCAGAACTTGGCCGAAAGCAGGAAGGCGATGACCGAGATCGGCGATTGACCGGTGAGCGCCCGCTCCTCGTTGAACGCACTCGCACCAAAGACGGCGTGCAGGGCAAATGAGAGCAGGAACAGAACCAGGAACGCGATCGACAGCGAATTGCGGTAAAACCAGGTGTAATGCTCAGGGTGCCACCAGATCGGTGCATGCGGCGGCCGGTGCGGATCGCGGGAGTGCGGCGCGCCGCGCTGGTAGAGGAAACTGCTGAAGACAACCAGGGAACCAAGCTGCAGCACGGCCGCCTGCCAGTTCGAGGCCAGTCCCTCCATGAATGATCCGCTCGTGAGATAATCCGAGTAGCCGATCGACGGCAGGCCGTGCGCAACGAGCGTTTCGTTCTGGAGCTGCCAGCCGACGAAAGTTTGCGTGACGATGCAGATGACAAAAAGCACGAACAAAACGATCGAAAGGGAATTATCCTTGATCGCGGCCTTGAGCCACTGTGTCAAACGCGTGTTATCCGATGGTTCCAAGGTGATGTCCTTCTTGCAACCGGGCTGCGACACACGATCATGAGCGGCCCGCAAGTGAAGTCTCCTTGCTCATTGTGACCTGTTCACGGTCGGCTACCATCCCCTATCGGACACAAAACGTAACAATGAGCAATTCCGTCGGCCACTCATCGGTGCGCCTTCTTGCCAGCGATCGAGCCTTGTGACCGCTTCATCGAGCAGAGCTTCGTTCGCGGTGGATGCGAATATAATGATCAGTCAAACTCGTGTGAAGCGCGGCGACGGGAACTTTGGGCATGTGGCAGGTGAGACAGTCTCTGGTCGGGTTGACGCGGCAGTGCTTCTGCGATGCGGATTGGGCCGAGTGGCAACCCAGGCACTTCGCCTCATAAAATGAAACCGGCTGGTCGTCGTCGCGATGAGGGTCATGGCACGTCAGGCAGCTCATGACGTCGCCGCTTTCGGTATAGCAGCGGCTGACGGTCAGGGTCACGCCCGGCGAGCGGACATAGAGAGGATTCTCGGGCGCGGCCAGGATCTCGCCGGTCACGCCCACGATATGACAGTCGGCGCATTGCGTGACGATGGCCGAGGCCGGTGCGTTCCCCGTGTTCACGATGGCCGGGTCGGGAAACCCGCGTTTGACGGCCGCCACGTGGTTGGCTCCCGGACCGTGACACCGTTCGCAGCCAATTCCTTTGTCCGCCGCCTCGGGGCCCGGCCGCGGCTCGGGCGGCGGGTCGCGAAAGTCACGCGATTGCGTGACGTGGCAATACAGGCACCGCACGACGCCGTCACGCAGCTCCATCGGCTGGCCGCGGACACTTTCGTGGGCGTCGTTTTCGGGGACGTCGCCGGCCGTCGGTCCCCAGGCCACGCCGCTCTTCGTGGTGTACGATGACAGCCGAAGTGCGCGATACGTCTTGTCCTGGTCGCGCCCGACCATGGTGACATATCGGTCCGGAACGCCGAACGCATAGGCGACGATCGTTTCATACACGCGGCCGGCGTTGCGCGTCTTGACCCGGATGCGACCATCGTCGCGTTCGAAAACGTGGGTGACCGCCGGAAGATCTGGATCGGTCAGAGGATGATCCGGGAGTGGCAGATTCAGAAGACCTTCGGCGTGGTGAAACGTTCGGGCATGGCGCGTCGCCGCATGAGCCTGGCTCTCCTTCGCATGGCAGGCGGCACAAGCCGCCGCGCCCAGGTACGGGCCCGGCTCGGGCATCAAGGGATTTTCTTCCCGATACGAGCCAGCCTTGCCGCGAGCCAGGATGGCGTCATCCTTTCGCCCCAGTTGCAAATAGGCCCGGCTCAGGAGCCAGTAGGCTTCGGGACCCCCTTCGCTCGCGGGGGATGGCGCCGCACTTGTCACCTGCTCGAGCGGCGCCAGTGATTCGCCGGGCTTTCCTAGCTGCAACAGGGCCCGGCCCATGAGGCGGCGATAATGGCTCAGAGGGAAGAACGCGTCCTTCGCGATCGGATCTTGCTCGAGCCCCACGCGCAGCGCGTCGCTTGCCCCCTTGGGGTTCCCCAGCAATTGCTCGATATCGGCCAGGATGAACAACCCGCGGGCCTGAGAGCCCGGCAGGCGGGCGAGCCGCCGCGCGGCTTCGGCGGCCTCGTCGAGGCGCTGCAATCGACCGGAGAGGCGCGCGTAATTGTCGAGCAGCTCGGGCCGATCCGAATCCTTCTTGATGGCCTTATCCCAGATCTGCCAGGCCTCGAGCAGCTTGCCGGCACGCGCGTACAACAGACCCACGAGAAACGAATCCTCAGCGTCGAGATTGGTGTTGCCAATCCGTTCGCGGTAAACCGTCGCCGCCACCTGATCACGCTCGAGCCGAGCGGAGGCCCGCGCATAAATTCGGAGCAGTTCGCGATCGTCGGGCGCGCTCTTGAGCGCCCGGCGAGCGAGGTCCGCGGCGCGTTCCCAGCGACCAGCTTGATAGACCGTCGCCGCGTCGGAGCTTTCCTCGGCTCGTGGGGCGAGAAAAGCCGAACTGGCGAAACCGTACTTGCCACCATGTTGCCATGTGATCATACCCGCGATCAGAACGACCACCGCGCACACGGCCGTCAGTATGATCGCGGGTTTCGCGAGTCGGCCAGAAACTTTCCCCATGGTGCTCATCGATTCACGTCGCCTGCGGAATGGCAAAGGATCGCGATGGGACCGATCATCGCCGGGCATTTTGAGTTGTGGTCCTGTGCTTGCTTGGCGAGGGCCTCACGATTTCGGCTCGTTACCGAAGAGTGGATCAATCGGAATGACGCGTGCCTGCTCGCCGTCGTGCACGGCCATTTTCCCCCCGGGGAAGATCGATCCGCCCGCCCACTCGCCAGCCTTGCTGACTGCATAGAAGGACACATTGCCGGCGAGGCGGCCGTCCTTGCGCCGCCGCTTCGGGTCGCGCGTGCAGCGGGTCGCGATCGTTTTGCAAACCTCCATGATCGCGTCCTTGGGGTGAAGGCCGCGGCGCATGCCTTCGACGATCAAGGCGCTCGAGAGATTGAGCAGATTGAGCTCGCCCACGCCCGTCGATCCGGCCGAGCCGACCTCATTATCGAGATACAGGCCCGCACCCAGAATGGGCGAGTCGCCCACGCGGCCGGGAATCTTCCATGACAGGCCCGAAGTGGTTGTCGTGCATCCGAGGTCGCCGTGTGAGTCGAGCACCGAGCAGTGAATGGTTCCCGTCACGCGATTGGCGATCGCCTCGCGGACGTGTTCGGCGACCTTTTCATCGGGCGAAGGGGGCAGCCAGTCGTCATTGGGGTCGCGCGTTTCCTTCCAGTGCAGCCAGACCTGGCGGCTTTCCTCGGTGAGCAGGTTGATCTCGGGAAAGCCATGAGCGCGGGCGAATCGCAGAGCGCCTTCACCAACCAGGAGAACATGCCGGCTGCGCTTCATCACCAGCCGGGCCACGGCCGCGGGATGCATGATGTTTCGGATGGAAGCCACCGAGCCGCCGCCGTGGGTCGGCCCGTGCATGACGGCCGCGTCAAGCTCGACGACACCGTCTTCGTTGGGGAGCCCGCCGTAGCCGACCGAGTTATCCTTGGGGTCGGCTTCGACGATCGCCACGCCCTCGATGGCCGCGTCGAGCGGGTCGCGTCCGGCCTTGATCAGCTCCATCGCTTTTTCAACGGTGCGCAGTCCATTACCGCTGGAGACGATGACCGGCTTCCTGGTCCCCGGCGGCTTCGCGGGGGCCGCGCCAATAGCCAGGGTTCCCAGGCTCACGGCCGCGGCCGACGCCGACGCGGCGAACTGCCGGCGATTCATCGCATTCTTCATCTGGGAAAGATCTCCGGTCGATACGAAGGAGCCCACACGCCACGGAGCGGACGGGGCCTTCTTGGTTTGCTTGTTTTCTCTCTGCTAAGCGTCTGTCCCATAAGGCCGCTTTTCGGGAGGGCGAAACTCTGTCGAGCCGATCGGCCGTGCTAAACCAAGGCTCGACGGAGTTTCGCCCTCCCCATATGAGACAGACTCTAAGATCGCCGATGATCGCTTGCGAGACAATCCGGCAACCCCCGTCGCGGGCCGATTATCGTCTGCCGAACGTTCCGAAAACAAAAAAAGAACGGCACGCGAGCCATCGAAATCGAGCCTCGCGTGCCGCGGTTTTGTCGGAAGCCTACCTGAGCTATTGTCGCGCACCGGCATGGCCTGGTGTCATCAGTACGCGTCGGAGCTGATCACTTCGCCGCCGTTGCGGGTGGAGAGAGCCTGGTAAACGGCATTGGGCACGGATTGCGTCCAGATGCCACCCGTGCTCGTGTAGCCCAGGGGCAAACCGGTTGTCGGACTGAATGGCAGCGAGTTGATCGTATCCTTGAGGAAGCGAACCGAACCGTCGCAGAATGCGAAGTTCGCCCCACCGGGATGGTTGCTCGAAGGCGTGTACGTGCCCGCGTCATTATTGATTTCACCGCCGCCGCCGCCGCCGGGATCGCCAATCTTCCTCAAGGGATTGATGGGATAGAGCGTACAGAACATGGTGTCGCCATAGTTCCCGGAACCCCACCAGTGCCAGCACACCTGGTCGCCCGCGTTGCCGGCGTTCATGGCCGTCATCGAGCATTCACTCTGAGCCATGGTATTGCTGGTGCCGTCGGTGATCGCCGCGATGGTCGTGTGGCTGTAGAAGTAGACAACGCCATTGGCCTGGGCGTAATACGAGCCGAAGTTGGCGACGCCCGTATCTTGATAGCGGCCCGGCGACATCCACGTGCCGGAGCAGGCAAAGTAGCTGTTGTGATAGGTCGTCGAGGCCGTTGGCACGCTGCCGTCGTCGCCGGCGGGCACGGTGAACGACTGCGAGGCGATCGCGTCGCTCGGGCACCAGATCGCGCTGAGCCCTGTGGCCAGGACCGTCAGGTTATCATACGTGAAGTAGTGGATGTTAGCGTTGTAGGCATTGTAGAGTGGCGCTTGCTCGATGAATGGCAAGAGCCGGATCAGGTAGCCGTGCTCGTGACGGCCATTTCCAGAGGCCGCGCGAGGATCGCCCGGCGGGGGCATCTGAAAAGACCCCATCGGAAAACAGGTGTTTGATGACTCGTAGTTCATCATACCGAGCTGCAACTGCTTCAGGTTGTTTGTGCACTGGGCGCGGCGGGCCGCTTCGCGGGCGGCCTGCACCGCGGGCAAGAGCAGTGCGATCAAGACGGCGATGATGGCGATCACCACCAGCAGCTCGATCAGGGTGAAGCCGCGGGCGGCCGGGTTCGAATCCGGAGGTCGTTTCATGCAGATACTCCCGAAAAAAAGTGATATAACCCCAAACCAACGCGACGGCCGACGGGACCGACCTCGACGAGCAGCGGCCAATGAATCCGAAAACAAGCTTGGCTCGGCGAGTTGATTGCGATCGTTCGGCCAGTAACAGTCAAGACTTTGATTCTGGGCACCGACCGCCGCGGTTCATGGGTGAACTCTCATGGCCGCCACGCTCGCTCAGAATCAATGAGCTGGCACGTGCGAAAAAAACCAGCAAGCAGGGCCCGCACAGCCCGGTGCCTGGCAAAATTCACCTCAAGGCGTCTTGCCGGCAGGCGCGGCTTTCTTCGCCGGCGTTGCTGGCGCAGTCCGGGAACGGAAACTTCTTCCCGGCTTCCTCGCGTCTTGATACCTTGCCCGCCGATGGCGGAGCGGGCGGCTCCTCGGAGGAACAGCCAAGCTGGAGCACGGCCCCCACGATCACCGCGTAACCGAAAGTAGAGCCAAACTTCGAGCGAAATGAATTCATCGTGCCTCGCTTTCTCGATACAACGAACGGACTGGCAAATCATCACGGAAAGTCGACGGTCGACGCCGGCTGCCACGCCGAACGTGTCCTTCCTCGCGCCAACATCCTGAGGCCAACCAGGAATTGATCAAGGTTCGGGCGTCGGTCAATTCGGTTCACTGTCAGCACCTTGCTGTCGCTCACGACGCCCGAGACAGACCGCGTCCCTGGCTCACAACGCCAGGCCGGCCTCGCAAAGGCCGATTTCAATCAAATCGGCGGAATCAATGCACACGACGAACGGCGAACGTCACAAAACTTATGCATATCAGCGTTTTGCAGCATGAGCATGATTAACAATTCTCGATCGCCCCGACCATCGCTGTCAAGAAAAATCTTGTGAGAAATGTCGAAATAAGCCGCGGAAACAGGACAGATCGATGTCACTATTAATTCCTTATATATTTGCAAAATCGCCAAATGAGCTAATATCAAATCGATAATAATTCAAGTCGCGTCCGGTGCTCGATCTGCCTCGGTCACTCGGGTGCCCACGACGCCATAACTGCTGAAGCAGCTCGGAAACCGCGTGTCCCAAGGCCCGCCATGATCGGAAAAATCGAGCGTTTGCACGGAAAATTCCTGGGTCAAGGATCGTAACGTCGTCGAAAGCCCCATCCTCACCAATGGCGCTGGCGGACCCGTTCAGCGCAGCGTCATAGCTGGTTTATGTGAAAACATCTTCGCGTTAATGTATATTAAGTGCAAGGCTTAGACGGAAAGTCCAGTTCATTCCAGGGCGAGACGAGTATTCTGTATCGCGCGGCGGCCTCTGTCAAGTTTCTGTCCCGACTCCATCCAAAATTTCTTAAGATTGCTAAGATAGTACAAACTTTCATATCTAGTTCAGTTTTCATGCGGCGCGAGACGCGGCCAGGAAGTCACTCGGAATGGACACCGGCAGTCACGTGTACTGCAATTGGTATCAGGCCTGACCTCACTTCCCATGCCACACGTTGACTCAAAGTCGCTCGCGTGCACTCGCGACAATAGCCACGGACATGTGGCTTTTAAACACCGCCTCAAGATACTCAACTAAATCGACCGAGATTATACTTGACTCGATCGGTCGAAATTGTAAGTATGGTCCTCAGACGACGGTTTCATGAGATTGACGTTGCGTTATGCTGGCGTCTTAACCGCAATGCGAGTCAGGTGTTGCGCCGTTCAAAGAGCGCTCGACGAATCGCTGCCTGATCGTTCGATCGAACACGGCAGGTCCCCCTTGATGCGTAAAGATTCCGAGCCGCTTGGCCTTCTGGATTCGGTCCATTTTAAACAGGAAAGTGAGACACACATGAGCGAGCATTCGTCACGCCGCGGGTTTACCCTCATCGAGCTTCTGGTCGTGATTGCGATCATCGCGGTCTTGATTGCACTCTTGCTTCCGGCCGTTCAGTCGGCCCGTGAGGCCGCCCGGCGGGCCCAGTGCACCAATAACCTCAAACAGATGGGATTGGCTCTCTTCAACTATGAAAGTGGCAACGGCGCATTTCCGCCGGCCTGCAAATCGATCAATCTCACCACGACGCCGCCGTCCGTGCAGTTCCCCGACACCGGCTTCAGTGTTCAGGCCCGGGTCCTGAGCCAGGTCGAGGGGGGAACGCTTTATAACTCGCTCAACTTCGCGTATGACTACAACGAGGCAAGCGGCGGTAACTTTACCGGCTCGTCGTCGGCGATCAGCATCTTTGTTTGCCCATCCAGCGTTCGTTCGGCGACACGCGATTCGTGCGCCAGCGACCCCAATGCGTCCCCCTTTGAGAAAGCGCAGTCGGGCGGCGGCTACGGTTACATGGACTATGCCCCGTCGGTCTACACCGATATCAACGTCGTCGGATCCACGCTCGCCACGGGGGGCATCGGAGCCACCACCGTTGTTCCTTATCGTAACAAGACGCTGGCCGCCAAGGGGCTGCTCAAGGATGGCAAGACGGCCATTTCCGAGATCACCGATGGCACGAGCAATACCGTGGCCATCCTCGAGTGCGCCGGCCGCGACGAACGTTTCGTCAGCCAGTTCCTGGAAAACCTCTATCCGGTCGTTCGGGGACTCGGGCCCGCCGGCTATGCCAATGGTGCGCGTCACCGCTTCTGGAGATGGGCCGATCCGGGCAACGCCTTCGGCACGTCGGGTCAGCCGAATAACAAGGCTCTGCCAACCAATGAAGGCGTCGCCTGGCCCTCGACGACCGTGACCGCCGGCAACCAGGCCGGACCGAATGAAGAGCCCTTCTCGTTCCACCCCGGCGGCGTCAACGCCCTCTTTGGCGACGGCTCGGTCCGCTTCATCAAGGACTCCATCAACCTGGTCACGCTGCGTTCGGTCCTGACGATCGCTGGCGGCGAGACCATCTCCTCCGACCAGTACTGAGTCGAGTGCCACTCCCTCTGGTGGCCAGTCGAGGTCGGCGGAGCCACCCGGTTCCGTCGACCTTTTTTTATTGACTGATCGCGAAGCGATTCATTTCGGAGCAAAGAGCAATGGATTTGATACAGAAAATCCGATCGATCCACCCGGGCGTGTTCACTCGCCGGATCCATCCGATCGTCATGGCGGCCTGCGCGGCGGCCGCCCCGGGCTGCAACTTCGGTTCCGACACGCTTCCGTCGTTTCCCGTGCATGAGGTCAAGGGCAAGGTTCTCTTGCGGGATGGCAAACCGCTGCGCAGTGGCTGGGTTTACTTCGTACCCAAAGGCGACTTGCCGATCACGCCAAGCGGCGTCATCAGGGCCGATGGCACATTCTCGGTGGTCACGGGCGGCTCCGGCGAGGGCGCTCCGGCCGGCGATTACAAGATTCGCGTCGAAACGCTGGATTATCAGGCCGCCCTCAAGACCAGACGGCCGCCATTTCCATTCAAATACACCGACGAAGATAGCTCGGGCCTGCTCGCCACCGTGCACCCCGGCGCCAATCAGCTCGATCCGATCCGTTTGAAATGACACGGCAAAACGGCACGTTGTTCCGTTGAGAATACGCAGTGCAAAAAAAAGCACGGCGCCCCCTCGATCAGGGGTGCCGTGCTTTTCCTGTTTCATCATCGGGCCACGCCGCCAGGCCCAAAGGCGAACCGCGATTTTCGTTCCGTTTTACTTGCGGGTCGGGTTCGACCGGTCCGCGGTCGCCGTGGCCGTGACGGCGGCCGCCTTCGACGCACTGCTGAGATAGCATGTAAAGACAAGATCGGAGCTCGCGGGCGAGCCAGCATTGGCTTCCGATCGAACCGGAATCCGGAAACCGCGGTACACGGTCTTGGGGTTGTGCCCGGCTTCGCGAACGGTGATCGCCACGGTGCACATGCGGTCGGCGCCGCGAAGCTCAACGTCCTTGAGCTCCAGGGTGGCATGTCCTTCCGAGGTGACGTGCTGGGCGCCTTCGGCGGGCCGGGCGACCTTGGCGTGATCTGTTGAAAGCTTGAAGGTACGGAACCGGCAGCTCGGATTGCCCGGCTTCACGTCGACCTCGCAGCCGTGCTGCCCGAGCCCGGCGATTTCGAGGTTGAGCCGGACCGCCGGAATCGTTGTAGCGGACCGTTTCATCTCGGGACTGGACCAGCCGGACCGGGCTTGGGCGGTTCGGTTGCACGCGTTTGGCCTTGAGTGTCGTCTGGCGTCGGGCTCGACGAGGCCGGCATGGCGCGGCTTACGGCGATCGACGTGCCCGCAATCAAGGCGAGAGCGGCCATCCATGACCAGGCTCGCATAGCGGTTCGGCTCCTTCCTGATTAGTGCTTGGCCTATTTTCCAATGGCCCGGGGTCGGAGATTCATCGGTCAGTGCCCGGGCCTTTTCCAAGCGGTGAACAGATTGATCGGATCGAGCATCGCCCACTCGAACCTGCGCACGACCAGCACGGTCGTGCCCGGCGAAATTGGCGATTCATGTTCAGGCGGTATTAAAAGGAACGGCTATCGCCGACAGGGCCTGCGTCAGAGGTGAGCCGCAAGGTACACCGGCAGCCGAATTGTTGCAAGACCAGCGCGCACAGCGACCGCGAAGTCCGGGCATCGTCATTATCGGCATGAAGCCAGGAAGGCTTGAATCGCCCCCAAAGGAGCGAGACTTCTGTCCCGGCGGTTATGACCCGGGAGCGTCGGGGGAGCATTCCCTCGGGGCCGCCGAACTGAGGAATTAAAGCCTTTACCACGGTCGATTTATCACTGATTCAGCGGTGCTGGGCTAGAGCCGGCCCGCTGGCCTGGTGGCGTGTTCTTCGCTCGATCGCGGGGGCACCGCCAGCGCGACGGGTTTCGGCAGGCGAGACTGGACGTTCAGCTCGCGGGCGTTGACCACGCCATGGACGACACGGTCGACCGATGGGGACATCCAGCTCAGAACGATCCAGTTCGGAACGATTCCCATGACGATCGTCAAGACGACGAGGGGAATGGCGATGGCAATCTCGCGCACGTCAAGGTCGGGGAGTGCTTTCCACTCTTCGTTGCGGCCGAGAAAGACGCGCTGGATGGTCCAGAGGATATAGCCGGCCGTGAGGATCACCGCGGCGGCGGCGAGGACCGCCAGAACGGGGCTGTAGTTGAAGGCCGACAAAACGACGAACACCTCGGCGACGAATCCGCAAAGGCCGGGCAGGCCCATCGAGCCGAAGAAGATGATGTACGAGACGGCTCCGTAAAGGGGCATGATATTGGCGAGGCCGCCGAGTTTGTTCAGATCGCGCGTGTGAGCCCGGTCGTAAATCACGCCGACCAAAAAGAACATTCCGACCGAGGTGATTCCATGGGCCAGCATCATGTACATCGCGCCGTTGACGCCATAGGCATAGTAGCGTGGATCAAGCCTTGAGCCGTCGGCGGCGAAGATTCCCATGACGGCCATGCCCAGGGTCACATAGCCCATGTGACTGACCGAGCTATAGGCGACCAGCTTTTTGAAGTCGGTCTGGGCCATCGCGACGAGGGCCCCGTAAAGGATGCTGAAAACGCCGAGCGCCGCGACCCAGATCGACCAGTCGTAGGCTCCCGCGGGGGCCAGCGGCCAGGCCAGCCTGATCAGGCCGTAACCGCCAATCTTGAGCAAGATGCCCGCCAGGATCATGCTGATCGGCGTGGGAGCCTCGACGTGGGCGTCGGGCAGCCACGTGTGGAAAGGAAACGACGGCAGTTTGACGATGAACCCGGTGAAGAACAGGATGAACACCCACCACTGGATCGACCGTGGGTAATAGCTGGTTTCGCTGACGCGATTCGCGTCAGTTGCACGATGTCGAACGAGTGACCCGTGAAGCCGGTGATCCGGATGTTGCTCTGGTAGAAATAGAGGATCAGGATGGCGACCAGAATGAACACGGAGCCAAACAACGTGTAAAGCAGGAACTTGATCGCCGCGTATTCCCGCCGTGGACCCCCCCAGATCGCGATCAGGAAGTACATCGGCAGGAGCATGACCTCGAAGAACACGTAAAACAAGAACAGGTCGAGCGAGATGAAGACGCCGATCATGCTCGTGCACAAGAGGAGATAAAGCGCGTAGTACCCTTTCACCTGTTTCTCGATGTTCCACGAGGCCAGACAGGCCAGCACGGCCACAAACCCGCTCAGGACGACCAGGCTGAGGCTGATGCCGTCGACGCCAAGGTAATACTGGATGTTGAAATAGGGAATCCACGCGCGGCGGACGACCAGATCGGATTCGGCGCCGGTCTCTTCACTCCTGGTGAGCTCGACGTCCCCTTCGGCGACGAGCTTGTTGTTCAGGACGCGCTCGCTCAGGGGTTTGTCCTTGAGGCCCTCATCGAGGTAGGCCCCCAGAGTGATCAAGGTCAGGATGAAGGTCGCCGACGTGAAGCCCAGTCCGACCCACTTGACGAGCGACTCGGCCGATTTGGGCACGAGCAGCACGGCCACCATGCCGATCAAGGGGACAAGCCAGAGAGAGGTCAGCAGCACGTTGTCGCTCATGGGACGGTCACCAGTTCAGGGCGAGTTTCGTTGGAGCAAAGCCAGCGGAATCACGTTAAATGCACGGCAAGGGAACACGACGGCAGAGCCGCATGCCAGGGTTCAAAACCTAGGCTCGGATCCAGGCAAACACGCCCGCGAAGAGACCCACGAGCGCGGCGGCCAGAAACATCAGGTAATTGCGGAGGCGGCCAGTCTGAATCGACCGGCCGCGATCGCCGGTTGCATAGACAACCTCCGCCGTGAGATTGACCAGCCGGTCAATCGCCAGCAGGTCGAACAAACCATCATAGCGGCTCAGTAGCTGGGTCGCGGCCGCCGCGCCGTTGACCAGTCCGTCGATCAAGATCTGGTCGATCTGGCGGCAGAATCGGGCCAGTGCCAGACATGGCCTGACCAGCACGGCCCAGTAGAGCTCGTCAAAATACCACTTGTGAACGAGAAAGCGATAAACGCCGCCGAATCGCTCGGCCGTGCGCACCGCGCTCAAGCGGTTCGGAATAAAAAACGGGAAGCCGTGGGGAGCATAGTAAAGCAACCCCAGCCCGATCCCCGAAAGCATGATGACCAGTGACGCGGCGAACGCGTAAAAGTGGTGCATGGCCTGGATATCGGTGGCCCGGTATGGCTCGCCGAATTCGAGCAGATGCTCGAGTGTCGGCGTGCCGAACGGCAGTGGAATGACATACGAAAACGTCCAGCCGGCGAAGATGCTACACACCGCCAGGATCAAGAGCGGCCAGGTCATGATCGGCTCGCTCTCGTGCGCGTGGGCCGCCGGGTTCAGGTCATGGCCGTGGCCATGACCGTGGCCGGCTCCATGGTCCTTGTCGAGGGCATGCTCTTCGTCGTGAACGTGCGAGACGACCTTTTCAATGCTTCGAGGGAAACCCCCGCGGCTCGCCGGAGAACGTCAGGAACCACATGCGGAACATGTAAAACGCGGTCAGGACCGCGCCCACGGCCGGCAACGCGAAGAGCAAGAAGTGCTCCGGGTTGGCCATCACCCGCGCCAGTGCGGCGGCCAGGATGGCGTCTTTCGAGTAGAAGCCGCTGAAAAGCGGCACGCCCGAAATCGCCAGGGTCCCGACCAGCATGGTCCAGCCCGTGATCGGCATCTTCTTGAGCAGACCCCCCAGGGGGGCCATCTCATAGGTGTGCACGCTGTGATAAACGCTGCCGGCGCCCAGGAACAAGAGGGCCTTGAAAAACGCGTGCGTGATCAGGTGGAAGAGCCCGGCCGCCCAGCCGCCGACGCCCAGGGCCAGCATCATGAAGCCGAGCTGGCTCACGGTCGAGTAAGCGAGGACCTTCTTGTAATCGGTTTGCACCATCGCGATCGTGGCGGCGATGAACAGGGTGATTCCACCGGTATACGCGATGAAAAGAAGCACGTCGCCCGTGAACACCGGAATAAAACCGTCCCGACCAGATACACACCCGCCGCGACCATGGTGGCCGCATGAATCAAGGCCGAGACGGGGGTCGGGCCGGCCATGGCGTCGGGGAGCCAGACGTGCAGCGGGAACTGGGCGCTCTTGCCCGCGCAGCCGGCGAAAATCCCCAGGCCGGCCAGGGTCAGCAGCCAGAAGGAAATCTGTCGGGGCTGGCCGGTCACCTCGTCGGTCACGACCTTGTGAGTCGCCGGATCGGTGAGCTGCACGACGTCTTCGCCGCCAGGCAAATCGACGCGATTGAGGCTGCCGTTGTCATTGCGAAGGCCCTGGTTGATTTCTTGAAAGCTGAATGTGCCGAGGCTCGTCCAGAGCAGGCCCAGACCCGACGAGCATGCCCACGTCGCCCACGCGGTTGACGATGAACGCCTTGTTGGCCGCGTCGCTGTTCGACTTCTCCTCGTACCAGAAGCCGATCAAGAGGTAAGAGCAGACACCGACGAGCTCCCAGAACATGAAGATCATCAGCACGTTCGACGAAGCCACCAGCCCGAGCATGGAAAAGCAAAAGAGCGAAAGATAGGTGAAAAACCGCGGGTATCGCGGGTCGTCGTGCATGTAGCCCATCGAATAAATGTGGATGAGCGTCGCGATGAAGGTGACCATCAAGAACATGATCACCGAGAGACTATCGATCGCCACTCCCAGGGGCACGATCAGGTCGGGCGTGCCGGCCGTTCGGCCTCCCAGGAACATCCAGTCGACGCTTGCCGACCACACCAGGGGTTGATGGTGCTCGTCGGCCGCTTCGGCTTCGGCCCCATGCGCCGGCGGCGCGCCGTGCTCGGCCGCGGCGGTCGCTCCGGCTTCGGCATGATGCCCGAAAAAGCCGCTCTCGATCGAGTAATCGATGAAGCCGATCAGCGAGAGAACAAACGAGAGACCAATCGCGCCTGTGGCCAGGTAGGCGTTGAACCGTTTCAATTGCCGGATGAAGATCGCCTCGACCGCGAATGCGGCCAGAGGGACCAAGACGGCGGCCACATAAAGACCCACCTGCCAGATCATCTCGTTCCTTCCCTCGATTATGCCACGCTGACGCCGGCGGTTGAAAAAAAGTCCACCGACGGTGCTTGACCCGCCAGACATATTGCCCACGGGCCGACGCGTCTGAAGCCGGCAAGACGATCGCCCGGGCCGCGGTCGAATCCACACACTGACCCATCACGGGCTCGCCGCGCACGACGGACCCGGAAACGGGAATAGACCGTGGAATATGGCACAGGCCGCGGCGCTTTGCAATACCCCTGGTTTCGAGGCGGCCAGAGGGCAAGGAGCATGGCCCGAGAGGGGCGGCGCCTCGTCCAGATTTAACAAAACATCAGAGTTACTTCATGAAATCTTAACCCGTTTCGGCGGATTCCGGTTTAAAATCGTGCACAAGCGAGGCTAGCGTCAAACCGTAGCGAAAATACCGGTGGGACGGTCCCTGCCAGACGGGTTCCTCACGAAAAGCTATGGACATGGCTTCTCAATCCGTTTCAGGAATGGTATTTTAAATCCCCTCTCCCCGCCCCGAATATGATTCAATTTCCTCACCAGCCATCTCCTGGGAGTTTGTTCATGGTCCGTCCACCGATGCGACGTCGCCCTGGTTTTACGCTTATCGAACTTCTGGTCGTGATCGCGATCATCGCGGTATTGATCGCCCTCTTGCTTCCCGCCGTGCAGGCCGCGCGCGAGGCCGCCCGGCGTGCCCAGTGCACAAACAATCTCAAGCAAATGGGCCTGGCGCAGGCCAACTACGAGTCGACCAACGGCTGCTTTGCCGGCGACTCCTATACAACGAACAACGGAGTCGGTCCCAACTACGGTAACCCTCCGGCCTATTCGTACAAGTATCCCGAAAGTTTCAGCGTTTTCGTACGTCTGCTCCCCTTCTTCGAGCAGTCGCCCATGTACAACGCGGCCAATTTCAACCTCAACGCGGGTGCTCCTGACAACCTGACCATTGGCGGCGTCGCGGTCGCCTCGCTCATCTGTCCGAGCGACGCCCTCAACCAGACCATGCAGTTGCCGTCGACGCAGTATTCGGCGACCAACAATGGCAGTACACCGGGATGGTCGTTCTATAACATTTATCCATTGCCCGCCGGCAACTGGAACCAGGCGTTCACCAGCTATGGCGGCAATGCGGGCACGTTCGCGTTCGGATTCTCGAACATCATGCAACCCGTGGTCAATGCCGCTTACCAGGGCACGATTTACAACGATAGTAGCGTCAAGATCTCGGCAATCACCGATGGCACGAGCAACACGTTCATGTTCGGCGAACGTGCCAAGGGCCGTCTCTACGTCATCGACCCCGGTTATTGCGTCTCCGATAACCAGTGGAACGTCGGACGATATTTTGACACTCTGGTGAGCACCCTGTATCCCATCAATATCGCGAATGGAAACACGGCTGCCGGTCTCACGTTCGCTGGTTATACCTACTATGCGACAACCTCGGCTGGGAGTTATCACCCCGGCGGGGCGAACTTCGGATTCTGTGATGGATCGGTCCGGTTCATCAAGAATTCGATCAGTTCGTGGACGTTCACGAGTGGGAGCGCGGACGCCTACGGCGACCAGGTGGCCGACGGTACGACGTTCACAATCGCGGCCGCGACGGCTCCCGCCGTGAGAGCCGGCGATTATCTGGTAATGACCAACGCGCAGCTCGGCGTCTATCAGCAACTCTCGACGCGAAACGGCGGCGAAGTGGTCAGCTCGGACAGTTATTGATGGCCGGGTTGTCTTTCGTGAAACGCAAGGGTTTGTCAGTCGCAACGATTGGCCGGGGGTCGCTCGACCCCCGGTTCTTCTCTTTCCTTGAACTCACAACATCGCGAGAGTTATTTCTCATGCAGCGAGTCGCGTTGGGACTCCTTCTCCTCGCCTTGGGCCTGATCCCCGGTTGTGGCGGGGGAGCCATTTCGGAACCCTCGAAGTTCGCCTCGGCTCCGCACGGCGGAAGCATCGTTGATCTGCCGGAATCACTCGGGTTTGTCGAGCTCAAGACGGAAACCGAACCCGTGGCCAAAGGGTCTCGCAAGACTAGCAAGTCGCGAATCGTCGCTTACTTCATTCAGCCCGATGCAACGACCCCCATGAGCCCGCCGCCAACCGATGTGAAAGTGACTCTCGGCGCCGGCGGCAGCGGTGCTGTCGTGAATCTCCTTCCTCAACCCAGCGATCCGGGCCAGTTCGCCTCGGAACCGGGCGATTACCCTGATGGACTTCGCGGGCAGATCGACTTCCAGCTTGACGGCAAGCCCGTGCAGGCGACGTTTCTTTTTCGGTAGGTCGGGGTCGCCGTTTCTGGTGTTCGGGGCGACGCCGCTCGCGCCCAAATAAATCTGATATGATATGAAATCATGGACCGAGCCGAATCGAGTCCCTATCCAGGCCGACCGATGAGGGTCTGCGGTTGGCTTCGCCTTCGTATTTCGGCCAAGTCCAGACGAAATAGGTTTACGGGCTGACCACCAGTCGCTGGGAGCTGGGTCCGCCGTCGTGGCCCGCATCAAGGCCAGGCTGGACCTCGTGAGATTGGCGCCAGGGCGGCGCTGATGATTTTGCGGACCGGGGCGATCACGTCGTCGGGGCGCTATCGGTAGATAGCGACGTGAGATTCCTATTAAGAGAGGATAAATATGCGTTCCAGATGATCAGCACCCTTTTCACGACACATCTGAGATATTACAGTATTTCGACTCTCCCTTGGCCTCATGAATCCAATCAACAACGCGACACCCCTTCTCACTACCTGGAGAATGCCATGATCCTGGCTCCCTTGCGACGTCGCAGTGGTTTTACGCTGATCGAGCTTCTGGTCGTCATCGCGATCATCGCGGTGTTGATCGCCCTCTTGCTTCCCGCCGTACAGGCTGCGCGAGGCCGCGCGGCGAGCCCAGTGTACAAATAACCTCAAGCAAATTGGTCTTGCCGCCGCGAATTATGAGTCGACCAACGGAAGTTATCCGGGCGGTTCGTATTCAGGCACGCTGTTCAACCCGCCGCACTGGAGCACGTATCCCGAGAACTTCAGTTGCTTCGCGCGGATGTTGCCATTCTTCGAGCAGGCGCCGATGTACAACGCGATCAATTTCACGTCCAGCTCGTCCGCGGGGGCCGAGAACCTCACGGTCGGCGGAGTGCAGATCAACTCCTTGATTTGTCCGAGCGACACCCAGAATCAGACGATGCAGTTGCCGGCGACTCAGGTGTCCGCCAGCGGCGTGGTTCCGGGGTGGAGCTTCAACATCATCCCGACCTTGTTTCCCGCCACGACCACCGGTTTCTCGCAGGCCTTCACCAGCTATGCGGGCAACGCGGGCACCTTCACGTTTGGATTCTCGAACCTGATGCCCAGCACGATTCTCGCGAACTTCAACGGTGTGATCTACAATGATAGCACCGTCAAGATCGCCAGCGTGACCGACGGCACAAGCAATACGTTCATGTTCGGCGAGCACAGCAAGGGACACCTGTACTTGCTCGACCCGGGCTATGCCATTTCCGACAATTGCTGGAACTCGGGTCGCTGGTACGACACGCTGTTCGCGACGCTGTATCCCGTCAACCTTTTGATCGGCAACAACATCAGCTTCGGCGGCAATAACGCCAGCTATTACTACCCGACGTGCGCCGGCAGCTTCCATCCTGGCGGTGCGAATTTTGGCCTCTGCGATGGCTCGGTGCGCTTCGTCAAGAATTCGATCAGCTCGTGGACGTTCAACACGGGCAATGCCGACTCCTACAAGGATGCCATGCCCGATGGCACGACCTTCACGACAGTTCCCATCACGGCGCCCTACACCAAGACCGGCAGCTACCTGGCCAACAACGCCGCGCAGCTCGGCGTCTATCAGCAGCTTTCGACCCGGGCCGGCGGCGAAGTGATCAGCTCGGACAGCTATTGATCGTTTCATCGGCGAATGAACGAATTCGCGGCGTCCGCGTATCCGTCGCCAGCGTCGTTCGCAACCAAAAGCGCCCGGAGATCGAGCTTCTTGTTCGTCGCCGGGGTGCGTCCCTGGTCGTTCGCAGTCGAAGCTGACTGCATGCCATTTCCCTACTGGCAGACCCGCTCCCCCGCATTCTTTTTGGAGATGATTTCGTTGTTGTCGCGAATTTCTCGAGTTGGTCCGTGTTGCGTGCTGCTGGTGCTTTCTTGCGCCCTCGGAGGCTGTGGCGGCTCTTCCCCATCATTGGAATCGGCTCCCCCGCCGCACCAGGGGAGTATGATTTCTTTGCCCGACGGCAAGGGATCCGTCGAAGTCGTCAAGAAGACAGTCGACGCAAGTTCGAAGACGACGAGCGGCGAGGTCGCGTTCCATTTCTTGCAATCCGGAAACGCGCCCATGTCGCCGGGCCCGGCTTCGGCAACTTTGACTGTGGGCAAAAAGGTCGTTACCTTGAAGAGCGAGGGAGACGCCTTGGTCACTCCCGAGGGGCCAAGTCTCTATCCCAAAGGGGCCGCGCTCGATGGCGTTTTGAGCTTCGAGCCTCGACGGCAAGTCTTTAAGTGTTCCCCTGGGTTTGCGTTGAGGAGGATCGCGCTGGTGCCGATTGTTACCGTCGAAGGTGAGAAGTCATTCGAGGTCGAGCCCGGAAAGAAGCTGGTGCTCGCCATCGAGGATGCCGGCATTGATATCATGCACAGGTGCGGCGGCAACGCCCGCTGCACGACATGCCGCGTTCAGATTGTCGCGGGCGAGCCATCGCCCATGGAAGGCCTGGAGCAGGAACGCCTGGCCCGCGAACCCAATCTTGAGCCGAACACGCGCTTATCCTGCCAGATCCGGGTCGAGTCTGACCTCGGCGTGGTCGTTGTCAACCGCGCGAGCCAGACGGGCATCCCCGCGGGTACTCGCCCCCTCGACTGAATCAACGTTGATGATTGCAGACACCTGATGGCCCGCCCACGCTGGCGGCCCTGCCCGGCTGGCATCGTCCCTCGTCAGTCAGTCCGGCTCGGCGCCAGCGCCATTAACACCGGTGGATCACTTCCCCTTTTGAACCTCGGCGCAGCGCTTGCAGCGAACCGATCGCTTGCGCACCTGCGATCCGCATCGCGTGCATCGGTGGAACTTGCTCTGCCGGGACTTCTTCTTGCGCGGACGAAATGGCACGGGTCACCTCGAAGCAGTCTGGTACTCGATGAAAAAATGATGCAAGAGCCGTGCGCACGGTCGGTGAGCATCATTAATGGTCCGGCGACGGGCGCCGCAAACGAAAGGATGATGTTACCCGAACGTCTAGCAGTTGATCCAGAGCAACGGGGAATGCGTTTTTCGAAATATTACCAGAACGGTCGCGCGACGTTGCGTGACGGACCTCGTCGACCGCTGACATGCGAACGCCGTCATCCCAAGAATCAACTCGCGACGTCTCTCTTGTGCCTTTCGGTGAATGTCTGTAAGAAAAGGCGCTGTGATCGAGCAATGGCTCGTTCCGCCGAACGAAGGGGGATGACGCCGGCAGGTGCGTTCGCCGCCTGTGACCGATGATGGTCGAATTCCTGACTTGCGACGAGAACCGCGGCGGCCCTTCACCTCGGGAGCTCGCCAGCGCCTCGAAAAAAATGGTCGTGTTCTTCGCGACGAAGTCTGCCATGGAGGGAGCCCGAGAATGATGTCGATGCCACGCCCGATCCGGATGCGATGGTCGGGCCTTCGCTTCGCGTTGGCTGTTGTCGGGCTCATGGCACTTGCGGGCGATACGGCCATTCAAAGAGTTTACGCCTGGCAACCCGACCGGGTTCCGCAAAAACTGGCCCTGCTTGTCGGGGTCAATCATTACGAGTCGCGCATCTTCGTTGATAAACCGCTGGCATACGCCGAGCGTGATGTCGAAGAACTGGCCCGCGTTCTCCAGGGACAGGGTTTCCGCGTCATCACCCTCACCGGGGCCGAAGCAACCCGCGAAGCGATCGAAGGCGGGTTTCAGAACATACTCCAGCAGTGCAAGGCCGATGATTTGATCGTTCTCGGGTTCGCCGGGCACGGCGTTCAGATGCCCCTGGTCGACCATGAAGGCAATCGCGCCCTTGCCGCCGGAGGCGAGGAGCTTGCCGACGCCTATTTCTGCCCGGTCAACGCGGTTTTCGGCAGGCCCGAGTCGATGGTCTGCCTGATGCGCCTGGTTGAACGGCTTGACCGCGAGGGGGGCATCAACCTTCTTCTGGTCGATGCGTGCAGAGACAATCCCGACCCCAATCGGTCGCTCCGGGGTCGTGTTCGTTCGCTTTCCGGCAATGGGCTAGTGGGTCGTTTGCCCGCCAACTCGGTCATTCTTTTCAGTTGCTCGGCCGGTCAGCGCTCGCTCGAAACGCCCAGGGCCGGGGGTGGCCATGGCGTCTTTTTCACCACGTCATCGAGGGTCTCAAGGGACAGGCCGCCGACCCGTTGACCGGCGAGGTGAGCTGGGACGACCTTGTCGGCTATGTCCGCAAGAATGTCAACCGCCGCGCCAAGGAGTGGGAACCCGCACTGGGAGCCGACGCCGACAAATATGCTCACGGCAAGCTTCAAGATCCGCACGAGCTTTCCAATCTCGTCGCCACGCCCGTGCTCGCTCGTGTTGAAATGGCCGTCCTGCGGAAGCCCGATCCACTCGTGGTTCCGGTTGGTCGGTCCGTCCCGGGCGATCGCGATCGCCAGCGGGAGCGCTCCGGGTTCGCCGAATCGATCGGGATCAAGTTCATCCCTTTGCCGGCTGGCGAATTCTTGATGGGCTCGCCACCCCTTCTTGACGCCTACGCGGCCGAGTCGGAAAAGCCGCAACATCGCGTGACCATCCCCGCGGGCCGCAGCCTGGCGGATCGTGAGGTTACGGTGGGCCAGTTTCGCCGGTTTGTCGCGGACACCGAGTACAAGACCGAGTCGGAGTCCAACCTCAAACCTTCCGTCACTTACGACCTCAGGTCGGGCCTGCGGTTTCACGTTCTGGAAAACCGGCTGACCACGACCACCTGGCAGAGGCCGGGCTACGATCAGACCGATGATCATCCTGTTGTGAACGTGAGCTGGAGCGATGCGGTCGCGTTCTGTGACTGGCTGACCCGCAAAGACGGCCGGATGTATCGCTTGCCCACCGAAGCAGAATGGGAATACGCCTGCCGGGCCGGAACGCAGTCGCGCTACGAATTCGGAGAGGACCCCGAGCAACTGTCCCGGTTTGGCAACGTGGCCGACGCATCCTACAAGAAAGCCAAGCCCCGCGCCAAAACCATCACGATCACCAGCGACGACGGCTTCGTCTATACTGCCCCGGTGGCCCACTTCGAGCCGAACTCCTGGGGATTGTTCGACATGTACGGGAATGTCATGGAATGGTGCGCCGACAATTACTGGTCGGACTATTACCAGTCTAGCGGGACGGCCGATCCGCGTGGTCCGTCCAGGGCGGAGTTCAAGGTCATTCGCGGCGGCTGTTTTATCAATGAGGCGAAGTTTTGCCGATCGGCGAATCGCGCCTGGATGGAGCCCAAGAAGCGATTGAACATACTGGGGTTCCGGGTCATCCGAGTTCCGCCCGAACATTAGCGGTCCGCGACAGCGGCTCGAGTCGTTTTCTCAACCGAAACAGCCTCATCGGGCTGAGACGATCACGTCAGCCGGAGAGCGGCGTTCCCTCAGTTACGCGAGTATTCCCATGCGTGTTTTCCAGATCGTGCTCACGCTGATTTTCACGGTTGCCCTGGCCTGTGTTCCGGCGCGGCCCGTCAGGGCAGGATCGTTGCTGGCCACCGGGCTGACGCAGGTGATCAAGGTTGCCGCCGAGGAAGTCGTCGAGCTGGCCAAGCAACGGCGGCTCGCCAAGCTGTCGGTCGGCCAGATCACGCCAACCGGCCTACCCGCCTCCAATGGCGGGCCGGCCATCAGCCTCTTGCTCGCGAAAGAGCTGGAACGCCTTCAACCCGGAATCGTGGGCGAGGACGCTCCCCTGGAGGTCAACGGCAACTTTGTTTTCGGTCCTCATCCCGACGCCACGGAAGCCCGGCATGGCCAGAAGGCCATCCGGCTCGTCTTCCGCGTCGTCGACACCGAGTCGGGTGAGGAAACACCGCTCAAGCACAATCGCTTCTTCGTGAATGACAATACCACGATCGCACGGGTCTTGCAGCCGACCGGATCGCTGCCGCTGCATCTTTCCAGGGATCAGTCCACCCAGCGCCGCGAGCGAAATCAGGCGATCCAGGAGGGCGTCAAGCACCCGAGTGCCTACACCGATCCCGCCTACCCGACGCTCATATCGAGCCTCAAAGAATAGTCCATACCAGGTCGAGATCCTCGCCGGTCCCCTCGGCGACGGCCAGACGCGGCCCACCCAGGGCCGCCGTGCTCGCATGGAAAAGGGCCTGCCATTCATCGAGGTCGCACAGAACGAAATTTACGAGATCCGCATTCATAACCGCTCAGCCGAGGAAGTCGCCGCGCGCGTGTTCATCGACGGCATCGACGTCTTCCAGTTCAGCGATGATCGCGACCCGGCCGATCCCGCCAAGCCCAGGTTCACGCACCTGATGGTCCCCGGTAAGCCCTCGGGCGAGTCCGCGGCCATCGAAACGGTTCCCGGCTGGCACAAGAGCGTGGCGGGGACGGAGAATTTCCTCGCGTTTCTCGTCACGAAATACGGCGAGGGAGCGTCTCGAAAAGGAGTCACTGCGCAGGGACCCGTGGGTGTGATTCACGTCCAGTTCTCGCGGACCAGGGCGCTGGCCGACGACGGATCGCCCCGCGGCGCCGGTAACGAGACCGGTTTCGGACCCCCACGCGAGGCCCAGCAAATCGCCGTGCGGCGTGAGGTCGAACCCCCGACTGAGCTGGTCAGCATCCGGTATACGCGTTGAGAGGGCCGTGGCGCGGGACCCGCACCCAGCGCATGAACCGGCGGCGCGGGTGTAACCCGATCACGGCTGCCGCGGATCACGACGAGGTCGGCCGGGCGCCGTGCGCGAGCCCCTGGCTCGAAGCAAGCTTCTGGCCGTGCGATGCTCCGGGTTCATCGGGCGGAATCGGCGTCTGCCGATTCGTATTCGATCTGTCTAGTTCGAGCTTCGGGGGGGTAGGATTTTCAGGCCCTTGACACCCGGCAGAGCGAGTCGAAAGAGAGCGCCCGGCTCGCCGCCGGTCATGTAGAGCTGGTTCATCTCGGGACCCGCGAAGGCCACGTTCGACGTCGTGAGATTGCCACCAGGATAGCGCCGGATGATTTTCCCCTCGGGGCTGACCACTTCGACCAGGCGCATGCCGTAATGGGCGACATAAAGGTTTCCATCGGCATCAAGGCAAATTCCATCGGGTTGATTATCAATCTGACCTTCCCCCTTTTGAGGTAGATCGACGAGCACGCGGAACTTGCCGAGCTTGCCGGGCGCCTCGACCGGAAATGCGAGGATCCGGTTGCGTTTGCTCTCGGCCACGAGAAGTTCTTTACCGCCAGGCCGAAGCGCGATTCCATTGGGAAAGGCCAGCCCCCTGGCGATCGTATGGCATTCGCCTTTTGCGTTCAAGTAATGAATTGTGCCATCAGCCCGCTCTTCATTCGAACTGGCGGGATCCGTGAAATAAACGCCACCGGATGCCAGATCGAGCGTGAGGTCGTTCGGCCCGCGGAGCGGCATGCCGTCGGATTCCGAGGCGGCCGGCATGAGCTCGTTGCCGGCGGCGTCAAGGTGCAAGAGCATATGCCGGCTGGCGTCGCAAATCAGGTGCGTGCCGTCGGCCAGCACCTTGTGACCATTGGGTGCGCCCGTGGCGGTCCAGGTTGTCGCCCGGCCTTCGGGTGTCACCTTGGTGACGATCTTGTCGTGCGAAAAGTAGAGGTTGCCCTCGTGGTCGACCACCACGCCCTCGCCGTAATCGGACGTACGCACAACTTCCGTCGGTTTGACGTTGTTCTCGCGCGGCAGCTCGAATGCCCGGGCGTCGGGTCCACTCAAACTGGCATGAATCGTCAAGAGGAACGCTGCGAGTGTGCCATGGATGCGGATTCTCGGTGTCTGCATTTCAAGTCTTCCGGGTTGATCTAGGAGAGGAGGAACCCTGATATGCCGCTGAGTTTAAGCGCCCCGGATCGCTTGGCCAATGAATTCGCCGTTGCGCCGAGGACGTACGCGTGGGGATGCGTTGTGCGCTTCGATCGAAGATCGATGCGAACTGGACTCCGGTCGTGAAGGGATGCTTGCCGATTTCTCGTTGAGCGCAAGAGCCAGGCCGGGCGAACCCACGTCTTTTCTAGACCGTCGATGTTCCGCTCAGATCCTGAGCAACACGCCGTTGCCGGTATTTTGTGTATTCCGCACCAAAGTGAAGACCGCAATGGCAGCGAGCACTGGCGCCGCGATCGCTCCCAGCAAAATCGGCGCAAAAGAATAGTGATCGGTGACCACGCCGATGGTCAACGTCACGGCGATGGTCACGAAGCCCGTCACCATTCCGGCCAGGCCGCTCACCGTTGCCACCGACCCACTCTCGAACAAGTCTGAAGGGAGTGTCAGAAAAATCGTGGCACATGCCGCGTAGCCGAGCGTCGCCAGTCCAAATTCCACAATCAGGAGCCACAGGCTGGTGGTATAAACCGCCGGTATCAGGAGCAGCATCAATGGACCGCAGATCAGAAAGATGATCCTTCTCGCCGCTCCGACACTCCATCCACGATGAATGAAGTAGCTGGATAACCCCCCGCCGACAAAGTTGCCCAGGTCCGCGCAGACGAACGGGATCCAGAACCCCATGAGCGTATCCTTGAGCTCGAACCCACGGCTCACCAGGAAGAGCGCAAACCAATCGGCGACAAGGAACCAGTACGGGTCGAGAATGGCTTTCGCGAGGACGACGCCCCATGTTTGCCGGTACCGGACAATCGTTAACACGGATACGCGGGTCGGCGATCGGGTTTCATCGGCGCCAGACCGGGACCTACGAATCATGTCGAGTTCCGAATCGCTGATATGCGGATGATCTTCGGGCCGGTGGTAGGCCGCCATCCACACGATTAGCCAGAGAAACCCGAGCGCGCCTGTGATCAGAAACACGGGGCGCCAGGTGCCGAACTCGTGATAGAGCCATACCACAAGTGCCGGCGCGATGGCCCCTCCGATCGAGGAGCCGCTGTCGAAGAGCGCCACGGCGATGGCGCGCTCCCTGGCGGGGAACCATTCGGAGACGGCCTTGGTTGCACCCGGCCAGTTTGCAGCCTCGCCGGCCCCCAGCAAGAACCGAAACGTGCAGAAGCTGCCCAGTCCATTGGCCAACGATGTCATCATGGCCATCACCGAATACCACGCCACCGCAATGCCCAGTCCGCGCCGCGTACCGACCATGTCGACCAGGCGGCCGCCGATCAGTTGCACGACCGCGTACGAGCAACGAAACGCCGTGACAATGATCGCGAAATCGAAATTGCTCCAGTGGTATTCGGCCTTCAGGTAGGGCGCCAGCACATTGAGCGCCTGGCGATCGATGTAGTTGACAACTGTTGAGGCGAAGAGCAACCCTCCAATCCACCAGCGCAGGTTCCGAACAACCCATCGACGAGATTGCAGTTTATCTGGTGTTTCCATTGAGTTGATCGCCAGTGCTCTCGGCCTTTGATCGTGACGGTTTCGGATCCGCAGGGGGCAAACCGCTTCGCGTGGCTACGAAGCCCCTGGCTCCCGCGAAAGCCCATGGTATCTTTCACGGCGAAGCCATGTCGGGTGGTTTGCTATCTGGCGGACATAACCTGACTCCGCTCTCAAGTGAGACCGAGGAACGCGCGGATGGTGCGTTCATCGACAGGTAGGCGATGGTAGCCCGGGTGACGGGTCCACGGTGGCGCTTCCAGGCAATGTTCGACCTCATTGCCGCCGTTATGTTGGAGCAGCCCGACGGTCACACCGAAGGCCAGGGCCATCTGACACTCGGCCGCGGAGATCCGGCCGCCACCGAAGCAAAGGAGCCGGATTTGTTCGGCGGTGACGCCCGAAGCGTACAGGTCCGCCCAGTACTGCAACGGTTCCAGCGGAGAGAAATCCGTGCCCGATGTCTCGCGGATCTCCGTGTACCGCGAATCGCGCTGGACATCCGGTGGCAACTGGCTTGGCACATAGCCCACTGCACGGATCACGTCACCCGACCGCGCCCGCAGTTCGCCCACCAAGGCGCTGATGCCGGCTGTCGTGCCACCCGAAATGATCGTTCCGCGGAAGCCTTCAAAGGCTTGCTCCACCAAGCGACTATGCTCGGTGGTCGCAGGCTCGCCGCAATAACCCGCCACGATGACCACCGGACCCTCAAGTCGTGAGGCGTTTTTGGTGGGCACCGGAAGATGAATCGCCGGCTGACGGAACCGGATCGCCTGGGCCAGCTTCAAGAACATGCGCGACCATTCCAGGCCCGGGAGCCGCCGACTTCCAGGATCGGGAATGAACCCAGAGCCGAGTCGAGGAAGAAGGAGGCGGTGCTGTTCTCGACACCCTTGGCATACTGGCCGAGCGCCTCATAGGGCTCGCCCAGCATGAGCTGGAACTTTCCGAGGTCGAAGAAAGCCCACGGGAGATTGACGCCGACCTCGGCCTGCGATTGGCACCGCTTACTCGCGGCCTGAAGTGACGGGCGGAAGAAGCTCACGATCTCGACGTCCGGATGGTCGGCAATCTCGTACTCGATGTAGTTGCCCACCGGATAGGGATGGGTCGGATCGATCTCGAAGGCCCGGCGATAGCAGGCTTTTGTCAGGGCGCGGAACTCGGCTGCCTTCTGAGGGTCCATGGCGGTCGCCTGCCGTTTTGCGCCAGGTGCCCCCCAGCGATGAGTGCGCGTCGAGGTCGGTCGGGTCGAGCAGCAACGGCCTCGGCCAGCAGGTCCTGCCCGCGCGAGAACTCCGGACTTTCGGAGTTGCCAGCGTGCAGCTTGCACAGGCTGACTCCGAGATCGCGGAGCACGGCCGCCGGACCGCCGATGGCAAAAGGTTCGAGCGCCGCCACTGCCAGCTTCCATTCCCCGAGCGAGATGGCCATGCGGGCAAGCTGGTGAGCGACCGCTGGCTGCGGGTCGTTCTGGCACACAACCTCGAGTTTCGCCATCTCCTCGCGCAACCGAGCGTCGGTGTAGTAGGCCTCGTAGCTTGAGGCATATTCCTTGAGTCCGACCTGAATGAACTGGAAGTCTCGATCCGTTTCTTCGAGCACGGCCGCCAGCCGAGCGAACTCGCGCTGCCAGCGCCGCGGAAGCCTGAACCGGTTCTTGTAGCTCAGCTCGTGATTGATGTCGGCCCAGGCGTGCTGCAAGATCGTCCGCACCTGAATCTCCGCTTTCAGTCCCTGCTCGACCAGCGTCTCAGGGACGATCTGGGTCGAGAAGGCGTCGGGCTTGAATGACACGACATAGTGTCGCGAAAGATACCCGAACTCGCCGGGTCCAAGGCTCTCGATCTTGTCGCCTGAGTCGGGCCGGGAGACGTGGAAATGGTCCTCGACGAACCGGCAGATCGCCGCGACGCCCCCCAGGGTGTGGGCGATGACCCTGACGCCGCACAGGTCGGTCAGGTTTCGGAGCGGATCAGGGTAGCATTTGCCTTCACGCAGGATTTTTTCACCGAAGCTGGCGACCGATTTCGCCCGCGCCTGGACGATGCAATTCAGGCCGAGCGACTTGCTGGCCTCTTCGAGCACGAGAATCAGGCAATGAGCCATTTCCTGGTAACTGAGCCGGATTTGCCGAAAGGCTTCGACCTGGGTCTTGTACCACGCTGGATCGAAGGGCGGAGGTTTTGGCTGGAGTTGTGTGGGAAATTGTGTTTGCCGGGTGGCGGTGGGTTTTTTGTCCGTCAGGGACTGGGAATACGAATCGACAAACTCGCGAAACTGAGGGCAGAAGGAGAGCTCCGCGAGCTGATGCCGCGTCTGCCACTGAAGGGAGTCGTGCTCGCTGCTGAGCTGTGGCATTTCACCGCCGGTCCGTGCTTCCACAATGAGGTAAGCCACCATCCGATCGGGCAGCTCCAACTGCGCCGAGCCGATGACGCCGGTCAAGTCAACTTGCAGACCCGTCTCCTCGGCCACCTCACGGCGAAGGGCCGCCTCCATCGCCTCGCCAGGGTCGGATTTCCCCCCGGGCAGATCCCAGAGCCCGGCATTGTGTTTCGACTCTGCCGATCGGCGCAGAACCAAGCACCGTCCGGCTTCGTCCATCACAACGGCCTTGACCGACAGAACGAATGGCTTCTGCGACATGATGGGGAGTTCCCTCGGAGAGGTTTTACCGGCTGGAATCGGAGTCCGGCTCATGCTCTACAATCTGAAAGCCCAGCGCGAGCACGGCTTTGAGAGTTTCCAAGGCGAGATCGCGATCGTATTGCTTCTCCGCTTCGGAAAGATCTGCGTATGGGACGAGCAAGGGCGTTTGCTTGATGTCGCCGCGTTTCTCCGGGCCATAAGTCCAGCCCTCGGCCAAACGCTTGACGGCCCACAGGTCGTGCGCGTTCTCGGCCAGACGTTCGGTGAGCTGGAGGATCTTGGGCGTCAATGCGATATGCGTGGTGTCGACGGGGCGGGGTTCGTAGGTCAATGGTCACCATCCTTCAGGTAAAAAGACCTAGCAACAACTGGCCAGGGTGGCATATTCCCATAGTAGAGAAACTTCAACTCGTCTGGGACCAGTGGATAGTCGCCCAGCCGCAGGATCGGTGTGCCGACCTTTTCCGCCTCGCAATCGGAACTGCCACACCTACCAAAGCTCGGGCGAGGATCTTGGGGGTCAGTGGAGAATCTCCTGGAAGGGTAACCTGTGCAGGCAGCCCGGTCACGACAACGGAGACTCGGTGGCTCATCACTTTTCTCTCAGATTTGTCGTGGTGGGATCTTCAGAACGTCGAGTTGTCTCACCGTGAAGTCGCTGACACACGCGGTGTCGATTACGTTCTCTTGTTCTCCAGTTGGATTACGGCTTCCGGCTTCATACACGGGCACTCAGTGCACGGAGTCTTGCCCTTGACGCCCAGCTTGCCAACCTCGGCCAGCGGGCCGGGGCCGGCCTTGATGACGACGCCCTTACCCTTGTCGAGCCAGTGGACGATGTGGCACTGGAGGGCGTCAACTTCGAGCCAAGTCGCCGGCTTTCAGGATGCGGCGGCTCCAGGCGGAAGTGCCACGCTCGTAGTAGGGCTTGGACCAGATCTCCATCTCGCCTTCGAGAATGCCGTAGATCTCGACGATCGGGGCGCCGTGGACGTGGCAATCCTGCTTGTCCTTGTCGGTGAAGAAGCTCCAGGTGAAGCCCTGGCCCTGCATCTGGTAGCGCAGATAGGGATCAGCCACGCGGAGATTGAACGCGCGATCTCCCGCGTCGAGGATCTCGTCAAGGGTCTTCTTCGGCAGGTGCCGCACTCCGCTGAGATTGTGGCTGAGCCACTGCTTGGCCAGAGCGTCCATGCTGGCGTTGTGTGGAACCCGGCTGAAAAGACGGCGGAGTGCTTCCGCTTGCAGCGCGTTCCTCTTCTCTTTCTCCTTGTCAGGCGGTTGCCTCTGGAAACTCGCATGCCGCTTCGCGAGTTCCTCGAAAACCCCGCGGGCCGTCGGCGAGAGCCGTGGCTCTGCGAGCGCCTGCTCGCAGGTGAGCCATTGACCCTCGAGTCGCTGCCGCAATGGCTCACGCTGATCCGGAGCCATCCACAGGTCGATCGGGTAGATCATGTAATGAGTCATCAAAGGCTGACCTTGGTCGTCCTTCTGGGACGGGGATTCCATGTCATGCTCAACCGCTTCGAATTCATGGTCCACGTCGTAGGCATCGTTTGAAAGCTTCAAATCCTCACATGCGATCCGGTCAATGTAGACATCCAGCGGTGTGCCCTGGATGAACTCGGCCAGCGGATCTGTCACAGTCTTCTTCGTCGGCAAGGCCAGGTAGTTTTGCCCGCTCGCGTCCTTCCAGTTATCGTGCGAATGGACGAGAAACCCGACCCTACCGTCGGCCAGGTTCTGGCGGATCAGAAGGTGGACGACGTGGAGATTTCGCTCGGACATGGAGGGCACTCCGGGGGTAGAAACGATCCGATCCGATCGGGATCAGGAACCGAAGATCCCATCAAGTCTCTGACTGGTCCAGAAGCCCGGCAGCGTCGAATCGGTAGGGGCGTCTGGACAAGCAGCTCCACCTGCCGGCGCATGCTTCCCCGGCCGTGTGGGTCCGCGAGCGCCACCGCGCGGCGATACACGGCCTCGGACTCATCATTCCTCTCGAAGATCAGCAGCGCATCAGCCTTGGTGGCATAGACCCAGGGCATCTCCTCGACACTGGGCTGTACGACTTCCAGCGAAGCTAAAACCTCCTGCGCGGTCTGCCTGGACGCGTCGACCTGCCCGAGGACGAACTGGAGACCAGCGACGTTGATGCCGGGGTAGTAGTTCCGGCGAATGGCATACGCCTGCTGATACCAGGTGAGAGCCTTCTGATAGAGCTCGCGCCCGCTTTGGGGCTCCGATACGCGGATCTCATCCGCCTTGCGCTTCCAGAATCGGCCAACACGGCTCAGGAACTCCTCGCTCAGCAGGTTGTAGCGCCGTTCGACTCCGGTCCGCAGACGCTCGAAGTCAGCCGGGTGACCCGCTTCCAGGTAGGCCAGCGCCAGCTCGTCTTCAATCTCGAGGACATGGGGGTATTCCTGCCGCAAGGCTTCGAGGATGTGAATCGCGCCCAGGAGATACGGTTGGTCCTTGCTCCGAACCCACTTTCGCGCGAAGGCCAGCCGCGGATGGTAGCTGAACTCGCAGGTAATTCGGTTCAGCGTGTGTTTTTCGGGATCGAATACGGCGGGCGGATCTTTGATGAGCGTCTGGGCCTGCTGCTCCTGATCGCGAATCGCGTCGTCCAGTCCATAGGTGGGAATCGAGAGCTGACGGGCCGCCACGCCCGCCGAGATGTAGGCGGCCGCGCAGCTGTCGACGGTTGGTCTGGTAAGCGTCGAACAAGCCGGCATAAACCCCGTAGCAGGTGAGCAGGAAGTAATACTCCTCGAGCCACTGGCGATCGCGCAGGCGCTGCTCGCCCAGATGGCGCCGGGCTTGCTGCCGGATGGTCAGCAGAATCGTTGCCAGCCGGTTCAGGCCGGGCACCGCGAAGTTCGGCTTGGGCGGTTCGTGGAGGTTGTGAAACGCCAGCGTGCTCCGCGCCAGGAATTTCTCGAATTCGAGCACCTGGAACAGAAAATCGGGCTCGGGGCCATTCAATAGCAGCGGCAGCGCCCGCGCCTCGAGTCTCCGTTTCGAGCTTGACGAAGTCCCAGCCGACGAGGTTGTCCAGCCCCATGTCGCCGTAATCGAAGACGGCGGGCAGGGTCACCTCGTCTTCGAGCTGGCTGATCAAAACGTTGTGGCCGTGCAGGTCGCCGTGAGAGCAGCCCCAGAGGAGCAAGGGGCACGTCTCGGGACACTCCTGCACGCTGCGCAGATAATCGACAGGGTCGATCAGGTCGTTTTTCTGATAGGAAAGCAGTCCCAGAACCTCGCGGCGCGTACGCAGGCGATCGAGCTGGGCGACGCGGCCCGTTGCCACGCTATCTTCCCAGGGCTTGAGCCAGGCCTCAAACTTCTTCCACGCGTGGAGCTTGCTCAGGTTCGCGCTCGGATCCGTCTCGACCCGCGAGCGATTATAGAAATCGGCACCGAAGCGTTCGTAGAGGCTGCGGATCAACAGCGAGAGCGACGCTTCGGTGGGCGTGCCCCAGACGCAGCAGTCGAACACCGCTTCCTCCAGCGACAGGATTTGTCCCAGGCCGATGACGTGGTGGCCGTCCTCGTACAGGATCGAGAGCAGCTTGCCGCGCTCATCGCGCGCTCCCGGGCGCAATCGCATCAAGATGCTGTCGTGCGTCATGCCCACCGGACGGCATCGCTCCCAGGCGTCCAGCTCGGCAGCGAGGATGTCAGATCCCAGTACCACGGTCCCGTCTGGTTGTTGCCTGTCCCTGGCAATCTTGACGATATGCGCCGTGGTGCAGGTTCTTGACCTGTCGTGATTCTCGTCCCGTTCGCAGAACTCGGGCCATCCCACCTGGATCGTGTCACCCGAACGGGGATGTGGTTCCGTTCCAGCGCCGCCTCCCAAAGCCTGAATCGTCTTTGCGGGCAGGCGCTGCCTGGTGTGGATCACCTCCACGAGGAGGATGTGCCGGTCGCTCGGGTTGCGGTAGCCGTGCAGCCGGTCGCGCACGATGACGGCCGTGGCATCCGCGAAGGTCGCGGCCAGCCGCTGGCAGAGCATCTGGTAGTCCGCGCTCCAGACGGCCGGAGTCTCCCGCGGTTGCATGGCTTCGAGATAGCGCCGCTGGGCGGCGATGAGCCAGTAGATGTCGGGCATCAGGCTGTTCCCACGTTCGGTTGTCCGGTTTGACTCACGATGCGCTGCGTTTCCATCGGAGCGCCGCCTGCGGTCGTGTCAGCGGCCGACCTTCCTCGCCATTTCTTCGAGGAACTGTTCATCTTCCGGCGAGAGGAATAAGCCCTTACGTTTCAGACCCGAGAGCACGTCGTACGCGCGGCGCCACCAGATCCGGGCATCGTCCGAGCCGGGCTGGTTCTCGGCCAGGCGAGCCATCCTCCAGTACGATACCCACAGGTCGCGGGCGTAGTCGGCGTCCTCGGGGGCGGCGTCGGCCAGCCGCTTCCGTATCCTCAGGCCGTCCTCGTAGAACCGCCGTGCCGCGGCCAGGTCGCCACCGGACCTCGCCAGGTCACCGAGCTTGTTGTAGCTGACGGAGAGATCGCGGGCGTAGTCGGCGTTGTCGGGGGCGGCGTCGGCCAGCCGCTTCCGAATCGTCAGGCCGTCCTCGTAGTACCGCCGGGCCGCGGCCGGGTCGCCCCCGGACCTCGCCAGGTCACCGAGCCGCTCGTAGCTGACGGAGAGGTTGCGGGCAAAGTCGGCGTTGTCGGGGGCGGCGTCGGCCAGCCGCTTCCGTATCCTCAGGCCGTCCTCGTAGAACCGCCGTGCCGCGGCCGGATCGCCCCCGGACCTCGCCAGGTCACCGAGCCGGTCGTAGCTGACGGAGAGGTCGCGGGCGTAGTCGGCGTTGTCGGGGGCGGCGTCGGCCAGCCGCTTCGCGATCGTCAGGCCGTCCTCGTAGAACCGCCGTGCCGCGGCCGGATCGCCCCCGGACCTCGCCAGGTCACCGAGCCGGTCGTAGCTGACGGAGAGGTCGCGGGCGTAGTCGGCGTTGTCGGGGGCGGCGTCGGCCAGCCGCTTCGCGATCGTCAGGCCGTCCTCGTAGAACCGCCGTGCCGCGGCCGGATCGCCCCCGGACCTCGCCAGGTCACCGAGCCGGTCGTAGCTGACGGAGAGGTCGCGGGCGTAGTCGGCGTTGTCGGGGGCGGCGTCGGCCAGCCGCTTCGCGATCGTCAGGCCGTCCTCGTAGAACCGCCGTGCCGCGGCCGGGTCGCCCCCGGACCTCGCCAGGTCACCGAGCCGCTCGTAGCTGACGGAGAGGTCGCGGGCGTAGTCGGCGTTGTCGGGGGCGGCGTCGGCCAGCCGCTTCGCGATCGTCAGGCCGTCCTCGTAGAACCGCCGTGCCGCGGCCAGGTCGCCACCGGACGTCGCCAGGTCACCGAGCTTGTTGTAGCTGACGGAGAGGTCGCGGGCGTAGTCGGCGTTGTCGGGGGCGGCGTCGGCCAGCCGCTTCCGTATCGTCAGGCCGTCCTCGTAGAACCGCCGTGCCGCGGCCGGATCGCCCCCGGACCTCGCCAGGTCACCGAGCTTGTTGTAGCTGACGGAGAGGCTCGCGGGCGTAGTCGGCGTTGTCAGGGGCCGCGTCAAGTCGTTGCTCGAACAAGGTCGCGGATCGCCGCCAGAGCTCGCGGACGTCGAGCATGCGGCCAGTGTGCAGGAGCGGCGTCGCGATGCTGTTTGCCAGGACGCAGCCGCCCCGGTCCCCCTGGTCGATTCGCCGCAGCGCAAGATTGCGCAGCGGAAGCAGCTCCCAGGAAAGACCAGTCCGGCCCCATTGTCTCGCCAGCGTGGCGCCGCGCTGGTCGACATAGTCGTTGATGGCGCGCTTCCCGGGTCGATCGCTCACTCACTCCTAGCCGGGAGCGCTCTACATCCTGTACCAGGCGGTGTGTACGGGCCAGGCGGGTATCGGCCGCCGGGGCCGATCCACGGTCCCGCGCCTGCGACACGATCAGCCGCAGGCGCTCCAGGCGCTGAAAGACCTTCGCGACCGGATCGCCGAGCCCATTTCGGTTGAGCTCGGGGAACTCGGCGGTGAGCAGGTCGCGGAGCCAGGGCAGCGGGATGCTGTCCGGCGGCAAGAGCGCGGCGTACTCGACAGCCCGGATCTCGGCGGGCGCGAGCGCAACCAGCGTCGGCTCGAGCAAGCGGGCGATGCAGCTCTCGGCGTGCCAGGCGAGCTTGCCACGGGCCTCGGGGCTGGCGGTCGTGTCGATCAGCTCGATACCGTCGCGCCGCAGTTGCTCCGCGAAGACGCGGTAGGAGACGTCGGGGTTCTCACGGAGATAGACCGCGACAACCTCGACGGCCAGCGCATGGCCGCCCAATCGGCCGACAATTTCCAGTGCGGCCTTCCACTCGTCGTCCTGGGGCGTATCCACGATCGGCCGGAAGCTCTGAAGCAGGGCCATCGCGTCTTCGGTCTGCAAGGCATCGAGCGGCAGGCAGCGAATGCGGGGCAAATCCTCGGGCGAGACCCGCGTCGTGACCAGAACATGGATATGATCGCCCTTTGGCAAGGCCCGCTCGCGGGCCTGGGCTGTCAAGAGTGCGGGATCGTCGATATTGTCGATGACCAGGAGCGCCGGCGGACCGGCCTCGAACGCCGCTTTCACCTTGGCCAGCGCCACGTCCGGGCGCCGTGCGCTCCTCATCGGTGAGCGCAATCCCCTTCGGTTCAGCCAGTCGGATGACTTCGGCCGCCAGGTCGGTCGCGTTTGCCGCCGCGATCAGGAACCGCCCGCCGGGATACCGGAAGCCGTAGCCCCAGGCGTAGGCAAACGCGAGCATGCTCTTGCCGATCCCAGGGATGCCGTGCACTGCCGTGATCGCGCCGATGTGGCTCTGGAGCAGGTCGTGCAGGAGCGATTGCATCTCGTCGCGGCGGCCGACGAAGTGAATGCTCGGCAAGGGCACGGTGTGGGGCGTCGTGTCGCGGATGGCGGCGCGTTTAAGTCGGTCGGCGATCTGGCCGGGCAGCGCCTCCAGCCGCCGGTGCACGTCCTCCCGCTCGAGGGCGCTGGCCCCCTCGTTCCAGAACGGGTGCCACTCGATGTACTGCCGCCGCCGCAGGTCCTTGATCCACTGCCGGATCAGCTCCTCCACCGGGTCGGCCTCGAAGGCCGGGTGCCGGACGACGTAGATCGGCGTGATCCCTTCGCCCGGCAGCGCGTGGGCCAGCTCGGTCTCGACGTAGATCTCCCACTCCCGGCGGCAGAAGTCGCTCATGAAGTAGTTGGGCGAGAGCACGGCCACCATCATCTTCGACTGCCGCAGGCCGGCGAGGATCCGCGCCTCCCAGGCGTCCATCGACCGGATGTCGTCGGTATCGAAGAACACCCGCAACGGCGTGCCCGTGACCCGCTGGTAGTCGGCCTTGATCGAGGCGACCAGCGCCGCCACCTTGCCCGCGTGCTCGCCGCGGTCGTCGGCGTGGGCGTAGCTGATGAACAGGTCGAACTCGTTCCATTTCGGGGGTTCCATCACGGAGCCTCACGCGATTCGCTCACGAATCGCCTCTTGCAGTCGCTTCATCGTTGCACTAACCGGCTGGCCGTCGCGGGTTTGGCTTGCCTGGATCTCAGCCTCGGTAAGCCAGCGGTTCGCTGGATTGGCTTCCACTCTGGTGTGGACCCCCGAGTCCAGTTCCACATCGAACAGCTCCATGATATAGCACGTTGGGGTCTGGGTGCTCTCAGAAAAATCAGTGAATTCGATATGTATGGGGGGCGCGGACGAAACACGGTAGTCCGCTCCCTCGCCAAGATCGAGCTCCTCGGCGACCTCGCGCACCAGGCATTCCCGAAAACTCTCATCGGGCTTTCGATGTCCCGAGACAAAGTGAAACCGCCGCCAACTCGGATTCCACTGTGCCAGCCAGAGAGTCTGGCCATCCCGCACGAGGCGGATCACGGCCACGGCGGCCTCGGATTGTCTCATGAGTTCGCCCCCGCCGGGTGAGTGCCTTCAATCATCAGTTCGAGCCGTTCACGCCGCCGAACTCATCCAGCCACCGTCAAGTGAATTTCTTGATTTCTTCATTGGCCAAATCGTCGATATCGGGATCGTCGGCCTCGGGGATCAGTCCCAGGTGCACGAGAATCTCAGAGGTCGTGTGCGAGACCTGGCCCGGCGCGCACCGTGGCGCGCCCGGTTCGCCGTGAGATGCGGCCGTCCTGTGATGCCCGACCTCTTCCGGTGTGACCCACGCCAGGCCACGGTCGGATCGGAGCTTCTCGGCGTGGCGAAGGGTCGCGTTGAATAGACTGTGAATGTAGTTTGTCTCCACCCCGTGAGCCGGTACCCCTGTCGTCTTGCTGACGCCGTGCGTCGTGAATTCGGGAGACCGCGCCGGGGCCACGGTCACATCCTTGCCCGGCTCGAGTCCCAGCTCTTCGCGCACAACACGCTCGGCGGCGGCCTGGGCCAGGGCCGGCAGGTCCGCGGTGCTGGCCGACTCAGACGGCTCCCAGCGCTTGGCTGGCAGGGCATATCCCCAGTCAGGATTGTGGCGAACGAGGAACTGGACGCCCCGCTCTGGATGCTGACGCTCGATGATCAGCACGCTCGTGTGCTGGATGCGGGCGGGAATCTCGAATTCCTCGAGCACGGCGCGGAGAATGCCTCGCGCTGACTTGGAGATGGGCTCGTAGGTGCCCGAAAGGACCAGGTGCGGCGATAGCCAGAGATGGGGCTGGCGGATCTGGTGCCGGTCGGCAAAGTCGGGGTGCGACTCGATATGGTAGACGTCGTAGATGTAGTTCTTGAACTGCAACTGCCGTCCTGACTTGAGGTGGGCCGACAGACGCCGGTGATCTCCCGCGACCAATCGAACCGGAACGCCCAGCGCCTCCACCGCGGCGCGGATGGCCGCTTGCGGCATCGGCTCGTTCTCCAATTTTCCCCGACGCCGCTTGGTCATCGGCAGATTGAACGCACCCCAGTGATCGTTCAAGACCAGGAGCACCTGGTTGTTCTGGTTGGTCACCAAGGCGACTGCCGCTTCGACCTGGGGCGGGCTGCCTGCGGACATGGCCGATCTCCTCGAACTGGGACAGAAGGGGGGTATGTTCAGAATTCGTCGTCGCTCTTTTTAAATGGCGACAGATTTACACTTTACTCACGTCTTTCTGAAGCTGATAGAACCTCTGGGCAGACTCGTTCCGTTCCGGATCGATCGGGACCTCGAAGTCCTGCAAGAGCATCAGCCCGTTGCGCAGGCCCAGCACGCCGCTGCGTTCGCTGTGGCTGACGATGACTTCCCAGGCCGCTTCGGCGAACCGGGCGGCCAGGATGCGGTCGGCAACCGAGGGCGATCCTCCGCGCTGGAGGTGCCCCAACACGCAGGCCCGGACTTCCAGGCCGGGAAACGAGCTTCCCGGCCGCTGGAAATAAGTCCGCAGTTCATGTGCGAGTCGCATCGTCGGGTTGTCATTCGTCTGATTGTCCAGCGACGGGTCGAGCACGACGCCCTCGGCCACGAGAACGATCGCGTGGCGGCGGCCGCGAGCCATCGCCCGATCCAGTCGCTCGCCGATTCCCTGCATCTTGTCGATGGTCAAGAGCCCTCGTTCCGGCGTGACGACGATCTCGGCCCCTGATGCCAGCGCGGCCATTCGCGCCAGCTCGCCGCTGTTCCGGCCCATGACCTCGAGCACCATGATTCGACGGTGGCTGACGGCCGTATCAGCAAAATGTCCGACCGCCCAGGTCAGTGTATTGGCGGCTGTGTCGACTCCCAGGGCTATTTCGCTCATCGGTAGATCGTTGTCGATCGTGGCCGGGACGCCGACCACCCGCAGGTCACTCTCGTTTGCCAGGCACGCCGCCCCGGCCAGCGAGCCGTCGCCGCCACAAACGACCAGTGCCATGATGCCGAGATTCATCAGCAGGTCGAGCACACGGCGGCGCACCTCCGGGAAGTGGAACTCGGGAGAACGCGAAGAACCAAGGATACTTCCTCCTCTCCCCAGTAGCCCGCTGACCGAGAAATGGTCAATGAGGACCACATCTTGACTCGCTCGATGAATGCCCGACAGACCTGGGTGGGTCATGATCTCTTCTTGCAACATGGCAATCGTTATCTCGCCGATCTGAATCCGCTGACCAGCCCCGACCAGGCCGGCGTACCCGCCCTTGACGCCGAGAACGTCGGCGCCGTGGCGGTTCAGGCCCAACCGCACAAAGTTCCGCAGGAAGGCGTTCATTCCCGGCGCGTCGCCACCGCTGAACAGGATCGCCACTCGTTGAGGCCAGGGTTCGGTGAGCACGAAATGATCTCCTCCGGTTCCGGCGGCCTGTTGGTGGGTTGCCAGGGACGCCACGCTCGTGACTTGTCGCTTACGCCCACAATAGAGTATAGTGGCATTAATGAACTGAATCAAGAAACAATTTCATTAATCGGTCAACGACACGGATCAGTCCACGGTGATCGGGTATTCGTCAAGGACACGCCTCATGCCGCGATCGGTGAGCCTGTCGTTCGAGTTGCTACAGTCCTTTGTGAGTCTGATCCGCCACGAGGGGGAAGCGGCGGCGGTGATGCGGGAACTTGAGCTGGAACAGCCGACGCTTTCGAAGCGGCTGAAGTACCTCCAGCACGCCGGCCCGCTGCTCGAACGCCCCTGGCTGGTGCGCGAGGGCAAGACATGGAAGCTGACCGACGAGGGTCGCAAAGTTTGGCCGGCCGTTGAGGAGTTGGTGGATCGTTACGAGAACCTTCACACGTTCGTCGAGGAAGGCGGGAAGACCGCCGGTGCCGCGCCGGTTCACTTCGCCTGCGGACAGCAGATGGCTGCCGGTCTGGTGCGGAACGCGCGCTGGCGATTTCCGCCATTCGCACCCCGAGACCCGCCTGCGAATTTCGACCTTGCGGGGGCATGCGAGGATAGAGGGTGTCTCCAATGGCAGTCTTGACCTGGCGATTGTCACGCACGACGAACCGAGCATACTTGAGATCGCTCGCCGGCCGCTCCACGTTGAGCAACTCGCGACCTACCGTCTCGCACTCGTCTGCGCCTCTGCGCGAAGTGGGAGTCAAAACTCAGTGCGCTTCCGAAAGCCGGTGTTGCCCCAGAAGCGTTCTGTTTGTTTCCCCTGATCCTCCCTGAGCCCGACGCCGGGGTCCGCAAGGACCTGGACGAGGTGTTGCGGACTCGCGGATTGCTCAACAAGCTCGACATCGCCTTGGAAATCGGGGGCTGGGCGACAATCCTGGAGTACGTGCGGGATGGAGTCGGCGTGGGGCTGGTCAGCGACGGTGCGCTGGAGGATGCGAAAAGACTGAGCGTGCGCCCGCTCGATAGGGAATTATTTGCTTCAACCGAGGCAAAACTGATCTGTCGACGGCTGGTGGGATCGGGCGAGGAGCTCGATCTCTCCGAGCCGGCAAGGGCGTGGCGGGACATCTTGCGGCGTGTGGCCATGCCTAGTTCCGGACGCTCGCGCTAGCCGGTTTACGCCTCGACCCGTTTCGGGTAGTTCGTCACCCTCTGGAATCAGTCGCGTGTATACGACGATCTCAATCTTGCTCAAGCTTTGCTGGAGCTGATAAAGCCCAAGCGCAGCCTCGGTTCGCTAACGGTCGATCTTGAATGGGAAGTCCTGCGAGAGAATTGCCCTGTTGCGCAGGCCCCCGCACGCCACACCTTTCTCCGCGGCCGATGATCATCTCCCATGCAGCGTCCGCGAACCCGTTGCAAGGATCTGATCGGCGACGGAGTCTGATCCCCCGCGCTGGAGATCGACCAGCACAAAGGCCCAGGCTTCTAGCCTGGGAAACGAACTCCCGTCCCGCAGCAATACGCTTGCAGGTCGTGAGCGAGCCGTATCCCAGCCCCTGGTGCAACGGTTTCGCACGCTCGACAGTGTTGCCGGGTCCGTGACACCATGAGCCCGCGATGCTTCCGGCCTGACCACGATTTGAATGACGCGATTATCTTCGATCATCGTCAGGGGTAGCCCTGGCAAGCGTTCTTGCAGAGACTAATTTCGGGCAATGATAAATGAATTATGATAGGTCTCGTGATCGCAAGTCGGCTGTGTCGAAGATAGGCGTGTCTGAAGTCAGTAAAGGAGACTCAACTTGAACCGGGCATCGCGTCCGTCTCAATGCCCGACTCCGGTATTCCGGTCGGGAAGAGTGCGGCGAGCGGACTCGGTCTCGTGTCGTCCGCCACACCGAGAGGCACACCAGGGTCGAAGGGACAACAAACGACGCGGACCGAGGATCTCCGAAAGAACTTGGTCAACCAGCTACCGCGGAGTTTCGCCGGGTCGAGTTTTTCGCCGTGGCGCGAGCAGATGAACCGCTGGCATCGTGGGCAATGCCCGATCATCAGGGGCCCGGTCATCTCTGCTTCGCTCAGACCGACCTGGATGTGAGACTCCACGAGGAGTCCACGCTTTCCACAGACGTAACATTCCTGGATCTGGCTCATGATCCCTCGCGCGGGCACGCCGTCAAAGTTTCGGTTGCGGGGTCACGACCGACCACGAGACCTCGCGGTGGTCCTCGAAGGCTCGAGTGATAGCCCGTTCGTGGAAGCCCCCGGCGACGAGGATTGCCCGATCTTCCCCTCTCGACCTCATCAGCGCAAGGGTTTTCTCGGCCATGACGCGGCCTCGAGCCTGGGACCGTTTGTAGAATTCGTCGGCGGCTTCGAGTGTCTCTCGCAGATTCTCAAGCTTCAGGATCGAAACGTCGGACGGCTCGCGTTTGGCGAGGATGAAGACGTCGCGCACAAGCGTCGACAGTTCTGAGAGGGTGATATTGATGGCCTCCGCGTCGGATGGGGTCAATTCGAGCCGCAGAGCGAGGTAGAGCTGTTCGAGTCGTTGTTCCAGGTCGAAGAGGAACGCGGCGCGGGCTTTGCCCGAACAGCTAGCCATCGCGCGCGCGCACTCGTTGACCTGATCGGAAAGCCCCATCGCAGACAGGTCCGTCGCCTCGCGATGATAGGCGATTGCTTCGCGGAACGTCCGGAGGTCGAAGAAAAAGACGTCGAGCCGCAGCGCGAAGCGCATCATCTGCTCGATCGCCTCGGCAGCCCCGGATCGCCCGGACCTCGCGGCGATCGCCCGCTCGGAGAGCCACAACATCGTCCACTGGAAGCACTCGTTCAAAACGGACTCGCCACCGCGGAGTCGACGGCCTTGTTGAACTCGTCGTTGGAGATCTCATTCTGTTCCGCCCAGAACTCGATCACCGGTCCGATCCGTTCGAGATCGACGCCGTTCGGACCTCCGGTTCCTGAAACAATGCGAGAAACTAGCCGTTTGACAAAGGTTTTTTGCTCGTGGTTGACGCGCCTCTGTCGGAAACGTTTCTCTTGCCCCAGGAGCCTGTGGTAGAGCGGGATCGAAGGGAACTCCCCGAGGTTTAGGCCTTCGGCGGTCGAGCAGTCGACGATCTCGCTGACGACTCGTGTGAAGGGCCGGGACAAACTCTTCGCATAGTTGTCCAGACCGGGCGAAGTCGACATCTCTACCCATCGTCCATACAAGGCACACCGCAGCGCCTGAACTCGCGAAACACGGGGAGTGTAGCAATGTAGCTGGGCATCTTGAAGGATCGGTCGGAGGGCCTGGAAGGTCTGATCGCACTGCTTGCGTCCGGAGTTGGCGAGGGTCATCGCCGTTAGCGATCGGGCTTCAGAGTCGAGATCGTCGACTCCCCATACCTCGACGTCCGGACGGTCGACGTTGAGCATGACCTCCACGCCGGCCGAGACGCGGCACCGCTGCCCCATCAGCGAGGCGACCGAGGTCGCCTCGGGCCGGGGCCGCACTTCGTTGTCGGCACCCTCCACGGTGATGAGCCGGACCCCTCCCGCCGCGGCGAGCAACCGGCAAGTGTTTCTTAGGTTGTCCTGGGCGACAACGTTGGTGAATATCTGCTGCAGGACGACGATCTTCTCGGCGATCGCATACCCCGCGCGGAATGAACGGCCGGGTCGTGCAACATCGCCCGGGATGGCGACTTCGAGCAGCGGTTCGTACATCGCTGTGGCCTCTCCTGCACGGCATCGAGGATTGTCGTTGTTTGATTCCGTCCACCCGTCCTGACCGCGCTCGAGAAGGACTCCATTTTGACGGTGAGCCGAAGGAATTCGGCGTATTCACGGAATTGCTTGGCCGCCAGGACCGACTGAAGACCGTAGGGGTTGCCGCATTTGCGGCAACCGAGGACCCATTCGGTATGGAGGGTGCCCTCTTTGATCGCGTCGTTTAATCGATCGACAGCGGCCTGACCTCCGCCGACGACGTTCCATAGCTCCGTCGGAACCGCGATCAGCATCGTGTGGCCCGAACATCGGTGTCCTGGGCAGACGCTGCAATATCCCCCGATGTCGATCGTGAACCCCCCCTCGGGCATATTCGCGAACGTCAGGCGGCTGCTCGGCAGCGCGAACGTGGACTTGTCGAGCGAGCAGGTCTCCATCGATATCTTGACGTCCTTCGTCTGCAACATCAGGGCGAGGATGCTCATCTTTCCCCGCGTCGCCACGGGAGGAACCTCGGCTCCAGAGAACAGTCGCTTCAGGAAGCTCATGATGGGTCTCCAATCGATGGGGTCAACGGGAGGAAGTTGGAGGAATCGCTGACGCCGCGCCAATCATGCTGAGAATTGTGAGTCCACCGCCGCGCGAACCGAGGCCGACGTCTCCAGGGGCGAGGGCCGCCGCGCAAGTGACATCGTCGACGAGTCGAGATTCGGCGACGAGGCAGCCGACACGGAGATCCCAGGCGATCAGCCGCAGATCGTCGCCCGACGAGAACGCCAGCATCCGGACGGCGTCGATCGCCACGAATCGGACGGGGCCGACGTGGCCGCGAAGGACCTGGCGCAGTACACAACTTCGGGCGTCCCAGACCCGCACCTCGAAGTCCTTGCCCCCCGAGACTACCAGTTCTCCGCGAGGGTCGACTGCTACCGTATGCACCCAATCGGAATGACCCCGCAGGTGCCTAGTTGCGAAACCGGGGGACGTGAGGTCACACACGCCGATCGTGCCGTCGCGACTGGAGCTGACGAGCCTACCAGTGTCCGACAGGGCCAAGGCCGTAACCGAACTGTCATGTTTGATCGCGACGCGAGGCGATTCGGGGGCTTTGACGTCCCAGACCAGCACCTCGCGCGCGGTGCACGCAGCGGCAACCACGCCGAGTCGGGCATCGGCGGCTAGTGCCTCGACCGGGCCGCGGACCCCGGCGAATAACGCCTGTTCCTCGCCGCTTTCGACGTCCCAAAGGCGGATGGAGGTGTCACGCCCGCCCGAGATGACTCGCCCTGGACCGAGGGTGGCGAGGCAGGTTACGGTATTGCTGTGGCCGACCGGTCTCGTCGCTGCTTCCAGGGCCGCGGCTGTCCTGGCGTCTAAGGTGCCGACCGGGATGCGCTTCCCGATCCTGGAGGAGTGCTCGCCCTCCGAGCCTCCGCGCTCGACCCCTATCGGATTGCCCAGGATGCGGATCAGCTTCCCGTTTGAGGCATCCCAAACTCTCAACATCCGATCGGTGCTGCCCGAGACGACCAACGGGCCGGGCATCAGAGCCAGGCACGTCACGGGACCCTGGTGGCCTCTGAGGATAGGCTTGTCCGTTCCACCGGCCAGATCCCAGAGTCTGACGGTCGCATCGTCGCTGCCGGAGGCTAGGAGTCCAGTTCCCCGGCCGTACGCGAGACAAGTGACCCGTGCGGTGTGCTCCGCGACAGACTCGGCGGCCTTGCCAGGGGAGCCGACGTCCCAGACACGCACTGTCCCATCCTCACCCGCTGAGGCGAACCAGTCGCCGGAGGGTGCCAACACGATGGCATTGAGGCCCGATGCGTGTCCCCTCAACGAGCGTACCTCCCCGGCGCTGACGAGGTCCCAGAGCTTGATCGTGGCGTCGTCGCTGCCGGTAATCGCAAACGGAGCACCGTGGCCCCTGCTCGAGACGCGGTCGTCTTCCTCGGATTGGAGATCGCCGAACCCGATCGCGACGCAGGTGACCCGCCCCCGATGCGCCTGAATGACTCGGGGAGGCTTGCCAGAGCGCATGTTCCAGATCCGCAAGGTCTGATCGTCGCCGCCCGAGACTGCCCAGTGGGCCTCGGTATCGACGGCAACGCATCGCACCGCCTCGCCGTGGCCCCGGAGAATTACCGGAGGGCTTGGCTCGTCATCATCCCAGATCTTGATGGCGTTCCAGAATTTGAGCGTCCGATCCTCGCCTCCCGAGGCGATTAGGCGACCGCATGCGTCGGTTGCAAGACAGAACACACGTTCGTTGTGTCCCAGGAGCGGGGTTGGTCGCTCGCTGCCGTCAGCCAAATTCCAGACGCGCACGGCCTTGTCATCCCCGCAGGTGGCTATGGCTCCTCGGCCGGGGAGGCGGATCAGGGCGCGGAGACTGCGCCGTGTGCGTGACCCATGATTGAACGCGGTGACCACACCGCCAGTCCCAGACGCTGATGGCGTGGTCGCGACCGGCCGAAATGAGCATTGCATCGTCCTCGCCCCATGCCAACGCCGCGACCCCTCCGGGATGGGCGACGAACCCAGCCAAGTTAGCGCCGTCGCGAGGCCGCCAGATCTGGATCGTGCCGTCAGTGCCGCCGGAGGCAACGGCGGAGCCGTCGAGAGCGATGGCCAAGGCGGTCACCGGGCCCGCATGGCCCGCCATCGTTCGGCGGAGCGAGCGCGAAGTCGCGGTCCGCGGGGCGATGTTCTTCCTCTTCAGCCAGGCTCCGCTATCGGGGTAAGCTCCTGACTCGGCAAAGCTCCGCAGCGCACGCGCCGACCAGCCCTTCAAAGCCATTCTTCGCGTAAAGATTGGCGTAAATCTGCTGCGCCGCCAAGCGGGGTCGGTCGCGAAAGGCATGCAGTTCCTGGCTGTATGCAGCGGCGAAGGCCCGGAACAAGGGCCGTGATTCTCGGTGCGGATCATTGTATGCCATCGACCGGAGCAAGTTCTCCTCGAGCCGATCGTAGTCTGCGATGACCTCGTAGGGGAGGCCCGCCTCGGCCTTCGCCTGAAGGAAGTCCAGGTTGCAAAGAGTACTTTCGAGCCCCGTCCAGATCGATGCCATAGTCTGGTGATAGGGAAGTTCGGATAGCTTGCGAAGGTTGAACGTACGCGCTGTGCCTGCATCTTCGGAGAGGGGCTGGCGGTCGAAGTAAGCGGCCAAGGCCTCATGGAGATCAAGGCGAGTACCGGCCGAGAGTAGTGCCTCCTCGACGACTTCCCCAACCTGACGGTGATAAAAGGAAAGCAAGCTGGAGCCGTCGGCGATCCGCTCCCTCAGGTAACGCTCCAGATCAAAGAAGAGACGCGACCAGAGAACCACCGGAAGTCGGCGATCGCCCAAGGGCAGAGCGTGATGGGCATGGGCGGCTACGTAGCTCATCACGACGGCGTCTCTCGACAGCACGTCGATCAACTCGTCCTCCGAGAGACCGCTCTTGGACGCTGCCAGATAGCCAAGGCTTCGCGCAACCAAGGGTTCGCCGTGTTCATCCGGTGCCGACAGCCGAGCGAGTAGATTCCGGACGAGATCGGGCACAGTTGTGCCGAGATCTGGTACCGGGCCATCGAACGAACGCCAGTGCCGCGCCTGCTCGAACGCCAACTTGAGGTACAGCGGCAACCCAGATTTGGCGAATTTGCCCAGTATCTCTGCGCGCTGGTCGCCACGGAGACTGCGACCGGCGTCAGTCAGCCAGTAGTCGAGTAGCGTCTCCCCCTCATTCGGATCCATCTGGGTTATTTGAGCAAACTGCCCCTTGGGAAGTCTTGCTTCCAAGTTATTCTGGCCTTCGCACGGGAGCATCGAGACGGCTATGTGGACGTGAGCAGGCAGTTCGATGGGCAACCAAGCAAGGCCACGGGCGTTGTCTTCGTCAGAAAGTTGATCGAGGGCATCGATCAGGATGATCAGGGGCTGGTCGGCCGTTGCCAGAGCCAACCGTTGAGAGAACTCGCGGGCCAGTTCGCGGAATTCGACCGGTGGTTCAACATCCGGCCCGTACGCCCGGCTAATCTCTCGACAAAGCCCCGATAGTAAGGACCGGCCGACGACCGATCCCGGTGTAGCTCCGACGTAACGGGCGATGACCACTTTACGAGGATGACGTTTCCGGACCCGTCCCCACATGTAACCCACTAGAGCCGTCTTGCCCACCCCTGAGGCGCCAGTGATAACCAGTGGGTGCTTGGATGGCGATTCGAGGTATTTCTCAATAGTCCCTATGATACTCTCTCGTCCAGTGAAGAATTCGGCGCGCTCACGCCCGAAGTCCTCGTGCAAGATGATTTCTTTCGCCAGAGGCTCGGCGTGTGTGAGCTGTTCGATCTGACGGGTGATCACTCCGGCCAGGTCGATGTAGACGTCTTTGTCAAGTGTCGGTAGATGGTTGAGGGTCGGGGCGGCTCCTTCCCAATCCGCTCTGTAATCACGCACATTCGGCCCGAGCGCAGACCGAAGTGTCCCCTTGAGGATTCCCGCGCCGACCTGGCATTCGACCAAGGGGTGGCCGTCGCTACCTATGTCCGAATAGACGCCGGCCGTCTTATCCGTTGGCAGCCCCGTAATTTCGCGGAAGTAGGCAAAGACGTGCTCACGAGCGTCCGGCACGCTCAAGGCACCGTGAGTGATTTCCTGTTCGGTGGCAGAGGTCTCATACTTGAGCCGGAATTCCGGCTTCAAGTCAATTTCTCTAACGGCCCGCCGAATTGCCGAGCGCAACTTGTCTTCGACCTCCACTGACCAGACTTCAAAGTCGACATACTCACCCGTTCGCTCTCGGAGGATGTAGAGTGCACGGGTGACGTCGGTACCGGCATTTGCATCAGGTCGATACCAGTACTCGAGCCGATTCAGGTCCTGCTGGTTTTCCATCCGCGCTCGGATTGCCTGGAACTCTTCGGCCGGTATCTCCTCGGGCAGTGGCTGCCAGCCATAGCGGTCGCCTAGGAGGATGACGAAGTTGGGGCGGGGCGTGATCCTCTGGCAGCGGACGAGCTCTTCCAAACAGATGTGCATCGTCCGCTGGTTCAGGCCCGCTTCTTCACTAATCCCCCAGCGCAAGTCGATCGCCTGGAAGCGAAAGCCGTTTTCCATGCAGAGCTGGCGCAGCTTTGGGAAGACATTCCGCTGCAACGAGTCCCGCTCAGCAGTGAGGTCGCTGAACGTCGAACTTACAAAGACTCGGATTGTCTTACTAACCTGCGACAGCGTGCTCGACTTAGCCATGGCACTCACCCCGGGTCATGGGGCCGGACAGGCGGCGGGGCCTGCTTGGAGTGACTCTCGTCGCCGAACCAACGGCTTGACACACTTCGATGTGATCTACGTTAATTGATCTTAGTTCCAACTGCAAAGGACCAGCAAAAAAGTCAACGACGACGATCGCGGCGTACAAGCCAGAAGTTGCCTCGGTCAGCAAGACACCTACGGTGCGGGTGCCCATCGAAACAGCGGCTCCAGAACGGGCACTGGCAAGTTCGCCCACGCCACCCAGCACCGTCACGACGTTGCCGCCGGGCAGCCCGTTCCAATCGCCGTGGAGCAGGTGGCCTGACTTGTCACGGAGCCCGCGCGACGCTTGGCCGTTGACGCGATGTAAAGCTCGCGGAGCATCGGTAATGTTTTCGTTGCAGCAACGAATCGAATGCACGGCTCGGACGGGAGCAGGGGCGTATTTGTTTGAAACGCGCCGAACGAAGCCAATTTGGTCGTCCGCCGGGCAAAGTATTCCGCGAAAAACGCGCCGAACTAAGCCAATCCTGGCAGTGCACCGGATAAAACCTCCAGCGAGATGCGGCGAACGAAACCAATTTTGGGAGTGTGGCACGTCATGACAGGATTGTTGAAACCGAATGGGTTGGCCAGCGTGGGTTTGAAGCCACGAACTCCGTGGCGGGGTAATGGAGCGAGCTCGGGAGCAGGCGATGGTCCGATTGAAACAACGAAGCGATCGTCACGAGGGACTCTGCGGCGTCTGAATGGCCTTACATGATTTTGGAGGCGAGGCTTCGGCCAAGCACCCAGCATTCGTAGACGGCTCGGCATCTGGCCCTCGGAGGATTGTACAAAGGCAATTGGTAAAGCAGGCGCTCGAGTATGCCACTGAGTTTTAGCGCCCCCGGATCACTTTGCCATTGAATTCGCCGATGCACCATTGTCGCCCTGGCTCATGCCAACCAGAATGGAAGCCTTCGTGGGAGCGACGTTGACTCGAAAGGAACAAACATGGTGTCGCGCTGGTGCTGGGGCGTGTCGATGAGTCGTGCCGTTTTCTTGCGTGAGGCGCTGGCGCTTGTCATGCTCTTGAGCCTGTCGACCGTTCCGCTCGCGGTGCATGCGCGGCCGGACGAAACAACCGACAAGGCGCCACCGGTTTCGGAACGCGCACGCCAGGTGCATGCCTCGGGGATGCTCTTCGACGGGCATAACGATCTCCCCTGGCGATTACGCACCGACGGCGATTTTGGACTCACCAAGTTTGATCTGTCGCAACGGCTCGACTCGGGTCAAACCGACATCCCCCGGCTCCGCGAAGGGGGCGTGAAAGCCCAGTTCTGGTCGGTCTATATTCCCAGCGAGCATCCCAATCCAGCGCGAACGGTCATCGAGCAAATCGACCTGGTGCGGCGGATGGTCGAGCGCTACCCGGCCGTTTTTGAAATGGCGTATACCGCCGACGATGTCGAACGGATCACGCGCAACGGCAAGATCGCGTCCTTGATCGGTATCGAGGGGGGCGTGGCGATCGAGAACAGCCTGGCCATGCTCCGCGCCTTTTATGCCCTTGGGGCACGGTATATGACATTGACCCACAATTCGACGCTCGACTGGGCCGATGCCGCCAATGATGAGCATAAGCACGACGGGCTGACACCTTTTGGCGAGAAGGTGGTCAAGGAGATGAATCGCCTGGGCATGCTCATCGATATTTCTCACGTGTCTCCCGCCACGATGGCCGACGCTTTGCGCGTCTCTCAGGCTCCGTTGATCGCCAGTCATTCGAGTGCCTATGCCATTTGCCCGTCGCCTCGCAACGTGCCGGACGACATTTTGAAGGAAGTGAAGAAGAACGGCGGCGTGATCATGGTCAATTTCTTTTCGGGGTTCGTCGTCCCCGAGTCCGGCAAGAAAATGCGCCAGGTGCGCGACGAGATGCGTGCGAAGTATCCTGACCGGGCCGCGCGTGAAAAGGCCATGGACGAATGGTACAAGTCTGAAGGGTCAAAGCTCGCCAGGGGGACGTATCGCGACGTTGTCGATCACATCGACCACCTGGTCAAGGTCGCCGGAATCGACCACGTGGGGATCGGATCCGACTTCGACGGCATCACGATGTGGCCAGTCGGCCTCGATGACGTATCGAGCTATCCGCGCCTCACCGAGGAATTACTGCGCCGCAACTACACGGAAGCCGACATTCACAAGATCCTCGGGGGCAACGTGCTCCGTGTCTTGCGGCAGGCTGGCGAGGTTGCCAAGCGGCTCCGCACGACGACCTCGCCCGAAGTCGATGAAATCAAGGAACCGAAGCGCGGTCGTTGAATGATCGGTCGATCGCCGTTCAGAGCGTCTTGAGGTATTCGATCAGCGCGAGCCGATCGTCTTCCGAGAGTGCGTCGCCAAAGGTATGGCCGCCGTTTTTCATTCCGAATCGACTGGTGTCGACGATGAACTTGGCCTGAAACGGCGAGCGCCGCGTTGTCGACGCCAGCTCTTCGGAGCTGACTTCGCTAAACTTCCAGCCGACGTGCGCCGTGTCGTAATGAGTGAAGTCGGTTGATGACGGACGCGTGAAGCGCGCCGGCCGGCTCGGCGAATCGAGCAGTGCGTGCAACGTGGGCACGGAGCCGTTGTGCAAGTAAGGGGCGGTGGCCCAGATGCCATCGAGCGGGGGTGCCTGGTAGCCGACGCGCTTCGTGTCGACCGGAGACGCCTCGCCCAGCCAGGTCTTGTTGTAATGCGCAACCAGGCGGTCGGAGAGGCCGATGGAACGAGCCGGATCGGTACCGATCGTGTCGAGTGGGATGATCTTGTTGGGATAGCGGCCTTCGGGCCCGTAAGTGCCATGACATCGAACGCAGTTGTCTTTGAAGACGAGAGCGCCGCGGTCGGCGAGGATTCGATTGATGGGAAACGGGTACTTCGGGGGCTCGAGGCTCTTGAAGAACTCGAGGATATCGCGAAAGGTCGGCTCGAGGGCTTTCAACTCGTTGAGACTCTTTTCGCCCAGCAGAAACTGCATGCTCGTTCGAACCGAGCGGGCGTCGGTACGGCCGTCGTAGTACATGGTCTGCTTGCGCTTCATGTGCCACCACGGAGGCGTATCCATTTCCGGCAGGTTGACGGCCAGGGGCAGCGGAAACGATCGGACGGATAGATCCGTATTCCGAATGCTCAGAAGCACCGCGGCGATCTGGCCGGCGTTATTCGTGCCGCGTGATGAATTGAGCACAAACGTCGAAAACGGCGGTCGTTTGCCGTCGGCAACGGTCAAGTCGAAGAGAACGGCCTTGAGATCGAGCTGGGTATTGCCCAGGCCGACATAGCTCTGGCCGCCAATCGAGCCCCCATGGCAGATCATGCAGTCGATTTGCAAGCCGGTTTTGACCCCCCCGGGGCCAATTCCCTTGCGCAGTCCCAGCGGCAGACCATCGTTGGGAAAAGGCGCCGGGTGCAGACCATAGCGATATCGAAAGGCGGCCGCGTAACCACTTGGGTCTTTTTCAGGATCAGGCGCCGGCTGGTCCCAGAGACGGGGCACGCCGGCATAGACCCGGTCCGACCACTCGGGTTTGAGAAACCCTTGAAGTGTCAGGGCCTGCTTGCCCCGCGCCGCGGCGTCGGCGTCAAACTTCGCCACTGGCTTTGACGGCGCTGCCGCCCGCACTGGCCTCATCAAAGAGGCCACGTTAAACAGGCCCAGCGCGGCGGCCAGTACAAACAGGAACGTGGTTCTTGTGAATCTCACCCGCATACCGTCACCTCGGCGGCTCGTCCCAATGCGCGCATTTTAATCGATTACTCTTATTAAGTTATAGGCGCGAGATCCTCACGCGGGAATGAGCGATTTTCCCGCGGTCATTCAAACCGAGTCTGGGTGCCGTTTCTTGACAGGCGAACATCGTTGTTGCCGGCCGACATTTTTCGGGAAAGGCGCAGGGGATCGAGGCTCTCATCTCACAAGCTGGCCGCGGTGACCGGCCGCCTCAAAAGAATCCGGCGCCGATATTGACGGTGAGCGCCAGGATGGTCGTATTGAAAAAAAAGGCGACGATGCAGTGAAGCGCCGTGATTCTTCGCATCCGCCTGCAAGTCGTGTTCACATCGGCCGTGGCGCAGGCCGTGCCGATGACGAACGAGTAATACATGAAGTCCCAGTAGTCGGGCGGCTCATGCCCGGGAAACTCGAGTCCGCCAGCGCATTGATCGTCGGGTCCAGAGTAATACTCATGTGCATAATGCACGGCGTAGATGGTATGGAGGAACGTCCAGGAAAGAAAAACGGTCAGCGCCGCCAGCACGATATGCTGGCCTTCGTGGGTCTGGTGGGTTTTCGCGGTGGCGAGCTCGATCATGATGCCGGCCACGCTCACGATGGCGGTCACCGTCGTGAGCCCGAGAATGACGAACTGCCCCTCATCGTGCAGAGCGGCCCGCGAGCGGATGCCGGCGATGGTGGAGCGAGCCATCATCGACAGGGCCAGAACGAGATAAATCCCGGTCGCGAAGTCCCAGGCCGCGAGCATCCGGGTGGCGCTTCGCCAGTGGTGGGGCAAGATGAGCCAGATGATGCAGCCTGATAAGGCGGCCGAAACCAACCTTGGCTGGGCCGTCAATTGCTTGAAGAAATTCATGGTCATTTCGGCCTGGTTTCTGGCCATTTGGGGGCTTTGCTAGCGCCCGGTCTGGGCCGCCGCCGGCCTTTTCGTATCGTCGGAGCCGCAACCGAAGGGGCACATTTTCATACGACATTCGTCGCAAAATCAATGGCCGACGTCGTCAATGGGGGCTGTTTATCCCAGAATAGCCTGAATTTCTCGCAAAAAAAGCGGATGATTGTACGCAGGTCCATCGACACATCTGGACAGCTACGCTAATATGACGCAAGTACGCTACTAACAAGGATTCACGGCCGAATGAATCGGAAAAACCTGACTCGAATTGGATGTAGAGAGGGATCGCGCCATGGGACCCGCCGAGATCGTCGCGAGCTTGAAGGAGCTGTGTGCCGAGCATGGACCGCGACTGAGTACCGAGGAGATCGTCGCCTGGATCGAACGGATTGGCGGTTACGAGACCAATACCGAGCTGATTGCGTTTGCCAAGAAGATGAAAGCGCGGCAATACGCGCGGATGCTTGATTATGAAGACGATGATTCGGGGGTGCGCATCAAGCGGCTCTGGAGTATGCATGATCCGGTGCGTGGGCGGCGATTTTATGCCGACATCACCGAGATGCCGGTCGACGAGCGCAAGCGCTTCATCCAGCAATACACGGCGTTCCTCAAGCAATTGCGTGCCGCGCGGCGAGCACTGGCCGATTATTTCGCCGGCCAGCGGTTTTTCGACTTCTACACCGAGCAGACCGACGATGAAGACGACATCGACGCCCCGTTGAATACACCGGTGCCGCCACGGCGGCGAGCGCGACACGGCGAAATAAGCGGGCGGGCGGCGTGCTTGAATTGGGCCGGCCCGGCTCTTGCCCTTGACCCCGATCGACGCGGCTTCAAACAATGAAGGATCGCGCGGGGTTCGCCGTTGTTGCGCGAGGGTCGCGTCAATTCGATGGAAATGGCGTTGTCCATTTTCATGGTATTGCCTTTTCATCAAGGATCGCCACGCCATGTCCACGTCGACGTCCGCGCCTGCCGCCGCGGCTGGATCGCCATCAGGGGCGCAGAGCCCCGATACGCTGGGCCGGTTCGGCACGTTTGGGGGCCGATTCGTTCCCGAGACGTTGATGGACGCGCTCGATCAGCTCGCGGCCGCCTATGAGTCGACCAGGACCGATCCTGACTTTCAGGCGCGGCTCGATGATTATCTCAAGAACTACGTCGGCCGCCCGTCACCCCTCTTTCTTGCGGAGCGGTTGACCAAATTCGCCGGCGGGGCCGAGATTTACTTGAAGCGGGAGGACCTGAACCACACCGGCGCGCACAAGATCAATAACGCGATTGGCCAGGTCATGCTGGCAGCGCGGATGAACAAGACGCGGGTGATCGCCGAGACAGGAGCCGGTCAGCATGGCGTGGCCACGGCCACGGCCTGTGCCTTGTTCGGACTCGAATGCACGGTCTACATGGGTGAGGAAGATATCCGTCGTCAGAAGCTCAACGTGTTTAACATGAGGACGCTGGGCGCCAAGGTCGTCCCCGTGACGACGGGTTCGCGGACGCTGCGCGACGCGACCAACGAGGCGATGCGCGACTGGATGGGATCGTCGCGCACGACGCATTACACGATTGGCAGCGTCGTTGGCCCGCATCCGTTTCCGATGATCGTGCGCGACTTCCAGTCGGTGATTGGCCGCGAGACGAGGTCGCAGTGTCTCGATCAGATCGGCCGTTTGCCCGACGCGGCCGTGGCGTGCGTTGGCGGCGGGTCGAATGCGGCGGGGATGTTTGCCCCGTTCATCGACGACAAGTCGGTCGAACTGGTCGGGGCCGAGGCGGGGGGCCGTGGACTCAAGGCGGGCGAGCACGCCGCCAGCCTGTCGAAGGGACGCCCGGGCGTCTTGCACGGCAGCTTCAGCTATGTGTTACAGGATGAAGACGGTCAGACGCTCGACGTGCACTCGATCTCGGCGGGCCTCGACTATCCCGGCGTCGGTCCCGAGCATAGCTTCTGGAAAGACCTGGGCCGTGTGCGCTACGAGTCGGTGACCGATGCCGAGGCGCTTCAAGCTTACAACACGACGGCCACGCACGAAGGCATTCTGCCCGCTCTCGAGTCGAGCCACGCGCTGGCTCAGGGTTTCAAGGAGGCGAAGCGCCTGGGAGCTGGTAAGATCCTGGTCGTTTGCCTCTCCGGCCGCGGCGATAAAGACGCTTACGAGGTGGCCCGCCTCCGCGGTGAGCCAATTACCTGAACCGTCCCGCGGCGTACCCATGACTCTTTCTTCCTTGTTGCCTTCTGCCCAGCAAAACATGAACCGCATTGATGACCTTTTCGCCCGGCTCCGCTCGGAAAACCGCCGTGCAATGATGCCCTTTGTCACCGCCGGCGACCCCGATCTCGGGACAACGGCTCTCTTGATCAGTGAGCTCGTGAGCCGCGGCGCCCATCTCGTCGAAGTGGGAATCCCCTACTCCGACCCCGTCGCCGATGGTCCTGTGATTACCGCGAGCTATCATCGCGCGCTCGAGCGCGGCGTGAAGGTCGCGCATATTTTCCAGACCCTGCGCACCCTGCGTGCCGAAGGCTCGGCACGCTTCAACGAAACGCCGTTTGTCTCGATGGTTTCCTACGCGATTATCCACCGCATCGGCACCGATCGGTATTTGAACGATGCGGCCACGTCAGGATTTGACGGCCTGATCGTGCCGGACTTGCCCGTCGAGGAGTCGGCGGCCCTGCTCCAGAAGGCGACCATGCGCAACCTCAAGCTGATCCAGCTCATCACACCGACGACGCCGCGTGAGCGCGCGGTGCAGATTGCCCGGTCGACAACGGGCTTCATCTATTATGTTTCCGTCGCCGGAATCACGGGCGAGCGGCAGACCTTGCCGGCCGATCTTGTCGAGACGGTGACCTGGCTACGCTCGCAGACCGATTTGCCGATCTGTATCGGCTTTGGAATCAGTGGTCCCGACCAGGTGCGCAAGCTGGCTCCGGTCGCGGACGGGCTGATTGTGGGTAGCGCGATCGTGCGGCGGCTGGCCGAGGCCGTGAATCGTCCGCGTGGTGAAGTCGTCAAGGAGATCGGGCAGTTCCTGGGCGCTCTCGTCCAGGTGCTCGCCGAAGAACGGGGTGCGGCTCCTTCCCCGTGAGGCGCCGCCGCGGTAACGTGGTGCCCAGAGAGAGGCGTCGTGCCCGGGCCGCGGCATCACTCGCGGACGACGAGTGCCGTCGTGCGTTGCCTCGTTGGTTCCACCAAGAGAGTCAGAGGCTTTCGATGGATTTCGGAATTCCCAGACGTGTGGACGAAATCCTGCCGAAGATCCGCGACCTCCTGCTGAGCGACGTCTTACCGCTCGAACGGCGCTTTTATCGAAACCATTCGCCGAGCTGGTTCCCGGTTTGCGCGCGGTCCGTCAGAAGGTCAAGGCGCTCGGTTTGTGGGCGCCGCACATTCCCGAATCGCACGGTGGGCTCGGGCTCAATTGCGTCGAGTATGCGTTCGTCGGTGAAGAGCTCGGCAAGAGCCCGCTCGGCCATTACGTCGTCAATGGCCAGGCGCCCGACGCGGGCAACATGGAGATCCTCCGCGAGTTCGGCACAGCCGAGCAGCAGGAGTGCTGGCTGGCTCCTCTGGTGCGTGGCGATTTTCGCAGTTGCTTCGCCATGACCGAGCCCGATCACGCGGGCTCGAATCCTGTTTGGATGAGTACAACGGCCGTCCGCGATCGCGACGACTACGTGATCAACGGCCGCAAATGGTTCGCATCAGCCGCGGATGGGGCACGGTTTGCCATCGTCATGACCGTGACCGATCCAGAGGCCGAGCCTCATCGCCGCGCCAGTATGATCATTGTTCCGACCGATACGCCTGGCTATCGTCGCGTGCGCAACATCTCCTGCATGGGGCACGCCGGCGACGACTGGGCCAGCCATGCCGAGCTTGTCTTCGAGAACTGCCGCGTTCCCGCCGGCAACCTGCTCGGCGAGGTCGGTGCCGGGTTCGCGATGGCTCAGGCGCGGCTCGGCCCGGGCCGGATCCAGCACACGATGCGCTGGATCGGCGTTTGCCGGCGTGCTCTGGACATGATGTGCGATCGCGCTGCGAAGCGTCAGCTCGCGCCGGGTGACGCACTCGGAAGCCGCCAGACTGTTCAGAACTGGATCGCCGAGTCACGGGCCGCGATCGATGCCGCGCGGCTCCTGGTTTTACACGCCGCCTGGACGATCGACACGCAGGGCATGGCCGCGGCGCGCGAATCGATCTCGCTCATCAAGTTTCATGTGGCCGACGTCATGCAAACGGTGGTCGACCGCGCGATCCAGACGCATGGCGCGCTCGGGATCAGCGACGACACGGTTCTCTCCTGGTTTTACCGGCAAGAACGTGCGGCACGGATTTACGACGGCCCGGACGAAGTGCACAAGGCCGTTGTGGCGAAACGAATCTTGAAGCAGCATGGCCTCACTCCTTGATTTTTGTGCGATCGTCGATTCGCGAGGTCTGGTCTGTCATGAGCGATCCTCCACTCGATCGAACACGGCCCGTGCGTGATGGCGAGCAGCTCGACGTCGCCCGCTTGCATGAATATCTGGCGGCTCATTTGCCGGCAGTGGCGGCCGAGGGCTCGCTGGTCGTCGAGCAATTTCCGCATGGGCACTCGAACCTGACGTACTTGATCCGCTCGGGCGAGCACGAGTGGGTCTTGCGCCGGCCCCCGTTTGGCAATCGGGTGAAGACGGCCCATGACATGGGGCGCGAGTATCGGATCCTTTCGCGACTCAGTCATGTTTACGCACCCGCGCCGGCCACGGTGGTCTATTGCGATGATGAGTCGATTCTCGGAGCGCCTTTCTACCTGATGGAGCGTCGCACCGGGGTCATCCTCCGCGGCACGCCCCCTCCCGACCGCCCGATTCCCGCGTCGCTGGTGCGGCGGCTCTGCGAGACACTCGTCGATAGCATGGCCAGCCTGCATGCGCTCGACTATCACGCCGCCGGCCTCGACGATCTCGGCAAGCCGCAGGGCTATGTCGCACGCCAGGTCGCCGGCTGGACCAAACGTTATCAAGACGCGCGCACCGATGACGTCGCCGATCTCGAGCGCACGATGGCGTGGCTCAAGGACAAACAGCCCGCTGAATCAAATGACGCCACGCTTATTCATAACGATTTCAAATTTGACAATCTGGTCCTCGATCCCGGCGATCTCACGCGGATCGTGGCCGTGCTCGACTGGGAAATGGCCACTCTGGGCGATCCGCTCATGGATCTCGGCACGACCCTGGCTTACTGGACCGAGCCGAACGACCCGGCCCCTTTGCATCAATTCATCGTCGGCCCCACGACCCAGCCCGGCAGCCTGACGCGGCGCGAGCTCGTCGATCGCTATGCCGCGACAACGGGGCGCGACATTTCGAGCATGCTGTTTTGCTACGTCTGCGGCCTCTTCAAGGTCGCGGTGATCGCGCAACAGATCTACGCACGTTATGTGCGCGGTGCGACAACCGACCCGCGGTTTGCCGCGTTCAACAAGGTTGTCGCCGCTCTCGGCCTCGGGGCCGTGCGGGCCATCGATACACAACGAATCTGATCTGACCGAGAAAATGGAAGAGAGAGAGAGGACACGCGATGACGCGATCATTTGACTTGACGGGGAAGGTCGCGCTGGTGACTGGCGGCGGCCGGGGGATCGGCAAGGCGATCGCGGCGCGATCTGGCCGCGGCGGGTGCGGGCGTGGCGATTGCCAGCCGCAAGCAGGAGAACCTCGAAGGGGCCGCGGCCGAGCTCAACGGCGCTGGGGGGCCAGGTTGTGCCCATCGTCTGCCATCTTGGCAAGAAAGAGCAAATCGAGGCCCTGGTCAAGGAGACCGAGTCGCGGCTGGGACCCATCGATATCCTGGTCAACAACAGCGCGACCAACGTGGGGCAAGGGCCCGCTCTTGACGTCACCGACGACATGCTCGACAAGATGGTCGAGATCAACATCAAGGCCGCGCTTCGTTTGATCCGGCTCACGGTTCCCGCGATGATCGAGCGCCAGTCGGGCGGCTCGATCATCAACGTGAGCTCGGTATCGGGCTTGCAACCGCAAACAGGCGGCCTGCTTTACAGCTTCACCAAGGCAGGCCTGATCATGATGACGCGATCGTGGGCCCGCGAATTTGGCAAGCATCGGATCCGCGTCAATGCGCTGGCGCCCGGTTTGATTCAAACCGACTTCAGCGCGTATTTCTGGGAAGACGAGGCGCGTCGCAACGAGTTTGTGAGCGAGCAGCCGATCGCCCGGCTCGGCCAGCCCGAAGACGTGGGTGGCCTGGCACTGTACCTGGCTTCTGACGAATCGTCGTTTGTGACTGGCCAGGTGTTCGTGGTCGACGGCGGCCTGACCGCGTAAGGGGGCGTCCGGGAGGTCGCTATTGCGCACGTCATCAGGCTGACGCCGAGCTTGTTCTCGATGACGTGCTCGACGTGATTCCGGAAAGAGGCGCCGCGGCCGAACGAGCATCGGCGACTTCTTTATCGACTTCGATAATCGGTTTGCCACCGACCAGGCGGCTCATGGCGATTTCGTAGCCGAGGAAGCGAATCGTTTCGAGGATCGTCAGCACATATCCAGAGCCGATCCTCTGAGCGAGCGCCAGGATCCTTCGCTCGTCGGTCGACAGATGGTCTTCCACGCGCGAGGGTTCGGCGTCAAGGCTATCGTCGGCCAAGAAGTCAACCGTGACGCCAACCGAACGTGCGAGCCGGAACGCGTTATCGAGCCCGGGCGCGACTTTCCCTGGAGGATCCGGGAGATTTCCGAATCGCTCACCCCCGAGGAACGGGCCAGTTTCTGACCGTTCAACCCGCGACGGTTCATCAGCATCTGGAGCTTGTCTTTAAGTTCCATGCCTCGACGATACGCTATTTTCCCGTAACGGGGAATTGAGAAAATTCGAGACGAGTGGAGCATCGGGGACATCATTCCCACGCGGAAGCTCAGCGCGTTCTCAACGGCTCCAGAGCCTGGGCTCTTGCACGATCCTGGGAGGACGAGTCTCAGCACGAGCCGAGTGCCCGTGCTGACTCAGGAAGACTCGGTGTCTTGGAATGACACAAGGCCGCTAGGACGCGCGACGCACGACATAGTGCGCCAGCGTGCGCAGCACGACCTTGGAGTCGGAGTCAGCCAGGCAATCGAGCGCATCAACGGCCGCTTTGGCATGTTGCTTGGCGCGATGCCATGCGTAGTCGAGCGAGCCGGCATTCTCGAGATAGGGACGGAGCCGGTGCCGGACTTCGGGATCAGCGTCGGTCAAGAGGTTTCGAACGGCCGCGGCGACCGCCGGCTCGGCCGTTTTGAGCAAATGAATGATGGGGAGCGTCAGTTTCTGCTTTTCGAGATCGGTGCCCAGGCTCTTGCCGGTCACACGCTCTTCGCCCCAGATATCGAGCACGTCGTCGGCGATCTGAAAGGCGATGCCGATATTGCGGCCGAAGCGGTCGAGGGCCGCGACCGTTGATTCCGGAGCGCCGGCATAAGCTGCGCCCAGGCGGCACGAGACGGCCGTCAGCTCGGCCGTCTTGCCTTCGACAATCGAGAAATAGTCGTGTTCGTCGAGGTCGAGATTCCCTCGGTGATGGATCTGCTGCATCTCACCCTCGCAGACCCGATTGGTCGCCTGGCCGATCCAGCGGCAGGCCCGCGTCGAGTCGAGTGAGGCCGCCAGGTGAAATGCATGCGTGAACAGGAAATCGCCAAGTAATACGGCCGTCTCGTTCCCCCACTCGGCGTTGACCGTGGCGGCGTGCCGCCGGATCATCGCCTCGTCGAGCACGTCGTCGTGAACCAAAGTCGCGGTATGAATCATCTCGACGACCGCCGCGAGCACGAGATGAGCGTCGGTCAGCGATCCGCACGCCTTGGCCGTCAAAAGTACCAGGGCCGGGCGCAGGCGTTTGCCGCGATAATCGGCGCAATGATCGACGAGCTGTTGCACAAACGCAAAGCGGCTCCCGAGCTCTTCCTGAAACACGTGCTCGGCCGCGACGAGTTCCGTCGCGATGGGAGCGTACATCGACGCCAGAGTGCGCCGGCTTTCCGTGACGTCGATCATGGGTTGCACAGACATTCAAAAACCCCCCTCCATGCCTTGCCGATGAGCCTGATTCACGCTCCGCTCGAACCGGACACCTCGCCAGGATCAGGCACGGATGTCTCGACACGCCGAAAAGGGCCCCGGCGCCCGCCGGATTTCTCTTCAAGCTGAATCTGCGCGATCACCATCTTGCGATCCACCGATTTGCACATGTCATACACGGTCAGCGCGGCGACGCTCACCGCCGTCAGCGCTTCCATCTCCACGCCCGTTCGACCGCGAACCTTGACGGTCGCTTCGATCTCGATCGTGTCGGGCTGCACGGGGGCCAGGGAAAGCTCGATGCTGTCCAGCCCCAGGGGATGGCACAGCGGGATCAACTCCCCCGTCCGCTTGGCAGCCATGATCCCCGCCAGTCGAGCCACTTCGAGAACATCCCCTTTCGCCATCCGGCGGTCTGCAACCAGAGCCAGCGTCGCCGGCAACATTCGCACGCAGCCGCTCGCACGCGCTGTCCGAAGCGTGATGTCCTTCTCGCTCACGTCGACCATCCGGCTCGCACCACTTTCATCGAAGTGGGTCAATCTCGTCATGGCCGACACCTCGCCTCCCTTTTAGATTCGTTCAATTCATTCTGAAAGTATTTTACGAATCGCTGACGCCGCGGCTAGAGGGAAGCCGTCAGGAATTCATAAATATTTCGTGCGTAACACTTTATCGATCAGGCTTTGTCGCCTTTTGAGGAACGGCCGGCACAAGACGTGTCGAGATGGGAGCGGAATGAGGCGGTGAAAAGTGCCAGATTGCCGATAGCCAGACACCGTTTCGGGCGCGTATGGAGACTCGCTGGCCGTCTCGGCCGTTCAATCGCGCCTCGATTTCAGGACGCCAGTACGCGGCGCGGCGTGAGACGACGAGCCATTCCGCGGTCATGGCGTCTTGTTCGTCGCGCAGAATGATGTTTCGGCGTGCCAGTGCGCGGTTGGTTGTCAGAATGCCCTGGCCCGGATAGAGCGTCGGCACGAGTGCCGCTGTCGCGCCCTCGGCAGCCTGGCGCGCCAGGCTATCGAGCAAGACCTGGTCGACCGGGTCATTCCAGTAAGTCAATTCAAGACCCAGGTGCTGCGCCCGCGCAAACCGCCCGCCAGGGCGTTGTAATAGCTGAGGCCAAAGGGATGAAGCGACACCACGCCCCAGGATTGAAGCGCAAGGACAACCGCCAGCACGGCCGACCACCGCCGAGTGGCCCGCGGGTGATTCCATAGCCAGTCAAAACCAAGGCCGATCAAGAGCGCCGCGGCGGGAAAGACATGCAAGAAAAGACGTTCGCCGTCATAGACGGGTATCCGGGTGCTGAAAAGAACGAGAAACACGATGATCGTACCAGCGAGAAGCAACGGGAATGCATCCGTCTTGCGGTTCCTCCAGCCCCGCGCAAACCCGATGGCGCCGAAGACGAGCAAACCGATGGGGATCGTCGTGGCGAAATAGAACCACGGATAGTGCCACGGAACATCGCGATCGGCGATGATCTGGCCGAAATACTGCACCATGATGGTCGAGCGTGAGACGCCCGTACCCAGAAAGCCCCGCAGTCGCGCGACTGGATCGTACCAGAGCCACGGCCAGCCCATCCAGAAAAGGCCGATGCCGACGAACGTCCAGGCCGCCATGGCCGCGAGTGCGCGGCGGGGCGGTAATCGGTAAAGAGCCCAGGCACCCAGTATCGGCCACAAGAACCAGGCATGGATCTTGGTGAGCAGCGCCAGCGACCACAATACGCCGGCCAAAGCCATGGCCCGCACGGGGCGGCTGGCGTGGATCGCGCGATCGCCGGCCAGGAGAGCCAGGGTCCAGAAAAGGCTCAAGAAGGTATCGAGCGCGGCCAGATGGGCATGAGCAAACACACGCGGCATGACCAGCAGTGAATACCCGGCCGCCATGGCCGCCGGGGTGCCCCAGCGCCGCCACGCCGAATGCGTGATCAAGACAACAAGCGTCGCGAACGCGCATGCCGGAGCCAGGCGTCCGGCCAGCACGTAGTGGCCTGTCGGGTCGGGGCCTTTCCAGATGACTTCGAGGGGCTCGCCCAGTTCCGAGGCAATGCCGAGCAGCCAGCGCCCGAGCGGCGGATGCTCGGCGTTGTCGCGATAGACCCGATCGGTGATGGCCCGACTGAAAAAGTGCCAGCCTTGAGTGCGCAAGGTTTCGACATAAGTTCGACCCGGCCGGACGTCGAGCGGTTCATCGATCGTGAGCCCGGGGCCATCGAGCGTGACCAGGACGGCGACCCCCGCGAGCAGGCCCATGAGCGCCGGAAGCGCGCGACGATCACGGCTGGGTCGACCGGTCGGATTCGGCCCGGGGCGGGACTTTGAGTTCATCGCGAGAACATTTCTCTCACAAGATGATGACCTGTGGGGAGGACCGCTGGCTGTGTTCTCAGGTTATTCGCTGACAATTCGGCCGCCTATCCCCTACAATGCGGGCGACACGGCGCGGTCGCGTCGGGAATCCCAGGACGGTATCTCATCACGACGTGAGCCCGCTTATCGAAGTTTAACGAACTGGCTTGGACCGCGCTGTCGCCCATTGATCGGTGTTGTGGTTAATATTAACCCTTCGTTTTCATACCAAGAATCGAATCATTTGCCTGGGTCGCGCATCGTTTGATCCTGCCGGTGCCAATCCGAGCGCCAATCACAAGAGGTTAGGCCGTATGAGCGGACTCGGAACCGCGGACATCGCTTTGATCGCCTGGTATATCGGCGTCCTCGTCTTGCTCGAGGGCCTGCTCAGTGCCGACAATGCCCTGGTGCTGGCTGTCATGGTCCGCCATCTCCCGCGAAATCAGCAGCGCCGCGTGTTGAACTACGGCATCTGGGGCTCGATCCTCTTTCGCGTCATCGCGCTGTCGCTCTCATCGATATTGTTGAAATTCTGGATCTGCAAGGTTCTCGGCGGCGGCTATTTACTCTATCTGGCACTGGCGCACTTCCATCGACATCGCCAATCACTGGCGCATCCTGACGGTGATCAAGCCGAAGCGCCCGCGGGTTGGACCCGGAGTTTCTGGGGAACCGTGACGTCGATCACATTCGCGGATATCGCGTTCTCGGTCGACTCGATTCTCGCGGCGGTCGCCATGGCCGAAGGTTTTCCGGGCCATTTCGGAGACAGGGGGAAGTTTTACATCGTACTGGCCGGGGGCGTGCTCGGCATCATCACGATGCGCTTCGTCGTTCGCTATTTCTTGATTCTGCTCGAAAAGTTTCCCGGCCTCGAGGAGGGGGCCTATTATCTGGTCGCGTGGATTGGACTGAAACTCCTGATCAGCGGCCTCCACCACGCCGGCGTGCTCGGCTTCCACATTCCCGAAATGGCCTTCTGGATCGGGATGTTCGTCATCGCGTTTATCAGCATTGTCGTCAAACCGCGTGCCCGACCAGGAGTGCAGCGCGATCTTGCCGACAGTCTCGAATTGCTCGACGATAACGGAGCGGCCGCCCCGAACGGCGAGGCCGTTCCCTGACTCTGCACCGCCAGTCACGGCCAGGCGCAACGCGGGCCGCGAAACCTCTTTCTTCCGCGAAGGTTGGCGCTTGATGACAAACGCCGTCGATCAGCGTTGGTCGCGGGCTCAATTCATTTCGTAATCGGCCAGCGCGGAGCGAAGCTTCTGAAGGACGCGTGTCTTCTCATTGCTCACTGTCTTGGGGGCCACGCCCCACTGGGTGGCGATTTCCGCCGGCGTCTTTCCCATGAGCGTGTCTTGAATCAAGGCGGCCTCGCGCGGACTGAGGTTATGATGAATCGCTTCGTGAAGCGCATCGCGCAGATTGGCTCGTGTGCCGAGATACCGATCCTCGCCCGCCACATCAACCGATTCGAGCGGCTGGTGAATCCGCTCGCGCTGGGCGCGTTTCTTGACCATGTCAATGGCCCGGAAAAACGCCGGTCCCTCCGCGGTGTCGTGATTGAATACGTCTTTCACGCCCCAGTGGCCGACGTCCGCGACGAGCGTGTCGAAATGGTTGCGTCCCAGATTCTGAAGCAGAGCGGCATAAACGGCCTGGGAGCTATCGTCATGAAGCTGCGCGGGAATGCCGGCGCGATACCATGTCTTGCTCAGGTACTTGTTCAACTGAGATAGACCCGATGCGAGCGCGACCGCGTCATGATCGGTCGCGACGATCGCCGTCGATGTCGAAGGGGCGGTCGGGCTGCTTGAGGAAGAATGGGCTGACGGGTTCAGCAGCTCGGCGAGCTGCGTTTGAAAGAGCGCTTCGTCCCACGTCGCGGTTGTTACGGCCTTGAGCCTTGCATCGTCGACCGTCGCCGGGCAGTCGTCAAGCGCGTGATGATCAGCCGCAACGGCCGTCAGCGCATGGGCCTGCGCGCCGCTGGAGAGCGGCCGCAACGTCTCGAGCCCCTCGAGCGTTGGGCGATAATCGCGCCGCGTACGCGGATTCTTTTCGCTCCCGCTGGCCAAAACCGAACCTCCTCCGACTCGCTTCAAACACAGTCATCAACGATATCGCTCGACGCTATCGATGCTCAACAGGCCCTGTCGATCGACGGCCACCCATCCCGTCACTCTGTATCCTCGTCCGCTTTGCCACCCCTGCCCGACATGTCATCTCTTTGAAGGAGCGAGGAGCAAAAGGACCGTATCCCATGATTACGATTAAACTAGGGCATAGGGACGCCAAAAGCGCCATTCGCGCGCCAACTTAATCAAAATGCACCTTGCGTTCGAGAGCAAACCCGAATCTGATATAAATCAATATAGCAATCATGCATTTAGTAAACCAGGTCCGGCGCGAAAATGCCTGGATCTTCACGCCCGTATCGGGTGCACGTTGACTCAAGATCAATCACATCAAGTCTTACTGGAGTCTGCCGCGACCCAAAAGGTCCCACACGGCTTCGACCTTGTTGTGCCGACAACCCAGCACGCGATCATGAAGCACGAAAGTAAAATCGCTATAACCGGGCACGACGTGCACTTTTTCTCCAATTTTGAGATCGACCTCCGGTGCCAGCCGGATCGTGGCATGCTCGGCGGAGAGCCCTTCGACTTGGCAGCCTGGGTAATCTCGCAAGATCGGCACGGCCTGGTGCTGGCTCAGGGATTTGTGGCCGACGTCGAGGATCGCGTACTCAGGGTAAGGTCGGCTGACGACGGTGGCCAGGACGGAGATGGCCGGCCGGTGGCCCGACACATGGCAGGTCTCGGTATAGTAACGGCACGCGAAGATGCCGCCGCCGGCCTGAAGCTCGGTGACTCCCGCGACGTCAGCCGTGATTTGATACGAGCCGGAGCCGCCGGCCGAAATGATTTTGCATTTGAGGCCGCTGGCCTCGACGAGCGCGGGTTTCTAGCAGTTTGGCGAGGGCCGCGATCACGGTGTCGCGTTTTTCGGCGGGATCGGCGATCTTGAGCGTGTGCCCTTCATAACCCATCAGGCCGTCGAAGCGTAAACCGGGCGTCGTCGAAACTTGCCTGGCGAGCTCGACGGCGGCTTGCGGGGTGGAAACCCCCGTGCGCTTCATGCCCAGATCGACATCGACGAGCAACCCGATCGTCGTGCCGGCGTCGGTCGCGGCGCGGCCGAGCGGAGCCACGTGCTCAGGATGGTCGACAGTGGCTTTCACGTTCGCATGCCGCTGAAGTGCCGCCAGCCGGGCCGCCTTGCTCGGACCGACCACCAGGTGAGCGATCAAAATGTCGTCGATCCCCCCTGCGGCCATGACCTCGGCCTCGGAGACCTTGGCCACCGTGACACCGATTGCCCCGGCGCGACGCAGGATGTGAGCGATCGCCGGACACTTGAAGGCCTTCGAATGCGGGCGCCATGCCACGCCTCGTGATCGCAGATGACCCGCCATGAGCTCGATATTCTGCTGAAGCGGCTCCATGTCGATCAACAGGGCCGGCGTGTCGAGCTCGCTGACGGACAGGCCGATCGGGCTGAGTTGCATTGGTTCCCGCCACGCTGAATGGTCAGTTGATACAAGCAGTATGGCGTGCCCGGGGGAAGGTCCGCAAGGCGGCGCTGTATCGCCTCAAATCGAGCAAGAAGCCAGGACTCTCAGTAAGGTGTCGAACGATGTGGTTATCGCACCCCCTGAAGCGACTGGACCAAGGCTGGCGTGGCGGCCCGGGAAAAGGATGTGCGCGTCCGTCAGTTAACTGGCACGTTTCGCAGCGCGGTGTTGCCAGTGATCAACCGTCCGTGGAGTCGATCGCGCCCGTACTGGTGAGGACAATCGACGCGATCGGAAAGCGAACCGCATGAACGAATCGAGGAACATGAACGGCTCTTGTTCGCAGAACCGGTATGCCGCCCTCCTGGCGGCTAGTCGTGACATGGTTTCACATTAAGGTGAATTCACGAATGCCCACATTCATCCTGAAGCGATGTCACCAAAAGGGACAAAGCGGGCCGGCCGCTCGCCCCATCTGCTAAGCCGAATCAGGCTCCGGCCATCCGGCGACGAGCATAGCCGATCGTGCAAATGCCCAGGCCGATCACCGACAGAACGATGGAAGACGGCTCGGGGACCGGAGCCGGGACCCCGACTTTACCCGTCGTGGTGAGCAAAGTACCGTCGGCGGCGCCGGAGTTCTTGATTGTCGTTCCCGTGAAATTGCCAAGTGCCACGCCCGTGTCGGTCGACGTGAGAACCAGGGCATCCTTGAAAGACGTAGCAGTCGTGGTCGTTGGGCCCGTGTAGGTGATTAACACGGTTGTAGCGTCGAACGAGCTTACTGTGAGATCAGCCGCATACGCCGGAATGATCGTGGCACCCGTGATATCCGAGGCACCCGTGATGTAGATGTAGTTACCGGCGACAAGCCTCTCAGCCGGCATGCCGGTCCCGGTGTCTGTCGTGACGTTGAAGTCAAGGTCATAGTTAAACACCCCACCCGCCGGCGCATTGGGTGGCACGGTGTCGAGAACCGGGATGAAGTCGGCCCGTGCTGGGACGACCAAGACTGACGCGGCAAAAAGGGCCGCCATTCCCGAGAAAAGAATTCGCTTGCTCATTCATTAGCTCCTACTGATGGAAACCACCGACGCAAACTTCTTAAGACTTTGCGTCAACGACGAACCTACACAATCGCTCTGGACGATCCAGACCGTTGTACCCTTGTCTACGGTTGATAAGACAATATAGGAAAGAGAGCGAAGCAAGGCGAATCAACGAGTGCGCACGATCACTGGGCTATGAAAGCAACTAACAAGTTCACGGATGAATTCTCGCGTTCATGACATCATTCAGGCCGATCAGATTCTGCAAAACTCAGGCCACTCGAGGGGGAAAGCGCAAATTTTTCAAGGATGATGCTGCATGACAATTGTTATTCAGCAACGCACAATTATAAATAACATATTCTGTAAATATAATTGTTAGTGCCAGAACCCGGTACGCGATTAGACGCTTACGTGAGCTCGCTGTCAAGAATTCAGATCAACTGTTGTATATTTTCGACGTTGAGCAGAGTGTGCTTACGAAATAGAATCTAGACCTGGCTATCGCACGATGTTAGATTCGTAACTTAAACTTTCTTCAGGGCTCGCCGCAAGTCGCGCGTTCATACTGTTGAAAAATTGCAACAGGGCCGATTGGCTCGATCGCAACCTAAAGTCATAGGAGTTTGCGATTCTTGAACATAGGGAAGATAGCGCTGCGCCTCGATGGACCGGGCCCCCGGGCTCAGCGGGGGCCATTAAGAAGATCGCTTCCGAGCCGCAGGAGGCTAGCTGCGTAAAGCGATTGCTCGGTCTACCATGGCGAGATGAATCGACCAGTCGAGAAGCACGGGAATGCGGTAGGGCTCGGGCGGTGAGTCGTCCTGTCCAGCAAGAATTGAGCACGGGGCCGCGCTCCCGTACGGTATGGCTCATGCAAAAACGCCACCATTTTTCGGGTCAGGCGAAAATCTTGTTCTCCGTGCGATAAGACGGGAACGCTCTCAGTTCGCAGTGCATCAGCGCGTCAATCAAGGTGACGGCATGACGGCTGCCAGGGATGAAAATCGTGTCGGAAACAATCGGCTCGTCGATGGACGGCGCATTGGTTGAGTTGGATGGACCGGTGTTTGTGCGTCGGCATGCGCGACCGCGGCGAACTCGTCCCAGTGCTGCTGCCACTGCCGTGCAAGTTCTTGAGCTTTGGCCTTGTCCTTGACAACGAGGTTTTGTGTCTCGGTGCGATCGATGGCCAGGTTATACAGCTCCCAGGGCTCGTTTTTGGCCGCGACAAGCTTCCAGTCGCCGGCACGAATCGCGCGGTTTCCCTCGTGCGCCCACCACAGGTAGGAATGTTTGAGAGTGCCATCGCGCACAAACGCCGGGACCAGGCTCATTCCGGGCGGCACGGGCGCGCGTGTGTTCTTCGCGTCGAGAGCGAGACTCGGTGCGCCCGCGATTTCGAGAATGGTCGGGGCGATATCGATCAGATGACCCGGATCGTGCCGCAGCTCTCCCCGGCCGATGATTCCCTTGGGCCAGTGAACGATCAAGGGTGTGGCGATCCCTCCTTCGTGGACCCAGGTCTTGTGCCGGCGGAACGGCGTATTTGCCACCGTCGACCAACCCGGCCCCAGGCAAAGATGCGAGGCCGCCGAGCCGGGGGGTGCGTTGCGGTCGTGGCCATCGTCGCGAACCATGATCTCGGCGCTGGCGCCATTGTCCGACATGAAGAAGATCAACGTGTTCTCGAATGCTCCCATCGCGCGGAGCTGATCGAGCACGCGGCCGATTTCCTTGTCCATGCGATCGACCATCGCCGCGTGGATGGCCATCTTGGTCGCTTGAAAGGCGCGTTGGTCGCCTGTCAGCGAGCCCCATGCGACCGGGCGATTCACCTCGTCTGGCCCCAGAATGTCGAGGACTTTGGGGAAGTCATACGGAGGTCCGACCTGACGCTCGACGTCGGAGAGGCGGCCCTTTATCAAGCCAAGTTTCTCGATCCGCCGCCAGCGGTCGGCACGCACGGCCTCCCAGCCGGCACGATAAGTATCGCGATAGCGCGCGATATCCTTGGGCAACGCCTGCAACGGAAAATGTGGCGCATTGAATGCCATGTACAGGAAAAAGGGTTGCGCTGCGTGCTTCGCCTCGTGTTCCTTCAGATATTTGATTCCGTGATCGGCGATGGCGATCGTCTCGTAATAATCGGTGCCCCGCTTGACTGGCGGCAACTTGCGGTCATCCTCGAACAGGACGCGCGGATGAAAGTATCGTCCCAGATCCTCGAGGTAATAGGAGCGATCGAAGCCGCCGGCGAGCGGCATACCGTCGACGTGCCATTTTCCTGCGTGGTAGGACCGATAGCCGTGCAGCCGAAGCCGCTCGGGGAGCAACCTGGCCCATTCGGGACGCCGGCCCTTGTTCCCGCTGGGAACGCCCGGGACAGTATCGCGTCTCACCTGCTGCGCGTAATACCCGGTCAGCAAGGCCGCCCGCGACGGCCAGCACCGAGCCGTATTATAGAACTGGGTAAAACGCAGGCCCCCCGCGGCCAGACGATCGAGATTCGGGGTTTCGATTTCACCGCCATGGCAACCGATGTCAGAGAACCCGAGATCATCCGCCAGGATGACAACCACGTTGGGTCGCGACGCGGCCGGGGTGGTGGGCTCGATCGCGCCCGCGAGCACCAGTGTCAAAGCAGCGATCATGGCACTTGCGCTTGTCATGGCGTCTCCCGCTAAAGGGTCTGGTCGTCGAGGCTTCGTGGTCGGATCTTCGAGTTGAACACCATGCCGTTTTCGCGAACACCCAGGCGTGTGTCAATTGTGTAGAGCCCGGCAGAAGTGTAGCCAAACGGCCTTGCACAATCCTGGGAGGGCGAGTCTGACGCGGTGAAAGCTTGGGCTTGCACCGCCTTCGCGTTCATCGCGTTTTCATTGACGAACCCCGCGGCACCCAGAGCGCCACGCCTTTGTTGGAAGTCCGCCTTCAGGCGGCTTTTTACGATATCAGCCAGAGCAGACCGGCTAAAGCCAGAGGCTAAAGCCCGACATCCAACGGTGGCCTGCTGGAGGTCCGCCTTCAGGCGGCTTCTTGCGATATCAGCCAGAGCAGACCGGCTAAAGCCCGACATCCAACGGTGGCCTGCTGGAGGTCCGCCTTCAGGCGGCTTCTTGCGATATCAGCCAGAGCAGACCGGCTAAAGCCCGACATCCAACGGTGGCCTGCTGGAGGTCCGCCTTCAGGCGGCTTCTGAAGGCGGGACTCCAACAAGAAGCCGCGCAACAGAATAGGCCTGCGCTCAATGCGTTCGAAAGTCGATTCAAGACCAACGTTTCACCGGGACAGGGCGAGTCTCCAGACGAGCCGAGTGCCAGTGCCGACTCGGGAAGCTTCGGCGACTCGGAATCATGCAAGGCCGGTTAGAACCGATATCCACTCTGGATGGCGTCAACGAGAGCCTGTTTATTTCGCACGGAAGTTGCAAGGATTGACACTCAGCGCCGCGTGGACGCACGCGTTCATGCCCCGGCACGACCGTTCGGCACCAGATAGATGATCAACCGGAGCGGAGCCATGAACCTGGAAGAACCCTGGGAACCGACCCGTGCCGAGATCGACCAGACAAAAGGGCCGCTCCTCATCGAGTTTGGTGCAAGCTGGTGCCCTCATTGCCAGGCCCTGGCGCCGCGGCTCGCCGAGCTGGTTTCCCATTATCCAAAGGTGCGCCATATCAGAGTCGAGGACGGGCCCGGCCGGCCTTTGGGTCGCTCGTTTCGAGTCAAACTGTGGCCAAACCTGGTTTTTCTTCGCGACGGCGAAATTATCGAGCAGCTCGCGCGGCCGGACGTCGAAGCCGTGGCCGCCGGTCTTGATGCAATCAATGACTGATCTGAACGAATGAACAAAGGGGCGTCGATCTCAGCCCTGGGGCCTGGCGCTGCGCCCTGGAAACGGCCCGTCTGGCCACGCCCAGACGGGCCAGCGTGTGTTGGCTGTCGCCATCGTCTTGTCGTTGTTCACATGGCCGGCCAGGTAAATCACCAGTCCCAGGCCGGCGATCGCGGCGGCCAGCCAGCCGAGCGGCGGGAGCGGTGACGCGGGTTCCGCATCCGCTTGCTCAAACTCAGCGGTGGGCTTCGGCCGCGCCGCAGCGACATAGACGACCATCAGGATAAACAGGATCCAGAAGACATGATGCATGTTGATGTAGCCGGGACGTGCCGGATAGAGCAGAAATCGCGTGGTGAGGTTTTGAAAGAGGAGCATCGTTCCCGAAAGCCATAAAACCGGGAACGCCGCCCGGCGCTGGCGTTTCTGAAAATGGACCACCAACCAGATTGCCGCGCCGATGAAACCAAGAACGCAAACCGCGTCGACCAGCCATAACAATGTCTGCGCCAGGCGCTCCGGATCAGAATAGCCGTATGACTTGAGCGCAGCGGCCCACTCGCGTAGCGTGGCGGCCGACGACAGGCGGTTGAGGCGGTGCCACAAGGGGATGATGCCCAGAGCGTAGATGATTCCGTAAACAGAAACGAGCGGAACGTTTTCACGTTCGGGCGGTTCGGGATAGACACGATCGACCATGCCGAAGCAATAGATGAAGCCCGCGATCAAGCCGCACGAGGTTTCCATCACGTTCCAGTGGTTGATCGTGAAACCATACGGGACTTGAAGCACATTGGCCAGATTGCCGAGCAGCCGGCCGGCAGACATCCCCAGTCCGAACCCGATATAGCCGAGCACCGCACCCGCAGGCCAAGCGGCTTGTTATTGTAAGCGAGCCAGATGAGTTGCCCGAGCGCCGCGCCCATGAAGGCGATCGAGCCGTTATTGCGCGGTGGATTGATCTGGAAGCCGAGCACGTCGACGACCACGAACGACGTGACCCATCCCGCGAAGAGGATGCTGCCGATCAGGCCGAGCCACTCGGTTGTGCGTACTGGCTTTTTTTCGAGCAAGAGGCCGATCAACCCGCCGCCGAAGGTCCCCCATGCCGACCCCTGAAGAAACAGGGTGAGAAAACCATAACCATAGTTGATCAGGGTGTCAGACTGGGCATAGCCGTGGAGGATGCCGTAGCTCATCATCCCCCCTGCCCCGATCGCCAGCCCCGACGCGGCCGCGATCACGGGCATCCACAAAAACAAGGCGCGCTGCCCGCTGACGTAGGCCAGCGCCATGGCGAGAATGGCGCCGGGATACATGGCCCCGACCAGATGGCCAAAATCGCCGCGAATTCCCCACGCGAGGCCAACGGCCAGAGCGACGAAAAGGCTGCGGCCCATCTTGTCTGCGAGGCTCACGGTGGATGCTCCCCTTACTTTGATCAACCAAATCCAAAACGATGGCGCTTGAAGAAGCACCAATCTAACAAGCCGATGCCATGAAACCAAACCCTGCTACGCAGACGGCAAGAACGGAGTCACCCGCCCGCCCGCATGCGCGGCGACCGAGCGGTCGAAGGCGCGGCGCAGCGAGGCTCGATCGGCCGTGGCGGGGATGCGTAGGCCGGCTCGTCATGACATAATCCAGCAAGACCGGCGCGACCCGACTACCGATTCTCTCGTCCGAGGTCGAACGCCCATTGCCGTCCTTCCAGGAGACTTGCCTCATGGCTGCTGCTGTCGCCGCCGAACGTGATCTGCTCTTTGGACTCCTCGCGCTCCAGAACGGGCTGATCAACCAGGGCCAGCTTGTGGCTGCCTTCCAGGCCTGGACGCTCGACAAGGCCGGTGTTCTGGCGGACCATCTCGTCAGACGCGGCGACCTCGATGCCGACGATCGATCCGCCGTCGATGCCCTTGTGGCACGCCACATCAAGAAGCATGGCGGTGACGTGGAGCGAAGTCTCGCCACGATTCCAGCGGGCCCTTCAACGCGCGAATGTTTGGCTCGCATCAACGATCCCGTTCTTGGAGGCACGTTGGCTCACCTCAGCTCGGCCCCGACCCAAGACGGCGGTGGCGCCGACCAGACGGCCAGTTACGCCATCGGTGAGGCCACCAGCGCGGGCCAGCGGTTCCGCGTGCTTCGGCCGCACGCCCGTGGCGGCCTGGGTGCCGTCTTCGTGGCTCTGGACGCCGAATTGAATCGCGAGGTGGCCTTGAAGCAGATCCTCGACGCTCACGCCGACGACCGTGCGCCAGGCAATGTGTGTTCGAGATGAGGGTAGGTCCCTCGGAGCCGGCCTGCGGAGGCAGGCTCCAAACCACCTTGAGCGGCTTGGGTTAAGAGCCCTGGTCGTGAGCGTCAAGGAAAAGGCACGGCGTGACCGTGTCAGGTACGGATCGGAAAGGCGAACGCAAGTGAACCACCGACGAAGTGTCGAAAGCGTAGGAACGACGTCAAAACCAGGGCGTAGTCGTTGCCCTGGGATCAGCGCTGGGGAGAGCCGCTTACTGCCAGCGCGGCGTCCGGCATTAAGGTGGCGCGAGTCCGATTCTGGCTCGAACGTGGAACCTGGGAACCTGTCGCCTCGATGTCAAGGGAGAAGTCCAAGTGGAAGCCCCACGAGGACCAGAGTACCGATGCGGGGCACAGGGGCGGATTGGCTCGTAGTAGCGAAGAAGTGCCTGTAATGGGCATCGAGCGAAGGGGCCAAATCATCCAGTTTCGTCGTGGGGTCAACCCAGCGATGGGGATGAACCTTGCGGGGAGACGCGGCCGTAGGCCGGATGATAAGAGCCGGATGAGTCGAGAGGCTCCCGTCCGGTTCTGTGAGGGCCTGGGGGTGAAATTCCCCCGGGCTACTCGACCCATCAGCCGCCAGCGGTTTCTCCTCGAGGCCGAGGTGACAGGCGGGCTGGAACACCCCGGGATTGTCCCGGTCTATGGCCTTGGCACCTATAGTGATGGCCGCCCCTACTACGCCATGCGGTTCATCAAGGGCGACTCGCTCAAGGAGGCCATCGACCAGTTCCACAAAAACGAGGCGCTCAAGGCTGATCCCGGTCGCCGGTCGCTGGACCTGCGCAAGCTGCTACGGCGGTTCACCGACGTCTGCAACGCCATTGACTACGCCCACAGTCGCGGCGTCCTGCACCGGGACATCAAGCCAGGCAACATCATCGTTGGCAAGCACGGCGAGACCCTGGTGGTCGACTGGGGGCTGGCCAAGCCGCTGGGCCGGGCGGAGCCCGGCGGCGATCCTGGCGAGCGGACGCTCGTGCCGAGCTCGGCTAGCGGCAGTTCGTCGACACTTCCCGGCAGCACACTGGGAACGCCGGCCTACATGAGCCCCGAACAGGCCCGCGGCGACCTCGATCGCCTGGGCCCCCGTAGCGACGTTTATGCGCTCGGCGCCACGCTCCACTGCCTGCTGACGGGCCGTCCGCCGTTCGACGGCGATGACATTGGCGAGGTAATCCGCAAGGTGCAGCAGGGCGAATTCGCTTCACCCCGGAAGCTCGACCCGTCGATTGACCCGGCACTCGAGGCGGTCTGCAAGAAGGCGATGGCGACCAGGCCCGACGACCGTTATGCGACGAGTCGTGACCTGGCCGACGACATCGAGCGATGGATGGCCGACGAGCCCGTCACGGCCTGGCGCGAGCCGCTCTCGCGTCGTGCGCGGCGGTGGGCGCGGCAGAATCGAACCGCGGTGACCGCGCTGGCGTCGTCGGTGCTCGTCGCGCTCGTCGGCACGGCCGCCGTGCTGGGCGTGCAGACCCGGGCCAACGGGCAGCTCCAGCAGGCCAACACCAAGCTCGCCATCGCCAACGCGAGCGTGAAGCAGCGGTTCAACCTGGCGATGGACGCGATCAAGCTTTTTCACGGCGAGGTGAGCGATGACCTCCTGATGAAAGAAAAACAATTTGACGGCCTCCGGACCAAGCTTTTGAAAGGGGCCGCCGGGTTCTATAGCCGCCTGGAGGCGCTGCTGAAAGACCAGCCTGACCGCGAGTCGCGCGCGGCGCTGGGAAATGCCTATGACGAGCTGGGGACACTGACGGAAAAGATCGGCGACCAGGCCGCGGCGCTGGCGGTGCATCGCCAGGCGCTCGCCGTTCGTCGGTCGCTGGCATCCGGGTCGCGGGCGAACGCGGCGACGACGCTCGATGTGGCACGAAGCCTGAACGCAGCCGGCTGGTTGCAACAGTCGACCGGGGACAAGGCCGGGGCGCTGGCCTCATTCGACGAAGCGTCGCGTCTGGCTGAGGAGGCCGAACGACAGGGAGGCGCGGCGGAACAGGCGCAGGACGTGATGGCACGGGCTTTCCACAGGAAAGCTTACGTTCAGTTCGAGACGGGCGACCCGGCCGCGGCCGCGGCGACCTGCGGCCAGGCGCTGGCGATCCGCCAGAAGCTGGCCGACGCCTACCCCGGCGTCACGGACTACCAGCGAGATCTGGCGATGAGCCACAACAATATCGGCTGGATGCTGGCCACGACGGCCGACTCGGCCAAACAGCGAGCCGCTCACGGCCAGGCACTGGCGATCCAGCAGAAGCTGGCCGATAGCAACCCGAGCATCACACAGTTCCAGCTAGATCTGGCGCTGAGCCACTCCAACATCGGCTGGTCACTGTTCGCGACGGGCGACATCAGCCGAGGCGCGAGCGGCCTGGGACAAGGCACTGGCGATCCGAGAAAAGCTGGCCGGCGAGTACCCGAGCGTCACCAAATTTCAACAGGATCTGGCGGCGAGCTACGTGACCGCCGGCGACGCATTGGCTGAGTCGGGAGAGACTGCGGCGGCGCGTCTGGCGTGCGACCACGCCCTGGCGATCCGGCGAAAGCTGGCCGACACCTACCCCGGCGTCACCGATTTCCAGCGCGATCTGGCGGATAGTATCCTTTGCGTGTCTGGCCTGCTCTCCGCCGAGCGCAACATGGCCGGCGCCGCGGCGGCGCAGCGTGAAGAGCTTGCGATCCGGCAGAAGCTGGCCGATGCGAACCCCGGCGTTACCGATTTTCAGCGAGACCTGGCTAATTGCCACGGCAACATCAGCCGCCGGCTGTCCGGAATAGGGGACATGGCCGGGGCGTATGCGGCCTGGAACAAGGCGCTGGCCATCACACAGAAGCTGGCCGATGGTAACTCCCATGTCACTTCGTTTCAGCGAGAACTCGCGTTTTACCACCGCGGCAGCGGCTCGATACTGGCTGAGATGAGCGACAGGGCCGAAGCGCAAGCGGCCTGGAACAAGGCGCTAGCCATCACCCAGAAGCTGGCCGATGGCGAATCGAATGCGGTTGGCTACCAGCGGGACCTCGCGATGTGTTACACCTCGATCGGCTTGTCTCGGTCGGAGATGGGCGACGCAGCCGGGGCGCGGACGGCACTCAGCCAGGCACTCGCGATCCGGCAGAAGCTGGCCAACGCCAACCCGGCCGAACTCAACGATCGACGTGAGCTTGTGGCTTCGCACAACAACCTCGCTGACTTGCTGCGCAAGCAACATGACCCTGACGAGGCCCGCAATAGTTACGATCGTGCACTCGCGATCGGGGAGCCGCTGGCCCGGGACAATCTCCAGAATACGTGGTATCAGAGCGGCCCCGCTTTTACGCTACGGGGTCGCGGCCTGGCACGCCTCGACCTCGGCGACGTCGCCGGCGGGGCGGCCGATACCCGCCGCGCCCTCCAAATCTGGGACAGATTCCCGACGCGAAAGGGGGAGCATTGGTTCGAGACCGCCTGCTGTCACGCGACTTTGGCCGCGCTCGCGGGCCGCACGGGCTCGGGCGTCCCCGCCCGTGAGGCATCCGCGGAGGCCGATAAGGCAATGGTCCTGCTGCACAAAGCCATCAGCAGGAGCTATCGCGAATTCGGCGATTACGAAAACGAGACCGCCCTCGACGGGCTTCGCAGCCGGCCCGATTTCGACCTTCTGGTGCGCTCGACCTGGCCTCTTCGAAAGATGCGTTCACAGGGCGCTGTAACCTCCGGCACCGGTCGCTCATGATCGGTCCGAATGGCTTCGAGCCGACTGAATCATCGGCATGCAAAGACGCCATTGGAACGACAAGAGCCCAGCTTGGCCCGAGAGCGCTCGACGACGTCTTCGGCGGCGAGGCCGCCGCCGTTCATCGGCGATCGCCGCATGGGTATATCATCACCCCAGTATGTCTCTGGGAAACCCGGGTATCCTACCGGCACATCCGATCCAGACCACGCGATCATCCCTCGTCACCGCAAATTTCCACCCAAAACATTCCAGATGCTGCCAGACTAAAGGCGATGCTGCTTAGTATTACAGTTTATGTAGCTTACTTAAAGTATCGACTTACCCGAAACTGTGGAATCGGGTGACTCGGTGGAAAGGAATGGCGGTCATGGCGACTGTAGCACAGGTCGAGGCGAACCGTCGAAACGCCAAAAAGAGCACGGGGCCGACGACCGAAGAAGGAAAGAGCCGCGCGCGATTCAATGCGCTCGATCATGGATGCCGGGCCAGGATTTTGGTCTTGCCGACCGAGAGCCAGGAAAATTACGAAGCGACAGCGCGAGACTGGAAGCTGAGCTTGCAGCCGCGTAATCCGCTCGAAGATTTCTTGATCGAACAGCTTGGGGCCATTGCGTGGCAAACGAAGCGGGTCGATCGCGCTCACACGGCGCGCCTGACCTCGCGGATCTATAACGCCGAGCGTGACGAAATCGCCCAGGAGCATGAGCACGCGCTCGAGCTGGGCCAGCGACTTTTCGGGAACGTGGCGGAGCCGGCCGCCGAGGAGCGGACTGCCCTGGGCATTTCGCCGCGAGACTCTGGCGCCGATCATCCGAGTCGGCTGATCGTGCGTCTCGAGGCGACCGGGGCCGGTTGCGAATGGCTGCTCGGACAGTGGGCCCGCTTGCATAGCCTGCTCGAAGAGGGACTGACCTGGCAAACCGCCGATAAGCACAAGGCCGTTCGCTTGCTCGGGCGGTTGCCGGTCGAAGCAGTCGACGACATTTCGACCGCCTGTGTTTACCTCGCGAGCGCCCGGCTGGAAGATAATGAGTGCGCTCCGTTTCGCGACGTGCTCGATGAGCTACGGCCCGAGGATGTGGCCGGCTATGAAGCCCGCCTCACGGGACGTCATTTTAGCCGGCTGGCACCCAGAGACGCCGCGACGGCACGCCAGACCTTGATGGAGATGGCGAGTCAGGCCATCGAATCATTGACAGACAACGTGAAGATTTATCGCGAGCTCGCCGAGCTCGACGCGGCCACCGCGCCAGAGCGGTTGTCGTTCGACACGACCGCGGACGGCGAACGCCTGCGCCGCTACGCACTGGCCCATCATCGCGCCTGGTTTCGGACGTTCGATCTGTTCACGAAGATTCGACGTGGGGATCCCGACCTGACGTTCGCGACGATGATCGGCTCGCTGCCCGATCACAGGCCGGAGCCGCAGACCACGATTGCGCTCGATGCCGTTGTCGCCGCGCCAGCCGTCATCGCCGCGCCGGCCGTCGTTTCCCCACTCGCCGTTGTTTCGGAGGAACCGGCGACGCCGGCTGTCCCCGTGAACACCCCGGCGACGGCTTCTGATCCACCCGACAATGACAACGCGCCGAACGAACCCAATTTTAGTGTTCATGTGAACAAAACCCAGCGGCTCGACGCGGCGGCGAGCCAGATCAATCCTCCGCACGTGCCGAAGCCGACCGCGAGCGTGGGCGGAACCGGCCGGATGGTGGGCAAGCGTCCGCTGGCGAGCTTGGGATCCCGGCCTCTCGGCGAAGGTCTCGGGCGGCAGAGAACGTTATTGAATCTTTCCAGTATTTTCGGGACGGAAAACCCCTTGTGACAGGGGTTCGCCCATGATCAAGGCGCAACCGAGTCGTCTTCTTCGCGCGCTCAGGCTACGCTGAGAAAAATGCGATGTGGTCACGATTGTCAACGTGGCGCATTCGCTGAAGTGAGACCTGGCTCGAAGAAGCAAGGAACCTACGCATGAGATTCACCCCCACGCGGCGGTCGTTTCTTGGTCAATCCCTGGCCGCGGGCGCGCTGGCGTCTTCGGTACGTGCCACACTCGCACGCGAGGACCGCGGTGATCTCGATCGACGACTCGATGAGATCGCCGCATCGCCCGTCCTTCAGGTGCTCGGACTGCAAAAACCGGTCAAGATCGCCGCGATGGAATTGCTGCGGAATGGACGTAACTTTGTTGTTCGCGTGCGGACAACCGACGGTGCCGAAGGCATCGGCGTCCCCAACGCCATGCATCTGATCCATACCTACCCGATCTTCGTGAACCGGGTGGCGCCGTTTTTCGTCGGCAAGGATGCTCGCGAGCTCGAGCCCTTGCTCTGGGAGCTATACAGGCATAATGACAACTATAAGTACCAGGGCCTCGCGCTCTGGGTTTGCGTGGCCGGCGCCGAGTTCGCGATTCTCGACCTGCTGGGCAAATTGACGGGCAAGCACATTGGCGATTTGCTGGGCGGGCTCAAACGGCGCGAGATCGCGGTTTATCGCGCCAGTGGGGTTCGCGGTAATACGCCCGAGGAAGAAGTCGCGTCGCTCAAGCAGCTTGTCAAGGAAAGCGGGGCCAAGGCGATCAAGTTCCGCCTGGGGGGCCGCATGAGCAAGAATGCCGATTCGTTGCCGGGTCGCACCGAGCGATTGATTCCGCTCGTGCGTGAGACGTTTGGCAAGGACATGACGCTCTACGCCGACTCGAATAGCTCATACGATGTGAAAAAGGCCATCGAAGTCGGCCGGCTCATGGAGGAATATGATTACAGCTTTTACGAAGAGCCCTGCCGCTTCGATCATTTTGAAGAGACCAAGGCCGTCGCCGACGCCCTGCGCATCCCGGTGGCCGGCGGCGAGCAAGAATTCAGCGACTACGGGTTCCGCTGGATGATCGCCAACCGCGGCGTCGACATCGTTCAGCCTGATTTGCACTACCACGGCGGCTTCATCCGCTCGATGCGAGTGGCCCGCATGGCGCACGCGGCCGGCATGCTCTGCACGCCCCACATGTCCGGCTCGGGCCTGGGCTACCTCGATGCGGCGATCTTCGCCGCGTGCATCGACAACCCCGTGCCGTTCACCGAGTTCAAAGGGGATACCGACATCCCCGTGAGCAGCGACACGTCGTCGCTGAAGTGTGAAAACGGCGTGGTGCGGGTGCCGACGGGCCCTGGGTTTGGAATCACGATTGACCCTGTGTTCATTCGCAAGGCTGTGAAGGTGACGGCCTGAATCGTATCGCTCACATCTGCGTTTGAGCTTCCAGCCAGCGGCGAATGACATCGACGACGTACTGCTTTTCCTCGTCTGAAAGCGCGTGCCCCCGGGAAATGGCGTGCCACTTCTCCAGACAGCCGCGGCAGCAGGTTGCGGTCGCGTGCTGGGCGACAAAGACGGGGTGCTTGCCCATCGGCGTCTGCTTGCCATCATTGAGCGGCTGGGCCGGTGCGAGCCGCCTGGCGACGAAGTCGGTGGCATGCGATAAGACCACCTCCAGGCCCTTGCGATCAAGATACTCGCGCTCGGGCCCACGCAGCCGGAACCGTCGGCGGAACGGTGATTGCTTGAGACGCTGGAAGACGTCGTCAACGTTCCTCATGTCATCCATCCGGTTCTCATGAACGGCAAGTTTGCCGCTCTGTTCATAATCCATTACCCATTGAATAACGCCGCTGGTATCGTCGTCAAACGAATAGATTCGTCGTGCAAGGAATGGCCTGGCGCAGCGGCTGCCGTCCGCTGCGCCCATTCGATCATAACCTGTCCTGTCGAGGATAAACCATGAGCGCCTCATTATGGCTGATGGCTGGATTCGCCTGCGCAGCTTGGACCGGTTACCGACGATTCTCCTCCTCCCGCCGCGGTTCCCCGGCGCAGCGATCCGCACCGGATGAAACGGCGGCGGTGACAAAGCGGGCTGTCAGCCGGATCAGCGAGGTCACCGTCTACCAGGGAGAGGCCCTCGTGACTCGCGAGGTCAGCGTGCCTGAAGGAGACGGAACGGTCGAACTGACCGTCGGTCCGCTCCCCGAGCAAACGGTCGAGCGATCGCTTTTTACCGAAAGCCTGGACGGTTCGCGCGTGCTGAGCACACGGTTTCGTTCGCGGGCGATTGCAAGCGACACGCGGCAGGAGGTTCGTTCCAGGCAGGCCCGGATCAAGCAGCTCGAGGCCGAGGGCGAGCGGCTCAAGAAGGAGATCTCCGTCCACGCGGAAGACCTGTTGTACCTTCAAGGCCTGGGACGATTCACGAGTGCCGTGCTGACCAGCTTGACCGAGAAGGGCCGCGTCGAGAGCGAGCCGATCGTCACTCTCAGCAAGTTTATCATGGACAATCGCGGCACGAAGTCACAGAGCGAAATGGATCTCCGTCAGCGGTTGCAGGCCAACACCGAGGAAGCCGCGCTCATGCACAAGCAGCTTACCGAGCTCACCGCGCGACGCATCGAGCGCGACGCCGTGATCGTCGTGCGGAAGACGCGTGCCCAGGCTGGTGCGGTGCGGCTCGGCTATGTCGTCGGCGCGGCGACCTGGTCGCCCCAGTATCGCTTGCGCGGGTGCGCCTGATGCACCGGTCCGCCTTGAATATCTTGCGGCCGTGGTGCAGCAAACGGGCGAGCCATGGACCAATGTCCGCATCACGCTCTCGACGGCCCTGCCGTCGCTCGATTCGGCACCGCCCGAGTTACTCCCTCTCAAGATGGCGATCGCCGGCGCCAGGGAGTCTGGCCCGATCGATGCGCATGAGGACCTGTCGCAAAGGATCAATGGCGAGCTATCGAAACTGGTCGACATGCCGTTCAAGAATGATACGACGCTCGAAGAGGTGATCAATCACGTCAAACGCAGCACGAAGTCCGCGGCGTTTCCCGATGGTATTCCGATCTATGTTGATCCGACGGGACTTCAAGAGGCGGAAAAGACGATGATGTCGAGCGTCCAGATGGATCTGGCGCACGTGCCGCTGGGATCATCGCTTCAGCTCTTGCTCAAACAGCTTTCTCTCGGATACGCCGTGAAGGATGGCGTGATGACAGTCACATCACTTGATTCGTTGGAGAATGCAAACGCGGTCGAGCTTCCTGGCTGGGACGGTGATATGGCCAGCCTGGGAGGGGGCATGGGTATGCCGATGAGCCAAACTCAAGCGATCGGGGGCACGCGGCTCAATCAAGTGGCGGCCACCGATCAAGCCGAGGAGCTGCGTATCGCGGGAACATTTGGCGCGGGCGTGTCGTCGCCGATCGAGAAGGAGAGCCCGAGCGTGACGTTCACCGTTTCCGGATCACTCGATCTACCATCGCGGCACGAGCCGCAACTGCTGGAAGTCGCACGCGTCGACCTGGGCGCCGAGTTTTATGCCAAGGCCGTGCCGGTTCTCACGCCCCGCGTCTACCGCATGGCCAGGCTGACAAATAAAAGCGAATACGTGCTGCTGCCGGGCGAGGCCACGGTGTACGTCGGACGCGATTTCGTCGGTCGGATGCGCCTGCCCCTGGTCGCGGCCGGCGAGCCTTTTATCGCGGGCTTCGGGGTCGATCCCCAGGTGCAGGTGAGCCGCCGATTAGTGCACAAAGCGCGTTCAGTACAAGGGGGCAACCAGGTGTTTGACTACGAGTTTCGAATCGGCCTGAGGAACTACCGGCCGACGCCCGTGAAGGTTCAGCTCTGGGAGCGATTGCCCAAGCCCGAAGGCGAAACCGTCGCCGTCAACCTGGTCAAGACGTCGGCCGAGCTGAGTAAAGACCCGGCCTACCTGCGGACGGCACGCACCGACAACCTGCTCTTCTGGGAGGTCGATGTTCCGCCGGGCACCGGGGGCGAACAGACGAAGTACATCCACTACGAGTTTCGTCTCGAATATGCCAAGGATCTGCCGCAGCCGCGTTTCCTCTCGGGCGGGTTGCGCGAAGCACCGATCGGCGGCGGTGCGATCAGCGGCGGCATGGGCGGCATGGGGGGCATGCGGTGAAAGAGGTCGGGCGAATCACGGCAGAAATTGCTCGGCTCGTTTCCATGGGAGGGCGAGACTCTGTCGAGCCGAGGGCCATAGCCGGCTCGACAGAGTCTCGCCCTCCCGGATTGCTCATGCGATATTACGCCGGATCATAAATGGGGCTACATCTCCGGAGAATCGTCAATCGAAATTTCGTGATATTGTCGCCAAACGTCCTTGTATTCAAGGCCAGACAGATCGAGCATCCGCTCGCACAAACCAGCGAACGCTTTCGTCGGCAACTTGCGATCAACAATGTGATACTTGCCTTCCTTCACGCCTTCTATGATGAGTGGGTCGCCGTCCATGATCGCCCCCTCGATTTCCTCATTGGTTGGCATATTCCAGAACGCCGCTTGCTCGAGACAACGATCGAAATCCGCAGCTTGATCCCTTCGAAGAGCGACCGTCTTCTGAATTGCGATCCGGCCCGGCTCGTAGCCCCCCTTGCCGTCGAGGACCGTGAGGTGAAGCTGGACCTGCTGTTTTGTGCGTTCGATGCGCACGCACACAGGGTGATGGAATGTCGGTAGCCACCGCAATCGATAGACAGTCACGGTTGGATTTCTTTGAGAGAGCATCCACAAAGAAGGCTCGCCCATGGCAGTCAGATCTTTAGTCGACCAGAACGTACGAAAACCGTTCTTTAGTGGTGCGGATCGAGGAAAAAAGGGAGCCGGCGACCGAGCGAAGAGGCTCGATGAGAAAAACGCAGCAGCGGTAGCGCCTGCGACAACGAGCATGGTGAGTGACTTGGCCGAAACTAAAGGTCCGCGCCGCCTTTTGATCAGGATGGCGACGACTCCGCCGACGAGGGCTATGCAAGTGTGACGAGTAGATGAGCAATACCGATGGTGTTCGTCGTGATCCTATCGATGGACTCCAGACTTGTCGCGTCTGTCCTCAGGTAGGGCACCAGGAAGAGAATGAACTGGGACGTAAGGAGATACCGATTGAGTGCGATCCCCAACCCTTCTTCAGGGTCAGGATAGGGATTAGGCCACGGCCCGAGTCCGACGATGAAAATGACCCAGCCAAAAAGGGCGAATCCAAACCAGAACGCCTTCTCCGCACCACGCCGGAACCGCGCCGCGATCACAGCGACCATGAGTACGCCTATTGTGAACGTGTAAAGCACACTTGTCCACAACGGCGATGCCGTCCGTAGTGCTGTGAACGCCAGTGCGCACGTCACGATCGCGAGAACAAGGCTCAAGATTGAGAGTTGAAACCATTTCATGGCCGGGATCTCCGGGTGGTATCCGAAATCTCCGGCCTGAGTCTATCATGCCTTGATGAAAAAAGCCGAGGAATGATCTGGTCGCATCCGTCGAAAACGCAAGGAATCGCGGCTGGAAAGTGCCCCGCTTACATTCCACTCAGACCCGGGAGCGGCCCAGTGCTATCGCCGAACCGCGAAACCGTCACGCCCATAGGTTCGAGAGTCGACACATAAAGATTGGCCAGTGGTGTCTCGCTCGCGTAACAAATGTGCCGACCTGTCTTGATGGTCCCTCTGGCCTGACCGCCGACTAACACCGGCAGGTTGTCGTGCGAGTGGGCATTACCATCACTGATCCCGCTCCCGTAAATGATCAGGCTATTGGCCAGCAACGTCTTTTCTCCTTCGCGGACTGCTTTCAGTTTCTCGAGCAGATATGCCAACTGAGAGATATGAAAGCGGTTGATCGTCTGAATCTTTTCTTGTTTCTCGCTGTCGCCGCCATGATGCGAGATGTCGTGATGGCCATCCGCCACACCGACGTTCCGATAGCTGCGGTTGCTGCCGTCATTGGCAAACACGAATGTCGCGATCCGCGTGAGGTCGCACTGAAACGCCAGCACCAGCAAGTCGCTCATGGTGCGCAGGTGCTCTTGATAGTCGGCCGGGATGCCGAGCGGGCGGCGCACTTTCGCCACGCCCAGGTCGACGGCCGGCCGGGTATCCATAACCCGGCGCTCGATTTCGCGCACACTCGTGAGATACTCGTCGAGCTTGCGGCGATCGGCCGAGCCCAGCGTCTGGCTGAGACGCCTGGTGTCGTCGCCGACGAAATCGAGAACGCTTTTGTCGCGTCGCTGACTTCTTGCACCATCCGACTCGGTTCCCTGGGGCTTGCCGAAAACCCGATCGAAGACGAGTCGCGGATTCACCTGCTTGGCGACGGGTGTCGTTTCGTTTCGCCACGAAAGATTCGATTGATAAGCACAACTGTAACCGTGGTCGCACTCGCCGGCGTTCTTGCTCCCCTCACAACCCAGTTCGAGCGACGGGAACCGCGTGGCGGCGCCAACGTGCTGCGCGGCGAGCTGGTCGACCGAGACGCCGGCGCGAAGATTGGCCCCGCCGGTTTTTTGGGGATGATTGGCGGTCAGGAAACTCGCCATGGCGCGCGCGTGATCGCCGCCGCCGTCGCCATGGGCACGCGCCGGATCGAGGGCCAGGCCGCTCAGGACGACAATGTCGTCCTTGACCGCCTGAAGCGGCTCGAGGATCGGCGACAGAGCAAACTCAGGGCCTTCAGCACGCGGCGTCCACGCGGGCATATGCACGCCATTCGGGACGTAGAGAAACGCGACGCGTAAGGGGGCGCTCTTCGCTTCGCTGACTGCCGACAGCAACGGGCGGGTACTGCCCATCGCGTCGAGGAGCGGGAGTGCGATCGAGACACCCAAACCTCTCAAGGCGGTCCGTCGTGAAATCTGACCGAGGCGGTTCATTCGTATTCTCGTTGGAATCAAAGGTTCAAAAAGGGCTCGCTCTCGACGATCGCAATCACGAGCGCCGAGAACCGATAGTCGTTAAGTTTCACGGTCGCAACGATCCGATCAACGGCGTGACGATCAGACCGATTGAGGCCGCGGCCAAGGGCGTATGTCAGCAGCTTCTCGGCCAGGCAGCGGGCGAAGACATCAGGTTGACGCAACAGTGCTTTCTTCAGTCCGGTCGGACCTTCAAAAGCCTCTCCCTCCGGTAGCTGCCCCGTCGCGTCAATCTCTTGTCCGCGATCACTCTTTCGCCAGCGGCCGACCGCGTCAAAGTTCTCCAGGCTGAAGCCGAGCGGATCCATGCGACCATGACACGACTTGCACGCGGCATCGGTCTGATGCCGGGCCATCTGCTGGCGCAAAGTCATGGCTTTGCTCAGAGGCTGGCGTTCGTCGAGCGCTTCCACGCCCGACGGCGGTGGTGGCGGCATCGTTCCCAGAATCGTCTCGAGAATCCACTTGCCGCGCTTCACCGGAGAGGTCCGGTTCGGATTGGAGGTCACCGCATGGACGCTCCCGAGAGTCAACACTCCACCGCGCGCCGAACCCGAAAGCGATACCCGCTGAAAGCCAGCGCCACGAATTCCTGTGATGCCGTAGTGCCCTGCCAGGCGCTCATTGAGGAATGCATAATCGGCCTGAATCAAATCGAGTATCGAGCGATCCTCGACGAACACCGACTGGAACAACAACACCGACTCGGTGAGCATCGCGTCGCGCAGTGCGTCATCGAATTCCGCGAAGAGGCCCGGATCAGGAGTGCACTCCTTGAGCTTGCGGATCTGCAGCCACTGGCAGGCGAAATTCTCCGCCAGCGCATAAGCCCTGGGATCATGAAGCATCCGTACAACCTGGCGGCGGCGCGAGTCACCCCGGCGCAAGTTTCCCCGCGCGGCCTCCTGAAACAATGGCTCATCGGGCATCGTGCTCCACAAGAAATAAGAGAGGCGAGACGCCAGTGCGAAGTCACTCGTTGGCAGCGGCTGTGATGGCGACGCGGGATCACGGTTTCCTCCATTTTGAAGGAACAGGAAATGAGGCGACATCAAGACGGCGCGGAGTGCGAGCCCGATCGCGTCATCGGTTCCATCGCCATCTTTTTCGGCCGAGAGAACCATTTCGAGCAAGCGTGTGACTTCATCGTGGGTCGCGGGACGTCGGAATGCGCGGTCGCAAAAAGCCTGCAAAATATTATAAAGCGACTGCTGTCTGGCCAGCTCCGGATCGACGGCCGCCGGCGTGCTCCCGGGCAACGTTTTATCGAGACGCGGTGTTCGTACGGGGGGCGTGTATTGTCGATAGACGCGCGGCATCAGATCGGGCCCTGGATTCATGATGCGGGCCCGAATCTCGGGAATAGAAAACGCTTCGGCGGTGACCTTCGTCGCGGCGGCGAGATACATTTCCAGAAGAATGGGCGGTGTAGAAAGCACATCGCCGATATTATCAAATCCATAACCGATATCGTCGCCGGGAAACTCGTCGGCGGGGCGCACATCGAGGTCGAAGAGGTCGCGTATGGTGTTGTTGTACTCAGTACGATTGAGGCGGCGGATGGCGACGGTTCCTGAACGGCGGTTTCCTGTGGCGAGCATCGCATCGAGCCAGGCCTCGATTGTTTCGAGCTCTTCGCGCTCGGCCGCGGTTCGCCGGCAGGCGGCATCGTCCGCGATTCGAGCTTGTTTGCGATTCGCGCAAGGATGGCTTTTCTCTGTTGCTCGGGCGTGGTGTTCTGAATGGCGTCGAGCACGAGGCCGCCCGCGGCCTCGTCGCGATCATGGCAGTGGGCGCAATATTGATTCAGGAGCGGGGCGACATCCCTGACAAAATCAGGTACTAGCGGCGGGCGTGCCGCATCGGGCTCCGGCGCAATAAAAATCAGAGCCGGCTGGATCGCCGCGGCGCATGGTTGACTCGCCTGACGGGCGACGCCGGCCTGGTCGCAGCCGGTCAAGCCGATGAGCATCCCCAACAGGACGGCAGGTGAGAGGCGATGAGAACGCATGGCGACCACTGTCTCGTTTCAGCGAAGCAGGGCGATCTGGATAGGTCCAGACCGCCCTGAGGTTGCATCGTTATAGGGAACGCCTGGGAACTCAGTACTGATCGGAGCTGATGATCTCACCACCGGCTCGCGTGACGAGTGCGGCGATCAACTGAACTGATGCGACGTCTTTGATGAAGTGCACGGAGCCGTCGACGAAGAGTGCATTCGCACCACCGGGGTGGAACGAATAGATCTCGTTATTGCTTGTGCAGTTGACCATGCAAGTACCGCCACGGATACCGTTCTGACGGCCCTGTGCGCCAGCGAGGCTCGAGTAGTTGAAGGTGTCGGCCCAGGCTCCGCCAGCGCTGCTGACGGGCTCGATGACGCCATCGACGGGCAAGCCGTCAACCTCCGAGCGATAAATCTGGCGGAATCCGTTGTAACCGATCGGCTTCGAACCGCTCTCCGAGACCATCAGTGTATTTGATGTGCCGTCGGTGATCGAGGCGAGCCGGATAATGCCCGTGATCTGCGGGCCTGTAATCGTACCGGAGTCTTTTCCTTCGCCCACGTTGGCGATGTAAGTGGGGCTCATCCCGGCGGCCTGAAGGGCCGTGTTGTGCAAACCGGGAATCGGGAAGTAGTCGATTCGCCCCCAGGTCTGGACTGGCGGCGGGTTGAGGTTTTGAACGTTGCCCGAGGGCGCCGGAGCGCCCGGCGTGCAAACGTCGCCTCCACCATCACCGTACGGGCCCCAGTAGGCGTTGTAATAGTTAATTGTCGCTGGTCCTGGCGACGAGGGGCACAACAGCGAGCTGATCGCGATCGAATACACTGAGTTTGTGCCTGAGTGCTGGGCATTGCTCCCCGTCGCCGGCGGGAAATTGGCGGTGTTTGACGTCGCCTGGCTGAGATTGATTTGGTTGTAGACGTTCGACTGCTCCATGTAGGGCAAGAGGAGCGTGATGTACGAAGCCGAAACATTCGGTATCGCGGCCTGGGCATCGACGTTCAAATCGGGTGCTTGCAAGAGCTGGCCCTTGGGCGGCAGGGTGCTATACGTGCTCTCGAAATTGAGCGTCGCCAGGCCGAGCTGCTTGAGGTTGTTGATGCACTGGGCGCGGCGGGCCGCCTCGCGCGCCGCTTGAACGGCAGGCAAGAGCAGTGCAATCAAGACCGCAATGATCGCGATCACCACGAGTAGCTCGATCAGGGTGAAGCCCCTGTTTTGTGTTGGGCCTTTGTGAATCAATGTCATGTTCGCATCTCCAAGACAAGTGTGAGTCTATAAGGTGACGCGCAGCACAGCGGGCGTCTTTCGCTGGAAGATCCGTTGCTCTTCTCAACCGCCGACCTCGAAGGGGGCGAGCGTGTTTGACTGTGGCAAGACCTCGGCATGAAGGAGCGGCTTGCTGATGTCGAGATAGCGGCCCTTGAGCCGGTCGGGCCCCGTGCGCACGCGACCTCGTTTCACCAGCGGGGTGCGTCCCTTGGCCTTGATCGGAACAACGCCGTCGCCCGTGCTGTCTCGCCACTCGACGAGCACCGCATACTTGCCGGAAGGACAGCCGTTGCCACGCTCGTCGCAAGACAGGGTGAAACGTCCGTCATCCTCGACGATGCCAAAGGGGATCGTATCGATTGTCGAGCCCGATCCGGGTGAATCTTCGCGGTGGAAGTAAACAACGGCGCCCGCGGCGGGCTCGCCATTTTGCAAGACCTGGCCTTGCACCGGATACAATCCGGGCGGGTTGCCGCAGCCTGCATGACTGAGAAGAGCCGCCATCACGACGAGTGCCGACACGAAACGGTTGCGCATTGAAGGGCATTCCTTTCTCGAGTCCCCGACCGACTGGGCCGCCGCCATCGCGAGAAGCGCCGATGGGGCTCTTGAGGACTTCAGCCCTGAATAAAGCATTCGTCGTACCAAATGTTGACCTGATCCCTATGTCAATACACGATGATGCTTTGCGTCTGCGCGGCCGTTTCTGAAGCGGTGATTGCACGGCTCGGGCGTTGCGATTTGCCCGAATCAGCGTGCAAATCGCATGAGAGTAAACTCGGGCGGCCATGGTGCGGCCGTCGCGGCTTGCTTCCCGCGAGCGGATGGTTGCTTTCCGCGAGCCACCGACGACAATCGTGACCACGTCTGCGTGATCGAAAAACGTCTCTGATGAAATTGAACCTGATCGGGAGTGCCCCATGTCGCGATGTTGCCGGATTCATCCTGCTTTGCCGCCGATCATCGCGGTGAGCTCATTATTCCTGGCCTCGGCCCCTGAGCCGGCCATGGCGCAGGCGCCACCCGTGACAGCCCGGCCGCCGCAATTTGGCGTCAGCGTGGAGAAGAACGTGCCGATCATCACGCGTGACAAGGTTCGTCTCGCCGCTGATATTTATCATCCCGCACGCGATGGAAAGCCCGTCGCTGGGCGGTATCCGGCACTCCTGACTCGCACTCCGTACAACAAAGACGGGGCGGCTCGTGATGGGCAGTATTATGCGGAGCGCGGGTATGTCGTCGTCTTGAATGACGTTCGCGGGCGATATGCGAGTGAAGGCACGTGGCGGCTCATTGTCGACGATCCGCAAGACGGCTATGACGTCGTCGAATGGATCGCGCGCAGGAGTGGTCTGATGGCAAGGTCGGCACCTTTGGCACGAGCTATCCTGGCGGCACTCAGCATGCCCTGGCCGAGATGAGCCCGCCTCATCTCACGACGATGATCCCGATCGACGCCGTCTCCAACTGCTCCGTCAGCGGAATGCGGCACGGCGGTGCATTCGAGCTCCGATTCATGAACTGGATCTTTCAAATCGGCGCACCCAACAGCAGGGCCGCGCTGGCCAATCCCGATCTGCGCCGGGCACTGGTTGAAAGCGGCTCACGGATTCGTCAGCACGTGGATAGCCTGCCCGTTCGCCCGGGCATGACGCCTCTGAAGGTGGTCCCTGAATACGAGGCGTGGCTCGTCGAAGCGATGCGCAGCGGACCCGAGGCCCCGTTCTGGCATATCAAGGGAATGTCGGTCGTTGATCACGTGAGCGACTATGCCGACGTGCCCGTCTTGCATGTGACCGGCTGGTACGACTCGTGGGCCCGGCAAGTGACGATGAACTATCTGGCACTCTCGAAGGCCAAGAAATCGCCCCATCGGCTGGTGATCGGGCCGTGGGTCCATGGCAGCCAGAATGTCAACGTCGCCGGCGAAGTGGAATTCACCAGGGACGCCGCCATCGACCTCTCGGCATTTCGAGTGCGCTGGTACGACCGCTGGCTGCGCGGCGAACGCAACGGCGTCGACGATGATTTACCCGTGGCTGCTTTATATCATGGGAACCGGCGAGGATCGGCGTTCGAGTGCCGGCCGGCTTCAGCACGGCGGATTCTGGCGCACCGAACGCGAATGGCCGCTGGCACGTGCCAGGCCCACGCCGTTTTACCTGATCGGTGACGGCCAGCTTTCCATCGCCCCGCCCCCCTATGTGGTGAGCCACACGACTTACACGTTCGATCCCCGGCATCCCGTGCCGACGATCGGCGGCAATATCTCGTCGAACCAGGGGTTGATCTCCAATGGCGGCTACGATCAACGTTCCCGCGACGACACGCACGCGGCCGAGAATCGTTTGCCTCTATCGGAGCGCCGCGATGTGGTGGTCTTTCGCACCGCGCCGCTGGACAGCGACGTCGAAGTCACGGGCACCGTGGTCGCCAATTTATGGGTCAGCTCGACGGCCCCAGACACCGACTTCACCGCGAAGCTGATTGACGAGATCCCGCCCAACCCCGACTATCCGCTCGGGTTCGATCTCAACCTGGGCGACTCGATCTTGCGAACGCGCTACCGTGAAGGCCTCGACCATCAAGCCGCCGCGCTTCGGCCGGGCGATGTGGTGCCCGTCGCGATCACGCTCTACCCGACCGCCAACGTGTTCAAGAAGGGGCACCGCATTCGAGTCGACATTTCGAGCAGCAACTATCCGCGATTCGACGTCAATCCCAACACGGGCGATCCCCTCGGCGATTATCGCCGCATGGTCGCGGCCGATAATTCGCTCTATCATGACTCGGCGCACCCGTCTCATGTCATTCTACCGATCGTCCCTTCGTCGCCGGCCGAACCGCAAAAATGAGCATGTTCGAGCATGGATCTACGCCGCTCGCGAGACGAGCCACCAAGGGCTCGGCTCGCGAGCGGCTTTTTCCTGGCGCGGATCACTTGCCGGATCGCCCGGCGTTATCGCACCGCGACCCAGTGATCAGGGCCCGGACTTATGAACGGGCGTTGCCACGGCGTGCAAGACGGTCTTGTCGGCATCGTCTTGAACGAATGCGACGACGCTGAGATCGTCGAGCTTGATCTCGGGCTCCGGTTTGGGGAACTGGGTCGTCTTCGTGAATTCACTCAGATAAGATTCGAGCTCGCGCTTGACATCGGCGAGGTTCAGAGTGAGCTCGACCTTGGCGCTTCCATCCTTGAGTTCGGTGCCGTCAGCCCCGCCCGGAAGAGCCCGGACGACGTGGTGATGGAACCGTAGCTTGTTGCCGCCGACGTAGTGGATGGATTCCTCGGTCAATACGAGCCGCAAAACGGGTTTCGGATTCTCGGTTTTCTCACTGGATTTTTCGCTGTTGCGACCGTTGGCCGCCGCCTTGTCGCCACTGGATTTGGGATGGCTGCGGGGACCGTCGAGTTTCGCCGTCGCGACAATCTTCACCTGGTCGCCGGATCGAACGGCCGTGAGATCGATCGTGGCCCCTTTAGTTCCTTCGAGAGCCTTATTGATAATTTCACCGTATTCGGCGTACTTCTCGCTGGAAGCGGCCATCGAACCGCCGCCGGCGGCCTGGCTCTGACCATTGAAAAAGGTCGACGGCGTTCCATGAATGGCCGAGCCATAGTATTTCTGGCGCGCCAGCGAAGCTTCGTTGGTCAGGGGATCAGGGCCGGGAATGTGCAGATGATACTGGAGCCCGATCACGTCGGACGGCTTGTAGGTTTTGAACAGCGCATCGAACGCGACATCGGCCGCCACGCACGGGGGACACTGGGCGCCCGTGAAGAGCTCCATCAAGACGATTCCGTTGGCTTGGGGGTTCTTGCGGCCCGTGTACGGCACGGGTTTGAATGGCGGGACCCGGAGGTGGTACTCGTCGTCGAGCCGGCGGTCGAGCTTGGCGAGCCGCTCCTCGGCCGACTTCGCCAGGTCGGCACGGCCAGCATGGTGCGCGGCCCTGCCAAGAATTTCGAGCACCTCGGCCTTGCTCTCGAGCGCCTCTTCACTGACGATTTTCTCGACTTCTTGCGCCAGGTCGACGGCCAGCCTGGCATGATGCTTGGTCGAGCCGATCGCCTTGAGCATGCGCATCTTGACCTCGTTTGACCATTCCTCTCCATAGGGCCTGGCTTCATCTCGCCAGCGTTTGAGTACGGCCGCGGAATCTTCGGCCTTCATGCTCGCGGCTTCGGCGGTTCGCAAGATCTCGGCATAAAATAACGAGTTGATTGGCCGGCCGGGGTTGTCCTTGATTGCTTCTTCGAGCTTCTTGGTCTTGAGTTTGGCGTCTCTCTCCTTGCGGGCCTCGGTCAGTTTGCCGAGCGCCGGATTTCGCTTCATCGCCGCGACTTTTGAATCCCTGGTCGTTTCCAGAAGCGCAGGATAGAGGTTGCCTCGAAAGTTGAACGTGCCCAGATACTTGCCGGCGTCGGCACCGTCTTTGACGAGTGCCCCCTTGAAGGTGGAATCGGCCCCGCGGCCATTGCCGCCGCTGAGTGTGAGCTTGAGATTTCCGTCCTTTGATTCGATTGCGGAAACCTTGTCTTCCTTCAAGAAGGATTGGGCATCCGTCATCGTGGCGGTTAACTTGTTGTCCTTGTCGGCGATGTTGAAGATGGCAAACTCATCATCGCCAAAGGCTAGCAAGACGAGCTTCCAGCTTCCCTTTGGAAGAGCGGAATCGTCGGCCGATGCGGTTCCCACGTTAGTGGCCAGCGTTCCCACTAACAGCACAACGCTTCCCAGCCATCTCACGTTTTTATGATACATTGACGTTCATACCTCCAAGGCGACGAGTTGATCCTGTGCTCACGTCGATCAACAATGGTTTGAATCATCGGGTTCACCAAGATCTTGAATCTACCGCTGAGACGAATGGGTCGACAATCAGCAAGATGCTGGATGACCTGGTTTTCGCGTTGAATTCGTGCAAGAGCGTCTCCGCGAATTTGCCGATGAGTGCTCGGTCGCGCGGATCGTTGTAGAATGGGCACTCGCGAGCCCGAGTGATTCAAGCCGATCGCGCGGCGAGCCGCCCGGTCGTTGACCGAGCGAGGCGAGCAGGCATTTTCGATTTCCGGTGGGTAAGCCATGGCGTCGATCGGAGAAGCTGAGCACGAGCGAGTGGGCGCTGCGCTGTTGATTGGCATCGGCGATTATGTCCACGCCGACCGCGTCTGGCCGCTTGAATACGCGGCGCGTGATGCCCAGGCGATGGCGGCCGTGTTGATCGACGGCGATCTGTGCGGGTTCCCGGCCGACCGCGTGAAGGTGCTCGCCGATGCCGACGCCCATCGCGACGCGATTGCCCATCACCTCTCGAAGTGGTTGCCGAAACAGGCCGAGGGAGCCGACATCGTCGTGATTTTTTTCGCCGGTCACGGCACCGTGCAGACCGTCGGCCGTCGCGAGGACGGCTACCTCTTGCCGCACGACGCCGACCCCGATGATCTGCTCACGCGCGGAATCTTGATGACCGATGTCGCGCGATGGATCGAAGCCATTTCGGCAAGCACGGTGATCGTTTGCCTCGATTGCTGCCACGCCGCCAAGATCGTCACGCGCGGCGGCCGCGGCGGCGCTAGTGCCGATCCGCGGATGAGCGTGCGTGACATGCGGGTCAAGCCGGCCGTTCTGCACGAGCTGACGGGGCGGGGGCGCTATTTGATCGCCTCATGCGACGAGGGTCAGGTCTCGATCGAGGCCGACACCTGGCAGCACGGCCTTTTTACGCATCATTTGCTTGAAGGTATTCGCGGGGTGGGAGACCGCGATGGCGACGGCCGGGTCGGGGTGGCCGAGCTTTTTGAATATGTGGCCGAGGCCGTCGAACGCGACGCCAGGGCGATGGGGATGGTCCAGCGGCCGTGGAGTAGCGCGGTTGGACCAGGCGGCGCGTTCCTTTCCAGGCCCGCGCGGTCGACCCTGGTGGTCACGACAAGTAAACATGAAGACACAATCTACTTGACTGAGAAAGCCCCCGGCCGGCCGGAGCCTGACGACGCTCATACACCCGTTGATGTCTTGATCGCTCGTCTCGAAACATGGCGGCGGAGCCGCGATCCGGAAGGCATACCGACGATTTTCGCCAGCCTGCTTCATGGCTCGGAACAGGTGCGCGAGCTGGCGAAGCGGGCCGTTCGCGGATTCGGCTGGGAAAAGATCTCGGCCGGCGTTCTCGATCTGGCGCGGCGCGGCGACCAGGCTCGGCTCGGCCCTGTCTTGACGGGGCTGGCCGCGTTTGAGTCGCATCGCGACGTCGTCGTCTTGCTTGATCGCCTGGTGAGTCTGCTCAAGGAAGAATTGCGCAACCAGGCGATCTTGATGCTCGAGCGCAAGCAGTTGGTGCTCGACATGGAGAAGACCGCGGCGGTCTTCCGGGAAATTCAAAGTCCGTATGCGATCGATCGCGTTCTGGGCCAGGGCCTCTTTACTTCGGCCTACGCCGTGCGCGATCAGGACGATGGCCTGGACGTCGTCGTGCGGGTCTTGCGTCCTGAGTTTGCCAGCCAACCCGCGATCCGCGCCCGGTTTCTTGATGTCGGCCGCCAGGCGCGGCGATTCGTTCACCAGAACCTGGTACTGACGCGCGAGGTTCGCGCGGTGCCCGAGCGAGATCTCTATTTCGCCGTCCGCGATCATGTCGACGGGGTGACCTTGCAATCGCTCATTACCGCCGGCACCGAATTTTCCGCCGATCGGATTCTCAAGATCCTCGCACAGATTGCCCGGGCGCTGCGCCCCAGCACCGCGTCAGGATGGCTCATGCCGGCGTCAAGCCGTCGAATGTCTTCGTCCGTGCCGGTGATGAAGTGGCACTCGGCGATCCAGGATTGCCTATCTCGGTTCTCGGAACCTCGCTGACGCGGCTGTCATACGATTACCGGTACGCCGCGCCCGAGATGTTTCAGGGCAGCGGCGATCTCACACCGGCCGCCGATCAATATGCCGTCGGGTGCATCGCGCATGAGATGGCTTGCGGCCGCCCTCCGTTCGTGGCCGACAATCCTTACGAGCTTGCGAGTTTTCATTTGCTCAAGCCGCCCGATTCAACAGATTTGTCGCATACCCGATTGGGTGCGCAATTCGGTGAGCTCGTTTTCAAAATGCTCGCGAAATCGCCGGCGGAGCGGTTTGAATCGGTTGAGGAAATCGCCGACGCCCTCGCGGCGATACGCAGTCATTTGCAGCCGGCCGACATGGCGAGAGCAACCGATTTCGGTGGGAGGGCCGACCGCGTCATGGCGCCCCCGCCCGTCACGGAGGCGGTTTCTATCTTCACGTTCGACCCGCGGACGTGCGCACCGTCATTGATTGGTGCCGGCGGCGATGCCTGCTGCCAGATCCGAAAGCGCGATGCCCCCGCAGCTTGGCCGCTACCGAACGATCAAGATGCTCGGTAAAGGAGGAATGGGGACGGTTTACCTGGCCCGCGACCTGGAGCTCGATCGCGAGGTCGCGATGAAAGTGCTGGATAACATGGATCGGATCGACCAAACCAGCGTGGCGCGGTTTCGCCGTGAAGCCGTGGCCGCCGCGCGGCTGCGGCACCCGGGAATCATGCAGATCTTCGATATCGGCGAACAGAACGGAACAATGTTTCTGGCGCTCGAATATGTCGCGGGCGGAACCTTGTCGCAGCGCCTACGAAACGACGGACCGCTCGGCGTGGAAGAGGCGGTCCGCCTCGTGATCTTGCTCGCCCAGGCCGTGCACGCGGCCCATTTGCAAGGCGTGATTCATCGCGACTTGAAGCCAGGGAACGTCTTGCTGCATGAAGACGGCTCGCCCCGGATCGCCGATTTCGGGCTGGCCCGCCTCGATTCTTATCCGAGCGAGAATGAGGCCGCCACGATGGTGGGCATGCCACTGGGCACACCGGGATACATGGCGCCCGAGCAGGTATCGGGCGATTTGACGGCCATCGGTCCGGAAACGGATGTTTATGGATTAGGAACGATTCTCTATCAGTGCCTGACCGGTCGCGTGCCATTTCCCGGCACGGCGATCTCAGCCCTTTACCAGGTGATGAACGCCCCCCCTGCCCCGCCGCGCTCGATTCGCCCGGAGATTCCGGCGGCGCTCGAACGAATCTGCCTGAAGTGTCTCGAAAAGAAACCAGGCGATCGATTCGCCGGAGCCTACCGGCTGGCCGCCGCACTCGAGCGATTTCTCGGAAGTCCCGAGCTTGATGAGTTCGATCTCGAGGACGATCATGCACGGCCGATGGTAAGCGATTCTCGCCACTCTCCGCCGCGGGCCACAAAATCTCGGGCATCCCAGGTCAAGACCACGTTTCTCGACCGCCTCAGCCAGTGGTTTGCTGGTCGCGGTCGGCGGCCGTAATGCGTCTGTAGTCGGCGACAAAGCCCTGTAGCCGGCCGCGAGGCGTTTGTAGCCGGCCGCTTCGAGGCCGGGGGCGTGCTCGCAACCTATCGCGCGCACTACGCCTCGTGCTTCAGTTCCAGCACGGCCGCGTGCCAGTCTTCGGGTGCAATCTTCTGCAACGACTGTTTCACTCGCTTGATATCGCGCGTCGCGACGTACGGGCGAGAGGCGTGGTACCTGGCCTCCTTGCCCTCCACCAGGCTGTGCAGTTTTTCGAGCGGCAGGGGCAGTGGCTGGCGGCTCCAGACGGCGAAGAGCCGCTCGCAGCCGGCGGGCGGTGTCATCTCGATGTCACGAATCACAATCGAATAATTCGCCGGTATCAAAGGGGACGTGAATAGGCCCCCCGTGGCGGGCTCTTCTTCGGGGAAGAGCAAGTTCAAGTTGCCCGTGGGACCGATGTTGAATACGGTGAAGTGCCCGGCTCGATCGGCGACGATCTCGATGCGAATTCGATCACCCGTTCGAAGTGACACGTGATCGGGACTCGCCGGCACCTTTGTCATATCGCGCGACACCACTGCGCTTCGCGACTGCGATGCGACGACGGGAACGAATGTGCCATGCGCGACCTGTCGCTTGACGATGAGATGAATGTGAGCCGGAACGCTTGACGACGTTTGCCGCTCGGTGGTCGGCTCGGTATCTTCGGTATCTTTGTCTTCTTCGTCTTCGCCATCCAGAGGGATCGTATCTGTTGCCGGCTCGGTGGTTGGCTCAACGTGATCGGCCGTGATCGTGGCTGTCGTCGCGAGCGAATCGGCGAGAAGTTGATTGAGCGAAGTACGCAAGGTCGCGACAAAATCCTTCAGGCCCGGCCGAAGTTCCGGCTGGGCCGTCAACCCGGCGCGGATGATTCGCTCGATGGCTTCGGGCATGCCGGCGCAGCGTGGGTCGCCCTGGGGCAATCCTTCTTCGGCCTGGCGGCGATACTCGGCGATCGTCGGGCCTGAAAACGGCTTGCGGCCCGTGATGAGTGTAAAGAGCGTGGCCGCGAGTGCGTAGACGTCGACGGCCGGGCTGATTTTTCCATCGAACGCTTCGGGGGCCATGTAGGGGATCGTCCCGGCCGGCCGGGCCGAACGATCGACGCGGGCACCTACTCCCAGATCGGTCAACAAGGCCTCGTCGTTATCGCGATCCCAGAGAATATTCGCCGGTTTGACATCACGATGGATGAGGCCGCGGTTGTGAACGGATTGCAGCCCTTCACCGACGTCGGCCACGTAGCGGGCGGCCGTCTTCCAGTCGAGCGAACCTTCGCGCTCCAGACGATCCGCCAGCGAACCACCGGAAATGTACTGGAGTACCAAGGCGGTTTCGGTGTTCGATTCGACCCAGCCAAAAATCTGGATGACATTGGGGTGGCGAAGATTCACGAGCAACTCAGCCTCGCCGCGAAGCGCCCTCAAGGCATTCTCACGTGCATCGGCCGTGGTGCGCGGCTTGATCATCTTGAGCGCGACCTCGCGATCAAAGAGGTTTGAGTCGGCCGCCAGCCAGACCTCGCTGAACCCGCCCGAACCGAGAAAACGAATGACTTCGTAGCCATCGAGGATCGGCATTGTTGCCGAAAGCGTTGTCGTCGACGGCCCGGCAAGATCGGCCGGCTTCGGACCGGGATCGAGGAATGCGCAGGCAACAACGTCTGCCGCCGCCGGAAATCGCGCCTGATATTCAGAAGCGCCGGGCGTTTCGCCGTTGGCTCGGCGGATTTCGAGCTCGATGGCGAGCAAGTGCCCCAAGATCTCGTCGTATTGCGAGGACGGAGCCTCCGCCAGGTAATCCTCGATTCTGGGTATTTTTCCCTCGCGGCATGCCGCGTCAAATCGGTCGGCGAGATCGGCGAGCTGCTGGAGAGCCACCAGAGAGGGAGAAGACATGGCGAATCCCTTTCCTTTGCACGAAGGAGCTCTCGGTCTTGGCGATTCGGTCTCAAGACGTGTTGCAATTCACTTGGTTATGTATCAACCGACCGGGTCGAGCACAAGAGTGTTGTGCGGCCAATCTTCTGGCTCACGCGACGCGGCAGACCACGATCTCACCACGCGAGACCTCACAGGCCTTGCCATGGCGAGTCGGGGACGCCCGCCCGTCGATTCACAAACCGGGCCAGAACGAACAAGAAATCACTGAGACGATTCAGATAGATGATCAGCACGGGCGGCACATGCTGGTCGGATTGATGAGACAGCGTGATGACGAGCCGCTCGGCCCGGCGGCAGGCGGTGCGCGCCAGATGAAGCTGCGCGGCGGCCAGGGCACCGCCGGGCAAGATGAACTGGGTCAGCGGCTCGAGTTCGGCCTCGAGGCCGTCGATCGCGGTTTCGAGTCCGGTGACATGCGTCGCTTCGACCGCATTGTGAAAGCGGCCCGACGGCGAGGGATCGGCGAGTGCCGAGCCAACGACGAATAATTCGTTTTGAATCCGCGCCGTGAGGATGTCGGCCGCCGGGTCCATGCCGAACGCCCGTGCCACGCCGAGCGCCGCGTTGAGCTCGTCGACCGTTCCGTACGCCTCGATCCGCGCGTGGTCCTTTGCCACACGTTGATTTCCGAGCAGCCCTGTCATCCCTGTATCGCCGGTCTTTGTATAGATCTTCAACGTCTGGCCCCGGTCGGTCGTGTCGAGCAATTTCACTGCGTGCGCCCGTGGCGAGAACCCTCGGCCATTGGCGACGGGCGTGTCCGAAATTATACTAAGGCCCGGCGGTCGTGACATAGTGAGGGGCGAGACGCGCCCGATCGCGTGATCCGCAATGTTGACCCCTGGTTGTTCCGCCGCCCCGCGGCCGACGCTCAAAACGACGGAGCCCTGCTGATGTCTTCGACCCTGACCCTGGTTTTTCTCGCGACTCTCTTCACGGCCCAGCATCCGACGGCCGGTGCCCCGGCGCCACCGGGCCTGTCGGCCGACGAGGTCGCACGCCTCGAATCGGCCCACCTGACCAACATTCGTCAGGTGACTTACGGTTTCTCACGCGCGGGCGAAGGCTATTTCAGCCCCGACGGACAGGCCATCATCTTCCAGGCCGTCCCCTACCTGGCACCGACGATCTTCCATCATCCCAAGCCCGACGAGGATGGTTACCAGATTTACACGGGCCGGCTGACGGAAGGCACGCCCGCCAAGCTGGTGAGCACGGGGAAAGGGCGCTGCACCTGCCCCTATTATCATCCCAGCGGTAAGTCGATCCTTTTCGCGTCGACCCATTTGAGCCCGAGCACCGAGGCTGCGTCACCCAAGGGCCCGGCCTATAGTCGAACCGAGCGCTATCGCTGGGAATTTCCCGAGACCATGGATATCTTCGCGGCCGACCTCGACGGGCACAACCTGAAACGCCTGACTGATGCACCCGGATACGATGCCGAAGGAAGCTATTCGGTTGACGGCAAGCACATTGTCTTCACCTCATTTCGCGATGGCGACGCCGAAATCTACACGATGGACGCCGATGGCAAGAACCCGCGGCGAATCACCCACGCCAAAGGCTACGACGGCGGCCCGTTCTTCTCGCCCGACGGCAAGCGGATCATTTACCGCAGCGATCGCAAGGGGAATGACTTACTTCAGATCTACGTCAACAACACCGAAGGCACTGCCGAACGAGCGCTGACACAGAATGAATTCGTCAACTGGGGGCCATCCTGGCATCCCGACGGCCAGCACATCATCTACGCAACGAGCAAGCACGGTCATTCCAATTATGAACTTTATTTGATGAATGTCGACTCGGGAACCGAAGAGCGGATCACCTACCATGAAGGATTCGACGGCTTGCCCGTGTTCAGCCCGGACGCCAAACGGCTGATGTGGACCTCGAGCGGCCGGACGGCCGACAAGAAGAGCCAGCTTTTCATCGCCGATTTCACGATGAAGCCAGCCGTGCGTGGCGCCGAAAAGGCGGCTGCCCGGTGAATGTCCGGAGCAAGAATTCACGCCGAGCGAACGATCTGGACCACACTTTAACTATTGAGGAGAGCTTGACGCCGATGGGACCGAAAGACGCGATCACGCAGACGCTCAACATGAGCGACTTCATTCTTCAGAAATATCTCAGTGATTTATCCGATGCCGATCTGAGAGTGGTGCCAGTTGAAGGCATGAACTCGATTGCCCTTCAGCTCGGGCATCTGATCGTGGCCGAGAACATGTTTGTGAACATGATCAACCCGGGCTCGGCGCCCGAGCTTCCGGCGGGTTTCAAGGAAGCCCACGATATCAAGAACAAAGACGTCACCGACGCCGGATTCGTGGGCAAGGGAACCTACCTCGAGCTGATGGCAGCCCAGCGCGCGGCCACGCAGGGCATCCTCAACGAGATTTCCGACGCCGAGCTTGACGACACTCGCGACGGCAAGCTTCCCTCGTTTGCGCGACGGTTGCGCGCGCTGCTGGTCATGACGGGCGCACACGCGCCTTGGCCACTACGGCCAGTTTGTGGCGGTCCGCCGCGCACTCAAGAAGCCCGTGGTTTTTTAGTGGGATTCGGTACGGACGACTGCCAGTCGCTCGTCGTCGATCAAGTTTTCGAGCCTTGGCACCCCGGGATTCAAGCCAGTGCGGCGCATGCCGCGGATATGTGCGGCCGCCATCCGCGCGTGATCGGGTTCGACGATCCGGTACCAAGGGGGTAATAGAGCCACGGACAGCCCGGTGTTCTCGAGCCGATCGAGCGTTTGGCTCAGGGCACCCGGGCCCCTCCAGTTGACGCCGCCGCCGAAGATCGGTGGGGCTGCGGCGTTGCGCGCGCCACGAGATACAAGGCGCCGTCGGTGGCCGGGCCCAGAACGACGTCACGCCCTTCCAGGCAGAGAAACGCACTGATGACGATCGACGGATCGAGGGTCGGCGTGTCGGAGCCGATCACCACCACACGAGACGCCCCATCTTCGAGCTCGCACGCGATGAAAACGTGAAGTTGCTCGCCGCTGTGGGGGTGGCTTTCGTCAAGCGGCTGAAGAGCCAGCCCCCCAGGGACACGCGCATCGAACCAGGGGCCAGCGTCGGCGGGGGCGTACACGAGCACCCGGCGTGTCCGAGAGGCGTGTTCAGCCCCGGGATCCCAGGTTTCGAGCGTATCAAAGAGCATGGCGTCGTGAAGGTCGACGGCGAAGTCGGCACCCCATTCCGAAACCAGGCGCGGCGGCAGAACGTCCGGTTCGGGTTTCACGCCGAAAATCCCGAGCACACAATCGTCCGGGATGGTCCAACCCATGCTAAATAGCCTTGCGTGATCTCGGGGCGTGCGAGCGCTGGTTTTGAGATTGAGTTCCGACGTGAACGCTGAACCAAGGCAAATCGCTGACGGGTTCGGTAGCTGGGACTTCCCAACGCTCACCGGCCCTGACGAAACGAAACGTCTCAAGATCGTGCACGGTCATTTTAGAGGTCTCGGAGCGCGAAAAACAACCGGTACAACCGGGGAGGCCCAGTTGATCGTGCCGACTGCTTTCTTCCCGGCTGTCCTGCTCAGCGTGGCCGTTGGATTGAGGTCTTGATATGATCGATGTCGATTCCGGAACCGTACGACGAGGCATCCTCGATGGACGAGAATCACACCACCGCCGTCGTGCAGCGCTACCTCGACGCGCTGGCCGGGGATACGCCCGTCGATCCCATCATACGGGGGCTTCTCGACCGCGCCGTCGGCCGGCTGGAGATGTTGTGTGCCAGTATGCTCTACCAGAAGTATCACCGCCTGACGCGGCCGCCGCTGTGCCTGCAAACCGACGAAGTGCTCGGGGCCGTCGTCGAGCGGTTACTCAAGGCGATGCGCGCGGTCCGTCCCCGGACTGTGCGCGAGTTCTTCGGTCTGGTGAATCAGCACATGCGCTGGGAGCTCAATGACCTGGCCCGCCGCTTAGATAAACAGCCCGTCGACGTCGAGCTCCGCGAGGGGCTCGTGCCCGCGCCGGTCAGCAGTGGCTCCGCACTCACGCCTGACGCCGCCGCATCCTGGAGGAGATCGACGGTCTGCCGGCGGAGGAGCGCGAGGCGTTCGACCTGGTGCGGATTCAGGGGCTGACTCTGGGGGAAGCCGCCGAGGTGTTCGACGTGTCTGTCAAGACGGTGCAGCGACGGCTGAATCGTGCGGTGGTGCTGTTGGCGCAGCGGCTCAACGACCTTCGGCCGACCGGAGGGCTGCGCGGCGAGATGTAGGCCGGTCCGATCGAGTCGTGCGGGCGATTCTCGGCGGCGTGGGCTAGGTCAAAATCGGTGGAGATCCCAACGATGGCCGGCGAACGCGACCTGCGACACTTGCTCGAAGTGATTCTCGACACGGGCAAGAGTCCGGAGGAGGTGTGCCAGGATGCCCCGGAGTTGCTTACCGAGGTTCGGGCGCGCCTGCGATGTGTGCGCCGGCTGCAGGCCCAGCTCGACGTGATGCTTCCCTCGTCCGCCGGTCCAGAGGCGGGCACGACAGCCCCCAAGCCGTGGACCGCCAAACCGCCTCAGCTCAGCGGCTACGAAGTGCAGGATGAGCTGGGCCGGGGCGGCATGGGTATCGTGTACCGGGCGTGGGATCAGTCGCTCCACCGCCCGGTCGCCATCAAGATGCTGCTGGCCGGTGACTTTGCCCGACCGGACGAACGTGAGCGCTTCGGGCGCGAGGCGGAGGCGGCCGCGGGCCTGCGACACCCGAACATTGCGCAAGTGTACCAGGTCGGCGACCTCGAGGGCCGGCCTTACTTCATGATGGAGTTCGTCGAGGGAGGGAGTCTCGCCGAGCGACTTGCGATCTCTCACCTTGCCGCCGGCCCGGCCGCGGCGCTCATCGCCACGCTCGCCGAGGCCGTGCAGGCGGCGCACGATCGCGGGATCGTCCATCGCGACTTGAAGCCGGGCAACATCCTCTTGACAAAAAATGGCACCCTCAAGATCGCCGACTTCGGGTTGGCCCGGCGGCTGGATGATGGGGCCAGTCTGACCCGAAGTGGCGTTCCGCTGGGCACGCCGAACTACATGGCCCCCGAGCAGGCTCTGGGATTGACGCACTCGATCGGACCCGCGGCCGACATCTACGCGCTTGGTGCCATTCTGTATGAAGCACTGACGGGACGCCCTCCATTCCGGGCGGACACAACGGCGGAGACGTTGCGGCAAGTCGTCGAACAAGAGCCGACGCCCCCCTCTCGCTGGAAGGCGACGGTCCCGCGCGACCTCGAGGTCATCTGCCTCAAATGCCTGCGCAAGGAGCCGCACCGCCGCTATCCGAGCGCCGCCGCGCTCGCGGAAGACCTCCGCCGGTTCGAGCGGGGCGAGGCGATGACGGCCCGGCCGACGGGCCTCCTGGAACGCTCGGCCCGGTGGCTGGGGCGCCGAAGGGTTTTGGTTGCGGCCCTCCTGGTGGGCACGCTGCTTGGGGTCGCGCTGGTCAGCGCCGGCCTCCTGCTCAATAGGGTGCACGAGGCCGGCCGGCGCCGCGAAGAGGGCCTGGCCCGCCGTGATCAATCGCTGGCCACCCGGTTGGACGCCATCCGCCTGGCTCGCGCGACCATGCTCGCCCTGCGGCCGAACCCGGCGGCCGACCGGCGCTTCAATAACACGCGAGCGGATCGAGAGTACGAGTCGGCGTTCCGCGAAGCGGGGTTCGGGGCGATCGGCGAGGATCCGGCGGGTATGGCGGCGCGGGTCGCGGCCTCGGCCGTGCGCGAGCCCCTGGTAGCCGCGCTAGACGACTGGGCAGTCGGCGCCGCCGACGAGAGTCGCCGGGCATGGGTCCTGGAAGTGACGCGCAAAGCCGAGCCGGACGTCTGGCGCGGCCGCGCCCGCGACCCCGCGGCCTGGGCCGACCGCACCGCCCTGGCCGCTTTGGCCCAGACCGCGGCTGTACCCGGGCAGCCCGCGGCGTTACTCGTTGCGCTTGGAGAAGCTACATGACCTCGGTGGGGACGGGGCCGCCTTCCTGGCGCGAGTGCATCAGGAGCATCCCGACGATTTCTGGGCCGCCTTGACCCTGGCCCGAGTGGTGTAAGACGGCCCGGCCCCCGACCAAGCGGTCGCCCCCTACCAGCGGGCGCTGGAGCTTCGGAAGGACGTGGCTGCCGTCTACAACAATCTCGGCCTCAGCGCGTCTGCCAAACAAGACTGGCAAGCGGCCTATGACGACTACGAAAAGGCCCTCGAAGTCGATCGCCGCTTCGCCCCGGCGCACAACAACCTCCGGCTGGCCTTGAAAGGCGAGGGCAAGTGGGACGAAGCAATTCGCCACTTCCAGGAGGCCGTCCGACTCGACGCCGAACTGGCCCCGGCTCACTACAACCTCGCCGAGATCTGGGCCTTCCAGGGTCGGCTGGACGACGCGGTGACCCACTACCGGCAGGCCTTGCGGATCGACCCGAATTCGCCCGCGCGGAGTACATGCTCGGAGTCGCGCTGGCCGGCCGGGGCCGCCTCGACGAGGCGAACGACCGCGATCAGCGGGCCCGCCAGAACGACCCCGAAGGGGCCAGGGCCAATGTGAAGACGCGAGGTCTTGCAGTGGCCAAGGGGATCGACGACTACAAGAAGACTCTTTCGATCGAACCGGAGCTTTGCCTCTCGCTCAACGGCCTCGGCCTGATCCCGCGCGACGCGGTCCGGCTGAACGAGGCGATCAGTCACTATGAGATCGCCCTTCGGCTTGAACCAGAGCTCGTCGTGGCGCACGCGGCGCTCGGTCAGGCGCTACTCGCCCTGGGCCGGTTCCGGGAGGCCGAGGCCTCGACGCGCGTTTGCCTCGACCGGCTCCCTCAAGATCATGAGCGGCGATCCAATATCCTCGCCCAGCTCCGGCGCTGCGAGCGGCTGATCGCCTTGCAGGATCGTCTTTCGGCGGTCCTCCAGGGGAAGGACAAGCCAGCCAACGCATCTGAATCTCTCGAATTCGCCGAGCTCTGCGGCCTCCAGGGACAAGAGGTGACCGCGGCACGGTTCTACGCCGAGGCTCTGGATGCGTCACCGCGACTGGCCGGGGACCTTCACGCCGAACACCGCTACCGAGCTGCTTGCGCCGCGACACTGGCCGGCTGCGGTCGCGGCACCAGCGCCGCCGGGCTCAACGAAGCCGAGCGCAGCGGTGGCGCCAGCGGGCCCGCGAGTGGCTTCGGGCCGAGGTCAGCGCCTGGACCAGCGTGCTGGACCGCGGTCCGCACGCAGATCGCTTCCTGGTTGCCGAGAAGTTCGCGCACCTCTGGGCCGATCCCCAACTGGACGGGCTTCTGGACCGCGAACAGCTCGATCGGTTGCCGCCGGCCGAGCGCAGGAGTGCCGCGCACTGCGCGACGCGATCGATATCCAGATCTTGCCGCACTCCGGCCATCAATTGAGCGTCAGGCGTCCCGGGAGACGCCAGACGAGGATGGCCCGTCATGTCAGTCGTTCCCCGTCCCGGGCAGCCGACCATCCTTGGCGGCCCGATAAGGGAGCGCAGGGCGCCCACCGGAGTTGACAGACTCCTGCGCAATCGGCGCGGCACATCGGATTGCTGTCCTTGTCCGCCGCTTAGTAGTACTGGCGGGATAAGGAGGCGTTCGAGGATTCGCGTAGGTCGCGCCAGGATCGACCAATCCCCAAGCCGAACTTGTCAAGAAGGGCAGCCGGTCGCGGCCGCCGATCGTCAACCGCCGACGGCACAGCTATCGACACAACGGTGGCCCGCCTGATCTTGTCCATCGACTCTCGACGCCGAGCGATCCTCGGACGTCGGAGGTCAGTCTCGTTTCCCATCAAATCAAAAAGAGCAAACATGAGCACAAGTAAACAGAGACTCCTCGGGGGCAGCGCCAGGGCCGCACTGGTCCTGGCAGTCCTGTGGGGCGTTACGGGGGATCGAATCGACGCCCTCGCCGCGGGCGACGACGAGGTCGAGTACACCTTCGGTCGCCCCGTGAAAGACGGGGAGCAGACGTATGATGTGCACCGGAAGACTCATGCCGACATTGCGGCGAAGCGCTACGGCGTGGATCCGGCGAAGGTGGGCGACGGCATGGACACCTGGCACTGGTGGTGCGGTGTAGATAATCCAGGCTACTGGCGCGAGACGGCCAAGCTCACCAGCAAGAAAGAAAACGTGCACACAGCCCGGATCGATCTGCTGCGGATGCTGCATACTGTGCCGCGTGCCGAGCGTTGGGAAAAGATCGGGCTCATCAACGACCCCGATTGCGTGCCTGCCGACAAACCTGACCAGTACGGCCTCAAGATCGACCGGATGAAGGACGGCGCGCTGACCTGGGACCCGGAAGTCTTCGGCTTCTCCAGCGGCGTCGTCGACCTGCAACTCTTCAACAACAAGAACTTCGACGCCAAGAAATGGTCGATCGACAAATACCTCGATGATGCGAGCAGCGTGGAGCCGCCGTACCTCGTGGGGATGGCCTGCGCCGTGTGCCACACGGCCTTCAACCCGAATCGGCCGCCGAACAATCCGGCTGAGCCGAAGTGGGAAAATATCGATTCTCACATCGGCAGCCAGTATCTCCGCGAAGGCATGCTCTTCGGCTTCGACGTGCCGAAAGATTCATTCACCTGGCAGTACTTGTACAACCAGGCGCCCGGCACGAGTGAGACGACTCGGTTCCCGTCTGACTTCATCAACGGCGAGGTCCTCATCAACTCGATCTACCGGCTGAGCGATCGACTCAAACTGGCGCACGTCGAGCGAATCACGCCTGAGCAGAAGGCGATGATGCAATCGATCAACCGGCACGTCGGCCTGCCCGAGAACGACGGCCTCTGCGGAACCGACGCCGAGCCGAGTTACCGGTCTGCACGGGTCCTGTCCACCGGGGGCGATTCGATGGGCCTGGTGATCGCTGCAACCCGCGTTTACGTCAACGAGGGGTCGGGTTACAAGGATTGGTTCCCGACGTGGGCCCTGAACCCCTACGATCTCAAGGGGAGTCGCGATCGCGGCTTCAAGCAAAGTGAGTTCGACATCCTTGGCAAGATCCGAAAGGATCCCGACAGCTCGTGGATGAAGACCGAGGTCCGCATGCCGAACATGGCCCTCTATCTCAGCACGCATGAGGGCTTCCCACTCCGAGACGCCGTCGAGGCCGAGGGTAGAGGGACCAAGAACGGCAAGGATTATCTCACCACCGCCCCGGACGTTCTCCGTCGCGGGAAGATAGCCTTCGCCGATAGCTGTGCCCGCTGCCACAGTAGCAAGAAGCCGGAGAATCTCGTGAAAAACCCCCGGGACGTCGAGGGCCAGAAAGAGGTCTGGCGCGACTTGGTTTTGCGTGACGATTCGTCACCAACAACTACCTCTCCGACGACGAGCGACATCCCTGTTCGGAACTGGGCACTCACATCGCGCGGATCCTGAGCCCCAACTGGGATGCGGGCGGCGGCTACGGGCAGATGTCTAGCCTTGGATTCAAGCTAAACCAGGCAGGCACCGAGCAAGTGTTCGACCACAACAAGGACGGCAAGCCAATCCCGCTTTATAACCCATTGCCCGGGAACATGGACACTTCTCGCCGATCCCCACCAGGCGATCAAGCCGTGGTAAGCCGTTTTGGGCTTGAAAGATAGAGCTTGCGTCCTGCGCAATGAGGTTAGGACACGACCTCTTCACCCAGGACACAAGCATGAGCACGGATGTACCCGTACCCACACCACTAGTTATACCGGTTTACCACGCGCCCAAGAAAGCTCTTTGTCCGACCTGCGGCAAACTCGGACGACGTAAGCGGATTCTGAAACGAACTGTTCGCACCGTCGCGTATAAGACGGTCGCCGTTCTTGAGATCACATACGGTGAGTATCAAGCCAACTGCGACTGCTGCACCACCTTCCGCACCACACCCGAGAATGTCCTCCCCAAGGCCAAGTACGACAACAAGGTCCGAGATTTGTTGCTGGAGCGCATCCTCGAAGACGGTATGAGCATCGAACGGGTCCTGCTATCGATCAAGCGGGAGTTCCTCCTCGATCTCTCGCCGGGATTCGTCTACGACGTGCTCCGCGACTTCGCCGCCGGACTCGACATGGCGGTTCATCGCCGCAAGGTGCTCGAGCATTTCAGCGGCACGCTCTGTGTGGACGAACTTCACTTGGGCCAGTTCACATTACTTCTGGCGACCGACCCAATCAACGATCTGCCGGTCGCCTTCGCACTGGTCGGCAAGAACGACCAAGGCCACATGGAGCGGTTCCTCAAGAACCTCAGAACCTGGGGTCTCATGCCGCGCGTTGTCGTCACCGACGGCTCGAACCTCGACCCGGCCGTGTTGGCGGAACTCTGGCCCGACGCCGATCATCAGCTTTGTGTATTCCACGTGATGAAGGACATCAACGAGCTGATCCTGGATGCCGTGCGACGGCTGAAGACGGCGATGGCCCGTCGGGCCAAGGCCGGGAGAAAGAAGAAGCGAGGACGCAAGAGCAAGCAGGCCAAGAAGGCCGCCGCTCGCCGAGGTCCGTCTGTCAAGGATAAGGCGTACTTCGTGTTCAAGCATCGCTACTTGATCGTGAAACGCCGAGAGAACCTCACCGAGAGAGAGCGTGCCGACCTGACCCAGATGCTGGAGTATCTGCCAGAACTGACAACGTTGCGACGGTTCGCCGACCGGATTTACTGGCTATTCGACACCCCCAAGGATCTCCATCAGGCGCGTTGCCGGCGGGCCGCGATCGTCCAAGATTGGGCATTCCAGGCAGTGCCGGAACTGGTCAAGGCGATGGAGCAACTGAGCGATGACAAGTTTTCCAAACTGATGGCCTACCTGAGCAATCCGGCCAGCCGCCGTGTGCGAACTAACAACCATGTGGAGCGGACCAACCGGATGTTCCGGTTGCTAGAGAAAGTGCGGTACAAATGGCGGCGGCGCAAGACACTGGTGCGATTCGTGGTGTTGACGCTGGACACGATCTGGAGAGCGTGGACTCCGGCAACGGCGACGACAACCAAATCGACGGTGCCAGTTGAACGTGGCAACGAACAATGTCATACAGCGCAACAATCACGTCGAATCGCCTGAAAATACGGTGGGGATCGGCGAGGAGTGTCGGTAAGGACCTACAAATGAGCTTGGTGTCCCGTGCCTTGAGCGCGGCCGTCGTGGCGGCGATTCTGGCCCCGACGTGCATGGCCGATGATCCGCCGGAACTCGCTACCAAAGCGGAATCGGGTCCAACCATTCCGCGATGTGTCGTTCGCCCGGGAGAGATGCCTTCAGGGCTGAAAATGCGCCGGCCTTATGAGCGGGGCAAGATTCCCATCGTTCTGGTTCACGGACTCTGGGGATATCCGCAACAATGGGATCGGATGGTCGAATGCCTTGAGTCCGAACCCGCGCTTCGGGGGCAGTATCAATTCTGGTTGTTTAGTTATGCGAGCGGCGATTCCATTCCGTTCTCGGCCCACCAGCTACGGCTGTCCCTGAGACGGGCTCGCCGACTGTTCGATCCGAACGAGACAGACAAAGCCTTTGATAACCTGGTCATCGTCGGCCATAGCCTGGGCGGCATTCTGGCGAAAATGATGGGCCAGTCGAGCGGTTCGCGGTTACGGCGGACCATCTCCGACTTGCCGATCGACAGGATCGCCGGCCCGCAAAAAGATTGCCTGCTGCTCCGGCAGTTGTACTGCTACGAACGCGTTCCGGAAGTCCGTCGGATCGTCTTCATTGCGACCCCTCATCGTGGCAGCCCGCTTGCCAGCGGCTTCGTCCGCGACCTGGGAACACGGGTCTGCGACCGTGCCAGCTCGTTCCGTGCGGCTCGCGCGACAATCCTGGCTCGCAATGGCGCCGACTCATTTGTTGCCGATTTCCAGAGAGAGAACCGGACAAGCGTCGGCGAGCTGGCCGAAGGACATCCGCTCCTGGCGGCCCTTTGCGATCTGGGGATCGATCCATCGGTCCGCTCCCATTCGATCATCGCCGAGCTTCCCGACCCGCCCAACGCCGGCGCGACTGACGGAATTGTTCCCTATTCGAGCTCGCACCTCGAGTGTGCCGGGTCGGAGCTCTTATTTCAGGGCAGCCACATTTGCTTGAGTCATCCTGCGGTGATCCAGGAGTTGCGGCGCATCCTCAGGGAACACGCCGGAATCGACCCTCCGTTTCGGACCAATCGCGGCGGCTTTGCGCAATGGTTTGTGGAGCACCCCAGGAAGCAATGATCCTGTTACCGTCCGTTTTACCAACCTTGACATGATGAGAGGAGAACCGACCGTGCGAACGTCAAACGACATCGATACCCGAATAAGAAAAGTACTCGTGGAAGCATTGGGCGTCGACGAATGCGATGTCAAACCCGCCGCCACCTTGCAAGCGGACCTCGGCGCGGAGTCGATCGACTTCCTCGACATTGTGTTCCGTCTGGAGCGTGAGTTCACGATCAAGATACCCCAACGCGAGTTGTTCTCTGAGCTGCTCGTCCGCGGCAGCACGGAAATCCTCCACGACGGCCAGGTGACCGATCAGGGGTTGGACACGTTGCGTGCGCAACTGCCCTATGCCGACTTGACCGACCTGGACGGCCACCGTCGGTTGAACCGGATTGATGACCTCTTTACCGTCGGATTGTTGTCGAGCTACATCATGTGGAAACTTGATGGTCGCGGCGGTGCCTACCACTCGCCGACAACCGATTTCCCCCCCGCGGACCTCCCAGCATCGCTCGTGTCGACAGGGACCGCATCATGAGGGCGGACCAGCAATGTCAACGGCCGTTAATCTCTGGGCAATGGGGTTCGATGAAGCGGAGCGCGCCGCTCAGGTCGGCGACGAAATCACCAAGCTCGCCTGGATGAGCGGCGATCCGGATGTCATTTTGCGTTCGATTCGAGGGCTCGGCGGCATCGAGCTCAAGTCCGGCGTCGACCGCGAGCGGGCCCGACCGATTCAGGCCCAATTGGCGGCGCGAAATGAATGACGTCGGAGACATATGGCGGTTTCACCGTCCGGATTCGGCTCATCCTCCCAGCCGTCAGAACCGATAACCTGAATAAGTTTACTCTTATAGGGCGGAGTCGTGCGTGCGCGCGGGTACAGGTTGCGATGATTCGATCAAATACATTTGGTGTCTCACGCGGCCAATCCTTCCTGCTCGCGCTTGTCTTGACGTCTGGTTGCGCACTCAACGACCGATCTACGAGATAGACTCGATCAACGGATCAAGCCGGTCGAAGGCGCTGCTGCCGGGCTGACGCGGCAACCTCAATCGAAGGTAAGCGACTCACCGCCTGGCGACGCACTGGTGCGGCCGGCCGCGACCTCGCAGCCTCTCCAAGCAACCGCGGCCGATAAAGATAAGGTTCAAACGACACCACAACCAGCGGAACCTGACCACACCTCACGTCCGCTGGATTCGACTGAGCCATCGACTCCGGCGATGTCACTTCCCAGGGACTCCGATGAGGCCAGCCTCGACGAAATTGCAGCGACCGGCAAACCGCTGACACTGCCCGAGGCGATCAAACTCGCGTTCCGCTTCCAACCGCGGTTGCGCGCTCAGGTCGAGAATGTGGCTCAGGCGCGGGGCACAGCAGATTGTATTTTCGACGTTCTTGCCGATGGTCGCTGCGCATTACGACGTCGGCGAGTATAGTCTGGGAGTGGGCGGCCAACCGCTTCAATTGAGAAAGGGCTTGCCGGGCTTCAATTTCACGCCAGGATTGGGAGCTCTGCCCATCGGTCTCAACGCCGGGACGAATTTCGAGATCGCCGAGCTCAAGGTTCAGTGGCTGCTCCTCGACTTCGGTCGTCGGTTGGGCCGTTACGAGCAGGCCCGATTGGCGAACGACGTCGCTCAGCTTCAGACCGAGCGCGCGTACCAAACGGTGGCTAACGATGTTGCAGTCGCGTATTACAATGTCTTGAGGAGCCAGGCCCTGCGGCGAACCGCTCAGGACGCCCTCCGCCGTGCCGATGAGGAGCTTGCGGACGCGCGTAAGCTCGAGCGCGAGGGTGTGGTGGAGCGCGAGGTTGTGCTGCGGTCGGAAGTGCAGAGGGCGGAAAACCTTCAGGAGCTGCACGCCGCAACGGGCACGGAGTTTGTCGCCCTGGCCGGGCTAAACCTGGCAATTGGGCTCAAGTGCAACCAACCTGTCCACGTCGCCGACGCGCCTGAGATCCCGCCGCTGACCATCTCGCTGTCCGAATGTTTGCAAACCGCCATCCGAGAGCGACGCGAGTTTTACGTCATTCAGCGCACCGTGGAAATTGCCGTGCAAGGCGGACGCGTCGCGCGGGCGGATTTTGCGCCAAGGTCATCGCCGATGGCACCCTGATCGACTTCCAGCAGCAATACTTGAACGGCCGCGTCGATTTTCGCATGGGGTTCATCCGGCTGGATTGGACGCTCTTCGAGGGTGGCCGGAAGATCGCCGCGACACGCGTGGCAGACTCTCAGGTGCGTCAGGCAATGGCACAGGCCGAGTCGATTACCGATAATATCGCGTTCCAGGTCAATGAGGCCTACCGCAGTGCCGTCACAGCCTGGGTGGGCATCGACGATGCCCGTCCGGCCGTGGATCAGGCGAGCGAGAATTTCCGCCTCGTGAAACTCCGGCTCGGGGAGGGTGCCGCCACGCCGACCGAAATCGCCGACGCTCAGGCTTCGCTCACGCGGGCCCAGCAAAATTATTTGAATTCCCGTTATAACTATCTGATCGCTCTCGACCGCCTGGAATACGCCATGGGGGTTTGCCGGACGCCGACGTATCAGGATTCACCCCATCCTTAGACACCGCGTACCCGAAGCCTGCGGAGCAACCTATGAGTGCCACCGAATCGGGCCAGCCTCCAGCGAGCAATGCCACACACACAGCAGCCACGGTCCCGCCGAGTTCATCCGTCGGTCGCCGAAGTCGAATCAGTCCGGGACGCCTTCTGATGCTGGCGGTAGTTATTACCCTCGTTGCCGTCGCGTTCGTCCCCGTGATGAGCTGGATCGAATACCGACGTAATCACTCAATCACCGACGATGTCTTCGTTGAGGCTCACATCGTCAACGTTGCACCGCAGTTGGTCTCCGGACGCTTGATGCGCTACCACGTCGATGAAAACGACCAGGTGGTACAGGGGCAGGTTGTGGCGGAGATCGATCCCATACCATATGAGGATAAGGTCAACATCGCCCAGGCTCAGATCGAGTCGGCAGAGGCTGAGCTGGCCCGCCAGCGAGCCGACGTGGATCGGGTTCGTAAAGAAGTGCCGATTCAAATCGAGATCGCCCGGCGCACGTTCGCCGCCGCCGGAGCCGACCAGGCCAAGGCAGAGGAGGCGGTGAAGCTAACCCGCGATGACGTGGAGAAGGGCATCGACGAGGCTCGCGCCGCGCTGAAGGCGGCGCAGGCCTCTCTGAAACTCGCGGAGATCGAATACGCGCGCTTCACGCGACTCGAACAGCAAGGGGCCAGCACGCTCCAGCGCCAGCAGCAGGTGACGCAATCTCGAGACTCGGCCCTCGCCCAGGTCGACCTGAACCAGGCCCGACTGGCGAAGGCGGTCGCCTCCTTGACCCAGATCGAAGTCGCGCGTCGCACATTGGAGTCAGCCCAGAAGTCGGCGCTGAAAGCCTCAACGGGTATTAGCCTTGCCGAGGTCGGCCACGACCAGATCCGCGAGCTGGAGCTTTTGGTCAAGGTCAAGGAGCGCGGAGTCGCGCAAGCGCGACGGGCGTTTGAAGCCGCCGAGAACGACCTCGAGTACACGAAAATCCGGGCGCCGTTTCCTGGAATCGTGGTGAAACGTTACCGGCATCTGGGCGATCATTCGCCCGCGGGCTCGCCTCTGTTGAGCATGTACAATCCGGATCTCCTGTACATGGAGGCCAACCTGGAAGAGGATCGCTTGCCCGGCGTCGAACCTGGTAATCCGGTTCACATCAAGCTCGACGCCTTCCCGGCGCCGTTTCGAGGCAGGGTGATCTGGGTCAACAAGTCGACCGGCGCACAGTTCGCGCTCATGCCGAGGAATGTCGTTTCGGGAGAGTTCACTCACGTCGTTCAACGCGTGCCCGTACGCATTGAGATCGAGCGTGACGACCGCTGGCCGCGGCTCCGCGCGGGGCTGTCGGGGACCGTGGGAATCGCACATGGACCCGGCGATGCCGCCTGGGCGGCGAATGCGTCCCGCGCGATGAAGGAGCTCGAGATGCGATACAACTCCACGGATAAGCCTGAAGAAACGGCCGTCGACGGCACCGTATCGACCGCCGGGGAGCGACCATGAGAATGCTGACCGCGGCTTCCCTTCGTCAGCTCGATACGCCGGCGCCGATCATGCTCGAGCCCCGCCACTGGCTGGCGGCCCTGGCGATGATTTTCGTTCTCTTCGCACCCTATCAGACGCTGGTCCAGACCGTCATCACCGACGACGCGATCCGCCTGGGGGTCGAGGTCGACAGCTACGACATGATCTGGGTGAACGTCGCGTACCTGGTCGGGTTTATCTATGGTCTCTTCATGGGCACCGTGTTGTCAGTTCGGATCGGCAAGCGTGATACGCTCGTCATTGGTCTCCTGGTGTTTTGCCTCGGAAACGTGCTTTGCGGCGCTGCGACGGGGCTCTTGAGCCTGGCCTTCGGCCGAGCTGTCGAAGGATTTGGCAAGCTGATGTTAATGGCTGTGGGCCGCGCTACCCTTTACAAACAGTTCGACCGCGCGCTCCTGGTCGCGATCGGCTTCTACGGTGTGTTCGCGTACTCGACGCGTTACTGGACGCCTCTGATCAATGCCTATATCGACGTATACCTCTCGTGGAGGTGGACATACTGGGCGTACGTCCCGGTTTCGTTGATCGCGACAGTGCTCGTCTTGTGCTTCTTCCGACCTGACCGGCCGCCGCAGCCGGTGCGGATGCGACTCGATTGGCTTGCCATCACCACCTTCGTGGCCTGGATCATCTCAATCGACTTCGCATTCTCGTGGTATCGACGATGGGGCGGGTGGTCTTCAAACGCCTTCGTTGGCTGTGTCGCCCTTTGCGTGGTCTTACCGCTGGTTCTGGCAGCCTGGCTGGGGTCCGGCCTGAGTCGCGACGACCATCTGAAGCATGTGCTCGGCTCTCGCGTATATGTCTTGAGTCTGATAACCCGCGGGCTGATGCTTTTGTACATGGCGGCCGTACTGACGATCGTCGGCGTGTACTGCACGGAGTTACGCGGATATCCCCGGGTCGTTGCGGGCTGGCTCATGGTGCCGACCTCGGCTGCCATGGCGACGACGACGCTCCTCACAACCTGGTTTCACTCACGATCGCTGCGTCATTTCTGGTTGATCGTCGGGATGATCGGCTGTTCGATCACGGTGTGGTGGCTGTCTTCAATCGATAATTACACGGCCAAGGAACATCTGGCGGGCATGCTCGCCTGCTGGGGGGCATTTCTCGGTCTGATCCCGCCTGTGTTCCTCATGGACGAGGTGGAGGGTCTCGATCCGAAACACATGCTCTACGGTTTCGCACTGGGCCTGGTCGGATTGATGGTGCCAATCTACACCGTCCCGAACGCGACATCGACGATTGTGAAGGCCTGGTCCGACCGGGCTGTGGACGTTTATCGCATGAACCTTCGTGAGAACCGGCCCGCCGTCGAGCACGCTGCGGCTCGGATCGCTGACTATTTTCACCAGCGGGGGCTCTTCGGAGCCGAGCTGCAACAGGAGACAGGGAGGGTCCTGGGTGGCTTCGCGACCGTCGAGGGCCTGGCCCACGGTGTTCGGAGCGGCTTACGGTTCTTGAGCGTGATCATGTTCTCTATCGGATTGACGGTCGCTATCTTGCTGGCCCGGGCCGGTAAGGGGTTATCGGCGCCGGCCGGGTCCGGATACACCTGAATTTAATGACCCTCAGGCTTGTCGGTGTCGGTGCGCCGCCGGGTTCTGGATCTCGGCCAGAAGAAGCCGGTCCAGGAGGGCCGGATTGACGACGCCCTTGAATCGAATCTTGCCATTGAGCGTGACGACCGGCACCTCGGTGTTAAACTGCGCGACCAGATTGGGATCGGTATCGATGTCGATTTCCTCGATCGCACAACCGTAGCGACGCTGGGCCTCCCTGAGCACGTCGAGTGCCTTGTGACAGCAGCAACACTGGGCGCGTGTGTAAATCGTCAGAGTCAGATGCTTGGCCAGGGACGATCGGCTCCAGAGGCGCTTCAATAGTGTTGGCATGATGACTCCTTGCTATGATGTCGGGTCCGCTGGAGGAGAGATCTCACGCACTTCAACCAGATTATCAAAAAACGTGGCGCCGCCGCCCATATCGGTCAGGGCTGACGACGTTGTGCTATTCACGTTCCCGCCGCCCGCGGTGAGCTTGTTCCAGTAAATGCCGGTTGCGACCGCCACGCCGGGGCGCACCGTGCCCGCCAGGGACACGCGGGCCAGAAAGCGGCCGCGGTCGTTAAAGACTTCAGCCCACTGTCCGTCGTTCAAACCGCGCGTTCGGGCGTCTTCGGCCGAGAGCTCGATCGTGGGCTCACCGGCGGCGGCGCGATGGCTTGCCGAATTGGCGAACGTCGAGTTCAGGAACTGGGGCCGTGGCGGACTGAGAAGCTGCAGCGGGTAACGCGCCGCCAGGTCGGGCCGCATCTGAGGATCTTCGTGCGGCGGTATATACACAGGGAGCGGATCGAGACCGTTGGCCTTCATTCGTTCTGAATAGAGCTCGCACTTTCCCGAGGGGGTAGGAAAGATTCCGTCGGCAAAAGGTAGATATACTTCAGGGACGTTGAGCCGGATCGATCCCTCGTCCTCGAGCCGTTCGAGCGTGATCTGGCTGACCCTGGGACCGCCGTCGAGGAGTTCGCGAATGAGCGTCTCGTCGTCGGGAAAGAGCTCGGGCTCGAAACCAAGCCGCTGCGCCAGCGCGCGAAAGACGTCGTTGTTCGAGCGGCACTCGCCCCGCGGTGCGATGGCCGGTCGATTGTACATGACGTCGAGATGGCCGTAGGAACCGTGAACGTCAACATGCTCGAGCTGCGAGGTGGCCGGCAAGACGACATCAGCATAATCGACCGTGTCGGTTGCAAACAGCTCGTGAACGACGACGAACAGATCTTTGCGCCGCAGGCCAGTGAGCACCTTGGCCTGGTTAGGAGCCACGGCGGCCGGGTTGCAATTATAAACATAGATAGCACTCACGGGCGGCCCATCGAGCTCGCCGGCCAGGGCCTCGCCGAGCTGATTCATGTTGACGGTGCGTGTGCCCGCCGGAGAGAGGTCCGGGCGTGTCAATCGATCCATGGCGAAGTCATACGTCCCGCTCGTGGAGAGGAGTGCTCCGCCGCCCGGATAGCGCCAGGAACCGATGATGGCCGGCAGGCAGGCGACCGTGCGCACGGCCATGCCGCCACCATGGTGGCGCTGCATTCCGTAGTTGAGCCGGATGAATGAAGGCTGTTCGCGGGCCAGGCGGTGCGCGAAACGCGTGATCGTCTCCTCATCGACTCCGGTGATCGCGGCGACGCGCTCTGGCGGGTATTCGGCCATGGCGCGCTGGCGCAAGGCTGCCGCGCCGACGGTCGCTTTCTCGAGGTAGAGCTTGTCTTCCAGACCGTCGCGCCAGATCACGTGCATGAGGCCCAGCGCAAGCGCGGCATCGGTGCCAGGGCGCGGCTGGATATGCCAGTCGGAGCGCCGGGCCGTCGGGCTCTGATAGGGGTCGACCGTGACGATTGTCGCGCCGGCCTTGCGGGCCGCGATCATCAGGCTCCAGAGGTGGCTATTGGTGTTGGCGGTGTTCGAGCCCCAGTTCACGATGAACTTGCTTTGAGGCACCGTGAGTGGATCAGTACCCAGCCGGCCGGCCCCCAGCGTGTATTCATAGCCAAGGCCGCCGGCCGAGGCACAGATCGTGCGGTCCAACCTGGACGCACCCAACCGGTGAAAAAATCGGCGGTCGAGACTGCTGGCCTGAAGCTTGCCCATCGTCCCGTAGTAGCTGTACGGCAAGATCGCCTGGGGACCATCGGCCGACCGGGCGATCGCGGCGAACTTCTCGGTGATCACATCGAGGGCGTCATCCCAGCCGATCGGCTCGAAGTGTCCGTCGCCCTTGCGTCCGACCCGTTTCATGGGGTGAAGCAGGCGATCCGGGCTATACACCCGGTCGAGGAACCGGGCCATTTTCTGGCAGAGGAACCCGCGGGTGAACGGATGCTCGGAGTCGCCGCGGAGGTCGATCGCCACGCCGTTTTTCACCGTCACTTGCATGCTGCACGTGTCGGGGCAATCGAGCGGGCATACGTTCTTCACGATCACGTGCGCAGGGTCACCATTTGCAATGGTTGCCACGGCGAATCCTCTCGGAAGGATCGATCGCGCCCGCATTGAGCACGATACGTCGAACAGGAGCGGCGCGTTTCATTGCACGATCTTCTTCAGCAACTGCTCGCCGTCTCCCACCCTCAATAATACGCCCGTGACGCGCCCCTGGTCGTTGCGCTGGAACGTGAACCGGGCATCAGCCTGGGGCAAGACAAACTCGGTCGGTGAGAGGGCCAGCATCATGAGGGGCCTCGGCCGCGAGGCCATCTTGAAGAGCAAGTAGCCGTCGCCGCGAGTGATGGCGACCGGCTTGGAGTCCTTGTGGTGCCCCATGGCGTATTGCCCGGTCAGTTGATCGAGCACATCGGCTGAAAGGGTCACAAGCCTTCGATCGGAGAGATATTCGGCCGGAGGCTTCGGCCGCTCGGCCAGCTCGCGGAGCCAGATGTTCCGAAACCGCACCTTGTGACCGTGGTCTTGAAGCTCGATCGGCCCGCGATCGCGCTGGTATTCATAAGGAGCCGACTCGAGCCAGTTCGTTCCCCCCCAGAGCTCTTCATTGTTCTGAACGAGGATCCCGTTGAGGAAGACCGTGAGCCTGGCGGGCTCGATGAGCTTGCCGTTTTTGTCAAACCGCGCGCGGCGAAAAGCGATGTCATAAACCTGCCATTCGCCGGGCGGACGCGTGGCATTGGCCAGCGGCGGAAATTGACCATAAAGCGCTCCGGCCTGGCCGTCGGCGTAAGTCTCGGCATGATAAGAATCGAGCACCTGCACCTCGAACTGTCCCATCAAGAAGATGCCGCTGTTACCACGATCCTGGCCCTTGCCGACGGGCGGGTTGGGCGACGCCCATTCGACATGAAGCTGCACGTCGCCGAATTTGCCCTTGGTCTCGATGGCTCCCTTTCCAGGAGCGACTTCGAAGAATCCGTCGGCCACTTTCCAGGCCGCTTTGCCGCCGTCAGGGTTTTGCCAGGCGTCGAGATTCTTGCCATCGAAGAGAACGATGGCATCCTTGGGCGCGGGGACTGCGCTTGCGGCGGCGGGGCCCGGCTCGACGACCGGCGGCTTCGGACGGCTGATATCGTGCTGAAGCCAGCCGCTGTGGACGACCGGGTGTTGAAACTGGCTCGCCACTTGCACGGCGAGAACCCCCCCTGTGACGATCAAGCACGCGGCGGCGATTCCGATGGCTTTTGGACGCATGGTTGTCGATAGTCTCTCGAGAAAAAGGCCAAACCCGGTTGTCTTTCCACGGCGCACGATCCGATCCGATGCCCCGTACCCTCAGCCTGCTTGCTCGTTATGTATCCAGCACGGGAATCTTCGGTGTTGAGCCCCCCGCAGCGCATCCCGCCGGCACCTCGCAATCGCTCGATTATAGGGCCGAGGAAAACCGGCTGAAAGACCACGGCTTGTTGGGAATCAGCCTTTGTTGACTATGTTCGCCGAAGCTCAACCTGAAAAATCATGACAAGCAGACCAGAATAGGCGAAGATAAATGACCGCGCCTTGGGCCAGAACGAGTGAACCGACCGGTCGGACCGGCATTCGAATCGCATGTGCAGCGCAAGTATGGCGATATTCATAGAGGGTGGAAAAAGACAGACACCACGAGACGCACGAACGACGAATACAGTAGGTTTGAGTCAACGCAGGGAGATCTCGTCGCCGATGGAGAGTTCGCGCCCTTCGACTGCGCAGAGCGCTCGCGACGAATGGCCACGCCGATTTTCTCGCGGGCTCCACGCTCGTTCAAAAGCGGACGGACGTCCACGGCGGCAGCATCATGGCCAGAAACGACGAGGCCGGTGAGGAGGGCGAAGTCGCGGGGCGGCTTTCCGATGCGGCCGACGAGAACACCGGCTTGCCAATCACCCGGCCGCGGCCCACTCACGCAACAGGGCGTTCTGCCCGCGTCCTCGTTGTCGACGATAACGAAGATCTCGCGCGAGCGCTGGCGCGACTCCTTGAATATCAGGGCCATCAGGTGCGAGTCGCCCACAGTGGACCGGCCGGCGTCGAAACCGCGAAACAGTGGCAGCCGGAGGTCGTTCTCCTCGATATCGGCCTGCCCGGCATGGACGGCTATGAGGTGACGGCCGCATTACGCGAAGACGCGCAAACCAAGGATGCGGTCATCGTCGCGATCTCCGGATATGGTCAGGACGAGGACCGTCTTCGGTCCAGGGAGGCCGGGTTTGATCATCATCTCGTCAAGCCGATCCAACCGAGCGACCTTCAAAAGATTCTCTCGAACGTCAAGTAAGGGGATCGCCAGGGATTCGTTCTGACCGCACGCTTGGCCGGCCAGCGAGAAAGCCACGTGTGGACATGCGTCGTAATCAACATGCATCGTAATCGCGAAGCCACGCGTGAAGAGGCCAGCTTTTGCAGTGCATGTCCAAGGGTGCTTCATGAAGAGGCCAGCTTTTGCAGTGCATGTCCAAGGGTGCTTCATGTCCAAGGGTGCTTCTACTTCAACAGCACCTTGAGACGCTCGTCGTGATCCGCTCCAGAAGGCTCTGACATCGTCGACTCCCATGGAACCATTCCCGATGCCCGAAAGCGACGACCTCATCCCGCATCGACAGAAAATGACTTTGGACTTCAGTCGTTGAGGCCAAGCTCCTTGAGAGTTTGCGCCTTGAGAAGATCAATTTGAAGTCGGGCCAACCCTTCTGATGTCAACGCCTCGACCTGCTCTTTGACATTGACAGACAACGGCCCGAACTTCGCCTCCATCAGCCGCAAGGTTGACCGCCGCTCACCCTGTGCGATGCCGCGTTCGATGCCGCGTTCGATGCCGCGTTCGTAGGTCGTCTTCATGAGAGGTGCAACCTCTTGATAAGTCTCGGTCTGCAACAACGTTTGCAGCCGTGCCTTCTGCGCCTCGTCCAGGTCGGCATAGGCCTCCAGGCATTCCACCAGCAGGAACCGCCGAAAGTCATTCTCCCCCGAACTCGCAATCCGCTGTGTTGGTCTTAGCCGTCGAACCCGAGCCTCCTCAAGCGTTTGCGCTTTGAGAAGATCAATCTGAAGCTGAGCCAACGCTTCACCGGCCATCGCCTCGACCTGCTGCTTGACCTCCAGCGACAACGGACCGAACTTCGCCTCCATCAGCCGCAACGCTGACCGCCGCTCACCCTGTGCGATGCCGCGTTCGATGCCGCGTTCGATGCCGCGTTCGATGCCGCGTTCGATGCCGCGTTCATAGGTCGTCTTCATGAGAGGTGCAACCTCTTGATAAGTCTCGGTCTGCAACAAGACTTGCAGCCGTGCCTTCTGCGCCGCGTCCAGGTCGGCATACGCCTCCAGGCATTCCACCAGCAGGAACCGCCGAAAGTCATTCTCCCCCGAACTCGCAATCCGTTTCAATCCCTCCGCATACAACTCGGCCCGCCGCTCCATAGGCAACCGCATCATCGCGCTCAGCGCCACCCCTAGCAAATTCTCGCCCGTCGCGTACGCCTCACCATCCAGCCCCGGCAGTCCCACGTAGGCATACTCAAAGCGGATGATCCGTTGCTCCCAGAAGTGCTCCTCATATGCGTCCCAGCCGATCCCATCCAGTCCCAGACGCAGAAACAGCGCCACCGGCAGCACCGGCAGACCACTGTCTCGCCGCAGTTGAATGTAGTAATCGAACATCCGCGGACGGAACGCCACCGTGCTGGTTCGTGATTCCACCTCGACGTGAACCAACGCCACCAGATCGCTCACATCCTCCCGCGGTGGCGGCACGCCAGCCCGCAGCTTCAGCCGCGCCACCAGGTCAAGCTGCCGCTTCTCCCCTTGTGGCGGTGCGAGGAATAACTCCTTGTCCAGCCAGTCAATCTCGAGAAACTCAAACCGCGTTGCCCAGAGAGGAAAGAAGCAAACGAAGAATCCCTCGAAAAACTCCTTCAACAGCACCTTGAGACGCTGGTCGTGATCTGCTCCCGAAGGCTCTGACATCGTCGACTCCGCCTGCAACCAGACGCCAAGCCTGAAACCGCCGATCCATTCGTGAATCGGTCGGGAAAGCGATGAAATGCCATGCTACCAAGACAATCCGTTCTTGGCAGCTTGGTTTCTCGCCGTGGTTATCTCAATTGGGTCACTGCTTTGCCAGTCGCCTGCGACCACCGCGAGGATACTCCGAACTCAAGTAACGACCCGGAATCACTTCAAGCTGGACAGCCGGCGAGGTTCACCAGATGCCGCACTCGCAACTTCCTGGCAAGCTCTTGAAGTTTCGCCCGGCTGCCGGCAAAGAATCGGCCCAGCAGTTTGCGCTCGCGAAGCACTTCGAGCCGGGTTGTCCACTTGTCCGCCGAGAATCCCAGCCGATCGAACACGCCAGCCGAGCTCGGCCGAGATCGCCGCCTTGCCGTCGCGAATGATCCGGCCCGTGTAATCGACCAGAAGAAAAGAAACCCGCGGGAATATTCAATAGCCAGCCCCGGCGCCGGCGGTGGCGTCAGGCGGCTTCCGGCCGACGAGTCGCTTACGTGTGGATCGCAGTGACGTCAGGCTGTCGCTTGACTCTTGTCGTGTTCGATCGTTAAAGTTCGTCACGCAAACGCGTGAATGACACCCGCCTTCCGTATTTTGAGGAACCCACAATGAGCTGCGAATCAACGCTCGAACGTATCCTGGAAGGTGGAATCGTGGCCGTTGTCCGATCGGAGACAAGCGAGCCCCTGGTCAAGGTGGTTGAGGCCCTGGTCATGGGGGGCGTGACCGCGGCCGAGGTCACATTCACGGTGCCTGATGCCATCGACGTGATCCGGGCCGTACGCCGGGCCGTGGGCGATGCCATCGTGCTGGGCGCCGGTACGGTTCTCGATTCTGAAACCGCACGCGCGGCGATCCTCGCCGGTGCTGAATATATCGTGTCGCCGATCGTCAACGTCGACGTCATTCGCCTCTGCCGCCGCTACGATAAACCCGTCATGCCAGGCGCGTTCACACCAACCGAAGTCGTGACCGCGTGGGAAGCCGGCGCCGATATCATCAAGGTCTTTCCAGCCGACGTCGGTGGCCCGTCTTATCTGAAATCGCTGCGTGGACCCCTTCCCCAGATCCGGCTCATGCCCACGGGGGGCGTCGACCTTTCGACGGCCGAGAGTTTCCTCAAAGCAGGCGCCTGTTGCCTGGGTGTGGGTAGTTCGCTCGTCGAGCCCAAGGCGGTCGCCAGCGGGGATTTCGCCCGAATTCGCGATCTCGCCGCTCAATTCAGAAGAATTGTCCAGCAGACTCGCAAGGCGACATGAGCCATTCTCCTCCATGCATGGGAAATCGGTCACATCTGAGAGGATACGTCGCGGGCATATTGCCCAGAGTTCCGAGTCTTCCGCCGCACGCCCATTAACACCCAAACAATCCGCGCGATCGCTTCGATCTGACTATTACGCCAAATCACTTCAAGCTGAACAACAATCGAGGACGATAAACTCGGCATGGGGTGGACCGCGCTGGGAGCCCGGCGCTCGATCGGCGGTGCGCCCGCCGTGCCAGTTCCTCTCGTTTCAGACGCGATTATGGCCAGACCCGATCCGGGTGGGAGACGAATCTCGTGGGGCCAAAGCGGCGACCGATGCGCTGGAAAGTCCTGGGCTTGAGCTTCACGGCTCCGGCACCGCGACTTTACGGGCTCGTCGTGGCGCTGCACGGCTTTCGTATTGATGGTCGCGACGGCGATGGCGGCGCCCGACTCGAGGGCGACGTCGGCTCCGCGCACGCTTTATCATAAAGGCCGCAGTTTCCGGATCCCGTTCAACCTGAATGCGGAGGGCCGGGACCGTGTCAAGGAGCTCAAACTCTATTACTCGGAAGATCAGGGTTACCACTGGCGGCCGAGCAGTACGACTCTGCCCGAACGGCCGACGTTCACATTTCGGTCATCGCACGACGGGGAATACTGGTTCGCGGTGCAAACGTTGACGGTGGACGGCAAGGTTTCGCCCGGCTCGACTCCACGGTCGAGCCCAACCTCAAGGTTGTTGTCGATACGTTCCCGCCAACGTTGCTGCTCGACGCCGACGTGCGCCGCGGCAGCACGGCGGCCATTCGTTGGGATGCCAAGGATGAAAACCTCGATCTCAAGTCGCTGGTGATCGAGTATCAGGTCGAAGGAGTCGGCGTCTGGCGGCGCAGTGCCGATCCGCGCTCCAAGGCAAACGGCAAGCAGCAATGGGACGCCGGTACGGCCGAAGCACTCAAGGTGCGAGCCTCGGTTCAGGACAGGGCCGGGAATCTGGCGGAGGCTGTGATCGACGTTCCGGAAGGGACCGCCACGCAAGGCGATCTCGCGGCCAGCCCGCCGAATTTTGATGGACCGCCGGCCAATCTGCTGATCCCCGAAATGGGTGATCCCGAAATCGTCGCCGGGCAGGGATTCACACCGGTGAATTCAGCCGCGCCAGCGAATCGAAAGTCGACTCTGGCGCAAACACGGTCGAACACCCGGGCGTCCCGCGGCAATTCGGCGGCCGCGCAGGCGGCCGGCCTGCGTCGGGACGGTCCGGGCTGGGATCGCGACGCGAAATCGAACCTCGACCAGAACGAAAATCCGCCTGAATTTGACCCGTCGGCCGCGCCGGTTCCCGAAAATCCGCCCGCCGACCTGTTCACGGCCGGCGCGGCGGGAGCATCCGTTGCGAGCCCCGGTTTCACTCGGAAGGAGCCGGCCCTCGCGAGTGCTCCGCTCGCGACCCAGGCGCCCAATCGTGACGGGAGCAACACGTTGCTGGTCGATAGCCCGCGCTTCAAACTCCAGTATGCGATCGACGATGCCGGCCCGAACGGCGCCGCGACGGTCGAGCTCTGGATCACGCAAGACGGCGGCCGCACCTGGATCCGCCGGGCCGATGACCCGGACCGAGTCTCTCCGATCGAGGTCGACTTAGGCGGCGAGGGAACATACGGGCTTTGCCTGGTGGCCCGTTCGGCTTCGGGACTGGGCGACCAACCTCCGGCCCCGGGCGACCCGCCCCAATCCTGGGTGGAAGTCGACAGCACACCGCCAGCCGTTCAGCTTCAGCCCCCCCAGGTCGGCAACGGCTCCAATTCCGGCAAAGTGGCCATCGCCTGGCGCGTGAGCGATCTGCACTTGCCGCCAAGATCGGTCACGCTATCGTGGCGAGCCGACCAGCCAAATGCTCCCTGGCAGGCAATCGCCGATGCTCAAGAAAATGCCGGCCAGTACGTCTGGAACGTACCGCCGACCGCGCCCCAGCGGTTCCATCTCCGGGTGGAAGCCACCGACACGGTCGGCCATCGCGGATCGGCCGACACCACCGACGCGGGCGCCATCATGGTCGATCGAAGCCGCCCGCGAAGCCGGATCATCGGCCTTGACACGAACGCCCGCGGCGGCGCCGCCGGTGTAGCGGCCCGGCCGCTCCAGTCAGCGCACCGAGCCAACCGACCATCGCGCGCCACTGCCTCACAAGGCCGGGCCCAGCAATTCCTTGACGGCCTCACGCTCGGCAAGCAGCTCGGCCGCCGACGCATCGAGACGCGCCCGCGCCTCGTCGTCGATGGGCACGCCCGGAACGATCGACCAGGCGGCACGTCCCCGGGAAATCAGGGGGAAACTGTACATCAGGCCCGCGGGAATGCCATAGCTGCCGTCGGAGACGACGGCCGCGCTGAACCAGTCGCCAGCCAGCGTCGATTCGTGCAAGGAGCGCACGCTGTCGATGGCGGCATTCGCCGCCGATGCCGCTGACGAGCCCCCTCGCGCTTTGATGACGGCACTGCCGCGCTTGGCGACCGTCGGGATAAAAGTCTCCGTGAACCACGAGGGTTCGGCAATGACCTCGGTCGCGGCCTTGCCGTTGATCCTGGCGTTCTTGTAATCAGGATACTGGGTATCGCTATGGTTGCCCCAGATGGTCATGTTCGATACGGCCTTGACGGGCTGGCCGGCTTGCCTGGCCAGCAGGGAGACCGCCCGGTTTTGATCGAGCCGGGTCATCGCGAACCAGCGGTCCGCGGGGACCTTGGGGGCATGTGAACGGGCAATCAAACAGTTGGTGTTGCACGGGTTGGCGACTGTCAAGACGCGAACGTCGCTTCCGGCAGACGCATTGATCGCCTTGCCCTGGCCCTCGAAGATCGGACTGTTGGCCCGGATCAAGTCGGCGCGTGACATGCCATCCTTGCGGGGCAGACCGCCGACCAGGATGACCCAGTCGGCCCCCTCGAAGGCCTCTTCCGCTTTGTCCGACGCCTTCACGTCGGTGAGCAGCGGAAAGGCACAGTCCTCTAGCTCCATCAAGGTTCCGTTGAGCGCGGGCAAGGCCGGCGTGATCTCGAGCAATTGAAGCGCGACCGGCTGATTGGGCCCGAACGCGGCCCCCGAGGCGATCCGAAACAAGAGCGCGTATCCAATCTGACCCCCAGCTCCGGTAACGGCAACACGAATTGGCGAGCTCATTAAGCTAACTCCGTCGAAGAGAATTCATCGGGTTCGTACCCGATTCTAGTGCAACCCGCTGTCGCCGTGAATGACCTCGGACGAGAAACTCCGGGCCTCACTGGCCATCGCTTGCACGCCAGCGATCCGCGATCCTAACCATGAAGAATCACGAGATCCGCGAAAAAAGCGAATCTCGCGAGTTCTTGCACGCCCTGGTCGCTTCGCCCGCGCACGGGCACCCGCCGACCGTGAGCTTGCAGTATCCGCTTCAATCGCGCCGCGGTTTCAACGCCTTTGGAATCTTGTTTGCCAGACGACGGGACAGTCTGACGCGAGCACTCGCGCGGAACGCCGCCAGCGTCTCTACTCGCACCTCGCTGGTGATCACGACATCAGTTGAGTTTGGTCCGGTGATCGTGATGCGCACCTGGTCATTGCCCAGCGCCGCGAAGAGATGAACACCTGAAATGGTGAATGCTCCGTTACTCCCCGTGATGGTGCCGGTCGTTGAACGCCCATTACCCCACGAGATTGTCGCGGTGAAAGCCGACGCGCCTGTCGTGGCATTGGCGTCGGTAAAGGTCGCGACGGGATTGCTAAACAACTGTCCCTTCGCGGCGACCAGGGCCAGGCCGTGGGCCGTGATCTGGTCGGGTTGAGCCTGCGTCACGGCGGCGATGACCGGGCTCGCATCAGAATTACCGACGTTCGACACGGCCGTGGCGCGGTAGTAGTAGGTTGTTGAATAATTCAGCCCCGAATCGGTATACGACGTGGCGGTTAGCCCCGACGCGATCGTGGACCAATTATTCGCATCAAGACTGCGTTCAAGGATATAGCTTGATGCGCCGGACGATGGGTCCCAGGATAAGACGATCTGGTTGCTCCCGGCGACCACGGCCGCCAGTCTCGTCGGGATTTTCGGCTTTGTGGGCGTTGGCACCGGGGTCGGCGTCGGAGCCGGAGACGGTATGGGACTCGGAATGGGCGTCGGCGACGGCGTGGGGGTCGGGGTCGGCGCTGGCGTAGGGGACGGTGTGGGCGTCGGCGTCGGAGAGGGTGAGGGTGTTGGAGTCGGCGTGGGTGAGGGTGTTGGCGACGGTGTTGGAGTCGGCGTCGGGCCGGAAACGGGGCTGACAGAGACATCCAGGTTGTCGAGGTTAAAGGGATAGTATGGTCCGAAAGTGTACGTCTGCGGCGTGAGCGTGGGTGTCATCTTCGTGCCGTTGACGTAGCCCGCGTAAACTTGTCCCGAGAGCCCGCTCACATGTGTGGTGGTGCCGTTTGCCGCGATCGTGACAACCGAGTTGGACTGTACGAACTCCGTGTCCTCGGTCGGATCGACAAAGATCGGCTCGTCAGCGCCGTTGACTTCGAGGGCATTGCCTACCGTCCAGGGAAACCGCGGATTTCCGTACGGCCCCGGGGCTTCGGCGCTGAAGCCGCTGCCGATCGTGATGGTCGGTGGCGTGGAGCCCTGGGCCGGGTTGTTGCCGTCTGTGACATACGTGGTCGCCCAGGCGCTCGAGAAAGCTCATGTCGAACTCAAAGGTGTTGCCAATGACGGTTGCCGCCGAATAAACGCGCCCGGATTCGGAATCGCTCGTGACGAACGCTCCCCAGTAATTCACGCCGTGTTCGACACCGATGAAGATTCCGTCGAGTGCGTCCTGGATGACATTGTTCTCGACGACCGCGCCCAGGTTGGGAAGGACCGTCCAGCCCGAGGGTAAGGGGAACGCTCCCGACCGCCGGAAGCCGAGTTAATCGTGCGCGCCGAGTGAAATCGCCGTTCCCGTGTAGCTTGCCGCATAGGCATTGGCGCCGGTGAGATGATTGCCAACCACGCGATCGCCGTAATTGGCTCCATCGAGCTGAACATCGGTCGAACACTTGCCATTCAAGTCGACCGTGTTGTTGAGCACCGATGTGTTGACAAAGCCACCGGTGATTTCGATGACGTAGTAACCCCCCTGCGGCAGCGCGGGCAAGGCCGATGCCATCAAGAGCTCGAGGGTATTTCCGCTGAGACTCACCTGCTGGGCGACCTGATACCACTGTCCGGCCGAGCTCATGTTCGGCGTGCCGTCGGCGTTGACTCCCGCCAGGATCGATACCACCATGCCGGGGCCGGTCGCGATCGCGAAGGCGTCTTGACGAACCTGCGAGAGAACAAGCAGTTGTCCATCGGCCGAAACCGCCGCCGGGCGCCCTTCAAACAGAACGCCACAACTGGCCTCCGCGAGAATGACCTCGGGCGCGTTGATCGGGTCGAACTGAGCTGTTGACGTATCGAACGTCATTTCAGTGCCCGTTGTACCGACTCCGCCGCCGACCACGTTGTTTTCGATCGTGTTGTCGAAGCCCGAATTCGCCAGCACGATCAGTCGAAATTCGAGGCCCGCCGGATCGACCTGGGAGACATGGTTGCCGCTCAATATGACGTCGTGAGACGAATAAACGCCAAACGCTCCCAGCGAAAACGTATCGGCCGTCGCCCCCATGATCGTGTTGCCCGTGATCATCCAGGGCCCGCCATTAACCTCGACCGTGCCCCCCTGAAACGTCGAATTCGAGATCGATCCACTGTCGCCAGCGTTGGAGCGGATCAGGTCGAGGTCCGGTTCCCCGACGTATCGATGCGTTGTATCGCCACCTTGCAGCAAGATTGCTTGATCACTCGAAAAACTCGAGCCGTCGAACGCCGGAGGCCCGGAAATCGTCATGCCACTGAGCGTATAAATCGTGATGTGGGAATTATTATTTGAATCACCCGTGTCGATCACGGCGTGCTGGACACCCTGGCTGTTCTCCGGATCGAAGAGTACGGGATTAGTACCAGCCGGGTTGCTCCACCTGATCGGAGCACTCATGTCGAATTTGATCGTGAAATCTTGCAGGGTTAGCTGAATATTGGGATTGCTGGATGTATCCACATAAATCGCGCCGGACGCCGATGCCGGCCAGGCGGACGTACTCCCCTGTTGAAACAACAAGACCGCGTTGTTGCCCACGATCTCAACCGAGTGCGTGATTTCCAGCGGCTGAGTGATGACGATCGTCGTGTTCGCGGGCAAGTTGATGGTGTCGTATTCCGGGCTCGTTGACATCAGGTCGCTACGAAGCTGTGCCTCGGTCGTCGGGGCCGCGGGGGGAGCCAGAGTATTGATCGGCTCGGTGAGTGCACTCAAGTTCCAATCCGCGCCCATGAATGGCGCGACATAGACATTGGTATCGCCGGGGATCGTGGCTTGAAGCAGCATTGTGGCCGCCGATGAGCCGGCTGCCGGCGCCTCGTCGCGGACCGGCGGAAAGTAAAGATCGACCGTGTTCGTCGAATTGGATCGCAAAGAGGCATAGATGTGATTGTGCGTGATACTATTATCGGTACTATCCCACGCTCGCCCGGCCTGGTCGCTGAGCTGCCAGAGCACCTGGCTGAACGTCGAGCTGTTGAAGACGACGTTACCGGGCGCCGTCACGACGAGATGCACAAAGCCTTGTTCGTAATTCCGGCCGGTTCCATCCTGACCGTCATCCGTGATCTGGAAGGTCCCGACAACGTTCGCGGGTGTCGCCGTGGCCGCCACGGGGTCGGTTGCCGAGACGAGGTTATTGATTGACACGCTCGCCGTCGTCGGTCCGCTCTGCCCCTGGTACGTGATCGCCACGGTGAGAGTCGTGCCGCTCGTGAGCTGGATCAAGTTTCCAGTCGACCCGCCGAGTGGGAGTGGTACGCCATTAACGGCGCCCGTGCTCCGTACTTGAGGATTAATGTAAAGATCGCCCATGCCAGTGGTCGATGATGGAAAATACTCGGCCATCGCGAAGCCACTGGGATCGGGTTGGGTCGCCCAGGCGAAGCCACCCGGCGCCGTCACCGAAATTTCGGCCACGGGATTCGGAAAGGCCTGAAAGTTGCAAGTGGACATCTTGAATTCCATCTGAACCCTGAGCGGCATCAGGACCGACGAGGTCGGCACCGTCTTGACCCAGCGAGGTCACGATGGCCGATAGCTGAACGCGCGGCTCGAGCGCGTAAAGCTGGGGTGACAAACGCCTCGTCCGCCGATTTGACAATTTGCGCATGAGAGATCTTCAAAGAACCGAGGTGAAACGTCCCTGAAAGGGGGTTCCATCGAATCCTTCCGAAGAACTCATAGAACAGTCCGAGTCGTCGCTGCACTAATCTGAGGGATTTTGTTCAAGAAACAAGCTGGAGTTTCCGCAAATCCACTGGCGCAAGACGCATAGACGGCGTCCCCGTCAGGGCCTGCGCAATCAGCACGTGTTAACTGAAAGAATCAGTGATCATTGTGTTGGTTAAATGCTTTGTTCAGATCGCATCATGGACGTCTAGTGTTTCCGTACAGAACTTCGACTGGGTACGGCTCGCAACTTCGCAAGCATGAGTGCCATCTCGCGTCGTAGGTGACGTGAACCAGCCAGCAGAACGATTCCCGCGATCAAGAGCGCGGGTATCAACGCGAGCATTCCGGCGGTCAAGTTCTCGGGATCATGACCCGGTTGCAACATGGGCGTTGCGCCGATCGCCGTTAATCCCCTTCCGAAGATCGTCGCCATCGAATCGTCCTGGCCGAATGTATCGATCATCCAGCCCATCAAGGACGGCGACCAGAGATCCCCGAGCAAATGAGTCGACGCCAGCGTCGCACCGCAGGCGACTCCACGCATATTGGGCATGACGACACCCGCGATGATCGTATAACAGGGGACAATGTTCGCGAAGATCACGCCTTCGACGACGAGAAGGCCCGTGAATATCGATGACTGAGTTCGCCCGTAGATCGCAAGCAGGATGAATGGGATGGCGACAAGCATCCCGAGACCGGGCACGATGAAAAGGAGCGGCGGTCTGGTTCGTGAACCCCACTCGGTCAGAACCGCGCCCGTGATCGTGCCGAGGGTCGCCGCAAACAGCGACGTGAGTCCCAGAGCGGCTTCGGCTTGGCGATCGGGCAATCCTTTTCCGATCGTCAGGAAGGTCGCCGCCCAGTAAGCGAGCCCCGCCAGCACGAATGAAGAAAATGTGATCCCGAAAACCGAGTACGTGTAAGAGGAGTTGACCATCATATCCACGTAATCTTCCTGACTCGGTCCGATGCGCTCGTGAAGTTGTAACCGCTGAATCTCGACTCCTTCACTCAAGCCGCGCACGGGTTCAGGCACCGCGAGTGCGGCAAGGGCAAGTAGCAAGCCCGGCGCACCGACGGCGAGGAACGCCGTGTGCCACGTGGTGACCTGGGCGAATGGACCGCCGACGGCGACGCCCAGAACGGCTCCCACCGGAACAGCCAGGAAGAAAATCGCCAGCGCGCGTGCGCGGGAGACGCGCGGGAAAAGGTCCATGAGGAGAACGAGTGCGACAACCTCGAAAAGCCCCTCGCCGACTCCGACAAGTCCGCGCGCGAGCTGAATCTGGTCATAGGTGCGGGCAAGCCCCGTCGCGACGGTCGCCACGCTCCAGAGTGCAAAGCCCGTCGCGAGCAGTCGCGGCCGCTTCATCCGGTCTACGAAATAGCCGACCACGAGGCTTGTGGCCGCCAGCGCGAGCAACAGAACCGTTGAGAGCCCGCCCGCCTGGGCCTGGGTGAGATTGAGGTCGCGGCTCACGGGTCTGAGCACGGCAGCCAGCAGCCAGTGGTCGGCCGAGTTGAGCACGTTCATCGTAAAAAAAAGAATCACCATGCCCCACGCCCAGCGCGGGGTCGTGCCTGGCGACGCCCTCACCGTTGTTTGAAGGCTCGACGGATTCAACGCCCCGCGGCCGCCCGAACCTGCACTGACGTCAATGGGCGTCTCGGAGGGCGGTTCATCCACGCGAATCAAACTCCCTGGTGCTCGCTGATGTGGCCATTCTTGCATTGTTTGGGATGTCGATCGTAAGCCAGACGAGTGGGCGCGTCCAGGGTTCACCGCATACGGTGTTCTGAAGAACCGCGGAGAATTCCGGAAATGTCCTTCACCTGGTCTTGCTGTCCGCGTTCTTGAGAGCTTCCAGATAGGCGATCAGGTCGGCGAAGTCTTGCGTGCTCAGTCCCCGGGCGAGTCCGCTGGGCATCAGCGAAACCTCGCTGCGCTTTCGCTCATCGATTTGATCCTTGGGAAGCCGAACGGTTCTGGCGTCGTCGTTCTGGATCTCGACGGCCGCATCCGTCTCCGCACGCACGATGCCGGTGACCACCCGGCCGTCGGCGAGGGCGAAAATGGTTGGCTCGAAGCCTGACGAAATCTTCGCGGACGGATACAAGACCGACGCAATCAACTCATCGCGGGAATATTTCGACCCCACCGTCGAAAGTTCGGGCCCGACGTTACCGCCTTCTTTACCGACGGCGTGGCACTTGACACAGGCAAGACCTTTCAGGTCGCCGAATAGCTGGCGGCCGTGGCTGGCATTCCCCTGCCCCTTGAGTGCGATGCTCCGGTAACTCTCGGGATCAAAAGCGTCATGCGCTGGAGTCTTCAAGAATGCATAGTCGGCCGGATCGCTCATCGCCACCGAAAACTGCCACGGGCCGCCGCGATTGCCGCACCGGACCAGGATCCGGTTCGTTCCAGGATGCAATGTCACATCGAAACGGGCCTGATCAGGACCGTATCCGCGTCGTTCGTTGAAATCGTAGACCTGTTTCCCGTTGAGCCAGACTGTCAGTGTATCGTCGGAACCGACGACCATCCGGGCGGAGCGCTCTGCGCCGCTGTTGACTTCGGCATATCCGTAGGCAACCCGATCATCGTCGTGGGTGAACACGCGGCCCAGGTTGATCTGGCCGTTGCGATCACTGGCCCTGGCCGCCTTCCAGCGCAAACGTTTGCCCTCGATGCCCGGCAGGCTCGCCTTCAGGTCAATGGGCTTATCGGCATCCAAGGGAGGGGAGGCCGACAGGGGGAACGGGCCCACTACCTGCCACGACATCACAGGCGCCAGCCCGGCAAAAAGAGAACGGAGCTCGGGGACCACGGCTGGTGAAAGTTCGTTTCGCGCGGCGAGCTGCATCGAGGACGTGCGCAGCGGGCTCCCGAATTTTCGCGATCGCGGCGGCCGACGCTTTGCGCAGCTCGCCGTTCTTTTCCGCGAGGCCTGCGCAAATAAATCTGGATCGCACGAATGTCGGCAAGCTCCGCCAGTGCCAGCCCGGCGTCAAACCGCGTCTCGGGCTTGTCGGCGAGCTCGATCAATTGAGGGACCGCCGGCCGGTCGTGCAATGCGCCCGCCGCGGCAATCGCACGGGTGCGAACTTCAGCATCCGGATCGCCGAGCATGGGCCGCAGCTTCGAGCTCACCTGGTCGCGACCGTCGGCCTGCTTCTTCTCCGGCACGATCGCGACCAGGGCGTCGATGGCCGAACTTCGCACGGCGGCGCTCTTGCTCGAGAGGGTATGCAATAACGGCTCGATTGCGGCAGGATCCTTGAACCGTGCGAGTGCCCGGATCACGCTCGGCTGATGTTCGACACCGAGCGATTTCTGGTCGAGCAGATCGATGAGAGCCGTGGCGGCCTTCCTGGAGCCGATCCTTTCGACCGCTCCCAGGGCCGCGGCACGGACCGAGGCGGGTGAATGAACGTCGCGCACCGCGCCGATCAAAAGGTCGAGAGACTCGACGTCGGCCAGCTTGCCCAGCGATCGGGCGATTGCGCATTTGACCTCGGAATCGCGCTCGCGTGGAAAGAGTCCCCGCAAGAACGCGCGTGAATCGCCTTTGGCTTCGGTCAGCGCGGCCACGGCCGCGATCCGGACTGGCACCGCGGGATCGACGGCCAGATCCTCGATGGCCGCCAGCACGCGCGGCGTACCCTCCCAGGCGATGGTCCGGGCCGGCGGCTTGCCTTTGGCTGGCTGAGTTCCCCACCATTTGCCATTCCACGGGTGTGCTTTGCGGTCGACTTCAGCCAGGTACTGAAGCGCCTTGACGCGCTCGTCGACCGGATGTTTGGACGACCTGGCGAATGTTTCGAGCGCGATCACGGCCTCGCTCGCGTACACCTTCTCCAATGTCAAAAGCGTGCCGGCTCGAATTTTCGGGTCGCTCGCGTCGAGCCCGCGGGCGACGGCCGCCCATGAGCCGATTCGCTGCAAGGCGTGCCGGGCCGAGTAGGCGATAAACGGATCGGAATCAGCGACCAGCGGCAGCAGGTCAGAAACGGCACGAGCGTCGCCGATCCGCCCGAGTGCGATCACGGCTTGCAGTCGAACGGCCCCCTCGCCGTCCCTCAGTCGTTTCAAGAGTGGCTCGACCGCAATGGCGGCTTGCCGCTCGCCCAGAGCGCGTGCGGCCTGGGCGCGGAGGTCGCGGCCTGGCGACTTGAGCGCGCCGATGAGCGGGATGCTCGCTTCGGGCGTGCCGCCGGCGATCGCGTCGAGCGCCCAGATCAAGTGCCGCTTTGACAGAGCACTCGTGCCGGCCTCGTTGAGCGCGGCGGTCACCTTGGGCAATGCCGCTCGCGCGCTTCGCGTCAAGGAAGTCTGTGCTCGGCGGCGTTCATTAAAAGCGGGATGATCGAGCTGCCGGATCTGGGCGTCGACCGGGTCGGAATCTTGTCCGCGACGACGGCCCCTTCTGGCGGCACCGTCGTAAGTCACGGCATAAACCCGGCCGAGTTTTTCGGCCTTGTTGCCCCAGCTTCCGAGCGACCAGTCGGCGATATACATCGTCTTGCCATCATGCGAGAGCGCCAGGTCGAGCGGCCGGAAATCATCGACGCGGCCATGTTCGACGAAGTCAAACTTTTCCGCCACCTTGAACGTCGCGCCGGCTGGCTCGAAGCGAAACGCCCGGACGACCCGCTGGCCCCACTCCGCCCAGAAAAGGAGACCACGATACTTCTCGGGCCAGGCATCCTCACCATAAAAGACGCCGCCGCAGGGCGAGCCGCCTCCATACTCGGCCATGCGGGGGAGCATTCGATCGGTGCGATTGTGATAGTCGAACGGGTAGCCGTAATAGCCGCCGTCGATATGGTGGGTCACGCGGGTCCACCATCCGAGCCCATCGTCCGTATTGTCGTAAGTGAAGAGGTTGTCGCGGTCGTCGAGATTGGGCTCCAGGTGGTTGCGGGTGCCCGTCGAGAAGACTTCGAGCCCGGTCCCGTCGAGCCGGCAGCGCAGCACGCCGCCCCCCACCACCTGGGCGGTTCGCCCATCGGGCCCCGTGGCCCTGGGAACACCTTTGTCGCCAACTGAAATATAAAGATACTGATCGATTCCGATCTTGAGTCCAGAAACAATATGATCATTAAAGTCATTGGGGGAGCCGGCCGGCACCCCCATGTCGGTGAAAAGCTCCTCGCGCTGCTCGGCCTTGCCGTCGCCATCGCGGTCGCGCAGCACGGTCAGATGAGGCATGTTCATCACATAGAGGGCACCATCCTGCCAGACCATGCCAAAGATCGCATTGAGCTTGTCGGCGAAGACGACCGGCTCCTTGCCGTCGCGGAACAGCAAGATGCGGTCGATCGGCTTGTCCGCCGGGCCGACCTGGTCCATCGGATCCTCGCCCACGAACAGCGAGCCATCGGGAGCGGTTGCCACCTGGCAGGGATACTGCACGGCCGGGACCGCGGCCACTAGCCGGATCTTGAATCCGTCGGCCACCTTGGGCAGCGCTCCCCATGCTGAAATAGTCCCGCTCGTGATGAAGAGCAGCCCGACGAGGACGTATCGCCAGAGCAACGCACGGCGGCCCCGGCGGGAGTGTGAGCAGTGTGTTTCCACGGCGTGACTCGATGATGGATGGGCACAGGGTGGGGATCAATCTCCGGCAATCGAACCGCCCGACCAGATGAGGGCTTCGGCCTGGCTTGGCTTGCGGGGAGGAAGAGCGTCAAGAGCCGCTTCTCGACCAGTATAGAATCGCGCGGTAATCGCCCGCAACCCTCCGAACGTCGCGATCTGATCGGGCCGTCGGGCTTTCATGCCATCGTCGTCTGTCTTACTGCACTGCGCATGCGCGCTCTGATGTCGAAGAGGACGAGACTCCAGAACCCGATCAGCCCCAGCGCGCCTGCAACGGCGAACCGTTGATCCACGGCGGCGGCCAGCACGCCGCAGGGCAACAGCCAGGCCAGCAAGAGCCGGTGCGGACGCAGCCGCAAACCTTGTGTCACGATTTTCAACAAGATTCGCCAGCCGTCGCGCAGGCGCGCAGCTTGCTTTGCGTGCCGGCGATTCGGGGATGATAGTCGACGGGAATCTCGACGACGCGAAGGCTCCGCGCCACCGCCTCGCTGGCCGAGCTCGGTCTCGATCTCGAAGCCAGGTGAACGAAGCTGCACGGTCTCGCGGAACCGTTTGTTGAAGGCGCGGTAGCCCGACAGCAGGTCGGTTGTACCCGGCCCGATCGACAGCCGGAATGCCAGGCGGATCAAGACGTTGCCGATCCACCGCGTCAGGGTCATGGCGCCGGCCCCCGCCACGGGCCGCCTGGCGCCGACCGCCATGTCGGCCGTCCCGGCGATCACGGGCGCGATCAGGAACGGGGCGGCGTCGGCCGGGTATGTGCCATCACCGTCTGTAAGTATGAGAATATCAAAATCGCTCAAGGCTGAAAATGCCGCTCGAACCGCGTGGCCCTTGCCTTGCCGTGGCACGGGCACGACCGGAATGCCCAGGGCGGCCGCGATGGCCCCCGTGTCGTCGGTCGAGTTGTTGTCGAAAACGAAAATATCGGCGTTTGGCAGCGACGTGCGAAGGTCGGCGACCACACTGGCGATCGCCGGCGCCTCGTTGAAACACGGAATGGCGATCGCGACCCGCGCCAAAGCGGGCTCCGATTCGGTCTCGCTGGCATTGTTCACATTTAGCAACTTTGCATATGAAGTTATCGTGGCCCAGAGATCGCGGCGCAGCCAGTGCCAGAGACGATCTCGCACGTACCTCCTGGCGATACCCGATCACCCAGGTAGCGCGCTGGCTTCGCCTGGCGACGGCACAGGTCCTCGGTTTGGCGGTTCAGGGTCGTACTCTTTCAAGATCAGCGAGCCGAGCCAAGGCTCGCGGAGCTGGTTCCCTCGACCGCGCTGAACGCGACCGGCCGGTCGGCGACCAGGGTCGTCACGAGTGACGCGGGCGCCTTGCCCTTCGCGCCGGCCGTCATCCGAATCAAGAGCGTGCTCGAGCCTTCAGGCAAGTCGATCGAGGCTGTGCGCGGTTCGTTCTTGCCGGCCGCTCCTGCGCTCAGGCCAACGGGTTTTCCGTCGAGCCATACCAGGAATTCCGTCGGGCTATCGACGACCAGCCGGGCCTTTTGAGCGACAGTCGACGTTACTGGCACCCAGACATAGACGGCGTTCCTGGGGTCTTCGCCGATCAAGGGTGACAGGTCGGCCTGGCCCTCGGCGCTGGCACTCACGCGCCGCCACGAAAGCTCATGGCCCTTGCCGTCGTTGACGGGCCCGTGCAGGTTGAGCTTCGAGATCGGGTCGAAAATCGGCCGCCCGAGCGGCTCGTCAACCGGGCCGATCGCCTGGTATTGCCCGACGATACTCACCGGCTGCTTGAGGGTGGTCAAATACGCGAGGAGGTCGACGAAGTCTTGATCGCTCATCGTTTGAGCGAGCCCTTCGGGCATCAAGCTCAGATCGCTGATCCGCCGATCCTCGATCGTGTTCGTCGGCACGGACACACGTTCGCCCTGCGCGGTCTTGACGACAAGGTTGCCGGCGTTTTCTTCGACTGGCAGCCCGGTGACGATGCGGCCGTCGGTGAGCGCCACGATATTGGATCGGAAGTTGTAGCCGACCGCCGCACTGGGGCTCAGGATCGACCGGACGAGCTCGTCCTTGCCATACTTGACGCCAATTGTCGACAGGTCGGGCCCAACCCACTGGCCGCTCCCCTGCACGCGGTGACAGTTTCCGCACGAATTGGCACCGGCACGAAAGAACACCGCACGGCCATTTTCGGCGTTGCCGTCGCGCCTGATCAACTCGAAAATCGGCGGCAACCGATGCCCGGAAGCCGTCTTGGGCAGCGGCAAGACGCTATCGGCCTGCTCGCGTAGCCGACGGTCGGCCGACGTGTGCAGAAGCGTGGTGGCCTCGCTCGTCAGGTCGGCGGGCAACTTGCCGGTCCGCGCCAGCTCGATCACTCGGTCGCCGCCATCGCGAAGCTGGAACAGGCTGCGCATTGCCTGGCTGCGTAAACCGAGGGGATAATCGCGACTCGTCACGATATCGCTGATCCGGCCCCGCGCCGGAATGCTGGGCCATCGCTCGGATCGCCGCCTCGGCCACGGAATTGGAGTTGGGCTTGCCTCGGGTCGCCGCGACTAATTGCTCGAGCACACGGTTGGGCGTGATGCGGTACGAGCCGATCGCCTCGACGGCCGCCACGCGCACATCTTCTGGCTGACTGAGGTCCTGGGCGTAACCTTCGAGGGTTCCGCGATAACGTCCGTCCTTGGTGGCCGCGGCCAGGGCGATACCTTGCTGGCGCGTGTCGCGATTTGCGAGAGCACGCTGGATGACCTGGCGCACGCTGGGCCGGTCGCGGGCCGAATTCCAGTCGCCGGCCAGTCGCCGTGCCAGCATCGCGAACAGCTCGCGCCGATGCACCGGATCGCTGGTCTTCTGCGCGAGGTCGGCCACGAGGTCGGCGGTTTTCGCGTCGCCGACGCGCTCGAGAATGTCATCGGCAGCTTGCTGAAGCTCGGGCGATCGCAGGTAAGGCATGATCCGCTCGAGCACGGGTAAGACCTCGGCCCGGTGGATGCGCCACGCCAGACCCAGGTATTTGCTCACGGCCGTCGCCGGCAGGTCGGGTGTGCCTTCCGCGATATAGGCTTCATTGCGGTCGACCGGAAAATAAGGGGGGAGCGCGACCGCGCTCATCTTGCCCGCTTTTTCGAGATCGAGCTCGCCGTAGAGCCGGCCGTCAAACAGTTGCGAGAGAAATGCGCTTTCGCGTTTCTCGAGCGCCAGCCCGAGTGCTTCCAGGTACCAGCGGTCCTGGCCATCCCACGCCGCGGCCAGCTTGCGCAGGGTGGCGCCAACCTTGTCGGTCGGTAAATTGCGCAGAGCCAGGATCAGCTCCCGGCGCACGCCGGCGTCGGAATCATCGGCGATCAGGCGTAATGTGTCGATATGTTTTAGTGCCTCTGGAGGATTCTTCGCGGCCGGATCTTGATAGACCACCTTGCCGTTCTCGCGGCAATCGCGTCCCAGGATTCGGACGGCCTGTTCGCGTAACCGCGCCTCGCCTTGGTTCACCCCCTGCATCAGGAACGCGAGCGCCACAGGGTCGCCGTCAATCGCGTGCCAGACCCACAAGGCGCGCGCCCGCTGGATCGGGTCGGGATCGTGGACAGCGACATTGCCCACCGCAACGCCGACCGGGACCCCCGCATTGGCCTCTTTGGCCAGGGCAATCAAGCCGCGCCGCGCCGCGTCCTGGGTCGCGATGTTGGGCGACCTGAGCGCGGCGATCAAGCCGTCAAGCTTTCCCAGTTCGGGACGCGTGTTCACGCTCTTGTGACCTTTCGGAGCCACGCGATAGATCCGCCCGGTCGTCTGGTCGCTGAACGCGTGGCCGCCGACGCCCGTGTCGCACCAGTCGGCCACGAGGATCGAGCCGTCCGGGCCCGCACAGGCATCGACAGGTCGGAAAAACGAATCAGTGCCGGATAGCAAGACCTTGTACTGCGTTCGAAACGCGGCCCCCTTGCGCGTCATGGGGAAGAAGTTGACCTGGCGTGTGCCGGCGTCAACTTCAAACACCCCGCCGCGATATTCCGGCGGGAGCAGGTCTCCTTCGTAAACCATGATGCCGCACGGGCTGCCATTGCCTGTCCCGACGATCTTGGGCACGTTGCCCGGTACTTCCTCACCCCAGTGCCGCGCACTTTCGGGGGTATGATAGCCATAATGGCCGCCATCCATCGCCCAGATCACCCGGCAGCCGCGGTTGCCATCATCATCATTGTCGCTCGTGAAGATGTTGCCGAACGAGTTGAGGCTGGTCTCGTAGTTGTTGCGCTGGCGATCGCAGATCACCTCGAATTGCGTGCCATCGCGATTGACCCGCAAGGTATTCGCCAGTTGATCCGACTGAACCCGCCGGCCACTCTTGTCGACGACGATGAAGTTCTGCTGCCGCTCGGAACGGTCTTGCTGAACCGAGCAGCAGCCGTCGCCATGGGTGAAATAAAGCTTGCCATCGAGCCCCAGCACCATTCCGTGCACGCCATGATCGGAATCAATGCCGCCAAACCCGGTGAGAAGCGCATATCGCTTGTCGGCCTTGTCGTCGCCGTCGGTATCTTCGAGAACGAGAAGGTCCGGGCTGTTGCCGACAAACACGCGGCACCCGGTGTACTTACCGTTCTTGTCGAAGTGCTCTTCGACGGCCAGGCCCATGGGGACGGGGAAAATCCGGTCGGCGAAGACGGTCGCCTTGTCGGCGCGGCCGTCGCCGTCGGTGTCTTCGAGGATCTTGATCTTGTCGGCGTCCTCGATGCGGTGGAACCGCTTGTTGCCGCCACGCGTCAACCGGTAGTTCAAACCCTCGGCGACCCACACGCGGCCGCGTGAGTCAACATCGATATTCGTCGGGTTGGCCAGCAATGGCTCGGCCGCCCACAGGGTCGCCTCGAGCCCGGGTGCGGCTTTGAGCGTTCGCGCTGACTCTTCGGCCTTGGCTTGCGCACAAGCCGGTCGACACCATGCCGACGTCAGCATGGCTGCTCCCAGAACAAGCCCGGCAACGAAGGTCGGACGGAATGAAACACGGTGCATCATCGGTGGCAACTCCGGGTGCTCGGTCTCGGCGATTGGCACATCAAGACTCGTTTTCAAGTCGTCAGCGGGCGGCGGCGGCCTCGACCAAACTTCTGATTATTCTGAAACGATGGCTCGTCATGTATCGGCCGATTCTTTTATCCAATCAATTCTCTCGTGTCGCACACGCCCTGGCAATAACCGCGAAGTCATCACCGCGGCACGATCGCGGCCGCCGGGAACCCAGCAATGAGTCCAGAACAAGAGTGACACTCGTCGGGTTCGGCCGATCCGGAACCGGCGCTCGTCATCGCAGGGCTGGCGGCAGGACATGACGCCCAAGCCAAACATAGGCCGGCATTTCGGCGTGCTCGATATACTTGAGGTTATGATGGCCCCCGACATCCTGGCTGAGATCGACGGCGATGCCGCGCTGGCCAGCCAGCCAGGCAAATGACTGGTCCTGCGCATCGAAATTGTAATTGTCGAGCGACGGGTAGTTGACATAAATCGCCAGCTCGTTCGGCCTTAGACCAGTGGTTAACAGCAGATCGGCCGGGTTGTCGCGGCTGACCTTGGCGATCATGTCCGGGCCGGGACCGTAAACTGGCTCCAGGTAGGTTTTTACATACCTGCGCAGGAGGCCGAAATAGAACCTGGCGATCAGCATGTCGCGGTCGTAGACCGTGCGCTCGCGATAGGTCGCGGGGTCAAAGTCATCGCCATAGCGGCCCTGGCAGTTGTCATAGCGCATGTTGAGCGGCCCGCCGAGCGTGGCCACCGCGCCGAAAATGTCGCGGTGCTTGATCGCGATCGCCATCGCACCGTAACCGCCCGCCGAGATCCCCAAGAGCGCGTGGGCCTCGCGCTCGGGCCGCACCGAAAAGGTCTTCATCACAAAGGGCACGACTTCCGCGACGATATGATCCTCGAACCGACCCCCCAGGCCATTGACCCAGAGCGAGTGAGTCGACGTGATCAGATTCTTGCCTTCATACGTCCCATCGGGGGCCGCGATGACAACGGGGGGAATCTGGCCCTGCACGATCAGGCCATCGAGGGCCTTCAAGTCGCTCGGATCGAGGAAGTCGTGTTCGTCAACGTCCGCGCCGTGAAGAAAAACGATGAGCGGATACGCCCGGGCCGGATCATAGCCCGGCGGGAGATAAACGTACAAATCGCGCGGCCGCCCCAGGATCGGTGAATACATCCGGCGGTCGGCGCCATGGTTCTGGGTGTAATCGACGACGCGACCCGAGAGCTTGTGGTTGAGCCGATCCAGGCTCACCAGTTCAAAGACCTGCGCGAACCGGAGCCGCCAGGACAAGAAGGAATAGCGCCGCGATAACATCTCTCATCAAGCATCCTTGCGATCGAAGCACGAATCGGAACCCTCAGGGACGCGGAACGATTTGGTGTGTCTTCGCGCGCCCACTCGTCAATAATCGACCGAAAAGGACAAGGAGCGGGAATTGTAATCGCGAGGCCCGTAATTTAAAGGTCCAAAACTCGCTTAAAGTTCGTCAGTCACGGGCTTCCAGGCAGTTTTGAGCGATTGCGTAATTCGGGGAACAGGTCCGATCAATCGCCAGAACGAGACTTCAACCGCCAAGGACGCCAAGAGCGCCAAGAAAGGCAGAAAGGCAGAAAGGCAGAGAGGCAGAGAGGAAGAGACCGAGTTCGGCTGCCGATCAGGATTCAGCCAACGAGAGTTAACGAGTTGATAGATAAAAAGAATGTTACGTAAAATAGGATCTAATTTAATTGAGTATATAGAAATCAAATATAACCGCATGATCTGAATTTCTCTCCTGTTTCTTGGCGCTCTTGGCGTCCTTGGCGGTTCACACTCCGGATTCCGGCCGAGTTGGCGGTTTGCACTGGTCTGGACGTTCAAGACGCCGCAGATCATGCTGGCGGTGGGTTCCTTGACTGCGATGGATCGCGAAAGAAGGGTTGTGAGAGCCCGGCGCTGCCCCCTTGGCGGTCAGCCCGGCGGAGGCGAGGAGGTCTGATGCGGGGTGTTGATCCTGAGAGCATAGCTGTGGTCGAACCCGTCTTGGCGGGAGAACGCCGTGATCCGGCTGCGCCGCTGAGTAGAAACAACCATCTCCTCAAGTGGGTCGACAAGATGGCGCGCCTGACGCTGCCCGCGTCGATTCACTGGGTCGACGGCTCTCAGGGTGAGTACGATGCGCTCTGTGCGCGGATGGTCGCCGATGGCACGTTCATCAAGTTGAATGAGACGCTCTGGCCGGGCTGTTACCTTGCACGCTCGGACGCCGATGATGTCGCCCGGGTTGAAGACCGCACGTTCATTTGCTCGTATTCGCGTGAGGCGGCCGGTCCCACCAATAACTGGGAAGACCCGTACAAGATGCGCCGGCGGCTCAAGGAGCTGTTCGGTGGCTCGATGCGGGGGCGCACGATGTTCGTGCTCCCTTTCAGCATGGGCCCGGTCGGCTCGCCCATGTCGCGGATCGGGGTGCAGCTCACGGATTCGCCCTATGTGGTTGTCAACATGCGCATCATGGCGCGAATCGGCGTGCCGGTCATCGCCGAGATCGACAAGGGAGATAAACGGGTCGTGCCGTGCATGCACACCGTCGGCGCACCCCTTTCTCCCGGTCAGGCCGACGTGCCGTGGCCGTGCAATCCCGAGAAATACATTGTCCACTTTCCGGAAACGCGTGAGATCTGGTCTTACGGATCGGGTTACGGTGGCAATGCCCTGCTCGGCAAGAAATGTTTCGCGCTGCGGATCGCCTCGAACATCGCCCGCGACGAAGGTTGGTTGGCCGAGCATATGCTCATTCTCGGCGTGGAAGATCCCCAGGGTGAGAAGACCTATGTCACGGCCGCTTTTCCCTCGGCATGCGGCAAGACGAACTTCGCCATGATGATTCCCCCGGAGGGCTTCGAGGGCTGGAAAGTGTGGACCGTGGGCGACGATATCGCCTGGTTGAAGCCAGACGGCGACGATCGACTGCGGGCGATCAATCCGGAAGCGGGATTTTTCGGCGTCGCACCCGGAACGTCGTGGAAGACCAATCCGAACGCCATGGCCACGCTGTCGCGGAATACGATTTTCACCAATGTGGCGTTAACCCCCGAGGGGGGCGTCTGGTGGGAGGGAATGACCGACGAACCGCCGCGCAGAATGTCTCGACTGGCAGGGCGACCGCTGGACGCCCGAGATCGCCAGGCAGACCGGCGCCAGGGCCGCGCACCCGAACTCGCGATTCACGGCGCCGGCATCGCAATGCCCGACCATCGATCCGGCCTGGGAAGATCCCCAGGGAGTTCCGATCAGCGCGATCATCTTCGGCGGCCGCCGCGCCGGCACGATGCCCCTGGTTCACCAGGCCTTCAACTGGAGCGCGGGTGTCTACATCGGCGCGACGATCGGGATCGGAGATGACCGCGGCCGCGGCCGGTGTCATCGGCAAAGTACGCCGCGACCCGATGGCCATGCTCCCTTTTTGCGGCTATCACATGGGCGATTACTTTCGTCACTGGATCCGCATGCAGCGCGCCCTTTCGCAGACGCCGCGCATCTTTCACGTCAACTGGTTTCGCAAGGATGCGGGCGGAGCGTTCATGTGGCCTGGCTTTCGAGAGAACATGCGTGTCCTCAAATGGATCGTCGACCGGACCCGCGGCCGGACCTTCGGCAAGGAGACCCCCATCGGCTGGATGCCGCGCTACGAAGACATTGAATGGCGGGGTCTCGAATTTTCAAAGGAGCGATTCGATCAGTTGCAGAGTTTCGATCGGAATGCCTGGAAGTCGGAAGTGCTCGGACATGAGGAGCTCTTCATCGAGCTGCACGATCGGTTACCGCCTGAGATTGTTTATGAGCGAGAGCTTTTGATCTGCCGGATTTGAAGATGTGCCGCTATGCGTAGGCGTTCACTGTTTTGCCGTGTCGATCGGTTTGGCGAATATGACGGCAACCCGTGCGGACAGATTGCTCAAGAGAGGCCATCGAACGTACCGTAGGACAAGATGATGCTGAGTCGAATGAGGAGGCAAGGCCAATGGCTCTTTTGACCGTTGAGGGGACTTACAAAGACGGCAAGGTCGAACTGACCGATCGCCCTGACCATTTAGACGAAGCGTCTCCCGTGCTCGTTACGTTCTTGGCCCCGGCTGCGCGACCTGAGAACTCGGTCCCGGGCGAGACGCGGGATCGGGAGGCGGTCCGTCAGCAAGCGTTCGGCGCATGAAGGGGGGAATCCATTTCGGGGGACCACCCTACCCCAAGCGCGAGGAGCTTTATGACCGATAATGGGTCGTGCGCATTGGTCGACACCAACGTCTTGGTCTACGCTTACGACCTGGACGAACCGCGAAAGCATTCGATCGCACAAGGGTTGGTCGAAAGACTGTCGAACCAGGCGCGACTCGTTCTGATCAACCAGGTCTTAACGAGCTTTGTTGGGCAATGATGAGCCAAAAACGCAAGACGCGGCTCCCTCCCGATCAACTCGTGGTCATTCTCCATGAACTGGCGGCGACCGGCGAAGTCGTCCCGAGTAGCCCCGATCTGACGTTCCGCGCTCTTGGTGCGATGCCGCGTCACGGCCTGTCGTTCTGGGACGCACTCGTCTGGTCGGCGGCCATCGAGAACAAGGTCGTGGTTATCTACACAGAGGATTTTCAGGACGGTCGCATCGTCGAGTGATCGGCGACAATGACATTTCCCCTTGTATTCACGTGAGGCGGCCGGTTCCACCAATAACTGGGAACACCCGTACAAGATGCGCCGGCGGCTCAAGGAGCTGTTCGGCGGTTCGATGCGGGGGCGCACGATGTTCGTGCTCCCTTTCAGCATGGGCCCGGTCGGCTCGCCCATGTCGCGGATCGGGGTGCAGCTCTCTCACGTCATGAGGACGGTTTCCGGCCTTGCGCCTCAGAAAGTTAAAATCCTCTTTATTTGTTATATTGGTCCACGCTAACAGGTGATTTTCATCGATATCAAATGCCTTATTGCAACCCGTATCAAGAATGGCGGGGAAAATCCAACTCGTTGTGGGAAAGACCTTCACCGATGGGGGAGTAAGGCTGATGCCGACGAAGATCTTCGGCGGTTTAGCCTCAATCCTCTCCATAACAGGATTGCTCAGGGATATCACCTCGATCTTCTGGTCCAGGAAGATCGAGCCAGTCATCAATGGCTTCACGTTTTCTTGGTCAATCCGGCCTTAGCGTGTCTAACTTGAGTAGGCTTGGTTGTCATCGTCGTCATCAGGACGCCGTATCTTTTTAATATATAATCCAGGGTCGCGCTCCAAAATCCCATCCTTCTCTAGATGGGCTAGCAGCACGTCACGCGTCGCGCCAATGCCTAACCGTTTTTCTCCGTGATAAGCTACCAAGTTCTGTTCTTCACCTTTTGCAAGCAGTCCGGGCAAGTCACGCTTGTACGCCTCAATTCCTTGCCGGACTAACTCGGCGGCAGGTTCGGCGAGTAAACGCCGCATTTCGGCTCTGCCTTCCGCTCTTTCGCGTTCTATGTCAAACTCCAGAGTCGTATCCTCGCCTTCTAGTTCAACAGGATGCGAAGGCGTGAGGGTATTTTCATCGAATTCCGTAACATATTCCTCTAACTGAGGAGGCATCTCACTCTCCTGAATATCGGCGCAAATGCGGCAACAACTTCCAGATGGAGGTCTTGGTCACCTGATTCGCAACCTAAATGCCTGGCGCGAAGCTATTTGCGGAAATTCATGAATTCTTCGCAAGAAATTCATGGGCAAACCTCGCTAATCTAACATGCTGATCTTGCGCTGTAAAGATCTTCGTAGATTTTTCAACTCCTGTCCCTCCTGTCCAGGATGATAAGCCTGATCGTCCGCTACGCAGGCGAAGCGCGTTGCGGGGGTTGAGCTTCGCCGTGGCCTCTACTTCCTGAATCCGATAACTTCATGCTGAGCGCGACAAAATTCAGGGCTGTGATTCAAGAAACTCGAAAACCGTCGGATTAGATTGGCCGAAATCCGCCTGCGTCAGGTTGGGCTCATTGCGGCAAGTGCCGCACGAGGAGCGGCGTCAGAAAACGAGGGGAAAGTCGAGGAATGGCCGACGGCGACTGCAGCCGCGGCGCCGCCGTTCCTGGCACGCCGGCCCTCATGTCTGGGGCGTCGTGATCTGGCATCAGGGCTTGTCGAACAAAGAGGCTTCGAAACCATGCGAGCGGGAACGGCGATCGCAACAGGAATGATCGCACTCTGGTTGAGTGCGGGACCGGTTCTTGCCGCTGAGCCGGGCGCTGGGGCGTGGCTGTTGCTTGCGTGAGTGACAATCTTCAGAAGGCGCCCACGACGACGACGTCGAAGACGGCCAGGCCCCCGCGCATCCTGGCCCACTACATGCCCTGGTTCATGGCCAGGCCATTCAGCACGATCTGGGGCTGGCACTGGACGATGGGCACGTTTCACCCCGATCAGAAGCAGCCGAACGGCCGGGCGTCGATTGCGTCGCATTATACTCCGCTCATCGGAGCATACGACTCGGGCGATCCCGACGTCCTGGAATATCATTGCCTCCTGATGAGACTCGCGGGCATCGATGGCGTGGTCATCGACTGGTATGGCACGACCGATTATCTTGACTATGCGTTAAATCACCGCAATTCAACGGCGTTCGTCGAGCAAGCGCGCAAAATACGCCTCGAATTCGCGATCTGCTACGAGGATCAGACGATTCCGAAGCTCGTTCAGGCCGGACGCCTTGACCCCAAGAAACGGCTGTCGCACGCCCAGAAGGAAATCGATTGGCTGCAATCGCACTGGTTTGACGACCCGCTGTACTTGAAAATGGCTGATCGACCCGTGTTGCTCTCGTTCGGGCATGAGGGCCTCAGCGATCAGGAGTGGGAAATGCTGTTAAAGCGAGCGCAAGTCCACACTCGTCTACCTGAGCGAGCATGAGCGGCGCTCAGGGGCGGCCGGCGCTTTTGACTGGCCGAGCCCCGCCGTGGGCTTGACCGCGCAGCACGAGTTCTTGAAAAAAGCGGCCCACTGGCCGGCCGCGATGGCGGTCGCATATCCGCGCTTTCATGATATTTATGCCGAGGCCAAGGTGCACCCAACCTGGGGCCATATCGCCGACAACCGCGGTCAGACATTCGTGCTTACCCTGGAAAAAGCGTTAAAAAGCACCCTACCCCTGGTTCAGATCAGCACGTGGAACGACTGGGGCGAAGGCACGATGATCGAGCCTTCCCAGGAGTTCGGTTACCGCGATCTCGAAGTCGTGCAACGCGTTCGCCGCCAATCAATCGAGGCCGGCTTCGCGGGCGTACCTGAGGATCTGCGCCTTCCTTTGCGACTTTACACGCTCCGAAAGCGTGCCCGGGTTCAGCGGCGTGCGAGCACCGATCTCGATCGCGTTTCGGCCCTTCTTGGCAATCGGGCCTGCAAGCCGGCTTCGGCCGCGCTCGACGCAATCGAAAAAGACCTGAAAACTGCCAGGCCGTAACGCGGAGCATCCTGGTTGCCCGAGCAGACACTTCTCGAATGTGAGGTTGGGTTGATGAGCGCGGAACAAGCGGCGACCGACTCCTCGAGCGAAAGTACGCAACCAGAACCGGGCTCGAATTCGGCGAGCTTGCGAGCCGTTCACACGCCCAATTTCCCCGAGCTATTGCGCGGGCTCGGGGCGTCGCTTTTGGTCACGACGTATCAGGCGGGCAAGCTCGTGATGGTGCGCGACGAGGGGGACCACCTCAATACGCATTTTCGCGGCGTTTCAAGCGCCGATGGGTCTGGCTCTGGAAGGGGACCGGCTGGCCATCGGGACGTCGATCCAGGTTTGGGAATTCGTGGATGTTCCCGCCGTGACGGCCAGGCTCGACCCGCCGGGCCGGCATGATGCCTGCTTCTTGCCGCGTTCATCGCACGTCACGGGGAACGTGCAAATTCACGAGATGGCATGGGGGCGCGGCCACGAGCTCTGGTTCGTCAATACGCGTTTTTCCTGCCTCTGCACGATCGATCGCTCGGCCAGCTTCACGCCGCGGTGGCGGCCGCCGTTTGTCAGTGCTCTGGAGCCGACCGATCGCTGCCACTTGAACGGTCTGGGAATGGTCGATGGGCGTCCGGCCTATGTCACCGCGCTGGGCCAAACCGACGAGCCGGCCGGCTGGCGGCCCGAAAAGGCGCGGGGCGGAATTGTCATGGACGTTGAAAGTGGCGAAGTCATGGCACGCGGCCTCTCCATGCCGCACTCACCGCGCTATCATGCTCGGGCGGCTCTGGGTCTGCGAGTCGGGCATCGGCACGCTCGGATTCATCGACCAGAAAACGGGTCGTTACGAGGCGGTCGCGATGACGCCCGGGTTCACGCGCGGCGTTGACTTCGCGGGTCACCTGGCGTTCGTGGGGTTATCTCAGGTACGCGAGTCGGCCGTCTTCAGCGGGATTCCGATCACCGAGCGGCTGGCCGCCAGTGAGCGGCACGTGCGGCGTCTGCGTGATCGACCTGACGCGCGGCGAACCGATCGCGCTCTTGCGCTTTGAGGAAGGCGTGCAGGAGGTTTTCGCCGTTCAGGTCCTTGCGGGCCGTCGGTATCCCGAATTGATCAACGAAGACACGAAGATCCTCGAAAATTCGTTTGTCGTTCCCGACGCTGCCCTGGCCGATGTACCGGCGGCCTTGCGCGGTGGTGCCGGCGCCCGGCACTGACTTGCTCGGCTGGATGGGCCGCCGCCGTTTTTGTTACCGTGGCGGGATTGTCCGAGTCCGACCGCTGCAATGCACCAAGCTTGCGCGTCCACCCGAATTTCGAGCGAATTTATGGCGTTATTGAGCCTGCGAAATGTGAGTTTGGCCTTTGGAGGGCCGCGTCTGCTCGATCAGGTCGAGCTCCAAATTGAGGCCGGCGAGCGTGTCTGCCTGGTCGGCCGCAATGGCGAAGGCAAGAGTACGCTGCTTCGTCTGATCAAGGGCGAGATCGAGCCCGACGATGGCCAGATCATCCGCCAGCAGGGTCTGCGCGTTGCTCGCTTGCCCCAGGATGTGCCTCGCGACCGAACCGGAACCGTGGCCGGCCAGGTCGCCGAGGGGTTGAGCGATGATGAGCATCAGGCCGCCGAGTCTGACCACCGCGTGCAGTCCGTGATATCGCGTATGGGGCTTGACCCCGAGGCTCATTTTGAAGAGCTCTCGTCGGGGATGAAGCGGCGCGTGTTGCTCGCTCAATCGCTTGTCACCGATCCCGACATCCTGCTGCTCGATGAACCGACCAACCATCTCGATATCGACGCGATCCGCTGGCTCGAGTCGTTCTTGCCGCGCGCCGGTGCGACCTTGATCTTCGTCACCCACGATCGCGTTTTTCTTGAAAAGCTGGCCACGCGGATCGTCGAGCTCGATCGCGGCCGCCTTTATGATTGGGCCTGTGATTATCCGACGTTCCTCAAACGCCGCGATGAGCTCCTCCATGCGGAAGCCCGCCAGCAAGACCTTTTTGACAAGCGGCTGGCGCAGGAAGAAGTGTGGATCCGCAAAGGGATCGAGGCACGGCGCACGCGTAATGAAGGCCGCGTGCGTGCCTTGAAGGCGATGCGCGAGCAGCGTGCCCAGCGCCGCGAGCGGCTCGGCACGGCTCGCATCAATGCCCAGGAGGCCGAGCGCTCGGGCGCCCTGGTCGTTGAAGCGAAGGGCGTCTCCTTCGGCTATGAAGACCGTGCCGTTATCAGGGACCTCACGACGACCATAGTGCGCGGCGACAAGGTCGGCATCATCGGACCGAATGCCGCGGGCAAAACCACCTTGATTCGCCTTTTGCTCGGTGAGATTCCGCCGCAAGCGGGTACGATTCGCCTCGGCACGCGGCTCGAGATCGCCTACTTCGACCAGTTGAAAGCGAAGCTCGACGAAGAAAAGACCGTCCAGCAAAATGTCAGCGACTATGACACGATTCCGATCAACGGCCAGCCGCGTCATGTGATCGGATATTTACAGGATTTCCTCTTCCCGCCCGAGCGGTCGCGCACGCTGGTGAAGTATCTCTCGGGCGGCGAACGGAGCCGCCTCTTGCTGGCCAAGCTCTTTACCAAACCGTCAAACTTGCTGGTTCTCGACGAGCCCACCAACGACCTTGATGTCGAGACCCTCGAGCTTCTCGAGTCGTTGCTCGTCGATTATCAGGGAACCGTGCTCCTGGTGAGTCACGATCGGGCCTTCTTGAATGGCGTGGCGACCAGTACGCTCGCCATCGAGCCGGACGGCCAGGTCAAGGAATACGACGGCGGCTACGACGATTACTTGCGGCAACGGCAGGCTCAAGCTGCGGTCGACTCGAAGTCGTCGGCGGTACCAACCTCGTCGAACAGCGCGGCGGCCAGCTCGACGCAGCAAGACAAGCGCAGGAAGCTCAGTTTCAAGGAGCGCCGCGAGCTGGAAGCGTTGCCGCTACGTATTGAAGCTCTCGAAGCCGAGATTCAGCAGTTGCACGAGGCCATGGCTGACCCAGGTTATTACAGGCGCGACGGCACAGTCATCGCGCAAGAAAATGCACGGCTCGCCGAGCTCGAAGCCGAGCTCGCGACGACCTACGCGCGATGGGAGATCCTCGAAGAAGCCAGGTGATCCGGGCGGCACATCGCTTTGTCGCCATTGCCGCTTTGATGTGGGGTTGGCTTCGGATGAGCTAGCGACATCAGCAAAAGGCCGTCGAGCTCACGACGGGGTGCACTTCGGGCACGGCCGTGTAGCGACCGGTGGGATCGACGAAGAACTCGATCGTCTGCTGGCCAGCACGACGGTTATCGGCTTCGGCCCACGCCTCGAGCGAGTGGCGTCCTTTTGGCAGGGCCGCCGCGCTCAGTGGCCCATGCCAGGTGACACCATCGTCCGAGCTCAGCATGCACCATGCTCGGTCATCCACCCGGTATTTCACGCGTGAAATCGGATCGGTCGACCAGACGCGTACGGTGACCCGGTCGGTATCGCGGACGACATGGCGGCCGCTGGTGGCCAGTAATCGCTGTCGCGGGTGCGTCACCAGAACGAGTGCATCTCGATCTTCGACGCACCGATAGCTGACCGCGAGATCGTCTCCCTGCAAATAGAGGACAGCGTAGCCGGGCGCTCCGCCCTCGGGGTCGCCGATTGAGCGAACCGCGACGTGGACATTGCGTCCGTCATTGGCGACTTGCCAGTAGTGAGTGTGTCGGCAAAGGATCGCCTCGATCGGGTGTTTCTGAACGAGAACTGCGCCAGTCGTCGATCCCCGGGCCCGCGAAGTCTTCCCAGATCTGATAGGGATAGTTGTGTTGAAAGATGATGACCGGCTCGCCCTCGGATTGGGCCTGAGCGAGTCTCCGACTGCAACCAGGCCACCTATTCTTGAGAGATTCCAAGCGGCCGGGCCTCCTGCGTGTTCGAGGCGCAGGAATCGAAAACCGCCGAGCGCCGACGCGCCAAACGGATCACCGAATCGCCGGCGGAATCCGACGGCGGCCGGGTCCTCCTTGACGTCATGATCGCCGACAAGTGCGAAGTGCGGCATCTTCAGTCGGCTGCGAATGTCATCGAACAGCGCGAACTGGTCTTCCGTCGCATCCTGAACATTGTCGCCAATGAACTGCACGAAGTCGGGCTGGATCAGGTGATTGGCATCGTCGACGACGCCGGTGCGCCGCCTGCCAGTTTTCGAGACCGGCCTTCGTGAGATGCAAGTCGCCGGGAATCATCACGACAACGGGTGTTTCTCGTGTATTCATGTGAGGATTGGTCCCTTATCTTGTGGAGTAGCATGGGATGAGCGGCCAGTGACGTTGTCATGAAGCGGCTACGAGATCCCGCGAGGAGACGCGGTCGCGTGTTTCGGGCATGCTCAATGCGAAGAAAAGCGTTCCGAAGGCGGCGATCGTCGCCAGCATGATGAAGCCGGCGTCGAAGCCAGCTCCCTTGACGACGAAACCCGCGACGAGATTGCTCAGTCCCGCGCCAATACCGGTGGCCATCGCGAGAGCCCCCTGGGTCAGGTTGAACCGGCCCGTTCCCTTGGTCAGATCGGCCACGACGAGCACCGACACCACGCCGAAAATTCCCGCGCCGATTCCGTCGAGAATTGCACCGCGACCAGGTAAACGGGATTGACGCTCAGACAGTACAAGAAGCCACGAATCGGCAAGCACGGCGAAACCCGATCAGAAAGACCGGCTTGCGGCCCCCGTGGCCGCCGAAGTCGGCTGGCCGCCAGAGCGACCGGGAACCATCACGAGCTGGGCCGCGATGATGCACGCCGACATGACCACCGCCGCACCGTCCTTGAGACCGTCGCTCGATTTCTGGCCGACGAGCGGGAGCATCGCTGCGTTGGCGAAGTGGAACAAGAACGGCCGATGACGATAAATACCAGATCGACGATCCTTGAATAGTTGCCGCACGCCGACGACTTCGTGGCCGTCGCCTTCGCTTTCATCAGCTCCACGTGCCAGCTCGTGGTCGATTTCTCGCTCGCGAATCAGCATGACCGCGCTGCGCTCGCGGCCGCCATGGCGACGACCAGGACAAACATTGCGCCGTAGCCGAAGACATAAGCAGCAGCCGCCCGCCATGCCGCCGCCACGACATTGCCGCCGTGATTGTATGCTTCGTTCCGGCCCGTTTGTCGTGGCATCACCGACCGGCCGACCAGGCCCAGCGTGATAGCGGCGACGGCCGGCGGAAAGATCGCCGCCGCGGCCCCGATCGCCGTCTGTGCGGCCAGACAACCAGCAACGTCGGCATGAGTAGAGTAACACGCACCCGGCCGCGACCACGGCCGCGGCAAGTGCGATCGCCAGCCGCTTCCACCGGATGCGGTCGATCAGTGCACCGGCGGGCGTCTGGCGCAACACGGTCCCGATCTGCGAGGCCGCCAGCGCAATTTCCAACCCGGCCCGCGTCCCAGTGATGGTGCTCGCGAAGGAATGTTCCCAGAAACGGGCCCATGCCGTCGCGCACGTCGGCCAGAAAGAAGTTCAAGCCGTCGAGCGATCGCAGGCTTCGCGCCGATGGTTTCGCCGGTTGCGACGCCTCGGGGTCATCGGAGTTTTCGTTCATGACATGTTTTCCCATCAATCAATAATGAACCAACGCTAGCCACAGGACGCCAACCAGCGTGGTGAGCACGGTCAACGGAATGCCAACTTTCAGATACTCAAAGAATCCAAGTTCGGTTCCGGCGCGTCGTGCGTTCTCGACAACGATCAAATTGGCCACGGAACCGAGGATCGTCAGGTTCCCCGCAAGCGTGCTCGACATCGATAGCGCGAGCCACGCCAGATCCTTTTGTCGCATGACTTCCATCAAGGGTTTGAAAAGCAGGACCGCGGGCACGTTTGACACCAGGTTGGAAAGCACGACCGAAAGCCGCACTGACTCCCACCACCGGCGAGTCGGTGAGCCCATGCCACTGTTCCATACCCCAGGTGCGCACGACGTTGACTTCGAACGCGTGAACCACCACGAATAATCCGGTAAACATCACCAGTAGCGGCCAATCGATCGAGCGATAAACACGCTCGGGGCGCACGCGATCCAGCAAGAGCACCGCGGCAGAGGCCAGCGCAACAAGGGCTATGGGTTGGCCGGCGAAGAAGAACCCGATCGTGATCAGGGTCACGGCGACGCTCTTGAAAAGGAGGCCTCGATAGACCACCGTCCGGGGTCCGGCCTCTTGCGCGGGCTCCGTCATGACGGTCGCTTTCAACGCTTCGCGGTACACCAGGGCCACGATCACAAAATTGATGCCAAGCCCGATCAGGGCGACGGGCGCGAGCCGGGCGGCGAAACGTAAATACGAGATATGTGAAAGCGAACCAATGATGATATTTTGCGGATTTCCCGTGATCGTCGCGACGGAACCAATATTGGAAGCCGTCGCCAGACCGACGAGATAGGGAATCGGCGGGCGTTTGAGCCGCTGGCAGAGGTTCAGCACCAGGGGGGTCAGCGCCACGCAGACGACGTCATTGACGAGGAACGCCGACAGAATTCCCGACAGGCCGATCGTCACGCCCAGGAGCGAAAATGGCCCGGCAAAACGGCCGGCGATCCAGTTGGTCGCGAGACCGAAAAAACCGGAAATGCGCAGGTAAGCCGCGACGACCATCATGCCGAATAGCAGAACGAGCGTCTCGTAGTCGACGGCTCGGGCGGCGTCGTCCATCGACAAGACGCCGAAGGCCATCATGGCGGCGGCACCGACCACGGCGATCCCCGAGCGATCGATGCGCAGCCCGGGAACCTTGCCGAGCGCCAGCCCGAAGTAGGTCAATGCGAAAATCGTCGAGACCAAGGGGAATCGAGACGGATGCGTGGTCACAGTAAACGTTCCTCAACAACAGGCGAATCGAATCGTGCGGCTCTCAACATCAATGTCCCGGTTCCCATGCAGTGAAAACTCATGGAACGACCGAGAGATCTGATGTCACGGCCATCGGCTCCGCGGGCTGATCGGTTGCGTCCTCAGAGTCTTTCGTGAGGGTTTCGGGCACGAAGAACAAGACGATCAGCGTGGCCGCCAATCCGACCGCCGCCAGGAGGAGGAACAAACCCCGATAACCGAGCGGTCCGACGAGCATTGCCGCGGCGGCCGGCCCGATCGCCGAACCGAAGACCAGGCAGCAGCCCACGATCACCTGGGCCTCGCCCGAGCGCCGGGGGTCAGCCAGGCGATCGGTGACCCAGGCCGCCGCGACGACCGCGAAAAGTCCGTTGCCGAGTCCGTCCAGCGCCTGGTTGGCCACGGCTAATTCCGGACGATTCACGAAGCCGACCAGGGCGAGCCGCAACGACATGATCGTCCAGCCCGCGAGCAAGAGCGGCTTGCGCCCCCATGAGTCGGCCAGCCGTCCGCTCGGCAAGACGACGAACATCCAGGCGACCATACTGACCGCGAACGCATAAGCGAGCATTCGGTCGGGTGCGTGCAAGTCACGCTTCAAGAAAAGCCCGAGATAAACGCCCCCTGGTGCATTCGCGGCGTGGAACAAGACCATGGCGGCGATGAACGCCCATAGCCCGGCGTCCTTCGGAATAAAACCCAGAAAACCTTGTTTCTCTTGTGCCGTTGGCTGCGGCTGTTTCTCGTCATTGCGGTCACTCTGGCGCTCGGCCGGCTCGTGGATGAGCAGGGCTGCGGCGACGGCAAGCCCTTGTGCCACTGCCAGCGGTAGAAGAATGGCACCGACACCGTACTTTTCCGACATGCTGCTGCCGATCAGGGCGACGATGACGATTCCGATCGGCTTCCAGAACCGCAAGGCACCAAGTGCTGTCCCCACGCCCCCGGGCGCCGCCAGAGCGGCGGCCTCGGCCCCCGAGAGGCTCTCGACAATCGCCCGGCAGATCCCATTTTCGGCAAAGAGAATCATCAGAAAGCCTAACCAGATACCCTGATCAGCGCTTCGCATGAGCCAGGTGGCGACGGCCGCGACAGCCAGCGTGACCACCAAAAACGGTTTCCGGGATCGAATTCGGTCCGACCAGATTCCGACCGGGAATTGAGCGAGTGCCGAGAGCGCGGCGAGCGTTGATACGATACCGATCGCGCGATCCGAGAGGCCCTTCTCACCCAGGTAGAGCGGCAGGTAAGGAAGCGTGAAGCCGATCGCGGCCATTCCCAGAAAATACGAGCCATACAAGCCAATTCGATTACGCCAGTCCATCGTTGTGCTACACCTTCGCTTTAGGAATGGAAGCTGATGGGGCGAGCCGGACGTTGCCGTGCCCGCCCCCCGGGAAACGTGAACGGCTTAGCGTGGCGCCAGTGCCGGCGGGAGGTCCTGGTCCTTGCGGTCGTAGCGACGGGGAGCGAAGTCGTTTTTCGGATCGTCGCCACGCGGCGGTGGCTCCGGCCGGAACGAATCGCGGTTCGGCCCCTCGCCGGCCTGCAGCAGGTGCTCGGGAACATGCGTCATGGCTTCGGCGGCGCGTGCGAGCTCTCCGCCGCGCTCATCACGGCCAGCCTCGAGGTCGCGCCGGGCCGCCGAATAGAGATCACGCGCCGCTTTGATATAGAACTGCAGATCGCTGCTCGCAGCGCTTTTTTCCAGCCATTCAAGCCGATCGTAAGCGTGGCTGAGGTCGCGCCGAGCGCGTTCCCGCGTATCTTCCGGCCCGAAGTTGTCAGAAGGAGGGGGCAATTCGGGGTCGGGGCGGTCGTAGCGCACGGCATTCCGCGCGTGGTCGACGGATCGTGCAAGGTCGTGTGCCGCGGCGCCGTACTCGCGGGCTTTGCGTGCGTCCACGGCGGCCAGCGCTTTGAGGCCCGTGCGGTAGAGTCCCGTGGCGCGATCCGTCCAGTCGCGCAGACGTTCCTCGGGACGGCCGCTGCCGTTATCATCGGCGCGAAGCCGCCGCAGCAGGTCATAAGCCTTGGTCAGCTCACCCCCGGGTTCACGAGCCCCCTTTTTCTTGGGTTCCGGCTTTTCCTTGGCCTTGTACTTCGCCTTTGGCGGCGGGGGCGGCCCATCGGGACCTGGCGGCTGAGCCGATAGCCAGGTGGCGAGTCCCAGGCTGATCAAAATCGATGAGATGGCCGCGACGAGCTTGGTCATGATCTGATTCCTCCGTTGTTTGTTGTCGGGAGCCATACCGTTCCAATCCCATTTTCACACCGGCCGCTTCGACTCTCGACGGCTCTCGTCAGGTCCTTTTCGCACAAGTGATGCCGTGACGCAAATGGGACTTTTTCCCCGATATTTGCTACTTTCTTGACGGTGATTGGGTGAAAACCGCCCAGCCGGCGGGGCGATTCTGCTCAAGCCAGCACCGCGAGCGCGGGTCCTGACGCCTCGGCTCTCAAAATTGGCGGCAAAAGTACGCTGACGCCTCGGCGCACGTTTTGCGATCTGGATCGCATGGCGTCGCCGCACTGGCCACGGACACGTATCAATCAAGAGCTCGACGGAGACCGTCGATGTCGTTCGACCGGTTCCACTTTCGATGGCCGAGCAGGCTACGGATTCCGATTCCGGTTCAGGTTGGCGTCGTGGCAGCGTTATTCGTCTCGGCCCTGATCGTGCTCTGGACCACGGGGGCCTCGGTCGTCGCCCGCGAGCGGCGGCGGTCGGAGGCCAAGGGCTTACTCGAGGAAATCGGCAACGAGCTCGCGATTCGCGGGCGCGATATCATCGCGGGGGCCGGCGAGTTTCCTAATTTCCCCGAGGAACGCTCGCGTGACGAGGTCGACCGCGCTGACGACCCAGGCCGCTGCGCTCTTGCCGCCTCATAATGGGGTCGAGGGAGGCTATCTGGTGCTTCGTTTCAAGAGCTTTCTCGGTACAGTGCTTCTTGATGACGACAATGCGGCACAGCCGGCCCATGACCAGTTCCGATCGCTCGGCGATCATCGATCCAGCCAGCGCGATCGCAGTGCGGCAAACCGGTTGCCCTCGATGGAAGCGGACCTGATTGACATCCAGGTCGACGCCGCGATCCGCAGGAAGCAAGTTCTCTTTTCGATTGAAGAGCTCGTCGGCGAGCCCCGGTGACCGTGGCGATCCGCACAGCGCCCGTGATCGTCGGCGGGCGTGTCGTCGCCGCCACCTGGGTCATGACCCGGCTGATCGATCCGCTCTTTGTGGATCGATCGCTTCAGGGTTATCGGTTGGCTGCCGGATTGGCTCTCGCGGGCATTGCCCTGGCGTTTGTCCTCACGACGGGGTTAGCTCGAACCGTGCCGCCGCCAGACCGCCGAACGCGGCCTCTTGCAGATGGAGCTGCGGCGCAGCGAGCGGCTTGCCGCCCTGGGTAAGCTTCTGGCGGGTGTCGCTCACGAGGTGCGTAATCCCCTGGCCGGAATTCGCTCAACCGCGCAACTGTGGCAACGCGGCGTCGTCGGGCTGGATGAAGAGTCCCTGCGCGGGCTGGTTCACGAGGTAGATCGACTTGAAGAAATCGTTTCGCACCTGCTCCAGTTCTCACGCGCCGACGGCCAGGTTCTCAACGCCGGCAATGTCAACGACGTCCTGGCCGAGGCCGCGCAGTCTGGCCGTCGGATCCATCGAAATGAAAGATATTCACGTAGAAATCGATCTTGATCCCGATCTTCCGCCGGTGGCCATGTCTCCTTCGGCGTTACTTCAAGTCTTCCGCAACCTGACGGCCAACGCCGTTCAGGCGATGGGCTTCAAGGGGACGTTGCGGCTCACTAGCCGTCGCGATCCGGCCCGTCATGCGATCGAGGCCGAGGTCGCCGATTCGGGCCCCGGGCTTTCGCCAGAGGCGCTCAAACATCTCTTCGAACCGTTCTACACCACGAAGCCCGAGGGCACCGGCCTCGGACTGGCGATCGCACGCGAGATCGCCCTGGCGCACCGCGGCGATCTTCATGCCGCCAATCGCGTCGATCGCACCGGGGCGGTTTTTACCCTGAGCTTGCCCGTATCGCCTTCTCTCAACGACGGAGCCCCACACTCGTGAGCAAGACTTCACGCATACTCGTTGTCGACGACGATCGGACCATCCGCCGCAACCTCGTTCTATTTCTTCGTTCGGAAGGCTACCAGACACACGAGGCGGCCGACGGGCGCGAGGCACTGGAAGCGATCAATAACGACGCGCCTGACGCCGTTCTACTCGACCTGAAAATGCCCGGCCGCGGGGGCCTGGATGTTCTGGCGGAGCTCGGCCCGGCGCTTGCGGAACTGCCCGTGATCGTCGTCACGGCGCTTGGCGGATCGGCGCGGCCATTGAAGCCATGCGCCGCGGCGCCTATGACTACCTGACCAAGCCCTTCGATCTCGACGAAGTCGATCTGACGCTCAAGCGAGCACTCAAGCAGCGTGCCCTGACCCGTGAAGTACGCCTGTTGCGCGAGCAAACGGACGCGACGGCCAACGAGCCGCCCGGCACCACTTCGCCGGGCGATCCGGAGTTGATCGGCGACAGCAGCGCCATGCGTGAGGTTTACAAGATGATTGGCCTGGCGGCGACGACCGACGCCCCTGTCTTGATTCTCGGAGAAAGCGGCACCGGTAAGGAACTGGTCGCCACCGCGCTTCACCGCCATTCGACACGCTCCGCGGGCCCGTTTGTTCGGGTCAATTGCGGTGCCCTGCCCGAGGGGCTGGTTGAAAGCGAACTCTTCGGCCACGAAAAAGGGGCATTCACGGGCGCCGTCCAGATGAAGATCGGGCGGTTCGAGCGGGCCTCGAAGGGACCCCTTTTTCTTGACGAGATCGGCGAGCTGCCCCTGGCGGCCCAGGTCAAGATTCTTCGGGTTATTCAGCAATCCGAGTTTGAGCGCGTCGGCGGCATGGAAACCTTCGCCACCGATGTCAGGATCATTTCCGCGACCAACCGCGACCTCGCGAAGGAAGTGGCCGCCGGTCGCTTTCGTGAAGACCTTTACTATCGCCTGAACGTGGCTCGGATCGTCATTCCTCCGCTCCGGGATCGTCTGGAGGATATCGGATCGCTCGCGCACCACATACTCGGCCGATTGGAACGGGCTCACGGATGGAAATCGCTGTCGCTCTCGCCTGACGCTCTCGCTTCAATCCAGCGGCGCCCCTGGCCGGGCAACGTCCGGGAGCTCGAAAACACGCTCGCCCGAGCCGTGCTCGCGTCCCGCGGTCGAACGATTCTGCCGGAACATCTCGATGTCGACGATTCAGCGGAGTCACCACTGATCCTGGCGTCGACGAGCGACGACGCGGCTCCCGTCCCGTTGCGGGCCATACTCGCCGATGTCGAACGCCGCTTCATCGAGCAAGCACTCGTCAAATGCGGCGGCAATCGCACGAAGACGGCGGAACGCCTTGGCATCAGCCGCCGGCAGCTTTTCGAGAAGATCCGCGAGTATGAGCTTCACCCCTGAAGCGCGGACATCTCGTGATGGACGCGTCCGACGCGGGCTGGAGTGGGCTTCGCGCGGGCCTCGCCTGAGTGTACATGCCGCGGCCCATGAGATGGAGTAGGCGCTCGATGATTTGAAGCAAACCGAGCAATGTTGACCCCGCGAACATTCCCGCGAACGTGACCCAGATCGTGGGCATGACCAAAAGCTCGAGTGCGGACGTGTCCAAGGGTCGTCTCCTGAGGATTGGGCCCGGTACGCCGCCGGCAATGCGATACGGCCACAGACGACGAGCGCGGTCACTACGACCGAAGGAAGGTTGTCTCCACAATTATCCCCATGTGATATCGGCGAACCCGCGCCTGATCCAGCCCGTTTTTGTGCGAAAATTTAACAGATTCTAATAAGGCCCTACAGCGGCATGAGTTAAGGTGACGATCGACCAGTGAAAACCACGTTGAGCTTGTCGTTAATAGCAAATCAGACACGCCGTTGAAACGCATCATGAGTGAATTCAGGCCGTCTGAGTTGACTTTGGCGAATTCACGTGTCGGCGCGGTGCGACGGGTGTCAGTCGCGCTAAGCGAGGAGTCCTCTGATCACATGACCATACACGTCGGTCAGGCGATAGTCGCGGCCGCTGTGCCTGTATGTGAGGCGCTCGTGGTCGAGCCCCAGCAGGTGCAGGATCGTGGCGTGAAGGTCGTGCACGTGCACGCGGTCTGAGACGGCGTCCCAGCCGAGTTCGTCGGTCGAACCGTAGGCGAGGCCGCCGCGGCTTCCTCCTCCGGCGAGCCACATTGTGAATCCATACGGATGGTGATCGCGGCCATCGGTCCCCTCGGCGGCCGGCGTCCGCCCGAATTCGCCCCCCCAGATGACGAGTGTATCCTCGAGCAGCCCACGCGATTGAAGGTCTTTGAGCAGGCCCGCGATGGGCCGGTCGGTCGCGAGGGCATTGCGAGCATGGCCCCCCTTCAAATCGCTGTGCTGATCCCAGGGCTGAAAGCCCCCCGTTGTATGATAGAGCTGCACGAACCGAACGCCCCGCTCCACGAGCCGCCGCGCCATCAAGCACTGACGCCCGAAAAGATCGGTCGGCCCCTCGCCGATCCCGTAAAGGCGCTTTGTGCACTCGGGCTCGTTCTCGAGATCAAATGCTTCGGGAGCCTCGCTTTGCATGCGATAGGCGAGGCTCGAACGATTCAATTCGCGCGCTCAGCCGGCTGTCGTCAGGTTGACGCGCAAGGTGCATCTCATTGAGCGCGTGCAACGCGTCGAGCTGGCTCCGCTGGCGCTCGACGCTCACGACGCTATTCTTCAAGTTACGGATCGGCTGCTTCAGGTCCGACACGAACGTCCCCTGGAATGCGGCCGGCAGAAACGCCGCACCGTATTGCCGTGCGCCTTCGATAAGAGGACCCGGACCGATGGCGATAAATGCTGGTAAATTCTGGTTTTCGGTGCCGAGCCCATAGGTCACCCATGCGCCAGACTCGGGCGCGTTGCAACGCGCTCCCCTGTGTGCATCAGGAGACAGCCACCTGGATGATTCACGTCGTCGCCGACCATGGAACGAATCACACACAGTTGATCGGCGAGCGCTCCGACACAGGGAAACAGCTCACTCACTTCGAGACCCGATTCACCGCGCCTCGTAAACTTCCACGGGGAGGCCAGCAGCTTTCTCGTCTGACCGAGATAAGGCTTGGGTGACGGTTTGCCATGATCGCGGGTCAGCCTCGGTTTGGGATCAAACGTATCCACCTGCGATGGCCCGCCCGGCATGAAAAGAAAGATGACACGGTGCGCTCGCGGCGGCAGGTGCGGCTGACGCGGCGCGTGAGGGTGGGCAACCGATTGAGCCCCACAAGTCTCATCACGCAGGAGCGCCGCCAGCGCGAGCGAGCCGAAACCGCCCCCCACGCGCCTTAACATCTCGCGCCGATTTGGAATGGCTCTGTCGTCAGTCATCGTTTCCCTTCCGGCCGCGTTGCTACACTCGATTGGAGGATTCATTTAGTCTAAATAGATAAACTCGTTACCGCATAGAATGATCTGGCAGTATTGAGTCCAGGCGTCCACTCCAGCGGAGGAGCCGAGCATTCCGAGGCCCACTTCGAGCTCGGCGGCAGTCGGTGATCGGCCGAGGGTGAGTGCGTAAAGCCGCTGGATGCGATCCTGATCCTGGGGTTTTCCGGGCACATCGTGCATCACGCGGGCCGCCAGCGCGCCGGCGATTTCCCGGACGAAGGGATCGTTCAAGAAAAAGAGCACTGCGCCGCGACAGTCGACTCGCCCCGCACCGGCACGATCGAGCCAGGATCGGCACGGTCGAACAGGCGGTTGAAATCATGGGCGGCGGGCCCGGTGCGCACCGTTTGAAAGTAGATCGTGCGCCGGGGAACCGCGATGTCTGCAAAGGAAGGTCCACCCAATTGCACGTCGAGGCGGTTTGCGACCGCCAGCAGGCTATCGCGGATCGCTTCGGCGTCGAGTCGCCGGCGGTTCATCCGTCCGAACAGCCGATTCTCCGGGTCCGCGGCCACCGTGGCTGGCAAGGCGGCGTGTGCTCTGCTGGTAAACCGACGATTGCATGATCAGCTTATGGAGCGCCTTGATCGACCAGCCTGACTCGACAAATCGCGCGGCCAGCCAGTCGAGTAACTCGGGATTGGCCGGCCGCTCGCCGCGCGTGCCAAAATCGTTCGGCGTGGGCACCAAGCCCATACCGAAATGGTGCTGCCAGACTCGGTTCACCATCACTCGGGCCGTCAATGGATTGGCCGGATTGACGAGCCATTCCGCGAGCTCGCGGCGGCCGCTTCCTGACTTGATCGGCGACGGCGATCTGCCCCCCTCGACCAGCACCCGCGGCACGCCCCGCGCCACGACTTTACCTGGCCGTTTCGGGTTTCCCCTGAGAAACACGGCTGCGTCCTTGAACCCCTCGTGCCGCGTGCCTTTCGGGCCGCCCTCCTGAACGACAATCGCACGCGGCGTGTCGTGAGGCGGCTTCCGTTTGAGATCGTCGAGCTCCTGGCGCAGGGCGTCAAGATGCGATCGCGCCAGTGGCGAGAGCAGGCGTTTGCGCGATTCGACCGCCGGCCAGAAGGGGCCGTGAGCCGATCGCAGCTCGTCATAAAGATCGGTTAGCGGATTGCGCCGGCTTACGGGCGCGTTGGCCGATTTGAACCAGCGAGCGTGGAGTCTCGTGCTCCACGCTGAGCCGTTCGTTGTCGTCAAGCTGACGGTCGTAAACCCGGATTGCCGCGAGCTCACCCCTGAATCGAGCGCTTGCTCCCGACCCGGCGCCGCCTAACCGCAAGGCCGCTATGGCCGGGTCGGACGAAACACCGTCGATCCCTGTTTGCGAGCCGGCTGCCACGCCGTTTCTGTGCAGGATTGTCCCCCGTGGTCCCCAGGTCAGTGAGACCAACTGGAAACCTCTATCGCGATGATTGTCGACCACGTCTCCCGAGGCACCGTTTTTTCGAACAATCGCGTGCAGCCGACCGTCTGGCTCGATCATCAACCCGAGCCCATGTTTCCCGGTGTCGGAATCTTCCCAGCCGATCAGGCGCTGGCCGGAGTTGCCGGTCTCGGGTGTGACACGATAGATCACGAAAAGACTGCCCGCGGATGGGACCTGGCGCGGCAATTCGAGCAAGGCCCGTCCGTCGAAAGCGACCACGTCTTTTGAATGTCCGTTCAAGATTGCCCTGGTCAGTAGCGGGCCTCGCGCCTGTGTCGTCGATATCGCGTCGGCGGGCAGGCCGGCGCGGTTCGGCCAGAGCGTGATGCGTCCTTCGCGATCAGTCATGAGATAAGCGTCGTCAGCGCTCAGATCGATCCGGCAGGCTTGCGCCAGCGCAGCATCCGGCGACGACCGAGCGAGCTCCTTCGCATGCTCGACGAAGGCGGCGATGTCGCGCTGAAGGTCGTTCGCCGATCGGGCCAGCCGCGCGCCGGTCAGATCGCCCGAGGCCGCCGCGCGAAGGGTCGGATGGCGATTGATCGAGGGTTGCGCCGCGACACGTTCGAGGTAAGTGACAAATCGCGTGAGTAGCTCGGCGTCAAGCCCGGCCGCCTGGGCCCGAACCGCGAGTCCTGGCCCTGGTGCATGGGATGGTCGCTGCCGGTGTTCGCAAGCCGCGATGAGATAGGCCGCGAGTTGGTTCCGCAGTACCTGATCGACCACCTCGATGAAGGCGCGATCCGCACCGTCGGCGATCTGGCGCTCGATCTCGGCTCTTCGACGCTGATCGGCCGCGGCTTGAGTATTGAGCCTGTTCAGCTCCGTTTCGGACAGCAGGGGCACGCGGATCAAGGGCGTATTGCCAGGCACCGGGCCCGGGATCAACCGGGTGCTGAAGAAGATGCCCGCCAGGGCGTAATAGTCGTCGATCGAGATCGGGTCGAATTTATGGTCGTGACATCGTGCACAAGCGATGGAAAGGCCAAGAAATACCTTGGATACAGCGTCAATCTGGTCGTTCACGTAGTCGGCGATCATGGTCTCTTTGTCGACATCGCCCGGCACGAAGTCGGCGATGGCCAGCATACCTGTGGCGACCAGTCCGTCAGTGTTGATCCCGCCAGGCCTGGACGGAGGAAGAAGGTCACCGGCGATTTGATCGCGCACGAAATCGGGGTAAGGCAGGTCGCGATTGAATGACCTGACAACCCAGTCACGATAGCGCCAGACTTCGCGGAAATCACTCTCGGGCGGCAGTTGAATCAGGTCGTGCGCATCGGCGTAACGGACCACGTCGAGCCAGTGGCGTCCCCATCGCTCGCCGTAATGGGGCGATGCCAGCAACCGATCGACGACTCGTAAAAATGCCAGCGGCGACCGATCCGCCAGAAATGCTTCGATCTCGGCCGGTGTGGGTGGAAGACCAATCAGGTCGAACGTGGCGCGGCGGATCAAGGTGCGTCTGTCGGCCGGCGGCGCCAGCGTGAGCCCTTTCTTTTCCAGGGTCGCGGCCACGAGACCGTCAATCGCCGAATTGAACGGCGAGCCGTGAACGGCGGCTGGCACGTTCACGGGTCTGACGTCTTCAAAGGACCAGAATCGCGGTTGGCGTCGATGAGAAGCGCGCTGACAGCATTATTGCCGACTGTTTCAGGCAGCGAACCGTTTGCCGGTTCGGGCCAGGGTAATCCCCGCGCGATCCATCGCTCGAGTGACGCAATTTCGGCGTCCTTGAGCTTGCTCTTGGGGGGCATTTTCGGGTCATCGCCATAGCGAACAGCCTTGATGAGCAGGCTGCCACCGGGATCGCCGGCGACCGCCGCAGGCCCGCTGTCGCCGCCGGCGAGAGTGTCAGACCGCGTGGCGAGTCGAAGGCCCCCTTTCGGTTTTCCCGATGCGCCGTGGCACGTCCAGCAACGATCAGCCAGCAGCGGTCGAATCGTTCGTTCAAAGAACTCAGCGTCAGCGCGCGAGGGCTCTGCCGCGGCCGCCAGGGATTGGATGCCGCAGCAGACCAGCAGGAACGTGAGATGACTCAGCCGGCGTGGGGTGACCAACGGCACGAGGGGGCTTCCTTCGATGACTGCCGCTGACGATTCGTCTGGTGAACTCTCCTTAGTGTGACCACGGGAGAGCCGACAAATCAACCGGAGCATCAGCCAAACCAGGTGCTCGACGATACGTGTCGTCCAGTTCCAGCCGAGAAACGCACTCTGAACGGCCCTGCGCGATCCTGGGAGGCCGCGTTTCCGGACGAGCCGAGTGCCTGTGTTGACTCGAGAAGCCTCGGCGTCTCGGAATCGCCCAAGGCCGTTTAGCCTCCTGCGATCGCACCGACGACCAGGAGGGGCTCGCGGCCGGTCACGACCGCCGCGGGGAGCGGGGCATCGGGTGATTCGTGCGATAAATCTTGTTCGCAGGCGAAGAACCGCAAAAACGGCCTTCGCTGCCGGGTGACGTGGTCGCGGATCGTGCCGCAAAGTGCGGGAAACCGTGCTTCGAGCTCGTCGAGCACGGACCGCTGCGTGATCGGTGCCGCCACATCGAGCGTCACCTCGCCATCGACGCGCGCCAGCGTGCGCAAATGTTTGGGCAACACCACTCGAATCATGGCAGCGTCTGCACCTCGACAGAAACGACGGCCGGGAGATCACGCACGATAGGCGCCCACGTGTCGCCCGAGTCGGCCGACGCGTAGACCTGACCGCCGGTCGTGCCGAAATAAACGCCGCATGAATCGAGCGAGTCGACCGCCATCGCATCGCGTAGCACGTTGACATAGCAATCTCGCTGCGGCAGCCCGTGCGTCAACGGCTCCCACTCGTTGCCGCCGGTGCGGCTTCGGTAAACGCGGAGCTTGCCCTCGAGGGGGAAATGCTCCGAATCACTCTTGATCGGGACGACGTAAATCGTCTCGGGCTCGTGGGCATGAACATCAATCACAAAACCGAAGTCGGTGGGCAGGTTGCCGCTGACCTCGTGCCAGAGGTCGCCGGCGTTGTCGCTGCGCATGACATCCCAGTGCTTTTGCATGAACAGCACGTCGGGGCGCGTCGGGTGCATTGCGATGCGGTGAACACAGTGGCCGATCTCCGCCATCGGATCGGGAATATACTCCGACTTCAGCCCGCGATTGATCGGCTGCCATGATCGCGCCACCGTCGTCGCTGCGAAACGCGCCGGCCGCCGAGATGGCGATGAATATTCGATTCTGATTCGCGGGATCGAGGAGAATCGTGTGCAGGCAAAGTCCGCCCGCCCCGGGCTGCCAGCGCGGACCGGAACCGTGCTTGCGTAGTCCCGAAAGTTCTTCCCACGTCTGCCCGCCGTCGTTCGAGCGGAAAAGTGCCGCATCTTCGGCCCCGGCGTAAACCACGTCGGGATCGGTCAGTGAGGGCTCCATGTGCCAGATGCGCTTGAACTCCCACGGGTGGGGCGTGCCATCGTACCACTGATGCGTTCCGGCATCGCCGTCGTAGATGAACTTGTTGCCGACTGGCTCCCAGGTCTTGCCGCCGTCCCTGGAGCGCTGGATTTGCTGGCCAAACCAGCCGCTCGACTGAGACGCGTAGATCCGATCGGGATCGACGGGCGATCCCTTCATATGATAGATCTCCCATCCCGCGAAGTGCGGACCGCTCACGTCCCACTGCTGCCGCTTACCGTCGGACGTCAGCACAAACGCCCCTTTGCGCGTGCCAACCAGAACTCGAACCGCGCTCATCTTTAAGTCCTTTTTGATGAAGGCAACATCTCAGCGTGCGTGACGCGACGAGACAAGACGACCAGACCCGAGCCGAGCCAGACGGAGCTCAGCCTTCACGCACGAATTTCTCGAGCCGTTCCAGGCATGTTTGCCAGCCAACCATGTAACCGGCGCGTTGCGCGGCTTCGCGATCGGCCATTGATTCCATTCGCGTATGGATGGTGACCTCCGTCTTGTCATCGATGGCAACGAATGTCACCGTCACCACCGAGCGCGGCGGCAAACCGCCGCCGCAACCCTCGCTCGCCTCGCCCGGCCCGGCGAAGACTATCCGTTCCGGAATCTCAATTTCCCGAAAGACGCCCACACACGGATAAATCAATCCGTCGGGTCCGCGCATCTGAATCTGAAAAATTCCGCCGACGCGCGGCTCGATCTTGCATCCGAAGGCACTGAACCCCGCCGGTCCCCACCAGCGTTCGACATGCTCGGGAGCGGTCCACGCGGCAAAAACGAGGTCTCGAGGTGCGTCAAAGAGCCGCGTGATCGTGATGACTTCACGATCGCTCACGACGGCCCGCGGTTGATCTGTCGGCGTCATGGTCATGGCGTTCCTCTCGAATTGTGCAATGGCGTCGATTGTCTGCCGCGATTAGCCGGCTCGCTGCAATTCGGCCGACGCGACGCGATCAAGGTTGGTAAGCCCCTGCTCGAACTCGGTTCCGACCATCCTGTCCATGTTCATCAACATGCACATGACCTTGCCCACTAAATTGTTCTTGCCGTCCATGATCCAGCTCACGCGGGTGCGCTCGCCCGACGGACTGAGCTTGAAATTGACCTCGTTGTTGCACTTGAAGGGCCGCGTGAATTGCAGCGCCATCGAGACGAGCTCACCCGGAATGGATTCGACGATCGTCAAGCGCCCTTCACCGGCCTGATTGTTTCCGCTCCAGGCGTACGAGGCACCGGGGCCGGCGGCCGGCCCCTCATAGGTCTTTTTCATGTTCGGGTCGAGCCTCTCATAGGGCGACCATTCGTTAAACCGGTGCAGATTATTGATGATCGCGAAAACAACGTCACACGGGGCGTCGATCGTCGCAGTGCGTTGAATACGAAATTCAGCCGGTCGTGTGGCGACAAAGCCGGCAATGGCCGCGGCCAAGACCAGAACCGTGATTCCGATCGAAATGAGCATTGAATCCCCTCCCACGGGATGAAATCAGGCGCAAAGCGCCAATGATGCAAGCAAGAAAACGCTCCGTTTCAACTTCAAGCACGACGTGGACGCTCGAGCTCGCAGCGGGCATAACGTCACGTCATGGCGACTTCGAGGCCTGAAGAAAGACCTCGGCGACGCTGACTCGATCAGGCGACATAGACCTGCCACGAGACGCCGAAGCGATCATCGAGCATGCCGAAGGCTGGCGAAAAGAAAGTCTTCGCGATCGGCATCTTGATCTGGCCCCCGTCGGCCAGTGCGTTGAAGATCCGCTCGGCCTCAGCCGTGTTTTCCACGGTCAATGAGAGTGCAAACCCCTGGAAATTAGCCTGCCGCTGGCACATGCCGTCCGATGCGTAGATCGACGTGTCGCCAATATGAAATTGCGCGTGCATGATCTTGTCCTCGGCGCCGGGGGGTAGATTGCGATGTTGACCGGAACCGGGCGTGTCGCTGAACCGCAACTGGGAGACGACAGTCGCCCCGACAGCACTCTGGTAAAAGGCAATCGCCTCTTCGCAACGGCCCTCGAAGAATAAGTAGGGTTGCGCCTTCATCATATCTCCTCCACTGCTTGGAACGAGAGTGATCACCAGGACCCAGCTTGCAAACGGTCAACGTTTGACCGCAACCATCGCAGTTCTTCCCATCTATTGTCGGAACATTCCTCGTCCGACTTTGGCCAAATGTTCACATCGTCAGTATAAACGAAATAATCGTTAATTGATGCCGGTGATTTCGTAAAGTCTTGACCAGGCATGGCCGCTGCCGCCCCTGCGGCTCAACATCTGGCCGTATCCGAGACGCGGAAATCCCATCCCGACCGATGGCCATTAGATTTATTCGCCCTGGTCGCCGGTTTTTTCCTTTTTCTGTAGCTCGTGCAAATACTCGCCTAGCCGGTCAAGACTCCCTTCCCAGAACTGGCGATACTGGTCGATCCATTCCGACGCAGTCTTCAAAGGCATCGCATGCAGGCGGCAGGGCCTCCACTGAGCGTGCCGGCCTCGCGTGATCAGGCCGGCACGCTCCAGCACCTTGAGATGCTTGGTCACGGCCGGCAAGCTCATCTCGAACGGCTCGGCTAGCTCCGTTACGGACGTCTCTCCCGACGCGAGCCTCGTGAGAATCGCACGCCGGGTCGGGTCGGCAAGCGCCGCAAAAGTGGCACTGAGCTGGTCGGTCGACATAGTTAGCCTTGTGGTTAATTAACCGCGAGGTAATATACGTGGCATCTCGAGGTGTGTCAATTATTTCTTGAGATTTCAGGCACGCGGCGGCGAACCGGTCGCATGCGATGGACGTGACGAGTGAGTCATGGGGAACAGGGTCGGAAACCGTCCCTTGACTAGGCGCAAGTGGGCGGCTAGTCTCGACTTCATGAGTCGATCTCTCAGGGCTGCCAAAGGCGGTCTCATCTACCACACGTTGAATCGCGGCAACACGAATCTGGAAATCTTCGTCACGGACGCCGATTTCGCGATTTTTGAACAGACGCTCGCCGAAGCCGTTCGTCGAACCGGAATGCGGTTGTTGTCGTACTGCGTGTTGCCGACGCACTTCCATCTTTTGATCTGGCCGCGGGCTGACGGCGATCTGTCGCATTTCATGCGCTGGTTGACTCTGACGCACACGCAGCGCTGGCATGCACACCATCGAACGGCCGGCACGGGGCACGTCTACCAGGGGCGGTTCCGGTCGTTCCCGATCCAGGCAGACGAACATTTCCTCACGGTTTGTCGCTACGTGGAGCGCAGTTCTCTTGAGGCGGGGCTGGTTGAGCGTGTTCAGGACTACCGCTGGTGCAGTCTTTGGAGCCGGCTTGCCAAGGCCGATCCAGAGCGGCCCCCGCTCAGCGCATGGCCCGTCGAGCGTCCGCGTGATTGGACGACGCGGCTCAATCGCCGTCCGGCACCGGCCGACGTCGAGGCCGTGGAACAGAGTATCCGCCGAGGGCAACCGTTTGGCTCGCCTCCCTGGCAGGCGAGAACGGCGGCCAAGCTCGGCCTCGAATCGACGTTTCGCCCGCGCGGTCGCCCACGCAAGACGACGGTCAGCGCTACCAAGATCGACCCGCCAGTGCCCAGGGGGCCAGCGAGGAAGACGGGCAAGGTTCCGAAACCGTCCTGAATCGATTTTTTCTCGGCAAAGCACACGCTGAGATCGCTCGAAGCAAAAGTTATTGCCGGTTACGCTTCGCGAGCTCGCGGTGGTATTTCCGCCATTTCTTTTGTGTCTCGGTCAGACCGTAGGGCTTGAGGTCTTCGACGTCGAGATCAAGCCAGGTGTCATAGAAGGTCTGGCCGCTGGTGATCACACCCTGAAGGGCGTAGATCATTCCAAAAAAGAACGCGAGTGAAACGCTCTTGGCGATTTCGCGCACGATCCCGGCGGCAATTCCAGGCGGATCACCGCCGGCGTCTTTCACCCTGAGAAACATGGCGAACTTGCCAGGCGAACGCCCCGTCAATCCGGTCAGAACGCCATTGAACACGATGGGAACCCCCATCGAGAGCCCCCAGGCACCCAGCATCCCAAACAGGCGGAGATGGGGCGAAAATCGTTCGCCAATCATGAACTCCCCGTAGCCGATCAACGCGGCGAGCGGCGAATAGACGAGTATCATGTCAATCGCGTAGGCGACGATGCGTTTCAAGGCGTACATGAAAGGTTGTTCCTTTCGGGCAAGCGACCACGTGAGATGGCCATCGCGTTTCCATCACGTATAATGATAATCATGAAGCTACTTTACTTGAATCATCGTCATCTGGCATCATCTCGGCGCTTTGTGCCAGAGGCCCGCCAGCGTCGGGGTCGCTCATGATTGGGGCACCGCCCGGGGCGGAACGGGCGCCCTGGTCTCGTGCTTGGGCTTGCCGGGAACTTCGGCTTTGTCTGCCGCGTGCTCGTCGTCCTTTTCGAGAACGCCCGCCACTTGACCGGAGTCGTTGATGGCGGTGGCGCTTGCGAAGTCAGGGCCCCCTTCATCGAGCAGGCGGAGCCGGCCGTTCTCGTAGACGAAGGCATTTGGTCCAATCGAAGAGCCGGGGGGGCCGTCGACCATGCCCACGACGACTCCGGCATTATTGACCGCGTTGGCCTCGGACTTGACAAACTCCTTCGGCTTCTCGAGCTGCTTGAGCCCGCCTTCCTTCGTCCATATATTGGCATGCGTCATACCGTCGAACGTGTGGTGCACACCAACAACGACACCCGAATTGTTGACGCCGCGGGGGATCATCGCGCCTGAGCCTCCGATCTTGATACGCGTCCAGGGCCCATCTTCGGCTTTTGACCACAGGCACGGAAACTCGCCATCGACCGAGGCGGCATAATGGCCGTTATCGCTGATGACGACCGATTGCGCTCCGAGCTGTGCGGTAGCCTGGGGGAGCGGTTGAACCTTCCAGGCATTGCCCACGCGTTTCCAGATACAGGCCCCGACTCGATTATCACCCACGGACAGCCCGCTGATGCACGTGCCGTCGCTCGTGATATCCGACGCGAGCGAGGCCACGTCGTCCGGCATGGCGCCCAGGCCATGAATTCCGGTTGCCGAGTCCCAGACGAATGCCTGATTGCGCAAGTAAACACGCTTGCCAAGATGCCCGGCTTGCTCGCGCGGCCGACGACAATTCCGGTGTCGCTGACCGCGGCCGGGTTCGTGGCCGTGTATGTCGCGAGCAAGGGCAACGGGATGATCGTCTTCCCCTTCGCATAAAAAGGAACCTGGGAAATCAAGGCAGGCTGATCCTTCATCTCGGCCCATTCGAAGCCGACGAGGTCCCCATGATTGTTGAGTCCCGTCGCCATGATGCCGTCGGCTTTCGGAGTGACAAGCTGGTACTTTTTGATGGGTTCGTCCGCCCGGACCGCAAGCGGAAGAGCCAGCACCACGGTGAGAATCAAAATGCGCGGCATGACGTGTCTCAATTCTTGTTGATCAAATGCATGGAAACCGATCGCGAGCCGGGAATTTTCATTGTGAGCTCGTGACTGACGTCAGTAAATCATTCCACCAGCGGCGAGCCGCCCTCGTGCAGGACCTTTTGACGCCGCTCGAGCCAGGTTGCATTATCCATCACGTGCACGGTTCCGGTCTCGTCGAGGTCGAGCCCCGTGATTGATTCAACCCAGTCGGCGACGTGGTCGAGGTTATCGGCGAGCCTGGCGATCGGCCAGAGCTGCACGGTGTTATCGCCGCTGGCGGTCAAGATCGCCTTGCCGTCGGGCCGGAAGGCGACGGCCACGACGGGCCCTTGATGTTGCATCGCGCCGCCGATAGGTTGGCCGGTTGCGCGGTCCCACATGCGGGCGGTTTGATCGAGGCTGCCGGTCAAGACCGATTTCCCGTCCGGGCTGAACGCAACGGCCATCACCGAACCGCGGTGGGTGAGCGGACTGCCGATCTGCTGACCGGTCTGAGCGTCCCACAATCGGGCTGTGTCGTCCATGCAGCCGGTCAGGATCGTCTTGCCGTCGGGGCTGAACGCCACGGCGAAGACCCAGCCTTGATGGAAAAGCGGCGGATCGAGGGGTGTTCCCGTCGCCGCATCCCACAGGCGGGCCACGCGGTCGTAGCTGCCCGTGAGCATCGTCTGGCTATCGGGACTGAAGGCCGCGGCCGTGATCCGGCTCTCGTGCTTGAGCGGTGGACCGACAGGCTTACCCGTCGATGCGTCCCAGAGCCGAGCCGTCTTGTCGACGCTGCCGGTCAAGAACGTCTTGCCATCGGGTCGAAAGGCGACCGCATTCACGGGCCCCGCGTGTTTGAGGGGAGCATGAAGCAGGCGCCCGGTGGCCGTATCCCAGAGCCGGGCGAGCGAATCATCGCAGCCGGTCAAAATCGATCGACCGTCGGGGCTAAACGCGACGGCGTGAACGTCGGCCGGGTGAATCATGGGCCGGCCGATTGGCTGGCCGGTGGTCGCCTCCCAGAGCCGGGCCGCGTTGTCCGCGCAGCCGGTCAACACCATCTTGCCATCGGGACTGAATGCGGCCGCGAAGACGGCCCCGTCGTTGACGAGCCGCGGACCGACCGACGGCGTGGCGCTGACCGGCCAGAGCCGCGCCGTGGTGTCATTGCTGCCCGTCACGATGGAGGCTCCGTCGGGACTGAAGGCGACGCTCGTGACCTGGGCCTGTTGCCTCAAGGGTTGGCCAATCGGCACGCCGGTTTCCGCGTCCCAGAGCCGGCCGGTGCCGTCATTACTGCCGGTGGCCAGCAACTTGCCGTCGGGGCTGAAGGCGACCGCCGCCACCGGGCCATCATGCCGCAATGGCGTGCCGATTTCCTGATGCGTGGCCGTGTTCCAGCGCCGCGCCAGGTTATCGATATCGCCCGTCAAAATCGTCTTGCCATCGGGGCTATAAGTCAGGGCCAGAACGGCATGCCGATGCTGGAGGGGCGGCCCGGCCGGCTTTCCAGTTCGCGCGTCCCACGTGCGTGCGGTGCTATCGAAACTGGCCGTGGCGACCGTCTTGCCATCGGGACAGAATGCCACCGCACTGACGAGGCCTTTATGACGCAGCGGCTCACCAATGGCCTGGCCGGTGGCGACGCTCCAGAGCCGGCCCGTGCCATCCCAGCTCCCGGTGATCACCGTCTTGCCATCGGGAGCGAAAGCCACGCCCCAGACCCACTCCTGGTGTTTCAGCGGCGGCCCGGCCGGCCGGCACGTGAGTGCATCCCATATTTGCGCCGTCTGGTCCCAGCTCCCGGTGATCACGTTCTTGCCGTCAGGACTGTAGGCCAGCGAGAAAACGGTGTTCGCATGTTTGAGTGGAGAACCAGAGGGCGCCCCGTCGAAATCTCCCAGAAACGCGCGGTGCCGTCGAAACTGCCGGTGAGAACGGTCTTGCCGTCGGGGCTGAAGGCCGCCGAGGTGACCGGACCATCGTGCGTGAGCGGCGGACAGACCGGCTCGCCGGTCGCCGGGTTCCAGAGCCGTGCCGTGTGATCGCCGCCGCACGTCACGAGGGTTTGACCGTCGCGACTGAACGCGACCAGCGCGATTCGCCCCTGGTGGGAAAAAATCGCGCGTGGGCCCGAGTAACCACGTTGCCACGAAGACAGGCTGGCACGGGCCACGTTTTGCCAGTCGGGATTGGCGGCTTCGCTTGCGGCACGCCAGCCGGCGACCAGGCGGAGCATGCCAGGGCCGAGGTCTCCCTTCTCACACAGGGCCTCGCCGCGCTCGAAGTCGCTCACGGCTAACTGCAAATCGGCCTCTTTTCGGGCCTCGTCTTGCTGCTGGGCGAAGCGCACTTGCTGGCTGGCATAAAGAAGCGAGAGAAAGGCCAGGGCAAAGAGGGCCAGCGCCGCCGCGCCCAGCGACGATGCCAGGGCCGGGTTACGCCGGCACCAGCGCCAGCCGCGCTCGGGCACGCTCGCGGGGCGTGCGAGGATTGTTTCGCCAGCCTGGAAGCGGGCCAGATCCTCGGCGAGCAATAAGGCGGACGTGTATCGTTTGCTCGGATCCTTGCGCAGGCATTTGAGAGCGATCGTTTCGAGGTCGCGCGGCACGCCGGGAACCATGCGGCTCGGCGGCACTGGCTCGGCCGTTTTCACCTGGTGGAGCGTGGCGTAAACCGTGGCGCCGCGGAAGGGCTGGCGGCCCGTCAAGAGCTCGATAGAGAATCGCCCCCAGCGAGTAGATATCGGCCGCCGGACCGATATCCCGGGTCTTGCCCTCGGCCTGTTCCGGAGCCATGTAATTGGGTGAGCCGAGGATCGCGCCTGACTGGGTCAGGTCGGGATGCGCCCCCAGGCACTTGGCGAGGCCAAAGTCGCTGATCTTGGGAATTTCATCGGCCGTCAAGAGGATGTTGCCCGGCTTGAGGTCGCGATGAACGACCCCGCGCCGGTGCGCCTCGTCGATGGCCCGCGCGAGCGTCTCGATCAGGGTGGCGGCCCGCTCCGGCGACCACGGCGTGCCGTCGAGCCTTTGCGACAGGCTTCCGCCTTCCAGATACTCGAGCTCGAGATAGGGCCGGCCGTCATGATCGCCGAAGCTGTAAACCTGCACGATGTGCGGGTGCCGCAATTTCGCGACCGTCTCCGCCTCGGCCAGAAAGCGAATCGAGGCTTCGTGCCCCGCGTGTTCGCCCGCCAAGATCATCTTGAGCGCAACGTGGCGATTCAGCTTGACTTCCTGAGCCTTGTAGACGATTCCCATGCCGCCGCGGCCCAGGATACTCTCGATCGCATAGCCAGGGATGCACGGGGGTGTCCACTCCGCGAGCCCTCGCGCGGCGGTCGCCGAGCTGACCTTGTAATCCATCACCAGGGGCGGTACGCGTGGCACCGTCATGTTCGGGTCGCGAACCGAGGTTTCACCGGTCGGCACCGGCGTCCGCACGCGGGGCAGATCGCGTATCGTTGAAATCTCGTCGTCATCGCGAGACTGCGAATTCATGGGTTCGACCACAGAGCCACCCTGTTCGCTCAAACGAATCGAATCACCCGAGGAAATCAAGCGGGACCGTCAACATCGATGCACGATGGATTCTCCCATGCCCGAGCCTTGACGATCAATGGAGAGGCTTCGCCCTTTGACCCAGCTTGATCGTTTCGCAATGCCATGAACTCGGCCAGGATCGATTGCCTTAACTTTGCCGATCGCGCCGCTTTATAATCGAGTTCACCTTCGGAAAGGCGGAGCCGGATCGACGCGGCGAGTCGAACGGCTGTGTCTCTTGATCAGGACGTACGTTGAAAAAAGAGCCGAAAATGACGAGAGACGAAGAGCGTGGCCGACCCACACCTGCCGCGATTTCGCGGACGTCGACACCGTCTTGCACGACGCGGACGACCGACCGGTCGCTGCGCGCGATACGTCGAAGGGGCGCGACGTGGCCGAGCTCGCCGAGTTTACACGGTCGCTGATCGAGATTGGACTCGTCACCGAGGTCGAGATCCAGCGTTTCGCGGCCGATTCCGCGGAAGGCGTACTCGGGCTTTCACGCGCTCTGGTGCGTGCCGGCCGGGTGACTGCTTATCAAGCGGCGGCGATCTATCAAAAAAAGGCGCGTGGCCTCCTGCTGGGCAACTATCTCATTCTCGAAAAGCTTGGCCAGGGCGGAATGGGCGTCGTCTTCAAGGCCGTGAATCGCACATCGGGGCGTATCGGTGCGCTGAAGATTCTACCGCCATCGTTCAGCCGCGACGAAAGCGCGGTCTCAAGGTTCCGCCGCGAGATTGAGGCGGCCGGCCGGCTCAATCATCCCAACGTCGTGGCGGCCATTGATTCCGCCCAGGATCGCGGCGTCCACTTTCTTGTGATGGATTATGTGGAAGGGCGCGACCTCGACCGCGTGATCATGGCCCAGGGTCCCATGGTGGTCAGCCAGGCGGTTGAGTGCGTGATTCAAGCGGCCCGCGGCCTCGAAGCGGCGCACGAGCGGGGGATCGTTCACCGCGACATCAAGCCCGGCAACCTCATCATGGATTCCGGCGGCATGGTTCGGGTGCTCGACCTGGGCCTGGCCCGGATCGTCGATGCCGCGAATCCTTTCAACAAGTCGGTCGCCGGCCGCCTGACGCAAAGCGGCATGTACATGGGTACCATCGACTACATGGCGCCCGAGCAAGCCGAGGATGCGCATCGTGTCGATCATCGCGCCGACATCTACAGCCTCGGCTGTACCTTGTTTTTCCTGCTCACCGGCCGCGAGCCGTTTCAAGCGCCGACGATCTTGAAGCGATTGACGGCGCACCTCGAACAGGACCCTCCCTCGCTCCGCGATTTCCGGCCCGAGGTGTCGATGGCACTCGAGGCGTGCTTTCAGAAGATGATGGCCAAACAGCCCAGGGACCGCCCGCAGTCGATGACCGAGGTCATCGCACTCTTGCAGGCCTCGAAACTTCCGGCCGACGACGTCGTGCGCAGGGCCGAGCCCGCACCCAAGAGCCGGCCCGAGCTGAAGACCTTCAACGAAACCCCGCTCAAACGGGCGATGCCCCCCAAGACCAAGGCCGAGCCTTCAATTTTCGCCCGGCGCGAGGAACGCGAAGGCCTTGCGATCAACCACGAGCTCAGGCTCGAAGATCTGGTGATCGACGTGCGCTCGGATCCGCCGCCAGGTTCGTTCAAGCCAAAGCCGCCCCTTGAACGACCCCCCCTGCCACCACCCATGGCGCCGGTTCGTTCTCATTCCGTCATGACGCCCGCCGCGATCGTCGCGTGGTCGGCCGCCGTCGTGCTGGGTGTGGCGTTTCTTGGCTTCGTGGCCACGCGGCGGTCGCCCGACAATGCCGTTGCCAACGCCGATTCCGCCACCAATGCCGATGCGGATGCCGAGAACGCGTCGCCAACGGCTGAATCTGCCACAAGTGAATCTCTCAGTCCGACTCCAGTCTCGACCCGCGCGAAGCCGATCAGTGAGCTGATTTTCGATGGGATCAGCGCCGCGGGCTGGATGCTTTGCAATCGCACGCCAGTCTCGCTGTCCCACGTGCAGCCCGATGGTCTGAACCCCCACGGCACGGGTAGCTACCTGGTGGTCTATGATCAGAAGCTTTCCGACTTTGTGCTCGATTTCGATTACCGGCTGACCGAAAACTGCAACTCGGGCGTGTTTCTCCGCGTGGGCGACTTGAATGATCCCGTGAAGACGGGGATCGAAGTCGCGCTCGACGCACTGCGCCATGACGACGATCGCGACAGTGGCGGCTTTTACGGATTGGTCGCGCCGAAGGCATATACGCAGAAACCGGTGCCGCAATGGAACCATATGACGATCAGGGTCGAGGGGTCCGTGATATCGGTGTCGCTCAATGATACCGCGGTCTCCCTGATCGACCTCGATCAATGGACGATTCCGGGCAAACGGCCCGACGGTCGGGGGCACGGTCACTCGAGCGTCGTCGTCGCCAAACTACCGCGCTCGGGATATGTCGGATTCCAGGACCTGGGGGGTGATTGCTGGTTCAAGAACATCGCGCTCACCAATCTCGCCACCAAGGCTGGGACCGGTCCAACGATCGCGAAAGCCGCCTCGCCGGCGGTGACATCACCCCGGCCATCGGTAGAGCCTTATGTGGAAACGGCGCGGTTCGTGGGGCATAGACATGCCTTTGTCGATGTCGTGCGGTCACTGCCTGACGGCAAGACGCTTCTGACCGGCGGCCATGACAACACCGTGCGGCTCTGGGACATCGAAACTTGCCGCGAAATTCGCGTGCTCAAGCATCCAGCGGCGGTGCGTTGCGCGGTGGTGCTACCCGATGGCCGCCGCGCGGTCACTGGCTGCGCTGATGGTTACGTGCGCCTCTGGGATTTGCGCACCGGCCGTCTCGACCAGCAACTTTTCAAGCATCCATTCGGGGCTGTACTGGCCGTCGCGGTTTCGGCGGATGGCCGGTTCGCTCTCTCGGGCGGCGAAGGTGCCAGCGTGCATCTGATTAATGCTGAGAAGGGCGGTGAGATCCGCCAGTTTGCCGGCCAGAAATCGTGGGTCTGGAGCCTGGCTTTCGCGCGCGATGGCCGTTCGATTCTGAGCGGCGGTGATGATGGCATCGTTCGTATCGGAAACGTGAATACCAGCGATCCGCTTGTACCCTTCGAGGCGCATTCGAGTTTCGTCTTCGGGCTGGCCGTCGCTCCTGACGGCAGGCATGCCGTCTCATCCTGTATTGGTGAAATGATCCTCTGGGATATTGCGACAAAACGCCCGGATCGTCAGGTCAAGCTCGATCGCGGGCACGTTGCGTCGCTCGCCTTCCGCGAAGATGGCAAGCTGGTTTTTGCCACGCGCTTGAAGAATGCCGATGGAACGAGCGGCGACGGAGGCGTTCTGGGCCTCTGGGACACGCGCTCGGTGGCTCCGCCCGAAATCCTCAATCGCGGAGGACCACATTTGTTCGTGGATGTGGTTCCCGGCGACGACAGGATCGTCACGGGAGACCTCGATGGTCTCGTACGAATCTGGCAACCCTCACAGGCGCTGACCCAGGCGCGAGCCATGGCGAGCACGGGCAAGACAGCGGCCGCGATTGCCGAGATCAGCAAAGCCGTCAATGCCCATCCCAACGACGTACCGCTGCTCATCGAACGAGGTCGTTTGCTGGCCGAAAGCGGTCGTTCGGCCGAAGCCCAGGCCGACTTCGTGCGGGCGGCCAACCTCGCGCCAGAAAATTCCCAACTGTTTCTCAACGACGGCTGGTGGATCGCCGGACCTTACAGCCCGGGTTTGAATCTGGGAATGGCCATCGAGTCTGACCCGGCCGTTGATCCGTCGAAGCCCCCCCCGCCCAGTGGCGACGCACGACTGGCATGGCGGCGCGTGCCGACGGAAATGCTCGGGCACGTCGATTTGCGCAAGGCTTTCAATGCCGACAATGTCGGAGCCTATGCCCTGGCAAATGTGTACGCGCAGTCGTCCCGGAGTGTCGTTTTGCTCGTGGGAACAGACGATACCGCGCGAATCTGGTTCAACGGTCAAAGTGTACTGCAAACGTCGCGCTACACGGGGGCTGACGCACACCATGTGGCCGTGACGCTCAAGCCGGGGCGCAATACGATCCTGTTGAAGGTGGATAATGCCGCCGGTGAGTACGGCTTTCATGTGCGTATCAGCGAGGAGCCGAGCGACTTTGTTCATGCCTATTTCACGTCGAAAGACTGGATCAAAGGCGCCGATGCCTACAAGCAAATTCTCAAGGAAGAGCCCAGCGCCGCGGACGCCACGACCCACCACTTCGGCGCCGAGGCGCTCGCCTGGCTCGAGCGCTGGAATGAAGCAACAACCGGTTTCAAATCGTCACTCGAGCTCGACCCCAAGAACACTCGTGTACGCAGGCACCTGATCACTTGCTCGGTCGCGACTGCCGATATGATGACCTATCGGCGGCTCTGCCGAGAGACGATTGAAAACCTCGCCAAGAATGCATCGCCGGCTCAAAGAAACGATGACCTCAGAACGGCCACTCTGAAGCCTGGGGCACTCGTGGATTACACTCACGCTTTGACCCTTGCAAAAAAGCCGATGGATAGTAAGACGGTCTCCGCGGATGACTTTCTAACCTATGGCGCGCTCTCGTATCGCGCCCGGCAATATCAAAGTGCCGTCAATCTTTTGACACGAGCGATCGAAGCCCGAAAAGGCAAGGGTGACGCGTTCGACTGGGTTTTCCTGGCGATGGCCCGTCACCAGATCAAGGCGCCGAATGCCAAGGAATCCTTGAAAAAAGCCGTCGAACTGTCTAAAGACGCCTTCAAGGGCGATTGGGAATCGAAAGCCGAAATACAGGTCTTGCTCGAAGAAGCAAGGGTCGAGCTGGGTCTACCGTCTCAACCATAGACCGATGCAGCAGGGAAGTGTAACCAGCCGTTGCGAGCCCGGATCTCGCGGCTCGGCTGTAGCTGGGCTCTCTGAGGCCGAAGCTTGCGGTAATGCCAGGCCACTGCGATGTATCGCTCATCTCCGGGCGCTTTTCACAAAATTCGCATACATTGCCAAACCGAGCGTCTGACTTTTCTCGGGATGAAACTGGCAGGCGGTCAAGTTATCGCGCCAGACAACGGCCGCAAATGGTTCGGGATAGTCGGCCACGGCGGCAACGTCGTCTGGATCCTGGGCAATGGCGTGATAAGAATGAACGAAATAGACCGAGGGTTGCGGGGAGCCCGGCCAGGAGCGGCACTGGCCGCCGGATGCGTAGCGTATTCCATCCCATGTGAGGCACCTTGATCCCGGCCCGAGCGGGAAAGCGAACGACGCGGCCGGGGAGCAAACCCAGCCCGGCATGATCGCCGTCTTCCTCGCTGCTATCAAAGAGAAGCTGGAGGCCCAGGCAGACTCCCAGACAGGGTTTGCCCTGCTCCACGGCCTCGCGAAATGCGTCGCCCAGGCCGGTGCGGCGGAGTTCGGTCATTGCGTCCCCGAATGCGCCGACGCCCGGTAGAATCACCTGGGTGGCCTGGCGAACGCGCTCGGGGTCCGACGTGATCTCGGCCCGCGATCCGACCGCCTCGATCGCCTTCTGAACGCTTCTCAAGTTTCCCATACCATAATCAATGATGACGATCATGCCGATCGGCCTCGTTCTCGAACTTATCAACTTGACTTCGGATGCCCCTCATCAAACCCTGGGGGACGAACGGAAACACAGACGGACCGACAGACAGTGAACTCGGCTCTCAAGGTTCGCGAGAGCCCGCCTGGGCGGGAGTGGTCCCCGTCGGTCCACGACCCGATGTTCCGGCAACAACCCGGGCGATCTGGCCAGAATCCGGCGGCCAGGTATTGATTCTTACCCCAGCTAGAAAGTCGACGGAAACGGTGGCGCAAGTGAGAGCCGGACCGTGGTGCCCACGTCGGGCTGGCTCTCGATCGCCAATGAGCCGCGGCTCCGCCGCCAGATTCCTTGCGCGATCGTCAATCCGATGCCCGCGTGTTCGGCCTTCGTGCTGAAGAACGGCTCGGACGCGCGCTTGAGAATCTCGGAGCTCATTCCACACCCCGTATCGCGGATTGCCGTCACGGTCCAATTTCGCGGGTCAACATAGGTGGACACCTCAATTGTTCCCGTGCCACCTCGTAAAGACTCGCTTGCATTGCGCAGCAAGTAAGCAAACATCGCTCGCAGCGAATCGGCATCACCGGCGATCTCGGGGATGGACCCCAGGGTGAGAATCCACTCGACTTGTGAGGTTGTCTGGCTCTTTTCGGCTTCAACGGCCTGCACGATCAAATCGTTGAAGTTCACAGGAGCAAAGTTCGGATTCGATGGATCGCCGTCGGCGGTGCTGGCACGCCGGGCACAGTCCATGAGCCGCCGCGTCACCTGCGAGGCCGCGATGGCGGCGTCAATGAGCGAGGTTCCCAGGGCGGCAAGCTCGGCCTGGCTTATCGTTCGACCTTCAGGTGAACGGATCAGCTCGGCGTTGCTGACGATGGCGCTGAAGACGTTAATCACATGGTGGCCGACCGAAGAGGTCAGGTAACTGAGTTCTCTGAGCTTCTCGCCTTCGGTCAGGCGCGGGGGGGCCCCTTCACTCATGACGTTTTCCGGCCGATTGGTCTCTTGAGTTACGGGAATCACGGAGCGACCCACGTAGCCGCCACTCTAATCCATGCATATGTCATGCTCAAAAGCAAGATTTCAGCGGATGATTCGCGTTTCGACCCAGTCCGCCAGGTCGCGCATGTTGCCGCGATCACCGAATTCGGTGGCCAGGATCAGATACTTGCCCCCCGCGAGATCGACATCAAATTCCCTGGGCGGATCGTGAGCCGTCAAGGGCGTGGTCTTGAATCGTTCCTTGCCGTCGACCAGTACGCGAAAGACCACGCTTCCCAGGGGCCCGGCACGCTCATCGACGCCCACGAGTCCTTGAAAACGGCGATCGCCGGCTTCGATGCGGTAGGCCAGATAGGTTGCGCTCTGGGTCCCTAAACCGCGATCGTACGTCTGGCCGCCAAGCTGGAAAACATGGCCGTCAACCGTGCGATCCACGCGATACTCGCGCGTCGGCCCGATATAGGAAAGATACTGATCGCGCACCACCTTTCGCTCGGAGAGATAAACGACCGACTGCGTTCGCGCATGAACTCTCGCCAGCTCGTTCACCGAAAACTTGATGGCCGCGCCATAACGTGTCGTTGCCAGGATCATGCCGTCCTCGAGCCGTGCCTCGGTCACTCCGAGCCGCGTGCCGTCCTTGAGAGCCAGATCGAGAAAATCCGACGCAGGGCGCGGATAGCTGACCAGCCTGGGATTGAACCCCAGTGCGATCACCCCCGCACGGTCGACGGCAACAGTCCTGCCGGCGTTTTGAATCTTGATCTTGCTCTCGTCGAGCCCGAGAAACGCGCCAGTGAGTCTGTCGCCGTTGGCCAGCCAGACGACCTCGGTCGAACGTGGTTCGAGTCGCACGTGTTCCCAGTAGGTGTCATTGTCGGCGGCCGGCTTTTCATTGGCGAACATCAATCCGAGGATCGCGTCGAGCGGCACGGCCAGCTTGCCGAGCGCATCGCTGTTGACCTCGAGAGAGGTCTCGGTCGACTGCCCGATGGTCGTGCGCATGAGGCAGTCGCCTTCCGGAAAGATCACGTGCGCCATGTCGGCGGCCGGCAGCACCGCGGCTGACTCGCGTGATAACTTGATCAGTTGCCCGATCGCGAGCTCGCGCGGCGTGCCATCGGCCGTCAAGAGCTTCAGTGCGCCGGGGCCAAGCCCGATCAGCCGTCCTGAAAACGTGCGGCCATCGATTGTCAGGGCCTTGAATAGGGAATCAGACGAGATTGAGCCCGCAACCGCCGGCCGCTCGCTCGTGCCCAGGCTCGTGAAGACGCCGATCGCCGTGACCAGACGAATCAGCCAGTAACGCCCGCGCTCGCGCATTTTTTCGGGAGAATCAAGCACAGCCGGAGCCCTTCCGCTCATCGTTGAAAGATCGGCAAGTAATCGTTGGGAATCTGCAAGATGATCAAGGCCATCGCCGTACCATACTCGTTGCAAACACCGCTGTCGGTCCAGAATCCCGGCTGACGACTGGCGATTGATCAACTCGTTCGAACCGCCGGATACCACTCCGCCCAGGGCTCGCCTCCCTGCGAGCCACATCGCCTGGGCGGCGTAATACTGGCCGTAAAAATAGTGGTTGTTGCGGCGGCCAAGCCGCATCCCCTGGCGTGCCTGACGCAGGTAGGCGATCCCGTCGCGAACCTCCTTTGAGTCGTACTCGCCGGCGCTCTGGAGCGCGACAATGCCGGCCGCCGAACGCGGAAACTCGCTGGTGGCACCGGCCTGAAGCATGTAGCGAAAACCGCCGTCGGCATTCTGCGACTTTTTCACGTAGCGAATGCACGCGTCGACCGTTTCCTTGGGGATAAAGAGCCCCGCATTGCGTGCCGCGCGGAGGGCATTGATCTGGCAGATCGTCACCGAGAGATCGGCATCGCGCCGTACCGGCTGATATCGCCAGCCCCCTTCGATATTTTGACTGTCGATGATCAAGCGGACGGCCTTTTGAAGCTTTTCGCGGATCTCCGGCCGGTGGGTCATGCCGTAGGCTTCGGCCAGGAACAGCGTGCCGAAGCCGTGCGAATACATCGGACCATGTGTCGACGTCGCGTAGACCGCGATGAAGCCCGACGGAGACGTATTTTGCATCACGTAAGCCATCGCCTTGTCGATCTGCGATCCATACGGGCCCCGGCCCGGGCTCGATCCCGACGCCATGAAGGCCAGCCCGGCCAGGCTGGTCACCGCAATATTGCCCCTGTAGGCGGCCGTTCCGTAGGAACCGTCGCTATTCTGGTTCTGCGCCAGCCAGTGTCAGACCATTCTTGATCGCCCGGTCAGTCTCCGGCGTCATCATCTCGAGCGTTCCCTCGGGAACGTCGCCGCGGTTCGCCTCGCCAAATCCCTCAACCGACTTCGGCTCGATCTGGGTTCCTGAGCCTGCGTCGAGCCCCGCTGCACCGAGCCGACGAGCGCGATTGCCAGCCACGAGCAACCGTCGCAAACTCGCTGGCTCGACCCGGGCGAACGATCGTCATCATTGCGTTTCTCCGGGCCGAGTGAATTTATCGCTGAAAGATCGGCAAGTAATTGTTCGGAATCTGCAGGATGATGAGGGCCATTGCCGTGCCATACTCGTTGCAAATGCTGTCGCTCCAGAAGCCGCCGGGCGCCTGTCGATGGAGCAACTCATTGCGAATCGCCGGATACCATTCCGCCCAGTCATCTGCCGCCACGCAGCCACATGGCCTGGGCCGCGTAATAATGTCCGTAGAAATAATGGCTGTAGCGATTTCCAAGCTTGATCTCGCGCGTGTATTGCCGCAAGTAATTGATGCCGTCGCGCACCTCCTTCGTATCATACTCGCCGGCGCTCTGCATGGCGACGACACCCGCGGCCGACCGCGGGAACGCGCTGGCCCCCCCTTGAAGCATGTAGCGAAAACCGCCGTCGGCATTCTGCGACTTTTTCACATAGCGAATGCAGGCGGCGACCGTCTCCTTGGGGATAAAGAGCCCCGCATTACGTGCGGCCCGCAACGCGTTGATCTGGCAAATCGTCACCGAGAGGTCGGCGTCGCGACGTACCGGCTGGTAGCGCCAGCCCCCTTCGAGATTTTGCGTGTCGATGATCAGGCGCACGGCCTTCTGAAGCTTTTCGCGGATCTCGGGCCGGTGGGTCATCCCATAGGCTTCGGCGAGGAACAGTGTGCCGAAGCCATGCGAATACATCGGGCCGTGCGTCGATGCCGCGACCACGGCGATGAAGCCCGACGGCGACGTGTTGTCCATCACGTAAACAAGGGCCTTGTCGATCTGCGCGCCATAAGGCCCACGGCCCGGGCTCGAGCCCGGACGACATGAAGGCCAGCCCGGCCAGGCTGGTGACGGCGATGTTGCCCCGATATGTGGCGCTGCCGAACGATCCGTCGGAGTTCTGGGTGCGCGCCAGCCACGCCATGCCATTCTTGATGGCCTCGTCGGTCTTGGGCGTCATCATCTCGAGCGGTTCCGTCGGGAATGTCGCCCCGCCGGGCCTCGCCAAACCCTTCGATCGACTTTGCCCTGGTCGCGCGGCGGTTCCTGGCCCGTGGACAGGGACGCTCCCCCGAGCCAAAGCGCGAGCGCACGCCAGACGAGCACGGCTGAACGGGCGCGATGCCCGTTGCCGCGAACTCTCGGTTCGGCTGCTGCCATGACCTCACTCCTCTCGCACGAGCTTTCCTTTTCCGACCGAGAGAAAATACCGGCTGATCAACTCCTGCTTGGACTCCAGCCCCATTTCCTTGAAGCTGTTTTCCATGACCTGACGCAGCTCGTCGGGCAGGTGCCCCCAGGTATCCTTGCCGCTGGCCGTCGAGTGCTGAGTCGTTGGCTTGGCCGGCTTCATCGGCGGTGCGCCGCGAGCCAGTGCACCGGTCTGGTCGCCCGGCTGCTGTCCCCCCGGCTGCTGGCCGGGCTGACGCACGCGCCGAAGCGTCATCCGACCGCCCGATCGAACCGGACTGCTTTGCCTGCTCGATCAAGGTTTCGATGCGCTTGACGATCTGCTTTTGTCTTCTTCTGCGTATCTTCGCTGGTATCGGGCTTGCCGAGCCGCTGCTCGACGTCGCGCATCTCCTTGATCATCTCGCCGATCGGTCCGGTTCGCTCCTGGTCATTGGGCGAATTTCGCTTCTTTTCTCCGGCCGGTCAGCTCTTCGAGCCGTTCGTCGAGATCCTTGTCCTTGGCCCCCAGCTTCTCGGCACCCGGTTTCTTGGCACCGTCTGTTGGTGGCTGTTCGTGCCGGCGGGGATCATCCGCCAGTTCGGCCGCCAGGTTGACGTTCTTCGGGGCGTCGGCTCGTCCTTGGTCTCGCCGAGTTTGTCCGAGCAGGTCGTCGAGCGCCTGGTCCTTGGGCGACACCTTGCCCGCCGCGGATGTGTCGGTCCTGGGCTTGTCGCTTTTCTTGCTGGCTGCCGCCTTGTCATTCTTGCCGGCCGCGTCGCTCGTGGGTGAGCCTGGCCTGGGCGGCCTGGCCTCGGCTTTCGGTTTTTGCGAATCGGCCTTTTTCTTGGCGGTCTGATCGGACGTCGGCGCGGTTGTCTTCTCCGGCTCGGACAGCTCCTTGAGCAGGGAATCGAGCGCGTCGTCCTTGGTCTTACCCCCTTCTTGCGCCCAGGACGCGGCCGCCGCTCATCGCGATCAGAGCGGCCGCCACAAAGGCGAATGCGAATGCAAACGTGACATGCATGGAATTCTTGGATAGTGACTTGGACATAAATCATTCCTCCCCATCGTCGCGCTTCGGTCGCGTCATGTCACGAACCAGGTCGGCCAGGACCCCCTGCTCGTCGCCGATCTTCTTGAGCTCGGCGGTCTGCTCGGGGGTCAGTTTCTTGTTGCGGCGCTTGGCCTCATCGAGCGATTCGGTCCGGTCGTTGATTTCTTGCTGCAAGTGACTTGAGCATCTTGAGCTGGGCGGTCGCCGGAATGCCGTCGCCCCCACCGCCTGCCGCCACCACCACCTCCGCCACCGCCTCCACCACCGGCCGCCGGCGGCCGCGTCGGCCTTGAGTGATTCGATAAGCTGCTTGAAGCGGTCGGCAGCCGCCCTGGCGGCTGCCGATTGTGCCTTGATCGGTCTTGAGATCACCCAGCCGCTTGCGCCGCCTCGTCCATCTGATCCGACGCGCGGCGCAGCGTCAGGGCGAATACGGGTGCTCCCTTCGAGATTCTCGATCAGGTCGGCCGTCTCCTCCTTGAGGCCCGCCTGCAACCTGGCCTAGCCCCTTGACCCCCGCACGCTGGGCGATTGTCAGCTTGCCGTCGTTCTTTTGTCGGTCGGCGTCATAAGAGCTGGTGTCGGAAACGACCTTTTCCTGCCGTCCGCCAGTGACTTGAGCCGGTCGCCCATCCGCGACAAGCTGCTCCATGGCAAGCTGCTCTTCGGCTTCGCGGCCGCGTTTCCTCGAGCTCTTCCTGGGCGTCTTCGAGGTCGGCCAGCGCTTCCTCTTGTTCCTTGCCAGCCTCTTCGCCCTCGATCTTCGTCCAGCTTTTCTTGGGCCTTGCTCATCTTGCCGCTGGCGGTTTGCCCGGCCCGTGCCGGCCCGATCGGCGCTGAGCTTGGCCAGCTTTTGAAGCTGCCGCTTCAAGTCTTGCTGGATCTCGGCCTGCTCCTTGGCCAGCCGTTTCAACTGGTCGGCGCGCTGCTTGGCGTCGGGATTGCGCTGGGCTTCCCGCGTTTTCTTGAGGTTCTGAGCTTGCTTCGCGCGGGTCTTCGCCAGCTCGGCCTCGGCGTTCTTCAGCTCCTTGACCAGTCGTGAAAGCTCGCGCTCGCGGCGATTCTGAATTCGCGTCGACCAGGTCTCTCAGTTCGTCACGGGCCTGCTCCTGGCGCGACGCGTGCCTCGCCCATCTGGTTCTTTTCCAGTTGATCGGCGGCCTCGCCGAGCTTGCCGGCGGTCCCTTGTTGCCGCGATTTCTCGGCGGCTTCGCGCATGGCCGAAGCCGCCATCGGGTCGGACTCCCCTTGACCGGCCCGCCATCTCGCCCATCCGTTCCAGCAGGTTTTGCAGATTCTTGCCGACCTGAGACTGGCGAGACGCCAGATTGCCCAGGTCGGCTTTTTGCTCGGGATTGAGCGTCATCGAGCGGCTTGCCCATCATGTCCGGCTTCGAGGCCGCGCTCGTCGGTTTGCTTCATCGCCTGCTCGTGCTGCTTGAGCAGTTCTTGCGCGTCCTTGACCACGCCCCGGTACGTTTCAAACTCGCTCAAGCCGTCGAGCATTTTCTGAAGCTCGTCGGCGATCGCTTTCTGGTTCGTCTTCGATTCGGCAAGCGGCAAGCTGCGTCGCATCCCTGGGCGTTTTCGCCGACGGCGACGGCTGCGCCGGCTCTTGCACCGGCGAATCAGCACTCGGCTTGGCTGACTCGGCGTTGTTTCCTTCAGCCGACTTGCCAGTCTCGGCCTTGTTGCTTGCCGGAGCGGTCTTGCCCGATTCGCCCTGACTCTTGCCTTGCGCCGCCTTGCCTGTCTGGCCGCCACTTTTCGCAGCCGATTTTTCCGGTGGCGTCGTCCCGGCGGCATCGCTGCGCCCGCCTTCTTCGTTCTTGCCCGAGGGCGAATCGGCACGCTTAGCCGGATCTTGCGGTGCCGACTTCGCTTGCGGATCGCTCGCCTTGGCCGAGGGAGACTGGTCGCCGCGCGGATCGTTCTTGGCGGTCTTCGGCTCGCTGGTTGGTGTCTCGCCTTGCGCGGGTTGACGCTGGTTACCAGCGTCGGCTTGAGCTTTGGGCTCGGGCGTGGGCGACGTGTCATCGAGGCTCTTGGTCGCGCGGGTCAGGCCCTGCTCGGCGGGGCCCAGGTGCTTGTCGCGCAGCATGCTCGAGCTGCGCCAGCATGTCTCTCCATCTGCTTCTGAGCGTCGGGGTTGTCGATCTTGAAATTGCGCTGATCGTCGAGCATGTGTGATGAGCCGGGCGCCGACGCCCTCATCGCGGTTGTTGAGCCGGCTATTCACCTGGCGCTGGATCATGCCCGCGTTGTTGAGGTCGTCGCGCTCCTGGGAAGGCAATCGATCGGTCTGAGACAGGGTCCGCATGGCGTTCTCGACGGGCGTGATCGCTTGCTTCTCCATTGTGAGAACGCGGGCGATCTCCTCGCGGAGCTCGCGCCGGCCGTCATCAAACTGGCGGGCCGCGTCTTCCTTCGAGACGATCCGCAGGCGAATTTCGCGGCTCTTGGCCGATGTTGGGCCCCTTGAGCGAGTCGAAGTCGCGCGCGTCGGCATAAAACGTGATGATTGTTCCCACCGGTAACTTGAGCGGCGCCAGCTCCCACGTGTGCGCGATCTCCTCGTGCTTGATGAAACCGCTATCGCTGCTGCCAGGCTGCTTTTCTCGCGGCGGCGTCCAGAGCGGAATGGCGACCTCGGCATGCGGCTCGGAATCGCCCGTGGCCAGGCGGTAGATGAGCCGCGACGAGTGGATGCCGAAATCGTCGTCGACGGTGAGCTTGACCGGTACGGTGGCGTCGGCCGGAACGTCGCGGTCTGATTTCGGCTCGTCAATCATGACACGCGGGGCCTCGTCGCGGAAACCGCGAACGTCATACTTGACCGCCTCGCGGTTCTGGAATCCTTCCGTGTCTTTCAGATCGAACCAGAAAGTGAAGTTGCCGGCCGACGCCAGGGCCGTCTTGAAGCGCGTGCCCTTGCTGTCAACGCCAGACAGCCGTCGCGGCCTTGTTGTCGCCCCGCCGCAGCTCGACGCTGGCCAGAGGCTTGTTGGCGAGCCCATCGAGCTCGAGCCGCGTGCCATCAAGAGCGCGAAACTGGGTCAGCCCGGGCGCGAGCGCTTCGGGCGGCGATGCCCGTGTAATCGGGGGCGATGAGCCGGATCGCCAGCGCATTGATCGCGGGCGGCGGCACGACCTGCACCGCGATGTCGCGAACCGAGACGGAGTCATCCCCCGCGGCGACGGAGAATTGGAAGGGCTGACTGACCGCGTCGATGCGCCCCTTGAATTCGCCCCCCGCCACCGAACGGAGCGGCTCGACCGTCTCGTCACCGTCGGCGAATCGATAGGTGGCCGTGGCGTTTTCGGGGATCTTGTCGCCCGGGCGCACCTTGACCGAAAGCGTAAACGAATCGCCGCGGGCCACTTTGAGGGTGGTTTTCGTCGCGTCGAGAGCCAGGTGCGTCTGCCGCGGCCAGTTCGTGCCGCCGAAGGGAACAAACAGCCGCCGCATCGCGATTCGCGAGGGCGCCGGAGCCGTCATGAAGAGCACCGCGCCCACGCATAGAGCCGCGGCCGCCAGGCCAATCGCTTGAAGGACCGGCTTGGGCTCGATGACTTGCCGGAAATCGATCGCGCTGGCTTCCTCCATGGCCTGACGCACAGTGGCCTCGCGCATGGCGGGCGAACCGTGGCGTTCGTCGTTGGCGTCAAGCCGCACAAACTGGATCGTGCTGGCCAAGCGATCATTGAGGCCCGGCCAGCGCTCTTCGATTCGCATCGCCATGTCGAGATCGGCAAACCGCACGAACAGCGGCCGCAAGATGCGCCGGTATCCCATGTAGAGCGCAACGCCAACGAGCGACGCCAGGACCGCCGCGCGGATCACCGAATCGAGGTGAAAAAGCCAGTCGCCAAGGCCCGCCAGGATGATGAGCGGCACCACCAGGCCCAGCACCCACGATAGCCCGTAAAGCGCCAGCAGCCGCCTGAGTGAACCACGTAGCCCCCTGATTCGCGATTCCAACTGTCGCGGAGTCATCACGTCCTCCCTTGGTCAGCGGCTCGTGGTAGGTTGTCAACTGTCTGCGAACTCAGGCCCATTCAGGCTCAGGAAGTGTCTGGGCCAGCCGTGCTCGCTGGCCTGTTTGCCAGCCGCGACGATCGATCGAATACGCGGGGCGAAAAAAAAGATCGGCGAACGTCAGGGCAAGAACGCTTAGTCAATCATACCATTTGGTTGCGTTTTCTGAAAACCCACTCCGCCACGAGCAGAATGAGGAACAGCGACAGAACCTGCCAGGTATTCCAGAGCGGGATCGGTGGGTCGGTTTCGAGCGAGACGAGTGAAGGCTCGGGCAAATCGTTCGTGAGATTTTCGCGCCGTTAAAGGCGTGTAGAATTTGCCCCCTGTCGCGTCGGCCGCGCGAACCAGCTCGGGCTCGTTCATCTCGATGCGCTCGAATTCGTTAACCGGCGCGTCGACGCGGAAGCTAGCCGTCGGGATCGCCCCTTCGAGGATCGGCGGCGGCAGCAACCTGACCTCATAGTCTCCCTCGGCGGCCTGCGGCAGCGCACCCTCGAAGACGTTTCTCGTCCCCGGCATGAGCTTCAGCGCCAGCTTGCGCGGCCCCTGGCCCCGTCGCTCGACCAGGACGGTGACGTCGCCGCCGGCCGGCGCCAACCCCGGGTTGGGGAAGCGGACACGAAGCTGAATCGGCTGGCCGCGCTGATACCGCTTGCGGTCGGTCTGGACCTCGGCCTGGCGGTTGTTGCTCAGCTTTGATCGCGCCATGAACCGAATCGTTTGCACCCAGAAACGGCCGAAATATTTGTCGCCCGCGCGAAACCGCCAGCGCCAGGTGTCGTCAAACGCGTGAAACATCGATTTGCCGGCCCCGACAAAATGGTAGAGCACCAGCGGCACCTTGCCATCCGAGCCGATCACCGTCGGATGCTCGGCCAGAACGATCGCGGCCGGCTTCTTGCGGGGCGCCTCGAAATACCAGTACAGCTCGGGCAGTTTTTCCCAGATCTCCATGCTCGACGCGTCGTTGTCGCCGAACCGGAAAATCGGGCTCGATCGCCCTTCGAGCGTCGAGCTCGGGGCGGAACGCGTTGATCGTCGTGCCGACGGCCGTCGGGTTTCGCGCGTCGGCCAGCTCGATCGGCAGCAGGAGATTCGAGCGGTGTTCCCGCGATATGACGAGCGGGTTGAACAGCTCGCCCGCGATGAACAGAACGCCCCCCCCTTTCTCGGTGACGAACTCGACCAGGTTTTGCATCTGCGACTGGCTCATGAAGCTAGTGTCGGCATCGCCGAAGAGAACGACGTCGTAGGCGAAAAGGCTCTCCTTGGCGGTCGGAAACGTCGACACCGCGGAACGGTCTTGCTCGCTGTAGGCCGGGTCGGACGACAGCAGCACGACATTCAGGTCGATGGTCTCGTCGCGCTCGAGATAATTCTTCAGGTAGCGGAACTCGTAACGCGGCTCGGTGTCGACATAAAGAACCTTGAGCTTCTCCTTGCGCACCGTGACCGTGCGCTCGATGCGGTTGTTATCCGTCTGAAGTTCGCGCGGCAGCGGATCGACCTCGATGATGAACTGGCGTTCGCCGGTCGTCTTGGGCCGATAGACGAGCTCGACCCGCTTCGGCTGACCGCTGGGCGGGGCGTCGACTTCGACTGTTTCGATCTCGCGCGCGGTCTTGGGATCGCGCGAGCCAGGCTCGCAGCTCCTTGAGCCGCACGACCATCTTCTCACCTTGAAAGCCCCGGGCCAGCAGCTTGGCCTGGAAGCGCACGGCGTCGTCGACGAAGACGACATCGTCGACCAATAGCTCGGTCAGCTCGACGTCGCGAGCGGGCTCGGCGCTCCCTAACCCGACGGTGTAAATCGGCACCCCTTTACGGGCCGCCAGCTCGGCGGCCTTGGCGAGCGGCTCGCCTTCGGTCGTCTGGCCGTCGGACAAGACGATCATCGCCGATGGGGGGGCGCCCCGCAGCTCGGTCAGCACCTGGCGGACTCCGTCGCCCAGCGCGTCTGGCCGCCGGTCGGCTCGATCGCGCGAACCAGATCGACCGCGCCCGTGATATCGTCGGGACGATCGACGCTCGCCAGGAGCCGGGCCGGCATTCGAGACGAGGTAAAGCACGCACCTTGTGCTTCTTTTCCATGCTCGCAAGCAGCTCGGCCCGATCCTTCAAGATCGAGCCCCTTGGCGATGTCGAGGCGGGTCGTGTCGTTCGCATTTGAACCCGCGGCCCCCCCGGATTTCGGCTCCGTTTTCGTCGCGGTCGGGCCTTTCGGCGCGGCTGGCGAGACGGCCGCGCCGGCCGCGAGCGCGTCGAGCGCTTTCTTGACCTCGGGCCTGTCATACTGGTCGGCGATGCGCTGGCTCGACGAGTCGTCGATCAGGATCGTCAGGTAAGGAAGGCCGGTCCGCGCGACCGACAAGACCGGCTCGGAGAGCATGAGCAGGGCCATCAAGACCAGGCGATTCGCACGCCAGCCAGGATGATCTTGGCCCGCGTGGCGGCCTTTCCCTCGTGGCGGTAGAGCCAGCAGATCAAGGCGACGCTGCCGATCGCCACGAAGACCAGAAGCGCACTGCGGCCAGGGTTGCTCGAAGTGAATGCGGTAAATGGCCGCCTCGCCGGCTGCGGGCGGCATGACGCCCATGTGATCGGCCAGCTTTTGAAGGATCCACTCGGTCACGTTCCGGCCACCTCGGGAACTGAACTAGGATTCATGGTGCCCAAATTTCCAGGCCAAAAACGATTCCAGCAAGAGCATGATCAAAAGGCCGTAAAGTAATTGGCGGTGCAACTCGCCGCGGCGGCCGACCGAGCTGGCGTCGTGGGCCAATTCTCGCGAATTGGTCAGGTAACTGAAATTCCAGTCCGGCAAGATCTCGTGCAAGGCCCGCGCGGTCGAGCTTGGTCAGGTCGCTCTCGGCGGGATTCGTATTGGCGGCGAACGACGATTCGCGCGCCAGCGGCGGCGCCGATCCTCACCTTGTACTCGCCGGAGAAATCCGTTTGATCGAAGTGGAACTGGCTGATGCTCGCCTGGGCGCTTGCAGCTTGGCCGGCACGGTTTGCCCCCGGGGTGTCACGACCGACACCGGCGACGTCGCCCCGGCTCGCTGGAAACGACTGATCGAACGGCTGGCCGACCCGGATATTGCGCTCCGACAGCCGCCCGGCCGACGCGCGATAGACGATCTCCTGCATCACCGGAACGATAGCTCTTGTGGATCGGCCAGGTCGTCCATCCGGTGTCGGCCGATGTCGCCACGACAGAACACGGTCCCCCGGTGGCGCCGCGCTTCCACTACGGCGGGATCGCCATTCTCAAACGCCAGCGCGACTTCGGCCTTCGAGCCCTTGGGCACGATCAGCTTGTGATACTGCCTGGTTCGCGCCTGCGTCAAACCCGAGGTGACCGGCTCGGTCTCACCCTGGAATATGCGGCCACGATCGGATGGCGATAGCCGAGCGGATTGAAGAAAAATCCACCTTCTTTCTTGGCGGCGTCGCCCACGCTCGGCCCGATCGCGGCGGGCAAGAGGCCCTTACCGTCCTCGATAGAGCAAACGATTGTAGTTTTCGGCAACCACCTGGTCGCCGCCGAAGAAGCACGACGCCCCCGCCTGCTTGAGGAAATCGTCCAGCGCCGCGACCTCCGGCGGATTGAACTGGCGCGACATTGCAAAGGACCACCACGTCATAGGGAGCCAGCTCGCGCCGGGATAGCTGCGATTCGGAAACGACCTCGACCTTGATCGGGCTGCGGCTGCCCGGGCGATTCTTCGCTCGGCGAGAGGGCCTGGGCCAGGTAATCGGTTTCGGCCTGGTAGGGCTCGGACTTGAAATGGCCGTCGACCAGCAAGCACATTGAGCGACTCACGCACCGGCACGACCAGCCAGCGGCGGTTGTCGGCCTCCAGCGGATCGCTGTCGATCGAGACGCTCGACGACATGGTCGCCCGGCGTGTTGAATTGCTGGCGAAAGACGACCGGAACATCTTCGGCCGGCGCGGAGGTCGAACGCCTCCTCGGGCCCGAGACGGCCGTCGGCCGTCAGCCGGGCGCGGACGCCAGTCGGCGCGAGCCGCACCAAAGTTGCGCAGTCATGCCGCGAATCAGGACCGGCGCACCCGACCGTGACCACGGGAACGTCGAGCCTCAGATCGGTGACCGCGCGGTTCTCGCCGCCCGGCTTGCCTAGGTCGATCACCACCGATCGCGGATGCCGGGCCTCGAGCCTGGCCAGCACGCTCTTGAGCGTCGTCGGCCGCCTCGGCCGGTGGGCCTCCAGCTCGCGGCTTGCAGGTCGGTCAGAGAAGATGACCTCCTTCTGGGAAATCGACGAGACGTCGAGCACGCGGTCGACGGCTTCAAATGTCGCCGCCAGGTCGGTCGCGCCGTCGGTCTGCGCCAGCTCGCCGATCTCCTTCTCGACTTCACGGAGGTTGTGTGTCGGGTCGCTGATCACGATCTTGGGCGGATCCCCATCAAGATCACGCTGACGGCATCGCCCCCCCTGGCGTCCTTGACGAGCTGGATGGCCACGGCCTTGGCCTGGTCGAAACGGCTGGAATCACCCGACCGATACGCCCATGCTGAGCGAGCCGTCGATCACGATGACCTTGTGCGTGCGGTTGCCAGCGATGATCGCCCCAAACGACTCGAGAAACGGTTTGGCCATCGCCGAGACGACCAGGAGCACCACCAGCGTTCGGATCAGCCAGCAGTAGCCATTGCTCGACACGCAGCCGCCGGCGGTTCTTGCGAATCGCCGCCAGAGCAGGAACCGCATCGCCGCCCAGGGAACCTCGCGGTACTTGCGGCGATTGAGCAGATGAATCAAGACGGGAACGCCGGCCGCCGCCAGCGCATAGAGGAGCGGGGCATTGGCGAAGCCCAGGGCCCAGAAGAAGGGCAACGTCACGGCAGGCAACTCCACGCTTTCTCCTCGTTGTTCAACACAAAACGGCCATGGGCCGCCTCAGCGGATCCGCGCCGAGCGCGACGCCAGGTAGCTCGACAGCGCGACGTCCAGGCTCTGATCGGTGCGCAAGCGGCACATAGTCGATGTCGACCATGCGGCACCCTTTCTCCAGCTCCTGCAAGAACGAACCCAGCTCGGCCTGGTAGGCACGCTTGAGCGCATGGGGATCGGTCAAGATGTCGGTCATGCCCTCCATGCCCTTGAACAGTGTCGTGTCCCGGAACGGGAAATCGAGCTCGGCCGGGTCGAGGATGTGAAACATGATCACCTCGTGGCGCCGGTGCCGAAAATGCTTGAGACCGGTGACGATCCGCGCCGGCGTCGTCAAACAGGTCGGACAGGACGACCACGACCCCGCGCTTCTTGAATCGCTCGGCCAGGTCGTTGAAGACCAGCCCCAGATCCGACTTCTCGCGGGCCGGCGTCACGTCCAGGAGATGCAAGATCTCCTTGAGCTGCGACGTCTGGCCGGCCGGCTTCAAATAGCGGCGCACCGCGTCGTCGTAAACCACCAGCCCGACCGAATCTTGCTGCTGCAAGAATCAGGTACGCCAGCGACGCCGCGATGAACTGCGCATACCGCAGCTTGGTGACGTTGCCGCCCGAGGCATAGGCCATCGACTCGCTGGTGTCCAGAAGCAAATATGTGAGCAGGTTCGTTTCCTGCTCGTATTGCTTCAGATAGAGCTTGTCGGTCTTGGACCAGACCTTCCAGTCGACGTGCCGGATGTCGTCGCCCGGCACGTACTCGCGATGCTCGGCAAACTCGACCGAGAAGCCATGATACGGGCTGGGATGCATGCCCGGCGACATAGCCCTCGACGACCATGCGCGCTTGCAGATCCAGCCCTTCGAGGCTAGCTAACGTGAGCGGATCTAAATATTTTTGGTAATTTTCCACTTTGCTCGGCCTCGTGCTCATCGACGGGAACCGACTTGATCAGGCGCTCGACGATGTCGTCGGGCTTGAGGCCTTCGGCTTCGGCGTTGAAATTGGTGATGATCCGGTGCCGCAAGACGGGTCCGGCGACCGAGCGAATGTCTTCGGTCGAAACATGGTAGCGGCCGTGCAAGACCGCGCGGGCCTTGGCGGCCAAGACCAGGTACTGGCTGGCCCGGGGGCCGGCCCCCCAGCTCACGTAGTCGCGAATGAAATTGAGCCCGCCATCCTTGTCGCGCCGGGTGTTGCGCGTCAGCCGGACGGCGTAACGCGACACATGATCGGCGATCGGCACCTTGCGTACGACCTCTTGCAGCGACAGGATATCGGCGCCCGAGAGAACCTTTGACACGGCCGGCCGCTGCACCGATGTCGTCATCCGCACGATGTCGAGCTCTTCCTCCTCCGGTCGGATAGCCGACCAGGATGTTGAGCATGAAGCGGTCAAGCTGCGCTTCGGGCAGCGGATAGGTCCCTTCTTGCTCGATCGGGTTTTGCGTGGCCAGGACGAAGAACGGATCAGGGAGCTTGTGCCGCTCGCCGCCGACGGTCACTTGCCGTTCCTGCATGGCCTCGAGCAGGGCGGCCTGCGTCTTGGGGGGCGTGCGGTTGATCTCGTCGGCCAGGACGATATTGGCGAAAACCGGCCCCCGGAGAAATTTGAACTGCCGCACACCGCTGGCCTTGTCTTCCTGGATGACCTCGGTGCCCGTGATGTCCGACGGCATCAAGTCGGGCGTGAACTGGATCCGGTTGTAGCTCAGGTTAAGCGCATCGGCCAACGTGTGAATCATCAGCGTCTTGGCCAGCCCGGGCACGCCAATCAACAGGCAATGTCCACGGGCAAAGATGGCGATCAACAGCTCCTCGAGGACCGCGTGCTGTCCAACAATAACCTTGGACATCTCCCCCTTGAGCTTGTTGAAGGCATCCTTGAGCCGCTCGACGGCGGCCAGGTCATCGTCACTGGGACGAGTCTCGATCGGGTCTGCGTCGCTCACGCGTGCCTCCCAGTGTGCAACTTCATGGATACCTCGGTTAGAACTCTCGAAAATTCGCGGAACCTGCCGCTCTGCTCGTCATGGGTCGTCGCTCGCTCCCTGCGTGCGGGTTGGCGCGATCCCACGAGGCCCGGCGGAACGGCGGGTCTGTTTATTTTATTGTGGCCGATCCGAAAATGGTGACGAGCTCGCCTCCGCCGAGCCCAGCCCCCAGAGGCCGCGGGTGGTCGCAACCAGGGCGCCGCGCGGATCGGCCTTGAACGTCAGATCCGACGTCGTTGTGGGAAACACAAACCGCTGCACGATCTCTCCATTGTCGCGGCGCCGGATGATGACCGGCAGGCTGTCGCTCCCCGTGTTCTCGGACGCTAGCTCCATCGTATTGTCTGTCATGTTATTCGGCCAGACAACGACATACCCTTCGGTCAAGGCGATTGACCAGCCCGTGTCGCGCCGGCTGGCCAGGTGGCGCGACCAGACGCTCTGGCCGTCTTCGAGTGAGATCGCCCGGATGGTTTGCCGCAAGCTGCCAAAGCCGACCTCCTTGTTCACACAATAAAATCGCTTGTCATCGTAGGCCATCGCCCCCGGCCGTGCGCTCAAGTCTTCGACACCGAGCTGGCACGACCAGCGCTTCGAGCCCGTGGCCGGGTCGAGCCGGATCAACAGGCGGCCGTCATGCAGAACGAGCATGCGCTCGGAGTCGCCCATGATGCGGGGCGGCCCGTTCACGGGGAGATCGGTGCTTTCGCGGTAGACCCAGATCGTCTGGCCATGAATCAAGTCGAACTTCTTGACGGTGCGGCGATCGGAAACCAGGAGCACGGAATCTTCATCGACGGGCATCGGCGCTCGCTCGATCTGCTCGCTCTCCTCGAGATTCTTGCGGACGACGGGCTGGCCATCGTCGCTGCGCAGCACCAGTAATTGATTGGGCTTATCAACCTGGAGCACCGTTCGATCGGCACCGACATAAAGATGGGGATTGATCCGGCCGGCCGGGCGATGAAAACGACCAGTCGACCGCGCCGGTATCGCCATCAAGGGCGATCAATTCGGTCTGGCCGCGCAAGCAAAATACCCGCCCTTTCACCAGTTGAAAGCCCGAGAGCACCTCACTCGGCCGCTCCTGGAGTTGAGCCCGGTCAACTCCCTTGGCATCCGCGAACGGGTCGGGTCCGTCGGCGTCCTTGGCCGAACGCGAAAACGCGTAACGCCACTGGATATTCCCCTGGGCCAGGTCGAGAGCCACGATCTGGCGCGACGTCGCCGCGATCAGCTTGTCGGAAAGGTAGCCGGCCCACAGGGGGGGCCCGCCTAGCTCCGACGACCAGCGCGGCAGGCCGCTGGCGGGATCGAGCATCCGTAGCCCGCTCTTTTCAACCAGAAAGAGCCGGCCAGCGTCGAGCGACGGAGCGACTCCCGTCGCGCTGATCACGCGCACCGGATCACTCGTGAGCGGCTGCCAGTTCCACCGGCGGACGAGCGGCATCGGCATCGCGGGCGTCGGACGGTCGGCAATCAGTTGAATATAAGCGGGCACGCGCCAGCTCGGCCGTGACAAGCTCGGCCACCGTCGCCGACGAATCGAGCCACTGGACCTTGAGATTCGGAAACCGCGCCGCCAGCTCGAGATAGCTATCCCGCGCCGCCAGCAAGAGCTTGCGCGCTTCGTACACGTGCGCCAGCCGCCAGAGAGCCTGAGCGCGGCGCTCTTCGTCGGGGGCCGCCAGGAGCAGCTTCTTGTAAGTATGGGCCGCATCACTCCAGTGCCGAGCGGATTCTTGAAGCGAGCCCAGGGCCACCAAAGCATCGGGGACCACGCGAGCGACCGGGAAGGTCCGGCCGACATCGTCGAGGACCCGGACATCCCCGGCCTCTTTGCCGCGCTTGAGCATTTCGGCCGCGGCGCGATCGTAGGTTTCGTACACGTCCCGCCCATGAACACGAACGATCGCATTGAGTCGATCGGCGATCAGGAGGTCGGCGCGGATCGTCCGGTGGCCGTCAGCGGCGACCGGCAGCGGCCGTAGCCGCTCGTCTTCAAGGAGCCGCTCGCAGATATCGACGGCCTCTCTGGGCCGCGCCGCGTCGAGCGCGACGTCGGCTCGCAAGAGCTGGGCCTCGAGCCGTTCGGGGTCGGTCCGCGCCACGATGGCCGCCGCGTCGAGATGCCCGGCCGCCTCATCCCAGTGTTTTGATTTTCGCGCCGCGACGGCCAGCCGCAAGAGCAGGCGAAACCGGTAATCGCGGGCCGCTCCGACCAGGGAGGTTCCGTCGACTGTCTCGTTGGATCGCGCTTTCTGGGCAGCCTGTTGATACATTTCGAGCGCGAGCGAGTCGCGGCCCGTCGCCTCGGCGGCGCGCGCCAGCCGGAAATAATTGACCGCGTCGTCGGGAGTACGCGCGATCTCGTCGCGATAGCGCTCGATCAGGCGGCTGTTCTGACAAAAAACGACCATGCTGTCGGTCTGGGCGACGATCAGGTAGCCGTTACCGGCGGCCAGGTTGCCCCCCTTGGCATGGTACGACGCGAGCTTGATCGGGGGCTCGGCGATCAACGCCGTGCGCTGGTGAAGGACCTGGATTTCGTTGACGGTCGGCCAGTAGATGTAATCGCCGGCGAGGAGCCCGCGGCCATAACCTTCGAGCGACTTGACCGAGTCGGGCCATGCATGCAGCAGCTTGCCAGTCGTGACGTCGAAAAGCAGCACCCGGTTGCCCGTGGCGACGAGCCGGCCCTTGGCGACCCCGAGCAGATGCGTGAGCTTGACATCGTCGGAAATGGGCTCGCTCTTCCAGAGGAGCCGGCCGCTCTGGGCGTCAAACGCGAAAATCGCGTCGGCATCACTGGGTGCCACGATCACCCGGCCGTCGTGCACGACGGCCGGATTGAGGTCGCGTTCGCTACTGTTACGCGCCTTGATTGGGCTCCTGGCGAGGATACGTGGCGACCCAGCGCGTCGCACCGGTCTCGGCCTCGAGCGCGACGACGGCGCCCAGGTCCGTTTGATAATAAATGGCCGAGCCTTCGAGCGACAGGAGGCGATGGTTGAAATCACTCCCGCCTCCAACGCCGAATTGCATGGGCATCATGCCGAACAGGACGTTGACGTCGGGTGAGGCCGTACCGAGATAGCGGATCCAGCGGCTCGCCCCGGTATCGGCGTCGAAGCACGCGATATAAGTCGCGGTCTGCTCGCGACGATCGGTCACGGCGACGTAGACGTGGTGCGCGTCGGCAACCGGGGTTCCCTCGAAACTGACCGTCTTGCTCGAGCCATGGCGCTCGGCCGGCTGGTTGGGCAATGTGATCGAGCTCGACTTGCACTCCCACAAGAGCTTGCCCTGGGTGTTCCAGTCGAGTGCGATGATCGAGCTGGTGCCGCGCCCGCCGACATTGCCCATGCCCGGCACGAACGCCGCGTTCATGCCCCCCATCCGGGCATAGATCCGGTGATCGACGGTCGTCAAGGTATAGCGCGGAATCACCATCTGCATGGCACGCGCTTGCGGCATCTGGGTCCCGTTTTCCGGGTCATACTTCCAGGCAGGCTCGACCGGCCGAGGCATGCTGCCGTCCGACTCGGCCGGGCGATCATTGAGGTTATACGCCAGAACGCGGACGCCATCGCTGACAATCACCTGGTCGCCCAGCACGATCGGATGAAATGCCAGGAGCCGCTCGCTCGCGCTGGCCCCTGCGGTCGCTCCAATGCCGCCACCACGCGTGCCAAAGACGGTCGTGCGGTTGGGCCATACTTTTTCGAGCTCCACGCGCCACTGGGTTGAGCCAACATCGATCGGCCCGGGCGCGACCTTCGATCGACTCAAAGCGCCGGCAAACGTCGGCCATCGGCTATCGGCCTGTGAGCCGGGCGCGAGACGATCGCCGCGGAGCGCCTCGGTGACGATGGTGGCGTAATTCCCCTTGCGGCCGGCCAGCGAGCCCTCAGCGCCTGGGTAGCGTTTGGCGAAGTCGTCGATCGCCTCCCTGGTCGGTGGATTCTCTCCCTGCGCGGCGCGGCAGAGAAGTTTCTTGGCGGCGACTCGCGGCAAGTCGACTGAGGGGTCGGGATGCACGAGAACGTCGGTCGAGTCGGCGACCAGCCGGCCGTACATCGCGAGCGAATCTCCAAATTGTCCGTCTTGAAACGACAGATCACCCAGGAGCTCGAGCGCATCATCGCCCCACGAGCTGCAAAATGCCTGATCGACGACGCGGCGCAAAAGTCCCCGGTCGCGTAAGCGGGCTCCTTCTTGAAACCAGCGCTCCGCGAGCGAGTCCATGCGAGTGCGGTAAATCGCACGCGCCTCGGCCGGCAGATGGGCAATGGCCGCATGGCAATATCGCCGCTGGTCGACATAAAGCAAGAAATCGGACGATCCCGCGGCGTCACCTTCGGCTCGCGGAAGCAACACGACCTTGTCGCCGAACTCGTCGATCACGCGCTGGTAGATATTGATCGCTTCGGACCATTGCCGGTCGCGGGCCAGCCCTTCGGCATTGCGCAAGCGCTTCTCGGCCGAGCTACTCGTGTCCGGCCCGAATTTCTGCGCGCTCCGATTCGGGCCTTGCCCGAATAATGATTCGTTGAGACCAGCCGCGGTGCCGGCGAGGATGCACAAAACCGCCAGGAGATGACTTCTCTGACGCGGTCCGTGATCAACCGATTGCATGCTCCCCATGTAACCCAGACCTCCCCTGCGCCAGTCGGTTCGATCGAAGTTGGCCCGGCGCGTCGCACAAGTGACGGTCCTGTCGTCCGTACAAGAGGGCCCTACTTGATCGCGCTTCCATCCTGGAATCACTGTCGACGGTTATCCGTTTGGAGGCTCAAAAGGAGTCGAGTCCAACCAATCTTCGCAAAAAGGAGCGGGCGCATCGTGCGAAGGGCTGGGGGCATCGCCCTGTGGTCACTGCTGTGATTGTGTGGGACACGGGATATCTCCCTCGTCCTTGTGCAAATGGAATACCAAACCCAGGAGTCGCCTGTCCCAGTGTAAAAGATCGAAGCGAAAAGTGCGAGGGCTCGCGGCAGTTGCACAGAAAATACGCAGCTCGCACAAGAGTCGCGCGAGAATCGACGGGTGTTCAGGGGCGGTTTTGTAAAACAAAGCCGACATAAAAGAGTGCGGCTCCGCCCGCAGCCACGAGCATGGACTGGCCCAACCCGAATTGCCCGACCAGCTCTGAAGCGATGGCAAAGGGAAGAATCATCAAACCAAGGAACTGGAGCCCACGGCCAAGCCGATAACGCGCCGTCAATTCAGATGGCTTTCGTAGGTTGGAAGAAAAAAGCCGACCTTGCGGGCGGTGCGGTCCAATCGCGGAGTTCAGTCCGCCGCAACCGGCCATGCCTGGCGCTTCCAGGCAGGCCCTGGCTGGTGGCCGCCGTTCAACCTCTTTACGGACATTTCGATCAGGGCTTGACCTTGGCCGGGTCGATCTTGATCTCGCCCACGTCGGTAATCTTATTGGGGCTCACGTTGATCGGCGTCCCACGACCGCCTCCCGGCGTCACATAGCCGACTTTTTCTTGCCAGACCACGAGGTTCTGACTGCCGGCCGGCACGCCTTTGATCTCGAACGAGCCGTCCTTTCCCGTCACTGCGAAAAACGGGTGGTCAAAGACCATGACGTTGCCGTGCATCCAGGGATGAATATCGCAGGCCACTCGCATCGGCAGGCGCTCGGCGACCAGCTTGACGTCGAGCGTGCCATTAGGTGCGAGCACCTGGTTAATGCCGGCGTTGTTGAAGCCCGTCAGCCGCACGTTATGTCCGACCGGGTCACTCGACTTGAGCCCCAGCACCTGGTCTTGATGCAAGGCCACCGAGTGTGGCACGAAGTCGCAGTTCTTCTGATCGAGCTCGATAACCGGCTTCTTGCCGACGATCTCGCGCACCATCTCGGGATTGGCCGCCTTGGGGCGCGAGATGAAGGCGAAGCCATAGATAACGCCCTTCGACTGCGGATCGACCTCGAGGTCATGCGACAGAATGGGCTTCGCTGCCGCGCAGACATTCGGATCCTTGGGTGCCGCCCCCTTGGCAATCGCCGGTCCCTGGGGCGGAGGCGTGTCGCCTCCCCAGACGAGCCGTCCCTTGATCGTGCCGGTCCCCGCCTGGCCGATCGCGCTGGCGACAATGAGACGCCCTGAAACCGGGGGGGCGGCGGCCGACGACCGGGTCGTCGACGTCAGTGACGAAACAAAAAAGCTCAATGCGACGACCGCGGACCATTGAAGACCGCCGGAGAATCGGGGATGCCAGCTCATCTCATCATACTCCTCTGCTACCGTTGCCTCGCCTGACCCGCCAGCGGCCGCGCTGACTGTCTGTCAAGTGCCCGCGCTGCGACCGGCGGGCCCAACATGATCAACTCGCCGGCAACAGCTTGGAGGGATCGATCGTGAAATCCTTGACCGTGGCGTCGTTGGCCTTGATCGTGACATCCTCGCCCGACGGCGGCGTGACGAAGCCCCCCTTGGCGACGGCTTCCTGCCAGACGACGACCTTTTGCGTGCCGGCCGGAACGTTCTTGATCTCGAAGTAGCCCTTGTCGTCGGTGACGGCGATATAAGGGTTATCAACGACCATCCACCACGACGTCATCCAGGGGTGAATATCGCAGACGACCTGGCCGGGGGTCCGTTCCGGAGCCGAAGGCTGAAAAACCAGCGTCTGGCCCGCTCCGATCGATTGGTTGAGCGAGGAAGCCTTGAGCTTGATATTGACGTTATGGCTGGCCGCATCGCTCGATTTGAGTGTCACCGGCACGCCCGCCATCAGTCCGACGACGTGCGGCTCGAACACGCACCCCTTCTGGTCGAACACGGGCTTGGCCTCGGCGGCTGCCTTCTTGGCGTCTGGGTTGACGGCCGTCGGCTTCGGAATGTACACCAGGGCGAACTTGCACCCCTTTACCCTCCGGGTTGACAACCAGCCGCTCCGACTTGATCGAACTGTCCTTGGCGCAGACGTCCGGATTCTTGTCGGCCTTCCCCTTCTCGACGAGCGTCTTGCGCGCGGGCGGATCGCCGCCGAAAATCACCTGTCCCTTGAGCGTGCCCCAGCCCTCGGCTTTCACGGGAGCCGTCGAGGCCGTGGAGGTCGACGCTGCTGCCGTGCCCGCGGGGGTCGCTTCGGCTGTAGCCGACTTCGTGCCCGAGTTGGAAGCGCCGCCGGCCGGAAGGGTTCCGGCGGGAGGCACCACGACGGCCGTGCTCGTATCCGACGGCTGCCCACCGCAACCGGCCAGTCCCAGGGCGATCACCGCCACCGAGCCCAAACTGCCCATGGCAAGCCTGCGAAACCATTGCGCTGAACCGACATGAATTCTCTCCTTGGTGCGAATTTCATTGAAGATAGCAATCCATCCCATCCGGTGGAAGCAGGCTGGCGGGACACAAGGGTCTCTCCTACCAATGCTTCGTTCACCCGACGATGGAAGTCAAGTGTTCAGCAACCACATTCGCGATGGCGGGATCGATCTTCAATCGAGTCCATCACGGTTGCGATCGTGTTTCAAGGGTGTTATAGGCGCCAGCTCCATAACGACGCGCCCGGCGTACCAGGCGCGTCGAGAATCAAGGCGCGTTTCCGGAAGTCTTGGGCGGCGTGCCGGCTGGAGTTGCCTCGGGTCCGCTGCTGGCAAGCTGCAATTCGACGGCGTTGACATAGTTGAGCAGGGTATCGCGGATCGCCTTGACCATGTCGAACGGCTTGTTCTCAAACGTCTTGGGAACAGGAATCTGCACCGTGCCGTGAGGCGCGATGTTTTGCGGCATGGCCGTGTACGGTATCAAGCGGCGCGGATTCGCAATCCACTCCAGAAGATACTGCGGCCGGAACCGTGGCGGAACGCCGCGCAGGTCGGGCCCGTTGACCACCTGCTCGCCGCCGCTCGGCTTGAACTGGCCAATCGCATGACACTGCAAACAGGGCGAGGCCTTGTTCGTCATCATTTGCCAGCCGGCCGCCACATAGTCGGGATGAGCCTTGTTCTGCTCGGTCAGATAGCTGGCGTTCTGCTCGGGGATCGTCTGGTACGGGAACTCGGCCTGGTCGCGAGCCGCGAAATAATTGGCCAGCTCGGACGGCTCGTGTTCCGGCGTGTCGATCGACTTGCCGTAGTGAAAGCGCGGCATGCGTAACTGCACGGCAGGACGAATCGGGTATGGATCCTTCAAGAACCGGGTCACCCAGGGTGTCTGAACCTTGACCCCCTCACGCAGCAACGGCGGCGGCAGCCGGTTCCAGAAAGATTCAAACGGGTTGCCCGTTCGTTCGGCCTGGTAGGCCGCGAAGAGCCACGCGAAATCGCCGCCGACCGCCGGGGTCTTTTGAACCTTGGTCTGGTCGAGCGTGACATTGTCGCCGATCTTGAACTTGTAGCCCCGCACGATCGCCGGCTTCCAGAGCTGGACGGTCAATTCATTTTCAAAAGTGCCGATCGGCATCCCTTCGAGCACGACGTCCGCCGCGGCCAGGTCGTCGCTGACTCCCAGCTCCTTCTCGATCGCACCGGCGTCGAGCTTCTTGTTCGGGTCGTAAGTGCACTCCGGATCGAGCTCGCGCAAGTAATCGGTATTCCGCGCCGTGTACGAAGATCGCAGGTTCGTCTTGAAGTCGGTGAACGCCTCGGCCACCTTGACGCCCCTGGGAATCGTGAACTTGGGCATCTCGAGCACATGGCAGCCCGCACAGTTGAACCGGTTCAAGTTACGCTCGCCAAGCGCCACGGCATTGCGGGCCCGGGACGCGTCTTTCTTGGGTAGATACTTCGCGGCGACCCGCTCGTTGGTCAGGCCCAGCACAAACGTCATGACCTCTTCCACGGCGGCCGGATCGTTGGCCCAGGCGAACTGCGGCATGCGCAGCCGGTCGTCCCAGGTCTTGTATTTCTCGCTCTTCTTCAGGTAGTCGTAGCTGCGCGGCCGGTGGAGCTTCTGATAGAGGAAGCCCATACGCGTCTCGTGCAGCACCTTTTCCTGATAAAACAGATCAGTGCCGTCACGCGTTCCTTCGGCGTCCGCGGCCTGATCCTTGTCGGTCAGATACTCGCGAATGTGACCGAAATCGAGCCGCGCCGGGAGCTTGATCCCCCAGTCGTTGAGGCCCGTGCCGATCGGCTTGGCGTTTTCGAACCCGGGAATCGAGTGACAGCCGAAGCATCCCAGACGCGAGATCGTCCGTTCGCCCAGGTAGAACAATTTGTCGTCGGATGACAGCTTGTGCTCGACAAAGTCGTCGACTTCGCTGAGCGACACGGCCATGGGTCTTGCCGTCGGCCTTCTTGAAGCTGCCGCTCTTGGAGACGTAGAGCTTGACCAGCTCGTCGACCGACTCCTTGACCTCTTTCGAGTCGACGGGCGGCACCTCCACCTTGACCGGCCACTCGGCGGGGACCGTCAAGATCCAGCTCGCGATATCGGCGGCGTCCTGCTGCGAGAGCTGCAAGTTCGGCATCAGGCTCTTGGGATGATATCGTTCGGGCGCGGCGATCCAGTTCGACAGCCACTTGAGCCCATCCGGCTTCGACTGGAACTTGGCGGCCATGTTCGACAAGTTCGGGCCGAAATCAGCGCGGGCGTATTCCTGAACGGTGGCCGGAAAACCCTTCGGGTCATAGGTGGCCTTGGTATCGAGCTTGACGTCGCCTTTCTTGTCGAAATAGGCCGGGTTGATGTTGGCGGCGTCGGCGAGCTGCACCTGGTCCTTCTGATAGTACTGGTGCTGGTGGCAGGCCATGCACCCCTTCTGCAGGAACAGCTCTTTCCCCTTGGCGGAGTCGGTCTTGGCGGGCGGATCGACGAAATCGTGGGGGGGCGTGCTCTTGGCGAACAGGTAGTGGGTGATCGCGTGAATCTCGGCGTAGTTCTTGGGCCAGTCTTCCTTGGCGTTGTTGTTGGTCAGGCCGTAGAACCGCGGCATGCGTGAATCGGGCCGGAACGCGTGGGGATTGGCGATCCACTTGAGCACCCACTCCTTGGCGTCCTTGGACGCGATATGGGCCAGGTTGGGGCCAACCTGCCGCTCGTCGGTCAGGTCCGGGCCATTGGCGCCGTCGCCGCCGATCGTGTGGCAGCCCGTGCAACCGTATTTCACGATCCGCTGATAGCCGGCCTGAAGCTTCTTGGCCTGCGGGATATCGGTCACCTGGGTATGGCACTTGAGGCAGCTCGATTCCATGAACCGCTTGGGGAGCATGGGGTAATCCCAGTGATGGATCTCGTGCCAGTCATAATCCTTGTGCCATTCCTCGGCCTGTTCCCGCGTGTTGGGCGTGTGCGATGCATAGGTGAAGTCGGTTCCCGAGCCCTGGCCCCCGTGACAGATCGTGCAGCCAAAACTATTGATCGGGTGCGGACCATTGGCGTCGAGATAGAGTCCGGCCGGCACCACCTTGCCGCGCGGGTCGAGCGTGGTCGCTCCCGAGGTCAAGAACGGATGCGACCGGAAAACCTCGGCCATCTCGCCGCCGTGGGCATCCTTGTCGTATCCAATTCGATCGATGGCCTGGTGGCACGTGGCGCATCGGTCGTAGCGGGGCACTTCCTTGAAGTTGTAGTTGATCGTCAGCTCGGGGAGGCTGAGCTGCTGGATCTTGGTGGGGGGCATGATGTCGATGCCAGGAAGGCCGCGCAAGAACGCCAGGGGCTTGCTCCACCAGTGCAGTGAGCCGCCGTAGAGGGCGTCTTTTTGTTCGATCACGCGGGTCACGCGATCGGCCTCGCGCGTCAGTCGATCCTTTTCCTTTTTCAGGTCATCGACGAATCCCAGCAGCCGTTCTTTCTCGGCCTTTTTCTCGTTAAGGGTCTTCTTGACGGCCTCGAGCTCGAGCGACAGCGTGGCCAGATCGCGCTCGGCCTGCGCGACGACCGTCGACAGGTAGTGACGCGCCTTAACTTCCTCGCCCCGATCGACCATGCCGTCGTAGAAGCTGCGCTTGCTATCGAGGTCGGCCTTCTGGAAGCGCCGCTGGGTGTCGAGCCGCTCGGTCTTGCCCTCAAGCACCTTGAGATCATTGTTGATCAGGCGGAGGTCCCGGCCGCGTGTCTCGGACTCGGCTTCGGCCGTCTGGATCTTTTGATCGATCTGATCGATCTGCGTCTGGTACTTGGTCTTCTGCTCTTCCAGCTTCTGTTTCTCGGACGCTTCCAGCTTCTCGCGCTCGACCTCCTGAAACTGCCGCTGAACTTGCTTCCAGGGACGCATGTGGTCGGCCATGACCATCCACACCGTCGAAAGGAGCATCGCGATCGAAGAGATCGCGAAGATCAGGTGGAGCGTCGGTTGACGTCGATACGTTTCCTCGGATGCCGGCATGGTCGTCTTCCTCTGAGGTCGACCCGCCCCGGGATCATGCCCCGGGCGGACTTGAGCCCGTGTTCCGCGCCGCGCTCGGACGGAATTTGCCGCGCCGATCGTTCGACAAGGGTCGCGGCGCGTCCGCGATTCGCCGATCGATGCACGCACGAAAAAATCACGCCCGGCCGCGCCCGGAAGCGATCGATGAATTAAATGTTAAAGAAGTACTCGGGTATGGCCACCACGTATTTGAGGTTGATCGTCCAGCGCAAGACCATCTTGAGCGGCAAACTGGCCATGAAGAGGATCAGCACCGCCAGTGTCAGGTAGCGCAGCAGCCCGGCCTGCTGCACGTATTTCTTGAAGAACAACTGGTAGAGCAGGTACGGCACGATCGTGAAATAAGCCAGTGTGAGCAAGATCCCGGGCGCCTCGCGCAACAGGATGAACGGGGGCTTCGCCGTGCCCAGAAGCTGGATCCAGAAGATGTCGGACAGGTTGACGTTGTTGAGTGGAATCACCTTGTGCAGATCCCAGAACTCGTAGGGACCGAAAAAGTTCCAGTTCGGGCCCCGCAAGAACGTTCCCAGAAGGATCAAGACCACCCAGAGCACGACGAAGCCGTACTGGAACGTCAGGTACGCGAATTTCCGCTGGCTATAGCTGTAATAGCCGTTGCCCAGCTTGTTCGTATCGATGTAAGGAATCGCCATCAGGCCTACGATTATCATACTCGGCAAGACCACGCCGGCCATCCACGGGTCGAAATAGACGAGCATTTCCTGAAGGCCCAGGAAGTACCAGGGAGCCTTCGAGGGGTTGGGCGCGACTGTCGAGCTTGCCGGCTGCTCGAGCGGCGCCTGAAGCACGATTCCCCAGGCGACCAGAACGATCGTCAGGATCACCATGCAGATGAGTTCCGTGTAGACCAGGTCGGGCCAGGTGAGGGTCTTGTCGGGCTCGAGCTCCTCCAGGCTGGGAAGGCCCTGCGCGATCCGGGCATCGTTGATGACCGCGCGACGCAGCGCATACCAGAAGAAGTAGCCGACCAGGATCAGGAGGCCAACAATCGGCACGTTATCGGGCTTGGTGACGATGTCGCGAAAATCGAAGTCCGTCATGCTCAGGCCGAAATACAGCAAGAACAGGTTGACCATGCCCCAGCCGACCAGGCCGTTGGCCATGAACCGCCGCCAGCGGATCAAGGCCATGAACCCGAGTGTGGCACCGACGAAGAACGTGGTCGGCCCGGCGACGAAGTCGATCGCGTCCCGCATGAATTGCGGCATCAAGATTCCCGTCACGGGGATCAGGTCGGATTGGTGGCTCTGGGCCGATGCGCTGAGCCAGTAGGTGACCCCCATCGCCTGAAAGATGACGGCGACGACCGACCAGATCAGGGTCCAGAGCGTGCGATCGATGGGCTTGCCCAGCCCGACCGCGGGATGATGTTCGTCCAGGCTCGGCGGGCCGAGCGGATCACCCTCGCCGTGGCCGTGCTCTTTCGCTTCGGCGAAGTGCGCCGCGTCGGCTCCGGCCATGACGGCCAGGATGCCGTTGGCGGCCGCGCACAGGGCATACGCGACCGAAACCGCGCCCGGCAAGACGTGCCGCCCCAGGATCATCAGGACGGCCATGCCGTAGAGGCCAAGGAACACGGTCACCAGCCACGCGGGCAGGTGTCTTGTCTTGGGTGCCAGGCCGACGCGCGAGGCCCCTTCCGACACCATTTCGCCGTAGGAGACATAGGCCGCCGCCGCCGCGTTCATCACCGAGGCCAGCAAGTAGTACCAGGCCAGCCCGAACATCACGCTCACTGTCAGATCTTGCTGCATGAGTCTGTTTATTCGCGATTGGAGGAGATAATCAAAAACTCGACTCGATGTCGCCCGTCCCAACGAATTTCCCGGGCATAGCTACGTCGAAGCCTGCCTGCCGTGCCCGGTTGGGGCCGCCTGCCTGGTCGCCGCGTGCCGACCCGTTGCGGCCCGCCGGTCACATTGGCCCGCTGATGCCGCCGTCCTTGCGCACCCGCCAGAAGTGGATCATGATCAAGATCGCCGCGGCCAGTGGAATCGCCACGCAATGGAGCACATAAAACCGATTGAGCGTCATCTCGCCCACGCTCCGGCCGCCCAGAAGCGCGAACTTCGCATCCGAGCCCGACGTGATCAGGTTCACCCCGTTGAGCTTCAACATCGAGGCACCCGGTCCCTCGACACCCAGGCCGGGCGTCGCCCGGGCCATGTTCGAGCCGACGGTGATGGCCCAGATCGCGAGCTGGTCCCAAGGCAGAAGATAGCCCGTGAACGAGAGTAACAGGGTCAGGACGAGGAGGATCACGCCGACGCCCCAGTTGAATTCGCGCGGCGGCTTGTAGCTTCCCGTCAGAAAGACCCGGTACATGTGCAGCCAGACCGCGATGACCATGGCATGCGCGCCCCAGCGATGGAGCTCGCGGAGGATGCCCAGGGTCGTGACATCGCGTAGCGCCAGGATGTCGTTATACGCGTGCTCGAGCGTTGGCCGGTAATAAAACATCAGGAGCACGCCCGTAACGACCTCGACGATGAACAGGAAAAAGGTCGTTCCTCCCATGCACCAGGTATAGGAGAGCGCAATTCCTTGCTTGCGGACGCTGACCGGATGCAGGTGCAAGAAAAAGTTGGTCAGCATGACCACGACCCGGTTGCGCCGATCGGTCGGCATCGGGTGTCGAAAAATGCTCTTCCAGAGCTGAGTATCCGTGATTTTGTCCAGGAGCGGCATGGAGGCGTCTCTCAAGGTCGCGATCGGAAGAGGAACGATCCTTCGTCGAGGAACGAACGAACGAATCAGTGCGTTTGCGTTGAACTCACGTCGCATCGACGGCTCAGCGGCCGCTCGCGATCACGCGGGAATAAAGCTATCCGGGTCGGCCCACTGGCCTAATTCCTGCTGGAATTTCGCGCTCTTGTCGACCATGATCTGGCCGTCGTCGGCGAGTGCCACCTTGAAGCGTTCGAGCGGCCGGGGCGCGGGACCCTCGAAATTGATCCCGCTCACATAGAAGCCGCTGCCATGGCACGGGCACTTGAATTTCTGCTCGGCAGCCAACCAGTTGGGTGGGCAGCCCAGGTGCGTGCAGACCGACTGAAGCGCATAAATGATGTCCTGGCCGTCGTAACGGGTCGAGCGGACGATCCAGAAGCCCCATTCCGCCTTGAAGCGCTCGCTCACTTCCTCGGGCTCGTAATTCGTTGGCAAACCGACCTTGATCGTGCTGGGTGGCTCGGCCAGGACATTGGGGAACATGAACCGCACGGTCATCAGGGTCATCGTGGAGATGGCGGCCGTGAAGGTCGACCAGGCGGCGATGATCGATACGAGGCCCCACGACACCGTGGTGCTGCCAACCATGAAGCCGCGCCGGCTGAACCGATGGCCGGTTTCCGCCTCGGCAAGCTCGCGTGTCGGCCGGGGGGGCACCGTATTCGGCTTGGCTGGCCCCGATTTGGCCGCTGGTTTTGCGGGCGTGGCCGCCGCGGCCTTGGCGGCGAGATCCCTGGCTTGCTTGGCCGCGGCCTGTCGGGCCGCCTCGGCCAGGTCCTTGGGGTCGGTGATCTCACCCAGCGGCGGCAACACGCGTGTACCGGAAGCGGCTTTCGCCGCGGCCGGCCCGGCCGGTTTGGCCCCGGCTGGCTTGGCACCGCTCGCCGCCGGTGCGGCACCGGCGCCCGCTCCTCGCGCGGCGGCCAGCTTTTCTTGCAAGGTCATCGGCCGGCCCAGGGGTTTGGCCGGTGCGGGAACCGTCTTGGGTGCTTCCGCGGCGGCCGGCTCGTCGTCGGCTTCAGCGAGTGCGGGAGCGGATGCGGCCGCCGGCTTCGCGGCGGGTGCGGCCGGAGTCGCGCCGCCGGCGCGTGCGGCGGCCAGCTTTTCCTTCACCGTGAGGGGACGGCCCAGGGAGGCCGCTGTCGGAACAGCGGCGGCCGGGGCGCTGGGAGCCGCCTTGGCGACAGCCGCCGGCTGCTCCTCGGGAGCGGCGTCGGCGACTTCTTCGGCGGCCGGCGCCGATTCCTCGGCCGGCTTGGCAGCGCCCCCTTTGCGGGCCGCCTCGAGTATTTCCTTCACACTAGGACGTTTCGCCATTGTCGGGCTCTAACCTCCCAATAAACTCAGTCCCAGTCGTGCTGCGATCGCAACGTGGGCACTTCCGCGGCAGAGCCATTCACTGGCTCGTTCAACTTCCGTTCCATCACACCCATACGCAAGGCAAATGCCACTCGGCCGGATCTCGAGTCGTTCAACCTAAATACATGACTGCTTTGAAGTTCCGCAAAGCACCGATCTTCCAGGCAAATGGCTCATTCTCATTGTTGAGAAACAAGGCCGAAAGTTTTCCCGTCGCAGAGAACGCGTGTCGATGTCATGGCCTCGCGGACGCGACCACGAACCTCAAAACGTATCCCCGTTCGAGACATGAAGCGCCTGGTCGACCGACAAACTGACTCGTGCTTGTGGACCGGATAGACTATCAGGCGAAGCGCCGTCGGGCAACATGCTGGCGAGCCAGGTCGTTCCCGCACGAGATTTTGAAAGGAAAAGACGGTGGCGCTGCGGCTTGCGTGCGAGCGACCGCATCGTCCCGGTCGATCGTCGAGGTGGGTCAGGTGTGTCACCTCCAAGTTTGCTGTCCTACTCGATCGCAAACCCTGGCGGTGTCGGTCGCAGCCGCTGTACCGTATCGTCATTCAAACGTCGTCGACCTTCGACTTCGTGCATCTCCACCCAGGGATCCAAACACAATTCGCTTCCACCGCTTACTCAGGATTGTCCGATGTCGTCACGGCGAATTGCTATCGCCATTGGCGGTGTTGACGCTGTCGGTGTGATCTTTGGCGACTTATGCGCTCTCAACGTTCTCCGGCTGGCCGGGAAGCACATTGATCGTGGAGAACCGCTGACTAAGCGGTCTAAAATGCAAGTCTCGGTCGGACACTTCTTCATCCAGAATGGGATTTTCTTTTAGTGCTTTCGTCGTCTATCTTGCCCGGCTGTCGGTGAGCGCTCCTCATCAGATGATCGAAAACGCTGCCGAATCCAAGTTCGGTCCCACTTCAACCCTCATTTTCAGAAATTGCCTTATCATAATGGCAGGTACGTCACTCGATTCGACAGTTCCTCCGGGCCACAGCAGACTGCCAACAACTCAATATCATTCACAAGCCGGCCGAGGCTCGCTCCTTGCTGATGAGCATAGAGAATTCCGACAAATGGCTTTCCCAGTTCCTGCCAAACAGCCGCTATAGCCAGAAAGTCTTGGTCCTGCGTGAACAAGACCCGTCCGAGCCCCAGGGCTCGCTCAAGCAGGAAGTCATCGTCATCTTCCGACGTTCCGTCTTCCTGGCTCGTCAATACATCTATCCCCCGCCTTCGCAGTCCTTCCGTGACGGCCACGGGAATATGCACGTCCATGTAGACCGAAAACGGCATGCTCAGGACGTCCCCGCCGGCCGCCGCTTCAAGAGTTCAGCGCGGAAAGGGGCTGTTTGAGCCGCGCGGTCTCGGCAGACTCCGCTGAGGCCTGCATCATCGCGACGAGCTCATCGTAGTGGTCGTAAAAGTAGGTGAGGGCCGCGTAGACCTGTTCTGGGCGGAGATCCGGATGCTGGCGCAGAATCTCTTCGGCGGTCCACCCATAGTGGTAATGCTCTCCGGCCAAGTGGAGTACTTTGTAACGACTCCGCTCGAGCCGGGCAGTGCCGTCCGGGTCTAACGTGAGATGAGGATACTGAGTTGACGTGCTCATGATTTTCGCCCTAACCAACTATCTTTGCTCAATCATCGTGTTCGTTTCGGCCCAGAGTGTCAATGCGCCGACTTGCCAGGTGCGGGCGCGTGTGGTTGGAATGGCGAAGACTGACGCGGTCAAACATAACACTGAGGGTGCGCTGGCGGCCTGGATGCAGGCTGGCGTACCCGCGCAGTGCGTGTCCTCAGTGCGTGTCCGTGCGTGGCTCTCAGCCCAAGCCTGCGTCACGCCGCATGCCCATCTTGTCAGCGTAAGGACATGAGGTAGGTCTGGCCGTGTGAGCATCAGAAAGAATGAGACTTCTCACTGATCTCCACCGAGAACGAGTTGCGCGTGGCGAGTCACGTTCTCAAGCCAGTCAAATTGTCTGTGGCGTCGCGTGCTCAGCGGCTGGACTTTGACGAGAAGTCGCAAACTTCCGAATTCTCCTCGACACCGACTTCATTTCACCGGTATGACCGCCCCATCATGAAGTACGCTCGCTCGTCACTGCGCCGTGGCGCGTGGCGCGCACACGGCCGGGCGCCCAAAAAATGGCTCGGGAAGGCACAAGTTTTCCCTATCTCTCTACGCTGCCTTGAGTTCCGTTTGGGCGCCTGAATAATCGGAAGTTCAAAATATCGTCCTAACTCGATGTGGGGCATCGGCTTCCACTTGGGCGCCTACGTAATCCGCATGATCGAATCTTTTGTCGCAACTCTCGATGTATCATTATGTTGCGTTTGGGCGCCTGAGTAACCGATACAGTTTAACAGTCTCACGTATACTGAATACTCGAAACGAGTTATGAATGGGCGCCTGAATAACCGGCACAGCTTAACAGTCTAGCGCATGTTGAAATCCGAAAACGAGTTATGAATGGGCGCCTGAATTATCCGTACAAACCGCCGCGTGGCGGAGTGTGACCACCGGGCCGCTTCGCGGGATCAGGAGACGCTTTGTGGGTGCCGGCTTGGCTGCGTGTTTCCGCTAACCAGATCTCGGGCCGATCGATGCGATTGAAAATCAGAAGCCGGGCCGGGCCTGACCTGACCCTGCGAAGCGCCTGGATTGGATCTGGCGAACTTGAAGAGAGGAAGAGCTGGCGGTGGCCGAATCGACAGTTCGTGTCAAAAGCGGCAAAACGTAAGGTCAGATAGCACGGCAATCACATGAGCCACCTGAAAATACGGTAGGGATTGGCGAGGAGTGTCCAAATTGCTACGGATGATGCGCTCGGCAACTGTTGAGGTCAGTTGAAGGTGGAAATGGACTCGAGCCGGCGCGTGCCAGTTTGATGGGATTGGCCGAGTGCCGGTGCGGAGCACACTTTGATCAGGCTCGATCGAAGACCTCGAGCGTGCTCGAAACTTCGCTCAGCCGCGCCGTCAGGTACGATCGGATCTCTTCGTTGGTGCTGAGTTGCAGCACGTGGTGGGCGAATCGCTCGGCCTGGGCCGTGGTCACTGAGGCGAGAAGCTCCTTGACGGCCGGAATGAACGCCGGGCTCATGCTGAAGCGTCTCAGGCCCATGCCGAACAAGACGAGGACGGAGCGCGGCTGTCCGGCCATCTCGCCGCAAAGTGTGACGGGCGTACCCGTGCGCTGGCATGCGTCGAGCACCATCTGCAGCACGCGAAAGATCGCCGGCGAAAGCGACTCGCAAAGATGCGCGACCTTGGGATTATCACGATCGGCGGCGACGAGATACTGGATCAGGTCATTCGAGCCGATCGAGATGAAATCGGTCTCACGCAGGATCGCATCGATACACACCGCGGCGGCCGGCACCTCGACCATGACGCCGGTCTTCACATCCTCGCCGAATGGAACTCCTTCGCGGCGCAAGTTGTTGCGCGTTTCCTTGACCAGATTATTGATGAACGACAGCTCCTCGAGCGTCGTGATCATCGGAAAGAGCATCGACACTTTTCCCTCGCGGCCGGCACGCAAGAGCGCGCGGATCTGCGTGACGAAAAGCTTGGAATTCTCGAAGAAGATGCGTGTCGACCGCCAGCCCATGAAGGGGTTGGGCTCGCCGCGGCGTCCCAGGTAGGGAACCGTCTTGTCGCCCCCCAGATCGAGCGTCCGGATCGTCACGGTCTGGTTGGGCGAATTCAAGATGATCTGACGGTAGTATTCGTATTGCTCTTCCTCGCCCGGCACGTCGTGGTGGGTGAGGAACAGATACTCGGTTCGGAACAGGCCCACGCCCGTCGCGCCGACCTTGTGCGAGGCCTGGGCGTCGGCCACGTTGTTGATGTTGGCGAAGAGCTCGACGTGCGTGCCATCCGCGCTCTTGGCGGGTTTATCGCGGTTGGCGACCAAGCGGTCTTTGAAGTTGAAAAATTCGCGCTGGACCTTGCGATAGGCGGAGGTCGCTTCCTGATCTGGACGCAGAAGCACCATGCCGTCGCGGCCATCGACGATCATCAGGTCGCCGCTTTCGACCTCGCCCATGATTCCTTCGACACCCGAGACGGCCGGGATGCCGCGGCTCCGCGCCAGGATGGCCGCGTGGCTTGTCGAGCCGCCGAGCTCGGTGACGATGCCGGCAATCGGCAGGTCGCCCAGGCTCATCGCCTGGCTGGGCAAGATCTCATGGGCGACCAGAATGACCGATTCATGGCCATTCTGACTATCGCCATTGCGGGAATCGCTGGATGCGTCGACGTGCCCCATCTGCTTGCGTGTGAGGTGCGATTCGATTCGCAAGATCACATCCCGGATATCGGCCATCCGCTCCCGGAAGAGTTCTTGCTGGCTGCGAGCGAGCTGCGCGGCGTAGCCGTTCATGACGACTTGAAGAGCGGAGAGCGCCGTCAAGTACTGATTTTCAATGAGGGCATGAACCTTGGAGACGAGAGCAGGGTCATTGACGATCTGGAGGTGGCTCTTGAAGATCTCGGCTTCAGACGTGCCAAGCACCTCCGCGACTTTTTGCACGACCGTTTCAAGCTCGACGGACGACGCGGCCACAGCGCGATCGAAGCGGTCGATTTCCGCGGCGACCAGGCTGGGATTGTCGAGAATCTCTTGCTCGATCGTGCCCAGCACCGATTCAACGCGATGGGCGACGCCCACGACGACTCCCGGACTAACTCCAATTCCCTTACGCATGATGAGCCCGTCTCACGGTTCCGTCGCGATCGAACCTGCACGCGCGCCGGCCGGTGTGATCGAATCCTGAACTTGAGTTTGCCTTGGAAAGCTGTTGACGTCGGGACACAATCACCCGATCAAAGACAATTAAAGCCGGTAACCACGACATCATGAGAATTACAAAGCTTAATTAAAGCGGTGTCATGCGACGTGACGTTCGTATCACGTCTCGGCCGCCTACATCATCGTCGCGATCTGTGTATGGCAACTTTGATGCCGAAAGCCGACAACAACGGCGTCGTGAATACCAGAGGCAACGCCGTTCGCGAGAATTAGGTTATACCTCGCGAGTCTCCACGTCCATATCGGAGATCTCATGATGGTCGGAAGCACATCTGATAGGTCGTGGTTTCAACGGCCATCACACCGAGTGCGACTCGGTCGTGGCACGATCAGCGTGGGCATGGACAGGGAGCTTACCAAAGCGGCTGAAGACGGCCAGTGCGGCCGCCGTCAAGACATAGCCGGCCGCCCAGTGATAGGGGGTTTGCTCGGCCGCGGCCTGACCGCGACCCTCGGCTTCGAGCTGGCGGATCACGGCTCCTGGGGGCATGATCGGGCTCGACGGCAACGGCGAATGAATGACGCCAAACCAGGAGAAGACGGCCGCGATCATGAGCGTCGCGACCAGGGGGCGGATGCGACCGTCGATCATGTGAGCCAGCGCGGTCCCCCAGAGCAAGCTCGTGATGATGAACCCGCCGCCGCCCGCGACCACGGTGACCGTCTGAACCCAGTGCTGGGCCTGGGTGCTCAGCTCCGCAAACGGCTTGCCCAGCTCGGGCAAGAGCTGGTTGAGCGTCAAAAGGGCAAGATAAGCCAGCGCCGGAACGCACGCAAAGGCGACGGCCGGGTAGTGCCGCGTCGGCGTGGCGTGAAAGGATTGTGCCGTGATTTCGAGACCGACGAAGATCAGGATCGGAAAAATGACGGCCTTTGGAATCAGGAAGAAGATCCAGTCAAAATAGCCGAACACGCCTGCTGCGCCGACGAAAAGAGCCGTCGCCAGCGTGTAGGCCGATCGTGCCCCCATCGCCTTGTAGGCAGGGTGTCCAATATAGGGCGTCGACTGGATCACCCCGCCAAAGAGCGCCTCCGACCAGGGTCGCAAATCCTTCCGCGGCAATGATTTGGCCCGTCGGATAATCATCGCCGGCCGCTGCGGCGCTTTCGGCGCAGTCGATGCCGCCGACCACCGTCGCCAGCGCCAGCGGAATTGCGACTGGCAAATAGGTCAGGGATTCTTGCAACGAGTCGAGGAACCAGGGGAGCCAGGCGCCGATCGGGACCGGCAGCACGGCACGCACCGCAAACGATGGTGCCGCGGTCCCCCCTCCGAGCCCGGGGCCCCATGGCGTCAGTCGAAAACCATAATACACCGCACATCCGACCATGACGGCCGCCAGCGCCCCCGGAAACTCGCGTGGCAATTGCCAGCGTGCCGTCAGAGTCGCCAGCATCAGCCCGAGAACCACGAGCCCCGCCACCGGCTCGGCCGCAATATCGAGCAGCGGTAAGAAACTGATCAAGACAAGGGCAATCGCCGTCAAGGAACCGAGCAGTCCAGCACGCGGCACCTGGCGACGTATCCAGCCGCTCCACGGCGCACACAAAATTTTGAAAATTCCTGAGGCCAGCAACATGGTGATGCCCATAAACCAAGCATGTCGTGCGGCGGGATCGGGCTCTAGACCACGATTAAGGGCGGCCTGGTAAGCGGGGCCGATGATCAAGAAGACGGCGCCGAAGGTGCTGGGGGTATCGAGGCCGAGCGGCATGGCCGTGATGTCTGACCGGCCGGTTCGGCCAGCGAGGCGGAACGCCATGAACGTGTAAATGAGATCGCCGACCAGGACGCCCACGGCCGTGCCGGGGATCATTCGAGTCAGGACGAATTGCCGCGGCATCTTGAACGCCAGTACCAGCAGGCTCGCCATCAAGATCATGACGCCGATGTTATCGAGCATGAGCCCGAAGAACGCGTTGATGTCGCCTTTTGTGGCCCAGCCGTAGCGACCCTGGCTGTCGCCGGGTCGACGGATTGCCGAAGAATCGATCAACGTTCGATCTCCTGTGATGTGAAATGCGTCGGCGGCCCTGCGCTGTGGTTGTTGATGGTTCAGGAAGTTCGCGCAATCGATTGAGCGTCCGCAAGATGAGCCGCGAACAGGGCGAGCAAGCCGCCGACCAGGTACACGGCGGCCGTCGAGGCGATGGTGACTCCCAGGCCAAACGATTTGGAGGCGATTGCAACCGCGATGGGCGGCGGCCATGCCTCCGGTCCAGCCGAGTGTGTTCATCAGCCCGGCCGCGGTGCCGCGGTCTTCGGGCGGAATCACGTCGAAGAGCGCCGCGAAGATGTTCGAGTCGTAGATCCCCTTGCACGCACCGGCCCCGATCAAGGCGGCAATCAAGACCGGGACCGTGGTCGACCATCCGGTCAGAAAGACAAAGGGTGCGGCAAGGATCAGTCCCAGACCCTGCACGCGAATACGTCCGCCGGCCGAGCGCCGCGAGGCCCAGTCGGCGGCAACTCCACCGAGAATCGCGCCGGGAAGACTGGCCAGCGGCCAGAAGGTCGAGGTGAACGATGAGCTCGCGATGCCCAGATCAAACCGCTCGAAAATGTACGACGGGAGCCAGGTCAGGAACGTCGTGGCGACGAAATTCGCCCCAACGAAGACCAGGAGCAACGAGGCGGCGGCTGGATTACCGAGAATCCGCAGCACTTTTTTCGAGAGCGAATCGGTGCGGCCGGCCGGCAGGGCGCCGGCGTTTTCAAATAACTCGTCGAATTCTTCGCCCTTGTTGCTCTTGGCGGTCGCCTCGCGCCTGGGCTCGACCAGCCCGAGGACGAGGAAACCCGCATAAATCATACCCGCGATGCCGAGGATCCAGAATGGTGCTCGCCAGCCATGATACTGGCCGATATACCCCGCAAGGACGGCACCCCCGGCCGTTCCCAGGTAGACGCTCGTCTGGTGAATGCCCAGCGCCCTCGATCGCGTGGCGGGTCCGTGGTAATCCGACAACAGCGACATCGAGGCCGGGAAGTAAAACGACTCGCCCAGCCCCTCGGCCCCGCGAAAGAAAATCAACTGGAAGAAATTCCGCGAAAGGGCGGTCGCCGAACAAATCAAGCTCCAGAACAACAATCCGAGCGTGATCAAGAGCCGGCGCGGCAGCCTGTCGACGGTGTAGCCGGAGAACGGCGATGAAAGCGCGTAGACGACCATGAAGGCCGATCCCAGCAAGCCGAGTTGTTCTTTACTGAGCCCAAACTCGTCTTTGAGCAAGGGGAACACCGAATAAACGGCCTGCCGATCCGCGTAATTGAAGAACCCGGCGAACCAGAGCATGCCGACGACCAGCCACGGATAAAACCGGCGCTCCTTGAGCGCTGGCCGCGTTTCCAACGAATGATTCGCCACGTTGCCCCTTCACTTCTGATCGTGATCGCCGGCTTTGATCCAGGTTTCGTTAAATCGAGCATGTTCGATCGTGCTCCCCTTCCTGGGCGCACTGCTTGTATACGTGGCGTGAATCGCACCGTCGGACGCTTGCAGAATCGACGGATAATGGTAGCTCCCCTGGCCGGCCGGGGCGAGCCTGACGTGGCGTGTCCATTTCCAGGTGGCTCCTTCATCGTCGCTCAGAGAGACGGCCAGCGAGTGCCGGCCACGGGGCAGATCGTTATAGATCAAGACCCAGTGGCCGTTCGCCAGACGGATCGCTTCGATTCCTGCCCCCGGGTTTGGAAATGGTGAATCGACCACGGGCGACCACGACACCCCATCATCTTTTGACTCGCTCAGCCGGATATGGTGGTGCGGGCCGTTATCACGCATGAATGAGACGAGCGTCCCGTCATTCTTGCGCACCAGGCTGGGCTGGATATTGCCAAACCCGATCGAGGGCTGGCTGGCCGTCCAGGTGACGCCCCGATCGTCGGAAATGGCCATGATCGAACAATTGAAGGTGTCGGAATAAAGGGGCAGGATCCACCGACCGGAGGGGAGCACAACAGGATGCACGCGCGGCATCCAGCCGAGCCGTTGATAGAGCAGGTCGCCGGCGCGCTTCCGGGTCTCGTCGACGACCTTCTGGTACCGGCTTTTCTCCGTATCACTCATCTCGGTGAGGGATTTTTCGATGGCGGGGGCGAAGTTCCGGGGTGTGACGTGGATCACGCCCGGTACTGACCAGGCGACGCTCGTCGACTCACCGGCCGGCTGTTCGGCCCGCACGTACATGAGAAGCGCACCTTCCCAGCGATGGTCAAGGATGGTCGGCCAGAACATCCAGAGCGATCCATCAGGCGGGGCAAACAGCGCCGGATTGCAGTCGGGATAGCCCGGCGTATCGGCCATGAGGAACTTGGTTCCCCACGCTTTCGCGCCCTTCGATAACCACGCCCCTTCGATAATCACGTCGTCGGCCGACCTCTCGCCGGTTCCGGCATACCAGGCGGCCAGCATGCGGCCGTCCTTGAGCTCGACGATGCACGAGGCATGATTGTGCTTGGAATTGACCGGGAAGATTTCGGTTTTCTCGAAGAACTCGGTCTCCGCGCACGCACAGCGTTCCGCCCCGGTCGAGACCAGGGTCAGGCCAAAGAGGAACAGTGACCTCAAGAGGGGTCCGGGCTTCATCGAGACCTCCCGTCAAATCGATTTCGGCGATCGAGTCGTTCGAGCGCGAGCGATCAGTGTACGCGCGAGCCAAGGGGCGCCGCAAGCGGCGACCCAAACTGCTGGCGTCATCCTGCTGGCGCCATCGCGATAGGCCACCCAGCCCGAAAGGACCCCGGCCGCCGGAGATTGCCGCCATGGCCTGCGTCAGTCGGCCTCACGATGGGGTGCATCGTTCGGCCCCCAACCTACGAGGCCGGTGCCATGGCCACGGCCGGCAGGCGATACTGGCGGTTCACGATTGGCTGTGCGTTGTAGCGAGCGGCGTGGATCACGAGTGAGGGAACGGTCAGGCCGATCGGCGGTGCATCGAGCTGGTTTTGTCCCGCGCGAATCACGAACTCCCCGGGATCGGTCGAATGGAGATAGCCGACGATCAATCCCTCGGGCGTCGATTTCGTCGCGGCCAGGCGTCTCAAGAAAGGACCCGTCCAGCGCACGATATTATGGTCAACTCGTGCAGTCATATAAGTTCGTCCGAAATTTGACTTGATATAGCGCGGATCATGCTCCACGCCGAGCGTACCGCCGTGCTCGGCGTCTTCCAGCGTGTTGCGCTCGATCTCACCGCCCAGAAACGGGGCATGCGACCAGCCCCAGACGACCGGGGTTTCGCTGGGGCATGCCGTGATCTTGAAGGCCGCGTAGCCGCCACTGATCTGGTTGTTGATGACGCGCGTGCCAAAGTGGTTGCCAACGAGTGTGAACCCGGTCGCCTTGCGGCTGTCCCCCATGTCGATTCGATTATCTTGAAAAACGTCGCCGACGAAGCCCTGGGAAATCGAGACGTGAGAAGTCCCCTCCGGGATCGGCCGGTCGACCAGATAGGTCACAGGATCGATCATCTGGACAATCCGCCGCCACTCGCCGGCGGCCGGGCCTTGCAGCAGCGAGACGCAGTCGCCCGTGCGCCCCGGGCTCAACTGAGGTTGGCCGATTCTTAATAGCATACCGTCAGCCGATTGCGCAGGAGTTTCCCCTCGTACTTGATGTGATAGCCTTCCGTCAGAATGATCTCGGGCGCGTTGGCACCGGGAATCGTGTCAGTTTGGTGCGCTCCGATCTTATCGATGATGTTGTTTTCGACCTGGTCGTGATACCCCTGCGAAGTGAGGACGAGGAAACGCCAGGTCTTGCCGCTCTTGCCGGTATCGTGCACGCGATTGCCCCGTACGACCAGGTCATAAGGGCTATGAGCCGTGAAGACGCCGTATGAGAAAGTCCCGGGGATCGTGCCGCGGAAATCGTTGTCGGTCACGCGCAGGGCCCCTCGAAAAATTCGATCGGACCGCCGCGGAGGATATTATCGGCGATCACGCCGCTCTTGGCGTGAACCAGCCTCATCAGCCGCAGCGCTTCGACCCAGGACCCGCTGCGTTCGATCGGAGGAATCTCGATATCAAGATGCGTAATCGTGATGTTGACCTTGGGCTCGTCGCCGGCCGGGTCGAAATTGTCGGTCATGCCGATCACGGCCGGCCCCCACGAGATCTCCGGGTTCCAGCGCACGGGCCCGGCGAAACGGACGGCAAACCCGTTGAGGGTCGTGTTGCCGCTGTGGATCTTGATCGCCGCCGACCACGGGCGTTCCGACGGAGCCTGGTCAAACACGAGAATCGCTTCGCCATCGGAGGTCAGCGTCACGGCACGACCGAGCACGAGCGGCCGATCCAGGCGATACGTGCCTTTCGCGAGAACGACGGTTCCCTTGGTGTCGACGAGCGCCTGCAGGTTGTCGCCCGGCTTCGCGAGGGCGCGTTCCGGACGGACTCCCGGCGCCGTGCGGCTGAGGTCGCAATGGCCTCCGGCGAAGTGCGCGATCAGGTTTTGGCCCGAGGTCGTGATCAGCCTCAGGGTCATGGTCTCGTTCGTTTCATCGCGATAGGGGCGGAAGAAGAGGTCGGCGAGTCCGTGGTCTTTTCGGAACTTCAGCGCAAGGGGAATCGCATCCGAATCAGGCGGTCCCGCGCCGGGAGCCGGCGCTGCGGTACGTCCAGGTTCCGCGCACCGAGTCGGTCAAGACAAGGCCGGCGACCAACGACGCGGCCGGCAGGCCATCGACCACGACGTGCACATCGCCCAGGGCACGCGGATCGGTTCCATCCTGGCCGAGCCAGGTCACCTTGAGTGTCCCCTCGGAGAGCACGGGCAAGGGCGACTGCGACGTGGCAAGCCGAGGGTCGCACGCGCCCGCGCTCACCACCGCCGATTCGAATTGATCGTTTTCATACGCCACGATCAGCTTGAGCTGCTGGCCACTCAGATCGCGTTCGGGTTGAAAATAAAGGTCGCCCGTGGAGGGCTCGGCGCGACGAATGAGCTCGGCGCTGGGCAACAGAGTCGGATTGGTGCCAAATTCCCAGCGCCGTTTCGCCGGACCTTCCACGCGGATCGCCTTGACGTTGACCTTGGGAGCGAGCTGCGTCAGGCGGATCTGGACGTCTTGAAAACCGTCGGGACCGACAGCCGGCCCCAAACTCGTGCGGTCCGCCCCGGTTTGACCGACCCATTCCGCTCGAAAGCCCGCCGATGGTCGCGGTTGATCGACGGCCCCAAGAACGAGGCCCGTCGCGCACGCGAGCAAGAACACCGGCAATATCCATGCACACGATCTCATTGCTTCCTCCATGCTCTTGTTGTGATCGGTCAGCGCCTCCCGCTCGTCGGAGGCCGTGCGTTCCACCTGCGCCGCGCCATGGCTGAGCCTGCGTCGTTTGAGCTTACCAAAGTTCTCGCCGTGGCTAAACGCTCAACCGCGCGCGACGCAGGGTTGTTTCATTCTCGACTTACAATCGAATCTGGACGGGCGAGACTCCGTTGGGCTGAGCCATAAGCTGAGCGAAAGGAAGAGGCCCGACGGAGTCTCGCCCGCCCGGAGAGAATGAAATAGCCCTGGCGCACGACGCATCACGGGCAACCGCGACGAGTTGAACTCTCGGGGTGCCCGTGGCGTGCGGCTGCCTGGTTCCGTTAGAATTGACTGAATGGGGTGATGATGGACGGGTCGAGCGAAACGACGGCGGCAAGGATCGACCAATGGTGACGTTGAAATGGCGGTGGCCGGTTTTTATCGTGGTCGTGGTCGTCTGCGCCAGCGTTCGAGCGGTTTCCGCTCTGGAACCCACGAAACACTTTGAAGGCCCCTATCACATTGAAACGGCACCTCCCAGGCGGTTGCGTGCAACCGTGAATTGCGTTTATCACTATCCGAACTTGTTTGCGAAGAGTGGCTTGTCGTTTATGCTTTGCCGCCCGTATTCGACGGTCAACCATCGGCGCGAGGGCATGTGCGGATCCTGAGCGCCCCCGACGTCGAACCGGTCCGAATCGTCGACGAGAGTACCATGCGGCAGCCGCTCGTCACGTTCAACTGGATGGCGGACACTGTCGACGGAGCGCACGGGTTCACGGTCGAAGCGATTTACGACGTGACAATCGTACGCCGCTCGCTCAAAGCAGGTGCGCCGGAGACCCCGGTTCGACCGCTCTCGCGGGGCGAACGGTCGGTCTTCGTCGCGCCCTCATCTCATTTCGACTTCACGCAGCTCCAGGTTTCGCGCGTGGCTTCGCAAAGAGGGGATGAAAAGGGATCCGGATGAGAACGACCTGGATTTCGCGTTTCGAGCGATGGAAACCGTGGTGAGAACGCACACGTACCGCTTCGAGCTGAGGTCCAATCGCACGGCGTCGGCTGTCTGTCAGGCAGGTTGGTCCGACTGCGGGGGGCTCGCGACAGTCTATGTGTCGATTCTGCGAGCCAACGGCATCCCCGCGCACTGCTTATCCGGCCGGAACGTCAAACCCGACGGCACCCACGTCCGGATGGAATTCTACGCGCAGGACGTCGGCTGGGTACCGGCCGACCCGGCCCTGGCGATCGGCGCGCATTCGGCGAGAGCCGGGTTTGGAAGCGATCGGTCCGACATGGTGATCATGCACTACGACCTGATCCGGTTCGAGCACCAGTATTGCTGGCTCCAGGGCATCGGCGTCGTCCGTTCCAAGAATAACGAGGAAGGGAGCGTCAGCGGCATGACGCTCAACCATACGATGACCATCGAGACCCTTCCCGACGAGGATCAATCGCCGCCGGTCGCGTCGGTTCAGAACGGGACGAAAAAGCGCAAGAATTCCACGACGCCGAGACGGCGGGTGAGCACGCGTGACGTGAATCACGATGGTGGTCCGAAGCCCTGAATACCGATTTGGGCGTTCGAGATTCCCGTATCAGACAGTGGGGTACGCCCCTGGAAATGGATCGAATTGCCATGCAACAACTTCAACAAGCCGACTTGCTCAGTGAGGCCGGAGTTTCCAGGCCGATCATCTTCTTCGATGGTGTGTGCGCCATGTGCAACACATTCGTTGATTTGATTCTCCGTCTCGACCGTCGCCAGCAATTCTTGTTTGCTCCACTGGGGGGCGAGACGTCGCGAAAGATCCTGCCCCCGCTCGACGAGAATCCCAGGAACTGGTCGATGGTTTACGTCGACGAGGCCGGGATCCACGACCAGTCAGACGCCTCGCTCGAAGTCTACCGGCGTCTGGGGGGGATCTGGAGTTTCCTTGGCCTGGCCCGGTTCGTTCCGCGGGCGATTCGCAATCCGATTTATCGCGTCATCGCCGAGAACCGCTATCGCTGGTTTGGCAAACATGAAACCTGCCGCTTGCCAACCCCCGCGGAGCGGGCGCGATTCCTGGATTGACACGCAAACATTTCACGGGCTGGTTGATATGCGGCAAAAAGCCGCACCCATCGGTTCGTTTGCGCCGCGCAGACCGACCTCGAAGTCCAGGTCGGGCTTGCTCTTCGGCATTCAAGTCGCTTCTTTTCGAGCGCCGTTGAATAAGCGGTGCTCCGCCGACGACCTTCTTGGCCTTTCATGCAAACATGACATTAACATGGATATTCCTGTTGGTGTGCGGCTGGCTGGCAGGAACCCTGTCGGGGGTCACCGGATTCGGCGGCGCATTACTGCTCATGCCGGTCCTTGCTCATGCGAAGGGGGGCAAGGCCGCGGTCATGATCCTGACGGTTGCCCAGATCATTGGCAATGCGTCGCGCGCGGGCTTCGGCTGGCACGACATTCGCTGGCGACCAGCTTTCCTTTTCAGCTTTGGGGCGGTCCCCGGATGCATTTTCGGCGCTCGATATTTCGTCAAGCTTTCCTCAACGGCGATCACACGGTGGATCGGTATTTTATTAGTCTTGATCGCGGTTCTGCGACATACGCGGCTGGGCAAGCGAAAGGTGTCCGATGCGCTTCTTCCTCCAGCCGGAACGGCTGTTGGATTTCTCTCGGCGATCGCAGGGAGCGCCGGGCCGCTGGGAGCGACTGTCTTTCTGAGCCTGAATCTGCCGCCGCAAGCTTATGTTTCGAGCGAAGCTGTCACTGCCGTGTTGATCCATTTGACGAAAACGGCGACGTATGGTCGATATGCCGCGATGACGGCCAGCGATTTCGTGCAAGGTCTTGCACTGGGCGGATCGCTGTTGGCCGGTTCGTGGACAGGGCGCACGCTGATCGCCCACATGCCGGCTCGGGGCTTTTCGGCGTTAATTGAAATGGCGATCGTCGCCTCGGCCGTGGCGTTGATTCTCCAGGGATAGGTCGACGGCACCGAACGCGAAGGTTGCCCCCAGAAGATTGTCGAAGCTGGCTTCCTGATGCCAACGGTCATCCAGCGGCCGAGGATTTGCCTTCTGGTCAAGCCAGCTTGACAATAGCCGCGCACTCGCCGGAAGATAATATTCATGTGGCGTTTGACCATGTTGGTGCTTTGTTTGATTGCCGCCCTGTCGGGAACTCCACTCCGACAGGCCGAGGCGGCCGATGATTTCGCCCGCTCGATCACCGAGCTTGGGCACGAAGATACTATCGAGACGCTTGATGGGGGCGTCGGCGACGATGCCGAGGTGTCCATTCTGAAGGCGGCAAACGATTCGCCGAATCGTCCGACGCCCTCACTGGCGGCACCGTTCGCGATTCCCTTCACAACCTTGTGTTTTGCGTCGCCCGTTTTGCGCAGCGGCAGTCGCAGACTAGCCGATCCGTCTGGTTTGCCAGGGGTAAGGTCCCATCGTTGGTTCGCCTGGCTTCAATGCTTTCTCTTCTGATAATTCGGGTCGCCGAGGCAGGTCATCACCGGTCAGTAACCCGACGCAGCAGAAAAGGGGGCATCATTTCATGCAAGGCGTTTCCACGTGGCGCGTTTCGCGTGCTTTTACATTAATTGAGGTCCTGGTCGTCGTCGCGATCATCGGCGTGCTTCTCGCCCTGCTTTTGCCGGCCGTGCAAGCCGCGCGTGAGGCGGCGCGGCGGGCACAATGCGTCAATAATTTGAAGCAGATCGGCCTGGCCCTGCACAACTATGAAATCTCGCACCTGACGTTGCCTCCCGGCTATGTTTCCAGCTTCGACGCGACCGGCACTGATCTGGGGCCGGGCTGGGGGTGGGCCGCGATGATGCTGCCCAACTACGAGTCGACGACGACTTTTTCGTCGATCAACTTTTCGCTGAATGTTGAAGTGCCCGCGAATTTGACCTCGCGGCTTGTCATCGTGAGCAGTTTCTTATGCCCGTCGGATCGGGTTGAGCCGTCATGGCCGGCCGTCAGCCGCGATCTCTTGACCGGGGTCCCGACGCAGGTCATTTGCAGCGTCGCTCCTTCGAATTATGTCGGTATGAACGGCACCAGCGAGCCGGGTCCCGACGGCGAGGGCGTGCTCTTTCGGAACAGCCAGGTCGCCTTTCGCGACATCACCGACGGCCTGTCGCAGACGATCGCCGTGGGCGAGCGATCACACCTGCTCGGCGTGGCGACGTGGACCGGGGCCGTCACGGGGGCGCTTCTCTACGATGATGACGGCGACAGTATCGGCGCCACCGACCTGGAGACGGGCCCGGGCATGGTCCTCGGACATACCGGCGAGGGCGTTGGCCCCGGCTCGAATCGCTCCGAGCCGAATCAGTTTTACAGTCTGCACGGCGGCCGCGGAGTGAATTTCTTGTTCGTCGATGGCCACGTGTCCTATCTCAAGTCGACGATGAATTACACGACATATCTGGCTCTCTCCACACGCAGTGGAGGCGAGATTATATCGGGCGATTATTGACAAAGTGAGCGTAATCTAGTGCGTCAATTGTGTGCGGTTCTTGCCTTGACGTTGGCAATCTTTGGATGCGGTGACGATGATGACGATGACGGAATCGCCGAGGGGAAAAAGCCGATGGCCCTGGACCAGGTATCCGCCGCCGTGCTGAAGGCCGCTCAGAAAGCGGCTCCCGGAGCTGACGTTTTACGCCGCGTACAGTGATCACTTCAACGGCCAGGACAGTATTGAGCTCAAGGGCAAAACCAGGAACGGCAAGATCAAGGAAGTCGAAGTTTCACCTGACGGAAAATTCCTGGGCATCGAGTAGGCTTACGACGCATTCGACCCACGTCGACCCCGGCGCCTGCACGCGAAGGAACCTGACTGCCGATGCAACGAGTTTCTGGCCCCTATCGCTATTCCCGTTGAGGTCTCCATGAGCGCCTGTTATCGCATATCGAGCGTCGCCGCCGTTTTGTTGACCCTGGGCGGATGCGGCTGGCTGACAGACGATTCGTCGCGCGAACCGCTCGCGGGGACGGTCACCCTGGCTGGGGAACCGCTCAAGAAAGGCTCGATCGAGTTCGTGCCGGCGAGCGGCGGCGCAGTGGCGGCCCGGTCGTTGATTCTCGAGGGCAAATTCAATATCCCACGCGCCCAGGGGCCGGCACCCGGTTCATACAAGGTCTTGATTTTTACTGACGGCGATCGCTCGCGGAAAGACCATGACAAAGACGCAACGCCCGGCACCGACTCACGGCCGAAGTCAAGCCCGGCGGCAATAATCATTATCAGTTCAAACTCTAAAATGTTCGGGTGTCGACCAGACGGGGAGCAGGATCGCAACGTGGTGATGGCTGATCCCGGGTCGCTCACGTGATGTTTTGATGGAAGTCAGCGATCATGCGCGTGTCGTCAATGTTCGTGAGCGGGCTGGCGGTGTCACTGGTTATCATGGCGGGGGCGCTTCCCCCGGCTCGTGCCGCGGACGAGCCTGTGCGTGCCGGCGCCGCGGCCGTGGTGATCACTCCGGCCCTTGGAACGCCCATGGCGGGGTATTACCATGCACGTGGCGCACAGGGCGTTCACGACGACCTTTACGCCCGGGCGATCGTCATTGAGGTTGGCGGCTCCAGAGTGGCCCTGGTCGCGCTCGATCTGATCAGCACCACGCGCGACCTGGTCGAAGAAACTCGCCACGAGATCGAAGCCGCGACCGGCGTGCCCGGGGACGCTGTGATGATCAGCGCGACGCATGCCCACACGGGTCCGGTACTTCAAGGACGGGGCGCCAGAGAGGCTGCGATGGGGGGCGCGTCGCCACTGGCTCACGCGTTTCGCGCGGCGTTGCCGAAGAAAATCGCTGAAGCCGTGCGCCAGGCAAACGGACGACTGGAGCCCTGCTCGGTCCTGGTCGGCCACGGGCGAGAAACGTCGATCGCCTTCAACCGTCGCTTTCACATGACTGATGGAACGGTCGCGTGGAACCCCGGCAAGCTCAACCCCAGGATCATCAAGCCGGCGGGAACCATCGATCCCGACGTGCCAGTGATCTATTTTGAATCAGCCAAACACAAGCCGGTCGCTCTGTACGTCAATTATGCGGTTCATCTCGACAACGTCGGCGGTCAGCAATTCTCGGCCGACATGCCGTACACACTCGGCAAGCTTCTCGCCGAGGCGCAGGGGTCCGAGCTGATCACGCTTTTCACGGCCGGCTGTTGCGGCGACATCAATCATCTCGACGTGACCTGGGCGACGTCCCAGGGGGGCTTCGGAAATGCCGCGCGGATGGGGACGATCCTTGCCGGCGAAGTTCTACGAACCTGGCCCAGGTTGCAGCCCCTACCCGCCGGCCGCCTGCGCAAGAAGAGCGCGACCGTGAGCCTCGCCTTGCCGGACGTCAGCGCCGATGACGTTCGCAAGGCCCGCGAAGTGGCCGCTCGACCCGCGGACTCAAAGACGCCGGCACCGCCGTTCCTCACCACGGTGCAGGCATTCAAAGTGCTTGACGTCGTCGCCCGCGAGGGCCGAGCCTGGGACGTGGAAGTTCAGGTGATTGCGTTCGGCGACGAGCTGGCCTGGGTCTCGTTGCCCGGCGAGATCTTCGTCGAGCTCGGGTTGGCGATCAAGCAAGATTCGCCGTTCCGCCATACGGTGATCGCCGAGCTGGCCAATGGGTCGATCGGCTATATTCCGTCGCGGCGGGCGTATCCGCAGGGTAACTACGAAGTCGTCAGCGCGCGTTGTGCGGCGGGCTCGGGCGAGCAGACTCGTGGACGCGGCCCTTGGGTTGCTCCGTTCGATCTATGCCGAGGCCCATGCACCGTCAAGCAACATGAAGCCTTGACGAGAATGCGGGGTCGTTACGGGCGAGCATGAGTATCCGACCGGGCGCCGTCGCCCACACGCTTGGTCATTCAGCGGATAGGGGACATAGTCGACGTCGCCGCTTGTCTGAGCAGAGGATAGGGGACATAGCCGATGTTGTCGCGTGTCTGACCAGCGGATAGGGGACATAGTCGACATCGCCGCTTGTCTGAACAGTGGATAGGGGACATAGTGAATATCAAGGCTTGTCCGAGTGTCTATCGTTTCCGACCGTTGTCGATATTATCTACGTCTCCTTCGTCTGCTGGTTCCAGTTCGTCATCAACGTTGCTCTGTTCATTTCATCGTCGCTGGTCCGAATACCCGCTCGAAGGAGCCTATCGTTTCACCCGATGGGTCGAGAACCGCGAACACGACGTGTGTGAATGCGCCGCGAAAACGCCCGGCGAGCGCGATTTGAAAAAGCTCGGCGATCATCGCCGGGTCGTTCCGGAACACGCCGCATCCCCACGCACCGAGTACAAGCACCTCGTGCCCGTGTAGGGCGGCCACGCCAAGAACGCGCTCGACTCGCTCTGCCATCCTCGCGCGGACTTCATCGCCGCGGCGATCTCGGTTATGGAGCGCCCCGACGTTCACCGCCGGTGAAGTGAGGAACGAACAGAAATACGGCTCTTCCAGCAGTATCCCCTCATCGAGTCGGAAGACAGGAACGTCTGGGCTGTAGATCACCCACGCGGAATACAACGGGTCCTTGAGGGAGCGGTGGTGGTCATACATCGAATCGTCGATCAGCATTGCGTACAGACCCGAGGCGCGGGCAAGGGATTCTTCCTGCGCTCGGGCACCGGTCAGGAACCCGCCTCCAGGGTTCTTGGCCGAGGCGAAGTTGAGAGCCGCCACGCGATGTCCCTTCAAGGCCAGTCCGCGCACGGCCTCCAGCGTCGTCGTGTTGATCACGTCGACATGAGTGGCTCGATCGGGAAAAGCTAGAACCTTCACCCGCGCCACCCGGCGGGTACGAACACGTACCATCTTTTGCCTGGCGCAGATACTTGCCCAGTGCCACAACCCGGCCAGCCGGGCTTGTGTAATGGCCGGCCCTGAGAATGGCGAGGGTTTCGTCGGCTATCCGCGCCAGGTCGGTGCGTTTCATTTCGATCACACTCCAGATCATCTGTGCGATTCGTAATGGCAATGAGACACGGGTCCGAACGTCGGAGTTCGCCGACCCGACAACCCTCCGGGAAGACGTCTCCTCGCCTCAAGTTGAGGCAACTCCCGGGCCGGACGCGGCTCGTGATTTGCGAGGGGATTTCCCGCCTCGGCATGCTCCGCCACCGACCGGCGGGGGCCTGCTGATGCCCCGCCGCCGACCGATAAGAACGCCACACGACCACGGGAGATGCACCATGGACCCCAGAGAGAAGGGCCCGAAGCCCCCTCACACGACGACGCACCAGGAATATCCCGGCACGGAGGCCGAGATGGACCCGAGGCCGGATTACGGCGAGAAGAGCTACAAGGGAACGGGCAAGCTCACGGGCAAGGCGGCGGTCATCACCGGCGGCGACAGCGGGATCGGCCGCGCCGTGGCCCTGGCCTTCGCCCGCGAGGGGGCGGACGTCCTGATCTCCTACCTGAGCGAGGAGGCCGACGCCAGGGAGACCGCCCGGGTGGTCGAGGCCGCCGGCCGGAGGTGCGTCGCCGTCGCGGGCGACATCAGCGAGGAGGCCCACTGCCGGGCGATCATCGACCGGGCGGTGAAGGAGTTCGGCAAGGTCGACATCCTGGTCAACAACGCCGCCTTCCAGATGACCCGGGAGGACATCGCGGAGATCAGCACGGAGGAGTTCGACCGGACGCTCAAGACGAACCTCTACGCCATGTTCTGGCTGACCAAGGCGGCCGTCCCGCACATGCCCGAGGGCGGCTCGGTCATCAACACCTCGTCGATCCAGGCCGACAGCCCGAGCCCGCAACTGCTGCCCTACGCGATGACCAAGGCGGCGATCCAGAACTTCACCGGCGGGCTGGCCCAGATGCTGGGCAAGAAGGGCATCCGGGCGAACTGCGTGGCCCCCGGGCCGATCTGGACGCCGCTGATCCCGGCCACCATGCCGCCGGAGAAGGTGAAGAACTTCGGCAAGGACGTGGCGCTGGGGCGTGCCGGGCAGCCGGCCGAGCTGGCGCCGGTGTTCGTGCTGCTGGCGTCGGAGGATTCGAGCTACATGGCCGGGGCGACGGTCGCGGTGACCGGCGGCAAGCCCCTCATCTGATGGCGGCAACGCCGCACGATCGGCCTGTTCGGGAGGCGATCCCTCTCCGCGCAAGAATGCTCCTGGGTGTTCGAGGGCAACCGCATGGCAACCGACATCACGTGTTGGCTCTCGCCCCAGGCAGATCGGTGGATCGACCAGCTCACGTCCCCGGGCTCGTCGCGGCGGCCGCCGCGATGGCCCAGGTCGACCACAGGGCCGCGCCGTGATCCTGGCGACGGCCGCCGTGGAAGGGCGCGGCATGAGCGACCGCGCGGCGTTATGATGAACTGAGGCGGCATCTCCTGAATGCTGCTCGCCACTGCCCATGGGAACGACCTGGCTCATGCCAAAGCGCACGCTCGCCATCATTGTCACCATTGCCTTCAGTATGGTCGGCGTCGCCGGTGATTACTTGCTCAAACGGTCGAGTGAAGCGACCAATCCGCTGACGTCGCGCTGGTTTTATTTCGGCTTCGTCGTCTATGCGTCGACGGCGTTCGGCTGGGTGTTCGTGATGAAGCATCTCAAGCTGGCGACGATCGGCGTCATCTACTCGGTATCGATGATCGTGCTCTTGACGATCGTCGGAATCACAGTCTTTCGAGAGCCGCTCAATCGTTTTGAAATCGCCGGCCTGGTGATGGCGGTGGCATCATTGATCCTCTTGATGCGCTTCGCGTGAAGCCGCGAGGGGAAAGGAAGAACTCGCGTGGAATTTGCGAATCTCGGAAAGTCCGGGCTGAAGGTCTCGCGGCTCTGCCTTGGCTGCATGAGTTACGGCGTACCCGAGCGTGGCTCGCACCCGTGGTCGCTCGACGAGGAAGCGAGCCGCCCTTTTATCAAAAAGGCGCTCGAGCTCGGCATCAACTTCTTCGACACCTCGAACTCGTACTCGGACGGCACGAGTGAAGAGATTTTAGGCCGGGCTCTTGGCGATTTCGCCGACCGCGATGAGGTCGTCGTCGCCACCAAGCTTTTCTATCCGAGAAGAAAAGACCCTAACGGCAAGGGACTCTCGCGCAAAGCGATCATGACCGAAATCGATGCCAGTTTGAAACGGCTGGGAACCGACTATGTCGATCTCTACCAGATTCATCGCTGGGATTATGACACGCCGATCGAGGAGACACTCGAAGCCCTTCACGACGTCGTGAAAATGGGCAAGGCCCGCTATATCGGTGCCTCGTCGATGCACGCGTGGCAGTTTTGCAAGGCGCTTTATGTCGCCGATCTGCACGGCTGGACGCGGTTTGTCTCGATGCAAAACCACTATAATCTTCTGTACCGCGAGGAGGAGCGGGAGATGATGGGTCTCTGTCTGGCCGAACAGGTCGGCGTCATTCCGTGGAGCCCGCTGGCCCGGGGCCGGTTGACGCGGCCGTGGGACCAGAGGGACGCCACCAACCGTGCCGCCACCGACGAGTTTGGCAAGAAACTTTATGCTCAGACGGAAGACGCCGACCGCGAGACAGTGCGGCGGCTCGGCGAGGTCGCGACCGACCGCGGTATCCCCGCCGCGCAGGTTGCCCTGGCCTGGGTCCTCGGCAAGCCGTTTGTCACGTCACCGATCATCGGAGCCACGAAGCCAACCCATCTTGATGACGCGGTTGCCGCGTTATCAGTCAGGCTCACCACGGAAGAAGTGGAGCGGCTGGAATCAGCCTATCTGCCGCATCCGGTTGTCGAATATACGTAAATTCATTCAATCAGCTTATCGGATACACAAGCGTTGTTCGCTGCTCGGCGTTCGGCAGCAGGCTCGACTGCTCATCCTCGCCCAGTTTTCAGGCGGGCCCTCCCGGCGCGGGGCATGGGACCGAAGATGCTGGCCCTGGCACTGATCTCGGGCCGGACCTTTGGTCAGGCATTAAGGTGAATCAGATCGCGGCGGCTGAAAGGACATTGAGGATTTGTGGCACGGAGGCGGTGCCTGTTGTGCCCAGTTGATGGATCACGTGCGATGCGGCGGCCATGGCGAGCTCCATGGCTTCGTATGCGCTGGCTCCCGCCGCGAGCGCGGCGGCGAGGTTGGCCGTGACCGCGTCGCCGGCCCCGACGATGTCGATCGGTCCGCGAACCGGGTGCGCATTCACATGTTCGGGACATCGCGCGGGCAGCGCCGATAATTCCGCGCTCCGCAAGGGTCACGAAAACCGGCTGACCGGTGTTGTGTGCAAGGTCCGCCGCGCAGTTCTTGACCGCGGCCGCGTCAGTGGCCATTGAATTCGTCATTCGCCCGAGTTCGGCTGCGTTCATCTTGAAACCGAGCGGCGGGAACTGATGCAAGCCGCGGCGACTGTCGGCGAGGACGACCAGTTTATGTTCGTTCTGACCTTGGCTCTTGAGCGCGGCGTGCGCGGCTTCGCAGACGCGGCGAGTCGCGACTCCGGTTTCCGGGAGCTCGACCTGGTCGAGTACAAGAAGGACGTCGACAGTCTTCGCGACCTCGGCGACATGGCTCGCCAGCAGGCGCTGGATTGATTCCGGCGTGGGTGTCCAGTTCTTCGTGTCGAGGCGATTCAGCTCGTGGGGCGGCCGCCCATTTTCGATCAGGAGTGGTTTGCAATAGACCGGCGTACGGCGGTGGGGCGTGGTGATGAAGTGCTCGAGCGACACGCCGTTCTGGGCCGCCAGTGCGCGGCGCAGCTCGTAGCCTTCGCCATCGTCGCCGCAAAAGCCGATCGCATGAATCTCGCCGATCCCGAGCGCGACGAGGTTGTTCACGATCGTGCCGGCCGCGCCCGGCTGACTCCGCACTTCGACCACGTTGTGAACGGGGAGCCCTGTCTCGATGGAAATCTCGGCCCTGGCCGAATCGATGTGCAAGTAACGGTCGAGAAAAAAATCACCGACCACGGCGACACGTAGTCTGGGATAGCGGTTGGCGATCTGATGAAATCGTTCGGTCGTCATGTCGCGCTTAACCGGCGATAGAGATGATGAATAAAAGTCATATTGTCGCACTGGAGATAGTTGAGCGCTCCGCCCATCCGCGCGAAGCTCTTGCAGAAACGGAGGTAATACGCGGGATTGGTCTTGGGCGGCTCACCGCGTATCCAATCCCATCCGCCGCCGTCCTGCAAATCAACGACATAAAATGTGTGGCCGCTGACAATCTTGCCACCGCGCTGCAATCGAAGATTGTTCACGCAGCTCAATGCCTTCTCGAACACCTGAGGGCCCATGATGGCCGAACCGATCGAGAGGACGACCCCGCCGTCGAGTCGATCGACCGACCCCCCGAAGAGCTTGAAATCAGACTCGGCGCCTGCGCCCGATCGCGGCGCCGCTGAAAACCGGGTGGTTGGCGATGATGTCGTATCCAATACCAGGATGCACCGTCATGGGCACACCCGTCCGGTAGGCATGAGCAAGAATCGAGTAATCCTTCCAGCGATGATGAACGAAGACTCGTCCAGCCGGCCAGCGCTGCTCGAGATCATCGCGTGAAGCAAGTCGACGCGAGCGCCCGTCAGTGGGTGCCGCGGTTCACGGGCAATCGATGTCTCGAGCTCTTGTACGGTCGGCAGGCTCGCGCCATCCTCGTGGATGAATCGGCCCAGTGCTCGACCATAACCCAGGCCGTCGAGCGCCCCGGCCATGATCGCAAGATGAATGTTCGTCGCCGTTTCGTCCCAGGTTCCAAAGGTTCCAGTCGCGACATTGGCGCGGACGCCTTCGGTCGAGGCGCCGAACCAGGCGTATTCCCAGTCGTGAATCGTGCCGGCGCCATTGGTGGCGAGATGGGTGAGCCAACCCTTCGCCAGCATGCGCCCGATAACATGAACAGCGCCGTTGCGCAGCAGATGGGCCCCGTAAATCAAAATAACCGACGCCCCACGCGCCTGCGCGGCCCGGATTTTTTCGGCACAATCCGCGACCAGGAGCATGACCTCTTCAGAGCATGGCGGCGGTGACCTATCAGGGTCGACGGCGATGTCATCGGCACGCGTGAGGCTACAGCGCTCGGCCAGAGGGAAGACCTTCAACTTGCTCAGGTCGAGTGGGGTCACGCTCACAATCGTTGGCCTCGCAATTCCGGGCTCGGTGGTCGCGACAACGCGTCTAGTGGCCCAGTATGTAATCAACAAATGAAATGGCGTCCCGAAAATCAGGAATCACGGCATCGGCGCCGACTCCCAGCAGACGGCGGCGCTTCCACTCGTCGACCTTTCCCGAGCCGTTGTGCGCCTCGTCGGACGCCACGGCGACCGCCAGGCCGCCAACCTGCTTGGTGTTCTCGATCTCGACATAGCCATCTCCGAACGAGAGTAACTCGCGCCCCGTGATGCCATGCTCCCTCAAGATCTTGTCGATGATCATTTTTTTCGAGAATTGCTTGTAGTCGTCGAGTGCGCCGTAAATGTGGGGGCCGAAATCGTCCGAGATACCCAGAAGCGCTGCCTCTTGCTTCACGGCCGCTTCGTCAGTGCCGCTCGCCAGGTAAAGGTGAAGGCCGCGATCACGCAGGTGTTTCAGAAGCGGCCGCGCTTCATACACCAGAAGCTGGTCGGGTGCGATCGTGCCATTCTTGAGACCCGACGTGCGGGAACCAATATGCGCCTCTAACCGGCGCAGGTACTCGTGCTTGTACCACAGGGGCTCGCGTGCTGTACCGCCGCGCTCGCCGATCCGTTCGGCAAGCTGGAACATCTGGTAGATGGTTTGTTTGCCATTGAGCCGCATGATGTCATCAAGCACTAATTGCTCGATCTGAGCGTCGGTCTCACCCGCGAGGCGTGGCAAGGCCTCGACGAACATCGGCACCATGACCTCTGGCCATCCCTGGCGAATCAGCGACAGGGTGCCGTCGAAATCAAACAAGACATGGCTGATCTCGGGGCGAGGCGCAAGCGGCTCGGGTAGCTCGACGCTGTTCCAGCGCGAATGAGCCTCGAGCGGCTCAGCGGGTTCGCTCCTCATTGCTCTGGCCCTATCCACGATCGTAGTGGCAAGCATGTCTGCATTAACGGGTTCTTCATGTTAATAGCGGGGAATTTCGCAACAAGAATAATATCAGATGCTTCCGTCTCAATGTTGATTTTTGTGACGTTCTGACCGCGGCCGACCAACGCCGTGAGAAACGCCGTACGATAGTAGCACGTTCAGGCTTGCGGTCACAACTTTCCGGTTGGCGGGACAAGCTGGTATGTGACAAACGCAATCCGCCGGCCGTCGGGTGCCCAGCAAGGGACATTGATCGTGCCCTGGCCGCCGAAGAAGCGGCCGAGAACGTCGATCTTCCTTGTTTTCAGATCCATCCGCCGCAACGACACGTCCTTGTTTTCGGGATGGCCCTGAACGTCGCTTTCATACGACAGAAACACCAGGGATTTGCCGTCCGGCGACGGGTGGGGAAACCAGTTGTTCAGTGCGTCGGTCGTCACAGGCTCCTGCCCGGTTCCCTCGGCGTTCATCCGCCAGATTTGCATGCGGCCCGAGCGGATCGAGTTAAAATAGATAAACCTGCCATCAGGCGAATATTCGGGCCCATCATCAAGCCCGGGCGCCGTCGTCAGTCGAACCTCCTGGCCGCCCGAGGCGGGAATCGTATAAATGTCGAATTCGCCGCCGCGTTCGCCGCAAAACGCCAGAGATTTTCCATCAGGCGACCAACCATGCCAGTATGACGGACCGTTCGGCGTCACCAGCCGCGGCGTACCGCCGGTGACCGGTAGCACGTAGATGAGCGACCGACCACGCCCCTGCGACTGATCGCTGATCGCTAGCAAGGTTCCATCGGGAGAAAGGCCGTGGTCGTTGTTGCAACGCGTTGCAAAGCCCGTATCGATCAGCTCCGGCGTGCTTCCCTTTAACGGAAAACGATAGATCCGGCCGCCACTATTGAAGTAGAGGGCCTGGCCGTCGCGCGACCAGTTGGGCGCTTCAATTCGGGTCGGCGTGACGTAAACGACCCGGCGGTCGGTCGAAGCCAGGGTCTGCGTTTCGAGCGTGCTGAACAGCGTTGGCTTGCCCGGTGTGGTGGAAACGGGGGGCGTCACCGACACCTTGGTGAACACGGCCGTTTCGGTCGCGTCTTCGTGATGCGAACACACGCCCAGACCGACATAAAATGGCTCTTGAAACATGATGCGTACGGCCGCGCCGGAAAAGCTTGGCTCTTGATCATCGGATGCAAGGTACATCGACACGTATCGGCCGCGTTTCACGAGTCTGAAACGCCGAGGCGCCGTGACGTTGGCCTGCACCTCGTGGGTCAGGGCCCCTTTACTCTCGCGAAATTGCAGCGAGGTGAGGCCGTCGCCATGAAGCGCGATATCGACATAGGCCGCGTCGGCCTCGAGTCCCTGGCGAATGATCAGGCAGGCTTTGCGATGCGATTCACGCCCGACGCCGATGAACGCGACGTCGGCCGTCAGCGCAAGATCTCCGGCGGCCTGCTTCCAGACGTAATGAAACGCGTCTCGGGTCGACCACATGTTTTCGCCGCTGCCGGCGATGCGGTAACTCTGCGTGCGCGTGTCGTGATTCAACGATCCAGGATGGCGCACGGCGCCGATATCGCCGTGGTTTTCAAAGATACCGGCTTCCTGGCCGAGCGCGTGGCTGAGCGTGAGCGAGCCCAGGCCCGAGTCAATGATCAGGAGCATCCCCACCGCGATGCCGATTCCAATGCGTCTCATCGACCGACTGACCTTGTTTGCTTGAGGAGCGCCGGAGCGGTTCGGAGTGTGCGAACTTGCTCTCGTTCTGGCCTCGGACCCCTGGAGAAAAGCCCCCCGTCACGCCGACTTCCGGACCGCCGTCTTCCAGGGCCTGAAGCGGAGCCGTATGCTAGCGGAACAGCCCGAAAAGATCCAGGCTGGCGGTGAATAACTGATGCTGGCGACCGCTCATGACGTCCCGAGGCTGGAGTGGAGGTCAACATGGAAAGCCCCTTGACTGACTCGCGCCGTTCCTTCATGCGATCCGTCGCCGCGGTGTCCGCCGCCTCGGCCGTCGCCACGATCGCCACCGCGGCGGCCGACGACGTTCACGAGCTCAAGCCGACGGTCGAGCCGCTCAAACCGGCCGGTCCGAACGACAGGATCAGGATCGCGACGATCGGCATGGGCATCATCGGCTTCATCGACACCGAGACGGCGCTTCGCGTGCCGGGAGTCGAGCTGGTGGCCGCGGCCGACCTTTATGAAGGAAGAAGGGTGCATACCAGGGAGGTCTTCGGCGACAAGGTCCAGACTTACGTCGACTACCGCGACATCCTCGCTCGCAAAGATATCGACGCCGTGCTCATCTGCGTGCCCGACCACTGGCATGCTCTGATGTCGATCAATGCGATGACGTCTGGAAAGGGTGTTTATTGCGAAAAGCCGATGGTGCGCAGAGTCGAGGAAGGTCCCGCGGTCATCGAGACGCAAAAAGAGACCAGGGCCGTGTTCCAGGTCGGTAGCCAGTTTGCCAGCTCGGTCATCTACGACAAAGTCAAAGAGCTGATTGCCAGCGGCTCAATTGGCAAGGTGCACGGGATCGAGGCACGCTACAACCGCAACTCCAACCTGGGCGCCTGGCAGTACACCATTCCGACCGACGCCTCGGCCGAAACCATTGACTGGGACCGCTTTCTGGGTGATACGCCGAAGAGGCCGTTTGACGCCGTTCGGTTCTTCCGCTGGCGCAACTACTGGGATTACGGCACGGCCGTCGCGGGGGACCTGTTCGTCCACTTGCTGACAGGCATTCACCACGCGACCGGAGCGATCGGGCCGACGCGGATCTCCGCCATGGGGGGTCAACGTTTCTGGAACGACGGCCGCGAGGTCTATGACGTCATCATGGGCCTGCTCGACTATCCCGACACCGAAGCCCACGGCAGCTTCACGCTGTCCCTCGTCACCGACTTCGAGGACGGTGGCGGCGGTGCCACGGCGTTTCGCTTCGTGGGCACCGAAGGACTGATCGACGTCAGCTTCAAGGACCTCAGCGTCACCCGCGTGGGCATCCACTACGCCTCGCCCGACGAAGTGCTCCACGGCTATAACTCGGTGAAGACGTTCTCAAACGCCGAACAGAAAGCGCTCGCCGACAAACTGGCGACCGAGCACTCCGCCTCCACCACGAAACGCGCAACCCACAAGTCGGTGGAAAAATTCGCCGTCCCGAAGGGATATGACGAGCGTCTTGATCATATGATTCATTTCTTCCGTTCGTTGCGCGAAGGGAAGCCAGTGTACGAAGACGCGACATTCGGATTTCGCGCCGCGGCTCCGGCGCTTTTGTGTAACGAGAGCTATCGCACCAGGCGCCAGATCGGGTGGGATCCGGTGGCGATGAAAGTGGTGTCGTGAGTTTCGTGCGCCGTCGCGTCTGACCGTCGCTGATCCAGGGTGTTAACCAATCAGCTCGCCGACGCGTCGTTACGCGCATTCTTGCGCTGGCGGCTCGGAGTTGTCGTCTTGTTCTTGATCTGTTCGCTTGCGAGCTGGGCCTGTTTGCGCACCTCGGCACTCGGGTCGTCACGCATCCGTTCGAGCGCGGGAATCGCGTCCCTGGCACTCGGGCCTGCCAGACCGACGAATTTGATGGCAAGCAAACGAACGGAATCCTGGCTATGCTCGAGTTGTTTGAGCAGTTCCGGCAATGATCGCGCATCAGGGCCCGTGCGCTCGAACCGCCGGAGCATTCGCTCGACCGCGCGGATGTTTTCTTTCCGCTGGGCCAGCATGATGATGTCGGGCACGAAGATTGCCCCCTGCGGGCCATACTTCTGAATGGCCTTCATGGCCGCGCGGCGGACTTCCGACGTCTTGTCATTAAGCGCCTTGGCGAGATGCGGCCGGATCACTTCGGCGTCGAGCTCCAGGCTTCCCAGTGTCATCGCGGCCGCCTCGCGGACCTCGACCTGTTCGACGGAAAGAAGCGGCACGATGCGCGGCACCGCCGGCTGTGCGGCTTTCCCCATCGAGCCAAGCGTGCGTGCGGCCACAGTTTGAATCTTGGCGGACGGATCGCCGAGCAAACCGCTGAGCGCTGGAACCGCCTCGGCGGCCGCCTCGCCATGACTGCCGATCATCTCGGCGGCCGCCAGGCGAACTTCCGGATCGGGGCTGTTGAGCCTGGCCGTGACCGCGGCCAGCGCCGGGCGGCCGAGCGGACCGAGCGACCGCAAGATGTCGATGGCCTGACGCTGCGCCCGCGTGTCGCGATCGTCAATCATGGTCACGAGATCAGCAACGAGCCGGCCGTCCCTGGGTGCCGACTGAGCGACAATCGCGATGGCAAGAATCCGGATATCGGCCGATGGATCACCGAGCAACCGACGCACCGCCGGTACTGACTCGCCTGCACGCGAGCCGAGAGCCCCGATCGCCGTGAGAAACGCCTTTCGCGCGGCCGCATCTTGATCGCTCAAACCGATGGTCAGCTTCTGGGCCGTTCCCGCGACGAGCGGTCTGATCTCACCGAGCGCCAGGGCCGCGCCGCTGCGAACCCGAGGATCGTCGGCCGTGATGGCATCGATGAGCAACGGCACCGCCGGCTTGCCAATGTGCGCCAGTGCACGGGCCACGTCGTCAATCCGGGTGTTCGAGTCACGAAGTGATTGCAATAACACGGGTGCCGCCGAGGGCCCACCGTATCCCAGCAGGAACGCGGCATGCCGCGCGACGTCCGCGTTCCCGGCGGTCAGGAGTGATTGGAGATCGGGTCGCATCGGCACCAGCAACGCACGGCGGCCGAGCAGCACGTTGACGACGGCGAGCCGCACGCTGGCGTCATCGTGGCGCAGGTTCTCTTTCAAGCTTGCCAGAACGACGTCATCGGGCATTTTGAGTCGAGCCAGCGATCGCACCGCGGCGGCCCGAACCGGTGTCGCACTGTCGCGTGTGCAGACCAGGATGGCCGAATGCACGGCGGCGCTGGTTTCAACCAGCTCACCGAGTGCCGCGACCGCTCCGGCACGGGCAGTATTGTTCGAATTGCGCGACGCAACGATCAAGGGATCAACCGCGGCGCGGCCCATTCGCGGGATCGCAATCGCCGCCTCGCGGCGGATTCGCGCTGACGGATCAGCGAGCAAGGCGATCAATGCGGGAACGGCCGCCCCCGCATCAGGCCCGATGCGGCCGAGCGCCATGATGGCTTCGGCACGCACGCCTTCCTTGCGCTCCTTGAGCAATCTGATGAGGCCGTCGACGCTCGGTTTACCGATCGCCGCCAGCGCCAGTGCCGCACGATAATCCTGGTGCGAAGCCTCTTCGCCCCGGCCCCCCACGTCGGTTCGCAACGTCTGGACGAGGGCCGGCACGGCCGTCACAGCCTTCGGGCCGAGCTGAGCCAGCGCGTCCAGCACGGCAAGGCGAACCTGTCCGTCCTGCTCGTTCGCGAGCATCTCGATCAGGAGTGGCAACGCTTTGATCTGGACGTTCTGATCGGACATCTGAACGTCGGTCGCCGCGCGTCTACGCGTGTCGACGTTGCCGGCGTGGAGGTTCTTGATCAGGGCTTCGATCCGCTCGGATGAGGCCGCCGCCTCCTGGCGCTGCTGCGCGGCGCGGCGGCAACAGCGGCCGCGACCAGCGTCGCGCACAAGATCGATCGAACCGACGTGTCGAAATGGTTGCTCATGACAGCAAGCCTGGAAGCGGCTCGGTACTGTCGCCGAACCGAGGGGCCGGCACGCCCGCCTGGTGCAACATCGCCAGCAGCAAGTTCGACATCGGCGTTTCAGGGCGGCACTTGAGGTGCTGGCCCGTGCGGAAGGTGCCTCCCCCCTTGCCCAGCACGATCACCGGCAAATTGATATGATCGTGCCGATCGCCGTCACTGATGCCGCTGCCAAAAAGGACCATCGAGTGATCGAGCAGGTTGGTCCCGCCCGGCTCCTCGATCGTCATCATCTTCTCGACCATGTAGCCAAGGATCGCGATATGGTAGCGGTCGATCTCGCGGAGCTTGCGGTTCTTTTCCTCGACACCCGCGTGGTGCGAGAGCTCGTGATGGCCGTCGGTGAAGCCCAGCCACGGATAGTTGCGGTCGGTGGCTTCCTTGGTGACCATGAAGGTCGAGGCACGCGTACTATCGGTTTGAAACGCGAGGACCATCAGGTCGCACATGAGTCGCAAGTGCTCGTCAAAGTCTTCGGGAATTCCGATCGGGCGAGCGACGTTCAGACCGGCGAGCCCGGCCGCGGGTGCCGCATGCTGAATTCGCCGTTCGACCTCGCGAACGCCCGTCATGTACTGGTCGAGCTTGCGCTGGTCTGACTTCGCAATGCGGTTTCGCAGGCTGCTGGCATCATTGAGCACGTAGTCGAGCATGCTCTTGCGGTAAAAGTCGCGATCGCCGACGGTCGCCTGCGACAGGCTATCGCTCCCCTGTGTGAACAGGCGGTCGAAGACAATCTTGGGGTTCATTTCGTAGGCCGCCGGCGATGTCGGCGTGCGCCACGAAATGTGGGTCTTGTAGGTTCCGCTATAACCAAACGCGTTCCCCGAGCGGGCCGATTCGCAGCCGAGCTCGAGGCTGGGAAAGCGGGTCGCATTGCCGACGTGCCGCGCATAGAGCTGGTCGACCGAGACCCCGACCCGCACGGCGTCTTGCGTCTTGTAGGCCTGAGCTCCCGTCAAGAAACTGGCCGACCCCTGGCCGTGGCCGCACCCTTCGGTATCGCCGTTGGTGTGCGCTGTGTTGTGGGTCAAGCCGTGAAAGCAGTTCAAATAATCACGCGCGAACGCGAGCGGCCTGAGCGTTTCGGGCAAGTCGACGAGCGGGCCTTCCTGTTCGGGAAACCAAGTCGGCAAATGAACGCCATTGGGCACATACCAGTAGCACATGCGCACAGGAGGCGCCGACGATTTCGCGACCGACGTCCCCGCGAGGGCCGGCACGCTCTCCATCCAGGGCAATGCCAGGGCGGCACCCATGCCACGAAGCATCGTACGACGGCTCACGGGCGCTATCATGTCGATTGGTCCTCGGCGGTGGTCCAGGCAGGCGGCTCGTGCATGGCACTCCTTGCTCGATGGATCGCTCAACGAGTCAGTCAGTGCGTGCTGCTGCAGCCCCGGTATTGAAAGGCGTGACTTTCCACAATTCCAAACAGGATGGCGTGAATCCGGTAATCGTTGGCGGCAAGCTGGGAACGGATCTCTTCAACCGTACAGTAGTCTTCGGCCTCCAGACCTCGGCCCAGACCATAGGTTAACATATTCTCGACCAGAGCACGCCCAAATTTCGCCCTGGCCGTTTTTTCGAGAACCTGCTTCAACTCCTGGATATCGGCAAACTTGTGTCCGCCGATCAATTCGCCTGCGGGATCAATTCGAAAGCCCGTATCGACCGTTCGCCAGCGACCGACCGCGTCGTAGTTCTCGAGAGCAAAGCCCAGCGGATCCATTTGCTGATGGCAGGAGACGCATTCGGGCTTGGCGCGATGAATCTCCATTCGCTCGCGTAACGAGCCGGCTTCGGCCGCTTCTTTGGTTTCATCGAGCTTGGCGACGTCTGGCGGCGGTGGCGGCGGCGGCGTGCCCAGGAGCTGTTGCAAGATCCACTGGCCACGCTTCACCGGCGAGGTGCGGTTGGGGTTGGACGTCAGCGTCAAGATACTGGCTTGCGTCAAGAGCCCGCCGCGGCGGCGATCCTTGAGGACGATGCGCTGGAACTGGTCGCCGCTGACGCCCCCCAGCTCGATAATGCCGCGCCAGTGCCGCATTGACAAAAGTGTAATCCGAATCGAGAAACTCGAGCACGCTGCGATTGCCGCGCAACACGTACGCGAAATAATGCTCGGTTTCGAGACGCATGGCGTCGCGCAGGCGATCGTCGAACCCCCGAAAAAGATCGTGATCGCGAGCGATGCCGCTCAACTTGCGAAGCTGCAACCACTGGCCCGTGAAGTTTTCGACAAACTGTTCGGAACGCCGGTCGTTGAGCATGCGCACGACCTGGCGGCGCAACTGCGAGCGCAATTGATTCGCGCCGGCGGCCCGGAAGAGCTCGTCATCGGGCATGCTGCTCCAGAGAAAATAAGAGAGCCGGCCCGCGAGCTCGAATTCGGTCAATGGGCGATCGACGCGGGCGTCGTCGGGCTCGACCAGGTAGAGGAACCGCGGCGAGGCGAGCACCGTGGTGAGTGCCACCTGAACGGCTCGCTCAAAGCTTTCGCCGCGATCGTGGGCGAGCCGGAAGATCGTGAGCACACGCTCGATTTCCTCCGGCTCGACGGGTCGCCGGAACGCGTTTTCGACGAACCGGGCAATGACTCGTCGGGCACAATCGATCCGCGATTGGTCGCCATATTCAGGGGTGCAAAAGAAGATCCGCCGGTGCGACTCGGGTAGCCCGTCGGTCTGATCGGGAACCGGCCCACGCACGACCATCGAGTCGACGTGCAGACCGGTCTCGGTTCCGTAACGCTTGTCACCGCTGACGTTATCGGCCAGCGTCTTGGGCCGTTTCACGTTGGGATTATCGGCCTGGCCCGGCGCGAGCGCCACATGCACCATCTTGTCGCCCGGCGCGACCTTGAGCCAGTAACGGTAAACGACCGTTTCGTCTTGCACCTGCACCGCCTCGAGCGTCCGGCGATCCTTGCCGAAACCGATCACCAAACGCGGCGGCGGCACATTTTCAGGGATGCCGACGCGCACCAGGCTGAAATCAGCCAGATAACGACCCGGTTTGAGAGAATGTGCAAATTCGACGGCGTCCCTGGGGGGCAAGGGGTACGTCTTGAGCCCGATCAATTCGGCCGGCGAAAAGTCCTTGGCATCGGGCAAGACAATCGCCTTTTGCATGGCGATCTCGGCGGCGTCAAGGTATTTTTCGACGTGCACCGGCGAGACATTCAGCGCCGAGCCGACATTATCAAATCCAAACCCGATATCATCGGCCGGGAAGGCATCACCGAGGCGTAAATCGAGACCGAGCAAGTCGCGGATCGTGTTATTGTACTCCTGCCGATTGAGTCGGCGAATCACGACGGGCGGCGAGCTCGGCGCCTTGCCGCACTGCGCCGCGAGGAAGTCTTTTTCGATCCACCCGATGATTCGGTCGAGCTCGGCGAGCGACGGCTGGGGCTCATCCTTGGGCGGCATGAGCCGGCCCTGCAACGCATCGCGGACGCGGAGCCAGGTGCGGCCATCCTTGAGCGCCGCATCCTGATTCCTGGAGCGATCGAGTACGACTCCCGCTTCGTGCTCGCCGTTCATGTGGCAGTCGGCGCAGTAGCGCTCGAACAACGGGAGCACGTTTGTGCGAAAGGCGTCGCGAGCCTCAGGCTCACGAGCAAGGGCTGGCCTCGAGCCGAAACCGACCGTCAAGGCCATGACTGCGGATAGGCCGCACCCAAGCGCGGATTTCTTCGTCATCATCGATTTCATTCGCTCTTGTCACCTGATCGATGCACCCTCACTATTGGACCCGTAGTGGATGCATACGTCCAGGGAGTATCGGTGGTCAGTGCAATTCAAACGTAAGAGGCGGGGCATACCGGAGACGGGGGCAACGTGGGACTAGGAGGACCATCGCGGGGGCCGGGCGCCCTGCGTCAGACCGCGGTTCTGGTCGACGCACGGCGACTGCGCGGGGTCAAGATAACGAGCACGGGTGGGCAGGTGCAGGTGTGCGAAAGGTTATGACCAGGAAGTCATTCTAGAACGCCACAAACTTGGGGTGAGAAAAGGGGCATCCTATAGAACGGCCCGTTTTCGCCAGGCATCACTCTACACCAGCCGTCTGGCCCGATAAACCGGTCGCCTCTTCTGTTCGATGGCAAGTCGCGGAAGTCCCGGGCGAGGACGCCTCATCCGGGCGCGGTAGGCGTGTGAGGAACTCCCGGAAGCGCCTCACGTTCGACGCGAACGCCTCATCCGATCGGAACGTGAAATGGTATAGCGGCGAGAAGCACTGCGTCTCATTTCCGGCACTGCACCGCCGGTCGCGTGGGGCCGATGTCGCAGAGTCCGTTGGCAATGGGACCGTCTCAGGCTCCGCTGTATCGATCAGCTCGAACCGTACGGCGAGATCCACGGCCCGCCCATATCCGTCCCGCTCGATACGTTCGACCCTCGGATGGCAGGGGACGCCCCAAGCACAGAGGAAATCGCGCGAACCCAGGAATTCCCTCACATTTTCGACGAAAGCCTGAGGGTCGATCGAATCGCCCCGTTCACGGCCCCGGCGGCGGCTCAGGAAGCGATCCACCACGTGCCAGACGCGCAGACGAACGATATTTGGACATGATGGGCCTCCCGGTGATAATGATAATATAGCGGGGCAAGGTCTCTCACGGATACAGGAAATGAACCTGTCCCGGGCTTTTGGCCGCCGCCCCCGCGTGGAAGAAAGCGATCGTCTCGGCTACCGAATTGTTCCCCATGTCGTGATCGCCCCGAACCATCCAGCCCGAATAGTAAGACTGGCTCGGGATGAACGAGCCAGAAAACTCGACTTGGATTCGGCCGTTGGTCCAGATCGCATACTTCAGGCCAACCCACGCGTCCGGCGCCGGTGAATTGACCAGTGCCCGGGCATGGCGGTCGCCCCAGTCGTCGAGGCGGAACCGGAAGGTCTTTGTGATCATACCGCGATCGCCCGTCACCGCGGCCCTCGTCGCCTCGGGGTAGCCAATCAGGCCGCGACGGTAGCGGGAGATCCACCGACGGCCGCGGGTCGCGCCCGGACCTCCGTAGAACGGATAAGGCGTGTACCCGACGTGTTCATCTTCCTCAAACAGGAGCGCCAGGGCCGTCCCATCCGTGTCTGATTGGAGCCGCACTTTTTCCAACGTCATCGCGCCCCGGAATTCCTTCGTGGCGAGGAACTGGAGAAAACCCAGGCGATCGATCAAGTTCGCGGGCGGCCGGGAGTTACCCAAACTGAAGTGTATGGCCGTCAAGGCGAACCGTTCACGGAACGTCAGATCGCGACCCTCAGCCGGCCGCGGCCGTTTGAGTCGTGGTAAGATCCAGCGCCGGGGAATCCAGCCGACGACGGCAACGTCTGGGCCGGTGACCTCTCGACTCTGACGTACGCCGCCGGCCATGGACTACGACTCCAGGTAACAACCCGATTGGCACACCCTGAACCCATCCGCCGCGATTAGGTCGCAGGTGTTCTCTTGGCCGGCGCTCGCAACGCTCGACCGGTCGGGGCGCCGACAGACCGCAGAGCCGAGCAATGCGTGCGAGTGAATCCATATGAGTCTAAGACTTGGAGGTGAGGACGACCACTCAATATCCGAGAGGAGAGGAACACCGGCCGACGCGAGCGTGATAGCCGGCAACCTTGGCTTGCGCTGCGCCGGTTGCGACATAACATGCGGTGACCCGACGGCGGATGTCTTGCGTGACCTGTTTTCGGTAATACTGGTCCAGAGTCTCAACTCCGCGGAAAAAGCTTCCCCAGGGCACGTTCGACGCCGAGGATATCGATCGCGAGCTCCGCTGCCATCAATCGACTCGATTCCCGGACTCGCCGAGAATCAGCTTTCCCCACCCCGTTCATCGCCGGTGATAAGGTTGGCGGGTTACGCAGAAAATCCACGAAACGCCGTTGGTCCTCGATCGAGAGGCTGATAAGGCTGGCCTCTTCGATCGCCTTTTTCGCGGCCTCCTGGGCGGCGGCGACAAAATCGCCAGGGCTGCGGCACTGCATTAGGGCGGCCCGCTTCACCACCGCGAAGGCTTCCGGAGCAATACGCGCCTCGATACGGGCACTGCGGCCACGTCCGCTTGGCATTGATATAACCTCTTTTTTCGAACTTACCGCGTTGGACGGCAGTTCGCCGGACAATGGTGAAGGCGCGTTGTTCCATTCGACGCCCATCGTGAACATGAACTCAAAAAGCGTCGATGGAACGTCATCGGAGGCTACCACTTGACGACGTTCCCACGGTAAACTCTGTACATTACTCCACTTAAAATCGCGACACCAGACAAACCGGATTGCAACCACTGAGGGTCCGTCCGCATGCCGCGGCACGAAGCGAGAAGCCTGTTTGACGAGCCGGCTGAAGAATTGCCGGAGCCAGGCGCCGATGCGCCACTGGCCGAACGCATGCGGCCGCGCTCCCTCGATGAGTTCGTCGGTCAGGGAGACGTTGTCGGCAAGACGGCTCTTCTGGGGCTCACGCTCAATCGTCGGGCCGCCAAGATTCCGTCGCTGATTCTCTGGGGGCCGCCGGGATGCGGCAAGACGACGCTGGCTCGTTTGATCGCCCGGCACAATGATTCAAGGTTTATCGGGCTTTCGGCCGTGCTGGCCGGCGTGCGCGAAGTGCGCGCCGCCATCGACGAGGCGCGGGCCAATCAAAAGCGGCACGCGCGGACGATCCTCTTTATCGACGAGATCCACCGATTCAACAAGGTCCAGCAAGACGCCCTGCTCGGTGCCGTCGAGGATGGGACCATCAGCCTGATCGGCGCGACGACCGAGAATCCCTCGTTCGAGGTCAATTCGGCGCTGCTCTCGCGATGCCGGGTCGTCGTGCTGAAACCGCTCGACGCGAGCGAGATCGCCAAGCTGATCCGCCGGGCGCTCGACGATCCCGAGCGCGGCCTCGCCACCGCGCAACCGCGCCTGGAGCCAGAACGCATCGACCAGCTTGCACGCTGGGCGGCCGGCGACGCGGGGTCGCGCTGTCGACGCTCGAAGAGGCTGTCGCCTCCACGCCGGCAGCGGCCGACGGCACGCGCACGATCACCGAGGAAACGCTCGCCGAGGCACTCGGCCGCGCTCGCTACGCCTACGACCGCCAGGGCGAAGACCACTACAATCTGGCTTCGGCCCTGATCAAGTCGCTGCGTAACAGCGATGCCAACGCGGCACTTTACTGGCTGGCGCGATTGATCGAAGGAGGCGCCGATCCTCTTTTCATCGCGCGGCGGCTAGCCATTCTGGCTTCCGAGGATATCGGCCTGGCCGATCCTGGAGCGATGGTGCAAGCGGCCGCCGCGATGCAAATCACCCACCAGATCGGTTTGCCCGAGGCCCTCTATCCTCTGACCCAGGCGACGATTTACCTGGCGAAGGCTCCCAAATCCAACCAGGTGAAGACCGCCTATCAGGCCGCGGCCGCCGATGCCGAGGCCACGGCGCGCGAGCCCGTGCCCTTGCACCTCCGCAACGCGGTCACCTCGCTCATGAAACGGTCAGGCTACGGCGAGGGCTACCGTTATGTTCACGATGATCCGGGCGCGGCGAGGGAGATGCCATGCTTGCCGGAATCGCTACGGGGCCGTGACTACTTAAATTTAGAGACGCTCGGAGGCGGCGTGAGCGAAGAGTCTGGGAACTCGTCATGACGTAGCGACCTGAGCGTGTGGTCATCAAGCCGAAGTTGTCGGTCAATCAATTCAGAGTTTTCCCAAGCGTTTGGCGATCAAATAAAACGCGCGGTCTCTGCCGAGCGGCGCCCGCCGCAGCCGCGTAGACCAAGGGCGGCTTCACGCCGGCATTTTATCGGGCTACCTCCCGCACCTTCCAACCGAATCGATCGCTTTCACTCAAGTCGGTGATCCGGGGATGGAAGTCGATGGCCCTCAGGAGCTGTTTGAGTTTCAGGAGCAGCTTGCTCACGTCCACGACGGGGTGCAGCCTTGTCGGTTTGGTCGGCTGCTCGATATGCAGAATAATTTTGATATCAGTAAATTGCATTGCCCGGGCCGCAAATGTCGCCTCGGATTCGACGTTCGCTCGTACTCGTGCGGCAGCGAGTCCGGCCAGGCTATCCCTCGCCTTGATCGCGATTTCTTCAACGAGGTCGAGAGACTTCTGTCTTGGTCCAGCGCGATAATCTTTGATCTCGATGAACCAGAGGCAGCCAGCCGGACTGATTGCGACGATGTCGACACCCTTTGCGGCACCGCAAACGTTCTGAAAATGTCTCAGATAAAAGGTCGATTTGTCATACTTTTGAACCAGCCAACCCACCGGAAAGTCGAATGCGAGCCGGTCCTCGGTGATCGTCGTCACGAGGCCGCCTCGGCTTCAAGATAACGATCGGATTGATTCAATTCTTCGTCCAGTGCGTCGATCTTCCCGATGGCATCAATCGAGTCACCCTGTTCGACCCGAATGCCGTCACCGCCAGGATGAAGCCCGAAGAATCGTGCTTTTGTGTTCTTGAATTCGTCATCCCTTAAAAGGATGTCGAGTTCTCTCATGAGGAACAGACTATGGCTGGCCACGACGACCTGAATACCCGAGTGGCTCAATCGAACGATTGTCCGGGCGACCTGCCTTATCAGCTTCGGATTCAGGTTCGCTTCAGGCTCATCCCAGAACAAAGAGCCTTTATCGATCAAGGCTCCCGTGACGATTAACTGTGCGATCATCGCCAATTTTCGGAGCCCCTCGGCCACGAGGTGCGCCTCTAGCTTCCCAGCGTCTGACTTGACGTAGAAATGGCCATTCTCAAGGACCACTTTACCGCCAAGGTCTTGCTCCAAGGGTCGTAAGACGTCATCGATCTCAGCGAGACGCCGACCTTTCACCAGGGGCGCGCCCAGGAGGTTACACGTGTCTCGCCAGGTTTCCTCGAACTCGAGGTGTGTCGTTTCATACAGCGACACAAAGCCCGGATAGAGACTGAGCAACTCTCGCGTTGGCAAATAGACGGGTGCTTGGCGTTCCCATCTCGAGGGGGCCGAATCGACGGTCACCTCGGAAGCGCTCTTGGTATGGAAGGAAACGCCAAGCCTCTTGGAGCTTCCTTCGTACGACGCGACGATCTCGCACCGATTAATCCCGCGCTGGCGACGGGGTAACCGACCGAGTCTCTCAGGGCGAAACACTCCGATTAACTTCCGGGCAATCGCCGTCGCCAGATAACTTTTTGTTGGTATCGGAGGCACCGGTTCCTTGGGACCTGGAGCCATCACGGCCGCGAGCGAGTAGGCGGCCTTTAACACGTGCGACTTTCCCGTTCCATTCTCGCCGACAATGACATTCAGCCCTGGCGTGAACGAAAAATCGGCCTCGGCGAATACAGTGAGGTTATGAAGTTGCAGCCGGGTCAGCATGAAATTTCCCCCCCGGCCTTTGGTTTAGTCGCCCGGCAGCCCGCGGCAGCCATCGCCTCCAGGTGAAGGTTAGCATAACACTCAACCACGGCAAAGTCTCGCGGCAAACCGAGTCATCGCAAAACCGCGGCGGCCACACATCTCAATTGAGATCCCGCGCGTGCGGCCACCTCACGCAGACGTGCGCCCGCCATGACGTTTCACCGCGTGAGCGGCGACAGCACCGTGTGGAAAGTGCTCTGTTATCCAGGGACCATTCTGATCGATCCCTTCGCGAACCCGGCTCCTGATTCGTGCGGAAAACGGAGCGTCGCCATGCTTGACAACAGCAAGTCGTTTCTCTAAAGTGACCGAACTCGTTTCATGGCTAGGTGTCTGCGTGCGCCCAGCCGAAGCTATATCGGAACCGTGTTTGTCGCGGTCAGGGTCTCTGGTGATTCTCTGGTCGGTCTGCGACATCGTCGCCGCTGTTCTTGTCTCATTTGGTGCAGAGTAGAATCTCCATGGACATCCCGATCCAGGTCGACCTGGGGCGTATCGCGCAGGATCTGCAAATCCGGCGCGTGCAAGTGGAGAGCGTCGTCCAGCTTCTGGACGAGGGGAACACCGTCCCCTTCATCACACGCTATCGCAAGGAACGGACCGGCAACCTTAACGAGGTTGTCATCCATGAAATCCAGCTCCGCGTGCAACGTCTTCGTGAGCTGGCCGAGCGCAAGGAGACCATCCTCAAGGCGATCGAGGCCCAGGGCAAGCTCACGCCCGATCTGACCACCGCGATCCGCGCGGCCGATAACTCGAAGCGGCTCGAAGACCTCTACTTGCCGTTCAAGCCCAAGAAACGGACCAAGGCCTCCGACGCCCGCGAGCGTGGCCTTGAGCCGCTGGCGTTCCGGATCTGGACCCGCGATGACAGTTTGACCGATCTGAACGCGGCCGCCCAGGAATTCGTCAATGCCGAGAAGGGTATCGAGACCGTCGAGAAGGTGCTCGAAGGCGTCAGCCACATCCTGGCCGAAGCAATCAGCGAAATGGCAACCGTGCGCGACGCCGTGCGCAAGGTCATCTGGCAGCACGGGCCGCATCGTGACGTCCAAGGCCGAGATGCCCGAGGGCCAGGGACTCGAATATCGCGACTATTTTGACTATTCCGAGCCGGTTTCCCAGATTCCGCCTCATCGCGTGCTGGCGATCAACCGCGGTGACAAGGAAGGCCCCCTCAAGGTGCGGGTCGACGTCTCGCGCCCCGATCTGGAATCTGTCCTTTTCGGGCAGCTCCCCCTGGATGGGCATCCCCATGCCGAAATGTTCCGCGCCGCCGCGATTGATTCGCTCGATCGGCTGATCTTGCCCAGCATGGAGCGCGAGGTGCGTCGCGACCTTGCCGAAGGCGCCGAAAAACATGCGGTCGAGGTCTTCGCCAAGAACCTTCGCGGCCTGTTGCTCCAGCCGCCGATCAACAAGCAGGTCGTCCTGGCCATCGACCCCGGTTTTCGCACCGGATGCAAGCTCGCGGTGCTCGATCGCGACGGCAATCTGCTCGATCACGCCGTCATCTATCCGCACCCGCCCCAGAGCCGCCGGTCCGAGGCCAAGGTCACGATCAAGGACCTGGTCGGCAAGCATCACGTGGGGGTCGTCGCCATCGGCAACGGCACCGCTTGCCGCGAAACCGAAGAGCTGATCGCCGAGATCATCGCCGAGGGAGCCGAGTTCAGCAGTCCCGATTACGTTCCGCCGCCGGCCCCCGTCGAACCGCCGCCTCAACCCGAACGGCCGCCTGAACCCGAGGCGTCGGCCGATCATCCGGGCGGCTCGCCCCACGTGGCGGAACACGAGACTGACTCGTCTCCGAGGGCCAGCGAGCACGGCGAACCGAGCGCCGATGGTGAAGCCGCGTCGGGTAGCGAGTCAACCGAAATGCCGGAGGAGCACACGCCTCTCGAGCCGGTCATGGCGGCCAGCGAATTCGCTTCATCAAATCATGCTCAAGTCGACCCGGGCCATGAAAGTCATCCGAGCGAGTCGGCCGAGCCCTTGCCGAACGACGCGCCTGCCGACGGAAGCGATTCGCCAGCGAATCCCAACAGCCACAACAACGCAACCGAGGCACCCGTCGAGATGCTGCCGCCGATCTCGGGTGGATCGCCCGAAGCCACGTCGAGCGAGCCCGAAGGAGCGAACGCGGCCGCCGAGCCGTCCCCGTCGGAAAGCCACTCGACGGCCGTGTTGAACCAGGGTGAGCACGGTGACGAGATCGCGCCGGGTGCGTCAGCCCCCGCCGAGGCTCGGGCTCACGCCGAGGGTGCTGACCATCCGCACGCCGCCGACCAGGCGCCGCCCGAGCAGACCCCTCCCCAGGCGACTGGCGCCGAGAGCCATGCGGAGCCAGCGGCCGTCGCCGACGAAGTTGCCGCCGGCGACCCGTCGGCGCCGACCGACCATGAACCAGGCGGCGAGCCGCCGAGCGAATCTGGCCCGGCACCCGAGTCGCCGCCGACCGACGGCGCCTCGGCGGCCAGTAGCGGCCATCCAAATCAGCAAAGGTCGCGCGAAAACAAGGGGGGGCGTCCGCCCAGACAGGGCGGGCAGGGCCGGCCCGAATCCTCGAAGGCGTCGCGGTCGGCGCGTCCCCGCCAGTCGCCACCGCCGCCCCAGGAGCCGCCCAGGCCGCACCCGGCCGACGCTCTGGTCGCTCAGCTCGCCTATGTGGTCGTCAACGAAGCCGGCGCCAGTGTTTATTCGACCAGTCAGGTTGGACGCGACGAGCTTCCCGATCTCGACGCGACATTGCGCAGCGGTATCTCCATTGGCCGCCGGCTTCAGGATCCGCTTTCCGAGCTGGTCAAGATCGAGCCGCAGAATATTGGCGTCGGCCTCTATCAGCACGACGTCAATCCCAAGCACCTCAAGGAGACTCTCGAGTCGGTCATTTCAAGTTGTGTGAACTTTGTCGGTGTCGACTTGAATACCGCCAGTGTGCCCCTCTTGCGGCACGTTTCGGGGCTCAACCAGTTGACGGCCCGGCGGATCGTCGAGTATCGCAAGGAGCACGGGGCTTTCACCAGCCGGGAGCATCTGAAGCAGATCGACGGGGTCGGGCCGACCACGTTCACCCAGGCGGCCGGATTCCTCAAGATTCCGGGGGCGAGAACGCGCTCGACCGCACGTGGATTCATCCCGAATCTTACCCGGTGGCAGTCAAACTGCTCGAGAAGCTGGAGTTCCCCGTCGACGTGGTGCGTGACAAGGATCGCCTTCCCGACCTCAATGCGAAGCTGGCCAGCACCGACATCGCCGAGCTATCACGCGAGTTGAACCTTGGCGAGTTCACGCTGCGCGACATTGTCGAGGCCCTGGCGCGTCCTGATCGCGACCCGCGTGAAGACCTTCCCAAACCGATCTTCAAGAAGGGCATCTTGAAGATCGAGGATCTGGCCGCGGGAATGGAGCTCAAGGGGACGGTGCTCAACGTTGTCGACTTCGGCGCGTTTGTCGATATTGGCCTCAAGGATTCGGGGCTCGTGCATATAAGCCAGCTAGCGAATCGTTATATCAAGAGTCCCCACGACGTGGTGAGCGTCGGCGACGTGGTGACCGTATGGGTGATGGGCGTTGACCAGGAGCGCAAGCGTGTCTCACTGACGATGGTCAAGCCGGGCACGGAACGGGCGCGTGGCGGTCAGCAGCAGGGTGGTCCTCGGCGGGGCGGCCCTGGCGAGCCACAGGGAGAGCGTGGCCAGCAGGGCCAGGGACGCCGCGGCGGCCCTCAGGGGGGCGGTGGCGCGCGGCCCCCGCGGCCGCCGGCATCCGCCTTGACGTCGCCGCCGGTGGGCGCACCGTCGATCGCCACTCTTGTCGAAAATCCGCCTGGCCGGCGGTCCGACCGCGATCGAGGCGGTCCTCCGCCCGGCGGTCCTCGATTTCCCGAACAGCGCGGGCCGAACACCGGTGGTGGCGGTGGCGGCCGACCGCCCGGCTCCGGTGGCGGCGATCCCCAGCGTCAGGGCTCGTCGGGGCCGCAGGGCCGGGGTGGTCCTCGTGGTCCTTATCCTCCGTCCCAAGGATATGGGGGCGGGCGGCCGTCGGGCCGCCCCGATCAGGGATCAGCGCCACGCCCCCCCGGCCGCCCCTCGCGTCCATCGCCCCCCCCGCCGCCTTTATCCAAGGACGCGCTGGCCGGCAATGTCCCCTTGCGAACGTTCGGTCAGCTCAAACAGCTCTGGGAAGCCAAGGTCGAGCCGCCCCCCGAGGGGACGGGCCAGCCCTCCAGAGAGGCCGGACCAGGTCAGCCGGGTCCCGCGGGCAGAGGACCAGAAACGCCCGCAAACTCGCCTGACTCGGCCCAGCCGCCCGCGGCTTCCCCACCGCCCCAAACTGAATCCCAGGGTCCCAGCACAGAGGGTTAACGGGATTTGTCAATCGCGTGAATCAAAGCCCGGGCCTCGTTGCTGAGACCCGGCCGAAACCGGAGTTGATCGTTGACGGAAGGATTCTCGTTTGAACGAACTCGGCACGACCGAGCCTTGTTGACAACGCTTGCAAGGCGGGGGCGAGGCCGTTTGCACGCCTCGGCCGCGACGTCGTGGGGGTTGGCCATGCATGGCGCTTGCCTTATGCCCACTAGCCGCCTCGATATAATTTCCATGAACCATAGCGCATGCTCCCGATCAAATTGATTGGCCGACCGACGGAGCTGGCGACGGATTCTGCTCTGACCGGAACAAACGATCCATGGGTATATTCGCCTGGCGCAACCTGCTCACACGTCCCACCCGGACGGTTCTGGCTCTCATCGGGCTGTCGATTCCGATTCTCGGGGTCCTCGGTCTCTTCTGTCTCTCCAATGGGCTTCGTGATCTGGTTGGCGACACGCTGAGCCGTATTGAAGGGCTGCTCATCCTTCGCGAGAACGCGCCGAGTCCGGTCTTCAGCCGCCTGCCAGAGAAGATGGTCGCGGAATTGAAAGACGTGCCCGGCATCCGGGCGGTGGCCCCCGAGGTCTGGGGAATCGCCCCCACGATCGAAGGGCGCGGCATGCTCGTGAGCAGCCTGCTCGCGGGCAAGAGAGGGCTCAATTCGCTTCTCGACCAGCCGATCATCGCCGGCCAGGATATCGTGGCCCATCAAAACTTGCATAGCGCCGTGTTTCCCCGCGCGCTCAAGGAAAAAGGCGAAGGCCGCTTTCTCGAGCCAGGCGATCGGGGCACGAACAACATTGTCATCAGCCGCAAGATCGCCGGCCAGCATCCAGACGCGCAGGGTCATCCCAAGAAGGTCGGCGACACGCTGACGATCGGCGGCAAGCCTTTTCATATCGTTGGCTTGTATGAAACCGGGTCGATGATCCTCGACGTCATCATCGTGATGGACATCGATGCGGCACGCACCTTGTTGAATGAACCGAAAGACTCGATCTCGTGCATCTATGTTGAGGGGAACAACCCGGCTGATAACGCGGCCTTGGCGGCCGCCATCGAAGCGCGGCAGCCCGGATTCGACGCGCGCAGCATGAACGAGTCGCAGGCCAATTTCGGCGCCCTGATGGGCCAGATCGACACATTTCTGCTCATGACGGTGAGCCTGGCTCTCACGGTGGGGATCGTGGGGATCGTCAATACCATGCTCATGAGCACCACGGAGCGTTTCGTCGAATTTGGCGTGTTGCGCACCAACGGATGGTCACAAAGTAATATCCTTGCGCTGATCACGCTGGAAAGCGCCTATCTCGGTTTACTTGCCGGCTTTTTGGGCTGCGTGCTGGCGTGGGTTGCCACGCTCGTTGTGAATCATTTCATCACGGGTGGAATTCATCTTGGCATCACGCCGTGGCTCCTCGCTCTGGGAATCGGGCTTTCTGTGATCATGGGCGTTCTGGGTGGGCTGTACCCGGCGTGGCGGGCGGCCCGGCTGATTCCGATGGATGCGATCCGGCTGGGTTCGCGCTGATCGACGCGATTGGCTCTTGATTGGTGAGGCGTATGAAGCGAAAACTAGAAGCGGGTCGCGAGAACAGAGGGCGAGCGCCGGCCGCGATGCACTCTCGGCCGTTTGACACGAGTCCCCGAGGACTTCCGATGATCGAGGTCGTGGATGTCTACAAGTCTTATCGAAGCGGGAGCCGGTCGGTCGAGGCCCTGCGCGGAATCAGTTGTCGAATTGATCGCGGACGGTTCGCGTTCATCGTCGGGCCCAGCGGCTCGGGCAAGAGCTCGCTTCTCTACCTGCTGGGCGCCATCGACCGCGCCAGCGCCGGCCAGATCATCGTCGACGGCCAGGATCTCGCGAAGATGAACGAGGCGGCGCAGAATCTTTATCGCCGCGAGCAGATCGGCTTCATCTTTCAGTCGTTCAACTTGATCAGCAACTTGACAGCTCTCGAGAATGTGCTCGTCCCGTTTCTGCCGCGCGGCGTGAATGCCGAACAGCGGCAGCGCGGTATGGATCTCTTGAACGAGGTCGGGCTTGGCGACCGCATCGATCATCGCCCCTATCAGCTCTCGGGTGGCGAGCAACAACGCGTCGCCATCGCACGCGCGCTCGTCAAGCGCCCCATCTTGATCCTCGCCGACGAGCCGACGGGCGAGCTCGATTCGCGGTCCGGTGACGAGATCTACAGCATCTTGAGGCGCCTTCAAGAATCGTTTCAAACCACCCTGGTCGTCGTCACACACGATCGCCGGTTCATCACGCCCGACGACCTGGTTCTCGAAATCCAGGACGGTCAACTCGCGAACGGTAGCACTTGCGAGACCGTTGATCTTTCTCAGCAGCTCATTTCACGTTGATCGGCCGGTCAAAGCCGCAGGATGACCTTGCCGAATACCAGGTTCGATTCAAGCCGTGCCTGCGCGGCCTGAAACTCGTCGAACGCGAAAACCGAATCCACCACGGGCCGGACGAGCCCCGTTTCGAGCCACGGAACGACCGTGGCAGCGAACATGGTTGTCGCGGCGATCTTCTCTTCAATCGGCCGCGCGCGCAGCGTGGTACCCACGATTTTCAGGCGTTTGCGCAGCATCAGATTCAGGTCGAGCGATGCACTCGTACCCGACAGAAGGCCGACCAGCACCAGTCGCCCTTTCGGCGCCAGTACGGCCAGATTATCAGCCAGGCCGGCGGCGCCGATCAGATCGACCACGACGTCGACTCCCCTGCCCTTTGTCTTGTCTCTGATGACCTCGACAAACGATTCATGTTGGGTGTCGATGCCATGATCGAGCCCCAGTGCCTGAAGGCGTTCGAGCTTGCCTGCTGAGCGCGTGGTTCCAAACGTGGGGTTGCCCATGGCATGAGCGAGCTGAACGGCCGCCGTACCGACCCCGCTGGCGGCGGCATGGACGAGAACCCGTTCACCCGGAACAACGTGGCCCTGAGTCAACAAGGCATCATGCGCCGTGAGAAACGCCTCGGGGACCGCCGCGGCGGCGATCGAGTCGAGGTTGGCCGGAACCGGCATCACCATTCGCTCGTCGGTGAGCACATATTCGGCCTGGCCGCCGCCGGCGACGATGCCAAAGACCCGGTCGCCGATTTGAATCGGCCCGACGACGTCCTGTCCGAGTGCGTCAATTTCGCCCGCGTATTCGAGGCCCGGAATGTCGGCCGTGCGCCGGGGGGCGTGGGATACATTCCGCGGCATTGCAGTAAATCGGCCCGGTTCAGACCGCACGCACTGACCCGCACCCGTACCTGGGTGCCCTGCGGCCGCGGCGCTGGAACGTCCTGGAGCCGCAACACTTCGGGCCCACCCTTACCCGTGATGACAATGGCTTTCATCGAGCTCCCTTCCCTGTCGAGCAGGCACTCCGAGGTCATGGATTGGCTCTTCTCCACGCAATCTCTGCTAAGATACAGGTCGATCGAGGCGGGATTCAACCAAGGCCGGTCATGGGAGTGAATCGCGTTGTCCGAGCCGAAAAGTCATCGGGAGACAGAGCCGGATCGCCCGCGAAGCTCCCTGGCCGAGCCGCGGCTTGTAAAATGGAGCGACGCCGCGGTCGCCGATTTCGCGATCGAGCCAGGCGCAGCGTGCGTCTGGCTGGTCGACCTCGACGCCGGCGTGTCGCCCGAGGATGCCGAGACGGCCGAACCGGCCAGCTTCGAGCTCAACGTCCTCGACGACACCGAACGCGTGCGTGCCGCGCGGTTCCTGCGTGCCCGCGACCGCCGCCGATTCGCGCGCTGCCGGGCCTCGCTGCGGCGGATCCTGGGCGGCGTCCTCGGCCAATCTCCGGAAGCGGTCCGCCTGCGTGCCGGGGGCCGGGGCAAGCCAGAGATCGATGTCGCGGAGCCTCTGGCGGCGGTCGTCATGGGCCAGGCCGAGGTCCGGTTCAACGTGTCGCACTCGTCGGAGCTCGCGTTGATCGCCGTCTGTCGCGGCGACGAGCTGGGTGTCGACCTCGAGAAGGTCCGGCCGATCAATGAAGCGGTTCGCATCGTCGAATCTTTCTTTTCGCCGAGCGAGAATGCGTATTTCGCCACGATGCCGACTGCGACCAGGGACTACGATTTCTGTCGTGGCTGGACGCGCAAGGAAGCCGTACTCAAAGGCATGGGAGTTGGATTGGCCGGTCTGGCGGTCAAGCTCGAGACGGGTTTTGGCCAGGGAGAGCTCCCTGATCGTTTCGTCCCGGCTTGCCCGCCCCCCCGTCTGGAAGAATGGCGACTCTGGGAAGCCACGCCCCGGCCGGGGTTCGTCGCTGCGCTGGCCATCCGTGACCCGACAGCGAAAGGTCCGGCCACGATCGAACCGTAGCCGGCTCGGGAGTATCGTTGCGTACCCGGGCCGCGCGGCCGTAGACTGAACACTCGTGGGTGAAATCGGGCATGAATCAACACGGGTCGTGCGCCGAACCGCTCTCGAATACGTGGCTCCATGCCGAGAGGTCCGCTCTCTCTCGCATGCCGCAATCGCGCAGCAGAAGGCTTTCCACCGATGGAGCTCTTGATCCTCGGTCTGGTCGTCTTGACGGTCTATCTCGTTATTCGCTTCCTCGCGAAATTGGCGCGTGGATCAGCGGGTCGCGGTACCGGGCGTATCGGAATCTCGCCGCACGATATAACGGGCGTTACGAAACACGAGGACTTGCTGACACCCCGACTGTCAGCTTTACGCATAACGGGTCGCTGGTGCGGGTCGGCCTGGCGCCGACGATTGCCGGTCAGCCCGATCAGGTTCCCCGCACGCGGGTCGTCGCCCGGTTCGAGAATGGCATTCCGTTTCGGCTGGAGCTCGCTCCCGTGAGCCGGCCAGCCCCCCCGCAGCCGCCCAAGGGGACGCGGATCGTCAGGCTGGGGGATCCCGACTTCGATCGGGGCTTCATCGTTCAGGCCAACGATCTCGAAATGGCACGCGACTTTCTTTCGCCGCAGGCGAAGGTCCAGATAGCCAGCCTGCAGCGCGGTGTTCACGCGGGCGGAATGCTCGTTTCGATCAATCCGGAGCGGCTGCTCGTGCAGGTCGACCGCAACCTTGGCGCGAGCACCGAGGGGCTGTTCTGGGCCGTTCAAAAGGCCTTGATTCTTCACGACGAGCTGCTCGCGGGCGTGTCGGGCCGTGTGAACGAAGGGATTGCGATCGTCGCCCATTCCGACACGCCCGACGAGGAAACCGGGTCGCCCGTGTGCAAGGTTTGCGGCGACCCCATTTCCTCGGGCGAGGCCATCACCTGCTCCGTCTGCAATACACCGCACCATCGTGATTGCTGGGACTACGTCGGGGCGTGCTCCATCTACGGCTGCAATGGCAAGGTTGGAGTGATGTCGTGAAGGGCATTCCTGTTCTCGGAACGTGAGGAGACTGCGATGGGTGGTGGCTCGCCAGGAAGTCGCGTCATGGGTGCCGGGTTCTTGCTGGCGGTTCTGTCGGTCGCCCCCGCGCCCCCCGCGGAGCCGTCGCCATTGGCGGCACTCGCCGAGGGCGTCTGTGCGCGGCCCAGAGACAGTATGAAGAGACATGGTCATACTACCAGCAAGCACGTATCGATACCTATCAGGTTTATGTGTGGTCAAAGCTTGTGCTCGATTGCCAGACGGAGATGACCGACAAGGGGGCCGACCGATTGGGGGCACTGGAAGACCATTCTGGCTCGCATGAAGAAGCTCGAGTCGCTGATTCTCCGGGTGCGTCGCCTCGGATTCGGCCGATCATATGATGTCGGCGCGGCCGAGTATTACCGGCTGGAGGCCGAGCACTGGATCATGCTTGCGAAAGCCGGTGCCAGAAGTGAAGGACGTGCGTAACATACCTGCACCCGTCAGTACCGATGCCCGTCAATGGCATTTGATTTGCTACCTCTACTTTCCATGTAGCCTTCGCCCTCCTTCGATCAACGGGCGAAATTTGCGGCGAAGGCTCTGTCCCCTCACATAGGAAGGAGATGGTGCGATGTCGTTACTCAAGTGGGCGATCATGTTTCTGATCCTGGCAGCCATCGCGGGCCTCCTCGGCTTCAGCGGAGTGGCCGCGGGCGCGGAAGATATTTCCAAGGTCTTGTTCCTGGTCTTCCTGGTCGTTTTCGCCGTCATCGGGATCATGGCCATGACCGCGGTCAAAACCGTCACCTGACGACGCTTCCATCGAGAAATGACCAGACGCGCGGCGTGGCCAATAGCAAGGCCCGACCGCGCGGCGAATCGAGCCAGCAGGCGCCCGAATCCATGGGTGCGCCTGCTGGCTCGTTTCATTGGGGTTAAGGGGGCTTTCGAGCAGCAATGATCCCGCGCCGTTTCAGGAAATTGGTGGCAGAGTGTTTCGAGCCGGGCGCATGAGCGGTATCCTGAATGGATCGACGATGCACGGGTTTGCCCAGCGAAGAAATACGCGAGTGCCCAGGACAATATTCGTCGCCGACGGCCGAATGATGCTCAGGAGGTATCCCTAAAATGTCATACGGCGGAAATGCCGATCCGAGTGGGATTCAGGTGACATTCCTGGATCAAACTGGGGCGAAATCGGTCAAGGCGGTTATTGCATTCAGTGTTCCGGTGAGCCGGATCATTCCGAACATCATCACCAAGATGAGTCTGCCCGCGACGAGTCCGGACGGGCAGCCCATGAGCTATTCGCTTGACCACAAGGAGGGGGGCCGGCGGTTGCTCGAAAACTGGACCCTCGTTGAGGCCAATGTCCGCGACGGTGACCACCTGATCGTCTATCCAGAAGTCGTGGCCGGCGGTATTCTCTAATTGATGGTCAGATCGCGCGGCATCCTGTGTGTCCTGGTGATGAAGGCCGTTGCCTGCGATCCGGCCCGGCAATAGTGTCAACGACAAGCCCGCGCCTCGGCTCAGGCAGCCTGGAACATGCACCAATCGCCCCGAATCCGTCGACTCCATAGCGATCTGGCCGCGCTCGAACGTCTCCGCTCCGAAAGCACGGCATTTCGATTCACGACATCCGGAGAGCCCCCACATCAGTACCGCATTTCCTTTCTAGGAAAAGGTTTGTGGCGTGATCGCGGGCGTGTGATGGTGCTTGCTCGGCATCACGTCGAGATCAAGCTCGGGGCGTCGTACCCGCGCACTTTGCCCGAGATTCGCTGGGTGACGCCCATTTATCATCCCAATATCTCCGAGATCGGGATGGTCTGCCTCGGGGGCTACGGGACGCACTGGGTTCCGAGTATTCAACTTGATGAGCTCTGTGTGATGTTGTGGGACATGCTGCGGTACCACAATTACGACATCCGAAGCCCCTACAATCGCGATGCGGCACTCTGGACGGCCAGCCAGACGACGTTCCGGTTCCCGATCGACGACCGGCCGTTGCGCGACATCCGCGCGTCCCAGGCACGAGAGCCCGTCGAGCCGCAAAAAAACGAACGCCCGACAGAATCGTTCCGGGCCATGTTGACGCGGGTCCGCCAGACGGCGTCGTCGGCTCGGACCACGCCGGTGAGCCGCGTCTTGCAATTCATCGAGCGCTACGGCCGTCCGGCTTCTGATTCGACGACGTCTGCCGCACAAGGTCAGCCCACGGCGCCCCCGGCCGCGAATCGGCCCTCTGCCGATCGGAGCCCGATTCGCCCGTTCGTCGATAGCGCGGCCGCAGCCCGTTCGACGACCCCGAGCGTCGCCACGTCCCAGGAGCCGGCTGTTCCCGCGGCGGCCGCTTCGCTCCCACCGGATCGGGTATCCGCCGAGCCCATCCCTGCGACACACGCAACGGCCGCGGCTGATCCCGACCAGCGGCCAGCGGACGACGCACCGGCCGAACAGGATGAGATTTTCATCCTCGACGATTGCCCGGACCAGGCCCTCAGTCGTGCCGACACAAGGCGGTCCGGCGGCAATGATGACGTGTTTTTCATTAGTTAGAGCGTGTCATGAACTGAACGTGAGATTCTCAGGTACGATCGAGGATTTCACGGCCGTTTGGAGCACAAATACACGCCGGCCGGACCGTTGTCCCGCGCGCGAACTACGAGCCGAGATGGGCCCAGAGAGCGTCACGATGGCAGAAGAGCCGCAAGAGTCACACGCCGGGGACGAGCCCGGCGATCGTCGAGACGTTCCCACCGGGGACCGGCCGGGATCGGGTGCTTTGCGCATCGATGACCAGGACCGGTACAGCCGGCTGCGCCTGATCTCCTGGTGGCGTCAGGAGCGGCTTCAGGCGGCACGCGTCTTGGTTGTGGGGGCCGGCGCGCTTGGTAACGAAGTCTTGAAGAATCTGGCCCTGCTCGGCCTGGGCACGACTTACCTGATCGATCTCGACGACATCGAGGCCTCGAATCTTTCCCGGTCGGTGCTCTTTCGCGAGGAAGACGGCGGCCAGTCGAAAGCGGTCGTCGCCGCGCGCCGGGCACGCGAGCTCAATCCGGAAATCGCGATCATTCCGATGCACGGTAATGTGATCACCGACCTTGGGCTGGGTCTCTTCGCCGATGTCGATCTCGTGATCGGCTGCCTCGACAATCGCGAGGCACGTCTATGGGTCAACCGTCAGTGCTGGAAAACAGGCACGCCGTGGATCGACGCCGGAATCCAGGAGATTCAAGGCGTGGTCAAGGTGTTCGTTCCGCCTGATTCGGCATGCTATGAGTGCGCGATGACCCAGCGCGATTACGAGCTTCTCAACTTTCGTTACAGTTGTCCGCTCTTGACACGCGACCAGATTTCATCGGGAAAGGTTCCCACCGCGCCGACGATCGCCTCGATGATGGCCGCACTCGAAGTTCAAGAGGCCCTGAAGCTACTCCACGGCATGGAAGTCGCGGCGGGGTCGGCCCTGGTGTTTAATGGCGTCAGCAATCAATTCTATTCGACGAAGTTGCCATTTCGCGACGATTGCCTGAGCCATGAAACCTATCCCGAGCCTGTTGCCATCGCGCTGGGGCGTGACAGCAAGGTCTCGGAGCTGTTCGCCGAGGCGCGGCCGCGGCTGGAAGGACCACTGCGGCTGGTCCTGGATCGAGAGCTCGTCGTGGCGATCGACTGCCCGCGGTGCTCCTGGCGCGGCGAGGTCATGCGGCCGCGTGTTGAGGTCAAGGCGTCGGAGGCCGAGTGTCCGAACTGCCACGAGCCGGGCGCCCCGAGTTTGTGAGCGCCGTTGATGAAGATTCGCCGCTCGCGGTCGAGTCGCTTTCCCGCGTGGGCATTCCTCCTTACGATATTGTCAGGGTCGACGGCACAGCCGAATCGGGCTTCTTCCTTCTGGCCGCCGATCAGGCTGAGCGCGAAATCGGATGGGGAATGAGCCGTTGAGCGGCGACGACATCATTTTTGGCGAGATGCAGTTGCGCGAGCCCGAGCGTCGGCTGCGGCCCGACCGCGACCGCCGGTTCGTCACGCTCGCGTACGAAGTGCCCGGGCCGGCCGATTTGCCCATCTTCATCGATCGACGCGCCGCCGACGCCATCGAGCGGCATGCGCTTTCCGACGTCTCGGTCGAGCTCGGCGGCATCCTTCTGGGCAAGGAATGCCTCGATCAGCAAACCGGTCTGCCATTTGTCTGGATCTCGCAGTCGCTCGAGGCCAAGCATTATGCCAATACGCAGGCCAGCTTCACGTACACTCACGACTCCTGGGAAGAGATCACGCGGCAGCGCGATCAGAAGTTCCCTGACTGCGACATCGTGGGCTGGTACCATACGCATCCCAGCTTTGGAATCTTCTTGTCGCACCATGATCTGTTCATCCACCAGAATTTCTTCGCCCAGCCGCTCCAGGTCGCGTATGTGGTTGACCCGATCAACCAGACGCGAGGTTTCTTTCAATGGCGCGACGGGGGCATGGCGCAGGTGGGAGGCTATTACATCGCCGCCGATCGCGGCGATCGGCTGGCACTCGCACGGCTGCTCAACGACCTGGAAAAATTGCCCAACTCGGAACAGGCGTCCGGCGGAACATTCTCTCCTCGCCTCGAGGCGGAGCTGATCAACATGCTGAGTCGTCCCGCGCATCGTGAGTTCACGGCCCCCATCGAGCGAGCCCAGCTCGCGGCCGTCTTCGGATTGATTGGTGCTTTTCTCGGCATGCTGATCGTCGGGGCTGGATTCTGGCTCTTCCAGCTCCACGCGCGGCTCCTGGATCAGACGGCGTCAATTCAGGCCCTCTCCGAGCGGGTCGAACAGTCCGCCCAGAGCCAGCACGTCGTCGGCGACGCCGTGCTCGCGAGCGTCGGAGGTCAGAAACCGCCCGGGTTCGACGGTCTCTACGAACGCGTGTATAAAGCACGCGATGAAGCCGTGCGGCAGCTCGGCATTCAGCGTGCGATCAACGAGACGCTCGGCGGGCGGACCAAGGAGCTCGAATCGCACGCCACCACGCTGGCCGCCGATCTCGAGGCCGCCCGCAAGGATCGCGACCTTTACGAGAAAGATCATGCCGACGTCGCCCTGCTCGCCAAGCGCGTCGCCGCGCTGCAGGAAACCAACCAGCGGCAGCAAGAAAAGCTCGACAAGCTCGAGCCCTTGCTCGACACGGCCGAGGGCAAGAAAGCCATCGACACGCAACTCCAACTCACGCGCTGGCAATACGCGACTTATGCCGGCTGGGGCTGTGCGGTCTTGCTGGCCCTGGGCGCCGCGGCGCTTTTTCTTCAGGACAAGCCGTCCGGCGATCAAGCCTCCGACGACGTCGACCGGCCAACTCACCGCATCCAATGAGTCTGTCATGATGCCGAGCGACGCAGAGAAAATCACGCCAAATGATGGGCGACTGCCGTTCAGGGCGCCGGCCCCTCGCTCGGCACGCGTTCTGACGGTCCTGGTTTTCACCTACATTCTCATCTTTGCATCGGCCTGGGGCGATTCACGGCAAGCCGCACCGGCTGCCCCTGGTTCGAGCGCCGCGGTGAGCGCGGATGACGTTCCGGCCGCGGCGCCCCCGGTTGACGAGAGCGTTCCGGTGCCCGTCCCCGAGCCAAGCCCGGTCGCCAGGGAATATTACCGCACCGGCAACGGCTTCTGGCTCTTGAACCGCGCCTGGGGGATCGTCATCCCGGCCTTGTTCGTGTTTTCGGGGTTCTCGACGCGACTGCGGATGCTGGCCGTGCGCCTCGGACGCGGCTGGTTCCTCACGATCGGCTTTTACATGATCATGTTCCTGGCCGTCATGTACGCGATCGATTTTCCCCTGTCGTATTACCAGGGCTACGTGCGGCAACATGCTTACGGGTTATCGAATCAAACGTTCGCGCGGTGGCTGCGAAACTCGGTTGTTCGTCTTGGTGTGGATATGGCCGTGGCGTTCGCGATCGCCTGGATTCCCTACCTGCTGATCGCCCGGAGCCCGCGGCGGTGGTGGATCTACATGGCATTACTATCGGTTCCGTTCCTGTTTGCCACGATGCTGGTCATGCCCCTTGTTTACGACCCCCTGTTCAACACGTTCGGCCCGATGAAAAACAAGGAGCTGGAGCGATCGATCCTGACTCTGGCCGGCCGCGCGGGAATCGCCGGCAGCCGGGTCTTCGAGGTCGACAAGAGCGCCGACACCAACGCCGTGAACGCCTACGTGACCGGCTTCTGGCAAAGTAAACGCATCGTCTTGTGGGACACGCTCATCAAGAAGCTCGACGAGCGCGAATTACTCGTCGTGATGGGCCATGAGATGGGCCACTACGTACTGGGGCATGTCGTGCGCTCGATCTTGATGTCATCGATCATCACGTTGCTGGGGCTGTTTCTGGTCGATCGCGCGGGTCGATGGCTGGTATCGCGTTACCACCAGCAATTCGGCTTTGCCAGCCTGGCCGACGTGGCGTCGGTCCCACTTCTGGTGATGTTGCTCGAAGTGGTCTTCCTGATCCTGAGTCCGGCGGCCCTGGCGTTCAGCCGCTATCAGGAGCATGAGGCCGACCGCTACTCGCTCGACCTCACAAGAGCCAACCATTCGGCGGCGACGGCCCACGTGAAACTCCAGGCCGAAAACCTCAGCAATCCCCGGCCGGGCTGGCTCTACAAGGTCTTCCGGTCGACCCATCCCAGCGCGGGCGAGCGAATCGACTTCGCGAATTCGTATCACCCATGGCGTGCGTCTGAAGCGCCAGGGCCGATCGAAGCCGCGCCGCGATCGGCTCCGGCGCAACATTAAGCATCACAAGAGGAAAAACGAGAATGGCCGGTCCGCAACCTCATGAGTATGCCCCCCATTACGCGAGATACATCACCCTCGTACCCGACGAGGATATTCTGGCCGCGCTCAGCACCGAGATGGCGCGAACGGTCGCCTTTTTGAACGCCATCCCTGACGAGGCCGCCAGCGTCTGCCACCCCCCCTATACCTGGACAACCAAGCAAGTTGTCGGCCATCTGATCGACTGCGAACGCATCTTCGGCTACCGCGCGCTTCGCTTTGGACGTGGTGATCGCACGCCCCTGCCGGGCTTCGACGAAAACACCTACGCGGAACACGCCGCATCGAATCTTCACCCCCTCCCGGCGCCTGGTTAGCGAGTTCGAAGCCGTGCGGTCATCAAGCCTCTGGTTGTTCCAGAACTTGCCCGCGGACCGCTGGTTGGAGACCGGCAGCGCCAACGGCGACGACATCAGCGTGCGTGCCGTGGCCTATGCCATTGTGGGCCATGAGCGTCATCACCTGAGGATTTTACGCCAGCGTTTGCCTCAGTTTGCACGAGCCTGATGACGTCCGGCCACGTCGTTCGAGACTAACCTCGCGATGTCGCAAGCATGCTTCCTTGTAGCCGGCTTCGCGCGGCTGAGATGGCCTCGTGCCGGTTCAAAATACGATACTGCGGCAAGCGCCACAGCGCAAACGGGCTCCGGCGCGAAACCTCCGAAAACAAGGCGTCCCCCATCGTGATCTTGATCCCGCCCCACGATCCCTCTATAGTAGCGAAGTGCAAGATCCCGGGTTAAACTACCTATTTTGACTGATTAGCCAAGATTACTATTTCGCCCGGGGTCTCAGAAGTGAGGTGGGAGTGGTATTGGCCTTCTCTTGATTCGTTTGATCGGGATCGTGTCATGGTCCCTTTACGGCCACCAAGCTGACCGGTCCGCGCGCTGCAATCGTGCGACGATGTTGGGTTTGCGGGCAGCAGCATCGAGTCAATGACGAGGGCGATCATTTCAGACCGCAAGGAGACGGTGTTGGACGCGATGGGAAGGATTGTCAGCCGCCGGCCGGAGAGAGTCGTCCTTGTCTGGCTGATTATTGCCCTGGCGATCGGGTTTGGATCGCCCGATTTGACGAAGCTAGCGGCCGAGGGTCAAGCCAACATGGTGGCTTCGGATTCCGAAAGCCACATTGCGGCGGATCTTGTCAAGCAATCATGGCCGGGCGAAGCTTACGAGTCGATGGCGGTTGCCGTTCTGTACCGTGAAGGCGGCCTGACCGATGCCGATCGCAAGTTCGCGCTGCGGCTTTCGCAGAGGCTGGAGCGAAAGGACCGGCCTGCCGAGATTGTGCGCGTGCTGGGACCGACGTCGATTCCGGAAATTGCCGAGCGCATGGTGAGTCGCGACGGCACGGTCGCCCTGGTTGGGGTCTCGCTGTCGACGTCTTTTGTCGCGCCGGTCACTCAGGATATCGTCACCTGGATCGAGAAGCAGGCGGCCTCGCCGGAACTGGCCATGCCCGCCGGCATCGACCTTCGGTGGACGGGCGACGCGGTGATCGGGCGTGATTACATGGACAACGTGCAAACCTCGCTCGATCGCGCGGCGATTGCGACCGTGGTTCTTCTCCTGATCGTGCTCCTGGCGGTCTACCGGTCGTTCTGGCTGGCCCTGGTGCCCCTGGTGACGATCGGCATCAGCCTGGTGATTTCACGCGGGCTTCTGGCATGGATGGTCGTCGCCGGCTGGGAAGTCTCATCGTTGGTGGAGCTGTTTCTGATTGCGCTCTTGTTCGGGACGGGCACCGACTTTTGCCTGTTCATTTCCTGGCGCTACGCCGAGCACATGAACGCGAGCAACCCGGCCGAATCGATGCGCGTGACCCTGGCGCGGTCGTTCATTGCGCTGGTGACGAGCGCCGGAACGATCATTGTCGGTCTGCTCTTGATGGGGACGACCAAGTTCAAGCTGTTCTCGAGCACGGGACCGAGCGTGGCGCTGGGTCTGGTGATTGCGTTACTGGCCACGCTCACGCTGACCCCGGCGCTTCTGGTGCTTCTGGCGCGCACGCACCCGGCCTCGTTCGTCGGGCTGGCGGACGGCTCGCGTGATTTCTGGGAAAAACTGGGCCGCAAGGCGATGGCCCGGCCGCTGCGGAGCTGGGTGTTCACGATTCTTGCGATGCTTCCCTTGTCGATTCTCGGCATGCGCACTCATTTCATTCAAGACTTGATGGCCGAGCTCCCGGCGGGTGCGCGTTCGGCGGCCGATTTCCGGCTGGTCTCATCGAAGTTTGACCCGGGAATGTTTGCTCCCTTGACGGTGGTTCTGGAGGCGGACATCGATCTTCGACGATCAGAGGGCCTGGCCTTGATCGATGACGTGAGCCGGCTCTTGACGCATCAACGGCAGCTCGTCGAGGTGCGGTCGGCCACGCAGCCCCTCGGCTCGACCAAGCCGCTGGAGCGAGCGCGCCTGGCGTCACGGTTGGGCGAGGTGAATGACGGATTTCGCAAGCTCGTTGATGGGGCACGCGCGCTGCACAAGGGGCTGACCGAAGGAGCCGCCAAGTTACGGTTGGTGATGTGGCTCGAATCGAAGACCGGCCTCAAATTCACGGGAAAGGCCGCTGACCGTCCGGTGCCTGTTCCCGCGTCTGTGCCCAAGACCGATCCCCTGGTCGCGCTCGTTCATGGCAACGCGACACAGGCCTGGATTTTCAAACAGGCCGAGTCGATCCTCCATTGGGCGGACCGCCCGAGCCCTTCCCAGGCCGCCTCCGACGGCAAGCTCGCATTCGTCCGGATCAAGCACGCGGCGCCGCCGCCCGGCGCGGCCGCGAGTTTGCGAGCGATCTCCACTGCGCTTGCGTCCAAGCCAGAAATCGAGAAGCCCGAGGAAGTTCTCTTGCGCGACCTCACACGTGCCGCCGGCGGCGCGGCGCAAATCGCCGACGGCGCCAACCGTGCCTCGCGCGAGGTCACCGGGATCTTGAATGACCCGGTCGGTCATCGTGCGCTCGACCATTTGCTGGTCAACGATGAGACGGTCCACGACCACCCTGAATTGAAGCGGAGTTTCGCGGCCTACATCACGCCGGACGGCCACCGTGCGCGGATCGACCTGACCCAGAGTCATCGCATGTTCTCGCAAGAGGCGATGGACCAGGTCGTCACGCTACGCCGCCGGTTGAACGACTATCTCGGTGAGTATCAGGGGGTCAAGGTCACGGCCAGGATCGCCGGAGGCAATGCCGAGTCGGCCGATGTCCGCGCGCTGACACATCACGACCAGGTGCAGAGCTGGTTTGTCGTTCCGATTGGTGTTTTCATCGTCTTGATCGTGGCGCTGCGTGATCCGCTCGTCTGTGTGAACCTGGTGGCGACCATGATCCTCACTTACGCCTTCGCGCTGGGAGCGACCCACCTGGTCTTCGTCAGTCTCCTCGGAGCCCACGGTCTGGACTGGAAGGTCCCATATTTCCTGTTTGTGCTCTTGATCGCCGTGGGCGTCGACTACAACGTCTTCTTGATGGCCCGCTTGCAAGAGGAGTCCCAGAAGCGCGGCCTCGCGACGGGATCATCCGGGCGATCGGACAAACAGGAGGCTTGATCAGCTCGGCGGCAATGATCACGGCGAGCAGCTTTGCCTCGTTCCTTTTTAGCCCCCTGGGTTCACTGCGCCAGCTTGGATTCGCACTGGTGGTCGGTATCTTGATCGACGCGGTCCTCGTCCGGCCGCTGCTGGTGCCGTGCGGCCACTGGTTGCTGAAGCGCACGGCGCGAAGCCATGTCGCCGCACATCGTCGTCCGCCGCGGCAAACGCGAATACGCGGTGATTCCCGACTGAAGCTCGCTGGTTCCCCTGTGAGGCGGCCGCGGCCACAGCCCGCGGCTGCTTCAAAGCACCGTCTTGTTGTGGAGCCGATCTCTACGACGCCCGGTCTTGAGAGGCGACTGCCGTCACGCCGCGCGTGACGTCCTCGCGTCGCGGTTCGTTCATTGGCCCGGTATCCCGGTGCCAGGAACAGCCTTGGCGCACGAAGCTAGCCCGCGCGGCCCAGATATTCGCCGGTGCGTGTATCGACCCGCACCGTGACTCCCTGGTCGAGATGCTCGGGCACCTGCACCACGGCTCCGGTCGAGAGTGTCGCGGGTTTCGTGCGCCCGGTGGCCGAGTTGCCGCGCACGCCGGGCGCCGTTTCGACAATCGGCAGCTCGACCGTGTCGGGCAGCTCGATCGCAATCACCTCGTCATCGACCACAAGCGCATCGATGCCTTCCATGTTCTCGGTCATGAACGGAATCAGATCGCCAAGCTCATCAGCGGGGAGCGAAAACTGGTTGAAGGATTCCGAATCCATGAAGTGCAGCGCCTCGGGATCGCGATAGAGATACTGGATCGGCCGGCGCTCAAAGCTCGACTCGTTGAGCGAATCGGTGCCGCGGTACGCTTTCTCGGTGCGCGTTTTCGTTTTCAGGTTGCGCGCCTTGATCTTGTAGAGCGTGGCCGCCCCCCGGGCCGAGGGTGTTTGGACCTGGATATGTTCAATCATGTGAGGCGCACCGTCGATCTCGACAACCATCCGGCGCTTGAAGTCCTTGGCGGGAACCACGGCGTATCGTCCTTCCTCGTGTCAAGAATCGAGTCTCATTCGCGCTTGAGCCCTTTAATGCCCATCGACGGCCTTATGATTTTACCGGGCCAGACCTCGGGCGGTCAAAATGTGGCTCTCGCAAGAAACAGACGCTCGATCGTCGACTCCTGGAAGCCCCTTCTTGACACACGTGTACGCGTGTGTTAGCGTGCTCCATTGTCCAGAAACGCGCGGGGAAGAATTCGAAGAGTCGGCACGAGGTGGGGTGACGAGCATGGAGCGAGATCGGATCGGGCGGCGGCGCCGTCCGGAACAGGAGCGGGGTCTCCGGCCGTTGCACCCCCCATTGCCACCGGAGTGGCTGAGCAAGGTCCTTCGGGTGGCGATGTCGGAGGCCGACTGGGAACTTTTCGAGGCCATGGTGGCGCGTCGTGCCGAGCGGGCGCCCAGCCAGGCTCAGGCGCATGGCTTGGTCCTGTCGGAACTCATTCAAGCCGCTCCCCACGCCGAGATGGTGTTCCCATCTTCTCCACGCGGGGCGGAGCCAAAGCGCGCACAGAGCGGCTGAGGCGCGATCGCTGTCTCTTTTGTCGTCCCCGGCCGGATCGAGTGTTCTCGTAAGAACGGCCAGTTTCGTCCGTCCGTCGAGACACTGGCTTTCGGCCCGGGTTTCTTCACGTCGTCGGGGTAAATAGATCCACCATGCCTGATGTCAGTCCTTTTCGTGCTGTGCGTTATGATGTCGCCCGTGTCGGCACGTTGTCGGATGTCGTGGCGCCGCCTTATGACGTCATTGATTCGGCCTTGCAAGACCGGCTCTATGAAGCCAGTCCCTACAACGTCATCCGGCTCGAGCTCAATCGTGCCGAACCCAGCGACCTGGGGATGGACGAGCGCTATCAGCGGGCCGCGCGGTTGCTCAGGGAGTGGCTGCGCTCGGGCACCCTGCGGCAAGACGATCACGTCGCGCTTTATGTGTACCACCAGACGTTCGACGTCGAAGGGCAGAGCCATACGCGCAAGGGCTTCCTCGCCCGGGTGCGGCTCGAGCCGATCGGCCAGGGGAAGATCTATCCGCACGAGCAGACCCTCGCCGGCCCCAAGGCGGATCGGCTGGCCCTCTATCATGCGACTGGCTTCAATCTCAGCCCGGTGTTCGGGCTCTATCCCGACCCAGAGGAACAAGTACAGCGCGTGATCGAGAACGCGATGCGCGATCGCACGCCCCTGGTGGCCACTGACCATCTGGGTGTCGAAAACCGCCTCTGGATCGTCGAGGATCAAGAAACACATACCGCCGTGACCGGCCTGATGGCCGCGAAGCCGGTTTTTATCGCCGACGGCCATCATCGTTATGAAACCGCACTGAAATACCGTGACGAAATCGAGGCGGCCGGCCAGTCCCTGGGCCACGACGATCCGTCGCAATTCTGCCTCATGATGTTCGTGGGCATGAGCGATCCGGGCTTGCTCATCCTGCCGACCCACCGCCTGGTCTCCGGCTATCCCGGCCTGACCGCCGACGAGTCTGGCCACGAAGCTCGAGCCTCAGTTCGAGGTTTCGCGCGCCGGCAGCGGTGAAGCGGGCTGCCGCGCCGCGTGGGCCGCGATCGACGAAAACGCCGAGCAAGACCTCCTCGGTTTCGGCACCGTCGGCGACGGTGAGTGGCTCCTGGCCCGGCTGCGGTCAGACTCGGCCATGGATCGCCTGGCACCCAAGCAAAGTGCCGAGTGGCGGAGCCTGGGCGTGAGCGTCTTGCACGTGCTCGTCCTCAAGGAACTGCTCGGCGACCAGCCAAACACGACGTGCCGCTATGTTCACACGATCCAGGAGGTTCTGACCGACGTCGCGGCACGCGGCTGCGATCTGGCCTGCCTGGTTCCCCCCGCCGAGATGGCGCACGTCGAGAGCATCGCATCCAAGCTGGAAACCATGCCCCCCAAGAGCACGTATTTCTATCCCAAGCTGCTCACCGGGCTGGTGCTCAATCCCATCCAGCGGCTCGATTCCTGGACTGGTTGATGAAATTCGGCCAGGCATGCCCGCGCGACCACGAGCCGCCGCGCGAGCTTCCTGTGCCATTTCAAGCCAAGCCAAGCCATGCCACAGGCGCCGTGAGCGCCTCTTTCAACTCAGCTCCGCGACTGGCCAGGACCTGACGCCACGGGTGTGGGCGGGGGGGGCGGCTGAGAAACATCGGGCGCTTCCAGCGGTGGCGCCGCGGTCTCGCCCTGCCCGGCCGATGGCCGCTGTTGAGGCTCTTCCGGTTGCGGCTGTCCGAAAGGCGACGGCGTCGATGTCACCGGGGGCCGGGGCATTGCCTCGGGCGGCGGTGCAACCCGCGACGAGATCCCGCCGGTGTTCTTGCCCTGGGCATTCAATCGCTCGAGTGCGGTCGTCGCGGCCTTCTTGACCTCGTCTTTCTTGTCGTAGATCGCGCAGTGCTCCAGTGCGATGGCCGACTCCGACCCGCCAATTTCACCGAGAGCAATCGCCGCGGCGATACGCACATCCTTGTGTGAATCATACTTCAACGCGTGGATCAAGGATGGAATCGCCCGCGGGTCGCCGAGCTGGCCGAGGGCGTAAGCGGCCTCCTTGCGATTGCTCGAGTAAAAGCTCTGCAATCGTTGCGACAGGAGTGCGACCTGGTCTGGCGGCGGTCCCGCTCCGGGTCCTCCCGGGCCTGGGCCTGGCCCGCCGGGGCCGGGCGGACCACCGCCGAATCCGCCACTGAAACCGCCACCGCTGCCGCCGAACGAGAAATTGAGCATCGGCGCCGCGAGCAAGCCAAATCCAAACGCCGCGCGCACCGACGATCACCGGCCGTGGCAACCACGCGCCGCGCGGCCCTGGGCCGCCGATGGGGGGCCTCCATCCGGGTGCGCGCTGAACCTGCACCTGCCGCTCAAATGTCCCGCCAGGCCGCTGAATCTGGATCGATCGCTCGATCGAGCCGGGCCGCCGCTGAATTTCGACGTCGCGATTGATCGTGCGGCCACGCGGCCCCGTGATCGTCGTATCGCGCTCGATGGTCTGGCCATGCGCCTCGTTGATCGCGACAACGCCCACGATTCCGAGAATCAAAAGACGATGGCGACGCTTCATCCAACACATAGTTACCTCCTTGTCTTGAACACCCTCCTTGGCTTGTGAGTCGCTGTCAGACGTGCTCGATGGCCGTCGCGGATGAGGTGTTGTCGCGGATTGTGCCCGTTCTCGCGCATCATGGGAAGACCAACTCAGGTAAGCGTATTCCGATTAGACTTAGTGTGCGCCCGGTTTTGGTCGCAAGTTGCCTCCTTCGTTCTCGCGACGTACATTCTCAGCGGCTCAATCTGTCGCAAATTCGCGCCCAAATTTTCCGCTCGTTTTTCGGATTGCCCTAATAAAGGAGATGCTTATGATAATTAAGGCCACTGGGCGCCTAATTAGAGAACGAAGTCGTTTTCCCGTATTGTGTCTTGGCCGTCTGACCCCGCTTCGGCCTTCAGAATGAGAGGGAGTTCGCGATGAGGCCATTCCATCTCGCCGTTCCACGTTTACATCCCCAGAAGTTGCAACTGGTTGCCCGCGAGGTGATCACCGGCTCGCAGGCCGTGTTCTCCGAGTGCCCGAATTGCGAGGTCGCGTTGACCTTGCAACAACCTGATATTCAGGAACCGGGCGAGTTGCTGGGTATCTGCGAATGCTGTCTGAGCTGGTTCCTGATTGTCGAGGACGATGAAAACGCCAACCGGTGTCTCGTCCTGGAGCTACCGAGCGCTGATGCGATTCGCGCGATGTTCAAATCGTCGGTCGACGCCACGATGCAAACGGCCGCGAAGAGTGGATGAGCATACGGCTCGACCGCGTGTGGTCGCTCGAGACGCACGCTGGTCATTCAAGAGGTGCCCCGCATCCTGGCGATCCGGGCGCGTGCGGGGGCTAAATCTAGCGTTTCTTCTTCTTGCTCGATCGCTTCGCTTTGACCCGTCCTTTTTTCTTCTGCGGTCCCTTGGGGCGATCGGAGCTCGGCGGTAATTGCTTGCCTCCCTTGGGCCCGGCCGGCCGGGCTCGGCGCTCGGGTCGCGCCTCGCCTTCTCGACCATGGGCTGAACCTGGCGCTGATCGGCCCGATCGGGGCCGTTGCGTGCGTGAAATGGGCGTATCGGCCAGAACGAGATCCAGCTCGCGGCGATCGACATCGACATGAGCGATCCGCACGGCCTCGCGGTCTCCCAGCCGGTGCCGCCGGCCCGAACGGCGGCCGACCAGGGTGTGCGTGCCGTCCTCGAGGTAATAAAAGTCGTCAATCAGGCTCGTCACATGGATCAAACCTTCGACGGGCAGCTCGCTCAAACGGCAAAATAGCCCGAAATCCTCGACGCCCGTGATGATCGCGTGGAACTCCTTGCCGATATGGTTCACCAGGTAGGTCAGAAGCTTCACGCGGATCAGCTCGCGTTCGGCGGCCTCGGCCCGGCGCTCGGTCCGCGTGCAATGCTGGCCGAGCACGACGAGCTCATCATGCTTCACGCGGGGCCTCCTGTCTTCGAGCATGGCGATGAGCTGCCGGTGCACTTGCAGGTCGGGGTAGCGGCGGATTGGCGATGTGAAGTGGCAATAATCCTCGCTCGCCAGGGCATAATGCCCTTCGGGCTCGGGCGTGTACGTCGCCTGCTTGAGGCTGCGCAGCAAGCCGTAGTGAACGGCGTATTCCTCGGGCTTGCCAATCGTTTCCTTGAGCACGCGCTGCATTTCAAACCGGCTCTGAGGCTGGTCCATCGTCAGGCCGAGGCTGCGCACGAACTCGGCGAATTGCATCAGCTTGAACGGTTCCGGATCAGGGTGAACGCGCCTCAAGAAGCCAAGTTCTTTTTGAGATAAGGTGGCGGCGACGGCTTCGTTGGCGGCCAGCATGAAGTCTTCGATGACCTGGTGGCTCTCGTCGTTGACCGCGAGGTGGGCCCCGACAACCTGGCCCTGATCGCCCAGATCGATTTCGATTTCGGGCAGAGTGACAGCTCGAGCGCACCGCGGGCAAATCGCCGCTTCCGCAGGATCATGGCCAGCTCGAGCATCTCGCCGAGCATCCTGGCGACACTCGGCGCGACGCCCTCATGAGCCGCCCCAGGCTGCCGCATCACGGCCATCGCCTGTTCATACGAGAAGCGGTGATCGACCTTGATTGCCGACCGCGCGAATCGGGCGCCGGTCAAGACTCCGTCGGGCGCATAATCCAGAATCGCGCTGACGGTATAACGCGTGTGCCCGGCTTGCAAGCTCGCCAGGCTATTGGAGAGGATCTCCGGAAGCATCGGGATCACACGGTCGGGAAGGTACACGCTGGTCCCGCGATGCCGCGCCGAGCGGTCGAGAGCTGAGCCTGTCGGAACGAAGTGCGAGACGTCGGCGATGTGAACGGCGAGCGTCCAGTGGCCGCTGGCGTCGCGCTGAAGCGAGATGGCGTCGTCGAAATCACGCGCGGTGGCCGGGTCGATCGTCACCGTGAGTAATTCCCGCAGGTCGAGCCGCGCGCCGATCTCCGATTCGTTGAAAAGCTTGGCCTGCTCGCGGGCCTCGTCGAGCACGTCTTCCTCGAACGTATCGGGGATATTGAAGGCGCGGATCACCGTCAGGGTGTCGACGCCCGGCTGGCCGCGCTCGCCGAGGATTTCAGTGATGACCCCTTCGCCTTCGAGATAGGGCGTCGGGTAACGGACGATCTCGATCGCCACCTTGTCGCCCGGCTTCGCCCCCTTGGCGCCGGGGTCGCCGACGGAGATCGGCTCGCGAAAGTTCGTGCCGTCGATCTGAACGTAGCTGGTGCCCCCCTCTTCAAAATAGGTGCCGACAAAGATGCCCGAGGCGCGGGCGATGATTTCGACGATCTTCCCCTCGGACATTCATCCCCTCGCGGCGCGACCGGCGGACGATCTTGATCGCGACCTCGTCGCCGCTTGATGCGTCGCGAGTCGCCTCGGGCGGAATATAGATATGATCGGTTCGCGACGTCGATGTGTGCGGCTTGACGAAGCCAAACCCTTTGGCCGACCGCCGGAACACACCGACGATCACGCCGGTCCGTTCGGGACGGCGCAGGGTTTTGTCCTTCGCCAGGGCGAGCTTTCCTTCCTTGACGAGCCGTTTGATCGCCGTCCGAAACTCGGCGTAATCGTCGTCCGGGATCTCGAGCTGACGCGCCAGGGTCTTGAGCGTGACCGGTTTGTAGTCGGGCTGCGCGACCAGCCTGGTGACGCGGTCGGCGAATTCGGCCATCGCGAAGCGCTCCTTGATAGAGAATCATCACGGTGACGAGCGAGTGACGCCATGGTAAGACAGGAAAAGCCGCCCTGACTACTCCGAACGCATCCACTGGCCGTCAAGGGGGCCGGGCGCTTCCGGGATCAAGGCATGTAATGATTACAATGGGCTCGCCGCGCCGTCCGCGGCCCCGTCGAGCGAGGGCGTCCCCTTGTACAGGCGGCGGCCGAGACTCTGATGAAACGGCGTCCAGCTCGACTCCTTGCTGGGATCGTCGCGGATCTCGCGGCTGAAAGTATGAAGCTTGGCGTCGAGGTTATCGAGGTAATGAAGCGCGACGGCTTCGAGCGTCATCGGAACCTTGGGACTGCCGAATTCATGCGTGCCATGATGGCTCACGATCATGTGCTTGAGCCGCAAGAGCAACTGAGGGGGGAACTCCTCGCCGGTGAGCTCGGTGCAGCGTTCGACCTTGTCGCGGAGCATCTCGACGCCCATCACGAGATGACCGACAAGCTGCCCCTCGTCGGTATAGGCAAACGAATGGCCGTACGAAAGCTCGTCGATCTTGCCGATGTCGTGCAGGAAGATCCCGGTCAAGAGCAGGTCGCGGTCGATTTCGGGGTAAAGATCGGTGATCCGTTCGGCGACGTTCAAGAGCGAGACGACGTGCTCGATCAAGCCGCCCTGATACGCGTGATGGTTCTTGATACCGGCGGGCGCCGTCGTGAACTTCTCGACGAAGCTGTCGTCGATCAGGAAGCACTCGACCAGGGCACGCAAGTGGGGATTGCCCATCGCCAGCAGCACTTCCCGCAGCCGCGCCAGAAGCTTGGTGACGCTCTGCGAGCTCTGGGGCAGGAAGTCGTCCGGCTCGATCTCGGTGCGCGGGATGACATCCAGGTGAGTGAGAATGATTTGCAACGAGCCCTGAAAGATCTGGGTCTTTCCCTTGACGTGCAGATAGTCGCCCGCGTCGAAGGTGTCGCGCCAGGTTCTCGGTGGCGTTCCAGAGGCGGGCGCCGACAGTGCCTGTCTTGTCGCGCAGCTCCAGGTGCAAGTAAAGATTTCCCTGGCGGTTGGCGCGAAGTTGTTTATCAGCGACCAGGAATGGCTCGTCAACAGAGTCGCCATGAGTCAATTGATCAATGTAGCGGCGGGTCATACTGCGAATCGATTCACTGAAGCAGGGCAAGGCGCGAACGGGTGCTGTAACCAGCGAATGATTGTAGAAGCGAGCCGCCGCGGCGGTCAAGTGACCCTTCGCGGCCGGCTCCGTTCGCGCGGCTTCGGAACGCATCTAAATTCGGCGAGTCACTCCGGCTGAAATCCGGAAGACCGTTGGAACGTGGAAAATGGCGCTGAAGTCTCGCCTGAAACCGAGATTCGCCGGCCTCTGGAACGGGCCGATGGGTCACCGGCCCGTTCCGGATGGTTGACGACTCTGGTCTCGCCGCTCATTGAATCCCGACCGTCCCGCCGCTGGGGGGCGTGGGGAACTGGCTGGTCGTCGCGTTGGAGATGATCCCCGTCGGCGGCAAATTATTGACCGCGGGGCCGATCACGTGGAACGCCTCGAACGGGTTGCGCGGCCGGCTGATTTGCTTGAGCTGCTGCGCCGGGTCGATCACCACGCCGAGGTAATACGTGCCAGGACTCGTCGGCAGCGTCACCGCCTGGCCCAGGATCGTGACCACGTTCGCCGGCGGGAAGAGGTTCTGGCTGGCAAACGTCTTGTAGTTGCCCCGCGTTGGTGCCTGGGAGACTGGCGGGATGTTCGAGACGGAATAACTGGCCACGATCGAGCTTCCCAGGGTGAACGTCGGCGTAACCGAAGCCACCAGGTCGACCGTGACGGGTCCCTGAAGGTCGGTCGGGGCCGTTCCCAGGTTTTCGATCGAGATGACCGGGTAGATCGTGTCGCCCGGCTGCAAATTACTCGGGATCGCCAGGCTGGCGACACGCAATTCCGGAAGCCCCACGGGCGTCAATTGAACCGCGATCGGCCTGCTGATGTTGTTGGCGTAGGTCGATTCCTGAATCGTGTGGGTGGAGTTGGCGATCAAGCGAACGTAAAACCGGCCCGCATGCGCGGGGAAGCCGGCCGGACGATTGGGCAGGTTGAACGCCTCCTGGAGGACTTCGAGATTGTTCTGTGAGAGTGCGGGAGCCATGAACGTTCCCAGTTTGACCGCGCCGCGCAATGAGTGGGCCGAGGGCGTCAGGACCACCTCGACACTCGAAGCAGGAACGTCCGCCGAGCTCGTCGAGTTATACAGCGAGCCCGTGGCCTGCGGCTGCGTCACCGGTAACTGCGAGACCGGCTCGGTGGTGCTGCTTGCGCCAATATTTTGCAGGGACGCGGTCACATCGAGAGTCGAGCCCCATGCGGCGCGAGGGCCGGCCTCGCCGCTGATGGTGAGGTCGGGCAGCGAATAGCCCAGCGTGCTGAACGTCATGAGCGCCCGCTCTTCGAGTCTCTCCAGGGCCTTCATATCGGTCCGGCGTCGAGCGCGGCGGTCCGGGCGCGAATATCGTGATTCCCTAGGCAACACCGAACACCTCCCTGTAGCGAGGGCCCCAGCTTTTCCGCGCGTCTGGGAAAACTGGCGCAATCCACTCAGCCAAAACTCGGTTGAACGAACGCCTGACGCTCTTTCTTCCCCTGCGTCTCGATCCGATTCCGCCGTGACGCCTTCTTCTTTTCGACGCCGCGGTCGAGTGAAGGGCGGTATCACGTCCATTATTCAGTCGTCAGTCGCCGTTGTGAAGTTGGCAGCATTCTCCGACATTCCGACGTTCCGGGTTCCTGTCGTGACCCCCTTTCGTTCCGGATCGGACAGCACGCTTGCCGCACCTTTAGCGGTTAATTCGCTCGTGTGAATGATCCGAGCCGAACCATCGCGAGCGCCGGCGGTCTTTCAAGTCTCGCAATTGGTCCCGGTATGTCGGAACGTTCACCTGTCCAGCACACCGAACGCCCGGCTTCGGGCATGAGTGAAAACATGGTAAATTCAGCGCGGAGTCGTATTGACGTGTGATCGCCGATTGTCTTTTCACGCCCACGGCACGAACCGCCGCATCCGACCAGCGCCCGAACGACCAACCCGGAAAGACTCGGCGGCGGTTTTGCCGCCGCCGAGCCAGGGAATCTGTGCCGCTTCATCGGGATGTACCGCGAATCTGTGTTACTCCGTCGGCTTGTGAGAGTCTGTTTCGTAAAAGCGAGCGGGGCGTCAGCTCCCAGTCCGAAGCCCGAGAAGACAGGGGGCTGACGCCCCCGCTCGCCCGGATCCGGACTTCCGGAACAGACTCTGAGTGGTCAGCAGCCGCCTCCCCCTTCCCCGCCGAATCCCTGGCCTGGCTGGCCGGCCACCAGTTGGAAATAGGGGAAAGTCGCCGTGCTCGAGCTTCCCTGAGCCGACAGTACGGCCGACCAATCGGAATTGATGGTCGTGATGTCAGACGATGTGATGTTCGACGACGTCACGGCCGCGGCCAGTGCGTCATACGCCGTCGTCAGGTCGGTTGTTTCCTGGGTTGTCGGCGAGCTCGTGTAGATCGCCTCGAACTGGCTCAACAACGTGGAGTCGCCGGCCAGCGTGGTTCCCGATGCGAAGTCGGTGACCAAACTATCCTCAAACGTGTGAAGCGCTGAATCGCTGCTCGGCGTCAGCCCGTCTGTCCTCAGCGTGTCGAATGCGGCCTTGATCGCAGTGAGCTCGCCGACCGTCGTACCCGAGGCGAGCTCGATCGTCTGGACGTCGGATCTCAAGGTCGACATGGCCGACTGGAGCGTCGAGCTCGATGAGCTGCCGCTGCTGGAGCTTGACGAACTTCCGCTGCTGGAGCTCGATGAGCTCGTGCCCGAGCTCGTCGTGTCCGTGGAGGTCGACGTGCTGCCGGTGGTCGTGGTCGACCCGGTCGACGCATGTCCGTGATGGTGAATCGCCGCGGCGTGTAGATGCGCCACCGCATGGTGGACCGCGCCGACATGCGCCGGCGTGACACGTTCTTCGAGACCATCGCAGCCGAGCACGACTTGTCGTCGTCGCCGGTCACGTCGAGGACTCGACCTCACCGCCCCGAAGAGGATCTCTTGCAGATTGAGTTTTCTCAGTTCCATCGTGCATTCTCCAGGATTCAAGGTGCCGTGATGTCCCCGACAGCGAACCGCCAGCCTCGCAACGAGACCGACGATCGGTCGATCGTCCGACGCGACTAAAAAGTGGGAATCGACCGCTGTCAGGACGTGAAGGGCCGGCGCTGACCAACGCCCTGTCATTCAACGCGCCGGGCACGACGCCCGCTATGATAAACTAGCACGACTGGTCCCGTTCGAGACACTCCGGACCACGCGCCGCCGCGGTCGGGCGAGACTTCGACCACGGTGCTGGCGACTGGTGCGGAAGACCGATGCGGGTAGCCGCGGTCAGGTTTTGGCGCAGCCGGCCTTGAAGTCTATCGAAAATTTGCGAGGGAACCGTGCGCTGCGGCCGGCCGCACTGGTTCCGCGTGCGGATAGGGAACATCAAGCTGGCGAAAAAAAGCGCGAGGTCGAGAGCCAATATGGCCGAGGAAGGCCGCACTTCACGCGACGCATCATTTGTCCAGGTAACTACTTGCGACCATGAATCGCCCGGCCGCCGGTCTCGGGCGCAGTCGCTGATGTCGAACACCGTCGCAGGCACGTCGTGAGACAGGTCGTCGTCCGACTGCGAATCTGGGCTCAGAACCCGGCGTTCTGATCAAAGTCGACAACAACTTCGCGCAAATCCTTAATTCCCTTGTATGGATTACACTGCATGGCATCTCGGGCTTCGGCCAGGTTCCATCATCAAGAATGCGGGTTGCAATCAGCATGTCCCAGCCGCATGCGCCATCCGATGAATTTCATTCGTCCTCGTCGCGGTTTTCCACGACGCACTGGTCGCTTGTCCTGGCGGCGCAGGACAAGTCATCACCGGCTTCGGCGGGGGCGATGGAGCTGCTTTGCCGCACTTACTGGTACCCGCTTTATGCCTATGTGCGGCGACAGGGAAACAACTCGCACGACGCGCAAGACCTGACCCAGGAGTTTTTTTCGCGGCTGCTGGAAAAGGGATACCTTCATGCGGCGGCGTCGGAAAAGGGACGCTTTCGCACCTTCCTGCTCGTTGGCGCTCCAGCGGTTTCTCGCGAATGAGCTTGACCGGGCGCGGGCGCTCAAACGGGGCGGCGGGCGCACCCGTGTGCCGCTGGATGTCGCGGAGGCCGAGAGCCGCTATCAGACGGAGCCCGCCGACTCGATGACCCCGGAACGGATCTTCGAGCGGCGCTGGGCCGTCACGGTGCTCGAGCAAACGCTGGTACGGCTCCGCGCCGAGTATGCGCGGCTGCAGCGCCTGCCCGACTTCGAGCGTCTCAAGGAATTCTTGACCGCGGAGCGAGGCACGATTCCTTATGGCGAGGTCGCCGCCGCGCTCGGCGTCAGCGCCGGCGCGGCCCGGGCCGCCGTCCATAGGCTGCGCAAGCGGTTCCGCGAACTGTTCCGCGAGCAAATCGCCGAGACCGTCTCCAATCCGGACGACCTGGAGGACGAGCTGCGCTATGTGGTGGCAGCGCCGAGTGGCGGCTAGTCAGGGTTTCGAGCTATTCGGTAACAATTCGGCCAGAACGCTTAATAGATAACCGGTGAACGATGACCGCGCCCGCCCTCCACGTAATGGGTGAACCATGAACGCATTCGCCTTCATCCCGCCGGAATGCCCGCGCTGCGGCGCCAAAGTGGCTGCCGATGCGCCAGAGGGCCTGTGCGTGAGGTGCCTGGCCAAACTCAATCTCACGGCTGACAGCGTCTTCAGCGGCGCGGAAGCCCAGCAATTGGAGCCCCCATCGCTAGAGGAGATTGCGCCGCATTTCCCGCAGCTCGAGGTCCTGGCTTGCCTGGGGCGTGGCGGCATGGGGGTGGTTTACAAGGCGCGGCAGAAATCGCTCGACCGGCTCGTCGCGCTCAAAATCCTCGCTCCCGAGCGAGAAAGAGATCCGCAATTCGCTGAACGCTTCGCCCGCGAGGCCCAGGCGCTCGCAAAATTGAGTCACCCGCACATTGTCACGGTCCACGATTTTGGACAGGCCGACGGGCTGTTTTATTTGCTGATGGAGTATGTCGACGGCGTCAACCTGCGGCAGCTCCTCCGCGCGCGCCGGCTCGAGCCGAAAGAGGCCCTGGCCATCGTTCCGCCCATCTGCGACGCGCTTCAGTACGCGCACGATCACGCCGTCGTCCACCGCGACATCAAGCCGGAGAACCTGCTGCTTGACAAGGCCGGCCAGGTGAAAATCGCCGACTTTGGCATCGCCAGGATGCTGGGGGGCAGCGGCACGCCAGACGAGGAGCAGGGAGTCGGCACGCCGCACTACATGGCCCCGGAACAGCACACGGCGCCCCAGGTTGCCGACCATCGCGCTGACATCTATTCTCTCGGCGTGGTGCTTTATGAAATGCTCACCGGCGAATTGCCCGCGGCCCAGTTGGAGCTCCCATCACGCCAGGTCCGGATCGACGTTCGATTGGACGAGATCGTCCTGCGTGCACTCGATCGCGAACCGGAGCTCCGTTTCCAGAAGGCCGAGCAAATGAAGACGGCGATCGAAACGTTGACGACGGCCGGACAGGAGATGGGTGCGGACGCGGCCCCATCCGAATCCAGACCAGATCGATCCTGGTTACCGGAACTCCGAGGCATTCGAGCGATGAGCGTCAAGACACCGATTGCGACTATGCTCGGTGTCTTGTTGGTGGCGGCCATCCTGGGAATCATTTACAAGTTTGGCGACCGTTTCGCTGGCGTCTCTCCCAGCGCGCCGAATTCAACATTTGTCCAGGCAGCCAGGCGTGGCTTGGGTGCGTTCAAAAGCGCCGATTACAATCAGGCCATCGTTGCCTTTGATGAGCTGATCCGGCTCGATCCGAATCACTCCGAGGCCCACCGATGGCGTGGGGATGCCTCGCTCAATCAGCTCGAATATGACAGGGCGCTGTCTGAATACGCTGAAGCGATCCGGCTCGATCCGAATAATGGCATGGCCCACTGTGGCCGTGGCGCCGCTTCAACCGTGAAGGGAGAAGCCGGTCAAGCGTTGGCCTCCTTTGATGCCGCGATCCGCCTCGATCCGCGGATTGCCGGCCTGACGTTCTACAAACGCTTCAGGGCCGTGGCCGACGCGTTGCCGCGAAAAGCGCCGAATCAGACTTTTGCCGAAGTGGCCGCGCGTGGTTTAGAGGCGTTCGATAGAGCCGAATACGATCAGGCCATTGTTGCGTTTGATGAGCTGATCCGGCTCGATCCGAATCATTCCGAGGCGCACCGATGGCGTGGGGATGGCTTGTTGAATAAACGCGAGGTCGACGAGGCGCTGTCCGAATACGACGAAGCGATCCGGCTCGATCCGAAGAATGGCATGGCCCACTGGGGCCGTGGCGCCGCCTCGACCGAGAAGGGGGAATTCGATCGCGCGATCGCCTCCCTCGATGCCGCGATCCGGCTCGATCCGCAGATTGCCGGCATGCCGTTCTATAAGCGCTACAGGACCGTCGCCGAGACGTCGCGGTTCCTGGGCCACGTGGTGGTTGTCATGTTCGCTGTCGGCTTGTGTCTTCTCGTCGCATTTGCCGCGTGGTCGACCCCGCGGCACAGGAAACCCAAGCCCGACACCGATCTCTAACAATCAGACGGTACGGGAACTAGGGCCCCGGCGCGAGACGGTTGTTGAGGTTGCGCGGGTTCATGCCCGCGTGCCAGGGCTTCGCGCGCGCGACGCCGCCGAGGCTCGATCGCCGCGGGCTAGATAGGCCAGCGCCAGGTTGTACTGGATCAGGCCCAGTGTGCGTGAATCCGTCGTCGATGCCTGGGCGTCCGACAGGTCGGCGACCGCGGCGGCATGGTGCCCCTGCTTGTAATGAAGCGTCCCGCGATTGATTCGTGCGGCGTTCAACCCCGGTGCCAGCTCGAGCGCGCGGTTGTAATCGCGCAGGGCCTGGTCGTTCTGACCGAGTGCTTCGGCGACGCGCGCTCGATTAAAATAACTTTCGGCCGACCTGGGCGATAGCGCGATACACGTTCGGAATGCCGCCATCGCCTCTTGAAGCTTCCCGAGCCGATACGCACAGAGCCCCTGGTAGAAGTTCGGCCAGAAGTCTTGAGGCCGCTCGTCAAGCACGCACTGAAATTCCCGCGCGGCCGTCTCGAATTCTCCGGCCCGAAGGTGAATTCGGCCGAGGTCGTTATGTTCCAGGGCCGAGAGCGCTGGTTCCCGACGGATCTCGGGCTGATTCATGTCGAGCGACGCATTGTCAGCGGCGCGTCGAACGCGTTCGAGTCGCCGGCTGGGTCCGCACCAGGTCTCGGCGAGGTCGAGGATTTCGCGCGCCAGGTGACGGCCCGCACTCCCCTTTGCGGTTGCGTTGGGTTCAATCTGGAGCTCGGCCGTGACGATCGCCAGATCGAGAAGATCGTTGCGAATCGCCTGCTCCGCGTGCGAATCGGGGTTGCCCTGGCCGGGCTTGATCAGCAGGTGGCGATCGTTCCAGACCGCTTGAATGCTCGCGAGCAACACCCGGGCGTCGCCGGCCGCTGGCAGATCGATTCCGTATCGAAAACGGACCAGGTCGGCCAGCTCGTGGAGCGCGGCGGCCTTTTGACCCCGGCGGGCGATCGCGATCTGGTCCTTGAGCGAGCGCCGCAGGTGCTCGGTCGCGGGGACCGAGGCGGCCATCTCGAGGCCCCGGTGGAGCGTGGCGGCCGCGTCTTGAAAATGGCCGTCACTGATCAGCCTGCGGCCATCGCTCAGAACTGCGTCGATGGTCTGAAGCTTGTGGCTGTAAAAAGCCTGTGAAATGAGCAAGATCACGATCATGCCGGTGCAGATGGTGAGCTGGGCGGCCCACCGCGTGAGCGCCGCGGGCCGTCTTCGTCGCCATTTTCGCCAGGTCTCGGGCCAGCTTCGGTTGGCGACTCCCTTGAGCGGCAATTCATTGAGGTGCCGTCGCAAGTCTTCGGCCAGGGCCGCCGCGCTGGGATAGCGGTCGGCCGCGCGGGCCGCCAGGCAACGATCGACGATATCGGCGAGCCCGACAGTCACCTGGGGGTTTTGATGGCGCCAGTGCCGGTCTGCTCCGTTCGTCTGAATGTTACTTCCTGGACCGGCCAGTGCCTCACGGAGCAATATGCCGAGCGAATAAATATCGGCGCGGCCATCAACGGACCGGGCCACTGCCTCGCCTCGCCTGACCGCATCGAGGGCCGCACGATGCTCGGGAGCCATCCAGCCCGGTGTGCCGCCGAGCCGGTCGGGAACGCGCTCGCCCCTGGCGATCGGCCGGTGCGCCAGGTGGAAATCGAGCAGCATGGGAAGGCCGTCATCGGCGATCAGCACGTTCGATGGTTTCACGTCCATGTGGATCAGGGCGTGGGTATGCGCATTCTGGAGTGCATCGGCCAGGCACGCTCCGATCCAGCAGATCGCCTCGACATAGGTTGCCGAGGACAGGTAGCGGCGATACGGGCCCTCGACGATCGGTGCCGCGCCGGCGTTTCCGCGCACTTGATCGAGCACGTGAAGAATGTGCTCGCCGCGGCGCTCGGGCGGCGGCGTGTCGGCCAGAATTTCAAGGATTCGTGCAAGGCTCGTCCCACCCAGGTAGGGCATGCAGAGCGCTCGCAAGCCGCGATCGGGGAAACTCTGCTCTGAAAACAAGGGAATGATGTGCGTGTGTTGTAACCGCGCGAGCGACAGGTGCTCTTCCTGATCATCGGTGAGAACCTTCAAGACGACCAGGCGGTCGCCCAGGGCGGGCTCGGCGGCCAGGTAAGTCTTACCTGAAGCCCCGCGGCCCAGCTCACTCAGGAGCCGGAACGGGCCGAGGTCCTCGCCGGCTTCGGGAAACATCGCGATCCGCGAAAATGGCCGCAACATGCGGTCGCAACCCAGCAAGACCTCGAGCTCATCCTTCCACCGGGGATAGCGATTGACAACCTCGGTTGTCGCGACGTCTTGCCCCGCGTCGCGGCGCAGGCAGACTTCTTCATAGATCAGGCGGACGGCCGCCTCGTCTCCCATGGCAGGGAAGCGGGCCAGCATTTCCTCGGCCGAAACGGGCTCGCCGCGCGACCACGCCGACGCCATCGCGTCAACCTGGCGCGAAATCCATTCGCTCTGCGACCGGCCTGCCAGCTCTGAACGGGACAACGACAACGACGGCTGATCCGACTGCTGGCGGGCTCGCGAAACCGGAGCGTCGGCGGTCGACGATGACATGCCTTATTCCTCCGCCAGGGCCGCGCTCGTGGCCCGACCGGCCGTTCGGCGAGGAACGGCCAGCTTGCGCCAGGTCGTAGAGAATTCGGCGAATGCTCCCCTCGTGCAGGCCCGTGCGGGCCGCGATCTCCGTCAAGAGCAGCCCCTGGCGCTTCAAGATCAAGATCTCACGATGCGCGGGCGTGCACTGCTCGAGAATCTCTTTCCAGAGCTCGTTTCCCTGGGCGATTTCACTGGGCCTGGGCTCGTGGGCCCGAGGCAGCTCTTCGGGGTCCATCCCGGCGATCGTCCGCTCCTTTTCGATCGCGCGATGATGCTGGCGGCGGCGGTCGATCAGCCGGTTGCGCGCCACCTTGACCAGGAACGCCCGGAAATGCGATCGATCGGCGAATCGCCAGCCCGATTCGCCGATCCCCGAGAGCACGTCAGCCCAGACCGACTGAACGATATCCATCGAGTCGAGCTTGCTCCGCAACGGGCCATTCAACCGCCGTCGCACCGCCATGCGCAAGTAGGGCTCATAGGCGAGAAACGCACGCTCGGCGGCCTTCACGTCGCCTTTGTTGAGTCGTTCAATAAGCTCATCCAGGGGGTCGACTGTCATGAGAGCCTCGATGACCAGCTTCCGGGCAGTTCGGGAAATCCCAGGGTGTCCGATGAGGAAAAGCAAGCCGAATCCGGATCGCCCGCACCCCCCGTCGAATCACGGCGTTCTCGCCGCCGGCGAATCAATTCGATGGCGGTGAGGCCCCCCGCGATGGCCAGGGAATACAGGACAAAGCGCAATGGCCCTCGCGCATCGAAATCGGCGGAGCCGAGGTCTTCAAATGGCCGGAGGAACTCGTCGAGCGCGCGATCGAGCGCGGCCCGGTCGAACGGAACGGCGCTGGCGAGCAGGTCGGCGCTGCCGGGCTCGCCGAGTTCATTCTCCCCGCTGGCGTTCCCGACGATTGCGAGATCGGGTCTCCGGAGCAACGAAATCCGATGTCTTGCCCGCCGCCCGGGATGTCGCCCGAACATGGCGAAGCTGATTGATCCCGCACCACTCAAGGGTACGGAGCGCTGCGAACCGTTATCGTTCAGGATCGCCAGCTTGCTTGTGGCCGCATTATCGGCGACGGGGAGGGGAGGAACCGGGTTTGGCAGACTCGCTGCCGCCGCGTTGTTCAAATTGCCGGAGCTATTGCTGGAGCTGTTGTTGCCGGTCGCCGATTCCTGACCAATGTCTTTCCCGAGAACGCCGGCCACCTGCTGGGCGTCGAGCGGCTCGAACCTGAACCCGGTCGGGCCGGCGCTCGATGTTCTTGTCAAAGGCGGAGCGACGGAAACGCCCGGGAGCGCCGCGCTCGACAGAGGGAGACTCGGCGATGGGCTCGTCGAATCCACCTTGATGCTAGTCTGAAACGATGATTGCGCCATCGGCCCGCTCGAACCTGAATTCGATGGCTGGGCCGGCGCGCCGGTATTGTTGGCGTCGTCGTCCTGAGCCGAACTCCCGTTGTCGGCCGGGGCGGCTCCGGGCGCGGGGGTACGGCCATTCGCGAAAGCAGAGCCCCCTCCCCAAAAAGCCAGATTCATGAGCGGCGGCGATGCCGTGTGAAATGGTGAGACCGGCGGCGGCGCCATGCCATGCCCGGGCCCCTGATAAAAACCGTAGACACCGCTCAGTAACGAGCGGTGTTCCAGAAATTCGAGGCATGGCCGGCACCGCGAGTGGGTTTCCGATTGCTTCCGCATAGCTGTCTTTACCTCTGCAATGTCGTCTTGTTCCTCGATGCGAGTCGAGATCAAACCCAGAGGCGACGGTCGATCAACCAACGAAAAGCCTGATCGCTCCAACATCGAGCAGCCAGATCGTAAGAGCCTGACCTGCTGCCGAGCTTGTTCACCATATACCTATTCGCAAACAGGGCAGCGGCGACGACTGAGGCGACGACAGGATTTACGGCACGCTCGAACCGAGCCCGTAAGACAACGAGCGCACAGCGTCCGAACGGCTCGCCAGCGGCGAAATCTGGCCGAGGGGCGAAAACAACGGTGATGTGTTAAATTGGTTCCTGGCCACGACGGCGATGGCAATCGGGCATACGCGTCACAGGCGGTCCTGATTGATTGCGTGTGATGAGCAGGTAGAGTATAAAGTTGGAGGTCTGATCTGGTGCGCTGGTCGAAAGCCCTGATTCCGACGTTGAAAGAAACGCCCGCGGACGCGGTGGCGCCAAGCCACGTGCTTCTCACCCGCGCCGGCATGATCCGCCAGCTTGGCGCCGGCGCCTACACATATATGCCGCTGGGCCTGCGGGTGATCCAGAAGGTCATCGCGGTTGTCCGTGAAGAGATGAATGCCGCGGGGGCCCTCGAGCTCCTCATGCCGGCCTTGCAGCCGGTCGAGCTCTGGATGGAGTCGGGCCGGTACGAGACCTATGGCGACTCGCTCATGAAGCTCACGATCAGCGGCGGGCACAAGATGGCGCTCGGGCCCACCCATGAAGAAGTCATCACCGACATTGTTCGCGACATCGTCCGGTCGTACAAGCAATTGCCGATCACCCTCTACCAGATCCAGACGAAATTTCGTGATGAGCCGCGGCCGCGATTTGGAATCGTGCGGACGCGGGAATTCATCATGAAAGACGCCTACAGCATCGACGCCGACCTCGGCCAGCTCGATAAAAGCTACGACGCGATGTACGAGGCCTATTGCCGGATATTCGACCGGTGTGGCGTTCCCTATGTGATCGTCGAGGCCGAGAGCGGGCCGATTGGCGGCGACTCGTCGCACGAGTTCATGATCCCCTGCTCGACGGGCGAAGACAAAGTCATCCAGTGCCCTTCGTGCGGCTATGCGGCCAACCAGGAGCGTGCCGAGATTGGCGACACTGGCGGCGGCGGGGCGACGCCAGCGGCAAACGCCGCCGATTTGCCCCCGTACGAATCGGTTTCGACGCCCAGGAAGCGAACAATTCGCGACGTCTGTGAGTTTCTCAAGGTCGAAGAAAAAAGCTCGGCCAAGCTGCTCGTTTATCTGGCCGACGGCAAACCCATGGCCGCCTTGATTCGCGGCGACCATGAGCTCAATGAGCCCAAGTTCCGCCGCGCGGTCGGTGCGTCGGTGCTCGTGCCGGCCGATCCGGCCACGATCGAGAAGGCGACTGGCGTACCGCTTGGTTTTCTGGGCCCCGTGGCCATCAAGATCCCTCTCATGATCGATCGGGCGATTCCCGCGATGAGCACGGTGGTCGTCGGCGGCAACGCGGTTGACATCCATCTGAAAGGGGTCGTTCCGGGCCGCGACTTCCCGCTCGAGAACATTCATGACCTGCGAAATGCCGACGCCGGCGACCCCTGCCCGCGCTGCGGCAAGACGCTGGCGGTCACCTCGGGGCTCGAGATCGGCCATGTCTTCAAGCTCGGTACCAAGTACTCCAAAGCGATGGGGGCCAAGTATCTCGACGAAAAAGGCAGCGAAGTGCTCATGATCATGGGCTGCTACGGGATCGGCATCAACCGCATCGTGGCCGGTGCCGTCGAGGCCGCGCACGACGCCAACGGGATTCTCTGGCCCATGGAGCTGGCTCCCTATGATGTCTTGATCGTCCCCTTGCAAGTTCAGAACGCCACCGTGATGGAACGGGCGGCCGAGCTGGAGACGGCGTTCGCGGCGGCCGGCCTCGATGTCCTCTTCGACGATCGCGACCAGCGGCCGGGCGTGAAGTTCAAGGATGCCGATTTGATCGGGATTCCCCTGCGCGTGGTCGTGGGCGAGCGCGGCTTGAAAGACGGCATGATCGAGGTGAAATGGCGGCATCAGCCGGCCGCGACCAACATCCCAGCGGAGTCGGCCGCCGAGGCGATCATCGCCGACCTGGCGGCCGAGCGGCAGAAACGGCAGGCGTTTTGCGAAGAACGGCGGCAAGCCCGCGCGGCGGCCAAACGCCCATGAGTGACAAAGAGCAGTATCCGCGGCTGCACCGCCTCCCCTATATCCTTCTGGGGGCGATGACGCTGGCCTCTTTTGTCGGGCCGTTCGCGATACTTCTGGCGCTCCGCGGCGGGCCGAGTGCGCTGGCCCCCGGATCGTCCGATCGAATGGGTCATCGTCACGCTGGTGTTTGGCCTGGTCGCGGTGCTCTTTCTGGCGTGTGTTTCGATTCGCTGGTGGTTTCACCCGGGTAACGAGCGCGGCGAGCGCCGGCTGCCCGAGCGCGTGTCTCGATCTTAGCTCAAAAGTGAAGAGGCCCTGGCTGGACGCCGTTTCGACGGCACCCGCTTCCGAGTGATCATGATCGATCGAACCTCCCGCGTAGCCGGTTTCGCAATTCGAAATCCCTCGAGTACAATCAATCGTTGACCAATGTGAGTACGACAGGCCAAAGCGACCTGCGATGCCCCCCAACGAACACTGCCCGAACTGTCAGCGTCGAGTAGCGGACTGGCATGTCGAGTGGTACAAAACCGAGGGGCAGGCATATATCGGGGGCTGGCGGCATTGGACTGCCCCCTGTGCAGGCAGCCTGTTGGGTTTCAAGGTGGCAGGATCGGGCCGGCGCCGCCCGGTGTGCCCACGTTCACGCGGCATGCGGACCAAGCCGCGCAGTGGGCTGCCTCCCAGGCGATCTCGGCGGGAGGAACGCTGCAGGTTATACTTCTGCGGCCGGCGCCGGGAATCAGTACGCCGCTTACTGGACTCCTCAACAGGTCCTGCGAGCCGACGCGCACCAACGAGCGAAACAAGGCGGACCCTGAAATGAGACTACTCACACCAGAAGAAAAACGATTCCTGGACGTCTTTCTCCACGAGGCCACCACCCCGCCGTTCACCGGGCCGGCGACGGTAGTCCTTCACAGTTATGGCCTCGAGTACGGCGACATCTCGTACCTGGCGTGGGCTTATGAGCAGGATGTCCCGCGGACCGGCTTCGCCGTGGGGCACGCGGCCGAAGTGGTGCCACCACTCCCCTGGCCGGACCGGCAGTCGGCACTGCGACGGAACGGGCAGCTCCAGCGAATTTGGGAGGAGCGGCGACGAGCTAGCGGGGTGACCGTTTCGACTCATTGAGCAGTGCTTTGCTCATCCGAGTGACAGGTTCTCGTCCGGCAAGGCGCCGTGTTCGACGAGGTATCGGAAGTCCGGCGGGCAAACGTCCCATGCCGCCTGGTACGTTCGCTCGAGCGGCACATACACATAGAAATCAGCGTCCAGCCACGCAGGCATGTCCGGCAGGTCGGCCCCGACGCGGAACGGTTCGATAAACGCCTGCGGTGTGAACTCCACCAGCGGCACTGGCCGCCCGGTAGGAGGCCAGGAGGAGCGGTTCGTCGGCGGGAAGTCGCAAAGGGTACGCCGGCGTCAAACTCGTCCCAGATGAGTTTGTGCAGCGTCTGCGGGTCTTGGACGCCGGGCGGGAAGGGATCGACAACAAGCAGGTTGATCCCGCGCCTGAGGAAGTCGACCGCTTTCGTCACGAATTCGCGGATGCGCAATTTTGCCGGCCTTGTTCCCCGGCGAAACGACTTCAATCGCGCAGACGACATCGCCCAGGTGATGGCGGATGACGACCTGGTTGGCCCGCTCGTGGAACCTGCCCTCTCGGGGCTGGACGGTCATCCGAGTGCGAGGGACCTCGAGCGTGGTCGTCTCGGCGCGGGGGTTGGACGGTTTCGAATTCCGGCGCTGGACCGCCAACACATCGGGATAGAGGCCGGACGAGTACTGTTCCACGAGCGCTGAATACCCAGGAGGCAACAGCCCGGCGTTGAGCGCGTTGCAAATCGAAATCGTCCACTGCTGATGAAAGTGGTGGTAAATCGTGGCCGGAGCCCGTTTCCAGTCGTGCATCGGCATGGCTCTTCCTCCCCATCGAATTGTACCACGCCCGACACCGCGCGGGCGACGCCGGGAATTTGGTAGGATGGCCGTGCGGAAACCCGGTTGCGTCCCCAGCAGAGGCGATGGGATCGCTGTCCTTTATTCGGTTGTCGAGAGAGTCGGATGATTTCGCTGCAAGACACAGTGGTTTTCGTAAGCATGGCAGCCGCCCTGGTGGCGGTGTCGCTGGCCATCAGCGCGGGGCTGTGCGCCTGGTGCGGCAATACGCGCCGCGTCTCGGATTACTCGACCGGCCGGGGGGGCACAAGGGACACAAGGCGCCGATCCCCTTTGGCGGTGGAGTGGCGATCTGGCTGGCGACAGTGGGCGTGCTGGCGCTGGGCATCCTGGCGATCCGGGTTCTCGACCGTGCCGATTTTCCCGACGCCGTGGCGCGACATGCTGGGGGCGTTTTTCAGCAATCGGGCGAGTTGATGCTCATCCTGGCGCTGGCCACGGTGATCATGGCGATGGGTTTCTGGGACGACCTGAAAAATCTCGACTGGCGTTTCCGCCTGGGAATTCAGCTTCTCTGTGCGATGGCCCTGGCCTTTTCAGGGATCAGGATCACCCTGTTCGGACCGTTCACGCATCCTCTACTCGGCGGCACGATCACGGTCTTGTGGATTGTCGGTTTGACCAATGCATTCAACATGCTCGACAACATGGACGGCCTGGCCGCGAGCGTCGGCCTGATCGCGGCCGCGTTGTTCTGCGGCGCCCAGGTCGCGGTCGGGAGCCTCTTCGCGCCGGCCGTCTTGCTCGTGGTCGTTGGCGCACTTGGCGGCTTTCTGCTGCACAACCACTACCCGGCGCGGCTCTTCATGGGCGATGCCGGCAGCAACTTCCTGGGATTCTTGCTAGGAGCACTCACGGTCGTCGGCACGTTCACGCGTGACGAGCGGAACGGCCCGTATTCGCCCTATGGCGTTCTGGCCCCCCTGCTCGTCATGGCCGTGCCGCTCTACGACATGACGTCGGTGATCTTGATCCGCCTGCGCGAGGGCGCAGCCCGTTTCAGGGCGATCGCCGCCATTTCTCGCACCGCCTGGTGTCGCGCGGCTTGACGCCTCCGCAAGCGGTCTGGACGATTGATCTGGTGACCCTGGCGGGTGGGCTGGGCGCCTTGCTCCTGCATCGGCTGGACGGCTGGGGAGCCTGCGTCGTCGGAGCCCAGACGTGTTGCTTGCTGGGGGTAGTGGCCATTCTGGAACTCTCGGCGAGCCGTTCGGAGCAAGTAAATGGCCAGACGTACTGCGAAATCCCCGGCTCCCCTGCCGACTCCGCTTCCGCCCCGGTCGGCGCACAGGCCGGACAAGGTCTCGGGGCCGACCAATTGGTCCACTGACAGAGACGACGACGACGAAGCCGAACCGGGTCGCGGCACGGCCGAACTGGCCGAGCGGTTTCGTCGCATCGCCCTGGCCCTGACGGCGGCTCTCTTGACCAGCCGCGCGTTCTGGCCGAGCGAGCCCGACCTGCGCGAGTGGGAAAACTCCGGCTTGAGCTGGGTGCTCATTTTGCTCGGTGTGTGCGGTGTCGGCCTGGCCGGGTCGTTGATCGGCGGCCGCTTCCGGTTTCGATGGTCGTGGACCGACGCCTTCGTCATGGCCTTGATGGGCCTGGTCGCGGTGAGTGCAGCACACGCGCTCGACCGCCGGCCCGCCATCAACCTGGCATGGGAATGGGTCGCGTTTGCGATGGCTTATATGCTCTTGCGCTGCTTGCCGCGAAACCGGGCGGAATCGACCGCACTCGCGGGCATTCTGGTCGCGACGGCCGTGGCTGTCGCGGCCTATGGGCTTTATCAGGTTCAGGTTGAGCTACCTTTATTGCGCCGAGTATTCTCGCAATCCGCAAGCGATCTTGCAGAAGCTCGAAATCGAGCCGGGCGGGCGCGGTGAGGAGATCTTGCGCAACCGGCTCTTGTTTTCGAGCGAGCCGCTCTCGACGTTTGTACTGGCCAACTCGCTCGCCGGGTTCATCGTGGGGCCGCTCGTCCTGGTTCTGGCATCGGCGTTTGAAAACCTTGTGCGCCGTGATGCTCGAGGATCATCGCGATGGACGGCTCTGGCGATGGCGGCGCCGGCGATCCTTGTCTTGATCGTGTGCTTGCTTCTGACCAAGAGCCGCAGCGCGTACGTGGGCTTCGCGGCGGCGCTGGCGTTGCTCGGCTGGCGTGCGCGTCATCGCGTGCCGCGACGAGTTCTCTGGGAGGTCGTCGCGGGAAGTCTCGGTGTCCTGGTTGTGCTCGTTGGCGTGGCGCTGGCGACTGGGCGGCTTGATCGCGAGGTCTTGACTCAGTCAACCCTGTCGCTGCGTTACCGCTGGGAATACTGGCGGGGCGCGTGGGGTGTGATCACGGGGGGCGCACCGTCGTTGATGGGAGCGCTCAAGTCGGCCGTGTTCTGGGCCGGGGTTGGCCCCGGCAATTTCGGCGGCCCGTATTTGCGATACAAGCTACCGCAATCGAGCGAGGAGATTCTCGATCCACACAACCTGTTTCTCGAAGTCTGGGCGACGGCCGGTTTCTGGGCGATGGTGGCGCTTCTGGCCGCGCTGAGCATCGGACTCTGGAACCTGCTTTCTCCGGAGCTCGAAAATGAGCCCGGTGTCGAGGCGAAATTAACGAACCGGGCACGCCGCCGCGCGTTGCGGCGGTCGCCTGGCCGCGTGGCCGCCGAAGACACCGGCCTGATGCGTCTGGATGACGATTCTGACGACTCGCCGGCCCGCGTGGCCTGGCTGTTTGCCAGCGCCGGGCTTGGAGGATGGTTTCTGGTCGTGATGCTCGGGCAGTTAAACCCGTTCGTCGGCGATCTTTTTGCCCGCTGGCTGGTGCTGGGAGTAAGCTGGTGGGTTGCGACTTTCTTGCTGGTCCCCCTCTGGGGCCGAATCCCCCTCACGGCCACGGCATTTGGCGCGGCGGCCCTGGCACTCTTGATTCACCTGCTGGCGGCCGGCGGCATCGGCTTCCCGACCGTCGCGCTCGGGTTGTGGGCGACCATTGCGCTTGGCTTGAATCTCCGTGAAGACCGGGCGTGCAGCTCGCTTCGCGTTTATGAAAGTCGCGTTCCGCCCTTTGTCTTGGCCGTGATCTGGGCGGCCGTGCTCGGCACATTTTATGGTGTCGTCGCGCCGTTCTGGCGGTCGGAGTCATTCATTGCCGATGCCGAGGCGGCCATCAATCGTCGTCCGCCCAACTTCGAGGGGGCCGATTCCGCCTATCGGCGTGCGATCGAGGCTGACAGTTATTCCTCGCGACCCTGGCGAAAGCTGGCGCAGCTTCACTTCCTGGTCTGGCGTGACAGCGGCGCCAGTGCCGATGACAGCGTCTCGCGGTGGAGTTGGAAGACGCTCCCCTATCTCTACCAGATGGCCGTCACGCCGCCGCGTAACCCGGCCGTGTGGGGCCTGCACAACGAGCGGTCGCGGGTGATTCACCAGATTCTCAACGTGATCGGACCAAGACTGGCCCCCCTCGACCTCTTGAGTTACCGGGGCGAAGTCGTCAAGTCGACGCGCACCGCGTCGCGGCTCAACCCGACGAATTCGGAATTGCACGCAAGGCTGGCCGACGCCAGTGCCGAAATCCAGATGTTCCAGGACGCGGCCGACGAAGCCAGGGAAGCTCTGCGCCTTGACGATATCACGCCGCACCGCGACAAGAAGTTGCCGCCGGGGGTGCGCAGGCATCTCGAGTCGATGATTCCGGTCTGGAGTGAAAATGCCGCCAAGGCGCCGCTTCAACCCAAGCTTTGAATTGGGAGCGGGCCCGACGAATGGGCCGAATCAGAATGACCCGTTGTCTCCCAAAACCGTTGTTCTGACCATTTCGGCTTCTGCCCTCCGAAAACTCGAATGACTCCGTTGTCTCCCTGGCGTCGCAACGTTGAATTGGAGATATTCATGTCATTTCGAGACATTCAACTCTCCAGGTTGGAGGCGACCCATGAGATCGGCCGCGGCCATCGTGACAGCGATGTGCATGTTGATCACCGCCAGCATGGCTAACGGCCAGAGGGACTCCCAGCCCCCTTTTGAGCCGCGGTCGAGTCCTGGCGAGGGTCAGAAGTTTTTGAATCGATTCGTGGGCGAGTGGAGCGTCACGAAGACTTTCTACCCGCGGGCTTCACCACCCAATCGAACAGAAGGACGATGCCGTCAGGACATGATCCACGAAGGCCGATTTCTGCAATCGGAGTTCGTCTTTCAGCAAGGCGAGAAGAAGACCACGGGCCTCGGGATTATCGGATTCGAGCCCGAGACCGGACGGTTCACGAGCTTCTGGACTGACTCTCGCCAGACGCGGATGTCGGTTCGCCAGAGCCACGATAAGTTTGACGGTAAAGAAATCGTTTTGTACAGCCGATCGCTTGAAACCGAGGGCAAAGAGGCACGTCGCTCCAGGACCGTCTCACGGCTTGAGGAACAGGACCGCAAATTGGTACACCGACAGTACGCTCTCGGCCCAGCCGGAGAGGAGCGGCTGGTGATGGAGCTGGTCATGACCAGGCTAGCGGGAGCGCATCCCGCGAACAAATAACGGCACGGACGGCATCGCGATGGTCGTGGCAAAGCAGGCTCTTCACGCTCGTAAACCAACCGACCGGAGCCAACACGTCTCACGGCAAGCGGTGCCCGTCCTCGCGCGCCCTTTGATCGAAATCCCGATATTCCAGCCACGCAAACATCATCGACAATTGGCAACAACCGATCTTGCGTGATAAATTGAGCTAAATTGGAGGATTCAATGTATGACGATTCAATTGCCGGATTATTTGTCCAGCAAGATCGAGGCTGCTGTGAAAAAGGGCCGCTTCCCGACCGTCGATGCTGCAATAGCCGAAGCTTTCCGCCTCTTGCTCCGTGAGCTTGACAACGTGAATCAGGAGGCGCTCGACACGACGGGCGCAGCTTCGGGGTCGATCGGTGCCATGCGGGACGATGCCGAACTACTCGACCAGGCCGTTGAGCACGCCATGAAAGTCAGAGAGGAGCGGCCTTGGCGGCTGAGCACCGTTGAATAACGCTCTGCAATCGCCGATGAGCCGTTCCGGCGACATCTGCAACGCCGCCAACAGCGAGGGTTCATGCCAATTCGCTTGAAGGATTATGTGGCCAAACTGCCCGAGAACCGGCAGGAAGCCATTGAGAAGCGGACGGCGGAATTGATCGCCGAGGAAGCGACCCTGCGGCAAATGCGAGAGGCTCGTGAACGATCTCAGGAAGACCTGGCCAAAAAAGCTACATGTCGAGCAATCGGCTGTCTTCAAGCTGGAGCGCCGCGTTGATATGTATCTCCGCCTCAGCACGCTGTGGGGTTATATCGAGGCCATGGGCGGCAAGTTGGAAATCACGCCCGATTCCCGCAACAAACCGTGCGGATCAACTCATTCGAGACGCTCGATCCTCAAAACAAAACTGAATCATAATCATATTAAATTATGAATGAACATCGCTTCATCACACCACCTTTTATTCCAGTCTGGAACTTTGGCCTCGATCGTTGCCCGACAACCGGCGACGATACGGTCACACGGCCTGGGATTCCATCAGCCAGATCGCAAACGGCAACGCCTTTTCAAACGGCGGATCGAGACGCGATGATTCGAGAGCCGCCGCGATTCGGCGCGCGGGTCAAGCTCGGGCGCATCGATGACGCGCGGGAGGAAGCAGGATTCGAACGCCGACGCGTCGACGCGGATGGCGGGCGAGCCCAGAGAGGGGCGACTCAAACGAAAGGCCTCGGTGCCCTGCTGGCTCTTTGTCTGAATCTGGATAACCGAGAGGCAAGGCGCCGCCTTCGGGTCACTGCCGAGCTCGCGCGTCAGAATCTCGACGTTCACCTTCCCTGCCTCGCTCGCGAACGTGGCCCGAAGCGTCGATCCGGCGCCGTCCGAGCTCAGACCAGGGCGGCCGCTCGACGTCCAGCCGAGCTGTCCGGCAATCCACGCGGCCATCCAGATCGCGACGCGTGGGGGTTGACGCGGGTCGGGCGAAAAAGCCTCGATTCGTAGCGAAGCAATTCGCTTCAGGCTTTGAAGATTGCAAGGAGGATCGAAAAACTGGGCGACGAGCTCGCGCCAGCGCGCAGTCCGAACCAGGCACTATCACGGCTTGACGGACACAACGCGCGATCGAGCCCCAGCCGCAGCGCACCCGCGTCGGCGCCCGGGTCGGGCAAATCCAGAATCAGCCGCGCGCATTCATCGGCCAGGTCGCGAAAGAGAGACTCCTGGTTTCGGGGATCGCCCGTCCACCAGAGAACCATTGGTAAGTCGGCTTCGAGCAAAGGCCGGATCGCGCCGGGGACCAGGTCAAAGGCTTGTGGTCCGGCGCGTAACACGATTCGCTCGGAACAAACTTGCGGCAACCCGGGTGCGGGCAAGTGACATAGCGCCGAGACCTCGGCGTGAATCTGGCGATCGCTGTCATCGGAGCCGAGAACCACGATCGCCCGGCACGGGAACTTGGCCATCACCGTTTCGAGCACGGCGCCTCGCGATTGACGATCGCTGTCAAGACAGACGACGACCAGGTTCGCGAGCACAATCCGCGTGACGTGCGGGTTCTCGAGCTCCGGGCCGCCGATCTGCTCGGCCGCCGGCCCCCACAGCTTGGCCAGCTCCGACTCGATCGCCGGTAATTCGACGGGAATCCCCGTCCCTTCTAGAAAGCTTTCTGACGTGGCGGCAGTCATCTTGAACGTCCTCAACCCGGTCGCGACTCTTTCAATCGAGGCCCTCGGCCATCCGCACCGGCTTTTGCCATCACAGTCTCCTCCAGCGCGCGCCATCACGTGCAACCAGGTCATCGGCCTTTTCGGGACCCCAGCTTCCGGCCACGTACTGGTCGGGCGGCGGCGCATCGGGCGCTTGCCATGCGTCGAGAATGGATGTGATGAACCGCCAGGCGCTCTCGACCTCGTCGGTGCGCGTGTAGAGCGTCGGATCGCCGAGCATCGCGTCTAACAACAGCCGCTCGTAGGCTTCCGGCGGCGGCACGGCGAAGGCGGTGCCATAGCGGAAATCCATGCGCACCTCTTGAAGCCGCCGGCGCGAACCAGGCACCTTCGCCTCGAAGGTCAGGCTCGCGCCCTCATTCGGTTGAATACGCAAGACCAGTTGATTGGCGCTGGTCTGGTCGTCCAGGTCGGGCTCGAACAGCTCCGTGGGCGGCCGGCGGAACTGGATGGCGATCTCGGTGGCACGCTTGGGCAGCCGCTTGCCGGTCCTCAGGAAGAATGGCACGCCGGCCCATCGCCAGTTGGAAAGCTCAAGGCGAATCGCCACGTAAGTATCCGTCTTCGAGTCGGGAGCGACCCCTTTCTCTTCAAGATAGCCCGGAACTTCCACTCCCTGGATCGAGCCAGCCGTGTATTGCGCGCGCACCACGTTGCGAAACACATCTTCAGGCTGCCACTTCGGCAAGGCCTGGAGCACCTTGACCTTTTCGTTGCGAACCGCATCGGCCGAAAGATCAACGGGCGGCTCCATCGCCACCAGGCAAAGAAGCTGCATCATGTGGTTCTGAACCATGTCGCGGATTGTTCCGGCCGTGTCGTAATAGGCGCCCCGGCCGCCCGCCATGCCGACCTCCTCGGCCACCGTGATCTGCACCGAGGCGACGTAACGCCGGTTCCAGATCGGCTCGAAAATCGTATTGCCAAAGCGGAGGGCGTGAATGTTCTGCACGGTCTCCTTGCCGAGGTAATGATCGATGCGATAAATCTGGTTTTCGTCGAGCACCTTCGAGATGTCGCGGTTGAGGGCCCGCGCGCTTTGCAAGTCGTGGCCGAAAGGCTTCTCGATCACCACGCGACTCCACGGGTGCTCTTGATGGCCTGGATAAACGAGACCGGCGGCGCCCAGTTGTTCGACGATTGTCGCGAAGAATTCGGGCGCAACAGCCAGGTAGAAAACCCGATTCCCTTGCGTGCCGAGCGCCTGGTCGGCCCGATCGAGCGTTTCCTTGAGCGTCTGGTACGAGGCCGGTTCGTCGAAAGTGCCCTTGGCGAAGAAGATCCGGTTGGCGAACTGGGCCCAGACCTCGCCAAAGTCAGGACCGGCTCCTTTACTCAGCGTCTTTTCGTACTCGGCGCGGAGGTCGGCGTCGGTCCAGTCGCGACGGGCGAAACCGATGATCGCGCATTCCGAAGGCAGGTTCCCCCCCCGTGCGAGCTGAAAAAGCGCCGGCATCAGCTTGCGATGAGCGAGGTCGCCCGTCGCGCCGAAGAGCACGATCGAGCAGGGATCCGACACACGAGTGCGGGGCAGGGCTTCACGCAGGGGATTCGTCTCGGCGACGCGACTCGATTCGGGCATCGTCATCAGTCTCGACAAACAGAGGGCCGGCACCGCGGGCTTCATCTCGATCGCAGCCGACCATTAAACAGAAAAAGTCTTAAACCGCCAAAACTCGGCCAGTGACGACATCCAGTATCCAGTTGACCAGAAGCAACGTGATTAGAGCATAACCCAGGGCAGCCTGCCACCACGGCCCCACCACCGGGCGGCCACGGGCGTAAAGCGCGTTCAATCGATAAGGAATCTGGAGGGTGATCACGATCGCGATCAAGGAACCGAGTCGATGGCACCGCCAGGATTGATACCAGTTTCCCTCGGCCAGATGGATGATCGAGCGCGTCAAGCCGCAGCCCGGGCATTTGATGCCAAACAAGCTCCGCGACGCACAGACCTGAGGCATCGGAAGCTGGGGAACCCCGCGCACCGAGACCCGGCCATCGGGAAGCTCCTGAAGGGCGAACGCCAATGCCCAGGCCCCGCATACGAGCATGATCACCTGCCAGTGGCACCACGGCGCGATATCGGCACCATTGCGGCGCTGATCACTCGGGCTCGACGACGGACGTTTCTGTTCCGCACCAACCACGGCGGCACCTCGGAAAGCCAGGTCGTTCAGAACCACTTTCGCTGATTCAGGCCCGGAGCCATTCATCGCGATGCTCGGCCACGAAGTCATCATCGTTGAGCTCCGGATACATGCAGGCAATTCGATCGAGCTCTTGCGACTGGCCGGGGCTGAGCCCTTCGTCGGGATCGAGGCACCAGATGCCTTGCATCAAGCCTTGACGCCGCAACACCTCGTGTATGCCCGCGATGCATCCCTTGAATCCGTGCGCCACGTCGAAGAGAGCCGCATTGGCGTCGGTCGTCGGCATCGCCAGTCGGAGCAACCTGGATGGAATCTCCCCGGCCAGGCGCGCGTGCCGACAGGCATCGAGCAGCTCGACGGCGCGACGTGTCCAGACCGCCCAGTGGCCGAGCAGTCCGCCGACGATCCGCGGCTCAACGAATTGACCGCCGATCTTGAACGAAAACGGCGTGACCAGGTCGAGAACAATATTGTCGTCGTTCCCGGTGTAAAGTGCGATATCAAGGCGGCCAGACTCGGCGACGGCCCGCACGACGTCGATCGTCTTGTAACGATCGAACGCCGCGATCTTGATCGCGACCACGGCCGGGATCTCCGCGAACCGCCGCCAGAACGAGTACGACAGTCTCGGGACCGCCGACGGCCTTCTGCAAATAGAAGCCCACAAGCGGAATCGCCTCGCCGACAGCCCGGCAATGCGCCAGCCGCGCGTCATCATCGTTGCCGGCACCGACCAAACTGAGAAGTCCGGCATGATATCCGAGCGAGCGCAACGTCGCCGCCTCCGCCGCGGCTTGCGGTGTCGGTCCGCAGATCCCGCCAATTTTCACGAGCGGCCTATCAGGCCTGGCGTGAGCAGCGCGGTCGAATTCTTCGGCCACCAGGGCGAGCACCGGTTGAAAAAGCCCATGACGCGGGTCGCGAATCGCGAACTGCGTCGAGTGCACTCCGGCGGCAATCCCCCCTGCTCCCGCGGCGATGTAATAACGGCAGAGAGCGCGTTGGTGCCGCTCATCCAGCCGACGCCCGGCCGTCAGGGCCAGCGGCATTGCGGGGATCACGCAACCTTGCTGCAAGACTTGCTGGACTGACCGGGAAATCATTTGCATTTAAACATCCGTGATCCGTTAACTCGCTTGCGATTCACACGCGCTAGATGCCCTTGCACGATCCTGGGAGGGCGAGTCTCCGCACGAGCCGATTGCCAGTGCCGACCCGGGGAGCCCCAGCGACTCGGAATCACGCAAGGCCGTTCAGAACCGGCCGTCACGCGACTCGAAGTGTGTTGATTTATCCAGAGTTTGACCGCCGCGCAAGAGCCAATCGGCCGTCAAGTCTATCAGAGCGTCGGCACTGATCCGAGGGGGCCCGAACCGTTGGCGGCACAAGGCGGAGTCACTGAGCAAGGCATCGGCCGCTTCCTCGCCCTGGAAAACGACCGAGCGCCCGAACCGCTCCCCGAATCGCTGCGCGACATGGCGAACGCCGAGGACCTCTGGCCCGGTTAAATTCAACACGAACGGCGGGACCGCGACATGATCGAAGGCTCGCAAGGCGACAGCATTGGCATCGCCCTGCCAGATGATGTTGCAATACCCCATGGACAGATCAATCGGCTTTCCCGCAAGCACCTTTCGCGCCACGTCAACGAGCACGCCGTAGCGCGTTTCGACGGCGTAGTTCAAGCGGATGAGCGCGGTTGGAATGTCGAGCTGCCTGCTGAAATGCTCGAAGATGCGCTCACGCCCGAGGCAGCTCATCGCGTATTCGCCCACCGGTCGAGGCGCGTCGTTCTCCCTCGACCCGCCGCCTGCGGCTGGCTCCAGTCCATACACGTTGCCCGTCGAAAACGCCACGATCCGGCTGCCGCGATACTTGAGCGCAACCAGGCCCGGCACGAAACTGTTCATGGCCCAGGTACGCGCCTCCTGGCCGGTCGCGCCAAATTTCATCGCGAACATCGAGATCACGTTGGGCATTTCCGGTAGCCGCTCGATCGCGCCCGGCTCGAGCAGGTCACATCGGATCGTTTCAACGCCGCGGTCGCGCAGCCAGTTTTCGCTTCCAGCACTGCTAAAGCGTGCGACACCCACGACGCGGCGATCGCGATGCCCGGCCGCGTCAAACGCGCGTCGTGCCATCCAGGCCAGGGTCGGCCCCATCTTGCCGGCGACGCCGAGGATGATCACGTCCCCTTCGAGACGAGAAAAGGTGTCAATGACTCCGGCGGTCGGAGCACTCAGCAGGTCATCGAGCTGCTCGACGTCGCGAATCGTCTCGGGAATTGCGTTTGCATCAATTGTGGCCATGGTGCTTTCAGGTGAAAATGAGGGCTAACCCTTCTCGGGTCCCGCGGAAGCCCAGATGAGCTCGAGATGCTCTGCGACTCGCGGGCCGGCCGTCATGCGGGTCAGGCGGCTAGTCTCGGTCAGGCCCCACGAGTCCACCAATTCAATAGCCGGAGCGTTGTCGAGCGGGATATCGAGGGTCACGGTCTCGCCTGCGTACTGTCGCCGCGCTTGATCCAACAATAAAGGCCCGGCCGGCGCGGTGGCCACGCACGGCCCGATGCGGACGGCTTTTGAACCGGGACGAGCGAGGCCATATCCCGTGATCTTACCCCCCTCTTCCACCGCATGGAACGAGTCAGGGTGTTCGTCAAAGAGGCGCTGGAGAAGTTGACCGCGCTGGGTGCCTGTGGCCGAAAAGTCGAACGCCGCGATCCGGGCAAACCCGTCGCGCGGCGTGATCTCGGCCGGTGAGATACTTTCATGAACATGGCTACGTGGCAACATGCCGACATGACGCGCGAGTATCGACTCCGCGACGAACCCGAGCGACTCGTAGAGCGGACGGCCCAGGGGAGTCGCGTCGAGGCGAACGGAACGCACATCATGGGCGTCAAGATAGTCGAGAGCATGGCTCATGAGTGCCCGACCGATCCCGCGGCCGCGGAAGCCTTCATCCACGAGCATCATCGCAATCCACGCGACTGGCCCGAATCGACTTGTCGTCACGGTTCCGGCCTTGATACCGCGGAGCTCGGCGATGAAGCACCCATCGGGCTGCATGGTGAAAAGACGCCTCCAGTCGCTTTCGACCTGATTCCACCCGGCCTGCTCCTTGAGCCGCATGCCAAAAGAAACGTCGGCCAGTGTCATCACGCGGATTTGAATCATCGTTTCATGCCTCATGATGCCGGCGCTTCGAGCGATGCCCTGAGCTGTTATGTTCATCCGCCGCGGACCGCCGCAAGAAGGAGCGCGGAAAATGATGACATCGTTTCCACCTGATCTATTCGCCCTGACGGCGCACGATAAGCCAGCCCGAGCACCGGCGTCGGGAACCTGACCTTGGCCGCGAACGCCGGGTCCGCATACCATAATGACGCTCGCAAGAACGAACCAGGCGCGGTCAATAACGGCATGAGGACGATTGCCAAGCTCGGAGCAGACTCATGATAAAAGCAAACGGAGCCCGCAAGCGACCATGACCGCCGGCCGTTATCAAATTCTGGCGCTGGATATCGACGGAACCCTGCTCGACCCGGACGGCACGCTGCGACCACGCACCGCGGCGGCCGTCGCGCGCGCCGCGGCGGCGGGAATCCGGCCGGTTCTCTGCACCGGCCGGCGTTATCGCCGGGCCCTGCCCATCGCCCTTCAGCTTGGCATCGACGCTCCGCTCGTCTGTAACTCGGGCGCGATCGTCAAGGACCCGCGAAATCATTCGACCCTCTGGCGCGCTGATCTTGACATGCGGCTCGCGGCCGACGTGATTGAGTTCTTTCAGGCCGACGACCAGCCCAGGGTGATTTTCACCGACCGCGGACCCGACGATTTCGACTTCATCGTCACCGCGTTTCCCACGGGCCGAAACCATTTTGATGATTACGTGAGTCAAAATCGGCAACATGCCGAGATCGCCAGTAGCGAGGGGCTGACTCACTCAGGCGTCCCCCTCTTTCACATTTGCGCCATCGGCTCGCGAGCCGAGATGCTGCGCTTCGAGCGTTCGGCGCATGCCCGGCTCGCCGGACGCATTCAGACATTCGTTCAGCGCACGCCGCGCTACCTGGGCACAATGTGCGAAATCCTCCGGCATGATGCGAGCAAATGGACCGCCGTCTTGCATCTGGCGCAATTGTGGGGTGTTGAGCCGGCGATGATCTGTGCAGTCGGTGATGATCTCAACGACCTCCCGATGATCCAGAACGCCGGGCTCGGCGTGGCCATGGGCCATGCCCGTCACGAGGTGCGCAGTGCCGCCGATCTCGTGACCGGCGATCACGACGAAGATGGCGTCGCGATGCTGATCGACCAGGTGTTGCTAGCGTAAAACCGCATTCCTGAAGACTCGCGAGGGAACGAAGACGTGGCTGTTGAGAAAAATGAGCCGAGGTCCCAGGCGTCGTGGGTTCGTGTCGACCAGGGTGCACACGATGAAACCCTGGTGGAAAACTGGCTATTTCGCCTGCGCCGCGAGCGGTTTCAATCGCTGAAGAGTGGCAAGACGCATGACTTTTTTGTCAGCCACCTCGCGGACGGCGTGCACGTGATTGCGCTCACGCCCCACCAGGAGGTCGTGCTGGTGCGCCAGTTCCGGGCCGGTTCTCAGCGCGACAGTCTGGAAACGCCCGGCGGCCTGCTTGACCCGGGCGAGGATCCGTGCGCGGCCGGTGCTCGCGAGCTTCTCGAAGAGACTGGCTACGCTGGCGACCCTCCCGAGCTTCTGGGCACGATCTATCCGATTCCGGCTCTCTTATCGATGCGGATCAGCACGATCGTGATCCCCAACGCCCGCAAGGTCGCCGAGCCCCATCTCGACCCGAGCGAAGAACTCAGCCTGGAGCTTGCGCCAACCAGCGATATCACGGCCTTGATTGAATGCGGCCAGATTGATCATGGCGTGTGTGTGCTCGGGCTCCTCTGGTGGATGCAACGGTCTCATTTGCGCGGTTAGTTAATATGGGTAATTTTGAATGAATTTGCGGAATTTGTTACAGCCGGTGCGCCAGAGTGACCGATAGTGACGTTCGGGATAGCAGGTTTTCCTGATTCCAGGGATCAATTGCATTTGAGATGCCGCGTCGCGAATCCAGGCAAGTCATATGCGCCCGTGATCCTTTGATCGGAAAGTACCTTATGCAGGGGAGCAATCAGAAGCCGTTCCGCCCAGACGGGCTCATTGTGCTTCTCGTTTGCGTCCTTTCATGTCTAGCCGCGGCTGGCGGCGAGCCGCCGTCCCCCTCTCCGCCATCGCCTTTGATGGGTGCCAACTCGGGATCGGCTGCGCTGATACTGCCATTGGCGAGCCCGCCCCCCCTACTCGTCGACGAGTCGTTGCGCCCGAAAAAGGAACGCCAATCGCGGGTACGTCGAACCGGCCTGCGCGATCGCTGGGTCCAGCGAATGCATGCGATCCGAGACCCACGTGGCGAGGCAGAGCAAGGCCCCGAGCAGCCCGGCCAGGGGGGCGACCAGACCGCGACCTCGGCTGCATCGGGTGCCGGCGAAGACACCAAACGCGGCGAGGCGAATACCGCACTGCCGAAGGCCGAGCGAGGTGGCACCGGCGCGACGCCGACCTCGCGAGGGCAGGCGCAGCAAGAGGAAGTGCCGAGCATGACACCGGCGGCACCGACCCCCCTCATCCTGAATCGACTACTCGGCCTCGAGGATTCGCCCGTGCGGACGTTTGGCTGGATCGAGAACAGCTTCACCGGAAATGCCAACGGGACGCCGCGCGGCCTGAGCAACTTCGACGTTTTCCCGAATCGACTGGCCAATCAGTGGCAGGGAAATCAGTATTACGTCGTCGTCGAGAACCCGCTCGAGGCCGACGACATGGTGAATTTCGGTTTTCGCGTCGACACCCTGTTTGGCAATGACTGGCAATTCACCAAGGATTACGGGCTATTCGATCGTGCGTTTATCAACGGCTCGTTCGCGGGGCTCGATCTCCCCCAAATTTATGGCGAAGTCCACCTCCCCATTCTGACTCCCGGCGGTCTTGATATCAAAGGTGGGCGATTTTACTCGCCGGCCGGCTATTCGGCCGTGGCCGCGATCGGCCGGCCCTTCATCACCGTTCCCAACTCGATGAATTTCACGCCGTTCACATTCTTCGGCGCGATGGCGACCTTGCACCTGACCGATCGGATTAATATCTACAGCGGGACCATCAACGGCTTCGACCGCTGGATCGACAGCAACTATAAGTGGGGCTATTTCGGCTTCGGCACCTGGAAATCAAAGGATGAGAAAACCAACGTCACGTTTGTGGGAGCGAGCGTCCCCGATCAGTTGCCGCGGTTCCCACCGGTTAACTCGCCGATCATACCCGACGCGACCACGCCACCGACCCCCGCCCTTGCAGGACGGGTTAACCCCTTCTATTCAAGCAGCTACCGCGAATACTTTTCATTCTTGCTCACGCAGCAATGGACCGAGAAATTCACCGAAGTCGTCGAAACTGACCACATTTATGACCCCAGGATCATCGGCTTCAGTCTTAACGGCAAACCGAGCAGCATTGACTATCACGGCCTGGTGCACTGGTTCTTGTATACCTTCAACGACAAGATCTCAGGCGGATGGCGTGGCGAGATCTTCTGGGACCCGTATGGCGCGGCGACCGGCAGCCGCGGCACGTATTACGACACGAGCCTCGTCCTGACGCACAAGCCCAAGCCCTGGCTCTGGCTCCGCGGCGAAGCGCGTTATGACTGGTCGCAATTCAGTCATCCGTACAGCGACGGAACGCGGTCGAGCCAGCTCACGCTTCTCGTCGCCACGTATTTCTTGTTTTGATCGGCGGCCCACGGAAGAAGAAGGCTGTCGCGCTTGATGATTCTCGTCACAAAACTTGTGAGGAGCCTCGGTCAACGGAGGACATTCCCGTGAAAGTTTTGAACCAGAAATGGGCGATCGGAGTCGTCGCGATGACTCTGGCCGGCCCGATCGTGTCGGCTCAAACACCAAAGGACGCGGCGCCGCCGACCCCGGCGTACACGATCACTCTCGGCAACCGCGACGCCTGCGTCACGCCCGAGACGCACGTTCGCGCGCGTGCCGACGGCGGTATCATCGACGTCCAATCCACCAGTGCCGAAGCGTTCACGGTTGCGATGACGGGTGCGCCCGCCGCGGACAGCTATCTCTGCTGTACGTCGACGGCGGTCCAGTCGTTTCACCTCGTGCAAGAGTTCGAGGTGACTTGCTCCGACCCTTCAGTCAAGACTGTCACTCTGGTACTCGATAGCAGCCTGCTGGGCTTTTTGAGAAGTAAGCATAAAGCCAGCGCCTGCATGCGGCTGGCCAGCGCCTCGATCACCCCTCAATCGTGGGAGGGGGGATACCCGGCCGCCCTGGCCTATCCGTCGCATAGTGTTTCCGGCACGCAGGGCTCGCTGTGCAACCAGCGGCTCGCACCCGTGAAGGGCGATCCGATGCCGCTTGGACAATTCACACTCATCGCCGATTTTGTACTCGACGTTTCCGCGAGCGGCGTCTGCAATGCGCACGCGGCGGCCGATTTCTCGCCCGATACCGCTTTGCCGCCGGAGTGGGTACGCGTGAGAGACCCTTTTCAAGGCGTCGCCAAGAAGTCGTTCGGCTTCAATTTTTCGGTCACCGCGACCGCGCCCTCGGCCGCATCGCCGCCAGCCGGCGCGACAGCCCGGATTCAGCCGCCGCGACGTATTGGCATGAGGCGAACGATCCCTGATTCCGGCCCGAAAAAACCGCAAGACGTAATCCTGACCCGAAACCGGGTAAACTGAACTCCAGGTTTACCTGATCCTTTCGGGCTGAAGGAGCTGCCGTCGATGACGTCCCTTGTCACCCGCTTGCCGATTCGACTCACGCCTGATTCCAGCCGCGTCATCACGCGACTCTTCTCACCGGGTGATCTGAAGCGGACTCGCGCCATCATCGAAAGAATCCTCGCCTTTCCGGTCACGGATATCGAAGCCCGGCTCGAGGAGGTCGAGCAAACCTTCGGCGCGTTTCACCCTGAGCTGCGACAGGTCTTCGAGCAGCATTTCGATGAGGTTCGATCGGCCGTTCCGGCCGAGCAGAGTCTCAGCCCCGCGCAGCGGCTCTTGATCGGCGCCTGTTTCACCATGGAATACGCGCTCGAATCGGTGGCCGTCTTCAATCCGTCAATGGTCCCGGCCATGATCCAGGAGGGCGTACCGGCCGGCGGAATCCGGTTTCTGATGAGCCTGCGCGATCGGCGAAGGGCACCTCTCATCGATCGTCTTCCGCACGGGAATCATCGATGCGTCAGGAGACGTTCAGATTGACCCGCCAGGATCCTATGCGCGACCACTCAAGGCCACCTTGCCGGATCGCTTTCACAAGTCGATGTTCAAACGCGATCTCGCCTCGTTCGGACTGGAGCTGGCGCCGTGTCGAGCGATCCTCGATCAACTCGGCGAGGAATTCACACGCGAACAGCTCTCGCAAGCGATCGACTCCGAACGCCAGAAGCGAGGATCGACGAGCATGATCGAGTCGATCGCCGACACGCTCATTTCACTCACGCGGGTCAACTATCAGCTTCACCTGAAACATGCGCCCGTGGGCTCGCAGGCCGAGATCGTGATCTTCCCCTTTTCCGATATCGAGCGCCATGGCATCGAGGATCTACGCCTGGTTCGCTTCACCGAGGACGACGGCTCGATTGTTGACTACGGCACATACACCGCATTTAATGGTGAGCGGATCTTCCCGCAATTGCTCGAATTTCGCGGCGAGACCAAGATCGATATCAACCTGATCACCGGCGAGTCGGCCCGGAACAAAGGCATGGCGCTTTTCCCCCGCCGCATCCACGGAAAATACGCCATGATTTCGCGAATCGACAACGAAAACCTTTACTACATGGAATCAGACGACATCCTGGTCTGGGATGAGGCCCGGGAAATTGAATCACCCATGTTCCTCTGGCAGGTCATGCAGATCGGCAATTGCGGCTCGCCGATCGAGACAAAGGCTGGCTGGCTCCTCTTGACCCATGGCGTCGGCGCAATGCGGCGGTACTGCATCGGCGCGACGCTGCTCGACCTCGATGATCCATGCAAGGTGATCGCCCTGTCGAGGGAGCCACTGATCTCGCCCACCGACGACGAACGATCGGGTTACGTTCCGAACGTCGTTTATTCTTGCGGGGCGCTTTTGCACAACGGCACGCTCATCATCCCCTATGCGCAGAGCGATCGCTCGACGAGCGTCGCACGCGTGGAACTTGACGCGTTACTCGACTCCCTGGTTGCCGTGTAGAGCAGCGCGGCCTGGCAGGCGGCCGCCACGACCGTCGCTCCCCTCGCCCGGCTCATTGATCGATCGACGTGTCGCGCGAATAGATCAATCGATTTCCCGACTTGCCGATCACGCGGGCCGCGCCCGTGAGCCGGAGACAATAAGCGACCCGCTGGGCAAAGGAGACGGGGCGGTCAAGGGCCTTGGCGAGCTCGTGCGTCATGAAGGGCCGCTGCTCAAAAAGGCCGTGGGGCAACAGCGTCCACAGGTCGGCTGCCCGGACCAGTGACGCAGACTCATGTATTGTTCCCAGGCAACGGTCGAACACCCGGTATCCCGGCCAGCGCCGACGCGGGATCCGGATCTCATCGATCGCGACGCCGAGCACCTCGATTTCGAGGTTCGCGTGGGGGAAAACACGCGCCACACCAATCAGATCGTCGAAGACATCGACCAGAGCGCCTCGCTTGGGACTTCGCCGGGATGACATGTTTTGCCCGTCAGGGCGCAACCGGCGCACGACGCGCCGGTTCAACACAACGGGTTTTACGATGCGGATGCGATGTTCGGGCAGCAGCGATCCTAGCTTGTGGCGCAGCGGCCCCAGCGCGCCCGATTGCACCTCGACCAGGCGGCCGGCGTCGTCGACGGCGTCGACGCGAAACCCCTTCACGCGGATTTCAGGGCGCCCGCTGCCCCCGATCGCATACCGTTCCTTCAGCGTCCGGTGCAGGCTCGTCTCCATGACGTGCCTCCGATCTTGGTGCTCTTGAGCCACCCAATTCGCAGCATCGCTTGACGATCGCAATGGCCTGCGAGGGATGACTCGTGCTCATGAAAATTTTCGTGACACGACGGTCTGACCCTAAGAAGACCGAGCCGTGGCGCTCGACAGCGGTTCGACTCCGAGATCGCGAATGGTGACCAGTGGTCGAAACGGCAATCCCCGCGCGGCGAAAACCTCGGCGGCTCCTTCGAGCCGATCGAGAACGACGATCACGACGCCGACCTTGCAGCCAATCGCTTCCACGGCTTGAATGGCCAGCAGCGATGACCCCCCGGTTGTCGCCACATCATCGACGATGGCCACGGTTGCTCCCGCTTCGAGCGGTCCTTCAATGAGGTTGCCAGTGCCATGAGCCTTGGCTTCCTTGCGAACGAGAAATCCGCGGAGACCGTGCAGGCCCGCGGAAGGAGCGAGCGCCAGCGTCGCGCCCACGATCGGATCGGCCCCCATGGTCAGGCCGCCAACCGCCTTGACCTCGGGGAATTGCTCGAGCTGTTCGAGGACACCGGCCCCGACCAGAGCCGCCCCTTCCGCCGACAGGGTGACCTTGCGGCCGTCGACATAATAGTGGGACGTGCGCCCGCTCGCGAGCGTGAACACGCCCGTCCGTAGCGCATCCCGTTTCAGACAGCTCAGCAATCGCTCGCGACTAAACGATACCTGGCTCAGATCCATGACCCCACGCTCTCTTGCGGTCATAAAAAGGGGCACCCGGTCTGCAGACGGGCGGACCATCACCCTAACAAACGCTTTGAGTTGCTAAAAGCCCCTCAGCGGTGGAGGGTGGATGGTCTTGTTCCGTCTGCCTCGATAGCTCGACATGACAAAGAGGCCCACGACATGGTTTTGCACAGTTACGATGGCTGACGAGTTACGCGCAGGCACTGAATTATCCGCACAAAGCGACGCGTGGCGGAGTGTGACCATCAGCCGCTTCGCGGGATCAAGCGAAGCCTGGCGGGTTCGCGCTCGGTTGCGTGTTTCCGCTACACAGGTCTCGATCACCACGCCCCTGCCTCTCTCGACATGGCTCGACGCCGCCGGCCAGCTCCCACGTCGTGGCGCGACCATGAGGCGAACGCTTGACTTCGCACAAAATCGTCCAAATCGTTCACCAGAGCGATTCTGCTGGCACGGCATATGCGGTGCAGACCACGGCTTTATTGGCTCTATCTATCGGTTACTTGCTAGGAAAAGCCACAAGATACTGTTCGTTGGCGATTTGTCAGGCTACAATAAAATCGTCCAAATCGTTCAGGAGGACGAATGATGATTGCCGCCGAACAGTATCTGAAGACTCAAAGCGCGGCTGACGCGCTGGGCGTCAGCGTGAGTACGATCAAGCGCTGGGTGGACTCGGGAATGCTCGGGGCTGTGCGCACGGTCGGCAAGCACCGGCTGATTCCGATGTCGGATGCCCGCCGTCTGGCGCGAGAACAGGGGGTCGAATCGGCCAAGATCGAAATTCTCGGCGGTTTGCCGGCGACACGTGCCAATCCGATCGATGATCGGGCACGCGACTTCGTCTTCGAGGCGTTGCGCGACGGCAACGCCCAGCGCGCCAAGGCCCTGATCAAGGCCATCTATTCCTCCGGATGCGGCGCCAAGGCCCTGGCGGACGAATTGATTCGTCCGGTGATGGAGCGCATCGGCCACGGCTGGATGGTGGGCTCGCTTGACGTTTTTCAAGAGCACGAGGCCAGCCAGCACGTCGCATCGTCGGTCCGCGAGCTCATCGACGACATCCTGGCTCGTGGCGACCGACCCGGTCCCCTGGCCCTGGGGGCCGCCGTCGAGGGCGATCCCTACGTCATCTCTCTCTTGCTCGGCGAGCTCTTGCTCATCGAACAGGGCTGGAAGGTTCAAAACCTGGGCGTCAACCTCCCGATCCCCTCGCTGGCCAACGCCACGAGAATATATCGTCCATCTCTTATTTTTTTATCTGTAAACTTCTTGAAAGATGAGGATGGTTTCGTTCGGGAATATCACTCGTTTTACAAGGTTGCCGCGGCCGGTGGCACGGCGGTCATCCTGGGCGGCCAGGCGTTGACGCCAGCGCTTCGCTCGCGGCTCGTGTATGCCAGTTTTGGCGACCGGATGGCACACCTCGAAGACTTCGCGTCGCATTTCATTGTTCGCGGCATGCCGCCATCGCAGGCCGCCAAGGAGCCAGACGAGCGGCCCGGTTGATCGTAGTTCAAGTTTTGCTTTATTCCGGGCCGCGCTTACTGAAGGAACACGAGATGAATACGTCACGATCCACATACGACATGCCCCGATTCGCCGATATCGAAGGTGCTGATACGACGGTTCTCACAGCATCGAACGAGCGATCGATGCTGCAAGAGCTATCCGACTGCAAGCGCAAGCTCGCCGAGGCATTGAGCGGCATCGAAGGCATCGAGATTCCGGCGGACGCCGGTCCACAGGCCACTGCTCAAAAAATTGCCGAGGCTTACGCGGAAAGCGGGCCCGAGCAGGCGCGGCTCGGTGCCGTCTATCGGCGCTATTGCGAGTTGCGCGGCAAGCTGGCCATGGCTAATCTGAAACTTGTCGCGCATGTCGCCAAGCGGTTCCGCGAGCGCGGAATTCCTTACGCCGATTTGCTGCAAGAGGGGTTCTGCGGCCTGCTCGAGGCGATTGATCGGTTTGACATGTCCCATCAAACGAAGCTTGCGACCTACGCCACCTGGTGGATTCGTCAATCGATGCAACGCGCCGTGGCCTCGGGCGCTTATCCGGTTCGCCTCACACCGCGGCACTTGCGGCAGTTGGCTCATAACCAGTTCTCCGACGGGAACAAACCGAACGGCGAGCGTGATGCCAACGCACCTGATTCCTCGCGCGAACCGCGGAATGCGCTCATCGAGCGAATTCACACGGCGACCCAGCCGACGGTTTCTCTTGACGCGATCTACGGCCCTGACTCCGGCTTCAGCCTGATCCAGACGATGTCCGACCCTGACGGTGACAAGACTCTCGACGTTGATGCCGAAGAAACCATCAAGATGCTGATGGGCCACCTGCGACCTCGCGAACAGGAAGTGCTCACCCTCCGTTTCGGTCTCTCCGGGTCTGAGCGGCTTTCGCTGACCCAGGTCGGTAAAATCCTCGAGGTCTCCAAGGAACGCGTGCGCCAGATCGAGGAAAAGTCTCTCAAGAAGTTACGTTCAGCCATCACCCGGCAGGCCTGCCGGGGCCATCTCGACTTCGGTATTTGAGAAATGACCTGGCTCGCGAGTACACGACCCTCTCAAGTCAACCATCGCCGCGACACCTTGCCGGATTGAGCGCGGGAACCATCAAGCTTGAGGTCAAGACCTGCCGATGGATTCCGGATGGCGCAAGTTATCGAGTACCCGGCGATGGAACGATGCCACGGAATTCAAAAATGGTCAGACTCCGACCGTATGCCGGTCGGCCCTTTCTTGCATTACTTGATGGCGGAATGCGGGGTCTCGCCCCACACGCTGGCGGCGTATCGCTCCGATCTCATGCGGTTTCTCCGCTGGCGGAAGTCAGCGGCGCCCGGGCCTCTCGCCGACCTCGACGCGGCAGCGCTGAGTCATTATGTCGAGTCGCTCCTGAGCTCGGGACTCGAGCCATCGAGTGTTTGCCGACATCTGGCCAGCCTGTCGACCTTTTTTCGCTTTCTCATCTTCGAAGGCAAGCTGAAGGACAACGTCGTCAAACTCTTGATCGCGCCTTCGGTGTGGGACAAATTGCCAACCGTGCTCAGCCCGACCGCGGTCGCACGCCTGCTCGACTGCCCGAGTCGCGACACACGGCTCGGCCGCCGCGATCGTGCCCTCCTGGAAACGCTTTACGCCACAGGCTGCCGCGTCTCGGAAGTTGCCGGGTTGCGCCCCGTTGATCTCGATCTCGTCACCGGCACGGCGCGCTGCGTTGGTAAAGGGAACAAGGAGCGGCGTGTTCCTCTCGGCTCGCACGCGATCAAGGCCCTCAGCGCCTATCTCAGCGAAGACCGGCCGGCTCTCGGCCGCCGCCGGCCCGAAGTGACGGCCGTTTTCGTCTCCCGGTCGGGACGTCCACTTTCGCGCATGGGCGTCTGGCAAGTCGTCAAGCGCTACGCGCTGGCGGCCGGCTTGCCGGTGAGCGTGAGCCCGCACACCTTGCGGCACAGTTTCGCCACCCATCTCCTCGCCGGAGGCGCCGACCTGCGCGTCGTGCAGGAAATGCTCGGTCATGCGTCGATCGCGACAACCCAGATTTATACGCGCGTCGAGCTCAGCGGATTGCGTGCCACTCATTCGCGGTTTCACCCGCGGGGGCGACCCGATCCGCCGTTGTCGTCGAAACCACCGACCAATCCATGCCCACTCGGTAACGGCGGGCACCCCGGCGTCACTGATTGCTCTGATAGTCTCTGAGCTTCGATTGCACGACCGATCGATAGCCGGCGGGATCCGTTCCCTTGGGGCTCGCGACGCCAATCCCCTTGCATTCGTTGACCGGTACGATGCGCACGATCTTGCGGTCTTGATCAGCCAGAAGCGCCACGCGAACCGAGCCCATGAGCGCGGTCTCGTCCCAGTGGCAGCGACACGCCGTCCCGTCCGCGAGATAGAGCATGACATCGGCCATCCCCGCCTCGCGGAGCGTGGCCCAGATATCGGAAATCAAGTCAACCATGAGCAAGGGCTCGGAAAAAAAGCGTGGTGCTGCCACGAGTCTTCGATCTCATTTTCAGCATAGAACGGATTCGTGAGAAAGACTCGACCCGATGGCCCGTTTCGACCGAATGCTTAGTTAAGCAGGTGTGTGCCTCACTCTTTACACGCGAAACTCGTCGTGGACTGGCTGTCGCCTCTTGGCCGCTCTTGTGCGCTATCCACCGATCCGACCTGGTCCGCCAGGGACGATCGACCCGCTTGATCGCGAGTGCGTTTTTGATGCACGCCAGGGATCGAGCGAGGTTATGTTGAATACGGCACTTGTTATTGATAGACGCATAAGCACAAGCGGCCAGGGGCGGCGGCGTTTCGAGCGGAAGGTCCGGTGGCGGCGAAAGGATGACAAGGGCGGCGCACTACGCTACGTGGCCGCGATCCCCGACGGCGGCCCGCATGGAGTTGGAGTGGTCGGAGGATCGGCGGATTGAGACGCCGGAACGGTCATGCCCAGATTGTGTACCCCCACCTGACGAAGTCGATCGCGGGCACGCTTCACACGCCTCGTCAGGTCTTCGGTCGGTGGAACCGTCATGGCCAACTTGCGCGTGATGATGCATTCATTCAAACGACCGAGCGCGATCTCGGCGCGGCGGAGGCTCGGCTTGGCCTCGATCGTGCAAGCCAGTTCAAGCTCGACCTCGGCGCGAGTGATCAGCGTACGCGCCCTGTCGTGAAGGAGGTGATATTCCGTTCGAACGCGATCGCTCGAGTCAGCGAAAGGATGGCTCAGCAGATGGCGATCGCATAAATTGAGATCAATGTCGGCGATCTTGAGATGGGCGAGGGTGCTTTCGCTGACCTCGTTGTTCTCGAGGTCGCGCTCGCCCCAGAGGAACGATACCCAGACGCGCAAGGTGCGCGCGCGGAGGAGCCAGTTGCCTGATGTGTCGTCGCCATTCATTTCGAGTGAAAAGATCAACTTGCTCAACCGGTCGAATGCCGCTTCGTATTCGCCGAAAAATCGCTCGGTCTTCGCCATGAAATAGCGGGTTCGCACCGGAGTCGGATCGATGATCGAGGCAATACGGATGGCCCTGTGCGCCAGCTCGTAATTCGGCCGTCGCACGACCCTGTCCCGGGCCTCATCGTTCGCGTAAGGATTGCGATAATCAAATACGTCGCCGTCGCGGTCGCCCGTTTCGATCTTCGCCTGAGCGAAATCCACAAGACGCTCGGCGACCTCGGAATGATCTTTTGCCCACGACGCGAGCTCTGTTTCCGCATCCGGTTCGGCGAGGGCGAGACTCAATAGCGCCTCCTGCGCGTTCCTTCTTCTTGACGTCGTCGTCATCGTTGATGGTAAACGCCAGGTAGAATTTCACCAGGCTCGAGTCCGGATAGGCCCGGTCGAGTGATTTCGAACTGGCGGGCAGCGACGCTGAAGCGACCTTGACGGAAGGCATTCACGGCCGCGATGAACGCCCGGTTCGATTCGGGCCTGGCCTTACCCGACCACAGGCGGGGGGCGGCTTTCCACGTTGTGTACATGGCTGCCGAAAGGACCACGCCCAGGACAACGGCGAGCAGCGATCTTCGGTTCCGCGCAAGCCAGTTTGTCGCGCGCTCGCGCCGCGAGCGATTGGCCGCGACCTTGAGCGGCCGATGTTCGAGAAACCGCCTGAGGTCTTCTTCCAGGGCCTCGGCGTCCGGATAACGGTCTCGGCACGAAAAAGCCAGGCACTTCGCGACGATCGCCTCGAGCGAGTGCGGAATGGCGGGGTTGAATTCGCGAACATGCGCGCTCAAGGAAGGCCGGCGGTTGAGCACGGCACGCAGCGCCCGGGGGGTCGGCAACGTCGGATCGGGAAGGTCTGGTTTTTGTCCGGTCAGCAATTCGCGGAGCACCAGTCCAAGGGAATAAACATCAGCTTGTGGTCCCACCTGATTCCAGAGTTCGGGATTGAGGAACGCCTCGATCTGTTCGGGCGCCATGTAGGGCAAGGTTCCGCCGTGGTGCGCGGCCTGCGCGTGGCTGACCGAATGAGGCGATTCAGCCAGGTTGAAATCGAGCAACTGTGGCCCATGTTTGAGCGTCAGGAGCAAGTTTCCGGGCTTGACGTCGCGGTGGTAGGTCTTGACGCTGGTGCATAGTGGAGGGCACGCGCCACGATCATGATGATCCAGGCCACCCCTTGAGAATAGGTTCCATCCACCGGGAACCCTTCCCAACCGTCTCCCCTGGGCGTGGCGTGGAGCCGCCCGAGATGGGTACTCGAGCCCTCGGCCGAGCGCACCGTTGTCGACGCGGAATCGCCGGCTTGAGGAAGGATGGCGTTCCAGAGCGCAAGTCGCCTTCCTTGGCTTCGACCGGGGATCGACCCGGTTGATGACTTCATCCAGGGGGAGGCCGCGCCGGTAGGGCATCGACAGGGCGCAAAGCGGACTATCAGCCGGGTAAACCACCGAGTTGACGGGAACGATATGGGGATGATCGAGGGGTCCCTGGACCTTTGGCTCCTGTCCGCGGTCAACCGTCACCTTGAGGACAATTTGCTTGCCGCCCAAAGAGAGATCATTGGCGAGAAAAACCCGCGAGGATCCGCCCGCTCCCAGCACGGAGAGAAGCTGGAATTCGGCGAACTGAGCACCTGGCTCGGGGAAACGCGGGAGAGCCGGCCGGCCGCCAGCGGCCTGGCTGATGAATCGGTGGTAATTGAGCTGCGAAATCAGCGACGACTTCCACGGGGCATACCGGTCGCAGAACGCGTCGACATCGGGAGCCTGACCGCGCTCCTCATGGAGACAGAATTCCTCGTACACCAGACTGACCATGCGGCTATCGGCGTTCCGCAAGTCCGGAAACTGGTCCATGTAGTCGGCGACGGCCGGCGACTGACCCCGCTCGAAGCGACAACGCATATCGGCCTTGATCAACTCGGCGAGCAGATTGCCGGCGTCGACCGACCCGTCTTCCCAGACACGTCGTTGACGCGCCCAGAAATAATCCAGACGGACCTCGCCACCGCGGCGCCACTCGTCCTCGAGAAGTTGGACAGTGCCGTGAAGTCGATCGAGTCCGCCTCCGTTGCGAACCGAGGCGACACGCGCTTCCATTGCTTACTCTCCTGACTCAATCAGCGAATCGTGGAGATTTTGCAAGAACCGCTGCACTTTGCGAATATTCCAGGTCGTTCGTTCGGCAATGTCGGCCGTCGAATATCCCAGTTCGCGTAGCTCAATGATCGTTCGCTCGGTCTCGTCGGACCGCGCCAGCAATCGCTCATGCACCTCGTTGGCTTGCGCAAGCTGGCTGGCCGTGGGATCATCCGATGAGAGATGCTGCGACGGCCCCCCGCGGCCTCATTGTTCATGATCGGCCGGTCGCGAGTCACGTCGCGCTTGAGCGTGTGCTGGCGACGATACTCATCGATCACCTTTTGCTCGGCCACCTGCGCCAGAAAGGCAACGAGGGAATTCACAGACGGAAAATCAAGCTGATCGATGTTGGCGGCAAGGTTTTCCAGCGCATCATTGGCGAAATCGGTCGAATCGTAGAGCGATCGCATCGAGCGATCCATGCGCCGCCGAACCACGCGACGGACCTTGGGATAACACTCGTCGAAGAGCGCTTGCCATGCCGCTTGATCTCCTTTGCGTGCATTCCTCAAGGCCAAGATGAGATCATCTTCGATCTCGGGCTGAGATGTCTGCGTCATGATCTCTTGCCCTCCCCAGGATGTATTAGGTCGGAAACGCTTTGGGCGCTTGCGATCAATAAGCCTCGATGATTGTAGCGTCATCAAGAGCCGGGGAGCAAAAGGTTTATCTTAAAAAAATATTTATCGTGTGTCGAATCTCCCTAACAAAACTTAATATAGGGTGACTAGGCAAGATTAAACGAGAAATCGCACCAAGAGACGCGCAAGAACCCCTTCGACGACGGAATATCTCTGCTTAATTAAAGCTTTCAGGCGTCGTATTGTCGCAACAAAGCAACGGCTTGCCGGCGATATCGTTTTCCCTCAATGCATTCATCGAGTTTCAGCCGCTAGAAACGCCACGCCGGCAGCCGATTCACAACCGGGATTCTTCCCACGAGAGGTCCGTGATGAACGGCCATTCAGAAGTCGATCGGTCAGCAGGGCAAGGTCGTCGGGTTGCTGACTGGCGCAATGATGATCGGGCCGCTTGGGCCATCGAGCGGCGGGTCGGTATCAGCGGTCGCGACGGCCAAGCTACCTGTGGATGTCTGCGGAGTCGGCATCGGAGTGGCAACGACGGCCAGACTCGACACCGCTGAAGGGGCAATTCGGTACGGCATTCCATCAAGAACCGGTACGAAATGATGGCGCGGACGCATAGCGAGTCTCCAAGAACTGGGACGCGGGTTGGTTTTCGTCAATAGGGCTTATTAATCGGTCTAGATCGGCGCACGAACTCGGCGATCATGAGGCCGGCTGAAGCCGGCCCGCACGATTAGGCGTCCCAGCCCTTGTGTTCACTATTCTGGACGATCCATCTGAGAGGTGAAAGGAGATCGCCGTTCGACGCGGAAGGATGGTGCGTTTCTCGGATGAGAATGCAGGGAAATCAGTCAGGAAGAACGAATCGATGCCGGATGCCGGCGTATCTCGTGAGATCCTGAACCAAAGGCCACGGGCCCCCGGGCGGATCCACTCTAATTAGGGCACTCCCGATAGAGACGACGTGATGAAAATATAGTGCCTCGCACATGTTGTGGAAAAACATTCGTTGTGGAAACGACAGGATTCTCCTCGGGATAATACTCGGCCGGACAGATGGATGAAGTCGCGGCCCGGTACAGCGGACAGGAACGATGCTGAGCGGCCGCTTCAATCACGAAAAGCTCGGCAAGGTCGTCGCGGCGGGCGCGGCGGGCGAGGATATAGGCACCCAGCGGCGAGAGCGCGAATTGCTCGTCGTTGAGGATTGAGCCGATCTCCCGGCCCGTGCGAATCGCCCGCTCGGCACCGTGGACCTCTCTCTTGAGCTCGGAACGTAACTGGCGAATGATCTGGATGACGGCCGCTCTGTAGCGTTTTGAGGCGTCGACATGCGCGATCTCGGTCCAGGGATCGGACAGGCAATCCGAACGTGGCTGCGCCGCGACAAAAAGTTCCGCGTCCAGCGGGATTCGGGCCGGGTCGAGTGCGTGCGCCTCCCAGAGGCGTAAGGCGGCCCTGTCCCAGAGACGGCTCGTGGAACATTCGACTCGCCATCGTGATCGCCGCAACCCGTAAGCGGATTCAATTCGCCCTGCGAGCTGATTCAGTTGTTCGTGAGTGGGGAGCACGGGAGTGACCTCGCGAGATCGTCGCTGATCTTGACTTCGGTTCTGGCTGACTGCCGGGGTTCTGACACTAAGAACCGAGATCCGTCGGCAACCGCGTCAAAGAAAGTTGCGTTTTTCTTACTTTCCATCGACAAAGTCCCGACGCCGTCCGCGGTTTCACACCAAAACCCCCGTCCACCGGCAACGCAGTTCGGTGCAACCTCTTTTAAAATAACATGTTAGGTCGAACCGATCGGATCTTGCGGATACCCCACTTGGGGTCTGGAACGCGTGTGACCATTTCATTCGGCTCATTCCCACGGCTAACATCATGATCCCGCCGGATGACGCTCATCGAGAACCGATGAGCCAGGATCAAGTCATTGCGACATGTGTCTAATTCGTTGTGCGCTCTGGAATTTTTCAAATATCAAGTCGATAATCGTCTCTCCCCGTTCAAGGTTGATTGGGACGAAGGTCAGCATTTAATAAAGGGTTGTTTCTTTTCAATGGAAGACCTGCTTCCAGATCCGGAGTGGCAAACACTCAAATCTGACTTGGCGAGCAGAGTAAGAGAAGTGCGGATCGCATTGTACGGCGAGCATGGAGGACCATTGCTCGCGGCGCTCTAGGCATTCCGTTCCGAACTTTATACAAGTACGAATCCGGTGCCACTATCCCCGCTGACTCCATCCTCACCTTCATCAAGTTAACCGGCGTTGATCCGCATTGGCTTCTCACCGGAGACGGAGCCCAGTTCCTCGATCGGGAACAGGGAGCCTGAGATCGATCATCCTGCCTCTTGCCCCCGCCCATGCGCACGGCGACGTTGCAGTCCGCTTACAACGAAACGCACTCTGACCGTGCCTTTCATGCAATGCCGTATTTTTGAAGCTTCTGACGGAGCGTGGCCCGATGAATTCCGAGCATCTGCGCGGCCGCGGCCCGGTTTCGTGAACAGGCGTCCAAGACAGTCTCGATGACGGGCGGTTCCGCGAGTTCCAGGAGCCGCTCATGCAATGTTTGCTCGGTCGGGTTCGAGGCCCCGGCGGCGATCTCCCGGCGCGTCCACTCGCCCAGGAGCCTCCGCACCTCATCGATTTCCGATGCAGTCGTTGCGGCTGGCCGCGACGTGGGGGCGGGAAAGTGCTCCGGCCGGATCGACCGGCCACGCGCCATGATCGTGGCATGGTCGATGGTGTTTTTGAGCTCGCGAATGTTCCCCGGCCAGGCTCGCGTGCCCAGCTCGGACAGGGCCTCGTTCGAGATACGGATGTCGTTTGCCTGCTGGGATTGCCATAGAAAGTGCTTGACCAGGGCCGGAATGTCTTCGCGCCGGTCGCGCAGTGGCGGAACATGGATCTGAAACACGCCGAGCCGGAAGAACAGGTCCGCGCGAAATTGACCGGCTGTGATCAATTCCGAAAGGGGCCGGTTTGTTGCCGCGATGACGCGGATATCGCTGGGCCTCGGGTGGGCGTCGCCGACGGGTGTGAATTCGCGATGCTCGATGACCCTGAGCAGCTTCACTTGAAGGTTCAGCGGGATGTCGCCGACCTCGTCCAGAAGCACGGTCCCACCCCGCGCGAGCTCGAGCAACCCTTTGCGGTCGTGCGTCGCACCCGTGAACGATCCCTTCGTGTGCCCGAACATTTCCGCCTCGACCAGGCTAGGGCTCAGCGCGGCCAGACAGACCGGCAAGAACGGCCCGTTGCGGCGGCCGCTATGGCGATGGATGGCGCGTGCCACGAGCTCCTTGCCTGTCCCGCTCTCGCCCGTGATGAGCACCGGGACGTCGGTGGGAGCCACAAGGGCGATGCTCTTGAAAAGGTCTTGCATCGCGGGAGATGTGCCGACGAGCGTCTCGGGGCTGATGCTCGATCGCGACTCCGTGGTGAGGGCGCGGTTCTTCCGTGCCTCGATCGCTCGCTGCACCACGGAGGTGGCATGGTCGAGGTCAAACGGCTTGACCAGATAGTCAAAAGCACCTCCTTCCATGGCCCGCACGGCGGTTTCGAGGTTGCCAAAGGCCGTGATGATCACAACGGGCGCCGAGCCAAGGTGGTCATGAAATGCCTTCATCGCCGAGAGGCCGTCGATACCCGGCAAACGGATATCCAGAACGACCGCGTCAGGGGGCGATCCAGCGGCGATTTGCAAACCATGCTCGGCCGAGGAGGCAATATCCACGTCGTGCCCCTCATCCTTGAGGGATTCGCGAAACGCCCAGCAAATGCTCGCCTCGTCGTCGACGATCAGGACGCGGCTCATGTCGGCTCCTTTGTCGTTTCGCTGGTCATCGGGAACGCCAGGCGAAACTGGGTCTGACCGTCGCGTCGGCTCCACGTGAGGCTCCCGCCGTGCTCGATCGCGACATGGTGCGCGATCGCCAGGCCAAGGCCGACACCTTCCGGCTTGCTCGTCGCGAACGCCTCCAGCAGATTTTCAGCCATTGCCGCCGAAGGCCCCGGTCCGGTGTCGAAAACGTCGATGGCTGCCTGGCCGTCGTTCGACGACGCAGTGAGGGTCACTTTTCCGCCCGGGCCAGCCGCTTCGATCGCATTGAGTGCGAGATTCAAGACCGCGGCCCGCAGGCCCGCTTCATCGGCGATGACCGGCAGCGGTGTGTCGCCGCGCAAAATGCCAGGTCGACCCCGGCATGCTGGCACGTCGGCTTGATCAGGAACGTGATATCGTCGAGAAGACGCGACAACTCGCAAATGGCGTGCGGTTGTCGCTCCATGCGCCCGAGCGAGAGCAGCCCCTTGACCTGCTCCTCGGTCATGGCCAGTTGCCGGAGCACCACGCTGAGCGTCTCGTCTCCGGCCTGCGGCGGATAGCGCCGCGTATGGAGCTGCACGCTCATCCTGGCACCCGTCAGCGCGTTCCGCAACTGGTGAGCCAGCCCGGCTGCAAGCTGCGAGATGACCCGGGTGCGCTGCCGAGCGCCTGATGGTCTGACGCATCTGTTTTAGCTGGTCGCACATCAGGTTGATGGAACAGGCCAGGTCATGGATCTCGTCATCCCTCGAATCCGGCTCGAACCGCTCGAAGTCGCCGCCCGCGATCCGGGCGACCTGCTCCTGCACCTGACGAATTCGCACGCCAATCCTGTGAGCAATGAAGCCCGTGATGGCCGCCATGAAGCCGAGTGTTCCGAGCCCCAGGGCAAACGGAGGGGTTGCGGCCTCCTGCCGTGCTTGCCGCCAACTGGTTTCGGGATAAAGCACCAAAAGCGACGATTGATGCGGACCGCCGCCGGTCCGCTTCAGCGGCACCGCGAAATAGCGCGCGTCTGATCCAGGAGAACCGTCGGTGATTCTCCCAGCGAGCCAAGCCGATCGATCGGCCGGATGGCGCGGACCACGGCCGGTAGCGTGCGCGATCCGGGGAGGGTCGAATCAGTCACCCGCGCGTCTTCGGTCAACACGGCGAAATGGGCTCCGGATAAACCACGCATTTGAGCCAGAACGCTGGCGGTATAGGGAAAATTCGCGTGTCCGAGCGTGTCGATGACGCCGTTCAATCGGGCCACAATCTCCCGCTCGCGCCGGTCGGCGGCAAGAGTCGCCGTGGCCATGGTCACGGCCGCCACTCCGGCCACCTGGATACCGATCAGTGGAATCAAAATCTGATCTCGAATCGACAGTCGCATCGCATCCGTTTCGGCCCGCGGGGCGCGGTGGCGCTGGTCTGATGGCACGGCTCTTCCAGGACCGATTATTATTATAGGACCCCTGGGATTCTCGACGACACCCGGAATGGACGGCGGGCGCCGGTCCGTCTTCTTCCGGGCTTGCGACCAGGTCGGACGTGGCAAGAATCTGCCAGGCGCCCGAGGTCCCCGGCTCGCGAGGACGCCGCACTCGCGGACTGTTCTTGCAGCCACGAGGCTAGGTCGTGTGGACAATAACTGGTCAATTTGGGCTAATGGCGTAGTCAGATCGGCACCAAGGAGGCCCCACCATGCGACACCGCCATTCTATCTCGGACGACGATTGGGAACGGATCAAGAACCTCTTGCCCGGTCAGCCGGGCCAACACGGCAAGGTCGCCAAGGACAACCGCCTATTCATTGACGCGGTCCTCTGGATCGCCAGGACCGGCGCCCATCGCGCGACCTGCCGGAGCGGTTTGGCCACTGGAACTCGATCTGGCGGCGATTCGATCGCTGGGCCCGTAAGGGGGTCTGGGAGCGCGTCTTTGAGGCCCTCCAAGACCCCGATCTCGAGTGGCTGATTCTCGACTCGACGATCATTCGCGCCCATCCCTGCGCCGCCGGCGCAAAAAAAAGGGGACGGGACTGGCGGACAGGACGAACAGGCCCTCGGGCGTAGCCGGGGAGGCTTCGGGACCAAGATTCACGGCGCCGTCAGCGGCCTGGGATTGCCCGTCGAGCTGATCCTCACACCGGGGCAGGCATCGGACATGTCGCAGGCCAAGGCCCTGATCGAGGGATCGCCGGTCGAAGTGGTCATTGCCGACAAAGGCTACGACAGCAAAGCCGTCGTCGAAGCGATCGAGGCGAAGGGGGCCGAGGCGGTGATCCCCAGCCTGAAGAACCGGGCCGAGCAGCGGGCCTACGACCGGGACCGCTACAGGGATCGGAATCTGGCCGAGCGATTCTGGTTCAAGGTGAAGCAATACCGACGGGTCGCCACCCGCTACGAAAAGACCGCTCGGAACTTCCTGGCGTTTATCCATGTGGCCTCGATCCTGATCCTGCTGAAATAGCCCGGTCCACCCCTCTTGCCTGACTGTTGTCCACACGACCTAACGCGGTGAAACCCGGTCTTGCTTCGTGGAATTAATGCCGCTGGTTATCTGCCCTTGTTTCACGCCTCGCCAAAGACCGCCCAAAAACGGCCGGCCCCTTCGGGCATGCTTGTCCCGTGGGGAGCGGCGGGCGGGGTTGAAATTCTTCGCGCCGCGTTCAGGGTCGCGCTGGCCTGGTGACGCTGTCATGGGCGTTCACGCCCAGATCGGCAGGCAGTGGGTCGCGCGTATGGATCTCCAGGCTCGGGTCGAGTGGCATCTCGCCCGTCGAGGCACCGAAGAGGCAGAGGCCGCCGGCGTGGGCCGCATCCTCGGGCACGGCGATGCGCAGCACCAGGGGCTCGCCCGACTCGAGCCGCGCGCGGTCAGTATCGGTCAGCTCGATCTTGCCATCCACGAGCTCGCCGTGACTTCCGTGTTCGATTTGCGCAAGGTGCGACAGCACGCCCCGCGCGTCGGCGGCGTCATCGGGCAGGTCGATTCGCTCGATCGGACGACCGTTGAGCGAGATCAGCACGTTCGATGACCAGGGCCGCGCTTCGTCGGTCTGGGGATAGTCCTGGCGGTTGGACCGCTGCGGCCAGTCGACACGTTCGCGATTGGCCTTGGCTCCGGCCTGGAACAGGTAAAGAATCGTTTGCGGATGCGCCCTGGCCACCGCGGGCGGCACGGCAACGCGGTACTCGAAATATCCTTTTCCGTAGCCATAGACCTTGCCAGCCGGCGGTTTGGCGGGTTGCGACCACTGTTGCGCGGCGAACGCCGCGGGATCGAATTGCAAGACGACGTCATGATCGCCGCGCCGCCGCACCCGCGGCAGCGGCTGGTCCGGTTTGACCACGAGGTTCACGAAATTGGCGGCGATTCGCTTGTTCCGGCCGTCGCGAAGCGTCAGTGCAAGGGCCCCAACGAACGGGTAATCGGGCAGCGTCACCGCGAGTGGCTTCAAGTCCACGACGTCATAGGGCGCCAGCGGACCGCGATTGTCGCGGGCATCGCGACGCTGCGGAGATCGGCCCGCGCGTCGTACCCGGCAACCCACCACTGCAAGGTCGCCGGCCCCTCGAGGTCGGAATAATGGCTGACGAAAATCGGAACGCTGATCGTTTGCCCGGGCTTGCCGACGATGACCGGAGGCGCGTCATATCCCACGAAATCCGCCCCGAGCAAATCGCTCGGCCGCATGTCGGGCACCCACGCCTCGTAGCCGAAACGCTTGGGTGTCCGGTCGTAATTCACGAGCCCGTTGTGCTCCCATTCGATGTCGGTCAGCTCGGTATAAACAAACCCTTGAATCTTGCGCTCATGGCGCAGTTGCGTCGTCAGGTCGCGCAGGCCCCAAGAGATATCGCGGTCGCCGCCGCCGGCCGAGACGGCGCCATATTCTGAATTGATCAATGGAAGAGTTGTTTGAGCGTTACCCGGGCAATAGTTGAAACCGCTTCCCGGCTGGGTCCTGGCGACCACCTGGGCGATGTGCCGGCGCGCCTCGTCGTGGTTGTCGATGTAAAAGTGCCAGCTATTCAAGTCGGTATTGGCGATATGATCGTAATAGCAGGGCGAATTGTCCTCGACCAGGCGATCGTGACCATCGAGCGCGCGGATCTGATCGACCATCTTGCCAACCCATGCCTGGGTGTTACGGTCCTTCCGGTAGTCTTCGGGTTTTCCGAGCCCCCACGTTTCATTGAATGCGACCCACGTGATGATCGACGGATGGTTGCGATCGCGCGCGATCGCCTCGCGCATCGTCTGCTCCCAGGCCGTTCGCGCCCGCGGAGTCTGGTGCCACGTGTTGGGCATATCCTCGAGTATCAAGACACCCAGCCGGTCGGCCCAGTAGAGCCGCCGCGGTTCGTCCGGCTTGATGTGAATCCGCAGGCCGTTGAGCCCCATCGACCTGGCAATCGTCATGTCCTGCTTCAAGAAGTCGTCATCGGGCGCCGTGTAGAGTCCTTTCGGGTTGAACGACTGATCGAGCGCGGTCCTCAGGTAGATGGGCTTGCCATTGAAGAGGATCCGTTCGAATGAGTCGTCGCCGTACTTGCCATGCGTGATCGTGCGCAGGCCGAAGTAGGTCTGGACGGTGTCGATCACCTTGCCGGCGTTGTCCTTGAGCTCCAGTGTCACGTCGTAGAGATGCGGATTTTCCGGAGACCAGAGTGTGGGATGACTCACTTTCGATTCGATCACGGCCGTCGCGGTTGGACTGACCTCAGTTTCGCTCGCGCGGGTTCGAGGGGCCGAGACAACGGCGCTCGAGCGACGCTCGACATCGGCATTCTCGCCCTTGAGCGCGAGCTCGTACTTCGGGCCAACGGCGTTGGCGACATCGACCGTGAATCGGGCCGTGGCCGGCTCGATGGTTGTGACGATCCGGAAGCCGGCAATATAAGTCCTGGGCCTGGCTTCGAGCCAGACCGTTTGCCAGATGCCCGAGCTGGGCGTGTACCAGTACACTTGCTTGCCCGTCGGCAGGTTTGGATCGGTCGGGTCGAACGCGCGAACCACCAGAACGTTGTCCCCATCGCGGACGCAGGCGTCGGATACATCAACCTCGAACGGCGTGTATCCCCCCTCATGCTCAGCCACCTTCCGGCCGTTGACCCAGACGTCGGCCCGCCAGTCAACCGCGCCAAAGTGGAGCCACACGTGGTCGTCGGAGCGAAATGATTTCGGGACGCGGAACGGGCGGCGATACCAGCCAATCTTCGGCGCGTCTTTAACCTGGTGGATCCCCGAGAGCTCGCTCTCCCAGGGAAACGGCACGACGATTTCACGGGCAAACGAAGGGGCGTCGGGCTTTTGCCAACCCTCGCGCAGCCCTTGATCCTGGGCGTCAAATCGAAATTGCCAGCGGCCGTTGAGGTTGGCCCATGAGCTGCGCATGGCGTCGGGCCGAGGGTGTTCGGGTCTCGGGACGCTCGGCTCGTCGCCCGAGGCCTGGCCGGCCCATGTCATGAAGCCAATGGCGAAGACTGCAAACGACACACGCAACATGATGAACGGCTCCCAGGCGAACAAGAAACCCGTGTTGGCACATGTCATATGGCCATGCAACGAGAAGAAGACAGGGTCCGCGTCTTGAGACTAAACGATCGGGAGACGGTTGGGGAGCGGTTTCTCATCGCGAGCTGGTCGCTGGCGTGCTCACACCGATTTCAGGCCGAAGACCTTCGCGTACACGTCAACCTTCTGCGCCACGCTGAGGCGCGGTGATGGCGACGCATTGTGGTGGAGCACGATCATGGTGACGTCATCATCCGCACTTGCCTCGCCACGATGGTGTGCGACGGCCGAAAGCAACGCAGCGCCGACCACCTCGGGGCTCGAATCGGCGAGGTCGATGGCGCGGGTCGCGTCAAGCAGGCCCGATTCGCCGAGAAGTTTGCCCGAACAGTCAGCCGCCTCGGTCAGGGCGTCGGTGTAAAAAACGGCCATATCACCGGGGGCAAGAACGATGTCGAACGTCTGGTAGCGGGTCGAGTCGTCGAGGCCCAGGGGCAAGTTGCCGCCATCGTCGCGGTCGTCGGTGGAACGCGTGAGGGCCAGCCACTGCCGCTCGCCCGCCCGGTAGAGAAGCGGCCGGGGATGACCCGCGTTACACACACTGAGCCGGTCGGTGGAGGCCAGATACGTGACCACAAGCGCCGTGGCGAATCGTCGCATTTCGGCCATGTCGCCAAACTGACGGTTGAGCCGCTGCACCAGCCGGCGTTGACTCTTTTGATTGATGTTTTTTCGCAAAAGGGCCCGTAACGACGACGAGAACTCCGCCACCGACGCGCCATGCCCGGAGACGTCGGCCACGACAATGCGCGTGATCAGGCCGCCGCCGCAGAGCGTGACGTAATAAACATCACCCCCCTGCTCGTCTCCGCCGTACGGCTGGCTGAAGACCCACATATCGAGGCCGGGCGTCGACAATCGGCGCTCGACGGGCTCGATACCGCCCCAGATCTCCATGCACTGGAGTTGATGATGATGCTCCTTGGCCCCCTGTCGATGCACCATGTCGATCATGCCTCCCCAGCTCACTGCCACTGCCGCGGTCGCCGCTCAATTCATCATGGCACGGTGCGGCCTGAACCTTCCATGATCCGCAACGGCCATCGCGTGTTTTCGTCGATATTCGTCCAGAACTCGCGGCCGCCCCACGGCCATTCGATTTCGATCCGGTCGACATCTGGTGCGCCGGCGAGCCCGAAATAAAGCGTCGGCGGCGCTGCGCTCAAGTAGCTTCCTCCCGAGCACACGACGGCCGCCTGGCTTTTCCTGCCCACGTCGATGCGGACGCGCGCTCCGATCGCAGGCAGGCCAGAGCGGTTGATCAGATCAAGCCTGAACCATTTTCCAGCCGTCGCATCGTTTCGCAAGAGTCCGGGCGGAGAGTCGAGCGTACCAATGACGACGTCGGGCCGACCGTCATCATCGATGTCGCCGACCGCGAGACCCCGGCCCAGCACGGGCCGCTCAAACCAGGGGCATGCCGATCTCGCGACGTCAACGAATCGGCCGCCCGTGTTATGCAGGAGGGTCGTCGGCATGGCGAACGGAATACCGAGGCGCGCGCGGTCGAGCACATGACCGTTGGCCTGCACGACGTCGGGCCGCCCGTCGGCGTCGAGATCGGCGATCGCGATTCCAAATCCGAGCCGTTGCCCTGTGGCGGCGGCCAATCCGAGCCAGCTCGACTGGTCCGAGTAGATACCTGGGCGTTTTGCCTCGGCTCGAAACGCGACCGTCGTGCGGTCGAAGAAATTGGTCACGGCCAGATCGACGTGGCCGTCGCCGTCCAGGTCGCCCGCGGCGATGCCCATGGCGGCCAGCGCTTGTCCCTGACCGTCACGCGCGACGCCGGCCTTCTCGGCGACCTCGCGGAATCGAAGGTTCCCTTCGTTGGCAAACAGCCAGCAGGGCGTTCCATCATTGGCCACATAAATATCGGGGCGATTGTCGCCAGTGAGCTCGGTGATGAGAACCCCCAGCCCGCGTCCTTCGACATGGTCGATTCCGGCCATGTGCGAGACGTCGGTGAATGTGCCGTTGCCGTTGTTGCGATAGAGCCGATCGGGCTGGGCCGGAAAGTCTTTGGGACCGCAGTAATCGCGGCGGCCATCGGGTGCGGCGCAGTAGGAAGGGTTGCCCGCGTCGAATTCGAGGTAATTCGCCACGTAAAGGTCCTGATCGCCGTCGCCATCAAGGTCGGCGAAGGCCGCCGAAGTGCTCCAGAGATCTGACGACAGGCCCGCGGCCACAGTGACGTCTTGAAACTGCCCGTGGCCCCGGTTGCGATAGAGCCGCTGGTCGCGCCAGCCGGTGACAAAAAGGTCGACGCGGCCGTCACCATCGAAGTCAGCGGTGGCCGCGCCCATTGCGTAGCTCGGGCCAGGCACACCGGCGTGCTCGGTGATGTCTTCAAAGTGCCCCTGGCCTTTATTGCGATACAGGCGGCACGGTGGATCAATTTGATGCGAGCCAGGCTCGATCGGTCCTCCGTTGCACAGGTAAACGTCGAGCCGATGGTCGCCGTCGACGTCCAGGAGCGCGACGCCTCCGCCCATGATTTCAGGCAGGTCGTGGCGGCCGCGCGAGCCGTTATGGAACCGAAAGGAAATTCCTGCCGACTTCGCGACATCCGAGAATGCCAGCGCCTTGCGGACCTCGCCCCGATTCACCAGGCTCTCTTGCGCGACATTGGCCGGATTGGTTCCCAGAACGATCGCCAGGGCGACGCCGCCGAGCTGGGTGGCGAGCATGGTCATTGTCCGCAATGTCGTGTTCATCGGGCCATGCGTGCTCCGGAGGGGTCCAGGCAGGTCGGCTGAATCATGGCGTATTGTTTCCACCTCAAGATTCGCGAGTTGGCGACGAAAGTGCTAGAAATCTCTCATTGATTTGAAAAGGGTGAGCCAGACATGCAAAAACCTTCTGTCCAAATTGACCCAAGTCACGAGCGGCGACGGTCCTTCATGCGCTTCGCCGGAGTGGGCACACTGCTGGCGGGCCTGATCCTCACCACTGTTGGCTTCACCAGCTTCTTCATGGCGTTTGGTAGCTTTGAACCGCCAAGATACTTCTGGGCGGCATTTCTCGGGATACCCCTGATCGCGGTCGGGGGCATATGCACCATGATGGGCAATCTCGGCAACTATTATCGCTATCTCTCCGCGGAGATGACCCCGGCCGGCCAAGAAATCCTTCGAAGCATGGCGGCGGGATCTCACGACGCCGTTGAGACGGTCGCACACGCGGTCGGACGCGGCCTCGCCCAGGGCATGGGTCACCCCGCAATGGCGTCCCCTGGTGTCGGCGACGCTGTGGATTGCCAGCAGTGCGGGTCGAAGAACTCCGCCGGCGCTCGATTTTGCAACCAATGCGGCGGCTCACTGGGAGTGGCGCCGTGCCCGGCCTGCGGTGCCGACGTCCCTGGCACTGCGCGCTTCTGTCAGCACTGCGGCAAGCCACTACCGTGACCATCGCGTGGCTACTGGCGATTCGACCCTCATCGAGCGGGCCGGCTGATGTCAGAGCCTGTTCCGTAAAGGCGAGCAGGAGGCGTCAGCCCCTGTCCGGACCCCGAGAAGACAGGGAGCTGACGCCCCCCGCTCGCCCGGATCCGGACGTCCGGAACAGACTCTCATACCAGGCTCCGGGGGGTCGAAATGCCTGGCCACAAGTGGGAACCCACGCGGCCAAGCGACGCCCAGGGTAAGAAATATTTGAAATCGCGGTGACTTTTTCTCACGGCTTGCAGGATAGGTAGTCAGAGCTCTTCTCTCACGCTCCTGAACCCGGACGAAAGCGGCCATCTCATTTGGAGGAGATCGCGCGTTGAAATGGGGAGGATGCAGCGAGAGAGCGAACGATGACCCGTTCCGCAACCGGAGGAATTTTCATGCGTTTGGCTTCCACCTTGGTCGGTCTCGTGCTCCTGGCTGGATTATCCGTCGGCCCTGAGGCGAGAGCGGGGTACTTTGAATTCGACACCGAGTCGACGGCGACCCAGGACATTAATTCCGCATTCGGTGCTTTTACACTCACGGCAACCGGCATTCAGCATTTCACCATTAACACGACGACGGGCTACGCGAACGTCACGTCGCCATTCCAGGGGAGCGATTTTCCCGACCCGTACACTCATGGGTATGACACGTACAACCTTTACAACACGGCGACCACCGGCACGGTCACCACGAACGGCGATGGATCATACAACGTCTCATTTTCTCTTCTTTTTGAACTGGACGTCACGAGCGGGGCACTTGCGGGCCTGAGCGTTGTGACGCATGACGATGCAACGTTCACGGCGTCGAACATTGCGACACTCCCTTTCCCGTCCGGCACGGGCTTTTTCGACCCTGGCGGGTCTGACACCCTCAATCTCTATGCCAAGGACGCGTTCGGGCCGTTCGCGCAAGGCCAGATGGTCGGCACAAGCTCGAATCGCCTGGTCACCATCAATTCGGTCGTGCCCGAGCCGTCGTCGATTGTCTCGGCTGGCGTCGCGGCGTTCGTCGGGCTGGCTGTCATGCGTTATCGCCGCCGCCGTCAATCGGCCGCGTGAGGTGACGTGGCTTGATTCTCCTCGGAGCCTGGCCAGGTTGTTGTGGGGGCCATATTATCATGATCGTGATGGCGTTTGCGCCATTCACGCACCCCCGTGAACGACCGGAACCAAGCCCCTCACGACGGACGCGAACATGCCGAAGTTTCGCTTGCCGAAAGTGACGATGACCACCGACATCGTCATTTTCACCATCCGGAGCGAGCGTCTTGAAATCCTCTTGATCCAGCGTGGCCACCCGCCGTTTCAAGGAGACTGGGCCTTACCCGGCGGCCTGCTCGAAGAGGATGAAGACCTCGACGTTTGTGCCCACCGCGAGCTCGAAGAGGAAACAGGCGTTGCCGGCCTTGAGCTCGAGCAGCTCCACGCGTTTGGCAAACCCGGGCGCGACCCGCGCGGCCGCATGGTCACTGTCGCCTATTTCACGATGGTTCGGCCCGATCGGCTCACTCCCAAGGCGGGCGACGACGCGTCTCGTGTTCAATGGTTCGCCGTCGATGAGCTTCCGGCGCTGGCGTTTGACCATGCCGACATCATTAACATCGCACGAGACCGCTTGCGCGCCCGATTCGAGGAAGGCGTCGATGCGTTTGGCTTTCTTCCCGCGACGTTTTCCCTGGACGAGCTGAGAAATGTCTTCGAGATTGTCGCCGGAGAACGGCTCGACGCGCGGAAATTCCGTCGCCGGATACTGGCGCTAGAGCTGGTCGAGCCAATTGCCATAACTGCGCCAACGTCTCGGCGGACAGCAACGCTCTATCACGCATCTGTTCGCGCGACTCGGTGAAACAAGTATCGGTGAGATTCGGGACGGGTGCCTCACGCACGGTTAATCTTCGGGTGGGGCCGCTGCAGTGCATCTGAGAATTTCTGAAAATCGCGGGATCGCCAGGTCCAAAGATTCGGGGTGGATAAAGCACTGGTCGACAACTGCGATCATGGAGTAACGTTGCCGTACGATCCAAGTTTCGTGCTTTGTCGCTTTGCGATGCACACTCAGGCGACTACTTGATTAACTGACCACCGGATCAAGCATTGACGTCGGCGACACACCGGTGAATTGCTGGTAAACCAGAAGCGCCTGTTTGTCCGTCATTGACGATATCGTGTCGGCGATCAATCGAACTCTCAGTTTTGCCGGCAGTATGCCGTTCTCGCTATACTTGACGTGCAGGTCCCGGGCTTGCTCCCGGAAAAACGCTGGGAATAGCGCCCAATTCTTTTCATGGACGGCCGCGTTAAATTCTGCGAACAGCGTGTTGATGGCGCGCTTCTGGCCTAGTTGGTGAGCCGCCATCGCTGGGTTCTCTATTACATATGTCCAGACCAACTGCTTCAGGATGGCGACCTGAACGCGGATTTCCATGGGAATATTGATAGCCTCCATCGCCTCGCCGGAGCATGGCAGGATCGACGTGTTTTCAACGAACTTCTTTATGAAACTCGAAACAAAATTTGCGAGCCTGGTCTGCTGGTCGCGAGTCCCCTCATACGGCGATTGTATCGTGATGGTGTCAAATAAGTCTCCGAAGATATCGATGAAATCTGAGGTCTCTACGTGAATATTTTGTCTTGCGGTTGAATCCATCGCGACCTTGAGGAACTTCTCCCGCTCCGGCGTTCTCCCTGCCAAGCGGTCCAAGGGGACCAGCCCAGCTCGATAGAAGTCCTCGGTATCGTGAATCGAATAGGCTATATCGTCCGACCAGTCCATTATCTGAGCTTCCAACGACCGTTCAAACGGTCGCATCGGCTGCCCGTTGGAGTCTGTTGCCCTGGCAAATTCAAAGTTGCTGTCATCGCATTGATAGCTGCCGTACTTGTCAGGTTTGTTTTCGTTTTCCTTGTACTTCCAAGGATACTTAAGTGTGGCATTGAGGGTCGCACGTGCTAGATCCAAGCCATGCGTCTTCTTGGAGCCCCGTACGGCAAGCTCCGTTACGATCCGAAAGGACTGAGCATTTCCCTCGTACCCGTCAAACTCGGGAACTGGGTGTTCCTTGAGCATCTGCTCCGCGATAAGCTTGTCGAGCAATTTCTCAGCGACGTGCCCGAACGGTGGATGCCCCAGGTCATGGGCCAGAGCAGCCGCTTCGACCACATCGGGATCAAGCCGACCCCATGTTTCGATCTCGTTCCGAAAGCGCCTTGGAAGATTTTCGGCAAACCGGCGAGCGATTTGAGCCACTTTCAACGAGTGGGTAAGCCGATTATGAAAAATCTCGCCTTCACCAGGACTCACGACCTGCGTAACGCCGGCCAGGCGTCGAAACGGCATTGAATAGAGAAGCCGATCTCTGTCGATCTGAAATGCGCTTCGGAAATCGCCGTCCGACGACTGTCCGCTCTTCCGATCTTCCCGGGCTATCCCCATCGATTGGCCCCTCCGATCACCCGCACACGCGAAGTTGCTTACTTCAGAATGCGGATGATCTTGCGGCCAACCGTAAACGCGGCCTCGCCGTCTTCGATAAGCTCCGCCACGGCGTCCCGTACGTCAAACGTATTCTGAATTCCGGGACGCCCGCCTTGGTCAAGGGATTCCTTGTTGAGATAAGCCTCAATCATCGAAAGGCTCATTGGTTCGCTGTGAGCAATCAGGACGTTGCGGATTCGGTCACGGAGCTCTGCGAGAAATTCGGGACGCCGGGCGGTTTTCTCTGCAATGGTCATGTTGCACCTGGGCTCGAGCGAACTGAGGCAATTCACGTCCATGCGAGAAACTCCTTGGTCAGCCACGGTAGACTAACTTACAGCTTGTTCGAGACAAGGTCGAGAGGCCACGCCGTTCAAGTAGCCCGTTCGTGTTTGACGCTCGTTGATAATCGGCATACACCAGCGAATGGAATCGGTCAATAGTGCAAAACGCGCCGTCCCAAAAAACGATCTTGCAACAAAAATTCTGCCATGGACAGGGTTCCCGTTGCGCATGTAGCGAGCCAAACTTCGGCGCACCGTAAGTGCGCCGAAGTCAACCACGGCATTGAGGTGCCGTGATGAACCAAGACAACCACAGCTTACGAAATCCGTTAAATCCGCACGATCACTTTCCCGAAGTTTTCGCCACGAAGGAGCCCGATCAAGGCGCGTGGAGCGTTTTCCAGCCCGTCGACGAAGTCTTCGCGATACTTGATTTTGCCTTCACGCACGAGTGGCGCTACCTCAGCCAGGAAATCCGGCTGCTGGTTGGCGAAGTCAAACACGATAAATCCGCGGACGGTCAGCCGCTTGGTCAGAATCTGGCGCATCAAGAGGGGCACGCGGTCGGTGCCGACGGGAAGCTCGGTCGCATTATAATGCGCGACCAGGCCGCAGACGGGCACCCTGGCGAACGTGTTGAGCAGCGGCAGCACGGCGTCGAACACCTTGCCGCCGACGTTCTCGAAGTTGATATCGACCCCGCTCGGACAGGCTGCCTTGAGGGCATCGGCGAAATCGTCGGCGCGATGATCGATACATGCGTCAAACCCTAGTTCATCAATGACATATTGGCACTTCTTGGGGCCGCCGGCGATACCGACGGCCCGGCATCCCTTGAGCCTGGCAAGCTGACCCACGACCGAGCCAACGGCTCCCGAGGCCGCCGCGACAACCAAGGTCTCGCCAGGCTTCGGCTGCCCGATATTCATCAACCCGGTCCAGGCTGTCAGACCGGGCATGCCGAGCACGCCAAGCGCCGTCGTGAGCGGCGCGGCCGCCGGATCGAGCTTGCGCAGGCCCCGGCCGTCAGACAGGGCGTACTCTTGCCATCCCGTGTAAGCCTCGACAAATTCGCCCTCGCGAAAGCCCTCGACATTCGATCGTTCGACCTGGCAGACCGTCCCCCCGGCCATGACATCACCGATCTTCACCGCCGCGACATACGACGGGCCGGCGCTCATGCGGCCTCGCATATAGGGATCGAGTGAGAGATAAAGCGCGCGCAACCGCATCTGTCCCGCGCCGGGTTCGGGAACCGGCCCGTCGACAAGCCGGAAGTCGGTCTCCGCTGGCTCACCATGGGGACGAGCCGCCAGGATAATCTGGCGATTCCGCTGGCCACTCATCATTGCCGCCTTTCTCCGTGTGAAACCGAGACCTCGTTTTTCGACCGATCGAGATCGGCGCGCGACCGCGTTGACGATTCTCGGGTTTGAAATGGCGCCGTGAACCCGATCATAATCATACCTGTCTGAAATCCCGGATTCTCCTGGATGCGCCTGCTTGAATGGTGAAAAAAAATCAATGGGAAAGTTACACGAGGCTCTCGACGACCGGCTGATCAAGTTCATCGGCCGCCAGCATGTATTCTTCGTGGGAACCGCGCCGAACGCCCCGGACGGTCATCTCAATATCTCACCCAAGGGCCTCGATACGTTTCGCGTTCTGGGACCGACGACGGTCGCCTATCTCGACCTCACCGGCAGCGGGATCGAGACCGTGGCGCACCTGCGCGAGAACGGCCGGATGACGCTGATGTTCTGCGCGTTCGAGGGCTCGCCAATGATCTTGCGGCTTCACGGCCGTGGCCGCGTGGTCGAACCCAGCGATCCTGAGTGGGAGGATCTCATCGGGGGATTCACACAACAGCCCGGCGAGCGCTCGATCATCGTTCTCGAGATCGATCGGATCGCCGACTCGTGCGGTTATGCCGTGCCCGTTTATGAGTATCGCCATGAACGCACCCAGCTCACCGATTTCGCCCTCCGCAAGGGGCCGGACGCCATGGAGCAATACAGGGCCGAGAAAAACCGCAAAAGCATCGACGGCCTCGATGGACTTCGCAAATCCTGACCATCCCGTCTTGTCAATGGCGTGCGAAGGAACTCGTCGCGCGTCAGAACTCGGCATTGCCCGGGGTGCGTGGAAATGGAATGACGTCACGAATATTGACCATGCCCGTGATGTAGACGAGCGTTCGCTCGAAACCGAGACCGAAGCCGGCGTGCGGGACCGTGCCGTAGCGGCGGAGGTCGCGGTACCAGTTGTACTGCTCCTTCGAGAGCCCGATCTCGTCGAGGCGCGCGTCGAGCACGTCAAGCCGTTCCTCGCGCTGCGATCCGCCGATCAACTCACCGATTCCGGGCGCCAGGACGTCCATCGCGGCCACCGTCTTGCCGTCGTCGTTGACCCGCATGTAAAACGCCTTGATCTGCTTGGGATAATTCATGACGACGATCGGCCGGCCCACGAGCGTCTCGGTCAGGTATCGCTCGTGCTCAGACTGGAGGTCGATACCCCACTTGACCGGAAACTCGAACTTGTGGCCCCTGGCGACAGCACCTTCCAGAGCCCCGATCGCCTCGCCGTAATCCATGCGCTCGAACGTGGCATTGATGAGCGTTTCCAGCCGGTTGATGCAATCCTTGTCGATGTGCTGCGCGAAGAAGGCCATGTCGTCGGGACGTTCCTCGAGCACGGCCTTGAGCAGACTCTTCAAGAAATCTTCCGCGAGGTCGGCATCGTCATTCAGATCGGCAAATGCGATCTCGGGCTCGATCATCCAGAACTCGGCGAGATGGCGCGTCGTATTCGAGTTCTCGGCGGAAATGTCGGCCCGAACGTGTAAACCCGGCTCAGCGCCAGGCAATATGACTCGACATTGAGCTGGCCCGAGACGGTCAGGCTCGCGGGCTTGCCGAAGAAGTCGGCGGCAAAATTGATTCCGCCTTTTTCGTCGCGCGGCAGGTTCGCCAGGTCGAGCGTCGACACGCGGAACATCGCGCCGGCGCCTTCGGCATCGCTCGTGGTGATGATGGGAGTGTGCACCCAGACAAAGCCATGTTCGTGGAAGTAGCGGTGCACGGCCATCGACAGGCAGTCGCGTACCCGCGCGACGGCTCCGAACGTGTTGGTCCGCGGCCGCAAATGGGCCACGGTGCGCAAGTGCTCCATCGTGTGCCGCTTCGATGACACCGGGTAGCTATCAGGGCTCTCGACCCAGCCGACGACTGTCACGCTATTCGCCTTGACCTCGAAGCGCTGACCCTTGCCTTGCGACTCGACCAGGACGCCTTCGACGCGCACTGCGCAGTGAGTCGTGAGGTGAAGTATCTCGCTTGCGTAGTTGGGCAAGGAGGCCTCGGCGACGACCTGGATCGGTTCAAAGCATGAGCCATCGTGGACCTGAAGAAACGACAGCCCGGCCTTCGAATTGCGCCGCGTCCGGATCCAGCCCTCGACCACGACGGGCGAGCCGACGTCGAGTTTGCCGGCCAGGATATCCTTGATTGACAGATGAGTCATGAATCCTACCTGACCATTCGCGCGAGAATCGCCGAGGATCGAAGAACAGGATCGGTGCGAGCCGACCGACCGAGACACTTGTGACGCCTTGATCATGCCGAACGTCGAGTGCGGCGCTCAAGTGCCGACAGGAGATTGGGTCGACAGCATGGGTTCCGCGAAGGCTGTGCGGGTGCGGGTGCGGGTGCGGGCGCGGTCGCTCGTCGATTTTCGTCTCCACTGAAAACTCATTGGACTGACCGCGACCGTTTGGCTATAGATATCACAGTCCAGGCGGCGCACGATCGACCCACCCCAAGGAGCAACTTTTCCCCATGCGTTGCCACCCGATTTCGCTGATTGGCAAGATGATGCTCGCAACGGTTCTCTGCGTCAATTCCGGTGGTCTGGTTGTGGCGCAACAAGCTCCTCAATATGCCGGCAAGACCGACAGGGGCTTTTTACTGCCGAACGGTTGGACACTGACGCCAGCCGGCGAACATATCTCACTGACGGACCTGCCGCTGAACATCATCCCCATGCTCGACAACCGGCACGCGCTCGCGGCCACCAGCGGCTATAACAGCCACGAGCTGACGGTTGTCGACCTGCAGACACGGTCGGTCGTCGACCGTCTGGCGGTCCGCCAGAGCTGGTTCGGGCTGGCCATTTCGCCGCACGCCGATCGCATCTGGTGGTCGGGCGGCGGTGGGAATTCACTCCACGCCTTCGGCCTGACGGCCAACCGCTTGTCGAGGCTGACGGCCGCCACTCCCGAGCCCAAAACCAAGAGCAAGGTCGAGCTCGGGCCATTTCCGCAGTGGACTGGCGTTCGATTCCAGGCGGCAACGCCTCTACTCGCTCGATGTTAACCGCGGCACGATCTCGGTTATCGACCCGGGCACCCTCAAGGAGTCTCACACAGCAGCCGCCGGCACCCGGCCCTACGACGTGGCCATCACGCGCACAGGGACTCGCCTTTATGTATCGGATTGGGCCGGACGAACCGTCCGCGTGCTCGACCCCGAGGATCTGCACACCGTCGCGCGATCGCTGTCGGCGAGCATCCCAACCAGATCGCCGTTCATCCTCTCGACGATCGGATCTTCGTGGCGTGCTCGTCGAGCAACGGCGTCTCGGTGATCGATACCCGGCGCGGGATCGTGACCGAGACGATCAGCACGTCACTCTTCCCTCAATCACCCGAAGGAAGCACGCCAGACGCCCTGGCCGTGAGCCCGGACGGCAAGAGCCTGTTCGTCGCCAATGCCGACAATAACAACGTTGCGGTCATTGATATCGGCACTCCCAGCCGCAGCCAGGTCAAGGGGTTCATTCCGACGGGTTGGTATCCGACGGCCGTCGCGGTCACGCCCGATGGCAAACATCTTCTGGTCGGCGTCGGCAAGGGCCTGCAAACGAGGGCGAATCCGTCGACGGCGGCCACGGCCGGCAACGACATCGATCCGCTGCGGCGCCGGCCTTTCCCCTATATTGGAACCACGCTATCGGGTGCTCTTTCGATCGTGCCCATACCCGATGAAAAGTCGCTCGCCGCATACACCGAGTCGGTTTACAAGAATTGCCCTTATTCCGACCGGCTCTTGACTGCCGCGCCCCACCCCACGCGAACAGCCATCCCCACCAGGGTCGGCGATCCTTCACCGATCAAATATATCCTTTACATTATCAAGGAGAATCGCACGTATGACCAGGTTCTGGGCGACGTGCCTCGTGGCAACGGCGATCCCACTCTCGTGATGTTCGGCAAGAACGTAACGCCCAATCATCATAAAATCGCAGAGGAATTCGTACTTCTTGATAATCTTTATTGCAACGGCCACGTGTCGGCCGACGGCCATCCGTGGTCGACGATGGCTTACAACACCGACTACATCGCGCGGAACTGGGCGCTGACTTATTCGAGCCGTGCCGGAATTCATGACGACGACGACGGCGACCTGAGCAACGCTCCGTCGGGCTATCTGTGGGACGCCTGCGCCGCGCGCTGGTCTTACATATCGCGATTACGGCGAGATGGGCCGCCGCGTCAGCGAACCTGACGGTTCGGTCAAGATCGAGGGAGCGGTGCCCGGCCTGGTGGGGCACATGTGCCCGGCTTACGGAATCAGCAAGGTCCCTGGCCGGCGCGTCCGCGATACCGATAACGCCGACACGTTCATCCGCGAATTTCGCGAATTCGAGAAGAACGGCAATTTGCCACGGTTCATGGTCATGAGCCTGGGTGAAGATCACACCACCGGCACGCGGCCGGGCACCTTCACTCCGCGAGCGTGCGTGGCCAGTAACGACGTGGCGCTCGGAAAGATCGTCGAGGCCGTCACGCAGAGCAAATTCTGGCCCGAGTTCGCTATTTTCGTGATCGAGGACGACGCTCAGAATGGTCCCGACCACGTCGATGCGCACCGCACGGTCGGTCTGGTCGTGAGTCCTTACACAAGGAGAAAAGCGCTCGATAGCAGCCAGTACAGCACCGTCAGCATGCTGAGAACGATCGAGCTGATCCTGGGGCTGCCACCCCTCTCGCAGTTCGATGCGGCGGCTCGCCCCATGTTCGCGTCATTCACCGATAAGCCTGATCTCACGCCGTATCACGCCGAGCCGCCCAGATCGACCTCAACCAGGTCAACGCGCCGACCGCTTACGGCGCGGAGAGATCGATGAAGATGGATTTCGACGAATACGACAAGATCGACGACTTCGAGCTCAACGAGATCCTCTGGCGGTCATTGAAAGGCCCAGATGCCCCCCTGCCCCCGGCTGTCCGCCGCGCGATCGCCTATCGCCCAAAATAAGTCGCGGGCTGGCTGAAATCTGGTCACGCGCCGGATGAGCAGGTGATTCACATCGCGCGATCAACGGCCTCGGCAATACGCCGGCATTGATCCATCATTTGTTTGAAGGTGGGCGGGTTGATCGTTTGCGCGCCGTCGCTCACCGCATGCTCGGGATCGTCGTGCACCTCGACGATCAGGCCATCGGCGCCCGCCGCGATCGACGCGCGCGCCATCGGTACGACAAGCCGCGCCTTGCCGGTTCCATGCGAGGGATCGACGACCACCGGCAGGTGGCTCTTATCGTGAAGATAGGGAACAGTCGCCAGCGGCAAGGTGAAACGCGTGTGATCTTCGTACGTGCGAATGCCGCGCTCGCAGAGGATGACGTTGGGATTGCCGCGGTCAAGAATGTACTCGGCGGCCAGCAGGAATTCTTCGAGCGTCGCACTCATGCCGCGCTTCAACAGGGCGGGTTTGCCCGAATCACCGACCGCTTGCAGCAATTGATAGTTCTGCATGTTGCGGGCGCCGATCTGGAGGACGTCGGCATACTCGGAGACGACGGCCACATGCTCGGGCGCCATCACCTCGGTGACAATCGCCAGGCCCGTTTCGGCCCGCGCCTGCGAGCATCTTGAGACCGAGCCTCCTTGTGCCCTTGAAAACTGTATGGACTCGTCCGCGGCTTGTAGGCACCCCCGCGCAGTCCGCTTGCGCCCAGCGCCTTGAGCTGCCTGGCCAGGCCGACGATTTGCTCTTCGCTCTCGACCGAACACGGACCGGCGATGACCGCCACACGCGTGCCGCCGACTTCCAGCCCGCGGGCTTTCACCACCGTGCGCTCACGCTTGAGCTCCGACGACGCACGCTTGTAAGGCGCCATGATCGGCAAGACTTTCTCGACGCCGTCACCCGGCTCGAGGGCCTCGGTCAGACCGGGAACTTCCTCCCCGAGCGCGGCGATCACCGTCTGGTGCGTGCCGTGAATGACCTGGGGCTTGAGCCCGAGGGAAACGATATGATTGGCCATGTGCTCGATCTGCAAGGCAGTCGCGTCTGTTTTCATGACAACGATCACGGCTGTCCGGCCTCCAGGAGGATGGTGCTCGCGTGAGCACGTGAATAAAAGAGATGGCGACCGACTCGCCGGCCCCAGACTGTCAGAGTCGAAACGAAGAAAATAAAAAAGCCCCGGGACCTGCTGAAAGGTACCGGGGCTCGATTGTAAGATTCGAGAGTGCGAGTAGGGAGTTAAACGCTCATTCCGAACTCGGCCCGGCAACCGGTCGTGAGCCTGGTAAAGTACCAGGACCACCACAATCCGCGGTCAGTAAGGTGACCGTAGTCGCCAGAGAGTGTTTTCCGAGCCAGCAACAACGAGCACGCTCCTCAGAACGAACAAGTACAAGCAAAAACTTACGAATTACGGAATCGACCAAGCCTGCGGCCTTGTGAGCCCAGACTTGGTCGATCCTAACCGTAAGGGTATGGTCAAAAGCGCGGCTGCCAGACGGGCAACCCGTCGGCTGCCCTTAGGCGAGCCGCCCCTGGTTATCACTACACACGCGATCACCTCCTTTCGTTCTAGCCTCCCCGATCCCGCTGGAGACCAGCCTCGAGCCGAACCGGGCTCTAGTCAGTCGCGCCACGGTAGCACGACACGAAAGTCGGTCAGACGGTGTGTTCGTGTCTCGACCGACATTGTTACTTTATCCAACCGATCGACGACGATCAACTCGGCGCATCAAAAAAAATCGATCCGCGAATAGGGGCACCAATCGGCCCCGGAGAAGCAGGCGTCTGAACACGTCCCGGTTCATGTCGGGCACTCGCCGTGCGGGCGAATTTGCTCGCGTATCACCAGGGCATGAGGCCGACACAGGTGAGAGCCGAGTGCACAATGTTCGGCTCTCACCCTGGTCGCGGGTCTCGATCGCGTTTTGATGAACGTGCCGCAGCCAGGGCCTTCTAAACCGACGCCCTGGCCGAGCGAACATGGCGGCGAATATCGCGCACAACGTTCGCTCGGTGCGTCAAGAAAGCGACGTGGCCGGCGTCGGGAATCACTTTGAACTGAGAGCCGACAATGCCTTCGGACAGACGTTGCTGACGCGCAACGGGCACGATCACGTCACGCTCACCGGCCAGAATCAACGTCGGCGCATCGATTTGCCAGAGCGCTCGGCAATATCGAACGATTCGATCTGGGCCAGCCGCCGCGCCATGACTGCGCTGGTTGGTCTCCCAGATGCGCTCCACGATAAAGTCGACGAGTGGGCCTGGGCTCGGGTTTGGTTCCATAGAGTAGATGGAAGAACTGATTGATGAATGGGCTATCGCTCGGCAAGGGAAACCGCTCGAGCGCGCGCCGAGCGATCGCGGCTCCGAGTGTTCGCTGGAAGCGCGCTTCGATGCCGCTTAGAATGAGTGTCCCGACCCGGTGCCGGTGCTCGGCGGCCAGTTCGAGGGCAACCGCTCCTCCGAACGAAACGCCAAAGACCGTCGGCGACTCGAGTCTCAGATGGTCGAGCACGCATGCGAGATCCTGGGCGTATTCCGAAACGCTGAGAACTTCGTGAGCGGGGTTCTCGAGATCGCTCCAGACCGATCCATCCCCTCGCAGTCCCGGCACGATGACGTCAAAATGCCGCGCCAGCATCTGGGCGAGAGGCAGCAAGAGCTTCCAGCTTCCCGCCAGTCCTGGAACGAGCACCAGGGGAGCGCCTCGACCCAGGCGCACAACGTCGACCCAATCGCCACCAACACACACAGACTCCATGCGATAGCCGTCAAGCCGGCAGTCGCCCATCGTCCATGAGACACGCCACTTCGCCGCTAACTTCATGGTGATTCCTCAAAGGGGGCGATCCAATCAATCCACCCCGGCGCACCCGCTCGGCGACATTCATTCGTCAGCTCGTAAGCGAGAAAGCCTCGTCAGGCTCGCGCAATCAAAGGTGCGATCGCTCAGTGTTCACGTTTCCCCTAAAGCATCTGGTATGCCTCTTCAATCCGGGGTTGGACAAATGGTTTGACGTCGCCTTTTTCCCGCTTCATCCGCATCGCGTGACACATTCGTAGTGACGAAATTTCGTCGTTATTCAGCACAATTCTAAAGAATTCGTCCAAATGGTCTCTAGGATATTTTGCCGAGTCGACCCATAGGTCCTAGTTTCACATTAATTCGCCCTGCTGCTGGTCCAAGAGTTCCCGTCCCGAGCGGTTGGGCGGTCTGGGATCTGTAGAAAATGTAGGCGCGGAATTGTCGAGATTTCTTCGGGTCGACCCGCAACTATCAGGATTTCGTTAACGAAATCCTTGTGTATCGGCGCCGAATCGCTAGTGTGGAATGGGCAGTCGAAGAGATTGATGAGACGTTGACAACGCCGAGACTCACCTTTTAAGGCGGTCCGATTTTTGAGTGCTCGCATTTTTATTGACCCCGAAAGCATCAGCCAGTGATGATGGCCAATAGCCGGTTCGACAACGCGGCAGCCAACAACCGCTGGCTGCCGGGCAGCGCCCCGAGCGTTCACCACGCTGGGGTCATCATCGTGGAGGCGAAGTCTGTCGCGGGGCCTCTGGGTCGTCTGCTCGCTGGCCGTCATTTTCTATTCCATCGCCGTTTTGACGTATGTCGCCCGGATGGGATCGATTGGCGTGCGTTGCATGTTCGAGACAACGATTGAGGAAGAAATCCCCGACGATTTCGTCTGGGTCGAGACCCGGCCGCACGTTGGCGACTCGATCCTTTCGATTGGACCGATGGAGATTCGCGAGGGGAGTTATTCCGACTACATCCGTGCGACGCGTGGGTTAAGCAATAAAGTCGGCCAGAAAGATCGAAGTGCGCTGGCGTGATCAGCACACCGAGGTCAGTCATCGGCCGCTGGTGACGGTGCAAAATCCGCCGTCGTGAACTTACTTCCGATCGTGGATCTGGTTTCTGCAAGAACTTCTGATCTTCGCCATCGGGGCGCGTGTTCTCTGGAAGCGGCCCGACGATGACGTCGGCGCAGTTATTTTTCGCCGTCTGCATTTTCACGGTCGGCGCGTTCATGGGGGGCTATCACTGGACCGAGATCGTCACCGAGCCCCTGCTGATTTATCCGTTCGCGCTTTTCGCCGTCTTCGTGCCGGTCGTCAACCTCCACTTCTTTCTGGTATTTCCCCGCGCCAATCCCATTGCTCGAGCAGGCACCGGCGACTGGGTCTTATGGGGGCTTTACGGCCTCGCGACCGCCTATCTGATCGCACTCTGGGGGAGTATGTACGCCGCACGCTGGTCGGCGCAGCACGAAGATTATTCGCAGACGGCGGCCGCGTTTCAGTTTCTGCGGGCTCTGGCACTCGGCTATATCGGCCTGGCGGCGTTCCTCTTCGGCCTGTGCATCTTGTGCCTGGTGTTCAGCTACCGGCGCGCGGCCACGCGTGCCGAGCGAAGCCAGGTGCAATGGATCTTGCTGGCGTCGCTGATCTCAGTCGTATTGATCGGCTATCTACTTGCTCAAGCGTATGTTGATCCGGCGACGCTGGGCCGGGGCAACACGGCGTGGCCGATGTTCGGCGTGTCGCTCCTCTACACGATGGCCTATGCCTTCAGCATCACGCGCTACAAGCTGATGCAAGTCGAGGAGATCATCAACCGCAGCGCGGTTTATTTCGCATTCAGCCTGACGGCGGGGCTGATCTATTCGGGCGTTCTTCTGGTCAGCGGCAAGCTGATCGGCGATCAGTTGTTCTCGACCGACTCGACCTCGCGCGGGGCGGTCGCGGCGGCGCTCTCGGTGATCGTGGTCTTGATCTTGTCGGAAGCTAGCCCGCGGGCGGTTTCAGCGGGTGATCGACCGCCAGTTTTTTCGCGAGAAGTACAAGTTCGATCGGGCGATGCAAAAGATGCGGCTGGCGGTGGGAAGCCTGATTGACCGCGCGACGCTGGGCAGGCGGCTGCTCGAGGCGGCGGCCGAAGTTTTGCGGCTCGAGTGGGGCGCACTCTATCTCGGTGAGTCGCCTGGGGCGGCCGTTGCAACTGGTCGCCAGTCATGGTCCGGCGCCCGACGAACGACCTTCTGGCGGCCGACCATCCGCTCGCTGTCCGGTTGCGGCAGACGCCCGCGGTACGGCTCTCGCACGCGGTGGCGCCCGACGGCTCGCCCGATCCGGCCACCGACGCGATGATCGCGCTGGGGGGCGAGGCCGCGACGTCGCTGGGTGACGACGGCCAGTTATCGGGCTTGCTCGTCCTCGGGCCGAAGCGGAGCGGAATGCCCTACGAGGATGAAGAGATGGCGTTCCTGGCGGCGCTCGAGCTCGGTCGCCACGCTCGTCCTGCACTCGGCCGACATCCAGCAGACGCTCGAATCGCTCAATCGCGAGCTGCGCGACAAGGTCGAAAAGATCACCGAGCAACAGCGGCGGATCTTGATCCTTCAAGACCAGCTCCGCGACCAGGCCGAGCGCGAGCGCGATGGTGCCGACACGGTCGCCGCCAAGCAGTCTCGCGAGCCAGGCTTCGAGGAACATGACGCCGCGGACCCTGGCCCTTTCGAGCTGATCAGCGGCTCGAGCCTGGCGGTCCGCAAGATGATCGGCATGGCACGCAAGGTCGCGGTGACCCATTCGGCCGTGTTGATTCGTGGCGAAAGTGGCACTGGCAAGGAGCTGCTTGCCGCGGCGATCCATCAAAGCAGCCCGCGCGCCGGGCGGCCGTTCGTTCAAGCTGCACTGTGCGGCCCTGTCTCAGAGCCTGCTCGAAAGCGAGCTCTTTGGCCATGTGAAAAGTGCGTTCACAGGCGCCGACCGCGACCGCGTCGGACGGTTTGAACAGGCCAACGGCGGCACGCTCTTCCTCGACGAAATCGGCGACATCAACCTCGAGGTTCAAACCAAGCTCTTGCGCGTGCTTGCAGGAAATGTCGTTTGAGCGGGTCGGCAGCTCGCAACCGATCTCGGTCGATGTGCGGATTCTGGCCGCGACGCACCAGGATCTCGAGGCCTTGATTCGTGCCGGCCGGTTTCGTGAAGATCTGTATTATCGGCTCAACGTGATCTGCCTGCGGACACCGGCGCTTGCGCGAGCGCCGCGAGGATATCTTCGAGCTGGCCATTCATTTCTTGAACCTGCACGCGCAGCGGATCGACAAGCTTGTCACGCACCTCGACCCCGAGGCCGTCGAAGCCCTGGTCGCGTATGACTGGCCGGGCAATATTCGCGAGCTGGAAAACGTTCTGGAACGGGCCGTGGTCCTGGCCGATGGTCCGGCCGTGATGCTTGAAGACCTGCCGCGTGAGCTTCACCAGCCGGCACGACGGCGGCTTCGCCCTCGTCTGCCGGCGAATGCCGCTACCACTAGCGGTCCGCGCCGGCGGTACCAGGGGAATCGACGCACCACTCATCGCGTCGCGTTCGCCGGGGCGTCGCGGTGCACGCACGGAATCCGGATGGACCACCGAGATTCAAGAGTCGGCCCCGGGAGACGACTGGAATTCCGAGTACATCGCGTATGAACGCCAGCGGCTCCTCGATGCGCTCGCTGAAGCCGGCGGCAACAAGAGTGTCGCCGCGCGGCTCCTGGGTATGCCTCGAAGCACTTTTTGCAGCAAGCTCAAGAAACACGGAATCATCTGAAGCGAAACAAAAGGGCGGACACGGCGTTCCACGGCCGGAACTTCAACATCGCGGTCGCCGCGAGAGTCAGGTCGGCCGCTCGGCACGTTTGACCGTGATGCGGTGCCGACGGCATCACGGCTCGAGCGTCATCAACGATGTTGTGTCGCTTATCTGGACGATTTCTTGACCGCGATCGGAGATCGCCATTTCCATCTTCTGGGAGTTGCGGCTGTTGATGATACGACCACGTTGCGAGTCGAACGTCATATTCGCCTTGCCTTCCTGACTGCGGATCCTGGCGGTCACATTCTCGGCGGGCTCGAGCGTGGCCTTTGTTTCACCGCCGATCAAGAGCCAGCTCGGCATCTTCGGGTCGGCTCCCTGGAATGTGAAGACCTGATCGACCTTGAGCGTACCGAGCCCCGGTACGGTCACCTTTGACGGCTTCGCGGCCCATGTCTCGCCCACTTCGAGCGACTTCGTGGGAAACGCTGGCGGGCTCGATTGCATGAGCAATTCCTTCAAGGCTTGTTCGCTGACCGCACCCTGGCTCGCTTGATCTTGCTGGAGCCCGCTGCGCAACGCCTTGATGGTCTTCTCCGAAATCTTCAGATTGTCGACCTCGCCGGTGGGGCGTAACGTGAATGAAACCTCGGCGCCTGATAGCGATTTGATCTGTTTCTGGAGCGCTTCAAACTCCTCCGGTATTTCCGTCTTGCCGGGACCGGAATCAAATTGAATCGGCATGAATGGCGGCTGTTCGATGCGCATCCGCACGCGATCATAGGCGAGCGTGATCTCGGCGTCGCCGCTGGATGCCACGTTCTTGACGGTCCAGGTCAGGTTGAGCGTATTGGATCGGGTCGACTTCTTTTCGCGGCCCGCGACCTTGATGTTCTCGACCTGCTTGGCCTCGAGCGTATAGTGCAAGACCTCGCCCGCGGAGAGCTTCCAGCGAAGCGTTTCCGCGCAGGCCTGCTGGCGGCCATAGCGCGAGTACGAGGGTGATGAACGAGATCGCCGCCACACGTCCTGCCGCGCGGCCGCGCGATCACGTCAAGATGAGAGCTTCCGCCAACGTGTCGAACAAGTGTCTTACGCATCCGTCGACCCTTTCGCGAAACGTGAAGACCCGCGTGCGCATCGGACCCGCGCTGCGCAATTGGAAATGATCGTACCGCGGGCATGGCCCGGTCAGTCAAGGTCTGGCACCCCAGCATAGCGAACCGGTCCTCGCGATTCATCCATGAAACGGCGGCCCGGAGTGCCGACCGTTCTTTCCGGGCCGCCAGGCTCGTGCCGCTGTTCTCACGCCGAGTGATGGGGGCGAATCCGAACGAGATAGGCGAGAACGACGAATTCGTTGAGCCCGTTGGCGACCATGACGGTGAGCAAGTTTCCGCTGAGGATCCAGACGCTGCCGAGGTAGAGCCCGAGCATCGCCGACATCATCATGAACTGGATCGAGATCGGTTGGATGAACGCGAAGAGGATGCTTGCCAGCGCCAGGCCGCCCGGCACGCCAAGGTGGCCGCTGAACCAGGCTTGCAAGACGCCGCGACAAAGCATTTCATCGCCCACGCTGACCGCGAGTGAGATCAGGGCCAGTTCCGACCAGCTACTCTTTTCAAGCCGCGGGATCACTTCGGAATTGCAAAAGCCGTTGAATGCGGCGAAGACCCCGAACGGCCAGCGCAAGGCCGCGAATGACAGCAGAATGAGCGGAACGGTGGCCACAACTCCCCACAGCGCCGACCACACGCTCCACCGAAACGTCTCGAGTGGCGGGTGCCCGACAATGCGGCCCAGAATGAGTGCGAAGACCGCAAGCCCGATACCGATGAAGACTTCGACGAGAATCACGACTTCGCGTTGCGCGTAATCCGTTTCGACTCCGGAGGGGGGTAATCCTCCATGAAGGGCTCCTGTCACGCGGAGACGACGGGTCGTTTCGGAAAAAGCAAAGCCTCATCCAACCTTTGGCCGAACGATTCATATGCCGTCAGCCTGGCTAGTATCATGAACGTCGCAATGCACCAAATCAAGCTAGCCGCTTCGCCCGTCGCTGTCGATGGGATTGGCCCCATCGTCTCGTCGATTTCACTGATTGATGGTCATGGGGACGGGTGTGTCGGCAAGGCTGATTCGCCGCGGCTGAATTCCGTTACGGCGAACGACGTAGAGCAAGGCGCTTTGCGTTTGCGTGGTCTCGGGCTGCCGTAGAACGTAGAGAATATTGTCTGCCCGGATCGTTTCCCAGTGCCGCGCCCCGACGTTGATTCCCACCAGGATGTCGCCTTTCTGGATCGCGGCCTGCGCCGCCGGGCTCCCTGGCGAAACCTGCTGGATATAAAGCCCGCCGCGCAGCTTGGGTGAAATCGACGACACCAGGTCGGTTGAGACCGGCTGGGTCTTCAGTCCCAGAATGCGCCAGACCAGGTCGTCGGGGCTGCTGGCCGCCGCGGCGATTGCTTTGACATCGAGTGGCAGGGCTCGCTCGGCCGCGCCGCGGCGGATTGTGACATTCGCCGGATGGCCAGGGCGGACATCGAGCATGCCTCGCTCGACATCGAGCGGGCTGGCCACGGCCAGGTCGGCAATCCGCACGAGCTCGTCGCCCGGCTTGAATCCCGCGAGTTCGGCGGGGCTCCCCTCCTGGACCTCGGTGACGATCACACCACGTTTCGACCCCCGGCGCTGTTCGCTGCTCACAAGGCCATGCCAGCTCGACGCCAGCCGTCGGGTGCTCAGCATGTCGGCCGCGACACGCTTCACTTCATCAATCGGCAATGCGAACCCGATGCCCTGAGCGCGGCCCGCACGGCGACATTGATGCCGATCAACTCGCCATTGACGTTGATGAGCGGGCCCCCGCTGTTACCGGGGTTGATGCACGCGTCGGTCTGGATCAGGTTGCGATACACCTGCTCGTCGGAAAGCGTGACATCTCGGTGCAGAGCGCTGACGATTCCTACCGAGACCGTGTTTTCGTATCCAAAGGCATTACCGATCGTGATGACAGGCTCGCCGACCATCAGGTCGGACGAGGTGCCAATCTCGATTGAAGCCAGTGTGTGGTCGGCATCAACCTTGAGGAGCGCCAGATCCATCGTGGGGTCGGTCTGAAGAATTCGCGCCGGGTATCGATTCCCGTCCCAGAGCTGCGACGACGACGCCCTGAACCTTGTCGACCACGTGATGGTTGGTCATGATATAGCCGCGCCCATCAACGAGCACGCCGCTCCCCATCCCGTTGACCAGGGGAAACCGGTTCTCCTCGGGCGAAAACGGCCAGCGACTGTGCGACGATGCGAGCTTCTCACTGGAGATGCTCACCACCGCGTGCTGGACCTTTTCGACGGCGGCCACCACCGCCGTTCGCCGCGCATCGGCTCCCGCCAGCACCGCGGCCGGCAGCGCGAACGCCACCGCCAGCACCAGACTCAGCGGCCGCACGGCGTTCCAGATCTGTCGCTCTTTCCGGTACATCACGGGCGTTGGCACGGCGGTCTTCCTCTCGGCGATTGATACAGGCTGATCTAAAGTCATCCCGATTCCCTCGACCCGGCTCCCGGTTGACTGGCCCCCGCATCACGGATCTCAACCTGGTTTTGGATCGGTTACCCCGTTTCCCAGCTTGAGCTTAGTCGCCATGATCTTCCCTATGCCTCCCCGATTTCGTAAATATCCATACGATCCCGGCATCTTACGCAAACGATGTATTTTCCAGAGCAAAAATCGGCCAGTTTTCCTTGTGTCGTCGGCAGGACCGCAACTGGTTCCGCGCGATTTGCAAGAATGGTTTTAAAGTTGGTTGGACGTGCTGGCCGTCGAGTGTTGGGTCGTTGAGAGGGTGTCTGTCGGGTCAGGGCGCATTGACAGATGAATTCAACGTCCGCTAGCGTTGGTGAGAGGCGGACAGCGTGTCCGCTGACGAGTTAAGGGTGGGTCGAGCGAGACGATCGTGCGATGCCTGAAAAATCACGTCGGCGATTGATTCTGGAACAAAGCCTGGCGGAAGACCCGAATGACTCATTCCTGCGATATGGCCTGGCGATTCAATGCCTGCGCGAAGGCGACATACCCGAGGGCCGCGAGCGATTGCTGGCTTTGATCACGGATCGCCCCGACGATCAGGTGGCCGCCTATCAGCAGTTGGCGCAGTCGTATGTCGACACGGGCGAGAAGCCGGCCGCCGAGGCCATGTTGCGAACGGGGATCGCCAAGGCCAATATCGCCGGCGACTGGCACGCCGCGGCCGAAATGCAGCAAATGCTCGATACCCTTTGATAAGTACGGTTTCGGTCGAGGATGCGACACGCGAAATCGCACCTCGCCGGAAAATGCGCCGCCATGCTTGTCACCACACCTACAATGCCCTGTAAGTGAGATACGGGGCGGCAAGAAGGGCCAGGATGGGCGAACAGGGCGCGAGTTAAGAATAGATGGTCGTCTGTTCTTGCACGAATCAATAGCGTGGCCGCTCTGGATCGGGCCGCGTGAACCGAGGGAGTGTGCCTGTTGAGACCGTCGGCTGCAATGACTACGACTCCCTCGACCGCGCCGGGAGCTAGCTCGGGATCCGAGGTTGAGCCTTTGACCGATTTATATGGGGGTCCGCCAGGCGGATCGGTTGCGACATTTACGTTCCCGAATCGAATTATCTTTGGTGCCGGATCGAGAAACCTGATCGCCGCGGAGATGAGTCGAATCGGGATCACGCGGCCCCTTGTGGTGACGGATCCTGGAATTGTTGCCAGCGGCATCGTGGGCAGCGTGGCGCGAAGCCTGGGGCGGACTTCGTTCGTTTTCAGCGATATCCAGTCGAACCCGACCGAAGCCGACGTGCTTGCGGGTCTTGCTCGTTATCGCGATGCCCAGTGCGACGGCGTGCTCGGGCTCGGCGGCGGTAGCGCGATCGACGCCGCCAAGGCGATTCGTCTGCTCGTCACGCATCCGGGTTCGCTGGCCGACTACGATTTGACGCAAGGGGGTCAGGAGAGAATCACCGCGGATGTTCCGCCGATGCTCGCCGTCCCGACGACGGCCGGCACGGGAAGCGAGGCGGGCCGAGGAACCTTGATCCAGCTCCCCCAGACCGGTCGGAAGACGATCGCGCTGTCGATCCATCTGCTGCCGAGCACCGCGGTTTGCGACCCCGAGCTGACGCTCGGTCTTCCTCCGGCTCTGACGGCCGCCACGGGAATGGACGCGTTCACGCATTGCATCGAGAGCTACCTCTCGACGACGTTTCATCCCATGTGCGATGGGATCGCCGTCGAGGGTCTGCGATTTATCTCCAAGGGGCTCGAGCCGTCGGTCAGCGATGGTGCCAACCTCGACGCGCGAACCGCCATGATGATGGGAGCCTTGCTGGGGGGCATCAGCTTTCACAAGGGGCTGGGAGTCGTTCACGCACTATCCCACGCGCTGGGCTCGCAGGGGCGGGTTCATCATGGAACACTCAACGCGATTCTGCTCCCCTTTGGACTTCGCTATAACCGCGAGGCGGCGAGCTCTCGACTGGCCGACCTGGCGGGTCGCCTCGGGCTTGGGCGCGGCGGCGACGCCGCCGGCCACTTGATCACGCTCACCGAGCTGCTCCTCTCACGGCTGCACCTCCCTCGTCGTCTGGGACAGCTCGAAGGCCTCAGTCGCGACCAGATCCCCGAGTATGCCCGCCTGGCCATGCTCGATCATTGCCACCGGACCAATCCGCGGCCGTGTACCCAGGCCGCCATGGAAGACCTACTCGAACGCGCCTGGTGATGACCGGCCACCCCGGCCGATGCCCCGGCGATGGAAATTAACCTGACGATGACTCTCTCGACGGCCCCGCTCGAAAACGACACTGGCTCGCCCGTTTACGACGCCATCTTGATCGTCGCCTTCGGAGGGCCCGAGCGCCACGAGGATGTGCTGCCGTTTCTCGAAAACGTGACGCGGGGGCGGAACATTCCTCGGCCGCGCCTGCTCGAGGTGGCCGAACATTATCATCATTTCGACGGCGCGAGCCCGATCAATTCCCAGATTCGCGACCTCATTGCCGCGCTGCGTCCCGAGCTCGACCGGCACGGCATTCATCTGCCCATTTACTGGGGCAATCGCAACTGGCACCCGATGCTGGCCGACACGCTCGCCCAGATGGCGGCCGACGGCGTCAAGCGGGCCCTTGGTGTCGTGCATGCCGCTTACAGCTCGTATTCGAGTTGCCGCCAGTATCGAGAAGATATCGCCCGCGCGCAGGCCGCGGTGGGCGATCGGCGCCCCGTGGTCGACAAGATGCGTGTCTTTTACAACCATCCTGACTTCATCGCGGCCAACGTCGATCGCGTTCGCGATGCGATCGCGTTGATCGCGCCTGATCGTCGCGACCGTTTTCACATCGCTTTCACGGCCCATAGCATTCCGCAATCGATGGCCGGCAACTGCAACTACGAGCGTCAATTGCGGGAAACGTGCCGGTTGATTGCCGGCGGCTGCGGTTTGCCTTCCACGCGGTGGGAGCTTGTGTACCAGAGCCGGAGCGGGCGGCCTGGCGATCCCTGGCTCGAGCCCGATATTCTCGATCACTTGCGTGCTCTGCGGCAGCGCGAGATCAACACGGTCGTGATCGATCCTGTCGGTTTCCTTTCCGACCACATGGAAGTCATGTACGACCTCGACGAGGAAGCGCGTCTTCTTTGTGATGAGCTTGGTATCACGATGACGCGGGCCCGAACAGTCGGCACGCATCCCCTCTTTGTGAGCATGATTCGCGAGCTGATTGCCGAACGGATCAACGCCACGCCCGCTTCCGACCGCCGCGCCGCCGGTTCGGAAGGCCCCAGCCACGACGTCTGCCCGGTGTCGTGCTGCTTGCCCGCGGCTCGCCCAGTCGCCGCCGCGGAAGCACCGCCGTCTTGACATCAATTCGGCCAGACTCGCCTGGCCATCTCGTCCTCTCAATGCGAGCCCTAGACAGTCTGCCTGCCATCACTTTATCGTGGGTAGCTGTGTCAATTGCAATTGTCGAGATTGCGCAACCGGTCTGAACGAAACAGACCGTTGCCGACAGCATGAGAATTAACGAGGAGAAAGGGCTGATGGCGTCGCGCCGCCTCTTGTTAGTCGAGGATAGTTCCACCATGAGGCGGATGCTCTCGGCCAAGCTCAAGGATGAAGGCTACGTGGTCGACACGGCCAACGATGGTCTTCAAGGTCTGGCCAAGGCTCGGCTCGATCCCCGTCCCGAATTGATCCTGACCGACTACGAGATGCCCGAGCTCGACGGTGCCGGTTTTTGCCAGGCCGTCAAGGCGGACAAGGAGTTGCGCGCGATTCCCGTGATGATGCTCACCACGCTGGGCGCGACCGAGAGCAAGCTCGCGGGCCTATCCGCCGGGGCCGACGATTACATTGAAAAGCCCAAGGGGCTCGATGATTTTCTCGTGCTCTTCGCGCGAATCCAGGCGCACCTGCGGATCGCCGACCTGCGTGGCGAGCTGGCGGAACGCAACCGGCTGCTTGAATCGGCCCACAAGAAGCTGACGTTCGAGCTCGAGCTTGCGAGAAAGGTTCAGCTTGCCCTGATGCCGCGCCCTCCCAAGCCGCGCGGCGTGCTGACCTGCGCCGTGCGCTATACTCCGGCCAACCAGCTCGGGGGAGACGTTTATGATTTTTATCGTCTCGACAACAATCGGCTGGGGATCCTCGTCGCCGACGTTTCGGGCCACGGCGTGAATTCGGCCATGCTGTCGGGAATGGTCAAGGCGCTGGCGGCACCGCTCTCCCTGGCCGTGCTCGAGCCGGGCGAGCTCCTGGCCGGTCTCGATGTCGCCACGGAACAGTATTTTCCCGAAGGTTACTTCTGTACGGGATTTTACTTGATTGCCGACGAGGAGACAGGGCTAGTTCGTTACGCGGGGGTCGGTCACCCGCCAGCCATGATCGTGGGACCGGAGGGTCCGCGCACGCTTCAATCGAACCCCGGGATGCTGGGCATCGGCATGGTCGATGGCACGTCGGCGTCGACCGACCGCATCGGGCCGGGAGAGTCGCTCGTGATTTATACCGACGGCCTGACCGACGCGATGGACCCCGCCGATGCGCTCTTCGGCGAAGATCGGCTTCGCACGTTGCTTCAGACCCATCACGGCAGTGATCCCGCCAGCCTGCTCAACCAGGTTGACGATGCGCTTAACAAGCACACATCACCCGGGCGCCCGGCCGACGATATCAACATCATCGTTCTTCAGCATCTCGCAAAGTGAATGCTCCCCAAGTTTCCGGGAGCATGATAAACTAAAACATGGGGTTGCGGCTTGCCGCGATCGGCGGTCGGTGTCTGGCTTCTCCGGGCGATTCACGATCCGGCCAATCGGGGCCCCCTCAACTCCGCCCATCAAAAGGAGTTGGAGCGCGATCGAACCATGGCCAACGAGCAATCAGAGATTAAAACGATTCTTCTGGCCGGTCCGGTCACTCTCTACGAGGTTTCGGCGGTCCGGGAAACCTTGCGGGGTGCACTGGCTGATGGGAAGCGTCTTCAGATCGATTTGAGCGACACCGGACCGTGGGACCTGGCCGGGTTACAGGTTCTGATCTCCTGCGTGAATACCGCGCGGCACCGAGACGGCAAGGCGCGATTGATCAACGTACCGAAAACTTGCGCGGAAATCGCCGAGCGAAGCGGGTTGTCTGAATGGCTACTTTCGGTGGAAGACTGAAGTCTCGACGAGCTCACGAGGGCAAATCGGCGAGTGACCCAACCGGCTGCCGCCGTTCACGGAGGACGATCAAGCCCTGTTGCTTTGATCGAAGGAGCTGTCTCGCGACGATGTAACGCGCGAGACATGAAAAATCTCATGAGCAAGACGGTCCTGCATGCCGACGATAGCGCGTCGGTCCGTTTACTGGGTCGCCGAGCAACTCGGCGGTATGGATCTCAAGGTGATTTCGGTCGCCGACGGCGCAGCCGCTGCTCGAGCATTTGCGCGAGTCGCCGTGCGACCTCCTGTTAACAGATCTCGAGATGCCCAATCTTGATGGTCTATCACTGGTTTCGGCGGTGCGCGATTTGCCAATGCACCGCTTCTTGCCGGTGTTGATCTTCTCGTGCCGGCACCCGACGGAGTTTCAGCCCGAGACTCGGCAGGGCGTGACCGGCTGGCTCGTCAAGCCAATCGAGGCCGAACAGTTGCGGCGGTGGATTCGACTGTGCGTTACCGCGCTGACGGATTCACCTTTCCTGATCGAGACGCGCCTTTCAATCGATTCTCCCTTGAAAGAGGATGCCCGAAGAGCGGTGAGGGGGCCGACATGACGCAACAGGAGACAGGCGAACACAAGCGGTTGAGCGTGCGAAACGTGTGAGAACGTGGCTTGAGCTGATCTGAAAGCACGGGACGCGAAATTTGAGCAGCGGCGCGGACGATCGATTCCGGGAAATGTTCTACGAGGAAGCGCGTGAGCTTCTTATCGGTCTCGAAGAGGGACTGATGGACCTCGAGCGTCGCCAGAGCGACCGTGCGCACCTCGATCGAACGTTCCGGGCCGCGCACAGCCTCAAAGGAGCCGCGGCCATGGTCGGGCTCGCCACCATCGCCGAGTTCACGCATGGCATCGAGGCCGTTCTCGACCGGATCAGGGCGGGTGCGCTGCCGGTCGACTCCGACATCATCACGACGCTGCTCGAAGCGCGTGACCATCTCGCGGCGATGGTCGAATCCGAAGCAGCCAGGTCGCCGATTCCTCCTTCCGGCGAGCTGACCCAGCGGCTTGGCTCCCTGTTGCGCGGTCCGGCCGCAGCTGACGGCGAAAAGCCGGTGGCCGAACCCGGGCCGCGGCGGATTTGCCCGCCGCTTCCGTTGCCAGGGAACGGCCAGCTCAGCCTCCGAACAGCGTCTGAGCAAGACGCCGTTCCGGCCGATGCAGAAAGCCAGGGCAACCCGGTCGAGAAGTCGCAAGAAACCAGCCGGCACGACCGCCGACCGGCCGGGCCCGACGGCCAGCAGCCCAAGCCCCGGGCGTCGCGTGCAAGACGCGCAAGATGGCCGGCGCGGATTTGCCGGCGGCGGGGCGTTCCCGCTTCGCTCGAAGGTGATGGCGCGACCAGGCAAACGGGCGTCAGTCTTTACCGGATCACGCTGACGCCCGGTCCCGACGTGCTGCGTCGCGGCATCAATCCCCTGGGCGTGCTCGATGAGCTGCGCGACCTGGGCGAAACCTCGGTCACTACCGATCCCGCGAGAGTTCCGCCGCTCGACCAGCTTGATCCCGAGCGTTGCTACCTGAGCTGGACAATCACGCTCAAGACGGACGCGGCCGTCGAACGGCTCGGCGAAGCGTTTCTCTTCTTCGCCGAGGACAGCACGGCCGCGGCCGAGTGCCAGTTGCCAACGGGTGAGTGGAAGTCGGTCCGGCTCGGAGAGGCCGCAAGCTGCGCCCCCCGTGCCGGAAGCACGAGCCGCGGCTCGCCCCAAAACCAACGCCCAGCCGGCCGCCGCGGCCGATGCCACGTCCAGGCAAGCCGAACCCGCCGCTCAGCCAGCCGCGGACAGTCGCGGCCCCCGCGCGACCCGCGGCCGCGCGCGCCCCCGTGCATCAGCCCGCGCGCGCCGGCGGTCCCCGTACTGCCGCGGCTGCACGCGCGGATCCGCGTCGATGCCACTCAGCTCGACGATCTCGTGGGGCTCGCGGGCGAGCTGGTCGTCGTATCCGACAACCTGATGGGACTGCGCGAGCTCAACGGGGCCGACACCTGGACTCACGCGCTCGAGGCTCTCCAGCGCGTCAGCCGCCAGATTCGCGACACCACCCTTGATCTCAGGATGGTTCCCGTCGACGAGCTGTTTTCGCGTTTTCCGCGCGTCGTGCGCGACCTGGCCGACCGCTCCGGCAAGGAGATCGAGCTGCGGATCGTCGGTCAGGAAACGCGGCTCGACCGCACGATTGTCGAGCGGCTCAGCGACCCCATGATCCATTTGATTCGCAACGCCGTCGATCACGCGCTCGAACATCCATCGGAGCGCGTCGAAAAAGGCAAGCCGCGGCACGGGCCGCATCACGCTGTGGGCCGGTCACGAAGGGGACCGCGTGGCGATTCGAGTCGAAGATAACGGCCGCGGGCTCGATCGCGAAAAAATCGTCAAGAAGGGGATCGCCCTGGGAATGGTGCCGACGGGAACGCCCGCCGACGATCCGCGCGTTGTCAGCTTGATTTTCGAGCCCGGGTTCTCGACGCGTGATACGGTCAGCGAGTTATCGGGCGCGGCGTCGGCCTCGATGTCGTGCGCGACGCCGTTCGCGCGCTCCGCGGCAGCGTCGCGGTGGAGAGCACGCCGGGCAAAGGGACGTCGTTCATCTTCCGGCTCCCCCTTACACTCGCCTTGATCGACGGGCTCCTGGTCGAAACGGCCGGCGGCCGCTACGTCGTGCCGCTGGCCCAGGTCGAGGAATGCGTGGCCTTGAACACTATCCGCTCGGCACTCGCGGAGGGACGTCCATGTGTCGCGGTCCGCGGCGAGCTCGTTCCGATGGTTTCGCTCCGTAATTTATTCCGGGCCGATGGTCCCTTGCCGGCGCGGCAAGAATTATTGTTGACACGTCACGCGGGCCAGCGCGTCGGCGTGGCCGTGGATCGTCTTGTCGGTCGCGTTCAGGCGGTGATTCAGTCGCTCGGCGAGGGCTTGCACAGCCTCAATCGGTTCTCCGGCGCGACAATCCTCGGGGACGGAACCGTATCCTTGATCCTTGATCTATCAGCCTTGGTGTCGGAATCACGATTCGCCGAGCACAGCGCTCGAACCACGCACAACGGCGCGTGAGGGCGGAGAGTTACAGATGAGAATTCCGTTAGTTTATAAAATCACGATTGCCCTGGTCCTCTTCGGGTTGATCCCGGCGTCGATCGTCGCCTGGTTTGCGTACGATTCCAATAACGATTTTCGAAAGATCCAGGCAACACTCGTCAAGCAAGCCGCGGCCTCGATCAGTGATCGTGTTGGACCGTTGGTCTTTCAGGATCAACAAAAGGAAAAGGAAAAGGAAGCGGCTCCCACACTGACCTTGAGCGAGCCGGCCCTCAACGCGATCAAGCGTGAAATGCGACAGATTGTTGAACAATTCGGAATTGATGACGCCACGGTTTACATCATTGTCCCCGATCCGAAAGTGGGCGACCGAATTCTGGTCAAGAGAAAGCCGGGGGGTGAATTTGACCAGAATCCGGGCCTGCTGACGCTGTCGCGTCGCTACGCGAAGTATACAGAAGCGGGAGTGCTCGGACCGGCTGTCGAGCGGTCAGACCCCCTCAGTAACGACTCGGAAGGTACCCCCGAACTGGTCGGGTGGGCGGCAATGCATCTGGAGAATTCTGACCGAAGCGCCAACACCAAGCACTCGATGACGGTGGTGACGCTTCCGTTCGAGTCTGCCTACGCGACGATCTACAAGAACCAGAAGTACACGCTCTTTATCATGGCCGCCATCCTTGTGGCCACGGTGGTCCTGGGAATCATGCTGGGTAACTGGTTCATTCGTCCGTTGCTCGAGATTCTCGATGTATCACGCCAGCTCCACCAGGGTCAGCTTTATTACCGCACCAAGGTGAAACGCGGCGATGAGGTCGGCGACCTGGCGTCGCAAATCAATAGCGTCGTCGATCGATTTAGCGAGGTCATCAGCCATATTCGCAACACGACGGCGTCACTCTCGAACGCGAGCAGCGAGCTGAAGACCAGCTCGGGCCAACTGGCCAAGGATCGCACGAGCAAGCCGCGACCTTGCAAGAGATTGCCGGCAGCCTTCAGTCGGTTGATTCCTCGGTCGGTCGCAACGCCCAGCACGCCAAGGACACGGCCCGCATGGCCAATGAAGCCAGCGCCCAGGCCGAGAAAGGGGGCGACGCGGTTCGCGAGACGGTCGGCGCCATGCGCGAGATCACCCAGAAGATTCTCGTCGTCGGCGATATCGCCTATCAAACCAACTTGCTCGCTCTGAATGCAGCCATCGAAGCGGCGCGGGCCGGAACGCACGGTAAAGGGTTCGCGGTGGTGGCCGGCGAGGTCCGGAAGCTGGCGGAGCGCAGTCAAACGGCCGCGCAGCAGATCAGCGACCTGGCCAAGAAGAGCGTGGCCGTGGCCGAGAACGCCGGCAACCTGCTCGATCGCACCGTGCCGATGATTCGTGATACATCGACCCTGATCCAGGAAATCGCGGCCGCGTCGCAGGAACAGATGAACGCGATCCGCGAGATCAATGTGGGGGTGAGCCAGCTTGAAGAGGTCGTGCAGCAAAACGCGACGGCCAGTCATGAATTGTCATCGACGGCCGAGAGTTTGAATGCTCAGGCGTCCGACTTACAACGTGAGGTCGACTTCTTTCAGCTCGACCCGTCGGGTAATGGCTGGTCAGCGGGGCCGCCAGCGCCTCCGCCGCGCTCGCACGGCGGAGCGGCCATGCGAGCGCCATCGCAACCCCCCAAGCCGCTCCCGACGCCGGCACGCCGTGCCAATCATTCGCATGCCATGGACGGCCATCATGGACTTGGCCATCATCCCGCGGCGTCGGCTTATCCGCAGCCGCCGGCGCTGCCGTCGCATTCTGGACCATCCGGCGGGCAAACCCTGCCGCCGAGCGGCGGCAACTCGCCGCCGCGTGGCGGTGTCGTCGTGAATCTTGATGACGACGACAACTTCGAGCGATTCTAATAGAGGCGGATCATGCCCTGATAAGATAAATGAAGTGCCAGGTAAAACAGTCTCGACTCGGCACACGACAGACTGTCTCGGGTTAGAATGAATGTCAGTGGTTTTAGCGATTCCAAGGGTGAAATGATGGTCGATGTAGTGACAGACGCGAGTCTTGACACCGACCGTGAACGAACGCAGTCTTTCGTCGTGTTTCAACTGGGCGGCGAAGGTTATGCCCTGGAAGTGATGCGCGTGCAAGAAGTTCTCGACATGCAATCCTTGACTGAGGTTCCGGGCGGCCCCAGATCGCTTCTGGGCGTGATCAATCTCCGGGGCCATGTCGTGCCGGTCTACGACCTGCGAATGCAATTCGGCCTTACCAAGGGGAGCAAGTCGGTTCACGCCCCCTGCGTCTTGATCGTCGAGCTGAGCACGGCCGAGGACAATCAGATCACCGGTCTTCTGGTGGACCGCGTTTCCGACGTTCTCGAGTTTACCCCTGAGGAAGTGCAACCCGCGCCCCAGCTTGGACTTGGGAAGGCCACACCATTCGTGCGCGGTCTGATCCGTCACCAAGAGGCCTTTTTGCTCGTACTGGACGTAGATCGAATTTTCTCGACCCTCGGGTCGTTGAACGGCGAGGGAGTGTAACGTGGCGACATCGGGAATGCTGCCACTCCCCCCGGCGGAAACCGAGCCCTGGTCTGAGAAAGACTTTGCGCCGATCACGGCGTTCTTGCGCCATCAGATCGGCATCACGCTCGAATCCCATCGCATGGGCTTGCTCCAGGCCCGTCTGCGGTCGCGCCTTCAGGTCAAGAACTTCCGCAGCTTTACCCAGTTTTACGAGCAGGTGCTCAAGGCCGACCCGACCGGGTGGGGGACTCAGCTCCTGGTCGACCTGTCGACCGTGAACCATACGTCGTTCTTCCGGGAGCCGGCTCACTTCACATTCATGGCCGAGCGAATTGCCGCGTGGCTCAAGGAGTCGCCCGGCACGAACATCCGCATCTGGTCGGCTGGCTGCTCGTCGGGCCAGGAGCCCTATAGCATGGCCATGGTGCTGGCCGAGTCGATCGCGAATCTGTCGCAGCAAAAGGTCGAAATCTGGGCCAGCGATCTGTCGCTCGAGATGCTCAAGAATGCCGCCGGCGCCATCTACACCACGCGCGACGTGCAGGGCGTCTCGCCCGCCAGGCTGCGACGTTTCTTCCTCCTGGGCCGCGGTCCGCGTGAGGGCTCGTTCCGGGTCGTCCCTGAAATTCGCGATCTCGTCAAGTTTCGCCACATTGATCTTCGGAACCCTGTCTGGGCGATCCCCGCGGACTTCCCCATGATCTTTTGCCGGAACGTCTCGATCTATTTTGCCGAGGACGAGCGACTCATGCTCTTGAACCGCCTTGCGCAGCATTTGCGACCTGGCGGTTGGCTGGCGATGGGCAATGGCGAGATCCTTCCGGAGGTTCCCCCGTCACTCCGTAAACACTCTCCGTCCCTTTTTCAGAAGGAGGGTTGAGCCGTCATGGCGCAGCGCGAACGGCCGGCGACAGCACAACCCCGCGACATTTCCGATCCGCTGGAAGTCCTCGTCGTCGACGACAGCGCCCTCGTTCGACAGCGCCTCAAATCGATCATCGAGTCCGATGCACGCTTCAAGGTCGTGCTCGCGGCCGACCCGTATGAAGCGGTCGCCATGCTGAGCAAGTCGGTCCCCGGCGTGATCGTGCTCGACGTCGAGATGCCGCGCATGGATGGCCTGACATTTCTCAAGAAATTGATGCGCCAGCATCCGATGCCGGTGGTTCTCTGTACGTCACAGGCCGAGCGCGCTGTCACCGCACTCGAAATGGGCGCCATCGAAGTCATCGCCAAGCCCGACTGGAACGACGCGAATCGACTGTCGGACTGGTCGCAGAACTTGCTAGACAGCATCCGCAACGCCGCGCGGGCCGGCCGGCTCCCGTTACGCGATGAACGCCCGCCGAGCCCGACAGATCCTCGTCACACAGCCGACGCCATCCTTCCGAAACTCCCGTTTGTCCTCCGCGCGGGGGTTACCGAGCGTATCGTCGTGGGCGGAGTGAGCACCGGCGGCGTTCAGGCTCTCAATCAACTGCTCGCGAATTTTCCCGAAAACGCGCCCGGGATGGTCTTCGTCCAGCACATGCCGCCGACGTTTATGACCGAGTTCGCCGCCGGTTGAACAACGACCCGAGAATCTCGATCGAGGTCGGCGAAGCGCGGCATAACGAAGTGATCAGGCCAGGGCGCGCTCTGATCATCCCCGGCGACATTCACGGCATAGTGCGCAGAACGGCGACGGGTTATCGGGTTGAGCTTGTCGAAGGTCCACCTGTTTGCCGCCATAAGCCGAGCGTCGAGGTGCTCTTTCGGTCGGCCTCTCAGGCAGCGGGCCCCCACGCCGCGGGTGTGATCATGACCGGAATGGGAGATGACGGCGCCGGCGGTCTACTCGAAATGCGCGAAGCCGGGGCGCTGACGATCGCGCAAAATGAGGCGACGAGTACGGTGTTTGGGATGCCCCGCGAGGCGATTCGCCGCGGCGCGGCCAAGTTTGTCTTGCCCCTCGACGAGATCGCCACGGCGATCATGACGTGGATCGCCGGTAGCGACGCCGGGACCTGGCATTGAGAGCAGCCATACTTGAACGAACTCGACGGAGTCTCGCTCTGACGTGGTGCAAGGTTGAGCTTGCACCGCCTTCGCGTTTATCCCGTTTTCATTGACGAACCACGCGGCACCCAGCGCGCCACGCCTTTGTTGGAGTTCCGCCTTCAGGCGGCTTTTTACGATATCAGCCAGAGCAGACCGGCTAAAGCCCGACATCCAACGGTTGCTTGCTGGAAGTCCGCCTTCAGGCGGCTTCTGACGAACCCAAGATTGCGCTCGAGTGCGAGATTTCAACGGACCGCCGCGCAACGAAAACGGGCTGGCTCCAGCGCCTCGAAAGACTCAGTCAAGGTCTACTTTTCACCATCACCCCAGTCTCGCTCTCCCGTGAGAAAATCATCCCACAGGCAGGACCCGGCCCGCCAGGCTTGTAGGAACCGCGTGGATCGTACAATACAAGCACGGAACGCGCGTCCGGGACCGCATCGGTCTTTGGCTCGCACGCCGGGAACAACGAACGAGACCCGAGGCTGGCGATCAAGCTCGGGTCTCGTCATGTCAGACCACCCATCTTCGACTCAGTACGAGTCAGAGCTGATGACTTCACCACTCGAGATCGTCCCGAGCGCGACCCAGGTCTGAGGGTTAATCGAGTTCTTCACGAAGCGGACCGAGCCGTCGCCGAAAAGCAGGTTGACTCCGCCGGGGTGCCGGCTCCGTGTGCCGACATATTCCTGGCCCTCCGTCGCTTGATCGTTACAACGCAACCCCTGTCCCGCCTGGTTGTCGCACAGCGATCCAGGATTGGGAGGACTTGACCCGACCGCGTTGGCACCGAACGCAGCCACGTTATCGGCGTTGTTGATCGCACTACCGGCCCACACACCGAGGATCTGCAAGATGTCCTGGTTGCCGTTGGGCGTGAACCGGGTCATGTAAGAGCCAGCGCCCGGATTGTCGACCCAGATTGCTCCGCGGATGTCATCGGTCGCTCCCTGGAGAAGCTCACCCATGAATTGCGTGTTACTCAACCCGTCAGTGACAGACGCAATCTTGACCGATTGGGGACCGGTCCCGGCGTTGTTGATGCCGAACGGCGACGCCCGATAGTAAGTGTTGAACCCTCCGCTGGCCCACTGTCCGTAGTCGGTGTTACCCCAGTTGATGCCGTAATTGCCCTTGGTGGCCGAGTAAGGAAAAGCGGGAACTGACCCGCCGGTGGCCGCTGATAAGGCCGAGAAAGCGAACGTGTTCTGGTTGTCGCTGGGGCACTGGAACGAAGAGATCTTCGATGTGAAGACCGTACTGTTGACGATGAAGCCCAGAAGCGACGGGCCTTCCATGCCAATCGAGGCATTGAACGAGTTGTAGAGAGGCCCCTGTTCAATATAGGGCAACATCAGCAAGAACCAGGGCGTGTTCTGGCAATTGTTGCCAAAACCCGGGCTCGTGCATGGGGGAGTCTTTGTGTTGAAGATCACGGCACTCGGGAACGAGTTGGTTCCGGATTCGTAATTCGCAATGCCCAACCCCAGTTGCTTCAGGTTGTTGGTGCACTGGATTCGCCGCGCGGCCTCGCGTGCCGCTTGCACGGCCGGTAGAAGCAGCGCGATCAACACGGCGATGATCGCAATCACCACCAGAAGTTCGATCAACGTAAAACCACGACGCCTCTGTAGCATGGCTTGCGCACCCCAAAAAACGAAATGTGTGAAAGAAATCGAAAACAAGATCCCCTCGACGTCGCGCACACGACACTCGACGTCGTTGGACTCACTCGCTGGACGGACTGACTGACCCCGCCACGAAGAGCTTCGCGGGCGTTCACTCAACGCAACTAACCTAACCTGAACTCAACCGATTGACCGACTCAATAAGAGTCCGAGCTGATGACCTCGCCATTGCTGATTGACCCCAGAGCGACCCAGGTCATCTGGGCTATCGAATTCTTCATGAAGTGCACCGAGCCGTCGCCGAAGAGCGAGTTCACACCGCCAGGATGGCGACTCCGTGAACCGGTGAATTCACCTCCCTGCTGTCCCTGGTCGTAACACGCGAGACCCATTCCCGGCTGGTTATCGCAGAGCGAGCCCGGATTGGGCGGACTGCTGCCCGGCATTGAGCCCGCGAATGTAGGACAATTGTCCATATTGTTGCCGACCAGACTGCTCGACGGGATCGCCGATGCCCAGGGCTGAAACATGGGAACATAATCCTGGTAGCCGTTGGGGGCGAATCGGGTCTCATAGGAACCGGCGCCGGGATTGTCGCCCCAGATCGTTCCGCGAAGATCGTCGGTGGCTCCTTGCAAGATCTCGGAAATGAAGTGGGTGTTGCTCAGGCCATCGGTTACCGAGGCCACCTTGACGAGCTGCGGCCCGGTCGCGCTGGTATTCAGTCCAAAAGGCGATTGCAGATATAGAGCGCGCGTGAAGTAGCTATTCGAGGCCCCCTGGCCATAGTCGGCGTTGCCCCAGTTGACGCCGTAGTTCCCCTTGCTGATTTGCCAGTTCGGACCGCTCAGACCGGCCAGCGCCGCGAGCACCGCAATGCTGAAGGTCTGCTGGTTATCGCTGGGACACTGGAACGACGCGATCTTGGTGATCTCGACCGTACTGTTGACGAAATAGCCCAGGAGCGATGGTCCCTCGACGCCGATCGACGCATTGAACGCGTTGTAGAGACTCGCTTGCTCGACGTAAGGAAGCATCAGCACGAACCAGGGCGTGTTCTGGCAATTGTTGCCGAAGCCAAATCCGGAGCAAAGACCATTATTCGTTCCGAAAATGTCGGCCGATGGATAACAATTGTTCGCAGACTCGTAATTGGCCAGTGACAGGCCGAGCTGCTTCAAATTGTTTGTGCACTGGATTCGACGGGCCGCCTCGCGTGCAGCCTGCACCGCGGGCAGAAGCAAGGCGATCAAGACGGCGATGATCGCGATGACCACCAGAAGCTCGATCAGGGTAAAGCCGCTACGCCTGTGTAGCATGGGTTCACCTTCCCGGATTCAAACGTATAAGTTGTCGAGACGAAGCGGGCTAGCACGAACCCGCCGCTGAGACAGGTGCTGACGAACCGCCTCTCCCAAGGTCGAGTCCATCTACAGAGATCAAACTAACATGCTTGTGTTGCGTTTGCGAGAGCCAAGTTCATAAATCTTCGCCTTGATGAAGCGAACGCACGCGGGTGCCAGAAACTTGAATCGCGGCCGTTACATCTTCGCGCGGCGCTCCACTTTCGCGGCTTTCGCAACGAATTGAGCCACGTCTTCCTTGCCTAGCCTTAAACCATATGCCCCCGTCAAGGGCCCACTGCCAAAATAGGGCGTCGCAATCGCGTCCCTTTTTTTAAACATCGCCGAGAAGAACCCCTGTTCAACCCCGGTTAAATTGATGTGACTTCAGGCGCGCGACGTGACGAGACGGTCGGCAATCACATGGATCGGATGCACGGCCTTGATCTGGGCGATCCCGAGAAGCTGGCTTCGGCAGGAAAAGCCTGGCGCGATCACCTGCGCCTCCGGATCGGCCCGCGCGGCCGGCACCAAGACGCGCTCCGCCAGTGCGCGGCTCACCTCGTAATGCCCGAGCTCGTAGCCGAAGGACCCCGCCATGCCGCAGCAGCCGGAGTCGAGCTCCTTGACCTCGAGATCCGGCACGCGCGCGAGCGCTGCGAGCGTGGCCGCGGTGCCGAGCACGGCCTTCTGCTGGCAATGCCCATGAAACAGGGCACGCCCAGGGTACGAGGCCAGCTCCAATCCTGGCACGAGCCGGCGGTCGGCGACAAACGCGTCGATCATGAGTGCCGCACCGGCCACAAGGTCGGCGTCGCGGCCGAGCCGAAGGTCGCGGTACTCGTCGACCAAGGTCACAAGACAGCTCGGCTCGCAGCCGACGATTGGGATCCCGCGGCGAGCGTAGGGGGCGAGCCTGGCGACGTTGGCCCTCGCCAGTTCGCGCGCCAGGGGGAGCATTCCCTTCGAGAGCGCGGGCCGCCCGCAACAGGCCAGACCCGCAAGCTCGACCCGGTAGCCGGCCGCCTCGAGCACGCGAACGGCCGCGACGCCGACCTCGGGCTCGTTGTAAGTTGTGAAGCAATCATCGAGCAAGACGACACGTCCTCGTTCCCCGGCGCGGGCCAGGCATGTGGCGGCCAAACCAGCTTCGAAAATGGGCACGCTCGAAGGTCGGCAACGTGCGCCGCCGGTCGATGCCGGCGGTCTTTTCCAGAAGCCACTTGAACGCCGCGTTGCGCAACGTCGCATTCGTCAGAGGAGCGGCCGCGGCCGCGATCGGGTTCAAGCGAAAGATCTGACCCAGAAGCAGGTGGCCCAGCGGGCGAGGCCCACCGAGATAATGCTGATGGAGCACCTCCGATTTGAGCTTCGCCATGTCGACCTGCGAGGGGCACTCGGTCTTGCAGGCCTTGCATTGCAGGCACAAATCGAGCGCCTCGTGCAGGGCATCGTTGTCGAGACCCTCGTCCTGGCCAGGGAGATCGCCGGTCATCGCCAGACGGAGCAAGTTGGCGCGGCCGCGCGTCGTGTGCATTTCATCGCGGGTGACCATGTAGCTGGGGCACATGGTGCCGCTCGATGTCTTGCGGCACGCACCGACGCCCGAGCACATCTCCACCGCACGCGCGAATCCCCCCTGGTTCGAGAAATCAAGCACCGTCGCGTGGGGCTCATGAGGATGATAATCGGGGCCGATCCTCAGGTTGTCGCCCGGATCGGCGTCGCCGACGACCTTGCCGGGATTGAGCAGATTCTCGGGATCGAAGGCCCGCTTGATCGCTTGAAACGCACTGTAAATCTCGGGGCCGAAGAGCTTGCGATTCCACAAGCTGCGCGCCAGTCCGTCGCCGTGCTCGCCACTCATCGCACCACCATAAGCGACGACCAGGTCGGAGACCTCGCGCACGATCGACCGGACCATCTCGACGCCCGCCGCGGTCTTGACGTTGATCAGCGGGCGAATGTGCAGACAGCCGACGTCGGCATGGCCGTAGCAGGCCGCGGTCACTCCGTGGCGTGTGACGATTCGCTGAAATTCGTCGTAGAACGCTGGCAGGCGGGCCGGATCGACGGCCGTATCCTCGACGAAGGCGATTGGCTTGGCGTCGCCGACCTTCCCCATGAGTAGTGAGAAGCCCGCTTTTCGCACCTTCCAGAAGTCGTCTTTCTCGGCCTGTTCGAGTCGCGTGCGCACGCTCAAGACGCCCGGTCGACCCTGGAACTTGCGTGTCAGGTTTTCGGCCCGCGCGGCCAGCTCAGCGGCCGAATCCGCGTAAAACTGCGCCGCGAGAACGGCCGCCGGACGCCCTTCCGCGAAGTTGAGATGCGTGGCGAACGCCGGGTTCTGAGCGGCCAGGTCGAGAATCATGCGGTCGAGCATTTCGACGGCCACCGGCCCGGTCTCGACGATCTCCTCGAGCCGGTCGAGGGCCGCCGGAATACTCGCGAACGACAGGACGACAAGTCCCTGCGCGGCCGGAAAGGGGACCACCTTGAGCGTCGCCGCCGAGACGACCGCGAGCGTCCCTTCCGAACCGACAATCAGCCGCGCCAGGTTGAATTGCCAGGGCTCATCGGGCCACCCGCTTGGCCGCACGGCCAGGCCGGGGATGAACTCGTCGAGATTGTAGCCGCTCACCCGGCGCAAGATCCGCGGGAACCTGTCGCGAATCGCCTGGGCGTGGCTTGCGGTCACGTCGCGCACGACGCGGTGGGCCACGCCGAATTGGTCTGAATGCGCACAAATGGCTTCGAGTTGACCGGAAGTGACCGGGGCAAACCGGGCGGCGGCGCCGTCGGCCATGATCGCCTCGATCGCGTGAACGTGGTCGACGGTTTTTCCATAGCGCAGCGAGCGGGCGCCGGCCGAGTTGTTGCCGATCATGCCGCCGATCGTGGCGCGATCGCTCGTCGAGACGTCGGGCCCGAACATCAGCCCGAGCGGTTTCAAGTGAGCATTGAGCCGATCGAGCACGACGCCCGACTCGACGCGAACCGTCATGGCGTCGCGGTCGACAATCCCGATCCGATTGAGATATTTTGAGAAGTCGATGATGATCGCCGCGCCGATCGTCTGGCCTGACAGGCTGGTGGCCGCGCCTCGCGGCACGATGGGGACGCGTTCTTCGGCCGCGATCCTGACGATGGCCGCGACGTCGTCTTTGCTGCGCGGCACCGTCACGCCGATGGGATCGATCTGGTAGAGGCTGGCATCGGTCGCGTAAAGACCGCGCATCCCGGCGTCAAAATAGACCTCGGCATGCGATTCCCGCTTCAGGCGGTCGGCCAGACGATCCAGCAGGGCCGGGGCTATTTTCATCTCTGAGGGCATGTTGCATCCTCACGAACCGCTTGAACGGTCCGCGGCGCGATCACTCGGGGTCATCCAGAAACAAAGCGGCAAGAGGGAGACGGAAACCCGGGATCAAGTCACCGCCGTCCAGGTCTTGACCAAGCTGCACGACCTGAACATCCTTAGTAGATTTGTAGACATAAATTTCCTGCCGAGACGGATAAATCATCCAGACTCGCACGACACCCGCTGCGAAATATTCATGAATCTTGTCGTTCATCTCGGTGGCCGAATTCGACGGGCTCACAACTTCAATGGCGAGGTCGGGAACCATGTCCCAAACCGCCACTTTGGGGGCTTGTTGACGAACAGGCCAGCGAGCGGCCGACACGAAGGCCACGTCCGGACGCCGCTGGAGGTCTTGCGCCTTATCAATGCGAAAAAGCATCTCGCTGAACACCTTGCCGAGCCGGTGCGATCGAACGAACGAGCCAAGGAGACTGATCCAGTGAAGCCGCGATTCCGATTTCAAAGGCACCCATGGTCTTTCTCCACGATCTTGCCGCAAACCACTTCGTACAGCATGTCGCCGTCGATCGCTTGCTGGAGCGCGATGCCGGTGCTGTTTCCTCGATAATTTGCAACGGCCGTGGGCGACTCAATCGGGATGCTCAACGGAGCGTGACTCATCATTTGTCTCCCAAATCCAGTGACAGTCTCGCGTGGCGCCGTGTCGGGCATTGTAACATGCCATGCCACCTGAGATTTCGATTTCGGAATGATCTCCGTCGCGATATCCCACGGTCGAACACGATCGTCGACCGCCCGAGTAAGCGTATGCCGCCATGAGAGTACGCAAGACAGTAAACCGCTGGCCGTCGCAGAGGAGTGGGTCACCAACTGACGACGGTTGAAAACAACGCAATCGGCTACAATCTGAGTCAAATGATCGCGGTGCGGCCCATACCCCATCAACTCGAAGTTCTCGGCAATGCCGTCACCGTTCGCGGGCATGGATCCTTATCTGGAGGATGCTGGCCTCTGGTCAGACGTTCACCACAATCTGATTTCGACGATCCAGACGCGGCTCGACCTCCAGGCCGCCCTTGATGCCGCGTACGACAATGCGAGTTACGATCTGGAGGCTGACTACCGCCGCGAACCAAACCCACCGCTCAGCGGCAAACTCGCGAAGTGGGCCGATCAGCTTCTGAAGTCCAAGGGCCTGCGTTGAGGGCGCGCTACCAGGCCATGGTTCGTGATTGGCAACAGCGAGGAGCGAAGAACAGGGCGAATCGTCACGAGCGTTCCCTGGAACCTGGCTGTCTCGAAAGTACCGGCACTGATGTCTGAATGGCCGCTCGTCGGTGAAACGGTTCGGTTTCTTGAATCGAAATGATCTTGTTCGGATTGCATTTCAAAGTAAGATGCGGCCACGACTCATGGGAACGTGGCGTTTCGGCCGTTATCGAACATGGACCCCCCCTGTCATCTTGGGTCGAAAGCGTTCCCTCGCGAATAGCACACGTTTGGAACCCGGGCGCGGTGGACAAGTGGAAGGACCAACTTGTTCCCCTGGGTTTGAGACCGCGCCGATAGGTCGATCAAGGGTCCCGTCTAGTCCCCAGTCTTGCACGGAGGCTAACCATGCCAGAGAGTCGTCACGCCGGTCGGAAGGTCGCTGGGATTCTGGCAATCGTCGTGGTGATCGCGGCGATTGGCGTGGGATACCAGTTCGGTTACGTGAGCGTGGGCCGTCCCGCGCCGGGACCGCACGGACCTGACTCCACGGGACTCAACGAGGGGAGCCCGCTTGCCGCCTTGAACGGAGCGATCCGAACGGGAGACCCGCATGCGGTGGCTTTCGTGCAGCGGCGAGTGACGGCGGTGCCCAATACGCCCCGCATGCCCCTGGCGGAAAAAGACGCCGTCGAGTTTGTGGAAACCCTGGCGAGCCTGCGTGCGGGATTCCCCAAATTCAACGCCGTGGGGCGTGCGACGGCCGTCACGGCGGCCTGCCAGATCCTCGAAAAATTCACGGTCGAGCCCACCCCCGGGCAATGGGCCGAGACGCTCAAGCCGGCCCATGACCTGATCACGGCCTGTCTGGCCGACTCCGACCCGATGCCGCGGTACACGGCGCTCGCGGAAATGAGCCGGTTGTGGGTCTTCATCCCCGGGCGGTCGCTCAGCCCGTTCGAGGAGCAAACGCTCGGCGACTGGAAGGCGGCGATCCACGTTTATGTTGTTCGCTGCCTGGGTGCAAGCGATGCTCACACCCGGACGGCCGCGGTCGCCTGCCTGGGTGCTCTGCCGATCGATAGCGCCGCGGTGGCGGCCGTCGCCTACATCGAAGATCCCTCGAGTGTCGACGTTCGCAAACAGACGCTTTCCTCATTCTCACAGCGCCAGGCCCTGCTCACCGACGAGATGCTCTTCAAGCGGCTGCACGATTCCGACGCGACCATTCGTGAACTGGCGAGTATCGTGCTCAAGACACGCGGCCGGACCCAGGAGCAGATTGGCCTCGGTGGCTTGATCTACAGTCCCAAACCCGAGCAGCGGGTTTCCGTCATCCCCCTGCTCAAGAACCGCACCGACGTTGATCCGGTCATCTGGCTGATCGAGCTCTCGCGTGACCCGGCGGAGACCGTGAGAATCGAGCGCGATCGAGGCACTGGCCAAACACCGGTCGCCGACCGTCCAGCGCAGGCTCTCGGAGATGGCTCGCACCGACCGCTCACCAGCCGTGCGCCAGGCCGCCAGCAAGGCCGTGCCCACCGTCGATGGCGAAACGACAGCCGCGCTCCCCCCCTGCCCGGTTCTTCCAGCCTCAACCCGCGGGCGAACTGACGAGCGCGGGTGGGTGATCCGGCGAGTGGCGGCCAGTGAATAATCTAATGGTTGTGTCCCCCGGAGCGGCCGCGACGGCCGCGGACGCTCTCGGGGAACATCGCCGCCTGGTCGAGTGTGCCGTCGGCAAGAAACGGCAACGGCATGAAATCGCTCTCCCTCTTCACGTGCGGATGAGCTTTCACCTCGGCCTCGAGTGGCTTCGATACCCAGAGTTGATTGACTTCGAGCGTATTGGGTATGACCACCACGCGGGCCTCCGCCGGGTCGATCCGCCAGCACGTCTCGAGCGCCGCGGCGATGACCTCGCGGTCGTTAGGAAGCGTCAGCGGAATGCGCGACCGCTGAAGGCAACAGGATGTCAGCGTATTGATCCGAAACGATTGCGGATCCATCCTGGCGACCAGCCGGTCGGTCGTCAGGTCGGCGAAGCCGATGCCGACGATATTGCCATGGCTTTCATCTGAGACGTCGAGCACGACCAGGCGCGTGATGACGGGCCGGTCGAAATCGCGCTGGGTTTCGACAAAGAGCCGCCCGATGACGTTCGGGTCCATGCCGGCCCCGGAATAATTCTTGCCGAGCTCGCCGACGACGAGGACGTCGATCTGATCGAACGGCAAACGCCCCATCAAGCCGCGGGCTCGTTCGAGTAAGGCCGGCTCGGCGTCGAAGATCGTCTCCGGCTCGAGAGCGACAATCTCCGCCGGTACGTCTTCGGCATTTTCGACGATGCCGACACCCAGCGCGAATGGCGTGTTCTTGACCAGGAACTGCCCCACGGCCGGCAAGACTTCGCGCAGGCCGCGCACACCCAGCTTGTGGACCTGGCTGGCTCCATCGCGCTTGCCCAGACCGATCACGAGCATCTTGAGCACGCCCGACTCATGCGTCGCGTGAAAATCGGTGTGGGGCTTGATCCGGTTCGCCAGCACGATCCCGTTGGCCTGATAGGCGTTCTTATCAAAGTAGATCGGCAGCCCGACGGGGTTCGTGCCCAGGACGACCGTCTCCATGTCGGTTTTGACCGGCACGCCCATCGCTGCTTCGGTCACTCCATAGCCGGCCAAAAGCTCGCGCTGACCGTCGGGCGTCGCACCGCCGTGACTTCCCATGGCGGCGACGACGAAGGGTTTGTAGCCAAGCTCGCGCAGGGTGTCGACGATTGTGCGGGCAATGAGGTCGATCGCATGAACGCCGCGGCTGCCAATTCCCACCGCGACCGTGCCCCCCGGGGTGACACGCTCGCGCAGGCGACTGCCCATGATCACACGGCGGATCGTACCGGGCACGTCGTCGACTCGCGGCTGAGGGATCGACTGACGCACCCGGGCCAGTGGCGGAAAATTCATACGGTCGATTCCTGTAGGGGGACGAGGCAGCCAATGCCAGAGCAGGCTTCACTTGCGCGAATCAATTGCGCGACAGCCTTGATGGCATCGGTCATTCTTCAATCTAGCGCGATCGCCGAACCTGGTCAATCGTTGGCCGAATTCGATCCCCCGCGCAAGGGGGTCAGGACCATCCGGTGAATCAAGACCGAAGTAGACGAAGACAGAAAGAGCGACTTCGATCCGACGTCAGTCCAGTGGACGTGCCGGATGAGCTGACGCGGATCACCGCTCCAGTCGACGACGATGACGGCGTCGCACGTCATACGAATCGACCCCGCCCGTACTGTCACCACGATATCGACGGGGCGCGACGGATAAAGAATCCGGCCGTAATGGGCGTTGGAACCATAAGGCAGGGGAACGCCGTCGACGTAATTGAGCCCCGAATATCGGCCGTTCGGTACGAGCGACTTGCTCAACTTACCGTCTTTGGGAGTGATCGTGTCGATCAAAATCTCGGTCTGGCGGCCGCCGACGACGAGACCTAGACCCAGAGGATGGCTGGCTTCCTTTCCAATGAGTTCCACTTTCATGTTAATTCGATAATCCGACGTGGGCTCACAGGGAACTTGCAGGCGGGCGTAACGTGTGGATGGGGTTTGTAACTCGCTGCCACGCACCTGCCAGTCGCCGTAGGCTTTGTGGGGGATGCGGTCGAGTATCGCGATCAGGTCGACCGGATCGTTCGACGGCTGCGTGGCGATGGCCGGCGCCGCCGCGATCGCCGTCGGCGGCCGCGGCGTCCAGATTCGAATGCCATTCTTATCGGACGTGATCACGCGACCGAAGGGGAGCGTCCCGACTGCCATATGCCGGGCGAACGGCCGCTCGTCGCGGCGCACGAGGGCGAACGTTTTCATATCCCAGACCAGCAGGTTCCCTGCAATGGGAGGATCTCCCGAGCTGCCCGTGCCGGCCGCGACGAGATGGTTTTCCGTGTCGAAGGCGACCGAAGCGCCGCTGTCATTCGGGGGCATGTCAAAGCGGTGAAGGATCTTGCCCGAGTCGGCGTCCCAGAGAATCACGGTGGCGTCGGCGCCCCCCGTCGCGATGCGGCGGCCGTCGGCCGACAGCGCAAGACCCGTGACCCTGGCGTCGTGCCCGGCCCACGCACCGAGTTCGCGGCCGGTCTCGAGGTCCCAGACGTGGACAAGCTTGTCCTGTCCGGCCGTCGCGGCGCGGCGGCCATCGGGAAAGAAGACCATTGCGCGCTGCGCGATGAAGCCTTGCTGGGGTCCCAGCGATCGCAGACGCTCGCCGGTGGTCAAATCCCAGAGCGTCAATTCCCCATTGCGGCCGCCCGAGAGCCCGCGCCGTCCGTCAGCCGAGGTCGCGACCGAAGTAACGTCTCCTTCGTACGGTTGCTGCATTGGAAAGAAGGCTTGTCCCGTTGTCATATTCCAGAATCGCAGGGTTCCAGCTCTCTTCATGTTGCCGTTCTTGATGTTCTGCTTGGGAATTGAATAGGTTCCAACCAGACCGCGATGCCCGTCCGGCGTGATGGCCACGTCCGTGATCGTGGCAAAGTGCCATCCGAACGAGCGTTCGATCTTGGCCGTGTCGATGTTCAGGAGCTCGGGCTGCTCCGACGTGCCTCCGATCAATGCGCGGTGGCCGTTGGCCGACACGGCGATCGACCGCCATTCGTGGAAGTGGTAGGCGTAGAGAGTCGCGACGTCGAATGTCGCCGCCGGTACCGCGTCCGACCCTGGAGATTGTGGCTCACCCGACAAACTTCGTGGGATCGGCCCTGCGCCGGACGAGGGTTCAGAAGCGGCGGCACGACCGCGGTCATCCGCCGGCTTTTCCGGACTGCGTGGGAACCGGGAATAACCCAGACCCACGACCCCGATCAGGAACAGCGCACCCACGGCGAGCAGAGGAATGGAAACTTTGTTCCGCTGGAAAAATGCCATCGGGCCGACCCCGGGACCCACTGGCCCCGAGGCGAACGGCGACTTGAGCGGGTCGACGGCATGCTTGAGCTCCTTCGCGACGGGAAAAGCGTCGGCCTGTCGATCAAGCCCCTCTGATATCGCAAACGGTTCGTTGTGATCGAAGACCGGAGTATCCCGGATCGTCCCCTTCGGCGTGGCTCGCTTCATGATCACCGACCGGGCGAACGATTGCAGCTCCGACCGCGCCGCGTCGGTCGCCGTCGATGGCGACCGGCATGCTTCCAGCCGGGTGATGACCTCGGTCATCGAAGCGAAACGGTCGGCAGGCTGCTTGGCCATCATCTTTTGATAGACGGCGTCGACGGCTCTAGGTACGTCAGACCGCATGGCCGGGAGCGACGTCGGGGCACGTTCCTGATGCGCCATGAGCCGCGACAAGACAGTAGGCCCGTCGAACGGCGCACGGCCTGTCAGCAAATAGCAAAGCGTACAGCCGAGGCTATAAATATCGGCGCGGTAGTCGACGCGCCGCGAGTCGACGCCCTGCTCGGGGGCCATGAAATCGACGGTGCCCATGTAGGTTCCCGACTGCGTGAGCGCACCGGTGCCCGCCTCGCCGAACGGGTTAATCGCTTCGACCAGGCGAGCCAAACCCAGGTCGAGCACGCGCACCAGCCCCTGATCGTCGAGCATGAGGTTTCCCGGCTTGACGTCGCGATGGACGATGCCCATGGCGTGTGCCGCTTCGAGCCCGCGCGCCGCCTGGATTATGCAATCGAGCGCCAGATCGATCGGCAAGACGTCGCCCTCACGCACGAGGCGGTCGAGGTCGTTGCCCTTGATGTATTCCATCGTCATGAATTGAACACCGCGATCGTCGGCCGCGTCGAGCACGGCGACAACGTTGGGATGGCTGAGCTTGGCCGCGACGTCGACCTCGCGGCGGAACCGCGCCAGGAGGGCCTGATTCGCGCGCCAGGGATGGCGGCAGGATCTTCAGAGCGACGATCCGCCCAAGCCGCCGATGCTGGGCCCGGAAGACAACGCCCATTCCGCCGGCACCAGCTTGTCAAGGATCAAGTAATTGCCGATCACCAGGCCACGCGCCTTGCCCTGTACAGGCCACTGGCCTGATAGGGCGTGAGCTTACCGGCGAGCACCATGGCGTGCGCAGGCCCTTGACGCCGCCCAGCGCACCGTCGAGAAACTGGTCGAACTCGCTGGCCGGTATGAGCCCGAGCCCGAGCACGGCCCTCCTGAATTCGTCAAGATTCAAGGGCAACGCCGCGGGCATTCTGGCCGCGGCGCCGGTGACGCTCCCTCTCTTGACGTCCCATCCTGCGTCACGTCTCCGGTCGTGACAGCGTCAAATTTGCGCGATGTGGCCGCGGCGGCACCCAGCAGGCAACGCGGGCAGAGCCCCCCCGGGGCGTTCGCGGGTAGGCCTGTTCCGCATTCCGGACAGATCGCCGATTCCGTCATTGAAGCACCTCGGAGGCATGCAGTCTTCCCGCCCACATCACGAGACGCGGCGCCGGATCGGTTCCGAGTCCATCTGAAGTTGAGCCAGACCCACGGAGTTTCGCCGTCGAACGCATGATAGGCCGCTCATTCATGGATTATTCTCGCGTTCCGGCGGCCGCCGCCGAGCACCAGCCCGGCGGCGGCTTGAGTGCATCGACTCAAGTCGTATGTATTCCCCCCAGGCCATTGCCCAGCAGCGTATCGCCAGTGAGCGTGGTGTGTCCACCGTTTTCGATCAGAATGCCCCAATCGCGATTCGAATCGATCGTGCAACCGGTGACTGACGTGTACTCGGTATCAACGATGGAAATCCCGTCGCCAAAACCGGCGTCCGGTTGATCGAAGCCGTTCGAGTCGATCACGTCGTCTTTGACCAGGTTGCCATGGCCCGCGTCGTTCAACGAGACGCCGTGGTACCCGTTGTACGAAATCGCATTACCGTCACCGGCCGCGCTCCACCGATTTTGTTATCCGACGCACCACCCTTGATCAGTACGCCATCGACCTTGTTGCCCAGTACGGCTGAGCCCGCGGCGTTGGTGCCGATGAAGTTCGCCTCGACGATGTTGCCCGACGAATCGGAGATCTCAACGCCATTATCCAGATTACCGGAGATCACGTTGCCAGCCGCCCCTCCGATGAGATTGCCGTTGGAACCGGTATGAAGGTGAACGCCATCGATTCTGTTGCCCAGTGCCGCCGTGCCGGTGGCATTGGTGCCAATGAAGTTACCTTGAACAACATTCTGCCCGGCCTCCGAGAAGTCGATCCCGTCTTCCTTGTTGCCCGAAATCAAGTTACCGGCGCCGGCGGCCGCGCCACCGATTGTGTTTCCTGATGCCCCGCCGTCGAGGTGAACGCCATCATACGCATTGCCCAGCGCAGCGGTGCCGGCGAGATTGGTCCCGATCTTGTTCCCTTCGACGACGACGCCGGTCGTCCCCGCATCGCTGATCCAGACGCCCCAGTTGCCGTTGGCGGAAATCACGTTGCCGGCGCCGGCGGCCGTGCCGCCAATGGTCGCATCTGTTGCCGCGTCGCCAGTCACCCCCCAATCACCGACATAAACTCCACTGTATCCATTGCCCAGTGCGGCGGCGCCGGTCGCATTGGTGCCGATCAGGTTCCCCTGGACGACGTCGCCAACCGATCCCGCGAATAAGATTGCCACACCCCCCTCATCGTTGCCCGAGACGACGTTGCCGGCGCCGGCTGTTGTGCCGCCGACTGTGTTGGCAGGCGAATCCTGAAGTGCGACGCCCCAGTATCCGTTGCCGATCGCGGCGGTTCCCTCGACGTTGGTCCCGACCTTGTTACCCAGCACCAGATTGCCCGACGTGGCGTTGCCGGTGATCCAGACACCGGTTCCTCCATTCCCCGAGACCACGTTGCCGGCGCCAGCGCGGTGCCTCCCACCGTGTTCCCTGTCGAGTTGCCCGAGATGGTCAGACCGTTGTTGCCGTTGCCCGCTGCACTCCCCGCGGCCGAGACCCCGATGTAATCATGGGTAATCACGTCATCAGACGCCGAGACAATATCCAACCCGTCGGAGCTGAAGTCATCGATCGCCAGGCCCGCGACCGTGGTATCGGACGCCTCGACTTCGAGGCCAACAACCGACGGGCCCGCGTCGGAGCCATTGAGCACGATCCGTGGCGCAGTGCCGCTGCCAGGCTGCGTGGTGCCGGCGATGACAACCGGGTGCGTGATCGCGGGCAGAGCCGACTTCAACTTGATTGTCTCGACCCCGCCGCTGCCGATCGCGAAATCGATGGCATTGATCGATGAGCCAGTCACGCCGTTTGATGCGGTAATGGCCTGGCGAAGGCTGCCGGTGCCACTGTCATTGGTGTTGGTCACGGTAAACGTGCTGAGGAGCTGGCGGCCCTCGAGGTCTTCGAGACGCGGCCGCCAGCGGCGGGCTCGCGGAGCGCAGGGCCACGAAGCTGTCTTGACTCAGGAACTTGCCGATGTTGCGCATGGTCGTCGACTCCACTCCGCTTCAGGCGAGCCGCGAGCGACGGGCCCCGGTGCACACCACCGTGGTCCTTTTTCTGCCCGCGTGCTGACCTCGTTTTTGACCTCGGCCTGCTTATCCGCGGTCGAGGTGCCTCTCTATTCAGGAGAGAAACGACGCGAACGATTCGTGACGGCGATGTCGGAAAATTCCCCGGCGTAGCTGGGAGGCAAGGAGGCACTGCCGAGAGTCAGACGGGCCTCGACATCTCGCAATTGACCCACGTATAGCCCGCAGCGCCGCGGCGAAGGCGATGTTTACAAGCGCGAAGCGTCGGCGAGTGGGTCGCGTGTCCATCGTGCGCGTGCGACGGCCCCGGCGAGACTCACTCGCTCGCGCTTCGAGCTTGTAGGGCCTCTGCGCGATCCGAGTGGAAACCGCTGCAGGAGATCGCTCCAAAAGAATCCGACGTTCCGCGTCACGGATTGCGGACGGTGCTTCTCTCCCTGGTAGAGAAGAAACGCAAGTCCTGGGTCGAACGAAGTCGGCGGCCCGGGCCAGAGATCAGAGATGCGTCAGACCAAAGGTCGGCAAGAGTCCAGGGCGATGTTCGTCTCGGCTCCCGATCGTTGTCCACCATGCTCGGAGACCACGAAAATGCTCCTGTCCCAATTCTTCGGTCGCCAGGATCTTCGCTCCGCCCGCCGCGTTCGATCACGCCGTTCGCCCCTGGTCGAGTCACTCGAAGGACGGCAGCTCCTGAGTACGGTTCTCGGGTCCAAGATGATCGTCGGGAATCACATCGGGGCCCCCATGATCGTGGGAAGTCACATAGGCACGAACGCCGAGGTTCAGAAACACAACGGGTCGAAGATGATTGTCGAGCAGCACATCGGGACGGAGATGATCGTCGGGCAGCACATCGGCTCGAAAATGATTGTGGGACAACACATCGGCACATCGATGGTGGCAGGGGCCGACGCCGTTCCTGACGTCGCGATGCGGAAACATTGATGCCGACGTGATCGTCGCGAGCCATATCAGCAGCGGTGTGGCTCAACACTTGTGACAGACTGACGAACCGGCTTGAGACCGGCCTCGCAGAGGCCGGCTACGGATTGGCTTGGGACCGGCCTCGCAGTGGCCGGCTGCAGATTGGCGTCGGCACAGACAGAGCGCGGCTACAGCAGCCGCTTGGTAACGCACGAACGGTTTCGGCGCGGGGTTTGACGTTTGATCAGCCCGAGCTGAAGCCGCTCGTGCGTCGACACCGTTACCAACCGTAGGACGTCCTCGGCCCAAATGCCGGTGCGTAGACTCCGACAGGAGGAACCGTGACGTTCCAGTTCGACCCAACCCCGGCCGGCCCAGCCAGGGCGAAAGTCCGGTACGAATACGAGCCTGATGCATACGAATCGTACGGGTACGCCGCCGCCCCGTAGACATATCCTCCCGGCGCGACAAATCCAGGACGCCACAGGCCGACGCCGTAGCGGCCCGGCAAGATCCCGTAAGGCGGATAGTTCGTCCCGTATGACGGTCCCGGATAGGCCGAGAAGACAGAGTACGTTTGCGGCATCCCATAGCTGGCAAAGCCGTAACTCATTCCATAAAGCCCGGCGCACCCAGGTAATCACTGACGCGGTACGACGGGGAATAAGGGCCGCCGACAAACGCCTGAGCCCGTGCCTCCGGCGAACTGGCCAAACCGCAAGTGATCAATGCCGCGAGTGCGGCCGTTCGAAGTGACCATAAGTTGCCCTGCATCGCCGTTTCCCTTCTTGAGGGTTAAGTGCATCACGAATCATTCCGATCGGATGCATCGACCGACTCGCGAACCGATGAGTCCGCCGGCCAGCCCTTTTTTCAATGTCGCGATATCCTTTGACGCCGTAAGGACCTTGCCTGTCACCCTTGCCATCTCTCCGCGCACATCGCCTGCACATACAGAATACCACCCGCCTCCTTCTCGCGCAGCGATTTTGGTCACCCAAAATTTTTATTTCATTATTTCCGAAGAAAGTCTTGGTTGACACCGAAAGATGAGTTATAAGAGAATTCCGTGAACAATGGATCCTCCGGGCGTCGGTTCTCAGCGCAGTGTGCGTGGTTCAGGCATGGCACGGCGCTTCCGCACGCAGTGTCTCTCTCGACTCATAAGCGACGAGGTAGATGATGGCGACTGGTGAGGGAGTCATTACGGAACGGCGGTCGTTGGAAGACGTTCACGGATCGGTCGAGATCCCGACGGCACGAGGCGGGGGTCAACGTCTCCGCCGGCTCTTCGCCTTTCTCGGGCCGGCCTATCTCGTGAGTGTCGGCTACATGGACCCTGGCAACTGGGCCACGGACCTCGAAGGGGGCGCTCGGTTCGGCTATGCACTCATCTGGGTGCTGCTGATGTCGAACCTGATGGCGATCTTGTTGCAGACGCTGGCGGCACGGCTGGGAGTGGTCACGGGGCACGACCTGGCGCAAGCCTGTCGCGCCGAGTATTCACGCGAGCTCAACGCCGTACTCTGGCTGCTGGCAGAGGTCGCCATCGCCGCAACCGACCTGGCGGAAATCCTGGGAACGATCATTGCGCTCAAGCTGCTCTTTGGCTTGCCTCTCTTATGGGGATGCTTGATCACGGCTTTTGACACGTTCTTGTTGCTTTACCTGCAACGCTGGGGGATGCGGCAGATGGAAGCCGTGATCCTCGCGCTTGTCGCCACCATTGGTGCCTGCTTTCTCGTCGAGATCTTCTTCGCCCAGCCCGATCTGGGCGGGATCGTGGCTGGATTTCGGCCGACTTTGCCGGCCGACGCGCTGTTTGTCGCGATCGGAATTCTGGGCGCGACGGTCATGCCGCATAACCTTTACCTGCATTCGGCGCTCGTGCAAACGCGCCGCATCGGCAGCGACTTCCGGAGCAAGCGGACGGCCTGCCGCTATTACTTGCTCGATTCGGCGATCGCGCTTAATGCAGCCTTTTTTGTGAATGCGGCGATCTTGATTCTGAGTGCGGCCGTGTTCCACCGGCACGGCATGGAGGTCGCCACGATTCAAGAAGCCTTCCGCATTCTTCCATCGTTCCTCGGGCAGGCTGCGCCGATCCTTTTCGCGATTGCACTCCTGTGCGCAGGCCAAAGTTCCACGCTGACCGGTACGCTCGCCGGGCAGATTGTGATGGAGGGCTATCTTGACCTGAAGGTTGCCCCGTGGCTGCGTCGACTGATGACCCGGCTCCTCGCGCTGGTGCCGGCTGTCATCGTGATTTCCCTGGCTGGTGAGCAGTCGACCCAGCGGCTACTCGTCTTGAGCCAGGTGATTCTCAGCTTGCAGCTCTCCTTCGCCGTGATCCCCTTGATCCATTTCACGTCGAACCGCAAGAACATGGGGCCCTTTGCGACGCCCTGGTGGGGCCAGGCCATGGCCTGGAGCGCGGCGGCGGTGATCGTGGCACTCAACGGCAAGCTGGTGCTGGACCAGGTCGGCGAATGGGTCGATTGGGCCACGAATTCGCCAGTCACTCTCGGTCCCATTCCGATTGGCTGGCTGGTCGCGGGGAGCCTGTACACTTTAATGGCCAGCGCGGCATTACTTCTGGCGTGGGTGACACTCAAACCGGTCCTCCGACCGTCAGCAGCCTGGCTGCCTCAGCCGAGCGTCAAGTTGAACTGGGTCGAGGCGCTTCGACCGCGGCATCTGGGCAAGATTGGCGTGGCTCTGGAACACACGCACGCCGATGCCGAGATTCTGAACCGGGCACTTGGGCTTTTGCAAACACAAAGTGGCGAGTGCGAGATCGTGTTGCTGCACGTGGTCGACACGCCGATCACGCGGATCTTCGGACCCGAGACGGCCGACCGCGAGTCTGGGGCCGACGCGCGTTACCTGGCCGACGTTGTCGCGGCCCTGGAAGGCCGGGGGTTCAAGGCGCGCGCGGCGCTATCTGCACGGTCCCAATCCGGCGGGCGAGCTGGTCAGTCATCTGACGCGCGACCCGGTTGATCTCCTGGTCGTCGGCTCGCACGGCCACGGCATGGTGCGCGACCTGCTTCTCGGTCAGACGGTCGACCGCGTGCGTCATCATCTGAACGTTCCCATGCTCATCGCCCGCCCCGATCGCCTACCGCTGGCGTCAGCGCAAGCAGAGCCCGAGCACACGTTTGAAGGTACGTCTTAGTTAGAGTCTGTTCCGGAAGCGCCGTTCTGGGCTCGCCTTTTGGAACAGAGTCCTGGTCTAACTCAATGCATCACATCGAAAGATTCTCGCGAGGGTGCGCCAACATTGCCGTCTCGCATGCGGAATGATTGACCCATCGTGTACCTGCCTTCTATAATACAAGACTAAAGTTCGAGAGATGATCTCTCGCGGCCAATCCGACTAACGCGTGTAGGTCGTGTCCACACGATGGCCATCACGTATTACAAGCGGTTCCGCATGGAGCTCAATCTGGATGGCGCGCCTACGCCGTGGACGCTACCGGCGGGCTTTGCCTGGGTGCCGTGGGACGAGTCGTTAATGGATCAACATGCGGAAGTCAAGTATCGCAGTTTCATCGGTGAGGTGGATGCCTTCGTTTTTCCTTGTCTGGGCGACCGACATGGATGCCGGCGTCTCATGCTGGAAATCCGCCGCAAGCCGGGCTTTTTGCCTGGCGCGACCTGGTTGATTGCGTGTGACGACGGGTATGTTGGCACGGTGCAAGGCGTGATGGACCGTGGCCCGATCGGCGCGATCCAGAACGTGGGCGTCGTTCGCAATTATCGCGGGCTAGGGCTTGGACGAGCGCTGGTGGCGCGTACGCTCGCCGGATTTCGCCAGGCCGGCTTGCAACATGCGTATCTCGAAGTGACCGCTGAAAATGCCGCGGCCGTTCAGCTCTACCGAAAGGTGGGGTTCCACCGCGCCAAGACCCTTTACAAGGCTGTCGACGGTTAGCCTGAAAGATTGCACGCCGCAACAGTTCAATCGTTTCGATCGAAGTGTTTCGCAAGAGTCGCCCATTTACGCCGGATACTGGCCTTCGCACGAATGACCGAGCGTCGGATCGTTTTGAGCTATTTCGGTTGCGATGACTCCTGGCCTGTTTGAAATGGGATGCCGTTCCATGACGGCGGGAACACCTGTTCCAGAAAGATCGAGGTGCCCTTGTCCGCCGTATCATCTTCAGCGATCGAACAGCACACTTTTGAAAACGGTCTGGTGCTTGTCGCCGAGACCATGCCGGGTGTGCAGTCGGCATCGTTCACGTTGCTCTTGCCGGCCGGTGCCGCCTATGAAGCCGCAACCGGACTCGGCCTGGGTGGCGGAGCCGCGACGATGGCGGCCGAATGGATCTCGCGCGGTGCCGGCACGCGTGACAGCCGCGAGCTGTTGACCGCGCTTGACAACCTGGGTGTCAGCCACGCCGAAAGTGCCCAGACGCTCCACACGTCGCTGGCCGTCGCCACCCTCGGGCGCAACCTCGAGCCGGCTCTTGAAATGTTCGCGGATATGGTGCTTCGCCCCCACCTCGACGATGACGAGGTCGAGCCGATCCGGGCGCTCTGCCTTCAGAACCTCCGAAGCCTCGAGGACGACCCGGGCACCAAGGTGATCTACGAGCTGCAGGCGCCGTCATTTTCCCGACCCGTGGGGCCGCCCCTCTCCCGGAACGACCGAGGGCGTCGCGGCGCTCACGCCCGATGATCTGCGCCGGTTCATGCGCAACCTACCGCCCCAACGGTGCGATCCTCGGCGTGGCCGGCGCCATCGACTGGCACCGGCTGCGCGACGCCGTTGGCCGATTGTTCGGCGACTGGGCGCCAGAGCCCCAGCCGCATGTACCCGAGCACGCCGGCGGCCCGCCGCGCGACCATATCCTGCGCGAAACTCAGCAGATTCAAATCGCACTCGCCTATCCCGCCGCGCTCGTCGCGAGCCCTGAGTACTATCAGGCCCGCGCGACGGCCGCCATTCTGGGAGGCTATTCGTCGGCACGGCTCTTCACCGAAGTTCGCGAGAAGCGCGGGCTCTGCTATTCGGTTTACGCGTCGTACGAGGGACAACTCACACACGCCGCGGTTCTCTGTTATGCCGGCACATCGGCCGATCGCGCCCAGCAAACCCTCGATGTGATGCTCGCCGAGATCGAACGCGTCGGCCGCGACGGTGTCGCGCTCGATGAGCTCGATACCATGCGCGCCGGCTTGAAGAGCTCGCTCATCATGGCACAAGAATCAAGCATGAGCCGTTCCGGAGCCCTGGCTTCCGACTGGTACTTCCTCGGCCGCGTGCGGCCCATCGAGGAAATCGCCCGCGAGCTCGACGCCCTGACGCCGGAATCCGTCTCTCACTACGCCCGTTACCTTCACAAAAACCCCGATACCACGATCTTGACTCTCGGGCCCACCGCGCTTGAGCTGCCGCCCGCTCATTGAGCGCCCAGGAAGCGGCGGACGCACGAACAGCCAGGTCCTTGATACATCAGCTCGTCTCCTCTCTCACGGGTCCAACTCGATGCAATTTCAACAAACCACTCTCGATAACGGCCTCGACGTTATCGCCGAGCTCAACGACCGCGCGTACTCGGTCGCCGCGGGCTTCTTCGTCAAGACCGGTAGCCGCGACGAGACCAGCGAGCTGGCCGGCGTTTCGCACTTCCTCGAACACATGATCTTCAAGGGGACCACGCGCCGCGACGCGGTGGCCGTCAATCGCGACTTCGACAAGGTCGGCGCCAAACACAACGCCCAGACTTCCGAGGAAGACACGTTCTACCACGTGACCTGTCTGCCCGAATATTTGCCCCAGGCCTTCGACGTCCTATCCGACATCCTTCGCCCCACACTCCGGAGCGAGGACTTCGACACCGAAAAACAGGTCATCATCGAAGAAATCCGGATGTACATGGATAATCCCATGTCGGTCGCCTACGAGGCCGCCAAGGCCACTCACTTCGGCGCGCATCCGCTGGGCAACAGCATCCTGGGCACCGTCGACTCGATCACGGCGCTCGAGGCCGAGCAGATGCGCGGCTATTTTTCGCAGCGTTACTCGCCGTCGAACATGGTACTGGCGTTTGCCGGCAAGGCCGATTGGAGATCGCTCGTCGAGCTGGCGAAAGCCCATTGCGGCACGTGGAAAGGAGCCAGAGCCAGTCGGATCACCTTACCCGTCCAGGCCAGGGGCTCGTTTCACGCCATCTTGCGTGCCGAGGATCAGCAACAAACCGTCGTCGCGGTCTGCAACGGCCCGCCACTGGAGAGCCCCGACCGGTACGCGGCGCACTTGCTGGCGACGATCCTCGGCGATCATACGGGTTCCCGGCTCTACTGGGCCTTGATCGATCCGGGCCTTGCCGACGGCGCCGAGCTGTCGTATCAAGACTACAACCAGGCCGGCGCGTTCTTCTCGTTCCTGAGCTGCGAGCCGTCGTCCACGCAGGCGAACCTCGATCGCATCGCCCAGATTTATGGCGAGACCATTGCCAGGGGCATCACCGAAGACGAGCTCATCCAGGCCAAGAACAAGGTCCTGGCGCGATCGGTGCTCCGCAGCGAACGCCCCATGGGACGGCTCGCGTCGCTCGGGTTCCACTGGATGTACCGGCACTCTTACCTCTCGGTCGAAGACGAGCTCGAAGCCTTCAGCAAGGTCACGATGAGCGACATGACGCGCGTGCTCGCCGAGTGGCCTCTCTGGCCGCTGACGATCGTCTCGGTCGGCCCGACGACCGATGTGCACGCGCCGGAACTTTCGTGATGCGAATCGTCAGCCTCTTGCCCTCGCTCACGGAACTGGTCTGCGCCCTGGGCCGCCGCGATCAACTGGTCGGCGTGACACACGAATGCGACGACCCCGCCGGGATCGAAAAGTTGCCGCATCTGACGCGCAGCCGGATCCCGGCGGCCGCGACGAGCGCCCAGATCGACGCACTCGTGAGGCGCAGGCCGGCAGCCTCTACGACCTTGACGAAGCCCTGCTCGCTCGTTTGAAGCCCGACCTCATTCTGACCCAGGAACAGTGCGACGTTTGCGCTGTGAACGAGGCGACCGTGCGCCGCGCGGCGGCCGCGCTGCCCGGTTCCCCACGGGTCGAAAGCGTGAACCCGACCACGCTCGGAGAGGTCTTCGCCATGTTCGGCCGCGTCGGAAACCTGCTTCATGCCGACGACCGCGCCGAGGAGTTGCGAGCCAGATTTGAGACGGCCCGAAACGAGATCATCGCGTGTCGCCCGTCGGCCCCCAACGGTGGCGGCGCGTTCGCTCCGCGACGCGTGCTCTTGCTCGAATGGCTCGATCCGCCCTTTTCCTCGGGCCACTGGAATCCCGAAATCATCGAGATCGCGGGAGGCATCGAAGTGCTCGGCCGTGCGGGCGCGAAATCGCGGCGATTGACGTGGGACGAAATCGCGGAGCGCCGTCCCGAAGTCATCATCGTGGCTCTCTGCGGCTTCTCGCTCGAGCGCACGACGGCCGAGCTAAGAACATTTCAAGATCGCCCTGAATGGCGCGGGCTGACGGCCGTGCAAAGCGGGTCCGTGGCGATCGTCGACGGATCGTCTTATTTCTCTCGTCCCGGTCCGCGGCTCACGGAGAGCCTGCGAATTGCCGCGGCCGCGATTGACCCGCAACGTTGCGGCACCCTGGCCGCCCCGGATGGACACGGCTGGCATTTCTGGCCCTGTGCGCCACACGCTACCATCACGCCAGAAGCCCAGCACGGCGGCTCCAACCATTGATGAGCGTGAATAGAGACGAACGGATTGGTCGTCGAACGGAAAAAAATGAGGCCCAGGAGATCTGTCCTGGGCCTCACGATCATGCTTCATGAAACGACATTGCGATCGATTGATTAATCGATCTGATCAAAGCCCACTGAGGTCGAGCGCCATCACCTTGATGCCTTTCTTCAATCCCAGGGTTTTGACAACGTCATCCGGCGTGGGCACCAGCATGGTCCGGCGCGGCGGAAGCGCGATTCCCGCCAGCACGCGGGGCGCTTCACCCACCTTCGTATCGTTGCCGCGGAAAGCCAGGCCGTTGAGGATCAGTGGCGACGCGTTCTCGATTTTGACCTGGTAGACGACCTTCCCCTTCTCCTTCTGTGCCGAGCCCTTGACCACCTGGGCCCGCACGACGCGATCGAGAATGCCTCCCGCCAGGGCGTCGGCGAATCGGACGACGTCGGGCTTGCCGTTTTCCACCGCGAGAGGCAGGGCGAATTTCCCAAACGGCACCCAGTTCCGGCCCGTTGCATCACTCCCGAGCACTTGCACGGAGGCCTCGCGCGCCGTCATGTTGATGCGACAGGCCAGCGAGGGCCCTTCTGGCTGCTCGGAAATCCCTTCGCTGGCGATCAGGCCGAGTACCATATTGCCCTGGAGCGCGCCTTGGTCAAATCCCCGGCGGCGGCTTTTGCGCCGGCGTCCCTGGCCACGACGTCGAATCGCAGCTTGGCCGTCTCGCCTTCCGGCAAGGCGTCGAGGTGGTCAACAAAGTAACGCGCCAGGGACAGCTCGTGCTGATTGGCCCAGGCCCGCGATTGCTGGGCGATCGTATCCCAGTCGAGATCCGACGAGACCTTCCACATCACCAGTTGCGAGAGGGATGTCGGCGCCTTCTCCGCTGACAGTCGTTTGAGTGCTATTTGAGCCAGCGGGTTCTCGTTCACACGCTCGATGTCACCGACAATTCGCAGTGACTCCCCTTCTCGCGGCAACACCAAACCCTGCTCTTCGTCAGGCGATGTCAGGCTCACGACACGCGTCGGGAGGCTACGGGTCTGGCCCGGTTCGAGGTTCGCGAACGGCAGACCGGTTGGCGGGACGGAACGCATTCCTCCGCCCATGCCACCCATGCCGCCCATCCCGCCGCCCATCCCGCCCATGCCACCCATACCGCCGCCCATGCCGCCCATCATTCCGATCATGATACTGCGCTGATCCCAGCTATCGGGATCGCCGCAGAAGTACATGATCATTCGGGCCAGCATCATCATGCCCATGGTCGGGGGCATCGTACCGGCGTTCCGACCCATGCCGCCCATGCCACCCATACCGCCGCCGCCCATGCCACCCATGCCGCCGCCCATGCCGCCCATACCGCCGCCCATGCCACCCATACCGCCACCACCCATACCGCCCATGCCGCCGCCCATGCCGCCCATGCCTCCGAACTGGCCGGTAGCACCCTGGGCAATAAGACCGGGGGGCAGCACCACGCGAAGCTGACGCTTGGTGCGGTTCTTGATCGTCATGGTGATGCGACCATCGCCGCGCCCCTTGGCGTCAACGGCGACCAGGCCCTGGCGCATCGCGTCGAGCAAATCGGTTTCCGGAATGTCTTCGTCCTTTTGCTTCGTCGTCGCCTTGGTTTCGGTTCTGGTCGGCGCCTTGGCGGTCGGCGCCTTGGCGGAGACGGATTTCGATGAGGCCGGATTCGAATCGGAACGAGCCGGCCCCGGCACGTCATCAGCGCACATCGCGGACGACGGCGTGAACAGTGCCACTGTCGCGCCCACGCCGAGCGCGATCAACATTGAACTGGAGCAGCGCATTGACCTTACCCTCTCGTGAGAAAGAAACGAACGAAATCAAATGACTGCCAATTCCGTTCAGACAGAGCGGCGACTCTGACCGAAAGCATGCAATGAATCGCTCAAGGTCTGGCTTATGCCTCTGGTGCGGCATGGCCGATCGTTGATGACTCGCCCCCAAACAATGTGCGTGGGTAACCCTGCCCACAATCCGGCCTGAAAATCGAACTGATGACCGCGATGGCCGTCGGGCTTGCGATCAAAACGCCAGGATACGGATATTCATAGGTGTGATCCGTTATCAAGAGTGCGTTACTGGTTTAACTCTCGGCGATTCACGCCCCGGTATTGCTGTGGTCGCCCTTTTTACTGACGGGGCGAGTCAATACAACGGACGCCTGCGACGAAGCCGCCGTGCGATCGACGACCCATGAAATCGCACCGGGCCGGCTCAAGATCCTTTCCACACTAGTCAAGAAGCCTCAATATACAAGACGCTGGACGGCCAGTTTCTATTCGCCAGGCCAGGCACATAAAACAGCGCGAGCATACTCACGATTGGAAGCGTGTTCGCGCGTCATTTCCGAGGTGATTTCCCCGCAATGAGTTATGTCTCTCACCTGGCGTGTAGCGTCTGCGCCGCTCGATTCGACGCCAGAGCGATCATGAATCTCTGCCCGCTTGACGGCCGCCCTCTTCAGATGGTGATCGACGTCGAGCGGCTCAAGTTCGAGCGCGGCGCTGATGGCTGGTGGGATCCGGCTCGCACCGATCTCTGGCGGTTCGGCGGCTTGCTGCCACTGGACATTCGCGATTCACTCGACCGTACCCATATTGTGGCGCTCGGCGAAGGTGGAACCCCGAGTGTGCCTTATGCGCACCCGCTTGGTGACAAGGTGGGGTGCCGTCTCGAAGTCAAGGATGAAGGAAGGCATTACGCGGGATACGGGGCCAATCCCACGCTCTCGTTCAAGGATCGCGGCATGGCCATGACGGTCTCCATGGCTCGCTCGCTGGGGCTGAAGCGACTGGCCGTCCCCACGCAGGGCAATGCCGGCGATTCCCTGGCCGAATATGCCGTTGCCGCCGGCATCGAGGCGGTGATCGTCATGTCGCCCGATACCGATCTGCCCGTCCTGGGAAGAGTAGCGGCGTTTGCGCGAGCTTCATCCGGCCAACGTCAAGCTCGACCTGGTCGCCGGCACGATCATCGATTGTGGCAAACGCGTCCGCGAACATTATGTGCCCCAGGGTTACTTCAACGTGGCGACTTTTCAGGAGCCAGGCTGGCGAACCGAGGGAAAAAAAACGCTCGGCCTCGAGATGGCCGAGCCGGCAGGCGACCGCGCCCTCGAGCGGGTCTGGGAAGTTCCCGACGTCATCGTTTATCCGACCGGGGGAGGAACCGGCGTGGTCGGCATGGACAAGGCGTTCAACGAGCTCGAAGCGCTCGGCTTGATCGGATCAAAGCGGCCACGCATGGTTTGCGTTCAAAGCGCGGCCACCACGCCGATCGTCCGGGCCTTCGAGGCCGGTGCCCCCGATATCGAACCAAAACCGCCCGGCCGCACCGTCGCCACGGGTCTCAATGTCGCGCAAAATCTGGGCCATATCAACGTGCTCAAGATCATCAGGGCGACCGGCGGAACGGCGATCGCCGTCACTGACGACGCCATCAACGCCACGATTCGCGACGAGTGGACCGAACGCCGTTTCGCCTGGTCGCCCGAGGGCGCGGCGACCCTGGCGGCCTTACCCGAGCTGGCCGATCGCGGCCTTATTGGTCCCAACGATCGGGTTGTTCTGGTGAATACCGCATCCGCCGAAAAATACCTGCCCTCGATCCGGCAAGCACTCGGCGGCGGCCTCTGAATGGCGCTTCGATACAACTGGCCCGAACGGAATAGCCGGTTTCAAGGTCGACCGCCCGGCAACGGCTCAATCTTCATCGGGATCAGGGTCGTCTTCGGCCGTCGAATCGAGTCCGTCGAGGTCCGGCTGAACGGGCAGACGGCCTGATCGTAAAACGTAGCCGAGAATCTGCTTACCGCGCCGCGGCCAGGGCATCGCTTCGATGTTGGCGATCGTTTGCTCGACCGGGTAGGCCACGCGCTTCATCTCGATCTTGTTGTCGTCGATGATCGCGTACCCGGCGCGGGGATCACCGTCACGCGGCAGCCCGACGCTCCCCGGGTTCAAAACGACCACTCCATTGACCTGGATATTGAACTGGATGTGCGTGTGACCAACACAGACCACGTCGGCCTCGACGTTTTGAAGCCGCTTGGCCCAGGTCTGGGGATCCTTGAGGAGGTATTCGTCGAGCGGGTCGCGCGGTGTCGCATGAACCAGGAGATAGCGCTTTCCTTCGAGCGTGAATCGCTGGGTGACCGGCAACTGTAACAGGTAGCGCCGTTCCTCGGGCCCGAGCGCTTCCCACATCGACGGCCGCGAAACCTGCGTCAAATAGCGAAAACCCGTGTTGCCATTAACCGGGATTCCCTGCGCCACGCCGTGATCATGATTGCCGCGGATGGCGTAGGTGGCATTCTCCATCGCCCAGCGCACGCAAGGGGCGGGATCAGGTCCGTAGTCGACCAGATCGCCCAGGCACAGGCAAACGTCGAAAGGCTGCTTGATCGCGGAAAGAGCAGCCCAGTTCGCATGAATATCGGAGACGACCAGAATCCTCATTGTGGCCTTTTCACTTTGGTTATCCTGGCGCGGTGATCGAGTTTACGCCATGGCGATGGAAAGGCAACGTGGTTGTTTCCCAGGTGCAACGCGCGTTTCCTCGAACCGACTGACTCTCAGGAAATCGGCCCGTCCATCCAGTGGTCATACCAGAGCTGGAACATCAAGAGCGTCCACAAGGGCTTGCGATGATCGCAGGCTCCCATTTGATGTTCAAGAATTCGCCGCTCGACTTCAGCGGGCTCGAAGAGTCCCTGCCGTTTCAATCGAGCCGGGCCGAGGAGCTGCGTCGAGTAGCGGCGCCAGCGGCCCGCGTAGCCACGCCGCGACCGGGATGCCAAAGCCTTTTTTGGGCCGGGTCAAAATCGACGCCGGCAGCCGCCGGCTTGCGGCTCGTTTGAGCAGGCGCTTGGTCTTGTTCCGCCCGAGCTTGAACGATGAAGGGAGCACTTGCACCATGTCAACGAGCTCGGCGTCGAGAAAGGGAGCCCGGACCTCCAGGCCGCAAGCCATGCTGGCCCGGTCGACCTTGGTCAGGATGTCTTCGGGCAGATACGTGTCTTGATAAAGGGCCAGTGAATTCGACAGCGGGTCGGAGCCCCCTTCGAGCGCCGAAGATCGGCGCAGGTGCTCCTGTTCAACGCCGAGCGGATCACCCGCCACGAGCAGCCGCCCGATTTCCGCGCCGGCGAACGATCCAAGCCAGCGCTGGTGGGCCAGCGGCCGGGGCTCAGCCGCGCCCCGGAGAAACTGCTTGAGCTTGAAATCAAAGCTGAAATTTCCATGATTCACCGGCAGGCTGCCGACAGCCGTTCCGGCGAGCGCCTGTGCCGACCGCGGCAAGTGCCGGAAGAAATGGGCGGCACGCTCGGCCGGAAACGTCGGGTAGCCCGCCAGGAGCTCGTCAGCGCCATCGCCGCCCAGCACGACCTTCACGTGCTCGCGCGCGAACAGGCTCAATAAATGAGTCGGCAAGATCGAGGCGTCACCGAACGGCTCATCGAGCCAGCGAGCGACCTCGGGCAACAAGTCATAGGTCGTCTGGACAGAGAACGTCCGCTCGTGATGATCGGTCCCCAGGTGGGCGGCGACGGCACGCGCGTGCTGGCTCTCGTCAAACGTCGGATCTTCAAAGCCGATCGAGAACGTGCGCACCTGGGCGGCCGGCTCGAGCTCGCACAGGGCCGCCGCGACGCTCGACGAGTCGACTCCGCCCGAGAGAAACACCCCGATCGGCACATCCGACCGCCGATGGCGCGCGACCGACTGTCGAAACTCGGACCAGAACGACTCGGTCGCGGCCTCGAGATCGGCGCCGCCATCCGATCCGATCGTCGGCGAAGTCCAGTAGCGCGACACCTGAAACTCGCCCGCCTCCCATGTGAGCACATGGCCGGCGGGTAGCTTGCGCAGCGATCGCCAGATCGAGTACGGAGCAGGCACGTATTCGTAGAACAGGTAGCGGGCCAGACTATCCAGGTCGAGCGTGCGACCGATTTCCGGGTGCGCAAGAATCGCCTTGGGCTCCGAGCCAAATGCCAGGCCGCCGCCGGGCAAGCTACTATAATAAAGGGGCTTCTGACCCATCCGGTCACGCGCGAGTATCAAGCGGCTCCGCGTCTGATCCCAGATCGCCAGCGCGAACATGCCATTCAAATGATTGACAAATTCGGGACCGTGTTCTTCATAGAGGTGAACGAGGGTTTCGGTATCGCATGACGTGCGATAAACATGGCCCCTGGCAACGAGCTCGGCCCGGATTTTCGGTTCGTTATAGAGCTCGCCATTGTAGCTAACCCAGACCGAGCCATCCTCGTTGCAAAGCGGCTGCGCACCACCCGCCACGTCGATGATCGAAAGCCGGCGATGTCCGAGCGCGGCACGTTCATGGCAATAGATTCCGTCGCCGTCGGGCCCCCGGTGGGCCAGCGTGGCCGTCATCCGTTCGACGATGCCGCGATCGGCCTTGAGCCCAGATCGATTGACGAAGCCGGCGATGCCGCACATGAATGTGTTCGTGGTCCCTTCACGATGCGAGGCTTTGATGCACGGGGCGAGTCAACGACCAATTGCTTTCGCCGGCCGAGGCTCAGTCGCTCTTCTGGACGAACCCCCATGAGGAAGCTCTCCCATCACTAGATCCTAATTCGCGAACCCGCGTCAATGACATCGCTACGAACGCGCCCACCATCTCACTCGCGGTTCATGAACGGATCGCGGAGCAGACCGCGCGTGGACGTGGACCGGGCCCGGACAGGACCGCGTCTGGACATGCACTGAGCTGACGCCCCGACGATGATTGAAGTACCCCAGCGCGATGCATGTCTACGGGTGGCTAACGGAAAGTGTGCCCAACCTGCCCCGGCGATTCAGTAATTGGTTATCGGCCGATGCGAAAATCCGCAAGCATTTGAGAGATCTGGAGGAGGTGCTACAAGGGCCGTGAATGACCTAAATAACTTGTTCCTAGGTCTGACCCCTGGTGCTTAGACCCCTGGTGCTTAGGTCTGACCCCTGGTGCTCATTCCCCCTTGGAGTTGGGTATGGCGTCCTTGCGCCAAGAAGCTCGGGAAAGGAGAATCATCAAAATGTGAAACCTTTCATTGAAACCCTGCGGGTAACCAATCCCGTCCGGCAGAGCCGGGCCAGCAGCCGGAAGCGAGTCTTGCGTGGGGACGGGTGACCGTCCACTGCGAAGCGTAGACAGCGAGATCAAACGCTGTGTGATTGAGCCCCGAAATTACCATCGTCGTGAGCCCTCGTCTTGGTCAGTCGCGGGGGCCGAGCCTGGCATTAGCTACACCTGGACCCACAGGCGTGCCAGGTCACACCGGGGTCGGAGGAACATGGCGAATGATCGCACGGGTTTCACGGGAACTTGGGAGATCCTGACAGTTCCCTGAAGAAAACCGGATCGGAGCAACCGGTACAGCAAACTCCAGGATGATCCGTCGGCCATGCGTCTGCGGCCGAACGGGGACGAAACGCAGGCGCTCCAAGGTATCGCCAAGCGAAGGAAACGAAGTGCGGCGAAAAGGCTGTCAGGAAGTCGGAGCGTCTCGTAGTACCGCTGATCCAGGGGAACCACCCGAGGGACCCTGGGGAGGGAAGGAGATGCCATCTTATGAACCGTTGGAGGGAAACATGCCAGGTACGCCGAGACCTGAATCCGTGTCAACGAAACAACAACGGATCGCGGAACTCGCCAGGAATTGCCCTGATATGGCCTTCACGAACCTGGCGCATCACATCGACATCGAATGGATGCTCACAGCCCATGCTCGGACACGCAAGGACGGGGCCGTCGGCGTGGACGGACAGACCGCGGACGAATACGAGGTCAACCTGGAGGCCAACCTCCAGAACCTCCTCGACCGCGCCAAGTCCGGCACGTACGTGGCACCGCCAGTGCGTCGAGTGCACATCCCCAAGGCAGGCTCGGCCACCGAGACTCGTCCTCTAGGGATACCCACATATGAGGATAAAATCCTCCAACGTGCGGTGCTGATGGTGCTCGAACCGGTGTACGAGACGGACTTTCTGGACGTCTCGCACGGGTTTCGACCCGGACGCGGTGCTCACGGAGCCTTGCAGTCGCTGTGGAAACAGGCGATGAAGCTGGGAGGCGGCTGGATCGTGGACGTCGATCTTCGAAAATTTTTCGACACGATCGACCACGGCCATTTACGGGAGTTCCTCAAGCGACGGGTGCGCGATGGTGTGATCCTGCGTTTGATCGGCAAATGGCTCAACGCTGGCGTGCTGGAGGACGGAGTTCACACAACTCCTGAACTCGGCGCGCCACAAGGTGGGGTGCTCAGTCCTTTACTTTCGAATCTGTTCCTGCACTATGTGCTGGACCAATGGTTCGACGGCGAAGTACGCCCTCGCCTGAAAGGGGAAGCGTTCCTGATCCGCTATGCGGATGACTGTGCGCCACGAAGGTGTGAAAGGACGACTTCAGGAGTGTCCTTGAACGCCATGCTGCGTGAGAGATGAGGGTAGGTCCCTCGGAATCGGGTTGCAGGACCAGGTTCCAAATCACCCGAAGCTGCTTGGATTAAGAGTCCTGGTGGTGAGCGTTCGGGAAAAGGCCGGTCTTGAACTGGTCAGATATGAGCCGAGAAGGCGAACGCAAGTGATCCACCGATGAGGCGTCGAAAGCATAGGAATGTCATCGAAACCAGGCTTCAGTCGTTGGCCTGGGATGCGGTCAAGGCGGAACCTGTTTACGGCCTTGATGATGACCGGCGTAAAGGTGGCGCGAGCTCGGTTCAGGCTCTCGCGGGGAACGTGGGAACCTGTCGTCACGATGCCAAGGGAGATGCCCAAGTGGTAGACCCACGAGGACAAAGATCCCGATGCGTGGCACAGGGGCGGATCAACCCGTAGTAGCATCGAGGCCTGGTAATGCGGGCGGAGCGAAGGGGTTGAATGGTTCAGCTAAAGGGATGGATCAACCAGCGATGGGAGGAATTCATGCCAGAAGCGAAGTCGTGCGTCAAAGCTTATGTCAAAGGCCAAAGTCAACCAGCAATGGGAGGAACCGATGCCTGACACCAAGCCTTACGCTATTTCCAAACAGGTTGTCTGGAAAGCATATAAGGAGGTCAAGGCTAACCACGGCGCGGCCGGAGTGGACGGACAGTCGATCGAAGCGTTCGAATCCGACTTGAAGGGTAACCTCTACAAGATTTGGAATCGGATGTCCTCGGGAAGCTACTTTCCACCGCCGGTCCGGCTCGTGGAGATCCCGAAAGCCAACGGAGGTACACGACCGCTGGGAATTCCCACGGTCGGCGACCGCGTGGCGCAGATGGTCGTCAAGATGCATCTGGAGCCATTGGTGGAGCCGCAATTTCATCCCGACTCTTACGGGTATCGTCCCGGAAAATCGGCGCTGGATGCGGTGGCCACCGCGCGCGAGCGGTGCTGGCGGTCCGCCTGGGTGATTGATCTAGATATCAAAGGCTTCTTTGACAATCTGGATCATGAACTCGTAATGAAGACGGTTCGTCACCACGTGGAAGCTCCGTGGGTCCTGCTTTACATTGAGCGTTGGCTGAAAGCTCCCGTTCAGAAGCAGGATGGCAGCCGCGAAGAACGAACGAAGGGATCGCCTCAAGGGTCAGTAGTTTCGCCTTTGTTGGCAAATCTCTTCATGCATTATGCATTCGATCTCTGGATGCGTCGGACCTATCCGGCCATTCAGTTCGAGCGTTATGCCGATGATGTGATCATTCACGCCAAGAGCCGCGCTCAAGCAGAGCATGTGCTCGAAGCGGTCCGGCAACGTCTGAAGGAGTGCCGTCTGGAGCTTCACCCTGAGAAGACGAAGATCGTGTACTGCCAGGATGATGACCGGAAAGATCAACATGAGCACATCAAGTTCGACTTTTTAGGCTATACCTTTCGGCCCCGGCGGGCCAAGAATCGACGCGGGACGTTCTTCGTGAGCTTCCTGCCGGCGATCAGCGACAAGGCCGCCAAGGCGATTCGAGAGACGATCCGAGACTGGCGGCTGGCCGCCACTCGGAACAATCAGTCTTTGGAGGAAATCGCGGGGCTTGTGAATCCTTCGGTCCGTGGTTGGGCGAACTACTACGGTCGGTTCTACCGGTCGGCGCTCACTCCGGTCCTCCGACATCTGGAGCGCGCATTGGTGAAATGGGCGCAGCGGAAATACAAACGGTTGAGGCGTCACCCTACCCACGCGGTCTATTGGCTGGGTCGGGTAGCGCGACGCGATCCGAAGCTGTTCGTCCTCTGGCAGCTCGGGATACGGCCGGCGACTGGATCATAAGAGCCGGATGAGGCGAGAGCCTCCCGTCCGGTTCTGTGAGGGCCTGGGGGTGAAATTCCCCCAGGCTACTCGACTCTTGATCACGGGCATCTCGAAGGAACTTCTTCGTGATCAAGTCCAACCTCTCGTGGCTCACTTCTTGAAGGAACGCGGTTTGGAACTCTCCCACGAGGAAAAACCCAGATCACGCATATTGAGGCAGGCTTCGACTTCTTGGGACAGAACGTCCGGCGTTATTCCAACGGCAAGGTCTTGACCAAACCGTCGAAAAGTAACGTGAAAACGTTCTTAACCAAGATCCAGGAAACGATGGACCGCTCGGGCAGCCAGACGGCAGGAGAAATGATCCGGCGTTTGAATCAGCAAATCAAGGGCTGGACCATGTATCACCGTTACGCGGCGAGCAAACGCACCTTTACGTACGTGGATCATCGGATCTTCCAAATGTTGTGGCGATGGTGCCGGCGACGGCACTCGAAGAAGGGCCGGAAGTGGATCAAGGAGAAATACTTCCAGCATGATGGTGACCGCCACTGGGTCTTCACCGGCACGCTGTTTGACCAGAAAGGCCAAGGCTGGCCGATTCAGTTGATGGCCGCAGCGCGAGTGAAGATCATTCGTTACGTGAAGATCCGAAGCGACGTCAATCCCTACGATCCGGAGTGGGAAGCGTACCTGGAAGCAAGGCTGGGTTGGCAACTGGCCCAAACGCTGGCAGGTCGCGGCCGGATCAAATACGTATGGACGCAACAAAAGGGACGATGCACGGTCTGCGGTCAACCGCTGCGAATCGCAGAGGAAGACTGCGAGATGCACCATCGAGTTTGGCACAGCCGAGGTGGTCAGGAGACGGCCGACAACATGGAGTTGTTGCACGCCAACTGTCATCGGCAGATTCACTGGCGAGAAGGACAGACAAAAGCGACCGCGTCCCGCGAGGGGCGTTCGTGAATGCTTGAGCTGTATGAAGGGAAACTTTCATGTACAGTTCTTAGGGGAGGGGGTGACGGTAACGTCACCTCCTTACCCGACGCCTGGGTGGGTAACCACCCAGGTCTACCCGGCCCATGGCCTTCTTGGCCTTCTGACCCCATGGCCTTCTCGATTGCTGCCCGATCCAGTGATTCTCGGGTAGGGAATGTCGCGGCGGGTACTGACGTCTGGTACACTATCGAAGTAGTGGACCACTTGAAGAGGGGGGTGCCATGCGCTTTCAGGTTGAGGCGTCGGTGGGAAACGCAGATGGCGTCTTTGATGCCGCGTACGACTTCGGGGAAGGGTCGGGAGAAGAGGCCTCGATCACGGGAACCCCACAGGAGATTGGCGAAGCGGTGGCTCGTTACCTGGGTTCACTGTCAGCGGAAGATTGCGAGGCGATGCGCTGACGGCACGTCGCGTTTTTTCGTCCAGCTCATCATAACCCCCGCTACGGCACTCACCAGCGAGCCAGGCTAGCGCCGCTCTTTCTTCGGTTTCACGCGCTCGGAAACGAGCATCAGTTAGGAGCGAGGCGGATGACGAAGGTGAGGACGAAATGTTCGATATGCGGAGTGCCGCTTGAAGTAGACGTTGTGGACAAGTTCGAGGGCGCTACGATTGCCGGCGCACTCTGCCCTGCCTGCACGGACCAGCAGTTCCGTGATGGAGGCGGTGCGATCTTTCAGATGCGTCAGGAGCCAGATGGAGCTTGCTTCCAGCTTGGGGAGGTCACGATCACCGGCGGCGCCGTCGAGGCTCTAGCCGATGCCGGACAACACGCCGCAGGCTTCCTTGCCCGCCACGCCCGTGGGGACTGGTGTGAGATCGGGCAATTTGACGAGATCGAACTGACGGACGACGAACGGCGCCAAGGCTGGGAGGCGACCGATAACTCGGGCAAGATCAACAAGAGCAACGTACTCAACCGCCGTGGTCGGATTATGAGTGAGTACACGACCGCCCGAGGACGGCGGCTGTGGGTCATCAGCGATTGGGACGGTGGGACGACGGTACTCCTGCCGGAAGAGTATTAGCCTCAGGCCAAGCCCTGCTCTCTTGAAAACTTCATCGTCGAAGGGTACGCCGATATTGGCACGAGGATGAAGACATCACTCGCTCAGAGACGCCAACATTTTCGTGCGGAAATCTACGATGTCCGCCAGGTCATTCGAAATAGTCAACGCGAGTTTTTTCCCGCCTCTTTTCAAACAATCTCCAACATCGACAGGTTTGTAGCGAAATACATCAGCGATCTCCGGAAGATAATAAGCGTTAAATAAGTCGTGCCGCGATTGACCAGGAAGACAGTCTGAATCATCAAATGCTTTGTAAGATACAACAGATGTCATCATGTGATACTCTCCTACTTCTGGTCGATTGTAGAGGTAGATTTTTCTGTGATTCCCAATCCATCCGTGTGCGAAAGCGATGTTGGCAATGATTTTTGGCAAAATGATCGAAAAGAATACCGGGAAGTTTTCATTCATGAGCTGATCGGGATCGCCGTGTGGATAGCGGTAGGTGAATGCATCGGCTAATAGCTGATGGTGCAGGTTTGCACGCCGACTTTAACATTGCTTTTAGTGCAGACACGTTGATGTTGTCCTTGTGGACATATGCGGTTAAAAAAAGCGTAAAGCCTTCACATACATGTTCATCACGGTAGCTCGGTTGTTTTTGCCATTCGAACAGCCGTTCGAAGGTCTTAAGGATCGGGCTGTAGGCGGTTCCTTTGGGTGGGAATAGGTTCCCGTAGAGGTCAAGATTTATAACATCAAAAGGGAAAAGTTCAACGAACCTGTGATGGAGTCTTTACAAGCGAATTTGCGGCGGATATCGGAGCTGTCGGGTACATGCTCAGCCGGGTCAAAAGACGCCTTTCCTCGTGTATGCTTGTCATCCCTAAAAAGCACGAAGTCCTCGAAGCTCTCCAGGAAACCTGCCTCGCGCGACCCTATCAAACTTGCAATCTTGACAAATTCACGTTCATCAGCTTCACAATAGTAGACTTGCTCAAGACGGCCAGAAACCTTCTCTCGCTTAAGAAGCTTGGCTCTCTCTAGCATGAAAACGTCTATTGCGCTTGATGCACAGAAGGTGAAGTAATTCAGCGGAAGGCTTCTCCGGCCACCGTTGATTTGGCGTTTGACCAACTTGTGTCGGTCCTTGAAGGCGTCAAGCCAGCCATCAAATCTGACGTAATGCTTCGTGATGTCGCTGTCATAATCAATTCTACTCATGCTTATGCTAACCCCCCGAGGATGCGGAATGCGAGCTCATTTATATCTTGGGCATCTTCGGAGTGTAGACGAGCGAGCATAAACGCGATGACAATTCGTTCTGAAGCAATCCGAGCGTTCTTGTTTCTTGGCCAAAACGGGTGTTCGGAGATGGTAATACGATGTTTCCGCTCATCGATGTCGATAGGCATTACCTTTGAAGATTTCTTGCTATCTCTAAACAAAGAATAACGAATCTCGAGTACTGATCGAATCTTGTCGGTCAGCACGAGATCCCCTGCCGCTCGAGCGGCATCAGACCTTCGAAGTCCGGATGCCGTTGACGCTCGCAAAGCTGCCGGGAAGATAGCCTCGGAGAGGCGCTATGAAGATGCCGTTGCAAAGAAATATAGTGAGGGTGGACTTCGTTGAAGCTATGTCTATCAATGTTCAGCGCGTCTTCGAGGCCGTACTCGACATAAATCTCACCACTTAGCCAATCGCGTCTAAATCCTTGGACTTTTTCGTAATTTAAACAAGTAAGATCGTAATCGCCAATTGCTACATTGCGAACGCGAACAAGTATTCCCCTCATCTCGGCTGGCTTGAGCATACGAGTTTGGAGGAAGACGTATCCTTTATACTTGAGTCGGGTGCCTTCAACTTTGGCATCGAACGTGACGGGGAAAGCCCTAGCCTGAAGTTGGTCGGATTCTTTGAAAGGCAGCAGTACAAGTTTACGAATCGGTGTACCGTCTAGTTTTACCGTAAAATTATAGCTGGCGAGCGTTCTGGCCAAGCTCCTGGCGATTGTGATTGCCTCGGCGCACGCCTCTCTCGCCGCCGGCTTGGTTTCATATTCGGCCGATGTTATGATGAAATCTTCGCGAAGAGGTCCTTCATCGACGTATCGCACTGGACAGGAAACGCACAATTCCCAAAACAGTGTCCAATAGTCACCCAGTTCGCGGATTGAGCTTTTTGTCAGTATCTCCGACATGAGACCCGAAAATCGCATGGGAACGATCGCGAAATCAGGTCTTGAAACATCCTCTAAGTATCGACTTGTGTAGGACGGAAGAAGGTCCCTGGTGGATATAAATACACCGCAATTCTTTTCGTCGTAAGGAATGGCTTTACAGCTATATTGCCCAATTTCCAGATCCTCATTTTCATTCATGTCAGCTGACGCCACCTCATTTCGCCGATACGGCTTCAAGTCAACTATGGCCTCAAATGCGGTTTGAGACTTTCGGTGGTGTGAAACGATCTTGAACTGAAAGCAGACCTGTGCAATCGCTAGCATCCCGATACCAATCCGACCTATCACTGGCCGTCCGAGCGCTGTGGTCTCTTTGTCTTCTGACGTTCCGACCCGTTTCTGGCTGTTCCCAATGCCGCCTTCCATTAGACGTTCAAACTCTGCCTTTGACATTCCGGTGCCATTGTCTTGGCACGTCAAATTGTCGAATCGTGGCGAGTTCGTGTTGATCTCGACCAGTGTTGCATCGGCATCAAAGGCGTTGCTAACTAATTCCTTCAAGGCATTCGCCGTGCTCCGGTAGACGCCCGAACTAATATGCACAAGTGTTTTTGAGGATAGTTTGATCGTTGGCATCTTGCCTCCGTTGCGAAGTGCTCAAGAGTTAGTTCATCTGGCAAGAGGCAATCCGAAGCTTGCGAGCGTCGATGGTCTATTCAGTCTCCACGGCGATCCGCCTCCCAGCACATGATACGCTCCGGTTCCCGGCCGGGCAGTTTCGCGAAAGCGACCCCAGGCGGGAGAAAAGTATCGGCAAATTCGTTTGGCTGCAACCGCCTCCCGAATGCACCCTGCAGAGATCGTAGCCCGCGTTGAGTTTGTGTGCATGCGAAAGCGATCACCGTGCCTAGCTGCGTCGTGAAGTCATCCGCCTGACCATCGAAGTCGCTTGGGTCCTGTGAGAGTAGCATCACTACTTCGCCCTTAGACCGTCCCTGCGCACCAGATCTACCAGGGACTGGTACTTTTTGTTCGCCAGGATTCGGCGCGCTTCGTCGATGACCAACAAATGTCTAAGTGCGCGATACCCCTCGAAGACGGGTGATTCCTGTTGCGAGAGCATGAAACTCCGCAATGAATCCAGCACCAGAAGTATGACCAACTTCTTCAGTTCCTCCGTCCCGAGCGTTTTCAGGCTCAAGACCCAGCTTGCGCCAAAAAGAACTCGGCCGGACTCGACGTGGCAGAAAAGACTTGTAGCTGGGTCAGCTCATTGAGTCGGCTCACGATGCTGTCGTGCTTCTTGTTGGCTTGCACCAACTCCCGCTTGTAGGCCTCCCTGATTGCGGTCAAGTCACGACGTTTCTCGTGACGAATCACCTTCTCGACCGCGGTGCGGAGCAAGTCGAGCTGGATATCGCCCGTGTGTCCGCAGCAAAGCGCAATGGAATCCCGGAACTGCATCGCCGCGTGCGTTATGCTGGCGTTGCCGACAGCCGCATCCGGGAGGAAATCGAGGGGGATGGGCTGCTCGCCCACTTCGAGGGGCCGGATATCTGGCAGGCCTTCGGCCAACGAACCCACCGCATGCCCGGATGAGACAAACTCGCCCTTCGGATCTATGAAAAGAATCGGGATCCGGGCAGTTCTCGCGATTTCGATGGCGATCTGGACGCCGGTCGTAGTTTTGCCGCTGCCGTTCTTGCCCATCAACGCGATGTGCGGAGCCGCACCGGGCGCATTAATCGAGAACGTGACCGGTGCTTCGTCTGGGAACGTACGGGAAACGCTTCCCACTTTGAGCCTGACCTCACCGGCAGCGCCAGGCGTGAAGCCACCTCCACCGTCGCGGGCACCGAACGAGCTGGGAAGCAACTCGGCCAGGCGTGTCGTAAGGCGAACCTCGTCCTCTTCGCAGTCGTCAAAATCGGCTTGGAGCAGCTTAGCACCGCGCGCCCAATGCGCTTCCGCGAGCGAGCGAAAATCCTCCACCGTCGCGGCAACGCCCAGTTGGCCGTCCAGGGCGATAATGGACATCCAGAGGTCAATTTCCTCCCCGAATAGCTGCTCGCCGTGAATCGGCTTGCCGCGCTGGTCGGCAGGCAGCCTGACCGGGGCAGGCGAACCCGGCATGGCAAGGGACCGTCCGATCGACAGCCGGGCCGATTCGTACTTATTCCCCAGACCGAGCTTTGCCCGCAGCTTATCCTCAAACTGCTCGGCTTCCAGGGTCGGCCTGAATCCACCCTTCCACACCTGATCCTTAAATTCGTGGTTCATCGGCCGATCCCACCAAAATAGCTGTCAGGTTTGACAATCGACTCGTGTCGGTGCTGGTCGAATTCGACAAGAAAGGTTTGCCTGACCTGATTCTCGATGTCCTCTACAAGCTCCCCCGTGATTTCCGCGTCGTGCGTAAGGATTATGATCTGGTCAAGATCGACGTTGGTCAGGGCTTTCAACAGGCGGCGGCGGTAGTCCTGGTCTGCGTTCCCGAGCGGAGTATCGATGACAAGCGGGATTCGGCGTTGCGTAATCTCCGCCAGTGCGAGGGAAAAGGAAATGCCGAAAGCCCGCCGCTCGAAGCCGCTCATCATCTCGATCAGGGCTTCTGGCATGTTTGGCCGCCGCAGGACAGGGGTGCCGTTGTTCGGAAAAACAATTTCACCCTTTTGGTAGCGTCGGTCGGCAATGCGGGTGAAATGTGATGTCACCGCGGATTGCAGCCGGGAAACCGTGATGGGGCGAAGCTGATCGTTCAAAGAGCTAAGTACCGCTCTCACGCGTTCGGCCACGGCAATTCGTCGCTGTTCGGGCCCCAGTTTGGCCAGTAACTCCTGCAGGCGGCCAATCTCGGCACTTACGTCTTGCAATTCCGACCGAAGCTTCTTTGCTTCATTCTCGGCAGCACCCAGTTGCCTGCTTGTTTCGGAAATCTGCTCGCCCACTTCCGATAGCCGTTCACCGATTTTCACCGCTTCTTCGGGGAGGTTTCCAAAGCGGTCGCGGCGCCATACGGCGTCCTCAAGTTGCTGTTTCGCCTCAGAAAGCCGGCGGGCCCGGGCGCGTATCTCAGCGATGCCCTGTCCCTTGGCTTCCGCCAGGGAAAAAAGCAGTCGGTTGCGGCTCTCGCCCCGCACGTGCCCGAGGATGTATTCGTCGGCGCAATCGGTTGGGGGAGGGATGTAGATCCGTTCAATGGCCTTACGGAAGCGGTCGCGGAGCTTTAGCCACGTCTTTTGGTCCAGATGCCCGACCAGCGGATCGGACTTCGCCGGCTCCGGCAGGGCGAGGTGCAGCACCTCGTCGCTGCGCTGGACGGTTCCGTCTCGAACGTTTTCCCAGCGCTCGCGGGCGGCCTCTGCTTCTAGGCGGTTGGCGACGGAAGTGGCCAGCCTGGACAGCGCGAGGGAGATGCCGAGCCTTCTGGCCGCGTCCGTGAGCGCCCTTCTCGGCATTGCGCTTTTCCGCCTCCGCATCGGCTACGTCCGCGTGGATCTTGGCGACGTCCGCCTTTCGCTCGCCGCCCAGCGTCGCCAGCGACTCCTGATTCTTCCGCTGCTCGGTTTCGAGTTGCTCCCGCTTCTTCTCGAGTTGCCGGATTTTTGTTTCCCGGTCGTGGATTTCCTTCTCGAGCTGTTCGCGTCGAGCCAGCTTCTCGTCTAGTTGTTTCTGCTGCGTATCGGCGCTTTTTTTTCCGCCGAGTTTCGAGTGTGACGTTGATATAAAGTCTTTGATGTTATCAAGCGTCTCTTCCACCACCTTCGTGCCGAAAAGTACCTCGACGGCCTTCTTCATGCCGTCCTGGCCAGAGTTATTGATCAACGTCTGAGCCTGCTCTCCGTCGAAGAAGAAAGCCGGCATGACGTCGGCCCGAAAGAGGAAACGCTCGACCCGGGGATTGGCAGCTTCGATTCCAGTATGGAGCTTCTGCGGTTTGTCGTCGAGATACAGCTCCACGGTCTCGAAATTGTCCCCGCTGCGGGGCGACCCTGTATGGGTGAAAAACCAGCGGCGGACAATCCGTATCTCCGGCGTCGACGTTTCCTTCGCGGTGGGGGAGAAGACGAGCTCGACGGACGTGGGCTCGTCGGACAGGGCTGTCGACCGCCGGAATCGCCGGATAGCCTCCCGGTATCGCGGAATATCGCCACCCTCGAAAGTGGCAAATCCTTCCGCGTGCCGAAGGCCGAACCTGCCGAACAGTCCGACATACAGCGAAAACAACAGGCTTGTCTTACCGTGGCCGTTCTTGGCGCCGATGAGGACCAGCGGCCGGCGGCCGCTGGGTTTCTCGAAGCAGAATTCGGCATCACCGTAACTGCGCCAGTTGGTCAGATGGATCTTGGAGAGGTACATCTCATTTCTTCTTGCTGGGCTGGCTCGCGCGAGAAAGCTTTCAATACAGGTCGAGATATCGCTGGCCATGCCGTCTTTGCGCAGGCCCGACTGCTTTTGAACCGCGTCGGAAAGCTCCTCGATGAGCTGAAGGTCGACATTGTGGCGGCGGCAAAGCTCATCAATGATCTTGCGGGTGTCTTTGTCTTCGAAGCAGGCCGGGGTTCTCATGCTGGCTCCGGTTTTGGCAGCGCGATTTGACTTAAGAGTTCGATATCCCGCATTACCGCGGTCGTTGCGTCCCGGCCCCACCAGTCCCTGATGAGGCGCACCTCATGGTCAGTAATTAAACCGAGCCCGGTGCCAGCCTGCAGCGCCAGCAACTCGTCAAGGAGCATGCGCCGGGCTTTCATCGTGAGGGGGCCGAGTCCAGGTTGACCGTTGCGGCGCACCTTACTACGAAACTCGGGAGTGTTGGACACATCCTTGATGCGCTCCCGGAAGCGCGAGAGCGGCTCCAGATACTCGAATCCGGCATCGATCAGACCGGCGATCGAGTTGTCCTTATCAACGACGGTGCATGTCCAGCAGCCGAAGCGGGCAGACGCGCTGCCGCAGGAGGGTGCGTCTTCGTCGCTCACAACGAAGGGGCATTCGCCGCCTTTGGCATTGCGGTAGAGCGTCACCAGCTCACGGTGATTGCCACCCCAGGGGGCTCGCACATTGAGCAGTATGTGCCAGACGTCGTCATTGGACAGGTTGACGATGGGCCGAAAGATGAGACAGCCTTTTACGTCATTGTGCGGATTCAGGCGGCCTTCGCCTTCTTTTACCGAGTAGGAGTCAATCCGCTGGGCTCGGGCGATGGACTCGGCCTTACGCACGCCGAGTAGCAATATCACTTCACCGTTGGCGGCGGCCTTCTCGCGGATGAACAGCGTCGTCGGGCGGATTTTCATCCGATCGGTGCACCACCGGAAATTCCGGTTAGGGGCGGGGTAGCCCCGGCCTAACAAGTTGACCCAGAAAGTCGAATCCTCCTCCGGATGGGTGAGAACGACCTCCACTGGTAAGCCGAGGGCGACCATGCCGTCTTCTATGACCTTGAGAGACTTTAGCACTTGCGACTGGTAGACTGGCGACTCGACCAGGGTGTCGTTGGAAAGGACAAAGATCCTACGATTGCGGTGTTCGGGTGAGATCGTAAGGATTGACTCAATAACCAGTTGCAGCAGAAGCGTGCTGTCCTTGCCTCCGGAAAACCCAACTATCCACGGCTTCTCATGCGATTCCAGGTACTCATCGCGTATCGCGCGACGAATCTGGCGAAGTCGTTCCGGCAGTGTTTCGATACTGGACATTTCGTAAGCCGCCGTTAGGCTTGTATTTGCGGATGCGGCAGTCATCGGCCTGCTCCGATCCGGTGCAACTGGTTCGGCAAAAAGGGTTGCAGTTATGAGAGCGGGACAAGCGACGCAAAAAAAGTGTCGTTTTGGCCTAACCACCAAAGCCCAACCAAAACGCCGGAAAAGACTTAGGGAGCCATAGCTTACAGCCAAGACCGAAAGGGTTCAAGGCTCTGGCAGGATGTTTCGCGGCCGTCAGTCGGAAGGGCGGGTCACCATGCAGTTTGCAGAACCGAAGACCCCGATCTATCTCGATTATGCCGCGACGTCGCCGGTCGACGACCGCGTGCTCGGGGTCATGCTCCCGTTCTTCGGACGCACTTTCGGCAATGCAGCCAGTATACACGAATTCGGCCGCGTGGCAGCCGAGGCGGTCGAGCGAGCGAGGGCACAGTTGGCTTCTTTGGTAGGCTGCGCACCGGAAGAGGTGATATGGACGAGCGGGGCCACCGAGGCCAACAACCTGGCGATCAAAGGCGCGGTCCGCGCTTCCGGGAAATCGATCGCCCATGTGATCACCCAGGCGACCGAACACAAGGCCGTCCTTGACCCGCTTTTCGCCTGCGCGAGGAAGGGGTGGAAATTACGGTGCTGCCGGTCGACGACGACGGACGGGTCGTCCCGGCTGACGTCCGATCTGCTCTTCGCTCAGAGACGGTACTAGTCTCGGTCATGACGGCAAACAACGAGGTGGGAACGTTGCAGCCAATCCAAGAGATCGCTGCTATCTGCCACGAGGCGGACGTTGCGTTCCACACAGATGCCAGCCAGGCAGTGGGCAAGATCACCATCGACATGGAAGGCGACCACGTAGATCTGCTCAGTGTGTCGGGCCATAAACTCTACGGACCAAAGGGAATCGGGGCACTGGTATTCCGCAGGAGTCCGAAACTTAGAAAGCTTATACCGCTAATTGACGGTGGTGGCCATGAGCGGGGCCTCCGCAGCGGCACGCTTAACGTGCCGGCGGTCGTCGGCCTGGGTGCGGCATGTGAGATCGCGGCCGCGACGTTCGAGGAGGAGTGTGATCGGCTCGGTGGACTTCGCGACGGGTTCGAGGGCGCACTAATGGACTCTTTGTCGGACGTGCTAGTTAATGCCGCAGGCAGCCGGCGTTTGCCCACGATCACGAATATTGCCTTCCTCGGGGTCGATGCCGAAAGCCTCTTGCTCTCGATGGAGGACATCGCCGCCAGCACCGGGTCGGCCTGCACCGCCGCGTCCATCGAGCCGAGCCATGTCCTCCGGGCCATGGGCCTGTCGCGTGAACGGCAGTTATCATCGGTACGTTTCAGCTTCGGGCGGCCGACGTCACACGTGGATATCCTGCACGCCGTAGGGTCAATCGTCAGGAACGTCACGATCCTGCGGCAGCTATCGTGCGTGAGTGATCCGCTATAACACGTTTCGTAGCAAGTATCTTCGTCGGGCTGTCCGGAATTCGGCTCGACCTGCGAAGGTCGCGCTGAAGAAGAGGATGCGTCGGGAGGCATTTACATTCGCACCTGTCTCCTGCCCGTAGCGCTGAATGGAAGGTGTGCACAACATGGACATCTCGTGCCAGGTGATACAGCGTCACAAGACCGCAATCCACCGCGCCGACCTTTCACGCCCGATTAAGGCCGCGCTACACGATGGACTGATTTTTCCGGATGGGACGGTGTTCGACTATGGATGCGGACACGGGCACGACATCGAACTCCTCGCTGCCCGGAGTATTGCCTGCGATGGATGGGACCCCGCGTTTCGACCGGACTCACCGAAACATGCTGCCGATGTGGTGAACCTAGGCTACGTCCTCAACGTGATCGAGGATGTTGAGGAGCGCACCGAGGCGCTCAGACAGGCATGGCGACTTGCCCGCCGTTTGCTAATCGTTGCAGCTCAGGTCAAAGAGGCGGGACGCGGGCAGGTATTGTCGCCCTTTGGCGACGGCGTGCTTACCGGGCGTGGGACGTTTCAAAAGTTCTTCGGCCAGGGAGAACTCAAGGGGTTTCTCGAAACCGCGTTGCAAGTCGAGGCAATTGCGGCGTCTCTCGGCATTTTTTACGTTTTCCGTGACGGGACGCTTCAGCAGCAGTTCATCGCAAACCGATACCGGCGTCGAGCCGCCGCGCCACGAAAGCGACTCTCGGAGATCCGCTTCGAGGAACACAGAGAGCTGCTCGAACCACTCATGGCGACTATCGCCGGCCTGGACCGCCTTCCCGACGAGGACGAATTCCCTCGGGCACGCGAGGCGGTCGCGGCGTTCGGTTCCCTCAAGCGTGCATTTGCCCTAGTGCGGCGCGTGACCGGCGATGACGAATGGGACGTGATCCGCCAGCACCGGACCGAAGACCTTTTGATATACCTCGCCCTTTCCCGGTTCCGAAAGCGGCCACCGTTTCGGAAACTGCCTGGTACCCTACAGCGTGACGTACGGTTTTTTTTCGGCGCCTATACGAAAGCCTGCCAGCAAGCCGACGAACTTCTTTTCCTGGCCGGAGACGCTGCGGCGATCGACGAGGCGTGTCAGCGTTCACCCGTGGGCAAGAAGCTCCATGACGATCTGTATATCCATCGCAGCGCCCTCGACGCCCTCGAACCGCTGCTTCGCATCTACGAGGGGTGCGGCCGGGCGTACCTCGGTGAAGTAGAGGGCGCGAACATCATCAAGATCCATCGCAGATCCGGCAAGGTCTCGTACCTAGTTTATCCGGAGTTCGAGGACGATCCTCATCCGGCGCTCTTACGGTCAGTCAGGGTGAATCTGCGGACCAGGCAGATCGACAGTAATGACTACAGCCAGAGCGCCAATCCGCCAGTCCTGCATCGCAAGGAGACCTTCCTGCTGCCAGATGATCCGCAACGGGAGAAGTTCGCCCGCCTGACAGCGCAAGAAGAACAGCACGGGCTGCTGGACGATGCGAGCGGAATCGGAACGCGCGGGGGATGGGCGAGACGGTTGGCCGAGCGGGGATTCGGCCTCAAGGGGCACCGATTGGTGCGGGCGGACATACGGATCGCGTCAGGAAACGAAGTGTAAAGCACGTTGGTCGCGGGAGCCGGTAACCGAATTCATTCGAAAGAACTGGCGAGGAACCCTGCGGCATCTGAGGTCGTAGAGATGAGTCGCCCCGGGGGTTCCGGGGGGGTTCCGGGGACAGGGGGGTTCCGGGGGGTTCCGGGGACACCATACCTATCTCCGGCCTCTACTCCGGGGGGCGGGGGTTCCGGGGACACCATACCTCGGGGGTTCCGGGGACACCATACCTATCTCCGGCCTCTACTCCGGGGGGCGGGGGTTCCGAGGGGTTCCGGGGACACCATACCTATAGGGGTTCCGGGGTGTCAGGCGACACTAAAACTGACCCCCCTGGCGACACTAAAACTGACCCCCGCCTATACGCTTGACTAGGGAGGGTCTATGGACAAGGTCGACTCGAATTTGGTCAACCTGCATGACTCGCAGGCGGACCAGCCGGACGTAACGCGTGTTCACCTGCGGCCTACGCAGGAGGACACCAAGATGGTCAAACCGGAAATCGTGGATCGAATCCGCGAGCTCTCCGGCCAAGGGCTCGGAAGCAAACGGATCGCTCGACAGTTGGGGATCTCCCGCAACTCCGTCCGCCGCTATCTCGCTGGAGCCACGGTCGGTTTTCAAGAACGCCCTGCCGCTCGTCGGCTCGACGCCGTCGCGCTTCGTGAAGTCCAGGACCTTTTCGGCACGGTCGCCGAGGGAAACACGGTCGTCGTTCAACAGGAATTGGCCCGCCAAGGGTTGCACGTCGAGCTACGAACATTGCAACGCGCTGTCGGCCCGCTTCGCCAGGCGCAACGGGCTGAGGCTCTGGCCACGGTTCGGTTCGAGACCCCGCCGGGCCAACAGATCCAGATCGATTTCGGCGAGAAGGTCGTGCGGATCAACGGGCAACCGGTCAAGGTTTACCTGATGACCGCGGTCCTGGGATACTCGCGGCGGCTCTACTGCCGGGCGTTTCTGGCGCAGCGGCAGGACGACTGGCTCGAGGGGCTCGATGGGGCCTTCCGGCACTTCGGTGGCCTCACCGAGCAAGTGCTCTGCGACAACGCTTCGCCTCTGGTCACGTCCCACGATCGTGAGTCCGGCCATGTGGTCTGGAATCCAGGATTCGAGATATTCTGCCGCGATCGTGGATTGACGCCCAAGGCCTGTCGCCCTCGTCGTGCCCGCACCAAGGGGAAGATCGAACGCGGTGTTGGCTATGTCAAGCACAACGCCTTGGCTGGGCGATCGTTCAACTCGTTCGAGGGGTTGGAGCGTCACCTGGCGACTTGGATGGTCGAGGTCGCCGATCGTCGGATTCACGGCACCACCAAGGAACGGCCCGCCGTTCGCTTCGAGCGAGACGAGCAACACGCCTTGCGCCCTCTGCCGGTACGCCCCCTGGCCGTTCGCACCCGCCGCTTGAAACGTCGCGTCAGCACAGACTGCTTTGTTGATATCGATACAATTCGATATAGCGTGCCCTATCAGCATGTTCGCGAGACCGTGGAAGTCGTGATTGAGCAGGCGAAGGTCGAGATCTGGCTTCGCGGGAATTGCATCGCGCAGCACGTGAGAAGCTTCGAGCCCCACGCGTGGGTTCGCAATTCCAGTCACTTCGAGGGGCTGTTCCGGCGGGAGGCGGAGAGTCAGACCCCGACTCATTCCGAGTTCATTTCTCATCCCGTATCGCGGCCGTTGTCGATCTATTCCGAGGTGGTGGAAGGAGGCTGCCCATGAGCACGCTGAGCGAGGCCGACGACCCACGAGAGGAGCGGGTTTTCGCGGCAATGAAGCGGCTTCAGTTGACTCACCTGCGTGAAACGCTGGCGTCGGTATTGTCGCAGGCAGCCAAGCAAGAGTGGACCTATTTGGAGTTCCTCGAACAGATCCTGGGGCGTGAGGTGGACGCCAAGCAGGGGAAGCGGATCCGCATGGGTTTACAGATTGCGCACTTCCCATGCGTGCGGACCATCGAGGGTTTTGATTTCTCGTTTCAGCCATCGGCGGACGAGCGGTTGATCCGAGAGTTGTGCACGGGAAACTTCATTGCTCATGGTGAAAACGTGCTGATGTTTGGACCTCCTGGTGTAGGGAAGTCGCATCTGGCCATTGGCTTGGGCCGCAAGGTCGTCGAGCAGGGCCACACGGTCCGATTCACCACAGCCACGGCGCTATTGGCGAACCTGGGGAAAGCCGAAACAGAAGGGAGCCTCAATGAGAAGCTGACCGAGTATTCCAAGCCCCGCTTGTTGATCATCGACGAGCTCGGCTATTTACCGTTCGAGCGGCGGGCGGCACACCTGTTTTTCCAGTTGGTGAACCGCCGATACGAGAAGGGGAGCCTGCTGGTGACGACGAACCAGCGGGTTTCGGAATGGGGAATCGTCTTCGGAGATGAAGTCCTGGCGACAGCGATCTTGGACAGACTGCTTCATCATAGCCACACACTGATGATCACAGGAGAAAGTTATCGATTAAGAGAAAAGCGCAAGAGTGGCTTGATCCGATCGAGGTTGGCGACTGCCGATCCCGATCCGACCCAACGCGAGCCGGAGGTACGGACAGAAAAACCGACCGCAAAAGGCGACAAGAACCGATAACATCCAGGCATGCTGGCAGTGGGGTTCAGTACAGGTTCGAGGGGGTCAAAATTAGTGTCGCCTGACACGGGGACACCATACCTATCTCCAGGGGTTCCGGGGACAAGGGGTTCCGGGGACACCATACCTCCGGGGGTTCCGGGGACACCATACCTATCTCCGGCCTCTACTCCGGGCGGAGAGCCACGGGGGTTCCGGGGACACCATACCTATCTCCGGCCTCTACTCCGGGCGGAGAGCCACGTCAGGAACCACCAACCTGGGCGGACTTGGACTTGGATTCGTGCTCGGAGGCTTTGCTGACCCACGCTTGGACATGCACTGCAACCCGCGCCTGCTCATCCTCAACCTCCGTCCGCCAACACGCCGAAATCCGGACGGGATTCATCACGCGGGGGTTCCGGGGACACCATACCTATCTCCGGCCTCTACTCCGGGCGGAGAGCCACGGGGGTTCCGGGGACAGGGGGTTCCGGGGACACCATACCTATCTCCGGCCTCTACTCCGGGCGGAGAGCCACGTCAGGAACCACCAACCTGGGCGGACTTGGACTTGGATTCGTGCTCGGAGGCTTTGCTGACCCACGCTTGGACATGCACTGCGACCCGCCTGCTCATCCTCAACCTCCGTCCGCCAACACGCCGAAATCCGGACGGGATTCATCACGCGATCTCGGAGATGCTCGCCGACGAGGAATACAAGGCCCCGTCGGGAAACCCCTGACCCTGGCCGCTTACGAGGCAGAAATGGGTGTGCGCGCCTTCGTCGAACCAATGGCGGTCGGCGACACCTGATGGCGATGCCGCTGTTCCTCAAAGCGGGCGGACACGTTCCCGTCGCGCTTGAATCAAGCTATCAATCCGCCTGGGAGGCCCTCCCGCGTCGCTGGCGATCGGTTATCGAGCGGTGAGCGGGGTGGTTGTGAAAGGGCGAGGTCATCAGGGAAAATTTTTGACGGCCGACCAGGCTTCTTGAGAACAAGGCAGAAGCCCGCGGCATCAAGCTGAATGTGCCGTCGTCCAACCATGTGCCAACTGGCAAGCGCATTCCGCGCGGCTAAATGGCTTTTTGCTGTATTTAGTGAAGCCATGGAAAAATTATGGAAAATATTTTTAGTCTCTCTCGGGTCAGGGTTTCGGACCGGCTTCAGGCACAAAATGAGCTAAGTGCGTTAGCGAAATTAGGCAAGATGCGTATATTATAGGTAGGTTAAAGCCGATTGGGCACTGACGGCGCTGTTTTTGATTGACCGGTCGCCGGCCCGCACCTCGATTGATGACGGAATTTTCAACGGTTGGCCGGTCGAAGTCAGGTGAATCAACCTGACCGATCGTCAAATCCCTCGCTTCCTCGATTTTCGTCATCGTTGGTCAGCTCGCCGGCTCACATGGGCATTCGAATCAGATAATGCGCAGCGCCCTATGTCAATGCGATGCCTTCTTGCCCCTCATGCACCAGGCTGTGATCAGGTTGACGACACCGCGGGGACCACCAGCGCGCACGCCACGGAGAGTGAGCTCGGCGGGGACCTCCAGCTGGGTCGAGAGATCGCTGTTGATCGCATCGCGTTGGTCGAAAGGGTTTGCAAGCCTTGGCCAAAAGCTGCCATCCAGTGCCATCTGCTGCCATTTGCGGCCGCAAAATCGTCAGGTTCGTCGCAGTCGCATCCCTGGGCCGAAGCCGGCCGTCGAGTGCCATCCTACCGACATCTCGTCGTGCGGAATCGCCAGGCTGGTTGCCGTCTCGTGCCTCGTCCAAAAGCTGCCATCCAGTGCCATCTGCTGCCATTTGCGGCCGCAAAATCGTCAGGTTCGTCGCCATCGCATCCCTGGGCCAAAGCCGGCCGTCGACCGCCATCCTACCGAAATCTCGTCGTGCGGAATCGTCAGGCTGGTTGCCGTCTCGTGCCTCGTCCAAAAGCTGCCATCCAGTGCCATCTGCTGCCATTTTCGGCCGCAAAATCGTCAGGTTCGTTGCCATCGCATCCCCGGGGCCAGAGTCGGCCGTCGACTGCCACCCTACGGACATTGGGTCGTGCGAAATCGCCAGGCTCGTTGCCGTCTCGTGCCTCGACCAAAAGCTGCCATCCAGTGCCATTTATGGCCACGAATTCGTCAGATTCGTTGCAATCGTTCCCATCTCCTTGCCCTTTGAGGGCGCGTTGGCCGGTATGGGCCCCCGGGGTTGAGAACCATGAGCGGGGGTCGTGAAGGAGCCTCGGTGAAACGCTGTCACCGGGTGGCGTTTGTCCTGTGAGCGGAGAGCCCGCCAACAGTCAGAAAATGTTGTTTGCCGCCGCCGAGGGGACTGTCGTCGCGAAGCGGGCGGCGAGTAACGAGGTGCTGGAACAGACCGGGGCCCGCGGAGGGGAAAGTCTTGTACTTCGACAGGTCTACCCGGTCTGGATAAACTGTCGCCAATTTGTCCATATCAGGAAACGAATAGCAGTATCCCCTGGCATGTACGGTTTGATGTTCCAGGGCGTCGCTGATCAGTCGCTGTTGAGTTCCGAACCTCGGTGGCGCTTGTCGTCGAATTCCGTGCGGAAGCGTTCTCGTCACGAGATCCTGAGTCGCAAACCCACGTCAATGTCGTGGCCGCGTGCAGGAGCGCGTTTTGGTTCGCGGCGGACGGCCGCATTCAATAATATTGAGACGGGTGCGTCGTCTGACGCGTCCATGCCATTGGCGGCCAGTGACCGTTCGTCTTCGAAGGGAATCGCCCTCCCAGCCGCTGGCATCCAGAAAAAACGAGCGTGCCGACCAGCGGCGATCAAGCGGCCGGCGACGCGGCGCCAGTGAAGAGGCATTCGCGAGTCTCTTACCACTAGCCGTTGGCCACACGCAAGACGACAATAGGTTTTTACTTATTCTGCGCGGATTCGCCTTCATCGTCTTTGTCGCGCCGCGTCTGGGACGAACCGAGCCGACAGGCCGGGTGCATGGGAGTGTCTTCAGCGATGGCTTCGTTCGACCCTCAAGATTTCGGCTTTGACGATCCGCCGCCACGCCCCACGACGCCCCCCGTGCGCCGGGGCTTTCTCGTTGTGCTCGTCATCTTGTGCTTTGCGGCCCTCGTGGTTTACGGCGTGCCTTATGTTGCCGAGCGAACAAGCTATGCGTGGGAAGCCGGGCGAGCCCGCGCCGACACCGAGGCGCTCACGAAGCTCGACGAGGCCGGCTTGATCAATCGCGCCTCGCTCCTTTTCCGCATGGCGTCAAGCGCCGTGTCACCGGCGGTCGTCAAGGTGCAGTCACTTCGCAAACGTCGCGGCGGCGAAGGCTTCCCGGGCCTCCCCCTGGGGGGCAACCGCATGACCCCCGGTATGCAGAGCTCCGAGCTCGGTTCGGGTGTCATCATCAATAAACAGCGCGGTTATATCGTCACCAATAACCACGTGGTCAAGGATGCCGAGCAGATCATGGTGCGGCTCGGACCAGGCGACGATGTCCGCGCCCGCCTCGTGGGTGCCGACCCCAAGAGCGACCTGGCCGTCTTGCAGGTCAAAGCCAATCTCATGGTGCAAGCCGAGTGGGCCGCCACTGACAAGCTTGATATCGGCGACTGGGTGCTGGCGATCGGCAGCCCGCTTGGCCTCGACCATTCCGTCTCGGCGGGCATCGTCTCGGCGACGGAACGCAACGACCTGGGAATCTCGGACTACGAGTCGTTCATCCAGACCGACGCGGCCATTAACCCCGGTAACTCGGGCGGCCCGCTCATTAACCTGGCGGGCAAGATCGTGGGGATCAACACGGCCATCATCAGCCAGTCCGGCGCCTACGAGGGAATTGGCCTGGCCATTCCGTCGTCGCTGGCCCGGCGCGTCGTCGATGGCCTGATCAAGGAAGGCAAGGTGGTGCGCGGCTATATCGGGGTGATGTTCAATCCCCGGCCGATCGATACGGCTCTTGCCAAGAAACTGGGCCTTCCCAGTAACAAGGGCGCGTTGATCGAGGGCGTCCAGCGCGAGAGCCCGGCGGCCGAAGCCGGCCTGAGGCCCAACGACGTCATCGTCAAACTTGGCGACCGCGACATCGCCGACTGGTCGAGCCTTCGCAACGTGACCGCCAGTCTGGACGCGGGTTCGCAGGTCCCGATCACCTTCTATCGAGACGGAAAACCACAATCCGCCACCATCACGGTTTCCGAGTTCCCGCGCACCCCGACTTGCTTTCCTCGCTGGGCCTGGGTGTCCATGAGCGGCCGGCCGGCCCCGACGGCGGCGGCGGCTCCATGATCGAGATCGACCGGGTCGTGGCCAGCGGCACGGCGTACCGCGCCGGCGTTCGCCCCGGCATGCGTATCCTCGCGATTGGCGATCCCCCCAAGCCGGTCCATTCCCTGGCCGACTTCGAGTCGGAATTACGCCAGCTCGACGTCAACCAGGGAGTGCCACTCGTGTTTCAGTCGCCCGACGGTCAGATGCTGCCCCTGAAACTCGGGCTTCCCAAGACCCACGCCGAGCCGTGACACGGCCGCGACCGGCGGCGAGCCAAAGCTGATCTTCGGCTGCGTCGTCCCCCGGTGTGCGCGTACGGCTAGCGCCTGCTGGAGCGAAACGGCGCTCTTGGTCCTCGTCGCAGGTGTGCTCGTCGTCTCATCAGTATTGCGACGGTGCACGGTTTTTTACGCCGAGCTCGTTCAGGTCGCGTTCCGGCCAGCCTGCTTGTGTACGCCTGACCAGATTTCGTTGACACGCACCCACTCTCGCACACTCTATATGATGCAGAGTGTCAGGATTGGCGTAAAATCGACGATTAGGTCTCTCGCACTTGACTTGGACACCTGGTTTGCAAGACAACCTTTCGTGACTTGCGGCCGGATTGTGAGGAAATAGATAAGACGAGGGTAGCAGGGACCAGTAATTTCACACATTAATGAGGGGAACAAAGGTGCATTTGTCGGGTTGAATCGGCGTCCCGAGGCCGGGTGGCACACAATACCTAACTGCTAAAATCATGCCGTGTTATAAAGACGACCATCTTGTCGGCAGAGCGTTACGAAAACTTGACCCGAAATCGCCGCGGGTTATAATTCCGATGAAGCCGCGATGATCAATCAGGGCACGGCGAGCGGCCTCGTGGGGGGTTCCGGACATCTGTTCGGCTCCGGGGACCGTAAGCCATGGACCCGGGCCTGATCCACTATGTCAGGAGCTCCCCGGTGCCCCGACATTCCGACGCCATTAAATCCGCCATAAAAAACGCGGTCGATATCGTTGCCTTGGTCGGCGAGTATCTCACGCTCCGCCGTGTGGGTACGAAGTACAAGGCACTCTGTCCGTTTCACGCACGACCATAATCCCTCCCTTGAAGTGAATCCCGAACGCCAGTCTTACAAGTGCTGGAGTTGCGGTGCGGGGGGGGACGTCTTCGATTTTGTCATGAAGTCCGAGCACGTTGACTTTCCCGAGGCGCTGCGAATGTTGGCCGATCGAGCCGGGATTGCACTGGAACGATCAACGGCGACCGCCGTGCTGCCGGCGGGACCGTCCAAGACCGATCTCCTGGAAGTCAATGCCTGGGCCGAGGAGGTGTTCGCAAAAGCTCTGCTCGAGTCGAACCAGGTGATAGACTACCTCGAGAGCCGCCGATTGAGCCACGACAGCACGGCTCGATTCCGACTTGGGTATGCACCCGTTGAACGAGGTTGGTTCTTGGCTCAGGCAAAGCGCAAGCGATACACCATGGAACTGCTCGAAGAGACCGGCCTGATCAGTCAGTCGCCCGATGCGCCGGGCCTCTGGCGAGAGCGGTTTCGCGGGCGGCTTGATTTTCCCGATCCATGACGAGCGTGGCCGTACCCTTGGCTTCGGCGGCCGAATCCTGCCCGAAGTTGAGCAAAGAATGGCCGCGTCGGGCCTTCGTGTCGCCAAGTATCTTAATAGCCCCGAGACCACGCTTTTTCACAAGCGAACGATTCTCTATGCCGCCGACCTCGCGCGGCATGCGGCCCGCGAAGCGGGATGGCTGGCGGTCGTCGAGGGCTACACCGACGTGATCGCCGCTCATCAGGTGGGCTTGAAGAATGTTGTCGGCACCCTGGGAACCGCCTTTGGCGAAGACCATCTGAAGACATTGCGCCGGCTTGCCGACCGGGTCGTCCTCGTCTTTGACGGCGACCAGGCCGGCCAGAACGCGGCCGATCGGGCGATCGAGTTCTTCCTCGAAAGCGACCTGGATTTGCGCGTCCTCACCTTGCCTGCCAATACTGATCCATGCGACTTCCTGCTCGCCGAAGGGGCCGATGCGTTTCGCGACCTGGCTGACCGGGCCGTCGATCCCCTGGCTTACTTGCTGACGCGGGCCGGCGTCCGGTTCGACCTCGATTCGATCGAGGGATCGCGCCGCGCGGCCGAGTGGGTGCTCGGGTTCTTGAGCCGCGTGCCGGAAACCCATCGGTTTGGCCTGGGCATCAAGAAAGCCAAGGTTCTTGATACCTTGTCGCATCGCTTGCGGGTTCCACTCGAAGCCATCAACGCCATGTTGCGGCAAATGCAGCGCTCCGGCGCGTCGCGTCGTTCCCATGGCACGCCGTTTACCGATGCCCCCGCGGTCGCTTCGCCTGACGGCGATGGCGCGAGCACACGCGGGCCATCGTCGGCCAGTGCGAGCATGCCGCCGATCCGTCAGAGCGATCTCGACTCGACCGATCTGGAGCTGATGCGGCTCATCTTGAACGAGCCGGCGGCCGTCGCGCGGTTGATCCCCAGGATCGGCGTCTCGACCCTGCGAGACGCCCCCCTCCGAGCCATCTTGAAAGCGTGCTATGACCTTCAGAACGAGGGCCAAACGCCAAGCTATGAAAATTTGATGATCCGGCTCGATGACCGGGCGATTCGCGCCCTGGTCGTCGACCTGATCTCGCAAACCGCCCTGGGAACACCCGTTGCATCGCCTCTACCTGAAAATGTTCAGTCCGGCTCCCTGGCAAGAGCGGCTTGAACAGATGCTGTTCGTGCTCGATGGACGCGAATGGCAGGCTCGACTCAGGGACCTGAAAAAAGCGTTGGATGAAACTGATCCACACGCCGACCCAGATGCTTATCGTGCCATAGAATTGGAATATCGTCGACTCTTAACTAGCCGCCGGCCACGCAAGAACTGACGCGTCGAGATCCGACGTTTTGGGCGTGAGGGGAGGATATTGGATGGACAAGCTGGACGAGGGCCTCAAAACGCTCCTCGATTTGGGCAAACGTCGCGGATTCTTGACGTTCGACCAGGTCAACGACTATTTGCCCGACGAGGCGACGAGTCCCGAGCGGATCCACGGCCTGCTCGAAACTCTCGACGAGATGGGCATCGAGCTCATCAACGAGGACGAAGCGGAGAACCGCCTTCTGGCCTCGGGTGACCTCGATGACGAACCCGATGACGAATCGGCCGACGAGCCCGACGACGATGAGGCCGAGCTCACCCCCGAAGACCTCGACGAGATCTCGCGGCGGATCGATGATCCGGTGCGCATGTATCTCACCCAGATGGGCGAGATTCCCCTGCTCACACGCGAGCAGGAAATCAATCTGGCCAAGCGCATCGAGATCACGCGCAAGCGGTTCCGCGGCAAGGTGCTCGAGTGCCACTTCGCGCTGGCCCTGGTCGTCGACGTGCTCAAGAAGGTCAACGACGGCGAGCTCCCCTTTGATCGCACCGTCAAGGTGTCGGTCACCGAGAACCTCGAGAAAGACCAGATCCTTGGTCGCATGCCGCACAACCTGGCGACCCTCAATCACCTGATGGAGTGCAACGTTCGCGACTTCAAGGCCTATCGTGCGGGAACGCGACACGGGTGTGCGTGAAGCACTCATGGCCAACCTCAGAAGGCGCCGCGGCAAGGCCGTTAACCTGGTCGAGGAGCTCTCGATCCGCACCCAGAAGGTCCAGCCCTTGATGAAGCGGCTCGAGCAGGTCGCCGCACGCATGGGCGAGCTGGTCTTCTTGCTCAGGGAATTTCGGGCCGGCCGCACCGGTCAGGAAGATCGCGCCAACCTGGTCAAGGAGCTCAAGGACCTGATGCGGATCACGCTCGAGACGCCCCGGTCGCTGACCAAGCGTGTCGAGATGATGAATATCCGGTTCCGCAAATACGAGCAGGCCAAGCGCGAGCTCTCCGGCGGCAACCTCCGGCTCGGTGGTCTCGATCGCCAAGAAGTATCGGAATCGCGGCCTGTCCTTCCTCGACCTGATCCAGGAAGGGAACACCGGCTTGATGCGGGCCGTCGACAAGTACGAATACCGCCGCGGCTACAAGTTCAGCACCTATGCCACGTGGTGGATCCGCCAGGCCATCACCCGGGCCATCGCCGATCAGGCCCGCACGATCCGCATCCCCGTGCACATGATCGAGACCATGTCGAAGCTTCGCAACGTCTCGAAGAAACTTCTCCAGGAGAAGGGCCGCGAGCCGACCATCGAGGAAACAGCTCGCGCGGCCAACATCTCGGTCGAAGAGACGCGGCGAGTCATGAAGATCTCCCGCCACCCGATCTCGCTCGATCGGCCGGTTGGCGAAAGCGAGGATAGCTACTTCGGCGACTTCATCGAGGATGAGGCAGCCGAGAGCCCGATCAACGCCGCCACGCAAGAAATGCTCAAGGAAAAGATCGACCAGGTCTTGAAGACGCTCACCTACCGCGAGCGTGAGATCATCAAGCTCCGCTACGGTCTGGGTGACGGCTATACCTATACTCTTGAAGAGGTCGGCCGGATCTTCAAGGTCACGCGAGAACGCGTTCGACAGATCGAGGCCAAGGCCGTACGTAAGCTCCAGCATCCCGTGAGAAGCCGGCAGCTCGAAGGGTTTCTCGAGAGTACAGGATGATTGAAAACGACAACCCCCGGATGTCCAGGGCCTCCGGGGGTTTTTTTGTTGGGTCAGAGCGCGGACCGAATCGATCGATCCCGATCGGGCCGATAACCCCTCCCCCTGATACCCAATAAACAACAAAGAAAAGAGAGGACCGCGACTGATGCCCGCGACCGCCGACAATCTACGCGACCTTCACCTGCTGCATCAGCGAGCCAAGGCCCTGCGCGATCGACTGGCATCGGGCCCCAAGACGCTGGCCGCGCGCCAGGCGGCCCTCGCAGGCCAAGCGGCAAGCCGAGCTCGAAACCGCAAGGAAGGCCATGCAGGACAGCAAGGTCCAGCTCAGCAAACACGAGCATTCGCTCAAGAGCATCGATACCAAGATCGACGATTCGAAGGTCAAGCTCAACCAGGTCAAGAAAAACGACGAGTACAAGGCTCTTCAGAACCAGATCGCTCACGACCAGACACACCAAGTCGAAGATCGAGGAGGAAATCCTCCTCGCCTACGACGTCATCGAATCCAGGGCGGCCGACCTCAAGAAGCTCGAAGACGAGGCCAAGCAGGCCGGCGCCGACGTCACGCCCTTCAGAAACAGCTTGAAGAACAGGTCGTCGCGCACAAGACTCAACTCCAGGAGCTCGAAACAGCCATCGTCGAGCGCCGAGGTCCTGATCCCGGACGAGTATCGCGAAAATTACCGGCGGATCGTCGGGCGATACGGGGCCGATGCGCTGGCCGTCTGCGAGAATGCGTCATGCAGTGGCTGTTTCACGTCGCTGACGTCGCAGATGATCAACGACCTCATCAACGATAACGGGCTGTCCTTTTGCATGAGCTGCGGCCGGCTGCTTTACCTGACCGAGCCCGAAGTCGCCAACACGCGGCGCAGCGCGTCGGCGCGTAATAGTCTGATTTCCTATCACAAGTGGGAGCAATCGGTCGGCAGACCGCCGCGCGAGACGGCGGGAACCTGATCGTCAGCCGGCTCGATTGATGCGTGCTCGCTCACCGGCGCACGTGGGGCAACCGCGAACCGAGCCGTTGACTCGCCCCCGCGCCACCTTATAATGCATCGATATGAGGTCGTCCTTTACGACTTCTAATGCGTTAAGTTTTGGCTGTTTCTCGACTTTCGCAGAATAGACGAGGCATTTGTCATGGCCGGCAGCGTGAAGGAGTTTACCGACGGTAACTGGAAGGCGGAGGTTCTGGATTCGCCGATCCCAGTCGTGGTCGATTTCTGGGCTCCCTGGTGCGGTCCCTGCCGCATGCTTGCTCCCACAATCGAGAAGTTGGCGGGCGAGTATGAAGGGAAGGTGAAAGTCGGCAAGATGAATACCGACGAGAATCAGGAGACACCTGGCGGCCTGCGCATCTCGGCCATTCCCACGGTCTTGGTCTTCGAGAAGGGCATCGAGAAAGACCGTCTCGTCGGCGTCAACGGCGAGAACAAGTTCAAGGAATCGCTGAGCAAGCTCGGCGTATCCTGAGTGACATCTTCGTTGAATCCAGTCCGACCTCAATCAGCCTGCTTGACAGGCCGCTCGCCTGGCATCATGCGGGCGTCTTCGCGAATCTGTCCACTTGGCGCACCCTGGCGTTCGGATCAAGATCTGTGGACTGACCAGCGTTGAAGACGCCCTCGTTTGCGCCGGGCGGGCGCGAACTGGATTGGGTTGAACTTTCATCCTGGCTCGCCCCGCTGCGTGACGGCCGAGCAGGCTGCCTTGATTGTTCGAGCACTTCCCCCCGCCGTCGCCGCTGTGGGGGTGTTTGTCGATCGCTCACCCGATGAGGTGGTCGCGATCGCCGCGCGTGCCGGCCTGCGAATCGTTCAGCTTCACGGCGACGAGCCGACCGAGCATTTGCTGGCACTCTCGCATTTCGAGCTCATTCGGGCGTTTCGCCTGCGAGCCGCCGCGGATTGGGTCGCCGTGAGCGAATACCTCGATCGAGCCAGATCGGTCGGCCGGGTTCCCGAATCCGTCTTGATCGATGCTTACGTCGCCGGCCAGCCGGGGGGTACGGGGGCCACGATCGTGTCCGACGTTCTCGATGCGATACCCCGTCTTTCCTTGCCGCGGCTGATCCTGGCTGGCGGCCTGACCCCAGAAAACGTTGCGGCGCAGTACACAACGAGTCCGGCCCTGGATGGTCGATGTCGCCAGCGGCGTGGAGTCTCGAGCCAGGACGCAAGGACCCGGAAAAGGTCGTCCGGTTCATTGAGGCCGCACGACGTGCCAGTCTCATCGCTTCCGAAGATTCCCTGCCGGTTCACCCCTCGTGAGTGTCCGTTCCGCCGCGGCATCGATGATCTCGACAGGATGCTGTCCTTTCTTTTGAGCGAACGAGGCTCGTGCTGAGCCAAACGGCAAGCCGGAATTGAAGAGGCTCGACGGCGCCCGATCATCCCAGCGCCGATCGAAAGCCATGACGACCGGGCCCCGACGATATTGATGACATCGTTGACAAGGGCCTCGACGCCTTATAGCTTATCAATTTATATCGTAACTCCTTGAGTGCCTTGTCGGTGCGGTCCATGCCTTCAACGACTCAACGCGACGAATCCGAAGATCTTGTCGAGATCCAGGAGATCCTGGCATACCGATTTCGAAACATGACCCTGCTGCAAGAGGCGCTCACTCATGCATCGGGAGCCAATCATCGTCTGACGTCGAACGAGCGGCTTGAATTCCTGGGTGACGCGATCCTTGGGGCGATTGTCTGCGAGGCCCTTTTTCGGAGATTTCCCGACTATCTCGAAGGCGACCTGACCAAGATCAAATCCGTCGTGGTCTCGCGCCAGACCTGTGCGAAGATTTCGGCTGAGCTCGGTCTGGAGCAGTTCCTGGTGATCGGCAAGGGGATGGGCTCGCCCGCCCAGACGCCCGCCTCGGTGCTGGCCGACGTGTTTGAAAGTTTGATCGGTGCGATCTACCTTGATGGCGGAATCGAGGCGGCTCGCGACTTCATCATTCGCCATATCGAACCCGAGATTGACGCCGCCGCCGATGGGCATGGCGGATCGAATTACAAGAGCAACTTGCAACAAGTGGCCCAGCGTGAGTATGGAGCGACCCCGACATACTTGCTTCTCGACGAGAAAGGCCCCGATCATTCCAAATGCTTTCAAATCTCGGCACGAATCGGCGAGCGGCGGTTCGCCTCCGCATGGGGGCGCAACAAGAAGGAAGCCGAGCAGCGTGCGGCGCTCGAATGCGCTCTGTCAGCTTTCGGGCCAATCTCTCCCTTCGAGTCAGAACGACTGATTGACTGACCGACTGACTTGACTCATTGACGAGGCCGCCGTGACCAGCACGCTCGTGACCGACCTTGGCCTTGGCCCCGAAGTATGGCTTTTCCTGTCGCTTCTGAGCTGCCTTACGCTCTTCTTCAAATTCAACCGGATCTGGAGCGTACGCAACCTCGACCTGTTTCTGCTCTTCGTCCTGGCGCCCGGCATGATGCTCTTGATTGGCCGGGGCGACCGGCCAGCGTGGAACGCGTATATTGGGCTCTTCATCGGGTCGGGCTTGTGGCTGATCCGCTGTTGTGCTGACCTCGGTCTGGCCCGCCGTCCCTTGATCGAGCCAAACCTCAATGCTTCCGGGCTCCTTTGTTTGTCGCTTGGCCTGCTCGGGCTCCTCCTGGCCGAGACGGTCAGCCTCCCGGTCGAAGATGGCGCGGCACGCAACCCGGCCGAGCCCTCCAGCCGGGGTGATCGGCCGGTCGCCGCATCGGAAGGGGGCAGTACCGTCAAGCAGATGATCGACACGGTCAAGGAAATCGCGCCCTTGCCGTCGTCGCTCAAGCAACAGCTTCCGCAAGTGATCGTGTCGCGCGTGCTGGCGAGCCTGGCGCATCTCGGCCTGGTGATCGGCTTGTTGTGTATTGGCTGGTATCACTTCGATCGCATGCTCACGGGCATTGCCATGGCCGCATGTTATTTGCTCTTGCCCTACACGCGAATGGCCCTGGTCGATAGCGGCCAGCTCATTCCGGCCGCACTGATCGTCGCGGCCGTGTTCTGGCACCTGCGTCCGGCCGTGGCGGGCGCCCTGATCGGGCTAGCAGCCGGTTGGCTACCCGCCTGCCTGGGCCTCGTGGCACTCTGGGCCGGATTCTACCGGGGGCGCGGGGCATGGCGGTTCCTGGCCGTGGGCGCGGGCGTGGTGATCGGATGTGTCATCGTCGGCCGCCTGGGCGTCCTTGGAAGCTGGCCGAGTGCTCTGGGGGCTCGCAGCATTGCCGAGGTCGGCCTGCTCCCGCAGTTCGAGCCACGCGCCTCGGGGAGCCTCTGGCTGAGCGTCGACGCGAGCTTTCGTTTGCCGGTACTGATCCTTTATCTTGCCCTGGTCATCGTGCTCACGGTCTGGCCGGCGGACAAGAACCTCGCCGAGCTGATTGCCCTGTCCGCTGCGCTTCTGGTCGCGAGCCAGTTCTGGTATCTCGATAAAGGGGGTGCGCTCGTGATGCTCTACCTGCCCCTCGCGATTGCGATGATGTTCCGACCGACTCTCACCATTCGCCGGCCTCTCGCACCGGCGCATCAGCGCCGCAAGACGCGGCCGTCCCTTTACCCGTCACCGTGATATATCAAAAGTTGCGCGATCTTCGATCTACCCGTGCCGGGCGGGCGACCGCAAAACATGATGGAGAAATGTTAGCCCATGAGTTTTCATTTGACGTACGATGCCATCGCCAAGCGAATCGATCATTCCCTGCTTCCGCCGATGCAGACAACGCGTGAGCTCGAAGCAGGCTGCAAGCTGGCAGCGCGCTATGGCGTGGCCAGTGTGTGCATCAAGCCTTATGCGGTGGCGCTGGCCGCGCGCATTCTCAAAGGTTCCGGCGTCGAGGTCGGTACGACCGTCGGCTTTCCGCATGGCGGCCACCTGACCGCCGTGAAGGTTTTCGAGACCGAGCGAGCCATTGATGACGGCGCGACCGAGCTCGACATGGTCATCAACATCGGCCAGGCCATCGGCGGCGAGTGGGAGGCGGTGTCGTCGGACATCGCGGCCGTGACCCGCGCCTGCCACGCCCGTGGAGCCGTGGTGAAGGTCATTTTCGAGAACTGTTATTTGAACGACGACCAGAAGATCCGGCTCTGCCAGATTTGCGGCGAGGTGGGAGCCGATTATGTGAAGACGTCAACAGGCTTTGGCACCGGTGGCGCGACGATGGACGATCTGCGGCTCATGCGGCGCGCCGCCCCGGCCCACGTCAAGCTCAAGGCGGCCGGCGGCGTGCGGACCCTCGATGCGATGATCGAGGCCGCTGAAATCGGCTGCGACCGTATCGGATCATCAAGAACCGCCGAGATTCTCGACGAGTTGAAAGCGCGGCTGGGGCGCTGACGCGGCGGTCTGGGCAAGGCAGTCCCGGTGAAAAGTTGGTCTTGAATCGACTGCCGAACGCATTGAGAGTAGGCCGGTTCTGTGGCGCGGCTTCTTGTTGGTGTCTCGCCTTCAGGCGAAATCTTCGGCTCACCCGCCGCCTCAAGGCGGAACTCCAACAGGCACCCGTTGGAGTTCCGGCTTTAGCCGGTCCGCTCTGGTTGATATCGAAAAAGCCGCCTCAAGGCGGAACTCCAGCAGGCCACCGTTGGAGTTCCGGCTTTAGCCGGTCTGCTCTGGTTGATATCGTAAAAAGCCGCCTGAAGGCGGAACTCCAACAAAGTCGCGGCGCTATGGGTGGCGCGTGGTTCGTCAATGAAAACGGGATAAACGCGAAGGCGGTGCAAGCCCAACCTTGCACCACGCCAGAGCAAGGCAGGTCGCAGCGCTTCGCTCTCAAATCTTTCTAGAAGGACCGGTCAGCTGCGGTCCGAACGCACTCGCGGGTTGTCGATTTGCTCGACGCCCTCGGTGGTGCCGACGATCAGAGTGTCGCAAAGGTCGAGGAAGAGGCCCGTTTCGAGCACGCCGGCAAGAATCTGGAGCCGGAGATCGAGGGCCTTCGGATCGGTCACGCTGGTGAAACGGCAGTCGACAATGTAATTGCCGCCGTCGGTTCGATAGGGTGAACCGTCGCTACTCAGGCGAATGACCGTGGCGGCGCCGAGGTCCTGGATTTTTCGCTCGGTGTGCCTGGCGCCGATCGGGCTGACCTCGATCGGAATGGGCATGGTGGCCCCCAGGACCGGCACACGTTTTTCGCTGGTGATCATTGTGATCCGGCGCGACGACGCCGTGGCGACGATTTTCTCGCGGAGCAAGGCACCGCCACGACCCTTGATCATCTGGAACTGGGGATCGATCTCGTCGGCACCGTCAAGATTGATATCGAGCGTGCTGATGTCGTCGAGCTCGACAACCGCGATACCCAGACTCCGGGCGAGCTCGGCGGTGGCGACGCTGGTTGCCACGGCGGTGATCTTGAGGTTGTCCTCGCGGTATCGCTCGCCAATCCGACGAACCATGAGGGCCGCCGTCGATCCTGATCCCAGGCCGACGAGCATACCATTTTCAACGAACGCGGCCGCGGCCAGCGCCGCCCGGAGTTTGGGAGATTCCGTGTTCGGTGGCACTGCGAACTCCCCTCTCGGTGCATCCTGTGTTTGTATGATCTTGTCGGCGAGCGATGGAGGTTTGGCGCAAAGCGCGTCTCGAGCGAATCACAATTCATTACGCCCAAGCGGCCAACGCGTCGCCTCGCTGCGTCTCTGCGCCAGACATAGCCTCGAGCACGTTGGCTAGTGTGCGGCCGCGTGTGCTGTCTGTCGATTCTTGTCGTTTCGCGGTTCCCCGGGAAGAACCGCCCCGATTCGGGGCGACCAGATTCGAACTGGTGACCTCCTGCTCCCAAGGCAGGCGCGCTAACCAGGCTGCGCTACGCCCCGCGTGTCCATCACTGCATCGCATGTTAAGCGGCTCATGGCGACGTCGTCAAGTACGAGTGAGCCGCTCGATCGTATTCCGGGTCGGGCCGACCGTCCGGCTTGTGGTGCGTCTCGCTCGCCTCGTCAACACGCTTTCCGCCGCCAACTTGATCTTTTACCGGGCCGCATTCATGGCTGGCGGCCTGACTTCCTGGCGCCGCTCGCGAAGCTGCGGCCAGCGGAGCTCGACGCCAAAGTCGGGCTCATGGGTGACGTCCAGGACGCCATCATGGGCGTCGATAATTCGCTTCAACAACGGGTAGGCCAGGGAATCGGTTCGCTCGCCGGGGTCGCGTTCGTTGGACCCGTCACTCTCGCATCCCCGACGATCCGGGTTGTTTGCCAGCCTGGTTTCGTGCCAGCTCACCTCGAAGTGACCGTCGGTAATCCGCCAACCGAGAAGAGCCCTGGCAGGCCTCGACCCCGACTCGGCTCGCCACTTCACCAGTGCATCAAGTCCAATGCCGAGATACATCGGATCGAAGTCGCCCGCGACTTCGTTCGCTGGGGGCGACAGATCGATCGTCTTTCCACGCGCTCTCAACCACGAGCGCCAGGTCGGCAGGCGCTCGCTAAAAAGCTGGCCGAGCGGCGATTGAACAAAGGTCACGGAAAGGGGCCGGTAGATGATTTGAAGCCGGTCAAAAAGAACCTCGAGCTCCTGGTAGGTGCGTTCCAGCTCCGAGCAATATTGAGGCGCAGGATCGCCGAATTCGCGCTTGAACAGGTACATGCTCATCTTGATGCCATTGAGCGAGTTCCGGCACCGGTGGCTGAAGGTACTGAGCATCTGCTGAAGACGTTCCAGTCTCTGCGACTCGTCGGCCGCGCAGAGAGCGGAATACGAAGATCCCTCCGCCGCCGGTCCATCGTGCGGGTGCAGGTTCATTGGTTCTTACCTGATAGCTGGCTTCGTCGAATGATTGCGTTTGCAGACATCGTCCTGAGAAAGGGGGTCGGACGGGACCACCAAGGCAAAGCGCGTGCCGTTTGCCGACCCGGCCAATCACGAATGACGCAACCAGCAGCTCAATAAGATCGTTGCGGTCGCGATCTCATGTCTTTCAACCGTAGGACCAATCACCAGAACGGGAACCAAGGTTCTCTCTTGCCCGTCGTCCTCAGTGGAAACGGGAAGGCGACTCACGCGATTCGGAATCAACACGGATCGCTCGCCTGGCTCGTGCCGGGTGCGTTAGCTGCTCGTTCCTTGAAATAACGACGCCAACCGATCGAATTCTTCGCGCGAGCGATAATCGATGATGATCTGGCCGCGATCCAGATTCTTGGGCCGGATCAACACGGGTGTCCCGAAATGCTGGTTGAGACGCGTTTCGAGATCGAGAAGATGGGGGGGCTTGGCATCGAGCGTGTGTGCCGGGTCTTTGCGTACGCGGGTCCGCGGCGGCGCCGGATTGGTCAGACTGACCATGGCTTCGGTTTGCCGCACCGAGAGATGGTCGGCCACGACCCGGCGGTAGGCGTCGATCTGGCCGTCGGCGTCGGGAAGACCCAGAATCGCCCGCGCGTGCCCTTGCGAGATCTCGTTGCAACGAACAGCGTCGAGAACCGCTTCGGGTAATTCGAGCAGGCGGATCAAGTTCGAGATCGTCGAACGATCCAGTCCAAGCCGCCCGGCCAGCTCTTCCTGGGTGCCGCCGTATCGCGAGAGATAGTCGCGAAACGCCGTGGCTTTATCGATGGCGTTGAGGTCTTCGCGCTGGAGGTTTTCGACCATGGCCAGCTCGAACACGCGCTGGTCGTCGAGCACCAGGATCCGCGCCGGCACCTCGTGCAGCCGTGCCTCGATACTGGCACGGAGCCGCCGCTCGCCCGCGATCAACTGATAGCGCTCGCCCGCGGCACGCACCAGGATCGGTTGCAGCATGCCATGTTGCCGCAGCGAGTCGGCCAGGGATGCGATATCCTCGGGATTGAATTTCCGGCGCGGTTGATACGGATTGGGGTCGATCTGGTCGACGGCGATCTGAATCAGCTCACTGGTCTCGAGCGAGCCCCCTTCAAATCCCCCCTCTTCACGACCGAGCAGTGCTTCCAGTCCCCGCCCAAGACGTCGCTTATTCACGGTCGATGACCTCCATCACCACTTCAGTGTACGCCCGCGTACCACGAGCCCTGGGAGCGTAATCCAGCACGCTCAACCCATGGCTGGGTGCCTCGCTGATCGACACGTCTCGGGGGATCAACGACTCGAAGACGGTGTCGGCGAAGTACTCTCGAACTTCATCGGCCACTTCGTTGGCTAGCTCTAGTGCCGGGTCAAACATCGTCAAGACAATACCGCCAATCTCGAGCCGCGGGTTGTCTCGCGCCTTGGTCTGTCGCGCCAGCTCGATGATCTGCGACAATCCTTCCATCGCGAAATATTCGCACTGGATGGGGATGAAGATCTCGCCCGATGTGCCGAGCGCGGCCCGAGTTAGCTGGCCCAGCGACGGCGGACAGTCGAAGAACACATAATCAAACCGCCGGAGCTCGCCGGTGATTTGCTGGCGCAATGTCGCGGCGCGCTGTCGATTTGACGCCGATAACGCATCGGCATCGGCTAGACTTTGCGACCCCGGCAGTACGAATAGCCCAGGCTGCTTGGTTTCGACAACCGAATCGGTCAGCGGCAGTCCCGCGACCAGAGGATGCCGCACAGCCGGCGTAACCCCCAGGCCGCTCGTCGCATTGCACTGCGGGTCGACGTCGACGACAAGCGTCGTTCGGCCCGACTTGGCAAGGCCGGCGGCAATGTTGATCGCCGTTGTCGTCTTGCCAACCCCCCCTTTTTGATTCGCGACGCTGATGATCCTTGCCACTGGCAACTGCCTCCCTGCATGGCACCCGGCGCGTCATTGCCGCCGGGCAGACGAAGACGAAATTGGTGCGGCTTCAACGACTTGGGTTCGCAATTGTGTTCAAGTGTCGCTTCAACAGCCATGAATTCAGCGCATGGGCTGGCCCCAGGCGCGCGGCCCGAGGCAACGGCCGGATCGTAGCGGCACCAGAACTCTCTGTAAAGGACAGTTGGCCCATCAGTCACCCGCACGCGCCAGGGTCGCCGGCGCCGGCGTCACGATGTTAGAATGGATTCAGCATCCAGGCCGGTGAGAATGCCGTCCTGGCACTGCGGTCAGCCAACTCTGCCCCCTCGTCATTCCAATGAAGCTCAAATGCCAGCCCGAGGATTTTCGCGTCGAGGAGCTTCCAGTCGTCTCGTGGGGGGGTGGGGGCCGGTACACGCTTTACCGCTTGACGAAGCGGAATATCGGCACGCTCGAGGCCGTCGAGGCGATTTGCCGGCGCTGGAATCTCGCCGGGCGTCGCGTGAGCTACGGCGGGCTGAAAGACCGCCATGCGGTCACTGTGCAATATCTGACGATCGCCGATGGCACCGTTCGGCCAATCTCGACGCCCCATTTCGAGCTCGAGCCGCTGGGACGGCTCGCGCATCCGTACGGCCCGGAACATTTTCACGCCAACCGCTTCGAGCTGGCTCTGCGCGACATGGACGCCGCCGAGGTCGCGCGCTTCAGCCGAGATCGGATCGCTGGCAACCGATGGACTGCCCAACTATTTCGACGACCAGCGCTTCGGCTCGGTCGGTTATTCGGGCGAGTTCATCGCTCAGGCCTGGCTTGTCGGCGACCATGAACGGGCGCTCAAGCTGGCTCTCGCCGAGCCCAACCCGTTTGACCGTTCCAGCGTGAAGGCCCAGAAGGCGATTCTTCGCGACTGCTGGGGACGTTGGGCCGACGCCAAGGCTCAGCTCGAGCGGTCGTCGACGCGCAGTATCGTGACCTATCTGGCCGATCATCCGACCGACTTCCGCGGCGCATTTGCGCGGATGCGCCGCGAGCTACGCACGCTTTACTTCTCCGCCTTTCAGAGTCATTTGTGGAACTTGATCCTCGCTCGCTGGATCGAACTTTCCACCGAGCCTCGCCAACGCATTCAAATCGAGCTCAAGGCTGGTGTTTTTCCGTTTCCTCGCCGGCTCGATGAAGAACACGCGAAACGGCTCGGCGCCTTGCCGATTCCGCTCCCCTCATCGAGAACACCGCCCCCGGAGGGCCCACTCGAAGAATCGGTCCGCCAGGTCCTGCAAGAATTCCAGCTCGAATGGGCCAGTCTCAAGGTCAAGCATCTGAAGGACGTGTTTTTCTCCAAGGGGAGCCGCGCGGCCCTTTTCTTTCCGGGCGATCTCGAGCTCGAGGCGATCGATGACTCGCTCTATCCGCGGCGCCGCGGCTTGCGCCTGGCGTTCATCTTGCCCAAGGGCTCGTATGCCACGATCATGGTGAAACGAATCACCGCGGCCGCCGAAGTGGACTCAACCGGATGAATCTCGAGGTCCTGTTCGAGGACAACCACTGCCTGGCCGTGAATAAGCCGGCGGGACTGCTCTCGCAGGGCGATGTCACGGGGGATCTCAGTCTCGTCGACCTGGCCGCCCATTACTTGAAGACGCGCTACCACAAGCCGGGAAATGTCTATGTCGGACTCTTGCACCGTCTTGATCGCCCAACGTCGGGCGTGGTGCTACTGGCGAAGACGAGCAAGGCGGCGCGGCGATTATCGGAGCAATTTCGATCGGGAACGATCGAGAAGCACTACTGGGCGATTGCGGAGGGACGGTTTGACGGAGAGCAAGGCGAATGGGTCGACTTGCTCGGGAAAGACACACGACAGAATCGCTCGGGGATCATCGTGGACGACGGCCAGGGATGTTCCGGCAAGGAAGCGCGGGTTGCGTATCGGGTTCTCGGTCGCCATGCCGGCAAGATCATGTTTGAGCTGCGTCCAGCGACGGGACGAAGCCACCAGCTCCGCGTTCAGCTTGCCAATCGTGGGCTCCCCATCGTCGGAGACGTGAAATATGGGGCAAAATCGCGGTTAACGGCGGCGGACGGCCAGTTCAGGATCGCGCTTCATGCGCGACATCTGCGATTCAATCACCCGACCCGGTCGGAAGTGATTTCGGTTGACGCGCCGGTCCCGGCAGACTGGCCCGAACTTTCCAGACAAGGGCTTGTGGAACCGTCCGGGTCAAGTAAGCCAGCGGCAGGGTCAACCCGGTGAGGATCATGGCCGCAAAGGGCCGCCAGGCGATGGGATCGGTAAGGCCGGGCATTTCCGACGCTGACAGTGTGGCCACGTCGGCGAATCTGTTGATGCCCGGCTCACTTGACGATGTGGATTGCTGTGACGCATCGAGTGTCGAGCCTGGGGCGGTCGGAGTGGAGTCGGTTTTCAGGGTCGTTCCAGGCGATTGCTGTGAGGATTCACGAGAATCCGACTGCGTCCGAGGTGACTTCAGTGCGGTCAGCCGCACACCGGGATCGGCGGCGACCGGAGAGGAGCCCGGGGTATGCGCGGTCGTCTTGGGCGCCGTCAGTGCGTCGAGGTAGTTTGTCGCGGCCGCCCAGTAGGTCTCATTGTTCAGACCCAGCTCCTGGGCCTCGCGCCGGGCGATTTGCTGATCGATCCGATCGCTTGTGACGCGCCGGATATACCACAAGGCGCCGCGCGCGAACCGTCGGAGTCAAAAAAAAAGAGCGGCCGCGCTTCGCCGAGCGTCATCTCGAAGTTGAACCGCTCGACGTGCGCGCGGTCGATCGTTCTGGCGCTCATGGGCAGCGCCACGTAACGCAGCCCCATGTTGGTCACATCATTAACAAACGTCGATGGGACCTCGGACGGCTCTCGGAGGTCGAGAACCGTGCGATAGCCCTTCTCGCCGAGCCATTTGAGCCCGTCGGCGTCAGGCGCCTGCCCCCGGCGAGCTTGACGTCGAGCGCGACGAACCGGGTCATTCCAAGGGCGGCCATATTGGCGGAGGCCAGGCTCGGGGCCGCCGGCGCAGAGGCCTGCGGCGCCGGCGCCGGGGTCGTGGCGGGCTCGAATTCGGTCGGCGGCGGGGGCGGGCCCTCGCGCTGGACGTCCGACGTCTTGGCCGCGCTCTCATCGGTTTTCGCGTCGCGAGACGCCGCCGGCGGCGCCGGGGGGCTCGCCGACGTCTGTGTGACTTCGCCGGGCAAGTTCAAGGGGGGCAGGTTGTCGAGCGGGTCCTGGTCGTCACCCGACGCCGGCGCGGCCGACGTTGAACCCGCGAGGGCCTGGGCCGACCGGGGGGTCGGCTCAGGCGTTGAAACCTGCGTTGACGGCAAATTTCCGGACCGCCGCGCGACTCTCGAATAAGGGTCGCCGCGGCGCGTCAGGTAGCTCGTCTTGCCTGGAACGGCGCTTGATGCGCCGCTGCTGCCAGGCAACGACGGCTCAACCCGCGATCTCGGGATTGATCGGTCCGGAACCGGATCGAGTGTCGCGGGGGCCTCGGCCGGCAGTGGCGGCACCGTCGAGGGCGACGTTGTGATGGTCCCCGGCGTCGACGACGGATACGACATTGTGCCCGGAGCCACGACGGTGCTCGAAGGCGCGGCATATTCGACGGGCGCCCCGCCCGCGACGACTCCCGACGCACAGCAGTCGTTATTCCGGCACCCATGATTGAAAAGGCGCCCTGAGGTCCGGCTGAAGAAGCCGGTGGGTCCGAAGAGGCCGCCGCCGCTGCCGCATCCCCCCCCGCAACCATTCCAGCCGCCCGACTGGCAGCCACTTTGCAGGACGCAAGGCACGCGAGAAGTCCGATCACGGGCGATGGCCCGCACCGGCTTCGTTGCCGCGGAGGCATTCCGCGTGAGGCTCCGCCTACCTGTAACCACAACCGACGAAACATGACAATCATCTCCTGTTCTCTGACACCGCCGCGCGCATCATCGACGGCCCATTTTTCACCGCCGGGCCCTGGCGCCCGGCGGGGTCTCATGGACGATCGCTGGTGTTCGCCTCGAACCTCCTGGCTCATCAACGGCCACGGCGCGGCAGGGTTGCCCCAACCGACCGCCACGGAACGACGATCCGCGACCACTCCGCTGGGCCCTGACCTCCTCCGGGCGCTCGAAACTCGAGCGCTTGGTGGATGGAGCGTCGTCGCCATCGCGGGACGATTGCGGTGCCAGCTCAGGTTCTAGCGAACAATGCACATCGGGAGGCTCGGGGTGCCGGCTCAACGGATCGGTGAAAGTTCCCAGGCGCGACCACAGGATGTCCAGGCGAGCCGAATCGTCCGGCCTGTGCGGCATGCGCCTGGTTCTTCAGGCAGCCGCCACCGGAGAATCTTTTCGATCGGGCGATCCCATCGACGCAAGCTTACGGAACGTCTATGAAAACCCTTCACAAAGGGTCATCGATGAAATCTAGCCGACGATCCCCTGGTTGCCAAAGAAACTGATCGATTTCTAGAATGTGTCGTAATGCGTATCTCGTGTAGTCGCTATATCGCTCAAGGCTTTTCTCGGACAACGAGATGACGCCGTCCCACCAACACGATCACCCGGAAGACTCTTCGCAGAGCGCAAACTCACGGGTGCGACTGGCCGCCCTCGTCGTTTGTCTTGGCCTCGTGAGCTTCGGCGTCGACTGGAATGACCCCGCCTTCGCCGACGAGCACGCCTATATCTCGCAAAGCTATTATTTCGACCTCTTTTTCGCCGGCGACGGCGACGATCGAGCCTGGCTCGACCTGCCCGCTTATGACTTGCAGCCAATTCCCAAGTATCTGATCGGCGGCGCCATGCGTCTGGCCAACCTGGCCATGCCGAATGCCAGGGACGCCTCCGAATGGTATCGCAACTATAAATCGTTCGGAACGGCCACGACTCTCATCATCGCGCGGATTCCGATCGTCCTCCTGGGAACCCTCGGTTGCCTGGCGATATTCGCGTGTGGAACGCTGCTCAAGGATGAGTACACCGGTCTGATCGCGGCCGTCGTCTTGATGCTCAACCCGCTCTATCGCCTCCACGCGCATTGCGCGCATGTCGGACGTTCCCTGCGAGGCTTTCATGATCTCGGCCCTGGCATTTGTTCTCTGGAGCTTTCGGCGGATCGGGTCGAGTGACTATGGTGGATCGATCATCGCGGCGCTCGTGCTCGCCGGACTGTGCTTTGGGCTGGCCGTCCTTTGCAAGTTCAACGGGCTCCTGGGGTTGATGATCACCGCTTCGTGGTGCGGGGCGTTGTGGCTCGTGCCGGGCCTCGACATCAAACAGCGGATGGCAATGACGCTGGCCACGATGGCGGCCGGTCTGATCGCGATTGTCGTCGCGACGGAATTGAACCCATTCTTGACGGCCCACCCGAAGGGAAAACTGGCGGCGGACGCACGCGCCCTGTGGGATAAGAGCCCCTGGGACCGCTTTCGCTTCCAGGTCGACCATCGTTTCCAGCTTTCCAACTTGCAAAAGCAGAATTTCCCCAACGACGCACTCAACACCCTGGGCGAAAAATGCGCGGTCGTCGCCGTCCAGGGGTTTGGCCGATTTGGGCCGTTCGGGCCAGGGCACTCCGATTCGACCGTTCGGTTTGACCCGCGGCAAGACTGGGGCGCGATCGTGGCCGTGCCGCTCGTGATGGCGGGGCTGGTCGTCGCGTGCCGCCGCGGCGTCAGCCAGCTTCGAGCCCTGAAAATGCCAATGTCACTGGCGGTTACGTCATGGGCGTTCGTCGCCTGGATCGTCGTCACTCTCTATCTGCCGATGGCGTGGGATCGCTATATGCTTCCCATCCAGAGCGGCAACGCGCTCTTGATCGCGATGGCTCTCTCGGCGGCCTGGGACGCTGTTGCCGCGCGGCGAAACCGCCATCTCGAACCCGGGACCTGACGATTGCGCACCATCGCGGCGGCACGCTCTGCGTTCTGGGTCTTCCTCATCCTGCTGGGAAGCTACGCCTACTTCTGGCACTCGCGCGACTGGAACACGTCCAGCCGTTTGATGCTGACTTATTCGCTCGTCGACCGCGGGACCGTGTCCATCACCGAGCTGCACCGGCAGACCGGTGACAAGGCGCTCTTCAAGAAACAATATTACTCCGACAAATTCCCGGGCCTCTCACTGCTGGCAACATTGCCATACGCCCTGGCCAAGGGGATCCTGGGAATCCCCGATCATCCGATCCATCGACCGGCGTTCCCATTCTGGGGAGCAGACTACTGGGTCACCCTGGGAACCTCGGGCGTTTTCACGGCCGCGACGGCCGCCTTGCTGGTTTTGTGGTCATTGCAACTGGGCTGTTCCCCGCGGGCCGCCAGCTTGATCGGACTGGCCTACGGGCTGGCAACGCCCGCGAACGTTTACGCGACCCTGGCGTATGGCCATCAAACCGCGGCGTTTTCGCTTTTTGCGTCCTTTTACTTCTTGTGGAAGCCGGCCGGCCGAAGCGCGCCCTACCGCGTTTTTCTGGCCGGTTTTCTCGCGGCTTACGGGGCCGTGATCGAGCTTCAGGTCGGGCCGGTTTCAGCCCTGCTCGGCTTCTATCTACTGTCTCAATGCCTTCGCCACCAGCGCCGGCCCGACGCCCTGTTGCTCTTCGCCTCAGGCGCCCTGATCCCAACGCTCTTGCTCCTGACCTATAACCGGCTTGCCTTCGAGCTCGCCGTGGGATTTCGGCTACGCTCATCACGCCACGGCGCGCTTTGCCAGGGTCCACAGCGAACAGAACCCGCTGGGCATGGAGATCCCGGACGACATCGTGGGTAAACTGTACGCCCTTCTCTGGGGGCGTTATCGCGGCCTCGCGTTCTACGCGCCCGTGGTGCTCCTGACGGTCCCTGGCTGGATCGCGCTGGCGGCACGCCGCTGCTGGGACATCGCCGTGATGACGGCGCTCGTGGTCGCAGCCGTCGTTTGTGTGAACCTGTTCTATCCCGAATGGACGGGCGGCTGGTCGACCGGTCCTCGTATCCTCGTGCCACTCTTGCCGTTTGCCGTGCTGCCGGTGGCCGCACTCGTGGCGAAGCCGTCACGCGTACGCTTCATGGCGACATTGACCGTCATCCTTCTGGCGACGGTCGGTGGCGTGCTCATGCTCTTGTTCCAGGCCGTGGACGGTCGCGTGCCACCGGAGTTCACCGACCCGCTGGTTGACACCGTGCTACCGATCTGGTCGGGTCAGACGCCCGTGCCAGGGTGGCGTTTTGGCGAACGGTTCACACGAAACCTGGTTTCCGTCGCCGCACCAGCGACGATTCAGCGGCTCCCCGCCGACTGGCAGTTCGTCCAGTTCTTGCCTCTGGTCCTGTTGCAGGCGGCAGCCATTGCGATTCTTTGGAAATTCAGCAAGGAACCCGATCGTCCTTCAGCGCCGGCGAACATTGCGCACGCCGACACGGGGGCGGAGAAAACGACTCAACCTCGCGTTGCGACGGCAGCCGTTCAGACCTGAGTGTTGATCAGCAGTAAAACGGCCGTCGCTGCGACAAGGAGGCCGAGAATCCAGAGGCCCAGGCGGATCGAATGCGACCAGATCCGTGGCCACGCCTCATGGCGCGAGGCGGAATAGACGACGCTGATTGCCACGACCAGCGGGATCGCAAGCCAGTAAACCTGAACCTGGGCCATCAGGACACCGAGCCTTCCGCCTTGAGCTCGCCGGCGGGAATGACGCCGCCACCCGACGTGGCCGGGGATGTCGCCTCTTCGTCCGTATCGAGATAGGCAGGTCCTTCGTAGGCATCGTAGATCGCCAGGATGTTGAGCAGGCCCGCGACGGTGGTGTAAATCGTGCCGATCTCGACGAGCTTACCGAGGCGGGGGTGAAGGCCGTTCAAGTCATTCTGCGTCGGCGCGGCCAGGAGGCCGCCAAACCATGGGTCATTGCCGAAATGCTCGAGCGTTCCTTGAATCAGGGCCGGCAGAGCGGCAAGCCCGACCCAGAACTGTCCGACATAATAAATGCAAAACTTCTCGGGGTTGTTGAACGGGCTGACCCACCGCCAGTAGACGATCTTGCCCTCGCCCATGGCGAGGCCCGCGAAGTAAAGGCCCAGAATCGAGACGCAGTACAAGAGCGCTTTACCCGTGCGGCCTTGATAGAAATGGCCGGCGCCGGGGATCAGCCACGCCAGAAACGCGGAAAAGAGCGGGTCGCGCAATCGAATGGGCTGATCTCTCATGTCACATGAACTGCCTCTTGCTGAGGCCGCCTCGACTGCCGGTGGGAAAACAGGCCACGTGCTGCAAAGCACGACCAGGGTCGATGCTAACACGAAACGGGCGGCGGAATCTAGCCCGGCAAGACTCGCCTGGTGCTTTGTCACAGCTTAGTTTTCGGATGGACGGAGCGATTGACGATGTCGAGAACCACACGAGCACGAAGCGCCAGCGAGTGTGTATCCTGAAGTACACCGATCGATCGCGTGGCGCCAGACGTCGCCTCGAATACCAGCACGAAGCGCCAGCCAGCGTATATCCTGGAGACGCGAAATCGCGACTTCTCCTTTACACCGTCTTTTTTTCGTCGATACGAGTGTCCCACCAGGGAAACGCGCGCTCGTCAACGCGCCTTGACGCGTTGCACAGGCGCGCTGTGCATGTCCACGCGTGCCTCCTCATCGGCGTCAAGGTCGTTCGATTCTCGAAATCGCGTTCCTCTTAACAGTGCATGTCCACGGGTGCCCCAATGCAGAGCTCGTGGCCGTGCTGGGGCTGTTGCGAGCCGAAAGTGTGCCCAACCTGACCCGGCGATTCAGTGATTGGTTATCGGCCGATGCGAAAATCCGCAAGCGGTTGAGAAGTCTGGAAGAGGTGCTGCAAGGGCCGTAAATGACCTGAATAACTTGTTCCTAGGTCTGACCCCTGCCGCTCTGACCCCTGCCGCTCTGACCCCTGCCGCTCTGACCCCTGCCGCTCTAGAACCTGGAGGTCGCTCCGAGATCGCAGCCTTCGTTCATCCAATCGCGGCGCCTCGACCACTTGAGACGACTAACGGCTGAAGGATATTCTTGCACTGATCGGGAGAGTACGCTGATTGCATCGCTTTCCCGGCCATTCTCCATTCCCTAGAATTCTCGGTCCTGCTTTGGCCCGGGTTCGCAGATAAGGGGTATGGGCACCCCGATGGACGAGACTCCGTATAAGGTGACGCACCTGGTAGACCGGCTCCGTGCCGGCGACCGCCTGGCGCTGGCCGAGCTATTTCATGGCTATCGCGAGCGGCTGCGGCGGATGGTTGCACTCCGCATGGACCCGCGATTGCGGACGCGCTCGATGCGTCGGACGTCCTTCAGGAGGCTTTTCTCGACCTGGCCGGGGATCTCAGTGCGTACCGCGCCGACCCCAAGCTGCCGCCTTTGCTCTGGATGCGGGTGCACGTCGGACGGCGGTTGACGATGCTGCACCGGCGACACCTGGGCACCCGCCGGCGGGACGCCGGGCTGGAGATCTCCCTCTATCGCGAGGCGCTACCGCCGGCCAGCTCGGCGGCGCTGGCCTCGATGCTCCTGGGGCGGCACACCTCGCCGACCCAGGCGGCCCAACGCGCCGAAAGGCTGCTCCGCATCCAGGAAGCCCTCAATACGCTCGAACCGATCGATCGGGAGGTCTTGGCCTTGAAACACTTCGAGGAGCTGAGCCGCGCTGAGACTGCCGAAGTGCTGGGGATCAGCGCGGAAGCGGCGGCCAAACGGTATTTCCGCGCCCTCAAACGTCTCAAAGAGGTCCTGGCGTCGATGCCTGGCGGCTGCGAAGGGATCTGAACGATGTCCACGAACAAGAGTTCCGCCGATTACGACCAGTTCGAGGCGCTGGCCGAGGAGTTCGCCGCGCGGTTCCGGCAAGGCGAGCGGCCCAGTTTGCAGGAGTACATCGACCGCTGCCCCGAACTGGCCGACGAGATTCGCGACTTGTTCCCGGCCCTGGTCGAGGTCGAGCGGTTCAAGGGAGACCAGCCGGCGCAGGCCGAGCGCTGCGGAATCGGCGGCCGCCCGGCCGGCGCTGGGCCAGGTGGGCGACTACCGGGTGCTCCGCGAGGCCGGCCGTGGCGGCATGGGCGTGGTATACGAGGCCGAGCAGGTCTCTCTCGGCCGCCGCGTGGCCCTCAAGGTCCTGCCCCGGCGAGTCTCGTCGGACCTCAAGACTCTCGCCCGGTTCCGCCGCGAGGCGCGCTCGGCAGCTCGAGCTCCACCACACCAACATCGTGCCGGTCTTCGAAGTCGGTCAGGATGGCGAGGTTAGCTACTATGCCATGCAATTCATCCAGGGCCAGGGGCTGGACTCGGTTATCGACGAGCTTCGGCGACTGAAGAACCCCCCACAACGGCCCAGTTTGGACCGAGAACACGATCGGCCAGCCCCGCCGATCCCGACCGGGACGACGGCACCTGCCTCGTTGCAATCGCGGCAGGTTAGGCGGATGGCCAACTCGCTGCTAACCGGCCGGTTCGAGCCGGCGCCACCGGGCGGATCGGGGCAAGCCGAGGACACCGGCCTAAACCGTGAGGCCCCAGACGCCCGGACCGATTGCCTTGATCCCAATGAGACCGAGGCCCCTGATCTTACCGCGTCTTCCCCGGTTGCCGACTCGAGTAAGCTTTCGTCCGTGGTGTTGCCGGGCGGGTCGCAGCTCTCCGCGGTCGGATCGGGGCGCCGGTCGTTCTTTCGCAGCGTCGCCCATATCGGCCGGCAGGTAGCGTCCGGGCTGGCCTACGCCCACGCGAGGGGGATCGTTCACCGCGACATCAAGCCCTCCAACCTGTTGCTCGACACTCAGGGGGTCGTGTGGATCACCGACTTCGGATTGGCCAAGGCGAGCGACGACGGCTTGACCCAGACCGGCGACATCCTGGGCACGGTACGCTATATGGCGCCCGAGCGATTTCGAGGCGAGGGAGACGCGCGCCGACGTCTATGCGCTCGGACTGACCCTCTACGAGTTGCTCACCCTCCGGCCAGCGTTCGACATGTCCGACCGAATGAAGCTCATCGAGCAGATCAAGGCGGAGGATCCACCCCGGCCGCGCGCCCTTGACACCCGCATTCCACGTGACCTGGAGACGATTGTGTTGAAGGCAATCGCCAAGGATCCCAAGGACCGCTACGACTCGGCCGACGCAGCGGGCGAGGACATGCGGCGGTTCCTGGCTGACGAGCCGATTCGGGCGCGGCGGGTGGGTCTTTTGGAGCGGGCGTGGATCTGGGCCAAGCGCCGCCCCGCGGCGGCGGCATTGTTCGTGGTCAGCGGCCTGGCCGTCATCGCTCTCGGCATCGGAGGTACGGCACTTGTCTATAACACGCAGTTGAAAATATCGTTGCAGCAAACCAAACATGCCAAGGAGAGGGCGGAAGCGGCGACCAAGGAGGCGGAAAGGCACAAGTATTTCCATCACATCGCGGTGGCACAAGCGGAATGGCGCGATGGGAACACGGGCCGCGCGCAGGCATTGCTGGCGGACTGCTCTGCCGACCAGCGGAACTGGGAGTGGCGCTACCTCGAGCGGTTGTCTCATCCGGAGATCCTCACGCTCCAAGGCCATGCTGGCGGGATCTGGGGCCTGGCGTTCAGCGCTGATGGAAGGTGCCTCGCTTCGGGCAGCAACGACCGCACGGTCAAGATCTGGGACGCGACCACTGGCCAGTTGATGCACACCCTGACCGGGCACAGCCACTTCATACCTGAAGTCGCTTTCAGTCCCGATGGGAAGCTGTTGGCTTCGGGAAGCTGGGACAAGACTGTGCGCGTCTGGGATGTTTCGACCGGCCGCGAAATCTACAAATGGAATCTCCCCAGCCGGGTCTGGAACCCGGTATTTAGTGCCGACGCCACCCGGCTGGCCTCCGCCAGCGATGACGGGACACTGAGATTCTGGGACTTGAGCACTGGCCAGGAGGTTAGAAGCCTCGCCGGTCCCACCCCGAGCGTGCACAACGTCGCGTTTGGCCCCAACGGCACTCGGCTCGCCTCAAGCGGACAAGACCCCATCCTCTACCTGTGGGATTCGGCGTCCGGCCGGGTGGAGCGCCAACTCAGTGGTCACTCCGGGCTCGTTTGGTATAGGTCATTCAGCCCAGATGGGAAGCGGCTCGCCACGGCCAGCCAGGATAAGACGATCAAGGTCTGGGACACTGCGACCGGGCAACTGGTGCACACGCTGAGCGGTCACTCAAGCGACGTCTGGAGCGTGGCGTTCAGCCCGGACGGGAGGCGGCTCGCTTCTGGTAGCGTTGATCAGACTGTGCGGGTCTGGGACGCGACGACCGGCCGGGAAGAGTCTATCCTTCGAGGTCACAGCAGCGAGGTCTACCACGTGGAATTCAGCCCGGACGGGACCCGGCTTGCTTCGTCGGGCGGGGATGGAACAGTGAGGATCTGGAGCGCGACGGTCAGGCAAGAATCCGTCGACGGTCAGCAAGAGAGCGGACCGGTGGCGTACAGTCCCGACGGCGCCCGAATCGCCACAGGTGCCAGCGATCAAAGCGTGCGGGTCTTGGATGCGAGGACCGGCCAGTTGATCCTGTCGATCCCGGGTCATTCCGGCCGAGTCCAAAGTCTGGCATTCCGTCCTGACGGCAAATGGCTCGCCTCGGCTAGCGAAGACCAGACCGCGCGAATTTGGGAGGCGTCGACCGGCCGATCGATCCACGTCTTGAAAGACCAGGGCGGCCCCGTCAAGAGCGTCGTTTTCAGTCCTGATGGGCACCTGGTTGCCACAGCAGGCGGCGAGCGGAAGGAAGCGAGTGTCGAGGGTGGCGGGGAGGTCAAGATCTGGGATGCGGAAACCGGCCGGCCGATCCGCACTCTCCGCCAGAACCAAATCGATTACGTCGGTCAGGCAGTGTTTAGCCCTGACGGCAAGCGAGTGGCCTCGGTCAGTGGCCCCATGACAGTGAAGATTTGGGAGGTGTCGACCGGCGAGGTGTTCCTCACGCTCGCAGGGCACGCCCTACCCGTGGACACTTTAGCATTCAGCCCAGACGGCGGTCGGTTGGCGACGGCTGGCTGGGAGGGGGAGATTCGGGTCTGGGATGCGAGAACCGGCGAGCCCCTGGCCACCCTGGTGGGCCACACGAGCCACGTCTGGAGCTTGGCGTTCAGTCCCGGTGGTGACCGGCTGGCTTCGGCCAGCCGCGACGGTTCAGTGAGGGTCTGGGATATGCGGGCTTATCGGGAGGCCATTTCCATAAGGGGCTACGCCCGTACGTTTGGTCAAATCGCATTCAGCCCCGATGGCGCCCAACTCGCCTCGGCCGACGATGAAGGCAACGTCCGCGTCTGGGACTGCGCGACCCTGGGTCGCGGAGGAGACATCGGCCGAGCGAGAAGCACTCAGCCTTTTGCAAGCTCTCTTCACCAAACCCCTGAGTAGGGCCGACGTCAGGCAGTACCTGAGGACTTCGCCGACAATTACTCCCGAGGCGCAACAACTGGCCCTCTCCCTCGCGGACCTCTATCGCGAGGAGACCAACATTGAGAGATATCAGCAGGAAGGCTGGGCCGTCGTCCGCCAGCCCTACCTCAACGCCTTCCAATATCGCTTCGCCCTGCTGCAGGCGGAGCACGCCTGCCGCCTGCTACCCGGCAAGGGGACCTTCATGACGACACTCGGGGCGGCCCGTTATCGTGCTGGAAATTTCCGAGAGGCGATCGAAATTTTGGAGAAAGTCGAACGGCTCGACAACAATTCCCCGACAACCCTGGCCTTCCTGGCCATGGCCCATCACCGGATCGGGCAGGAAGTTCAGGCCCGGGCTGTTCTCGCCCGCTTGCTGGCGCTCTCCGACCGGCTGCACAGGGTGAAGGATGGCGACGCCCTCGACCTGATGCACGAGGCCGAGGCGCTGATCGCCCCGTCGAGGGCGACGACCGCGTGGTGAGGGTTGGCAAATCGTCGGGCGGTCCGCAACGGGACGATCGCCAGACCATCGGCCCTGCCACGAGAGCGGCGAGCTTTTTCCTACCGGCCGATGGGGATGAGAATCATGATCTTCCGAAGAATCGAAACGGGGCTGGCTTGGTTCTCCATTGCTAGCGCATGCCTCCATTTCGCCCTTGAGACCCTCTACCACCTCAAGTTTGGTCAGTTCCTGCCGTTCCTGATCGTCGATTATATCGCGGTGACGCTTCTCATTTCTTCGGGCGTTTCGTCTCTATTCGTAAGGCCCGCTTCCGCTTCGGGCTTCCTTGCTGGCGCCTGGGGTTTTTCTTCTTGCCTGGCCTACATGGCCTTCTTCGGTTTTCTTCAGAACTAAGTACCTGGCAAGAAGTTCTTTGACAAGCCACACGTCGGTAAAGCGTTCTTCGGGACAGGATGGCCCAAAAAACGCGGGGTTTCTGTGGTAGGACTCGAAGTCCGATTATCAGTCGGATCGTTTGATCATGAATAGGTAAGCCTTTATTGAGAGACTAACCCCGTTTTCGGCTTATTTTCAAGGCTCTGCGCATCATGGTTTTCAGGAACTATGTCCCCGCGCTGGCAAGAAGTTCTTTGACAAGTAGAATGAGTCATCGAGGCACCAAGGGTCCCTGGGGGTGGCGCGATGGCTCTGATCATCTTGGACGACCAGCTGCGTGGGGAACTGGAACACGTCGTACTTCATACCCCTTGGGCGAGGGAGCGGTGCCGGGCTCAAGCGGTGCTCTGGCTTGCCGAGGGTCTTCCCGCCGAGCAGATCGCCGAAACCTTCCGGGTCAGCCGTCAGACCGTCTACAACTGGGTGGAACGATTCCGCCAGCGTGAGGGTCTCGACCTCAGGGCACGCCTCTTCGACGCTCCGCGCCGGGCCGTCCTCCCTCGATCGCGGAGATGATCGACCCCTTGATCAAAGCGCTCTTAACTCGAGACCCTCGCGAATTGGGTTATCAGTCCGGGGTTTGGACGGCGGCACTGCTCATGAAGCATCTCAAGCAAGCCCATGGGATCGAGGTCTCCCGTAAGAGCGTCAGTTTGGCGATCGCACGCCTCCACGTCCGCTGGAAACGGCCCCGACACCAGCTGTCGGCACAGGAGGAGCACTGGCGGCAAGCAAAAGGGGGCTGAAAAACGGCCTGAAGGGTCGTCGTCGCACCGTGGTCTTGATGCTGGACGAGACGATCGTCACGGAGACGCCTCCCCTGTATTGCTGCTATGGCCCCATCGGTGAGCAAGTCCGCGTTCCGATCAGCGGGAGCCACGATAAGCGAGTCCTCCATGGCGCGATCAATATCCGAAGCGGTGACCTGGCGATGCTGATCACCGAGGATTGGACCCGCGAGTCGCACGAAGCGTTCCTGAGGCTGATCCGCGCTCATTGGCGAGGATGGAACCTCGTGCTCTTCGAGGATCGTGCGACCCAACACAAGGCGGCCCGTGACTGGGCCCGGGAATATCTCAAGATTGAGACCCGATTGCTCCCCAAAGCGACCCCCGAATTAAACACCATGGACCACCTTTGGAGACACGCGAAACGAGAGACGTTGGGGAGCCGAGCGACGCTGTCGATCGAGGCGTCGGCTCAGGCGGCCTGTCAGTACCTGATCGACCTGAGCCCTCATGAACGCTTGCACAAGGGCGGGGTGTTGTCCGGGCACTCCTGGCTCACCTGGTAATCGGTTCGACCAAGGACTTCCCGGCATAGTTTCGGATCAGCGTGACGCGGAAAGTCTTGAAATGAAGCCGAAAACACAATCGCCTCTCAATAAAGGCTTGCCTATCTATGATCAAATGAGCTGATCCATGGTCGGACTCGAATACGGATTCACAGAAAACAGGCATTTTTGAGGCCCTCGTGTATCTGAAAACGCTCTACTGATGTCCCGTTTGTCAAAGAACTTCTTGCCAGGTACTTATTTACAGGGCCTCGAATCCTTAGTCACGACGATCATTCTTGGCGTGGCCCTTTCGGCAGCTTTCTTCGCCTTTGTGCTCAGTTTACTGTTGGTCAAGGCTGCCAAGGGTAGGGCATGACACATCTCTCACTGGATGCGGCCCAGATTGCCGCGTCGCAAACGCCACGTGTTGTGTTTCCCTGCCGTTAACAGGGGTTGACTATTCATCATCAAGCGTTTGGTTGCCATAGATCTTCATCCCGCATGAGTTTGCCTCGATACAGGACAGGAGTCCTGTCATTGCCCTGTGAAACTGGACGAGTACCCATTTGCAAGCGCCTGGTGAGCGCTGGCGGAATGCGCGCCTCAACGCCGGGGGATGCACGACAAACAAGGACGCGGTCGCCTCCTGCGCCACGAGGGTCGCCAAACACGATGTCAACCACTTGACTGTGCTAGCCGCTGGTGTAAAGAAACCCGTCGGAGTGGGTTTTTTGAGATGAAGCTGTTAGGCAACCGGCTCTGTAAACAAAACCCTCGGTTGTTTTACTCCCTGCCTCACACGACAATGACACCGTCACCCGCACGGTCGTCGCTGGAGGTTCCGATGCCGCGCCTCACCATTCGCCGCCTGATAGCCGTCATCGTCCTCGTTGCCGCACACCTAGGCGTCTTGCGTGCCCTCGTGTCAATGCTCATTGAACCGGGGTTCCTGGTTCCGTTCGTCATTGCACTGTTGCCGCTGGCAGAGGCTCATCTCATCGGCCTGTACGTGCTTACTCGGCGTTTCCGGATGGCCATTCGCCGTAAAGATCGGCAATTTGGCTCGTTCTTTGTTGTCACATCGGCGCTGATGCTGCTTGCGACCGTTATCGTAAGTATCGTTCAGCCCGTTCTCATTCCTGGCCTGGCGGAAGTGATCTGGGGAACACTCGAAGGTCACTTATCCTTCCTGGGTTTCTCTGAGGCCTCGGCGATGGTAGTTTTGGCGATATTGCTCGGCTCCGCGGTATCCGGACCGCCTTTGATAGTGTCGTTAGCCCTGAGCTTGGCGCTGAGCCGGTTTCAACTGGTCGTTATGCCGAGGGAAGCCCCGTGACCCATTAAGCTTTCGGAAGCGGTTGGCGAACGCCGCTCTTCCTTTGCCATCGACAAAGAACACACAACCTTTCGAGATTGGCTCGCATGTTAATTGAGGTCGGCCACCTTAGTGCCATATTTCGTTATCCGATTAAATCGATGGCCGGTGCACGCCTTGATATCGCAAAAATCGGCTGGCGGGGAATCGAAGGAGATCGACGGTTTGCCTTTCGACGTCTTGCCGATCGTGGCGCGTTCCCCTGGTTGACGGCTAGCCGACTTCCCGAATTGCTCCTCTATGAACCCTTCGGCCGACAGGACACAACGGCAGAGCCACTGCCGACCCACATCCGGACGCCAGAAGGCAAGGAATACCGACTCACCGACGAAGCGTTGTTAAAGGAAATTGCAACTCGGCACCGGGCCGATGTCGAACTCATGCAGTATAAGCACGGCATCTTCGACGAGGCCGCAGTTTCTGCGATTACTCTTGGGACGATTCGGAGCATCGCGCCGAAGCTGGCCACGACGCCGACGTTCGTCGTTTTCGGCCGAGTCTGGTGATCGACACCAAAGCCGCGCAGCCATTCGAGGAAGATCACTGGGTTGGCAAGATCCTTGAATTCGGCTGCGACGGGATCGGTCCGGCAATCAGCGTCACCATGCGGGACGAACGTTGCGTGATGATCAATCTCGACCCGGACACAGCCGTGGCGAGCCCCGAGTTGATGAAAACCGTGATCCGTATGAACGAAAACCATGCGGGCGTTTATGGGACGGTTGTCAGAACAGGAGATCTTCGTGTCGGTCAGGTCGTCTACCTCAGAGCGTGACGGCTTCAAATCCCCCGTCAACTCGATCAAGTGTTTGAGCGACAGTCCCAGCCGGTCGAGCCGCCAGACCGCCAACACATCGTCAGATCGGAGGCGCATCGTGCACACGCTCGAGACTGGGGCGTTGCGCCTTGCCACTGACCGTGTCCTCGATGGTCTTCTCGCACCCTGCCCGAATCAGGGCGTCACGCTGCAAATCAAGATTATTCTCCGTTGTCGAAACTCGAGCATAACCACCGGTGCGCGGCGGGTGCGCCGCGATCCCTCGGCTGACCGCTCAAGGCGATGACGGGTTTCTGCCGGATGATGCGAGATCGCCCAGCGAACACCGTTATTAGTAAGTAGTTTTCTAGCAAGAAGGCTCTTTCGGCCCCCGATACCCACAAGTGCGCCACCATAGCGGCCACGCCTCGCCACCGGGGGATGGCTAACGACGACGCAGCCGCGAGTAAAGAAAACGGCCGCTTGATTGATGACCACCGAAGCACGCGAGGAAATCGATTCGCCACCGATGCGGGTCCGCTGCGACCGATGGTTAGGCCACGGATCTCAGCCGGGGGAAGGCCCATCTTCGGTGCCGGGCCCCGACCTCCTCGCGGGGGACCGCGGCCACGCGCCGCCGTCCGGCGCCCGTTCAGAGCCCCCGGGACTCGGCCCCGCCCCGGAGGGAGGTCAGGGCCTTCTCAACCTGCTTGCGGATGATCGGGTTGTCTTCGTCGCGGAGCCGGGCCTCCAGGGCCGGGATGGCTTCCGACGCCCCAGTCCCGGCATCGGCGAGCGCCGCGACGGCCAAGGCCCGGACATCCGTCTCGGATTCATCCAGGGCCTCGATCAAGGCAGGGATGCACTCCCGACCGCGGCCGAATCGGATTAGGGAGAAGCAAGCCGCGACCCGGACTCCCGGGCTCGGGTCCACCAGCCGCTCCTCGAGCTCGGCAAGGGCGGTGACGGTCCACTCCTCACGTCGTCGACGCTGGATTTCCTGGATCTCCGGAACAACGCGCAGGTCGCCTCGCAGCACCCCGACGCCGCATCGGCGCAGGATGGCTGCGAAGGCCCCCAATTGTGCGAGGGCCCCCGTATTTCTGAGCTGTCCGCGAGTCAGTTCCTCCGCGTTCGGTCCCTCGCCAGGGCAACGGATGGCGACGAGGTCGAGCAGGTCGCAGTTCTCGAACTGATCCTTCGGCCCGGCACTCCCGAAGGCGACTCGGGCATTAAAGCCATAGTTGATGGCTTCGACGACGACGCGCGTCGTGGCGTTCACGAACCGGACACTGAAATTGTTATACTTCCACGGCCCGCGCTCCTCCTTGAAACCGAAGTCCTCCACGAGGAACTGGAATTCCCCCGCGGCATGCGCCCGGAACTGCTTGATGGCTGCGTGAACTCGCGGCACGCCACTCGCCTCCGAGACGCCTAACTTGTAATTAGACAGAGCGAATTCTGCCTAACACGTCCAGAGGTTCTGTCTTACGCCAACTCAACATGGTCAAGCATCATACTCGTTGATCAGACCGAAGCGTCGAATGCCGGCTGCACGGCATCATACTGCAAGCCAAGATATTGCTCCGTCGTCGAAACCATCGCACAGCCGATGATCATCCTCCACAGGATAGCCCCTGGTGTAAAGATACCCGCCGCAGTGAGAGGCATTCATGGACATGAGAGGCATTCATGGACAGAGGCATTCATGGACATGCACAGCAGCGCGATTTCGAGAATTGAACGATCTTGACGCCAATTGTGATAATACGTACATTGTGTCCGAATGCTCAGGAGACACACCATGGCGATCGCTCGTTCTCGGCTCAGCGACCTCTCGGTTACTCGCTGGTATCACTGCATTACGCGTTGCGTCCGTCGCGCTCACCTGCTCGGCGAAGGGATGTCCGATCGCCGCGACTGGCTCGAAAAGCGCATCCAAGAGCTCGCTCAGATCTTCGCCGTGGGCGTCGGCGGGTTTTCGGTGCTCGACAACCATTTGCACCTTTTGTTGCGAATCGATCCCGATGTCGCGGCCGGCTGGTCGGACGAGGAAGTCGTGCAGCGATGGGGCCGGCTCTTTCCGCCCCGCGACAGCCTGCGTCAAGTCCTGCCGGTTTCTGCCGACTGGATCAAGCAGCGGCTCGACGACCCACAATGGGTCGCGACAATGCGCGAGCGATTGCAAAACATCGGCTGGTTCATGAAATGCCTCAAGGAACCGCTGGCGCGGCTGGCCAACCGGGAAGACGAAGCGACGGGAGCTTTTTTCGAGAGTCGGTATAAGAGTATTGGAATCCTCGATGACGAAGCGTTTCTGGCCGTGTGTGCCTACATCGATTTGAACCCGGTCGCCGCTGGCATCGCACAAGCGCCAGAAGCCAGTGATTACACGTCGATCAGACAGCGGGCGGAGCACGTCGAGGACCAGGGACGAGTCGCTGACCTGGCTGCGGCGCAAGTGGGGAGCGTGGCGGGCTCGCTTGCGGCGGCGGGCCTGGAAGAGTCGTTGTGGCTCTGCCCGATCGAGGACCGCCGCGGACTGGACTCGGGCCGTGAAGGAATGCTCGCGAGCTTCTCGCTGGGCAGCTATTTTCTTCTGATCGATTACACGGGCCGCTTGTTTCGCAATGGAAAGGCGACAGTCTCGGCCGAATTGGCTGGCGTGTTCGATCGGCTGGGGTTCTCGGCGGACAAGTGGACCACCCGGCTGGAGGCGCTTCGCAACGGGCGGCTGCTGGGCCGCTTTTTCGCCGGCAGTCGAGCGAGACTTCAGGAGCTTGCCGGCAAGTTGCGAGTGCGGCACCTGGTCAATCTCGCTGGCTGTCCAGCGTGATCCGGACGTTGTCAGTCCGCGACCGCGACACGTCCCAACCAAAATTCGCCGCATCTTCGACCGAGCACGCGAGCACGATTCCGCGCTCGCTTCGCCGGACGACGCAGGGGATTCGCAACTCGTACAGCCCCGTTTTCCAAGGCGTACCCGGAAGGTCTGACCGACTCTGGTCCTTCTCCCTTCTCCTCCCCATCCGGTCATTCCGATCTTTGCATCCTGACATTCACTGAACACGTATTGCGCCGCCACGTCGTCTGCGGTATCTTACTTCAGTCGCCGTCGACCTTCGACACAGTGCATGTCCACGCGCGTCTTTTTGTCCACGCGCGTCTTTTGCATCCTGACATTCACTGAACACGTATTGCGCCGCCACGTCGTCTGCGGTATCTTACTTCAGTCGCCGTCGACCTTCGACACAGTGCATGTCCACGCGCGTCTCTTGCGCCGCCACGTCGTCTGCGGTATCTTACTTCAGTCGCCGTCGACCTTCGACACAGTGCATGTCCACGCGCGTCTCCTTCCGTGAAGCGATGCTGAAGCAGCTCAAGGAGGGGGATGCGTATTTTGAGTTCGTGGTTCAGCTTCAAACCGATGCGTTGAAGATGCCTATTGAGGACTCGGCGGTGATTTGGGACGAGGCATTGTCTCCCTTTCAAAGGGTCGCGCTGATTCGCGTCCCGAAGCAGGACCCAACGGCCTTCAAGGACTTGGAGTTCGGGGAGCAACTGTCGTTTACACCTTGGCATGCCCTGCCCGAGCATCGGCCGCTGGGCGCCATCAACCGTGCGCGGCGGGTCGCCTACGATGCGATTTCCAGGTATCGCCACGAACAGAACAAAGAGCCCCGTCGTGAACCGACCACCCTTCCCCGGTGACATGATTCAGGATCACCTGATATCACTCGACAGGCTCATCGACGTTTCCGTCGCGCCATTCTTGTGCGGTGATTCGCGCATCGTACCTCGAACGTGCCTTCCGCCTGGAATCGCGCATCCGCAACGACAAGAGCCCGATCCGACCCTGGGGTCAACTCAACAGATCCCTCGGCGAGCAGGGCACCGCTCCTCAGCTCTCGACCCATGGGCATCGGCTGGGTGGCGCATTCTCTGCGATTTCCGTGATAATAAGCGTAGGAGTCGCGCGACGACCCATACGCGCGCCCACAACGACCCCTGATTTGTCCGGTTGCATCGTGACGCCCGGACGATCGATTCCTGTGACGATGGAGGCCCTATGTCTGCTACTTCCAGTAACCCCAGCAGGCGATTGCCGTAGCCGTCACCAGCTCAACGCCGTCGCCGCTTCGCCCCATCGCGTTACCACGTCGCTGGTTTATGAATCGTGCCGTGGGCATCGGTGAGCGTCACCGGTAAGTGGCAGGCAGCCAGGAGCGAGGTGTCCAGGAGCAGGGATTTCGTGGCTACCTTGCGTAACTCGAAGCTGGGTTTCCGCCCTGGCCCGCACGGATGCAGCACCAGCACTTTCTTCTTGAACTTCTGCCGCACCAGGTGAATCGGCTCGGCCAGGTCGGAATCATTAGTGACGACGACCGCCGTTTCATATTCATCGTCGAACGCATCTACCAGCAGGTAAGTGGCAAGGTTGACGTCCGACCCTTTCTCCTCACTCTTCATCACTTGGACCGTCTTCGGCCCCGTCGCTGGAGGCGGATACAACGGCATGCGTATCGGTTTTTCCAGATAACTGCCGAGGTGAATTGTTAACTCAGGACTGGTCCGCAGGGCACGTAGGTATGTTTGCTGGCGGAGCCGTTGCTGGGGATTATTGGACCGGGCGTTGACGTGAGCCGTGAAATAGCGGAGGCGATTGACTTGATTTCGTGGAAGCGGGAAGGACGCCCGGCAAAAGGCCACCAGATCGAGCCACTTGTGTGGCGTCCCTTTCAGGCAGCCGTAGTAGAGGTTGAAACCGTCGATATAGACGTTGGTTTTCATCCATGATCGCTTATGAAACAGCTAGGGCCACCCCTTGCGGGATGGCCCTGCTACCCAACCGCCGAAGTGGTTGGGGGGGTGATGTACGGATATTATGGAGTAGAATTCCAAAGATGTCAACTCGCAATTCCATGCATGTGTGCGTAAAAGCCTGCGTAAAAGCCTGCGTAAAAGCCAGACACCCGTAAAAGCCAGACACCCATTAAAAGCCAGACACCCATCATTTGCGATCGAGTCGCGAGTAGTACCGTGGCGCTCCATTGTTTGGTCTAATGACGGCAGAACTCACGACCCTTGATGCGGCACTTACGTGCGCAAAACGCAGGAAAGCCGTCTTGGCTTGGAATCGTCGCGCCGAGGTCGGATTGATTGCCCGTTCACGGCGACCCTTGGTCGAGAAGCGCGCGCACTAACTCCGCGACTAAAAAAACTGATCCCGGTTGCTCATCCATCGAGCAAACCGCGCCTAACTGAAGGCCACCGCCGCGGCACGCTGGCCCTGGAACCAACTTCGCCGCGCACGCACCGCCAACGCCGCCAGCGAATCGCGACGTCCTACCGCACGCTTGAACCACCGGCCGAAATGCTGGACCGTCTCCACCCAGCAGGCACTCTTGATGCCCAGCCGCTCCAAAATCGGCCCCAGCTCCGCCGGTATCATCCCTCCCGCCTTGCTCCCAAGCTGGCGTCCGGTCCAATCCAGGAGCGAAAGATATTTCTCGAGCGTCATCGGCAAGTATCCCTGATCTGACGCTCGGGCGACACGATCGGCTCGTGACCGACGCCGGCCTGCTTCCGCCGTCACTTCCGGGGTTGGGTCGGTCAGGTTCCCGCCCGCGTCAGCGCTGACCTCGTTTTCCTCGGGACCGATCGCCGGACCTTCCAGGAGGGTTAATTCACATAGCCACTCATCGGCACTGCGCTGTGGTGACGGATGAACTCGACTCGTCAATTGGTGCTCACTCTCTTGTGATCCAACCGACTCCGACAGGTCGCTCGGCTCCAACTCAGCCACGGCCGCCTGGATCGATTGAATACGATCAAAGGCCGATGTGTGTTCGGATTCCTCCGGCCTGGTCGCGATGCCGGCCCGGATCGGATTGAGATCGACATAAATGCTGCACGCCAGGATCGCTGCCTCATCGAGTAACGCCTGCGACTTGAATCGACCTTCCCAGAATCGGCCCGTACAGCCATCTTCGCGATTGGCCCGCCGCGCGATGGGCTCGCTCAGGCAGCGCATGAACCAGGAAAGACTCGACAGCCGCTCACGCAGCTCGCTGACCCGGCGCGATCCGACACGATCATCGCGAGATCGCATTCCGCAGGCTCGACGGGACTTCCCGTCGCCGGGTCGCGAGCTGGATAAAGCCGTTTCCAGCGGACGGCAATCTCCTCGTCGCTCCAGTCCCGGACCAGGTCGGGCCGGCCGCGCAACACGACGTGCAGATGATTACTCATCACGGCGTAGCCGCAAATATCGATCGCGAACACCGATGCGAGCTGTTGGAGCCGCTCGCGAATCCACTCCTTGCGGTGCTCATGATCGACGCCTGAAAGAGGATCGACGCCGCATAGAAAGGCCCTGCGGACACATCGCGCGATGCAATGATAGACGCCAACCTCATCGTGGGCCACAATGTCGCGACGAGAATATGCGGGCATGAGAATTCGTCCTCGGATCGGCCTTCTGAGTGTCGCAAAATGAACTGATCGCCCCTTCATTAGTGACTATTTGTATCAAGCCAGCTTGGCCTGTCAATGGACTGGTTCTTTTCGCCTCAAATCGTGGATGCGTTAGACGCTTGGCGGGCTCGTCTGCAATCGGCCGGAAAAGTGGGTGTCTGCGATCGGCCCTTCTGCGATCGGCCTGTCTGCGATCGGCCTGTCAGAATCCAGAATTGACAACAATGTCGCCATTGCTCCGCGATCCTAATGCCCTAAATACGCTCGGATCAATCGTCTGTCGAATGGGATGCACCGAGCCATCACCGAAGAGGAATCCGCAAACCCCAGGATGTTGGCTTCCGAACGCATCAGGCCCCTCGCTCGCCGAATTCGGGGTATAGGAATCAGTATAGTCTCCGCTGTGGGCAAGGTCCGGAGGAATATTCGCAGTTCGTCCAAGGACCATGAAGATAGCACTCTCGCAAGTCTGCATATTCCACGTGTCTTTCGTACAAAAAGGCATAGACGCCGTCGGAACACCGGCCCATGTTGCATCGGCGACAATTCTCGACCGCTCCCCAATGAAAAGGGTTTGGCTAATCCCATCTGTGATACTTGCGAGGTTTGTCCAACTGTTTCTGAAAAAGACGCCATCGCCGCGTGCGTCGAATGCATTGACTCCAGGCGACAGCTCAATCCCAACCCTCAATCGACCCGAACACGCTATGTACTGGGCCGTCGCAGGCACAAAGCTTCCAGCGATGGTTACGCCGAGGTGTCCCGAACTAAATGGTATATTGTTATTTTCGCTAGGACACTGAAATATGGTTAAGCCTATCGATATAACTGTGTTATTCGTCGGTGAAATCACCGGAAAAGACATGTTGGCTGTATTATAGCTTACGTTTTGCTCTGTCCACGGAAGAATGCAAAAGCCCCACGCCCAGCCAGGGATTTGCCCTCCGGCATCCTCCGAGACGCCCGCCGGCAGTACGGAAGAGCTGCTTTCATAACCAGCCATCGCGATCCCAATTTGGCGCAAATTGCTGATGCAGGATGCTCTACGCGCAGCTTCCCGAGAGGATTGCACAGCTGGAATCAGCAGACCGACGACGACAGCGATGATGGCAATGACCACTAGGATCTCGATCAGGGTGATGCCTTGACGAGAGTCATCCATCCTTGCTCTCCCTCCCATTGAAGCGCTCCTCGTACAGACGCGAAACAATAGGGATCAGTCAATGCAAAGCATCACGTGGTGCTTTGTCGTTCTCATCAGCGGCCAGGCCGATGCCACGCTCGAGGAGTGTTGGGGGCACCCCGAGCTCCGCGCGCAGCCTCCCCACGATCTCCCACGCCCCGAGCAAGCTAAGCCTGTCGCGCAAGAAAAAGGTCCAGCGCCCCGCCAGGCAGGATCGCCCACAGGTCGCCGAGCAACGACGGACTTTTTGCGAGGCGCTCGCCGACGTGAACCCGCGACAACTGGTTTTCGTCGATGACTGCAGGCCGACACGGCGGTGGGCTGGACTCGTGGCCGAGCTCTCGAACGAAAACAGGTCGACACGGATATTTCGGACACAGTACGGCGTATAGTATGAAAATAAAAGAATGCTTGAATGACAAGTCCGCCAAGACAAAGGATGGGCCATTGGCACGTCGGTATGCTAGGAAGGCCGCGCCATAGTCCGGACCAGAAATACTGTTCTCGGTCCACCAGGGCGAAGTCGGCGACTGTGGGGGCCATCGTTGAAGCAAACGTGTTCATTTGTTCGCACTCCTCCTATTAGCGGCAATCTTGTTATGTCCTTTCCGTAGCTGGAAGAGCGTGAGTAAACTTGCAACAGCGATGACTACCACCAACAGTCTATTGATACGATTAGACAGATAGTGAAGACCGCTCCAGGTGGGAGGCTCGAGGCCGAGATTCATACGTACCTTTGCGATCGATCCTTCGAAGGGGTCAGTACCGCGAGGAAACACATTGTATCCATATCCAAGAATCATGTCTTCCACTCTGCCACCCTTCTCCATGGGAGGTGGGGTGAAATCTCGAGCCGTCGCCAGGGGTCCGTCGCCAGGGGTCTCCGTCGCCAGGGGTCCGTCGCCAGGGGTCAGACCTAGGAACAAGTTTTTTCCTTGCCGTCGGGAACAGATGCCTCCTTGGACATGCACTGCAAAAGCATGAAGGCATGCACCGCAAGAGCAATCGCGCGTGGCTGGCTGAGATGCATGTCCCACGCGTGGCTGTTGCTTTTGGCGGGAAAGTAGGATGCCCCCCTCCTTCGCACGCAGTCTTCATTCCGGACAGAGCCGGTGGGCTTATCGAGCCCTTGTGCCGAATGGCAAAGATATGTTTCCATGCGCCAGATGTCCTATTTTACGGTGTGTCCAGTTGCACTGCGGAAAAATTCTGGCTTATGGCTGAAGTCCCTGCTGGATCGTGGCTTCGGATCGGATCTTCAGCCACGAAACGGGAGCAGGACAAGTGTCAGACTGGACACGCGCTGTATAATATAGGTAGAATAAGTAGATGGGGAAACTACTGCATCGTATCCCGTCCATGGTTCGGCAGTCCGCGACTTCACTTCTGATGGGACTTCCAACGGTTCGGGTCGAAGTCAGGTGAATTAATCCGACTGATCCTCAAATGCCTGGCTTGCTCCATTTTTCTTGTCGCTCGTAAGCTTGTCGCTCATCTGGGCGATCGATCACGTCGCGAAACGGCGATAGACCTTGACGTGATTGCAGTCATGCCCTCACACGAAATGCGGCTAACGGACTGCCGGCACGACGTCAGGATCAGCGGGCACGCTGCGGAGCGTGAGTTTGGCGGCGACCCCGTGCCTCGAGAATCGCTCCAGGTCGCATCGCATTGTTCAAAAGACTATGCAAGCCCTCGCCAAAAGCTGCCAGCTACTGCCATTCACTGCCATTTATGGCCGCAAAATCGTCAGACTCGCTGCAATTGAACTCCTCTTTTTGCCCTCCGAGGGAATGCCGGGCCAGCCTGGGTCCTGGGCTGAGAACCGTGAGCGGGGCCGTGAAGGAGCCTTGGTGAAACGCTGTCACCGAGAAGGCATCGAACGGGGTCATGCTTATAGTCGATCGACCTCTACGCAATTGAGGCAAGGTCATGTCTCCAATGCCCGTTCAAGCCTGAGCTCTGTCGACGCGTCATTCGCACGCGTTCACGCCTCACCTACGCGTCTTCCTGAGTCAGAGGGACATTGTCATGATAGTGCGTCGCGACCGTATGAGTGCCATGCGGGGTGCAATCAGTGGATACCATGGAAAGGCACGCCAACGGGTTTGGCGGCCGATTTCAGCTTCGTCAGATTCATCGGCAAAGTACTGGGCCATCACGATCGAACAGTCGAGCACTCACTCTTTTTCTAGCCCGACGCAACCCGGCGGCCCTGGCCGCCGAGCGTGGTGATCTTGTCGCGGCCAAGCCGCCGTGGCGCGGTGTTTTGGCCGAATGCCCCGGTGATCGCGATACGCTGGCGGTTGAAGCCGTAGGATCAAGGGACAGGGAGCGAGTAACGTTCGTCGCGAATCGAACAAGTCAGCACGCCACAATCAGCGGCGACCGCGTCGACGAGTCTCCGGGCTGATCCGATCAAAACTTCGCATACTTCCACTCGCAAGACACAGTGAGGCGACCCGATTGATCAGACGAGGTGTGCCGGCTGACATCGCGTGCAGACGGGTGACGGCACGTGGGGTGAAAACGTCGCCGACACCGCCAGCCGATTCCAGCTTCTGTGTGAGATATCGTTCAGTTTGAGCCCGCGTCAGTGGCGCCAGCCTGATTTCATTCAGAGACTCTGCACCAAACTTGACAGGATCGAGCTGAATGTCATTTCTTTCAACTTGAATGATCGACAACCCCGAGGCGCGAGCGAAGCGAGGTTCGATAGCGAGTCCAGCTCGCGGCGTGTCGGCGGCTCGACCTGGTCGTCGCAATCATCGATGATCACGACGATTTGAAAGCTTTGAAAAGCAAGAAGTCGAACCGCGCGTTCGAGAGTCTGCCAGGCCGGCGCGCGTCGGCCGGGCTCGGCCGCGGGCTGACGTTGACCGAGCTGCTCGGCGATCGCGGCAAACAACGATGCATCGCCGCGAGGGCAACTGACGCGGGCAAAGCGGCGCCGCGGAGTGCGTAACATCGCGAGTGACTGGCGGACGACGACCGTCTTCCCCATGCCGGCCGGCGCGGTCAAGACCAGGTGCCGCTGCCCTGTCTCGATGGCGAAGACGATCCGGGCGATTGCCTCATCGTGCGAGGGGAGCGAAAGATAAGAACAGTCGACCTCACTGAAAGGGTCGCGCGATAGAGACCAGTGCGAAAGCCACACAGCATGTTCTCCGACTCACTCGACTGAGAAAATCGAGGCGATCGCGTCCATGGTCTTGAGGCGTTACGTTTGCGTGATCATGGTCTGAGCAGGGACAAAAACCTGGCAGTCGTTCTCGGCGCCGTTGCGAGCGCCCCCTTGCTCGGCCTATGCGGAGTGGGCGCTCGTGTGCGTCGCCTCATTGATTAGCATCGGATACGATAACCGCAAAACAGCAAACCTTTTGAACGACGAGGGAGACGGTGCGTGCCGCCTCGGTTTTATTGCCCCAATCTTGCGCAGACTTCCAGCCCCAGGCTCGAGGGCGACGAGGCGCGGCACCTGAGCCGGGCATGTCGCATTGGGCCCGGAGAACTCGTTGAACTTTTCGACGGTCACGGTCTGGTGCATACTGCACAGGTGATCGCGATCGACAACAAGGGCGTCGACATCGCCTTACTCGGCCAACCGCTCCCCGAACGGGCAACGCTCTTGCCGCTCGTTCTGGCTGTTGCGGTTCCCAAGAGCGATCGTTTCGACTGGCTCGTGGAAAAGGCGACCGAGCTCGGGGTGAGCCGTTTGATCCCGCTGATCGCCGAACGCTCGGTGGTCGACCCGCGCGGCCAAAAACTCGAGCGATTGCGGCGGGCGATCGTCGAGGCATCGAAACAATGCCGGCGCGACCGCCTGATGATCCTCGAACGGCCCACGCCGTGGGCGGAAGTCGCGAGGTCATTCGCCGAGTCGATCAAATTCCTGGCCGATCCGCAGGGTGCTCGGGCTTGCGAATGGCCACTCATCCCGCCGGGCCATCCCGCGATCCTGGCTGTCGGTCCTGAAGGCGGATTCACGGTTTCAGAACGCGAATCCGCCGTGCAATGGGCCTGGCAGCCGATCAGCCTGAGTGCCAACATCTTGCGGATCGAGACCGCGGCGCTAGCCGGCTCGGCGGCACTCCTCGTGCGAGGACACGACACGGCGCACATTCACACCGTCCACTGACCGCCCGACTTGTCTTGATAAATTGACCAGACGAAGCCATCGGGGTCGCGCAGGGCGAACTCACGCCAGCCCCAATTTTGATCGGTCGGCTCGCCGGAAATGGCCAGGATCGCACCTTGATCCATGCAGTGTTGATAAAACGCGTCGACATCAGGCACCTGAATTTGCAGATGGATTCCGACGCCGACACGCGTGTCGGTGAATTCCTCGGCATGCGGCTCCTGGGGGTGCAGCATCAGGGTGAAGTAGCCAAGCCGCAGAATGGCGAGCGTATACGGTCCCCCCTCCTCCTCGGCGTGTACCTGGACGATCTCGGCCCCAACGACTTCGTTGTAGAATTCGAGCGACCGACGAACGTCTTTAACGTAAAGAAAGACGCTCGTGACACGAGTCGTCATTCCGACCCCCTCTCAACTCGACGATTGGCCATTGACCGAGAAGACGGCGTACTCCGGGAGATTAACCCGCAGCCGCGATTTCTGACAATCGAAACCGCCAAGGGCTTTCTTCGCCGCCACTCGGCCGCATCAGGGTGTCGCAAAAAATTGGACGGTCCGGCGAATCTCAGGGAGCAGGAAACCGACCGACGAGTAGTGGCCGCAGTCGCACCAGTGGATCGGAGGCCGGCCCGCCGCCTCCCACAGCATGAGCGTCGATGACGGTGGTACGACCTCGTCAATCTTCCCCGCGATCAGCATGATACGCTTCCCTCGCAGCCGGCTTGCATAGGTCACGGGATCAAACGGATCGGTCAGCACCTTCAAATCGCCGCGAGTTCGACCCGATTCGACCCATTGTTTTCGATACGCCGCACCTTCTGGCATCTCCCAGAGAACCGTCGATAGATCGCCCCCCGCCAGCAAGAAGGCCCCCTCATGGATTGCCGGATCGATGGCCGCCGCCAGCGACGATACGATTCCTCCCAGACTGATTCCAGCGACTCCGATCCGATCAGAGTCGACACTCGAACGAGACGCCAGCCACGCGACGCTGCGGCCGCACGTCACAAACGCCCTGCCGCATCGAGGACACGCTGCGTTCAATATCAGCCGACAGAAAACGCCTGGCAAGCGGTCCCTGGCCGGGCGGTCGGCGCTCGCCATAATAAGGAAGCTTCACAAAAAGCGCCGCCACTCCGCGGTCGGCCAGGCGCGCGGCCATGTAGCGCGATAGCGGGAAATCGGCCCCCAGAATGTGCAGCACGATCACGGCCGGACGTCTTGAACCGAAACCGATGGGTTCGAAAAACTCGGCGTGGACCGTGTTGTTCTCCTTGTCGGGCGTCTCGACGGGCGACGGAAATCGAAGCCTGGCCACCTTGTAATGCCGGGTTTCCATCAGGGGATCGAGCTCGTAAGCAAACACGGCTGGCGCGAGCCGAAACCGCTCGGGGATCGCCGATTCCGATGGACCGGGCTGAAACGCGACCTGCCCATGCTCGGACGCGGCCGTACCCAGATTCAGCACCAACCAGCAAAGAAGTCCGGTCATGGGAGTGGCAAAGCTCAATTCGACATCGCGTTTCAAACCGTAAGTCGACCGCGAGATCGATCTTATTCTGAATTCGATTCCAGGTTAATCTCTCTTCGGTTGTGGAGGCGGTGCCATCCTCCCGGATGAAAAATTCGTGACCTTGATCTGGCCGATTTGATCTCGCGGGTCAGGCCAGACCGTCGAACGCGTTGGTGAAATCAAAGCAGGGAACCACCGGCCGCATCGAGGCTGGCCAGAGGGATGGAGTGCCGCACGCGATGTCTCACTCAGCGCCACGTCTCGCCGAGCTTAACCCATCTCGCGTGTGCATCATCAAGCCCAGCTCGATGGGCGACGTCGTTCATGCTTTGCCCATCCTCGCCGCATTGCGAACGCGCTGGCCCTCGGCCCATCTCGCCTGGGTGATCAATCGACCATTTCAAGACCTCGTGCGCCACCATCGCGATCTCGACGAGATCATCGTGTACAACCGCAGCGGCAATCGCTGGGATCCACTGGGACTTCAATCGGCCACAAACCTGTTTCAAAGGCTGGCGCGACGACAATTCGATCTGACGATTGATTTACAAGGGTTGCTTCGCTCGGCGCTCATGACAGCGGCAACGCGAGCGCGGGTTCGCGTCGGCCTGGCCGATGCACGCGAGGGGGCCAGGTGGTTCTACACCGACTTAGTTGACGCTCCCCGGCTTGGTCTGCACGCCGTCGAGCGTATCCAGCGCATCGCCCAGGCGCTGGGTGCCGACGCAACGATCCCGCGGTTCAATCTCAACGTGACACAGCGCGACCGCGACTGGGCCAGGACCAGGATGGCCGGCATCGCGGGCCCCAGGGTGGTGCTCAATGTCGGGGCGCGATGGGAAACCAAGCGTTGGCCTCCCGCGCATTTCGCCGAGATCGGCCGGAGGGCGGTGCGCGAATTCGGAGCCAGCCTGATCGCGGTCGGAGCACCCGGCGACCGGCCGCTCGTCGACGAGCTCAATCAGAGCCTTGCACCGATACCCGTTCTCGACCTGTGCGGCCGAACCAGTTTGCTCGAGCTCGCGGCGCTCGCAGGCGAATCGGACTTGCTGATCTCGAACGACACCGGTCCACTTCATGTGGCCGCGGCGGCCGGCACGCGCGTGATCGGGATCTATACCTGTACCGATCCCGTGCTCACGGGGCCATTTGGAACCAATGCGACGACGATTCAAAGTTGCGTCTGGTGTGCACCCAGTTTCATCAGGACGTGCCGCCGGTTGGAGTGTATGTCGGAGCTGAGCCCGGATCGCGTCTGGCCGGTGGTTGCGGCACAGCTCAAGACGATCGGCAGCGAGCACGACGGTGGCCAAGGGCGGCAGAAATCGGCATAGTCGACGCGTGAGGCGCCGCTTGTTTTATTCCCAGTGCTCGCCGAAGTTTCCGCCGGCGGCGGTGTCGGTCTGCTGGGCCTCGGGACAAAGGGCCTGCGTTTGCGTTGACTCGACTGAAATGTCGTGAATCTCAGTGGAAATCACCTCGGTGGTCAGGTAGGCGTCGCCGAGCGGCTCGATCGCGTCTTCAACAACGAGGAGCGCTGGGTCCGCCACGACCGCACCGGGGCGGTTGACGTCGATATGCGGAATGGCTGCCGGACGCCGTCGGTCCAGGAGGTGGCCGACGTCAAATCGCTCGCCGATATAATGCCGGCGCACGTCTTGATTCTGGAGAATCTCCTCGCGATTGCCGTAGGCGAAGACGCGCCCTTCGCGAATCAAATAGCAGCGATCCGTGACCTCGAGCGTCTCGCGGAACTGGTGATCGGTCAACAGGATTCCAATATTGTATTGCTCGACCAGGGCGCGGATTTGATCCTGAATCTCGGTCACCGTCTTGGGATCGATACCGGCGAACGGCTCGTCGAGCATGATCATCTTGGGCTCGGTGATCAGCGATCGCGCGATTTCGAGCCGGCGGCGCTCGCCACCGGAAACGCGGTTGGCCTTGGTCTTGCGAATCTTGGTCAGCCCGAACTGGTCGAGCAGGTCGTTCTGGCGGTCGCTCCGTTGCTTGCGTGATAGGCCGGGACGCGTTTCGAGAATCGCCATCAAATTGTCTTCGACCGATAACTGGCGAAAGACACTCGAGTCTTGTGCGAGATAGCCCATTCCGGCCCGTGCACGCTTATACATGGGCAAACGCGTGACGTCGTTACCGTCAAAGAATACCGAGCCGCCGTCGGCGTCAATCAGGCCGATCGTCATGCGGAAGCTGGTCGTCTTGCCCGCACCATTGGGTCCCAGCAGGCCGACGACCTCGCCGCGCTCGACTTCATAATCAACGCCATTGACCACCTGGCGGCGGCCATACCATTTTTCGAGACCGCGGACTTGCAAGAGGGGCATCGCTCGATCCTCCTTGATCGCGTCGCGTCGCACCGAACGAATAGTTCATTGACTCGAAAAACGCCCGGTCGCCGTTTCGAGATCCGATTTCAGCGGATCCACTTCATTCGCTCGAAATAGGGCACAAACGGGACGCGAAAATCGCGCGTCAGCGGAATGTTGGGCCAGATCGGAACACCATGCGGCCAGTACACATAAAAGGCCTTGCCCGTCAAAAGTGCCCGGGGCACTTCCCATGATTTACGCCCACTCGAATCCCAGGCCGCATCGTCGGTGCCCCAACCCCGGCTATCCTTGCTGCATGGGCTATTGTCGCCCAGCATGAAATAGCGATCATTGGCGATCTCATACTCGTGCGTACCCACCCGGGCAAGGTTGGGAAACTGCGAGGGGTCCGCAAGGAAGTCAAACAGTTCCTTGGGTGTTCGGGGGTAGTGATCTTCCCATACGGGCCCGTAATCGACGCGGCCCGGCGTCTGGGTATAGTAGATATCGCGCTTCAAGACAAGGTCGCTCGCGACGACGGTCGCATTTCGCGTGGCAATGGCCACGGGCGCCAGGTCGGCGGCCGTCGGAATCGGCGTGACCTCTTTCGACTCGTATTCAATTCCGTCATATTTCATTGCCTGGCCGTTGACGACAAGACTCACGCGGTTGTCGACGTTGGCAAACTCGATCTGATAACGCCCCGGGCCCTTGATGGACGTATCCCACTGGCCGAGCTCTTCCTCGCCGCGCGTCACGTTCGCCCGGCCGCTTGCCAGGTCGACCGTGCAACGATAGGGCAGGCCCGCCTTGATCAGCTCGAACCGGACCGCGCCGTCACGCGCCACGGCCGTGACTTCGAGGTTCAATTGCAAGGTCAGATCACCCACCCAGTGCGGCTGCATCCAGGCTCCGTCGGGCGCCTGCTGAACGTCATCGATCAGATTGAAATAGGCCGCCGTCATACTCGTGTTATAAGCATAAAAATCAGTGACGAGCGTCGGGCGCGGGCCGCGCGGCAAGGGCCGGTCGTCTTCGATCGCCTCCCATTGCTCGGGATCGGGCACGAGGTTCTGATAGCGAAGCTCGGACCACTGGTCGGCCGATCCCTCGCCGGCCGCGTAGCCGCTGCCCACCGGGTCGACACGCTTCCACGTTGAGCCGGCGCCCTGGGCTTGCCATCGCTGCCATTCGGGCCTCGAGGTCAACGCGGCCGGCCGATACCGGTCGTCATAAACCGTGATCTGCATTGCCGTTTGATGTCGGATCGGCTTGCGAGCCTGGAGGAAAATATCACTCTGGGCACTCTTCACGAAGACATCGCCGTGCGCGATCCGAATCGTCTCACCGGGGAGCCCGACCAGGCGCTTGATGTAGCTCACCTCGGGGTCTTCCGGGTAGCGAAACACGACGACATCCCAGCGCTCGGGCGGGCCGCTGCCCGGCAAAAAGGGCAAGTCATAGGGCAGCATCATGACGAGAATGCGGTCGCCCTTGAAGCTCGGTGCTTCATCAAGGTGCGATGCATGATACCGGCAGTTCACACATAACCCCGAGTGCACATTCTGCGGTGCCGACCGCGCCTCGGCTTCTTGCGACGCATTGATGCTGTATTTGAAACCACATTGCGGGCACGCGATCTCTTTGTGGCGGCCCATCAATGTCGGAGCCATCGAGCCGGTGGGAATGACAAACGCCTGTGCCTCGAAGCCCCGAACCACGAGGGCCAGAATGAAGGCGACGACGATCGCTTCGACCGTGTCGCGATGCCCTTCGGCCGCGCTGGGGGCGAGTCGAAGCCTTGCTGGCGACACGCGGCGCGTTTTGCAAAGTCGCGGAGGACCGTCCCATCGTTGCGTATTCCCTCTCCTCGAGCTCACCGCACGTTTCGTCTCAATTTCGATCCGTTGCGAGAACTCGATAATGGATGATCCGCGATTCCGCCCCGCCCGCTCTGCTTTTCGGTTAAACGCTCACCGGTGTGCGCGATGAATCGCCTTGCCTGTCATTTATCGAATGTAACGGATTCGCCGGGGATCGGGAACCCAGCACAGCGACCTTCCCAGCACGTTCAGCGGAACGAGCTGGCCCGGCAGATGGACCAGGAATGGCCGTCCCACGAACATCGAGCCACGTACGACCGGACCCTCGGTCCAGAATCGCGAATCATTCGAGACCGGGCTATTGTCGCCGAGCACAAAGTACTCATCCGCACCCATCACGACGGCCGTCGCCATCCCTTGAGAGTGGCGTGGCGTGTTCGCCAGCGAGCTCGTGTAATAAATGTCGCGATAAATCCGGATCTGATTCACCTCGACGGCGCCCCCACGCACGCCCAGCGCGATCGGAGTCTCGCTGGCCGTTCTCGACGGGGCCGGGTCGTCGTAATCGTACGGATCGAATAACGCTGTTCCATTCATCGCGACTTCAAGGCGATGGTCGAATGCGCTCGCCGTCAGGGTCACGATGCGTGGCCACAAACCAACATCTTCAAACGGATTACGGCAGTTCTTCAGCAGCTCTCGCCGGCCATTTCGCACCAGTTCGATTGATCCCCGCCGGCCGACAGGAACCGTCAGCACGAACTGATCGCCCCCCGAGCGAAGATCGAGAGCAATCTGGTCGACCGCCTCGCTGACGCAGATCTGTGCTTCGAGCCCGATATCGGGCACCTCGTTTTCCGCCGGGAAGTCGCCGCCGTTGTACGCGTAGAAATCACGGATCGGGCCATAGCGGCCACGCGCCGGGTCCCAGTGCCGGTAGACGAGCCAGTCGGTCGCCGGCCGCTGTTGGTTACGGTTGGCCCGATAGGCGAACTGACCATCTTCCATCATCCATCCGGTCGTCGCGCCAGGCTTCGACGCATCCGAAACGAACTGCCACCGGGGGAACTTCGCAGCATCGCTGGGCTGATATCGACTGTCATGAATGAGAATCCGCATCGCCCGGATCTCGGCCGGGCTCTTCCGGACAATCTTGCCATCAACGAAAATGTCGCCGCGGACGATCCGGATCGATTCTCCGGGCAGCCCGACCACCCGCTTCACATAAGCCTGGGTCGGATCACCCGGAAAGTGAAAAACGGCTACTTCCCAGCGCCGCGGCCGCTGCACATCATGAACGAACTTCTGCACGAGCACACGGTCGCCACCGCATTCGAGAGCCGGCACGCCCTCGCGGCAGCGCTCTCCGCAGTTCGGGCAAACGGGCTCGCCGGATTGCCCGTCCTCGTCGATACCCACCACGAACAGAAATCGGCAGCTCGGGCAGGTGAGCTCGCGATGCTCGCCCAGAAGTGTCGGAGCCATCGAGCCGGTCGGAACGACGTACGCCTCGGCCGAGAACGTGCGCACCACCAGCACGCTCAAGCAGAGCGCCACCAGAAGCTCGACCGTCTGCCGCGCCAGGCCGGGCCGCGCGATTGCGACGCGTGAGTCGAGGCGGCCTTGCGTGATCGTCGCGCAACTCATCGAGGTCCGATCAGTCTATGGACACAGAAACCCGATACCGCCAATGGCCGCCAGACAATCATCGTATGTGCAGAAATAACTGCCTCATCAAGAGTTGCGTTTCCTGGCCGCCACTCGCGAAGCTCGTCCGGGCCATTGCAATCGATCCACAATCAGTCGATCACTCTTCGCTATCGTCGAGCACCGAGAGAAACGCCTCTTGCGAGATCTCGACGTTCCCTACTTGTTTCATACGCTTCTTACCCTCTTTTTGCTTTTCGAGAAGTTTGCGTTTTCGCGTGATGTCGCCGCCGTAGCATTTGGCCGTCACGTTCTTGCGAAGGGCCGAAATGCTCTCGCGTGCGATCACGCGGCTGCCGATCGCGGCCTGAATCGCCACCTCGAACTGGTGGCGATCGATCTCGCTCTTGAGCTTCTTGACGAGTTTCCGGCCCCGGCGGTCGGCGTGCGCACGGTGAACGATCGACGAAAGGGCATCGACGCGCTGGCCGGCGACCAGGATATCGAGCCGGCAGAGATCGCCCGCGCGAAAGCCAAGCACCTCGTAATCCATCGTGCCATAGCCGCGCGTCGCGCTTTTGAGCTTGTCGTAAAGGTCGTAGATCATCTCGGCCAGGGGGAGCTCATAGCTGAGAATGGCACGCGTCGGCGAGAGATATTCGGTCTTCTGGTAAATCCCGCGGCGATCCTCACAAAGTTGCATGATGACGCCGATCGAATCGCTCGGAATAATGAAATTCACACGAGCGAACGGCTCGCGGAATTCCTCGATCGCACCGGCGTCGGGCACGCGTGTCGGGTTCGAGATGTGCGACGTCGTGCCGTCGCGGGCGACCACCTCGTACGTGACCGTCGGCGCCGTTTGTACCAGCATCAGGTTACTCTCGCGCTCGAGCCGCTGCTGCACGATCTCCATGTGCAGCATGCCGAGAAACCCACAGCGAAATCCGAATCCGAGCGCGTCCGACGATTCGGGCTCGAAGGTAAAGCTCGAATCGTTCAGGGCGAGCTTTTGAAGGGCCGTCCGCAGGTCGTCGAACTGGTTATGAGTCGCCGGGAAAAGCCCGCAGAACACCACGGGAACGGGCTCTTTATAGCCCGGCAAAGCAACGCTCGCCGATTTCGGCACCTGGGTGATCGTATCGCCGATCCGGATATCGGAGAGCCGCTTGATATTGGCGATCACGTAGCCGACCTGGCCGACTCCCAGCTCGTCGCAGGCGATCTCACGCGGCCGGAAGCGGCCAAGCCCGGTGACTTCGTACTCCGAGCCCTCGGCCATCAGCCGGATCTTCTGCCCGACGCGAAGAATGCCGTCGACCACGCGAACGTACGTGATGACGCCCTGGTAGTCGTCGAATTTGGAATCAAAAATCAAGGCGCGAAGGGGAGCGCCAGGATCGCCGGCGGGCGGCGGCACGCGCTCGATGATGGCTCGAAACACGTCGGGCACGCCTAGGCCGGTCTTGGCGCTGACCGCCAGCACCTCGGCCGGGTCGATGCCCAGGCTGACCATGATCTCTTCCTTGATCTCTTCGGGCCGCGCGGCCTGCATGTCGATCTTGTTCAGTACCGGCACGATCGACAGGTTGTTGTTCACGGCGAGATAGGCGTTGGCGACCGTCTGGGCCTGAACTCCTTGCGTGGCATCGACCAGGAGAATCGCCCCCTCGCAGGCCGCCAGGCTGCGCGAGACCTCGTAGTGAAAGTCGACGTGCCCTGGCGTATCGATCAGGTTCAGCTCGTAGATCTGACCGTCGAGTGTGTAATTGATCGCCACGGCGCGGGCCTTGATCGTGATGCCCCGTTCGCGCTCCAGGTCCATGTCATCGAGCAATTGCTCGCGAAACTCGCGCTGGGTGATCGCGCCGGATTGCAGCAAGAGCTGGTCGGCCAGCGTGCTCTTACCATGATCGATGTGAGCGACGATCGAGAAATTGCGGATGAATTTCGGGTCGAAAACCATGGGCACGGATCCAGCGACCTCAGACATCGAACGTTTGTATGGCGAACAGCACGCAGCATTCAAGGCAAGGGGCAAAAGTGCCACGCCGGCTTGTTGATTCCGGACGCGACAGGCGGGACGACGAGCTCTCGGAAGCCTGGGCCAGGGCGCGACGATCGAGGCCGCATCAAGACAGAGAAAGACGCCGCACCGCCAGGAGACCGGTTCTGTGAGTCAGAATAGGACAACGTCATCAAGACCCCACCGAGGTCGGGGTCGCGGCTCGAGTTGTCACATCCGGCCGGTGAATCAATTATAGGGCATTCGCGTCTTTCGGAAAAGTCACGTTGCACCTATATGGATGATGGGATGGCAATTCTTGAGGGAATGCCGCTAGGTCTCAGCGCCCAGGGCCCGGTGAATGAACTGGACGACGATCGAGCCTTCGCCAACAGCCGAGGCCACCCGCTTGACCGAGCCGCTCCGCACGTCGCCGACGGCATAAACGCGCGGCAGGCTCGCTTCAAAAATCGTGGGCTGATGGGCCGCGGCCGTCCCCTTGTCGTCGAATGCCTGGCTCTGGCCGGCAAGATCGCTCCCCGTCTTGATGAACCCCTTGCCATCGAGGACCAGCGTGCCATCGAGCCAACTGGTGCACGGTCGTGCGCCTAAAAATAAGAAAACTGATGGCGTTTCCAGCTCGGTCGATTCGCCGGTCTCGCGATTTTCATGAACAATCGCGCGAGTCGTTGGCCATCGCCGACGAGCCGGTTGATCCGCGAATGGGTATGCAGGTGAATATTGGGCGTTTCTTCGATCCGCCGGATCAAGTAGCGCGACATGGTTTCACCGAGCCCGCCCCGGCGGACGAGAATGTGGACGCTTCGAGCGTATTTCGCCAGGTGAACGGCCCCCTGCCCGGCCGAATTCCCGCCTCCGACCACGACGATATCGACGCCCACGCAGAGCTCCGACTCCATGGCCGTTGCACCGTAATAAAGGCCGCAGCCCTCGAATTGATCGGCATCGGCGACATCGAGCCGCTGATAACGGGCGCCCGTGGCGATGACCACCGAGCGACCGCGGATACGGCGGCCATCGCGAAATTGGACCTCGTAAATCGACCCGGTGGGGACCAACCGCACCGCCTCGACGGGGTTGGCCATGCGCGTGCCGAACTTCACGGCCTGGGTCATGGCCCGCTGAGCCAGCTCCAGGCCCGAGATCCCTGTCGGAAAACCGAGATAATTCTCGATCTTCGAGCTGGTTCCCGCCTGGCCGCCGGGCGAGCCGACATCGATCGTCGTGACCGACAGCCCTTCGGAGGCCGCGTAAACCGAGGCCGCCAGGCCAGCCGGCCCCGCGCCCACCACGACGACGTCGCACAGCTCGCTGTCATCAATCACGTCGAAGCCGAGCGTGTGGGCAAGCTGACTGTCGCTCGGGTTCTTCACCACGTGCCCGGCGCGGCAAACAATGATGGGCGTCTCTTCCACTTTCACGCCGAGCGAATCAAGCAGGGTCGAAACCCCTGCTTCGCGCTCGAGATCGACAAAGACGAACGGCTGGCTATTCTTCGTGAGGAACTCGCGGATGCGGTGCGTGTCGCGGCCGTACCGGGAACCAATAACCTTCGTCGACCCGTAGCCTCGGGCGATCAGAGCGGTCCGCCGCTCGATGAACGTGCGGAGGAACAGGTCGGAAAGCTCCGAGTCCTCGACGATGATCTTGCGGAACTGGTCGGGCTTGATTCGCAAAATCTCGGTTTCGACATCCACGGTCGCCTGGACGACTGCGGCATGACCTGTGAGCGTCGAGGGGTCGCCAATGAACTGGCCGGGACCAGCGTAGACAATCCGCTGGCGAGCGTTGTCAACATCCTGAGAGATCTCGATGCCGCCCGACAGCACAAGATAGAAGTCGATCGACCGGTCGCCTTGCCGATAAAGAACTGTCTCTTCAGGCAGAATCTCTTTCGTCCCGAACGGCTGGAGACGATGGATTTGCTCGGCCGAGAGCACGGGCGAGATCCGTTCGAGCAGCGCGGCGTCAACGCTCATGGCGACTCTTTTCTTGGTCTGTTTCCGCTCAATCGCGGCACGCCTTTGCCAGGCGGCATGCTTTCTTGACCGATCGGATCAGGGCAATTGCCGCGGATTCGCCCTGTTGCGGCCATCGTAGAGCCCGAGTGCGGCCACTCCATGATAGGCGCCGCGGCAAGGGCGCATGCCGCTTCGTACCAGCCAAACAGAACCAAGTCAAGCAGATCGGATGTCCCGGTCGCCGGCGACTGGTCGATTTCCGTGCAGTTGACGCTTGTTATCATGAGATCGATGACGCTACAACGCGACGGGTGTATCCATTTCAATCGCCTGACTCGAGCATGGACCAGATCAGCGCGGTGGCGCGAAGCCAGCCAGCGGTATACTGGCGACTGGATGACTCCGCGATGGGAGACCCCGATTCAGGAGCTTGATACCGCTCGGGTCAGTCCGTCCCGCTCGTCCTTGACGGGATCGTCGCTGGCCACATCGCGGTCGACGACATCTTGCGGTGACGGCCGGTTCAAGGCGATGCGGCGTGGCCAGTGCGGCGCGCTCGCATCAGCCTCACCCGGGCAAACCGGCCGATAACCATTTTCCAGGTCGGAGCGGACCGTTCTCCGGTTCCCCATCGGCCGGACATCATTCCGAAATTCCAGGCGTGAACACGGTGTCCGCTCCGCGACTCTGAACTGTATGAGCCTGTCGTGCCCGGGCACGTCGCAGCGGGCGATGTTTACTTGCCCTCGCCACGAACGATCTTGTGGCAATTGACACAACTGAGCGTCAACTGGAAGTAAGCCACGGTCGCTCCGTCGAGATTCTTCTCGCGTGCGGCTGACACCAGTGCCCTGTTCGCATATTCAAAATCTTTCAACATGATCTGATATCCTGGGGTGTTTGCGCGTACCCACTTTTCAAGATATCCGAGGGCGATCATCGCCTGGGCATTTTTCTCGATTGCCTCATAGTCGGGGGACGTCAAGCCCCGCAGAATGTTCTGTGATGCCGCAAGTTTTTGCTTCATCCACAGGGTGCCGTCTATGGCCTTTGGCTTACCGTCCCCTCCCCGAGTGGAGTTGACGCCAAGCATCGCGAAGATCAAAACCAGGGCGGTCAGGGGTCGGTTCATGACTGAGATCCTCTTACGGGGAATCGACGGAGACGAGTCGATTTCAGTAGAAAAAAAAGGCCCATCCGCGCTGGTTCGCGCTGATGGGCCGCCATAGCCGACACGACGTCGCCCTTCAAGAGCGACGATTGAGGAAGTTTAGAGTTCTTTGTTCGGGGATGTCAAGCACATCTCGTGGTCTTGTTATCAGAGGTTCGACGTCGAACCAAACGCATCAGGCGATCGAAACTTGACACTCGGCCGTTCCTTTGATATCTTGATCTCACTATCGCTCACGACGGGCGATGGAGCTTTGGCTATGGTGTTGCCCCGCCGTGCGGTTACTCTCCCGCGGATGGGGTTTTTTTACTGCGCAACTTGGTCCGGCCCATCGACCAAATGCTAAGGAGCATCGCCATGACGTCTAATCCGAGTCAAGTGATTGTTCAGAGCGACGACAGCCAAACGGTTTTTTTCCATGGATTGTCTGCGTATCACAGGAATTTCCCCGAGGTTCGTGGTGAGGGGAGCTCGCCCCAGGCCGCGGCCGGGCGACTGGCCGAGCTCCTGTCTCTCGTCCTCGACAACGCCCCCAGCGATTGGCGCCGCGATAATGTGCTTCAGGCGATCGAAGACGTACTCGCGTTTTCCAGGCGGGGGAAATGAAACAGGTCGGGTGAACCTGGGAGGTCGCCCACTCGTTCGCCGCGATTCGTACGTGCGAGGTAAACGCGTCGGGGGTGTTGCCTCATGCCCCCGCCACTCGGCTCGGCAGTCCGTGGATCACGCGGGCGCTGGGAAGCCTCGATCGCCTCGCCTGACGAGCGAACTCGACACAGGTCAGCCGCGATGAAATCGCGATCGACGACCATGATACCCGAGCCTTCACTCGGCTTGGTCACTGTGTCCCCTTCGTCCTTGACAGCAGCGAGGTAAGTGACATCCTGCCCTTTCTCGACGCAATCCTTTCGTCAACCCAACTCCTCACAATCTCTCGATCACGGTTCGACGACGCGCGGATTGACCATCTTTTGAAACTCATCATTATTGGCCAGGATGGCGAGGTCTGGATCGGCCCTTGCCTGCTCGCGACTCGCTGGCTCGCGGAAGAATCCGGCGGCTTCGGCGGCTTTCAGCCGGCGGATCGCTTCGCCAATGTGAGTCTCGGCGAGACGTGTGCGTTCGTCGGTCGCCAGTTGCGAGTTGCCGCGCGCGGCGACACCGAACAGGGCATAAAGGCACGCGAGGTTGTAATTCTCGCTGACAGAGAGAGGAGGGTTGTCAGTCACAAGCCTCGTCTGAGCGACCGCGGCGCTCGTGTCGCCGGCGTGAAACAGCTCGACGGCGAGCAAGATCCGGTAGTTCGCCGGCACGGGCTCGATCGAAGTCGCCACAACCTTCGTCCAGGCGACGGCCGCGTCGTGATGTCGCCCGAGCGTTCCAAGCGCGTAGGCACGGTTCCCGTGCAGCTTGAGGCAAAGCTCGCGAGCTCCTATATCAAGCGGCTCGCGGCGCAGATACGCCTCGAGCTGGCCTATCCCAGCCTCTGCCTTGGCGATCGCTTCACTGTCGCGCTGAATTGCATGGAGCATTCCGCTCCAGTTGGTATAAACCTGACCGATCGGGCAAGCGACGTTCTCGGTGGCACTACCGACACCCGCGAGCAAGAGTTTTTCGGCCCGTCGGAACGATTGCTCGGCCCTTTCATGTTTCTGAATCTGCCAGAGATTGTGACCCAGATTGATCAACGACTCGGCGAGGGCAATCTTCACCTGGGGCAAGCGCGTGGGATCGATTCTCTCGCGAATCTCGATGGCTTTTTCATGGTGGAACAGGATCTCGTCGCTTCCTCTCGGGAAGAGGGTGTTCGCGTAGTTGTTATGGCAAGTGGCGAGCTGATCGAGAGTCGCGGGGTCGTCCGGGAAACTCGAGCCAATCGTTCGGCCAGCTTCGACGGCCTGACGACCAAACTCCGCTGCCTGATCCCTTTGACTGCCGACGAGGTAGACAGCGAGCTGCGCCAGGCACTCGACGCGGAGCCGCAGAATACTCGGATCGTCCGGCCGCGCTGAGCCGAGGCTTTCCGCCAGATGGAGCGACCGCCGTACGTAGTTCCCGGCGAGGTTTGTACGCCCCAGCGCGTCTTGAATCTTCGCCCCCTCGTTGAGCGCGCGGGCGGTGTCGGCGCGGACGGCTGGATCTGTCGAATCCGCCTGGCGGAGAATTCGATCATAAAACGAAAGCGCGTCTTGCTGTTGATCGTGGCGAAGTCCCAGCAACTGGGCGGAACCCGCGCGGCGGCGGTCATCAAGCCGGCCCAGCATGGCCTGAATCGTCGAGCGGGCTTCTTGATAATTAAGCCGCGCCAGGGCGGCCTGGGCCTGCGTCCGCCGGACCTCGGTTCCGAGCGCGAGATTGTGTCGGTAAGTCAAAATCACAAACGCCAGCGCCGCGGCGATCGCGGTCGTCGCCGCGGTGGTCTGCCAGGGATGACGATGCGTCCATTTCACGAAGCGTCGCAATGCGCCGATCCGCCGCGCCCGGATCGGATCTCCCCGCAGGAAGCGCCGCAGATCTTCGGCGAGCTCGAGGGCTGTCGCGTAACGCCGGGCCGGCGACTTTTCCAGGCATTTCAAGCAGATCGCCTCGAGGTTGCGCGGAACCCCCGACTGACTGCGAGACGGAGCGGCGACGTCGGAATGGATGAGCTGATGGAAGACCAGTTCGGGAGATTCAGCGCGAAACGGCGGCCGGCCGGTCAGCGCTTCGTACAGAATCGCGCCCAGGGCATGAACGTCGGTGCGCGGTCCGACTTTCGCGTTCCCGCCGAGCGCCTGCTCCGGAGCCATGTAGGCCAGGGTACCCATGATGGCCCCGACCTCGGTGCGCGTCGTGCCTTCGTCGATCTTGGCCAGCCCGAAGTCGGTGATCTTGGGCTGACCGTCGGCCGTGATGAGCACGTTCGCCGGTTTCAGGTCGCGATGGATGACCCCTCGAGTGTGCGCGTGGTCGATCGCACGGGCGAGTGTTTCGACCAGGGCGGCCGCTTCACGCGGAGGCTCTGGCACTCCAGCCAGCACGTGAGCCAGGGTCTGCCCCTCGACGTATTCGAGCACGAGGTAAAACCGACCGTCGTGTTCGCCAATCTCGTGGATCTGCACGAGGTTGGGATGCTGGCACTTGGCGACCGCGGCCGCCTCGCGTGCGAAACGAGCCCGGTGCTCCGGGTCATCCTGGCGCCCTTCATGAAGGACCTTGAGCGCGACCTTTCGGTCGAGGGCCTGGTGTCGTGCGAGATACACGATTCCCATGCCCCCCCGGCCCAGAATGCCCTGGATCTCGTACCCTGGGATGCGTGGTGCTGACGCGATTTCGGATCGCGGTCTGCCATCCGCGCCGGTTCGAGAATCGTTCTCCGCTCCAGGACGCAGATCTGGAGGAATCGAAAGCGCGCCATGAATCTCGAAGAGGCGCGAGAGCGGTTCGGCCAGATCGGGAAAGTCGACCAGGTAGTCATCCGGGCGCGGCGTCTCGCCGCGCATTTGACGAAGGACAATTTCCTGGTTGATCAATTCGAACAGGGCATTTGGCTCATCGCAAAGGCCCGCATAACGGCTGAGGAAGAGTTTGACGGGAGGGCGAGCCCCGGACATCCACTCTTTGACCTGTTCCGAAATCATCCGTTCGAGTGACGAGTCGAATGAAGCCTCACGGATGGATTGAGCGCCGCGCGGTGCGTCAATCATCGTCCGATCCCTCGAACCCTAGCTCACGGCCAATGCGCTTGAGCGCGCGGTTGAGCCGGTTGCGGACAGCGTCGGGCTTCTCGCCGAGTCGATCGGCAACTTCGTTCCAGGAGAGGCCTTCCGAGCGCAGCTCGGAGACCAGGCGCTCGCTGTCCGAAAGGCGGGACCGGACGACCTGGAGCATCTCGGCCCAGGCAAGCTGAGTGGCGGGTCCCGCTCCAGGCTCGACGGGCTCGACACCTCGCACACCCGGTGCACTGACGGCGACCTCCGTTTTTCGGAATTCCGGTTTACGCGCGAGGTCGACGACCTTGTTGACGGCCATCCGCCCGAGCAGGCGTTTGAGTTCGACCGGCCCGGCGACATCGTAGCCGCCGACGGTCGCCCGGATCAAAAAGCTGGCCATCACCGCCTGGCAAAAATCGGCCGAGTCGGCAAGTCGGCGGAGCCGGATCACCCGCAACCGAGCTCGTACCACCTGCCGAACATAAGGTTCATAGACCCGAACAAACTCCTCGGCGGCAGCGCCGTCGCCCGCCCGGATGCGCTGGAGCATTTCCTGGAACAGGGTCATGAACAAGCCTCGCAGAGCCTGCATAAGTTCCCAATGAATTAGACCCTGACTCGTTTCGACTTTCCAGCGTGCCCCCCATAAACGCCAGGCACGCTCGTGGTTCTCTGTGGCCTTGATGAAAATCGTCAACAGGTCAGATCAACTTAAGGGGACTTTTGTTTTGCGGCAAATACAAGTGGGAACACCACTTGTGGCCAACATCCGCGGTTTGACGAATGAAAATCGATCGTAACTCCCGATTTCTTTGCGGCTCTTGTCCGTTTCTGGATCTTGGTCCGATTTAAGAAGTTACCGCGGTGTTCTGGTGTTCTCACATCGGTGTCGTTGATCGTGCGAATGGGCCTAGCCCCGCGCTTCGGGGCGAATCGCGCACCGATGTGAACGCGGGCTGAACCGTGTGATCCGTTTTCGACTGTGCGGGCGGCAACGAGTGCCGTTCGAGCGCATCAGCCGCCGCGCCGACAGGGATAGCCGCGCGGGTGGTGTTCGGGAGCCACCGCCGATGTCGCGACATCCTCTGCATCGCATGAATTCCCCACTACGGCTCGTCCGGCGACGACGAAGGTGGAAACCGCTTCGGCCCACGCTCGAAGGGCTGGAAGATCGGACGATGCTGAGCTCGAGCCCCTCGCCGATCGTCGTGGGCCGGACGCTCTCGTCGTATTTCGTGGGCGGAATCCAGAATAACCAGGAAACGATCACTTACACCGTTTACAGCCAGGATGGTGATCCCGAGACGGGCGTGCTCTTGACCACGACCCTCGAGCCGGGTGTCACTTTCGCGAGCGCATCGCAACAACCCAACATGAGCGGACAGAACCTGGCTTGGAGCCTCGGTACGATCGACAGCAACGACCGCGCCAGCGTTTCGGTGACCGTGAACCTGCCCAGCCCGACGCCCGCCCAGCTCGATTCCGGTGCGCAGGCTTTCGCCTTCGTCGACGGTGCGGCCGTGACGGGCTCAACGCCGGCGGCGACGCTCAGCCCCGGGACCGTCGATCCATCGCTGCTCGCCTCGACACCCGACGCCAACACCAACGACCCCGTGATCCAGGAAGCCGCGGCGGCCCTCAATTACAATCCCCAGACCATTTTCACGTTTTTGCAAGAAGCCATCGGCTATAACGCCTATGCGGGCTCGATGCGCGGTGCCCGGGGCACGCTCTGGTCGCTCGCCGGCAACGCGCTCGACGACGCCAGCCTGGGGGTTGCCCTGATGCGCGCCTCGGGCATCCCGGCGCAATACGTCTCGGGCACGCTGTCAAAGAGCAACGCGCAGTCCTTAATCCTCTCGATGTTCCCTGCCAACTACCAGCTCTCGGGGTATCTTCCGGCAGGTACGACGGTGTCGGACCCGGCAGACGATGCGCAGCTCCTGTCCGAGACGGAGAGCCACTACTGGCTTCAGTTCAATACAGGCGGTGGCATGGAGGATGCCGACCCGCTCATGCCCGGCGCCACACTCGGCAAGACTTTCACGACGGCAGCATCCACGTTCAGCGTGGTGCCCGATAATCTCGAGGAAAAGACCGAGATTTCACTCACGGCCGAGATCTATGACCAGGGCGCGGCCGTATTGGGGCTGAGCAACGGTTTGACCGAATCGGTTGTCCTGGACCAAACGTTCGACGATGTTGCGCTTGTGGGGCACCCGATTACCATCGGCAACTTTGTCAGCTCGGCGACGGCGGGGGGTCTCACGATCCAGTCGACGACCAATACCTATTCTCCCTACATTGCGATCGGCGACGTGGCGAATCCCGACCCGGAACAGGACAATCTCATTTCGGGCCAGAACTATCAGGAGGTGCTCACCAACTTTCCGCTCGCGAGCCAGGTCGTCACCGGCCTTTTCCTTAACGTAACCCTGAGCGGTCCCGAAGGGCCGGCGAAGACCTACAATACGGCGCTCGTGGACAACATTGGCTATAACGTTCGCCAGAACGGCGGCAGCGTCAACGTCACATCCGATCCAGATCAACCGCCATCGATTGACCCAGACAAGATCTGGAGCATGAGCGTGCTCGCAGGATCAATCAACCCCGCGTACGCACAGTCGGTCGCGAATCACGCAGCCGACCAATATGACCGCCTCAGCGCGCAGGTCGCCTCGGGCAACACCGATTCCGCTCCTATCGAGGCCGACCTCAGCGACGTCTTGATCGCGCAGTCTCGGGCGTATCTGCTTGCGATCTTGGCCACATCCGACTTCTACACTGCGTACCTGGCACACGATGCACTGGTCGAGGCGTATTTTGTCCGGCCACGGATTACTCTCGTCTCCGCGGCCATCGCTACCGACGATTCCGGAACGACGACGCTGTCGTTCGAAGCCAATTTACTCGAAGACAGCATCCATGCCATCGCCGACCCAGGGCAGGATTTGTCAGCGCTCGCGCCGTTTCAGATTGCCCGCGGACTCTTCGAGGATGTCATCGAGACGAACGTGTTCCCCGATGTTGGCTCAACTTCAAGCTTGCAAGTCGCACCGGTGGTCAGCACCACCAGCGTTCTTGCCGCAGCCCAAGCCGAGGGCATCGAAGTGGTTACCATCAACCCTGACGACGTCGGGTTGCTGGACTCCCTCGACATCGACGCCCTCGCCAAGGCCCGGATCGCCAGCGCCCTTCAGGCAGGAATGGTCGTTACCGTTCCCACCCAGGACGTCAAGATCGGCTCCCGAATGACGACCGCTTGGTTTGAATTGAACCCAATTACAAACGAGCTAGTTGGTGTCGACGAAGATGGCAACCATGGCGCGGATTATTTTGCAGACATCGAGGTCACACAACTCGTCGCTAAACACGTATTGCTCAAGACATCTGCCGCGCTCGCTTCTCAACTTATATTTAGTCAATTGAAGTCAAACTATAATATATATGTACAAAATAATTATATTTCGCTCATGGAATCAGCCAGAAATGCTCTTGGAATAGGAATAGTTTTCTTTTTGGGAACAATTAAGTTGACGGCAAAAAGGATTGCAATTGAAACCTTGCACCGTGATGTATCGGCTGCCGTCGACGCGCGGAGCCCCACCGCTTATGAAGCAGATATTAGCGCGAGGCTAAACGTCCTTATCGACGATTTCGCAAGGTCGGCAGTAAATAGTGATCCTCCAGTCGAGCCGAATCTCCTGGCGGATCCAGTTCCTTTCTTGAGCCTGGGGGTAAATGAGCTTGCCGTCGGTGTACCGCACGGCTTTTCGGCGGGTGACGTGACAGGTCTTGCTACAACGCAAAGCCTCGCGGTTGCGGGGCCGCTCAGCGCGTCGTGGACGACGGCCGACACCAGTAGTTTCAATGCCCAGGACCTCAATGTTGCTGGGGCGACCGTCACGGCCGCCGGTGGCGCGATAATCGGCAGTGGCTCGGTCAGCCTGACCGCGTCCGCGACCGAGCTCGCCATATCGGGGAACGTGAGCTACGATGCGAGCGGCCAGGGTAGTCTTTCGTTTTACGGTCCGGCGGAAAGCACGCTTGGAGTCAGCGGCGACTGGACCAGCTATTCGGCGACCGCGACCGGCACCCTCACCATCGTGGTCACGACGTCGGGCCTGACCTTGAACGGCAGTCCGCTTCCGGCCGGCACCTATACGATTACGACCGCCGCGGCGATGTTGAACGGCTCAGGCGCGACCACTTCGCCCGACTTCAGCGGCTCGGCTACCATCACGGCGAGTTCCGACACCGTTAACCTCGGCCCGGCGACAGGAAGCTTGACGGTCGGTGCAGCCCCGATCGACCCGACCGAGGGCGCTACGCTCGACGGTTATACCGGAACGATCACCGTGGCTGCCAACGGCGACGGCACCGACTCGATCATGCTCGGCGGCACGACCACGAACGTGCTGAGCGTCGTGCCGAATTCAAACGCGCTCACGACCGACCCCAACACACCGCTAACCTTTGCCGTGAATCTGCAAACGAGCCTCGCCGACACGTACGACGTGAATGCCAATCCGCCCCCCGGCTGGACGGCGACCGTCGATGGCGATGGCAACGTGACCATCACGCCCGCGCTGGGCGTCACCCCGGGCACGTATCCTGTGCAAATCATCGTTCAATCGGAAACCGACCCCAACCTGATTGCGCAGTCGGTCGTTGACGTGACCATCACGCCGAGCGCACGGGCGTCGCACTCTCAGTCCAGCAAGACCCTCTTTCGACTCTCCCGTTTGACGGCGCTCAGGTCCCCACGGCCTTCGTGGCGTCGTTCCAGAATCTGGGGCCGACCGCTGACACGTACAACCTCACTTTCTCGAACATCCCAGCGGGTTTCACGCTGGTCGAGAGTGGCACCCGCGTCACGGTGCCGGCCGGAGCCACCGGTATGATCGGGGTCTACCTGGTGCCGACGAGTCAGGTTCCAGTGCAAGGGGCTTCGCTTTCATTCAGCGTCACCGCGACCAGCATGAACAACCCGTCGATCACCCAGACGCAAATTGCGACACTAATCGTGCCCGCCATCGACGCCGTGACCGTTACGAACAATCCGACCTCCGTCGCCACCACTCCCGGCGTCGGGGCGAGCGGCACGATCACGCTCACGAACGCGGGCAACGTGCCGGAAGACGACATCACCCTGACGGCAACGACATCAACGGGTCTGATCGTCACCGGGCTGACTCCGATTTCGCTCGCCGTCGGCCAAACCGCGACCGAAGTCATCACCCTCACGCCCGATCCCTCGACGCCCCTCAATAGCTTCCTCCAGGCGATCGTGACCGCGACGTACGGGCCAACAGCTTCGCCGATCACCCAGACCACGACCATCCTTGTCCAGGTGGTCGTCCCCGGCGCCGACGCACTCGCAAACGCCTCTATCATCGCCGGCCAACTCGGCAACACCAACCTCGCGACCGCGCTCAACGACCTGAGCGCGGCCTTGACGAACCTGGTCCAGAATCCGACAAGCGACGTTTACCAGGGCCAGGTGCTCGCTGATCTCACGGCGCTCGTGAACCAGACCACGGCCGGCCCATTCCTCACCGCTAACGTACCCGCCCTGAACAACGCCGAGGCTGCCATCGCGGCAGCGACCACGGCCGCTCAGGTCCAGACCGCCTCGACCACGCTGGGCCAGGCTCTCGAAAACCTCGGGACCGACCTCGCCAACGAGGCCGCCAGCAGCTTCACGATGTCGCTCTCGCCCTCGAGCGGCATCGCCCTGGCCCAGTCTCCCACGACCTACGGGGTTGTCCTTCAAAATACCGGCAGCACGGCGACCACTTATGACCTCAGCGTTTCGGGACTGCCAGCCGGTGTGACGGCGAGTTTCAACCAGACCTCGATCACGCTTCAGCCGGGGCAGCAGACACTTGGCGGTGCCAGTGGTATCACGCTCAGTCTGTCCGAGACCGGCACTTCCCTCGTGCCGGCCAACTTCACCGTCACGGCGACCGCCGAGGGAGCGCCCAACGTCAGCCTCAGCGATCCCGGCCAGCTCGCACTGGCCAACGAGTCGCTCTTCGTCGCGACGGTAGCCACCAATCCGCCCTACACGCAGCCCGGTGCCATGGTCGATGTCACCGCGACGCTCCAGGTCGCCGTCAATGAGCCTCGTTCGCTTTCAGCCGTTTACACCGTGAGCGACCCGAATGGCAATGTGATCTTCACGTCAAGCCCCGTGCCGGTGTCGGTCGACGCAACTACCTCGGTGCTCAACGTCGACCTCGGGTCGTTTAGCACCACCGGCCTTTCCGACGGCCTCTACCCGATCGCGGTGACTGTGACCGACCAGTCGGCACAGCCGCTGCCGACCGCGACCGGGCAGGGAAGCGTGACTGTCGGCCTGCCGCTGACCGCCAGCCTTTCGATCAGCCCGACGACATTGCCCACCGGCGATGGCAGGGTCACCGACACGCTCCAGATCAACTCCCAGACGGCCCTGCCCGATCCGCTGACACTCGTTGGCGGCGTGAGCACGGCCGCGCCCGGGACGACTGTGGCGATCTACGGCACCGAAGCCTATGTCGGGGGCACCGGCGGCGTCGACATCCTTGACGTGAGCAACCCTGCCGATCCGATCGTGGTAGGAAGCCTCGCCAGCACTCTGATCTTCACAGGCACGACGGCCCTCAACTTCGTCAGGGTGGTGGGCAGTGACCTGTATGTCGCCTCGGACGTCGGCTTCGACAGTGCGCAAGTCAACCTCCTGGTCTACTCGCTGGCTGGCTCGGCGACGGCGCCCCAGTTTTTCGGCAGCGCGTCGATCCCCTACACCGACCTGGGCGATCTGCTGGTCAACAGCTCCGCAACCGACGCCTATCTCGCCGACTGGGGATTTCAATTCGCAAACGCCGGTCGCCATTTTGTCACTCAGTACGGCACATTCCTCTCGGTCGACCTCGCCAATCCCGCGGCGCCTCGACTGGGCGATGTTTTGTTCAACAGCCTCGGTCCCGCCACGTCGGGCGGCACGCCTGACGGCGGCAAATTCACCGTCAATGGTGCCGTCATGGAAAGCGATAATCTGGCCTACCTGGCCAGCACGACCTCGCAAGGAGACAACGTCGATACGGGAATTGGTCAGGTGATCATCGTCGACACCTCGAACCCCACGCAACTCGCCGAGGTCGGCACGCTGAATATTCCGGGAACCGTGCAACTGTCGGAGATCGCCATCGACGGCAACTACGCGCTCGTCGTGGGCAACACCGGCGGCTTCACCAGCCCGGTGCCGAAGAGTGGCGACGATCTCTTCAGCGGCAACGTCACACTCACGCTCCTGGACATTTCCAATCCCGATGGTCCGACGATCGTGGGCACAACGCTGGTGTTGCCCGAGCAGCTCGTCAGTGGTGACGTGGGGAGCAAGGTCGACGTCGTTGACCTTGGCAACGGCCAGTTCGCCGTCACCAACACGGCGCTTGACGGCAGCCCGGTGCTGCTGATTGTAGGCGACGCCGACCCGACCAACCTGGCCGTCGCCACAATCGCGGTTCCAGCGTCTGTACACGGCGTGACGGCTGACAACGGCCTGCTGTACGCCACGACAACGCAGGGCCTATCGATTTACCAGGTCGGGCAGCTCGTGAGCGTGCCGGTGACGATCTCCGTCGCCGTGGTCGACAAGCCAGGTTATCCCACCACGACCGATGTTCCGGCAGCCTCATTCAACATCGCCCCTGACCAGACGACAGTAGGGACAGGCTTCGAGACCGAGGTCTGGCACCGCGCCTTGACCTACGGCACCACTGCGCTGACGTTTACCTGGACGACGACAGTCGGTGACATCGCCGCGGCCGAGACCCGAGTGCTGGCCCAGGACGCGACGGTCGATTTTGTGAGCCAGGGAACCTCGGGAACGATTGCCTTGCCGAGCGTGTCGGTCACGGGCGAACCGATCGTGGCGCTGAGCCCCGGATCGCAAAACGTGCAACCGGGCGGGACGACGATCTACGACGTGCGCCTGACCAATCCGACAGCCGCACCGGTCACTTATCAACTGAGCGTCGGCGTTCTGGATTTGAAGCCGAGTAATTTCAGCCTACTCCCCTCATCAGTCACGATCGGGCCGGGAGCGACCGTCGACGAGAGCCTGGCGATCAGCCCACCGGCATCGCTCGCCGCGGGTAAGCGAACCGTCGAGGTGAACGCATCGGTTTCGGGCACGGGGATCTTTGGCCAGGCCGTCGGAACGCTGAACGTCACTGGCGCTCCGATCCCACCGGCCAATCCGCAGGCGCAGGGTGTGGTGGTCGAGGTGACACCCACGCAAGCGACAGCCGGCGCCAACACGCCGGCAACCTACGTGGTGCAGCTCACCAATGTCGGCAGCAGCGACGACACGTTCAGCCTGTCGCTGGCAGGTCTACCTGGGGGCGTCCACGATTCGTTCAGTGAGACCACCATCGACGTACCGCCAGGCGCGAGCAACTTCCGCGATGTGATGTTGACCATAACACCTCAAAGCAATGTCGCGCGCGTCGATCCGTTCACGGTCACAGCGACCTCGACGAGTGACCCGTTTGTGACTGGCACCAGCTCAGCCACGCTCAATGCTGTCTCCGCCGGAGTCAAGGTTGCGCTCAGCCCCGCTTCGGGCGCGGCGAGCGGGGGCTTTCAGTTGACCGTGACGAACACGGGCAGCGCGACTGACACATTTGTGCTGGCGCTCGGCGGCCCGGCGGCGATTACCGCCACGCTCGGACAGACACAAGTAACGCTCGCGCCGAATGCATCACAAACGATCCCCATCACGATCGGCTCAACCAGCTTCGCGGCACAAGGGTCGCTGCAATTGATCGCGACGGCCACGTCGCAGGCCAACCCGGCCGTGGTGGGCTCGGCCACAACTGGGCTTTCCATTGCGGCCGCGACGGGGCTCACCGCCGCATTCACCCCGTCCGTCCAGATCCTGCCGATTCCAGGCACGACTTCGTTTCTGCTGGAGGTGAACAACACGGGAAACACCTTGGATTCGTACTCGGCAACAATCGTGGGAACCAGCGGACCAGTCACCGCCAGTGTGACGAACCTGACTGGAATGTCCACCCAATCGATCCCGACCTTTTACCTTCCCGGGCTCTTTACGGGCGAGATCGAGCTGAACGCCAACCTCACCGGCGTCGGCCAAGGGACAGTCACGGTTTTGGTCCAGTCGCTAGACAACCCGGCCGAGTCCGCCACGGAAACCGCCACGGTCTCCGCCTCGCCAAGCCCATCGCCGACTCCAACACCAACGCCAAGCCCATCGCCGACTCCAACACCAACGCCGAGCCCATCGCCGACTCCAACACCAACGCCAAGCCCATCGCCGACTCCAACACCGACGCCAAGCCCATCGCCGACTCCAACACCAACGCCAAGCCCATCGCCGACACCAACGCCAACGCCAAGCCCATCGCCGACTCCAACACCAACGCCGAGCCCATCGCCGACTCCATCGCCAACGCCAAGCCCATCGCCGACTCCATCGCCGACACCTAGCCCAACCCCGAGTCCCACTCCAACCCCAACCCCTAGCCCAACGCCAAGTCCCACTCCGAGTGCGACGACACCAACCTCGACAACGTTGATGTTTTCCACCGCCGCGCCGGTAGTCGGCGAAATCGAGACATTTACCGCGGCGATCGACGTAGGGCCCGGCGCTGGCACGCCGTCCGGAGACGTGACGTTCACGATCGACGGCGTCGCGCAGCCCCCGGTCCCGCTCTCAATCGAAAATGGTGTCGCGGTCGCGATTTTCTCGACGTCGGCACTGCAACCCGGCAGTCACACCATCGGGGCTTCCTATATTGGCGATGCCCCGTTTGGGCCAAGCTTTTCGAGTGCGGTTATCGCCGTCGCGCCGGCCGTTGTTGATGGCCCGAAGGTCATGGAAGTCCAACGCTTTGGATATCACGACAGACCGACAACATTGGTGCTGGTGTTCAATCAGCCGCTTGACCCATCGACGGCTCAAGACCTGAAGAACTACAGGGTCGTCGGCCCCGCGAGAAGGAACATCGGCATCAAGTCGGCGGTCTATGACGCAGCGCTGGACACTGTGACTTTGCACCCGAGCGAGCGAATTAACATCCACCATCGATACAGCCTGATCGTCGACGGCAATGCTCCCGGCGGTCTGGAAAATACGCAGGGCGAGATACTCGATGGCGCGAAGAGTGGCGAGCCGGGCAGCGACTACCGAGGTTTCCTCACATGGCGCAACCTGGTGCTTGATCCACCGTCAAGCGGGCACAGTCAACGAACCAGGATCATGATCAACCGAGCCAAAGTGAATACCGAACCGAAGGCGCACCCGATCACTCACAAAGCCGTGCCATTCACGCAGCCGCGAGCGTTTCGCCGATGAACGGCCACGAGCCGTGAAAAAACCGGCGTTCTCCGAACCCCTCGACCGCCGGCGCCGATGGATGCGCCTGCCGCTAACGCGGCGAGAATGCAGTGCGGCGCCAACTGCACAGACAATCCGAGAAGCGATGATAGCCAAGATCGGCGAACCCGGCCGACGCACGGAGGAGATTTCTCGGACGCGGGCCTTGTCATTATCGGGGTGATGCCGCCTATCCCTGTCGGACGCCGAGTTCTTCGAGCTTGCGATAGAGAGACGACAAACCCAGCCCCAGCCGGCGAGCAGCCTCGCGTTTATCATCGCCGCAATCGCGAAGCACGCGCTGAATATGATGGCGCTCGTAATCGCGCAACGCTCTGCGCAAGTTGTCGGCCGCCGCGTCGCCCTCCGATTCGACGATCATTCCGGCTGGAAAGTCGTCGGGCGTGAGGATCGGCCCGTCGCTCAGGATGACCGCGCGCTCGAGTGCATTATCGAGCTCGCGAACGTTGCCGACCCACGACGCCGCCATCAAGCCGCGGATCGTCGTGTTGTCGACTCCATCGACGCGCTTGCCCAGACTCTTGGCGTGCTTGGCCAGCAGGGCGGCGACCAGAGCTGGAATATCCTCGCGGCGGTTGCGAAGCGGAGGCAGGTCGATCGACACCACATTGAGCCGATAAAAAAGGTCGGAACGAAAGCGGTCCTCGGCCACCTCGACGGCCAGGTTCTTGTTGGTCGCCGTCAGCAGCCTCGCGTGAAAAGCCAGGGGCCGCGTCGCGCCGACGGGGAGGACTTCCTTGTTTTCCAGCACGCGCAACAGCTTGGCTTGCATCGAGCGGCTCAATTCGCCAATCTCGTCGAGGAAGACGGTCCCTCGTCCGGCGGCCACGAAGATACCAGACTGGTCGCGGTCGGCCCCGGTGAATGCGCCTCGCACGTGGCCAAATAGCTGGTTTTCCAGCAAGTCATGCGGAATCGCGGCGCAGTTGATCGCCAGAAACATCTCATGGCGCGATGGCCCGGCCGCATGCAGTGCGCGGGCGACCAGCTCTTTTCCGGTACCCGACTCGCCCGTGATCAAGACGGTCGTGCGCGTCGGCCCCACCTTGCGGATCATCGTTTTGACCGCCTGGATAGGCGGGCTGAAGCCGACGATCGCGTCGAGATCGGCCTGCGCGTGCAGGTGGCGTCTGAGCGCTTGATTTTCGAGCAAGAGGCGGCGGAAGCGGCTGAGACGATTGAGCTTCGCAAGCAAATCCTCGAAAATCACCGGCTTCATGAGGTAATCATGGGCCCCGCGCTGAAACGCGGCCACCGCGTTTTCAACGGTCGCATAAGCCGTGATCATGATGAACAGGGTTTCCGGCCGGATCTGGAGCACCCGGTTCAACACGGTAATGCCGTCGGCGCCGGGAAGCTGGACGTCGCAAAGAACGATCTCAGGCTCGAGTATCTCGACCTGTTCGAGGGCCGACGCAAGATCTCGGGCCATGCCAACCTCGAAGCCCTCGCCTTGCAAGAACTCCTTGAGCGTCGCCGCGATCACGTCTTCATCGTCGATGATCAAGATCCGAGCCGAGCTCTTTTCGACGACGTCGGCGCGAATGTCGTCGTTCCCCTTGGGCGGCCGTGGCGATTTCATGGCAATTCGCCCCCAGCGCCAAGGAGAGCGGCCAGAAGCGCCAGCGCCTGCCCGGCCACGAGGGGCGCCACGACGGCCCGGGAAGTCGCCGACGGGTCGGAATAGGCTTTTGCGGGCGCCTCGACTTGCCGGATGCATTCCGCCGGCAATGTGACGCGGAATGTCGACCCGCGACCGGGCTCGGATCGGAAATCGAGCGTGCCACCATGATCCTCGACGATCTGGCGGCTCACGAATAATCCCAGACCCGTCCCGTGCGCCTTGGTCGTGAAAAAAGGCTGGAACAACCGCGCGCTATCGGCTTCGGAAATACCGCGGCCATCGTCTTCGACCGTTAATGTCAGGCTCGCCGCTTCGATCCGGGCCGATACGTGAATATGGCCCTGGTCGTCGGTCGCGTCGATGGCGTTGAGAACGAGATTCAAGACAACCTGGGTCATGTAATCTCGAACGCCCATTATCATCGGCAGATCGGCCGGAACGTCGATTTCGATCGTGCGTTGCTTGGTCCGCTGGTAGTACTTGGCAATGCCGAGCGCCTCGTCGACGACGTCAATCAGCCGCAGCAGGGATTTTGCCGTCGACGCGGGCCGTGAAAAGTCGATCAGTTCGCGGATTGTGCGTTCGATGCGCTGTAACTGGCGGCCGGCCAGGTCGAGCTTTTCGGCCGTGTAGGCGTCGGGGCGCCGGCGTTTGAGGATCTGAACGAGGGCACTGAGCGCGGCCAGGGGGTTGCCGACCTCGTGCGCGATTCCCGCGGCAAGCAGCCCGAACGCGGCCATTTTCTCCTGCTGGATGACCCGTGCCTGCGAGGCGCGCAGGGCATCGGTGCGTTCCTGCACGCGGTCTTCCAGATGGGCCCGTGAGCTGGCGAGCTGGCCGTTGAGGTCTTCGAGCTCACGGCCGGCTTCATGCAGCGAGCCGGCCAGCGACGAGCTCGCCCAGGTCACCCACGCCATGATCGTGAGCGTCATCGGCAGACTCGACTCCCAGAATGGCGGGCTTCCCAGGACCAGGTAGAGACTCAGCAAGCTCACGCTGTGAAACGCGACGGTCCACCACGCAACCAGAGCTCGGTAACGGATCGAACAGCAAATGAGCGAGAGCAAGTAATACCATCGGAATGGACTGTTCAGACCGGTGTCGTGATAGCAGAGGAGGGCAATGAAAACCGACTCCATCACCGAGACGAAAAGGGGCCAGGTCTTGAGAATGACCTCGCCCATCCACCAGAATGCCAGATCGAGCGCCGCATAGCCGGCCCCAAGCGCCAGGAAGGCGCGGACCGCCCAGGGGTCGTGCAGTCCGGTTCGCGTTTGCACCAGGATATAACCCATCACAACGCCGAACCAGCGCAGCTTGACGACGACCGACTCGGCCGCGAGCTCCCATCGCGATCGCTGGCTTACCTGGCTCGTCATCAGATGCGAACTCCGGACCATTGGCAAAGACACCGGTGTCTCTCGACCTCGACCCCTGGTGCGAGACGCCGAGTGACCGTCTCCGCCTCTCCTTGTGATTATAGACATTCGTGACGAGGCCGTCTCACTGGCGCGATCCTGATGCTGCCTCGCACCCGCGTGCCCGGCGGAAAAGCGATTTCCCGCTCGAGTGGTCTTTGGTACTTGAATTGCGGGCGATTAGTGGTAACCGTGAAAGAAGACTCGCACCCATGAAACCAAGAAATCGCCAAAAAAAGACGGGGGCTCGACTGACGGTGGGCCGGTGCAACCACGAAAACACCGGCCGGGCCAGATCACTTTTGGATCAGTAGTGAGGACCTATTGCGTGGCCAACAATCTCGACGCCTTACTCGAACGAGCCAGGTCGATTCGCACCGACATCGTGAAAATGACGACCGAAGCCGGCTCCGGGCACCCGAGCAGCTCGCTTTCGGCCACCGAAATGGTGACGGCCCTGTACTTCGGCGGCTTCTTGCGGCACGACGCCAAGAATCCACACTGGGCGGATCGTGATCGATTCATCCTCTCGAAGGGGCACGCCGCACCGGTTCTCTATGCGGCACTCGCCCAGGCCGGCTATTTTCCACACGACGAAATCATGACCTTGCGCAAGCTCGGCAGCCCGCTCGAAGGGCACCCCAACATGACGCGCTTGCCGGGCGTCGAAGCCTCCACCGGCTCGCTGGGCCAGGGTTTGTCGCTGGGCATCGGCCATGCGCTGGCCGCGCGAATCGACAAGAAAAGTTACCATACCTACGTCATGACTGGCGATGGCGAGCTCGACGAGGGTCAGAACTGGGAAGCCGCCGCTTCCGCGGCCAAGTTTCGGCTCGATAACCTGACCTTGATCGTCGACCGCAATCACTTTCAGCAGACAGGGGCCGCCGAGGACGTTTTGAATCTCGATCCTATCGACGGCAAGTTCACGGCGTTCGGCATGCATACCCAGGTCATCAACGGCAACGACATGCGCGAAGTTCTCACCGCGCTCGAGCGTGCTCGCGCCGTCAAGGGCCAGCCGACCTGCATTGTGTCGCTAACCCACAAGGGACAGGGCATCTTGAAACTGCTGCGAAAACTCGGCGATACGAACTTTCACGGCAAGCCGATCCCGGCCAAGAACCTCGACGAGGCACTGGCGGAGATCGCCGCTGGCGGCGAATAGGTCGTCGCACACGGTCACAGTCAGCCTCAGCCCTCATCGCATACCGCCGGCAATTTCCGCGAAGACTGTCTGTCAGTCTGTCATTGCGCGAGATCGAACCGAACCGAACAGACCGAACGTGCTGGATCAAGAAAGGCAAAGACCATGGCGGGAGCTTCCACCGCATTGAAGTCGAAACGAGAAATGGGTAAAGCCACGCGCGATGCTTTCGGGCGTGCGCTCGAGGCGATCGGAGCCGACGCGCCCGGTATCGTGGTCGTCGACGGCGACGTCGGCAATTCGACGCGCACCGAGTGGTTCGGAGCGAAGTTTCCCGATCGTTTTTTCAATGTCGGGATTGCCGAAAGCAACCTGGTCGGTGTGGCGGCCGGTCTGGCGGCCTCTGGCAAGACCAGCCTGGTCGCGAGTTTCGCGGCCTTCATCATGTGCAACGCGTATGACCAGATCCGCATGGCCGTCGCCTACCCGCACTTGAATGTGAAGGTCGTTGGCAGCCACGCCGGTATCTCGATCGGCGAAGACGGGGCCTCGCAGATGGGCATCGAAGACGTGGCGCTCGCCTCGGCCCTCCCTGGGTTCGTCGTCATCGTGCCGGCCGACGACAGCTCGACCAAGGCCGCAACCGCCGCGATGCTCGAGTACAAAGGGCCGGTTTACTTGCGCGTCGGCCGGCCCGAGGTTCCGCGCATTTATCCCACCGACAAGGCCCCCTTCACGATCGGCAAGGCCAACGTTCTGCGCGAGGGAACCGATCTGACGATCGTCGCCAATGGACTGATGGTCGCCCCCGCGCTCGACGCCGCCGAAACGCTCGCCGGCCAGAATGTCTCGGTCCGCGTGCTCGATATGCACACGGTCAAGCCGATCGATCGCGAGGCCCTCGAAGCCGCCGCCAAGGAAACCGGCGCACTCGTCGTGGCCGAAGAGCACCTGGCGCACGGCGGCTTGGGCAGCGTTGTCGCGATGACAGTGGCCGAGCTGCATCCCGTGCCGATCCGGTACGTCAATATCGGCGATCAGTTCGGCGAAAGCGGCGATCCCGAGGCCCTGCTCGAAAAATATGGTCTGACCGCCGGCAAGGTCGTCGAGGCTGCTCAGGCCGCTATCGCGGCGAAAAAACGCTCATAGCCCGACCCGTGCCTCGCGCACGGCACGAGGCGCCCACCACACCACGCTACTTGCCGCGGGGATCGGTAAGCCCATGGCTTTCATCAATATTTGCAAGTCTTCCCATGCATCTTTCTTGGCCGACGGAGTGCGGAGCAAGTAAGAGGGGTGATAGGTGACAATCGTGGGTATGCCACGGTACCGGTGCCATTTCTTGCGCACTTTTCCCATGCCGTCGATCACGATATTCAATACGGCTTGCGCGGCCACTTTTCCCAGAAGACAGAGGAACTCCGGACGAACAATCGCGATTTGTTGATCAAGATAGGAAAAGCAGTTCGTGCATTCTTCTGGAGTCGGCGTGCGATTCTCGGGCGGCCGGCACTTGAGCACGTTGGCGATAAAAACCTGGTCGCGACTGAGGCCCATTCCCTTGGTGATCATGTCGGTGAGCAACTGGCCGGCGCGACCGACGAATGGCTGGCCCGTACGATCTTCGTCGGCGCCCGGGGCTTCGCCGATAAACATCAGCCGCGCTTCGGGGTTCCCCGATCCAAAGACAGTTTGCGTGCGCGTCGCCGCCAGGTGCGGGCATTTTTGACAGGTCGAAACCTGGGCCGCGAGTGCACCGAGCACTGCAGGCCGGTTGGATGGGGCGATCGGTGGAGTGTCAAACCCTGATTCATCGAGCAACAGGCTCGCCGTCGTGCTCGGTATCGGCGGAACATCGCGGGGCGGACTGACCTGGACCAATGGTGGCACGATCAAGTGCGCAGGCTCAGCCAGCGCCTGGCGCCGCGGCCGCTCGTCGGCCGGCTCGCCCGTGGGTCGCGCGACGGGGCCTGGCTCTGACTCCGGACGGCCGGTCGCTGGCTGGGTGTCGACGGCAATGGCGGCCGCAGACGTGTTCGATCGTTCGATCGTCTGGAGTGATCCGATCGAACTTTTCAGCGCCGGAATTCGGTCGAGGCCCGCGCGTGCCAGGGATTCAAGATGCTGGCGAGCGGCACGGATCAGGTAACGCCGCTCAATTTCGTCGCTCAAGTCGCGATCCGTCACGTTGTGGACCTCTCAATCGAGACAGGCTGGCGGTCCGAATTGACACGTACAACCAGGAAGTCACGCTCACGCGACGCCGGCGCGATTTTTGAGCCTGATGCGCTCAAAAGTCACGACATATGCCAACGTAGCCCGACCACTAAACGGCCTTGCGTGACTCCGAGACGCCAGGGCTCCCGAGTCGACACTGGCACTCGGCTCGTCCGGAGACTCGCCCTCCCAGGATTATGCCAGGGCATTCAGGGCTGCACTACGCGGCGGCTTGGTTTAGGAGTCGGGTTGTACTCGCGACTCATCCACTGTCGCCACGACGGGATGTCGTACTCGAAGTCTTGACCGGTCATTTTCTGGAGCGCGGCGAGAACCTCGACATTGCGGAACGTAAATGTGACAACGCCCGGCTCGGGTTGATTATTAATCGTGCCCGTGTTGTTGAGACCGAGCGACGGAATATAACCCGGAACGACACCATAGGCGACCGCCCCTGCACTCACAACGGGCGCCGTCAAGAACGCAGCGTTATTGCCATTATACGCGACGGGGGCAATGGGCTCTCCCGTTGACAGCGCGACGACTTCCTGGGTGGTGTTCCCCTTGGGGATCATCACGATGCGCTGCTCATGGCTGACGAGTGCGGCGATCAACCTGGGCACCGTTTCCACGGCTTCGAGATTCCCGAGCCCAGGCGGCACGATTGATGACCTGGATGTCGGAAGCGAGCAGCCCCTTGGATAGTAGCTGCGTGATCGTCCCCGGATCGTCGCGATCCCTGAGCTTGTCGAGAATGATTGATCGAACCGCCGGGTCAGACTCCGCCAAAATTTCTTTGACAAGCCCCGCCGTCGCCTCCTTGCCGGGAATCGCCGCCAGAACCTGGGCACACAAAATCCGTTCCGACGCATCACCGGTTCCCAGGACTCGTAAAAGCGGCGTCACGGCCGCCACGTCGCGAATCGCCATCAACTGAGATTCTGCCTCGCGGCGGCGGTCCATCGGACCGTTGATCAAAGACTGGCGCAAGATCTTGATCCGGCGCACCCATGTCGCTTGAAGGGCATTGGCGTCTTCCTGGGCTTGGCGTTTGGTCTTCTCCTCGACCGAAATCCAGCGACCTTTGTGTTTGACAAGACCCTGCATGGCGCTCAGATCATCTTGAGAGAGCCAGTAGCCGTTATAGAACTTGTGGTGCAGCTTCTTGTGTGCTGGCTCAAACGTCTTGTCGGCCAGCAGGGCCAACTCGAAATGCGACTTGGCCATATCCATCAGCTTGTTCTGTTCGCACCAGATGCCGAAATCATACTGGGCCTGGGCCGAGCTGCCGACCGCTTTCACCTTCTGGAAGTAGTCGTCCAGCGCACTGGGGCGTGGAATGACCTCGGCGATCTGGCTTTTTTGAAAGGAAAGCGGTTTACGCCCCTGAAGCAACCAGACCTGAACACGCCCCGGGTCTTGCGGGTCGGGCATGACCTTCCCCTGCAACTGGCCGCCGCCGCGGAGATTGATTTGATCAGCGCACCGGCCGAGATGCCCGCCGTGAGCACGACGGCTTCCGATAGCAGAAACAGTACCACTCTCCAACCCGGTTTTACCCCGAACCAACGCCGTCGTGCACGGGCCATCACCATGACCACACCCTCCGGCCGCTTGACGCCTGAGATCTGAAAGGCAATGAAGTATTCTATCAGACGAATCGCAAGGCCCCGAATTCGACCCTGCGTCGAATTCAACACACCGCAACCGCAACGCCACGTTCGTCGCTGCCAACCTCTAGCTTAAGGCACGCTCACGCAGGCTGACAATCGGCCACATCGCGATCAATTCATTTGTTAGATCAGGCAAATTACGGCATCGACGAAGACTGCGGAGAAACTAACGTGCAAGACAATGTGAGTGAGCACCGGAACGCGGCACGCCAAGCGTTGAGGCTCGTGGTATTGACCGTTTCAGACACGCGGACGCTGGAAACGGACACTTCGGGGGCACTCATCGTCGCACTTGTGGAAAATGCAGGACACACGGTCGTTGAACGTTGCATCGTTCGCGACGAGCCCGGTGAAATGACGCCGTTGATCCAAGCGTGCTGCAAGCGCCTCGACGTTGACGCGATCCTCATGACGGGAGGAACCGGAATCAGTCCGCGTGACCAGACGTTTGAAACGGTCTCGGCACTGCTCACCAAACCGCTCCCAGGCTATGGCGAACTTTTCCGGATGCTCAGCTATGCCGAAATTGGGCCGGCTTGTTTACTGAGCCGGGCCGTCGGCGGACTGATCGACCGTGTGGTGATTCTCGTGATGCCGGGCTCGCGTGCGGCTGTCGAGCTGGCGATGAACAAAATCATCTTGCCCGAGCTGCCTCACCTGGTGCGTGAAGCGACAAAAGCCTGAGATGAGGTGACTCAAGGCCGCGGCGATGGTACGCTCCCCGCAAAATTGTCGGGGGCGTTCAACCTTATTTAACTCCGTTTCTTGAATAGATCGAGAAAACGGTCTTCGTAATCCTTGAACACGCCAAGTCGATCGAGCTCGCGCTTCAGCTCGTAGGCGCTGGCGCGGTCACGCGCAGCCTGGCCGAAGAGGCTCGTTGATGCGGTCCTGGTCAACGTTGCTGATGGTCCCCTCGTCGACGACCGATTCGAGCGTCGATACGCTTTCGTCGTCGGAATCTGGTTGCTCGACGGCTGTCTGCATTTTTGCCAGCAGATCACCGAGCTTCTGGTCCATGTTCTCCGCCTGCTGGGCGAGCTCGGTGAAGTCGAGCCTCGAGGTTGGCCATCGGAGCAAATACGTTGAGAACCGCGAGTGCCGCCTTGGGAAAAGGAACCTGCGCGAAGATATGCGGAATCTCGCCCAGAAGGCAGGCGCCCGTCATGCCGTTCGCGGCGGCCACACTCAGGAGCACGCCGTTCAATCCCCCGATCTGGCCATCCTCGATCATGGCGAGCCCCGACCGCCGGAGCTCGTCGAGGTAATTGCGTCGGGTCGCGGCGATGAACACGCGCGACGGATTCGACGGATGCATCTGAGTGGCGAGCGCGGCGAACGTGTAGAGACGTTCGACTCCAAGGGCCTGGGCGAATGCGACGAGTTTGTTGCAGAAGAGATAGCGTCCCACCGCGGGCTGGGCCTCGCCGATAAAAACCACGAGGTCGTGCTCGCCACGGGGGTCGTTCCAGACGAAGAATCGGCTCTGTGGCAAACGGCCCGGTTGGATCAAGCCGTTCTTGACCTCGGCGTGATCGACGTCGAACAGCTCTGGAGACGGAAACTCGGCGAGCAGGTGCATGCCGAGCTTGGCCATCAAATAGTAGCCCGCGGTGATCGCGACGTTGCCCATTCCCGGCCAGACGGCGACGGCCCATGGGTGCTTCAGCTTGATCTCGTCGACCATGAGCGCTCTCCTCATTCGATGCCGCGACGTGCGCGGCACTCGATGCTCGCAACTGTCGTGTGGCTCTGTCTACTATCCAGATCGGCGTTTCCGCGTTGCTATCACAGAGCACGCATCTCCGATACCGTAATCTTCCCATGGCGCGTCGTCGGCGTCACTGCGTTACCGCGGATGAAGCGCCCTGGCGGGCCCAGACATAAAGCGCGACCGCCGCGGCGGTCGCCGCGTTGAGCGACTCGACGCCGGGCTCCATGGCGATCCGTCGCCGCTCGCCCGTGCGCAAATGGCGTGCTAGACCCGGGCCCTCCGCGCCGACGACCAGGCCAAACCGTGGGGGAAAAGGCGTTGCGCTCAGTTCGGGTCCGGACGTGTCGAGCGCAATCAACGGGTGTTCCTTCACGTGTAGCTCCGCCAGTGATGGTCCGTGGCGAAGCGGCACCTGAAAAACCGACGGGCCCGCGGCACGCACGCTCCGGGGATGAAACGGGTGGGCGGCCTCACGCAAAAGCACAACCTGGCCGACTCCAAACGCCGCCGCCGAGCGAATGACCGCGCCGACGTTTTCCGGGTCTTGAAACGGCACGAAGAGCGTGCAGCCTTCGGGCCAGGGATCATGATCGAACCATGCCTCAATCTCGGGCACACGCACCAGCAACAGGGGCGCGTGTGTTCCCACGACATCAAGCTGCTTGTAGAGCGCGTCGCTCAAACGGATCCAGGCGATCGATTCATCGGGGGGCGGCGGGCCGTCGGCCGGTGTGAGCCAGCCCAGGACCCGGTCAGGAAATCGCGACCGCACCTCAAAACAGATACGCGTCCCCGAGAGGATGGCCTCGCCGTGCTTGCGAATTCCGGGGCCTTTCAAGAGGTCGAGACAACGCTGGAACGTCGGGTTTGACGCGCTCGTGACTTCCTTCACCTGACCGGCAAACGGAATCCTTTGCGCCGTGGCGTGCTTCCGTGCCGCGGCTTGCTCTGGAACGGTCGCCTGTTCGAGTCGCTCGAACACGACAAGACGACGCCGATGCTCGGTCCCGGGAATCGAGTACGAGTGGTCGGCCGCGAGCCGGAAAGCGGCCGCATGGGTCTGATCGGCCTCGGCGATCTCCGGGTCGCACTCCGGACCCTTCATGAAGATCATCCGGCCGCCCGGTGCAAGGCAACTGGCGACCCGCTCGAGCGTGTCGGGAATCGATGCGACTGCCCGTGTGATGACGCCACTCACCTGCCCTGGATAGTCCTTGCCAATCCTGTGCGCATAAACTTCGACATCGGTGAGCCCGAGCTGAGCACATACATCACGCAGAAACTGGCGCGTGCGCCACGCGGCTCGGCGAGGGTGATCGAGCAATTCGGTCGGGCAATCTTGAGCGGGACGCCCGGCAGCCCGGGACCCGACCCCATGTCGATGAGCGGCGTCGGCAGCTCGACGTACTTCAGCACGAGAAGGCTGTCGACGTAGTGCTTGAGGACCATGTTCTCGAAGTTATGGATCCGCGTGAGATTGAGCTCGGCGTTAGCGCGGCGCAGCAGCCGGTGGTAACGCCAGAGCAAATCGAGCTGGGCGCCGTCGAGTGTAATGCCGCAGCGCTTCAAGATGGCGTCGATCGCGTCCGGTCCGGGGGTCAACGTATGATGTCCTGCTCGGCGAGGTAAGGCTTGTTTCTCACCTCCAGTGTAACAGAGCACGCCTGAATCGGTGACTTTCTCAATGTTCAAAGCTTGGCGTAAGCGGACAAGGGTATTACTCTCGTAAGTGGTGTCATTTCCGAAATAGATCCAACAGCCATTTGCGTTCTATCAAATGGACGATGGCACCGGAGGAGCCTCACGAAATGACCATCCATTTGCCCAAAGACCTGGAGATGTCAATCCGGGCCGGAGTCCAAAGCGGGCATTTCGCCACTGAGGACGAGTTTGTTGCGACCGCCGTGCGTGCCTATCTCAGGCAGCATTCCGACCACGCGCCCGCTTCCGCATCTGAAATGGGCTCAATCGGAGCCATGCATGAAGATGCCGAGCTTCTCGAGCAGATTACGCAAAACATCATGCTTAGCCGCGAGACACGGAGATCAAGGCTCCCAGCGGATGAATAAAGCGCTGCTTGACACCGACACCGACACCTACTCCGAAATTCTCCGGGCAGGCTGTCTGACTCGATGAGCGGCATTCTGGACTGCCGATGGGCTGAGGGCGACCGCACTCCACGATTGTTTCGCGCATCCTCAATCGAGCAGTTCGTGTCGACGCAAGATCGCAAGCGGCTCAGCCAGTAAGTTGAGCTGATGAGGTCTTGTTTCGATGGCATGAGCATGCTTACGCGTGCCTGGCGCTAATGGCTCCCAGTTCGCGACGGCTTTGCAATAGACGTCCCAGTCGGCGTCGGAGACATCGTCGCGACGCGCGGCCAGCCGGTTCTTCACCACTTCAGCATCCGCCTCGCAGACCATCAGGATTCGGGGCACGGCCCACTGGCTCGCCAGGTCGAGAAATCGGCGACGCTCGCGTTCCTCGCGAAACGTCGCATCAATGATCACGCGCCGACCCTCGAAAAGCGCTTCACTTGCCCGGGCCAAGCAAGCGTCGTAGGTGCGGCTGTTCCATTCGGGCGTGTAAATGTCAGCTATCGTTGCGTCTGAACGGCCGGGAGAGCCGCCCGGTTCGAGGCCCGCAAGCTGCTTGCGAATTTCGTCGGAACGGACGACATCGAATCCGGCACGATCAGCCAGGCAGCGCGCGAGCGTCGACTTGCCCGTACCCGGGAGTCCGCCGACCAGGACCAGCGCGGGTCGCCGCCTGGGTTCCTCGATCGCGCGTAACGCCAGCAGCCAGTAAGCACGCGCATCGTTCCGGGCCTGTTGCCGCTCTTGCTCCGGAACCTCGGGCGATGCCGCCTTGACGGCGCTCACCTTGCGCGAACCGCCGCGCGATACGACGTGTAGAGCGGCACGAGCCGGTTGCCGTCGTGATCGCTGGTCGCCGCGAGATACGCGTCGCGAAAGGCGTAAGCCAGGTCGAGACGGTCGTGACGCATCAAGTCCATCACGAGAAACGCCATGTCGGCCACTGGATCGGCCGCGCGAAAGCGAACGTTGAACTCGACGCAGTCGACGATCGCCACGTCATCTGGCCGTCGCCGATCGGCAAAGAGATAGATATGGTCAAGGCGAAGGTCGCCATGGCCGTCGCAGGGCAAATTGGCGTCGGCCCGTGCTTCGATGAGCGCTCGATGAGAGCCGAGCGCCTCCTCGGTGAGGGCCTCAAGACGGTCTAGAGCAACCCGGCTCACCGCGACGCCAACCTGGGCCTTCGATTCCGTGAAATTATCACGCGCATGACGCGCCACGACGTCAAATCTTCCAAATCGCGTCAGCGATTCATTGCGCTCGGCATGCTGATGGAACACGGCAATCCGATGGGCGAGGACGACGAGCGTGTCTTCGCTGATACGCTCCTCCGCGACCACGCGGGCCAGACTGGCGTGGTCCGGAAGACGCTCCATCTTCACGGCCCAATCGACCACGGTCCCCCCCTGGCCTGCGACGCGGAGCTTGCCGTCAACCTGCACGATCGGCACAACGTCAAGATAAATGGATGGGGCCAGGCGTCGATTGAGACGCAGTTCTTCGTCGCAAGCGTGTCGCCGCGCCACGATGGTGCCGTAATCGAGGAACTCGAGCGTCACGGGCTTCTTGATCTTGTACGCAAACGCGTCGGTCACGAAGACAACCGAGATATGCGTCTGAAAAACATCGATTCTTGTGACCTCGTGGGGATAGCTTGCCGGGTCAGCAAGCGACGAGATCAGATCGTCGAGTTTCATGGCGGGAAATTAACCATAATCCAGAACGCGACGAGCAGGGCTCGCCGGTTGGCGTTGAGTTAACTGCTAGCGCTGCGATACGAGCGAAGGGCATACTGAAAGAATCGGCGGCTGACCCAGAGCAAGAGCACGGCCGCCACCATGATCAGGCCGATCATCCACGGGTCGAGCACGCGCACCATGACGTTCGCGGGCACATTCACGACCACGAGAATGGGCAAGATGTACGTGAAAAATGCACCGACCGGTTCGGCCCAGGGACCGACAAAAATCTCCTTCGGGTAACGAGCGACGCTCGAGAAGAGCCACCACATCTCCATGAGGCTCTGATTGCGCACCATCCACACCGAGATCGACGTGAGCAAGAGCATGAAACTGTAGGCAATGGCCGTACCGCAAACCACGGTCGCCAGGAATGCCACAATGCGCACGATGTCAAACTGCCAGTGCATCTGCACGAGTGAAATGATCATCAAGACGCTGCCCATCAGAATATTGGGAGCCGTACCCCAATCGATGCGCCGGCATGTGATGATAAACTGCTCGTCGATCGGCTTGAGCAAGAGCCCGTCAAGGTCGCCTGTACGCACGAGCTCGGCAAACTCGTTGCAATTGTCGAGGAACAACATCTCGATCAGACCGTTGATCGCGAAGAAACAGCCGACGAAGAAGAAATACTGCGGCTCGTTCCAGCCGGCGATCGCGCTTGTGCGGGCGAAAACCGTCCGAAAAAACGCGACCAGAATGGCCAGCCAGAGCACTTCGACCGAGACCTTGACCAGGAAATTACCCCGGAAGGCCAGCTCGCGCGTGAGGGTGAATTTCCCGAGGCTGCCGAGCAGGCGCGAGTACCTCGACAAGAGTCGCAAGACGCCCACGATATTAGCCTCCGAATGCGCTATAGCGCTTCAAGCCCATCTTGTAAAGCACCCGGGCGAGCACCACGAAGAAGACCGCCCAGAAGAGCTCGGCCAGGAGGTTCTTGACGAGCGTCATCCCCTGTACCTTGCCCAGGAAGACAACCGCCGGAAAATAAGCCATGTACTGAAACGGCAGCATCTTCAAGATCGACGACCACGGCTCGGGAAGTAAGTCGAGCGGGAGCATGTGCCCCGAAATGAAAAAATTGAGCGTCATCACGATGTACAGTAACGACGTCACCTCGAGAAACCAGAACCCTACCATCCCCACGCTCAGCTCGAAGAAGAAGCCAATGAGAAACGACAAGACAAGCGATAAAAGAAACCCGGCAAACGTCAAGGCATCGGGAAATCCATCAAAGTAATCGCGGCAGAGAAAGAAGAGCAACGCGTACGGAAGAAAGGACATGACGATGTAAGTGACTTTGTGCGCCACTCGATAAACGAGCAGGTAGCCGATCATGTCGATGGGTTGCACGAGATAGCGCTTCATGGTCCCTTCGCGAATATCACGCGCGATGCCGCCGGCCAGGCCTGGCATGCTCGAGAACATGCGGCTGATATTGGTCAGAAGCAGATAGGCGATCATCTCGCGGTAACCGAAGGAAACGCTCTGGCTGCCCAGCGTTTTCTGGCCGGAGCCCGCATAAATGGCCTGCCAGAGCAGGATCGTCGTCACCATTGGAAGAAATCGAAGAACCGTGCCGAGCAGAAAGTCGGCTCGATAAGTCATTCGCTCCTTCAGCGAGACAACGAAGATCGACAGGTATTTCGACCAGCCCCGGCGCCTCGGGCCGCTGGCCGGCTCGATGTCGAGCCCCGACTGTTCCGCCGATCCAGTTCGTGGCGCTGACAGAGTTCCATGAGAGCGCGTCGCAATCGCTTCAGGCGGCGTCATGGGCTGTTCGCGCCTCCTCAAAGACCCGGGAGATGACTTCCTCCAGCGGAGGCTCTTCGACGCTCACGTCGGCCACGGCGTGCTTGTCGAGGATCGCCGCGAGCACCCGCGCGACCTCCGCCCGTTCAACCTTGATGTCGGCCCAGGGCCCCTCGCGCCGGACCACCTCGCCAAAACGACCGAGATCATCTGGAGCATCGGTCTCGAACTGGAGCTTGACGAGCTTGCGCTCGCTGAACCGCTCGACGATCCGGGAGAGCGGCCCATCATAAAGGAGCGTCCCATGGGTGATCACGAGCACGCGGTCGCACAGCGCTTCGATGTCGCGCATGTAGTGACTTGTCAGCAGGGTGGTCACCCCGCGGCGCGAATGGTAGTCGCGCAGGCAGCGCTGGATCATTCCCTGCGCCACGACGTCGAGCCCGATCGTGGGCTCGTCGAGCAAGAGCAGCTTGGGACGGTGCAAGAGCGCGGCGATCAGCTCCATCTTCATGCGCTCGCCGAGCGATAGCTCTCGGACCGCCTGGCGAGTCAATTTTTCGACACCCAGAAGGTCGGTCAGCTCGGCCAGTGTCTCGCGAAATTCGGCGAGGGGGATCCCATAGATTTCGCGATGAAGCTCGAAAGAATCGCCCGCCGGAAGATCCCACCAGAGCTGATTTTTTTGACCCATCACCAGGGAAAACTGCCGCCGAAAGGCGTCCGGGCGGAGCCAGGGAACGAACCCCATCACACGCGCTTCGCCACTGCTGGGATAGATCAGGCCCGAGAGCATCTTGAGCGTGGTCGTCTTGCCCGCGCCGTTGGGGCCGAGAAACGCGACCATCTCGCCAGGCTCGATCGTAAAGCTGATCTGCTCGACGGCGCGGACCTCGCGATATTCGCGGCGGAAAAGGCCGCGCACCGCGCCGCGCATGCCTTCTTTTTTCTGAACCGCGCGATACGTCTTGGTGAGCCCCACGGCTTCGATCATGCTCATCGAATGGCTTTCGAGAACGAGTTTGGCAAAACCAATCATACCGCGAGGTTCAAGTCCCCGATCAAGCCGGGATCCCACGCTCCGGCGAAACCCAGGCCGGGCGATTGACTCCGGCCCGCACTGTCAACGGCCGTCAAGTCAACGGGGCGCGTGTTGCCTGCTTGTGCCCCCGCGAGGCATCGGCCGAAAGGTCAGATATCGATATCCTTGGCGGTATAGGCTTCTTCCATGATGAATTTGAAGCGAGCTTCGGGCTCCTTGCCCATCAAGTCGCTGACGGTTCGGTCGGTATACGGCCGGTCGTCGTCGGGCACGACGACCCGGAGCAAGCGGCGGCGATAAGGGTCGAGCGTGGTTTCAAAAAGCAAGTTCGCCGGCATCTCGCCCAGGCCCTTGAAGCGGGTGATGTTGGGCTTCGCATTCTTGGGTAGCCCCGCGAGAACCCGGTCACGCGCATGGTCGTCCGACGCCCAGTACGTTTCCTTCCCCCAGGCGATCTTGTAGAGAGGCGGACAGGCCAGATAGATTCGCCCATCGGCGAAAAGCCCAGGCACATGCCGGTAGAAAAACGTCAGGAGGAGCGTCGCAATATGGTGTCCATCACTATCGGCATCAGTCAAGAGGATGACCTTGCCGTAGCGGAGCCGGCCCGGATCGTAGTGGTCGTCCATCCCACAGCCAAGCGCGCTGATGATATCGGTCAGCTCCTTGTTGTCGAGAACCTTGGCCTTACCAGCCTGCTCGGCATTGAGCACCTTCCCCTTGAGAGGCAAAATCGCTTGAATATCGCGATCGCGCCCCTGCTTGGCCGAGCCGCCGGCACTGTCGCCCTCGACGATGAAAAGCTCTGACTCGTCGGGATTGGTGCTGTCGCAATCGTGAAGCTTGCCAGGCAAATTCAGCCGGCCACTGATCGCCGTCTTGCGGCGCACCTGCGACGCCGCGGCACGGCTGGCTTCACGCGCCTTGGCCGACTGGATCACCCGAGACGCGATCGCATCGCCGACGCTCTTGTTCCTGAGCAAGAAGTTTTCCAGGGCCGGCCGCGCCAGCGATTCCACCTGGGCCTTGACCTCGGGATTATTGAGCCGCCCTTTCGTTTGTCCTTGAAATTGCGGCTCGTGCACGCACACGGACAGCACAGCAGTCAGGCCTTCGCGAATGTCTTCGCGTTTGATCTCGATGCCTTTCTTCACCAGGTCGTGCGTTTCCATGAATCGCTGCACGGCCGTGCCGACCGCCGCGAGCATGCCAAGCTCGTGCGTGCCGCCGTCCCGGGTCGGGATCGTATTCACAAACGAACGGATGTCTTCATCAGTCGCCTCGGTCCAGGCCAGCGCCAGGTGGCAGCGCAAGCCGCTCTCTTCATCTTCGCGCTCGAGAACAAACGGCAGCGGGGCGACGCGCTGATCGGTGCGCTGGGTATTCACGGCGTCCAGGAAGTCAACCACGCCGCCATCATGGCGGAACTCGACGTTCGTCTTGTGCTTCTGATCAATGAACTGGATGACGAGCCCTTTGTTCAGATATGTCTTCACTTCAAGACGCTCGGCGATCAGGGCCGTGTCGTAGCTATGGTCTTGAAAGATATCGGGGTCGGGGGTGTACGTGATGGTCGTTCCCGAGCCACGCGCGGGCTCCCCTTTTTCGACCGGGCCCTGGGGCTTACCACGGCGATAGCGTTGCACATAGGTCTGACCGTCGCGGCGGACCTCGGCCGTCAGGCTCTTGCTCAGTGCATTGACCACACTGGCGCCAACCCCGTGGAGGCCGCCGGCCACCTTGTAGGCATCGTTGTCAAACTTGCCGCCGGCATGCAACGTCGTGAAGATGACTTCGAGCGCGCTCTTGCCCGTCTTGGGATGATTATCGACGGGAATGCCGCGGCCGTTATCGGCGACCGACATCGTCTTGCCGTCCGAATGGAGCGTGACGATGATTCGCGTCGCGTGGCCGTTCATCACTTCGTCGACGGCGTTGTCGACGATCTCCCACAGCAAGTGGTGAAAGCCCGTTTTATCGACGCCGCCGATATACATGCCGGGCCGGCGCCGAACGGCCTCGAGACCCTCGAGCACGGTGATCGATTTTGCGGTATAAGATCCAGTCGACATGGTCATTTCCGTGACAGAGTCAGCACATTTCGAATGAATTTGACGATTGGACCGTCGCCATTGCCCCGACTTCGCCGGTAGCCGGGGCGCTGCACACTCTTGCGGCCCAGAATCCAGCCCGCGGCAAGATATTGAAGGCCATCCCCTTCGATTGTCAACGACCCCGTCATCCCCTGCCCCAGCATTTGAAGCGACCGCTCGTACGCATGAATGCATACAACCCGATATCGGCCGGCTTTTCGACTTCGCGAACCGGATCATCGCCACGTTCCGCCGAAGTCTGGCGCTGGTAACGGTAAACGGCATCGAACGTATCACCGACGCTGATCGGGAGGGCACCACAGCGGCCCAGCACTGTGAATTGCGCCTCGTCGACCGTTCCAACCACGATGAATTGCATTTCCTTCTCGGTCATGTCGATTATCGAGCGTACGAAAATTGGGACCAATCTGTTTTTGGTTCAGACAAACCCATCACTCACCGCGTTCATCCCGAGCTTCGCCGTTTCGCTGACCATGATCGGCCGCCCCATTACGATTTGCTGGAATCTCTCCGACCTCCTCGAGCGACGGAATCGGCTCGGCCTCGGCGGGAACGACCGCGTCGAGCGAGCCGCGCTGGAGGATCGCATAGCCCTTGCCGCCACGCGACGTCACCGGATATTTCGTCGCCCGGACGATCTGGGTCGAGCCGCGATTGGTGCGCACCGTGAGGCCGTCGCGTTTTCGATTGGCCAGGACAAACCCGATCACGCGATCCTTCGAGTCGAGCCGGATGGCATTGACGCCCCGGGCGGCTCCGCCGACCACGTTCGCTTCCGTGACGGGGAAAATCAGGACGCGAGCGGCGCGCGTCGCCAGGCACACATTCTCCGATCCGTCGGTCGCCTCCGCCCCGACGACCCGGTCTCCCTTGAATCCGGGATCGAGACGCACCACAAGGCGCCCTTTGCGGGTCGAGACGGCGGCGAACGGATGCAAAGCGAATCGCAGGACTTTGCCGCCCGCGGTGAGGGCAACGCCATAGGGGGGCGACGGCAAACCGGCCGTGGCGCCACTGCCATTTTGGTCGGCCGAATCGTGCTGCTGATGATCGTGCGGCCGGCCGTCAGGTTCGTCGCCGGGCTCAATGTCGCCGCCGAGCAGCCGCTGGACCAGGCGCGGAGGCGTTTGCGGGTGCTTCGTCCATTCGGGCAGACAGCGCGGGTCGTGGCAAACCACGCCGACGATATGCTCCTGGTCCTCGAACGCGAATTGCTTTTGAATAGGTTCGCCGTGTCCGGTCGTGAGCGGGATATCGTTGACCCGCATCGTGTAAGCAATCCCACGATCGGTGAAGATCGTCAGGGTTTGGCGTGCACGTGCCCGATACACCCACCCGACCGTATCGTTGTCACGCACGCGGATGCTGGCGACGTCGGTAAACGACTTTTGCCGCTTGGTCCACCCGTCGCGTGTGACGATCACCCAGGCATCTTCATCAACGATGTAGTCTTCCTCGCGGAATTCGAGTGGAGCGGCCGGGACCTCGATCTTGGTTCGTCGTGCGTCGCCGTAGGTCAGGGCGATCTGCTTGAGCTCGCCGCGGATGATCTGCCAGAGGGCCGGCTCGTCCGCGAGTAAGTCCTGAATTTCGCGCGCGCGCTTGCGCTTTGCCGCCAGCTCCTCCATGATGTCGCGAATTTCGAGCTTGCCCAGGCGATAAAGCTTCGTTTCCAGAACCGCGTCGGCCTGCAGCTCGGAGAGTGTAAAGCGGGCGATCAGCTTGGGAGCCGCGTCGGCCTTGCCGTTACTGTCGCGGATGATCCGGATCGCCTCATCGAGATTCTTGAAGACGATCGCGAACCCTTCGAGGATGTGAATTCGCTCCAGGAGATTCTTGAGCTCGTACTGGAGACGCCGCGTGACGATTTCGAGTCGAAAATCGAGAAAATGCTGGAGAATCGTCTTCAGATCGAGCCGCGCCGGGACGGCGACCTCGGCCCCGGCGGCCGGCAACAGGCAGGTCATGTTGATGCTGTAATTCACCTGGAGCGGCGTGTTCTTGTAGAGATAAGCCAGGGCGGCATGGGCATTGGCGCCGGGCCTCAATTCGAGCAGGATCCGGATGTCGTCGGTGCTCAAATCCTTGACGTTCGTAAGCTGGGGCACCTGCCCCTTGGCGATCAATTCGCCGATCCGTTCCACGAGGGCGTCTTTTTCGATCCCGTAAGGAATCGATGTAATCAGGACGGCGTTCGGCCGGTCGGGATGCGGCTCGTAAGTTCCGCGGAGCTTGATCGTTCCCTGGCCGGTCGCATAAATCTGGCGGATGTCGTCGGCCGAGTTGAGGATCACGCCACCAGTCGGAAAATCAGGGCCATGAAACGACTTGAGCAGCCGCTCGAGCGTCAGCTCGCCGTTATCCAGCAGCAAGACCAGCGCATTGATCACTTCACGCAGGTTATGAGGCGGAATATTGGTCGCCATGCCCACGGCGATTCCCGAAACGCCGTTGACCAGCATGTTCGGAAACTGCGCCGGCAGCACGATCGGCTCATCGGCGGTCGACGCATAGTTGGGCCGGTAGTCGACGGTCTGCTCGCGCAGCTCACGCAAGAGCGTCTGGGCGAGCGGCGTGAGCCGGCACTCGGTGTACCGCATGGCCGCCGGCGGATCGCCATCGATCGACCCAAAGTTGCCGTAACCCTCGACGAGCGTGTGGCGGAGCCGGAATGGCTGCGCCATCCGAACAAGCGCATCATAGATAGACTGGTCGCCGTGCGGGTGATACGTCTTCATCACCTCGCCGACCACCGCCGCTGACTTGATAAATCGGCCATCCGATGTCACGTGCAGATCGTGCCACATCGCATATAAAATGCGACGCTGAACGGGCTTGAGTCCATCACGCAAATCCGGCAGAGCGCGCGACGTGATGACCGATAGCGCGTAGTTCAGATACCGCGATCGCGCCGCCTCGGCCAGGGGAACGTCTTCGACGTGCGCGTGCGAGCGCTTGCGCGTTTTTCCTGAATCTTGATCCGATCGGCGGTTCCGCTTCGCCATCACGCCCTCTCAGCCATTCATTGCCCAAAGCCTTTCGATCAACCGCCACTTTTGAACAATCCCCACAACAGACCCGGAAAGCCGTTTGCCGACAATCCCAGTTTGCGGGTTACTATATTTAAGTATACTATATCAGCGGCCGCGCCTTCGTGCAAGCGAGATCGATTTGTTCGCATGCGAGAACCGCGCACTTGATTTTGCGGGTCGAGCCAGTTTCTGCTAACAGAGGTTCGACCTCCATTTGATGATAGCGTGTTTTCGCCCGATTGGACGCAGCCACTTTATGTTCTGGCCATTTCATCGTTCGCCCCCACCAAAACGTCCCCCACCGTTAGACGCCAGTGCGATCGTACAACGCGCTCGGAGGCTGCGCTTCCGGGTGCGGCCTGGCGCGGTATCACAGCTCGCCGGTGCCTATCATGGTGCGCGACCCGGAATCGGTTTGACCTTTGCCGAGTTACGCGCCTACGAGCCGGGCGACGACGTGCGACACCTCGACTGGAACGTGACGGCCCGCCAGGGCCGGCCATTCGTTCGCCGCTTCGTTGAAGAGCGAGCACTCTCGATCTGGCTGGTCGTCGATGTTTCGGCGAGCATGCGCTTTGGCGGCGAACGGATGACGAAAGCCGACCGCGCGGCCCAGGCCGCCGCGCTTTTGGCGACGGCGGCCATCCAGAACGGTGACCGGGCCGGGCTGATCCTGGTCAGTGATCGTGTCGAGCTGGAGCTTGCTCCGGCCGGGGGCATCCGCCATCTCTCACAACTGGTTCGCGCGCTCGTGGCCACGCCCACAAGTTCCCCCAAGACCAAACTGAGTATCGGGCTGGCGCGTCTGCGGCGAACGTCGCGGCGGGCGATGCTCGTGGTGATCAGCGATTTCGTCACTGAAGAGCCGGTGGCCTCGTGGCGGAGAGCCGCACGCCGGCACGACACGATCGCCCTGCGGGTTGTCGATCCACGTGAAACAAAGCTTCCCGACGCCGGACTGATCGCGGTCGAAGGCTCGGAGGGGAGTCGACCTCGCCTGATTGATTCAAGCGCCACGCGGGTTCGAAAGCGCTACGAGCGTGCGGCCATCGAGCGTGCTCAAACATTCCAGCGATGGTGTGCAAACTCAGGGATTCAGGCACTGACTTTGACGACGGACGTCGACCCGATCGTCCCGCTCATCGCGATGTTCTCGAAGCGGGCGACGCGCCGAGGTGGGCGTTGAATCCCGATACGGAAAAGCGCCTGGTCCCTCCGCGCCCGAATCTCGGACCAGAGCCCTGGTCGGAGCGTCCTGTATCATCATCATGGCTTGCCCTGGTCGCGATCGCAGCCTTTTTGTTGATGGGTTACCCGGCATGGCGACTCATCAGGCGCCGTCGGAAGAAAATCCCGACGCGACCCCGGTCGGCCCCCCCCTGGCCTACCGACACTCCACGCGGCCAACTGGTGGCCCAATCGTATTCCCTTCGTGATGCCCTGGCTCATCATTTTGGCTTGACCTGGCGCGCCAAGACAATCGAGGAGCTCGCGCTCGAGCCGCGGCTCGCGGCCGTTCTCGACGCGGATGAGCTGAGCGACATGATCCGGTTCCTCGACGAGGTCGATCGCCTCAAGTTTGCGCCGGAACGATCAGATCAAGATCACGAACAACTCGTGCGCCACCTGCAATCGTGGCAGCCCCGCCTGGCCGAACTCGAGCGGAAGCTTGCATCACAATCAGCCAGGGCTTCGAATCCCGAACCTGTTTCAGGAAAAGCCGCGGTCTGAACGCGGCAGTCGGCCGCCGCGCTAGCGCTCGAGGACGTCTCTCCTGTCAAATTGCACGCCGACGACGTCGGTACGCAGGAGGCCCACACGGACACGGAGCCGCCACATCATGTTATCTCTGACTCGACCGAGAATGCCCGTCTCACTCGCAATGATCGACTCGGTCGTCTCGCCAGGACTGATGGGCGTGAACTGCTCGCCCTCGATTCCCCACTCACTGTCGATCGCCAGCGGATAGAGGCGGATCCCGTTTCCCTCGGGCGGCACGATCAATGACCGGTCGACCGTCGCGAGCTGGTCGCGCAGGAAACGCGGCTCAAGTGGCGCGAACATATCTTTTTTCGATACATTCTTGAACTTGATTCGCATGTTCAGACCGGGCGCCTTGTCGTGACGGCGGTCAAACGGTTCAAACGTTCGCACCAGTTCGAGCCGGGCGTAGGAGATGTCGAGCGGGGTGATTTCGAGATCGCCCAGGCGTATGGTCTGGTGCAGCCTGACGACATTATTGCCGGGAAGCGGCGGAAGCGAATCAACGCGAACCTGAATACTGGCCTTCGATCCGGGTTCCGATTCCGACTCGGCGGCGGTCGGCGGCACAGCGTCTATCGTGGTGGGCTGCAGCGATCGACCGCCGATCAAGACCCACGTGAGCGCGAGCGTGACGGCGCTCGAGTAGCTCATCAAGATGATGAGAGGCCAGGGAAAGCGCGACTCGTGGTCAGAATCGTCGTCAGACGCCCATCCCGCAGCTCGCGGCTCGACGGGCGTGCCAGCCGGGTCACCCAGCGCGATCGCATTCCCCTCGAAAACAGTTTCGGACTCGGACTCGGCGTCACCCTCAGCGCCACCAGCCTCATTCGGTGCGGGCCGGGCCGGCTTGGAGGCGACTCCAGTGCGACCTTGCATCCGCTCGACGATGGCCGGTCCCACCCGGGCGAAGATCTCGGAGGTTCTCGGATGTCGGGGCCGGGCGTCCGATTGGGAAGCCGGCGGCGCGGTGTCGGCCGGGCTCCGTGGGATCAATTCGGACGATTTCGACCGCAATGCCGGATCCGGTTCGCTTGGCAGATTCGTCAAGAGTAAATTGACGTCGTCCATGCACGAATCGAAGACCCCATCGTCCGGGAACTCCTGGTCGGCCTGGGGCGCGGTCTTGTCGGGTCCACCCGTGGCGGGACTCCGGCTAGAGCCCGCGGCATGCGGGCCATCGGGATGAGGCGTGGGATGAGGTTTGTTGCGGATCTCGCGAGTCATGATGGTGACCGTCCTTCCACGCGCGGTTGGTGCGCGGGAGCCGTCGTTCGCTGACAAGCTTCTCGGTTGTGGTTTGAATGCTGTTTTTTTAAAACGCCAGGATTAATGGGCACACCAGGGTCTGCAACTGAGGGAGCAAAAATCACGCGTCACGGTTTAATGTGCAGTACGCCGTAGCCACACGGTTGTCCCCGCGCCGGCGGTGAGCTGGCGAGCCGCATCGCCATTGACAATAGCGACCTCGACCCAGCCCGAGCTGCCAATCAGGGCCATCAAACTGCCGGGGGGTCGCTCGCCATACGTCCGCGAGATCCCGGCAATTCGTTCTCCGGCGAGCTCCAGGTCCCATCCATCGCGCAGGGATTCTCCAAGATGATCCACATTGATATTCGTAATCAGATTACCGAAAGCGTCGCGATAAATCACCTCTCCAACAAACCCGTCGCCATCGCGATTGGGCTCGAAGTTCCTCAATCGGATGAATTTGTCGCGGCGGGCACCGAGCTGGGCAGGGTCGCCGCCGTTGAGCAAATGAGCGGCGGCCGGCGCCATGATGTCGCGACCGTGAAACGTCGCGGAGACCACCGGCCGCCGCAGCGCGGGATTGGTGATCTCCCAGATGCCAGCCGGGCTACGGTGCCTCGCCGCCCCTGTGATCAGGCCATTATCGGGCAAGACAAACCACTGGTCCGCCAGCGAGACGGCGATCAGGGTGCGATCGGTTCCAACCCCCGGGTCGACGACCGCGAGGTGTACGGTCCCCCTGGGAAAGGCATCGACGATGCTCGCCAGCACGAACCCGCCCTCGAGGATATTCTGGGGCGATATCGAGTGGCAGACGTCAATCAGTTGAATGCCCGGCGCCAGGTCGAGCAAGACTCCCTTGAGCGCGGCCACGTAGGCGCCGCCGTTGCCAAAATCGGTCGTCAGCGTGATGATTCTCGTTTTCATCGCCCCTCCAAAGCGGAAGCGAACGCGCCTGCGAGAGAGACAGAGAGAGAGGCGCGTGCATCTGACGCCATTTCGGCTCTGGTTCTTCTTACACGACGGAAGCCTTCATGATCGCCTGGCTTCGTGAACGGCCGTGACGCGCGACGTGATCCCGCCTCGGGCGTTGAACGCGCCGACGACGGTCATCCGCCTGGGGTCGCAGCTTTGGGTCAAGTCGTCCAGTATCGTATTGACCACATGTTCATAAAAAATTCCGCGATCGCGAAAGCCGAAGAGGTAAAGCTTCAGGCTCTTGAGCTCCAGGCAGCTCGCGGCGGGGCTGTATCGGATCGAGATCGTTCCAAAATCGGGCTGGCCCGTCTTGGGACAAACCGCCGTGAACTCGGGGCACGTGATCTCGATCTCGTAGTCGCGATGCGGAAACTGGTTCGGGAAGGTTTCCACCAAACTAGGCATCTGGTATCCCCGGGAACAGCGGCGGCGACGCTCGGAAGAGAGTCCAATGAAAATGCATTGTTTTGAACTTATCCTTGATCAGCGGCCCATGCTTGATTGTAGCCGAAATCGGCGGTGCGTCAAAAAAGTCGGTCCGGATGAATCTTTATGCGAGCAGCCCCTTCTTGACCTCGCCACTGACGTCGGTAAGGCGAAAATCACGGCCCTGAAAGCGGTAGGTCAGCCTGGTGTGGTCGAAGCCGAGCAAGTGCAACATCGTCGCATGAAGATCATGCACATGAACCTTGTCGTTGACGACTCCGAATCCTAGCTCGTCGGTCTGGCCGTAGGTGATCCCGGGCTTGATTCCGCCGCCGGCCATCCACATGGAGAACGCGTTGGGGTGATGGTCGCGGCCGTCGGTGCCGCCCCCCTGCACCATCGGCGTGCGGCCGAATTCACCGCCCCAGACGACCAGAGTGTCTTCAAGCAGGCCGCGCTGTTTCAAATCGGTGATCAAGGCCGCGCACGCCTGGTCGGTGACCTTGCAATTGGCCGCGATGTCGTGTTTCAGGTTGCCGTGCTGATCCCACGACTCGTGGAAGATCTGAACGAAGCGAACTCCCCGCTCGAGCAGGCGCCGGGCCAGCAAACACGTATTGGCAAACGACGCCTTGCCGGGTTCGGCTCCGTAAAGGTCGAGGATATGTTGCGGCTCACGCGCCACGTCCATCACGTCGGGAGCCGTGAGCTGCATGCGAAACGCCATCTCGTAAGAGTTGATCCGCGTGGCGATCTCCGGATCGCCGACCTCGTCAAGGTGGAAGCGATTGAGTCGATTGACCGTCTCGAGCGAGTCGCGCTGAAGGTCGCCGTCGACGCCGCGCGGATTGGAAAGGTACAAGACAGGGTCGCCACTCGTGCGAAACTGCACGCCCTGATAGACAGTCGGAAGAAACCCGCTCCCCCAGTTGGAATTACCACCGCTGGGGCCCTTGTTGCCCGTGCTGAAGACGACGAACGCCGGCAGATCTTGAGATTCGCTCCCCAGCCCATAGCCGACCCACGAGCCGATGCTCGGCCGGCCGAAGATCTGAGAGCCCGTGCTCATCATGATCTGCCCCGGGGCGTGATTGAACGCGTCGGTGACCATCCCCTTGACGACCGCGATATCGTCAACGACCGACGCGGTGTGCGGCAGGAGCTCGGAAAGCTCCGTTCCGGCCGCGCCGTGCCGTGCGAACTTGAACCTGGGACCAAGAAGCTTCGAGCTCGGATTGATGAATGCGGCGCGATAGCCCTTGAGCAGCTCGGGCGGGGGTAACGTGCCGTCAAATTTCGCCAGATGGGGCTTGTAATCGAAGAGCTCGAGATGGCTGGGCGCTCCGGCCATGAACAGAAAAAGTACCCGCTTGGCTTTGGCCGCGTGATGGGGCGTCTTGGCGCGAGCGGACCGCCTGCTTCTGACGCCCTCGCCGCTGCTTTTGTCGGCGACGCGGCATAGCCTTCATCGCGCAAGATCTGCCCCAGCGCGATCGAACCGAGCCCGACGCCGCATTGTTCGAGAAACCAGCGGCGGCTCACCTGACGCGGATCGGCGTTGCGGTAGAAAGCGTCTTGGCAGGTCATCGTGCGTGTCCTCATACGTTGCGATCGCCGTGTCGTGGCGAAACTCATTCACTCTTTTGTGATGGTCTCGTCGAGATTCAACAAAACGCGCGTCAGGGCCGTCCAGGCGGCCAGCCGGGCGGGAGTGATCCCGGCCGGCAAGACCGGCGGCCTGGCCGGGTCGTCGGCGGCCAGCGCCCAGGGCTCGGCACCCGGTCGCTCGAAGCGCCTGGCCTGACGTCCGAGCAGGTCGAGCAGGGTGGCCGTCTCCTGGTCGCTTGGCGTGCGTGCCAGACAGCGCCGGAATGCGTAGGTCAAACAGTCGCCATCGGTGCGGCCGCCCACGGTCAAGCGTGCGCAATGCCAGCGCACGCGCACATTCCATGTAAATCGGCTCGTTGAGAGTCGTCAGTGCCTGGAGTGGTGTGTTCGAGTGCGTGCGGCGAACACAGGCAAAATCGCCATTGGGCGCGTCGAAGGCCTGGAGCATCGGATACGGCACCGAACGATAGCGGAACGTGTAGATCGCGCGGCGGTACCGATTGGAGTCGACGGCTTCGTGCCAGACCTTGGGTCCATAACTTGTCGGCGGCTGAAACAAGAACGCCGGCGCCGGCGGGCAGACGCTCGGGCCACCGACCTTGGAGTCGAGTACGCCGCTGGCCGCCAGGGCGATGTCGCGCACGAGCTCGGCGTCGACGCGCGCCCGCGGCCCGCGTGCCAGGAGCCGGTTGTAGGGGTCTCGCGCCAGTAACTCGGGCGTCGGCCGCGACGATTGCCGATAGACCGACGACGTCACGATGAGCCGGTGCAGATGCTTGAGACTCCAGCCGCTATCCATGAACTCGACGGCCAGCCAGTCGAGCAAGTCGGGATGCGACGGCGGCTCGCATTGCAGGCCAAGATCTTCGCTCGTCGCGACCAGCCCGGTCCCGAAGTACGCTTGCCAGACGCGATTGACCAGGGCACGTGCCGTCGTCGGCGAGTCGCGAGCGACCAGCCAGCGTGCGAATGTCAACCGTGTGGCGGGTGCGCCCGCCGGCAGTCGATTCAAGAATGCGGGCACGCCGGGCTCGACGATCTTTCCCGGCTTGAGGAAATCGCCGCGCTCCAGCACGTGCGTCGGGCGCCTGGTCTCGCGCTCGCGGAGCGTGAGCTGCGTTCCCCCCTCGGGGTGTTGCTTCCAGATCGAATCGATCCACGCGTTCGAATCCTTCCACTCGGGCACGGTCGTGCGCCAGTATGCGAAGACCGTGCTCACGTCGGATTCGGTTCGTTTAGCGATCGGAATCGTCAGAATCTTGCGTACGGCCGCCGGCAGCGGATCAGCCGAGGCCCCGGCGCGGTCGTGACCGACAGGCGGAACCGTCCCAGATTGTAGTTCTGGTTGTCGTCGCTATTCCAGCCGCCGTGATTCTGAGCGAGGTAGAACGTGAGAACGGTTCCACCTGGAAAAGATACCGGCTTGTCGAGAGTGAAGACCGCTTTCCGCGGCTGGTTTCTGCGGCCCGGACCAACGTCGATGCCCCAGGCCGTGTCTTTCTTGCCGTCGATCGCGAACTCGATCGGGCCCGTGATGCGTCTGGTATTGCTCTTGTCGTCAAAGACCGGTGCGAGAGGCGTCTCGGCTGGGTTCACGTCGGCCGTCGCACGACCGAACTTCAAGGCCACGGCCGGGCCTTTGCCGTCGGCCGGTGCAGCCTCGACGCGAAACTCGGTCAGCGCGGCCGTTCCCTTGATCGATCGCCCGGGGCCTCCGAGCGGCAAGTTTGGATCATTGAGCAGTTCCAGGCGAAACGCCGCGATCGGTGCGACATCGGTTTTCACCCGCATCTTCACCGTGTGCTTGGTCGGAGCATAGCCTTGCTGGAGGAACGAGCCATCCTCGAGGGCAAAATACTTGGCCCCGCCCGTCGATTCTTCATCGACCTCGGGGCGGACGACCTCCCAGTGCGGCTGCTCGCTGGCCACCTGCTTTTCCCACGCGGCCATGCGCGCCGGCCACTCGGGGTTATGGCGCTGAACCGAGCTCTTCGACGTCGCGAATCTTTCGCTCGACTTCGGCCTTTTTCTCGAGATCATCGCGCGAATAGACCGCGGCATGGGATTCATGAGCATTATTGAGGAAGGCGAAAATCCCGTAATACTCGTCGTGCGTGAGGGGATCATACTTGTGGCTATGGCACTGGGCGCACTGGATCGTCAGACCAAGAATGCCCTTGCCGACGCAGTCCATCCGGTCGAACATCGCCTCCATCCGGAACTGCTCGGGATCAACGCCCCCTTCCTCGTTGATCATCGAATTGCGTAAGAATCCGGTGGCGACCTGCTGGTCCTGCGTCGGCGCCGGGCAACTGGTCACCGGCGATCTGCTCGATGACGAACTGGTCGTAGGGAAGATCTCGGTTGAACGCGCCGATGACCCAGTCGCGATAGAAGTAAACCTGACGCGACTTGTCTTTTTCATATCCATCGGAATCGGCGTAGCGGGCGGCGTCGAGCCAGATGCGTCCCCAGCGCTCGCCGTAATGCGGCGACTCGAGCAGGCGTTCGACAAGCTGGCAATAGGTTTCCTTGCGGTCATCGGCCCGGAATGCGTCAACCTCCGAGATCGTGGGAGGCAGCCCGATCACGTCGAGGCTGAGCCGGCGTGCCAGCGTGATCTTGTCGGCCTCGGGAGATGGTGCGAGACCCTCTGCTTCCAGGCGGGCCAGGATGAAGCGGTCGATGGGCGTGCGGCACCACGACTCGTTCCTGACGGCGGGCAGCCCGGGACGCTGGGGTGGCAAGAACGCCCAGTGGCCCTGATATTCGGCCCCTTCTTCGATCCATGCCTTGAGCTTGGCGATCTCCTGCGGTGAGAGCACCTTGCCACTGGCGCTCGGCGGCATGTGCTCGTCGGGATCGGTCGAGATGATCCGCGCATAGAGCTCGCTGTCGTCGAGTTTGCCTGGCACGATCGCGGGGCTCCCCGATGCGGCCGGCGCGACGGCGTCTCGGGCCGTGTCGAGCCTGAGCTTCCCCTTACGCTCCCGGGCATCAGGCCCGTGGCACTTGAAACACTTGTCGGCCAGGATCGGACGAATGTCACGGTTGAACTGGATCGATCTCGATCGCGGCGCCGGCAGCTTCGCCGGCCTTTGAGCTCGCGATATCCGCACCCAGCAAAAGCCGAACGAGCAAGCTCACCCAGATTGTGACGCGCGCCGAGGTCAGCGATCGAACTTCGTCGGCCAGGCGGCTGGAACCGGATCATCTCTGACTGCCCTCTCAAGCACGGTGAACGACGGTGTCGAGCTTTTCCCGCGCTGTCCGTTTCCTTGCGCGGAAAAGCGGTCGTCCTGGTTCTCGTGCCGCCTGTCACCGAGGTCTTGATTGAGTATTGCGGCGGGGTACTCGCTCCGAGGCGATCGACTCGATTGATTTTAACCGGCCGCCGCAAGAATCTCCACCTCGAAGGAAGGGAGGCCTTGTTTTGGTTCGGTCGTCGATCGATACGCTCGAGGCTGCGCAAGCGGCACGCCGCTGCACGTGTGACGTTTTCCCACGAGAGTGGCTCGCCGGGCGGGCGTCGTCCGTATCGGCACGCCGATCGAGCTTCCGCAATCGCGCTCTGGCACGCACCGTGCAGAGAGAATTGGCGGGTTCGTGAACACAATCTGGCGGCTCTTGCCATCGGGAGAGCGACGATGAAGCGGGCTTCAACAAAAGCCACGGAGTTGGATTTTACGCAACAAACGGGCGTGGCGAGCGAACCGGCTTCGAATCCGAGGTCGGCCGCCGAATACTTACCGGAAACGCGCACGGTCGAATCTCTCAGACAGGCTGAACAAACGTGTCGCGGCTGCGAGCTCTATCAGCGGGCCACACAGGCCGTCGGCGGTGAAGGCCCCCAGTTGGCGTCGATGATGCTGGTCGGCGAAACGCCCGGCGATGAAGAAGACAAGTCGGGACACCCGTTCGTGGGGCCGGCCGGCATGCTTCTTGACCAGTTGCTCGAAACCGCCGGGATCGACCGCAGCGAGGTCTACGTCACCAACGTGGTCAAGCACTTCAAGTGGGAGCAGCAGGGGAAGCGGCGGCTCCACGTCAAGCCGAGCTTTCGAGAAATGGCCGCGTGCCGGCCCTGGCTCGAAGCCGAGCTCCATTTGATTGGCCCGCGCGTGATCGTCTGTCTCGGTGCAACGGCCGCCCAGGCACTCCTCGGGAGGAGCTTTCGTGTCACCAAGAGCCGCGGGGAGGTGATGACCTCGCCTTACGGAAAAGTCGTCGCCACGTATCACCCCGCAGCCGTCTTGCGGGCTCCCGACCCCGACACGCGCGAGCAGATGAAGCAAGCGCTCGTCGATGATTTGCGGATCGCCGCGGACGTGATTGCCGAGGGCTTGAGGCTCGCGTGACCAGCTCATTCAGGATTCTTAGGTGGCGGCGAAAAGAAACGCCAACGTACCCGGGCTGCTCAAGTTAGGATGGAAGCAGAGGCGCTGCAACGGTCAGCTCCTGAAAAAGTAAAGAATCGCGGACGACGCAGAATGGGAAGTTTGACCGATGACGGACGACCCGGGTGGAAACGACAAAACAGGCGGGCAGCCAGCGGACAAACGAGGCGGACGTCCGGGACCGCGACCACCCCGGGCCGGCGCCGGCCGTCCGCAGAGGCCGGAGTCACGGTCGGGTCCACCGAGAGCCAGACGCGGCCCGATCGGCCTGGGCCGCATTGGTGGCAATGATTTCGAGCTCGTTCATCCCCGCTGCGTCAAGGAGGCGGAGCTCGATTTTGAAGAAGGGCTCGAATTGTGGAAGGCCGGCGATCCGGAATCGGCGCGGGACGCCTTGCGGTTTGCCTTGTCGGCGTGCCATGACAACATCTGGGCCCATGTGGCGCTCGGTCAGATTGCCCTTGTCGAGTTTCGAGATCCGACACTCGCACGCGGTCACTTTGGTTATGCATTTGAGCTGGTCGAGCGCTCTTTGCCTCCCGGGTTTTCGGGACGGTTGCCGCGCGAACGGGCGAATAACCGGCCGTTTTATGACGCGATCGACGGCCTGGCCGAGAGCCTCGACGCGCTCGGGCGGGTCGATGACGGCAAGAGCCTCCGCGCACTGAGCCGCCGGCTCTCGGGTCGGGCCGATTGAACGGGCCTCACAGCCCGCGACGCGGCCCGTTCGGGCGCGTCGGAAAAAGGGAGTCGTGGTCTTCATCGTTTTTTCGACTTTGAAGATTTTTCGGACTTGCAGGGATCGCCGGATCGGGATAGAACGACCGCAGAACGAGACTAAAAAGCTGGGGGAATGGCTGAAAGTGATGCCTGCCGCAACGGTGCCGACGGAAGGGAATTCTAACTTCAGATGAGCACTCTTGCGATGAGCATGATGTTGCAACCAGTCTTCCGGCCGCGAGCCACGAGGCCATCTTGCCGCGCCACGGCGAGCACAACCTGGGCTCGAGTCTTATGATCATTCGCGCAATCGACGGTGGCGTGGAAGTCCTCGCACCGGCGAAGTTAAACCTGTTCCTGGAGGTCGTGGGAAAACGGCCTGACGGCTATCATGACATCGAGTCCTTGATGGTCGCCGTGAGCCTTCATGACACCCTGACCTTCATCGACGACCCGTCGGGCACAATCAGCCTGCGGTGTAACGATCTGTCGTTGCCTCGCGGTAGCGACAATCTTGTGGTCAAAGCGGCCGAACGTTTGAAAGCTTCGGCAGGCAGCCAGCGAGGGCGCTCGGATCGCGCTTGACAAGGCGATACCAGCTCAGGCAGGTCTGGGAGGCGGTTCGAGTGACGCAGCCGCAACGCTCGCGGCCCTCGACCGACTCTGGAACCTGCAACTCCCCCCCGCGCGGCTCGACGCCCTGGCGGGCGAGATCGGCAGCGACGTGGCCTTCTTCCTGCACACCCCCGCCGCTATTTGCAGCGGCCGGGGCGAACGGGTCGAAAGCCTGGCTCTGAAAGACGAATATCATTTTATCTTGATTTGTCCATCGGTCGGCATCAGCACAGCCGACGTTTATCGCCAGGTGATTCCACCCGATCGGCCTCGGCCGATGGGGCCGGTTTTGGATGCGCTGGCATACGGTGGGCCGATTGAGCTGGGTCGAAGTCTGTTCAACCGGCTTCAATCGGTTGCCGAGTCGCTCAGGCCCGAGTTAATCCGGGTGAGAGAGGCTCTGGCAAGCCTGGGCTCGTTACTTGACGGGTCCATGATGAGTGGCAGCGGCTCAGCCTATTTCGGGCTGTGTCGCACATCGGTTGCGGCCCGCCACGCCGCGGACATCCTCGAACCGCTCGGACTAGGATTGGTCCGGGTCGTGACCTGCGGCCCTAGAGCAGAAAACGCCCCGTAAAGGAGTACCGGCTGTGGAGATCACTGAAGTCCGCATCAAGCTCATGGAAGACAACTCGGGCAGCAACGAACGGTTGCAAGCCTTCTGTAGCATCACGTTTGACGACATGTTCGTCATCCGCGACCTCAAGATCATTGAAGGTGCTAAGGGTTTCTTCGTGGCGATGCCGTCTCGCAAGCTTACCGACCGATGCCACAATTGCGGGACCAAGAACCATTTACGGAGTCGCTTCTGCAATCAGTGCGGATGCCGGCTCGACGAAAACCGTGCCCTGCGCGACGCCGACGGCCGGGCCAAGTTGCACGCCGACATCGCTCACCCGATTAATTCGATGTGCCGGGAGAAGATCCAGGCCGCTGTCCTCTCCTCTTACGCCGAAGAGCTCGAAAGAGCCAAGATGCCCGGCTACGTGTCCCGCTACGACGAGTACGACGCCGACGAATTCGACGTACCGTATGACCACCACGCAGCCGCCGGCCAGTCGATGGCCGCCGGTAACGAGCCGCCGATTCGTCGCGGCCCTCTACGCGGTCATACCCAGCACGTCCGCGGGAATCAGTCCGTGCTTCGCGGGCCGCATATCTCCACCCGCAAGGAGAGCGCATCCGAGGGGATCGCTTCGGATCACCATCATCATCACCACCGCGGTGAGACATCCGGCTTCGGCAGCGGGCTCTGAGCCAGGCGAAAAGAACCGTTCGTTCGTACAGCCAGCGCTCATGCTTTTTTCATCACAGCCATGATCTGTGCATCGCCTCGTAAGTCATGACGCCCTCCGAACGCTCGACCGTCTCGTCACTCGACCGACCCATCGCGCCGCGGAAACTCTGCTGCGATGGGTCGGTTTTTGCGCCTGGAATGGCTCGGGAGCGTACGATGGAATGAGAGAGAATTCGATCCCACGTCTCGCATCGGGAGCCGTACGCGCATTTTCCGAAGGGAAGCCCCGCTTTGTCCGAGATCTCTCGTCAATCGGACATTGACGTGCCCACCAGCACCGCTCGGGAGACGCCGCCTCGTGAGACGCCGGGCAAATCGCGCAGCAGATGGAGGCGGCTTTCCGGCGTGTGCATTCGACTGCTTCGCGCCCCTTGTTCTTTGCTACATCGGTGCTGTTGCCTTGCTCTACGCGTTCCAGACACGCATGATCTTCCCCGGCGCGGTCACCCAGGGTCAGCCTTCCGCCCAGGTGATTCCCGGCCCCGGCTGTGAGCTCGTGCCGTTGACGACGGCCCAGGGCGAACGCGTGGTCGGTCTTTACGGACCGGCCACGACGCGCCGCGGCCTTCCCGACTCATCCTCGGGTTCCCGTCCGACCGCCATTTTCTTCTACGGTAATGGGATGTGCCTGAGCGAGTTCGAGCCTCAGTTCAATCAGTTTCGCCGTCTGGGGCTGAACGTTTTCGTCCCCGACTACGTTGGCTACGGCCTGAGTAGCGGCAGCCCTTCCGAAAAGGCCTGCCAGGCCACGGCCGACGCCGCTTATGACTACATTGTTCTGACGCGGAAAGTTGATCCTGCCAGGATCATCGCGACAGGATGGTCGCTCGGCGGCGCGGTCGCCATCGACATGGCTTCGCGCCGGCAGGTTGGCGGGCTGATCGTGTTCTCGACGTTCACCAGCATGACCGCGATGGCCAGGCGCATCCTCCCCTTCGTGCCGGTTTCCCTCCTGCTGCGGCACCGCTTCGATAGCGTGCGGAAAATCCCGGCCCTCCGCTGCCCGACCTTGATCGGTCACGGCCGCCGCGACGGGGTTGTCCCGTTCTTCATGGGAAAAGAGCTGGCGGCCGTCGCGGGCGGGCCGCTCACCACGCTCTGGCTCGATGAGGCCGATCACAGCGATTTCTTTGAAGTCGGCGGCCGCGAGGTTGGCACGGCCGTCGCCGCGTTTCTGAAACAGCACTTCGCGGTAACGCCCGGGTCGTAGACGTCATCCCTGGCGGTTCCGGTCGAGATGATCGGCGATCTTTCACCGATGCCATACTCTTGGAGGCGGTGTTGCCCACCGTTTGCGGTGTCGCCCGCCGTTTCAGGCCGCGCGTCGCGATGAGACGAGCTTCTGCGCGAGTGCCTCGGTCATCCTTCGGAACACATCGTCCCACTCACCGAGCACTGTTTGCCGGAAGAGACGCAACGTCGGATACCACGGGCTTTGATCCCGGCCGTGGGGCCATCGCCATTCGCCGAGTTTACAAAGCGCCGCCCACGTTTCTAACCCGAGTGCACCCGCCAGATGGGCGACCGCCGTGTCGGGCGTGATCACCAGGTCGAGATGCGTCATGATCGCCGCGGTCTCCATGAAATCCCGACGACGGCGACCGGCCAGCTCCAGGACCGGAAAGTCACGGTCGGGCGCTCTGAGTTGATCAACGCCCTCGTCCGTCTGGAGACTGATCAGACGGACGCCCGGCAAGCCGCCCAGCGGCGCGAAGCGGGCAAGCGGGAAGGATCGCCAGCGGTCCATCGGGTGCGCGGGATTCCCTTGCCACGCGATTCCGATCAAGAAGGGTCTCGAGCTCGAGCTCGATATCGATCGGCCGCCGGCCGTTGCGTCTTTACGCAGCCCGCCGTCGTCATCTCCGAGGGCCTTGAACAGCTCGGACCGCCAGTGATCGACAAGAATCCGATCGGTGACGAGATAGGGTACCTCGGCGGGCACGGTTTCCATCGTCGTCTCGAAAATCGACGGCAAGCTCAACAGGGGAGCCTGAACGTGGCAATTCGGCTCGAACGAGCCGTCGCCTTCGAAAGCCAGGTCGACTCCATTGCATCGAGCGACCAGTTGAAGCAAGGGCGCCGGACAGAGGACCAGGACCTGGCCAACGCGCCGCTTGACCATGGCCGCGAACCGGATGAATTGCAGAGTGTCGCCAAATCCTTGCTCGGCATGGAGCAGAATTGTTTTTTCCGGCAGAAAGTCGCCGTTCCAGAACGTGCGGTTGATCTTGCAACCCGGATTAGGCTGACAGCGCAGCCGCCATTCGTGCTCGGGCCATCCGCGGCGGTAGTCGCCCGTGATGAGGAGTGCATAGGCCAGGTTACGATGAACCTCGGGGAAATCGGGCTGACGCGCAAGCGCCTGCTCGTAATAGTCAATGGCCTCGGGCCATTTGCCTTGCCGTCCCAGGTTCATTCCCAGGTTTTGCAAGATGTCGGCCGAGTTGGGACGAAGTTCCCGCGCGGCTTCAAGCCACTCAGCCGCTTCATGAAAGTTTCCCTGGTCGGACAGCACGATTCCGAGATTCATGCGTGCGTCAAACGCATCCGGCTGGGCGGCCAGGGCGGCCCGGTAACAGTCGCCGGCCTCGTCGATCCGCCCCTGGTTATAGAGGGCCAGGCCGAGATTGTTCAACACGCGAAAATCATTGGGACGAAGCGCATGCGCCTCGAGATAGATCGCCTCGGCCTCGACGTGCCGGCCCTGCCGCCACACCGCAACGCCCAGCTCGTTCAGCATATCGACGTTATCAGGCCGAAGCCGTAGCGACTCGCGGGCCAGCGATTCCGCCTCGACGTAGCGGCCCTGAAGCGTCATCTCGAGGGACTGCGTGCGGTATCGCCGCGCCAGCTCGTTCGTGGAGACTCCACCTGAAGAACCGTGAATCGCGGCTTCCGGCGTGGCAACGCTTTCTATCGGAGGCATGAGACGTTCTCCCGCGCTTCGAGCGCGGTCGCGATTAAACCGCGATTGCTCGAGTCTTCCAAGGCCAACTGCGCGGAAGTTACGGCTCGCTCTCCTCAAGATCCTCACTTCGACGGCTCAAGGAAAGATGACCGCGCGGAAACTCGCGATTGTGCTGGTTCAGTGTGCACGAGAAGAACGAACGGGCCTCGATGCCGAGTCGCCGAAAGGAGGGCAAGTTGGACAGCCATTTGTCGAAGTTGAAGTTGTGCCTGAGGCGCTAGCTTCCAATGGGTAGTTTGCGGATGCGGTGGCGGCCTTCCTCCACGACGACAATGGCCCCCGCCAGGAGTTCAGCGCTCGACTGGTCCAATACAATCTGTAGGCGTTCGATGACGTGTTCGGTTCGCGTGTCGTGAAGACGGAAGACCACGCACTGACTAACCGGCCAGCCGATCCTGCGAGGATCTCGCCGAAATCGAGGTCGAACGTGAGCACGATCCGCTGCTCAGCGAAGCCATTCTGAAAGATGTCGCCGTTTGGAAGTCGCTGCAGCCCTTCGTCGCGGAGGTGAACCGCGTCGTGGCCTGCCACGCGTAGCCACTCGATCACTCGCCACGAAACGCCCATGTCGCCCAGGAATCGCATCGGCTGACTCTCTCACGCCATGACCACTTCTTCCTGGGCCAACCACGCCGCATAGGATAGCGCCTGCTGAATGTCCTCGGGCTCGAGGTCGGGGTAGTCGGACAGCACTACGTCCCAATTCGCTCCGTGGGCAATCTGCCCAACGATCACGGACACGGGGATGCGCATGCCGCGAATACTGGCACGCCCACCGAGGATTCGAGGATCGAACGTGATGCGATTGAACATGCCTTCTCCTTGGTTGCGGCTCGCGTGGGTTTCTCTCCACTTCTCTGGAACTCAAGATGGCGCTCGATGTGCCCGTCACGTAAGCGCTATCGTACTCCAGCTCCCGTTAATAAGGAGTGAACCATTCTGGCAAAATGCGGCTGCGGCAACTCGGTCAAGCTCTCGTATGGACGACCGCCTGCCACGTTCATCAAACCGGATTAACTGGAAATGACCCCTCCAAATGACAGAATATTCCAGACCGTAAAATGAGATTTCTTACTGATCTCCACCAGGAACGGCCCGAGAGTAGGCCGGCAATAACTGTCCATCAGGGAAATGCGCGGTGCGCTCGACAAAGCGCCGTGCCGTGTGGCTCGCACACGGCCGGCGCCCAAAAAGTGTCTCGGGAAGACAGAGCTATCCACATTTCTTTATGCCGCTTTGAGTTCCGCCTGAGCGCCTGCATAATCGGAAGTTCAAAATATCGGTCTAACCCGATGCGGATTATGGACTTCCACTTAGGCGCTTGAGTAACCCGCGTGACCAAACCTTTTGCCGCAACTCTCGAATTATCATCATGTTACAGTTAGGCGCCTGAGTAGCCGGCATGACCAGATCTTTTGCCGCAACTCTTGAAGCACCATCATCTTGCGGTTAGGCGCCTGAGTAATCCGCATGACCAGACGTGTTTCCGCAACTCTCGAAGCACCATCATGTTCCGATTAGGCGCCTGACTAACCGGCGCAATTTAACGATTTAACGCATGTTAACGCTGCAAAAGATTTGCGAGCGCGCCTGCATGATCCATGCAAGGTGATGCATGGCGGAGTGAGACCATGAAGATACTCCGCAGGATCAAGAGAGGCTTCCTGGATGCACGATTGGTGTGGTTTGTCCGGTAAACAAGTCTCGGCCGGTTGGTGCGTTTGTGAACAAATAACCGTTCCTGACGTCGCGAAGCGTCTGGATCGGATTTGGCGAACTTGGCAAGGAACACGGGCGGCGACGGCCGAATCGACAGTTCCTGTCAGAAGCGGCAACCGACGAGGTCCGAAAGTAAAGCCAACATTTGAAGCGGCCTGAGAAGACGAGTCTCCTCGCCGAATGACGTCGAGTCTACAAAACGCTGACGGCGAAACGCTCGCCGAAGAGCTCGCCGATCCAGGCCGCCCAAAAGGCGTGAACGGCTGGATTCACGGTCAGGGCACCACTGGTGTCGCCGCACGTGGTAGAAATTGTTGTCCCTTCGCGGGTCTGAATCACGTCGTTCACGTCACCGAAGTGGCTCAACAACGCGCGGGCTCATCGCGACACTGGCTGCAAATAGGATGTCGCCCGATCGCGGTTGACAAACGCGCCGGGAAGGTCGATCCGCACGATGAGACCGGGATCGGCGTTTTGAGCCGTGATCTTGCCGCGGTGGAGGTCGACCGACACGCCGCGCGATCGCTAGCCCGAGCCCGACGCCGCCGCTGGCGCGGCTGCGATCGCGTTCAACGCGCACAAATGGCTCGAAAATCGCCGCCAGCAACTCGTCCGGAACACCGGGGCCGCGATCGCGCACGCTGATCGAGGCCGTGTCGCCGCGCAGTTCCAGCGTCATGTCGATCGCGCTGCCTTTGGGAGCGTGCCGGATCGCGTTGCGCACGACGTTTTCAACGGCGCGGCGCAAGAGTTCGGACTCGCCGTGGAGCGAACATGGCTCGAACTCAGGCCGCTCGAGCCAGCAACCGGCGCCTCGGCTTCCATCGCGCAGTCATCGATGAGGCCGTTCAAAAGTCCGTCGAGAGAGACGATCTCGACGTTGTGCGCCGCCGGATCGCCCTCGGCGCGCGTGAGCTCGAGGAGCTCGTTGACCAGAACCGAAAGGCGGCCAATATCCCGCTTGATGCGCCTGAGATATTCGTCGGTGTTATCGCCGGAGCTCGCGAGATCGACGGCGACGTCGAGCCGCGTCAGGGGTGACCGTAGCTCGTGCGAGACGTCCTGCAGCAGCCGGCGCTCGGCCGAGAGAAGCGTTTCGATCCGGCCGGCCATCTCGTCGAACGAACGTGAAAGCTCGCCAATCTCGTCTTTTCGTGTCGAATTGCGCGTGCGGTCAAGTCGCCCTGGCCGAACTGTTCCAGCAGCTTGCGCAGGCGGCGCAGAGGCGCGGCCAGGTGCGCCGCCAGAATCCATCCCATGAGCGCAATCACCAGCACGATCGCGCCGTAATACGGCAAAATATTGGGCCGCTCGAACCAGGGTTCCACGACCGAGATGAACCGATACCGCGGATGGCGAGGAGGACTCACGAAGATCATCCGGCCGTCGGCCAGGCGAGGCGGCCCATGCGCGAACCGGTCGCGCTTCAATAAATCGGATCGATCGGCGCCACTGACGAGATCGCGGCCGTGTTCGTCGGTGAAAAGATGCTCGCCGGAGAGATAGCTGTCGAGGCGGCGTAGCTGTTCGGCGAGGCGCGGCGGACCGCCCGATTCATAGGCGCGTCGAAGGTCGTCTTCGACCATGCGGAGAAACTGCGGGAACGGATCGCCCTTGGGGGGGCCGTGGTGATCGAGCGTGCGTGAGATCGCCCAGAAGGCCACGAGCGAAAGTGCGAACGTGCCGAGCGACCAGATCAAAACCTTCGCGAAAAGTGACCGCACTCAAGATGCTCCCGAGTGATCGGGCTCGACACAGCAAAGATATCCGACGCCGCGCACCGTGCGGATCGCCTCGCCGTGGCGCCCCAGCTTCTTCCGCAGGTTGCAGATGTGCATGTCGAGCGTTCGGTCGAACTTGGTCGCCCGCCGCTGATACAGGGCCGCGGTCAATTCATCGCGCGACACGATGCGCCCCGCCGAATTCACCAGGAATTCGAGGATCTCGTACTCGACGGTGGTGACCGCCACCGCTGATCCGTCGGTCGAGACCTGGCGCGCCGATGGCACGAGCGTGATCCCCGCGGCCTCGAGAACCTCGGCTTCCCTGGGCGTACGGGAAACCCGGCGGAGCACGGCCCGGATGCGAGCCATCAGCTCTTCGGTGCCGAACGGTTTGGGAAGGTAGTCGTCGGCACCGGCGTCGAGCCCCGCCACGCGGTCGGCTTGCGTCGTGCGTGCCGTGAGCATGATCACCGGCACATGACTCTGGCGCCTGATCAGCCGCAAAAGCTCGAAGCCATCGAGACCCGGCATCATCACGTCGAGCAGCAGCAAATCGTGCTGGCCGTTGAGTGGCGCGCCAGCCCTCTGCGGCCGTCATGCGCGGTCTCGAGTCGAATGTTTCGCCGCGCGAAAAATTCCTGAAGCAGCTCGCAGAGCTCGGTGTCGTCGTCGACCAGCAAGATCGACGCGCCCCCCTGCCAGGTCAATGGGTTGCTGTGGCCGAGATAGAGGTGCGCCGGCGTTTGCCATCGTGCGTGCTTTCCAGACGGTTGCGGCTTGACTTGAACCAGACCGGGCGCCCTATCCGTGGCGGTAGCGTTCAGTGTGCTGAATGTAACGGCCCTGTGCGGGTCGTATCGTCGTCAGTTTGTGAGTCGTCAAGAGCCGAGACGTGATCCTTCCGATCAGCGGGCGCCGGAGGACCGACCTTGTCGGCGTCTTCAGGCAGCGATGTTTCGTGTCGGAGGGTGCTGTCCTGCGCGTTGGCGATTTCGCCGAGGCACGTTCGATTCCACGCCCGGACCGCGAGGATCGCCCCCGCCCGTGAAACTCGACGGTCAGGAGCGCACTCGCCAGCGACCGGGCGTCGATCTTGCCATCACCTTCGGCGTCATTGCGTCGCACGAACTTGTCGGCCGCCACCGCGGCTTCCTCGCCCGAGAGCAGACCATCTTGATCTTCGTCGGCGTCGCGGAAGATGGCATCGATCAGCATCCGCTCGGAGACCGCCGGTGAGTTCAGGGAGAGAGGCAATGTCACGCCAAGATGCTTCTTGCGAGCGTGGGCAAGGTATCCGGCGCCAACAGTCATCGATACCAGATTGGCCACGATCATCAACACGACCATGGGCATCAAATTTTCAGTGACTTTCCGCCGCCCCATGCTGTAGAGACCCGCCATGGCGAGAGCCAGCGCCAGCGCGATCACGATCGCCCCGATCAACTCGTCCGGCGATCGATCGACCACAGCGTTGCCCATCGATGCAAAGTAGTCAGCCACGATCGGACCTCCTCGAAAATGGGACGAAGATCAGCAACCTTTCCGTCTCCCTCTTGAGATTCTACTCAATCCGGCGAGGTTCGGGGCAAGATCTTCCGTCCAGCGTCCGACGGCTGTTTCATTCTGGACTCACAACCCGATTTGGGAGGGGGCAAGACTTTGTCGAGCCTCTTCAGCTTCCCCAGCTTATGGCTCAGCTCAGCTCGACGACGTCTCGCCTTCCCGGGAAGCATGAAACGGCCCCTGGCGTTCGATCGCGGCCTCGGGCCTGGCCGGCGACACTGAGCCGAACAGCAGCAGGCCCGCGGCTAGACTGTTCCGACAAGTCAAATGCCTGCGATCAACCGCGGCGCGGTGAATCGTTGCGGTGCGAGAGATCGCGTTCGTCGGGAGTACGCCCCAGAACGATCTCGAAATTCGCGGAAAGCTCGCCGATCTTCGACCCTTTCACTGGCTTGAAATCGGCCATGAGCAGCTCGCGATCGAAGAGGCCCAGCCCTTCGAGAACCACGTGATCAACGTCGTTACCCGGATGGCCGGCGATGTTGATCTGGGTCGTGAGGAGTTCCTTGCCGCCTTTTTTCACTTTGACATGAATGTGCGGCGCCGGCCGCCCCGGATAGGGCACGGGTTTGATCGTCCGGAAATAATATTCACCCGTCGATCCTGTCGTGAAGCGGCCGAAACCCTGGAAATTCTTGTCTTGCTGGCTGGATTTACCCGCACTGTCGCCCGTGTGCAGGTAAACCTGATTGGCGTCGCACTGCCAGATCTCGATCGTCGCGTTGCGGATCGGGCTGCCGCTGGCATCAAGGATCTTGCCGGTGAGGTGCGTGATCTCGCCGACCGCCGGAGTCACGCCGTCATTGACGATGATCAGGTCGTTGTCGGTATCAAGCGGCAGTCGGTCGGGATAAAACGGACCCTCGGTCCGAGACGGCGTGGCGGCAAGCTGCTCGGCGAAGAGACCACGCGTCGTGAAAAAGGCCGCGCTCGATACGATGGTGCCGACAAACGCACGCCGGCTAGATCGTTCATTGATCGAAAGCATCAATACGTCCTTTCTGGAAATCCTGCATTGGGTCGGATCAAGTCAGGTCGGATGGAAACCAGCGCGAACGGCGAATCGATGCTCGGATTCTAACGGGCGGCGGCTCAAAGGTCCGTAAAGAATTGTCAATGGCCGCTGGCCCCGTCACGCAATATAACATGTTTATTGGTTAATTTATTCATTCACGAAGCGACTTGACCGCACTCCGGAAGATTCGCATGCCGTCGCCTTCAGACGGTTGTGCTGACGACTGGCGACGCGTCCACCGCGGGTGCTGCCAGAACTCGACATAGCGTTCCGGATGCGGCATCAGACCGAACACGCGTCCCGTGCTGTCACAGACTCCAGCGATCCCCCGCCGAGCCGTTGGGATTGGCCGGGTAGTCCTGTGTGGGCTGAGATTCCGCATCGGCGTAAGCCAGGGGGATCTGGCCGTTTTGATGAAGAGTTTCCAGTGACTCAGGGTCCGCTGTCAAAAACTTACCCTCGCCATGAGCGACCGGCAGCTCGATCGGCTCGGAGAACGTGATGAACGGCGATCGACCGGCGCGTGGTACAAGCTTGACCCAGCGCGACTCGAAGCGGCCCGAATCATTGTGCGCGAGCGTCGCGCGCGACGGGGATGCTCCGTCGGGCAAGAGTCCGCTCCGAACCAGGACCTGGAAGCCGTTACAAACACCCAGAATCAGTCCGCCTCGATCGCGAAATCGCCGCATGGGTTCACCCAGGGTCTCGGCGAGGCGGGTCGCCAGGATCCGCCCGGCCCCCAGGTCGTCACCATAGGAGAATCCGCCCGGAATCGTCAGGATCTGAAATTGATCAAGCTGTTCGGGGCCGTGAAGTAGGCGATTGATGTGCCACGTCTCGACCATGGCACCGGCCCGCGACCATGCTTCGGCGGTTTCCTCGTCGCAATTGCTTCCCGGCGCGAACCACCAGTGCACGTGGGTTAGCCATTGTTCTTCCCCGTCCTTGCCATTCAATAGGGAGGATCGCCGGGCCCGTAACCGGACGAATAATCGGCTTCGGAACGATACGCCAGGTTGCGCCTCAGTAGCTCTGACTCGTAGACTTGAACGACGAAGTCGGCTGCGATCTTGAGCCTCGACGAGGTGCCCTTCGTGGGAAACTCGGCGGGCGAGCCACGACGAAATTCGGCAACGCCGACGTGCTTCGACCGGCTCTTGACATAGTTGATTCCGGGAATGCCATCGGCGTCGCCAGAGATCAGGAGAGCGATATCGTAAGTCTCTTGAAGCGCGACCATATCGACGGCCAGGCTTGTGTCGAGCCCCTTCTCGTTGACCGTGTGGTGAAGCAGGTCGACCTTCCAGTGGCCTTCCTGGCGAATCTCGACGAAATCGGTCGCGGCCTGCACGCCGTGGTAAAAGCGCTTTTTCCGCTCGAGCGCGCGGCGCTTGCTCTCGTACCACTCGCGCGTCTCGCTGAAGCAGAGATTCCACGCTTCTTCAATGCGGCGATCCATGGGCGTATCGGGCAGTCGACGGCTGGCATCCTCGATATAGGCATCGCGCAGCCGCGGATTCATTTCAAATCGCGTGCGCAGCCGCGCCTCGGCTTTCGGATCGCTCAGATCCCACTCATCCATCTTACCGACGACATACCAGTAAATCCGTGAATGCTGAGCGGTCGGCCAGCGCGCGCCGTCGGCAAACGTGCGGCCCCAGTAAAGCACGCTTTGCTCGAAGACCTGGCGATAAAAAGCGCCGTAATCATCGACCCTCAAATTAAGATGCTTTAATACACCATCCAGATTAGATCCATCGACAAAAGTAACGAAGCGTAACATGGATGAACCCTCGGAACCTGAAGTCATTACTTAATCCATCCCATCAGTTAAGAGCGATTCGTGCATTGGCGTATTCACGAATCTGGACATCAATGGCGAGCCGATCACGACCAGCGGAGCGGCCGCTGCCACTCGGCTTTCAGTTCGGCCATGTTGGCGTCGATGAGTACACCATCGTCACCTTCCCGAACGATCAATCTCGCCGACCCTGACTCAGCGTCGCCGATTTCCGGCGTGACCTTGCCCACCTCGCCGTGCGGTAACCCAGCGAAAAGGCTCCTGACCGCGTTAACACACTCGGCTCGCACCTCGATCAAGAAGCGCGTGGGTGATTCTGAAAAAAGCAGAACGACCGGGTGACCCGCGTCTTGATCGTGGGGAATGCCATCGACACTCACATCCGCGCCGAGGCCGCCGGCGAGCGCCATCTCCGCCAGGGCGACCGCGAAACCCCCCTCGCTCAGGTCATGACAACTTCGGATCAAACCCCGAGTGATCGCGTCGTGGAGCGCGGCGAACAATCGCCGGCCGATTGCCGTGTCGACCTGGGGCACGCGTCCCGCGCCGGGTTGCTGGGCTTCGGCCCAGATCGAGCCTCCGAGTTCCAGGCGGGTATTCCCGACGATCAGCAGGGTATTGCCCGGCTCCTTGAGATCCATGGTCACGCAACGGCGAATGTCGGGCACCTGCCCGATCGCACTGATCAAGAGCGTGCCCGGAATCGCCAGGCTCCGGCCTTCGTGCGAATACTCGTTGTTGAGGCTGTCCTTGCCCGAGATGAACGGAGTACCGTACGCCGTCGCCACGTCGTAGCACGCCTGCGCCGCGCGGACGAGGGAGCCAAGGGTCTCGGGCCGCTCGGTATTGCCCCAGCAAAAGTTGTCGAGCAGCGCGATGTGTGCCGGATCGGCTCCGACCGCCACGCAGTTACGAATCGCCTCGTCGATCACGCAGGCCGCCATCGCGTAAGGATCGGTCCGGGCGTAACGCGGATTGATTCCGCAGCCGATCGCCAGGCCGCGCGTCGACCCACGCACCGGCACGACGACCGCCGCGTCGCCGGGCCCGTCGTCCGTGATACCCACGAGTGGCTTGATCACGGTCCGCGCCTGCACTTCATGATCGTACTGGCGAACGATCCACTCCTTGCTACAGACGTCCCAGTGCGCGATCAGCTCGAGAAGGTCGCCGGTATAGTCGCGCCGAACAGGCAGCGTCACCGCGGCGGCTTCGGGTGCGGTCCACGTCGCCTCGCGCACAACCTTGGGCCGCCCCTCGTGAAGAAAATCCATGGCGATGTCGCCGACGGTCTGACCGTCATAACGCAGAGTCAGCCGCCCCGAGCTCGACGAACTCGCCGATATCGGTTGCCTCGACGCCCTCGCTGTCGCATAGCGCCTTGAGTTCTTGCCACTTTTCCGGCGGTACAGCCAGGACCATGCGCTCCTGGGCCTCGGAGATCCAGATCTCGGTGTACGACAACCCCTGGTATTTGAGCGGAGCCTTTTCCAGCTCGACCGTGGCACCAAGCTCGGCCCCCATTTCTCCGACCGCCGAACTGAATCCGCCGGCGCCGCAATCGGTGATCGAGCGGAACAGTTCGCGGTCGTGCGCCTGGATGATCACATCGAGCACCATTTTCTCGACGATCGCATTGCCGATCTGAACGGCACCGCCGGAAACCGCGTCGCTTTCGGCCGTGAGACTCGGCCGAGCTGAAGGTGGCGCCATGAATGCCATCGCGGCCCGTGCGGCCCCCGAGCGCGACGATCCGGTCGCCCGGCAAGACGCGCTTGACCGACTTACCGCGCGGCAAGACGCCAACCGTTCCGCAAAACACCAGCGGATTGGCCAGATAGGCGCGATCAACGGCGAGGGCCCCATTGATGGTGGCGATTCCCATCCGATTGCCGTAGTCGCGAACGCCGGCGACCACCCCTCTCAACACCCGCCGGGGATGGATGACGCCCGGCGGCACGGCATCCGGATCCAGATCAGGCGGAGCCACGCAGAACACGTCGGTATTGCAGATCGGCTTGGAGCCCAGGCCGGTGCCGAGCGCATCGCGAATCACCCCGCCAAGACCCGTATTCGCACCGCCGTACGGGTCGATCGCCGAGGGGTGGTTGTGGGTTTCGACCTTGAAACAAACGTCAAAATGATCATCGAACCGGACGATTCCGGCATTATCACTGAAAACACTCACCAGCCAATCGCAGGCCAGCTCGTTCGTCGCACGAAAGATCGTCTGCTTGAGCAAATTGTCGATCGTCTGGCCGTCGAAGCGGATCAGGCCGCGGAGCGTCTTGTGCGAACAGTGCTCGCTCCAGGTCTGTGCCACGGTTTCGAGCTCGCAATCCGTGGGCTCGCGGCCGATCTCGGTGAAGTGGCGCTCGATCGTTCTCATCTCGGCGAGACTCAGTGCGAGCTGTCCGCGGCGGCTGATGGCGCGCAGCTCGTCGTCGCTTTTTCCGCGAATCGGAATTTCGATTCGCTCCATCGAATAGGGATGCCCCTGCCCCAGACGCGCGAAAGTGAGCGATCCACGAACCGCGAGCTCGACGGCGTCGTTGGTCAGCACGCGCGCGATCAGCGGTGCCAGGCGCTCGGAATTTCCGACGATCTCGTAGGTTCTGATGGTGCGAACCTCGGAGACCTTGTAGCCGAGGCTTTGCAAAAGCGCGAGTGCGTTCTCTGCTTCGGGATCGGTCACGCCCGGTTTGGGCATGACATGCACGACCTCAGCGGCTTTGTCCCACGGGTCGTGGCTGAGTCGAAGTGTGTAGGCTTCGACGACCGGGTCGACAAGAATGTCGCGCACCGCCTGGCGAAGCTCGTTCTCCGAGATCGCACCCTCGATCAAGAACCCGCGGCGGGCGCGGATCAACCAATCACCGCCGAGCCCGGTTTCGGCGGCGGCCGCTGCGATTCGCTCGCCGGGTCGATCAGGATAACCAGGGATGGGCTCAATCAAAACATGCCAGAGTTTCGACACAAACACATTCTTCACAATCAAGAATCGGAACTTTAAAGGAAGTCACCAATACGAAGGTCGGACCGACTAGGTGAGAAACGGCCCCTGGGCGGCTGCCGGCCCCGGGGGCGCGAGCTGTTTCTCAAACGTTTGCCGACGTTCCCTGGCCTCGCTCCACCATTTGCGAATGGCCTCTTCATCGTCGGTCATCAGGGCATACTTGAAGGCAGCAAGGCGGTCTTGAAACGTACCAAGGGCTTTGAGCAACGGTCCGCGATTATCTCGAAAAATAGCCGTCCAGATTTCGGTATCCGCACCCGCAACTCGTGTGCCGTCGCGGTATGCTCCGGCCGCCATGGGCAGCCAGTCGGGGCGAACCGACCCGGCCAGCGCCGCTGCCAGGGCGTGCGGGAGATGACTGGTGTAAGCGACGATCTCATCGTGCTCGGCTGCCGGCATCTGGAGTACCTTGCAACCCAGCGACGTCCAGAATGCATGGGCCTGGAGCGCGCGATCAGCGCGGGTGCGCGGGGTCGGCGTGAGGACGCACACCCGGCCGTCGAACAGGTCGGCATGAGCATTGTCGACGCCCCGTTTCTCCGAGCCGGCCAGGGGATGCGCCCCGACAAAGACAGCCGCCGCGCGGGGATCGCGCTCGACGGTCTCGACAATCTGCCGCTTCGAGCTGCCCGCGTCGGTGATGAGTGCGTGGCTCGCCGCGGCCTCGGCAGCGCGGCGGACATCCTCGGCGATCCGGCTGACCGGCGTGCAGACGACGACGATATCGGCCGAAGCCGCGGCGGCTTCCAGATCGGTTGTCCCGCGGTCGATGGCCCCCAGATGGACGGCCAGATCGAGCGTCGCGCGGTCGCGACCGACCCCGACGACATCGGCTCCAGGCGTTCGATTCTTGAGCGCATGGCCGATCGAGCCCCCGATCAAGCCGACGCCAATGATGGCCACCGTTCCCAGACGATCCAAAGCACGACCCTCACGACCGACGACCCGAAGGCGGAGTGTGTGTCCGCGTTCGAGCGTTCATCACATCTTAACCAAGCGGGGCCGGTGATGCCACCAAATGATTGTGGCGACGAGAAGTTGCGCTTCAGCTCGCCCGGTTCATTGGGTCGTTTCACTCTCCCGGGAGGGGCGAGCGTCCCCGCGAGCCGAGAGCCCCCGTCAGCTCGACAGAATCTCGCTCTCCCAGGAGCCCCGGGAGTGCGAGCGTCCCGCGAGCCGAGTGCCTCGTCAGCTCGACAGAGTCTCGCTCTCCCAGGAGCCCCGGGAGGGAGCGCGTCCCCGCGAGCCGAGTGCCTCGTCAGCTCGACAGAGTCTCGCTCTCGCAAGAGCCCCGGGAGGCGCTCGCGTCCCGCGAGCCAAGTGCCTCGTCAGCTCGACAGAGTCTCGCTCTCCCAGGAGCCGTGGGAGGGCGAGCGTCCCGCGAGCCGAGTGCCTCGTCAGCTCGACAGAGTCTCGCTCTCCCAAAAGCCCGGGAGGGCGAGCGTCCTGCGAGCCGAGTGCCTCGTCAGCTCGACAGAGTCTCGCTCTCCCAAGAGCCCCGTGTTGAGTCCAGAATGAAACGGCCCTGCCCGGTTCACGACGACGATGGCGTGGAATACGGACGCAGCGCCTCGGCCATCGCCCCGGCCGATTTCCAGCGGTCGCGCGGCCGTTTTTGAAGCGCTTTGAGCAAGACGCGCTCGAGCCCCTCGGGTGCGTCCGGGCGGAAGGCGCGAAGTGGCAGCGGCGGATGCTGGAGGATCATTTCGTATGAGCCCGGCTCGCGCGGGTCAAACCCCAGGTAAGGGTACTTGTTCGTCAAGAGATAAAACAACGTCGCGGCCGCGCAGTAGATGTCCGCGGGCTCGCGAATATCGCTGAACTCGCGGATGTGGTCGGGCGAGATAAAGCCGATCGATCCGCCGATGTCGCCCTGCCGAGTGAGGTTTTGAAAGCCTTCGTTCTCGGCGAAACTCTTGGCCAGCCCGAAATCGGTCAGCTTGACCCGGGGCCGGTGTACCGGACCCATCATCAGGAGATTCGACGGCTTGACGTCGCGATGAACGTAACCCTTGGAATGAGCGTATTCGAGCGCCGACAGCAGATGGCGGCCGATCATCGCGCCGCTGGCCATCGGCAACGGGCCGCTCCAACCCACTGATCCAGTCGAGCGCGTTCATGCCGTCGACATACTCCATCACCAGTTGAATCTGACGACTCGACCTCGTAGATCTCGTAAAACGCGACAATGCTGGGATGGCACTGGCCGCCCGGCATCAAGAGGTCTCTAAGGACCTCGATCTCCCTCCGAAAATAACCGCTGGCTTTTTCGCCAAGGGCATTGTTGGCGCTGATCATCTTGATCGCGACCGGCCGCCCGCGCGAGAGCTGCCGGGCGCGAAAGACCTCACCCATCCCGCCGCCGCCGATCCACTCTTCGATCAAGTAGTCGGGATGCGTTCTTGGAAACTTGAGCCGGCTTGCCTTGCACTCCTCGCACAACAAACCCTGGGTCGCCAGCGCCATCACGCCCCGGCGACGCGTCTCGAAATGTTTCGATCAAACCCGGCGGCAGCTCGATACGCCGGCAACATCCCGCGCACGTCACGAAATTGAAAGCTTCGGTCGAGTCTTCGATGAAGTGGACGAGAAACGCACTGTCACCAGCCGTGATCGTGTCGCCTTCGCGCAAGAGCACCCGACCCACTGCGCAAGCCATTGACCTTGGTTCCGTTGGTGCTTCCAAGGTCGATCAGATGGCAAACCGGCGGCTCGTTTTCAATCTGGAAATGCTCACGCGATAGCGCCTGATCATGCACAACGGGAAAATGAACGCGCGATGACCGTCCGACGGTGAATGTCTCTGCGCGATCAATGGTGAACTCCTCGCCCGAATGGAGCCCAGCCGTCACTCGAAGCACAATCCCCATTAACGCTTTCCTCAACTTGTGCGGGTACCTATTCTGTTTTACACCCATCCCATCGAAAATTAAACCCGCGTTGCGCGACAATGTCTCGCGGACCGCGCGTGGTCCGGCCGTCTGTAGCCACGCACGCGACCACGCTGGTGCCCGGCGGGTGCGCCTGGCTCGCACGCGCTCGAGAGACGGAGATCCCTCAGGGCCTTTTCGCAGTCGCCTCGACCGCGACCTGGCCCAGAGCGATCTCCTTCAAGCGGCGCAGGTCGACTTTGCCGGTTGAGGTGATCGGGATCTCGTCGACCTGAATAAAATCGCGTGGCGACGGGATCCAGACCCTGGGCATCGCGCCGGCCATCAGCCGTTTTTGCACGTCCGATGGCGACATGCCGAGATCGGTGTAAAGCACGCAGAGCCGCTCGCCTTGCTTGGCGTCGGGAATCCCTGTGACACCGACATGATGCTCGTCGACTCCGGTCGCCTCCAGGATGGCCGACTCGATCGCCACGTGCGGCACCATCTCGCCGGCGATCTTCGAGAACCGGCTGACGCGATCGGTGATCTTCAAGAACCCATCGGGATCGAGATAGCCAATGTCACCCGTCAGATACCATCCGTCCTTGACCACCTGGGCGGTCGCGTCGGGACGGTTGAGATAGCCAACCATCACCTGCGGCCCCTTGACGGCGATCATCCCCTCAGCCCCCGCGGGCAGGTCGTCGCCTGTCTCGGGATGAACTGTCTTGATGGCCGTGCCCGGAAGCGGCAGACCCACCGTCCCCAGTCGGTTGCCGGCAATCGTACGACCGCCGGGAAGCTCCACGTCGCGCGGCACGTTCACCGCCACGACCGGCGATAGCTCGGTGCACCCATAGCCCTCGAGCGGCTCGATTCCGAGGGTCGCCCGGATGTCACGGGCCAGTTCTGGCTTGAGTTTCTCGGCCCCGACGATCCAGTGGGTGATCGACTGGAACTGGCCGGGCTCGCCAGCCTTCAAGTAAATTCGCGAAAACGAGGGCGTGCCCGTCAGTAATGTCACCTTGTGCTCGGTCGCAGAGCTTGCCGATGATCCGGCCGTCAAGCGGGTTGAAGTGATAAACCACTTTCTTGTTCAGGCAAATGGCCGTCCAGATCGTGATCGTGAATCCGAATGAATGAAAAAACGGCAAGACTCCCAGCAAGACCTCGTCGGGCTTCAGATGCACTTGCTCCTCGACCTGGTGCACGTTGGACAGAATATTGCGGTTCGAGAGCACCACGCCCTTGGGATCGCCCGTCGATCCCGAGGTGAAGATCACCGTGGCCGTCGCGTCCAGGTGGTCGCCGCGAAACCCTGGAACGAAAGCACCGATGCACCGCCTGGGGGACCAGCCTGGCCACGGCGGCCGCCCAGATCTTGTCGGACGTGCGAACCTGTTTGCGGATGTCTTCGAGGAATATCAGCCGTCCCTTCGGGGTGATCTTGAACCGATCGAGCACCTTGGCGGAGGTCAGGGTGTCGGTGATCCCACACTGATCGATCGAGGCATCGACGAGGCTCTGACTGGCGGAATAGTTGAGGTTGACCGGCACCTTGCCCCAGAGCGAGACCGCCACGTTGGCGACGGCCGCCGGGACCGTCGGCGGCACCAGCAGCCCGACATGCCGCGCCGGGCCCCAAATCCGGCTCAGGGTGCGCCCGAGCGCAAGCGCGCTGATCAAGAGCTTGCCGTAAGTCAAGCTCGCGCCGGTGCTGTCGGCCATGGCCTCGTGCGACCAGCGCGTTCTGCGCAGTCGACAAACGCGCGTTGCAGAGACCGCCAGTGCGCCGGCAAGGGGGGCAGCACGCGTGCCGGTGCGTGACCCTCGGAATAACCGTTTTTCGCCGCGTGCTGGCCCTCGGTAAGCGAACCCATGAATCCAGCTCCTGAAAACGTGCCCGAGGCGCCAGACGTGGCATTGCAGCCGCGCGAACTTTCCGCGCGTATCGTCACCAACCTATCGACACAACCCGACGATGAGAGGACAACGGCTGCCTCAATTTACGCGACCATTGGGTGGAGGACAACAGATTGGCCCTCAAAGCCGCGATGACACGACGCCCCGACAACTCGCGCACTTGCGGATCGGCGCGCGCCGACAAGAGTCGCCCTCTTGCGGAGATGCTGCGAACCGGGATGATAGACACGGGCCCCGCCGGTTCGGCCCCCGGGCGCGGCCAGGGAGGCCCGGTCGATCAATCAATTGGAGGGCTTGCCCGAATCGCGAGTGAACGATGCAGGATCAAACGAATGGCTCCGTGATGCCTCACTGGATCACGGCTATTCTCGCCATCGCGGCGACCGTCATGGTGGCGTACGGTATCTCGATCGCGGTCCAGAAGCCCGATACCGAGCCGCTCGAATCGCCCCTGATGCTGGCCGTTGCCCGGCAGTTGATACACGGCCCGAGCGAACTTTACGGGCCGTTTGGCGCACGAAATCCGCTCGTGATCATTCACGCACCCCTCTATTACCATCTCGCGGCGCTTCTGGCATGGCCTCTTTTTGGGGCGGGGGTCGACGCGGTGACGGCGGCCCTGATCGCCGGCCGTGGTCTCTCATTTCTGGGATTTTGCGGCACGATGGCCGCCGCGTATCGATTGGTGCGCCTTCGACGGCGGCACCGTGCGCTGCCGGGATCTGGACGGCCCTGCTGATCGCGGGCTCGATCGTCGTCGGCACGATGCCCTATACGGTTCGTCCCGACATGCTGGGAGTCGCGTTTCAGACAACGGGCGTTCTGCTCGTGCTCACCGCATTGCGCAGCACCAGGCCCCGCCGCGCGACATTGACACTGGCCTTCATCGCTTTCGCCATCGCGGCGACGATCAAGCAACTTTTCATCGTTGCGCCGATCGTCAGCACACTCTTGCTTGTCGCCCAGTGCCTGCGCCGCCGGCTGCCGGTGAGTATGCTCGTCGGGGCCTTGGTCACGGGTCTGGCCATCGTAATCGCGCTCTACGGATTCGAAGAGCTTTCACCGCGGGACGGATGTCGCAGGCCGTCTTCGAGGCGGCCATGAATACGAGCCGTGTCCATCCCGCGGACTGGGTTCGGGCGATGATCGTGTTTGTCGGAATCATGGGAAAATCGAGCGGCCTGATCGCACTGCTCGTCGCCGTCAACGTGGCGGAAATCAGTGCGCGGCCAGCGCCTTCGGCCGCGTGCTGGCGATTGTTGGCTTCACCGCGGTCGTCGTCGTTGCCGTACGCGTCACGTCCGATTGCATCAGGCTTGAAGGCACATCGTGGGATATCGTGATCACGGCCGGGGCCCTGGTGTTTGGCCTGTTCATCTTCCTGCCAATCGCCCTGGGGTTAACGCCCAGGATGCGCAGTCTGGCCTCGCTCGACCGGTGCTTCTCATCTATCTCGCCTGTGAGGTTGGCCTGGTGGTCGTGCTGAGTCGAGCCAGCACGGGCGCCTGGATTAACTACGGCATTCAGGCGACGGTGTTCGCGAGCGTGCTGGCCGCCCGTGCCTTTGCACGATCGCTGAGCGAACCCCTCACGCGCCGGAGGGCCGTGCCGATCGTAGTGGCCACGCTCACGCTTTTAATCGGCGTCTGTGGCGATGTTCGTTTGAGCGCGACCCGGCGCCTGGCCGAGCGCCAGGCGGTCGATCGGTTGTTTGAGCATTTCAAGCGGCCGCCGAAAGAGTTCTTTTTCACGGATCGGCCGGGAGTCAACCGGACGTATGGTCGCGTCGAGCTCGTATTCGACGACTGGCTCTATCCGGTCTTCGAGGCGATTCATCTCGCACAGAATCGATCGACGTGGCTAGCCAGTGCGCTGATGTCGGGTGAAACCCAGTTCATCGTCAACAAGTCCGGCAGTCCTGAAATCGAAGGTCTCGGGCTTTCGATGTCACAGCTCGGGTTCGTAAGCGACTCGAAGCTCGGCGATGATTTTTTTGTCTGGCGGCGGATCCCGTTCGAGAGAACACGCGGAACCGACTAACGTCGTCTGAGCGGCCTTGATTGAAGCACTGTCGCCAGAACAGGCGCGGCAGCTTCGCCAGGAAGCTCGACCGCGGGCTTGCCGAGCCGGCGATCTCGGCCGCCACGACGGCCGGCGAGCCAGCCAGAGGCGCCAGGGCGGCACGATTGCGACAGGTGCATAGCCGAAGCACCAGGGCGGAATCGGCCGTCACAGGCGGAATTCTGGAGAATGTCAGCGACGTACGTCCTAGGATTACAAGCTTATTGGACTTATCCCGAATGGCATTAAGATTGCGCAAGTTCCTGGCATGAAACGACTTGCTGATACATAAAGTTCTGCATTCTATTATGTCAAGATTATACAAGTGGATTTGCCCGGGCTTCGGCTGGCAACAAATCATGAAATCAATATTTCATAATTAATACGGACGGCTTCTCCCCCTCCCCGTCCTATCAAAATAGGAATTGTTTCAACATAAACTTGTTCGATTCGATCAGGCCGCCAAGTCCTTCTCCCGCAACTCTTTGCGCAATTCGGCCCGCGGTCGCTGCAGCCACGGGTACTGTTTGGGACGACGCTTCTTCACTCGCGGTTCGTACCGCCCCGGGCGCTCCGGATTGACCACCAGCTCCGGCATCTCCGCCCCCTCCTCGGCCCCGCAGCCACCGCAAGGCGTCAATGAAACTCACTCGATCCGCGGCCACATCCTGACGCTCCGCCGCCTCGCACATCGTCAATCGCACCAGGTTGTAAGCGATCGCATACATCGTCAGTTCCTTCTGAACACCATCCACTGTCCTACATTTCAACACATCCATCTTCATCGTCACCTTGAGCGACTTCAGATTCTCCTCTATGTGCCACCTTGTCGCATAAAGATTGGCCAGCGATTCGGCTGTATAGGCGACGCCGTCCAGCAGGGTCGTCACTAGCGTCACCTCTCGCGTTCGGAACCCGGGCACTTCGATCCGATACCGCAATTCACGCACCAGGAACGACTCGGGCAGAGCGCCGTATTGCTCCTCGCTCATCCAGCTCGGACACCTTGGCGGCTTGAAGTACTCGACCACCTGATCCATCAAGCCGATGGCCCGGATCCAGCGGCTGCGCGGCAGCCCATTTGGTGTCCCCTTTTGGCCGGGCCGCGCACTGCGCACGCCCCGGCGTGAAGTCGACGATCTGCTTCTGATGCAGGCGAAACACCGCATGAACGCCCTTCTTGAGCAGCAGGCCCAGATGCGCGAACGAACAGAATCCACGATCGGCCACCAGGACATCGCCGGCCTTCAGGAAAGGGAGAATGCCGCCAACGCCGGCCATGTCATGCGACCGCAACGGCGCCGCGGTGACTTCCAGCAGCAAGCCAGTACCGGCGTGGAACAGGGCCAGGATGTGGGCCACCGGAAAGCCGCATCCCTTGGCCTGGTTTCCCGGCTGTCCGAAGTAGGCCTGCAGCGCCGCGACGTCGGGCATGGAGAACGACGAGCCGTCGATCAAGAAGACGCGATGGCCGAGCCAGAGACTGGCCGCCTCGGTGGCCGGGATCAGGACCTTGACCACCTCACGGAGGACCGCCTGGAAAACGGCCAGCGGCAGCCTGGAGCGGGCCTGGCAGAAGGCGCTGGCGGAGAAGGCTCGGCCGGCCATCAACGAGACGTGTGTCAAGGCGGTATTGCCGTGAAGGATCTGGATCAAGAACCAGTGGATGATGGCCGCCGGGGTCAACAGGCAGCTGTCGCACCAGGTGTGACCGGCAGCTCGACAGGCGGCGTGGATAAAGTCGCCGCCGAGCTTGGCGGCGAGGTCTTGCCTGAGGGTCTTGAGCGTGGTAGAAATCCGGCGATGCATCGCGGGGCCTCCTGTGCCATGGATGTTGTCACAAATACCATGACGCGCAGGGGGCCCGTTTTTCTCAAGAGTCGACCCCTTCTGGGGTTAGAACCGACTTAATGCCATTCGACTTATCCCCATTGATTCGCGTACCTCTAACCCGCGAAGCGCTGACAGAGTTACACCGCCAACCGCTCCACTGATCACTGCCTCGTCAGGGCGCGGTGCCAGAGTCACCCACTAACTCCGCCGTAGCGACGGCGATGATCTTGAGGAACGTCGATCCCGCACGATGTCGGTGGAGCGTCCCGAGAGACCCGAACCCGTGCTCGGCCGGAACATGGAGGTTGCCACTCATGTCCTCCCAGGGATACTCACAATTGTCCGGACGCCGACCGTCGTCATGAACGGCCGGAGCGAGCAAGTCGACCTCTCGAGCGAGCTGCCGGACCATTGCGTCAACGCCACGAGGCCCGATCTCCAGGTCCGCGACGAAGGAGGACCGCCGCAGCAATTCTCTTGCGATCTGCGGCAGAACCTTCGCCGCAAAGCCATGGCCGTGCATGAGTGTCTCAGGATCAGCCCCGCCCAGGCACCGATGGGCCTTGGAGATTTTCTCGCAGGCCATCTGCAGGAAGTGAAGATGCTGACACGCGGGGACCGCGGCATTCAGCAGTGCCGAGCGTGCGTCGAGGTCGGCCTGTGCCTGCCGTGCGTAGGCACGCGACCAAGCATACGAGGACTGTTTCACTTGGCACCGTTGGCGCGGTCCGGATCCGCCGGTCGCTCATACGAGCCTCTGACCTCCCAGCCAGGAGGCAAATCAAGCCGTTTGTCTTGTATGGCCTCGAACTCTTGTGGCGTCACTTCTATGACTACGGAAGGATAGTGAAGGCCGCTGGCCGGGTGGGGTGCGAAGCCAACCGGCACAATGCCTGTGGGTACCGTCTGCTCGTTGACCTCCAAGAGTTTGATTCGGATGTCGTTCGGATCCGGACTCTCAAGACGGTAGATCGCCCGAAGGCCCGGCTCGACTTCATAATGAAATCTCGCGAGGGCCTCGGCCTCCTGGTTCCGATCAGGCATGACAATCTCCTTTCAGCGTAATGGAAGTGGCCGGAATCCAAGACGCTCGTCCTTCTCGGCTGAAGCGCGATCATGCCGCAACGGTGCGATTGTTGCCTCAAGGTGTGCACGTGACTGTGAAGCCCGTCCCGTTGTTTACCAAAGCCGAGGTATTAGCCCCTTTGGCTCCCGCTCCTGAAATTGCGCCTGAAGCTAAGCGACTGATTCTGCCAGGCTGGATTGTTGATGGGACCGGAGCTTCCGTTGATCGTGGCCGAGGCTCTGGAAAACTTCACGTTGCCAAAGTTGGCGAGCGGAACGAAAGTGGGGCCGGAGAAAGCATCGCCAGGACCTCCCGTTTCTTCAATGATCCAGTCCGCCGACAACCGCTGCGCGCTTGTACCGGGAGGATTCAGGCCCATTTTGGTCACCGGTTTTCCCTTGTTCACGGAAATCTTCACGGTGAACGAATTACTGGCGGGTATGTAGACGACGGAGGCCGAGATCTTATCTCCTGGCTTGATCTTGAGCCTCCTTGATCCTTTGCTCCGGTCCGGGGCGCGTCCTGGTACCAGGCGTAATACTCGGCCTTTCCCGCTTTGTTGACCTCCCCGGAACTGTTAAAAAATAACTTGAACAATTACTATCTTACACCTTCGGTGCTATAGTGTAATTCCATTCGCCGTGAAAGGACGCCTTCTCCAGTAGGATTGCAGCGAATTCTTCATCGGAGACTTTGCAGCCAGTTTTATAGGCGTTGGCATCCAACTCCGCTTGGATTTGCAACCCCGCCTTTGTCGTCGTGTGACTGATCAAATTCACGACGATGGCCCTTGAGCGTAGCGGCTTGCCGCGCCAGTTCTGGGTGATGTGACAGAACATCCGGTGCTCGATCTTGTTCCACTTACTCGTCCCGGGCGGGAAATGGCAGACCGAGATCCGCAGGTTCAAATCGGACGCCATGCGCTGCAACGCCACTTTCCAGAGCCGTGACCGATAACCGTTGCTGCCCCCGGCATCTGCGGTGATCAGGAGCCGACGCGCCCGGGGATAGGCCTTCGATCCCATCTCCTGCCACCAGCGCCGGATGCTCTCCCCGGCGAAGTCGGCCGTATCGTGGTCGACGCCGACGCTCACCCACCCCTCATTCCGCCTTAAGTCATAGACCCCTTCGGGAATGGCCTTGCCCAGTTGCTTGTCCGGGAAGTCCTTGGCACGGACCTCTTCCGGGTGGCCACGGCGATGCCATTCCCGCCCGGGATTGCGGAAATCCCCGATCAATTCCTTCTTTTTCGCATCGACCGAGACGACCGGTTGGCCGTCCCGTTGGAAGGCATGGACTTGCTGATTGATATACTCGAACTGAGCGTCGCGATCGGGATCGTCCTCCCCCTCCTTGGTCTTCCGGTTGGCTTGCAAACTGTAGCCCCAGTCATCGAGCAGGGCGGCGACAGTCGGGTAGCTCACTCGGTGACCTTGGGCGGACAACTCCTCGGCCAGTTTTCGCGTGCTCTTGGAGGTCCAGAATAATGGCGACTGCGGGTCACCCCTCGTGGACGACTCGACGAGATCACGCAAGGCGTCGAGCAGGGTCGTATCATCTTGCTCGACAAGATGGCGTCCGCCGCCCGGTGCCCGGACACGTTCGGGCGTCAGATCCATCTCGGGATGGTCCACCCGTCGCCGCAATTCGCGCTGGCCAGCCCAGATCGTCGTGCGGGACAGACCTGTGGCTTCGGCCACCAGGCTCACGCCACCGCGCCCAATGACTCGGCCTCGCAAGCGGCCCATTGACGGCGCATGCGCTCGGTCATCAGCGGTTGTAACAACAGATACTTCATTCGCACGGCTTCCATACTACCGGTCGTACTCATACAATAATCGGCGTGCAAGATGCATGCCGAGCTACAACGGAATTGTTCAAGTTATTTTTTAACAGGCCCCCCGGTGATGCCGACCTGTTCGACAGTATCGTTGCCCTCGCCGTCGATGCCGACCCAGACGTCCATGGCTGCGCCGGCCACGCCCGACACTTTTGGCACCTTCCAATCGCCGCTCACCGCTGTGACTGCTCCCAAAGCAGGCGGACTCGCTTCGGTGACATAACCCGCCCAATTGCCTTGCGCGGGTTCATGTGACGGCGTGGGACCGGCCTGCAACGCCACGACGCCTTGGGCCATTCCGGAGGCATCCGGACTGATCCAGACGACCTGACTGACCGGCGCCGTGTTGTTCCCGAGGGCCTTGAGATCGCTCTGGTAATCGGATTGCATGAGCGCTTCTTCACCCGTCGTGTCGACCGTGTCTCCGTTGTCGATGCTATTGACCTGGAAGCCGGCGGGTCCGTACTCGGTCCGCCAGATCGCGGCCTGAAAGCGCCGCCTGCTGATCGGGCGTGGTGGCGGTGGGCGCGATGTTCTGCATGAGCCAGCTAATCGCGCCAGCATTCGGAACGGCGGTGCCGTAGATCGTGCCGTCGGTGGTCTCGTTGGCGCTGTCAAAAGTCCCGGGAACGCTGATGCCCAGCGTGAGGTTGAGGCAATAAGTGGCACTCAGGGTGCTGCTGTTGAAAGTCCCCAGGAAATTGCCGCCACTCGTGAGCGTGTCGCTGGTGGTATCCAGGGTATTGCCGAATTCGGACACATTGACCGTCGCGCCAAATGTCGGTGGGCTGGTGGTGTTCGGGAGAACGAGCGTCCCTGTCGTCGGCAGCATCCGCTGCTCCAAAAACTCCAGGCAAGTTCTCCGGGCCGTCGCGCGGCGATTTCGATGTCTGGTTTTCGTGCGCGACGACGCAAAAAGCGAAAAAGAGAACATATCAGAGGTCTCCGGATAGATAGTGATGGTGTTCCCGGAAACTGAAAGCATCGATGTCAAGGAGCATCTAGCGTCGCTAGCGCCCGGTTGCGCAGCATTCGGTTGGCCCCCTGATTCGGACGCAAGCCATCGCACGTGTCCAGCATAATCGTTGGTCCGGCGTCCTCCAAGGGCACGGCGTTCCTGGTGGAGATCGGCGAGAAGTGTTCAAATGACGCGTTGGGCAAGACGCGCCAATTTGCATCAAACACTGTCACTCTTTCTGTTGATTCGGCTCTTGCGAAAGGAAACGAAGTCGCAACCACCGGGCCAAGCCGGTCATTGCGCTCGGACGCGGATCCAGTGATCCGAAAAGAGAACATGTTGACCCGCGTCAACCTTCGGCATGTGACATTCGACACACCGTGCGCCCGGAGAGACGGGACACGAGCGGTGCGTCGCAGCCGGCGGTTGCGGACCAATATCGGACGACGCCTTCGACGTGCGAGGGTCACTCGCGCCCGTGGTGTGGCATGATAGACAGACCAGGTCATACCCCGCACGATTCGTCGATGCTCGCGCGTGTGGATCATGACATGAGATACAGCTCAGAACCCCGTTGCTTTCCTTGTAACATCGCGACTGACTGAGCCCCACTGGCTGATAGCGGGCCATCTGGGGATCGTCGGCACGCACCTTGCCCGGGGGTGCTCCGGAAGGGTGCCGATGGCACGAGCCGCACAACTTGAGAAGGGCATCGCTCTGCCAGCGTTCCGGGCCGAATGGCAGGGCCAGTTCCGACTCGTCCGCCCCGCGGCGCGCTGCGCTCACATGCGCCCGGCCAGGGCCGTGGCACCGTTCGCACGATACATTCGGGATGATCATTGGCTCATCGATTCGCTTGTCGCTTTCACGCGACGACAGCACGGTCACGTGACAGGCAAAACAGCCGTGCGACGCCCGAGCCGGCAGCGCTCCACCGAACACTGTCAGCCCGGGAGGGGGCGGGTGAGCATCATGACCAGGAGTGATGGCCAGCTCATTCGATTTCGTATAGTGCGTGAGCCGATGCTCGAAGATCGCGGGAAGCTCCGGATCGATCATGTTCACAAATGTCGTCGCATGCCGGCCCGACCCGAACGCGTATTCCGCGATGAAGTCATCCACGCGGTCGGGAGCCTTGCGCTCGATGTGGAGCTTTCCATCGCGAAACGCATAATGCCAGGTAACATCACTAAACTCGGGGTCGGTGACCTGGGTTCCGTGCAATTGACGCGATAACTCCAGGCGGCTCGCGGCGCGAAGAGTTGTGGCATGGCCCGAGCGCGAGTAAAGCGCAGGCTTCCGCCGGATGGCATTCGAAACAGGCTCGTGGTCCCACGTATGGATCGCCCACGAATCGGCCGTTCGGTGGAAACGGTCGTTCCTGCGTTAATAACCGGACCAGATGACCTTCGGCGGCGGTGCGACGACCACCTGCGGCCGTGATGACGAGCCACAACCCGGCTCCGGCCAGCATGACAAGGCTGAGTGCCATCACGACCAACGCCGGTCGGCCCGTCGACCTTGCCACCTTCGGCGCGTCCGATCGCGACAAATGATCTTCGCGCGTGGAAAACCCCGCCATGAGGCTTATGATCCTTCAAACATCGTGGGCCAAACCTCGAGGGCGCGTCCGGGATACATCACGACTTGGGCACAACCCGCTCCATTGCCTTATTAGGACCGCGTGATGGGTTCAAAGCAAGTGGGATTCAGTGCGCGGCTAGACCTGCTATTGCGAGGAAAAACGCAAGGGGGCCATTGGAATCACCCACTCCACGCGTGCGTCCAGCGCCGCGGCGGTTGGCCGCAGATCTGGCGATGTCGCAATCTCCGACCACTTCAAGCGGCCGTGCACGCCCCAGGGAAGTATCCGGATGCGGCCGGCCGAAGGTTCAACCCTGACCTCGACGAAACTCTGATAAAACGGGGCGAAATTGTAGTCGAATGCGGCCGATAACCACTCGACAGATGACGGCCATGCGCCAAAGGATTTGGTCCACCACCAGGCTGGACGCTTCCATGCCGGAGTCGCCGCCTCGATCTTCTCGGTCAACTGAACTTTGGTCGGATAATGGGCCCAGGTGGGCGTGGGAGGCTGCGCCGGGAAGTCGAGAGCCGTGCCCACGCTCAGATAGGCACCGCCGCCGCCATTGACGAAATGGTGCATCGTCCGCCCACCGTCCGGCGACTGATAGCGTTCGGCATAATACTCGAAGTCATGAACGTCACCGGCCATTACCACCGATACTCCGTATTCTTGAAGCAGACGATGAATGGCGGCGAAGTCTTCGTCCATACCCGCCTGGTAGTAGCCCAGCGCATACAACGGATGCCCGAGAATGACCATGATTGCCTTGCCGCGCGCCGCGGCGAGGGCCGATTTGAGCCAGTGAAGCTCTGTCGGATCGACGCGCCGCACGACACCCGTATCGACGGCGATCAGGGCGAAGTCGGGCGTCTGCACCTGGAAAAACGGGGCGTCCTGCAGGGCAGTCGGCACGCCGTATTCCGGCGAAGCCAGGCGGCCCGGTTGATCAGCTCGTTGACACGCTCGTCGGTCGTGCTCGTGAAGTGAAGGTCGGCTTTCACGCGGGCCCGCATCGCCGCACGCGCCGCGTCTGGCTTCAAGAACGTCGCATTGAAGGCTTCAAGAGCGTCGTACCAGTCGTGGTTGCCCGGGATGGCGTAGACCGGTTTGTCGATCCCCTTGAAGGGGAGCCAGAACTTGGTCTCGTAATCTCGCATCGCGCCGGTCGGATAGACGACGTCGGACGAGACGACGACGAACTTCACGGCCTCCTGGCGCGTGGCCGTGAAAAGCTGATCACGCAAGACATGCTGTGATGCGTCGCCTTCTCCGGTGTCACCGATGACGATGAACGCAAAGTCGCCCGAGTTGACGCCCGGGGGGTCGACCGCGAACGTCGGCGCCGGATCATTGGCCGAACTCCGTTGCTTCACCACGGCCTTCACCATGGCTTCGCGCCAGAAGTCCGTTCGCGACTCGGCCCACGAATCCCAGGCGCCGGCCGCCCAGTTCTCGGTGTCGAAGTACCAGTTCATCCCCAGCACGGGGTACACCGCCGCCATGATGGCCGCGATGGGCAGTCCGATCTGAATGCCGCGGCTCAGGGCCTCGGGCAACGAATAACTGGCGCGGCGAAGCTGGATCGAGAACCGTAGCCGCCTGGCCAGCCAGCGCTCGAGAACCAGCCGCATCCACGATCCGATCCGGTTCGACGGCTCGGTCCCTGACCAGCGCCAGATGATTCGTTCGATAGCCCGCGTTGATTTTCTCCAGGCCAGGCGGATCGGGATGATCACGCCGAACGAGGCGACCAGCGCGATGAAGAGGTCGCCAAGCACGGCGAATGCCGGCGAGAAGAGACCGAGAAACGTCTGATCACGGCCCATGCGGGCAAGATGGATGGCGAACAGCGTGGCCACGAATCCGGCGATCCAACCGCGGTCAATAGAGCCTCGCGCGCCTTCTTCCGCCTGGATCTGGCGGCCAAGGGCCATCAGCCGAGCATCATCGCCGAGTCCAAGGTCTTCCAGGGTTGTCCGGCTCGAATCGTCCTCGGTGTAGACTGCGGCCGCCAGGACATTCCAGGCGGTGCCGAAAATCCGCAAGGCACCGACCACCGAGACGATCCACGGCGTGGCGTATCGGTACTGTGCCAGGATGAACATGGCCACAAGCCCGTTGCCCACCGCCGGTAAAATCCACGTCACCAGCGCCTTGCGGCGAAGCCTTGCCGCTGAATCCGTGCCACGTGTACCGAATTGCGTCGAACGCGAACCAGCCGCCAAGGAACGAGAGAAACGCACTGTAAATGAGCGTGTCGTTATTGAGGACGAGGAAGCCCATCAAGACGGTGACCGCGCCGCTCTGCCAGGCGGCGGTGCGCGCCGCTTCACTCGAACGTCGGAATCCGTGATAAATCTCGGCCGCGGCAGCGAACAGTAGCAAGAGCCCGACTCGCGACTCGGCGTTGGTACCAGTCAACAGAGGCGCGAGTATCGCCAGTCCGCCCAGCACAAAGAGGACGCCCGCGAGCAACCGGGTTCGCTTCTCCAGTTCCGGCGCCATAGCCGGTTCAACGGTCATCATCAATCAGAGTCCTCACATGGACGATCCGCGCTCGAACGGCTCACTGGCAATATCGACACGCCTGAGTCTACGAGTGTTTGATACGGGCACGAAAGAGGAATTCTCGATCATTGCGGTCATCGGCGTGCGTGAACAATCGCCGCCCGAGGCGATGACCTCCGAATCAACGATTGGCGCCGTCGCCGGCGGCCGCCACGTGAAACTCGACGGTTCGGACGAGACTCTCGAAATCAACGCGCCCGCGTAGCGGTCCATAGTCGGCGGACGTCGCCAGCTCGGCCGCGTCGTGAAAACCGTTCTGGATGGCAATCGCCAGAGCCGACGTGGCCTGCTCGGCGCAGCGCCGCATCTGTAATTCACGCTCCAAAAACGTGAGCGACGCATCATGTTTGTAGAGATCGATACAGCGGCACAGGAATCGCGCTGCCTCGTGGGCCTCCTCATAGCCTGACGGCTCGATTTCGAGGTAATCGCGCACCGTAACTTCGGTTCCGCGGGGATCGCCACACTCGAGCCGTAGCGAGCAGAGCGTCCACAATGCATGGCTGATCGCCCGGCGATGGAGAGGATCGCAAAGGTTCTCGCGATAAACCTCGCCAAGCAGTTTGACAGCCTGCTCGTCGAGCAAGAGCGCCTCGTTGGCCTGGCCGCGCAGCCGGATCAATTCGGCCTGATTGTGCAGTGCTCGACCATATTCATACTGGTTTGAAAACGGGTTGACATGATTTTTCGACGCTCGAGCGCAGACAGTCGATTTCCTGACGTCCGACAGCTTCGGCTTTTTCAAGTTGTTTCAAGTCCCAGAAAATCTCTCCAAGGCTCGTATAAGTGTCGGCGAGCCGCAATCGCAATTCGGCATTCGTCGGAGACTGGGCGACCAGGTCTTCCCGGATCGTCAGGGCACGCATCAGGGACTGGGCGGCGTTCTGACGCCGCTCGGGATCGCGCTTCTGCGCACTCGCCAGCTCGTTCCAGGCTGTTGCCGCCAGTTCTTGATTGCGGCTCGTTGCGGGCGAACGGTTCCGCAACCGATCGGCGACGTCGCAGGCGCTCGTCAACGCACGCGCGGCGGCCGCGAACTCTCCAATGGCCGTGAATACCCGACCCAGATCGATGAATAACGGCACGCTCTCTTCGCCCACAGCCGCCGCGGCTGCGAGAAACCTCGTGGGATCGGCGAGCGTGTTCATCGCGGCGGTTGCGCATTCGAGCGATCCGGGACGGCGCCCTAGCTTGAGAAGACTTTGAGCGGACCTCGTCTGGAAAAGGGCGCGCTCCATCACGATCCGCGAATCGAGCAGCCGGGTGCCGGGAATCTGCTCGCAGAGCATTCGGCCGCGGAAAAACGTTGACTCGGCTTCGTGCCAGCGGCCGAGGTCATCGTAGAGCGTGCCGAGTCGAGCCAGGGCACTCGCCAGGCGGTGACGATCGTCGTCCGAGCCGGGATCTTCCGCCAGGCGCTTTCGAAAACAGATCGATTGCCTCTTTGTAAGGCCCCACTGCTTCGGCTAACAGACCCTGGCCAGCCCGGATTCGCCCGGTTGCTTCGAGCAGCAAGGCGCGTTCACGACGATAGACGGGGTCGTTCGTCGCGTTGTCGGCCCGGAGATCGAGTGCTTCAAGTCGCCTGGGAACGGGCCGCATCGGCGGCGTCAAACTGGCCTGTTGCGAGAGCGTTTTCGATTGTCTCGCGGGCGTGTTCAGCGGCCGGTGAAAGGATAACGGCGACTGATCGGCGATTTCTCCGATCGTGGGTGACGATGAAGACAAAGATCGCCACCGCGGCAAACGCGGTGGCGCCGGCGAAGATGGCTCGGGGTTTCAGCGCACGTTCATGCCACGCCATTTTTCTTGAACCAGTCGAGCATCCGTTTCCAGCCATCCTCGGCCTGTTCCTTGCGATAGCTGGCGCGGTAGTCGGCGAAAAAGGCGTGCGGCGTACCGGGATAAAGCACGATCTCGGCTGTCTTGCCCGCTTCCTTGAGGGCGGCCCGCATCTTTTCAACGGATGCGACAGGAATGCCAGTATCGCCCCCGCCGTAGAGGCCGAGGATCGGCGCGTTGATCGAACCGGCGACATCGATCGGGTGTTTCGGATGCAACTCGTCGGCCTCGCCGACCAGGCGTCCGTACCACGCGACGCCCGCCTTGACATTGGGGTTGTGTGCGGAGTAGAGCCAGACGATGCGGCCGCCCCAGCAAAAGCCGGTGATTCCCAGCCTGGCGACGTCTCCTTTACCCGTCTTCTTGGCCCAATCGACGGTGGCGTCGAGGTCGGACATGACCTGTTTGTCGGGCACCTTCGACACGACCTTCGAGAAGATCTCGCGGAAATCGGTGAGCTTGGAAACGTCGCCCTGTCGCGCGTAGAGCTCGGGCGAGACGGCCAGGTAGCCGAGCTTGGCCAGGCGCCGGCAGATATCCTTGATGTGCTCGTGAACGCCGAAGATTTCCTGAATGACCAGAATCATCGGGAACGGCCCGCCGCTGGCGGGCATGGCCCGGTATGCGGGGATCTCGCCGTCGGCGACCGGGATCTTGATCTCGCCGGCTTCGAGTCCGTTGGTGTCGGTGGTGATCGTCTGCGCGGAAACCGGTTGCACCGAAAGCGCGAAACCGGCCGCCAGCGAGGTCATCACAAAGCCTCGTCTGTGCAGGTCGGCCGTGAAGGACGAGCTTCGAGAGTCGTCGTCGTGCATCGGTTCGTATCCCTCCTCAATGTCGCGAAAGGGTCGACTGATCATTCACGCCGCCCACCACGCGGGCGTCCCCCGACGCAATGCCGGCGCGTGCCCCGAAAAATCGGGCATGTCGCTCCATTCCAGCGTCATGATATCTCCGGTCGTCGCCGACTGCGAGTGTCGGCCAAGTTCAGCCCCGGTGCGGGCTCCCGCATCCCGGCACGGTGTCCTCATGTCTGAACAAGTTCTACCGATTGGGCTAACAGCGGGCGCACGCGATCGCAGTGTGATCATCGCGTCGGCGTCGACCCCCTGGTCGACGACAAATGCCAAAGGTCGCGCTTGCTTCTGATGAATTCGTTCGGCAAGATAGAAGAGTCTGCCGATCAGGCAAGAGGGTGGGTCTGATGTGCGGTGACCGCCGGCGCCGACTCCCCCTCTCTCAAAAAACAAAATGCTGTGCGCTGTCGCAAGATTCCCTTCCGCACGACGCCCAGGCGGCCGGCTCGGTCTATTTGACCGCCGTCCATTGAGGAGAACTTCATGATTCGGATCACCACTCTGGGATGGAGCCGTGGCCCTTGCTATCGGTCTGATCGTGGCCGAATTGCCGGCGCAAGAGCCCACGCAAGACGGGCCAATCGATTTCGAGGGTGTCATTGCCGCAGCGCGGGCCGGCGGCGTTCGCCGGGCCCCGGCGAGCCCGTTCCGCGATTTCAACGAGGTCACCCGGGTGCCGAAAAGATCGATGGTCTGTTCACACTATACAAGACGGGCGAGCATCTTTACGGCGAGATTCGCCCGGATCAGTTCAACCAGACCTTGCTCGTCCCCGTGACGATCGCACGAGGCCTCGCCCAGGCCGGCCACCCGGTCGGCGATGACGAGATGGTGCTCATTTTCAAGCGCGTCGGCGATCGCGTGCAGCTTGTACGGCGGAACATCCACTTCAAGGCAACGGCCGGCTCGTCGCTCGACAAGGCCGTCAAGCAGAACTACACCGACTCGGTCTTGATGGCACTGCCGATCGTCACGCTCAACCCGATGCGCGGCGGCGCTTCCCTCGTCGATTTTTCGGACATTTTCATGACCGACTTCGCCCAGCTTGGGCTGGGTATGCTCGACCGCAGCCGTAGTAGCTGGGCCAAGGTCAAGGGCTTTCCCAACAACATGGAGCTCGAGATTGAAGCCACGTTCGGCGGTGGCGGTGGCCGCCGCTATCACTTCGGCGGCGGCGACGCCGTGGCCGATCAGCGTGGTGTCACGGTCGTCATCCATTACAGCCTCATGAAAACGCCCGACATGGCGTACCACCCGCGCGTGGCCGACGACCGCGTGGGTCATTTCTTGAGCGCGACCAAGGATTTCGGCGTCAACGATCCCGATTCCAATTTCGTCCGTTTAATCAATCGCTGGCGGCTGGAAAAAGCCACGCCTAAAGCAAAACTGTCGCCACCCAAAAAGCAGATCGTCTGGTACGTCGAGGACACCGTTCCCATCGAGTATCGTCCCTACGTCGAAGAGGGAATTCGTGAATGGAACAAGGCCTTCGAGAAGATCGGCTTCAAGGATGCCATCGCCGTGCGCTGGGAAGAGTCTGGCCGCGACGAGTTCGACCCCGAGGATACGAATTACTGCACGTTCCGCTGGATCACTTCGGATAACAGCTATGCGATGTCGTGCCTGCGGGCCAACCCGCTCACGGGCGAAATGATCGACGGCGACGTCGTTTTCGATGCCAGTTTTGTCCGTTACTGGAAGCAGGAATATGCCCTGCTGGTCGGCAGCACCACGGCCGCCGACGGCAAGACACAGATCGAGCCCCTGGCGATCGGTGAGGTGATCAGCCCGATTCTGGCCTCGAAGCTGGGCTTCGGTCAGCCCACCGCCCATTCGCTCCTTGGCATCGCATCACTCGACAAGAACCCCAACCGGATGGCCCCCGAGCTCATTCCGTCGGATCAGAATCTGCTGTCGTGGCAACTGGCGAAGAATTTCGCACGCGGAAATCGGGGCTTTTGCCAGTCTCAGTTCGGCCTCCAGCGCGACTTTGGCCTCGCCGCCATCGCCATGGCCGAAGCCGCCGACGTCGCCAAGCCGGCCACCGACAAAGAAAAGCCCAAGGACAAGCCCAAGGTCGAGCCGAAGAAACCCGAGCCCAAGAATCAGTTGCCCGAGGAATTCATCGGCCAGGCGATCAAGGAGATCGTCATGCACGAGGTCGGGCATTCGCTGGGCCTGCGGCACAATTTCAAGGCCAGCACGATGCTCACGGCCGATCAGCTTCACGACACCTCGATCACGCACGTGCGCGGCCTGGTCGGAAGCGTCATGGATTATAGCCCGATCAATATCGCTCCCAAGGGCAAGAAGCAGGGCGATTATTACACGACGACGCTCGGGCCTTATGACTACTGGGCGATCGAATATGCCTACAAGGCCGTCGAGGGCGACGAGGCGGCCGAGCTCAAGAAGATCGCGGCCCGGGCCCCCGAGCACGACCTCGCCTACGCGACCGACGAAGACTCATTCTTGAACGACGATCCTTACGTCAACCGCTGGGATCTTGGCGCCGATCCTTGCCATTTCGGCAAGGAACGAATCGAGCTCGCGAGCGAACTGCTCAAGGACCTGGATGCCCGCGTGGTCAAGGATGGCGAATCGTGGGCGCGAACCCGCCGCGCCTTTGGCATCTTGCTCGAACAGTGGGGCGACGGCGCCACGCTGGCCTCGCAGTATGTCGGTGGGCAGTCGGTGTCGCGCGATCACAAGTCCGATAAAGACGCCCGTGATCCGATCGTTCCCGTGTCGGGTGCCAAGCAGCGCGAGTGCCTCAAGTTCTTGACCGATGCGATCCTCAGCGACAAGTCGTTCCAGTTCTCACCGGCCTTGTTGCGCCGGCTGGGAACCGAGCGATGGTCGCACTGGGGCTCTGGCGGCGGCGTATTCGGGCCGGGCGTCGATATCTCGGTGCTCGAGCGCATCCTGGGAATCCAGAAAATCGTCTTGAGCCAGTGCTTGAGCGGCTCGACCCTGGCGCGGCTGCAAAACCAGCAGCTCCAGTCCGACGCCGGCGCCGACCCGCTGCGTATCGACGAGGTCTTCCGTGCCCTGACCAACGGCATCTGGTCTGACCTCGACAACGCCGCGAGCACCCCCGGCGACAAGGGCGCCAAGTTCGTCTTATCAACCATCCGGCGCAACCTCCAGCGCGAGTATCTCGGCCGCTTGAGCAGCATGGTCATCGGCACCTCGCCGCAGGGCACCGGCGACACCTACAGTTTCGTCGTCTTCCTGCGAGGTGGCCAGAACTCGGCACCGGCCGACGCGCGTGCTCTTGCCCGCTTGCACTTGAAGGAAATCTCGGCACGGATCGCCAAGGTGCTCGACGCCAAGAACGTCACGCTCGACGACACCACCCGCGCCCATCTCGAAGAGAGCCGCCACCGGATTGACGCGGTGCTCAACGCCAACCTCGACGTTCGCGAGCCCTGATTCTCGCGTCTGACTGATGTTGATTCGCGCAGGGCGACGTTAGAATCGGGCTGGATTGATCCGGCTCCATTCGAACGTCGCCTTTCTGCGACAATGATTTCACGCCGAGGCACGGCCTCCACACACAGACAAGGGCACGGGCGCCGTTGGTTTGCAAGCCGATCACGAGGGCCAAGCGATGATGGATAGCTTGAAAGCGGTGGGCATGGGCGTTGCGAGCCTGGGGATTGTCGGCCTGGCCTTGGCGTCGAGTCTCGCGGCCGACGATCCGCCGGAGCCGCCGCGTCCCGGTTTGACGGCTCAACAAACGAAGGAAGCCGTGAAGCTCGCGCGTGGCGCGATGGTCGAGCTGCGCAAAAAGACCGAGGGTGCTTCGCGTCCCGGGGCCGACTTGCGTGAATATGTCGTGGGGGTCGAGCTGCTTGCACGCGATCTGTCGACGGCGGCGCCTTCCAAAGGTGCCAGTTCGACAACGACCGCCAACGACAAGGATGCTCCGAAGTCGCCAACGCAGGAAAAGAGCCCGCAAACAAATACCGAGAAACCCGCTACCCCGGCAGGCCGCGGACCGCTGGCGATCGTCACGTCGTATCGCTACTTCGACGACATCACGGTCATTTCGACGGTCGATTTGAATACCGGCCGCGTCGTCAAGGTCGAGGCCGCGCAGCACCTGCGCACGCCTTTGTCTCAATCGGAATTCGACGAAGCCCAGCAGATGGCTCGCGACAAGAGCGAGGAGGTGAGGCGGCTGTATGAGCGCTTTGGAGACCAGGTCAGTGCCTATCCGCAGTTCAGCCAGTTCACCGTCAAGGACGATCCGCGGATTCATCGCGTCGTCCACCTGACGTATCGCGTGGGCAAGCGCGACCTGAGTTATCCGCGTCCGCAGATTGACCTGACGACCCGCCAGGTCGATACGCCGGCACCCGGGGAGCCCGAACTCGAGCCCAAGCCGCGCCGCCGCCGGACACCCTGACCGCACGTTCGCTGACCCGTTTGCTCCGCTCACTCTTCGCACCCATTCCCGTCGGTCGTCTTTGAGGGACCTCTTATGCCGTCCGCGCTCCGTCTCGGTGCGATCGTCGTCTCAATCGCCCTCGTCATCACGCCCTCGAGCGCCCAGGCACAGCGATTCTTCCGCCAGGCACTCGCCGATCCGCCCGCGCAGGAAGTGACGAACGAGTTCCTGGTCAGCGAATCGGGCGGCCTCGAACCGCGCAAAGGGACCGCGTGGAAAGTTCATTTCGCCCGGGGTGTTCACAAGGGACTTTACATCACCGGTGCCTGGTTCAAACGCGATCTGAGCGAAGACTGGATCAAGATACTCGAACGACGCGCGCATCGCCGAGCTGTTTGTTCCCTACCATCAATCGAGCTATATTCGTTATTATGATCTGACGAGCTTTCAGTTTCCTTTGAACGAAGTCAAGGCCGAGGATGCTGGACCGTTCGGCACGCTGATGCCCCCGTTTCAGGGAGATCCGTTCGCCACCGTCGTGAAGGAGGTGCGCGATCGGGGCCTCGCCTGGAAAGACTATGCACACGGCGTGCGTCGCGGCCGCGAGCTGGTCATCTGGGCGGCCCTCGAAGCGGGCAACTACATGTACATCATGTCGTACGCGTTTCACGACGACGGCACGATCGCCTTTCGCGTGGGAGCCACCGGACAAAACCTCCCTGGCCGCCGCTATGAAGCGCACGTTCATAGCGCCCACTGGCGGATCGACATCGACCTGTTTGACGGCAAGAAGAATTCGGCCATGCTGATGAAGCACGTCGAAGATCCAGCCAGCTTGAGCGCCGAAGATCTCAAGGAGCCGTTCAACGGCGGCATCGAGGGGGGCGTCGACTGGGACCCGAAGGAATTCACGATGATCCGCGTTCAGGCCGACAAGCGGAACGCGCGTGGCGAGACGATCGGCTATGACCTGATGCCCTTGCGGTACGGCACGCCGCGGCACAACGAAGAGTTCACCCGTCATGACCTCTGGGTCACCCGGTCGCATCCCGATCGGCCCATGGAATTCATTTTCGCCAATCTGCCCAACATCATCAAAGATGAAGAGGTTGTCGAGGAAACCGACATCGTGCTCTGGACCAACTCGGCCGTGCACCATGAGCCGCGGCACGAAGACGGCAAGCCGAACTCGGGAAACCGGGTCTGGCCGGGCGACGACGCGTGGGAAGGCTCGGCGCTCGTCATGTGGAGCGGCTTCGACCTGCGGCCTCGCAACCTTTTCGATCGAACGCCGTTTTACCCTTATTCGCCCCGCCACCGGCCCGTCCGGGTGCCAGTGCCAGACCCAGTCCCGGTCCCCAAGACGGAAACGGGCCCTCGAATGCGCCGGTGTCGGCCGAAGGCCCGAACGCGGCGCTGACGCGTGCACGCCAGCGCAGCCCGGTCCATACCAACCAGGCCGCTCACGAACAGTCCGATACTCACGTTCTGAGATAACGTCATCCCGGCAAAAATCGCTGGCTCGTCGCCCCGGATCGCTTCGAGCGGCCACCGCGTGATCGGATATGATGATCATCAGAGGGCCATCACCTCACCCGGGCACCCGGCGCCAGCGAAAAGACGCCAGGAGAAGCCCTAAGCAGGGCGAATCCGGCCAGTGACGCATAGATCTGGGTCGGATGCACGGGCAGCGAATAGGTCGTGAGCGGCGAAATCAGACCCGCGTCGACCTGGCGTGCCCACGCGTGGGATCCGGCCGGAAAACGGACCGCCCACGGCAGATGGCTGACACAACCATAGCAGCATCCGTTCAAGAAACAGCCGATCCGGCCGATGGCAATTCCGATCGCCACGGCCGGCGCGGCCACGTCGGTCATCTTCCAGAACGGAAACGGACGCCGTAGCCAGTAAAGGATCGACCCGGCCAGGCCGCCGAGAATGCAGCCATAAAAATTGTTGCCCCCTTTCCAGCTTTGCAAGACGTCGCTCAAGCTGTGAACGGTGTCTAGATGGGCCAACACGTAAACAGTGCGCGCGCCGACGGCACCGCCCAGGAACAACCAGGCCGCCACCTCGTAAACGACATTGGGATCGATCTTGTCGCGACGCACTCGCCAGACGCTGATGGCCAGCGCCGAAAAACAGGCGAGAAGCACCAGGATTCCATAACTATGGATCGGGACGTTCCAACCCGGAACGATAAACAAGATCGGCCGCATCCTTGCGTCTCCTGCTCGCCGGGGTCGCCATTGGTCGATTCCGCATAGGGCAAAATGCCAGAGAAGCCGAAATCACGCAAGGCCAGAAGAATTGGCCAGAAAGGCCGATCGTGGTTCGCATGTCGGCGGGCCGGCGACGAATGGCCCGCGCCATGCGCATCCGACCGCGGTTCGGTTTCGCGTCATTGGCGCTCGATGGATGACCTCGGGCAAAATTTTGCGCTTTGGCGCATGAGATGCTCATCTCCGATCGCGAGTCGAGTCTCGTCTCGGCGCATCGTTTTGATAAATTATTTGCATCGTTTTGATAAATTATTTAGTGTGCGAGTTTTGCCCTGCGAACCCCCATTTTCGCGAGCACTCCAGGGCGGCCTTGACCACCCGCGATGTTCGCCGACGAGGGATCAGTGATGGAAGAGTCTCACGACGTGGAGACCGCCTACATCTCGACGGGAATTCCCGGACTCAACCATATTCTCGGCGGCGGATTCCTGCGCGAGGGGTTCTACCTCCTTCAGGGCGATCCCGGCTCCGGGAAGACGACTCTGGCCCTTCAATACCTGATGACGTGCGGGCAATCGGGCGAACGTGGTCTCTACATCACATTGACCGAGACGCGCAGGGATCTCGAGCTGGCCTGCCGCTCGCACGGGTGGTTGCTCGCGAATATTGAAGTCAGCGATCTCACGCGGTCGGAATTCAACGTGGGGGGCGTCTCTGAATACATCGTCTTCCATCCGTCAGAGGTCGAGCTTGGCGAGACGATACGGCAAATTCTTGACGAAGTCGAGCGGGCCAAGCCGCGGCACGTTGTCTTCGATGGACTCTCGGAACTGCGCTTGCTGGCTGCCGACGCGCTGCGTTACCGCCGTCAGCTCCTGGCTCTCAAGCAAATCTTCGCTGAGCGGCACACGACCGTCTTGCTCCTGGACGACCGTACCAATCCCCTGGGAGAGATTCAGCCCGAGAGCCTGGTCGGCGGCAACATCGTCATGGAGAAATATCTGCCGGGATACGGGGGCGCACGGCGGCGCCTTCATGTCAGCAAGGTTCGAGGCGCCAATTTCCGGGATGGTTACCACGATTACGAGATCGTCCAGGGGGGCGTGGTGGTGCATCCGCGTTTGATCGCGGCGGAACACCATGACCGGTTCGAGCCCATGCTCTTGCCAAGCGGTATCGAAAACCTCGACGTGATGTTACACGGCGGCCTCCAGGCCGGCACCACGACGCTCTTGCTCGGTCCGGCCGGCGTTGGCAAGTCGACGGTCGCGATGCAGTTTGTCGCCAGCGCTCTGACTGACGGGCAAAAGGCGGCCGTTTTCACGTTCGACGAAGTGATCGACACCCTGTTCGGACGCTCCGAAAAGCTTTGTCTCAACGGCCTGCGGCAATTCGTCGCCGATGGCCGGCTTCATGCCCAGCAGGTGGATCCAGCGGAGCTTTCGCCGGGCGGTTTCGCCTACAAGGTGAGTCGGGTCGTCGAGGCCGGCGCCAGGGTCGTCGTCATCGACAGCTTGAACGGTTATCTCTCCGCGATGCCCGAGGAGCGCTTCCTCACCACGCATCTGCACGAGTTGTTTGCTTATCTCAATCAGCAGGGAGTCGTGACGATCATCGTCGTCGCACAGCACGGGCTGCTCATGGCCAACGCAACCGAACTGGACGTGAGCTACCTGGCGGACACGGTCCTGCTGCTTCGCTATTTCGAGGCGCAAGCCTCGATCAGGCAGGCTATCAGCGTGTTCAAGAATCGTGTTGGCCCACACGAGCGAATGCTCCGCGAGCTGCTCATCACGAATCAAGGCGTCCGCGTCGGCGAGCCCTTGCTGGATTTCCAGGGGATCATGACGGGTGTTCCTCAATATGAAGGGCAGACCCGGCCGCTCCAGGCGGGGGGACCGCGCGATGCCTGAACCCAGCAACGACCATGACGCGCCTGGACTTCGGATTCTCATGCTGGCACCGACATCTCGCGACGCGGCGATGGCCAGGAGCGTTTTGACGGATTCGAATATCAGCGCAGAGGTTTTCGAGGCATTCGACACACTCGTTCAGGCCATGGAAAAAGGGGCCGGGGCGGTGATCTTGATGGAGGAATTCTTCGTCTCGAACGATGCCGGTCGACTTCTGACGGTGCTCAAGCGCCAGCCGACATGGTCGAACTTGCCACTCATCGTGTTGACAGCCGCCCAGGGACGCCCTTCAAAGGCCGATCCGGCCATCAAGTCTTTCGCGAACGTCGTCCTGCTTGAGAGACCCGTCCGCATCGCACCCCTGGTCAGCGCCGTCAGGGCAGCCCTTCTCGCTCGCCAGAGACAGTACGAGATTCGCGATAACCTCGAGCAGATCAAGCGGTTCGCCGAGGAGCAAGACCGGCTTTACAGGGCCGCCGAAGAGGCAAGGGCCGAGGCCGAGACCGCCAATCGCATGAAAGACGAGTTCCTTGCCACGCTGTCTCATGAGCTGCGGACCCCCCTCAATGCCATCGTCGGATGGGCCCGAATTCTGCGCTCCGGCAAAGTCGACGCCGCCGATATGGAAGAAGGTTTGAGCGCCATCGAGCGAAACTCGCAGCTCCAGGCCCAGTTAATCGAAGACTTGCTCGACATCTCGCGGATCATCTCCGGCAAGCTCAGGCTCGAGGTTCAGCGGCTCCATTTGACCGACGTGATCGAAGCCGCCGTGGTCGCCGTCATGCCGGCTGCGAACGGCAAGTCGATTCGCATTCACAAGATCCTCGACTCACTGGCTGGCCCGGTGATGGGCGATGCCGCGCGATTGCAGCAAATCATCTGGAACCTGCTCTCAAACGCCGTGAAGTTCACCCCCAAGGGGGGCCAGGTGCAGGTGCTGCTGGAACGTGTCAACTCGCACGTCGAGGTGAGCGTGGTCGATACGGGCATGGGCATACCGCCCGAGTTTCTGCCTCATGTGTTCGACCGATTCCGTCAGGCTGATTCGTCAACAACACGACGTTTCGGCGGTTTGGGGCTCGGGTTGACCATCGTCAAGCAACTCGTCGAGATGCACGGCGGAAGCGTTCGAGCCAAGAGTCCCGGCGTCGGACAGGGAGCGACCTTCACGGTGATCATGCCGATCGCGGTCGTCCATCCCGATCAGGCCGCCAAGGAAAAGTCGAGACCCAAGGAACCCGAGCCGCCCAGTGACTACTGCCAGGATGGGGCACTCAGGAATTTGAGGGTGCTTGTCGTCGACGACGAGGCCGACGCCAGACATCTCATTCGCCGTGTTCTCAAGGAGTGTGAGGCGGAAGTGGCACTCGCGTCGTCGGCCGCCGAAGGTCTCGCCCTGATCGAAACATTCAAACCTGACGTCCTTCTGAGCGACATCGGTATGCCGGAAGAAGATGGATATGACTTCATCCGCAAGGTCAGAACAGAACGCACCGCGCGGCAGTTGCCGGCCGCGGCGCTAACCGCATTCGCACGCATCGACGACCGAAAGAAAGCCCTGCGCGCCGGCTTTCAGACGCATGTCGCCAAGCCCGTCGATCCCGATGAGCTGACGGCCGTCATCGCCAGTCTGGCGGGCAGGACCGGTGGAAGAGACTGAGTATCGGTCGATCGGTCGCGATTGTCTGACGGAAGGGGTGGCCGCAAATGGTTTCGTGTGGCTGGCGCGGATGACTGGCCAGCCAGGCATTTGTGATGCCAATTTCGACCACGGCATACCGGCCCGCCGTCGCCGTTGCCGCTGAGTTAACGGTCGGTCACAGGCGGTCGGCCCGCAACTCCGCCAGTGCGCGGGCGAGATCGTTGCGGTACGCCCGCTCGTAGTCCTCGTGGAGTTTGCCACCCAAACGATCCCATATCGTTTTGGCACTTCGATAATTGCGGACAGCCTCGATGCGTTGGCCGCCTGAAGCATGCAGACGGGCCAGGTGATAAAGTGCCTTTGCTTCGTTAAATGCCAGCGCGGGTCGTTCGGCATGGTAGGATGAAAGATTTTTCCAGGCGGTCAGCGCGGCTTCATAATGCCGCGCCGCGTCGGCTCGACGGCCCTCACGCTCGAATAATTCGCCGATATGGATGTGGTCATTGGCCACGCAGTCGCGATACTGCACGGTCGTAGGATGTTCCTTCATCAAGGTGGACCATGTCTCCATCGAGCGCTCACGCATCGCACGCGCTTCGGCGATTCGACCTGACGCCGCGCGGGCTTCGGCCCAGCCTCCGAGCAAGGTAGCGAGTTCGCTCCGTGTCGACTCACTTGGATGGGCCACCTGCAAACGGGTCCACGTATCGTATGCCTGCTGAAATTGAGACTCAGCTTCGGCCCAGTCGCCCTTGTTCTTGGCGATGTAAGCCAGCCCCTTGAAGCACGAAGCTATTCTGTCAAGCGTTCGCTGGCGATCGATGCCTGGCGGCGAATCATGGAGAAGCTTCTGCAAAATCGCAAGCGAGTCCCGGTGGGCCGTCGCGGCGGGATCTAACCTTCCCAGCGAGCGATAGAGTGAGCCGAGACAGTCGTACGTGACCGCAAGCGTCAACGCATAGGTTGGCGATCGGGTCTCTCTGGCGAGCCGAGACCAGACCGCGACCGCATGCTGATACGCGATCTCGGAGTCGTCGGGTCGAGATCCATCGCGATAGCACTCCGCCAGCTCGAGCTGGCACATCGCGATATGGCTCCGGTAACGCTCGATCTTTGGATAAGTCGCCGCCAGATCCTCGCTGATGCCCAGTGCGAGCTTTATTTCCTCAATCGCCTGGCCAACGGCGCCTGAGCGCAAAGTGATGCGGGAGACATTGAGATAGATTCCAGTCAAATGTTCCAGCAGATCGGCGTCGGTTGGCGCGAGTGACACGAGCTTCTCATAGTAGTCTCTGGTGGTGCGAATCAGGGAGACGCGCAAGGGGTCCATGGCCGGCTCGGCGAGCAGGGGGTTTTCCAGTACCTTCGCGTAAAGGTTGTCAACGGCCTCGCGTGCGAAGGCGAGGTTCGTTTCGGCTCGCCGCCGATGCCGAGCCTCCGAGGCCAGAGCCCTTCGCGTTCTGGCCTGCTCTCGGGTGCCGACAAACAACACAAGGATCAGGCCCGCAAAGATGATTGTCAGCAAGACCGTGCCCACCGTCACCGCCGACCGATGGCGACGGCCCCATCGGCGCATCCGCTCGGCTAAAGACTCGCGATGGACCGAGATCGGCTCATCGGCAAGCCACCGCCGAACGTCCTGCGCCATGTCCGTGGCCCTCGAGTAGCGGTCGGCGGGACGCTTCGAGAGCGCCTTCAGACAGATCGCTTCCAGGGGAATCGGAATGTCCGAGCAAATCTGGCGCGGCGGGATGGGGTCTTCGTGGGAGACGCGTTTCAAGAACTCGGTGACCTTGGAATCCGCGAACGGCGGCATTCCGGTGAGGATCTCATAAAGAATGGCTCCCAGACCATAGATGTCGCTGCCGATCCCGATCAGATCCTGGCGTCCTTCAGCCTGTTCGGGAGCCATGAATCCAGGTGTCCCCATCCGCTGACCTTCAAGTGTGAGGGCGTCCGCGGCATCGGAGTCATCAAGGCGTTCGCCCAGCGCCGACTTTTTCGCCGCTGGTGTCTCTGGCTCTCCGACAACCTTGGCCAGACCCCAGTCGAGAACGACAACCTCGCCGAAATCGCCGAGAACGATGTTCTGTCCCTTGAGGTCGCGGTGGATCACGCCGCGGCTATGCGCATAAGCGACCGCATTGCACACGGCGATGAAGTCTTCGAGCAAGGCATGAAGCTCGAGTACGCCGCCGGGGCAGTTTCCATATTGCTTGTGATAATCACGAATTGCTTCACGAAGCGTGCGGCCGCGAAGAAGCTGCATCGCGTAGAATGCCCGCCGATCGTCGTCGCGGCCCGCCAGCTCGTGAACGGTGACGATCCCCGGGTGCTCGAGCCGACCGGTGATCCGTGCTTCACGAAGAAAACGCGCCCGCGATGCCGGATCAGTCGCTTTGTCTGGTTTCAGCTCTTTGAGGGCAACATCGCGGCCGAGTACGGGATCTCGCGCCAGCCAGACCTGACCGAGGCCTCCTTTCGCATACATCCGAACGAGCTGGAAGCGCCCCCGCGTGCCGCTTCTGCCGCCGGCCGCGACAGGAGCATCGACCGTCTCGGCAGCCGGGTCTACCGCGTCGGCGGTGGCGCCGCATTCCAATCCCGCTTCGGATTCGTCGGCTATGATGATCGAAGAGACGAGCGTGCCGACGGAGTGATTCATCGCGTCGTTGAGGCTATCGCAGGAGTCTCCGCCATGATGGGCCATCTTGCGCTGGACGATCCGGTTGATCTCCGCCCGGTCCTCGGCGGAAATCCACCCGCGCTCGACGAGCAAGCCGTCAAGTGTGATCTCCTTTCTAGCCGCCCAGGTGGAGCATGCCTCCGCGAACTGCTGAGCGTTGATCAGATCAAGCTGAAGTGCGATCACGCCGAAGAGCAAGTTCAGGCCTGTCTCCTGCCGAGCCATTTTGTCGCCTTCCACTCATTATCCGGCGTCACTCGGAAGTGAGACTTCGCCACCCTCGTCTCGACGTTGACAGACCTCGAATCGCTGACCCACCGACCATTGTAAACCATCCACACCGGACGGCGGAACACCTGCTGATTGTCGATTCTGGAACGACAATTAACGCAAGTCGACGACAATGATCGATGAAAATTACATTTGTTCTTTCCTGAAACACCGTTGAGCGGCACACCGTGTCAGAAGCACCGTATGTCAGTCAAGGCATGGCCATCCATCTATGAAGCTTCGCCCAGATGTGACTGTGTCCGCGAGATTACTGTAGGGTACGCACAACGTCGCGATGGCCAGGCCATCAAGGGGGCACACCATTGGACCCGATACGCTCGATCGAGGAGTTGACTCGACGCAACGTTTCGGTCATTGCTGAGATGGAAAAGGAAGCCGCCCGCGTGCGAACGCGTGGCGAACGCATCGCTGATCGGATCGCGACCACGGTTGGGAGCTGGACTTTTATTATTGCTCAATCCGTCGCCTTGGCCCTGTGGATCACGCTCAATGTCGCCGCCTGGGTTAATCGCTGGGATCCATATCCGTTCGTCCTCCTGAATCTCGGATTGTCACTTCAATCGGCCTATGCGGCCCCCATTCTCATGATCAGCCAGAACCGCCAGGCGAAATTGAGTGAGCGACGGCACCACCTCGACTTGCAGGTCAATATGCTGGCCGAACAAGAGACCACTGAAATCTTGCGGCTGTTGCGTCTCCTCTGCGAACGTTCGGGTGTCAGCATCGACCGCGAAAAAAACGGCCGGATTTTTGAGGAAGAGACCAAGCATGCCGAGATCGTTCGACAGATCCAGGGTGAAATCGAAGAGAAGCACGAAGACGCCGTGAAGGCACTTGAAGAAGTCGCTCAAAACCACCACTGAGAAGAACCGACATACTCCCTTCGAATCGATCCTGTCGGTTGCCTCCATAAGTTCTGTCCGAGAACAGCCGCGAGCGCTGCAACTCCGTCGACGTCCCATCAACTGAACAGTACGGAACGATCATGAACAAAGCTCACGGTAAACTGAGCAGTGAAGTGCTGACATGGGCGCGAAGTTTCGCCCTCAATGGCAAACGATTCGCTTTTTTTGAGAAACAACAATACACGTCGAGCCAGCAATGGCGAGCGCGACCAGAGGCCTCTTCATTGGACCATGGGCAAACCCGTCCAATCAGGCATTCAAGCCTTTCAGAATGATCGGCCATTTTGGTCGCACCCGTTCGACATGATGGTTTTTCGCTTCATTAGCGACACTCTCAGCGCCGTCATATTAGAGAAACACCTTTTTTCAGTAATTGACAGTCACTGGTATCACAATTGCAGTACGTTAATATAGGTAAGATCGTTCGATCTTCATTGGCAATGGAATGCTTGCTCCGGGACCAGAGTCCGTTTTAGCTCGACAGGGTGTACGAATAACCAGAAAGATCCCTGTCTCGGTCTTCGGCAGTCCGAGTAATGCCTTTGCGAAGTGAGTCTGTTCTGCCCAGGCAGGCGGGACACGCGTTTTGCATATACTCCGTGTGGCTATTTGATCGAAAAGTATAAATAAAATTATACGAAGGAGCGGCGATGAGGGAAAACGTGCGAGGCTGGGTTGGAACCGTGGTTCGATGCTTGGTCGCGGTCATCGGCGCGAGTGTTCTCTGGCTGCCGATGGCCCGGGCGGGGGGCATCCACATTCACTACTCGGCGGACGCGCCGAGAAGCTCGCCGAGAAAAACGCTCATTATTATGATCGCGTGATGCATACTTTCGATGCTCACACCACCTGGTTTGAACACGCGCACCCGTTCTATACAAAGATGTTTCACAATCCGATGATGCTCGAAAAGCTGACGGCGCGCTGGGAGGCTCATGAACAGCGGTTTGAATACTGGCACTGGTGCCTCTGGAAGGTTTTGAACGGTTACCAGACCACTTATCCGGTCGCACCGACGCAATACCAGAATTTTCCGCCGGTGGGCCAGCTTCCCGCGCAAGTCTTGCCCCCAGCGGCCAGTGCGACTTCGGTCAATTCGCCGGTTGGCACCGCGTCCGGCGTGCCCGAGCCTTCGAGCGTCGCGTTACTTCTCGTCGCCATGGGTGTTGGCGTGATGGTTTATTACGGGCGCGCAGTCCGGAAAAGTCTGCCGGTCTAAGGCTCTCAAACGGCCAGGGTGCTGTCAAAAACAAGGCAAGGCGCACAACACGTGCCAGATCGCCGCACGCGCCGGGGAGCTTGACCCACGCGACGAGCTTGCCTTTGGGCCGTCGGCATGGAAGCCGCTACGGATGGGGGTCCACGACCTTTCATGGCTCCTGAGCCATGGCTATGCGCCGGTCTCGGCGCTCAAATTGGTTGGCGATCGCTGGGGGCTGACCGAGCGCCAGAGACAGGCCGTGCGCCGCAGTGCGTGCTCGGATGAAGCCCGCACGCGCCGTTTTGCGCACCGGGTCGCCCCTGACACGATCCGCGGCTCCGATCTGTTGATTGACGGATTCAACGTCCTCACGACCATCGAGGCCGCACTGGGAGGCGCCGTCGTCTTCGCATGCCGCGATTCCACGTATCGCGACATTGCCGGCGTCCATGGCACCTACCGCCACGTGGTGGAAACCTTGCCGGCTCTCGAGAGAATCGTCGCGTTGCTCTCAGGTCTGGGCGCCGGGCATTGCCACTGGCTATTTGACCGGCCCGTATCGAATAGCGGACGCGTTCGCGAGCTCGTGCTGGCCGCCGCCTCGAAGAATCAAGCCGGCTGGTCGGCCGAGCTGGTCAACGACCCTGACCCGATCCTCAAAGGTTCTTCGGCCATCGTCGTCACGGCCGACAGCGCGGTGCTCGACTGCGCGCCGGCCTGGTTCAATCTGGCGCGCGCGGTGGTCGAACAGATGTGCCCGCAGGCCAATGTCGTCAATCTCTCGGGCGACCTGGTTGCCGGCGAAACTTGACGACCCGCCAACGAGCCCTTGCCATTTTGGCGATTCGGCGGCGACGACTCATCTTCCCCCGGGGATTCATAATGCTAACATGAGAGCCCATCTCGTCCGACCAGGTTGGCCGAGCTGACTGTTCGCGCGATCCCTGACGCGCTCGCTCCCTGGCCTTTTTTTGTCATTCCGGTGGAGTCTGTTCATGACGAAGTGGCGGACCGCGGCGACCGTGCTCATCGTCTGGGCCAGCTTCTTTCTCGGCGCTTTCCTCGTTGCGCCGCGAACTGCCGATGCCGACGAACCGGCCGGTCAGCCGGCACGAAACGAAGTGGCGGTGGCGCCCCTCGAAAACCCTCCCGCGCTGGGTGTCGACGCCCTGTTGATGATGGCCTGTGCGGCCCTGGGCCTCTTGATGATTCCCGCGGTGGGCGTGTTTTACGGTGGTATGGTCCGGCGCAAGAACGTCTTGTCGGCTTTTCAGCAGAGTTTCATCGTCATGGGGTTGATTCCGCTTCAGTGGGTTCTCGTGGGTTACAGCCTGTCATTCGGATCTGATGCGCTGGCTGGATTTTGTGGGGGCTTCGAGTGGCTGGGGGCGCAGAGGTCGGGCTCGAGCCCAGTATCGTGCTCGCGCCTCGCGTGCCGCACCAGATTTTCATGGTCTTCCAGATGCTGGTCGCGGTCTGGCCGGTCGCCTTGATTTCCGGTGCGATCGTTGAGCGGATGAAGTTCGCGTCTTACCTGGCCTTTTCGCTGTTGTGGACGACCCTGGTTTACGACCCCGTTGCACACTGGGTCTGGGGACCCGGCGGCTGGATCGGGCAATCCCAGGCCCTCGATTTTGCCGGCGGGTTGGTTATTCACCTGACCTCGGGCCTGGCAGCGCTTTGTTGCGCCCTGGTGCTTGGCAAGCGAAAGGGGCTTGATACCGAAGACCTTCACCCCCACAACCTGACTCTCACGGCGCTCGGGACCGCGCTGCTCTGGTTCTCGTGGCTGGGGCTCAATGTCGGGCAGGCGCGGGCGCGAACCCCGCCGCGGCGGCGGCGTTCGTCGCGACGTTCCTGGCCGGCTCCGCCGCGATCGTCACATGGAGCGCCCTCGAATATTTCGAGAAGCGGAAAGTCACCATGCTCGGCGCGTGCACCGGCGCGATCGCCGGCCTCGTCGCGGTCACGCCGGCCGCCGGCTTCGTTTCGCCCCTGGGCGCGCTTTTGCTCGGCGGGCTGGCCTGTCCGTTCTGCTACGGAGCCATCATGTTCAAGGGGAAGCTCGGCTACGACGACTCGCTCGATGTCTTTGGCGTCCATGGCGTGGGCGCCTTGGTCGGGCTCGTCGCGCTCGGATTCGTGGCGACACCGCAGCTTGCCGGCAACGGGGGCCTCCTTGCGGGCAACGCCAATCTGCTTTTCAGCCAGGCGATCGCCACTCTCGCGGTGACGCTTTACACGGTCGTCGTCACTGTGGCCATCCTTCTCCTGCTCGATCGCGCGCTGGGATTACGCGTGAATATCGACGACGAAGAGCTGGGGCTCGACCTCACCCAGCACGGCCAACGCGGTTACATGATGAGCGAGGGTGAGCTGATCGGCGTCGAGCGCAACTGAGCCTTGTAGGCTCGTCGCGACGTGGCTCTGTTCATGAGAACAACTCCGCGCCTCCGTGATCGAGATAAGCGTTCAGATATTCCTTGACCAGGTCTGAAGTCGATAGCTCCGCAAAAGCTTTCAAGGAAGCTTCACGCGCTGCCTGGGTGCCGTGTGCCAGCTCGATGGCGATGATTGAAAGGATCTGGAGCTGGGCCTCGGGATGCTCGCCCGGCTGCTCGTCGATTTGCTCGCGGGCTCGGTTCCAGGCTTCTTCCCAGGCGTCCTTCGACCACGCTCGCTCGGTCGCGGGGCTCGAGGAAAGCACGTCGAGCGACTCGATCGAGTCGCCCTCGGAAGCGAGCCGATCGACAATGCCCACCGATCGTGCGAGCAAGTAGCCGATCGCGCGGCCCGTGAGCAAGAGGTTCAAGCCCTCGTCGGGTCCGACGAGACGCGGGACCAGCGACATGGATCGCCATCCCGGTATGAGACCGAAATGCACTTCGGGCAGTCCGAGTTGAATCGGCGCGGACGACGCGAGCGCCACGCGGCGCCGGCACGCGAGTGCCAGCTCGAGGCCGCTGCCAAAGCATACGCCGTGAATTACCGCCAGGGTCGGAATGCTCAGGGCGGCGAGCCGATCGAGGACCGCCATCGCGCGACGCGCGAACGTCTCTGCCTCGGCGGGACTTTGGAGTGCGGCGATGTGCTTCAAATCAAAGCCGCCACAAAAGCCCGCGGGTTTCGCGCTACGAATGATCAGGCCGCGCGCGGCGTGGTCGCGCTCGATCTCACTTAACCGCGTGTCGAGCTCGGCGAATGCCGGCTCGCTCAGGAAGTTTTGCGACCGACCCGGTTGATCGAACCAGAGAGTGCGTGTTTCGCCCTCGGTCGCATCCCACCGCCAATTGGCTTCCGTGTTTGCGTGAGACATAGCCGTCATCTCGCTAGAGGGTTATGATCGGGCAAAGGCACACACACGAGCTGGGGCGTTACCGAAGGAGCGTGGCGCATGTCGCGACATCTGGTCAGCAATCTCCTGGGACTCGTCGGCGCGATCATTGGCGGAGCGATCGGATTCTACACGTTCGACTGGCTGCGAAACCAGAACCTGTACGGACTCATGATTCCGGGCGCCTTGCTGGGACTGGGATCCAGTCTGCTCGCGAGGCACCGCTCTGTCGCTCGCGGCGTCGTTTGCGGCCTCGCCGCGCTGGGACTGGGGATCTACACCGAATGGAAGTTCTGGCCGTTCCGGTCCGATGAAAGTTTTTCGTACTTCTTGAGGAATATCACCAGCCTCAAGACAGCCACGCTCCTGATGATCGCCTTCGGTGCGGTCATCGCCACGGTGATCGGGCGTGAAGCCGGATTCGGACATTTTTCCTCGAGTGCCGCGGTCACTTCGGAGAGAGCCGGTTGAAGCCGAGTCAATTTCGCGCTCCGTCAGCCCCTTCACTTTGGGTGCGTCGGCGCCAAGGATTCTCAGGGTCGACCTTCACGAACTCGCTCTCCCTTCGGTCCCACTCGTTGAGCAAGGAGTCTTTCGCCATGGCCGTATCGACATCCGCACCAGACCGCGCGGCAGCCGCAGCCGAGAAGTTGCGGGCCAAGCAGCTAGAGCAGGCTGAGGAACTGCTGTTCACGGGGCCGACCCAGGAGGGATTCGCCAAGGCCCTCTTTCGGGGCGAATTCCGTGGCAAGTGCGCTCTTCCCTTATCCCGAGCTTCCCGTCGACCAGCGCGATCGAGTCAACGCGGCCGTCGCGGCCGTGCGTGAATTCGCCGATACTCATATCGACGCCGCGGCCATCGACCGCGACGCCGATATTCCTCGTTCCGTGATCGATGGCCTGGCGCAGCTTGGCGTGCTGGGCATGGCGGCCCCCAAGGAATGGGGAGGCCAGGGATTCTCGCAGATGGGCTATTGCAGGATCATGGAAGTGATCGGCGGCCATTGCGCGGCGACGGCCGTTTTCGTCAACGCCCATCATTCGATCGGACTCCGCGCCCTGGTTCTTTTCGGTACGCCCGAGCAGAAGGCGCGTGGCTGCCGCCGCTGGCGAGCGGCAAGAACCTGGCCGCGTTTGCACTCACCGAGGAGCAAGCCGGCTCCGACGCGAGCAACGTGCAGACCGCGGCCCAGCCTACCGACGACGGCCAGACGTACGTTCTCAACGGCAGCAAGCGATATATCACCAATGGGGCGATTGCCGACGTCCTCACCGTGATGGCCCGCACGCCCGACCCGCGTGGCGGCGATTCCAAAGTCACGGCGTTCCTGGTCACGCCCGACATGCCGGGCTTCGAGGTTGTCGAGGCGCGGATGCCGAAATGCGGAATCCGCGGCACGGCCACCGCGCGTCTGGCGTTTCACGACATGCCGCGTGCCCGCCTCCAATATCCTGGGCCCGCTTGGCAAAGGTTTGAAGGTCGCGCTGACCGTCCTCGACTTCGGCCGCACCACGTTTGGCGCCAGTTGCACGGGCGCCGCCAAGGTCTGTCTGGCCGCGGCCACCCGCCACGCCGCAACGCCGCCGCCAGTTCGGCAAGCCGCTCGCCGACCTCGAGATGATCAAGAAAAAGATCGCCTATCTCGCGGCCACCGCGTACGCCATGGAAGCGACGACCTACCAGACGGCCGCTCTGATTGACCGCGGCTCCGAAGATTACATGCTCGAAACCGCCATTCTCAAGGTCTTCACCACCGAAGTCCTTTGGGATGGCGTGTACGAGACCCTCCAGATCTTCGGCGGTCAGGGCTATTTCAGCAATGAGCCGTACGAGCGCATGATGCGTGATGCGCGCATCAATACGATCGGCGAAGGTGCCAATGAAGTTTTGAAAGCGTTCATCGCACTGGTTGGCATGCGCGAGATTGGCGAGGGCCTCAAAGGAACGCTCGATGGTTTGAAAAAGCCTAGCTCGTTCTTGCCGACGCTCTGGGGTTTCACTCGCGACCATATGGGGCGGATGGTTCGCACGCCCTCGATACCGGTGGCTAACCCGATGCTCCAGCCCATGGCCGATGCACTTGGCCGTCGCATTGGCCGCTTCGGCCGAACCGTCGAGCGCATCCTCATCACCAACCGAGAGGCCGTTCTCGACCGTCAATATTTGCAGGAACGAATCGCCGACGCCGCCATCGCTCTGGTGACGGGCGCCTGCACGCTGTCGCGCTGGGATCGGGCGGTCACGCAGCGGCAAGACACTCCGGCGGACCGAAGTGCCGCGGAGCTTTACCTGCGCATGGCCAATCGCCGCTTCGACGAATCAATCACGGCCTTGCGCTATAACGACGACCGGCTGACGACCGAAACAGCCCTCGCCGCCCTGCGCACTCTTGCCAACTAGCCATTCAGGCGACCTCGCCTGCTAATTGCGGGATGGACACCCGCCAAATCATCGCAAAGAGCCGATCACAAACGATCGTGGTCGGCCCAATCCGAATCCGAAGGCGAAAACGAATCGGTCGTGTGGCCCATTCCGGTTTCACCGCCCACCAAGGCACTGAACAACGAAAAGACAGCCATGACGATCATTCCGAGTAGGCCAACGGCGAGCGTCAACAGCACAACAGGTAAGAGATAAATCGCCAGAAAAACTCGGATCACCGTATCAACGGTCGGGAGCCAGGCGCCCCGCGGGAGCGGTTGATAGAGACCGCTCAGTCGGCGGCGGTGATGAGAACCGGTCAATTGAAGTGTCGCACGCATCACCGTTCCTCCATCTTTGAAACAACGATCAGGATTCCGTTCGGCCCAACCTTGCTTTCCTGACTGGACGCGATGTGAGACGTGGGGCCGATCGGAGTGTCTAACTAATTATTCGGTTTTTTGAAATAAGTCAAGCCATAATTTATCATCTCAATCAATTTAGTTGAGATTCGATCTAAACACGGGTGATTGAATGCGTTGTGACGTACGTGGATTCACGGTTGCGAGAACGGGAGCCGTGATGAGAGTCGTTCGAGCGGCCTTGTTATCGCACTCCCCACTAATCTAGATTAGGACAAATAATCTGAAATGGGGCCACTTTGATAACTAATTTCTCAACGGCGCGGCTGCATGGAGGTCCCAAGAGGATTTTGCCGGAGGGCGAAGACGCGGTGAAGCGAACGAGTACGAGGATCGCGAGCATTTCCGGTTTACGTGGAGTCGTTGGCAACGGGATCGACCCGGTTGTCGCGGCCGAGTTCGTGGGGGCCTATGCGAGCGAGTGCGGGCCTGGTCCGATCGTGGTCGGCAATGATGGCCGAGTTTCGGCGCCTGTCTTCATGTCGGCCGTCGAGGCGGCCGTGACGGCCACCGGTCATGACACGCTTTCGGTCGGATCGACGGCCACGCCGACCATCGGTCTCCTTGTCAGACGGCATCAAGCCGCCGGCGGAATCCAGATTTCCGCGTCGCACAATCCGCCGCAATATAACGGCCTCAAGTTCTTTCAGCCTGCCGGAATGGTTTTGAATCAGCGGCAAGGCACGGCGCTTTTGATCCGGTGGACGAGTCGTGATTTTGCCTGGACCGATTGGAGATCACTGGGACGCGTTCAGGTACTTGGCGATCCGGATCGGGAACATCTGGAACGCGTCCTTGAAATCGTCGACGTCGCCGCGATCCGCCGCGCAGCGTTTCCGCGTCGTGCTCGATGCCTGCCATGGCGCGGGTGGGCGCCTGGGTGCGGCACTGCTTGATGCACTCGGTTGCGAGGCGCTCATCCTGGGAGGAACGCCTGATGGACGATACGATCACCTGCCCGAGCCGACCGAAGCGAATCTTGCCGAATTCTCGACGACCGTGTTGAAGCAACACGCGGCGATCGGCTTCGCCCAGGATCCTGACGCCGATCGCCTTGCGGTCGTTGACGAATCGGGACGGTATATCGGTGAGGAGTTGACGCTGGCCCTGGCCACGTGCCGGCGTCTTGAGCAGGCGTCGGGGCCGGTGGTGTTGAACCTTTCGACTTCGCGCGTCACGGAAGAGCTGGCGCGGCGCCTGGGATGTCGTGTTTTTCGAACCGCCGTCGGCGAAATTAATGTGGTGGAACGAATGATCGCCGAGAATGCTCTGATTGGCGGCGAAGGCAATGGGGGGGTGATCGACCCGCGGATCGGCTACGTGCGCGATAGCTTCGTCGCGATGGCGTTGATTCTCGATCTGATGGCGGCAAGGGGCGAACCGATCTCGCGCACGGCCTCGAATTTACCGCATTTTGCGATGGTCAAGGACCAATATCCGCTCCCTGGATCGACTCCTGACGGGAGTTCTGCGTTGCCCGCTGCGAATCGGATCGCGATGCTCTGGGATCGTCTCGAGGCCGAGTGTTCAACCGCGCGGGCCGACCGAACCGACGGTCTGAGACTGGATTGGCCCGGTCAGTGGGTTCATATTCGAGCGAGTAACACCGAGCCGATCGTGCGGGTCATCGCCGAGGCGGAACTCACCTCCACGGCCCGCGAGCTGGCCGATCGGATTGGCCGCTGGGTTACGGAGGACACGCAATGAGTGATAAAGGCTGGCCCTCGTTTGAAACGCCCCCCGCCGTGGCGTTCGTGGATGTCGACGGCACGCTTCTGGCGCAGACCACGACGTATCTCTTCGCCCGGATTCTCTATCGACGCGGTCTGCTGCGACGCTCCTTTTTCCTGCGGTCGCTCTATCATGGCCTCCAGCATCGCTTCGGCCGGCTCGATTATGGTCGGTTGATCGAGATCGGCCTCACGAGCATTGCTCGCATCCCGGTTGTCGAGCTCGAGCGGATCGCGTACGAAAACTTTGTCGAGTTTGTCCGGCCGCGCCTTTACGAGGGCGTCGTCGACCATTTTTACGGCCTGAGGCGTCGCGGCACCGCGATCGTGCTGGTCTCGTCGTCGCCCGGACTCGTGATCCAGCCGCTGAGCATTTATCTCAACTGCACCGCGACCCTGACGACACCGGTTGTGATCGAGCGCGGCCGCCTGAGCCGCCCTGGCTCGGGGCCGCCTTGCTATGGCGAGGGAAAGCGCTACTGGGCCGAAGAGTGGGCTCGCGACCACAACGTTCGCATGGAGGACGCCGTAGCCTACGCCGATAACTGGAGCGATCGGGCCCTCCTCGAAAAAGTCGGCCGCGCTGTCGTCGTGCGGCCGCGCGGCCGTTTGCTTCGACTGGCTCGCGCACGCGGCTGGGACATCGTGCGACCACGTCGGCCGTCTCTTCCCAAACCCATCTCAGAAAAAGGTTTAGCTCCGTGATTCGGCCGCCAATCCGGCCCAGTGGCGTGTGCCCTGCGAGCGACCCCATAATTATCCGAGGGATGTGCCGGCAGGACAGCATTGCGTGGACAGGACGATCCATGAAAGTCAATAGAGCGTCTCCGGCTACTTGGGCCCTTCCCCGCATGATGAGGGTCTTGTTATATTGAAGTGAATCTGGAGCGATTTCCACGCGAAACGCCGTCCGTTCACCATGGAGTGGAATGGATCAGTCGTCAGACGAAATCCACGCAAGAGTCAAGGCAAACGGCCCCCAATGAATCAACCAACATCATCCCCGCCCACGACACCTGGACACGAGTCGCCCCTTTCGACCGAAAGCTTGATCGCTCGCACGCGTAAAGCTGGCCCCGCCGCCGTGGCCCTGGTCATCGGACTCGCCGCTCTGACCGCGCAAGCGTCTGAAACAGATCTTGTTCGCGATATTCAGCGCTATTGCACGGTCTGCTGGCGGAATGCCCGGCTCGATCCCAGACTCTGGGATGATTGCACCCAGGAGGTCTGCTGCCGCTTGCTGGGCAAAGCCCGCGACGGCCAGCTCGACCTGACCCAGGTGCTCGCCGATGATACGCCCGAACGCCGCGAGCTGGTACGAGCGATCGACATGGTACGCAAGCGCGTGCAGCGAACCAAGAAATTCCAGGCCCTCGATGCCTTTACGACGCCCGTTTCCGACCTCGACCAGCGCGAGCGCGATCGGTTGGAACTCGGCGAAATTCTCGAGGGCGCCCGGCACGCCGTTCTGACCTCGCGCAGGATCGCATCATCGAACTCTGGATGCGGGGTTGTTCCGTACCGGAAATCGGAGCCGAGCTCAACCTGGCGGTCACCCGCGTCAGCGACGAAAAATACAAGGCGCTGCGAAAGCTCGAGCAACACCTCTCGCATCGACGCCAGGAGCTTGAATTCGGCCTGCCAAGCCCGGCTGTGAGCTGATATCGTCGCGATCGTCGCTCGTCGGATGTCAGTCAGGTCTTGCGTCACGGAGCCGATGCTCAACCGCTCGTCGCCTGGATCGCGATGACGGCGGCCAGCACGTCGACACCGTGGCCCTCGACCTTGACCTTGGGAAAGATCTTCGCCACCCTTCCTTGCGCATCGATCACAAACGTCGTTCGTTCGACTCCCATATATTTCTTGCCGTACATGCTCTTTTCTTTCCAGACCCCATAGGCGATGCAAACTTGCTTCTCGGCATCGGCCAGGAGGCGGAACGGCAAGGCAAATTTCCTGGCGAATTTCGCGTGTGATTTATCATCATCGGGGCTGACGCCCAGGATGACGGCATTGGCTTTTTGATAAGCCTCGATCCCATCACGAAAGTCGCACGCCTCTTTTGTGCAGCCGGGTGTGTCGTCCTTCGGGTAGAAATAGAGAACAACGGGCGAACCTTTCAGCTCGGAGAGCGTCACGGTCTGGCCGTCTTGATCGGTCAACGAAAAGTCGGGCGCGGGAGTTCCAACGTCAATCACGAGAATGGCCTCCAGAAAATCGATCGGTCGATTGATCGAACAAACAGCCGGCGAAAAATTCTCCGCACAACATCCTTTATATTCGCCAGGCGACTGCCGTTTTGATTGACGCGATATTCATTCAATGGTCGTGACCTGGCACGTCCAGTTCACGCGGCTCATCCGACCCATCACGTGAAGAAGAAGATCCATGGGCCGTTGCGAAACGTTTGAACATACCGCGGATCTCGGAATTCGCATCTCTGCGACCGATTTGGCGGACCTCTTCCAGACTGCCGGCGAGGGTCTTTTCGATGTCATCGTCGCCAATCGCGGCGACATTCAGATTCAAGACACTGAAAGTGTCGGCCTCACAGCCGACTCGCTCGATGAGCTCCTCTTTCTGTGGCTCAACGAGCTCATCTACCTCTGCGAGACGCAGCACCGGCTGTATTCCCGGTTCGACGTCGTCATTGATGAGGCCCGGTTCCGGCTCGATGCGAAAATCGGCGGCGAACCAATCGACCGAACGCGTCACGTTCTTGACCACGAGGTGAAAGCCGCGACGCGTCATGGGCTCTGCCTCGACCAGATTGGCTCCGAGTGGGTCGCCGAAGTCATCCTCGATATTTAGCGAGAAGGCATCAGTCGCCCTACGCACGCCTCGGTCATGCGAGCGGCTCAATCTTGAGCTCGTGGGCACGAATGAAATCCTCGGCCTCGGATCGCGTGAATACGCTGGCCGTCGTGCCAACGCCGCGCACGCAACTGGCGCCGACGGCGCTGCCAAGCTTCAGGCAATCAAGCTCGGATCGACCTTCGAGAAGTCCGGCGATATAACCCGCATTGAACGCGTCGCCTCCGCCCGACCCATCAACAAAGGCTATCGGGTACGTGCCGACCTTGACACTGAGCCTCGCTGGAGACCGACACCACGCCGTGCTCGCCACAGGTGATGACAACCCGGCGCGCACCCAGTTCGTGAAAGACTGCGCGCTTGACGGACCGGGTCGGATTCGCCCAGGATCAACTCGGCCTCGTCGGTGTTTGGAACGAAGACGTCGGTATGAGGCAGTACCACCTTGAGCGGCTCCAGATAGTTGCCGGGTCCCGGTGTTGCGACGTCCAGAAGCGTAATCGTGCCGCCACGCCGGGCGCTCAAATCGCTGGGCCAGCTCTTTCGCGTCGAGGTTCGGCAATATCAAGAAATACCCGATATGCAACACCCGAGGCGCCAGCTCGAGTGCGGGATCGAGGTCGGCGGCCACAAAGCCCGTGTTGGCGCCAACACAGTGAATAAACCGCCGGTCTTGCCCCTTCACATTGACGATCAGCGTTTGGCTCGTGGGAAAGTGGCCATCGCGCTTCACCAGGCTGGTGTTCACGCGATGGGCCTCGAGCGCCTCGGTCGCGAACCGGCCGAATATGTCGTCACCGACGCGTGCGCAGATGGTCGCGGTGATCCCCAACCGCGCGAGATCCGCGGCCGTATTCGCGGCTCCCCCTCCGATATTCAGCACCAGTTCGTCGACGGCGATCAGCTCGCCCGCGCGCGGCAAATGTTCGAGCGGGGGACAAACATGATCGGCGACGACGAGCCCGGCACAAACGACGGGAGTCGCGGTCTGGCTGGTCGCGGAAAAACTAGGCACAGCGGCGATTCCCATGCGTTCAGGCCAGCGGGCCGCGCCGGTGGTTCCGGAGCAGACCCGCTAGGGCGTGAAACAGTCGCTCAGCGGTCGTACCGTCAATGGCTTCACGAAGGACTATCGATCGACGCGACAACCTCATCGCCACGCAGCGGCACTCCGACGGCTTCGGGATCGTCGGTCGGGCGTTTGCCGATGAGTTCCTCAATTTCGGCGACCGACAAGACCTCGCGTTCGATCAGGGCGTCGGTGAGCCGCTCGAGCTCGTCGCGATGCTCTTCGAGGAGGCGATAAGCACGATCGTCGGCCTCGCGAAGAATTCGACCCACCTCTTCATCGATAAGCTGCGCAGTATGCTCGGAATGGTCGCGGGTCTCACTCATTTCGCGGCCGAGGAACGGGTGTTCTTCCGAGTCGCGGAAGAAAACCGGACCGACGCGCTCGCTCATTCCACACTGCGTCACCATCACTCGCGCCAGCCGTGTCGCCCGTTTGAGATCGTCGGCCACGCCGGCCGACAGATCTTCAAAAGCGAGCCGCTCGGCTGCGCGGCCCCCCATGAACACGGTGAGCATCGCCTTGATGTCACGCCCGTAATAACTGATGCGGTCTTCGGTGGGAAGCGTCTGGGTGACACCGAGGGCGCGGCCGCGCGGGATGATCGTCACCTTGTGCACCGGGTCGGCGAGCGGGATGTACCAGGCGACCAGCGTGTGCCCCACCTCGTGGTAGGCGGTGGCCCGCTTTTCCTTCTCGGTGATGACCTCTTCGCGCTTCGCTCCCATGATGATCTTGTCGCGAGCCGCGTCGAAGTCGGCCATATCGAGCGCGGCTTTGTCTTCACGCGTCGCCAGCAGGGCGGCCTCGTTGACGAGATTGGCAAGGTCGGCTCCGCTCATGCCCACCGTGCCCCGCGCGATCGAATCAAGATCGACGTCGCGTGCCAGCGGCGTATTGCGCGTGTGGACCTTGAGGATCTCGAGCCGCCCCTTCTTCGTCGGACGATCGACCGTGACGTGGCGATCGAATCGACCCGGCGCAGGAGAGCCGGATCAAGCACATCGGGCCGGTTCGTGGCCGGCGAGCACGATCACGCTTTCACTGGGTGAGAAGCCGTCCATCTCGGTCAGAATCTGGTTGAGCGTCTGCTCGCGCTCGTCGTGGCCCCCGCCAAGGCCCGCGCCGCGGACGCGACCGACGGCGTCGATTTCGTCGATGAACAAGATGCAGGGACTGTTTTCCTTGGCCGTCTTGAACATGTCGCGAACGCGGCTGGCTCCGACGCCCACGAACATCTGGATGAATTCCGACCCGGAGATCGAAAAGAACGGCACTCCCGCCTCGCCGGCGACCGCACGCGCCAGGAGCGTCTTGCCCGTGCCGGGGGGTCCGTTCAGGAGCACGCCCTTGGGAATCCGGCCCCCCAAACGCTGGAATTTCTCGGGGTTCTTCAGGAACTCGACGATTTCTTGAAGCTCGGACTTGGCGTTCTCCAACCCGGCAACTTCGTCGAAGGTGGTTCGCTGCTTGGACTTATCGTGGCGCTTCGCGGGGCTCTTGACGAAGCTGCCGAGAATGCCGCCATCGAACTGATCGCGGGCGCGGCGCATCATCAAGTAGAAAAAGACGAGCACGACGAAGGTCGGCAACAAGAACAAGATCCACGCCAGGCTATTCGCCGAATTGGCCGGGATCGGGTCGATCTTGACGACATCCCCATCGCTCTTTTCAACGACAACCGTCTTTCTGGCGTCGGCCGGTTTGGCCTTGTCGTCGGCCTTCTTCTCCTCGGCCTTCTTCTCCTCGGCCGCGACCTTCCGTTGCTCGTGTTTGATCAGCGCGTCGACGATCGGAATGGCCGGCTCAGGCGGCAAGTACGTGATGAATTTGGTGACGTCGACGCTCGCCTGCGTCGACGGGTTCTTGTAAGGCTGTTTTTTCCGAAGCTCGCCTCGTATCTCGTCTCCCTGGACCGAGATGCTCTTGATGTTGTCGGCCTGAACCTGTTCGTAAAACCAGGGATAATAAAGAACTTGAACTTCCTGCTTCGGAACAAACTGCCAGAATATCAGCGCAAATCCCCCGAGCAAGAGCAACCAGAGCCAGGGGGGCGTCGGCGACCCACCGGAACCGTTCGTCTTTCGACCGCTATTCGTTGGCGGCTTGCGCGGAGTGTCTTGTTGCGGCGGTCGATTCTCCATGCGTCCTCACTCAGTTCACGGACGTTGATTCACGCGCGTAGGCCCATAAACCGACGCGGCGCGGCATTCGCCATCGGGCGACAGCCGCCTAAGGAATTGTAACGAGAATTTGCCAAAAGTTCAGGGGGATGTCTCGCGGCCGGTCCGTATATTCCACCCTAGACCCATTTTGCCTGGGCGCATGATAGCGCAGTCCGTCGCGTCGTTCAAGCCGGTTGGGCTGCTCACACAAGGCCTCAAGACGACGATACGCTCGCGTGAGCCGCTTCGACGGCCTCGAGCCATTTTTCGCAATCCATCGCGGCCGCGCAGCCCGATCCGGCGGCCGTGATCGCCTGGCGATAGTGCGTGTCAACCACATCGCCGCAGGCGAAGACCCCCTCGATATTGGTCGCGGTGCCGTAGTTGGGCAAGCTGTCGAGCAGGCCCGCCGGCGCCTCGACGCCTTTCCAGGCCAGCGCGGTGCGATTGATCAGGTAACCTTCGGGCGTCGTTGCGAGCTGACCCTGAAAGATCGCCGTGTTCGGCACGTGGCCGATCGCCAGAAAAAGGCCGTCGATCTTGAGATCTCGCGAAGAATCGTCAACCGTGGAACGAAGCTTGACCCCCGTGAGAACCTGGTGCCGCTCCGTGTTTCTCGCCAAGAATTTCGCTCACGGCCGAATTCCAGGCGTAGTCGATCTTGGGATTCTTGGCCAGGCGATCCTGCATGATCTTGGACGCTCGTAGCGTATTGCGCCGGTGGATCAAGGTTACCTTCGACGCGAATCGCGTGAGAAAAGTGGCCTCCTCGATGGCCGAATCGCCGCCGCCGACAACGCCAATTTCCTTCCCGCGATAAAAATGGCCATCGCACGTCGCACACGTGCTCACGCCGTTCCCTTTGTATGGCCCTTCCATGCCCAGCCAGCGCGCCGACGCCCCGGTCGCCACGATCAGGGCGTTGCTCGTGTATTCGCGGATCGTGCCGCTCGCGGGATCACCGCTGGGATCGTCGGTGGTCTTGACGCGAAACGGCCGCTGGCTCAGGTCGGTTTCAAAGACCGTCTCCCATTTGCAATCCGCGCCGAAGCGCTTCGCTTGCGTGCGCATCAGGTCCATCAAGTCGGGCCCGTTGATTCCCTCGGGAAAGCCCGGAAAATTATCGACTTCCGTCGTCAAGGTGAGCTGTCCGCCAGGCTCTCGACCCTCGAACACGATGGGCGCCAGGTTGGCTCGCGCGGCATAAAGGGCCGCGGTCAGGCCCGCCGAACCCGAGCCGACGATCATCACTGCGGAATGTGTTTGCGACATCGAATTCTCTCGCGCTCGTCAATTGACGGTTCCGGCGCCGGCCGCCCCGGCCACACGCCGGATCGCCATCTCTCGACGAAGACCACGCCGCGCAGGGCAAAAAAGAACAGCAGGGCCGACGCACCAGCGCGCCTGGCAACACGGCGGCGGCGTCCGCCGGGCGCACGACCCTGGGTCACCCTTGTCATGGTGACATTATACGCGGCGAAGTCCAGCCGTCACCCTCCCGCGGCACGGTCGAAACTCTTTTCGGATGAGCCGGCCGGGCAATTGCCGTGGTTGTGACCTAGGCTCCTCTTGAAGCCCCTCTTCCCGGAACGCTCGAGACGTGTTGGCCGTTGAAGTGAAACGTGGGCTGTCGTGCACCCCGGCGCATTTTGTATAGGAAGACAGACATGCTGGTGCTGACCCGCAAGCTCATGGAAAGACTCTTCATCGGCGATGACATCTGTGTCACGGTCGTCCGTCTCGAGGGAGGACAGGTCCGGTTGGGAATCGACGCTCCGCGCAATGTGACGGTCGTGCGGGGCGAGCTGGTCCCCACCCGACCAACGCCGCCGCGCGTCGATCAAAAAGCGCGACCAACGCAGCCCAAGCCAACCCGCGACACCGAGCGCGATCCCCGGCCCACGGCGGCCGGAGGTCAGCTATTCACCGTCCGAGGCTCGTGAAATCGATAGCCGACGCCGCGGACGGTTTCGATAAGCTCGCCGGCTTCTCCCAGCTTCTTGCGCAGACTCTTGATGTGGACGTCGATCGTGCGCTCGAGCACGATCGCGTCTTCGCCGATCGCGGCGTCCATGAGCTCAAACCGCGTGAAGGCCCGGCCCGACTGGCGAAGCAACACCTCGAGCAGGCGAAACTCCGTCGGCGTCAGCGGCAGCTCCTCGTCGCGATGAAAGGCCCGATGGCTGTGGCGATCGATGATGATGCCTTGACTCTCGAACTGAGTGCCCGCCGCCGGCTCGTCTTTCATTTGCCGGCGCCGGAGCTCTTTCTTGATTCGCTCGATCAAGATCTTGACGCTATAAGGCTTGGTCACATAGTCGTCGGCTCCCGTGGCAAACCCGACCAGTTGGTCGGATTCCTCGGCCTTCGCGGTGACCATGATGATCGGGATGTCACGCGTGCGCTGGCCCTGCTTGAGCTCGCGGCAGACTTCCAGCCCCGGCTTTTGCGGCAGCATCAAGTCGAGCACGATCAGATCGGGCAATTTTAGCTGCGCCTGTCTCAGACCATCCTGGCCGTCATACGCAATGATGGCGTCGAACCCCTCTCGCTCGAGGTTGGCCGCCAGTACCTCCACCAAGGGACGTTCGTCCTCGATGACCAGAATCTTCTGCTTGGGCATGGTTCCACTACATCGAATAGAGGTGCGATCGCTTTTACTGACGTCAATCTGACTTAACCATCTTACCGTCGAGAATGTTAAAGTGGTGTTCGCATCATGAAGAAATCATGAAGGGTAGCCGAAGAGTGTCAACCGGCGACTTCGGCGGCGAGCTTGCCGCCGCACAGGCTGGTGTGACCGCTCTGCGAGAGCATGCTCCGCACGACTTCACCGAGACTGCCGGTTTCCTCGAAGACCCTGATCTGGCGCACCGAGCCGGTCGGTCGATCGGCCATGGCGTCGACGATTTCGAGATAGCGTGAGCAGCCGAGCTCTTCGGCTCGCGGCCGCAGGCGCTCGACGCGCTTATGAACGACCTGACGCGCCTCGACCGCCTTGTGCGTGGCCGGGTCGACGAGGTTGGCGTCCATCCCAAAACGGCAGGCGCGCCACTTGTTCTGGCGGATCAGGAACGGGTGACAGTCGAACTGGTAGGTTCCGCGGTCGATCTCGTTCGACAGATCATAGATCAAGCACTGGATGAGCGCGGTCAGGCCGAGAACATCCTCGAGGCTCGGCGGCATGTCGCAGATCCGAACCTCGACGGTCCCGAAACTATGGTGCGGCCGCACGTCCCACCAGATTTCGCGGATTGTCTTGATAAAGCCGGTCTCGACCATGTTGTTGAGCAGCCAGCTATATTCCGACCAGTTGCGCATCAAGGGGGGAAGGCCGGCCGTGGGGAGGGTTTCCATGATCTTGCTGCGCTGCGAGTGCAGCCCGGTGTTGCGCCCTTGCCAGAACGGGCTATTCACCGACAGGGCCAGGAGTGTGGGCAAGTGCTGCAAGATCCGGTCGCAGATCATGATCGCCTTGTCGCCCGAGTCGACACCCACATGAACGTGCAGTCCGAATGTCACGAGCCGCGGCGCCGTTTCCTGAAGGAGCTGGATCAGGCCGTGATAGCGCTCGTTTGGCGTGACCTGCTGTTCTTGCCAGGGCGAGAACGGATGCGTGCCCCCCCAGAAGAGCCCGAGATCATGCCGGGCGCAATCTCATTGACGACCTCGATCTTGTGAACGAGATCAGCCTCGACCTCGCCGACATCCTGGCACACTTCGGTGTTGATCTCGACATAACACTGAAGAAGCTCCGGCTTAACCGAGTCTTGCAAGTTCGCGGGCAGCTCGTTCAAGATGTCCGCTGCACTGCTGCGCAGGGCCATACTCTGGCTATCGACGAGATTGAGCTCGATCTCCACACCCAGCGTCGGTCGCGGATTGCCGGCAAACTTGTAAGGTGTCACTCGGTGTCGCTCCGGATCAAGTGGGACAGGAGGACCACGCTATGCGCCAGCACCTTGGCACCGATCGCGAGGGCGCGCTCATCGATATCAAACCCCGCGGAATGCAACGACGTCCGGGCTCGATCTGGCGACGCCACACCCAGCCTGAGCATGCAACCTGGCGCATGCACAGATAGCCCGAAAAATCTTCGCCCCCCATGCTCGGCAAAGGAATGGGCTGGAGATTCGCCGGCCCGACCACTTCACCGGCGGCGCACACGCACACGCTCGAGACGCGCGGGTCGTTATGTACGGCCGCCGTGCTCTGCCTGACCTCGACCTCGATCTGAACGCGTGTCGCCTCGGAGACGCCTCGTGCCACCTGGCGAACCTGTTCAAGCACGATTGCGGCGACGTGGGCATCAAGCGTGCGGATCGTCCCCAGGAGATCGACCTGTTCGGGTATCACGTTAGGGCTCGCGCCTCCTTTGATCGAGCCGAACGAGACAACGACCGGCTCGCGCGAGTCGACCCAGCGTGGCACGAGCTGGTAAGTGTTTGTGATAAACTGAGCCGCCGCGGCGATCGGGTCAACGGTCGAATGCGGCCGCGCTGCATGGCCCCCCTTCCCCGCGAACGTCACATGCAGCTCCTGGCAATGTGCGGTGAACGCGCCCGATCGATGGCCGATCCGTCCCACGAGAAGCTCGGGATCGACGTGGAGTGCAACGAGCGCGCGAACCTGCTCGACCGCGCCCGCGGCCACCATTTCATGGGCGCCTTCGCCGACTTCCTCAGCCGGCTGGAAAATCGCCCGCCACGCTGTTTCCGCTGGCAAGACATCGCGGGCGTGCCAGAGCGCGGCCGCCGCGGCCAGCACCATCGTGGCATGGGCGTCGTGACCGCACGCGTGTAAGACCCCGTCGCGCCGCGATCGATAAGGGACTGTCTTGCCGTCATGCATTCCCAGCGCGTCGATGTCCGCCCGGATCGCGACCCGCGGCCGGTCAGCCTGGTCCTCCGGCTCGGCAATCAGCCCACGTCGCGACGGTACAGTCTGATAAGTTATCCCCGCATCCCGCAGACATTGCGCCAGATAGGCCGTCGTCTGAAATTCATCACGGCTCAGCTCGGGGTTGGCATGCAGGTGCCTGCGAACTTCACGCCAGTGCTCGGCGCGCGTATCGATAAACTCGTCAATCATTTCACGCCAATCGATCACTGGCAAGTTGCTCCACCGCGTGCCGCCCGGCATGACACGGATGTGATTTTACGGCACGCCATGACGGTATACCACCGTTCGTTCCGGCCAGTTGCGATTCCGATGCGAGTGCTCTGTCACAGCCAAGATTTCGGGTGGTGCTTTCGAGCACGAAGCGCTAGCGAGTGGGTCGGATATGCATCTTGCGTCGACCTGGGCGCAACTCACTCGCCGGCGCTTCGTGCTCGTATGGATCTCGACTCCCTTCAATCGCTCCGTCCACCCGAAAACCAGGACACTTCTCGCTGACCTCCACCAAGAACGACTTGCGAGTGGGCCGTCTTTGGCTTGAAGGTCGAAGCCCGCGCCCGAAAACTCACGGGTTTTCGATGCCACCAATAGCCGACGTTTTCAATCCGGTTATCGTGGCGAGCCACAACCTAAAAGCCAGTCACGTATTCCGTGGCGGCGTGTGATGATTGGGTGGACTTCGACGAGAAGTCGCGCAATCCCGTCTATTCCTTGACAGTGATTTTTCTTCGTGGGTATGAGTGCCCATCACGGGAAACGCGCGCGTCGTCACAGCGCAGCGGCGCATGGCGCACAAACCACCGCGCGCTCCAAAGGCCCCAGAGGGACGGAAATTCTCCCCATCTCTTGATGCCAATTCGAGTTCCGGTTGGGCGCCTGAATAATCGGAAGCTTGAAAAATCGCTCTAACTCGATGCGGATCATCAACTTTCACCTGGGCGCCTGAGTAACCGGCATGATCAGACCTTTCACCTATCTCTCGATGCGTCATCATGTTACGGATGGGGGCCTGAGTAACCGGCATATCCTGACCATTTTTTGTATCCCTTCATGCGCCATCATGTTACGTCAATGCGCCTGAATAACCGGCGGCATCGTCCCAAATCGCAAGATGTCAGCTTGACACTTTTTACGTCAAGCCGCGATGGCCGCGATTTTTGCTTTAGCCACGGCTTTGGCTTCGGTAAAGGCCGTGCTCATCTCAGCTTCCAGCAGAGTGCAGAAGTCGTAGCTAGGCAGTTTCAAGCCGAGGTGCTCATAGGGACAAAGGCCTTTCCGCTTGCCACCGCGGAACACCCGAGAGTTCCAGTACAGCCGCTTGAGATCAAGCATCCCCTGAGTTACTGTACGATGTCGCGATTGATGCATGCGCAGGACGCTATTCATGCACTCGACCGCGCTGCTGGCTCGCAGCGTTTGACTCAACACCGTCGCGACCAGCCGGTACGACTCACGCCAGTTCGAGTCGAGTCCCCGGCAGAGAAGCATTTGAATCAAATATAATATGTGTTCACGACTAGTAATATCCGTCTTACCCGATTTCCTCGGCCGCTGCCGACGTAGCCACCATAACAGTACCAAGGCGTCACGCGTAGCCGCGGGCACCGATAGCTGACCCAACTGATCGTGCAGCCGATCCAAGAACGTGAACGACTCCGCGCCTCTGAAGGAGCCCACGGACCTTGGACCATTCCGAGCCTGGCAGCCGGGGCAAAGCCCACGCGACTTGCATCGCCGCCAGGCCCGATCGTTGAGTTGACCGTCGGCACGAAAGACATCCAGAGCTGGCTCGACCCGCTTCCAAGCCGCTTCCCTCTTTTCATACAGTTGGAAAGCCAGCGTCGCCTTCTTCCACGCTTTGTTGACCGGGTGCGTCAACCCGCACGCACTACGGCCCAGCCATTGGGCTCGCTTGAGGGCTCGGCTCGCTTTCTCAGCCCGTTCCCAGAGCCGCTCCACTCGGCTCCAGAGGACGCTCAAGACCCGGTGGGCTTCCTTCTTGGTGTGGAAGACGTCCAACCCCTTCACCAGAGCAGCTTGGTCGATCTCGCGTTGGTGCTGTTGCATCTGGGCGATTCCCGACTGCAGTCCCGTGCCCGCGTCGCACGTCACGTAACGCAACGAGGTCCAAGGCTGCAATTCTCCAAACCAAGTCGAACCTTTGTAATTGGCCGCCTTTTTTCCCAGAAACCACACCATGCTTTGGGGATCAATCCCTACCAGGACCGGTCGGCGGTGGAAAAAGATTTCATCGAGACAGCCGACCAGTACCAACACCCGGCAACCGCGATCCAGTCCCTTGAGGACCGCACCGGCGGCTTTTCCAGCGGCTTGGGCCCAGCGATGAATCGTCGAGCGACTGGGACACGCCGTGGCCCCCAGGAGAAATGCCAATAAGTCGTGGATTTGGCTGTGGCTGAGCCCCATGCCCATGCCCTTGGCGGCGAACATCTGTTGCTTGGCCGCAGGAAGCTCGATGGTCTGAGATAACCAGTCCCACAGTTGGGCAATTTCCTGGCGGAAAGCCAAGTTCTCCCTGGTCAGCTCCTCGTGTGTCGGCCCGCCGCCGTGTTCGACTCCGACGGCCGCTTCCACCTTTTGAGCATGTTCGTAGACGGTCTGCCGACTGCCAGTCGACCTGCTGGGCTTGGGTCGTGACCGAGCCGCGGGCTCCATGGAAGCGCGCGGCTGCATTGGCGATCCAAACGCGGAAGGGTATCTTGCACATGGGGTGGGTCCTTTTGTGTATGGATCTGGTTGACAACCACACACATGAGGCCCATCCCCTCAAACATCAAGGAGTAAGTGGCAAAATCTTGCCAAGTGTCACCTTAAAAATGGCCCATTTCGGCAGTTTTTGGGACGATGCCTAACCGGCAAAGGTGTAACGTTGAGATCGATGTTGGACATTCAAAACGAATCATGGGCGGGCGCTGACTAAATCGCACAAAGCGACGCGTGGCGGAACAGGGCCATGGAGAAGCCTCGCGCGATCCCGAGAGGCTTTGCGGGTTCGACCTGGCATTCCATCTCCGGTAAACCGATCTCGGGCAGATCGATGCGATCGAAAATGAGAAACCGGGCCAGACCCCGCGCAGCACCTGGATCGGATCTGGCGAACTTGCAGAGAGTTTTTCAGTCACTCAGCCTCACGAGAAAGCGTTACCGTTCCCGACACGGTCTGACCTTCGAAGGCCGCTGCTTGGGCTGAGCCACTAAAGTTCAGAATGATTGAATTGCCGTCGATCCAACCGGCATGGTCATGTCCTTCGTGCCCTAGATCCCCGTCACGAACAATAACATCCTTTGCAAACCAGCCAAACTCGCCGTTCGTGATCGTACCCAGAATTTCGCGAACGTGATGTGAGAGACCTTGCCCCTCGATCTCGTATCTAGCCCGGAATCTGGTTTTTTCTCTTTGCAGCACACGAATGTTCACCGGTAATCGAACGGAAGTACCACCGCTGCGGGTCACCGCGTATTCACCGACCCACTTGCTGCCGACCTGAAAGGAGTCCTGTGCAACAGAATCAGGCGGCGTAGAGTTGCCCTTCTGTTTACCATTCGCCTTTGAGTCGTGTTTTATTGGGGCTGGTCGCATGGATGGCATTCCGCGCTCATCCAGTTCCTGGAGCAGAATCGACCGGTAGACAATTCGCGAGTCTCCCCTGCACACAAATGAAATCTCTCCGAACTTGAAGGCATCAGTTTCATCAGTGTATTCGCAGACCTTCGTCCCGTTGACCACGGTTTCGATACGATTGCCGATGACAACGATCTCGATCTCCTGCCATTCACCGATTGCTGTCGGGACCGGATCCCCGGGTTTATCCCACAAGACTAAGCCACCGGTCGGCCGGCCGCGCGCTTTATTAATGCTACCAACTCCCGGCCCTCCCACCGAGATACCGTAGCCGTTGACCGAATCGGAAATATATTTTCGACGGATAATAATTTGTTTGCCTAGGTCGTGTGGACAACAGTCAGGCAAGAGGGGTGGACCGGGCTATTTCAGCAGGATCAGGATCGAGGCCACATGGATAAACGCCAGGAAGTTCCGAGCGGTCTTTTCGTAGCGGGTGGCGACCCGTCGGTATTGCTTCACCTTGAACCAGAATCGCTCGGCCAGATTCCGATCCCTGTAGCGGTCCCGGTCGTAGGCCCGCTGCTCGGCCCGGTTCTTCAGGCTGGGGATCACCGCCTCGGCCCCCTTCGCCTCGATCGCTTCGACGACGGCTTTGCTGTCGTAGCCTTTGTCGGCAATGACCACTTCGACCGGCGATCCCTCGATCAGGGCCTTGGCCTGCGACATGTCCGATGCCTGCCCCGGTGTGAGGATCAGCTCGACGGGCAATCCCAGGCCGCTGACGGCGCCGTGAATCTTGGTCCCGAAGCCTCCCCGGCTACGCCCGAGGGCCTGTTCGTCCTGTCCGCCAGTCCCGTCCCCTTTTTTTTGCGCCGGCGGCGCAGGGATGGGCGCGAATGATCGTCGAGTCGAGAATCAGCCACTCGAGATCGGGGTCTTGGAGGGCCTCAAAGACGCGCTCCCAGACCCCCTTACGGGCCCAGCGATCGAATCGCCGCCAGATCGAGTTCCAGTGGCCAAACCGCTCCGGCAGGTCGCGCCATGGGGCGCCGGTCCTGGCGATCCAGAGGACCGCGTCAATGAATAGGCGGTTGTCCTTGGCGACCTTGCCGTGTTGGCCCGGCTGACCGGGCAAGAGGTTCTTGATCCGTTCCCAATCGTCGTCCGAGATAGAATGGCGGTGTCGCATGGTGGGGCCTCCTTGGTGCCGATCTGACTACGCCATTAGCCCAAATTGACCAGTTATTGTCCACACGACCTAGTCCAATTATCCGGCTGCCGTCGAAAAGCGGTCGAAAATTTCCCTTCTGAAGCTTGAGCGATTTCACATCTCCACCAGCGCCGGTGACTACGGGGGGCGCCTTCTGATTGTTTCCGCCGGCAGTGGGACCGTTCGACAGCTCTCCGGTTTCCCGCTCTTTTCCTCCGTTATCACCTTCGGCCTGCTTGTTCAGCCCCTCGTCCGGAATGGAAACTGGTGGTTGTTCCGATTCGTCGATTCCAGGGATTACTTCAACGCTTTTTGAACCCCCGTGCGGATGTGGCTGGCCTTCATTGTCCGGCTTGCCTGGCGACTTCCGGACGGACGGAATTACTGGAGCGTCCGAGGGCCTCGGGACGTTTATTAGCGCGATCGCGTCGGGCTTCGGTCCGATGCTGGAACCAGAGCCCCGCCACACTGCGAAGAGGCCGACCATCAAAACCCCGACACCCACGGAGGGCCACAACCACCACGGTTTCACCGCGGGAGTGACGGACGGCATCTCCTCAAATACGCTTGCCGAATCCCGGAACTCGATCAGGCTGTCCCACCGAACCTCCGCGATTGTCGGCTCAGCCGATTGCTGCGCCTGCATTGCAGCGAGATCGGGATCAGTCGCCGGTTGACCAAGCGACGAGACCGCCTTCGATTCCGCCAGTCCCTCAGACGACGGCGTCGCGCCGGCGACCTCCGCTGAAGGCCCTTTGAATCTCACGCTCCGTTTCTCGAAGAATGGCATGAGCGCATCTGCGACGTCACCGGGCGTCTGAAACCGCCGATCCGGTTTCTTTGCCATCATCTTCGCCACCACGGCCGCCAGTTCAACAGGCACCTCGGGCCGGATGTGGTTCAACAACCCGGGATCACCGGAGATGTGGCCCTCGTAGACCGCGTGAACCGAATTCGCCAGGAACGGCGGGCGGCCAGCGAGGAGGTAAAAGAGCGAACCGCCAAGGCTGTAGATGTCGGCTCGAATATCGGCATTGGGAGCATCCAGGATCTGTTCGGGGGCGATGAAATCGGGCGTGCCGATGGCCTGGCCCTCGGACGTTAACGCGCCGTCGGCCTTTTCCTCGCGTGTCGCCCTGGCCAGGCCGAAATCAAGCACCTTGACGATGACCGTGCCGTCCTTGTTCGGAAATCATGAGATTGCCGGGCTTGACGTCGCGATGCACGGGCCCTTCCTCATGGGCATGCTGGAGGCCGAGCGCGGCCTGATAGATGAAGTTGCACGCATAGCCGATCGGCAACGGTCCCTTGGCCCTGACTTGCTTCGCCAAATCGGTCCCCTTTATGTATTCCATTGCGAAGACCAAGCTGTCGCCGATCATGGTGGCGTGGTAGGCCGTGACGACGTTGGGATGCCGGAGCTTGGCGACGGCCTTGATCTCACGCTGGAATCGTTCGAGCACGCCGGGTCGTTCCATGATGTGCCGGGCCATCACCTTCAGCACTTCGTCGCGGTCCATCCACTTGTTGTGGGCCAGGTAGACAACACCCATGCCGCCACGGCCAAGCTCGCGCTTGATCTCGTAATCAGAATGGTCGGCCAGTCCAGACGGAAGCGTGTTGGCCGGCGGCGGAACAGGGCCGTTCTTGCCCTTGTAGGTCTTCGTCCTGCTGGGCTGCGACGGATTCGAGATCCCATGGCCCGAAGGTTTCCGAGCTTCGCGGATGCGACCGAGGAAACTGTCGGCCGACATCTCCGAAACCCGTTTCCGACAATCCGGGCACTGCTCGAGATGCGTGTTGACGGCCTGGGCTGAACGGTCGTCGAGTTTGCCGAGTCCGAAAGCGCTCAGGATCTGGTCAGTCGGATGCGATCGGGAATGCGTGTCCATGGGGCGGTCTCCGGGGACCGGTCGGGTGACTGTTTCCGAAGATAAGAGGCCGGCTCGGCATCGAACCTGTCGCGAAAATAAGAAATTATCAAAAAGGGTTGTCGGCTTCCTCACTGACTGTGGGTGAAATCAGGATTCGGCGAAATTAGTGACTCATCATCCCATTCCCGTCGCTCGAACAATCCGTAGGTGCTCTGTCACCAACTCGGCGCCTCTCGCCATGTCGTACCAGCGTTTCATAGGCACGTTTGGCACTCGTTTCTTGCCGCACCCGCACCCTGAGCCCTCTCATGGCGCCGATCGAGTCACCCGCCCTGGCATCTGTTCATGGAACATAAAGTCGACCCGCGCCGCGCGACCTCATCGATTCGAAGGAGATAGTCGAGCACCGCCTCGGCAACCTTTTCGGCATAGAGCCGGTCTTGAAACACACGTTCCTGATCGGCGATCGTGATCACTGGCAAGCTGTCAGCCTGGTTCTCGCTACGAATCACGGCCTCGAGGGAGTCTGGCCCGTGCTTGTTCCGATTGGCCGTAATCAAGACGAGGCCTTCTCGTTGACACGTCCTCCAGACAAGTGCGTCAGACGCATCAAAGGCTAGACCCAGTGCCGGAAAGACGACCACGGATAGTCGAAGGTCAGTCCAAATGTCGCGCCAGGTGTCGGAGGCCCAGATTGATAGGATGGCCCTCCGCTGTTTTCCCACATTAATGTCCGCGAGAATTCCCTTCATCCGCGACCTCATGTCCGTTTGATCGGCGAAGTTCCTTGAGCATGGCTCTTGCCGTCCCGCGCATCGCATCGAGCTTGGCCTGGAGCTCCGGAGGGTTCCCCCGAGCGTCGCGAGCCAGCATTTCCGAGTAATCGTTCATCACTTCGTGCCGATGTTCATCGATGTACCGGATCGCGACCTCGACCTGTTGCGAGCTGATCTCCAACGTGTCGGCGATCATGTCGCGATGCCACCCAGTCTTGTAGTAGTCGAGCACGTCGTAGACCGTGATCCGCGTCCCCGCGATCTCAGGACCTCGACCCCGGTCGATGATTTTCGCTTCAAGCATGGTCGCCCCCCTCGCTGCTCATCAGCAGAATTCAGTCCCATTCTAGCCGCCGGTCGTTGTTGAGCGGAACTGTCGCGCTACGTGACCCTCCCGATTTTTGCGGCCGTTTACGAACCGACGATCGCGGATTCGGATGATCGCGCCGAAGTGGAAAGGCCGGTCCCGCGTCGAAGCTGTCGCGAAAACGACTTTTATTTCAAAAGTTCGCCAGCTTCCTCTCGCAACCGTTTCAGAACCCGTGACTTGGCAAGGATTACCGCGTTTTCGGTCAGGCCCAATTCTTCGGCAACCTTGCCAGCCGATATGTTTTCGATCCCGAATTGACGGAACGCCTCCCAGGTCGTCGATGAAAAATCGGGCTGGACGACAGCCAGGAGCTTCTGGACGGCGTGCTCGTCGTGTTCGCGGTCCCATTCGCGGGCGAGCTCGCCGTTCGGATCGGACAACCGGTCGAGAAAACCGTCGACATCATCACGCCCCACGACCGGTCGGCGCCGGCGCTTCCTACAATAATTACGGAGCTTGTTGATGGTCACCTGTCTGAGCCAGGCCCGAAATGAGCCTTCCCGCTGCCTGTTGAACCGAGGCACCTCGTGATTGAGGCTGCGGCACAACTTTACCTCTGTCGAAAACGCAATTGGATCAGAGGAGGAACTCGTGAGTGAAGGGAAACTCTCGACGAGCGGCGAGCGCATCGTAAAGGGCCTCAACCAACTCGCAGATGACCTTTCCGCGGGAACCCCGCTCGAGGCCAAGTACACGGTGCGGCAGGTGAGGGTGATTCCGAAAGCCTCGTTCTATCCCCCGGAGCGAGTGGCGCGGTGCGCGGCCTCATTGGGGCGAGTCAGGAAGTGTTCGCACAGTTATTAGCGGTGAGTCCCATGACGATCCGGTCATGGGAACAAGGATCACGTCAGCCCTCTCCGATCGCCCGGCGATTCCTCGATGAAATCGAAATGGCACCACGTCACTTCCAGGGACGAATTCTCATTGCAATTGCCGATGGCGAACCGCCGCCTACGGTGCGACGATCCGGCAAGTGACATTCTTGGACGGAAAAGACCGGGGCGGAAGCGGGGTCAATCTAGAATAATTTGAGGTTCAGCCGCAACGTTCCTGCACTTTCACGGCAACGGCGGTTGATGCCGCGCCCAGCCATTTGAGTGATCCGCTCGTGACTGCCCCTCGCGAAGAAGATAGCCCGTATCGGCTGCCAGGCCGCGATAGCGATCGACATGGCCCGACGGCCAGCGGATCTCGATCAGATCGACATGGGTGGCCTCGCCCAATCCAAAATGAAGCCGGTCGTCGCTCGCCGACAGAAAGCTGCCGCCTCCAATTCGCATGGCGACCTGGCGGCGGCCGCCTGCTGTCAACGTCAGGCGCACGCCAACGGCATCGCGGTTTGAACCCGGATAGCGGCCCTCGAGTTTGAAACTGACAAAGTGGCCGGCAGGTCCGAGGTTATGAAAGTACGCCAGTGGTTTTCGCTCGGAGACGATTAACAGATCAAGCCTCCCATCGTTGTCGAGATCGCCCGTGGCGAGGCCGCGTCCGAGGCGCGATGTTGACCATGGCGCACCAGCTCGCTCCGAGGCTTCGACCAGATGGCCGGAACTGTCGCCGAGAAAGAGCTGGCTGGGCATGGCGTACGGTATCGTGGGGCGATAGTCGATGACATGGCCATTCGTTTGCGCGAGGTCGAGCCGGCCGTCGTTGTTGGCGTCGAAAAACGCGATACCGAAACCGAGCACATGGCGAGTGGGCGCGGCAAGCCCGATGGCTGCGGTGTGGTTCGCAAATAGGCCGTTGCCGAAATTGTGGTAGAAGGCGGTTGATTCGCCAAAGAAATTGGTGACGGCCAAGTCGGGCCGGCCGTCGCCGTCGAGGTCGCCGCACGCGATACCCATTCCGGCCTGGTAGGCTCCGTCACCCGTTGATCCCGCCCCGGAGAGCTCGCCGACTTCCTCAAACCGAGAGCCCCCGAGGTTCCGGTACAGGAAGTTGGGCGTCATGTCGTTGGCGACGAAGATGTCGGGCCGGCCGTCATCGTCGAGGTCGGCAATGACGACGCCCAATCCTCGCCCGTCGCGGTCGGCCTTGCGCACTCCGGATGGCTCGGAGACGTCGACAAACGTGCCGCCGTCGTTGCGGAAGACGTGATCGGGCATGGCACCAAGGCCGCGCGGCACGCAGTATCCATGACGCTTGGGATCAATCGGGTGCGGACAGGGCGGCGTGCGTTCCGGGTCCCAGTCGGTGTAGTGGCAGACATAGAGGTCGAGGTCGCCATCCCCGTCGAGGTCGCCAAACGCGGCGGAGGTCGGCCAGTCGCGATCACCGCCCAGGCCGGCCCGCGCGGTGACGTCGACAAAGCGGCCATCCGCCGAGTTGCGATACAGGGCGTACGACCGCCAGCGGGTGACGAACAGGTCGGGCCGGCCGTCGTTGTCGAAGTCCCCGACGGCCACGCCATGTCCATAGCCGCCCGGCAGCGCGGCCAGACCCGCGCGCTCGGTGACGTCTTCAAAAGTACCGTCGCGTTTGTTGCGGAAAAGCCGGTCGCGTTGTCGTGCCGGCAGCGAAACCGGCGTGTTACCGAATGATCCCCCACCGACGGCGTAGACGTCGAGCCAGCCGTCGCCGTCAAAGTCGAGCAACGCCACGCCGCCCCCCATGGTTTCGGGTAATCGGCAGAGCGGTGTGGGGTCGTGATCGTAAACAAAATCAAGGCCGGCCGCGTGGGCGTCGTCGCGAAACTCGGGTGTGATCGGCGGCGCCGCGGCAGCCAAGGCAACGGCGGGCGCGGCTGTCAGGAGGCGACCGGGAATGAGGTCGGCTAGAGTACCGCGGGAGACGGCTGGCCGCTCGGTCCGCGGCAGGCGGTCGAGTGCGGCGCGAGCGTCACGGTCGCCCGGATCATGGCGGGACCCAATGGACCACCAGCCGCGCGCCTCAAACCAGCGGCCAAGAGTTTCGGCAGTCCGGGCCAACTCGGCCTCCCTATTGCGGCTGTCCGCCGCCGGCTGGACCATCAGCGTGCGATATCGATCGGCCGCTCGCTCGATCTCCGCTTTACGTGCGCGGTAACGAGTCGCTCGGTCGGCTGCTCCGGCGCGGGCCGCCAGCTCGGCCAGGCGGTCCCAGGCCGCGCCGGCACCGGGCTCGAGTTTGGTCTGACGCTCGAGCGCTTCTTGTTCGGTCGCAAAATCGCCGCGCAGGGCGGCAAGCCGGGCGGTCACCGCGGCGACCCGGGCGATTGAAATGGCAAAACCCGGCAATCGCGATGCCGCACGCGCGGTGGCATCGGGCTGTCTCGTGTCGAGTGCCCAGTTCAGGCGGGCCTCCCAAACGTCGGCATCATCGGGCCGCAGCGCCTGCGCACCTCGTCAGCAAGTCATCAGCCTCGTCGTAACGGCCGGTGGCGATCGCCAGATTGGCCTGGCCCAGCCAGACCCGGTCATCCTCAGGCGCCTGGCGAGCCATTCGATCGATGGCGTCGCGGATCGCCAGGATCGGGGTGGGTTGCGAATCGAGCTGCCAGTGAAGCCGCAGCAGCCCGGCCTGGTCGTTCGCAACGGGCCATCGCTTTTCGATCCGGCGGATGATGGCCCGCCTGCGCCCGGTGAAAAGGTCGATCTGATTAGCCAGGCTCGTCGCCTGCGCGGCCCATCTCGCCAAGGTCTGCCAGCAAGAGATTCACGCTCGCCTCGGCGATCGCGAGGCGGCCGTGCTCGAATGCCAGGCGGGCGCGGTCGAGGATCGCGCGCGGACCCAGCGGCGAGTCGCGCGGCACACGTCCCCAGGCCATCAGGGCGCCATCAACGTTCCCGAGTGCCGCCGCGCAGACCCCCCGCGAATACTCCACCTCGGCGCGGCCCGGCGTGAGCGCGGCCAGCGTGTCGAAACGCGCCAGCGCCGACCTGTACTGGCCCGCCGCCAGCTCGCGATCGGCCCGGGCCAGCTCCGAACGGTAGCGCCAGCCTTGCAGGCCGTTAACTCCGGCGATCCCGAGTCCCGTTGTAGTGAGGGCCAACAATAGCAGGCGACGAAGGGTCGGCCGGGACCGTGAACGAGCCCAAGAGTTTTTCACAAAACCCAGGATAACCGTCAGCCACGTGTCGCGTGAAGTGTCTAACCAGTCGGAGACGCCGCCAAAAGGCGGCGCCCCCGGCATAGCATCAGTACGAATCCGAGCTGATGACCTCGCCGTTGGCCTTTGTGCCGAGTCTGCCACCAGGTGCTCATCGAGATCGAGCTCTTGACGAACTGAACGTGGCCGTCGGCCATCATCACGTTACATCCGCCGGGATGGTTGCTCGTGGCGGGCGTGATGTTCGAGTGGTCGGCGGACACGACGCCGCAGGCTCCCCCGCAGCCGTTGCGGCACGAGGCCCACGGGTATTGCGTGGAGCTCGGCGGTACGACCGTATTGAACATCGTCATCGATTCGGAGGCCCACGACCATAACCAGCCCCGGTTGGTGCTGAGGTTCATGCTGGCCAGCGAGGCCGTGGCGAAGCCTGCGTTGCAGCCCTGGAGCCACGCGCCCATCACGGCACCCGGAGCCGCCGCCGGGGTCGTCGTGATTGTCGACCAGACGTCATAGTAGCCCGACGGCCCGCCCTCGTTGATCCCGGTGGTGAAGTTTTGCTTGGTGGTGCCATTCGTGCCGGTGAGCCCTTCGGCGAAGGCCACCGTGTTCGACGTGCCGTCACTGATGTTCTGGATGCCGTAGGCTGCCGAGTACCAGAAGACGCCCGTACTCCCCTGGTTTGTCGGTTGTCCCGAAGACGCGGGGCCAGGGCAAGTGCCGGGAGTGCTCCCGTTGGTAAAGGCGTTCTCGGTATAAGTGGTTGTCCCCACGCTCGCGTAATAGCTGTTGATCAGGGGCGTGCCGGTCTGGCCGGTGACCGTGCCGGCATTACCGTCAGACGGACAGAGAAAGGCCGCGATCTTCGTATACACGGCCGTGCCGTTGACCGCCGGCGAGATCGAAGTGGAGAACGGATCGATCATGAAGTTGCATGCGTTGTAGATCGGGGTCCCCTCCATGTAGCTCAGCATGAGCGACTGGGCGCTCCACCCCGACCAGGCGATGCATCCGGGGTTTATGGAGTTGAACGAAGCCGCGCAGCCCTGCGGGAAGGTGTTGTTGGCCGAGTGATAATTGTGGATTGCCAGGCCGATTTGCTTGAGGTTATTCGTGCACTGGATGCGACGGGCCGCCTCGCGGGCGGACTGAACGGCCGGCAGTAGCAGGGCAATGAGCACGGCGATGATGGCGATCACAACAAGTAGCTCGATCAGCGTGAAACCTCGTTGAATCCTGTCAATCTTCATGGTTCACCTCGATGGGAGAGGGGCAGAAAATCCGTTAACGGCTCGAAAGCCTGCCGGAACAGTCGAGCGAACCTTGAGAACCTCCCAACAGGGAGGTGACGACGACAACGCCCGCTCGCGGCCGGTCCCGCCGGGAAACGTCGGTCGGAAAGGCTGGCTTCAATGGCCCGGGGGCTGTTGTTTCGATTGCGTCTTGGAGCCGGGCTTTTGCGCCTCGTGACGCTGCTTCATGTATTCCATGGACGATTTGGCCGCTTCCTGGCCCGTCTTTGCCTGTTCCACGGGGTTACCAGTATCGCCCGAGTCGCAACCCGTCATGGCCAGTGACGAGACCACGCCCATCGCCAGGGTCAAGACAACCGATCGCAGATGTGCTGTCGGCAGTCGCCGCATGATCAACCTCCTTTTCGCCTGTCGGTGCCGAAGAGCGTAAAGCTCTTCGGCCAATCGCTGTGCGCAGCCCGAGGCCGCCGCGCTCGATGTCGTGTCGCTCACGCTGACTTCAAACGGGATTCTACGACGACCCACTGAGCCACGGCGAGTATTACCGCTTTCGCGGTGGCCTGGCCCCGGTTAAAAATCCGCTTCTCGCACTTGGGCACGAGTCCGGCCGAAACCGTGTTCGTGATACTTCCCCTGGCGCAAGGTTACTCGCGGCGGTCCTCACGTTCAATGGGTTGGGGGCCAGGCGCAATCGGATCTTCAAGTTCTTGTTCCACGAAAGCCGCCCGAGACCACATGCAATTCACAGACTGGATCGCCTCCCCTGGCAAGCGGCTCCAAGGTCTGTTAGCCTTGGTTGACGAGCCGGGTATCACGCTTTGCCTCGTTCGCGGTCGTGCGACCATTCGCGGTTATTGCCAACTGCTTTTCAGTTCCGCTTCCAGTCGTCCCATCTCATGAACGGCTGACGCGCGTCAGAGCGCGAGCAATTGAGGAGAGGACCGATGGACCAACCCGCTGTTCGAGCATCCCAGCGCCTGGCCGTGAGAATATCGGGATGTCTCGTCGTGTTCGCGGTGGTTGCCATCGTCTGGCAGGCGCGTTTTTCCCGTGGAACCGTGGCGACGATTCCTGCGGCTGCGTCTGCGCGGCCGCAGCTCGAATATCGACCACGACAGCACGTCGACACCAATGGCTTCGTCAGCGTTGTGAAACATCTTCCCCGGTGGAAGCCCGACGCGTCATTGCGGGAAATCAGCGACATCTGGCGCGGAGCCGGCTACCGCGAGATCAAGAAAATTGACGACAGACTCGCCGATCCCAAGTTGCCAGATCTGCCGCGGGCGATCAATGTGATGGCGAAAGCTGTGTTCTTGAATTACGAAGGAGAGCCGAAACGGGCCTACGACGTCCTCGAACAGACCCGGCCGTGGGTCGAAAAGAATCAGGCGGTCGCCGCGGAAGCCCTTTATACGATCATCTACTTTCAAGGCGTGAACGCCCTGCGGTTCGGGGAGACCGACAACTGCGTCATGTGCCGGGGCGAGAGCTCGTGCATCTTGCCGATATCGGCGGCTGCGGTCCACACCAAGCCGAGCGGCTCGCGCCTGGCGATCCGCCACTTCTCCGAGTATCTCGAGCGGTTTCCCGATGACCTCGAAATCCGCTGGCTGCTCAACGTGGCACACATGACGCTGGGCGAGCACCCGCTCAAGGTCGATCGCAGGTTCGTGCTCTCGCTTGATCATTTTCTCAAGTCCGAGTTCAACATCGGCAAGTTTCGCGACATCGGTGAGGCGGTCGGCGTCAACCGCTTCAATCAGGCTGGCGGCGCTGTGATGGAAGATCTTGACAACGATGGTTTGCTCGATTTCGCCGTCACCACCTATGATCCTACCGTGCCCATGGCCTACTACCACAACAAAGGCGACGGCACGGTCGAAGACCGGACGGAATCGGCCGGCCTGACCGAACAGCTCGGCGGAAAAAACCTCGTTCAGACCGACTACAACAACGACGGGCGAGCCGATCTTTTCATCTCGCGCGGCGCCTGGCTGCCGTCGCCGATCAGGCAGAGCTTGTTACGGAACAACGGCGATGGCTCGTTCACCGACGTCACGCAGGAAGTAGGCCTGCTCGACCCGGTCTGTTCCACCAGTTCGTCCTGGGCCGATTACGACAACGATGGCTGGTTGGACGTGTACATTCTCTCGGAAAACCAGGCCAACCGGTTGTACCACAACCGGGGCAACGGGACCTTTGAAGAGGTCGCCAGGAAGGCCGGCGTCGAAGGCGACCCGAAAGGTTTTTGCAAGGGTGCGAACTGGGTCGACTACGATAACGATGATTATCCCGACCTGTTCGTCGACTTCATGGCCGGCGATGCCCGACTGTACCACAACAATCGTGACGGCACGTTCAGCAATGTCACCACGGCCATGGGTATCGACGGGCCCCGCTTCGGTTTTTCATGCTGGGCCTGGGACTACGACAATGATGGCTGGCTCGACATCTTCGCCACGTGCTATGACAATTCACTCGAAGACGTCGTCAAGGGCCTGCTGGGCCAGCCGCACCGCCGGTTTTCGAATCGTCTCTTCCATAATGTGAAGGGCCAGCACTTCGACGACAAGACCAGGGAGGCCGGACTCGACATGGTCTTCACGGCCATGGGGAGCAATTTTGGCGATTTCGACAACGATGGTTTCCTCGATATGTACCTCGGCACCGGCGATCCGGACCTGACCACGCTGGTTCCCAACCGCATGCTCAAGAACGTGGCCGGCCGGCGCTTTGCCGACATCACCGCGTCGTCGGGGACCGGCAATCTTCAAAAGGGACATGGCGTCTCGTGCGCCGACTGGGACCGCGATGGCGACATCGATATCTTCATCGAAATGGGGGGCGTATCGGTCGCCGATCGGTACCACAACGTGCTCTTTCAAAACCCCGGCCAGGGGAACCACTGGCTGACCGTGAAGCTGGTCGGCCAGAAGACCAACCGGGCCGCCATCGGCGCCCGTATCAAGGCCGTCACGGCTGGAGAGAACCCACTCACCATTCACCGCCACGTTTCGTCCGGCAGTAGCTGGGGCGTCAATCCACTTCAACAAACCATCGGGCTCGCCGGTGCCGCCCGGGTCGCCACGCTCGAGATCCACTGGCCGACGAGTGGCACAACGCAGACATTCCGCGACATCCCCGCGGATCAGGCCATCGAGGTCGTCGAATTCGCACACGATTACCGAAAGCTCGAGTGGAAGCCGGTACCGGCTCCCAGATGACCCCGGGGGGCCACCAGAAGTGAGCGGTTCCTTCTGTCAATGACGAGGCGATTCAACCCGCCCTGGAGATGAGCCATGACGACAAACGGACACGATCCGGAATCGGCCGATGACATCCCGGGAAAGTCATCCGCGCGCCGCGCGGGCCGGCACCGGCGGGCAGCGTGGCTGGCCGCGCGCGTATCCTGATCGCACTCTGCGGCCTGGTCGCCGGGCTGGCCGCCTTCGGTATCGGCGAGGCCACCTCGGAATTGATTGCCCCGGATAAAGTTCAATTTGATTTCTTTGGCAGCACGAGAGAGCAAATCACGCGCGATACCCCGCGCGATCACACGCTCCGCCGCGCTGGCCTTCGGCGTGCTGGGCCTCTGCCTGGGCGGCACCCTTGGAATTGCGGGGGGCCTGACGCGGCGCTCCATGCCCGCGGCCGCGGCCGCCGGGGTGCTCGGGCTTTTTCTGGGTGCGATTCTGGGGGCAGTCGCGACGCTCGTTTCGGTGCCCCGGTCGATCGAGATACGATCTCAGTATCCCAATAATGATCTTATTATCGGGATTATCATTCACTGTGGCATCTGGGGTCCCCTGGCGGCCGTCGCCGGGCTGGCCTTCGCCGTTGGGCTGGGCGACCGCCGGCTGATCGGCCGGGCCATCGCGTCTGGCTTCGCGGGAGCGATCGCGGGAGCCCTCGCCTTCGACCTCATCGGGGCCTTCGCTTTTCCACTCGCCAGGACAGATTTCCCGATCTCGTTGACCGGCACAAGCCGGCTGCTGGCTCGGCTGCTGGTTGGCTTCGGAACGGCCGCCGCCATCGCCTGGCTCGTGCCGACGCTTCGCCCCGCGTTGGTTGTTTCGCCGGAACCGTCAGTCAAGACGACTATTCCGTAGAGGATCTGCGCACGAATTATGACGGTCCGACGCAGGGCAGTAGGCAGGAGGCACTGGCATGCGAATTCCCAGGATGACAATACAGGTTTGGATGATCTCAGCGGCGCTCACTGCGGTTTTCGTGAGAGCCGGTATCTCAGCGGAAACCTGGTGGCGCCTCAGCGCACATCGCGCAACCGTTCTACGCGGTTACTCGGCCAACTTGTCCTGGTACGACGAGGGAAGAGTCACGCTCTTACGGACCGTCCGTTCGTCACGGTGCCTGTTGGAAGCTGAACTCGCGATGTGTAGCACAAACTCGCAGCAGGCCACCGCGATTTCCGGTCACCTGAAACGGGCACACCAGTTGATTGAACGAGAGAGGAAAGAGTTGGCGGAATGCTGGTGTCGCGGTTGCGTTTCTATGAAGGTCGATATCGAAGAGGCCGAAGCGACTCTTGCCTCTTGGGAAAGAGAATTGACAAGACTAAACGGAGCCAACTGAGCTCAGATGTAGCGATGAATCGCTACGTCCCCTTCGCATCCCGTTGCTGATCACTTGCGCGCTTGGCCGGAGATGCGGGCGGACCCGATGGACAACGTCTCTTGCGGGAACCTCGGCCAGGCACGGTGCGGGGCCTTGCCCGCGGGCGACGAAGGAAACACAATGGATGTGGCCATGTCGACCCGTTGGACCGCCCGGGGGACGCGAAGTGCGCCCGATGTCGTGGGATGATCGGAAGAGGTGCTTATGCCCGATAACGCGGGGGTGCTCACAGGGGTCGTGCACGGCAGGGTCATCGAACTCGAGCGAGATCCCGGCTTGCCCGACGGGCAGACGGTCACCATCACGCTCCATTATGCGACGATCGTACCATCGGAGCCCATGCCCAAAGACATTCCGGCGCCTGAATCGTGGCTTGAGAGGCTCGTCTTCGATTCATCCGTGCTCCCAGGAATTCGGATCGTGAAGGGAACGAAGCTTGTCGCGGAGTCGCTTGTGACGGAGGTCGAAGAAGAAGCGAGCGACGACGCGTTACTCCGTGCACATCCCGAATTGGCCGTGGAAGATGTAAAGGCCCTGCGCGCGTTCGCGCGCGTGCCGGCGTGGATCCGGCACACGGCGGGAGCGTGGGCCGAGGATGCGGGCGAGTTGGACGACTATCTCGAAACGACTCGTCAGCAGCGAAAGGTCAGCCGTCCGGAGGTCGACGGGTGAGGTTCCTGCTGGATACGGACATCTGCTCCGCTTACCTGAAAGGGAACGGACAGGTTACCGGCCGCTTCATCCAGTACGGCGGACGGCTGAGTATCTCCACCGTGACACTGGCAGAATTGCTGACTTGGGCCCTACGCGCGAAGGCGCCACCGGCCCGTCGTCAGCAAGTTGATGGCCTACTCAACGTCGTCCAGTTGTTGCCAGCGGACGAGCCCGTCGCCCGTCGGTTCGGCGAGGTCCGAGCTTGGCAGCTGGATCGCGGACTTACGACGCCCAACCTGGACCTGATTAATGCGAGCGTCGCCTTGGTTCATGGGTTGACTCTTGCCACCCATAACACGCGGGACTACGCGAACGTCATCGGCTTGATCTTGGTCGACTGGCTGACGCCATGAACCGCCGTCGAGCTTCCTACCAGGGGACACTGCACGAATTGACTCGAGAGCCCATCGCACGTGTCCCAAAGGCGGCCTGTCCGGACGATTTCATCCGTGGTCGAGGGTCCGGCACAATTTTACCTCTTTGTCGAACACGCAATTCAGAGGAGGACTTCGTGAGTGCAGGGAAACTCTCGACGAGCGGAGCGCATTGTTAAGGCCCTCAATCAACTCGCCGACGACCTTTCTGCGGGAACGCCGCTCGAGACCAGTTACATGGTGCGGCAGGTGAGGGTGATTCCGAAACCCTCGTTCTATCCCCCGGAGCGAGTGCGCGGTGTCGCGACCTCATTGGAGCGAGCCAGGAAGTGTTCGCACAGTTGTTAGCGGTGAGTCCCATGACGATCCGGTCATGGGAACAAGGATCACGTCAGCCCTCTTCGATCGACCGGCGATTCCTCGATGAAATCGAAATGGCGCCACGTCACTTCCAGTGACGAATTGTCAGTGCAATTCCCAATGAAGAACCGTCGCCTACGAGGCGACGATCCGGCAAGTGAGATTTGTGCAATCTCCCCTTTCGCGTGTCCCGACCATCAAGGCATGATGTTATCAACAGCGATCTGGCCCACAACCGTCCCATCCAAGACGACGGGGATGTCTTGACCCGACCGGTAGATGTGGCGTACCGCGTAGCCGTCGGGCTGCCAGTCGGAGTAGACCTCGACTTGGCGATTGACCAGGTTGATGATCCAGTAGACGGGGATGCCGGCGGGGCCGTAAATGCCGACCATCGCCCGGTCATCGGCCAGGCTCGAATGGGACACTTCCACGAGCAAGCCGACGTCTTGTGGGCCAGGCTTCCCGCGTCGGCCTCGCGCGTAATCGCGGGTCGAGCCACGCACCACCGCCTGATCCGGCTCGGGCTCGCTATTGGGGAGCAGCCTGACGGGCTTGTTCGTACGGATGGACCAACCAGAAGGCAAGACGGCTGAGAGCGAGGTCCTGCACAGTTCGTCGGCCACGGAATGATCGTCACCTTGAGTCACTTTGGCCACCAACATTCCGTTGATGAGTTGCAGTTTGTCGCGCTCGGTAAATATGCCGGACTCGACCATCGCCTCGTACTGGTCAACGGACAGTTTGTAAAGCGGCCATGGCGGCTCAAAGGGCGGCGGCGTGTCGGTGATCGTAGCCACGGTCAAGGCTCCTGAATCAGGTCTTCCAAAGGGCACGCTGAGGCGGGTCCGCCCAACTACCAATATATCGCTATGCAACACCTGTAACTAATGAGAATCGGGCCAGGAGGATGTCGTTGAAACAGTCACGCTGTCCCGAGGCCGCCGCAACCAAGGGATCACTCAAGCTGCTGCTCGTCACCAATCATCGATCAATCTGACTTCCGACCGCCGCCTCGCAGGGCCTCGCCGTATTTCTCGAGCAAGTTATACTTCGATTGCCAGGTGGTATACATGAAGCCCGACACACCCTTGACCGGCCGCGCGGCGGAATCCCACTTCTGAAAGTTCGTGAGATCGTCGGCGTCGTAATAACCCGCGATGAGCTGCGAATGACCCAGGTTGGAGAAGAACTTGAGGCTCTCTGAAGCCTTGCCCTCATTCCAGTTTGCAATGTCCACATCGCGGGAAAGGCCCTTCCACGAATTCTTGAGCGAGCCGTTGACCAAGTAGTAGTTGTCGACGGCGTTGTGAAACGGATCAAACATGTCCGACCAGACCAGGATCCTGGCCTCGGGATTGATCTTCTTGAGAATCGCGGTGCACTTGCGAACGTTGTCGGCCAAGAGCTCGCCGGGCGTGAGCTTGCGGCGCTGGCACGCCAGGCACCAATTCGCCACCCGGATCTCGTCGTGCGACATGAAAAATGTCTTGGGATGAAGCAGGTCATTCACGCGGCGCGCCTGGTCCATCAGCAGGGTTTCGAGCTTGGGATCGCTGAGACAACACATGATTTGCGAGCCATGCGTCAGCACCGGATGATACCAGCTCACGCGGAGTCGATCGCCGTTCCCGATGCGGGACCGCGCGGGAATCTTGATGGCGGGGCCGGCGTGTTCGAACTCGAACTCGCCTTCCCACGGCACCTGCCCCAGCTTGGGATCGACGATCGCCTCGAAGTCGCGGCCTTCCTGATACGTGGTCTTCTTGTCGGCCGATGTGATCGCGAGCGGACAACCCTCGCGTCGCAAGACGTTCACAAGCGCCAGTTCTTCAAGCGCCACATCATCGACCCAGAAGGTTCCCTTGCCGCCTCCCCAGAATCCGACGTAAAGATTGGCCTCGCGCTGGTCGAGACTGTTGAAGACGACATCGACGCGCTTCCAGTCTTGGGTCGGCTCCAGACCCCCCTCGTGGAACGTCAGTTGCCGGCCCCCAGAAGTCGCCCCCAGCGCCAGCAGGTGAAACGAGCCCGGCGAAGTCAGGTCGCGCGACTTGACCCAGCAGGAAAAGCGATAACCCGTGTGCGGGCGAAGCTTGACGGTCTGGGTCAGTCGAATGTTGGGCGAGGTCTTCCCCTCGACGACTTTCCCGGGCTCGAACCGGCACGCAACCTTTCCACCATGGTGGACGGACCGATCGGCGAACGTCGTCATCCCCGGATCGTCTTGCCACGAGAAGCCCGTGAAGCGGTCGCCACTCGTTTGTTCGAGGCCGCCGTTTGCGAACTTGGGCAGCGTGGTGCTCTCGAGTACGGCCACGCGATTCTTCACGACATACGGCTGATCGGCGACCGGGAAGCCTTCCGCCAGGTTGGGATCCTGGGCGAGAATGCCATTGCTGTATCCAACTGAAAAGACCGCGGGGATCAACTCGATCTTCAACCTGGCGGCGGCCTTTTTGACTTTCTCGACGTTGCGGAAGTAATAGTCGGGAACCCGATAGAGCACCTGGAATTTGTAATCGGCGAGAAGCACGCCGTTGTATCCCGCCCGGGCGGCACGTTCCAGAAGTGCGATCAGGTCGTCGGCCGACTTATCAACTTGAAGGTTGAAACTGCAATAAATCCAGCGCCTGGCATAAGTGGGACGACTCGCGTCGACGTCAGCCGCGCGACACCGGGCCGACTGAAGAAACGACGCGCCAAGATAGAGCGCGACACCGAGTGCGACATGACCGATTTTGCGAGTGTTCATCGGAGCTCTCATGCGTATTTAGCCAATGCGGCCCGTGATGTATGCCTCGGTGCGCGGGTCGCGAGGGTTGGTGAAAAGCACATCCGTCGGGCTGAACTCGGCGAGGATCCCCGTCCGATGGCCCTCGCGCGACATCGAGTCGAGCATCAGGCAGGCCGTCATGTCACTGACGCGTCGCGCCTGCTGCATATTATGTGTGACAATCACAATCGTGTAATCATCCTTGAGATCGTCCATCAGGTCTTCGACGCGGGCCGTCGAGATCGGGTCGAGTGCCGAACAGGGCTCGTCCATCAAGATGACCTCGGGCTCGACGGCCAGCGTACGGGCGATGCAGAGGCGTTGCTGCTGGCCGCCGGAGAGTTCCAGCCCCGAGCGATTGAGCTTGTTCTTCACTTCGTCCCAGAGCGCCGCACGGCGCAGCGAGCGCTCGACCAGCTCGTCCATGTTGCCCCGATAACCGTTGATGCGCGCACCCCAGGCCACGTTGTTATAAATGCTCTTCGTGAACGGGTTGGGTTTTTGAAAGACCATGCCGATGCGGCGACGGAGGACGACCGGGTCAATCGCGTTGCCGGAAATGAGCTCGCCATCGAAACGGATTTCGCCTTCCATGCGTGCGTCGTTGATCAGGTCGTTCATGCGGTTGAAGCAGCGCAAGAGCGTGCTCTTGCCGCACCCTGATGGGCCGATGAGCGCGGTGATCTTGTTACGCGGAATGGCGATCGTCAGGTCCTTGATCGCCAGCGATGTTCCATACCAGACCGAAAGCCCGACCGCCGAGAGCACGATCGGGTCGCTGGCCACGGGGGGCTTGGTGTTGCCAGAACGAACCGGCTCGGGCGGTTCACCAGAGACGCGGTCGACGCGCTTTTCAGAGACGCTCATCAATGCCCTTATGAAAGTTCAAGGATGGTCGATCGATTGATCGATCGACCGAAGCGGTGATAGCCTGAAACGCGATGAACGCCTTTTTTGTGCTACTGGTGCTGCCGATAACGATTCCGGATCAGGATGGCCACGGTATTCATGGCTAGCAAGAGGGCGACGAGGATCAAGATGCCGCCAGCCGCGATGATCCGGAATTTTCCCTCGGGTTCCTTGGCGTAATTGTAAATGACGACGGGGAGCGCCGAATAGCGGTCAAGCGGTCCCCTGGGCGTCCTGAGAATCGATCCGGCCGCGCCCACCATGAGAAGCGGGGCTGTCTCGCCGATCGCGCGCGAGAGACCGAGAATGGTTCCCGTCAAAATTCCCGGCAGGGCCGACGGCAGAACGTGATCGCGCACGACTTGCCAGCGGGTCGCTCCCAGGGCCATCGCCGCCTGGCGGAGCGATTGCGGAACGGCCCGCAGCGCTTCTTGCGTGGTGATCACGATGATGGGCAGGATCAAGAGGCTGAGCGTGAGCACGCCGGCGAGCAGCGTGGGACCCATCGCCAGCCCTTTCACTCCGAAGGCTCGTACAAAAAACGCCAGCCCAAGGATGCCGTAGACGATCGAAGGCACACCCGCCAGGTTGGCGATGTTCGTTTGAATGATCTGGCGGGGACGGCCGCGCCTTGCATATTCCTCGAGATAAACGCCCGCGCCGATGCCAATGGGTATGCCGATCAGCGCAACCAGTCCTAACAGCCACAGGCTGCCCACGATGCCGACACGAAACCCTGGCTGTGCGATGTGCCCTTTTTGGAGCAATGGCTCTCGCACCAGATTACGCACGAGAGCGAACAACTCGGCGAGATTGGGTCCGATGGCGTACCAGGGGTTCTCCGGCGGTCCTTGAAGGGCGGCCGCGAGGATCGAACCCAGGAGCAGGGCGAGCACGGCCACTCCCGTGCATGTCGCCACCAGGCACGCCGCACCGAACATGGGCCCGAGCAGCCGGCGCAACAAGCGATTGGGATGAAACCGAGCCTCCGGCGTGAGACTCATTGATAGACCTCGCGAAAATGCCGCAAGACCAGGTTCGAGATGATATTCAACACCATCGTGACAGCAAAAAGCGTCAGGCCGACCGCGAAGAGTGACTGGTATTTCGGCTCGCCGTAGGAAGCGTCGCCGCCGATCACCTGGACGATATAGGTTGTCATCGTCTCGATCGAGGTCAACGGATTGAGCGTGATCTGGGGACGCACCCCGGCGGCCAGAACGACGACCATCGTCTCGCCGACCGCGCGGCTGATCGCCAGGATGAACGACGCAAAGACGCCCGAGAGAGCGGCCGGCAGCACGATACGCGTCGACACCTCGAACTTCGTCGCCCCTAAACCGTAAGCCGCTTCCCGCAGCCCGCGCGGGACCGCCGATAAGACATCTTCGCTCAGTGACGATACGAGCGGAATGATCATCACCCCCACGACAATGCAAGCCGACAGCGCGTTGAACGTCTCGACTTCGAGGCCCACCGTTCCCAGCACGTGCTTGAGCACCGGGGTGACGAGCATCAAGGCGACATAGCCATAGACGATCGTCGGAATGCCGGCGAGCAATTCGAGAGTCGGCTTGAGCACCGCCCGCAAGCGGCGCGGGGCATATTCGCTCAGATAGATCGCACTCAAGAGGCCAATGGGCAGCGCGATCATCGACGAGCCCACGGCGATGACAAACGTTCCCCACATCAAGGGGACGATCCCAAACAGAGGCGGCTGCGCATCGGGCTTGAGCACGGTGCCGAAGAGGAAGCCGGGAACACTCACCTTCGCGTCATGAAAAAACTCGAAACTCTGAACGCCCAGGACGACGATGATGCCGGCCGTCGTGAGCACCGTGATCGCCGCGCAGACGATCAGACCGACCGTGACGGCTCGCTCCCAGAATGCCAGAAACCGCGAGTGCCCCGACCAGAGGTCCGGTCCGGCAACCGCGGCGGACGCGGCGTCGTTCGTCGCCGAAGGTGGTGTCACGTCCGATTCCTTGGTTGGTTATTTCGCCACCGGAACGCTGGCGTCGGCCCTGGTTTCGCTGCCCGAAGTTAACGCGGCCAGCATCTCTTTGTTCGCGGCTGTGTCCTCGGCCGTCGGACGATCATAGCCGGCCTTGACGGCAAGATCATCGATGTTGTCGATGTAGAATTTGAGGAACTTGGCGACCTCGCCGCGCCGGGCGGCCGATTTCTTGACGTAGATGTACAAGGGACGCGAGAGCGGCGAGTACGACTTATCGGCGATCGTGACGGCGCTTGGCAACACGGGTGGCTTCGACGCGTCATTTTGAACCGCCACCGCGCGGAGCTTGTCTTTGTTGGCCGCGAAGTAGGCATACCCGAAATAGCCAAAGCCATCGGCGTCGCCACTCACACCGCTCACCAGCGTGTTGTCGTCGGAGCTCGATTGCACATCGTCGCGCTGGTTCTTCGCCTTGCCTGTGATCGCTTCGGTGAAGAATTCAAATGTCCCTGAATCGTTATCCGGCGAATACAGAACGATCTTCCGCGCCGGCCAATCCTTGTTGACATCCTTCCACGTCTTGATTTGACTTCCCGATTCCCAGATCGATTTCAGTTGTTCGACCGTGAGCGACTTCACGAAATCGTTCTTGGGGTTCACGACAAGGGTAATGCCGTCGTAGCCGACGATGAAGCGCGTCCATTCGATGCCTTGCGCCTTGGCCTTCGATTCTTCGTCAGGTTTTGCCGCACGCGAAGCGTCGACAATGTCGACGTCGCCATCCTTGACGTAGCGTGCGAATCCGCCCCCCGTACCATGATTGTCGACGACAACCGTGATCTCGGGTTCGATCGAATTGAAACCTTCTTGCGCTTTCTGGCTGATGCGGAATACCGTACTCGAACCGTCGACCACAACAGTCGTCGCGGGTTCAAGCTTATTCGGCTTTTCGTCCGACCCGCAGCCAGTGACGCCGCCGCTCACGGCAGAGAGCCCGATCAAGATCGCCGTTCTGTACACACGATTCATCCTCTCATCTCCCCCTCTGCTGATCAGGTGCGCCGCGAGACACATCGCTCAAGATCCGGCCGAACCGACAGGCAATCACGCTGTACGTACAATAGCGCGTCGCGTGCCGTCGTCGCCAGTCACCTGGTCAGTCACGCGCGCGACTCAACGAATTCGCATTGTAGCGAGCAAGCATGAAGAAAGTGTGAACAACAAATCGTGTCTCGCACAAGTTTGCGGCGCTCACGGCGCTTTCACGCGCGCTGCTCTCGGTTTTCGGACTCAGCCTGGACAACGACGCAACGGGGAAGGTGCAACGTGAAGCGCGATCCCGATCCCAGCCGGCTGGTGACGTCGATCTGGGCTCCCATCGATTGCACCAGGTGCTTGACGATCGATAGTCCCAGCCCGGTCCCCCCCATCTCGCGGCTCCGCGCCTTGTCGACCCGGTAAAAGCGCTCGAAGATACGCGACAGCTCGGCTCTTGGGATTCCGATCCCTGTATCGGCGACTTCAATCGTCGCGAAGTTCTTGTCGCCGTGACAGGTCACCGATACCGAGCCGCCGTCGGGCGTGTATTTGATCGCGTTATCCATCAAATTGTCGACAATCTGCCGCATGGCTTCCGGATCGGCGAATACCAGCGTGTTGTCGTCAAGGTTCGCATGGTCGAATTTCAGGCTGAGACTTCGGCTCAGGGCCCGGTCGCGATGCGAATCGATGCACGATGCCAGCACGGGCAAGAGCAGCAGCGGCTCGTGCTTGAAGAATTCCTGGCCTGATTCGATCCTCGCGAGGCTCAGGAGATCGAGAATCAATTGATTGAGGCGCTCCGCTTGCTCGTCGATTCGCATCAAGAAGCGTGTGTTGACCGTCTCGTCGTGAAGGGCCCAATCCAGGAGTGTTTCGGTATACGCCTTGATCGCCGCCAGCGGTGTCTTGAGCTCGTGCGACGCATTGGCGACGAAATCTTGCCGCATGCGTTCGAGTCGACGCAGCTCGCTGACGTCGTGGAAGACGAAAACGGCCCCAGTCGGCTCCTCGCCTGGCAGGCGCGTGCCACGAACCGAAAGCGTCCGGTTGATCCCGCGCGGCGAAGCGTCGCGGCCGGGCATGCTCACCTCGCCCTCGTAATTGTCGGGAATCGACAACCGGAGCGTGGCGTCGACGGCTTCCTGAATCTGCGGACTGCGGATCAATTCGGCCACCAGCCGGCCGACCGAGCCGCCGTCGAGGCCGAAGAGCCTGTTGGCGCTGGCGTTCGCAAAAAGCAGGCGGCGGCGCGTGTCGACGGCGATCACCGCTTCGGCCATCGCTCCCAGAACCACCTGGAGCTGCTGGCGATCCCGCTCGAGGTCGGATGTGCGGGAATGTACCTCGGTGGCCGCCAGATTGAACGTGTGAACGAGCTTGCGTAACGGCGTCGGCGCGACCGTCAAAACGAGCCGCGGCTTTTCACCGGCACCAAGCGATTCGAGCCCCTTGACCATCTCGGCCAGAATTTGGCGCCATTGCCAGATTGTGACAATCGCCGCGATCGCAGCCGCTGTCGCCAACATGAGACTGGCAAAACGCATCTGGCACCCTGACCAGGCCAAGCCTTCGCGTCGCCGGAAGCCAGGCGGATCCGCGAGAGCGCGTTTTCAGTATCGGCGTCGGCGAACTGGCGGTCAACCCGCCGCGCGTTGGCGGAATGCAAGACATACAGGCCAATCGCGCCGCGCGATCAACCATTGGTTCGAACCGAGTTCGCTGCGTCACACGGTGATCACTCCGACGTCGACGGCCTGCACTTCTCGCACGGATCAAACCCGCGCGCCACGGCTTGCTCCACACTTGCGAGGTCAACCTTGTTCCGTGCGGCGATCGCGTGGGCAAAGGCGCAACTCGCGCGGTGAAACCGCCGCTTTTCGACGTTGCCAATCAACGGCGGCATGCGCCGCGGCGGCGATGGCGGCGATTCCCGATGTTCTCGTTCTCGAACTGGGCTCGCCGTGAGGATGGGGGCGCGCAGACGGCCCCGGACCAGGCTTTCCACACGACGAGCGTACACGCCATCGCAGCGCCCAAGAGTGCGATCCCCGCGATCGCCGCGACCAGGGACCGTCGCCATGAGCGTGGTCGACGATTGGTCAGAACATCGTGACTCTGAAGCCAACCGGCGAGATCGTCGGAGAGAGCGCGCGCGGTTGCGTGGCGTTCAGCCGGGTCGATCGCCGTGGCCTTCTTGCAGATCGACACCAGAACGAGCGAAATGGTTTCGTCAGTGCGTTTCGTACGCTTGCGGGTTGTTGTGCCCCCGCCGTCGCGGCTGACAACGCTTGACTTGTGGCGTCCCGAAACGGGACGCGGCTCGTCGGGCCGGTGTCCGTAAAGCAGCTCGAACAGGATGACACCGAGGCTGAATACGTCGCTGCGCTCGTCGACCTGGCGGCTGTGCCCAAGCGCCTGTTCGGGGCTCATGTATGCGGGTGTACCGACAACCGCACCATCACGCGTCAGCTCGGATTCAAAATCAGAGCGCCGGGCCAACCCGAAATCGATGAGCCGTGGGCGCCCCAGGTCGTCGATGAGGACGTTGGCCGGTTTGATGTCGCGATGCACAACACCCATGTGATGGGAATGATCCAGGGCATCAGCCAGCGAACGAATGATTCGCGCGACCGTGACAACATCCATGGGATGGTGATCGCGATACCACCAGAGCGGCCGGCCGCCCACGAGCTGATAGGCGACCCAGCACTGGCCATGATCGAACCCGGCATCATGAACGGCGACGATGTTAGGGTGATCAAGCCGGGCGGCCGCGCGTGCCTCGCGGAAAAATCGCGCCATTACACGTTCCGATGGATCAGGCTGTTTCAGCACCTTGATTGCGACATCGCGATCGAGCCGCGGGTCGTAGGCCCGATACACCTGGCCAAAACCGCCATCCCCCAGGCGCTCTCTCAGTTGAAAGCGCCCGAGCGAGCCGAGCGAGCCTCGCTCCCAGGTCTTCGCCCAGTTGATGGTCTCGGCGAAGTCGTTTGCCGGCGTTTGAATCAACGTCGACACTCCGGACGCGATTTCGGCGTCGACGCGGCTCGACTGACTATCGATCAGCCCGCCGCAGAAAGGACACTGGTTGGAGTCGGCCGCCAGCGAGCCTGGATCAAAGTCCATGCTTCTCAAGCAGCCCCCACAGACCATTCGGACCGACGACTTCATCGTGCCCCCTTTCCCCTCCCGGTTTCGCCGATCCGTTCGATGACCGCATGCCTGTTCGCCCGTGGATAGCCCGGCCTGGTCCAGCCACGAGTTCCGGACGTGCCTTCCCATTGAGGAACATAAGACGCCGCAACCGATCCGAGAACTCGCTGTCGCCACTTTGATAAATTCATCCCACGGCGCGCTGCTCCCAAACCGGAAGCCCTCGGCCGTCTCTGTCTGAAGCGTCGTCTGAAAATTGCAGAATCGTCGTCAATAAAAAGCAGGCCGCCCCATTTCTTTCTTTCTTTCATGGCGCCCGTCGCTCGTTCGTTGCGGTCGGCGCCAACTCCCATTAGAGTTTGCTCAATCCGAACGTCCCTTTGCCTGCCGACTCACGAGCCTGACGGAGGTTGAATACGGCCATGCCGCCGACGTCTTCCCACCGGTTGAAAGCCATTCGACGCGCCGCTCTTGGCCTGCTCCCATTGATCGCGTGCGCGACCTGTGGAAGCCGGCTTGATGCTCAAGAAGCGTCACGACCACCACACGATGCGTCGCGCCTTCAAAAGGGATTTCGATTCGAGCGCGGTGGCTGGATTTACGTGCACCTCGAAGGAACGCCCGAGGAAATCGGATACCAGCACGGGTCGCTGCTGGCGGGCGAGATCGCCGACCTCTTGCGCGTGATCAAGCCTTATCTCCTTAAATCGAGCAACCGCGATTGGGGCTTTTATCGCAGGGCGTCGGAGACCATGCTCTGGAAGGGCATCGATCCGGAATACCAGCGCGAAATCGACGGCATCGTGGCGGGCCTGAGATCCGAGGGGGTCGATGCCGATCGTTGGGACCTGGTGGCACTCAACGCCAACCAGGAGCTTCCCTACTACTACGTCCCCTGGCTGGACAGGAAAGAGGGCCGCAATCCCGTAACCCACGCGCCGGGAAATTGCAGCGCCTTCATCGCGACCGGCCGCCATACGAAAACCGGGCAGATCGTCATGGGCCACAATGCCTGGACCAATTACGTCGTGGGCACGCGCTGGAACATCATTTTCGACATCAAGCCCGTCGAAGGGTCGCGATTCCTCATGGACGGCTTGCCTGGCGTGATTGTCAGCGACGACGATTTCGGGGTCAACTCGAACGGCATCATGATCACGGAAACAACGATCACCCAGTTCGAGGGATGGGACCCCGCAGGCAAGCCCGAGTTCGTCCGCGCGCGGAAGGCCCTCCAGTACAGCCGGTCGATCGACGACTTCGTCAGGATCATGCTCGAGGGCAATAATGGCGGATACGCCAATGACTGGTTGATCGGCGACAACAAGACCGGCGAGATCGCTCTGTTCGAGCTCGGCCTCAAATACCACGAGCTGAAGCGAACGAACGATGGATGCTACTTCGGCGCGAACTTTCCGGTGAGCGAAAAGGTGAGCAAGTACGAGACTAAATTCGATCATCACAAGCTCGACTCCTCACCCAACGCGCGCAAGCGACGCTGGGAAGAGCTCATCGCCGCGCATAAGGGTCAGATTGACCTGGAGCTCGGTAAGAGCTTTGAAAACGATGCGTTCGACGTTATCACGCAGCGCGACGGAACCAACGAACGCACACTCTGCGGCCGCGTCGAGAGCTCGCCGCGGGGTGTGCCTGAATGGGACTGGGGGCCGTATTACCCCGCGGGCACCGTCCAGTCGAAAGTGATCGACGGCGCACTCGCGAGCAAGATGGCCTTCTGGGGACAAGTCGGCCATCACGGATCGGATTTCGTCGCGAGCGAGTTTCTCGCGAAACATCCCGAATATGAATGGATGCAGGGCCTGCTCAAAGACATGAAATGCAGCCCGTGGACCCGCTTTGAAGTCGATAACGAGCCGCCTCATGCGGCAAGGCGACTTCCCGTGAAATGATAGATTGAGGGCTCGGCGGGCCGTCTCATCCGCATACCTGCTCGACTTGATAATCCACCGAATTCGCCCGATCCGTATTCCACTGCCGAAATGGCGGATCAGAAAGGGCCGACTGCCGCCAACCTGGCGGTGGCCGACATGAGCATCTCCGCTGGTCCCGACGCAAGTTCTGTTTTTCTCATGTGAAACCCGTTGCCAATTGGTCTCGGCACGGAAGTTGCGAACCGAGTTCGGGTGAAACCATTGACGTTTGCGGAGGTGACGATGCACAAGAAAAGGGCCGAACACGTTCGTTCGTGAATGTAATGTTTTTTCCTGAAGGCCAACGAGTGTTCACGCTGGTTCTCTTTTGGGATGAAGATCCCATGAAACATCCAGCCAAGACGATCTTCCGAGCAAAAAGCCTCCGGGATCGTGGTGCAAATGGCACCATCCGGCCGTGGTGAAAGTACGACCGGATCGGAAAGATGAAGCGACATCAAAACGTCAACCTGATATAGGTTGATACCTGGTTCCGTCCTCTGGTCGCCAGTGGGCGGGATTGTCGATCCACGATGGTCTGGCAAATCGAGAATGGTCGACGTTTCACGGCTTCGATCATGAGGAAAGTATGCGCACATGAAAACCGCGTATTAGAGCGAGCGCGGATCGAAATCGAAGCAGACGAGCCAGGAACCGTGCCGGGCTTGGGCATCCTCTTCCCGGCCATGCCGGCCGCGCACAGGCGCGGCTGAACTTGGGCGGCCAGCGGCGGTATCCAGGAAAAGTCTGCCTTTTCTTGAGGAGCCAATGAAAAACGCAGACGGGGATCGGAAGGATGCCGACGACTACCCCGAGCCGGCGGAAACGCTTCATCTGGGCGACGACGCGCGATTCCAGAAACTCCATGAGGCCAATGCCGACGGCATTGTCGTCGTTGGCATCGACGGCGCGATCGCGTATGCCAATCCGGCCGCCGTTCGGTTGCTCGATGGCCGGCTCGACCATCGGCTCGGCCCAGCATCGGGTCTGGTGCTTGCCCACGGCGGCACGATCGAACTTGACGTCATTTGCCAAACGGGAGAATCACGGGTCGCCGAACTCAAGGTTGTCCAGTCGGAATGGGAACGCCAGCCGGCGTTCTTGATCTCCGTGCGTGACATCACCGAGCGGAAGCGGCTCGAGAGCGAATTGCGGCGACAGGTTGAACAATTGACCGAGGCCGATCGCCTCAAGGACCAGTTCCTTGCGATGCTGGCTCACGAATTGCGCAACCCGCTCGCTCCCATACTCAACGCAGCCTACGCAATGCGCGGCCACCAAGACGACTCGACCATGCTCACCAAGATGAGGGATGTGGTCGAGCATGAGGCCAGTCATATTGCCTACATCGTGGATGACCTGCTTGACGTTTCGCGGTTCTCGCGCGGCAAGATCCAGTTGCGCAAGGAAGTGATCAATCTGGCCACCGCGATCGACCAGGCGATCGAGGCGATTCGATCCTTACTCGACGCCCGACGTCACACATTGACCGTGACGCTTCCGGACGACCCGATCTGGATCGAGGCCGACCCGGCCCGGATGCGGCAGGTGCTCACCAATTTGCTCGACAATGCCATCAAGTACACCGATCCCGGTGGCACGATCGAGATCTCCGCCGAGCGCGACGGTGATGATGCGGTTATCAGGGTTCAAGACAACGGGATTGGCATCGAGCCCGACATGCTGCCGCGCATTTTTGACCTGTTTGCCCAGGCCGATCGCTCGATCGGTCGATCGCGCGGCGGGCTGGGAATTGGACTGACATTGTCGCAAACCCTCGTGGCTCTTCATGGCGGCCAGATTCACGCCGAGAGCGCGGGTCTTGGATGCGGCTGCGCGATCGTGGTGCGCCTCAAGGTCGCACCCCTCATCCCGTCGCACTCGGCGCCGACGGTTCCTGCGGCGATGCGGGCTCAAACGCGCTCGCGCGCCGTCTTGATCGTTGACGACAACAAGTTCGCGGCCGACAGCCTGGCGTCTGTACTGGAACTGGCCGGCCATCAACCCCGCGTCGCCTACAACGGCCAGGATGCCCTCGCCCTGATCGACTCGTTCGTGCCCGAAGTCGTGCTCCTCGACATCGGCCTTCCCGGCATGGACGGCTTCGAGATCGCCCGGCAAATGCGGCGCCACAAGAATCTCAAGGGCGTCCTCTTGATGGCGGTGACCGGCTATGGTCATGACGAGGTGCTTCAGCGATCGGCCGAGGCCGGTTTCGATCACCACCTCGTCAAGCCCCTCGATCTCGACGCCCTGCTCACCATGCTCAAGGAAGCGCCCCACGTGGCCAATCCGGGTGGATCCAGTAGCGACGGCGACGGCTCATGATCAACCGCGATGCCGCGCGTCGACCTCCGGCACAGACCGTCACTTCAGCTCGATTTTGAGCACCTTGACCAGAAACGCCCATTGATCGGCGAATTCGTCGATGAGCTTGCTCGTCGGCTTGCCCGCACCGTGGCCCGCCCTGGTCTCGATCCGGATCAAGATCGGGTTATCACACGACTGCGCCGCCTGCAATGTCGCCGCGAACTTGAAGCTATGGGCCGGCACCACCCGGTCGTCATGGTCGGCCGTGGTTATCAAGGTCGGCGGATAACAGGTTCGCGGCCGGATATTGTGGAGCGGACTGTAAGCGAACAGCGACCTGAATTGGTCGGGATGATCGGCCGACCCATAGTCGTCGACCCAGGCCCATCCGATGGTGAACTTGTGGAAGCGCAGCATATCCATCACGCCGACCGCCGGTAGCGTGGCACCGTAAAGGTCTGGCCGCTGCGTCAAGCAGGCGCCGACCAGGAGGCCGCCGTTGGATCGACCCGAGATTGCCAGCCGCGACGGTTTCGTATAGCGATTCTGAGTGAGCCATTCGGCCGCGGCGATGAAATCGTCGAAGACGTTTTGCTTCTTGAGCTTTGTGCCGCCTTGATGCCATTCCTCGCCGTATTCGCCTCCGCCGCGGAGATTGGCCACCGCGTAAAGCCCCCCCATTTCCATCCACGCCAGTATCTGCGGGCTGAACGTCGGCGTCATCGGGATATTGAAGCCGCCATAACCGTAAAGGAGCGTCGGATTCTGGCCGTCCGGCTTCAGCCCCCGCTTGCGACTGAGGAAAATCGGGATCCGCGTGCCGTCTCGACTCGCGTAGAACGCCTGCTTCGTCTCGTAGTCGTCCTCGTGAAACTTGACCGCTGGCCGACGCCAAACGCGGCTTCGGCCCGCCGCCACATCGTAGCGGTAAATCGTGGGTGCGGTCGTGAATGAGGTGAACGCGTAAAATGTCTCCTTATCTTTCCGCTTGCCGGCAAACCCGGTCGCGGTCCCCAGGCCGGGAAACTCGATCTCGCCAACGCGGCGGCCGTCGATTTGAAAGACCCGAACGACCGTGTGCGCGTCTTTCAAGTACCGAGCCAGCAAGCGATCGCCCACCAGATCGACCGATTCGAGCGTGGCCAGGTCCTCGGAAATCACGTCAACCCAGTGGGCGGGCTCGGGCTTGCGGGTGTCGATCGCGATGACCTTGCCGCGCGCCGCGTTCTTGTTGGTCTTGAAAAGAAAAACCGGCCCGTTGTTGTCGATGAACGTGTAATCGGCGTCAATTTCGCCGACCAGATGGACTGGTTTCACCGTCGGTTGATTGTAAGGCCGAAACAAGACGCGGTGCTTGTCATCGGTCCCTTTTGCGATGGTGAGGACGAGATACTGATTGTCGTCAGTGACCTTCGGAGTCGCCTGCCAATCCTTGTGCTCGGGGTCTTCCCATTCGAGCCGATCGGCGCTCTGGGGCGTATCGAGACGATGGTAGTAAACCTTCTGATAGTAATTCGCCCCTTTCAGGTCGTCGCCCGGCTTTGGCTCGGGAAAGCGGCCGTAGAAGAAGCCCTGGCTGTCAGACGACCACTCGGCGCTCGAGAACTTGACCCACTGGATCACGTCGAATAGGTCGTTGCCGGTCGCCACGTCGCGAACCTTCCAGACGTTCCAATCCGAGCCCGCCGCCGCGACGCCGTAAGCAAGGTAACGGCCGTTTGCGCTCACCTTTGTGCCCGCCAGCGCGACTGTGCCATCGGCCGAGAGCGTATTGGGATCAAGCAGCACGCGCGGCTTGGCATCGAGCGATTCACAAGTGTAAAGGATCTTTTGATTTTGAAGTCCGCTGTTATGAGTAAAGAAGTAACGGTCGCACTCGTGAAACGGCGGATCGTATTTCTCGTAATCCCAGAGCTCGGTCAAGCGCCGTCGAATGGAAGCGCGCTCGGGAATCGATTCCAGGAACTGGAACGTGACCTTGTTTTCCGCGACGACCCAGGCCCGGGTTTGCGGAGAGTCGGCGTCTTCGAGCGGCCGGAACGGATCGGGCACCTTGGTGCCGTGGTAGTTGTCAACGGTCTCCGAGCGTGGCGCAGGCGGGTAATCGGCCCCCTTCAGCACGTTCGCCTCGACAGCCGCGCCGCCTTCCACAAAGGACAGTGCGGCCAGCACGCCGCCGATCAGATAACCCCCCATCATCACGCCGCATCCTCCCCCGTTTCATTTTGAGCTGGCAAGCCGCGCGAAGCCAATCTCCGCGTCGCCATCACAGATTCCACGTCCGTGCGGTTTCAGTCAAGTATCGTCCCCGCACCCCGGCACCTGCCCTCGCCTATGAATAACGAGGATGTCCAGTAGAATGAAATGGTTCCATTTCACGCAGGACTCCTTGACTTCAATAACACCGTTAACTAAGATAACACCGTTCACCAGCCGGAGTGTGGGATGAAATCGGTTACGAGGCGGAAACAGCAACAGGAGGATCTTCGAACAAAGATACTCGACGCAGCTCGCGAGCTCTTTGTCAGCGAAGGAGTCGAGGCCGTCTCGATGCGCAAGGTGGCTGACAAGATCGGCTATTCGGCAACGACCCTCTACAACTATTTCCAGGACAAGGACGCTCTCTTATTCGCCGTCTGTGATGCCGATTTCGGAACGCTTCAAGAGATGTTCAAGAAGATAGGGACGATTATCAATCCCGTCGAGCGCATGGTCAGGATGGGAGCGGCTTACACGAAATTCGCCCTCGACTATCCGAGTCATTATCGTCTGCTGTTCATGACGCCGCGGATTCATCGCGGCGAGGGGAACGCCAAGATCGAGCGTGGCAATCCCGATCAGGATTGTTATGCCTTTGTGCGAACGACGGTCGCTGAAGCCCTCGAAGGGGGCTACTTTCGCAAGGAGTATCACGATCCCGATCTGATCGCACAGGTTGTCTGGAGCGCCGTACATGGAGTTGCATCTTTACATCTCATCATGGGGAAAGATGATTGGGTGAAGTGGCGTAATGTCGAGGAAGTCGCGTCAACGGCCGTCGAGGTCACAATCAGGGGATTGTTGCGAGGCGGTCGCTCGAAGACAGGAACCCTCGAAGTTTGATCTCTCTCCAGAGACATGCCGGGCCCCTCGGGCGCGATTCTGGCCGCCAGTTGCAACCCGCTCAAGCCACGCACTGGTCATCCCGAACTGATCGATAAATCCTGCGATCGCGAGCCGCGCGCCTCCATGGCTTACTCGCGAACCGGATCCTTGAGACCCTTGTCTGCCATTCCAGTCAAGAAGGATTGAAGAATCCTCGGGCCGCGGTGTGCCCTCTACCCGGCCAACCGCGGCCTCGTGAAGAGGACCGTGGAAGATTCTGCGCAAGATTTACATATAGCTTATATTAAATAATAATGTTCACGCGAAACAGCACAATAATCCGGCCGTGATCCACGAATAGGAAGTGTGAGCGAGATCCCGCTCGACTTGCACCATTTAACCTCAAGAATGAGGAGGGATCGCTGTGTCTCGACGCATGACCGAGGTGATTTCTAGAGAGGCGCCGGCCGAGCTCGAGCGCTGGCGGCCCCAGGGGCGGCCGGTGCGGATGGTGATCTTGACCTGGCCGATCGTGGGATTGCTGGGCGCAACTGTCGCCGCGGCGGCCGGCCTGTTCACGGATTGCGAGAAAACCGAGCGGCCCGCCCCTCGCGAGGTCTTGACGGCAAACGCGGGGACCGTGCGTTCCATCGCGTTTCGCCCCGACGGCCAGGTGATCTCATCAATCGGTCTTGATGGATCAATCGTCATGATCGACTGTGGCACCGGGCCGCGCGAGCCTTATGCTCCCGAGGATCGAGGGCCGATTCGATCGGTTGCATTCGATCGCGACAGTCGGTTTCTGGCCACGGCCAACGCCATGGGTCCGGTCACGCTCCACGATCTGGCCGCTCGCGAGTCGCGTCCCCTTTGCGATCTTGAACGCGTGACAACAGGCGCCGCGTGCCTGGCGTTTTCGGCTGACGGAAACGCCCTGGCCGTCGGCCAGCAAGATGGCGAGATCTCGCTCTGGAATAGACCAAGCGGTAAGAATCGCTCGAAGCTCGCGGGGCACACCAATTTTGTCGCCGCGCTGGTCTACGCGCCCGGCGGCGACTTGCTTGCTTCGTCGGCGGGCGACGGCTCGACACGCATCTGGGATCTCGCGACGATGCGGGAACTCTGGAGAATGAGCTACCAGGGGCCAACGCGAATTTCCCTGGCCTTTTCCCGCGATGCCAGGTTGTTATTCCTGGGTGATCCCTCGAGCCCCTTGGTCCGGGTATGGGACCTGACCACTGGAATTGAGCGTGCGGCTCTTCGCGGGCCGGCGGGGGTCGTTGTCGCCGTCGCGGCGAGTCCAGACGGCACCACGCTCGCCGCGGCCGATTACCAGGGCGGGATCACGATGTGGGATCTCGCCACAATGAAGATCAGACCCACCAGCCTGCGCCACGCCGGCGTTCATGCCCTGGCATTCGCCCCCGATGGCCGTTCCCTGGCCACCGGTGGTTTTGACGGATCCATCTACCTGTGGGACTTCCCGATCGCCATCGCCGATCGAGACCTTACACGGCGATCGCCCTTCTGATTTCTCAGAAAATTTACGAAACTCCTGGAAGTCCCGCGAATCCGTTTTAATCCGCACATGTTTCTCATCTTCGCCGGTAAATCAGGCCATATCTAACGGCCTCACGCGATTCCAAGACGCCGCGGCTCGCCGAATCGGGACCGACACTTGGCTCGTCCGGAGACTGCACGTCTCAGGATCACGCGGGTGCATTCGGGTTCGGCGGGCCGACATGTGCGCAAGATGCATGGACTGCGTTGACACGCCATGACTGGCCATACTTGGATTCTGCATGTTTTGTCAAAAAATACGGATATTGCTGCGTCGAACTCGATGTCACAGGCGTCAATACCACATAATTTTAGTCAAATTGGTGACACTTCTTGAAATGTGCTCACCGTTAACGTACTTTACACAACTCCTCTTGAACCCGCGATTGCGGCGTGAAACGATGAAGTCGCTTTTTGATACTCGCCCGGTTTCTTGCATCGTCTTTCTGAGATGCCAGGATGCCGGCCGCCGAAAAGCTGTGGCGCTGGCGGCCACATGAACGCGACACGTAAGTCGCGATGAGCTTGCTATGTGACATGCAAGACCATGTTCTGAATATCGGTCTCATTGCATTCATGGGCAGAAAGATGGCTGGCTTGACCCATGGTATAAGATCTAGGAGTCTAGACGTTCACGCCTCAATGCATACACCATACCAGGGAGTTAACGAGTACTCGCTGACCGAGTCTGACTTCAGCCGGTTATTCGTTCCTTTGATTCGCCGGTGAAGCAGGTGCATCGACTCCATGATCTCAAAGCCTGGCACACTTGTGTCAGAGCGATGAGTACGACGAAATTCAAAGATTTTCACCAAGAGTGGGCCGCAAATGAGCACCCGGGATACCGTCAACGCCCGATCGACGCCTGGATGACTCTGCCAGCGACCGAGGAGAGGGTCCGTGAATCTCGCGAAAGTATTCGACGCCGAAGATGTGACCACCTCGAGCCGAAAGCGAGCGTCTATTCCGGATCGGGATAGGCCGTCGTTCACGCCGCTATCGGCCATGCCGTCGGCGAGTGACGATCGCGACGCGGCCCTCGCTGAGATCGTCGAGCAATTCACGCTTCGTGTGCAGGCGGGCGAGCACGTTGATCCGGCCGAATATGGCGCGGCTTACCCGGAATGGGCCGATCTGTTGCCTGGGATTCTCGATGATTTATGCGGCCTGGCCAAGATTTCGCGGCCTCAAGCCCGCCGGTCGTCATCAATTGCTTTTTCCGCGACGCTTTCGCAATCGATGGTGCTGGGCGATTTTGAGATTATCCGCGAGATCGGCCGCGGGGGAATGGGCGTCGTTTACGAAGCCGAGCAGATTTCGGAGGGCCGCCGCGTGGCTCTCAAGGTGCTCTCCGCGAGTGCGGCGCTGATGCGCGGTCCTTGCAGCGTTTTCAAATCGAGGCACAGGCCGCGGCTTGCCTGAATCACAGCAATATTGTTCCGCTTTACGTCGTCGGCTGCCACGATGATGTGCCTTTCTATGCCATGCAGTTCATTGAAGGCGCGAGTCTTGCGGGCGTTGTGCGGGCGCTATGCCGGCTGCGCGACGGCCGAGTTTCGCCCGACGATCAAGATGTCGACGCGGTTGCACTGGCCCGTGGTCTGCTCGCCGACCGGTTTGGACGGAGCCGCCTCGCCGAGATTTCCAGTTCTCCCCCGGACGTTCAGTCGGCCGATTATGTCCGAGCCGTTGTCCGACTGGCCGCGCAGGCCGCACAAGCTCTGGAGCACGCGCACGATCAAGGAGTCCTCCACCGCGACATCAAGCCCGCCAACCTTCTCCTTGACCGTAGCGGAAAACTCTGGCTCACCGACTTCGGGCTGGCGCATCGTGGGGAGCGGATCATTGACCGCCACCGGTGATCTACCGGGCACGCTGCGCTACATGAGCCCCGAGCAGGCCCTGGGTAAACGCTCACTCGTCGACCGCAGGTCCGACGTCTACGCGCTGGGTACCACGATTTATGAGCTGCTCACGCTCGAATCGGCCGTCGACGGCCGGGAACGCTGGGAGATCCTGGCCCACGTCGAGCGAAGCCAGCCCGTACCGATCGACCGATACAATCCGGCCGTGCCAGAGGCGCTCGCGACGATTATTGCGCACGCCATGGCCAAGGACGTTTCGTCGCGTTATCAGAGCGCCGGTGATTTCGCCCATGACCTCAAGAGCTTTCTTGACGGGCGCTCGATCAAGGCGAAACGCGTGAAGTGGGGTGAGCACACCATCCGCTGGTGCAGCCGCAATCCCACGATCGCCGGGTTGTTGATGGCTCTGGTAGCCGTCTTGTTTTTGGGATTTTTGGCCGTCACCGTCGAGTGGCGCAGGGCCAACGCCGAAGCGACCCGCGCGAACAGCACGGCGCAACGAGAGTCGGAAGCTGCGCGTCAAGGCGCAGGCCGAGGTCAGCACTCAAGATTTCGGCCGCGGCCTCGAGTTCGCCAGGCAAGGTGATCTCGACAGGGGGCTCGCCTGGATGGCCGAATCGCTCCGCCAGGCACCCGCCGAACGGCCAGACCTCAGTAAGCTGGCCCGGACCAACCTCGCCGCCTGGCAGGACCGAACGGCCAGGCTGCGCGCCATTTCGAACATCGCGGCCAGGTTAGTGGCGTGGCGTTTCGACACGACGGTCAGGCGATCTTGACCGGCAGCTACGACTGCACGGCCCGGGTCTGGAGTACTCAAACCGGCTATCCGATCAGCCCACGACTGGAGCATGGCGACCAGGTCGAATGTGTCGCATTTTCAAGCGATGGACGTATGGCGCTCACTGGCGGAACAGACGACAAGATCTGTCGATGGGACGTGGAGACCGGTCTTGCGGCCGGTCCTCCTACTCTTAGCGAAGATGACCTCCTCGGCCTTATTTTCTCACCCAATGGGAAATTCTTCGTGAGCCGGGGCCGCCTTCACGCGGTGCGACTCTGGGACGCATCATCGGGACGACGACTGGGCGAGCCGCTGGGAAATAATCCGGCTCGGAACGTGATCTTCTCGTCCGACAGCAAGGTTGTCTTCGCGATCGAGGAGAAGGGCCTGGCACGCGCATGGGATCTTTCGACCGACCGGCCCATCGAAATTCGTGCGCCAGCCGATGACAAGAAAGTAGACCAATCGATCCTGACGAGCCTTGCCATGTGCGCCGGCGATAATGTCGCTGCGGTTCTGAATGGATGGTCCAACATCGTCAGAGATTCGCGAGGGTGGCAGTTAAGCGATCCTCGAAGTCTCGATGGCCTCAATTTTTCGCCCGACCGAAGACACGTTCTCATCCAACAACACGACCGAAGTCCTCGCCTCTGGGATATTTCGATCAACGGTCCGCTGGGCGAGCCTCTCCCGGTCACCACGAGTGGACGAGCGGTCTTTTCGCCGGACGGGCGATTCGTGGCGATCGCTTGCTCGGATAACACGGTGCGGCTCTGGGAGACAGCGAGCCGACGCGTCGTCGGTTCTCCCCTGCGACACCGCCTGCAGGTACTCGATGTCGCATTCTCTCCCGATGGGAAGATGATCGCGACCTCGAGCGCTGACGGCACGGCTAAGGTGTGGGAGTTCGGTCTGCGTACTCTGACGCCAGTTCCCCGCAAAGGCGAAGTTTTGGTCGCGACGACCGATCCTGGCGGGGTCCCTTCGCCGCCGCGAATGCGGTTTACCCGGGCCGCATTCAGTCCGGACCGGACACGCGTCTTGGTGGGCGATTCATGGTATGGCCTGGCGCGGCAAATCGACACGGCGACCGCTCAGCCGCTCGATGTATCGATCCCGCATCGCTGGTCGCGGATCCGGACACTCCAGTACTCGCCCGATGGCAGTCTGTTCGTGACGGCGAGCCACGTGAACGGACGCAAGGAACAAGGCACGAGCACCACCTGCCAGATCTGGAACACCCTGACAGGACGCCCCCAGACGGGGATCTTGCCGCATATCAATTACGTGTCAGCCGCGGCCTTCAGAGGTGACGGCAAAGTCCTCGCCACCGGTGATTACAGCGGCGTCATCCACTTCTGGGATGTGGCCACCGGAGAGCAACTGACGGCTCCATTACGCGCCGGATCGATCGTGTTCTCGATGGCTTACAGTCCCGATGGCCAGATGCTCGTGGCCGGCACCGCTGAAACCGCGCGGCACGCCGTGCTCTGGGACCTCTCGGACGGCCGGCGCCGCGGCGAGCCCTTCGTTTTCAAGGGCATTGTCGCGCAGCTTGCGTTCAGTCCCGATGGAAAACGCCTGGCCATCGGATCGGAAGACACCACGGTTCGCCTCGTCGACGTATCGACGGGCCAGGCCATCGGCGAGCCACTCGTCCACGCCGACCATGTGCGTGGCCTGGCTTTCAGCCCCGACAACCGCGTACTCTTGTCTGCAAGCAAAGGTCCTGACGGCACCGGGGGTGCGCGCCTCTGGAACGCGGCGACAGGCGAGGCAGAATCTCCGACGATCGCCACAGGCAGTGCCATCGCAGACGGTGCGATCGCGTTTAGCCCCGACAGCTCGGCGTTCGTCGTCGGATGTGAAGACGGTTCTGTCTCCGCGTGGAACGTGAACCACGCCCAACCGGTAGGACCCGCCGAATTATTGCGGGGCTCCATTCTGGGTGTCGCATTCCATCCCGATGGCAAGTCATGGGTGGCCGTCGACGACTACGGTGACGTTCGTTCCTGCCCCCTGCCGGTCGCCTCGAACAGTCCGGTCGAAGCGCTCATCACGCAGACGGCCCTTCAGTCGGGAGTGACCCTCGACAAGACTCGGGAATTCTCGCTGATCGACACGGAGGCCTGGCGATGTCGCTGCGCGACGCGGTCCACCGCGACCAGGGCATCATTCGTTGCCGGTCGCGACAACGCGATGGAGGCCCGCGCTGCCGAGCTTTGCGGCGATGCTTTTGGAGCGCTTTGGCACCTCAATCGGCTGATCGCCGCGCATCCTAAAGATTGTTTGCTTCATGCCCGCCGCGCCCTGGCGCTTTTATCCATGGGTGAGCCCGAACGGGCCGCCGCCGCCCTCGAACAAGCCGTGCGCCTCGGCCCGCCAAAGACGATCGTCGACTGGCTATCGTGCCGATCCGAAGATCTTCTCGCCGCTGGCCGTCCCGGCGACGCACTGTGTCTGTTAAACGTTGCGATCGCGGCTCGGCCGGCCGCCTGGCAGCTTCGTGCGGCCCGAGCGGCCGTCTACAGCGCACTCGGGCGCCGCGACGAACGCGAGGTCGATCTCGCCGCGGCCGTCGAGCGCGGGGCCGATATCGCGTTTCTCGCACGCCTGGCCGAAGAACGTTTCCGCTCCGGGCAATTGCATGCTGCGATCGAGTTGTACGACAGCGCAATCGCGCGAGGAACGGTTCCCTACGAAGTATGGACCCAGGCGGCCATTGCCCACCTGAAAGCCGACGACCTTGCCGGTTACCAGCAGCTTTGCGAAGCACTTCGCGCCCGCTATCGCGGACGAGTCGCCGAAAAATGGGTGGCGACTTTGCTGGCCGAGATGTGCATCCTGGGTCAGGGCGGTGTGCAGGCCGATGGTGAGACGGCAATGGCATGGGCCGAATCCGCGCTTGATGAATTCCCTCCAGGCCGCGCGGATTTGCGACACTCCGTGTTGACCACGATGGGAGGAATTCACTACCGATCGGGCCGCTTCCGCGAGGCGATCGACCGCATCAATGAAGGGATCGCTTCGGATAATGGTCAAATTTCCGAGACGGACGCGATCTTCCTGGCGATGGCCCACCAGCAACTCGGCGGTGCGGCAGCGGCCCAAGACCTACTCGCGAGTCATCCCCCGGAAGAAACGACCTGGCCCGACGCCTACTGGAATCTTGAATATTCTCGCCAGCTCCGTCGCGAAGCCTTGCGCCTGATCTTAGACCCCATGCTTCCATCCGACGTCTTTGCGCACTAAAGGGCCCCGCGTGACTCCAAGACGCCGAGGCTCCTCGAGTCGGCTCTGGCACTGGAACTCGGCTCGTCTGGAGACTCGCCCGCCCCGGACCCCAGCTTGCTGGGGAGGGGTGGGCATCCCCGCGAGCCAAGCGCCTGCGCAGCTCGACAGAGTCTCGCCCTCCCTGGATCGTGCAGGGGCATTTGGCTTGCATCGACTTTCAGAGCATGTGCGCTCCTAATCTCACGCTAACTGGCCATCACGCAAAGACCTGAGACGCTCGTTCATCGCCCGGCAACACGTGGCGGATTTTTTCAGAGAAATTCGCTCACGCCATGTCCCCGCCTTCCGGATTGGTTCGTCATCGTTCTTGGAAACGCCAACCACGGCGTGATGAAAACGGGTGAATCAATAAGGAGCAATGGGGCATGTACCGAAGACAACTCTTTTCAGGACTGCTTATTCTGACCGCGGCGGTAGCGCAACTTGCGCGAAAGATCCGGCGTGTGACCACGAGAAGCGCACTGTGACGAAGAGCAATAGCGCGAGTTTGCGGTTTGAACAACTCAAGGCTTTAGCCGGCGAGTGGGAAGTCACGAATTCCGGTGGATTCGGGCCCAAGGGAAAGATCCTGGCGCGCTACCACCTCACAGCCGGCGGCAGCGCGGTCGTGGAAACGACGTTCCCGGGCGAGCCCATGGAAATGATCACCGTCTACCACCGCGACGGCGACCAGCTTATGCTCACACACTATTGCCACCTGGGAAACCAGCCGCGGATGCGTACGAAATCCGTCAGTGATGACGCCGACCTCGTCTTTGACTACGTCGGTGGAAATTGTCTCGATCCTGCGACCGAAACCCATATGCATGACATGAAAATGAGGCTTGTCGACGCCGATCATTTTCACATGGAGTGGGAACTCTACAAGGACGGCAAAGGTGCGGGCGTCGTTCGTCTCGACCTTGTGCGCAAGAAGTGATCGATCACCAGACCAGCAACGCATTACACATGAAAGGAGCCACTTCATGGCCAATTTTCTTTTCGTCTACCGGGGCAGCGGCGAAGCCGAATCGAAGATGACGCCCGACGAGATGCAACAGATGATGCAAAAATGGGGCGCGTGGATCGGTGAGGCGATGGCCAGGGGCTGGATGATCAACCCGGGTGATGCGCTGACGATGGAAGGACGCGTCGTTGATACACACAAGGTCGTCACCGACGGGCCCTTTGTCGAGTCGAAGGAAATCGTCGGCGGCTACTCGATCGTTCAGGCCGATACCATCGACGCCGCGGCCGAGCTGGCCAAAGAATGTCCCGCGCTTTTGACCGGCGGCTCCGTCGAGGTCAGGGCCATGGCCGGTTTGTCAGCCAGCATGTGAAACAAGACCGCACCACTCAATTGGCTAACGTGGGATTGGCCCATGTCGAGCTCAGCGCCACAGCAAGAACCAGTCGCTCCGCTCGTGGAGCACTTCTTCCGCCGTGAGGCGGGGCGGCTGGTTGCCGTGCTCACGCGTTTCTTCGGCTGGCGTAACTTCGAGCTCGTCGAGGAAATGGTGCAGGCCACCCTGCTTGACGCGCTTCAATCCTGGCGCACGCGTGGCATCCCCGATAACCCGTCGGGCTGGATCCATCGTGTCGCCAGGAACAAGATCCTCGATTCGTTGCGCCGCGATGACACCCGGCACCGGGTCATCCGCGACTGGGTCGCCGCGCGGCCGATCGCCGAAATGGGTATCGACGAGCTCTTCGTCGACACCGCGATCGAGGACAGCCAGCTCCGGATGATCTTCGCATGTTGCCATCCCATCCTGGCGCGTGAAAATCAGCTTGCACTGACGTTGAAAACGCTGTGCGGCTTTGGAGTCTCTGAAGTGGCCCGCGCCCTGCTCGCCACCGAAGAGACAATCAAGAAACGACTCCAGCGCGCCACCAGGGAATTGGTGGATCATCAGATCACGCTCGATCCGCCCGACGCCGCCCAGCTCTTCGAGAGGCTCGACGCCGTTCACCAGGTCTTGTATTTACTCTTCAACGAGGGTTACAGCGCGTCCCGCGGCGACGCGGCGATCCGGCCCGACCTGTGCGAAGACGCGGCCTACCTCTGTCATTTGCTGTGCGAGCACCGGAGTTGCAGCGTCCCCACGACGCACGCTCTCATGGCCCTCATGCTGTTTCATGCGGCGCGCCTTGACGCACGCGTCGACGACGCGGGAAGCATCCTCCTCATGGAGGACCAGGATCGATCACGCTGGGATCGGCGGCTCATCGAGCGAGCCAAGGCCTTTCTCGACGCGTCGGCGGAAGGAACCGTCGTGTCGACATTTCACCTCGAAGCTGGCATCGCTCTCTACCATTGTTCGGCCCGGAGCCACGCCGAAACGAACTGGAACGCGATATTGCGGCTCTACGACGCGATGCTAGCGATCCATCGATCGCCGGTTTACATTCTCAATCGCGCCATCGTGATCGCCGAAATCGACGGACCAGCCGCGGCGATCTCCGCGCTGGGCGAAATGCGGCAGAACAAGGCCCTGCGCCACTATCATCTGCTCGATGCGACACTCGGTGAGCTCTTTCGCCGCGCCGGTGATCTGGAAGAGGCGCGTCTCCACCTCCTTGCGGCGCGTGAAAAGACATGCTCACCCCATGATCGAGCCATCATTGATCGTCGGTTGGAAAATTGCCGATGACGGCGATTTCAGGCCGATGTCGCGACCAATTTGAATCGCCCCGTGTGCCAACGGAATATCTCGTGCGGGCGCATTGATTGCGTTAAGCTTGTTCCAGTGCCGCGTTGATTCTTGCCTGGTTCCCAGAGGTGTCTGCCATGGACGAGCTTCCGTCACATCCCGACTGGCTGTCGCCGCTGCCTGAATCAGTTCACTCTGATGTTGAACCCGCGGCCGTCCAGATTGAGTCTATCGAGCCAACCGTGCCAGGGTTCGACCTCAAGCTCTATTTTGTGCTCCTCGCAGCGTCGCTTCTCGGCACGTTGGCCATCTTGCCTTATTCGCGCACTCTCATGGTCCAGATGGCGATGCCGATTCCGCCCGGGTTCATGCCCGTGGTCTGGGCCGTCACCATCGTGGCCGAGCTGATGATCTCGGCAGTTTCCATCGCCCTGGGACTTGGCCTGGGCCCGCGCCTGGGAATGGCTCGAATGTTCAACGAGCGGTCGTCGCCAAGTGAACCATCGCTGGCTCGCCGGCTCTGGCGCTACGTGGGCTTGCCACTTGGAGTCGGCGCCCTGCTGGGAGTCGTGATCCTTCTCTCGACCAGCAATGTGGAACTCGGGATTGATGCCAACAAAGTGATTAAAATGCCGCCCCCGTGGGAAGGTTTCCTCGCCTCGATAGGCGCGGGCGTCCGGGAAGAAATCTGGCTGCGATTGGGCTTGCTCACCTTTCTCGTGTGGTTGGCAACCAAATTGCAGAAGAAATCGACTGCCTTGGAACCGAGGGTCGGCGCGAAAACCTTCTGGATCGCCAACGTACTGGCCGCACTCTGTTTCGCCGCCATTCACCTCCCTCAAGCCCAGATGCTCCTGGGACTGACTCCCGGCCTGATCGTTTTTGTCTTCATGGGAAACGGAGTTCCCGGAATCGCCTTTGGGTGGCTTTACTGGCAACGCGGCCTCGTCGCGGCCATGGTCGCCCACTTCGGTCTCGATCTGGTGCTCAAGGTCGCCGTCCCGCTCTTTTCCTGACGCTTGAATTGTGACCACGTTCTTCGTCGCGCTTCACATTCGATCGCTGGCCCTCCATAAGCCGCGATTTAGCGGTGATCCAGCTCCGTAACCGGCGGGTGCCCCATTCGAAGTTGGCAGTTAGGCCGCGGACCAGTAGGCATCCCAGTCTTCGGCTTGGCTGAGGCTGATCAACTCAACGAAGGGGCTCACGTGGTCGGTTTTCCATCGCGCCCCGGTCTGTTTGATACGACGGGTGACCAGTTGTTTGATCGCGCCTTCGATCATCCCGCTGCCGATCGACGCGCCCGACGTAGGCGGGCCGCGTACATCATGCGGTCTTGATGGCCGGAAAGGTAGTTGGCTACCCGAGGATAAGCCGCCTCAAGCGCAGGGCGATTGCTCATCTCGCTGCTGTTATTGTGTACAAATTCGCAGACCCCTGCCCACCCATCGGCCACCAAAGCGACTTGGGCGCGATCGGTCCATAGCTTGGCCGCGACCGTGTCCCCATCGAAGCCCGCTCGGGCCAGGTCTCCCAGGTATTCGGTCGCATGGTAAACGTCGAGATTTTGTTCGGCGCCAGCGAATTGCTCGGTCGAAAGATTCCAGATCCATTCGGCGCCGTCCCCCAGAATCGACAGCTCTTTGGCGTCCGTCAGGCCGATCGCCTGGGCTTCCAACTGACAGCGCACACCGAATTCCTCGGCCGTTTCAATCGCAGCGATCACATGCCGCACCGAAGGCTTGGGCAAGTCACGCTGGCCAAAATTCTCCGACGTAGAGGGCTCGGCCGGTTGCCGGACTGCGAACGTTGCGACCTTGACGTCACGCCAGCCGGTCTCGGTATTGACCTTGCCGGCATCGATCTGGAGTTCCCGGTCGCCCGAAGCCTTGCGGAACTTGGCCGCGACGTCGAGATCTTCGGATTTGGATTTCTGGCATTCGGCCGACTCGGCATGGACGAGCCGTCGGATCGTTTCGGCGTCGACGGACCATCCCGCCAACAGTTCGAGCATGTATTCGCCACGCTCAAACGAGTTATCGATCCCGACATAGCAGATCCGTTTACGGGCCAGTCGGCTGAATCCGCCGTCGAGTCCCAGCGCGGCGTCAGCCGGAAATTCCCCGTTGCCGCATGTGGGGCACGTGCAATAGGAACGGGCAATCGAAATCTTGCCGATGGCGGTTACGATCGAACGCGACCGCCGTCCCTTGTTTCGGGCTGCGTGCCCACAGGACGGTTGGCTTTTTTTTCAAGGTGACTGACTCGCGCCTCAATGGCCCCAGCAAGGGTCTCTCGAAGAAAGTCGTGTCCTTTGGATAGAGCGAGTCCTTCGCATGCGTCGATCACGCCGCCATGCGGAGCCTCGAGACCGAGTTGATGCATCTCGGAAACGAAGGCGATGGCCGTCTCATAATTCCGACGTTCTTCCGGCGTATTGTAGGTGATCGTGAGCGTGGGCATCCCTGCCTCCTGGCGAGGTTCTGAGTTGTACTTTAAGTATCCGAGTTTCTAGCAAACCAAAATGTCGGTGCCAAAATCAAGTGGGGCACCCTAACCGGCTTCCTCACCACTTTCCAAGCTTGACGTGATTTGCGATCTCGCAAAGATGGCTCGCCATCACATCTCGAGTATGTTAAAATAGGTAAACTGCGTAGCATGGACATGATATACAATATGGGTGACATTGAAGGTTCACGGTGCCGATCCGTTTCGCCGATCTAATGGTATGAAGACCGGGCGGGCCGTGGGATTCTTTGCGATAAGGAACACTGCGATGGTTTCGACGGCAGAGGGCCCGGTTCGCAGCGACGCACACCTTCACCATGAAATAATGCGATTACGTCAAGTCGATAATCACACAAATCTCATGTATCTGGCTTTTGAATATCTCTGCCTGATGCTGGTCGCCGGCGGCGCGATTGTCTTTGCCGAATTTCGCGAGTCGTGGCACCTGCACTGGGCCTGGACGGTGCCGGTGTTCGCGATCGCTGTCATCTCGATCGGCGGCATTCAACACCGTCTCGCGGGCCTCGGGCACGAGTCGTCACATTATTCGTTCATGAAAAATCGTTATCTCAATGACTTGATCCCCGATCTGTTCTGTATGTTCCCTCTGTTCACGACAATCCACTTCTATCGCCTCTTTCACATGGGGCATCACCAGTTCACGAATGATCCCGATTGCGATCCAGACTTGCAGAATCTGGGACATGAGAAACGAGCGCATGAGTTTCCCATGTCGCGTGAGCGCTTCATTGCTTTGATCTATTTCTGCTTCGTGACGGCGCCGGTGCGGTTCCTGCGATACCAGTGGGCGTATATCAAGGTCAGCGCGATCGGCAAGGGGCGGAATGTGTACATCGAACGCGGGGCCAGGGATCCAAGGTTCACAGATGCCTTACCGCGGCTGGCGACGGCGCTGGGCATATTCTACATCGCGTTATTCAGCCTGGTTTTGAAGATGCTCACCGGCGCGAATCGCCCCGAGTGGTTGGCACCCTCGGGTCTACTGGGCATCGGGGTTCTCGCCATCGCCATGCGCACGCTGCCTGACTGGGCCGTGTTTCAGTCGCCGTTTCGGCAAGTGTATTCACCGCGCGCCGCAGGATTCTTCCGCATGACCTTCTACACCATCATCCTGGTTTGCCTGGCGCAACTGCGATGGGCCACGGGTGGCCGCTCGGCCATGTATCCGTTGCTCTTGTGGTTCTTGCCGCTGGGCACCTCGTTCATGTTCTTCATGTTCCTGCGTGACGTTTATCAGCACTCCAATGCCGACCGCGGCCGCCTGACGAACTCGCGCGTCTTCTTCACAGATGCCTTCACGCGATGGGCCGTATTCGTGTATGGGCAAGACATGCATATCCCCCATCACCTGTTTCCGGCCGTTCCACACTATCGCCTGCGAACACTTCACGCTCTGCTCAAGCAAGCGGACCCGGAATATCGCGATGCCGTGGTGGAAACGCACGGCACGTTTCACGATCCGCTTGGTCGGACCACGATTCTCGATGAGATGACACGTCTCCACGTCAGCCACGAAGTCGATACGTCCGCATGGCAACCGGCCTGAGCTTGAGCCGCGGCGGGCACTCGAAAGCCTGTTTGGCCGCCGTCATCGGCGTCCAAAGAGGATGCCAGCCGCCATGATGATCGCGCCGGCGACGCTCGGCACGAGGCTAGGATCGATGGCCAGACCCCCCAGCGCGGGATGCCAGAATCGTGGTAACAAGACAGGAATGAGTGCCGCCGGAATGGCGAAGAAGGCGATTCGCACCCCGCTGAACAGGGCCGAGACGATCAGAATCAGTCCGCCGGCCCCGGCGCCGAACGATGAAACGAGCTCGAGCAACCGGGGTGGAACCACGGGCAGATCGAGAGTTTCGGTCGGCCGGGCGGCGACCTGGCGCGCCCGTTCGACGCCCGCCTTGGCGTGCGACTGAAGGGCCTCGACATCGCCGGCCTTGGCCGCGTCGACGATCGCCGTGGCTTGCTCGGTCGAGATCATCGCGTTTTGATGCATCCACGCGACACATCCCGCCAGGAGTGCCGCCCCCGCGAGGAAGCGGATCTTGGGCCCGATGATCATGTTCGCCAGCCCGACCAGAAAGCGCGGCCGGTCGCGATCTGGAAGCAAGCCGCGCTCGTGATTGAGCAAGACCTTTTCGGGCTTGATCGCGGCGTCGCGCATGGCACTCGCGATCGACCGGTTCACCACGAACGTGTTGTCGCGCGCGGCGATCGACTCCTTGATCTCGGCGGCCGTCGCGACCATGGCGAGTGCCGCGCGCTGCGATTTGCGGCGTGCCGAGACCAGGTTTTCGCCCTGGCTCTGGAGGCTGCGCTCCTCGATTTTTTGCAGTTTGACGACCTCGTTTGCTTCGCGACGCGCCGCGATTCGAGCATCCAGCCAGTTGGCAATCGGATCGCGCCATCCCGCGTATTTTGGCCGCGAGCTCGCGCCGTCGGCGCGGCCCCACCGTCGCCGTGCTTCACGCTTCGCCTCGTAGCCGAACAAGGTCTCGTAAAACTCCTCCCAGTGGGTCCCGCTGTATTTGCACACAAACTGCCGCAAGGCGTCTTCATCGAGACCCTGCAAGCGCAGTGAGCGCAGCAATGCCTCGGCTTTTTGCAGGGGCTCGTGCCTTTCGGCCGCCGCCTGGCGGTCAAACGCCGCATGAATGGCCACGACGATTCCCGACCGCCAGAAAGCCCAGGCCGACCCAGATCCAGAAAAGTTTCAACACCATCAAGAGAGTGCACAGGATGATCGCCGCGGCCGCCACCGTGAGCCACTCCGAGAGTCGTGCGCCGGCAATGAGCTGGCAAACGCGGAGAAACAGCGGGGTTTTTCGCCAGATTCCAACCATCACGAAGTCGGCGGCCGCCGTCAGAAGCGCCATGCTCGCGAAGACGCCCGCCCCCACCGGCCGGCCGCCGAGCAAGCACAGGAAAGCCAGCGCGAGGCAAGTGGCGACGAGGCCGGGCATGATCCACGACCGTGTCCGAGCCGCCTGAGACGCATTGAAGGCGGCCGCGCATTGCTCCAGAAGGCTGGCATGATCCTCGCGCGGCGTGAACGCACCCGCGCTCGAAACGCCCAGGAACGCTTCGAGGGCTTCGATCACCTGGCTCAGATTGGCGTAGCGGTCCTCGGGCTTCTTGGCCACCATCTTGAGGATGATGGCCGACAACGATTTCGGCACGCGCTTGACCACGAGCTCGGGCGGAATGACCGCGTCGGTCTGATGCTTGCTGAGGATTTCGGGTACGGTTCTCCCCTCGAACGGCGGGCGCCCGGTCACCAGGACATAAAGAGTGCACCCGAGCGAGTAGATGTCGGCCCGGGCGTCGACCCGCGCGGCGTCTCTCGCCTGCTCCGGAGCCATGTAAATCGGTGTTCCAAGAGCCACGTCGGTCATGGTGATCTGCCCGGGATCGGCCGCCGTGCCGGCGTCGCCCACCGGCGTTACAGGGGCCCTGCCGGCGCTCACGGCTTCGTCGGCCTCGGCCACTTGCGGGGTCTTCACCAACCCCAGGTCGGCGACCTTCACCACGCCCTGAAGGTTGAGCAGCAAGTTTTCGGGTTTGATGTCGCGATGAATCATGCTCTGGTCGTGGGCATACTTGAGCCCCCGAGCGGCCTGGAGCACGTAGCCCGCGGCCTCCTCGACGTCGAGCCGCCGCTTCTCGCGCACCAGACCCCCCAGCGTCTGGCCTTCGACAAATTCCATGCTGAAATACGTGGTGCCCTTGTCCTCGCCAAAGTCATAGATCTGCACCACGTTATGGTGCGTGAGCTGCGCGGCGGCGTACGCTTCACGCGTGAATCGTGCCACGAACGTGGCATTGCGCGCCCACTGCGGCTTCATGACTTTGAGCGCCACGTTGCGATTGAGCGAGAGCTGCCGCGCAAGATAAACGGCGCCCATGCCTCCGCGACCGAGCTCTTTCAAGATCTGGTAGCCACCAAGCAACATGGGGACGCCCGCAGGACGCTCTCCCATGCCCGAACCGGCCGACTCCGCGATCGCCTGGGTCGGTGCATCGAATCCATTCGCCGCGCTCTTGTCCTGTGCCACGCTGCCCGATCGAGTCTCCGCTGGCCCGCCTATTGTCGGCGGCACTGCTGATGGCGCAAGCTCGGTCTTCACCTGGTCGACGGTTGCACCCGGATCAGTCGCGAGGGTGTATCCGGCCGGAGTTTGGGCAGCGGTGGCATGAGGATCGAATGCGCCGGTAGGCAAGTCAGAGGCGTGGGCCTCGGTTGCCGGCATTGCCGACCTGGCCGTGGCCGCCTTTGTCCGGGCCGGCGCCGCGGTTGCCGGCTTATCGCGCTCTGCCGGAATGGCCGCGACGACGGGCTCGCTGGCGGGATCATCGAAGACAGCAAGCTGAAATTTCCGACCGCACTCCGAACAGGCGGGTGTGTAAAGTCCGGGTTTGGCCTTCTTGATCGCAAATGCGTGCCGGCAGTACGGGCACTGGACTGCCATGAGCTTTCCTCGCGCCGCCGTTGTATCGACAATGGGTGAAGAGATCCTGGTTCCGCCACTATACCCAGTGCTCGCGGCAGCGGGAATCCAATCGGGCACGGTAGCGCCCGGCGGAAGACCAGGGCCATGCTCGATGGAAGTTCAAGCGTGCTCGAGCCGAACGAGCGTACATCGCCTGACGGATCAACCGCAAGTGCGCGTCTTGCTCGATTGTTCTCGCGGCCTGGCCAGGTGGTTGCGCACGTCGCCCAGAGTTCCACCGCCCAGGGCAAAGTGAGGCGGAGCGATGGCTTTGCGCAAGAGCGCCCGACGAAGTCGCCGGCGCGTTACGATCTCCTTCCACGCACGGATTGCATCGCATTTTCCCATCGCGAACGGACCCAGACGGCCCCGCGCGAGCCGCCAGGCACCTTGCGCCGCCACAAACGCCAGGTGGGGAAGCACCGCCAGTGCCAGCCACGCCGGCGGGATATTGGCCCAGAAGACGATCTCGGCGTTGCGCGCCATGCGGCGCTGCAGCGACGGGCTGCCGTGATCGTAGGTCGCCGACACATCGTGGTGGATGATCGACCGAGACGCAAACAGGCAACGGTAGCCGGCCCAGCGTAAGCGAAACGCCAGGTCGATGTCTTCATAATACGAACCAAGGAACGAATCGAATCCGCCGGCGCGGCGAAGCGCCGCGGCGCGATAAAACGCGCTTGAACCACTCGCGCCAAAAACGTCTTCAAGCGCGCGTTCCGCGAAAAGGGCCCGCGGCCGGCCGTGGCCGCGCTTGGTCGGCCAGCCGAAGAGCGCGTAACTGTCGCCGGCTGAGTCGACGCGAGACGGATCGGATCGGACGACAACCAAAGGCGCGACCGACGCGACAGTCGAATCGGCGAAGGGAGCCAGGCCCGCTTCGATCCAGCCGGCTTCGACCTCGGTGTCGTTGTTGAGCAACTGGATGAAAACGCCTCGCGCCGCGGCGATCCCGGCATTGGCGGCCGCGCAGAATCCGCCGTTGGGCTCGAGCCGAACGACACGCACGTCGGGATGGGCCGCGGCGATCCACGCACTGGTGCCGTCGGTCGAACAGTCGTCCGCGACGATCACTTCAATCGAGGGACCGCGCATTCGATGGCCGGTGCCGCGCGACGCTCGCCAGGCAGCGCTCGAGCAGCGCACGGCCGTTGTAAGTGGGGATGACAACCGAGCACACGGGCCGTGACTCGGCGGTATTCAAGGCACGAGCGTGGCCCGCTTACGCGGCTGATTTTTGGCTTCCGCGTTGACTCGGTCCATGAAGTCTTGCCCCACACGACATGCTGAATGGTCATGAGCAAAACGCGCAGATCCAGGCCGATCGACCAGCGCTGGATGTAATCCAGATCGTATTGCACCCGCTTGCGCAGCGACGTGCGGCCGCGCCAACCGTGAACCTGGGCCCATCCCGTCATTCCGCCTGGAACGGCATGACGCAGGTCGTAGTCGGGGATGGTCCGGCGAAACTGTTCGATGAAGCTAGGACGTTCGGGCGAGGCCCGACGAGGCTCATATCGCCTCGCAACACGTTCCAGAACTGGGGGAGCTCGTCAATATTCGTATGCCGCAGCCAGTCGCCGATCCGCGTGCAGCGTTTGTCATGGTCGGAGGCCCATATCGGCCCGGTTGCGCTCTCGGCGTCGCGACTCATGCTTCGGAACTTGATGATGCGAAATTGCTTGCCCCCCTGCCCCACGCGCACCTGCGAGTAAAAGATCGGCCGGCCGGTCGTGACCAGGATGGAGAGGGCGACGACGGCGAAAAGAGGTGCGAGCAGGAAAAGCGCCAGGGCGGCGACTGCGATATCGATCGCGCGCTTGGCCAGTCGCCCGTAATGAACGGCCTGCCAGCGGATCGCCTCAAAATTGGGCCGCGGCGGCGATGCCGAGTGAAGCGACCACGTCGGCGAGCTTGCGGGTGCGTTGGGCCAGGCAAGGTCGATCCGGCCCGAATCGACCAAGACCCAATGCACAATCACGCCAGACTTGATAAGTTGACTCAGTTGCGACCGGACTCGAGGGCCCGATTTGCCGGAGACCGCGACAACCAGATGGGTCGCACGCGTGACATCGACGAGCTCATCGATGCGGTCGATCGAACCAAGGACCGGAACCGGATCGGTCTGGGAATGGAGTGCAAAATGGCGACAATGCGGGCGCATGCTGGAGGCACGCTCCTGGCCGTTGCCGGCATCGACATAACCGATGATCGGCGGGCCGCTCCAGGCGCTCTGGCCCAGGCAGCGGATCATGATCCGGACGTCTCGACGCGGTCCCACGAGCAGGGCGCGGCTTTGGACTGCCCGCGTGACCAGCGCCAGGGGAACCGACTTCATGGCCCGATCCGGGGGGCTCTTCATAAATCGCCACCGATCCCTCGGTCTGTACCTCGAGGACGAAGCGACCGCCGAACGATCGAATTGCTCGGCCCCCGCGTTTTTCATTTTGGGACCCACCATCCTTGGTAGCCCTCGTACAGTTCGGTTTTCCTTCAAGGTCTTCGATCGACCGAACCGACGTTAAATTTGAGTTATTCCGAAAATGAGCGCTGATCCAGGCACTCGGGCAGACAAGAGCGATCGGGGTCGTCCGCGTGAATGAAACGTCCAGAACGGGAATTTTACCAGTGCAGCCGCGCCCGCCCGCGACGTTGACCATCATCATCGTCAATTACGAAAGCTGGATGGAGACCCTGCGCCTCACGGCGTCATTAATTGCAGAGCCCGAGTTCAAGACCCGTCAATGCGAAATCGTCGTCGTCGATAATGCCTCGCGTGACAACCCTCCAGGGGCGCTGAACACGCCGTTCCCGGGCCTACGCCTTGTCTTGCGGCCTCACAATGATGGCTTCGCGGCCGGAGTCAACGCCGGGTGGCGAGCCGCACGGTCAAGCCCCTGGCTCTTGATCCTCAATCCCGACGTCGACGTTCCCCAGGGATTTCTGGGCCAGGTGCTCGCGCGAATCGACAGCCACCGTGACGATCCGGCCGGCGTACCGGGAGTGGTTGGCTTCGCCCTGCGAAACCTCGACAATACCCCGCAAGGATCCGTCGGCGCGTTCCCCTCCCTGGCCCGAACGATCTGGGAGCAGTTCATACCCCGATCCCGCCGGAAATACCAGGCCGATTGGCGGATTCGCTCGGGAACAGTCGACTGGGTCACAGGCGCCTGCATGTTGATCAACGCCGAGCTGCTCCGCGCCGTCGGCGGCATGGACGAAGATTTCTTCCTCTATTACGAGGAAGTCGCATTCTGTCGCGCCGCTCGCAATTTGCGCTGGAACACCAGGTTTGATACAAACATTACCGTGACCCATCGACATCCCTTGCAAAATCGGGCTGTTTCGCCCAAGATGCGGGTCATCACCCGGCACAGCAAGCTGCTCTATTTTCACAAGCACTTGCCGCGCTGGCAGTTTCAGGGCCTTTCACTCATCGTCGCCGCCGAAGCCATGATCAGGGGAACCTGGTCGCGTATCAGGCGACGGCCTCAAGAGACTCGCGCGTGGATGGCGATTGGCAAGCTACCGCGCCTGATGCGCCAGGGACAGGAGCCCCGAGGGCGTGACGTGCTGGCGTTCGCCGAGGCGGCCATTCACGCGGAAGCCAGTCGCCGGCAGGCGGCGGTTTACCCCACGAGCGGCGAAAGCGCGGCCAACCAGCGGGACCGAGGGCCATCGATCACAGCCCCTCTCCGAACTCGAAAAGGACTTCGTCGCGATCATGGCACAGCCAAGGAAGCACCCCAAAAAGGCTCCGCCTGACGCGATCCGACTTTAATCAGAAGAGGCCGAACCGCCCATAATCGTGTGAGCTGTCGTCGAATTCCACGGAATGGACCCGAGCGTCCCGATCTTTTGGTCGGCTCAACTTGACCGATCGATCGTACGGCGAAAGGACTGCGAAACATGTCGACGGCTCAGCATGCGAGGCGTCTCGGACCATTGGTGTTGGGCGCGGTCGCCCTGCTCTCGTGGCTCGTCGGGCATACCGACGTTTTCTTCGCCGATGGGCTTCGCTATATCACCCAGGCCAAGGCGATCAGCCACGGTTCATGGGCGCAAGGAGTCGTGAGATCGGTCGACCATCCGCTCTATCCGATGGCCATCGCGGTGGTGCATGGCGTGCTGAAGGGTGATAGCCCCCACGACTGGCAAATCGCGGCGCAAGCCGCCGCCGCCATCGCGGGGGTCTTGCTCGTCATTCCTGTTTACCTGGTGAGCTACGAGCTCTTCGGCGCGCCCGCCGCCTGGCTGGCGGTCTTCCTGACCTACTTGCTCCCCTTCAGCGGTCATGTCCTGGCCGATACGCTCAGCGAGAGTACATTCTTGTTGTTCTGGACCTGGGGCGTATGGACGACGCTCCGGTTCCTTCGGGCCGGCGCACTTGGCTGGATACCGCTGACAATCTGTTTCAGCGTTCTTGCCTACCTGACCCGCCCGGAAGGCTTGATTCTGCCCGCGGCACTCCTGGCGACACTCGTCGTCTTGCCCTATTTTCAATCGTCCGGACTTCCCGTGGCCAGGCGGCGCTGGGCTATTGGCATCCTGGTTCTCGGCCCGATGCTTCTGGCCGGTCCGTTCATCCTGGCGAAAGGCAACATCAGCACGAAACCATCGATGTTGCGAATTCTTGGGATTGGACGTGCGGCGCCGGCAATGGCCGTGGAGCGTGAGCGCCCTCTTCCCCCCGATCAGACGCTCCCCAAGACCGTTTATCTCGCCGTGCGAGCCATGATGCGATCAGTCGAGGGGGCGACGAGCTTGCCCTTGATCTTGCTGGCCCCGCTGGGAATCGCCGCGAGCTGGCCATCGAATCTCGGCCGGCGTCACTGGATTTTCCTGGGATCGATCATCACGCTATCAACGGCCGCCATGGTGCGGCTGCATGCGATGTCTGGCTACTGCACGCCGCGCCACGCGATGATCGTCGGGTGGATCTTGATTCCGGCAAGCGCGGCGGGCCTCGATAAGGTCGTCACGGCAATCGCGCTCGCGATTCAAAAACGGATGGCCGGCGCGCCTTCGCGGGCACGGCTCGAAATGGGCATCAAAGCCGTCGCTCTGGGCGTCTGTGCGACGCTATGGGGGCCCGCGACACTCGCTTCGATCGACCCTGGCTTCCACGGCTATAAACAGGCCGGCGAGTGGCTCGCAACCGCGGCCGAGCCGGGTGAAAGCATGGTCGACCCCAAAGGATTTTCACTTTTTTACGCCGATCGACATGGATATACGTTTTCCACGCTCGAGCAAGCCACGCGCGACCGCTCGGTCCGCTGGATTATCGCCCACGAAGCCCTGATTTACGGACCGTGGGACTATAGTAAGTGCATTCGCGAGCTCGTCGCCGAGCGCAAGCCCGTCCGGATTTTCCCGGCCAAGCCCGCGCATCGGGTATCCAAGGTCTACGTGTACGATCTCGCTCAGCCCGTCGGCATCGCGACCAGTGATGGAAGCCCCGTCTCGCCACTGCGCCGCTGACCGCTGGTCGCCGCACTCGACCCAAAACCCCTCGACTGCGCGACCGCAACACAAGTCGCCGAGTTGGGGTAGTGTGAAAGGGCGAAATTCGCTAGAAGAATCACGGCCGCTGGCCGACGCTGGGGTCCGGCGTTCGATCGAAACGACGGAGCAGACCGCCATGAAGCACGTGTATATCATCATGCTCCTGATCGCCGGGTCCACGGTTTTTCAGGCCTGGATCATCAAGCATTCAGAACCCAGCTCGAATGTGGGACTGCGCTACATCCATCAGGCTGAGCTGATCGACCAGGGCGCATGGAATGACGGCGTGGCCAAAGGTCTTGATCATCCGCTGCACCCGCTCTTGATCGTGGCGTCGCATCACATGATTGGCGGCGAGGGCCCTGGCTCGTGGCAACGCGCGGCTCTGGTACTGTGTTTTGCCTCGATGGTGTTGCTCGTCGTCCCGGTCTACTTGCTGACGATCGAGCTTTTTGATAGCCGGGCTGCCTGGCTGGCCTGCGTGCTCACGATCGCCAACCCGATCGTCGGATACATTATCGTCAATGTACTCTCGGAGAGCACATTCCTTCTGTGGTGGACGTTCGGCCTGTGGGCATCGCTGCGGTTCTTGCGCGAAGGCCGCTTCCTCTGGCTTCCGCTCGCGACAATCTTCGGCGCACTGGCCTATCTCACGCGCCCCGAAGGAATGCTCTTGCCCCTTGCCCTGGCGGCGACACTCTTGATCTTGCCGCTGCTTCGCGTGACGCGTATCAACTGGCCCCGCTGGTGGCGAGCACTGGCGTTTCTCGTTTGCGGACTGGTGCTTCTGGTCGGCCCGTACATCGCCCTCAAGGGGGGGCTCGGCACCAAACCGCCGGTGGCCCGGATTCTCGGCCTCATGCCCGAGGCGCTCCCCACGGCCCTCGAGCGTGAGGCGCCCCTGCCTCCCGGGCAGCCGGCCGTCGAAACGTATCGCCACGCGATCGAGCGGGCCTGCGCGGCCTTTCGCGATACCACGACTTTTCCGCTGGCTCCCTTTGCCGTCCTTGGAGTCTTGATCGCGGCGCGACGAGCGGCCCGTGCCCGGGCGGCCGTGTTTCTCGGACTGGTTCTCGCATGCGTCGCTGTTGCACTCGTGCGGCTCTATGCGACCGCCGGCTACTGTAGTCCACGCCATGCCATCATCGCGGGACTGCTCATGACGATGGCCGCCGCCCATGCGATCAGCCGGCTGACCCATTATGTGTCAGTCCCCGGGCGTGGCTCGGCGTGCCGTGCGATCGGCTCCGACCTGGTCCAGCGGTTTGGGGAGCACTCCTGGTACTCATGATCGCGATTCCCAATGCGCGCGGTCTCGGACCGCCGAACCCAGGACCTTACGCTGTATACCACTCCGCCGGCGAATGGCTGACTCAAAATACACTCGAGAACGAGCGTGTGCTCGACCTCACCGACTGGTCGCTCTATTTCAGCCGGCGGCCGGGTTATTCCTTCGCAAATCTATATGAAGCTCCGGGTGATCCCCGCACGCGCTGGATCGTCGTTCGCGATCGCCAGATTGATGGTCCGGAACCGTACGGCGAGCTGGTCCGCACCCTGATCCGCGGCCGAGACCCGGTTGCGTGCTTGCCGTCGACGGCGGCTCCTAACCAGTTGTGCATTCGCGTGTACGACCGCCGCCGTCCAGCCACCGAGACGGCCGACGCAACATCGGGCACCGACCGGCAGCCCTGGCGGAGATAGCGTATCACCCTGGAAGCCCCTTTTCAGTCACTCTCGCTGGCATTGACGCGACTTCCCCTGCGACCACCCGAGGATCGACCCGCGTGACCACCGCGCAGCACGCTACCCGAATTGGCATCTTGATGACCGCGGCCGCCCTCTATCTCGGCTGGGTTGTCCACCATAGTGAACCGACGTTCGCCGACGGCCTGCGCTATATTCATCAAGCCGAGCGAATCGAAGTCGATGCAAATCACCGCGCTTTGATCGAGGCATCCGATCATCCGTTGCACGCGCTGGGGATCGCGGCGATGCATCGAACCGCGCTCGGCGGCTCCGATCCGCTGTCGTGGCAACGTGCTTCTCTTTTCTTCTCATTCGGCTGCATCGTTGCTCTGGTCATACCCATCTATCTGCTCGGTTGCGAGCTCTTCGGCGCATGCGCGGCCTGGCTGGCCTGTTTGCTGGTGACGATCAATCCGATCGTGGCTGACGTTGTGGTGAATGTGCTTTCCGAGTGCCCGTTCCTGGTGTGCTGGAACATGGGACTCTGGGCCGCGATTCGTTATCTACGCAAGCGCACATGGCCCTGGCTGTTGCTCGTCATTGCATTGAGCTCGCTCGCGTATCTGGCCCGCCCCGAGGGACTGCTGCTCCCGTCTGCCCTGGCCGCGACATTCTTGACCGCGTTGCTTTTTCGCGCGACACGCAACGACGGACAGACGCCCTGGCGCGGCCTTGTGCTCTTACCGATCGGCGTTATCGTCGTCGTCGGTCCTTATATCGCCATGAAGGGAGGGCTCGGAACCAAGCCCGGCATCGTGCGCGTTCTCGGTTTGGCCCCGCAAGCGCCACCACTGGCCCTCGAACGCGGCAAGCCGCTGCCTGCCAATCAATCGAGCTTGAAAACCTATCGCGTGGCAACCGTTCGCATGATCAAAGCCTTTCGCGTCGGTGCGACGACGCTACTTTTCCCCTTCGGATTGCTCGGCCTGTTTGTGGCATCGAGACAACAACGACACGCACGTACTCGACTCTTCGTGTCGATCGTATTGGCGGCATCGGCGGTCGCACTCGTGCGTCTTCACGTGACGGGCGGATATTGCACCGCGCGGCACGGCCTGATACCAGGCCTTCTCCTCACCGTGTACGCGGCGAACGCGATCAGTTGGTTGATGGCCAGGGTCACGGTGTCGATAGGCTGGATTCGATCCGCGAAGGCAGGATTTCGAGTTGGTCGGATCGGGTCGGCCGGGCTGACATCAATCTTTCTCGGCCTGCTCATTTTCGAGAACCAGCACCTGGGGCCACGGAACCCCGGGCCTTATTCGGTCTATGAGACGGCAGGCCGTTGGCTCGTCGAGCACGCTCGTCAGGACGAGCGTATTCTCGACCTCACTGGCTGGCCCCTCTATTTCAGCAGACGCGCCGGCTACACGTTCGCGGATATTTATACCGCGCCCACGGATCCCAGCACCCGCTGGATTGTCGTAAGACAACCGCACATCGACGGACACTGGCACTATAGCCAGGTCGTTCGCGACCTGATCGACGGCCGCGAACCGATCGCCCTGGTTCCGCCGCGCGTCACCAGCGGCCAGGTGCAGATTCGCATCTACGACCGTCACGCGCCGCCTCACCGTGTCGCCATCAATACAGCCCAATCGCCCACGCCACTGAATCGCAACTAGCCGATAGCCTCGCCACGCCCGTTCTTGACAGAAAACCGGCCTTCCGCTAGAAGCCAGTCTCCATGATCGGTCTTTGCGCCGCAGCCTCATTCGCGGTGGTGCTAATGCTGTAGTAAGTCTCCTCCCGGTCATTCAAGTTCGCATTTCCAACGGGCCCGAGCCGAGGCTCGTCACCAACACGCGGTCTTCGAGACGCTTATGGTTTTCAGCTCGCCCCTATTCTTGTTTTTATTCCTGCCAATTGTGCTGGGTGCCTACTACATCGCCCCATGCCGCTTGCGCAATGCACTCTTGCTGGCGGCGAGCTTGCTCTTCTACACGTGGGGTGAAGGACTTTACGCCCTCGTGATGATCGCGATCATCGTAACGAATTACGCGCTGGGCTTGTTGATCGGGGCAAGTGCGGGCAAATGGCAATCGAAGGTTGTGCTCACTGTCGGCGTCATCGCCGATCTGGCGTTCCTGGTCGCGTTCAAGTATTCCCAGTTCCTTGTTGAGCAGCTCAACATCATCCTGACGTTTCTTCACGTTGCGCCGCTGAGCGTGAGCCCTGTTCGCATGCCGCTGGGCATTTCGTTTTTCACGTTTCATGCCGTGTCTTACATCGTCGATACCGCGCGTGGCAAGTTGCGAAGCGGCAAGCTGCTTGATTTCGCCCTGTACATGACATTCTTCCCGCACGCGATCGCCGGCCCCATCGTACGCTATGGCGACATCGCCGCGCAGCTTCGCGAGCGCGTGTTTTCGACGGCCGAGTTTGCCGAAGGCGTGCGGCGGTTCATCATCGGTCTTGGCAAGAAAGTCCTCATCTCCAATTCGGTCGCCCTGACTGCGAACAGGATCTTCGCCCTTCCCGACTGGGAGCTCAACTTCTCACTCTCCTGGCTCGGTATCGCTTGCTACACAATCCAGATCTACTTCGATTTCTCGGGCTATTCGGATATGGCCATCGGGCTGGCCAAGATGTTCGGAATCGACTTCATCGAGAATTTTCAATATCCTTATATTGCCCAGTCGCTCACCGAGTTCTGGCGTCGCTGGCATATCTCGCTTTCGACATGGTTTCGTGATTATCTCTACATTCCTCTGGGCGGAAACCGCAAGGGCTCGGTGCGAACCTACGGGAATCTGCTGATCGTGTTCCTGCTGTGCGGACTGTGGCACGGGGCGAGCTGGACGTTCGCGCTCTGGGGCCTATTTCATGGACTCTTCCTGGTGCTCGAGCGGCTCGGGCTGTCGCGGCGGCTCGACTCGTCGTGGAAGCCCGTGCGCCACATCTACACGTTGATCGTGATCGCGGCGGGCTGGGTGCTTTTCCGCGCCGACAACCTGCACCAGGCGGTGGCCTTCCTGGGCGCAATGGCCGGCTTCGGTCCGGGCAAAGGGGTCGCTTACCATACGGGAATGTATCTCGACATGCAGGTCGTGCTGGCGCTCCTCGCCGGGGTGATCGGTTCGACTCCCGTTTTACCGCGATTAGGGCGCCTGCGCAACGAGCTCTTGCAGCCTGGCTCGGGCGTGCTACGCGGCGTATTGCACAATAGTGTCCTCGCGACCGAGCTCGCCGCACTGACTGTCGTATTATGGACGTCATCCATGCTGCTCGCGGCCGGAACGTATAACCCCTTCATCTATTTTCGATTCTAGCGCTGGCTCAGGGCGCGGCGTACCGGGGACGATTGCGGATGCCTGATGAATCTCTCCCAAGCGAAAGCAGGCAGACCCGCGCTGTGGCGTCGCAGCCGCGCGCAGGCGTGACGCGGCGCCGGCCTTCGGAGCAATACCTTCGCGCGACGGAGCCGAATCGGGCCGCCGCGTCATGGAATAGCACCGCGCTCATTGCGATCTTCCTCGCCTCGATCGCGTTACCGCTGTGCGGTCTGATTGTCGGACTTGATTCATCATTCACGTTTATCGAAAACCGCTCGCTGGCGCCGCGTCCGGCGATCGCTCTCAATCGCGACTCGCTGGCTGAATTCCCGACACGTTTCGAAGACTACTTCAACGATCATTTCGGGTTTCGCCCGCGCCTGATCCACTGGCTCAATATCATCAAGGTCTCCGGGCTCGGCGTGTCGCCATCGGCGAAGGTCATTCTCGGCAAGGACGGCTGGCTCTACCACGGTGAATCGTACCTCGACTACTACCGGGGAATCGCGCCCTTCAATCAGGCTCGGCTCGAAAAGTGGCGTGTGCTGCTCGAGGCGCGTCAAGAGTGGCTCGCCGCTCGCGGCATCCCTTACCTGATTGTCTTCGTGCCGATCAAGAGCACCGTCTACCCCGAGCACATGCCGGACGTTTATAACCGGTTGCCAAACCCCTCGCGGCTCGATCAGCTCATCGCCCATTTGCAGGCCCATTCGCGGCTGAACATTCTCGACCTGCGTGAGCCTCTTCGTGCGGCCAAATCACAGGGGCCACTTTATTACCGCACTGATACGCACTGGAATAATCGGGGCGCCTACATCGGTTACGCCAAGATCATGGAGCGCCTGGCCTCGTGGTTCCCGTCGCTCGAGCCCACACCACGAACGAAGTTCCGGGATGAGACGATCTCCGAGCCCGGTCGAAACCTGGCGGCCATGCTGGCGATGCCCTTCGTCTACCGGGACGTCTACTCCGACCTTTGCCGGACCGGCCCGAAGCACGCTCAGCAAAAGCCAGAGACGCCCGAAGATACAAGTTCGCCGCGCCGGCTGCCAATCAGCGGGTCGGACGTTGTTTACGAGCGACGAGACGGCTCGCGACCCCGCGTGGTGATGTTCCGCGACTCGTTCACAACCTGGCTGATCCCCCTCTTGTCCGAGCATTTCGAGCGCATCGTCTATTCCTGGCAATAGACTTTCGAACGTGGCCTGGTCGAACGCGAGCATCCTGATCTGGTGATTCAAGAAATGTTCGAGCGAGCCCTCATGAATGCCGAAATGCCGTCGGAGTGATCTCGACCATCACTCGCGATTGAGCGCCGTTTCTTCCTCTGCCCGTCCCGTTTCCATGCCAGCCGGCCAGTCGAGGACTTGAACCCGATCGACATGGGATTTACGATCATTCCTGGCATGAGCGCGGCAACACCGTCGTTCGTCGCGACACTCGGCGCGTTTTATCGCGGCCAGGATCGTCGCTGTCATTACCTCCATGTTTGTCCGACTCGGAGACAGGCACCTCATGGATTACGATATCGTCATTGCCAACGGGACGCTCCTGAGCGCGGACGGCGAGACGAAAGCTGACGTCGCGATCCGTGGCGAAACGATCGCCGAAGTGGGTCCGGGCCTGGCGGCACAGGCCAGCGAGTCGACCGAGGTGATCGATGCGACGGGTCGACTCGTGATGCCAGGCGGGATCGACGTGCACGTTCATCTCGAGCTGCCTTTTTGCGGCACGGTCTCGAGCGACGACTGGAGTCCAGGCACCCGGGCCGCGGCGCGCGGCGGCGTCACCACGGTGATCGATTTCGCCATTCCTTACGGCGAAGAAAGCCTGCTCGACGCGTTCAATAACTGGATGGGTCTGCGCCAAACCGAAGGCATGCGTCGATTATTGCTTTCATATCGCGATCACCAACTGGGATCGTCACGGGCCTGAAATCGAGCAAATGATCGGCATGGGTTGCCCGACCTTCAAGGAATTCATGATCTATGCCTCGGAAGGTTGGCAATCCGACGACCGCGCGATTTTCAACACACTCGAGCGGTGCCGCGATCTCGGCGGAATGCTCCTGGTCCACGCGGAGTCAAGCCGCGTGCTCGATGAGCTGATCGCCCGCTACCACACGCCCGAGTTGATGCGTACCGAGGGCGCTCGATTGCACGCGCTGTCGCGTCCCAATTTCATCGAGGCCGAGGCGATCCAGCGCGCGATCACCTGGGCCGAAGTCACCGGGGGGCGGCTGTATATTGTGCACATGTCGACCGCGGAAGGAACCGACCTGGTCAAGGCCGCACAGGCCCGGGGCGTCGATGTCTATGCCGAAACGTGTGCCCAGTATCTGGTTCTCGACGATTCGGCGTTTGAAGGGCCCGACGGCCATCTCTTCGCCTGCTGCCCTCAAATCAAGAAAAAGGCCGATCAGGACCGGTTATGGCAAGGATTGCGCTCGGGCGAGGTTTCGGTCGTTTCAACCGACACGTGCACATTTAGCCGGGCCCAGAAAGCTGCGCTGGGACGGCGACTGGACCAAGATCCCGATGGGGTTGCCGGGGCTTGAAACGCTCTTGCCGATCGTCTACACCCACGGCGTGCTCGCGGGGCGGCTCACGCTGGCCGAGTTCGTCGCGAAATGCACGACGAATCCCGCGAAGATCATGGGACTCTATCCCAGGAAGGGAGTCCTCGCTGTGGGGAGCGATGCCGACATCACGATCATCGACCCGGGCAAACGGATCGAGGTCGACCACGCGCGGATGGAAACGAATGCCGACTGGAGTCCCTACCAGGGCTGGTCGCTGGCCGGCTTCGCCGAAACCACGTTCAGCCGGGGCCGCAAGATTGTCGCCAATTATCAGTTCGTCGGCGAGAGCGGCTGGGGGCGCTGGCTGCCACGGGAACGGGCCGGATCGCTGGCCGGCCGCGGCCGGGGCCTGCGCGCAGCCGGTCAACGTCTGAGACCACGGATCATACGCAAGGAGTGCTTCACTCATGATTTTTCAGGCCGGCGAGCGGCAGTCGCCCGAGGCGCTCAAGGCACGGTTCGCCGATGTGCCGCCGCCGCTCGCGACCGATCAGGCGCATATCGAAGCGGCACGTTGCCTGTTTTGCTTCGATGCTCCCTGCATGCGGCCTGCCCGACCCATATCGATGTCCCACGCTTCATCCGCCAGATCTTGCATCATGATGAGATCAGCGCGGCCGAAACGATTCTCGACGCCAACATCTTTGGCGGGAGCTGCGCCCGAGCCTGCCCGACCGAAGTCCTGTGCGAGGGGGCCTGCGTCGACCGCACGCTCATGAAGGCTCCCGTGCAGATCGGCCGGCTCCAGCGGTTCGCTTGCGACACCGCGACGTCGCACGGGATCTCATTCTTTCAGCCGGGCAAACCGTCGGGCAAGCGCATCGCCATTGTCGGTTCCGGACCGGCCGGGCTCTCGTGTGCCCACGAGCTAAGGCGGCGCGGCCACGACGTGGTCGTCTTCGAGGCACGCGACGTGCCCGGCGGGCTCGATGCGCTTGGCATCGCCGCCTACAAGATCTCGACCGAGTTCGCTCTTTCCGAGATCGCGATGATTCGCCAGATCGGTATCGATATCAAGCTCGGCCACCGGGTCAGCGGGGCCGAGGTCACGCACTTGCTCGAAACGTTTGATGCGGTTTTTCTCGGAATCGGGCTTGGTCGCACCCATCCTCTGAACATTGAAGGCGAGCACCTGGAAGGCGTCTGGGAGGCGCTCGATTTCATCTTCCAGACTCATACTCGGCCGTTCAGCGAATGCGTGGTCGGCGTCAACGTGCTGGTGATCGGCGCGGGGAACACGGCCGTGGATGCGGCGACGGCGGCAAAGCGGCTCGGAGCCGAGACCGTGACGATCGCCTACCGGCGAACCGAAGCCCAGATACCGGCCTTCGCGTATGAATATGAGCTGGCGCGGTCGGACGGAATTCGTTTCGAGTGGCTGGCGCAGCCGATCCGGATCGTCGGTGACCAAAAGCGCGCCCACGGCGTCGAATTCCTGCGGACCGAGCTTCAGAAAGGCAGCTGCCCGTTCCAGTGAGGTGAACACCGTGCCCGGCTCGAATTTCGTGATCGCGGCCGACATGATCATCAAGGCACTCGGTCAAGAGCCGCTGCTCGACCTGGTCTCGGCTTTGCCGGCGCGAAAATGCGTCAAAGGTGCGATTGACGTCGATCATGCCACGGGCGCCACCACGATACCTGGCCTGTTCGCCGGCGGCGATTGCCTGCGCAACGGCGGCGAGGTCGTCGACGCCGTCGAGGATGGCAAGATCGCCGCGCGCGGAATCGATGCCTGGCTGGCAAGAGCGGAATCTCCTGACGGAGCCAAGACTCGATGATCGATTTGTCGATTGATTTTTGCGGCGTCAAGGCCCCCAACCCCTTCTGGCTGGCCTCCGGACCGCCGACGAACTCGGAATATCAGGTTCGCCGCGCCTTTGAGGCCGGTTGGGGCGGAGTCGTCTGGAAGACGCTCGCCGCCGAGCCGATCGTCAACGTATCATCACGCTACGGCGCGATCGACTACGACGGCCGCAAGGTGATGGGACTCAATAATATTGAATTGATCACCGATCGGCCGCTCGATGTGAATCTCAAGGAAATCACACGGGTCAAGAAGGCCTATCCCGACCGGGCGCTTTTCGTGTCGCTCATGGTCGATTCAAAGCGCGAGTCATGGCACGAGATCACGAAGCAGACACAAGACGCCGGGGCCGACGGTATCGAGCTCAACTTTGGCTGCCCGCACGGCATGAGCGAGCGGGGCATGGGCTCGGCTGTCGGCCAGGTGCCTGACTATGCCTGTATGATCACGGGATGGGTCAAGGAGGTGGCCCGTATTCCCGTGATTGTCAAGTTGACTCCCAACGTGAGCGATGTCGCCGCCATCGGCCGCGCTGCGGTGCGTGGCGGTGCCGACGCCCTGTCTTTGATCAACACGATCAACTCGATCATGGGCGTTGATCTCGACACGCTTGCCCCCAAACCGGCGGTCGGTGGCGCGGGGAGCCACGGCGGCTATTGTGGTCCCGCGGTGAAACCGATTGCCCTCAACATGGTCGCCGCCGTGGCCTCCGATCCCGCCATCAACGTGCCGATCAGCGGCATCGGCGGCATCCAGGCCTGGCAAGACGCAGTCGAGTTTCTTCTACTGGGCTCGAGCTCGCTGCAAGTTTGCACGGCCGTGATGCACTACGGCTTCCGGATCGTCGAACAACTGGAAACGGGGCTCGCCAGTTGGATGCGCGAGAAGGGCTATCGCTCGATCAAGGAGATCGTCGGTCTTTCCCTGCCGCGCATCAAGACATGGGGTGAGCTCGACCTCAATTACAAGGTCGTCGCGCGGATCGATCAAGACAAGTGCATCCACTGCGGCCTCTGCTATATCGCCTGCGAAGACGGCTGCCACCAGTCGATTCGCTGGGACAAGACTTCAACGGCAGAGTATCTGTCAACACACGGCCGGCGCGACGACGTCACTCGCTCGGCGGGTCACGACATCGTCGCGGGGGCCGGTGGCGACGTCGTCAATCTGTTTACAATCAAGGAAGATACTTGCGTCGGCTGCAACATGTGCAGCCTGATCTGCCCGGTCGATGGCTGCATCACCATGGAGGAAGTCGACACGGGCGAGCCCCGGATGACCTGGAACGACTACCAGGCCAAGCTCGCCCGCGGCGAAGTCAGCGCGATCGGGCCGCCGCGGCATGTCTAATGAAGTTGAGTTGACCGTGCACCGCACGTTGAATCGAACTCCAGATGATGATCCGCTACCTGCTGGATACGGATATTGCAAAGGATTCCATGAACGATGGAAAACTAGGTTCGGGAGCCGGTCAATCACCCCGGCACGTCGCGCGATGATCGGGTGGATTTTGACGAACAGTCGCGAGATCCCGGTTTTTCTTCCACACCGACTTCTCTTCACCGGTGGGAGCGGCTCATCACGTGATATGGTGCGCATCGCCTCTCAAGCGAAGCGCGGTGCGCGGCACACGACGATGCGCCCAAAAAGAACCTCGGGAAGATCGAATTTCTCCCGAGCTCTTGATGCTGCTTTGAGTTCCGCTTGGGCGCCTGAATAATCCGACCTTCGAAAAATCGCCCTAATCCTATGCGGATCATCGACTTCTGCCTGGGCGCCTGAGTAACCGGCACAGTTTAACGCTCTGACGCATGTTCAACCGAAACAATGAGTTACGTCTGGCGCCTGAGTAACCGGCACAGTTTAACGATTTGACGCATGTTCAACCGGAACAACGAGTTACGTCTGGGCGCCTGAGTAACCGGCACAGTTTAACCTATGTTGCGCAGTTAGTGGCGAATTTTACCCCAAAACGGGTGCGTGATCGCGAAATTTCCCGAGTTTTTCGTAGTGAAATCGCCATCACGGCGATGTAGTGAAGACCTAATTGAACCCTAGTATCTTGATTTCACTTCGGCTCCTCGCCATCGTGGATAGCGAGGAGGTCAAGATGTTCCTGCGCCGCTACACCCGCACCAAAGACGGCAAGACCCACAGCTATTACGCCTTGGTCGAAAGCGTCCGCACCGACGCTGGGCCGCGTCAGCATACCGTCGCCTATCTCGGTGAGCTCAACCATGACGAGCAAAGGCGCTGGCAACGCACCGTGACCATCTACAATCGCCAGGGAGACTGCCAGCAACTCCGCCTATTCCCTGACGATGACCAGGTCCCGGCCCCCGTTGACGACCCAGACGTCGTACGGATTCGCTTGCGCTCAGTTGGCTGGACCAATCCACGTCGATTCGGCGACGTGTGGTTGGCATTGTGGCTCTGGAAGTTCCTTCACCTCGACGAGATCGTCGATCGTCACGTGCCCCAGGGCAAAGAGACGATTCGACCGGCCGACATTGTGGCGATTGAGGTCATCAATCGCTTATGCGGCCCTTGCAGCGAGTTCGCCCTGGCCGAGCATTGGTACGCCTCCACGGCTTTGGAAGATCTCCTGGGCGTCCCTGACAGTTCGGTGACCAAGGACCGGTTGTACCGAACCTTGGACCGCTTGTTGCAGGCTCAGGAGCTGATCGAGAACGATCTTAAAGACCGGCTCGGGACTTTGTTTCAACTCGACTACGACTTGCTGCTTTATGACCTGACGAGCACGTTTTTCGAGGGTTTGGCCGAGGAAAACGATCTGGCCCGCCGTGGCTATTCCCGCGACCACCGTAGCGACTGCAAGCAGATCGTGCTGGCCTTGATCGTGACGCGGGAGGGCTTTCCTCTGGCCCATCTCACGTTGGCCGGAAATACCCAGGATGTTCAGACGGTTAAGACGATCGTCGAGATGGTTGAAACGCGATTCGGTCGATCGCAGCGGATCTGGGTGATGGACCGGGGCATGATCAGCAAGGACACCCTCAAGCTCCTGAACCAATCCGGCCGGCGCGATCTGCTGGCCACTCGACGCGGCGAGTTGAGTTCATTCGTTGAGGAATTGCGCAGTCGCGGCTGGAAACGACTCGAAGGCAATCCCGATGTCGAGGTCAAGCTGCTGAAGCGAAACAAGGTGCATTACCTTCTGGCGAGGAGTCGGCCCCGGCGTCAGAAAGAGCGGGCGATTCGCCGCCGTCAGCGGCGCGGCTTAGCCAAAGCGTTGCAAAAACTCAAGCAGCGAATCGAGGGTGGGCGGTTGAAGCAGCGCGACAAGATCCTTGAGTGCGTCGGCACGATCAAAGGTCGCTTCCCCAAGGTGCGAATCTTCGTGACCATCACGGTTGCCACGGGGGACCGGCCCCAGTTGAGTTGGCGTTGGGTGATTGGCGACAACTACATTTCCCCACCGCGACAATTAAGATTCCCCACTGACCGCGATTGAATTCGGCGTCACGAATCTTCGGGCCAGAACGCTCAATATGGCGGTTTCCGCGGAGTGGTTCCGCTCGGCGACAATGAGAATTCCCCACTGACGGGGCAATGGTTTCTGCTGGTGGTTCTCCAAAACCTAGGAGGATCACCATGGCGAAGGTCACGGATCGGCAAGTGCGGCGCTTACAGGCGTTATTGAAGGCCGGCAAGCCGCTGTTGGTCGCGGCGATGAGGGCAGACATGGATCGCAAGACGGCACGGAAGTACCGCGAGCAGGCCAAGCTCCCCAGCGAGCGGCAGACCTGGCCGCGGGCATGGCGAACGCGCGAAGATCCCTTCGCCGAGGTCTGGAAGGAGGTGCAAGAACAACTGGAACAGAGTCCCGGCTTGCAGGCAAAAACCTTGTTCGAGTGGTTAAAACTCCGTTACCCCGGCCGCTTCGACGACGGTCAATTACGCACGCTTCAGCGCCGCGTGCGGCAGTGGGAAGCGACGAGTGGTCCCCCCAAGGAGGTGTTCTTCGCACAGACTCACTATCCCGGCCGGTTCGGCGCATCCGATTTCACGCACATGACCACCTTGGGCGTGACTCTCGGCGGCCAGCCCTTCGATCACATGGTTTATCACTTCGTCCTGACCTACTCGAATTGGGAGACGGCCTCGATCTGTTTCTCCGAGAGTTTCGAGAGTCTCTGCGACGGCTTGCAGCAAGCCTTCTGGGAGCTGGGCGGAACGCCGCAGCGGCACCGCTCCGACCGCATGAGCGCGGCTGTGAATAACCTGTCGCAAAAAAAGGAGTTCACCGCGCGGTATCACGCGTTGATGGCGCACTACGATCTCAAGATCGAAAAGATCAACGCACGCGAAGCTCATGAAAACGGCGACGCCGAGCAGAGCCACAACCGCTTCAAGGAAGCCGTGGACCAAGCGCTGCTTTTGCGTGGCAGCCGCGATTTCGCCGACCGCGCGGCCTACGGTCGGTTCCTGCGAACGATTCTCGAGCAGCGCAATGCGGGCCGCCAGGCGCGACTTGCCGAGGAACGGGCCGTGCTCCGTCCGCTGCCATCGGCACGGCTCGAGAGTTATAAGCGAGTGCGTGCGCGAGTTCAATCTGGAAGCATTATTCATGTTGATCGGAATATTTATTCAGTTGATAGCAGATTGATCGGCGAATGGGTGGACGTCCGGCTCTACGCCGAAGAGCTCGAAGTTTGGTTTGCCGGCAAGGCCGTCGAGCGGATTGCTCGCCTGCGCGGCCAGCGGAAGCATCGCGTCAATTATCGGCACGTCATCGATTGGCTGGTGCGCAAGCCCGGCGCGTTCGAGAATTATCGCTACCGAGAGGATCTCTTTCCCACCAGTCGATTTCGCATGGCCTACGACGCGCTGCGTGAAACGGCGGCCGGCCGAGCTTCACGCGAATATCTTCAGATCCTCGAACTGGCGGCCCGCGAAAACGAGTCGTTGGTGGACGATGCCCTGCGAACCCTGCTGGAGGAGGAGCAGACGATCACGGCGCAGGGGGTAAGCGAATGGATCGGCCGTCACGTGTCCCCCCGGCCGGTCACGGACGTTCGAGTGGAAGCAACGGATTTGTTGAGTTTCGATGTCTTGTTCGATCACAAGGAGGTATGGAATGGCGTCGCCGACGGAGGTGAAGCAGCGGCTCCTGGAGTGCCTGCGGGAGCTTCATCTGCCCACGTTTCGTGAAAGCTTCGAGGACGCGGCCCGCCGCGCGGTCCAGGAATCGCTCAGCTACGAGCAATATCTTGGCGAGCTCGCGGAAAAGGAGTGCCAGGTGCGACGGACAAATCGGATCGAGCGTTGGTTACGCGAGTCGGACTTGCCGGTCGAGAAGAGTCTGGCTCGGTTCGACATGAAGCGGCTGCCCGCGAAAGTCGCGCGGCAGGCACGCACGTTGTTGGACGGGGCCTTCGTCGAGGCACGGGAGAACGTCCTGGCCTTTGGACGATCCGGGAGTGGCAAGACGCACTTGTTATGCGGGATTGCGCAAGAGCTGGTGCGGGCGGGCCGCAAGGTGTTTTTCAGCCCGTGCAGTTTATTGGTTCAAGATCTGTTGATTGCTAAGCGCGATCTGAAATTGAGCCGATATCTCAAACGGCTATCGAGCTTCGAGGTGCTGATTATCGACGACCTGGGCTACGTTCAGCAGAGCCGCGAAGAAATGGAGGTTTTGTTTACGCTGCTGGCGGAGCGGTACGAGCGTGGCAGTGTGATGATCACGAGCAATCTGCCGTTCTCGAAATGGGAGAGCATTTTCAAGGACCCGATGACGACTGCGGCGGCGATTGACCGGCTGGTCCATCACAGCGTGATCCTGGAGCTCAACGTCGCGAGCTATCGCCTGGAACAGGCCAAGCAGGATCAACAGCCCGAGACCGAGCGCCCTCAGCGCCAGAGGCTTGAGGAACGGTGAGATCGCGGATGAGGCCGTGGCGTTTGAGCCCAACGGCGGCTGAATCAGAAAAGTTCGCGTGAGCATCGGTCATCGTCGTCAATCGAACAACGGAAACCCCGCGACGGCGGTCAGAAAGGAGTTCAGAGCGCGGCCAACTCGTAGGGGATGTTCTGTCGTCCAAATTAAACGCAAAATTGGGTGCTTCGGGCGAGAAAGGATAATGAACAATGGAACAGTTCAGTGGGGAATTCTAATTGTCGTCAAGGGGAAATGTAATTGTCGCCGATCACGTTGGGACCTTGCGAAATACCGCACAGCCTTGAGGGCAGACGGCGCCTACCTGTTGCGGAGTAACCAAGAGGGCTGGACGGCCGAGGAGTTCTGGCAAACTTACATCCAGTTGACCGTGGTTGAGCGTGCCTTCCGGGTGCTCAAGAGCGAGCTCCTGCTGCGGCCGGTTTGGCACCATTACAGCGGTCGGACCCAGGCACACGTGCTGGTTTGTGTCCTGGCTTATGCTCTCTGGAAGACGTTGGATCATCTGGCCAAGCAGGCTCGCCTTGAGACCGAGATCCGTAAGCCCGACCTCCAGAGGCCAAAGTCTTCTCCCAAATCTCGGCCGATGACGCCCGAAGTCATCCTCCGCGAGTTGGGCCGTGTCTCGATCGGCGATATTCTGCTGGAAACAACCGACGGGAGGACGCTGGCCCTGCGTCGAGTCGCCCGGCCCACAGCCGAGCCAGCGCGAATTCTGGCGGCGTTGGGTCTGAAACTGCCTGAACGTTTGAGTGACGATCGCGTTTTGTAGTGAAGACTCGGCGGCCTATGAGTCAGGATTCCTGCGGAAATCGCGGTCTGGCTACCAGCACCTGCGCAACATAGGTTAACAGTCTAGCGTATGTTTAAACGCCAAAACGAGTTACGCGTAGGCGCCTGAGTTATCCGCGCAAACCGACGCGTGGCCGGATGTGACCACCGAGCCGCGTCGCGCGATCTGGAGGCGCTTTGTGGGGTACAGGTCGCCTCCGTGAGAATTCGTGAGGGTCCACCAGCGGATCGCGCGGCCGGTTCCAGCGGGTCAGCATGCGAGGTGGGCGACCTTCGGCCCCGACTTTCGTTCCACCGGTTATCCAATCTCTCCTACAACTTGCAGAAAGTTGGCCGGTCGGCCCTTCCTCGGCCCTAATAGAAGGTAAAGTACGATCCTTCGAGTAGGATGCGGTTCCATGGCTATCAAGACACTGGGGGCGGCGCTGGGCTGCCTCAATCGGCTCTTCGTCGAGGGAACGCTTTCGGGACTCTCCGACGACCGGCTGCTCGACCGGTTCCTGGCGACACGCGACAGCGCCGCGTTTGAGGCCCTGATGACCCGGCACGGGCCGATGGTGCTGGGGGTCTGCCGCGCCGTCTTGCGCAACCCGAGCGACGCGGAGGACGCGTTTCAGGCGACCTTCTTGGTCCTGGTCAAGAAGGCACGCAACCTCCGGGGTCGCGGCGACCTGGGGGGATGGCTGCACCTGGTCGCCTACCGGGTCGCGATCCAGGCCAACGCTGCCGCGGCCCGACGACGCGTGCAGGAAAGGAAGGCGGGCGAGATGTCGGCCATGACCACGTCACACGATCCCATCATCCCCGATGAACTCCTGCCCGCGCTCCACGAGGAGATTGCCCGGCTGCCCGAGAAGATCCGGCTGGCGATCGTGCTCTGTGACCTGCAAGGGATTCCTCAGGAGCAGGCCGCCGAGTCGCTGCGATTGAGCGAGCGCACCTTGAGGCGTCGCCTTGCCGACGGGCGCATGCAGCTCCAGGCCCGGCTTCGCCGCCGGGGCATCGGATGCAGCGGGGCGGTCCTGGCGGCCGTACGCCTTCGCGATGCGGGGACGGTCGTCCCGCCGGCCTGGCGAGAATCAACACTCCGAGCGGCCCTGGATCTAATCAATTCGACCGCGGGAGCCGGGGCCGTATCGGCAGCGGCCCAGTCCTTGAGCCACGAGGTACTCAAGATCATGTTCGTCCAGAGGTTGACGTTCGCCGCGGCTGTCTTGCTGGGCGCCGGACTCATGGCCTGGGCGGCCGCGGCCGCCCTGATCTCGCGGGACGAGGAACCTCCCACGACGCCGGCCGCCACCGCCCGGCGGGGCGGGCTCCCGCGCGGAGTCGAAGCCGATCCGCGCGACGCCGCCGGGATGTTCCCGGCTCGCGGTCGGGTGCTCGACCCCGACGGCAAGCCGGTGGCCGGCGCCGGGGTCTACGTGCGTCCCTATGCCGAACGCGGCTGGAGCGAGAACGACCCCATGGCTGCGCGACAGAAGGGGCATGTGGCGGCGACGGATGCGGACGGCCGGTTCCAGTTCGAGCTGGACAAGGGCGCGAGCGATGGCGCGTATTGGAGGGGCGTGACCGGTTGGCACAAGGCCCAGATCGCGGTCGCCGCACCGGGATTCGCACCGGCCTGGGTCGAGGCCGGCGACATGGTCAACCGGGGCGAGATGGCGCTGCGGCTGGTCCGGGACGATGTGCCCGTCCGCGGGCGTGTCGTGGATTCGCAAGGCCGGCCCGTCGCCGGGGTGGTCGTACGGATCCGAACGATCTGGGAAGTCAACGACGGGGCCAACCTCGACGCCATGCTGGCCTCGGGCGCGGTGGATGAAGACAACATGCTTCAGATCGCGCGGCGGTACGGAGACTCGCTCGGCGGGGCGACCCCAACCTGGCGAGCAGAAACGCCCCTCTGGCCCGGCGGCCGGAACACCTGGACCACGGGCGCCGACGGTCGGTTCGAGGTCAAGGGGATCGGCCGCGACCGCATCGCCCGACTGGAATTCCACGGCGGCGGCGTGGCAGACGGCACTCTCGACGTGATGGCACGCCCCGCGCAGGCGCCGTCCAAGGCGCGGCCGCTGCCCAGCCTGATCAAGGGGAAATTGATCGAGGGCCGCGAAGCGGCGTTCCTCGGCTTGTGCCCGCAGGGGACGCAGCTTGTGGGCGCGACCTTCGACTATATCGCAGGCCCGACCAAGCCGATCGTCGGCGTCGTCCGCCTGACGGGGACCGGCAAGCCGGTCGCAGGCGCCATGGTCCGTGGCGTCGACCCGGGGACGCATACCGCCGTCACCGTCCGAACCGACGCCGCGGGCCGCTTCCACCTCGATGGGGTGCCGAAGGCCGAATTCTACCGAATCGAGGTCATCCCGCGGCAAGGGATCGACTCGTTCCTCCGCCGTTCGGAGATTATCAATGACACGGAGGGGCTCAAGCCAATCGACACGGCGGTCGAGGTCGCCCCGGGGGTGATCGTGACCGGACGGTTGATCGACAAGGTCACGGGCCGGGTCGTCCCGCCCGGTGAGGTTGAATACACCAAGGCGCCGGATAACGTGGCCAAGGGAGACGCCCGCGGGTTCACCCGGCTGGCCGACGGGGCGTTCGGGCTGACGGTCCTGCCCGGCCGCGGAATGATCGCCGCCGCTGCAGCCGTCGAAGGGACGTTTGACCCTTACGTCGCGGCCCACCTGAAGGCGGCGGACCGGAGAAACAATAAGATCGAGGACAGACTATATCCACACGAGCTCGTCGGTCGTCAAACCTATCGATTCATCGACGTCCCGGCCGGTTCGGGACCGCTGGCAGTGGACCTCGAGCTGACCCGCGGCCCAAGCCGCAGGGGCCGGCTCATTGGCCCGGACGGGCGGCCCGTCGTCGGCGCCGAGGCGTCCGGCTTGAGCTCCTGCGACTGGATGGGGACCTCGCGCAGCCGGGCACTCGATAGCGGTACCTTCGAGGTCGGTGGTCTGGAGCCGGGCCACCCGCGGCTGTTGGTCTTCACGCACAAGGCCCGCATGCTGGTCGGAGCGGTTGTGCTCAAGGACGAAGACCTGAAATCGACCGCGACGCTGGAGGTCAAGCTCGTCCCGGCCGGCGCGATCACCGGACGGCTCCTCGACGACGATGGCCTGCCGTGGGCGGGGCTCCCGCTGAGAGTCTGGATGTCCGACCCCGACCAGCCGACAAGATCGGGCCACGGATGTGGCTTCGGCGAGCCGGTCACCTCCGACGCCCACGGTCGCTTCCGGATCGAAGCGTTCGTGCCGGGCGTGGAGACCGAGGTGTCAATCGAGATGGGGATGACAATTAACGGCAGCAACGCCCTCCAGAAGCTCGCCCTGAAATCGGGCGAGGTCCGTGACCTGGGCGACCTGAAGGTCAATGAAAAACGCCAACCCTGACCGCTCGGGCGGGAGGAAGCCGGTGCGAGCGCACATCATGCGACCAAGATCGGGCGACCCCTGGGCGCCCTATGTCCCCGACGAAGCCATGTCGTGGAACCTGCGGCGGGTCGTCCACCTGCACCGCCGGGCCGGCTTCGCCGCCACCTGGGAGGAGCTGCACGCGCGATTTGAAGAACGGACCTGCGGCGTCGATCAACCGGCTCCTCGAGGGGAAGTCCCGATCCTGCGGCATCCCCGCGGATTTCGCCGTGTTCGCCGACCGCCTGGCCGACCGGGCGCTCGCTGCGCCCGACTCCAGTCGCCTCAAGGCCTGGTGGGTCTACCGCATGCTCTTCGGCCCGGACCCGCTGACGGAGCGTCTCACGCTCTTGTGGCACGGCCACTTCGCCACCAGCAATGCCAAGGTCGACAACCTGGCGCTGACGCGACGCCAGAACGAGACCCTGCGATCGCTTTGCCGAGGCCCGTTCGGAGCGCTCTTCGCGCGATGCTCCGCGATCCGGCCTTGCTCATCTGGTTGGACGCTCCCGATAACACCAGGGGCCAGCCCAATGAGAACCTGGCACGCGAGCTGATGGAGCTCTTCACGCTCGGTATCGGTTCTTATTCCGAAAACGATGTCAAGCAGGCGGCCCGCGTTTTGACGGGCTGGCGGCTTGTGGGTAACGAGGTCCGGCTCATTCCCTCGCGGCACGACCAGGGCACCACGACCATCCTCGGCCGCACGGCCGCGTTCGACACCGACGGCCTGGCGGCGTTGCTCCTGGACCATCCCGCGACCTCCCGGCGGCTGGCCTGGCGGTTGTGCCACGAGTTTTTGGGCGAGGGGGCGGTCGACGAACGTGCGGTCGAGGCGCTCGCCGGAGGACTGCGGGCGCATGACCTCGACGTTGGCTGGGGGATCGCGACGATGCTTCGGTCACGGCTGTTCTTCGACGATGCCAACCTGGGCCGGCGCATCGCCAGCCCGATTGATTATGTCGTGGGCACGGTGCGGGCGCTTGAACTGTTCGATCCGGCGCCAAGCACGCCCGTGCTGGCCGAGTGGTGCGGCGGGCTGGGCCAGAACCTCTTCTATCCGCCCAACGTCGGCGGCTGGCCTGGCGGCCGCTCCTGGATCACGACCCGCGCGGCGATCGGACGGGCCAACTTCGCCGCGGCTGTGGTCGACGGCGCGCACGTCGGCCTGGGCACGTCGTTCGACCCGATCGCGCTGGCCGCCCGCCATGGCCAGGGACGGAACCCGTCGTTCTTCGCGCAATTGCTGCTCGGGGCCGATGGTCCCGAGGTCCCGCTCGATGCGCCCGGGCCGGCCCGGCAGGCGCTCGGCCGACTACTGTCTTCGCCGGAAGCGCAGCGGATTTGACCCCTTTCCCAGGAGATGAGACCGTGATCACACGCCGTCGCTTCCTCGCCCGCGGCCTTCGAGATTCGACGCTGATCGCACTGGCGCGAACGCTGCCCGGCTTCCTGGCGCGCACGGCGCACGCCGCCGGCCCCCAGAAAGATGGCCGCATCCTGGTCGTCGTGCAGCTCGACGGCGGCAACGACGGCATCAATACGGTCGTCCCGTTCCGGGACGAAGGGTACGCGAAATACCGCCAGGCGCTCCGTCTGCCCGAGAAGCGGCTGATCCGGGTCAACGGGGAGGTCGGCCTGCACCCGGCGATGCGCGACGCCGCGAAGCTGTTGGAATCGGGCCGGCTGGCGATCGTTCCGGGCGTGGGGTATCCGAACCCGAGTCGCTCGCACTTCCGCAGCATGTCGATCTGGCAATCGGCCCGGCTCGATGAGCGGGACCACACCGGGCTGGGCTGGGTCGGCCGCGGCCTCGACGCGAGTCCAAAAACCCACGACGGCGCCCCGGCGGCGATGTTGATCGGATCCGACGGCCCTCCTGCGGCCATCCGTGGCGTGCGATCCGCGAGCGCCGCGCTCGACCGGCTCGACGACTATGTCCTGATCGACAAGGAGGCCCAGTCCCGGCCAATCGGCTCCTCGTCAGCCGGTGACGACCTGGGGCACTTCCTCCGCCGCAGCCTGCTGGACGCCTACACGACGGCGGACCGTCTCAATGCCCTCGGCGCCGCCCGCGGCGATGCGGCTTATCCCGCGTCGGAGTCTCGCGCATCGGCTGAAGCTGACCGCGCGGCTGATCAAGGCCGGACTGGGGACGCGCGTCTATTACCTCCAGCAGGGAGGCTATGACACCCACTCGCACCAGCTCGCGCACCACGCCCCCTTGCTGGAGGAGCTCTCGGCGTCGCTCTGGGCGTTCCTCGACGACCTGGCCGCGGCGCGGCTGGCTGACAGAGTCCTGGTGCTGGCCTTCAGCGAGTTCGGCCGGCGAGTTGCGGAGAACGGATCGCAGGGGACCGACCACGGGACGGCCGGCCCGGTCCTCCTGGCCGGCCCCCATGTCCGGCCGGGGCTGCTCGGGGTCTACCCGAGCCTCACCGATCTGGTCGATGACGACCTCAAGATCGCGGTGGACTTCCGCCGCGTCTATGCCACCGTCCTGGAGAGCTGGCTGGGCCTGGCTTCGAAGGAGGCGCTTGGCGGGGCGTTCGACCCCTTGCCGCTGCTTTATGGCTAAGCGGAGTGCCGGCCCGGGAGCTACGACTGGGGTCGCCGACTTTCTACAGCGGTTTTCCCGCGTATTGCACACAAAATCCCTCGTTCGCATGCTCTGCGTGGGAATGCCGTCTGCGACGCTCCCGCGTCGTCCGGCCGTCGCGCGACCCGACCGTGAGAAGAGGACGCAGAGCGTCCCGGACGGCATTCCCACGGAGGACCGTGGGAACGAGTGTAAAGTGCGCGAAGCGCTGGGTCGTGTCGGTGCCTGAGAACAAGGATTCGGTCCGGTTCACGTCTCGAAGCGACGATGAGCCTGACTGTGTGCAACCCGAACGACAACCGCTGTAGAGCACGCGCCGACGTTCACTACGCCCCACTTTTCTTTAATGGGTTCAGTCGCGGCGATCGTCCTGACGGGGGCTTGTCAACGGCGGCAGGGACCTGAATTGTTGCACGTCGGCATCACGGCGCGGAGAATGAAAATCGAGTACAAGAAATCCTCGACGTAACGAAGTCTCGGTGCCCTTATCCGGAGACCTCAGGAAAACGGAATTATGATTTACTTTCTATTATTCTTGATTGTTCTTACTTTGACGGCGGCCGCCCTGTTCTTCTTTTTCAGGGCAAACGAGCTGAGTTTGCAGTTGCGCCAAATGGCGGTGGAGTGGGAAAAGAAAGAGGAAGTTTACACGTCCGAGCTCGCGAAGCTCGAGAAAATAAGGCACATCCCGGACATCATCGAAAGAGCCCGCAAATCGAAGGAGCAAACCGAGGCAAGAATCGTCGAAGCTGATTCGCAAGCTCATGAAATCTTGGAGAAAGCCTTGGCAGTGGCGCAGGATCAGCGGCGGAAGCTCGGTGAGGAGATAGAGAGACGGCTGGCGGAAGCGAAAACCGAACGTCAAAAACTCTTGAGCGAAACGGAGACGCTGAAGGCAGACGCGCGGCAGGCGCTCAAGGTTGCGGAATCACAGGCCCAAGACGTGCTGGCCGAGTCTCAGAAGGAGGCGAGGGCGATCACATCGAAAGCCACGAAAGAGGCGAAAGAGAAAACTGAGAAGGCCGAAGCGGCCCTGAATTTAGTCACCTACCATGCCCTCGAAATCAGGCAGAAGGCCGAGCAGCGTGCACGAGAAATTGCCGCGGAAGCCTACGAGGCGAGAGGCAAGCTCAAAGAATACGAGGCTCAAGCGCAAGCATTGCGAAACAGGATCGAAAAATACGAAGGCGTTTATCTCGTGCCTCCTGAGCATATCCTCGATGAACTGGCCGACGAATTCGGCTTCAACAAATCGGGGCAGAAGTTAAAGCTCGCGAGAGAGACAACCAAGCTCATGCAGGCTAACGGGACCGCTGCGACCTGTGGCTATCCCGATGGATGGAAAAAGGAGCACGCTCTCAAATTCGTCCTGAGCACGTTTAACGGAAAGGTTGACACCGTACTGGCAAGGGTCAAGCCAGGGAACCAAGCGAAGCTGATCCAGGAAATCAAGGACGCCTACGCCTTGGTCAACAAGGATGGTGAGGTGTACAAGGACGCGAGGATACAGAAGGAGTATCTGGACTCGAGACTCCAAGAGTTGAAATGGGCCGTCGCCGTTCAGAGGCTCAAGGAGAAGACCCGGGAGGAGCAGCGCCCTCAGGGAACAGATCAGAGAGGAACAGCGTGCTAAAAGAGAGATCGAGCGAGCGATCAAGCAGGCCGAGCGAGAGGAAGAGCTCGTCAGCAAGGCGATTGCCAGGCTCAAGAAGCAATTCGAAGAAGCCAGCGGGGTGGAAAAGGCCAAGCTCGAAGCTCGCCTTCTTGACTTAAGCGCCAAACTCGTCGAGGCGGAGGAAAACAGCAAGAAGGCCATCTCAATGGCCCAGCAGACCAAGAAGGGCCATGTCTACGTCATTTCCAACATTGGCTCGTTCGGCGAAGACATTTACAAAATCGGACTTACTCGGCGGCTTGATCCCGATGAGCGGATCAGAGAACTCGGTGATGCCAGTGTCCCCTTCCCGTTCGATGTCCATGCCATGTTCGTGTCTGACGATGCTCCCGCGCTGGAAAACATTCTGCACCGAAAATTTGTCGAACGGCAGTTGAACAAGATCAATAGAAGGAAGGAATTCTTCCGGGTCAACCTGAAGGAAATTCGGCAAGTGGCTGACGAACTGGGCATTCAAGCGGTCTGGACGTTGACGGCGGCCGCCGTGCAATATCGGGAAACGCTAGCCCTCGAGAGGGCCATGAATACCGACGCCGAACTGAAGCGAAGATGGCTCGCGGATCAGGCCACCTTCAATTTCACTGATGAAGAGTCCCTGGAGGACGCCGAGCATGAACTGGCGGAGGTCGAAGTCTGATTACCCGCACGGAAACCGGCAGCCAGGCAACTGACAAAAATCGTCCCGGTCGCCGATTCGCGGTCGACCTGACTTGATGGTCAACTTCGGTCCGCAGGCGAGGTTTGTCTACCCGTGAATTTGGCGATACGATAAGCTTATCTGATCAGGCATCATGCCATCGAGCATCTGTCGAGTCGGATCAGCCGAGAATGACGCAGGTCGCAACGCCGCACGGAGTGTATGGCCATCGAAATGAGGAATCTTTCATGAGCGCCATCAAGGCCACAGTCAAATCAGGTCAGCTCGAGTTGCAGTCGCCGCTCGAGTGGCCTGATGGAACAGAGGTATTGATCGAGCCGACCATGACGCGAGCTGAGAAGACATTCGGCATCGACGAGTCGCAGTGGAGTAACGACCCTGACAGTCTCGCCGATTGGGCGGCTTGGATCAAAACGATTGAGCCTCTCGAATTCACGTCTGGAGAGGCTGAAAAGATGGCTGAATTTGACGAACGGATGCGTCTTTATAATATCGAAGCCGTCTGTCGACAAATGCGGGAATGGAACTCCGAATGATCCGCTACTTGCTGGATACCGGTATTGCCCAGGGTTTTATGATCTTCGCTCACATACCGGCAGGCGGACGTCCTTCAAGCATCGCGCGCAGAATTCGGGCATGCCGCGCGGCGCAGGCATACGTCGGTTCCAGCGGCAAATGCACGTAATGATCTGGCCGCAGAAAGAGCGGCATCTCCGGCAAAACGACACCGACGGCCGGATGCTCGAGATACGCGTCAACCGACGCGCCGGCGACGTAGCTGGCCAAAGTTAATGAGGTGTTCGTGGGCAATGCATAGGACGGAGCGTGCGGCTCCAGGACTTCGAGAATCGAGCCATGAATGCCCGATGGGTCAGGCCCGCCCTGGGGAAAGAGATCGATAATCAAGACATGGATGCCTCGCTCAAAGGCCGAGATCACCTTGGATACGAGATCACCCACGTGCAATCCCAGGTCTTTACTCGCTGGGGAAATGATCTCGATCAAGGCAATAAGTCGATGGCCGCTGACATGTCGAATCGCGACCGACCGCCGCCGCGCCAGTGGCGTCGCCTTGAGTGTTTGTTTCAGCGAGACGCGTGGCGGCGCTTCGGCCAGAGCGACGCCTCCGCTATCGGGCGGTACCCACTCCGAGGTCGAGGACGACGGGTTCTCGTGCAACGTGAGAACTTCGGCAATACCACGCCCGGCGTGCTGTTCCGCCAGCGCGTAATAGCCAGGAGGCAAGAGCCCTTCGTTGAGCGCGCTCCGGATCGTGCCGGTCCAGACGGTGTGAAAGTCGTGAAAGATTCCAGCCTCGACTCGCGTCCAATCGTGAACGGGCATTGGTTTGCGTCCCCTGCGACGAGTTATCGATATGACGCTTCGGCCGAAAGGATCGTCAAAACCTCGTCGAGACAATCGACGAGGAAGTCGGCATCGTCGCGGGTCAGACACATGGGGGGCTTGATGCGCAGGGTATTACCGGCGAGCCCCCCTTTGCCGATCAATAATCCGCGTTCCTTGCACAGTTCGACGAGGTCGGCGGTTTCACTCGTCGCGGGCTCTTTCGACTGCCGGTCGCGTACCAGCTCCACGCCGAGCATCAGGCCCATGCCCCGCACGTCGCCGATCAAGGGTTGACGTTCTTGAAGTTCCCGGAGCCGTTCCTTGAGATGGCCGCCAACCTTCAGGGCATTTTCCTGGATACCCTCATGATCGATGACTTCGAGCGTGGCCAGGCCCTGGGTCATCGAGATCGGATTACCGCCAAAGGTATTGAAGTGCACACGGTTTTTCATCGTTTGCGCGATTTCCGGCCGGGTGACACAGGCTCCCAGTGGTACACCATTGCCGATTCCCTTGGCCATCGTCACCAGGTCGGGCGTGACGCCCCAGTTCTCGAACCCCCAGAACGCGGTGCCGGTGCGTCCAAAACCGGTCTGGACTTCATCGGCGATACAAAGCCCGCCATGCTTGCGAACGATGTCGTAGACGATCGAAAAATATTCGGGAGGTGGAGTTACCGCCCCGCCCACGCCCTGGATCGGCTCGGCGATGAAACAGGCGACTTCGCCGGGCGTTTCGTACTTGATCAGGTCTTCGACGTCGCGGCACACTTGATGTCGCAACTGGGATACTCCAGTCCATATGGGCATCGATAGCAATATCCAGGGGTCGCGTGCTTCACGCCGACGGTCGGGTTTGACTTGAACTTCCAGTTGCCGTGCGCGGTCAAGCCCATCGCCGCCTGGGTGCCGCCGTGATAACCGTTGCGCAGACTGATCACGTCGCTGTTCCCGGTGAATTCACGCGATGAGAGGATCGCGATCTCGTTCGCCTCGCTCCCTGAGTTGGTGAAATAGCTGACCGAGAGACCGCTTTCGGAGGGCATGTGCTCGGCCAGCTTCTTGCCAAGCTGGGCGACGGCCGGGTGAAGATAGATCGTCGTCGTGTGCTGAAGCCGGCCGACCTGCTCGCGGACCTTCGCCACGATCGCGGGATGACAGTGGCCGACCGAGACCGTGACAATCCCGGCGAACGCATCAAGGTATTGCTTGCCAGTCTCGTCCCAGACGTATTGCATGTGCCCCTCGGCGATCAAGAGGGGCTCGCGATAATACGTGATCAGGCCCGGTGTGAGATACTGCCGGCGCATGGCCAGCACTTCATCGCGCGACGGGCCGTCGTACGGGGCCGGAGTGTGCGTCGAGATCGGCAGTCTCGCTGGCGCCACGGCAGCCGAGTGGGTCCCGTCGGACTTGGGCATGACGGTTGAGTCCTTACTGATCGATTGATTGATTGCAGGATCAAGAAGACGCGACACGACAATCCGCTCAGACGATCTTACAATTGCACCATGGCCCCATACGTTTCAGGACGGCGATCGCGGTAGAACTGCCAGGTGTTGCGTACCTCACGGATCAAGTCGAGGTCCATGTCGGCGATGACGATATCGTCGCCGTCGCGCTTGCCGACGGCCAGCATGCGGCCGCGCGGGTCGCAGAAATAACTCTGGCCGTAGAACTCGCCGATCCTCCAGGGTTCCTCGAACCCGGGACGATTGATCGCGCCGACGAAATAACCGTTGGCCACGGCGTGCGCCGGCTGTTCGAGCTTCCAGAGATATTCGGAGAGGCCGGCCACCGTGGCCGACGGATTGAAAACGATCTCGGCGCCGTTCAAACCGAGGCACCGCGCCCCCTCGGGAAAATGGCGGTCGTAGCAAATGTAAACGCCGATCTTTCCCACGCGCGTGTCGAAGACCGGATATCCCAGGTTGCCGGGCCGGAAGTAAAACTTCTCCCAGAAGCCGGGTGCGCAGTGGGGAATGTGCATTTTCCGGAATTTACCCAGGTAGCGGCCATCGGCGTCAATGACGGCGGCCGTGTTGTAGTAGACGCCCGTGAGATCCTCTTCGTAGATGGGCACGATGAGCACAATCTCGAGTTGCCCGGCGAGCTCGGCCATCAGTCTGATGGTAGGTCCGTCAGGGACGCGCTCGGTGAGCGCGTACCAGCGAGCGTCTTGCTCCGCGCAGAAGTAGGGTCCGTAAAATAGCTCTTGCAAGCAGACCACCTGAGCGCCCTGCTTGGCGGCGGCCGCGATCAGGGCGACGTGCTTCTCGATCATGGCTTTTTTCACAACGGCGACTGCCGACGTGGAGGGCTCGCACAGAGTGGCCTGAATCAAGCCGCCTCGAACGACTCGGGACATGACTTCTCCTTGGGAATTGAGGACGTCGGACATGATCACGATCGTACTTGCCAGCCGGCCGCGATTCCAGTGCGGATGTGCCGCGCACGGTGTTTATCGGCTTGACGATCAATGGTAAAATGCGGTCCAAACCACCTCCGGAGATTTATTGATGACGACGACCGCGGTTCAACCTGATGCGCCAGCGTCCCCTGTCCCGATGTTGATTGGCGGCCACTGGGAAACCAGGCCGTCCGGAAAATCGGGTTCGGTGTTCAATCCGTCCACCGGCCGAGTGCTCGCCACGGTCCCTTTTTGTGATGAGGGCGACGTCGATCGCGCTGTGCAGGCCGCCGCCAGGGCGTTGCCCACCTGGGCCGAGACGCCGGTTGTCGAGCGAGCGCGCGTCCTGTTTCGTTTTCGCGAGAAACTTGCCGCCAATGCCGAAGAGCTTGCGAGCCTCGTCACGCGCGAGCACGGCAAGACCCTGGCCGAGTCGCGCGCATCGGTTCATCGCGGCGTCGAGGTTGTCGAGTTCGCCTGCGGCGGTCCCAGCCTCATGATGGGTCAAACTCTCGCCAGCATCGCGCGCCAGGTCGATTGCGAGACGATCCGCCACCCGGTGGGCGTTTGTGCTGGGATCACCCCCTTCAACTTCCCGGCCATGGTGCCCCTGTGGATGTTTCCGATCGCGCTTGTTTGTGGCAATACGTTTGTGTTGAAGCCTTCGGAGAAGGTCCCTCTCTCGGCCGTTCGACTGGGTGAGCTATTGATGGACTCGGGTTTGCCGGAGGGCGTTTTCAACATCGTGCATGGTGATAAGGAGTGCGTCGATGCCCTGCTCGCTCACCCCCTGGTGCGCGCCATTTCGTTCGTCGGGTCGACGGCCGCCGCGCACCATGTCTACACGACGGGCACACTGAATGGCAAGCGCGTGCAGGCGGCCGGCGGTGCCAAGAACCATTTGATCATCATGCCCGATGCCGATCTCAACCAGGCGGTCAGCGCACTGCCAGCTCTCGGCGTTCGGCTGCGCGGGCGAGCGCTGCATGGCCGGCAGCATCGCCATGCCCGTCGGCAAGGTCGCCGATTCGCTCGTGGCGAAACTTTGCGACACGGCCGGTCGCATGAAGGTCGGCGCCACCGACGGCGGCGCCGATGTCGACATGGGGCCCGTCATCACGCGTGACCATCGCGACAAGGTGGCAAAATACGTGGATATCGGCGCAGAGAAGGGGCCGACGTGGCGCTCGATGGCCGGTCGGTCGTATCGGAAAATGGCGGCTTCTTGATCGGTCCCAGCGTGCTCGACCATGTCGAGCCCACGATGACCGTGGCGCGCGACGAGATCTTCGGTCCGGTGCTGTCGGTGATCCGCGTCGACGATCTCGATGCGGCGCTCGCGATCGGCAAAAACTGCCAGTACGGCAACGGTGCCTCGATCTTCACGCGCAGCGGCTGGGCGGCCCGCCAGTTCAAGCACCATTTCAACGCGGGCATGATCGGAATCAACATCGGCGTGCCAGCTCCGATGGCCTGGTTTCCCTTCACCGGCTGGAATAACTCGTTCTTCGGCGACCTGCACATTCAAGGCACCGAGTCGATCCAGTTCTACACCCAGCAAAAAATGACGATGACCAGATGGTTTGAATCGGCCGCAGATTCCCCCACTGACCCGGTCTGGAAGAGTGGCAAGCGATAAAGTTCCGTGCTCGAACGGACTCGCGCCTTTCGATCAAAACGTAGGATCACGCAAAGGTCACGTTCGAGATTGTGATCGGTGATGACGGCCGGTCGAGAACGCTGATCGACAACACGTTGTCAACCACGGTCACCTTTCCATTGACCTTGACGCACTGCCATTGAAGCAACTCGTGATTGGCCCCGCCGGCGGAGAGCTGGCCGCCGGCCAGGATGCCCGTGTTCGTTGCGTTATTCCGGACTGACCGATCCCCGGGAAGGGCCCGGCCCAGATTCACCCCGTGGGTCGACGCCCGGCGCACCACGTTGGGAGGCGAGAGCACAAACTGGTTGTGCGCCGGGAGACCCCACTATTGAGCGCTTCACTGTTAAACGTAATGTTTGAGATCGTGATCGGCCCGGGCTTGTCGCCGACCGGAAGGTCGGCTGACTCGTCGACCGCGAGCGTGTTGTGCACGACGTCAACCGAGCCGGAAACGGTCACATTGCGCCACTGAAGACCCGTATCGCCGAATCCTCCATCGCTGAACTGAGCGTGACTGATGATTCCGCTGTTGTTCGCCGAGTTCAGCAGAATCGCGTTGCGCGGTTCATCGCTGGGCGTAGCGGCTCGCCGTCGGTGCGGGTGAGCCTTGGTAACGGCTGACGCTTGAGCGTTGGCCGTGGCTGGCGACGGACTGGTGGTGACGACGGTCAGAGGTGGGATTGCTGGCACGCGGAACGGGAAGCGAATGTTGCTCAGCGTGATCGGACCGGTCATCGGCCCTACACCTTTGAGTAAGATGATATTGTGCACCAGTACCAGCCCGCGGTGGTGCTCGATCCCGTTCCACTGAAGAAAGACGTTCGTACCTTTGGGCGAGGCAACTTGCTGATTGATGAGCCAGCGATCGTTGGGCGGCGGCAAGAAGCGGCGCTTGCCCTTGCTCTTTGTGCTCGTCGTTTCACTGCCGCTCACGCTCACCGTTCCGGTGGTTCCAGCGGAGATCACCGCATAGGGAAGAACTTTGAGATCGCGGGCAACACGTTTCGATACAGGCGGTCCATAATTAACGTTGGAGACCGAGATGCCCGCGAGCCCTGAGCCTTCGGGATGAACGGAAAGCGAGTTGTGCACGATCTGCACATTGCCACCGACCCGGACCTTCTGCCACTGAAGGCCCTGGTCGCCAAAGCCCCCCGCATTGAACTGGCCACCCTTCACGAGCCCACTGTTCGTGGCCGAATCGACGAGCGGATAGTTCCCCGGATAGGGAAGCGTCACCGTGTGCCCGTCGTTGAATGGCGTCGGGAAGAACGGGCTGAGCGGTCCCGTCGGCTTGGGCAGCTTTCCCTTGACTGACTCGCCATCATGGGCAATGACCGCAGGATAGGCCGGCACCCGGTGGACTCGCTCGCCCGGCGGCCGCGGCTCTACTGTCGGCGTCGTGGGAAGCTGGATGCCCTGCACCGTGATAAACCCTTGCCCCTGATTTTCCGGCTGCACAGTCAGCGAGTTATGCACGGCCGTGACATTGCCTTTAACCGCCACGCGCTTCCATTGAAGGCCGACATCGCCGAAGCCGCCGTCATTAAACTGGGCGCCGACAAGCTGTCCACTGTTGGTTGCCGAATTCGTGTATGTCGTTTGCACGGGTGCACTCTGGACCGCGGCTGGTGCGCTGGCACTGTTCGACTGAACGACAGCGTCATCGGTCGGAGCGTTCGCACCGGTCGTCTTGGCGGCGCCACTCGAGGTCTCGCCATAAACCTCGTTCTCGATCGTGATCGGCCCGTAACCGTCTTGCTGGGGCTTGATGAAAAGGGTATTGGTCGAGGTCGCCACATGACCTCCGATACCCACGTTGGACCACTGGAAGCCGATATCGCCAAACCCGCCGTCATTGAACTGCGAGCTACGAATCTGCCCACTGTTGGTGATCAAGTCGATCACCGTGCTTCCTTGCTGCGAAGCCGCTGGTGCGTCGTTCGCGATGGCGGGAGCGGAAGTCGCCAGGGACGTGATCGCGCCCGGCTGAATGATCACGTCGTCGAGCCCGACATCGACGGGCCCGCGAACGTGAACCTTGCGCCACTGGAACCCGACGCGGCCCTCGCGACCAATGATCGTGCCGTTTGAAGTGCGATCGAGAATGCCAAATCCGCCGTCATTGAATTGTGAGTTTTCGACGAGATTGGAGGTGCCCGAGGTCGGTAAATGCGGCTGGGCCGAAGCCACATCCGGCGCGACGGCCAGCGCCGCCGGAATGCCTGGATGTTCGTTGTCGAAGCCGCTGACCGTCAGCCCGCCGCCGAGAAACACATGATTGAATTGAAGTCCCACGGTCAAGAACCCGCCGCCATTGAACTGGCTGCCCGCAATCAAGCCTGTATTGAGGGGGACCGCGGCTGCGGCCGCGCTGACCGCACCGACTGAAGAAGCGGTGTTCACGACATTGATCTTGATCGGGCCGCGTGTCTTGACATCGCGAGCCTGAACGCCGACGAGTGTCTTGAAGCCGAAAGGTTGAAACTGGCTCGAGACAATCTCACCGGCGTTTCCGAGAATCTGAGGCGCCGCGAGCAGCCAGCGGGGCTCGAGCTCGTCCCAAAGCCGGAGCTGGGCCGACTGACGGCGGGCGCGGCGGCGTGGCATGACGGTTTCGGCTTTCTGAAAACGGTCGGTGGCGGCCACGCCGCGGACGACGGCGCAATTCGTGTTCACAGCAGAGACATCAATGTCCCCATCACGATCGACCGGTTTGACTCGTGTTGAGCAGGCGAAATGTTCGAAACCGTACACCGCGGCGCCGGTTAGTTCAACTTCACGGATTGAGCAGGCGCGATATTCGACCACACCGACCGGCGCGAGGCACGACGCGAACAGCTAGCTCACGGCTTGAGCGACCGACTTCACACACCGCGGGAGCCTGCATTCTCGCAGGACGATTCCGGATCTCTCATTAACCGTCGATGATTCGAGTCTGTCGAGTTCAGCGGGGAATCGCTTCGACGCCGAGCCGATCCGACTGAATCTGCAACTGCTTCAGGTCGTCCTTCGTGATTTTCAGGTAAAGCGTATGGGTCCGATTGTCTCTGGCCGACCGGAAGTTGAAAACGACGCCGACGCGCACGGAGTGATCATTCGCATTCTGACCGGCCGCGTGGCTGAGGACCTGGTTGACGAACTCGCGTACACTGCCAATCGGTGTTCTTCCGACCCAGGTAAAACTGTCGCGCTGGGCGAGCTGGCCGAGTCCCAGGCGTTCAGAATCCGTGCCCGGATCGAGGATCATGACTCCGCGGTCAAATTCAAGATCGTAGGCGGATTTGAGATCCGGGGTCACGTCCGTGAGCTGCATGCCGAGCACAGTGCACTGCTTGAGGTCGGCGCACGACGATATGGCTTTCAGCCGGACTTGAAGATTGTTCTGGTCGCTGTTCACCGCCATCGGCAGATCAAGCCTCTGCTTGAAATCCGACGTGCGGGCGCTTAGCAAAGTCAAACCTTTGCCAAGGGGGCGCAACGCGAACTCGCCGTTCGCGTCGGTCGTCGTCGCGTTGCGATGCGAGCCGTCCTTACTCACGGCTCTGACCATCGCATTCGGGACCGGTTTTCCGGCAATATCAAGCACCGTGCCCGTGACTTTGTAACCCGTCTCGAGGATGATCCGCAGCGATTCGCGCTTGTCGGGCGCAATGGCGTAAATATCGTCAATTTTACCTTCGATATAATCGGGATGAAAAAACGACACGGCTCCCTTGCCCACGTCACCGCGAGCAGCGATCGGCTTCACGGGGTTGTTGAATAGCTCGAACGAGCCGTCGGAGTTGCTCGCGGTTCTCTCGAGTCCGAGCGCTCCGCGTTGAAAGGTTGCACTCCCGGCGATCTTGACCGCCGAGATTGGCTTGCCGTGTTCGTCAACGACGATTCCTGTGAAATAAAGTGCCGGCTTGAGTATCAGGGCGGCTTCCGCCGCGCGCCCGGCGCGACCGAGATGCAGATGGTGTGGTCGCCGCGAGCCCACACGGGCCCCGCCAACCTCTCATAGCCGGGCTTCATCGCATCGATGGAGATGATCGTGGGCTTCGTGATGCCGGGAATCTCAAACCGGTAGATATCAGGAATCTCCAGCCGATAGTCGCCGCTGGCATCGGATCTGGCTTCGAGCTGCGTGTGTTCCGTGCTGGCATCGACAAATCGCATATCGGTAGCCGGAATGGCCACGTGCACGCGAACGTCAGCCAGGGGAGTGCCCTCCTCGTTTGTCACGCGACCGCGAAGAATTGCCGTACGGCTTTCAGAGGTGATCCTGCGGCGTTTCTTGCGGATCAAAGGCAAAGGCGAGCGGAAGGAAGACAAGCCCGGCGACGAGTGTGACAGATAGCGTAGTCAGCCGACTCGTTGGACCCTGGGTCAACATGCGGATTCTCCTACACGATGAGCCGGTGGAATCGATCGTTCCCGAAGTCACTTTGACCTGTGAGCGAGCTGATCCGACACCATTTGCAATGCCTTCAGGTCGTCCTTTGTGAGTTTCAGGAATTGCGTTTTGGTCCCCTCGCTTTCGACCGTGCTGAACTCGTAAACGACGCGGACCCAGTGCTGATTGCCATTCTGACCCGCTGTTTCGGCGAGGATCTGGTTGACGAACTCGCGGACGCTGCCGACGCGCTTTTTTCCGACCATGAAAAAACTGTCGCCTTCGGCGAGCCGGCCAATCTTCAGGCGATCGGAATCCTTGCCCGGATCGAGGATCAATGCTCCATCGTCAAAATAAAGGTCGCAGGCGGATTTGAGCTCCGGGGTCACGTCCGTGAGCTGCATGCCGAGCACAGTATAGTGCTTGAGGTTGGCCGGCAATGACATTGGTTTCAGCCGGACGGCGAGATCGTTGGTGTCGGCATTGACAGCCATCGGCAAATCAATTTTCTGTTTGATATTGAAGGCGCGGGCGCTCAATAGAATCGGGCCTTTGCTCAGGCCTCGTAATGCGAACTGGCCCTCTGCGTCGGTCATGGTCGCTTTGCGATGCGAGTCGTCCTTGCGGATGACTTTGACCATCGCGTTCGGAACCGGCTTTCCGGCTAGATCGAGCACCGTGCCGGTCACCCTGTAACCGGCCTCGAGAACCACCCGCAATTTTTCGCGCTCCTTGGGCGTAATTGCGTAAATATCATCAATTTTACGATCGAGATAATCTGGATGGGAGAACAAGACAACCCCCTTGCTTGTTCGACCGCCGAAACCAAACGGCTTTTCGGGATAGTTAAACAGCTCGAATGTCCCATCCCATCGGCTTGCGGTCCTTTCAACTGCGCGCGTTCCGAAACCAAAGGCGCTGGCGTTAATCTTGGCCGTTGAGATCGGCTTACCGTGCTCGTCAACGACGATGCCGGCAAAGTAGAGCGCAGGCGACATGACCACAGCGGTGTCAGCCGTCGCGCCCGGCGCGACTTCGACGCTCTTGGGATCACCGCCAGGCAAAACGGTGTGAAATATCCTGTGATAACCGGGCTTCATCGCATCGATTGAGACCATCGTGGGCTCGGTGATGCCGGGAATGGCGAGCCGATAGTTGCCTCTGGCATCCGATCTGGCCTCGAATTGCGTGTGCTCCGTGCTGGCATCGACGTACCGCATATCGGCGGCCGGAATGGCCACGCGTATGCGAACATCGGCCAGGGGATCGCCCTCTGCGTTCATCACGTGACCGCGGAGAATCGCGGCACGGCTGTCAGGGGCTCCCTTACGCGTCTCTTGTGGATCAACGGCGAACGCAATGGCTGATGGAAGGATGACAAGTCCGGCGACGAGCGTGGCAGTCAGCGTAGTCAGACGATTCGTTCGACATTGGGTCAACATGCGGATTCTCCTGGATAATGAGCCGGTGGATTCGATCGCGGTGGGCACTGGCACGGCAGTGCGAGGTCGCTCACAAAGGAATTCCAGCGTGTCAACCAATGCCGCGACGTACGTCCGTGGTTCTTGCGGAAGGAGCTCGACGATGTGGCCATCGCAGCACTGTTCTTCGAGCCCAGGCAACGGCCACTTTACACAACAGACGACAGGATGCCACCAGGAGACGGTTGGCGCCGCGAGGAAGAGGGCTCCTGGCGGCAACTGACGCGCTTACGAGCGATCAATCGCCCGGCGTCCGTTCCAGCCAACCCGGCCGATCTCGACTATCGCGTATCGGCGGTCTGACTCGTAGCGAACGCTTTCATGAACGCGATATACGTCACTGCCGAGATGCCGAAGCTGATGAACCACGCATAGTGATAGATCGAAACCCACATGGGATCGACCTTGAGCACGCCGATCGTGCCCAGAAAGCCAGGAACGCACGGGGCGATTCCCAGCACCAGGGCTGCTAGCGCAAGCATGTTGAAACCGCGAGAATACCAGTACGGTCCGCGACTATCGTAGAGACCATTGAGATCGAGACTCGGTGCGCCTCAGAACATAATAATCGGCGATCAACACGCCGCCGACGGCGCCCAGGAGCGACGAATAAGCGACCAGCCAGACAAAGATGTAGCCCGTCGGATCGGCGATGAGTTTCCAGGGCTGGATCAAGATTCCCAGGATGCCCGTGATCAGGCCGCCGGTGCGGAACGAAATTCGCCGCGGCCAGAGATGAGAGAAGTCGTTGGCCGGGCCGACAACATTGGCCGCGATATTGGTCGCCAGGGTTGCGATACAGAGGGAAACCATGCCGATCGACAGGACAATCGGGTCGCGGAACTTCGACAGCACTTCGACCGGATCCCAGATCGCATGACCATAGATCGTGACGGTCGCCGACGTGACGGCCACGCCGATAAACGAATAAAGAGCCATCGTCGGCGGCAAGCCCAGCGCCTGGCCGAGAGCCTGGTCGCGCTGGGTGCGGGCATACCGGCTGAAATCCGGAATATTGAGCGACAGCGTGGCCCAGAAGCCGATCATCGCCGTCAGCGCGGGAAAGAAAAATGCCCAGAATTGTCCCGCCTTGGGCTGGCCCGCGTCAAACTGAGACGGTTGCGCCAGCATGGGTCCGAATCCGTTCGCGGCCTTGTAGGCCCAGGCCAGAAGTGCCAGCCCGAGCACGATGAGCAAGGGCGCCTTGATATTGAGCAACACCCGGATCGAGTCGATCCCCATCCAGATCACCAGCATGTTGACCGACCAGAAGGCCAGAAAACAGCCGAGCTGCGCGGCGTTGATGCCGAGCCCTCCGACTTGGGCGAGCCCTTTCCAGGCGGGCACGTAAATGGCCAGGATCTGATAGATCGCCGCGCCACCGATCCACGTTTGAATTCCAAACCAGCCGCAGGCGACCAGCGCCCGAAGCATGGCCGGCACATTCGCGCCAGGATTCCGAACGACGCGCGGCAGTAGATCGGAAACGGAATGCCGTACTTCGTGCCGGCGTGGGCGTTCAGGATCATGGGCAGCAGGACAATCGTGTTGCCCAGGAAAATCGTCACAACCGCTTGCCACCAGTTCATCCCCTCGGCAATCAGGGACGATGCGATCATGTAGGTTGGAATACACGCCGACATCGAGATCCAGAGCGCGGCGATGTCTTGCACGCCCCACTTTCGCTGCGCTTGGTCGTCGGCGCCAGATCGGGATTGGCGTGCGACGAGTCGCCGAACTCGGCCCCCACAGTCGCTTCGTGCGGATCAAGAACAGATGAATTGGAGCTCGTCGCCATCGACATCTCTCTCCTTCTCAGAGTTTCAAGAACTGCTGGCGGCAAACATCGAAGATTCCTTGTGCCGTGATTCGCAGTTCCGGAATCACGGGCAAGGCCAGAAACGACAGCGTTCCGAACGGTGCACTCAGCGGGCATCCCAGCGACTGCGCAGCCCGATTGACGGCTTCGAGCTGGTGGCAGACCTCGTCGGCGCTCGCGGTCGAGAGCAAGCCGGCGACGGGCAAAGGGAGTAACGCACGCACGCTGCCTTCCGACGCCGCGACGAAACCGCCCCCCTCTTTCGCAAGCGCCGCGCACAGACAAGCATATCTCCCGGGTTGGTGCCGGCGATCACCAGATTATGCGAATCGTGCGCGACCGACGAGCCGAGCGCACCGTGCCGAGTGAAGCCAAAGCCGCCGACTAAGCCCAGCCCGATCCGGCCCGAGGCGCGGTGCCTCTCGATGCTGGCGATCAAGACCACGTCACGCTCGGGGTCAAAGGCCCACTGGCCATGGGCGCTGCGCACGCTTCGCAGCGTGTGCCGCGTGACGATCTGGTCGGGCACGATCTCGATCACCGGGCATTCTTCTTCGCTCAGGGCGAGGCAGAAGGCCCGTTCGTCGAGCGGTGGCAGGTGAATCGTGTTTTCCACCTCGATCCGCGGCGCGGCGCCGTGGTCAAGGCACCGGCCATCACGCGCCGCAACCTTGCCATTCTTGATCACGGCATTCACATGAAAGTTTTTGAGATCGTTCACGAGAACGAGATCGGCGCGATATCCGGGCGCGATCGCGCCGCGGTCGACGAGCCCATAATGCCGGGCTGGCACGAACGAGGCATGGCGCACGGCCGTTGCCGGCGGCACGCCGGCGGCCACGACGCGGCGGAGCAAGCCGTCGATATGGCCCACGCGACGAAGGTCGTTCGGAAAGATATCGTCGGTGACCAGGCACCATGCATCTTCGAGCTCGCCGGCCACGAGCAAGGGGAGCACGGCATCGAGATTTTGCGCGCTCGAGCCTTCGCGCACCTGCACGAGCATGCCGAGGGCGCAGACGGGCCCGGGCGTCGGCCGCGGTCGTCGACTCGTGGTCGGAACGGATACCGGCCGTCGCATAGGCGATCAGCTCGCGGCCACTCAGGCCGGCCGCGTGGCCGTCGACAATCCGGCCGGTCGCCAGGGCCGTTTCGATCTTGTCGACGATTCCCGGCGCGGCCGCCAGAACGGCCGGGATATCCATCACCTCGGCCAGGCCAAGCACGTGGGTGCGCGATAGCAAGCGTTTGAACTTCGCTCGGGCCGAGAACAGCGCCGGCATTTTCCCACGCGGTCGCCGGCACGCACGACGACGCCATGAAGAAGAGGTCCAGCGGCAGGTTGGCGCTGGCCGCGGCCAGCATGTCGATGCCCTTCACACCCAGCACGTTGCCGACCTCGTGCGAGTCGGAGATGATCGCCGTTGTACCCATCGGCACGATCAACCGTGCCAGCTCGGCGGGCGTGAGCAGCGTGCTTTCCAGATGCATGTGGGCGTCGATCAGGCCCGGCAAGAACAACCATGCCGTCCGCGGCGATCGTCTCGGTCGCCCGCCAGGAATAGCAGCCGACGCCCGCGATCTGGCCATCGGCGATCACCACGTCGGCCGGCTCGACCCGGCGATTGAAGACGTTGACGACCTGCGCGCCCTGTGATCAACAGGTCGCCCGGCTCCTGATCCAGGGCGACGCGGATCCGCCGGCTCGTGATCCGTCGATCGGTCGCGACCTTGTGCGTTCATCCGGCTTGATTGCGGGTCTCGATCAAAACTCATGCTGCCAAGCCTTCCCGCCCCACTGCACCTCGCCAGAACTCTCGCGCCATGCCACAGTCATTGCGGTCAGTATGTACCGCACAGTCCGGTTTTCTTCCAGATCTCGAACAACTGAACACATTCTTCCTGCAACACACCGCTTTCGACCTTGAGCGGGCTCTGGCCCATCTCGGCGAGGACCCTGGCGTCGACGTGCAGCTCGCAGAAGCCGGCACGCGCCGCGTCGTCGATCGTGGCGCCGAAGACCACGCGATCGATCTTCGACCAGTGGATCGCGGCCAGACACATCGGGCAGGGCTCGCACGTCGAGTACATTTCACAGCCGCTCAGGTCGATCGACTTGATCGCCTTTGCGGCGCTCCTGATACAGTTGATCTCGGCATGGGCCGTCGGGTCAGTGTCGCGCCAGACGGTGTTGTGGGTCGTGGCGATGACGTCTGATCCGCGGACGATGATCGGCGCCGAAGGGAGACTGACCGGCCGCGATCCCTTCACGTGTCTTGGCGATCGCCAGTGCATGAATTCTTGCTCTGAGCTACGTTGGCGGCATGCGACGATTTCTCCTCGATATGGCCGGGCGCGAGGTCTTGCCCGTCAACGTTGCGACGGTAACGAGAGATGCTTCAAGAGTTCCTTGTTCGTCGCGGGGAACGCCAGGGGGGGCGAGTGGCCGCGAGAAAGGCTCGAAATGGCCGCCTTGGCGGCAAGGCCCACGCTGATTCCCAGAACGAACGGCGGCTCGCCGACCGCCTTGCTGCCCAGCAGGTTCATCGGGTTCGCCGGGTTGTCGAAGAATGCGACATTCAAGATCGCGAGGAATGCATTCGACGCCCGGGATCTTGTAATTGTTGGGTGAGTCGCGAGAGGAGTTCGCCGGCCTCGGAGTAGAGCAGTTCCTCCGTGGTCGCCCAGCCCATCCCCTGAACGAACCCGCCGACCACCTGGCCCCGGTCGATGTCGGGGTTGATCGATCGGCCGAGGTCCATCAGGATGTCGACGCGTGGCACGGTCAGCTCGCCCGTCAGCCGGTCGATGACAACCTCCGACGACCGCCGCACCGTTGGTGAAATACAGGAACGGGATTGCCCCGGCCGGTCTCGCGATTGAAGTCGACGCCCGGCGTGGCGTAGAATCCCCGCGCTCCGAGATCGACGCGCTCCTCATAGGCCAGTCGGACCAGCTCGGCGAACGCCAGTTGTCGCCCCGGGCACGCGCGGGTCGTACACGGCCGCCCGCTCGAACCGGATGTGCGCAGGCGAGGCTCGATCCCGTCGGCGGGCGAGGCCAGGTGCCGGGCCGCGGCGTCGGCCAGCCGCGCCTTCAAGATGGCCGCGGCCCGTAACGCGGCCGTTCCGTTCAAGTCGGTGCTGGCCGAGGCGGCCGTCGGCGACGTGTTGTTGTTCTTCTCGGTCGAGGTCGGCATCACCCGGACCGCCTCGAGCGGCACGGCGAACTCGTCGGCCACGATCTGGCGGATCTTGGTGTTGAGCCCCTGCCCCATCTCGGTCCCGCCGGTCGAGACCTGGATCGTGCCGTCGAGGTAGATGTTCACCAGGGCATTGCCCTGGTTGAGCGCCCGCCGGGTGAACGAGATCCCGAACTTGACCGGCGTCAGCGCCATGCCGCGCAGCGTGGGTCGCGACGTCGCGTTGAACGCGCAGAATCTCGTCGCGGCGGCGCGTGTAGTCGGACGTCGCCGCCAGCTCGTCGATGCAGCGTCGGAAGCGTGTTCTGGGCGATCGACCTGGCCGTAATGGGTGGTGTCGCGCCCTGGGCCGCCGTAGCAGTTGCGTCGCCGCACTTCGAGCGGGTCGATGCCGAGATAAGCGGCGACCTCCTCGATGACGTTCTCGATGGCCGCGATCCCCTGCGGGCCGCCGAAGCCGCGCATCGCCGTGTTCGACGGCAGATTCGTGCGGCAAACGGTGCCGGTGACGGTCATGTTGGGGATGAAATAAGCATTGTCGGCGTGGAGCATCGATCGCTCCATCACGGCCAGCGACAGGTCGGCCGCGCAGCCGGCGTCGGAGTAAAGCTCGATGCTCAAAGCGCTCGATGCGCCCGTCGGCGTCGAAGCCGACCCGATAGCGGGATAGATACGGGTGCCGCTTGCCGGTGACCCGCATGTCCAGATCGCGCGGATAAACCACACGCGCCGGCCGGCCCGTCTGATGCAGCGACCAGCGCCGCCAGCAGCGCCGGATGCGCCGCCTGCGACTCCTTGCCGCCGAACCCGCCGCCCATCCGCGTGCATGTGCAGACGACCTGATTCTGTTGCAAGCCCAGACAGTGAGCCACGACGGCCTGGACTTCGCTGGGGTTCTGCGTCGAAGAATGGATGGTGATCTGGCCGTGATCGCCGGGAACCGCGAGCGCGGCCTGGGTTTCGAGGTAGAAATGCTCCTGGCCGCCCGTTCGGAAGCGTCCCTTCGAGAACGTGCGGAGCGGCTTCGAGAGCGCCGTCGACGTCGCCGCGCGCGATCCGCCGCGTCTGGCCGATGAAATGATTCCCGGCGATCGCCTCGTCGATCGAGAAGATCGCCGGCAGTGGCTTCCATCTCGAGCCGAATCGCGGCCTTGGCGGCGCGCAGGGCCTCGCGGCTCTCGCCGGCCAGAACGACGATGGGCTGGCCGACGTGATGGCACTCGCGCTCGGCCAGCACTTCCTCGTCGTCGAAGATCGGGCCGAAACCGTTTTCGCCCGGAACGTCGGCCGCGGTGAGCACGGCCGCGATTCCAGCGATCGCGGCGGCTTCGCTGACATCGAGCGAAACAATCCGCCCATGTGCGAGCGGGCTCCCGACGAATTCGACAAGAAGCTCATTGCGATAAGGCGGAATATCGTCGAGATAGACGGCCGTGCCCGTGACGTGGGCGTCGGCCGATTCGTGGCGTGAGTCCTCCTCTTCGACGGTCGCCGTGAGCCCGGTCCTCGTGTTGATCGCTGGCAATCGCCCGAGAAGCCGGGGAGCAGCCGCGCGGCTCTGCTTGTGTGCTTGCCACATCGTTGAAGAACTTCAACAGGATGTTCTCGGCAAGCTGAAGCCGGAACGCCCGCGATCCGCGAACATCGGTGATCGGCTCGACTTCCCGGCGCGCCAGGCGGCCGGCCTCGCGGAAGGTCGATTCGGAAAAGGGTCTTCCCGCCAGAAACGCTTCGGTTCGCGGCAGTCTCGTCACCTTCGGCCCGACGCCGCAATAAGCGATTGCTGCCGTCTTGATTTCATCGCTTTTCAGGCTGATCCGGATGCCCGCGCGAAACGTGGAGACGTCCATGTCTTTGCGCTTGGATATCTTGTAAAGCTTCACGATTTCGCCGGGCGCGGTCAGCGGGATCAAGACGCGGGTGATGAGCTCGTCCGGTTTGATGACGGTTTGCTTCGGCCCGGTGTGAAATGCAATCACCGGCACGCGGCGAGTGCCGCGGGCGCTCGAGCAATTCGAGCTCCGCGCCGACGATCGCGAGGTAACAGAGCGAGTCGGCCACGGGCGAGCCGTGGGCGATATTGCCCACCAGCGTGGCCGCGTTGCGGATTTGCGGCGAGGCGAACCGCTCGATGAGTGCAAGAATCTCGGAAAGTTCGCCGTCCCGAGCGAATCGTTCGAGCTGAGTCCAGGTCACGGACGCACCGACCGACAACACATCGGCGTCACGCGTGATGGCTTTCAGCTCGTGAATGGCCGATATGGCGAGCACCGCCGCCGGCTCGAACCCCAGCTTGTTGCGCTGCACGCCGAGCTCGGTCCCGCCCGGCGATGATGGTCGCGCCAGGATGACTCGACCGGAAGCGAATAGCCTCGTCCAGCAGGTCGGGGCGGGCAAAGACGCGTCGATCGGTTTTGATCACGATGGCCGCATCGCGACACGCGGCCAGGTCGTCGACCATCGCCCGTGACGGGTAGAGACTCGCCAGGCGCGAGATGCGCGCCGCGTCGAGAGACAGGCCGGCCGCGATGATCGGCTGGTAGCCCGTGCAGCGGCAGAGGTTGCCCGCAAGACCGACACGCAGGGCGTCTTCGTCCATCATCGGTCCGGCCCCTTCGATCAGGCCGGTCATTGAATTGACGAAACCAGGCGTGCAAAATCCGCACTGCGAGCCGTGGTGATCGCTCATCGCTTTCTGGACGGGTGAAAGCTCACCGCGAGGCGCGAGGCCCTCGACGGTGACGATGTGCGACTCCGTCGATCTGATGGACCGGGCAGATGCACGACACGATCGTCTGATAGTGAAACTCACCGCCGTCAGGCCGGCCCGCCAGGACGGTGCACGCACCGCAATCACCCTCTGCGCAGCCAATCTTGGTGCCGACCGCGCCGGATTGCCGCAGAAACTCGGCAAGCGATAAGAACGCGGTGTCGCCGGCGATCGCGAGCCGCTTTCCGTTCACGTAAAAAACGACTGAATCCCGCATACGATCCCCACGCTCGAACTGAAAGAATGCCGCGAGCGAGGTTGATAAGAGGACGAGGGCCAAACACGTTGAACAAGGCGGACGCGGGAAAGGTCAGTCGATCGCATCGGGACGAACACGGCCAACGGATCGATGAGGCTACGTGCTGAAGATACACTCTGTGCCCGCGGATGGTCAAGAAGCCGGGGTGCGAACGATCGATGGTCCTGCCTTCCGTCTTTTTGTTATCCCCAGGGCGGCGAAAGACGAGCGGGCACGGTACCAGCTCGCATGGTGCTTTGCAGTCTTCAAAACTTGTCCATCACGGCAACGGCTGAGCCTCATCGCGATCGGGCGTGTCGCCGGGTGCCGGTCGGTATCGTCTGAAGGCTTCGGCCGACGAAGCGGGGGCGTGGCCTGTTTCCCTGGTGAAGAGCGAAACGGCCACCGCTTCGGTGAGCTGGTTGAATGACCAGCGATCGTTGCGTTCCCACTTGTCGAGTTCACCGAGCCGCCAGTTGAGGGTGGGCGTGATCAGGGCCGAGTCGGCCCATCGAGCGAGCTCTTCCGGGGCGACCGCTCGCACGGCCGCCGGGGCGACCGCTCGCACGGCCGCCGGGGCGGCCGCGTCGAGCTCGGGGATGCGCTGCCGCTCGACCGCGAACGCGGGCCGATCGGAGGCCGGGCGATCGCACCAGGTCAGGTCGTTGGCGACAAGCAGATCGAGCACCCGGCGGCTGCGCTCGGGCTCGCCATCGAGAAAGATTTCCAGCCCCGGCGCGAGGGCAAACAGATGCCACCAAACGCGGTCATGATGCTGCTTTGTCGACGCGGTGATCAATGGTTCAATATTCGATAACGACTTGAGGGAGGCCAAGTATTCCTGCCGGTAGAAAATCGAGGGTGGGGGCGTCAGGGCTTCGGCGGCGGCCAGGTCGTCGAGGGCCTGGCGCAAGAGCGTGACACCGACAGCCGGGTCATTGGCCCACGCGGCCACCGGGAGGTGTGCGTACTGAGCCAGTACGATCCCGTGGCTACGGCCATTGACTGTCGGGACAGCCCACTCGATATGGCGGCTGGCTCGGCAGGCGGCGTTCAGCAAGCTCCATGCGCCGGCCGGGTCACCTTCGCCGCGCAGCCGCCCGGCCTTGAATAGCGCCGCGGTCCCGATCCAACCGATGCGCGCAGCCAGCGTGCTGTTGTTCATGGCCGCGGGCTCGACCGTCGCGTCCGAGGGAATATCGATATAAAACTCAGGTCGAGTCGCTCCCGACCAAAGCAGGGAGATCGCCTCATCGTGCTCGGCGACCCAGGCACGAAACGTCGGATCGGCCCGCGACCAGGTAAAATTGGCTTTCGAGAACGACTTTCCCTCGGCGTCGTTCATGTTCCGAAACCGTCCGGCCGCGCGACGATAGGCGACGAATGCGTTGCGGTCGTCGGGCACCGAGGCGGGCACGCGCCAGGCAACAAGCACAAACGGGTCGCCGATATCGGGCAGGGCGGCAAGCTGAGACCGCCGCCACAAAATGGCCCAGGTGCCAAGTGCGATGACTCCATACAAAACCAGCAGAACGACCCGGCGCCAGCCCCGCGAGCGCTCGATCGCCCGCAAGGGCAATAAAACGCTCGCGACCAGCGCCGACTCGCTCCGCGTTGGGGGAGGTTCCGTGCTCATCGCCTGGCGTGCTCCTGAGTGCCGTCGTCGTCAAATCGAAATATTGGCAATCACCTAAGCATATCGGGTTGCACGGACCATTTCTACGAAAAGACGAGGAGGATCAGTAAGGAGGAGGTCTTTGCTTTACCGGAGATCGAAGGTATTTTGCTTCCATCTCGAACGATACACCGACGGCGCCGAGTGTTAGGCTTGCACGAGGACAGGACTCCACCAGATTGACCTCGGGACTTCCCAAGATGCCAGTGCCACGGATGCGGTTCACAGTGCGACGGATGATGGTTTTCGTTCTGTGCCTCGGAATCATTCTGCATCTGACAGTCGCCGCCTGGCGGGCCCATCTTTACGGAGGCTATCACCTTCACTCGAACATCGTCCCCGGAGAGTTCGGTCCTGGGTGGGGGATAGCCGTGCGAAGCCAGCCCTTCTGGCCTACGTTCTGGCGGCATTCGACGGGACTAACCTGGGGGGAGCAACAAACCTGTCTAACGGGAGGCACTGCGCTGATGGACGTGTGTGAAGTGGCCAACCCAGAGATTCGCATTCCGCTGGGGCCTAACACCTACGCGGCGAATTATACGAAAGAGCAGAAGGAGTTCCTTAAAGAACTGACGAAGAGTTACGAAATAAGATCAACGGCTGCCGCTCGATATAACCAGAACACACGTCATGATGAGATTTCGCTCCTTGCATGGTGTCTGATAGCGAGAACCGTAGCCGCTCGCGATATATGTCACCGTATCGCTGGGTCCAGTCGACACTTCCGTCGGTGTGACCGGTCGAAGGCTGTCGTCGGAAGTCCTGGTGCCCACGATGGGTCTGCGTCTATAATCAGGTGAAATGAGAAGCCTTTCGATGAAAACGATCGAGATTGAGGTTCGCGAACGGAGACGTCGGCTGGCGTCGGTTCGGAACAGAAGAGGAAGATCGATATGGCCACAGTTACCGTCGAAGTTCCAGAAAGTGCGTTTTCGGCACTCCGACGCTCGCCCGACGAGTTTGCCCGCGAAATGCGTGTCGCGGCGGCGATCCAATGGTATCATCAGGAGTTGATTTCGCAAGGCAAGGCGGCGGAGATCGCGGGGCTGAGTCGGGCGGATTTCCTCGACGCGCTGTTTCGCGCGAAGGTGCCCGCGTGCCAGATCACCGTTGAAGAGTTGAAGGAGGAACTCGAAACGTGGCAACGCCTGTCCGGCGAATCGTCGACAGCTCGCCCTGATCTTGTTGGCCAAAATCGGGCAACTCGACTTACTCCGCTCCGGCGTACCCGAAGTCCTCGTCCCCGACGCAGTGCTCGCCGAAGTGGGCGTGCCGGGACCCGCCGATCTCGTGTTTCAGCAGATTCAGAGCACATTGTGGTTGAAAATCGTCCCGGCGCCCCCGCCTCCGCCGCGAGTGTCCTTATGGGGCCTCGGTGCCGGTGAGAGCTCGGTGCTCACCATCGCCCTCGACGATCCGGACTGCGAAGCTATTCTCGATGATCGCGACGCTCGTCGTTGCGCAACGGTTCTGAAAATCGGGTCCCGAGGGACGCTCGGCGTGGTCATTCTGGCCAAGCAAATCGGTTTAATCTCGTCGGCGTTTCCCGTGGTTGAGCAATTGCGGCAAGTCGGTCTGTTCCTGACCGATGACGTGGCTACCCAGGCCCTGCGCCTTGTGGGAGAGTAGCCGATCATCCAGGCTCAGCCCTGGGAATGGAACGCGCAGGGCCTCGCCTCCGAGCTAGTCGAGAAGGTCGGCCGAGTAAAGTGTGCTCTCGAAGTACGAGCGATACTCCCATTCGCTCATCTGCTGCACATAGACGATCGTGCCATTGGGGAGCACCTCTTCCGACTGGCCGGCGGCAACGGAGCCCATCACGAGACCGCCCGACGTGAAGGCCAGATTGCCGTTGGAGAGCAGCTCCGAGCTCCCGAGGAAGGATGAATAGTTGCCCATGTCGGCGTTCACCACCAGGGTGGCCGTCATGTTCTGCTCGTTCAAGATCCATTCCTGCCCGCGGCTATGCGCCGATGGGTCGGAAGCCTGGCGCGTATTACCGTCATCAAAAACGAGCAACGTGTTGTTATTGATGTAGCGCACGTCGTGCTGGTGCGAGAACCACGGGTCGGGGCTGCTGGAGATCGGCGTGAAGTTGCCGCCGGCCCCCAGCTTCCAGATGATATGCCCGTTGCCGGTGCCGTCGGCGTAGTTGATCTTGATGACCCAGTCCTGGGTGCGCAAGGACACGACCAGGTTCGAGTCATCGGGCGACCAGCTCACGGAGTTGGCGTGCAGCCAGTCGGTCGGCACTGGCTTATCGAAGCCGAGACGGTTGGTGTTGAGAAAGCGGAAGGAGTTCCAGACCCACGTCGGATGGAAGTTCTGATCCAGGACAAGGACCATGTCGCCGACGAACTTGGTGGATTTCCCCCTGTAATTGACGACCCTCGGCGTGGTCGCGATGACCGCCGTGTCGCCGTTGGGCAGGATCTTGGCCTCGTGGTCGAACTCGATGATCTTCGGCTGGTGCAACGCGGCGAGCTCGGCGTTCATGACGTTGACATTCGTCTCGCGCAGGGTGTCGCCGGCGAGGTCGACCTGGCGCAGCGTGTTATAGCCCGCGGCGTTGCCGATGGCCTTGCCCCCCAGCATCATCACCGTGCCTCCTGGCTCGATATTCTGGGCGTAGCCGCGGAAGTTGTTGGCCACAGGGTCATAGTACCAGATCACGTTGCCGGCCAGGTTCGTTGCCACGGTGTTGGCCGTATTCTTCACCTCATTGCCTTTATTCACACCCGCGTGGAAGATCACACTCTGGCCCAGGTCGGTTCCAGCGGCCGGTGGCTGATTGACGGTAAAAGTGGGGAAATTCAGATATGCTGGCAAGCTGCCGGTCGTGAACGCGATCGGAGCCGAGACCGTCCCATCATCGAGAACGTCCCGCATGAGATAAGTTGTATTGGGCAGCATGCCGGCCACAATGAAATTGGTGCTCTCGCCGGGTACGATCGGCAGCGAGGACGTATTCTGCCACGACGGAGTCGGAGCCTGCTGGGCGAACTGAACGTACATCGAGGCACCCGGGGAGGGAGGGGCGCTGTACAGGGCGACTAAGGGGTTAGCCATGGAGCTGACGACGGCGCTGGTCCCCGCCACACGCGACTCTGCCGTGTATGTCGAGGTCGTCAACTGGCTCTTCCGGGAGCTAACGCTGGGCTTCACGATCACCTGAATGTTGTACGTCCCCTCCTGCATGGGGTTCCAGGTGAAACTATTGCTCTGGCTGAAAGCCTGCACGACCTGGAAGGATCCGCCAGGCACAAGGACGCTGAACTGGTAGACGGGCCTTGCCCCGAGACCGTGCGACTTCGCTGTCCAGACGACTGGCGACCCGACCGCGGGAACCGCCGGAGCGATATCAGTGAGAGCGACGGACAGAAGGCAGCGGTCCTCCAGCGCGCATGCAGCCGGGCTGGTGCCGCTGGGGGCGGCGAACCGATGTGCGACGGGCCGCGGGTTGCTGGCAAGACGGCGTCACGAATCGCCACATGAGAAACACTCCAGGTGATGAGAAATGCCGGTAGCAGGGGCACGGCCTTCCGGGCCTCGGCTACCAGATGAAGATGATTGTCGTGCGGTTAAATCATGAAGATGAAACGGCTTGCGAGACCGGCATGGACGGCTACCCTGCATGGCTGTCGCGCAGCCCGTTCAGTCGCAACAACCACGGCAAGGGGCGACCGCGGCTTCGAGACCGGCCGCTCGCGATGCATCCCGTCAGGCCGGCGCCGTTCGTCAAACTTGGGACGGATTGGAATGAAAATCTCATCGCGATAAAACCAGAGGTTGGTCAATGTTCCCGAAAAGCATGGCCGACCTCGCGAAAGAGGGCTGGCGGCAAAACGAACGCGGCACGAACCCGGCCGGACTGGCACCGATCTCCTGGGCTCCAGACGCCTCGACTTCTCTCTCTGCAAGTCGCCGCTAGTCATTAACCGGGCCAGCCGCCCTCCGACCCGCGTTGCACAGACGATGGCCCACCACGAGACCAAGGTTTGCCCAAATTTCCCTGGTGTTACCCATCTCCCCCTCTCGTCTATCCTTGTAATCCCTTTATCTTCTCCAGACGATTAAAAACGCACTTTGGTATGATCGCAAGGGGGCAGACCCGAAATAGTGTAATGTGTTGATTGTTAAGGCCGAACCGGCCAGATTGCATCCGTGATTCCAGCCGAGGCGACAGCGACCCGCATGAGAGCCACCGCAGCCGGCGGGTCGCCCTGGTCAATCGCGATCAGGATCATGCAGTCACGTTGTTCATGAGCCCAAGAATAACTGCCAGCCAGATATGCGGTAGACAACGAAGCGTCCGGGAAGAAATGCGACCACGCCCCGCATGATGCGGTTCGCGACTCGCACAGGTTAGCATGGGAGCTCTTTCGATTGAATGCCGCGCCTCTCGACGGTGGGGCATCCAGGTTGAGACACGCCCGCGATGGACGAAAGGCAGGCGATCCATGGCCGTTCGGCGGAGAATCGAATTTGCGAGCTTGCACGAAGTCGTGCCCGAGGTGGAACGACTCCTGGCTGGACACGCCACGGTTGGCAACTGGTCACTCGGGCAAATTTGCAAGCACCTGAGCAAGGTTTTTGACGCGCTGGTGGACGGCGGTCCCAACAAAAAGCCTCCTTCACGAGTGTTGAGAGCCGCCCAGTGGTGCTGCCCCAAGTGGTTCTTCAGCACCTCGGGATTTCCGACTGGCATCAGGATTCCGACAACCATCGTCATGCCCGAGCCAGGATCTCGCGACCCACGCCTCGAATGCGAAAGACTCCGCGCCGCCCTGGGCCGCTTCGTGGCCGCCCCGGGCCCGTTCCCGACCCATCCCTATATCGGAATTATGAGCAAGCCCGAATGGGATGAGTTCAACAGGCGACACTGCGCCCATCACCTGGGATTCGCCGTGCCGCGTTGATCGGGAGGATCAACCGCGATCGTCCGCCGGGCCGGCGCGAGACCGGCCGCGCCGCGACGCGCACGAGCATCCCAGTGCTTCGCAACATTGGGCGCCGCACGGCGTTCATGACCGACGCACCAATGGCTTACGCCTTTAAAGAAAGTGATCGGCACTGGCCTATGCCAGGAGGGATCTCTGGCGTAGAATGTTTTTGATCCAGCCGGAACGCTCTGTCCGGTGCGATAACCAGCAGCGGAGAAAACGTCGTTGTTCCTATGGGAACGAGCGAAGGAGGTTGGAGTGTCATCACGAGAGAACCCGTCGTCCCCCGCGCCTGCTTGGACCTATCGCATGGAAGTTTCCCCGACGGGGCAAAGCCCGGCCGCTGCGATTGCCAATCCGAACGACCCGATTCTCCTCTTGCACCTGATGGCGAATCTGCAAAGCCAGTCTCTCGAAATTCAGCGCCAGATGCTGGAGATGCAGCGTCAGCAGCTCGAGATCTCTCGCGAGCTCATTCAAGTCAACCGCGAGCAGCGCGCGCGTCAAGGAGCCGAGCTCGAGCGCTGGCAGGCCGGCCACGAGCCGATTCTCGAAACCTGCCGCGAAACGCTCGGCAAGCTCGAACAGGTTCATGCGTCCCTGATGAGCGAGCTGGCGAATTACGTTGACGACAATCATGAGAATCTGCTTGAAGGCGATTTCTCATTGAGTGATTTCGTCGACCGCTTCGGCCCGAGACTCGCCCACCTCAACACCATGCTCGCCGTCCTCCGCCCGCTCGCGGCCGCGAAGATCAAGACGGAAAGCTGACGCGACCTAACGTAAACTGACCTGATGCGAGGCACGAGACCGCGCGACTGCACCCGCGGTCATCGCTCGGTGCGCGCTCAGGCGGGATCAGTCAAGCCGCACGACTCACGGCGAGCTTGTTCACAGAACGTCAACGCGCGCCACTGTGAACCGCCCTGCCCTGGCGAATCATTCATGGGACACCCGGCAGCGCGTTTGCGGCCGCGATCAGGAAGGGCGCCCGGTCTGAACGTCGGCGTCGAGCTCGACGAGGAAGTGGGAACGAACGAACCAGGAGCTTGCCAACGCTGGCAGCCAGCTCCTGGGATGAAACATTCATCGTTTTAACCGGCGGGGGTTGCGACATGGGCGATGAGGATCGCGCCCCGGCCATCGACAAAATCAGGGTCGGCGCTCAATAACGGCGCGTGTCGTAACCGCCGCCGCTTCGTCCGCCGACCGGCGCCACCACCACCGCCGGCGCCGCCAGTTCCGCCACCACCACCGCCGCGCCAACCGCCGCCGCCTCCACCGCCACCGGGTCGGGGCTCGCGCGGTCGGGCTTCGTTCACCGTCAGCCGACGGCCGTCATGTTCCTGGTCGTTGAGGGCGTCGATCGCCGCCCGTGCTTCGTTCTCGCTGCTCATCTCGACGAACCCGAAGCCCTTGCTCCTGCCTGTGTCGCGGTCGGAGATCACCTCCGCGCTTTCCACACTGCCGAATTGCGAAAACAGTTGTTCAAGGTCGGAACTGCTCACCCGGTAAGTGAGGTTGCCGACATACAATTTCTTACCCACCGTCAATCTCCTGAGACCAGGGTGTCACGGCCCATCTGCTCATGTCATTTCACAACACCTTTCCGGGCCGTACCGAACGAGCTGACCGGGAGCCAGTTGGGTGAAAACGCCGAGCGATGCGAGACCGGAAGAGAATACTCCACGCATTCATGCGCTTTTCAACCGCCCGATATTATAATGATCGTTGGATCTCGGCGGGTAGACCGAATTCCATTGAAATGACGGGAATTTGACGCGAATCACTTCGCCAGGTCGAGGGGGAGTTCCGACTGATCGACGTCGCGGACGTCATCGCCCGGGCGAAGGTCGTCGATTGATTCCGTATTTGAGCGCCTGATAGCCCAGGACCTCGGTGCGCTGTTCCAGCGTCATGCCCAGACGCAGGGCCACGGCGATCGAGTTGCCATTACTGGGATGGATCAGGCTGATCAATCGCGTGCAATCCGGGCGATGAAGGCGTCGGCGACGACGGCCTGGGCCGCCTCGGTGGCATATCCGCGGCGCCAGAATTCGCGACGCAACGCCCAGCCGATCTCAAGGCCCGGCCAGCCCTCCGGGCGCCAGCACCCGACCCGGCCGACCAGCTCGCCGGTCGCGCGCTCCTCGACGGCCCAGAGTCCGAACCCGCGCAAGTACCAGTGGCCCAGAACGAGCGCCATGTTCCGCCACGACTCGGCCCGGTCGAGCGTGTGGCCGTCGCCAAGGTAACGCATCACCTCGGGATCGCCGCACATCGCCGCGTACGAATCCAGATCCGACTCGCGGAACATCCTGAGCACCAGCCGTTCCGTGCCGAGGCTATCCATGAGCGTTGGTCCGACAACCGTTCACTGAAAAGCATTCGCTCGTTGCTGCGAACATCAAGAGAAGTGCGGAGATGAACGGCGCGGTGCTATACGACTTCAGGCTGACTCTTGCGCATCGGCCAGGGCGCGGGATCTTGATCTTGATTTCCTCCCACACCGCGTCGCGAACCCGTTTGCCACTCTCCTTGACGATGCCCGAGAGCAGGCAGGCTGCTTCGGCGGTTGCCGCGCGACGGACCTGCGAGCGCGGCTCGGCCACCATGCAGCCACAGTAGTCCTTGGCGATGATGCCCACCCGGAGCGTCAAGAACGCATTCGCGCTGCCACTCAACAGCGAGTTCACCATGATCGTCGTCAAAACCTGCACGCCGGGGATCGCTCCGCCGACGGCACCCAAGCTGCCGGCAACCACGGGTTGAATCAATTGATGGAGCTCGAGATCATCGAGCTCGCCCGCAACGAACGACGTGGCCGCGACGTTTGTATAGAGGTGCATCATCTCCCGCAAGGAGGGGCGCTGGTGATAGACATGCGCCACGCGCCAGACCATTCGTGATTGGGCGACCAGAACGAGCAACGCGTCGAGCCGGCCGCTCTGTGAGACGGCCGTGGTCAGGAAGACGGTGGTTGCCATCTGCTTGACGATCGTGGTCGCGTCTTCATCGAGCAATTCGAGCGCGTTCTCAACCCCCTTGCGGTCGACAGGGCGAATTCCGGAGCGTCGAATGTGCGGATTGGCCGTCAGCCGGGCACCCAACTGATGGAGATGTTGCTCATACTCGGGCCCCGAGTCCGAAGCGGGCGGGACGAGTGCCCGGGGCATCCGAACAACCATCACAAGAGGAACGCCGACAAGGCCGCCGTAAGCGATGATCAGCCCCCACAGCGTGATCGATCCCAGCGTTGGATCAATTTCCCTGGCAAGGTGAACGATTCCGGCGGTCTGATTGATGACGACCACCACGACGCTCAAGAGTACAAGCCCGCTCGCCAGCGTCGTCAAGGTTTTGAGCGACTTCTGCATGGACGTCGTTCCCGATGATGGCGGCATCGCGCACTCCCTAACGTTGGTTTTGCTCGAAATACACCCTACTCTTCGTTCGTGCAACGACCGTCAATTATTGGGCACAAGTGACAAAAACTCGTGGCGCACGTCAGACTGATCGCACGACGGACCGAGATTCTACACAAAAGCGCGCGATAATGCGCGACCGGAACGACAAAATAGTAGCAGGCTCGCGTCGACGACCCGCGGGGCCGTTTCATTCCGGACTTACAACCGGATCTGGGAGGGGCGAGACTCCGTCGAGCTGCCGAGGCACTCGGACTCGCGAGACGCTCGCCTTCCCGGGGCTTCTGGGAGAGCGACACTCTGCCGGGTTTCTTCAGGGTCGCCTGGCTTGTGGTTCGGCTCGACAGAGGTCGACCCGCACGGCGTCGATTTTCCCGTTCATCGGCGCGCTAACATCAATTCGTTCAGTGGTGACAGAGAACCGTTGGGCAACCAGCAAACGCCGGCGGCCAGGTGATCGTCACGTCGTGTAATCCGCGTTGAGCCGGATGTACTCGGCCGTCAGGTCGCACGTCCAGAAGCGGACACTCTCGGTTCCCAGCGTGAGCAACAACCGCAAGTGCACGTCGCGCCCCGATCGGATCGAATGCGAGAGGTCAACGTGGTCGAATGCGACGGGCGCCCCCCCTGGTAGACGGCCACGTCGTTGATCCACAAGGAAAGCTGCTCTTCCTCGAACGCGATCCCCGCGTAGCCGGCGGCCGAGACGATCCGGCCCCAGTTCGGATCGGCGCCGTGGATCGCGGTCTTGACCAGCGCACTTTCGGCGACGGCCCGCGCAATTTGCCGTGCATCTTCAAACGTCGCACAGCCTTCGACGTCGATCGTCACCAGGTGCGTCGCCCCCTCGCCGTCGTCGGCAATCGCCTGCGCGAGTGACTCGCAGGCCGATCGCACCATGCCCGCGAACGCCGCGATATCGTCGCCGGAGAGGGTCGGTTCGCTCGCGGCGGTGCTCGAAAGGAGGAGGACCGTGTCGTTGGTGCTCGCATGCCCTTCGACCGACAGGCAGTTGAACGAGTGTTCAACGGCGTCCGAGAGAATATCTTGAAGCTGGTTGGCCCAGAGAGGTGCGTCCGTCATCAAAAAACCGAGCATCGTCGCCATCCGCGGGCCGATCATGGCGGCCCCTTTGGCGATGCCGAGCAGGGTCACGTCGTTGCCGGCGATCGGGCGCGTCAAGGACACGATTTTGGGACTGGTATCGGTCGTCATGATCGACCGCGCGGCCGTTTGAAACGCCTCGGGCTCGGGCGACAGCCCGGCGATCGCCTGCGCGAGTCCGGCTTCGAGTTTGTCCATGGGGAGCTGATGGCCGATGATCCCGGTTGACGCGACGAGCACCTGGTCGGCCCGGCAATCGAGAAGACGCGCGGCATGTTCGGCCGTGCGGCGGGCATTGACCAGCCCGAGCGACCCGGTCGCGGCGTTGGCATTCCCCGAGTTGATCACAATCGCGCGGATATCATCGTTGGGAAGAAGCTCGCGGCACCATTTCACGGGCGCGGCACACACGCGGTTGGTCGTGAATGTGCCGGCCGCGGCGCACGGTCGATCGGCCGCGAGCACCGCCATATCCGGAGCGCCCGACTCCTTCAGGCCGGCCGTGATGCCCACGGCAAGGAAGCCGCGTGGGATGGCCAAGGTGGCGCCTTCGATCATGAGAATTCACTCCGAACTGAGAGTCTGGGAGAATCGAGCGGGGGTTCCCGACTGACACGACGCGTCGGCGGTTGGTTCAATCTTTTCCCGTTCAATGCGCCGTGTAGCCGCCGTCGATAAACAGGGTCGCCCCGGTCATGAAGCTCGACGCGTCCGACGCGAGAAAAATGGCGGCCGGGCCGAGCTCTTCAGGATCGCCCCACCGGCCCAAAGGGACGTTTGCCTCCATCTGCGCACGCGTGGCCGGGTCGTTCAAGAGCGGCGTGTTGATCTCGGTCGCGAACGGACCGGGACAGAGGGCGTTGACGTTGATCCCATCCCTGGCCCATTCGAGCGCCAGCGTCTTGGTCAGGAGTGTCAGGCCCCCCTTGCTCGACGCATAGGGCGTCCGTCCGGGCATCGAGATCTCGCCAAGCATGCTCGAAACATTGATGACCCGGCCCCACTTTTGCGTTTTCATGATTGGCGCGACGGCGCGGCAGCAAAGCCACGGACCTTTGAGATTGGTGTCGATCACGGTGTCCCAATCCGCTTCAGCAAGGTCTTCAATGGGCCCGCGAATATTGACGCCCGCGTTGTTGACGAGAATGTCAATACGACCGAATTTGTCGCGCACCTGCGCCACCATGGATTCAACCGACGCGGCCTCAGTCACGTCGGCCGCGATGCCGAGCGTTTTACGCGTCGATTTCTGAGCGATGATCTCGGCCGCGCGGCGCGCGGCGTCAACGTCGCGCGCCGACAATGCGACGTCGGCGCCGGCGGCCGCCAAGGCGTCGGCGATCACCCGTCCGAGCCCACGTGCGCCGCCTGTCACCAGCGCCACTTTGCCGTCGAGTCGAAACCGATCGAGCACACTGCCAGTCATGGTGAACTCACGATGCAAAATTTTCCTGGCCGGGCTTTCTTCTGTAATGCCGCGGCAAACACTTGCCCGCGCGCCGGTCGGAGACGATTCGTCCTGGCGATCGGCGAGGCTCATGATAACCGCCATGTAGCCTATCCGAACGGCCGATGACCGGAAAGAGCCCGGCCGCGGCTCCGTCGGCCGCGCCCTGGTCCGGTCTTCTCGCACGCGTGGCTTCCCACTTGAAACCAGTGCGCGTGCCGATCGTCGCGAGCCTGACCGAATCAATACGATCCTTGCCGCGCCCCGGCGGCACTGGCAGAATCCGGAACGTTGAGCACAGTCTGTCGGCTGGCCGGCGCCGGGTGAAAGATCAACAAAATGGATACTGACAACACACACACGCTTCGCATTCGGGCCCTTCCGGTCTGGTCGGGCCCGGTCGTGGTGCGGCCGCTGGACGGCGGACTCACGAACCGCAATTATCTCGTCGCTGATGGCAACGATCAGTTCGTTGCGCGGATCGGCGAGGAGATGTTCGACCTCGGCATTGATCGCCGCAACGAGCTGCAATGTCACCGCGCGGCCGAGGCGCTCGGCGTTGCGCCCCCCTTGATTCATGGCGAACGCGGCGTGCTCGTGAGCCGTTTTATCCCCGGCCGAACTCTCGACGCAGGCGGCGCCCGCGAGCCTGGATTCGCGCCGCGGCTGGCGCGGCTCCTCCGCCAGTTGCACGATGGCTGCGACTGCGTCACGGGCGAGCTGTTGTTCTTCTCGCCGTTTCAATCGTGCCGGACATACGTCAAGACGGCGCGGCGGCTCGGTGCGGCGTTGCCGCCGGATATCGACTTGATGCTCGAAGCGCTCGGCCGTCTTTCACGCCGGATCGGTCCGTACGTGCCGACACTCTGCCACAACGACATGCTCCCGGCGAACGTGCTGGACGATGGCGACCGCGTCTGGATCGTCGACTGGGAATACGCCGGAATGGGACACCCGCTCTTTGATCTCGCGGGAGTCTCGGCCAACTGCGGTTACTCCGACGCCGATGACGCCCTGTTGCTCGAGAGCTACCGCGGCAGCGAGTTACGGCCAGGCGACTGGAACGAGCTTCGCGTATTCAAGGCGGCCAGTCTGTTTCGAGACGCCCTCTGGGGCGTCTTGCAAACCGTCGCCTCGGATCTTGACTTCGACTTTTACGACTACGCGCGAGTTCATTTCGAGAAGTTCCAGACGGACCTGGCCGCTCTGCCGGCGTGACCATCGATGCTCCAAGAGTCGTGTGATCCCGGATTAACGTTTCGCCGTGGCCCAGAAATTTCTGGACCATTCATGTGTCAGCGTTCTGTCATTTCTTACCCTGACTGATTCCACCCCGTTGCGAACGGGCTCCGTCCGGTTTAGGCTAAGAGACTCGAAAAATCTCATTGTTTGAGAATTAAATTCAACAGTTGATGAAGCGCAGGGGAGTTCGTGCTTTCCCCGTCAATTCAGACTCCCGTTCATCAACGCCCCGAAACCTTCACCAAAGGATCATCTCGATGACACCGAGATATCGGTGGGCAGCTATCCTGGCGATTGCGCTGGGCATGACAAGCGGATCCGCGGCCCAGGCTCAGTATGGATATCGCGGCTGGGGCGCGTACGGCGGCGGCTATGGTGGCGGAGTGGAAACCCCCGGCGGCTCCTTTGCCCGCGGCATGGGGGCCTATGCGGCCGGTGCCGGCGCTTACAACGAGCAGACCGCCCAGGCACGGTCGATCAATGCCGACACGGCCATGCGCTACAACGAGTACATGTACCAGTCGACACTCAATGAAACCGCCAGGCACCATGCCCTGGTCGCGGGCCGCCAGGCCGATAACATCCGGATCCAGAACGAGATCCAGGCCAAGCTTCGCGATCATCCCGACGAACACGATATTTACATGGGCGATGCCTTGAACGTGGCCGTCGAGGAGATCGAGGATCCCCGAGTCTATTCGCGGAATCTCAACAAGGCCAAGATCAAGATTGGTGGCGAGCTCATCCGCAACGTGCCGTTCCGCTATGCTCCCGCGTGCATCACGACGACCGTGAGCCAGCTCGTCCAGGGACCGCCCCCTGCTCCGCTCATGAAAACCGAGTTCGACAGCGATCGCGCCGCATTCAAGGGACTGGGCACCGAGCTTCGCGAGTGCCTCAAAAAGGGTGAAGCCCCCAATCCCGACACCGTGACCAAGGCTCTTGCCGTGGTCGATGCGGCCAAGGCCAAGGCCGACCAGATCCTGGCGCCCGGCACGAAGGACCGCAATGACGCCGACAAGTATCTGAAGTCACTGCGCGGCCTGCTCGCGATGCTCCAGACGCCCGCCCTGAACCTGTTGCTCTCGGGTGTCGAGAAGCACCCGGAAGCCAGCCTCGGCGACCTTTTATCGTTCATGAGCGCCTACAACCTGCGCTTCGGCCAGGCCAAAACTCCATCCCAGCGCAGCGCATACGATCGGCTCTATCCCATGCTCGTTGACCTGCGCGACGAGGTGGCGCCGGCCCTCAGCAAACAGCCCCCCATCAAGGGCGATCCGGCATCGGTCGGTGAATTCTTCTCGGGCATGAGCTACAACGACCTGAAGAAGAGCGCGCCGCCGCAGCCGCAGCCCTGAGCCAGATCTTCCGCCGCTGACTCTCATGGCGGAGGAACTGTCTCGGTCCGGGGTCGACTCGCCGATTGCTTCGCCCAGTGTCGATGTTCTTTCACTTGCTGGTTGGCATCATCCGCGAGCGATCTCGGACCGCGTATCATCCGCAATCCGATCTAGCATGTCCATTTGGTGTATGAATAAAGTCCAAAACGTTGTCCAGGAAAGATGTTTTGATGATCGTCAATTTGCGCCTTTTGGCGTGTGTCGGCCTGGGTGCGGCACTGGGTCTGCTCGCCGCCACGAGTCCGATCCCTGGCTCTTCGACGGCCGAGAGAGGGAATCACCTTGGCGCGACCGAGCTCCGTGAAGCGCCGGCACCTGAGACAACGACATGTTGCACGGATGCCGTCGGCAAGAACCGGCTGCTCGCCCTCGCCAGACCGGGGCCAGTTCCCGCCGACATCGCCGCTCAGCCGTCAACGACCAGGAAGCCCAACATCGTCGTCATCTGGGGCGATGATATCGGCATGTGGAACATCGGTGCCTATACGCATGGCATGATGGGTCGCACGCCCCATATCGACAGCATCGCCAAGCAGGGGGCACTTTTCACCGACCATTACGGCCAGCCCAGTTGCACGGCCGGCCGGGCCGCTTTCATCATGGGCCAGTTGCCCATACGCACCGGCATGACCACGATCGGCATTCCGGGTTCGCCGCGGGGGATTCAAAAGACCGACCCGACGCTGGCCGAGGTCCTCAAGTCAGTCGGCTATGCCACGGCTCAATTTGGCAAGAATCACCTGGGCGACCGCAACGAGTTCTTGCCGACCGTTCATGGCTTTGACGAGTGGTTTGGCAATCTCTACCATTTGAATGCCGAGGAAGAGCCCGAAGAGCTCGATTACCCGGGCCAGAAAAACCCGGCCTTACGATCCGCGAAGGCCTCGGCCGACTACATGGCGAAATACGGCCCGCGTGGCGTCTTGCACGCGTACGCTTCAAGCGTCGACGACCCGACGGTCGACCCCAAGTTCGGCCGCGTGGGCAAGCAAAAAATCGAAGATACCGGGCCGCTCACTCGCAAACGCATGGAGACGATCGACGCCGAAGTTCTCGGCCACACCCTGACCTGGCTCGACAAGGCGGGCAAATCCGAAAAGCCGTTCTTCCTCTGGTTCAACTCGACGGCGATCCACATCTTTTCGCACCCGAAACCCAAATACGTTCAACTGGCCGTCAACGAAGGGCGGGCCGAGGAAGACGTCGTCCGCGCCCGCATGATCGAGCACGATGAAATCGTCGGCTCCATTCTCGAGAAGCTCAAGGACATGGGCGTCGATGACAACACGATCGTGATTTACAGCACCGACAATGGCAACGAGCTGATGCTCTGGCCCGACGGCGGCTATGCGCCTTTCCGCGGCGAAAAGGGGACCACATGGGAGGGGGGCCTGCGCGTGCCCATGCTCCTGAAATGGCCCGGTCATGTCGCGCCCGGCAGCGACTTCAACGACGTTCAAAGCCATGAAGACGTCTATGTCACACTCGCCGCGGCCGCCGGCCTACCCGACCTCAAGTCCGAATTGCTTGGCGGCAAGACAATCGGCGACAGGCACTACAAGGTTCACCTCGACGGCTTCAACAACCTCGATTACTGGACCGGTAAGGCACCGAAGTCGGCTCGGCGTATCATGTTCTATTATGATGAGACCGATCTGATGGCCCTGCGCGTCGACGGCTGGAAAATGCACATCGGTGTGAAGAAACATGGCGACTGGTTCAATGCCAAGTACTATCCCAGTATCCCGTACCTCTTCAACTTGCTGATGGATCCCCTCGAGAAGATGGATCCCGAATCGCCCGAATGGGGGGCAGCCGGTCGGCGGTTCTTCGCCAGCAAGATCTGGGCCATCGCCTCGGCCGGACCGTTCATCGCCGAACATCTCACCAGTCTCGCGGAGTTTCCCCCCAGCCAGGGCGCGGACACCCTCAGTATGAAGAAGGCGCTCGAAGAGACAATGAAGAAGCTTGAGAGCTCATCACGCGGCAAGAATTAGCCTTGCGCGACGCCGGCCGCAAATCGGGCGCGTCGGAAATGGTTCGAGCCTCCTGAAACGGCACAGCTCCACTGATGTGAGCTGAATCGCTCGGGTGCCGCCACGACCTTGCGCGCGGCATCTCGTCGTCGAGCTCCAGCGGTCGGCCCTGGTGCGCCCGCGTCAATCGCCTGAAATTCTGGCAGCCCCGAAGTCGCGCTTGCAGACGCACAGCCGACTGGCTATTTCGGAAGGCCAGAACGATCAAAATTCATGAAAGCGTCCACCCTATGATCGGGTACAAGATATCGTGCAAGCGAGCTTGCGATTTGGCCATGAAGATGTGAAACTAGGGCTAATTCGGCGCTGCCGGAAATCGATCACCATGGCTGACGTCGATTCCGAGCGCATCGCCGTTGAAAGATGACCCAGTTACCGGTAGAACGCTTCACGATGCCAGTTGTGCGAGACAGGTTGCCCGTGATTTTGCGCACCACGGCGACCTCTGAGGTTTGGAAGCGAGTGACACCGATGACCATTCCAACCGAGCCGATCGGGAGTATTCCTCGACCGCTTCGGCTCATCGAGGCGATCGCCGAGGGCGATGGCTCCGACCCCGGCTTGATGCCGCTCTACGATGATGCGATCCGCGACACGATCGCGCAGTTCGCGGCCACGGGCTCGCCCGTCGTCACCGACGGCGAGCAGAGAAAGTATCACAACTTCTGGACCTATTGCGTTCACGGAATGCCCAACACGGCCCCTGATGGGTTCAAGATCCCCTTTTCGGCCGGGCACACGCGGCGGATGCCGCGGCTGACGGCGGGGCCATTCCGGTATGCCCGCCATGCCGACGAATACCTGGAAACGGCAATGCGCGATGCGCGCGTGCCAGTCAAGCAGGCCGTCATCTCCCCATCGGCGCTCTCCCTCATGTACCCGGCGGCCGAACTCCCCGGCTACCCCCGCGAACAGTTCATCGACGACCTGCTGCACGAGCACGAGACCGAAGTTCGTGGCTGCCTGCATAAAGGCGCACACAAGGTTCAGATCGACTTCACCGAGGGGCGTCTGGCCGTCAAGATCGACCCGACTGGCGACTTGTTGCACAGTTTCATCGACTTGAACAACCTGGCGCTCATGCGGTTTTCGGCCGCCGACCGCCAGCGGATCGGCGTTCACACCTGTCCCGGGGCCGACCGCGACTCGACTCACAGCGGCGACGTCGATTACGCCGATTTGCTCCCCAGTCTCTTCGAGCTGATGGCCGGCAACTTTTACATCGCCCTGGCCGGCGAGAAGGACCGCGTTCGCGTCTTGAAGATCATCCGCGATCATCTGAAGAAAGATCATCGCATCTTTGTCGGCGTCACCGCGCCCATCGACCCGCATATCGAAACGCCCGAAGAGGTTCGCGACCGGGTTCTTGAGGCGGCCCAGTACATCCCCGTCGAGCAACTCGGCACGACCGACGATTGCGGCTTCTCGCCATTCTGCGATGACACGTCGACGACCCGCGCCACGGCTTTTGCAAAGATTCGATCGCGCGTCGCGGGTACAGCGCTTGCATCGGCGATACTTGGAGAATGTCAGTGATGTCGGAAATAGACAGGGAGGACGAACTTCTTCAGTCGGTCGCGATCCAGAATGCGCGGAGCATCTTCGAGCGCCCGCCAACGGGCCGACGAGGCGCTTCGCAAGCAGTCCGACTGGCTCCGCGTAACGCTGGCCAGTATCGGCGACGCCGTGATCAGCACTGATGCCGAAGGCCGGGTCACGTTCATGAATGCCGTCGCCGAATCACTGACCGGCTGGGCCCAGGCCGAGGCTCTCGATCGTCCCCTTCCCGAGGTCTTCCATATCGTCAACGAGCGCACCCGCCAGCCCGCCGAGAATCCGGCCTTGAACGCCGTGCGCGAAGGGAGGATCGTCGGGCTCGCTAACCATACGGTCTTGATTGCGCGTGACGGCGCGGAGTGGCCCATCGACGACAGTGCCTCTCCGATGCGCGACGACCACGGCAACGTCCTCGGCGCGGTCCTCGTGTTCCGCGACGTCACCGAGCGCAAACGCGCCGAGGAGATCGGGGCCAGACTGGCCGCCATCATTGAATCGTCGGACGATGCGATCGTCAGCAAGACGCTCGATGGCGTGATCCGATCGTGGAACGCGGGGGCCGAGCGACTATTCGGTTACACGGCCGCCGAGGCCATTGGCCAGCCGATCACGATGATCATCCCCCCCGAGCGGCTCGATGAAGAACGGACCATCCTCGATCGCCTCTGCCGCGGCGAGCGCGTCGAGCACATGGAGACAGTGCGCATTGCCAAGGACGGCCGCCGACTTGATATTTCACTCACGGTCTCGCCGATCCGCGACGACGAGGGCCACGTCATTGGCGCCTTAAAAATTGCGCGTGACATCACCGGGCGAAAACAGGCCGAAACGGCGCTATGCGCGAGTGAGGCCCGCTACCGGGCGATCGTCGAAGCCACGCCCGAGTGTGTCAAGCTCGTCAGCCAGGACGGCACGCTCCTGCAGATGAACCCAGCCGGCCTGCGCATGCTCGAGACGGACGAAACCAGCGCGATCGGCAAGAGCGTGTATGACGTCATCGCCCCCGAGGACCGCGCCGCCTATCGGGCGTTCAATGAGCGAGTTTGCCAGGGCGAGCGCGGCCGCTTCGAGTTCGACATGATCGGAGTCAAGGGCACGCGCCGCCGCATGGAGTCGTCCGCCGTACCCCTGCCGGCCGACGACGGCGGCTTCATCCAGCTCGCGGCCACGCGCGATATCAGCGACCGCGTGGCGGCGGCCAAGGCCATCAAGGAGAGCGAGGAGCGTTACCGGCGTGCCGCGACGATCGCGGCGCAAGCCGCTGAGGCCAACGCCAAGTTCCGGGTGTTCTTCGAACAGGGAACCAACTTCGCCAGCGTGCTGACCGTGGACGGCACGGTCGTCGAGGCCAACCGGCTCTGCCTGGAGGCCTGCGGCTTGTCACGCGATGACGTGGTCGGCAAGCCGTTCTGGGAATGCCCCTGGTGGAACCGTTCGCGTGCCGTGATGGACATGATTCGCGGAGTCACCCTGCAAGCCGCCGAAGGCCGATTCTGCCGTGTCGAAACCAGCTTTTACGCAGCCGATGGCGCTGAGCGGTTTGTCGACTTGATTCTGGCCTCGGCAACCGACGACGCGGGCCGCGTCTTGTTCGTGGCCGTCACGTGGACCGACATCACCGAACGAAAGCGCATGGAAGATGCGCTCCGCGAGCAGGATCGCCGCAAGGACGAATTCCTTGCGCTCCTGCGGCATGAGCTCAGGAACCCTCTCGCCCCCTTGCGCAACGGACTTCAGGTGATGCGGCTCTCACCGGGCGACGTCGACTCGGTTGCCCAGGCCAGGGCGATCATGGAGCGCCAGCTTGGCCACATGGTGCGATTGATCGACGACCTGCTCGACGTCTCGCGCGTCAACCGTAACAAGATGGAGCTTCGCCGGTCGCGGGTCCGGCTCGCCGATGTGATCAGTAGCGCCGTGGAAGTCGCCCGCCCCATGATCGAGGAAGCCGGCCATGAGCTGACCGTGTCACTCCCCGACGAGCCGGTTCACCTTGACGTCGACCTGACCCGGCTCGCCCAGGTCTTCGGGAACTTGCTCACCAACAGTGCCAAGTACACCCCCAACGGCGGCCAGATCCAACTCACCGCGACACGTCACGACAACGACGTGGTCGTTTCGGTTCACGACAACGGAATCGGCATTCCGGCCGAGTCGCTGCGCACCATCTTCGACATGTTCTCGCAGGTTGACCGCAGCCTCGAGCGGGCCACTGGCGGCCTCGGCATCGGTCTGGCCCTGGTGAGAGGACTTGTCGAGATGCACGGTGGTACCGTCGCGGCCGAGAGCCCCGGCGTGGAAAAAGGCAGCACGTTCACCGTACGGCTGCCGGCCGTTCACGTCCAGCCCGACCGACCGACCGCCAGTGAGCCCTCCCACGCCCCGGCTGCCAAGGATGGCCGGCGAATCCTGGTCGTCGACGACAACCACGACTCGGCACGGTCGATGGCCCGGTTGCTCAAACTTCTCGGTAACGACGTTCGCATGGCGCACGATGGCATCGAGGCCATCGAGGGCGCGGCCGATTTCCGCCCGGACGTCATCTTGATGGACGTGGGCATGCCCCGCTTGAACGGCTACGAAGCGACGCGCCGGATCCGTGAGCATCCGTGGGGACAGGCGATCATCATCATCGCCTTGACCGGCTGGGGCCAGGAGGGCGACCGCGCCCAGGCACGAGAGGCCGGCTGCAATGGCCATCTGGTCAAACCCGTCGATATTCGCGACCTCGAAAAACTCTTGGATGAACTGGCCGCCGGCCGCAAAACGCATAAAGCGACATGAGCGGCGCTCGCCAGGCGGCAAGAGGTTAACGTGCGCCGTGCGAACGGGCGTGTCACCGGGCTCTGAGGCCCCAACGACCGATCGTCGGTGCAGATCGTCGTGTCGCCTTTCAGCTCGCGGATCTTTCATCGCTTTTCCCGCGTGTTGCACACCAAGCCCCTCATTCTCGTGCGATTTCTCGATCCCTCGGTCATCAAAGCCACAGGGAAGAACTTCGCGCTTAGCCCCGACGAAGAGTGGGCAGCGGAACGACAAATCGGCTATAAAAACACGTGATAAATTTGCACCTTGGGTTTTACCAAGAATCGAGAATCATGATGACGTGGAAAATGGGTTACGCACTGGTGCTCATGGCCGCGCTTGCGAGTCAGTGCGAGGTCCACGCCCAGTACGGGTATGGCGGATACGGGAGCTACGGCTGGGGAGGTTGGGGGTCGACGCCGGGGGGCTCGATGGCCCGCGGTCTGGGCATGCTCAATATGGGCCGTGGCATGTATAACGTGCAGACCGCACAGGCCAACTCGATCGACCTCACCACGGCCATGCGCTGGAACAATGCCATGTACCGGGCGCACGCCGCCGCGGCCAAGCGGTACGCTGCGAAGGAAAAAAAAGAACGCCAGGATATCGACAAGGCCGACTCCGAGATTCACGACCGAATCCGCAATCACCCCAGCTCGCGTGACGTCACCGACGGCGACGCGCTTAATGCGCTCCTTGACGAGCTGCTCAACCCGGCTAACGCCAGCGTGTCACTTCAATCGATCAAGACGCCATTGCGCCGCCGAATCGATTGCCAATATCCCGTTTGAGCTCGCGTCCGAGGGAATGACGATCTGTCTCGATCGCATGAGCATGGACGGCCAGTGGCCAATGGCCGTGCTCGGTGATGAGTTCCGCCCGGAACGAGAAGCCGTGCGCAAGGCGATTCAAGCCGCCCTCGAAGAAGACAAGCAAGGCGAGCTCGCCCCCGACACCGTGGCGGCCGTTCAGACCGCGATCAATCAGCTTCGAGCCAAGTTCGAGAGGCTCGTCCCGCAAGCCAGCCCTGATTACATTCCGGCCCACTGGCAGTTGAAGGCCATGGACGGCATCACCAAGATGCTCTACAGCCCGGCCATGGACAAGGTTTTATCCGAGCTGGAAGATTACCAAGGCGCGACGCTCGGCGATCTGCTCGGTTTCATGCAGGCGTTCAACCTGCGGTTCGGCGAGGCCAGGTCTTATCGCCAGCGTTTGATCTACCAGCGGCTTTATCCGATGCTTGCCGATCAGGCCAACAGCATCGCTTCGCCCGGAACCGCGAGCGTGACCGCGGCCGCGGCGACTGCGGCCAATGACGTATCGGCAGCCGCCTCGAGCGCCAGGAGCACGGTGGCCAGCGCCGGCTCAGCAGTTGTCAACGCGGGCGGCCAGGCAACCGCAGCCGTCGCGACCGCCGGCGGCGACGCCTTCGACGAGCTAAAATCGGCCGCCATCAACTTCTTCAAGGGCTGGGGTAAATAGTCGCTCTTCATTCTGTGCGGTCCCGCCTGGCGATTTGACCCATCGCCAGGCCCCCGCCCCACGCGATACCATAAAGAGAAAACACTTTGCATCGCAAAGCGATTGGTATATAATCCGCGCTGGTTCATCACATGGCCACGGGCTCGAGAATTCCTTTCTGGAGATATGGCAATGAATGCATTGACGATGATGAAGCGGCCAGGTGCGTTTATTCCGGTGGTGATGTCGTCAATGGCACTGGCGATCGTGGTGATTCACATCGTTCTGTTTGGCGCGACACGCGAGCCTGACGAGGGCACGGCGGCGCATCTTTTCCAGTTACTCATGGTTTTGCAGGTGCCAATTATCGTCGTCTTCGCAGTCCGATGGCTGGTACAGGCGCCTAAACAGACGGTCGGCGTCCTGGCACTTCAAGCCGGGGCCGCGCTCGCGGCAATGGCTCCCGTCTGGTTTTTCAACTTGTAAATTTTTTATGTGAGACAGGCGGCCGGGGAGCCTGCTTCGCCGCGGCAGGCTGATCTTCGACTCTGTCGGAAGGGTGGCCCGTACTGCGAGTGAAGAGCAGCCAGACGCGGTAACGAGCTTCCCCCCGGGCGCACCAACCGCGTCCCCCGGAATGACAGACGTGACGCCGGTCGAAGAATCCACCCTCCACTTACGTCCCCGCCTTGAACTCATAGACCAACACGCGATGGCCATCGCTATCTCGAAGCTCGATCGCTTCACCCCACCCCATTGATTCCTCGCGAAAATCGTGGACGCCGAGCTTTGAAAGATGAGCTTTCATGGCCGTGATGTCATCGACCTCGAAGCCCAGCTCCATTGTACGTGACGGTTCTGCGATCGAGGTCGCTCGCGGACTGGCGAGCGTCATGTCGCAGCCATTTCCCCGAAGATAAACGAATCCGGGGGGATGAGATCGTCGGTTGTCTTCGGCCATGCCCAGCACGTCCACATAAAATCGCTTGGATCGTTCGGGGTCGGCCACTTCCAGATTAATCGAGGTAAGTTTGGTGTTCATGGCGTTATCTTAATCGCCGCGCTTCTCGATTTCTTGAACGAACGCGACATCCTGGGCGGCCATTTCGTTTTTCTCTTCAGCCGCCCTCCGCGCGAACTGGGCCGGAGTTTGCCCGGCATATCGCCGGAACTGTTGCGTCATGTGCGGCTGATCGGCGTACCCGGCATCGATCGCCAGCCTCACCAAATCGATTGCGGGATTGGCCCAGATCGCGTCCCTGGCCCGCTGAAAGCTGCACAGACAAGCAAGCTGCTTGGGCGACGTGCGCGTCAGGGTCCGTACCCGCCGCTCCACCTGGCGTGCCGTGATCTGGCTGTCGCGTGCGACCCGCCCCGTCGGACGTGGGCGGTCGCCGACAAATCGCTCCGCCGCCGCAATTCCTGTCATCACACTCGGCTGCCAGCGCCTGACTTCTTGCATTAACATTTCATCAAACACGTCAATCAACGGATGCCAATCACAACGCTCGATTGACGCGGAAATGCGGCTGAACCAGGGGGCGAACAAAATCTCGGCGTTTCGCCAGCCGCGTGCCGGAGTGCCATCCGGGGCATCGGTCGGCAATGGGCCGACCGACCAGGCACGAAGCCGGGCCGCCATGCAGCGCACGACCCCTGCTGATTCGATCCGCAACGGCTGGTCGAGCAGCTCCACGAGGAAACAACTTGGCAGTTTTTCTCTCTTGCCGTCGTGAACGACGAACATCTCATCAACACAGCAGATCAGCTCGCCAAAGCAATCAGGCGTGATCGTGAAACCGCCCATCGCCGCCAGGTTGCGCGCACAGGCCCCAGTATTCGACGACGAACGGCCGCAACGAAGGATGCGGATCCGCCCGGAAACGGCTCTTGCCACTACCGTTCTGTACGACTGTTGAATTCATCGACTCGCCTTTTTTCACGCGCCTTGCGTCAACTCGTCATGTCCCATTTCTCAGCGGACGCCTCGTTAAGTTTCGTTTTCGTCGGCTCGAGTCGCTCGCGCCGACTTTTCCGCCCGTCCCTCCAGGCGGGAGAGAAACAGAAACAAGATCAGGCTCGCGGGGATCACCACGTTCGGCAGGGCGACATCCCGGAACACGACCCATGTCGGTGCCATAAAGAAAAGAGGAAGTGTTGCCACGATCCACGCGATGCAAGCAAGGATGACGAGGCTTCGGAGCACAATTCGAACCCGGCACGGCCACCCTGAAAAGGGAATGTCATCACAGCCGACGAAGATCAGCAACCAGAACGAGCCAAACACGGTGTAGTAAACCAGCATCACGATGACTGGCAGAAGCGCAACGATCAGTGCGATTGTGAATAACAAGCACGCATCAGCCGTGAGCACACTGACATCCTCGACTTCGTTCCTTCCGAGGGCCGCGTAGGCAAAAACCGCAACGCTCCCGCAAAACGGTACGAGCGCGATCGCCCCCAGCACACGCCAGATGCTGGCCAGCGATACGTCAGCGTCTTCGGGAACACCACTGTCGGCCATGCAATGCCTGCCTGTCCGTACGCTTCGCCACGGCGGTAAGGCGATGTTGTATCGCCGAAGTCTGGCCGCGCGAGTGGCAAAAAGTCGCCCCGCCTCGCCTCGTCCCGTCCAGCCACGGGAAACGTCGTATCCGCCTCAGTGTAATGGATCCCATAGCTCAGCGAAGCTGGCGCCACTGCTCATATTACCGAAGTGATACCAGCGATTACCAATGGACGAGCCGCTATGCCTTGGCGCCGATGAGTCGCAGGGTTTTCTCATCCCCCTGGTTCTGAAAGTACTTTTCCAGCAACCGGTGGAAGACCGATCCCGCGGGCGAGACGTGAGCGAACAAGGTCGCCGACGACTTGAGCTTGAGATCGTCGGGCGAGCCGAAGATTTGATAGGCCGTTTTCCCATGGACGCCCAGGGCGGCCTGTGCGCACTCGAGCAGTCTCGGGCCGAGAACCGGATGAGCCAGGTAGGCCTCGGCTTCGGCCACTGACTTGATCGCATACTGTTTGGACGTGGAGCTAAAGCCCAGACCGTCGAACTGCGGAAAGATGTACCACATCCAATGAGATCGCTTGCGACCGCTCTTGATTTCGGAGAGGGCCGGTGCGTAGTCGTGTGTCTGGGCCTCGACGAATCGCGCCAAATCGTATGGATCGGAAAAATCTGGCATGGTCTGGCCTCCGTCGGTGATGCCTGAGACGATTGTTGCTCGGCGGCAAGCCACGAGCAAGACAAGATTGGTTGCCTGAAGACAAAAAAGACGCTTGATGCGCGTTTCAATCGAGTCGATGCGGCGGACAGGGATCAATCAGGATGATGAAGAGCATGGTGAACCACGCGACCTGGAGGGCGCGCCGAGGCGTGTCTCCGTCGTTGACCTCATCCTTTGAATCCGCCAATCGACACCAGTATCGCCGGATAACGAAATTGGTATTTCTTGATCTCGAATCGTATGACGCTGTACGAGCTGACGCCGTTTGACAACGACCGTTCCCCGACTGATTGACAGGACGACGACATGTCCGCAAGTGACCGTTCGGCAGACCGTGACCCGCTGGACGTTCTGGCGGAGGAATTTGTTGCGCGATACCGGCTGGGCGAGCGGCCGGCACTGGCCGAGTATGTCGAAGGTTATCCCGAGCTGGCCCCGTTGATTCTGGAACTGTTCCCAGCGTTGTTGATGATGGAAAAGGTCAAGCCCGCCGAGGGGAACCTGGTCGCTGAGCGGCTGAACGGTCGATCGGCTCGGCGGTCCGTGCTTTCTCCTGTCGAACAGCTCGGCGATTTCCGGATTCTTCGCGAAATCGGTCGGGGCGGGATGGGAGTCGTTTACGAGGCGATCCAGGAATCGCTTGGGCGGCATGTTGCGCTCAAGATTTTACCGCCGCACGGCCACCTCGACCCGACTCAGCTCGGCCGCTTCCGTCGCGAGGCCCGCGCGGCCGCCGGCTTGCACCACACTCACATCGTTCCGGTCTACGCCGTTGGCGAACAGGATGGCGTGCCGTATTACGCCATGCAGTTCATCCGCGGTCAAGGCATCGACGCGATCCTCGACGAGCTCTTACGCCTGCGGCAGCAACAACACCCAGCGCCGGCGGCATCCCTCCATCCGTTCCAGGTCGCGAGCAAAGTTTGCAACGGCACGCTTGCGACGAGCGACCGCCTCTTGGTTTCGCGACCGGACAGGCGGGAATCGCCGCCGCCACGCTCGCGGAAGGTCTGCTCAGCGGTCAATTCGAGGTTGCATTTGACGATGAGCCGGACCGAGAGGAAGCCGCCGCCGCCTCGACCATGCCAACCACACCGAGGGCCGACTTCGCGATGGCCGACGCCCGGGTCGTCGCGTCTCAGGCCGTCGTCGCGCCGTTGCCATTATTCGGCTCGAGTCTGATCACGCAGCCCGGCGCCGCGTATTTCCGGACCATCGCGCGAATCGGCGCCCAGGTGTCCGAAGCCCTGGCCTACGCACACACTCAGGGGATCTGTCACCGCGACATCAAACCCTCGAATCTCCTGCTTGATGCTCGTGGAATGGTGTGGGTCGCCGACTTCGGCCTGGCGAAAGCGGAGAATTCCGATAATGAAAGGCTCACGTACACCGGCGAAATCGTCGGCACCTTGCGCGACATGGCCCCCGAGCGGTTCAACGGCTGGGCCGACGCGCGTAGCGACATCTACGCCCTCGGAGCGACCCTGTATGAGATGCTCACGTTACGTCCGGCCTTCAATGACCAAGATCGACTCAAATTGATTGACCGGATCTCGAACGGCCGCGTGCCGCGACCGCGGTCGATCGATCCGCGGATTCCGAACGATCTGGAGACGATTGTTTTGAAGGCGATGGCGCGTGAGGCGTCTGATCGCTACGTTTCCGCTCGCGCCTTGGCCGAAGATCTGGAGCGATTCCTGGCCGATCGCACGATCCTTGCGCGCGGCAGCTCGGCACGCGAACGCGCCTGGCGGTGGTGCCGGCGCAACCGCGCCTTGACGGCGCTCATCTCGCTGGCGGCGACATTGACACTCCTGATCGCGATCGTGTCGACCGTCGCCGCGCTGGTCTCGATCCGGCAGCTCGACCGGACCAGGCTGGCTGAGCGTCAAACTCAGCTTGCACTTGGAAAGTCTTTGCTGTCTGAAGGCGCGGCGCTCCAACGCACCGGGTTGATGGGCCAGCGGTTTAAAAGCCTTGACCGCCTGGCGGAAGCCGCGATTGCCCTCGGTGGCGATCACGAAGGCCGCGACCGTCTGCCCGAAATCCGCCAGCATGCGATCGCGGCATTGGGTCTCACCGACCTGCGAGTTCTCTGGCAGCGCGATCGTGGGGATATCTATTCCGTCAATGTCGACCCAGGGCTGCAACGGTATGCCATCACCGAGCGATCGGGCGCAGTCGTCGTATATCGGCTCGATGATCATCGCGAGCTCGTCCGCCTGCGGGGCCCCGCTCAAGGCGGTTACTGGCACGCCGAGAGCCGGTTCAGTCCGGACGGTGAGCTGCTCGTTGCCGTTTACGTTGGAGCCAGCGATCGCCGCAATTTGCTGCAAGTGTGGCACCTGGCGCGGCACGAGCTACTGGCCACCCTTCAGAGCCGCGGAGACGGGGCATTTTACGGAGGGGCTTTCTCCCCCGACAGCCGCCGCTTGCTCTTCTGTCCGCCGGAGGGGGGCATTGATATCTGGGACCGAAGCCTCCGCCGGGTCGTTCGGCGGCTGCCTCTCGACTTCGCGCCTCATTACCTGGCAGTCGATCCCGAGGGCCGAAGACTCGCGGTCAACAATGCCGATGCGCCGCCGCGAGTTGCAATCCTCGAGCTCGAATCCGGCCGCGTGCTGGCGGACTGGAGGTCGCAGGTCGGTAACACGAATCTCACGTGGAGCGCCGACGGGCAGCTCCTGGCCGTCGGCAGCTTCTCGGGCGACTCGCGCGTTTATATCTGGAACGTCCCCCGCAGGGAGCTTTCCTCGGTGCTCCAGGGACATACCGCCTATATCATCAACGCCCGATTCGCGCATGCGGGTCACCTGCTGGCGACCGCGAGCGGTGACGGCACGACCCGGCTCTGGAATGCGGCTTCGGGAGAGCTTCTCGCAATGACCCAGGGAAATGCGCTGGAATTCGCGGCCGATGATCGCCGGCTCGCCTTCAGCGCTAGCCGGCACTTTGGCGTCTGGGAGGTCGCCTCGGGCGAGGAATGCCGCACCCTCCACCCGGCCATGCTCGGCAACCGTAGCGATCGGAAAGGCGCCTCGCCGGTCGCTTGCGGCGGGTTCAGTCCCGACGGCCGGTTGCTGGCCACTGGCGACGCGGATGGCGTTCAACTGTGGGAGGCCAGCACGGGCCGCAAGCTCGCCCACCTCGGGCAAGGAAGTTGCGGTAGCGTCGTGTTTCACCCCGACGGTATGAGCCTCATCACCTGTGGCGAGCATGGCCTTCATCGCTGGCCGATCCGCCGCGACACCCAGAGCGGATCGGACGCCGTCCGCATCGGGCCACCCCAGCTACTCTGGGAAACGACAGCCCACGAGTGGAACAAGGCGACGTTGTTGCCCGATCGGCAAACGGTCGCGATGATCGACAACGCGCAGGCGCGGGTCGTGCTCGTCGATTTGAACCATCCTCATCCGGTCACGAGCCGGGCCGTCATTCTTAAAAGCGGCGAGAATCGCCGTATGACCTCGATCGCGGTGAGCGGTGATGGTCGCTGGCTGGCCGTCGGCGGCTGGAAGGAGGCGGGGATCCGCATTTGGGACCTGCCGCGGCGCCGGCTCGAACGGGTCTTGCGACCAGACGACGTCATCACCGACATGTCGTTCCTCGTCGGCTTCAGCCCGGATGGTCAATGGCTGGTTTCTCGCGTCGGCTCGGATCTGGGCGGTTGGCTCGATTACTGGCGCACAGGGACATGGGAAGTGGGCCGGCGAACTCAACAGGAAGGGGCCTTTGCCGCGCCGGTATTCACTGGCGACGGCCAGTTGATGGCCCTGGCGATGGCCCCCGATCAGGTTCTCCTCGCCGACGCCGCGACCGGTCGGGAGGTCGTCCGGCTCGCAACATTGCAGTCTGTCACACCGATGCCTCTGGCTTTCAGTCCCGACGGCTCGCAACTGATCGCCGGTACCAACCAGAAGACCGCTCTGGTTTGGGACCTTCGGCGCATCCGCGCATACCTGGCCTCCCGCGGGTTGGATTGGCACGCTCCCGCGTATCTCCCGGCTCCCGCACCCGATTCGGCCCCTGGTTCGATTCGACCGCCGATCCGGGTGTGCATCGTCGGCCAAATTCTCGAGCCTCAGGCGCGACACAAAACCGAGCGTGCCGAAATGGACCACCGGCTCGCCGTCAACTCCGATGACGCCGAGGCCCTGCTCCGCCGGGGCTGGCTGTCTTTGACCGAACGCCGGTTGTCCGAGGCGATCGCCGATCTCGTTCGTCTCCATCAACGACACCCCGCCTATCCTGATGTCGACCGGATTCTGGGTCAGATTTATCAGGACGAGGCCAACCCTGCGCGTGCTCTGCATTTCTTCGGCCGAGCACTCAATCGCGACCCCGACGACCGGGAGACACGTCTTCGGCGCGGGTTGATTGCCTTCGCTCTTGGCCGCACCCAACAAGCGGCCGACGACTTCGTCCGGATCCTTGACGCGAACCCAGCAAGTGATACGGTCCGCTATCATTACGCGCGTGCCCTCAATCGGCTGGGGCGATATCGTGCCGCGCTGGCTGAGACCGACGTGCTTCTGACCAGACGCCCGGATGACTTTGCCCTGTTCCAGCTCCGTGGGGCTGCCTATGACGCTCTTGGCCAGCGCGAGCCGGCGCGGCTCGCCTGGGAGAAGGCCCAATCACACCTCTCCGATAATCCGCCCGAGGTGAACCGACAGGCCCGCACCATCGCGGCCGGCGCGATCGAGCAGCGCGACCCTGATCGGGCCGTGGCACTCGCCCGCCGGGCCGTCGCGCTGGCCCCTGAAGAATCGCCTTATCTCAACACGCTCGGCGTTGCGTTGTACGGGATCGGTCGATACTCCGAAGCCATTACGGCCCTCGAGCAGCGTGCCAGCGCTGGCCGACGTGAGCCTGATGCGTTTGACTTCTTTTTCCTGGCGATGGCTCATCACGGCCTGGGGCATCATGGCAGGGCCTTGATCTGCTTTGATCGGGCCATGGCTCGATGTAACCGCACCGACAGCCTGAGCCCTCAGCAGGTCAAGGAGTTAGCCGCTGTTCGGGCCGAGGCGGAAGCCGTGCTAGCGGGCCCGCTCGCGGATCTCCCGGCTGACGTGTTCGGCCCCCGATAATCGAGTTTTCTGAAGACCACTGTTGACGATGGTCGGCTACCCGGCCTTGGTCGTCTCCAGGGCTGGTTCAGGCTCGTTGAGCGGGCCAGACTCGGTCGAGAGGAGGTGTAAGCCGGGCAAACGGAGGAAGTTCGACAGCGGCTTCCGCCCTGGATCCGAAGAGGCTCGACAAAGTCTCGCCCCGGATCCGGGTGTAAGTCCAGAATGAAACGGTCCTGAGGCCGTTTGGGGTAGCGTGGCCGCTCAAAACGCGATGATTTCCGCGAATTCCTGTGTAGGCGAGAGCCATTCCGGCAGTTATCTCTGTATGGAATCGCAAGTGTCGGCTGACAAACAAACCGGTGATGACGACCTGATCTTCCGGATTCGAAGCGGTGACCCGGTTGCTCTCGCAACCATGTTCGACCGCCATCGGGGCCGCCTGGAGAAAATGCTAAGGCTGCGGCTGGATGGCCGGTTGCGCGGCCGGATCGACCCCGCCGACGTGATTCAGGACGCATTCGTTGACGCCGCTCGGCGACTGCCGGAATTCGCCAGCAACTCCATTCCAATCTTTCTCTGGCTTCGATTTCTCGCCTGCCAGCGGCTTCAGCTCTTGCACCGTCAGCACTTCGGTCCCACGCGGAACGCCGAGCGTGACGTCTCACTTTATTCTGGCGCCATCCCGCAGGCCGATTCGATGCCGCTGGCGCAGCAGTTACTCGGGCGGCTGACAACGCCCAGTGAGGGCGCGATACGGATCGAGATGCAGCTCAAGGTTCAGGACGCGCTCAACGCGATGGACCCAATCGACCGCGAGGTCCTGGCACTACGGCATTTTGAAGAGCTGACGAACAAAGAAACGGCCGCGGTCCTCGGCCTCCAGCAAGCGGCGGCGAGTAACCGCTACGTCCGCGCGCTGGGTCGCCTCAAGGAGATTCTGGCGACTGACTCACGATTCCGGAGGACGCAGGGCGGCGGTTGAACGAACGATGGCGATCCCGGAGAGCCTGAATGGCTCGCCGACCTGAAAGCCATGTGACATCAAGGCGCACTTCGCCTGTCCCTGAAGATGGCGAATTTTCAGGCCTCGCCGTTGCAGCGGTGCGCACCGGGAGTGCGGACGTCCGCCCGGGTGCCGGTGATGAGTGCGGCACCGTCGCGCCAGAAAGCAAAAAGTATTCAACTGATCGTTTCTATTCTTGATCAATTTAATGCAAGGAGCGGCCGTCCCGCTCATCGCCCCTGGTATCGGGATCAATTCGATCAGTTGATCCATGTCGATTTCGTTTCAAAATAGATCCTTTTTCTTGGGAGTCGTTCATCGTGACCACTTTCCGTCCAATGATCCTTGCCGTGCCACTTTTATGCCTGTTGGCGGCGATCGAGACCCCGGCCCGTGGCGATTTCGTCATCCAGCAAGCATTCGCGATCGGTCCCAATGGGGCCAGCGGATCGCCGAGCTTCGCGACCTGGCAGTCGAACGCAATTCAGGGGATTTCGAGCGGCTTCACCTCCGTCGGCGACCCGGCGACCGACCCGACTGCGTTCGCCACCGTGACGAGCACGAACGTGCAAAATATCATCCCCACCGCCGATTTCACGTCGTGGAACGGCCAGGCGAACCCATCCGGTGCGTTTGCCGGCGAGCTGGGCAACTTGCTTTACGCGCCCGTCCATATCTTTGGCAGCGGTGCGTTGTTCAGCCTCTCACAGGTGGTTTTCACAGGCGTGAGCAGCGACAATCCCACCAACCCCGCCGCCTCACTGCTGGGCAACGTGACCGATCTGAGCAACTTCAGCTACAGCAGCGGTCGTGTCGGCGTGGTGTATCATGCCGGCGGTCCCGACACCTACATCACAAGTGGTTCTTCGGACCAGTCAGTCAATGAGTTGATCTATCGAGGAGTCGGCAGCTATGATCAGATCCTCACGCAAGCGGGGTCGGGACAAACCGGGGCGCAATTGCTTGCCGCCGAACTGGCGCACCTGAGTTCATTCGGCCCGTTGACCTTTAGCGCAACTTACGCGATCTACGACAGCTCGACAGACCGTGACCCCGGTTCAATACTGTTTTCTCATACAGACTCCTTGCAAGTGGGAACCGTGCCCGAGCCATCGAGCCTCGTTCTCCTGGGCTTTGGCGCGATCGGCACGCTGATGGTGACACGCGGCCGCGCGTTTGGCCGTGCCTTGCGAGCCCGCGCCGCTCGTTAATTCGCCCGCAAACCCCTTTTTCGCGCCGGGGCCAGCCCGTGAGCAAGAAGGCCGCCAGGGCCACGGTCAGATCCAATTCCGTGTGACTCGCGCTGGCATCATCCCGATCGCTCGCGCGATCCTGGCCCTGCGGCCTTTCAAGAAGCCGACACCCGGAAAGGCCTGCGGAATTCTACGACTGCAAGACATTGCAGCCATGTAGGTGGGCGTTCCCAGCACGTCGCCGGCCTCGGTCTGGCCGCTCCCTCCTCGCGTTCGCTTGACCAGGCCAAATTCGGAGATGTACGGCCGGCCTTCGGCGTCGACGAGCTGTTGGCGGGCTTCAGGCCGCGGTGGATCAGCCCGCGGTGGTGCACGTGGTGGATGGCTCGCGCCAGGTCGGCCATCAGGGCGGCCGCGGCGTCCAGATTGTCGCGGAACGACTCAACCCGGCCGGTGAGGTCCCCCTTCAATCAGCTTCATGCTGAACAACGGCCGGCCGCCGTCGACCATCGTGGCTTCCGCCGGCAACAGAGCCTGGCCGTCCTCGGCTTCGGTCGCAGGCGGCGATGACGGCCTATTTGTATCGTCCTTGTCTCTGCGAACGCTCATGACGTATCCTCAGCCGTGCCTGACCCCTCTTCTTTGAAGGCACGGACCTCCCGCGGCGTTTCGGAGATTGAAACTGATCGATAGTTCAACTCTCTTTTCCGCCTTCGCAAGCGATGCGCAGGGGGATAATATACACGCTGTTTCGGGTCCCCTCCATTCACTCGAACGACACATGCGATGCGTATCGCCGCACTCTTACGATCTCCATGGCAATCTCCCGGCACTCGAGGCCGTCATCCGGGAGATTCGTCCCATGCGCGTCGATCGGATCGTTGTCGGAGGCGACGTGGTTCCCGGCCCGATGGCCGTGGAATCGCTCGAGTTTCTCAGGGAAATCAAGATTCCGATCGACTTCATTCGCGGCAATTGCGAGATCGCCGTGCTCGACCAGATCGCAGGGGTCGAATCACCGCCCCTTCCGGAACGGGCCAGTGAGGCCATTCAGTGGACGGCCGAGCGACTTTCTCCGGATCAAGCGAGGGCATTGGGACGCTGGCCCCGCACGCTCGACATCGACGTTCCGGGCCTCGGCCGCGTCCTGTTCTGCCACGCGACCCCGCGGAGCGAGACCGAGTGCTTTACCAGGCTGACACCCGAAGCGCGTTTGCTCCCGATTTTCAGCGAAGTCGGCGCCTCGCTGGTCGTGTGCGGTCATACTCATATGCCGTTCGACCGCGTGATCGGCGACGTGCGTGTGGTGAACGCCGGTAGCATCGGAATGCCCTTCGGACCGCCTGGTGCTTCCTGGCTCTTGCTTGACGGATCGGATGTCCGGCTCCCGCACACAACCTATGATCTCGAAGACGCCGCCCGCCGCGTTCGCGCGACGAGTTATCCGGAGGCGCAAGAATTCGCGGCCAACCACATTTTGAATCCGCCGGCCGAAGCGGCCATGCTCGAAGTTTTTTCGCGAGCCGAGGCATGAGATTCATCGCTGACGGCTAGTGCGCTGGACTGATTTTCGGCAAACGCCGAATACCTGCAATCGCATCCCCTCGTTCCGTGGCCAGGTAGCTGGCGCCGGCTTTTAGCCTGTCGTCCCTTGTCATCGCGGCCGCCTGCGCCAATGGGTGAACTTTACGGTCCGGCCGAACAGGCACGCTCGACACGTTACTCCGGGAATTTGAGGACAAGACGACCGGAATTCCAGGGAATGAGAATTCTTGATCAACATTGCCCGGCAACGATCAAATAGAATCACGGCACATGCGCGAGCGTGGCGGCTGGTCATCTGTTAACCGTCTTGCGGTGCCGAGATCCTGACATGGCTGGCATTGTTCCAGTGGCGTTTCCGAGGCATGTTGTCCAGCGCAGGCGCAACGACTGCGCGATTGCCACGGTCGCGACGAGCACCAATGAGACTTACGAATACGTCGCTCAGCGAAGCCCGGTTACTCCCGGCTCACGCGGCTTGTGCCCGAGCGAAGTGCACCACTTGCTTCTGTCAGCCACAGGGGTGCCCCTGGTGCCCGCCCAGGTATGGCTGGCTCTGGCCGATCGCCTCTTTCGCCCTCGGAGCCGATCCCCTGGTCGCTCTTATTCGTCGCCCGTGGAAGTGGCAAACCCGGCATTGGGTGGCCGTGCAAGGAGGCCGGATCCATGATCCGGAATTCCCGCGTCCACTCCGCGCGGGAATCTATCCGCGCCGCCACTGGCGGACGATCACCGTGCTCAGGCCGGAGTCGGCGCTCCGGTTGATCTTCGTGCAGCACTTTCGAGCGTGAGATGCGAAGAAACCGTCACTGAAACACGCAACAGTCGAAAACATGCACTTCCGTCATCTCGCTCCTTGCGACCTCCATCGGCTTCTGTTGCGAGCCAGACCGAGCGAACGGCTGCCGTTGAGTGGCTGATCCAATACATTACACATCGAATGCGTCATCTTTGCGATCGTCCCACTCCTGATGAGCACCGGCCGACTTGATGACTGGTCGAGCTCGAAATAAAAGAAACGTACCCGAGCATACTCTTGGCCTTGACGTTCTCGGCCACGCTCCGTCTCATAGTGTCCAAGCGAATCGGCGTCTTGTATGAAAGGCCATTAGTCCTGGATAATGACGTACTGCGCCGCTATTCGACTCATCAGGCTGATCTCGGGTTAATCGCGAGGTGAGCCCGGCAGGATGAATGGCTCTGGGCCAGCGCGTAATGGTCGATCTGGATTCGCCGTCGATTGCGAAGTCGTCTTTGATCGTGAGACACCCCGAGAGCGTGGATCATCTCATACGGTGAAGTTTGTCCTGTTGCAGCGCCAGCGGTTTCAGATCTGTGAATTTTGCGATTGATGCAAGAAAGAAAACACAGTGGTCGGCCTCGGGCTGACGGTCCAGATCAAGAGCCTTCATCTCGCAACGGCGGGCGAACACCCTTCTTCTAACCCGTGGTTTGAACCATGAAAGCCCACTCCAGCACTCGTGAGAATGCGTTGTCCGTCGCTGTTGAGACGGGAAACTCGGCGACGACTTCGACGGCAACACTCACTCGAATAGAGGAATCGGCCGAGGCGCGCTCGCGGCAGATCCTCAAGGCATTCGTGGCCTTTCGCGACGGCGATTTTTCAGCCCGCTTGCCGGCTGATTGGCCGGGCCTCGATGGGCGTATCGCCGAGACCTTCAACCAGACGATCGTGCGCGAAGAAAGCATCACCCGCGAAGTGCGGCGACTGAGCATCACGGTCGGCAAGGAAGGCCGCCTCAAGCAGCGCATGTCGTTGCCCGGCGCCGTCGGCGATTGGGCCGTTCAGGCCGATTCCATCAACACCCTGATCGACGACCTCGTGCGCCCCACGGTCGATGTCGCCCGCACGATCGGCGCGGTGGCCAAGGGTGACCTGAGCCAGTCGATGGAACTCGAAGTTGACGGCCGAACACTCAAAGGCGAGTTTCTCCGTTCGGCGAAACTGGTCAATACGATGATCGAGCAGCTTTCCGTGTTCACCTCCGAGGTGACGCGCGTGGCGCGCGAGGTCGGCACCGAGGGCAAGCTCGGCGGCCAGGCGCAGGTGAAGGGCGTTTCGGGCGTCTGGAAAGAGCTCACCGAATCGGTCAACCGGATGGCCGGCAACCTCACGGCCCAGGTTCGCAATATCGCCGAGGTCACGATCGCCGTGGCTGACGGCGACCTGTCCAAGAAAATCACCGTCGACGTCCGCGGCGAGATCTTGCAGCTCAAGGAAGCCATCAACACGATGGTCGACCAGCTCCGATCATTCGCCTCGGAAGTCACGCGTGTGGCGCGCGAGGTCGGCACCGAAGGGCGGCTCGGCGGCCAGGCGGTCGTCCCCGGGGCCGGCGGCACCTGGAAGGATCTCACCGATTCCGTCAACGCGATGGCCTCTAACCTGACAGCCCAGGTGCGTAATATCGCAGCGGTCACCACGGCCGTCGCCCGCGGCGACCTGTCACGCAAGATCACCGTCGACGTCAAAGGGGAAATTCTCGAGCTCAAGGAGACCATCAACACGATGGTCGACCAGTTGAACGGCTTCTCGTCGGAAGTCACACGAGTGGCCCGCGAGGTCGGCACCGAAGGCGCGCTCGGCGGCCAGGCGGCGGTGCCCGGCGTCGCGGGCACCTGGAAAGACTTGACTGACTCGGTCAACTCGATGGCGTCGAACTTGACCGCCCAGGTGCGCAATATCGCCGAGGTCACGACGGCCGTCGCCAAGGGCGACTTGAGCCGCAAGATCACCGTCGACGTCAAGGGCGAGATCCTCGCCCTCAAGAACACGATCAACACGATGGTCGACCAGTTGAACGGCTTTGCCTCGGAAGTCACACGCGTCGCTCGTGAAGTCGGCACCGAGGGCAAGCTCGGCGGCCAGGCCGAGGTCCGCGGCGTGGCCGGCACCTGGAAAGACCTGACCGACAACGTCAACTTCATGGCGTCGAACTTGACCGGCCAGGTGCGTAACATCGCCGAAGTGACCACGGCCGTGGCCAACGGCGACCTCTCGAAGAAGATTACCGTCGACGTCCGCGGTGAGATTTTGGAGCTCAAGAACACCATCAACACGATGGTCGACCAGCTCAACTCGTTCGCGGGCGAAGTCACGCGCGTGGCGCGCGAGGTCGGTACCGAAGGCAAGCTCGGCGGCCAGGCTGAGGTCCGTGGCGTCGCCGGTACCTGGAAAGACCTCACTGACTCTGTCAACGCCATGGCGACCAACCTGACCTCGCAGGTGCGCAATATCGCCGAGGTGACCACAGCCGTGGCCAATGGCGACCTCTCAAAGAAGATCACCGTCGCGGTGCGCGGCGAGATCCTCGAGCTCAAGAACACGATCAACACGATGGTCGACCAGTTGAATGGATTCGCCGGCGAGGTCAGCCGCGTGGCTCGCGAGGTTGGCACCGAAGGCGCCCTGGGCGGCCAGGCCCAGGTGCCGGGCGTCGCCGGGACGTGGAAAGACCTGACCGACAACGTCAACTCGATGGCGTCGAACCTGACAAGCCAGGTGCGCAACATCGCCAACGTCGCCACGGCCGTCGCCAACGGCGACCTCTCGAAGAAGATCACCGTCGACGTCAAGGGCGAGATCCTCGAGCTCAAGAACACGCTCAACACGATGGTCGACCAGCTCAACTCGTTTGCCGGCGAGGTCACGCGCGTGGCGCGCGAGGTCGGCACCGAAGGCAAGCTCGGCGGCCAGGCCGAGGTCCGCGGCGTCGCCGGGACGTGGAAAGACCTGACCGACTCGGTCAACGCCATGGCGACCAACCTGACCTCCCAGGTGCGCAATATCGCCGAAGTGACTACCGCCGTGGCCAACGGCGACCTCTCGAAGAAAATCACCGTCGCCGTGCGCGGCGAGATCCTGGCGCTCAAGAACACGATCAACACGATGGTCGACCAGTTGAATGGGTTTGCCTCCGAAGTCTCGCGCGTGGCCCGCGAGGTCGGCACCGAAGGGGCCCTCGGTGGTCAGGCCCAGGTGCCGGGCGTCGCTGGTACGTGGAAAGACCTGACCGACAACGTCAACTTCATGGCGTCGAACTTGACCGACCAGGTGCGTAACATCGCCGAGGTGACGACGGCCGTCGCTCGTGGCGACCTGTCGCGCAAGATCACCGTCGACGTGCGCGGTGAAATTCTCGAGCTCAAGAATACGATCAACACGATGGTCGATCAGTTGAACGGGTTCGCGTCGGAAGTCAGCCGCGTGGCGCGCGAGGTCGGCACCGAGGGCCGCCTGGGCGGCCAGGCGGAAGTCGAAGGTGTCGCCGGCACGTGGAAAGACCTGACGGACAACGTCAACTCGATGGCGTCGAACTTGACGAGCCAGGTGCGCAACATCGCCGAGGTGACGATTGCCGTGGCCAACGGCGACCTCTCGAAGAAGATCACGGTTCCCGTTCGCGGCGAGATCTTGGAGTTGAAGGAGACCATCAACACGATGGTCGAACAGCTTCGCTCGTTCGCCGCCGAAGTGACGCGCGTCGCGCGTGAGGTCGGCACCGACGGCAAGCTCGGCGGCCAGGCCGCCGTGCCGGGCGTCGCCGGTACGTGGAAAGACCTGACCGACAACGTCAACTCGATGGCCTCGAACCTGACCGGCCAGGTGCGCAATATCGCTGACGTGGCTACAGCCATCGCCAAGGGCGATCTGTCGCGGAAGATCACGGTCGACGTCAAGGGCGAGATCCTCCAGCTCAAGGAAACCATGAATACCATGGTCGAGCAGCTCGGGGCGTTCGCCTCCGAGGTCACCCGCGTGGCGCGCGAGGTCGGCACCGAGGGGAAGCTCGGCGGCCAGGCTCAGGTTCCGGGCGTCGCCGGAACCTGGAAGGATCTCACCGATAATGTGAACTCGATGGCGTCGAACCTCACCGGGCAGGTGCGCAACATCGCCGATGTGACGATCGCCGTGGCCAATGGCGACCTCTCGAAGAAGATCACTGTCGACGTGCGTGGTGAAATCCTCCAGCTCAAGGAAACCATCAACACGATGGTCGAGCAGTTGCGGTCGTTCGCCTCGGAGGTCACCCGCGTGGCACGCGAGGTCGGCACGGAGGGCCGCCTCGGCGTGCAGGCGGTCGTCCCCGGCGTCGCCGGCACCTGGAAAGACCTGACCGACTCGGTCAACACGATGGGCTCGAACCTGACCGCCCAGGTGCGCAATATCGCCGAGGTGACGACGGCCGTGGCCCGCGGCGACCTGTCGCGTAAGATCACGGTCGACGTCAAGGGCGAAATTCTCGAGCTCAAGAACACGATCAACACGATGGTCGACCAGTTGAACGGGTTTGCATCGGAGGTCACGCGCGTGGCGCGCGAGGTCGGCACCGAAGGCAAGCTCGGCGGCCAGGCCCAGGTGTCGGGCGTGGGCGGTACGTGGAAAGACCTGACCGATAACGTCAACTTCATGGCGTCGAACCTGACCGACCAGGTCCGCGGCATCGTCAAGGTCGTGACGGCGGTCGCCGACGGCAACCTCCGTCAAAAACTGACCGTCCAGGCCAAGGGCGAGGTCGCCGCGCTCGCCGAGACGATCAACAACATGACCGACACCCTGGCGACATTCGCCGAGCAGGTGATCAGCGTGGCGCGCGAGGTCGGTGTCGAAGGCCGGCTGGGCGGCCAGGCCAGCGTCCCCGGCGCGGCCGGCTCGTGGCGCGACCTGACCGACAACGTGAACCTGCTGGCCGGCAACCTCACGACGCAGGTGCGTGCGATCGCCGAAGTCGCGACGGCCGTCACGCAGGGCGACCTGACGCGGTCGATCCAGGTCGATGCCAAGGGCGAGGTGGCCGAGCTCAAAGACAACATCAACACGATGATCGCCAACCTCCGCGAAACCACCGAACGCAACAAGGAGCAAGACTGGCTCAAGACCAATATCGCCCGCTTCACCAGCATCCTTCAGGGCCAGCGCGATCTCTTCACCGTCGGGCAAAAGCTCCTGGCCGATCTGGTCCCCCTGGTCCAGGCGCAGCAAGGCACGATCTACCAGATGGCCGTCGGCGTCGATGAAGCGCCCGCGCTCAAACTGCTCGCCGGCTATGCCCAGCGGCCCGGCCAGCCCAACACGATTCCGGTCGGCGAAGGGATCGTCGGCCAGTGCGCCGTTGAAAAGCAGCGCATTCTCTTGAACGAGGTGCCCCCCGACTACACGCGCATCAGCTCCAGCCTGGGCGACGCCGCGCCGTCGAGCATCGTTGTCTTGCCGCTCCTCTTCGAGGGGCATGTCAAGGCCGTGATCGAGCTGGCGTCGCTTGAAGCCGTTCACATCGACCAATCTCATCTTCCTCGATCAGCTCACGACGAGTATCGGCGTCGTGCTCAATACGATCGAGGCGACGATGCGCACCGAGGGCCTGCTCAAGCAGTCGCAGCAGTTGACCGTCGAGCTCCAGTCACGCCAGAGCGAGCTCCAGCAGACCAACGAAGAGCTCGGCACCAAGGCCCGGCTGCTCGCCGAGCAAAATGCCGAGGTCGAGCTCAAGAATCGCGAGGTCGAGCAAGCTCGACGCGCGCTCGAGGAAAAGGCCGCCGAGCTGGCCCTCACGTCGAAATACAAGTCCGAGTTCCTCGCCAACATGTCGCACGAGCTGCGCACACCCCTCAATTCGATCCTGATTCTCAGCCAGCAACTGGCTGATAACGCCGGTGGAAACCTTGTGCCCAAGCAGGTCGATTTCGCGCGCAATGTCCACTCTTCCGGCTCTGACCTTCTCAATCTGATCAACGACATTCTCGATCTCTCGAAGATCGAGTCGGGTACGGTCACCGTCGAGGTCGAGGAAATCTCGTTCAGCGGTCTCCGCGACACGATCGATCGGAACTTCCGCCACGTGGCCGAAAACAAGAATCTGCCGTTCCACGTCCATTTTGATGCCGACCTGCCGCGCACCTTGATCAGCGACTCGAAGCGGCTTCAGCAGATCCTCAAGAACCTGCTGTCGAACGCCGTCAAATTCACGTCGCATGGACATGTCGACGTGCGTGTCGGTTTCGCCAAATCGGGCTGGAGCATCGATCACCCCGTGCTGAGCAAGAGCCCGCAGGTGATCGCGTTCGCCGTGGAAGACACGGGCATCGGCGTTGCTCCCGAAAAGCAGCGGCTGATCTTCGAGGCTTTTCAGCAGGGGGACGCCGGCACTTCGCGCAAATACGGCGGCACCGGGCTGGGCCTGGCGATCAGTCGCGAGCTGGCCGTGCTTCTGGGAGGCGAGATCCGGCTCACGAGCGTGCACGGCCAGGGGAGCACATTTACCCTCTACTTGCCCTTGAACTACCGGGCGCCGGAAACCTCGGGTGTTCCGGCCAATGGCCGGAGCGGCAGTGCCGACCCGGCCAGGAACTACACGCGCACGGGTGCTTTCGGTGGCGCGCGAGGAGCACGATCCTCGATGACCGCGAGAATATCGAAGAAAACGACGCCGTCTTGCTCGTGATCGAGGACGACCCCCACCAGGCGCGCATCCTGCTGGGCCTGGCTCGTGATCGGGGCTTCAAGGTGATCGTCGCCACCCGCGGGGCGACCGGGTTGACGCTCGCCCGGCAGTTCCGCCCGGATGTCATTTCGCTCGACATCTACCTGCCCGACATGCTCGGCTGGACGGTGCTCAATAACCTCAAGTCCGACCCGTCGATGCGGCACATCCCGGTGCAAATCTGCACGGTCGACGAGGAGCGTCAGTCGGCCCTCGCCCATGGCGCATTTTCTTACCTTGTCAAGTCGCCGACGACCGAAGGAATCGAGGCCGGGCTGGAACGCCTCAGAGATTTCACCGCCCCGCGCACCAAGCGCCTGCTCGTTGTCGAGGACGACGACATCGAGCGCCAGTCGATCGTCGAATTGCTCGACCATTCGGACATCGAGCTGACGGCCGTCGCCACCGGACAGGAGGCGCTCGATGCCTTGAGCGAGCGGACCTACGATTGCGTCGTTCTCGACCTGCGGCTGCCCGATATGAATGGCTTTGCACTACTCGAGAAGCTCCAGGCGGACCCCGCCTTGCACGATCTGCCGGTCGTCGTCTTTACCGGCAGGGAGCTTTCCCTGGAAGACCAGGTGCGGCTCAAGAGCATGGCCAAGAGCATCGTGATCAAGGACGTTCAGTCGCCCGAGCGGCTCCTCGATGAGACCTCTCTGTTCCTCCATCGCGTCGTGGCCGACCTGCCGGTCGAGAAGCAACGAATGCTCGAACGGCTGCACGGCTCCAACGAAATTCTCCACGGCCGCAAGGTGCTCGTGGTTGACGACGATGCCCGCAATATCTTCGCTCTCACCTCGCTGCTCGAGCGGCACGGAATTGATGTCATGAGCGCCACCAACGGCCGCCAGGCGATCGAGCTGATCCAGAGCACGCCCGACCTGAGCATGGTGCTCATGGATATCATGATGCCCGAGATGGACGGCTACCAGACCATGGCGGAAATCCGCAAGAACCCCCAGTTCCGCACGCTGCCGATGCTGGCCTTGACCGCCAAGGCAATGAAGGGCGACCGCGAGAAGTGCCTGGATGCCGGCGCCTCCGACTACATCGCCAAACCTGTCAACACCGACCAACTGCTCTCGCTCATGCGTGTCTGGTTATTCCGGTGAGCGAGCCACAGCCGCGGCCGCGGCAGCAGCAGCCTTAACCGTCATGTCAGGTTACTTTATGAATGCGAACAAACCCCAGTTGCGTGATAGTCAGAGTGCCGACGAGCCGCCGAGCACGCCGGCCGCGACGAACGCGCACGACCTGGGCGCCGTGCTCGACGACGAGCGAGTCAGCATTCTGCTCGTGGACGATGAGCCACGGAATCTGACGGTTCTTGAAGCGATCTTGACCGATCCGACTTACCACCTGGTCCGCGCCGAGTCGGGCCACGAGGCGCTCCTCAAGCTGGTCGCCGAGGAATTCGCGCTGCTCGTGCTCGACATCCAGATGCCCAACATGAGTGGTTTCGAGCTCGCCCAGTTGGTCAAACAGCGAAAAAAGACCGCGGGAATTCCGATCATTTTCCTGACCGCCTATTACAGCGAAGACCAGCACGTGCTCGAAGGCTACAGCGTCGGGGCCGTCGACTACCTGCACAAGCCGATCAATGCGACGGTCTTGCGGTCGAAGGTGGCCGTGTTCGTCGAACTGTACCGCAAGAATCGCGAGTGCCTCTTTTCCAATCAGACGCTGCAAAAAGAGGTGAAGGCGCGGCGCCGCGCCGAACAACAATTGCGGCAGTTGAACGATGAACTCGAACAACGGGTTGCCGAACGCACCGAGACCTTGCTCAATCGTGAGCGCGAGTTGCAAAACCTGGCCGAAGCCCTCAAGAAGGCCGACCGCCGGAAGGACGAATTCCTGGCGACCCTGGCCCACGAGCTGCGCAATCCGCTTGCACCGATCTCGAGCGGCCTCCATCTGCTCACCCTGTGCTCGACCGGGACACGATCGCCGAGACGATCAGTATGATGAACCGTCAACTTTCGCACCTGGTCCGGCTCATCGACGATCTGCTCAATGCGTCTCGCGTGACGACGGATAAGCTCACCCTTCGGATCGAGCGGGTATCGCTCCAGGCGATCATCGCGACGGCCGTCGAGGCGAGCCGTCCTGTCATCGACTCGTCCCGGCACGTCCTGAAGATTAGCCAACCCGCGGAAACGGTCTGGCTCGAAGCCGACCCGACCCGTGTCGCCCAGGTGGTCAGCAACCTTCTCACAAACGCAGCCAAGTACACACCGGAGGGCGGCCAAATCGAAATCACCGCTTGCCAGGAGGGACGTGAAGGCGTTGTACGTGTGACGGACAGTGGCGTTGGAATCCCTGGCGACATGCTGTCGGAGGTGTTCGAGATGTTCACGCAGGTGAACGGAACATTGGAACGCTCGCAGGGGGGCCTTGGGATCGGTCTTGCCATCGCCAAGCGCCTGGTCGATTTGCACGGTGGCGCGATCAGTGCCGAGAGCGCCGGGACGGGTGCGGGGAGCACATTCACGGTTCGACTTCCACTCCCCGCGGTCGCCGAAGAGGCAAAGGACGGGCAGACAACCTGCGAGCCGGCACCCGATCGAACGGGGAGCTCGGGCCTCCGAGTGCTTGTCGTCGATGATAACGTTGACGCGGCCAGGAGCCTGGCGAAGCTTCTTCAAATCTGCGGACATGAGACCCGGGTTGCCCATCGCGGCCGGGAAGCGCTGGAGGTGGCTTATCCGTTCAAGCCCGAGGTCGTCTTGCTCGATATCGGACTTCCCGACATGAATGGCTACGACGTCGCCAGGCGACTGCGCAGCGAGCCATCGCTTGAGGGAATGTTGGTCGTCGCACTCACGGGATGGGGCAACGAAGAAAACAAGCGAGAATCAAAGGAAGCCGGGTTCGACTTCCACCTGACAAAGCCGGTCGACGCCGCGGAGATTCATACGATTCTCGCAACCGTCGGCAAGAGTGGTCGCTAGTGAGGCTTGTGTGGGTCGATTCGCTCGTGCTCAGGGGTAGGAGCACGACGCGGGAGCGTCGGATCGCCGAGCGCGCTACTGGCTCTTCGAGCCGACGTGAATCGCTCGCAAACTCGGCGGCCGACTCCTCCAACGAATGGGCGAACTCGGCATCGCCGAACGCCAGATCGGCGCTCCGGACTACGAACGCGGAGGGGCTAAGCGGGTGTTCTTGCCGAAGGAAACGAGGGGGGCACAAACGATCTGTGGGGCCGGCTCTACGTGGATTCAGGCGTCCTCAACCCAGAGCTGAATGCCGAGGTTATTGGTCCTGAAGCTTCCGCAGCCTGGGCGAAGGTGCGCCTCCGTGACCGCATCGACTCGACCATTGCCCACGAGGAATTGGAAAGCGGCGGCGTGCATCACGATGACGTGGTTCAGCTCGTGCCGGATACTGAACTTCCGATTGGCGAGAACGTCCGCAGAATCCTTCGCAGAATGGCTGAGGGCGTAAAGCGGGAGGCGCTGAAGCTCCTCGCGGCAGTTCCAGCCATACTCGGTAAATCTGAATGCGGCCTCCGGCCCCACCATGAACCCGGAAAGTGGATACATCACCCCTGCTCTGACCAGTTTCCGATAAGCTTGCAGATTGTCCGATGCGACTTCCACATGCTCGCCGTTGGCGCGGCGACGAAGCAGCTCCCTGGCTGGTTTCGACAAATTCATCGTCCCCTCCTTGCTGACGGTAAGGTACCGAAAAAACTCGCCGCCGAGAATCTGAATTTGTTTTGGCGGTCTGAATACGGCCATTTCGGGCGCTGAAGTGTAGGGCACTGCGTCATGCCAGGTTTAACGCCGTTAAACTGCACCGCACTTCTTGTATCGGCTCCGGGTGCATCGCCTTTTGATCGTTCCTGCCGTGCCGCGGGGTCCCCCGGGGGATGGCCTTGACGAAATCCATCCGGTAAACTCTCGATTTGACCACGATAAAGCGCGGTCCGTTGACCAGGATCGCGGTCAGGTGTCCGGCGGCAAAAAGACGGTCAGCCTGGATCCGGCGTCGCGCTCGGAAACATCCGACGTATGGTCGTTCGCGAGTCGCCGAGGATCGCGGAATATCGCAATGAACCTCGTGCGCGATCGCGCTCCACGCGATTCAACGGAGCACCATGCATACAGGGCGTTCCCGGCCTCACAGCGACCGGTTACAAGAATCGACAGTCGCGGCCGCTAGCGCTCATGCCCTGAAGCATCACGAAAAAAGGATCAAGCGGAACGCGCCATGAAGCTCATCACGAATTCCGGCAACGACCGCGTCATCGATGAGCTGAGGCGCTGCCTGGTCGCCCAGGCCACGCTCGATATCGCGTCGCCCGCGTTCTCTCTCTTTGCCTTCAGCGAGCTGCGCGACCTTCTCACCGCGGTCTCCCGGTGCCGGATCGTCGTACCCAGCCACGCATCGGCCGACCTCGCGCTGCTCGGTTCCGATGCCGATCGACCGTTTCGAAACCGGCTCCAGATCCGATGGCTGGCGCGCCAATCCATCCAGTGGCTGGAGAAAAAAGCCGAGGTTCGATCGATTTCCGGCCCGGTCCCCCAGGCCGCCTTGATCACGGGGCTCGCCGACCAGGGGTTTACCCGCGTCATCAGCGGCAATGCCGCGTTCACCACCGAGGGTCTCGGCATCACGCCGGGAAATCAGTTCGGCCTCATCTCGTGTTCCGAAAGTGCCGTGGAATGCGCCCTGCTCGGCTCATGGTTCAACGGTCTTCGCCGCCGACGTCGCCAAGACCAATCTCACGGCGATCCTCGAGCAGCACGGTCTCAAGAACGTGCGAAGTCTCTAACGGATGCCAGTCATGAAGATCCACTTCGAGTCCAATCTCGACTATCAGCAAGCGTCCAACGAGTCCGTCTGCGACCTCTTTCGCGGCCAGGAAATCTGTCGCACCGAGTTCACGGTCACGCGCACATTTGGCAGGGAAGATTCAAGACACGCTGCGCCAGGCACTCAAGGACAATGCGCTCGAGCTTCCCGTGGCGTTCAGCCCGTTTGCCGCGCAGGTGAAAGACATACTCAAGAAGCACGCGGGCCGGCTCGAGATCAAGAACGCCGACGAGCGCCGGCCGGTCAAGACGCGGCGGGCCGTGCTCGAAAGCCCTGAGTTCAAAGCGCTCTGGGACCGCATCAAGCACAAGACGACTTATCGCGTGATCTTTGACAATGAGGCGTTGATCAAGCAGTGCATCAAGGCGATCGAGCAAGCGCCGCCGCTCCATAAAACGCGGCTCCAGTGGCGCAAGGCCGACCTCGCCATCGGCAAGGCGGGCATTGAGACCCAGGAAACATCAACGTCGGCCCCCGGCTCGGTTTCTGGTTGATGCCGAATAACCAAAACGCGGGAATGCTAGAGGATTTCTGTTCTGAAATGATCGATGCCTCTTGCCTGTTGAGTCTCACGGAGTGCGTTGATATCGCAAAGGCCAAGGGGGTCACGACATTCAAAGACGTCCATCACTCAAAAGCGATCGTCCACACGTATCTGGCCCTCCAAGACGAGCCAGGAAGGCCGCTTGGGCAGTCGATCACGGCCAATACACTTCGCGCAGACACATCGACAACACGGTCTTTTCTGGCCTGGTTGGATCGTCTATTTGGCTCCTAGTAGGACGCGCACGCAGCATTACGTGCCACCCTTTCATGTCCGGCCGTCGTCCTTGAACCGCACGATCGCTCGCAGCAACTCAGGAATTTTCACCTCGACGACCTCCCATACGATGTCGGGATCGACCGAGTGGTACACATGCGAAAGCCAGTCCCGCATCCCGGCGATCTTCCTCCACTCGATGCCCGGCATCTTCGCGCGTACGTCCTCGGGCAGGTTCTTGGTGGCTTCACCGATAATCTCGATGTTTCTCAAGACGGCATCGGTGACGAGCTCGTCTGCTGCCAGCACTTCCTGACTCATGCCCGACGTGTAGCGCAAAATCCGCTCTCAGCAAAGTCGCATGTCCTCGACTCGCTGTGCCGGATTACGGGACATGGATCGCCTCCCGCTCGATTTCGGTCTCCATCTCAGGCCGCAGGCATTTTGGCGTGAGGAGATCCACCCGGCGGCCGAGAAGGTCTTCCAGGTCGAGCTTGAGGCCCATGAAGTTGTCGAACGTGGCCTTGCCCTCGAACCGGACGAGCATATCCACGTCGCTCCCTTCATGATCGTCGCCCCGAGCCATCGACCCGAAGACGGCCAGCGATTTCACACCGTACTTCCTGCGGAGGCTCGAGGCTTCGGCGTTCAAGCGTTCGAGGATGGCGGTACGGTTCATGGCGGCGTCTCGGCGTGGCATCGCGAATGCGTCTGGCTGATTCATCATTACACCATATCCTGGCGGATCGTGAAGTCCAGGGCGTCGATCCGCCGTTGCTTCGACTGTGTCTCGATCAGCCCGTCCGACTACCTCTCCTGTACGTCGGCGGGGACAGACGAAAACGCGTTGACGTTCGCGTCGCGGTCCCGCGACATCGGTCAATCAAACGAGCTCCCGGATCGCCTCCCCTTCCCCGAGGATCGAGATCGGCCGCCCCGAGAGGTCGGGAAACTGGATGGTCGAATCGAGACCCAGGTGCCGGTAAATGGTCGCGAGCAGATCCCTGGGCGTCAGCGGCCGCTCCACCGGGTATTCGCCGCGGCGGTTGGTCGCGCCGACGACCTGGCCCATGCGCAGACCGCCGCCGCTCACGAGGGCCGATTGCGCGGCCGGCCAGTGATCGCGGCCGATCAGGCCGCTCGCATGCGTCAAACGCGGCGTACGGCCGAACTCGCCGACGGCCACGATCATGATCTTTCGATCGAGTCCCCGCGCGTAAACATCTTCAATTAATGTTGCGATCGCCTGGTCCATGAACGGGGCGCGGTAATTCATCGCATCGCGCAGGTCCCAGCGGGTTTGCACGTTGATGTGGTCGTCCCAACTGAAGTAGCGGTCGGACAAGGTCGGCGCCAGAGCGTCGATCGTGATCACCGAGCTGCCCGCTTCCGCCAGGCGGCGCGCCAGGAGGCAGCTCTGACCCCAGAGGTGCCGGCCGTAGCGGTCGCGCAGCCGCGGGTCTTCACGCCCGAGGTCGAACGCCGTGGCCACACGTGGATTCGTCAGTAATTGCAGCGCCGCCTGCTGAAACGGGTCGAGCTGGCTCTCGCCGTCCTTGTCGAGCCCGCGGCGGAATCGATCGAATTGCTGAAGCAAGCCGCGACGGCCTTCCAGGCGCTGGCCGTCAACTCCGCCGGCCAGTGTCAGGCTCGGCAAGCAAAACGTCGCCGCCGACGGGTCGCCGGTGGCAAATGCCGAATGCGCGACGCCGAGATACGTCGGGCGCGTCATGAATGGCTGGCGGGGGATCCCGATGTAGCGGGGCAAACCATCGCGACGCACGCCCCGCATGCGGCTGGCGACCATGCCGAAATCGGGATGATCGGACAGGGCCGTCGACGTCGGGTCGGGCCGCGCGGGCGTCTTGCCGGTCAAGACCTCGATCGAGCCGTCGTTGTGCGCCGACATCTCATGATGCAGCGACCGAATCAGGGCGATCCTGTCGCCGAGCTTCGCCTGAAGCGGGAAGAGCTCGCACACATCGAGCCCCGGCACGGGCGTGGCGATCGGTCGGAACGGCCCGCGAAATTCCGCCGGTGCCTCGGGCTTGAGGTCATAAGTCTCGAGCTGACTGGGGCCGCCCCACATCCAGAACAGGATGACCGCGGTGCCAGGATCACCTCGGTTCGCCGCGGCTCGCGCCGCGAGCATATCGGCCGCGCTCAGACCTCCAAGCCCGAGCAGGCCGAGACGCAAGAACTCCCGCCGCGGTATGGGCCCCGGACAAATCGGGTGCTGAAACACGTTGAAATCATCTCCGTCCGAATGTTTGAGATGTGTTTGAGATTAATCACGCGCTGGTACAGGCGTCAATTCCGAGCGTGATTGACCTCGAGCCTCGTGATGGTCCCTCGGCGTTTGGTGCGCGGCAACAGACCTCCGTCGCCCGGCCAATCAGGCGTCGTCGGCACGTCGCCAACAAACCGGCCCCGCAACGCCTCCCGGTATGTTCATCCGGCCGCACGTGCTGGCACATTCCGCGCAAACGCCGTAACCCCGATTCTTTTGCACAAATTTCGCCTAAACATTCGACTTACTGCCGAATCAGGGGCGATGCTGCTTACTGTTACCGTCTATTTAGCTTACTTAAAGTATGCAGCTATCCGAGACTGTGTGATGAGACGACTCAATCGCGGCGGTTTCGTTTAGAAAGGGAAGGAGTTGTGGATCATGGCGACACCAGCGCAAGTGGAAGCGAACCGGCGGAACGCGCGAAAAAGAGCACGGGACCGCGGACGCAAGAGGGGAAGAATCGCGCGCGATTCAATGCCCTGGATCATGGCTGCCGATCGAGTGTTCCGGTACTGCCGACGGAGAGCGAGGAAGATTTTGAGGCGGCGACGCGCGACTGGAAACTGAGCTTGCAGCCCCGCAATCCACTCGAGGATTTTCTGGTCGATCAACTGGGGACACTCGCCTGGCAAACGAAGCGGGTCGACCGCGCCGATACGGCGCGGCTGACGTCGCGGATCTATCATGGCGACCGCGATGAAATGGCTCAAAAACACGAACAGGCCATCGAGCTGAGCCATCGGCTTTTCGGGTACATCACGGATCCATCGGCCCCGCCGGCTGAGGAGCGGAATCGCCTGGGTATTTCGCCGCATGACGTTGGCACGGATCATCCGGCCCGGCTGATCGCGCGACTGGAGGGGACCGGGGCCGGTTGCGAATGGTTGCTGGAGCAGTGGACCCGGCTGCGCGGCTTGCTCGACGAAGGGCTCGCCTGGCAGGCCGATGATAAGCACAAGGCCGTTCGCTTGCTGGGCCGGCTGCCCATCGATGCCGTCGACGACATTTCCACGGCGTGTGTCTACCTCGCGGCCGCACGGCTGGAGGATGGCAACGAAGACGACCCGTTCCGCGACGTCCTCAAAGACCTGGGGCCCGACGGCGCGGCCGCCTACGAAGCCCGGCTGCGCGGGCGGAATTACAGCCGGCTTGCACCCGGGGATGCCGCCACGGCACGCCAGGTCTTGATAGAGATGGCAAATGGCGCCATCGAGTCGTTGACGGCCAAGGTCGAAATGTTTCGTGAGCTCGCCGAGCTCGACGCGGCGACCGCGGCCGCGCGGCTCTCGTTCGACACGACGCCCGACGGCGAACGTCTCCGCCGCTATTCACAGACTCACCATCGAGCGTGGTTTCGCACGTTTGATCTGTTTATGAAAATCCGACGCGGCGATCCCAGTCTCACGTTTGCCTCGCTAGCGACGACGATCCGGTCGCTCCCCGATCAACACCGTCCCGAACCGGAAACCGCAATTCGGTCGAATGCGGCCGATTTCCCGGAGGCGGCGGTAGCCGGCGAAATCATTCGGACCAGTGCGGCTATGTCGCCGGCGGCTGACGAAATCAACCGGCTCGATGCGGCCGTTTCATCAGCGGCCGTGGTGGCGACCGACGACGAAACGATCGCATCGGCCGTCGCGGCGAGCACCCCGGCGGGGTCGGGGTCGGATCACCTCGAAGCGCCGAACGAACCCAATTTTAGTGTTCAAAACAACACAACGATGCGGCTCGACGCGGCCGAGGAGGGCCGGGTGAATCGGCCGCACGGCGCCAGGCCGGTGGCCGCGACTGCGCGTGGCAGTTTGGCCAGGAGCATTCTCGGCGGCGGCCGGCTGCCCGGCGATAATTTTCAGCGGGCTCGGCCCGAACTTCCGGGGCAGCAGCGGCCGCTGATGAATCTTTCGAGCATCTTCGGCCCGGAGAAGGGCTGAATCGACGCACAAAGCGAAGGAAAGAAAGTCAGGATCGGCCGGAGGGAGCCGCCTGCGGGCCAAGCTCAGATGAATCAGTCTGGATCACTCAAGCTAAAGAGCACTCAAGGGCCGGGTCTCATTCCGTGCCCGGCCAGACGTTCGCAGTTCCGTTGCGAATGCCCTTGAGTGCTCGTTCCCGCACGACGGCCATGACATCCGTTCCGATCACGGCCCAGGCGCACCGGGCTTCGCCGTCCTGAACTTCGCGAACCTGATCCTCAGACGCTTCGCACTGGTGCCCCATGAAAGAACGGAAACGGGCGGTCAGAGCGCGCGCACGATTTTTTTGCCGATTTTCAAGAGAGCACGGTCTGGCCGTCACGGCTCGTCGGATTTCATAAACGGGGAAAGCGAGCGAACCATCCGGGCTGGCGCTTTGGGTCGTCGGGAGGTTTGATCACAAGCTCGTAAGCGGCAGCTACCACGGCGGCCGAGCCGGCGACCGCGGCGGCGGCCGTACCGGCTCTATCCTCCTGTGCGGGGCGGTCGAGAGCCGACTTGGCGGCGCGTGTGCCCCCCTTCTTGTTCAAGCCACTCGCGACCTGCGCAAGCGCCTCGTCAAATTCATCATTCGCGGGATTCTGCCCATGTTCAATCAACCGAATGGCCTCGCCCGTCAGCGCGGGCTCGTAGGTGACCTCGGCAAGTCGCTTCATCAATGGACTCTCCTTGTTGCTCGAACTCGTGAGCCGGTTCAAAACGGAAAAATTGCGTGCAGCCGGGCCGGCAACGGTCGTCGGTTCGATCGGTGTGGGCGTCTCGTCGGCCGGCGCCGGCTCGGAGGTTGCGATCAAGGCGGTCGGCCGCGCCGTGGGCTCGGCACTCACGATCGCCGAAGTGGAAACGGTCTGTGCATCAGCGAGCCGCGCATTGCCATCGAAAGCGGTCGGCATCAGCGTCGAGCGCCCCGGTGTCGTTGGTCGTCATGGTGGAGGCCGTCTCGCTAACGGAATTCAGCAAAGTCGACCCGGTCGAGATTGTCGAGCGCTCGCTCGGGTCGGCCCAGAGGGTTCCGATCGACGACGTGGCCACGCTCGACGACGCAGCCACCGCGGCCGTTGGTTCGGATTCGATCGCACGAGCGACCTTCTTGTGATGTTTCTGAACGACGACTCTCGTGTGCTTGGTCTTCTTCTTCACCTTGTGCGGGCTCGTCGTGCCATTCGAGGTGGTTGTCGTGACGGCGGCCGCTGTCGTCGACGAGGTCGAGGTCGAGGTCGAGGTCTCCGAGACGCCGTTGGCCGCGAGCAGGCCGGCAACGAGCAGGTTCGACCGGGGCGTTCCCAGGCCGGTCACCAGGTCGTATCCGGCGCTCGCCGCGTAGCCGTTGGAGCCGGTCGTGATGTCGTTATAGTCGGAGCTGGGCAGGGAATAGAGCTCGGTCAAGAGCTCGGTCGACGTGAGCGAGCCCTTACCGCCGGTGGCCAGCCCTTGATCGGCGATCGCCACCAGGCCGGCCCAGGCCGGCGCCGCGGCGCTCGTGCCGCCGATGTCAAACCAGCCCGACTGGCCGCCATAGCCGACCGAGTCGTAGACCGACACGCCCGAGCTGGTGTCGGCGTTGAACGAGACGTCGGGTGTCGTTCGCTCACCGTCGCTGAGGCCGACGGCTTCCAGTGCCGCGGTCTGATAGGACGGCTCGCTCTCATACGTCCGGAATCCGGAATCAGTGCCGCTGAAGCCGCCGGTGCTGCCGCTCCAGCCCGATTCCGCGCTGTAAGTGCCACTGGCCGAAAGTGTCAGCGTGGTTCCCCCCACCGCCAGAACATTGGGCGAGACCGAGGGATACTCGGGGCCCGCCGCGGCCCCTGAATCGCCGGAGGCGGCGACATACGCCACATTCACGTGGCCGCTCGGAGTGGTAAACACACTATCGTACTTTGATTCGTTCTTGAATTCGTTCGATCCCCAGCTCATGGAGACGACGGTCACACCGGCCTGCTTGCTGGCGTAGGTCACGGCGCTATAAAGGCTTGCCAAGCTGTCAGACGCGGCCTCGACCAAAAGAATATTGGCCCCCGGCGCGATCGCGTGCGCCCACTCGACGTCGAGCGCCGTTTCAAGGGCCCAGCCGGCGCTCGTCGTCGACCCTCCCAGGTTGTCGACGGTCAACGAGGGCGGCGCACTCAAGCCGTATTCCTGGTCGAACGTCGTCAGGTCGGCGGCGATATCCGGATCGTTGTAGGCGTCGACGATCGCGATCGTCTCCCCTGCCCCGTTGCCGGTGACGGTCCCTCCGGAAAAGGAAATGAGGTCGATTTCGTAGGCGCTGCGGATCTCGGCCGGTGTGAGACCGGTCGTTCCCGAGGAGTCGGCGAGGATGACATCGAGATTGGTGTGGGCCGTGAGACTCGAGAGTCCCGCGGTCGTGGTGTCGCCGGAGAGAAGACGGCGGTCTTCCAGAACCTCGGGAATCGGGTTGGCTTTTTTCGCCGCCCGACGGCGGCGGTGGTCGATCTCGCGATCGTGTGATCGGAAAAAAGTCTTGCTCAGGATCTTCATACCTCGGTCCGCCCGCGTGCCGTATCAAGCATGACGGCGAGCAAGAGCAGCTGGCTCTCGACCCTCGCCGTCACGTCAGCGTGGTGAGGTACTCAGTCCCTTGTGTGCCCTTCTGAGTCAACGTGCCTCGAGGCCAAAAGTGCGCGCGAATTACTGGACAATTCCCGTGCGATCATCCGGACCGACTGATGGGGTCGCCGAGCGATTGGGTGGCGACGGCAACCCGAAAACTCTCCGGGCTGACGCTCAGGTCGCCGGAAAACGGGTAACCAAACATCAACACGAGGAAGATGTTCAATGCGATCAGGAGCGCGACCATGGCGGTGAGCGTGATCTGAACCGTCAAGTTCTCGAACACGAACACATAGGTAAGCCCGATGGTCACGACGCCACCGAGTATGACCACGCACCACTCGAGGCGGGGAACTCCACGCATGCACGCGATGATCCGCTCGCGGCGTGCGCTCCAGAAGGTGGAAGCGGCCGGTACGGCGGCGGCATAAATGGCTTTCTCGCTTTCGGTTGCTGGCTCCCAGTCGCGTACGATCCGCATGAGATCGATGGCCGACTGTCGCGCTTCGGGAAGATGGTGGCCGTGGGCCATCACGGGCCATTCTCGTTCGATGACGACTTGCGCGTAGTCGGTGGCTCGCGTCCGGACCTCGTTTCGGAGGGTTTGCGGCATCCGTCCCGCCAGATAGATCAACTCTGACAACGAGTTCGCTTCATCTTCAACCGTGGTGACGGCATGCTGAAAACGCGACATGGCGTCGACAACGATCAGGCCAAGCAACACGGCGTACATTGTTCCGACAATCGAAAGGTACTGGCCGCTGATCTCGTGCACCGCGATGAGAGTACGCGGATCGCACGTCTTGCGGACGAATATCAGCCCCATGACGGCCAGGGCCGCGCTGGACAGGATCAAGACGGCACCCGCGAAATAGGAGTCGACCGACATGACTATTCTCCTCGAGACGAAAGGACAACACCGCCGCCACCAAGACCCGCGTCGAGGCGCGATGCGAACAGGCAATCTAACAAGCAAGATCAGTGTTTACACTTACTTGAAGTAGGCCAGACGAGGCCGATCGTCGGTTGCCTTCGCTTTCCGCATGTCGAGGCGCCCGGGACGACAAGCGACCGGCAGTGCCGCCGCGATGGGTCATGAGGCCGACTTACTCGCGCCCCTTTCGGGCCTTTTCGAGTCTCTTCGATGAGCTTCTTGAAGTCGCCACGCTGCCGCAGCGAGTCGAGGTCGGTATCGCGCTTTGTCCAGGCGAGGTTTCCCCAGCCCTCGGCAATGGCCTTGCGGAGGGTTTCAACGGCTCGGTCGGCGTGGTGGCGTCGCGCCGCTTCCTGGGCGGCCGTCAGGGGGCTCCTGGCGTCACCGAGCACAGCACTGCACAGGGCGAGCGCACAGGCCAGCTCATAAGTTGAGAACGGCTTCTCGGCGGGACGGAGCTCGCCGAGTTTCACGGCCGTTTCAAACGCGTTCAGTGCGGCGGCGGCTTGCCCTTCCTGGCGATACACTTTGCCAAGGCCGCAGTGGAGATAGGCCTCGCTGATATCCGTCCGTGGACCGTCCGGAAGCGTCTTCGTTCGCTCCATGGCCGCGTCGAAAGCGCGTTTGGCCTCCCTGGTCTGGCCGATATGAAGCAAGAGATGGCCGAGGTCGATCTGGATGTCGATGATTCGCTCTTGATAGATTGTGACAGCCGGGTTTTCCGCCGCCAGGGGTTCGGCAACCGCGAGAGCCTGCTCGAGCGCCTGGCGTCCCCTGGCTGGCTGACCATCAAGGTCGTAATCCTGGCCAAGGTTACCCAGGGAATGCGCCAGCGTCCGCCTGAACCGCGCATCCAGGCGGCTCTGCCCGACCGCGGCTTCACTGAGCGAAACAGCGCGGCTCGTGTCGTCGAGCGCCTCGCGCATCCGCCCTTCGATCATTTCCCAATAGCCAATGTTCAAGTGAGCACTAGCCAGGCCGTGCTGCAACTCGGGTTGGGGACCTTGCTCGACCAGGGGCTTCCAGATGTCGATCGCCTTCCGCAGCGCCCGGCGCCCTTCCGCGGGATCACCGTTTCTATGCGTGAGAACGCCGAGGTTGTTATAGCTCCAGGCGAGATCACCGCGGTATTCGGGGAGATCGACGTGTTGCCTGACCATCTCCTCTCCCAGGGCGATTGCCTGGCGAAACGACGCGATGGCGGCCCCGACGTCGCCGATTCCGGCATGCATTCGCCCGGCGGCCCGATAGGTCCGGGCCAGTTCGGCGCGCACGGAATGGTTATCGGGGTGGGCCTTGCTCAGAGTCTGATAGACAGATTGCGCGCTCAAGAAAGCTCTGAGCGCAGTCCTCGGGCGTTCCCACCTCGCGGGTGATGTCGCCGACGTGGAAGTAGGCCTGGGCGAGCTCGGCCTGGAGGTCGGGGTCATTGGCGCCACGCTGCACGAATTCTTGAAAATACGACAGGGCCGAGTCGAGGAGCTGTTTCCGCAAGGGCTGAAGGCCTGGCGAGTTCAACAGCGTGTTCTGACTGACCTCGACGAGATAGGTCTCGACGGCGCAGCGCACCATCTGGAAATTCTCTCGAGCAAGGTCGCGTTGGTGCTGGGCCTCGACGAAATTGGCTTCGGCACGCTGACGCTGGTGCTCGGTTCGCGCGCCGCCTGGCCCAGTAGAATCAGGCCCGCCGTGAGTGCGGCCACGGTCGTGAGCAACAGTGCGGCCACGCCGGCGACGAGCGACCGGTGCCGCCGACCCCAGCGCGCCAGACGTGTCAAGGGGGGCTCGGCGAACGCCGCGACAGGCTCATCGGCCAGCCAGTGTTCGAGGTCTTCCACGAGAGCGCGCACCGAGGCGTAGCGGTCCCGTGGGCGAAGCGACATGGCCTTCAAACAGACGGCCTCGAGCGCGCGAGGGACGCCTCGATTCAAGGCCCGCGGTGGCGCAAAATCACCACGCTGGACTTTCCGCAAGACGGTTGCGATGTCGCCGTCCGGGAACGGCGAGCAGCCGGTCAAGATGCAGTAGAGAGTCGCTCCCAGGCTATAGACATCACTCTGCGCTGTCAGCTCTTCGAGGCGGCCCTCGGCCTGCTCGGGACTCATGTACGACGGCGTGCCAACTGTCGAGCCAGCCGCCGTCTCGCTGGCGTCGCCCCCGAAGCCGACTGGCCGCAGGGTCGCTTCCGGCATGACGAGGTCGTGGGTCGCGTGCCGGCCAACCACCTTGGCCAGGCCCCAGTCGACGACAAGTGTTTCACCATAGGGCCCGAGCATGACGTTCGCGGGCTTCAAGTCCCGGTGCAAGATCCCGCGGCTGTGGCCATAAGCCACGGCGTGGCAGACGGCCACGAAACGATTGAGCAAACCGCGAGCCCCAGGGCGGTTGCCCCCTCGCGGTGAAACCGCTCGATGGCTTCCTTGAGGCTATCTCCCTTGATCAGGCGCATGACGTAGTACGGCCGCCCCGCGGCGTTGATACCAAGGCCGTAGACCGGCACCACGCCCGGGTGCTCGAGCCGGCCGGTGACCTCGGCTTCGAGAATGAAACGCGACCGGCTGTCCGGGTCATCAGCGTGCTCGGGGCGGATCTCCTTGAGGGCCACCTCGCGGTTGAGCTCATGATCAATGGCGACCGAGACCAGGCCGATGCCGCCTCGCGCGTGCGGCCGGATGACCTGGAACCGCGACCCGTTCGAGCTTGTTGAAGCGTTGACGCCGGCGAGTGTGACGTCGTCATCGGGCGCTCTCGTCAACGGCGCGACCGTCGCCTCGACGGCCGTCGCCGCGGTCACCGCGATGAAGTCATTTTTCAGATTGACGGCCGCCAGGCTCTGCTGCGGGTCGTCGCCATGGGCTCTCAGATGCTCGCTGACCAGCGATTCCAGAAGGCCCCGACGCGACTCGCTGAGCGCTCCCTGGGAGACGAGAATCCGGTCAAGCGGCCGCGCGCGGTCGCGTGTCCACTCGGTCACCGCCGCGACGAGTGCTTCGCGCGAGATGAAATCCATCTGGAGGGCGAGCACCCCGAAAAGCAGGTTTCGGTCAGCCTCCAGGGGAAACGCCATATGAGCTGCTCCACCAACCGTGGTCTTCGCCCAAGGCCCGGCCCGCCTGCCGGGTCAAACTCTCTACGGGCGCGCCGCCGCTGCGCGGTCGTCTTATGGTGTCAGCTTACTGACGATCGGCGCGATCATCAACGGCCGCGCCGCCATCGATCAAGTAATCTAGCCAATCGGAGCGGCCACCAGCGCGGCTATCTCGATCGTGACCTTCGCCCCTGGCAGGCCGCCATGTTGCGTCTTGATCGCAGTCAGTTATTCTGGACGACGATATCTTGATAATATATGCCGACCAGAACTTATCACTTTGATCCAGGCCACGCGATGGTCCGGGTGAGAACCGGGCCAGGGATCTTGATGCGACCGCTCAACTGAGCGACAACGACTCATCAATCTCCAGCCAGTTTGCGAGAGTGAGCGAAAAGACATGAACATTCAATCGGCACTCAAATCGCAGTATCACGCCGCGCTCAAGACGTTGCTCCAGGCAATCGAGAAGTGCCCCGATGCCATGTGGAATGACCCTGCCGACGGGGCGGCGCGATTCTGGCGCGTCGTTTATCACACGTTATTCTATACGCATTTCTACTTGCAACAGGACCAGCACTCGTTCGTTCCCTGGGATAAGCATCGCGAGGAGGCGAATTTTATCGCCACCATTTCCCACGACAACGCTCGCTCGCCCAAGGCTTGCGAGCCCTTTACACGCGATGAGCTGCTCGAATACTGGCGTCTCTGCGATGGCATGATTGACGCCGGCGTCGATGTGCTCGATCTTTCTGCCCCGCAATGCGGCTTTCCGTGGTACAAGATGCCGACGCTCGAACACCAGATCGTCAACATCCGGCACATCCAGCATCATGCGGCCGCTCTGTCCACGCGTCTGCGCCGCGGCGCCGGCATTGGCATCGAATGGGTCGGCCGGGCCTGATTGCGTTAATCCGGACTGAGCAGCCGCCTTAACGGCTAGCGAGAGGCTTTCCCGTGCCGGGTCGGCCTGAGAACTGGCGCCGTGGCCGTTTCTTCCTCGCATTGGCTTTTGCAGTCAACCTGGCTTCCACCTGACAAGGCGCGCCGGGATCTGGTCCGGCATTCACGGGTGATATCGCGATGGTTGAATTCGTGAGGCGATGGTGGTACTTGCTCGCATTGACCCTTGTCACCGGGGCGATCGCGATTCAGCTTCTCAGCATGCGCTACGAGGGACTTGCCAAGATGGCAATGGCGCGTAGCGCACAGGCGCTTTCTGACGAGCGAAACGCGCAAAGCGGCACGTGTCCCGCCCTGGCGATGGCGGACGCCAACAAACCGGAGCGGCTCGAGCGGATCTCATTTCGATACGCACGGCTCGCCAAGCAATGGGGGATCGTCAGCCTCGGTCTGGCCCTCGTCGCGGCGCTGTACTGGCCCTTGGCGTGTCTCCATCGCGAAGCCGGCGCTCAGACAGGACTCGGCGCACTACTCGTGGTCTATGTGCTGCTTCTTCTTCTGTAGTATGACGCCATTCAGCGTCGCTCATGGAGTGACCAACGCCCTCGGAGCAGGCGCCGCCTGTTCGTTTCGTGACAGGCTCGGCATCGCGCGCCGTGCGCATGGGGGGTCGGCTCCTGGGCGTATCCCTGGCCTTTCGATCAGGTCCGCCGCGTCGTCAGACTGAGCCTGGTTTCTGTCATGGAACGACGCCTTGGTGGACGTCGCAGCCGTCGCGCAGACCGCAAGGCACGCGGCCTTCAGGCACTTGTCTTTGCACTGATGTTCAGGTTATTCGCACCGCGCGATGTACTCTCTGACAACGTCCATCAGGCGCCCGGCTTCCTCGGTGTCGAGGTTGGCGTTATGCCGAACCGCGAAAACGCGTTCGCCGACCCAATGGCGGTGCTTGACCCCATCGACGGCGTGGATGATCACACCCTGAAAGGTCGTCCGCTTGAGAAGCTCATCAATGAGCTCCTGGGTGGCGACCAACTCGAGCTGGTTTTCGAGCATGGATTTTCCTCGTCTGCATCTCAGGAACACCCGCGTTCCCAATTCGTCGTCGCATCCGTGCTGGCTGTTGGGTAGGCCACCATACTAACAATTGGAAAAGAACTGGACTATCCGAACTGGCAATTTCTGCAATTTACCCTAAGCCCATCGCGACTGGTCGAGGTGCGGCCGCGACGACACGCGGCCCCAAGGGGAAACACAAACGGTTGCATGCGAATCGGCCATGTCTGATGATCGTATCCTGATTCGACCGGGCGACCAGCCGGAACGGCTTCGGTTGACGCCTGAACTTCAAGCAGAATTGTTCCTGTAGTTTCATGACAATCAGGAGGCACCTCGATGAAAAATTACGCGTGGATCATGTCTGCCGTCATGCCGATCGTGATGGCGACGGATTGCGGGGCTCAGACCTCCGCGGTCCCTTCGATGAAGGTCCACAAGATCGCGATCGGCGGCGAGGGCGGATGGGACTATCTCACCACGGACGCCGCGGCCAAACGGCTGTACGTCTCACGTGGCAATCGCATCACGGTTGTGGACACCGATTCGGAGAAGGTGGTCGGTGAACTGTCCGACACGCCGGGAGTTCACGGGGTCGCGTTGGTTCCGGATCTCGGCCGTGGCTTCACCAGCAACGGCGGCGACGATACGGTGACCGCGTTCGATTTGAAGTCACTCAAGGCCGTCGCAACGATCAAGGTTGGCGGCCGGCCAGACGCGATCATGTTCGACCCGGCCAGTCACCATGTCTTCACGTTCAACCACGGCAGCAAGGACGCCACGGCGGTCGACCCCTCGGCGATGACCGTGGCCGGCACGGTTCCGCTCGACGGCGTTCCGGAGGCGGCGGTTTCCGACGGCCGCGGCCACGTCTTCGTGAACATCATGGACAAGAATGAAGTCGTTGAATTCGACGGTCGCACGTTCCGCATTTTGAACCGCTGGCCGCTGGCGCCCGGTGTACGGCCGACCGGGTTGGCCATGGATATTCCCCACCGGCGTCTATTCAGCACCTGCAGTGGCAGCCAGACGATGGTGGTGCTCGACGCCGACAACGGAAAGGCTCTCGCTCGGCTGCCGATCGGCCGTGGCTGCGACGGCTGTGTGTTCGACCCCGAGCAGCAACTGGCGTATAGCTCCAATGGCGGCGACGGAACCCTGACGGTCGTCGGTGAAAAAGAGCCCGGCCAGTTCAGCGTGATGGCAACTATCCCGACGCAAGCAGGTGCCCGAACGATGACTCGTGATCCGAAGTCTCACCGGATCTACCTCTCGGCGGCGACTCCCCTGCCTGTCACCGAAAGCAAGAAGGCTCCCGCAGCGGCCGGAAAAGGCGCGGGGCGAAGACGCATGGTCCCGGGATCATTCGTGATCGTTGTTGTCGGCGACTGACCACTCCCGGACCTTCGCCGCGGCCGGCGACAGCGAGACTCGTCAAGCATTCTCGATCAGGAGTGCTGGGTGTGAGCATCGGAGGCTTTGCGCGAGCCACGCAAAGCCTCTTCGCTCCGACCACTCGTGCTCGAGCACGGCGTAGAGATACTCGTCGGCCCACGCCCCTTTGCACCAGAAGCTCTGCATCAAAACGCCTTCGCGCCTCATCCCCACTCGTTCCATCAGCCGCACAGAGGCGGTGTTCTGGACGTTCGCCATGGCCGTGACCCGGTGCTTGCGGAGATCACTGAACACGTAGTCGATCAGCCGCGTGATGGCTTCGGTGGCGTATCCCTTTCCTTGATGAGCCGGATTCAAGGTGTAGCCGATCTCGACGTGCCGGGGCTCATCCTCCATGGTCTTGAGCCCGCAATCGCCGATCAGCTCCGTGGTTTCCGCGAGCTCGATCGCCATCTGGAACCAGGTTCCGGGAATCGCCGGATGAAGCATCGCCTGTTCCGCGAAGAAGCGCGCTCCGGCCTCCTCGGGAAACTCGGTCCAATCTTGATAACGCGTGACCTCGGGGTCGGAGCGATAGCCGCAGAACACCCCGAGATCGGCGTCCCTGAGACGCCTCAAGATCAGGCGTTTTGAGGTCAGGCAGGTGAACCGCGTATCGGCGTCCATGTTCGAGCCTCGATGATGAGAGTTTCCGCATCGCTGATCGGAATACTTTGCCCCCGAAGGGCACCCGATCGGTTGGCCCCGAGAACCGGAAAGACGTCCTTCTCCGGCTCTCCACGTACGTTCGCTCACGCGAATCTGGTAAAACGATCTAAGGGTCGTACGCGTCGCACGTCTTCATGATCATGGACAGGTCGCGGTTCAGCCACGGTCATTCGTGAGATGTCATTTCAGGATCGCACATCATGTCTCAATTTCGATCGTTATGCAGTCTACTTGTGATCACGATAATCGGCTGCGGCGAATCTCAGAGAATGTCTCGAAATTACGCGGTGACCCGCACCGCAACGAAAGCATCCAGACCGTCGATGTCGCCGTCGCCGCCCGCCGCGGGTGAAGTCTTTGCAAAGAGATCCTCGCCGATGGCGATCAAGGTCACAGACGGTGCGAGTACCGCGCTGATCGCCCTGCAGCCCCCGCTCTCGGGAGCCGCTCAGCCGGCCACGCCCGCGATTGCTCGCAAGATTATTTATGACGCCCAGGTCGATTTGATTGTCGATAGCGTCGATCCGGTGGCAGCCAAGATCGCGTCGCTCGTTCAGGAAGCCCAGGGATATATCGCCGAGCAGACCCTCGCCGGCTCGCCGGGCTCGGTGCGATCGATGCACTGGAAGTTTCGGATTCCCGTCGATCACTTCGATTCGTTCGCAGAGCGAATCATCGCGCTCGGCGAGCTTGAACGCAACAATCGCACCTCGCAAGATGTCACCGAGCAATATTACGACCTCGAAGCGCGGATCAAGAACAAGCAGTTGGAAGAGCAGACGCTCAGCAAGATTCTGCAGGAACGCTCAGGCAAGCTCGAAGATGTGCTCAAGATCGAAATCGAATTGAGCCGCGTCCGTGGCGAGATCGAGCAGTTTCAGGGGAAGATTCGCGTGCTCGAAAATCTCAGCTCGCTGGCGACCCTGAACCTGAATATCCGCGAGCGCGACAAATACGCACCCCCCGCGCCCGTGGTCGCCGACTTTCCAACGCAGGTCTCGCGTGTGTGGCACGAGTCGCTTTTGGGCCTTGCCGATACCGGAAAGGCGCTCGTTCTCTGGGCCGTAAGCTGGGCGGTTTACATTCCATTTCTTCTGATCGCTGCACTCTTTGCGTGGATCTTGATCCGCTCGTTGATCCGGACCTTGATGCGGAACTTGCCACGGATCATCGCGATCGCGCGGACGCCGCTGACGCGTCCTCGCCCATCGTCAAGTGAATAAAGAGCGCCTTCGATCGGGCCCATTTGTCACATCGTGCTCGGAACGCCCAGGCTACTTGTCGCGACGTCGACCAACGCCGGAAAATAGACGCAGTGCCATCAAATACGGATTCCGCCGGCGATTTTTTGCAATCGTGGCGATCGAGTAGCGAATGCTTTGGAACAATGCCGTATGATCATGGCGGTGTCATGCATGCACGGCGTTGGCAACTTCTATGAAGCGGGTTCGATGAACAGGTCAACAGCGGCCATTACGCTCGTCTTGATGGGATCGGCACTGGTGCTGGGCGGTTGTTCGCGGAGCCAGGATGAAGACGACGAGGATACCGATCAGGTGCGCGGCCAAGGGCATCATGGCGGAGCAGTCATCGTTGCTCCGCTGATGCGCGGCGGCGGCGGTGGTTTTGGCCGCGGTGCCGGGGTCAGTCCCGGACCATCGGCCCGCGGCGGTTTCGGGGGAACGGGCGGAGCAAGCGCCGCGACGTGAGCACCTATTCGTCGGTGCACGCGGCCAGACGTTGGGCTCGTGCTCTCCCCCCCTTGCCTCGAATTGATGGACACGCACGATGCTCCGCGTGGAAACACCGGCTCGCCCGGAATGGCCCAAGGTCGTCGAGTCGCAGGGTCTGCTCTTTCATTCGATTGACGGCGAGCCCTACTGGGACGAGACCGCCTATTATCTGTTCGAGGCGGATGAAATCGCCGCCATCGAAACGGCGACCTATCGTTTGAACGAGATGTGCCTGGCGGCGGTCGCCCACGTCGTTGATAACGACCGCCTGCTCGAACTCGACATTCCGAAGGCGTTTCACGAATTCGTGACGCGAAGCTGGGAACGCGACGAGCACACCATCTACGGCCGGTTCGATCTGGCCTACGACGGGACCGGCCCACCCAAGCTCCTCGAATTCAACGCGGATACACCGACGGCGCTGCTCGAGGCCGCGGTGATCCAGTGGTTCTGGTTCCGCGATCTGCTCGATTCGGCGGGTTTCGGCGAAGACGATATCCGCCGCGGCGCGTCTCCGTTCGACCAGTTCAACAGTCTGCACGAGCGGTTGATCGAGGCCTGGCACCGCGTTCGCCGCGAGCGCGGCGGGCGCGTCGTCTTCGCGGCGCTACGCGATACGCTCGAAGACGTGATGACGGTCACCTATCTTCGCGACACGGCCGCCCAGGCCGGGCTCAAGACCGAGTATCTCGCCGTCAGGGACATCGGCTGGCACGCGGGCCGGCGCGTCTTCACCGACCTGCGCGAGCAAGCCATCGAAATTCTCTTCAAGCTCTATCCCTGGGAATGGATGCTCCGCGAGAATTTCGGCCGGTTCTTGCCCGTCGCGTCGACGCGCTGGCTGGAGCCGCCCTGGAAGATGGTTCTGAGCAACAAGGCGATCTTGCCCGTGCTCTGGGAGCTCTTTCCGGAGAGCCCTTACCTGCTCTGCGCGTTGTTCGAGCCGACCGGGGCAACCTACGTCGTCAAGCCGATCCATTCGCGGGAAGGGTCGAATATCACGATCGTTGAAGAGGGGCAAACGATCGCCGAGAGCCAGGGCGATTATGCCGAGGGGCGCAAGATCTACCAGGACTTCCACCCCCTGCCCAGCTTCGACGATCGGTTTCCGGTTGTCGGGAGCTGGATGGTCAACGGGAATGCCTGCGGGATCGGCATCCGTGAAGACGACGGTTTGATCACGCGAAATACGAGCCGCTTCGTGCCCCACATCTTCCGACGTGCATCGACCACAAAACCTCCCGAAATGGGTGCGCCGGCGCGGCGTGCCGCCCATCAAACAGAGCCACGCCGGGCTCCATCAGGACGAACCGATCCGCTCTATGATCCCTGGCTCGATCACTGATCAACAGAGAGCCGCAATCAGCCGCCCATGATCGACGAAGACGAAATCGCCGTGTCGCGGGGCCATGGCACGCCGCATGCTTATCAATCACGGATTGCTGACTTACTCTGTTGATTGGTTGACGATCTCAAGCAGGTTGCATCAAAGGAGCGAGCATGCGGTTCATTCAGGGCTTGATGTTCTTGCTGTTTCTGGGATGTCTGCTCTTTTTCGCGGTGCAAAACATGGACGTCATCTCGGTCCGATTCTGGACGTGGCAGGTGACGGCCCCCATTGCGTTCCTCGCGATAACAACGTACGCCCTCGGTATGCTGAGCGGCTGGACAATCGTGGCGTTCATGCAGCGGTCGTTTCGCCGCGTGACCGAGCAGCCGATCAAGTGACGTCATGATCGACCGGCGAGTGACGTTCATGACCGAACGTCACGACTTCATCAATCGCCGGGCATGGGCCTCGAGCGCGTCGCTATAGGTCACGGCGTAGTCGGGCTGCGCGTTCAAGCCGCGCAGCCGGGCTGGCAGTGCGTCAAGCTCGTTCTGGCAACGATCACGAATCTGGGCGAGGGTTGGCAGTTGACCGACAAGCCGGCCGCCGCGGAGGATCGGAATCAGAAGCGGCTCCCCTTCGCAAGCCTCGTCGGCCTGCGTGACGTGGTCGCGACAGATCCGGCCGTTATGATCGCGAAAGCGAAACACCTGCTTGGCCATCGGATACGTCCGTTTGCCAGGGCTCAGCTTGAACTTGCCTTCGCCGGCCAGCTCGACCAGTTTGTAGACCATGGGTAGGGTCGGTGCATCACGCGACGTGATCAATTCGGTACCGACACCGAAACCGTCAATGGGTGCGGCGTGAGCCGATAAACTGAGCGATCTTGAACTCGTCGAGATCACCTGAGGCGATGATCTTGACCGAAGTTCGCTTGCGCATCGAGGATCTGGCGCGCCTCGCGGGCGACGGCCGCGATGTCGCCGCTATCAATGCGGATGGCCGACACAGGCGGTTGGATGGCAGCGGCGTTGCGAACGCCTTCGAGTGTGTCGTACGTATCGACCAGCAAGGTCGAGTTTTCGGGAAACAGGCGCGCGAACGTCGCGAACGCCTCGCGTTCGGTGGGGAATGACTGAACCCACGAATGCGCCATGGTGCCGCTCGCGGGGATATCCAGGCGCCTGGCGGCCTCGACGTGGCTCGTACCCGTGAAGCCGGCGATGTACGACGACCTCGCGGCAATCAGGCCGGTCTGGGGACCGTGCCCACGCCTCGCGCCAAACTCATAGAGCGATCGCCCCTCGGCCGCGACCACCACGCGCGCCGCCTTCGAGGCGACGATGGTGGCATAGGCGAGCGATGCGAGCAAATGGGTTTCAACCCATTGCGCCTGCACGAGCGGAGCCGTCACGCGAAGGAGCGTCTCGCCGGGGAAAACGATGGTTCCCTCAGGGATCGACCAGACATCGCCTTCGAAACGAAGCGCGGCCAGGCGGTCGATGATCTTCGAATCAAAATGGCGAAACTGAGGCCATTGCCGGAGCGCCTCGATCTGCTCGGCGCAAAGGCCAGATTGAGCAAATCGCCCACCGCCTGCTCTAACCCGGCGAAAACCAGGTAGGCGCGACCGGCGGGCATCTTGCGCACAAACAGCTCGAACGTGGCGTGCTTTTCGGCCATGCCGGCCGCGTCATAACCGGCCATCATCGTCAGTTCATAAAGATCGGTCAGAGTCCCCAGCGCAAGCGGATCAGGCCAGAGGGAAACCGGGGGCTCGGGGCTCATCGAATATTCTCCACTCGTGATCGACGCACCAGCCAGATCGGGGCCGAGGCGTCCGGCCGATCAGCACGCGCCGCGGAAGGATCGACATCAAGAAGCGTCGGCGGATTGAGCGTCGTCGCAACCTTGCTCACAATGGTCCAGCCCGTGAGAAAACGCTCCAGCTCCAACGCCGAAACGCCGTCCTGCCGGAGCAATCCCATGTCGATCACGGCCCAGGATCCGGGCTCGCCCTGCTCCAGCATCGCGTTCAACACGGGTTGGCGATTGACAGCGACGCGGCCATCTAGCGCGATATAAAACGCCAGAGGCGGCCGGGCGAAGATGCGTATGACACGCAGGTCGGAAGGTAGTTCATTCATGATCTGCTGACTTGCCAGTTTGAGGGAATCGCTCGGGCCCAGGAGCGTCGTCCGCCGCCACCAGGCACTTGTAATCAACAGGCAGGGTATCACCACCATAACAAACCAGGGGCGCCAGTTGTGCGTATCGCTCGACGAACGGGATATCGTCTGGCTGGCAGGGTCAATGGCGGGCCGTGCACGCACGAGGATCCCCCCGATCAGCAACCAGCCCAGTGCTTCGAGCGGGAGCCAAAGTCGCGCATAGGGATGATAAAAGGGAGTCAGGCAAGATAGAAGTCCCCAGCCCACGAAGAGGGATTGCCGCGTCGGAGTTTCAGGACCGGTCCGCGAGCACAACATCATGACAGCCCACGCGAACGGCCCGCTCCAGTTAGGGTGTACACCAAGACACAGCGCCGCCATGCCCGCGACCGCGAGCAACAGGGTGAATCTGACACGCATGCCCCGCTGGAGGTCGCCCGTACTCACGAACATGGCGACCAGGGCCAGCGCGCCGGCCATCGAGCGCCAGATCGGCCCCCCCGAAAGAAACTCACTTTGCACGAGCTGCTGCCGCAAGTGCCCGGGCCACGCCGAAACGCCGCCGAGATAGCCTCGCTGATGCGCCAGGAGGGCCGCATATCCACCGTGCCCGTCGACAAATCGAAACCACGGATAATACACGATCGCGGCGATAAATGCCGCAAAAAGCCCCCATCCCCAGGTGGCCACCGTCGTCCGCGAGCGCCATTCACCAGGATGCCATGACAGCCAGACCAGGGCACTCGCCGCAACGATGACACCCGAAATCCAACCATTATATTTAAATAACTGCGCAAGACCGACCGCCCCGCCGAAAAGGACGGCGCCGCCGAAATTGGGCCGTTCCAGAAATCGTTGCCCGAGCCCGAGCGCGGCCAGCCAGACGCCGAGAAACGAAACGTCGGTCAACGCCATGCGCGAGAACGACACGTGCGGCCCTGATAGTGCAGCCAGCGCCGCGGCGGCCGCGCCGGCCCCGGGGCCAAATGTCCGCCGCGCGATCCAGGCGATCACTGCGATCGTCATCACGCCCACGATGATCGATGGCAAGATCGCCGCGATATCGCTGATGCCGAAAAACCAGAAGGAAAGCCCGACAAGGATTGGAAAGCCCGGCGGGGCGTAGGAAATCACGCTCGGATCGATTCCGGCTAATCCTCCGGGCGAAAGGCTCCAGAGCCCGGCGAGCGCGTAGATTCCCTCGTCAAAATGCACCAGGCCGAGCCGGCCGAACGACCAGACCCGAACGAGCGCACCGAGCACGCAGAGAGCGACGACAACGGCGACCTCGCGGGAGATCCTCGATCCAAACCGGGGTGGTTTTGGGGGCATGCCGCGAGTTTCCAGAGGCAGTCGGCCAGGGGTGACTCGTCGATCAGAACCGCCCACGTGGGTGATGATTCGCACGCAGTGCGTTTCACGTGGAACGAGACATCGCGCTGAAAACAGGTGCGATGTCCTGTCGTGGAGTCTGGTTTGCTATGATTCGAGTGTACCGCAAGAACCAGCGGATCGCCCCCATGGGGAGTTGACGCGCGGAGAAATCGAATGGCCGTTTGTTTGTTCACGGATCGCCGCATGCTGGATCATCGGGTGCCGGCCCGTCATCCTGAGCGGCCCGAACGCTTGCAGGCGGTTTTCCGCCACCTGGAGCGCCTCGGCTATCTGGCGAGCTGTCCGAGCGGAACCGTGCGCCCGGCGACCGACGACGAATTGACCCGCATTCATCCGGCCGAATACCTGCGCCGGGTGACTCAGCTCGAATCAAAAGGCGGCGGGATGCTCGACCCGGATACGTGGGTCTCCACCGGGTCGGACCTCGCCGCGCGGCTCGCTGCTGGGGCGTGTATCGAGGCGGTGTCTCACGTGCTGGGAGGGAAGGACCAGCGTGCCCTCTGCCTGGTTCGGCCCCCCGGCCACCACGCGCGCGCACCGAAGGAATGGGTTTCTGCCTCTACGCCAGTGTGGCGCTGGCCGCCGTCGAAGCGATCAGCCGGTCGGATCTGGCGCGCGTGTTGATCGTCGATTTCGACGTTCACCACGGCAACGGGACGCAGGAAATCTTCTACGAATCAGAGCGCGTCGGCTTTCTGTCGATCCATCGCTATCCATTTTATCCAGGGACCGGCGCACGCGAGGAAACAGGAGCCGGCCGCGGTCTGGGCTTCACCGCGAACGTGCCCCTGCCCCACGGAACGAACCGGCCCGATTATCACGCTGCCTTTCGTGCGTCCCTTGACAAGATGGCGGATCGAATACGTCCCGAGCTTGTCTTGATCAGCGCCGGATTCGACGCCCACGCCGAGGACCCGGTCGGTGATCTCGGACTCGAGGTCGACGACTTCGAGGTCCTCACGAAAGAGGTTGTAAGCGTCGCGGAAACGCACGCGAAGGGCCGTATCGTGAGTGTGCTCGAGGGGGGCTACAACGTGCCGATCCTCGCCGGCTCAGTCGCTGCGCATCTCCAGGCCCTTGGTGCCGAACCGCCCAGGAAGTGACCCATCGGGCAAGTTCTGACCGGCCACTTCGACACCGTGGGAACAAGAACCCGGCGATTTCAAAGTGCGGAGCCGGCCGCCACGCTGGCCGCCGGATTCGAACGTTGTAGCCAGCCGCTTCGAGGCCGGTACGCTGGCCCCCAGGCTCAAAGAGCCGGCTACAAACGAAATGACCCCGACGGGATTCGAACCCGTGTTGCATGCGTGAAAGGCATGTGTCCTAGACCAGGCTAGACGACGGGGCCGTGTGGAACGCGGCCGACATGAATGTAATCCGCCGAACGCCACGGGGTCAAGTGACACTGTGACCGCGCGTGTCGCGGCACATGGCATTCCGCGGCCAGGCGACCGTTGCATCGGGCGAGTCAAGGCGGTAGGGTATCGAAATTCACGGACAGAGCGATCGAAATCTTCGGCAGATATTGCGGAGCGGGCCATGGCGGTCAAGATCCTGATTCTCACGGGCGACGCCGGCGAAGCGCAAGAAATCTACTATGCGAAGTTTCGCCTCGAAGAGGAAGGCTGGCTCGTTCATATCGCCACGACCGCGAAGCGCGTGTTCCATTCCGTGGTTCACGACTTCGAGCCAGGCTTCGACACCTACACCGAGAAGCCCGGGTATCGCGTGCAGGCCGACCTCGGTCTCGATGAAGTTTCGCCCGCCGACTATCAGGGCCTGGTGCTGCCCGGCGGCCGGGCGCCCGAATTTCTTCGGAACCGGCCCCAGGCCGTGTCGATCGTTCGCCACTTCCTTGACGCTGGCAAGCCGATCGGCGCGAACTGCCACGGCCCCCTGCTCTTGCTCGCCGCCGGCTCGATGAAAGGCCGAACGATGACGTGCTATCCCGATCTCGAGCCCGACCTGAAAATGGCGGGCGTCGAATTCGTCAATCGCGAAGTCGTCGTCGATGGTCCGCTCGTCACGGTTCGCGGATGGCCCGATAATGGGCCGTGGATGAAGGAATTCGTTCGTGTGGTCAAGCAGGGTCAATAACTGATGACCGCAACAACGAGCGGGCCCAGCTCTTACGCACCAGTGCGTGGAAACCCGAGCACAACTCGTTCAAACCTCGGGTCGCGATACCTTGGGCTGCGGATCAACCGCTCGAGCCTGGTTCTGGATTGCTTCATACACCTCACGACGATGCACTGTCACGTGTTTCGGGGCTTCGATTCCGAGACGAACTTTATCCCCTCGGATTTCGATCACCGTCACCACAATGTTGTCGTTGATGATGATGCTTTCGTTCTTCTTGCGGGAGAGAACCAGCATTGCCGCTCCTCTCTAGTGTCCATCATGCGCGGCACGCGCCATCCGTCGCTTCGTAACGTCATGGTTCCCACATCAAGGCGCGACGAAACGCACTTGCCCTCTTTTGCGGACTTGCGCACTTCGCCTTGATTGAACTGTACATGCTGAAACGAGAGGGTCAAGGGCCGGCGCAAAAAATTCAACAAAGCGCCAGGTCGCGTGTCAACAGCGACACGCAATCGCGAAGTCAGCCAGCACCCGACCGACCGTCTGGCCGGCGTCGGCCGGCTGGCTGGCGGGTCAGCCCTCGGCGTGCGAGCTATAGCGGCGATACAGATGCCCTAAACCCAGGTCGAAAATCTCGGCTTCGACATCCTCGTTGCTCGTCGGGCGGATGGTTTCGCGCAGCTCCTGAACCAGGAGCTCGATGAACTTCGCGCGGGCGCGTTGAAGATTCTTGCGAAACGCCTCGGGGGTCACCTGAACGCGAATCATTTCCCCGAGCTTGGCCGCGATTTCATCGATCGAGGCTTTGGGAAAATCACGACGGAGCTGGAGCACCGTGGCGTAGCGGTTCTTGGGCGTCGCGGCCTGGTAGGTTTCTAAGCGCGACCACACCCGCTTGATGACGGCTTCGCGCCAGACGCGATCGAAGTCTTCGTCGGGACGCGCGGCATCAAGCAGATCGCCCGGGGGGAGCGTCTGGAGCTTGCGAGTTCGAAAATGATCGATGATCAGGCGATGAAGGACCGTTCGAAGGTAATCGCGAAAACGGCCCTTGCTCTTGTCGGCCCCGGCCAGCTTGCCCGTCAAGAGCTTGGTCCAGAACTCCTGGAGAACCTCGTCGGCCAGGTGCTTATCGCGCACTTTCAGATGGATGTAGCGCGTGACCGCGTCGTGATAGCGGCCGACGAGCTCCTCCATCGCGGCCTGGCTCTCGGGCGTGCGAGACCCGGCCGGGCCCGCCGCATGGGCGCTGCTGATGGTCGTCCAGCTCGTTGGTATCTGGGTCAGACGCTCTTCTGCCATCGCTTGAATCCGAGCCTAATTCGGTCGCATCGCGGAGTCGGCCGACAGACCTGGCCGGGATGGATACCCCTGCCGCCTTCGAGCCATTGTTTCACGTGGAACGGCGCGTCATCCCGCTTCTGATCGCCGGTCCCGACAAGCATCGCTCGTATCAAAACTTTTATCAGATTCAGCTCGATTTGTCACCTTGCTGCAAACGCGGAAGCCGTTTCGAGTCTCAGGGGAAATCTGCTCCGGAACAGGCCCATCCAGGCGGCCGCTGGCGGTCCTCGAAATACGCCCGGCAGGATTCGAACCTGCGACCAACGGTTTAGAAAACCGTTGCTCTATCCTACTGAGCTACGGGCGCGTTGACGTCTCTGAGAGGCCCCATCTCCGGTTGTGCGGGCGGACGGCACACGTCGCCTGCGAGAGCTGCACCGGCAGGATTCGAACCTGCGACCTGCGGTTTAGGAAACCGCCGCTCTATCCACCTGAGCTACGAGCGCATTGCTTCCTTCACAATTCTCCGGCCTGGAATGGTTTGCTGTCAATGCGCTGACCCCGCCGGCGCCGTACTTGTCATGGCCGGGGGCCGAGTGGCCCTTTTTTTCGCGACTTGAGAGGGCTGCACGCCGCCCGGCCATCGATTAGATTAGGGCGTGTCTTGAACGGGTTCTTGCACCGGTCGCCGAGCCAGGCCCTGGAGGGAGACGATCGATGACCGAAGAGCCGCGTGTCGCCGTCGTGACGGGCGCCAGCCGTGGGATCGGCCGTGGGATCGCGCTGGCGCTCGCTGAGCTCGGCTGGTCGATCGTGGTCAATTTTCGCTCCGACGAACGCGCCGCTCTTGAAGTTTGCCAGCATGCACTGGCGCGGGGATCGGCCCGCGCGATCGCCGTCCAGGCCGATATTGCCGATCTGGAGCAGGGGCGAAGCCTTGTGGAAAACGCGACCGCGTCGTTCGGACGCATCGACCTCCTGGTCAACAACGCCGGAGTCGCCCCCGAAACACGCTCGGACATCCTGGAAACCACACTCCAGAGCTGGGATAAAGTTCTCGATACCAACCTCCGCGGCCCGTTCTTCTTGACCCAGACCGTGGCGAAACGGATGCTCGACCAGAAAGCGGCCGGCACGATCGACGATCCTCAGATCGTCTTCATCACCTCGATCTCGAGCACGTTTGCAAGCATCTCCCGCCCCGAATATTGTGTGTCCAAGGCCGGGCTGAGCATGGTAGCGCATCTCTATGCGGCTCGGCTGGCCGCGCACGGCATTCGCGTCTACGAGATTCGGCCGGGTTTGATCGAAACGGACATGACCCGGGCCGTACGAAAAACCTACGATCAGAAGATCGCCGATGGAATCACGCCCATTCCTCGATGGGGTCAGCCCGACGACGTCGGCCGGGCCGTTGCCGCGATCGCATCGGGGGCGTTTCCGTACTCAACCGGCACGGTCTTCCCGATCGACGGCGGACTGAGCTTGTCGATCCTTTGAGCTAAGTTGCATTTTAGAAATACGTTAAACCGAGCAACCCATTCAGCTCCGGGATGCGGCCGGCTCGATTCCGAGCGATTCGACGACGGACTGTCGTAAGATGAGCGACGCGGAGTACAATGATTGTTGAGATGGCTCAACCACGACCAGGCCGTTGCCCGGGATGTCTCTCCGTCTGAAGTCAGCGTCTTGGTTTTGGCGTTTCTTGAAAGCACATCGGCAGCGATCGGATCGATTTCCGCAGATTTCCGCATCGATCCGCCGCCAGGGCGGATCACGATGGAGACCCGGGCAGTGATGCTCAGGATGGTTGACCGCGCTGCTTGCTGAGACGAAACGGGCCTGGATGCACGATTTCGGGCGACCTCAAGATTCTTATGGGTGAACCAAGGCGAAGTCGCGATGGCTGAGTCAAACTCAGGGGGCGAGCCGGCGAAAGCGTTGGCCGCCGATCAGCGCATCGGCAGCTACCGAATTCTCCAGCCCCTGGGGACAGGGGGGATGAGCTCGGTCTTCCGGGCGGCGCCACGTCGATATGGGACATGAGGTTGCGCTCAAGGTCCTGACCCGCTCCCTGGCGCGTAATTCGACGTTACTCCAGCGATTCTTGCGCAAGGCGCAGAGCGCCGAAACCCTTCAGCACCCCAACATCGTGACGATCTTCGATCGCGGCATCGACCGGGGGCGGCACTATCTGGTTCTGGAATACGTCGATGGTGGTGACTTTCACGACTACATCCAGCGCCGGGGGCCGCTCGATGCGGCCGAGGCGGTCTCGGTGATCCGCGATGTGGCCAGGGGACTCAGTTATGCGGCCCGGCAGGGCCTCATCCATCGTGACATCAAGCCATCGAACATCCTCCGCAGCCGCACTGGCCAGATCAAGATCATCGACCTCGGGCTGGCCCTTCAAAATGAATTCGAGGATGAGCGCAGTCACGCGTGAAGGGACGACGGTGGGCACCGTCGATTACATGGCGCCCGAGCAGGCCCGCGATAGCCGCGCAACGAGCATTCAAAGCGACATCTACTCGCTTGGATGCACCTTTTTCTACTTCCTGACCGGATCGCCCCCTTTCGCCGGCGGCGACATCACCGACAAGCTCACGCGTCACGCCAAGGCGCCGCACCGACGTGCGTACGCTCAATCCTGGCGTGCCCCCCGCGATCGCCGCGATCATCAAGAAGATGCTCGCAAAACTCCCGGAGGAGCGGTTCAAATCTTACGAGGAACTGGTCGCCGCGCTCGAAGCCGAACCTCACGCGGGCGCGGTTGACGGGCCCGATGATTCCGTGATTCCGCTCGCCGATGAGACGAGCGCGGCCAGCGAGCCCGAGGCGCCTGCCACTTTCGAGCGTACCCGCTCCGAAAGTCCCGTGGATCAAACCTCTGAATCAGACAGTCTCGAGCTCGTCTCCCTCGCCGACCTGGCCGACGAAAGCCCCAGCGGTAGCCGCGAACGCCCCGCGACTCGCGGCACGCTGAGCGGGCCCTCGCCCGTGCTACGGCGTCAGAGCCATTTGCTCGACGACGACGCCGATCCGGCGGCGGGTCCGCTTGCTGATGACGTGCCTGGCCCGCCGAAAGCGGCGACCTCCGCGTCGGTCTGGATCATTGCCGTCCTGTCTCTGACGGTGGCCGTTGTCCTGGTCACGCTCGGCACGCTCCAGTTCATGGAATCATCGGGGCTTCCCGACGAGTCCGCGACGCGCCGTTCGATCGCCGATCTCGATGGTGAGAGCTCGGGCATCTACTGACGCAGACCCGCCATCTCGCCGGAACCCGCGGCGATCGAGGCTCGGCTCGGATCGGCCGGGCTGCACGCGCAACGGCGCCGGCCGCCGTGGCCCCGCCACCAAGGTGGATCGAGCCCGTCGACACCGACGTCGACGACAACAGCGACGACGTCAATCTGAAAGAGTCCAGCGAAAGTCGAGCGGCCTTACCGGAATGGGCCCGGCTGCCTGTCCCGGCTCGGATCGACGGGCCGTTTGTCGAGGTACGACGGGTCGCCGAGCCCGGCGAAGCGACCATGAACCGGAGCCTGCACAGGGCCCTAGACACGGTGATTGGCGGCACCGTCGAGCTCGCCGACGACGGGCCATTCTTCATCGATGACCTGCGGGTCGCGGGCGAGACCCGGCTGGTGCGGGCACGTCGCGGTTATCGGCCCGTCGTGCGGGTCGTCCGCTCGACCCTGGACGGCGTGCGCAAGCGGGCCGCCGTCTTCGAGCTCGATGGCAAGAACCTCACGCTCGACGGGATTGATCTGGTTGTCGACGTGCGCGACCTCGCCCTGAAACAGACGGCCTTGTTTTCCTGTTCGGGCGGAATGTTGACTCTGAATAATTGCTCGCTCACGATCCTCAATTACAACAACACGCCTTTCACCGTGGTTCGCGCTGAAGACCCGAAGCTCCGCCCGAGCCGGGTCCGGATCGAGCGCACCTTGATCCGCGGCCATTTTGGCACAGGATTCGACATCGCCGGCAGCCCGGTCGAGCTGGTTGTTCGCAACTCGGTCGTCGCGGGAATACCGGGCCCATTGATTCGTACCACGACCGCGTCAATACCGCTCGAACAGAGCTTTTATTTCAGCGATAGCGTGCTGGCCGGTTTCGGTCCGATCATCGAGTCGATCAACAGGAATCCGGCCGCGGCGCCCGGCCGCTCAAGATCCGGGCGATCGGGTCGGTCTTCAGTCGCTTTCACGGCGCCGGCGTTGCGAGCGTGATCGCGTCGTCGGCCGCGGCCGCGCCGGCCGCGAAGCAGATCGAGTGGGCAGGGGACAAGAATCTGTTCGTTGGCTGGAAGGGGTTTTTCGCCAGCGGCAGCGATCCGACGATCACGGTCGGCGACCTGGGCGAAATTCGTTCCACGTGGAACGGAGTCGAGCGCGAAAGCCAGGAGATCCTCGCACCGTGGCCGTTTCCGTCCGATGTCTCGGCGATCTCGGCCGACGATCTGGCGCCCTTTCTGCCGAATCGCGACGCCATCTTGCGCCGGGTCGCTCATCCGCTCCCGGGCCTTTTTCCAAAGGCCATTGCCGCCTATCCGACCCCCGAGGTGCCTCAGACAGGCAGCGGCATCGCCCAGCGCCGGCTCGAAGCCAGGAATCGGGCGCCGGCCGCCAGATCGGCTCGGCCGCAGCTTGCCTTCGAGAGCAATGCGGCGCCGACACAGCAAGTCGCGCAAACGCAGCAACCGGCGGCCGCGCCAGGTCACGGTGATGAGCTGACCTTTCACACCGACGCCGCACCGTGGAACGGTGACCTCGGAGCGTTTCTCAGGGATCGCGTGCCTTCGAGCACGAAGCGAATTTCGGTACGCGTGGTGGGCGCGGGTCCGCAACGTTTTACGCCGGTGCGATTGCCCGACGGGCTCTGGCTGGAAATTCATGTCGAGCCGCTGGCCGCGGCGGAGCCTCCCTCGTGGTCGCCGCAGGCCGACGCCAGCGGTCCGGCGCTGATCGCGCTCAAGGGGGGTGTGCTCGTTCTGTCAAACATGATTCTCAAGCATGAAGATGCCCCTCACCTCGAACATCTGATCGACGTCGAAAGCGGCCATCTCGTGGCGGCTCGCTCGCAGTTCCTCGCGACCGGCACGAATGTCTTGAGCACGCGCGACTTGATTTCGTTTCGATCGCCGACGACCCAGCCCTTGTTTGACAACCGCCAGGATCCCGTTTTCTCGATTCCCGTCGATCGCGCGGTTTGCCGCCTCGAAGAGTGCGTGTTGATCACCGACGGAACAGCCTTGAAGGCCGAGCTCGGCAGGGGATTGGTGGCCCTGAGCGACTGCGCCATCGCGGCAGGGGTGGCCGATCTGGCGCTTTTCCCCGCACTGGTTTCACGCCACCGGTTTGAAGCCGACTTGATCATGGACCGTTGCACGCTGACCTCGGAGCGCTCGATCGTCCAGTTCGGACCGTGGCCCGGGAAGACGCACGGGCCGGATCGTCCGTGGCTGATCACCTCACGTCATTGTGCATTCGTCGCGCTTTATGATCGTCGCAGCCGCGAAACGGTGCTCTTGCGCACCGATGCCGATGCGATGGCTCGCGGCGCTCTCACCTGGCAAGCCACCAACGACGCCGTCGACGTCGACTTCTTCGTGGCGGCCGGCGCGGCCACACCGCCCGAGAACCGGATACGTGACTTCCTGTATCAATGGGTGTACTTCTGGGGAAGCAATCATATCAGTGGGCGATTGACAGGTCCTGCGCGCCCCCGGCAATCCCCCTTCGGTCCGGCTTTATGACCGGCTTCGTCCTGGTCGCATCGAGCCCGTCGATCTGCTCCTCAATCCCGATTATCACCCCGAGCGTGATCAGCTCAACGTCGGGCGCCGATTTGAGATGGCTGGGAATCGGGCCCCGGTCCAATCGTCTTGGCAAGCCAAGCGGCTGAAGCCCGGCGGCGGCAGCCGCTCGCCCGTGGTGAAAAGTAGACCTTGACTGAGTCTTTCGAGGCGCTGGAGTCCGACCGTTTTCGTTGCGCGGCGGTCCGTTGAAATCTCGCACTCAGGAGCAATCTCGGGTTCGTCAGAAGCCGCCTGAAGGTGGACCTCCAGCAGGCCACCGTTGGAGTTCCGGCTTTCGCCGGTCTGCTCTGGCTGATATCGCAAGAAGCCGCCTGAAGGCGGACTTCCAGCAGGCCACCGTTGGATGTCGGGCTTTAGCCGGTCTGCTCTGGCAGACATCGTAAAAAGCCGGCTAAAGTCAGAACTCCAGCAGGCCACCGTTGGAGTTCTGGCTTTAGCCGGTCAGCTCTGGCAGACATCGTAAAAAGCCGGCTAAAGCCGGACTTCCAGCAGGCCACCGTTGGAGTTCTGGCTTTAGCCGGTCTGCTCTGGCTGATATCGCAAGAAGCCGCCTGAAGGCGGACTTCCAGCAGGCCACCGTTGGAGTTCTGGCTTTAGCCGGTCAGCTCGGGCTGATATCTTAAAAAGCCGGCTAAAGCCAGAACTCCAGCAGGCCACCGTTGGATGTCGGGCTTTAGCCGGTCGGCTCTGGTTGATATCGTCAGAAGCCGCCTGAAAGGCGGAACTCCAACAAAGGCGTGGTGCGCTGGGTGCCGCGTGGTTCGTCAATGAAAACGCGATGAACGCGAAACCGCTGCAAGCCCAACCTTTCACCACGACAGAGCCGCTCTCCTGGGTCGCCAGATTGGTCGTGGCCGCGGCCATCGCGTCAGGCCGCGAAGCCGGTTTGGCATCGCGAATCGGCACCAAGTGCGCGATGTTCCCGATCAATTCGTGGCGCATCCATTGATTCTCACAGACGGAAAACGGGATAATTCTGGAGTTGTGCCAGAGTCACGGAGGAGGGAGACCTGGAAGCGGGAGGCATCATGTCTGTCTTGCGAGCCGCCGTCGTCGGCGCGGCGTTGTTGGGGCTGGGGCAGGATCAGGCCCGGCTCAACACGGGTCTCATCATCCGTCATGGCACGGTGGCCACAATGGCGGGGGTTTCTTCGCGCACGGCGGAGGAGGAGGAGGAGTCGGATACGCTTTCGGCGGATTCGGCGCGGTCGGTTTCTACGGTGGGTTTTCGCCCATGCTGGCGATCGGCCCGGGCGCGTTCACACCTCCATTTGGCTGGATCGGCCCAGGGTTTTTTCCGGACCGTGGTCCGGTGCTTCCGCCGCCGCCGGCGGGGTTTCTCGGTCCCAATCGCAACGCGAATCGTCCCCCGGCCAAGCCGAGCGATCCGGCGCGCTCGAGCCAGCTCACGACGCTCGGCGATCGGCTCTTTCGCGCCCGCAATTACAAGCGAGCCGAAGAGCGATATAACCAGGCGATCCGTGCCGCGCCCAACCTGGCGCTGCCGCGGGTTCGGATTGCCCAGGTGGCCATGATTCGCGGTCAATATTCGGTCGCCGCCGATCAACTGCGTGACGCCGAGACGGTTCAACCGGGCTGGATCATCAATGCGCCCGACATCCAGTCGGTCTACGCCGAGCCGACTGATTTCGCCGACAATGTCGCCAAGCTGGAAGCCTATCTCCAGACGAATCCCGACGATCGCGACGCCTGGCTGGTTCTGGGCGCGGAGTGGTTCTTGTCGGGACGCACCAACAAGGCCGTCGATGTTTTCAAGCGTCTCAACGACCCCAACCGCAAGCCCGACATCGCGCTGACCGCGTTTCTTGATGCCTCGAACCAGGCGGTCAAGCCGCAGCCAAGAGGCCGAGGTTGGCGGCCAGACGCGCCGTGAACAGCCGCCCTGGCTCGAGAAATTCCACGAATCGCGACGCCGACGATTGATCGACCTTCCGATCAATCGATTGCGTGCCAGCGAGATGTCGCCGAGAGCACCAAGCCGTGATCGAACGCTATTATGCCGCGGCCTGCCAGACCGATTTACCGTGCCCCCGCGATCGTACTGAAATCCCCGCACGGGTCGACAAATTGCTCGGTATGGTCGACCGCTGTGTGCTCGGCTACGAGCCTTTTTTCGACATCAAGCTCGTCGTCTTCCCCGAGTTCGCACACGCGGCGCCCGATCTACGAAACGGCCGCCGAGCTCGGCGATCGACTCGCTTTGCCGATTCCCAACGAGCATACGGATCGTTACATCAAGAAGGCCAGGGAACGATCCATCTATATTCAAACAGGAACATTTCTAGAGGTCGATGCGCGTTGGCCGGGTGTGGTGTTCAACTCGACCTGCTTGATCGGGCCCGATGGAATCTTGAGCCGGTACCGCAAGGTGAATCCCTGGCTGCCGTGGGAAGTTCATGCCAGCCCGCATGATCTGGCGGGCTATGGTGAGCCGCTTTTTCCCGTGGTGGAAACCGAGATTGGCCGCCTGGGGGCGGCGATCTGCTATGACTGGCTGTTCCCCGAAGCGATTCGCGCGCTGGCGCTCGGTGGGGCCGAGGTCTTGATTCGGGTATCAGCCTACATGGATCCCTGGGGCGCGACGCCGCCGCTCGACTGGTGGACGCTCTTCAACCGGGCTCGCGCCGTCGAGAATTTCGCCTTCGTGGTGGCCGCCAACCAAGGGGCCAGCGCCGAGCACTATCCACCGTTTTCCTGGCCGGGGGGGAGCATGATCGTCGACTACGACGGCCGCATCCTCTCGCAGGCCGACCCCGGACCGGGCGAGAAGATCGTCGTCGGCCCGATCGATCTGGCGGCTCTGCGCCGAACGCGATCGCCGGCGCGGCCATCATCTGCTTTCCCACTTGAGGACGGAAGCCTACACTTCATTGTACGCGAGGCCCATCTTTCGGCAGGGGGGCGGAACTTGAACGATCCATACATCATACCGCCCGCTGATCGCCGCTATTGAGAAGAGCCTGAATCGGGCTGAATGTCGGGCCGCGCCGCGAAGATTTCATTTTTCAGTCATCGGCCTTGGGGAAGAAAAAGCATGTCACGAAGACTCTGTATTCATCGAGCGGCTGGCTGCGCGCTGGTCGCTGGGTTATTCCTCCTTGTCGCGTGCAGCTCGGACGAGCCGGCTCCCGTCCCGCTCAACACGGGCCAGCGCGAACCGGGTGCAATCAACGAGGCCGCAGCGCCGGCGCCGACAGCGGCCGCCTCGGTTCCGTTGCGAGATGAAATTCCGGCGGCCGAGCTGGCCGCCGTGATGAAGGAAAACTACCGCGGGCTCGGCTCCATGGAACGATACGAGTACGCGGCGGCCGTCGAGGCGTTCCGCGACGTGCATCGCCGCGCACCCGGCTGGATTCCTGGTTCGATCAACCTGGCGATCGCACTCCTGAACGATAGCGGCGTCAAGGCCGAGCAAGCCAAGAAAGCCGGCGGCGAAACGGCCCCCGATAACTTCAATGAGGCTCTCGACCTGCTCGCCCAGGTGCTCGAGCGTGATCCCAACAATCCCTATGCGCACTACTCGCGCGGCATCATCCTCGAGCAACAAGGCCGCCTGGCCGAAGCGCATCGGCATTTCGAGCGCGTCACCGAGATCGACCCGAGCGACGCCTCCGCCTGGTACTGGTCGGGGAGCACGCTTCCCGATACCGAGAATCCGTCCCGGCCGGCCGGCCCGAAGCTCGCGCAGGAACAGATCGCGCTTTTTGCCAAGGCGCTCGAGCGCAACCCCTACCTGACGCCAGCCATCTACAAGATGGCGATGACAGCACGATTCACCGAGATGGCCAGATACAAGGAGCTGATCGCGCGCTGGAAGGAGATCAACCCCGATCGCCTCGAGTCGTCGCCGGGCCCCGGCGACTCGGCCGAGAAGTCGTACGGCGAGATGGGTAAATACGCCAGCGTCATCAACCCGTTTCCGCGCGAGAACCTGGCTCCGAAACCGCGGCCGTGCCGCTTCGATTCGAGGCCGCCAAGGCCCTGGACGTGAAACTGGGCGACGGCGAGCGCTGGGTCAAGCCGTCGGATTTCACGGGCGCTCATGCGGTGATCGGCCGCATCCGGGCGCGCTATGGCGCCAGCGTTTCGACGTTCGACGCCGACGGCGACGGCCGGCTCGACCTGTTTCTCACCTCGGCCGTGGTCGGTCCCGAGGGGATCCACGACGTCTTGTTACTGAACAAGAACGACGGCCGCTTCGAAGACGCTACCGCCGCGTTCGGCTTACGCCCCGACCGCGCCAGTATCGGAGCCGCCGCGGCGGATTTCGACGCCGACAGGCATATCGATATCCTTTTGACGGGCGCCGGCGCGAACGTTCTCGTGCGCAATGTCGAAGGCAAGAAGTTTGAAGACATCACCTCGACAACGCTCAAACCGAGCGGTCCGCCCACGCTCTCGCTCATGGCCCGGTGGATCGATCTCGAACAGGACGGTGATCTTGATCTCTACATCGTGAACTATTGCGCGTTCAGCGACGCCGACAAGGCGTTTCTCGAAAACGGCGAAACCCCGCCGGGCCTGGCGAACTCGATTTATCGCAATGACGGCCGGCCCGACCGCGGCTCTGGCGCGACCGAGCAGGCCTTCACGCCCGTCGCCACGGCCTATGGAAAACCGCTCGTCAACAAGGGCCTGAGCCTGGCTCTCACGGCCTGGCCAAACGCCCAGGCGCTACAGGGGGGGAATCGAGCCCATACCGGAATCGCGGTCCTCGATATCGATAACGATCGGGATCTCGACCTGGTTTTGTCGGCCGACAAGTCGCCTCCAGTGGCGATCTTGAACGACCGCCTCGGCCGTTTTCATGAAGTACCGATCCAGGGGGCCAGCACGCCTGACCACGGTGCGGGCGTGCTGGCGTGCGATTTCGACGTCGACGGCCGTACCGACCTGGTGACGGTCTCTCCAACGGCCCGCGCTCGCCTGGCGCAACATCACCGAGCGCACGACGGCCGAGACGACCAAGCCCACGTTTGAATCGTGGCCGATCAACGCCGAGAACTGGCGGTCGGCGCAGACGATGGACCTGAACCTCGACGGTCTGCCCGACCTCCTGGGGCTGCCGGCCTCCGCTTCGAAAACGACTGCATTGCTCTTACCGGCCTGGGCCCGCAATGAAGGCAACCGGTTTGCGACGCAGACGCTCGACCTGAAACTGTCGACTCCGGGCGTCGAGGGCCTGGCTGCCGCCGACTTGATCGGTGACGCACTGCCGGACATCCTGTGCGTGCGCGCGGGCGAACCGCCCGCATTGCGCGCAACCCCGGTAACGGCCAGCACTGGCTGGCGCTGCGGCTCGGCGGCCACTGGCGGGTCAAACCGGAACTGATGCGTACGAACTCTCATGCGATTGGAACGCGTGTGCTCGTCGAAGGCGCGGGCCTTCGCACGGCCTACGACAACACGACGCCCGAGACGGGCCTGGCGCAATCGATCGCGCCGATCGTCCTGGGACTCGGCAAGCATGACAGTGCGCCCCTTGTGCACTTGCGCTGGCCCGATGGCGTCATGCAGTGCGAGCTGAATGTCGCGGCCAATCAGAAGCTCGACCTCGCCGAGAACAACCGCAAGACGGGGAGCTGCCCGGTTGTTTTCACGTGGAACGGCGAGCGCTTTGTGTGCCTTGGCGATTTCCTCGGGGGAGGGGGGCTCGGCTACCTGATTGCCCCTGGCGTCTACGGCCAGCCCGACCGGGACGAAGCGATGGCCGTCACCGCTGAACAGCTCCAGCCAGCGGATGGCGTCTTGAAGATTTCGGTCACCGAGCCGATGGACGAGGTTGCCTATCTCGACCGGATGACGCTCGACGTCGTCGACCGGCCCCCCGGCGTCGACACGACGCCCGACGAGCGCTTCGCCCCCGAAGGCCCGCGCCCGACCGGCGAATTGTTCGCCTGGCGGACGGCCGTCGCTTACGAGAAGGCCACCGATCTTGAAGGTCGCGACGTGACGCAATTGCTTCGCGACTGGGATCGTCAAACGGTCGACTCGGTTCACAAGACCGACGGCTGGATCGGATACACGCGTGAGCATGGCATTATTCTCGACTTTGGCGACCGCCTGAGCCATTACAGTGCGTCGGACCATCTCGTGCTTTGCCTGGCGGGCTGGGTGGAATACCCCTATTCGCAGACGAACTACGCCGCGGCATCGGCGGGAGTCATCTTGCACGGTCCGGCGATCGAGCGTCGCCGCGACGATGGAAGCTGGGAGCTGATCGAGCCGCACGCGGGGTACCCGGCCGGCTTGCCCCGGCTGATGACGATCGATCTGACCGGCAAGCTCACCGGATCCCACTGCGTTCTTCGGATCAAGACCAATATGGAGTGCTATTACGATCAAGCGTTTATCGCCGTGCGCGACCTGGCCGCCGAGAAGGCGCTCAAGATCGTATCATTGCCAGCGAAGGGGGCGCGGCTCGGCCACCGCGGTTACACCCGCGAGATCTCGCCCGACGGCCGGCAGCCTTTGATCTATGATTATAACTATGTCGATCCGGCTCCTCTTGCGGTGTTCGAGGGTAAGCTGACGCGACATGGCGACGTGACGCCGCTTCTGCAAACCGATGATGACCAGTTCTGCGTGGTCGGGCCGGGAGACGAGGTTGAGATCGAGTTTTCGGCGGCCGATTTGCCCCCATTGGCCACAGGCTGGACGCGAAGCTACGTGGTTCGAGGGATTGGTTATTGCAAGGATGCCGATCCGTTTACGGCCACGAGTGATTCGATCGAGCCGCTCCCGTGGCGGGGCATGCCCGAGTTTCCGTTTGGGCATGAGGTCCGGCGGCCGCGGGACGCTGCTTATACCAGCTATCTCCGCGTCTATCAGACGCGTCCCGCGGGGGCGGGGAATTAGAATCCCGATCGAAAATGGGTAAGCGCCAGGACTCAAGATTGTATGGTCAAGAAGAAATCTGACGGTGAACCGCCAGCCAAGAAGCAAAAAGTCGAGCTCTCGCCCAAGGGCTACGAGGCGTTTCTGGTTGAATTCAAGGAACGGATCAAGACGGCCCAGCTCAGGGCGACGATCGCGGTCAACCGCGAGATGTTGCATTTTTACTGGCAGACGGGACGCGACATCCTGGCCCGGCAGAAGGAACACGGTTGCGGCGCGAAGGTCATCGACCGCTTGTCCCACGACCTTCAGCGGGAATTCCCCGGCGTCGAGGGCTTTTCGCCGCGGAACTTCAGGTATATGCGTGCTTTTGCAGAGGCTTGGACTGACGAGTCAATTGTGCAAGAGGCGCTTGCATAAATCACCTGGTACCACAACCTGGCGCTCCTTGAGAAAGTGAAGAGGCCGGAGGAACGTCTCTGGTACGCCCCGATGATTATCGAAAATGGCTGGAGCCGAAACGTCCTCGTTCACTGGATCGAAAGCGGTCTTTACGGCCGTCAGGGCAAGGCCAGCACCAATTTCGAGAGGACGCCCCCAGACCTCAATCCGATCTCGCTCGAGAAACTCTGAAAGATCCCTACAAGTTCGAGTTTCTTACGCTCGACACCGAGGCTCATGAAACTGCCGTCGAGGAGGGCTTGCTCGCCCACATCCGCAAATTTCTCATTGAACGTGGGGCGGGATTCGCATTCGTCGGTCAGCAGGTGCCGCTCGAAGTTGGCGGTGAAGACTTTCATGTCGACCTGCTATTTTACCATTTGAAACCGCGGTGTTACGTGGTTGTCGACCTCAAGACAACTTCGTTCAAGCCTGAGTACGCGGGCAAGATGAACTTCTATCTCTCGGCGATCGACGATCTGCTTCGTCACCCGGATGACCAGCCGACGATCGGGATCATTCTGCGCAAGGCGAAGAACGAAATTGTTGCCGAGTATGCCCTGCGGGATCTCGCGAAGCCCGTGAGCGTGGCAAGCTACATCACGAAGCTCGTCGAGTCGCTCCCGCCTGAGTTCCGAGGAAGTCTGCCGAGCCCCGAGCAGTGGCAGGCCGAGCTCAGGAACAAAGGTTCGTCGGAAGAGGAGCTGTAAGGACAAGTGACCTGGTCGAAAATCCCAGCGTTTTACCTCAAATTCCCCAGGCCAAGTTTCCGAGTGAAGCCGGTCAATGGCGTTCCGCGAGCGAACTCATTTTGCGATGCGGCGTCAACCGAACGACAAGCATCAAGCAGTTCTGACGCGTATTGAACTGTTCTTGTCAATTATCGATGACCCAGTTCTCAAACCGCGCCTTGGCTGGCGTCGGCGACACGCCACGATCATTTCGGCTTTCGAGGCATACGTGGCCATCACGTTTTTTGCACAATCGACCTCGTCTTCACGATTCGCCGGGATATGGTCTAATTTCATGATAGACCAGTTGGATGCCGACACCTCGACATCGGAGGATGCCGCCGTGAGCCGCCAGACCATTCTCGAAAGGTTAAGCGCCGAGGCCCCTGGCCTTCGCAAGAGGTACGGGGTCAAGTCGCTGGCCATCTTCGGTTCGATGGCCCGGGGCGACGACCACGAAGGGAGCGACGTGGACATGCTCGTCACCTTCGAGAGCGAGCCCACGTTCGACAACTTTATGGGTCTGAAACTTGACCTGGAAGACTTGCTCGGCCTCCACGTGGATCTCGGAACGCCCGATACTCTCCGGCCCGAAATGCGTGCGGAAGTCGAGAGGAACTTGATCAATGTCCCGTGACTGGCGGTCTTATCTGACCGACATCCGCACTGCTTGCGAAAAGGTGGCGCTCTTCACGGAAGGAATGGACCGCGAGGCATTCTTCGCTGACGACCGGACTTATCACGCCGTTATTCACTGCCTGCTGATCGTCGGCGAGGCCGCCAAACACATCCCTGATGACGTGCGCCGACGGATTCCCGAAGTCGAGTGGCGGAAGATCGCGGGAATGCGAGACTGGCTGGCCCATGCTTATTTCTCCATCAACAACAACATTCTTTGGAATGTGGTCGAGTCAAAGGCGCCTGAACTTCTGCGGCCAATCGAGGGCTTCAAGGACGAAAGTCACGTATAAGGGCAACCCGCCAACAGACCTCAGGACGCCAACCGGTGCGACATGGGAGTTGCCGCGAACTCGGCTGTCGTCTGCGCGAGGCCTGATGCCGTCTTGAGCCCGCTCCCGATTCAGAGCTTGGGCTGAAGCAGGGCCTTGGCGGCATTTTCACTCCACAACGGGATCATCGACTCAAGATGCCTGCGCACCCCCGGCGGGAACAAATGGGGGAACAAATGGGGGGAACAAATGGGACATTGCTATCGGGAACAAATGGGACATTGCTGCCGAGCGGCGCTGACGTGCTGCGCACGGCACGCTGCACCCTGTGCAGCCGCCAACCGCGCTGCCGTCTTGTTGATCGAAATTGACGCCATTTCGGTGATCGGTCCCAGATCCGAACGAATTCTCCAACGAAGCCGTGCACGCTTCACGTTTGTCCTGATTGTCCACGCGCCAGATTAGAGGATCGCTTCCGCCCTGGCCCCAGCGACACTATCATGTGACAATGGGCAAGTTGTTTGAGCAGATTCGCGCAGCGGTGGCGAACGATCAATTTGTCGTCGCGTGGCATGCTGACGAACGGTGCGAGGAGCGGGGGAATTACAGCGTGGCAACTGGTAGCTGGTCTCGAAGCGGCACAGCTAGTTCGAGAGCGTCATGGGAGTAAACCGCGGCCTTCCATCGTCGTTCGCCAGCTTCTCCACGACGGGAGTGAAGTCGAAGTCATCTGGTCGTGGCTGGGCGAGTCGGGGCAGGCCAAGCTTGTCACCGCCTACGTTGTGGAGTACGAAGCATGAAGGCACGGCGAGAGAAACGAAAGCGCTGGGTGCGGCGCGGCCAATACGCGGTCGAGGTTGAGGTCGACGTGGTTTACCCTGCTGGCGATCCATCCGAACCATGTCTCGAACCGGACACAGTACGCTGGCTGGACGAGATCGCACGCCGCGCCGAAAAAGGCGACGTCGCGTATTTGGAATCAGTCGGTGATGTTTTTCGGGCCGTTCCTTCGCGAACGAAATGACTGCCAGAGATGCACGGCCTCGAGCTCGTAACTGGCAACACCTGTCATTGCCAGCGTGTCCAACGGCTCGGCTACCCGTTGACGCTCGTTAACTCAGCCCTTCTTCAAGGTCACACTCAGCCGTGTATCACCTCATGCAAGACATTCAGGCGTGTCCGTAGATCGTCTAAATTGTCAATATAAGTTAAATGGGTAAAGTGTGCCGGTTAGTCAGGCGCCTAACCGTAATATGATGATACTTCGAGAGTTGCGGCAAAAGATCTAGCCCGAATATTTCATACGATCTTCTAAGAATATAGTTGCGCGATGGCCTTACTTCTGTTAGGATATGTGGTTATGACGATCACAGTCCTCCAGAAACAAGGCCACCGCTATGACAGAGTGTAATCGCGACCCCATCACGTTTTCCAGCATCGGGTCCAAGTCCATGATGGCCGATTTCCTCGGAGGCCGCCTGACCTCCGACGCCGGTGCCATCATCCTGCGGGAGATCGGTGAAAACACCGGGCTCTTCGACGCCATCAATGACGTGATCCCCGACCCGCGTGATCCCGCCTTGATCCTTCATGAGCAGAAGTCCATGATCGTGCAACGGATCGTCGCCATTGCCATGGGTTATGAGGACCTCAATGACCATCAGAGCCTCCGCGATGACCCGGCTCTCCAACTGGCCGCCGGCCACATTCCCGACGATGGACCCTCCTTGGCCTCGCCCCCGACACTTTGCCGTCTGGAAAACCGCATCGAGCGTCGCACTCTGGTCCGCATCGCTGGCGTCTATGTCGATCAATTCATCGCCTCGCACTCGCAGCCACCGGAAAGTTTGATTCTCGATTTCGACGCCACCGACGACCTTGTGCACGGCCACCAAGAGGGACGATTCTTCCACGGCTATTACGACAATTATTGCTTCCTGCCTCTGTATGTCTTCTGTGGTGACGAACTCGTGACGGCTTATCTACGACCCAGCAAGATCGACGCCAGCAAGCACAGCCGTGCGCTCGTGAAGTTGCTGGTCCAGCGGCTCCGTCAGGCATGGCCAGAGGTGCGGATCACGATCCGGGCCGATAGCGGATTTTGCCGCTGGAAATTGATGCGCTGGTGCGACTCCAACGGCGTCGGTTATGTGCTGGGTCTGGCACGCAACAAAAGCTTGGAACGCCTGGCTACGGACTACGTCGGGAAAGCCGAACGTGAGTTCCAGAAGACGGGCCAGCCACAACGAATCTTCGGCTCGTTCGCTTACAAGGCTGGGAGCTGGGACCGACTGCGACGCGTGATCGTCAAAGCCGAGCGCACCGCCCAGGGACCCAATCCCCGATTCATCATAGTCAACGTGCCGGGTGATCCCCAGGAACTCTACGAGAACGTCTACTGTCAGCGGGGCGAGATGGAGAACCGCATCAAGGAGCAGCAATTGGACCTGTTCGCCGACCGGACCAGTTGCCATCGGTTCCTGGCCAATCAGTTCCGTCTTCTCTTGAGTTCGGCGGCTTACATCCTGGTTCAGACCTTGCGACGAACCGCGTTGCCGGCGACTGACCTGGCCAACGCCCAAGTGGGAACGATTCGGCTCAAGCTGTTTAAAGTGGCGGCCAGGGTTGTCGTGACTGCGCGGCGCGTGGTGGTGCATCTGGCGAGCAGCTACCCTTTCAAGGAACAGTTTCGAGCGGTCGTTGAACGTGTCATGAGTGCATCCCCAGCTCGGAGGGCCGGAATTGGCTGATCACAGCGAAAATCCGCGAAAGAATCGCCCTCGCCGAGTGGGGGTAAGGGGGAATTGCGCGCGGAGCGACCGATCACGGCCATCGCACGCGGAACACGCAATTACGATTGCTTATAAGTATCACTGTCCCGCTCGATTCGATGACGTATGAAATATCCGGGCTAGTCGTGGAGATTACTCAGGCGCCCAAGTGGAAGTCGATGATCCGTATTGAGTTAGAGCGATATTTTGAACTCTTGATTATGCAGGCGCCTAGGCGGAACTCGAAGCGGAATAAAGAGATGGGGACAACTTCCGTCTTTCCGAGGCATTTTTGGGCGCCGCGCCGTGTGCGCGCCATGCGCCACGGCGCAGTGACGAACACGCGCACTTCTTATAATGGGCGGTCATACCGGCGAAGCGAAGTCGGCGTCGAAGAGAATTCAGAATTTTGCGACTTATCGTCAAAGTCGGGCCGATTTGCATTCGACGCCACCGACCATTTGCCTGGCCTGAGGGTGTGACTTGCCACGATCAATGGGATTGAAAACCTCGACCTCGGCCCGCTGGTGCCGTCGAACACCCTTTGGCCCTGGTGGCGCGGGCTTTGAATTTCGAGCCCGGAACGGCCAGCTCGCGGGTCGTTCCTGGTGGAGATCGGCGAGAAGCCTCGAAAAAAGGGCTACTGCTCATCGGTGGCGAGGGCGCGCGGTCCGAGCATGAATGTCACAGCACTCGCCACGGCTGGATACCCGCCTGGATGAACGTGTCTTCGAGTCGGTGCGACAGCACGGGTAGGTTATGGCTCGGCACCTCGGGATACAGATGATGCTCGAGATGATAGGTGAGCTCGAGGAAGAGCGCGGGTATGATGCGGCCGCGAAGTGTGTGGGTCTGGGTCAATGGCGTGTCGCCATAATGCCGATGCGGCAGATGAACCGTCAGCAGGGGATAGATCCAGCTTCCGACGATGACGAGCGCGGCATACCAGACGACGGCGCGTGTGAACGGGACTAACGCCATTCCAACGAGGATCACACCGATGGCCCAGACGAATTCGGCAATTAACCAGCGCCTCTGGGCGCTGCCGGGCTTGCTCTGAGCCACGGCCCAGCACCAGAGTCGCGGTAAGAAAAGCGGGCCGCAGAAAATGGCTCCCAAAAGAGTCAGTCGCGCAGGATCGCCCTCGGGATCATCGGGCCCGGGAAAGACACAGTGATGCCGCAAGTGTGAGGCCCGGTATGCGTGGCCGCTCTCGAGCAGGATGGCCCCCGTGGCAAAAAGGGCCCATTCCGTCTGACGCCGCGATAACCCGAGCGAGCCATGAACGACGTCGTGAGTCACCGTCACGACGGCGACGAAGATGAAAAAGACGATGACGGGCGTCAGCCACCAGAGTCCGGTGTAAGCCGCGATTGCGTAGGCCACCACCCCGACGAAGGGTCGCGCCAGAGCCAGGTTTCGCTGCCGTGGCGACGTCGCCAGCAAGTCGTCACCGAGCGCCGCCAGGGTGGGTAGCCGCAGCTCGTTCAATGTTACGGCCGACATGATCGATCGACTCCTTGTGCCCAATAAATCGCCTGCGCCGGGACCGGCAGTTCGCGGGGGCGAGCGGCGGACGCGCAAGCGATGACGCCATGGGCAACATGGCGGCTGGCCAGGCACGCGGCGACGGTTCCTAGCCCGGGCCACGTGCTGTCGCCGGCGAGCCAGTATCCTGGAACACCCAGGTGATGAGGGATCGCCCGCTGGTTTGAGTTCTCGAGAGTTTGGCGGACTCCTCCAACCGCGCCAGAAGGTCGCGACGTGAAGCGCTCGTATGTCGTGGGCGTCGCGACCTCGCATACGACCGGATCGCGGCCCAGGTCGGGATAGACGCGCCGGGCCAGCGTGATCAAATGGGTTCCGATCTCTTGTTTCCGTGCGAGATAAACGGGCGCTTCCAGGTTTTGCCAGGGCTCGAGCTCGCAGTGCGTCGAGATCATCACGGCGCGGTGTCCCGCGGGTGCGCTCTCGAGATCGCCGGGAGCTGAGACCGAGACAAACATGTTGTTCCCCAGGCCAAAGGGTTGATCATAGTTATACATGAGCTGATGATGCGTGAAATCGTGGCCAGCGACTTCGCGCTCGGGTACGCCCAGAAAGACGACGACCGCGCCTCCCATGGCACCGACATCGCGCCGCAGGTATGGCTCGAGCGCGGCACTCACCCGATCGGGTCCAAGTCGAGCGGTCAGACCCGCCGGAACGGCACTCACAACCTGGGCAGCGGTGACTGTGCCGCGTTTGGTGCGCAGGAGAAAGGCTCCGGCACGTCCCTCAATCTGCTCGACGGGGCAACCCACGCGGAGTGTGCCCCCCAGGCTGAGGTAATGCGTCAGCAAACGCTGCCAGAAGCCCCGCATGCCGCCCCGCGCGAGTCAGGCCGGCGCCTCGGATCGTGATCCCCAGCGCCGCGTTGATCAGAGGCGCGTCCGCTACCGTGGAATGGACCGTATCCTCGACGAGCATGCCGAGTAAGCCCGCGAGCGGCCGATCGCCATCAAGACCGTGCGTGCGGAGTGCATCGGCCAGCGTCCAGTTGATGTAGCGAACCAGGTGCAGATTCCGGAGCCCGATCGTTCGCGCTGCCGCCGCTGCTTCGGCAGGCGTGCGAATCGGCAGCTTGACGCCATCTCGGCTGGCCCGCCAGAAGACGGCGGCGAGCCGATCGAGGAGCCGCCAGAAAGTCGCGATGGCTGGCGGTTGAACCGAAAGCTCGTAGCCGCTCGGCGGCCCAGCGCTGCGGGTCGCGGTGAAGTGTGACGGTACGGTCGGGAAGCCAGGCCACGTAGCCTGGAAGACGCTCACCATCGATCGGACCCATACCGATCCATTCGAGGAATTCGCCGCCGACGCCGCCGGGCTCGAAGTCGACAAGAGTCGTTGCACCGACGTCGAACGAGAAACGTTTGCGTCGGAAAAAGCCCGCACAGCCGCCGGGCTGGCCGTGAGATTCAAGGACGATCGTCGAGAGCCCGCGAGCCTGAAGGCGAGCCGCCGTCGCCATTCCCGCGATTCCGCCGCCCACGATGGCCACGTCAACCATGGCGAATCTCCCAAACGAGCTCCCTCCATGCGCTCTTACCGCCGCACGAAAAGAGAACCGTGGGGAGTCGCCGGAGATTAACAGCCCGTGCTGGGAATTCCCAACAATTCGCAGTGCTCAGATCGAGGCCGCGGTCAAGCCGGGAGGCGCCATTTATTTTTTAGTGATGGGGGTGATCGTGCGGATGATGATGATGATGGGGCGTCGACGCATTATCACCGTTCCGGCCGGGGACGGGCTCGGCCGAGGCCAGCACGAGCCGGCCGGTCTCGACGCCCTTGGTGCCGATCAGGTCGTCGGCCAGGTTGCGGATCAACCGCGCGGGACCGCGGAGCAAGATCACTTCAAGGCAGCGTTTTTCATCAAGATGAACGTGGGTCGTCGTGACGACCCTTTCGAGATGGTGGTGCTGCAGATCGGTGAGCCGGCGCGCGATGCGCGGGGCGTGGTGGTCGTAGATGAGGGTGACCACGCCCATCGCGTCACTATCATCGCAGGCGATTTTCTCTTCCACGAGCGCATTGCGCATCAGGCCGCGGACGGCCTCGCTGCGATTCGGATAGCGGTGCAGCTCACGATACTGATCGAAGCGGCGGAGGAGCTCGCCGCCGATCGCCACGCTGAACCGGACGAGAGGGTCTTTCACGGAAAGGTCTCCAGCGGCCGGCGAAGGGCGATGCTCATGGACTCGTTCACCACAATGAGCTGGCCGCCAGCGATCGATGGTTCGCCGCCAGGCTAGGTGCTCACGACGGAGACCCACTCTCCGTCTTGACGCGAGCTGGCGACGGCGGCGTCGATGAAGGCCATGCCAGCCACGCCGTCGGCTATTCCAGGGTGTTCAAATGGCTTGGGCACGTTCTCGCCGCGGCCGGCACGAATGGTCCATTCGAGAGTTCGATGGAGGTTGGCCAGTGCCTCATGAAAACCTTCCGGGTGGCCCGACGGCAATCGCAGATAAGGTTTGATCGAGCCGGGGAAATAGCCGTACTCCGCCCCCTGGCGATAGAGCTTCAGCGGCTCGCCACCGGTGTAATGCTTGAGTACCGTGTGGTCGGTGATCGACCACTCGAGCGTTCCCTTCGTGCCGACGACCCGAAAACCATTGTCGTTTTGAGCGCCAATCGTCACCTGTGATGCCGAGATCGTGGCAATGCCGCCGTTATTGAGCTCGGCCAGGACCGTGAAGTCGTCGTCCAAGGCGCGGCCGGGAACAAAGGTCTTGAGGCGCGCTCGAATGCGAACGGCCGCGAGCCCGGCGGCGAATCGCACAAACTCATACGCATGCGTGCCGATATCGCCACCGCAGCCCGACCCGCCGGCCTTGGCCGGATCAACCCGCCAGGCCGCCTGCTTTTGATTGTCGGCTTCGAGCTTGGTGGCCAGCCAGCCCTGGGGATACCAGGCCTCAACCTTGCGTACCTCGCCGATGTCGCCGTTGTGCACCATCTCGCGGCGAGCATCACCATGGGGAAACCGGTATAGGTATAAGCAACAACAAAAGGCGTGTGCTTTGAGCGAACCGTGGCGTGCAGCCGGCGGCTTCATCGAGCGTGGTTGTCAGCGGCTTTTCACAGAGGACGCCAATGCCGGCGGCCGCGGCCGCTTCCGCTGGACCAAAATGGGCGTCGTTGGGAGTGACGATCGTGATGTAGTCGATCCGCTCGGATTCGGGGAGCGCGGCTTCCGCCTTGATCATCGTCTCCCAGTCGGGGTAGCCGCGGGGCATGAAAAGCTCGCGGGCCGCGGCCATCGATTCCTCGGGCTTGCTCCGAAGTGCGCCGGCGGTCAGCTCCGCCGAGTTATCAAGCAAGATACCGCGACGATGGGGTGCGCCAAAGAAGTTGGCCGGACCGCCCCCGCCTACCATGCCCACCCGTAATTTGCGCTCGCTCATCCGTCTAATCCCCCTGTGACGCGGATACCTTGAGTCACGTCACTATAGCCCAGAGCCAGGGCGTCGCAAGAGGCGAGTGGAACGGCCAAGCAAAGCAACATCAAAACGATCGCTCGCCCGTTTGGTTGATCCAACCAGGCAAGCGATCCACGTGGAAGCCGGGCACGCAGGTTTGTTTGTTCGTTCGTCGGTTGGTTAACGACGATCCGCGAGCTTCATCAAGAGGCGAAGGATTTCCAGGTAGAGCCAGACGAGCGTCACCATCAAGCCGAAGGCGCCATACCATTCCATGAACTTGGGCGCTTCATTCTGGGCCGACTTCTCGATGAAATCAAAATCGAGCAGCAAGTTGAACGCGGCGAGGCCGACCACGAACAGGCTGAAGCCGATTCCCACCGGCTTCGCGGCGTACATCATGGTGTTGCCGTAGCCGGCCAGCCGGAGCAGGATCGACACCATGTAAAACAGGGCCAAAGCGCCCGTCGCCACGACGATCGCCATCTGGAGCTTGGCCGTGACACGAATGATCCGTGTCGCATAGACGAACATCATCACGAACAAGACGCCCGCGGTCAGGCTGACCGCTTGCATGACGATGCCGCCGACGTGGTCGACGCGCTCGCCGTACTTGATCTGGATGACTTGCGAGATCGCACCCAGAAAGACACCCTCGAAGGCGGCGTAAATCGGAGCCGTCACCGGCGCCAGGGTCGGCTTGAAGATCGTGATCAACGACGTGACGAACCCGCCGATCAAGGAAACGAGGACGACGCCAAAAGCGATGTCGCCGCTGGCCAGTGCATTCCACGACCAGGTCGCCGTGGCGAACATGATCGCAAGCAGGATGATCGTCTTGACGGCCGTGCCTTGCACGGTCATCGCCGTGCTCCGCGAGCTGCCATAAACTTGCTCGTAGCCGGCGAACATGTTATTTGAAAATGCGGGGTTACTTGTAGCCACTTCCAGCCTCCCGGGGTCCAGGTTCAGAGCGAACGACGAGTCCGGACCATTGCAACGTCCGCGCCGCTCGCACGTGCTATCTCTTCTATTCTCAGCCGCGAAGCGGGTTTTGGCAATCGAAACTCGCTCCTTGGCTCCGAATATGATTTCTGCAAAAGGACGCATTCTTCGAGAGGGAGACAGATTAGCGTCGCCGCGGTGACCACCGACCTGGCCCAGTGCGGCTCTTGGCAAAGTGGTCCTCAACCATTTCAGCGAGCGCCTCAGCCGCGGCCAGGCAATGTCGACCCCCTGGCCGACGAGCCGCGCTTGAAACGCACTGAGCCGCCTGGGCGTGTTTCGCACGGCTCGGGGTGTGACCTTTTCCTCGATACTGAACGCCGCGAGCGCGCCGGCGGCCTCGCCGATGGCCCACTCGACCGGATGAAGCCGGTAACAGCCGTTGGTGATATGGGTTGTTCCCAGGTTCTTGCAGGCAGGGAGCAGGTTTTCGAGCCGCCGCGGTATCAACGAGCCAAGCGGGATCTGAAAGGGCAAGGAGCTGATGTCGATGTAATTGTCCCCCGACGTGCTCGGGTGCAAGTCGATCCGGTAGCTTCCCACGCCAATGCTATCGGCAAACGTTTCGGCCACGACGTCGTCGCTCTTTCGGAGCCTGCGCCTGGCGTCGGTGCCGATGTGCTGCTCGATCACGGTGAACTCAGCCTCGATCCGCCGCGACTCACGGATGTATGGCGCCTTGGCGAGCCCATCGTCGGTCCCCAGTAGGTCAGGGCGCAGCCGCAGACCTTTCCAGCCGTTCTTGCCATCAGGCCGGGGACACTCGGTCTGGAGCCAGTAGAGCAGCGAAAGACTCAATTGTTTGGCGCGAGCGATATGGCGATCGGCGTCGGCCGTTGAGATGCCGGATCCGACCAGGGGCCCGAGCCAGTAATCATTCTGCGGCCAGTTGACGAGCGTTGTACCCGAGCTGTCGGGATAAGAGCCGCTTTGAAAATGGCGCGGATCGATGATCCGCCGGTAAGCCCAGAGCCCCTGGCCAGCGCCTCGGGGATCAAATCCGCGCGTGATCGGTTTGAGCGTGACAGGGTCCGAATAAAGAAGATCGAGCAAGCGTCCGGGCCACCCCGGCCGGAGTGTCGGGACAAACGCTTTCCACGCGTCGTATTCGGCTGGGCGCTCGATCGTGTGATCTTCACCGTCGAGATAATCGATGGCGAAACAGCACGTAAAGCTCTGTTGATTACTGGGCTCCGCGCGTGACGGAGCGTGCGGCTCGGCGGTCTGATCCTGGCCTTCGGCGCCTGTCACGAATTCGGCCCTCGCCAGGGGGAGCAGATCGCCCAGTTCGGTCGCATCAACGAAGTAAGGAGCGAGCAGGGTGCGCTCACGGCCCGTCGTGCGGTTCTTCACGGTCACAGCGCGAACGCGATCGCCCTGCGTGTCGGCCCGGATCGGCTCATGCTCGAGCAGAACTTGCAGCCGCCGGCTCGAACAATAGGGGGCAAGCATGTCGGTCAAGACCGCGAGTGCGACCCTTGGCTCATGACAGAGCTTCGAGACGTTGCCGCTCCCAGGGTTGAAATAAAGAGTCGCGCGGGCCTCGGCGGTGAGAGGATAATGCTGGCGGTAATAATCACGAATGCCCGTTCGCAGCGCCCGGTAAGACGCACTCGAGCCGAATTGCTCGATCCACGGATGTTCATCGGGGGGGACCGCCTGCGACGTGAGCTGGCCGCCGATCCAGTCGGTCGGCTCGGTCAGCACGACCGTTCGACCGGCCCGCAGCGCCGCAAGCGCCGCGGCACAGCCCCCCAGGCCGCCCCCGATGATGACGACATCGGCAAGAATTTCCTGGGATGCGAGCATGAAGGCACGTGCGTTCCTCGCACCCGACTGAGCCGCGAGGAGACCCGCCAGACCGTGACCGCAACCTTCGAGAAACGCTCGGCGACGCATGTTGGTGGCGAATTCCTTGGCAAGGACGTGTTTCTTGAGGATAATTCGTGAGTCAAGGCTACAATAGCGGCGAGCGAAAGCGAAGCATCGGGTGCTTCGGGTCAGGGCCTCGTGGCGGAATGGCAGACGCGTCGGTCTTAGGAGCCGATATCCGAAAGGATGTGGGAGTTCGAGTCTCCCCGAGGCCATTATGCGGAATTTTAGCTGGGGCGATTTCTCGGCGGCGTGCGTGTGATCACGAAGCAAAGCGTGCGACGGTCGAAAGCAAAAAAGTTCGATCGTGAGGGGTGCCCCACTTGATTTTGGCACCGACATTTTGGTTTGCTAGAAACTCGGATACTTAAAGTACAACTCAGAACCTCGCCAGGAGGCAGGGATGCCCACGCTCACGATCACCTACAATACGCCGGAAGAACGTCGGAATTATGAGACGGCCATCGCCTTCGTTTCCGAGATGCATCAACTCGGTCTCGAGGCTCCGCATGGCGGCGTGATCGACGCATGCGAAGGACTCGCTCTATCCAAAGGACACGACTTTCTTCGAGAGACCCTTGCTGGGGCCATTGAGGCGCGAGTCAGTCACCTTGAAAAAAAAGCCAACCGTCCTGTGGGCACGCAGCCCGAAACAAGGGACGGCGGTCGCGTTCGATCGTAACCGCCATCGGCAAGATTTCGATTGCCCGTTCCTATTGCACGTGCCCCACATGCGGCAACGGGGAATTTCCGGCTGACGCCGCGCTGGGACTCGACGGCGGATTCAGCCGACTGGCCCGTAAACGGATCTGCTATGTCGGGATCGATAACTCGTTTGAGCGTGGCGAATACATGCTCGAACTGTTGGCGGGATGGTCCGTCGACGCCGAAACGATCCGACGGCTCGTCCATGCCGAGTCGGCCGAATGCCAGAAATCCAAATCCGAAGATCTCGACGTCGCGGCCAAGTTCCGCAAGGCTTCGGGCGACCGGGAACTCCAGATCGATGCCGGCAAGGTCAATACCGAGACCGGCTGGCGTGACGTCAAGGTCGCAACGTTCGCAGTCCGGCAACCGGCCGAGCCCTCTACGTCGGAGAATTTTGGCCAGCGTGACTTGCCCAAGCCTTCGGTGCGGCATGTGATCGCTGCGATTGAAACGGCCGAGGAATTCGGTGTGCGCTGTCAGTTGGAAGCCCAGGCGATCGGCCTGACGGACGCCAAAGAGCTGTCGATTCTGGGGGACGGCGCCGAATGGATCTGGAATCTTTCGACCGAGCAATTCGCTGGCGCCGAACAAAATCTCGACGTTTACCATGCGACCGAATACCTGGGAGACCTGGCCCGAGCGGGCTTCGATGGGGACACGGTCGCGGCCAAGCTATGGACCGATCGCGCCGAAGTCGCTTTGGTGGCCGATGGGTGGGCAGGGGTCTGCGAATTTGTACACAATAACAGCAGCGAGATGAGCAATCGCCCTGCGCTTGAGGCGGCTTATCCTCGGGTAGCCAACTACCTTTCCGGCCATCAAGACCGCATGATGTACGCGGCCCGCCTACGTCGGGGCGCGTCGATCGGCAGCGGGATGATCGAAGGCGCGATCAAACAACTGGTCACCCGTCGTATCAAACAGACCGGGGCGCGATGGAAAACCGACCACGTGAGCCCCTTCGTTGAGTTGATCAGCCTCAGCCAAGCCGAAGACTGGGATGCCTACTGGTCCGCGGCCTAACTGCCAACTTCGAATGGGGCACCCATCGTGAGACGGCCGGAATTCATTTGACACCGGCCGCCGACGCGGTACGATAGGCTTATAGAACCCCCGCCCCGCGTCGTCCCTGACGAGACGCCCTGGCCTCGGTTGGAGCCGATCTGTCGGCGCCGCCATCAACTCGTTGTATCTCCACCGTGTTGCCACGCGTCAGTTTTTCGTTCTATCGACGTGCGATCTTCATGCTGTGCGGCGCCATACCTGGGCGTGCCGGCGTGAAGTGCCCGGTTGCGCGCGAGGCCTGGCGTCTCAACGACCGGCCTGAGTTTGGCTACGAGGAGATGTCGGGTCATGATTGGTTTGCGGGAACTCGTGTTGATCGCGATGGTCGTGGTGGCGCTTTACGGTCGCTCGGGGGTCGTGAAGAGCCGGCAGGTCCAGACCGTCTTGCCCTGGCTCTCGCCGAGACGGCGAACCACCGCAAACGCCCAGCGGGCGCGATCGGCTCAAGCGGGCTCGAACAATCGGGCGACCAGGGCCAAGCTATTCATACTGCGGGGAAACCGGCTGTTCTGGTTCTTGACGATCCTCGCCGCGACCGCCATCGCCGCGTTGATCGTGTCTCGCGCTGATTATCGGCGGTGCGGCGAGTACCTTGATTACTCATTGAGATCGAGCTCCATACCCAACCAGGTGTCCTGAATCTCTTTTTTTACGTGACGCGCAAGTTGTTCATCTTTCGACATGAGGAGTCAGTCCATGATCCCGTTTGCCTTCCTCCCCAACATGGGCCCCACCGAACTGATCGTCATCGGACTTGTCTCGCTCTTGATTTTCGGCAATCGACTTCCCAGCGTGATGCGGTCGCTGGGCAAGAGCGTCACCGAATTCAAGAAGGGGGTGTCGGGTATTGAAGACGATATCGACCATGCCGTGACGGCCGAGAAAAAGCCGAACCCCCCGGTCGTCTGAGCCGGGCGAAGCGCCGTCAACACTCGAGACCGCCATCGTTTGTTTCTATCTGCCCAATTTTTTCGGCAAAGCTCAGCGGGAGGAAGAGGAAGTCGCATGTTTAATCTTGGTCCGATGGAGATGATCATCGTGATGGGGATTGCCGTTTTACTTTTTGGAAAACGGCTCCCCGAAGTTGGCCGGTCGCTTGGAAAAGGCATCGTTGAGTTCAAGAAAGGACTCAGCGGCGTGGCCGACGATTTCGATATTTCGGGCACCGGCACCAGCAGTCATTCGTCAACGAGTCACGGCTCATCATGGCGATCCGAAGAGCGATCGCCCAGCGAGCCCGCCTACACCGACACCGCGGTGCCGAAATTCGAGCTGCCGGGTGTGCCCTCGTCGTCGGTCCCCGTGGCGAGTTCGGCAGCCGAATATCACGCGGACCAAGCGCGGGATTAATTAGTCCGATCCGCGTGTTGAGCAGTGAACCAAGCTTGGCTAAATCCGAGCGAGACGGACGGTCTTCCTGCGGTCAGGCCGCCGGCCCCGATTCTCCGCGAGCCTCGGCACGCCGTTCGAGACGAATTTTCTGGCGTTTTTCGGCAGCAGCCGCCGCGGCGCGCCCGGCTTCTGTCTCGATCAAGAGGCCCGGCACCGGCCGGGGCCGCCGTCCGGTTTCATCAAGTGCGACATAGAGGGCGTAGCCCACGGCCACCTTGCGTCGCTCCGACACCTCGATCGGCTCGGCGAAGATTTCGACACGAGTTTCGATCGACGTCGTTCCGACATAGGTGACCTCGGCCGAAATCTCGACGCGTTCGCCCACGTAAACGGGACCAAGGAAGATCATCGAATCAATCGCCGCGGTGGTGATCTGTCCTTTGCCCGCGTGGCGCAGGGCGGCGATCGCACCGCATTCGTCGGCCAGTTTGAGGATGACTCCGCCGTGAAGCGTGCCAAACGAATTGGCCTGCCCGGGCTCGGTGATGATCGCCAGACTCACTCGTGACTCCGACGCGGGCTTGGGCGACGGTTTCTCCATCAACACGAAACGCCTCCTTTTCTGGCAGCCAGCTTAGCCGCGCAGGCATTGGTCGTGCTAGCTCAACGAGTTGTGCACCGCCGCGGCAATGAGTTCCAGCCCGCGTTCAATGAGCCTTCCCGGCCGTTCGGAGTCATGCCAACCATGCTCGAGGACCCCTTCATCGAGCTCATCGACCCGCTTCTTCGCGATCAGGGGTCAACCACCGAAGATGGCGAAGAGTTTCGCGAGCCGCCTCTGGCCGTTGTACGGTACTACCGGCGACGCGTCAGTCTCGGACCGATTCCGATCTTCGGCAGGGCGCTGAGCATTGTGGCGGTGGTTCGCCAGCCGCTCGATCTCGATGGATCGCAGGCCGGGCAGACAAAGCTGCTCGCACGTCTGGCACGGGCCGTCAATGGGCGTTTTCCGCCATGGAAGGGGCTCGTGATCGGGTTGACAGCCCTCGTGATCACTCCAGAGCCGATCGGTCCGGGTGACGAGGCGATCTTGCAAGAGACCCTTGCTGTCAAACTCGGCCGGATGCGCGTCGTTCCCTTCGCGCTCATCCGGGTCAATCTCGGCCAGGAGGCCATTTCGCTGGCCCTTCAGTCGAGCCCGGATGGGCTGTTTCCGGAGCCCACGTTGCTGGCGGACGCTCTCTGCGAACACTTTGGCCGGTTCGTGCCGCTCATGGAGACGTGATCGCCGAGGAATAAGCGAGCGGCGTCACGCTCGATTCGAACCCGCGGCGCTATTGATGTTCAATCAGCAGCCTGATTGGTCTCAGTTCCTGGCTTGAACATCCCAATCGAACCAAACCTCGAACGGTTTCCACCAGGGTGCGACTCCGGTCGCTGGATCGGCGTGACGTCCCAACCCGCCGGCAGACGGCGGCTCGATCGTGTATGTCAGCTTGTAAAGTCCCGGTTTGGGCATCGGGATCGTGGCGCCGTAATGCAGCCCGTCGCGTGCCACCATGGGCCTTAACAATCTACCCGGGCCGGAACGATCGGGGTCATCATTCGATTTTCCAGCGGCTGGCGTGATGGAGTAGTGGACGACAAGATAGGGCACGAACTCATCCTTGGCGAAGCCGTTGCGATTACCCGCCGTCGCGTGGATATCGGCCTCGATATGGATCAAATCTTTCGAGGCGGGATCTTCCATTCCCTCCATCTGCATGGCGGGCAGCCATACGGCCTTGATGAGCATTTCGTTCCTTTCGACTTCGTCGCCGATCGGATACTCCCGAAAGCCCAGGGGTTTCTCGAGCCGCCGGCGCCGGCGCATCAGTAACCGACGGACGATTGTCGGTGCCTGACGGCGACAGCGAATCCCCCGCCGCCGCGAGCGTCGATGAGCGCCCCTTCCAATTCAGATTGAGGGCCAGGAATGCGACCACCCCGCCCAGAATCGCGATCATGATGATCGGACCCGCCCAGCGATGGAGCACGACGTGGAACCTCCCTGAGCTAGCTCGATCGATCGATCGATCGATCAATCAATTAATCAACGACTCTTCGAGGCGAGCCTCATTGCAGGGCCACCTGGTACGCTCGGTTGAAGCGCGGAGCGTGGGACAACCAGCCACGCCATGACGGCCCCGGCCAGCAAGAGCCCCTGCACCGCGATCACCTGCACGTTCGGATAAAGGCCGGCCCATGGTAGGCCGCTCCCCATCCACGCGAGGTTCGTGGTCAGCAGAATGCCCGCGTTCTGAAGCTCGAAGACGCCGTTGCCGGCGAACACAATGGCCAGAACGAACAGAAAAAGACCGGACAGCTTGAAGAACAAATGCATCGGCAGACGTACACTCGTCGCCTGAATCAAACGCGCCACGATCGCCAGGAGGGCGATGCCAAGCGCCAATCCGGCGATCACGCCGACAAATCCAGGGCGGGTGCGCCCTTCGCTGCTCAGGAGCGCCTGATACATGAGCGAGGTCTCGGCGCCCTCACGATAAACGGCAAGGAAGGCGGTAACGGCGAGTGTTCCCCGGCCGCCAAGCTCGAGCCCGTGGCGTGCCTGCTTCCGAAGGAAGTCGATCCAGCGTTTCGCCTCGCTCTGCGAAATGAGCCAGTAGCTGACGTAGAAAAGAATGCCGGCCGCGGCCAGCATGACCGCGCCCTCGAGAATCTCACGTGCCGCGCCCGATGTCGCCGTGACGACGGCGTTCAAAATGACGGCCGTGCCAAGGCTCGCCAGGCTCGCAAGCCCGACGCCCCACCAGATGGCGCGCACAGCCCGAGCGGCCGCTCGCGCCATCGTGACCGACGTGTTCGAGGCTCCATCATCGGGGGAGCCCGAGCCCTGAATCGGTTCACCAGCAGCAGGCTCGGCCGCCGCCTTGGCCACCAGGGCCAGCAACATTGTCACGACAAGGATCACTTCCAGGCCTTCACGCAGGATCGTGACGAGTGACGCCAGAAATGCCGGTCCGAAGACCCCGACGGGTTGAGCCTCAAGACGATCGATGAGCGTGGTGACGTCAGACGTCAAGGTCGCGATCCTCGCTTCGAGCTTCTCGCCCTTCAATCCGGCTCGCAGCGCCCCTCGGAGCGAATTGAACTGAATCTCGAGCGGCCGAACCGATTGCGGACTACGCCCCAGCAGGTACCGCTCGAGCGGCTCGAAGTCAGTCATGTAAACCGTGGTCAGCTCAGACGCCGCCTCGTCGCGATCGTTGTCGTCGGCCTGCTTCTCGACGCGCTGGAGCCCACGCTTGAGCCCCTGTAACAAGGTTCGCGGGTCACCAGTTGGCTCGGTCGCCAGCAGGGGGGTACCTCCGAGTTCGGCATGCGAAGCCGCCGCGTTGGCGACGGAGTCGATTCGCGCACCATTGGTGACGCCCCTGGCATTGAGAAAAGTCGCGGTGGCCGATAGATCAAGAAGCAACTTATGCGACAGGTCGGCCATCGTCTGAAGCGGCTGGCGTTTTTCGGCGACGTCGTGCGCCGCCGAGCGAATCGCCGTGAACTGCCGTTCCAGTTCGCCGGCCCGCGCGAACCCAATGTACTTCCGAACGGCCGTTTCCATGTCCGACGTTTCAAACTCTCCCCAGTACGCGTCGTCGACCAGCCGTCGCGCCTTCGCGAGCTCGCCGGGCCGCGTGGCCGCATCGCGACTGGCCGCCAGCATGACTCCGATCTGGTCGATCACGTCGGCCCACGGTTTCGCCGGGGCCGCGGCAAGCAAGGCGCCGGACCGGCCGCTCCTCCAGTGCGTGGCGCGAAACTCGTCAGCACGAGATCGGGAATTTGAAGCTTTTTTGAGCCGGCAACCGTGATCTCGGTCGTCGCAGGGTCACCCATTTCGTGCCAGGCCGTGAGTATGTAATGACCATCAGCGACGTCGTGCAACTGGAAACGCCCCTCGCGATCGCAAACGCGCGACCAGGGGGACGGGCTGACGACCACATAGCCCCGCATGTGGTGATGAATATCGCAAGCCAGCCGCATGACGCCGGGCTGTGCAGGGGTGAACTCCTGACCCTGCCCGGGCGCCATCGATTGATTGAAAGCAAAGCCCGGCGAAACAATATGGACGTTGTGCGTCTCGCCATCTTGATTGGTGAATCGCACCGATTGGCCGACAGAGATCGCTTGAATGCGCGGAAGAAACTGAAGTCCGCGTTGCGTGACGAGAGCAACCTCGGCTCGCGGCTCTGGCGTAAGGCCCGAGCGGGCCCCGATCGAGCCGTTGCTCATAGTGGATGGACGCCCGTCGACGGGCGTCAGATACACGACCGCCGGACTGATCGACGGCGAGCACACATCGGGCATCCGAACCACGCCGGAGACGTCTCCCGCATCGGAATCGACCGCGGCCGCGCTCATCAATGTCGCGAATAAAGCAATTGTGGCGGCCCAGTTACGTATCATTGGCTCGGACATCACAATCCGCCTCACTCCGATAAAACGTCTCAAATGGCACGACCAGGCGGGAAGCACGATGCAGCGTCATTGAGACTGAGTCTCAATGACAACATGAGTATAGTCGGCAAAAGGATGGAACGTCAACGTACTCGACATTTCTTAACGGCTCGGTGAATGTTTGATGGCACGTGATGAAACTGAGGGTGACCGGTTGCGTGGAGAAGAAGCGGTGAAACGACGTGATGATGGTCGGGATCGGCAAACGACCTATCGTGGGCCAACACGCGTCGCCGAATTGACGTTCGGCGATGTCACCGTCCGACTACTGCGGCCGTGCGACCCTGATTTGCTGCTCGACGATCCCCTGGTCACCGACTGGAATCAGCACGATGACTACATGCCGTACTGGGCCTACCTCTGGCCGGCGGCCTACATTCTGGCCGACCGCGTCGCACGCGAACCGAAACTCAAGCAGCAGCGTGCCCAGAGCGATGACGCCGGCGTCCTTGAAATCGGTTGCGGGCTCGGCCTCGCCGGGCTCGTGGCGGTCGCGTGTGGGCTTCATGTCCAGTTCACCGACTACGACGAAGCACCGCTTGATTTCGTCGCGCAAGCGCCGCGGAGAACCAGTTCGAGCCGGCGCGCTTTTCAACACGCCGGCTCGACTGGCGTGCGATGCCCGACGAGGAGTTTTCGCTCATTCTGGGCGCTGATGTCATTTACGAGGCTCGCCTGATTCCGCTCGTGGCCAATCTGCTCAAGCATCTGCTGGCGCCGGGGGGTTATGGCTTGATTGCGAGCCCTGACCGGGTGGCCGCGAGACAATTCCCGGCCGCGCTGCTCGAGGCTCGATTTGAAATACGAAACGGAACACGCGACCGCTTTGACCGAAGAGGGGCAACGCATCGACGGCACGATTTACCGCGTGTGGAAATAGCGGGAGGCCTCAAATGCGATTGGAGCGGAGCGTGCCGACGATTGCGCGAACGTCGGTGACGCCGGCGTCGACGAGCTGCTGAGTCATCTCGTCGAGGATGCGTTCAGACGCTGTCGGATCATAAAATGTGGCCGTGCCAACCTGTACGGCCGATGCGCCGGCGACCATGAATTCGAGAACGTCGTCGGCCGATGCGATGCCGCCGATCCCGATGATCGGCAGCTCGGGGAGCGCGCGCAACCTCCCAGACGATTCGCAGGGCGATCGGCTTGATTGCCGGTCCTGAGAGACCTCCCATGTCATAGGCGAGAATCGGGCGGCGTCGTCGCCAGTCGACGGCCATCCCGCGCAGCGTGTTAATCAAACTCACGGCATCGGCCCCCGCCCCGGCCGCGGCCGCGGCGATCGGTACGATGTTGGTCACATTCGGCGTCAATTTCGCGATGATGGGCAATGGGCACGAGGCTCGAACCCGAGCGACGAGGCGGCCGACCGCATCGGCGTCGGTTCCAAGATCCAGGCCGTGGCTCACGTTGGGACAGGAGATATTGAGCTCGATTGCCGCAAGCCCAGGCTCGCCCGCGAGCATCTCGGCCATCGCCACGAACTGGTCTTCATCCTCGCCCGCAATATTGGCGATCACCGCGGTGCCGACGGTACGTAGATAGGGCAAGTGGTGAGTCCGGAAATGGCCGATTCCATCATTATCGAGGCCAATGGCGTTGAGTAATCCGGCCGCCGTCTCGACGGTTCGCGGGGTCGGATTGCCGGCACGCGGGTGGAACGTCACCGTTTTGGGGATCACGCCGCCAAGCCGTTCGAGCCGGACGAAGTCGCGCATCTCGCGGACGTATCCAAACGTTCCGGATGCGACGAGCACCGGGTTGGCAAGCGCGAGCCGACCGAGCTTCACTCTCAGATCCACCACCGATTCGCTCCCCTCATTGCCGATGATCCGAGAAACCGAAGCTCGTCCGTCCTCACTGAAAGCGAACACTATCATGGACGCTTCGCTCAAGATCGTCCACTCGGCCTTTGGTGCGAGGAATTTGTCGCAGTGCCTGATTGATGGTTGGGCCTCCCTGCAGGGGAACCGCTCTTGCTTCGCTGTCAATCGATTGTCTACGCTGGGCGTTGCGTCGGCGACATCATCATTGAATCGAGAAGGCACGTTCATGGCGCAACTTCCGGATCTCACCGCCGAGCTTGAGTTTGCCAGGGCCCTCGCGCTCGAGGCGGCCGCTGTTGCCATGGATCGCTGCCAGGAGGTGACGCCTCAGGAGAAGTCAAACCTCAGCTATGTCACCGACCTCGATCAGGATCTCGAAAAACTGATCCGCAGGCGTCTGGGCGATCGATTCCCGGACGATTCACTGACAGGCGAGGAATACGCGGCGGCAGGCGGCAGCGGCCCCCGTCGCTGGTCGATCGATCCGATCGATGGCACAGGCAACATGGTCCACGGGTTACCTCTCTGGGCCGTCAGTATCGGCTTGCTCATTTCGGGCGAGCCTGTCATGGGCGTGATCGTGATCCCGCCCCTTGGTGAATTGTTCTGGGCCATCAAGGGGGCCGGCGCATGGTTCGGCGATCGCCGGCTGCAAGCGCACGACGCCAACGAATTTCACAATCAAGACAACATGTGTGTCGGCACGAATGCCCTGCGGGCCGTCGACCCGCGGACACTACCGGGGCGGCTCCGCGACCTGGGAAGTGCCTGCTGCGAGCAAACCTTTGTTGCGGCCAACCGGCTACACGCGACCACCTTTCTCGGCGAACATGCCCACGACATCGCCGCCGGAATCGTGATCGCCACCGAGGCCGGCTGCGAGATTGCCACGATACACGGCGAGCGGCTCACGGCGTCGGAGATGGTTCGCCGCACGCCGATATCGGTGCCGACCTTCGTGGCCGCACCCCAGCGGCTCAACTCATTACTTGCGACAGCCCGGCTCTTTTGACCATTGCACTGATAGACGCTTTGAGCCTGCCGACCGCCGGTACGGGCGACGGCGAGACGGGCCATTCATGGCGACCGATCCGATCGCGGCTGCAAAGCCAATCCCTTTTTACAGCGAAATCACGATGGGCGACTGGGGAGTCAAGAGCTACGAGAACGACGAGGCATCCGACGCGCTCGACGCGGGATTCGACCGGGTGCACGGTGCGCACTTCGAAGAGCTGATGGACGACCGCCATCCGCTAACATACGAGCAGGTTTTCCAGAAGCTTGCCAGTATTGAAACGTTCGATGCATCGCTGGCCGCCTTGCGGGAGACGCTCGAGGAAGACTGTCCGCCAGAAGACTGGGATGCCACCGCGAAGCTCGCACTGGTTGGCATCGTGGTTCGTCATGCCGAGCTGAGAGTGCCGATTCCCGAGGAATGGCTGGCTCGCGCCCTGGACTGGCTCGAAAACGAGCAACTCGAGTGGGACGAGCAGACGGTTCGCAACCTGCGAAGCGCAAGGAAATTGAGCTGCTAGCTCGGATCTCGCGACAGCGCGAACCTTCCAGTGGAGAGTCCGACAAGCCGCCTGATGGGGCCGGTGCGAGAGGTTGAGACGTGCGACGGGTCACGGCGTTGAGAATACTGTGAGGCGCGGCAATTCGGGCCTCATGGCGGCCGGCCAGAACAGAAGGCTTCGTATTATCTCAGGTTTGTTTCCCGCCGCACGCTAGGATCATGCCTGGGAGTGCTCGTCTCGTGTTTCGAGGTGGGCTCGCAGCGCGCTTTCCATCCTCGCGAAAACGTCGTCCCACTGGCCCCAGGTGTCCTGGCGGAACAAGCGCATCGAGGGATACCAGGCGCTGTCCGAGCGCTCGCGCTGCCAGCGCCAATCGGCCGCATAAGCCAGCGCCACCCAGACGGGCGCGCCGACCGCGCCAGCCAGGTGGGCTAGCGCCGAATCGGGCGTGATGACCAGGTCGAGACATTGCATCACCGCGGCCGTCTCGTTGAGATCGGCGACCATGCTCCCGAGGCTTCTGACCGCGAACCGTTCGGCCACGGCGTCGATCTGCTCGACTCCCGGCCCTTTTTGCAGGCTAAAAAGCCGGACGCCGTCGATCCTGGCGAGGCGTTCGACTTGGGCGAAATCGAAGGACCGGTGGCGATCTTGCCGGTAGCGCGGGTTTCCTTGCCAGGCGATGCCAATATTGAATCCGTCACGATCGATGGCGGCACGCCGCTCGGCGTCGAACCGCCTCGTTTCGGGCCAGAGATAAGGAACGTCGGCGGGCACCGTGGCTGAAGTTGTCGCAAAGACGCCGGGCAGGCTCATCAGGGGAATATAAACATCAAAAGGGGGGCAGTCGGCCATCTCAGCGACGATGCGATCGACGCCCGCACAACTCGCGAAGAGCTGCGCCAGCGGGCGCTGACACGCGACGATGACGTCTCCTCCAAGGGCCTTGACCTTCGGGGCGTAACGGATGAACTGGATACTATCGCCGAGTCCATGATCGGCGTACAGGAGGATGCTCCGTCCGTCGAGCGCGGAGCCGTCCCATCGCGGCTGGCGAAACGCCGGGATCGCGAACTCCGGGCATTTCAATCGCCATTCGTACTCCGGCCATCCCCGCTCGAAGTCGCCGGCCTCCAGCCAGCAAAGTGCCCGGCTCAGTCGCACCTGGGCGTTGTCGGGTCTCAGCCGCAGCGCCCTGTCGTACGAGCGGACCGATTCCGCGAGGTCTCCCCGGCGCGAAGAGCATTGCCGAGGTTATTACAGGCATCAAAATGATGTTGATTGAGTCTCAGGGCACTCTGGTAACTTGCGATGGCATCGTCGAGTCTGCCGAGCTCTTGAAGTGCGTTGCCCAGGTTGCTGAGCGCATCTGGATATGCGGGCTTCTCAGCCAGGGCCTTGCGAAAGCACTCCAGAGCTTCGTGGGTGCTGCCGTGCGCATGCAGCATGACTCCCAGATTATTGAGCGCCTCGGCATGTCGGGGCGCGATGGTCAAAACGCGCTGGTAGCTGGCAAACGCGTCGTCGAGCTTCTGCTGGAGCTGCTGCACGGCGCCGAGCAGGTACCAGGCTTCAACCGCCAGCGGGCTGACCTCGGCAATCTTCTGAAACACGCCTTCGGCGCGAGGCAGCTCGCCGGCCTGGAAGAGTCGCCAACCGATCGCGATCGCGTCTTCTATCGTCGCCATCGTGTTCTGGTCGCTGGTCGTGTCCCCGAATGGTGGAAGCCCGGCACGCTCGGGTCTGTCCTTGCGGGTTCTAGTGAATTCCACGCATTCCCAGGGCGACCGCCTCGGGGTTGGTCGCGAGCCGGAATGCCTCGGTTCCGGAAATGATCTTTTGATGATAAAGGTCAAGTAAGTGCTGATCGAATCGCTGCATTCCGCTCTCGCGGGTCGCGATATAATCACTCAGATCACCAATCTTGTTTTCGAGAATGTACTTCGAGGTGACAGGGCCGCCGCGAAGGATCTCCATGGCCGGGGTCCGCCCGCCATCGCGCGTGGCCGCCAGCCGCTGAGAAACGATCGCCGTGAGCGACAGCGCCAGTTGCGACGTCGCGATGGGGCGTTCGTCGGGCGGCACCATGGCCAGCACGCGGCTCGATTGTCTGGGCCGCGTTGGTGCTGTGCACCGTGGCGAAAACCTGGTGGCCCGTATCGGCGGCACGCAACGCCATGCGCAACGTTTCGCTATCGCGCAGCTCGCCGACGAGAATCACGTCGGGGTCTTGCCGCAGCGCCTGTCTGAGCCCATGCTCGAAACTCGGGGTGTCCTGCCCGACTTCGAGCTGTGAAATCATGGCTTTTTGATTGGCATGAACATATTCAATAGGATCTTCGATCGTGATGATCTTGCAGCGATAGGAGCTGTTGATGAGGTCGATCATCGCGGCCAGCGTCGTACTCTTGCCGCTGCCGGTCGTGCCGGTCAAGAGGGTCATTCCGCGGAGCGACAGCGCGATGTCGCGGAGAACAGGGGGCAGATTGAGCTCCTCGATCGAGCGGATCTTGTACTTGATCACGCGCAGCACCATGGCGGGCGTCGCCATGTGGCTATAGATATTGCAACGAAACCGCGAGACACCCGCGATCGCATACGAGAAATCGAGCCCCTCGACCATGGCTTGATCGAGCCGTTCGGCTGTCAGCCCTTTCTTGATCGAGAGCATGAATTGCCGCAAGGCATCATTGGCGACCGGGGGCGAATCGACCGTGCGAATCTGCCCGTTGATTCGCAAGAGCGGCGCGGCACCTGTTTGCAAGTGAACGTCTGACGCACCCTGTTCGACGGCGAACCGGATCAATTGATCAAAATTCATGAAGGCTCTCCGACATGAGATACGGATTTGCCCTTCACTCTAGCACAGGGCCCCCGCCGACCCAAGTCCTTGGGCGCCGCATGTTGCTGGCGGCTGGTGCTGATCCGGGTGGTGGTCTGGCGTTCGCCTTTCATCGGCTTGCGAGTTTTTCCTTGAGGGTGCTCAGATTCACCGGCTTGACAAGGAAATGGTCGAAACCGGCGAACTGGGCTCGCGCGTAATTCAAGTCGCCGCCGTAGCCCGTGACCGCGATCAGCATGAGCTCGGACGGTTTATATAACTCACGGAGTTGCTGAGCAACCTGGTAACCATCAATACCTGGTAGGCCGATATCGAGCAGCACGACGTCGGGCTTCTGCTCGGTGACGTGGTTGATGACGGAGAGCCCGTCGAACGTGCAGCCGATCTGATGGCCGTCGAGGCTCGAGGATCTTGGATAACGTGCGAGCACTGTCACGATTGTCGTCGACGATCAGAATTCGAAGTCGCCGTTGCCGGGTAGAAGCCTCCGACGCCGGCGGGCGTGAAAGCAGGGCGGATGCCTCGATCAAGGGTATGCGCACGATGAACTCGCTCCCCTTGTCGGAACCCTCGCTCGATACGGAAATCGTGCCGCTGTGAAACTCCACGAGCCGTTGAACAAGAGTAAGGCCGATTCCGAGGCCGCCGCGTGCGCGGTCGAGCGACTGGTCAGCCTGTACAAACAGGTCGAAAATCTTCTTTTGCATATCGGGCGAGATTCCGACCCCGGAGTCCTCAATCCGCAGCTCGGCGCTGTCTTCCTGGCGACTTAACGTCAGGTTGATCCGGCCGCCTGGCTCGGTGTATTTCGCCGCATTATTCAGCAGATTGGAGACGACCTGCTCCAGACGAGTCGGATCGCCGTCGACTTCCAGGGGCTCGGGAGCGAGCGACGCGGTGAGCTCGTGTCGCGACGCTTCGATCAGAGGCCGCGAGGCTTCGAGCGCATGCGCCACGACGAGATTGAAGTCGATCCTCGATTTCTTGAGCTCGATTTTGCCTCGAGTGATTCGCGAAATGTCGAAGAGATCGTCAAGCAAACGAGACATGTGAGCAATCTGCCGTCGCGCGATGTCGAGCGTCTCGTCGATCATCGGAGTGTGCTGAACTTGAAGCACCAGGATCTGAAGCGCGTTCGAGAGCGGAGCGAGCGGATTGCGCAGTTCGTGGGCCAGCATCGCGAGGAATTCGTCCTTGCGCCTGGCGTCTTGATTGAGCTGTTCGGTCTGCCGCAGGAGCTGCACTTCCAGCTGTTTTCTCTCGGTGATATCCGAGATGAGGCAAAGCGCGCCGTTGACCGCGTTATTCCGGTCTCTCAGCGGGTCGACGGTCACGCGGAGCCAACGGTCCCCGAGGGAAAGCTCGTCGGCTTCTCGTTCACGCGATACGCACATTCGTTCAAAAAGCGGCTGCCCTTTACCAGGGGCCTCATGGAGAACCTCGCTGAGGTCTTTACCGACGAGCTCGGTCCAGGCCTTCGTCAGAATCGAGCTCGACGGTGCGATTGGTCTGGACGACCTTGCCCGACTCGTTGAGAAGCATCACACCGTCGCTGATGGCATCGAACGTGGACTGCCACTGGCGCTTCGAGAGCTGCGCGGCATCCTCGGCCTGACGAGCACGCAGCAGTGCCCGCACGGTGGCCAGTAATTCCATCGGCTCGGCGACGCTCGTCAAGTAGCCGTCGGCACCGCTGTCGAGCCCATGCACCTTCGCTTCAATATCCACGAACGTCGACGATATATGGAGCACCGGGATCGATGCGGTCGCCGGATCAGACTTGATCCGCCGGCAAACCTCGAAGCCGTCGATGTCGGGCAACTTGACATCGAGAATGACGAGGTCTGGATTCAACGAAACGAGCTGGAGGGCCTCCGCGCCTGACTGGGCCTCACGCACGTCGAAGCCCGCGCGATTCAGTGTCCGAGAGATCGTGTAACGCTTGGCGGGGTCGTCGTCCACGAGCAGAATTGATGTCTCTGAAGCTTTGGCCATCGTCTCACTCCGCCCTCTCGTTGAACGGCTGCCCTAAGCCGGCCTTCTTCAGCGACTCTCGGACCCGGTGAAGCATCTGTTCCCGGGAGAAGTTGCCCTTTGCCAGAATGGCGACAGTTCGATCCTGGAGGCGCGAGCGATCGTCTTTCTCAAGAAACTGCGACGAATTGATGATGATGGGAATATTTCGCGTGTCGTCGCTGGACTTCAGCCGGTCAAGTATCTCAAAGCCCGTCATATCCTGCAGGACCAGATCGAGGAAAATGACGTCCGGTTTCTGGGCGCTGGCACGAATCAGAGCATCGCTGCCGGACGCCGATTCGAGGATCTGGAAACGACCCAGGGCGGCGAGAGCTTCCTTGATAAGATAGCGGTCGCGTTCGCAGTCGTCTATGATCAGAGCCCGGCTAAGCGGTCCGTCGGCCGACACGGCCTCGAGCTTCGAGACAAGCCACTCGCGCGTGACGGGCGCGACACCAAAATCGACCGCTCCGCGCTCGAGAGCCGGCTGCTCTTCGTCGGACTGGCCGACGACGAAAATCGGAACGTCGTGCGCCGCTTCAATCGTCTTGAGCGTGTCAAGGAGCGCCCAGCGATCGGCCGACTCTGAAACGATGTCGACGACGACCGCGACCGGTCGCGCCGTGCGAAACGCGGCCTCAAGTTCTTCGGGGGTATGCGCGGAGATCGCCTGGAATCGAGACTCTTCAAGATAACTTTCATGGGCCGATCGCAGTGCCCTGTTCTGGATCAGCAACACCGTCCGGTTTGAAGGTAGGGGCACTTTTTCGTCGCGCGGCTCCTGATCATTTCCATAGCAGACGCGAGGGATCTGGACCACGAACGTCGAACCCAGGCCGGGCGTACTTTGCACGGAGACTTCTCCCCCGAGCAGCGCCGCGAGCTTGCGCGTCAGCGGCAATCCCAGGCCGATCCCCTTGACCCGCTTTTGCACGGGATTCTCGACCTGGGTGAAATCCTCGAAGATCCGATCGAGGTCCTTGGCGGCGATTCCGATTCCCGTGTCGCGAACCGAGAAAATGACGGTGTCGTCGCGGCCCGGTTGCGCCGTCACGCGAATCTCACCGCGCTCGGTGAACTTTGCCGCGTTCGTCAAGAAATTTCGGAGGATCTGCCCCACCTTACCTTCATCGGTCTGGAGGGGAAGGACGGCGGTTGGCTCTTCGAATATGAGCTTCACGGCCGAGTGATCAATCATCGGACGGATCGTACCCTGAAGATTTTCAAAAATGGCTTTGACGTCGAAACTGTTGATCCGCAGCCGGGCCTTGCCCGCCTCGACTTTGGCGACGTCAAGGAGGTCATCGACCAGGGTCGAGAGTCCATCGGCGGCCTGCCGGATGTAATTGACCTGCTTCTCTTGCTCGACGGACAACTCGCCATCGGTGCGTGCCAGGAGGATGCTCGTCAAGCCCTTGATCGAATTGAGCGGAGACCGGAATTCGTGGCTCATTTCGGATAGAAACCGCGATTTCAGGTCGGAAAGGCGCTGCACGGCCTTGTTCCCCTCGTCGAGCTCGGCGTAAAGCGCCACGACGCCGCGATTGGTCTCCTCCAGCTCGCGACTGTGCATCTGCGCGATCTCGGATTGAGTCTCTCGCAGCTCCTGCAAGGCGTTGAGTAACTCCTGGTTCTGTTGTTGCAGCTCTTCCAGCAAACCCCGGGGAGCGTGCCGCGCCAGTTCGGCCGATAGCCGGCTCAGGTCTTGCGGGCTGATCGCATTGACCCGCGACGGCAAGAATTTTCCCATCACGACGACCACGCCGTTGCCGGATTCCGATTCGATCTCGAATCGATCCATGAGCCGGCGCGCTCCGGTGATCCCGATTCCGAGCCCCGAGGGCGAGTCGTATTGCCCGTCGAGAATCGTTTGCAGATCCTTGATTCCCATGCCACGCTCGCGAATCCGAATCAGCAGTGCTTGCGTCGCGTTTGATTCAAGGAGGAATTCCACGCGGCCCCCCCCCGCGTATTGCACCGCGTTGCGCACGATCTCGGAGGTCGCCGTGGCGATCCGTGTCTGATCGAGCTGCGTGAAGCCCAGCAAGGCCGCGATCTGCCGCGCTCGCTGGCGAGCCAGGACAATGTCGGCTTCGAGCCGAACCTCGATGTTCAAGAGCGAGACGCTCACGGCCGATTTCCCTTCTGCCGGCGGGTCGCAACCACGGTGACATCATCGCGCTTTCGCTTGTGATCGCGGTAGAGAACGCCAGCGATAACAGTGGGATTTCGCTGATGCAGGCCGGGATATTTTTCAAGGCTCCAGTGGGTCGCAAGACCGTCGGAGAACATGAGAAGCACACAGTCGTCGGTCCATTCATATTCAAAAGTGTGGATACGACGGAACATGAATCCGACTGTGCCATTCTGAGAGACCAGGTTGGTTGATTTTCGATCATGGGGATGAGCGATCACGCCGCCGATGTTGCCGATGCCCGCATAGCGAACAACGCCCAGCTCGAAATCGAAGCGGGCGATCGCGATCGCGGCGCCACGGGTGCCGCGGAGGGCTTCGTGGATCGACTCGAGAATCACCTGGGGCTCGCGCGAGCGGTGCCGCAGGAAGACGCGAACCGCCTCGTCGGCGGCGACAGCCGCCATCCGGCCGTGGCCCAGCCCGTCGGCGACCATCAAGAACGCTGAACCGTCGCGAGCGACCGACGCCCAGTTGTCGCCGCATACAGTCTCGCCGGCAACGGCGACCCTGACCGCTCCGACGTCGAGTGTGGGCCGAGACGGCTCAGTACTGGCAGGGGGGGGTTTGGCGTAGAGCCTTGCCCAGACGACTGTGCCGGCCCCCACGGTGGAATAAACGTCGAACAAGTCAGCCAGCCGGCTGATCGCGCCGAGCCCGGTTCCTGGAGACCCCGCCGACGAAAAACCGTCGACCAGGCAACGGCTCACGTCGCTCATGCCGTGCCCCGAGTCGACGGCCAGGATTTCGAGGGCGACACGGGTGCCGTCGTCGTTGTCCGTCAGGATCAGATCGCCGCCGCCGCCATGCTTGATCAGGTTGCTTGCCGCCTCGGTTGCGATCAGTGCAACTTTACCTTGATGAACGTCGTCGAATCCGAGGGTTTCGGCCAGCGCCACCGCGGTGCGTCTCGCCTCACCGACCTTCGTCGGCTCGTCGACGTGTACGAAAAGTGAGTGGCCATGCGTGCTCATCATTTCCACCTCACGATCGTGACGCACGTGCCCTCGCCGACGCGCGAGACGATCTCGAACTGGTTGACCAGGCGCTTGGCACCACCCAGGCCCAGGCCCATGCCTTTGCCGCTGGTGTAGCCGTCGGTCAGGGCGAGCGCGAGATCGGGAATGCCTGGCCCCTTGTCTTCAAACGTGAGCCGAAGACCCTGCTTGATGCCCTCTCGCAGCGACTCGAACCGAACGATCCCGCCGCCGCCATAATCAAGCGAATTACGCGCCAGTTCGCTCGCGGCCGTGATCATCTTGGTCTGGTCGACCAGGCTAAAACCCAGTTCACCGGTCCACTTTCTGACTGCCTGGCGAATCAGAACGATGTCGGCCGAGCAGAGAACCGGCAGACGTTCCGTCTTCGATACGATCATCGTCGGCCTCTTTTGTCTGCTGCCCCTCGCTGGCTCGCAGGAGCTGCATCCCCTTCTCGACATTCAGAGCCGTGTACACGCCTGGCAGTGATAGCCCGAGCTCAACCAGCGTGATGGCCACCGCCGGCCGCATCCCCACGACCACGGTCTTCGCGTCGAGTACCTTCGATATGCTCGCAATGTTGCTGATCATCCGGCCGATGAATGAGTCGACCATGTCGAGCGCCGAGATGTCGATCAGCACGCCTGTCGCCGAGGTCGCGGCAATTTGCGTCGTCAGGTTGTCTTGCAGGGTTGTCGCCAGGCGATCGTGCATATCCACCTGAATCGACACGATCAGGTGATTTCCCATCCGCAAGATTGGTATGTGTTCCATGGCTCTCCAAGGCTCACTTTTCGCCTCTGGCACGAACGACTCTGCGACCGGTTTTCTCGAACGCCAGGGCCAGCGCGTTGGCCAGCGAGGCCTTCGACACCACGTCTCCCAGATCGACACCCAGGTGAACGATGGTTTGCGCGATCTGGGGACGAATGCCGCTGATGATGCATTCGGCCCCCATGAGCCGCGCGGCGGTCACCGTCTTGAGCAGGTGCTGCGCCGTGAGCGTGTCGACCGTCGGAACGCCCGTGATGTCGATGATGGTGAGCCCCGATCCGGTTTCGACGATCTTCTGAAGCAGGCTCTCCATAACGACTTGCGTGCGCGAGCTGTCGAGCGTTCCGATCATCGGCAACGCCAGAATCCCATCCCACAGCTTGACGACAGGCGTCGAAAGTTCGAGCATTTCTTGCTGCTGGCGGCTGATCAAGTCTTCACGCGCCCTCTGGTAGACCTCGGTGGTGTAAAGCCCCAGCTTGTCGAGAAGCTCATTCGCCGACCAGATCTCGTCGGCCAGGGCTTGAGCATCGCCATTGGTCACGCGTCGGAGATAATTGAAAAGCGGCCGCTTCAGCGAGAAGATAAAGGCGGCGGTTTCCGACGGACTGTAGCCCTGGACACTCCGCGAGCGGGAGATATGTTGCAAGAATTCGCGGACGTCGGTCCAGTCGGCGTCCTCGATATTGACGCCCGAATTGCGCTCGAGGGCCTTCCGCAAGAGGCCCACGAACTCGGTGCATTCCTTGCGCAAATCAGACTCGCGAAGCGGCATGCCCGAGTGGCTTGGCGACTTGGCCTGTTCGCCGACCCAGTCCGCCACCAGTTTCGGTTCATTTTTCGCCAGGATTCCGTACAAACCCGAAACAGTTTGACTGTTTGCGCTCATTCCGTGGCTCCTGTGTGATTCTCGACGATGACTCCGGTCGTCCATTCGAGGCACGGTGCCGGTTTGAGTGAGAGATGGTGCGAACTTTCGACGGGCGTCAGCGGCCGACGCGAGTGGAGTAGCAGCGAATGCTCGGTCGACCCGTTCACGGGGCGAGCGTGGGAAGATTGTAAAAAAAGATCATCACCATGAAAAGTAAGGTTTGGCGAGAATCGTCGTAGCACCCGACCATTCCGTTTCGTCGGAAAGTCGCCCTTGACGCGTTTTCCGCACGCGGCGACTCTGGCCTCCGAGGTGGTTGCTGGCGACGTCCAAGAGCACGTGCGACAAAGGCTTTCGATAGATTGTGTATCTGTCTTATCGAGATCTAGTCCGGATCGAGACCCTTCATCAATTAAAGAAATGGAATAGCGATGATATCATTCTTAAAAAGGCTTGAAAAGGCGTTCACATTCGCCGAGCGTCAGGTCCGTGGCACGATTGGCCGTTATCCAGACTTCTTTCCGATGTACACCGCCAACGGCCGGTGGCACCATTCGGGAGAAAGCTGGACAGACTGGTGTGCAGGATTTCACGCAGGCATGATGTGGCTCATCGCCGAACGAACCGGCGACCCCTGGTGGCGCGCCCAGGCCGAACATTATTCGGCGTTGCTCGAGCATCGAAAAGACGATCGCGATGTCCACGATCTCGGCTTCATTTTTCTTAACACTTATCTCCCGTGGTATCGCCTTACAGGCGACGAACGCCTTCACGATGTTCTGATCGCCGCCGGTCGGACCCTGGCAGAACGCTTCAACCACGCCGGGTCTTATCTTCGCTCTTTCGTGGCCCCCGAAAGTTTGTTCATCGACATCATGATGAACGTCCCTCTTATCTTCTACGCCGCGCGTGAGACCGAAGATAGTAGGTTGTATGACCTGGCTGTCGCCCATTGCCGCACGACCGAGCGGGTGCTCGTGAGACCTGATGGGTCAACGGCTCACGAAGGGATCTTTGATCCGACGACGGGAGCATTCTTGCACCAGTCGACCCATCAAGGCCTCCGGGCCGACTCGGCCTGGACGCGGGGGCTGGCATGGTCGCTTTACGGCTTCGGCACCGTGTTCACTTACACTCGCGAACCGGCCGATCTTCGCGTCGCGCAGCGCAATGCCGATTACTACCTCGAGCGTGCTCCCGATGGACTCGTGCCGCCCTGGGATTTCGACGTGCCGCCGGCCGCGGATCGGATTGACGACAGCTCGGCCGCGGCCATTGCCGCATCGGGATTCTGGAATCTCGCCAAGCTCTCGGAGCCCGACGATCCGGTACGGGCCAGGCGCTATCGCAATGCGACGCTCACGATTCTCGACACATTATGCACCGATCAGTACGTCGCCTGGTCGGATCCCGACTGGGAGGGCGTGCTCAAACAGGGAGTTTATCACTTTCACAAGAAGCTGGGGGTTTCCGAATCGGTGATGTGGGGTGATTTCTTCTTTCTCGAAGCCGTCGACAAGGTTCTCCGCGATGGGGTCGAATAGAGAGTAGCCACACCGGTCGGGCGGCGATTGGCGGCGAGTGCCAGTCGCCCGTTGGTCGCGTGACCTCGGCTCATTTTATTGATAATCCAACTATAAGCCGGCGGGCGACTTGCTAAACTAAGGGCCCGGCTTGGACGTGCCCCCTGCCGTGTCTGCCCGTTCAGACAACGTATTGAGGATCTCAACCATGCGCTCGGCTCTCCCTTCGGACGATGCGGATCCGGGAAATCAACGCGACCAGACCGAGCCGCCCGCGGGCTTCGAGTTACCGATCGTCGACATTGACGATCCCGGCGCGGTTGCGCCCGATGATGAGCTCGATGAAATCGCACTCGACGACGAATTTGAAGACGACGACGGCGGGTTGCCCGACGAGCTGCTCACCGAGCTGATCGAAGAAGAACCGAGAACCGTTCTGATCACAGGCGCAGCCGGCAATATCGGCAGCAAGCTTCGCGCCGCCTGGGCCGAACTCTACGACCTGGTCTTGATCGATGAACAGGCAGGTGACGACGACGAAATCATTGTCGCGAATCTGGGGATCCTTGACGATGAGTGGATCACGCATTTTCACGGTGTTGATACCGTCGTGCATCTCGCCGCCAATCCGAACGATAAAGTCGCCCTGGGACGAGCTCATCGGGCCGAATCTCGACGCCCTGGCGAACGTCTTGCACGCGTCTGCACTGGCAGGCGTCGAGCGGGTGATTTTCGCGAGCTCAAACCATGTGATGGGCGACTATCGCCACATCGGCGACGGACCCATCAGCGTCGACATGCCGCCGAAGCCCGACGGGCCTTATGGTGTCACGAAGCTCGTCGGCGAGCGGCTGGGGCGCAGCCTGGCGCATGCGTTCGACGTCATCTTTATCGCCATTCGAATCGGTTGGGTGCAGGAAGGGAAAAACCGGCCCGATACCATGGCCACCGACTGGGACCGTCAGATGTGGCTCTCCAACGGCGACCTCGTGCGCCTCTTCGACTGCGCCGTGGAAGCGGAGATTGAAGATCGGCTTTTTGTGCTGGTCAACGGCATGTCGCGTAACCATGGCATGCGCTGGGATCTTTCCGAAGCCGCCGAGCTGCTCGGGTATCTTCCCGAAGACGATGCATACGCCGAGAGCCGGCTCGCCAGCGGGCATCGCCATCCGGGGTCGGCCGGATAACCGCGCCTGTTCGAACGCCGATCGACGCACTCGAACCGATGGCGGTGATGCGTCATGAACTGAGGGAGGGAGGGCGGGTCGGCGCGGATCGGAGCTGGTGTAGTTCGCGGTAGAAACGCGTCTCCAGGCGGTTGCTCTTGAGCGCCGCGAGGGCCTCGAAAACAAGATTCACGCTCGCGAAGAGGAGCAAGACGACACCCAGCAAGGCCAGCAAGGTGGGCAGCGCGATCAGCCAGTTGCCGAGGAATGTGTCGAGCGCCAGCGTCAGGCTGGTCCCGAGAAACGTCGTGAATGCAAGATAAAGAGCCGTCAGAGCGAACCGGAGCCGGTCGCTGCGCCATTCGAGCTGCCGCATCTGGTCGTACTGGTGGTCGAGCCGCTCGGCGGGAAAGTCGACATCCGCGACGCCGCGGTGGAGCTTGTCGGCCACGTCGTTGAGGATACGAATCCGATCGACGACGCGCGACACTCTGTTTGACGTCGAAATGATCAACGACGCATTCGCTGTCATGAAAATCGCCGGCGTGATCATCGCTGTCAGTGCGCTGTAAGCCGTGGTGTTGATTGGCATCGTGAATTCGGCTTCGACCTGTCGGCCATTTCCCGACGATTTTGATGTTGCAACACGTTTCATTCGACCGCAGCCGGCAGCCGCAAGACAAGAGAAATCTCCCGAGCCGGGCTTGAACGAGCGTTTTGCTTGCGCTCGCGGCGCCTCGGCCAGGGAAAATCGGCCGCGTGGCCGTTGATTTTCAAATGGGCGGATCGGCCGGCTTGCCGCTCGATGCCGAGCATCTGGGCGCGCGTTCTGGTGCGCCGGTTCTTTTGTCGATGCGGGCGAGATCAAATCGTGAGCGACGAACTTTTCTTGGCGATCTCCTCGATCATGCGTTATAGTCTGACTAACGCCAGACCGGGTCTTTGTTACCCGGTGTCGGTCGATGCCGCGTAAGTTTTAGGACCTTGCCGCACATCAGCGGCTGCGACCTGATCCCGGTGAGACGGTCGTCAGTCCGGTTGTTACGCACTCCAGAGCCGGATCGCTCGGTTTTGCTCGAAAAGCCTCTCTGAGGTTCCGGGTGAAGCCGCTCGGTCCGGCTTGGCATTTGGTCCGCGACCTGGCATGATTTGCACCGTTGTTTTCACTGGCCGATCAAGAAGAGATTGAGATCCAGGTGACGTCAGCGTTGCGTGCGCATTCCGGTTCCGGATCCATCGATAGAGCCGCCCAGACAGAGCCGACGAACCCACCATCGGCCGGCGCGGCGAGGTGGGGACTTGCCGTTCTGGCCGTGGCGCTGGCGCCGGCCATGGCGGCCATCTGGCTGGTTCCCTGGTTCGTCACCCAGGATGGGCCGGCTCATATTTATAATGCCGAGATTCTGGCGGCGTCGGTGGGCGGATTTGGTGAGACCTCGCCCTGGCGCGACGTGTACAGCGTAAGCTGGAAGCCGATTCCTAACTGGGCGGGGCCGATCGCGCTGGCGGCACTCGTCGCCTGGCTGCCCGGTTGGCTGGCCGATCGCATCATGACGAGCGTGACGCTTCTGGCATTCGCCGCGTCGATCGTCTGGATGCGGTGGCGGATCGCCGGAACCCGCGGCCTGGGGGTCGCGGCGCTCATGGCCTCGATCCTCGCCATGAACATGGCCTGGCTCTTCGGTTTTGCCAGCTTCATGCTCGGAGCGTGTTTGTTTCCGATCATACTGGGATACTGGTGGCCGATCCGCGACGATCGGAGTCGACGCGGGCTTGTCGGGCTCGCCCTGCTGCTGATTCTCGGCTACTTCTGCCACCTGGTCAGCCTGGGCCTCATCGTTCTGAGCCTTGTTGTGCTCTGCGTGACGGCGCCGTCGGCGGACGGTGCGGATCGTCCCTGGCATCCACGAGGCCACCGGCTGTTGCGCACGGCCACGACATTCCTGCCGCTCGTATTGCTCGGATTCTACTACGTATGGATTGCAACGGGACGTTCGCCCATGCACCCGCGCTGGCAGAACCTGCCCGACGCCTGGTCGCTCGGAGGGTGGCTGGCTCGGCTCAAATGGGCCGATCCGATTTCCATCGCGACGCGAGATGGCTTTCCGTTCGTGGAGCGAGAGACACGTGTCTTTGCGGCGTTCGCCCCGGTGGTGTGGCTCAGTGTCGCGATGGTTCTTCTAGGCTGGGTCAAAATCGGGGCCGTGCGGAAACTGGGGTGGTTTGCAGCCGATCGGCCTTTTCTTCTGCTTGCCACGTTGCTCATCGCGGCTGGCGTGATCGGTCCGGATTCACTGGGCGAGGCCCATGGCGACTACTTATCGCAGCGGATCGTTCTACTGGGGTTGGTCGCGTTCGTGCCGATTGTTGACGTCGATCCGAGGCGCTGGCTCGGCCGCGCCGCGGTAGCGGTCCTGGCCGGTTCGGTGATCCTCCAGTCGGCCGTCATCTGGGACTACGGGCTTTATTCAGATCGCACGGCCGGTCAGATCATTGGTGCGCGTAGTGCCGTGGGTCACGGTCGGAGAATCGCCGCGCTTCTGGTCAAGACGCGCAGCCGCTTCCGCTCCAATCCGCTGTTGCATGCCGTGAACTGGCTTGGAGTGGGAACAGGCAACGTGATCTGGAACAATTACGAAACGCTTCACTACTACTTCCCGGTCCATTTCGCCCGGCCTCGACAGGCCCAGTCCCGACGAGCTGGAATGGATTTCGATTCATGACGATCCAGCCGAGGCGGAGCTTCGTGCACGGAATTGGGAACAACTTCTCGCCGAGCATGCCGGCTCGATCGACGAGTTGATCGTGTGGAAGCGCGACCCGGCGCTCGACGCGATCACCGCACGCTGGTTTGCTCGGGTCGATGACCGCGGCGATGTACGCATCTTTCGCCACGAAGACAGAGCGCAACCGTGAACAAAGTTCCAGAGGCGCAAATCACAGTCGTTTTTGAATTTGAAATGGCACCACGTGGTCTCGCCCCAGCAAGCCAGGACGAAGCCGAGCGTAAGCTCCGGAACTGGCAGGGCAGTCCCGGAGTTCGAGGAGAAAGCAATCGACTGCGGCGCATCCTGCGCGACGCTCTGAAGTCAACGAGCCGCGCTGGCAATACGGACGAGGCCGCTCGGGTAGGTTACGCAGCCGCACGAGTCCGCTTTCGCCGACAGTAGCCAGCGATGCCAACGGCCGCGGCACCAAGGAGGCTGATGCTGCTCGGCTCGGGAACGGCGGTCGTTGGGGTTGCGCCTGTCAACGTCATGAACGATCCGTTGAAGGTGGATAGAGTAAAAGGGCTGGCCGAAGCGTTAGGAGGAAAGGGACTTGCGGCGTTTATCCAGAAGTTGAGATCGACGAGGCCTGGCTGCCCGATCAGTGGCGCCGCAGGGTTGAGCGGATAACCGCCCTGCACGGTCAGGCTCATGCCGGCATAATAATCGATCCCCCATGTGCCGTTACTGACACCGTTCGGGTCACCGGTCACGGTGATGGAAAACGCGGTAACATCGGGGGGATCATAAAGCGACCCAGTGTAGTCGTTGAAACCATTGACCACGTCACTCGTCAAGAGCGTGACATGGCCGGTCGCCGATAACGTGTTGCCGAACGGAGCACCGGACCACGTGAGGTCATAGGTCATATATGACCCCGCGCTGGCGTTTGGCCCGCCGCAGAGTAGCAACAGCGCCGCCGTCACGAATCCAACCCTCTTCATCGATATCTCCTTGCAACATCGTGGATGCGGACCGCCCAAGGATCGTCGTCTACGACGACGGGCGGAAACGAAAGACATCTGATCTGGATTTAGCAAGGATCTCAGAGATCTGCAAGCATAAATTCCAGACCGGAAGAATTTCGGTGTGGAGGCTGCAAAAAGGCAGCGGCAACAACGCGCTGGCCTGGCAGAAAGTCAGGGAAAAACAAGCGAAAGCGAGTTGATGTGGCGGATAGGCGGCGGTCGAGGGAATGTCCTTATTTTGCAACGGGATCGACCAGAGTCGATGAGTTGCGTCCGGCGCGTCGAGCTCGCTCGGCCGGTTCGAGAATGTCCAGGTCCAGTGCATCAAGCGCGAGACCTGGGCATTCCGGAGCCGATCACGGTGTGAGCGAAAGCCCGAAGAACGCCGATCGAAAGGACGATCGATCGATCGTGTCAGTCTTTCTTTTTCTCTTTCTTCAGGTCGAAGAGGTAGGCTTCGCCTTCGGCCTGCTCAAATTCCTTGGGACGATCCTTGCCTGGCATCGAGACGCAGAGGGTGAGCTTCTCGCCGTCGAGCTTGTAGATACACTTGGACATTTTTCCCTTGGCTTCGTCGGGTCCGTCGGTGATCTCGAAGTCGATCGTTTTGTGCGGCTTGGCTTCGTTATCAATTTTCACCTTGCACGTATATTCCACGCCGTTGACCGTGGCCTTGGCCTTTTCGCCTTCAAAGGACCACATGGCATCGAGCCCTTCACCCGACGACACCCAGCTCCCCTGAAGCGGCTTGAGCAGCTCGGTTTGCGACTTTTCATCCGCCAGCACGCTCGCGGCCGCTCCACCGAGGCCGAGACTCAGTCCCATCACGACCGTCAGATGAAAGGACACTCTCATCGTTGAGGCACCCGCGCCCCCGTCGCCTTCGCGAACAACATGTTGATTCCTCGCAAGTTGACCCTGTCGCTCGACTCACGGCGCCGATGGCCCGTGGAACAAGCAAAGTCCTTGAACACGACATCGAATTGAAGCATCTCGGGAAGGCGCGTGCAAGGGGCTTTGGTACGATTCACCTGGCGTCTCAACACATGGGCCGGACGTGCAGTCGTTTCATACAACCGGCCGCACGATTGCAGGCAGTGCCGTTTTCGCGGGTACTCCGGTTCATCGCCGTGAATAGCGATGTGCCGATTCGTTTCTGAGTCGAGTCAGTCAGTCACCGAGAGCGCAATTATCAGGCGGAGATCGCTACCGCGATGAATGGTCCGCGCAAACCGATTCGAGCCGCTGCTTTCGTCACGCTGCGTACGGGCGTCGTGTTCGTGTTTCTCTTTGCCGTGCATGACGCCCGCGGCGGTGAGCCGTCGCCGGCCGTCGGTTCGAAAACCGATGAGCATCGTGCCAGGGTTCCGGCCGCGGTCGAGGCGGATCCCGGCCGGCGGCCGCCGGTGCCCGCTGACGACTGGACATTTCGGCCCACGGTCGTCGTGCGCCGCGGCACGTCGCAGGGAAGCGGGACGATCATTGCTTCCGTTGAAGGCGAGACCCTGATTTTGACTGCCGCGCACGTCGTGAAAGCCAAGGGGCCCGTCTCCGTCGAGCTGCATCGTTACAACCTGGGTCTTGAAAACCGGCCGCGCGATAAGGTTGCCTGGCCGCGCGTCGTTCAAGGCACGGTCGCCACGAGTGACGACGCGGGCGACGTGGCGATCGTGCGCCTCCGCAAGCTGGTTGCATTGCCGTTTGTCGCCCGGCTAGCCGCCAACGACGAAAAGGCCACGCCCGGCTCGGTGGTCACCTCGATCGGCATCGACTGGGGAAAAAAGCTCACGCACTGGAGCGGCCGCCTGGTCGAAACAACGTCGTTCAAGCTCAATGAAAGCCATGAAGCCCGGCCCTTTCTGATCACCGAGAAGACCCCCGAACATGGTCGATCCGGCGGCGGCCTCTTCACGGCCAGCGGCGAGCTCGTGGGGGTGTGCGTTGGTCATGCCTCGCTCGATGAAGCCGAGCGAAAAGGCGTGTTTGCCGCCTCGGAGAGCATCCGACTGCTACTCGACGATCAGGACTTCGCGGCCACCGTCGCACGTTCTCAACTGCGCATCGCCCGCAGGCTGCGTGAGCGATCGAAGGCCAGTCAGGCGTTCACGCGGCCGCCACTCGTCTCGAGGCTCAACCGTGACGACCACGGATGCCGACGCCCGCGAGCGGCCGGCCTCAGGCGCCGCCCCCAGGTGACGCTCGGAATCATGAGCGCGAAGACCGGGGCTTACGGATCAGCAACCCGAAGAACGCGGCTGCCAGCGTCGAGAAAATCACGGCATTGGTAATTCGTCGATCAAGAAAGAAAATCAGGGCGAGGGCCAGTGAGACCACCAGCCCCGTACGAAACACCAGCCGCGCGGGGCTGATATGCGCGGCGGGACCCGGCGCCACTGATTCGTCGGTTTCGCCGCTGTCGATATCGGCAGTCAGATCGTCGGTCATCACGGCGTCTTGTTCTTCTTCCGATCCCGGAACGGCCCACAAGTCTCGCACGGCCGGGTTGTTTGGGACCGCCGGCAGCGGCGGCAGCGCCAGTGCGCGACATTTCGGGCACCGCTGCCATCCTTGCCAGACGTCAAATCCGGTCTCGAGCTCAGCGCCGCATCGGGGGCACGCGTAGAAATCAATAAAGGTCATTTCACGTGATCTCATGACGCGCCTCGCCACTCGAGCTTACTTCCCCGCCGGAAAGCATAGACTCGCCATGATACCACGAACACGATCGCAATGTGTCGAGACGCTCTCCATCACGTCGAATCCGCAAGGCATGACCTTGGCCAGCCGGTGTCGGCGTTGACAGCGTCTTGCACTGGCTTTGTCGATGGCGAGTCGGTCAGCAGCAGTCTGACCACGCTTCCGGTTCTCTCGACGTCAGCGACCTCATCGAGCCGGCGGGGAGCGATCCGATCAATATGAGTGGTGCCTGCCGTTGCTGCCAGCTCCGCCTTCAACCACGTCGGCGAGACGCTCGCCGCGGCCCCGGCTCTCGCCACCGTGCAGAGTATGAACTTGAGCAAAAAGCAAGAGAGCAAACTGGTGGCGATCGTGAGCGCGACGTCCGACCGCACGGGGAACATCGTTACCCTGGCCACCCGCAAGCCTCGTGTCTTCGATCCGCCCTCGCAACTGACGATCAGCGCCGCCGAGAAAGCATGCGTTAAGCCCGATCAGTGCGCGCAGGCGGCTGATCGGGCTTTTTTTGATCTCGCAGCCCTCTTTCGATCCATCCGCCGGAGCCGTAACATGAGCGACGTTGTCGAACCGTTCATGAACAGCCCCGTGTGATCGCCAGCCGGGCGCGGTTTCAGATAGACGAACGATTGCTGTACACCGCGCCGCGACGGATTGATTTTCTCATGAGTCAGCTCCCGGATTCAGCCGAGCCAGTTCGCGGTGCGGCAGCTCCGCGGCTCGAGATGCGCCATATCGCCAAGAGTTTTGGCGGCGTTCACGCCCTGCGCGACGTGTCGTTGACCGCGAGCGCCGGCGAGGTGCACGCGATTTGCGGCGAGAACGGGGCGGGCAAGAGCACGCTCATGAAAATCCTGGCCGGTGCGATCACCGACTTCGAAGGCGAGATCAGCTATAACGGCCGCGTGGTCCGATTCGCGGGACCTCGCGAAGCCGAGGATGCCGGTATTCGCATCATCTATCAAGAGCTGAACCTCGTTCCCCAACTGACGGTCGCCGACAATATTTTCCTGGGCCGCGAGCAAACCTGGGGAGGTCCTTTTGGATGGCTCGATCATCGCACGATGGAGGCCCGCGCGCGTGCGCTCTTTGATCGTCTCGGTGCGGGCATCTCGCCGCGCGCCCGACTGGCTGACCTCAGGATCGGCGACCAGCAAATGGTCGAGATCGCCAAGGCCCTGGCGTTCGATGCGGCGATCGTGATCATGGACGAACCAACCTCGGCTCTTTCTGACTCGGAGGTCGCTCGACTTTTTCGAGTGATCGCCGACCTGCGCAAAGCTGGCACGACGGTGCTTTATATCAGCCACAAGATGAATGAAGTTTTCACCCTGGCCGATCAGGTGACGGTGCTCCGCGACGGCCGATATGTCGCGACGGCGTCACGCAGCCAGACTTCGTCGAGTCAGGTCGTCCGCTGGATGGTTGGCCGAGAGATCGCGGCACTTGACTACGTGCAGCACCCGGTGGGCGAGCGAGCGCTCCTGGAAGTCGAAAATCTCGCGTTGCCGACGTTGCCCGGAAGCGGCAGGCCGAGCTTGCTCGATATCTCGTTTCGCGTACTGCGCGGGTGAAGTGCTGGGCGTGGCCGGCCTCCTGGGCGCCGGTCGAACCGAGTTGCTCGAATCGATATTCGGGGCGAGCCCGTATCCCCCTTCCGGCACGATCCGGCTCGACGGGAAACCGGTTCGATTCGCGCACCCCGACGACGCCATCAAGGCGGGAATCGCAATGGTGACCGAGGACCGCAAGACGCTCGGCCTCTTCGATCAGATGAGCGTGCGTGAGAACATCACCATCCGCCGTCTTCCCGACTTGACGGCCGGGCCCTTCGTCAATCCGCGCGGAGCAACGCGCCGTCGGCTGGTCGATCAAGGAGCTCGCGATCAAGACATCCAGCGGGGCCGTCCCCGTCACGAGTCTGTCCGGCGGAAACCAGCAAAAGTGCATCCTGGCACGCTGGCTCCTGATCGAGCCGAAAGTTCTCTTGCTCGACGAGCCGACGCGCGGGATCGACGTCGGCGCCAAGGCCGAGATCTACGCGCTCATTCGAAGGCTCGCATCGCAGGGCAGAGCCATCATCATGACTTCGAGCGAATTGCCCGAGATTCTCGCTGTCTCGGACCGGATCATCGTCCTCTGCGAGGGCCGGCTCACAGCCGAGATTGCACGTGCCGACGCCTCGGAAGAGACCATCATGCACGCCGCGACTTCGTTTCTCGACCGGGCACGAACCGCATGAACCTTGTTGAACGGACTTTTTCTGGCCGGCCCCGGCTGAGGCGGTCATCGGTGTGAGCCTCGAGGAGATCGGCGATAGCCTGCCAGCGAAATCCGGCGGCCCGGTCTGAAGAACTTCTAACCCCGCTCATGGGAGCCTGCGATGCGGTCGTTCCTGTTCAGGACATTGGTGTGTCTGGGCTTCTTCGTGCCGGCCACCGCGGCCGAGTTTCCCCGGTTCGAGCCACTCGAGATCGATTCGCATGTCGGCGATATCGGCTATGCCGTGACGGTCGCCGACGTCAACGGCGATCGGAAACCCGATGTCGTGGCCGTCAGTGAAGACGCCGTGGTCTGGTATGAGAATCCAGCATGGCGCAAACACGACATCGTTCGCAAGGCGACGCGCCGCGATAACGTGTGTATCCAGCCCCACGATATCGATGGCGACGGACGCATTGACTTCGCGCTTGGCGCAGGCTGGCGTCCGCCCGACACGAAGACCGCGAGCTCGCTCCAGTGGCTCGGCCGGGATTCCGCGGGCGTGTGGAAGGTCCACGCGATCAGTTTCAACGAGCCCACTCTGCACCGCCTGCGATGGGGGCACGTGAAACGGACCAGCAAGACGGCCCAGCTTGTGGTCGCACCCCTGCAGGGCCGCGGGACCAAGGGACCGGATTGGGGTGTTGGCCAGGGCGTTCGTGTCTTGGTTTTTGACGTCCCCAAGAATCCCGAAGATGAGCAATGGCCCGTCGAGGTGGCGGACGATTCGCTCCATACGATCCACAATCTCCAGCTCATCGATGTCAACGGCGACGGTGTCGACGAGGTGATCGTCGCTGCCTGGGAAGGGATTTTCGTGCTCGACCGTGATTCGTCGGGCCACTGGTCGCGCACCCAGATCGGCGCCGGCAATCAAAAGAGTCAGCCGTTCAAAGGATCGAGCGAGATCAAGCTCGGCCGGCTGCAAGGCGGTTCGCTGTTTGCGGCCACCATCGAACCCTGGCACGGCGACCAGGTCGTCGTTTACAGACCCCTTCAGACCAATTCACCCGCGCGACCCCAGGGATTGTGGGCGCGGCAAGTCATCGCCGAGCCGCTCCAGTGGGGACACGCCGTCTGGACCGCGAACCTCGATGACGACGCCGATGACGAGCTGATCATCGGCCAGCGCGATCCCAACAAGCCCGGGACGGCGGGTCCCCGCGGACCGGGCGTCTTCGTCTTTGATCCCAAACGGACCGCCGACGATCGAGTATCATTCGAGCGGCATACAATCGACGACGGGGGCATGGCCTGCGAAGATGCCCTGGCGGCCGATCTCGACGGAGACAACCGTATCGACATCGTCGCGGGGGGCCGCGCGACTCACAACGTCAAGATCTACTGGAATCGTTCACCGCGCGGCGCCCGTGATCAACGCTGAATGATAGAAAGTACGTACACACCATGGAAAGTTCGCTACGTTACATGACTTCGATCACAATCAGGGTCAAGATGTCAGTCTCATCTTGAAATCAGTCATAAATAAAGAAATTCGCTCAAAGAACCAGATCGCACAGGGTTAGAACAACGCTTACACGGTTTTCGGGCCGACGGAGGCAGAGTGGGGCAGCGAGGGGCGCGACTCACCAATCTGATGGCCACGAATCTCATTCCAGACTTCAATAAACGCCTGCGCCTCGGCATCGCGCCACGAGAGCCCCTGATCCTCGAGCGCATTGGCTCGGCGGCCCCAAAGCTCGCGCCAGTCGAGACTCCATTCCGCAACCACGCCGCGGTAGGCGAGGGGATGGAAAACCGGGGCGGGAGGATGAACCTTGACAGCGCCACGCGGAGTCGCCGACCTGGTTGACGCCGCAGGGAGAGTCGCCGGTGTATCCGTATCGCCACCGGTCTCATCTCCGAATAACATGGAGAGCCTTCCCTGGACACTCCGAACACGAGACCGGCCTCGGCCTCTTTTCAGGGTCGCAAGTTCGCTCACGGCAAACCCCTAACTATTTCAGTGTTGTCTCGCTTCGCAATGATCCGTCCAGCGGTTGCATCGACTTCCTCTGCACCAGATATTATTCGCTTTGTCGGTGACTACTTTCCAGATGTTCACTAAATTTTTATGAAATTCTCAAAAGTCTTACCTAATATACGACTTTTGCCTATCTTTCGTGACCTAACCAAATGACGAAAATCGCCGAATTTGGCAACGCTCGCGCAGAACCGACGCAACCCGCAGAACCGATGCCTGCGGAGTTTGGGCTGGCCACGGCGACGTTTGTCGTTGTGGCCGGGATGGTCGGAGCGGGAGTCCTGACGACGTCGGGTTTCACGGTGGCCCGAGTTGGCAGTAACGAATGGATGCTGGTCCTCTGGATCATCGGCGGTATCACGGCGGTATGCGGGGCCCTGACGATTGCCGAGCTATCGGCGGCCCTGCCCCGAACGGGCGGTGATTACGTCTATCTGCATGAGGCATACGGGCCGTTGCCGGCATTTTTGTCGGGCTGGGTGTCGTTCTTGATCGGATTCGCGGGTCCGACCGCGGCGTCGGCGTTTGCCTTCTCGAAGTATCCGCTTGCGCCGTTTGGAGGTGCGAGTTCAGAGCGACTGGTGTATGAGCGCTGCGTGGCGACGTCTGGCCATCGTGGTGTTTGCCGTGGTCCACGTTTCGGGACGGCGGAACACGGCACAGCGTGCAAGGCTGGATCACGATACTGAAACTCGGGGGTCTGGGTGCGTTCGCACTGGCCGGTCTGTCCATCGGCTGGCAGAACTCGGCCAACCTCGCTGATCTGACGCCCGTTGACGGCGACCTGGCCGTCAGTTTGATGTCGTCGATGGTTTATATCTATTACGCGTACACCGGGTGGAACTCGGCATCTTACCTGGCGGGCGAGGTCAAAGACGCCCAGCGCCGGCTTCCGCAAGCGATTCTGCTGGGAACGGCCGGCGTGACGGTTCTGTATCTGTGCTCAACGTCGTTTATTCATTCGCTCTCTCGGCGAGCGACGTGCGGGCCATCGCCGATCGCGACGGGTTCGAGGCGGTCGCCCCGATCGCACAACTGGCGGCGTCTCGGCTATTCGGCGAGCGCTGGTCGACGTTTTTGTCGATTGCATTCGGCCTGATGCTGCTTGTCGACTCTGAGCGCCTATGTGTTGATCGGGCCGCGGGTCGTGTATGCCATGGCCCGGGCCGACCAGTTTCCATCGCTGGCCGCCAGGTTGTCGCCCAAGCGCGCAGACACCCGCCGTCGCGACCGGCCTTCAGGTGGCGTCGCCCTGGTGTTGCTCTGGATGGGAACACAGGAAAGCATCATCGTCTACGCGGGTGTCGGCCTCTCGATTTTCTCGATGCTGGCGATGAGCTCGATTTATGTCTTGCGCTGGCGCGGCCCGATCTCCCCCGGCCGTTCCGTACGCCCGGATATCCGGTCACGCCGGCGATCTACCTGCTATCGACGGCTGCCCTGACACTGGCGACATTCCACGATCGTCCGGCGGTTTCTTTTTATGCTCTAGTGAGCATTCTCGCCGGCATACCATTTTATTACATCTGGAAAAGTATGGCGCCGGTCGCTTGACGCTCGCGCGGCGAATCTCTAAACTGAATGAATCGGAGCGAATTGTGAAGGCCCGCGACGAAAGTGAAGGCCCGCCTTCTTGATCGGCCGGCCGCGATCGAGCTGGAAGCGACTCGTCGCGATCGTCGCGAGCCCGGTGTCTGATATGGCTTAAGGCTGATTTCCAAGGCATTGACGCCTCATCCTTGCAGTGAGTCATTCGATCGTGCACCAGCCGACAAACGACCCGTTTTCCGATCCTGATGGTCAACACGCCAGCCGCCGTCCCGCGGTGCTGCCCGATCTGCCGAAGGTCGAGCCGCCGTCGGCGGGATTCGTGGTTCAGCTTTTCGTGATCCCGGCGCTGTCGTGGTCGTCGTGGTGATCATCGTCTGGCTCTTGTTCGGCAAGCTGGCCGGCGGCGAGCGCAGACGCGATGGAGTATGTGCGCCAGCTCCGCTCGCCCGACGCCAACTGGCGGTACGCCTTTGAGCTGGCCAGCTTGATCCAGCACGATCCCAAGATCGGCAGCGATCCGGTCTTGCTCGGCGAGCTGACCGATCTGCTCTCGCACGAGCTCGACTCGCCGGCCGACGACCCCGAGCTGACCCAGTACGTGGCACTGACATTAGGGGCGTTCAAGACGCTCGATGCGCGGACCGAGAGCGGCCAAGACGTCAATCCGCTCGTGCCCTTGGCCCGCGCGCTCGAACCGAAGTATCCGGCCAAGACGCGGATCGCGGCGGCCGCCAGCCTGGCCAAGCAGGCGGCCCGCATGAACGGGCAGCTCGAGGATCCGACCGCGATCAAGGCGCTGGGTGCGACGGCCGAGAACGGCGAGCCGGAAGTGCGGCAGATGGCCGTGTACGCACTCGGATTCTTCGGCGGTCCGCTGGCAACGCAGCTCTTGCGCGAGCGAGTTTCAGGCGACGAAGATCGGTTTGTGCGCTACAACGCCGCCGTGGCACTGGCTCGCCGAGGCGATGCGGGCCGCCACTGCGACGCTGCGCGAGATGCTCTCGACGGCCGACCTCAACAAAGTGATCGATCTGGCCGGCCCACCGAGAAGCAAAATAAGATCGAGGCGATCGAGCTGGAGGCACTCGACGCACTTCATGCCTCGACCGCCGCCGGCAAGCCCGAGCTGGCCGAGATCGCTTCGTTCCGTCAGATCACCGATCTGACGAAGTCGGGCCTGGTCAGCGTTCGCAGCCAGGCGCAAGAGCTTTTGCAAAGTTTACAAGCCAAGCCGTGATTTTCACGGCAAGCCTGGGTCTCGTCTGCGATGAATCACGACCCCTCGGAGTGAATCCGCGCGAGCACCGCGGGCACGCCAGCATTTCGGATCTTGGCCTGTGCAGCCATGTTCCGCCGAAGATGCCGACTGCCCGGCTGAGCCGATCCCACTTCGCCGGCGCGCCGCTTGCTCAGATCGTTCGTCAGCACCGACGAAAACGGTCAAGTCATCGTGATCGGCTACAAGGCGACCTGAGAGTGCGATATTTCGGACTCATTTCTCAAGATTGCGCAGTCAACCGAGTGTTATATTCAAGATGAGGTTCCATCTGCGGAGCCGACATGACATGTGTTTTCGACTTGTCGGGCGCGTGTGACTTGAGCTCAAGGTGATTTTTTTGCAGAAGTCAAGTCAACGGGGGGATGACCTCAGGGACGAGAAAGCGCACTCCTCCGGGCCGAGTTGATCAACGAGTGGCGAATCGCGACAGGGATGCCCGAGAATCCGCCGAGGAGTTATGTATGTTGAGACCGACGAAGATCATCGAGCGTCTGATCGCCCGCGCGGTCACGGCGTTCATCCTCCTGGGGGGGTATGCCGCGCCCGCATGGGCTACCTACGGGGGAGGAGCCTGCCACAGTTGTACCCCGGCCCCCGTGATCGCGACGCAGTGCGAAGTGGTGTCGCTGGCTCCACGTGTCGAGACGTTTTACCAGACGGTTTATGAGACCGTCTACGAAAACGAGCCCGTCACCGTGATGGAGACCCGCTATCGCATGGGCTACAAGACGGAAAACTACACCGTCATGCGGCCTGTCACCGAAACGTCGTATGTCGAACGTCCTTACACGGTCACAAAGCCAGTGTACAGCACGGTCAATCGCGAGCGCCGATATACCGTCACGAAGCCGGTCTATCAAACCGAACGTCGCGAGCGGCGTTACACGGTGATGAAGCCTGTCTACCAGACAGTCAATCAAGAGCGGCGCTACACCGTTTACAAACCCGTGACCCGAACCGAACGGCTCGAACGTCGCTACACAGTACGGCGCCCCGTTTATGAAACGGTCAATCAGGAGCGGCGTTACACCGTGATGCGACCGGTGTACCAGACCGAACGGCGTGAACGGCGATATACCGTGACGAAGCCGGTCTACCAGACCTCGACGCGCGAGCGGCGCTACACGGTGACCAAGCCGGTCTATGAGACTGCGATGGTCGACGAGCCGTACACGGTTTGTCGGCCGGTCACGACGTGCCGTCAAGAGGTACGGGAATGCGGCTACTACGAGCGACAATATACCGAGACGCCCGGTCCGATCGTCGAGAAGCAGGTTCGCGTACCCGTCGAGGATCCGTGCGACCGGGGTGGCCTCTTTAGCTGTCTGCACCGGCGCAAAGTGACGGCGACCGTCGCCGTCCAGTGCCCGCCGCGGGTGGTCTGTCAGAGGGTATTCGTGTCTCGCCCCGTGGTGCGCAACGTCACCGAGACGCGTTATGTTCGTGAGACAATGGTGCGGCAGGTGCCGGTCACGCGGTGCCGTTATGTCGCCGAGGAGCGATGCGAATCGATCCCGGTCACCACGTGCTCTTACGTCGCCGAGGAGCGGGTCGAACCGTACGAGGTGCGTACCTGCCAGTATGTGCCTGAAGAGCGCGTGCAGACGATCCCGGTCACCACGTGCTCTTACGTCGCCGAGGAACGCGTCGAGCCGTACGAGGTGCGCAAGTGCGAGCTGGTTGCCGAAGAGCGAGTCGAATCGTGCCCCGTGACGACCTGCTCGTACACGGCCGAGGAGCGCGTCGAGCCCTATGAGGTGCGTACCTGTCAGTATGTCGCCGAGGAGCGTGTTGAAACGATCCCCGTGACGACATGTGAGTATGTTGCCGAACAGCGGGTGGAACGCGTGCCCGTCACGACGTGCCGGATGGTCGCCGAGACCGCGTCACGCCAGGTACCGGTTTGCATTCCCGAAGAGGTACCCGTGACGGTCAACCGCTGCGTTGCCCGCACGGTGCCTCGTCAAATCGCCGTTCAGCAAACCACCTATGTTCCCGTGGTTGTCCCGACTTGCTTGAACTGCAACTGATCGGCGAGCGTCTTTCGCGAAATGACGGAATTAGATCGCACGTGGCGGCGTCGCTCTCGACCGAGGACGCCGCCATGTGCGTTTGAACGCTTGTACGGCCGTCGACGCCTGTCCCAAACGCGGGGGCGCCGCATACAATGAAATTTTGACCCGGCCCTGGGTCACGTTCATTGATGCGCGACTGTCTGGAACGGGCTCTCGTGGTGCCCGGCCGACCTCGCGGCGGCGAATTGGTGGTCTGGATGTTCTCTCGGATTTCCGTTCGAGTGCGCAGACGGCTTCTGGTCGCGTTCTTGATTGTGTCGGCCGCATCGGCGGTCTTTCAGTTGACCGTCTATTTTCTTGAGCGAAAGAGCGCGAAGCGAGGCCACGGCGATGTGGCGAGTGTCGCTGCTTCAGCCGACGACTTGCGGCAGACGCGTAGTCAGGCGCGTGCGGCCGCGTCAGCCGGTGAACTGGATCAGGCGATCGATTTGTACCGGCGCATTTCCGACGACCAGTGGGAAGCCAGCGACTGCGAGGCGCTCTGCGCGGCCCTGGCCAAACGCAATAAGCTCGAACTGGCGTGGGGTGCGTATCGAGGCGGTGCGCCGCCTCGACCCGAAGCACGCCGCGGTGCTGCCGGCGATCTCCCAGATTCAGGGCAAGCTGGCGGCCACGACGGGCCAGGAGCGTGAAAAGCGCGACGATTCGGCTGCGCGTATCGAGCTCTTGCGCACGATACCCGGTGGTCCGCCGCTCGCGTCGTTCGTCGTGAATCTCGCGCTTCGCCGCCGATTCCGCAAGCGAGGATGAATTTTTCGAGCACCTTGCGATTCGCAATCGGGGACTGCTTCGCGACGTGGGCTCGACATCCGCGGCCGGGCGAATCGTCGCACGATTGCTCCTCGAGACGGGCCGACCGACCGATGCGTATGACCTCTTGACTCTGGCGAGTTCGACGCAAAGCACGAGCTCGGCCAATCCATCGAGCGGAACCGCGGACGAGGGTGAGTCGGCGTGGCTACTCAGCCGCGCGGCTCTTCAACTGGGCCGTCACGAAGTCGCCGACGCGATGCTTGCCAAGGCACGCAATAGCGTAAGACCAGCCGCCGCGGGCGTGGAGCCGGCCTCATTCGTCGGCTCGAAGCGCTGCGGCGAATGCCACGGCAAAATCTACCGGGAACAGCAGGGTGAAAGCCGCCACGCGCTGACGCTGCGAACGCGACGCGAATTGAAGGATATTCCCCTTCCGGCGGGCCCTGTCGCTGATCCGACGCTCTCGGGCGTCACGCATTCGATTCACCGGATCAGCGACGAACGGATCGAGGTCGAGTCGCGAACGAGCACCCAGGCCGCCCGCGCGATCGTCGAGTATGCGGTGGGCTCGGGACGCCATGGAATGACGATGGTGGCCAGGGACGATCACGGCAACGATCGCGAGCTTCGCGTCTCGTATTTCAGCGCGAATCAGAGCTGGGGAGAGACAAAGGGGATCAATTTCGCACCGCGCGAGCCGGGCGATTATGTCGGAATGCCACTGAGCCGCATGAGCCTCTTGAAGTGCCTTCAATGTCATGCCACGTGGGCATCGTCTATCGAACAAAACGGCACTCGTGCGGCCCGGCCGGAGGGGCAGGATCGCGGGATCGGCTGCGAACGCTGTCACGGACCGGGCTCCAATCATGTGCTCGCGGTCAAGGTCGGCTATGCCGACTCGTCGATCGCGCTGCCGGCTCATGCGGCTTCGTCGGCCCGGCTCAAGTCATGCGCGGAATGCCACGCTGCGGACGGGTCGGTTCAGCCGAGTGATCCCGAATTCACACGCGCTCAGGGCACGACATTTCTTTTTAGTCGTTGTTATATCGCGCGGAAGGATCAAATGAGCTGCACCACCTGCCATGATCCTCATCGCGACGTCGATACGATGCCCGCTCATTACGAAGCCGTGTGCAAAGGATGCCATGCGGCCGCCTCGAAGCCCGCCATCGATCCGGCAGGGTCATTCAAGAAATCCGCCCCTGGAATGAAGGAGACCTCAGGCGCACGGGCGTGTCCGATCAACCCGAACGACGGGTGTATTTCGTGTCACATGCCGAAAGTGGAAGACCCTTCACGGCGTGCCCGTTTCACGGATCACCATATTCGCATTCACCGCAGTGCGGTTTCGGGCGGCGGCGTATCCCAGCATCGAGGGTTATCGCAGGCGTTGATGTCGTCGGATCACAGGACCGTTTCGTTCTCCTCGGAGGACGAAGCCCGTGCGGTGCCGTAGGTTGAAGGATTAAAAAGAGGCTCGTCAGCTCGACAGAGTCTCGCTCTCCCAAGAGGCAATCCGGGAGGGCGAGCGTCTCGCGAGCCCGAGAGGCTCGTCAGCACGACGGAGTCTCGCTCTCCCCAATCACCCCGAACGCGAGACTTGTCGCGACCAGCAGCATTCGCCATGATCAATCAAAGAGCCGCGAAGTGGCATCAGTCATCATTGGCACGCACGGTCACGAGCAAGATTCATGGGGCAAAAGATATCACCGCTCAAGGCGACCCGTCCTGGCAGCGGCTCGCGCCCGGCGCTTCAGCGGAGACCGGCTTGAAGTCACCGAGACGGAGCCGGAGGTGGCTCTGGGTCTTTCTGGCAGGCGTCGTCGTAGCCGTGGTCGTGGTCGCGACTGGAAGTTTTGTGCTCTATTACCAGCAGCTCCGGTTCATTCGCCTTGAGCGTGAAGTGCGCGCTGCGTTCACCTCGGGGAAGTTTGACGAAGGGAAGGAGTTGCTACGCGACTGGCTGACACGTCAGCCTCAATCGCCGGATGCCCAGTATTATGAAGCCTGGCGTGCATTCGCCGCGGATCAGCCGAAAGAGGCTGCCAGGGCGATTGACCTGGCTCGCAAGACGGGCCTCGATCGTGCTCGGCTCGACTGCCTCGCCGCGATTGGCCAATCGCGGTCCCAGCTCTTCAATGACGCCGAACCGATCCTTCAGACGGCCCTCCGCGAACAGGTGGAACCACGTGCGTTGATCGCCAAGGAGCTGGCGCGGATTTATCTGTCAACCTATCGCCTCGATCAGGCAGCCAACATGATCGAGCGGTGGCGGTCGCTCGCGCCCCAGGATGCCGAGCCGTATATCTGGAAAAATGAAGTTCTGTCGCGATCTGACGTCGATCCGGAAGTCATGATTCAAAACTACCGGGCGGCCCTCGAGCGCGATCCAGCGCTCGACAAGGCGCGGCTCGGCCTGGCTCAGCAACTCAGCAAGCGACGCCGGTTCGAGGAGGCCGAACAGGAGTTTCTCACCTACCTCAAAAGCCAGCCCAACGATGCGCATGCCCTGCTGGGGCTAGGCCAGGACGCCTTTCAGCAAGGTAACATCGAAGGGGCTCGCGGTTATTTCGAGTCGGCCGTGAAGGCCAATCCCCAGCAGCCAGACGCCTTGAAGGAACTGAGCCAGATCGACCTGCGGCTCGGCCGATTTCAGGAAGCGTGCAAGAGTCTGGAACAGTTAACCAAAATTGATCCGTTCGACCATGAAGTGCGCTATACCTATTCCCAGGCACTGAAGCTCGCCGGCGAGACGGCCCGTGCCAAGGTTGAGCTCGACCACTCGGCACGGCTGCGGCTTGAACAGCAGGAGATCGTTCGACTGCGAGCCAGCCTGCTTCAGGATCCAAATAACGTTCAGGCACGTTTTCAGGTTACCAAGTGGCTAATCGATCATGGGCACGCCGACGAGGGGCTGCGATGGACCAAGGAGATCTTGCGCTCAATCCCGGCCATGTTCCGACCCACCAGTTGCTGGCTGATTATTTTGCCAGGCAGGGCGACGCCGGTCTGGCAAACTATCACCGCGTCATGGCCTCGGCAGGGCAAGATTCGGCGGGAAGCCCGAGTCCACCGGATAAAGCGCCTGCCAGGTGAGGGTCTTGCAGCACCAACCCAACGAGGGTCAAATGAGCAAGGTTTCGTCGCTCATATCAGCCGGCTTCGCGCGTCTGCTCAAGGAGATCAAGGCGCGGATTCAGCAGGCTCAATCGCGGGCGATATTCGCTCTCAACTCGGAGCTTGTCCGTCTTTACCGGGACTTCGGCCGTGGGATTGACGACCGGCAACGGCAAAAAGGGAAAAGGGCTTTCTTTCTGGCACCAGGGCTCAATCGAATCGCCGTTGGAAGTTATCGTGCTAAGCATTTCTCGTGCAGTGCGCTATTTTTTGTTGACGCTGACTCTTCAAGCGGTTTGCGGTCCGCACGCCAAATCCCAAATGGAAAGCGCAAGTCGTGCTCTTGTCGGCGGCAAGACCGCGTCGGCCTGGGTCTCGGCATTGAGTAGTGACAACCAACATGAGCGAGACCGCGGATGTTTCGCACTCGGGCTTTTAGGCAAGGATGAGGGGGGCGCGGTCAAAGCGCTCATGAAGGCAGCGAGCGATGCTGAAAAGCCGGTCCAGATCTCCGCGGTCGAAGCCCTGGGTCGCATCGGACCGGAGGCAAAGGCGGCGATTCCACTGCTGCTGACTAAAGTCTTCACTGCGGAAAATGGCGTTCTCACCCGATATGAAGCCGCGCTCGCCGGTATAGGGCGCGACGCGGTGCGGCCGCTGATCGCGCATTTGTCGGACGACCTCGTCGAACATCGCGTCCGGTCGGTTCAAACGCTGGTCAAGATCGGTCCGGCCGCCGCGGCCGCCGTGCCGGCATTTCTTGAGCAGTTGAAAGCTTTCCGAGAAGATGAGGCTGACGCCACCCGAGCGATGGTTGCTCTCGGCGCGATCGGCGTCGAGGCAAAGTTGGCTACTCCCGCGCTGAACAAGCTCTTAGAACAGAAGTTCAGTGAACAGAAAGGCGTACTCATCACGGAGCTACTCACTGAGACTCTAACAAGAATTGGCGATCCTCCTGTCGAATTCTTGATGAAGAAACTGTCGTCTAACGACGGTGATGATCGCCACGAAGCCGCGAGTTTGCTTGGTGTGATCGGCCCTCCCGCCGGAGCGGCGGTACCCATGTTATCAAAAGCGATCAATGACAAACTCTCAGAGAGACCGTTGCAAATTCAATCGGCGCTCGCTCTGAGCAAGATTGAGCCGGCGTCCCCACTGTGCCTTGCTGCGTTAATTGACGCGATCAAAGAGGACGCCGACAGAGTCGTCCCGGCATTACGTGAATTGGGGCCTTTTGCGATGCCGGCCTTACCGCGTCTGATCGCGTTTGCTCGGCAGGCGGAGCCCATGATGCAGACTGATGTGATCAAAACCCTCCTTGAAATCGACCCGGATGGATTGGAAATTGTGCCGGCTCTCATGGCTTTTTTTGAAAGCGCGAACGCGGACGTGAGGTTACATGCGGCCTTTGCACTGGGTGAGATTGGCCCCGGCGCCCGGTCGGCTGTGCCGGCACTGACAAGAGCGTTTACAAGGATAAATATCGAATACTGCGCCGCATACAAGGCAGAAGCCTGTGCGCTGCATCGCAACCGCATTGATCAGCATCCACGCTCTGCCGCGATTCGTCGTCCCAACCATGCTCGCGGTTCTGAAGGACGAGAGCAGGGCGAAGATGCACCGCGAAGTGCTGGCCGTGCTCGCCGGTTTTGGACCGTCGGCGCGACCCGCATTGCCGCAGTTGATCGCCGCCCTCAATGGCGAAAATGCAGGGGTGGCGGCGCAAGCTGCTCGCGCACATCGACGAGGGCACAGGCACGGTGGTGCCCATTCTCAGGAGCCTGGTGAAAACGAGTCAACGAAATTGCCGGGATCTGATTTTGGCCCTCCTCAAGATGGATTCCTCAACCGCGCAAGCTGTCGATCGCCTCCTCGAGTCGGTGGAAGACTTTTCGACTCGTGCGATTATATTGGGATCTACCGGGCGAAACGTGCGCGGAAGGGTTCGGTCTCGCCCGCATGCACCTGCTCACTCTTGAGCGAGTGTTGAAAACGCAACGCGATTATACGCCGGGTCATCTTCATCCCGCTCGACACACGATTTCGTCCCTGGGACAGTTGGGGCCGTCAGCGGAAATGGCCATCCCCACGTTGGCTCGGCTCCTTAACCACAGGAGCGTGATCGTCCGCGGTGCGGCGAAGCGTGCGCTCGCACAAATAGAGAGAACGGCGTTGCCATAGGCAACAGCACGACGCATGGCTCGGGCACATGAGCCAGCATGCGAGCAGAGCTGAAACGCGAGTATCGTCCAGCACCGACGGGGAATGAAACCGGGCTCCGGGGAATCAAACCCGGCCGCGATTAGTGTGCGCCGTGCAAAGGTGCTGGTCTTCAGTGGGTGCAATTCCCACCCGGTAACTGGGTCGCTCCAGCCGGTAGCTATCGGAGCGGCGGTGGAGGTAACAAAGCCGTCGGAGCCTTCGAGACACATGTGTCGCTTTGGCGATGCAGCGAGCAGGCAGGCCGTAACGCGAGTGAACGTCGAACAGGCCTCGAAACGTCCAATGTGAGCGCCGACCTTGCACTAATATGGGGAAGGCCGCAGCCGCTGGGTACAGGGGAAACGGTTGGAATAGGCCGTCCCACGAGCGATCAAGGCCCAGCGGGCCACCGGGGTAATGACGACGGCATGTCTGTACACGGAGATCAGCGCAACACGGGAAGCCCCAAGCGGTGGAGGCGTGTGACCTCCAACCAGACGCCCGTGAGGGATAGGCTGGGCCGCCTGGGGTGGCGGAGAGGCTCGTAGTACCTGTGAAACCGGGTAACGCCGGTGGAGGGAAGGAGCCTTGGTTCAAGGTCAGCGTCCGACGTGACCGACAGCCAGGAGATTGGCGTGAGCCTACCACCTCCAGAGAAGGTTGGGAAGTTGCAGAAGGCGTTGCACACCAAAGCGAAGAACTCGCCGGATTGTCGATTCTATGCCCTGTATGACAAGCTGTACCGCAAGGACATCCTGGAGTGGGATCTCCTGCGTTGCCTTCGCAATGGAGGTGCGCCGGGGGTTGACGGCCAGAGCTTTGCGGACATCGAGGCATACGGCGAGGAACGATGGCTCGACGAACTGACGGCCGAACTCCGGAACCAGACGTATCGTCCCCAACCGGTCCGCCGGGTGAACATCCCCAAGGATGGTCAACCGGGCAAATTCAGGCCGCTGGGAATTCCATGCGTCAAGGATCGTGTCGTGCAGATGGCCGCTGTGCTGGTCTTGGAGTCGATCTTCGAGGCCGACCTGCAGCCCGAACAACACGCCTACCGCCCGGAACGTAGCGCCCTGGACGCCGTGCGCCAAGTGGACCGGCTGCTCAGGAATGGCTACACCGAAGTGGTGGACGCGGACTTATCCGGATATTTTGATAGCATCCCTCACCCGGAGTTGATGAAATCGGTGGCCCGCCGGATCAGCGATGGCCGCATACTGCGGCTGTTGAAGATGTGGCTGGAGGCACCGGTCGAAGAAACTGACGCGAAAGGGAATCGCCATCGAACGACCCGGAACAAAGACCAGGGGATGGGAACACCGCAAGGGGCTCCGATCTCCCCATTGTTGTCGAATATCTACATGCGACGATTTGTGAAAGGATGGAAGACGGGAGGGCACCAAGAGCGGCTCGCCGCGTATATCGTCAACTATGCGGACGACTGTGCGCCAGGCAATGTGTGTTCGAGATGAGGGTAGGTCCCTCGGAGCCGGCCTGCGGAGGCAGGCTCCAAACCACCTTGAGCGGCTTGGGTTACGAGCCCTGGTCGTGAGCGTCAAGGAAAAGGCACGGCGCGACCGTGTCCGGTACGGATCGGAAAGGCGAACGCAAGTGAACCACCGACGAAGTGTCGAAAGCGTAGGAACGACGTCAAAACCAGGGAGTAGTCGTTGCCCTGGGATCAGCGCTGGGGAGATCCGCTTACTGCCAGCGCGGCGTCCGGCATTAAGGTGGCGCGAGTCCGATTCTGGCTCGAACGTGGAACCTGGGAACCTGTCGCCTCGATGTCAAGGGAGAAGTCCAAGTGGAAGCCCCACGAGGACCAGAGTACCGATGCGGGGCACAGGGGCGGATTGGCTCGTAGTAGCGAAGAAGTGCCTGTAATGGGCATGGAGCGAAGGGGCCAAATCATCCAGTTTCGTCGTGGGGTCAACCCAGCGATGGGGATGAACCTTGCGGGGAGACGCGGCCGTAGGCCGGATGATAAGAGCCGGATGAGTCGAGAGGCTCCCGTCCGGTTCTGTGAGGGCCTGGGGGTGAAATTCCCCCGGGCTACTCGACTTGTCATTTGCTGTCGGGGCACGGCCGAAGAGGCGATGACCGCGATGCGAAAGATGATGTCCAGGCTCAAGCTGACGGTCAACGAGACGAAAACGCGTCGGTGCCGACTCCCGGACGACTCGTTTGACTTCCTGGGTTATACCCTTGGGAGGAATTACAGTCCTCGGACGGGGCAGTCTTACCTGGGCCCAAAGCCGTCGCGGAAGAAGATCGACCGACTCTGTCGGGAGATCGGCGAGCTAACGATGCGCTCGACGACCTGGCAAGACGTTGACGCGCAAGTGAGAACGATCAACCGAAAGCTAAGAGGCTGGTCGAACTATTTTCGCATTGGGACGGTGAGCAAAGCCTAACGGACCATCAACAGCCACGTCCGCCATCGGGTCCGCCAGTGGTTGTGCGCAAAGTTCAAAGTCTCTGGAAATGGTAAGCGTCGCTTCAACGATGCTTACCTGCACCAGAAGCTGGGCTTATATGAGCTTCAACGAACGACGCGGCAACTGTTCGTGGGCGAACGTGTGAAACCGCAGATGCGATAATGCCTTGTCCGAAAGCCGGGTGCGAGAAAATCGCCCGCCCGGTTTGATGAGCGGGATGTGGAAACGGGGCATGGTCGAGATAGTGGGACACCCGCAGACGAAAGGGCGGGCAACAGGGGAAAACAAACTTCGACCTAAACTACCGCGCCACATCTCGACTCTACTGTTTTCACCGATGAGCGACGTTTTCGACTCGCCTGCCTCACTCGCGGCGAAAATCACTCGTATTTGCGATCAATCGCGTCCCTCAGGCGGGGAATCGCAAATGGGCGCTCTCGATAACGTGCTGGTCAGCGCATACGATCTCACTTAGAATTTTTTGACTGAGCACGACGGCAACGGAAGCACATGGGAGGTCGCAGTCCATGAAAAGCCCGTTCCCCGGTATGGACCCTTATCTGGAGAGCCACTGGGGAGACGTTCATCAGTCCGCGATCACGTACATTCGCGATTGGCTCCAGCCGCGCTTGCCCGGCGATCTCCGCGCGCGGACGCAAGAACGAGTCTTCATCGACGTGCCCGACCCGCTGCGAGGCGACTATTATCCCGATGTCCGCGTCGTCGAACGCCCCGGGGGATCGCAGGTCGAGGGCTCAACGGCGGTTGTGACCGAGTCGCCCACTGGAACGGAAATCAAAGCGGAAACGGAAAACGGCGCTCATTCGCCGGCCAGGCCTCTCTTGATCCATCTCGACATCGAGCCTGTCACCGAAGGTTACGTCGAGATCATTGACGCCAAGTCGGGCCACCGCGTGGTCACGACCATCGAGTTGCTCAGCATTGCGAACAAGCGTCCCGGTGCGGGACGGCGACTGTACTTGAAGAAACGAAAGGATCAGCAGGCGGCCGGCGTCAACCTTGTCGAGATCGACCTTTTACGTCGTGGGAAGCCTGTCCTGATGGTCGGAAAAGAGCGGCTCCCGCAATCCGCTCGGACAGCCTATCAGGTCTGTGTGTGGCGAGGATCGCGCCGGCACCTGGCCGAGGTTTACGCCGTCCCGCTACGGGAACGGTTGCCGGTGATTTCGATACCGTTGCGGCCAGCCGACCCGGATGTGCCGCTGGACCTGCAGGCAATCGTCGAGCAATGCTACCGCAACGGCGGCTACGATGATATCGACTACACGGCCGAACCGGACCCATCACTCAAGGCCGCCGACGCGAAATGGGCTGACGCACTTTTGCGTGAACTGGGTCGGCGCTAACACCCGATCTGGATCGGGCCGGGCCGGCCAATCGCCGGCACGGGATCGTCGTCTTTGGAAAGGGGACATTGCTTTGGAAAGGGGACATTGCAAGAGTGTTCGGCACCACGATTGCTATAGGGCGTCGGCGCGATGGCGAGACCCTGGATGAGCCGGAACAGCCCGGCGCACCGTCCCCGCCGCCGCCATCGTGGAGGCAGCGCCGAACCCTGAGCCGTGGTTGAGCCGCAAGGGTCCGGGCACATCGTCGCTGTCAACGACCTAACAATCGCGATCTTTGGCGACGACCGCGCAGCAGTGAACGCCGCAAGGAATGAAACCGGGACGCGAGGAATGAAACCGGGACGCGGGGAATGAAACCGGGACGCGGGAGGAATGAAACCGGGACGCGGGAATGAAACCGGGACGCGGGGAATGAAACCGCGACGCGGGGGAATGAAACCGGGACGCGATTAGTAAGGAACGAAACCGGGGGATTACGGGCACTGCCGTTTATGCGCGCGGTGCTTAACGGAGATCTGACGAGCGGCGTGCGCGTTTCCCGGAACGGCAAGACCGCTAATGCGAAATTCTGTCGGCTGGCGAAGGCACTCGTCTCGCGTGCTGGTCGCCCTCCCGAGACGTGGGCTTTGGAACGCTCTCCTATGAGTTTGTTCGTACGCGTGCGCGCGGTAGTCGCAGCTTCCGTCGCAGCTCGCTGAGTGTTCCAAAATCGAGCAAGTCCACTCCCGTGCTCGCGATACAGCGCCATTGCTTGGGACGCCAGTCGGGCGGCATCGCGGCCGTCGCGACGTCGCAACCCGCGGCGTTCGTCGAAAAGGCCGGAAGCACTATCCGCCCCTGGCCGACGAGGAAGCAGGGCGCGGATATCCCACCGACCTTGAGCGCAGGATGATGGTGTCCGGAAATGACGCGTCGGCCGCGGATCGGCCGATGGCCATGGCCGATCGTCCAGCTCGCGACGTTGCACGACTCGGCGAGACGCGTTTCACTCCACGCAGTCGCTTCCGCGGCGTGACGAATGCCGCGATCGTGATTACCCTCCAGCACCACCAGCTCGACCGAGCGTGCCGCGAGCCACTGGCGCAGCGCGCGAACATCGTTTCGTGTTCGTCGGCAAGGTAACGGCGATTCGACGAGGTCGCCCGCGACAATGACACGATCAACCCGGGCACGGGAAAGTAACGCGGACAGACCGGCTATTGTCTCGTTCAACGAGTGCGCGACGACACAATCGCCGGCGGCGCCACGCGCCCATTCATAGCCCAGGTGCAGGTCGGCGATCACGGCCGTTCGCTCGCCCTGGTGGATCGCGGCCCCTTCGGGAGAAAGCTCCCAACCATCGAAAGGATAGAGAATCCGCGATGCCATCATTTCCTCGCGTTTCATGATCCGCCGGCCTCCGCGGTTCCCAGAGTCAAACGAGCGTGAAACCGCCGCAGCACGTCAGCCGGTGCCTCGAACTGAAGCGAATCAGCCTGACCCGGCTCGATCCACGCGGCCGCGAATGGCGATTGACCCGGAAGGGTGCGAAAACGAATCGCGGGACGCCCAGACAGCCACGATGTCGCCGCTCGAACGTCGAGCAAGTCTTCGAGGACTTCGCGATGCGTCTCGCGGAGTAACGGGTGATCGGGGCAAGCCGCCTTCACAAGCGGATAAAGTCGAGCGCTGACCCATCCCGAGCCGCCAACGCGCACCCGCCGGCCAGGTTCACTGTTGCGCAAGACCATCAGGCCCGTCGCGGCAATCTGCTGGAACCGCCGCGCCAGAAGCTCGCCGCGATCGAGACCCTCCATGACGTCTTCCTTGAAGTTTTCGAGGCCCAATAGTGATTCTATGCTCATCGCATCGAGTCGAGAGTCCGTATCCGCGCCATCGACCCGAATCGACCAGCCGAGGTCGGCTATGGACAGTTTCAGGTTGGATTGCCGACTGCGGCCGAGACGCGCCGCCGTTGCACGCCCGAGCGCCTCGCACGCCGCGCGGTGAAGGGGCGCGTGAAACGTGTAGACCAGTCCGAATCCGTCGTCCGCCGGCGACTGTTCAATCAGCAAGCTTTCGCAGTCGGGAATCTCGCTCCACTGCGATTGTGCTTCGAAAAGCTCCACCAGGACCATGGCTGTGCCGTGGTCGATCTCGAAAGTTTCCTTGAGCCACTCGCCGAGAAGAGCCGGGCCGTCGGCCACCAGCCGCCGGGCCGCCTCGGTTCGAAACTCCGCCAGCTCGGTTGCCAGCTCTGACGAAAGTGACTGGCGATCGCTGGTCCAGCGCGGCAAGTTCGGATCGCCCTGCACGGGCCGCACCTCGACTGTCGATTGCCGCAGCCGATGAAACTGGAACACTCGCCCATCAAGAACAAAGCGGTCGCCTGAAACCAGGCGTTCCGCATACGAGGCCTCGAGTGTTCCCACCGCGCGGCCCTCGGCATGAACGCGAAGACTCGGTTCGGAGTGTATGGTTCCGACATTGCTGCGAAACCACCGCGTCGTTTTCCAGCTCCTCACGCCGAACCAGCCCTTGTTTTTCCAGATCCTTGGCGAGGTCCAGCGCGGTGCCGCGCCGGGCTCGGGTTCAAACGCGCCGGCGGGCGCAGCCAGATCGCCGGCGAGCGACGCGAGGCAAGCGTCGAAATCGTGCCGGGTCAGCCCGGCCATCGGTCCCGCCCGGCGGAAGAGCTCAAAAATCGCGTCCACGTTTTGTTCTGAAAGGCAAGCAATGCTGACAAGCTGCTGGCAGACAACGTCCAGGGGTGCGTTGATCATCCCGAGCGGTTCAACCCGACCAGCGACGGCGGCCCTGGCCGTGACGATCGCGCCGGCAAGCTCAGCCGCATTCGCCGCGAGCATCAACCCTCGTGCCTGGCCTCCCTTGCGGTGCCCGGAGCGGCCGACACGCTGGATGCACCGAGCAACCCCGCCCGGCAGCCCGACCTGGATCGTGAGATCGGCCGTGCCGATGTCGACTCCTAGCTCGAGGCTCGTGCTGGTGACGACCGCGCGCAACGCGCCGTCGCGGAGGTTTTGTTCGATCTCACGGCGCCGGGTGGCGTCGAGCGCCGAGTGGTGCGCTGCGACGTTCTCACCGGTCAGTGGCTCCCCTTCGTGTTCTTGACGCAGGTCATGCGTGAGTTTCTCGGCAAACGCGCGGGTATTCGCGAAAATCACCGTGGTGCGATTCTGCGAGATCGTTCGTCTCAGGCGGCGGAGCAATCGCCGGTATGTGAGACCGCGATGAGCGGCTTCGTCGCATCTGATCAAACTCTGGACCTTGATCTCGAGCGAAGCTGATGGATCAACGGGAAGCGCCGTGCGCAAGACGCGACACACGCGCGTTGGCCCAACCAGGAAGGGCGCGGCGGCATCTCCGTCGCGGCACGTCGCCGAGAGCCCGATCCGACAGGGGTCGTGCTGGGCAAGGGCTGCTAACCGCTCGAGCGAGACCGCGAGGTCAGCGCCTCGTTTGGTCGGCGCCAGGGCGTGTACCTCATCGACGACAATGTGCGTGACGCCAGGCCAGTGTGCGTGCGCAGCTCGCCTGGCTCAAGAGGAGCGACAGACTTTCCGGCGTCGTGATCAGGATATGAGGAGGCTTATCGCGAAGCTTTCGACGGAAATGCGCGGATGTATCACCCGTGCGCACTCCCACCGTGACGGGACTTTGTTCACAATCGAGCCGCAGTCGAATGCCGTCCACAGGCGCATTCAGGTTACGAGCAATGTCGTAATTCAAGCTGCGCAAGGGCGAAATATAAACGCATTGCAAGCCGGGCGAGAGCGTTCCCGACAGATGAGCTCGGAAGAGCCGATCGAGAATCGCCAGAAATGCGGCGAGTGTCTTGCCGGAACCCGTTGGCGAGACCAGAAGGCTATGCTCGCATGCGGCAATCACCGGCCAGGCAAGTTCCTGCGCGGGGGTCGGGCCGTCGGGAAATACAGCCTCGAACCAGGCGCGGACCGGCTCTGATAGCCACGCAAGCGAAGAGTTCGATTTGCCAACGTTCGCAATTTGGACCATGCATCCCTTCTCAGGCCGCCCTCGACCTCTTTGCCGAGGGGAACTTGATGATAGCGAATGCGTGGCGAAATGTCTTGTGGCTCTTGAACACTACGACGTCGAATGCTTGCTGGAAGCGGGCGGGACGGCCACGCGCGGGGTGACTCGGGCCGACACATCGGGTGCCGCCGGCCTGGTCGTTTGATTCCTGGCGACACCTTCAGTGGGCACGCGGATGATCTCGCCGTCCCGATTTTCATCGACGGCGATCGAGTGCGATACGATACGCTCGCCTTCGTGCAAACCCTCGATCACCTCGAGCAGGTCGCGCGTGGCATGCCGGGTCTTGATGGTTCGCCGTTCAAGCTGGTTGTTCGCGACGACGTAGCACGCCTGTTGCCCATCTTTCATCGCGAGCGCCTCGACTGGGATCACGAGGGCGTCGGCCACATGGCCCGTGTCGATCTCGACGGCGGCCGACATGAATGGCAGCGCACTGGCCGGTGTGTTGTCGAGACGCACGCGAACGAGAAAATGCTTGAGATTTTCGTCCCATTCCTTCCAGTTCGACGTTGGCAACATGCTCACGGCCACCACCCGTCCCGGAATGACGCGATCTCCTTGCGACGCGACATGAACATCGGCCTTCATCCCGACGCGTATCCGCGCGCCCATTGTCTCGTGCACCGAGACGTCGACCTCCATCTTGCCCAGTTCGGGAAGAAGAAACATGCCTTGTTCTTGATAAACCCGCATTCCCGGTTCCAGCGGATGCGCCCACCAGTAGCCGCAATTGGCGTAAATGGCGACACCGTCGTGCGGAGCTCGAACCGTGCAATTTTCAATCTGCTTGCGCAAGTACGCCAGCTCGTCTTCTTCCGACTTGAGCCGATCGGCCTCGAGGCGCTTGGAGTTTTCGGCCATCTTGATCCGACCGCGCAGCGCGTGCAGCTCCTTGGGAACCTGAAACTCGCGAAAAAGCTGAAACTCGCCCTCGACCCTGGCCAGCTCGTGACGCAAGCGAGCGAGGGTCTGTCGTTCCGTCAGGAGCTGGCCGGTGGCGAGATAGCCCTTCTTGGCCATCGCTTCAGACCAGGCCAGCCTGTCCTCTTGCCGCTTCACGTCGGATCGCCCCAGGGCAATGCGTGCCTCGAAGTCCTTGCTTGACTGGATCACGAGTCCGTCGCGATATTCGAGCAGCGCCGTCATCGCGATCTCGAGCTCGAGCCGGGCCTTGCGATGCGACGCCTTGGCCTTGTGCACGAGGATTTCCTCCTGGCGTGCGAGCTCTTCGATGGCCGACGAGTCAAGCCGGCACATCTCGTCGCCTTTTTTCACGACCGCGCCATTCTTGACCAGGCTCAGGATCATCGTGCCGTCACTATCGGTGACGTCTTCCACCTGACAATCGACGTTCGTCTGCTTCGCGGGTTGAAGGTCTCCGCCAGCGACCACCACCGTATCGAGGTTTCTTCGCGATACCTCGACCCACTCGAACGATTCGACTCCGGATGTTTGCGTGTGCCCGCCGACCAGATCCATCACCGACCAGGCCACCGCCGCGACAAAGACCGCGATCACAAGCACGAAGCTGCTCAGCGCCACCAACCTCTCGCGGTACCGGCTCTTCGTGAGTAACGTGCTTGCCACCTCGTTTGCCACCCATTCCAAACGGCTCGATCATGATAGAGCTGCCATGGCCCACGACTAATGACAAATGTAAGACCATGGTCGAGGGTTGTCAACACGGAATAGCGCCCGGAATTTCGGATTGTGGAAGAGAAGGGGGGTGGCGCTGAGTTATCCCTCGACGGCGATGGGCTCGGCTTCTTTCTGAAGAGGCGCTCGGGGCGGCTGCGCGTCGGGCTCGGCCTCGCCCGGCTCGGGGTGAGTGTAGCCGCCAAGTTTCCAGACGAGATCGCAATTGTGCTGAAGGTCGAGCATCGTGAGGCTCTGGACGGCGCGCAGAACGAGAATCTGGTCGCTCCAGAGATCGGTACGCAAGAGCACGTCGCGCATCCGGGCCTTGACCGTCGCCCAGGGATCGCGGTCTCCCTGTGCCAGCACGACTTTGATCCAGCCGCGCATCGCCCGCCGATGGCGGCGCAAGTACCGCAAGATCCGCGCCTGCTGTTGCGCCGTTATAGACGGGAAAGCACGGGAGTTGAAAGAGGTCGGTGACCGGCCGTTTGGAGCGGTGGGCCGGGTGCCAGAGCCGCCGAAGGTTGACGACAGGGTCGGGGAGCCCGCCGGGCTTGCCGCCCGGATCATTGGTCAGGTCGGCCGCATAGGCCATGACTCGTTTCAGGCCGCCGATCGACAGGGCGAGAGTCGCGATATCGTTATGATCGAGGATGCACGCGGCCACCAGCGCCCGCAGCGCCTCACCGCCGCGATTGGCCAGAAAGGGGATCTCGCGGGCCAGATAAGCCGGCAGCTCGTCGAATGTCCAGCCAAATCGGTCGAGCCAGAGCAAGATCCATTCCAGCCGCTCCTGATGCTGGCTGCGTACCTGCTCGGCGATGATCCGGTCTTGCCGCGTGGCACCGATGTAGTCGAGGTCGGTCTCCATCAGCGACTGCGCGGCGATGCCCGGCGGGGCCGTCGGCAGCGGCAGCCCCAGATACTCGACGTCGAAGCGTGCCCGCAGCCAGAGCGAACCCATGAACACTGGCTTACGCATGCGATGAATCTTGCGCAAGGCGGCCCAGTAGGTGTCGGAGGGAACGATTTGCTGGCGATCGACCTTGGGGATGGAGGATCTCGTGGACGACGCGGTAGATCGACGAGATGGCAAGTGCCGCCGGCCCAGCCGATTCCCTGCGCGAGCGTGAAGGGCAAGAGGGCAATCCTGCCCCCTGCCAGATAAGCCTCGTAGAAGGCGTAGGGGTTGATCGTACGGGCGGCCAGAGGCAGCTCGTGGAGCGGGAAGCTTCGAAAGGCGCGACGGACGTTTTGCTGGCGGTCGCGCCGAACCAGCTCGGCGACCTGCGGGCCGAACCGCGCGTGGATTTCGGCGTCGCGCTCGGGTTCGTCGGCGAGAAAGTCGACCGCCGTGAACTCGACGGTCTCGAGAAATGACCCTGCCTCGCGGCGTGGCGATCGCCGCAGCCACAGGGATCGATCGCTCGATTGCGGTGATAGACGAGCGGCGAAGACGCCAGGCCGTTGCCGAGCGTCCGGCTCGGGACGTCGCGAGGTCGGGGAGCCAGACATCGTCCGGATCGACCATGAGCCGGCCGGCCAGCCAGGTCCGAAAGGCGCAGCCGGACCGAGTCGGGCGAGCACGCCAGTCGATCAACGGGGACGGCGTGGCGGTTGTAATCGAGGATGAGCAGGGCCGTTTCCTGCACAAGGAGCCGCGTGATGTAATTGAACCAGAGATAGGCGCCGCCGAGTAGACCGCCGGACCGGCTGAGGTCGAGCCGATCGAGGGTGCGCGCTTCGCGTAGCTGGTGGCCAAGATGGCTCCGCCTCAGGTTGCCCAGGGCCAGATTTCCCAGCAGTTGAACGGACGCCTTGGTGTCGCTGCGGTGCAGTGGCGAACCGTCGAGGTAATCCTGGTAGAGAAGCCGCACGTTGCGCAAGAAGGCCAGCTCGCGATTTTCAAACAGCTCGCGTCCGCGGGGCTGGCCTTCCTCGTCTTCTTTCGCACGGTCGCTGGGATCGACGGGCCGGTCATCGGCCGCTCGGAGCAGCAGCTCGGGATCAATCACGCGTTCGGCCAGGAACTGGGCATCCTGATCGCGCTGCCGCGACTTGAGATTTTTGGTGTGCGCGGCGAACTGAGCCTCGACGATGCGCTCGCAGAAATCGGCCGACTGGTTGGCAATCTTGCGAAACCATGCGCCCAGGTTCCAGACAACCAGGCAAATGACGCCAAGGATGATGACCGGCCACCCCATCAGCGTCTGCAGCTTGTCGACGACGCCCCGCAGTGGTTTGAAAATCGGCAAGACATTGACTGTCACGAACAGGAAAAGAAACGCCGATCCTAGCCACAGGAGCCGTTTCGCCGGCGTTCGCGCGGCGTTGACCATGGTCGCGCCCAGGCGATCGAGGAAGATCGGTGGCGACAATGTTCCATGCAGATCGGCGAAGAAATAAACGACATTCAAGCCGCGCTGGATGAGATATCCCAGATAGTTGGCGGCGAGGGCCACGGCTTCGGCGGGGCTTTTCTCGCGATAGGCGACCAGGTTGCGAATCACGGGAAACCGCCTGATGACGGGCAGATCCAGAAGCCGCAAGTAACGGTCGACGGCACGAACAAACGCTGGCCCTGCCCGGTCGACGAGCCGTTCGGGTGTCATCTGAATCAACCGGTCGACAACCTGTTCGACCGGGATTTCACGCCCCTGGCCGTTCTCGACGGGTTGATCAATTGCGGCATCGGGCAGGCCGGCGGCCCGGCCCTGCAAATCATGGAGGATACGCTCGGAAACCTGCCGGCGCTGCTCGCGATCGAGCCGGATCTCGACCATGCTCCGCGCATGATCGAGCTCGCTTCGCAACGTGACCAGGCGATGCCGATCGCTCGATTCGATCCTTCTGGTTCTGCAACGGCTCGAACAGAACGATGTTCCGGTTAAGCAATCCGGCCATCCGGCGCACGAGGCGATCGCTCAGCCGCAAGAGCATGAGTGGAATTCGCAACAGGCGGAGAATCGGCACCGCGACTCGGATGAATCGCAGTGATACCCGCGCGATGCGCACGAACTCGCGAAACGGCCCGACCGCGGCTGATGGCGCGGCCACGGCCGATTCCAGTTGTTCAAGCGCGATCTGATGAAAGACAAAGCCAAACGGCAAGGACGCCACGAAGTCGATCACGAAGTGGCGCGCGAAATAGATGAGCCGGTTGGGCGCGAGCACGAGCTTGATCGCGAACTCGAACAGGAAGACCGAGCAAATCGCCAGGTCGGTCCAGGCGAAGAACTCGTGCTGTGCGATCGACAGACCAGTAGCCGTCGTACGTTCCAGAACGACCTGCGCCGCGATCAAGATGAAGAGAACGAAGATCAGGGCCAGGACCGTGTTTTCAAGAATATCGACAAACCTGCGGCCGAACGTCGCTTCCATCCGGAGAGCAAGCACCTTTTCTTGCCACGCCGCTCGAACTTGTCGCGACAAGCGATCGACCCGGCGCGCCTGGCGGCGGAGCCGCCTGATCGCGTCTTTCTTTTCCTGGTCTCGCTGCGCGGCGGTTTCCGCTTCGGCCTCCGCGATCGACCCAGCTTCGGCATCGTGGGCTGTTTCGTCGAACTCCGATGTCACGGCGGCCAGTTGGGGTTCGGCCTCGGGAACCTGATCGACGTCATCAGGTGTTTCGCATGCCCATTGCCAGCACATTGCGCTCAAGGTCGCCAGGTCGTCACGCATCAAGCTGAGACGGGCGACCGCAGAATCCAGGGTCATGTCTTCGAGAAACGCGATCGTCTCGCTCACCTCGTCGACGGCGGCCTGAACGACGCTCTGGCTCGCTTCGGCTCGCGATTCGGTCTCGAGCGTCTCGAGTCGTGCCGCGGCGAGCTCGGCGAACTCGTCGCGTTTTTCAACCAGCGACGTGCGCCAGCCGACAAGATCGAAGCTCGACAGGCTGGCCGCGGCGGCGTTCGACGCGGCGCTTGGCGGGCTCGCCGAGCCGTTGTTTTCTGGCACGGCCGGGCCGTCGTGTTCCAGGGCGTCGACACTCGTTTGAAGACGTGAGAGTTGAAACCGTTGCATCCAGAGCTGATCGGCGCTCCATGCCACCGACGGCCGCGCGATCTCTCGCTTTATCCGGCGCTCGAGTAAAATCGCATGAACATGTTCGCAGCCAGCCTTCAAGGTCCCTTGCGGGTCTGAAGCAGCGGCCGGCCGCTGATCCCAGCCAGGCGGCGAGCCGTTCGACGTCGACGTCGAGCCACGCCGTGACGGGGTGGGGTGTTTCTCCGTCGAGTCGCGATACGAGCGTACTCAACCACTCGAGGTCGGTCCGCATGCCTTCGATCACCATGGCCTGGTGGAGCGGGCCTAGACGCAGGCCGGTCACCGCGTTTCGTACGGCGACGCGTGCGTCGTTGAGCCCCTCCTTGGCCCGCGCCGCGATCAGTTGATGTGACGGCGAGCCTGGCTTGAGGTCGACCATCAAGCCCTCGGCCAGCGCTTGCAGAGCCGTGAGCCGGCAGACGACGTCGATCCGGCTGGTCTCGATCCGCTCGTCGGGTCCCGAGCGCATCGAGCCGGCGGCGGAGGCGCGAACCCTCGTCGATGGCGTCGAGCAGGCCTGGCAATCGCTCGGCCGGCGAACCTTCGGTTGTTTCGCATCGTCGTAGCGCGTCGCGCACCACGACGCCTGCGCGACCGGTCACGTCATCCAGTGTGCTCATTCCTGCGGTCCAGCAAGGGCCCGTTCGCCCCGCGCACGGGGCTCGATCTCGGCGGCTCTTGAGCCCGGCGCTTCATCGACCGACTCGTTCAGACCTGCCGCGAGACTCATGATCAAAGCGTCCTGTACGATTGGTTATGCAGGCAAGTTATCCCGAAAGAACCGCAGCCAGTTACCGTGAAAGATCTTGTCGATTGCTGACGTCGAGTATCCGCGATTTGCGAGGATCATGTCGAGCTTTTGAAGGTCGGATATGCGGTCGAGACCCGCGGGTGTTTGTTCGGTGCCAAAGCCGCCATCGAGGTCGCTGCCAATCGCCGCGTGCCGGTCATCGCCGGCGACCTGGCAGATATGGTCGATATGATCGGCGAGCGAACTCGAGACCGACAACCTCGCGCGAGGTTTCGCCCCTGATCCAGCCGGGCGCGAGCATCCAGGCATCGAGCGCAACGCCGATCACCGCGCCTCGTTCGATCAGGCGGCCGAGCTGCTCATCGCTGAACTGGCGCTGGTGCGGAACGAGCGCGCGACAATTATTATGGCTCGCCAGCACGGGTCCATCGAAGACATCAAGCGCCTGGGAAAAGCTGGTATCGGAGAGATGGGTCGCGTCGAGGATCATACCGAGCCGGGCGAATTCCTTGAGCAGCTCGACGCCGTCGGCCGTGAGCGGGCCATCGTCACCGGTGCCCGACGGCGTAGCGGCTCTTGCCGTAATGAGCCAGGTTCACCGAGCGCAGCCCGAGATTCCACCAATCCTCGGCGTGGCGGACATCGACGATCGGATCGGCCCCCTCCATCGCCAGGATATAACCGATCGGTGCGGACGAACCGAGATCGGTCGAGCGACTCCAGTGATCATCGAGGTCGCTGGCTGTCCGCAGCATCCGCAATGCGCCGCGACGCTCGAGGAGCTCGTAATAGGCGAGCTGCCCGCGGGCGACCGCCGATGCCACCTCCTGGTTGGCGAAATCGAGGCCAAGTCGCGACGAGCCGCCGTGAATTCGCGATCCCGACTTGGCGCGGGCAAGAAGAGTTGCCTGGCAGACCGCCACTCCGCCCCGGCGCATCTCGGGGAGCGTGGTCGTGGCACGGCCACGCGCGGGATGGTCGTCGAGTGCTTGCTCGAGACGGTTGAGCAAGTCGAGCTCGAGCAAGATGTCACGATCCCAGGAGAGGGCATTCCACGACAGGTCGAGATGGCCATCAAAGATTCGTCTCATGACTGAAAATGCCGTTTCGAGTTCACAGGTTTGATGGCGTCTGGTCGATGAATCCCTCTGATCGCCATGTCATCCGCGGCGACCCCCGTTATGATATACCCGCTCGCGGTGGTCGTCACAACTGATGGCATGATATGGCAAGCCGGGACGGCCGCTTTGACGTTGAACAGTGCGCACGCGACGCCATGGAGGGGATACGATGCCGGGCCCGAATGAGATCCGACCACGACGAGCTGGCTGACCGGCATTCGACGCAGACGTGGCTGACCAGACTGGGCCTCGGCCGCCCCGAGCTTCGCGCATGGGCCATGTACGATTGGGCAAACTCGGGGATGGTGTGCGTCATCATCACGGCTGTCTTTCCGATCTATTACGAACAGGTCGCTTGCTCGGGGATGAAGGCCGAGGATGCATCGGCCCGAGTTTGCGCCTGGCGACCACGATCGGCATGGTCATCATCGCGGCCGTGTCGCCCTTGCTCGGAACGATTGCCGACTTCAATGGCAACAAGAAGCGGATGCTCGCCGCTTTTCTCGCGATCGGCCTGATCTCGGTCGCAGCCATGTTCTTCATCTACACGGGCGACTGGCTCCTGGCTTCCGTGTTGTTCATCCTGGCGAATATCGGTGCCAACGGCAGCTTCGTTTTCTACGATGCGCTCTTGCCTCATATCGCCGACGACGAGGAAATCGACCGCGTTTCCACGGCCGGTTACGCGCTCGGCTATATCGGCGGCGGTGCGCTTCTGGCGCTCAATCTCGCGTGGATTCAAAAGCCCGAGTGGTTCGGGCTGCCGTCCGGTCCCGACCTCTCCCCGGCCCAGGCGACGTTACCGGCGAGGTTGAGCTTTCTATCTGTCGCCATCTGGTGGCTCGTCTTTTCGATTCCGCTCTTCCGGCGCGTGCCCGAGCCCCGTGCCAAAGGTGCGCTATCCGCCGACGGCACCGTTGTCAAACTGCCAATCCGGGCCGCCATCGATCGTTTGATCGAGACCGGACATTCCTTGCGCCGGTACCGGCAGGCCTTCCTGATGCTGCTGGCGTTCTTGATCTACAACGACGGCATCGGCACGATCATGCGCATGGCCACAATCTACGCGACCGAGATCCACATCGAGACGTCGACCATGATCGCCGCGATCGTGATCGTCCAGTTCGTGGGCATCCCCTGCGCGTTCCTCTTCGGATCTCTTTCCGCATGGATCGGTGCCAAGCGCTCGATCGCCATCGGGCTCGTCGTCTACACATTGATTTGCTGTGTCGGCTACTTCATGACGAACGGCACGCACTTCCTGCTCCTGGCGATTTTAGTCGGCCTGGTGCAGGGCGGCACGCAAGCCCTGAGCCGCTCGCTCTTTGCCAGTCTCATTCCGCGCGACAAGTCGGGTGAGTTCTTTGGATTCTTCGGCGTTGCCGAGAAATTCGCAGGCATTTTCGGGCCGGGCGTCTTTTATGTGATCAACCGGCTTTCGGGCTCGAGCCGCGGCTCGATTGTCTCGATCATTGCTTTCTTCGTGGTCGGCGGGCTCATCCTGACCCAGGTAGACGTGGCCGAGGGCCAGCGCCTGGCGCGTGCCGAAGAGGAAGCCGTGGCGTCCGGATCAGCGGCCGCGATCGACTGAACGACTCATATCGCTGGTTCAGCGGCACGCGGCCGAATTCGGCGCTGCGAGAACTGGCGACGCCAGTGCATGATGCTGATGATCCACGACACGCCCAGATAATAAATCGGATAAGTCAGCGATAACAGCGCCAGCCGCGCGGTCGACTCGCTCAGTCGCGACGTCGCGTCAACGGGTAGGTTCCAGATCAACCAGCCGACCAGGGGCGTCCAGACGACTCCCGCGAGCATGCTCACGCGATTGAGCAAGCCGGGCTGTGACGGATAAAGATGCCGGATGGGCACGAACGTGAGGACGGCGAGCACCACCACGACGGCGAGCGAAATGGTTTCGTTTCCCGGCAGGCCGGTCAAATGCAAGACGTAGAGATACAGGGCAACCAGGTTCCAGAGGGACGGGAACCCCAGAAAATAGCCGTCATCCGTTTTCGCTTGAACCTGGCAAAACCCGTAAACGCTTGCCAGCAGGGGAAAGAACAACCAGGCCTCATAGCCGGCCGGCACGATCCTGGCGCGCCACATCAAGAGGATCGGCAAGAACGTGTAAGTCAAGAAGTCGACGATATCATCAAGCCGGCGGCCGTCGAAGCCCGGCACGGCTTCCTTGATGCGAACTTTACGAGCGAGCGTGCCGTCAGTCGAGTCGACGATCGTGGCGACAGCCATCAAAAGAAACGACATGCGAAAGGCGCTCGCGCTGCCGTCGACCAGCAAGACGGCGATCATGCCGGCGGCCACGAGACCGAGAGCCGTGTATGCGTGAACACACCAGCCCAGCACTTTTTGAACGGTCGAGATCGGTCGATGCCCGCGCGGCTGCGGCTTGTCCCGCCGCTTTCGCACCTGAAACTTGACCATCGCGGCGGACCGTCGCGCGATCCGTTGGATACCAGACTCGTTCATTCTCATGACCATTACACTCCTTGATCGCCATGCGCGAGCTGGCCGATCCAGTGATGTTCGGTCGGCAAAGCGCCAGTAGTTGTAGACGACTCTTCGTCCAGCAAATCGCTGGCCGCGTGTTCTGTCAGAATGCCCGTCCGATTGCGCTGGACGAGCAAGTAATAAATGGAGCCAGTCGCGACGAGGCCAAGTGTCGCCAGTGGCGCGGCGAAGCGGCTGAAACGTCCCGATCCATAAACTTCGGCTCGCGGCCAACTGATGTTGATCACGACGAACGCTCCCCACACGACGGCGATCGCGTTGATGGGAAGCCCCCACGCCCCGAGCGAAAAGTAAGAGCACGCGTCAGGCCGCGTGACGCCGCTCTGCGTCATGATATCTGCAGGATCAATGCCGGCGGCCCTCCCGCTGGTACGCTTTCTCGATGCGCTCGATCAAGAGGGGCAGAGTCACCAGGAGGTACGCGAGATTCGCCCAGACGATCGCGACGGCGCAGAGCGTCTCGATCACGTTGGAAAGATTGATGTTAACGACGAGAATCGCGATGGCCATCACGCCCACCACGATGGAAGGAACGACGGGCGCCTTTGACCAGGCTTGAACGTGCGCCAGGGAATGCGCAAAGGGAAGATTGTTGTCGCGCGCCATCGCGAACATGAGTCTCACCGACGCGGCATGAACGGCCAGGGCACAGACGAATACGGCAAAAATCACCTCGAGCAAGAGGAGTGTGCCCAGGTTTGGCCCGAGCACATCCTTGATGAGAAACGGCAGGCCGCCGCTGATCTTGCCCAGCTCGGGATGAGCTGGGTCGCTGACCGCGAGGAGCCCAAAGCCCATGAGGAGCGCACCGGCCAGGCCGGCGGCGCCACGGCCTGAAGAATCGCCCAGGGTGCGCGGCGCCGCGGCAGATCGGTTTCCTCGGCGAGTGAGCCCGCCGTATCAAACCCGTAAAGGACGTAAGACGCCATCAGGGCGGCAGCCAGAAACGGGCCGAGATATCCGGCCGGATGACCGTCGCCACGGCCTTGTGAATCAAACAAGATCGCCGGGCCCCGCCGTACGTTGATCGCCAGGAGCACGATCAGGATCGTGACGCCGATCAGCTCCGCGATGACACCGGCATTATTGATTTGCGCCATCAGGCGCACGCCAAACGCGTTGATCAGGGTCGTCAAACCGATCAGCACGCAGCCGAGCAGAACGGCGTTCCGGGCTGCGTCGGCCGGGACGGTCGCATCGCCAATCCACTGGAAAATCGTCGAGATTTGCGGGAGCGTCGCCTGGAGTGCCAGCGCCACGGCAGCCAGACTGATGATCGATCCGCTCAGGTAGATCCAGCCGGCCATCCATCCGAGGCCGCCGCTGCCGATCGATCGTGACCACTGGTAGACTCCGCCCGAGAGTGGATAACGCGCGGCCATCTCGGCAAAACAAAGCGCTACCGTCATCTGGCCGACCAGCACCAGGGGCCAGGTCCAGAAAAATGCCGGCCCGCCGGCGCCGTAGCCGAGATAAAACATCTGGAAAACGCCGGTCAAGATCGAAATATAAGAGAATCCCGCCGCGAACGACGAGAATCCCCCCAGGCTCCGGTCAAGCACTTGCTTGTAGCCGAACGCGGCCAGGTCTCGAACGTCGTCGGTCTCGGCTCGCGACACAGTTTACCGTCCTCGGGCCGGCCGTTTTTTGGCTCGGCCCACATCAGGATCGCCACTCGTACTCGAAGCTGGAGAAATCCAGAAGTGGCGGTCGGCGGCGGCCCATTGACCGCGACGAGCTCCGTGCTGATCGGCCGAAGCGTGAATCATTCCGTCAGCCACGCGTGTATCGACGGGCCAGCCTCACCGCGTTAGGGTCAAGCAGGCTTTTCCGCCACGTAGACGCCCCACTTCATATCGCCCGCTTTACAGAAACCAACTTTCATCTCCCAGCGCTCGACCAGGTAATTGAGGTCGGCCGCCGAGAACGACGCGAGAAACTCGGCACGCCGCGTCACCAGGCTCTGGGCCTCGGCCTGCAAGATCTCGATAAACTTCTGGGTTGCGTCTTCGGCGATCACATTCACGAATCCAGCGGCTTCGAGCAGCCGGCCATACTCGCTCGGTTCGATGACGCTGTAGCCGGTCTTCTTGATGTAATCCTCGAACTCGGGCGACCCGGGCGACTTCCCGCGGCATAGTCGGTGATCACCAGCTTGCCGCCCGGCACCAGCAAGTCTTTCAGCCGTGCGAAGAGCTTCGGCTTGTCGGGAATGTGCATGAACGCGTCCCGACTCCAGACGATGTCGAATGGCTGAGGGAACGATGTCTCCAGGACGTCGCCCAGGAGAAAATCGACCGAATCCCCCATTCCCAACTGGGCCGTTCGTTCCAGCCCGATATCGACCATCTCCTCGGCCAGGTCGATGCCGGTCACCCTGGCGCCATACGTTTTCACCAGGTGAAACGCCGCGCCGCCGATACCACTGCCGACGTCGAGAACACGAACGCCCGGGCGCAGCGATGCTCCCAGCCGCGAGCAAAGGTCGTTGGTCGTCGCCGCGCCTCCGGTGCTCACATAATGTTCGCCAAAAATCATCTCGTAGCGCAGGATGCCAGTTCGGCTGTACTGACCTTGGTTGTCGAATTTGGGACTTTTGGCCGAAGCCGTTTGCGTCGTCATGAAGACTCTCAATGAAGTTGCCAGGAAGCCGGCGCTCGCCCAGACAGTCAGGCGCTAGCCGCACGGAAAAGGGGCTTCACAAAACCCACTTATTTGAGACCGCTATTATGAAATAAGCCTACGCCGGATGTAAACAGCGTAGTTTCCGGCTAATTCGCATCGGGTGCCCCACTTGATTTTGGCACCGACATTTTGGTTTGCTAGAAACTCGGATACTTAAAGTACAACTCAGAACCTCGCCAGGAGGCAGGGATGCCCACGCTCACGATCACCTACAATACGCCGGAAGAACGTCGGAATTATGAGACGGCCATCGCCTTCGTTTCCGAGATGCATCAACTCGGTCTCGAGGCTCCGCATGGCGGCGTGATCGACGCATGCGAAGGACTCGCTCTATCCAAAGGACACGACTTTCTTCGAGAGACCCTTGCTGGGGCCATTGAGGCGCGAGTCAGTCACCTTGAAAAAAAAGCCAACCGTCCTGTGGGCACGCAGCCCGAAACAAGGGACGGCGGTCGCGTTCGATCGTAACCGCCATCGGCAAGATTTCGATTGCCCGTTCCTATTGCACGTGCCCCACATGCGGCAACGGGGAATTTCCGGCTGACGCCGCGCTGGGACTCGACGGCGGATTCAGCCGACTGGCCCGTAAACGGATCTGCTATGTCGGGATCGATAACTCGTTTGAGCGTGGCGAATACATGCTCGAACTGTTGGCGGGATGGTCCGTCGACGCCGAAACGATCCGACGGCTCGTCCATGCCGAGTCGGCCGAATGCCAGAAATCCAAATCCGAAGATCTCGACGTCGCGGCCAAGTTCCGCAAGGCTTCGGGCGACCGGGAACTCCAGATCGATGCCGGCAAGGTCAATACCGAGACCGGCTGGCGTGACGTCAAGGTCGCAACGTTCGCAGTCCGGCAACCGGCCGAGCCCTCTACGTCGGAGAATTTTGGCCAGCGTGACTTGCCCAAGCCTTCGGTGCGGCATGTGATCGCTGCGATTGAAACGGCCGAGGAATTCGGTGTGCGCTGTCAGTTGGAAGCCCAGGCGATCGGCCTGACGGACGCCAAAGAGCTGTCGATTCTGGGGGACGGCGCCGAATGGATCTGGAATCTTTCGACCGAGCAATTCGCTGGCGCCGAACAAAATCTCGACGTTTACCATGCGACCGAATACCTGGGAGACCTGGCCCGAGCGGGCTTCGATGGGGACACGGTCGCGGCCAAGCTATGGACCGATCGCGCCCAAGTCGCTTTGGTGGCCGATGGGTGGGCAGGGGTCTGCGAATTTGTACACAATAACAGCAGCGAGATGAGCAATCGCCCTGCGCTTGAGGCGGCTTATCCTCGGGTAGCCAACTACCTTTCCGGCCATCAAGACCGCATGATGTACGCGGCCCGCCTACGTCGGGGCGCATCGATCGGCAGCGGGATGATCGAAGGCGCGATCAAACAACTGGTCACCCGTCGTATCAAACAGACCGGGGCGCGATGGAAAACCGACCACGTGAGCCCCTTCGTTGAGTTGATCAGCCTCAGCCAAGCCGAAGACTGGGATGCCTACTGGTCCGCGGCCTAACTGCCAACTTCGAATGGGGCACCCTTCGCATCTTCACGAAATGCTCACATAGCGCGAACACCTTTGGTCGCCGGGCGACGAGCTCGAACAGGTGAGCCCGCCCGCGCAGCGGACGGAAACTGCCGTGCATTGACGCGACGAAATCGAGACCGGGCGCTCAGGCAGGTCACCCGAGCTGATGACGGGCGCGCAGCCATCGTCGTCGATCGTGACCGGATTATTCATTGAGCCTGGTCAAGATCTTATCGAGTGAGCGCGTCAATCCGTGGTGCGTTTCCGAAAAAGAAGGGGGGCGTCTTGAGGCGAATCCGAACTCCGGCGGCTCCGCCGATCGTTGGTACGAGCGCCCGGCCATTGCCACGGTGCCGGCGCGACAGTGAGCCGCTCAAGGTGGTTCGACCCGGCACGGTTCCTACGAGCTGAAGCTCCTGGACGACGCCGGTGGGAGACACGAACATCTGCATGATCCCTCCCTTGGCGAGTTGAAGCGTGACGTTATTGTTGCCGCTGTCGACGTAACTGAGCTTGGTTCCGACGGCGAATGTCAGGAATAAAGGCGTACCCGCGGCCCCCGACGAGCCCGCAAGCTGATTGCCGCTCAGATCGGTCAGGCCATTGTTGAGAAGCGGACTGCTCTGACCGTCGACGGTGATCTCGAAAAACGTGTTTGGAGGCAGCGGCGCGGATGGGCGGAGCGTCACGGTGTCGCTCGCGGCGTCATACGTCGCGGAACTCAGCGTTGTGTAACTCGACCCCGGCGTGTAACGGTATCCCGACGAGAAGACGTAAAATCCATAAACGCTCAGTTCGGCGGCCCGGACTGGATCCATCGGTTTGCTAAATGTGAGCGTGACGCCCGTGATCGATAGACCGCTCGTGATCAATCGCTCGGCCGTGACGACCGGCGTCGTCAGGTCGACGGGAGGCGGCGGAGGAGACGGAGTAGGCGCAGGAGGCGGCGGTGGTGCGGGTGCCGGAATCTCGTTGATCGAAAGCGTCTCCGTGCCGAACAGACCCAGGGTCGTGCCGTCGGTGAGCGGGTTCAATGAGAGGAGCACGGTCGTCGTCGACGAGGTTTGACTGTCATCAGGCAGGATCGGAACGGAGAACGAGCTCAAAAACTGGCCTGTCCCGAATATCAAGGTGCCGGACGCGGCCTGGTAATTCAGGCCGGCGACGCCCGTGCCGTCGGCCGTCGCGAAAGCGACCGAGACAACCGCGTTTGAATTGCCCACGCGCTGCACCGAGATCACCGCGGTTCCCGCCGTCGAATCGACGAGCATAGCGGAGGTGGTGAACGTGACGCTCACCGGTTGAGCGACGACTCCATTTGAAAATTCCGAGGTATCGCCCGTGCTCTCGTTGGTCGCCGTGGCCGTGATCCAGCCGTTGGGGGGGAACCCGCCCGCGATCGACACGGTTGTCTTCAACGAACCGTCCGTGCTGGTCGTTAGCACCTGAGACGTCAAAAACGTCTGCCCCTGGCCGTAGCCGGACGGATCGGCGGCCGGGCTGCTGAAAAACTGGATCAAGAAGCGGGTGCTGGCAAGGCTGTCGAGGCTTATTTGCGCCGAGCCGGTCGTGCCTCCGATCGCCGAGAGCATCACCGGTTTGTTCTGGAGATTATCGGGTCCCGGACCGACGCCCGGCTGGTTCGCCGTGATGCCGCTCGGCGGGTCGGTCGCGACAAGCAGGTCGATTCCGATTTGGGTGTTGGAAAAGATCGCGTTCGAAAGAATCGAGTCGCCGGTTCCCGACTGAACCGCAACGCCGGCCGCGACGTTGTAAGCGATCGTGTTTCCCTGGCTCGCGACCATTCCTCCGACGATGTTTTTCGAGGCGTTCGAGCTGATGACAACACCGTCGATCTCGTTACCAAGCGGCAAGGTCCCCGTGATGTCGGTGCCGATCTCATTACCCATGATGACATTGCCAGACGCATCGGAACCGTCGATTCGAACTCCCCAGAGATTGGCCGAGATCACGTTGCGCGCCGCGGCCGTCGTGCCGCCGACAATGTTGTTCGAGGCTTCCTCGATCAAAACGCCCTCGTTGGAATTGCCGCGGTCGGCCGTGCCGGCGGAGTCGACACCGATCAAATTTCCCTCGATGTTGTTTCCCTTGGCGGCATTGCCGTTGATTTTCACACCGATCTGGTTGCCTGAAATGACCTGCGAGCCGTGGCCGTTGCCTTCGACGGTCACGCCGCTGGCACTTTCAATATCGATCCCGGCCTCGGCATTACCCAGGTCAGCCTCGCCCGTGGAATCGGTGCCAATCAGGTTGCCGATCACGGTGGCGTTCGCCGCTTGCCCGCTCGAGATCAGGACGCCAATCAGGTTGGCCGAGATCACATTGCCCGGCCCGATTACCGTTCCGGGCGCTGTATCGTCGACGCCAGCCTCGTGATTGCCCAGGACGGCTCCGCCTCCCGCGGTCAGCCCGATGATGTTGCTCAAGATCCGGTTGCCGAGAGCGTCGGCTCCCGTGATATCGACACCATCTCGGCCATTCGATGAGATCACGTTGCCGACGCTCGATGATCCGCCGCCAATCTGATTGTTGGGTGCATCATCAATCCAGACGCCATCGTCCTGATTGCCCGGGTCGCCGGTGCCGAAGAGATAGCCGCCTCCCGGCGCGACGCCAATATAGTTGGCTTCGACGAGATTACGCGTGGCACCAACACCCTCGAGATGAACCCCGGCGCCGCGGTTCAATGAAATGACATTCCCCGCCCCGCCGACGGCGCCACCGATCACGTTGCTCGACGTGTAAACGATATTCGCCGGGTCGCTGGCCGACCCCACTGATTCGACGAGCACGCCGTCGTCGCCATTGCTGCCGTCGAAGTAATAACCCTGAACCGGGCCAATGACGCCGATTTGATTGCCCAGAACCTGATTGCCCGACGCCCCGGGCTCGATCAAGACGCCTTGAGCCCCGTTGTCGGCGATCACATTATTGTCTTGAGTTTCGGTGCCGCCGATCGTGGCGTTGGTCGAATCAATCACGATCCCCTGCTGGTGATTCCCAGGCGCTGCGACCCCGACTGCATTGGGCGCCGGCAATGGCGCGCCCGTGTTGGGGTTCACCAGGTATTGCACGTAAGCGCCAATGAAATTGCCCTGGACCAGGTCGCCCGTGTCGGTCGTTTCGGGTATCGACACACCGACATCAAACCCCTCGATGGCCAGGCCGCGCAAGGTGCAGTTCGAGGCGTCGAGGTCGAAGCCGATGTCGTCTGCTCCGCTCGGAACGTTGCTTCCGTCGATGATCACGCGCACGACGGCATTGTTGCCGCTGAGCGCCGCGACCGAGTTGGGAACCGATGAGATGATCGTGGGTGCTCCGGCCACGCCTCCGATCACCGTGGTGGCGACGGCGATGCTCGGATTGAGGCCGCCCGTCAGGCTATTGTTCGCAGTCAAGTTGGGGATCGCCTGCTCGGAATCCTGGCCTTGAAATGTCAGCGTCAGGCTGCCGCTGGGTAATGGGCCGCCAGTGACGACCACATTTCCGCCACCGATCACGTTGGTCAGGGCTGCTGCCACGGTAGACGCGTCGGCCGTGAACGGAATCGCCGCTGTCGTTCCGGCCGTCAGTGGAGCGGTCGTCGTGAGTGTGAACGAGCCACCGGTCGGGCTGCCCAGAATGGACAGTGTCTGGACGGCCGAGCTCGTCGGCGCCGGGATAGATGTAGGGAACACCCGCATGGGCTTGCGAATATCCGTCGATCGAAACCGAGTGAGTGATCGGGGGAAACGCCGTGGCCGGCGTGATCGTCCAATCCTGGGTTCCAGGATCAAAACCAGGAGCCGGCACGTTCAAGCTCGCCACGTCAGAGGCTTGCAGGTCAAAAACAATATCGTCGGTACCAGCATTCGTATCGGAATCAACCTGGCTTATGGCCGCGCGGAGCGTTCCCGAGCTCGGCGCTGCCGAGTCCCCCGTGCTGGTAACGTAAAATGTGGAAAGTGCGAGCCGTCGCTCGAGTGTTTCGATCAGGGGAGTGCGTCGGCGCGAGCTTCGGCCGTCCCTCGCGGACGTGTGGTGGCGGCGAGCGTGTAGCATACATTCCTTCGTTCGCGAGATGGCCGGCCGTGCGCGAGCACCGTCCTCGCCGCGTCACGACGCTCAGATTCAGACAAATTGCCCGGCTTTCGCCAGTCGTCCCTGGTTCCGGAGTGCGTAATCGCGATGCACGTCTCCCAAGCAGAACATAGGACAGTCAAAATGAGTTGAGGCCGGCGGAAAGAAGATTCCTTTGCGGCGCCGCCAGCGTAGACTTTTCTGTAACGCGATGCCGGCAGGCAGGGGGCTCGATCCGGCACCGGGCCCAGCAAACGGCGGTTTCCACCCAGAGGTGCATCGATGACGGCCAGTGCGCGACAGCGCCGCGTAGCGGTCCTGGCAATTCTTCTGATCGCGGCGACGGCGTCGTGGCGAAGCTCCGGCGGGTCTCTTCGCGAGCTGCAGCCGACCAGGCAAGGGCCGGATGTCGCCAATATTCGCTACGGCGATCATGAGCGAAACGTCTTCGACTTCTGGACGGCGAAAACGCAGTTCCCCCACGGCGCGGCAGCCCCTGTCGTCGTCTACTTCCATGGAGGGGCATTTCGCACCGGCGATAAATCCGACGTGCCCGGTGCCTTTCTGGAAGCCTGTCGCGACGCCGGCACCGCCGTGATCTCGGCGAACTATCGTTTGACCTCCACGGCGCCTTATCCAGCGCCGATGCTTGATGGAGCGCGTGTCATCCAGTTCGTTCGATCAAACGCGGAATCGTTGGGAATCGACCCTGATCGCATCGCAGCCTCAGGCAGTTCCGCCGGTGCCGGAATCGCACTCTGGATCGGCTATCATGACGACCTGGCCGATTCGTCCAGCCACGACGCGGTCGCGCGGCAATCGACCCGTGTGCGTTGCCTGGGCGTTGACAATGCCCAAACGTCGTACGACCCGCGGTTCATCAAGTCGCTCATCGGCGGCCGCGCCCACGAACACCCCGCCCTGCCGCCGTTTTTCGGCGCTTCGATCGACGGCCGTTCTCAGGCGACGCCGCTGGCAATGGCTGCGCGCTACGCCGACGCATCGCCGCTCACCCATGTCTCGCATGACGACCCGCCGACAATTCTCTTCTATGCCGAGCCAGATGCACCACTGCCCCAGGATGCGAAGCCCGGACGGGGAATTCACCATCCACGCTTTGGAGCGGCTCTCAAAGCCGCGCTCGAACCGCTGGGAATTACCTGTGTCTTACATCACATTGACGACTACGCCGGCACGGCCGATCGAAATGAAGCCATGTTTCGTGATCAGGCGTGGTTTTTCAAGCAACAGTTGTCGCGACCCGCACGCTTATCGCATTGACCCTTTCGACAAATGAACTTGATTTAGCGAAAAAGGGTGGCGGTGCCAGTCGCTCGTCCTTGAGCGTTGCAACTGGCATGTGCATCCATGCGCTGGCCTGACACCGCCACCTTAATTGTCTGCTATATATATCGTGAAAGCCCTCTCGGTCGCGACAAATAACGGTTGAATTTGGCGAAAACGCATTGCGGTGAGCCGGAAGTGGCCCAGATCGATTGTTCTAAGTTGAAGAAACGAGAGGACTAGACGCGATTCTTCGTAAACATCAATCGAGACCGCCTATTTTTGCAGTCGTCAATTCTGGCCTAATCAAACTCGATGTAAACGGCCCAGATCCGCCAGATGCTTCAACTTGATTTGCGGCCTCGGATGCTCGACTGACTCAGGCAACAAGTTTCCGGCATTCGACCGCGCAGCGGATACAAGCAGCAACGCATTTCTTGCTCGCATCGTTCTCGTATGCGCGAAGGGCCGTCATGCATAGCTCGCAGGCGGACGCACACGCGATGCAAAGCGCTTTGACAACCCGACTGTGATCCCGCAGCGCACGCGCACACGATTCGCAGAGCTCCGCGCACTCGCGGCATGCGATAACACAAATGAGCATGCTGGCGTCGTCGCGGTGAGCTTCGCAAAACGCCTTACATTCCCTCGAGCCAAAGGTGCACGCGGCGATACATGCTTGTATTTGTTCCTGGCTCACGGCCTTTTCTCCAGGAAGTTTCATACCAACCGCGTGTCGGTTCACGCCAAAAATCCATAAGCTCCAAGGTTCGTGGTTGCAGCTTCAATGCCGTGATAAGCGCGTTTTTCAGTTTGGCGGCTGATTTTTACCTGTTCGCCAGACCACTTCGAGCACGTCGGCTGTTCTACGGGCGTCGCCGCGAAATTCGGTGGCCCGAGTGTACGTGTCACCGCGACACTAACGCGGCGATACTGGCGCAGGGGCCGGTACGCGGCTTGATGCCGGCGCCGCCTTTTCGGTCATGGCTCGAAACTGCTTCCATGAAATGATCGTGATTCCTAATTTCTTGATCTCCGCGGCCATCGCCGGGTCGGTGAAAATTCGACGGTCGCCGTCGCGATTGCCGGCACTGCTGGTGATCGCACTCAACTCGACGTCGTCGAAGCCGCAATGAATGATGATCTGGCTGACCCCGACGGGAAGATCCTTGAGCGCTCGCTTGTAACTCTCAAGACGCTGATCGTGGGTTTTGCCGCCGTAATACTGCGCGAGGTTGTCGAGAACCGGAAAATGCCGCGCGTCGAGCGCCTCGAGCATGGCGCGACCGCGCTGGCGTAACGACGGATATTGCTTGACGACCGGTCCGTCGATCTTGCGCAGAAAGAGCATCGGCAAGTCGTATTTCAACCCGAGATTCACATAAATCTCAACCAGATCGGGGCGGCTGACCACGGCTCCCATGTGCGTATCAATATGACTCAGCGGAATCCCGAGCGCCCGGGCGCGTTCGATCTGCGCGGTCAGCTCGATCTCGACCTCCGCGGCCTTGGCGTTTTTCACCACGCCCTCGACATTGCGGTGCAGGTATCCATCCTGATCGAGCAAGCTGGGAACGCGATCCCGGCTGGCGACCGGGCCCCAGCGATAGACCGACCACTCGGAATTCAGTGTCAGGTGGACGCCGTAATCCTGGTCGGGGTGCGACTTGGCGTACTCGGCGAACTCCTTCACCCATGGGCAAGGAATCATGATGCTGCACGACGAGACGATGCCTTTTTCGAGTGCCTCGGCCGTCGCCCGGTTGACGGAGTGCGACATTCCCGCATCGTCGGCATGGATGATCACATACCGTTTTCCATCCGTTTGACCGGCGGTCGGGGTCGGCTCGGTGGCGACGGCCGCCTGAGCCAATGACACGATCGCGGCGACGGCGAATGACGTCATCTGTCTGACACGCTGCATGAGTCGTTTAACCTTTGGAGAGCCAGTGCGAAGCAGAGTCTGGCGCGGGATGCCACAAGTTATCTCAAGATGAGCCGTGACGTGGGCAAATGCAAGCGTGTGCTTTTTCATGTTCGTGAATCATGATTTCACCAGCACGATGCCGGCATGCGCCACAAACGGCAATCCGGTTTGGACGGCGGCTGTCTTCTGGCCTAGGCTTTTGTTGTCGAGCGTCGGGGCGATGGCATCGCACCGATCTCGCTTTCGAACCTCATGTGGTGCGGGACGAGGAGATTGAAATGGAAAAAACGACCGAGCGCGCATCGATCCGGCGGGCGTGCCGCGGGACTGTGCGCGTTTACCCCTTGATCGGCGGCTGCGCCGTCGTGGCCGAGCTCGTTGACGTGAGCAAAGGCGGCGCGAGCCTGGTCGTCGACCGCCCGTTTTCAGAGGATCAGGGTGTGCGCCTGGTTTTCCCGGGCAATACCGGCCACAAGAGCCATGCCGGCCGCACGATCGTCGGTCACGTCGTCCATTCGCGGCATCAAGGCGACAGGTATTCGATCGGTGTGGCGTTCGGCTGGGAAGCGGCCGTCAAAGACACCCCGCGACCGATTTCTCGAAAAGCCGGATTTGCCTGGTTCGGCCTCCTGGGTCGAAAAGAACCGTCGCCAGAGCGCACTTACTCTCGAAAACCAACATTGAACCGATAGCCGTCATGTGTTGAGCGATTCAAGGCGAGTTTCAGACGGCCCGAGATCGTTTGCCGCATCCACGCCCCACCACAAGGCGGCGCCCGCCACGACGACGGCGCCGGCGATCGCCAGGCCCAGCCGCCAGCCCGAGTTTGCCCCGTAGTGCGCAGCGAAGAGGCCGCTCAGCAGGGGTGTGAGGTAGGGAGACAGTGTGCCGCCCGCGTTACCACCGGTGTTCATCAGGCCCGCCGCGGTCCCGCCGAAACGCCCCCCCAACTCGACGACCGTCGTCCAGAAACCCGCCTCGCATAGCCCCAGAAGTGCCGCCGCCATGATAAACCCGACCAGCGTGGCTCGCGGGCTGGCAGCGAGCACAGCCGCCTCGAATACGAGGCCGCTGGCGATCATGCCGAACACCGGTACGAGTGCCTGGCGCAGGCGTGGAGAAAAGGATCGCGGAACCCGGTCAGTGCACCAGCCGCCGCCGAGCATGCCGGCCCCCATGGCCAGCGTGATCATGGTCGAATATCCGCGCGCGACACCGGCATCCTGTCTCCGGATCGTTTCAAAATAATATTCGATCCAGTAGAAAAACAGGTACTGAAAGTATCCGTACGCCGCATAGCTGAGCGTGATGCACACGACACTTCGATCGCGCATGACCCTGACGACGTCAACAAGACGAATTCTCGCGGCCGTCGCGCTCGCATCGAAACGCGAAAGCTCAGCGAGCCGGCGCGTGCGGACCATCCAGACGCACGCGACCGCGAACGTGAATGCGCTCGACAGCAAGAACGCGACCGGCCATCCAAACACGTCGATCAGTGTTCCCATCACGTAATAAGACGCGGCGATCCCTCCGCAGGCGGCGGCCGTCACGAAGCCATTGGCTCGCCCCCGCGACCGCGCCGGCTGATCGTCAAAGACCATGCGCGCGGCGGAAGGGTGCAGGGGCGCATTCGTCACACCCAGGATCGACCGCACGGCCATGAGGCCCAGCCACACCGAGCCCGCCTCGTGCGCCACGAGGCCGATCACACCCGTGAGTGCGACGAAGACGGTCGCCGAGAAGCCCAGCAGCAACAAGGCATTGCGGGCGCCGAAGCGGTCGATGAACCAGCCTCCCGGCAGCATCGCCAGTGTATATGTGAAAAGAAAGGCCGAATAAACGAGTCCCATCCGTTCAGGCGAGACACCCAGTTCGGGTACGATTCGCTCCGCGCCGGCGACGGAGATACCGATGCGGTTATAGTGACCCGTGGCGACGACCAGCATCAAGAGCGGCACCGTGCCGCCCCATCGAACGGGTGCGCGCCAGTGACTCGGTTCGGCCGAGTTGTCGATACGAACGGCCACGATCAGCTCCTTCGACACCCGAAATGGGTCAAAACATTTTCGAGCAGTCCGCTCCATTTCGGGTCGGACGCAAGGGTCGAGCCCGCGTTGATGGAGCCCGCGTGGAAGACACGCCCCCCGCCGGGCCGTTCCCAGTAAATCATTTCGCACGCCACGGAAATAGGAGGGTTCTTCGCAAGCGGAACGGGTCGCTGGAAATAATCCCAGGCGACCGGAATTCTTGTTGCATCGACGAATCCGTCCGCCAGCAGCGTGATACCGGCCGGATCCTCCGTCGGTTGAGTCGCACCCTCGGGAAGCGGCTCAACCAGGAAGCGCGCGATCGTCGAGACACGGGCGTCGCCCTCGTGGCCAACGGGCTGAGAACTCGGAACGCCCGGCTTCCCTCCGAACGGTTCGCCGTCGGCCAGCTTCAGATCGTTGGGCGTGCGGAAGAGGAAATGACCGTGATCTCGCACGCGATACGGTCCGACGCCCGGCACTCCCACCCCGACCAGCGAGAAGTATTCGAGGCCGAACAAACGCCAGGCCGGGAAGCCGCATTCGCGCGACATGCCGCCGCGGCGGCCGTCGTGACCGTGCCACATCTCGCCCCGGCGGTCGGCACGAACCTGAGTGCCGGGCGCGTCTCCCTTGCGACACTCCATCACCGTGCCGTCCGTGTCGAATGAGACCCTCCAGAATGCCGTGTTTCCCGAGAGCACCACGGCATTGCCGCCGGAATCGAGAAAATGCCCGACCGCCCCCATGGCCTCGAACGACCAGTATTCGCTATGGCCGACGACGACCACGACCTTGTAGCCGTCAAGGATCCGCGGATCGAGATGGAGATCGGTGTCGCTCAGCACGTCGTAATCGAAGCCATGGGTTTCGAGCCAGACCTGGGTAAAACGGTCCTGGCGGCACAGGTGGCTGTATTTCCATTCTTCCGGACCCATCAGCGTATAAGGACCAATGATCGGCCACGGCATCCTCAAGCCAACCTGGTATGTCCCCTGGCCGGCCTGGTGGGGGCGATAAAAGCAATAAGCCGGCGGGTCGCCGGCGCTATTGGCGAACCCATTGTTGCCGATCGATTTCTTGAGCCCGCTCCAGCTCGGACTGAAAGGTGTCGCGGCATAAGCCCGCCACGTGTTGGTCGAGCAAAGAAACGCGATCGGCGCCTTCGGTCGCGAGCCGGCTTTTCGCACAATGAAGACATTGTGATAAACGCGCTTTTCGCCATTGATTTGAAAATGAGCTCGACCCGCATAGATTCCCGAACGAGCATTCTCCGGAATCCGATATTCGTGCGTCGCTTGCCACCGGCAGTCGAAAAGATCGTCGGATGCCAGTCGCAATCCGTGGCCGCGGCGGGCGTCGGCGAGTGGATCGTAATTGCCGAAGCGGGGCACATTCGCGTCGAACGCGGGCCCGCCGATCATCCAGGTTCCGTGATTGATGATGGTCGCGTGCCGCCCGTGCGGGCTCGAGTCGCGTGCGTGCTGGCCACGCTCTTCATTGAGCGGCCAGCAAGCGAGCAGTGCGGCGCCGGCCGGTCGCGATAGCCCGCGGGCCTCGAACCGCTCCTTGATTTCCGGGTCGGAAAGGGCCTTGCCGTGGATGGCGGGCATCGCGATATCGGCGTCGAGCAGGCAGGCTGTCATCCCGTTCTGGCCGGCCCCGCCGATTCGTAGAGGGGCTTTCCCCGCGCGAACGGGGCCGACGTGCTTTGCACTGGCGACTTGACGGCCATCGATCCAGATCTGCTTGATATCGCCCGAATAACGCGCCACGACATGATGCCACCGGTTGGATAACACCGAGCTCGGCGTATTATCCGGGAAATGCTTGAGCCCTTCCGGATTGATCACCATCTGAAGCTGGCTCGGCGCGGTCGTGATCTCGTTCGACGCAACGTGCGCCTGGCCATCGCCAAGATAAAAACTCACGGATCCGTCTTCGTTGACGAACAGGGCGAAGCCGCACGCGCCGGGTTGGTCGAACTGGCTGATGATCGCCTGGCGGCCCATCGTGCGCCAGCGCCTGATCCAGATCTCGAGCGATATCGCAGCCATGTCGGCCGTGGCGTCAAGCGGCCTGTCGACGAACAGATACGACCCGGGATGGACCGGCTGCACGGCGGCCGGCCGCGTGCCGAACGAGTCGATGACCTCGTCACGGGCCGGGCTGTCGACGTCGGTTCCGAGCCGGCAGATTTCCAGCTCATAAGGGTAAGAGCTGCTCACATGAAAACGAATCGGCTCCCCGGCCGCCACGCTCACGCGGTCGGTATAAACATGGATGCCCTCGATCGCGAGCGGCCGATGCGGCGGGATCGCCGCGTGGCTCGCAACCGAGCGCCTCCCGGCGACGAATGGTGTTCTTGCCCGCCAGAAATCGCCAGCGTCTGGGTGGTGAGCGCGCCGGCGGCGGCGAGGAACTCGCGCCGGGTCTGTTCGGGCATGGGCGAAACTCCGCTGCTCTTGCTCAGGAAAGGATGCCTTTGACGACCTCACCATGCACGTCGGTGAGTCGGAAATCGCGGCCGGAATAACGATAAGTCAACTGTTTGTGATCCAGCCCCAGCAAGTGGAGGATTGTCGCATGCAGGTCGTGCACGTGCACTTTATCCTCGACGGCAAAGTACCCGTAATCGTCGGTCTTGCCCCAGGTGAGGCCCGGTTTGACGCCGCCGCCGGCGAGCCACATGGAGTATCCATGAGGGTTATGGTCGCGTCCGTCGCTCCCTTCGCAGGTCGGCGTGCGGCCGAATTCGCCTCCCCAGATCACGAGCGTTTCATCCCAGAGCCCGCGCCCTTTCAAATCGGCCAGAAGGCCCGCGATCGGCCTGTCGACGGCCCTCGCCAGCTCGGCATGATTCGACTTCAAATTGTTGTGGGCATCCCAGCCGCCCAGGTTGCACTGAACAAACCGGACGCCACGTTCAGAGAACCGTCGCGCCAGCAAGCACTGTGTCCCAAACCCGGCGGTCGCCGGATCGTCGAGTCCGTACAGGCGCCGGGTGATTGGCGACTCGGCCGCGATATCCTGCATCTCGGGTGCCTCGGTTTGAAGCCGGAACGCCAGCTCAAATGAGGCGATTCGCGCGTCGAGCTCATCGTCGGGGCCGCGCGTCCTGGCGTGCCGGCGGTCCATTTCGGCGATCAAGTCCAGCTCGATGCGCTGCCGATCGCGCGGGTTCGATCGATTGCCGATGAAGGGGATTCTCGCATCCTGGGGCCGCGTGCCAGAATGCCCGAGCGTGGTCCCTTGATAAATGGCCGGCAGAAAGCCCGAGCCAAAATTGTTGGCTCCCCCCTGGGCGAGATCCTGGCAGATCGTCATGTAGCCCGGGACGTTCTGATTTTCACTGCCCAGCCCATACGTGATCCACGAGCCCATGCTCGGGCGCACGAACGTGTCGCTCCCGGTGTGCCATTCGAGGACCGCGCCAACGTGCCGCGAATTCGAGCAGTGCATCGAATTGATCACGCACAGGTCGTCGGCCCGCGCGGCAAGGTGCGGAAACAGCGAGCTCACCCATGTCCCGCTTTGCCCGTGTTGCTCGAACGCGAACGGAGAGCCCACCAGGGCCCCCATCCGGTTTGGAAACGAGAGAACCCGCGGACGTTTCTCCGCGGGGAGCGGCTTGCCGCTATCGCGGCTTAACCGGGGCTTGGGATCAAATGTGTCGAGATGAGACGGGCCGCCAAACATGAACAGCATGATGACCCGCTTCACCCGGCTCGGAAAATGCGGCGGCCGAGGCGCCAGCGGATTGCCGGCCGCCGCGTCGTCGGCGAGCAGAGCCGAGAGGGCGAGCGACCCAAAGCCGGCCCCCGTCTGGGCCAGCCACCGCCGGCGCGACAGCCTGGGTTCGGGCTCGTATTGGATCGGTTTCATTGTCATTTCGACGTCCTTCAAGCCGCGTTTCGGGCGAGCGGGGGGCGTCAGCCCCCTGTCTTGCCGGATCCGGACAGGGGGCTGACGCCCCCCGCTCGCCTTCCGGGACAAACTCTCAGTCAGTCAGTCGCTCAGTCGACATAAACAAACTCATTCGACGAGAGCAAGGCCCTGCTCAGCCCTTTCCACGCGAGCCGAGCTTGCCGCTCCTCAGGCTCGCCGGCCCGCGCCGCGGCGTGCTCATAGCGAGCGAGAAAATCGTTCCACAGTGTGAACTCGTCACCTCGCATGTCGCGGCCGAGCACCTGCCGGCAAAGGTCGTTCAACCGCTCCTGGAGGGGGCGGCTCTGATCGTTCGCGAAGTTCGCGGCCAGGTGGTCGCTCGCCATGTCGACGATCGTGCCGTTCATCAGGAAGAGGGCCTGCCCGGCCACGGTCGTCGTCGCGCGGTCGCCATTGGAAACCGCCGGATCGGGAAAATCATACGCCTGGAACACGTCATACACGGCGCTTCTGAGCAACGGCAAATAGAGACTGCGCCGCCGCGACTGGTAAAGTTCCGGCTTGAGCGCCGCTCCCGTCGCGGTGAGGTTTTCAAAGGGTTCGCTGGGCATGGGCGCGCCCCCCATCGTGAAGTCCAGCTCGCCACTGACGAATAAAAGCGAATCACGCAGAACCTCGGCTTCCATCCTGCGCCGGGGCACCCGCCAGAGGAGCCGGTTCTCGGGATCGAGGCGTGCAGCCGCTTCGTTCCACGTGGTGCTCATCTGATAAGCCCGTGAAAGCATGATCCGCTTGTGGAGCTTTTTCAGCGACCACCCATCGGCGATGAGCGTGGTCGCCAGCCAGTCCAGGAGCTCCGGATGCGACGGCGGCTCACCGAGCTTGCCGAAGTTATCGGTCGAGCGAACGATCCCCTCGCCGAAATGCCAGCGCCACACCCGGTTGACGATGACCCGGGCCGTGAGCGAGTTTCCCGGGTCGGTCATCCAGCGAGCCAGGTCGAGTCGTCCGCTCTGTTTCGGATTGAGTGCCGGCTGCGACGGTCCTGCCAGGATCGTGGGAAAGTGCCGTGGAACGCGCGGCCCGCGTGTCAGGTGGTTGCCGCGCAAGAAAACCTCGAGGTCGCCGACATCACCCTCACAGACAGCCATGGCTTTGGGTATGGCCGCATAGGCTCGCCTGGCCTCTTCCACTTGCTTCGCGTGCGTCGCACGCTCGGTGCTCGACATGCGATTGGTGTTGCCATTGACCAGGGCGTTATCGTGACGGTCGAGACTTTGCTGCAGCTCGTCAAGACGCGTGGCGGCTTCGGGCCGACCAAGCGCCGTGGCGTGCCACTTGGAATCGACGCGAAACGAGATCATCGTGCGCGTGCTCTTGAAAATCCCCGCCATCGCGTAGTAATCGCTGATCTCGATCGGGTCGAACTTGTGGTCGTGACAGCGGCGCAGCCCATTGTCAGTGCAAGGAAGGCGCGGCACGTCGTATCGAGCTGCTCATCGACGATGTCCATCTGTTGCTTGACCGGGTCATCCTCAGCGAGCATTTTCGGGCCGAGTGCCAGAAAACCCGTCGCGATGATCAGCGTGTCGCGTCGTGCGGGCTCGGCGCGGGCGATCAGGTCGCCGGCGATCTGTTCGGCGACGAACGCGTCGTATGGTTTATCAGCGTTGAGCGACGCAACGACATAATCGCGATAGCGCCAGGCGTCGGAATAGGCGAGGTTATCGTCCATGCCATTGCTGTCGGCATAGCGCGCGACGTCGAGCCAGTGGCGGCCCCACCGTTCGCCGTGACGAGGCGACGCCAGCAGCCGATCGACGACCCGCGCCAACGCGGCCGGACTTTCATCATGCAGGAAGTCGTCAATCTCGTCGCGCGACGGCGGAATACCGCAGAGGTCGAGCGTGGCGCGGCGGATCAAGGCCCGTTTTTCAGACGCCGGCGCAGGTTGAAGCGCGGCGACCTCAAGCCGGGCGAGGATGATCTGATCGATGCGCGACCGCGGCCATGCCTTGCCGATCACGGGCCGAAGAGGCTCCGATCCTGGCGGCTGAAAAGCCCAGAACGATCGTTCTTTCGCACTCCACTGCCGGGCTACAGAACGTTGCGTCGTGACCACCGGTTTGCCCGCGTAATGGGGCCAGGGCGCACCCATTTTGACCCAGGCCGTGAGAGCGTCGATTTCTGCTTGAGGCAGCTTCGACTTGGGGGGCATCGAGATGGCCCCGTCATGACGGATCGCCAGTATCAGCAGGCTATTTTCCGGCTCGCCGGGCACGATCGCCGGCCCGGAATCGCCACCGCGCAAGAGTGCGTCGCGCGAATCGACGCGCAGGTTTGCCTTGCCCTCGCCCGACCCGGGGCCATGACAGCGGTCGCAACGCGCGACCAAGATCGGACGGACCTTGTTCTCGAAGTAGGCGTTCCCCTGCGCATCAATCGATGGCTTGCTCTCCTGACGCGCGAGCTCGTCAGCGACGCCTTTGCCGAAGATGGCAATAGAGGCACAGCAGGTGGCGACAACAAGTGCGACCGACACACGTGGCATCCGGCGATCCTCGAGTTCGGGCTGGCTTCGTATCAAATTCGGCCCTTGTTGAGCGAGTTCACGCGCACGCGCAATTCGTCGAACGTCGAATGCGTGTCGCGGTCGTACACGATTCGCGGGTTCAGACCGACCACGCGGCTGGCGCCGAGCCGAACGAGCTCGCGGCGACAGGCCGTCAGCTTCCGCGCGGAGTCAGCGCGGTCACCCGCCAGCCGGGATCCCCCGCGTCGTCCCATACTTCGCCCCGAACCACGTGCGAGGCGCCCTGTTCGCGAAGATGAGTCGCCACGAGCGCCGCCGCGGCCGGTCCCTGAGCGGATTGACTTCCGACAACTTCCAGATGCAGGCAGCCTTCGGCGCCGCGCACGCCGTCAATCGCGTCAAGTAAATGAGCGAGCGGTCCATTCTCGCTTTCCGCTGTCAGGGTCCTCAAGCTTTGCGCATGACCGATCAAGCATGATGCCGATTCGAGCACCGTTCCCCCCTCGATCTCGCGAAGCCGGTTGTCCTTCAAGGTGGTTCCCGAGCTGGTCAAATCTACAATGATATCAGCGATTCCCAGGCTCGGGTGCAGCTCGAGTGCGCCTTCGGAATGGATCAACTGATAATAGTAAATGCCGAACTTGCGAAAGTACTGGCGTACGAGGGCGGGATATTTCGTGGAGACGCGGAAGGTTCGACCGGTCGCCTTGAACTCGGTCGTCAGGTCGACCAGATCCATGATATGGCGAACGTCGATCCAGCTCTCGGGGACCGCGACAGTCAGACGACAGCCACCGTAGCCCAGGTCGGAAGCCACCACAAGGGCGTCGTCGGTCTCGACGGCGTGTTCGGCAAACACGTCCAGCCCCGTCACGCCAAGCTGACAGCGTCCTTCTTGCACCTGGATGACAATATCGGTGGGCCGCATGAAAACCACATGAAACCGCGGGTGGCCGACGATCGTGGCCTCGTATTGCCGATCACTGGCGCGGCGGACCCGGTAGCCGGCCGTCTTGAGCAAGTCGATGATCCCATCGTAGAGATGCCCCTTTGACGGAATGGCCAGCCGGATCGGGTCGATCAGTCCAGAGCTCGTCGGCTCGAATTCGTTCATCACTGTCGCCGTATTGGAGGGAAATTCACGGCTCGTTCAGGAGGCGAGCCGTCGTCCTGAAGTTAAGAAGGAATGATCATGTGTTCATGTTACATCAGCCCCCCGCGCCGATTTCCATGAGGCGCTCGAGGCCAAACGCAAAGCCGACGCCGCGGTCGTCGCGGTCGCTGCCGAGCACGCGCCAGGCCATCATAGCGGCCGCCGCCGCAGACTTCGACGAACCCTTGCGGTGTCGGGACGATCAACTCAAAGATCATCTGGCTGTAGAACCCGATCCCGCGCCCGAAGCCGAGATCGACCTCGACACGTTCGGCGCTCAGACCCTGTTTCGTCATCTGACTGACAGGGCGCATTCAAATCGGCGATGACGCGAGGGGCCAGAGCCGCGAAATTCTGGTTGAGCCGCTGAAGCACGCCCGGCGCGGCTACCACGTAGCTCACCCAGCCCATGAAACTGGTCGCGGACGCGTCCGAGAATCTGCGAGAGCGAGTGGTCGAGCTCCCACTTGGTGCGCAGGCGATTGATGATCTCGTGGCCCGACCGCCGCCCCGTGACGTCGGGGACCAGGTGGCGAAACAGACGATCGACGCCGCCGTCGTCAGCGTAGCTCACCGTCGGTACGATCGCCTCGGTGTCACCCCCCGATTTGAGCCAGTCGCGCAGGCGATCGAGCCCTGTTTCGAGTGCTTGAATCCCCTTGCCGTCGGCGGCCGCCGCGCTGAGCATCTCGACGAGTGCCGACGCGGCCGATTGAGGCAGCCCCGCCTGGCCCAGAATCTCGAGGATCAAGCCCACGTGGCCGACGCGAACGGTCGCGCCGGTGATCCCGACACCGTTGAGCGAGTCGTAGGCCAGCCTGATCACCTCGGCGTCAGCCGACGGTCCCGGTGCGCCGATCATTTCGACACCGACCTGGGTAAACTCCCGCAAGAGCCCGACTCGCGGCACGCTTTCATAACGAAAAACGGGCCCCGAGCTGCTCACGCGCCAGGGGAGCGGTGGCGGCTCCGACGCTTCGGCATAGGCCCTCACGATGCTTGCCGTGAGCTCGGGCCGAAGGCAAATGGCCGACGAACCGCCCCCCGCGAGCTCAAACAGCTTGGCCACGATCCCCGCGCCGCTTTTCCGCTCGTGCAGGTCGGTGAATTCAAGGATCGGCGTGCGGACGGGCCGATACCCGGCCCGATCAAAGAAGTCGAGGAGCCGGCGTTCCAGTGCCGCCAGTCGTGCATAATCATCGGGGAGCCAGTCGCGGGTCCCGCGCACCAGGCCCACGGGGCGCTCGGCGGCCGGCGCCCGTCAATTTGCGAAGGTCCATTCGCCGCCACGATCATGATCCAGCCCCTTCTTGCTTCAAAACCTCGAGCGCACCGACGACCGAGTCTTCCAGGGTCGACCACGCGAGGCCCTTGTCTTCCTGGCGGGTCGCGAGATTTCGCAGATTGAAGACCTGGCTCGCCTGCTCGAGCGGGCCGACGATCACGGCGAGCTTATGACCGCGCGTCGAGCCGTATCCCATTTGTTTGCCGATCGGAATCGGGTCGGGGTAGACCTCGGTTCCGATCCCGGCGGCCCGTAATCGCGCCGCGATTTGAAACGGAATGACCGCGTCGGTCTCGGGGAAGTTCGCGACCAGGACCGGTACGGTCGTGCTCGCGGCTTTCAACCAGCCAGCCTCGTCGAGTAGTGCCAGCAGCCGATCCAGGCCGATCGATGCGCCGACACCCGGCAGCCGCCGCGGCGTGAAAAGACTGGCCAGATTATCGTAACGTCCGCCCGATGCCACGCTGCCGAACTTCTCCCAACCTTTCACGGTCGTCTCGAAAACGATGCCTGTATAATAATCGAGGCCCCGCGCCAGGCCCAAGTCGATCGCGATGTGGCTCTCCGGCACTCCCGCCGCACCGAGCAAGTCGAGGACCTTGCGAAGATTGCCGACCCCCTGGCTGACCGCAGGATCGGCCCCGAATTCGCTCTCAGCTCGCTTCAAGACCTCGGCCCCGCCGCGGCCGTTCTCGGCGAATTCGAGGACCTGTCGCGCCTGGCTCTCCGTCAGGCCGCTGCCGCCTGCGTCATCGCTTTTAATCAGCTCGGCGATCACAGCGTCGCGACCGACCTTGGCAAGCTTGTCAAGGGCACGCAGCACCGGGCCGCTCCGTCCCGAGAGTGCCAGGGCGTTGAGAAATCCATCAAGAATCTTGCGGTTGTTGAGTGTGATCGTGAAATCAGGAACACCCGCCGACCTGAGCGCTGAATAGATGACCTGTGCAATCTCGGCATCCGCGACCGCGCTCTCGGTGCCGATCGTGTCAAAGTCGCACTGGACGAATTCGCGAAATCGCCCCTTGGCTGGCCGCTCGCCGCGAAAGACCGAGCCGATTGCATAGCGCTTGAACGGCAGCCCGAGCGAATCAATGTGCTTGGCGACAAACCGGGCCAGAGGAACGGTCAGGTCGAAGCGCAAGGCCAATTCACCGGGCGTGCCGCCTTTGTTGGTAACCTCGAAAATCTGCCGCAAGACCTCGTCTGACCCTGCGCCCTTGCCGGTCAAGACCTCCATGCGTTCGATGTGCGGAGTCTCGATGGGCACGAAACCGAATTCGCCAAATGTCTGGCGAAATCGGTCGAGCATCCGTTCACGCGGAATCATCACGGTCGGAGCCAGGTCTCGGAGGCCGCTGGCCACACGGGGATCGATCATGGAGCGAAGTCTTTCTCAATTGCGGCGCACGCGTTTCACTCAACCCGTCCACCAGGTCGCCAGCCCGAGGGGGTCGAAACCGATCACGGCCGTCATTCGACCGGGCCATCGGAACTTCCAGGGATTCTACCATTACCGAGCCGCAGAACGGATCTCACGTTGCCAGATCCTGCGCTTCAGGCGTAAACGCCGGCTATGCCCGAGAGAGCCAGGCCTTCGTCGCCGGCTGCGTGGATCGTTTCGGGTGCATTCCCCCGAGGCGAGCTTTGTAATCATCGCTCCGCCGACAATGCCGGCCAGATAGTGTAATGCATGTCCGCGGCGTGCTTTTACTTTATCATTTAGTGAGTCAGTTTCTGAGACGTTCTCAGACGCCATTCACGAGCTGCTTGGCGGCGGGAAGCGAAACGGGAACTCCCTCTATCGGCGGCCGCTCACCAACATTCCCGTGACCGATCGGGCGGGAGACTCCGCAGTTAGCACCGGGGGCGCGGCAAACGGCTACGGCTCGCGATCTAAACACTAACGCAGTCCTTCCAGGTAGTCTTTCTCGGAGCTCCGACTATGAGACCGCCGCGCGTGAGAATCACGGTAAGGACGTTAATGATCGCAATCGCGTCGGTCGGTCTAATCATCTTCGGATCGATGACCGCTATGAGGATGGGCCGTAGGGCCGACTTGTACCGATCGTTGGCGAAACGCTGGCAGCTCGAAGAAGGTGAGCTTCAGAAACACTTAGCTCTGTGCCGGACGAAAATCGAGGGCTCGGTCCGGGTCGCGAACAAGCTGCAAGCGATTCCTCGCCTTTTATTCCAGGAGGAAGAGTTAGCGAAGCAGAATGCCAGTGAAGCGGTCTGGTGGCGAGCTAACGCGGTATCCACCGAAGAGAAGCTCGCGTACAGCTCGATGATGAGGCGGAAGTACGAACACGCCGCGCGCTTCCCTTGGCTCGAGGTCGCGGAGGATCCACGAGTACCTTTTTGGTCGGGGAAAACCGGTCCGCCCGACGACGAGACATTTGGGGCATTCTTCCCGGTTCACTTGACCGGCACGGACGAACAGAAGCCTCAACGCACTCAATCGGCGTCGCCGTGAGAGGAAAGGCACCCGTGGACACGCACATCGTGAAATCCAATTATCATCGGACCGCCGTCGTCGGACCGTCGACCCAGTGCATGTCCACGCGAGATTACTCAGGACTCAGTGCATGTCCACGCAGGATTTCAGTGCATGTCCACGCAGGATTTAATCCGAGGTCAGCCCCGAAACCATCCGAAGAACGGCTCAATAATCCTTTGTCTCCCTCCCAAAAATTCGTTCAAGCGCCGGCGCGAGCCCGGGATTTCTCGCGCTTCTTCGGCGCGTGGCGATGGCGGGGTCAGCCTCGTCGAGCTGGTAGAGCTGCCAGCTCATCTCCAGTTTCAACCACATTTCGGCGGTCGTTCCGATCGCGGCTTCGAGTTCGCGGGCGGTACGGGCAGTGATGGCCTTCTTGCCGTTGATCAACTGGTTGATGACCTGGAGGGGCCGACCCATGACCTCGGCCAGGTCGCCCTGTGTCCAGCCGAGATACTCGAGGTCTTCGCGGATGTAGTCGCCGGGTGGGAATACCTGGTGCCTGGGCTTCTGCTTCTTGGCCATGTTAGTGGTCATCCTCGATATCCAGGATGATGAGACAGTTTCCGCCCTCTTCTTTTTCGTTCTGGAACGTCAACCGGAACTGGGCGTTCAGACGCATGGAGTACTCGTGTTGGCGGTCGCCTTTGAGTCTCTCAAACCGGTTTGCTTTCCGCGCCCGGAGTTCGTTCTCGTTGTCTGCCAAGCGAATGAAGTGCATCAGGCGCCGAAATGATTTGGCGAGCGCGCACCGAGAACCCTCCGTTAAAGTCGGGGGCGTCGTCCATTCCGCGCAGCGTCTTATTCGTGTGATGAAAGTTCATCGCCTATCATACTAGCAATGATAGGGTTTTAGAGCCAGGGTCGGTGTCTCAAATCCACGGCTGGCCGCTCCGTTTGATCACGGAGATATTTAACAATGTCCTCCTGGTACGCGACGTGAGTCGGTCCGACTTGATCGGCATTTTGGATCAGCCGACTGGACCTGGAAACGGCGTGAGCCCCTCAGTTTCGAGTACAGTCTTCAGCCACGAGCCCGACCGCGACCGGTCGAAGATTAAATTGCCTAGATTGCCCTGATATCGGAGATATTTAGCAATGTCCCCTTGTGGTGCTAGCAATGTCCCCTTGTGGTGCCCCCTTGTGGTGCCCGAGGCACCGCCTCGGTCCATAGCGCGACGAGAAGCATTGTGCCGCGAGTTCGATCTGGGGAGGCGATCGATCTGATAATCAAGTCGTGGGGACGATTTGATCGAAAACTTGGCAGGGCGGGAACGGACGATGAACTTGCGAATGCGGAACTGGAATTTGCGAAAGGCCGGCGCCGCTGTCGCGGCGCCGGGGCGTAGAGAGGCGGGCTGATTGGCCGATCGCAGCAAGACGCACGACTGCCGGTATCTCAGCAAATCAGAAGGGTGAGTTATTGGCCAAGCACCTTCATCAGATTTGGAACGTTGATGTCATAATACGAGGACTCGAGGAATTCGAGCGCCAGCGCGAAATTCAAGACGTCAATCGGGCTGCTCAGACCGCCAGCGGGAATCAAGGGGGGCCCGCCATTCAAGCTCGCGATGAACGGCGACGCGAGATTCACGACCTGTTGAGCCGTCAGTGGAACCTCGAAGCTAGAAACATCGCCGACGGCATCCTCAATGAGCGAGAGATCCAAGAGCGAGTTGAGATAGCCGGCATGGCGGCCTTCAATCAATGCGATCGAACCGGCGGCGGGAATGAAGGAAATACCCGCAGCCGTGCTCGCAAGGATCGGCAGCGCTCCGAGATAGGCGCCGACACCAGTATTTTCGAGCGCGCGTGCCGTCACGGCAAAATCATGCACATTCGTCTGTTCGAGATTCTGAAAGACCGGCATCGGACGGGCCTGATTGCCCAAGGCATTGACCAGGAATGAAACGTGTGCATTCTCGTCCGTCTGGATCGTCTCGAAATTACGCAGGTTCCATTTCTTGTACAGGTCGGGCAATGGTTTGCCGCCGAATCCCCTTTTTGCATCGGGATCGGCACCCATGCTGCCCCGGGATTGGGCTTGAGCGTCCGGTCTGGAAGCGTGGCTAACGCCGCCGCTGGCCTTGGCGTTCGCTCGGGCTTTGGAACGCGTGCGTTCGGATGTGGACGCATGCTTCGCCTCGCTCGCCTTGGCTTTTGACGCTTCGGTCGGAGCTTTCTCCTTGGCTTTCTCGGCCTTCTTCTCTTTTGCTTCACTGATCACGCCAATCGTGGGAATCGCGACAGTGCCAAACGCCAACTGTCGGAGAAACTCCCGCCGGAGACGGCGATCGGGAAACTTCTTGGCGTCCGCCATGAAGTCGGCCGCTTCTTCGGACGAAGCAAGCAATTCGCGCAGCGGTGCGTTTACCTTGTTGCCGGTCATTGGAAGACCCTCTCGAGGTGCGAGTCACGAATGATTAAATAAACGATTTGAATTCATCCTGGGGAAGGCTTGCATCCACGAAGCGCTTTACCGATCTGGATGAATCCGAGACAAGGCTAGCAGTAACCATCCACGACATCAAGACTGTTCACGAAGGATAGAGAAAATATTCTAACTCGATGCTGTGTGAGCACTGCCAGTGTATCAAAGATGTCACGATTTCCAGGACAAAGTGTGCCAGGAATCAACAAAAATTGCAGCACGACGATTTCGGCAGGATGTTGTATACAGTCGAATCGCCGCGACAAGCACAAAAATAGTTCGAATTGTAGAGTCGCCAACCGACCCATGGCGGCGCAGGCAAGCCGGCCTTACAATGGCCAGCGTTACCCGGATAGGCTGCCTCAATTTCGCCCCACGAATTGCCAATGGCATGAATAAGCACGCGGTGAACACTCTGCGGGCCACGCTTGCTGCCGATCGACCAGCTTATGGTCTGTGGGTGACTCTCGACTCGCCGACCGTGACAGAGATGGCGGTTGCCCTCGGGCTCGACTGGGTCGTGGGGCAGGAAAGCGGGACAGGTCCGAATCCCGCAAAGCCGGTGACCCCGCGAAGCCGGGGGCAGGAAAGCGGGACAGGGGGCAGGAAAGCGGGACAGGGCAGGAAAGCGGGACAGGTCCGAATCCCGCAAAGCCGGTGACCCCGCGAGGCCGAACGTGGCTCGAATAGGCGCAACTCCCTTTCAGGTTGCGCCATCGCAGTCAGCCCGAGCCGATTCACGTCGCAATTCTACGAGCCAAAGATGCGAACACCGGCTATCCGCGATGATCAGCAGAGAAGACGGATCAAAGATCTGCGCAGGTGCGGGACTGAACGGTCACATGCCGCCGATCGGGATCGAGCCAGAGATCGAGGTCGTTATCAAGAAAGGCCGGGAGCCCCACCAGCGGCAGCCGTGGGCCCGGTGGGACCGCGTCTCGCGCGTAAACCGCTATGCCCTTGCTCATCGCGAGCCGGAACGGCGGCCGGTCCCTGTCCGCGCCCTGCCGGCCGGGGACGTTCGGATGCAGCCAGACTGTCGCCCCCCGGCGGCTGACGACGTCCCCCCCCAATGGCGATGTTCCCACGAATCTCGAGCAGGTCAGGGTCAACACCGGCCCACTCGCGCAGATGACGGTCCTGGGTCGAAAAGCCGAAATTGTTCCCAGTGTCCAGGAAGGCCGGAAACCTCGGGACGTTTTCTCTGGCGCAAGGATCCCAGACAAGTGAACGCTTACCCAAACGCGAATTTGGTTGGCGTGAATCGTGACGTACCGATCTCCGAACCTCAGCACCGTGCGATCCTTCGCGATGGGGAGTCGATCAAGGACCTTCATTCTTCGTCCACTGGGACGTCGTGCGGGTCCACGGCTTCATAAAGCGACCTGTCACACTCGATCGTACCCCGCGGTGGGATCCCGTCGGCATGGGCATCCAGCTTCCCGACGTAAAATTCCCCACGATTGAGCCCCCGGCGGAAGCACTCCTGATAAGCGGCGACCTCCGACCGCGTGACGGTCAATCGCTCGTCGCCGTGGTATGCGGCCCACTTCCGATGGTTTCGTCGGTTCATGAGCAAACCCGGCAGGTCTCGCCAGAATGCGCGCTGCGCGCGAAGGACCATCGGCGAGATCCCGGGATTGGGCTCTTCCGCGGCTCGCCGCGTCGTTCCCGCGCGTAATCCTCGGCCCTGACCAGGATATAGGCATCATGCGTCAAGGGATCGACAATCTGTACGGGCTGGCCCTGCGCGATTGCCTGCCGCTGCTCGGGGTCCAATTCGATCATGGATCGCCTCCCAAGCACAATCCTACCGAATGACAGCGATATTGGACAACGCTTGGAATATCCACGATTGGACATGCACTGCGGCGAAGGGCCGGCGACGATTGAAGTAGGGACGGGCGTGCTGTGCATGTCCACGCGTGCCCCCTATGTCGTCGTGACCATCAAGATCGGCGATCGTGCGCAATATCCACGATTGGAAATATCCACGATTGGACATGCACTGCGGCGAAGGGCCGGCGACGATTGAAGTAGGGGCGGGCGTGCTGTGCATGTCCACGCGTGCCGCCTGTCCACGCGTGCCCCCACGATTGGACATGCACTGCGGCGAAGGGCCGGCGACGATTGAAGTAGGGGGGCGGGCGCTGTGCACGTCCATGCATGCCCCTTGCTTCGCTTTCTCCCTTTCCCGCTTTCCTGCTTGATAGCAGGTGACCCTCTCCTGGCGACCATTACCACTCTCGTTGTGCATTTAGTGGCGCCATGGAAAAATTCTGGAATATTTTTGAAGTCTGTACTGGATCAGAGTTTCGAAACCGATTCCAGCCACAAAATGGCAGCAGGCTTTTAGTCAAATTTGGCAAGGTGCGTATATTATAGGAAGAGCAGAGTAAAATGGGTAAAGAATACGCGGTTTCCCGACGACGTTTTGCCGGTCCGCGACTCCGCTCAAGCCGAGACGTTCAACGGTGGTTCGGTCGAAGTTGGGTGAATCAACCCGACTGACCTTCGAAATCCTTCGCTTCCTCCATTGTTCCTCATCATTCGTCAGCTTGTCGGCTCACCCGGCCAACCGGATCAGGTGGTGCGCACCGCCAAATCCTGACGTGATGCAATCTTGCCGTCACGCGTCAGGCGACGAACAGGTGGACGACACGACATCATGACCAACGGGCATCCTGTGAAAATGAGCGCGCGGGCTGCGGAGAGTGAGGCTCGGCGGCGAGCGTCGTCGGCCTCGAGAAACCGGTTTTGATCGCATCGCGTTGGTCGAAAGGCCGGGCGAGCCCTCGCCAAAAGCTGCCACCCACTGCCATGCAGTGCCATTTTCGGCCGCAGAATCGTCAGGCTCATTGTAATCGATCATGTCTCTTTGCCCTTCGAGGGCGCCGCGGCCAGCCCGCGTTCTGGCCGACTGAAGGGGGGGCCAATTCGATCACAGTTCGCCCTCCAGTAGGCGCAAATCGATCGAATGAGCGCGAAATCGGACAAGGTTTGTACCAGGGTTCCGTGCGATTCGCTCGCCTTTACGTGCTTTGTGATCGAATCGCCATGATGCTCGAAGGCTTGACCGTCCTTGGCCAGACCAGACCATGGCCGCGGGATTTTCAACGCGATCAGGAAACGGGGACGCGATGGCCATTGACTTCGCTACGCGATTCGAGTACTGAGGTAGTGAGATCGAGCAAACCACGCCCTGTCATGCTGGCATCTGTTAATTCTATGCCGAGAATCGCGAGAGTCGCGCCTCCTGGGTTCATTTGCCACGTTCTTAACCGTTCCGTGGAACGGATAAAAATGTGTCGCAATCCTGCCGACTATGAGGCATTCGAGCGCGCGATGGTCGAGGTGCACGAGCGGCAGCCGCTTCGTGTCCTGGCCTACTGTCTGATGTCGAACCACTGGCATTTCATCGTGCATCCGGAAGAAGACGGGCAGTTGACCAACTTTTTTCAGCGGCTCGGGCAGATGCACGCCATCCGCTGGCGTGTCATGCGCCGCAGGGCGAGCAGCGGCCACCTTTATCAAGGGCGATTCAGGTGCTTTCCCGTCCAGTCTGGCAGCCCGTTCCTTTCGCTGGCGCGTTACGTGGAGCGCAACGCGTTATCGGCGGGACTCGTCGAAAGAGCCGAAGACTGGCGCTGGACGAGCCTGTGGGCCCGTGCCAATGGCGACAAGCCGCTCAAGCGGCTGCTGTCGCCCTGGCCCGTGAAACGGCCGGCGAACTGGGTTGCCCGCGTCAATGCGCCGCTCACGCCCGAAGAGATCGCCCGGGCACGCGTGTGTATCGAGCGCAGCCGGCCCTACGGCGACGACGAGTGGATAGTGCGCACCGTCAAGCAGCTCGGGCTCGAACACACGGTTCGTCCCCAGGGCGCCCGCGCAAGACTGGCCCCTCCGCGGGCCGTTGATCGAGAGCCTGCAAGACGACCCAATTTCCATCTTTCCATTGGAATATCGCCACGAAATACGATCAGGATCTTCGCCGGCTTGATTTGTGCGGAACAAACCACTCCGACGCGTTGCGACTGTGCACACCCCCTCTCGGTCTTGATGCCGTCAGTCCGATTTCGATCTTGTCAATGATCCTGCGAGGCATCTGGCCATGGCCATCAACTCTGACGATTTCACGATCGGCGTTGAGGAAGAGTATCAGATCATCCATCCCGAAACGCGCGAGCTACGCGCCGCGCTCGGCGCTCTTGCCCCGGGCGCAAGCGAAGCTCGGCGACGAGGTCACCAATGAGCTCTACGAATCGCAGATCGAGATCGGTACGCCGGTTTGCCGTTCGCTGGCGGAGGTTCGCGCCGAGCTTGTCCGCCTGCGACGCGGCGTGATCGAGGCCGCCCAGCGCGACGGCAGCCGCATCGCGGCGGCCGGTACCCATCCTTTTTCACACTGGGAGGGCCAGAAGCTCACGCCCAAGGAGCGATACCATGAGCTGCACGAAGATTTCCAGCAACTGTCGCGCGAGCAAATCATCTTCGGCTGCCACGTTCACGTCGGGATCGCCAGTCGCGATGACGCGATCCATGTCATGAACGGCTGTCGCCCCTGGCTGGCGCCCATGATCGCACTGTCCGCCAGCTCGCCTTTCTGGCTCGGCGCCGAGACCGGCTACGCGTCGTACCGGACCGAGCTCTTCACGCGCTGGCCGATGGCCGGTTTGCCTCAGGTTTTCGCATCCCGCGCCGAGTATGACGACCTCGTCGCGGCCCTTGTCGATGTCGGGATGATTTCCGACGCGTCGAAAATCTACTGGGACGCCCGTCCCAGCTCGCACGCCGAAACCCTGGAATTCCGGATGGCCGACGTCTGTTCGACGATCGACGAGGCCGTGATGATCGCCGGCCTCTGCCGGGCCCTCGCTCGCACGGTTCTCGGCCGGCACCGGCAACAATTACCCCTCGACTCGCCGCGGCCCGAGCTGCTCAACGCGGCCCGCTGGCATGCGGCTAGGTTCGGACTCGACGGCGAGCCTCGTCGACGTCCACGCGAGGAAATCCGTCGCCGCTCGGGTCGTCGTCGAAAGTCTCCTGAGTTTTGTGCGCAAAGCGCTCGAAGAAACCGGCGACTGGCCCGAGGTGTCGAAGCTCGTTCAGACAACGCTCGACACGGGCAACAGCGCCACCCGGCAGCGCAGGGCCTTCGCCCGATCCGGCCGGTTCGAAGACGTTGTCGACCTCATTCTTCGAGAGACTGCCCACGGACTGTAAAACGCGATGTTCGTGATAATGAACATAGAAGTAGATCAAATATAGAATTTCGCCCGGGAAAGAGATATCGGCTTTGGAGTCGGCGTCAAGTACGATCGGAATGGCCATCGGGCCATCGACTGTCGTCTGTTGTGCGATTTGACTGACCTCTTGCACGCCTGGGACAAGCCTCCATGCCGCAAAACTTCGTACTGACCGTGACCGGGCCAGACCGCATCGGCATCGTTCAGCGCGTGACTTCGCTGGTTTTTGATCGGGGGGGCAATGTCGAGACCAGCCGCATGGCGCGACTTGGTGGCGAGTTTGCCATCTTGATGCTGGCGTCGATTCCCGACGATCGCCTCGAAGCGCTCGCGACCGATCTCGAGGGTCTGGCGGCTCAGGGCTACAAGGTGACGACGTCGACGACCGACCTGGCCGGCACGACGGCCCACGCCGACTGGATGCCATACCAGATCGAGGTTGAAGGGGCCGACAACGAGGGGATCATTCGCGAGGTCGCCCAGTATCTGGCCGACCGCGGAATCAGCATTGAAGCCGTCGATTCAGACACGATCCCGGCTCCCGTCACGGGCTCTCCGTTGTTCACGATGCGTGCGCGCGTCGTCGCACCACCAACTCTGACCAATCAGGGCTGGGAGGCCGGCCTCAACGAGATCGCCGATCGCATGAACCTCGAAATCCGCGTGTCCGGAGCTCCCTCACACGATCAAGAAGAGGGCCGGCGGGTTGTCTGACCTGTCTGGAGCGGACGCGAGCGCGTGGCGCCTGGGTTTGATTTACGACACGAAAGCCGATCTGGTAGATTGAAAGTCGGAGCGCGCTTCCAGGCGGCCAAACGCAACATGATCATCCACCAGCCGGTTTTGAACACGTGCGGAATCGACCGATGCGGCGAAGAAAAAACCTGTTCGTCGAATCCCTGGAATGCCGAGCCCTGCTATCGGGTTTGACAGGCACGATCACGACCAACCAGTCGGTTTACGAGGTTGGCGAGCCAATCGAGATGACTTATACGCTCACCAACACGAGCAGCACCTCGCAAACGATTGCCGTCGGGCCGAGCAACTCGAACTTCATCGTCTCGGAAGGCGGCCAGACGGTCTGGCGATCGTCGCCGGGTGTCGCCGCGCTTTATCTCAAGAGCGATACGCTCAATCCGGGGCAGTCGCTCAGTTTGCAGGCAACCTGGAATGGGTCGATCGTCACCGGCACTTCGACGACAACGGGAAGCGGCTCGTTCGTCGTGACCAATCAGCTTGACCCCTCGGGCGCATCGGCGAGTTTTCAGATCGATTCGGCACTTTCCTATCAGACCAGCGTCTCCCAGTCGGATTATCCGTTTGGAACCCAGGTGCAACTGTCTTACGCGATCACCAATACGTCTTCAAGTTCCGTCACATTTGACCTGGCGCCAGTCGACTTCGTGGTCACGCAGTCCGGGAATGCTGTCTGGGAATCCGACCCCGGTGCCGCGTCGCAGGCCGCGACCACCGAGACCCTGCAACCCGGCCAGTCGACGACCGAGTCGGCCGCCTGGAACGGCGTCGCCAGCGAGGGCCTTTTTGCCGGGACGAACGTCTGGGGCAACTTCACGGTGTCGATCGCCGGCGCCCTGGCGGCATCGATCAGCCATTCCGGATCGATAGCCCGATCAGTCAATCGGTCGCGACCGATCAATCGGTCTATCAGCCCGGCGCGACGATCGAACTGACGGCCACTGAAACCAACATCAGCACGCAGGCGGTCACGATTCGTAATACGGATGACATGTTCACATTAGTTGGCGTCACGGGCGTGAGTGCGCGGCCGGCGAATCTCACGTCGGCGAACGCCATCACGACGTTGCAGCCCGGGCAGTCGCAGACATTCACCGCGACGTTAGTGCTTGATGGCGCCTCCGGGACGACCGCCGGCCTGAATGGATCCTACGAAGTCGGGTTCAGCGACGACTTCCAGAGCGTGTCGTCGCCGACGTTCGCAATAAACGGCACAGGGGGAAGTTCCACCCCGGCCACGCCGTCTTCAGTGTCATCGCCTGTCGAGGTGACCGTGATACCCGATCATGCGACGAGTCGAGCCGGTGCGCCCTTGCGAATTCGAATCGCACTCAAGAACACCGCGAAGACAACGACGACATTGACCCAGGGGGCGGCAAGCAACCGCGTGACCATACGGCAAGGATCGACGATTTTCTGGACCGAACCTCTGACAGCCAGGGTCAAGACCTTGAAACACGGCCAGCGGATCGCGATCAACACCGTGTGGAACGGTAAAGCCAATCAGGGTTCCTCGAAGAATCTCAGTCCTGGAATTTACACAATCGAGGTCGATGAAGCCGGCACGTCGGCTTCGGCCACGATCCGGATTCGGTGAGCGTTCCCGTCCAATCTTAACTCTCGACAAAGTTGTGGCGATCGCGGTCGCCGTGGACGATAGATCATTTGCGGCCGCTCATGCCAGCAGCGCCGCTTGAGAATTCCGGTTGGGTCGAGACTGGCGAATGAGACAATTAGCCCGAGAGGTGCTCATGGTGGTGAAACTCGATGCGTCCTTTCAGAATGGTGTTTTCGTGCCGGCTGAGCGCCCCAATTTGATGGATCGTGAGCAAGTTCGTCTCACAGTGGAACGGAGCACGGCCTCGAACCGGCACGAACGTGACGGCCAGACGAAGCCTGAGCCAGGAAACGACGACAACCTGGCCGCTGTTCTCGACTATCATCCCGACGGGTGCTGATCGAAACCTCGCTCTTGGTCTGAATTGACAGTCGTCATCTGGTGGCACGGCACGGCTCGTCCAGGGCGGCCGTGCCTCGCCCGTCTTCCATGACGCTCATTCCGCGGGCCAACCTCGATAACCCTCGATCGATCCGGCCGCATCAATGGCTTCGCGATCCCATTCTCCAGCGCTGATCCTCGCACCTTGCCTCGCCCAATCGCTGGATCATTGACACGGCGAGATCTCACGCGTAAGTTCAACAATGGTTAAGCATGGCCCAGCCTACCTTGCGTCGCCGCAACCGCGTTCCCACGAGGGGGCGGTGACGATTCAGACGGGAGCAACGTATGACACGTTGCCTGCGTTCCCCTTGCCTGGTTGTGCTCGTTTTCGCTTCGACGCTGACTGCATGTTCGATCGCGACTGGCGGCGAGACGCTGCATCGTAAGATCGATCGTGTTGTCGAGCTGAAGGTCGAAGGCGAGGTCGCTGCGCTTGCGACGGACGCCGAGTTCTTGAGGCGGGTGAGTCTCGACCTGGCGGGGGTCATTCCCACGGCGGCCGAGGCACGGGCCTTTCTCGACGACCCGTCGGCCTACAAGCGACAGCGACAGATCGATCACTTGCTTGGTACCCCTGAGTACGCACGGCGGATGCAAGACGTTTTTGACGCGATGCTCATGGAACGGCGCGACGATCAGTACGTGCCGGCCGCGGAATGGAAGTCGTTCTTGCGCCGCTCGTTCGCTGAAAACCGCCCCTATGACCGGCTCGTTACCGAGATCTTGTCGGCCGATGGCACCGATCCGCGCACGCTCGGCGCGGCCAAGTTTTACCTCGATCGTCTCGCCGATCCCAATTCGCTGACCCGCGACGTCGGCCGCATGTTCCTGGGGCGCGACATGCAATGCGCCCAGTGCCACGACCACCCGCTCATCGACGATTACAAGCAGGCCCATTATTACGGGATCTTCGCGTTCTTGAACCGCACGAGCTTGCTTGAGATCGACACAAAAACATCCGTTTTGACCGAGAAGGCCGGTGGCGACGTGACCTTCACGTCGGTATTCAAGAAAAAGGTGACACACAAGACGGGCCCGCGCATTCTCGACGGCCAGCCAGTCGTCGAAGCGGCCGTTCCGAAGGGGGCCGAATACCTGGTCGCTGCTGATAAGAAAGCCAGGCAAGGCGCGATCCCTCGTTACAGCCGCCGCGCCCTTCTGGCCGCGCGGCTGACATCGCCGTCGGTGCCGGAATTCAGTCGCAATATTGTCAACCGCTTATGGGCCATGATGATGGGTCGGGGCATCGTCCACCCGCTCGACCTCCACCATGGCGAGAATCCGCCGTCAGACGAAGAGCTGCTCGCCCTGCTGGCCAGCGAGTTCGTGGCGATGCGGTACGATGTGAAGGTATTTTTGCGCGAGATCGCATTGACCCGGGTTTATCAAAGATCGAGCGAACCGCCCCCCTCGGCCAGCCCGGGCGATGAAACGGGCGGCTTCTCGCCGTTGGCGGTCGCCAGCCTGAAGATGGAAACGCCCGAGCAGCTCGCCTGGAGCGTCATGCAGGGGCTAGGGCTGGTGGTCCAGACCCGGGTCCAGGTCGCCGAGAAGCTTGATGGCGATGATCCTAAACTGCGAGCCATCTTTCAGACCGATGCCCGAAGACGTGCGCTTCGTGATACGATCATCGAGGAACGGGTTCATGATCAGTTGGATCGGAATGTCTTGCCATTCGTGCGCCAGTTTGCCGCGGCGGCCGGCCAACCCCAGGACGCCACGGAGCCCACAGTCCACCAGGCGCTTTTTCTCAGTAACGGCCGCCAGATTCAAAACTGGCTCGCGCCGCGAAGGAGACGTTGATCGGGCGTCTCGCGGGATATGCCGATGCGCGTGCGGTGGTCGATGAAATGTATCTGAGCCTGTACACGCGGCGGCCGACCGACGATGAGCGAGCCGAAGTCACGACGTATCTGACCGAGCGCGGCAAGGACCGCGTCGCGGCTCTGCAGGAGATGGCCTGGGCCCTCCTGGCATCAACCGAGTTTCGATTCAACCATTGACATTCCGCTTCGCCGGCCGTCGGCGAGACACGCACGAACCGAGCCCACCGGGCCGAGCCAACCGATTGGTTCCTGTCGGTCACCAGGAGATTCAGCCATGCGTTGCACTTACTCGTGCGGAACGGCCGATCATGTGATCTCGAGACGGGCTTTTCTGGGTGGCGCGGCCGGGCTCGGCGCGGTATCGGCCTTCGCCGGCATGGTCCAGCCGGCTATTTCGGCGGAGCTTCGCGCAAGGAGCGACAGGTGCTTCTGGTGTGGCTGCACGGCGGTGCCAGCCAGCTCGAGACCTGGGACCCCAAGCCGGGAACGGAGACCGGCGGGCCGTTCCGGTCGATCGAGACGTCGGTCCCGGGCGTGCGTATTTCCGAATTAATGCCGCTGACGGCCAGGCAGATGCATCGCCTCGCCCTGGTGCGCGGGGTCAACACCAAGGAAGACGACCATGGGAAGGGTCAGTATCTGATGCAAACCGGCCGTCGCCAGGCGCCGGGCAAGAATACCCCCATTTCGGCTCGTTGACGGCGAAGTTCATGGGCTCGGAGCAAAATCCCTTGCCCGGCTTCGTTCACATTCAGCCCGGAGGTGGTGGGGTGAGCGGGCGTGAAGCGGCGTTTCTCGGTCCGAAATATGGGTCGCTCGTCCTGGGCAATGGCAGTGCGCCGGCGAACACCACTCGCTCGAGTACGCTCGGTGATGCGGGAGCCGTTGGCCGCGACACGCTGCGCCGCCATCTCAACGATCGATTCGCCCGGCGCCGGCGGACCGCCGAGACTGAAGCCTACACGACGACCTATGACCAGGCCCTTCAGCTCATGGAGCGCCGCGAGGTATTCGATGTGACGAAGGAGCCGGTGCGGGATCTCGACCGCTATGGCACGCACGACTTCGGGCGCCATTGCTTGCTCGCCAGGCGCTTGCTTGAATCAGGGGTGACGTTCGTCAAGGTGACCCATTCCAACTACGACACGCACAACGAGAACTTTGACTTCCACCTCGAACAGGTCGGCGAATTCGACCAGTCGTTTTCGGCCTTGCTCGACGACCTGGCCCAGCGCGGGCGGCTCGAGCACACGCTTGTCGTGGTGATGTCGGAATTTGGTCGCACCCCGCGCATCAATCACCTTTACGGACGCGATCACTGGAGTGCCGCCTGGTCGGTTGCCCTGGCCGGTGCCGGCATCAAACGGGGCGTGGTACTCGGCAAGACGAATGCGAATGGCACGGCTGTCGTCGACGGTCAGGTGAATTCCGGCCACCTGTTTCACACGTACCTTCGCGCCGTGGGCTTGAACCCGGCGGACACGTTCGAGGTCAATGGCCGCGCGATCCAGATCGCCGACCCGACAGCGTCGGCCATCAAGGAATTGCTGGTATGACGGCCACGCCCGAGAAAGCCCATGTCGTCAAGGATTATGCATGTAAACGACCTTTGATATCGTGTCGCTTTGACGCAAGCGGCCGGTACGTCTTCGCGGGGGCCGAAGACAATGCGATTCACCGCTGGGAGCTTGCGACGGGCAAGGAAGCGTTGCTGGCCGGGCACGAGAGCTGGGTCTTTGCGATCGCGTCTCATCCCAAGGACGATCTGATCGTCAGCGGGGGCTGTGACGGCCGGCTCATCTGGTGGCGAGCATCGGAGGAAAAGCCCGCGGCGATTCGCCGGGTCGAGGCCCATCGCGGCTGGGTCCGTTCGCTGGCGGTTAGCCCGGATGGGTCGATCCTCGCATCGTGCGGCAACGACCGGATGGTGCGCCTCTGGTCGTTCGCCGATGGCACACCACTGGGAGAGCTGCCCGGGCACGAGCTGCCGGTTTATCGCGTCTTGTTCGCTCCCTCGGGTCGCTCGTTACTTTCAGCCGATCTGCGCGGGCTTGTGATCGAGTGGGACTTTCGTCCCGGCAAGGAGGCTCGAAGACTCGACGCAGGCAAACTATCGAAACACAACGCCGCGGGGCAGGGGGTCGATTACGGTGGCGTTCGTGACCTTTCCCTGAGCGGGGACAGCAAGTACCTTGCGTGCGGCGGATTGATCGAAGCGACAAACCCGCTGGGGGCGATCTCGAACCCGGCTGTAATCGTTTTTGACTGGCAAACTGGCAAGGAGTCAAGCTCTTGCGGCCCAAGGAAAACGTCCTGGGGCTGGTGTCGGGGCTGCGATTTCACCCGGCCGGTTTCCTGATCGTCGCCTCGGGCGGCAACGCGGGAGGGTATCTCTGGTTCTGGAATCCCGAGCAAACCCATGAGCTATTCAAGCTCACGTTGCCGAATACGGCGCACGACATGGATTTGCATCCCGACGGTCTGCGCATGGCGACGGCGCATCACGATGGCAAAGTCCGCGTGAGCCTGATGGCGCCGAAGTGAATGACCCGGATTAAACAAACGAGCCGCCCCGATTGGAGCGGCCCGTTGGCTTGATGCCGTGATCAAACGTACTTGTTAAAGAGAGCAGCGCTATTCAGGCCGCCGTCGCTCTTCTTCGTGCGCGGGCTTTGATCGCGCGCGTTGCGCATTGGCGGCCTTGGGCACTTCTCGAGTATTGGCGGGACGCCGCGCGGCGTTCGCACCGGCCGGTGCGCTTCTCTGCATGAAGCCCTGGCGTCCCTGAAACAACGAACTGCGAGGCGAGGCTTGCTTTTGCGCTTCAGGACGATGAACCATTTGAGACCTGGCCGCTTCCGCACGCGCGGGCTGACCGTGTGCAGCCTCGGCGCGATGGGCTTCGGCCTGGTGCATTTCGGAGCGGCGTTCCTGGGCGCCGTGTTCGGCGGCTTGCCGCGTCTCGGCGCGATGGGCTTCGGCCTGGTGCATCTCGGCGCGGTGCGTTTCGTTGCGCTGGGCCGCGAGGGCATGGCCCGCGCCGACATGGGCACCGACTGGCGAATGGGGCAGGTTCATCGGCCGCGGCCGCATCGCGGCGGCTCCCCCCGCGGCGCCGCCGCGCGCCTTCGCGTTCTTGTTTGACGCGCTGCTCGCGGAATTCATGCATCGCCGTGACCTGCCGGTGCAACTGCTGGCGTTCCACCTGGCTCACGCGTTCCATCCGCATCCCGCGCTCGGCGGCCAACCGGTTGAGCGGCATGGCCACGCCCCGCGCGCCCCGACCGCCACGCTCGATCATGCGTGTTTCTTCGATGTACGTGTGGGGCGGCCGCATCGCGACGTTGTCGCGCCGCAAGACGTATTCCCGCCGCACTTCGGTCACCCAGTGGGGGTTCTGGCGAATATTGACCACCGCGTAATAGGAGAAGATCGGGTCATAAAAGACGGGCGGACCGCTGGAGAAGCTGAACGAAAACCACGGCGTGATACCCACGCTGACGAAATTCTGAGCGTAGAAGTCGCCGAACATATATTGACCGGTTCCCGCCGATACGAAAAGGTTGGCCGTGACGGCCGACCCGACGATGCTGATCGACGGAGTGAAAACAAAGCTCGGCTGCACGTAGACGGGCTGAGGATAATAAACGGGGGCGAACATCAGTCCGCGATTGGCGACCGGCAGGTCCCAGTAGCCGCCGACGAAGAGATAGCCGCTGGGCGTCCACACGTAGTGAGCCGGCATCCAGATCCAGTTTGGCTGAACGGCCGCCCAGAAGCCCGGGCGCCAGGCGTAATTCGTCCCTTGCCACGACCAGAAGCCGGGGGTCCAGGCAACGTTGGGGTTGGGTTGTGGTGTCGTCGGCCCTGCTTCGAGGGTTTTCGGCGGCGCCGGAAGGTACGACGGCTGTGATTGCGCCTGGGCGGCGGCCGCATCGCCCTGGGCTGGCCCGGTGCTCACGGGGATCCACGTGCCAGACACCCACTGGTTGCCACCATCGACCTGGTGCCAGTAACCTGGCACCCACTGGCTGTTGGGGGGCGGCTCACGCCAGATTCCGCTTATCCAGATGTAATCATTACGCGAGACATCCCAGCTCCAGTATCCTGGAATCCACTGAACATTTTGTCCGCTGGGCCTCTGGTCGGGGGGCATTTCCTGAATCGGGTCGGGCGGCTGCTTGGCGACTAGCGGTGCTGCGGCCGGATCATGAACGACGGGCGCGGCGAACGCTTCGTGGATGGCTCCACGCGTCAAGACCTGGGGCGCATCGGGGTCGTCCTGGCCGGCCGCCGCCGCGGGCGCACCGCCAGCGTCAGGACCTTCCGCGACCGGTGTCGGAGACGGGGGCGGGTCTTGACCAAACGCTTCGGGCCACGGCTCCAGGCCGTTCGTTCCGACCACGATCAGACCCATCAAAAGCAAACTTCGCTGAATTCTTCGAAATCGAATTCTCTGGGGAGTCTTCATTGTCGTCCCTCCATGGGCGCTGATCCGCCCGATCCTTCCGGCGGCGAAGATCGCTCATAACCCGAGGTAGCCGGTCGGGCGTCCGCTAAACCGGGGCAATATTACCGTTTCAATGAATTTCCGTCTGCCGGATTCGACCCAGTTTGTGCGCATCCGCTGTGTGGTCGTAATCTGGGTAAATTTCGAAGGAGTTGGCATGCCAGAATCGTCGAATCAAGCGGCGATCCCAACGTGAAATTCGCGGGTTGCAATATCGACCATGGATGCATCAACAATTCTCTGGTCTCGTGCGTAGGCCACGAGCATGGCCATATCGGCTAGCCGGCCGAGTCGTCGGGCGAGACCGTCGGCCGCGTGATAGAGGGCCTTCAGGGCTTCGGCGGAAAACAGCGCGGATTTGCCGCCGGCCGAGGCGAGGCGGCCAAGCACATAGGTCGACGCTTCGGCTTCGCCATAGGGGGCAAGAAGGCAGCGCGCGGCGAGCTTGTCGGCGAGGCCGCCGGGCATGTCGAGCAAAAGGTCGGCGGCACCGACGAAGAGAATGGCCAGGTCGGGCGGACCTTTGGTCGCGAAGTTGAGCAAGAGCTGGAACGCTTCGAAGGTCGCGGCCTCCGAGATCAAGTGGGCATCGTCGACGACGAGCAGAGGCCGCTGCCCAAGGGACGCCAGTGCGGCGAGCTCCTCGCGTACGCCGCGGAGATTGACGTCGAGCGATTGCGATACGTGCGCGACGCCAAGCTCGCGTGCGACGTAACTGACGATTTCCGAAGCCGAGAGCGCCGGAAAGGTGATGTGGATCGCCGGCCCGTGATGTTCGTCGGCGAGGCGGCGTGCCAGGAGAGTCTTCCCCGTGCCGTTGGTGCCAAAAAGAAGCGCGGGCCCAAAGTGATGATCGATCGCGTAGCGGAGCCGGCGCAACACGGCATCCCGGCTGGGGGTCGCGACATAGGCTGACGGGCTGATCGTGTCGCTGAAAGGGGGGAAGTCGAGGCCGAAATGCGTTTCGTACACATCGCCTCCCGAGTTTTCAGACGAACGTTTCAGCCAGCCCGAGGAGCGGCACACCCCCGGCTTCCAGAACTTCGCGCGCACGGCCGACGGCCCTGTCACCGGTCATCCCGCGATGGGCCACGAGAACCGCGGCGTCGATGGACCGATGAAGCACCGCGGCGCTCAAGCCCGTGAAGAGCGGGCCTCCGTCGATCAAGACCAGGTCGAACTCACGCCGTACGCGTGCCAGGGTGCATGTCCAGGCCGGGCTCGCGAGAAAATCACGTGGACGCATCACGCCCGAGCGCATCGGTAGGATCGTCAAGTGGTCGTCGCGTGCAACGACCAGAGCGTCGGATAACGCCTGACCGCTCTCGACGACGTCATCAAGGCCGACATTCGGAAACAGGCCAAGGGCCCGCGCGATTGTGGGGCCAGTCAGATCGGCGTCGACCAGAAGCGTGCGATGAGGGTGGCGGGCCAGGGCCCGCGCGACCGTGAGCACCAGCGTGGTGCGTCCCTCGGCGCGATGACAACTGGTAAAGAGAAAGACCTTGTAGCTTTGTCGCTGCTGAGTGTCGAGAAGCAACCGCGCCATTTTATCGAAGCGGTCGCCCCATTCGCGTTCGAGAGTCAAGACGACCGAGGGCCATTGAAGCTCCGCGCTCGGCTCGGCGGCTGGCGGCGACGGCAGGTTCGAAAGCGGACTTTGAGCGGCTCTGACGGGCCAGTGCGGAGGAGGGGGCACCGATCGCGGCTTTTCGCTCGCCTCGCGTTGCGAATAGGCCCGCGCCAGTGCCTCATCAACTTCCCTCATGAGCGGTGTCCTCGGTACTGTCATCCGGGAGCACGAAGCCAGAAAAGACGACGGGCACTTCAGGTTCAGCGGCCCCGGACCCGGCCCCACTCTCGCTCGAGAGAACGACCGCGGTCGCCGGGTCATGGCGACTGGCTTCGGCCACAACCAGGGCGGGCAGCGTCGCGGCCTTCTGGTCCGCGACTTGTTGCTCCAGGCTCGACGAGTCGGAAATGGAGCATGCGAGAACGCGTACCGGACCGCCTGACCAGCCGACCGTGCACGCAGCCAGAAGCGGAGTCAAAACGAGCAGGGCGTAGCCAGCGAGCGCGCACTTCACGACGTAACCGGCGCCGGCCGCGCGGCCGTGATCCGCGTCGAGCCTCGGGGGGCGTACGAAGACTCGCCAAGCTTGCGCCGTCCGCCGCTGACTTTCACCTCGGGAACTTCAATCAACGACACGATCGGCCTCGAGACGCTGCGATCAGACTCGATCGCCGGCCTATCAGAGAGAGTTTTGGTTTGAGTCATGTTAGTGCTCCCACCCTCACGCTACCGGTCGAATCTCAATAGCTTGTGTTTGAACCCTGCGGGAGCCGCCGGCCGCCGACGTCGTCGTGCGATACTGGGACGGCTCTACCGCGTTGGTTGTTTCATCGTCTGGAAGCCTCGCGAAACTTGAACAGCGGTGACGAAAATAACGAAGCCGAAAGCCTGGCCGGTCGATTTGGTTCTTGGGCCGCTACGTTCAGGACAACCGGAGCGGCATATCCGGCACAATCTGACCTAATTTGACCTGCACCAGCCCCCGGGCGCGGCAAACGCGAAAATGTCAAACGCCCGACCCGAAGACGGCAGGGTAGGCCGGTCTCCAGGTCGGGCGTGAAACTTGAGACAGCGAGTGCGCGGTTAACGTCAATCCATTGATCCGCTCACCTGCATGGGAGGAAAGCGCGAATCAGCGTCCGAATATGCCCCGGAAGAAACCGCCGAAGCGCGGCTGGCGGGAATCACCGTTGCCCTCGGCGAACATCTGGGGACGGCCCGCCTCGTACTGGGCCACCGAACGGAAAACCGGCGGGCTTCCGGCGAGCCGGCGATTTTCAAAACCGCCGCCGTTGGCCAGATCGAGCGAGCGGACCCTCTCTTCGGTCACGTGGGGGTTATGACCCTGCCATCGCGACTCCAGGAGTTGCAGCAGGTTGAGAGGCGCATAGAGCGCATCACCGCTGACGGAAATCCAGTCCGCAGCCGTCGGGTTGGTTTCATCCACCCGGCCGTCGAGTCCATACACAAGGTTGTACTCGTAATTAATCACCCGGTCCTTATCGTCTTGACCGTTGAGCGTCGAGCCTGAGTTGGCGTGGAGCTCGATCGTCAGGTTCACGGCTCGTTCGCCGCGCCCGGGGATGGCTTTGTAAGTGGCAATGTACTTGTACACGCCGTGGTTCCAGACCTCGCCATTCGTACCGCGCGGCGGGAAGGCTCGCAGGTTTCCAAGCAATGCCTTCTTTTCGCCACGGATGTGGGTTTCGAGCATCGCGTGAACTCGCGGCACCTTCCAGTCGGTCGCGTCGTAGCCGCGACGCGGCGGACCGGCGGGGATCTCATTGGCAAAGTCGCCGATGCGATGGTTGTAATGATTTTCGCCGAGCTCGGCCCAGAGGGCTTTCAATTCGTCCTTCGTCAGTCCGCTCGCCGGCGAGGGGATCGGCTCATTCAAGAGGATTGACGCGACCGCGCCGCCCAAGCAGTGGCCCGGCCAGCGTGAGATGTCCTTGTTCTGGCTGAATGCGGCTTCCCACTGGCGTGCCGAGGTGTTGAAGAGCTGGTCGTACTTGAGCAGCGGCGAAGGCGTTTTGAAGCGTGTCACCTGGCCGCCGTGTTCCTTGTCGGGTCCGAGCCATTCCAGGTCGTCATAAAGGTTGGGAAACCAGGTGGCGTCATCACCGGGCGCCGGAACCGTTTGCAGTAATCCATCCTGTCCCGCGAAGATGATGTCAACGCCAGGGGCGACATAGCCGCCGGGTGACATGAGGAATTGGTCGTCGCCTTTCAGTTCGAGCGTTGTCGTGTCGACCCGTGCATTACCGCCCGCCCAGGGTTCGTGGATCGAATCCGCCTTTGTAGGCCAGTAATAGAAGTTCCACGGCTTCTTGGCACTCTGCGCCACCTGAACGAAGCTCGTCTCCAACGTGTATGGCTTCGTCGCGCCGACGACTTTGAAGGTATACCATCCCTGATGGTCGAAGCCGACATCGGGCCATTGATGATGGGTTGCCCTCCTGGACCTTTGAAATCAACGACCTTTCCTTCGGTCGAGGTCACTTTGAGATCGCCGCCGAAGCGCGTCGGAACATAAACGCCATAATGATGCTCGCCGGACAGCCCGCTCAAGGCCCCCCCCAGGGGAACGGACGTCACGTGCTCGGCGGTGCCAGCATTGGCCGCAATACCCTATTGCAGCGGCAAATGCCCAGATCACCGAACCACCGAGCCAGTTGCCAATACGCATGCTGCCTCCCAAAACCGGTGTAGAGTTTAACCCAATCAGATTCGCACCGGCGCCGGAACCGTCGATTTGCTTGAAATCCCGTTCAAAGCAGATCGCAGGTTCTCCCCCACAATCGCGCCGCCTCCCAGATACCCCATGATGGTTCGGCTTCGAAAGGGTCGCAAGACGACACCAATTCGCGCAAGTCTTTTACCCTACTCTCTTGAAACTCGTCAAAGCCCGTAGAGTTCGTCAAAGTGCCATTCTCTCGATTTTCCCAAGTTCAGTAAATGAGCGAATGGGCTCTGCCGATAACCTCAATGGCCACCCCTGGGGTGGAGAGCGAGAGTCGGCCAAGACGACCGGCTTGAGGCTTCCGCCACCGCGCCGGGGCCTTTGCGGTCATCTCCATGCGCAAGCGTAAGGGATGACGCTCACTGAGACGCGTGTAAGCGTCCGGCAAGTGGACCATTACGGGAACGGTGGCGTGGCGAACGGACGTTGTTAAGCATCGGCCGTGCCGAACCATCAGGGGAATTTCAGATCACCGACTCGATCGAGAAGTCGACCGCCAACCTCACTCTTCACAAGAGGACATCGCGATGACCAGTGTGGTATTATTTCTTGCCTTGGCCTGTCTGGTCAGAGCCCGCAAGGGGCTTATCCGGCCGCTCAGGCTCCGGGCAAGGTCTACCCTCAAGCGCAGGCGCCGTACAAGGCGATGCCTGCTCCTCAATATCCGGCCAAGTGTTTGCCAGCGCCCCAGGCTCCTTGCAAAGTGGCGCCGGCTCCTTGTGCTCCGTCCAAGTGCTTGCCGGACCCCCAGGTGCCGTGCAAGACCGCGCCGCTTCCTTGTGCTCCGTCCAAGGTGATGCCTTGTCCGCAGGCTCCGTGCAAGGTGGCTCCGGCCCCTTGTGCTCCGTCCAAGGTGATGCCTTGTCCGCAGGCTCCGTACAAGGTGGCTCCGGCTCCTTGTGCGCCGACCAAGTGCTTGCCGGACCCCCACGTTCCGTGCAAGACTGCGCCGCTTCCTTGTGCGCCGTCCAAGGTAATGCCTTGCCCGCAGGCTCCGTGCAAGGTGGCTCCGGCTCCTTGTGCACCTGCCAAGGTGATGCCCTGCCCACAGGCTCCGTGCAAGGTGTTGCCCGATCCCCAAACTCCGTGCAAGACCGCACCGCTTGCCTGTGCTCCGTCCAAGGTGATGCCTTGCCCGCAGGTCCCGGGCAAGGTCGCTCCTTACGGCCCTTACGGTGCTCCCCAGATCCCGACCAAAGCGTCCGGGCAATATTGATCGTCCTGGCCGTGCATCGGGGCGAGCCGTCACGAATTCGTTCGAGCGGCTCGATCCTGGCTGCCGCCTGAGACCGAGCGGCGGCCCTCTTCATCCGAAGCGGGCCGCCGTTCTCGTTTCGAACAGCGCGAAACTTGCCAAACGGCGATCGGACCGTTCTCGGGTTAACGCGCAAGAGCGCGTCACTGCCGTGCCCGCGTGCCACGATCGCGACGTCCTGCACCACGATCAACCCGGCGCCGACCATCTGCTCGAGAACCGGCAGCGCCTCCGCGATTCGCGCCGGTTGGTCAATGATCTCGATCCGTTCCGGCAAGTCTTCGGATAAGCCAAGCAGGTGGCCGCGGTGGATGATCGAGTTCTTGCCGAAGCCCATATTTCCGCGCGTCGCGGTCGCACCAGCGAGGCCCATGGCCCGGCAGCGCTCCACGATCGCAGCCGCCAGGTTTGTTCCTTCCCACGTATCACTGCTGCCCACATAGATGATCACCTTTTTTGCCGAGCTCAGATTCATGGGACCTCCGAATGCGCATGATGAACAACATGAACCGCCTCGAGCGTGATCATCGCCGAATCGATCGAAGTTCCCAGCGCCTCAAGTAAAGCTTCAGCCCGCTCGGGGCCTTCGATGATCTCGATCACGAGGGGCGCATCAATAAACGAGTAATCACTTTGCGCATCGTGCCAGCGCATCTGGCTGCCAAAGCTCAGCTCAACGGGAAAGACCGACGCGCCCGCGAGGTTCATGGCACGCGCCGTATTGATGATGAATTCAAACAGCGGTCTGCCGTTATGCCGCTCATTCGCGCTAACGCGAATGCTCAGGAGTCGCGCGTTCAGAGGGATCATTGGCACGGGCAGCGAACGGCCTTCTGATCGCGACAGAGCCTGTTCAAGCCTCGTGGTCCGAACATCACTTAACTCGAGGAGTTCCCGGCCGGCAAATGTTCCCAGCACGACGGCCGCAAGGCCGGCCGCGACACTGCCGATGACATAGACGATCGAACGACTCCATTCGCCCCGTTCCCAGAGAATCAGCGACTCGATGGCGAATGACGAAAATGTGGTGTAGCCACCCAGAAACCCGACGACCACCAGGAGCCGCATGTGCGGATGGGGGACCCATCGCGCCAGAAGCACCGAAACGATCCCGATCGCGAACGACCCCGAAACGTTGATCAGAAAAGTCGCCCAGGGAAATTGTGAACCCATCCACCGGCTCACGGCTACGCCCAGCCAGTAGCGGGCATTGACGCCGAGCACGCCGCCAGCCGATAGAACGAGTACTTGAATAGAACGCTCCACGTCGCGAGCTCCCGCAGGGCAAAGACAAAGCGCAGTCGAATCGCAACCGAAGGATGCCATTCTCAAACGAGATCAAACGAGGGTCAACCGGCGCTTTACTTCCAAGTGCGATTCAGAAGTTGACCCGGCGCTGAAGCCACGAGGCGCCGGCGCGCGTCTTGCCCGCGCCGCGGCCAGCCACATAGGCCCAGACCCGCCAGTCGCCCGCGGGGGGCCGCTGCGTCGGCCGGGCTCGGGGATGAACGCGGCACTCACCGGACGGCAAGCCACGCGAGCACGATTCGCCGTACCAGTCCCAGACCGACCGATCGGTGACGTCGGTCTGGTGCACGCCGGCGTTGGCCCTGAGCCACTCAATTCGCGTTGCGAGCGCGGGCATGGGTCTGCTCCTCCAGTTCAGCGACGCGCAGCTCGAGGCCCGCGAAGTTGGAGACGGTGATGAAATCAGACATCACAGCTCGAAGCGCCGACAACCGGACCGATTCGGAGGCGGCGCTCTCGCCGAGCTCGACGATCCCATCGACGGCCCACGTGGCCCGCCTGGCCAATCGGCCAATGGCCTCGTCGAGGGCACGGCGGCGGATCGACTCGATTTCCGACCGCACTTCGGGCTCGGCCGCCCAGCGGTACGCAGTCCGTTCCGGCACCTCGTTGCTCGCGGCCCACTTCGCGATGGCGGTCCCTTCGGCGACCGCGACGGCGAGCAACATTTTCTGACTGTTGGTGGATTCTCCGGTCATGGAACAAACGGCACCCGGTGACAGGGTTTCACCGGGCCTCCTTCACGGCCCCGCTCGCGGTTCTCAGCCCGGGGCCCAGGCTGGCCGGCACGCTCTCGAAGAGCAAAAAAAGAGGCGATCAATTGCAACGAACCTGACGATTTTGCGGCCGCAAATGGCAGCAGATGGCACTGGATGGCAGCTTTTGGCCAAGGCACGCGACGGCAACGAGCCTGACGATTCCGCACGACGAGATGTCGGCAGGATGGCAGTAGACGGCCGACTCTGGCCCAGGGATGCGATTGCAACGAACCTGACGATTTTGCGGCCGCAAATGGCAGCAGATGGCACTGGATGGCAGCTTTTGGCCAAGGCTTGCAAACCCTTTCGACCAATGCGATGCGACCAACAGCGATCTCTCGACGCAGATGGGGGTGCCCGCCGAGCTCACTCTCCGCGGTGTGCCCGTTGGTGGTCCTCACGGTGTCGTCAACCTGATCACAGCCTGGCGCGTGAGGGGCAAGAAGGCATCGCGTCGACATAGGGCGCGTGCGCGCATTATCTGATTCGAATGCCCATGTGAGCCGACGAGCTGACCAACGATGACGAAAATCGAGGAAGCGAGGGATTTGACGGTCGGTCAGGTTGATTCACCTGACTTCGACCGGGCAACCGTTGAAAATTCCGGCAGCAATCGAGGTGCGAGCCGACGACCGGTCAATCAAAAACAGCACCATCGGTGCCCAATCGGCTTTAACCCACCTATAATATACGCATCTTGCCTAATTTCGCTAATGCACTTAGCTCATTTTGTGCCTGAAGCCGGTCCGAAACCCTGACCCGAGAGAGACTAAAAATATTTTCCACAATTTTTCCATGGCTTCACTAAATACAGCAAAAAGACATCTAGCATCGAGGAATGCGCTGGCCAGTTGGAACATGGTTGGACGAAGGGACATGGGTTGGACGAAGGGACATGTGGGTTGGACGAAGGGACATGCATCTTGATGCCGCAGGCTTCTGCCTCGTTCTCAACAAGCCTGATCGGCCGTCAAAAATTTTCCCTGATGACCTCACCCTTTCACAACCACCCCGCTCACCGCTCGATAACCGATCGCGAGCGACGCAGGACGGCCTCCCAGGCGGTTTGATAGGTCGATTCGAGAGCGACGGGAACGTGTCCGCCCGCTTTGAGGAACAGAGGCATCGCCATCAGGGTGTCGCCGACCGCCATTGGTTCGACGAAGGCGCGCACACCCATTTCCGCCTCGTAAGCGGCCAGCGTCAGGGGTTTCCCCGGCGGCGCCTGGTATTCCTCGTCGGTGAGCATCTCCGAGATCGCGTGATGAATCCCGTCCGGATTGCGGCGTGTTGGCGGACGGAGGTTGAGGATGAGCAGGCGCGGGTCGCAGTGCATGTCCAAGCGTGGGTCTCCAAGCGTGGGTCAGCAGGCGCGGGTCGCAGTGCATGTCCAAGCGTGGGTCTCTACATGTCCAAGCGTGGGTCTCTAAGATGCGAAAGTGAGTGTTGTTGCGGGGTACAGAAGGAACCCTACTGCGTGTTTGGGGCGATTTCGTTCTAGAGGTTTGCCGTTCGCTATATTGGGCGCGTTAGATTAGAGCACTTCTTGTGAGGTCCAGTCAAGGGTCAATAACGATGCAGATCAAGATTAAAATGCACGAGACCATCGAAAGCAACGCAAGGCACCGCAAGGACTTGCGTGCGAGAAAAGGATCCGAGACGCAATTAAGATTTACGGAGGAGAATAGCGACTTGGGCAGGGGCGGTTAGGTGCATGTCCACGAGTGGCTCTCCCACGAGTGGCTCTCCACGAGTGGCTCATAACGCAGTGCAGGCTCACAACGCAGTGCATGTCCACGAGTGGCTTACGAGTGGCTTCTCCACGAGTGGCTTCAGGCTCACAACGCAGTGCATGTCCACGAGTGGCTCCGTCCACGAGTGGCTCCCGAGTGGCTCACGAGTGGCTTGTGTCCACGAGTGGCTTGCAACCGTTTACGCGACATGAGGCAATTTCTTGATTGAAGTGTCGAGCAAGGGCCATGACAATGCTTATCTGGCCGAGACGGGCGAGGGAAGCGGCCAGGAATGGGAGGCATCCATGAATTCCGATGCGCGGGAGAAACCCGAGGAGAAGCAGAAGGAGGTCCCCGATTCTGGAACCTCGAAGCGAGACGACTCGGAATCGCCCGATGAAGAGGTCCTGAGGTTGCTCCCTCCGGAGTGGCTAACTCCCTACGGCGAAAGAACGCCGACCGCGCCCGGCGAAGAGAGATTAACGAGGGAGGAAGATCTTTCGAGTTTGCGCGATAAAGAGATGGTGAGCGAGATCGGTTCATGGATGACCTTGCTCAAGAAGTATGTCGTGCTTGAAAAGCTGGGCGAAGGTGGCATGGGTTCGGTCTGGCTCGTTCGGCACCTGTGCTCCGGCGAGCGACGCGGCGCTGAAGATTATCCATCCGTCCATTGCCCGAATGCCAAGCGTCCGCGCGCGTTTCGGTCGGGATGCACGAATTCTCACCCAGCTCAAGCATCCGAACGCGGTCGCCGTCCACGACATCGGGGTCGTGGGGAACGTCCACTACATAGAGATGGAGTACGTTGAGGGTCAGACCCTGCGCGAGTGGCTTAAACCCGGCGAGCACTGGCCGCTGGACAAGGTGGTCTGGCTCCTGCGCGAGGTCTGTGAGGCGCTGGGCGAGGCCCACAAGTTGGGGATCATCCACCGCGACATCAAACCCGAGAACATCATGATCTTCACCGACCCGGAGAGCGGCCGGGAGCGGGTGAAGGTCCTGGACTTCGGCGGCACCAAGATGATCGAGGACGACTCGGAGCAGGCTGCCGTCGCCGGCCTGATCGGTACTCCGGCCTACATGAGCCCCGATCAAATACTGGCGTGGGGCCGTAGTTATGGAATTATGCAAATGGGCGAGAACCGAGTGGTCGAGAAGCACCAACTCGACGAACGGAGTGACCTTTACTCGACCGGGGTGTTACTGTATCAGCTCTTGACAGGTACGCTCCCGTTCCGCGGGACCAAATGCGCCCTCTTGGCCGCCCACCTAAACAGCCCGCCCCTTCCTATGAGCGAGGCCAACCCTGAGGCCGAGGTCCCCCCCAAGGTCGAGCAGGTGGTCTTGAATTGCCTGAAGAAAAAGCCCGACGACAGGCCCCAGTCTGCCCACGAACTCATCGAGGCCTTCCGCAGGGCGGTCGAGGGGTACGAAGCCCCGATGCGCGTTGAAGCGGATGTGTCGTTCCCGCCTCAGGTCTTGGTCGGCAAGCCGTATCACCTGCATGTTCAGCTCGTGCCCCTCGAGGGCGATCCTCCAGGCGGGTCGACGCGGGAGCGGCCCCAACTGCGCGGCGACGACGGGACGATGGACTTCCTCGTCTCATCCAACTCTCCGGCCCTCCCAGCCGCGACGTCATCGCTTCGGTTCAATGTCAGCATCAGCATGGTAGCCGAGAACTTCAAGTTCGACGGAGACTGCCGCGCCGAGATCGTAGTGTCGCCAGAGAGTAACTCACCTGCACTTCAGTTCAGTCTGCAGGGGCTGGAGGTCGGTCCGGGCCGAGTGATGATTGACTTCTCCCTGGGCGGCCGGCCCATCGGCTCGATGGATCTTGCTCCCGAGGTGGTCGCCAACCTCGGTGTCGAAGGCCCTGCTAGCGTGCCTGGAGGCGCTTTGGAGGCGTTGATCTTGAACCTGGCTGCGGGACCGATTCCCTCGGCACCCGATCTGATGATTAAGGTTTTCGAGCACCGCCTGGCCGGCCACCCGGGTCGCCTCCAATTCGTCCTGTCCTCCACCCATCGCGAGCTGTCCGACCTTCCGGTGCTCGACGGCGACCTGGGAACGCTCGACCTCTGCACCGAGGTTGCCGACTGGGTTAGCGACCAGCTCCAGGAGGTGGGCATCCTGGCCGGGCAGCCTGATGTCACCGCCGAGGAGGCCGAGGGGACCCTGGCCCGCATCGGCTATAACTTATTTAAAGAAGTCCTGCCCCCTGCGCTTCAAGAACTCTGCTGGACGTTTTGTCAGCGCGGGGTGAGGACCATGATGATTCTCTCGGATGAGCCCCACATCCCCTGGGAGTTGATCAAGCCCTACAGGAAGAATCCGCAGACCGGTGAATTTGAGAAGTACCCGTTCTGGGGCGAATCCTTCGCCCTGACACATTGGTTGCGAGGCCGTCCGCCCGCGCCTCGTCTCTCGATCCAGCGCGTAGTGACCGTGGCCGCAGGAACGGACCGTTCTCCGTTTCGGCCGGAGCAGGAGCGGACGTGCGGCTCGACACCCGAGTCCACGCCCGCCGGCGTCGGTTCGGAAACGGTCCGCGACATGATCGTGACAGGATCAGCTTCGACGGCGAGGGTGGTCGAGAATCCTTTACCGACGGCGTCCGGGCCAGGGTCGGTCGACGAATCGCCGATCGGCGCTCCCGGTTCCGAATCGGGCTCGTCCGCACTGGCGTCGGCCGAGGAAGAATTGGAGCTGTTGCAGTTCCTCGAGTCCCTCGGGGCAACTGTCACGCGCCTGCCAGCGCGGAGGAAGGCCTTGCAAACGGTGTTCGAGCAAGGCGAGTTCGACCTGCTCCACCTGGCCAGCCACAGCACCTTCGGCGGCACCAGTTCCGGCGATGCCTCCGCGGTCCTGCTGGACGACGGGTTGTTCACGGCCGCGCAGCTATCCCCACTGATGGCCGGTCCCATGCGCCGATGCGCCCCCCTCGTCTTCTTCAACACCTGCCATAGTGGCCGACTTGGATTCTGCCCGACCCGCCTGGGAGCTTGGGGGGGGCGCCTGGTGGAGCTTGGCTGCGGCGGGTTTATCGGTGCTCTCTGGCCCGTCACCGACCGCGCGGCAGTGGCCTTCGCGTGTGCCTTTTACGAGCGAATCGCCGAGAGGCGACCGATTGGCGAGGCCGTCCAGCTCTCCCGTCAGCAGGTTCGCAAACAATTCCCCAACGACCCGACGTGGCTGGCCTACTGCTGTTTCGCCGACCCGATGGCCCAAATTGAACCAATACGTCGTTGATGCGGTCGCGTCCTTCTTACGGCAACCCGTCAAAGCCAACCTCTCTGCCCAAAGGGCGGTAATCTTGAGAGGACCAGTCCGTTCGATCCGCTCATCCTCAAACACGATGCCGCGGTTGATCGCATTTTGGAGCGACCTAGCCGCGTCGACCTTGAAGGCACTCGTGGACATGTGAAGGCACTCGTGGACATGCACAGTGTGCCGGGCGCAGTGCGTGTCCAAGGGTGCTTCACGATGAGCCGAGCGCGAGCGATGGCCATGGTGTGCCTCCTGAACCTGATCATCCGGCCACAATATACGGATCGCCAGAACAGGTGTCAAGATTGCTCAATTCTCGATTTCGTTTTTCCTCTTGCATTGCATGCTTTCATGCTTTTACAGTGCGCATGCTTTTACAGTGCGTGTCCAAGGGTTCTTTCCCTTTTACAGTGCGTGTCCAAGGGTTCTTTCCTGTCCAAGGGTTCTTTCCCTTTTACAGTGCGTGTCCAAGGGTTCTTTCCGTGTCCAAGGGTTCTTTCAAGGGTTCTTTCATCATCCAAGGGTTCTTTCATCAACGCCGCGATTACGTGGAAGCACGCTGTGCATGTCCACGGGCGCCCTGTCCACGGGCGCCCCATCTGTCCATGGGCGCCCCGTCCGTGGAAGCACGCTGTGCATGTCCACGGGCGCCCTCGCTGTGCATGTCCACGGGCGCCCCTGTCTGTGGCGTTCCGGCCGCGGATGTTCGAGTATTACGTTCAACTGCGGCGTGACACGGATCTGCCGGTGCTGCCGGTGGCGCTGTTTCTGCGTCTGGGTCTCAATGGGATTGGCTGGGACGCGTACGAAGAGCACTTCTGGGAGCAACGGATCATCCGCTTTGAGTATGCCTATGTGGGACTGCCGGGTCTCGATGGTGAGGCATACGCAACGGGTGAGAATTTGCTGGGAGTGGCGCTCAGCGCGATGATGCGTTTGCCAGAGGCGCGACGAGCCGAGTTGTATGCCGAGGGATTGAAACGGATTGCGAGTTCGAGGGAGAATGACTTTCGGCGGTATCTCCTGGTGGAATGCCTGGAAGCCTATGCTGACTTGGACGAAGCGCAGAAGGAGCGGCTGCAAACGTTGTTGCAGACCGAGGCCTATCACGAGGTTGCACCCCTCATGAAGACGACCTACGAACGCGGCCTGGAACGCGGCATCGCACAGGGCGAGCGGCGATTAACCTTGCGGCTAATCGAAGCGAAATTCGGGCCATTGTCTCTTGAAGTCAAGCAACAGGTCGAGTCGTTGTCGGGCGAAGCTTTGGCGCAGCTTCAGATTGATCTTCTCAAAGCGCAAACTCTCAAGGAACTTGGCCTGGACGGCTGACGAGTCACTTTCGGCGGTATCTCCTGGTGGAATGCCTGGAAGCCTATGCTGACTTGGACGAGGCGCAGAAGGAGCGGCTGCAAACGTTGTTGCAGACCGACGCCTAAAACGAGGTTGCCCCCCTCATGAAGACGACCTACGAACGCGGCGTGGAACAGGGTATGGAACGCGGCCTGGAACGCGGCATCGCACAGGGCGAGCGGCGATTAACCTTGCGGCTAATCGAAGCGAAATTCGGGCCATTGTCTCTTGAAGTCAAGCAACAAGTCGAGTCGTTGTCGGGCGAAGCTTTGGCGCAGCTTCAGATTGATCTTCTCAAGGCGCAAACTCTCAAGGAACTTGGCCTCGACGGCTGACGAGTCACTTTCGGCGGTATCTCCTGGCGGAATGCCTGGAAGCCTATGCTGACTTGGACGAAGCGCAGAAGGAGCGGCTGCAAACGTTGTTGCAGACCGACGCCTAAAACGAGGTTACCCCCCTCATGAAGACGACCTACGAACGCGGCGTGGAACAGGGTATGGAACGCGGCATCGCACACGGCGAGCGGCGATTAACCTTGCGGCTAATCGAAGCGAAATTCGGGCCATTGTCTCTTGAAGTCAAGCAACAGGTCGAGTCGTTGTCGGGCGAAGCTTTGGCGCAGCTTCAGATTGATCTTCTCAAAGCGCAAACTCTCAAGGAACTTGGCCTGGACGGCTGATGACTACGCGATCGTGCACTCGTGGACATGCACTGTGTTCCGGGCAGTCGTGACGCAACAATCGTGGGACGGATTGGCAATCCGTCTTACGTTCGTTCGTTGCACGTTGAGCTCCGGCTCGAACAACTCACGCTCGGACATGGAACAACTCACGCTCGGACATGCACTGCGTCGGACCCACATCCTCTGTCTCTGTCCACACGTGCCTTCACGTTCTTCACAGTCGCGATGAGCATGTCCACGCGTGCTCCTCCACCCGTGCTTTCGACGCGTGCCTTCGCTGTGCATGTCCACGCCTGCCTTCCGGATCGATTTCGGGCCAAACTCCTGGACCTTCGGATCGTCGGCCTTGGGGATGGGGATCCGGATCTCGCCCGAGTCGTACTGCAGGGCCGGCCTCGACTGCGGTCGCGGTTTCGCTGCGGTCTTCGGCGGCTCCTGCGCCCGGACCGAGGAAACGACGAGCAGGAGGATCGGCAGGGCAAGCCGCTTCATGTTTCGGTCGACCTTTCGGCAAGTGGAAAATCGGTGGGGGGAGTGCGTCACCAGCGGTTCGATGGACGACGGTCATGCACGGACAGGCCGGTTGCCACGGGCCCCTCAGAACTTATAATCGACGCATCTCGAACAAACAATCCGGCTGCTGGGCCGCCACGCCCCTGCTCTGGGAGGTTCCGGTCAACCCAAGACTATGCATCTTCCCGCGGATCTATTACATACGTCGAATCCGGCTTCAGCCAGTCGTCCAGGTGCAAGTTCGGAACGTTTTGAAAGTCGGGGCATTACGGGGACGCCATACGAAGCCCCGGGCGACAATTGTGTGTGATTTCCCCAGAATTTCCCAGACGCGGGGGCCGAGCCAGGCATTAGCTTCACCTGGACCATCAGCGTGCCTGGTCTCGCCGGGGTTTCTGCACCTGGCCCACAAAACGTGGTATTCAGGCGCGTTCTTGAATGCTAGAGTGGAATTGACTCTCGCAACGTCTTGGAGGCATTTTCATGGACCTTACTTTGACGGTTTCGGACGAGCTCGCCGCACGGCTTCGCGCAGTCGAGGAACGGCTCCCAGAAATCCTTGAGCTCGGCCTGAGGGAGTGGCTTTCGACCGGGCCCGGTTATACCAGCATGAACGATCTGCTCGAGACGCTCGCTCGTCTGCCGACGCCTGATGAAGTTCTTGCGCTGAGACCTGCGGCAACCGTTCAAAGCCGCATCGAGGAATTACTCGACAAGCGCCGCAATGAAGGCTTGTCGAGCGAAGAGTCGAACGAATGGGAACACTACCAGTATATTGAGCATCTCGTCCGTCTCGCCAAAGCGCGAGCGCTTCAACGGCGGGCGAGCTAGTCGATCACGATGAGTGTGACATAGATTCCCAGCGCCCTGCGGCAACAGGTTAAAGACCGCGCCGGCGCGTGTTGCGAGTATTGCTTGATTCCCGAACTCGTCACCTGGGCCGCGCACACCATCGACCATATCATCGCCGAAAAACACGGGGGCACGACAACGCCCGACAATCTGGCGCTCGCATGCACGCTGTGCAACGCTCGGAAAGGAAGTGACCTGGCCTCGATCGATGACGAAACCCGCTTGCTTGTCCCCTTGTTCCATCCTCGCCATGACCGTTGGCGTGAGCATTTTCAGCTTATCGGCGGGCGCATTGAATCACGTACCTCGATCGGTCGAGTCACCGCAAGACTGCTCCACTTCAACGACCGCGATCGTGTTGACGAGCGTGAGCTGCTTGCGGCGGCTGGAGTCATTTGTGAACCCAGTGAATGACCCGCTCACAACGACGCCTGTCTCCGCGAAGCCGCCCGGTGTTACCATAAGGGAGGGATCGAGTGCGACTTCCGTGGGTGTCAGGCGGAATCCATTTCTGTCTGATCAATGGTCAGGCGGCGGGGTCGTACCGTCTTACCACGCGCGAGACCTCTCATGAAATCGCGCACCCTTGAGACTGCTGGATCGGAAGTTGAAGGTCGGCGGTATCTGAGGCGGCGGTCTGTGTTGCTCGGAATCGCGTGCCTGTCGATTGTCTCCGGAGTCGCCCTCTCGCTCCGGGCCATCGGGCTCCCACTGTCCTGGACGGCGGACTACGACAAGGCGAGGTATGCCCGGATCACCAGGGCGATCGCCGCGGATCCGCAGCACCTGTGCGGTAGGCGGCTCTACGACGTCGGCCGGGAGTTGGGGCTGGAAGACGTCCCCTGGGACGATGGTAACGTTCAGAACCTGCCGGGATCTTACCGCGTCTACCACTTCCGAGGCTTTGTGCTCTACGTAAGCCTGGAATACATGCGGGAGGGGCTCACTCAGGATATGCTCCTCGAACGAGGCTCCACAGAAGAAAAGCTCCGAGGTCGTGATTTGCTGCGAATCGACCCTCATAATGCCCCTTTCGTCATGATCGACGGCATCAGTCGCCGGGAAGAGCGGATGAGGCAATACTGGGCACGGGTCGACGAAGAGATAGAAAAAATCAACAAAGCGATGGAATCCAGGCGCTAAACAACTTGTGGATTTGCTTTATCAACAGCCATTCATTAACTGGTTTCGGTCGATCCGTGCCCATCAGTGTTATCGGTGGTCAATTTTCCTGGAAGTTTGACCACGGATGGCGCGGATAGCACAGATACGATAGAAATGTGAACATCTTAATTAGTTTCAAGCAATTTTGACCCTCCTGCGCTCTAATGCTTGTTGGGTCGCGGTTTCGATTCCCTTTTCCCCAAAAAAGGTGTTTGACATCAATTTTTCATGTGGAATGATGATCTGACACCGACTTCTTCTTGGGTGGGCGACCACCCAGGTCTACCCGGCCCGACTTCTTCTTGACACCGACTTCTTCTGGAATGATGATCTGACACTGACTTCTTCTTGACACCGACTTCTTCTCCGCGTCCCGGTTTCAACCCCCCCCGATATTGAAGAACGACATCGCTAGGTGAAATGTTTCTGGACTTGACGCGGTTCCACTCGACGGCGTCGAGCTTGGTCGTTAGCTAACTAGTTTTCGTTTGCCTGACCTACAGCCTCTTGCAAATTCATCTGCTGCGTCAGGGCCGCCAAGAGCTGAGCCCCGGCTGCTCCTTGGTGGTGATCGGGTGATCATTTGCCGTCAACAATGCATCGGCTTCTTCAGGCTCTTGGAACATACGGAGATGACGCTGAGCTTGGAGGGGAAAGCACGCCGCCGAGCGTTGGCCAAAACCCGCAGCCTGATTCAAGGTGCTCCACCACGCGATGGCCATTCTGGCCCCACGTAGCCCCCACCGCTTACGTCTGAATTGCAGCTCAGGTAAGCGGCCCGTTGCTTCCGGCCGATTGATCTGTAGAATGTTAGGTTCGGCGGTATTGTGTCGGCGGGGGCTCCCGCTCGTCGGCGGTCCCATTGTCGGCTGCCACGGCACCACGGAGGACACTTCCAGAGGGCAGACACGGTTCGGCAGAGTCGAAGAACGACCCCTCGACCTGTTCTAGGAGTTTGATAGCGTGCCTGCTCTGAGCCATTCCGGCATCAATTCCGATCACCTTCTGCGCACCCGCCTCGAGTGGCTCTCGGCGATTGACCGGGAGTATTGGGCATTCCGCGGAAATTCTCGACGCGGTCATGCTCACGCCCTTTTCCAGTATCCAGCCATGATGGTTCCCCAGATGCAAGGGGAGCTCATCCGGGCAGTGATCTCAGCTCAGCCCGGAACCGCGAGTGCCTTCGACCCTTTCGTCGGCTCGGGGACGACTCTGACCGAATCAATGACCCATGGTTTTCGATTTACCGGCTGGGACATCAATCCTCTTGCAATCCTCCTATGCTTGACGAAAACCGGGCCTTTTTATCCGGCCGCCTTGGCGAAGAAATACCGCGAGATCGTAAGTCAAGTTGCCGCGGATCAATCAACAACGATAGAGACCCGTTTGCCGAATCTTGAAAAGTGGTTCCGGCGGGAGGTCGCGGTCGAGCTATCACGCATTCGACGGGCAGTTCGTTGCGAAGGCACTGTCTGGGCGCGACGATTCTTCTGGGTGGCTTTGGCCGAAGCCGCCCGACTGTCTTGTAACTCGCGGACATCCACTTTCAAACTCCATCTTCGGTCGAAGCAAGATCTCTTGATGCACCGACCTTCGCCGCTACTAATCTTCGGGGAAGCGGTGGAGCGAAACATTCGGCACTTCGAGACCCAATGCGCACTCCTGAAGGAAGGCGGTCTGATCACGAAGGGTCGTTATGCTAATCAGATCCAGATTCGACTGAGGGATGCGACGAAGCCACAGCACCACCTGGAGACTCTATCGGGCCACGATCTGCTTATATCATCTCCACCGTATGGTGACAATAAATCGACGGTTCCCTATGGGCAGTATTCCTACTTGCCGCTTAACTGGATCGATGGCGAGGACATCGTCGAGAACTGGGACAACAGCTGGCTAAAGAGCACCCACGAGATTGATGCAAGGAGTCTTGGCGGGGTACTCGGGAGGCACGACGACCCGGTTGGAGAGCTAAGCTCGCTCTCGCCAGCTTTTTGTAGCGTCGGGATGACACTGAGAAATTTTCCCCGCGATCGCATTAAGAGAGTCGCCATATTCTGCCGGGATCTAAATCGATGCCTGACCCCCATCCTAAATGAAATGAGGGCTGGTGCTTACCTGGTGTGGACGGTAGGGAATCGACGCGTCGGAGGTGTAAGTGTTCCGCTCGATCAAATCCTGACTGACCTGCTGACAGCCAGGGGATGTCAGCCAGTAGCCGAGCTTGGGCGACGCATCGTGTCAAAAAGGATGGCAGTCAAAAACAACGTCTCCGATACCATGCGGGCAGAATCCGTGTTGGTTTTCCGGAATTAACGGAGGGAGCCGGGATGCCAGACAATCCAACGAGCCTCCACTTCGAGATTGACTCCTGGGTGGTCTTCCAACTGGGCGAGCAACTCGTAACAGACGTGGTCCAGGCTCTCGTAGAACTCGTGAAGAACAGCTACGACGCAGATGCAACGTACGCCAAGGTCACGATTGACACCAGGGGGCAACCAGGCGAAGGGTTTTATTACGCGGACGCCAAAGGCTACCTGATGATCGAAGACAACGGCACGGGAATGACCCATGACCGGATTCGGGACGGGTGGCTGTATATCTCAAGCTCTCATAAGCGTGGTTTTAAGACGGAGAGGCGGCTCACCGCCAAAGGACGTACGCCTCTAGGTGACAAGGGGCTCGGGAGGCTTTGCACCCAACGTCTGGGCACGAATGTTGAGATCCTGACACGGCCAGACGGGGCCGTCCGCGAAGGGACGGGCTATCGTGTCTCGTTCAGTTGGGCGGACTTCGCAACTGGCCGGAGCTTGAACGAGATTGGAATACATTTCGATCCGATCGACCGGAGGGGGAAGGGAACCCTGCTCCTTGTATCGGGGCTCAAGGATTCCGAACAGTGGACGACGAAGGAATCCCTTGAAAATCTCCAATCGGGGCTTTCGAGGCTGATTTTCCCATTCCAACTGGTTCGAGACTTCTTTGTAACGGTGTCTGTCGATGGTATGCCACTTCAACTCGCTGACATCTCCGAGGACGTTTCGAAGCGCGGCCACACTGAGATACTCATTCGAGTCGGACGGCACAACCTTCAGTGTCCTCGGCAAGGCAAGGCTCGACTTCATACGGCCTGCGCCGTCGAACACCCCGGAGCAAGAGGCATTCAAGCGGCTGATCGAGAAGGATAAGGGCGCGTCTTTTTTGAGTTATCTGCTCAGCGACAAGCGGGCCAGAGACATGGGATTCAGGAAGGGAAAGGCCCCGTGGCTCGTCGAGTATCAAACAAGCAAGAACTTGGAGGAGATGCCAGGACTGCCGAGAATTCAAGGCGTACTCGCCGATCCCGGACCCTTTCGAGGAGAGGTAGACAGCTTTGACCTCGGAGACGACGCACCCCGGCCCACTGACGTTTTTAGCCGTGCGAGGGAATTCAGAGATTACATCAACAGCATCCACGGAATACGCGTCTACCGGGACGGCTTCGGCGTTCGAGTCGGAGAAGACTGGCTCGGCCTCGGGAGACAATGGACTGGCGGTAGGTCCTGGTACGGGCTGAAGCCAGCAAACACAATTGGGTTTGTCGCCATCACAGGGCGAGACAACCCGAAACTGCTTGAGACAACAAACCGTGAGGGATTCACCGATACTCCGCATTACAGGGTTTTCTATTCCTTGATGCAGGAGTTCGTAAAATTCTCTGGCGATGCGCAGAACCTGATTCGGCGCCGATGGAATGAGTACCGGCACGAAAGGAAAGGAGTCGAGCATGCGGGCACACCAGTCTCCGCCGAGGAACTCGCGGCGCAAATGCACGCTAGGTTGGCCGCCGCGAGTGCTGGCACAGACCGGTTAAGGGCAGTCGGCAGTTCATTGCAATCAGCCCTCACACATTGCGTCGAGACCATCAAGGATGCCAATGAGGACAAGGTCGATACGCCGCAGGAAGTTCAAGATGCACTGAGAGAGGTCGAGTCAGTCGTAGGGGTATTCCAAAGCGTACGGGAGGAGGTCGAACGCGGCGCGGCCGACGTGGAACATATCCGTCACCTCGGCGAGCAGGTCACTGGCCGGATGGAGAGCCTGCGGGTTCAGCTAGCCGATATGTATGAGACGGTCGGGCTCGGCCTTACAGCGGAGGCCCTCTCGCACGAGATCGCCGAAATTGCCAACGGACTCGCCCAGCGGACGCAAACGATTCGACAAAAACTGGAAAAGGGCCAGGTCAACTCAATCAGCCGACCGCTGACATCCTACCTCACCCACGTCACGACAGCAGTGGCCGCATTGCGTAAGCAGCTTCAGCACCTCGCTCCGTCGCTCAAGTACGTCCGGCATCAGCGGGAAGAGATCGGTTTGTCGAGCTTTCTCCGCGAGATGGAGGAGTATCATCGGCCAAGGCTAGAGGCTGTCGGCATCCGAATGGAAGTCAAGGGTGAAGGTTTCACGGTGAAAATAAACCGGGGACGACTTACACAGGTGTTCGACAACATCGTCTTGAACAGTGAATACTGGCTCAAGCAAGAGATTTCCGCGAAGCGCTTTACGTCCGGCCTCATAACGGTAACGGCTGACAAGCCGTACCTGAGGCTCGCCGACAACGGCCGAGGCATTGACCCGTCCGTCGAGGCTTCATTGTTCGAGCCTTTCGTCACAGCGAAGCCGCTGGGGCAGGGACGCGGGCTTGGCATGTTCATTTCGACGCAATTGCTTGAAGGCGAGGGCTGTAGGATCTCGCTGGCGCCAGGCCGGAACAGACACAATAGGCTCTACACATTCGAAATCGACCTAAGCGGTGTCATCGATGCAAAATAACGACGCCCAACCCGTTCAACGGGACGGCAAAAACGCCCCAAAGTCTGAGGCCGCCATGGAGAGTGAAGTGCTCGAAGAGGCCGCGCATGGAGCCGTGGCGGAGGGTGGGGCAGACGAATACGTGGCAGCTCTTACAAAGCTGCTTACGGACGCTGGCGTGGAGCGAATTATCTGGGTAGACGATGATTTCGCCTACCACAGTGGCGAAGTCGTTCCGGAGGAATATTTCTCAGTCATGGAGGACGCCGACTGTAGGGTCCTCCCGGGCCTAGGCTCCATCCCGGAAGGTCTCCCCCACGATGTCCGCCAAGAGCGGCTACGCGCGGCCTGGAGGGAATTGAGCGCTGACGAACGGCTATTGCTTCACACTGACCTAAGGAGACTTACTGCAGACAGAGACGTCGAACTTTCGTTTGCAGTCCAACTGGCCAGACACTTCGAGAAGATTCCGGGGTGCGAAGTTGCGACGATCTCGCTCAAGCAGTGGCGCAAGTCTCAGGAGGAATGGGTCGGCTCAAGATTCGACGGAAAGTTCACGCTGCTGCTCATCGACCAGGACTTTACCAAGGAAAGCGGCCCGGAGGAGGGTGGCACCGCAATCCTGAAGGGCCTTCAGACGAGCATTTCAGATGCGGACGCGAGCACGTTGCGTTGCGCATTGCTGACTCAGAAGCCGCTGATCAGAGAGGAGCATCACACCTGGGATAAATTCGCTACAGAGCAGGGCCTGAATCGTTCCCGATTTATGCTTATCTCGAAGGAGCGACTTAATGAGGGCAATTTCGGTGGGCTGCTTCTGATGCTCCGATTGACCATCCTGAACCCTAAGTGCGAGTCACTACGAACCGAGGCGGAGACTGTCTACCAAGCTGCTCTAGACAAGGCCAAGCAGCAGATTGCAGGCATTACAATTTACGACATGGAGCAGATTGTATTCGCGTCTTCTCGCCGAGAAGGGGTCTGGGAGCCGGACACGCTCTTCCGGATCCTCGGCATGTACTTACGTCGCGAAGCACGCAAGTTGGCCCAGACCAATACGAATCTGCGAAACGTGGCGGATTCTATCAGGCAACTGGCAGGAGCGAATCCGCTTGAGCCGTCGCCGAAGCAGGAGGGCACAAAAGCACTGGAGATTCGGCAGATCGAGCTATACGAAGAGCCCGAATACCTGAACAAACATTGTACCCCCATTGACCTTGGAGATGTTTTTGAGGTGGTTCCGGGTCCGGGTGCGCTGGCGAAACACTACATTCTGCTCGCCCAGCCTTGCGACATGATGGTTCGGTTCGAAGATCCGACCGGGGAACGAAAGCGGGGAGTCACCGATGGCACGATGCTGGAGATTATTAGCGAGGCCGCTACAGCAGGAGGCTGTGCTGCTTCCTATCAATTCAAATACGATCCTACGCTCATGGCTCGCCTTGATTACTATCATCCGACCGGTGCACACGCCTATGTTGATTTTGCAACCGCCCGTACGGTCAATCTAGCCATCCTTGATCTCTGCGTAATGCGTGAGGATGGAAAGGCGGAGTTGGCCGCATTCGACAAGAATATGCCGGACGGCCTTATCCCGAGCTGGAGGCTCCATCACCACAACATGAGGGTTAAATTACGGGCTGCCGGCGATTGCTGGCACGAAGTCGTTCAGGCATGTGCGGGGGTGACCAGGGAGCAAAAGCAAAAGGTTATCAATGCCATTAAAGCCTCGGAATTCGGAGCCGTGTTCGGCCCTAATCTGTGGATTCCGTTCACGCCAGTTCGTAATGGGAGGGATACGCGCATCAGCTTCGATTGCCGTCGCATCCGGCGATTGAATCAGCCTTGGTCGGGTGCACTTCTGACCGCATACACTCAATATCTGAGCCGCGCGGCATTCGAGCACGACTACGGGAGCATTGGCTTGGACACAGCCAACGCACACCCGCCTGTCTCTGCGGAAGGGTTGTGATCACTAAAAATTGGTACGATTTTGAAAAGTGAAACAGGGGGGCGAAACCGGGACGCGATTGTTTTTCCGCGCTTGCGGCGCCAGCCGGCCATTGCCGACGACATTTCCCTGCGCCTGCGTGAATCAACAAAGAACCTGGCGACGGCCCCGCGATGTTTCATGTTGGCAGCCACCCCGGTCAGATTCGGTCCAACGTGACGAGCGTTCAGTTCGCTCAGTCGGCCGATTCGCGCTGGTTCCGAGCATGCGGGTATGTTGAAAGCGCGGCCTGGACTTGCCAAGATCGACACCGGCGCTCGCGCCCATCGTGTTGGGCCAACGGCGTCGCGCTTCCTGGGACTCTTACGCGATGCCGGAGCCTTGATCGTCTTGCGGCCGGCAGGGGGCCGGCAATCCGCAATTAATTCTGGTATTTCGCGAAATGATCAAATGTACAGAGGGCCGGCGGGTGCTCCAAGGGGTTTGTGCCTCATCCATAATCGGCGAGGTCGCTTGTGACCCCTATTTCGCGTTTCGTGGAACACAAACGGTTTATTCTGGGCGGAGAAAAGAGCCATTCGAGTTTTGAAGAGAAAAGAGCCATTCAATTTTTGTTTAAGTTGAATGACCCCATTTGTTCATTGACTTCTTCCCAAAGATGAAGCCCGGTCGGCCCAACCCTCTACCAGCCGGGTCTTCCGATGCATGCTCGTCAGCATCGGGGCTACAGGAAATTCAATAAGAGCAGTGGCGCCGTCGGCTTGAGTCTGCCCAGCCGCGAGAGATCTCCTCGACGTCGGGAATGGTCATCAGGCCCTCCTCCGCCAGGCCGACCTCTCGGGTCATCCCCCGGAGCCAGAGCGACGCCGTCAGGGCGCAGACGATCGCGTCGAGCTGGTGATCGGACGCGTGCTGGCGGTCGAGGCCGGGCACCAGCGGCTTGAGGGCCCGACGGATTCGCCGCCGGCCCGCGACGGTCTTCTTGCCGGTCGCCGGCAGCCCGAGCAGCTTGAGCGTGGCGAAGGGATACACCTCCAGCGTCTCGTACCCCTCATCCCTGAGGGCGGCCGCGATCCTGGCCCCGCGTCGGGCGAGGATTTTTATCAAGGCCGTCGCCAGCGTGGCGACCCCCATGCGGGCCAGGTCGCGTTCGAGCTGACGGCTGCGGGTCCCGGGGTCGGTGCGGCAGGGGCAGTCGTCGTCCAGGCAGCAGCGGCCCAGGGGCCGGGTCAGCGGGGCGGTGATCGCCACAACCCCCCGCCGGCCAGCCCGCCGGGCGAAGTCCATGACCTCCTCGTCGTCGCCGGCCTTGGTCAGCAGCTCGAGACGGCCGCCTCGAAGGACGGCCACGCCGGTCTCGCGGTGCGGGACGCCGGCCAGGTCGATCCCGACGCAGACCCCTCGGGCCTTTGGGCTCCGCCCCGTGCTTCCTGACACGCTCGCCTCTCCGGCCGGATCGACTGTCCTGCACTCTCGTCCAGGCTACCAGATGGAGCGGGCGGGCGACCACCCCCGATCTACGGCCGGGCCGGATAGCTGGGTTCGCATCAACGACGACCAGCACCAATACGACGGAATCGGCCAGGCGATCACGGGCGACCCGCGGATCTACGGGCGGGTTTACCTGGGGACAAACGGCCGCGGCATTCTTTATGCCGACCCGGCCCCTCGCTGACGTGCCCGTGAGCGCCGGCGCCAGGCTTGCGCTTTCATGCCATACGGGTCGGTTCCGCCCTGCTGTTCTCGACGTTTCGAGAATAGACTTGAAGCGTGTCCGTTCTCCCTCGCGAGGACGCGTGTGGATCATACTCGGGTGCCCGGGTCGATGTTCAGGGCGAGCGCCGTGATACCGGGGCAAAGACGTTGGCCGGCAGCTCGACCAGGCCGAGCTTTTTCCGCCAGATCCGCGCCTCCTCGGGCTTTCTCCAAGCATCGTAGAGCCGCACCACGCGGGCGCCCGACTCGGCGAGGAAGCGCCGCGCCATGGCCGGAACCTTCGTCGCGGGGGCGTGCAACCCTTCGTAGCCGCCGACCAAAAGGGGCTCAGCCTCCGCATAACGCCCCTGACCCATGACGGCCTCGCCCAGGTTGCTCATTGCCTGGAATCGCGACCAGTCGTTGGGAACCGTCCGCATGCGAATCGCTAGACATTCGCGGAGCAGCGTCTCGGCTTCCGACCAGCTCGACTGGTGGATCAGGCAGGTGCCAAGCGCCGCGAGGTCCGTGGCCAGCTGGGGACTATTCGGTTGTCCGGTCTTTCGTCGGCGGAGGAGATTCTCGCGCCAGAGGCGTTCGGCGTCCGCCCAGCGGCCGAGCTTCGCGTAGATTCCTGCGACGTAACTCCGGGAGCTGAGCGTGCCGGGGTGATCGGGCCCGAATTTGGACTCCCAGATCTTCAGGGTCGACTCCCCGAGGACCAGCGCCTCGGCGGTCCGGCCGACTTCGAGATAAGCGTTGACGAGATTGCTGCGGCTCAGGAGCGTCGTCGGATGCTCGGGGCCGAGCTTCGCCGCACGGTCCTTGACGTTTTTCTCGTGCATCGGGATCGCCTCGGCGGTCCGGCCGGCGGAGCGATAGGCTTCGGCGAGCATGTTGCGACTGTCGAACGTGTCGGGGTGATCCGGGCCGACCTTGGCTTCTCGGAGGTTCAGGTTCTTCTCCCCCAATGCGATGGCCTCGGCGATCCGGCTTCCAGCGCGGTAGGCGGAGGCCAGATTTCCACGCGTCGTGAGCGTGTCCAGGTGATCCACGCCCAGCTTCGCTTCCTTGATTTTGAGAGTTTCCTCGTGGATTCGGATGGCGTCGGCAATACGGCCGGCGGCGAGATAGGAGACGGCGAGGCTGGTCCGACTGTTGAGCGTGAACGGGTCGTCGGCGCCGAGCTTCACCGCGGCGAGCTTCGCCGTCTCCTCGTGGAGTCGGATCGCGTCGGCGATGCGGCCGGCGTCCGTGTAAACGACAGCGAGGTTGGTTCGACTGGAGAGCGTGTCGGGATGGTCGAGGCCCAGCGCGTGTTCCCGCAGTTCCAGGGCGATGCCGAGCTGGCGGATCGCGGCATTGACGTCTCCGAGGTAATAGTACGTCTGGCCCAGCGTGTCGCGGATGTCGGCCTCGACGGCGGGTTGGCCCTTGAGCCGGCCGGCGATTTTCGGTTCGGCGGAGTCGAGCGCCTCACGGACCGTCACGGCCCGGCTCAACCCGCCGGACCGGCCGGCCGGCCGTGCGGCCGCAAGGACGTCATCCTTGAGGAATGTCAGCACCGCCTCGGTGCGCTGCAGCGATTCCTTCGAGCTGGTCAGCGCCAGATCGGCCGCCCCCTTCGCTTTCACGGTTTCGGCCAGCGCCTTCAGGGCGTCATTCTTCGCGAGCGTGGTCGCGGAGTTGGCGTTCCTCAGGTCGGCATTGGCCCGGGCCAGCACAAACTCCACCGCCGCCAAGCCGATCACCCCGGCCGCCAGCGCGGTGGCTCCCCCCGTGACGGCCGTGCGGTTTCGCCGCGCCCACCGCCGCGCCCGCCGCGCCAGGGGCTCACGCCATGCGGTTACCGGCTCGTCGGCCGTCCATCGCTCGACGTCGTCGGCCATCGCTCGGGCGGTCGAGTAACGGTCTTCGGGCTTCAAGGCCATCGCCTTCAAACACACGGCCTCGAGCGCCGGGTCGACCGTCGGGTCGGCCAGTCTGGGCCGGGGAAATTCGCCCCGCCCGACCTTGCGGAGCACCTCGCCGATCTCGCCTTCGAACGCCGGCTTACCGGTCAGCAGGCCGTAAAGAGTCGCGCCGAGACTGTAAACATCGCTATGACGTCCGAGCCGGTCGAGGTCGCCGCAAGCCTGCTCGGGGCTCATGAAGGCGGGCGTGCCCAGCGCGGTGCCTGGTAGGGTCTCGGCGCTGCCGCTGGATAACGACGGACGAAGCAATCGCTCGTCTGCGTCGCGGCTCGTCTCGGCCCGGTCGACCGCCTTGGCCAGGCCCCAGTCAACAACCAGGGTCTCGCCATGTTTGCCTATGATGATATTGCCGGGCTTGATGTCGCGGTGCAAAACGCCCCGGCTGTGCGCGTAATCGATCGCGTTACAAACGTCGATGAACTGTCGCAACAGCTTGCGGAGCTCGAGCGACCGCCGCCCAGGGTCGCGGCCGGGCTTCGGTTCGGCATGGAACCGATCGATCGCCTCCTTGAGGCTGTCGCCGCGGATGAACCGCATCGCGTAGTAGGGCCGACCGCCCGCGTAGGTTCCCAGGCCGTAGACCGGGACGATCCCCGGGTGTTCCAGGCCGCCGGTGATCTCGGCCTCGGCCAGGAATCGCTGGCGGCTGGCCGGGTCGTCGGCGTGGTGGTCAAGGATTTGCTTCAGCGCCACCTCGCGGTTCAGCTCGCCGTCAAGCGCGACGAACACCGCCCCCAGACCGCCGCGGGCGTGCGGCCGGAGGACGCGGAACCGCTGGCCTTCGACGGTGGCCGAGGCTCACGGCATAAGACGCGGTGCGATCGCCGTCGCTGTCGCTTTCGGATCCGAAGCCGGTGCCGGTGCCAACCTGGGTGAGCGTCGCCTCGATTTCCGAACCGCCGGCCGCGGCGAGGCTCTCACGCGTGGAACGATTCACGTCCAGTGCGGCAAGGCTTCGCTCGACTTCGCCGCCGTGGAGCTTCAGGTGCGCCTCGACGAGGGCGTCGAGCAGCGGGCGGTGTTCGGACCGCAGCGCACCTTGTCTCGCCAGCAGGTCGGCCAACGGCTCGGAGGTCGACCCGGTCCAGGCGCCGAAGGCCAGGACGAGCTGGTCGCGACTGACCATCCCGTTTTGCAAGGCGAGCAGTCCGAATAGCAGGTCACGCGATGCATCCGCGCGTTGCAGCATGAATCAACTCCCAGCAGCCTCTCAGCCGCCCCGGCCAGGGTCAACACTCGCGGGCGAGAACCCAGTATACAATCATCAATCAGTAGCCCAGTCAGGTGCCGGGAGCGTTTCGCTGTTGCCTGAAGGTGGTGCGCCAGGATCTAGCTTTGTCATGATATCATCTGTCTGTCACGGGTTCTCTACGAGTCGCCGGCGCCGACGTTCAATACCAGAATTCCTTCGCCTGATCAATTTCTACTGTCAGTCGATCCCCATCAACCGGCCATCGCGCGGTGCAAAAGTCTCATCTTGACGTAACCTGTTATCGACGTAAAGGTTTCATCATACCCCAATACTTCGCTTCCACCAGGCGACCCGAGAGGGCCTCATCCGCGGAGGCTGCGGGGGTCAGACCTACGCGGGCTGCGGGGGTCCGCGGGCTGCGGGGGTCTCTGCGGGGGTCAGACCTAGGAACAAGTTGTTTCCTTGCCGTCGAGCGCGGGGCGTAGTTCAATGGAGGGCATGGCACGACGCTTACGCCTTCAGTACCCCGGCGCGATTTACCACCTGATGACTCGCGGCAATGGCCGTCAGGATATTGTGTGCGATGACGCAGACCGACGCCGGCTTCAAGAGGACCTCGGTCTCGAAGGGGTCCGGTCTCGAAGGCCCGCGATCCGGCCCGGATCGAGGCGGACCTGCCGCGGCTGTTGTCGCTGATCGGTAAGAAGCGGGTGGGCGACCGGCCGGACCGCTATGAGCCGAGGGCCGTGAAGCGGCGGCCGAAGCCACATCCGCTGCTGAAGATGACTCACAAGAAAGCCAAGAGCCTGATAAAACGCGGGATAATACTGTACAATAAACAATAGCTTCACATGCAACTCGGTGCGCCTTAAGCCGTTATTCAGGGAGGTTTTGGGCTATCCTCGTGCCATTCAGGTCTGACCCCATGGCCCGACCCCATGGCCCAAGGTCTGACCCCATGACCCAGTTCATACATTCAGCATCCCATCTCTTGCTTGTTCAATCTGCCAGGCCATGGCTCTCTTCGGGCAGTTGAATAGCCATTTTCTGGTCACTCTGGTGGTCGGCCACGATCATCGTTTTCAACGGCTGCCTCATACACAGCGACTGCGGCTTTCGCCATCAGGTGCATAGTGCGGCGGGATGGCAGGAGCGGCAACTTCCCGATGCCCATCTTCACAATGATTTCGGCGATGGCTTCCTCTATCTTGCCTTCGAGTTTTTCGACGGTCTTGGGGTCCATTCTTATCACCAATCGGACTTCTTCGTCTTGAGCGTCTTCAATTGAGCGAGGACTAGGTCGTTCATTCGGTTCGCAGCGACACCGAACTCGTCATTGCCCTTGACCCTCCCCACGGGCTCGTAAAGGATGAACTGGATCGCCTTTATCAACACAAGGCGTTGCAGGGCTTCCAGACTGGCGTACTGCCAATTCTTCGACCCAGACGGCTTGGGATGGGGGTCTTTGAGTAGGGTATCGATTTCCGCCTGCAAATCCATGATCTCGAAAAGCTTCTTCCGGACAAGCTCCCCGGTCCTCTCGGCTTCACGCCGCACCTCGTCAGGCACGTTCATAGATCCCCCATAGATTGTATTTTGCTTGTTCTAGCCATACCCAGCGCTCACGGTACGAACCATGGGTCATCTCGGATGGCTCTCATGCAGTCGTCCAACAAGATGGCATCATATAGTTCAACCCATTCGCCATTGTGCCGGATGAAAGAAAGGGCAAACGCGCCGTCACCGAGCGGCTCCATCCGTGCAAATTTCGACTCGAACGTGGGTGAGAGGGCGTTCGGCCCTGGGCAAGCGTAGATCGAGACGAAGTAGAAACAGTTCCTGAACCATTTTGCCTGGATGTCTGTGACATAGTTGAACTGCGTCTCAGCGGTCGGTGGCTGAACATGCTTCGGCTTCAGCACCTTGTCAATCAACGCTTTGGCTGTCGATTCTACCTCGGCCTTGAGCGTGGCAGTTACGGCGGCTCGTTTCTTTGCCGGGCTCGTTTCTTTGCCGGGCTCGTTTCTTTGCCGGGCTCGTTTCTTTGCCGGGCTCGTTTCTTTGCCGGGAGGTTGTTCGAAATGGCACTCGTGGACATGGAAATGGCACTCGTGGACAGATGGCACTCGTGGACATGTGCGGCACTCGGGCACTAGTGGACATGCGGGCACTCGTGGACAGGGCACTCGTGCGTGGACATGCACTGTGCGGAAGGCACTCGTGGACATGTGCGGAAGGCACTCGTGGAGGGCACTCGTGGACATGCACTGTGCGGAAGGCACTCGTGGACATGTGCGGAAGGCACTCGTGGACAAAGGCACTCGTGGACATGCACTGTGTGCCGGGCAGTCGTGACGCAAGAATCGTGGGACGGATTGGCAATCCGTCTTAGGGTCACGAGAAGACACGCACTGCAAAGGGGAGGGCACGCGAGAGATGCATCGTAAGAAGCCGGCAGCGTTAAGATAGGCTCTGTGGAGGGGGCAGTGGACCCAAGACGAGATGGGACCGTCGGTTTAACGCGAGGGGATGGACGCTGTCAAGAAAGCGTGAGTTCCGAAGGAAGTACGGGAATAACGCGGGTGCTGTCGTCGAGAGACGGCCGATCGGCGCATGGCGTGAGCGGATTGGCCCGAGGCCGTTCACTCACGAAGCGTAATCGCCGTTGATAGGACGAACGGTATCCGGACGAGGGCGTAAGAAAACGGCCTGATTCGAGCCGAACTCAAGTCGCAACCCGGAATCACTTCAAGCTGGACAGCCGGCGAGGTTCACCAGATGCCGCACTCGCAACCTTTTGGCAAGCTCCTGAAGTTTCGCCCGGTTGCCGGCAAAGAATCGGCCCAGCAGCCGGCCGCTGCGAAGCGCTTCGAGCCGGGTCGTCCACTTGGCCGCCGAGAACCCCAGCCGATCGAATACACCAGCCAGATCAGCCGAGATCGCCGCCTTGCCGTCGCGAATGATCCGGCCCGTGTAATCGACCAGAAGAAAATAGCTGCCCAGCGAGAAGCCCGCGAGCATCCCTTCGCGGCCCGAGTCCAAGCCGCGGCGATCCTCGATCGGACAGAGCCACAACGACTCTTCCAGACCCGCCGCGGCCACCGAGCCCGCCACGCTTCCCTCTTGCGCGGCGGCCAGGTCGTCGATACGGCCTTGCTCCCCGGCGTGCTCCGCCCGCTGTCTGATCGACGTGTAATCACTGGCTTCTGGCGCTTGTGCGATGCCAGCGGCGACCGGGTTCAAATCGATGTAGGCACACACGGCCAGAAGCGCTTCGTCATCGAGGATTCCAATACTCTTATACCGACTCTCGAAAAAAGCTCCCGTCGCTTCGTCTTCCCGGTTGGCCAGCCGCGCCAGCGGTTCCTTCAAGCATTTCATGAACCAGCCGATGTTCTGCAATCGCTCGCGCATTGTCGCGACCCAGTGGGGGTCTTCGAGCCGCTGCTTGATCCACTCAGCGGAAACCGGCAGGATTCGACGCAGGCTGTCACGGGGCGGAAAGAGCCGGCCCCATCGCTGCACGACTTCCTCGTCCGACCAGGCGGCGGCGACATCGAGATCGATACGCAACAAAAGGTGCAAATGGTTGTCGAGCACCGAAAACCCGCCGACGCCCACAGCGATGATCTGAGCGAGCTCCTCGATGCGCTTTTCGAGCCACTCGCGGCGATCGGACGTTCCTTCGCCGAGCAGAAAAGCGCGGCGGACGCAGCGTGTAATGCAGTGATACCAGCGAGTGACCGAGACATCGATGAGCCGAGCGCGAGCGATGGCCATGGTGAGCCTCCTGAACCTGATCATCCGGACACAATATACGGATCGCCAGAACAGGTGTCAAGGTTGCTCAATTCTCGATTTCGTTTTTTTTCTTGCGGTGCATGCCTTCATGCTTTTACAGTGCTTGTCCAAGGGTGCTTCTTGTCCAAGGGTGCTTATCCAAGGGTGCTTCATGTCCTTGTCCAAGGGTGCTTATCCAAGGGTGCTTCATGTCCTTGTCCAAGGGTGCTTCATGTCCTTGTCCAAGGGTGCTTCATGTCCAAGGGTGCTTCTGTCCAAGGGTGTTTCCTTTTACAATGCATGTCTGTCCAAGGGTGCTTCGCAAGGGTGCTTTCTGTCCAAGGGTGCTTTCAGTGGTGGCTAAATATCAGGGTAGGGGCAAGAGGGTACTCTGATGAAGGTCAAGCTTTTCTGGAAGAAGATGATGGATGACGAGAAGATTGCTCGCTCGTTGGAGGACGAAATCAATGCTTGGCTCAGCCAGAATCTGCACATCAAGGTCATTGATATTAAGCAATCCAGCAATGGCGTGACCTATGCAGGGTCGCGGTGGCTCGTTTCGGTTTGGTACGAGGATGGTGGTGCCTAAACTGTGCAAGGGATCGCTGGAGCGATGAGTTGCATTCTCGCGCTCGTAGACGCGGAGCATTCGTGCGTCGGCCATGTCCTACGCTGATACGCAGCCGTCAGCGCTTTCAACGCGACCACTGCGTCCTTGTTTCTGCCTGAGGGGCACGGCCCGAACGCAGTGCATGTCCACGAGTGGCCCATGTCCACGAGTGGCCAACGCATCCACGAGTGGCCTCCACGAGTGGCCTACTGGGACGTTTGGTTGAGAAAGAGCTGGCGAAGACTCCAGGGGTGCTAGCTGCCAGCCCGCAAGCGATTCGCTTCCGCTCGAAAAGCCAGTCCCGGTCATGGCGAACCGACATGGGAGCATTTCCAGGGGGACGACAAGGGCGCATGACCCACAACCCCTATGCGCGCCAGAAACCAGCTCGATCTTGTAGCTGGCCTCTGCGAGGCCGGGAGTGCCCTGTCTTCATGACGAGCCTGCGATTTCGGCGGACAACCGGCTATTTTGCGTGCCTGGGATCAGCGTCTTTGCCGCGGCGTTCCCGGCCTCACAGCGGCCGGCTACAACAGGAATGACCGCTGCCGTGGAAGTAGACCGGGACTTGGCGATCCGACGCGGGAGCGTCGCGACGATCATGCCCACGGGGGACCATGGGCACGAGAATTTCAACGTGCGCCCCAAGATTACGCAAGGCTATTTAGTTAGAAAGTCGACGACTTTATTTTTGCCCGCGCCCTTGGTCGGCCGGCCGTCATGCCGGAGGCGGCGTCCCGCGGCTTGCGGCCGACGGGTCGCTCACGTTTGAGAGTCTGTCTCATAAAGCCGCTTTTCGGGAGGGCGAGATCTGTCGTGGTGAAAGGTTGGGCTTGCACCGGTTTCGCGTTCATCCCGTTTTCATTGACGAACCACGCGGCCCCAGAGCGCCGCGCCTTTGTTGGAGTTCCGCCTTGAGGCGGCTTTTTACGATATCAACCAGAGCCGACCGGCTAAAGCCCGACATCCTGATCGGCGACAATTACATTTCCCCTTGACGACAATTAGAATTCCCCACTGAACTGTTCCATTGTTCATTATCCTTTCTCGCCCGAAGCACCCAATTTTGCGTTTAATTTGGACGACAGAACATCCCCTACGAGTTGGCCGCGCTCTGAACTCCTTTCTGACCGCCGTCGCGGGGTTTCCGTTGTTCGATTGACGACGATGACCGATGCTCACGCGAACTTTTCTGATTCAGCCGCCGTTGGGCTCAAACGCCACGGCCTCATCCGCGATCTCACCGTTCCTCAAGCCTCTGGCGCTGAGGGCGCTCGGTCTCGGGCTGTTGATCCTGCTTGGCCTGTTCCAGGCGATAGCTCGCGACGTTGAGCTCCAGGATCACGCTGTGATGGACCAGCCGGTCAATCGCCGCCGCAGTCGTCATCGGGTCCTTGAAAATGCTCTCCCATTTCGAGAACGGCAGATTGCTCGTGATCATCACACTGCCACGCTCGTACCGCTCCGCCAGCAGCGTAAACAAAACCTCCATTTCTTCGCGGCTCTGCTGAACGTAGCCCAGGTCGTCGATAATCAGCACCTCGAAGCTCGATAGCCGTTTGAGATATCGGCTCAATTTCAGATCGCGCTTAGCAATCAACAGATCTTGAACCAATAAACTGCACGGGCTGAAAAACACCTTGCGGCCCGCCCGCACCAGCTCTTGCGCAATCCCGCATAACAAGTGCGTCTTGCCACTCCCGGATCGTCCAAAGGCCAGGACGTTCTCCCGTGCCTCGACGAAGGCCCCGTCCAACAACGTGCGTGCCTGCCGCGCGACTTTCGCGGGCAGCCGCTTCATGTCGAACCGAGCCAGACTCTTCTCGACCGGCAAGTCCGACTCGCGTAACCAACGCTCGATCCGATTTGTCCGTCGCACCTGGCACTCCTTTTCCGCGAGCTCGCCAAGATATTGCTCGTAGCTGAGCGATTCCTGGACCGCGCGGCGGGCCGCGTCCTCGAAGCTTTCACGAAACGTGGGCAGATGAAGCTCCCGCAGGCACTCCAGGAGCCGCTGCTTCACCTCCGTCGGCGACGCCATTCCATACCTCCTTGTGATCGAACAAGACATCGAAACTCAACAAATCCGTTGCTTCCACTCGAACGTCCGTGACCGGCCGGGGGGACACGTGACGGCCGATCCATTCGCTTACCCCCTGCGCCGTGATCGTCTGCTCCTCCTCCAGCAGGGTTCGCAGGGCATCGTCCACCAACGACTCGTTTTCGCGGGCCGCCAGTTCGAGGATCTGAAGATATTCGCGTGAAGCTCGGCCGGCCGCCGTTTCACGCAGCGCGTCGTAGGCCATGCGAAATCGACTGGTGGGAAAGAGATCCTCTCGGTAGCGATAATTCTCGAACGCGCCGGGCTTGCGCACCAGCCAATCGATGACGTGCCGATAATTGACGCGATGCTTCCGCTGGCCGCGCAGGCGAGCAATCCGCTCGACGGCCTTGCCGGCAAACCAAACTTCGAGCTCTTCGGCGTAGAGCCGGACGTCCACCCATTCGCCGATCAATCTGCTATCAACTGAATAAATATTCCGATCAACATGAATAATGCTTCCAGATTGAACTCGCGCACGCACTCGCTTATAACTCTCGAGCCGTGCCGATGGCAGCGGACGGAGCACGGCCCGTTCCTCGGCAAGTCGCGCCTGGCGGCCCGCATTGCGCTGCTCGAGAATCGTTCGCAGGAACCGACCGTAGGCCGCGCGGTCGGCGAAATCGCGGCTGCCACGCAAAAGCAGCGCTTGGTCCACGGCTTCCTTGAAGCGGTTGTGGCTCTGCTCGGCGTCGCCGTTTTCATGAGCTTCGCGTGCGTTGATCTTTTCGATCTTGAGATCGTAGTGCGCCATCAACGCGTGATACCGCGCGGTGAACTCCTTTTTTTGCGACAGGTTATTCACAGCCGCGCTCATGCGGTCGGAGCGGTGCCGCTGCGGCGTTCCGCCCAGCTCCCAGAAGGCTTGCTGCAAGCCGTCGCAGAGACTCTCGAAACTCTCGGAGAAACAGATCGAGGCCGTCTCCCAATTCGAGTAGGTCAGGACGAAGTGATAAACCATGTGATCGAAGGGCTGGCCGCCGAGAGTCACGCCCAAGGTGGTCATGTGCGTGAAATCGGATGCGCCGAACCGGCCGGGATAGTGAGTCTGTGCGAAGAACACCTCCTTGGGGGGACCACTCGTCGCTTCCCACTGCCGCACGCGGCGCTGAAGCGTGCGTAATTGACCGTCGTCGAAGCGGCCGGGGTAACGGAGTTTTAACCACTCGAACAAGGTTTTTGCCTGCAAGCCGGGACTCTGTTCCAGTTGTTCTTGCACCTCCTTCCAGACCTCGGCGAAGGGATCTTCGCGCGTTCGCCATGCCCGCGGCCAGGTCTGCCGCTCGCTGGGGAGCTTGGCCTGCTCGCGGTACTTCCGTGCCGTCTTGCGATCCATGTCTGCCCTCATCGCCGCGACCAACAGCGGCTTGCCGGCCTTCAATAACGCCTGTAAGCGCCGCACTTGCCGATCCGTGACCTTCGCCATGGTGATCCTCCTAGGTTTTGGAGAACCACCAGCAGAAACCATTGCCCCGTCAGTGGGGAATTCTCATTGTCGCCGAGCGGAACCACTCCGCGGAAACCGCCATATTGAGCGTTCTGGCCCGAAGATTCGTGACGCCGAATTCAATCGCGGTCAGTGGGGAATCTTAATTGTCGCGGTGGGGAAATGTAGTTGTCGCCAATCAACATCCAACGGTTACCTGCTGGAGTACCGGCTTTAGCCGGCTTTTTACGATATCAGCCAGAGCCGACCGGCTAAAGCCGGACATCCAACGGTGGCCTGCTGGAGTACCGGCTTTAGCCGGCTTTTTACGATATCAGCCAGAGCAGACCGGCTAAAGCCGGAACTCCAACGGTGGCCTGCTGGAAGTCCGCCTTGAGGCGGCTTTTTACGATATCAGCCAGAGCGGACCGGCTAAAGCCCGACATCCAACGGTGACCTGCTGGAAGTCCGCCTTCAGGCGGCTTCTGACGAACCCAAGATTGCGCCTGAGTGCGAGATTTCAACGGACCGCCGCGCAGCGAAAACGGGCTGACTCGAGCGCCCGAAAGACTCAGTCAAGGTCTACTTTTCATCACGCCAGCCTCGCCCTCCCCCTTCCGGGACAGACTCTGAATCGCAATTCTTTCAAAAACACCATCGCCGGTATCGTTCAGCGCCGGCGTCGTCACACAGCACAGCCGTGCGTATCCGCGATCTCGATGCGGGCTCGTCCGACGGCTGGACCCCGCCCACCTCGCCCAGGTTTCGTCGGCCCGCCAGCGAGTCGTCGCCCGGGCCGCCACATCCCAAAACTTACCCCGCGTGGCCGGCCGGACCGGCTGCGCTCCGCAATCAAGCCAGGAACTTTGACACCCCTGCAAACGCGACTTAGGGTTCTTCGGTAGCTGAGATCCTTTCACGTTCATGGAACGAGCTGACCCGACCCGATCGCGCAGTGCTGCCACACCGATTCAATGTATCGATTTGCTCACTGTGAGCGAATCCCATGTGTTCATTGCCTGCGCTTTCAATGCGTCGTTGTTCCACACCTCGCTCGGGTGGTTCCGCGTCAGTCCGGCTGTGATCGCCGCGACTGATTTCGCTCAAGTCCTCAAGCATTGACTTTCACACACGGGAGCGCGCTCATGCGCTGGTACCGGAACGACCGCGGTGCGCGCACTCACCGCTACAGGCCCGCATACAGAATATGCGTGGAGCGGTTAGAATCTCGACTGGCCATGTCCGCGACCGCGGCAATGACCGGTGGCGCCGTCGTCCCGACTGTGGTTGCACCCGCCTACACGGAAATCGATCTGACAATGCCCGGCGAAATCGCGTCGCCGACCTCGACGATCTTCTCGGCGCAGGCCTCGGGAACGTCGTCGCCCAGTGGCTATACGCCCGACCAGATTCGTGCGGCTTATGGCATCAACACCATCTCGTTCGGATCGCAGATCGGAGACGGCAGCGGCCAGACGATCGCCATCGTCGACGCCTTCGACAACCCCGACCTGGCTAGTACGTCGTCAGCCTCGTTCGGTTCGAGCGATCTGGCGCACTTTGATCAGATGTTCGGCCTTCCTGACCCACCCCGTTTTCAAAAGCTCAACCAGGATGGCAGCGCCACGAACTTGCCTGGTCCTGATCCGGCGGGCGCAGCAATCCGCGTGGCGACTGGGCGATCGAAGAGGCGCTCGACGTCGAATGGGCTCATGCGATGGCCCCGGGAGCGAATATTATTCTGATCGAAGCCAATTCAGACAATGGTTCGGACATGTATCAAGGGGCCATGACGGCCGCCACGCTTCCGGGAGTCTCGGTGGTCTCGATGAGCTGGGGCGCGCCGAATACGCTGGAGAACAGACGTTCGACTCGGATTTCACGACTCCGGCCGGACACCAGGGGGTGACCTTCGTGGCCTCGACCGGCGATGCGGGATCACCGGGCGACTACCCGGCATTCTCACCGAACGTCGTGGCGGCTGGCGGGACCACGCTCAACCTCGGCTCGGACGGCTCGATCATCGGCGAGACGGCGTGGTCAGACAGTGGCGGCGGCACGAGCCGTGATGAGAGCGAGCCCACGTTCCAGCAAGGGGTCCAATCGACGGGTGCCCGGACCACGCCCGACGTATCCCTTGATGCCGATCCGCAGACGGGCATGGCCGTTTTTGATGCGTACAGCGGTTCCAGCACCAGTCCATGGCACAAGATCGGCGGTACGAGCAGCGGCGGCGCCTTGCTTCGCTGGTATCGTGGCCATCGCCGACCAGGGTCGCGTGTTCGCCGGCGCTCCGACTCTCGACGGTGCCAGTCAAACTCTGGCCGCGCTCTATTCGACCCCGGGCGACTTCAACGACGTGGCGACGGGAAACAATGGCACGACGACGGCCGTTCCGGGATACGACGAGGTGAGCGGACTCGGCAGCCCGCGAGCCGGCATGCTCGTGGCCGACCTCGTGCAATACGACTACGCGGCAGGCATGGCCGTGACGGCGCAGCCGCCCGCGAACGTCACCGCGGGGAGTTCATTTGGAGTCTCGGTCGAAATCGAAAACCGCGATGGAACGCTTGCCACGCACTATGACGGCAGTGTGACGATCGGGCTCGGAAGCAATGCCGGCGGCGCCACTTTGCAAGGGACGCTGACAGTGACCGCACATGCGGGTAATGCGGTCTTCAGCGATCTCGTGCTCGATCGCGCCGGGTCGGGCTATACGCTGACGATCATCGCGGGCGGCACGGCGGATGTCACCTCGAATTCGTTCAGCGTCAATCCGGCCGCGCCATCTCAGCTCGTCTTGCTCTCCCAGCCGGGGCAGGTCAGGGCTGGAACACCGTTCACGCTGAGTGCGGCCGTCGAGGATGCGTTTGGCAATGTGGTCACTTCTTATCACGGTAGCATGACGGCGGCTCCTGGATCCGGCCAGTTCAAATCGCCGCGGGGAGGCACTGTCGTCGTTTCCGTGGTCAATGGCGTGGCCACCTTTTCCAGTCTCATGGTCAAGAAATCGGGACAAGGTTCGGCGATCAAGCTGACGACCAGTGACGGGCTGGCGACCGTGACATCGGCCTCGTCAGGCTTGATTTCCGCACGCCGGCCCCAGCCCCACGCCCACGCGAGACCAAGCGGCCTGCACCTGGCGCTGCGAGTGACGACGACGACACGACACGCGCGGAAGCCCGCGTGGACTCTCGCCTGAGAATAAGACGGCCGGCCGCGGTGTCGTGGATAGCAGTCAAGACTGGCCGAGCTCGACGACAACGTCAACGGGACGTCCTTTGCGGACGACCGTCACGCGGATCTGATCGCCGGGCCGATGCTTCTCGACCTCCGTCAGCAGCTCTTCCACCGAGCGAACCCGTTTGTGCTCGATGGCGACGATGATGTCGGCCGATTCCGGGTCGAGCGTCCTCCTGATGTAGCCCGGCGCGATTCGCTCGACGCGCATGCGCACGGGCTGGATACCGGCCCGCTCGGCCGGGCCCCCTTCGATCACGGCCATCACGAGCAGACCGTCTCCATTCGAGAAAACCTTGGCGATCCCCAGGTCGGCCCTGATGACCCGGCCGTTCTCGATCAATTGGGGCAGAATTCGCGAAATCGCGTTGATTGGCACCGCGAAGCTGATGCCGGCCGATTGACCGACGTGGCTGACGATCGCGGTGTTCATGCCGATCACTTGCCCTCTCGAGTTGAGTAAAGGGCCTCCGGAATTGCCCGGATTGATCGCGGCGTCGGTCTGGATGATCCCCTTGATCATCCGGCCATTCTTCGCCTTGATCGACCGATCGAGACTGCTGACGATGCCCGAGGTGAGCGTGCGCTCCAGACCAAACGGGTTGCCGAGCGCGAGGATCTTCTGCCCCACCATGACACCCGCCGAATCGCCCAGCACGAGAGGAAAGAGCTTTTCGGGAGGAACACGAATCGCGAGCACCGCGACGTCATTCGTGGCGTCGGCTCCGATCACCTTGGCGTCGTGTGCCGAACCGTCGAAGAGCTTGACCTGAATCGAGACCCGACTCGCGTCTTCGCCGTGCACGACGTGAAAATTGGTCAGAATGTGGCCCTGCTTGTCGAGCACGAACCCCGAACCGGTGCCTGTCGAGGTATCGTCGCCAAAAAACCCCGCGACCTCGGCTTCGGTGGTGATATTGACGACGCTCCGGTTGGCCGCGCCATAGACGCGAATATTGATGCGTTCGTCCGAATCGAGATCACGCAACACGTCTTCGGGAATCGGGGGCGAATCGGCCTCGGCGCCCGGTGGTGCGACGCCCGCCGCGCACGGTGCAATCGGAGCCGGCGCGGGGGATCAAGGAGCGCCGCCGCCGCGGGGAATCTGAGCAAGTGGCGGCACTCGACGCAGGCCAAATCGGTCGCCGAAGAAAACGAACATCAATATCAATGTCATCAGCACGGTCAGCGCGTGCGATAAGAGTAGCCGTTTTCCAGACGACCATCTCGTGGCTTCGTTCATGACGTCTCCTTTACAAAGACCACGCTGGGTTTGGCCATTCAACCATCGGGGACACATTAACCTGATTGTGCGTGACCCCTGCGCGGCACATTTACCGGTCCAGTATAACAGACCAGAGCCGGTGGTTTCGCCTCCAGGTGGGCAGGCAAAAGTTCTTTCATCAGTCGTAGGACCGCGCACTGTTTCCGGCACCTTTCAGCCCATTTTCAGACTTTCGGGCATCATTCGTGCAAAAACTTTCTCTGAACGGCCTTGCGTGATTCCGAGACGCGGGGGCACCACGAGTCGGCACTGGCACTCGGCTCGTCCGGAGACTCGCCCTCCCAGGATCGTGCAATGGCATTTAGCGACCTGGCTCGGCCACGGCGGGATGGGGCTTGACAAGAAAGGCACGGCAGGTTGATACCTCGCGGCTGCGTGCGGGCGTTGAAGTGTGATCAAGACGCTGGGAACGCTCGATCCGGGTTTCGAGTTGAAAACGTTCGTCGATCGGGCCCGGAACGACGACGAGCAACGACAAGAAGGCGCCCGGTCATGGTAACGACGCAGCGAGCAATCGTTGATGAGTTCGAGACCGATATCCCCGCGCGAATGGATCGCCTGCCGTGGAGCCGCTGGCACTGGCTGGTGGTCGCCGCGCTCGGAATCACCTGGATCATCGACGGGCTCGAGGTCACCCTGATCGGCGCCTTCGGGGCCGTGTTGCAGGAGCCCGAAAGTCTGCATTTTTCGAGCACGCAGATCGGGCTACTCGGCAGTGCTTACCTGGCCGGCGCGGTCGTGGGCGCACTTTTATTTGGATACCTTACCGATCGCCTTGGTCGCAAGAAATTGTTCACGGTGACCCTGGGCCTTTACCTGGTGTCGGCCTTCTTGACCGCCTTGTCGTGGGACTTCGCGAGTTTTGCGTTTTTCCGCTTCCTGACCGGGGCGGCGATCGGCGGCGAGTACTCGGCGATCAATTCGGCCATCGACGAATTGATTCCCGCACGGGTGCGCGGGTGGGCCGACCTGGCGATCAATGGCACATTCTGGCTCGGAGCTGCGGTCGGATCGGTTTCGAGTATCGTGCTGCTCGATCCACGTTTCTTTCAACCCGACCTGGGCTGGCGGCTCGGGTTCGGGCTTGGTGCCGCGCTCGGGCTCGGCATCATTTTCTTGCGACACTCCGTACCCGAAAGCCCGCGGTGGCTCTTGATTCATGGCCAGCGCGATGAAGCCGAGCGCATCGTCGAGGAGATCGAGCGCGACATCGAGAGCCAGCCGGGAGCCCCGCGCCTGGAGCCCGTGGCCAGGACCATCCGGATCCGCCCGCGCGGGGGCGTCGGGTTCGGTGAACTGGCGAGCGTGATGCTCCAGACTTATCCCCGGCGCACGGTGCTGGGTCTGGCCCTCATCGTCTCTCAGGCCTTTCTCTACAACGGCGTCTTCTTCACCTTTCCCCTGGTCCTCCGTGATTTCTACGGAGTCAAGGCCGATCGTATCGGCTGGTACATCTTGCCGTTTGCACTCAGCAACTTTCTCGGACCCGTGCTGCTCGGTCGTTTCTTCGACACCCTCGGGCGGAAACCGATGATCGCCGGAACCTACGCGATGGCCGCGATCATTCTGGCCGCCGCGGGTTGGCTTTTCAGCGCCGATCTTTTGAGTCCGGCTTCGCACACCTTGCTCTGGACTTTCGCGTTTTTCTTCGCGTCGTCGGCCGCGAGCTCGGCGTACCTGACTGTCAGCGAGATCTTTCCGGTCGAGCTCCGGGGCATGGTGATCGCCCTCTTCTTCGCGACGGGAACATTGATCGGCGGTACGGTCGCCCCGGGCCTCTTTGGCCGCTTGATCGACACGCATTCGCGGGTCAATGTGTTCTATGGAAACCTTGTCGCGTCGGCACTCTTGCTTCTCACCGTCGTGGTCGTGATCGCCTGGGGTGTGAAGGCGGAACGCGCCGGCCTCGAAGACATCGCCGAGCCACTCTCGGCCGTGAAGGGCGCCTGAGCCGGCCGGCGAGTCGCGAAATGGCCGCATCTCAACATGCGAACATTCGATCGTCGAAACCTTGCCGCGAGCCTCTTTTCCGGTCAAGATAGGGCACGTGCCAATGCCAACCCGCGACGCAGGAACGAGCTCAATGAAATCATCAAGCGGTCAGATCGCCTCGTGGATCGTTTTTGGCCTGACCTGGGCCGTCTCGGCGCCTCTGGCCACCGCATATGACGACGATCCGGCCGTGCGTCCCAGGGCCTACATCGATGGAAGTGAGCCAGGCTGGAAAGATCTCGTCGAGGCCGACTTCGCGCCCGTCAATTGCGACAAGGAGACATGGACCTGGAAAGACGGCGTGATTCATTGCACGGGGACCCCCGTCGGCGTGATCCGCACGCGAAAGCCGGTCGCGAATTTCGAGCTCGTCGCCGAGTGGCGGCACCTCAAGTCGGGCGGTAATTCAGGAATTTTCGTCTGGGCGCCCGAGAAGGCGCTCGAGGGTATCAAGCCGAATTCGCTGCCTCGCGGCGGGATTGAAGTCCAGATTCTCGATCACGGCTATCGTGATCAATATGAAAAGCAGTCCGGAAAGAAGGCAACCTGGTTCACGACTCATGGTGACGTGTTTCCGGTCAAAACGTCAAAGATGACGCCGTTTCCGCCCCTGTCTCCCGACGGCAGCCGGAGCTTTCCGACGAAGTTGCGTAGCAAGGGCGCTCGGCGAGTGGAACCACTACTACGTGCGCGGCATCAACGGCGAGGTTCGGCTGTGGGTCAACGGCGAAGAGGTCTCCGGGCGGCACCGGGTGTGAACCGCGCTCGGGCTTTCTTTGCCTCGAATCAGAGGGGTCGCCGGTCGAATTCCGCCACCTGCGCATCCGCGAGATGCCCTGAAAATCATGCCCAGGAACCCGGTCTCGGTCGAGTCATCCTGGCACGCGGCCACCGGGTGTCGCAACCGATGAGACATGAAAAATCTGTTTATAATTTTCATTTTATAACCTAGAGATACTCATGCCATTCTCATCCAAGGATTTGTCGCGGTCGTTTTTTGGCGCGGTCGGTCCGTCCACGCCGGCGGATGGGCGACGCAAGCTCATCCCGACTCTCGATTCGAACCTGTGCCTCGACCTGGTTCGGATCACCGAAGCCGCCGCACTGGCGGCGGCTCGCTGGGTGGGGCGGGGCGACAAGAACGCGTCTGACCAGGCGGCCGTTGACGCCATGCGGCTCTTGTTCAACGTCGTGCACATGGACGGGATCGTCGTGATCGGCGAGGGCGAAAAAGACGAGGCACCGATGCTCTATAACGGCGAACACCTGGGGACCGGTAATCCGCCTGTTGTCGATGTCGCCGTCGATCCCATCGATGGCACGCGCCTGGTCGCCCGCGGCGAGGCTAATGCCCTTTCCGTCGTGGCCGTCTGTGATCGGGGGACCATGTTCAACCCCGGGCCGTGCATGTACATGGAGAAGATCGCGACGGGCCGCGAGGCCGCCGCGTCGATCGACATCACCGCGCCAATCGAGACCAATATCAAGATCGTCGCGCTCGCCAAGCGACTGGCGATCAGCGAAGTGACCGTCATGATTCTCGACCGGCCGCGTCATGAAGAGGTCGTCGAGCGCGTCCGCAAGACGGTGCGCGCGTGCATCTGCTTTCCGACGGCGATGTCGCCGGCGCGATCACGGCCGCCCGGCTGGGCACGGGAGTCGATCTTCTTTATGGGATTGGCGGCACGCCCGAAGGCGTGATCGCGGCCGCCGCCCTCAAGTGCATGGGGGCGCGATCCAGGGGCGGCTCCACCCGCGGAACGATGAAGAGCGACAAGCCGCCATCAAGGCCGGTTACGATCTCGACCGCGTTCTGACCACCGACGACCTGGTCAAGGGCGATAACGTCTTTTTCGCAGCGACCGGAATCACCGACGGTGCGTTGTTGCGCGGCGTGCGCTTCGCGCCCGAGGGGGCGACCAGCGAGTCGATCGTGATGCGGGCCGCCTCGGGCACCATTCGCATGATCCACGGCGAACACAGCGTCTTCAAGCTCAAGCAGATCTATGGTGCCCTGGAGTGAGTAATCCGGCGGCGTCGGCCATCGCGTCGCGGTCGACACACGCTTGAAACTCTGGCATCAGGCGCCGTGCACGGATAGAGTGCACAAGTCGGCCGAGGGCCCGGGCGGACGTGGCCGCCTTCTCATCACACCAAGGAACGCAATCATGAAACGCGTGCACACGACGCCCGCGCGCTGGACGTTGCGCGTGAAGCTGGTCGGTCTCTTTTGCCTGGCCCTGTGCATCCCGAGCGCGGTTACCGTGCGGTCCGGCGACGAACAGATCAAGAAGGCTCCTGGTCGTGCGGCGGACTGGGCCAGGATGGTGACAATCAGGCGCGACACTTATGGTGTTCCACACGTCTACGGGCCGACGGATGCCTCGTGCGTTTTCGGCTTCGTTTACGCACAGGCCGAAGACTACTTCTGGCAAATTGAAGATAGCTATCTGAGGTCGCTGGGCCGCGCTGCCGAGGTCTATGGCGAGCCGTCCTTGCCCGATGACCTGGTCAACCGCGCTCTTGAGATCAGCGGTCTTTCCCGCAAGGAATACGAAAACTCCACGCCGAAAACAAAGGAGATCTGCCAGGCCGTCGCCGAGGCCCTGAACTACTACCTGGCAGTCAATCCGCGGACCAAGCCCCGCTTGATCACGCATTTCGAGCCGTGGCACCCGCTGGCTTTTCGCCGCTTTATCCTTTATCAGTCGTTTATCTATGGCAAGTCGGGGTTACAGGTTTCCGATATCCTCGGCGCCGTCAAGGAGATCCGCGACGGCAAGCTGGGTGCGGTCGCATTTCCACCGGATGGGCTCGAGAGCCTGGTCGCGATCGAACGAGATCGTCAGAGCATGTCGCGAGCACGTCGGCTCCAACATGTGGGCCGTCAGCCCGGCGAAGTCGACGTCGGGGAAAGCGCTCATGTTCATCAATCCGCACCAGCCGTTCTTCGGACCGGGCCAGTGGTATGAAGGGCACGTCGTCAGCGACGAGGGCTGGAACTTGCTCGGCGCCTGCTTCTTTGGCTCGCCGTTTCCGACTCTCGGTTACAACGGCCAGATCGCCTGGAGCCACACCGTCAACAATCCCGATATCGTCGATCTCTACGCGATGACATTTGACGATAAGAACGATCCGCTCAAGTATCGATATGGAGCCGGTTCACGCCAGGCGATCGCCTGGGACCGAAGACGTGATCGTCAAACCGCGGGATTCCAGGGATAACAAGGCCCGCGCGGCTCGCCGATTCCGCTTCGTCAAGTCGCACCAGGGTCCTCTGGTCGCGGTTCGCGATGGCAAGCCGCTCGCGATCCGCATTGCCAAGCTGGAAGAGGGGGGAGCCATTGACCAGGGACTGGCGATGGGTAAGGCCAGAAGTGTGGCGGAATTCAAGGACGCGATGCGACCCTGCAACTTGCCGATGTTCAACGCCATGGCCGCCGATACCGGCGGCAATATCTTTTACGTGTACAACGGGGCCGTGCCCAGGCGATCCGACCAGTTCGACTGGACCAAGCCGGTCGACGGCTCGAACCCGGCGACCGAGTGGCAGGGTTATCTCCGTTTCGACGAACTGCCCCAGGTCGAGAACCCGCGGTGCGGCTTCGTGCAGAATTGCAATCAATCGCCTCTGAGCACGACGCCCCTCTCCAGGGAGCTGTCGGCCGGAGAAACCGACGAGAATCCCAGGCCAAGCCAGTTCCCGCGTGATGTCATGGCCACCGAACGCGATCGAGATAACCCACGCGCCCAGATTTCGCGCCGCATTCTTCGTTCGGAGGATCGTTTTGACTTCGATGAATGGACCCGCGACGGCTTCGACACCACGATCCTCGAAGCCGAGCTTCGGATCCCCGATCTGGTGAAGGAATGGGAGACGCTATCATCCCGAGACCCGGCGCGTGCGGCCCGGCTGAAAGAGCCGGTCGAGTTGTTGAAGTCGTGGAACCGCGTGAGCACCGTTGACTCGATCGCGATGACTCTGTTTGCGGAAACCTATGACCGGGTGCTCAAGATGGCCGCGAAGCGCGACCTCCGTGATTCGCCGCGCCTCCGGGCGCTCGAAGCGACTCTGGCCGACCTCGAAAAAGCGCACGGCAACTGGAAAATCGCCTGGGGCGAGATCAATCGACTTCAGCGGGTGCACGGCACGGAAATCGACGTCCGGGGCCATGGCGCGTTTCGCGATGACAGGCCCAGCCTGCCGATCGCCGTGCGCCGGACCGCTCGGGGTTGTCTTCAATTTTTACACAATTCCCCAGGCAGGCCAGAAGCGCCGGTACGGCGTCGCCGGGCACTCGTTCGTCGCGGTCGTCGAGCTCGCCGCCCAGCCGAAGGCGAAGACCATCTTGCAGTTTGGCGAATCGGGCGATCCGGGCTCCCCGCACTGGTTCGACCAGGCTCCTTTATACGCCAGGAAGCAATTCAAACCGTCGTGGTATTCGCGTGCTGATGTCGAGAGTCATTGTGAGCGAACCTATCAGCCCGGCCACGTGGCGCCGGCCGGCCGCGTGGGTGCCGAATGAACGCGACGTCGAATCGCCACGAGCCCGGCGGTCGCGCGGGGTGAATTCGATAGGTCCTTGCGACGCGCCTTCGCCGGGGATAGATTGAGGCTATTCAAAGATCCCTGTGGTTTTGGTGAAGACGATGCAAGTGATCCCGGCAATCGACCTGCGGGGTGGGCACTGCGTCCGCCTCCGGCAAGGGGATTTCGACCAGGAAACGGTCTTCGGTGACGATCCTGCGGCAATCGCAATGCGCTGGGAGTCGGAAGGGGCCGAGCGAATTCACCTGGTCGACCTTGACGGGGCCAAGTCCGGCCAGCCCGTCAACGTCGAGGCCGTCGAAGCGATCGTCGAGCGCGGTGCAAGTTCCCTGTCAGCTCGGTGGCGGAATTCGCGACCGAGCGACGATTGCCGCATGGCTCGATGCCGGACTCGAACGTGTCGTCGTCGGGACGCAAGCGCTGCGCGATCCGGACTGGTTTGGCCAGATGGCCGAGGAATTCGCCGGGCCGGCTGGTTCTGGGCCTCGATGCGCTTGACGGCCGCGTGGCGACTCAGGGCTGGCTCGACGTGTCGAGCGTGCAGGCGCTCACGCTGGCGCGGCAGTTTGATTCTCTCCCCTTGGCGGCGATCGTTTATACCGATATCGCGCGTGACGGCACGCTCGAAGGACCCAACTTGCAGGCGATCGCCGCAATGGCCAACGCGGTGCGAATCACCGGTGATCGCCTCGGGAGGTGTGGGAGATCTACAAGACCTCGAGCGACTGGCGGCGCTGCCCATCGCGGGATGCATCGTGGGCCGCGCCTTGTACGAAGGCCGATTCTCGCTTGCCGGCGCAATCGAGCGCTGCGCGGCGATCCGGCCGGCCGTGAATCCGGATTCTCAGTAAACGCTCCGGTCAGTCAGTCAGTCGGTCAGACGGTTAATCAATCAATCAATCGATCAATCGATCGATCGATGAGTCAGTCAGTCAGTCAGTCCGATCGTGCGCATCTGATGGCTTCCGGCTCATTCTGAACCGGGGGTGGATCGTTATCTTCCGATAAAAGTCTTCGTCGCGAAACAGGGAGAATCGACATCATGTCTACGACATACCACGTCGCTGATATCAGGAACGTCGCCCTCGCTGGTCATGGGGCGTCGGGTAAGACGAGTCTTGCCGACGCCCTGCTTTTCGCCTCCGGCGCGACCACCCGCAAAGGGCTCGGTTGACGACGGCACCAGCACGCTTGATATCGACGAAGAAGAAAAACGCCGCCATTTCACGATCGACTGCCACCTCGGCCATCTCGCCTGGACCGGAAAACAAATCCACCTGATCGATACCCCCGGCTATCCCGACTTCATCGGCAACGCCCTGGGCGCACTGGCCGCCGTGGAAAACGTGGTGATCGCCGTCTCGGGACCATCCGGGAATTGAAGTCAACACCCGGCGATTGTTTCAGGAAGCCGGCCGGCTGGGCCTCGGCCGGTTCATCGTGGTCACCAAGATGGACGCCGAAAATGTCGACTATCGATCCGACCTGGCGGCGATCCGCGAGACGTTTGGCACGTTCTGTGTGCCGTTTAACGTGCCCGTTGGCCAGGGTACGACGTTCGCGGGCGTGATCGACGTCATTCAATCGCATGATGAAGATCCCGCGGAATGTCCGCTCGCACCGACCGAGGCTTATCGGATGGTCGTCGAGCAGATTGTCGAGCTCGATGAAGACCTCATGATGCGGTATCTCGACGGCGAGACCGTCGAACCCGACGAATTGCGCCGCGCCGCCCACGACGCGATTGCCCAGGGCAAGCTTGTGCCCGTCTTGTGCGTCTGCACCCGGAAGGATCGCGGCCTGCGCGAATTGCTCGACCTGATCACCATGCTGCGGCCTGAGCCCCGCGCGACATTCACCGCTATGGCACGCGCGGGGGCGACGCCGATGGGCCCGAAGAGGAAATCCTTCCGGCCGAGGAAGGGACGCTCGTCGCCCAGGTTTTCAAGACGGTCAACGATCAGTTCATGGGAAAGCTTGGCTACCTGCGAATCTTGAGCGGCCGGCTGGCGCCTGATACGACGCTCGTCAATCTTCGCAGCGGCAAGACCGCCAAGGCCGGCCACATTTACCTGCTTCAGGGCAAGCAGCAAGAAGAGATCACCGAGGCGATCGCCGGCGATATCGTGGCCATAGCCAAGTTTGATGACTTGCACGCGTCGGATACGATCAGCAACGTCGGCGGCAACACGGCTGTTTCCCAACTGCGGGCCCGCCCGATCAAGTTTCCGATTCCCATGGTTCCTCGCGCCGTTCAGCCCAAGGCGCGTGACGACGAGGCGAAGATCTCGGCCGGCCTGGCCAAGATCGCCGACGAAGATCCAACGTTTTCGATCCGCCGCGATACGCAAACGCACGAGCTGGTGATCTCGGGGATGAGCGATCTCCATCTCGACGTCATCCAGCAGCGTCTCAAAAACCGGCACAAGGTGGAGATGAACACCCACGTACCGCACGTGCCGTATCTGGAAACGATCCTGAGCGAGTCGGACGCGAACCATCGGCACAAGAAGCAGACGGGTGGTCGCGGCCAGTTTGCCGAGGTCCATCTACGCATTCGGCCGCGCGAGCGCGGGCAGGGGTTCAATTTCGTCAACGCGGTGAAGGGGGGCACGATCCCCAACCAGTTCATTCCGGCCGTCGAAAAAGGCGTACGCGAGCAAATGGAGAAGGGGGTCATCTCCGGCCACCAGGTCGTCGACACCGAGGTCGAGGTCTATTTCGGCAAGGATCACCCGGTCGACAGCTCCGAGCAAGCGTTCAAGACGGCGGCCGCCACGGCGTTTCGCAAGGCGTTCGAGCAGTCGCAGCCCGTCTTGCTGGAACCGATGGTCTCGATCGAGGTGACCATTCCGGCGGAGAAGTTCGGTGACATTTCGGCCGACCTCTCGACGCGCCGCGGCCATATTACAGGGATGGACTCGCTCGCCGGAAATCTTCAAATCATTCGCGCGAGGCACCGCTGGCCGAGGTTCTCACTTATGCGTCACAGCTCAAGAGCATGACGGGAGGGCAGGGGTCCTTCACGATGGATTTCAAGTCGCACGATCCGGTGCCACCGAATGTCCAGGCACAGATCGTCGACAAGTACAAGAAGTCGCGTGCGGGGATTGAAGAAGAATAGACAGTGTTGGGCGAGCGTTCAGGCCGCACTGAATACGTTTTCCCCGGTGGAAGGGGCGACTTGCTGACTCGACGCCGAATCTTCGTCGCGTCGGCATTCGCCCCAGACCCACCCTGACGGGCGACCTCTCCCGTGGGGAGAGGTGATTAAGCGAATATATCCACAAACGTGACGTATTAGCGGCCGTTTTTCGCCTCTCACCGTGGGAGAGGCCGCCCGCTTCGCGAGCGGGCGGGGGTGACGCGGTGCGAGGTTGAGCTTGCACCGCTTTCGCGTTCATCGCGTTTTCATTGACGAACCACGCGGCACCCAGAGCGCCAGGCGTTTGTTGGAGTTCCGCCTTCAGGCGGCGCGAGCCGAAGATTCCGCCTGAAGGCGGTACTCCAACAAGAAGCCGCGCAACAGATTCGGCCTACTCTCAATGCGTTGGGAAGTCGATTCAAGACCAACTTTTCGCGGGGCCAGGCTCAGGCTAACTCGGCCGCCAGCTCGCTCTCACTCGGCTTGGGCGTGCCGTTGGTGTGAAAGTGCGACCCATTAAAGAGGTCATTACCCAGCGCCGATTCGCCGTGCTGACTGAGGTCAAGCCCCAGCGTCTCCTGGTCGTGAGTGACGCGTAGCGGAATAATCAAGTCCGTCAGCTTGTAAAGCAGCCATGAGCCGCCGAATGTGAAGACGGCGACGATCGCCAGCGCCAGCAGGTGGTAGAGGAACGTACCGTATTTGCCCGAGGTGAGCCCCACATCCTTGGCGAAGACCCCCGTCAAGATCATCCCGGTGATGCCGCCGACGCCGTGGCAAGGGAAGACATCGAGTGTGTCGTCGAGCGTGGAACGGGTCTTCCAGTGCACGGCCATATTGCTCACGACGCTCGCAACAACCCCGATCACGATCGACTCACGAATCGTGACATAGCCAGCGCCCGGAGTAATCGCGACCAGGCCGACGACCGCGCCGATGCACGCTCCAAGCGCTGACGGTTTGTTGCCTTTCATCCAGTCGAAGAACATCCAGGAAAGCATCGCGGCGGCGGATGCCGTGTTGGTCGTCGCGAAAGCCAGCACGGCGGTCCCCGAGGCGCCCATCGCCGAGCCCGCGTTGAAGCCGAACCAGCCAAACCAGAGCATCCCCGTGCCGAGGATCACAAACGGCACATTCGCCGGCTCGTGCGCGACGTTCGCGACATGACTATGCCGCCGCCCCAGCATCATCGCGCCGGCCAGCGCGGCGAATCCCGCCGACATATGCACGACCGTGCCGCCGGCGAAATCCTTGACACCCCACCTGGCGAAGATGCCGTCGGGATGCCACGTCCAGTGAGCAAGCGGACTGTAAATGAACAGGCTGAACAAGACCATGAAGAGAAGATAGGCCGAAAACCGGACGCGCTCGGCAAACGAACCCGTGATGAGCGCCGGCGTGATGATGGCGAATTTGAGCTGGAACATGGCGAAGATCAATAGCGGCACCGTCGCCGAGAGCTTCGGATGCGTCGCCTCGCCGACCCCGTCGAACATCAAGAACGTGAGGGGGTTCCCGATGATGCCACCAATGTCGTCGCCAAACGCCAGGCTGAACCCGACGATCACCCAGACCAGGCTAATCACTCCCAGTGCCACCATGCTCTGAAGCATCGTCGAAACGACATTCTTGAAACTGACCATGCCGCCATAGAAGAATGACAGCCCGGGTGTCATCAGCAGCACGAGTGCCGACGCCGTCAACATCCAGGCAATATCTCCTGGATTGCTCGGGCCCCCCACGGGCACTTCCCCGCCCCAACCCTTGATGAACAGAGCCACAAAACAGAGACCCATCATTAACGCAAATGGAAGCGTAGTTGCACGTTTCATGAGCATGCCTGTCGGAGATTAAAGCAGCAAGAGATAGTGGGGGGCACTGACAACGATCATCAAAATGGCTCCGCGCGCAATGCCGACGCTTGCCTACAATGATCTAGCCCCGGGCGGCTGTTGCACTTAGGACGTTCAAGCCAGAGGTTGGCTGCCACGGCGCGTCGTCTTGAGCCGTTCGACGATGTCGTCATTTCGCACTTCTTATTCCAAGAATCGGTCGTGTTGTGCGAAGTGACATACTCGGCGGAACGCGAGTGGCGGCGGACGGAATCTTCGGCCATCGCACTCGGAGAATCATCGATCGGGGTTTGCTCAATCCGGGTCGTACGACAGATTCGGGGCTAGCCAGCGCTCGACTTCGTTGATTGGCGAACGCTTGCGGGCCGCGTAGTTTTGCACCTGGTCGCGCGTCACGAAATCGACGGCGAAGTAGCGGGCCTGCGGGTGTGCGAAATAGAACCCGCTCACCGAGGCCCCCGGGTACATGGCGAACGATTCCGTCAACACGATACCGGCTTCATTCTCGGCATCGAGCAGCCGCCACAAGTCGCGTTTCTCGGTGTGGTCGGGCGAGCTCGGGTAGCCCGATGCGGGCCGGATTCCTCTGTATTTTTCCTCGATCAGGTCGTCCCGCGTGAGTTGCTCGTCACGGCCGAATCCCCAGTCGACGCGCGCCTGTTTGTGGAGCATCTCGGCCAGTCCCTCGGCAAGCCGGTCGGCGAGTGCCTTGCACATGATTGAGTTGTAATCGTCGTGGTCGCGCTCGAATCGCTCGACCAGGTGGTCGACGCCGAGGCCCGCCGTGACGGCAAAGGCACCCAGGTAGTCGGGAACCCCCGATTGAACTGGCGCGATGTAATCGGCCAGCGAGCGGAACGAGGTCTGACCGTCGCGCTCCCATTGCTGCCGCAACGTGGGGAAACGCATCAGTTCCTTGCTCCGCGATTCGTCGCTAAAGACGATGATGTCGTCGCCTTCGGAGTTGGCCGGAAAGAAGCCATAGACCGCATTGGCCGTGACGAGTTTTTCGTCGACGATCTGGCGCAGCAGCTTCTGGGCGTCGTCGAAAAGCTCGCGGGCGCGTGCGCCGAGCTTGGGGTCTTCAAAGATTCGCGGGTGTTTGCCCTTGAGCTCCCACGACATGAAGAATGGCGACCAGTCGATAAACGGAACAATCTGTTCGAGAGGAATGGACCGCAACGTCCGGGCCCCGATGAATGCGGGCACGGCCACGTCGCGACGGTCCCATTCGATCTTGAAGCGCCGCGCCAGGGCCTCGGAGTAAGGAACGAGCTTTCGCTGCGAGCGCTTGCTGTAAGAGTCGCGGTCACGCTCCTGAGTGGCGCGGTTTTGCGTGTCGAGCTCGGCCCTGGCGTCGGATCGTCCGAGGCGGTCAACCACCCCCACGCTCTTCGACGCGTCTTTGATGTGGATGACAATCCCGTGGTACTGCGGAGCAATCTTGACGGCCGTGTGCCGGGCGCTGGTCGTCGCTCCGCCGATCAAGAGGGGAATCTCGAAGCCTTCCCGTTCCATCGACCGGGCGACGTGAACCATCTCGTCGAGCGACGGCGTGATCAAACCCGAAAGCCCGATCATGTCGACCTTGCGCTCGCGGGCCTGCCTGAGGATCTCTTCGCACGGGATCATCACGCCGAGGTCGATCACTTCATAGTCGTTGCACGCGAGCACGACGCCCACGATGTTCTTACCGATATCGTGAACGTCACCCTTGACCGTCGCCATCAGGATCCGGCCGCGGGTTTTCCGCTCGTGGGAGGCTCCGTTCGCAGCGCCGTTGCCATTGCCATTTCCGGCGGCCGCGGCCGCCGCCGCCTTGGCCTTCTCGGCCTCCATGAACGGCGTCAGGTAGGCGACCGCTTTTTTCATGACGCGGGCGCTCTTGACCACCTGGGGCAGAAACATCTTGCCGGCGCCGAACAGGTCGCCGACGACGTTCATGCCGTCCATCAGCGGCCCTTCGATGATCGAGAGGGTGCGCTCGGTGGTCTGCCGCAATTCCTCGGTATCGGCGTCGATGTAGTCGACGGTCCCGGTGATCAAGGCATGCTTGAGCCGCTCGGCCACGGGCGCGTCGCGCCAGGCCAGCTCCTTGCCTCGGTCTTTCGATTTCGACTTCTTGACCGACTCGGCGAATTCCGTAAGGCGATCGGCCGCGTCGGGTCGGCGATTCAGGAGCACGTCCTCGACGCGTTCGAGCAGGTCCTTGGGTATCTCGTCATACACGGCGAGCTGGCCCGCGTTGACAATACCCATGTCGAGGCCGGCCGCGATCGCATGGTAGAGAAACGCGGCATTCATCGCCTCGCGAACCGTGTCGTTGCCGCGGTAAGAGAACGAAACGTTGCTCACCCCGCCCGAGGTCTTGCAGTAGGGAAGCACTTTCTTGAGCTCGCGAACGGCTTCGATGAATTCGACGGCGTAGTTGTTGTGCTCTTCGATACCGGTCCCGACCGTGAGAATATTGGCGTCGAAGATGATGTCTTCGGGCGGGAAGCCGGCCTGTTCGGTCAACAGCTTGTAAGCACGCAAACAGATTGCGACTTTATGGTCTTTTGTGACGGCCTGACCCTGCTCGTCGAACGCCATGACGACGACGGCCGCGCCGTAACTTGCGCACCAGCCGTGCCTGGCGAAGAAATTCTTCTTCGCCCCCCTTCAGGCTGATCGAGTTGACGACCGACTTGCCCTGCACGCATTTGAGTCCTGCCTCGATCACGGTCCACTTGGAGCTATCGACCATCATCGGGATCTTGGCGATGCTCTCGTCGGTCGAGATCAGGTTCAAGAAACGGGTCATCGCCTGCTCGCCGTCGATGAGCCCCTCGTCCATGTTGACGTCGAGGATGTTGGCCCCCCCCTCGACCTGGTCGCGCGCCACCGCGAGCGCCGCCTCGAAGTCGCCGCTCTTGATCAGGCGTGCGAACTTCTTCGACCCCGTGATATTGGTCCGCTCGCCGATCATGATGAAATTGGTCTCGGGTCGAACGACCAGGGGCTCCATACCGCTGTAACTGGACCAGTGCGGTAACTCCGGAACGCGCCGGGGAGCAAACCCGTCGACCGCCCCGGCGATCGCCGCGATCCACTCGGGCGTGGTGCCGCAGCAGCCGCCGACGATGTTCAACCAGCCGCTCCTGGCGAATTCACCGAGAACCGCGGCCGTGTGGCCCTTATCGCCGAGAAAGCCGCCAAAGCCGTCGGGCATTCCCGCGTTGGGATAGCAACTGACGTTGGTCCGGCAAATCGTCGCGAGGCTCTCGATCGAGTCGCGCATCAGATCGACGCCGACGGCGCAGTTGAGCCCGACCGAGATCGCGTCGAAGTGCGAGACGGAATAGTAAAAAGCCTCGATCGGCTGGGCCGAGAGCGTGCGGCCATTGTCGAAGATGGTGCCGGAAATCATCACGGGGAGCCGCGTGCCGGTCTCCTCGAAGAACCTGTCCATCGCGAAGAGGCACGCCTTCATCACGAGCGTGTCGAACGACGTTTCTGAAAGCAAGATGTCGACGCCCCCCGCCACGAGGGCACGAATCTGTTCGAGATAGCTGGCCACCATCTCGTCGAACGTCGTATCGCGGCGCCCCGGGTCCTCGACATGAATGCCCATCGAGAGCTGCTTCTTGGTCGGCCCGATGCTGCCGGCCACGAATCGCGGCTTGCCGGGATTCTTGCGCGTGAATTCATCGGCTGCGCGGCGTGCCAGCTCGGCGGCCGTCTTGTTGATCTCGAAGACATGCTCTTGAAGACCGAATTCCTCGAGCGAGACCGCCGTGCCGTTGAATGTGTCGGTCTCGATGATGTCGGCACCCGCTTCGAGGTAGGCGCGATGGATGTCCTCGATGATTTGCGGCTGGGTGAGAACCAGGGCTTCCGTGCAATTCTTGATGCCGAGCTCATGCTTTGCGAAGCGCTGGCCGCGGACATCCTCTTCACTAAGCTGATAGGTGTAAATGAGAGCGCCCATCGAGCCGTCAAGAATCATGATCCGCTGCGACAGGACGTCCTCAAGCCGCTCATAGATTGGAGCCTTAGTGATCATTGCCATCGGCGGAAGGTCACCGGGGTGGGAAGGACGGATGGTCGGTCGTCATCACGGAGACGAACACGGAAGAATGGAACGATCAGAGCCGGCTTCAGCGCCGAAACGGCAGCCGAGCAAGCCAATTATCGTGCGTTTTCCGCACAATTGTCAAGCGTTGTCAAGGGGGCAACGATGTCATTCGCCACGTTGCGACAGGCATCGTTTGAATGCTGCGAGTGAGGTCAGCAGGCGCAAATCAACGGCAGTAACCTCGGCGGCACGTTGTCGCAGCGTACCCACCGACGATAACGAGTTCGGGCGAGTGCCTTCTAACCGAAGAGGTCGGAGTGCGTGCCGGTCCTCGCGAGATATACGGAGCGTTCATCGAATCGGTAAACGAGCAGCCAGTCAGGCTGAATATGACACTCGCGGTATCCTCGCCAGTCGCCCGCGAGAGCGTGATCGCGGTGGCGAGCATCAAGTGCTTGGCGATTTCGCAATCGGTCCACGACGTCGACGAGGCGAGACATTTCAACTGCGCGATTGCGAATGCGTTTCACGTCGCGTTCGTATTGGTTGGACGTAACGATCGAACGGGGCCGGTGAACTCGAGCCATAAACTGATCAAGCCCCGGTCATAGCTTTGCGAAATGCATCGAAATCTTCATATCGTGTGACCTCCGTGCCCTCGTCGAGATCTTGCATCGCCTGAAGCGTTTCGGCATTCGGCAACTTCACATCGAAAGGCAGGCCTTTTCGCAAAATCAGTTGCCGATAAAATAACCGGATGGCATCGCTCGCCGTGAGGCCGAGCTCAAGTAACACAGCTTCGGCGTCCGCCTTGAGCCGGGCATCAACTCGCGCCCTGATTGTTTCCGTCTTGGACATGACAATCTTCTCCTTCTAGGACTAATGTACCTCAATTGGGGTACATTGTCAATCAGCAGGGCCCTCATCGCACCATTCACGAGCGGCGAACCACTTTGTCCAGCGCGGCGACGCGGTTCAAAGTGGTGATGAAAGACTTCGCGGCCCACTCGCTTTCCGGCAAGCCCTTTTCTTTCAAATGGTTTTCGACTCGATCGTGCAGCAGGATAAAGAAGTCCGCCCACCAGAGCCAGGGCTCGCGGAAGAGTTGAACGGTCACTTTTCGATCAGTCAGGCCGAGCTTCTGGTATTCATAGACACTGGCAAAATAATTGAGCAGCGAGCGGACAGCGTGAGTGCGTTCCTCGGGTATTCTTTGATTGATTTCGTGGGTATCCATGCCGAAATAATCGCCGCCCAGCCAGCGGATCACGGCATCGTCCTGACCGGCGTCGAGCGTTTTCCAGACGTCCCATACGATGCCCCGATACCGCGACAGTTCCGGCGCATCCCATTTTTCGTAGAGCTTGAGTGTATTCTGCCGCCGGCCGCTTCGTGCCTGAAGTTTGGTGAAGACAATTCCCACGACTCCCAGGAAAATCGTCGCGAGCAGTTGCAAGACCTCGAAACTTGATGGGCGTGTCATATCTCGCTCTGATCTGGTCGGTCATGTGCGTCAGACCAAGGCGCAATCTCACCAGGACCGTCGACCCACGACAACCGTCTCCTTCACAGTATGACGCACTCGTCGCCGACTCAAGCGGCGCGGTATGAAATAGCAGACCCGGAATGCTCGGGTTTTGAGGCGGGCATTCCGCAATGGCCTTGCGAAAAAAGAGCCATCGTGGAGCCTGGCTGCGCTTCGTTTAATCCCGATTTCGACTTACGCCGCCAGCGCGCCAGTCGAGAGCCGCTCGAGCCTATTGAAGACTCTCAACGCCTGATCGCCAACCCGTCGCTTGCGGTGTTTTTCTGGACCGGCACCGTCGCCCTTCTGCGCGAGTCGATCCGCCGCCACGAACTCACCTTTTTTGCGTGGGCGCTGCTCCTCCTCGTGGTCGGCATCCTGTTCTTGCAATTTCATTGCCTGGATTGTGGCAAGACCGGTTCGCTCCTCGCCTCGAAACGCCACGCTTGCGCGACGGTCGCGGCCTGCCGCGAGCTCACGCTGACGCCGAGACGATTTCACGGGCCAAGCCTCAAGGTGCAGCTTGTCGTCTGGTTCATCTTCATGACGGCGGCGTTCCTACTCGTTGTGCTGAAAGTCAGATCGAGGTGACGACCGGCCGCCGTCTCAAGAAAAGGAGAGCTGAAGTGAAATCAAGCTGAGACGGCTGTTAAGGTTGGCCGCGCTCAACGCGAACGGAAAAGCGCCAGCACGATAGTGGAATGAACTCGCCGCCCGCACCTGATCAGGGCGATCCACGAGCTGGATCATGACATGATATCGTTCAGCTCGACGGGACGCTCGCCAGGCCCTTTTACGCAGAGAATTCGCACTGTGTCGTCGCTGATGACAAATAACGCTCGATACGTCCGGCCGCTCCTGGTCCCGAACAGAATCTGTCGAAGTTCCGCGTTCACCCCGTCATTTTCAGGGGCGATGCCGCCTGACCGTGGAAATGTTTTCAGCCTCTCGGCCGAACTCCAGAACGATTCATACCGGCGATCCGCACCTTCGTGACTGCGCTCGGACAGCCAGGCGAAGATACGATCGACATCGGCCTCAGCTCGAGCTGTCAATTCGACGCGACAGGTCATACTCGTTGGGATAACCCGTGCTTTTTACGAAACTGTCGGTCGAAATCCTCAAATGGCCTGACTCGACCGGCTTCGACATTCGCGATCCCCTCGCGCACCCGCGGCAAGCGTGGCTTGACGCTCGGCGTCAGTCTGATTCTCGTATTCCCATTGAACTAAAGCATCGTCAAGCGTGAGATCCGCGTCCCCGTTGGATAGCTTCTCGTCAACGAAGATCCTGAACGCTCTGAGATCATTGATGCGATCGGTGTCGATGTTCCAAATCTCCAGGCATTTCTCGCTCTCAATGGACTGATCATACCCGATGAAAACTCGGCACGATTGCCCTTGCCACTCTTCGCGAGTGAAACCGCGCACTGGAATCCAGGGTTCTTGGAACGAAAACGTACGTAAGACTTGTCGGGTTCGCTCAACAACGAATTGGCCACGCAAGACCGGCAACGACGACCGCCAGCACGATTGTATAAGCAGCACACAAACCGGCCCCCAGGAAGGCGACGCGACGACACCAGCCTGACGCTCCCCTGGTCAACGAAACCGCTCCGATCGCCAGCATCGGCGAAAAAGGGAGCAGCCAGAAACAACCGACGCTCGCCAGCGCCAGCAGCTTCGCGACGCGTCCCCGAAACCGATCAGCAAACACTGCGTTCATGGCGCAAGTTCCCCACGTTCGAGTTGGCGAGCCAGCTCAGCGTAGCAGGGTCTACGACAAGTGTCACTTTGGTATTCTCGGTTCCCCTAGGGCTGACATCAAACCGGCGCTTTTCAACCAATCGACAGCGAGTCGTCGTCTCTTTTCTTTATCGGGGTCTTTTGACTCGCGCCGGAACAGCGGTGTTGTGTCCTTGGGACTCATTAAGCGAGTGGTATCACGCAACCATTTCTCGTTCTGTTTCAGCGAATCCAGGGAAAAGCGTCCATTGAGGTAACCATCGACAACCAGTGTTAATGCCTCCTTGTCGGTGAACAAATTGGTCAACAATGCCACGGGGCATCGCGATTCTCTGGATTGATTGAGTTTTTGGATCAATGGATGCTTGAAGTGTTCTTTAAATTTGATGTCCAGGTGATACACTCCGACGTGTCTGAACGAGAGGTCGGGATCCGTTGCAAAATCGCGATCAGTAATGATATCTGAAGCGATTTCAGGCCATCTGGAATTCGCAGAGTCGATATTCCCGAGTCTCGCGGCGGCGGAGTACCGATGCCCGACGTCCCGGCTCCTGTCCGCCACGATTTCCCAGAGCCGTTTTACGTAAAAAGGATCATAGTCACTTAAAAGATCATGTAAAAATGAATCATTTACCCAATCGCGGGAGACGCGGCCAGATTCGCTGTCTATTGTAGTCGGAAACATGGCCGAATATAACATCTCTCGCATTTCAGGATGTGTCGGTGCCAGCACCGCAGTATATCGTCTGATCCGCTGCAAGTCGTTAACCTTCTTGGCAACGCCAAGCTCGGCCGCCAGCATCGGGTCAATCCAGAATCGCACCGAATTCATCTCTTTGATCATCTCTGACGTCCCAAGTCCTAAACTATATTGATGTGCCAGTATTGTAGCGTTGACATACTGCGCTCCGAAGAAGGGGAGCACGCACGACATTGCGAGTATGAGCACGACGAACACCAGCCGCGCCCGATGATTCGCGCCACAGCGGCGCAGCATGCGGCGTTCGAGCGGACTCCACTTGTGTCGCCGGGTGAGCGCCAGGATCGATAGCCACTCATTGAACGTTGGCAGGCTTTGTCTTCGCGGATTATCGCCCCATGATTGCGCGGCGCGGGCGAGCAAAATCTCGGCGCGACCTCGGCGAGTCTGCCGTTGCTTTCGGGTCAGCCAGTCTCGCAGTGACGGGACGAGATAATCGTGCGTGAGCTGGTAGTATTGCCCGCTGGGTAAGGCCGATTGATCTTCACTCGCGGAACCCTCCGGATCGGTGGGCGTGATCAGGCGAAGTTCCTGGTCGAGGATATGGATCAGGTCGTTGAAGTCCCTCGGGCGATTGCCGTACCCGGACGCCTGGAGCAGCTCGGCATGCGATTTCATTTGCCCCTTGATCTCGGTGCCGCTCTGCGGAAGCAGGGCTTTCAACACCGCCTGGGCCGCTTTCTGGTGGAGTCGATGCTCGGGAGGCGCGGCTACCGCACTGAAGGTCTCTTCGAGAAACGCGACTCCCACGCCTTTCGTGCCCCCCACTTCCTTGAGCGAGGCCGGAATCCACGGTTTGCCCTTCATGATCTCGGCATAGAGCGCCAGGCGAACCGAAATCACCTTGCCCCCTTCCGCGAGTCCATTGATCGATTCCTTCAAAAACTCGCTTTGCTCACTCGCGGTGTCAGACGCATTCTCGGGCAGCTTGCCAAACGCTCGCCCGAATGCTGTCAAAACCTTGCGGGCATGGTCAAGGTCAAAGAGATCGACGGCCGCCGAGTTCTCCCCTTCGAGGAGGCGAATCTCGATCGCCCTCATGAATCGGGTCGCCGCCATCCAGAAATCGTCACGCACCATGACGATCGCCTGGAGATGCTCGCCGTCGCATTGCCGCAGCGCGGCGACGAGTTCCGTATTCTCCTCACCCTGTCTGGCAAACAGCCATTGCTCGAACTGGTCGAGCACGAGCAGTACCTTGCGCCCGGCGGCAAAAGGTGGCCTCGTCGTAAATCGGACAGCGAATCGACCAGTCCCAGCGCTCGTGGCAGCCCGGGACAGACCTTGCGCACGCCCTTGAGCAAGCGGGCTTCGGTCTCATCGGCGGTCGCTTCAAGGTAAACCTGCAGGACCTGGTTGCCGAGCCGTGGCAAAAGACCCGCCTTGACCAGCGATGACTTGCCGCATCCCGAGGGACCGTAGATCAGCCCGACATTAAACGTCAGATCGGCGTCAATCTGCGCAATCTTTCGGATCCAGAACTGGAGGTTATCGGGCACTCCTTCTCTGTCTCGCGGGCCCGGCAAGAGTTCCAGGAAGAAACGGGCATCGTGCTCGTCGAATGATCGCAGACCGCGCGGGATGACGTTGATCGGTCGCTGGTCGGAGTCGGATCGCCGAGGCATCGACTGCGGCGGGGGTGATGCCGTGTCTCGATCAATCGGCAGGGGTGTCGGAACCGAACGGCCTCCGGGCGAGGCCATATCGGCCGCGGCGTGGAGAAAGACGCGCAGGTCTTCCGCCATGTCGCTGGCCGTCGTGTAGCGATCATGGGCCCGTTTCGCCAGCGCCTTCGAGGCAGATCCGCTCGAGCTCCCTGGGGATCGTATCGTCAATTTGACGGGGCGGACGAGGCTCAAGCGTTTTGATCGACTCGATGATGTCCACGAGAGAATCACCGCGGAACGGTCGCTTGCCGGTCAACAACTCATAAAGTACGACGCCCAGGCTGAAGATATCCGAACGGCCATCAACCCGGTGGCCTTCGCCGCGCGCCTGCTCGGGACTCATATAGGAGGGTGTGCCGACCAGTGCACAACCCTTCCCGAAGTCTTCATCCTTCAGTGCCAGCCCGAAGTCCGCGACGCACGGTTTGCCCGCGGCGTCGATCAGAATATTCGCGGGCTTGATGTCCCGGTGCACGAGCCCGCGTGTGTGCGCGTAATGCAAGGCGTCTGCAATTGTCGCAACCAGATGCGCCGACTCCCGGAATGACGGCCGAGCCTGGTGTTCCATCCTGACGGCCAGATCGCTGCCTTCAATGAGCTTCGAAACGACAAAGCAGCGGCCGTCTTCAGTGCGTCCCACATCGAAGACAGGCACGATGTGGGAATGGTCGAGCCTCGCCAGGACCTTGGCCTCGGCAAGGAATGCTTCGATATCCTCGGGACGCGGGATTCGTTCGGGATTGGGCACCTTGATGGCGACCGGGCGGTCGAGATCGTCGTCGTGGGCCAGATAAACCCGTCCGAATCCTCCCTGGCCGAGCCTGCCAGTGATCCGGTAGCGGCCGATCCTCGAGCATTCCCCATCTGGAGCGACGCTGGAACTCTCGATGCGAGGTGGTGGGCCCGACGTTCTGGAAAGGCTCTGTGTCTGATCGAGCGAGCCACTCAAGGGCTCCCCGGGAGATCGAGGATCTTGCGGTTCCGACTCGTTCTTCGTTTCATCCATTGTTCGATCCCCACAGCGATCGACCGCTTCACTCTGCGACTGCCAGTTCCATTGTCTCATCTTGGGGACGAGTAAAGAAATGGGGCGGGACCTTTGACAGCCCCCATGGTACGACTCTCCATCCAACGTGACACAATCCGCTCGTGTCGATTGCGGGATTTTCGACGCGGAGACCTTCGCCTGCAAACTCAAGTGACATCGGAAAATGGCACGGCTTCATGATTCGACGTTCAGGGCCGGCGGCGCCCTGGTACCGGGCTGTTTAAAACGTGGACGCCGGATTCTCGATCTGGTTTCCCCCGGACAGAGTACGGTCGTAATGAACCGAAGCACTGCCTCTTCTTTGGGGCCAGCGCGACGTGCCAATCTCGATCCGGCGATCGACTCGGCCGGGAGCGTTACCACAACGGTCGACCGGTCGCTGCTGCTTTGTTCACGGTGTGGCACCCTCGTCGCGCACTCAAGCGGCGCGATATGATGAGAAAACGGGTTGCGGATCGCCCCGGTCTAACTGCGCGTCCTGAAACGGCCTTGCGAAAAGAGAGCCAACGTGGAGCCCGGCGACCCTTCGTTCGATCCTGATTTCAATTTGCGTGGCGACCGCGCTATCCGCGAGCCGCTCGAGCCGATCGAAGATTGTCAACGGCTTGTCGCCAACCCATTTCTCGCCGTCTTTTTCTGGACGGGCACCGTCGCCTTCCTGCGCGAGTCGGCGCACGACCACAATCTTAACTATTTCGTCTGGGCGATGCTCCTCCTTGTGCTGGGCGGCGTTTTTTTGCAATTTCACTGCCTGGATTGCGGCAAGACCAGATGGCTGCTCGGCTGGAGGCGCCACGCGTGCCCAACAGTCGTCGCGCGTCGCGAACGCCTGCTGCCACCGCCGCGGCTTCGCGGGCCAGATCTCAAAATGCAGCTCGTCGTCTGGTCCATTTTCATCGCGGCGGCGTTCGTGTTCGTCATGCTGATGCTCATGTCGAACCAATGACCGCCGGCCGCCGCGTAAGAAAAAGAGAGTGATGATGCGCCAGGGTCAGACAGCCTCGTTCACCAGCGAAGTTGCAAGGCAAGACCAATAACGAAAACGGCCAGCACAATGGTATAGGAAGCACACAAACCGGCTCCCAGGACTGCGACGCGACGTGACCAGCCAGACGCTCCCCTGGTCAACGAAACTGCCCCGATCGCCAAGATCGGTGAAAAAGGCAGCACCCAGAAAAACACGAGGCTCGCAAGAGCCAGGGCCTTGGCCCATCGCCCCGGAACCGGTTCGGCAATCACAGCGTTCATGACGCAAGTTCCTCGTGCCAGAAGCGAGATGCGATCCAGTCTAGCCGAGCCTACGACAAGTGTCAATTTGTGTGCCGCGCATTGAACTTTTACCGCATCAGCCCGCGATCGCGCAGGTCATCGGCCATGGCCTGAACGATCCTGTCCGCGATGCCTTTCCTGAAGAACTTTCTGGCCGTGCGCAGGCCGAGCCGGCGAAAGGGACCGCGAATATGTCTGGCGATCAGGCGCTCGGCCACGGCATCGAGGCGCGTCACGAGCTGGCGGCGAAGCGGGTCGAGCTGATCCGGATCATATTGGGGCCACTCCAGCAGGGGCACTTCCATGGCCGCCGTCCCCCAGAGCGGGATGATGGGGAGGTAAACCTTGTCACCCTGAACGGGCGTGGTCCCCGCGCGATGGTCGCGGCCATCGGGTCGCTCGACGATCCGGAAATGGTTGCGTGCTTCCTGCGACCAGCCCGTGGCAAACAGCGGGTTCCTGTTACCGTCGTCATCCGGCAGCGCGAAGACGCTCTTGAGAAACTGCTGGCAATTGCGGCGGCCGAGCTGAAAGTCGTGCCGCCGGAATCTCTCGCTGAGGAAGCCGCCGAAACCGACGACCGAGCCGCAAGCCAGGTACGATCTCTTGCGCCGTGGGCCACGGTGTCGCGCTCGGCGCGATCGTATAGCGATGAAAGGCCGTCGGGTCGCGCTCCTCGAATGCGAGTTTCGGATCGAATCGCGACTGGTTGATCGCGCTGGCGAGCACGCCCGTGAAGGCGGTCAGGAGAAAGGGATGGCCCAGGGGCGGCGATCCGACGCTGAGGATCGGCAGATCAGGGAACGGGGCAATCGCGATCAGGGCGCGGTCGGCATGATCGCCCGGGCTCCGCGCGGTGAAATAGCGATCGCCGTCGATGATGCGGCGGGCCATGTCGAGCGGCTCGTTGTCACTCATGCCACCGTCGCTGAAAAGGCAATCGAGCTCCAGGTCAGGCTTGTCCCGGATCGCATCGGGGAAGTCCGGGGGAATTCGCCGGAACTCACCGCACTGAACAATGCGACCCTCTTTCTCGACCGGACCGTTGACGGGCCATTGGCGCCCGGTATATTCCGCAACTGTGCGCTTGATCGTCCGCGCCGCCAGGCCGATCGGGAACGCGCCGGTCGCCAGCGCCGACTGCGAGAAGGCCTTCCACTCTGGGTCGTCATACTGGCCTGGCTGCAGCGGGCGGACTGCAGGGCCAAGGCCGGTCGCATCGCCGAGCGCGAAGTGCAGGTAGTCGCCGTGCATCGACATGTGTGGCACGTGATCCATCTCGCCGAGGAAATGGACGTCATAGGGAACACCCTGGAGGTTTGTCACCGTGAGCAAGACGTGCAGAGGGTTGGCCAGGTAGCTCCGCTGCGGCGCGGGGGCCCGTCCTGGCGGTGGAAAGCGACTGCGGCGATCTCATCGAGGTTGGTCGAGTCGAGCAGCGAGCACACATCGCCGTCGGGGTCGCCATCGAGGTCCGACGTGGCAAGAAGTCGCGAGAAATCGATGCGCCGCACCCAGCTCTCATAAAGCTTGTTATTTGGAGGCGCGGGGGCATAAGGGTCGATTACGGGTGTATGCGCCTCGCCGAACTGGGCCGCGGCGATCGCCGCCGAAATGCCACCGGCCGATGCGCCGGCCATGACCTTGAGCGACACGTCATGCCGGGGACATCGCGGGTCGGACCCCCGTTTTCCCTCATGCCACTGGTCGAGGGCCTGGATGAGGAAGTCGACGGCACCGGCCGTGTAAGCGCCGGCCGAAACGGCTCCCGCCATCACCAGACCGATCTCGAAACACCTTCCCTGACCATCGTTGCCGGCGGTCGCCATCATCGCAATCCTTCTAGATGCGCGTTCGCAAGGCCGGTCCCACGACATCTCTGGTCGAAACCGGCCTGGATGTCACTCTATCTCCTTTGTTCAACGACGCATATCGTATCGCGCCTGGACCGGTGTTTCCCAATCACGACAACCCGGTGTCGGATCGGCTTTCCCGAAGCGTTTGAACGAATAGGGGATCCGCCTCGAGGCTCATTCTTGCCCCCGTCCGTGTGCACTATTTGTTCGGCACGACCTCGGCGGCCAGACTCTGAAGCATCCCCAGGCTGTCTTGAGGGAAAGCCTTCGGCTGGGCGCTCCAAAAATTAACGTCACTGGGCAGGCCATCAAGAGAGACCGGCACATGCACGCTCGATTTGAGCGCCGCTGTGATCATTTTCAACTGTGGCGCCGAGCCCAGTGCGTTCAGGTCGGGCAATGAGACAACGCGATCGATCAGGGCGAACCCCGTCATCGGCACCATCCGGGCGGGGGCCTTGAAACCGGTCTCCGCGAAGTGGGCGATTTTCTTACCCGGGTAGGCCGACCGCCGCACGATGTAGTTGCCGTCTTGCACGCTGGTCACGCAAACGCGATCGACCTGCGGTAATTTCTCGTGCACGGCCGTGGCGAACGCATCAAACGCCGTTTGGGAATCGAGCGCCGCGTGGGCCAGCCTGGCCAGATCGGCGTCCGGGGCCGGCGGGGTCTTGGTTCCCGGCGGTCCGGGCGTGGATACGGGATGCTTGATCCGGTCTTCCCCGGCAAGGGTCCGGTCGTAATAACCGATCATCATCTCTTCCCAGGTCTGTTCACCCCAGCGCACGGTCTGAGTGGGGTCGGGATTGGCCAGGTTCGACTTCGAGTTGTTGTAGTGGGCCTCGCCCCGCAGGGTCGTTCCCTTCGGCAAGAGCTTGGGCTCGGTCAAGACGTAGGTGTTTTGCCAGCTAAAATCGTATTGCGGCACGTTCAGCAAGACTTCTTTCTTGCCGTCCGGGTAGATGGCTTCGTACTTGAAGCCGATACCGCGGACGTGCGTGTGCGGCATGAATGTCAGCACTTCCTCGTCCTGCTCGAGCACGCGCTCCGCCTCGACCTTGTAGTCCGGGTCGCCGGGCGGAATCTCGAAGCGGGGATTGACCACCATATCGGTCACCACTTCCTTGCGAACCGTCTTGGGATCAGCAAACACCAGGCCGATCGAGCACTGATCTTCCCGGGGGGCGCCTGTTGCGGTGTAGTGGATTTGAAGCACCAGCCGCGAACCCGCGGGCACGCGCTTGGCCATTCCATCGGGAAGCCACATCGGCCGGGCACCCGGCACGTCGGCCGCCAGCCACTTGCTGATGAAGCCGCCCTCGTTGGGTCCCCGGCCGCCCGGCCCGCGGCGCTGGCCAGGTCCACCAGGACGTGGGCCGCCGCCGGGCCGGTTCCCGCCTTGTTGCGGGCCCCCGCCGCCGCCCCGGTTTCCGGCGCCTTTCTGGGCGGCCATGGTCTCGGGATTGAGAATCAGCGGCTCGCTCGGCGTCTGCACGAAGATCAGCGCGTGATGGACGACGGCCCGGCAGCTCGGTTTCACCTCGGCCGCCTGGACCCACTTGTCTTCCGTGAAGCCGGTATCGATGACGAAAAATTGATAATCGATCGTGCCGGTGGCCTTCACCTTGAACGGTTTGGGAACCGTGAAAACGACATCCGGCTTCGGAATCCGCCAGCCCTCGGCAAAAGTGGGCGCCGCCGGCGTATCCTTGGGATCGCCTTCGGGCGCTCCGGCGGCGACCCAGTCGGCGATCGTCTTCTTTTCAAGCGGGGTAAGCCGGCTATCGTTGGCAAAGTGGCCATAGTTCGGATCGGCATGCCAGGGGGGCATGCGTCCCTGTCGCACGACCTCATCGATCGTGTCGGACCAGCCAATCGCTTCGTCGTACGACGTCAGCGAGAACGGGCCGATCTCTCCGGGCCGGTGGCACTCGACGCAATGCTGGTTGAAGATACGGGCGACATCTTTCGCATAGGTCACCGTTCCGGTGCTGGCCGACTTGCGCACCCGACCGATGAAACAGCCCACCGCCGGTGTCGTCGGCTTGCTGATCGGCTTGCCCGCCAGCAATTCATCGAGCGCCGCCGACAGGTCGTTTTGCGTTGTCTTTGTCCGCGAAATGCCGACGTTATACTGGTCGTCGATCCGCCCGCGATAGCGGATCGTCCGTTCCGCGCCCAAGACGATCACTTCGGTCGTGCGCTCGACTCCCAACTGATCGGCCAGAACATTATTCACGTCTTTCAAGATGGGAAATTCAATGCCGGCATCCTTCGCAAAACGGGCGATTTGCGATACGCCGTCCTGTTGATTGGCGTCGATACCCAGGAACTGCACGCCCTTTGCTTCGTAAGCCTTTGACAGGCTCGCTAGTCGCGGTCCATAGAGCTTGGCCACTGGACACTCGCAGCCGACAAACGCCAGGACAACTGCCTTTTTCGATGCAAATTGTTCCAGCGACACTTCCGCGCCACGGTAATCGCGCAACGTAAAGGAAGCGACCTTCGTGCCGACGACGGGAGCTTTGTCACTGGCCAGGGCCAGTCCGGGCACAAGGGCGGCAGCCAACCAGCAGACGAAGTGCTTCATACGACCTCCAATTAGCTTGAGCGCTTCTCTTTTTTTCACACAAAGGGAGGGCCGATTCTCGGCGCGGAAAAAGCGAGCGACTCTTCATTGAGTGGCGCGAGAGTGAAAAGTAAGCCTTGTGCGGCTCATGATAACATGAGTGGCGCGTCAGTGGCAAAGGAACCCATGGAAGATCTCGCCGGTTGGCCGCGAATCCCCACGCGGGAGATCTGATACCAGGCTCGGGCGGATGTCGCAAAGTGCGATGGGGCCGCCCGGGCGGCGGGAAGCGCGGCGGAGTCCGAGTGATTTACTCCAGCGGTTTTCCCGCGCATTGCGCAGACAATCCCTCGTTCCCATTTCCGCGCTGTGCATGACCCACAAGTTTGAATCCCCAACGTCATTTAACTCGTTCCCACGGTCCCCGTGGGAACGAGTGTGAAGTGCCCCAACGTCTGGAGTCAGTGGGTGCGCGGGAACAAGGATTCGGTTCTCTTCGAGTCTCCAAGCGATGAGCCCGACCGTGTGCGACGCGATCGACAACCGCTGTATAATCAGCTTGCCGAAGGCCGGATCTGGTTGTTACTGATGGACACGAAGAACGTCCGCGTGGACATCTCGTCGAGCATACTGACGACGCTTCAATCGGAAATTGAAGGAGGATGACCTTGCCGCTTTCAGAGGACGAACTCATCGAGCGCGACTCACAGCGCGATTTCGGCAGAGAACTCCTCGAGGCCGTCGATCAGTTGAAGAGGGGCCAAGTGGGCTTCGTGCACGAGATCGCGATATCCGCTGTCACCGCGGCGAGGATCAACGCGCGACTATCACCGTCACAATTCGCCGAGTTGCTCGGGGTGTCGGAACGCACGCTGCTGGACTGGGAGCGAGGAAAGCGCCGGCCCAGCGGGGCCGCGAAAAACCTCATCGCCATTGCTGCGAGTCATCCCGAACTCTTGCACGAATTATTGGCGGACCAGCCGGCCGTTTAGATAATGCGTGGCCCACCTCTCGCCCTCCCGCCACCCAACGGATAGAACGAGGATCGTCGCCCTCAAGCACGTCGCTTTGGCCCGTTGAGCTTCCCGTGGGTTTCATTCGCTGGTTCTCTGCCGGTTGTACGTGTCCCATTGCGACAAACCGGTGTCAGGTCGAAGCTACCACGTTTCAGCCCGTGTCCGGCGCGTGTGCCCTCCGCTTACTTTTTCTCCGCCGCCGCACCAACCTTTTTCGGCAGCTTCGCTCGCCATGCCGCGGCCTTGACGTCATGGCCTTTGCCCGGCTCGGCCTTGTCCCATGAGGTGTAAAGGTCGACGAGACCCTGCGTCCATGTGCGGGTTTGCTTGTCGTTTTCGCCCCGGATCTTTGCGACGGCGCTCTGGGCCTCGAGCAGGTCGGCCTCGGCGGCGGCGAACGCCGCTGAGTTTTTCGCAAGCCCCGCGCGGGCCTTGCCTCGCAGGCCTACCAGCGACGCATGACGCAGCGAGTTGGCCGAACCGTCGATCGCCTTGCGAACCTTTTCTTCGATCGAGCTGAGCAGGACCAGCGCGTCGGTGTATCTCCGCTGCGCAATGCGCAGACTCGCCATGCGGAGAATCGCCGCGAGTGTATTCGCGTGGTCCTCGCTGTTGACGCGCCGGCACTGATCGATCGTCTGCTGGCAATGCAGTTCGGCCTCGGCCAGCTTGTCCTGGTCGCGCAGCGCTTCGACGAGGCCGCCGATCAAGCGGAACACGTCGGGATCGTCGTCCCCGCGCAGCCGCCGCACCGTTTCCAGGGCCGCGCGCAAGATGCCCTCGGCTTCGGCCGATTTTCCTTGATCAATCAGCGTATTGGCGAGGTATCGGGTCATGCTCATCGTGTAGGGATGTGCCTCACCCATCACGCGTCGGTTCTTTTCGAGCGCCGCACGCAGGTACGACTCGGCCTCGGCTGATCGACCTAGATCCCCCAGTAAGAAGCCCAGATTGGCGGTCCAGATGATCGTGTCGGGATGGTCTTCGCCAAAGACTCGTCGGCCCGTTTCAAGCGCTTCCCGGTAATACGGCTCCGTCTCGGCGGGCTTGCCTTGCCTGGTTAACACCTGGCCCAAGACGTTCATGGCCTTGAGGGTACCGGCGTGCTCATTGCCAAGAACGCGGCGGCAGGCGGCCAGGGCCTCGCGCGAGAGCGCTTCGGCCTCGGCGAGCTTGCTCAGATCCATGAGAAGCGCGGCCAGGTTGCTGCGACCTGTAATCGTCAGCGGATGGTCTTCGCCCCGGTTTTTCCGTTGGATTTCGAGCGTCTCGCGCAGATACGGTTCGGCCGCCGCGAACTTTTTCTGGCGGTGCAAGGCAACACCAAGGTTGCTCAAGGTCTCGGCAAGTGAAGGATCCGCCCGGCGGCGCTGCACGTCAACCACTTCGCGCAACACAGCCTCGGAGTCGGCCCACTTGCCTTGCTCGAGCAGGTACATGCCCCGGTCCGTCAGCGTGCCCAGCGTGGCGGCGTGGTCAGCACCCTGCATGCGGCGGCGCCGGTCGGTCACGTCGCGCGATACGGCATCGCATTCCTCGTACTTGCCCTGGTAATACAGTTGCAACGCCAGCACGTCCTTGGCTGCCAGCGTCTCGAGGTGATCCTCACCGCGCACACGCTGGTAAGCCGCTAACGTGCCGCGGATCATTTTTTCGCCCTCGTCGAGACGTTGCAACTCACACAAAGCCTTGGCGATGCCCAGGCGCGACGCGAGCGTATCGGGATGGTCCTCACCCAGCGATTCCTTGCGGATCGCGTAGGCCCGCTGGTGCAGCGTGAGCGCCTCCTCACGACGGCCTAGCTTGTGATAAACGGCTCCCAGAGTCGTGCGCAGTGAGGCATCAACGAGCGGTTGATCGGCGAACTGCGTTTCGATCGTCCGCGCGGCGGGCGCCAGGACTGTCTGGTCGAGCAGCGCCACGGCCGCGTCGGTGGCATTGATGGCGTGAAGCTCGCGCGCAAACGCCTCCGTCCGGCTCGCTTGCTGGGTATCAGGCAACTTGCTTTTTCGCAGCGCGGCGGCATGGCGGGAGCGGAGATCCGTCATCAAGCGAACCCCGGCTTCGGCCGGATCGAGCTCCAGCATCTTGGCCTGGTAATCGGCCACCTTTTGCAGTTCTTCGGCGCGCTTTTTCGTTTCGCCCTGGGCCCACTCGGCTCTCTGCCGCGCCCGTTCGGCTCGGTACAGTCCGAAGCTTGTCCCCACGATGCCAACGGCGAGAACCAGCAGCACCAAGCTCGCCGCAACCACCTGAACGCGCCGGGCGCGGCGTTCGGCGCGGATCCGTTCAGTGGCCTCGGCCGCGGTGCGCGTGGCTTCCTCGGCGCGGGCCGCCTCCGCCGCGCGGGCCACCTCGGCGGCGCGTAAGCGCTCTTGCACTCCATTGAGGTAGGCCGTCAAGCCGTCGGCCACGTCCCGTCCGTTTGCCGGCCGGTCGTCGGGATCGGGGCTCAAGCACCACCGGCAGAGGGCGATCAGGTCCGCGTCGGCGTCGCTGCCGTTTAAGTGCACGTGCGCCTCGACGAGATCCGCCGCCCCGGCACGCCGGATCACCTCCGGCGTGGAGTCGCCATGAAAGGGAGGCCGTCCGGTCAGAATTGCGCAGAGAATCCCGCCCAGCGCGAACACGTCGGCGGGCGCATCCGTCGGCTCGCCGCGGGCCTGCTCGGGGGCCATGAACGCCGGCGTGCCCAGCACCGTCCCGGCCTCCGTCAAGTCGTCGTTCGACTCGGGCGCCGTCCGGTAATCGGTGGTCTGGTTGGGATCCATTCGAGGCCCAGATATCGTCGGCGCTTCCGCCGAGCGTGAGTCGCCGGGCGGTTGCCCTTCGCTCAAGATCTTGGCCAGGCCCCAGTCCATGACCTGCACTTCGCCAAAGGCGCCAACCATGACGTTGGATGGCTTCAAGTCGCGGTGCACGACACCGCGACTGTGCGCAAAGCCAACCGCCTGGCAAACCTGGAGAAACGCCTGTAGCAACCGTGGCCGGTCGGTGGTCTTGATCTCGGCGGCCAGGGTCTGCCCGGCGATGAGTTTCATCGCGAGAAACGGGGAGCCGTCAGCCAGCGTCCCCAGCGTGTAAACGGGCGGAATCCCCGGATGCGGCAGCCGGGCGGTGATCTTCGACTCGCGCACAAAGCGGTCGGCATTGGCCCCGGGCAGCAAGACTTTCAACGCGACATCGCGCTCGAGGCCCAGGTCGAACGCGCCGAGGACCCGCCCCATGCCGCCGCGGGCGATCTCGCGCAACACGCAGTAGCCGGGCACCTCTGGCAGCGCCTGCGCCAGTGTGTCGGCACCGTCGTGCGACTCGAGCGTGCTGGCCGAGCCCCGAACCTGGTTGGCGACTGTGCGATCGCCCTCGCTCTGCCCATCGGACGGTATCGAGCGAAGGGTCGCGGACGGGTCCGGCTCGTGCGGCTCGTTCATGATTCTGGCACTGCTTTCTGGCGCAAGACAGCCACCGGGTTTGCCGGGAACGCCTTCGGCCGTCGTCTCGATGATTCGGAGCGTGTTTCATCCAAGGGCCTAAAATATCCCATGCGCTTACAGATCAGCAATCGGATCTTCGACCGGCAGTCCCTTGGCCAGCGCGGCACCATTCAATGTCGCATGCGCTGACATCAGAACCAGCCCGGCGATCTTCGCCTTGACTTCCAGCGCCGCCACCAACTGCAGGGCGTCACAATCGCCGCAACGCATGGCGCCTGGCCAGCGGTCCGGCACGGGACGACTCAGGCGCGCAACTCGCCCTGGCAATCCTGGGCTACAACCCGGGTCCGATTGATGGGTTCTACGGCGCGCAAACAATCGGGGCGGTCAGAGCATTCCAGGCGGCCAACGGCCTGATCGTTGATGGCATCGTCGGCGGACGGACTCGTGCAGCGATTCGAGCGGCGTTCAACGCCAGGCGCTGAGGTGCAAGCCGATTCATCCTCAGCAATGGTGTTAGAGCAACGAAGTCGCCCCCGGCGCAACGCCGCGGGCTGCATCGTTGGCGGCAATGGCCGATGGCCTGAGGCGAGCAATCGGAGAAGTCCCTCGCCATTTGCCCGCATGATCGACTGCCGCAAAGGGTGGCGTGGACATTGACGGCAAGGTCGGTTCGCGTCGGCCATGCCTGCCGAATTGACCCCGCCCGACGACTGGACTTGCGGGCGAGGTCATTCTCCGTCGGATCAGGGATGACTGCCTGCCATCTGACGACAAACCTGCTCACATTCGCGGCACGCCTTGACACAGGCCTTCATGATCTCAGCCGTCTGCCCCTCGCATGCTGCCGCACAATCGCGGCAGGCGTCGGCACATGCCGCATGGGCGTATTTCGCCATCGGGCTACTACGGGCCATCAAGGCGGCCGCGAGCGTGCAGAACGCCTGGCAGTCCATCGTCGCCTCGTGAGAACTGGCGTGGTGTTCCGCGTGCGGCCCGCCCTTCTTCAATTCCGTCAGGCAGTGATGGGCCGCCTGGTTGCAGAGCTTGGCACACTCTCCCATGGTCTTGACGTGACCTTCGTGTTCGTGCTCGTGGTCGGCCCGGGTGGCACCGCCACTCACCGCGACCAGCCCGGCGGTCGCGGCACCCAGCACGCCCAGCATTTCTCTGCGATCCATGATGCTTCTCCCTGGTTGTGATCCGCAGTCATGATAGCCACCGCTTGCACAAGGCTATCGTTGAGGCTTGCACATCTGCTACCAAAAGACCGCACCCGGAGTAACAACGTGCTTTCTTCCGCAGAATCGTAGCCTTCAGATCTTTAACAATCTCGAATGAGTTTCACGTCGTGCGCGGGCGGACTCGTCAATGGCGCCGCGAGATGGCATGGCGTCCGATGAAAAACGCGTGGTTAACCGGACTTCTCGCTGATCGCCACCAGGAACGAGGTGCTCGTGGCGAGTCACAACAAAAAGCCAGTCGAATGTTCCGCGGCGTCGAATGTGAGTCGGCTCGACTTTGACGAGAAGTCACAAAATTCCGAATTCTCCTTGGCCCCGACTTCACTCAATCGGTATAACCGCCCCATCATCATGGAAGTGCGCGCCCGTCACTGCGCCATGGCGGCGGTTCTGGAAGGCGTACGCTGACGATCCCTTCTTGTATCGCCAGGGGCAGGCGTGGCCGGCTTCGAGTTGATATCAATGCCATCCGAGTCGAGCTGAGGCCAAACCATGGGTGAAGTGCTCCATCCGGCGCTGTCTGGCGACACGATTCGGCAGGTGGTCGTGTCCCCGGATCGCTCGTTTACGGAAGGTAATAAGGAGGGGGATCGCGGCCAACGATGATGAGCCAGCCGGATACGGAAGAGTTGATCGCGCGGGCCTCGGTGGGCGATGACCGGGCGCGTCAGCAGCTCTTGATTCGGCACCATGACCGATTGATCCGGATGGTGGCGGTGCGGCTAGACCGTCGCATGGCCGCGCGCGTCGACCCGGCCGACATCGTCCAGGAGGCGATGCTGGAGGCCTCGCAAAACCTTTCCGATTATCTTCGCGATCGTCCCTTGCCGTTCCATGCGTGGCTGCGTCAGTATGTGTGGCAGCGGCTGAGCAAGTTGCGGCGGCATCATCTGGGCGCCCAGCGGCGGAGCGTCGAGCGGGAAGAGGCCGGTGATTGGAACCTGCCCGATGAGTCGACCGCTATTCTGGCCGACCGTCTCCTGGCACGGGACTCCAGCCCGAGCCAACAGATCTTGCGCGAAGAGCAGCGCCAGCGGATTCAGGCCGCGCTGGCCAGACTGGGTCCGCGCGATCGTGAGGTCCTGGTCTTACGGCACCTGGAGCAGCTCCCGACGGTCGAAGTTGCCGAGGTTCTAGGGATCAGCCTTGCAGCCGTCAAGAAGCGGCAAGTCCGCGCACTCGAACGCCTCCGCGCCCTCTGGGGACCGGATGAAGACTGAAGGAACCAAAGTCGCTTCTAATTTCCCTCGCCGCCGCGGGGAGAGGCGGCCGGAGGCATTGTGAGGGGTTTCCCGAGACCGGAGGCAGCCGATCATGTCGCTGATCTCTCAGAACGGCACGAGCCAATCGATGCCGGCGCTCGAAGGTGAATCCATTCTGGAAAATCTGGTCGATGAATGCACCGACCGGCTCCAGGCGGGCGAGGCGATCGACATCGAGGACTTCGCCCGCCGCCATCCCGAGCATGCCGAGCGGCTCCGCCGGCTCCTGCCGTCGCTCGCGATGATGGCCGAGGTGGGACGGACGTCGATCAGGCCTTTGGAAGCCGATTTCCATACGACGGTCGCCCTGAACCCGCCCCGATCAGGTCCGTTCGAGCTGGGGGATTACCATGTTCAGCAGGTCATCGGCCGAGGAGGCATGGGGATCGTTTATGAAGCTATCCAGGTCTCACTCAACCGCCGGGTCGCCTTGAAGCTTCTGCCGTTCGACGCGGCGCTCGACCCGCACCACCTCCGGCGATTCCGGACCGAAGCCCAGGCCGCCGCCCAGCTCCACCACACCAACATCGTGCCGGTGTTCGCGGTCGGCTGCGAGCGCGGCGTCCACTTTTACGCGATGCAGTTCATCGAAGGCCAAACCGTTGCGGCGCTCATCCAGAAGCGGCGTGATATCTCCAAGCTGGCACCCGGTCTTACCCACCCGGCAAGCGACCGGGAATACGTCCGATCGGCGGCCCGGCTGGGCATCCAGGCGGCCGAGGCGCTGGACCACGCCCATCGTCAGGGGATCGTCCACCGCGACATCAAGCCGGCCAACTTGCTGGTCGATCTCCAGGCCAACCTCTGGGTCACCGACTTCGGCCTGGCGCGGTTCCTCAATGAAACCGGATTGACGCTGACCGGCGACCTGATCGGCACGCTCCGCTACATGAGTCCCGAGCAGGCGCTGGGAAAGCGGCTGGTCCTCGACCATCGCACCGATATCTACTCGCTCGGTTCGACGCTCTACGAGCTCTTGACGTTACATCCCCTGGTCGACGGCCGCGACCGCCAGGAAGTGCTCCGCCGGATCGCCCAGGACGACCCGATCCCGCCGCGGCGGCTCGACCCGACGATTCCGCGCGACCTGGAGACGATCCTCCTCAAAGCACTTTCTCGGGAGCCCGAAGATCGCTACACAACGGCACAGGAACTGGCCGACGATCTGCGGCGGTTTCTGGAGCACAGGCCGATCAAGGCCCGCCGACAGAATTTGCTTGAGCGAGCGTTCAAGTGGGCGGCGCCACCAGGCGGCCATGGCCACCATAGTGGTCGCGCTCGGGGCATGCGTCGTGGGGCTGGGCGTGGTCGCCGGAGTTCAGGTACGAGCTAATCTCCGCCTGAAAAACGCCGTCCTCGCGACCCGGGAGGCTCTGGCGCAATCGGAAGAGTCGCGAAAACAATCCGCGGCCGTGAGCACGTTCCTGGTCGACTCATTTCGAAGCCCCGACCCGTCTCAGGACGGCCGTACAGTCAGAGTGGTCGACGTGCTGGACCGAGCAGCTGACCGTCTCGACGCCGGATTTGACGGCTCGCCCCGAGCCAAGACGGCTTTGCTCGACGCCATCGCACGAACGTTCCTCGGCCTGGGCCTTTATGACAGGGCCGGGGCGCTGTTCGCGAAGTGCCTTGCCATCAATGAGGCAACCGTCGGGCCTGACGACCCCGAGACGCTACGGAACGCCACTAACCTCGCTCTCGCCTACTACGATGGCAAACGCATTGCCGAGGCGATCGAGCTCGGCGCGAAGACGCTCAAGAAGATGGAGGCAACGTTGGGCTCCGACCAACCCGACACACTCAGGACGGCGAAAGGCCTTGCCAACGCCTACCGCGCCGCCGGCCGCGTCGCCGAGGCGATCGACCTGCACGAGGCGACGCTCAAGATGATGGAAGCGAAGCTCGGTCCCGACCACCCCGACACACTCAGCAGCCGCAATGGCCTCGCGAGCACGTACCGCGCCGCCGGACGCAACGCCCAGGCGACGAGGCTGCACGAGGCGACGTTCAAGATGATGGAGGCGAAGCTCGGAGCAGACCACCCTGAAACTCACAAATGCCGCAACAACGTCGCTGTCGATTACGTCGACGCAGGACGCTTCGAAGAGGCGATCGGTCTGTACCGGGCCACGCTCGAGGCCCAAGAGGTGAAACTCGGTCCCGACCATCCACACACACTCACGTACCGTAACAATCTCGCTGAAGCCTACGAGTTCCTCGGCCGCTGGAGCGACGCGGAGGCCCTTCGCCGCGACGTCCTGGCTCGCCGTCGCAGGGCGGGGCCGCCTGCCACACCGCTCCTGGCCGACGACCTCGACGAGCTCGGCCGGCACATGCTGGTCCGGCACAAATGGACGGACGCCGAGCTCATCCTCCGCGAGTGCCTCGCAATCCGGGAGAAGGAGCTCCCCGACAACCAGGCGAAGGACGTCACGATGAGCCGCCTCGGCGAGGCACTGCTCGGTCAGTGCAGATACCAGGAGGCCGAGCCGCTTGTTGTCCGGGGTTACGAACGAACGAAGGCCCGCGATGCGACGATCCTCGGCTGGAATGATTCCAATCTCAACAAGGCGGCCGAGCGTGTCATTCGGCTTTACGAAGCGTGGGGAAAGCCCGATCAGGTCGTCGCGTGGAAGACCAGGCTGGGAATCACCGATCTACCCGTCGACGTTTTCGCTCCCCCGCCAGACAATAAAGGGACAGAATAAACCATTCGGGCGCTTCGCGGATATCGGGTCAGTCGAATGATTATCACGCCCGGTTATCATGTGTTCCTCAGAAGGACTTCGACGCAAGGCGCTTCGAGACCTCGGCGACGAATCGAGTAGAATCCAGAAGCTGTGACAATTCCCGCAAGAAGGAGTACGACGCTTGAAGGTTCAGGGACGGGGGCAATGCCATACGTCCATACAGTACCGTCGTTCGATGACCCACCGTTTGTCGTGCCGTAAAGGTTCCCATCGGCGCCGATTGTTGCGCCGCCGTATGTTCCCGTTCCGCTGGCGTACATGCTGTTGAATGAGCCAAGGAGCGTGATTGTATTCGCGCCTCCGAGGATGGGAGCGGCAATCTCGAACAATGTCCCATGACCATAGGCCCCGCCGTTGAGCGTCGTTCCGAAGATGTTACCCTGTGCATCCACCGTCAGGTTTGCCATTGGATTTTGTCCGTCGACGCCGTTGAAGTAGGCGAGGACCGTCAGTGTGCCGGATCCCTTGGCGATCTCCCAAACCTCGCCGTCACCACCAAAACCGAAAGGTCCTCCAGCCACAGTCGTCCCGAACAGGTTTCCATGCGAATCGATTGTCACACCCGACACCGGTTCGTAGCCACCGCCGGGACCGAATGAGGCCAGTGTCGTGATCGCATGGCTCCCTTTGAAGATTTCATACACCGTTCCCTGGTCGTTGGCTCCTCCTCCAGTCGTCGTTCCATAGAGATTCCCATTCGCATCCAGCGTCGCGCCGGAAAAGGGATAGGCACCATTCGGAGAGGAACCGGCCAGGCCCGATGTGCCCGTGAACGAATAGAGGGTGGTCGCTGCGCCGCTCCCCTTGACGATCTCCCACACGGTGCCGAGACTGTGGGACCCATCCCCACCGGCTCCCGTCGTCGTACCGAAGAGGTTGCCATTCGCGTCGAGCGCTGTCCCGAACACCCCGTTGGAGGTGTTGAACGAGGCGAGCGGCGTGATCGCGCCGCTTCCCTTCGCCAGCTCGAATGCCGTGCTCGTTTGTGCCGTGCCCGTGAGCGTGCCGTAAAGATTTCCGTGGCCGTCGACCACCAGGCTCGACGCATAGTCGCTTACCCCGCCCGGCGCCGGGAAGCTTGCCAGGGTGGTGATCGTGTTGGTTCCCTTGGCAATTTCCCAGATGGTTCCGCCTCCGTTGGCGCCGTCGCCGCGCGTCGTGCCATACATGTTTCCCTGGGAATCGAAGATCACGCTGGCGGCGGGACTAGAACCGTCGCCTCCATTAAACGACGCGAACGTTGTTAGATCCCCCGCCCCGGCCCAGCCTGAGAAATGGACAATAGCCAGGAAGACCAGAACTCCGCAGACCATCTTTCGAGCGATTTCCTGAATCACGAGATCCACTCCTCGTTGGGAAAAGAGCAAAAGAGCCTTGGCTTTCGCCCGTTCGTACCTTCTTGCCTGGCGAGAGCCGAAGCGAACTAGAAGAGAAACGCACATTTATTGAATCAAGTGATGTCTGGCCGCGCGGCAGTTGCGATGAGCAAAAGTGCAGAAGCGAGCAAGGCGCACGCGGGATCAAACTCGTCGGTCGCGAGAACGCCTTCATGGAGCTTCTCCGTCGATGCTTTGGATCACCTTCGATGCGGTTTTCGCAAGAGACACGAAGCTAGTATGGGAGTCATCGAACCCGATGGCCCGAGAGCCAGCCGGGGTCACAGCGCCGACTCCTCTGGAGATAACCTTCCGAAGGATCCGGGACTGGGGACAACGATTTTGATGATTCTTTGGAAGGACCGTTCTGGTTCCTTGACTGGATTACTTCCGAGTGAGGTTGGAGGCGTGGAAAAACCGAGCCGATCAGCCATTTGAGTCGGGGCGATCCTGACCCGGAAAAGGCGCCGGGCCAATCGCTCGCAGTGGTCCATCGCGCCTGTCGCTGCCCGACCTCCTGGTCTCCGCTTATCAGTATGCGTCGCTGCTGATCACTTCGCCCTGGGCGCGGGAGCCGAGAGACCACAAAGTCACATAAGCGATCGAGTTTCGCAGAAAACGGACCGAACCGTCGGCCATGGCGGCGTTGGCGCCCCCGGGATGAAAGCTGGTCAGGCCGTTGATGGAGCCGGAATCGGTGTCGCTACCGCCGGTCTCGAACTGGCAGTAAGGATAGTTGGAGTTGGGCGGCATGACAATATTTCCCAGCCCGTGGGCGTAGATGCCCTCGGCCCAGAGGCGGCCATTGAAGCTGTAGTGCGTCGCGCCGCCATTGGAGCCCGTGATCGACGGACAGTTATTGGCCTGGAGACACGCCGCACAAGCCTCGACCGCGGCCGCCAGGTAGCCGCTGCCGCTGGGAAAGCTCGAATACATCGATGACATGTTCACGTCCGTGGCGCCGAAGAGGCCTGGATTGTTCGAGCCGGCGATGTCCTGAAGCGACTTGATCGCGTCGTTGAAATCACCAAGCTTCCATTCGCCGAAGGCGATCGTGTTCGAAGTGCCGTCGGTGACGCTCACCAGGCCGACCGGCTTGCCGCCGACCGCGAAGGATCCATTGGGAACGAACGAGTAGTTGCCGAGCTTGGCGTCGTTGCCGTACCACGACAGGCTTGATCCTGTGCTGGCGAAATAGCTGTTGCCCGGCCAGGGGGCCCCGTTGAAGGTTCCCTCGGTCGTCGTCGCCGTCGATGGACAGAGGAAGCCGCCGACGACAATCGTCGTTCCGGTCGAGTTGACGGCCTCTCCATAGCCGTTACCACGATTGACCAGCGAGAAATTCAAACTGGCATACAGCGGAGATTGTTCCATGTATGGCAGAAGCATGGCCTGGGCGCTCCAGGAGCCCCAGCCCCCCTGGCCGCAGCACGGGGTGCCGGGCGTTGAGGCCGGCGTTCCACCCAGCGGAAATGAGTTGTGCGTACTATGGTAGTTGTGCAGCGCCAGACCCATTTGCTTCAGATTGTTGACGCACTGGGCGCGTTGCGCGGCTTCGCGGGCGGCCTGGACGGCCGGTAGCAGGAGCGAGATCAAGACGGCGATGATCGCGATCACGACGAGCAGCTCGATCAGCGTGAAGGCGGCTCGGCCTGGCTCACGGCGGCGTGCGGACACATGCGAACTCACGAGGTTTTCCTCCAACAGGGCATCGTGCCAGGTTTCCATATTTCTTGAATCGGAACGTCAGCGGGTCGACCGCTCGGGCGGTCGATGATCACTCGGGTGCGATACCGCCCCGGGTCGAGTCGAGGAACATCGACGAGTGCGTGGGCGTCCAGACCTTCGCCAGCCGGATCCTCTGGCTCGGCCGTAGCGGCTTGTACAGGGCGGGGGGAGCGGCGGCTCCAGCGGGCAAGGCGCTGGTGACCTCGGTCGAGCCGCAGCCGGTCAGGCCGGCTGCGGTCGCGATCAAGAGCGCGGAAGCGAGTCCACGAGTAACGGTGTCTCGGCCGGTCATTGCGTACCTCAAAACAGGAGTCAACTGTCGTTTGGGTTCACCAATCCGTTCTGATTCAACCTTAGTGCGCGAATGATACGATCGTGCACGCGAGCCCCACGGAGCGAGTGTTCGAGGGCGACCCGCCGTGCTGGAACCGTGCGATGATCACCGGCTTGACCAACCCCGGTGTCACGCCTGAGTGATGTTCGTCGGCGCGCGGGTGCGCCGCTTCCGTGCCGCATCGCGGCCGGCTCCTCAATGTCGTTTTAGCCTCGAGTACCACGGTTGGTTCCGGCCCGCGTTGAGTGCGACGCCATGACGAGTGCAGCGTGAGAGGCCGGCTTCCTCGCGGGGCAGCGAAGACGTGACGTATTGTTGAGACAGGAGGGACGGCAACATGCCGCGTCGCGCACGATGACCGGCGCCGTCCCGATTCATTTCATTGAAGGGACGTCAGATGTCCGCAAGCAAGACCCACGTCGGCGACCAGCCAACAGTCCGGAAAGTGGTCCTGGTGAGCAAACTGAGCGGCGGGCCCCATTTCAGAGGCTCGCTCGTGAAGCTGGGTCGCACTGGCGCCGGTTTGATTCTCGATCGCCCGCTGGAAAGAGGTGAAGTGATCCGGCTGGCCTTTCCAAAGAGACTCGAGGAAGTTCGCCACCCCAGCCAGACGATCATCGGCCTGGTACAGCACCATTCCCACAGTAAACGCGGGCGCCATGTCATCAGAGTCGTGTTTGGATGGGATACGCAAATTCGTCAGAAGCGGTTTCCCGGTTCGCTCACGCGTCGGTGTTGGTCATGGTTGCGTGGCTGCCTCAACTGGGCGTCCTCACTTCAAAAGAGGTCGAAATACAGATAAGCCGCCACGACCATACCGATCTCGCGGTAACCGCCACATTCGCGAGGCCAACGCAGAGGGCGACGTCTTTGAGCCGCACAGAGCCGCGCCATCGGCGCAAGACCGTATACTTGAATCCGAAACTGAGCAGGCAGGCCCCGAAGAAGCTCAATAGCAATTCGTGATTGGCCCCGATCTGACCAGGCGTGCCGGAGGCCTGTCCGTCACGTTGGTCGTCGAGCACACGTGAGGAAATGCGAAAACAATTTGAGCCACGGATGCACACAGATTCACACAGATCAGACCAATACCGGTTCGTTCGATTGGCTCAAGACCGATCGGGATGGTCTCGTCCTTTGTGGCAAAGTCGCCCAGACGCTTCCCATGAGTTTGGAAACGACCGGTGTCCGTTCAGGTTTTCTAGAATCGAACCTGCGATTGGGCGGACAACCGGCTGTTTTGCCTGACTGGGATCAGCTTCTTTGCCGCGGCTTTCCGGGCCTCACAGCGGCCGGCTACAACAAGCGTTCCCGGCCTCACAGAGGTTGTGAATTTTTCATACGATGATTGTCGGATGCGGACAAAGGTACACTTTTCCGATGCCCTATCGAGTCTCGATTATGACGTGATGCCATCGCCGGATCACAGCGAAATGAATCGGATTTCAACGCGTTTGTCGAGTGCCGACGCGATTCGCCTGAGCATTGCCAACGAGTGACCGTCGTAATCGGAGTCTTCGAGCCGACTGATCACGGAAGCCGTCGTGCCGGCGAGCTTTGCCAGTTGCTTCTGGGTGAGCCCGGATTTTGTACGAAGATCGTAGATCTTTCGCGCGACCTGCGCGTTTGCCAGCTCTTCCTCGAACGCCGCGGCTTTATCGGCGTCCTCGCCGACGTACCGGTCGTAGGCGTGCTCGAGCGCTTTCGATTCAAACCGGCTTTTTCTGCCCATGACTACTTCCCCGGCTCGAAGCCGTATTTCTTGGGTTTTGCCGCGAATCGAGCTTTCCGCCGAATAGCCAGATCGATCTCATTCGGCGGTACCGCTCGCTCCTTGGTGATTCCATGCGAGATGACCACGGCTTCGTTCTTGTGAAAGAAGTAGAGAATACGATAGTTCGTCCCTTCGAGACCGACGCGGAGCTCATGAATGCCGTCTCTCAAAAAGTCAGCCTCGGGACGGCGTAGTTCGTGCCCGAGATCCTCCAAACGCTTGAGCTTCGCCAGGCACTTGATTTGCACTTTCGAGGCAAGGGCGTCGAGCCAGTCGATGATGGGAACCGACCCGTCGTCGTCCCTAAAAAAGACCACCCGCGTGTACGGCATTTTTTTTCCATTCCGTCGGCATCAAGCGTTCACTAATATATCGCAATTTTGCGAGTTTGATCAAGCTCAATCGACATCACGTTGATGATCAGGGAACGCGCCAGTCGACGAACCGGCAGCATGGAAATTGTCATTCTTATCGGTGGTTCCGAGTAACCTCTGGTGTAACCACAAGATAGCTCGGGTGCCGCAGGTTGCGGTGAACTCCGGCACGAGGCGGGTCCGTGGCAAGGGTGAAATCCCGACTCCGGATAGCCAGCAAAACAGAATGACGCCTATCACTACGCTTACCTGGTTGGCAGGAATTCGAGATTACGCCGCGCTGGAAACAAGCGAACACGGCAAAATCTGTCGCCAAAGCTAGCAATCCTGCGAGCGGAAGGAACACTGTCGCCAAGTATGCGGCTGAAGGAGCCGGCAAAACGACGTTGGTGAACAGCATCTTCAAGGTCGTTCGCTCCGTGTCCGCCGCACGCTGAACCGGTGAATGTCAGTGTGTGTTTGTGCCGCGACGCCGCCGGAACGCAGAGCCTAGCGAGTCATTGTCCTCGTTGGTGCTCCGCGATCACCACTGACCCGACCTGACATGGGCGGACCTGCCTCGTGTGGCTGAGGCCTGGCGACTGTTTTGATCGCCAAGCAAGAGCCAAGCGTTGCGAAAACAATTTGAGCCACGGATGCACACAGATTCACACAGATCAGACCAATACCGGTTCGTTCGATTGGCTCAAGACCGATCGGGATGGCTTGAGAGCTGGAATCGATCCCTGGCGCCGGACGCGGCGATCACCGCTCGCGCGTTCCCCGCGTCAACGGCCGTGGTCTCGATGTTGAGCCCGGGTGTTCTCAGGCGTACGCTGATGCTCAAACGTCGCTTTGTTCATCCAACCATTCATCAGATTTCTTGACTCATTCGCTCTTGGTGCACCGGTCGGCTAAAGCCTGACGCGGTCATTTCGTCGTTGGCTTGCTCAAGCCGTCTGGCGTTCGGAGATAAGGGGACGGTCAGCGTTGCGTAAAGCGATCTTTACAACGGCGCGGTTGCAGAGAAAGATAAGTGGTTTGCTCTCCAGGTTTCGCGGCCAGGGATTCGAGGGACTGACGACGTGCATGAGGAAGCCATCCGCAAGGCGGACGTACTGATCGAGGCGATGGGCTTCATTCGTAAATTTCACGCGAAGTTTACGGTCATCAAGCTCGGCGGGTCCGTCATGGAAGATCCCGCGTCGTTGCGCGCCTTGCTCGTTGATGTGGTCTTCATGCAGACCGTCGGCATGCGGCCCGTGGTCGTGCATGGTGGGGGCAAGGCCATCAGCCAGGCGATGGAACAGGCGGGGCTGGTCCCCCACTTTGTGCAGGGCCGGCGATTCACCGACGAGGCCACTTTGAAGATCGTGGCGCGCGTTCTCGCCGAGGAGATCAATGCCGATATCGAGCGGCACATCAACAAGTTCGGCGGCCGCGCGTCGGGCCTCCACCACAAGACTCATCAATGTTTGTTCGGCCGCAAGCTCTGGCTCGAGAATGGTTCGGACGGCCGGCTCGACCTGGGGCGCGTGGGCGAGGTGACGGCCGTCGACGTGCTGCCGATCGAAAATCTCTGCCTGGCCGGGGTCGTGCCGGTCTTGCCGTCGCTGGCCGAAGATGAAGATTCAGAAGGTAGCCTCTTGAATGTCAACGCCGACACCGCGGCCGCCGCCGTGGCTCAGGCGATTCAAGCCGAGAAGCTCGTGTTCTTGACCGATACGGCCGGAATTCTCATGGATAAGAATGAACCGAGCAGCCTGGTTCGGGGTCTTACTCCGGCAGGCTGTCACGACCTGATCGCCAAGGGGGTCATCGACCGCGGGATGATCCCCAAGGTTGAAGCCTGTTTGACCAGCCTCGAGGCCGGCGTGCTCAAGACGCACATCATCGACGGCCGGCTCCCTCATGCCTTGCTGCTCGAGATCTTCACCAAGAGTGGAATCGGCACCGAGATCGTCCGCGACGACGCCAGCCCACCCGCTGTCGGCCGCCGGCCGGTGCTGGCTCGGCCCTGATGGCGCGGGAACCTGTTTCCGCGTGGATCAAACAAATTTACAATTGACCCTCCGACCGAATCTGGATTGGCCCGCACGACGAGATACATAGAGGAGAGGCCGCCTTGTCCACGACCCAGATCGCCAACCAAAGCTCGCGGGCGACGATCGCGCAGTTCGAGCGCTTTGTTATCCCCAACTATCGGCGCTACCCGGTCAGCCTGGTGCGAGGCGAAGGATCATGGATCTGGGACGCCGAGGGGAACCGCTATCTCGACTTCTTTCCCGGCTGGGGCTGTAACCTTCTGGGACACTGCCCGCCGCGCGTCGTCGAAGCCGTGCGCGAACAGGTCGGCCAGTTGATCCACGTGCCGAATACCTGGTACATGGAAGCGCAAGGCGCACTCGCCGAAGCACTCTCCGAACGTTCGTTCGGCGGCCAGAGCTTCTTCTGTAACAGTGGGGCCGAGGCCAACGAGGCCGCGATCAAACTGGCGCGTGTGTTCGGCCACGAGAAGGGCCGATTCAAGATCGTGACCATGGAGGGGGGCTTCCATGGCCGAACCTATGCGGCGCTCACGGCGACCGCCCAGCCGAAATATCATGCGGGCTTCGAGCCGATGGTGCCTGGCTTCGTCTATGTCCCGTATGACGATCTTGATGCCGTGGCCGCGGCACTCGACGACCAGACCGCTGCGATCCTGGTCGAGCCCATTCAGGGCGAAGGGGGCGTGAATATCCCGTCGCCCGGATATCTCGCGGGCCTGCGCACGCTCTGCGACGACCGAGGCGTGCTCTTGATCCTCGACGAGGTGCAGACCGGGATGGGGCGAACGGGGACCTGGTTTGCATTTCAGCATGAAAATGATGTGATCCCGGACATCATGACCTGCGCCAAGGCGCTGGCGGGCGGCGTTGCGGCCGGCGTGATGATCGCCCGGCCGCACGTTGCCGAAGTGTTGAAACCCGGAATGCACGCGTCGACGTTCGGCGGCAACCCGATCGCCTGCCGCGCGGCTCTGGCCGCGATCGAAACGATCGAGGCCGACGGATTACTCGAGCGCGGCGAGGCCATCGGCGCCCGTTTCCGCATGCATTTTGAAGCGATCCGCAAGGAGCTGCCGGCACTCGTACGCGAGATTCGTATTCTCGGAACGATGATCGGGCTCGATCTCAATATCGACGCGACGAATATCGTCGCGGAGTGCATGCAGAAGCAACTCTTGATCAATGCGACGCACGGCCATGTCGTGCGCCTGCTACCGGCTCTCACAATCAGCGACGAGCAGATCGATGAAGGCTGTGCCATCCTGGCGGATGTATTGCGTCTGGCGCCTGTTTGAGGCAGTCCCCTGTTTGAATCGAATTGAATTGATTCGAATCGGAAACGGATCGGCTTTCATGCCACGTCACTTTCTTAATCTTTTTGACACCAGCACCGCCGACGCGTGCAGGCTGATCGAGCAGTCGATTGCCATCAAACGTGACGAGCAGCGGGGCCAGCGCCCGAGCGTGCTCGCGGGGCGAACGCTGGGGCTCTTGTTTGAAAAACCATCGTTGCGAACCCGCGTGAGCTTCGAGGCGGCCATCGCGCGGCTCGGGGGCAACGCCATTTTCTTGAATGGCAAGGATGTTGGGCTGGGAGTGCGCGAGAGCGTCGTCGATTTTGCCAGGGTTTTGAGTCAATATGTCGATGTGTTAGCCGCGCGAACCTTTTCGCATGGCACCGTCGATGAGCTGGCGCGGTCGGCGACCATTCCCGTCATCAACGCACTTTCCGATGAGTCGCACCCGTGCCAGGCCATGGCCGACCTCATGACGATCCGCGAGCTCCGCGGCGATCTCGCCGGCAAGAAGCTGACCTTCGTGGGCGACGGCAACAACGTGGCCCGTTCGCTGGCCGTGGCTTCGGCCATTCTGGGCGTCGAGTTCGTGCTCTCGGCGCCTTCTGGTTACGAATTCCCGCTCGACTTTCAAGCCAAGTTTCATGCCCGCTTTCCGCAGATTCCGCTGGTCAGCGAACGCGATCCGTTCAAGGCCGTCGACCAGGCCGATGTGATTTATACCGATGTCTGGGCCAGCATGGGGCAGGAAGACGAAGCCGACCTGCGGCGCGGGATTTTCGCACCCTACCAGGTGAATCAAGCCTTGATGGCCGGCGCCAGGAGCGACGCCATCTTCCTTCACTGTCTGCCGGCCCACCGCGGCGAAGAGGTGACATCGGAGGTGCTCGATGGACCGCGCAGCCGCGTCATCGTTCAGGCCGCCAATCGTTTGCATTTCCAGATGGCACTTTTGACCTGGCTGCTTGAATGCTGATCCCCACCGGTTCTGGTGTTTCACCGGCGCCGCTTCTTGACGAATGGATCCATATCGCATGATTCGATCGTACGACCGCCGCCCCGGCCAGATTCGTCCCGTCACGATCGAACGCGGGTTCGTTCGAAACAGTCCCGGCAGCGTGCTCTATCGCTCGGGCGAGACGGCCGTGCTGGTGACCGCGAGCGTGTCAGACTCGGTACCGCCATTCCTTGAAGGAAAGGGCGTTGGCTGGCTGACGGCCGAATATGCGATGCTGCCGGGCAGCACATCATCACGCATCCGCCGCGGCACGGACGGGCGGGCGACCGAGATTCAGCGCCTCATCGGGCGCAGCCTCCGGGCGATCGTCGACCGCAAGGCGCTCGGGCCGGTGACGATCAACATCGACGCCGACGTTCTCAACGCCGACGGCGGGACGCGCACCGCGGCGATCACGGCGGCGTTTGTCGCGGTCGCCGATGCGGTCAGGTCTCGTTTCAGTCCCGAGCAAGGCCGGTTGATCCTGACTGACAGCATTGCCGCGGTGAGCGCGGGGATTGTCGGCGGCGAGCCGGTGGTCGACCTCGATTATCGCGAAGACTCGACGGCCGACGTCGATATCAACGTCGTGCGTCTCGGCAGCGGCGGCCTGGTAGAAGTGCAGGGGACCGGTGAAGGGGGCACCTTCTCGCGGCGGCAGCTCGATGCGTTGCTCGACCTCGCCGAGGCGGGGATCAACCAGTTGACCGAATTGCAGCGGGTGACCCTGGGCTCGGCCTGGCCGCTGGCCTGAACGGCCTTGCGTGAGAATTGGACGCCGACGCTCCCCGTGTCGGCACTGGCACCTGGCTCGTCCGGAAACTCGCCCTCCGAGGATCTTGCAAGGGCATTTCGCTTGCTGTTGCAAGGGGCAGTCGCCTGCATGCGCTTGTCGTTTCAACGGTCGAGCTGAACGAGCATCTCCTGGGACTTGCCGGTTCTGATGTTGATCAACGTGAAGGCCATGTCATCGGCGGAGTTTTCGACCGCCTGCTGAAGGTCGGCGAACGTGTCGACAAAGCGGCCGTTGATATGAGTCACGATGTCGCCCGGGTCGAGCTCGATCAAGGCCGCGGGACTGTTGGGCACGACAGCGGTGACCCTGACGCCGGTGCCCGCGACGCCTTCGCCATGCACGCCGAACGTGCCGTGGCGGCCGCGTGCAAGGGCGCTGCCGACGCCCTGGTCGAGCGTCACGCCCGAGCGGCGAACCTGGCCGGTGCGGATGTCGCGAAACGTCAGGTCGATGGTGCCGCTCGAGGCTTGAATGGCCGATCGATAAGCGGCGATCGTGGTCGCGGGCGTTCCATTGATGGATAAAATCATGTCACCGCGTTCGAGCCGCAGCCGCGCGGCGGGGCCGCCCGGGCGGGTTGCCCAGATGTAGAGCCCACCTGGAATTTCATAGACGTGAACGCCGAAAGTGAGATTGTTACCCGCCTCTCGCCGCTTGCGCGGTCGAGCCGCACGACCGTGCCGAGCGGCTTGCCAGTTCGCACATTGAGCACGGTGAACCACATCTCGTCGGGCGAATCGCCGACGGCCTTGTTGTAGTCATCAAGGGTACGCACGGGACGATCATTGATATTCATGATGACATCGCCGGGGTCGAGCCCGACCATCGCCGCGGGACTCTTGGGGGTGATGGCCGTGACGCGGATGCCCTGGCCATCGGCGGGTTCGCCGGCGGCGCCAAAAGCGTGGTCGGATGCGAGGCTCGGGTCGCTGCGATCCGGCCGGCGGAAATCGAGTGTGACCGTCGCGCTACGAACTTCTCCGGTACGCACGTCGCGAAAGACCAGGGCGATGATGCCGCCAGAGTCTTTCAAGAGCCGGTTATAGCCGCGTGCCGTGCGAACGGTCGTGTCGTTGATCTTGAGGACCTGGTCGCCATATTCAAGGCCGAGGCGTGCCGCTGGACTGCCCGGGTAGGCCGACCAGACAATGATTCCCTTGCCGCCGTTTTCGTAGCCGTGAATACCGAGCGTCCAGCCGGGGCCGAGCCTTTGAATTACGAAGTCGTCGGGGCGCAACGTGTCAGGGACGACGACCGGATCGGCGTTGTTCGCGGCCAGGTGGGTGCCGAAACTGGTGCCGACGGCCGTCTGCGTCATTTGCGGGTTCTCGGGCTCGTCTTCGTTGTCGAGTCCATCGGGCTTCAATCGCTGGAATTCGGTCCGCACGCGCTCGGCTGTCTTTTCGAGCACGACGGGCCAGGTTAATGGCTGGCTCTGAAACTGCATGAGCACGCGTTCGAGCGACACCGAGAAGAGGCCGCCGCTGGCAAAGACCTGCGGGCGGCCGACGTACTGGATGGCCGGGTAGGCCAGTGAGCGCTCTCCTTTCTTCGACGACGTCAGATCGACAAAGCCCGAGGTCTCGAGAAACAACGATCGAAAGAGCGGGGTGAACAAGGGCTGCGGCGCGGCCATGGGTGCCTGCATCGTCGGCGCGAGCGGCTGCTTGGGAATGATGCTCACGTTATTGCAACAGTCGGTGATCAAGACACCGAGGCGGCATCCCTTGGCTTGAATGGCATCGCGAACCTGGCGGCGGGTGAGAATGGTCTGCGGCCCTAACCGGGGGAACCTGAAGTACTGTTCCTCATCGTTGTCATATGCGCCGTGGCCCGAGAAGAAGACGACCAGGGCATCGTCGGCGGCCGGCGCCAGCGCGGCGATCCGGGCGAGGATCACGCCGGGCTGGCACTCGTCGCGTTCGATCGTTTGAGTTCGGAGGTTTTGGCCCTCGAGCACCTGGCGGGCGAATGCTGCGCGGATCGCATTCATGTCGACGGTGACGCTCTTTCCGATCTTGGAATCGAGCGTGTCCGCGACGACGATGAGATGAATGACCGGTTCGGCACCCGCCGTTTTCGCGAAGGCCAGGGTCGCGACCGACATGGCGGCGCAGACCAGTGAGCTTGTCACAATCGACTGCCGGCGCATGGTGTTCCTCGGCGCAGATCTTCTGAATGGACGCTCAATTTTGAAGGAAAACGATCGGGACTCGAAATCTGCCTCGTCGGTCGGCAAAATAGTGTGATCAGACTCAAACACAACTGTTGGTCATTTGTATTCTAGCCGTCGTGCGAAAAGTTGGTATGACTCATTATCATCAATCGGTTGATGAAGGCACGCGCCACTTCGGCGGGCCTCTGAGCCCGGTCGGCGAACGAGTGAAATCGAGGTGACGAAGACCATGGTACACGCTCGACTGCTTATTCTCTCGTTCCTCCTGGTCGAATGTGTGTATTCGGCTGTCTCTGCATCGGCCGACGAGCTCGGGTCGAAGCTCGAGAAGAAGTTTGTCGCGATCAAGCGTGACCTTTTTGACGCGAGGGGACTCACCTCGGTGGCCATCGGCGAGTTCAGCGGTGCGGCCCAGCTTCAGGCGAGCGGCGGCGCGGGGATCAGCAGCGCGGTCATCGACGCATTCCAAAAGCTGGGCTTGAAGATCGATCGCAAGGCGCGCATCGAGGTCACGGGCCGATACCGGCGGGGACGTGTCAACGGCCTCAATTCGCTGCGGATCCACCTGCGATTCGAAGACAATGAAACCGGCGAGCCGGCGCTCGAAACCGACACCGATATCGTCGATGCGGCCACGGTCATGCGCATTGTCGGCGGCACGGGCGACATCTCGGTGGCGACCCGCTCGGAGCAGAGTGCCAAGGTCGGCCAGATCCTTGAAAAGCCGGCCGCCAGCGTGGGCAAGAACGGAGGCGCCGGGACTGCCAGCACGCGGATCGCGCCCGATTCACAGAGCGTTTACGCCGTTGAAATGCACGTCAAATCGCCGTCCGGCGACTTCCGGCCGCGTGCCGCCGTGGTGAAGGACGGACAGGCTTTTGTCTCGCTGGCGCGTGACGATGTCTACGCGGTGAAGCTGATCAACGACTCCGACCTCGACGCCGCGGTCGTTCTGGCCGTCGACGGTTTGAGCATCTTTGCCTTCAGCGACCGGCTCCAGGACCGCGAGGCCCGGTTGATCATTCCGAAGCATTCGATCGCCCTGATCGTCGGCTGGTATCGCAATGATGGCCCCCAGGGCTCCAACGAATTCCTGGTGTCGAAATTATCGGAGGCGGCCGTGGCCAGGCAAATGCCCCCCTCCTCGGCGCAGATTGGCATGGTCACCGCGACATTCGCCGTCGCCTGGCCGCGAGACGCCCAGGCCCCGCCCGGCGAAGAGCCCGAGGTCCCGACCAAGGATGATATCGCCACGGCCATCGGCAAGCCGATCGACCAGCCGTTTCAAAAGGTGGACTACGTTTTCGGCAAGGCCAGGGCCGCGATCACGGTGCGCTACAACAAGATTGTCGAGCCTTTGAACCTTCCCCGTTAGAGAGAATTCTCACGAATTTTGGAAGATTGACGGTCATGTCTCGTTCCCTCTCAGGAAGCTCGAGTTCAACTCATTCGTCTGGCGGAGCGCGATCGATCATGAACCGACTGTCACGACGCGGTTTAGCCCTGGTTGCGGTGTTATGCGTGAGCCTGGTCGCCAGGGCGGCGGACGGGGCCGATCCCGCGGCGGAGCCGAGCCAGACGCTCGCCACCGAGGCGACCGCCATCTTGCGAAAGTATTGTTACCGCTGTCATGGCGTTCAGTTCAAGGTCCCCGGGTACGACGTCTTGAAACGCGAGATCCTGATCGCAGCGCGTAAAGACGGAGATCCTTACATCACCCCGGGAAACCCCGAGAAATCGGAGCTTTGGGACCGCATGGGCCTGGCCGAGCCTCAGACCGGCGATGCCATGCCCCCCTCGAAACCAAAACCGACCGGCGCCGAGAAAGCCACGATCAAGCAGTGGATCGTCGCGGGAGCACCGTTTCCCAAAGCGACCGACCGACCGCCCGTACGTGACCGCGAGATCTTGAAGGCGATCGTCGACCACCTGAGCAGTCTTGACGACGGCGAGCGCAAGTTCTGGCGCTATTTCACACTGGCCACGCTGCACAACAACCCGAGTATACGCGACGATGAGCTGCGGCTGGCGCGGGCCGCTGTCTCGAAGCTGCTCAACAGCCTCTCGACCCGGTCGAAGATCGTCGTACCGCTGGTTCTGGAACCGCAAGGCACCGTGCTGGCCGTCGACATCCGCCGGCTCGGTTGGCACGATCGCGACGTCTGGACGACGATCCTCCGCGCGTACCCGTACGGGCTGCGTTACAGCAACCGGCGCGACGATGATCAGACGCGGCGGCTGGCGAATGAACTCGCCCGGCTGCTCGATGACGAGGTCGGTCTCGCCGATATTCGCGCTGACTGGTTTATCGACTCGGCTTCGCGGCCGTCGCTTTATCATGCCATCCTCGACTTGCCGAGCACCTCGCAGGCGCTCGAGCGGCGGCTCGATGTGAAGGTCGAGGCCGATTTCTTGAATTTTAGCCTGAAGCGCGCCGGCTTTGCGCGGAGCGATGTTTCGCACCAGAACCGGCTGGTCGACCGTCACGAGTCGTCGGGAACGAGCTATTACTGGAAAAGCTACGACTTCCGCGACAACGAAGGCAAAGGCAACCTGTTCAAGTTTCCGCTCGGTCCGGTCTTCGAGGGGAACCCGTTTTCGAATCTGGCCTTTGAGCATGCCGGCGGCGAGATCATTTATAGTCTGCCCAACAAGCTGCAAGCCTATCTGCTCGTCAAGGCTGACGGCACGCGGATCGACGAGGGGCCGGCTGAAATCGTCGGCGACGATCAGAAGAATGCCGGCACGACCCAGGTGGTCAACGGCCTGTCATGCATGGGATGCCACAAGGATGGCATTGCCGCACGTTCAAGGACGACCTGCGGGTTGCCACCGAGCTCGGCGGAAAAGCGCGCGACGCCGTCGACCTGTTGATTCCGACGCAAAAAGACATGGATCGCTTGTTAGAGCAAGACGAAGCCCAGTTCCTGGCGGCGCTTGACGAAGCGATGGGGCCGTTCGTCAAGATCGGGGAAGACAAGGACAAGCCGATTCGCGCGTTTCCCGAGCCGATCACCTCGATCGCCCGGCTCTACCAGAAAGACCTGGGCCCCGAAGAGATGGTCGCCGAGCTGGGACTGAAAAATATCGACGAGCTCAAGCGGCTCGTTCAGGACAACGCGCAGCTTCGCCGCCTGGGTCTGGGTGTCTACCTCGGCACCGGTGCGAAGAAGCGCACTGAGTGGGATTCGCTCAAGGATCGGACGCTCTCGACGTTTCATCAGGTTGCCATCGAGCTGGGACGTGGCACGCCCTATCGCGTGTTTCGGGCGGATTAGACGGTTTGCCAAACCGACCGCTTCCCTTGGCCAAGTTCTGTACGGCTGGGGCTCGCTCGACTCGATTCTCATTCGCGGTTACATCGTCGTCTGGCGCCGAGGAAATCAATGTTGAAAACAGGCTCGCGGCGGTTAGTCGGCCTTGTCGTTGCGCTGATCATGCTCGGTCAAACGAGCCATGCTCAGCAAAAGACCAACAAGGGAGAGAAGTATGCCCTGCTCGTCGGCGTACGCAAATACGATCCCAACGAGCTGCACGAGTTGCCTTACAGCGAGCACGACGTCGACGAGCTCGCGAGCGTGCTCACGACCGAGGGTTATCGCGCGGAAAATGTGGTCGTGATGACCCAGAAGATCGGCGCCGAGAAACCGCGGTTCTCGCCGACGGCGGCCAACCTGCGCAAAGAGCTGAACCTCCTCCTGGGTCAGCTTGAGGAAGAGGATTCGATCCTGGTTGCGCTGGCGGGCCACGGCGTGCAGTTCCAGGGTGAGGACGAGAATTACTTCTGCCCGTCCGACGCCCAACTGGCGAACAAGACGACCTTGATTTCGCTCAATGAAATTTACAAGGCGCTCGAAAAGAGCCCGGCCGGGCTCAAGGTGATGCTGGTCGACGCGTGTCGCAACGATCCGCAGGCGCAAAACTCGCGGTCGCGCGACGTGGTGAAGCTCGAAAGCGTGACACGTCCGCGGCGCACCCCGCCGCCCGGGGGTGTGGTGGCCTTCTTCAGTTGTTCGGCCGGCGAGAAGGCGTTCGAGCATGAAGACTTGAAGCACGGCGTCTTCTTCAACTTCGTGATCGAAGCCCTAAAGGGGGCGGCTGTTAACGCGGACCAAAACGAGATCCTCGTGCCGGATATGGTCAAATATGTGACGCGGCAGGTGAAAAACTTCGTGCGTGACCGCTACGGCTTGAATCAACTCCCGGAATTGAAAGGCACGATCCGCGATCTGGTGCCGCTCGTGACGCTCGATCGCAAAGACGCGTCGTCATCGACCGGTATGACAAAACTGGTCGCGACATTGCGTCCACTGGGAGAGCAGTTGGCGTCTGAACTCAATCGCCTGCCCTCGCAGCCGCAGGTCGCCTTTCTGATTCCCGGCGCCGGCGGCGACCGGCTCGGATTGAAGGTTGGCGACGTCGTGCTCCAGGTCGATGGCTGGGACGTGCCGACCGTTGAGGAGTGTAATGCAGCCATCCGCGGCCGCGCAGTCGGCTCGCACATCGAGCTCACGGTCGCCCGCGGCGCCCAGCAATTGACTCTGTCCGGCACGTATGCCAACCCCTTGCTCGATTCGCAAGTGACGACCCGCGCCCGCCAGCTCGCCGAACGAGGCGGTCCCGATGCACAGAACTTCCTCGGTCATTTGCTCGCGAACGGCGAATTCACCGGCAAGGATGAGGCGGAAGCCGTCTCCTGGTATCGAAAGGCGGCCGAAAAGGGGCATGCCTCGGCGCAGTACAATCTCGCACGAAAGTACGAACAGGGCCATGGTATCGCGAAGGACGAAAAGCTGGCGCTGGCCTGGCTGCGCAAGTCGGCCGAGCAAGGCTATGCGTCCGCCCAGAACACTCTTGGATTTTCGTATAGTCGGGGCCACGGGGTCGAAAAAGACGAGGCGGCGGCAGTCGAGTGGTATCGCAAAGCCGCCAACCAGGGGTATCTGACGGCCTATAGCAATCTCGGCAACATGTATTCGACGGGCCGTGGCGTTCCGAAAGACGAAGCGCAGGCCCTGATCTGGTATCGCAAAGCGGCCGAGCGCGGCAACCCGGCCGCACAGGCGAATCTGGGGAGAATGTATCGCGAAGGCAGGGGCGTTCCCAAAGACGACGCCGCTGCGATCGCATGGTTCAAAAAGGGAGCCGACCAGGGGCATGCCTTCTCCGAGGCGAGCCTCGGGTACGCCTACGAGATGGGCCGGGGCGTGCCGAAGGATCCGTACACAGCCTTCTCGTGGTATCGCAAGGCGGCCGACCACGGCGATGCAAGCGCACAGCGAAATCTCGGTTCGTGCTACCAGCACGGTCGCGGCGTTACCCAGGATGACGCCCTGGCGACGTCCTGGTTTCGCAAGGCCGCCGAGAGCGGCAACGCATCCGCTCAGAATGACCTGGGACAATCATTTCGCGATGGCCGGGGCGTGCGCAAGGACGACATCGAGGCCGTGATCTGGTTTCGAAAAGCGGCCGATCAAGGAAATGAACTGGCCCAGGTCAATCTCGGCCAGATGTATATCGCGGGGCGAGGCGTCGAGAAAGATCCCGCACAGGCGTACGCCTGGTATCGCAAAGCGGCCGAAAAAGGGAACGCCACGGCGCAGTACCGCGTCGGCTTCATGACGGCGAACGGCGATGGCACCGTCAAGGACGAGAGTGAAGCTGTCAACTGGTTCCGCAAAGCGGCCGAGCACGGGTCCGTCGACGCTCAGAACCGACTTGGGTTCATGTATATGAACGGCAATGGCGTGCCGAAAGATGACGCACAGGCCGTCATCTGGTGTCGCAAGGCCGCCGAGAAGGGGCACACGATCGCACAGGCGAATCTCGGATTACTTTACCACCATGGGCGAGGGGTCATGCAGGACCCGAGCGAAGCGGCCAACTGGTACCGCAAAGCGGCTGAAAAAGGCAATGCCTTCGCCCAGAACCAGCTCGGGGTGATGTATCGCAGAGGCAGTGGCGTGCCCCAGGACGACGCGCAGGCCGTCGCGTGGTATCACAAGGCTGCCGCGCAGGGTTACGCGTTGGCGCAAAATAACCTGGGATGGATGTGCGAGAACGGCAAGGGAGTCGCGCCCAACGTACCGGTCGCCATCGATTGGTATCGCCTGGCATCGAAAGCAGGCAACAAAGACGCCGCCGCGTCGCTCAAGCGGTTGAACGCACAGCCCTGAATCGGAGGTCTCTCTCGCCATGCGTCTAGCCAGGATCTGTTCCGCAATCTTCGCCGCGGCACTCGTGCTTGCCGGACTGGTCCCTGTCGCCGTCGGCCTGGAACAGGCCGCGAGTCAGGGAGGCAGGTACGCGCTCCTGGTCGGGGTGCGGAAGTACGATCCCAACGAATTGCACGCCCTGGCTTTTGCCGAGCCCGACGTGGTTGACCTGGCCGGCGCACTCATGGCGGGCGGCTACACGGCCGGCAATGTCGTTTTGATGACTCAGACCGTTGGCGCCGAGGACACTCGCTTCTTGCCGCTGGGGGCCCACATCCGGAAAGAGCTGCATCTCCTGTTGTCGACTCTCGACGAGAACGACTCGGTGATCATTGCCCTGGCGGGCCACGGCGTGCAATTCCAGGGCGAGGCCGAAAGTTACTTCTGTCCGCTCGATGCCAGGCTCAGTGACAGGTCGACCCTGATCCCCTTGAGTGAGATCTACAAGGCCATCGAGTCGAGCCGTGCCGGACTGAAGATCTTGCTCGTGGATGCCTGCCGCGACGATCCGCAGACGCAGAACTCGCGCTCGCGCAACGTGGTCAAGCTCGAGAGCGTGACGCGCCATCAGGCGCATCGCCCCCCGGCGGCGTGATCGCATTTTTCAGTTGCTCCGAGGGGGAGAAAGCATACGAGCATGCCGATCTGAAGCACGGCGTGTTTTTCTACTACGTGATCGAAGCACTCAAAGGGGCGGCGATCGCGCCCGATCAGACCGACATATTCGTTCCCGATGTGCTGAAATATGTCACACGCGGTGTGAAGGATTTCGTGCGCAAAAATACGGCGCCAGGCAACAGCCCGAATGGAAGGGCACCAGCCGCGACCTGCTGCCGCTCGTGAGCATCGAGAAACGCAGCGTCGCGCCGGGGCGGGGGGTCGCGACCCTTGCGACCGCCAGTGGGCCAGCGGGCAGTCGCCTGGCGGCCAAGCGGAAAGTGCCCGCGTCGCAACCCCTGGTGGTCTTCGTCTTGCCGGGCGGCGGTGGCGACCGGATGGGATTCAAGCCCGGCGACATCGTGCTTCAGGTCGACGGCTTCGACGTCGCGACGTTCGATGAGATGAACCGTACGATCCAGAATCGTGAACTCGGCTCACGGGTTGAATTCATGGTCGATCGCGCAGGCGAGCGCCTGACGTTATCCGGGCCGTTCGCGACCAACCTCCCTGAATCACAGATCATCAAGCGCACGCGGCAGTGCGCCGAGCGTGGCGACCCCCACGCCCAGGTCTACCTCGGCAATTTGCTGGCGGCCGGCCGCGTTGTCGCGAAGGACGAAAGCCAGGCGGCGGCCTTGTATCGCCGCGCCGCCGACCAGGGCAACGCCGATGGCCAGGCGAACCTGGCGCTCATGTACATGGCGGGACGAGGCGTGCCCAAAAATATTGACCAGGCATTGATCTGGTTTCGACGAGCGGCCGAGCAAGGAAATGCGTTGGCCCAGAGCAATCTTGGCTCGATGTATCGAGACGGCCGCCATGTCCCGCGAGACGATGCTCAGGCCGTCGCATGGTCGCGCGCGGCGGCCGAGCAAGGGAACGCCGACGCTCAGAACAGTCTGGGCTGGCTCCATGCCAATGGACGAGGTGTTCCGAAGGACGAGACCGAAGCGGCTCGCTGGTATCGCAAGGCCGCCGATCAAGGCAATCCCTACGCGCAAGGAATCTTGGAGCGCTCTATCGCAATGGCCGGGGAGTACAGAAGAGTTTCACCGACGCGGCCTACTGGTTTCGCAAGGCCGCGGAGGCCGGCTATGCCGGCGCACAGGTTCACCTGGGCTCGCTGTACGTTTATGGCCAGGGAGTCGTCCAGGATGATGTTCAGGGGGTCGCCTGGTATCGCCGGGCCGCCGACCACGGCAACGCCGATGGCCAGAATAGCCTCGGAATGATGTATGAGAGCGGACGAGGCGTGCCGCGAGATCATGCCCAGGCCTTCGCCTGGTATCAGAAAGCGTCGGCGAAGGGACATTCAATCGCCCAGTTCAATCTGGGGTCTTTGTACGAGCGGGGTCTCGGAGTCACAGCCGACCGAGCAGTCGCCGTCGACTGGTATCGCCGGTCGGCCAAAGCCGGCAATCAAGACGCGGCCGCGGCACTCAAGCGGCTCGATGCCGCTCCGTGATTGCGTGGATCAAACGCGCAAGGACAAACTCGCTCGAGAAAAATCCGCGATTTTTTGCAACAGGGGCGGAAGAAACGCGACGTGCCATCGTTATCCTGGCGACACCGTGCTGAGAATCGTTTGAAGAGCGAGGTCTGACAGATGAATGTGGCAAGGGGACTCCGCGGCGGCCGTCAGGCGTTGGGTAGCGTGTTGGCCGTCGCACTGGCCGCCGGGTTCTTGTTGTCGCCGGCCGTCCATGCCGTGTCGGATCTCGACAAGGAAATGGCCGAGCTTGCCAAGCAGGTCGAAGGTGTGGTGAAAGACCGGGGCAACGCCATCCAGGTCGGTGATTTCGTCCCCAAGGGAAACGCGGCGCGGCAAGGGGCGACAGGGGGCACGGCGATCGCCAAAGCGCTCGTCGATGCGCTCGGCAAGCGGGGCGTGCAGGTGTCGCGCAAGGCTGACTTGCTGGTCTCCGGCGAGTATCGCGATGTGACCGACAAGGATTCGAAAACCACCGCGCTGCAGATCAAGGCCAGGATCGAGGACCGAAACGGTGAACCTGTGATCGAGGCTCGATTCTCGCGGCCTTTTTAGCCTGACGACCATCGCCTCGCTTGTTGGAATCACCACGGTGACGCCTCCCGCGGCATCGCCCGAAAAGGCCGAGAAAAAGCTCGACGACGCCCTCGACAAGATCCAGTCCCCGCGGCTCGAAGGAACCAGGATCACGCCCGTGCAAGATGGCAACGCACTCCCGTATTCGATCGAGATTCTCGTCGGCCCCGACCCTGGACAGGCCAAGCCCGATTTGAAGGCGTACACCCCGCGCACCGCCACGCTCGACCAGGACGGGCTGGCCTTTCTCAAGATCAACCGGGGCGAGGTCTACGCGGTCAAGGTGATCAATACGTCGACCTCCGACGTCGCCGTGACCCTGACGATCGATGGCCTGAGCATGTATTCATTCAGCGACACCAAGAGCTACGAAGTGGTATTCATTCACGCCGGTAAGGCAGGGACGATCGCCGGCTGGCACCGCACGAACGAGGTTTCGGACAGTTTTCAGGTCGCCGAATACGCAAAAACGGCCGTGGCCAAATTGCTGCCGACGTCGTCGACGTTTGGCACGATCACCGCGAGCTTCCGGGCGGCCTGGCCCCGCGATGGATCGCCCCCCGCCGATGAACCCGACCCCAAGCGGAACTCGCGATCGGCAGACGCGACCGCGAGGGGTAACCCGATCGACGCCAGGTACGTCGAAGAGACACGCAACATCGGCCAGTTCCGTGGAGCGGTGAGCGTGCGTTACAACAAGAACGCCACTCCCACTGATTTACCGACATCCAAGCCTTGATTCGATTCGTTCCGACCGCGGCGAGATGAATTGCTTCCTTCAGATTGGTTTCGACCCCATTTCCCCGTCCTGACTCCAAGAAACGAGGTAGCCCCGATGAAATCGATTCGCATTCTTGCCCTTGCCCTGACCTTGGGCGCGGTCGCCGCGCCAGCAGCCGTCGCCAGTTATGGCTATCGCCAGTATTACGACACGAGCTGGTCGTATAACCCGAGCTACAGCTACTACTACGTGACGTACTACTACCAGCCCGTCGTCACGCAGACATCCTATAATTATCACTACTGCATCTATTACCCGTCGCAGCCGCGCTATGTCTACTACTACAACCCCGTGTCGCAGGTTTACTGGGGCCGTTATGAAATCGGGTCGAAGGGGGAGAAGCGGTATTCGATCCTCGCCGACAAGGACCGCAAGAAGGATTTGAAGGATATCCCTGAAAAGGCTTTCCCCGAGCCGGCCAAGATGCCCACGATTCCCGAAGCGAAGGACGGCGTCACCATGGAGCCGCCGCCCGAAAACGTCCCGAAAGACGCCAAGTAACCTGACGTGCTCGTTTGATCAATCAATCACCCCTCGCGGCGGCACGAGGGGTGATTGTTTGCGCGCCAGTCGCATACTCTCGCAAGCTCCGCGGCGCGATTCGCGCAATCTGCTCTGGTCAAGAAATGACGGATTCGCTACCCTTCGCGACGATCGATGCCGGCGCAGGCGCTTACGCGCTCCATTGACCCATCTTTTCCGGCACAAAAACCGAGTCACGGTTGAAGACGAACCCAGGTCGGAATCACGGGTTCCGCTCGGGTCTCCACATTGGTTTTGGATTCGGCCATCACCGATCCGACACGAGAGGGATCGCCCATGAAATCGCCTTTCGCCACAATGGCTCTGCTCCTGATCAGTGTTGCCGCGGCCGGTCCGGCGAGTGCTCAGGCCCCGTCGTCGGCGCCGCCCATACAGGGCAACGCCGTCGCGCCGGGCCAGGGGCTGCCCGCCGTGATCACACCCGACAATCGGATGATCAGACGCGGAAATACAGCACCCGAGCTCACGCCCGCCAATGATCTCCACGATCCGACAATCGAATTACCGAATGAGCCGATCGAACCCTATCTCTTGACGAAGGAAGTCGGGCCATTCATGGTCATGGCGCGAGTCTTTCGCGGCGTCAATGCCGAGCGGATGGCCCTGGCCCTGGTGAAAGAGCTGCGCGATCGGGTACCACCTGCCCGCGTATATCCTCCGCACCAAGGACTATCCGGGAAAGAGCATGCTCCGCGGCATTCCGCCCACGGCCCCCAGCGAAGTAATGGCGCCCGACGTGAAAATGCCCGAGAAGATCCGCACGCTCGACGAGGCCGCCGTGCTCGTCGGCAATGAAAAGACGCTCGCCGGTTCGGAAAAACTGCTGCACGAGGTGAGAAAGATCAAGCCGAGGTGCCTCGAAGGCATGTCGTCGCCGTTTCCCTGGCGCACCGGATTGTGCTATGCGATTCGCACGACGAATCCCTTCGTGCCGACTCAGTATCTCTTTCCGCGAACCAAGGACCGTCTCGTTGTGCAGATGAACGGAGGGCTCCGCAGCATTGCCAACTGCCCGGGCCGCTATAGCCTGCAGATCGCCGAGTTCAGCGGCCGCTCGGCATTCCAGATGAACGAAGTTCAGCAGCCCACCAGCCTCATCCCCAACCTGAACGACAGTCCCTTGCGCACGGCCCATAATGACGCCGAGAAAGTGGCCGAAAAGCTGGCGAAAGACCCGGAGTTCCAGCGCCTGGGCCAGCCCATTTATGTGCTGCACGACCGGCTGTCGAGCCGCGTCTTCGTGGGCAGCTTCGACGTCGAACAAGATCCGAAGGCCGCCCAGGTTCGTGCCAAGCTCATGACGATGGCGGTTCCCCTGCTCGACAGGTCGCCGCGCGGCCGCGGCAAGAACGCCCTCGACACGATGATCGTGCCGGCACTCGCGCTCACCGACGTCGCCGACTTGAAGACGAAAGTCCGGAACTGAAAATGGCGAAAGGCGGCCGCCCTCGCTCGCCGGCGGGCCCTGTTATTGATGCGGCCGCCTGTTCGCTAGAATAGAAATGGCGGTTCCGGCCTTGCCGCGCCCGGCGCGATGCAACGAGCCGGGACCGTTCGCTTCGAGGCTGATCAACTGAGTTGAACTGAACTGAAAATGATCTGAATCGATCATCTGATCTCCAGTGGAACCGCACCCGCCATGAGCCAGTCTGACTCGTCATCCCATGCGATTGTTCTGGTTCTCGGCTCGCGCAATCGCAAGAAGTGCCGCGAAATGGCCGAGCTGATCGTTCCCGCATGGGAGCCAGGCTCGGCCCCGGGCCGGCTCGAAATCCGATCGGTCGACGATTATGCCGCGGCCTTCGACGTCGACGAAGACGCCGAGACATTTGCCGGCAACGCCGCAAGAAAGCGTCGGAGCTGGCCCTGGCCTTGTCAGAATGGGTCCTCGCCGACGACTCGGGGCTTTCCGTCGACGCACTTGGCGGCGCGCCTGGCGTCTACTCGGCGCGTTACGCGGGTGAGCCCAAGGATGATGAGGCCAATAATCGCAAGGTTCTCGAAGCGCTCGCCGATGTTCCCGACGAACGCCGGGGCGCGGCATTCTGCTGCGCACTCGCGCTGGCTGATCCGTCGGGAGCGATCCGTCTCGAGGCCGAGGGAGTCTGCCGCGGGCGCATGACGCGTGAGAAACGCGGCGCGGGGGGCTTCGGGTATGATCCGCTCTTCTTGATTCCTGAATACCACCAGACGTTCGGCGAGCTGAGCTCGCTCGTCAAACATCAGCTCAGCCATCGTTCCCGCGCGTTTGCCCGGTTGCGCCGCGGTCTGGAGCGGCTGATCGTCGCGGGCGACTTTCGATTGATAAGAATGCGATCATGTGAAAACGGAAACGCCCCCGGGGACATGAGTCTCCGAGGGCGTTTCGCATGGGGAGCAGGCGAATCCTGTCGCGTGGGAACACGTGGCCCTGGCGGCGACGTGGTTCTCAGCGAAGGACGCTGTTCTTCCGGGTCACGAGCGGATAGCGGCTATCGCCGGGGTCGCAGGGGGGCACCGCCGTCAGCGGAATCGACTGGCCCGACGCGAGTACACTCTGTGCAGAGGGGAGAACCACCGGGTCGCAGTGCATGACGACCGGAACCTTCACGCAGACCTCGACCGGAATCTGCTTGCACACCTGGCGGGGCACGCAGATCGTCTTGTACTCGGTGACCTGGCGTTGAACCGTCACGGGGCAGCAAACGACCTTGCAGTCAGTGACCTGGCGGCAAGTCTTGTACGGCACCTTGCGAACACACTGAATGGTCTTCATTTCGCAGACGGTGTCGCACACGATCTTGGTGCAAGGCACGGTCACGGTCTCGCAGATCTTTTCGCAAACCTTCTTGACACACGGCTCGGCCACCATGTGGCACGTCGTGACGGGCACTTGCTTGGTGCACACCTGGCTCACCATGCGGCAGGTGGTCACTGGCACTTGCTTGTAGCAAGTTTGTGTGACCGTGCGGCAGGTGGTGATGGGCACGCGCTTGTAGCAGGTTTGCGGGATCATCCGCGTGACCGTGCAAGGGACCTGCTTGCACTGCGTTTCCTTGATGGTCCGCGTGACCGTATAGGGCACCTGCTTCGTATGCGTCTCAGGCACATACGAGGTGCACGTGTACGGCACTTGCTGGAACTCGGTCTTGCAGCACATCTTGGTGATCGTGACCGGCACGCGATGCATGACCGTTCGGGGCACCATGTTGCAAACGGTATAGGCAACCGTTTTGTAGCAGGTGTCCTGGACAGTGCGGCACGTGGTGTAGGGCACGCACTTCACACGTTCCTCGGTCACGTAGTCGCAAACGGTGACCGGGCACTGCTTGACGCAGGTTTCGCTGACCATGCGGCACGTGGTGACGGGAACCTGCTTGACGCATTCCTCCGCCACGAGCGTGCACGTGGTCACAGGCACCTGCTCGCAAACCGTGTACGGAACCTTCTTGCAGACGGTCACCGGCACCTGCTTGCGGACGATTTCTTTTTCATAAACCGTGCAGCAAACGTTCTCGGTGATCGTGCGCGGGCAGCAGACGGTTCGTTCGCACCAGACACCGGGGCACTGAACCAGGCAGCCGTCGATGCAAACCGACTTGCCCGGCACGTAGTAGCGCTCGCAAACCTTTTCGTAAACCGTGCGGCAGACCGTCTTCATCACCGTCTTGGGCACGCAAACGGTTTCACACGTCTCGCGGCAAACCGTCTCGGCGACAGTCTGGTAGCAAGTCTTGCTCACCGTCTTGTAGGTCGTCGTTTGCACGGGCTTGCAGACCGTGTAACGGCACTCCTTCATATACGTTTCACGAACAGGCCGGCAGACGGTGTAAGTCTTCGTCCGCATCTCGGTGCGCTTCACCGGCACCTGCACGGTATACCGGCATTCCTTGACCTGCGTTTCCTTGATCGTCCGGCAAACCGTGTAGGGAACCTGCTTGTATGCGCACGTCTTGACCGGCACCATCTCGGTGGCCGGCTGGCACTGCATGATCGTGCAGGGAACAGGAACTTGCACGGTGTAAGGAACGCACTTGTACTTGACCGTCTGGACGGGGCGGCACACCGTATAAGCACATGTCTTGTAGCACGTTTCCTGGATCGGTCGGCATACGGTGTAATTGACTGTCTTGAAATAAGTTTCCTGAGTTGGACGGCACACGGTGTACGCTACATCCTTATAGCTCACCTCGCGCACCGGATGGCAAACCGTGTAGGCGCACGTCTTGAAAGACGTCTCCTTGACCGGATGTGCCACTGTGTAAGACCGCGTCTCGAAATGCGTCTCTTTCACGGGCCGATTGACCGTGTAGACGACATCTTTCCAGACCGTGCGCGTGACTGGCCGCTGCACGGTGTATTGAACTTCACGCGGTACCGTGCGGTAACACGGCTTTTGAACCGTGTAGCACTCCTCGCGAACCTGACATTCGACGATGTTGCGCACGGTTGTGACGGTTTTCGGCTGCATGACCGTTTCGCAGACGGTCCGCACACAGGGTATTTGCTGCGTATCGTAGACAGTCTCCGTGACGTTCTGGAGGACCGTCTGACGTTGGAGTTGATATTGGGTGTGCCCGCAACATTCCTGGGGCACGGGGCAAATTCGAAACGATGCACCACCCGCGTAGCTAGCTCCCTGCGCCGGGTGCGCGGCCGCGCTGAGCCCAATTCCAAGGGCAAGGAGCGCGACCGACCGCAGTTTTCTCAACATCTGACGCTCCACAGAACACTCCGACCTAACTTCGGTGCACATCGGTACCCGAACCCGTCAGGCTCCGCCCTGGATTCGAGCCCGCCAACTCACTCTTAAGCTTCGTCTGAATCCGCTCATGACCTTCAAGGTGTTTATCTAAATTTCCCAGTGGCCCGATTTTCCCAAACCGCAAGGTTTGCCTAGATGTTACGTCGATGACGTAGACGTCCTGAGTTATCCGGAAATCCCGGTAACTGGCCGGATCCGGAGGGATGCGAATGTTCGTCAAACCCTGGCCGATCATCAGAGTCGAGCCCGATTTCGGGCGGTCTCGAGTGTGGACATCGCACACGCCGGAAGGCCGATCAATTGGGCCCGGTTGTCACTCGTTTCTTGACTTTCGTGCGTTCCTCCGTTGTCATACAGGCGCTTGACGATACGTTCCCGTGATGCTTTGAAGTGGCGGCTTCCGGTGAGGCGACAATCGTTCCATCTGCTCGTGGTTCTTGCGGTCGTGGCGCCGCGGCTCGTCGAGCGCGCAGGCGCCAGACGGGCGCGGCGCGACTCCAGAGGGGGATCATGCCCGCGCCCAGGGACGGTACCTTCGCGGCCTGGCGTGGTACGAATTGGGAACGGCGCGCGGAGCATCGCTCGACGCGGCGGCCGTCGCGGAATGGAGTCGATCTGTTCGGGCGGAGTATCAAAGTTATCTCGCCGCTCGCGCCGCCCGGACCAGTTCCAGACGCACGGCGTCGAATGAGCTTCAGGAGCGTGCCGCGAACCGGCTCGCCGATGCGCAAAAACGCTGGCGCGAAAATCCGACGGAAGACGACATCCGGACGGGCGTGGCGCTCAACGCCCTGGCCGCCGATCTGGCCGATCCGGCGATCCCGGCCACGAAGTGGAGTGACGCTCAGGTTGTCTTGCCCGACGAAATTTCCATTCAGTCGCTCGCCTTTCGATTCGCAAGCGCCACGAGCTCGCGACGCCCGGCGCCCGTGAAACCGAGCACGGTCGCCATTGGCCGTATGAAGGTGAGCACGCGCTGGCCGATTCCATTGCGCCGTTCCGAGCTCGACGCCGAGCGGGCCGCTTATTCGCGGAGCATTGCCGTGGTAATCGAGACTTGCGTCAAAGGCAAGACTCTTCGCGCGGCCGAAGTCGACGCGCTGCGAGGCAGCCTCGCGGCGCTCAGGGAAAAGGCGATGCTCTACGCCCCGGTCGGATCGCCGATGTCAAAACAGGTGAAGCTCTTCCTCGATCGAGCTCGACGAAGCGACCACGATCTTTCTCGATCGCGAATTCGCCGGGGAATTGATCCGAGACGCCGAGGGCCACCGCGCCAGAACCGTCGGCGAATTACTCGCTTTTATGAAAAAGTATCGTTTGCTTTTCGCCGAAGCCGATCAGGACCCGAAGGTTTGGGCAACATACAAGCGGCTCTACGATTTGCTGCGGCAACAGGTCGTCGCGCTTGACTTCGCCGACGTTCCAGACCAGGCGGAAGACGCGAAGCCCGCCGATGCGAAACCAGAATGATCCGCCGCTTTGCTAACGATCGCAGACCCCTTCGCGAATCAGTCGAGAGTGAGATCGATCATGAACAAGGTGCTTTCAGTCGTTATCGGGTTGGCCCTGACGGTGGCGATCGCGCTGACATCGACAGGCTCGCGGGCCCAGACGCCCCAGGGCGATATTCTGCGCGGCCGCGGCCGCTTTCTCGAAGGGGCCGGCTGGTACAACCTCAACACGGCCAGGGCCGATTCAATCAATGTCGAGACATGGAAATCATACAACCGCGAGGTCCAGCGCCTTTACCGCGATTACATGGTCGAACGTTATCACCGTGTCCTGTACAAGAAGGGGCTCTCCAACAAGCTGCAGCAAGACGCTGAGCGCAAGTTCCAGGAAGCACAGAGCCGCTGGCGCACGAATCCGACGGTCGACGACATCATGTCGGGTGCCGCGCTCAATGCCCTGGCTGGCGACCTGGCCGACCCGTCGATCGCGCCTTCTTCCTGGCGCAGGGCGCGCGTCGATTTGCCCCCCGAGGTGACGCTCACGACCCTGGCTTTCAAGGTGGCCGACACCAAGAAGTCGGCCCTTTCGCAGAGCACGATCGCCGTCGACCGGATGCTCGTCAAGGATGGCTGGCCGCTGGCGTTCCGTCGTCCCGAAATCGAGGGGGAATGCCGCTCGTATCAGAAGGCGGTCACCCAAGTGGTCGAGAAATGCCGCAAGGGGACAGAGCTGCAGGCGAAGGATTACGACGATCTACGAGCGACGGTGACCGAGCTCGCCGCCAGGGTGGAAACGGCGATCCCGGCACTCGACAATCAGCGATCGCAGTCGCGTGGCTTCGTCAAGCGGCTTGACGCGTCGACCAAAATCTTCGCCGAACAATCGTATGCGGAACAGCTCATCCGTGACGTCAGCGAGCACAAGGCGACCACGGTCTCCGAGCTGCTTGGCTTCATGCGGCAATATCGTTTGCTTTTTTCCGACCCCGGTGATTCGCCCGAGGTGACCACGGTATACGAGCAGGTCTACGGCCTTCTCCGCCGGCAGGTTGACATGCTCGGCCTGGGCGGCGCGAGCGCCGCGGCTGTCGCCGACCGGCTGCAGCCCGGAAGCCTCTGGCGTGGGACATTGACGTTCAAGGACGACAATTCCGAGAAGAGGGCAACGAAAAAGGCTTCGGCGAAGAAGGCCTCGACCAAGAAGGCGGCCGGCAAGAAGGGGGAGGCGCCTCAGTATCAGCTCACGATCAAATCACGCAAGGGCAACCGCTTTTCGGGTGAGTCGCTCTTCGTCGGCCGGTTTGCACGTAAAGTCGATGGAACCGTCTCGAATGGGCGAATCAACTATCGCGAGACCGATGATGAAGGCCACAGCTTTTCGATGGACGGCACGATCGATGGCGGCGAGATCGACTTTGAATTCCAGGGAACCGGCGCTCGCGGCGCGGCACGATCGGGTGAAGGGCGGCTCAAGTGTCAATAAATCGCGATGGTGATCTCGAATGTCCGGCCGGCGATGACGGTGTGCTCGAACCATCGCAGAAACCGATTCGATTGCCGCGCCGCGCTCCGGCGACGAAACGACGAGGAACGCCCCTGTTTTCCCTTCGACTGGACGACCCGGATCCCCCACGCGGGCTTGAACCGATAAGAGCTCGGGGGCGGAGCCTGGCCGCAGCGCCGGCCGGAAGACCCGCGCCGTGCGGCATGGGCGTTAGATGACCGTCCACGATCCTGAGAGGGCGAGTCTCCGCACGAGCCGAGTGCCATTGCCGACCTGGAGAGCCTAGGCGTCTCGTAATCACGCAAGGCCCTTTGATCAGGGGCGCGCGCCGAGAAGCTCGGCGAATTTCCAGGCAAGGACGATCGTGGTCACGCCCGCCGAGCCGACCGCCGCGACGAGGACGCCGCCGGCGGCGATTTCGCGCGCCGTCTTGAGCCGGGGCTCTTCGGGGTCGCCGATCGCGCGCGCCAGGGTGTCGACGGCGCTGTGCGTCAACTCGGAAATCAGCACCAGGCAGGCGCCCAGGACCAGCAGGCACCAGCCTCTTTGATCGACGCCGAGAAGTGCGGCGGTGATTGCGATCAGGGTGCCGCGATAGAAGTGGGCGAAGAAACTGGAGTCGCCCCGCACGGCCGACTTGATGCCCCGCCATCCCGCGGCCAGCTTGCTGCGGGCGTTTCGCCGGTCGGCCTGAGCCGTCGGATCTGAAGGCGTCTCGAAATCGAGCGCGCGCTCGTCGTAGTCGGGAACCGGCTGCAACACGCACACGGGCTCGGTTTCAATCGACGCTGACGCCAGCCCGGTTTCCATTCGGCGTTTTTCTGTGTTCATCGTCGTCGTAGCCTTACCCCTCATGCCAGGTCAGGTCAGGTCAGGTCAGGTCACTGTGTGGGTGCAAAACGGGTGTCAAACGACGTGCCCGAGGAACCTGCGCCGAGTCCTGGACTGAGCCGTGGGGTGATCTGGAAGGCGAACATGTAACTTTGCCGTTGCGGGTCGACAGTCAGGCCGATCGTCGTCAAGTAGTCGGCCCCGATTCGGGTGAAGGCAAACATCGAGCCGAGTGAAACCGCGTCGCCGAAGTCATAAGACTCCGAGAAGGTACCATACCACTTCGGGCTGAGCCAATAACTCATGGAAACGTTGATCGCCGACGTCTTGATCGGACCCGAATCGATGATCGTATAGCCGAGGAAGATGTTGGATCTCGGCGGCCGGCTCATCGAGATCCCGGTCGTGATCACGTTGAGCCCGTTGGGATTGTATCCCGTGACAGAGGATAACGGCGTGCTTCCGACCAGCTTGAAGAACTCAAACCAACCCGACGAGACGATACTCGTGCGGTCGCCGATATACCACTGGTAGTTGTACATCGCCTGGCCCCACGGCGTGCCGAAGTTGTCGCGGTCAGCCGTCGGAAAATACGTGGTCGACGCGTCGAGCGTCATGTAATCGACGATCCGCCTGCGACCGAGCGGACCTCGTTTCGTCTGGAGTCGCTGGTGAACTCCCATCTGCACCGTGTCGATCGAGGCCTGCACGTCGGTCGTCTGGGTGATCGGCGAGAGCATCTGGCGCACGATCAGGTGCCGTGGGTCATACGGAAACGGCAACAGCCCGCCCGTGAACTCGGTCAGAGCCTCGTATCTCCGGATGTATTCATACGTATTGTCATCGAGATCGTCCTGAACGGCGATCTTGTTGAGCTGCTGGTTGGAATAAGCCGAACGGGCGTCGACAAAGAGGCTGATCTTGTTGTTAAGCCCATGCACGTTCATGAGCTCGCTTTCCACGTTGGGATATTTTTTCCAGGCCGTGACTTCGGCACGGGCGCCGACGGCGCCCCAGATCCGGCCCATCGCGCCTGTCGGCTGATGCTGGTATGGTCCGCCGCCGAGCTGATCGGTCCAGCCGACGGCCTGACCTTGCACATAGGGTATGATCCGCACGACATTGCCAAGATTCAGCGGCATGTCGAGTTCGTGATTCGTATAGAACCGGCCCGACGAAAAAGGGCCCGTCGTGTTCGACGTTGGGTCAAAAGGCAAAAACGCGAAGAGGTTAGGGTTGTTCACCATGATATCGGTGTGAATCGTCGCGTAGTCCAGACCCGAATGCGTGTAATAGGTGAACAGATTATTCAGGAACGAATCGCCCAGTCGGTAGTAATCGGCCCGCGGAAGCCACTGAGTGTCGGTGTACCAGTTCTGCGGCGTGCCCTCGACCCAGAGGTTGGCGTACTGGTTGTCTTTCTGCCAGATGCCGTAAGCCAGCGTCTCCTGATCGAGGCCCGTGTCAAACAACCGCTTGTAGTATTCTTCGATGAAATTTCGGTCCGTCGCGTAGCCAATCTCGAGCTGGAGCCGGAGCTCCTCGAACTGGTGCTCGTCGTCTTCGGGGAGGAATCGCTGGTTGTGTCTGAAGTTCAAGCGTCCGCGGTCAGATTGAAACGGAGGATCGGCGCTGCGCTGAAAACCAGCCTTGCCCGCGCCGGGCGGACCGTTGGTCACGATGGCGGGGCCCGATCCCAGGACGTCGTAATTGGCGTCTCTCAGACCCCAGATGTCGAAGTAGCCGAAATAGCTCTTGGTAATATGCTCGGGCGGATTGCGTTGCTCTTGATACGGATCGCTCAGATCCTGGATCAGATCAGCGCCGAACCAACCAATCTCGCTTCCCAGGGCCGGGAAGTCCTTGGTTCGTGCACTCAGGTAGTCGACATCGACGTTCCAGAGGTCGATGAACTTGGGGCGCCGCTGTTGAATCAGGCGGAAGCCGTTTAAGTCGACCTTGAGCTGCTCGCCGAAGTAGTTGTTGGTGGCGAAGCCAATCATGCGCAGGGGTGGTTCGAGGTCGTTCAAATCCATGGCGACGCGTGGCCAGTAAAAGACAGGAAAAGGGCCCGCCCAGTAAACGTTTTGACGCGCGTCGATGCGCCAGATCAGCTCTTCGGGGTTTTCATCGTCGGGCGCATCCGGATCTTTTGGTTTCGCGGGGTTCTTGAGATTATCGGGATCCTTGACTTGCTGTCCCGTGTTGGGATTGGTGAGCGGCCGCGTGTATCGCGTCAGGTCCATCGACTGGCTTCGTAACTCATAGCCAGGATCAGGAAATCGGCTGCCTGTCATCATCGACTTGTTGACCCGGATCTCGGGCTGCTCGGCGAGCACGAACGTGCCATTGGGCAACTGAACGGGCCGGCGGAACTGCTCGATCAGCGGCGACTTCAGTTTGACGGGCGCCAGAAGCGCCGGTGCGAACAGGTCGAGCTCGGCATTCGGCGCCAGGAACCGATCGGTGAGGAAGTCGTAATACAACTTGGGGGCGCGGACCGTTCGCTGGTCGCCCTTGCCGGCGTATTTCTGCTCGTCCTGGCGAAGGATCACGTGCCCTTCGAGATAAACTTCCATGGGCTGCCGACTATCATCGACCCAGGTTTCGCCGTTGGGTCCGATGACGGGCTCTCCCTTGTTGAGGTCGGGACCGCGCCAGATCACGGCCTCGTCGGCTTCGATATCGATCGTGCCCGATTTCGCGGTCCGCGTCACGATATTGATGCCGCCGCGGCAGATATAGGTTCGTGTGCCGTCGGGCAGGGTATCGAGCTGGGTGATCTCGAGGCGCCGTCCGCTCCGCGCGAAGAAGCTGGTTGTCCGGAACCCGCCCAGGATCGGCACGACCGGAGGGGGGGGCGGCGCCTTCTTGAATTCATCCGGATCGTCTGCCTCGATCGGACCGGTTCGCGGCAGCGCGGGGACGGTGATCGAATCGTCCGGAGTGGGGAGCGGCTCGATGTTGGGGAGCGGCTCATCGCGATCGGGCTCGAGCCGGGGCACCTGGATGCCCGGCGCTCCCTCGATCGGTGGCAGATCGACGTCGGGCGGATCGCCGGCATTCGCCGGGCGCTGGGGCGCTCGAACGCGCTGAATTTGCGAGTCAGTCGGGGCAGACGCGATGGCCGGCGGCAGCGCGGTCGTGGGAACCGCTGAGCCTGAAATACCGGCACGCCTGATCATCGGATCAAGCCGCGGGACGTTCGCCATCGGGGCGGCGGCCGGGCTGCTGCTCGCGAGTCCAGCGGCAGGTCCGTCGGAAATGGTCTGAGGCGGATCACTCACCGCCTGCGTGGCCACCAGCCGCTGCCCGCGGCCCGCAGCGGCCGTATTGGCCCGTTGATCAACCGGCCTGCGGGCCTGCGTGGCCGCCGGAGTCGCAGCCGCCAGCGCCTCGCCGCTCGACGCGGGACGCGCGGTGCGGGTCGATTGCTGGGCAAGGAAGCCCGATCGCCGAAAAATCGCCAGATTCCAGGGGGGAACGCGCTCCGTCCTGGGTCCGCCGGGATCGTCATAGCTCTTGAGGTGGACCGCCGATGTCCGGAACGTGCATCGGAATGACGGATAAAGCGTACTTGCGCCGGCTGAAATACGCACGTCACCTTCGGAGTAAACGTCGACCTGCGAGATCGTTTCGACGCCGGAGGGCACACTCGTGATTCGAATGATCGCTTCACGCGAGCGCGGACCTTCCACGCCGTGCAGGATCGAAGCGTCCCCCACGAGCCGGACCCAGGTCGAGCCGGCGGCCTGCCACTGGCTCACCCGGCTGCAGCAAGCACCACGGGGTCCGCAAGCCGGCGCGGGTCGTCTTCGGTAGGCACCTCTTGCGCCAGCAGGCCGCGGACGGCCGCCGTCAAGAGTATGAGCCCAAACCACACGCCGCGAGGCGGGTAGCGACTGGAATGGTCGTCCCCTCGCACGATCCCTCCCCAAAATGACAACCCGACGCAGCGCCGATCAGCCGTCCCTGGCCAAACCGCGGTATGCCGGCGTTCTCCCGCTTGACACGAGTGTCACGCCAAGGAGACGACACGTTCGAAATTTCGAGACGACTTTTTCGAGCCCGCTTCGACCGACCGATCTTTCGACGCTCCGAGCCGCGTGCGATCGTTCTGAAGGGTGCGCGGACGTTTCCGCGATTGACTGAACGTTCAAACCGACGAGACGTGGATGGAAGTGACGGGACACTTCGCGGGCAAGATAGCCGGATCACCTGGCGACGTCAAGGGCGAGCGTACCGATGTACCGATGTCGCGGCACGTGCCTTCAATCGGCGATCCGCTGATCGTCACGAAAGGACGTGCCGTGGCTTGGGCTCCTTGAGCGATTCCCGCAGTGCGGGATTCAAACCGTAACCGAGGCTCAGCAGCTTGATCGGGTGGAGCGTACGCTTCGCGATGCCTTGCTCCATCTGGATGCGGCAAGCGCCGCATTCGGTCGCGCCAACCTCGATGTCGCCATCGCGGAGGCGCTTGAGCAAGCCTCGGCCCGCGCGCAGCGATGTGCGAAAGCGGGCTCGTTCGAGCCCGAATGTGCCCCCCATGCCTGAGCAGCCGCGGTTGATGAACTCGACATCGAGGCCGAGCACGTTGCGCAGCAGGTCGAGCCCCGGGTTGCCGACGTTGAGTGCGCGGAGATGGCAGGGTTGATGATAGCCGACGCGGGCGTTCAAGGGTTCGCGGGGGCGCGGAAGCTGGCCGCGGGCGTCAAGGCCGAGGATATACTGGCCGACGTCCATCGTGTTGGCGGCTACCAGCTCGGCGTCGAGATCCTCGGTGAGCTTGACGTATTCCTCGCGAAGCATGAGCGCGGCGGTCGGCTCCGAGCAGACGACGGTATAGCCGTCGCGCACCGCGTTGGCCAGAACGCGCAGGTTCGACAGGGCCAGGTCGCGGGCATGATGGATGTCGCCCACGAAAAGCGCCGCGATTCCCGAGCCGCGCTGGCGGGACGGCACGTAGACATTGACCTCGGCCTGGTGAAGCACCGCGACCACCGCCTCGGCGAGCTCCTGGTCGTAATAATTTGCAAACACGTCGACAAAGTAAACGACGCGCGGCCCCGGTACTTGGGGGCGCGGCCTGGTCAGCCCTAACCGGGCGGCGCGTCTGATGAACGACGTGCGCCGCGCCCGTGGTAGCAGGCGATGGCGCGACATGCCGAGTAAGCGGTCGAGGAGCCAGCGGGTCGATCGTTTTCCCAGCACAAAGTTGCTGAGGACCGGAAAGCGGCTGCGGAGCCGCGCCCAGAGCTCGATTCGCGAGAAGATCCAATCCATGGGAAGCAATCCGTGCCGCTCGACATACGCCGCCCTGGCTTCGAGCATCAGGCTCGAGACGTCGACCCCCGAGGGACATTCCGTGCGGCAGAGCTTGCAATGAATACACAGATTGGCGTGGGCATTGAATTCGTCGGCCCCCCACTGTCGCGGATCGATCCCGCCGGTGGCCAGCATCCGGACGAGATTCGCCTGCGACCGTGGTGTCGCCGCTTCGTGCCGAAGGGCCCGGAAGCTCGGACACATGCGCCGACGGGTTCCGTCGAACGGCACGCTCCGCACCCGTGGCACGCACAGGCCGTTTCGACCAGGGAGAGCCCGCTCCAGCGCAGAGCCGGCTCGATCACCGGGAGTTCCGCCACGGTGCCTGGAATCAGCCCATTCGGCGCCTGAGGGGCTTCGGCTTCGATCTTGGTCTCGCCGCTGCCTGGCGGTACGTCGCGAGCGGAAAGCCCAGTCCACGACGACACCGGGTCGGGCGCCTCCTCGGGTGTGAGTGCATGCCAGGGCTTCAAGTCGCGCAGCATCAGTTGCGCATCATCGCCGATGATCTTGCCCGGATTGAATAAGTTTTGCGGGTCGAAGGCGTCTTTGATTTCACGAAAGACCTGAACCAGCTCTCCATACTGGCGGCGGAGAAACTGGGTCCTGACCAGACCGCACCCCTGAGCGCTCGAGATGGTTCCACCGGCTTCGATCACCAGCGTGCAAACAGCGCTGGCGAGCGTGTCGAGTTTGCCGCGGTCGCCCGGATCGGCAAGGTCGAGAAATGGCCGCACGCGAAGGCGGCCGTCGCCCGCGTAGGCATCGAGCGTCCATGTGATGTTCTGTTGCTGCAAGAACCCCTGCATGCGCAAGAGGATATCGGCAAACCGATCGGGGGGCACCGCGATGTCGTCGATGAACGAGACCGGACGGGCCCGTCCGCGAAACCGCAATAATAGCGGTTCAAGCAGGCGGCGCAAGCCGATGAGCCGCTCGCACTCGGCTCGCTTGAACGTCACGAACGGCTCGGAGACCAGGCCGCGGAATCGCCGCGCGGTCTGTCCGAATGAGCGTGCCCTGGCGGCGACATCGCCAGGGTCGTCGCCCTCGAATTCGACCGTCAGAATGGCTTCGGCCGCGTCGTCGATCCAGGCGCGGCACGAGGCATCGGCATCGCGCGCCAGACTGACCGACCGGCGGTCGTACAGGTCAGACGACACCGCGCCGGCCGCCGCGCTGAGCCGTTTGGTCACGAATGTCGCGGCATCGGAAAGCGCCGCGAACGAGAGCAAGACCACGCACTGCGCCTGTGGCAGCGGCACGGTGCGAAGGGCGGCCTGAAGCACGATCGCCAGGGTCCCCTCCGAGCCCGCCACGAGCCGCCCGAGTTGAATGCCCGACTCGCTGGCCGAGCGCAAGAAACCATAGCCGGCCCGGTTCCGTTTCACCGTCGGGGTCAGCTTCTGAAGCCGCGCATGGCTTCGTTTGAACAGCGTCTGGAGTTTGCGGACGATCAGGTCCTTGAAGTCGGCTGGCTCGGCCTCGAATGCCGGCCATGGCTCAAATCCGAGATCCGCGATCTCGCCCTGCGCAAACGCAACGCGCAGGCGGTCGACCTGATCGCTGGCCGACCCATAGCGCATCGACGCGATCCCGCGCTATCGACACCCACCATGCCGCCGACCGTCATGACTTGACTGTTATGGGGAACCGGCTCCAGCCGGCGGCCGATCGGGGCAAGCTGCGCATTCAGCACGTCGACCACAACCCCGGGCTCGACCACGACGTGCTCCGACCCGATCGCGATGATCTTGCGGAGATGCTGGCTCAAATCGACGACAAGCCCAGGGCCAAGCGCACCGCCGCCGGTATCCGTGCCCGCGCCTCGAACGTGCAGTGGTATCTGATTCTCGCCCGCGTAGCGGATGATGTTCACCACATCGTCTTCGTTACGCGGCACCACCACGCCAAGCGGGTCGATCTGGTAGAGGCTCGCGTCGTGTGCGTACGCGGCTCGCGCCAGGGGCTCGAAATAGAGCTCTCCCAGCATGACTCCACGCAAGTCATCGTTTATGCGAGCGCGGCGCTCGTCCACGGCGGTGCAAATACCTCAAAGGAGATCTTGGTAATAAGAAGGATGGAATGTCCGACAAGACAATACTCAAGCTTAGCCGGGGGCGACACAGAAAAGTACATTCGCGTCGTACTTTTCGGCATCCCAGGAGCCGCGGCACCGCGGCATCGACGGCCTGTCGTCGTCGCGCTCGTTCTATTCCGCCGCGGCACCACGCTCGCGCAACTGCTCGGCGCGGATTCGCTCTTGCCGGTAACGCTCGCCGAGGGCCAGATCAAACGGGCGGTACAGTTTGCCCGGATTGGTGCCAGGCCCCCGCAACTGACTCAGACACCGATAGCATATCGTCACGTCGCCAACGATGTGATACATCACCAGGTCAAACACCATCGACACGACGAGCACAAGATACGCCGAGATGGGCATCTCGTAGTACCAGAAGACCGTGCTGATCGCAAACCCGACACCCACGATAAACAGGCCCAGTCCCTGAGGAAAATCTTTCTGGACATAAAGATCTGTCGTCAGGCAACACGGGCACGCGCTCAGCTCACCGCCGTTGATCGCCTCGGGCCGGAGCGCGCGCACGGCTCCGCATTCGCGGCAGCTCGCGGTCGAAGCCGTCTCCAGAGACGCCACGCGCCCGGTGGCACCACAATTCGAGCAGGAATAGGTCAGTTCCATCACGCAGACTCGCCGGAGCCGCCTTCGGCGCGCACCCGGCGATCCCGGTCCGCCTCAGGTCGAAGCATTGACGCGATCGATTGTAATCCATCGAGACCCGCGGGATAGCCATCGCCTGGCGGAATCTCGCGACGAGCGCCCGAAATCGCGGCGTCGGCGAGACCGTTCGGCCTCCAGCTCGCAACGCTGACGCGCACACTCTCAGTACGTTGCGCGAGAATCATCGATGTCAGCTCACCAAAGAGCACGAAAATCATCGCGATATAAAGAATTCCCGTCGCCGATTGGGTCGACCGAAGCTGGGCCGTTCGCCAGGTCATGTAAATGGCAATCGCGGTCCCGACGAAACCCATTCCCCACCGCGCGGCCATGAACATTCCCGCGTCGATAAACCCGACGCCGGCATCAGGCGCCGCCGGTTCCCCGGGCGAGATCGCCAGGCCAGCCCCCGCAAGGATCGAGCGAATTGAAAGGGCACAAGCCATGAAGATCACCGCTCGCTTGAGCGGATCGATGGACATCGCCGGCGCCGTCAAGTAATGATGGCCGAGCAACATCGCCGTGAGTGTCGAGCCCAGGAGAAAGCCCGAGGACAGGCGCACCGCGGCATCGAGCGACCAGAGGCTCAAGCGTTCCCGCGCGAGATGCCGACGCCAGCCAGAGCGTGGCAAGAGCCAGGTCGATCGCCGCCAGTGCCGTGCCAAACCTGGGTAGACCAAGCCCCCAGGCGATGGCGCAAAGATAGGCCGACGCCGCGGCGCCGGCCAGACAATACAGCCCCCATCGCGGCTCGCCCGACCGCGCATGATCGAGCGCGCCCAGCACCAGGAGCGCCAGGATCACGTGAGCTTGCGTGCGAAAGAAGCCGAGCGGAACGGCTCGCCACGAGGTCAGCAACAGGCAGAGAACCAGGCCGAACGCCAGGCGCACGGCGAAGTCAGCCAGCATGGGTGCAACTGTCATCAGAGCGGCTCGGCTCGGCGTGTCGCCAGTTTTGAGTGGCGACACGTTGGCGTGGCGACACGGTTCATGGAGAGATCGACCAGTTTCCGTCTATCATGACACGCGCACCGGATTCGTGACAATCGCACAGGTAGCCGGCGGCACGAACGCAGTCGGTTCGTCGGCCGGTCGACGTGCGGCTCAGCTTCGTGATCCGAAGATCAGCGACATCACTTCGGTGCGAGTCGCCAGTCGCTCCTTGAAAGCCCCACGCATGGCACTGGTGACAAACGAGCTGTTCGGCTTGTTCACGCCGCGGATCGTCATGCAACTATGGCTCGCTTCGATGACCACGGCGACCCCCTTGGCGTCGAGCTCGCGCATCAAGAGATCGGCCACCTCCTCGGTGAGACGCTCTTGCATCTGGGGTCGCTTGGCCAGCACGTCGATCACCCGGGGGATCTTCGAGAGGCCGATGACCTTGCCGTTAGGGATATAGGCGACATGGGCCTGTCCGATCACCGGGAGCAGATGGTGCTCGCAAAAGCTGACGACTCGAATGTCCTTGATCAAGACCATTTCGTCGTACTTTTGCGTGAATAATTTTTGCAGATGCCCCCGGGGATCTTGATGCAGCCCCTGGAAGACTTCGGCGTACATGCGAGCGACACGATCGGGCGTCTCGCGCAAACCCTCGCGGTCGGGGTCTTCACCGACGGCACTGAGGATCTCACGAACAGCGCGGCGAATCCGTTCGAGATCGACGCTCGCATGTGGCGCACTGCCATCAGACGACGCCTCGTCTTCGGCGTCGTACACATTGATCGCCGCACTCGACCCACCATCGGTGCCGTTCACGTGATTCATCGGAACATTCGCGGGCATTCAACCATTTTCTCGGGTTCAACGCGCTCGATCCGCACGGCACGCCGCCAATCGCAAGGATACTCCGATACGACCGATCGGAAAACGAACGCGTCGGAGGAGATCACACGCCGGGGATCGCCGCCCGCGGCTCGAGCGCTGGGCTGTAACTTGAAGATCTAATTGTACTTCCGCAAACTACACGAGTATTGTATTCGGCGGGCCCGGAGAAATCAAGCAATGCCGGCTCCACGCGATTGGAGTCGCGAGGTCGGGGCCGGAAGGTCGTTGCGCGCTGGCTGGCTGGCCCGTGCGACAGACCGCGCCGACGGCCGGCGTCAATTGACGCTGAATGGCGGTGGGAACGGGCGTGTCAAGGCGTCGTCTTCGACGAGCTTCCGCAAAATCGACTGTAACGTGCGGGCGCGATGATCGACCTTCGGTTCGGCGAGGAGGCTCTGTTTCATCTCCGACTTGAGACCCAGAGAATGGGCGATGATGTCGCTCAGGGTGCCCAGCGGGATCGACGACTTCAAGAGGTGCTCGAGATCATCGTCAAGGCGGTGGCGATCCCTGAGCACGACGCGAAACAAATCAATCAGCTCGACGCGGAGCGAATCACCCGATTCGCCGGGCTCGAGATCGTCGATGATCTCGGCTTCGGCGATCCTGTAGAGCTTGCTCGTCTTGACTTCGCACTTCAGCCGAACGCGTTTGCACCCGAGCAAGAGCAAGTTGAAGCGCCCGTTGGATAACCGCTCATGCTGGACAATCTTGCCCACGCACCCCACGTCCTCGATCGCGATGGGCTCGATCCACGGCGATTTCTTGGCGGCCGCCCGGATTTGCACCATGGTGACAAGCTGATCGTCGGCCAGGGCGTCTTCGGTCATCTGGCAGTAGCGGGGCTCGAAGATGTGCAGGGGCAAGAGCGCGTGTGGAAAGAGCACGATGTCGGGCAAAGGAAAAAGCCGGCATCGGTTGGAAAAATCAGGTAATTCCGAGATCAGGTCGAACATTATGGTCTGCGGCACCTCTTGGTTTGGATCTCGACGGTCATCATGGATCGATCACTCACCACGGGTACCGCCTCAATGTTGGCCGCTGCATTTCGCTGCCCATCGGCACCGACGGAGTGCGGCTGCCGCGATCGGTTGTCAAACCGTGTGTAACCTGGGACATTGTATTTCCAAGTGCGACGCCGACAAGTCGAGCTCTTGATCTCGAATTTTCACTCGCTAACATGTTCGTCTCGATGTCCGGTGGATGAAGGGTAGGGGGGATGCCTCGAACGGCGCGGCCCAGCGCGAATCGAAAGACGCAAGCTCGCCAGGTATCCGCCGCGCTCGAGCGGGCCTACCCCGAGGCCGTCTGCGCACTTCATCACAAGAACATTTACGAGCTGCTCGTCGCCACGATTCTGTCAGCTCAGTGCACCGATGCCCGGGTCAACCTCGTGACTCCCGAGCTGTTTCGGCGATTCCCCGACCCAGCCTCGCTCGCCCAGGCCGATCAGGACACTCTTGAAGCGATCATCCGCCCGACGGGCTTCTTTCGCGCCAAGAGTCGCAACCTGCTGGCGATGGCCGCGCAGGTCGTGGAACGCCATGGCGGCAAGATTCCCACTCACCTTGACGGCCTGACCGCGCTGGCGGGCGTCGGTCGAAAAACGGCGAACGTCGTACTGGGCACGGCTTTGGGCATCGCCGTGGGCATCGTTGTCGACACCCACGTCAAGCGGCTTGCCATGCGGCTGGGCCTGACGTCGAAAAAGCTCCCCGAGCAGGTTGAGCGCGAGCTGATGCAAAGCGTGCCGAAGGCGGCCTGGGTCGATATCAGCCATCGGCTGATTCAGCATGGCCGGCGTGTTTGCCTGGCGCGCCGTCCTCGTTGTGAAATCTGTTCACTTTCACCCATTTGCCCCAAGGTCGGCGTCACGCCGCGGCCCGTCAAGGCCATGCCCCGGCCGCGAAAACGCCCGGCCGCGCCGACGAGTACGACGCCTTCTTGAGGGCCGTGGGCTGAGTTTCAACTGCGACTCAAACGTAAGCTACCAGGTCGGGCGACATGCAGCACGACGCTACCGTCGGCGTCGCGGGTGGCGGCCGAATGTACCTGGCGGTTTCATCACGCCGCACTTCCCGCGCTGTCTCGCCGCGAGCAGCCCCCTCGCACAACCACAGTTTCATCGAGGTCTTGCGTTGCGGCGATCGTTGCGATCTCCTGAGCTTGCTTCGATTGGCGTTGCTTCTCGCAATGGACGATACACCGTGCCTGGCCCCTGGAGGAACCCAAGGCGGTCGGGGGCCAGGGTGGATGGCATGGCTAATCCAGGTGAACTGCTCCTCATTACGATGCATGTCCCCGCGTGGCTCCTCCCGTGGCTCCTCCTTCCAACGCGCTCTCCTCATTACAGTGCATGTCCCCGCGTGGGGTTTTTTGAGAAGCCGCGCGTGAAGCACACATCATGAGTCGGCCGATCTGGGACAGTCTTGACAGGACCCAATTACTTATGTACGCGCCTTCCGCGCATTAATCTTATCGAGCATTCGATACAGGGAAGGTCTACATCGACAGCAAGTCGATTGCCGTAAAGTCTCTCGATGAAGAGGCGGTCAAGAATGCCCCTTGAGCTTCCCCAATCACAATTGTTATATTCAAACGATACGTGAGCGACAGGAGCGGTGATGGGCTACACGACAATCTTCTGGGACCTGGATGACGACCCGGACGGCAACGTGCAGCACATTGTCGAGCACGACCTGACCAAGGAGGAGGTCGAAGACGTGCTGGCTGATCCCGAAGGGCGTGGAACGAGTCGCTCAACGGGTCTGCCGATCGTTTTTGGTACGACATTCACGGGCCGTTTCATTGCCGTGGTCTTTGAGGAGATTGACGACGAAACCGCCAAGCCGGTCACGGCGTATGAAATTGAATCGTAAGGGGAGCCGCCATGCCATCGAAAAACGTCCGCCGCGTGGTCACTCCGCGCAGACTCACTGGCGACGAAGCCGCCGAGACTCGCCGCGTGCGCGAACTGGTCGAAAAGGACAAGGACGAAATCCTCGCTGAAGGTCGTCGGCTCCTGGCGGAAAAGCGCCAGTGCGAGGCGGTGGCCAGGAATACCTCGACGCTTGGTCAGACCATCCGGGCCGCGCGTGAGGCTCGTGGACTGACGCAAGCCGACCTTGCGGCACGCGCTCAGGTCGCCCAGGCTTATCTCTCGTACCTCGAGCAAGACCAGCGTGAGCCGAGCCTCTCCATCGCTGCCCGGATCGCTCGTGAGCTCCAGATCCCGCTCGACGAGCTAGCCAGCACAGTGATTCACTGAGATCCACGGAAGGAATCGCACTGGGAAACGATCCGGGCACTTCCGTCGCGGCATGCGCGGACACGTCGCGGCATGCGGACAGGCATGCGCGAACAGGAAGCGCGAAATGTGTTAGCTCACAGGGCCTATTTCCACGCATGGCTTCTTTGCGATGCGATGCGTGTCCACGGGAGCGCCTTACACCCATGTTTCCGGTGATCTTACTCGGTTTTCAACTCTGTGTGCTCTGCGGTGTCGTTGGCCCCCCACCGATGCGAGAGTTCCCGGAACCTGGAGGTGCCCTTAAGACCGGTTGCAGGAGTACGGCCTCCCGAATCGACTTGCGATCAGGGATCCGACCCCATGGATGAGGCCAATCCCGGCGACCAACTCGCCGAGATTGTGCGAGCCATGATCTCTCATAGCGGGGCGCCTTGCCCACCGAAGTTCGGACCGTCGCCAGGGGGTGGCGGGTTGAAGCTGCCGGAGTTCGGACCGCCGCCAGGGGACTGCGATCCGAATTGCCCGCCGGAAAACGGGAAGCTCCCGGGGCCGCCAGCGGATTGCTGGACGATGCCGCCGCCAGGCACCTGTACCAGTTGGACGAAGCTGCCGCCACCGGGTTGCTGGACGAACGCGCCGCCACCGGGCTGCTGGACGAACGCGCCGCCACCGGGCTGCTGGACGAACGCGCCGCCACCGGGTTGCTGGACGAAGCTGCCGCCAGGCACCTGTACCAGTTGGACGAAGCTGCCGCCACCGGGTTGCTGGACGAAGCCGCCGCCACCGGGTTGCTGGACGAAGCCGCCGCCACCGGGTTGCTGGACGAAGCCACCGCCACCGGGTTGCTGGACGAAGCCGCCGCCACCGGGTTGCTGGACGAAGCCACCGCCACCGGGTTGCTGGACGAAGCCGCCGCCACCGGGTTGCTGGACGAAGCCGCCGCCACCGGGTTGCTGAACGAAGCCGCCGCCACCAGGTTGCTGGACGAAGCCGCCGCCACCGGGTTGCTGGACGAAGCCACCGCCACCGGGTTGCTGGACGAAGCCGCCGCCACCGGGTTGCTGGACGAAGCCGCCGCCACCGGGTTGCTGGACGAAGCCGCCGCCACCGGGTTGCTGGACGAAGCCGCCGCCACCGGGTTGCTGGACGAAGCCGCCGCCACCGGGTTGCTGGACGAAGCCACCGCCACCGGGTTGCTGGACGAAGCCGCCGCCACCGGGTTGCTGGACGAAGCCACCGCCACCGGGTTGCTGGACGAAGCCACCGCCAGGCATCTGCTGGCCGAAGCCGCCGGCAGGAGCGGCGCTGGGCAATCCGCAGGAATCGAACTGGGAATTTGGCCCATCGAACAGAAGGTTTGCCCCTTCCTTTATTATCCCCGCCAAAGCGTTGGTGATGGTCCCGGGGCTGCCGCCGTTGCCCGGGGCCGGGCCGTTGAACTGGATAAATTGGCTCCGCGCCGAGGACGCCGTGAGCGCCACGATCAGGGCGGCGAGCGAAGTACTCTTGCGAATCATTGAGAGGTCTCCTTGCGAAGCGAGGACACGGAATCGCGCCTCCCCGCACAGTGGGCGGCGCGAGTTGGTTCGTGCGGTAGGTCAGTCGATCTTGGTGCAAGGGACCAGCGTGCCCAGCCGGTCGAGAAGCTGAATCGTGGCGCAAGCGACGCGTCCTTGGCCATATGATCGCGTGCCCAGGCCGCCTCCTGGTCGAGATGGTTCTGCTGGCCGGGGTGTAGCGCCGGGATACGGTCGAGGTGCTTGTCAAACTCCCCGAGCTGCTTGGCATCGCCGGCAAGCCGCAGGGCACGGATCTTGCGAATGGCGGCCTGGTGGAGCTTGAGGGTTAGTGGAGTGACGTCCTCCAAGGTCTCGCCGAGCCGGTCGGCTTCGGACGGCGCCTCGGCCGCGATACGACGCGCCTCCTTGAGGGCGGCATTCAGGGCTTCGTCTTTTCGCGTCCCGGCGTACTTGGCGAGCCGGTCGAGGGTGGCTGCATCGCGGCGGTCGCCGGCGATGTGGGCGGCCAGGAGGAGGATCTTGCCGGATTCAAACGCCTTGTGGGGACGCAGCAGCACCCGCTCGCCCTCGGCGAGTTGCAGGCCAAGGTCGAGCAACGTCGCGGCATCGTGGTAATCCCACGCCTCGGCCAGGAGCAAAACCTCGGCGAAGCGCTCGAACGGCTTGTCGTGGACCTCCAGAGGGATAAAGCAGGATCGGGGCGTCTCGGAGACGTTGATCGGGCCGACCGTGCTCGTCACCTGGCCCGGCTGCGCGGACTTTTCGTCTCCGTGTCCCGACGTGACGGCCGCCAGCGACAGCACCGCGACACCCAGTCCGCACAATATTCCCGCAATCGGTAACTTTTTCATCGACATCTCCTTGCTGAACAGAAAAGGGAGGAAGAGTCAAACTTCAACATGTCCACGGGAGCGGTCCAAGGGAGCGCCTTACACAGGGCCTATTTCCACGCGTAGTTACTTTGCGATGCGATGCATGTCGAGTCTTCGGCGTCGCCACGCCGATTTCCGTCGATCTTCTTCCGCCAATACCCACGCCGAGCTTATTCCGCCGATCTCAGGTCTGACGTCTGGATCGCCGGCACAAATGGTACGATCCAGACGTTGACGTCAAGCAGAAACATCGTCTCGAGTTTGTCGAGTATTGTGCTCGGGAGGCCAAGGATCTCAGACACCACTACAATACCCCCGCGAGCTCGTCATAAACTTCCTTGAGCTTCTGTCTGTGCGACCACACTTTATGAAGTATTCCAGGCAGAACCGCAGCCGCCTCACCGCTCACCTTTACAAACTTGCTGTAATCTGCCGTCAAGGCGTGAATCTCGGCCGTCATGAGCTTGCTATTCGTCCTGAGGCTTCCGACGGATGTCTGTACCGCTTCGATCTCCTTGATCAAGTTGTGAATCTTCGCTTCCACTTTTTTGAGTTTCGCCTTCTCCTGCTCCGTTTTCGGTTTTAACGTCTCTGCGGCTTTGATACACTCGGAGAGCCTCCTTACTCAGCTTTCGCGAGTTCAGGTCCATGCCCGTAATCTTGATGTCGTAGGCTTTGATCTTTGTATCCAATAACGTTAATGCGTCCCTGACCGTTTTTATCTCCATGAACCCCTTCTCTGTCTTGCCGGCTTCCTCTGCCTTCTGGGCTTCATTTCGGAGCTTTTCAAGCATAGGAATAATTTCCTTCTCAACGAGCTCCGCGCTCTGCTCATATTTGTCAACGGCCTTATAGATCGCTTTCGCTGTCTTCACTAGCGAGATCCATGCGTGGATATCAGCGCCGCCTGAGAGCGCGAGTCGAGCTCCGGCGGAAGTCAATTTGACGGCATGCCAGGCCATGTGCGCAGCGAACTTATATTGGTCTTTTTTGAAGTGCTTGTCATGCTTGGCAATCTCCTTCAACGTGCTGTCGAAAACCTCATTCATGGTTCCCGTGGTCGCGTGGACGATAGCCTTACCCTGGGCGTTGAGCTCGCTACCTGGACTCCGCAAGGAACTCGGCGTCTTTGGCTTCGTCGTCCTTCGCGTCTTGGGACTTGAGCAGGCGTCGTGTCAGCCCTTGCATCTTGTGCTTGAAGAGCCGCTCGTAGAGTTTCTGGTCAACGACGGCCAACGCCTTTGTCACCTCCATAGTCTGTTTGTCCAGGTAATTCTGGACGGCCTCGTAGAGTCGCTCCTGAATGACCGGGTCAATCTTCTCGGGCAGTGTGAAGGTGAACGTTCCCTTGAAGCCGGCGAGGTCAGGCTTCTGGATGGTCATGAGTCCTTCGACATGTTTCGCGAGGTCGAATTCCCGGGTCGTAACGCCCCCGAGTGCCTGCGCGGGGCCATGACGACGCAAGCCAGGAAAAACGTCGAAAGCATCCTCATAGGATTGCGCAATCGCATGCCGTCCCGCACCTGGCTCCTGAGGTCAATAGTTCGCCGTCCACGGGCGTTTCTTGTTTTCATCGTGGCACCGCGGACGATCGCTGCCGCGAACAGCAAACAGGAAGGTCGAGACATGTGCTTCTCCTGGGGAGCATGCCACGCCTTGGGGCGTGGTGATGTTGGAAAACGTGACCGCCGTGCGCCCAGCGGCACCACACGGGACTGCCAGGGCATACTGCAAACCTGACCTTACAGTGCTCTGTCCTCATAGAGCTGGTTGCCAGCGCGTGTCTCGAGGCTTCCCGCGGCGGCGGTCGTCGCCCAGAGGCGGCGTCATTTGCGCTTGATGTTAAATGGCATCCTGATCCACTCTTTATCGCCGTCTTTCAGCTCATACAGCTTGCCTCCACGAACAGGCAAACCAAAAGTCTTTTTCCTGTCGGTATCATGAAGCTCGATCCACCCTCCTTTGCCGCTCTTCACTTCCACCAACTGGTGTTTGTCGCCGTTCTTCTTGGTCAGCAGCCATTTCGTTTTGCTGGTCTGTTCGAATAAGCCGCCCTCCTCGATCGCGTACTTTCTGAGAGCAACACCAGTGCGATGGCTTTTCGGAGCAGCACCAGCATGATGATTTTCGGGACCAGCAGCCGTATTTTCTCCAGACGCAGCAGCATCACGCAGGGCGCCAGTCCATTTCGCGGGCGAAAGGCTCAAAACAATCCCACGTAGACTGTTGACTTCGTTCCCCGATCTCCCGCCGAAGCCTACCAACCGTTCATTCTCCTTGGCGGTCCAGGTCATAGTGGAATCGCGCCATGAGCCGTTTCCAAAGTCAACTCTGTCAATATCCAAGGGCTCTCCGTCTGAGCCTTGTCTGTGTTGCAGTTTGTGCCCTTGGTTGGTTTCAAAGCTCGCGCGAACCATGAGGTGTGACCGTGTGTCGCGGCACCAACCGCCGAGCCCAGTGACGCCGCTGATGAACTCGCCTTCCGCCAGGTTCAGACTGAGAAAGCCCCCTGGTTTCTCGACGATTGCGTGTCCACCGCCGCCATGCCGTACGGTCGTAGGCTTGCCATCCTTCTCGTAATCAAACCACAGCGCGTAGAGATAACCGCCATCCGACATTGTGATCCCACTAATCCGCTGGCAATCAATGATGTCCGGGCGTGTAACGTCGCGAGAAAAGTAAGGAGACCCGTCCTTGAAATCACTCATCAAATCGACTTCGTTTAACTGAAAAGTGAGATGCGGCACGCCGTAACTCAAGGATTTGAGTTTAATGTGGTGGGGGGTCTTCAGTGGATTTTCGCTCACGGTCGCCAGGAATGTCACGAGCCTCTCGATGTCCTTCTTGATCAAGCCAGACCGCGCATCGGGTTTTGGATCTCCCGTGTAGTTGTAAGTACGGTAGGCATTCTGGATCTTTGTGACCATTGCATCCGCGGCTTCGAGCGTTTGCAACTTGCTTTCCCAGCCGCCCGTTGCGGTCGTATCATCGTTGGACGCACGGCTGGCTTTCTGGAACAAGTTGCGGTTTGCGACCATTGGCTTGACGGCGGCGTTGAGCGCGACTGGCCACATTTTTTCGTAACCTTCCGTGCGAGCACTGATCAAGGTCGGCGCATCGGGCTTGATCGCTGACAGGCTCTCACCAAAGGTGATGATTGCCGCCGTTTCGAGTTCGGGTAACGCCGCGGTGGTAATCCCGAAAAGACGCTGGGCCGCTCTTGTTTCGTTTTTCGTATTTTTCTTGGCCGTTTCAATCGTGGCACTTGCCGAGGCTTTACACTCGCCGACCGCGCCGCTAAGTTCCAGCGCCAGTTTTTGTTTGTCATCTATGGTCGATGCGGTCATGGTAAAGGTCGCGTAGTACTCGCTGCCCGTGGTGATCTCTTTCACCCACGAATCACCATACCTTTTGAATGCGTCACGGAGGTGTTCCGCGGTCACTTCATCAGTAAAATCGGGGTCTTTCGCTTTCTGAGTCGTCCTTTTCGAGACGTAGACGACCAGTACGACAGACTTCTCGGAGATGTCCAGGCTCGAAGCGAACGAGGCCTTGGCTGAGGCGGAACCCATCCCGTATGAACCTTCCGCGGAGGCTTCGATTCCTAACGCATCATGCACCTCGCTCAAAGTATCGCAGAGGCTGATTTTGCTCACTACCTTCGCATCGCTGTCGTTCACGTCGCCCTTCACCAGTGAATGCTTGAAGGCTCCGCTGAAGGTGTCGTACCCCTGAAATACGGCCGTAGGGGTCTCTTTTTCTTCGTCGTCGGCCAGAGCCTGCGAAGCGAAAAGCACCAAAAGCGCCACTGCCATATGTGTTGTCTTCATCGGTTCGTCTCTCGCGTCGGCACGTGCCGGGTTGGTTGGTCCAAGATCCACAATCAGGCGATCGACGGCAGGCCTTGTCCGTACCGCCCGGGAACCATTACGAAGCCGTTCTGCATCACCTGGGATCGACCACCTGGCCGACGAACAAGGCACAGCCAAGCGCGCGATCGCGTAAGAGGAAGAGGAACGGCCTGTTGATATGGAACGACGGTGTATCATCTTCACCGATCGTCGAGATGCCGCTGGAGTTGAGCGCGGTCGCCGTCACGCCGTTCTGATCGAGCTGAAACGTGACGGCTTGCACGGCCGCAAACTGGATGGCCTCCGGTTCCTCCTTCGCGAACAGCCCGGTGAAAGTCGTCTTGTTCGGGGTAAACAGCTCCTTGATCCCAAGGCCCGCGCCGACACGTCGCAGATCCAGCTTCTGGGAAAGGTTCAGAGCCGGCAGTTCCAGATCGCGGCTCCTGGGTTTGCAGAGATCCAGGTCGGTCAGCAACTGTTTGAGCCGGGCGGGGTTCGCCACCGCCTGCCGGGCGGGCCTCAGGTCCACCGTCTTGACCGGCGGCAGCACGACCACCATTTCGTAGTCTTCGGACGCGAACGGAATGCTGGCGGCCACCACCCCGTCGGGCGCCTTGTAAACCCGGATCTCCATCTCGCCGCGGACCGAATCTCGCTTCGACCAAGTGCCGTCGGGGAGCTGGAAATTCAGCCCTTGCTTGACGGCACTCAGCGGGGCCTTCCACTGGGCGCGGAATACGGCGGCGTCGACCAGCACAAACAACGGGCCCGGCACGATGTCAGACCCGTCGAACGCCAGTTTCCGCGGCTTGAGCTTGTCGGCGAGCCAGTCCGAGATGGTCGCGGGCAATTCGTCTGTCTTCATCGACTCGAACTCCGCGAGGTCGAGCCGGCGACCGCCGCGGTGGCGGCGAACTCGATGCGGATTTTCCGATCCTTCCGCCGCCACAGACCGGCGGCGATGGTCAGGGCCGTTGACCTCAGGGCCCTGGTCGCCGGTGTGGCCAGAGCCGCACCCGTAAGTCCCAAGGCGCGGTTGATCTCGGTGCGGGCCTCGCCGACCGTCATGGCGGACAGTTCGACGAACGCGGCAGCCGACACGAGCGGCGAGAACACGATGTTGGTGGGCTCTTTATCGTCATCGTCAGCGCCTGCGCCTGCCAGCGCGGCGTACATGGCGGTCGCGAGCCGGTTCACGGTGTCGGCTGACGGTTGCCGATATTCGACTGACGGCGGATCGTCATCGGGCCCGCCGAGACAGGTTATCGCCAACGAGAGCAGCAAGGAACCTATCATGATCTCCTCCTCGGCGCAGGACGAAGTCCGTCACGAGCATAAGCTCGAGGATTGGGTAGTCTGGGTCATGAGGCATCGAATGCGCACGGGAATCGTCCTGAGAGTCAAAGCGACAACGCTATTGTCTTTTGACATCGAGCAACTGCTCCTCTTGGTCCTCGTACTTTTTCCTCTCGGTGTCACCCTTGCCTAAACCATTCAAGGCTCGGCTCCGAATCTGCTTGAAGTTGATCGTCAATTTTTCTTGCCAGGCCTTCTGGAGCGCGTCCCAACTCGTCACCGCGGGGTCGTCCAGGGCCCAGCACAGTGCCGAGGTCGCGACGGCGCCACTTGTCGTCATCCCGGAGATCTGACCTTTGCTCGACGTATTGATGTCCAGGAAAGCCCCCCGGGGAAGGGACGCGAAGGCTCTGTACAGGCGGGCGTTGCCGTCGGTCTCGTCGAGCGAGCCGGGGCTGCCCAGGTCCACAGGCAGGTAAGTGCTACAGGCGTCCGTGAGGAACACGACTGCGTAGGATGCCTTCTTTTTCAGGGCGGCCACCACGTCGGCGCGTTCCAACCAGGTGACCTCGTCGTCATCATTCCTGGCCAGGAACAGGCGGTGGTCGTTGCCGGAGTAGCCGCCGTGGCAGCATGCATAAACGAAGATAACATCATTGGCCGTTGTATTGAGCGCCGCGATCGCCGCGAGGAGGTCGCTGGGCTTGGTCGCGGGTTTACCAGCTCCGGGCGAGCGATTCATCTGCAGCACCATCTGGTGCGGCGCGGTACTGCGGTACTTCTTCGGGCAGTACGTGTGTAGGATCTGTATCGCGAGATCGCCGGTCTTCTTGATACTCGTGGACTCGCGCACGGTCGGGTCGGAGTCGATCGCGAACAGCGCGACCACTTTCACGCCCGCACCTTTCGCGATGCTGTTCGTCGCACCGACTCGTACTTGACACAGGTCGTTCCACTTCTGGCCGTTGTCGTCCGACCATTGGCACATGCCACCCGCGATGGGCAAAGCCACCTCGAGGTTCCGGCTGGCATCGCGAATGCGAATCCAATTCTGGTCGCGCCCGGTTTCCGTGAAAGTGGTCTTGAAATCCGCCGTATCGGCGGTCTCCACCCATGTCGTTGTCAGATCGCCCGTTATACGCGTAAACGAGCTGCCGCCGGCCTCATTACCCTTGAGGAATTGCGTTGGTGCCCCGCTGACTTCCAACACAGAATAATCGTTCAACCCCGGGTATTTGTCGTTCGTAAATTTGGCCATGCCACCCGCGATGGGCAGAGCCACCTCGAAGTTCCGGCTGGCATCGCGAATGTGAATCCAGTTCTGGTCGCGCCCGGTTTCCGTGTAGATGCACTTATAATTCTGGCTCGTATTGCTGGTCTCCACCCATGTCGCTGTCCCATCGCGCGCTTCTCGCGTGAACGAGCCGGGGCCGGCGTGGCCCTTGTCAACCTTGAGAAACTTTTCGGGGTCGGCCGCGTAGCTCGGCGCGGCCGAAGCGACAAGTGCTCCGAGAACGGCCAGTCGCATCACGCCGGCCCATGGCGCTTTCAACGTTGTTCTTCGTGAGGCGAGCATGACCTGATGCTCCTGTTGAATTCGTCGAGGGACATGCAGTTTTCCGCAACGACCGGTGCGGCACGAAATGAAAACCACCGACCCTCAAGCGCAGTTGTCCTCTGACATCGAGCGACGGGTTCCGCTCATCCGGGGTGGCGGGCAACCCAGGTTGAGGGAGATGGGCGAACCGGCAATTGCCGGTTCGCCAAGCAAACCACGCCGGAGGCGGCGCTGGCGGGACCAGGCGGGCTATTTATACCGCTCGCGGCCGCGGGCGACACCAACTCGAAGCGTTAGCGGGGGGTTATAGAGAGGTGCCTCGCTTGCACTTCGAACTGGTATCTGCCGTTCACCTGGGCTTCGGGCTACCACCTGCCGCCTTACTCTTCGGTTTAGTATGCGGTTTAGTATGCGCCGTCTCATGGCTGTTCGCGACTGATCCTTCTTTCAACCGGAAATCGTCCTTGAAGGACTGGATGTTCGTATCGGGAATCGTGTTGTACCAGCGAGCGTATACTTTTTGTTTTCCGGGGAACAATTGGGCCAGTTCCGGCGCGATCTGCCCGACGTTTTGGTCGGGCAGCAGCGGGGCCTTGATGTGCTTCCCGAAATGACTCTTGAAATTCCCTTCGACGAGCGACCGGGCGGACTTGTCGGGATACGTCAGGTGCTCTTTGTCGCTCACGATCAGGAGATCGATTGCAGTTGCCCCCGTGCCGCCGCTCTGGCTGATCACCAGCGGGTAAAACAACTCGTGTTTGGGGGTCTCGAACTCGTAGAGGATCGTCTGCTTGGTCTCCTTTTTCCCGGTCGCGTTGATCATGTCGAATGCGAAGTAGTCATAGCCTTTTTTGAAATACTTCTGCATGATCGGTTCGAGTTCTTTCGGGATCAGCGGAACCACTTTCCCCTTGTACTTGTCGTTGAGGTACTTCTGGATCTGCGAGAAGAAGTCCTTGAAATTATCGATCTTCCAGACGAAGATCTCATGCGCGCCGACTTTGAATTCGCCCTCCAGGCCCAGGTCTGTGGGAGTGTCACCATCAGCGCCGGCTTTCTCGAAGGCCGCGGTGAAGAAGTTTTTCGCAGTGTTCCACATGTTGTCATGGCCCGCTTTCACTTTGACGCCAGTCGGCTTGCCGGCCAGCGGCATGACGCTCATGTAGCCGCCCTTCGTGACGGTTTTCTCCTCGAAGCGAATGGCGAGCAGTTCCTTGGTGCCATTCCAGGCTATCAGGCCCGTTTGCCTTGGATCTTCGAACAGACCAAGGTCGGTCACACTGCTGTCGCCCTTATCGGCGTCGCCTTTATCGCCGGCGTCACTCTTGTCGCCGGAGTCACTGTTATCGGCGTCGTCGGGACCGCCCTTACCACTGCCAGGGACGGGCTTGATATTGGCGTCGAGGTCATCCGCATCCGGGGGTGCGGGTGGTTTTACATTCGGCCGCGGGCGAACGCCCGCCAGATTTCTTGACACCTGCTGCGGAGGATCGTCCGGCTGATCTGTTGTCTCCGGCTGATCTGTTGGCGGCGGCTGCGACGGTCGGTTCCCAGACGGCGGCTGCTGCTGCCCCAAGAGAAAGCGGTCCATCTCCTCGCGTGAAGCGGGCTGCGACGGTCGGTTCCCAGACGGCGGCTGCTGCTGAGAGTACCGGCTGTAGAATATCGGCGGCGGCGGCTGCTCAAAGTATCTGCCATAGGACAAGGATTGATACCAGGTTACGTACACGACTTGAGGAGGGACCTCGATGTACAGGAACATACCGCATTGGGCCATCGCGGTGGAGCTTAGCAGCAAGGTCGCGGCCAGCGTTGCGAGCAATCGAACGCGCATCAGAAGGACTCCGGAGGGAGAAGGGAACAGGCGAGTGAGCCGGGAAACACTCCCGTTGATGTTTGCTCGATGTGGCCTGCGGGCCTGGATCGAGCCAGGATTCAAGTGGATCAAACACGGTGTCTGGCACTGGCCATTTCGCAGCACGAAGCTTGATGAAGGCGGTTCGGCGTCTGCACCCGCGCTGCCAGCGCCGACAGGGGCAAAACGGTGTTTCTGGTGGTGCAACCGCAGACGCCGCGCACGCTGAGCGCTCGCAGGGACGCCGGCCCGCCTGGGCTCGGCGCGATGTCGCGCGAGTGAGTTCCTCCTGGTCTATAACCGCCGTTTGTCGAAATCGTGTGCCAAGATTTTTCGGGGGGGATGCGGCAAGATCGTTTGGCGCTGCTGGAAAGCCTGGACGCAATCACGAGTTCCGGCGCCAGACGGCCGCGGTCGCTGATCGATCTGCCGGGTGGAGGCGGGTGAACGACATCGGCGTCGAGTGATGCCAACCGACCCGAAGCGTCAGCAATGGGAACAAGGCGAGTGCCGCGGTCGCGGCTGGGATCGATCTCGCTCGCGCCTGGGGTTAGTCGAGGGGTGTGGCATCCCAGGTGCGGATGGTACGGTCCCAGCCGCCGCTGAACAGGCGATGGCCATCGGGGCTGAACTTGACGCAGCGCAGGACGTGCGTATGGCCCTTGAGCGTGAGCATTTCCTCGCCGCTCTTGCTGTCCCACAGCCGCACCGCCTGGTCCTCGCCGGCCGTGGCGATTCGTTGGCCATCGGGGCTGTAGGCGACGTGGTTCACCATTTGCCGGTGTCCTTGCAGCCGCCGCACTTCCGTGTATTTCGTGGTGTCGAAAAGGATCAACTCGTCGAGGCTGCCAGCGGCCAGTTGCTTGCCGTCGGGGCTGTACGCCAAGCACTGGAGCGGTGTTTGCAGCGAGGTGAAATCGTTCGACCGTTGCGCAAGATCCCAGACCTTGAGGATGCGATCCCAGCCGCAACCGGCCAGGAAGCGGCCGTCCGGGCTGAAATCGAGCGCGTTCACGGCCTGCGACAAGCCGGGCAGTTCCCAGGTCTCCTGATCCATCAGTCGCGACACCTTTGCTTGCGGGAGCCGAGTTGAGGGCACGCGGCGCACCAGCACGCCGCCGGTCAGGCCGCCGCTGGCCAGGAACCGGCTGTCGGGACTGAAAGCCAGAGAAAGCACGCTGCTGGCGTGGCCCTCCATGCGACCAAGCGGGGCGCCGCTGGCCGGGTCCCAGAGACGGATTTCACCGCCGGTGTAGCACTTCCTGGCCGCGTCCCAGACACCGCTGCCCGAGGCAAGAAAACGACCATCGGGGCTGAATGCCACGCAGGTGACGCCGCTCGAGTGCCCCGCAAGCTGATGCAAGAGGGCGCCTGTGTGCAGATCCCAGAGGCGCAGCTCGCCCGCCGAGAAGCTGGGGTATGTCGAATCCCAGACGCCGCCGGAACTGGCCAACCAGCGACCGTTGGGGCTGCACGCGAGGTGCGTCACCTGCGACTGGTGCCCCTCGAAGGTCAGCGCTTTCGGGGCCGTGAGCCCGTCCCAGACCCGCACCGTTTTATCCGAGCCGCTGCTGGCGATCAACATGCCGTCCGGGCTGAAACACACACTGTAGACGCTCAACACGTGCCCCGTGGGAGTGAGCGTTTCCTGGCCTGTCAGTGCGTCCCAAACCTTGATCGTCCCGTCGTCCAGCGAACCGCTCGCGATCCGCTTGCCGTCGGGGCTGAAGCACACGGTGTACACGGGGGTTTTGTGTCCCTTGAAGCTGAGCTTTTCCTGGCCCGTCAAAGCGTCCCAAACTTTGGCCGTCCTGTCCTCGCTGCCGCTGACGATCTGCTTGCCGTCGGGGCTAAAGCGCACGCTGTACACCGTGGCAGCGTGCCCCTTGAAGCTGAGCTCTTGCTGACCCGTCAGGGCGTTCCAAACTTTCACCATCCCGTTGTCACCACTGCCGGCGATGTGCTTGCCGTCGGGGCTAAAGCACACGCTGATTGATACTTGAGAGAGACCTTTGAGGGTGAGCTTCTCTTGACCCGTTTCGGCGTCCCACACCTTCAGAGAGCCGTTCCCGCCGGCGCTGGCGATCTGCTTGCCGTCAGGGCTAAAGCACACGCTATTCACGCATTGATCATGACCTTTGAAGGCGAGCTTCTCTCGACCCGTTTCGGCATCCCACACCTTCGCTGTCGTGTCCATGCTACTGCTCGCGATCCATTTGCCGTCGGGGCTAAAGCACACGCTGTACACCGGGGCCGCGTGCCCCTTGAAGCTGAGCTTCTCCTGGGCGGTGCCGACATCCCACACCTTCACCGTGCCGTCGGCGCAGGCGCCGGCCAGAAGCTTGCCGTTCGGGCTGAAGCAGACGCCGCGGACCGCGGAATTGTGCCATGCGAAAATCCCGAAGACTTTCGCCACGCGGCGCCAGTAGTACCACTCGAATTTGCGGACATCCACGTCTTCGGTCTGCGCAGGGCGCTGCCCGTCGAGGAGCGCGCAGAAGAGAAACCACATCCCGTCTGCCACGACGCTTGGCAGCAGACGAATATCCGAGCGATACGCGTGCTCGCGCGCCCGTGCCGCGCTGGCTTCGGCCCGATCCCGGTCGTCGCGGGCTTCGTTCTCGGCCTTCCGGGCCACCTTGGCCAGCCGCGACGACTCGGTCGCCTCCCTGCTCGCCGAGTACGCAAAATAGCTCGATACGATAATTCCAGCCACCAGCACGAGCAAGACACAGGCCACCAGGGCGGCGATCGACGGGTTGCGCCGGCACAGGCGCCAGGTCTTCTCGATCCGGCCGCTCGCGCGCGCCTGGATCGGCTCGTCGTCGAGAAACCGCCGCAGATCGTCGGCCAGGGCGCCGGCCGTCTCGTACCGCCGTTCCGGCAACTTGTGCAGGCACTTGAGGCAAATCGTCACCAGGTCCCTGGCAAGGCGCGGCTGCAACTGGCTCGGCGACACAGGCTCGGTGCTGACGACCATTTTCAACGTCTCGAGCGGCGTCGTGCCTTGCAAGGGGGGCCGGCCGGCGAGCAGCGCGTAGAGAATCGCGCCCAGTGAATAGATGTCCGAAGCGGGGCCGATGTTGCGCCGGCCTTCGGCTTGCTCGGGCGACATGTAGAGCGGGGGACCGAGAATGTCGCCGGTCGAGGTCTGCGCCAGCTTGGCGGCCAGATCCTTGGCCAGGCCGAAATCCATGATCTTCGGGACCAGCCCGGTCGAAGTCGTCTGCTGGCCGGACATTGCCGCGCCGGGCGTGGATAACGAAGGGCGTGAACTCGATGATCGGCTCGATGAATCGGACGATGCCGAGAGTGCCTTGCTGGCGAGAAGGACGTTGGAGGGCTTCAAATCGCGATGCACAATGCCTTGCTGATGCGCGTAGTCGGTCGCGCGGGCCATCGCTTCCAGCAGCTCGGCGGCGACGCGCCGGCGGCTGTGGTTGGCTGCCGGCGAACTCGGCCAGCGTCTTGCCCTCGATCAACTCGAACGCAATAAAGGGATGCCCGTGCTCCTCACCGATATCGAAGATCTGCACGATGTTGGGATGTGCCAACCGCGCCACGATCTCGGCCTCGGCGCGAAAACGCGCGATATGGTTCGGCCCGGCGTGGTCGGCGGCGAGAATCATCTTGAGCGCGACCAATCGCTTGAGACGCAGGTCGCGCGCCTTGTACACAATGCCCATTCCACCCCGGCCGAGCACCTCGAGAATCTCATAGCCCTTCACGATGGGTTGGCTCGGGGCACTGGTCGGGAGCTCGGCGTCAGCGCTCCTGGCGGAGGCTGAATTCGGGACCGGGCCGTTCGCCGGGGTAAGAGCCGGGCGCCCGGTCTCGAAGAACGCCTGGCGGATTTCTTGGAGATTCGCGGGGAAACGGGCATGGTACTCCGAAATGCCGGGTGCCTGGTCATGGACGAATCGCCATTCGAGCTCGATGGCCAGCAGCTCGCGAAACACCGCGGTTCGGATCCCCGGTGGAACCTCTTCGAGATGAGTTTCGATCGAGGCAAGCGTGTCGTTCCGCAGGGATTGCTCGAACGTCGCGCAACTGCGCGTCGATGGCGAGCAACTCGTCGTAAGAAAACGCCTCGAATTGCTCGGGGTCAATCATGCCCCACCTCCAGCTCTTCCCAGTGACGGCGAATGATGATGATTCGCCGCTGGACGGTACGGCGCGAGCACTTCAACCGATCCGCGATTTCGTTATCCGTGTAGCCCTCCATTTTCAGTGTCGCGATGTCTTTGAGCGCGGAGTCTTCGAGGCTCTGGAAGAGCCGCTCGCAGGTTTCCACAAACTCCGCGGCGAATTCGGGGGTCGGCTCGCGCGAAGTGAGCCGGAGATCGCCCGCCACGAACTTCTCCCGGGAATTCGTGAAGATGGAATCAGAGAGGTTCCGGCGGACGTCGCGACGCTGCTGTTGATCGTACCGGTGTCGGCTCGAAACCTTTTGCGCCGTGATCACCAGCATCAATCGCCAAAGGCCGTCGCGATCATGCAAGTCGGGAAACCGTCCCTCGATGATCCCCACGCAAACACTGTGGAAGGCGCCGGGCCGCGTCGTCCTCATCGTAGACGGGACGGGTGGTGAGCCTCAGCTTGGGCCTGGCGATCTCTCGAAGTCGATGGAAGAAATGAGCCCAAAGCTTGCTGCCGGCCTGGTCATTCCCGTTTCTCAGTTCGTCAATCCAGATCGTAATGGGGTCGTCACCCGACAGCACTTCGGCGCTCCGAGGGCGCAAACCGCAAGCGGATGCGGCAAGCGAGCAACAGACTGTTTTGCCACGACCTCGTGGCCACCGATCCCACCGACATTGTCACCGGAAATCGGCAGCCGATCCTCGAACACGTGCCCACCGATCGTCTCGATGGTGCGGGCTCAATCGCTCAGCGTTCGAATAGTTCCGGTTCCGAAAGTCAGACAAGTATTTTTTAACATGGTCACGGGTTCTGGATCAAGGGAATGCTCAGGATGTTTCAAAGCTTCAACGGCGTGAAGCGGGCGCTTTATCATTCCTCCCGACGGTGGTTCACCAGATTGCGGCCAGGAAACCCCCCGGCTTTAGCCGTGGGGAGGAATCACGGACCGTGCATGTCATTCCTTCGATCATCCAGATCGTGAGCTGGTCGAGCGATGTCCCCTTTTCGACCAATTTCGCGGCAGGCTCACCTCGCGCCGCATTTCGGCGTCCGCCTGCGTACGTCGCGATCCACCGGGAGTTTTTGGAAGTCACTTGAAACGATGGCGGGACGCGTTCTAATAAGAAGCACAAGCGGAGAAGTGGTGCTCTCGCCATGGCGGCGAACCGTCGGTTGCACGTATCTGCATCCAGGAGTAATACCATGACAAGGCTCAAGATGCTCGAAGCTGCGCTTTTGACACTGGTTTCCGCGCTCGTGGTCGGCGTTTCCCAGGGCTCTGTTCGGGCCGCTAGTATCAACGCGCCTAACGCCTATTTTGCGACGCAAAGCAAATCCGGAACGGTCACGTTGGCGGGGAAGACCTACAAGGTCACGGTGACCACGATTCCCCTTACCTACTATGCCTATTGTCCCTGGATCGCCAACGGGATGGTGGCCAAGAACATGGGGAATGCCTTGTTCCCCAACGACCAGAATGTCGCGTGGGCTGGCACCGGCGTGGCGTCTGCTTTCGCTCCTGTCAGTGCGTCGGATTTCACCATAAGTAGCTACCAGCCCTGGGCCGTGAATAACAATGTCGCCGTGTCGCTTCCGGACGGTTCGAAGCTTCCTTCGGGTGAGATGAACATCGATGGCGGCGGCGCCTATTTCATTGAGAGCTATCAGCCAACGAATGGTGATCCGACGAGTGTGAATTTCGTGCAGGGAACGATCGCGACTTTTAATGGTGCGTATGTTACGCCGCCGGGCGTCGCTCCCGGCGCGACGCCGAGTGGGGGTATGATTGATGCGAACCCGAATCTCAGCCCCCTCAGTCCTTTTTACAACGTCAGCGGTGCCGCTGGTACAGGCACGACGTATCGGGGGGGCGATCCGAATGATAATGGGTCAATCACGGCAGGCACGAGTCCGCTGGTGACCCAGGTGAATCCCGCGGTGCCCGCCTGGATGGGCGACGCTCCTGCCCTATTACCAACCCAGGGGAGTGTGTATACGTACACCCAGTCGTTTCAGGCGTTCATCGAATCCACCCAGACGATCCAAGGCACGAAGTACGACGTCATGTATGGCGGAGTGCAGTGGGGATACACGGTGACCAGTGTCCTTGTCCCGGAGCCTGGTACATTCACACTCGCCATCCTCGGCAGTGTTGGCGTAATAATCCTTGTGCGGAAGTCGCCCGGAGCCGCGGCGGTTCTGGGGACACCGAGAAAAATCAAAGTCTGATAGACCAGTAATCCTACGACGTACGTCGCCGACATTCTCGACAAGTCGACCAGTGACGGTCGATTGCGTGCGGGTGCGTCGGCCGTGCGTCTGTACCTGTCGTCGTGCTCGGTAACATTACGATGCGCGTCCACGCTTGGCTTTCGCTGGGCCGATTCCTTGCCGGCAGTCCGGCGAAACTTCAGGAGCTTGCCAGGAAGTTGCGAGTGCGACATCTGGTGGACTTCGCGGGCTGTCGAGCCTGAAGCGATTCTGGTTGCGACTTGAGCTCGACTCGGATCAGGACGTTTTCGCACGCTCTGGTTCCGATACCGATTGCCCTGCCAGTGGCGATCGCGATTCGTGAGCAATGGGCCTCGGGCCAAGCTGCTCCCGCCGCCCGTCAACGAGTCGCCTCTCGACTTCGGCACCGCGTGATTCCCTCCGAAATGGAACTCACGCTTTCGTCGCGGCGTCAACCCCTCGCGATAGACGGACGCTTCCTGTCTCGTCTTAGCTCACAGAGCCTATCGCAAGGCTTGCCATGCGATGCGTGTCCACGCGTGGCTTCGCGTGAATCGCGGCAGTCTCACTCTGACGCGGTGAAAGCTTGGGCTTGCACCGCCTTCGCGTTCATCGCGTTTTCATTGACGAACCGCGGCACCCAGAGCGCCAGGCCTTTGTTGGAGTTCCGCCTTCAGGCGGCTTTTTACGATATCAGCCAGAGCAGACCGGCTAAAGCCCGACATCCAACGGTGGCCTGCTGGAAGTCCGCCTTCAGTCGGCTTCTTGCGATATCAGCCAGAGCAGACCGGCTTAAGCCCGACATCCAACGGTGGCCTGCTGGAAGTCCGCCTTCAGGCGGCTTCGGAAGGCGGGACTCCAACAAGAAGCCGCGCAACAGAATAGGTCTGCGCTCAATGCGTTCCGAAAGTCGATTCAAGACCAACGTTTCACCGGGCCAGTCTCACTCACACTCTCCCACTACCGAAGGCTCTCGCTTATACTGGTCGGTTAATCCATTGTGGGCCAGGTCGGCTCAGTCTTAATGTGAGAATTTTGAACCGACATGCATATTCAAGACATCTTGCAGGCTAATTCCACGACATTTAGTTTCGAGTTTTTCCCACCGAAGACGGACAAAGCATCGGAAGAGCTGTTCGAGACGATCGCGCATTTGCAAGCTCTGCGGCCGTCGTTCGTCTCTGTCACGTACGGGGCAGGGGGCTCGACGCGCGAGCGGACGCACGACCTGATTGTGAGGATTCAGCGCGAGACCAAGCTGACCGCCGTCTCGCACTTGACCTGTGTTTGCCATTCCGAGGCCGAGATCGGCGCGATTCTCGATCGCTATTCGCGGTCGGCCATTGAAAATATCTTGGCCCTGGGGGGTGATCCCCCGCGCACGCTGGCCAATTACCAGCGCTCGCAAGACGCGTTTCAATACGCCGAGGAGCTTGTCCGTTTCATCAAGGCCTATCGATCCGAGTCGAACATGCGCGGCTTCGGGATCGGAGTCGCCGGCTTCCCCGAGGGACATCCGGGCACGCCTAACCGCATTCAGGAGCTTGATTACCTCAAGCGCAAGGTCGATGCCGGCGCTGACTACATCTGCACGCAGCTCTTTTTCAGCAATGCCGACTTCTACGACTTTCGTGAGCGGTGCGAGCTGGCCGGAATCAAGGTGCCGATCATTGCGGGGATCATGCCGATCACGTCGAAGGAAAACTTCGCACGCATGGCCGAACTGGCTCTCGGTGCGCGTTTTCCGGCCCGGTTACTCCGCGCGATCGGCCGTTGTGAGAATAACCCCGCGGCCGTGGCGAAGGTCGGCGTTCACTGGGCGACCGAACAGTGCCGCGACCTTCTCGACAATCAGGTTCGCGGAATCCATTTCTACACGCTCAACCGCTCTGATGCGACGCGCCACATTTATGAAAGCCTTGGTCTGGCACGTCACTGACGGGCCTTTTTCGTGCGGCCGATGACACCCGAGGAAATCACGAATCGACTCAAGGCGCGGGCCATCGAGCTGGGCTTCGATGCCGTTGGCATCGCTCCGGCGGTCCCTGCGCCCGACTATCCCCACTTTCTCGAGTGGCTCAGGCGCGGTCACGCCGCCGGCATGGATTACCTGGCCCGTAACGCGGTCCCCCGGTCTGACCCCGGCCACGTGTTCGACGGGGTTCGCTCGATCGTGATGGTGAGCCTGGTTTATGGTCAGAAGGATCACGAAAACGAGCCGCTCCACCCGCTCCGAGGCAAGGTCGCACGCTATGCGCGCGGGGTCGACTACCATGGCGTTATCTGGCGCAAGCTCGACGAATTGCTCGAGTGGCTGCGCCGGGATGACCCCGCGATAAAGGGCCGAGCGGTCGCCGACACGGCTCCGCTTCTCGAGCGCGACTACGCGCGTCTGGCGGGGCTCGGCTGGATCGGCAAGAACACGCTGCTCATCCATCGCCGCCTGGGTAGCTTCACGTTCCTGGGCGCACTCTTGCTCGATGCCGAGCTGGTCTACGATGCGCCTCATCACACGAATCATTGCGGAACCTGCACGCGCTGCCTTGAAGCATGTCCGACGCAGGCGTTCGTGGCGCCCTATCGAGCTCGATGCCCGCCGCTGCATCAGCTACTGGACGATCGAGCACAAGGGGGAGATCCCCGACGATGTCGCGGGGCAACTTCACGGCTGGGTCTTTGGCTGCGACATCTGCCAGGACGTCTGCCCGTGGAATCGCAAGGCACCCGCTGGGCGCGTGCACGAGCTTGACGCGGTGCCCGAGTGGACCAACCCTGACTTGATCGAGTGGCTGCGCCGCGAGAGCCTCTGACTGGAAGACCAGGCTCAAGAATTCGGCGCTCGCGCAGTTCAAAGCGCGCCGGCCTTTTGCGGAACGCCGCGCTCGTGGTTGGAACCCGTGCCCTGGTCGAGGCCATCGATCCGCTGACCTCGCTTCTGGACGACGAATTGGAGGCGGCGTCGGTGCGCTCGGCCGCGGCCTGGGCATTAGTTCGAAATCGGCCGGAACGAGGCGTATGTGGCTCTCTTGCGCCATCGCGATGACCCCGAACCTTCCGTGCGTGAGGCCGTGGAACGCGCGCTCGGTCGATCGCCAGCGTCCGTCGACCTTGTCCAAATAGAACCGGGCCGGAAGGACGCGTTGTCCACCGGCCCGGCCGCTTGAAACAAGGGTCGGCTAATGTCGAGGGCTCTGTTTGGCTCGGTTTCATGAGCCGCTCGGAGCCCGCGCTCGGATCAACTCGACGACGATGTTGGCGCGTTTGCCGCGGTGGGAGAATAAACGACCGGAGTGATCGCACCGCTGATCGACTGGCCGAAGGCGTCCATCGTCGTCACCGAGAATGTATTGGAACCGGTGACGAGCGGGACCATGATCGAATAGGCGCCGGTGGAATCGGTGGTCGTCGACGTGATGGCGCCGCCGTTATTATCGACGAATTTCACGGTCGAGCCGGGCGTTGCCTCGCCGGCGAAATGGACCGTGCTGAATGGTACCGTTCGATTGGCCGCGGGATTCGAGGCCGGATCGAGGTTGACCGAGACGACTGGATCAACCTTTGTGGCGACGCCCAGATTCTTCTTGGCGATCTGGAGGTCGGCGCTATTGACGACGCCATCGCGATTGGCGTCAGCGTCGAAGGTATAGTTCGCGCTGCTGGCGGTGAGACCCCGCTCGCTCTTTATCGTCTTGACATCGGCGCTGGTGACGGTTCCGGTCCCCGCGGCGTCGCCGGGAAGATAGAATCCCAGCAAGTACGATCCAGTGCTCGCGTCGAGGCCTTTGACCTGAACCGTATAGCTCGTCGCGGCGAGGCCCTTCGCGGGGACCTTGAGGTCGACGATCACCGCGGAGGTCGGCGAATTGCCGAGCTTGTTGGCCTTCGCGACCGAGTGATCGTAGTGCGTATGTTGGACGCGGATGACATGGCCCGATGAGTCGGTCAAGCGACACGATCTCGGGCTTGAGTGAATTGGTGGTTGACGCGTTTGTGGGCGTCGCCGCGGCGACATCGATGCCCAGCTCGATCGAGCCGTTTTTCTTGGGCGCGGTGAACATGGTCGGGTCGAGCTTGAACGTGGTGGACGCGACCTGGCCGGCCGTCGCGACGGTGCCCGGCATGATCGCGAAGGTGCTTCCCTGGCCAGCGCTCATGACGACGCGACTTTCAAGGACCTCGGGAACCAGGCACAAGCGATGGCGCCGGTGGCGCGATTCTTTTGAAAGGTTCATAGGCCCTCCTTGGCCTTTAACCAAGCTGGTCGGGAACCGGCCGGCCACGGATGGGTCGGCACGATACGAAGAGCCCTGCGTCAGGACGACCCGAAAAGTCGCCGCGGTCGGAGGCTCCGTCATTATCGTTAGAATCGGCAGATTCCCATCAGAAAACCAATCCGTTTTCTGAATTCAGGACGAAACGACCGACTGCGAGAGCACAGCCGGAGCGAGATGTGACCTGGGAATCGCCGAGCCGGAGTAGGGGGGCGCAGCCGAGCCCGGCTGTTCAGAGCGTCGAGCCCAGACTCGCCAGGCGACCATGGCATAGAGCACCACCCCGGCCCAGAGAAAGAATCCATAACCCTGTGCGATCTCGTGGCCTTGTCCCTCGGCGAAGATTCCGCCAATTTCGGTTGAGGTCGCTGCCATGAGCGCAAAGGAAACCGCCCAGGAACCGACCAGAAGCATTCGAGATCGGGGTCCGATACGCGACGAGAAGTATTCGGAAACAAGATAACTATAAGGCAGGAGCACGGTGACATAGTGGTGCTTCCAGCTTCGTTCGGAGACGAACAGCATCGTCAGGACCACGAGCGCGACCTCGCCGAGCAAGCGGGGATCGCTCCGATCCTTCGTTTTCGTTCGGCACAGGAACGCCAGCATTCCCAGAAGGGCCAGGGCGACACCTTTGATCACATAATTGACCATCCAGGCCGGCAACGACGTCAGGTGGAGGTCGAGATGAGTGTCGTACCGCCCGTTGCCTGGTGTCAAGACCGTGAGTAACCGCATCAACACGCCCGGAATGGATTGATTCATTTCCTGGGGGCTGGCGGCTCCCTTGACGACAAAGGGCGTGACCATGCGGTGCCACCACATCCCAAGGCACTCGCCGTTGAACTGGGGACCAATCACGGCGCTGGGAACGATCAAGAGGAAGATGCCCATCCCGAGCAGTCCCCAACCGACCGTGCGCCACGACCGTTTATAGGCGAAATACAAGAAAAAGAGAGCGGGCGTCACTTTGTAAGATGTCGCAAGCGCCAGGAGCAGCCCCGACCCGACGTCGTATCCCTTGCGCCAGGCGTAATACATGGCGACGACCAGGAACAGGATCAGCAGGTTGTTGTTGCCATGGTGAAGGTCGCCCAGGATTGGCCGCAAGCTCAAGAGCAGGACAAGCGAACGGAGCACTGGCGGATACGACTGACCGGGGGGCCGGACAATTTGAAAGACCATGACGAGGGCGGCGGTCGTCAGAATCACCTTGATCGCAAACCAGCACATCGCGCCTGTGACCGTCGGCAACGTCATCAGAGGATAAAGCGTGATGGGCATGATCGGGGGGTTGGGAAAAATCATCTTGTCATAGATGTTAACCCCCGCCCAGAACTGCAAGACCTGGGGACGCCAGCGCACGAAGGCGCTGCGCTGGTCGGCGGCTTTCTCGTAATAGAACGCCGCGGAAATCAAGATGATTAAGCACCAGAGGCACCAGAAGGTCCAATTCGATTGCCGATCTCGTCGACTTTGAGCTTCTGGTCCGGCGTCGATCGCTGGCACGGCGTACCCCTTCCCTGGAGAAAGCCACGCTTACGCAATTCGCTTGCGTGTTTGGTCAGGACCGCTGGCATGGGTTTCTCGTCCAAACCCGCGTCTAACGCCGCAACGGGCCATCGAATTTCAAGCTCGACACCGCTAGTGCCGGCAGGTGGTCGCAAGCGGATAAAGGGGACCGGATCGTCCTCACAAAATTCCGCGCTCACACGCGACCCACGGACTTGTGGTCAGATACGGGACGAAGTGATACCGGAGGACCAATGATCCGTCAAGGTCGGTGATTGGCTCATGCACGCGAATCGAACCGGGAGACGCCTCGACGCGGCCGCTTCCCCTGATCATTTTGCCCCCATCCGTCAATACACGACCGATCAGCACAGCGCCATCATCGTCGAGCACCTTGACAAGATCCGGATTTTCCGAACAGAACCGGCGTGCGTGCGGGGTCCAGCACAGGATCGCGGAAGGGCCATAAAGCCTGGCGTGGCGAAGGAAATCGTCGCGTCCCCAGTCTTTCTTGCCGAACAGTTTTTCCTCGCCGAACTGTGTGAAGTTGGTGGTCAGCGAGGCGTGGAGATAAGGACCGCCGATCACCTCAACGCCTGTCCGTTCGGGCAAAAGGCCGCTGAAACGGCCGCGCTGGAATGGATCGGGCACGCCCGGTATGCCGAAGCCTCCTTCCTCGTATAACAAGCGGCCGCCCGGCTCGACGTGGCGTTTCACACGCTCGATGACCCAGAGCAGCCGCGGCGAGGGACGGCTCGACAAGAATGGTTCGCTTGAAAAGAGTCGCGAGCGCACCGACTCGAACAGGCCGGGCGACCCCGCGTGCGGCGAGACGAAGAGGCGAATTCCAACGACGCAGGCGCCCGCCATCATCCAGCGATCGAGGCGGTCGCGATCGCGACCCCTGGCCGCGACACGCTGGCGCAGCTCTTCGACCGCCGCGCCGGCCGCGACGGCCAGCGCCGTGTAACAGGCATAGGTATGGCGGCCCGGTTGCAAGAAGTCGAGCGCCCGCCATCCCCCGGCCAGGTAACCCCAGAACACGCCCGCGCCACAAAATAAAATCAGAGCCACCCCGGCCGGGCGGTCGCGACGAAGGATCAGGTAGAGTCCAGGCAGGCCCGCGCCCCAGAGAAGAGATTGGATCGGAGCTTCATTGGCCGCGATTTGCAAGAGGCGCCGGAAGACTCCTTCCGAATGGGCAAAAGCGAAATCGCTCGTTCCCTTTGTCGATGCCCACCAGATGCCCGGCAGCCACCAGAACGCGTTCACCATCAGCACGACCAATGGAATCGCCCAGACCGCCAGATGAGCGACCGGGCCAAACGCACTGTCATCGTTCCGACCTATCGCCCGTTCCCGCACGCGCTGCGTTGCCGGGGCGTCACGTCGCCGCGCGAAAGCGGCGATATACGCCAGGCCCGCGGCCGGAGCGACGACCAGGGCGACCGTCAGGTGCGATAAGAACGCCAGGCTCATCAGGGTCGTCGTGAATATCCATGTCGACAGCCGCCGCGAGCCAAGAAATCGCGCGAACGCACCGGTGGCGACCAGGGCGATCGGAATGGCCACGAAGTAGGGAAGCATCCCGAACGTCACGTAATTGATCGGGAAATCGGTCCAGAGATAAACGAGATCGAGCAAGACCGCGACCGCGCCGGCTCCGCCCGGAAGTCGCCATAACAGGCAGGCCAGAGCGACGAGCCAGGGTACGGCGGCCGCCGTCGTGAGGACGTATACCTTGTAAGCGAATTCGGGATGATCGCCGCCGAAGAGGGCGACGGCCACCTCCGGCAAGGTCGACGACGACGGGAAATACGATGCTCTTGGGGTAACCCGCCATGAAGCTGGGATCGTAACCGGCGGTCGTCCACGAGGATTTGAGAAACGCTCGGGTCACGAGTGCGGAATGATAGTAGAGAGGATGGTCGTCGCGCCAGAGGGGCCAGCCGTTGGTCAGGCCCGCGCGGCCGCCGAGGCCCCACCAGATGGCCACGCCATGCAGTGTGCACAAGAGCGACGAGTGACGACATGAGAGATGAGCCCCGAGCGCCGCGGTCCGGGTTCTCGCGCTTGTGGTGGCGTGGCACGCGGTGATGACGGCGTGTCTTGAAGGGAAAAGGCAGCTTCCGGGGTCGTCGGGCTCAACCAGTGGAATGGGTTCGATGTCAAGCACAAACGTTCAACCATCCGGACTGGCGTCGTCTCACGGTGGTGCGCGAGCTACCAGCGGCAAGTTGCGGCCCGCAGGATTCGAACCTGCAACCAAGGGATTCAAGGGCCCTCGCGTTTCCGCGAGGCTTGGACTATCTCATCCTCCTCACGACAGACTCGACGACTCGGTTCCGTCGCCTTGATGCGCGTCGGGCCAGCGAATGCCGCCTGACGTCGCGATGAGGAGGCCGGGCGCTCGCGGCAGGGATTATTGTTGGGACTCACCCCGCTAGTCTCTGAACCTTCCTGGCCACCTGAGCCCGACCAAGCTAGGCTGCGGATTGCCATGCCGGAAGCGTCGGCCACGGTGAAGCATGACGATCGACTTCCGGTTTAGGTTTCCCGCAATTCACCCGGTTCGCGGTCGAAGGTTACCCTTCGGCGCCACCTTTTTCTGATGAGTCCCCTGCTCTGCCGTTGAGCTAGGGCCGCTCGATGCAAGCAAGGCCCGTTCATCATGGCCATGCTCGTGCTGGGAAAACAAGAGAACCCAACACGAGAGACCCGTGGGCGTTTCGGTCTAGACTCGAAGAACCGCTCATCGCCATGGCCGGAGCGGTGTCCGCGCGGCGCGGGGCTTGGCCAGGCGGATATTGTAGGCGATCCGGCACAACATCATTGCCTGGATGGCGAGATAAGTCATGTCGATTTCCCACCAGCGCAGGCCATGGCGGGCCGACGTCTGGTAGGCGTGGTGGTTGTTGTGCCACCCTTCGCCGTAAGTCAGCAGGGCCACCCACCAGAGGTTTGTGGATCGGTCACGCGTTTCATGTGAGCGATAACCCCACACGTGGCTGGCCGAATTGACCAGCCAGGTCGAGTGCAGCACAAAGACCGTGCGCACGAAACCGCCCCAGACCAGCCAGCTCATCCCGCCGATGGCGTAGAGCAGCGCCGAACATCAAGAGCGGAAAGATGAAGTGAAACTTCTCGAACCAGCGGTGGACCGGATCGCGATAGAGGTCGGGACACCCATTTCTGAAAGAATTCGGGCGTGTGTTCCGAATCTTCGCCGATTCTCATCCACCAGTACATGTGGGCCCATAAAAAGCCCCGCAGCGGCGTGTGCGTGTCGTCTTCTTCGTCTGAATGAGCGTGGTGTTTACGATGGTCGGCCACCCAGCCGATCGGGCCCCCCTCCGACGCACAGCACCCGATGGCGGTGAAGAAATATTCGAGCCACCGCGGCCGTAACGCAAAGCTGCGATGCGTCAGCAGGCGATGATACGTCATGCAAATGCCGATTCCGCCCGTCAACCAGTGCGAGAATCAAGCAGAGGCCAAACCCGACCAGGAAAAATAGGAAGGCACAAACGCAAGAAGGGCACCCAGATGTATGGTTCCAATCCAGATCAACGATGGCCAGGCTAGCCGTTGTCGCGTCGGGAGGGCGGTCGTCGTTGTCGTCATAATCAACCTTTGGTTCTGAACTTCGCAAAGCTTTCGTTTTACAGAAGAGAAGCAAACAAGGAGGCTCGTCCGGTGAGCGGACGACCATCAACCTGTCTGGGCCAGGCCGCGATGCGCATCGCTAGAGTACATCGAAGGATTCGCCGCGTTACTCGACGGAGCGCGACGGCCGATCGTCTCAATTGATGTAATTCGCTTAGCGAAATAAATCAAGCCTGAGGGGACGCCCGAAGGAAGGTCCCGTTCTGAACGGGACGCCAGGACCATCAAAAATCGCTTCGACTCGGGTTTTTTCCGAATCGGAGCGTCGGCTCCTTCGCCGATTTCAGGCATGTCGACCACGAACTACAAAACCTGTTCCTCAAACGGCTTTGCTCATCTGGATGGCGGCGGTAAGCTCGCTGCAAACCGTCCAGACAGCGAGCACGATTGGGATCGGAATGCCAGTAAGTGAAACTGTGTCGGCAACGGTCCTTATGATAACAAGTGAATCATTGAGGCGAAAATTGTCGCGGAAGGTGGTAACGGGCCGGGGGCCTCGGCTCGAGTCGGCACGACGCGAGGCGACCACCCCCAGCCGGTTGATCGAGTCTCAGGCGAGGTGACGGGTGACCTCGGGCAAGAGTTTGGCGAAATCGAGTTTGTTGGGGCATGCGGCCCGGGCGGCTTCGAGGTCGGCGTTCGACCAGTCGCGGGCTTCCGGAGAAAGGGCCGCGTACTGGCGGCGGGCCTCGCTGCGGATGCCATGATGCTCGTGATACGTGAGAAAGCGCGTCAGGTTGCCGAGCTCGGCGGTCGTGCCGGCCGCCGCGGCGCATCGGCCGTCGCAGTCGGCACACATGGTCGGTCCGAAAGCCAAGGCCGCATCGCGAAGCTGGTGAATCTGGGCATAAGTTAATGGCACATAACGCCGCGCCGCATCGGCATTTTCGCGAAGCTGGTCGGTCGTCTTGATCGAAACGCAACTGCCACTGATGCGTTCGTCGGTCCAGATGGCGTGGAGCAATCCCTGGTAGGGCTTCAGTCCCTTCTCGGCGAGCACGGGCGCTCGCTTCATGACCTCCTTGAGGACGTCGGTCTTTGGTCCCGAAGGAAACTGGCCGGCGACCTGCTTCATTGAGATCAGGCCGATGCCCTTCTTGTAGCACGTATCGAGGGCCTTGTTGAGCGGGCTGTCCTTGTCGAGCCAGGGTGTATACATGAGCATGATCGCGTCGACAACGCCGGCGTCGGCCGCGGCCTGGATGATCTGGCGCGATCGGCATGATGGGTGGAGAAGCCGATGAACTTGGCCTTGCCCGACTTACGGATTGCGTCGGCCGTCTCCTTGAACTCTTGCGACGTGATGAAATTGAGTGACTCGTCGAGCGTTCGCTTGTCGCCAAGCCCGTGTACGAAGTAAAGGTCGACGTAGTCGGTCGAAAGCGCCGCGAGCCGCTCGTCGAGCATGCCGAGCATTTCCTTGGGCGCGCGGGGTTCGTCCTTGGTGACCAGGACAATTTGCTTGCGTACTTCGGGCGATTGCTCGAACCACTTCTTGAAGCCGGGTTCGGTGCCGTAAGCCTTGGCCGTGTCGAACGTGCGAACGCCGCTGGCGTAGGACAGGCGGATCAAGCGGTCGAGCACGCCGCGTTCCCGCAGGGCCCCCGTGCCCATTTCGAGCATGGTGATTTCAAGCCCGGTCTTGCCGAGCTTTCGTTTCGGAAGGACGGTTCCTTTCGCCGCTGTGTCTTGCGCAGTCGGAGCCGGACGTGACGGAAAGCGCCCCAGCCGTGGCGACCGCTCCAGCCTGGAGAAAGGAACGGCGGTCGGAACGATCCGTGTCTTCGTGTGCCATTGTCTCGCGGCTCCTCGGTTAAGGGGTTCTCTGGCACGCCAGACTCGCTGGCGCGGGGTGGGCCTGGCGTGCATCCAACCGGGCGGACCCACAGTGTACCGTTTCTCGCGAGGAGAGTTCAATCTTTAGCGGGCTGGAACCACGGGGGGATCATTCTTCCTGGCCAGAGTGAGGGGATCGATCATGTGCAAGAGCGTGGCCGCGACAAGACGAGTCTGGTAGTTCCTGTCATCGAGCTGGCGCCCAGCGCACGCCCGCACTCAGCCAGCTCGGGCTCCGAAAATTCCTGCAGTGCTTGCACGGCTTTTTCTCGCAGTTCCTGCGTCAGCGACGTGTCAATCACCGCGGCGGCCAGGGCCGGTGCGATTTCGGGGTGAGTTTCGCGGTGCTCCAGGGCTGCGTGCGCTGACGACAGCGCGGCCGAGCCGCGGATCGACGGATCGCCCGCCTTCAGCAGTGGAGCGAGGGCCGCGACGAGTCGTTCGGGCCGGCTCTCGAGCGCCACGGCGCATCCGACCGCCTCGGACTGCAAGTGCGGATCGCGCGACGACACCATCGCCACGATTCCCGCGACGGCCGCGTCGACGCCTCTATCGCCGTGGGCACGCATCTGGCTGATGATCAACATTCGCTCGGAAGAAGGCATCGGCTCTGTGAGCAGATTGGTCAGTGTCGCCAGCGCTGGTTCGGCTGCTTCGGCGATCGAGTTCAGCAGGGCACGGGCCGCCCAGAGCCGGACGGTCGGATCCTCGTCTTTCAATGCCGCGGTGAGCTCGGTCTTGAGTGACCGCGCAAATAGCGGCGAGTGTGCCGCCACTTCGGCAACGGCCGCACGCACAGGGCCGGCCTGGTCGGTCAACGCACTGCGCAGTGACTCGTAAGCTTCGTCGCGGCCCTCAAAGCGGTCGCTCCCCGACCCGGCCTGAAGCAGGATGTCACCGATTGTTTTGGTCGCGTCGGCGCGCACTTCCCATCGTGGATCCTTGAATCGATCCACGTGCGCCGCCAACTTTTTTTCCATGTCGACTTTCGCGGGCCGCGTGTCGGCCTCCGCCAACTGGCCGAGCCGCAGCGCGACGGTGTAGGCCGAGAGGATTGCCGCCACCGCGAGTGTCGAATACAACAGCGGACCGAAGATCCTTTTTTTTGCGCCTTGATCAATTGCGCCTTCCTGTCGGCAATTTCGGCTTGCGCCGCGACTTCGCTTATCGCGCCCAATCGGGCAGACCGCGGTGACGCTTGTTCGACCATCTCATCGTGCCGGGAAGAGCCGTTTGACAATCACGCCACAAGCCGTGGCGCCATCGGTTACGACAAGTGTAATAAGAGGCTTTGCCCAACGTCAAGCCGCTGGCGCGACACGTGCTCGGTCGTCGTTTCGCTGAGACATCTCGAGCGCGGCGCCGCGATTTCTGCGCATGATAATGGCATTGAGCGTGATAGCTGATTGCATTCAAATCGGTTTCGCTACTACGATAGCGGTCTCATCCGATCGTTTTATTCGTCGGCCCGGACGCGTTGACGGTTCGATCGGAGCAGGGCGTTATTTGAACCTTTCAGCTTGTTTGATGGTGATGAATCTGAGGATGATTTGATGTGCTTTCACGCGCGGCGCGGGCGTGCGTCATGTGACGGGGCCGGATGAGTCTCCTGGGGTCTCGAACACTGGCCAGTCTGGCGCAACGCCGGCGTACACCGGAAATCATGGACCGGGCGGATCTCGACGCCATCGAGCATATGCGCGCCTTGCGCGGGCTGGCGCGTCTCAACTGGTTGAGCCGTAGCGACGCGATCCTCTGGCCGGCCATCCGCAAGCTTGCCCTGGCTCGCCCCGATGCGCCTCTGCGCGTGCTCGATCTGGCAAGCGGCAGCGGCGACGTGCCGCTCGCCCTGGCGAGGCGGGCGCTGCGCCAGGGCCTTGCGCTTGAGGTTGCCGGGTGCGACAAGAGTGAGATCGCGATGCGGCTGGCCCGAGAGACCGCAGGCAGGGAACAGGTCGCGGTTTCCTTTGAGACGTGCGACGTGCTCAACGGGCCGATTCCTTCAGGTTATGATGTCGTTACGTGTTCGTTATTTCTTCACCACCTTGACGATTTCGATGCGTGCCGGTTTCTGAAGCAAGCGGCCGGCGCGGCGCAAGCTGCTCTTGATCAACGATCTTTTGCGCTCTTCGGCCGGCTATGGGCTGGCATGGTGGGCGTCACGCCTGGTGACGCGGTCGACTGTTGTGCGGCATGACGGGCCGGTTTCGGTCGCCGCGGCATTCAGCCTGGCCGAGGTACGTGAGCTGGCCGCGGCAGCCGGGTTGGATGGGGCTACACTGTCTCGGCGCTGGCCGGAACGCTTTCTTCTTTCGTGGAGCCGCTCATAAACATGCCGCGCGTGCTCGAATCGTCACCGCCCCGGCCCGCCACGATCGCCGAGTGGGACGCGGTGGTTATTGGTGCGGGGCCGGCCGGCGCGATGGCCGCGCTCGAGCTCGCACGGTCCGGGGTGCGCGTGTTGCTCGTCGAGAAGAAGCGATTTCCCCGATGGAAAGTTTGCGGCGCGTGCTTGAACGGTCATGCACTGGCCGCGCTGGCCGCGGCCGGGCTAGGTGGGCTTCCGGCCCGATCAGGCGCCATTGGCTTACGGCAGTTTCACATCGGTTTCCGGAAGCGAACCGCGCGGCTCGCTCTGCCCGCGGGAGTGGCGCTTTCGCGTGCCGCGCTCGACGTGGCCCTGACCGAGGCCGCCGTCGACGCCGGCGCCACTTACGTGAGCGAAACCCAGGCGAGTGTCGGCGAGATCCGTGACGGCTTGCGTCAGGTGTCTCTAACAGGCAGCGGGCCATCGTCGGAAATCGCAGCGCGGGTGGTCCTGGTCGCGACCGGTCTGGGTACTCCGCGGCTGGCGGCAAGCTCGGCGGCGGCAACCGAGGTTCGACCGGGATCGCGTATTGGAGCCGGATGCGTCGTGGCCGAGGCACCGGCATGGTACGGCGACGGAACAATCTTCATGGCCGTCGGCTCACGGGGATATGTCGGCGCGGTGCGCGTCGAGGATGGCAGCCTGAATATCGCGGCGGCCCTGGATCAGGCGCTCGTGCGCCAGTGCGGCACGCCCGGACGAGCCGCCGTGCAAATCCTGGCGGAGGCCGATTTTCCGCCGATCGGCGGTCTCGAATCGACACACTGGCAGGGGACCGCGCCCCTGACGCGACGCACCACGCCGATCGCCGAGGAACGGTTGTTCTTGCTCGGGGATGCCGCCGGCTACGTCGAGCCGTTCACGGGCGAAGGCATTGCATGGGCCCTCGTGGCGGGCCTTGCGGTGGCTCCCCTGGCCATCCGATCGATCGAGGGGTGGGATCCGTCGATTGGCGCGGCCTGGTCGCGGCGTTACCGCCAACTCGTCGGCCGTCGCCAGGTCGTCTGCCGCACGGTCGCCCTGGCGCTCAAGCACCCGTGGGTCGCCTCGATCGGCTTCGAGCTCGCAGCGCGGCGCCGGCGTCGGCGCACCTGATATTCCGAGGGTTGAACGCCCCTCCCACGCTTACCCATGTGAGATGACCATGCCCGTGCTAATCGCAGGAATCGGGACCGCCGTGCCGCCGAACCGGGCCACTCAGTCCGAGGCGGCCAGCCTCGCCAAGCCGTTTGCGTGCGAAACACCCGAACAGGAGCGCTTTTTCGAGGCGGTTTATGCGGGAACCGGGGTCGAAACGAGGCACAGCGTCGTTCTGCACGGTGCCAATCACGAGTCAGACCGGCAGCAGACGTTCTATGGCGACGTCAATCCGACCACACGCGAACGGATGCACAAATACGAAGAAGAAGCCAATCAACTGGCATGCTCGGCGGCACAGCGAGCACTCGACGATTCCGCCGTGGGGCCCGAACGAATCACGCACCTGGTGACGGTCTCATGCACGGGATTTTCGGCACCGGGATTTGATATCGCGCTCATCAAGAACCTGGGTTTGTCGCGCGACATCGCGCGAACCCAGATTGGCTTCATGGGGTGCCATGGCGCGCTCAACGGCCTGCGTGTGGCTCGCGCGTTTGTCGAGGCTGATCCGCGGGCCTGCGTGCTTCTCTGCGCCGTCGAGATGTGCAGCCTGCACCATCAGTATGGCTTTAACTCCGAGCTGATCGTCGCCAACTCACTTTTCGCCGACGGGGCCGGGGCTGTCGTGGCGCTTGCCGGCAAGAGCCGAGGCGAGTTGCCCTACGAGGTCGTGTCGTCTGGTTCGACCGTGGTGCCTGAATCGAAAGACGCCATGTCCTGGCGGATTGGCGACCACGGGTTTCAGATGACGCTGTCAATGCGTGTTCCCAGGCTGATCGCCGCCAACCTGCGCGGCTGGGTTGACGGCTGGCTCGGCGCCAGCGGACAGACCATCGAATCGATCGGCTCATGGGCTGTCCACCCGGGGGGGCCGCGGATTCTCGCGGCCACCGGCGAGGCGCTGGGGATCAACCGCCAGGCGCTGAAGATGTCACAAACCATCCTTGCCGAATACGGCAACATGTCGTCGCCCACAGTTCTTTTTATCCTGGAGCGCCTGCGGCGCGCGGGATCTCCGCGTCCCTGCGTCGCGCTGGGGTTCGGGCCAGGGCTGGCAATCGAGGCGGCGCTCCTGGCGTAAGACCACGTTGGCTTTGGGCACCCGTCTCCCAGGACAAATGTACGGGAATCGCCGCGCGTGCCTGGCACGAAAGCCCGGCGATATGGCAATATCTTGGCGCCCGCGGCGAACACACATTGGTTCGCGGAGCCACGACTTGCTGACGGCGGCGCGGTAAAAAAAGCCCCCACGGGCTGTGGGCTTGCGTGTCGCGACCGGCGATTCTTCACGTGTGCCCGGCAACAGGAGCTCTGGACCATGGCGCATCAAGTCGAGGGAGAATGGGTTGTCCCCAACCCACGAGTTCCTCAAACGTTCGGCACTCTCAACATCATTTTTGGCGTTCTCTTGCTGCTTTATGGTGCCTGGGGCCTTGCCATGGTTTACTTCGGGCCCGCCCTCCAGAAGGAAATGGAGAGGCTGTTTCTCGGGCCCATCAAAGAGCAGCAGGCCGCCCGGCAGGCCGAGCGAGACGCGAAGATCGCCGACCTGAAGAAGAAAGAGGCGGCCGCCGCGTCGAAGGAAGAGAAAGCCGCGATCGCCGGCGAGCGCGAGGCGATGGAGAGAGGCGGCGAGCCCGACATCTCGAAAATGACGGACGATATCATGAGCCTTTCAACGGATCGTCGGATCGTCGCGTACACGATCGTGACCAATACGACCGGGATCGCACTCAATATCCTGATGCTGGCATCCGGCATCGGGCTTCTGAAGCTCTCGGAGTGGGGGCGCCAACTGGCACTCGGAGTGGCATGGCTGAAGATTGCGCGGTGGGTCGTGATTGTCATCTTCACGATGCTGGTGATTGTGCCCATCACCACCGAAATGACGCAGAAAATGTTTCGGACGATCGACCAGCAGGCCAAGGCGAAAGGGGCGGCCGCACCCCCTCCGATGCTGATTGCGAGCCTGTCACAAATGGCGGCGGTCGCGGCCGCGGTGAGCACGGTGATCACGGCGCTCATTGCGATCACCTATCCCGTGTTGTCGCTCCGGTTCCTCACGCGGCCGGCGACCCGGGCGGCCATCCTGGCGCAGTCCAGGCTGGTCGCGGCCCCGCCCGTATTCGAACCGGGAGACGTCACGTGAACCTGGCGACACTGGTATTCGGTCACCTTGCCCTTCCTGAGTGTCGCCGCGCCCTGGCTCGGGGCTGGCTCGTCGTCGTGCGGACCCTGGTCGCGCTCTTGCTCGCGCTGGTCTTCATGATGTTGCTCTGGTTATGGTGGATCGCGACCCTGATGGAGCCGGGACATTCGCCGCTTGTCTGGGTGCAATTCGCCCTGTCGTCGTCGTCGATGATATTGTTGACGGTCGTCGTCGTGCAGGCCCCGGCGGTGCTCGCCGGCTCGCTGGCGGGCGAGCGTGAACGGGGCATCCTCCAGCTTCTTTTGACGACGGCCGTCACGCCCCGCGAGATTGTCACCGGGCGACTCGTTGGAAAGCTCGGCCAGGTCGCCATGATCTTGATGGCGGGCCTGCCCATTCTGGCGATGCTCTTCGCCTGGAACGGACTTGGACCCCGAGAACTGATCGTGTTTTTTCTGCTCCTGATCGCGACGGCCTTCGGCGGCGGCGGGCTCGCGGTCGGCGCGTCGATCCTGTCGCGCCGCGGCGCGATGCGCTGTTGAGTGTCTACATTCTGATGCTCGTCCTCCTTTTGAGCCCGCTGCTCGAAGCCGTCGGGCTGCCGGCCGAGGTCGCGCAGGTCTTGCTCCGGTTCAATCCGTTCGCAAGCTTGAACCGCCTTGTCTTCGATGGCGAGCTCGCGCCGGCCGTGGCGACATCCGGAGCCTGGTTCTTGATGGGACTTTGCGGAACGGGCCTGGCGGCCTGGCGATTGCGCCCGAGCTGCCTGGCCGTGGGAGACGATCGCGGTACGGTGCGGCGGCGGCGCTGGGTGCCCGCGCTCGGCGACCGGCCAATGATCTGGAAAGAGCTTTATATCGAGCGCGTTGGAACACTCGGCCGGTTCGGCCGCTGGATCGGGATTGCGATCACGCTGGCGTTCGGAGGCGGCAGCCTGGTCCTGGCGGCGATCATCGTTGTTGATTTCTTCCGTCCACTTGGCGACGGTATGTCGGTGGCGGCGACCAACATGCTGGTGACGGTGCTCACGGGAACCAGCGCCCTGTTCCTGGGCTGGCTGCTCCAGTGGGCGACCGGGTTGCGCGCCGCGGTGTCGATTGCCTCGGAACGCGAGCGCGAAACGTGGGACGCATTGTTGATGAGCCCTCTCGAGCCCGCGCAGATCACCTGGGCAAAGCTTTTTGGAAGTCTCTACGCGTTGCGGTGGATGGTGGCCGCCATGCTCCTGGCCTGGACGCTCGCCCTGATCACCGGCGCGATTTCACTGAATGACTACGCGCACTGGATCATCGGCAATGCCCTCGCGTGTGCCCTGATGGCGGCGATCGGAGTGCGCGCGTCGCTCTCGCTGCCGACGGCGACCAAGGCCATGACATGGACAATTGCCCTCTGGTTGGTCAGCGGAGCGGCCGTGGCGAGCCTGGCCTTTTCCGTCATTTCCGTGTTGTGGCTCGTGGTCCTGACCGCCTGGTCAACCGCGGCGAGCTACGGCTACGTCTCGGTTAACTCGATGACAGCGGTGATCGGCGGCACGGGCTGGCGAATCGCCTGGGTTGTCATCTGGAATCTGGTCACGCTGCTCTTGACCGTCGTGATTGCGACCGATACGGCCCTGCGCTTTGACCGGCTTGCCGGCAGGATGGCAGGAGGAAGCGTGGCGACGGCCGTGGATCAGTGGGTGCGAGGCGGGCAAACCCGACCCGTGTTTCTCGCGGCGAAACGCTCGCGAGCCGTCAAGATCGCGGTGGCGAGCCCCTCTCAATCGCCGCTGTCGGCTCGGCCGGCGGAAGTCGTGTCCACCAAATGAGCGGCGAGTCTGGAAAGGCGCGGCGGCGACCCTCGTTTCTCAGGTGCGCCGGCCGCGTCAAAGGCGCCAGAACCTTTCCAGATTACGACTCGGGCTTGGCGGGCGACTTGTCGAGTGGCGCGGATGACTTGTCGGCCTCGGGCTTGTCGGGTGGCGCGGATGGCTTGTCGGCCTGGGGCTTGGCGGGCGACTTGTCGAGTGGCGCGGATGACTTGTCGGCCTCGGGCTTGGCGGGCGACTTGTCGGGTGGCGCGGATGGCTTGTCGGCCTGGGGCTTGAGTTTGGCCCCCCTGGCTCGGGCGTTTTTCGCGGCGGAAGCCGACGCTTTCCGCCGCCGCGAGCTGGCTCGGGGCTTGCCGCCATAATAGTCCTGGTGATAGTCTTCGGCCGGATAGAATGCGCGCGCATGGGGACGAGCTGCGTGACGATCGGCGAACGAAACACACGAGCCTGAGTGAGCGCTTTGTACGACCTGAGCGTAGCCTTCCGTTGCTCATCGTTGTGATAGAAGACGACGGAACGGTACTGGGGCCCGACGTCTTCGCCCTGGCGGTTGATCGAGGTCGGATCATGGCTTTTCCAGAAGACCTTGAGCAGGTCGTCGAAGCTGATCACCTCGGGGTCATAGTCGACCATGACGACCTCGGCGTGCCCGGTCGTACCTTCGTGCACCATCTCGTACGAAGGATAGGGGACCACACCCCCGGCATAACCCGAGACGGCCGAGTTGACCCCTTTGAGCCGCTCGAAAACCGCCTCGACATGCCAGAAACAGCCTGCGCCAAAGGTGGCCTGTTCACTCTTGGGTTTACTGGCCGGCGACGCTGGCGTCTTTACATCGGAAAGAGGATTGGGCTCCAATGGATCCGTGGGCGTGGTTCTGTCTGGCGATGAAGCCGGTCGGTCGGAGGGCGCCGTGGCGCTCTCCTGAGAATGGGCGGCACCGGCGGAGCCGAACACAAGAACGATGCTGATCGCCATGCGGCAAGTGGTCATGATAAGACTCCGGATCGGCGTATCGCGCTCGGAGAATGATCGCGATTGAGCGGCACGAAGCGGGCGTGGCACAGAAGTTCCCATCTGTTTCCACCTTACCCGATGGCTTGCGGCGGAGTCCACCTGCCAACCTCGACTGGGCGTTCCGATTGGTGGAACCAATGCCGTTGTTGTTGCACTTGTTTTTGTAGTACCGATACGACCAAGGCCGACCGACTCCTCGTCCCGGCATCGATCGACAAGAATCGTCGCCCTGACCCCGCAATGGAAGGATTTGAGTCATGACTGAAGAAACAGCGAAAATCATTGTTTTCGGCATCGCGGCCGCCGGCGCTATCGCCTGGCTCGCTGGATTCGCGACAATGCTGCGTGCCAGCCGAGCATGGGTCGCAAACCCCGACGATATGGGGAGCTTTGCCAACGGAGAAACCGTGCCCGGGGCGGCCACGATCACGGGGGCCGCGGAAATAGCCGGGCGACCTGAAGCGCTCGCGTCAAAACTTGGCGAACGCCTGGCCAACCAGGGGCTGCCGCCATTCGGACCGGTCAAGATGGTCACTTGTAATCACCATGAAGTTGTCTTCGAGCCATCGATGCCCGGCGCCACCGGTGCTTCAAGCGGCTGCGCACCGCTGCGCCACGGTGTGGTGCGGTTCGCGCCGGTTGGCGGAAACACGCATGTCGACTATGTGATCACGCTCGCCGTCCCGAAGGTTCTCCTCGGCCTTGGCTGGCTCGCCGTCTCCGCGGGACTTGCGGCGCTCATCGTTGTGCCCTGGCTGACTCTCACCTACGCACTTCCGAGTGCGAACACCCGCCCGCAGGTTGTCCAGACATTCCAGATGGTCCACTTTCTGTGGCCAGCCTTCTTGTTCGCGAAGCTTTCGCAGCAATCGATCCGCATGGCACGTGCCCAGCTTGACGCCCTCATCCACAATCTGCCGTTTGTATGAACGTCAACCGAGCTAACGTTGCGCCGAGAACCACTTCGCGGAACGGCTATGGTGAGAGGTCGCGTCGAGCCGCGCTTGCCTTGAAGGAAGGAAGCGAGATGAGATGAGCGAGTTGTCAAAAGAAGACCGCTTGCGCGCTCGGCGAATACGCCTCGCGAAAAAAGGCGAGGCGCTTTTTCGCAAATCGTGTAGAGGCGTGAGTAGAAGGTCGTGCGTCGAGGGCTTTGTTCTTCATCATCTTCGGCACGGCGAGCTGGATGTCGTGCAAGATCTTTTGGTCCATCTCGAGAGGCTAGCCAATGCGCAACTTGCAGACGGGGGAGACGCACAGGTCGAACAAGGCGCAAACTGATCGCCTGGATTCGCGCGCAGTTCAACGGATCACCAGGCGGAGCGCGGAACGACAATCTCCACGGCGGCGACGCAGCCGACCAGCCTGAGGGAAGGTAAAGCGTGTTTCAGCGTTTTCGCTGCCCATTTCGGCCCGCTTCGACGGATCCGATCGATTTATGATTGGGTGCAGTCAAGGATGACAGAACGTATTAGGAGCAAACCGTCGAAATCCACACGAACGGTATTAGGCTGGGGTGTCTGCGGCAGATGCGCTAGGTTGAGGAATAGGTCGTTGGGAGGATGGGATGTTTGGGGTAAACGCGATACATACTTGTTGAGCATGCTGTTGCGATTCTGCCACATTCTAAAGAATTCTATCGATTTTCAAGGCCGGACCCTCGCTGAGAGATCTCAACATTTATATCATGCGTTGAGTGTGTCATGACTTAGTGTCGCCAGTGCGGGGTGTTATCTCAACGTGATGAGATGAGCCCGTGTCTTACGCGACAATACCAGGAGGTGTGCCTGAATGAAGCGATCGAATGCTTCTATTGTACAGAAATGTTGTGAAATGTGCCTAATCGCAGGCGTCGTTAGTCTTTGGACGGGCGGAGCAGCCCGGGCGGACTTGGTCCTGGGAGTATCTAGCGTTAAGAATGAGCTGATGACTTTTACGCACTCGGGATCAGGCGCAAGCGCCGAAAGCTCAATCACCTTTGGGCAGAACTCGAGCCACGAAAGTTTTCAGGTCGGCGAGAGCAGCAGTCTTTCGCAAAGCAGTATTGGACTTTATGGGGCGATCCACGGCACGTTTTCGTACACCAAGGGTGCGATCTCCAGCGACGGCTCCACGGCTCCGCTGACCACGACCTCCGGAAGTACTTTTTCGATTGTCGACTTGAACGGCGTCAGCTTGACCGCGCAAATCAGCGGCGTCGAAATCTACATGCATGGCGGCGGTGGCTCGGTCAACGATGAAGGTTCAATCAATCTGGCCAACGTCAGCTATTCCGGGTTGAATTCTGACCTCATTGAATTGAGAAATGAGGCGAATTCGGCAGTCGGTGCATCGATTATTATCACTTTTCAGTTCCCGACACCGCACTCTGGACCGCCCGTGTATAACCTGACCACCCTCACGGGAATAAACGGGGTGTCAACCTACTCTGGAGTCGTCTCCTCTTTCGCGGTTCCCGAGCCGACGAGCCTGGCATTGGGTTGCATCGCCGTCGGACCGCTCGCAATCGCTCTCCGTCGTCGCAAGAGCCGGTCTAGCGAAGTATGAGCACAATGAATAACCAGCGCACTCTGACCCGAATGAATGCGGGCGATTGCGGCAAGCCTTGTCGACATCCTTCCCTGTCGACGAGGCCTTTTTTTTCTGCCACTCGTCGTGGCGCGTGATTGCGAAAGGCGGCTACGAGGGCTGTCTCACTCCGGATTACAACTGGATGTGGCAGGCGAGACTCCGCCGAGCCTCGTCCATTCGCCCCGCATTTCGCCTCGTTCGACAGCGTCTTGCCCCTCCCGAACAGAACGTGGGACGACGAGCGTCCCCGCGAGCTCAGTGGCTCGGCGGCTCGACAGAGCCCAATACGATACCGCCGCGAGTCGTCCAAAAAGTGCCCGATCTGGCATGAGATATGCCGAATGAGGGCGAGAGTTGGGGCCTCTTGCGGCGGACCAGAGCCGGCGCCCCAGCCACGACGAGGCGGCAGGGCCAGATGGCGACTCGTCGATGCGCCGACAACCTTGGCCGCTACGAATTCGTTGGCTCTGGGAGAATGTCGTGAGATGAGCGCCGACAGCCAGACTTATACGCTGCCCCTGGCTCTGATCGTGGTCCTTGTGCTGTGCGGAATCGCGGCATTGGTCATGCTCTATCAGCGCCGGCGGCAACTGCAAGAGGTGGTCGAGCAAGAGTTCAAGAGCTTTCGCGAAAAAGCGATGGCGCTCATGGATCAGCTCGACGCGCTGCGGCGGCGGCACGAGACCTTGCCGTCGACGGATCCTGACTTCACCAAACCGATGTCGGGTGCGACTCTGGCACTTTACAATGCGGTCGAGGCCGATCTGAACAACCTGTGGGAGCGCTGGCTCAAGGTCATGGAGGTTTGGGACCATGCGCAGAAACTTGTTCGCTCGGGCTCGGGCCTGGCGGTCAGGCAAGCGGAACAGGCCCGAAAGCTGCTCGATCAGGGCGACATCGACGATCTGCTTCGCCAATCAGCCACGTGCAAGGAACGGCTCGACCGGCTTAATATGGGCCATGAACAAGCACGCGCCGAGCTGGCCGAGGTCCGAGAGGAGCTGGCAGCACGCCAAAAGTCGAGCGATCACGGCCCGGGAGGCCATCATCGGTCTGACGCGCGTGACGGGCAGATCGTCCGGGCTGAAACCATATTGGTCGAGGCCGATCAGATTCTCGTGGCCGATCCCATTGGCGCCGCGGACATGATTATTCGCGCGCACCGGTTGCTAGCCGCCCCGGTCAATCGAACCGGCCGAGACCTTCGAAACGGCCGAGACCTCGATCGCTCGCGTGGTGGACGCCCGCCGTATTCCCCGCTCGACGATCTCGCGGCCGCGGCCGACGCGTTCCGCGCGGCCGCGGCCAAGCTCCGGCTGACCAACCTGCTGGGGCTCTTCGTGCGGTTCTGGCTGATTGTCTGGGGATTCTCGCTCTTGATCGGCCTCATGCATTTCCTGATGCCGCTTGTCATCGTCGTCGCGGGCTCCGTCTTCGTCCTCGGAGGTTTCTGGGCGATCTGGCAGACCGTCACCTTCTGGTTCTGGTACGGGATGTGGGGAGCGCAGCGATAATAAAAGCGGGTACGGTCTGGTCGTTTACCGCCAGACAAAAGAAAAGGGTCTTGTCACCTTTTTGAGGATGGGGACCTGGCAAACAGAGTCTCGACGGACGCGCAGCCTGGCGATCAGGCTGCCCATGACGACGCCTCAGGGCTTTGACAATGCGAACGACTCGATCGACTGCGGAATACCGAACGTCGGCACCTGGTCACCGCCTGAGAGCTTTTTCACCTGCGAGCAGGCGTATGGCAAAAGCTCGTAGAGCTCGACGATTCCGTCCTTATCAAAATCAGCCGCGCCCGAGAGCCCCTTCGTCAATGCCTGGGTAAAGAACCCGTGGCCCCCTTCTTCGATGGCTTCCTGGTTTTGCTTGGCGCCACAGAGAGTGGCGAGCCCGTAATCATTGACCATGTCGCCAGCCAGGTCGTCGGTCGGCTTCGACAGGCTGCGTGTTTTCCGCTTCCTTTCGCCGAAGCTGCCCGAGTAACACGCGTCGAGCAACAGGACCGTCGAACCACGGCCATCGCGTACTCCAGGCAATCCTGGTAATTTATGAGGTCTTGCGTCCGGGAGTATCTTTTATACCATTCTCTGTGTCGTTTCATTTGAGGCATCGCACGGAGAGTGAACAATGTCAGAAGTTCATCCGATCAGTTTGGACGAGGTGGCGCGGCACTTTAAGAATTGGAAGATCCTCGTTCCAGTGTCAATCAGCTGCACCCTCTGGTCAGTGTCATTGTCATCGCTCTGATGGCGGTGCTTCGGGTGCCGACGGGCCGACCGCGATTGCCAAGTGGGCGGCGATGAAAGAAGAGTTTCTCTTCTTGGAAGTGCTCGACTTGCCCAACGGGATACCACGCAAGGACGTCTTTCGACGCGTCTTGGTACTTATCAAGCCCAGCGCCTTTCAAGCCTGTTTTGCAAACTGGCTGCAATCGTTGCGTGTGGCGGCCGCGGAGGCCACTGGCGTGACGCAACCAATCTTCGCGGTCGATGGCAAGACAGCGCGGCGGAGCCATGATCGTCGCAAGGGCCTGGGCGCATTGCATTCGGTCAGCGTCTGGGCCAGCGAGTTCGGACTGTCGCTGGGGCAAGTGGCCTGCGCCGCGAAATCGAACGAAATCACGGCTATTCCCGAGCTTCTGGAGCTGGTCGACATCAAAGGCGCCATCATCACGATCGACGCCATGGGGACGCAAAAGACGATCGCCGAGACGATCATCGATCGCCAAGCGGATTATGTTCTGGCGTTGAAAGCAAACCATGAGACGTTGCATCAGGCGGTCATCGACCATATCGACGACCTGCTCGACGGAGACATGGAAAGTGCACATGAACACGTGACAATCGAGAAGGGTCATGGACGTGAGGAGACGCGAACTTATCTCCAGCTCCCAGCCCCCGAGAACCTACCGGGGTTCGCGCAGTGGAAGAAGCTGAAGTCGGTCGGGATCGCGACGTCGCAGTGCCTTCGAGACGGGAAGGAGTCGATCGAAGTCCGCTATTACATCAGCAGTCTCGCAGTGAACGTGAAGAAATTCGCCCACGCCGTACGCAGCCATTGGGGAATTGAAAATAGTTGTCACTGGTGTTTGGACATCACCTATCGAGAGGATGAGTCGCGCATTCAAGATAAGCACATGCGTGAAAACTTCGCATGGCTCAGACGCCTCACATTGTCACTGTTGAAGCAACAACCTGGCCGCGACAGTATAGTTATGAAACGCCGCAGTTGCGGGTGGAACGAAAACTTCATGCTGGAAGTCCTTACCGGGGCAACAGCTTCATGTGCGCTGGCCCTGACCTTACTCCCTTGTGGGATATTGCTTTGGCGGAGTGGTCGCCACCGAGATGGCACGTCAGCTTATTGCCGAGCGACATCAAGTCAAGAATCTATTCCTGGTCGACGCCCATAATGTTTTCGGACAGAGACTCAGGAGCTTGCCGAGTCTCATCCGCGAGAATTGTCGCATCGACACAGTATCGCTTATTTTCAAGAAATTACCCGCTTACCTGACATGTCTCATGGGAACTGCGGCGCGGAAGGCCGAGGTAAAAAAGTTCAATTACGACCCCGCGAGAATGTCTCCGTATGCGGAGACATTCGCCTTCTTGTCCGGGGGATACCGGCCGAAGGCTTATCCAGGCCATGCCGTCTTGTTCAAGGCGTCGGACGTGGATCGCGGTCCTGTGTCCCGCATCTGGGCCGAGGATAGCACGTTCGGCTGGGCCGAAATCATGACTGGCGGAATTGAAGTTCTCGAGGTGCCCGGAGATCACGTCACGATACTCGACGAGCCGAGTGTCAGTGCGATCGCCATGAGAATCAAGAGCGATCTCAATCGAGAATGAAACGAGAAGTCGCGTTGCGTTTCGGGAACAATGGCTTCGACCACTGTCCATCAGATCATTCGCATGAGCATCAGAAATCTAACTGTATTATTGCTTTACGTTTGATAGCGCCGCTCTTCGATCGAAGATCATCTTGGAACACCAAAATGCACAAAGCAACGCGGTTCATTCATTGAGGGATTGACCGACGGGGCTCTTGGTTGAAGATGTGACCTTGGTGTCTGAAGTGTGGATAAGACGGCAGTGCTCGGATGAGCTGAAACACGTTTTCCAGCTCGCTCTGTCTCGACGTCCATTTCATGCGCCGACTGCATGTTGCTTATCGGAGAAGAAAAGGGCCGGCAGGTGTTCGGGTCGTGCGAACGAGGTCGATTGCCGTCATCGGGGCGGTTGAGTCAGCTTCATCTGAATGTGAAAGAATGTGTGTTGAGCGCACTCACCACACTTCGACTTGTGCGCGGTGGCGGATGCCAGCCCACGCGTTTGCGTGCGTGCGTGGACATCGGTGTCGCCGCCCATGCGACGGCGATTTTGTTTGCTCAAGAATCGAGAGGTCAGGAATTCGTGTGCTTTGTCGATTTCCTGATTAGCTTCTCGGAGTCCGGCCGTGAACTGATCGGCTCACAGGAATATTGTTCCCGTCGCATGACGCGCCCTCTGAATAGCCGTATAACGGTACGCCGTGTCTTACCAAGACCGACGGCCCACTTAGTGACGGCGTCTCGTCGGACGTCGAGATACACCGCTCTTTTCACGTCGTGACCGCCAGTCCCGCGCGAGCAGGTCTGTCCAATTTCCGTATCTGGCGCGTACGGCAAGCGGTTAGACAGTCTCAGGCCAACGATCGCCGGATGTCGCTGCGTGGGTTGCGTCGCCTTCGATACGAGCGGCCAGGATCGCTCAGATCGTCTGGATGGGTTCCATTAGCAATGATATGGCCTCATGAAATCACCGGCGAACATGCCCCCAGCGGCGGTGCCGGGGTGCGCTAGAACGCGCGGAAGTGGACGGTTCGTGTCCTCGATCATCGGATTTGCGCAATTAAGTACATAGAAGAGAGTGCGCCATCATCGCGCCACTTCCGCGCACGCTCGGTGAAGGGCCGCTCACGAACCAGATCAAGAAGCCGACGTCCAGGCCGTGATCAAGCGCCTACATAGGGAGCGATCACGGTCAATACGATTGTTATAGCTCGACTTTGAATAGACAACGAGGTTGGAAGGAACGTTACCGTGTTGAATCGCGTCCACTCGTTTTTCCGAAGGAAGTCGCGGCTCAAGAGAAAAATCGGGTTCCTCGTTGATAACCGCCCCACGGTCTGTCGGCTAGAAAATCGCCGCCTCCTCGCCGTGACCTGGACTAACCCCAGCGGCGGCGATTGGGATACGCCCGGCAACTGGAGTGGCAACACCCTGCCGGGTCCGGCCGATGACGTGATCATCAATTTCGCCGGGATCACGATCACACATTCCACCAGCGCTTCGGACAGCGTCGCCAGCCTGACGACCCAGGCCAGCGTGACCCTTGCGAGCGGGTCTCTCAACGTCACCGGCGAGGTGCAAGGGGGCGGCTCGCTCACCCTGGCCGGCGGAGCACTTGGCAAGGCCACGGTCGACGCTGGAATGACGATCCATGTCGCCAATGCCGGCGGAACATTGAATGGCGTGACACTCGCGGGCAACCTGGATCTGGACGCGAGCACGCCCTCGGTAACGGTGACCGGTGGCCTGACGCTGAGCGGCGGCAACGTCGCTTTCGAAGCGACCGCCTACGGTGTCCTCCGATTCACCGACACAGCGGCATCGCTCTCGGGCACCGGGAACGTGACGTTCAACAACGTTTCCAACGGCTATATCAACACAATTCAGGAAGCGACGGCCGGGGGCGTGTTGACGATCGGTTCGAGTGTGACGATCAGCGGTGGGACGGGGTCGATCGGCTACAACAACTATCTCGGTGGTCCGGCGAATGTATCGTTTGTGAACCAGGGGACGATCAACGCCAATGCCGCGGGGACGATCACGCTCAATGGCAACAATGGCTGGTCGAATACGGGCACGATCGAGTCGAGCGGCGGGGGCAATCTCAACCTGTATGGAACGGGCTGGAGCAACGCGGGGGCGATCAACGCCAACACGGGGACGCTGACCCTGGGGAACTCGTCGTGGTCGAACGCTGGCACGGTGACATCGACGAACGCGACGGTCAACCTGGGAGGCACGTTCACGCTGGCAGGCCTGGGCACGTTCAGCCGCGCGGGGGGCAGCGTCAACCTGACGGGGACGTTGACCAACATGGGTCAGACGCTGGCGCTGACGGCCACGACGGGGTCGTGGAATTTGATTGGCGGCACGATCGACGGCGGCACGGTGACGGCGACAGGCAGTGCGCGGCTGCTGGCCAGCGACCAGGGGGGAACGCTCAAGGATGGAGTGACGCTCTCGGGTGACCCATCGCAGACGAACCCGATCGTGCTCGACCTGGCGACCAGTACGCCGCACGTGACGATCGCCGGGGGGGCGTTGACCCTGGACAATACGACGGTCGCGCTCGAGGGGTCGTCGTATGCCTATCTGTCGTTCACGGATACAGCGGCATCGCTCTTCGGCGCGGGGAACGTGACGTTCAACAACGTTTCCAACGGCTATATCAACACGATTCAGGAAGCGACGGCGGGGGGTGTGTTGACGATCGGTTCGAGTGTGACGATCAGCGGCGGGACGGGGTCGATCGGCTACAACAACTATCTCGGTGGTCCGGCGAATGTATCGTTTGTGAACCAGGGGACGATCAACGCCAATGCCGCGGGGACGATCACGCTCAATGGCAACAATGGCTGGTCGAATACGGGCACGATCGAGTCGAGCGGCGGGGGCAATCTCAACCTGTATGGAACGGGCTGGAGCAACGCGGGGGCGATCAACGCCAACACGGGGACGCTGACCCTGGGGAACTCGTCGTGGTCGAACGCTGGCACGGTGACATCGACGAACGCGACGGTCAACCTGGGAGGCACGTTCACGCTGGCAGGCCTGGGCACGTTCAGCCGCGCGGGGGGCAGCGTCAACCTGACGGGGACGTTGACCAACATGGGTCAGACGCTGGCACTGACGGCCACGACGGGGTCGTGGAATTTGATTGGCGGCACGATCGACGGCGGCACGGTGACGGCGACAGGCAGTGCGCGGCTGCTGGCCAGCGACCAGGGGGGAACGCTCAAGGATGGAGTGACGCTCTCGGGTGACCCATCGCAGACGAACCCGATCGTGCTCGACCTGGCGACCAGTACGCCGCACGTGACGATCGCCGGGGGGGCGTTGACCCTGGACAATACGACGGTCGCGCTCGAGGGGTCGTCGTATGCCTATCTGTCATTCACGGATACAGCGGCATCGCTCTTGGGCACGGGGAACGTGACGTTCAGCAACGTTTCCAACGGCTATATCAACACGATTCAGGAAGCGACGGCGGGGGGTGTGTTGACGATCGGTTCGAGTGTGACGATCAGCGGCGGGACGGGGTCGATCGGCTACAACAACTATCTCGGCGGTCCGGCGAATGTATCGTTTGTGAACCAGGGGACGATCAACGCCAATGCCGCGGGGACAATCACGCTAAACGGCAATAACGGCTGGTCGAACACGGGCACGATCGAGTCGAGCGGAGCGGGCGTTATCAACTTCTATGGAACGGGCTGGAGCAATTCCGGAATAATAACGGCCACGGGCGGGACGTTGAATCTGGGTGGCACCGTGACGACGGCTGACCTGGGCACGATTAGCAATCAGGGCGCCACGATCAATCTGACGGGCACACTGACCAATACAGCCGCGACACTGGTGCTGACGGCGACGACCGGTTCGTGGCACCTGATTGGCGGCACGATCGACGGCGGCACGGTGACGGCGACAGGCAGTGCGCGGCTGCTGGCCAGCGACCAGGGGGGAACGCTCAAGGATGGAGTGACGCTCTCGGGTGACCCCTCGCAGACGAACCCGATCGTGCTCGACCTGGCGACCAGTACGCCGCACGTGACGATCGCCGGGGGGGCATTGACCCTGGACAATACGACGGTCGCGCTCGAGGGGTCGTCGTATGCCTATCTGTCGTTCACGGATACAGCGGCATCGCTCTCGGGCACGGGGAACGTGACGTTCAGCAACGTTTCCAACGGCTATATCAACACGATTCAGGAAGCGACGGCGGGGGGCGTGCTGACGATCGGTTCGAGTGTGACGATCAGCGGCGGGACGGGGTCGATCGGCTACAACAACTATCTCGGCGGTCCGGCGAATGTATCGTTTGTGAACCAGGGGACGATCAACGCCAATGCCGCGGGGACGATCACGCTCAACGGCAATAACGGCTGGTCGAATACGAGCACGATCGAATCGAGCGGCGGGGGCAATCTCAACTTCTATGGAACGGGCTGGAGCAATTCTGGAACAGTAACGGCCAAGGGCGGGACGCTGAATCTGGGTGGCACCGTGACGACGGCTGACCTGGGTACGATTATCAATCAGGGCGCGGCGATCAACCTGACGGGCACACTGACCAATACGGGCGCGACGCTGGTGCTGACGGCGACGACCGGTTCGTGGCACCTGATTGGCGGCACGATCGACGGCGGCACGGTGACGGCGACAGGCAGTGCGCGGCTGCTGGCCAGCGACCAGGGGGGAACGCTCAAGGATGGAGTGACGCTCTCGGGTGACCCATCGCAGACGAACCCGATCGTGCTCGACCTGGCGACCAGTACGCCGCACGTGACGATCGCCGGGGGGGCGTTGACCCTGGCCAATACGACGGTCCCGCTCGAGGGGTCGTCGTATGCCTATCTGTCGTTCACGGATACAGCGGCATCGCTCTCGGGCACGGGGAACGTGACGTTCAGCAACGTTTCCAACGGCTATATCAACACGATTCAGGAAGCGACGGCCGGGGGCGTGCTGACGATCGGTTCGAGTGTGACGATCAGCGGCGGGACGGGGTCGATCGGCTACAACAACTATCTCGGCGGTCCGGCGAATGTATCGTTTGTGAACCAGGGGACGATCAACGCCAATGCCGCGGGGACGATCACGCTCAACGGCAATAACGGCTGGTCGAATACGAGCACGATCGAATCGAGCGGCGGGGGCAATCTCAACTTCTATGGAACGGGCTGGAGCAATTCTGGAACAGTAACGGCCAAGGGCGGGACGCTAAATCTGGGTGGCACCGTGACGACGGCTGACCTGGGCACGATTATCAATCAGGGCGCCACGATCAATCTGACGGGCACACTGACCAATACAGCCGCGACGCTGGTGCTGACGGCGACGACCGGTTCGTGGCACCTGATTGGCGGCACGATCGACGGCGGCACGGTGACGGCGACAGGCAGTGCGCGGCTGCTGGCCAGCGACCAGGGGGGAACGCTCAAGGATGGAGTGACGCTCTCGGGTGACCCATCGCAGACGAACCCGATCGTGCTCGACCTGGCGACCAGTACGCCGCACGTGACGATCGCCGGGGGGGCGTTGACCCTGGCCAATACGACGGTCGCGCTCGAGGGGTCGTCGTATGCCTATCTGTCGTTCACGGATACAGCGGCATCGCTCTCGGGCACGGGGAACGTGACGTTCAGCAACGTTTCCAACGGCTATATCAACACAATTCAGGAAGCGACGGCCGGGGGCGTGTTGACGATCGGTTCGAGTGTGACGATCAGCGGTGGGACGGGGTCGATCGGCTATAACAACTATCTCGGTGGTCCGGCGAATGTATCGTTTGTGAACCAGGGGACGATCAACGCCGATGCCGCGGGGACGATCACGCTCAATGGCAACAATGGCTGGTCGAATACGGGCACGATCGAAGCGTCGGGTGGCGGCACCGTGTCGGCGGCGTTGGCCCCGTCGAATTTCAGCGCGGGGACACTGGCGGGAGGTACATGGAAGGTCACCTCGCCCGGCACGCTGCGCGTGCCCTTTGGATCGTCGGTCGTCACGAATGCGGCGACGATCTTTCTGGACGGAGCCAGCGCGAACTTCTATCGTGACTCGGGCACGACCGCCGCGCTCAGCGGCCTGACAACCAACGCCGTGTCCGGTGCAATCACCATTCAGAATGGGGCGAATCTCAATGCGCCTGCCGCGTTCACGAACGCGGGAAGCTTGACGATCGGCACCGGCAGTACGATCACATTCACGGGCGCCGGCACGAGCGTGGTTCCCGCGTCGGCCGCGTCAAACTTGATCAGCCACTGGAGCGCCGACGGTGATGCGACCGATAGCCAGGGGAATAACTCTGGCACGCTCGAGAATGGTGCTGGTTTCGCTCCCGGTGAGATCGGCCAAGCGTTTAACTTCCAGAACGGAAGCTACGTAAACGCTGGTACTTCGGCGAGTCTGGCCCCGGCCACGATCACGGTGGAATACTGGATCTACGGTCGGTCGGTCAACTCGGATTACACTCAGCCGATCTCACGCTGGGGTCATAATACATCCTCGCCTGACTCCTGGATTTTTGACTACGCGCCGAATGATGACTTCTACTTCAGCGTGGTTAATACGTCGGGCACCCAGGCCAATGCGGGCACCACGGCCCCCCTGGCTCTCAATGCCTGGCACTTCATCGCGGGGACGTACAACGGCACGACGGTGAGCCTCTATGTAGACGGCCAGCTTGCGGGTACGGCCGCGTTGACCGGCGCGATTCAGAATAACTCGAGCACGACCAGCATCGGCACCAAGTTCGCCGACGGAACGACTCATTATTCGTTCAATGGCCTCGTCGACGACGTGGGAATCTACAACCGCGCACTGACTCCATCGGAACTTTCGTCCATCTATACCGCCGGCGTCGCGGGCATTTTCACGCAGACGGGCGGCCAGACGCAACTGGCTGGCGGCACGCTGGGTAACTCGCCGCTGAGTCAGGTCAACCTCAGCGCGGGCTCTTTGAGCGGCGCTGGCACGATCGATGCCAACCTGACCAACGCCGCCCAGCTCAGCCCCGGCTCGCCGACGGGCGTTTTGACTATTGGCGGCAATTACACCCAGAGCGCGGCAGGGCAGATGAACATCGACCTCGCCGGCGAGGCCGCCAATCAATATGGCTCGCTTCTGGTCGACGGAGCCGCGACGCTGGCCGGCGGCCTCAACGTGTCGATCATGGGCGGGTTCACGCCTCCCACGGGTGCGATCTTCACGGTCGTGAACGCGGCTTCAATCAGCGGTCAATTCGCGACAGTCAGCGGCCTCAGCTCGGGCAATGGCTTCACCCTGACGACCCACTACGCCCCGACCGACGTGACGCTCGTGAGTGCGGCCCAGTCGGCCATTGTGATCACGCCGACGAGCGGCCTGACCACGTCGCAGGCCGGCGGCACCGCGACCTTCACGGCCGTGCTCTCGTCGCAGCCGACCGCCAATGTTTCGTTCGGACTATCGTCGAGCAACACGAGCGAGGGACTACTCGGTATCAACCTGATCGTCGATGGCGACGCTGAAGCGCAAGCCGGCACGCTGGATAACACCGTCGTCGCTCCAGCAGGCTGGACGACCACGGGCAATTTCTCCGCCGTGTCGTATTCGGCCAGTATCGGCGGCAGCCCGACGCTGACGACGCCTGGGCCGACACAGCGGGGAGGAAACTTCTTCGCGGGGGGCCCCAATAACGCCCAGTCGAGCGCGACCCAGACCGTGGACGTCTCGACGAGTGCAGCGCTGATCGATGCAGGCACAATGAGCTATAACCTGGCAGGATGGCTGGGGGGCTATGCGTCGCAGAACGACGACGCGACGCTTCAGGCCACGTTCAAAGGTGCGACCGGCAATGTCCTCGGCACGGCCACAATCGGTCCGGTGCTGGCCGCGGATCGTGATGGCATCACCGAGCTGCTCTATCGCAGCGCTCAGGGGGTCATGCCGGTTGGCACGCGGCAAGTGGTTTTGCTCCTTACCATGACGCGGACCGACGGCAGCTACAACGACGGTTATGCCGACGACCTGTCGTTTACCCTTTCGCCAGGCGTTCCCTCGGGAACGCTCACGTTCACGCCGTCGGACTGGGATGAGCCGCAAACCGTCACGATCACCGGCGTGGACGACCTCATGGCCGAGGGCAATGTACCGTATACCATCGTGATGACTCCCGCGGTGAGCAGCGACCCGTCCTACTCAGGATTTCAGCCCGGCAATGTGTCCGTGGTCAATCAGAGCACGGAACACGCGGGGATCATGGTCTCGCCGACCTCCGGTCTGGTCACCACGTCGGCTGGGGGCACGGCCAGCTTCACGGTGGTGCTCAACTCGAAACCGAATGCCGAGGTTGATCTTCCCTTATCGTCGAACAACACGAGTCAGGGGACCGTTTCCACGGCCAAGCTCGTTTTTACTCCCAGCAACTGGAACCAGCCCCAAACGGTGACGGTCACGGGTGTCGCCGGCGGCCAGTACAGTGGCAACATTTCTTACAAAATCGTTTTCGCCGCATCGTCGAGTACCGACGCCAACTATAATGGTGTCGTTGCTCCATCGGTTTCGGTCAGCAATACCAACCCCGCACCGACCTGCAAGTGGCCAACCTCAAGGTCACTCCGGCCACCGGCGTGCAGTCGGGCAACGCGGTCTTGGTCCAGTGGAACGACACGAATAGCGGAACCGGCTCGGTCACGGCTTCCTTCACCGACAGCATCGTGGTGAAGAATACGACGACCGGCCAGACCGTGGGCTCCGGCACGGTGACGTACAACGAAGGAACGTCCGGCCCGATCACCCCGGGTGCATCGCCGGGCTTGCAATTTTCCTTCACCTTACCTGATGGGGTTGCGGGTACGGGCCAGATCCAGTTCACGGTGACGACGAACGCAGGCAACACGGTTGCCGAAGGCAACCCGGGGGGCACGGCCTCAACCAATAACACGGCCGCCGTGACGATCACGTCGGCGCTGGCGTCCTATCCTGACCTTCAGGTGACCAATGTCGCGGTGGCCGCGCCATCGGGCATGGTCGCGGGGGGCACCTACGTCCTGAGCTGGGATGATGCGAATAACGGAGCCGCCACAACACCGGCCGGAACGTCCTGGAACGATCAGGTCACGATCACCAACATGACGACCGGGACGACGCTGACCAATGTTTCGGTTCCTTACAACGCGGCACCCAGTGCGAGCGGACCGATTGCGGCCGGCGGGGCACATCTTCAGCAATATTCATTCACGCTCCCCGGCGGCACGGCTGGCACCGGCCAGATCCAGTTCACGGTGGTTGTCAATGCGAATCAAGCGGTGTTTGAGTCGAACGCCGGCAACACGGCGTCAAGCAACAATAGTGCATCAATCATTCAGCCTTCGGCCCTCGGTAATTATCCTGACCTTCAGGTGACGGGCCTGCTTGTCACGCCGTCGTCGGGCTTGCAGTCGGGCGGCGGCCTGACGGTCAACTGGAACGACAGCAACACGGGCACCGCCGCCGCAGCCACATCCTGGGTCGACTCCCTGCTGATCCAGAACAAGACTACCGGCCAGACGCTTGGCACGGTGACGCTCCCCTACAACGTCGGTGCTAATGGCAACGCACCGCTTGCGACGGGCCAGGCGGCCGTCCGCCAGTATATGTACACGCTGCCCGACGGCGCCGCGGGCGTGGGGCAGATCGCGGTAACCGTGACGGCCAATTCAACGAACTCTCTGTTCGAGTACAACACCGCGGGCACAGCGTACAGCAACGATACAGCGTCTGTGCAAGCCAGCTCGGCGATTGCCCCCTATCCCGACCTTCAAGTCCAGAACATCGGGATCAGCCCGACGAGCATCTACTCGGGGGCTTCTTTCGTATTGCACTGGCAGGACGTCAATACGGGCAACGCCGCGGCTTCCACCTCGTGGGACGATCGCGTCGTCATCCAGAACCTGACCACCGGTCAGACGATTTCGACGTCGACGCTCGTCTACGATGTCAGCAAGCTCGGCACTCTGGCCGGCGGCAGCGCCGGCGATCAGCAGCTTCCTGTCACATTACCGGCCGGCATGGCGAGTGTGGGAACGCTTCAGTTCAGTATCACGACCGACGTCCTTGGTCAGGTGTTCGAGTATAACAGCGGTGGCACCGGCGAGAGTAACAACACCGCCACGATCACGGCCGTATCGGGGCTGACGCCGGCCGCCGACCTTGAGGTTACCGGGTTGGCCGTCACGCCGTCCGCCGGCCTGCAATCGGGCAGCAGCGTGGTTTTCTCGTGGAATGACGTGAACCAGGGGGACGCCGCGACAACGGGCTCATGGGTCGATGCTGTTACTGTCACGAACCAGAAAACGGGTGCCACGGTCTTCACGGCGGTGGTTCCTTACGACGGGTCGGCGACCGGCAGGGGCCCCCTTGGTATGGGTGGTTCGGCCGCCCAGCAAGTGACCGTGCAGATACCTCAGGGCGACGCCGGGGCCGGTCAGCTAGTCTTCCAGGTGGTTACCGATTCGACACGCACCATCCCCGATTACACGAGCACCGGCGCGGTCGACCCGCTGGGCAAGGCCACGACCAGTGTGACCTCGGCACTGGCGCCCTATCCCGATCTGGCCGTCTCGAATGTCAGCGCACCGGCGTTGACCATTGGCGACCCGGCCACCGTGACCGTGGGCTGGACGGTGACAAACTCGGGCACTGCTGCCACGCAGGTCGGCAACTGGGTGGATACCGTGATCGCGTCGCCCGATAACACGCCGGGCAATGGCGATGACATCATCCTGGGCACGTTTTCGCATGTCGGCGTCCTTGGCATGGGCCAGAGCTACACGCAGAGCCAGACGTTCTTGTTGCCACCGGCCTTCAACGGCCAGTATCACCTGTTCGTCCACACTGATGCGGGCAACGCGGTGTTCGAGAACGGCGATCGCCCCGATCGCTACGCCCAGCCCGCCAACTTGTTCGACGTGACACAGACGCCTTATGCCGACCTCGTTGTATCCTCGGTGAACGTTCCCGCGACGGCGGCCAGCGGCCAATCAATGACGGTGAGCTGGTCGGTATTGAATCAGGGCATCGGCGTCACCAGCCCCAGCTCGTGGGGCGATTCGGTCAGCCTGGCCACCGACCCGCAGGGACAGCACATTATCGAGGGGCTCGGGTCATACTCGCACAACGGCTCACTCGCTCCCGGGGGCTCGTATTCGCGGTCGGCGTCGTTCACGCTGCCAGACGGTATCAGCGGCACGTATTACATCGTCGTTCATACGGGCGGCCCCTACGAGTTCCTTTACACAGGCAACAATACGGGAGTCTCCGCTGCGTTTGCCATTTCTTTGACGCCGCCTCCCAACCTGACCGTGACGAGTATTCAAACGCCCGCGACGGTCGTTTCAGGGGGCTCGATCGACGTGGCCTGGACGGTCAAGAATCTCGGCCCCGGCGACGCCGATGGCCTCTGGCCAGACATCGTGAGCCTTCAGGAAATCGGCGGCGCGGGCCGCCAGATCTCGCTCGGTGCGTTCGCCTACACGGCAACACTGGCGGCCGGCAAATCGTATACACGCACGGAAGAATTTACCCTTCCAACCGACTTCCAGGGCATCTTTCAGGCGGTTGTCAGCACCGATCCGGTCATTCCGGGAATCGGCCGCGACCAGTTCGAGGTCGCCGATCCGGTCGATACGACAGTCGACCCGCAGCCGATCACGATCACCCAGCCGGCTCACCCCGACCTTCAAGTGGCGTCGATCACGCCCGCGGCGAGCCACTTTCAGGCGGGAGCTACGCTCGGCTTGCAATTCGTCGTGATCAACCAGGGAACCGTCGCCACCACCACGCCCCACTGGACCGACAGCGTCTACCTGTCACTCGATAGCACCTTGAGCGAGGACGACATTCTCCTCAGTTCGGCCGGCAACCAGTCGGCCCTCGAGCCCGGCCAGACGTATCAGACCGCCCTCTCGAGCATTCCGATCCCCAAGACCAAGAGCGGCTCGTATTACCTGATCGTCGACACCAACTCGAACGGTGCGCAGGATGAGTATCCCAACAACAACAATAACACCCTGGCTGTGCCAATCACGATTGACCCGATTTTGCCGTCCGACCTGGTCGTCTCGAACGTCATCGTGCCGGCCCAGGCGGTCGCCGGCAGCCAGATCCAGGTCACCTATACCGTGACCAACCTGGGCAACGGGCCGACCGACCTGTCGAGCTGGACTGACGGCATCTGGCTGGCAAACGATCGGAAGCTCCCGTACGTCACTGGCACTCTCCTGACGACGGTCACCGAGACCGGGGTTTTGACGAATGATCCCCACAACCCGGACCTGCCTCAAAGCTATACCCAGACCGTGACGGTCACGTTGCCGCAGCATCTCTCGGGCCAGCTCTTCATCACGCCGCAGACGGATCTTTACGAGCAGCTCGACCAGACGACCCTGGCCGCCAATGTCAACCCGGACGACCCCAACGACTTGCGGAGCGACAATTTCAAGGCCGCGCCGATCATCGTGCTGCCCGAGCCTCCGCCCGACCTCGTGGTGACCGCGATCAAAGTTCCGGCCAGCGCGGCGGCGGGGACCGTTTACCCGGTGCAGTGGACCGTGACGGACCAGGGGAACGGAGCCACCGAGGATTCACAGTGGTTTGACGGCGTCTATCTTTCCAATTCGCCCACTTATAACACGGCCGGTGACGCTGATCGGCAACAGATCAACCTCGGCTATTTCCTCCACACAGGCGCCCTCTCCTCCGGCCAGAGCTACACGATGCAGGAGAACATCCTGCTTTCACCGGCGTACTCAGGCGATTATATCATTATTTACGCAAACGAACTGAACGCGTCCGGTGGTAGCGGCGGCACCTGGGAGGGGCCGTACGGCAATAACAACACGTCATCGGTCGCCACCGACGTCGTGCCGGCCCCGGCCGATTTGCAGGTGACGTCGGTCATCCCGGCGGCGCAGGCCTTCTCGGGCGAGTCGACCACCGTGACCTGGACGGTCACTAATTTCGGGCGCCCGTCTGGGCCAACACGCAGTACTGGGACGACCTGGTTTATGTCTCGCCGGACCCAACATTCATTCAGAGCCGGGCTACATTCCTCAAAGCCTTCCCACACACGAACACGCAGACTCTCGGGACGAACCAGAGTTATACCAACTCTCAGAGCGTCACACTGCCGCCGGGCATCGGCGGTAAGGTCGATCCGCAAACGTACTACATTTATGTTCAGACCGACCAGCTCCCCCCAAACCCGGACGACAGCGAGTTCCTGGAATATCCCGAGGGCGTGAAATTCTATCAATCACACGTCTACGAAGGAGAAGGGGCCAATGAAACAAATAACCTGGGCGCAGCACCCCTGCCGGTTTATTACCGCGAGCCCGACCTGTTCGTGAGCAACGTGGTCGTGCCGGCGACGGCTCCCTACGCGGGCGACACGTTCACCGTGAGCTGGACCGTCGTCAATCAGGGCACGCGCGATACGCGCTCGGGCAACTGGAGAGACGGGGTCTGGCTCTCGCCGTTCCCGTCGATCGATCGCAATCAATCGATCTTCCTGGGCAATTTTCAGCACGGCGGCATCCTTGCCGAGGGCGCTTCTTACACGGGTACCTTGACCGTCACGTTGCCGTACGGGATCTCGGGCCCTTATTACCTCGTGGTCTTCACCGACGACGCGGCCATCGACGGCAGCATGGGCCAGGTGCAGGAGTTCCAGGACGAGGGCAACAATATCACGGCCGCGCCGCTTCAAGTGTTGCCAACACCATTGCCCGATTTGCAAGTCAGCTCGATCACCGTACCTCAGCAGGCCGTTGAAGGTCAGACGCTCTCGGTGTCCTACACCGTTTCGAACGAGAGCGCCGCGGCGACCTTGCCGGGCCAGTTTCCGTGGACCGATGTGATCTACCTTTCGGTCGACCAGTACCTCGATCTCAACCGCGACGTTTATCTCGGTTACGAGCAGCGTAAGACTGCTCTGGCCGGCAACGGTAGCTACACCGTCACCGACACGTTCAAGTTGCCCGCTGGCCTCGTCGGGTCATTCTACGTCTTCGTCGATACCGACCCTCTGCTCAGCCCCCGCGGTTTACCGCGCGGCATCGTCTATGAGGAAAATGAAACGAACAACGCCACGCCGAGCTTGCTCCCGGTCATCATCAACGAGCCGCCGCCCGCGGATCTCGTGGTGTCGGACATCAAGGTGCCAGGCGCGGCGACGATCAGCCAGTCGGCCCATTTCGAGTGGACGGTCACTAACCAGGGCGACTTCCCCGCGTCGGGCACGTGGACCGATGCGGTCTACCTCTCGAGCTCGCCGGTCTGGAATATTTCTGACCCGCTGATCGGCGAGGTGCAGCATTCCTCCACCGGTCTGGCAACCGGCCAGTCCTACACCTCGACGCTCGATGCGCTCTTGCCGCCCGCCCTCCCGGGCAATGACTACATTATCATCCGCACCAACCTGTTTGGCGATGTCTACGAGGGCGTTGCCAACATGGCCAACGACATCACGGCCTCCGCCAGTCAGGTCGCGGTGAGTGTCACGGCCCTCCAGTTGGGAGTGCCGATGGGAACGACCCTGACCGAAGGCAAAGACCAGCTCTTTCAGGTCACCGTCGCGGCCAACCAGACGCTTCAGGTCTCGCTCACAACGGCGAGCTCATCGGCGGCGAACGAGATCTTCCTGCGCTACAACGCGGTGCCCTCGAGTTCACAATATGACGCGATTTACAGCGGACCCCTCGCGGCCGATCAAACCGCGGTGATTCCCGGCACGACGGCCGGTACGTACTACGTGCTCGTAGACGGGACGAATAACGCGGTGACCTTGCTCGCGCAGCTCTTGCCGTTCGAGATCACCAACGTGACGCCCGACCAGGGGGGCGATAGCGCGTATGTCACGACCGTGATCACCGGGGCCCAGTTTGACAAGAACGCGATCGTCAAATTGATCCGGCCCACGTTTGCTGAATTCGAGCCGGTCAGCTATCAGGTGGTCAATAGTACCGAGATCATTGCGATTTTCGATCTGACCGACGCCCCTCATGGGCTGTACGACGTGAGCGTGATCAATCCTGATGGCGCGGAGGTTGATGCCCCCTATCGTTACCTGGTCGAGCCGGCCTTGCCGCCGCAGGTGAGTCTCGGCCTGGGCGGGTCGCGAATCCTCTATTCGGGCGACACCGGCTATTACGGGCTGTCGCTGCAGAGCACCACCAATGTCGACATCCCTTACGTCCAGTTCGAGTTCGGCGTTCCCAGCCTGGGCCAGAATCCGGCCGTTGGTTTTGCGAACTACCTGGGGTTTTCAAGCAACCTGGGAGGAAGTCCTGATGTCGCGGGAGTTCCCTGGGACGAGCTGAGCTCGACTGTTGACACCAATGGCTATGACCTGGCATTAGGCTACGTGACCGACCTGGCCGATCAGGGTTATGTCGGGCTCAACTTCACAGCGCAGACCTATCCTGGCGTGTCCAAGGGCACGCTCTCGCAAATTCTGCCGGCTTCGGCGGTCGGTTTCACGTTCAATGTCGTGGCGGCCGCGACCCCCCTGACGCCGGCCGAATACCTGGCCGAGCAAACCCAGGAGGCCGAGTATCTGCGCATGGCGATCCTGGCCGACCCGACGGCCACCCAGGCCCTCCAGGTGCTGGCGCTGAACGCGAGCTCATGGGACAACCTGTACCTGACCGCGCTCACCCAGGCCGGCTTGCTGCGCCCGTCGATGAGCCGCCGGCCGTTCATCTCGATCCTGATGTGAACAGCATGATCGCCACGCTGGCCGCCGGCATTCTTGCCGGCTCCGGCGGCGATACGATCCTCACCGACGGCAACTTGCCTGCCTTCTTTGCCCAGCTCCAGAGCTGGTATGGCGACGACCCATCGCTCATCGAAACGGGCGTCGACCCCAATAACCCCCCGGTGATCGCCCCCATTCCGTCGTCCAGCTTCTTCAACCTGAACGCGACAAGCCCCACGGTCTCGGAAGCGTTCAACGTCTACGTGCGACAGATTTCCGATCCCGATGACATTATTGAGATCTATTTTCCCGACCTCGCGAACCCGGCGCCGGCGCAGGCCGCCGATATCAACCAGTTTCTCGCGAGCGCCGGTGCGTCGGGCCAGGGGGCCACGCTGATCGGCCCGACGGCCTACGGTTCGGATCAATTCTTGCCGGTCGGACAGAACCTGCCCTATACAGTGCAATTCCAGAATTCCGGTACCGCCACGTCGCCCGTTGAAGAAGTCCGGATCGTGACCCAGCTCGATCCCGGTCTCGACCCGCGCACCTTCCGGCTGGGTGCCCTGCAAATTGGTGGGCTGACCGTGCAGATCCCCAGCGGCCGGGGAACATTCCAGGAAGATCTTGACTACACCCAGACCGCGGGTTTCATCCTGCGCGTCAGCGCGGGGATGGATCTCGACACCAACACGGCGACCTGGCTCTTGCAGGCGATCGACCCCACAACCGGCGAAGTTCTTCAGAATGCCACCGCGGGCCTCCTGGCACCCGGTGCATCGGGCTTTGTCTCCTATACAGTTCAGCCGATGAAGGGGCTGGCGACGGGCACTCAGATCAGTGCGAGCGCCAAGTGCTCTTCAATAATGCACCGCCCCAAGAAACCGACACACTGACCCAGACCATCGACGGCACGGCCCCCTCGACGACGTTGACGGCAACTCCACTCACAGCAGGAAGCTCCAATTACGATGTGACCTGGAACGCGCAAGACGACCCGACCGGCTCGGGCATCAAGAGCGTGACGGTTTATGTCTCGGACAACGGCGGCGATTACACGATCTGGCTCGACCAGACGACCGCGACCTCGGGCGTTTATCAGGGACAGACGGGGCATACTTATACGTTTCTCGCCCTGGCCACTGATAACGCCGGCAACATGGAACAGCCCCCCTCGGGCGTTGTCGCGCCGGCGAATGGCTCGGGGGCCGACCTGGCGCCGTTACCGACGGTCCCGCAGACAACTCCGCCCGATGTCCCGCCGGCCCCGACGCCAACCCCGACGACCCCGCCGGTGGCCAATCCGCTCTTCACCCAGGCGCAAGCAGCCATTCCCTCGGCCCAGCCGGCGACGCAGCGCTCCCAGTTCACCACCGTTCTGCAGCCGTTCACGGCCCAGGCATTCGCGACAGGCATTCTCCAGAGTCATGCCAATATCGGACCCGTCGCGATCGTGGTCATGCCCGACGGTTCGGTCTTGATCAGCGGCGGCCCCGGCCGCAACCAGCTCTTCCACCTCTCGCGTGCCGGGGGTGCGGTGGGCGCTCCGCTGGCCACGCTGCCATATCCGATTTATGACATGGCCTTTGATTCGGCCGGCGACCTCTGGGCCACGACCGGCGGCGGCCCCTTGCTCGAACTCAACCCCGCCACCGGCTCGATCCTGAACAAGTATGGAGATAGCCTCACTCAGTCGCTGGCCATCGATCCGGCGACCGGCGATATTTATGTTTCCTCGGGTCAGGGCGTCGAGATCTTTAACCCGAGTACTCATGCTTTTACGCATTTCAGCGATCTGCGCGTGGGCAGCCTCGCCTTTGCGCTCGATGGCAGTCTCTGGGCGGCTCTCTGGCCCGTCGATCAAGGAGACGTGATCCGCTTCGACGCCACGGGCCAGGCCGTCAAGGAGCTCGAATTCGCCGACGACGTCGATTCGATCGCGTTTGGCGTCGCCGGCAGTGCGCTTGATGGGCTCCTCTTCGTCTCGCACGACGAGGAGCTTTCCGCCGGACAGGGAACCGAGCTGACAATGGTCGACCTGGCGACGATGCAAACGCTCGCCGTCGCGACCGGGGGGAGCCGCGGCGACGAGATCAAGACCACGCCCGACGGTCGCGTGCTCTTGAGCCAGTCGCTGCAGGTCGATGTGCTGGGCCCGGTCACGGCCCCGCATGTCCTGGCCGTGGATCCGCCCCCCTCGTCGGTTGTCTCGTTGCCGCTGGGCCGTATCAGCGTGACGTTCGATCAAGACATGCTGGCCGACGACATCACCGATCCGGGCTCAGTTTTGAACCCAAACAACTTCGTGCTCCAGGGTGATTCATCGGGTACCGTTCCGATCCGGTCGGTCTTCTACGACGTGGCGAGCCGCACCGCTGTGCTCAGCTTCGATGCACTTCTATCGGATCATTATGAGTTGCGCGTTCTTTCCAGTGCACAGAGCGCGATCGGCGTGCCCCTGGCGCAGGAGTACGACTCGGACTTCACGGCGACGAGCGACCTCTCGTCGGTGATCAAGCTGCAATTCGGCGCGACCCGCAGCGACCGTGCGACGGGGACCGTGTCGTTCGACGTGACGATCACCAACACGAGCACGCACAACTTGCTCTTGCCGGTCGTCTTACACCTGACGCCCCTCGACCAGTTCGCCGGCGAGCCCCAGGGGAATAGCGGCCGGGCCGCCGACGGCTCGTGGTTGATCGACCTGAGCGGCGATTTGCCCGCCGACGGCATTCTCGGGCCGGGGCAGAGCTCGAGCGGCCAGACGATTACCGTGACGACGCCCGATGATGAGACGGTGAACTACGACACCGGAGTCACCGGCGTCACGGCCGGCAACCGGGCCCCTGTCTTCGTGACCAACCCGGTCACCACAGCGACGGCCGGCCAGGTTTATCGTTACCAGGCGATCGGGTTTGACACCGATAGCGGCGGCCTGAGCTATTTGCTCGCAAGCGGGCCGGCCGGCATGATGATGGACCCCAAGACCGGACTCGTGACCTGGAACCCAACGGCAAGCAGCCCGGCCCACGTTCGGGTCGCCGTGCAGGTCTACGACGGCGACGGAGCGTTCGACACAGTCGTCTATACGATCGCCATCGCCGGTGTGAATGCGCCGCCGGCTTTTGTCGGGGTGGCCACGAGCGTCAGCGGCCAGGAGGGGGTCGTCTTGACCATCCCGGTCCAGGCCGTCGATCCCCAGAACCAGCCCCTTATTTACTGGGCGAGCAACCTGCCGCCAGGCGCCGTGTTCGACCCGGCCGGGCAGGCACTGGAATGGACGCCGGCCTACGGGGCGGCCGGTACCTACAAGAACGTGGCTTTCACCGTCAGCGATGGCACGTTCCAGACGACCCAGGACGTCACGATCGTGATCGCGCCGAATCCGCAGCCGCCCACGTTGCTGGTGCCCTCGCTGGTGACCGGCCAGGAAGGCTCGCCACTTGAGCTTCAACTTCACGGGAGCGATGTGAGCGGCGCTCCCTTGACATATTCGGCCACCAACCTTCCCAGCGGCGCCGCGTTGGACCCTGTCACGGGATTGTTGACGTGGACGCCGGGCTTTACCCAGGAGGGTATCTACAAGGTTCCGGTGACGGTCAGTGACGGTACGGCGAGCACAACGCAGACGGCCAGTTTCGTCGTGTTCCATGCGTACGCTGTCCCCGTATTTCAGAACGCGGCCGCGTTCCAGGTTCTGGAAAACCAGCATCTGGAATTTCAGGTGACGGCGTTCGATGCCAGCAACCCCGGCTTTGTCCCGCCGATTCGCAACGCCGACGGCACGCTGACCTCGGGCGGCGGCCCCGCGGCTACTGTGACCGAGACCGTGTCGGGCTTGCCCACGGGCGCGACCTTTGACCCGGCTACCTGGTTGTTTGACTGGACGCCGAATTTCAATGAGGGGGGCATTGTCACGGTCACGTTCACCGCGACGAAAGCGGGTGCGAACGGTCCGCTCACCGCGACGGAAACCGTGTCGATCAACGTCTTGCCGGTCGACCGCGCGCGCCCAGCTCACGCCGATTGTCGACCAGATCGTGACAGGAGGCCAGACGCTCGACGTACCGGTCAAGAGCGTTGACCCCCTGGGTGGCAAGCTCACTCTGGCGGTGAGCGGGCTTCCGGCGTTTGGCAGCTTCACCGATAACGGCGACGGCACGGGCACCTTCCACTTCGCGCCGGGCTCCCGCAGAAGGGCAACTACACCATCACGGTGATCGCCACCGACGACGGCCGCGGGGCGCAACGCCACCGATGTCGTCACAAGAAAGCTTCGTGCTCGACGTCGCGGTCGCGAGTGAGCCGCCGCAACTGCAATATATCGGCGACAAGGTTGCCAAAATCGGCAGCCCCTTTCAGCTCACGCTTTATGCCACCGATCTCGACCAGCAGCCTTTGACATTCTCGGCCAATGGGCTCCCCGCCGGGGCGACCATCACCCCGAGCCACACCTATGGTCAGGCTGTCGTGTCGTGGGTTCCAACGGCCTCCGACGCGGGAACCTACAGTGTGACATTGATCGTGACCAATACCGGCAACGGCAATCCCATACTCGTCGCCTCCGATCAACAAACCATTCACCTGGTCGTACGATCCGACGATCAGGCGCCTGTCCTGACAAATCCGGGCGATCAGAGTGTCGTCGAGGGCCAGACGCTGACCGTCGCGCTCAATGCCAACGATCCCGACGGCGACGTCCTCACCTACTCGGTTGCCAATGCCCCGCTGGGATCAACCTTCGACCCCGTGCATGGCGTTCTCACGCTGGCGACGAACCTGTTTGAGGCCGGCGATTATCCCAACATCATGTTCTCGGCGAGCGATGGTTTCCTCACGAGCACCCAGTCGATTACGATCCACGTTACAAAAACGAACCACGCGCCCACGTTGCTTCCCGTCGCGACCCAGGCGGGTCGCGAAGGGGCGCTCGTTCAGTTCACCCTGCTGGCAACCGACCCCGACGGCGGCGACCAGACCTACGCGGCCGTCACGTCCTTGCCCGCGGGTGCCGCACTCAACGCCCAGACCGGGATCTTCACCTGGACGCCCAGTTACACACAATCGGGCAATTATGCGATCACGTTTTCGGCGACTGACCCGGGCGGTCTATCCTCCACGACGACGGTTTCCCTCCAGATCGCCAATGTCGACCGTGCGCCGACGCTCGCGGTGTCCGATCAGACTGTCCTCGTTGGAGCCGCGCTCGATTTCACGCTCGCGGGCTCCGATCCCGACGTCGGTGACATTCTGACTTACTCGGCCACAGGTCTGCCCGCGGGTGCCTTGCTTGACCCAACGACGGGCGCCTTCGCCTGGACGCCCGGCGCGGGCCAGGCGGGAACCTACTCGGTTGTCTTCACGATCAGCGACGGCCAGATGTCCGACTCGCAGACGGCCGTCATCCGTGCGCTCCTATCGAGCCAGGCCCCGACGGTCACGCTCGAGCTGACGCCAAGCTTCCCGGTCGACCCGGGCCAGCAGGTTATCGTGCATGCGACCGCCACGGGCCTGGCGTCGATTGCCACGCTCGCGCTCACGTTGAACGGCCAGCCCGTGACGCTCGACGGCCAGGGCCGGTACTTCTACACAGCAAGCGCTCCCGGCCGAGTCCAGTTCGTGGCCACGGCCACCGACGTGGGCGGACAGGTTGGAACGGCCAGCACCGTGGTCAAGGTGATCGACCCTAGCGACACCGTCGCGCCGGTCGTCTCGCTAGCCCCGTCGCTGGCGGGCGCTGTTCTCACCGGACTGACGGCCGTGGCGGGCAGTGTCAACGACAGCAATCTCGATACCTGGACCTTGCAAATCGCCCTGCTCGGCTCGGCAAACGTGACCACGCTCGCCAGCGGCACGGCTCCGGTGGCGAATACCACCCTGGCAAATCTTGATCCGGGCGCGCTTCAGAATGGGGTCTACCTGCTCACGCTCGTGGCGACCGACATCGCTGGCCGCACCAGTCAGGCTGCGGCGACTTTGGAAGTCGACACGGTCAGCAAGTCGCTGCAGTACGAGCGAACGGAAACCGACCTGAGCGTGCTACTAGGCGCGGCCACGGTCAACCTGACGCGAGTGTATGACTCGCTGGCGCGTAATCAGTCGTCCAGCTTCGGCTACGGCTGGAGCCTCGCCGTCGAAGACACGAATTTGCAGACGAGTGTCGTGCCCACCGGCAACGAGTCGGCCGGCATCTACAACCCGTTTATTCAAGGAACGCGCGTTTATCTCACGCTACCCAACGGCCAGCGTGTCGGCTTCACATTTACTCCGGTGCGACACGACCAGCTTGGTGTGACCTGGTATACGCCCGCGTTCACGGCTGATTCCGGTGTGAACTGGCAGCTCTCTTCAGCAAGTAGCATACTCACGCGGGGCGGCAACGGCTTCTATGATGCCCAGTCGGCCATCCCCTACAATCCCGCCAGCGGCCTGTTTGCCGGCGCTCAATACACGCTGACGGCGCCCGACGGCACTGTTTACCAGATTGACGCGGCCCGTGGAGTACAGAAAGAAACCCTCCCCGGCGGCGAGCAACTGTATTATAGCGGTAGCGGAATCAGCAGCTCGAGCGGCGGCGCGATTCGATTCATCCGCGATGCGAGCGGGCGGATCACGAGCATCGAGGCGCCCGACGGTTCCCGCGTGGTCTACTCGTACGATTCCAGTGGCAATCTGGTGTCGGCGCACAATGCGGCCACCGGCGCGAGCAGCCGCTATGGCTACGCAGTGAACGACGTTCATCTGCTTTCGCTCGCCACGGAGCCGGCATCAGGCGGCGGCGACGCGATCTCCTATGGGAGCACCGTGCAGGTCGTGCCCTTGGCGGCCGACCTGGGGGGGACCAGTCAATTCGTGGTCAAGAGCCAGAGCGGCAACCTCGCGGCGGGCGCCACCGATTCATATGCGTTCCTGCTCACGGCCGCCGAGATCGACTCCACCGCAACGGGAACAGTTCTCGTGAGTGTGTGGGTCAGCGCCGCGCCGGGAAGCTCTCTTCAGCCGGCCGTACCGGAGATCGCGGGGGTATCCCCCCTTTTGCAGAGGACCGGTGCGGGCACGTCATTCGGACTTTTCGCGCTCGACCGCGCGGGCCTGGAGTGGCTCGAGATCGCCGCGGCCAGCGGCGGCACCTCGGGCGCGTACAGTTTGCAGATCATGATCGCGGGCGACGCCAACCAGGATGGCGCGGTCGACGGTGCCGATGGCACGCTGGTGGCTAGCCTGATCGGTACCAACGCCGGCCAGCCCGGTTACCTTGCGGCCGCCGACGGCAACGACGACGGCACGATCGGCGCGGCCGATGTGCAATTGATTGCGGCCAACTACGGCTTCTCACCGACGAAACCCCCTTTGGCGCAGGCCGCTACCGTGTTGACGCACTCCGGCCTCCCCGTGCCGTTCGACCTGGCGCCCCTGGCCACCGACCCGCAGGGTGATCCCCTCTTCTTCCGGATCATTGGCTCCAGCGGCGGCGTCGCCACTTTGAACCCCGATGGCCACACGGTCACATTCGTTCCGGCCGCCGGTTTCACGGGCGCCGCGAGCTTCCAGTACCTGGCTGACGACGGCCTGGAGCTCTCGGCTCCCGCGACCGTGACGGTGAATGTCAGCGCCTCGCCGCTCGTGAGTCTCGACTTCCAGAGTCGCGAGCCGCGTATGAACGTCGGTGGTGGAACCCACGTCGTCGTCGTGGGGAATTTCGCCGATCAGACGGACGTGGTGCTCGACCCCTCTTACGTGACGTTCCAGTCCACCAATTCCGCGGTCGCAACCATATCGCCGCTCGGCCAACTGGCCGGCCTGACCCAGGGAACGAGCATCCTGATCGTATCGGCGGGCGGCTTGCAGGCCGCCACGGCCGTGAGCGTTGGAGTGCCGACAGACACGCTCGGGCAGACCCTTTACAACGTCGGTCTCAATACCTATCCGCTCGCCGTTGCCTTGAGCTCAGACGGCGGCACGCGCCAGATCGATGTGCATCCGGTCGGTGATATTGACCTGACGACCGACCTGAGCACGGCAGCGTCGGGAGCACGCTACTATGTGAGTAATCCGGCAATCGCCACGGTCTCAGCCGATGGGTTGATCACCGCGCTCAGCCCAGGTAGCACGACTGTCACGGTCATCAATGGGCCGGCCGAGTCGACGATACCAGTCCTGGTGCAAGCACCCCAGACTGGTACAGTCATGGTCGGTGCCGGGGGCGGTGTGGTCGAGGGGACTGACGGCTCGATTGTTGCCGTGCCCCCTGGCGACGTGACAAGTAGCCAGGCCGCCATCAGCATCACGCCGGCCACCCAGGCCGATCTACCCGAGGGCCTTCCCGACGGGATGAATTTCGCCGGCGCGTTTAACCTCGACCTCGGCGCCGCGGGGCTTGGCGTGCCCGTGCAATTGGCGATCCCGGTCTCGGCTGATATCCCGGTGGGGAGCACGGTCTATTTCTACCGGGCCGGCCAGTTCATCAATGCGAATCTGACGACTTCGCCCATCTGGTGGCAGGTCGAGAGCGGCACGGTCGACGCCAATCACGTGGCGCACACGCACTCGCCGCCGGCCCTCGGCGTCGCCAACAGCGGGCTCTACCTCATGAGCTACAGTCAGGATGCCCTCGCCGAATTCGACCTGCAGATGTCGCGCGATCAGATCGCCGGCGCCGAAGCAGGTCAGCTCGGCATGAGCGTGGCCATCGACGGCGCCAACGGCCTGACCGGAGCGATGGCGGCCGTGGATGCGGTCGGTATCAATGCCACGCTCGCGGTACCCGGCGAGGTGGCCCCGACCCCCGTCCTGGTCTCGGTGCTGACGCAGGTCGCGCCTCCTTTCATCACGTCGTACAATGTTCAGCTCGTGCCCGACAAGGTGAACAAGTTCAGCACGAAGATCACGATTCCCGTCGCTCCGCCCACGATCGCGCCCCAGATCACGAGCGTGGCGCTCGCACCCATCACGGCCGACCAGAAGCAGCCGCAGATCATCCTCACCGGGACCAAATTCCTGTCGGCGCCCAATAATCAAACGGTCGACGCGAGCAAGTTGCAGGTGAGCTTCCGGCAGGCCAACGGGGCGACATTCACGGCGGCACCAATCGCCGGCGCCTCAGACACGTCGCTCACCGTGCCGGTACCGGCGGAGCTGCGCTGGGCATCAGCCAGATCACGGTCATCCGGCCCGATCCGACTCTCACCATCGACCCCAGCAGTCCGAATGGCTACACCAGTACCGGCATCGAATACACTCCCAGCAATCCAGCCCAGATCAACCCGTCGAGCAGCTATGTGTTCGTCGCCTTGCCGGAAGCCAACGCAAACGCCGGTGCGCTGGCGGTCCTCGACGGCACGACAACCGGCACGAATCTCGCGCCTGGTTCGGTCCCTAGCTCGTTCGGCAGCGTGATCGCCGAAATTCCACTCGGCGATACCTCGAAGACGCCCTACCCGAACGAGGTGGCCGTCACGCCTGACAGCACGCGCGCCTATGTCACGCTCGAAGGATCAGGCCAGGTCGCCGTTGTCGATGCGATGACGCTGCAAGAGATCGATGTCCACGCCGCGGCGGAGGCGGCAAGCACACCCAGCAAGGCCCCCATCCTGGCTTCTGGCGGCGCGGCACTCGACCCGGCATTGCGACTTGCCGAGATCAGTGGACCAACCGCTATCCGCGGCACGGTGAACATGCCCAACCTCGACCACTGGACCCTGGAGTTGGCCAAGTGGGACGTGACGTATACGCCGATCCTCACGCTTGGCAGTGACAGCAAGACCGAGGATAGCGCGACATTGGCGACCTTTGATCCGGCCGGGTCCAATATCACCAACGGCTTTTACCGATTGCGATTGACGGCTTACGACAAGGACGGCAACACCTCGATCGACGAAATTTACGTCGGCGTCGATGCCAACCCGCGAAGCGAGGAGATAGACCTGCCTATCGGCGCCGAGCCCGACGGCATCACCATCGACCCCAGTGGCAACTACGCCTATGTTTCCGACGCCCGGCCTTACCTGGTCGATCAGCACTCGACCAACGGCACGAGCTACGTGTCGAGTCAGCAGGTCTCGCAGATTTACTTGATCGATATCAATCCGGCGTCGCCAACTTACGATCAGCTCGTCGAGACGATCCAGCTCATCACGTCGGCCCCGTTGTCCGACGGCACGCAACCCAGCGTCGCCGACCCGAATGGCCTGATCGCCCCCGACGGACTGAGGGAAATCGCCGTGACGCCTGACGGCTCGCAAGTCGACGTCGCCGCCCCCGACGAAAATTCCAACCCCAACGGCGGACCTTTCGATGACCTTAACGGCAACCTGATCCAGATCAATCTGACACCCCAGGCCAACTTTCAACCCCCCAAGGTCAAGAACGTCGTCGCGATCCCTGCGGCTGACGGCACGTTTGGCGTCGCAATCGAGCCGCAGGCCATGGCCGCCCAGGCTGCGGCTCAATCAGGGCAACCCGTTCAGTACGATGTCGCTTTTACCAATGACCATACCGACAATTTCGGCATCGAAGTGGACCATGCCGCGGCGGGTAACAAGAACAACATTCCTCTTGACCTCGATCCGTACGACCTCGATTCGACAAACCCGCTGAACCAGTACGCGCAGGCCAATTCGCAATACCAGAACGCCCAGTGGCTTCAGGTGCACAACGCGGGCGGCATCGCCATCACGGCCGACGGTCAATATGCCTTCGTGGCCGGCCGCGCCGATCAGGTGACCTCGGTCGTCGGCGGTGGCTATGACGGTGAGGACGAGATTGCATCAGCCATCACCGGCTATCTCGATCAGGACATGAATCCACTGTACGAGGATGGCAATGTCGCGATCATCAAGAACCCGTTCGGCAATCTCAACGATCCAAACCCGGCCCTGCGGCCCATGCTGGTTGGCGCGACCCGGCCTATTCCCTACGGCTTTCCTGTCGACCTGGCCCTTTCGCCCCCCGATGCCAATGGTCAGCAGTTCCTCTACGTGAGCTACCAGGGTTTGCCGACAGCCAACATTCCCAACGGCGATACGTCACAGGCCGTTTATGGCTCTGGTGCCGTGTTCGTGTTCAACGCCACGGCCATGATCAACCAGGTCAAAGCCTTCTCACAGACTCCAGGTGGCAGCCTGATCCTCGCCCAGGTTCCAATCGATGACATTGTTGGCACGCTCTCCAGCGCGAAACGTGCTCCCAACACGACCATCGACGTCCGGGCCGACTACCGTTTGAACTACCAGACAACCGATCCGAAAGACCCCGACGACCCGACCATACCGATCTTCGGGGTTTTCGATGACCAGAGCTTCGCGCCGATCGCCCTGGGGGGCTACCCGGGCGGTATCGCGATCAGTAACCCGGTGCCGCACCCGGTCGTCTACCAGCACGTCGCCGATGAAGGGGGCTCAGGCACGCCAGGGGCCAGCCTCTTGCTGGGGGTCGACTTGACTCCGACCAACAAGATTGTGTTTGCGGCCACCGACGTTGATCCGGTGACCGGCAACGTCATGACCGACGACGGCGACTTTTACTTCTCGGTTGATATGACGTCAAAAGTGACGCTTTACTTGAAGGGTGACCCCACCGCGACCGACCCCAGCGCCCCGGCCCCCATCGACGGCCCTGGCAACATCGTGCAAAATGTTCCCGACCCACTCGATCCGACCAAAACGCTCGCCCAATTCAAAGACGTGATCCTGAGCCCGGGCGTTTATCACACCGTGATTACCGCGGCCGATAATCTTGACCCGCGCTTCAGCATTTATACTTACTCACTCGTCGCGACCGCGTATGACCCAGACACGGGCCAGTCGGGCAACACGGCCACGAATCAGGGCACGATCGTCAATCAGCTTGCCGACTACAATGCTGCTCCCATCGCCCATAACATCATCGACGGTGTCGACATCTGGGATGGCCACCTGACTGTATCAGCGACCGATATCAACGTGTCGGGCCGCGGCCCTGACCTGAATTTCGCCCGCACTTACACCAACAACAGTGACGTCACCGACGGGCCGCTCGGCGCCGGCTGGACCGACTATTACCAATCGACCCTCACGCAGAACGACGACGGGACTTATACCGTCGTCGCCAACGGAACGGGCAACACCTTCACGGGCCCGGGCAAGACGAACCCCACCCAGGCCGCGCTTTTCGGCGTCCCGGCCGACCTCATGGATAGCGTCTCTTCTTCGAGTCGCAGGTTGGATACCATTCCGTGCTGCTCCAGCCCGATCCAAGCCAACCCGTGTTCGAATATTTCACGCCTGATCACACGATGTTTTACTTCGTGCTCCAGCCCGTGATGGCGCCTTATGACAAGACCTACACACTGCGCTATATCGAAGACGCCAATGGCAACAAGACGACCCTCTACTACAGCCAGAGCGACCCTGGCTTTGGCAGCTTGCCCGACACTTTGAAGGAAGCCATCGACGCCGACCCGACGACCCTCGATGTCGTCACGGATTCGTCCGGCCGGGCGTAATTTTTAAATATCAACAATTCACTGACACCACGACGATTCAGTATCGCGTCATTACCAACTCTCAACCAGCCGTTCAGACCGACACCGAGACGAAAAAGGTCAGCCGCATCGTTGAGCTCACTGGATATGATCCGCAACTGACCGATGACCCGGACGATTCGCAGGGAAACCTCGATAGTCTGGATATCACTTATGGATATGATGCAGACGGCAACCTGACGAGCGTGATCCACAAGGACGCCCAGGGGAACGTCGCCAGCAGTGTGTTTTACACATATACCGACGGCACCGGACCCGATGCACATAACATGCTTTCGGCCACCGATCCTGACGGCAATCTCACGAATTACACCTACGACACGTCCAACTCCCAGTCTCCCGCGCTCGACGGGGGCACGGTTCCCAACACGAACCTTCTGCCATTCTTCAAGGTGCCGGGTTACGATCGGGTCCTGAGCGTCACCATCCCGGGCGGAGTCTCCGACAGCACCCCCTCGGTCACGAATTTTGGCTATAATTTTGCCAACAATACGCGAGTCGTATCCAACCCCCGCGGATCGGATTACCCGTCGACGACCTATACACTCGACGCCTATGGGGCCGCGACCGAAATTCAGGCGCCCGAGGGCCAGACGACCTACATGGTCTGGGCTTTCGATCATCCCGACGGAACTTCCGTACCGATGTCGGATCATCAGGGTCGCGACGTTCTGCTCCTCTCCAAAACGGATGCCCTGGGACGAAAGACCAGCTACACTTACGATGCTCTCGGCAACATCATTTCACAGACGATCACGTCCTTCGCCGGCGGCTACGCACCGGTCACTCAGTCCGACGGCACCGGGTCCGTCACGTCCGTGACCGCAAGCTACACTTACGACCCGCTGTTTGACAAGTTGACCAGCGAAACCGACCCCAACGGCGTGACGATTTACTTCGTCTACGACAGCCCGCAAGAAACGGTGCCACCTGGTGTCAGCGTGCAAATAAATCAGGAGCACCCGACGGGCAATTTGCTTGCCTCGGTCGATGGCATGGGATTTGTGACGTATTACGCTTATGCGACGGAGTCGACCTACAACGGCAGCTATGGCCCCGGCGATCTCAAGTCGATTGTCGATCCAATGGGAAACCTGACTCAGTATCTGAGCTACGACGCCTATGGCGACCCGACCTCAATCGAAAATGCCAACGGCGACATGATCACTGAAACCTATAGCGCCCGCAGCCTGACCTTGCAGAAATTGTCCGTCGGTGGTGTCGACGTCAAGAATACCTACGACGTCCTCGGTCGTTTGACGAGCGCGGTCCAGGCTGACGACAGCTTCAATTCTCCGTCCGAGAGCATCACTTACACCTATTATCCGGGCGGCCAGGTCAAGACCCAGATCAGTGGCCTCGGGCAGGTCACGTCGTACGTCTACGACAGCGGCAACCGCCTTGTCACATTGACAGACCTTGCCGTGGTTCAGGCCGACGGCAGCCAGGACGATCTGACCACGCAGTATGTTTACGACGCCGCCGGTAACCTGGTTCAGGAACGAGATCCGCGCGGAATTATCACGAGCTATTCGTATGACGGCCTGAATCGCCTGACAGACACGATCGTCATGGGGGGGCCGGCGGCGACACCGAATATGATCAACGTATCGCACGTTGTCTACGACGCTGTCAACAACAAGCTCTCCGAGACAGACCTTCATGGCAATGTCACCACATATACCTACGACGGTCTCTACCGCCTGGTCGCCACGACTCTTCCCGTGGCCGGCAAGGGGGGCGGACCGGCGGTCGCGCGGCACCTTCTACGACCTGGCGGGCAATGCGATCATCGAGACCGACGCCAACGGGAACCGCTCAAAGACCAACTACGACAGCGATTACCGCATCACGTCGACCGTCGACCCGATGGGCAACGCTGTCATTTATACCTACGATAAGAACGGCAATATCCTCACGGAAACGACCACTCAGACTGGCCTTGTCATCACCTATAGCGGTTATGACGGACTCAACCGCCCCGCCACGATGTCTCAGGCCGTCCGCCGCGGCGGTCCCGGCAGCTCGGTCGACACTTATACCACGCACTTTCAATATGATGACGCCACCAATACGGTCACGACGACCGACCCGGATGGCAGCGTGACAGTGATCGTGCGCGACGGTCTGAACCGGGTTCACTCGCAGACGATCGACCCTGGCAACCTGAATCTCGAGACGACGTACACATACGACGCCGATGGTAATCTCAAGTCCGAAACCGATGCTGCTGGCAACACCACGACCTATTTCTACGACGGCCGTGACCGACAGATCGAAATTGATTATCCCATCACGGCCGACGATACCACCCCCGTCAAGGAACAGTTCTATTACGATGGCGACAATAACATCGTCAAGGCCATCGACAAACGAGGTGTCGTCTCCACGACATCCTATGACAACCTGAACCGGGTCACCGATCAGGTCTTGATCGAGTCATTGAGCAATAATGGCGCTCCGCTTACCCTCAGCCATTTCGCTTACACCGATACCGGCGCCGGGGGAACGTATAGCGTCGTGCGTACTGATGCCGATGGCAATCCGACCACGACCCGGTACGATGCTCTGGGACGCGCGCTCGTGGTGACGGACCCCATGGGTTACACTACCAAAGACACATATGATGGCGTCGACCTCATTTCGGAGACCGATGCCAACGGTAACGAAACCGACTATACATACGACGCCGACAACCGGCAGACATCGACGATGGAGCACGCGGGATCGGGCGGAGGCGTTCTGACCACGACGAGCGTCGTTTATGACGATGCGAATAATCAAGTCCAGACCTACGACCGCGACGGCATCGAAACCATTGAACAATACGATTCACTAAACCGAGTTACCCAGGTCAGCCGCAAGGACGCCGCGATGGAATCGTACTACGACCAGACCGGCGGCGAAGTCGTCGTCCAGCAAACGTTTTACGACGGTAACAACAATATCGTCATGACGATTGCCGGCAGCGGTGCCGATACGACGACAACCAAGTATGATTACGATGCGGCAAACCGTGAGATCGACGAGATCGCCGTCGATCCGTCAGGCCCTGATGCCGAGACGTACTATACCTACGACAAGGTCGGGAATCTGCGCACGATCACCGATCCGCGGACCAACCAGGTCGCCACGACGTACACGTATGATGCCCGTTACCGCGTGACGAGTGAAAGCGATGGTGACAATGACACCACGAGCTATACGTATGACGCCAACAACAATATGACGAGCAAGACCGACCCCAAGGGAAATCTGACCGAATACAGTTATGACGAGCTCAACGATCTACTCTGGATTGACCAATCGGCCAGCCAGGGGGGTATCTCGATCTATGTTTACGACGGCAACCGCAACAAGATCGCGCAACAGGATCCCGACGGTAACCTGGTCGTCTATCAGTACGACGCCCGCAACGAACTCACCGATACATATCAGGATCTGTCTCCAGGGACTCTGGGCAAGGGGAGCACGCGTGCTTCGGTCCAGGGTGCCGGTACGGCCAACGCCCTTCACTGGCATTCGGAATATGACGGTAATGGCAATCAGACGATGGTGACCGACCCCAAGAACCAGACGACGATGATGACCTATGACTATCTCGATCGCGTTCAGCACGTCGAGTATGTCAATCCCGCCGAGCCAAATCTTGATTTTCAGCCAGTCTCGCTCGATTACACCTACGACGGTAACGGCAACATTCTTTCCGTCGTGGAAAAGGAGATGGTTCAAGGGTCGATGGTGACCGAGACGAGCTCCTTCACTTATGACAAGTTCAATAATGTCAAAACGTCGACGAATAGTGACGACTTGACCATGGCGTACACCTATGACGCCCAGGGAAACGAGACTTCCGTTACCTATCCGGATGGCTCCGTAGACACTTATATCTATGACGGCAGAGAACGACTCGTCACCGTGGAAACGCCTGCCGGCGATACGCATTATGCGTACTGGCTCGACGGCCTGACGAAGTATGTGCAATATGCCAACGGCGTGGTCGAGGACTTCAGTTTCGACAATTCTTACGACGGCGCGAACCGGCTGACCTACGTCGTCAATCATACCGGAGCACCCGGCACGGTCCCCTCGGGTAATCAGTTCATATCGAGCTTTACATATACGTACGACGCCAACGGCAACCGATCATCCGAGGTGGAAATTCATCAAGATCTGGACGGCGGCGCGGCTATCACGACGACTTACGGGTACGACGCGCTCAATCGACTTGAGTCGGCAACTTACAGCACCGGTGGAAGTCTAACATATAATTATGATAATGCAGGCAATCGGCTTTCAGAAGTGGGGTCTGATCCATCGAATCCGGGCCAGGCTGTCAATCTGAGCTATCATTATGATGCGATCAACCGCCTGACTGGCATCACGGATAACCTCACTCCAGCAAAGAGCGTCGTATATAGTTACGACGCCAATGGCAACCGGATCTCGCAAACAGTAGCCGGCGTGACAACGATTTATAAGTACAATATTCTCGATCAGCTTGTTCAAACGACCGACAAGGACGGCGGTAAGGTCGAATTCGATTACGACTTCACCGGAATGCGAACCAAGACAATCAGCAATTCGGGCGAGGTGAAGGATCTTTATGATGCCCATGGCAATCTGATGCGGCAGTACACCGTCAGCAATCAGCTCATTGCCCAGTACACCTACGGCATTGACCTGATTTCCGTGGTCAACGGCAGCTCGTCGGGCCAGGCGCAAACGCCTCTTTACTACTCCAAGGACGGGTTGGGCAGCTCGAGTGAGCTTACCGACGCGTCGGGCGGCGTTCAGGCGAGCTACGAGTACGACGCCTGGGGAAACGTGATCCAAACTAGCGGCGGCACGAGCAACGTTATTCAGTTTACCGGCCAGGTGGCCGACCCGGAAATCGGGCTCGATTACTTCGGCGCTCGCTATTACGACCCCAGCTCGGGCACGTTTATCAGTCAGGATACCCATCTGGGCAGCGGTATGTCGCCGATCAGCCTGAACCGCTATGTTTATGCCGACGCCAACCCGCTGCGGTACACCGACCCGACCGGGCATGATCGAAATCCATACGATGATATTCCGCCCCCGGAACCGTTGCCCGACCCGAATGCGCCGGCCGCGCAGGATGCGGAACCGTTCGATCTCGGCGCGGCGTTGCGAGCAGCGTCCGCGAAGGAAAAACACGAGCTTCCGCCGGGAGTCGATTACGAGGTCAAGGAAACGGTGATCAATGCCAACGAACCCCTGGAGGGGGGGTCCACCGTCCAGTTCGAGGCTGGCTCGTACTTGTCGTTCGCGGTGCTCGGTCACGAAGACGGTCTCAAGCTGGGCGATCCGATCTCGATGCGCGATAATGCGGTGCTTTCAAATGTTCAGCAGGCTTATGAGAAGTCAAAAGCCGAGACCAGACCCTTCGAATATGGAATCATCCTCATCGCCGGTGCTCCGCTGGCTTTGCCCGAAATCGGGGCGGGCATCGGCGCAACCCTCTTCGGAGTTTTCGCCGCTTCGAGTGAGCTCTCGGCCGGTGTCTTGAGCATCGCAACTGGCACGGAGGTTCCCACCCCCATTCAGCTCGCATCCGAAGCGACGGCCTCGCTGATCACTGACCACCTGCCGGTCGATCCGATCTGGAAATCGCGGATCAATACGGCAATCGGTTTCGCCTTCAATATCGCCGTACCAGCCGCCCTGGATAGTGCCATCAGCAGGTCGCTCGTCAAGAGCGTGAAGAACGCGGGACTTGAATATGCACCGTCAACCGGCGCGACAACCCTGGAAAGGAAGATTATCTCAGACGTCGCGGCCGAGAAAAATGTCGCAGTCGGTGTTCGTGCGGCCGATCCCCTCACTGCCACGGTGACGAGAATTGGCAACAGGCTTTTTGGATTGCCACCGAAGCCCGACGTCGATAAAGCCAAGTCCACCTTCGGAGTGCTCATCGGTCTCTCGGGAAACCTGACCATTTCCGACCTGGATTCGGCCTATGTGCAATCGCTGGAAACGGGTGAATTCCTGACAGGAAATGCCGAAAAAGAAATTCTTGATGAAATCAACAGTCGATTGGCGAAAGCTCGCGGCCTTTCCGACGAGGCCGCCGCATTGCAGGCCCCGTTCCAGCACGGTTCTCAAATAAATGCCTTGCCCCAGTTTGGCGGCCCCAAGTATGTCTCAACCGGCGACTATGCCAATATCGGCGGTACTGGCCCAGTTGTTGAATTCTCAGCGCGAGGCATGGTGACATTGGGGGAAAAGAGTGTTTTCGATCAATATGCGACCGCGGCCGCGCAAAGAGGCGTGTCGGTTGAAGACCTTTGGCCCTGGGCCAAGCCAAAGCTCGTCAGTGATAGCTCCTCGACACTATTGTCAAGTGCGAGCAACGCTTCAGTCGTAGACGTTTCGACGGCAACTGCGATGGCGAATGTGGCGAAGGAAATCTGGAGCCAGTCAGACCCGGCCGCGACCTTGCCGGCATTGAACGTTGTGATCGAGGATCTACCCGACGGCGAGTTGGGTGAAGTCACGATCACCGCCATGGGTACCAATGGCCTTCCAACGGCTGCCACCATTTTTCTCAGCCCCAATGCGGCAGGGGCCGGCTGGTACGTCGATCCGACTCCCGATGATCACTCCGAATTTCCGACTCAGCTTGCATCCGACGCATATAGCGCGGCGGCATCGCCTACATCGCTGGCGGCCAGTCAGTACGACCTGTTGACCACGTTGCTCCACGAAGAAGGCCACTTGCTTGGCTTTGACTCAGCGCCTCCCCGGCTATGCCATTCACCTTGGTCCAGTCTCTGGGTCTCAGATCTTCGTCGCACCGGGACTGTCGGCGACTGTCATCCCCGGTGCCGATGACCTCGATCCGACCCTCTATCCCAACGACTTGATGAGCTTGACATTGACGCCAGGCGAGCGCCGGCTGCCTTCGCCACTCGATATCGAAGTGATCGACGTCGTCCGCCGGTACTCCACGCCGTCAAACGTGGCGCCTGTCGTTCCGTCGCCTACCACCACGACTGTGTCCCACGTCGGTGCCGCGTCACCAGCCATCCAGTCGGGAACTGCAACGGCATCGGCATCCACCCCCGCAGCCGTGACCGTTGCCGCCGTTGACCAGGTTCTTGCAACGACGACTCAAGCTCCGCGGGTGGGCCCTGCGGCTTCCAAAGGTCGACATCTCAATGTTGCGCACGGCAAGAAGACCATCAAGGGGCCGCTCGGCCACGGCTCGAATTTACCGCGCAAGCATCATACGATCTTGCTCGGCAAGCCCACGAAAACCAGTTCGCGTGCGCCCCACAGAACGCCTCAGGGGTTGTAAGAATTCGTTCGTCGACACAGCTCGAATGTGCGGTCGTGCGCGAGTCGACTCAGCTTCGACTCGCGATTCATGGGAGCCCGGGTTAGCTTCCGTTACCGGTTACGGACTCATGCAACCGCGTCACGATCGGCCTGGCCGACTTGATCGCTCGACCAATACCGGGCTCGCCTCGTGGGTCGCCAGGGGCGACGCGACACCATTGTTGAAATCCTCGATCTCGAACAGCGCACCAAGATAGGCCTTGTTGCCTCGGTCAAAGTGCACCGGATTCTGCGGCATATTGCGCTCGAAGTGAATTGTAATGAGGCGTCAGTGGCAGCAAGTGCGATGGCGGTGTCCCATTAACGGGCGATTCCAGTCGGAATAACGCGCCGAGGACGGGGGCCTTCCTGTCGACCCGCGCTGGATTCCGCTGGTACAGGGCTCGAAGCGGCCGCACGGCGAAGTGATGATTCACCGAGACCAGTGTGGTCGGCGTGGTTGGAATTCCGTCACTTTCCATGCCGATGATCGCGCCGATGCGTGGATGCCACGTGTCGAACCGTGCGGGATCGATGCTGCGCCGATACCGAACATAGTTGAAGTAAGGTGTGTCCGGCAAGAGCTGGAGGGGGGCCGCGGCGACCGTCAGGTGGACCTGCGCCACATTTCCCATGACCGTACCCGCCACGGCCTGAAAGCTGAACGAGTCCGATCCATGAAAGCCCGCGGCAGGCGTATAGGTGAACGAGCCATCGGCATTCAAAACCAGGGTGCCATGCGTCGGTCCATTGACGAGCACCGCTGTGGCGGCCGTTGAAACGCCCGAAGAGACCAGATTCGCCAGCACGCCGGGGGCCGCAACGGTGAGCACGCGATTTTCGGTCGTCGAGTACGAGGAATTAGCGGATACGAGCGACGGCGTGCTGGCCATTGTCACGACGATCGAGACAGTTGCGACCTGACTTGCCACCGTTCCATTGCTGGTGCGGAACGAGAAACTATCGGCGCCCACGTAGCCGGCGGCCGGCGTATAGGTCAGGTTGGGTGCTGTGCCGGAGAGCGTTCCATGTGACGGGCCGGTCGTGATCGTAAACGTCAACGGCAAGGGCGGTGTGTTCGGATCGGAGCCTTCAAGCGTGACGATGTTTGCAGTCCCCTCCGTGACCGTCACCGATTGGCTATTGGCCGTGGGTGTGCCGACGACATTGATCGAGACACTGGCGGGGGAGCTGGTGGCCGTGCCGTTGCTATCGGTGAAGGCAAAGCTGTCAGCGCCGAAGTAGCCGGAAGCTGGAGTGTAGGTCAGGTTGGGCGCCGTACCCGAAAGCGTGCCATGAGCCGGCTGAGTGGTCACGGTGTAGGTCAGTGAGAGTGGTGGTGTATTGGGATCAGAGCCGGTGAGCGTGACGGCCTGAGCGGTCCCCTCGGCGGTGGTGATCGACTGGGCATTGGCCGTGGGCGTGCCCACGACGTTGATCGACACCGTGGCGGGACTGCTGGTCTGCGTGCCGTTGGTGTCGGTGAAGGCGAAGCTATCAGCGCCGAAGTAGCCGGCTGTGGGCGTGTAGGTCAGGTTGGGAGCAGTCCCCGAGAGCGTGCCGTGCGCCGGTTGCGTGGTTACTGTGTAGGTCAATGGCAGGGGGGGCGTATTCGAGTCGACGCCCGTCAGCGTGATCGCTTGAGCCACTCCTTCGGCCGTCGTGATCGATTGCGGGTTGGCAATCGGCACGCCGACGGCGATGGTCACGGTGGCCGCGCTGCTGGTGGCGACACCATTACTATCGGTGAACTGGAAGCTATCGGCGCCGGTGTAGCCGGTCGTCGGTGTATAGGTCAAGTTGGGAGCGGTGCCGGAAAGCGTGCCGTGCGCCGGCTGCGTGGTCACGCTATAGGTCAGCGGTAAGGCGGGTGAGTTGGGATCGGAACCGCTAAGCGTGACGGCCACGGTGGTGTTTTCACCCGTACCGAGCGACTGGCTATTGGCCGTCGGCGTGCCGACGACGTTGATCGAGACAGTCGCCGCGGGGCTGGTGGCCGTGCCGTTGCTGTCGGTAAAGGCGAAGCTGTCAGCGCCGAAATAGCCGGAAGCCGGAGTATAGGTGAGGTTCGGAGCTGTACCCGAAAGCGTGCCATGAGCCGGCTGAGTGGTCACGGTGTAGGTCAGTGAGAGTGGTGGTGTATTGGGATCAGAGCCGGTGAGCGTGACGGCCTGAGCGGTCCCTTCGGCCGTGGTGATCGACTGGGCATTGGCCGTGGGCGTGCCCACGACGTTGATCGACACCGTGGCGGGACTGCTGGTCTGCGTGCCGTTGGTGTCGGTGAAGGCGAAGCTATCAGCACCGAAGTAGCCGGCTGTGGGCGTGTAGGTCAGGTTGGGCGCGGTGCCCGAGAGCGTGCCGTGCGCCGGTTGCGTGGTTACTGTGTAGGTCAATGGCAGGGGGGGCGTATTCGAGTCGACGCCCGTCAGCGTGATCGCTTGAGCCACTCCTTCGGCCGTCGTGATCGATTGCGGGTTGGCAATTGGCACGCCGACGGCGATGGTCACGGTGGCCGCGCTGCTGGTGGCGACACCATTACTATCGGTGAACTGAAAGCTATCGGCGCCGGTGTAGCCGGTCGTCGGGGTATACGTGAGGTTCGGCGCGGTGCCGGTCAGTGTTCCGTGCATGGGCTGTGTCGTCACGCTAAAAGTCAGCGGCAAGGCAGGTGTGTTGGGATCCGACCCGGTAAGCGTGACGGCTACGGCAGCATTTTCACCCGTACCGAGCGACTGGCTATTAGCCGTGGGCGTGCCGACGACGTTGATCGAGACTGTCGCCGTGGGACTGGTCGCCGTGCCGTTGCTATCGGTAAAGGCGAAGCTATCTGCGCCAAAGTAGCTGGAAGCTGGAGTGTAGGTCAGGTTGGGCGCCGTACCCGAGAGCGTGCCATGAGCAGGCTGCGTAGTCACGGTATAGGTCAGTGACAGCGGTGGTGTATTGGGGTCAGAGCCGGTGAGGGTCACGGCCTGAGCGATCCCTTCGGCCGTGGTGATCGACTGGGCATTGGCCGTGGGCGTGCCCACGACGTTGATCGACACTGTGGCGGGACTGCTGGTCTGCGTGCCGTTGCTGTCGGTGAACGTAAAACTGTCAGCGCCAAAATATTGGGAAGCGGGTGTATAAGTCAGATTGGGTGCGGTGCCGGAAAGCGTGCCGTGCGCCGGCTGAGTGGTCACGGTAAAGGTCAGCGGTAGGGGGGGCGTGTTCGAGTCGACGCCTGTGAGCGTGATTGACCTGGCGGTTTCTTCGGCCGTCGTAATTGACTGTGGGTTGGCGACCGGCGCGCCGACGGCGATGGTCACGGTGGCCGTGCTGCTGGTGGCGACGCCATTGCTATCGGTGAACTGGAAGCTATCGGCACCGGTGTAGCCGGTCGTCGGTGTATAGGTCAGGTTGGGTGCGGTGCCCGAGAGCGTGCCATGCGTCGGCTGAGTGGTCACGCTATAGGTCAACGGTAAGGCGGGCGAGTTGGGATCGGAACCGGTGAGCGTGACGGCCGCGGCGGTGTTTTCACCCGTACCGAGCGACTGGCTGCTGGCCGTGGGCGTACCCACGACGTCGATCGAGACAGCGGCCGGGGAACTGGTAGCCGTTCCGTTGTTATCGGTAAAGGCAAAGCTATCAGCGCCGAAGTAGCCGGAAGCGGGAGTGTAGGTCAGGTTGGGCGCCGTACCCGAAAGCATGCCATGAGCTGGCTGCGTGGTCACGGTATAGGTCAGTGACAGCGGCGGTGTATTGGGATCGGACCCTGTGAGCGTGACGGCCTGAGCGTTCCCCTCGGCCGTGGTGATCGACTGGGCATTGGCCGTGGGCGTGCCCACGACATTGATCGACACCGTCGCGGGGCTGCTGGTTTCTGTGCCGTTGCTATCGGTGAATGTAAAGCTATCGGAGCCAAAATAGCCGGCTGTGGGCGTGTAGGTGAGGTTGGGAGCAGTGCCCGACAGAGTCCCGTGAGCCGGCTGAGTGGTCACGCTATAGGTCAAGGGCAGGGGAGGAATGTTGGGATCGGCGCCCGTGAGTGTGATCGTCTGACCGACCCCTTCGGCTGTCGTCACGGACTGAGAATTGGCCGTCGGTGCGGTCGTCGATTCGAGGCTGACCACGTTGCTGATCTCGACCGAGCTGGTTGCCGGGCTGAATCCGATCAGGTCGAAATACACGGTCGCCTGGGTATTCGCCGGCACGCTCGATACATCGACCGAAATGACTTCAGGATAATTGAGCGTGGCGACCGAACCGGAAGCGCCTGCACCGGGCACGGTGACCTGGGGCGCGTAATACACTTGACCGGTTTGCTGTATGTTGAGAAATGAATCGGTGTTGGACAACCCGGTCGGGGGCCCGACCAGCGGTGCCATGGTCGTCGCGTTCAAGAGAGCCGCCTCAAAGGCGTCAGGTGGGTTGTCGGGTCCGTTCGACACCAGGTTGGCCGCGGTGATCGTGAAGCGCAGGATTTGCGTTCCTGGCGCGATCGTGAAGGTTTGCGAGAATTCCGTCTCAACGTTTGTGCCCTCGTCGAGCACACCGACGCCATTGGAAATCGAGGCATTACCGTGCGTGGTCCAGCCGTAGCCCGGGCTTGCCGGATTGCTCACCGAGAAGTCGCCGTTGATGAGGCCGGCCGGCGCCAATCGCTGTTCGAGGTGTTCGAGCCCGTAGCGGAGACGGCCCAGTTCCAGGCGACGGCGTGGGGCGGTTCGCTTCGTCAAGCGCCGGCGCAGGATCGCAATCGGAGAGAGGCGTGTCATGAGCTATTTCCTGGCGGGCCGTTGTGGCACGTTTTTGCACGAGATGATTTGCCGGGATATCGCCGCAATTTGCCAACATGAGGGCAAATTTCGTTATCCTGGGATATCCTGGCATAGTTTAAGGGATGGCTGCATTCGACGGAAGCAAGAAGGTGTGTATTGTGGGCAAGTGTTGATCAAAAGAATCAAGTTTGGCGATTATGCGGGCCGCGAGGCAGACGGATCGCTCTCGTGTCCTCCGAGGGGAGTATGGCGCGGCATGACCTGGCCGGAATCCCGGCTACCTTCACCCCATGAGATCCAGCCCGACGAATCACCCGACCAACAGCCATCGTCGGCAGTGCTTGTTGAGTTGAGTCAGATCTTCTGTGACGTGACGCACGTGAACGGGTTCTCCACGAAGCCGTCGTTGAAGTATCTGAACTCCGGATGTTCGCCGACGACGCATCCTGCCTCGTGACGGCAGTAGATCGGGTGGAGGAAAAATAATCTTCCTCCGGGCCGTGCGCCGGAGAGATCTGATGTCCCAGCGGGGCATCGCTAGAAAGGGAATGCCGCCTTAATCGAAGGGCACAAACTCATCTTCCCTTTTGCCGACCCAATTTAACACAAACCCGGGTATCGCAAGTCTATGATGCATCCGGGTTTAAAGTGGAGGATAGGGGACTTGAACCCCTGACCTCTTGCATGCCATGCAAGCGCTCTCCCAGCTGAGCTAATCCCCCGTGAGCGTCAACACCCGAATTGCGACGGACTCTCATCAGGATTCCGCCGCGTCGTTCAATTGAGGCTGACACCCAAATACTAGCGAGGGTTCAAACCGATTTCAATGCCTGGAAACAGTCTGCAACCGGCTGAGTGCCCCGGACGCTCGAAAAATGCTCGTGGCAAAGGACGCGATCGAACTGGTGACCGGTGCCGGCGGCGGCGGAAAAAGGTTGCGGCTCGGCGATGGGACGTCTATGTTTAGCACTTGTTCATCGCGCCAAGGCGAGACTCTGTTTCGTGACTTCAAATACGTGCGCAGGATGTCTCGCCTGTCGCGGCCGCTGCTTTTGCCTCGCCCAACCGAGTCGCGCCGTGCGAGCCACGATTCAAGCCCCCCACCCCGGATTCACCATGGAACGCAGCAACGGCCCAAACCTGCGGTTACTCGTCATGACACTGTCGGCGGTGCTCACAGCCGGGGCGGCGATCGCCCAGCAGGCCGTGACCGTGGGCACGCTCGAGGGTCATACCGACCCGGTCTATGCCGTCTCCTGGAGTTCCGACGGCAAGTTCCTGGCGACCGCGAGCTTCGATAATACCGTGGGGCTCTGGGATGCCGTTTCTCGTAAGCGAATCAAGAAGTGGGAAGGTCACACGAAACTCGTCCTCGCCGTTGCCACGGCGCCCGATGGCAAGCACGTTCTCTCCGGGAGCCAGGATAATTCCGCGAAGATCTGGGATGTTCCTGCCACCGGCCCTACCCGAACGTTTGCCAGTTCATCGAATCCCGTGCGGGCGCTGGCGGTCAAGCCCGACGGAAAGCAGTTTGCCGCGGCGGCCGGTAAGTCGGTCTCCGTTTATGACACGACATCCGGGGCCGTCGTCAAAGACCTGCCAAACCATGCGGCCGAAGTGAGCAGCCTTGCATGGCGCGGGGATGGTGGTGCGCTTGCAAGTGGTGATGGGGCCTATACGATCCGGCTCTGGAAGCCCGACCTGACCCTGGAAAGCACGATCGAAACGCCGGCCGAAACGACGCTCGGCCTTGCCTGGCTCCCTGGCCACGAGCAGTTTGTCTCGGCTGGCTCAGACGGCATCGCGCGGCTATGGCAGCGACCCGTTTCGGGACCGCGCCGGATTGAGGCCAAAGAGAGCCCGGTCGCCTTCGCGATCAGCCGCAATGGCACCAGGCTCGCGACAGCCCGCGGCGATAAGAAGATTGGCGTCATCAACCTGGCCGATGGCAAGCTCGTGCGCGAGATCGCCGCGGGTGAGCCCGCGATCGCCATCACGTTTCAGCCTGATGGTCTGAAGGTCGCGGCGGCGTTTGCGAACAAATCCGTCAAAATCTATGGCGCCGAGGATGGAAAAGAAACTGGCAAGATCGGCACCCTGCCAGCCGCGATCACGGCCATGGCCTTTCGGGGCGACGGCGCTCAGATTGCGGTCGCGACCGAGGATCAGACAATTCGCGTGATCAACGTCAGCGACGCGAAGACGATCAAGGAACTCAAAGGGCATGCCAGGCGCATCCACGCGCTGGCGTTTTCGCCCAAGGACGGCAATCGCCTCGTCTCGGCGTCGGACGATCAATCGGTCAAACTCTGGGATATCGGCCTGGCGAAGCCGGTCCGCGAATTCAACGGCCACAAGGGTGCGGTTCTCGCCGTCGATTTCAGTCGCGACGGAGAAAAGCTGATCACCGGCTCGGCCGATAAGACCGCCTGCCTCTGGAACCTTGCCGACGGCAAGCTCCTGACGACACTCAGCGGCCACGCCGGCCCGGTGACGACGGTCAGCATGGCCGCGCAAGGTCCAGGCCGCATCGCGACGGGCTCTTCCGATCAAACCGTGCGAATCTGGGATCCTAAAGGCGGGCGTGAGCTCGAGCGTATGTCGGACCATCGCGCCGCGCTACGTGGTGTCGCCTTCCTTCAAGACAACAAGTCGGTCGTGTCGGTGGGAGCCGATCAGGCCGCACGCGTCTGGATTCCCGCCGCGGTGCGACTGTTTCCGCGCGACGACGGTCCGATCACGGGCGTCGCGATCGCGCTCAAAGGATCGCGAGCTCGTCACGTGCTCGGCGAATTCGACGATCAAGATTCTCGATATCCAGACCGGGAGCGTCGGACTGCGCGTTGTCAGGACATTCGGGCGTTGTCACCGCTCTGACCGCGACCCCGGATGGGTCGAAGGTGATCTCGGGCTCGGAAGACAAGACCGTGCGCGTCTGGAACGCGGCCGACGGCGCGCCTCTCTTGACGATCGGTCCGCTCGCCGCCGGAGTACGCTCGGTCGCCGCCGCGCCCGAGTAATGCGCTCGCCGTCGCGGGCCTGGTCGACGGCACGATCAAGGTTTTCAACCTGGCCGTCACCGATCCAGCCGCGGCCGAGCGGGCCAGCTTCAGGGGCTCGAATTCACCGGTCGCCGCGGTCGCTTTCTTGCCCGATTCCGCGGCCGTGCTCGCCGGCTCGGCGGATCGCACCCTGGCCCTCTGGTCACTGCCGACGGCGGGCGGTCCGAAGAACCTCGCCGGCCATACCGCGCAAGTCTACAGCGTGGCATGGAGCCCCGACGGCAAGCTCGTCGCGACCGCGTCGGCCGATAAGACCGCACGGTTGTGGGATCCGGTCAAGGCCGCCCAGGTGCGCCAGATCAACGCGCATGAAAAAGTGGCTTACGCAGTGGCGTTCAGCCCAAAAGGGGACATCCTGGCCACCGGCGGCGATGACAAGCTGGTCAAATACTGGAACGTCGCCGACGGCAAGGAGCTGCGCAAGAGTCAGGGGCACGGAGCCGCCATTTACTCGGTCGCGTTTCATCCCGACGGAACCAGGGTCGCGTCGGGCTCGGTCGACAAGACGATCCGGATCTGGAATGTCGCCGATGGCAAGGAATTGCACAAACTCGACGGACATCCCGACGACGTCTACTCGGTCGCATTCAGCCCCGACGGCAAGAAGCTGGCCTCGGTCGGCTACGGCGGGAACCTTTTCGTCTGGGAGACAGCGACCGGGAAATCCCTGTTTCACCAGCGCGTCGCGCCCCACACGATGACATATGGCCTAGCGTGGAGCCCCGATGGTACACAGCTCGCGATTGCCGCTTCCGACAACAAAGGCTACGTGCTCAAGCTGCCGTGACGAGAGCGAGTCGCGGTTTCCGTGGCGGGCGTGATTCAACCTGGATGGCGCGGTCATTTCGGGTTCACTGACTCTCACAGCCTGTCCCGAAAGGGGAGGGCGAGCGTCCCCGCGAGCCGAGTGCCTCGGCAGCTCGACGGAGTCTCGCTCTGGCGTGGTGAAAAGTAGACCTTGACTGAGTCTTTCGGGCGCTGGAGTCAGCCCGTTTTCGCTACGCGGCGGTCCGTTGAAATCTCGCACTCAGGCGCAATCTTGGGTTCGTCAGAAGCCGCCTGAAGGCGGACTTCCAGCAGGTAACCGTTGGATGTCGGGCTTTAGCCGGTCTGCTCTGGCTGATATCGTAAAAAGCCGGCTAAAGCCGGACTTCCAGCAGGCCACCGTTGGATGTCGGGCTTTAGCCGGTCGGCGCTGGCTGATATCGTAAAAAGCCGGCTGAAGGCGGACTTCCAGCAGGCCACCGTTGGATGTCGGGCTTTAGCCGGTCCGCTCTGGCTGATATCGTAAAAAGCCGGCTAAAGCCGGAACTCCAGCAGGTAACCGTTGGATGTCGGGCTTTAGCCGGTCTGCTCTGGCTGATATCGTAAAAAGCCGGCTAAAGCCGGAACTCCAGCAGGCCACCGTTGGATGTCGGGCTTTAGCCGGTCCGCTCTGGCTGATATCGTAAGAGGCCGGCTAAAGCCGGAACTCTAGCAGGCCACCGTTGGATGTCGGGCTTTAGCCGGTCCGCTCTGGCTGATATCGTAAAAAGCCGGCTAAAGCCGGACTTCCAGCAGGCCACCGTTGGATGTCGGGCTTTAGCCGGTCTGCTCTGGCTGATATCGTAAAAAGCCGCCTCAAGGCGGAACTCCAACAAAGGCGTGGCGCTCTGGGGCCGCGTGGTTCGTCAATGAAAACGGGATGAACGCGAAACCGGTGCAAGCCCAACCTTTCACCACGACAGTCTCGCTCTCCCAAAAACCCCGGGAGGGCGAGCGTCCCTGCGAGCCGAGTGCCTCGGCGGCTCGTCAGAGCCCCGCCCTCCCGAAAGGCGGTTTTATGGGACAGACTCTCAGTCGGGCAACGGGCCAGGAAGGTCGGAGATGGGCACCAGCTCGCCCATTGGCCGGAGAACCGCGATTGGCCCATCGAATCGCCAGCGGCCGTTTTCCCAGACGAATTGATAGACTGCTCCAACACGGTTGGTCGGGCAGATCCAGACGTCTGGCCCTTCTCTCCACGCCTTGAAATTCTTGTTGATATTGCGCGGAAAGCCGACGAGGCCCCCCTCGGCCGCAAGCGCGATGGGATGGGCGCGCACGTAGCGAGCCGTGCAGAGCGACTGCGCCGCGGCGAGCCGCTCGGCGTCGTCGAGGTCCTCGCGGTTGGCGATCGTGAACAATTCGGCGCACGTCTGCAACGCGCCCCGCACCGGCCGCGTCGTGATGATCTCGAACGCCAGCGCACCACCCGCGAGCGCGACAACGGCCAGCGCACCGAGGATCATCTTCCAGCGGCTGGCGCGTGCTTGATCAGTGGATTGACCGATGACATATCCAGGCTCTTGATTTTCGCTCACGCTCATTTCTTGATCCGGTGTTTGAGATCGTCGCGCAGGCGGTCGATGACCGAGTCGGCCTTGGCCTCGGAGATGATCTGCTGAATCACGGTCTTGATGCCGCGTGGTCCCCACTGGCAGCCTTGTCGAATATAAGTCTTGGCGCCATGTCCCAGGATGTATGACGTGGAAGCCGCCGTGGCCGCCTGAGCGAGGCCGAACGTGGCGTATCCGAGCGCCGTCAAGGGGGCCGCGAGTCCGCCGGTCAAGACAGTCGCGCCGGCGAGTGACGACTTGATCCCGCTGCCGACAAGCCTGCCGAGGATGCCGACGGCTCCCATCGCTCCCAGCGACAGCAACATGTCGCGAACCAGGCTCGCGGCCGTGCGCCGTGTGAGGGGGATTCCGTAAACCTTGGAAATGGCCACGATCATGCCGACGTCGACCGCCAGGCCCCCCGCGATATCGACGATCGGGATCGGATTCAAGGCCACGGCCGCGCCGGTCGCCAGCGAAAAGTTCCAGATCAGGCGGTTGGCCTCGTCGTCGCGGATTCGCACCTTGCGCGCGACGATATCGGCGTGCAGATCGCCGGCGATCAAGAGGGTGTTGAGCGCCACCAGGGCTTTGCCTTCGCGCTCGAGCACGTCGAGAATCCGGATCTTCAACGGTTCGATGAGCGGAGCAGGGCGTTCCCAGTTCACCTGGGTCGAGCCGTCGGGGAGCTGAACTTTCACTTTATACGCGTCAGGCCGCGCGGCCGTCATGACGATATCCTCGGGTCGCACCAGGTGTTTGACCCGCTCGTCCTTGATCTTTTCATAGATCTGGTCGCGGTCGACTTCGGGATAGCGATCAATCTGATTGAAGACGACGATGATCGGTTTTTGAGCCTCGCGAAGCTGGCTCAGGGCCTCGATCTCGGTGCGCTGCATGTCGCCCGAAACGACAAAAAGGATGAGATCCGCGTGTCGGGCGACGTCGCGGGCCATGGCCTCGCGCACCTCGCCGCCAACCTCGTCGATGCCCGGGGTATCGACGACGATGAGCTTGGCCCCTTCCAGACCCGGTCGTTCGGGCCCCTCGCCTTGCCAGCGCTGGGCGGCCCGATCGATCGTGGTGCCGTGGGTCGCGCCGACCTTGAACACGTCGCTCCCCATCGAGCGCGTTGAGAACCGACGACTTGCCGCGACTCACCATGCCGAACGCGGCGATCTCGATCTTCGTTTCGTCAAGCTTCTTGCCCAGGTCGCGCAACTGGGCGAGCTCGCTGGCGAGTACTGTTTCCTCTTCGGGCGTGAGCTTCAGCCCCGCGAGCGTCGACTCGAGGCTTTCCCGGCGCGCTCGACCGACGCGTCGGTGCTTTCGAGCACTGGCTTGTCGATCTGTTCGACCCATTCATTCACATCGTCGGCCATCGGTGAGCCTTGCCTTTTACTCGAGCGAGGATTGGATTGCACCTTCGCACCACTGTGCGATGTGCAAAAGGGGTTCGTCCATCGCCAGCGCCGGTGAGTTGCATGGCCACCGGCAAACCGTCTGATGCCAGGCCGATCGGGAATGAGACAGTGGGCATTCCAAGGTAGCTCCACGGGGAGTTGAACGCGGGATCGCCCGTGGTACACGGATCGGGCGCGGTCTCGGTCGTCGCTGGCGTGATCCAGAATGCGTGTCCCAATCCGCCTGAAGTTGCGACAAGAGACAGCTCCCGGTGGAGCGAGCGTGCGCGATGCTTGGATTGCAAGTAATCCACTGCCTTATGTTCTTGACCTTCCTCGATCAACGCTTTGATTCGCGGAGGATAATCGTCGGGAAACTCGGCAAGCCACGTCGAATGAAACGCCGCGGCTTCGGCCGCCATGACGCGGCGATGGTCTCTGAGAATTTGCTCGAAGTCGATCGGGTCGTCCGACACGACCATCTCGACACCGAGCTCCACCAGATGCTGGACCGCCCGGTCAAAAACGGCGGCAACCTCGGACCCAACGCGGCGATTGAAAAATCCGGTCAGCCGGCCGAGACAGGGTGGGCTGTCGATGTCGAGCTGCGCTGAATGACGCACTCCTCCATCGCGACTGAATGAAATGTGCCGCACCTCGTGGTAAAGGATGTCGAGATCACTAACCGAGCGGGCGATCAGACCGACGTGGTCGAGACTGGGGGCGAGCGGCAGCACCCCGACCGGGCTCAAGAAGAGGCGGGTCGGTTTCATGCCGGCGACGCCGCAAAACGACGCGGGCCGGGTGATCGAACCGCCAGTCTGGGTGCCCACGGCGCCCAGGCACATGCCACACGCGACGGCGGCCGCTGATCCACTCGACGAGCCACCAGGCGTTCGTTCCAGGTTCCAGGGATTACGCGTGCACGGCGGATCGATCCAGGCGTAAGGAGTCGTCACCGTTTTGCCGAGGATCACCGCCCCCGCGTGGCGAAGCAGGGCGACGATGTCGGCGTCTTTCTCGGCCCGGCGGTTTGCCCAGCGCTTCGTTCCGCAGGCCGTCGGCAGGCCGGCAACGTCGATGATATCCTTGACGCCGATCGGAACCCCGTGCAGGAGCCCGCGATCCTTGCCGGCTGCCAGCTCCTCATCGCGCTTACGGGCCTGGGCGCGGGCTCCCTCGCGGTCGACGACGACCCAGGCGTGAACCCTCGGCTCCCATTCGTCGATCTGGGCCAGACACCGGTCGAGGATCGCGGCGCACGACGTCTGGCCGTCGCGCAAATCGGCACTGATCCCGCCAATCGTCTGATCGCGTGCGGGAAAGAGGCGCGGGTATCTTGCCGACGGTGATAACGACACAGCGCACCTTCCACGCCAACAAAATCAAGGCTTGATCGTCGTTTGCCCGGCGATTTTCACACCGCTCGCGAGCAAACGACTCGATACTTTGATCACGGCCTGCTTCGCAAAAGCCTGGAGGAACTCGGTGCGGCTGGTGAGGTCGAACTGACGGATCAAGGCCGCTTGCATGCCGCCGTCGCCCCAGGTCTGGCCGTCGCGAAAATATTCAGCGAATGCCTCGCCCGACACGTGCGTGAGATACGCCATCGAAACCGCCTGCACGCCGCCGGCGGCGGCATAACCGACCAGCGTCGATTTGAAAATGCCCGCGATCAAGGATGTGGCGGTCTCCACCAGGCCCAGCTTCAAGAGCATCTGGATCATCTGGCCGCCGATCATGCGCACGTGCGAGGTCGAGATCTGCACCCCATAGACTCCCGCCAGCTCCGAGATCATCTGAAACTGGACCGCGCCATTGGCGATCAGCTCGAGCGCGGGGAACGGGTTGGCAAAGACGGTCCCGGCGGTGATCCATTGAAACTTCTCGATCAGCTCTCTGGCGCGCTGGTCGCGTTCCTCGGCGAGCTGGTCTTGTGCCTTGCGGCTCAAGAGATGGGCGCGGAGTAAAAGATTGCCAGCGCGAAGGACCTCGCCTTCGCGGTCAAGAATCCTGGCGATCCGCAGACGAAGGGCATCGAGCACCGGCGGTTGCTGTTCGAGCACGGTCTCGGTCGTGCCATCGGGACGCAGCGTGCGGGTGATGAGCGGCCGCGGCGCGGCGGCCACCGCCACCACGTCTTCGGCCGGAACCAGGCCGCGGAGGCGCTCCTTGATCTTCTCAAGGATCGCCGAGGCGTCGGCTTCGGTGAAGCGGTCGATCTTGTTGAGCGCGACGATCGATCGCTTTCCCTGGCGCACCAGCCCGGCCAGCGGCTCAAACTCGGTTCGCAGCAAGTCGTGATCGAGCACGAAGATCAACAAGTCGGCTCGTGCGGCCAGTTCGCGGGCTTCATTTTCGCGTTCCGAGCCGGCTTCTCCCATCTCCGAGAGGCCCGGCGTGTCGGTCAGGTACACGGTTCCCTCGGTCCCTTCGAGCGAATAGGTGTGCCGCTCGGCGCGCTTTGTCGTTCCAATCGTGGGCTCGACCTTGCCTGCACCGTCTCCAAGCAGGGCGTTGATGAGCGACGTCTTGCCGGCCGAGCCCGTGCCGAAAACGACGAGGTGAAACTCGTGGCGTTTCTGCCCGGACTGGATCTCGTTCAACTCCCGGCTCAGCCCGGCCTTGGCGGATTCATTGGCGACCTGCCGGATCACCGCCCCGGCGTGCTCGGCCTGAACGGCGGCCGCACTCATCATGTCGGCCGGCGCACGCACGCTCGGCGCGTGCGCCACGTGTCGCGTCTTCCAGAACAAGCGGACGGCCCACAGGGCGCCGATCGCGAGGAGCGAAATCAAGACGATGAGAAACGCGAGTCCCAGGCCGCGTGAGTGCTGGGCAAATCGGTCATGTAGTTCCGTTGCCGAGCTCAACAGCCAGGCCGATAGTCCCAGTGCGACAAGGAGCGCAATGAGAAAAACGTAGATCGTCGCGGGTCGCGGTCGCATGCGTGTTCACTCTGGGAAAAATCGTCGTCCGGTCGCGAGCAGCGTGTATGCACCCGATGTCCTATTATTCGCAACCTTGGTACGTTGATTCAAATCAAGTGCGAGAATAGACGTTGATTCATTGTCTCAGGATCACGGAATTTCTGAGACTCCTCACTGATCTCCGCCAAGAACGATCCACGAGTAGGCCGTCTTGGGGCTTGAAAGTCAAAGCCCGCGCCACCCCGGCCAAAGGGTTTTCGACGGCACCAGCGGCCGAGGTCGAGGTTTTCAGTCCCGCTGGTCGCGACGAGTCACGACCTCAAGCGGACAACTCTGCCGTGGCATGGCATGCGAATCGGCTCGACTTTGACGAGAAGTCGCAACACTCCGAATTCTCCTTGGCCCCCGAGTTCACCCAACCGGAATGACCGCCCCCTCATCGAAGTGCGCGCACTGGCACTGCGCCGTGGCGTGTGGCGGAGCACCGGCCCGGCGCCCAAAATAGGCCTCTGGCGCAAAGCCGATCGCAGACACCCACTTTTCCAGAAGGCAGCCGATCGCAGAGGCAGCCGATCGCAGACACCCACTTTTCCGGCTGATTGCGAAGCCGATCGCAGAGAAGCCGATCGCAGACACCCACTTTTCCCGAAGCCGATCGCAGAGGAAGCCGATCGCAGAAGCCGATCGCAGACACCCACTTTTCCGGCAGCCGATCGCAGGGCAGCCGATCGCAGGCAGCCGATCGCAGACACCCACTTTTCCGGCTGATTGCAGACGAGCCCGCCAAGCGTCCAACGCATCCACGTTTTGCGGCGAAAAGAACCGGTCTATTGACAGGCCAAGCTGGCTTGATACAAATAGTCACTAATGAAGGGGCGATCAGTTCATTTTGCGACACTCAAGACCAGTCCGAGGACGAATTCATGCCCGCATATCCTCGTCGCGACATTGTGGCCCACGATGAGGTCGGCGTCTATCATTGCATCGCGCGATGTGTCCGCAGGGCCTTTCTATGCGGCGTCGATCCTCTTTCAGGCGTCGATCATGAGCACCGCAAGGAGTGGATTCGCGAGCGGCTGCAACAGCTCGCATCGGTGTTCGCGATCGATATTTGCGGCTACGCCGTGATGAGTAATCATCTGCACGTCGTGTTGCGCGGCCGGCCCGACCTGGTCCGGGATTGGAGCGACGAGGAGATTGCCGTCCGCTGGAAACGGCTTTATCCAGCTCGCGACCCGGCGACGGGAAGTCCCGTCGAGCCTACGGAATGCGATCTCGCGATGATCGTGTCGGATCGCGCCCGGGTCAGCGAGCTGCGCGAGCGGCTGTCGAGTCTTTCCTGGTTCATGCGCTGCCTGAGCGAGCCCATCGCGCGGCGGGCCAATCGCGAAGATGGCTGTACGGGGCGATTCTGGGAAGGTCGATTCAAGTCGCAGGCGTTACTCGACGAGGCAGCGATCCTGGCGTGCAGCATTTACGTCGATCTCAATCCGATCCGGGCCGGCATCGCGACCAGGCCGGAGGAATCCGAACACACATCGGCCTTTGATCGTATTCAATCGATCCAGGCGGCCGTGGCTGAGTTGGAGCCGAGCGACCTGTCGGAGTCGGTTGGATCACAAGAGAGTGAGCACCAATTGACGAGTCGAGTTCATCCGTCACCACAGCGCAGTGCCGATGAGTGGCTATGTGAGTTAACCCTCCTGGAAGGTCCGGCGATCGGTCCCGACGAAAACGAGGTCAGCGCTGACGCGGGCGGGAACCTGGCCGACCCAACCCCGGAAGTGACGGCGGAAGCAGGCCGGCGTCGGTCACGAGCCGATCGTGTCGCCCGCGCGTCAGATCAGGGATACTTGCCGATGACGCTCGAGAAATATCTTTCGCTCCTGGATTGGACCGGACGCCAGCTTGGGAGCAAGGCGGGAGGGATGATACCGACGGAGCTGGGGCCGATTTTGGAGCGGCTGGGCATCAAGAGTGCCTGCTGGGTGGAGACGGTCCAGCATTTCGGCCGGTGGTTCAAGCGTGCGGTAGGACGTCGCGATTCGCTGGCGGCGTTGGCGGTGCGTGCGCGGCGAAGTTGGTTCCAGGGCCAGCGTGCGGCGGCGGTGGCCTTCAGTTAGGCGCGGTTTGCTCGATGGATGAGCAACCGGGGATCAGTTTTTTTTAGTCGCGGAGTTAGTGACGCGCACTTCTCGAACAGGGGTCGCCGTGAACGGGCAATCAATCCGACCTCGGCGCGACGATTCCAAGCCAAGACGGCTTTCCTGCGATTTACGCACGTAAACGCCGCATTAAGGGCCGTGAGTTCTGCCCTCATTAGACCAAAGAATGGAGCGCCGCGGTGCTACTTCGCGGTGCTACTCGCGACTCGATCGCAAATGATGGGTGTCTGGCTCTTACCCCGGGCTCTTACCCCCCTGCTCCCACGCGCGCTACCATGAGCCATCATAGATCGCGACTTCGCCGACTCGATATGGGTCTGGGCTTGGTCATGAGCATCAGTGCGCTATTGCCGTCAAAATCTACAAGATGCTGATCCGCACCCTCATTGACCAGAAAATCGAACTTGCGGCCATTTTTCTTCCCTGCTGCATAATGCAATGGCGTCCGGCCTCTGTTGTCTTTAGAGTCGACGGATGCGCCATGAGTTATTAGAACGCGAAGTGCGTCGAGGTCGGAATACCGATGGACCCCAACGTGCAGCGGTGTCATACCTAGGTTGTTTCGGCACTCGACCTCGCTTCCGCGATCGATCAGTAAGGACACCGCATCCAATTTTCCGCACCAGGCCGCCCAATGAAGCGCAGTATTGCCCTCACCATCTCTCGCATGAACACTTTCTGGTTGGCTTTCCGACATTCTTGACAGGTTCACGGTTTCCCCCAAACCTGACATGGCAAAAACGCTTCGCAAAGCGCCTCGCTCCGATAGGCGAATCGCGATCGACTCATTACCGTCCCGAAGGGCCCACATGATAGGCGGAGCACCCCATTCATCAGCAGCATTAATATCTGCGCCGTGATCAAGCAAAAGATCAACGTACTCGGCGGAGGAGAACGTCGCCACGTGGAGCGGTGTAACTCCTCTAGTTGTGCTAGCGTTCACCTCAGCTCCCATGCTTAACAATAATTTGATCCCCTCGATACGACCTGACACTACCACGTGATGCAACGGAGTCGAGCCGCTCGAATCCCGAACGTTGGCATCACAACTTCGACGCAAGATCATTTCAAGTGCCGCGGGGAAAAAAGTGTACTTCTTCGCAGCCAAATGAACGATCGATTTGCCATCTCCGTCGCGAAGATTAATAAGTTCCGGATACAGTTCGAGGAGCTTCTCAAGTAGACATATATCTCTTGAGAGGATCGCGTTTGTACACAAGAACAAAGCCTCTTCCTCATCTGACATTTTTACCATCCAAACCGTGAGCTGCGGACAGGGGATAAGAGCTGCGGAAAGGGGATAAGTCCAATTAGCACTGAAAAAGGGCTCCCTAGTCAGTAGTTTCCTCGATTGACTGTACATCAATCTGATCATACGCACATTAGTACGAAGCAACATAAGTTGAGGGCGCACTCTATCTATCGTCTTGGTCGCCCGATCTTGTCGCCAAGCCCCTTGGCTGCCACATCGGCCGCGGGAAGCGGTATCGATGCCCGCTATGTCCGTCGTCACGCCCGGCTCATGCGACGTCCTCCTGGTTTTTCTCCTCATCTCCCAGCCACTCCGAGAGAAGTTGCTGAATTTCCGCGCGATGCTGGCGCATCAGTCGCTCGAGGTCGAGCACGCTGGGCCGGTCCTTCTTCTTGTTCCAGGGAGGTCGAAACCACCAGTCAACCTCGCCGGCTGCCTGAAGTCGAAATTGCGCCAGACGCAGCAAGCTCAACGTCACCCATTGCGCCTGGCTTGTTCGCTCGATCGGATTCTTGGTCCATGCGCGGCACTCTTCCCAGCCCAGACGCTGCTTCAGGTCGCGGAACCCGTCCTCTTGCCGGAACCGCGCAGCAGAAGAGCTCGACCATTTGCAACCCGGTCAATTCCAAAGCCGAACCGACCAGCGTGAACCGTTCCTTGTAGCCTTCGACCTCAGCCACCACGGCCTTGACCGACACATCATGCCCCAGGACCCGCCATAGGCAGACCACCTCTTTCCAGCGGACCTTTCGCGTTCGCCCGTAGATGAAAGCGAAATTGACGTGCCACGGACCGGCCCATCGGCCCCCCTGGCGTGGTGGCGGCAGCTTCTTACCCCAGACGGGCATCGGCCCGCGCTTTCCCTTTGGGCGTTTCGTGGTGGGTAAAGCATGAAGTCGGGCGTCATGACGCAACCGTGTGAGGAATTCGATCCGGCGAAATCCCTCCTCGCGAGCACCCTTGGACGCGCACTGTAAGAGCATGAAAGCATGCATTGCGCCCTCGTCCGGATACCGATCGTCCTGCCAACGGCGATTACGAATCCGTGAGTAAACGGCCTCGGGCCAATCCGCTCTCGCCATGCGCCGATCGGCCGTCGCTCGACGACAGCAACGACAGCACCCGCGTTCTTCCTTCCCTCCCCTTTCCCGCGTGCACCTTCTCGCGTGCCCCTTTAGCAGTGCATGTCCTCGCGTGCCTGTCGTCCTCAGGCCCATAACGCATCACGTAGTGATTATCCGACTTCGGGTTTTCTACAGAACAAGAATGCCCCCTGTGCTCTACCCCCTCTCCGCCCTTCACTCTCGTAGGACCAAAGACCTATTGAGACTTACCCTCTTTACGCCCTCCAATCAATCCTATTTGTGCTCCTGTGCAAACGAGGTCTTGAGGACTTCGCGAATGCGAAGCGACATCATTTTGTCAATTTCCTCAATCACGTTGTCCGCACTTGGCTTGCCGTATTTCATCTGAAACAAATATCTTTGGCGCAGACTTTCCATCGCAATGTTTGCTTCAATGCACCTTTGTATATGATTTTCTGCTGCGTTATCGTCGGGATTCAGCTGGCCGTAAAGATTGATCACAGGAACTCTATCGGCAACGCTACCTTTCGAGGGAAAAGTAGGCCACGCTTGGGTCACATCCTCATTTACCGCAATCTCATCAAGTCTGAAAACACAAGGATTCGCTTGGTTATCTATACCTTTAAATTCAAACTGCTTGACAGGACATCTTCGTGCTGAATCGATCAATGAATTGACCGACGCTCCACTCGCACGACTTTGGCTGAGACGAAAGATCTTTGTACTAACCTCGTCAACATCGCTCCGTTTTGCCTTTCCATCGTAAAATGATCGAAAATCAAACAAAAGTTCGGATTGTTCGCCCGGTTCGTCATCCCATAAGTCAAAGTCAAAACGCATCTTGTTATAAGTTTTATCTATGAATAATTTGCATTTGAATGAAGCTCTTGCACAATAACCCAGGCAAGAATTGATTGGATCATAAATATACATTTTATTGTTAACAAAATGAATAATCGGAGTTCCGTTTCGCAAGCTTACAATTTGAAGGGCAAAAAGTTTGGCGCTCGATATTGAACACGAATATGTGCCTGCGGGATGCCCGGAACCTTCACCTGTCCGGCGACGTAAATGCGTTGGTAGCTCAGATCGGCACTACTCAAGACCGTGGCCAGTTTGGTTAGCTCGTCCACGGACGGGTTCCCCGCGATTGCATGGGACGACGACCAGCAGGACCACAACGCGACGACACGCACCACGTACGAAAGCCGCATGGGAACTCCTCCAATCCGAATTGGCAACTCTGGTTACTGTTTCACCGCGGGAATTATAATGAATTAGCGGACCCGCGCTTGGACATGCACTGCGACCCGGGACCCGCGCTTGGACATGCACTGCGACCCGCGCTGCTCATCCTGGGGACCCTTGGACATGCACTGTAAAAGCATGAAGGCATGCACCGCAAGAGGAAAAACGAGACCCACGCTTGGACATGCACTGCGACCCGCGATAATTGGATTTCACGCTGTGCGTGTCCACGGATGCCTCCGTGCGGATGCCGCCGTGCGTGTCCACGGATGCCTCCGTGTCCATGGATGCCTCCGGGTGACTCTCCAACGCTGTGCATGTCCACGGGTGCCCTCCACGGGTGCCCCCCGGGTGCCCGTCCACGGGTGCCCCGTGGTTGATGGGGCAACTAAGGCAATTCTTTCCGTCTACGTCCCGACCCGATCACGCAGGCGATCGTTAACGTCCTTGCCTGAGCCGCTTAACTGTGATAGCATCAAATAAGATGCAAATTGAATGCAAGGAGAAGGGTCATGCTGGATTTAAACCGCGACATCAATTCACTTTCTAATTTCAAGCGGAATACGCCCGAATTCCTCCGCCAGCTAAAAGAAAGCGGCCACCCGGTCGTGCTCACAATCAACGGCAAGGCTGAATTGGTGGTGCAAGACTCAGCGTCCTATCAGAAACTGATCGAACTGGCCGACCGGGCCGAGCGGATGGAAGCTTTACGAGCGTCCATCGACGACATGCGGGCCGGTAAGGTCGTTCCCGCCGAAGACGTGCTCGCCGAAATGCGACACATACTCGCCGATAAGAAAAGCCAGTGACCTACCGCGTCGTTTTCACCGCCAGAGCCAGAACTGATATCCTCGAGCAATTCCGCTACCTGGTTGACCGATCCCCGGATGCTGCCGCCCGCTGGTATTCAGGCATCGAAAAATCCATCGCCACGCTCAGCAAGCTGCCTGAGCGGCATCCCATTGCCCAGGACGAAACCGAGCAGTTCGGCATGACCTTGCGGCAGATGCTTTATGGCCGCCGCCCGGGCGTCTTTCGCATCCTGTTTTCCGTCGATGGCAATACCGTCACCTTGCATTACGTTCGCCACAGTGCACGCGGCCCCATCGAGCTCGAGCCGCCCGCCTTATGAGTCAAGAAACCCGTCGTGGCCTATCGAAATCTTCCGTTGATTTCTTTACCAGGTTTTTCTACTTCAAAAGCCAGGAGCAACTGTTTCGACACCGGCGGCGATGCCGGAGTAAAGAATATGCCCGTTTGTCTTACCGCTAGGGCAACACGCCTGTGGAGCCGGACGGCGATGTCCTCGCACCGTGCCATATTCAGCCGTTATGCCCCGTCCTCCCGCGTTGTGCCTGTCCTCGCGTGCCTCTACAAGGTTCAGGAGGCACACCATGGCGATCGCTCGCGCTCGGCTTATCGATGTCTCGGTTACTCGCTGGTATCACTGCATTACGCGCTGTGTCCGCCGCGCTTTTCTGCTCGGCGAAGGCACCTCCGATCGTCGTGAGTGGCTCGAAAAGCGCATCGAGGAGCTCGCTCAGATCTTCGCTGTGGGCGTCGGCGGGTTTTCGGTGCTCGACAACCATTTGCATCTTTTGTTACGCATCGATCCCGATGTCGCCGCCGCCTGGTCGGACGAGGAAGTCGTGCAGCGATGGGGCCGGCTCTTTCCGCCCCGTACTTTCCTTAGTGCACGTCCTCGCGTGCTATCTTAGCAGTGCATGTCCTCGCGTGCTTTAGGCCCCGTCGGGAAACCCCTGCCCCTGGCCGCTTACGAGGCGGAAATGGGTGTGCGCGCCTTCGTCGAGCCAATGGCGGTCGGCGACACCATGATGGATAGCAGTGCATGTCCTCGCGTGCTTTCAATGTCCTCGCGTGCTTTCAGGCCAACGCGGAAAGGGACAGGCGCCCGGCCGACATGGCAAAGTTCCGCTGCCAGGGCATGCGTGGCCGGGAGCCGTTCCCCATTACGGCTGCTTATATCCCGATCCGACGGTCAAACGCTGTAATGTCATCGTAAAGAGTGAACATCCAGGGACAATCACTGAAGTGGGATAGGGGGGTGTCCTCCGCCGCGCCGTTTTCTTGACAACCGCGCACGGTTGCGATCCAATGGCGAGTCGGCCGCGGTCGTCGAATCGACGGGCTTTTCTTGTCTCCTTCCATTATGTCGAAGTCGCCACGCGCGGACTCGTTGATGGTCAAGAACCTGCTCCGATTGTGGCTCCCGGCGTGCTTGATCCTGGCGGCGTCGGCCGTGTTGCTCTTGACCGACCGCGAACGCCCCAGTCGTGGCGTGGCGGCTGGCGGCGACGGCGGCAGCGACGATACGACGGCCCCACGCGCCAGCGCTCGATCGCGCTTTTGCAGAGTATTTCGCAGGCGACCATCGATGAGGGAGCCCGCGGCGTTCTGGCCGGCCTGGCGGCGGCCGGGTTTCACGAAGGCCAGACTCTCGTCGTCCATCGCTACAACGCGCAAGGCGATGCCGCGACATCGAGCACCATCGCGCGCATGATGATCGGCAGCGATGTCGACCTGATGGTCACCCTGTCAACACCGAGCTTGCAGTCGGTGGCCGCGGCCAATCGCGATGCCCACCGGCCGCACGTCTTCGGCATGGTCAGCGATCCCGTGGCCGCCGGTGTGGGCATCGCGCGTGATGATCCATCCAGACATCCCCCCTACATGGTGGGAATCGGCACGATGCAGCCCGTGGCCGAAACATTCGAGCTGGCGCGTCGGCTGGCCCCGCGGCTGGCACGGGTGGGCGTGGCGTGGAATCCGTCCGAGGCCAATTCCGAAGCCTGCACGAAGCTCGCGCGCACCGTTTGCAAGAACCTGGGATTCACCCTCCTCGAAGCCAACGTCGATCAGTCGGCCGCCGTCCGCGAAGCCGTCGCATCGCTCGTTACGCGTGGGGCCGAGGCCATCTGGATTGGCGGCGACAACACGGTTCTCGGATCGCTCGATGCGGTGATCGGGCCGGCGCGGGCCGGCGGCGTTGCCGTTTTCTCGAGCGTCCCCGGATGCGCCGCGCAGGGCGCCTTGTTTGACCTCGGAGCCGACTACCACCGCGTTGGAGTATCGATCGGACAGCTTGCCGCCCGGGTGTTATCGGGCGAATCACCGGCGACGATCCCGATCGCTTACGAGGCTCCGCCCGAGCTGTGGATCAATCGCCCCGCGGTCGAGGCCGAGCATGGATTCTGGACGGTCCCGCCCGACATCGACGCCCGGATCGATGTGCTCGTCGACCGCGACGGCCCGGTGCGCCGCCGGCCGCGCCGGGAGATCGCGCGTTCGTCCCCTGACTTGAAACGTCCGGCGCACACGTGGAAAGTCGGCGTCGCCGCGTTCGTCGAATCCGTGACGATGGAAGACGCGATCGACGGCTTCCGGCGCGGACTGAAGGATTCGGGACTCATCGAGGGGCGCGACTACACCGTCGCAATCCGCAACGCGCAAGGCGACATCGCCACGCTGAGCGCCCTTCTCGACGAGCTCAATGGCGACCAGACCGACCTGGTCGTCCCTTTTTCCACCGTCGCGTTACAGGCGGCGCTTCGCAAGGTCGACCGCAAGCCGGCAGTCTTCGGCCTGGTCCTCGATCCGTTTGCCGCAGGCGCGGGGAAAACCGACGCCGACCACCGGCCGACGATCACGGGTACGTATCTGGTTTATCCGTATGACTCCATGGCCGAGACGGTCCACGCGATCTTGCCGAGGGCGAAAAAGGTCGGAACGCTTTTCTCGCCGGCCGAGGTCAACTCGGTCAAGGCGCGACAAAAGTGCCAGGAACACTTCCGCCGCGCCGGGCTCGAACTGGTGTCCTTACCGATCAACGGACCGACCGAGGTTAGCGACGCGGCGCTCTCGCTCTGCCAATCGGGGATCGATGTCGTCTGCCAGCTCTCCGATAACCTGAGCGGCTCGACATTCCCGGCGATCGCGCGTGCCTGCGAGACCTCGAATATGCCCCTCTTCTCGTTTTCACCGTCACTCGTAAGCACCGGGGCAATCGTGGGTGTCGGGGCCGATTATGGGGATAATGGCCACGAAGCGGGGGCGATCGCCGCCCAGGTCATTCGCGGCGGCGATCCGTCGACGATCCCGTTCCGTACCACGAGTCAATTCAGGCGGACGTTGAACCGCGAAAACGCGCGGCGGTTCGGAGTCTCGATTCCGGCCGAATGGGCCAAGACGGCCGAGGAAATGACGACCGAGCGCCGCGGCACGCGATGATGATGTTGAAGACGAGAATGAAGATGAAGGAAACTTGATGGATTGTCAGATCCACCGCGCCGACGACATCGCCGACATGGTCTTGATCGGCAGCCTTGACTCGTCCTGGTCATCGTATCTGGCCGACCGGATGGACGAGGTGCTGCGGGCCGGCGCACTCGAAGTGCGCGTCGACATGGCCGCTGTGACGTACCTCAGCTCCAACGGCATCGCGCTCCTGGTGCGCTATCATCGCCAGTTGCGCAGGATCGGCGGCCGGCTGCGGATCGTCGCCGATTCCGAGGCGGTCAGTCATGTGCTCCGGCTGTCGGGCGTTGAGCGGTTTCTGCACGAAGACGAGCCCTTGCCGGCAACACAAACGGATCGGCCCAGGAAACTATTGACAGTCGAGCGCGAAGGGATGGTGCTGGTCGTCTATACGAAGGCGACGCCGACGCGTACCGAGCGGCTCGAGCTCATCGGCGACCCCACGCGGCTGGCCGAGGGCCGCGGTTACGACGCCAGCTCGGAACGCGCGTGGACCGCGGCGCCGCACACCGCGGCGGTTGGCCTGGGGGCGCTCGGTCCAAACTTTCAGGCGTGCCGCGATCGGTTTGGCGAATTCATGGCGGCGGGGGGCATCGCGGCGTATCGACCGAGCGTGGGATCGGGTTCGCCCGACTTCGAGCAGACGGCCGGCACGTTTCAGCCGACCGTGAGAATGCTTTATGGCCTGGCATTTCCGATCGAGGCAGCGTGGGTCGTTCGATTTGAAGCGAAAGGCGAGCCCGGCCGCGCCTCGGTGCGGTTGAGCCAGATTGCCGCGGCGCTCCTCGATCAGACCCAATCCGATCATCTGGGCGTGGTTTTCGTCGCCGAAACCGATGGGCTCGTCGGCGCGGCTCTGACGAGGTCGCCTGTCGGTCTGGAGCCGGGTTTCGACCTCTTTGCCCACCCGGAAGCACGCCAGTGGCTCTCGCTGACGCCGGAGCCCGAGCACGCGCGGAGTACCGTGCTGGTGGTCGGCGTGGCGACACGCAACCCCGGTCCCGAGCTTGCCCCTTTTGTCAGGCCGCTGGCGGCACCCGCGGAGGGAGCAGGGCACGTGCTGGGTCACTTTCACGCGGCCGTCGTCCCGTATCGGCCCCTTGCCGGCGGCGCGATCGATCTGACTGCAACCGTCAGCCAGATTTTCGAGCCGGGCGTGATCACGTCGTTACTTCACCTGGTGGGCGACATGCGGCCGATCATCGGCGCCGGCGAGAGCACGTTCACGCGCGGGGCCATCTGGTTTGTTCCCGTCAAGTCCACGTCCACGTCCACGTCGACCTCGACAGCCAGTCCAGTCGCGGAGGTGCCATGACCTTGCTCATCGGAACATGGACGGTCGGACTCATCCTGGCGATCCTGGCTCTTGGGGTTTTCGTCAGCTTCCGGATCTTCGCGTTTCCGGACATCACGGCTGATGGGTCGCTCACGCTTGGAGCGGCCGTCGCCGCGTCGTTGATCGCGCGGGGGTTTTCACCGTGGATCGCCACTGCGGCGGCGATCGCCGCCGGCGCCTCAGCCGGCTTGACCACAGGTGTTGTACATACGCGGTTCCGCATCAACGGCCTGCTCGCCGGCATCCTGGTCGCGACTGCGCTTTACTCGGTGAACCTGCACGTCATGGGGCGCAGCAATATCCCGCTGCTCGACGCGCGCACGCTGGGCACGGACGTCGTGGCCACGGTCTCAAGGTTCGCCGGGCCGACTGTGTCTGTACGGTTCCTCGGCCAAACGTGCCGGTTTGCCGATCTCGTCAATCTCGCGGCGGTGGCTGTGCTCGTCGGCTTCCTTGGCTGGCTACTCCGCACGTTCCTGATGACGGGGCTCGGCACGGCCATGCGGGCCACCGGCGACAATCCGCGGATGATCCGCGCCTGGGAGCGGACGTCGACCGGATGATCACGCTGGGCCTGATGATGTCGAATGCGCTGGTCGCACTTTCGGGCGCGATCCTGGCGCAGTACCAGGGCTTTGCCGACATCCAGATGGGGATCGGCATGATCGTCTGGGGGCTTGCGAGCGTGATTCTGGGCCAGGCCCTGGTCGGTACGGGCGGCGGCATTGGCCTGGCGATCTGCGGGGCCGTGCTGGGCTCGCTCTTGTTCCGGCTGATGGTGGCTTTGGCTCTGCGCGGGGGTCTTGATCCGAACGACCTGAAGCTGATCACGGCGAGCTTTGTTTTTGCGGCTCTCGTGCTGCCCAAAGTTTTCGCCGGCCGGACCCGGCTGACGAAGGTCGGCGAGTTGTCCTCGCGGAGCGTCTGACCATGGCACTGCTCGAGATGCGTGGCGTGTATAAGACGTTCAATCCGGGAACGCCCGACGAGGTGCGTGCGCTTTGCGGCGTCGATCTCACGGTGGAAGCCGGCAGCTTCGTGGTGATCATCGGCACGAACGGGTCGGGCAAGAGCACGACGTTGAACTCGGTGGCCGGCTCATTCCGGATTGATGCCGGCACGATCCGGCTTTCCGACAGGGAGATCACCCGCTGGCCTGAGCACCGGCGGGCGCAGCTCATCGGCCGGGTTTTTCAGGATCCGCTCGCGGGCACGTCGCCGTCGCTTTCGATCGCCGAGAATCTTGCCCTGGCCGCGGGCCGTGGCCTCTCCCGCGGCTTTCGGCCTGCCGTGTCGCGGAGCAAGATGGCGGACTTCCGCGACCGGGTCCGGCCGCTGGGAATGGGTCTGGAAGATCGGCTCGACAACCCGATCGGCACACTCTCGGGGGGCCAGCGCCAGGCGCTCACCTTGCTGATGGCGACGTATCGCCGTCCCGATTTGCTGTTGCTCGACGAGCACACCGCGGCCCTCGATCCCCGCAGCGCCGAGCAGGTGATCCGGCTGACCGATCAAGTCGTTCGCCGCCAGCATCTGACCACCCTGATGGTGACACATTCGATGGCGCATGCCGCGTCGCTGGGCGACCGGTTGATCATGGCGCACCAGGGGCGGCTGATCCTGGACGTCTCGGGAGCCGCCAAGAAGCGTCTTCGGCCGCACGATCTGCTCGAGAAGTTTGAAGAGCTTCGCCGATCAGACCAGCTTGACGAGACCGCCGCGCGGCTGCTGCGCGAAGTATATGTTTAAAAGCTGGCGCAAGAATCGCTTTTACAATTACCAGCGTTTCGGCGAGATTGCCTGATTCCAATCACCGTGGAATTCGTGTTGCGGCAGGGGGCATTCTCGCAAGGAAGAAGGAAAGACGAATTGAGCCATTGAATGGCGTCTTTTCCAGTGAAACGTGACAGAAGAGTCTGACTCATTCATTGCGTTCCGTAATAACGACCGGCATCGCATATCGACCCGTTTAACGCAATTCTTGCTAATGTAACGGAATGGTGGCTAATGGGGATATTCAACTCCAACGGCCGAACGAGTGTCGTTTGTGGCTGGCACGGCCAGGTCCGCCGTTATCTCGAACAAATGGCATCGCGCCACGCGGCGACTCAAGCGGTGGAGTACTATTGCCACAGGAGCGCCCTGAATTTCCGCGTCCTTACCTCGCACTTCGCTTCCTGGCGCGATTGTACATTTAGCGACGATCGGGTCGCAGGCCGCGGATCCACTCGGCGAACATCTTGACGGCTTTCTCGTCGACCACGGTGGTTCCCAGCGGCGGCATCTGGCCGGTTCCGCGTCGCGTGATGCGCTGATATAAAACCGAACGCTCGGGCGAGCCCGGGACGACGCGGCGGGTGTAGCACCCTTGGATAGCACCCTTGGACATGGGATAGCACCCTTGGAGGATAGCACCCTTGGACCTGCACTGTAAGTAAGCACCCCCTTCCTAGTAAGCACCCTTGGACATGCACTGTAAAGCACCCTTGGACATGAAGCACCCTTGTAAGCATCCTTGGACATGCACTGTGGAGCACCCTTGGACACGTGGAGCACCCTTGGACACGCACTGTAAGAGCATGAAAGCATGCACTGCAAGAGGAGGAACGAAATCGAGAATTGAGCAATCTTGACACCTGTTCTGGCGATCCGTATATTGTGGTCGGATGATCAGGTTCAGGAGGCACACCATGGCCATCGCTCGCGCTCGGCTTATCGATGTCTCGGTTACTCGCTGGTATCACTGCATTACACGCTGTGTCCGCCGCGCTTTTCCGGGGGTCCGGGGTCCGGGGTCCGGGGTCAGACCTAGGAACAAGTTATTCAGGTCATTTACGGCCCTTGCAGCATCTCTTCCAGACTTCTCAACTGTTTGCGGATTTTCGCATCGGCCGATAACCAATCACTGAATCGCCGGGTCAGGTTGGGCACACTTTCGGCTCGCGACAGCCCCAGCACGGCCGCGAGCTCTACATTTGGCAGGCACGCGTGGACATGCACGGCGCTGGCGCGCGTGGACATGTGCTGACCCCCGCTGGTCACTGCGATCCCCACCGCTCTACCTCACCCGCGTGCCTTTCGGAGTCGATACCTCAATGCCGCTCGCGGTGCGTGTCCACGCGTGCTTCGTGTCTTCCACGAAATGGCACACGCTAACCAATGGGCCAGTCTTGGCCGAGACGCTTATGTCGCTTTGGGGCAGTACGCCCGAGAACAGCACGTCTTTCGACAGTTTTTTTCCAATCGAGCTCTTTTCAGCAACCGCGAACTGAAGCATGCTATTGGTTACTTGCGAGATCTTCGCAGCAAATTTTTCAGTGGATTGATCGACTAGCACGAGCCTCTCTCATCGAGGTCAACAGATGACACTTATCACCGAACAGGACGCGATCAGACTGGCAGTCGAAGCACTGCAATCACAGGGAACAGCGTTTGCGGTTGGGCGTGTGCGAGCAATTCGCAAAGAGCGTCACATGCGAAGGGGGAAGAACCGTTGCGGTTGGTTGGTAGTTGTACCGCTTAATGTCCCCTACGGATTCGAACCGAATACAATTGACGTAGAAGTATATGAACCGGGCGGCGAAATTCATATACCTATGGTGCTTTGATGCGGTTACTGCGTCGTCCACCAAGACCGGAGGACTGAACGGGACATTCTTATCGGAGGACTGAACGGGAGGACTGAACGGGACATTCTTATCGGTCGAAGGGTTCTACGCGGTCTAGCGAATAATTTACGTGTGAAAAGGTGGTAAAGCTTTGACGCATATTTCGCTTGACGGCGAATGGACACACTTCTGAATTTGAATTCGCAGGCTCTTGTGACAGGCAGGTTTGAATGGACGCTCAATTTGAATTTTATGAGCAAGTGCGAATCTCGGGGGCTAAAGACTCTAAGTCCCATCTTAACGGACGATTTGGAGTCGTCGTGGGTCGAACCGAGACAGAGGGTAGCGACTCCTGGTATTATGCGGTTGATGTCGATGGAGAAGTCGAATGTTGGTGCTGTTTCGAAGGAGAGCTCGAAGCGACCGGCGTCCGATTCACAAGGAGCGATTTCTACGACGGCAGCTCTATCGGCGTGAACGTTGACGAAAAAGGTCGTGGTTCCGTTGATTCTGCTAATGAATGATGCAAGTCACGCGTGGACATGGGCACGCGTGGACATGCACAGCGCGCCTGCACTTAATCAAAGGCACGCGTGGAGAACGCGTGCCTGTCCGCCTCGCGTGCCCCCTCTTTAGCAGTGCATGTCCTCGCGTGCCTTTTCTGTCCTCGCGTGCCTTTTCAGCAGTGCATGTCCTCGCGTGCCTTCTCCTCGCGTGCCCCCTCTTTAGCAGTGCATGTCCTCGCGTGCCTTTTCCCGCGTGCCCCTCCTGGCGTGCCCCTTTAGCAGTGCATGTCCTCGCGTGCCCCCTCTCCTCGCGTGCCCCCTCCTCGCGTGCCCCCTTTACATGTCCTCGCGTGCCCCCTTTAGCGTGCCCCCTCTCCTCGCGTGCCCCCTCCTTGTCCTCGCGTGCCCCCTCCTCGCGTGCCCCCTCTTTAGCAGTGCATGTCCTCGCGTGCCGTCAGCTTGAGAAAGATCAGAGGACCCGCGCGGCGATCGACCACCCCGGAGATGGCCTGAAGATCCTCGATCGCACAGGGCCTGAAGGTGCTCTCGTCGTTCGGAGCATGCTGGGCCGCGGTCGTGCTGGCGGGACGTTCACAAGTACCTTCCTGGGCCAGCGGAAGCCCCGCGATCGAGTGCGTCAGCCAGAATGAACCGTCCGCCAGTCCAACCGCGGGCCCCGGGGCGCTGGGGTCTCCAGTACCGGGGAGCCCCTGAGGAGCCTTGATCTTGCTCTCCATCGGTGTTCTCCGCGCCATCCGTGGTGAAACTCCGGGGGAGAATTGACCACGGATTACACCGATGGCACGGATCGACCGAGATGATCCGTCTTTTGGTGCCTGTCCGAGCGTGCCTTTTTGGTGCCTGTCCGAGCGTGCCTTTTCGAATCCTCTTGGACTCCTGACGGCGGCTCAGGACTTGGGAGATGGCGTGGTCTGAGTGGCGGGCGAGGCCGTTGCTTCTGTCTTCAATTTCAGTTCCAAACGGCGAATCATGGCCCGGAAATCGGCACGCGACCGGAGCACGTCGAGGTCCGGGTCGAGCTTGATCCAGGCGACGTTTTCCCAGCCTCCGGCGACTGCCTGTCGCAGCGCCTCCATCGCCTGGTCGGCGTCGCGTTCCTTTGTCTCCTGCTCTGCCGTGGTCAGTGCAGCCTTTCCCTTGCCAACCACGGCGCTGCACAGCGCCCGGGCACAGGCCAATTCATACAGGGAGTAAGGCGGTAGCCCGGGGTTGGTCTCACCGATCGCGACGGCCTTCCGTAGCGATTCCAACGCATCCGCCGTCCTTCCTTCATCGCGGAGCAACTTACCGAGTCCGCGGTAACTGTAGGCGCGGCTGGAGTCGGACAGGCTGGCGTCAGGGATGCCAGTTGCCCTCTCCAGGGCAGCCTCGAAGGAGAGCCGGGCCTCGGCGGCCCGCCCGGTCTGGGCGAGCAAGTGACCGAGGTTGTCGTGAATCGAGATCTCGATATCACGGAACTCGGTGACGGCGTGATTCGCTGTCGCCAGCGGCTCGGCAATTCCCAGGGCCTTCCGGTATATCTCCTCCGCCACAACCAAGCGGCCGGCGTAGAAGTACATCACTCCAAGATTGTTTAGGGACCTGCCGAGACCCTTTCGGGAACTGGGGTCCGTGCCATCTTCGTGGATCACCCCCTCGAGGATGTCGACGGCCTTTCGGGTCGTCTCGATGGCCTCGTCCAGCCGGCCGGCAACGCATAAGTCCCAGCCGAAATTGCAATAGCCCTGGCCCAGGCCGGTCCTGAACTGGGGATCGCGATGCTCGCGGACCAAGCCTTCCCAGGTGCGGATGGCATGCTCGTAGGATTGCCAGCTCGCCGCCCTCGCACCAGTCATGGCAAGCAATCCTCCTACGTTGTTGTATCCCCAGGCCAGATCAGCCTGGAACTTCGGGACATCGGGGTCGCTGGCGATCAGTTCCTCCCCCAGGGCGACCGCCGTCCGGAACGACGCGAGGGCCTGCACCCGCTGTTCCATGCGTAGCTCCATCCGACCGATGCACCGATGAATTCGGGCCAGCTCACCACGGGACGCGGCGTCCTTCGGGTCGGCAAGGCATAAGGCCAGGTACTGGTCCCGGGCCTGGCCGAGAAGAACCAGGGCGTCGACCGGAGTTCCGATCTCCGCGGTGATCGCGCCGACGCGGTGATGGGCCTGGGCCAGCTCCTTCTTCGATTTCGGGTCGTTGTCCCCCCGACGGGCGAACTCCTTGTAGTACTTCAGGGCGGATTCCAGGAGCTTCTTGCGCAGCGGCTGGAGGCCCGGCAGGGGCGACTTGAGGAGGGTGTCCTCGCTGACCTGTACGAAGTAGTCTTCGACGGCGCCACGAGCCAGGTCGCGCTGTCTCTGAGCATCGGTGTAGTTGGCTTCCGCCCGGAGCCGTTGCCGCTCGGTCCTCGCACTGGCCTGGCCCAGCAAGACTAATCCCGCCACCAGGGCGACGACCGTCGTCAGCAACAACGCCGCCGCGCCCGCCACCAGCGGACGGTGCCTCCGCCCCCAGCGGGCCACGCGAGGCAACGCGGGCTCGCGGTAGGCCGTGATCGGCTCGTCGGCCAGCCAGTGCTCCAGGTCTTCGGCCAGCGCCCGGGCCGAACGGAATCGGTCCTCGGGACGATTGGCCATCGACTTCAAGCAGATGGATTCGAGCGCACGCGGCACTCCCGGTCTGATCGCACGCGGCGGCGAGAATTCTCCCCGCTGTACCCGCCGCAGGACTGCGGCGACGTCGCCGTCTGAGAATGGCGGGCGTCCGGTCAAGAGGCAGTACAGGGTGGCCCCAAGGCTGTAGATGTCGCTTGCCGGGCCGAGCGAGTCGAGGCGGCCCTCGGCCTGCTCCGGGCTCATGTAAGCCGGTGTGCCGACGATGGAGCCGTCCGCCGTGTCGCTCGTCCCGCTCCCGGAGCCGACGGGCCGCAGGGTCGCCTCGGGCGAGGTCGTGACGGCAGCCTCGTCGCGGCCAATGACCTTGGCCAGGCCCCAGTCCACCACGAGGGTCTCACCATAGGGGCCGAGCAGAATGTTAGAGGGCTTGAGGTCGCGGTGGAGGATACCCCGGCTGTGCGCGTAGGCAACTGCGTTGCACACGGCGATGAACCGATTCAGGAGACCACGCAGCGCCAACGGGCCCTCGCCTTCGCGGTGGTACCGCTCGATCGCTTCCTTGAGAGTGTCTCCCTTGACCAGCCGCATCGCGTAATAAGGGCGGCCCGCCGGGCTGCTGCCCAGGCCATACACGGGCACCACGCCGGGATGCTCCAACCGGCCGGTGACCTCAGCCTCCAGGACGAACCGCGCGGCTCCCCGGGTCGTCGGCCTGCGCGAGCTGGATCTCTTTGAACGCGACCTCGCGGTTCAGCTCCACGTCGAGCGCCACCGAGACCACACCGATGCCGCCTCGCGCGTGCGGGCGCAACACCCGGAACCGCAATCCATCCGACGTGGAAGAACCGACGACCAAAGAGAGGGTTGATTCCGACTGCGAGAGCCCCGTGGCTTGCGCGAGTGTGGCCTGGACATCGGGATCGCGAATTTCTCCGAGGTGGTTGCACACGGAGCCAAGTACCTGGACGGCGGCCAGGCTCCGCTCCGGGTCATCGCCATGCATCTTGAGATGTTCGGCGACGATGGATTCGAGCAACGCCCGATGCGCCTCGGTCAGCCCCCCTTGACCTACAAGGATCTCGTCGAGAGGTTTCGACCGATTACGGGTCCATTCCGTCACCGCCGCGACGAGCGCCTCGCGAGAAATGAAATCGATCTGCAATGCCAATACACCAAACAGGAGATTCCGGTCCGCGTCCATGACCGCCATGCGACCACCTCTTTGGGATCGAGTCGGATCTGACGGTTGAAGGCCCATCCACGCCGTGGAGTCTCGCCATTGTCACATGAGCATGGTGCCGGTGTCTGTACCGGCTTCGGAATCGCGACGTTGCGACAACCTCATCCAGAGACCCACGCTTGGACAAGACCCACGCTTGGACATGCACTGCGACCCGCGCCTGCTAGACCCGCCTGCTAGACCCGCGCTTGGACATGCACTGCGACCCGCGCCTGCTCATCCTCAACCTCCGTCCGCCAACACGCCGCAATCCGGACGGGATTCATCACGCGATCTCGGAGATGCTCACCGACGAGGACTCACGCTTGGACATGAGGACTCACGCTTGGACATGCACTGCGACCCGCTGTGCACTACGACCCGCTGCCGCTCATACTCGACCTCCGTCCGCCAGCACGCCGCAATCCGGACGGGATTCATCATGCGATCTCGGACCCGCGCTTGGACATGCACTGCGACCCGCGCCTGCTCATCCTCAACCTCCGTCCGCCAACACGCCGCAATCCGGACGGGATTCATCACGCGATCTCGGAGATGCTCATCGACGAGGAATACCAGGCCCCGCCGGGAAAGCCCTTGACCCTGGCCGTTTACGAGGCGGAAATGGGTGTGCGCGCCTTCGTCGAGCCAATGGCGGTCGGCGACACCCTGATGGAGATGCCTCTGTTCCTCAAAGCGGGCGGACACGTTCCCGTCGCTCTCGAATCGACCTATCAAACCGCCTGGGAGGCCGTCCTGCGTCGCTCGCGATCGGTTATCGAGCGGTGAGCGGGGTGGTTGTGAAAGGGTGAGGTCATCAGGGAAAATTTTTGACGGCCGATCAGGCTTGTTGAGAACGAGGCAGCAGCCTGCGGCATCAAGCTGCATGTCGCGTCGTCCAACCCATGTCCCTTCGTCCAACCATGTTCCAACTGGCCAGCGCATTCCGCGCGGCTAAATGGCTTTTTGCTGTATTTAGTGAAGCCATGGAAAAATTGTGGAAAATATTTTTAGTCTCTCTCGGGTCAGGGTTTCGGACCGGCTTCAGGCACAAAATGAGCTAAGTGCATTAGCGAAATTAGGCAAGATGCGTATATTATAGGTAGGTTAAAGCCGATTGGGCACTGACGGCGCTGTTTTTGATTGACCGGTCGCCGGCCCGCACCTCGATTGATGACGGAATTTTCAACGGTTGCCCGGTCGAAGTCAGGTGAATCAACCTGACCGATCGTCAAATCCCTCGCTTCCTCGATTTTCGTCATCGTCGGTCAGCTCGTCGGCTCACATGGGCAATCGAATCAGATAACGCGCAGCGCCCTATGTCGATGCGATGCCTTCTTGCCCGTCAGTGGCCAGGCTGTGATCAGGTTGACGACACCGCGGGGACCAGCGCCACGCCACGGAGAGTGAGCTCGGCAGGCACCGTCATCTACGTCGAGAGATCGTTCCTGGTCGCATCGCATTGGTCGAAAGGGTTTGCAAGCCTTGGCCAAAAGCTGCCATCCAGTGCCATCTGCTGCCATTTGCGGCCGCAAAATCGTCAGGTTCGTTGCAATCGCATCCCTGGGCCAGAGTCGGCCGTCGACTGCCATCCTGCCGACATCTCGTCGTGCGAAATCGTCAGGCTCGTTGCCGTCTCGTGCCTCGTCCAAAAGCTGCCATCCACTGCCATCTGCTGCCATTTTCGGCCGCAAAGTCGTCAGGTTCGTTGCAATTGATCGCCTCTTTTTTGCTCTTCGAGAGCGTGCCGGCCAGCCTGGGCCCCGGGCTGAGAACCGCGAGCGGGGCCGTGAAGGAGGCCCGGTGAAACCCTGTCACCGGGTGCCGTTTGTTTCATGACCGGAGAATCCACCAACAGTCAGAAAATGTGGCTCGCCGCCGCGGTCGCCGAGGGGACCGCCATCGCGAAGTGGGCCGCGAGCAACGAGGTGCCGGAACGGACCGCGTACCGCTGGGCGGCCGAGCCCGAAGTGCGGTCGGAAATCGAGTCGATCCGCCGCCGTGCCCTCGACGAGGCCATTGGCCGATTGGCCAGGCGGGCCAGAAAGGCACCCTTGGACATGCACTGCAGGAAGCACCCTTGAACATGCGCTGCAAAAGCAGGCTTCTTCACGCGCGGCTTCGCGATTACGATGCATGTCCACGTCTCTTCGCATTTTCTTGCAGTGCGTGTCCCCGCGTGCATTTTTTTCCCGCGTGCATTCAGTGCGTGTCCCCGCGTGCATTCAGTGCGTGTCCCCGCGTGCATTTAGTGCAGTGCGTGTCCCCGCGTGCACCAGTGCGTGTCCCCGCGTGCATTTCCCTTTTGCAGCGTGTCCCCGCGTGCATTTCCCCGCGTGCATTTAAGAGACACTTCGCGGGTGCAGGCTTGGCGGCGTGTTGCTGCTAAACCGATCTCAGGCCGATCGATGCGATTGAAAATCAGAAGCCGGGCGTGACCTGACCTTGCGAAGCGCCTGGATCGGATCTGGCGAACTCGAAGAGGGGAAGAGGCGGCGGTGGCCGAATCGACAGTTCCTGTGAAAAGCGGCAACAACCAAGGTCAGACAGCACGGCAATCACGTGAGCCGCCTGCAAATGCGGTGGGGGATTGGCGAGAAGTGTCGAATTTTTTTTGCACGGCGCCGGCTCTGAACCGGACCAGCGGCAGGCGCACGTGCGGGTATCTTCAGCAACCTCGCTTCCGACTCGCGTGACTGACTTTCCAGGCAAAAACAGAGCCTCCATGCGAATCCCTGGCGACCGAGATCCGCATGGAGCGGGGTGTTACGCAGTGATATGAGAACGCGTGGCGACCGCGTCAGCGGCGCACCCAGTTCGCGCCGATATTGCTGAAAAAGCCGCTCAGCAAACCGCGACGTGGCGTGGCGGGTGTCGATGACGCGTCGGCCGTCACGGCGGGCTGGCGTGGGGCTTGTGTTCCAAACGGCACCCCCGGGTCTTCGAGCGGCGGCAGATCGACGCCCGGAAGTGCCAGCAACGGCCCTTCTTCGGTGTGGCCGGTCGGTTCGTCGTCGTCGGTGTCGTTGTTCTGGCTCGTGCGTGTGCCCGACCTTGGCGCCGATGCGGCATCGGCGGGCGGGGCCAGCTCGGGTCCATTGTAGACGCCGGCGCCAGTGCCGGCGCCGACCGGGCCCGGCGGCCGCGTTCGGCTGGCCCGAGGCGCGGCGGGTGTCGCCGGCGTTGCGGCGCGGCCGGTTTATCGAGCTCGAACGGGTCGCCGGGCGGAGTCGGCAAGACGTTCGGATTGGTGCGCGGATTCGCCGGCGCGTTCCCTGGCGGATTCGCCGGCTTGTTCCCTTCCGGCGTCTCGAATGGCGAGGGGGCGTCGTTGCCGATCGGTGGCACGTTCGGACGGACCGGGCCGCTCGGTGCCATCGCGCCTTCACCGGCGTCGGTTTCGGGGTTGCCCGCCGGATTCGCGCCTGAAGCGAGCGGAATCTCGGTGAACGACTTCGCCTTGTCAGGCGCCGCGGGACTCGGACATCCCCAGCCACTGGGGAATTGCCGCCAGCACGTCGGGTGATAACCAAAGTACTGGTGCTTGTAGATCTTGTAGATCGGGTCTTCCATATCGCAGGGGACCCGCTGCCGTTTGATCGGGAGATTCGGGAATAACCCGGACTGCTGCGCCCGCGCGTAGCTCTGGCAAGCCGGCGATGATCGTCAGGACTGCCAGAATCAGCCCGCGGCCTCGACTCCTCGAGATTGTTCGCATCCTTGCCTCGTCCTGTCGCGGTAGTACCAGGCTCGCCTCCGTTATCCTTGGGCGGAGACAATCCCATCTTTTCCAACGATCCTGTTTGGTTCGATCGGATCAGCACCATACCGGGCTTCAGCGAAATTAGGGGGAAAGGTAAAACTTCGGGTTTCGCGTAGGTAGCGGATACGAGGTATTTGAGGGATAACCGGGTTTTGATTGTTTTCATTCGATCGCCGAGGTCGAAAAGAGGAACGAGGATCAGGTTCCCGCCGAACTTTGGGCCGGTATTCGTCGGAAGGCGCGTTCGCCCGTCACGCGAGCCGGTGTCGAGGAGAAGATTCACGATGAAAGCTCGAACGAGGATATCAGTCTGGGTTCCAGTGAGTCTCGTATTCGTTGGCGCAGCGATCGGTCGTGACGCCCGCGCCCAGGTTCCGGTCCTGGCGCCGTCGGCCACGTCCGCGGCGAGCTCGGATGGAGGTATGGGGATGATGGCGATGATGTATGCCATGAGGCCCTCGGCCGCGCTGAGTCCGACGGACGCGGCGGCTCTCGGCGGCCAGGCTCAGGGTCAAGCGGCCGGGCAGGGGGCGATCGGCCTTGGGGGCATGGGCATGAACGGCGGAATGCTCAATCCGATAACGGCGCCGATGCTTCTCGGCAACGGCTTTGCGCCGACGCCGCAGCAGTTCGGCGCTTACATGCTTCTCAATCAGGCGGCCGCGGCCGGGATTGGTTCCGGCCAGATCAGCGGAGTGCGGCCGTCGCCGGGCGACCCGCGGACGAAGGCGAAAACCAAACCGACGAGTGCCAAGGCGCGCCCGACCACGACCACTCCTGGTGGTTTGGCGGCGAAATACTTTAATCGAACTTCGACCGTCAGCCGCATACCACAGCGCTATTACGCCCGCGCGAATCGTTTCTATCCGCAAGTTGCCCGTTAAGACCGTTTGGACTATTTTCGATTTGAGCGAACGGGCGATTGTGCCGATTGTATCTCTTGTCAAGAACGATTCCGCAAGACCGGTCGGACCACTCTTGACAAAGCGAGTCGCACGACGGACGGAGCGGGTCAGTGAGCAGGCTGGGCTTCGTACGGGCGAGAACTACGGGTTGTCGCCTTGGATCGGAGCCGAATCGAACAAGAACTGCCTGTTCGGCCGAAGTCGGAATGCCGGGAGGATGTGTTGCATGGATCGCGCAAGAATGGAATACCGACGGGCCGTATGGCTAACTTTATTGATATTGTGCACGGTCTCGGGCTGTCAGACCGTCAAGACACCCGAGGAAAAGATCGCAGCCGGCAATATACCGCGCGAGTTCCAGAAAGTTTCGATGCCCGACTACGTTCTCGAACCTCCCGATCTCGTGATCGTCGAGGTACTCGATGCGTTGCCCGGGCGTCCGATCTCGGGCGAACGGCTCGTGCGGCCCGATGGCAAGATCTCACTCGGCTTCTACGGTGAAGTCTATGTCGCCGGTCTCACGATTCCGGAGGTGAAGGAAAAGATCATCCTCCATCTCCGCAAGTGGCTGACCGACACGGCGCTGGGCCTCGTCGCCACCGATGACACGGCCGAACCCGAGACGGACGCCAAGACGGGCAAACCGAAACTGATCGAACCACGCGATTCGGCGACCGTCTTCGTCGACGTCACGGCGTATAACAGCAAGAACTACTACGTTCTCGGCGATGTGCTCGTCACGGGTAAGATGCCGATCACGGGGAACGAGACCGTGCTCGACGCTCTGCAGTTTGCCGGCGGCCTGACGCCGACAGCCGCGCCGCAGAATATTCGACTCGTGCGGCCCGCTCCGCCAGGGGCCTGCTGCGAACAGGTCTTGCCAGTCAACCTGGCCGCGATCACCAGCGGTGGCGATCCCACCACCAACTACCAGCTCATGCCCAACGATCGCATCATCGTCTATCGCGATCCGATCGTCCGGCTCACCGTCTTCATCGATCGTCTCGCGGCCCCGTTCCAGACCGTTGTCGGCTCGATATTGCAATACAGCTTCGCCGCTCGCTACTTGAAGATCCTCCAGACGCCCGTCGCGGCGGCCGGCACGGGCTCGACGACGAGTCGTCCGATCACGAACTTGCCGCTCGAACCGGGTGCACGCTGAGCCGAACGCCAGCCCGACCGCATGCTGGCCAGAGATGTTGAGGATGTTCGTTCTCCAGGCCGCCTGCTCATCGACCGGCGATGGGCAGACGGCCCTTTCTGTTTGATTTGATTCCAGGTCGCGTTCGGCGGCGTTCGACCACCGCTCCACGCCATCCGGCACGGCCGAGGATCGAGACGGCTGCGGAAACGCGGTGGACGCCGACGATGATTTATGGTTACCTCGAAGGGAACCATCGAACGGGAGCGACGCGTGGCGACTACCTCACTCGCACCGGACCCTGATCGGGCGCATAGCACCCCAGGGAAAGCCGGCGCGTTTCTTGGCTCAAGATCGCCAAGATCGCGGCGGTCGTGGTAGTTTGCTGCATGGCCGCGGTCACATGGCAGTTCTGGCGACTCTGGTTCCTCGGGAATCTCGGCGTCGTCGATCCTGGCAAGGTGATCCGGTCGGCCCAGCCGACCGCCCGGCTCAACGCCTGGCTTGACGAATATCACGTCAAGTCGATCCTGAACCTGCGCGGGGGTAGCTCGGCCGACTGGTGGTACGACGCCGAGGTCCGCTCTGCTCAAGATCATCATGTGGCCTTTTTCGATTGGCCATTGAGTGCGACCCGACGCCCCAGGCGGCGCGAGCTCCTCACGTTGATCGACATCTTGAATGGCTGCTCGTATCCTCTCTTGATTCACTGCAAATCAGGCGCGGATCGCACGGGCCTCGCCACGGCCCTCTATCTGATGGTCCAACGCCAGGAACCGCCCGAACTGGCCGAACGCGCGTTCTCGCTCGATTTCGGACACATTCCATTCGCCGGGCCCGAGCATCTACACGAGCCATTAAACGAATACGCGCAATGGCTTAAATCCAGCGGGCTTGCCCATACGCCCGAGCGGTTTCGCACCTGGGTGAAATTCGACTATCGCTCGGACGACCCGCCCAGTGATCCACCTCTCTTGAAGCCCGGGCCGCGCACCCGGCGATCGTGAACGGCCGGGTCGTTAAACGCCCAGGCGCTCCCCAACTGATGCGTCAGTAGAGCAAATACCGCGCGCGAATTTTCTGAAACGCCGCCAGCTCGTCCGCCCAGCTCGCCATGACTGCGTCAAGCGGCTTGCCGCTCAGAATCGCCTCATACGCCGCACGGTCGCAAAGCAGGCGGAGCAATCCCTCGGGCTTCCAATCCTTTGGATAATGGCTTCGAAGCTGTACGGCCAGCGTGATTCCCAGGGCGATCGGTTCGAACACCGACCAGTCGTGGATGATGATCTGAACACCGCCGCACCGTGTGCCTGCGTGTTGCCGCTCCGTAGGCGTGAACTCGATCGGAACAAATCGGACGCCCGGCACGCCCGCGGCATTGAGCCACGCCGCGAAATCGAGTGGGTTGATCCAGGGAGCGCCAACCCGCTCGAACGGCGTGTCCGTCCCGCGGCCGGTCGCCAGGTTCGTCGCTTCAAGCAGCCCCACGCCCGGATAGAGCAACGCTTCGGTCAAGCTGCGCATGTTCGGCGAGGGATTGGTCCAGAGGAGCCCGGTCCGGTCGAAGAAGCTCGATCGCGCTTCCAGCCGCTGCACTTCACCACCTCGAGCGCCGCACCGATCTTGCGCTCTGAGTTATAGAGGAGCGCCAGCTCGCCGACAGTCATTCCGTGCCGCACCGGGAGACCGTGATAGGCAATGAACGATGCCAGATCGTCGTCCCGAACCGGACCAGACACCGCCTCGCCGCCGATACAATTGGGCCGATCAAGTACGAATACTCGCTTGTTATTTTCCCGGGCCGACTCGAGCACGAGGCCAAGCGTGGAAATATAGGTGTAGAAACGTGCTCCGATATCTTGAATGTCGTAGACGAGGGCATCGAGCCCCTCGAGGTCGCTGGCCGTCGGCTTGCGTGTCTTGCCGTAAAGGCTGATGATCGGAAGGTTTGTGGCATCGTCTTTGCCGTTGGGCACGACGGCGTCGAGCGCCCCCCGGATTCCGTGTTCGGGGCTGAATAACTTCGTGAGCCGCACTCCAGGAGCATGAAACAGGGCGTCGATCGTCGATTTGCCGTCGCGCGTTCGCCCGGTATGATTCGTGACCAGCCCGATCTTGAGACCCTTGAGCGTTTTGAACTCCTCGGCGGCGAGAACGTCGATACCGCACCGCACCGAGCCCATTTTGGCCACCTCCTGGACCAGCATTCGTGGGCGATCGTCGCTCGCCACGGGGGCGACCGGCGGTGGCGTGGGCCGTGATGAGGCGTCGACAATGGCCGCCGCCGCCAGCGTGGCGATCTCGGCGCGGAGGCCCGTCGGCGACGAACCGCGGCCGTCGGGATGAAGCCGGCTCGTGAGGATGATCACGAACGATTCCGTTTCCGGGTCGATCCACAAACTTGTTCCCGTGAATCCGGTGTGGCCGTACCCGGTCTGACCGAAAAGTCCGCCGCGCGGCGCGCTGTAGCTCGTTTCCACGTCCCAGCCGAGGCCCCGGCGCTGGCCGGGAGGCGTTGTCGCGGCGTCCGTCATCATCCGCACGGCCAGCGGCGAGAGCACGCGGACCCCGTTTGGACCGATCCCGCCGTTCAACATCGTCTGGGCAAGGATCGCCAGATCGTCGGCCGTCGAAAAAAGGCCAGCGTGGCCGGCGATTCTGCCGAGTGCCCGCGACCGCGGGTCGTGCACGACCCCACGTAGCATGGGGCCTCCTGGCGACACAGGCTCGGTGGGAGCGACGCGCGGCTCGGGTGATTGAGCGCGGCCCGCCGGGCCGAGCGGCCGGAACCGGGTGTCGTTCATCCCGAGCGGGCCGAAGACACGTGTCTCGGCAAAGACCGCCAGGTCGCAGCCACTCTTTTTTTCGACGATCTTGCCGAGAACCTCAAATCCCACATCGGAGTAACTGAATCGTTCACCGGGCCGTGAAACCAGGGTCAGGTCGGCCATCCGTTTCCACGCCTCCAGGGGCCCGTCCTTGTAATCGCCGATCGGATTATCCGGCACGAACCCGGCGCGGTGGCGGAGAAGCTGATCGACGGTGATCGCGCCCTTGCCGTGATTGTCGAACTCGGGCAAAACGCGCCCCAGACGGTCCGAGAGGCGGAGCTTTCCTTCCTCGATCAAGACCATCACCGAGGTCGCCGTCGCGACTGGCTTGGTGAGCGAGGCCATATCGAAAATCGTGTCCCTCGTCATCGGTTCGGGCGCGGGGACGACCGCTCGAAGACCGGCGGCCCGCGCGAACACGATCCGGCCGCGGCGGCCAATCAAGACGACCGCACCGGGCACCTGTTTCGCGGCGATCGCCTGCTCGATCGCGGGGCCGATGCGGTTGAGCCGCTCGGGATCGAGACCTTGAGCCGCCGGATCAGCGTCAGGAATCACCGCGCCCGCCGACCACGTCGAGCACGCCACGAAAAAAGCGATCCCCACGAGCCAGAGCAACCTTATCATCGTTGGCCAAACTCCCAGTCGATAACACTTCACTCAACGTCCGACGACCGTCCAGCCAATGATCGTGGCGGTTGCGGTTGACGGATGCAACGACCCAGTCGAAAGCCAGCCAGGTTCGCGCGACTTCGGCCCGGGCCGGGCCATCAAAAAGTGTCCTTCCCGCGATCGAGCAAAGGCTCGGCTGCCGCCTCGATCGACGCCTTGACGATCCTCGAACACGAGGGGTATCGTTAGCAACGTGTGCGAAAGCCCTTTTTCCACCCGAGCCCGAGCACGCCGGGACGTGTCTGATTTCCTGAAACCGCTTTCCGTAGCGGGCCTCGGTGAGGCCGGCGGCCGGCGGAGTGCCTCGTCTCGATTTTTTGTAGCTGGCCTCGGTGAGGCCGGCGGAGTGCGACGTCTGTCACTTCATGTTTTTATGGACTTAGATTGATTCCATGCTTCTGAAACGAACGCACACGTGTGGCGAATTGACCGTCGACGATCTGGAAAAAACAGTCGTGCTCAATGGCTGGGTCGACGCCTACCGCAATTTCGGCGGCTTGATCTTCATTGACCTGCGCGATCGTTACGGGATCACCCAGGTTGTCTTCGAGCCCGACGCCGGTGTCGAGCTTCAATCGCGTGCCAGCGAGCTGCGCAACGAGTTCGTCGTGGGTGTTCGCGGCACGGTCGCGGCACGGTTGCGCGGCAAGGAGAACCCCAAGCTCAAGACGGGCGGTATCGAGGTTCGCGCCAGCGAGATGGTCGTTTACAACGCGACTCCCACTCCGCCGTTTGAATTGCACGGGCCCGATCCCAACGAGGAACTGCGGCTGACCTACCGCTATCTCGACCTGCGCCGGCCCGAGAAGCAGGCGATCTTCATCCTTCGCCACCGGCTCGCCCAGTTGATGAGAACGAAGATGTCGGAGCTCGGCTTCATCGAAGTCGAGACGCCCATTCTCGGACGGAGCACGCCCGAAGGGGCCCGCGACTTCCTGGTGCCGAGCCGCGTTCACCCCAACCACTACTACGCACTTCCGCAATCGCCCCAAATCTACAAGCAGCTCTTGATGGTTTCGGGGTTTGACCGCTATTTCCAGATTGCCCGCTGTTTTCGTGACGAAGACCTGCGCGCCAACCGCCAGCCCGAGTTTACCCAGCTCGACGTCGAGATGTCGTTTGTCGACGACCTCGACGTCACGTCCACGATGGAGATCCTGGTCGCGGCCATGGCACGCGAGTTCGGCGGCGAAGAACTGGCGTTGCCCCTGCCGCGGTTCGACTATCACGACGTGGTCGAACGTTTCGGCAGCGACCGGCCCGACCTGCGCTACGGGCTCGAGCTCAAGGACGTCGCCTCGATCGCCAACCAGACCGAGTTCAAGGTATTCAAGCAAGCGACCGAGGGGGGCCATCGCGTTCGCGGCATCTGCGTGCCGGGCGGCGGTGCGCGGTATAGCCGCAAGGACCTCGACGGGCTCACCGAATACGTCGGCGGCATGGGGGCCAAGGGCCTCGGTCTGGCTCAAGGTCGAGGCCGATGCACTCACCGGTCCGACGGCGAAATTCTTCAATCCCGACCTCCAGCAGCAGCTTCGAGCCCACTTCGAGGCGAAGCCGGGCGACCTGATCCTGATCGTTGCGGACACCCAGGCGATCAGCAGCCTGGCGCTTTCCAGCTTGCGGGCGCGGCTCGCCGCCGAGCTGCAACTCTACGACCCGAAAGCGTTCCACTACTCCTGGATCGTTCGCTTCCCGCTCTTTGGCTGGGACGCTGACGAAAACCGGTTCGTGGCCGAGCATCATCCGTTCACGATGCCGCTTTTTGAAGACTTGCACCTCCTCGAAACCGACCCGGCGAGGGTGCGTGCCCAGGCGTATGACCTGGTCGTCAATGGCGAGGAGTGCGGCGGCGGAACGATCCGCTGCCATGACTCCGTCATCCAGGCGAAGATCTTTGCGCTCCTCGGTCTGAGCGAGTCTGAAGCGAACGAGAAATTTGGATTTTTGCTCGGAGCGCTCCGGAATGGAGCACCCCCGCACGGCGGTATCGCACTGGGATTTGACCGCCTGGCTATGCTTTACTCGGGGCTCACGAACATTCGCGATTGCATCGCGTTTCCGAAAACGGCAAGGGGTACCGATCTCATGACGGGCGCACCGGGAACGGTCGAGCCACGGCAGCTCAAGGAGCTGCATGTCCGGCCGGTGTGACAAGGCCGACGGGGCCAGCCAGCCCCTGCCCGGGCCGCGCCAGACTTTTTGATGATCAAGAGTGCCATGAGCAGCAATAACGGAGTCATCGTGGCCGGCGTGCGTACGCCGATGGGAGCGATGGGCGGCGGCCTGGCCAGCCTTTCGGCACCTCAGCTGGGCGCCGCCTGTGTCAAGGCGCTGTTCACCCGGACCGGGTGTGGCACCGCGAGCGATCGACGAAGTCATCATGGGCAATGTGATCGGCGCCGGGCTCGGTCAAAACCCGGCCCGCCAGGCGTCGCATTTTGGCGGCCTGCCCGCTTCGGTCGGGCGCGGTCACGATCAACAAGGTGTGTGGCTCGGGGCTCAAAGCCGTGATGCTCGCCGACCAGGCGATCCGTTGCGGCGACTCCGAGTTGTCATCGCCGGCGGCATGGAGAGCATGTCGCGCGCGCCTATCTCCTGACCCGGGCCCGCGAAGGTTATCGCCTGGGCCACGGCGAGCTTCTCGATGCCATGATCGTCGACGGCCTCTGGGACGTGTACGGCGAAAAACACATGGGAACCTGCGGCGACGCGTGCGCTCCGAGTACTCGTTCAGCCGCCGCGAGCAGGACGACTTCGCCGTACGATCTCATCTGCGGGCACGTCAGGCGATCGCGGACGGCGTGTTCGAGCGCGAAATCGTGCCGGTCGAGGTTGCCGTGAAAGGCAAGACGTCGGTCGTCGCGGACGACGAGGCGCCGTCGAAGTTCGACGAGGCCAAGCTCCGGGCGCTGCAAGCCGGCGTTCGGTCCCGACGGCACGATCACGGCGGGAAACGCGTCGAGCATCAGCGACGGCGCAGCCGCTTTGCTCGTGGCATCGCGCGACGAGTGCGAACGCACTGAGCTCGCAGCCCCTGCCGAGATCGTAGGGCGCCGCGACGTTCAGCCAGATGCCCGAATGGTTTACGACAGCACCCGTTGGCGCGATCGAGCAGCTTCTCGAGAAGGTCGGCTGGTCGGTGGCCGAGGTCGATCTGTTCGAGATCAACGAGGCGTTCGCGGTGGTGCCGATGGTCGCCGAGCGCGCTCTCAAGATCCCGGCCGAGAAGCTGAATATCTACGGAGGCGCCGTCGCATTGGGGCATCCGATCGGATGCAGTGGCGCGCGTATTCTCGTGACACTCTTGACGGCCCTTCGTGCAACGGGCGGGCGCCGGGGCGTCGCGACAGCCTGTCTGGGGGGCGGTGAAGCGGTGGCGCTCGCGGTCGAAATGATCGGGTGACCGGGCGCTCAACTGATCGCTTCCTGTTCTGGCGCAAGATTTCGGTTTCGGGGCGGCGAGCCGGGCGTGGGTCGGCCGATAAAAACCGACGTCGTCTGACTCTTGCAATCGCGTTAGACCTCTGTAGAATATCGTGGACAGAGGGCAGCAAGCACGTCGAAATTGACCGAACTCTCGGAATAGACGGCTTTTCTGGCCAAAGCTCGACGAACGTTGTCGAATACTTGGTCTTCGTCCGGCGGGCATTTCCGGCTGCCGACCGGGCTCGTCATGGTGTGGGTCGTATGTGCGGCCATTCGGCCGTTCAGATCTGATCGCTCGACGGCAACGATTTGACTGGTGGTTGCTGTCCGCACTTCTGTCCGGTTCGCGGCACCTCGAGGAGGCAGAATTTTCATGGCGGACAAGCCTTCGGACTCCCCGGTGCGAATTATTGGGAGTCGCGAGTTACACCAGAACCTGCCGGCAATCCTCAAGGAACTCGAGAACAACAACGTCCGGTACGTTTTGACGGTGCACGGCCGGCCGCGCGCCGTGTTGATCGGAGCCGAGCCTTATCTTTCGATGATCAACGGCGGCCGCCGCTCGAGCGAAACCCTGGTCGGCCTCCAGCTCACGGCGCTGCTCGGCGGCAGCTTCGACTCGATCAACATCGAAGACCTCGAAAAAGCGCTCGATCAAAAGTGAATTGAAATCCTTGGTGTGACGGTCACTCCCACGGCGTGTCTTCGCGTGTCAAAGTCGCTCACACCGCAAGATTCGCCTGTTCGCCGGCGTTTCCGAAGACAACTCGCGACCGTTGTCCGCATTGCTTTCGTCAAAGCGAGAGCGCACAAACCTCGCTCAGCATGGCGAGAAACGGTGACAGCGCCTTCGAGAATTGCGGCGATTTTCGTGTGCTGTTTCAGCAGACAACTTGTACTCGGCGTTGAAATAATGTGATATTATTATCGTTTAATATGTAATTATCATAAATAAACATCTTCTCGCCCCGTGAAAAGTTGATCTTGAATCGAGTTCCGAACGCATTGGGACTAGGCCGCATCTGTTTCGCGGCTTCTTGTTGGAGTCCCGCCTTGAGGCGGAATCTTCGGCTCGCTCGCCGCCTGAAGGCGGAACTCCAACAAAGACGCGGCGCTCTGCGTGCCGCGTGGTTGGTCAGTGAAAACGGGATAAACCGAAAGCCGTGCAAGCCCAACCTTTCACCGCGCAGGGTGGCTCGACTCCGCCCGCCATACTGGCTCAGTTTGTGACCACGATCGACATTTGGCGAAAACGAATGCAGCTATTAACATTAAGTTTCACATCGCACGTTTTCTGGCCCGCGACAATGGCAATCTCAGCTCAAAACAGTCCCGTCCGTTGATTTTGTCTTCATCCGTGCTCTCGGTGCCATCCGTGGTCAAATTCCGAGGAGAATCGACCACCGATGACACCAACAGCGCTGCTCAAGAAATGTAAACATTGATATTTGCGCAAACGGACGATAATTTAATCATGAAGAATTGCGAACTCGACGTGTTCGCCATCCTCCGTGGTGAAAGGGCCGATCCTCGAGCGGTTCGCGCGGTTGAAGGATCGTTACCCACCCACGATTGTGCGCGGAAAGCCCAGTGCGAAGTCACGCACTGCAAAAGAGAATCGTTGGTGTGCAGACGCTCAGAGCCGATCCGCGGTCGTAGGTGTTCTCGATTCATAATTCTTAACACCGCAATCGGACTGCGCCGTGTATATTCGCGTGCGCTCCCGGCTTGGCGCGATTTTGGCCGCGCGCGGCCGCCGCAATATTCGTGTTTTGCCGAAATCAGAGGGCGCAGGTCGAACAATCTTGTCGCTTCTTGATGAAGAGAGTGGCACATGACTACCTTAACGATTTTTTACTTCCGGGCAAAAGTTTACAAATGGAATTGCGCGGAAACACAGGTAAGTTTAGACAGATAAGCACGCAAGCATGTCTCGGTTGGGACGGGGTTTCGACGTAACGGAACGGCGGTGTTAATGTGCCAGACGGATCGTCAGGAGGCCGGCATGGATGAGATCAAAAGGTTGGTTCGCGAATTCATATTGCGGGAGTTTCTACCCGGCGAGGATCCTGGCGAGCTGGAAGATGAAACGCGGCTGATCACGGGCGGTGTGCTCGACTCGATCAGCACGCTGAAGCTGGTCACTTTCCTGGAAGACCGCTTTAATATCAGGATCGAGGCCCACGAGGCGGGTGTCGATGGTCTCGACACCATTCGCCAGATCGCCGGGCTCGTATCCATGAAACGAGAGGCCGCCTGATCGGAATCGGTGGACCGCTGCCGACGGCGCGGCGCCTGGTCAGATAGCCGGCCGGCCAGCGAGCGTCGGTTCCATCGACGACTTTCGGCGATCGCGTCGGAACAATAACCACGCACGCGCCTTTATTCATCTCGATCAAACTCCCCGGGGCCGTGCGGTGCCGCGATTCTCATGTGGGAGGGATTTGGCAGTGCTACGTGGAATGCGGTTGAACTTTCGCCAGCCCCGGGGCTCGGCGCCGGCATTCATGCTGCTCTTGCTCGCGCTGGCAAGCGTCGGCGGTGACTGGCGCTCGTCGGCACGCTTCGCGGTGTCTCGGCCGAGAACGAGGCCCAGCAGACGCTGTCACTCGGTTACTATGAGGGCCTCATCAACGCCCAGGGAACGGAAAGCGCAGCCGGTGTCGCGCAACCGCCGGCCGGCTATTTGCCATTCGGTGGCGATCAGACGGGCATCGTGACCGAGCTTCCGACCTATCTGCGCTGGCAAATGAAGCCCAATCTCGACATCCGGTGGAACAATCGGTCGTTTCGCACCAACAGCCACGGGTTTCGAACGCCGGAGATCAGTCTGAAAAAACCCCCCGGGACGTACCGGATTCTGGTATTCGGGTCGTCCAACACGATGGGATATGGCGTCGACTTCGGTGACGAATACCCGCGGCTCCTCGAACGGTGGCTCAATCAAGACTCGGCAGGTCGGGCGCAGAGGATCGAGGTCGTCAATCTGGCCGTCGCGGGTGACTCGCCAACGCGGCGGCTAGAGCGGCTAAGAACAGAAGCGAGCCGCTGGAACGCCGACTGGCTATTGTGCGATGTGACCGCCCTCGATTCCTGGCTCGAAGACAACCACATTCATTCCGTGCTCCGGCGCGGGATACCGATCCCATTCGGATTTGTCACGAATTCGGTGAGGCGCTCGGGTGTCACCGGCACAATGTCGCTCGAGACGTTTCGAGACCGGTTTTGCGGCGAGTCCGAGCGATTGCTCCCGTTCGTCTATGCCTCCTGGAGCGCGGAAGCGGCGCGGCTTCAGGTCCCCTTGACGTTACTCGTCCTTCCGCGTGCTGATACCAAGGAGAAGTCACCCCGCGTGTTCCGGCTGATTCATACGCTGGCCTGTTCTCACGGCCTTGATGTCCTCGATATCTCGAGCGCATTCGATTCAATGGAGCTCGACGAGTTTCGGATCTCGGATTGGGATAAACATCCCAACACGAGAGGCCACGAGGTGATTTTTGAGGCCGTGCGCGATGCAATCATTTTGCGAGGTGGTTTGCCGCTGCGAAGGGCGGCGGGTCGACCGTGACACCGGCTGGTGGGCGGCCGACGTCTCGCCGGCAAAACGCGCCGATTACCGCGGCCACCCGGCCCAGAGGCCGCGGCGACGGGGGCTCATGGGACTTGTCGACCTTGATCGGGAGCTCATGGGGCCCCGCGTGGCGGAAGACCAGGGCCCGAGGCTGCCGCGGTGCGCGGCGCGGTCGTTCGGGCACGCGGCCCATGCAGCGATCGAACGAGATCAACGTCAAGGCGAGCATCAGAAGAGCAAACTCCACTGTGAACAAAAAGACGATCGCTTCTCCGATGTAGAATGCACCGCGGCTCTGCGACGCGGGCCACAGCCACGTCTGGAACGTGGTCATCTGGCCCCCCAGCGGACAGGACGTGCCGAGAATCTGAATCACGAGCTCGAGGGTTCCCCGATCATCGGGCGACCACCACTTGAGCGCTTGCAGCGTAGCACCGCCAACCTCGAGAATGATGATCCAGCCGAACGCGAAAAAGCCGCAACACGTCACACTGATGGCCACCGCGCGGCCAACGCGGCGGGTCCACGTTGCCAGGGCCAGGCCGACGCTCGTGACCGCGGCCCCCTGGGCCAGCAAGATCGCCGTCGGGACGACAACATTGGCAATGCGATCGACCGTGTTCAGACCCAGTGGTGCCGCCGCTCGCGCGACCCGCCGAGGGGCCGTCGGATGATCGGGCGCCGCCGTCGCGATGATGACGCAGCCGATCGCCGGCAGAAGCGCCAGGGCCGGCACCCAGCGGTAAGCGCCCCACCACTTGGCGAAAACGATCCGCGCCGTCGGCAGGGGCGTGGTCATCAGCACGTCGAGGCTGCCCCTGACCCGTTCCTCGGCCAGCACCGTGGGCGCGAAGAGGCTGACCAGTAGCAACCCGAACGTCGCCTCGAGGCCGTTGACCATCAGCAGAAAACTGCTCCCCGAGCGAAAGTCATCGGCGATCGTGACGACACCCGACGCCAGGCCGAGGACCGATAACGCGATGAAAAATCCCCAGACGATTCGGGCCAATCGCGTCGGCCGGCCACGCCGCCACTCGCGCCAGAGTGCAGGGTTTTCATCGAGAGACGGGCCCGGGCGCCACCACAACAGTCTCGTGTTGATGGCGCCCATCGCAGCCCCCAGGCGCGAGCGGCGCGACTGGCGCGAACTGGCCCCACTTGTGATTGCGGTCCGGAGCCGGAGCACCGTGTAGACGACCAGGCCCCCGGAGATGGCGAGCGTCACACCCAGGAATCCCGCGAGCCACCAGATATTGTCGGCGCTCGGCCAGGCATAGGGTGCGCATGCCAGGACGAACGGATTGATCGAGACGAACCACGCGGGGACCGAGCGCATGAGGCCCGATTCGGCCAGCAGCTCCCACACCAGGGGGCCCATGACCCAGAGCGACTCGATCGTATAGACGGCCATGAGAACTTCGTGCGTTTTGGTCGCGCGCACCGAAAATGCCAGGGCCAGCGCACACCCGAAAATCGCGAGGCCGACGGTGACCAGGGTCAGCGACAAGATGGCCTCGAAGATGACACCGCCGAGCAGCCCGGCGATGGCCAGGACGGGTATCGTCGAGGCGACGAGTGCGAGAACCGGCAAGAACCGCGCTGCGAGCTTTCCGATGACGATCTCGGCGTCGGCGAGATCCGTCACCAGCATGTGCGTCAGATTACCCCGGCGCGGTCGAGGCAGATCGCACCGGCCGTCGCCGCCGGTGCCGCGAGCAGCACGATGACAAGCTGGGAGGATGCAATCGCGTAGAAGAAATACTGGCCCCCCTCGGCCAGCTCTTGGTATGAGATCGCACGTACCGCCGAGCCTTGCTCCAGACAGACAAACAGCCAGACGATCGCCAGCGCCGCGAGCAGGCTGAGTACAAACAGCGATCGCAACGCATAGAGCTGCCAGCGCCGTGTGGCGGCGATCGACTCGTAGATGAAAACCGGGCCGGGTCCCCAGCGTGGCGACATTGTTGTTCCTCCTTGTCACGATCCGCGCCGATACCATGGCGATGCGCGCCATCTCGTCGATGAGCATACGGGGCGGCGCCTCGACTCGCAACAGTGACCCGGGCCGGTTGGGGTTGGTGGTAGCATGCACACCCTGCGAGCGCCCCGCGCGGGTATTCACTAAAAAATGCGGGATTCCCTGCCGCTCACGCTATGAACATCAACGACAACCCCAGCAAAAAGGCAACCGCCACGAGCACCGACCATGTCACTCGTGTCAGGCCCAGAAAACGTCCGCCCGGCGGTCTCGTCCAGCTCCATCCGAGAATGAACAGATTGACGAGATAAAGCGGCATGATGATGACCAGCATCAGGCCGAGCTCGGCCAGGTCTCGCGACGGGTATTGAACTGTCATCGCGGTGAGTGCACCCGCGGAGGCAGCAGGAAGGAGAAGCAACGCCTTGAAGTTCGTCATGAGTGTTCATGAATTAACAGGGTGAGAGACGATTTATATGATCAGTTCGGCACGTGCTCATTCGGCTGTAGTTCGGCGAGTATGACGGCGACCGTTCACCAGGGTAGCCCCTTGAAGTTCCAATCCCTCATCGACGCGTTGGCCAGATTCTGAGCCGCCGTGTTGTCGGGACTGCTGTATGAGCCAGCGATCGCGTCATCGTAGTCACTGGGGCGAACCAGGCGGTGCGGTCCCGTTGCGCAGCCGGCGCTCGATAGCGTCATGAGACAAACGAGTAACGAGACCGGACGAAGCATTCGTGCCACAGCATTGACTCCGGTTTCGGTGATCCGGAAATGACCGCTCAAGGTACTCTTTAATCAATCGAAGTCAAGAACATGTCATATCGATACTTGCTGGCTTCGCGCGAAGCTGCGTGTCGTGGTGGGACCATGGAATGTGCGCAAGCCGGGCTGGTATGATCGATCGTACGGCGATCGCCGTCGTTGGCTCTGCCTCTTTCCTGGACGCGGTAGCCAGTGGACCGTTGATGCCATATCAACGGCCGGAATCTGTTCGGCTCGAAACGTGTTGACGCGCATGGAGTTAGGGTTGGTGCGTCGCAGCCCCCGGGCGCGTCGCGGAGGCGCCCGACGATTCCGCGGGCGTTGCGAGTGGCCGGGATGGTGCGGCTCAAGTCGACTTGATCGACGATCCGATCTATCACGAGCAGGACCGTTTCGAAGCCGCATCGCGGAATTGGGCGACTTCTCTTACAATCGCGCACCCGTCTGACAGTCGAGCGGACATGGGATCGGATAAGGATGCCGGTTCGAATGGACGATGACCGTAACGCCGGTTCACCGACGAAGACAGAGCACACGCCGCACCAGGCGGCGATCCGGGCCGAACGCGCCTTGCTCGCCCTGATCGTGATCAGCCTGGGCGCGACGCTCAATCTGCTCATCGCCGTTCATCGCCACGCCCAGTCGCCATCGACCGAAACGACGAAGACGGCCGCACCGCTGCCGCAAACGGCTCCGACTCGCGATCTGGCCGCCGAGCCAGCGGGCGCCGCGCCCACGACGCCCGGTCCGGTTGCCGATTCTGCGGCACCACCCGCTTCGTCGGTGCCCCCTGAAGACCCGACGAAAATGATCGTGACGCGACTCTCGAACGCTCTGGCGATCGAGAGTCGAGCGGCCCAGGATGCCGACCAGCGGACGATTGCACTCGAGAAAGCGGAGAAGGCTTCGGTGGCCGAGTCGCAACGGTGGAAGCGCCGTGAGCTTTTGGTTCGTCAGCAGATCGCGGGCCTGGCGGCTCGTGCCCAATCGATTGAAAACGCCGTGAGCGAGCTCGACTCTGAGCGCGACGTGCTGGCCCACGAGCGTGATGCGCTCAAGGCGGCCCTCGCCAAGGACGGCAAGCGCTCGGGATTTTCGGTGCTCCCCTACAAGGGACCGACCGGCACCTGGCGGCGGCCCATCGTCCTCGAATGCGCGGCGGGGAGCGTGACCCTTCGGCCGAAGGGACGAACGTTCTTGCCGCTCGAGCTGTCGTCGCTGATCAATCCCCGTTCCAGCCCGCTGGTCCGCGCCATCGCGGCCGAGATGATCCACATTCAGGCCGCCGACACGCCCGACGGCGCCGCGGCGGTCCCTTATCTGGTTTTCCTCGTGCGCCCCAACGGGATCCGTCCTTATTACCAGGCTCGCACGTGTCTCGAACCGCTCGGCATTGCGTTCGGTTACGAGCTGATCGAACAGGGCCTGGCCGTCGATGTTCCTGACTTCGACAATCTGGCGACCTGGGATGGCACGGTGCCACTCGACGTTCCCTTGGAGTCGGCACCGCGGCCAAAGGCGACCATCGCCATGAACGCCTCCGATGGCGCTGGCGGCGGCATGGGACGCCAAAGTGAAGGCTGGCCGAACGACTCGAGTTCCCGCAATCGCCGCTCCGACCAGGGGGGCGGCAATCCCGACCAGACGACTCCCGGTGATTTCGTCTGGCCGTCGCGCGGCAAGCAAAACGCCGACGGCGTGACGGTTAACGCCGGTCCAGACGGAGAGCCGGCGGTCGGCCGCGGCAAGATACGCAATGACAACGACTGGCCCCAGTTGCGGTCGAACGACCAGACCGACGGCACCTCGGGCCAGGGACATTCGCCACGCCCTGAATCTCAAGGGGCTCGGTTAATGGCGCCGCCGCCGCGCCGACTCCCGTGAACTCGTCCAATCTCACAGACCCTAGCGGCGGCGGATTCCCCGCGGTTCCATCGGGCGGCAATGGTTTTGGCTCCGGTGCGCCGTCGGCGGCCGGGGACAGCCTGGGCATCACGCCTGGCTCTGGCACTGGCACAACCGGCCGGGGGCCGGGTCGAGGCGCTGGAAGCAGTTTGCCACTGTTGCCGTTTCGAGGGTCCGGGCCCGGCGGCAATCCGCCCACGACAGGCGGAGCGTTGTCCACTGTTCACCCGGGCGGCGGCGGCGAATCGAGCCTCGAGAAACTGACCGAGGCCTATACCGGACTTTCGAGCAAGAAGCCAGGAACCATGGCGGGCGGAAATTCCGTCAGCCGTGGAAATTCGTCGAGTCACTCGACGACAAACCCGGCGCCCGGCGGTTCCACAAACGGGAATGACCTTCCCGATCTCGAGCCGGCCGGCGACGGCAGCCTGGCCGGGGCGGTGCGGCCGCCCGCGTCAACCAACCCGGCGGCCGGGTTCAGTCTAAATAAAGGCAGTGCTTCGGTTCCGGCGCCGTCAGACTCCACGCTCGGTGTGGGAAGCGCGGGATCGTCTTCGTCGGCTGGTTCACGCCTGGCAGCGGCCAGCGGATCGAGCTCGGCTTCGAACGAAACCAACAGCGGCGACAGTTTCCCACCTCCAGCTTCGAGCTCCGCTACCTCGGGGGGCCCTCCCCCCGCGACGACCGGTCCGCAGCCGGACCAAGGCGCTGGCTCGGGCGCACCAGCAGTCGACCCTGGGAATCAGCCTTATCATCCGACAGATAATGCACAGCCGGCCGCCAGCTCGCGGGCCTCGGGTGCGACCTCCCCGGGCAGTGGGTCGACCAGCGATCCGTCCCATTCATCGGGTCAAATTCCGGCCGGGGGCGCGGATGTCCCCGTCGAGGGACCCAACGGCGCGCAGGTCAGTGCAGACACCCTCGCTAATCTGGCAACGAACGCGCCTGCCTCGTCGTCGCTGAGTCACAGCAGCGCGGCGAGCGCGCTGGCGGCCCTGAGCCCGGCATCGTCGGGGCTGGCGAGCCGGGCCCCCTCGTTGAGCGCGAGCTCGTCGCCGTCGTCGAATAATTCAACGGGGGGGATGCCGCTCGATTCGAGCTCGAGTTCGAGTGCCTCGGGTTCGAGCAGTTCAAGTGCAAGTTCGCCGTCGTCGAACGGCTCATTCGGGCAATCGGCAAACGACGGATCGGAGTCAAATAACTCCGACGACCTCATTTTCGCCCCGGCGCCGAAGGCGGTCGCGCCCAAGGGGATGATCGAAATCCCGTTCGATATCGTGGTCGTCTGCCGCGCCGACGACGTGCTCTTGCATCCGGGAGGCTACCGCCTCACCGTGGGTGCCATCGAACGCCAGGGTCCCGAAAAGGGGGGACAGCTCGCGAGTGAGATCATTGCGATGGTACGCAAGCGAGCGATCGTCGATCCGTTGATCCGTCCCAAGCCGAAAATCAAGTTCCTCGTCGAGACCAACGGCAGCAATACGTTCTGGACGGCGCGGCGGCAGCTTCTCTTCGCGCTTCCCGACTGGCCCATGTCGCTGCAAATCGCGGGCACTCAGGGTTCGCACGTTTTCAACAAGGAAACGTGGAAATGACGTTGGAACCGCCTTTGAACGACGGTGACAATCAAGGTGCAGGCTCGCCGCCGGCCAGCGCGGCTGGCGATCGGCCGCGGGCGTCATCCGACTCGCGCTGGCCGAAACCCGACGATGCGCAATCGCGGCGTCAGGCATTCGGGCAGCTCGCCGGCGTCGTGACCGTCGTGATCGCCATCACGGCGTATATCTCCCTTGCCGGCGGGCGACCGACAGCCACGGCTCCCAAAGCGGCGCCCCTGGCTCAAAATCGGCCCGCGGCCGACCCGGCCGCCGAGACCGGCGATGCGGCGGCCGGACTGACCGAGGCGCAGCCATCATCGATACCGACCGCGGCGGTCGCCGCGCTGGCGGCTCCGGAGGTGGACAGGGCGGCCGTCGCCGCCGCGGAAGATGCGCTCGACTCGGTGAGTCGAGATCGAGCGCGCGCCGATGCACGCGCCGCCGACGCCGCGCGGCGGACCGCGGCGGCCAATGCCCAGGCGGCCCTTGACGCGGCGCGGGCACGCAAGCTCGGCTTCGTCGTGCGTGATCCGTCGACACGGATCGCGCAGGCGACGTCGCGCGGCGGATTCATCCGGGGTGAGCGTGACAAGCTCGATAAGGAAGTCAAAGCCTTGCGCCAGCTCCCACGCCCCAAGACGACGTCGATCTTGAGCAAGAGCCCGGTCGCACGGCCGGCGGCCAGCAGTGAGTCGCATTTCGAGCTGCACCGCAACCGCGTGGCGTTTATCGATCTCGATCGCCTGCTCGAGCTAACGAAGGCCGATGCGCAGATTCGGATCCGGATGTCTGACCGGGTGCCGGCCATCAGCAACAAGGTGGGACCGGTGGGCTCGTTTTCGCTGGAATATGAACTGGTGAGAGCGATGCCGGGGAGCATGGAAGAGCTGATTCAACGCAAGAGCGTGCGTTATGACCTGAGAGCCTGGGAGATCGTTCCCGAATTTGAATCGCGGGGTGAGACTTACGAGGCCACGCGAAACCCGATTTCCGAGTTCTCGCGAGCCGTTAACCGGATCAATCCGGTCCGATCGACGATCACGCTGTGGGTTTACCCCGATAGCTTCGCGCTCTATCGGCGATTACGGAACGACCTGGTGGAACGGGGCTTCAGTGTCGCCGCCCGGCCGTTACCCGACGGAATGACGATCCGCGGCAGCCCGATGGGCACGCAATCGGCCGCTCAGTAAATCTTCCCGCGCGGCCATTTTCATTGTGCACACGATTGTAGAAGGCAAAGACCCTGGCGACACGGCGATCGGTCTGGCTCGCCGCGGCGACCGCATCAACCGGCCGCCAGCCCGAGCGAGCCATCGAATTGACCGTGCAACCGGGCGGTTCTCGCTGCTGGCGAGCATCGAGCAGAGCGTAAGCCAGGCCAGTTCAATTGATGCCGCCGATCGGAGGTCCCGCACTTTTGATAGCCGACCTACCGGCTTTCACGATCGCCCCTTTTTCGTTAGTCCGCGTTCGACCCCCCTCAAGTGCGGGGGGAACGGCCCCGGTTTCGAGCGATGCCCCTTTGCGAGCCTCGGCCCCGGTCGGTGCAGTGGGAGCCGAGGGGCCGTTTGGGTTGCTATCGCAGCCAAGGACGATCGCGATAGCCGAGAGCGCCAGAATCTGGCCCGGACGAGTCAATGAGTGCGCGAGACGCATCGGCAAACTCCCCATGTTGGCTTGGTGGCAAGAAAAGTCTTTCTCTCAGTAGGCATCGGAGGTCACAATTTCCCCGCCGTTGCGAGTGCTCAGATTACGATAGACGCCCTTGCTACGAGGCGCGGCGTAGTTGGGATTGCCCATGTCAATCGAGTCTTTGAGAAAGTGCACCGAGCCATCGGCGAATGCGAAGTTGGCGCCTCCGGGATGCTGGCTTCGAAAACCAAACTGTCCCAGCAGTCGAAAATCAGCGCCGTTTTGCAGGTACAGCCACGAATCGACGTCACCCGTTGGAAACGCCCAGTTGTTCGGACTGTAAGTCCCCGAATAGTTGTCGGGCGCGAACGGGGCGTTGATGCGCGCGACGCTCGACGCCAGACAGTAAGGACGCGTTGTCGTACCCGACAATCCGAGGTTGCTGTCATAACTGGACAGAAAAACCCAGGCGCGATTCCAGAAATTCGCCTGCGGGTCGGGATCATTCTTGAAACGGGCAAATTCGCCCACCGAGATCGTATTGCTCGTTCCGTCGGTAATACTCTGGAGTTTGACGACCTGGTTCATGTAGAAGAGACCGTCGCCAGACGGCCACACATCACCCGTGCACGATCCTCCCGATTGCGCGGGGCAGCCGCAGTACCAATCCCAGATGTCAAAAGTTCCCGCCATGCCCGCGTAGGAACACTGTCCAAAGCCGTTGGTCGAATCACCGGCCGTTGTCGAGGGGCCGTAGACCGGCTTGGTGAACCCGACATCCGACGGACAGATGAATGAGTTCACCTGTGTGTTCATGCCGGTGTAATTGGCCGCGCCCGCGTCGAGCCCGAAGAAGCTATGACCGCCAGGGGCGAGATTGAAGTTGGTGGCGTTATAGGCGGCCTGCTGCTCGACGTAGGGAAGGATCTGGTCAAACAGACTCCACAGAATCGGATTCGCACCTGAATTCACAAAGTTGCAATCGACCGGGTTAGCGCGATTCACGACTGACCCCATCGGCAATGCACTGTTAGCCGATTCGTAGTTTGCAAGGGCCAGGCCGATCTGCTTGAGATTGTTGGTGCACTGGGCGCGGCGGGCCGTCTCGCGTGCCGCCTGCACGGCCGGCAGTAGCAGGGCGATCAAAACCGCGATGATGGCGATGACCACGAGCAGCTCGATCAGCGTGAAGGCTGCTCGGAAATTGCAACGTCGAAACCGGGGTGCCATGATTGCTCCTTTTTTTATTCAGCACTGATCGCGATCAAAAGCATTGGAGCAATCGACCGCAATCAGCATGTTGTGATCAAGGGACGCTCGCCGGCACGACATGTCGCATGCTAGCGGTCACCTGAATAGGGAGGTAAGACCTCGAGGTGGCGGGGTGGTCGTTGCAAGCCTGGTGACGGTCCCATGCTCTGAACGTGTGGCCTCAGGCTCCCCTTCGTGATTCCAATATGCAACTCCCGATCCAAAACATAAAGACGCAATTCAATGAATGCGCACTGAGGCATGGGGAGGGGCTCGAATTGGCCTTATTAAGCTCATAAGTTCGAGCAGGATCGTGTTTACAGGTCTTGTGCGTCGACAAACGTTTCAGAGGGGATGGGTCGGTGGGCGAACGACTCGACTCGTATTGGTATACTTGAACTGACAAGAAAAGTGGCCTCTCACATCATCGAGAGTGTGGCGATGCGACAGTAGCGTCGCGATAGGCGGCTCGATCCGCCGGCGTATCGAAACGGGGGCAACTTCGCCCGAAACAGGGAACGTTTACCGCGTGCCCCTGTCTTTGAGGTCGACACGCTTGCGGGTGGTATTATCTATCGTGCGTGGATTATTTGTTACACCTTGGCGGGTGCGGATTATTGACAATCCGGCCGCGTTCCAGCAAGATTGATCGGTTGAATAACGATCAAGCCATCCGGCTGATTCATTCGGCTCCGAAGATTTCTTCCCATTTTGATTGCGGATCGGGCGAGAGCGGTCGACGTTGAGACACGGCTCCCTACCGATTCCGATCGCATCCTCAAGGTGTGCGATTGATCATGCATTTGAGTCGAAGATCTTCCCTTCGGTCCTGATGAACGTTGATTTCATTTCATTTTTCCCTTTGAGGGAGGCACACCACAATGTCGAGGCTGAGACGACGGTCTTTTAGTTCAAGCGGATTCACACTGATTGAGCTTCTGGTGGTCATCGCGATTATTGCTGTCTTGATCGCGCTCTTGCTGCCAGCCGTCCAGGCGGCGCGGGAAGCGGCGCGTCGCACGCAATGCGTCAACAATTTGAAGCAGCTTGGGCTGGGCCTGAGCAATTACGAAAGCACCAACGGAGCGTTCCCGGTGGGTTCGATCACCTACCAGGACATTCCGCAAGACTGCAGCCAGGCTATCCGAGGGTATAGCGTCTTCCAGCTCATCATGCCGTTTGTTGAGCTCACGCCCATCTACAACTCGATCAATCACTCAATTCCGATGGGGGCGACGCCGGTACCCGTACAGCAGATGACCGGGGCGCTCACCAAAGTCGCCACCTTCCTCTGCCCGGACGATCCGCCAGCCCCGGCGCAGATCAGCGGGAGCGGAAACTATTATTCACAATGCTCGTATGCGGCATGCGTCGGTAATCGCGACGTCTTTGATTGGTGGTGCAACTGTCCCTGGAGCAGCGCTTCCGCGGCGTGCGGAAACGGCCCCGACATCCTCCCGGACGGCATCTTTGGCGGCAACTGGGCGACCAAGCTCCAGGGGATCACCGACGGAACGAGCAATACGATTGCGATGGGCGAGTTCAGTCGCTTCTTGAACGACCCCGACTCGACGATGAACAGTTGGACTCGCGGACAGACGTTTCTTTCGACTCTGAACACGACGAACCCCACAACGACACGCTCACAGTGCATGGCCAGCACGGCGCCGGCGATCAATGCTCCGCTCTTTGTTGCTAACGCTAGTACTTTCGGCGGTGGCTGGAGCTGGAACGTCGGCGATACGTCCGACTGGCTTTACTGGACGACGCCGGCCGATGTTCGGCAGCTCGGTCAGTTCGGGTTTCGCAGCTTTCACCCTGGCGGTGCGAATTTCCTGTTCGCGGACGGGTCGGTCCATTTCCTCAAGCAAACGATCAACATGGGCGTGCCCTCGCTAGGACCCCCGAAGAACATCGGCGTCTACCGTCAACTGGGCACGAGAGCCGGCGGCGAAGTGGTTTCGTCCGATGGGTACTGAGCTGATCGCCTCTGTCGGCGATGGGAGGAGAAGCCCCGTGTTCAAGGTGAAGCGCCTCAGTTTGGTCTTGCTGCTGCCCTTCTTGTCACTGGGTTGTGGTGGCGACTACCAACCGCCCGTCGCACCCGTGGTGCCGGCTTCCGCCGATGGGAAGACCGGATCGTCCAAGATAGAGCCGACCAAAGGCACCCCACGGCCAACAAAGGGAGGGAAGACGCGATATCGTCCCGGTGGGGCTCCCTCTGAGCAACCGTGATCGAGTCCATTCACTCTTCAGATTGTTCGGGGTGGTTGCGAAAACGACCACCCCGAACGTTTCAGCCACGCGCCACACGCTGGGCCGTTCCTTATCGCTTAACTTTTCGCGTTCTGAGTCAAGCATTCTCTTTTTGAAGGACGTACAGACCAGAATCATGACAGTAACTCGTACCAGATACGCTGCGCTTGTGTCGTCGCTGGTTCTCCTTATCGGCTGCGAGCAGTCACCCCCAGCCGGCGCCCCCAGGGCCCCGCTTCCTGGCGAGATCAAGCCCAATCCCAACCCCACGGCCCCGGCAGGCTTTCAACCGAAGTCGATGATCGAAGCTCGAAAGGAGCGCGAAGCGAAGAAAGCCAAAGAGGCCGCTGACGAGGCCGCGAAGTCCGGTGGCGAAGCCCCGAAAACCGCCCCCGAGACACCCTCGGCTGCACCGGCGACACCGAAACCGGCGACAGCCCCTTGATCGCCGGCCCGCTCGTGAGCCTATCAGCGCCGATCAGAAAAGCGCGGTGTTTGCCGTCGCCGGCTCCAAGCCGGCGATTTGCCGCATTTGACCACGCAGCGAGCATAGCCCAGCTTTCCAAAGCCATATTGCCAAGGATCTTCGCGCGTTTCGAAATCGAACCCGCCCTCAGTACAGGTCACGCTCGAAGCGCGGATCGCGCCCCTCGTGCGGCAAGGATTTCGCTGCGCATAGTTGAACGTCGGGCACGCCGTTTTAGCGCACCCGCGGGATCATTTTACGGCAGTTTTCCCGCGTGTTGCGCACTCGATCTCTCGCTCCCTCTTCGCCGCTCTCCCCCGTCGCGCCCCAACCCAGTCTCGCGCGAATGACGCAGGCCAATGAGTCTGCGGCCCCATGCGAATCAGGGTTGCGTGGGCACAGGCGAGGATCTGGGGGTCCAGGAAGATGCGCGATCATTGACGTTGGGCTGCCGAGCCTCCGAGGTGGCCCGGCCGGCGGCGAGTGTGCCAGGCCCGGGGCCGGCGTGATCGGGGTACAGGCTTTCGGCGGCCGCGAGGCCGAAATAGACCCTGGCCTCGAGGGGCCGTCCCAGTTTTTCCGCAAGAAGGCCCAGTTCCTTCGAATCGCGGACCGCCTGCTTGCGGTCGAGAAGTGTCTTGTAACGAGCCGTCATCCGCTCGACCTCGGCTTTTTGCTTTTGCCACCGGGCTCGATCCTCGGTTCGTCCAGCGGCCCGGGCGATTTCGCCGAGACGGTCGAGCGCGGATCGGTCGGCGGGACTGGCCGCGAGCATAAGCTCCAGCTCCTGGCACTCGACCGTCTGGTCACCAACCTGCCTGGCCAGCCAGGCCCGGATCGCATGGACTTCGGCCTCGGTGAACACTTGATCAGGATGGTCAGAAAGCCTCTTCTGGACCGTTGCGACCTGAACGGCCGCCATCGCCCAGCGCGTGCGTGCGTTCCACACGGGCATGTCGTCTGGCCGTCGCCGCTCGCAGGCGTCGAGCCAGCGTGCGGCCTCGGGAAGGTTGCCAGTTTGGAGGGCCAGGTTGGCTCGGCCGAGCCAGACCCGGTCGTCATCCGGGGCCATCTTGCCGGCGTGCTCGAACCTGGCTCGGACGGTCTCGACCGGCGTTGACGTCTGCTCCAGGTCGAAGTGCAGCCGCGCCAGCACGATGGCCGTGTGCGACGCTCCTTCGCCGATTTGTTGCAAATGGTTCAAGCGTGCGTCGATGAGGCCAAGGGCATCGTCAAGTCGCCCTTCATCGAAATAGATCGGCACGAGCAAGATACGCAAAGCGGTGCCGTCATTGAGAGGGTCAGCGGCGGCGTCGTTGATCAGGGTTTCGGCGGCGGCGAACTGGCCGGAGTCGACACGAAGCGTCATGCGGGCCTCGATCGCGCGCCGACTGGTCAGAACCGGGGGTCACGCGTGCCCAGGCGGCATCGGCCGCGTCGCCCCGACCGCGCGTCCGTTCGCAGACGCCCAGCAGGTAAGCCACGCGGTCGGGGTCTGGACTGGCCTGAAGGAGCGAAGTGAGACGTTTCGCGGCGCTGGCACGCCGGCCGGACGCCATCTGGGCGTTGACGTCGGCCATGGCAAGGTGAAAATCACGGATCGTCCACCACCGCCAGACGCCGCAGACTCCCAATCCCGCGATGAGTAGGGCCGCCGCGTACCATAAGTAGGCTCGACCGAGATTCATGCGCACTTGAGTGCCCCGCCGCGTCGATGCCGAATTCCTATGGTGATCGTTCGCATGCGTCAAGTATGATCGATTTCGCCAGTTGCGGCCAACCGTCAACGTCTGATTTTGCCGAAGTCAGCCCGCGTCGATTTCGTTAGCTTGCTCTCGCCCCCGGCAGGTGTTAATTTGACCATCAACATCGGCGGCGTTTCGAACCGAGCTGGCATCACCGAGTGATGACGCGGGCTCCGGCCGGTCGGCTCGTCAGCCACGCACAGGTACACATGACGATCAGTATGCCCGTTTTGAAGAGTGTCCGAGCGGCCGAGCCGTCGGGCGCGGTCGTTGCCGAGAAAAAGGTCACGCTCGGTTGGGTGATCGTGCTTGCGACCTGGTGCGGGCTGGTGGCTGGCCTGCTCGAAGTGGCCGCTTTCCTGGTGCGCAAGTGGTGTTTCGATCCCAATCAATTTTACGGAATGAGCCGTCATTTTGTCTGGTTGATCCCGGTGACGAACCTGTTTGTCTTTCTGGGCGTGGGCGCAGGCGCCTGGCTCTTCTGGCGGCTCTGGCCTGGTCCGGGACGCTGGTTTCTCTCGACCGGATTGTGCACGCTGACGATTTTACCGGCGGCCCTGGTCGCCCTTCCACGGATCTATGGCGTGGCGCTACTGGCGCTCGCTCTGGGACTGGCGTCGCGGATCGTTTCGCTATTGAACCGAAGGGCGGCGCGGCTGCGCCGGCTGGTCGTTTTGAGCTGGCCGCTGGTCGCTTGTAGCGTGCTGGGCCTCGCCGCGGCGCTGTGGATCATCGACCGGGCAAAGCAGGCACGCGAGAATGCACGGCCGTTGCCGCCGGCCGGTTCGGCGAACGTGCTCCTGGTCGTGCTCGACACCGTCGCGGCCGACCACCTGCAACTTTACGGCGGCCCTCGTGCGACCAGCACAACCTTGACCGAGATCGCCGAACGCGGAATCCGCTTTGACGCCGCGCGTTCCGGGTCATCATGGACGCTCTCATCACATGCGACGATGTTCACCGGAAAATGGTTGCATGAGCTTGGGGCCGGCTGGCAGACGCCGCTTGACGGTGCCGAGCCGACGCTGGCCGAGTATCTGGGACGACGCGGCTATGCGACCGCGGGCTTCACGGCCAATTACGAGTACTGCGCACGCGATTCCGGGCTGGCCCGTGGATTCACGCATTACGAAGATTACTGGTTTCCCAGGCTCACTTGCTTCAAGATGGCCGTCCTCGTCAATCGCTCGCTCGCGGCAATGCAGTCGGTGGAAGACTTTTTCGAGAGCGAACTGGAAATCACGCGGTTTCGGCCGATCTTGAAGTACGCGCGGCTGCTCCTGGACACCAACCGCAAGTGGGCACCTGAGATCAGCCGCGAGCTGCTCGATTGGATGTCAAACCGCGGCCAGCCCGAGCGGCCGTTTTTCGCCTACTTGAATTATTACGACGCCCACTCTCCCTATCTTCTTGCGCCGGGACGGCCTTACCGGTTCGGCGCCGTTCCCGATGACGCTCGGCAGCGCGCGGTCCTTCTCAAATGGGACACCCTTGACAAGAAGTACGTGACGCCCGCCGACATCGAATTCGCCGCGACTTCTTATGATGAATGCGTCGCCGACCAGGACGAGCAGCTTGGTGTCTTCTTTGACGAGCTCGAGCGCCGCCACGTGCTCGACCACACGTGGCTGATCGTGACCGCCGACCATGGAGAAAGCTTTGGCGAGCACGCCAACGTTTTTTGCCATGGATCGAGCCTCTACCAGACTGAAGTTCACGTGCCGCTCTTGATTGTGCCGCCGGGCGGAATGGCAAAAAGCGTCGTCACGGACACGGTCAGTCTTCGTGATCTGCCCGCGACGATCGTCGACATCCTGGGAATCGCCGACGGCTCGCCGTTTCCAGGCGCGTCGCTGGCGCGGCTCTGGGGGCCCGTAGCGCGGCCGGCTGGTTTGCCTTACGGATCGGTCAACCAGGCCGTGACGGAAGTGGTCCCGCTCGACACCTGGCCGCTGGGAAGCCTGACCGACGCCGAATGGTCTTATATCCGCCGCGAGCAAAACGCGCACGAAGAGCTTTATCGAGCTCCGGGTCGATCGGCGCGAACAGCGCAACCGGGCGCACGACCCTGAAGTACGCGCGACGCTCGAGCGGATGCGAGCCAAGCTCAACGAGCTGACGGCCGGGCCGCTGACTCCCGGCCGGTTCAAGCCCTGAACGGTTTTGCGAGATTCCAAGACGCCGAGTCGGCACCGGCCTCGGCTCGTCCGGGAAACTCGCCCGCGGGCGATTGTGCGAGAACATTTAGCCCAGGCTCAACGAGTGTTTTTCCAAAGACGCGATTTGAGCCGGGCCCTCGGCCGTCAGTCGCGCTCCGCGGTCCGCATTTCGCGCGTTACCGATTCCGGTTCCAAAAGCGGTCGAAGAAAAGCCATGGCTGCGCGAACGGTCTCGACGGCCATGTGACTGTGGCGGCTGAGCTCGACGTGAACGCCATGGCGATAATCAACGTCTCGCAGCGCTTTACCGATCGCGGCAAAATCCATTGTTCCCTCGCCAAACATCAGGTGCTCGTGCACCCCGGCGACTATATCCTCGATATGGATATTCACAATGCGGCTCCGCCAGCGCGAAATCAGACTCGGAATGTGGCCTTCCTGCAAACAGTGAACGTGGCCCAGGTCGACCGTCAATTGAAAAAGCGGGTGGCAAAGCCGTTCATCGAGCCGGCCGAACTGATCCAAGGTGTCGATGAACATTCCCGGTTCGGGCTCAAACGCGAGCACGATGCCGGCGGCCTCCGCACGCCTGAGCACGGGTCGGAGCGCTTCGGCGAGTCGTTCCCGGCCCGCCTCGTTTTCCAGGCCGTCGGGGCCTCGGCCCGACCAGAGCGAGACACAGTCCGCCCGGCGCTTTGCCTAAATCGATCGAGCGCGTGAGAAAATCCGTGCGTACGGCCCGGCGCCCGGGTCTGGATCCATCAGGGTCGGATCGTGCTTGGCGCGTGGGTTGAGCAGGTCAGCGCCGCCCGTCTCGATCACGCGCGCCAGGCCGCGTCGGTCGAGTGTGTCACGGACCTCGTTGACTTGCCGGGTGAGAACCGCCGGGTCCTGGTAGGGATCGAGTGCGGCGGCGTCGAGCGTGATGGCCACGCTCTGATAACCTTCGTCCGCCAGTAAATTGATGGCGTCGATCAGCCGGTGGTGAGCCAGGCCATTGGTGTTGTAACCGAGTCGCATGCTGCTCCCATCATTCTTGCGGTAGCGGCTCAAATCAAGTTGAGTAAAGCCAGCGCCCGAGGATGAATGCCGGTAGCCACAAGACGGCTACGAACATCGCGGGTTCCAACCCTCTGACCGCGGCGACGACCCCGACATGCAGCCAGACCAGCGACAGAAGACTCGTCTTGATATGGCGCTGGATGAATTGCGGCGTGGGCTGTGCGAACGCCCGAGAGGCGCTGACGTTCACAGCCAGCGCGACGCACGCGAGGATCAATAAACCTTCGAGCGGGATCAGCGGCCGCTCCGGATCGGGAGCCGGGAAGGCGCCACGAGCCATGGACGTGCCGGCGAGGCCGAGGAAGGCGATATCCTGAATGGCCAACCCGAGGATCAAGCCGCCGCGGTTACCGCCGGAGACTTCGGATCGGCTGATGATCGTGATGCCCGCGACGAACAGGCCGTAAGCAACGCAGACGACCCAGGCGAACGGGCCACCCAGCGCCGGCGCGGCCGACAGGCCCAAGAGCAGGTTCAACCCGCGGCAGCCCCCCATGAAGAGCGGGCCGACCCGCGTATGTTTCATCCCGGCATCGTAGGCGAGGATAAAGAGGGCGAGCGCAAGTGCGACGATCATGCTCACAAACGAGCCGCTCGCCGCGGCCAGGACCGGCCCGACCACGAGCCCCAGCCCGCCGAGCCACGCGGCCGCGCGGCGGGAGACCTGTCCCGACGGCAGCGGCCGCCCGGGCCGCTCGGCCTGGTCGACGTCAAAATCAAAGACATCATTGAGCGCCGTGCCGCTTGCGTAAAGCACCATCGAGGCCGCCATCAGGCAAAGCCAGCGCTCCGGGTGCGCGAGCGTACCCATCGCAAGGAGCCAGCCCGCCAGGCTATCGGCGGCCGCCGTCACCACATTGGGAAGCCGGACCAGTTGCAGCCAGGCGCGCACGGTTTGTTTTTTCATCAAGTCGTTAGCCCGCCTGAGTGGCCAGCAGGTGGGGGCGCAAGACGTCGAGGGCCCGTCGCGCGGCGTCGTCGGGATTTTCTTGAAACGGGTAGAGCTCGACGGTGAGCCAGCCGTCATAGCCGGTCGCCTTGATCGACGCGAACACCTCGGCGAAATCGATCGCCCCGGTTCCGGGCACAAGATGATGGTGCACGCGCGTGGCCGCGATGTCTTCCAGGTGATAGTGGCGGATCTGAGGCGCCAGCTTGGCGATGGCCTTTGGCAAGTCCTCACGCACGCAAAAGGCGTGGCCGACATCAAAGTTGAGGCCGATCGACGGGGCGTTCACGCGTTCCGCGACTTCGAGGTATTGATCGGTCGTTTCGAGCAATAACTCCGGCTCCGGCTCGATCAAGAGCATCACGCCACGCTCATGCGCGTGCTGCCGCCAGCGGTTTGAGGACCTCGACGAACAGGTCGATCGCGGCCTGCCGTGTCTGGCCGGGCGCGATCGGACCGCCCGGCTCCGTGGTGATATGGGGAGCACCGAGCTCACCGCAGAGATCGAGTGCGCGCCGGGTATGGTCGATACGCACCTGGCGGTAATGTGGATCGGGCTCGATGAACGACGGGTACCAGTAAGGCTGGCGGCGGTCGTTGACCGCGTTCATCATGAACGCGTTGATGTTGGAAAAGGCCAGGCCAGACGCGGCCATCGCCTGCAAGATCCGCTGCTTTTGCCCGTCGAGCAGGCCGGCCGGCCAGGCGTGCGGCACATCGGCCAGCAATTCCAGGCCGTCGTATCCGATCGCGGCAATTCGCGCTGCGGCTTCATCAAAGGGATGCTTCAAATACGCGTTCGTGCTGAAAGCCAGACGCATGACTCAGGGTGCTTTCTTTTCAATGAGCCTTGATGTGCTCGACGAGCAGTTCGCCCTGCTTGAAGAAGTCGTTCTCGTCGACACCCTCGGGGCTCTTGAAAAAACAGGCCAGATGCTTCATCAGGCCGTGGCCCCCGCGCTTCTTTTCGAGGTCGGCCAGCCGGCAGAGATCGATCGCCAGGGGTGCTGCGAGCAGGCTATCGCAGCCCTGCCAGGTGAATTGGAGGGTCATCTTGGTTCCCAGAAACCCCTGGAAATGAATGTGGTCCCAGGCGGTTTTCCAGTCGCCCATGTCGGGAAGATACTCGATCGTCACGAGCGTCGACGGTTTGTAGCCGAGAATCTGGGTCACGACGCGATCCTTGGTCTCGACCTTCGACGATTTGTTCGAGGGATCATCGAGCACCTGGCCGTCGCGGTTGCCAAAAATGTTGTGGCCCACCCAGCTCATCACCTTGAGATTGCGCTGGGCAAACATCGGAGCGAGAACCGTTTTCATCAGGGTCTCGCCGGTCTTGCCATCCTTGCCGGCGTAAAGCGCGGCCGTCGATTCCGCGAGCTGTTCAATGGCCGGCAGCGAGGCGCCCAGGCTGGGCGTGAAGTTGATGTACGTATAGCCGCAACGAACCGCGGCCGTCGCATAAAGCGCGCTGGCCGGTAGAAGCTCGAGGCCGCCGTCGGCGAGAGCCGCGCTCAGGGTATCCCACTCCGCGTGGACGGCCGCCGGGCGAAAGGGGGGCTCGGTGCTGGAGACGTTGAGAACGATCATGTGATCGATCGATTCGCGCTCGGCAAACACGACCATGTCGGCGGCGATCTCGTCGATGACCGCGGCGGGCGTGCTGGGCGTCGGTGCGCTGCGCCACTGTCCTAACCGGGCGATGGCGGGGCCGGCGCCGGCCGCTGTGCCGGGTCGAACGCGTGCCGTGGCCGCGGCGAGCTCCTCATGACATTCCTTGATCCAGTGCGCCTCGAAGACGCCGGAATTGCGTCGAAATTCCTCGGCCGATTCGGCAAAGGTCGTCTGGCGGATGTCGTGGCCGCCCACGACGAAATCAGATGGATCGGGTAGAGGCAGTCCCGCGAATAACGGCAGCTCGCTGACGAGCCCGGTGCGATCGGTGAGCCCGCGCGCCATCGTCGCTAAACCCAACGTGATGGTCGTGCCGACTCCCCCGAAGGCTCCGACCAACCATAGTCCGACGCGATGACGTCTCATTGTCGCTGGAACCTGCTCTCTCAGTAATGAAATAGCGGATGATGGAGGCGGGAATGCAAGAAGGCAGCCTGTTTTCCGACGACCCGGGTCGACTGCGTGGCCGCCCGCGACTATTACGCGGACGATGACTCATTATGGCCCGTTCGAGCCGCCTGTTCAACCTTCCGTCGCGTCAATTGCCGCCCCGATGCGGCGATCGCGGGGCCGCTGGCGGGCTGTCTACAATCACTCCATCGTCGCGATGACACAGGGAATCTCTCGTCTGGTGACTCGAACATGGAACAACTCGACCGCTTGCTGGCCCCGCACCCGCGCGTTCGCGTCGGACGAGCCGGCGAGCCGAATCTTTCTGGAAAATGCGTACTTTACTGGATGCAGCGGGCGCAGCGGGGCGTTGACAACCCCGCGCTCAACATGGCGATCGTGGCCGGAAATCGCCTCGGCCTGTCGGTCATCGCCGCGTTCGGATTGACGGCCGATTACCCGGGAGCCCAGCGCAGGCATTACCGGTTCCTGATCGAGGGCCTCGCCGACGCCACGGCCGACCTGGTCGCGCCGCGGCGTCCCACTCATCGTCCGGATCGGGCCGCCCGACCGGGTCGTCAGCGAACTGGCGCTCGAGGTCGATCCCGCGCTCGTCATCGGCGACGAGAACCCGGTCCGCGTTGGTGCTCTCTGGCGCGCCGGGCCGCCGAAACGTTGCGCGTGCCGCTCTACCTGGTCGACTCTGATGTTGTCGTGCCCTCATCGCTCTTTCCCAACGAGGAACACGCGGCCCGGACGATCCGGCCCAAGATCCACCGGGTCTGGCACGACTACTTGAAGCCACTCCCGACGCCGGCGGCGCGCGTCGCCTGGTCGGGCGAGCCCATTCGTTCCGAACGCGTTGAAATCGAGCGGCTCCTGGGCAAGCTCAAGGTGCAAGGTGCCAGCGAGCTGCCCGATTACAAGGGGGGAACCGACGAGGCCATGCGCCGCCTCGATCATTTTATCAAGCACCGATTACCGAGCTATGCAACGGCCCGCAACGAGCCGACCCCCTACATGACCAGCGAGCTATCGGCGCACCTTCACTTCGGACATATCAGCCCGCTCACGATCGCCCTGGCCGTGGGCGACAGCGCCGCACCGCGCGACTGCGTCGATACTTATCTCGAAGAGTTAATCGTGCGCCGTGAGCTGGCCATCAATTTCGTCGCGCGCAATCCCCGCTACGATTCCCTGGCCGGCTGTCCCGAGTGGGGCAAAAAAACGCTCGCCGCGCACGCCGCCGATCCACGTCCGAAGCTCTACACGGCCAGGCAACTCGAAGCCGCCGAGACGGCCGACCCGCTCTGGAACGCATCTCAGAAAGAAATGGTGTACACCGGTCGCATGCACAACTATTTGAGGATGTACTGGGCCAAGAAAATTTTGGAGTGGACGCCCGACGCCGAAACGGCCTTTGCGATCGCCGTCGACCTGAACGACCGCTACGAGATGGACGGCCGCGATCCCAACGGCTATACGGGCATCGCCTGGGCGATCGGCGGCAAGCACGACCGCCCCTGGCCCGAGCGGCCCATCTTCGGCACGATTCGTTTCATGAGCGATGGCGGTGCCCGCAAGAAGTTTGACGTCGACCGCTATATCGCCCGGGTTGAAGCCGTCGCCCGTGGAGGTCAACCCGGCGATCAGCCCGAGTGATCATCAGAGTGCGCCGCGTTCACGATCATGGCAGTGTCGAATAGATCACGATGTTGCCGGCGATCTTGATCGCGCTTTCGTACGTGTAGCCTTTGCATTCGATGCCGGTGTGCCGTTCGAGTGCGCATCCGATGTCGTATTTCGAGTAGATGATGGCCCAGTGGTCGTTGATCTTGACTCCCTCGAGCTGAGGAAAATCGCGGCCGCCGCCGACGGCCTTGGTGTACTGGACGTCGTGCAGATCGGCGCCGACTTTCGTTGTGTACAGCTCATCGTCGCGCGGGATCGGGACGAGCGGGTTGTTGGGAAGGAGCTCGGCCGCGAAACGGCGGAAGGCGGTGTCGAATGCAGAGCTGCCGCACGCGGCGTCGGCGAAGAGTGTTCCACCGCCGGGCTCGAGATGGGTGGCGCAGGGCGTCGAGATCCTCTCTCGAGAATGAGAGAGCCGCACGGCCGTGAATGTACACGAGGGGATAGTAAACCAGGTTCGGATCGCGCGCTGAAAGATCTTTTTGGGAGATGACGACGTCAAAGTTGAAGGGCGGTTTCTTGAGAGCCGACATCAGGCTGGGGATCGCCTGGGGCGGCGACGTTCCAGTCGCCGGCATGCTTGAGCTTGGCAATTCGCAACGCACCCCGGGCAGGGGGGGCGGCACGAAGGTTCTTGACCTCGCGGATCGTCAGCTTGTCGGCGGGCATCTCGCGGCCGGTGGCGTAGTCGATCACGTTCTGGCCGATCTTGAGAGCCTTGATGACGCCGGTGTTCGACGGCGACTTTTCCATCTGGTTCCAGTAGCAAGAAAGATCGCCCGGCGAGTAAACGACGACGGTCCGGCAGCCATGCTCGATGCCCCATAGTGGGTGAATATCGGGCGCCAGCAAATGCTTGGCCCGCCAGATCGGATGGTCCTCGGAGAGGGGCCGAAGCTTGTATTCCGCCTCGGGAAAAACTTCGGCCATCAGTTGCTTGAAACCCCCGTCAAATTCAGGGTTGCTACAGCACGCCTCGGCGAAGATGAAGCCGCCTTGCTCGACGTATTCACGCAAACTGCGCTTGGCGATGGCCGCGAACTGAGGGGCTTTGTGGCCGTTGAAATAGATGATGGGCGCCTGAAGCAAGTCGGAGAGGGCCGCTGTTTCAGGGTCGACGACCTGCCAGGTCAACAGGCTCTTCCAGTCGTGCGAGACGGCGCTGACCAGGTTACGAATGTCGTCGGGATCGTTGTCCCAGTCACCCGTTGGGGCGTGGTGCAATTTGTTGATCAAGACGGGCGCTCGCCCCTTGGCGAGAAACAAGAGCGCGAAGCTCGTGGCGAGCTCCTTGTCAGATTCGTTGAGCGCCCCGACCCAGAAGCCCCTTAACTTGTCCTGGTCGTGAACGAGCTCTTCAGCGCCCCGGCGATACCAGTCGTTTCGCCCGAAAAAACGCAGGCCCGTGAGCCGGCCGGCGCGTTCGAGACCGTAGAGATAGTAATATTTCCATTGCTGACCGTTGCCGAAATTCTGGCTCACCTGAAAATGGTCGGCCAGCCAGTTGATACCCCCCTGGAGGTTGCGGTTGATTCCGCCCATCCCGCAATTATGGATGGTCTCGTCCTGAAGATATTCGGCGCCCTCGTAGCGGCGCAAACCGGAGATGATCAGGCTCGAAACGCCGGCGCACGTCATGCTCGCGGTTTGATTGTTGGAATCAGGCGTGTAGGCCCAGCCGCCGGTCTTCTTGTTCTGCGCTTCTCCCAGTACTCGCGCGCCCGCTCCCAGATTTCGGGTTTGACGGCGACGCCCGCCTCGCTGGCCGCATGGAGGCCGAGCAGGGCGTATTGCGTATTCGAATTGTCGCCCGGCCGCGTGCGCTTCGAGTCGGAGTAGGTCCATGACCCGGGCCAGTTGACCGGGTCGCCCTTCCTGATCTGGGCGCGCTCCAGCCAACTCACGTTATTGGCGATTCGCAGCATGTCGCGCTCGGGCTCCGCCGCCGCGAAGACCATGGTTTGCAGGGCGATGGCATACGTGCTGCGCAGATCATTGGGGCCCGAGTTGCGCAGGTAGTCGACGGCTTTGCGCACGATGGGTGAATCGGGCTTTTCGCCGGCCGTCAAGAGTGCCAGCGTGATCAAGCTCGTGGTCACCCGTCTTGGCCTCGCTGTCGACGTCGGCCCAGGAGCCATCGGGACGCTGGGGCAGGCTCTTCAAGAACCGGACCCCGTCGCGAATGGCGCGCTCGACTTCTTCCCGCGTGACGGCCGCCGGGCTCGACGCGGCGATGCCCAACTGCGCCAGAACCGACACGACAACGATCAACGGGTAACGGCCCGGCAGCCTGGAAAAGCGGCCCATCTGCGAATCCTCCGCGATCGACTTGCATGGTCCAGAGTTGTGAATGGCTTTGCGTCCTTGAGCATGCCACAACACCATGCGAATCGACAAGACGACGTCGAGCGACGTTGCGGGCTGGGGCTGTTTCATTCTCCCCGGGATAGCGAGGCTCAGTCGAGCTGAGCCATGAGCCGGATGAACTGAAGAGGCTCGACGGAGTCTCGCTCTGTGGTGGTGGAAGGTTTGGCTTGCACGGCTTTCGCGTTCACCGCGTTTTCATTGACGAACCACGCGGCACCCAGAGCGCCAGTCCTTTGTTGGAGTTCCGGCTTTAGCCGGCTTTTTGCGATATCAGCCAGAGCGGACCGGCTAAAGCCAGAACTTCAACGGTGGCCTGCTGGAGTTCCGGCTTTAGGCGGCTTTTTGCGATATCAGCCAGAGCGGACCGGCTAAAGCCCGACATCCAACGGTGGCCTGCTGGAAGTCCGGCTTTAGCCGGCTTTTTGCGATATCAGCCAGAGCAGACCGGCTAAAGCCAGAACTTCAACGGTGGCCTGCTGGAAGTCCGGCTTTAGCCGGCTTTTTGCGATATCAGCCAGAGCGGACCGGCTAAAGCCCGACATCCAACGGTGGCCTGCTGGAGTTCTGCCTTCAGGCGGCTTCTGACGATATCAACCAGAGCAGACCGGCTAAAGCCCGACATCCAACGGCGGCCTGCTGGAAGTCCGGCTTTAGCCGGCTTTTTGCGATATCAACCAGAGCAGACCGGCTAAAGCCCGACATCCAACGGTGGCCTGCTGGAAGTCCGCCTTCAGGCGGCTTTTTACGAACCCAAGATTGCGCCTGAGTGCGAGATTTCAACGGACCGCCGCGCAACGAAAACGGGCTGACTCAGTGCCCCGAAAGACTCAGTCAAGGTCTACTTTTCATCACCCCGGTCTCGCTCTCCCAGATTCGGCGACATTCCACCCGAATCGCACGCTCGACGCGAGCAGGCAAGAGCACGAAAAGTCGCCGGGATGATCAATCAAGTTCATGTGCAATCACTCCGGGATCACGCTTTTCACGGTCCGTCCGTCGTGGGCGATCGCATAGATGAATTCGCCGCTGGCGGAAGCCACAAGCGAGGACGGCGCGAATCCGTCGTCGTCGTGAACGAAATCGCGCGGGGCCGTCATTCGCGGTCGCGAGGTGGACGGGTCGAGCGTGAGCGCCGCAGCCCGCAGCCGCCAGTGATTTTGGTGGCGTTGTCTCATGAGATAGACCATGCTCAATCGACCGCCAGACCGGACGACCACGGTGGGCATGCGTTCAAACGCCACGTCGGCCGGAGCCTCGGGCGCAAGCGGGCCGGCGGCCACGATCTCGTCATCATCTTCATTCATCGCGAGCCACCACAGGCTCGCGGGCGAGATCATTCGCTTGCCCTCGCGCACGTCGAGCATGCTCAGCGAGACAAAGACAATGTGTCGAAATGCCGGCTCTGACGACCAGAACGGATCATGCAGGTAGACCAAACCCGACCCAGGCATGTCGGTTGCCCAGTTCACCAGGCGCGTTGCAACGGTTTGCCTGCTGGCTCGGCCGGCATGCCCGGTTGAATCAGCAGACGCAGACTCATCCGTCGCCCCCTGCTTGGAAACATTGCAGCGATAGAGCTGGCCGTCGCCCGCCGAGATGAGCACCTCACCGACGCGCCCGGGCACCCAGCACGGCTTACCAATGGGCAGAACATCGAGCGTAATCCGGGTTTTTACCGTCATCTCCGGGATGCTGAGGAGGCCCAGGCCGCAAAACGGCTCCTGACTATCGTCACGGCGCACCCAGCGCCCCGCGGCCTCGACATGGCCGCTCTCGTCGCGCCATGGCGATACGCTCAGCATCGACCAGACTTGCTCGGCCGGGAGCTCGAGGGTTCGAATGGCCCCGCTCGTGCGGTCGAGGAGCTGGTATTGCGGCCTCTCGGGCCCGTCCGGCCGGCCCGTCGGTAGCACGTCTTGAAAGCTCGGGCTCGGAATGAAAAACGTCGGTGCCACAACCGGATCGTGAGCCCCAACCCCAAATGCGCCGCGCCCATACAAACAACCGTCAAGACAACGACGACTGAACCAGCGAAGCGGAGAAATGTGATCAGACTCATCCGTCATCCTCGAGAAAAAAGGGAAAAGCCATGTTTGTCGCCAAACAAATGCGAGCCGCCTCGGCGGCCGCGAAGGCCCGCGTCGTGAGACGTCGTCGAAGGCGAATCGCTCGTGATTCGACTGCATGAACGAGCCAGGTCGATCGATTCCATCCTGCTGGCCGATGCCCGCTCTCTCTCAGATCCGGGCTGGGGAGACCCGGCAAAAGAAAAGCAAGTTCGGCGAGCGCTGCTCGAACCGGGGTGATCCGGGCGTTCTTGCGCTCGTGACGATGCGCCGAGCAGGCGAGGGGGTTTCGCCGGCTTTTTGCCGCATCAGGGTTGAGAAACGTCTCCGCGTACGCTCACGCGGTGCCTTGCGTTGAAAAATCAGGGGCGTTCAAATCAATTCACGGGAACCGTGCCATGACTTAAAATAGCGGTGCACTTCCTGGCCCCTCAGGCGGGGACCTCATTCATCGCATCAGCCGGACAACCATCACTGCAAACGGTGTGCCACCGGCCGGCGAATCGTCGATCCGGGCGAGTATTCAAGGATGACATGCGCCTGAATGCATGACTTAACTACATACGCGAAAACGAGATAGGAGACGGCCGGGCGGTTGCCACCGCGTCATGCTATTTCCTTGCGAGGGGCATACGCTGAGAGGTTCCTCGTGTCGTTGATTGTGGCAAGGTGCCGCGCCGACGGGCGTCTCGCACGATGACGCTTTGTTTGGCACTAAAGCTTGGATGTTGGTCGTCGACCGATTGGTGGGGATAGACTTTGCTGAGTTGAACCGTCGGGAAACAGGGATCGCCGGGGGCACGACCTCACGGCCCTGGTGGGGGGCTTCTTGAATCGGTGGACACGGGCGTTCTAGAATAAGACTGACAAGGTGCCTGCAAGGACGGTGTTGCTCAGCAGCGACCATTTCCTGTCCGCACGCGTGGGGTGGCTCCCTTTTTTCGTACTTTCTGAACCCTGAAATCAAAGGTCGACGCAACGCATGTCAACGGCGGGCGATCGGATTACGCAGCTACTGGACGAATTTCGGCATTCACGCGACGTCATGGTGACGGAGCTCAACAAGGTCATCATTGGCCAGCGCGAAGTCATCGAGCTGATTCTCGCGGCCATTTTCACTCGTGGGCATGTTCTCCTGGTCGGCGTGCCGGGCCTGGCGAAGACGTTGATGGTGAGCTCGATCGCTCGGATCCTCGACGTCGGTTTCAAGCGCATTCAATTCACGCCCGACCTGATGCCCTCGGATATCACGGGCACGAATGTTCTCGAGGAACCGGAATCGGGACGGCGATCGTTTCGCTTTGTGGCGGGGCCGCTGTTCTCGAACATCATCCTCGCCGACGAGATCAACCGAACTCCACCAAAAACCCAGGCCGCACTGTTACAGGCCATGCAAGAACGCGAGGTGACGGTCGGGCAGGACACGATGCATCTGCCCGAGCCGTTCTTTGTCATCGCCACGCAAAACCCGATCGAGCAGGAGGGCACCTACCCTCTGCCGGAAGCCCAGCTCGACCGCTTCATGTTCGATATCCGCGTCGGCTATCCGTCGCTCGACGAGGAGAAAAAAATCCTCCTGGCGACGACCAAGGGCGAAGTCCCCGACCTCAAGAAGGTTCTCTCGGGCAAGGCGATCGTCAACTTGCAAAAGCTCGTCACATCGGTGCCGGTTTCGGAATACACGGTCGACTACGTGACCCGCCTGGTGCGTGCCACGCGGCCCGCCGATGAGAAGTCGCCGGCATTCATCAAGGAGCTCGTCGATTACGGCGCGGGCCCCGCGCCGGCCAGAACCTGATTCTCGCGGGCAAGGCAATGGCCGCCATGGACGGTCGCTTCAGCGTGTCGCTCGACGACATCCGTAAAGTCGCGGTTCCCGTGCTCAGGCACAGGATTAGCACAAACTTCCAGGCGCAGGCCGAAGGCCAGTCAACCGACACCCTGGTCCGCCGTCTTGTCACCGAGATTCGTGAACCCGACACGCCCAAATATGAACGCGGCGCGGCCAAGCCGGCGTGATCCCGTTGAAAGGGGGGATGGTCCGGTCAGCCGCTCTCGGTTCTGGCCGCGTCAACGACAACACCGGGCTGTCCCGCTCCGTACCGTAAAAAACTGTGATTCCCGCTCTTGAAAATGCGCGAACCATCATCGTGCGGTGCGCGTGTTAATGGTGGTCCAGGAGGCAATTCGTGGCTGGTACCGCCGAGAAATACCTGAAACCCGAGGTCATCCGTCAGGTGGCCCGGCTCGACCTCCGCGCCAAGTTCATCGTCGAGGGTTTCATCTCGGGGCTGCACGCAAGCCCGTTTCAGGGGTTCTCGGTCGAGTTTTCCGAGCATCGCAAGTATTCGTCGGGTGATAATATCTCCGACATCGACTGGAACGTGTATGCGAAAACCGATCGATTCTACGTCAAGAAATTCCAGGCCGAGACCAATCTGACCGGTTACATGGCGATGGATCTCTCGGGGTCGATGGGCTACACGTTCCGTCAAGAGCTCACGAAGTTTGAATACTGCATCAGCCTGGCCGCCGCGCTCAGCTACCTGATGATTCATCAGCAAGATCCGGTCGGGATCGTCGCCTTTGATTCAGAAGATCTCTCAGAGCCTGGCTCCGGGAAGCAAGCGGTCGCAGCTCGGTAATATTTTATCCCTTTTGTCGCGGCTCAAGCCGAGCGGCACAACCCATATTGAAACGAGCCTATTTCAGCTTGCCAGCATGCTCAAGCATCGAAGTCTGGTCATGCTATTTTCAGATTTACTGGGCAATCCCGAGACCATCTTGAAAGCCATTCACCGGCTGCGGTTCGCAGGGCACGACCTGATCATCTTTCACGTGCTCGACGAGGCCGAGGCCCTTTTTCCGTTCGAGGGAATGCTGCGGCTCGAGGATAACGAGACGCACGAAACGATCGAGGTGGACGCCGAGGCCGTCAAGGCTGACTACCTCGACGAAGTCGAGAAGTTTCGCGCGCATTACAAGTCGGAATGCGTGCGCGCGCGGATTGATTATGTTCCGCTGCACACGGGTATGCCCTTCGACAAAGCCCTCATGAGTTATCTGCTCACGAGACAAGCTCGAGCTTGAGAAAGCCGACAGATACCATGGAAATGTCGTTATTGCACGCGGGGTTGGCGGCGGGGGCCGGGCTGGCGGCCCTGCCGGTCATCTTGCATCTGTTCATGCGCCAGACACCGAAACACGTCTTTTTCCCGGCGCTCCAGCTCTTGCGCGAGCGGCAAAAACAGTCGAAGAAGCGGCTGCGGGTCAAGAACTGGCTTCTCTTGCTGGCACGCATGGCGATCCTCGCCCTGATGGCGCTGGCCCTGGCACGGCCGCGCGTCTACTCGCGAGACTCCCCTGGGCGACGAATCGCAGCCGATGGCCCTGGGCCTGGTCTTCGATACGAGCCTGTCGATGGAGTACAAAGACAAGGACAAGACGCGGCTCGAAGAGGCCAAGGAGCGCGCCAAGGAGATCATCGCGAAGATTCCCGAGCTCGAGCCTCGTTTTCGTCGTCGATTCGGGAGAGGCCGCCACACCGGTGGGGCTCTCGCCGTCGGCGGCCGCCAAGCGGATCGATAGCCTGACCATCCGGGTGGTCAATCGGCCGCTCAACGCGGTGATGGGCCAGGTCTATCCGGCGGTCGCCGAATGCGAGCGCCCGATGCGCGTGGTCTATGTGCTCACCGATCTGGCGCGCACGGCGTGGAACACCGACCTGCCCGCTGAAGGGCTCGACCGTCTTGCCAAGACCAAGGATGGCAAGCCCGGGGTCAAGATCGCCACGTTTGTCTTGAGGCTGACGCCCCAGGAGGTTCAAAACGTCTACGTCGATTCGGCCGCTCCCGCGTCGAGCGCTGCCACCCAGGGAGAGCCCGTCGAGATCCGGGCTCGCATTCGCTCGACGGGCAAGAATCCGGCGACGCGCCTTGTCGAATTCGAGGTCGACGGCGTCAAGAAAGGCGAGAAGAGCGTCACGATCGCGCCTGACGGCCAGGAAGAGGTGGCGTTCACGACGTCGGCCCGCATGCAAGACGGCGACCTCCACGCCGGCAAGATCAAGCTGAGTGGAACTCCCGACCCTTTCGAGCGGGACGACGAGCGTTTTTTCGTCTTCAAGATCCGGCCGCCCCTCAAGGTCCTCGTGTTGTCGGATATTCCCTATGAAGCCGCGTTCGTGGCGGCGGCTCTCGACCCCGATACGGGCGGCGGCCCGCGGTCGTTCCAGATCACCCAGAGCACGATGAAAAACTTCGTGCAACACCGTGCCGATCTGAAGACATTCGCCTGCGTATTCTTGCTCAACATCAAGTCGATTGATGAGCCCGACTGGCGTGTGCTCAACCAGTACGTGCACGAAGGGGGGGGCCTGGTCGTCGCGCCTGGTCAGCGGAGCGACCCCGAGAGCTACAACAACACGATCGCCAACCAGGTCTTACCCGCTCAACTCGAGGATCGTCCCAAGGCCGCCGCGGCGTCGGCCACGTTCGGCAAGGTCGCCAACATCGTGCACCCGCTCTTCCAGCGCGTACGGGCGCGATCTCGACACGATGCTTTCGCTCGTCCCTGTGTTTCGATACTGGCCCGTCAAGCAGGTGGTCAACGGCACTCACACCCTGCTGACTTTTTCCAACGGCGCGCCGGCCTTGCTGGAACGCACGTTCAAAGGTCCGCGGACCGGCCGCGTGTTGATGTGGACGACGCCCCTTTCGCGCCGGCCCGACCTCAAGGCCGATCCCAACGCCTGGAACGAGCTCCCGTCGCCGCAGTATGGCTGGTCGTTCCTGGCGCTCATGTTTCAAACGGTCCCTTATCTGGCCGGCGCATCGAACGAAGAGCTGAACTTCGAGGCGGGTGAAAACGTCCTGCTGAAACTGCCGCCTTCGGTTCGTTTTACCCAGTTCCTGGTGACGGGCCCCGATCCGAAGACGAAGCCCCGCCTCGTGCCATCACCGACCAATGCATTTCTCGAGGTGATCGAGCCTCCCGATCTGGGCATCTGGTCGGTCAAGGCGACGGCGGCCGACAAATCCGAGACGAAGATGGGCTTCAGCGTCAATCCGCCGCGCACCGAGAGCAAATTCACGCCTCTTGAACCACAGGATCTCGACCGCATCTTCGGCAAGGACAACTACAAACTGGCCGAAGACATCACGACTTTGAGGGGCATTGAAACAGTCGGGCGTTTCGGCCACGAGATTTTTCCGTGGCTCATGTTCTTGATCCTGATTGTGGTGACACTCGAAAACTTCCTGGCGAACACGTTCTACAAGCAGGCTCCCGAGGCAAAGACCGCGGCCGGCCGGTCGTAATGCTTGGTGTCAAACCGCGGCGCGCGTTACGATGGACTGACTCCGGTGACCGCGGCTCCTTGTGCCCTGGTCGACCCTTTCCATTAACGTTCCTGGCGCTCCCATCATGTTAAGCGGCCTGAGCATCGCGTTCGATCCGATCGGTCCGTGGCCCCTTCTTCTCGGCGCATCGATCGCGGTCATGGCGCTGACGCTCTGGGCCTACTCGCGGCGCTTGAAGGGGACCGACGGCCGCTGGCGGTATTTCGCGGTCGGCTTGCGGCTCCTGGCCTTGCTCCTGTGCCTGCTAGCCGCGCTGCGGCCGTCGGTTTTCTTGAATGAGAAGAAGAAGCAAGATGCGTCGATCGTCGTTCTGGTCGATACCAGCACGAGCATGCTGATCAACGACGAAGTGCGTAGCCAGACGCGCTGGGACGTGGCTGGCCAGGCCGTGAAACAGGCACGCGAGTTCGCCAAGGGTCTGGGCAACGAGCTCGACGTGCGGTTCTACAGCTTCAACTCGAAGGTCAGTGAGTCGAAGCCGAACGAGCCGATCGAGGCCGAGAAACCGAGCGGCCGCGAGTCGGCGCAGGGCTCGGCGATGCTCGACGTGCGGAAACGGACCGAATCGACGTCGCGGCGAATGGCCCGGCTCGTGATGATTTCCGACTTTGCGATGAATAACGGGTCCGACCCGCTTGATGCGGCACGCAGCTACAAGGGGCAGGAAATTCCGATCATCACAATCGGTGTCGGAACGGAGAACGCGGGAGCCGTTCATCGCGACATCAAGCTCCGCGACATCATTGCCGGTCCGACGGTCTTCGTGAAGAATCATCTGCCGGTACGGGGTAACATCGTCGCCAAGGGGTTCGCGAACCAAAAGCTGAACGTCGAGCTTTATGTCGAGGGCCAGGCGACGCCGGTGGCCAAGACCACCGTGACCGTGCCCGAAGGCAGTGACGTCATCCCGATCACAGGGCTTTCGTACACGCCGCAAGTGCCTGGCGACGTGCAGCTCACCTTGAAGGTGGCCAAGCAAGACGGCGAGCTCCTGCTGACGAATAATGAGATCAGCACGTTTGTCACGGTGTTGAGCGGCGGCCTCAACGTGCTCTTCCTGCAGGGCTCGAACTTCACGTGGGACTATCGTTTCCTGATGCGTTCGATCATGCGGTCGCCCGACATTCAAGTCGAAGGCCTGGTCATCCGCCGCGCGGCCGAGGGGAACACGGGGCAGATTCCCGACGCCGAATTCACACCCGGGCGCTATAACGTTTACGTGCTCTCCGACCTGCCGGCCGACTTCTTGACGGCCAACCAGCAAAAGCTCCTGGTCGACGCGGTAAAAAAAGGGGCCGGTTTCATGATGCTGGGCGGTCGCTCGAGCTTTGGCGCCGGCGGCTGGGCGGGAACGCCCGTCGAAGACATCCTGCCGGCGGCCATCCATCTCGGCGATGGTGAAATGGAGCCGCCCGGCGGAATCAAGTTCATGCCGAGCACAACCGGTCTTGATAGCTTCGTGCTGCAGGTCGGATCCACCCGCGCCGAGACGGCGAAGATCTGGGAATCATTGCCGCCCATTCAGGGGGCCAACCGCTTCGGCGAACGCAAGGCAACGGCTAATGTCCTGGCGACGACCCCGGAGCCCGGGGCCGAGCCTTTGATGCTTAGCATGGATGTGGGCAACAGCCGCACGATCGCCTATGGCGGCGACACCTGGGTCTGGGCACGCTCTTCCGAAGAGGGCCGGCTGGCGCATCGCAAGCTATGGCGTCAGATTATTTTCTGGCTCTCGCACAAGGAAAATGACAGCGAGAACCAGGTGAAGCTCCGGCTCGACCGCCGCCGCGTGGCGGCCGGCGAGAAGCTCGAGATCGCCGCCACGGCACGCGACTCCAAGGGGGCGTCGATTCCCAACGTCCGGTTCGACACGCGAATCGAGCGCGACGGCCCCGACAAGGTTTCCGAGCCCGTCGAGCTATACGACCAGGTTGACGAGGCACGCGGCACGGCGTATGCCGTCGAGAAACTCGGCCAACCCGGCAATTACACGGTCACCACGGTCGCCCGCCGCGACGGTAAGGAAATCGGCCGCGACAAGACCCGGTTCCTCGTCTATCAAGACGACCGCGAGCTCGAGAACCCCTCGGCCGACCTCAAGCTGGCGCGGGAGATCGCCGAGATCACAAGCGGCGAAACCGTCACGCCCGAGCGGCTCGCCAGCTACCTCAAGGGGATCGACCGCTCGGTCTACACCGAGTCCCTGAGCCTGTCGGAATACAAGGTCTGGGATAACTGGCCCTTTCTCCTGATCTTCACGGCCTTGATCACCATGGAATGGTGGCTTCGAAAACGGCATGGCTGGGTTTGATCGTCGGTCGCAACGCGACTGAAACGGAAGCCCCGCGGCCATCACGGCGTAAAAGCTGGACGATCTCTTCAGGCGGCTCTTTTCGATATCAGCCAGAGCGGACCGGCTAAAGCCCGACATCCAACGGTGGCCTGCTGGAAGTCCGCCTTCTGGCGGCTGCTTACGATATCAGCCAGAGCAGACTGGCTAAAGCCCGACATCCAACGGTGGCCTGCTGGAGTTCCGGCTTTAGCCGGCTTTTTACGATATCAGCCAAAGCAGACCGGCTAAAGCCCGACATCCAACGGTGGCCTGCTGGAAGTCCGCCTTCTGGCGGCTTTTTACGATATCAGCCAGAAGAGACCTGCTGAGGCCTGTGCTCAAAGCGTTCGGAAGTCGATTCATGACCAACTTTTCACCAGGCTAGCCCTGCGGGCTCATTTCAAAAGTCGGTACCCATGGCGAAATATCGGCCGGCTCGCCGGCTCAATAATTTTGTCATGATTGTCGTCTTTTGGAATGAATTTCGTCTTGTCCGTTTTGGTTTGGTTCGATAAAGTCTCGCCATCAATCGAGACCGCCGTCTGTTGACTCTCAAGGACGAGATTCCAACTTGATTACCTTGCACCCTTTCGTTGCCGTGGCGACGTGCGATTCTCAGTGGTCCCATCGCATCAGCACCTTGCGTCCACGGCGTCGCCGTTTCATACCGTTGCTTCCGCACCCGTGGCGAGTTTGACGGCGTTCCGATCAACCCGTGCTCGCAAGGTAGCGGGCGTATCGCTTTGGACGACGGCCGGGCGTGCGTTGCCCGGGTAGGCGGCCGAAGGCCCCTCTCGACCGTCCGTTGGCGACTTTCCGCCGTGGTCAAGACACCTTGATGGATGAGGATGTCATGTCGACGAAGTACGACGAATCGAAGCTCGAACGCGGAATCCTCTTGTATCGTGCGCCACTTTTGGGCGCCGCTGCGATCATTTGCTTGCTCAATGGCTTCAACCTGTACCGGTTGCTCGTCGCCCCCGCGCCCCGAAATCCCTGGGAAACGACCGAGATCGTTGAAGCATGGCGCAGCCTCCAGGGAATGCCCGTTTACGAATTGAGCCCCCAGGGGCACGCCACGCACATGTACGGGGCCCTGGTTCCGTGGCTCCAGGGAGAGCTATTTCGCTGGTCGGGGCCAAACAACATTTCGGGGCGCGTCCTGTCTCTCGCGGCGGCCATCGCGGTCGTGACGATCATCGCATTGTGCATGAGAAGCAAGCCATCAGCATGGCATTTCTTGATCGGTTGGGCGGCGCTCCTGGGCGTCAATCATCGATCGGGACATTACTTCGCCGAAAACCGCCCCGACATGCCGGCTCTCTTGATGGCGACTCTCGCGCTGGTTTTCTTCTACCAGGGAAGAGAACGCCGGCGCTGGATCTTTTTCACGCTGGGATCCGCTTGCGTTGTCATCGGCTTTTTTATCAAGCAGCCCGTTTCCGTCTTCTCGTCCGTTCCGCTCCTGGTGCTCGTCTTGAACTGGCGAAAGCCGCGCTGGTCGGAGGTGCTGACCGCCGCGCTGCCGCTCGCGAGCATGGCGGTCGCGATCGTCCTGTTGCGCTTGCTCAGCCCGGTCGTCTACCATTACATGGTCGAAGTACCCGGGGGGTATTCGATCAACTGGCCGCGCGCGGTCAAGTATTTCTGGGAGGTCTTGCTCGACACGCCATTATTCCTTTTCCTGTTTGGCGAATGGATCGTTTTTGACAATCCGCGGCTGCGTGGCGACACACGCATGGAATGGCTCCTCGCGGTTCTGGCTGTGACCGTCCCGTTCTGCGCGGTCTCGCATGCCAAGGTGGGGGGCTGGCCCAATAGCATGCTGCCGGCACTCCTGGCCATGACCGCGTTTTGCGCATTGAGAATTCCCAGGCTGCTCGTTCGGCTGGAGGGGCTCCGGACGCCGGTTCGCTCGCGGCTGGCTTACGCCACTTTTATCGCATTACTCATGCTCATGACAACCTTTCCTCACCTGACTGTCGCCAATGGCCCGCTCGTGGCCGAGTCGGCCTGGAATCAGGAGTACTGGAAAGCCGTGGCAATCGCGCGTGCCCTGCCGGGAAAGGTCGTCTGTCCGGAAGACCCATCGATACCGCTTTACGCGAAGAAATATGCCGGCATGAACGTCTTTTCTGAAAAAGATGCGCGGCCGTCGCGCGGAGCCTGGCCGAAGGCGACTCCGCGGCCGGTACTGGCCGAGCTCGGTTCGGCCGAATTCGTCGTCGACGTCGCAAACTACTGGGGCGAGAACGTCGACGGCGGCCTCCTTCAAGAACTGGGGTTCGAGCAGGTGCACGGCGTCGCGCTCGACGCCCAGTGTTACCAGATCTGGCGGCGCCGCGGCGTGCATCATTCGGTTGTCAGCGATCGAACGGCCGCACTGGAGCGACGCGACTCTTCCGCGGCTCGATAAGCGTGTCGATTAATGTCATCGCGTGCGGTCGTGGCCCGTCCGAGTGGAACAATGAGGAGAATGCGACATGGATCGTCAACCCGGCCGTTACTTCGTCGATTCTCCTCACGATTTCGAGGACAGGACGCGGCCGGTACCGCCGCCGTCAGCCATCGATCGGCGCAGGGGACGACGACGGCGCACGCGGAATGACGGCGCACCGCGAGAAAACGGCGGCGAGGTCGTGGTTCTCATTCCGGTCTACAACGATTGGGCCTCGCTGCAGCTATTACTCCCGGCGCTTGATTCGGCGCTTGGCGCTCATTTTCGGACGGCCGACGTGCTCATTGTCGACGATGGCTCGATCACGCCCGAGCCGGATGTTGAGCCGGAACAGCAGCCGTTCACCGCGCTGGGGCGGATCGACGTCTTGCGCCTGAGACGCAACCTTGGGCACCAGCGGGCGATCGCGATCGGGCTTGCCTACGTCGAGGAACGATCGTCGGCGACGGCCGTCGTGGTCATGGACGGTGACGGCGAGGACGATCCGGCCGACGTCCCGCGGCTGCTCGAGCGGCTCGACGACACGGGAGGCGGGATGATCGTGTTCGCTGAACGCGCCCGGCGTTCGGAGTCGCTGGGGTTCCGCTTCTTCTATGCACTTTTCAAGCTGGTCCACGTGCTGCTCACGGGCAGGGGCGTCAGGGTCGGCAATTTCAGTGCCATACCGCGGAAGCGTCTCGCCAGCCTGGTCGTCGTGGCCGAGGTGTGGAACCATTACGCGGCCGCGGTTTTTCGATCGCGCCAGCCTCATTGCCTGGTTCCGACACACCGTGCGCGGCGGCTCCGCGGACGCTCGAGCATGAATTTCGTTTCGCTCGTCACGCACGGGTTGAGCGCGATCTCGGTTTACAGCGACGTTGTCGGGGTCAGGCTGCTCGTGGTGTCGCTCATGCTGGCGGGCTTGATGCTGGGTGGCATCGCGGGCGCGGTGATCGTGCGCCTGGCGACGTCGTGGGCGATCCCCGGCTGGGCGAGTACCACGGTGGGCCTGCTCCTCATCCTGTTCATACAGGCGGTGATGGCGGCGTTCATGCTCAGTTTCGTTGTCCTCGGCTCGCGACATGGCATGACCTTTTTGCCGCGTCGTGATTATGCGTTTTTCATCGACTCGGTTGATCCGATATCGAGGTCGGCACCGGCCGCCGCCCGTTCGCCGGGTATCAAGGCCGAGGGTGTCGCGACACTGTCAAGGAGATGATGCCATGTCGTTTGTCTACGTGGGTACCGAACTCGAGTTGTTTGCGACCGCCACCCACTGGAAGGCCTATGTCCGGAGCCAGGTCGAGCCCTATCTGGGTCGTGACGTACTGGAAGTGGGAGCCGGCCAGGGCGCCACGACGCGTGTTCTTTGTGACGGGCGATCGCGCCGGTGGATCTGTCTCGAGCCCGACTCAACGCTTGCCGACCGGTTGATCGCGTCGATCTCGGAGGGCGAGCTGCCGGATTGCTGCGCGCCGCGCATTGGCACGTTGGCCGATGTCGATGAGAGCGAACAGTTCGACACGATTCTTTATATGGACGTGATCGAGCATATCGCCGACGACCACGACGAGCTGGCCCGCGCCGCGCGCTACTTGAAACCCGGCGGCCATCTGGTCGTGCTGGTCCCCGCGCATCAATGGCTCTTCACGCCGTTTGATGCGTCCATCGGCCATTACCGGCGTTATAACAAATCGCGGTTGAAGGAGGCGGCACCCGGCGAGATCGAGCTTGTCCGTTTAGCCTATCTGGATTCCGTGGGGTTATTCGCCTCACTCGCGAATCGGCTTTTTCTCAAAAGCGCCATGCCCACGGCTGGCCAGATCGCCGTGTGGGACCGCCTGATGGTCCCGTTCTCGACATGGATTGATCCCGTCGTTGGCCACGCTGTTGGCAAATCGGTTCTGGGAGTCTGGAGAAAGCCGGGTTTTTGACATGACAGCAGCGGTAGACGGCGCGGCCTTCATGTATTGACCGTCATTGACATGAGCCTACGCTGTTTCATTCTCGAAGTCATTGGGGCGGGCGAAACTCAGTCGAGCTGCCGAGGCACTCGGCTCGCAGGGACGCTCGCCCTCCCGGGGCTTTTGGGCGGGGCGAGACTGTGTCGAGCTGCCGGGGCCCTTGGCTCGCGGGACGCTCGCCCCCCGGGGCTTTTGGGAGAGCGAGACTCAGTCGAGCTGCCGGGGCCCTTGGCTCGCGGGACGCTCGCCCCCCGGGGCTTTTGGGAGAGCGAGACTCTGTCGAGCTGCCGGGGCCTTTGGCTCGCGGGACGCTCGCCCTCCCCGGGGCTTTTGGGAGAGCGAGACTCTGTCGAGCTGCCGGGGCCTTTGGCTCGCGGGACGCTCGCCCTCCCCGGGGCTTTTGGGAGAGCGAGACTCTGTCGAGCTGCCGGGGCCTTTGGCTCGCGGGACGCTCGCCCCCCGGGGCTTTTGGGAGAGCGAGACTCTGTCGAGCTGCGGAGGCCCTCGGCTCGCGGGACGCTCGCCCTCCCGCCGCTTCTGGGAGAGCGAGACTCGGTCGAGCTGCCGAGGCCCTCGGCTCGCGGGACGCTCGCCCTCCCAGTTACTCTACCAAGGCGTGCACCAGGTCAAGTCTTGCATTTCATGCAAACAGCCGCCGCTTTGTGAGGACGATGGGCCTACTCTATAAGTCGGCACCATCGCGGATCTCTACTTGTATGACCATGGCGGCTATGCCCCGGCAATTTCATCTCCGCCATTTCACGACCAAAGAAGAACATTCATTTCGCCTTGACAAAGCCAGTCGTCGGCGCTGGCCACAAGGCCGGCACGCACCGGATTCTCTCGCACGTAGGACCACTTTTCATCATAGCTCTCACCCAACCGCAGCCGGGTGTCCCAGTGGTTCGTTTGCCACTGCTGACCCACGACTCCCCGTACCTTTGTGAACTGTCTCTTCCAATAGGTGATCCAGTTCTCCAATGAGATTTCCAAGCGCCCAGGCGCTGCGAAGAGATGCAAGTGGTCGGGCATGAGAACATATCGTCCTACCAGCCACGCTTCGGCGCCGGACCATGCCGTGCGAAGGCCAGTGTGATTTTCGGGCGTAGCCAGCCAAGGCTTGCGATCCCTTGTGCAGACGGTCACAAACACGATCGTCGGCGCGTTCGGCAGGATTTCGACACCATGAACGGGCTTTTTTCGGTAAACCATTACGACAAGCTTTCGTGATCGACGGGACCAAGAATAGACGCCGCGGCGAAGCGATTACGGCGTTGTCGCAAAGCATGGTACCGGATCGATCGTGAACTCTCCATTCACGAGTTGGCCAGCAGAGTTCATCCCGAAACTTGGGTAAGGCGAGACTCTGTCGAGCTGCGGAGGCCCTCGGCTCGCGGGACGCTCG